>NZ_JAUOEM010000001.1:0-1273396 GCF_030540875.1 Flavivirga amylovorans
TGAAAATGGAAATTAGGAACCTTGCAATTGCAATAATTATAACTCATACTGGAGGTGATCCCAATATGATTTTTAAAAAAGAAACATAAAAAAAGTGGTCAGAATTTCTTCCGACCACTACTAGTAACCAAGGTAGCTTTCCTAATGCGTTTACACGAGCCATTAAACCATCAAAATTATTAATGACGGGTTGTGTGGTTACAATTTTAGATTCATAATTACCTTTAAGTGTCGCAATTTGATTTTCTGCAGCAGTGATTTTTGACTTATTCTCAGCTTTTAACTGTTGTAATTCGGCCAACAAAGCGTCGTGCTTTTCTCGTTTTTCTTTATAAACAGGGCCTTTACCTAATAGTTTAGTCCCTGCTGTACCTTCAGCTTCGGCAATATAAGTGTCGTATAAGGCATTTACCTCAGTTTCTTTTGTATCTATTTGTTGTTGTAAAGTAGCAATGTCATTATTTAAACCTTGGATTGCTGGAGTAAATTGCTCGGCAATTTGATTTTTATTTGCTAAGGTTAGTTCATTCTTTTGTTCTAATAATACCTGATTGATTTCTTTTTCAAAAATCTTCAATTCTAATGGCTTAGAAATAACAATGGCAATAATAACGGCTAGTACTATTCTGGGAGATGCTTGTATGAGTTCATCTATTACATTTCCTGTTTTTTTAATAGTAGAAACAATATATCGGTCTAAATTAAAGATAAGTAAGCCCCAAATAAAACCAAAGCCAATGGCAATAAATACATTGTCGAAAACAGTGTAAAGGGCATAACTAGCAGCTATAAAGGCCATAACAGCAGTAAAGAAAACAGTAGCGCCAATACCTGCATATTTGTTTTGTTCACCTTTAGAACATTGCTCTAAAATATCGGTATCCGAACCCGAGCAGATAATAAAAAATTGCTTTAACATAATGTGATTTATTTTGATTGATTGACTATTAGAACGTTTAGGCGATCAATTTGTTACATGATTTCATAAAAAATGGAGTAATACTTACCTCTTTTTAGATAAGATGCTTTCGACAATAACTGTAGAAACAATCAAAGTACCACCAATAAAAATGTTTGAATCTGGTATTTCTTTTAAAAAAATAAAAGCCAGAATAATAGCGTAAAGCGGCTGTGTGCTAATAATAATGCTTGCTGTACTTGCAGAAAAGTGTTTAAGACTTTTTATAAACAAACTATGTCCAATGGCAGTAGCTAGTAAGGCTAACATTATTATGTACGGGTACTGTGTTTTGATTTCTGAAATACCCAAAAAGTATAAAACCGGAGAAAGTACAATAGTAACTATTAAAAGCTGGTACATCATAATCATGGTACCATTGTATTTTTGAGAACTATTTTTTATAATGATGTTTCTTAACGAAAAGAATAAAGCAGAGAAGACACCCCAAAGTATACCTTTTACGTCAGAATTCTCAATATTAAATTCTGGTACTAGCATATAAATTCCAATTAAGACCAAAACCCCCATTAACAAATGGATTTTATTAACTTTTGTTCTTGTAAACAAAGGTTCTAAAATAGACGTTATAGCTGGAAATGTAAATAATGAAAGTATACCAATGGAAACATTTGATAATTTTATAGAATAGAAATAAGTAAGCCAATGAGCTCCTAAAAATAATGCACTTAAAAAGAATGTTGATTTATCTTTTGTAGAGTATATCTTTAGACTAATTTTTTTAATTCTACAAAAAACATACAATATAATTAAAGCCAGCGAAGCTCTCCACCAAATAATTAGAGGAGTAGGCATATCTATATATTTTCCTAAAACGGCAGACGAACTTACTATTAACGTTGCAAAACTAAGCTCTAGAACGTTTTTTATATGTTGGTTATTCATAATTGTGTTAGCGATTGCAATGGAAATCCTTTTTAAGAGGCACGAGTAAAAAGATTGTAACCTTTCGACTATGCTCAAGATAAATTCCAAGAGCTATCGTTTGCTTTGAGCTTAGTCAAAGCAAACGGTAACATCTAGATTATTTTGATAGTTCGGTGAAATATTTATAGAATAAAGGAATGGTTTCGATACCTTTTAAATAATTGAAAATCCCAAAATGCTCGTTCGGTGAGTGAATGGCATCACTATCTAAACCAAAGCCCATAAGTATGGTTTTACTTTTTAGCTCTTGCTCAAAAAGAGATACAATGGGAATGCTACCACCACTACGTTGTGGGATAGGCGTTTTGCCAAAAGTATCTTGGTAAGCTTTACTGGCAGCTTTATAACCAATACTGTTTATAGGAGTTACATAACCTTGACCTCCATGATGCGGTGTTACTTTTACAGTAACCCCTTCTGGAGCAATACTTTCAAAATGATTTTTAAATAACTGAGTAATGTCCTCCCAATCTTGATGAGGTACTAAACGCATAGAAATTTTAGCATAGGCTTTGCTTGCTATAACCGTTTTTGCTCCTTCACCAATATAACCTCCCCAAATACCATTAACATCTAAAGTAGGTCGAATGGAGTTACGCTCATTAGTAGTATATCCAGTTTCTCCATATACAGCTTGTATATCTAAAGCTTTTTTATAAGCATCTAAACTAAATGGTGCTTTAGCCATTTCTGCACGTTCTTCTTTAGAGAGTTCTTCCACCTTATCATAAAAACCTGGAATAGTAATATGATTATTTTCGTCATGAAGTGACGCAATCATTTTTGTTAAAATATTTATTGGGTTTGCCACGGCACCTCCATACAGTCCAGAATGTAAATCACGATTAGGCCCAGTAACTTCAACCTCTACATAGCTTAGTCCACGTAAGCCAGTTGTAATAGAAGGAACATCTTGAGCAATCATTCCCGTATCAGAAATAAGAATAACATCATTTTTTAGTTTTTCCTGATTGTTTTTTACAAAAACAGCAAGGTTAGAGCTGCCTACCTCTTCTTCACCTTCAATCATAAATTTTACATTACAAGGTAGTTGGTCTGTAGAAGTCATAAACTCCAAAGCCTTTACATGCATATACATTTGCCCTTTATCATCACATGCACCACGAGCAAAAATAGCACCTTCAGGATGTAATGCTGTTTTTTTAATCACAGGCTCAAAAGGGGGCGAGTTCCAAAGATCTAATGGGTCTGGTGGTTGTACATCATAGTGTCCGTAAACCAAAACAGTTGGCAAGTTTTTATCTATGATTTTTTCACCGTAAACAATAGGGTATCCATCTGTTTTACAAATTTCAACCATATCGCATCCAGCTTTTACTAAACTAGCCTTGATAATTGCAGCCGTTTTTAAAACATCATTTTTATAAGTCGAATCTGCACTTATAGAAGGTATTTTAAGGAGTTCTATTAATTCATTTAGAAATCGGTCTTTATTTTCTTTTATATAAGATTGAATGTTATTCATGAAGTAATTGTATAGTTCGTTCAAAAGTATAAAAAAAGAATGTTTTAAATGGTTAATACTAATTTGATTATGAAATGAACGATTTCAGATAAATTTATTTTAATTAAATTACGCTATTGAGTTTGGAATTTAAAAATCTTGTTTATATTTGCAGTCCTTTTGCGGGCGTGGTGGAATTGGTAGACACGCTAGACTTAGGATCTAGTGCCGCGAGGTGTGGGAGTTCGAGTCTCCCCGCCCGCACAAAAAGTCGGAGAGTAATTTTCGACTTTTTTCTTTTAAAATAACCCTCATTTTTTACTCAGGTACAACATAGGTACAACATTTTGTACTTTTTCATTGTGTAATTCAATTTGATGTTGTTTGGATTTATTTGGTATTAAATAAAAAGGTAATAAGAGCTAACTAATCGTAGTTTGATAAAGTTCAGTTCCCTCCAGTAGTTTGCTGTTTTGTACTTGCGTGTACTTGCGTACATCTCTATCCACACTAGCTAACCTATTTAAACTTTAAAATGTACTTCTTTATACTTTTGCAATTGAGTATTCGAGAGCATATAATAGAGCTATCTATTGTTTCGTGAAATCTTAACAAAGCACTCTATTTTTTAACTAAGATTATCAGCATTTGGGTAATCTAAACCATTGTTTACGGATAATGACACGAAAATTATCCAATAAAGCATATAAGCATTCCACGATTAAGATTTTTATAGTTCTTAAAAAAATGAAGATTCTACTAAATTTAAATAATAACTTTTTAAATCTATATTTTGGGTAAATATTGCAATTTAGGTCTAACAAATGCGTATATAAACACTTAAAAAAGTGATTTTTACAAAATGGTACAGTTAATACAAGCATTTAAAAACTATCTATACTTTACGTGTATTCCAAAATAATTAGCTATTTTCTTTAAACATTTGTTTGTTTTTTAGTTTGGGCTTATCGTTAAACTTTTTTGTCCTTGTCAGCTTTTGTTACTTACTTTAGTCGTTTATAATTTCCCAAGCTTATAGCAATAAAGGCGTATTTATAATTTCATTAGTTTTCTCTCTCGTTTGTTGCATATCCAATAGTTATTATCTATTCCAACAGTTATTTAGTCAATGTTAGTTCTTTTAAGGTCTTTTTATTTTTGTCCTCTCTCAAATACCGAGATTTAATAGCGTTATCTGATATTACCTTATACTCCTCTATTAATTCTTTATGATTATCAAGTATTCTGTTATAAACTTAATCAAGATAAGAGTTCAATACTCGTATCCTTTCCAAGTTACCCTTAACCCCTTATTTTTTTGTAGAGTCCCATTCTTTTTCCCGAAAATTTAGTTTAACGCTTATCTCAGAATATTTGCCGTTTACGATGACTAACATAGATGGAAAGTTGGTTGGTCTTTCGCAGTGGTTTTTAGTAAAGTATGAACATCAAATTCATTAATCAAAGTCGCTCTAATTCGTTCTTCCGATTTTTTCCTTTCATGTACTATTCGAAGGTAGAGCGGGCATCGGTTGTCTATTGTACTTTTTTCGCCCTTGTGAATAAAAAACTTTATTGTCGTCCCCGTAGTTTTCTAATTTTGCCGAAACATTGGTAGAACAAAAATGACATTAAACGAATTGTTTCAAAATCAACTAAAAACAAACCCCCCGCAGTTCCTATAAACTGAGGGCAATGAATTAAACTGTATTTTACGTAATAATGTTATAACAGGATTCGAAATTTTTCTAAAAACCCTGCATTTATACTGTATTTTTACACTTTAATAATAAGACGAAACAATGGTGAAACGTCAATTTTTCACACCTAACCAAATATACATAAAACTATTTATCATAGTTTAATAAATAAAATACTAGGCTTTTTATTATAAAAATACCGATAGGCAGTACATTAGTAAATTGCTATCATAAAAAACGATGCCAAGTACAATAAAAGTTGATTCCTTGACTTTTATTGTACTTGGCACCTTTACAGACAATATCAGTTCTTAGCCGAACTGTATTATCAATAGAATTTATATTAAAACTTAAAAATTAAAGACGTACTAATTACAGTACCTGGAAGTGCTTGGGCAAGTGCGTACTTACCACCTACTAACACATCTACAGGACCATTACCATCATTAGGATTACCTTGCGTATAAGCTAATACATTTGTTAGGTTTGTAGCTTGTAAAGACAACATTAGATTATCAGTAAAGTCATAGTTAACACCTGCATCAAAAGATGTATACGGGTCGAACTCTAAAGAATTAGCACCATCTGCAAATCGGTTACCTACATACTGTGCACTAACATAAGCTTTTCCTTTATTAAAATTAAATGTTGGAACAAATCGTAATTGTGTATTAGGAATCCTTGCAGGTCTTTTTCCAACGATAAGGTCGTTTGAAGCTGTTTTCTCTATTTTAGAACTTTGGATAACACCACTAAATTCAAAAGAAAGCTCGGTAATAGGCTTCCACGTACTTGAGAATTCAATACCTGAAGTCTTATTATCTGCTGCTGTAAAATCTAATGCTGCTGTTTCTGGGTCTATAGACCTAACTGGGAAGCCCAAGTTTTCCGAGAAGAATGCCGTCGCCCAAAAGGCTAAAGTCTTACTTTGATAACGTAGCCCTATTTCTCCAAAATTAAGTTTTGCTGGGTCATTAACCAATCCAAGGTTTGGTGTTCCAGCGTTAAAATAACTAAATTCATTACTAGCTGCAAAGTCATGAGCCTTGGTATATCTACCATAAACTGCAAAATTATCGCTAAACTTAAAATTAGCTCCTACCGTCCAAGTAGTTTCGGAAGCACTAATAGTCCCGTTATACAATTGACCGTTCCTAGCAAACCAACCATATGCTCTATTGGCCAAAATATTAGAGCTAGGGTCTAAAGGTGCGGAACCATCAGCACCTTCTCCTGTTGCGTTAAACCTCACGGTTTCATGTCTAATACCAGCATCTAACCATAAACCTTCTATAGGCTGAACCTGAATATTAAGATATGGATTGGTAGACCTTGTATCTAATGAACCATGATTATCCAATAAACTATGGGTAACAACACCAGCATCGGTTAAATGACCAACAGCATCGCCATTTGCATCCAAAGCTTCAATGTCATAACGTTCAGACTGGTGTTTAGCATCCGTTAAAAAATGCCCTGAAACATAGCTTGATTTCGTAGCCATATCCCAATACTGCAATCCTGCAGTAGCGATAAAATTATCTTTTTCATAAGTCAACTGGAAGTCATTAATAAAATTCCTGTGCTCTTTTTGATACGAAAGCATCTCTTGAAGTAAGAGCAGACCATTTCCATTCAATGTAGAAGGGTTATTAACCACCTGACCATCATTTACCCTTACCAATTGAGTACTAACAGCACTAGGGAAGGCATCTAGTAAAACTGTGGTTTGGTCTGCAACATAATCTGAAGCTACCAACATAGAATTAAACCAACGCGTGCGTAAATCTACGCCATTTGTATTTATGTTAGAAATACGGGCATGCTCCTTTACACGAAACCCACTACCCAAATCGTAATTAAACTTAACAGAAAATTGGTCGGTAATAGATTCTTGACCAGTATCTAAATCAATGATTTGGGTACCATTCCTTGTTTTTAAGTGCATGGTTTTAACGTCTGGCCCCATGAGGCTTTCATTTCTTGGGTCTAATCCAGGAATAGCCTTAGGGTTTCCGTCTCCACTGGCATCGGTTGGTACTGCCCAGTAAAAAATAGAATGGTCTCGAATACCCTTATAGCTAAAGGTAACGTCTCCGTTTTCAAAAACTTTTTTAAGGTTTGCTCTTATTTGCCCACCATGGTCTCCTGTAAAACCAACATCTCTAACGCCATCACCTCTTCTATAATATCCCCCAATAGTAGCATACCAACCATTATCGTTAATTGGTCCACCGTAAAAAAGGTCTGTACGAATACGTCCGTAATCTGTAACGGCAAGACGCACTTCGCCTCTAACACTTTTTGGAATACGGCTGATAAAATTCACAGATGCGGCTGCTCCTTGAGCCGTAAATATTCCCGAAGGCCCGCCTAATACTGTTTCAATTCTATCATAAGTAGCATCCGGACGAATTTCATATTCTGTTAAAAATGGGGTATACAATACGGGCAATCCGTCTTCCTGAAGACTTATAAACGAATTAAACCCTCCCGTAGTACCACGGGCCGTTAAAAGTGTATTAACATCTCCACCTGAAGGCTCTCCATATAAACCAGGAACAGCATCTATTAAATCTACAACCCCAACAGGCATCTCTCTATCCATAACAGCTGGCCCTAAAATAGCTACGCCATACGAGGTCTCTAAGGCCGTTTGTGTCTTTCTGGCTGTTCCTGTAATAATCACATTACTTAAAGCTAGTGAATCTTCTTCAAGAACTACGTTTACTGTGTCCTTTTCACCAACTATTATTTCAACAGTCTTCATTCCTACATAGGAAAACCGTAGTACATCGCCTTTGTTGGCATTGATTATATAATTTCCGTCAAAATCTGAAGTAGTACCATTGGTTGTCCCAACAATAATAATACTTACTCCAGATAAGGGGTCTCCTTGACTGCTTGTAACACTACCCTTTATTTCTCTTTGTACAGGCTTAACATCTTTAATAACAGGCTTTTTCTTAATTAATATGGTATTGCGCTCAGTAAATTCAAAACTAAGATTGATACTCAATAAGCTCTGATTTAATAATTCTGACACACTTATCTTTCCTTTCTTTAATGAGACTTTAGGTTTATTTAAGAATAGTTTTTTAGGGTATACAAAACTATAATCGGTTTGTTTTTTTATGATTTTAAATACTTCATCAATGACAACCGATTCATTTTTCTCAATGACAACCTCAACCTGAGAAAATGAGTTGTCTGTCGTTAGACAGAAAACGGTTGTACACATAAAAAAAATCATCACTCTCATAATTACGATTAGGCACTTCTTTCCTGCTGGAAAGTGGCTTTTAATTAATTTAATTTCCATAAATTTACATAGTTTAGTTAGACTTCTGTTTAATTAAATGAACTCGGGGGATGTGAAGTCTTTGACACCGCTAAATGTTTGACCTTCAGTCCCCTTTTCTTTTATTCTAATATTACTTTTTTATCATCTATTTCGAAATTTTTAATAACGCCGAAGTTTTTAATACTTCTAAGAATATCCTCTAAATTTTCGTTTTTTCTTAGGATTCCTACAAACTCTTCGTTTTCAATTGTTTTATTTTTAAATACTATATCCATATCGTACCATCTGGAAAGTACCTTCATCATTTCTTTAAGTGATTTAGAATTAAAACTAAACACACCTTCCTTCCAGGATACTTCATTATATACATCTACCTCTAAAACGGAAGATACACCCGTATTCACATCTAGATTTAGCTGTTGATTGGGGGTTAAGACCTGATTTCCATTTTCAGTATTCACATCAACTTTGCCTTCTACCAGAGTGGTATAAACATTCGTTTCGTCTTTATAAGCCTTTATATTAAATTCTGTTCCAAGTACATATACATCTTGTTCATTACAACTTACCCTAAAGCCATCACCATGATTTTTTTCACTTGTGGACACATCAAAATAAGCTTCTCCATAAACTAATTCAACTTGCCTAACCTCTCCTTCTTTAAAGTGAACCGGGTACTTTAATTGAGATTCTGAATTCAACCATACTTGTGTTCCATCCGAAAGTTTAACAGAGAATTGCCCTCCTCTTGGTATGGTGAGATGATTATATACCGTCTTTGTGTGCGTTTTTGCCCCAGTTTCATACACAATTTCCTCTCCATTACTATTCGCATTATTAGTTTGAAAAGACATCCCACTTTCTAAAACTACTTGAGAACCATCTTCTAATGTTAATGTTGCCTTATCAACACCTGGCGCAACACTCGTATTTACAGTAACTGGGGCAATAGGTTGTTGTTCGTTTTTTTCATTAAAAAATAGGGTAAGCCCAAAAATAAGTAGTACCGATGCAGCAGCTATGTACTTTAGGTAACCGCCAAATAAATTTTTCACTTTTTTATCCTTATTATTAACGTAAGGCTCTATTTTTGTCCATGATTTCTTTTTAAACGTTTCTTCGCTATCAATTTTGAATTTTGGCCAAACATGCTCTTTATCTTGATAAGAATCTAAAAACGCATCCAATAATTCTTGTTCTTCTTTAGAACACTCATTATTAATATATTTTGTGAAAAGCTTTTTCACCTCTTTTTCATTCATGTTTTATGCATTAATCCACCTTTTAAGTGTTGGGGTTTTATAATAGGTAACAAAATAAACGTCTTGGTACATGTCTAAAGTCATTTTTTTTTTAATTTTTTTATTTAGGAAGTAAAATTCTAGTCTATATATAATAGATTTAAGACCAATTTTTCCAATTATAGTGCGCTTTAGGAGCTGTAATATTATTGTTTGATTTATAGCCACACTCCCGTTCCTACTAAAAACAAAAAAATATTAGAATGAATAAAATTGGTCTAAGAATAAAACTCGTTTTAGAGCTGGTTTGTCATTTCGAACGCTACTGAAATCAAAATATATTTTTATTGATAAGTATATTGCGTAGCATTCATGGATTAAATCAAATTGGATTTAATGGAAGCATCGGTATGTCTAATTGCGGAAACTTATCATTTCAATTATTTGGTATAGATGATAAGTCAGATGAATTTTGCAAATAGTATTTGGGTCTGTTAGATGTATTTTGCAGAGGTATTGATTTGTCTGATGGAGCAACCTTATCTAAACAAGCGTTCGATTTTTATGTCCATTTATTAATCGAGAAAAAAAGCCTTAGATAAAGGAGGCAACTTTATGGGCTACGACGATGCTCCATAAATAGCTAATAACTCTATTAATCTATCAAGCAAGGCGCTTTATTGATAAGTTTCTGTGCTTTTAATTCTGAAGTTCTTTTCTTAAAAATACCAAAGCTTTCGAAATTTGATTTTTAACTGCTTGAATTGAAATTTCTAATTCTTCCGAAATTTCTTTGTGAGATTTATGTTGAAACCTACTCAACTCGAATATTTCCCTGCATCGTTTAGACAGCTTCATAACAGAAGCTAATATGGTTTCCTCCAGTTCTAGGTATTCCATTTTTCTTGAAGCATTGGGAGACATCTCCAATATATTAAGCCGGGTAATATCTTCTTTTGTAATTTTCTTATCCCTAAAATAATTGAAAACCTGATATTTTACAGCCACAAACAAGTAAGACTTAACATTAGTTATCTTCATGTCTTTACGTTTCAGCCAAAAGTCAACAAAAATATTCTGTACAATATCTTCACAAGATTCTTTATGATTTAAGATATTAAAAGCATAAAGAAACATGTCTCTTGCATACAAATCGTGCAATGCCTTAAACGCTATTGGGTTATCAAGAGCGATTTCTTCAAGAAGTTCTTTATCACTATAAAACATTGACCTCATTCTAGAAAACAGAAAGGATTAGTTAAAATATATCTTAAATTAAAAAATTTCTTGAAACGAACTATCCTCGAGGCAGAGCCATAGGAGTATTTCGCTTGTCTTATTTTGGCTTTAGATTCCCATTTTATTCATAAATTCTTATTTCACATTTTTGAATTCATGAATCTTCGATTTAATGGGAATAACAATTCCAAGGAAACCCAACGCAAAGCGTCGAGAAATTCTTTTCGATTAAAGCCCAATCAAACTATTGATTTTCTTTTGGGTGTCCTTCAAAGCATTAATGATATCTTCAAGGTTTTTCTTTTTTTCAAGGTTAGATGAGAACACAGAGACTCCCAATACACTGCTCACTTCAGAACCTTTTGACCCTATTGGAATTGCAATATCGGTCACGCCTCCCGTCAATTCACTCTCGGCAAATAAATACCCTTTTTCCTTAGCTTCATTTATCTCCTTATTTATGACTTCTTTCTGGGCTTTGCTCCATTTCTTATAATGCATATCTCTTGCCAAAATGTTTTTTATTGTTTCCGAAGAAAAACAAGATAGCAGCACTTTTCCTGAAATAGTCATTGATAGTGGAAAGTGCCTCCCCTCTTCAATTGATAAGGACACGGGATTAGGGCTTGATGCTTGCGAAATAACCAAAAGCTGATTCTTATGCATAATACTCAAGTGACAAGATTCCCTGACCTTTTCTGCTAATAATTGCATCGGGTAATGCGCCGCTCGTTTTAGCTCATAAAAAGGTGTATGCCTATGGGATAGCTCATACATCTTTAACGACAGTCTATATTTCCCTGCGTTTGAGCCTCTTATAATATATCCTCTCTCTTCCAGGCGCATTAACATTCTATATATCTCGCTAGACTTCTTATTAATCCCCTGGGCTATTTCCAACTGTGTTAAAGGAACCCCTTCTAGAGATAAATACTCAAGAATATCTAACCCCCTATCCAGAGCTGGCGCAGCATAACTTGTTGTTTTTGCAGTCATTTTATTAAGTCATTATAAAACAATATTAATAAAACTATTTAAATATTAAAATTTTCATATATAAAAATAATTTTTATATTTGTATTTTCATATTTGAAATCTATTTTTGTATATAGAAATAAATTTCTTTAAAAAGACCAATAATATTATGTCAAATCCAGTTTTAGGCACCATAATACATGCTATTGGAGGCGTAGCCGCGTCAACCTGTTACGTTCCCTTTCAAAAAGTAAAAAAATGGTCTTGGGATTCTTATTGGATTGTACAAGCGTCTTTCGCTTGGTTTATCTTTCCGTTTTTAATAGGATTTTTAACCGTTCCAAACTTAATGAGTGTCTTTACTGATGCTTCTTCTACAGTATTATTTAATGCCACTTTACTAGGAGCTATTTATGGTTTTGGAGGGATGTGTTTTGGCTTTGCCATTCGCCATATAGGTTACTCATTAACCTATACCATTTCCATTGGTATATCAGCCATTTTAGGAACTATCGTCCCTTTAATTATGCACGGAACTTTTATGGAGAAGTTTAACGGCCCTGGGGGCTATACTATTTTCTTCGGCATGTTTTTAGCACTTATAGGTATTATTATTTGTGGTATTGCAGGATATAGAAAGGAAAAAGATTTAAAAAGCAACAAGGCCAATAGTGGAGAACCTTTAACGTTTAACATGAAAAAAGGGTTAACACTTACCATTATAGCAGGGGTGTTATCTGCTGTTTTTGGAATTTCTTTAGAAGTTGGAGCCCCTGTAGCTGAAATTGCAGGAAATTACGGTGCCGGAAATTTTGAAGGTAATGCAAATTTAATCCTATCTACAGGCGGCGCCTTTATCACCAATTTTGTTTGGTTTACCGTAGTTGGGCTTAAAAACAATACATTAAAGGAGCTCGTGGATATAAAAGGAGTAGGCAAACAAAATTACTATCTAAATTTAGGCATGTCTGTTTTAAGTGGGGCTTTATGGTACGGACAGTTTTTCTTCTATGGCATTGGTCATGTACAAATGGGAGCATATAAATTTGCCAGTTGGGTATTGCACATGTCCATGCTTATATTCTTCAGTTATATAGTAGGTATTGTATTAAAAGAATGGAAACAGGTAACCAAACGCACCTATTTCACACTGATTATTGCCTTGGTGGTTTTGGTAGTATCATTCATCATCATTGCCTACGGAAGTAAACTGGGCAGTGATGTAACTAATGGCCATTAAAAATGAAACCAATATACCTTAAAAATAAATAGGTCAGATTTTGAATAAAATTCGATGAAAACAAAAAATAGAAGACAGAAGACGGAGGACTGAACTTCCTGTTAGTATCTACTTAGGTCAGTAGTCATCCGCCATCTGTCCAAAAATAATTTCATCTATCGAAACTAAAACAGGTTCAATAAATTACAAGTTTTTAACCTATAACCAGATAATAAAAAACATAAAATGAGTACTGAACGTATACAACTAAAAGGAATTACATGGAATCATAGTAGGGGATTTACATCTGTAGTAGCAACAGCACAACGTTTCTGTGAACTAAATCCTAACGTAGATATTGTGTGGGAGAAACGTTCACTTCAAGCCTTTGCAGACGAGCCCATAGACCAATTAGCAAAACGATACGATTTGTTAATAATTGACCATCCCTGGGCAGGATTTGCAGGTAAAAACAATGTGATTTTGCCCTTAGATGAGTACCTCCCTAAAGCATTCATGAAAGACCTTGAAGAAAATACAGTTGGTCGTTCCCATGAGAGTTATTCGTCAAACGGACATCAATGGGCTTTGGCCGTAGATGCCGCTACACCGGTAGCTGCCAGTCGCCCCGATATTTTTGAAAAAAAAGGTTTAGATTTACCTAAAACTTATGATGATTTATTAGCGCTTGCAAAACAAGGATTGGTTATCATGCCTGGGATTCCACAAGATACCCTGATGAATTTTTACATGATGTGCTGCAATTTGGGCGAAGAAGTTTGTTCCTCTCCAGATTATGTGGTTAGTGAAGCCATTGGAATAAAAGCATTACAAATGTTAAGGGAACTGGCCATAGAAATGGACCCACAGATTTTTGATTGGAACCCCATTCAAATCTTCGAGGCCATGACTCAAACCGACAAATATGCTTATTGTCCGTGGGCTTATGGCTATACCAATTATAGCAGAAAAGGTTATGCCCGCAAACAGTTGCACTTCCATGATATGATAGAGATTAATGGTGTTGGTGCTATTTCCACTCTAGGGGGTACTGGATTAGCCGTTTCTGCCCAAACAAATGACATTGAAACCGTTATGAAATATGTAGAGTATACAGGGTCGGAAGCCTGTCAAAAAACTGTATTTTTTGACAACGGCGGACAACCTGGTCATAGAAAAGCCTGGATCGACGCACATACTAACGAAGTGTCGGCAAATTTCTTTAAAAATACTTTACCAGCATTAGATAGAGCATTCTTAAGACCAAGATATAACGGGCATATTTATTTTCAAGATAGGGCGGGTGCACCAATATCAGATTATATGATGAACGGAGGTGATGAAAAAGCCCTACTCTCTCAACTAAATAAATTGTATAAAAAATCATTGGAAATCTAAATAGATGAAACTATTAGAAGGTATAACAATTCTGGAATTCTCCCAATTCATGGCAGGGCCTTCGGCTGGTTTAAAGTTAGCCGACCTTGGAGCACGTGTTATAAAAATTGAACGCCCTGTTCAAGGTGAAGGCTGTAGACAAATTGCTTTAAAGAATTTATTCTTAGACGGTAGCAGCCTAGTATTCCATACTGTTAATCGAGATAAAGAGTCTTATGCTGCAAACCTTAAAGACCCAGAAGATTTAGAACGCATAAAAAAATTGATTGCGCGAGCAGATGTGATGACCCACAATTTTCGTCCAGGAGTGATGGAAAAAATCGGGTTGGATTATAATACGGTTCAACAAATAAACGCAAAATTGATTTATGCTACAGTAACCGGATATGGTACTACTGGGCCATGGGCTAAAAAACCCGGGCAAGATTTGTTGATTCAATGCATGTCTGGCCTTGCAAATTTAACTGGAAATAAAGATGACAACCCGATACCCGTAGGAGTTGCCGTCTCCGATTTAATAACCGGAACCCATTTAGTACAAGGCATTATAGCAAGTTTAATTAGAAAAGAAAAAACCGGAAAAGGCGCCCTTGTTGAAGTAAGCCTGTTAGAATCTACTTTAGATTTTCAATTTGAAGTTATTACCACATATTTAAATGATGGCAACAAACAGCCTGTTAGAGCCAAACAAGGGGCTGCACACGCTTACCTTGGTACGCCATATGGCATTTACAAAACCAAAGACGGGTATTTGTCTTTGGCCATGGGAGATTTGTCAAAGCTTGGCCAGGTATTGCAATGTGAGCCACTAGCTGAATACTCAAATCCAGAATCATGGTTTACAGAACGAGATGCTATTATGGATATTCTGCGTTCGTTCTTAATAAAAGAAACCACATCACATTGGTTGGAAATATTGGAGCAGAAAGGTATTTGGTGCTCTGATGTTTATGATTATAAGACCTTATTAAATCATAACGCATATAAAGTACTCCAATGGGACCAGAAATTATCTTTACTTTCAGGAGAAGAGGTACATACAACCCGTTGTCCGATTCGCATAAATGACAAACGTATTTTTGCCAGCAAACCCGCTCCAAGAGTAGGACAACATACAGAAGACATCGTTAAAGAATTTAATCTATAATAGAAAATGAAACCATTACAAGACATATTAATTATAGATTTAAGCCAGTTTTTATCAGCGCCATCGGCAACCTTACGTCTGGCAGACCTTGGTGCCAGAGTTATTAAAGTTGAACGCCCTGAAATAGGAGATATTTGTAGGCAACTATACGTTTCCAACACTATTTTAAATGGAGAATCATCAGTATTTAGAGCTATCAACAGAAACAAAGAAAGTTTTCAGGCAGATTTAAAATACGATGTTGACAAGCAGCGTGTTCTAAAGCTCATAAAAAAAGCAGATGTTTTAGTTCATAATTTCCGCCCAGGAGTAATAGATAGACTTGGCTTTGATTATGACACTATAAAAAAAATAAATCCGAAAATAGTTTACGGCGAAATTTCGGGATATGGTTCTGAAGGTCCTTGGACTAAAAAACCAGGGCAAGATTTATTATTACAGTCTTTATCCGGCCTAACCTGGTTAAGTGGGAATGAAGGCAATGGTCCAACACCGGTAGGCTTAGCTATAGCAGACATTTTATCTGGAGCACATTTGGTTCAAGGTATTTTAGCCGGTTTATTACAACAAACAAAAACAGGAGTGGGCTGTAAAGTTTCGGTGAGTATGCTAGAATCTATCTTAGATTTTCAATTTGAATTCATTACCACTTTTTATCACGATGGCGGACAACCAACAATTAGGCCTAAACAACACAGTGCCCATGCCTACTTAGGTGCTCCTTATGGGGTTTATCCAACTGTTAATGGTTATTTGGCTCTTGCCATGGGTTCCATACCTTTTTTAGGAGAATTATTAGGCAATGAAAAACTTAAAGAGTTTAAAGAAATTGAAAGCTGGTATAATCAAAGGGACGAAATCAAAGCTCAATTGGCAGGTACCCTTGCACAGAAAACTACCGAGTATTGGCTATCTATTTTAGAGCCAGCAGACATTTGGTGCGCCAATGTCATGGATTGGGATGAGTTATTTCAACATGAAGGCTTTAAAGTATTAGATATGATTCAGAATGTAAGAATGGGAGACGGTTTTGAATACCAGACCACACGCTGCCCTATTAGAATTGATGGTGAAATTTTAAAATCACCTTTAGGCTCCCCTGCATTGGGCGAGCATACACAGAATATCATAAACGAATTAATTTCTGCATAATGACAACAAAATTTAGTATTGCAGTACGAAAATTTGACGCCTTTGAATCGGCAATCGATAAAATATGGAAAAAATATTGCCAAGAAACAGGTTGTGACTTGGAGTTAGAAGCTGTTTCTTTGGATTTACACCCTTTACATGATACTATTTTAAAAGACGAAGGTTTAAAAAATGGCGATTGGGATGTATCACTCATAAACACCGATTGGATTACCGAGGCTTACACATCTGGCTCTATAGAAGATTTAACCCCATTAATTGAAAAAAATCCACCAGAAGATTTCCCATACGGATGGTCTGACTCCTTATTACAAAAACAAGTCTTTGAAGGAAAAACAGTAGCATTACCTTTTCATAATGGTCCCGAATGTTTAATTTACAGAAAAGATTTATTTGAATCTGTTGAAGAAGGTGTTAATTTCTATGAAAAACACGGTAAACCACTAGAGATACCGGAAACTTGGGATGACCTTATGGAAGTGGCAGAGTTTTTTAACAGGCCAGAAGAAGGTTTATACGGAACTACGTTTGCAGCTTATCCTGACGGACACAATACGGTTTTTGATTTCTGCTTGCAACTTTGGACACGAGGTGGAGAGCTTTTTGACGACAATAAGAACATTAAGTTAAACTCACAAGCTGCTATTGAGGGAATGACTTTTTATAGAAAAGCCTTAAAGAATGATAAAGCTATGCATCCAGAATCTCGAGACTTCGACTCTGTAAAGTCAGGGATGGCATTTGCAAATGGAAATTTGGCCATGATGGTTAATTGGTTCGGATTTGCCTCTATGTGTGAGTTTTTTGAAGGGTCTAAAGTAAAAGGCAAAGTAGATATTGCCAATGTACCTGCTGGACCAAATGGAGAAGGCAGCTCTTTAAACGCCTATTGGATGTACGTGATTGGTAGTGGCAGTAAACACAAAGATTTGGCATATGACTTCATCAAATTTGCTATCAATGCCGAAAATGACAAACTACTTACTTTAGAGGGTGCCGGAGGTTGTAGAAAATCTACGTGGCACGATACCGATGTAAACAAAGAAGTTCCCTATTATTACAAGTTGGAAACACTCCACCAAAACACCAAGTCGTTGCCCAGAAAATCAAATTGGTCTGAAGTTGCCGATGTTATAGACCAATTGGTTTTAGACGTTATAAACACCTCGGAACCTATTGAAAACATCTTGAACCGAGCTCAAGAAAAAATCAATCGTATAGAAAATATTTAATTATGGAACTCATTTATAAGCCAGAATTACCAAAAGAAAAAAGGCCCATTTATATTATTGGTGCAGGTGGTATTGTTCGTGACGCACATTTACCCGCCTATAAAAAAGTAGGTTTTAATGTAACCGGAATCACTAATAGGACCAAACAACGTGCATTGGATTTAGCAGAAACATTCAACATTCCTAATGTTTATGATTCTGTTGAAGATATGGTAGCAGATGCTCCAGAAAATGCGGTATTCGACTTAACATTAATGCCTAGCCAATTTGTAGCAGTCCTCGAATTATTACCCGATGAAGCCGCAGTGTTGATTCAAAAGCCTATGGGGGATAATTATGAGCAAACCTTAGAAATTTTGAGCGTTTGCCGCAGAAAAAAGTTAAAAGCAGCTATTAACTGTCAAATGCGTTTTGCACCTTACATAATGGCCGCTAAATATTTAATAGAAAACGGGTTTATTGGAGAACTATATGACTTTGAAGTTAGGTTGTCCACGTATACACCATGGGAATACTTCCCTAATGTGATGCATCACCCGCGTTTGGAAATCCAACAACACAGTATTCACTATATAGATTTAATTCGTTCGTTCTTAGGAAACCCTAAAAAAGTTTATTCAAAAACGCTTAAAAATCCTGCCAAAACCATGTCGTCTACCAGAACTACTACTATAATGGATTATAGTAATGCCATGCGAGCTATTATCAATACCAATCACGACCACAATTTTGGTGAAAAGAATCAGGAGAGTTTTGTAAAATGGGAAGGTACCAAAGGCGCCATTAAAGCCAGAATTGGCCTCTTACTAGATTACCCAAACGGAAAACCAGACCTTTTTCAATACTGCATTTTAAAAGAAGGCGAAGCACCTCAATGGGTCGAAGTAAACCTGGAAGGTTCTTGGTTCCCGGATGCTTTTATTGGCACCATGGCATCTTTGATGCGATATGTAGAGGGTTCATCCAACATGCTTCATACCAATGTTGAAGATGTGGTGCATTCCATGGCCATAGTAGAAGCCGCTTACAAATCCAACAATGATGGTGGCGTTTCACCCTATTACAATATATAAAACTGAACCCAAATGATAGCAACGCAATACAAAGGGAATAAGACATTTTCGGTTATAGAAAAAGAAATCGAAGCTCCGGCAGAAGGTGACGTAAGAATCAAAGTAGCCTACTCAGGAGTTTGTGGCACAGATGTTCATATCTATCATGGTATGATGGATAAAAGGGTGGCCATGCCCCAAACCATAGGTCATGAAATGTCAGGCGTTATCGATGCCGTAGGGAGTGGTGTGAAAGGGTTTAAAAAGGGAGATAAAGTTGTAGTACGCCCCTTAGACGACAGGAAAGCCAAACCTTCAGACAAAGGATTCAACCACATTTGTGAAGAATTGAATTTTATAGGGATTGATAGTCCCGGTTCCATGCAGCAATATTGGAATGTACCAGCATTCACTTTACATAAATTAAAAGAGAACACAGATTTAAAGTTGGCGGCTTTAATCGAACCCTTATCGGTAGCCACCCATGATGTTAGATTGAGCGGGTTGCAAGCTGGCGAAACCGCTATAGTGCTTGGCGGTGGCCCTATCGGACTTTTAGTGGCTATGGTAGCTAAAGAAGTAGGAGCTCAGGTAATTATTTCCGAGGTGAACCCAACAAGGATTGAAAAAGCCAAATCCATGGGGCTAGAAGCAGTAAGTCCAATCGATGTGGACCTGGTAGAATATGTGCATTCTAAAACCGAGGGAAGACTGGCCGATGTCGTTTTTGAGGTAGCAGGCGTACAACCAACATTAAATATTATGACCGAAGTGGCCGGTATCAGAGGCCGTATCGTCATGGTGGCCATTCATGGGCAGCCAAAACCTGTGAACTTATTCAAGTTCTTTTGGAAGGAATTAAAGTTAATAGGCGCACGAGTTTATGAAAAAGAAGATTATGAAAAATCCATTGCGCTGATTACTGCCAATGAATCGCCCTTTGAGGATATGATAACTGATGTACAACCATTATCAAACATTCAACAAGTATTCGAAAACATTGATGAAAATCCTGACGGCATGAAAGTCTTAATGGACTGCCAACTTTAAAAATAAATGTCACGCTGAGCGCAGTAGAAGCATCTTCACAAAATCTTTAAATAAAACAAAAACATTAAAAATGAGTATCCTAAATAAATTCAGTTTAGAAGGAAAAACAGCTTTGGTAACCGGTTGTAAACGAGGCATTGGTAAAGCCATGGCCATTGGTTTGGCAGAAGCAGGAGCCAATATTATTGGCGTATCGGCTTCATTGGAACCGGAAGGAAGTGAAGTTTCTAAAGCAGTAGAAGCAAAAGGGAAAAGCTTTAGCGCATACCAATGTGATTTTTCAGATAGAAAATCATTATATGCTTTTATCGAGGCGGTTAAAGCAGACCACCCACAAATCGATATTTTGGTAAATAATGCGGGAACCATCTTAAGAACTCCTGCCGCTGAGCACCCGGATGATATGTGGGACAAGGTGATTGAAGTCAATCAAAATGCACAATTTATTCTGACTAGGGAAATTGGTAAAGAAATGGTAGCAAGAGAATACGGTAAAATTATTTTCACAGCTTCATTATTGACTTTCCAAGGCGGTATTACGGTGCCAGGATATGCAGCAAGTAAAGGAGCTGTAGGCCAGTTAACCATGGCATTTGCAAATGAATGGGCAGGAAAAGGTGTTAATGTTAACGCTATTGCGCCAGGATATATTTCAACAGATAACACAGAAGCTTTGCGCAACGACCCTGTAAGAGCCGAATCCATTTTATCAAGAATACCAGCAGGGCGCTGGGGAGAGCCTCAAGATTTTGCTGGACCGACCGTATTTCTAGCTTCAGATTCGGCAGCTTATATGAACGGGGCTATTGTTCTTGTTGACGGGGGCTGGATGGGCAGATAATAAGATTTAAAAACTAAAATAATGCATATAAAATCACAGTTTTACGAAGATTATGAATTAGGTCATAAAAGAGAAACTTTAGGGCGTACTATTACTGAAACGGACTTTGTGGTTCACGCAGGACATACCGGTGATTTTTTTCCACATCATATGGATTCAGAATGGTGCAAAACCCAACCCTTTAAACAACGTATCGCTCATGGCACCCTAACTTTTTCAGTTGGTATTGGTATGACCGCTACCGAAATAAATCCAGAAGCATTCTCAAAAGGCTATGACCGCCTGCGCTTTATAAAACCAGTACATATTGGAGATACCATTAAGGTGGTGGTAACCATAAGCGAAAAAAAGGATTCCAAACATGCACATTTAGGGCATGTAACAGAACACGTAGAAATCTTCAATCAACATGGTGAACTAGTGTTGGTTTGCGACCATATTTTACTAGCAAAAAGAAAACACCACAACAAGTAGTTACATATCATTAAAAAAACCAGTAATAAAAACAGATTGACCATAAAACAAAAATTATGAATAAAAGTATTGAATTATCAAACAGATTGGAAAAATGCTACTCAGGAGCCGTATACGATGTACTTAGAGCCATGGGCTACCCTAACCAAACATTACCCAATAATATTCGCCCTTTGGACATTGATAAAAAATTAGCAGGAACTGTTTTCACCGTAAGCGGACGTTATGACGATACTTTAGACCCTCATGAAACGCTACTGCAATGGACCGCTTTGCTCTCCAAAGCACCTAAAGGAAGTGTCATAATTTGTCAACCTAACGACGATAAGCTTTCGCATATGGGAGAATTATCTTCTGAAACACTCCAATTAAAGGGTGTTAGAGGGTATATTGTAGACGGCGGATGTAGAGATTCTGATTTTATAAATAAAATCGGCTTTAAAGTATTTTGTAAATATTACACGCCTGTAGATATTGTTGGCAGGTGGGTTGCAGATAGCTTTGAGGAACCTATTAAAATTGGAGACGTTAATATCAATACAGGGGATTATGTTATGGCCGACAGAGATGGCATTGTTGTAATACCTCAAAATATATCGGAAGAAGTCATCGAAAAAGTAGAAGAAGTTTTAAGAACCGAAAGCTTAGTTAGAAAGGCAATTATGAATGGGGTCGACCCTCAAGAAGCTTATCTAAAATATGGGAAGTTTTAAGGTCTCTTTTACTTCAAACTAATACACGCACTCAACTTATAATTCGTCTAATTACAACATTATTTTTAACCCTTTTATTAAACGCACAAACAAAGAGAGACCTACTAAAAGAGATTAGAGCATTCAAAGCTAATTTGGTTAGCAATGCCTCTTTTGATAAAGATTTCGATGAAGTCTGGGACGCCATGTATGTCATAGCCACAGATCCTGATTGCGATCGATTAGGTGTTGCTATTCGTAACTACAAAAATGAACTACAGTTATTGAACGGTAACCAGACTATGCTTTTGATGACTGATTTTTTATTAAAACAATGGGAATCTCAAGGTAAGATTACTGGTAAGGAGTTCATTGCATCAACTATAGTTTCCACCCCAATGCTAGGCAAAATGGCATTACACTATGGAGTTGAAAGTAAAACGGTACTAACAGGTTTCAAGTGGATTGCCAAATTGATTAAAGACAATCCTGAATTAAGTTTTATTGGTGGTGGAGAGGAAAGCTTTGGCTATATGGTAGGTGATTTTGTTCGTGATAAGGATGCAGTAACATCTACCTTATTGGCAGTAGAAATTGTGGCACAAGCCAAACAAAGAGATATTTTAGCCTATCAGCAGTTAATAAAACTGTATGTAAAACATGGTTTATATAAGGAACATCTTGTTTCATTGACAAAGAAAGGCATGGACGGTGCAGAGGAGATTAGCCAAATGATGAAGAATGCCAGAAAATTTCCTTTAACGGATATTAACGGGATCAAGGTAGTAAGGGTAGATGATTACAAGCTCTCTGATTCTAAAAACCTAGTTTCAGGATCAGAAAGTCCAATAGATTTACCAAAATCTAACGTATTAGTTTATCATACTGAAGATGGAAGTCAGATAGCCCTAAGGCCAAGTGGGACGGAACCGAAGATTAAATTTTATATGAGCGTAAATTGTCCATTACCATCTGCATCTAAATTTGAAGAAATAAGTGAGCAGCTGGACAAGAAAATTATTAATATCGTTGAAGATTTGAAATTGTAAAAACACTTTAAAGATTCATTGATTTGGTTTATGCAAAACTAAAATTTGAATAAAGATTTCTAAGAAAAATGATTCCGTATATAGATTGATAGTTGACCATATTTAAGAGCACTAGTATAAATGATTGATTACTTTATTCCGTATTTAGGCTAGCTGTCGTGAAAAAAATGAGGTTCTAATAGGAACTCTTGATACTGAGAATAATAGTAAATATGAGAATTTAGTAAATATTTGTACTCTAATAAATATTTTAGATTAACCATCTAGCGTGTTTTAGAATTTTAAAATCACAGGTTTATAAGATTTACTTGCCCTTGTATGGGATTAGGGGATAGTATTAAAAGGTTTCGTCTTTCGGGTACAACATAGGTACAACAAATGCTCATTTTGGATGATTTTAATAGGCTTCGAATGGAATTAAACAAAATGTAATTCATTGGAAATCATATTATTTCTATTCAAAACAGATTAAAACGCTAGACTTAGGATCTAGTGCCGCGAGGTGTGGGAGTTCGAGTCTCCCCGCCCGCACTTTTTTAAACTACAAATAAGTAGCCAAAAGCCTCTCAGAAATGAGAAGCTTTTTTTGTTTAGGACAACATTTTGTTATTTTCGATTGCTCAATTTTAATTATAACTAAATGGACTGTTTGTAAAGATAAGCTTCAAAATAAATTTATTGTGATTTTACTTACAACGACTAAATATTTATCCTGAAAGACTTACATGCGCTTGTTGATTACTAACTTATAATATTATTAATCGTAATCAATTATAACCATGAAGTTTTACAAAAGTATCTATCAAAATCTTTTCCCCTTATTTTTTATGCTTTTTGCAATCAGTTGGCATGTAAAGGCTCAAAACGAGGGTAATTTTTATACAGACAAAATCAATCTTGTAAACCAGACAGTAGATCTTGTTGCAGATTACGGGGCAAATGGCAATGATGCAGTAGATGATTCAGCAGCTTTGAAAAGTGCAATTGCTGACATGACAGCATTAACTAATGGAGGGAAAATTACCATTCCTGCAGGGACTTTTTATATTAGTAAAGTACAATTGGCTAATAATATACACATTGTGGTAGATAAGGACGCCATTTTAAAACCTGTAATAGGCAAGGGAGCTCCTATGCTAAAGATTGGAGCCATTAAAAACAATGTACCTGAGTTATTAGATGTGATTCAGAATGTAAGTATTAGATGTGCTCAACCAGGACAAAAATTTACAGTTGATATTTCTGATGCTAATTGGGCAGGAAAAAATCAAAATTTTTTCAATAGCCAAACTGGAGATAATTTTATGGTGTCAGATTTTCATGTATTAGATAATTATAGTAGGATTTCTTGTGTTACTGTAAATCATGCTGTTTATAATGGCGTAGGGCAAATGAGTAAAAATGGATTGGTGAAAAACATTTCTGGAGAAAAGATGGCTTATGGATATGGTATTATGCAAATGAAAGCAGGCACCAATATTTTCTTTAAAAATTTAAGTGGCGAGGGAGGTGCGACTCTAAGATTAGAATCTGGAGGTAGTATTTGGACAGCACCAACAAACTTACTAATAGACCAGGTTTTTGCAAGGGATATTTCATGTATTAATGGTAAAACAGCAGCCATGGTTTCTCCTCATACTAGAGATAATGGTTCAGCTACTATTGTAAATGTAACGGCTACCAATTGTAGTTTTGCTGCAGAAGCTTCTAATGGTTTTGTTGCAGCAGATGAAACTGGAACTCCTGGTAGCTTTGCATCTGTAACTTTTACCAATGTACATGGTATATATGGATCTACAGCCCAGGTAAAAAGTAAGCATTTTAAATATGTCCCTTGTGCGATCAAAGGACTTATTTCAAGTGGTTTAGGGCCAGATAACGAAAGTCATATTGGACCATCGATCTCCGCTGTATTATATGATGCAGATACAAATGATTCTGGAGGAAATGAAGCAGGAGATTATGTGGCAAGTTTTAACAATGTTACAGACGAAGGTTTCTTACATCGTTTTGAATTATTCACAAATCATGATGATAACTTTAAAAATTGTAATGCTAATCCTGTAAATGGTATTTCTATTAACCTGTCTTCTGCAGATTTAGAAATAGGTGAAACAGTTCAACTATCGGAAACAATTAGTCCATCTAATGCAACTGATCCATCTGTAACTTGGTCTACAAGCGACGCTTCTGTGGCGACTGTAAATTCTAATGGTTTGGTAACCGCCCAGGGAAATGGTACGGTTACTATAACGGTAACGGCCACAGATGGAGGGTACCCTGCTACCTGTACTGTCAATGTAGGAAGTATTACAAATGTTACAGGGGTTTCTGTGTCTCCAACAAGCGCTAGTTTACTAGTTGGGCAAACTATAGGCCTAACCGAAACAGTAAATCCAAATAATGCGAATGATAAAACTGTTGTTTGGAGTTCCAATAATACTTCTGTAGCTACAGTAAACTCTAATGGACTGGTAACTGCAATTGGCGATGGTAGTGCTACAATTACCGTAACCACTAACGATGGAGGTTTCACTGCCACGAGCACTATCACAGTTACTTCTTCTGGTGGCGGAGGTTTTACAGAAATATTATACGATGATTTTGAATCAGGCTTCGGAAATTGGAATGATGGAGGTAGTGATGCTTTATTATACACTGGTGGTACTTTTGCTCACCAAGGAAATAATGCTGCTAATATTCAAGATAATACAAGTACTTCTGTAATCACCACTAATAATCTTGCCTTATCAGGAAGTAATGAAATAAAAGTAGAGTTTTGGTATAGACCAGAGAGTATGGATAATAGTAATGAAGATTTTTGGTTGCAAATATCTACCAATGGAGGGGCAAGCTATACCACTGTTCAAACATGGGCAAGAAATATAGACTTCCAAAATGGTCAATTCTATTCAGAATCGGTAACCATTAGTGGGTTTACACTAACAAACCAAACTCGTTTACGTTTTAGATGTGACGCAAGTGGCAATAAAGATGATGTTTATATTGATGAAATAAGGGTTTCTGTTTCAGGAAGTGGTTCCACATCTAAGAATACTAGTAGTAAAGAAGATACTAATGTGGCTTTAGTAGAAGATAATATTAAAACAGAGGCGAGCTTTAAAATTTATCCAAATCCTATTGATGATAATTTCAATGTAGCTATTAAGATGTATGAAAAGAGTAATCTTGATATAAATATCTATACTATTAACGGAGTTTTAGTTAAGTCTAAAAAGTTTGGAGATTATCGTTCAGGAACTCACAAGATTAACCTAAGTAAGTTTGATCTAAACATGGCAAATTCAGGCATATATATATTAGAATTAAGAGCTAATAATTTAGTAAAACATATGCGAGTTATAGTTAAGTAAGATCTTAAAGGATATAAAACACCATTAGTCACAGAACTAGTTTAGATAAATTATACTCATGACTAATTTGTGGTTATTCCACTAAAAAAAAGCAAGAATAAATGTATTCTTGCTTTTTTTAATTGTCTTGTTATCAAATAATTACAATAACTACTAAAAGAACTACAAGATATTTCAATTTAACAGAGTCAATTATAGCTTCAATCTAAATTTAATTTATAGAAATCAGGTTTTAAGTAATTTTTAAATTTTGAAAACGGACACAAGTATAAATGTCATAAAACTAAAGGTATGGCTTTTATTAGATGACGATATGAAACTATAATGCCAGTTTTTCAAAAGAGAAAATACAATTAATACATTAAAAGTGTCACTTCACACATTTTAAATAAAGATTAGAGGATTTATACCCTAATTTGAGAGAGAATTAAAAAAATAAAACCAATGAAAACAATTTTACTCTCTCTCTTATTTGTTACTTCTTTACCAATTACCAGTAATGCTATAAATGGTAATGTTGAAAATAAGTACAATAGTGATTTCATTTCAACCCTCACAGCATTTACAGGGGGCGATGGTTGTACTAGTGCAACTATAATCGGTTGTGGAGGTTTCGAAACTGGTGATACTAGTGGATTTACAGATACTGGAGGTGCTAATTCATTTCCAGATGAATGGTATGTTTTTGAAGCAAATGGCAATCGTGAACAAGTGTTTGTAGATTTAACTTCAGGTAACGAATCTGTGCTTACTGTATATGAAGGTTCATGTGGCGGTTTAACATTAGTAGATTCGCAAGTAACAAATTTTGGTTATGCAGGTATTAGTTTTGAATCTAATGGTACATCAGACTACTATTGGGTGGTGGAAGGTAATACCGCTTCAGGTTCGGGGGTTTATAATCTTTCTTCATTTTGTCAAGAAATTCCAGGCGACTCGTGTTCAGCTCCAAAAAACCTTTTTTGTGACAGTGTATCTACAGGTAATACAATGAACAATACAGACACTGGTGGGGAAAATGCTTCTCCTGAAGAGTGGTTTGTATATTTTGGATCTAGTCGACTTAAGATAATTACGGTATCACTTTGTGGTGTAGATACGGATTTTGATTCACTATTAACGGTTTATGCTAGTAATGATTGTTCTGGCTTCACAACAGTAGCAACAAGCGATAATGATTGCGGTGATGATGGTGAAATCACCTTTACGACAGAACCAAATCAAACCTATTATGTTGTAGTAGAAGGGGCAACAGCAACTGATGTTGGAAATTATTCCTTATCTGTATCTTGTGAAGATACAGGAGGAGAAGATTGTAACAGTGCTGTTCCATTAATTTGCGGAATACCAGTTAATGCCAATACATTGAGTAGTACAGATAATGGTGGCTTAACAAGTGCTCCAGACCAATGGTTTCAATATAGGAGCTTTGATAATCCAGAATTGGTTACTTTATCACTTTGTAATAACACAGATTTTGATTCTTCAATAGCGGTATACGTAGGGTTTTGTGGCGGGCCACTTTTAGTCTCAAATGACAATACTTGTGGAGATGATGCTGAGGTAGTATTTGCAACAATTCCTAATGGAGTATATTATATTGTAGTTGAAGGTGCTACAAGCACAGATGTAGGGAATTATTCTTTGTCTGCAAGTTGTGTTAATACTGGTGCCGATAGTTGTGGCTCTGCAGTGAGTACATTTTGTGGTGCTACAATAGAAGGAAATACAACAATTGGTACAGATACTGGAGGGCAAAATGCATCGCCAGATAATTGGATTGGTTATTTTCCGCGTTCAGAGGAACAATCACAAATAATTACACTATCGCTTTGTGGTGGTACAGATTTCGATTCTTTGTTGAGTGTTTATGAGGGCTCATGTGGTAGTCTAAATTTAATAGCATCTAGTGATAATGATTGTGGTGATGATGGTGAATTAACATTTACTGCATTGGGAGGAGATGTTGCAGATTATTATTTTGTAGTAGAAGGAGCTACAGCTTCAGATGCTGGATACTATACGTTGTCAATTACTGGTTGTACACCAATTCCTGGCGATTTCTGTAGAACAGCATTACCAGTTTTTACAGGGAGTGTAATTTCTGCAGAGACCTCTACTAGTACAGACCAAGGAGGAGAAAGTGCTGCACCAGACAACTGGTTTGTATATTATTCTTCTGGTGTAGCTGAAAATTTAAAATTTTCGCTTTGTGATCCTGCTACCGATTTTGATTCCTCTATAGCAATTTATGAAGGTGTTTTTTGCTTTAATCCTCTCAATTTAGTAGCTTCTAATGATAGTTTTTGTGGAAACAATGCAGAAATAACATTTACTACGGGAACTAATTTTGAAACGTATTTTATAGTTGTTGAAGGAGCAACAAATTCAGATTTTGGTAATTATACATTATCGGTTTCAAATGCAACATTAAGCACAGATGCTTTTGAACTAGAAAACGCTATTGAATTTTATCCAAATCCTGCAAATACTATAGTTAATATAAAATCACAGGGATTAATTACAGGAATAGACATATTTAACATGATAGGGCAAAAAGTAATATCAAGAAAAATTAATAGTAATATCATTGAATTAAATGTGGACACTTTGGTTAGCGGTACTTATTTTATGAAAGTTAGTAGTAGAGATTCATCTTCTATTCATAAGATACTTATAAATTAGATTATTAGTATTAAATTAACGAAGCAGGAATCTTTTATAAGATTTCTGCTTTGTATTTATTTTGTTTTACCAACCAATCCTAATGCTTTGCTTTAGGATATATTATATTTAAGACTTTAAATTTTATATGCGTTATAAACTGTTTACATACATTCTTTTCAGTTTTTTATTAAGCAGCATCAACTGTGGTGCGCTAAAATTGGCGAGACATTTTAATCAAGGCAAATTTTTAAAAGCGAGTTCGCTTTCACAGAATGCTATAAAAGATAGTACTGATGTAGAAGTAGAGAAGGCGCTCCTTAAGGCTCTTGATAAAGCAAACAGATCAAATGATATTAATGCTATTGTAACCACTAACCTTAATTTAATAAGATATTACAGACAACAGGATATTGATGAAACGGAGATGTTAAATCTATTCGATGCCTTCAATAAAAGTTGTGAAAAATTTCAAGACACTACATGTTTTACCCAATATAAGCTGAGTTTAGGAGAATTTTACTTTAAAAAAACCAGTTATACAGATGCTATAGATGAGTTAAATCAAGCATTAGAATATGCCAAAATCATTGAGGACAAAAGCTTAATTTTAGCTGTAAAAAATACTAAAGGAAGACTATTTACTACCATAGGTGAACAGGAAAAAGGGAGAAAAGAGTTTAGGGGTATGATTAAATATTTAGATGTAGAGGAAAAAGATTATGAAATTTGGTTTAATGCTGCCTATATGAATATTGCATATACCTATAAAAATCCCGACTCTTTAATTTTTTATTCATCAATAGTAGCCGATAAGTGTAAATCTGGAGAAATGGAAGTAGGATGTGATGACCTTTACAATAATATAGCATACGCTTACCTACGAAAAAACATGCCTGAAAAAGCATTACACACTATCCAAAATAATATTGATTTGGATAACCTTAGATATAGTAGTGATGATGATAATTTTTATACAAGTTTAACGCATACACTTGGAACCACTTATTTTAAATTAGAGCAATATGAGGCGTCTATTAAGTACTATAAAAAAAGTTTGTATTATTCTGAAATAGAGAATAATCTGCCAGATATTATTGAAACCAAAGAGGACCTGGCATTGAGTTATGAAAGAATAGGAGATAAAACCACAGCGTTACGATTATTAAGGGAAACTAGAATTTTAATTGAACAATACAATAACCAAAGGCTTAAAGAAGAAATAGCTAATGTAAAGTCTAAGTATGAGTTGCAAGAAAAAGAGCAAGAGATAATAAGTTTAGAAAAGGAAAATGAAGAATTTAAATTTGCTACAAGTAAGGCTAAGTCTATAAGCTACATACTTTTTGTGTCTTTAATAGTAATACTGCTTGCCCTTTATTATTACAAGCAAAAAAATAAATTAAAATTTTATAAATTAAATGAAGAATTAACGATTAACAGGTTAAAATCATTACGATCTGTAATGAATCCTCATTTCTTATTTAATTCGTTTAGTACATTACAAAACTATATTTTAAAAAAGGAGAGTATCAAAGCCAATGATTATATGACTGATATTTCAAACCTAATACGTGAGGTATTGGCAGGTTCAGATAATATTTACACAAAGTTTAATGACGAATTGGCATTAATAAAATCGTATTTAAAAATTGAGCAAGGGCGTTTTGATCCAGAGTTTAAAGTAATTTACAATATAGATTCAGAATTAATTAATACAAACCCCATTATACCGTCTATGATTATTCAGCCTCATATTGAAAATGCAATACTTCATGGCATATCTAATAATCTAGAAGATGCTGTTATAAAAGTATCTTTAAATAAAAAAGGGAAACTTGTTATATGTATCATAGAAGATAACGGTGTTGGTAGGGAAAAAGCGGGGTTTATTAAAGACCATAATAATACACCCATTCATTTATCTATAGCTTCAAAAAATATTCAAGAACGTCTCAGAATATTATCAAAAATAGGATTCAAAAATACATCAATAAATGTTATAGATATTTATGATGATGAAGGGATGCCTAGTGGCACCAAAGTAGTGATAACATTACCTACTCAAAAAAAACTTAATTAGTTTGGAGAATAAGCTTACTTGCATAATAATAGATGACGAAAAAAAAGATAGGGAAAACCTAAGACTCTTGCTAAATTCGTATTGTCCAGAAATTACAGTTTTAGATGAAGCCCATAATAAAAGAACAATTTTAAGTGTTTTAGAAAAGCATTCACCAGATATTGTTTTTTTCGATATCCAACTTGGGAATATATCTATTTTCGATATACTCAATGAGTTAAAAAACATTTACTTTAATATCGTTTTTGTTTCAGCTTACGATAAGTATGCTATAAAAGGCTATCAATATAATGCCATAGATTATTTACTAAAACCCGTAAAGTCTGATCGTTTAAAAGACGTTATTAAAAAAATTAACATTATAAAAAATACTTTAGATAGAGAAGATACATTTAAATCTGATTATAAAAAATTACAATCAAGATACAATCAGTCTTCAAAAATATCGGTAACAGACTCTAGGGGTATTCATTTACTATCTCCCAAAGAGATATTGTATTGCATGAGCGATGGTAACTATACCACGTTATATTTAATTAATGACAAGAAAATGGTAATTTCAAAGAACCTTAAACATTTTGAAAACCTTTTACTTGATTTTAACTTCTTTAGAATTTATCGTTCTTATTTAATCAATTTACATGCTATAGACTTTGTGCTTAAAGAAGACGGGGGAAGCGTTGTAATGAAAAATGGAAATGCATTACCAATATCAAGAACTGTTAAAAAAGAATTCTTCAATAAATTAAGGCAAGTTATTTAAGATTTTAAAAAAAACACCTATTAATACAACCAAACTTTCAGTTTATACAATGAAGTAGATTGGTAAGGTGAATTTATTCTAAATTGCTGTAGACTTTATGTATATGTATTATATACTCTCAAAAAAATGTTCATTTAATTCAAAAATATATGAAGAATATTCTACACTTTTTTTTATTAATCATTACAATTAATTATAGCAATGCATCAGGTTTTGATGAAGCTAATCTTGCTGCTAATACGAACACTGCCCTGTTTGTGAGTAACGATTGTGCAAATGCAATACCTGTTACTTGTGGAGAAACGGTAGTTGGTAGTACCACCGATAATACAAGTACTGGTGGTTTTACTTTAGCTCCAGATGAATGGTACAAGTACGAGGCAACAGGTTCTCCACAAACAGTAACCTTTTCTTTATGCTCAGGAACTGATTATGATTCTTCTATAGCGCTTTATAAAGGTAATTGTGTTAATTTAATAGCAGGTTTTAATGATAGTAGTTGTGGAGACGATCCAGAGATAACTATTAATACTGATGGTGTTTCAGATTATTATATAGCTATTGAGGGGCCATTGGATACCTCTGTAGGTAACTTTACTTTAACCGTATCTTGTGTACCGATAACATTGGCTAGTAATAATACATGTGCTACTGCTACACCCATGAATTGTAATGATTCTATAACAGGTTCAACCACCGAAAATACTGATGAGGGTGGAGATAGTCTAGCGCCAGATGCATGGTTTACGTATACAGGTAGTGGTAGTGCAGAACGTTTAACATTTTCATTGTGTAACAGTACAAATTTTGATACTGTATTGACCATTTATGATGCTTGTGATGGCAATATTGTAGCGATAGATGATGATGGTATTTGTGCACCTGCCTCGGAAGTTATAATAGATACAGATGGTAGAAGTACGTATTATATTGCTATAGAAGGTTTCGGTATTACTGATGTGGGAGATTATACGCTAACTTTAAGTTGTCAATCAATTGCATCTACAGGAGGAAATGATACGTGCGAAGGCGCTACGCCCTTAACTTGTGGCACTCCTGTTATAGGTACTTTATTAGACAATACAGACCAAAAAGGGTTTTCAGACGCTCCAGATGAATGGTATGTGTATGAGGCTAATGGTACTCCGGAAACAGTAACCCTTTCACTTTGTAATGGCACTGATTATAACTCTGCATTGGTACTTTTAAAAGGAGATTGTTCTAATAATGAATTCCTAGCGTTATCTGATGATTTTTGTGGAGAAGACGCGCAAATTATTTTTAATACTGATGGTTTTTCAGATTATTATGTAGCCGTAACGGCGGCTTTTGGAGATGCCATCGGCGGTAATTTCACATTAAATGTATCATGTGTACCAATACCTCTTGTTAGTAACAACGACTGCGCTAATGCTATGGCTGTTTCTTGTGGCGATACAATATTTGGTAGTACAGGCGACAGTTCAGATACAGGAGGTATCAATGATTCTGCAGACGTATGGTATAAGTACACAGGTACAGGCAGTTCAGAATTAGTAACTTTCTCTTTATGTAATACTACAGATTTTGCTACTGGATTAGTAGTTTATGATGCGTGTGGAGGAGAGATTATGGACTATAACAATGAATTTTGCAGTAATTTCCAGTCAGAGATAACTTTAGCAATAAGTGGTACAGAAACGTATTATATAGCTATAGAAGGAGCGTTTAGTGCGTCACAATATGGAGATTACACTTTAGATATAAGTTGCCAACCGCCTATTGGAGGTAATGACCTTTGTGAAGATGCAACCCCCATAGCATGCGGAGAAGTTGTATCTGGTGATACAACAGAGAATACAGATTCAGATAGTTATAATGAACAACTTGGGCTTGGTCAGCGTAGATCCAGAGACGAATGGTTTACATTTACAACACCACCTAGTGATGAGCCTCAAATAATATATTTGCGAACGTTTAATTCTGAATTTGAAGTATTCTTAACAGTATATGATACATGTGGAGGTAACGTAGTGGCAAAAAATGATGGTTTGGGAGTTCCGGCCCCTGAAACTGATGCAACTTTTGTAGCAGAAAGTGAAACAACATATCTTATTAAAGTAGAGGCCTTTTTTAATAATAGTTATGGTAAATTTAATCTGACTTTGTTTTGTACGCCTTCCATTGGGGGAAATGATACTTGTATTGGAGCTACCGAAATAACCTGCGGCGATATTATTAATGGCGATACATCTAATAATACAAATACAGGAGGTCTTAATGAAAGTAAAGATCAATGGTTCAAATATGTAGGTACTGGTACTCCAGAGAATGTAATCATTAGTACATGTGGAACTAGTTATGATTCTGTTTTAACCGTCTTTAGTAGTTGTGATGACTCTTCTACTATAATACATACTAATGATGATTTTTGTGGAACCGGTCAATCGGCATTAAGTTTTGTGTCTGATGGGGTTTCAGAATATTGGATTGCTCTAGAAGGTTTTTCAAATTTAAACGCAGGGGCTTATACCCTAGAAGTGACATGTACAGATATTATCACAGGGAATGATGCTTGTTCTGGAGCTATTCCATTACAGTGTAATGAGATAAAAATAGGAGATACTTCTCAAAATACTACTGATACTGGTGGAGAAACAGCAGCACCAGACCATTGGTATAGCTATACAGGAAATGGTACGGCAGAGACCATTACGGTTTCCACTTGCCTTGGAACACAGTTAGCAGGAGTAGTAGGTTTTGATACATTTCTTACGGTATATGATGCCTGCGATGGTTCTGTAATTACAAGTAACGATTTTGGAATTTGTGGAGGTCAATCTCAGTCCGCTAGAGTAGAGTTTCAATCTAATGGCACTTCTACATATATAATAAGTGTTGAAGGCTCTAAACCAAACGATGTTGGTATCTATTGGTTAGATGTAAGCTGTGAGAATAGTTCATTATCTGTAAACGAGGTTGAAACTGTTGACATTAGTGTTTATCCAAACCCAGCAAATGATATTGTGAATATAAATTCTAAAGAAATAATTAATAGTGTTACTATATACAGCATACTCGGTGAAAAAGTGATGACAGCCAATATAGATGCTTCTTCTGCAACTATAGATATAACACCACTCCAGAACAAAGGTGTATACTTTTTGAATTTTAATACAGATACAGGTGTAGCTGTTAAAAAAATAGTAATTAAATAGACTAAAATTTAATTATTGAATTAGTCAGTGAGAGATATAGGCAGAATTATTAACCAATAATTCTGTTTAATCTTAAAAATCTTAAAACTCTAAATTTATGATTATAGTATATCTTGTTTTAATAGAAGTAACTTTTATTGGTATATATCTGCGATTTTCCAAGAGTGATTCATAAGGTTCATTTTATAATCACATATCAGCACTAAGTATGTATTAGGTTGATACAAATTAACTAACTAAATATTTATTTATATGAAATTAAAATTGATTTGGATGATACTCTTATTTGTATTATCAGTCCAATTATCTAATGCTCAACAACCAAAAGTAACTGGTAATGTAAAAGATGAGGCAAATGTTCCGTTGGGTGGTGTTACAATAATTGTAGATAGTGCAAATAAGGGGGTGGTTACCGATTTTGATGGGAATTTTTCAATTTCAGCAAAATCCGGTGATGTGTTAAGGTTCAGTTTCGTTGGTATGAAAACCGAGATAGTTACAGTTGGTGAAGACTTAATTGTGAATCTGGTAATGGTTGAAGACATAGAGAGTTTAGATGCTGTTGTTGTTACGGGGTATCAAAATGTAGATAGGGAATTATTTACAGGCGCATCTCAAAGCCTAAAAGCGGTAGATATTAAACTAGATGCAGTGCCAGATGTAACCAGAAGTTTAGAAGGCAGAGTTGCTGGTGTAAGTGTGCAAAATGTAACAGGAACCTTTGGTGCCGCTCCAAGAATTACCATAAGGGGCTCATCTTCTATTTTAGGAGATACAAAGCCTATTTGGGTAATTGATGGAGCAATACAAGAGGAAATTGTAGATATATCATTTCAGGATTTGGTAGCTGGAGATATTAATAGCTTGTTAAGTTCTGCATTAGCTGGGTTAAATGCAAATGATATAGAGAGTTTTGAAATACTAAGAGATGCTTCTGCAAGTGCCCAATATGGTGCAAGAGCACTTAATGGTGTTGTGGTAATAACTACAAAGTCTGGTAAAAGAAATCAAAAGCCTACGTTTAACTATTCTTCAGAATATGCGGTTAGAGCTATTCCTCGCTATAGTGAATATAATCTTTTGAATTCTCAAGAAACAATTTCAATTTATAGACAATTGGCAAGTCTTCAGGTAGGTCAGATAACCAATACAGATGTTATTAATGGCAGAAATGGAGGGGTTTACAATTTAATGTATAATGCTATAGATACTTATAATGAAACATCAGGGCAGTTTGGGTTAGAAAACACTCCTGAAGCTAGAGCACGTTTTTTACAACAGTACGAATTGGCAAATACTGATTGGTTTAAAGCATTATTTAGGTCTACACCTACCCAAACACACACATTAAGTTTTTCTAGCGGAGGTGAAAAAAGTACAACTTATGCGTCTCTGGGGTATTTTACTGATCCTGGATGGACTATAGCAGATAGAACTAGAAGGTTGACTGGTAATTTGCGAAATACATTTTATTTAGGTGATGACGATAGATTTAAAATAACAACACAACTAAATGCCTCTATAAGAAATCAATTTGCACCAGGAACCCTAAGTCGGGAAGCAGATCAATTTTCTGGATCGTTTAATAGAGAATTTGATACAAACCCTTTTAACTATGCGCTTAATACAAGTAGAGCAATTCGACCAAGGGATAATAATGGTAATTTGGAATTTGTTCGTAATAACTGGGCACCTTTTAATATCTTAAATGAGATAGATAATAATCATGTTGAATTAAATGTTAATGATATTCGTTTTCAAGCACAATTAGATTATGATATTAATGATAACCTTCAATATTCTTTCTTAGGGACAGCGCGTTACGCAAATTCAAATAGTGATCATTCTACAACAGAATTTTCAAATGCAGCCGCTGCCTATAGGGCAAACGATAATACATTAGTAAGAGATGCCAATACATTTTTATTTCAAGACCCCGAACTTCCAAACTCAAGCCCTAGGGTAGTATTACCTGTAGGTGGTATTTTGAGAAATAATAGAAATACCATTACAACATATACCTTTAGAAATACTTTAGAGTATAAGAAAAGGTTTAAAGGTGATTTACATGGATTAACACTTTATGGAGGTCAAGAGTACAGACATACGGATCGCTCTGCTGGATTTAGTACGGGTTATGGATATCAATTTTCGAGAGGCGGTAGTGTTTTTACAGACCCTGATATTCTAAGAAAAGCTATTTTAGAAGGTAACGATTATTTTGGTTACCAAGAAACCAGAAATAGGGAAATTACGTTTTTTGCCAATGCAACTTACGATTATGACAAAAAATATGTTTTGAATCTTTCAGGCAATTATGAAGGTTCCAATAGAGCAGGAAAAGCTGAAGGCACAAGGTGGTTGCCAACCTATACAATTTCTGGAAGATGGAATGTTCATAGTGAAGACTTTATCAATAATTCTGGTACTTTAAATAATTTAGTATTGAGAGGTTCTTATGGTTTGTCAGCATTAATTGCTAATACAGCATCCAATAATGAAGCTATATTTAGAAATCAAGTTACAGACAGAGGTCTTATATCTGATAGAGAAAATGCGATAGATATAGCAGATTTAAAAAATTCTGAGCTAACATGGGAAAAACAAATAGAGTATAACTTAGGACTGGATATAGGTTTATTTGGCAATAGAATTGCAATGAATATAGATGCCTATTTTAGGGATGGAACGGACTTAATAGATTTTATTAGAACCTCAGGTATTGGAGGGCAATCTATAAAATTAGGAAATTTCTCTTCTTTAGAAACCAAAGGTATAGAATTTCAGCTTAATACTGTAAATGTATCAAATGATGATTTTCAATGGAATTCAGGTTTTAATATATCATTGCTTGACCAAAAAATAACAGAATTACAACAAGAGCCCAATGTATTCGATTTGGTAACTGGAGGGCAGTTTGGTAATGCAGTAGGCTTTGCGCCCAATTCGCTATTTTCTTTCAATTTTGAAGGTTTAGATGATAATGGATACCCAACATTTACCTTGCCGGAAGATGGAATAATAGATTTTCAATCAACAGACGAACCGTTATCTTATCTAAAGCATGAAGGTCCAACATTACCAACTGCCACTGGTGGATTGGCTAATAATTTCAAATATAAAAATTGGGATTTTAGTTTTTTCATTTCTTTTTCTGCAGGAAATAAAATAAGATTAGACCCAGCATATTCATCAAACTATTCAGATTTATCTGTTTTTCCAACTGAGTTTATCAACAGATGGTTAACTTCTGGAGATGAAAGTTTTACTGATATACCAGTAATCCCCTCAACACAGCTTATACAGAGGCGTGGCGTTACAAATTCTATAAGAGATTTCAATGCATATAATTTTTCTACGGCGCGTATAGCCGATGGAGATTTTATAAGAATGAAAAATATCACCCTTGGTTATTCATTGAATAAAAATATTACTGAAAAATTAGGGATGACACGTTTTAGGTTAAGCTTACAAACAACGAACCCATTTTTAATTTATTCCGATAAAAAATTAGCAGGACAAGACCCAGAGTTTATTAGGTCTGGTGGTGTTGCGTTTCCAATAACCAGATTATATACGTTTACTGTAAATGTTGGATTTTAATAAAAAACTATGAAAAAATATAATTTAATAAAGCAAACCATTTTAGCAGTGTTTTTAGTTTTTACGTCATGTGATGATATATTAGACGAGTCTCCAGATAACAGAACTGAAATCGATTCATTAGAGAAGATAAGTGAACTTTTGGTTAATGCATACCCTCAAGCCATTTATGCCTCTTTCTTAGAGCCATTAACAGATAATGCTGACGATAAAAGTTTATCTGCAACTCAAACACAATTAAATGATTTCATGTACGAATGGAGTGATTTTTTTGTTGATGAAAATGATACACCTACAAATTACTGGAATGAAGCATATGAAGCAATATCTCAAGCAAATCAAGCTCTAGCTTCGTTAGATGAACTTGGTTTTACAGATGTAAATCAAAGAGGAGAAGCACTATTATGCAGAGCGTATGCACATTTTATGTTGGTAAATATTTTTGCAAAAGCTTATAACCCATCAACAGCTTCATCAGATTTAGGAATTATATATGTAACAGAATCAGAGACCATATTGTTACCAGAATATAAGAGAAGCACAGTACAAGAGATTTACGACAGTATTGAAGCAGATTTGGTTGAAGGTTTAAAGTACATAGGGAACGATTTAAATTACAGCGAACCAAAATTTCACTTTACGTTAAGGGCGGCCCAAGCATTTGCATCACGGTTCTACTTGGTTAAAGGTGAGTGGCAAAAGGTTGTAGATTATAGTAACGCTGTTTTAGGAAATGGATCAGGAGTGGCAGATATACGCGATTATAGAAATGACTACAGAGGAGCTGGGTTAAGCTATAGTGCAATATCGCTTAGGTTTTCTTCTGCCATAGAACCAGCTAATCTATTACTAGCTGGAGGACCTTCTATATATGCAAGGGAGCATTTTTTACTGCGCTTTCAACTAAGTGGTGATTTAGCGGCAGAACTTTTTTTCCGTGGTAATGCAGCTGGACTTGAGTGGTCTGAGCAGGTATTTGGTCAGGACTTATTTCTTAACGTCCCTAAATATGATGAGTATTTTAAAATTACAAATCAGGCAGCTGGAGTTGGAGAGGCGTTTGTACAAGTGCCAATTTTAACAACAGATGAAACCATGTTTAATAGGGCAGAAGCATACGTAATGTTAGGAGAGTTCCAATTGGCCGCAGACGATTTAAATACATTGCTATCTGTAAAATCTCAAAGATATTCAAATGCTGCAGTGTTATCTCTCAATGATATTACGACCAATTTTGGAGTAGACTCAAATACTTATACGCCATTTTATCAAATACCAGTAGCTGCTTTGCCTTTTATAAATGTAATTTTAAGAACAAAGCGATCTGTATTCTATAACGAAGGGCTACGTTGGTTTGATATTAAAAGACATGATATAATTGTAGAGCATGAAAGAGATATCACACCTAGAGTTTCAGAAACACTAGTCTTACCTAAAGGAGATAATAGACGGGCATTACAAATACCTACTGAAGCTCAGTCTAGAGGTATTTTACCAAATCCAAGATAATTAAAACAATTAAAGATGAAACATATTAAAAAAATACGATTAGCAGGTTTTCTATTTGTTGCCTTGTTGTTAAATTCATGTAATAATTCTTCCGATACAATAGGAGAGAGCCAAATTGATGCGAGTACTCCAGTCTTATCAGATTTAGATTTATGGTTAAGAGCTAATTTTGTTGCACCATACAATATAGATATCTCTTATTTATGGGGAGCAAGTAATACAGATATTGCTAGGTTCCTATATCCTATGCAAGAAGAAGGTGTAAAACGTTGGTCAGAAACAATAAAGAAAACCTGGATTGATCCTTATAATGAATTAGGAGGTGATGACTTTATTTCAAAAATTACTCCGCGCCAAATGGTGTATTCAGGCGGGTTTAATTTTAACCCTAACAGTCCAACCATAACATTGGGTCTTGCAGAGGCTGGTACCAGAATTACATTTTTTAATTTAGACTTTTTAGATTATTCTAATGTTAATAGTATAAGGGAACCATTAAAAACCTTGCACCATGAATATGGGCATATTTTAAATCAAAAAATACCTTTTACTGATGATTTTGGTCTAATAACCCCTGGAAATTATACAGCACAATGGTTTAATTTAGGCTTTGATGATTTTGGAAACCCTGACCCCAGAACGTATTTAAATTTAGGATTTATTACGCCGTATGCTGCTAGTCAAGACAGTGAAGATTTTGTTGAGATTTTATCAATGATGCTAACTTACAGTAAGGGTGAATTTGATACTATAGTAAGTTCTGGCAACTCTACAGGTCAAGCGCAAATAAGAGAAAAACAGAAAATAGTTGTGGACTATTTTCAGGATAACTTTGGAATAGATCTTTTTGAACTTCAAAAATTAACAAATCAAGCGCTTTTAGATAGTTTGGATTAAAAACATAACACATGAAAAAAATAATTTATACCACATTCAATTTATTTATACTTACTCTAGTTTTAAACTCTTGTGAAGTTGATGCTGTTGATCCTGTTTTTGACGAACCGCCAGCTTTAAGAATACGAAAAGACATTCAAGAGCTAAAAACAATACTGTTATCAGAACCACAAGGGTTTTCGGGGATTTATTTTCCTAATAATTCAGTAGTGGGAGGCATAAATTTCCATATGCAATTTACAGAAGATTTAAGGGTTAAAATGACATCAGATTTTAAAGAGGATACCGCTCTTACTGATAGTAGATACGATATAATTGCAGGTACTAATGCTGCAGAGTTAATATTCACTACTGGTTCAAGGCATATTACTGATTTGGTTCAAGATGGTGCCCAATTCTTTAATACTTTTTTTGGTGCTAATTCTTTTCAATATGTAGGTGAGGAAAATGGAGTAATCACCTTTAAAGAAATTCGAAGTGATGGTATTTTTAAAATGTCTCCTTCAGGTTTTACAGATTTCGATACTGAAAGTGTCGCTAGTGCTAATACTACTTATGCTAACAGACAAGAGTTTATAAGTACACCTTTAGCAACGGCCTTTCCTTTTCTCTCAATGGAAAAAGATGGAGAAATACAAGGTTATGACTTGAATTATAACCAGTTTAATATATATGCATTGCCATCTGGTTTTGATAGCAATGATTCGCCAGTAGAAGAAAAATTTGGAGTGGCATTTACAGAAACAGGAATCATTATTAGTCCTGCTGTAGAATTTAATGGTATTCAATTTGAAGAGTTTACTTTAGATACAAGTTCGGGCTTTGAATACATTTCTCAAGTAGAAGGCGCAACAGCAAAAATTGGTTATAGTAATTCACCACCAACCCCTTTGGATATATATGGATACGATAGTGAAAATGAAGCAGCCGTATTAAATATGGATGAACCGTATAAACATAGTGGACCGTATAATACTTTTTTTGAGAGTTTTTCGAATGATATATTTTTTAATTCATCATTACCAGGTCTCCAAATAACAAATGTTATTTTTTGGGAGTTAAATACGGGAGGTATTTCATTCATAGATATTAGAACAACTTATGGTAATGTTTTTTATGATATTAGTTTTGATTTTGATGAGACTACGGGAATTGTAAAGTTTGAGCTTACAGGAGTTACCAATGCACCATCTTTCTTTACGGATGCTATTCAACCACTTTTAGATATATTAATTGGCTCCGAAGCTGGTTATTATACTGTAAATTCAGGAAATTACTTTAATTTTCCCAACAAAACATTTGGATTAATAAATATTGATGATCCAAGGATGAAAATAGATTTTTGGACGTTTTAATCAGAAATTATTTATGTATCTCTCTTAAGATTTAATATTAAACCTTAAGAGAGATATGATATGGATCCAATATTTTTACTCTGGAAGGTTCAAAATCATATACATAATTAGAACTTTTCCTAACACCTTTGTACCACTTATATGAAAATGGTTAGAATAGTGTTGCCATAACTATATTATGGAATTAATAATCTGTTTCATTATTCAAAAATTTTAATACTAAGTATACCTTTGTCATTCATAGTAGCTCTGTACATTCCTGAAGTGTTGAACTCTGTTACCATATTACCATTTTTATCAACAGCTATTATGCCACCATGGCCACCAAGGTCTTTTAACTTATGTTGAATAATTTCTTGCGCCGCATCTTTTAAACTTAAGCCTTTATATTCCATTAATGCGGATATGTTATGTGCAACTACAGTACGAATAAAAAACTCACCCCATCCTGTGCAAGAAACAGCACAAGTGTTGTTATTTGCATAAGTACCAGCACCTATAATTGGGGAATCTCCTATGCGCCCCCAACGTTTATTGGTCATGCCTCCCGTAGAAGTGCCAGCAGCTAGATTACCATTTTTGTCAAGAGCAACACAGCCTACAGTTCCAAATTTTGAGTTTTTGATATCTTCATCGTAGAAGTTGATAGATATTTTATCATCATGGTCTAGTTTTATGGCTTCAGCTTTTTTAGCTTTTTGTAAAGACCTAAAACGCCTTTCTGTAAAAAAGTAATCTGGAGAAACAATTTGCAGGCCTTGTTCCTTAGCAAAAGCATCTGCACCTTTGCCAGAAAGCATAACATGAGGAGAATTAGTCATAATTGCCTTTGCTAAATTAATAGGGTTTTTAACGACCGTAGTTCCAGCTGAAGCTCCAGCATTTAAAGTTTTACCATCCATTATTGAGGCATCGTGTTCATTGGTGGCAGTATTGGTAAGTACCGCGCCTTTTCCAGCGTTAAACAATGGAGAGTCTTCTAAAACATTAATAGTTTTAGTTACAGCATCAATGCTACTGCCTCCATTTTTTAAAATAGTATGGCCAGTTCTAATAGCTTCTTCTAATGTTTTATGATAAGCAGCTTCTTTTTCTGGTGACATATTCTTTTTTAAAATAGAGCCTGCTCCTCCATGAATAACAATTGCAAAGTCTGCTTTTTTAGATTGTTCTGATGATATAGGTTTGGTATGTATATCTTGCTTTTTATGTTCCTCTTTACAGTTTAAAAATAGCATTACAATTATGGTTAATAAGATACTTTTTTTCATAATAGGAATTTTAGGATATAAGAATACTTCAATATTTCGAGGTATTTCATTAAATAAAATAGCATGTAATTATTAATAGTTATTATTTTACAACTATTTTTTTAATTATAGTATTTTTTGCTTGAGTAAGTTTGACCATATAAACCCCCTTGTTTAAATCATTAATGTTTAGAACATTAACTGAATTACTCAATTTAGCACTAAGAACATTTTTTCCAGTCACATCATATAAGTCAACATCTAATATCTCTCTACTTAGTACAGAATTTATATATAACATATTATCTGTAACAGGGTTAGGGTATAAATTAATCTCACTTAACTTATTTGATTTATTGCTTAAGGTACTTCCTGCCACCACTTCTATATTGTCTATTTCATAATCTTCTGATGAATTATTATTTCTAGCTACTATTCTTAAAACAAGTTCAGATGCAGCTAGCCCATTCAACGTTTCAGAAAACTGCACATTTTTTGTTGATGGAGTATTATAATTTGCAGTTATATTAAGGCCACCAAAGGTGTTACCACTCCCATCATCTTGAACTAATGTATAAGTAGCACCACCATTAGTAGAATAAAATACATCTACATAATCTCCAGATTCATAGGTGGTCTCACCAAAAGTAATATCGAACCCAAAAGTTACTTGTGATTCTCCACTAATACTAATAGCTTGGCTTTGAAAAGTTATAGCTTCATTCACATCGTTGAGTTTATATACTTTAGTACCATTTTCAGATGCACTGGTTACAAAAGCATAATCTTCAGAGCCTTCCAATTGATTGTTGCTAAAAGTACTTAAAGTCCATTTTGTAACCCCTGATGGGTAATCCCCAGAGTTTTGAAAGTCCTCTGATCCTGTTCCTATAACTCCAGAGGGATCAGTATATGAAGCAAAATCATCACTCCAAAGTGATACTGCATTTCTGGAAATATCCAGATCATCAATTTCAAACTCTTCGTTAGCGCCGGTATTAAAAGCTTTTATTTGAAGTATTATAGACGTTGCTGCACCTGGCATAATGGTTTCTGTAAAAGAGGTGTTAAAGTCGCTCCCGGTAGCTAAACTCGCCGGTGTAATAAACGTATGCTCTATACTACCTTGCCCCATATGATCTGCAAAAAGTGTATATGTAACACCATTATCTAATGAATATAAAATATCTATATAGGCATTTGTATCCCAATCAGAAGTAGAAGATCTCATATTAAAATCTACACGTCCAAAAGTAATTGTGAGGTCACCCGTTTGGCTTGAAATATCTACAGGATTAAAAGTTACTATAGCTTCTCCATCTAAATCTCTAAGTAAAAACTCCCCGGTTGATGCTATGATATAATCATTAGCGCTATCGTTAAAGCTTGTATCTGTTGCGTCTATAGTAAATGGGGTGCTTAAAGGATAATCTCCCACACTATTACCGTCTATTCCTGTTATTCCTGTATTAACAGCGTAACTCTCAAAATTTTCTTCCCAAAGTATTTGAGCATAACTCGACATACCAATAAAAAATAGTACAATTAGATTAAGTAATTTTTTTTCCATCATTTTAAATTTAAATTTCACATCTTTTATTTAAGTACTTTTTGCGTACTTAATGTTTATTCTTATTTAAGATTGACAGAGCCATTTTGTATTACCCTAACTTTTCAATAAACTATTTTATTGGTTTTCATCTCATTAGAATTATAATCATGAAAATCTTTTAAAGGAAAGAAATAATTAAGAGGTGTTTGGGTATATTTTTTTATGCCTTCGAAGGATATCCCAAAAGCAAGAACAAAAAGGTATCTAATTTATCTCCTAATTTTTTTCTAAGTACAGAAAACGCTTTTGTTATGTGTGCTTCAACCGTTTTTGTAGATATATTTAAATGATCGGATATTTCTATATTAGTAAGTCCCTCTCTTCTGCTTAACATAAATACTTCCCTGCATTTTGGCGGTAGAGCTTGTATCTCGATAGTAATTCTATCTAATGCCTTTTTAAATGAGTTTTCATCATAATTAGCAGTAGTTCTTTCAAGAGACTGAAAGTATTTTTGCTCTAAAAGCATCGTAGATTTATGCTTTCTATAAAGGTTTAGAAATTCATTATAAACACTTTTGTACAGATAGTTTTGCACTGAAGTATTAATAGTAATAGTTTTTCTTTTTTCCCAAATTCGAAGAAATACATTTTGAATAATATCCTGCGCCATTATTTTATTGTTAGAAAGACTTAGCGCATACCCATATAATCTTTTATTATAAGTATTAATCAAATATATAAAGGCACGTTCTTCACCTTTTTTAAGTTCCTTTATTAGTTTGGTTTGATTGCTATAATCCATTGAGAGTTATATAAATAATTACAAATATGAAAAAAAAATCATATTTTAAAAATATTAAAAAAAAGTTACCAAAAAGTTAGGGTAATACAAAATGGTTCCATCAATAATATAAAAACAGATAATATGAATGCTCCAAAAGTTGAAAAAGCCTTGGCAAAGTACCTCATAAATGAGGCAAGTGCTGAAGATCTAGATTTTTTGTCTGAATGGATCAAAGATCCGGAAAACGAAAAAATCTTTGACACGTATGTTAAAATACATTATGAAACAATTGTAGTAATGAATCAGCCGGATGTAGATAGTATTAAAGAAAAACTTTTGAAAAAAATTAAAAGAGATAAAAACCTTTTTTATAGTAAGAAGTTTGTTAGAGTATTTAAATATGCTGCAATACTTATAGTCTCTTTAAGTCTGGGGTATATATATATAAATACTCAAAAGGAAGAAATAATCCCTAAGGAAGATTTTATTACTATTGAGTTGGATAATGGGCTTTTAGAAACTATAGATACTGAAGGAAACATAGAATTAAAAGATACAAATGGAAATATAATAGGCAAGCAAAACAAAACAAAACTTACTTATCATAATGATACTAATATTGAAAAGCTTGTGTATAATACTTTAAATGTGCCTTATGGAAAACAATTTGATCTTGTTTTATCTGATGGTACTCATGTGTATTTAAATGCAGGAACATCATTAAGATACCCAGTAAAATTCTTACAAGGTCAAAAAAGAGAAGTGTTTTTAAAAGGAGAAGCTTTTTTTGATGTAACAGCAGACAAAGCACATCCGTTCATTGTTAATGCAAATAGTTTAGATGTTGAGGTTTTAGGAACTCAGTTTGTGGTTTCATTATATGAAGAAGATAAAGTAACATCGGTAGTATTAGTAGAAGGTTCTGTAGACTTACATAAAGAAAATACATCAAATACTACAAGGTTAATTCCTGGAACCAGAGGCGTTTTAGATGGTCAAACAGGGGCAATTGAGAAAACAAAAGTTAATACAAATTTATATACAGCTTGGATGGATGGTGTTCTAATTTTTAGAAATCAAACCTTTGAGAATATTTCAAAAAAGTTAGAACGTATTTATAATGTATCTATAGTAAGTAGGAACACAGATTTTAGTAAAGAGGTGTTTAACGCAAGTTTTGACAATGAAACCATAGCAGATATACTAAGCTATTTTAAAGATAGTTATCACATGAATTATACCATTGAAAATAATATAATCTATATAAACTAAAGCCTATGATAAAAACTAATTAACTCAAAAAACAAAGACTATTTAAGTAAAACATAGGGAATAATAACAAACCGGAAAATGTAGCAGCATTTCCCGGTTAAAGTCAAATGATTATTCCGTATGAGAAATAACCAATAATTAACAGACTAAAAGTATGAAAAAAAATCCATTGGAAAGACGGCTTTATTTGCCAAATTTTAAATTTGATTTAAAAATGAAATTAACCACATTCTTCCTCATTACTATGGTGTTTTGTATGAACGCCAATGAGAGTTATTCACAGAAAACGAGAATAACCTTAAATGTTGCGGATGTTACTATAGCACAGATTTTAGATGAAATAGAGAATACTACTGAATTTAAGTTTATTTATAGTATTAAGAATGTAGATTTAAAACGCAGGGTATCCATTAATGTTGAGCAACTGCGTATCAAACAAATACTTCGTAACCTGTTTAATCAAACACAAACAGCCTATAAAGTAAGGGGGAAACAGGTTATTCTTAGCAAAACAGGACTAGAGGAGATTGAAGTAACCGTACCTCCTAAAGAAGCCACTATACAACAAAAAATAACAGTAAAAGGGCAGGTTTTAGACCATTTAAGTCTACCTCTTGCTGGTGTTTCTATCATAGAAAAAGGCACTAGCAATGGTGCATTTACAGATTTTGACGGGAACTTTGAAATTGAAGTTGCGCCAGAAGCAATTCTAGTATTTACCTATATCGGTTTTAATCCTCAGGAATTAATAGCGAGTACATCTTTCCTGAGTGTTTCTATGAAGGAAAATGTGAGTGAATTGGATGAGGTAATAGTAGTAGCGCAAGGTATTTCTAAATCCAGAAAAGCATTGGGGTATGCCATTTCACAAGTAGATACTAAAGAAACCGAAAACAGAGCGGAATCTGATATTGCAAGAACATTGGTAGGAAAGATTTCTGGTGTACGAATTGATGAAGCTTCAGGGAGCAGTGGTAGTGCACTAGGTATTACCATAAGAGGTAATTTATCTCTAACAGGAGATAATCAGGCTCTAATAGTAATAGATAATGTACCCTCCAGCGCAGGGCTTATAAATGTAGACCCCAACGATATTAAAAATATCACGGTTCTAAAAGGGTTAAACGCGGCGGTATTATATGGAAATCTAGGTAGAAATGGTGTTATTTTAATAGAGACAAAAAGTGGAAATCCGGAATTGGGTAAGAAGCGCTTTGATGTATCCATGTCTCAGGTTTTATACACTAATACGGCAGCGAGCTTACCAGACTTTCAGAATAAGTATGGTGTAGGAAATAATTTTGTGACAGATGCCTCCAGTTATGAAAATGTTGGTAGTCATGGGGCTGCATTTGAAGATTTAGATTTTATACCGCACCCACTTTTTCGTGATCAAAGATTCCCAGAGTTTGCCAATGCTTTGGTGCCTTATGAGGCGGCCAAGGACAATGTTAATGATTTTTTCAAGACAGGCATAGGTCAAGTAACATCTTTAAATATAAGAAGTACTGGCGAAAATGCCTCTTTTAATTTTGCCACTAATTATACTAGTGAAGATGGCATCATAGGGACAAACAATTTTAAAAGATTCAATATTAGCATTGGTGGTACAGCCAGGATAAGTAATAAGTTCAGGATATCTTCTTCGTTATCTTATATCACCAGGCACAGGAACAGACAAACGTCTAGTATTTTTGATGCACTTTACCTCATGCCAAGAAGTTTAGATATTCATAGTTTTCCTTTTCAAGATTCAGAGGGAAGAAACGTATATTACAATAGGAATACAGAAAACCCTCTTTGGACTATTAATAATACTGGAGACGATTTAATAACCAACAGGTTGGTAGGTGTAGTAAACTTAGATTATGCTATTAATAAAAACCATAACATAAAATACAGGGGAGGACTACAAACTAATAATTTTAGTGAATTTAGTTTTAGAAATAAAGGTGGTATTGGAGATACAGCTCAGTTTGGTTCTCTAGACTTAACAAGTAATGAAACTTTTACAATAGATAATTCGATAGTACTAAGTAGTAATTATAAATTATCAAAAACGATTGGTTTAGACTCTCAGTTTGGTATTAATTCCAGGTTCAGAAGAACAACATCTCTAGATTCAGAATATACAGATCAAATCGTATATAATTATTTTAGGCCTAACAATTTTAGAACTGTAGGTCAAGGAGATTACGATACAACTAGAAGTAATTTAGTTGGCATTTTTGGTCAACTTGATTTTGATTATAAAAACTATTTGTTTTTAAACGTATCTGGTAGATATGATGTATCATCTGTTGTAGAAAAAGAAAACCAAACATTATTTTATCCAGGCGTATCTGTATCATTTGTACCTACATCTGCATTCAAAAACTTTAAGAGTAAATATATTAATTATTTAAAACTAAGAGGTGCTTTTGCTACTTCGTCTGGGTTTCCAGACCTTTATGATACAAGAACAGCTTTATCTTCTAACCCCAGAGAATTTGACGACCCAGAAGCAGGTTTGTTGGTGACGAACTCTTTGTTTTCAAATTTAGCCAATCCCAATTTAAAACCTGAGTTGCATCGGGAATTTGAATTAGGTTTGGAAGGCAAATTCTTTAATAACACCATTACATTAGAGGCTTCTGTATTTTCACGTATTTCCAGAAATCAGATTTTTAATACTCAAATATCTCCGGATACTGGATTTGATTCTACTGTAATCAATGCTGGTAGATTAGATAGTCAAGGTATAGAAATAGACCTTGGTTTTGACCTATTTAAAAATTCAGAATTTAACTGGAATATGAGGAATACATTCACCTCATTTAAAACCGATGTTGTAGAATTAGCTAATGGCATTCAGCAACTCATTGGTAGGCATCTAAAAGTAGGTGAAGAGTTGGGGGTGTTTTTTGGAGATTACGTTGTAAGGGATTCTGAAGGAAATGCTCTGGTAAACCCAATAATTGGAGAGATTTTAGAAAGTAGCGATATTGGTCTAAATGATAGAATTATTGGGAATACACAACCGGACTTTAGATTAAGTAATATCCAAACATTAAACTATAAAAACTTTTCATTATCTGCACAATTTGAGTATACCCATGGCGGGCAGGTGCTATCAACATTTGCAGAAAGATTGATAGAAAGAGGGTTAACTACAGATACTGAGAATAGGGAAGGTAGTTTTATTATTCCTGGTGTTTTAGGAGATCCGGTAACAGGGGAGCCTATTTTAGATGATAACGGAAATACCATACCAAATACGATTCAGGTTACAGCAAATAGGTTTGCTTTAGGTAACTATTTTAACCCAAATGAGCACTTTACCTATGATGCTTCTGTTTTTAGGATAAGGGAAATAGCCCTTGGTTATACATTAGATAAAACAAACTTTAAAAAATTACCCTTTGAAAGTTTAGTCATGACCTTAAGTGGTAGAAATATTTTTTACCACGCACCAGATATACCCAGTGGTACTAATGTAGACCCAGAAGTGCCTAGTAGAACGGTGCCCACTACAAAAAGATATTCTTTTTCTATAGCTGTTAACTTTTAAAATTTAATTACCATGAAAAAAATAAAAATCAGTATTACTTTATTATTAGCCATAGTAATTAATTCTTGTGAGATTACAGATTTTGGTGATGAGTTTCAAACCAGTCCTAATCTTTTGAGCCCAGAAGGCGCTAATCCAAACTTTATATTGAACAATATCCAAATTGAAGCAGGACAATTTATGCAGAGTTTGAATAGAACCACAGATGAAGTCATGCGTTATACCAATTTAAATGAGAGCTATGCAGATGTTGCATCACCCAGTTCTCTGGAAGGGGAATATCAAGAAATGTATGCCATTTTTGAAGATTATAAGATTATAGAGGCTGCCGCTGAAGAAAATGAAGATTTTCTATTCCACAGAGGGATGGCCAAAATTTTAACAGCCTATATGATGGTAACCATGGTAGATTATTTAGGAGATATACCATTTACTGAAGCAAACAGTGCTAATGAAGGTATTTTTAATCCTAAGCAAGATGATGACGCGTTTATCTATGAAGAAATGATAAAAAGAATAGACGAAGGTATTGCTGATGTTATAGCTGGTCAAAATAGGCCACCATCATCTGATATATATTATGGAGGTGATATTGAAAAATGGGAACGTTTAGGCAATTCCTTGAAACTGAAAATGTATGTGAATACAGGTGATAGGGATGCCATAAATAGTTTAATAAGCCTAGATAAGTTTATAACGACAGCAGATGATTTTCAATTTAATTACAATACTACATCTACGGAGCCAGATAGTCGTCATCCAGATTTTAACACAGGGTATGATGTAACAGGCTTTGGACTGTTTTTGGGAAATTCATTTTTAAACATATTACTTAATGGGAAACTTTCACAAGACCCTAGAATACGTTATTATGTATATCGTCAATCTGATCAAGATCCTTCAGATACTAGTTTAGGATGTGTAGGGATATCTAATTTTAATTTCTGTTACCTAGGAGATTCTTATTATGGTAGAGATCATGGTGATAATAGGTCTAGGGGATCAGATGCACAATTTAGGGCAACTTATGGGTTGTACCCAGTAGGAGGTACATTTGACGATAATAATCCCGTTTTTCCTGCTTTTGAATCTAACCATTTAGGAGGGGCAGGCATTATGCCAATTTTGCTGTCTTCGTATGTTAATTTTTTAAGGGCAGAAGCAGCCTTATCGTTAGGAACTACAGATGATGCCTTAACATTTTTAGAATTGGGGATTAGAGAATCAATGTCTAAAGTATTAAACTTCAAGGGAGCAGTTCCAGAAAGTAACCCATTTGCAGCTACAACATCAGATATAGATGATTACGTCAATGAAGTTATTGTTAATTACAATGCAGCAGATAATGAACGAAAACTGGATATCATATTAGAAGAGTATTATTTAGCATCGTTTGGAAACTCTACTGAATCCTATAATGGCTATAGGAGAACGGGCTATCCAAGTAGTTTGAGACCTTCAGTATTTAATATAAATAGCCCTTTTCCAAGAGTTTTCTTTTATCCGGATGAAGTGGTGTTTACAAATGAATCTATTAACCAAAGACCCATTACAACGCAAGTTTTTTGGGATAAGAACCCAGCAGGTTTTATAGAATAAATACAAGATTATGAGAAAAATATATATAATAATGACCTTGCTAATAGTTTTAGCATGTTCTAATGAACAAACAGACGTATTCGACGAAAATGCCATTAGAGGAGGGTTGGTAACATTTACTAATGGTTTACCGGATACGAGGATTAATCTATTGAAAATAGATGAGTATGTATTTTCGGAGGATGTAGAAGACCCAAATAAAAACATTATTTCTTACGATTTAACATTAACCTATGGTAATATTTCGGTAGATAAATTTATAACCATTACATCTTTTCCTAATACTCTAGAATTCACAGGTCCAGAATTATTAGATGCTTTGGGTTTAAGTGAAGACCAATTGGACACGAGTGAAAGCTTGGAGTTTACAGCAATAATAACAACAACTACAGGTGTTTTTAATGGTGCATTATCAGATTTTGATGTTGATACTGCTATTCAAAATGGAGGAGACTCCGGAACCCGTCTTTTACTTTCCAATGCTGCATTTAATCAAGCTATAAGCTTTGGATTTAACTTCTTTATACCACCACCTAAAAAACTGAGAGGGACTTCTTTTGAAGAACCATCTGCAGGTTCAGGTAGATATAGTAGACCAGATGGTGTTGCTAATGACGCTGAAGGACCGTTATTGAATAACCCAGGAGATTCTAATGTTATGTATGTAGCTCAGGGAACAGGCACTGATGATGAATTAGGTTTCACAGCAGAGTTTATTGATACAGGAAGAGGTGGATTTGCTAGTGAACTTATGGGAGTAACTTCAAGTTCTGGAGATGTTGGAGCTTTTGTAGATGGTAATCAAGGGTATCGCTTACGAGACTCAGATGGTATTATAAGAATAACGTTTGATAGAGTAGTAGTACCTTCAAATATAACATCCTCTGGTGTGCAGATACAATTCTATATACCCAATGTTGGAAATAATATGGAGAGTTCGGACAGCTTGAATGTGTATGCTATCATTGAAAAAAATGGAACCGAGGAAACATTAGAATTACTTAATGAAGATGGACTCGTGTTAAATTCAATGCGTGATGCCTGGAATTTAATTGATTCAGGACTTTTAGATGATATTGAAGCCTATACCTTAGTTGTAGAACATGATACTAATGATAATGATGAAAGAATCTATTTTGATCAGATGCTGGTTTACATACCAGAATAATATTTAATAAATAAAGATTATGTGTAAAAAATATAAATTTTTAATAATAACCCTGGTAGCTATATTATCTGCTACAATATTCTATTCTTGCGAAGATGAGGACTATAAGGTTATACCACCTTCTCAATTAGAAAACCCGCACTCAATAATTAGCATTGTTCCTGATTTTGTTGATGTAGGAACAGAAGTGACATTACATGGAGCCAATTTTAGTCTATTAGAAAAGAACAATCAAGTACGTTTTAACGGAATCTTAGGAGACGTTCAAGAAGCAACTGATACGACCTTAGTAGTTATAGTTCCTGATGATGCAACAACAGGGGTAGTATCTGTCTCTATTGCCAAAGTTTTAGTTGAAGGGCCGGTTTTTAGTGTGGTACCAGCACCAAAGATTACTGATTTAAGTGTGACAGGAGCTGCCATAGGAGAAACTATAACTATTACTGGTGAAAATTTTAGAGAAACACCTTCTGAGAACATAGTAATGTTTAATGGTATTATTGCAGAGGTGATTGCAGCCTCTAAAACTGAGCTCACGGTAATTGTACCAGATGGTGCTACTACAGGAAGTTTGACTGTAGACGTATTAGGGCAAATTGATACTGCGTTTTTTACCATAGCGCCAACAATAACTTCTTTTACACCTGCTACAAGTATTCCAGGAACAGAAGTTATCATAAATGGAACTAATTTTAGCACAGACGCCAACGACAATAACGTTTCGTTTAATGGGACTTCATTCGCTTTGGTAGTATCAGCTACAACAACCCAGTTGGTTGTAATTGTTCCCAGTGACGCTACTACAGGACCTATTTCTGTTGAAATAGAGAGTCTATTAGCGGTAAGTTCTACACCATTTACTATAGATTCAACAACATTGGTTTATACAATTAATAGTGTTGAAGACGATGTTGAAGAAGCTGTAGACGGCAGGATGACATTAGATAGTGCGGATCTTGAATTGGGAGAGTTCGATACATTTGGAACACCAGATGTTGGATTACAGAAGATAGGACTACGATTTAATGGCGTAATGTTGCCATCGAACGCAACCATTTTAAATGCCAGTATTCAATTTGTAGCAGACCAAACACCAGGAAGCAACCCTACTGAAATGACAATATATGGAGAAGCTATAGGTGACGCATTACCTTACACCGATGTTATTAATAATTTGTCTGACAGAACCTTGACAACGTCTAGTGCTATTTGGAGCATTCCGCCGTGGAACGGAACGGAGGCTGGTCCTAATCAGCAAACAGTTGATATTTCCAATATTATCAGAGAGATTAGAGATCTTGGTGATTGGGCCTCTGGAAATAGTATGAATTTTATATTCGAAGCCACTGGAGTTTCAGCTGGGGCAACAGCTAATAATGTTGGACGTGAAGCTGAAACATATGATGATGCAAATCCACAAGAAGGGGCTCGTTTAATAATAACCATTAGTAATTAGAATACGGTTGATTAATAACGAAGGCCTAACGATCTGTTGGTTAAAGTTAGGCCTTCAATATCTCTAAATAAGAATAAGAGTAATCTTGAAAAATCATGAAACAACAAATAAAACCCATATACAGAATAATTGCATTTTTACTATTGCTAACATTTAGCTGTAATGAAAATGATGATGCAAACATATCAACTCCTCCAGAGGGACGTGTTTATTTTACGGTACAAGACATAGAAGTTAGTAATTCAAATGTACAATCTGTAATCGTAGAACTAAGGTATGAAGGTGTTAAGACTAATGAAAATGTAAACATACCATTTACAATTACTTTTCCAAATAATAATCGTGCCGTAGAAGGAGAAGATTTTATTCTGCCTAAATCAGATGCCTTTATGATCCGAAAAGGAGAAGCAATTACTAAAGTTGTACTATTACAACGCGTCATAAATAATGAGAGTGCTACTCAAAATAGATCTATAATATTTGAATTACAAGAAACAGAAGGTATTCGTATAGGTAATACATCTAATGCAGGTAATTCTATTACAGTAACAATTGTGCCAGAACCAGTAGTGGTTATAGATCCTAATGATCCTAATGATTTTATTGGAGATAAAAAATTTGCTTTCACTACTACGGGGGGATCTTCATTTAAAATACCTTACTTTTCTAATAGACAAGACATTCGAAACACTAACAATAGTGCTATTACAAGAGTCGTAATTGTACTACAAGGAGCTAATAGAAATGCCAGGAGTTATTATCAGAGCATGTTGGAAGCAGCCAAGATGGAATCTAATAATTTAGATTCATTGCTTATAGTATCTCCCCAATTTTTAGAAGAAGAAGATATTATAAGTTATGTTCTAGATGAAGAACATTTATATTGGAGTAGTGGATGGCGTTTGGGAAATACATCACGAGATGAACCAGCAAACCCAAGACCGGAACAAGTCTCTTCTTATACAATTATGGATTCTTTAATGGTAAAACTGTCGGAGTATCCTAACCTAAAGAAAATAGTGTTCACAGGGCATTCAGCAGGAGGGCAATTTGTTAATAGATATTCTGCCAGTTCACCAATACCGGATTTATTGGACACAAAGGGAGTTGATATATGTTTTATGGTAAATAACCCTTCGTCTTACGTGTATTTAGATGGTAAACGTAAGGTTCTTGGCACTCAAAATACTTATACAGTACCCCAAGCTTCTTCAATTGCTAATTGCCCAGAATATAATGAATATAGATATGGCTTGGAAGATTTGCCTTTTTATCTAAGAGAGGTAGGAGGAGTAGGTATCATAAGGGAAAGACTAGAGAAAAGGCACGTTATTTATTTAGTTGGTCAAAATGACAACAACCCCAATGGTAATTTATTTGACGTATCATGCGAAGCACAGTTTCAAGGTAGGGATAGGTTTGAAAGAGCACATAATTATTTTGATTATTTGATAGATTTCTATGGAGAGTCCATTAAGAACAATCAAAAATTGCATGTGGTGCCTGGAGTAGGACATAATAGTGCAGGAATGTTCCAATCTGAAGCAGGGCGTAAATATGCATTTAGAGAATAAGTGTTTAAAATTATGATGTATGCTACATCTATACAAAACACGAAAAATATCAATTTAAATCCCGCTGAAAAGCGGGATTGCCTTGGTAATTACTTAAAAAAACTTACAATTTAGAGTATGCCTTGCGGACTCTTCAAAATTGAAATTTATAGATAATCACATGAACGTAAAACATATATTTTTGATCTTCTTCTTAGGGGGATTTTTTTTGGCATGTAAATCATGGAATAATACTCAAATTAATGATGGTATTCGAGTTTTGTCACAATCAAAAAGTAATTCCCTGATGATGGTAAGTAATGGTAGTACATTGAAGGTGCCTTACTTTTCTAATTATGATTTTGAATCACCAAAAACATCAAATAATGCCATAGAACATGTGGTAGTTGTGGTTCATGGTAATAAAAGAAACGCAGATGTTTATTATAATAACATGGTGAAATCTGCTGAAGTTGGTGGTAAAAAACTTGATAATACTGTAATTGTTGCGCCTAATTTTTTAACTGAAGCAGATATCGTTTCAAAACAGTTGGATGATACTCATATATACTGGTCTAGTGGCGGTTGGAAATCGGGATCAAAATCCAAAAGCGAACTCGCACACCCAAGACCAGAGAATATATCATCCTACGCTGTTTTTGATACATTGCTTACTAGATTGTCATTGCATCTTCCTAAGTTAAAATCCATTGTATGTACAGGACATTCAGCTGGCGGTCAATTTATTACTAGATACGCAGGAAGTACGCCTATTATAGAGCGATTAGAACGCATGCATCAAATAGACATTAAGTTTATTGTGGCCAATCCGAGTTCTTATTTTTATTTGAATGATTTGCGCCCCAAAAGAGGTAGTACAGATGTTTTTGAGGTGCCAACTATTGATTGTTCCAAATATAATGACTGGAAGTATGGTTTGAATGATGTTTACGAATATCAAAGAAATGTTGGTGTGGATTCTATGGTTAGCATGTATGCAAAACGAGATGTTTTATACCTATTGGGTGCTAAGGATAACGACCCAGGTTCTTCCTCTTTAGATAAATCCTGTGAGGCGATGCTACAGGGATCCAATAGATTAGAAAGAGGACTGGCTTACTATAACTATTTAAAAGTGTTTTATGGGGATTCTATTACAAAAACCCATAAGTTGGAAATAGTGCCTAATGCAGGTCACAGTAATTTTCAAATGTATTCATCAAAAATAGGTGTTAAGCATCTCTTTATGTAATTGGTAGTATAACAGCAATCATAAAATAATCATTTTAATAAATTTATAACCATAGAACAATGAACAAAATAATCACAGTACTTATTCTTAGTTGTGTTATATTATCTTGTAAGAATGACACAAAACGAACAATAGACTATGCAATACTTTCAGGGAACATAAGTAATGCTAAGTTAAAAGCGGATAAAAAACCTTACTTAAAAATTAGTTCTTTATCTGGGTTTTCAAAAAAAATAATAATTGCTGAAGACGGTACTTTTAATGACACATTGCATTTAGATGGTGGCATATATTACACAAGGTATGCTAGAACTAAATCTAAACTTTACATGACGCCCAATACTAAGATTAAACTAACTGCTGATAGTGAAAACTATTTGAATACACTGAATTATGAAGGAGATCATGCAGATATGAACAACTATTTAGTTGAAGTAGCACCTATATTTGAGGCGTATAAATATACCAATAAAGAGAAATATATTTTAGAACCAGATATATTTTTAAAGAAGTTAGATGAAGCTAAAAGCCATGCAGAATCAGTATTGGCTCAAGTGAAAAAAATTCCAGATAGCTTAAGGCAATTAGAAAAAAAAGATATTTACTATAATTACTTGGAGGTAAAAAGTAATTATTCTGATTTACATGCATATTACATAGACAGTTTAGATTATATAGCCCCCGAAGAATTCGAAATGGCTTATAATGAAGTTTCTTTTAATAGCCCTAAAGATTTCTTTTATTCTAAGATTTACAGGGAATTGGTTGAGCTTAAAATATCAAAAAAAGCTTACGATTTAAGAGATGAAACAGGATTAGATATTAAATTTGCTACTCTTAATGTAATAGCTTCAGAAATAGAAGATGAAACCATAAGAAACCTAATGCTTATAGAACAAGTAACCTCCAACTTATCAAGGGCTAATGATGAAGAGAAATATTACAATGAGTTTTTGAAATTTTCTACAAATGTTGAAGATAAAAAAACTATTGAGAAGCTTTACAAGAGTCTGTCTTATTTATTGCCAGGTAACTCTTCTCCAAAATTTAGTGCTTACGAGAATCATGCTGGAGGCACAAAATCATTAGACGATTTTAAGGGAAAGTATGTCTATATTGATGTTTGGGCTACGTGGTGTACACCTTGTATTAAAGAACTACCATATTTAAAAGAAGTAGAAAAGGATTATCACGATAGGAATATAGCGTTTGTAAGTATTTCGGTAGACCGAAAATCTGATTATGAAAAATGGAGAACCATGGTAACCGAAGAGAATTTTGGAGGTATACAATTGTTTGCAGACAATGGTTTTAAGTCTGATTTTATGAAGGACTACAAGATTAATTCCATTCCTAGGTTTATTTTGATAGACCCAGATGGAAATATTGTCAAAGCCAATGCGCCAAGACCGTCTGATAAAAAAAGGTTAACGAATCTATTAAGTGAATTAAACCTGTAGTGATTTCCATTTATTTTAAACTATAGTCTACAATAGATTGCCATAGCTTTGTCTTGGAGCATTTTGAGTATGTGTTCTGTTTGCAACTCTAAAATGCTAAAACTTACTATACTCCGTTTTTTTGGTAACTCGAGTTAGTTAATAGAAAACCCATAACAATTTAAATTATTAGAAAGTTATGGGTTTTGTCATGGGGTGAAAGGATTCGAAGCTCTGACCATTCCGATGAGAAATCGAGTTCAAAACCCGAAAATGAACAATCACACTCTAGACCAGAACGTATTTCGTCTTATGCAGTTTTAGGTACTTTAACATAGGAACTCAGGTTAATTTAACAAACTATAAGTGTCGTTTTTTTGATACTTTTTTTATGGAAAAAGAGTTGGCCACTTTGTGAAATAGCGTTTTTAAGATTGAAAAATTGTAGTATTTAAAATAGAAGTCACTCTATTTTTTTATATGTGAAATAATAAAAGCAATTTAATCTTTTACTTTTTTTACACGGTGAAATTGTTAATAATTTAATTATATTGTCAATTCATTTTACTTTAATATCCTTTCTCTCTCTCACTAGATGACCAATGCTGATAAAAAAATATTAAAACGTCTTAAAAAGGAAGATAAAAAAGCGCTCACAGAGCTTTACGACTCCTATTGGGAAATACTGTTCTTATCATCTTATAATATTTTAAAAGAAAGGGAAGTTTGCGAAGAAATTATTCAAGATGTTTTTATCGATCTATGGCACAACCGTGCTAAGCTTCAAATTAAAATTTCTTTAAAAGCGTATTTATATGCTTGTACGAGATACAAGGTTTTTGCTCAAATTAGAAAACAAAAAGCAATCAAGGTTGAGCTGTTTGACGATTTAAAAAAACGGTTTCAGTACACAAATCCTGAAACAAAAATGATGGATAAGGAATTAGTATATCAAATCGAAAAAACAATTAGCACATTACCAAAAAAATGTAGGATTGTTTACAAATTAAGCAGGAATAGGCAAATGTCCCATAAGGAAATAGCCGAAAAACTAAGTATTTCTACAAAAACGGTAGAAAACCACATTGGCAATGCCCTTAGAGTTTTGAAAAAGTCATTGGGCTATACATTCAGTATACTTTTTTTATAATTGTGGTTTTATTAAAACAATAACATTTCACTTAAAATCTTGCTTTTTTTCAACTAAAAAATATTTTTTTTAATTTTTTTTTAGGGGATACTCTTAAAATAGTACACTTAACATATATAGCTCCAATTATCTAAACTAAATATTGATGAAACAAAAAGAAATAAATAATAAGGATTTTCAGATATTAATTGAAAAGTATTTAGATGGAAAAATTGCTTTAGATGAAATAAAGCTACTCATTAATTATTATGAAAGTTTTCAAAAAAGCCATGAATGGGTTGAAGCTTTGGGGTCTAAAAATAAGATAAAACAAAGAGTATTGATAAACATCTTAGAAGCACTTCAAGAGGAAGATTCCAAAGTAGTTCCGTTGTACAAAACAATACTATTTAAATATGCAGTTGCATCGATAATTGTATTGCTTGTAGCTTTATCTTTTACATTCAATAGAAAAGATAGTTCTTTTACTAAAACACCAACTTTGGCAGCAGAGCAAAATAACATACAAGTTGGTACAAATAAAGCCGTTTTAACTTTAAATGACGGTAGTAATATTGCTTTAGAAAAAGGTCTAAACTTCACAAACAATAACAGTAGTAGTAATGGAGAATCTATTGTTTATAATGGTGTGAAAGAAGCAAAAATCGAAACAACTTACAACTACTTAACCGTTCCTAGAGGTGGTGAATATATGGTTAAACTATCAGATGGGACACAGGTATGGTTAAATTCCGAGTCCCGATTAAAATACCCTGTACATTTTATAAAGGGAGCTACCAGAAAAGTAGAATTATTATATGGTGAGGCCTATTTTAACGTATCTTCAAGTGAAAACCATAATGGCAGTTCATTTAAAGTGATCATGAACACTCAAGAAGTTGAGGTTTTAGGTACAGAGTTTAACATTAAGGCCTATAAAGATGAAAATTTGGTTGAAACAACTTTAATTGAAGGTAGTATTACTGTAGACAACCATAGTATGGTACAAAAACTTGAACCGAATTACCAAACTGTTTTAAATAAAACTAATAATACGTTAGTCGTATCTATAGCAGATGTAAATTTTGTAACATCGTGGAAAAGAGGGATGTTTAGTTTCAAAAAGAAGCCCCTTAAAGATATCATGAAGGTAATATCACGTTGGTACGATGTTGATATCGTTTTTCAGGACAAATCACTTGAAAATTTAGAGTTTAAAGGCGCTTTAAGCAAACATCAAAGCATAGAGGAAATATTAAATCAAATAAAACTAACCAAAAATATTAATGCCTATGATATAGAAAACAATACCATAATACTTAAATAACTAAGAAAAGGGAACAAAGCTTAGACCGTCCAAAGTATAAGGCTTAGTCCCCCTGTTTTTAAATTACTAATTAATCAAAATGTTTAACTAACTAATAACATGCAAATTTATGAAAATTAAACTAACCCGACTTCTATTCTCTCACGGAAAAGAGGTGTTAATTAACATTATGAGATCGTTTATATTCTTAATGTGCTTGAGTGCTTTTAGTATCACGCCCAACAATGTACTGTCGCAGGATGCTAAAATAAAAATTGATAAAAATAAAGAGCTAACTGTAGATGAAGTGTTTGACCTTATTATGAGCCAAACAGACTACACATTTATCTATCAAGTGGATATGTTTAAAGACTATCCAAAAGTAGATGTAAAAAAAGGCACCGTTAAAGCTAATAGATTATTAGAAAAAAGTCTTGCTAAAGGTCATTTTAATTTTAACATTTCTGCTAACAATACAATTACCATTCGTGAAAGTAAAAGTGTTCAAGAGCTAGAAGTTTCTGGCACAGTAACAGATATAAATGGAGTACCACTAGCGGGAATTACTGTTTATGTCTCTAGCAGAGAGCCAGCATCAGATAATATATCGAGTGATTTCATGATTAGGGGTACATCAACTGATTTTGATGGTACATTCACTTTAAAAGCCGAAGTAGGTTATTATTTAATTGCTTCAGGTTTAGGCTATGAATTTTATAAAACACAAATTACGGCAAATCAAACAGTTTACAGCATTTCCTTAAAAGAAAAAGCTAGTACCTTAGACGAAGTAGTGATTGTAGGTTATGGTTCTACACTTAGAAAAGACCTTACAGGAGCTGTTGCTTCAATTAAAAATGAAGAAATTTTAGAATACAAGTCTCAAACATTAGATGCTTCTTTAGCCGGAAAATTAACTGGTGTTCAGGTTTTTAGTACAGGTGCGCGTCCTGGTCAAGCAGGTGTTATTAATATTCGTGGCTTAAGTTCTATTCGTGGAGATAACCAACCATTATATGTTATAGATGGCGTACCTTTTACAGCAACACCAAGTCTTAATGGGGATGAAGCGAATACCCCTTTATTTTTAGGAGCTAATGTAGCGAGCCCTTTAGCAGGTATTAATCCAGATGTTATTGAAAGTATTAGTGTTTTAAAAGATGCTTCTTCAGCAGCTATTTACGGATCTCGTGCTGCTAATGGTGTTGTTATTATAACAACCAAAAGAGGGAAATACAATCAAAAACCACAATTTCAATATTCAAATAGTTTTTCTATTCAAAATCCTGTAAACACGTTCGACTATCTGAATGCTGCAGAATATAAAGCTTTTGTTTCAGAACAAGTTCCAAGATTAGCTGCTTTACCTTTTCCTACTCAGGAAGTATTAGCTTATGAGGCCGATCCAGATAACTTTTTCGGAAATGCTGATGAGGATTGGAATGATTTGGTTACAAATGATAATGCATTTTGGTCTCAACATAGTTTTACAGTAAGTGGTGGTTCAGAAAAGGTAAATTACTTTTTAAACGCAGGCATTCAAGGTCAGGAAGGTACGGTTATTAATAATAAGATTAATCGTTATAATTTAAGTGGTAATATTGACGCTCAAGTTAATGATAAGTTTAAAGTAGGTGGATCTTTTAATTATAACTATTTAGTAAATAAAATAAGTGGAATAGTAAGTATCGGTTCAAGTAGTGACCCTTCTGCAACTAAGTCTAGACCAGATTTTCCTGCTTTTAACGAAAATGGAGGTTTTGGAAGTGTTCCTTTTTTTACACCCGATGGTCCAGACTCTGTATTCAATGCTTTAGGCGATTTGGGGAGTTATAAAAGTAAGAATATTGCTAAGAATCTATTTGGAGCAGTTTATGCTGAATACCAAATTATAAAAAATCTAAAGTTTAAATCTCAAATTAGTATTGGTGTTAATGATGACGTAGGGACGGTATTTACGCCTTCATTTACAACTAGAATAATAAATAGCTCACTAGACGGTGCTACCTTAGTAAAGGGAAGTAATAGTGGCTGGAATTCAGCTTTCGAAAACACCTTAAACTATAATGGCACCATTAACAAAGACCATAAAATAAACGCCATAGCAGGACTTTCTTATAACCGAAATAGGTTTGATAGTGAAAGTATACAATTTAGACAGTTCCCTGATGACGAAATTCTTATAGGTTCTGGTGATGCTACTATAGCTGAGGATAATAGAAATGAAGCTTTTGAATCGGTATTAAACTCTGTTTTTGGTCGAGTAAAATATAATTATAAAGACAAATATCTTGTAACAGGTACCTTACGCTATGATACCTCTACAAAATTTGGACCAGAGAACCAAGCTGGTTATTTTCCTGCTATAGGATTAGCATGGAATATGCATAACGAAACATTTTTAGAAAACAATAGCGCTATAAACCAGTTAAAACTAAGAGCCAGTTTAGGGCGTACAGGTCAAGATAATGTAGGCGCCTTTGCTTTTACTTCAATATTTGGTTCAGGGAATTTTTACACAGGCTTAAATGGTACTGCTGTTACAGGTCTTGCAAATTCACTTTTAAAATGGGAAACTACAGATCAATTAGATTTAGGGGTTGAAGTAAGTTTGTTTAATAATAGACTTACTGCAGACGTAGGTTATTTTGAAAAGAATACCAATGATATTATTTTATTTCTAGATGTTGCCCCTCAAAATGGTAGCCCAAGAAATAATCAAAATATTGGAGAAGTGTCCAATAAAGGTTGGGAGATTTCAATTTCAGGGGATGTTGTGAGATCCAAAAATTTTACATGGAACTCAGCTTTTAATATAAGTTTTATTAAAAATAATATAGAAAAATTGAACAACGCTACGCTGAGTGTTACAGGTAATCTTTTAAATGTTCCTTTAAAAGAAGGTCAAGAACTAGGCTCTATAGTTGGTGGTATTGTAGTGGGCTTAGCAGAAACCCAGCAACAAATAGATGATCTAAATGCTGCTGCGCTTGCTGCTGGTGCTCCCACAGGTGTATATCACACCAATTTAACAGAACCTGGGGGGTACATATTAAAAGATACAGATGGAAACGGATACATAAATGACTTAGATCAGCAAAATGTACTTGGAACCTCCAATCCTGATTATTTTGGAGGTTGGACTAACCGTTTTACATATAAGAATTTTGATTTAAATATCAATTTTCAATTTGTAGAAGGTATTTCTAAAATTTTTAGGTTATATCAAACAGATGAGGTATTAATTACCGAAAATCAAGTTAAAAGTCATTTAAACGAGATATGGTCTCCAACAAACTTAGACGGCACACTACCACCTTTCGGTTCACGTAGTTACAACGATGGTAATACTAGTGCAAGTGTTTTTGATACCTCTTATATTAGGTTACGTTCAATATCTTTAGGGTATCAATTCCCTCAAAAAATATTAAAAACAATAGGCGTGTCTAATGCTAAATTAATGCTTAGCGGTAATAACTTATTTACGATTACTGACTATCCAGGCTTAGATCCAGAAGATGGCACTAATGACAGAAGAGGAAATGTATCAGATGTTATAAGAGATAATGGAAACAGCTATCCTTTAGCGAAAATCTTTACGATTGGACTTAACGTAACGTTTTAATTAAAAAATATCTAATAGATTATGAAACATATTAAAAACATATATATATTAACGCTTTGTATCACATTACTAAGCTTACAATCATGCGAACTGACTCCAGTAGTTGACGAGGTAGAACCATTGTTTCTTATAGATGCAGACGTTTCTGTAACAGATGAAAATTCAGCTAATAATGCTTTAATAGGGGTTTATAGTCAATACACGCAAAAAGGGCTTCATTTTCCTACTTTTTTTATAATGCCAGATATTTTAATTGGGTATTCTAACCTTGGATTCGCTACTGCTCGTAATCCTGAAGCGCAAGCATGGGCTACTAATAATCCTTTAGTTGCTAATGGTGATGTTATGAGGAATTCTTATGCTGAACTATATACGACTATAAATAGAGCAAATTGGGTCATCAATTTAACATCAAAACTTGATGCATCTGTTTTTAATAGGCCTGAAAGACAGGCTGAGATTATTGCAGAAGCTAAATTATTACGAGCAATCACTAATTTGTATCTATTGCGTACTTGGGGACAGTTTTATGATACAAACTCTGAATATGGTATTGTACTTCGTACAGATCCAGCTTTGAAGGCAGAAGTCTTTCCAAGAAATACGGTACAAGAAGTTTATGATTTAATATTAAGCGATATAGAAGATGGTATTGCGAATGCTCCAGATAATAGAGGCAAACAGTTTTTAAACAAAACATTTGCACAAGCTTTTAAAGCTAAAATATTATTATACATGGGTAATTATGCTGAAGCAGCGGCAGTTGCTAAGGACGTAATGGATAATGCTGGGGGTGATTTTGACTTACAACAAGCACCTTTTTCTGACCTCTTTTTTCCACATACCTCTCTTGAGTTATTTAATAAGTCTGAAATACTCTTTGCTATGGGAGGAAGTCTTGAACAAGGTCCTTCTAGTCTTGGATATGCTAGGTTTTATTATGGAATTGTCGCGTCAGTATCTCCAGCGTATACAAGTTTGGCCGGAACAGGAGCTCTAATGGTTAATGGGCAAAGTATTAATCATGATGGAGAGAGAATTTCTTCTACAGTAAGTCGTGGTAGGTTTGGAGCACTTGTAAGTTCTAAATACGGTGATTTTGATTTCAATCTTGAAATGCATTATATAATGCGTATGTCGGAATTGTATTTAATTTTTGCTGAAGCAAATGCAAGAGCTAACAATATGGTTACTACTGATGCGTTAAATGCATTAAATGCTGTTCGTTTAAGAGCTGATGCTACCACAACTGGAGGAGATGGCTTTGAAACCTACCCTGCCACTATTGGTTTAGATCAATTTTTAGAAGCAGTACGTATAGAAAAATTGATGGAACTCTATGTTGAAAATGGAGAAAATTGGTATGACGCTGTACGTTATGATTATGCAGATGGTTTTGGTGCAGGGTTTCAAGTATCTGATATAAAACCATCAGCAACTGATTCAGATAAATTTATTTTTCCAATTCCACAAGAAAATTTAGCATTAACGGGAGACATTGTTATTCAGAATCCTGGATATTCAAATTAATTTTAGAACTCTTAAAAAAACTCTATAAATAGTTATATATTTTTTATAGAGTTTTTTTTATATAATGATGCATCATTTTAAAAGTTAGGAGTAATTATTAAAAATTTAGACACTAAAATTACTAGTAGCATCGTGTATAGAAGAGAATCAACACCCCAATGCTTTTTACCCTTCGAGTGAAATAAACGAGAGTGGTGAGTAATTTGTATTTCGGATATCCTGGTAAAGAGTATAAAATATTAAGCACTTCAGATAATTTTGTAAACCAGATTAACATAAATAATTAACAAAAATGAATATTTCCGTATTTAGATTAAAAATTGTAGCAGTCCTATACATTATATCGAGTGTAGCATTAACTGGCTGTAAAAAAGAATTAAAACATGATGGTTATACCATTAATGGTAACGTTAAAGGACTGGACAACGGATGGGTAAAGTTAGTTGAAACCCAAGGAACAAGAACTTCACCTAAGACTCTGGATAGTACTGAAATTGTAAATGGCCATTTCGCATTTAAAGGAAAGGTGGAAGTTTCTGATATGGTAAACCTACAAATAAATAAAAAAAGCACAAGGTTCATGCTTGAAAATAGCAATATAACTATAGAAATAGACTGGTCTACTGTAAAACCAAATGATTGGGAATTTACCCCCGAAATTTCGGGTTCAAAAACTCATGACGAGTATTCAAAAATGCAAGAAAAAGCACAGACAGTTTTAAATGACCCTAAATATACAAAACTTGAATCCCTTCGAGATGCTTATGCTAAAGCCAAAAAAAGTAATGATTCAAAATTACTGGAAGAAGCGATGTCACTACAAAAAGAATTAGCTCCTTTATTTGAAGAACGTAATGCTAAATACGTTAAAGTTAAGCATGACTATGCAATAAGCAATCCAAATTCTCCTGTGGCTGTCCATGTATTAGGGTACCAGTACACCGAAGGAAGAATGAGTAAAGATGAACTCAAGACATTTTACAATTTATTTTCTGGTGATGCCAAAGAAACAGCATTTTACAAAGGACACATGACTAAAGTATACAAAGATATTTTTGAGAATTTGGGTGTGGGTAATAAAGCCCCGGATTTTACTTTAAATACTATTGATGGTAAACCATTGGCATTGGCTGACGTAAAAGCCAAATATCGTTTGATCGACTTTTGGGCAAGTTGGTGTGTACCTTGCAGAAAATCATTTCCGCACCTAAAAGAATTGAGAAAAAAATATGGCGCAGACAATTTTGAGATTGTTGGAGTAGGGACAGCCGATATTGAAGATAAATGGAAAAAAGCGATTGAAGAAGACAAAATACCATGGATTAAGTTGTTTGATGCATCACCTTCAAAAAAAGGAAGGGCACATTATGGTCCTGTGGCAAAAAACTATGGAGTCCCTTTTCTACCAACCACTTTTTTAGTAGATGAAAATCAAACTATTTTATTAAGAAACCCAACCAAGGAGGAATTGGATGCTAAACTAGTCGAACTTTTGGTTAAATAAATAAAAGAACATCTAAAATTATTGACTTTAAAATTTAAAGGATATGTATAAATTATCAAAACGATCATGCTGGTACTGGTTTTTGCAGTTTGTACTATTGGTAATGCACAAGCAGAGCGACAAGATATAAGTGTATTGTATGTTGGGTATAACCCAGAAAAACCAATACCTGAAAACTTAGAGTCTTCTCGGGTAACTGGAGGTATGGCTCCAGAGCGATTTAAAAAAGAATATGGTAGCAGGTGGTCAGCATTTAAAAACTTATTAGAAACCTATTTTATAAAAGTTACTGCGGTAGACCCTAGAGACTACAAAGAAGAAATGTCTGAACAACATGACGTAACTGTTTTTGATCAAGCCCCAAACCCAATTAAGGAACGTACCATCCATAATGACCCTGAAACTGGAAAATTTGTGAGTATGGAACCTGCTAAATATGTGAGTGACCATTTTAATAGTGCATCTATTTTTATTGGTCACACAGCATCCGTTATTGGATCTAGTTTAGGCTCTAAACTTGATTGGTACTGTTTGTGTTTGGACAGACATGTACATCATATTAAAACAGAACATGAAGTTTTTGGTGAGCCATTTAAAACGTCAATTACACTTAAAAGCCAACCTACTCCCAAAGAAGTATTAGAGTCTTACGATGGTAGTAATGCTTCTAAGAACATCTTAATGTGGGAAGTAGATAAAGAAGGATATATGGATGGAAACGGATTTAGGGTTGGTATGGTTGCCAGAGGCTGGAACTTTGAAGATTCACCAAATTCTGAAATTATTTCAGGAGGTGTTAGCTCTAAACAAAAAACGGCAGTTGCATTAGGGCAACATGGAAACTTCTTTTTATGGGGGTTTGCAGGATCTCCAGACTACATGACCGAAGAAGCAAAAATAATATTTGCCAATGCAATTGTATATAAAAACAAACATAAAAATGATAAAATAATAGTTAGAAAATACAATGAACGTATTGCCACCAAAGAGTATATCGATGAGATGTTATTTTATACAACCAAGCCCTCGTTTGATTCTTATGTGAAAATTATAAAAGGTTCTAATGAATCTTCTTTAAAGCAAAAAGAAAAATTTAAGAAGAAGAAAGAAGCAGGTGAAAAATTAAATAGAATAGAAGAAATGATACTTAATAGTAAGCCAAAAGCTATACCAGATAGAGAGGATTATATTAAAAAGTACATAGGTAGAAATTCTTGGTCATCAATCACAGGTTTAGACACGTTGGTTATTAGAAAATTTTAATTGAGTGACCTCTTTTCTTATGGTAATAAGAGCTTTTCGTATCTGGCTTTCTACAGTACGAACAGAAATACCTTTCATGTCAGCAATTTCCTTGTACTTATAACTATTAATTTTGTTAAGGATAAAAATTTCTTTACGTTTTTCGGGAAGTTTATTTATTATGTTTTCTAATAAAACGAAGTATTGTTCTTTTTTGTCCTCTTCAAAGCCTTCAAATTCTATAATAGCAGATAATTTTAAATCGTCCATTAATGTTTTTTGGCGCTTTTCTTTACGACATATATCCATATAACGATTAAAAGCAGACCTATACAAATAAGCAGATACGGACGATCTGATATGCATGTCTTCTCTTTTTTGCCATAAATACATTAACGTGTCTTGAACAACGTCTTCTGCTAGTGAAGCATTGTTAGAGAGAGAATAAACATATTTGCACAACTTGTCATAATTTGCTGAATAAATATGCTTAAACGTATTTTCGTCACCTTCTTTTAGTGTAGATATTATATTTTTTTCATTTTTAGACCCCCCCATAATGAGCGCTCAATTTAGAACTTCTAATTTTAAAAACAAACAAAAAATAAAAATTAGGTAAGGGTTTTTTAAAATTTTAACGCCTTAAATAAAAGATCTGTATAAAAATGAGTAGTAAAGACATATTATTCTTAATAGAAAAATACTTCAATGATGATATTTCAAAAGAAGAATCTAAAATCTTAGAATCTCTCCTTAAAGATGAAGAAAATGCACGAATCTTTAAGGATGTATTTCAAGAGTATCATATTCTTAAAAATAAAGATAAGCATTTTAAAGGGGAAGAATTTTTAGAAAAAATTATTACACCTAAAGCGCCTCCTTATAAAAAGGTATTTAGACTGTCAAACATATATAAATATGCAGCTATGATCGTTTTTATATTTGGTCTTAGTTTTGCTTTCTATAAACTTGCTCCAAACTTTAGAAGTACAGCTATAACACATGATATTATAGACGAAGACGTACAGATTAAATTTGAAGACGGCTCTAAGCAGATACTAGCTCTTAAAGGATTAGATAGCTTAAAAAATAAGGAGAATATAACATTAGGTTATCTTAAAAATGGTGAGTTAACATACAAGCGTTTAAAAACGGAAGTATTGGTATACAACACCATTAATGTACCTTATGGGAAACACTTTCAAATGACACTTTCAGATGGCACTATAGTATACTTAAATGCAGGTACGCGCTTAAGGTATCCTGTAAACTTTATAGAGGGGCTTAAAAGAGAAGTTTATTTAGAAGAAGGTGAAGCTTATTTTGATGTTACTAAAGATGAGAAACATCAATTCATAGTAAATACCAAGGCTATAGATGTTGCAGTTTATGGAACAAAGTTTAATGTCTCTGCATATCAAAACGATAAATTTATAGAAACTACTTTAGAAGAAGGTTCTGTAAAAGTATATGAAAAGGACAATATAAACAATGCTCTGCTATTAGTTCCTAATGAACAATCTATATGGAATAATAGCGCTCAAAATATGAGTAAAAAAGAAGTTTATAGCAATATATATTCAAGTTGGATAAAAGGTGAATTACAATTTGAAAATGTGCTATTTGAAGATATTACTAAAAGATTAGAACGCCACTTTAATGTGGCTATTCAAAATGACAATACAGATTTAAAAAAGGAATCTTTTACAGCAAGTTTTAAAGAAGAAACTTTAGAAGACATTATGTTGTATTTCAGTAAAAGTTATGGATTTAAGTTTAACACTAATAAAAAAAGAATAACTATAAGATAAAAAACGATATAAATAAAAAAGACCGAAAGATGGTGACACATCTTTCGGTTTAAGAAAGCGATTAACAACAATATTAACCACCAATTTTAAAGCACAAAAGTATGAAAAAATTACTGAACTATGCCTGTGGCATATCTTCTTTTCTATTAAAATCAAACAAGAAAATGGGATTAACATATGTCTTTTTGTTCGTAAGCTTACTACAAGTAAACGCAACACCAAACTCGCAACCCAAAATTAGTATAGATTTAGAGAATGTTACTATTAAAGAGGTATTTCTTCACATACAAAGTGTAAGTGATTACAAGTTTTTGTATAATACTAAACATTTAGATGTCAATAAAAAAACATCTATTAAGACTAGTAGAGAATCTATAGAAAAGATATTAAATATTTTATTTAAGGATGTCATAGATATTGATTATGAGATTATTAAAAACCAAGTCATTTTAAAAAAAAGAACATTAAAGGCTGCAAATTCTACTATAATAAGGCAAAGCATGCAGCAGAATGAAGTAACAGGGACTGTTTCCGATAAAAATGGGTTGCCTCTATCTGGATTAACAGTTTATGTATCAGATAGAGAACCTGCAAGTGGACAAATACAATCAGACTTTATTATCAGAGGAACTACTACTGATTTTGACGGTAAATTCACCTTAAAGGCTGTTACAGGATACTATCTGGTTGTGTCTGGATTGGGTTACAAAATGTCAATCCAACAGATTACTGCCGACACAACAGTTTATGATATTACACTTCAAGAACAAACAAATGAACTAAATGAAGTTGTAGTGGTATCATCAGGCTATAAAGAAATCTCAAAAGAACGTGTCACGGGAGCTTATGTTGGTATAAAGAAAAGTCAACTAGAAAAACCAGCATCCAGTATATCAGAGCGATTAGTAGGTGTGGTAGCTGGTCTTCAAAGCACAATAAACCCTGATGGTTCTATAGATTTTCAAGTTAGGGGTTTGTCTAGTCTTGGTGCTAATCAGAAACCACTTATTGTAGTAGACGGTTTCCCTATAGAAGGAGGTTTTAATCCATCAGATGAGGTATTAGGATCTGGTAACCCAAATATTATTGGTGGGTTTAACACCATCAACCCTAATGATGTTGAGAGCGTTACAGTGTTAAAAGATGCAGCAGCAACCTCGATTTGGGGTGCTCAGGCTGCAAATGGTGTTATTGTTATCACTACTAAAAAAGGAAAAAAAGGAAAAACTAGTGTTTCTGTGTCCTCATTTGTGAGAGCATCTAGCAAAATAGATTTAGATTATGCGCTTACTAGAGCTTCAAGCGCTGATGTTATTGCGTACGAACAACAGGCATTTGACACCGATTTTTTTGGTAGTGTTTTTGGTGGTCTACCAGGTATGAGCGCATCTGGGCGTGACTTAATCCCTCGCTCTCAAGCTATAGTAGCCATGAACGAAGCCCGATTAGGGAGAATAACCGATACTGAAAGAGATGTTACACTAGCAATGTTAGCAAATTTAGATAACTCACAACAAATAAAAGATTACCTTTTAGAGGCGCCTTTAACGACCCAGCATAATATTAGTATTTCTGGTGGTAATGACAGAATGACTAATAGCTTATCATTATTATATGAAGATAGAAATGGTTTTTACATAGGAGATGAAACCAAACGTTACTTAGTTAATTTTAACAATCGTACCAACCTATCTAAAAATCTTATTTTTGATTTTGGGGCTATGCTTCAACATAACGATATTGATACAGATTCTGGTGATATGTTAAATACCATACGCTCACTAGCACCTTGGGACATGTTGAAAAATACTGATGGCAGTCTAACTGACATGTCATACTTACAATACTATAGACCTAACCTAGACGTTTTTGTCCCATTTGAAAGCTTTCCATATTCAGATTGGTCATATAATCCAATTGCTGAAGTACAGGGTAGAAGTTTTAATACTAAAGAATTAAATGCACGTATCAATGCTGGTTTAACTCTAGATATTATTAAAGGGTTACAATTATCTTCAAGAATACAGTATGAGATTTATAACTCAAATGCAGAGAATTATTATAGTGATAAAACCTTTGAAGTACGTCGATTTATAAACGAAACGTCTGGTCCTGAGTGGAATTCTGGAGGCATTCCTACGCAACTGGTTCCTTCAGGAGGTATTTTAGAACAAGGTAAAAGCGAAATTAGAAGCTATAATTTTAGAAATCAGTTAAGCTTTAACCGTACCTTCGGCGAAAAGCATAATATATATTTTGTAGGAGGTACAGAGCTACGTAGCAGAGTGAGAACTACAACTGCTAACCCCCCAGCATTTGGTTATGACCCAGAAACTCTAGTAACCTCAGAGCTTCTAGGAAATATAAATACAGCTACATTGTGGGATTTTACCCCTGGTCGATTTGCTAATCTTTTATATAACTTTAGTTTAGCACCAGAACACCAATTTACTGAAAGCACAGATCGATTTTTCTCTTTATATGGTGATTTATCATATACGTTTAATGATAAATATACTATTAAAGGAAATTATAGAACAGACGCATCTAACACTATTGCACCAGACCCTAGTTTACGTTACAATCCATTTTGGTCTGTAGGTTTAGGGTGGAACATTGGTAAAGAAGACTTTATGGACAATATAGGCTGGTTAGATAAACTTTATATAAGATCTAATTACGGTATACAGGGTAATATCATACCTAGTGCATCATTTAGCCCACTTATAAATTTAGGGGGTTCATTAGATGATGTTACTAATCAACTCACAGCACAAATTGTTGATTTTGGTAATCCAGAACTTAGATGGGAAGAAACCAAAAGTTTTAACATTGCAACAGATTTCTCTATTCTGAGCGGAAAAATTAACGGTTCTATTGATTTCTATCGTAAAGAGGGTGTCGATTTACTTGTTGACCAAGGCATACCAACGGTATATGGTACCGGACAGCAATTATTGAACAATGGTAGAATGGTTAATAAAGGGATTGATATAAGCTTAGGAACTTATATTCCTATAAAAGGACAAGACATTGTATGGTCTGGTAATTTTACATTTAGCCATAATAAAAATGAAGTTACCCAATTTGTTAGAGGACCTTATCGTCCTTTCGAGTTATATTCTGGTCCAACAACCTCTTATAGAGAAGGTTTTGATGCCAATACACTTTGGGCTTACCAATATGCTGGATTATTTGATAATGGTAGTGGTAATATGGTGCCTTCTGTTTTTGGTGAAAATGGTTCTCAAGCACAGATAGGGACTTCTGTTCCTGGAGATGCGCGTAATTTTTTCACTAATCAAGGAACCACCAATGCACCAACGGTTATTGGTATTAGAAATGCATTTAAAATTTATGATTTTGACCTCTCTTTTATCATAACTGGTAAGTTCGGTCATGTTTTTAGAAGACAAGGATTTAATTACTATGCCTATACAGGTGGTGGGAATACCATTGTTAATGAAAAATATGGAGAAGTAGCTAATGGTGACCCCAATAGCATCATCCCAATTCCTGATGGACGAGAACAGAATTACTCATTCTATGGTACATTTCATCCTTATATGGATTACCTAACACAAGATGCTTCTCATATAAGAATACAAGAAGTTAACTTAACTTATTCATTACCAAAGAGAATTACCGATAAATTGGGTTTAAACGCCTTAAGCTTTTATACACAGGCTAACAATTTAGGCGTAATATTATTTAATGATTTTAATGAAGACCCAGAGTTTCCTAAAGGGACATTAAGACCACAAGCTACGTATACATTTGGAATGAATTTAAACTTTTAAATTAAAAAATTATGAAAAAAGCATATCAATATATACTGGTTATAACACTAGCCATTACATTCATGAGTTGTGATACTTTTTTAGAAGAGCCCCCTTCTAAATCTGCTGCTGTGGCTCCTAAAACTTTATCAGATTATGAAGCCTTGTTAAACAATTACCAAGATTACATTGATGAAACCCCATTACCATTGGTATACGGTACAGATGACTATGAGTTATCTACAACATTATTTGATGGTTTTTTTAGAGCCTATGGCTCACAAGAAACTACTTTTGGCACTTGGAATACGGAACTTGGAGCTTTTGAAAGAATCTTTGCTACAGGCTGGCCAGAAGAATGGCAAAAGGTATTTAATGCCAACCTTATATTAGACAATATTGGAGGTGTACCTGATGCCACAGATGAAGAAAAAGCTAACCTAATAGCAGAAGCTCACTTTATTCGAGCCTACAGTTATTTCGTTTTAGCAAATATATACTGCTTACCTTATACTGAAACCAATAAGGCGGAGTTAGGATTACCCATTAGAGTAAGCACAACCTTTAGTGAAAATTTAGAACGTGCTACACTAGAAGAGACCTATGCTTTAATTGAATCAGATTTGATGAATGCGTTTCAAATAACCCGTTCGTTTGGTCAAGAAAACGGTCTTAATTACTCATGGCGTGCTAGTACAGCTGCTGTAAATGGGTTTGCTGCACGTTTTTACTTAGCTTTAAATGATTATATCAAAGCACAGGAATATGCACAAGCTGCTCTTGATGAATACGATGTTTTAAGAAATTATAATACCGACATGCGTTTTTCAGATATTCCCGCATTCGCATTCATATTAAATCCTGGTCCCACTCAAATAGAAATATTTTATCCGTACACCCATGATCAGCGAGGCGATATAGTACAAGACAGGTTCGAGTTTGGGGAATCATATTACTTCAGGCAATTAAATAATCGTAAATGGAATACCTTTCCTTCTCAAGATTTATTAAGTCTTTATGACCAAACCAATGATCTTAGGTACAAATTTCATGTAGTTGAAGATTATTCTTATACAATTGGAGCATTTAGGCCACCTTTTAGTTATCCTGGATATATTTTCTTCCATAGAGGGCATATTCCAAATGGACCATCGGTTCCAGAAATGTTATTAATAAAAGCAGAGTGTCAAGCTAGGCAAGGTATGTGGGCAGAAGGTTTAGGCACAGTTAATATTCTAAGAGCTGCAAGAATGGACGTTTCTGCACCTGCAAGTGCCATTAATTTAAGTGCTGTTTCGCAAACTGAAGCAGTAACAAAAATATTGGAAGAACGCCGTAGAGAAATGCCTTTTGTACATAGATGGTACGATGTAAGGCGTTACAATAATAACAGCGACCCATCCGATGATGTTATTATGACAAGAACATTTTATCCCTTTACTGCAAATGCTATTTTAAGTGATCAAGCACCAGTAACTACAACTTTGGATAAAAACTCTAGGAAATTTGCATTTCCAATTCCTGATCAAGAAATAGTAATATCTAATGGTGCCTTAGAGCAAAATAAATACTAGCTAATTGGTAATGATATAAAGAAGGCTTATCAAATAGATAGGCCTTCTATTTCAAAAGAAAGCTCAAAATATATCTAAAAATAATCCGACATCGTTGCTGTATAGTATTTAAATGACATGTTGATACGCAAGCAAATAGATGAAAAAATCACAGGTTTTATGCTTGAAAATAGCAATATAGTTATAGAAGCAGACAGGTCTGCTGTAAAACCAAATGATTGGGAATTTGCCTCTAAAATTTCGGGTTCAAAAACACATGATGAGTATTCTAAAATGCAAAAAAAAAAGCAGAGGCAGTTTTTAATGACCCTGAATATGCAAAACTAGAATCCCTTAAAGATGCTTATGCTAAAGCAAAAAAAATAATGATTCAAAATTACTGGAAGAAGCGATGGCACTACAAAAGGAACTAGCACCTTTATTTGAAGAACATAGTGCTAAACACATTAAGATTAAGTATGACTATGCAATAAACAATCCAAATTCTTCTGTGACTGTTCATGGATTCAGGTATTTGATGTCAATGAGAACAGAAACTATGGTCTTGTAGCCAAAGCTTATGGTGTACCCCATTTGCCAACAATATTTTTGATTGATGAGGATCAAACCATTTTGTTGAGAAATGCTACAAAAGAGGAATTAGATGCCAAATTAATAGAACTATTTGAATATTAAATTAAGTAAAATATGAGAACACCTTTATCAACACTTTTTATAATAAGTATATTACTTATCTCTTTTTCGGTTTCTTCCCAAGAAAAATTAGATATAAGTGTACTGTATGTTGGGTATAGCCCAGAAAAACCAATGCCAGAAAATTTAGTAAGCTCTCGTGTGCCAGGTGGCATGTCTTTAGAGCGTTTTAAACAAGAGTATGGCACTAGAATGCCAGCCTTCAAAAACTTACTAGATACTTATTTTACCAAAGTAATTACAGTAGATGCCAGAGATTATAAAGAATCTATGTCGTCAGAATACGATGTTACTATTTTTGATCAAGCTCCTAAAGCAATTAAGGAACGTACCATCCATAATGATCCTGAAACTGGAGAATTTATGAGTATGGAACCCGCTAAATATGTAAGCGATGATTTTGATAGTGCCGCTATTTTTATTGGCCATACCTCATCTGTTATTGGTGCTAGTTTAGGTTCAAAATTAGACTGGTACTGTTTGTGTTTGGACAGACATGCACATCACATTAAAACAGAGCATGAAATTTTTGGTGGTCCATTTAAAACGTCTATTACACTAGAAAGTCAACCTACACCAGAAGGTGTTTTAAGATCTTATGATGGTAGTAATGTAGCTAAAGAGATTTTAATGTGGGGGGTAGATAAAGAAGGCTATATGGACAAGAAAGGTTTTAGGGTTGGTTTGGTTGCCAGAGGCTGGAACTTTGAAGATTCACCAAATTCTGAAATAATTTCAGGGGGGGTTAGCTCTAAACAAAAAACAGCCGTGGCTTTAGGACGCCATGGAAACTTCTTTTTGTGGGGTTTTGCAGGCGCACCAAATTACATGACCGAAGAAGCAAAAGTTGTATTTGCCAATACAGTTGTTTATATAAACAAGCATAAAGACAATAAATTAATCGTTAGAAAATACAATGAACGTATTGCTACCAAAGAATATATTGATGAAATGTTATTTTATACAACCAAACCCTCGTTTGATTCTTATGTGGAACTTATGAAAGGGATTAACGAATCCTCTTTAAAGCGAAAAGAAAAATTTAAGAAGAGGAAAGAAGCGGGTGAAAAATTAAGCCAAATGGAAGAAATGATACTTAATAGTAAACCACAGGTTATTCAAGACAGACAAGGTTATCTTAAAAATAATATTGGCAGAAACTCTTGGGCATCAATCACAGGTTTAGACACATTGATTATTAGAAAATACCTTAAAGAAAATAGAGATTATTTCTTTTCAGAACCGGCAGATTCCTATGATGTAAAAGTAGATGAAGACATTAAAAGTCTTGGTATTGCCAATACGGACATAAAAGTATTAGATAAAGCTATTAGCATGTTAGAAAACAATGAGGAAACTGAAAAGGCCTATAGAATTCTTTTAAGATATACCTTGGAAGATTTTAAAACAGCAAAACAATGGCGCGATTGGTTTAACCAGAACAAATACAATATGTTCTTTACTGAAATGGGCGGCTACGTATGGCTGATTTATGATGCTGATAAAAATCCAAAAATAAAACCTAGAAGTGAAGAAGATATTGCACAGTTAAAATTTAAATAGATTTTATATGAGATTCAATAGAAATATATGTTTGGTTCTACTAATAATTGTACAGTTCAGTTTTTCACAAACTGCTAAGGTACTACCAGATTTAAATAAAAAAGTGGAGACAGCTTCTTCAGAGCTCAGTACCTCCCCAACAAATCCTGTAAATCCAGTATCGATTAACGCTACGCTAGTTTGGTCTGATGATAAATCTCAATTAGCTATTATTCAAAAGGTTAACATAGCAGATGAATGGCATATTTATGCTTATGTTCCTGAAAATCAGCCTTATATTGCTTCAAAGCTGAAATTAAAACTCCCAGGTGGGATAAAAACTATTGGTGACTGGGAAACACCATATAGTGAACCTTATGGTGACGGTATCTATGTGTACCATGGTACGCTGGTTTTCGTGCAATATTGTTCCGTTGGGAATTACACAAAAGCCGCAGAGATTAGTTGTGGACTGTTTTACCAGACTTGTGATCGCTACAAATGTTTTCCTCCAAAAAATAAAACAAAAAAACTAAAACTAAATTTTTAACATATTATTAATAAGGGATAATCATTTTTTAGTACTCTATATAAGTATATAGTAATGCAATCAAAATGACAAGAAAACAATTATCAAGACTAAAACAATGTGCTTTATTAGTTTTCATACTGAACATTGTTAATTTTAGTAATGCTCAAATAACTCAAAAATTTTCAAAAGTAAAAGAGTTAGGAGGTATAGAGGAGTATTTATATACCCCCAATGGTATGAACATCTTGTTAGTTCAAGATAATTCTGCTCCTGTAGTGACCGTTCAAATTGTGTATCGTGTAGGCTCTAAACATGAAGTTACTGGTAATACAGGTTCTACCCATCTTTTGGAACATTTAATGTTTAAAGGCACGGAAAAATTCAATAAACGTAAAAGGACTTCAATTGATAGCAAACTAAATAGTATTGGAGCGCAAATGAATGCCACAACCTGGAATGACAGAACTAATTATTATGAAACCATTCCAAGCGATAAAATAGAAATAGCTTTAGAAATTGAAGCTGATAGAATGCGTAACTCTCTTCTTCTTAAAGAAGATAAGGACGCAGAAATGACTGTAGTTAGAAATGAATTTGAACGTGGTGAGAATAACCCGAATAGTTTATTAAGTAAAGAGATGTGGGCTACAGCATATATGGCACATCCATATCATCACTCCACAATAGGTTGGCGTTCTGATATTGAAAATATGCCTATTGAAGTATTGCGTAAATTTTACAATACATATTACTGGCCGGATAATGCTACGTTAACCATAATTGGTGATTTTCAAAAAGAATCTCTTTTCAAACTAATTGACAAGTATTTTGGTAAAATTACCAAGGCACCACATACTATGCCACAACCTTATACTACTGAACCTGAACAATTAGGGCCAAGAAGAATTGTTATTAAAAAAACAGGACAACAAGGTATCGTGTCTATTGGTTATAAAATACCAGGCAGAATGCATGAAGATTTACCCGCTCTTAAAGTTTTAAGTGAGATTATTGGTTCTGGAACTTCTTCAGTAATTAATAAAACATTTGTTGATACTGGATTAGCACTTTTTGGATATTCTAATTCTTCAAACTTTAAAGACGTTGGTATGTTTACTGTTGCCTTGGGTTTCGCTCCAGATAAAGATCACGATGCAATGAATACCCAACTTCTTGAGATGGTTGAAAAAGTTAAGCTTGAAGGTGTATCACAAAAAGATGTTAACCGTATTGTTGCAAAGCTTAATGCGCAAACAATTCTATCTAGAGATGGTTCTGGTAGTATAGCAGGTCAGTTAAATGAAGCAATTGCTGGGGGTGATTGGACAGATTATATTAATGGAAATGAAAGATTGAGTAAAGTAACTGCTGAAGATGTAAAGCGTGTAGCGAATTTATATTTGTTAGAAGACCAAAGTACAACTGGTTATTTTGTGCCAAAAATTCCTGGAGGAAATAATTCAGCACCACAAAAAGCGGCTAATTATATACATGAAAATAATAGTAAATATTTTTACAGAAACCCCGAGCATATAAATGAAGGTTCTCAGAAAGATTCTAGTATAATATCTCAAGAGCATTTTTCTGAAATTATTTCAGCTTATAAAACCATTGAAGTCTCTGCTAAAGGAGAAAAGTTTACTAGAGAAAATATTGCAGGAATAGATGTCATTACAGCTAAAACAGGAGCAAAAGATTTTTTAACGGTATCAGCAAGTTTTCCTATAGGGGATTATTTAAATACTAAAGGTAATGAAATGGTTCCTTCTTTAACGACTCAAATGTTAAGCAAAGGCACCACTATTAATGACAAGTTTCAATTTTCTCAAAAATTAGAAAAGTTAGGTGTTAGTTTATATGTTAGTGCAGGAACACACAAAGTGAGTATTGGTTTTAAGTGTTTGAAAAAAGACTTAAATACTGTAATTAGCTTGCTAGCTGAAGAATTACGTTATCCTTTATTTGATGAGAAAGAGTTTGAGTTACTAAAACAGCAAAACGAGGGCGGAATGAAACGAAGATTAACAGACCCTGGAACTCAAGGTCATACCGCTCTTTCACAAGCCATATACCCAAAAGGGCATCCAAATTATTCAACAGATATTCAAACATCAATTGATGATTTAAAGAAGGTAACATTAGATGAATTAAAAGTATTTCACAAAACCTATTTCGGAACAGGGGGCATGCATTTAGTTGCTGTTGGTGATGTTGATACCAAAGCGTTATATACAGCACTTAAAAGTGCTTTCAAAGGATGGGATGGAGGAGTAAACGCCAAAGCTAAATTTGAAAATCCAACTAAAGTAAATGCCTTGACCAAGGTAGTTACAATTCCTCAAAAACCAAGTGCAGAAATGTTTATAGGTCAGTATACGGGCATCCAGAGAATGGATGAAGATTATTTACCGTTCTATATGGGTACTAGTATTTTGGGTGGTGGCTTTTCAGGGAGGTTAATGCGAACTGTTAGAGATCATGATGGCTTAACTTATAGTATTGAAGCTAGCCATTCTGGACATACTTATGCAGGAGGATATTGGTCAGTTAACGCATCATTTAATCCTAATTTATTTCAAAAAGGTTTAGACGCCACAATGGTACAGATTAAAAAATGGGTAGATGGTGGTGTAACTGCTGAAGAATTAGCTGCTAAGAAAACAAACCTCACAGGAAATTTTAAAGTAGGACTTTCAACTACAAGTGGATTATCAGGAGCACTATTAAGTTTTGTTGAACGTGGCTTAGAGCCAAGTTATATTGATCAATATTCTAAGGATATCGAAGCTGTTACTTTAGAAGAAGTTAATAAAGCCATTAAAAAATATATTGATTTAGATAAATTAATTATTATAAAATCGGGGTCTCTAGATGAAAGTGGAACACCTTTAAATTAAAATTTCATACATCTTTTTTTATGCTTGTTCTTAGCATGGTTATTTGAGTTAGTCAGTCAATAAAGGATGTAGTAAAGGGCTATTCTAAGAAATAGCTCTTTTTTTTTAAAGAAATAATATGGGATGATGATTAAAAATCATTTCTAAATTATATTTAATCTGAGATCGATGTAAGCTTTACAATGTCGACGGAGCGAAGCATGAGCCCTTCGACTGCGCTACTAAACTTTCGAGACATCTCACCATGATGAGGTTCCCTGCCTGCCCAGCAGGCCAATATCATTAAGTTAAGGAAATTTGTTCCCTTTTTGTCACATTGAGTACTTCGACTATGCTCAGCATAAACTAAAGTCGAAATGCCAATAAAAACTAGAACTCCAATAGGTCTTCGACAAGCTATGCTTGCTACTTTCATAACAAAACATGTTTTGTTATTCAGTAATGCTCAGACTGACATCACAGCCTTAACTTAACGTATTCTAAGTTTAATCCAAATAATTAAGCGACAAATTTATTATTACTTATTTTTTGTATCAACTATTTTGTTTTGAATTACTTACATAGTAATATGATTATTATTGCTAATTACTACTAGATACGTCAAATTAATCCTGAAATACCTTGGTTTGTTAAGAATTACTTAAAATTGGTAATCTCATTTCTTCATTTAGTTACTATAATAATAATTATTTTTTGATGAACAACAACATTAATTCACGATCAGAGGAGTTATTTCGTAGGTATTATAGCGAATGGTGTTTACAGGCATACTGTTATCTTCAAAATACAGTAGAGGCCGAAGAAATAGTTCAGGATATATTTGTCCAACTACTAGTAACCCATAAAATAGATAAGATTACAAATCTTGAGGCATACATGTTCAAGGCAATTAAGAACAACAGTCTCAAATATTTAAATAGACAGGAAAAGTTTAGAGTTTTAAAGGATATTGATGCGGTTTCTATTAGATCCATTGAAGAAGAGTTGGTTTTTTTAGAGAAAAGAAAACAACTTCAGAAGATGTTAGAATTACTTCCTAATCAATGCAAAACTATATTTGAACTTTGTGTGATAGAAGAACAGAAATACCAGAATGTTTCCGAAATTATGGGAATTTCCATTAACACTATTAAATATCATATGAAGAATGCTTATAAGATTCTTCGACATCAAAAAGAAGTATTGCATGTGGCTTTTTTCATGATTTTTACTGCTATTTAAAAAAAAAAACAATTTTTTTAAATTTTTCACTACCCTTTTTTTTGTTTTCTGCTCTTTATATTATAGGCAATTTGTGTTTTGATATATGGAATTAGTAAAACTTATTACAAAAAAGCTTGACGGAACAATTTCTAAAAAAGAGGAAATTGCCCTAAACAATTGGTTAGAGCACTCGAAAAATAACCGAGCATTATTTTTTAAGATAAAAGATTTAAAAAACAAAGGAGTAAACATTTCTGAAATAGAAAACTTCAATCTAGAAACTGGTTGGAACGCCATACTTCAAAAATATGAAGCCAAGAAAAAGAAGGCCAATTCAAATTTCAAATTTAGGTCTGTTCATAAATATGCCGCTATATTTTTAGGTTTCTCATTAATAAGTTTTAGTGTTTACAATTATACATTTACTAATGAGACAACACTTTTAATACCTGATTCAAATGCCATCACTTTGAAACTGGATAGTGGAGAAGTAAAGGTTTTAAATACGAGCTCCAGTCATGATATTACAGATGCTAAAGGGAATGTTTTAGGTTCTAAAGAGGGAAATAAGCTAGACTACAAAGCTACTGCTAATACTGAAAAACTAGTATATAATACATTGTCAATACCTTATGGTAAGACATTTGAAATTACGTTGTCAGACGGCACAAAAGTGAATTTAAATGCAGGCTCTACAATAAAATATCCGATTAAATTCCTAAAAGGGAAAAAACGGAAAGTATTTTTAACAGGTGAGGCTTTTTTTGATGTTAGCGAAGATAAAGTACACCCTTTTATTGTAAAAACCACTAAAATGAATGTAACAGTATTAGGAACAGAATTTAATGTGTCTGCTTATCCTGAGGATAATATAATCAATACAGTGTTAGTTGAAGGCTCAGTAAGTCTTGGTAAATCAATCAAGGGTAATGCACAAAATAAAGAAATCATCAGATTAGAGCCTAATCAAAAAGCCAGTTGGAATAAAAAAAGTAACAAAGTAAAAGTCAGAACTGTTGATACAGATATCTATACGAGTTGGATTGGTGGAAGGTTAGTCATAAAAAATATGCCATTCAGAAATATTATAAAGAAGCTTGAACGAAAATATAATGTTACGATACAAAACAATTATAAGGAAATAGGAAACTATAAGTTCACAGCTTCATTTGATGTTGAGACAATAGAGAAAGTATTAAGCTCTTTTTCAGAAAACAAGGCGTTTAAATTCGAGAGAACTGATAATACCATAATAATCGATAAACTTTAAAAACAACGTGCCTATGACAAAAAACCGGAAAATGTTGGAGCATTTTCCGATTATAAACAAAATGATAAAAAATTAACCATTTTTAAAAACTAAACTAATATATGAAAAACATTATGAGAAGAAGGCATGCGTTGTCTTTTTCAATTAAATTCAATTTAGCTATGAAGCTAACTACCGTTCTTTTGTTTATTTCTGTGTTTTCAATAAATGCAAATACGCATTCACAGAATACGAAAATTACATGTAACTTAAAAAATGTTCGGATAACGGATGTTTTTGAGAAGATAGAAAAGGATACAGAGTATAAATTTCTATTTGATAATGATGAAGTTAATACAGCTAAAATTGTATCTCTAAAGGTTAAAAATAAACCTTTAAAAAAAGTACTTCAAGACTTGTTTTTAGGAACTGATATTTCTTTTAAGGTAAGAAATAAGCAGATTATTCTTTTAATAGACGAAAATAAGGCAGTTAGTGATTCAAACACTATCCCTAAAGAAACAAAAGAGGTTCAGCAAGTTGATATTAGAGGAATCATAAAAGATACCAAAGGGTTCCCCTTACCTGGTGCAAATGTTCTTGTAAAAGGAACATCCATAGGAACTGTTTCAAATTTTGATGGAGAGTATATACTCAAAAATGTTCCAGAAAATGCCACAACATTAGTATGTTCCTATTTAGGTTACAAGACTACAGAAGTAGCTATAAACGGGCGAACAGCAATAGATATTTCTTTGGAAGAAGATGCGGCAGCCCTAGATGAAGTCGTTGTAGTTGGTTATGGTACCCAGCGTAAATCAGATTTAACTGGTGCAGTAGCTAGTGTTAGTGCAGCTACGATAGCAGAACAACCTTCTTTAAGAATTGAAGAATCTTTACAAGGAAAAGTTGCAGGTGTACAAATTCAAAGAACAAGTGGTGCGCCAGATGGAACATTACGTGTAAGAATTAGAGGGACTAATTCTATTCAAGGTGACAATAGTCCTCTGTATGTTGTAGATGGATTTCTTGGAGCTGATATGTCATCAATAAATGTGAATGATATTCAATCCATAGAAGTGTTAAAAGATGCTTCAGCAACTGCTGTTTTTGGTGCAAGAGGTTCTAATGGGGTGATTTTAATAACCACAAAATCAGCAAAAGTTGGAAAAACATCGTGGGGGTTTAATTCAAAGTTAGGTTTCGATAGTCTCATTGAAGAAGTGGATAGAGCAACACCGTATCAATTTACTCAAATAGTAAATCTGAGTAATCCTAATTCTTATTCACAAGCTGAACAACAAGAATTTTTAGACGACCCTAGTAAAGGAACAGATTGGTTTGATGAAGTTTTTAGAACTGGGCTAAACAGGAACTACCAATTATTTGCCCAGGGAGGTAGCGAAAGAATGAAATTCTATGTCTCTGGTAGCTACGATGATATTGAGGCCATTGTAAAGAATGATGATTATAAGCGTTATGTACTTCGTGCAAACTTAAACTTTAATTTGGGAGATAAGAGTAAACTAACATTGAATACTAATGCTTCTAGAATTGATAGAAATCGATCTGGTGTTGGTATAAGAGATCCTTATTTTTATGCACCTGTTACTGAAATTCTTGACGAATTTGGAGAATATACAGATCCTTCAAGTTTTGGTAGCCCAACAACATTGCATCCAACATATTCTGTAAATGAAAGAAGGACTCTCACTAAGACAAATATTATATCAGCTCTTGCCAGATTAGATTTAGAGCCAATAAAAAATATAACATATAGTTTAACTGGGACAATACAAAATAGATCTATAAATAGATCTGGTTTTAATAGATACTTACCTGGAGAAGACCCATCATTGTCGACTGCTGAAGTTGGTAACAGAGAGGTTTTAAGTTGGCAGATTACAAATCAACTTAATTATAACAATACATTTGGGGATCATTCTATTACCCTTACAGGAGTTCAGGAAATGCAGAGTAGAGAAGAAACAGCCACTTTAGTTGAGTTTACAAATTTTACATCTATTAGTCAGGGATTTAACAATTTAGGTGCCGCCAATAGCTCCATAGCGTCGTCTAATCCACTAGATAACGAAGCAAGAACTATCGTTTCTTTTGTAGGTAGATTAAATTATAGTTTTAAAGATAAATATTTGTTAACAACAGCTTTTAGAGCAGATGCTTCTTCTGTTTTCGGTGTTAATAATAAATGGGCATATTTCCCGTCTATGGCTCTTGCTTGGAAGGTTTCTAATGAAGGTTTTTTATCAGATTCTGAAACTATTGATGCATTGAAATTGCGAGTAAGTTATGGTCAGGTAGGCTCTCAGGCAATTGCACCTTATAATTCTTTTGGAGCTTTAAAAATACCAGATATTGGTACACCTATTAACAACGGAACTATTGGAGGGGCTATTGGATTGGATACTCCAGGGAATCCAGATTTAAAATGGGAAACTACGTCTCAATTCGATTTTGGTTTCGATTTAGAAATGTTTCAAAGACGATTAACTGTTGGAGCCGATATTTATTACAAGAAAACAACAGATTTGTTATATAGCAGAGCATTGCCTTTCTATTTAGGAACTCCTAGTGGGCTTCAGCTTCAAAACGTTGGGTCTATGGAAAACAAAGGGCTTGAACTACTAGTAAGTGGAGATGTTGTTAGAAACGATAATTTTAGGTTTAATGTGGCTGCAAACTTATCTATAAACCGTAATAAATTCTTAGGAATTGATGGCATTGATTCTGATATCCCTGTTCTTTCAGAACAATATCAAAGTAATAGTTTTGCTGGTATAGTACCGTTTGTACTTATCAAAGGGCAACCGCTTGGTACAATACAAGGTTTAATTTATGAAGGGCCTTACAGAACTGAAGATGCTGCTTTAGCTGCACAACATGGTTATGATTTAGGGGCGCCAAGATTTAGAGATATTAGTGGCCCTGATGGTGTGCCAGATGGACTAATTACAACTGATGATGTAACAGTTATTGGTAACGGGCAACCAGATTATACTCTGGGAATTAATATGAATATGGATTATAAAAACTTTGATTTGACTTTATTTGTTCAGAGCGTACAGGGTAATGATATTTTAAATATTGATAGATATCAACAGACAAGAGTGTTTACTAACCCTGAACTGTTAACTGCTTGGAGTCCTACTAACGAATCGTCTAACCACTGGACGTATGCTAGTAGTTCGTTTTCTAATCCAGGAAATACGCAATACATTGAAGATGGTAGTTTTGTTAGATTGAAGAATGTAACTTTGGGGTATACATTGCCAAAAGATTTTACTGAAAAAATGGGTATTGAGAGCTTACGTTTTTATTTTAATGCTCAAAATGTTATTACAATTACAGATTATTCTGGATGGGATCCCGAAGCGACTTCTACAGAAAATAGAGATCAATCACAAGGTGTGAATTTAGGAGCTTACCCTAATCCGAAATCCTTTAGTTTAGGGTTGAATTTAAAAATTTAAAACTGCAAGAAAATGAAAAAATACATGAAAATATTTGCTGTCATTGTATTTATGACAAGCTTTTTTGGTTGTGATTCTTTTTTAGAAGAAGACCCAAAAGTATTATTAACCCCTGAAAATTTTTATAAAACTATAGGAGATTTAAAAGCGGCTGTTAACTCAATTAATGCTCAAATGTTTGATGGAGCTATTGGAGGTAGAGATGGTCAAAATCGTCTAAGTGTACCTGGGGCAGCTAGATCATATCAGATGCATATAGGAGCAGATGATTTAACAACAAAAAACAATGGTACTAAAACACAATGGGTTCCTATAGACCAATTTAACCCTACGTCTGTTACTATTTTTATTGAACGTGCAGGATGGAAAATACCGTATGACGTTATCTATCAATGTAATAATATCATAGAAAGAAAAGATGATATAGAAGGAAATGAAGACGAAATAGACCAATACGTTGCCTTAGCTTACTTTTGGAGAGGATGGGCTTATTTTCATGCTACCCGTTTTTATGGTGATATTCCTATCATTATCAATTCGGATATTAACTTGAGTGCTGATATTGCAAGATCTCCCGTAATTGATGTTTACCAACAAATAGAAAGTGACTTATTAGAAGCGCTAAAATATTTACCAGATTCATGGCAAACCGAAACGGCATATCCTGATGCTTATGCTTTGAAAACATTACTTGCCGATTTTTATATCACGTGGGCAGGTTGGCCTATTAAAGACACTTCTAAATACGTAACAGCTGCTAGTTATGCGGAAGATGTTATGCTAAATTCAGGAGCTGCTTTACTTCCTGATTTTGCGGATTTATGGCGATACGATGTTATGGGGACTTATGATGACCATCAAGAAACCATTTTTGATATTGTATTTTTAACTAGGGAACAAATAGGAAGTAATGACAGAGCGCGAGCTATTGGACGCCAATTTATACCACCAGAAGAGCGTAATGGTTTCTCAGATTTCTTTTGTGAGGTAGGGTTTTTTAATAGATTTCCAGAAGGTTATAGGAAAGATGTCACATTTAAAACAGAGCACAATGGAGTTCCTTGGCAAGATTTTGTCGAAGCACATCCTTACTATAAGAAGTTTAGAGGCTCTTATGATTATTTAAACTCTAGAAATGCGCAAAGTGGAGCAAACTTCATGGTTTACAGATATGCGGATGTTTTATTGCTTTATGCTGAAGCAAAAGCCATGTCTTCCGGTCCTGATGCATCGGCTTACGAAGCAATTAATAAAGTGAGACGTAGAGCTAATAATCTTCCTGTGGATACACCAGATATTTCTGTGGATTTAACAACTGGTCTTAGTCAAATTGATTTTAGAGATGCAGTGATTGATGAGCGTGCTTGGGAGTTTGCAGGAGAGCAAAGACGTTGGTATGATTTAGTAAGAACGGAAAAAGTTGCAGAGTCAGTAAGCGGAAAAGATCCTAGTGATGTACAGCCTGCTTCTGTTGCACCACTTTTGGATACGTATTTGTTTCCTATACCGTTTTCAGATATTCAGCAAAATCCAAATATTCAGCAAAACACGGGATATTAGTGTATTTATATAACAATATTACGGGCTGATTTTTTGAGTTAGTTTATTATGCACGGGAAGCTCTGGTTTTCCGTGCATTTTTAAATAGGCTTCTCTTTTAGACAATCTCATTATTGGTTGATATATGTTAAATAACACCTTTTAAGTTGTTAAATAAGTATTCTAAATGTATTATCAGTTTCAATAATTTTTAAAATTATAAATCACTTATAAGTTTTTTCAAACCTAGTACAGTTCAATGGCTTTAAAGAGTGTTTATGCTCTTTTAGATTACATATTGCTTATCAAGGGGTGTTCCGATTAAATAAAGCTCAATTAAAAATATCATGAAATCAAATAAAATTATTTTAGTAGTCATTATCTTAACATGGGCTAGTAATATATATGCCCAAAGAACAGTTCAAGTAAAGGTATTCAAAGAAAATATTCCCACGTATGATATGGGGCCTGATGATACGAATGCTCATCTTAAGGATTTTAAAATAGAGGGGCTTTTCTATTTTAGAGATAAAAGATCTACCTATCCTTACTCTTTTCAAAATGATTACAAGCCAACAAAGCAGAATGTAGAATATGAAATTGTTCGTTTAGAGAATGATTACATTTATGTAGATATCATCCCTCAATTGCGCGGAAGAATACAAGGTGCTGTAGATAAACGCAACGGTTGGGATTTTTTATACTATAACCATGTTATAAAACCAGCTGAAATAGCGGTACGTTCGGCTTGGTTATCAGGAGGTTTGGAATACAACCACCCTGGAGGTCATGGATATACCCAAATGAATAAAATCACTTATGATATCAAAGATAACACCGATGGTAGCAAAACAGTTGTTATTGCTGAGACAGAACCTGTAAGAATGATGAAATGGGAGTACGAAATTATATTACGTCCTGATGCTTTATTTGTTGAGACAAAAGGACGCTTTATAAGTACGGTGCCTTATACAGTGCCTTTTGTGTCTTCTAATAATGCAGCGATGCATGCTACCGAGGAGATGGAATTAATATTTCCCCAAGAAGCCTATGCGACGGGGCATGGCATTTCAAATTTAAGGAAATGGTCTGAGTACTCGGATGATGGTACAGATTGGAATTGGGTAAAGAACATAAAGCATTCTTTGTCTGCTTTTGCAGATGGAACAGGTTTGAGCATGGATTATTGGGGGGTGTATTCGCATGAAAAGGATATAGACGCAGGTTCTGTAGTGGTAGCAGACCACCGTGTGGCGCCTGGAAAAAAATACTTTACTTGGGGGAAATCTGAAAGCGGTAGGCAGTGGGATACGTTTTTAAGTGATAATGATGGTGGTTATGTAGAATTGCAACACCAAGCTTTTAACGAAAGAATGAATCATGGATATGCTGTATTGGAGCCTTTTGAAGTTAAAGAGTTTTCCATTTTTTGGTATCCTATAAAAAACACGCCTGGTTTTACCAAAGCAACCAAGGAAATAGCAGTTAACTTTAAAAAAGAAGGCAATTCAAATTATAGATTAGATTTACTTCCAACACTTAATTTACCAGGTTCAGTAGTTAGTATTTTAAAGAATGGCGAAAAAGTTGAAGAACTCAAATATGATTTTAAGGTAGGCGAAGTTTATAAAAATAAACTAAAGTTAACGGCAACAGATGCAGACACTCTTGAAATCAAGATTATTGACAATAAAAAGAAGCCATTTTTTGAGTACAAAAATAAAATACATTCTGAAAAACCTGTCCATAATAGCATTCCCGAAGTTAGTAATAAGAAGTTAACCATAGATCAACTTTACACTAAGGCGATTTCTAATTATTTTGATGCTTATGGTGTTGATGCAGATATGTGTATTAATGAAATTTTATCAAGAGATCCAAATGAATCACGAGCCCTTAGATTAAAAGGCACGATACAAGTAAAAAGAGGCGATTTTGAAAAAGCAACAAAAACGCTTGAAAGATCATTTGTGAATGGACACTTTTATGGTCGATCTAGAGCAGATTTTCTCAACGGATATGCATATTTACAGCTGGGAAATTATGATAAGGCACATCAGTATTTAACCAAATCTTCTCGATATCGCGAAGAAATGGACAATTCATTGTATTATCTGGCGCAACTAGAAGTATTAAAAGGAAATTATCATGAAGCATTCCGCAGGTTACAGGAAGTTCCACTGTCTTATTTAACGCATCCAGATATCTACAACCTTTCAACGTATGTTTGCAGAAAATTGGGTATGGTTGAAAAGGCAGGCGAATACCTTGCAGAATCCTTTGAGAGAGATCCTCTTAATTTTGTGGGTTATATAGAAAAAATGGCACTTTATGGTGAAAAAGTAAAGGGTGTTGAAAAGGTAAATTCGTTATTTGATAGAAAGGACAAACTTTTTCTAGGGTCACAAAATTATATTGATACAGCTATATTTTATATGAGTTTAAATGATTATGATACAGCTTTAAAAGTTTTGAAAATTGCCGAGGATAATTATGCTGAAAATGAATCAACATATCCTATGGTCAATTATTATTTAGGGTATTGCTTAACAAAAAAAGGAAGTAAAAAAGAGGGGTTAAAATATTACGAAAAGGCATCAGCCACTAATTCAGATTATGTGTTTCCGTATCGTGTTGAATCTATAAAAGTACTGCAAAATGTTCTGAAAAATACACCTGAAGATAGTGTCGCTTCAATGTATTTAGGAGATTTAATGTATCATTTGAGAAGGCATAAAGAGGCGATTGCGCTATGGGAAAAAGCGAATAAACTTAACCCGAACAATTTTAGGGTGAGCCGTAACCTGGCCATTGGTAGGCACGTAGCAAAAAACGATGATTTAGAAACCACCATTGCCCTGATGGAAGCATCATTTGCCAATAACAATAAGAACCTGCGCACGTTTGGCGAACTAGAGTTTTTGTATATAAAAAGTGGAGACAATAAAAAGCTAGAGCAACATTATGACAATAATTTAGATTTGCTATACCGCAAAGGAACATCTTCATTAAATGCGGCTGATTTTTACACAAAAATGGGGCGTTATAAAGATGCTCAAAATGTACTAAAGCAAACCTATTTTAGCGCTGTAGAAAGAAATTTAGGCGTCCCATACCGACATGTACGCTATACGGAAGCAATTATCGGCGAAGGACAAAATTTACTTAAAGCGGGAAAATATAAGGATGCTATTGAAGCGTTTAAACGCGCATATTTATATCCAAAATATCTAAATGAAGCTAAGGTAAATCATCCTGTTACCACGCGTACAGATTATTTTCTTGGTCTAGCATATAAGAAGGACAATCAATCTGCAAAAGCGAAGTCATATTTTAAGAAAGCTATAAATCAAGACATAAACCCAAATAGTATAGCTACTGTTTTTAAAGCCAAATCTTTAAAAGAATTAGGGCAAGTAAAAAAGGGAGACAAATTGATTTTAGATCTAATTTCAGTTTTACAAAATAGAATAGATGCTAAAGCTAAAAATGAAATCATGGGTCAAGAAAGACCAGAAGAAAATGTAAGTGGTGTTGATGAATATGTTTTATCATTATGTTATGCGTATTTGGATAAAAATGATAAAGCTAAAACATATATGAAATCAGCTAAAGACAAAAATTACAATGTGGTATATAATACTATGTTGACGGGGTCACATATAAGAGCAAAAAAGTATAGTCTCGAATAACGTGAGGTTTTGTTGGTAATTAATTAAGGGTGGCTAAATATTTTTTAGCCACCCTTAATTAATTACCCCAAAGCACCTATTTTATACTTCTGAATACGCCACATTAGTAATAATATCATTACTTTGAGTTTATGTTCTATTCTATGCGAAAGTTCTATAAATAATACAAATTTGATTGAAATATGAAATTTCTAAAATTAACGATCCTAATAGTTTTAATAAGCTGTGGTAAATCCGGTTCAAAATCAACAAATGAAAAAAAAGTAGTCCAAAAACCAAACATTCTTTGGATTACCATAGAGGATTGGGGAGCCGATTTGTCTTGTTATGGAACCAAAGGTATAAGTACACCTAATATAGATAAGCTAGCAGCAGAAGGGGTTCGTTTCGAGAATGCGTTTACCACATCTCCTGTCTGTTCTACATCTCGTTCTGCGATGATGACGGGATTTTATCAAAATTATATCAACGCCAATCAACATCGTTTAACACCAGATCTTAAGCAACCATTGCCTCATGGTGTAAAGCCAATTCCTCATATTTTTAGAGAAGCAGGATATTATACCGCTTTAATGAGCTGGAAAACAGATTGTAATTTTGTGCCATTTAAAAAGGAGGAGTTGTTTGAAGGAAGCGATTGGAGGGATCGAAAAGAAGGACAGCCTTTTTTTACCAGAATTACTTATGGAGGTACGCACCGTTCTTGGAATCGTGATTCTCTAAGACCTATTGATATTAAAGATGTAGAAATTCCACCATATTATGCTAATACTGATTTTGTAAGGAGAGATTGGGCTAATGGTTTAGAAGCAATGCAACTGGTAGATAGTCAAGTAGGAGAACTTTTAAAACGTTTAGAAGATGATGGTTTGGCTGATAATACTATTGTTGTTTTTATTTCAGATCATGGACGTTGTCATATTAGAGGGAAACAGTTTTTATATGATGGAGGTATAAAAATTCCAATGATTGTACGTTGGCCAGGACAAATAAAACCAGGTACTGTAAATGATGATATGGTGATGAGTATTGATATCTGTAAAACCATTTTAGATGCTGCAGATATAAAACCTGAAGTAGCCTTGCACGGTCAAAACCTTTTTGGAAAAGAAGTACAAAACAGAAAATATGTGTTTGCTGCCAGAGACAAAATGGACAATACGCATGATGCGATGAGAGCAATCCGTTCTAAAAAGTATAAGTTGATTCAAAACTTAATGCCTGAGCGTGCTTATTTGCAGTACAATGAATACAAGGAAGGTGCTTATCCAGTTTTAGCGGAGATGAACATTTTGCATATGGAAGGAAAATTAACACCTGAGCAAAGTCACTTTTTTGCAGCTACAAAACCTGATGTAGAATTGTTTGATTTAGAAAAAGATCCATTTGAAGTACATAATGTTGCGAATGATCCTGCGTATGTTGAAGTAAAAGAGGAGTTGTTGAGTGAATTAGAAAACTGGAAGAAAAATGTTATCAAAGATCAAGGGGTAAGTGATGAATTTAGAGCAGAAGGTATTTTTCCTGATAAGTACCCAACAAAAACAGTAGATAAGTGGGCATATAAAAACAGTGAGAAATACAATTTTAAGAAAACAGGTTGGCCAGCTTGGTACCCAACACGTACATTAAGTGAATGGAAAAAAGCAAAAGCAATATGGGAGCCTTATGTGTTTAGAGCATCAGATTTAGGAACTGAAGCAAAAGAAGTAAGACCTAATGTAAATACAAAGCCTCAAAGAAAGAGAAAAATCAAAAAAGTAAAATACGCACATTAAAATAAATACTTTCATTGATTTTCAAGATCATGATCGAGTTAACAAGTATTCATTCAGATGAAAATAAAACTAGTATCCCTATTCTATTTATTTGTGTTTTCAGTACTGTTTGCACAAGAGAAAAAGGTGCTGCCCGAATTCTCTAAAGCAGGTTTTTGGGAAGTAGAAAATGCAGGAAGAAAAACGTACAACTTTAATCTTGGGTGGAGGTTTATCAAATCAGACGTTAAAGAAGCACATCAAAAAGACTTTGACGATTCAAAATGGAAAGTGATCAACTGTCCACATGGTTTGGAGTATATTACAAGTGAATCTACAGGAGGTAATAATTACCAAGGTGTTGCGTGGTATCGCAAGCATTTTAAAATTGATGAAAAAACAAGTCAAAAACGTTTAAAGCTTCACTTTGAAGCGATCATGGGGAAAAGCAAAATTTGGCTAAACGGACATTTAATAGGGGAACATTTTGGAGGTTACTTACCTGTTGTGGTCGATTTAGATCAATACTTAAATAAAAACGGAGACAATGTTATAGCTGTTTGGGCAGACAATAGCGATGATGCCACATATCCGCCAGGGAAACCGCAAAAAGGGTTGGATATGACTTATTTTGGAGGAATTTACAGAGATGTTTGGTTGGTTGCTACCAACAAAATATATGTAACCAATCCAATGGAGGTTGATAAAGTTGCTGGAGGAGGGATTTTTACAAGTATTGAATCTTTGTCTGATAAGGAAGTCGTTGTTAATGTAAAGGTTGATATTCAGAATGATGATATTAAAACTAAAAAATTAAAGGCAACTATTTTACTTAAAAACCCTAATGGGAAAGTGGTCGTTTCGTCTGATCAAAAGCTGTCCATTAAAAAAGCCAAAGCTTTACAAATTCATGAGTCTTTAGTAGTTGATAAACCAAGTTTATGGTCACCGTGGTCCCCAAAATTATATAAATTAGAAGTGTTGCTTTCTGATGATTCAGGCAATAATATTGATGGAGTAGCCACGAGAATAGGTTTAAGAAAAATAGAGTTTAAAGGTAATGATGGTTTGTATTTAAATAATGAGCCTTACCCAGGTAAATTAATGGGAGCCAATAGGCATCAAGACCATGCTTATGTGGGCTATGCGATCCCTAATAACGGACAATATAGAGATGCTAAAATATTGAAAGATGCGTCCTGCGATATTGTAAGGGCAGCACATTACCCAGCAGACCCTGCTTTTATGGATGCTTGTGATGCTTTGGGTATGTTTTTTATTGTAGCGACTCCAGGTTGGCAATTTTGGAATAATGACAATCCTATTTTTGGAGAACGTGTTTTTCAAGATATCAGAAACATGGTACGAAGAGATCGAAATCACGCATCTGTTATTCTTTGGGAACCTGTTTTAAACGAAACATTTAACCCTGATGATTTTACAAGAAAGACACATCACATTGTCCATGAGGAATATCCTTATCAAGGGGCTTATACTGTTTCTGATTATGGGGTAGGAGGACATGAAGTTTTTGATGTCGTATATGCACATCCAAACAATCCACAATTAGCAAACGAAACAAGGTCTATATTCACCCGTGAGTTTGGTTCTATAGGAAATGCAGATACACCTAATAGAATACACAGAGATTGGGGAGAAAAAGCACAATTATATCAAGCCAATCAATATGCAAAATCGGATATAGGAATCCCATCTTGGGATATGATTTGCAACACACCTAAACAACATGTTGGAGGTGCTATTTGGCACTCTTTTGATCATTATGCAGGAAAACATGCTAGACCTTTTTATGGCGGTTTTGTAGATGCATTTCGTCAATCAAAATACGCTTATCACATGTTGGCAAGTCAAAGAGATGTTTCAGAGGAGAACAAACCTATGGTTTACATAGCACATGAAATGGCTGCTTTTTCAGATAAAGATGTTCATATATATACCAATTGTGATGAAGTTCGATTAACGGTAGATGAGGGATTAGAAATTTATCAGAAACAAGCAAGTCGTAAATATAAATATAGAAAACAACTACTGAGGAAATGGGCAGAAAGAGAAAACCCACCTCGTGAATATGAAGTCAAAAGAGAATCTTATTTATCACATCCAATAGTGGTCTTTAAAGATGTTTTTACCTACAGAGGAAACAAGAATTACATCAAGACTATTACAGGTAAAGGAACAAAAGCGTCTTTTCTTGTTGAAGGTTTGATAGATGGTAAAGTAGTCGCTAGTGCATACAAAACACCTGCGAATAACGGGTACAAATTAGAGTTGAGGTTAAAAGACAGAAATAAAACGTTAACGGCTAATGGTTCTGATTTTGTATTAGTAGAAGCTCATGTATTAGATAAAAACGGAAATACGGTGCGTTATAATGAAGATACCATTCAATTTGAAGTAACTGGAGAAGGAGCTATTATTGGAGATGCGTCTATAGTAGCAAACCCTAGAAGAATGGAATGGGGAACTGCACCTTTATTGGTAAGGGCGACTACTAAGGCAGGGAAAATAAAAATAAAAGCAAGTTTGTTAGATCCTGGAATCAATACCATAAAAGCAGGAGAATTAGAAATTGAAAGTACGCCTTCTGGGGATGTATTTGTTCAAAATGAAATAGGAATTGAACCTACAAAGCAATAAAAGATAAGATGAAGAATACATCATTAAGATTTATAATATTAGTATCGTTTTTAACTTCTTTGAATCTTGTAGCACAAGAAAAAAAGATACTCCCTGAATTTTCCAAAGCAGGTTTTTGGGAAGTAGAAAATGCAGGAAGAAAAACTTATAATTTTAATGTTGGTTGGAGGTTTAAAAAGGCTGATATCAAAGGTGCTCATGAAAAGAATTTTGATGATGCTAAGTGGACTATTGTAAATACACCACACGGATTAGAATATAACGCTAGTGAAGCCAGCGGAAGTGTCAACTATCAAGGGCCAGCATGGTATAGAAAACATTTTACCGTAAATGAAAATTTGAAAGGTAAGCTCCTAAAGATTCATTTCGAATCGGTGATGGGAAAATCTAAAATTTGGTTGAATGGTCATCAAATTGGAGAGCATTATGGCGGATATTTACCTTTTGTAGTAACCCTTAATAAATATCTTGTAGAAGGAGATAATGTCTTGGCTGTTTGGGCAGACAATAGTGACGATAAGACTTATCCTCCTGGAAAAGAACAAACCAGATTGGATTTCGCCTATTTTGGCGGTATTTACAGAGATGTGTGGTTGGTAGCGACCAATCAGGTATACATTACCAATCCTAATGAGGTTAATAAAGTAGCAGGTGGTGGTGTTTTTACACATGTTGATGAAGTTTCGCCTGAAAAAGCAACGCTATCAGTAAAAGTAGATATACAAAACGACTCAGAAACAACAGCAAAGCTTAAGGCGATTTTTAACATAGTAAATCCCGAAGGCGTATCCGTAGCCAAATCAGAACAAAACGTTACCGTTAAAAAGGGAAAGTCTTCCATTGTAAAAAACATATTTACAATTGAAAACCCATCTTTATGGACGCCTTGGTCTCCTGATTTATATAAGGTAGGAGTACTACTTGTCAATACATCAAATCAAAACATAGATGGCGTTGCTATTAAAACAGGTTTACGTAAAATAGAGTTTAAAGGAGCAGAAGGGTTTTTCTTAAACAATAAACCATACCCAGGAAAATTAATAGGAGCCAATAGACATCAAGATCACGGATATGTGGGGAATGCGATTCCTAACAGCGGGCAGTGGAGAGATGCAGCTTTGCTAAAAAATGCTGGTTTTGATGTGATTAGAGCGGCTCATTATCCTGCCGATCCTGCTTTTATGGACGCTTGTGATGCTTTAGGGTTGTTTTATATTGAAGCGACACCCGGATGGCATTTCTTTGATGGGAAAAGTGAAGTATTTGTAAATAGAGTATATAGTGATGTACGAAATATGGTAAGACGTATTCGTAATTATGCATCAGTAATTATGTGGGAACCTGTTTTAAACGAAACCAATTATTCTGCTGAGTTTGCAAAAAGTACGCATGATTTAGTCCATGAAGAATATCCGTATCAGGGAGCGTTTACGGTTTGTGATAATAGGGGAGCAGGACATGAATATTATGATGTGGTGTATGGGCAAGATTACAATGCCGATTTTAATAAAGATAAAAGATGTTATTTCACTAGAGAATTCGGTGACAATGTAGATGATTTTAATGCGCAAAATTCGCCTAGTAGGGTTTTTAGAGGTTGGGGAGAAACACCACAATTGGTTCAGGCCAAAACCTATGCCGATGGAGATTTTGATAAATACACGACTTTAGAAACGATGTATAACATGCCACCTCAATTTTTAGGAGGTGCTTTATGGTGTGGTTTTGATCATCAGAGAGGGTATAATCCAGATCCTTTTTATGGAGGTGTTGCCGATGTTTTTAGACAAACAAAATACTCATACCATATGTTTGCAAGTCAAAAGGATATTTCAGAAACAAATAAACCAATAATTTTTATTGCCAATGAAATGACGCCATTCTCTGGATCGGATGTAACCGTTTTTACCAATTGTGAAGAAGTAAGACTTACGGTTTATGATGGGCAAAAAATAATACAAAAAATGGCAAATGTTCCTAAATATGTAAGGGTTTTAACGCCACATGGACAGCCTAATCGTAGAGAAAAAGTAGGCACAAAAGCCATTCCTCATCCTTATGTTACTTTTAAAGATGTATTTAGTTTTAGAGAATTAAAAAGTATGCATCGTGGTGGTAAAAAATATGAAGCTACTATTGTAGCAGAAGGGATTGTTGACGGAAAAGTAGTAACAAGTTTTAAACGTGTTTCGGGAAAACACCCTACTAAAATTAAATTGTCTATAGAAAACAGAAAAACACCACTTGTGGCAGATGGCTCTGACTTTATGGTAGTCACCGCTTCTATGGTTGATGAAAAAGGAAACATAAAGCGTTTGAATGAAAGTATGATACAATTTGAAATAAGTGGAGAAGCTGCTATTATTGGCGATGCACAGATTCAAGCCAATCCAAAGCGATTGAGTTGGGGAACCGCTCCAGTACTCATTCGTTCTACTGTAAACGCAGGTAAAATAAAAGTAAAAGCGTCTCTTTTACATGAAGGTGTAAACACAGCACTTTCAGGAGAGTTAGTTTTTGAAAGTGTGCCTTCTAAAGATAAATTGATATATTCAGAAATTGGTGTAGAAGCAAATACAAATGCTAATGCTTCTATTGAAGAAACTTCAGAAGAAAAATTAAAGAAAAAAGTGATGGAACTTGAAAAAAAAATCATTGAATTGAAGTTAAAAGAGGAAGAAAAAAATCAATTGGAGTTTGATGAGAATAGATAGTACAATCAATATAAATATTATGAGTAGTATTAAATATGTAGCAGGATTATTAAGCATTCTTCTTCTTCTTTTTTCTTGTCATCAAAAAGAAGAACCTATAAGAGCTTTTTCTTTAGATGTAAACTGGAAAATTAAATCAGATAAAAAACAAGGTGATAATAACTTTGCACCTCTAGGCGCTTGGGGAGATTTAGATGCTCAGGAACACGTATCTTGGTGTAAAGATTTAGGCGTTAATGTAATTCAGTCTTTTGCAGTTTCATGCAACGGATATGCATGGTATAAAGGAGGTAAAACAGTACCAGAGCAACCAGGGTTAAAAACTGATTTTTTAACGGATTTGGTGAAGTTAGGCCGCAAAGAAAATATGAAAATATTCGGGTATTTTTGTATTGGTTCTAATACCAAATGGGGCTTAGACCATCCAGAATTAAGTTATGAAACACCATCTAAAGCTCATATTCCCTTAACCAAAGCATATAACGATTATTTAAGTGCATCTATCAAAGAAGCATTGACTATTACCGATATGGACGGCTTTATGGTAGATTGGTTATGGAACCCAAAAAGAGGGCCTGTAAGATGGCTACCATGTGAACAAGAAATGTTTTTGGAATTGATGGGAGAACCATTCCCAGGGAGAGGAAATATATCTAAGGCAATAGAATTAGAATTCAGAAGAAAAGCCATTTCTAGATGTTGGAAAACCATACACGATACTGCAAAATCTGTAAAACCAGAATGTATTATCTGGCTGTCTTGTTCAGATTTAAAGCATCCAGATATTGTAAACTCTGATGTGTTTAAGCAAGTAGATTGGTTGCAAAATGAGGCTGGAGACAAAGAATCTATTGATTATGTGAAAACACAGATAGGAGATCATACTAGGTTAATAACAACTTTTAGTGCTAATTTTTTCAAAAGAAATAATTTGAAAGCAGAAGACGTAGCAGCGTATGCATTAAAGGAAAATATTGGTTTGTTTACTTATGTAACACCTAAAGCCTATGATTTTGCATTTCCGCCAGTAAAAGATTATTTATCTAAACCACTAGATTCATTTGAAGATATAGATGAAAGAAATATAGCTTTTTTAGCCAGGTTATTTAATAACATGGACACAAAGTAATGTTCTTTGTAGATGATTTGAGTTTAAAAAACATCAGAAGAAAAATTAAAGAAAAAAGTGATAGAACTTGAAAAAAAATCATTGAATTGAAGTTAAAAAAGGAAGAAAAAAGTCAATTAGAATTTGATGTAAACAGATAATGAAATCAATATAAATGGTAAAAGTAAATGTTATGAGTAGTATTAAATACGTATTAGGATTATTAAGCATTCTTCTTCTTTCTTGTCATCAAAAAGAAGAACCTATAAGAGCTTTTTGTTTAGATGTAAACTGGAAAATTAAATCAGATAAAAAACAAGGTGATAATAACTTTGCACCTCTGGGCGCTTGGGGAGATTTAGATGCTCAGGAACACGTATCTTGGTGTAAAGATTTAGGCGTTAATGTAATTCAGTCTTTTGCAGTTTCAAGCAACGGATATGCATGGTATAAAGGAGGTAAAACAGTACCAGAGCAACCAGGATTAAAAACTGATTTTTTAACAGATTTGGTGAAGTTAGGTCGCAAAGAAAATATGAAAGTATTTGGATATTTTTGTATTGGTTCTAATACCAAATGGGGCTTAGACCATCCGGAATTAAGTTATGAAACACCATCTAAAGCTCATATTCCCTTGACCAAAGCATATAATGATTATTTAAGTGCATCTATCAAAGAAGCATTGACCATTACCGATATGGACGGCTTTATGGTAGATTGGTTGTGGAACCCAAAAGGAGGGTCTGTAAGATGGCTACCATGTGAACAAGAAATGTTTTTGGAATTGATGGGAGAACCATTCCCAGGGAGAGAAAATATATCTAAGGCAACAGAATTAGAATTTAGAAGAAAAGCCATTTCTAGATGTTGGAAAACCATACACGATACTGCAAAATCTGTAAAACCAGAATGTATTATCTGGCTGTCTTGTTCAGATTTAAAGCACCCAGATATTGTAAACTCTGATGTGTTTAAACAAGTAGATTGGTTGCAAAATGAGGCTGGAGACAAAGAATCTATTGATTATGTGAAAACACAGATAGGAGATCATACTAGGTTAATAACAACCTTTAGTGCTAATTTTTTCAAAAGAAATAATTTGAAAGCAGAAGACGTAGCAGCGTATGCATTAAAGGAAAATATCGGTTTGTATACCTATGTAACACCTAAAGCCTATGATTTTGCATTTCCGCCAGTAAAAGATTATTTATCTAAACCACTAGATACATTTGAAGATATAGATGAAAGAAATATAGCTTTTTTAGCCAGGTTATTTAATAACATGGACACAAAGTAATCTAAAAAAGAACAAAATGAAATTAATTGAGAAGATGAGTCGAGTGTTGTCCATTGTAGTCATTGCTCTCTTGGTATCTTGTACCCAAACTCAAAAAAAACAAGATCAAAGCACAAAAGGCTTCCCTCAATTTTTACCGGAGGACAAACCTGATATGCCGTTGAGTAAAGCTGTCGCTAGAAATTTTGATACTTATGATACCCCTCATTTAGAGGATAATGAGCTGTATACACAATTTAAGTACACCGAAATTAAAGGTTTAGATTACAATAATTTTGATGGAACCATTACACGTAGAGATCCTTCAAAAGTGATAAAACGCAATGGGAAATATTATGTTTGGTACACCAAAAGGCATACATCTGTGCCTGTTTTAGGAGTTAAGAAAGCAAACGATACCATTGCTGCTCGAGATTGGGATTTGGCAGAAATATGGTATGCCACTTCTACCGATGGATTTAATTGGAAAGAAGAAGGTGTAGCGGTTGCTAGACCTGCTAAACCAAATCCAGGTTGGCGCTCTGTAACCACTACTGATATTTTAGAATGGAAAGGAAAGTATTATTTATATTATCAAGCTTTTCAAATAGATCCAGCTGCTAGGGGAGATGATTGTCCTGTAGCGGTGTCTTATGCTGATTCGCCTGATGGTCCTTGGACACCAACACATAAAATTGTAATCCCAAATGGAACAAAAGATGAATGGGATGGTTTCTCCATTCACGATCCTTATCCGTTGGTTTATAAAGGCAAAATTTATTTGTATTACAAATCTGATTTTGATACCAAAGCCCGTAGAGTACGTATGCAAGGTTTAGCTATTGCAGATAACCCTTTAGGGCCGTTTAAAAAACACCCTTTAAACCCTGTGTTGAATTCAGGGCACGAAACAACAATGTTTCCTTTTAAAGATGGGATTGCAGCTTTGGTTACCAGAAATGGAAATGAACATTTTACCATTCAATATGCACCAGATGGGGTGAATTTTGAAGTAAAATCTATTGTAGAGATGATGCCATATGCACCATCGCCATATATTCCAAACACTTTTGCAGATGATGGTAACGGAAGAGGAATTACATGGGGAATCTGTCACAATATAAAAGCAGCAGCTGGAAAGGGAAGGTGTTCTATATTGATGCGTTTTGATTGCGATTTGAGTTTAGACGTAAATGATCCTGAGTTTAAAAAACATGAGGTCATTCATAAACCTGATTTTTATTATAGATATGGCTTAAGTAAGGTGCAACGTGAGCGTATAGAAAAAGAAACATCCACAGATATCAATCAATAATTAGTACTTATGAAAAGGAGATCATTTTTTAAAAAAGGTGTACAAGGTGCAGTAGCAGCATCTATTATTCCCTTATCTGGCTGTTCATCAAATACATCAGGTAACCAAAAGAAGGAAGGTAACCCGGAACAATGGCAAGATTTAGGAAGTGGAAAAAAAGGGAATCCCAATAGAGATAAAGAATTACATGTAGATGTATTAATTGCTGGAGGAGGAGTAGCAGGTTGTTGTGCTGCGGTATCTGCTGCACGAAATGGCGCTAAAACTATTTTAGTACAAGACAGACCAGTACTTGGTGGTAATGGGTCAAGTGAAATTAGGGTGCATCTTAATGGTGTAACCCATCTTAAAAATGGAAAAGCAGAAAGGGAGACAGGTGTTGTTGAAGAAATACTCTTGGAAAACCGTTTTCAAAACCCGCAACAATCATGGCATGTTTGGGATCATGTGATATATGATTATGTAGCTTCGACCCCAAACTTAAAAGTAATGTTGAATACCCAAGCATTACAAGCTAATATGAAAGGCGGAAAGATTGAGTCTGTAGATTGTCTTCAATACAACACAGAAACCACTTTTAAAATTTATGCTCAGCAATTTATAGATTGTTCAGGTGATGGTTTAATGGCAGCTACTGCAGGAGCTTTATATAGAACGGGACGAGAAGGAAAAGCAGAATTTAATGAAAAATACGCGCCAGATGAGCCAGATGGATGGCAAATGGGGTCTACAATTATGTTTAGTACAAAGGATATGGGTAAACCAATGCCTTTTGAACCGCCACATTATGCCATACCGTTTGATGCTGAAAAAGCAGCTGAAAATGATAGAAAAATTAAGCAATTTACACAAGGTTATTGGTGGATTGAGGTAGGAAGCGAAAATGATATTATTGCTGAAGCTGATGAAATAAGGCAACGGCTTATGGGGCATCTTTACGGAATCTGGGATTATATCAAAAATTCAGGAAAGCACCCAGAGTCAGAAAATTTTGCCTTAGATTGGGTCGCATCAATTCCTGGTCGAAGAGAGTCCAGAAGGTTTATGGGAGATCATATTCTTATTGAAGGTGATTTATTAAGTTACAGACATTTTGAAGATGCCGTAGGTTATGGTGGATGGTCCTTAGATGAGCATAACCCTGGAGGAATTGAAAATTTATCAGACCCACCAAGTTTCTTTCATGAAAAATTCACCAAAGTTTACGAAATTCCATTTGGTAGTTTGTATTCAGTAAATATTCCAAATTTATTATTTGCTGGGAGAAATATCAGCGTAAGTCATATAGCACTATCATCTACTCGATTACAAGGAACTTGTGCAACTATGGGACAAGCTGTGGGAACTGCGGCGGCAATTTGTATTAAAAAAGAAATTTCACCAAGAGAATTGAGACAGAATCACATAAATGAGCTACAGGAACAGTTACTAAGAGATGATGCCTATATTCCAAATAGACCTGCAAAAGACTCAAACGATTTAGCAAAAAAAGCATCTATGATATTTGCAAGCTCTACAAGTTCGGGAGATGCTAAATTATTAACTAATGGCTATTCTAGAGATGTTCAAGAAAGAGATGAAATTAATCATTGGCAATCTGTTTCACTTCCTGCAGATGTAATTTTAGAATGGGAAGCGCCTCAAAATATATCTAAAATTGAAATTAAGTGTGATACAAATACACTTAAAAATATTATGATGAGGCATACACCGGGCAAGAAAGAAAAGTTTATTGAAACGGTACCACCAGAATTGACCAAATCTTTATATGTAGAAGCAAGAGTAAACGGAGCGTGGGTTAAAGTAGGGGAAGTAATAAAAAATAGGCGCCGATTAATAAAATTTAGTTTTGATTCGGTAAGAGCAACTGCTGTAAAAGTGGTGTTAACTGAAACTTATGGAGTTGAAGTAGGAAGGTTGTACGAAGTGAGGTGTTACGCATAAGTTTTAGGTGAGGCTTAACTACAGCAAAACGTGAATATATAAAAATAAAGAAATTTTAAAAGACATTAAAGAATAATAAATAAAGATGAAATTAATTGGAAAGGTAAGTCGAGTAATGTTCATTATAGCTTGTGCTATTTTGGTTAGTTGTAATTCAAATAAGGGAATTAGCAATAAAAAGGAAGTCGCTAAGGAAACTAAAGACAACAAACAAAAACCGAATGTATTGTTAATTGCCGTTGATGATGTCAATGATTGGATTGGTGCTTTAGGAGGGCATCCACAGGCTATAACACCTAATCTAGATAAGTTTTGTGACAATGCCATGGTGTTTAAAAATGCGGTGTGTGCAGCACCTATATGTGGCCCTTCACGATCGGCTATTTTATCAGGTTATATGCCTAATAGAACAGGTGTTTATGGGAATGCTACTAACATGATTTATTCTGAAATTGTAAAAAAGAATGCAACATTGCCAGAATATTTTTCTAAACATGGATATCACAGTTTATCAAACGGTAAAATATTTCATAAGCACGGTGCAGAATTCGGAACAGATTTTGGGCATTGGGCTTTTGATGAGCATGCTAGAGCAAGAAGGTATACTGATAATAGTGTAAATAGAAATCTTTCCACAGGTTCAGGAATCATAAAAGGGGTTCGAAAACCAGAATACAAAGGGAAAAGCAAATTAAGATGGGGACCAACCAATTGTGGTTTTGAGGAAATGGTAGATTATAAAGTAGCCAAATGGGGAGAGCAAAAGTTAGCAGAAGATCGTGATAAACCATTCTTTATGGCTTTAGGGTTAATTAAACCACACTTGTCTTGGTATGTGCCTCAAGAGTTTTTTGATATGTACGGTTTGGATACTTTAAAAACACCCATTGTGAATATGGATGATTTAAAAGATATCAAAAAACCAAATGGTAAATTAGTGTTTGAGCCGACTCCAGAATATGAATGGGTAACTAAACATGGTTTAGAAAAAGAAGCAACACAAGCCTATTTGGCTAATATCACATTTGCAGATGCTTGTTTGGGGATTATTTTTGATGGACTTGAAAAAAGTGGTAAAGCAGATAATACCATCGTCGTTATTTTTGGAGATCATGGATATCATTTAGGAGAAAAACAACGCTACTTAAAAAATACGCTTTGGAGCGAAGCAACCAAAACACCTTTTATTGTAAAAATGCCAGGTATGAAAGGACAATTATACAGTGATAGAACAGTTGGGTTGATAGATATTTTTCCAACATTAGTAGACCTTTGTGGACTTCCTAAAAAAGAATTAGATGGAACATCAATGGCTGCAGTATTAAAAGATCCAAACGCCAAATGGGATAGACCAGGAATTACCGTTTCTACAGGTGGTACTTCTGTAATGGGAGAAAAATGGCATTATATAAGTAACCTATCAGGAGCAGAGGAATTATACGATTTAGAAAACGACCCAATGGAATGGAACAATTTAATTGGAGAAGCAAAGTATAAAGATATTGTAAATGATATGAAAAAATGGGTGCCAACCGAACGTGTAAAGGCGGAACGTATCCATTTTAAAAAGCAAAAAAACTATGTAGATGCAGATGCTGATCCTACGATTAAAAAGATGAGGGTTTTAAGTGAATTGAACTAAATATTTTAAAGCGTTAAAGTAATAAAGATGGAAAAAATTAGGCATTTATTCATAGTAGTGATTATGATGGTTTTTTATGGAAATATTACAGCACAAGAGAAAGGTAAAACCGAAGTGTTTCCATTTTATCCACCGAAAGAAAAGCCTGACTACAAGCTTAGCAAGGCATTGGAAAGGTATTATGATGACTACAAAGGGGAACGTGCTGAAACCAACGAGCTTTTTTCGCAGTTTAGATATACCGAATTAAAAGGTTTTGACTATAACGGATATGATGGTACTAGAAACAGACGTGATCCATCAAAAGTAATTTTAGCGAACAATAAGTATTACGTTTGGTATACTCATAATCATACACCAAATAAGCCAACAAATGGAGTACCGAATTCTGATATTTGGTATGCAACTTCTAAAGACGGTTTTACTTGGGAAGAACAAGGACCGGCAATTAGTCGTCCAGAAAAACCTAATAAGGGTTGGGATGCAGTATTGACACCCGATATTTTGGTTTGGAAAGGCAAATATTATTTATACTATCAGGCGTTTGGTGATGAAAACGGGAAAAACAGACAAAATCCTGTAATCGTATCTTATGCAGACTCACCTGATGGACCATGGACAGCTTATGATAAAGTGGTGATTCCAAAAGGTAAGGAAGGAGAGTGGGACAAGAGATGTATTCATGACCCTCATCCTTTTGTTTACAAGGGGAAAATATATTTGTATTACAAATCAGATTTAGCGGGGTCAAGCCACAAAGATCTTATAAGAATGCACGGAGTGGCTACTGCAGAAGATCCTCTAGGACCTTTCGAAAAGCACCCTCTGAATCCTATTATGAATTCAGGACATGAAACAACCCTATTTCCTTTTAAAGATGGGATGGCTGCTTTTGTGATAAAAGATGGGAATGAAAGATCTACGATTCAGTATGCTAAAGATGGTGTCAACTTCGAAGTCAAGGCAACAGCAAAATATATGCCTTTAGCTGGAGGACCTTTTGTACCAGATGCATTTACGAATACTGATTATGGTCGTGGAATTACATGGGGTATCTCTTTTGCAGAACCTGGAGAAGGAAAAAAAGGAAATATATTACTTCGCTTTGATTGTGATTTAAGTTTAGATGTTCATGATGAAGCAATGAAAAAAAGACCACCTTTATTGGATGCCGATTTTCTTATCAAATTGAAACTGGACGAAGAGCAAAGAGTTAGAATAACAAAGGAGAACCAAAAGTATATCAAATCAGAATAATAGAAAAGATGCCCGAAGGGGCTAAAAAATAATTTTTTAGAAAGATGAAAAAAATACTCATAGTAATTACTGCTTTATATTTTGGGCAGATAGCGATTGCACAGGAAAAAAAAGCCGAAAAGCCTAATATTGTTTTGTTTTTTGTGGATGATTTGGGATGGAATAATTTAGGATACAGAAATCCGGAAATATTTAAAACACCTAATATTGATCAATTGGCTAAAGAATCTGTCGATTTTCCGCAAGCTTATGTCGTGAGCCCGAGTTGTAGTCCATCTCGTGCTATGCTAGTTACCGGGAAACATGCTGCTCGTATCAATATGGTTCGTCATATATCTGATATTGATGGGAAAGCTGTTGAAATGATTATGAATGAAAAAGGGGAGCCAGAACATCATATTTGGAAAGCAGACCCTGCTCAAGAACCAAGTAAAAACTGGTTGGATTTAGAACATGTTACGTATGCTGAAGCTCTAAAAAAACAAGGATATTATAATTTATTTGCTGGTAAATGGCATTTAGGGTCTAAAGAATACCACCCAATTCACCAAGGATTTGATAGACAAATTGGAACGACTGATCACGGACATCCATCTAGTTATTATCCAGATTTTTTTGATGATGAACCTGTTTTTGAAGATGCCGCAGAAAAAGATGAATATTTAACGGATAGATTGACCAACGAAGTGGTAGGTTTTATTGAAGATTATAAACAAGAAAAGCCTTTTATGCTTTCTATGTGGTACTATAATGTGCATAGTCCAAATATTGGAAGAAAAGATTTGATTCCTAATTTTGAAAATAACCCTGGTCTAAAAGGAAAAGTACAAAGAAAAGGACAGGATCTTTTGGTAGAATATGCGGCTCAAGTTATGGCTGTGGATGAATCGGTAGGAAAGATAAGAGCAGCTTTAAAGGAAAAAGGAATTGATAAGAATACCGTAATTATTTTTACATCAGACCAAGGAAGTTTATTTGAATGGGAGCCATACAGAGGTGCTAAAAAAACATTTACTTTAGGAGAAGGGGGCTGTAGAGTGCCGTTCATCATCAACTGGCCAGGAGTAACCAAATCGGGTTCTATCAATAGAAATGTAGTGAAAACCACCGATGTTTTTCCAACTTTGGTAGAAATTGCAGGAGGAAATCCTGAAGATTATAAAGACTTAGATGGGGTTTCGCTAGTAAGTACAATAAAAAAGAATAAAAAAATAAAAAGAGACGATCCTTTTGTTGGATATAGGTCATACAAAGATTTGTATGCTTCAGTACGTGAAGGAGAATGGAAATTATTAGGTTATAGAAGTGGTAAAGTAGAATTATATAATGTAGAAAAAGATAGGGTAGAAGCAAATGATGTAGCAGAGAAAAACCCTAGAAAAGTCAAAAAATTATTAAAGAAATTAAAAAAATGGGAAGTGGATATGGGTGTAGAACAGTATTCAGGTTTCAATAAAAAGTAGTGATCATGAAAATGTTAAAGTATATCCTATTTCAAGTTTTATTCTTGACCAATTTAGCCTTATTCGCACAAGGGGTTACTCAAGCACGTAATGAGCAAAATTTCAATAAAGATTGGCTTTTTTCCTTGGGAGACAATCCCCAATACAGAGAAGTTAAGTTTGAAGATGAGGGTTGGCGCAAACTGAATGTACCACACGATTGGAGTATTGAAGGAGAGTATCAACCTGATGCCTACAAAGGATTTAGAACAGGTTTTTTTCCTGAAGGAATAGGATGGTATCGCAAACATTTTAAGGTAGATAAAAACAAAACGAACAAGCAGTTTGTCATTCAGTTTGATGGCGTTTACATGAATTCAGAAGTTTGGGTAAATGGTCGTTATTGTGGTCGTAGACCTTATGGATATGCAACTTTTCAGTATGACATAACAGCTCATTTAAAGTTTGGCGAAGAGAATATCATTGCGGTAAGAGTCGACAATTCTGTTCCAGCGGGTTCTCGTTGGTATGCAGGATCTGGAATCTACAGAAACGTACATTTAATAGAGACCAATTTTGTGCATTTTAGAGAAATGGATGGTATTTATATTACAACACCTGTTGCAGAAAAAGATAAGGCAACGGTTAAAGCGGAATATATCATATCGTCAAGTTTTTTTAACGACGAAGAGATTAAACTATTCAAAAAGAATAAATGGAATCGTCAAGAAGATAGATGGGAAAATTCACCAAGAGCACATAACTGTATCATCCGTTCTATTATTTATGATGCGAAAGGGAAAGAAGTGGCTAGGGATGAAAAAGAAGCAGAAATTTTTAACTACGACAAAGCATTTAAAATATCGCAAGATATAGAAGTGAAAAATCCCAAAAGATGGTCAGATACGCAACCATATTTATACACTGTTAAAAGTGAAATTGAATGGAATGGGACTATCGTAGACGATCAAATCACCACAATTGGTATCCGTAAGTTAGAGTTCAATTTAGAAAAAGGGTTTTTGGTAAATGGAGAAAGAAAGTTGTTAAAAGGTGTTTGTTTACATCATGACGGTGGCGCTGTAGGAGTAGCTGTTCCTGAAAAAACACAATACTATCGTTTAAAAAAGTTAAAAAAAACAGGTTGTAATGCGGTAAGAACTGCTCACAATCCGTTTGCTCCTGAATTTTACCGAATATGTGATGAATTGGGGATTTATGTAATGAATGAAATTTTAGATGAATGGACGAGTGCTTGGGGCTATAATTTTACAGATTACAATACTTCAAAGGCAGGAAATGCTTTTGCGCATCATTTTAATCAATGGTATGAAACAGAAATGAAATCTACCATTTACAGAGATAGAAATCATCCATCTGTGGTAATGTGGAGTGTAGGGAATGAATTGCCTGAATTGAGATCAGAACCTATCAAAGCAAAAGAAATAGCAAACAAACTAATAGCGATAGCTCATAAAGAAGATGCAACAAGGCCTGTAACTTTTGGAAATAATGGGCCACATGCAGGCTTTGAAACCGATGTGGACATTTTAGGGCTAAATTACGTGATGGAAAATTATGATCATGCTGTAAGAGGCTCAAATATTTATGAAGCAGATCATAAAAAGTATCCTAATAAATTAATAGTGGGTACAGAAACGTCTAGAAATGAAATAGACTATTATTTAGCTTACAGAGATAACCCTTATGTGATTGGCCAATTTATATGGACAGGGATTCAATATTTTGGAGAGGTAAAAGCTAAAAAAGCTGGACTACGAGGTTGGGTGGCTTCTTTATTAGATATGAGCTTGAATTTATTACCATCAGGAGCCTTGTATTCTTCCGCTTGGAATGATAATCCTACAGTGCATATCACCACCTCCGAAACATCACCTGATGCTGATCAGCGATACGAGATTATTCCTATTACAGGAGAAAGAGTATACCAAAATACAAGAGATAAGTTTCACTGGAACTGGGAAAAATCGGGTGAGAAATATGTAACCGTTTACAGTAACTGTGAAGAGATAGAATTGAAACTAAACGGTAAATCTTTAGGTCGTAAAAAAACAGATTTTACGAAATATGCTACGCAATGGGTTTTGGATTACCAAGAAGGAGCGTTAGAAGCCATTGGTTATAACAAAGGTAAAAAAGTAAGTAGCAACAAGTTGGTAACTGCTAAAGAGCCTGCAAAAATTAAAGCGAAACCTTATTATAAAGGCTTAAAGGCGGATGGTGTAGATGTTAATATTATAGAAGTATCTATCACAGATGAAAAAGGGAATTTAGTACCAACAGCTACTAACGATATCAAGGTAGAAGTTTCTGGAGGTGCCAAATTATTGGTCATTGATACTGGGAATTTATACTACAAAGGGAACTTTAAAACAGATCATAGAAATGCTGCGAATGGTTATATAACCGTAACGGTACAATCTAATGGTAAAGAGGAACCTGTAAAAATTAAGTTCACGTCTGAAGGATTAGAAACTGAAGAAATAAAATTATAACTAATGAAATATTTTTATAACAGAATACTATTAATAAGTATATCAATCATTTTGTTTTCTTGCGGAGAGAAAAAAGACAAGCCTGTTGAGGTGGAAAAAGTAACCTCTAAAGAACAAGCGGTTTTAGATTTTATCAATCAAAAATTTGGAATGTTTATTCATTTTAACATGAGTACATTTCAAGAAGAAGCCACTGGAGGTTGGGCAACGCCTAATGTAGATCCTAAAATATTTGCCCCAACAAATGTAGATTGTAACCAATGGGCAAAAGCAGCGAAATCTGCTAAAATGAATTATGCTGTTTTTACAACAAAACATCACGATGGTTTTTGTTTATGGGACTCTAAGGTTACCGATTATGACATTGCGAATAGTACTTACCAAGGAGGAGATATTGTAAAAAAATATGCAGATGCCTTTAGAAAGGAAGGGATTAAAGTAGGTTTGTACTTTTCTGTTTGGGATAGAACACACGAAATAGAGCATGATAAGATCACCGAAGAAAAAATACAGTTTACCAAAGATCAATTAACAGAATTATTGACCAACTATGGTAAAGTAGAATGTATTGTGATTGATGGTTGGGGGTCTAAATGGGGTAAAGGTCCAGACTTTGAGGATATTCCTTATGCTACTTTAGCAGATCATATCCATTCTATTCAGCCGAACTGTTTGGTCATCAATCATAGTTGTCGTACAGATTTAGATGTTACCCAAGTGGTACATTACGAAGCTACACATGGTCAGCATTGTCCTTATGATAATACAATTCCATCTCAACAAGGACCAACGATTCAGCCTAAATGGTTTTGGGAGAAGGGGAACGAAAATGGACCTTTAAAATCGGTTAAAGACATTAAAGAAGAATTGAATTTTGCGAATGCACATTATTCAAATTACTTGTTAAATGCTGCACCTAACGCTATAGGTTTGATGGATGATAATGTAGTTGAGCGTTTGAAAGAAGTAGGAGCGTCTATCACATTATCTGCACCATTGGCAGCATTGCCAGAATTAAAACCAGTTCATCAAGGTGTTACTGTTAGAGCATCAAGTTATAGCAATGATAATTACAAACCAGAGAATGTTATTGATTGTGATTTGTTTACAAGATGGCAATATACAGATGAAGATCAAGAACGCTGGGTGGAGTTAGATTTTGGAGAGCCAAAGGTATTTAACAGAGTGATTTGTGGTGCTTATAGAGGAGGTATTGAAGCTTTTAAAGTAGAGGCTTTAGTTGATGGTCAATGGAAGTTATTAACCACTGGAACCAGTTTGAGGAATAATTTCAACAGGAGTTTTGATGAGGTAAATGCACAAAAATATAGATTGGTTATTACAGAAGGGCATAAGTTCAAAAAGAGCAATCCTATGTTGGCAGAATTTACTTTGGTTAAATACTAAACCATGTAAAAAACATATGCCAATTTGGCAAGTAACTCATCTTCTGAGGTTCTCTACTAGAGATAAAGGAGTGAAATTAAAATTATAAACTGTAAAATCATCTATCTAATGCAAATATTAAAACCCAATTCCTTTCTGTTTTTTATAATCATAATATGCTCAACAACTATTGTAAAATCACAAACGAATCTTGTCGATTATTATACCAACGTAATTTCTGAAACTAAAAAAAACACGGTTAAACTTAATAACCGTCTGTCGAATAGTACAGATATGACTGCCGATTTACAAAAACTAATAGATGAAGTTTCTAAATATCAAAAAGGAGATAAAAAAGGAGGAACCATTCTTATTAAAAAAAAGAAAAAAGGAGCATCTATTTACAGGCTTAGAAATATCCAGTTAAAATCAAATGTACGGTTAAAAATAGATAAAGAAGTCATCATAAAACCATTCAACCCTAGCAAACCAGGTTACTGTGTACTGAAAGTTGGAGAAAGTATTAAAGGAATTGAAAATGTAGAAATTGTATGTGCCGATAAAAATAAAAAATTCACCATTGACATTAGTGAAACCAGAGGAAACAGAGAACCTGGTTCATACAACGTAAGAGCTGTTGGTGTTGTATGTGTTGATAATTTTCTGATTTCAGATTTTCACATCATAGACAATCAATCTAAAATATCTGCTATTTTATTCAACGGTTATTTTACTGATAAAAACACGAAGCTTCACGGAATTCCTAAAAACGGAATTTTACAAAACGTGAGTTCTGAAAACATGCACAGAGGATACTCTCTATGTCAAGTACAAATGGTAAAAAACGTTTTATTCCGAAATATGCACGCTAAAGATGCCCCTGCGGCATTAAACTTTGAATCTGGTGCGGGTATTGCCAATATTCCAACCTATGAACAAACAGAGCTAGGGATTGTTGACGATATTAGAGTGGAAAACATCAGCTGTACCAATTGTGTAAGAGTGGTTGGTTTTAGTCCTCACGTTAGAATTAATGGTAGTGTTTATGTAGATGGCGTTACAGCTAACCAATGTATGACAGCTGTTGAAGTATCACCTGGTTTTATTGATGCAGCGGTATCTTCAAAAATTAAAAACATCCAAGCAAAACCTACAGCAAATGACCCAAAAGCTTTTAAAAGAGGTTCTTATAAAAATATTGTGGTAAGAAATGTAGTATTCAATTATAAAAAATTCACATTATACCCAGAGGCAGTTGCCAGAAGAACAGTAGCTCCTGTTAGTTTAGAAACAGTTGAAAGAGCTGATGCGCATTTAACATACGATGAATTGATGGCTAAATACGCCAAAGAAGGAGAAGAACTTTACAACAAAGAGTACAGCAGAATTACAGCTATTCCTGTTGATCAAAGAAGCGAAAAAGACAAAAAAATCTTAGAAGTACTTTCTCTTGATGATTTACAAACCACAGGTCACTACACTATTGATGTAAGTGAAGATGATGTAACGATTAATAATATTGACCAATTGAGGATTGATCAAGGAGGAACAGAAAATAGTAAGGTTAGAAAAATTGTTTATGAAGATGAACCTTCTGTTTGTGAAGATATTAGAGAAGGTTTTGTGATGGTACACAGAAAAGGAAAAAGATTTCAAGCTGGAAATAAGAAAAAACATTAAGGCGTTGCTTTTATCAATCTTTAATTAAGCATAGAATAACAAAAAAATAAAATTAATGATTTTATGAAGAAAGCTATACTATCAACAATTATGATGATAATTACTACTATTTGCCAAGGGCAATTAACACCAAATTTTGATGGTGTTGTTGGTACTTATCAGAGAACTTTAGTGGGCACAGGTTTTAATGATGAAACATCAAACTTACAAGTATTGGTAGATGATGTCTCGTCTCAACCTAACGGAGGCACGATAATTATTTCTGGTGAAATGACATTAAGTAGAGTGCTTATGAAATCTAATGTGCATATTGATATTTCTAAAGGAACAGTTCTTAAAGGAGCTATAAGTCCAATGTTTGATATCGCTAGGAGATCTCAAACAGAAATAGAAAATATTAAGATTTTTTGCAGTAACTGTGACCGAACAAAACCTAATGATGATATTACAGAAAAATATGTTATTGATATATCACATCTCAATTCCAATGATAGGTATAGGGCTTTTCAGTTAGGGAATGTTTTTAACTTTTGGATTTCAGATTATTATGTACAAGATAATAAGTCGATATGGTCATCAATGTCATTAAACCCAATAATTAATACAATTAGTACAAACGGAGAAACGCATCAAGGATTATGGGATTATGATGTTATAGCCTCTCCTACTAAAGGAGATGTTCGTTACGCGCATGGAGAAACATTTCATACAGGTTATGGTTTAATTCAGGTGCAATGTGCAAAGAATGTAAATTTTGAGCAGCTATCTGGAGTTGGAGGCGTTACCTTACGATTAGAGTCTGGAGCTTCTATACAATACGTTGGTACAGAAAATGAGCGAGAACATGGTGTGGTGAAAGGTATAAAAGCGTATGATTTATTTTTAGAAAATGGCTTTACATGTGTTTCAATGTCACCACATGGAAGAATTAATGAAGATGTGTATTTAGATAATATTAGATCTAAATCATCTGTATATACTGTTGATTTTTCGGCAGGCTTTTTTGATAGGGAATTGCGAGTGTTAGACACAGATCCAACTATTGTGGATCCCGTAAAATTTAAAAAAGGAAGATTTATAGGACCAATAATAATCAAAGCGATACACGGTGAATTTGGTACAAGTGCCGTAGGAAGAAAAGTAGAATACGATTATATTGAAAAAGCATTTAGAGATGCAAACCCTTGGACAAGTTTGCCAATGGAAACATCTAACACCAGAATTATAGCCTCGGCTCCTCCTTTGGGATATCATTCTATTCCATTTGAAGGTGCTACACCAAATATTGTTGAGGGCGAATATACCGCTACAATTGATGGCTCAATTACGAGTACAGGATTTCCAAGCTGTATCACTTCATTTTACAATAATATCACTTACGAGGATGACAGAAACAATGTTGATTGTAGCGCTTTGGGAATTAGCGATTTTAAAAAAGGAGATGTACAGTTTTTTCCAAATCCAGTAATAGATATTTTAACAATTAATCATCCAATTTCTAGTAGTATAACAATATATGATAGTATAGGAAAATTGATTTTTAAAAAAATAGCACCTGAAGCAACGTCTCTTATAGATGTTACTAATTATAATACGGGTTTGTATTATTTTAAGGTCACATCTATTTATGGAACAAAAGCGGAACGTATCATAATTAAATAAATATCCAAAGTGACTTTTCATAATATAAGAACAGTAGTATTGGTCTTTTTTTTATTAGCAATATTAAATTGTAAAAGTAATGTGCTAAAAACAGAAAAAAAACCAAACGTACTTTTTATTGCAATTGATGATTTAAATGCTTGTTTGGATGGAATGAATGGCGAAATACAGGTTGCTACACCTAACATCAATCAATTAGCAAGCAAAGGCATGTTATTTACAAATGCACATTGTGCTGCACCAGCTTGTAACCCGTCTCGGGTAAGTGTAATGACAGGTTTGGCACCAGCCACTACAGGCGTATATGTAAATACTCAAGATTGGAGAGAAAATACCTTTCTTAAGAATAAAACAACGCTGCCTCAACATTTTAAGAATAATGGCTATGCAACTTTTGGAGGTGGAAAGTTGTACCATGCTGCTTCTTTAACAAAAAAGGGGTACTCAGGTTATATAGATGCTAAGCCTTGGGACGCTTATTTTCCATCTAAAACAAGGCAAATGCCAAATGAAATAGCGCCAGAAACTATTCCTGTTAATGGAAATAAAGCATTTTATCATGGGTATTTCGATTGGGCAGCTTTAAATATAGAACCGCATGAAATGGCAGACGCCAAAGTAGTATCTTGGGCAGAAGGAATATTATCTCAATCTCACGATAAACCTTTGTTTTTAGCAGTAGGTATATACAGACCTCATATTCCTTGGTGGACGCCCAAAGCGTATTTTGACAAATATCCTATTGATGAAATTGAATTACCTGAAGTGCAAGAAAACGATTTGGATGATGTTCCTGAAGCAGGTAAAAACATGGCGAAACGTAATTGGCATAAATGGATAAAAGATCAAGGTAAATGGAAACAAGCTGTTCAAGCCTATAAAGCTTCTGTTAGTTTTACAGACGATATGGTAGGGCGCCTTTTAAAAGCTCTTGAAACAGGACCAATGAAAGATAATACCATTGTTGTTTTATGGTCTGATCATGGATACCATTTAGGGCAAAAAGAGCATTGGGAAAAGTTTGCATTATGGGAACAAACCACCAGAGTGCCTTTAATTTTGGCAGCTCCAGGTAAAACTTCTGAAGGAAAAAGTAGTTCGCAACCTGTAAGTTTACTGGATTTGTATCCTACTTTAAATGAGTTGTGCGGTATTCCTGTTAAAGAAAAGTTAGATGGAGAAAGCTTAGTGCCTTTATTGGAAACCCCTGATTTAAAAACAGGAAGAGCGGTCATATCCACTCAAAAATTTAATAATCATGCTGTACGATCAGAAAAGTGGAGATACATTAGATATAGTGATGGTTCGGAAGAATTATACAACCAAGAAAAGGATCCTAAGAATTTTGAAAACTTAATTGGTAAGCAGGGGTATAGCAAAGTTATTGAAGACTTATCAATTTGGTTGCCTAAAACAAATGCAGAAAAGAATCCGTTGAAAGTTCACAAGAAAAGTAAACAGAAATAACAAGATAAATATATCATGAATAAATTTTTAAAACTAATACTACTATCAATTGCCTTTTTGCAACTTACCCATGCGCAAACTGTTGTTAATGTAGTAGATTGGGGAATTCTACCTGGGAAAGATGCCACATTAGAATTAAATGAGTTGATCGCTTCTTTAAAAGGACAAGAAAACGTCATCGTTAACTTTCCTAAAGGAACGTATCAGTTTTATCCCGAAAATGCTTTTGAACAATACAGGGCTGTTACTAATCATGACAATAGTTTAAAAAGGATGGCGTTTCCAATGTTTGGCTTAAACGGTGTTACTATAGAAGGAAATGATTCTGAATTTATTTTTCATGGTAGACTGTGTCCGTTTATTGTTGAAGGAGGTCAGAACATCACTTTAAAAAACTTTTCAATCAATTGGGAAATTCCTTTTCAAGCAGAACTTAAAGTAATAGAAACCAATAAGGCTGAAAATTCTTTTACAGCAAAAGTAACGACCAATCACAAGTATAAAGTTAAAGGAGAGAAAATTTACTTTCAACATTATAATTGGGAAGATCCTATCGGTCAAAACACGCCTTTTGATCCTGAAACAAAATCGCCTATTTGGGATTCTAGACCTTACAGTTTCAACATCAGCAAAGCAATAGCTACTGATGTAGGGAATGGGCAAATAAAATTTAAGAATGCCATGAAGAAGTTGCCACCTGTTGGGACTGTTGTGGTAAATCATGGCCCACAGGGAACTAATAGATTGGTACAAGCGATTCATTTATCAAATACAAAAGATACATATATAGAAAATGTGACCATTTACGCTGCGGGTGGAATGGGCTTGATTGCAGAGCGCTGTGAGAATATTCATTTAAATGCTTATAAAATCACTTCTAGTGAAGGTCGTATGTCAGCCACAAGAGCAGATGCCACCCATTTTTTAGGGTGTAAAGGTTTGATAAAGTTAGAGAATTGTTTGTTGGAGCATATGTTGGATGATGGTATTAATGTTCATGGAGCTTATGTGAAAGTCGCTGAATATTTAGGTGATAATCAGTTTTTATGCGAAATCAGTCATTGGCAACAATGGGGGTTGATATTTGCTGAACCAGGAGATGAGGTCACATTGATTTCAAGAGAAACCGTATTGCCTATATTGAAAACAAGCGTTAAAGAGATAAAGATTTTAAACGAACAAAAGTTTTTATTAACGGTTAACGAAGTGCCCGAATATATGCCAAAAGGATTGTTGTCATTTGAAAATATCACTTGGAATCCAGACTTGGAAATGAAGAACAATATTATTAGAGAAAATAGGGCAAGATCGGTATTAGTGACTACAAAAGGTAAAGTAACTATTGAAAATAACTATTTCTCGTCACAGATGCACGGCATTTTAATAGAAGGTGATAATAACAAATGGTACGAATCGGGTGGAGTGACAGATATCACCATAAAAAATAATGTATTCGAAAATATAGGTTATGGAGATGATACCAGATATCCTTTATATATCTCACCATTATTAAGACCAGAACAAAGGTTAGGAGAAGATAAATACCATTACAATATCAATTTCATTAACAATAAAATCAAAAGTTTCAACGGGCATTTGGTCTATGCAAAATCAGTAAAAGGATTGGTGTTAAAAGGAAATGAAATCATACTTGATGATACATATCCAACTGGAGCACAAAAAACACCGCTTGTATTTGATTATTGTGAAAATGTATCTCTGGAGAAAAATAAATTCTCAGGTTTTAGTTGGCCTATTACTATAGAAAAGGTGGACAGTGATACGAACTTTAAGTTAAAAAAGAACGAAGGGGTTTCTAGATAACGTGGGTTGGTTTGGTATTTATTCAAAGTCGCTATAACTTATTTTTTCCTTTGGTTTTTTTGTAAATGGTTCGAAGTCTATCCTCCCAATCCACTGACCAATTGTAAAAACTTGACAAAGGCTCAACAAGGCTCTTTCCAAATTCTGTTAACGTATATTCTACGCGAGGTGGTACCTCAGGATATACTTTTCGTGAAATCATTCCATATTTCAATAGTGTCTTTAATGTCTGCGATAGCATTTTAGGAGAAATACCGATAACCTGTTTTTGTAAATCGCTATTTCGTTTTGTGCCTTGCATTAGAGTAGTCAAGATTAACAGAGTCCATTTATCGGCTATCAAAGCAAAGGATACCTGTATAATACAGTTCTCATCAAAAACGGTTCTAGAGTTCAAAGATTCTAAGTATGAAATTTTTTTTATTTTTTTTTCGACTTCCATTACTATTGTTTATTTATTTACTACCTAAAAGTAAGTTATGCACTATTCAGTGCCCTCTTGCGTGATACAAGTATACTACATAAATTTGTAAAATAATTAGAAATTTAAAAAAGAATAAGATGAAAACAAAAACATTCAACCCAATATTAGCAATTTTAATTGCTGTATTTCTGACAAATATGTATTGGGTTCAAGCCCAAAAAAAGCAAACCAAAACAAATGGTGAAGCAATTTCAATACATGAAAAAGAACAAGAAAAAATAGTTCAGGATTTATTGGAAGCCTTCAATTTAGGTGCCGAAAATGTACTCGAGCTTTTTGATGAAGAAGCCATTATTGAATATCCATATGCCTATTCATTGGGTACACCTTCTTCTTTGAATAAAACACAATATGCCAATTATTTAAAAGGTGCTCTTGCGAACATGCCCGATATAACATTCTCACAAGTAAAAAGTTATACAACAGAAAACCATATCGTATGGGCAGAATTTCATGGAGAGGTGATTATTCCATCAACAAATAAACTATACCAACAAGACTATGTGGCTAGATTTACGCTTAAAAATGGAAAGATTATACACTATAAAGAATATTGGAATCCGATGGCAGTATCGGCTATGGGAGACCATAAAGAGGTAAATGAAATGTTTAACGATAAATCAAAACAATAAATTATGAAAATAGTAATCGGGGCTGCAGCAGGCAATGTAGGCAGCCGTATCGCAAAAAAAGTAGCAGCAGCAAATCATTCAGCTATATTATTAGGAAACAAGTTACTTTCTTTAGAAAACTTAAACATTCCAAATTCATCTTCATACGAAGTAGATATGAGTAACGTAGAACAAGTCGTCACATATACAAAAGGAGCAGATGCACTTTTCTGGCTTGTGCCACCGGCACTTGGAGTATCAAGCCTAAAAGAATGGTATGATGATATTATCGCTGCAGGAGTAGCTGCTATTAAGGAGAATAAAATTCCTCGTGTGGTGGTCATTTCTTCCCTAGGTGCAGGAGCTTCCGAAAACCTAGGCACGGTAACTTATGTTGGGAACATGGAGAAAGCATTTAAAAAGGTAGCTCCAAATGTGGTTTTCTTAAGACCTGGATATTTTATGGAAAACTTCTTATTACAAAAGGGTGACATCCTTAAAAATGGATACTTTTCATTTCCATATGACCAAAATCATGACATTCCTTTTATAAGCGCAGACGATATCGGTGATGTGGCAGCGGAATATCTTATGGATGCACATTGGGCAGGACAATGGACCAGAAACATTATGGGACCTCGCAATATTACGCCTCAGGAAGCCGCTGATATTTTTTCAGAAGAGTTACAAAAGGAGATTACATATAAACAAGTGAGTTATGATGATATAAAAAATCAATTTGCTCAGTTTGGTGCTAACGATACTGTTCAAAATGAATTGGTAGATCTATATAAAGCTTTGGGTGACCCTAATGGTGCTTATGCAACACCTAGAACAATAGAAGCGAATACACCTACAACCCTTGAACAAATAATCCGAAATAAGTTTATTTCAGCTTAATATTGATAGATAAATTTTATTTAACTAATAAAAAGCATTAAAAAAATGAACACAAGTAAAATAGCATTAGTAACGGGAGGACAAATGATTTAAAATAACTAGCTACAACAAGGTCTATAAGCAATAGCGGTTCGGGTGCAAACTCGAACCGCTATTGTATTTAATAAGTATATTGTTATCTGAAAAACAAGTACATTTTAACCCGCTACAGCTCTTATACAAAACGTTATATTTATAATTTCGTCATTCCTTGCTGTTCCACTGAGTTTAATCGAAGTGTGACCAGGAATCGCAGCATAAAACTTACAGAGTAATTTGGGAACAGAGATGAAATTCAGTATTTCGACTCAGCTCAATGACCTTATCAGGGTGAAATCTATTTTTTTCCTAGACTGGCCAATTTGGTTTTTTGCTTTTTGCTAAGCAAGTTCATCGCATTGTTTTTGTATTCTACACGTAAATCATCTGTTTTTTTAATACCGTCTATTTGAAGTTGGCTAAATTCACCAGCTTTGTTATAAGCATTAAATAGCGTTTCTCCTTTTAGTTTTTTCATTCTGTAATATGCACGAGCAATATCTTTTCTGTACATGATTTCAGCATCTATTTCGAAATTTTTTCTAGTATCTCTAATGTCTCTAGCCAGTTGAACGCTTAAGGCATCTATTTTAGACCATTGTCCATCACTTAAATTCAAAGGTTGCAGTTTTCTTTTGAAATAAACACACATGAGTAGGTTTGCTGTTCTAACACGAGAGTTATAATACGTTCCTTGCTTTATTTCATAATCAATCAAGTCATCAATTAATAGACCCATAGCCAGAAGTTCTAGGGTATCTCCGTTTTCTAGATCGACCTTCCTAGGGCTGCTGTTTCTTAAATCAAAAAGTGTAATAGTACCATCACTAGCAACCAGCATTTTCCAATCCTTAGTTTGAACAGTAACAGGACCATCATTTTTAGAGTATTTTATTGTGGGTTGAATAGCAAAAAAATCTTTTCTAAAAGTGTATAATTTCCATTCGTCGTTAGTAAGTAGTTGTTCTACCTTATCTATGTTTGCTTGGTTTTTTACTACTCTGACACTAAAAGTATGATTTACCGTTGCGCTTTTTACATCTTGTGCTTGCAAGTTAGTGGTTATGAGAACGCTCAATACTAAAAAATTAATGACTCTATACATGTCTATCTTGTTTTTCACAATATTAGAAAAAATAGCTCAGCTTAATGGCGTTGGTTAGTTCAGAGTATCAGATTTTTACGTTTAAGTAACCTGTATTTATCTAGAAAGACAACTTTATAATATTCTATTGCTAATTTTAATTCTTGACTAATAAAACTCGAGAAATACCACCTTAATGGGTTAAGGTAATAACTAAGACAACTATGAGTAGACACTTAAAAGTAGATTTAAGTTCAATGACAAAACAGATTTTAATCTTTTTATTTTTTGCAAATTTTGCATTTGCGCAAAATTTTTCCACAGGCGGCGGCGCCATAAAAAATGGCGTTTCAGGTAGCATAAACGGAGATAGCGTAATCTTTGTTTCTGAGCTTGAGGGCACAACATCTGCACATACTACAGAAGGTACATTGTTATGGCGAAACGAAACCGATTCGCCAGCAGTTATGTTTGAAATTGAAGCATCTGATATTAACAATGACGGTAATGATGATTTAATAGCTGCTAGTGGTAATGGTAATATATATTGTTGGGACAGTAGTGGAAAACTGTTGTGGAAATTTACGCCCGATCATAAGGTTCGTTTCTCAGAAGTAGCAGTTATTAATCAAAACGGGAAAGTTCAAATTTTTGCAGGAGGTAATGATTATAAATTATACGAACTGGATGCAAATGGGCAGTTGGTTTCTGAGACTAAAATTAAAGGGGTCGTTAGAAAAATAGAAGCAGGAAACTTTATAGAACCTGATAAACAATGTTTGTTTTTAATGACTTACAATCATGACAAATTCAGATGGCAATTCTTTGGGTTTATAGACCCCATTTCTAAAGAGATCATTAAATCTTTACCTTACAGAGATGCAACCAAATATGGTTTGAAAGCATACTCAAAAATAATGATAACCGATTTTGTAGTTTCTGATATCAACAAAGATAAAAAAGATGATATTCTAATTTTTGGCGATATTAATTGGAAGAGTTCTTTTTTAGCAGTTGATGGCGATTTTAGACTATTGGCAAAATATAACGCCACAGGTAAGGATACACAGCGTTATGCGCATACTAAAGGTGTAAGCTTATTACCTTATAAAGATGAGATTGTTTTTAGAATGGGTAGTGTCATGTACGTGTGCGATTTAAAAGGTAATTTAATAAGTAAAACGGGAAAAAAATATAAAAATGCAACGTATAGTGATTTAGTTTTTGACGCACAAAACAAGAAACTTTTTGCTGTAGGAGAATTAGGTGCAGGAAACAGTATATATGGGTTTGATTTAGAAAATAAAAACTGGTTAGATACTAAACACCAATATCTTGGTCTATATAGTAAGGTAAAAGAAAATATCAACGATTTATATAAAGATGCTTTAAATTTCAAGGCGCCATCATACCAAAAGAAGGCTAGTAAACCTTGGATGATGATTTCTAAAACTAAGTTGCCAAAAGAAGTTAAAAAACTAGATTTTAACGAGGTATTATTTATTCAAAATAGTGGCGCTTGGTCCGAAAATACGAGTAGAGCAGATTTAGTAGAAAAATTAGGGGAGAATGCGCTAAAGAAAGATCGCAGAAAAAAATATGATCTTTCAAGAGAAGATATTATTGAGAAAGCAAAGCAAAAAGAAGAAGCAAATGAACCTTTTGTTATTTGGGCTGGTCACGGTAACGACCCTTTTTATACAAGAATAGAAACTTTAGAAAAGATTCTTGAAGCTGCTCCCAACACTTGTTACGGCTTTATTTATGCTGAAATGGATAATGTAGAAGACCCAAGAGTCCTCCATTTTGTTAGAGAATATGTACCTCGATTAGCAAAAGCAATTCGGAAAAATAACAAAGCCAAACTTTATTTTAGATATAAAAATATGTTTTGGGCTATGACTTCTCATCTACCATTGTGGAAAGAGTTATTTTTCTCTGGAAAGTATAATGATATATTGGTGCCAGCATCAGAAGATACCAGTTCTAGAAGTCAAGAAATTAATTTAGTAGGTAGAGTAGGGATGCTATCAGCTGGATATATCGATGATTATTCAATGCGTTTAATAGATGACAACCCAACAAGTTGGAGACCTTTATCTCCTGGTGGGCAACGCACCGTGTCTCCATATTTAAGACAAGGTGTGATGATGGCAGCTCATGGTTGTAGAATAGGCATCAATTTTAATGAATTGTTTCTAGAAAAACCAGGGATGAATGTATTATATGCACTTATGAAATCTGGAGTACTTCCGTTAGTGGAAAAAGAGGATATTCTTAATATCGGCTCATGGCATTTAATAGATGAAGTAGATGAACATTTAGTTGAATCTATTGATTCACACCACAATCTATTACAATATAAGGATGATGATGATAATGCGGTTTTATCTGTAGCTCAAATGCATTGGTCAGGTACTAGCCTTCCAGAACATGATTTTTCTAAAATAGTACTTGGTACAGATTATAGATGGAATAATTACTTGCCAGAACTGCCTTATGGTATGGTTCCTATAGTACCATCAGAACATAAATCAAAATTAGAAGCTAACAATACACCCTTTATTTTAAGTACTGGTAAGGTGGGGATTGTTGGAGGTGAAAAAACACAAGCTAAAGAGTTTGGAGGTGAAATTCTTTCGAAAGTAAAAGAAGGTGCAGAAAAATTACCTGTTTTGGTTGAAGGTTGCGCATGGGGAGCCGTAAAACTAGATGAAAACCATACTAGAATAATTTTGATGGATCAAGGGTATTTGACGCCTGAAGAAAGGGAAGCGACAATAATTTTTCAAAATAGAAAACCGAAATATGCCAAAGATATTTTAAAAGATAAAAAGTTGAAAATAAAAAGAAGTACTATAAAAGTTACGGTTCCTGCTGGATCGATGCGTTTTATAGATGTTGAATACTAAACCGAGTTTACTAAATTGAGTATAGCCGTTAAATATATCATTTATTTAAATTTTGCTGTTTGTTTTTTGTGCCTTACATCATGTAAAAAACAAGAGAAAACGCATAATGAATCTATAACAAAATCTAGAGAAACATTAAATAAGCCTAATATAGTTTTTCTATTAGCTGATGATATGGGCTATGGTGAATTGGGAGCTTACGGGCAGGATGTTATAAAAACGCCTTTTTTAGATGAGTTAATATCAAAAGGTATGAAATTTACCGATTTCTATGCAGGAACATCGGTCTGCTCACCATCAAGAGCCGTATTAATGACAGGTTTACATACTGGACATTTGAGTATTCGTGGTAATAAAGGGCGCATTAATGGTAAGTGGGATAGAGTGCCGTTAAAAAAATCAGAAGCTACAATTGGTGAAGTATTGCAGCAAGCAGGTTACCAAACGGCTATGATTGGCAAGTGGCATTTAGGTGTTCCAGAAGATGTGTCTACCTGGGCAAAAGGTAGAGGTTTCGATTATGCTGTACAGGAACAATGGGGAAGGTCTGCAAAAGGTAATATGATTGATGAGCGCGTGCATTGGGTAAATAATACAGAAGATTCAATTTTTTATAATTATAATAATTACAAATGCTTAGATGAATTCAGAACCAATTTCGCATTAAATTATTTAGATGAAAAAGAAAACGACAAACCTTTCTTCTTGTATATGTCTTACAGGATTCCGCATGCTCATGAGTTCTTTTTAAGTAAAACAGATTTGTATGCCGATAAAATTGAAGAATGGCCTGAAATAGAGCGCCGTCATGCAGCGAGAATTACAATGTTAGATACCCAAATTAAACGATTGTTTGACAAGTTAGAAGCAACAGGTGAGTTAGAAAATACATTGATTATATTTTCTAGTGATAATGGTCCAAATAACGAGAATCATCACAGTTATAAGTTTTTTAATAGCTCAGGCGATTTAAAAGGACATAAGCGTGATGTTTATGAAGGTGGGGTTCGAGTACCTATGTTTGCTTACTGGAAAGACAAAATTAAAGCAGGTACAGTAAGTAATCACCCAAGTACATTTTATGATATGATGCCAACTTTGGCAGAAGTTGCAGGAGCCAAAGTACCTGAAAACATCGATGGGATTTCAATTTTACCAGAACTATTAGGTAAACCACAGACAAAGCATGAGTTTTTGTATTGGGAAATTCAAGAAGGACCATCCGTAAAAGGCTTCCGTCAGGCAACACGTATCGATAACTGGAAAGCGGTGCGATATGGAGATAATTATCATACCGAACTATATGATTTGTCAAAAGACATTAATGAAGAAAATGATGTATCTAAACAACATCCCGAAATTGTAAAGCATGCCAACGATATTTTAAAAAGAGAAAGTGTAAAGAGCATGAATTATCCATTTTCTGGAGGGGTATTCAGTAACTTATAAGATTTTATTACAACTATATATATGAAACAAATAGTATTTAAAATTCTGTTTATTGGACTTTTTTGCTCAACAATTCATGCCCAATGGAAAACCGATAAAGCCAATAATATTGTTAACGATGTTATCATTACTTATGATGTAGAATATCATAATGAGTTAACTGATAAACAGAAAAACTCCATATACTTTAAAAGAGAGATTGTGGTGATTTTCAATAAAAATAAGATGATTGAAAAAAGCTTTTCGAATAGAAATGATATCCAATTGTTTAATTTTAACGATTATGACAAAGAGCTTACGTACTCTTGTTTGGCCAATAAAAAAGCGAAGAATGCTGTAATACGTGGTTTTAAAGAACCAACCAGAGATGTTACAATTCAGAATGATGAGACCAAAACGTTTTTAGGGATGCCGTGTCAAGTTTATACTGTAAATATAAAAGGAAATACTGAAGAGATATTAACCACAGATAAGTTTGGATTAAGATATGTAAAGCAATTTAAAGCAAACGGTTTCTTATTAAAATACACTACAAAAGATAAACGTTTTGGGACATATACAGTTACTGCAAAAAATATCTTATACAAGAAGTTACCTGAAACTACATATAGTTTGGCGGGTTTTTCTGTTAGAACACCAGAAGAGCATAAAACGTATGTTTCTGGTGTTAAAGAGAGATATGATAAAATCAAAGAAAAGAATGTAGAATTGGTTGGACAAAATGCCCCAAACTTTTCTTTTAAAAGTTTACAGGGGAAACGTTTTAAGAGCAAGGAAATTTTGGGAAACAAGGTTGTTGTTTTAAACTTTTGGTTTACTACTTGTGCTCCTTGCAAAAAGGAAATCCCGCAATTAAATGAGCTAAAAGAAAAATTTAAAGATGAGGATGTGGAATTTATAGCTGTTGCTTTGGATTTAGAATATAAGTTGAGTAAATTTTTAAGGAATACCCCTTTTAAATACGATATTGTTGAGGATGGTAGATGGATAGCAAGTAAATTTGATATAAAGTCATATCCAACAAATATCATCATTGATAAAAATGGAGTATATAGATTTGTAAAGTCTGGATACAAACCTGATATTACAGAGGCTATGTCTTATAAAATAGAACAATTTTTAAAAGAATAGATAGATATGGATAATCTATGATAATGATATAAAACATATAGAAAATGTGGAAAACTAAATATCTCTAACAATAAAATAAGACAGAAATGAAAAAAATTACGCAACAACTAATTCTACTTTTAGTAAGTTTTACAGGAATGTCCCAAACAAACATCCAAGATTATGATCTTATTAGAGATAATTTGGTAAATGAATATAATCGTTCTATACCAGAAGATGCGGTTATACAAGATTATATAGATACCCAATTGATGACTCACCCCACTGACTCTGAAATGATTGGCAGTTGGTCAGATATTGTTTACAATGTTGATGTTCAGACCACGAAATGGACATCTCGTGAACATCTTTTTCGTTTAAAAATATTATCCAGAGCATATTCTGATGCTAACAATATACTATGGTATCAAAATACTGATGTTCTAAATGCTGTATATTTAGGGGTTGACCATTGGGTTCTAAAAGATTATCAAACTAGTAACTTTCCAGGAAAAACGATTTATGCGCAACAAGATCTTATTACTACATTTCTTAACATAGAAAAAGTAGAACCTGTTCTAGATAAATATAATTATCATGAAACCACTACTGGTGGAGTGTCTAAAAACCCTGCTCTTAAAGCTATTATGGACAGGGCACCAAAACCAAATAAATATAAAAATAGTAACTCAGCATGGAGAAACGAAACACAAGTTTTAATTGCCATGTTTACAGATGATGAAGCCTTATTAATCAATCAAATAAATCAAATTTATCAGCAATACACGCAACCTTCAGGGGAAGAGGGTATCCAACCAGATGGAAGCTTCCATTTTCATGGAAATCAGTTTAATCCTGATGGTTCCACAAGAACGGATGGCACGGGTACATACATAGTGCAGTTTGGTAACTATGGTACGAGTTACATTGATAATTTAGACTGGCTAGAAATAGCAGCAGGAACACCTTATAAGTTTGATGTACAAGCTAATGCAAATACGTTTGAGTTTATACGAAATTATTTTGTAGATGGTATAAGTTGGACTTACTGGGATGATGAAATGGACTACAATCTTATGCCAAGAACCAATGACTACAACCAAACGTTTGACAGAGCCAATAAAGGACTTCGCGGTAAGGAAATCATGATTAAAGCTGACCCTAGTTTTGCAAGTGAATATGAAAAAATATTGACTTGGCCTAATCAATTGACCGGGTTTAAATCATTTTGGAAATCAGATCTGGCTATTGCCAGAACAGCAAACTGGTATGCTTCTGTAAGAATGAATTCAACCAGAGTGCTAAGGGGAGAAAGCATTAATGGCGAAAATCAACGCGGACTGCACCAGTCGGATGGCGTACTGATGTTTCAACAATCAGGAAAAGAATATGAAAATATAGGTGCTTTGTGGAACTGGAAAATGCTACCAGGGGTAACTTGTGATCAAGGTATTAATAATTTAATCCATGGTCATTATAACAGGGTTGAAGCTTTAGGAGAAACCACGTATGCTGGAAGTATTGGTACGGTAAACTCTCGAGGTATGGCTTCTATGATCAATAAAAGAGTAAATTTATATGCCAAGAAATCTTGGTTTTTTGATGAAGATGTTATCGTTTGTTTAGGTAGCGGTATAGATGGTACTGGTACAACTATTATCGAAACGATTAATAATGACGGAAATACTATCACTTCAGAGTTTACTGGTACAGCAGATGATGTCTTTACAACTATACAACAATCATTTAATATTGGTGATGCCAAAGATAAAAACAATACGGTTTTACCTGCTGGAGAAACGGCAATGTCTGCCAATGACTGGGTGTATCATGACAATGCTGTGTACCAATCTACAACACCATTTAAAGTAGATGTTAGCTTTAGGCAAGACAATTGGAGTAAATTAGAGGCAGTTAAGGACCAAGAAGACGAGGGGACTATTTTTAGTACTTGGATAGATCATGGGCAATCACCAGCCAATGAGTCTTATGCTTATTTTATTTATCCACAGGCAGATGGTACCAATATACCAGATAGAATAAGTAAGAGACCAACTATTCTAGTAAATACTGAAAGTGTACATGCCATTGAAATAGATGATAGATTATACGCCTCATTTTATGAGGCTGGGTCTGTAATTGCGTCTAATGGGGTTGTAATTCAGGTAGATGTACCGTGTTTATTAGCAATAGATGGAGATAAAATATTTGTTGCAGACCCTAATCATGATAAAAGTTCAGTTTTAGTTAAAGTAGACGCTACAGATTATAACATAACCTTTCCTACTGGTGATAACCAAGGAAGACAAGAAATAGTTACAGCAGCTTCTTCTGTTCTTAGTTTAAATAAAGCAGGAGAGATTGATAAATCTCTGTATCTATATCCTAATCCAGCTAAAGATACCTTATTCATATCAGGAGCAACAGAAGGCGCTATAGCGAGAATATTTGATGTTTCTGGTAGAGAGACTAGCACGCAAAAAGTAATAAGCGGTAAAGTTAATACTGCTAATTTGGTGTCAGGTCTTTATTTTATACTATTGGAAAACAATGGATTAGAGCAAACCTTGAAGTTTGTTAAGGAATAAATTTATAACTGATTTTTTATGGTTTAGATTAGAAAAAATTATTTAAAGAAGTTTATCTTTTTCTTATAAAATAAATGTTTCAATATAAAAACTCAAGCCTCTATTAGGGATTTTGAGTTTTTATAAAATGAATTCTGGTTTTCTTTACTTATGATACTATGATTTCAGAAGCTTGCAACTATGCTTTTTTATTAGATTTCGAGGAAGCAATAAAAAAAATCTTAAAATAATAATGTTTTATAGTCATCTAACTAATGGGTTTTAGTGTTTTTTGCACCAATTTTACGTTTAAGTACTGCCTTTTTATTTAGAGAGACAATCTGGTGTGTTTCTATGAGTATTTTAGACTAATTCAATCATAATATTATAGATCTTAATTCGAAAAAATGAAATTTACTAATACATTCATCATATCTCTAGTCTTAATGTCTACATCATGTAAGACTAATGAAAATTCCGAACCCAAAACAAAAGCATCTACAGTACAACCAAATATTATTTGGTTAATGGCTGAAGATATGAGTACAGATTTAGAATGTTATGGTATGCCAAATGTAAAGACCCCAAACCTAAACAAAATGGCAAATGCGGGTATTCGTTTTGATAATGCCTTTGTTACCAATTCTATATGTTCACCTAGTCGTTCTGCGATGATGATTGGTACACATCAGGTAAAAACAAACACACACCACCATAGAAGTAACAGGGATGTTGTCTTGGATCCACAATTTAAACCCTTTACGGCTAAATTGAGAGAGGTAGGTTACACATGTGTTTTAGGTCATGAACAGGTATTTGATAAGGGACGAAAAATAGATGTGAACTTTAAGCACGACCCTATTGGGCCTTGGGACGGCATAACGCAATTTGGACTTTTTGATAAATACGATTCGTTTACAAAAGCAGATGAACCGTTTTTTGCACAAATTCAACTTAAGGTGACCCATAGAGGTGAATGGTGGAGTGATATTCGTAAACAATCAAAACATCCTGTAGATACAAAAACATTAGAAATGCCACCTTATATGGCAGATCACCCAGCAATAAGATTGGATTGGGCAAAATATTTGGATCAAATTGAATATATGGATGCCGAGGTTGGTATGCTTTTTAAAGAATTGGAAGATAAAGGGTTGGCAGATAATACAGTTGTAATATTTATAGGCGATAATGGCCGTTGTAACATTCGTGGTAAGGGCTATTTGCAAGATCCTGGTTTAAGAATACCTCTCATTGTCTATTATCCAAAAGAATTTCAAGGAGGACAGGTAAGAAAAGACGTTGTTAGTGCTACTGATATAACGGCGTCTATTCTTGACTTTGCAGGGGTTAAAGTACCAGATTATATGACGGGACAACCTATATTTTCTAAAGAATTTAATAGACAATATGTTTATGGAGCCAGAGATTTATGGGATGAGATAGAGGAACAATCCAGAGCTGTAGTTTCAGAAGATTGGTCGTATATAAGAAACGATAAACCCGAATTGCCTTATGATGCCCATCAGGCTTACTTAGAATTTTATAGACCAGCGGTTCATGTTATGAGAACGCTTTATAAGGCGGGTAAATTAAACGACAATCAAAAGCCATTTTTCGAGCCTTCCAAACCAAAGGAAGAGTTGTACAATCTAAAGGAAGACCCCCATCAACTAAATAATTTAGCACAAAACCCAGATTATGAACCTGTATTACAAAAGCTACGCCAAAAAGTAAAAGCTTATGATGAAGAATTAAAACCTGTGAGTGATGTATATCATCCTGTGATTACCAAAGGACCAGAAATAATGAAATGGTTAAAAAAAGAAATGCCTGGAGATTATGCCAAAATGCAATCCGGTGAAGAAATAGGATATAAGCGTTTTACCAATTTGTACAAAAAGGCTAAGACTAAAGCAAAAGCTAAAAACTAACAAAGAGTTATGAAGTTTAGAGTGTTAAAATATTTGAAATTTTATGGCCTTATTTTACTGTTGGGCATCATTTTTCAATCTTGTGAAGAGGTCAAAGATTCAACAATAAAAATCAATTCTAATTGGAAATTCAAGAGATTAGAAACATCTAATCTTTCAGAAAAAGGCTATGAAGATACCGACTTTGATGATTCTGATTGGGAGCTAGTACATTTACCTCATACAGCACACATAGAACCTCTGGTGGTTAATAATCAATGGCAAGGTGTGTGTTGGTATCGTAAGTCTATCGATATTCCAAATTTTACGGAAGATAAAAAAGTATTTATTGAGTTTGAAGCAGCTATGAACCATTCCATCGTTTGGATTAATGGTGAGGAAGTATCCATGCACCAAGGAGGTTATCTGCCAGTGGTTATGGATGCTACAAAATATCTAAAACGTCATGCTAAAAATACCATAGCGGTACGTTTAAATAATACCGATAACCCTATAACAGGTCCCAAACCCTTAAAACGATTGGATTTTAACATGTATGGTGGTTTGTATCGGAATGCATGGTTAAGCGTCAAAGACAAAGTGTATATATCGCACCCTGTTTTAGCAGATAAAGTTGCTGGAGGAGGTATTTTTGTTAGCACACCTAAAGTTTCGAAAGAAACCTCTACAGTTAGCGTAAAAACCCATATAGTGAATGATACCAAAGTCCCAAAATCAGTAGAGTTGGTACAATCTATATATTACGATGAACAGTTGGTTGAAGAAAATCGGTCTGCAAGAATTGATATTGAAGCTGAAAGCGACATGGATATTAGCGAGCAGTTTTCATTACAAAATGCCAATTTATGGTCTCCAAAGCATCCGCATCTATATCACTTAAAAACCAAAGTACTTTTAAAAGGAAAAGTTATTGATGAAGAAACTACGCGCTTTGGTATTCGTGAGTTTAAGTTCAAGAATAACCAACTGTACATCAACGGTGAAAAAACGTTTTTAAGAGGTGTTAATCGGCATCAAGAGTATCCGTTTGTAGGATATGCTTTGTCAGATAACGCCCAATATCGTGATGCTAAAAAAATAAAAGACGCAGGTTTTGATTACATACGCTTGTCTCACTATCCACAATCGCCTGCATTTATGGATGCTTGCGACGAATTAGGTTTGGTGGTGATAGATGCTATCTTAGGGTGGCAATTTTATAACGATACAGATGCGTTTAGAGATTATTGTTATAAATCTGCAACAAATTTGATACGTCGAGATAGAAACCATCCTTGTGTAATGGCTTGGGAAGTTTCACTTAACGAAACCAAAATGCCCATTCCTTTTATGGAGAAACTTGATAAAATTGTACATTCTGAATATCCTGGAGAACAGGTGTATTCCTGTGGATGGATGGACGAAGTATACGATATTTATTTACAAGCACGCCAACACCGTATTTTACATCCACATGAATTAAAAGACAAACCACTTTCCGTTTCAGAGTATGGCGATTGGGAATATTTTTCTAAAAATGCAGGACTCAATCAAGATAAACTGCCTAACGAATTACGAAATGAATTAAGCAGTCGTCAGACTAGAGCTTATGGAGAGGCACGTATGTTACGTCAAGCTAAAAATGTGCAGGAGGCCCATAACGATAACATAGCGAACACAATAGCTTATTCTGACAGTTATTGGGTGATGTACGATTATAACCGTGGGTATCATGATGATATTGAACATTCTGGTTTAATGGATATCTTTAGGTTGCCAAAGTTTGCCTATTATTTTTATCAAAGTCAGAAAGATAGAGACCAAGGTCATATACTTAAAATAGCCAGTTATTGGAACGATACATCCTCATTGAATGTTAAGGTATACAGCAATGCTGAAGAAGTGAAGCTATATTTGAATGATAATTTGGTGAGTATACAAAAACCTGACAATGATGAAATTTCCAAAGGGTTGAACCACCCACCATTTACCTTTAAATTACCAACATTTATAAAAGGTAGTTTAAAAGCTGAAAGCTATGTAGACGGAAAAAAAGTTGCAGAAGATGTCGTAAAAACGCCTCAGGCCGTTACTAAACTTAAGATGTGGTTGGATAAAAGCGGAAAAGCACCCCAATCTGGAGTAAATGATGTTTTGTTCTTGTATATCGCTGGTGTGGATGAAAATGGTACCATAAACCCAGACTTTTTCGAAGATATTAATGTCTCAATTAACGGTGATGTTAAAACTCTGAATGTTGAAAAAGTGAAAGCGGAAGCAGGTATAGCAACAGCGTTAATAAGAATTGGTAATACAAAAGGTAAGATTACGATAAGCGCAAATGCAGTAGATTTAACGGGAAGTTATACTATTTCTGTTAAATAAGTTGTAATAGTTAAAGATTTGATCTTAAGTTAAAGTATAATGTTGTAAAATGACTAGTGTTTTTTCTTCTTTTTACCTTTTTTTTCATCCCAGTTTTCTTTTAACTCGGCTAGTATAAGGGCTCCATCTCCATCTAATTTATCCGCAGATATTTCATTTTTTCTTTTTGCGGATTTAAATTCTTCCAAAGAAATGGAACCATTACTGTCAGTATCAAAATTTTCTCAAATTTAGGTTTATTCTTTTCTTGCGTTTATGATGACAAGGTAAAGCTAAATATCATTAACATTAATAGTCCTAATTTTGTAATTTCAGTTTTCATTACTATTTATTTTAGATAGTGTTCTATAATGGGGTTTTATCCAACTCTTTTACTAAGTTAATCAATGCAACAGATAATTGAAACCACTTGAACTTATGTGTACCATATATTTATTTTAAGATACATGATTTTATTGATAAAAAAGATATTTTTATATTTTCTAAACTACTTCTTCATGAAAAATAAATTTTGTTATCTGTTAGAGAGATTTTGTGTCTCGATACTATTTATAATAATTACGTCTTGTTTTCAAGACAAAAGTGACAAACATAAAACTGTTAATAATACTACTCCTAATATCATCTTGTTTGTTGCGGACGATCATGGGACTGATGCCTTAGGGAGCTATGGCAATCCCGTTATAAAAACACCAAACCTGGATAAGTTGGCAGCTGAAGGTGTTAGGTTTACCAATGCCTATTGTACAAGTGCCAGTTGTGCGGCCAGTAGATCTGTGATACTTTCTGGTAAATTTGGACATGCTACAGGATCATATGGACATGTGCATGACTATCACCATTTTAGTACGTTTGATGGGATTAAATCACTCTCAAATAGATTGTCTGATGTGGGGTATTTAACAGCAAGAATTGGTAAATACCATGTAGCTCCAGAAAGTGTGTATTTGTTTGATGAGGTTTTAAATGCCGATCCAAGGAATACAGTTGAAATGGCCGATGCTTCAAAAGGTGTATTAAATTCTGAAAAACCTTTCTTCTTATATTTCTGTACAGATGACCCTCACAGAGGACACCCTTTTAAACCAGAAAAATGGGATATCCCAAATTCATTTGGTAATAAACCCGAAGGATATAAAGATGTAGAGCAAATTGTATATGATCCAAAAGATGTTTTGGTTCCCGATTTTTTACCCGATACAAAACAGTCAAGGGAGGAAATTGCGCAATACTATCAAAGTATCTCAAGAATAGACCAAGGTTTTGGGAGATTAATGCAACATTTAGAACAAGCTGGTAAACTTGATAATACAATTGTGTTTTACATTTCAGATAACGGTATGGCATTTCCAGGTGCTAAAACCACTGTTTACGAACCGGGAATTAAGCTACCGTGTATTATAAAAGACCCAACAAAAGGCAAAAAGGGTATTGTTAACAATGCCAGAATTTCTTGGGTAGATTTAACACCAACCATATTGGATATGGCAGATGTGTCTTATCAAGAAAATGAGTTTCATGGAAAATCATTTAATGCTATTATTGATCAGGAAAAGCCAAACGGATGGGATAAAATCTATGCATCTCATACATTTCATGAAATTACAATGTACTACCCCATGCGCGTAGTTATAGATGGGGATTACAAACTTATATGGAATGTAGCTTATCAATTAGATTACCCTTTTGCATCAGATTTATGGGCGGCTTCCACATGGCAAGGTATTTACAGAAACAATAAAGAGTATTTTGGAAAGCGTACAGTTAAGGACTACATGTATCGACCAGAATTTGAACTCTTTAATTTATCAAAAGATCCAGGAGAGAGCGATAATTTAGCAAAGCAAGAGGATTATCAAGAGATTTTAGAGTCCATGAAACTAAAAATGAAAGATTTTCAGTTAAATACAAAAGATCCTTGGTTAATTATGTGGGATCATGATAATTCCTTACAAGGGACAGGGGTGAATTTATAGTTACAGTAATTATTATTAGAAAAGATGAAGTATGAAGTATTGGTGTATTCAATTTTTAACTATTATTTTTTTTGCAACTGTTTTTAATTACACATTTGCACAAAAACAGGTTAAAAAATATGATGTACATGTTGTGTTGCTAGCAGGACAATCTAACATGGTAGGAGCAGGAAACTATTATGAATTAGATCCTGAAACAAAACAGCGTATAGTTAAAGCATCAAAAAAAGTGTCTCTGAGCTATAATGGTAAAACAGCACAACCATTATCTTATTACAACAATACGTCTGGTAAGCAATACAATTTTTCAAAACGATTTGGTTTAGAACTTATGTTGGGGGCTACACTTTCTGAAGCCTATCCTCATCAAGAGTTTTTGTTTATAAAAAGGGCACATGGAGGCACATCCTTATATGGTGCATGGAATCCAAAATGGGATAAAAGCAAAGTACTACTTACTGAAAAAACCGAGTATAAACAACAACTAAAACTATACGATTTACATATTTCAGATATTAATCAAAACTTAGAGTATCTAAAAAAGCAGAGCAAATCTTATAAAATAATTGGATTGGGTTGGATGCAAGGAGAAAGTGATACAAATAACGCTATTGCTGCAAAAAAATATAAAAACGGACTAAAAGAGCTTGTAAATGCTTATCGAACCGATTTGAATGTACCACAAATGCCTTTTGTTCTGGGACAAATTAATGCTTTAAATCGTAAAGTAGAGAACGGAGTTGATGTGGTTAGAACTGGAATGAAAAAATTTGTGGAACAGGATTATTTCTCTGAGTTGGTAGAAACATCAACAGATACTTTATGGAATGATTACCCAAAGCATAAAGATAATTTGCATTATAATACTGAAGGCTTAAAGCGTTTGGGTATTGCATTTGCAAATGGTTTTTTTGATATTCAAAAGCGATTAAATGTAGATGAATTTGAAAGTATTGAACAATTAAAGCCTGGTGAAACAATTAAGTTTAAGGCAGAAGGTGATACCAATATGATGTACCATGTTTATACACCATCAAATTTTGAGACTTCAAAAAAACGCCCTTTAATAATAGCTTTTAGCCCAGGAGGGAATGGTTTGGGCATTTTGAATAAGATGAAGGCTAGTGTAGAAAAAATGGGATGGATTTTGGTGGGATGCGATATGCTTAAAAATGGTATGAAAAATCACAGTTTAGAGCAAAAAATGGAAGACGAGCTGCTAAATGCCATATTTAAAAATATACCTCATAATACTTCTAGGGTTTATTTGTCTGGTTTTTCAGGTGGCGCAATGCGATCATACCAGTTAACTACACGAAGGAATGAAAAATTCGCAGGGATTTTAGCTTATGGTGGCTGGTTAGGTGGAGATACATATCAAGATAAACCTTATCAAAAAGGGATGCGGATTGCACAAGTTAATGGCATTAAAGATATGGGTGCTAATAAGTGGAAAGATATAGATGCCAAAACGCTTAAAAAGCATCAATGTACAGTTAAGCATTTTTCTCATGAAGGCGGGCATCAAGTAGCCCCAGAATCAGTTTCCACAATGGCAATGGAGTGGTTGGCTTCTAAAAAATAGGATGGATACTTTTAAAGATCAATGCAAATAAACATTTGTAATTTAGATAACATATTTATATGATTTTAAAGAAAAAAAACGGTAATTGGTTTGTGTTACGAGTCATACTGATTGGTATAACCTTAAACTTTTTTTCACTAGTTTTTGGTCAAAATAGCAATAGAAAATCATTACCAAGAACAGTTTTTAATATAAATTCTGATTGGCATTTTATAAAAAATGAAATAAAATCATTAGACAAGATTAATCTAAATAGTAATGATTGGCAACCTATTAAACTACCTCATAATTGGGGGTTTCAAGAAGCGCAAAAAGGAAATAAAGAGTATTACAAAGGGGTTGGATGGTATAAAAAGCTTCTAGATATTAATTTCAAAAAGAATAAACGTTATTTTTTACGTTTTGGAGCGGCAAGCAAAGTAGCAAACGTATATATTAATAACAAGCATGTTGGAGCTCACAGAGGTTCGTTTGGTGCGTTTGGTTTTGAGATCACAAAATACCTTTCAGATACAGAACCTAATATAGTAGTGGTTTCGGTTGATAATTCTAAGTTTACGGATATTGCTCCGTTGGGAGGTGATTTTAACGTTTACGGAGGATTGTATAGATCAGTTTTTTTAATAGAAACAGCTAAAGTTAGTTTTGCGTTAACAGATCATGTCTCAAAAGGAGTAACATGGTTACAATCTGAGGTGTCTGATGAAAAAGCATTACTAGAAGTTATAGGTTGGATTTCTAACGGTACATCTAACGGGTTACCTTTTACACACTTTCCAAAGGAAATAGGTGAAACCATTCAAGAAGGACGTTATTTATATCGGGTTAAGCTGTTAGACCATCAAGATAAAGAAGTAGCTGCTAAAGAAATATACATAAACATTTCTCCAAATTTAACAGCACCGTACACATTAACATTAGAGTTACAGAATCCGCATCTATGGCATGGTACAAAAGACCCCTATCTGTATAAAGCTGTAGCAGAAGTAAGAGAACCCAACGGTGAATTGGTAGATAGAGTTACTCAAAATATTGGTTTACGAAGCTTTTATATTGATGCCGAGAAAGGCTTCTTTCTTAATGATAAGCCCTATCGCTTACGAGGCGTATCAAAACATCAAGATAGAAAAGATATTGGTTGGGCAGTTTCAAAAGAACATTTAGAAGAAGATATTGATTTAATTAAAGAAATGGGGGCAAATGCATTGCGTTGCGCTCATTATCAGCATTCAGATGATCTCGTGGACTTGTGTGATAAAGCGGGGATTTTGGTTTGGTCAGAGATTCCACTTGTAGGATCAATGAATGAAGATAAAGCATTTGCTGAAACTACTAAAAACCAACTTAAAGATATGATTCGTCAACAAATCAATCACCCATCTGTTTTTGCTTGGGGATTGTTTAATGAAATTCATGTCAAGAAAAATGATCCACATAGAATGCTAATGGATTTAAAATTGTTAGCAAATGCTGAAGATAAAACGCGTCCAACTATAGCAGCAACAAGCCACATGGCTGCTCCAGAAATAAATAAAATTCCAAATATTTTGGGTTGGAATCGTTATCCAGGTTGGTACGACCCTTTTGAGCATTTAAAAAATGCTAAACAATGGAACAAGTACAAAAACACCAGTAAAGATGGAGGGTTTTGTTTTAGCGAGCATGGTGCTGGTGCTAATATTAAACATCATGAGCAAAATCCAGAGCAACCGGTTCCTAAAAGTTTTTGGCATCCTGAGGAATGGCAAGCTAAAGTGCATGAAGCTGCTTGGGAAAGTTACAGTAGCACGCCTTATATCTGGGGTTCTTTTGTTTGGAATATGTTTGATTTTGCATCCGTAAAGCGAGAAGAAGGAGGGGTTATCGCTTTAAACGATAAAGGCCTAGTCACTTTCAATAGAAAAACTAAAAAAGATGCGTTTTATTTTTATAAAGCAAATTGGTCTAATACACCAATGGTTCATATTACAAGTAAGCGTCATGACATTAGAAATGAAGTAGAAACACCAATTAAAATCTATACAAATCTTTCTAAAGTAACATGTTATGTGAATGATTCATTAATTGGAGAAATAGAACCTAATGCTTACCATATTGCGATTTTTAAAGATGTTGAGTTAGTAAAAGGTGAAAACAAAATTATTGCCATAGCAAGCGGTGAAAACCAGGAGTTAAAAGATGAAGTTATTTGGGTTTATGACCCAAATCATAATTCAATTAAACCAAAAGAAGATAAACAAGTCAAACGTATTCATGGTGACGGTGGTTTTGGTCAGTAAATAGTCTATTCATAATTCAAAAAAATCGAAATGATAAAACAAAAGCAGATTTGTACATTAATATTAGTTTGTGCAGCTCAACTTAGTATGCTTTTTGCCCAAAGTTCTAAAGGAGTAACAAGTATAGAAACAGGGTATACTATCAGTTTGGTAAGAACAGCTAAAGCTAATGGAAATACGGTTTTGGTGGCGAGTAGTTATGAAGGTACAGTTCTGGCTTACTCATATTCAGGTGCGCTATTATGGAAAAATGAACTTTCAGGTTTTATGAATCATGATGTTTGGTGTGAAGATATCAATGGAGATAAAAAAGACGAAATACTGGTGGCTAATGCAGATGGAACACTTTACTGTTTAGACAATAAAGGACAATTAATGTGGCAATTTTCAAAAAATGAAGCGCCATTTAAATCGGTTGCAGTTACTTATAAAGAGAATAAAGCCTTTGTTGTTGTAGGAAGTTATGATACACATATTTATTATTTGGATGCCAATGGGAAACAGGTTTTAGATATTGATACAAGTATATTTTCACTAGATAAGGCAAGACATAAAAACTCTAAAGAAACAGTTAAGGCTTTTGTAACGAATTATATAAGACCGGCTAAGTATAAAGATGGGTCAGATATTTTGGTGGTACATGGTATTGCTGCAACAAATTCAAATGGCAGTTTCTATTACTTTAAACCTTTAGAAAGTAAACCATTTAAGAAAGAAATAAATAAAACGGGGCGTTTAGGCGAGGTAAGAATTGTAGACACCAATAGGGACGGTATTAGTGAAGTTCTAATAGGTAAAACGGGAGAAGCAAATAAGGGTAGTGGCTTTTATAAAATGGATTTTGGTATAGAAAGTCCAAAGGAGTTTAGCATTACAAAATTATACAATAAGTTAGATACTTTCGGGTATCGTGTTACTCAGCCAGAATGGGTAAAAGATGGCGGGCAAGAAAAGTTCTTAGTCATGTTTGGTTCACGTATTTTACTGGTAGATGCTGATATGAATGTCGATAAAACAGAGATTTTAGCATGTAAGTATGCATTTAACGATATGTGGAACGATAAAAAAACAAATAAAATTATTTTGGCTAGTGCTCAAAGTGGCGGAAGTTCTATTCACATTATCAATCTTAATATAAAAAGTTGGAAAAATGAATTTATAAATTTGAATCCTCCAGGGAAAATCCAAACTATTTTAGATAATACAGCTCGCATAAAAGAAAGTTTAAAAAAATATGTAAGACCATCCAGCGAAAATAAATCGCAACCTGTATATTTTATGTCTGAAAGCCGCAATAATGAAGCAGCTAAAACAGCCATAGAACGTATTGAAAGTAAGTATGACAATCCTACGTTTTTAATCAAACCAAGAACTAGAGCTAAAGAAAACTGGGATAGGTCTTCTATTTTAAATGAAAAATACAGAAATAGGCGTGATAGACGCATGAAATATACAGCATCTCAAAAAGAATTGGTAGAAAGTATTGCTTCTAATTATGAGTTTGGAAAAGGTATTTCGTATTGGGCAGGTCATGGTAACGATCCATATATGTACCAACTTTCAACTACAAAGAAAATTTTAGATAAAGCCAATGGTAAAAAAACAGTTTTAGTTTACCCTGAATTGGAAGATCATACTAAAGATTTTGAGTATGTTATGGAAGGTTTAATATATCCTTTAGCAAAGTATTCTAGAGAAAAAAATGCCAAAATATTTATTAGAACTAAGCATTTATTCTGGCAATCCAGCATTTATTTAGATAATTGGAAACGATTGATTTCTGGAGAATTTTCAGATGTGTTTATCCCTGCCATGGAGGAAACCACAGATAAGTCTATGGAACTTAGCTTAGCATCGAGGTTAGGGATTTGGTCTAGTGGTGCAACCGATAGTTGGGGAGCACGTTGCGCCAGAGATAATGCAAGTTTTGATAGGAGTAGGCAACACGCTCATCAAATGCTTCCCAACCATTTTTTGAGGACTATGGTATACAGTATAGCAAGTGGAGCGCAGTATTTAGATAATTTTGCGGTAGACCAAGCGTATATGAGCCTATTGTGGGATTTAATAGCTGAAGGTGCTTTGTATGTGCCAAAACGTTCAGAGATTTTAAGTTTTTCGCCTGTGTATTTAAGTATGGCACATCCAGATGAACGATATATTGAATATGGTAATGATGTAAAACCAGTTGTTTTTTATAACAAACAAGAAGAGGCAGACAATCCTTTGGTATTTAGTCGCTTAAATGGTACATGGCCTGGAGCTCCTAATACAGAGTGGGATTTTTCTAGATATGCTGCAGGAGCAAAAGAAAGACGATTAAATTTTATACCAACCTATAATAACGGCATGGTATTAATAACGCCTCCTCAAAATGGTGTATTTCTTAATGCAGAAGATAAACGAAAGCAATTAGATGAAAACCTACACCACATTTATAAAGGTAAACTGAAAGAATATATAACCGATGGACGTCAATATCTATCAAAAGATGGTAAAGAGGTATATTCAGCCGATACTTTTTATAGGGTAATTAAAGAAGATATTGAAAAATCTAAAAAGCTATTGCCAATAACTGTTAGTGGAAGTGTTGGATGGGTCGTAGCAGAAATAGCTCCAAAGAAGTTGCGATTGACTCTTGTAGATTCGGGTTATATTAATCCTAAAGAACGAGAAGTTAAGGTGACTTTTAATAAAATTCATCCAATTAAAGTCGTTGATATTTTAACGAATGAGTCTTTCAAAGTTCAAAAAAATATAAGCATTGATATTCCTTTGGGAGGCTTTAGATTCATAGATATTGTTCTCTCGGATTCTTTATATTGATACTGAGCTCATTTAGTTTTACAATTTTTTATTGAAAACAAGTTGCTGCCGAATAAGGCTTATTTACTGCCTAATTCTGTATCTGATTTGTTCACGGGTATTTATGTTGTGAAATTAGAGTCAAAAGGTAAAGTGTTTAATTAAAAAAATAGCTCTTAACTAGAGAAAAGTAATCTAGACCGCAAAGAGTATTATATCCTAAAAATGTCTTTTTGAAGATTAAAGTAAAAAAGAGACATATTAATATTTTTGATATAAAATCTTTTTTTTAAAGAGATGCCACATTAATTTGTAGTTTAGTCAATTATTAATTAGTTTTCAACTAATTAAAATATATAGTTGCTTTTTTTAAGCGATATTATATTATGAACACCTTTAGATTTCTGACCTAAATAATTTAATAATACTAATTTGTCAAAATGAAAAAAGTTATTATCCTAATAACTATATGTCTTTTTTCTAAGCTTTATGGGCAGAATGCTTTAGAATACGCTCAAAAATTCACAATCTCTGAGGGGCTAGCGCATAATGGGGTTACTTGTATGCTCGAAGATTCAAGAGGGTTTTTATGGTTTGGTTCCTATGATGGTTTAAATAAATATGATGGCTATAAATTCACAACTTATAAAAATACTGTCAATAGTAATATCATTTCTTCAAATCGCGTAAGGGCGTTAAATGAAGATCACAATGGTAATATATGGATTGGAACAGAAAAAGGACTTACTCTATATGACGCTAAAAGTGAATCATTTAGGCAAATTAAAAACATTAATCAAGACAGGTTTTTAGTTCAAAACGCAATTATACGGCATATATTAATAAATCAAGCCCAAGATATAGTGTTAGTCTCTACTGAAGCTAATGGTATTTTAGTTTTCAACAATGATTATAAATTTTTAGGGAAATATTATCCAGGTCAAGTTTCAAATAAGCAAAATATAGTTTTTTTTAAAGGTATTCCTTTAGACAACACAAAATATTTATTCAGTACTTCCTCTGGTGTCTTTCAGTTTAATTTTGAAGACAAAAGTTTTGTACAAGTTTTGGAAGATCAAATTGGCTATAGCGAGAGTATAGAGGCAATAGGTGAAAGTAAATTCATTGTTGCAAAACAACATGGTGCTGTAATTATAAACTATAGAGGTAATAATAATGGCTCTTTTACTATTGAAAACGAGTTTTTACAAAATTATAATATTAAAGCCTTGTTATTTGATGTTACAAAAAATTTGTGGGTTGGAGCAATAAAGAAGGGGGTTTTGAAAATCACTAATATAGATGATTTCATAAACAAAAAACCAAACTCAATTCAGCAATTTGACGATGGTTTAGGTTTATTGCGCACTAGTGCTCTTATGGAGACTTCAAGAGGAAATTGTTGGGTGGCCACTTTTAATGAAGGTGTTTACAGATTTAATGTCGTTATTCCTCCGTTTAAGAGTTGTAATGTAAAAATGAATTACCCCTATGGGTTAGAGTCTAATAGTGTAAGACACATAGCTGCTATTGACGATGATAGGGTTTATTTAACGTCAACCGATGGGGATTTAGTTCTCTTTAATACCAAAAAAGAGGTTTTTGAGCCAATAGGCTTAAAAAAGCAATATGCAATAAAGAAAAAAATAAGTACTATATATCTGGACTCTAAAAAAAATATATGGCTAAAATTTGAAGGAGGAATAAACTTATTTAGAATAAAGCAAGGAAGCACATATTTAGAGGAAATTAGATTTGAATCAGCTCAAGATAAGGAGGATTTTGCTACAGCATTTCGTTCATTTACAGAAGACAAGTACGGTCATCTTTGGATAGGTACCAATAGCGACGTTTACAGAATTAGGATTAATGAGTTAAATGAAGTCACTAAGGTTGAAAATTTAAATGATAACCCATATTTTTCCAGAAAAACCTTAACAAGAGCTAGAGTTGTGTATGCTGATCCAGTTTATGATTTTGTATGGGTTGGTGCGGATTCTGATGGGCTCTTTAGAGTTGAAAATAAAATAGAGACTATTGATAAACTTGGTATTACCCAGTATAAAGCTAATACAGTAGATGAGTATTCTATATCAAGTGATTTTGTGTCGTCCATAATTAGATTGCCTAACGAAGAATTTTGGATAGGAACAGAAGGCGGAGGAGTCTGTAAAGTGTTAAATAGTGAAAGCAGCCCACAATTTATATCATACTCAGAGGAGAATGGCTTGTCTAATAATGCTGTTAAGAGTATTTTATATGATGATAATAACAACTTATGGATAACAACTAATATTGGTCTCAATAAACTTGATACCAAAGATTTTAGAATAAGAAAATTTAAAAAATCAGATGGATTACCATTTGAAGACTTTTTCTATGCATCCCAGAAACTTCCCAATGGTACAATCTTATTATCAGGTTTTGATGGTTTTTGCTATTTTAAACCTAACGATGTTACTGAAAAAGAACCTTTGCCAAAACTTCAATTTGATAACCTAAGAATACTTAATACTGCTATTTTGCCCGGTGATACAATTGATGATAGGGTGTTACTTAGTAAGAGTTTAAATGAATTAGATGAAATTGTTTTAAAACATAATGAGAATGTTTTTTCTTTAGAAGTTCTAAGTCTTCATTTTTTGAATTCTCAAAACCATAATTTAAAGTATAGGCTATTGCCATTAAGAGAAGAATGGGTTCAAGTACCATCAAGCCAAAATACCATTCAATATAACGATTTACAGCATGGGGAGTATGAATTACATGTAATGGCATCCAATGCATTAAATCAATGGACACCTCCAAAAGTATTAAAGATTATTGTGAAACCTTCTATTTGGAATACAAATATGGCGTACACGATGTATGTACTATTATCTTTGTTGTTAATCTTTATTGTAATAAGGGGTATATTAAAAATACAGGCATTAAATCATAAAGTAGAGATAGAGCAACTTACCATAAGCAGTGTTAAGAAACTTAATGAGGCCAAATTACGCTTTTTTTCAAATATCTCCCATGAAATAAAGACGCCTTTGACGCTTATCTCAAGTCCTATTGAAACCTTGTTGAAAAGCTCTGGCAAAAATGCTACATTAAATGATAGGTTGAATTTAATGAAAAGGCAGGTTAGAAAAATAGAGCAACTTATAAATCAAGTTCACGATTTTCAGAGAGCTGATGCTAACCATCTAAAACTAAATTATTCTAGATTTAGATTTGACATGTTTATTGAAGAATTGGTTAAAGATTTTGGTTATTTGGCTAGAAAAGATGAAAAAGAATTACAGATAGAAAGAAAAAAATCAAAAATTATTGTTGCAGCAGATAAGGCAAAGCTTGAAAAGATATTTAACAATTTGTTTAGTAATGCCTTGAAATATACAAAGCAAAAAGATACTATTACTGTTGATTATTCAGTAGAAGATAAAGATTTAATTGTTGTAATAGAGGATACTGGACAAGGAATTGATGAGGTAGATTTACCGCATGTTTTTGAGCGTTTTTATCAATCGCATCACATCAAGGATATGCATAACAGCGGGTCGGGGATTGGATTGTCATTTTCAAAGCGTTTGGTAGAAATGCATTATGGTTACATTACAGTAGAGAGTAATTTTGGAGAAGGAACAAAATTCACGGTTCGCCTTCCAATCGTTAAAGAGCATACAGAGTCTGAAGACATTATAGAAGATATTAATTTACCAGATGAAAAAGAAATTAATTTGGATGCCTCTTTAATTCAAGAATATAATCCATTAGATATAAAAATTTCTGGCGATTTCGCTGAATCATTGATATTTTATGTTGAGGATAATACTGAAATGCGCAACTATGTTGCTGAAGTATTGTCCAAATACTTCGATATAAAAACATTTAGTAATGGTCAAGAATGTTTAGATGCAATGGAAGATAGATGGCCTGATATTGTTATTAGTGATATACAAATGCCTATACTTGATGGATTAAGTTTATGTATTAAAATAAAGTCAGATTTAAAAACAAGCCATATTCCAGTAATACTATTAACGGCTCTTACTAATATAAAAGACCAAGTACAAGGTATAAGGGATGGTGCCGATGCTTATATAACAAAACCGTTTAATGTACAACATTTAGTTACAAACACAGAAGCCCTATTGACGAATAGAAAAAAACTTAGGGAACGTTTTCATGTAGGTATTCCCTTAACAAGAGATAATAATATAAACGATAGAAATGACAATGCTTTTCTAGATAAATTATACAGTATTATTGAAGAAAATTTAGGGAATCATGAATTCAATCTTAATGATTTAGCTAGGGAAATGTATTTAAACCGTACGCATTTTTTTCAAAAAGTTAAAGCGCTAACAAATCAAACGCCTTTTGAATTGTTAAAAATGTATAGGTTAAAACGATCTACTGACTTTTTATTACAGGAAAATATGTCTGTTAAAGAAGTAGCTTTGGTTTCAGGATTTAAAAGTAGAACAAATTTTTCTAAGGTTTTTAAAGACACCTATAATACTTCTCCTAGTATATATGCTGAAGAAATGAAAAAAAAGCGAAAAACAGAATACTAGAATCTAGCTTTTTAGCAAATCCTTAAACTTAAATCTCTAGAAATAAGTTATATTATATGGGCTGATAGGTTTTTAAATCTTAATTAGCCTCCTTTTCATTGTTAAATTGTATTTCATTTTCGTTTAGATATGTTAGTCACATATCAGGTATTCTTGGATGCCTAAAATAATTTAATAGCTTTATTCAAAAAAGTTAAAAATTATTAAAAGAAGTGATTTAAACTTTTTGTGTTTAAGCGAAAATTAGTCATTTTTTGAATCATTTGAAGGCTTTTTTAAGTTGCATAGCAGAGCTACGGAAGGCAAAAAAGACAAAAATGAACTAAAAAGGGCAATTTTTTAGTAAATGGAAAAAGTTTAAATGACTTCAAAGAGAGAAACATGAATTTGTTATAAATTATGGTTTGTCATTTAGTTGAAAAGAAGATGGGGTTTTACTAGATGCCTATTTATAATTCATTTGATTTAACATAAAACAACCCGCCTCCATAGACTTCGTGTTTAGAATCATTTTTAGCGGTTGTTATGTATAGGTTAGCATCATTATCAAAACAACATGAGGTAATATTAGAACATGGCAATTTTATATCATTTATTTTTTCCCCGTTTAAAGGATTCCACTTAGATACACAACCGCCTCCCCATTCGGCAATCCATAGCATGCCATCTTTATCAATGCACATGCCATCAGGACTACTTGATCCCGTAAATTCTATTACATAGGCGATAAACTCTATGTCTCCAGTTTCTAAGTCATAAGCATATTTTGCTACTTTTTTTGTTGGAGTATCAATAAAGTAAAGAAATTTGTTGTCATGAGAAAACGCTAAACCATTAGAAATAGTTGTGTTCTTGATGATTGTTTTAAACTGACCTTCGTGGTAAGAATAAACATTGCCCACATTTTCTATAACTTCAGGGTATCCCATTGTTCCTATAATAATTCTTCCTATAGGGTCTTGAATTCCATCATTATACCTAACATTATCATTGATATCAATTTGAAAAGCAAATTTTTTCTGAAGTGAATTAAAATCAATTTCGAAAAACCCATCCTTAGATGAAACCAAAACCACTTTATGTTTTTTGAAATAAATACAGCTTACAGGAGAATCAAGCTTCATGCTCAGAATCTCTTTGTTTACTGGGTTATAACAATACACCAAACAATCTAAAATGGATACAAAATAAAGGAGGTTGTTTTCTGAATTAAAAACAGGACCTTCTAAAAGTTCTGAATCAGAATGAAAAATTAATGATGGAATCATAAGATAAAAATGTTATATATATTCGCCTCCAGTTATTCTTATTTTTGAGCCTGTTGTCATAGCAGAATCATCAGAAATTAAATACATTACTGCGGGTACAGGGTCAGAAGGCGTTAACATACGACCCATAGGAAGTTCTTCTCCTGCTTTACGTTTTAATTCTTCTACACTAACGCCTTCTTCTTCTCTTAACTTTAATTCTCCCTCTGTACTTGTCCAACCCATTACTACATAATTTGATCGAACGCCATATTGAGAATAGTGATGCGCCAAGTGTCTTGATAGTGTATAAAGTGTGCCTTTAGTAAGTGCATAAGCTGTTCTATCTTTTTGGCCATAATCCATATGAGCAGATCCAAAGAATATTATTGAACCTGATCTGGCAGCCTTCATATATTTTAACACATGTTTGATTAAAAAATAAGGGCCTTTAAGATTCACATTAAAAACGCTGTCGTAAACATCTTCTTCCGTTTCTAATATCGAAGCTACAGGAGTTATTCCTGCATATAAAACTAAGGCGTCTATACTTCCAAATTTTTCTATAGTTTGGGTAACAAAGCTTTCTAAGTCATTAGTAGTATTTAAGTCAACTGTATGAAAATAGAGCTTGTCTTCTGCATTCAAGGTACGGATAAGTTCATCACCTTCTTCTTTTTTTCTGCTACAAAAAGACACATTGTAACCTTTTTTTAAACAGGATTTAAGTATCTCTTTTCCAACTCCTTTGGTACCTCCCAATATCATTACTGTTTTCATAGGTATTTTTAATAAATTTAATTTTAACTAATTTTGGCCAAAAGTCTGAATGTTTTATTTAGTTAAGGTGTTTTAGAGTCAATAATGCGTTTTCCTCCGTAAAAATATTTGTGAATGTTTTAGAAACAGAAGTTTAAGTCGAGCTCTATAAATATAGAGTTTTGAAAAGCCATAATGTTAATACATACTCATTTACTTATAACTACCAAAAAATAACTCTAAGAAACCTATCTTAGCTTTTAATACTCGATTTTTGACCCCTTGTAAAAAGACATGTTAGAATCAATTAAAAAATGGATACTCCATGTTGAAATCGTTAAACACGTTTTATAAATAAATAAAGTAAAAGTCAAATTAAATGAACGATTTAAAAATTGTAAAGATTGAATTATTCAAAGTTCCACCCCGTTGGTTATTTCTTAAAATAACCACTCAATCAGGTATTGTAGGTTGGGGAGAACCTGTTGTAGAAGGTAAAGCAGATTCTGTAGCTGCTTGTGTGAAGGAATTAGAAAAATTTGTAATTGGTCGTAATGCAAATGAAATAGAAGATATATGGCAAGTTTTATATCGTGGCGGATTTTACAGAGGGGGTGCTATTTTAATGAGTGCCATTTCAGGAATTGATCAAGCTTTATGGGATATAAAAGGAAAATATTTAAATGTTCCTGTTTATGAGCTTTTAGGAGGAGCTGTTCGTGATAGAATGAAAATGTATTGTTGGATTGGAGGAGACAACCCAGATGTGGTTTTAGAACAGGCACATGAAAAGGTGAAAGCTGGTTTTAAAGCTGTAAAAATGAATTGTACAGGAGCTATGGATTGGGTAGCTTCTATGAAAGATGTTAAAACTGTAGCGAACAACATTAAACTGTTAAGAGAAGAGTTTGGATACGATTTAGATATAGGTTTAGACTTTCATGGTAGGATTCACAAGCCCATGGTGAAACGTTTAATAGACGAGTTAGAACCCTATGAGCCCATGTTTATTGAAGAGCCTGTTTTAACAGAAAATAATGATGCCTTGAAGCACATATATGGGTACACTAGTATACCTGTTGCAACTGGAGAGCGTATGTTTTCAAGATGGGATTTCAAAGAAATTTTACATCAAGGTGTGGTGGATATTATTCAACCCGATTTAAGTCATGCAGGTGGTATTTCCGAAGTAAGACGTATTGCTGCAATGGCAGAAGCTTATGATATTACTTTAGCACCTCATTGTCCTCTTGGGCCAGTAGCGTTGGCATCTTGTTTACATGTGGATTTTGTGTCTGCAAATGCAATTATTCAAGAAAGTAGTATTGGTATCCATTACAACCAAGGATATGATATTTTAGATTATATGAATAACCCAGAATTATTTGATATAAAAGATGGATATATAGAATTGTTTAAAAAGCCAGGTTTAGGAGTAGATATAAATGAAGATAAGTTAAGGGAAGCTCAAAAAGTTGGACACGATTGGTCTAATCCTATTTGGAGGCGAGAAGATGGTAGTTTTGCCGAATGGTAATTTATTTAATTAACTAGCAAAATAAAGCAAAAAAATAAAATGAATTTATTCGAAAATAAAAAATTTGTAGTAGGCCCTTTCATGAAGGTTAGTGATCCTGCTTTAGTTGAGGTTGCAGCATTTGCAGGTTTCGATTTTGTAATTATAGATTTGGAACACGGACCTAATACAATTGAAACGGTTCAAAATCATGTTCGAGCAGCCCAAGCCAAAGGTATTACTCCTGTGATCCGCGTACCGGAAATCAATGAAAATATGATTTCCAAAGCATTGGATATTGGTGCAGACTATGTACAAGTGCCACAAATAGAAACAGCTGCTGATGCAGAACGTGTTGTAAAAGCTGCAAAATTTTTCCCAGAAGGCTCACGTGGTGTTTGTAGATATGTAAGGGCGGCAGATTATGCTTCCATGCCAAAAGAAAATTACTTTGGGAATGCAAATAAAACTACAGGAACTATTATACATATTGAAGGAAATATTGCCTTTAATAATATTGATGAAATTTTAGCTGTGGACGGTATTGATGTTATTTTTATTGGCCCTTATGATATGTCTCAATCATGTGGCGTACCTGGTCAGGTAAATCATCCAAAAGTGATTTCTCAAATGAAGGAAATTGTTGAAAAAGCGGCTCCGCTAGGAAAAGTTGTAGGAACATTTGTTGAGAGCCCTGAGTCTGCAAAACAATGGATAGATTTAGGCGTTAAGTATATTTCCTATGCCGTAGATGTTGGTATTTATTTTGATGCTTGTAAAAACATTGTTGATAAGGTAAAAGAGTAGTTTGTTAAAAATTAATCTATTCGACTTAAAAAAAACGAGAATAAACTTATTCTCGTTTTTTTGTTTATATCCTCTGGAAATTATTTTCATTAGTTTTTTATGTTTCTTACTTTACTATAATTTGATGTGCTTTGTTAATTTCTCCCCTAGTTGTCTTCAAAATATAAATTCCCTTTTTTAAAGTAGAAACCTCCATTTTAAGTTTGAATGTTACCTGTTCGAATTTATGTTGCTTAATTTTATGATAAATCATATTAAATTATTCAACTTATAGTAGTATATATCTTTCGATATCTAATTTTTAAAGTTTGTAAGCGTAAACAGAATGAGGTTTATAAAAAAGGAAATAAGTGAGAGTTTCTAAAGAAATAAAGCCATTTTTTATTACTTACTATATGTTAGTTTATAATTATTGCTTAAGAGAAAGTATCCGTTTAACAAATATGTTAGTAGTTGTTATTAAATAATTCAATTTTAATAAGACCTAACAGGTTAAAGATTATATATTTGCAAAATATATTTTTCTACTGTATTAAAAAGGAATTTTTAGATGTAAAATCTATATGTTTTCTCAATTAATTCGGGAGATTTACTAAATAGAATTAAACATAAATCATAATTTAAAATGAACAAAAAAGTTGATCAGCAGGCGGCAGATAATATAAGAGCATTAGCTGTAGCTATGGTAGAAAAAGCGAATTCAGGACATCCGGGAGGACCTATGGGAGGTGCAGATTTTATGCATATTTTATATTCTGAGTTCTTCAATTACGACCCATCGGATATGACGTGGCCGTTTAGAGATCGATTTTTTATGGATGCTGGGCATTTATCTACGTTAATGTATGCGCAGTATTATCTTTTAGGGAATTATGAGAAAAAAGATATAGAAAACTTCAGACAATGGAAATCAATAACACCTGGTCATCCAGAGGTTGATGTAGCCAGAGGTATAGAAAACACTTCTGGACCCTTAGGTCAAGGACACACCATGGGTGTGGGAGCAGCTATTGCTACGAAGTTTTTAGAAGCCCGTTTTGGAGATTGGATGAATCATAAAATATATGGTTTTATTTCAGATGGAGGTATTCAAGAAGAGATTTCTCAAGGTGCAGGTAGAATAGCAGGTCACTTAGGGTTGAGCAACTTTATTATGTTTTTCGATTCTAACGATATTCAGTTATCAACATCAACTGATGAAGTAACGACAGAAGACACCGCCATGAAGTATGAAGCATGGGGTTGGAACGTTGTGACTATCGATGGACATAATCATGATGAAATCAGAAAAGCATTAACAGATGCCAATAACGAAACTGAAAGACCCACTTTAATAATAGGTAAAACTATTATGGGTAAAGGTTGTGTAGCCGCAGACGGTAGTATGTTTGAAGGATACTGTGAATTACACGGACAACCTATCGGTCATACAGGAGCAGATTACACAAAAACCTTAGTGAATTTAGGAGCAAATCCTGAAAGTCCTTTTGATAAGTATGACGATGTAAGTACGTTCTACGAAACATTATTAAAAGAGAAAACAGCCAAAGCAGCAGAAAAAAAAGCTGTTATTGAAGCTTGGAGACAAGACAATAAAGCACTTTCAGATAAATTAGATCACTTTTTATCAGGAGAGCTTCCAGATTTAGATTTTGAATCTATAGAACATAAAGCTGGATTAGCTACAAGAGTAGCATCTTCGAATGTACTTGCGTATTTAGCAGAGCATGTAGAGAACATGATTGTATCTTCAGCAGATTTATCAAATAGTGATAAAACAGATGGTTTCTTAAAGAAAACCCAGGCCTTACAAAAAGGAGATTTTAGTGGTTCATTTTTACAAGCAGGAGTTGCAGAGTTAACCATGGCATGTATAGCAAACGGTATTGCACTTCATGGAGGTATTATTCCAGTAGTAGCAACCTTCTTTGTCTTTTCAGATTATATGAAACCAGCGATTCGTTTAAGTGGTATCCAAGAATTGGGCGTGAAATACGTTTGGACACATGATGCGTTTAGAGTAGGAGAAGATGGACCAACACACCAACCAATAGAGCAAGAAGCACAAATACGGCTCTTAGAAAAACTTAAAAACCATAGTGGCAAAAACTGTTTCATGGCATTGCGTCCAGCCGATTCGGCAGAAACAGCAGTAGCATGGAAAATGGCCTTAGAAAACAATAATACACCATCAGGTTTAATATTATCTAGACAAGGGATTAAAGATATTCCAGCTCATGGATCATCCAGATATCAAGAAGCATTAGCTGCAGAAAAAGGAGGGTATTTAGTAAAAGAAGTAGAAAACCCAGATGTTGTTTTAATTGCAAACGGATCAGAAGTGTCAACGTTAATTGAGGCTGCAAAATTACTTGAGGAAAGAGAAAATATTAAAGTGAATATTGCTTCAATAATTTCAGAAGGCGTATTTAGACTTCAATCTAAATCGTACCAAGAAAGCGTTATCCCTAAGAACAAACCATTATATGGTTTAACAGCAGGTTTGCCGGTAAATTTAGAAGGACTTGTAGGCGAAAACGGTAAAGTGTTCGGAGTGGATCATTTTGGCTATTCGGCACCAGCAGGTGTTCTAGACGATAAATTTGGTTTTACAGGAGAAAAAGTATGCCAAAATGTAATCGAATATTTAAATGAAACATCTATGGCTAAAATTTAATCATTTGTGATGATTAAATAGGTCGCAAAACTCAACCTTTGCACCAAAATAGATAAAAACAGATAAAATAATAAATACAAGCATATGAAATTTTTTATAGATACAGCTAATCTTGGTGATATTGCAGAAGCTCAAGCTTTAGGAGTTTTAGATGGTGTTACAACAAACCCATCATTAATGGCAAAAGAAGGTATTACAGGTGCTGAAAATATTTTAGCACACTACCAGAAAATTTGTGATTTAGTTGATGGTGATGTAAGTGCAGAAGTGATTTCTACGGACTTTGAAGGGATGGTAGAAGAAGGAGAAAAATTGGCAGCTTTACACCCACAAATAGTTGTGAAATTACCATTAATAGCAGATGGTATTAAAGCCTGTAAATACTTTTCAGATAAAGGAATAAGAACAAATGTAACTTTGGTTTTTTCTGCAGGACAAGCATTATTAGCAGCAAAAGCAGGAGCTACTTATGTGTCTCCATTTATTGGTAGATTAGATGATATTTCTACAGATGGCTTGAATTTAATAGCTGAGATCAGACAAATTTATGATAACTATGCTTTCGATACTCAAATCTTAGCAGCGTCAGTACGTCATACCATGCACGTAATAGATTGTGCTAAACTAGGATCTGATGTTATGACTGGGCCATTATCATCAATTAAAGGATTGCTTAAACATCCATTAACTGATAGTGGTTTAGCTAAATTTTTAGAAGACTATAAAAAAGGGAATTAATAATTTTCTTTTAAATCCAAAAAGTCTAAATGAGTTCAATTAAAAAAGCGTCTCAAAAATTGAGACGCTTTTTGCTTGAATTAATGTATATACTCTTATCCTTCTATAGTAGCTTTGTTATAAGATGTGCTAGCCAGAATGCCCATTATTGCAAAGTGTACAATATAAATAATGGCGTTTATAATAGTTCCGCTTAAATCCAAAAGGTTTGATGTTGAGTGATCAATCAATCCACTACCAAGACCTATTAAAATACCAACCCATATACCAAATTGAACACCTTGAGAAATTCCATGTGAACCTCTAGCCCATTTCGAATACATAGTTGAAAAAGCAAAACCAACAATTAGACAACCAATAGCCAGTAAAGCCATATCTGGTGCTTCTTTCATAAGATCGCCATTAATAGTATGATCTTTTAGCATAGGGTCGCCTATAATTCCCCAAAGTAACCATCCCCCAAGAAATCCCCAAATGGTGGTAATAATTGTCGAAATTAAATTTGTTTTTGAAAACATAATATTAGTTTTAATTGGTTAATATTCAGGTAAATATATGTAAAAAATAGCATAAAAAATAAAATAGAAATCCTAATGAAGTTAGTAAAGTAAAACGATATTATATGTTATATCCGATTTATTGATAGGTAAAAGATTTTTAAATAGATAAAATCAATAATAAATTTAACATTTTAATTTGTAACATTTTTAATGTTATCAAGTCTATTTTATATCGACTAAACCAATAATTTGTAACTTTGTATTCTAATAGATCTAATATTATGGATATTAACGATAACATCGAATCACCTTTAAATTTAAAGGTGAGTTTTAATGTCATGCTTAAACACTATGAAGCTTTGGCTAAAAGTGATGATGAATTTGTTGCGGCCAGAGCGAAGCGTATTATAGATATGGCCTGCGCTTATCCAGAGTTAGAAAAAGGTTTTAGTGATGTTTCAATATTAAAAAAAAGAGAGAAGGAAATAGCAATTATTCTTAAAGATTCATTTAGTCCCGTTTTAACTAAAAATGAAATAAAAACAGCATCAGTTCCTTTTCATAATTTAATATTTAATTCATCAGAGCGGTTTAAAAGTATCATTAAAACGGCGGGTGATAATTTTGAGCTTCAAATAAAAAATATGCCAGAAGATGATAGATATATCATAGCATGTACTATCATTTTAAATTTTTGTTACGGCTACAATTTAAATTTTAAGAGACCATTTTATTACGAAATCCCCGATGCTAATGGGATACTTCGTTATTACAAAATACTATATAATGCAGATTTTTGTGAAATCGTTCGAACAGAAGCTGCAAAAAAAATCACTCAGGAAGACTATGATGAATTACTCGATAATTTTGAAAACATAGATCTTTGGAAAGAAAAGTTTCCTCCTAATAGTTATATATTTAAGGGATTCGTTATATCAAATATTTTTGATGTTACAGATGATCAATCCATATCCAATATTAAGTCTAATCTTATTGGTGAAGACAAGCGAAAAGATGAAGGTTTCATTGAGGAGTTTCATGAAGTTTTCAGATCTCTTTTAGGAATAAATGATATAAAAGTTGGGTTTACAATCTATAATGAAGAAGAAGAAACATTTGAGCGTGTTTATGGTGTTGGGATGAATAGTTTTTTGCTGAACAAATCTGAAAGTACTTGTTGTAGAGGTGCTTTATGTAGTTGGTCTTATGATAGGTTGTTAAATGAAAATAAATTCTTTTCTGTATCGGACGTCGATAAAATGTTCAAATTATCTAAAGGCAAAGTACCACATATTACAGCCTTATATGAGCAAGGGATAAAAAGTGCCATTTTTGCACCTATAGCTAATGATAAAGGCTTAATGGGAATATTAGAAATAGTGTCTAGTACACCGCAAGTACTTAACAGTATAAATGCTAACAAATTAATAGATGTCATGCCGTTTATCATATCGGCGGTTGAGCGATCAAAAAGTGATGAAGAGAATTTAATAGAAGCGATTATACAAAAAGAATGCACCTCAATACACCCAAGTGTACACTGGCGATTTGAAAGAGAAGCAAGGAATTTTATAAAGTCTGAAATGAGCGGAGAACAAGCTGTTTTTAAAAAGATAGCTTTTGAGAATATTTATCCACTTTACGGACAAATTGATATTAAAGGATCATCTGAAGCACGAAATAAAGCAACGCAACAAGATTTAACACTTCAATTATCGTCCGTAAAAAGAATATTTAAAAGTGCTTCAGAAATAGAAAGCTTACCAATTTATGAGCAATTAATATATCAAACAGATAATTACCTTAAAGGTTTGAGTGTTCATTTTCAGGTGGATAGTGAGCAACAGATCTCTGAGTTTTTTAAACAGGATATAGAGCCTGTTCTTAAACATTTATATACAATAGATGAATTAAAAGAACAAATTAATGCCTATTTTGATAGTATTGATGATAAAGTAAATATGCTTTATAGACATAGAAAAGACTATGATGATACCATTGCATTGATTAATAAAAAAATGGCGTCCCTTTTAGATATAAAACAAGTGGAGGCACAACTAATGTACCCACATTATTTTGAGCGTTTTAAAACAGATGGGGTAGAGCATAACATGTACATTGGAGAGTCCATTACCAGAGAAGATAGCTTTAATCTTATCTATTTGTATAATTTACGTTTGTGGCAATTACAGGTGATGTGTGAAATGGAAAATTCATATTACCAAATGCGATCAGATTTTCCAGTATCGTTAGATGTTGCATCTATGATATTGGTATTTAATCAACCGTTATCTATAAGTTTCAGAATGGATGAAAAACAATTCGATGTGGATGGGACATATAATGCCCGTTACGAAATTGTAAAAAAACGAGTAGATAAAGCATATATAAAAGGCACTACAGAACGGGTTACTCAAAAAGGGAAGATTAGTATTGTATACTCTCAAAAGCAAGATGAAAAAGAGTATTTAAGATATATTAAATTTTTACAGTCCAGACACTATTTAGATACAGATGTTGAAATAGTTGAGCTTCAGGATTTACAAGCTGTTACAGGTCTTAAAGCGATTCGAGTAAGTGTACTATATCATAAAGATGAAAATGATAAGGCATTCTATACTTATGATGACTTAATGAAAGAGATTAGGGCTTAATTTTCAATTTTAATTTGATACTTACCAAGTAACCCTGCTACATTCTCTTTTGAGAACTTAGCATACTTTATTTTATTATTTTCAGGATCTAAAGACAGATTATATGCTGTTTTAAAGTTAACACGTTCTAACATCGTGTTTTGAAAAAGAGCATGTTTTAAATTGCAGTTTTGAAAAGTGCTGCCAGATAAATTAGTTTCAGTAAAATCCACGCTGGTTAAATTACAGTCTTTAAAAAGCATTTTTTTTAAAGTTAAATTGTAAAATACAGAAAGTTCTAGGTTACAGTTATCAAAAGAAACAGATAAGAATAAATCATCACAGTTATTAAAATGAATGCCTAACAATTTACAATTAGAAAAATGGATATTGTTAAGTACAGTATGACTTATATTGGTTAAACTAAAATGGCAATCGGTAAACTGGCAGTCTGTAAAAGACATGTTTGATAAATCAGCATTCACAAAATCACATTTTGTAAACCGACAATCTTCATATTCTTCCTTATTTAAAGGTTTGTCAGAATAATTTAGATTCTCAAAATCTTTATTCTCAATCAATTCAATCTATTTTAAAATTTTTATTACATAACTGTAGTAGCACCAGAATAAAACTGAAATGCAATAGCAAAAGAAAGAACACTCACTATAATGCCTAGCATAAATACACTATAAGTTAAACGAAGTATTTTATATTTTTTGTCTAAAACCAATCCAAGAAAATACAAATCTTTTTTCATGGAAGAATAAAGATAATCTCTATCCTGCATCATTTCTCCCATAGCCCATTCAAAGTCTTTAAGACTCATTTTATGAAAGTTACCAAAAAATAATAAATTAACCTTTTTATTAGCGACGTCCTCTTTAGTAAACTTGCCACTTGTAACATTTGGACGCGTAGCTAAAATGGATAACACTATAGATATAACTGTAAATAATACAAAAATAATTGTTGGAACAATTAAATACTGGTTTGAAGCATTATCTAATTTTGAAACTAAATTAGAAAGGACTAAGGATACAATTATAGCATTAACCGACAATAAAATATTAGCCTTCGTATCTGCAATATTACTTAAAGTGATGTGGTTTTTAAGAGTGACCCTAAACATGGTCTCAATACCACGCTCTGGTAGTGCAACTTTATTTTTTTTAAAACTTAGCTCCTCCTTTTTATGCTTTAGTTTGGTAGCTTCTTGTTTTAATTTATTCTGAGCTTTCAATAATTGAGCAAGGTTTTTACTTTTTGTTTTATCCCAATTAGCTGAAGCTACATCGGTGTAGAACCGATGCTCATTAGATAAAAAATCAATATTCATGTTCAACCATTCTTCTTCACTCAGAATCTTATTGTATGCAATCTCCCATTCTTTTCTAAGTAACTCTGTAATATCACTAAATCTTTTGCTTCCTATATGAGCAGAATCAGCATCCCTGATTGTTTTTTCTAACTCATCTTTTGGCTCATAATTCATTTTAGTAGCTAAAATTAAATCAGAGATACGCTTTATGTCATTTTCAGATATATTATGCTCTTTTAAAAAAGGTTTAGCAATTTTTACGCTTTCATCTTCATGATTATCAATACTTTTTGTGTAGCCAGTATCATGAAACCAAGCACTTAAGAGTAAAAGGAATTTATCGGTTTCTTTTAAATTCGAAAGCTCAGCGAGTTCATTGGTTTTTTTTACAACACTTTGGGTATGCGATAAATTATGATAAACAAATTTGTTATCAAGATTATCGTTTAAATATTGAATGACATATTTTTCTGCTTCAGCAATAAGATTGTCCATAGAAAAGAAATGATTTTCAGTAAAAATACTAAACTTTAATTAAAAAAACTCCTCCGAGATTCTGCTCGGGGCTTCCGTTTAAATTGTCATTCCCGTGAAATCGTAAGATTCATGAATTTATTATTATAAAACTATTAAGTAATGAATAAAACGGGCATCTAAATGACGGAATTTCGATTTTTTATTTCTTTGTCAAAATAAAACCAGCGAAATACTTCTATGGCTCTACCTTTGAGATGATTTGGTTCCAAGAAATTCTTTATTTAATGCAAATTAAACACTATATTTTGTCGTATATTTCAATGGTACTTTACATGGATATTTATATACGAGAACTCAATGTTAGTTTAATAGCATTGTACGAGAAACTGTAAGGAATTAAACTTAGACTAGACTAGTATTAAAGTAAAAGCATATTAATACTAATTAAAAAAGAAAGGAACATTATTATGCTAACTTGGAAAGATGTAATCAATTTTTCTGTAAAAGGAAATCCAACTCCAGACAGGCGCGTTGAAAAAACAGACGCAGAATGGCGTACTCAATTAACCCCAGAGCAATTTAGAATTACCAGACAAAAAGGAACCGAACATCCACATAGTGGTGCGCTTTGTAGTGCGCATGATGCAGGTAAGTACAACTGTGTCTGTTGTGATACACCTTTGTTTGATTCTACTATTAAATTTAGCTCAGGAACGGGTTGGCCCAGTTTTACACAGCCTATTAAAGAAAATGCTATTAAATATGAAAGAGATACAGCATTTGGTATGGTACGCGTAGAAGTGATGTGTAATACTTGTGATGCGCATTTAGGACATGTGTTCCCAGATGGACCAGAACCTAGCGGTTTACGTTATTGTATAAATTCTGAATCTATGCAATTGGAAAAGGAGACAATCAATGACAAATAAAAATTTAGAGCTAGCCACATTTGGTGGCGGTTGTTTTTGGTGTACAGAAGCCGTATTCTTAGAAGTTAAAGGTATTGAAGAAGTAGTATCTGGATATTCAGGAGGTCATGTCCCTGGGCATCCGACCTATCGTGAAATTTGTTCAGGTTTAACAGGACATGCCGAAGTGATTCAGGTAACATTTGATACTAATGTGATTTCTTATGAAGATATATTAGTTATTTTCATGACAACTCACGACCCAACAACCTTGAATCGACAGGGAGCAGATAAAGGCACACAATACCGATCGGTTATTTATTATCATGATGAGAAGCAAAAAGACATTGCTGAGATTGTTTTAAAGCAAGTAGCTCCTTATTATGAGAATTCTATTGTTACAGAAATTAGCCCTTTAGATGTGTTTTATAAAGCAGAAGATGATCATCAAAACTACTATAGAAATAATCAGGAACAAGGCTATTGTAGCTTTGTAATTACGCCTAAATTGGCAAAACTGCGTAAACTTCACGCAGACAAATTGAAATAATTAAAAAAAGAAAGGACTCATTATAATGTCAAATCATTCAGGGCAAAAACAAGTGTTTAATGCTCCAGAATTTCATGTCAATGATTGGATTGACGCTCATGGAAATAAAACGGAAGCCATAAAACTTTCAGATTTAAAAAGTAAATTTAAAATAGTATACTGTTTTCAAAGCTGGTGTCCAGGCTGCCATAGTAAAGGACTACCAGATCTTAAAAAAATGGTAGATGCTTTAAAAGAACATTCGGACATCACCTTTTTGGCCATACAGACAGTTTTTGAAGGGCATGAGGCTAATACGTACCAAAAGATGGTGGAAACACAAAAAAAGTATGACTTAAACATACCGTTTGGGCATGATGCTGGAGATGATGGTAAATCGCGATCAAATATGATGACTAATTATCAAACGGGAGGAACCCCTTGGTTTATTTTTATTGATACACACGATAAAGTTGTATTCTCAGATTTTCATTTAAACCCAGATGCAGCAATCCATTTTTTAAAAACGATTGGTTAAATGAAAAAAGCCATTAAGCTTTATGGTGCAGATAGATGTCACAAAACACAATACTATAAGACATTTTTTGAAACACGTCATTTAGATTACGTGTTTCTTGATGTCGAAAAGAATGATGCTTTTGCTGATGAACTAAGACGTTTATATGAAAACAGAAAACTCAATTTTCCAACAATAACAGTTGGAGATAAAAAATTAAGAAATCCGTCTGATAAAGAGTTGAACAAACGTATTGCAAATTTAGATGAATAGTAAACTAGATAAAATAGCTCTAGGAGGTGGTTGTCATTGGTGTACAGAAGCTGTATTTCAATCGTTAAAAGGTGTCGTGAAAGTTGAGCAAGGTTATGTGGCTTCAGTAGAAGAAAACAGTAACTTTTCAGAAGCTATCATTGTACATTTCAATAGGGATGAGATTTCATTAAAAACACTTATTGAAATTCATTTGCACACACATAAAAGTACAAGTAATCATTCCATGCGAAGTAAATATAGGTCTGCTGTCTATACATTTTTAGAAGAACAAAGAAGAGCGTCGAAATGTATCATTGAAGATTTTCAGAAAGACTTTGATCATGCATTAATTACTAAAGTACATCCTTTTCAATCCTTTAAAGCTTCAAGAGAAGCCATTCAAAATTATTATCAAAAAAATCCAAATAAGCCTTTTTGTAAAACATTTATTGATCCTAAATTAAAATACTTGCTACAAAAGTTTTCTCATCAAATTAACCAAAGTAAAGTAGCACATCTAGCTACGACTATAGTATAAAATTTTAAAAATGAAAAGCTCAAAACTAAATATTCAAAATAACAAAGGCATAAAACTTCAGGCATATTTAGAGTTGCCGGCAAATCAAAAACCAAACTACTTTGCCATTTTTGCACATTGTTTTACATGTACAAGTTCATTAAGTGCCGTAAAAAATATTAGTCGCGCCTTAACGAACCATGGTTTTGGAGTGGTAAGATTCGATTTTACAGGTTTAGGTAGAAGTGAAGGAGAATTTGCTGAGAGTCATTTTTCTGGCAATGTTGATGATTTAATTGCTGTAAGTAATTATATGAATTCTAATTACGAAGCACCATCTCTATTGGTTGGTCATTCGTTAGGAGGTGCAGCAGTGCTTTCTGCAGCTTCTCAATTAGAGAATATTAAAGCTGTAGCAACCATTGGAGCACCCGCAACAGTAAGTCATGTAACGCATTTGTTCTCTCATGGTATTGCAGAGGTTAAAGAAAAGGGGGAAGTAGAAGTTAATATTGGAGGGCGCCCTTTTAAAATTAATAAGGATTTTGTTGAAGATTTTGATAAAACCGACTTGCCTTCTATTGTAAAGACATTACGAAAGCCATTATTAATTTTACACGCACCCACAGACACTGTTGTAGGTATTAAAAATGCAGAACATCTATACCATTATGCGCATCACCCAAAAAGTTTTGTAACACTTGATGATGCCGATCATTTACTATCAAATCCAAACGATAGTAAATATGCAGGAAATATAATTGGTACTTGGGTTCAACGCTATTTTGAGCCTAAAGAAAATAAAATGTTGGAAATTAAAGGCGAGCAATTAGTAGGGCATTTAAATTTAGTTGAAGACAACTTTACAACTTCCATTCAAACCAAAAATCATACGATGATTGCAGATGAACCAGCCTCTATTGGAGGTGATGATTTTGGGCCTTCGCCTTACGAATATCTTAACGCTGGTCTGGTTGCTTGCACAGCTATGACTTTGAAAATGTATGCACAACGTAAGCAATGGGATTTACAAGAGGTGTTTGTATATGTCACACATTCCAGAAAACATAGTGACGATTTGGGCTTGGAAATAGAAATGCCAACTTACTTGGATCATATTAGTAAAAAGCTGAAATTTGTTGGTAATTTGGATGAAAAACAAAAAGAACGCTTAAAAGAAATTGCATCAAAATGTCCAGTACACAAAACCATTGCAAGTGAAGTCGTTTTTGATACAACCATTATAAAAGATTAAATTATTACCTTTAATCGTTCATAAAACCCTCATATGAATACAAAATATAGAATCTTTCTAAGTTTAATTATACTATTTATATTCAGCGCTTGTGCTACATATAAACCACAATATAAAAACTCAGAAACAACTAATTCTTTCCCAAATAAAGAGATCAAACACTCTTTTTATTTAATTGGAGATGCTGGTAATTCTCCTTTAGGAATGTCTTCTAAAGGATTACAATCATTTAAAAAAGAATTAAGCAAAGCTTCAAAAAATAGTACAGCACTTTTTTTAGGAGACAACATCTATCCAAAAGGCTTACCGAAAAAAGAAGATGAAGGCAGAGCCTTTGCAGAACATCAGTTAAATATTCAAACAGAAGCGGTCAAAGATTTTAAAGGGCAAACGGTTTTTATTCCGGGAAATCACGATTGGTATAACAATGGACTTAAAGGGCTTAAGAGGCAAGAAAAATACATTGAAAAAATATTAGGTAAAAATACATTTCTACCAGAAAATGGTTGTCCGATTGAAAGGATAAATATATCAGATGATATCGTTATGATTGTGGTCGATTCGGAATGGTATTTAACCGATTGGAACAAACATCCGACAATAAATGACGATTGCGAGATAAAAACCAAAACTAAGTTTTTTGATGAGTTTGAAAGTGAAATAAAGAAAGCAAGAGGGAAAACAACCATTGTAGCTTTGCATCATCCCATGTTTACTAATGGTGCCCATGGTGGACAGTATTCTATGAAAGATCATATGAAGCCTATCCCAGTTTTAGGAACGCTTAAAAATTTAATCCGTAAAACTGGAGGTGTAACGATTGTAGATGTTCAGAATAAGATGTATAATGAATTTAGAAAACGCATTATTACATTATCTCAGGAAAACGATAAAGTTGTTTTTGTATCTGGACACGATCATAATTTGCAATACACTGTTCAAGATAATTTACCTCAAATAGTAAGCGGTTCTGGCTCTAAAGAAAAGGCTGCTCGTAATGTTGGGAACGGACAATTTTCTTATGCGGCTCAGGGCTATGCAAGATTAGATGTGTTTAAAGATGGATCATCGCATGTTCGTTTTTATTCGGCAGAAGATGATACCGTTGTGTTTCAAACAGAGGTTTTAGAAGCAGAAGAAATAAAAACGATTAAAACTTACAAGGATAATACTGAAAAAGAAGTTGTAGCTTCTATTTACTCTGAAGAAGAAACGACCAAAGGAGGCACTTATAAAATGCTTTGGGGTAAACGCTATCGTGATGAATTTAGTACGAAGGTTAAAGCACCTACAGTAAGACTCGATACACTTTTTGGTGGATTAACCCCAGTTAGAAAAGGAGGAGGCCATCAATCAAAATCTTTGCGATTAAAAGATAGTGAAGGTAGAGAATATGTTATGAGAGCACTTCGTAAAAATGCGATTCAGTATATACAAGCAGTGGGGTTTAAAGACCAATATATAGAAGGCCAATTTGAAGATTCTTATACAGAAGGCATTCTACTAGATGTTTTTACAGGGTCACATCCTTACGCACCTTTTACAATAGGAACACTCTCTGATGCTGTTGGTATTTATCATACCAATCCAGTGCTTTATTATGTGCCAAAGCAATCAACCTTAGGTCAATTTAATAGCGAGTTTGGAAACGAACTTTATATGATTGAAGAACGTGCAAGCTCTGGTCATGGCGATAAAGCTAGTTTTGGTTTTTCTGATGAACTTGTAAGTACAGACGATTTATTAAAGGAATTAAAAGAAGATGAAGATCATGTTGTAGATGAAGAAGCGTATATAAGGGCACGTTTATTTGATATGCTGATTGGTGATTGGGATAGACATGAAGACCAGTGGCGTTGGGCAGAATTTAAAGAAAAAGGTAAAAAAATATATCGTCCGGTTCCAAGAGACCGTGACCAGGCGTTTTCTATTATGGCAGATGGTACTTTACTTGGTTTAGCAACGACCATCGTGCCTTCATTACGTTTATTACAGAGTTACGAAGAAGAATTAAAAACACCAAAATGGTTTAATTTAGAGCCTTATCCTTTAGATATGACTTTAATTAACCAATCTGATAAAAGTGTTTGGGATGCTCAGGTAAAACATATTGTAGAAAATTTAACAAATGCCATAATTGAAGAAGCATTTTTAAACTTCCCACCTGAAGTCAGTGATGAAAGTATAAAAGATATTAAACGTAAACTTAAAGGAAGACGCTCTAATTTACAAGCCATTTCTGATACATATTACGACCATATAAGTAAGTTCGCAGTTGTTAAAGGAACCGATAAAGACGATTGGTTTCAAATAGAGCGCCTGCCTCAAGGGGATACTAAAGTAACAGCTTATAGAATTAAAAATGGAAAAAAAGCAGATGTGTTTCATCAAAGAACTTATAGCTGTATAAATACTAAAGAAATATGGATTTATGGTTTAGATGATGATGATGTGTTTGAAGTTTCAGGAGAAGGTGATAAGCTTATAAAAATACGATTAATAGGAGGACAGAATAATGATACTTATAATATCAAAAATGGTAAGCGTGTAAATATTTATGATTATAAATCCAAAGAAAATACATTCGCTACAAATAAAGGGCGAAAACAACTTACAGATGATTACGAAACGAATGTTTACGACTATAAAAAACTAAAAAACAGTAGTAATCAATTAATGCCAACTATAGGTTCTAATCCAGATGATGGACTTAAAATAGGGTTTTCTAACACCCTAACTAATTACGGTTTTATGCGGAATCCTTTTACATCTAAGCATATAGTTTCCGGAGCTTATTATTTTGCAACACAGGGGTTTGATTTTGGTTATAACGGGGAGTTTGCAAAAGTTGTTGGGAATATGAATTTAAGCTTACAGGCACAATTTACAAGCCCTAATTATGCTATTAATTTCTTCGGATTTGGTAATAACACACCAAATCCAGAAGCGGATGATAATGATGGTTTAGATGTGTCCTTAGATTATAATCGTGTCAAATTACAAACACTGAAATTTTCGCCATCATTAATTTGGCGAGGTCGTTTGGGCGCTAGTTTTAAAATAGGATTATTATACGAGTCTTACGAAGTAGAAGAAACGGAAGGACGATTTATTAACGATCAGTTTATTGGAAATAATACAGAGGTTGAGAATGACTATTATGGTATTGATGCAAAATATCATTATGAGAATTATGATAATAAAGCATTTCCAACATTAGGAATGATGATAGCACTACAAACAGGATATAAAAACAACTTGGACGAATCAAAAGGTTTTGCATATCTAATTCCAGAAATAGCCTTCGATTATAAATTAGTGCCTAGTGGGCAATTAGTATTAGCAACAAAGCTGAAAGGCCATGTGAATTTTGGAGACGGGTTTGAGTTTTATCAAGGAGCAAACATAGGTGCTAATAATGGTTTAAGAGGTTATAGAAACGAACGATTTACAGGTGAAAGTTCATTTGTTCAAAGTACCGACATACGATTAAATTTACGCAAAGTAAAAACAGGATTATTACCTTTAAATATTGGGTTTTATGGAGGTGTAGATTATGGGCGTGTTTGGGTTGATAATGACTTATTATTAAATCCAAATGATCATTCAGATAATTGGAATACGTCTATTGGTGGTGGTATTTTTGCGAATGCTGCAAATATGATTACTTTAAACCTATCTGTGTTTAATAGTGATGACGGTTTGCGTTTAGCTTTTAGAATGGGATTTGGGTTTTAACGTCATCCTGAACTTTTGTATAGAACTTATTCAAGGTTTACCAAAGTTTAATACGCTAATCGAAAGTTGTGTCCGGTCGAGCGCAGTCGAGACCTATTTATTTAAGTTATTTAAAATTAACAACCTCTCGAGGAGACAGATAAAAGTTTACTCCAACTTAAACTCGTACAAATTCCCGCCACCTCCATGGGCTTTTTCATCAGTAATATAAACCGTGTTTCTATCTTTAAAACAAATACTTTCTTTTTGTGATTCATTTTTAAAATCATACTGTTTAAAAGTACCATTGAAGAAATCGTCTGAAGTAAAATCGGTAAAAACCAAAAATGATTTCTGGGTTAATAAAACCATTTGTTTTCCATCATCGCTTATATCAGCAGAAGTTATCCAACAATGTAAATCGTCGCAAAAGCTAAACGTACTAATGAGTTCAGCTATATGATTGCCTTTTTTAGCAGGAATTTTATATAAGTGTGTTTTACCAAAATCGTTTTTCACACGACTTTTAGTAAACAAATACAAACTATCATTGTAATGGAAGAATGCTTCACAATCAAAATATAATTTTTTCTTTTTTGGAGGAAACTTTTTCTGGTTTGAATATGTAAAAGAGATACGTTCAATATCAATTTTTTTCGAACTTTTTAAATCGGTTGCATTTACCTTTAAAACACATAGGTTTTTACGTTCGTTAACATTATTTCCAAAATCACCTATATAAAGATTTCCAGCCTTATCTGCTGTTAAATCTTCCCAATCATGGTTTTTTGCGTCAATTTTTAATTCTTTTTTTATCTTACCTTTTCTATTTAATCCATAAATTTTAGATGCGTTTCCACTGTCATTTAGCATCCAGATTACATCCGAATTTGATACTATTTCTGTTCCAGAAACTTCGTGTAACGTTTTAGGTAAATCAGCAATCACGTTTTGACTTTCTGGATTACATGAAACTGTTAAGAGTATTACTAATAAAAGAAATTTATTCATTTAGGCAGTCATCATTTATAATGCTAAATTTACGCAGTAATTTTTAATATGAAAACATACGACGTTATTATTGTTGGAGGAGGAGCAGCAGGTTTTTTTGCAGCTATTAATATTGCAGAGCAAAATCCGAGTTTAAAAGTAGCCATTTTAGAACGCGGAAAAGATGGACTTCAAAAAGTTAAAATATCTGGAGGAGGGCGCTGTAATGTGACGCATGCAGAATTTATACCTTCAGAATTAGTGCAAAATTATCCGAGAGGTGAAAAAGAATTATTAGGACCTTTTCATCGGTTTATGACGGGAGATACTATGGAGTGGTTTGAAAAGCGTGGGGTTCCATTAAAAATTGAAGACGATGGTCGCATGTTTCCTGAATCAAACTCATCTCAAACCATTATTGATTGTTTTTTAAAAGAGGCACAAAAGAATGGCGTAGAAGTTTTATACAATCATTCGGTAAAGTCTATTAAAAAGAAACAAGACTTATGGGAGTTAGAAACAATAGAAGGAGGATTTGCTTCAAAAAAAGTATTGATAGCAACTGGTAGCAACCCGAAGATTTGGAGCTTATTAGAAAACTTAGGACATTCTATTTCACAACCCGTTCCTTCTCTTTTTACTTTCGATATTAGAGATCCTCGAATTAAAGATATTCCTGGAGTTGTAGCTCAGAATGTAACTGTCAAAGTTATTGATAGTCATTTAGAGTCTGAAGGTCCATTACTCATTACGCATGTCGGTATGAGTGCTCCTGCAATTTTAAAACTTTCAGCATTTGGTGCCTTGGAATTAGCAAAACGTGATTATAAGTTTCAAATTAAAATCAATTTTATAAAACAAGACTTTAAAGACTGTTTGGTTGATTTAAAGGAATTAAAACAAGAGTTGGCAAAAAAAACGGTAATTAAATTTACGCAATACGAATTACCAAAAAGACTATGGCAACAATTAGTATTAGCATCCGATATTTCCATGACTACAACATGGGCAGATATAAACAAGCAGCAATTAGAAGCTTTAGCACTACAATTAACAGAAGCGATGTTTAAAGTGACTGGTAAAAGCACCTTTAAAGAAGAATTTGTTACAGCAGGAGGCATCAATTTAAAAGAGGTTAACTTTAAAACCTTTGAAAGCAAACTTTGTGAAGACTTATATTTTGCTGGTGAAATTTTAAATATAGATGCTATTACAGGAGGGTTTAATTTTCAGAATGCCTGGACAGGTGCTTATATTGCAGCTAAATCGATTGTTAGTTAGTTATTATTTTGAGTTTCGAGTCATTTCGACGATAGGAGAAATCACATAATCAGAATAACATAAAAGCTATTAGAGTGTAATATTTCAATTGTTCCTCATTCAACATGATATCGGTTTATTGAAGTGATTTAAACTTTTTGTGTTTAAGCGAAAATTAGTCATTTTTTGAATCATTTGAAGGCTTTTTTAAGTTGCATAGCAGAGCTACGGAAGGCAAAAAAGACAAAAATGAACTAAAAAGGGCAATTTTTTAGTAAATGAAAAAAGTTTAAATGACTTCATTGTAAAAAATGATTTGTATGGCTTTCTAAAAACTAAAAGATTAGTCAAAATAAATATCTGTTCAATATTTATTTTATATATTAGATATATATAATGTATATATCATGGGAAAAACAAAAAAGTTAATAGAGTTAGATGATAAAGCTATCGAGATTCTTGAAAAGCAGGCGAAACTCCAAAAGCGTTCACTTAAAAATTATATTGAATATACGTTAGAAGATACAGCAGCTCGCTTTGCTGAGCCTTCGGAAGCTTATAAAGCTATGATGGACGATATGATAAAAAGAGATAAAGAAGGAAATTTGAAAACAACATCTGTTGCTGAGGTTTTAGCGAGTTATGGAAGAAAATTATAGAGTTTCGTCAGAAGCTAAGCTAGAACTTCACAGAGCGTTATACTATTTCAAGTTGATGAATAAAGATGGTATGTTTATGGATGATTTAATTAGTCAATTGAGACTCATTTCTTCTATGCCTACCGCATTTCAAATTAAGTATAAAAATATTAGGGTTCTTGGATTTAATAAATTTAACTACTCAATTCATTATATGATTAAGGCGGGTGACAATATTATAATTTATCATATACTCAATCAAAAACAAGATTTTTAAATGCAAACATACATAGCACTTTTAAGAGGTATTAATGTTAGCGGGCAAAAAAAGATCCCAATGGCAGAGTTACGGGAGTTACTAACTAACTCTGGATTAAAAAATGTACAGACTTATATCCAAAGTGGGAATGTGATTTTCAAATCATCAGAACAAGATATTCAAAAGTTGGAATTAAGGATACACGAGGCTATCAAAGCATATTTTGGTTTTGAAGTGCCAATTCTTATAAAAACACCAAAGAGTTTACAAAAGGTCTTTGATGACTGTCCATTTTCTGAAGAAAAGAAAACAAATAGCTATTTTACACTATTATATACTATTCCAGATAAAGATTTAGTAAACGAAGCTGCAAAATTATCATACCCAAATGAAGAATTCGTTATAACGAAAGATTGTATTTACTTTTATTGTTCTACGGGTTATGGAAAGGCTAAGTACAGTAATAATTTTTTTGAACGTAAGCTAAAAACAACATCAACAGCTAGAAATTATAAAACGATGGTAAAGCTTTTAGAGTTATCCTCAAATGTATCTTAATTCCTTGTGAATTCTATTAAAGGACCATCTACTTCTGGATGGTCAGATAAAAACAGATTACCATCTTTAAAATAATAATCATATTCAACCGATAGAATCGTTATCTTCCCTTCTTTTAATGAAAAAAGGTAACTTCCAGTATCTAGTATTTGTAGGTTCTCGTCAGGATTGTTAACAACAGTTATTTTATTGTTTGATAGATTGAAATTCCAAACATGTTCTCCTTTTTGAAAATCAACAGGGGAGCATTCGCAAGTGACGTCTATTAAATGCCAGGTACCATTTAAGGTGTTTTTGTTTGGTTCATCATCATTCGAACAAGATGACATGAATCCAATTAAAGCAAAAATTAGTATTATTTTTTTCATAGTGCCTTTCTTGGTTTATAAGTAGATACAAAAGTGTTTATTTGGTTGCGTCAAATTATAATTACATATAGGTGACCAATTTGATATTTCCTATTTTTGCCAAATATTAATTATCGGTAGATTTAAAAAAGAATGCAAGAAATACGATTCATTCCTAAAGCTTATACAAGTTCTGTTGAAGATGGAAGTTTTACATGGACATCACCAAGCAATATCGCTTTAGTTAAATATTGGGGTAAAAAAGAACACCAGATTCCAGAGAATCCATCCGTTAGCTTTACGCTAGATAATTGTAAAACAACAACAATATTAAGTTTTTCTAAAAAAGAAAAACAGGATAATTTCTCGTTCGACGTTTTTTTAGATGGCGATAAAAAAGATGATTTTAAACCAAAAATAGAAACCTTTTTCAAACGAATTGAAGTTTATCTACCGTTTTTAAAAAACTATCATTTTAAGATTGAAACCTCTAATACATTTCCACATAGTTCTGGTATAGCTTCTTCTGCAAGTGGTATGAGTGCTTTGGCCATGTGTTTAATGAGTCTAGAAAAATTGCTGATTGAATCTGATGTAGCCATGAGTACAGACGAAAACACTATTAATGATGGTTTTTTCATTCAAAAAGCATCTTTTTTAGCACGTTTAGGTTCTGGAAGTGCTTGTAGAAGTTTAGAAGGCGATTTAGTAGTTTGGGGAAAACATCACGAAATTGAAGGTAGTTCAGATTTATTTGGTGTTAAGTATCCGTTTGAAGTACATGAAAACTTTAAAAATTACCGAGACACTATTTTGTTGGTTGATAAAGGTGAAAAACAAGTAAGTAGCTCGGTTGGTCATAATTTAATGTATGGTCACCCGTTTGCACAAGAACGCTTTAAACAAGCTCATAAGAATTTATCAAGTTTAATAAATGTATTTAAAGAAGGCGATTTGGATACATTTATAGAAATTGTTGAAAGTGAGGCGTTAACGCTTCATGCAATGATGATGACCAGTATGCCTTATTTTATTTTAATGAAACCAAATACCTTAGAAATTATAAATAAAATTTGGTCATTTAGACAAACTACAAACTCGAAAGTTTGTTTTACCCTAGATGCAGGTGCCAATGTACATGTATTGTACCCTGAAAGTGAATCTGAGCAAGTTTGTGAATTCATTAAGAATGAATTAGTTGCATTTTGTCAAAAAGGTCAGTATATTAACGATAAAATTGGATTTGGAGCAAAACAATTGTAATTTTGACAAGCCAAATCAAAAGTAATTTATGAAAGGACCTTTATTTTACTCAAAAATACTACTCTTCGGAGAGTATGGAATCATTAAAGATTCTAAAGGGTTATCAATACCTTATAATTTTTACAATGGAGCTTTAAAGACGGACGAAAATCCTTCAGATATAGCTATTGAGTCAAACGAAAGTTTAAAACGTTTTGTTGACTATTTAGAAGGTATTGATTCTAAATTAGTAACATTTGATATAGCATTACTAAAACAGCATGTTAATGCTGGTATGTATTTTGATTCTTCTATCCCACAAGGATATGGAGTTGGAAGTAGTGGCGCATTAGTTGCTGCTATTTACGATAAATATGCTCAGGATAAAATTACGGTTTTAGAGAATTTAACTCGTGAAAAATTGTTAAGATTAAAAGCCATTTTTTCGGCAATGGAGTCTTTTTTCCATGGTAAATCTTCTGGCTTAGATCCATTGAACAGTTATTTAAGTATTCCGATTCTTATCAATTCTAAAGATAATATTGAAGCAACGGGCATACCTTCTCAAAAAAATGAGGGTAAAAATGCAGTGTTTCTACTAGATAGTGGTATTATTGGAGAAACAGCACCTATGGTGAGTATTTTTATGGAAAATATGAAGCAAGAAGGGTTCCGTAGTATGCTTAAAGATCAATTTATAAAACATACCGATGCATGTATCGACGATTTTTTAAATGGAAATATAAAGTCGTTGTTTAAAAATACAAAGAGCTTATCGAAAGTAGTTTTAAATCACTTTAAACCTATGATTCCACAGCAATTTCATGAACTTTGGAAGAAAGGTATTGAAACAAACGAATATTATCTAAAACTTTGTGGTTCTGGTGGCGGAGGCTATATCCTTGGATTTACAGAAAATATCGATAGAGCAAAACAAGCACTTAGTGACTATAAATTAGAAGTCGTTTATAACTTCTAAACTTCACGTTTATCGTTCTGAATGTATTTCAGAATTTCTATAATAAGTTTTTATGTTAAACAGAAAGCAAAAACATATCCTACTTAAGTTTTTTAGCTTGTTTTCTGTTGTTAGAGGCTATAATATTTTAATTATTGTTATTGCTCAATATTTAACCTCTATCTATATTTTAGCGCATAATAAACCGTTAAAACAGGTCGTTTTTGATCTTAATTTATTTATGATTGTTTTAGCTTCTGCGGTTACCATTGCAGGAGGTTATATTATAAATAATTTTTATGACTCTGAGAAAGATTTAATAAACAGACCTATTAAATCGAGATTAGATAGATTAGTAAGTCAAAATACAAAACTCTCTTTTTATTTTGTTTTAAATTTTTTAGCAGTCATTATGGCAAGTTATGTTTCTTTTAAAGCAGTTATATTCTTTTCTATATACATTTTTGGTATTTGGTTTTATTCCCATAAGCTAAAAAAACAACCGTTTATTGGAAATCTAACATCAGCTATTTTAACAATAACACCATTTTTCGCCATTTTTATGTACTATAAAAATTTCGAAGCCGTCATTTTTGTACATGCCATGTTTTTGTTTCTAATTATTTCTATGCGAGAACTCACTAAAGATTTGGAAAACATAAAAGGCGATTTGGTTCAGGATTACAAAACGATTCCAATTATATATGGAGAAAAAGCGTCAAAGTTGATGTTGACTATATTATCGGCTTTAACCCTGATTCCAACATATTTGTTACTATTTAAGTATGAAGTAGGGCATATGTATTTATATTTTTATTTAAGCACATTATTATTACTTGGGTTTTTAATATCAATATGGAGGTCAAAAACAAAGACACACTATCTTATTCTGCACAATACGCTAAAGTTTATTATTGTATTAGGTGTTTTTAGTATTTTGTTGATTGATATTACAATCGTTTTACATAGAATTTAATGGAAGAAAACATACTTAAAGTAGCACTTGCTCAGATTTCACCAGTTTGGCTGAACAAAATGGAGACCTTAAAAAAAGTAGAAAAATCTATTATAGATGCCTCCAAAGAAGGCGTGGAATTAATTGTTTTTGGAGAAGGCTTGGTGCCAGGCTATCCTTTTTGGTTAGCACTAACAGGAGGTGCTGAATGGGATAAAACCGTAAATAAAGAATTGCATGCACATTACGTATCTAATGCTATTTGTATAGAAAAAGGGGATTTAGAATCTATTTGCGAGTTGTCTAAAAAGCATAAAATTGCTATTTATTTAGGGATTATAGAGCGTCCGTTAGATAGAGGAGGGCACAGTGTATATGCTTCTTTAGTTTATATTAACCGAGAAGGGAATATTCAATCGGTTCATAGAAAATTACAACCAACTTATGATGAACGTTTAACATGGTCTCCAGGAGATGGGAATGGATTACAAGTACACTCTTTAAAACAGTTTACGGTTGGTGGATTAAATTGTTGGGAAAATTGGATGCCACTACCAAGAGCTGCCTTATATGGTTTAGGCGAAGATTTACATATTGCTGTATGGCCAGGAGGAGACCATAATACGAAGGATATTACACGATTTATAGCTCGAGAATCGCGTTCGTTTGTAATATCTGTATCTAGTTTAATGACTAAAGAGGACTTTCCAAAAGACACCCCACATTTAGAAGAGATATTAGATAAAGCTCCGGGTATTTTAGCAAATGGAGGTAGTTGTATCGCAGGACCAGATGGTGAATGGATTGTTGAACCAGTTTTACATGAAGAAGGTTTAATTGTAAAAACAATCGATTTTAATCGTGTGTTGGAAGAACGTCAAAATTTTGACCCTGTTGGGCATTATTCAAGACCAGATGTTACTAAGCTAAGTGTTAATAGAACACGTCAATCTACAGTTGAATTTAAGGATTAAAACAAATTGGCATTCTTAAATCGTCAATCATAAATTTAACTATATCTTTGCAAAAAAATTAGGGTGATGAGTAAACAACAAGGCGGACAAAGAAAAGGAAAGACTTCAAATAGAGATTCTAAAAAAGATTTTAAAAAAAGTTTTGCGAAGGGAAATGCGTCTTTTAAAAAGAATGACGGACAACAAAATAAAAAACCATCTAATCCAGACGAGATTAGATTAAATAAATATGTTGCTAATTCTGGAATATGTTCTCGTAGAGAGGCCGATGTTCATATTGCTACTGGTTTAGTTTCTGTAAACGGAAAAGTTGTTACAGAAATGGGGTATAAAGTTAAGATTGGGGATGAGGTTCGTTATGATGGAGCCCGTATTAATCCAGAAAAGAAAGCTTATGTGTTGCTAAATAAACCAAAAGGGTTTGCAACTACAACTAGCGAAGGTAAAGGGAGAACTGTTATGGACTTAGTTGCTAATGCAACAACTTCCAGAATAAAACCTATAGGGCGTTTAGGTAGAAATTCTAAAGGCTTATTACTATTTACCAATGATGATATTATTGTAGACAAGTTTACAAACTCTAAAAACGGTGTGCCTCGTTTATTTCATATAGAACTAACTAAAAACTTAAAGCTAGAAGATTTAAAAAAAATCCAGACAGGTTTTAAAGTGGAAGGAAGATTAATATCAGTTGAAGAGATTAGTTATATTGATGGTGCTTCAAAAAAAGAAATAGGCCTTAAAATTAAAAACACAGGAAACACTATTATTCGTACCATATTCGATTATTTAAAGTATGAAATTGAAAGCTTGGATTGTGTTGCCATTGGTCACCTTACTAAAAAGGACATTCCTCGTGGTTCATGGAAGCATCTTACTGAGCAGGAATTGAATACTTTGAGGATGCTGTAGTCATTTTATTCTAGAATAATTTTCTGTTGAATTAGTTTGTGGGTTATCTTAATACATACTGAACTCATTTAGACTTTTTAGAGTTGCATAGCAGAGTTACGGAAGGAAAAAAAGACAAAAACAGAGCTGAAAACAGCCATTTTTTTGCAAATTGAAAAAGTCTAAATGAGTTCACTATAATAACAACTAGTTTGCTTTCCTAAGCTAGAAAACATATAATCATTTACTTCACCATTATCTTTTTATTAGTTGTTTTTCTAATTGTTTTAAATGACAAACAGAAGCATAATACAAGCTTATCTTGATGGTTAAAACACTAATAAAGAAGCGTTTTGAAAAACATTTTGAACAGTCTTTTGTTAATCTTTAGTTAAAAACCATTTTTTGAAATCTAAAAAAAATGTTGCTGCGTAATTTATAATATAATAACGGTCAATAGTTTTAGACGTAAAGCTATTAATGTGTTATGAACTTAACCGAACAGGTTAATTCCTGTAAATTGTTTTATTTTAATTTTTAAATTTTATCAAAATGAGAACAAAGTTTTTATTTATGTTATGTAGTTTTATTATGCTGTTTTTTACATTATCAAGTTTTAAAACAGAAGCGCCTTTAAATGAAGTACAATTCATTATTCAAGATTCTAAGGAAGTAGATGCCGTTTATGGTGGTTATGACGGTAATGCATATAGTTTTACAGCTCAAAGTAATGGTGAAACGTATAAGTTATTATTTCAGAGTGTTGAAGATGCTGTTTTAAGTGATTTCGATTTGAGTTCTGATGCTTTAGTTGGTGTGGTTTTTAAGGTGACTTATACTACTGAAATTGCAGTCACTAAAGATGCAGAGGGTAATGACGTAGAAACAGAAGTTAATACGATTACCAAATTGGAAAAGCTGTAAACAGCAACAATAAGTATATACTTTTGGCTACCTTTTGGGTAGCCTTTTTTATTGGTCTAAAATGCAGTTAGAACTTGATGTTTTTTAGCCCTTTTTGCTTTCAGTTTCTAAGAACTTTTGGTACGAATTCAAACTAATCACAAAAAGAAACGAATAGTTCAATCCAAAGAATAACTTTCAAAATGGATTCAATTTTTATGCAAAAAATAATTTTAAAAAAACATTAAACTAAATTTTTTATATTTCATTTGTATAAGCACTTAGTTGAGCATTATGAAATATGTTTATGTATTCGGGTTTTTGAAGATTGGCAAGTCAAACTTAAAAGCAGCTTATAAAAAAGGTAACCGAACTTTAAAATTGACTTCCTTTATTTCAAAATATCTATCTCATATAGATACAGATTTGCATCACCTTAAAGTGCGTTTATTTAGAATTTGTATTGATTAAATTTAGAAATTAATTTGTATATTAACATAACCAAAAAAGTGTATTAAAACTTAACCGATTATAAAAAAATGAAACGAATTATTGTAGATTATCAGAAACTTAATAAGGATATTTTAAATCTTTTAGTTGAGAAATTTCCTGATGGATATGATGATGACCACATCATTTCATTTAGAAATGCTCATAACGATCTCATTGAAGCAGTTGAGGTGAAAACAGAGGATACCATTTACCTAGTAAAAGTTGGGACATATTTAGCGAAAGCTATGGCCGATTTTGGAGATGAAGAAGATACTCCTACGGCAAATCCACCAGTACCAGATGCAAATTTTGAAGAAGAAAAATAAAAGGTATCTAGTAAATTATTTGTAAATGGAAACAGCAATTTTTCAGCAATACGAAGACGGTTATTATACGTTTTTGTTTGACGATGGAGTACAATTAGATTTTGAGGAAATTCATCCTAAAGCACTTTATCACTACGATTTAAAAAAAGACAATTCCTATATCGGAAAATCTTTTAAATTGAAGTTTATTGAAGATTTTGATGATACAGATCAAGCTATATATAGAATTCAGCGTTTAGAACTAATTAGCGAATGATTCTTTTTTGTAAGGATTTCCCAAATAAAGACGCCGTAAACGATCACATATTCCAAAGCAATAACCCATAGGTTTTCAGATTTATCTGCTTTATTAAGGTTTATATAAGCCAAGTAACTTAGTATGATAACAAAACTCCAAACCAAAGGGAATTTGTATTTGGTAAATACAGATAGTATTAAAAGTGTTGCTACGTACCAAGGGTGTAGAGTCGTCGTGGTAAAGTAATAAAAAGATAATGCCAATAACATAGCAGTAATAAGTTCAATGAATGTTTTATTTTTTCTAAAAAAGGTTAGAATTAAAACAAACAGTACTACAATAATGGGTGTTACCTTACCAATAATAGCAATTTCATTATAGCCTCTAAATAAGTATCCAATTTCTCTGGCTATGTAATAAATACTAGCATTAAACTCAAAGTTTTGGAACCACAAGCCAACAGTTTGAGCATAGTTATTTATGAATTTTGATGAATAAAAAGGGGCAAATAGCAATATGGTAGTTATTAAAACTATGGTGTAAAATCCAATTAATCTTGTTATTCCTGCGAAGTCAGGAATCCATCTTAATAGATTGTCGCGTTGCTTACTCCCTGCTATGACATCTTGTTTGCGTTCATCGCTGTGCTTTGTCGAAATGACATGGCGTTTCGTAAACCACTGCAAAAACAAAGGCAAAAATATTAATGGAATTAATTTAACGGAAATTGATAGTGCTAAAACAACCGCGGCCCATTGCCATTTGCCAGAATATAATAAATAGAAACTCCAAATGAGGAAAAATATCATAACTCCTTCAAAGTGTAAGTTTCCTGTTAGTTCGATAATAATAAATGGATTTAAAATATACCAAAAGATAGTATAAACTGGTATCTGTAGTTTTTTAAGTAGTTTTTTTCCAAAATAAAGTGTACCAAAATCGGCAGCAATAATTAGTAAACGCATCACGATAGCAGAACCTAAAATACTTTTTCCTGCAAATAAACCGGCAATCACGAAACAAAGTTGATTGATTGGAGGATAATTAGTAAAATGGCTTGCATTTAACTGTCCCATACCAGTATATAATTCCTGAGCTTGTGCTACTGGGGATTCTCCTTTATTCATAAATGATTCAACAGTGTATAAATAAGGATTAATGCCTTCTAAAATAATACGGCCATCCCATATAAAGCGATAAAAATCTTGTGATAAATTAGGTATGGCTAATATAAAAATGGCTCGAAATGCAAAAGAAATCCATGCTAAAGCCGATATATTGTGTTTTAGAATTAGTATCAGTTTATAAAATAAAAACAACAAAGCGATATAAAGTGTTATAAGCTTAGTGTAATCTGTTCTAGTTAAATTATATGCAAAGGATAGGTAAAACAATAAACACGCCACTACAAGTAGCAATGGTGTTCTGTTTAGTTTAAAAAAAGCGGAGCTAAAAAGCATGTTCAAATATAGTATTATTTGTTGGTCGGCATTGAGATAGATTTGCTTACTTTAGATATAATAAAATATTTGAAATGATAAAACGTTAACAAATAAAATAGTAACCTACTTATGAAAACTTCAATTTTTAATTTGGTCGTGTTCGGTCTTGCTATAAATTTTATAACCGCATGTTCATCTGATGATTCTGATAATGGAAATGACAACCCTAATCCAACAGGAGAAATTGATAATGTTGAAAATATTCAGATTTTTCCAGCGACCCATCCTTTAAACATGGATATATCAAATAGCCCTGTTGATGCAAATTCAGATTTAATAATCAATAATATTGGTGCTAGTAAAGGGCTTTTTCCAGATTTTGGTAGTGGTGAGTGGGAAGGTTCTCCTATTGGAATTCCTTATGTTAGTGTGGATGGAAGTCAATTAAAAGTACCTATAACATTTAGAGCTAATAACTATGATGGGGATTATGGAGGTGAGAGTGACCAAGGACCATTCCCTATACCTTTAAATGCACCTATAGAAGGTAATGGAGCAGGAGATAGCCATGTGATTTCTATTGATGTAGAAAATAGCATGCTGTACGAATTGTATAATGCTTCTCAGGTAGGTGATGGATTTGAGGCCTCTTCAGCAGCGGTATTTAATTTAAACAAAATTGAATTTAGACCAGATGGTTGGACTTCGGCTGATGCGGCTGGCTTGCCTATATTTCCATTATTAGTAAGATACCCAGAGATAGAAAAAGGTATTATAGATCATCCTATTCGCTTCACGATAGTAAGAAATAAGATACACGAAGGTTATGTACATCCTGCAAGGCACTTGGTTTCTGGAAATACAAGTGATGAATTATTGCCTTTTGGTGGTAGGCTACGATTAAAGGAGGATTATGATATTAGTGGTTTTTCCGAAACAAATCAAATCATTCTTACGGCTATGAAAACATACGGATTGATGCTTGCCGATGTAGGATCGGATATGTTTATAACCGGAGCACCTCATGAGAAATGGGATAATGATGACCTTAAAAAGTTGAAGGAAGTATCCTTAGATAATTTTGAGGTTATTGAATTGGGTGATATTACTTTAAAAAAATAATTATAGTTTATTAAAACATGTAATGTGTTGTTTTTTCAAGTGCCTTGGTCTTAAAATTGTTAAGTGTAATTATAAAATGCAATTAAAACGAAAACAGAACAAACATTCAAAAATCATTTAGCTTATCTTGAGCAGGGTGAAATTAGTGAATGCTTAAATTTATTCACAAAAAATGGCGTTCTTGAAATTCCATATGTGAATAGATTCTTCACTCCGTTCTGAATGACAAAATATATTATTTTAGACTTTTAGTTACAATAATTAGAGAAAAGTCTTTTTAAACCTTAGAAGTTAAAGACTTAATAAATACATAGCCAAAGCCTAGAAACAACATAAGGTGAAAAGGAAAGAGTCCAAAATCGCCACCTTGATCACCTACAACAAAGGCACTATACATCCCAAAACCAAAATAAGCCATTAGTAGACCTTCAAAAATAACGTGTACAGATACTGTCTTTTTAATGTATTTGTTATTTTTCCAGCTATCTTTTAATGTATTGATGTTGAATTTTGGTGTTCGTACAAATTCACTCTTTTTGCCTAAATGACCTTCTAACACAGCAATAGAGTTGTGTAATGAAAAGCCCATAGCTATTGAGAAAAACACAAAGAACATGCCTATATACCCTATAAAGTTTTTTATACCGCCACCATAAATGTTTTTATACATAATCCAGTAACAAACAAAAAATATAACAGTACTCATTACAAAGAAACTCATCACATAAAAATAAGGCTTTAAATGAGCATATTCGTTTTTTATGTATAGCATAGGAATACTTAATACGGCTACTATTAAGATGTTTAAAAACATAGTGCTATTAAGTAAGTGCAATAAGCCATGCACTTTAGTTTTAGCCGATATGTTTTGGTTTTTTAAAACCTTCCACATCATTTTTCTAAAGTTTTCTGCGCCACCTTTATTCCATCTAAATTGTTGCGAGCGTGCTGCACTTATTACGACAGGAAGTTCGGCAGGTGTTTCTACATCTTCAAGATATTTGAATTTCCAGTTTTTTAATTGCGCACGATAGCTTAAATCTAGATCCTCGGTGAGGGTATCTCCTTCCCAGTTACCGGCATCTATAATACACTCTTTACGCCAGACACCAGCAGTCCCATTAAAATTAATGAAATGTCCTTTACTGTTTCTGCCAACTTGTTCTAATGTAAAATGAGCATCTAAAGCAAAGGCTTGAATTTTTGTTAGAATGGAATAGTTACGGTTAATATGCCCCCAACGTGTTTGCACGACTCCAATATTTTCATCTTTAAAATATAGAATGGTACGTTTTAACCAATCTTTTTTAGGAAGAAAATCAGAATCAAAAATGGCAATAAACTCACCTTTGGCAACTACTAAACCTTCTTTAAGGGCTCCCGCTTTAAAACCACTACGATCCGTTCTGGTGATGTGTCTAATATCTAATCCAGTTGCTTTTAATTTATCTATTTGCTGACGTGTAGTATTGATAGTTTCATCGGTAGAATCATCTAAAACCTGTATCTCTAACTTATTTTTAGGATAATCCATTTTTGCAATGTTATCCAATAAGCGTTCCATAACATACATTTCATTATAAACAGGTAGTTGTATGGTTACATAAGGAATTTCATCCGGGTTTGTAAGATCAAATTTTGAGCAGTCATCACACTTTTTTTGAGCGCTTATGTAATTAAAAAGCAAATTCAATTGCGCTAATGCATATAAGAATATAAGCAAAAGTGCCATGGTATATATTATAATGATAATAGTATGAGAAGTCATTTTTTAATACTGTATTTAAAAATCCAACCTAAAATTTTTATGCCTGCAAATATAGCACCTTTTACCGTACCAGAAACTTTTGAAACACCTATTCTATTTCTATAATTAACAGGTATTTCTGTATATGTAAATTTTTGTTTTAAGACTTTTAATTGCATTTCTACCGTCCAACCATAGGTTTTGTCTTCCATGTTAAGCGCTAATAGTTTCTCATACTTTATGGCTCTAAAAGGACCTAAATCTGTGAATTTTGCACGAAAAAATAACGTCATTAAATTAGTTGCTAGCCAATTACCGAAAATTTGAGGGGACGTCATAGAACCCTGTTCTCTAAGTCGCTTTACACGAGCACCTATTACAAAATCTATATCGTCATTTATAATAGGATCGATAATTTTGGTTAACTCCTCAGGGTAATCGCTATAATCACCATCTAAAAACACAATAATATCTGGGTTTTTTTCTTGATTTGCGATATAATCCATCCCCTTTAAACAAGCATATCCGTAACCTTTATTAGGTTCTTTTAAAACTGTTGCGCCTGCTTTTTTTGCATTAACTTCGGTGTCATCAGTAGAGTTGTTACTCACTACGATAACTTCATCAACAGCAGTTGGAATATCATTAATTACATTGGCAATTGATTCTGCTTCGTTATAAGCAGGTATGATAACTTTTATATGATTCATTGAAGATCAGATAGATTGTTTTCTTTTCTGAAAGACTTGTAATCCGTCCATTCATTAATTTTTTTACCAGCTTTATATTTTCTTGCAGAAACCAATTTTTCGTTTTTATACATCAAACAATAACCGTTTTTTTGATTATCTTTTAATTGGCATTTATGATTGATTTTTTCCATATCATCATAAAACAGCCACCAATTATTTTTTTTACCATTAATGTAATGGCCCTCCATTTTTTTATTACCATTAACGGTGTAAAAGTACCAATATTTTATAGGTTTATCCTGTTGAAAATGACCTTCTTTTTCAATATGGCCGTTTGCATGATAAAACGTCCAATATTTAATTTTCTTATTATTTTGTATCCACCCTTCAGATTTTAAATTACCGTTGTCGTAATATGTTTTCTTATACGACTTTTGAGCATTAATATTTATACTAATGAATAAAACTAAACTGAATACTACTACCGAATACTTCAAACTATTTCTTATTAACTAAGTCCATTAAATCAACATCGTTTCCTAGTAATATTTCCGTTGGGTTGATACGCCCTTCCATAGTATCGTTTTCTAGCTTTAAAACACCTCTTGGACATACTGCGCTACAAATACCGCAACCAACGCAGCTTGAACGTACTATGTTTTCTCCCTTTTGAGCATAAGCACGAACATCGATTCCCATTTCACAACTGTTAGAGCAGTTACCACAAGAAATACATTGTCCGCCGTTGGTTGTAATTCTAAATTTAGAGAATAAGCGTTGTTGAAATCCTAAAATAGCAGCCATTGGGCATCCAAAACGACACCAGGATCTATTTCCTAAAATAGGATAAAACCCCGTGCCAATAACACCAGAGAAAATTGACCCTATGTAAACGCCATAAGCAGAACGTAAGGCACTTCCTTTTATAAAGAAGACGTTGTCTGTGGTGCCAGTAAAGTGCATAATTACCAATAATGCAATAACTACAAAGTAACCGATAGCTCCATATTTAGCATCTCTACCAAACTCTTTACGTTTAAAATACATAACGCCAGCGAAAACTAAAGTTAAAAATCCAATAACTAAACCTATAAATAGGCCTTTAGTCAGCCAAAAAGCATTATGATCATAACCTAAATAAGTATATACCATGGCAACCGTCATGACTACAGAAAAGACAAGAACTGTATGAATTAACCAACGCTCTAATTTCCAGGCGGACATTTTTTTAGAAGATAATTGCCTAAAAGAATCACCAGCAGTTTCGGCTAATCCACCACAACCACAAACCCAAGAACAATACCAGCGTTTTCCATATTTATAAGTTAAAATAGGCGTGATAACAAAAATAGAAATGATACCAAATAATATGAGCCCTAAACCAATATTTCCATTAGACAGAAATCCTTTAACGGACCATTCATCAAAAATATAATAATTAAGAGGCCATACACTTTTTAGATCATAATAAGGTAGGTCAGAATTCATAACATACATAAATTCTGGAATCAGAAAAGCAAAACCTAATTGAAAAAACATAACAGATACTGTTCGTAATTGTTCATATCTGTTGTGTCTGTATTTAAGCATGAATTTATATCCAAAAGCCAAAATAGCGATTGTGTATAGTGTACCATAAACAAACCACTGACTGGCGTTTCTTCCACTTAATAAATTACTTAAAGGATCAAAAAGTGAAATGAGACCAGTATTAGAAGCACCATCTTTACCCAATCCTAAATACTGCGGGTAAAAATATAATACAATGTAAAATGCTGTTAAAATAACGCCAAGAATCCAACCCCAAACACCTCGGGAGGATATCGATTTAAACCAAATACCGTCATTTTTAATACCTTCTAATTTCGTTAAATAGGCATCTCTTGAATATATTAAGATACCTACAGATATGAAGCCTAATGATAAGGTTAAGAATAATCCCTTGTTGGGAAAGTTGGTATTAAATAAAGCGAGTACTAATATAAATAACCCTAAAATACCAATCGCTAAAGCTACTTTTTGTTTGTTTGAAATGTCTACAGCATCTGGTTTCGCTAAAGACATACTATGATTTATTTTATTGCTCATGATATATTTTTATACAGTTTGTAATTCGTTTTTAAATGCAGAATGAATATCAACTTCATAAGTTTTGTAAAACTCTGGGTCGAAATTAGCTTCTGCTAAATGTGCTATAACATAATCAACATCTCTTTTTTCTGTAAGCCATGTATCAAATATGCCGTGTCTCATTCTAATGCCAAAGGTATTTATACCTAAAAATTCATTAGTATTTTTATTATAGCATACCGTAATGCATTTGGTGTCGTCTGCATGTTTCCAGTGAAAATGTGCTTCGTTTTCTCTAGGTTTCGCAAATACCCATCCGTAAGTTTGATATTCGATATCTAAAAATTTGGCCGAGTTAAACCAATGTCCAGGATTGTATTGAATGCGATTGCCACAAATGGTTTGCGCCACTGTTTCACCCATCATACGACCTGTGTACCACACAGCTTCAATGGGGCGACGACCATTAATACCTTCATGCTGTTCGGCACAATCACCAATAGCATATACATCTTGAATGCTGGTTTCTAGAAAACGATTGACTTTAACACCGCGACCAATTTCGATGTCCGAATCTTTTATAAAATCAATATTAGGAGACACCCCGGCAGTAAGACCAACAACATCACAAGTAATTTCTTCACCAGTTTCTTGTATGATGATGGATTTTACTTTGCCATTTTCATCAGAAATGATCTCCTTTAAATTATTACCTAATCTTAAATCTATATGATGGTTCTTTATATGTCTATTAATCATGGTTGATTCCCCTTCAGGTAAAACACCATTCCAGAAACTGTTTTCTCTAACTAAAAAGGTAACAGGAATATTACGACTGTTTAACATCTCGGCAAGCTCGATACCTATTAAACCGCCTCCAACAATAACAGCTCGTTTGCATACTTTATTATTGGGTGCATAACGCTCTAAGTTATCTAAATCCTGTTTATGATACATTCCCATAACACCATCTAAATCTTGACCAGGCCACCCAAATTTATTAGGTTTACTTCCTGTGGCAATAATAAGTTTGTCATATTGTAAAGAACCTCCATCAGCAAATTGTAATGTTTTGCTCTTCGTTTCTATATTTTTAACATATCCTTTTTTAAGATGAATTCTATTCTTTTCCCAGAACCAATCTTCGTAAGGTTGTGTGTGTTCAAATTTCATATGCCCCATATATACATACATAAGAGCAGTACGTGAAAAGAAATAATCTGTTTCTGCAGATACAATGGTAATTTGTTTGTCTGATAATTTACGAATATGTCTAGCAGCAGTGACGCCCGAAATTCCGTTTCCTATAATAACAATGTGTTCCATCTGTTAGTCGTTATTTGTTATGTATTGTAAAATGCAATTCTCCAAAAACACATTGGGTTGTATGTGTTGATTTGGTAAGAGCATTTTATAAAATCTAAATGTGCTTGGGTTTATGTCGAAACTAAAGATAAGAACTTAATGTGAGTGAGTATATTTAGAATTAGTATAAATTACTTTTGGTTGTAAGTTTTGAAATGAAATTTAGACGTGAAAAATTTTATGTTTTTTTTGAAAGTTTGTTAAAATCATTCAGACTGAAGCAACGTTGAAAATTAATAAACATATAAAAATGAAGAATATAAGTATCATAGTATTAATGTTTTTTGGAAGCCTGTCGCTTTCGGCACAAGGTTTAAATGTCTTCTTTGAAAAAGCAGATAGCTTCTTTAAAGCTAACGTAGCAAATGGCAAAGTAGCTTATTCAAAAATTAACGCTAATAAAGAAGCTCTTAACGAAGTTTTAAAATTAGCAGAAACAGTTTCAGTATCAAAAAGCGATGCTGAAAATTACCAGGCATTTTGGATTAATGCTTATAATTTATCAGTGATAAAAGGTATTATAAACAATTATCCAACAAAATCACCTTTAGACCATGCTGGTTTTTTTGATAAAACAACTTACAGTTTAGGAGGTAAGAAAATCACTTTAAATGATATTGAACATAAGCTATTAAGAGCACAATTTAATGATGCCCGTTTCCATTTTGTATTAGTATGTGGTGCTTTAGGATGTCCTCCTCTAATTAACAAAGCATACTTGCCAAGTACATTAAATGCACAGATGGATGTACAAACTAAAAAAGCATTGAATGGTAGTTTTTTAAAGGTAAATACTAAGAAAAAACGAGTTCAAGCATCACAAATAATGGAGTGGTATAAAAAAGATTTTACTATGAATGGTAAAACGGAAATAGACTTTATTAATACCTACAGAACAGAAAAAATACCCAATAACTTTAAATTAAGTTACTTTCCATACAATTGGACTGTAAATAAACAATAAAATCAAATATCAAACAAAAAATAGAATAAGATGAAAAGAATCATATTAACATTGCTAGTAATAACAGCCATATCATTTTCTGGTATTTCACAGGAAGATCAAGAAAGCCAAGGAAGTGTTATTCAAACATATACACCATCAAAACTTTTAAAGAAAGGACAATGGGATATCAAGTGGTTTAATAATTTATATACAGAAACTAAAAGTAAATTTAATGGTGTGAAAAGTGATAAAGCGCGAGAAACATATTTTACATCAACAGTAGACATTTTTACAGGAGTTTCAAGTAAAAATAACTTTAATGTAGGGGTGTTACTTGAGTTTCGTTCTAATGCTGTAGCAGGGAGAGATGCTTTGGATGTCTTTTCTTTTGATGGAGAACGAGGTACGGCACGTTCAGGATTTACATCTATCGCTCCAGCGATAAAATTTAACCCTATTAAAAGTGTATCAAACTTTACGATTCAAACGGCCTTTCATATTCCTTTAGTTGATAATGAATCTGAAGATTTTTTACCAGTAAATAATGGTAACGGCGTATTTTTAGATCAAAATGGATTTATATTTCAAAACAGATTTTTCTACGATTATAGTTTTGCAGGAGGCGATTGGCAATTATTTTCTGAGTTGAATACGGAGTATAATTTTGGAAAGAAAGAAGATAGTTTTGCAAATGATAGTTTTCGTTTAACTCCAGGTGTGTTTTTAAGCTATTTTCCAAGTTCTAAATTTACCATTTTAGCTTTAGTACAACATTCCCAATTGATTGATGCAGGTAATGATTTTGAACAAGATTTTACTGCTTTAGGAGGTGGTGTAAAGTACCAGTTAACAGATGTTTTAAATATTGAAACACTATATACGAACTTTGTTCGCGGGAATGATACAGGATTAGGTCAAACATTTAACATAGGCCTGAGAGCATTGTTTTAATGATTATAGTAATTTAGGAGTTTATAAAATGTATGCTAAATGAAAATTAATAAACTCCTATTTGCATTTTCGGTTTTACTTCTCCAGTCTTGTACTTCTCAAACTAAAAAAATTAACGGTGTTAGCTTTGTCGCTTCCAGAGAGGTAATTGATCAGAGTCATATTAAACCTGTGGTTAATGTAAATGCTAATTATGCTGCGGTGATGCCCTTTGGGTTTATTAAGAATTTAAACCACTCAGAAATAATATTTAATACAAATAAACAGTGGTTTGGAGAAACCAAAAAAGGAGCAAAACAGTATATCGAAGCACTTTATAAGTCGAATATAAAAGTGATGCTAAAGCCTCAGATTTGGGTGTGGCAGGGTGAGTTTACTGGGTTTATAGAAATGAAAAATGAGACAGATTGGGGCGTATTGGAAAGATCATATTCAAAGTTTATTCTAGAATATGCTCAATTAGCTCAAGATATGAAAGTTGATATATTTTGTATTGGAACCGAACTTGAAAAATTTATTGATAATAGACCCAGATATTGGAAAAGCTTAATAGTTGAAGTAAAGAAATTATATAAGGGCAAACTAACATATGCAGCTAATTGGGATGAATTTAAACGGACACCTTTTTGGAACGATTTAGATTATATAGGAGTTGATGCTTATTTTCCAGTGAGCTCTAGCAAAACACCAACACTTAACGAGTGTTTAGAAGGATGGAAAAAGCATACACAAACGATATCGGAAATTTCTAGTAAGAATAATAAACCAATTTTATTTACTGAATTTGGTTATAGAAGTGTAGATTATTCAGGAAAAGAACCTTGGAAAAGTGACAGAAGTATGAATCAAGTGAATCTTGAAGCGCAAATAAATACAACGCAAGCACTTTTTGAAACATTTTGGAAAGAAGATTGGTTTTCTGGAGGGTTTGTTTGGAAGTGGTTTCATAATCATAGTAAATCTGGAGGAGAAAATAATTCACAATTTACACCTCAAAATAAACCTGTTGAAGATTTAATAAGAAGACAGTATCACTTAAAATGAAAAATATAAAACACATCATTATATGTTTTTTGGTTTCAGTTTCTTGCTCAAATGATGATGAGGTAATTTTAACTTTATCAGAATATATACAAGGAAGGACAACTGAAATGGGAGCTGTTATAGCTTGCGCTGCCAGTGATGAAGCTAATGGTGATGTTTTAACCTTTTATTATCCAGAATCTGGCGCAACCGATATCAGATTTTACCAAACGGATGATGCCAATGTTGATAACAGTAATTTTTCAAATTATTTCAGAGTATTATTAAATAATGATCCTTTTTTTAATGGGTATTTAGGTAAGTTTACACAAGCTGCTATTACCGAAAAATGGATTGTTATTACGTTTGAATTGGACGGAGAAATTAAAATGTCTAACCCTATTAGAACTAAGCAAATTTCAAAGCCAACTGTTTGGAGTAACGATGTAGATATTAATCAAGATGTGTCAGGGATGCCTAGCTTTACTTGGGTTGATAACCCTGTTGGAGATAATACTATTTATTTTCAAGTAATTTCTGATGATCAAAATAACCTGCTATCAGGCACTTATACTTATCAAAACTATTTTCAATATTACGATACTAGCAATGTCGTTTTAAACATTACTACAGAAACACCCCAGTCTTTAGTCTTAAATAATACTTATAACTTCACCTTAATGGATGTAAGTGAAGACAATTGGGTGAATTTTGTTATTAATAAAACTTTTACCTCCCAGTGAAAAGAATTATAACTATTATTTTACTGTTGCTTTTTGCATTTTCTTATGCACAAGAACAAAGTATTTATAAAATTGATATAGAAGGGAATAAAAGAACCAGAACAGCATTCTTAAAAAGGTTAGCTTTTGTAAAAGAAGGTAGTATTTTAGATTCTACTAAAATAACTTCAGATATAAGACGCTTAAAGTTACTGCCTTCGGTAGCAAACGCAGAATATAAATTAGAGTCTATAGGCAATGGAAAACAGCATTTAACTTATATTATAGAAGAGAATTTTGCCATTATTCCTGGGCTAAATATAGCTACAGATAATAACGGAGAATTTGCTTATAGAGTCTCGCTATTTGATTTTAATTTTTTAGGTAGAAATCAGATAATAGGCGGTTTTTACAGCAGAGATGTATTTAATTCTTATGGGGCTTTTTGGGAAGCACCAAACCTATTTACCCGTAAATTAGGAATAGGAATAAATTACCAAAACTTGGTGTCTCAAGAGCCTGTTTTTTTTAATAATGGTAGTGATGTAAATTATAAATTTGATTATAAAGCATTTGAAATTAAACTTCAGTATGAACCAAATTTTCATAACCGGTTAGAGTTCGGTTTAAATATTGATTCAGAAGACTATAGTTTTTTAGAAGGTAATTTGCCTATTGGCACCCCTTCACAATTAAATGCTAACAAAATATCTGTCATTGGTGAATATGAATACAATAATATCAATATATTCTATCAGTATCAAGATGGTTTTAGAAGTATTCTAACATATAGGTTTGTTACTGGTAACAAAGGAGAAAATGATCTTTTAAGAAATTTCTTTATAGGTAGAAATGATTTTGAATATTTTAAAAGAATAGGAGACAGAGGTCATTGGGCGAATAGGTTGCGGTTGGCTTACGCATCTAATGATGATACCCCTTTTGCACCTTTTGCTGTAGATAATCAGTTAAATATTAGAGGCGCAGGTAACACTATTGATAGAGGGACCGCAGCCATAGTTCTCAATACTGAATATAGACAGACCTTATATGAGAAAGGCTGGTTTGTATTACAAGGTAATGCCTTTGTTGATGCAGGGTCTTGGAGAACTCCAGGAGGTGATTTAGGAGAGTTGTTTGATGGTAGTACGATTAAATTTTATCCAGGTCTAGGAATTAGGTTTATACATAAAAGGATTTTTAATGCTGTTTTTAGGTTGGACTATGGCTATGGAATAGGTGATGACGCCACCAATGGTATTGTTTTTGGAATTGGACAATACTTTTAATCGAAAAGAACGTTTCTTGACTTTTCTTTGAAGAAAAAGTGATGCATTTCGTTTCTAAATGAAGTCTTTTTAAGGATGATACATCCTACTATATAATAAAAAGACCAAATATGGGGGACAAATGATGATTTTGTAGTAAATCATTAAAAGTCTAAAAGAGTTCGTTTTAAAAGTTTTATTTTTAATGCATGATTTTGCCCTTTTATATGTTTAAAAGAACCATTATATTTTTATTGTTTATTTCAGGTTTGTATTCTTATGGACAAGAAAAAATAGTACATGACCTTAAAATTCAGGGTAATAAAAAAATAAAAACCTCATTTATAAAAGGCATATCTACTATCAAATCAGGTAGTCCATTAGATTCTTTAACTATAGAACAAGACATTTTACGTTTAAAACGATTGCCTTCAGTTTCGCATGCTTATTATCAGGTATTTCTTTCAGAAGACAATCAATACAATGTATTTTATAATATTGAAGAAAATTTTACACTCATACCGTCTTTAAATATTTACACGACTAATGATGATGAGTTTGCATATCGAGCAGGACTTTATGAGTTTAATACATTAGGCAGAAATATAACTGTTGGAGGTTTCTACCAAAAAGATATTTATAGTTCTTACGCTGTAAATTTCAGAGCACCTTATTTGTTTTCTAATAAGCTTGGATTAGCAATAAATCATCAAAATTTAACAACTCAAGAACCTGTTTTTTTTGATGAAGGAACGGCAGATTATAAATATAATAATAAATCGTTTGAAATTTTAGGCTTGTATGAAATCAACTTTAAAAACAGATTTGAACTCGGTCTAAATTATTTTACAGAGGACTATAAGTTTAAAGGAGAAAATATTAATAACAGACCAGAATTAAATGTACATAAATGGCTAGTAAAAGGCATTTATGAGTATAACAACTTGGATTATTATTACCAATATATATCAGGATTTAGAAGTCAGTTTAACTTTCAGTATGTGACATCTACTAATAATATGTTGCCAGATTTTTTTATTGGTTGGAATGATTTCTTTTATTTTAAGCGTGTTGGAAAACGAGGGAATTGGGCTAACAGACTAAGGATGGGGTTATCAACTAACGATAATACACCATTTGCTCCTTTTTCAGTAGATAATAATTTAAATGTTAGAGGTGTTGGTAATACTATAGATAGGGGGACAGGTGTTATTGTGCTTAATACAGAATACCGTCATACTCTATATGAAAAGGACTGGTTTGTTTTGCAAGGAAACGCTTTTGTAGATAGCGGTACATGGCGAAACCCTGGAGGTGATTTTGGAGATTTTAGCAAAGAGGATAACGTTAAAGTATATCCAGGTTTAGGACTCCGTTTTATTCATAAAAAAATATATAATGCTATTTTTAGAATTGATTATGGATACGGTGTTACCAAAAACTCGACCAAAGGTTTTGTATTTGGTATAGGACAATATTTTTAATTGTTATTCCTGCGAAGGTAGGAATCCACTAGTTTATAATTATTTTGATAGATAAATGCTCTGCCAAGGAACCTTTAATCAATAAACCTGTAAATTTTCTGTTTTGTTGTATAAAACAAATTTGGGTGACATCTGTTTTTATAAAAACAAAGTAGCAATATTAATATTTCTAATATCAAAGTGGTTCCCTGCCTTCGCAGGGACGACAAAACATTATTCTAATAGCAATACCAAGTCATCAGAATTTACCATAGTACCCTTCTTTAAAGCAATTTGTTTTACGGTTGCATTTTCAACGGCAGTAATAGTCGTTTCCATTTTCATAGCTTCTATAATAAATAATGGTTGGTTTTTTGCAACCTGTTCTCCTTTTTTCACCAAAACGGTAGATAACATACCTTGTAAAGGGGCGCCTATTTGTTTTTCATTAGTTTTATCTACCTTAACATGTTCAACCTTATCTACTTTTATAGATGTGTTTTTAATTTCAACACTACGTCCTTGACCATTTACCCTAAAATAGACTGTAACTATACCATCTATATTTGGTTCTCCTACAGATTCCAGAGTGATAAGTACCGATTTCCCTTTGTCTAGTGTTACTATAATGTCTTCCCCTATATCCATACCATAAAAGAAGTTTTTAGTGGGTAAATGCATAAGATTGCCGTATTTCAAATGTTTGTTGTAGGCATCAGTAAATACTTTTGGATAAAGGCTGTAAGATAAAAAATCAGTAATGTCTATGGGCCTGCCTAAACCTTTTTCAAATGTTTTTTTGAAGGATTTGTAATCTTCCTCAAGGTCTATAGGGGGTATATGAGCGTTAGGTCTGTCTGAGTATGGTTTTTGGTCTTTTAAAATTAATTTTTGAAGCTTTTTAGGAAAGCCCCCAACGGGTTGTCCTAAATCCCCTTTAAAGAAACTTACCACAGATTGTGGAAACGAAATAGTATCTCCACGTTCTAGCACATCATTAATGGTTAAATTGTTGCTCACTAAATATTGTGCCATATCACCAACAACTTTCGAGCTTGGAGTTACCTTGACAATATCACCGAAAAGCTGATTTACCTCGCCGTACATTTTTGTTATTTCATGAAAACGATCCTCTAAACCTAAAGCCTGTGCTTGTGGTTTAAGATTAGAATATTGTCCTCCGGGAATTTCGTGTTTAAAGACTTCTCCAGACCCAGCTTTTAAACCAGATTCAAATGGATAATAATACTCTCTCACAGATCCCCAATAATTTGAATAGTCATTTAAAGAATCTATATTTATAGAAGGTTCTCTGTCGTGATACTTTAACATCTCAACAATGGAATTGAAGTTTGGTTGTGATGTTAATCCAGATAAACCACCTAAAGCAACATCAACTACATCTACACCAGCTTCAATAGCTTTTAAATAGGTTGCAGATTGAACAGATGAAGTGTCGTGAGTATGTAAATGGATAGGAATATTTATGGCTTGTTTTAATGCTGAAATAAGTTCGAAGGCGGCATATGGTTTTAATAAGCCGGCCATATCTTTAATAGCTAAAATATGAGCACCAGCATTTTCAATATCCTTAGCTAGGTTGGTATAGTATTTTAGATTGTATTTTGTGTTTTCGGGATTTAATATGTCTCCAGTGTAACAGATAGAACCTTCTGCTAATCCTTTTGTTTTATTTCGTACATGCTCTATACATGGAGCAATAGATTTCATCCAATTAAGAGAATCAAAAATTCTAAAAATATCAACACCATGTTCCCAAGATTGCTCTACAAATTTTTCTATTAAATTATCTGAATAAGCTTTATAACCAACACCATTAGAACCTCTAATTAGCATTTGTAATAAAACATTTGGCATGGCTTTACGAAGCATTTGAAGGCGTTCCCATGGGTTTTCTTGTAAAAATCGCATACAAACATCAAAAGTAGCACCACCCCAAACTTCCATACTAAATATTTCTGGATGATTTTTTGCATAACCTTCTGCAACTTTCATCATATCAAAAGTACGCATACGAGTCGCTAATAAACTTTGATGTGCATCGCGCATCGTGGTATCTGTAAAATGAATTTTCTTTTCATTTTTTAACCATTTAGAAAACTTTTCAGGACCTAATTTTGTTAATAGATCTTTAGTGCCTTCGGTGTGATTGGCAGTGAGATCAAATTTTGGAATTTTTGGTTTTACAAAGGTTTTAGATGGATCTAATTTTTTTACATCTTCATTTCCATTAATAATAGTGTCTCCCAGATAAGTGATAATTTTTGTAGCTCTGTTTCTAGATTCTTTAAAATTGAATAAATCAGGATTCGACTTAATAAAGTTTACCGTTATTTTTCCTTTTTTAAAAGTATCGTGTTTTAGAATATTAATTAAAAAAGGAATGTTGGTTTTTACCCCTCGAATTCTAAATTCAGCTAAAGCACGTCTTACCTTTCTACTGGCACCATCTAAAGTTCTACTATTAGCAGTAACTTTGACTAACATAGAATCGAAAAAAGGAGAAATCGTAACACCTTGATAAATACTACCAGCATCTAAGCGAATACCAAATCCAGAAGCACTTCTATATGCCGAAATAGTTCCGTAATCTGGTTTGAAATCATTTTGCGGATCTTCAGTAGTTATTCTACATTGTAATGCATACCCCGTTATTTTTATGGTTTCCTGATTTGTTATTTTTATTTGTTGATCTGATAATTTATAACCTCCAGCAACAAATAGTTGAGTTTTAACTAAATCTATATTTGTAACAACCTCAGTAACAGTGTGTTCTACTTGAATTCTTGGATTGACTTCAATAAAATAAATCGAATCATCTTCATCTACCAAAAACTCTACGGTACCAATATTATTATAATTTACAGCTTTACAAATTTTTATAGCATAATCATATAAGGCTGTTTTTGTTTCTTCTTTTAAACCATAAGAAGGCGCGAATTCTATAACCTTTTGATAGCGACGTTGTACAGAACAATCTCTTTCATATAGGTGTACCGTGTTACCATAATTATCTGCAACAATTTGAATTTCTATATGTTTTGGATTTTCGACAAATTTTTCTAAAAATACGGTATCGTCTCCAAAAGCATTTAGGGCTTCACGCTTACTTTCATTAAAAGCACCCTTTAATTCGCCTTCTTTTCTTATAACCCGCATACCTCTTCCCCCGCCTCCAGAAGCTGCTTTTAGCATTACAGGATAGCCAATTTTTTCAGCTTCACTTAACGCTGTTTTTATATTATTTAAAGGTTTTGCATTGCTTTTTATAATAGGAATATCATTATCTATTGCGACTCTTTTAGCTGTAATTTTATCGCCTAACGCTTTTAAAACACTAATCTTGGGTCCGATGAAAATAATATTATTATCCTCGCATGCTTTTGCGAAAGCTGCATTTTCTGAAAGAAAACCATAACCAGGATGTATAGCATCGGCACCGCTTTCTAATGCAATTTTTATAATAATATTTATATTTAAGTACGGTTTTAAAGGTTCATTGTCTTCACCTATTTGATAGGCTTCATCAGATTTGTGCCTGTGAAGAGAATACCTGTCTTCATAAGTATAAATACCAACAGTTTTTACACTAATTTCAGCACATGCTCTAAAAATTCTTATAGCAATTTCACCGCGATTGGCAACCAGTACTTTTTTAATTTTCATTTGTATAAATAATTACAGTTACAATAGGTTATAAACTTAATGAATTATTGTGAGTGGTTTGAGTAATTTTTAAGTAATTGTTAATTAAAACATATTTTTATTATTAAATGTGTAATTTTTTATTTGTTCTAAGTTTTGAAATTAGAAATTCTAAATTATTAAAGGCTTAATCAGATGTAAAATTATAGGCAAGAATTTTTCGATCATATATTTTATAAACCTTTAAAAAAAATTACTTTTACCAAAAAAAATAGCTAATGAGAACATTTGCAGTCGGAGACATTCATGGAGGTTTAAAAGCTTTAACTCAAGTATTGAATAAAATTGAAGTTAAAGAAGAAGATACACTTATTTTTATGGGCGATTATGTAGACGGATGGAGTGAGTCAGCTCAGGTAATTGAGTTTTTAATAGAACTATCTCAAAAGATACATTGTGTTTTTATAAAAGGTAACCATGATGTTTGGTGTGAAAACTGGTTGAGTTCTGAGGATGTAAACCCCATTTGGTATATACATGGAGGAAAGGAAACCATTGAAAGTTATGCCCATTTTTCTAAGGATGAAAAGAAGCAGCATTTAGAGTTTTTTGAAAACATGCCTTTGTACCATATTGATAATGAAAATCGTTTATTTGTTCATGCAGGTTTTACTTCGATGCATGGTGTGGAAAAAGAGGTGTTTAAAGAAACACTTTATTTTGATAGAACCCTTTGGGAAATGGTTTTGAATAAGGACAGTAATATAGGAGAAGATTCTATTTTATACCCTAATCGTTTAAAACATTATAAAGAAATTTATATAGGTCACACACCTACGACTAACTTTAATTCAGATATTCCAATGCATGCTGCTAATGTATGGAATGTCGATACAGGTGCAGCATTTAAAGGGAAGTTGTCTATAATGGATTTAAATTCAAAAGAAGTTTTTCAAAGCGATAATTTACCAGCTTTATACCCTGATGAGAAAGGGAGAAATAAAGATTGATTTTATTTAAAAACATACTTTCTATAATAACGGTTTAGCTCATCTGCATCTGCGCCCATCCATTTTTTTAGATGAATTCTTAAAAAATGATACTGTAATCTCCATACACCATTAGTACAATAACATCTTGCTGAAGTTGTTAACCATTTTTGGATAACAACAAATTGTTTGCGATCATATAATTTAGCAATAAAATCGTTGTCTTCGTATATCGTGAAGTCTTCATTAAAACCTTCAATATCATTAAAAAGTGAAACTGTTACGAATTGACTTTGATCACCGCCTCGACAAATTTTCCAAGGTAAACGTGTTAGCTGACCAGCAAGTATAAGCCATAAATGATTGCTGTTAAATTTCATTCTAAAACAACCTGCTTTATTCCCATTTTTGATTTCGTTTATAATTAAGGTATCGAAATCTTTTGGCGGAAATGAATCGGCATGTAAAAAGTAAAGAATACTTCCTGTAGCACGTTTGGCTCCTAGATTCATTTGTTTGGCACGTCCTTTTGATGAATTGAAGAGTTTTACGGATTTAAATTTTGAAATAATGTTAAGAGATCCGTCAGTACTTCCGCCATCCACAATAATTATTTCAGCTATGTTTTCTTTCGATGAATTTTCTAAAAGATGAGTAAGCAAATTATCAATATGATCTGCTTCGTTTAACATGGGGATAATTATTGATATTTTACTCATTTAAATTCCAATTATAGTCTATAAAATTCTTTTTCGCTTTGTCAGAAATTGTGATATCTGAGTATTGATTAAGAAAATCAATTAATGTACCGGTTTGTTTAAAATCTTTGGCAAACCACTGAAATATTTTTGAGAGGCCAAGACTGTTTTTAGAAATGGTATTTCTTTCAGGGTCATTTAAGAATTCTTTAGTTGCGTTGGTTAATTGTTCATCTATGCCTAATTCCGTATAAGCTTCGTTTTGTAATTTAGGACAAGAGAACGAAGCGCAAACTATAGCAAAATGAATACGAGGCTCATCCATTTTACGTAAAATTTGATGTTCAATTTCATTTAGATTATACCATTTTTCACCAAGTTTCCAAAAGCGTTGTTCCCAAGGTTTTTTAATGTCTTTAATACTTTTAATGGGGTAATATCGCAAAATTAAATCGATGGTCATAGCATTATAAGCATTGATCCAATAGGCAAGTTTAGCTTCCTTTGTCGTGGAGTCTTGTGGTATATGGTTGCCTAGATAAGTAATGTAATTTACTAATTCATTTCGATTCGTTTTAAAAGCTTTGTAGTCAACATGACCTTTATTTGAGACATGTTTTTGAAGTAAAGTATCCCAAGACGAATGATCAAAATTTTTCGTTGATTTTATTTTTTCTGGTACTTTTTTTATTTCTGGGTCAATATTATTCTTCTCCAAAATAACATTGTTTTTTTCTTTATTAACAACAACAGTGTCAACCTTTATTGGTTTAATTTGTTTGATGTTTTTTGAAGTGTTTTCTGTGATGTTTTTTGTACTGGAGCAGGATAATAAAGCAATTATTATGAACAAAACTGTAATGTACTTCATATAAAGCATTTTTTATTATAATGCTTTTGACGATATAAAACGAAAGTTCTTACTACAAATTATAAATTTAAATGATAAAGAAGCGATTGCGCATATTTTTGGAGTACTTTTTAAGCTATTCCAACTTGGAAAGAAAAAGCCAAAACTCACTTTTTTTAAATTCTTAGAATTTTAAAAGATATCACTCTGGCTTTTTTGGGGCTATTTATAGCAAATCCATAACGCCACTACTCACTACTTTATTATTATAAGGTAAAAAGGGTAGTGTCTAACTCGCGCTAGTGGTTACTATATTTATCTGCTTAATAAGAAGGTTTGTTCTATTTTTTTGAACAAATACTATAAGGGATTTGTTGGTTTTACTATGTAAAAGTAGGGTTTTTACCATTATTTTAATTCAGATTAAGGGCTGTTATGAGTCGACAAATTTCGATAAAAAAACTTATCTCTAAAGGATGAAAAATTACCTGAAAAGGATCGTTGATTGAAGAGATTCGGATTAAAAAAACGATAATACGAATTTATAATTGTGTTCTAAGTAGATATGAAGTATGTTAAAGAAAATTGTTATAAAAAAATTAAAAACCTTCGTTTTAAAGAGTATTGTAAAAAAAGGAGCCTGATCTAAAAAAGTAAATAGAATTGAATGTCCGATTGAACGCAGCCGAAACCTTCATGTTTAATAAGGTATTTTAGTTCTCGATTGCGCTCGAACGGACAAAATTAGATTTTCAAACAGTCTTAACAGCACCCTCCACCATCATAATGGTATGTAGATTCTGAAAAATAAATATCATCTCTATTCAATGCCTTTAACATTCCTGCTGTTTTATCACAAATGGCTAATGGCTGATTTTTTAGTAAAACATGTCCAGCTTTATCATCAAAATAATCTTCATCTCCATAATAAATAGCTGCTTTACCTGTAAATATACAAGGGCCATCTGCAGGCATAGGGTCTTTTATAGCAGCAACTTCAATAGATTCTATATAAATTAACTCATCTGTTGGGTAATTTTTAGGATCTAATATTCTATAAGGCTTTCTCGCTCTAATTTCAATAGTGCCGAAACCAGCGTCCGTTAATGCTTTTACATAGTCTGCAATAGGTAAACTACCGCTTAAACATAAAGCACGTAATCTTTCATCATTACGTAACGTATCATTCATAGGTTGTTCGCATGTTGGATCACTCATTACTAATCTACCATGAGGTTTTAAAACGCGATACATTTCTGCAATAGCTTTTTTAAGATCGTCTGCTTTAAAAATATTGAATAAGCAGTTCTGAGCTGCCACATCAATACTATTATCTTCTACTGGAAGATTCATGGCATCTCCTTTTTTAAGATCAACAAATTCACTTTTAAACCATTCGTTTTGAGCTTCAGCTTCAATAAAATTTTTACGAGAGGCTTCTAACATTTCATCTACAACATCTACGCCTACAACACCTCCTTTTTGGCGATTAAAATAAGCGAACTGTAACAATTCCATACCACCACCAACACCAACATAAAGCATTTTTGGATTGTTGGTTAAATCGCGAGCATGAACTGTGCTTCCACAACCATAGTTCATTTCTTGCATGATTTTTGGTATTTTTAAACCAGGTAATTCCCAAATTGGGTTTGTGGTGCAACATAACCCAACATCGGGTGTTAAAGCTGCTTCTTTATAAACATCGTGAGTTGTTTCTAAATAATTATTCATAATTATAAGGTCTTAATAAGTTCTTTAAATAAGGTTATCATATCGGGTTCTGCTTTTGCGGCATTTTCAATAATCTCCGAAATGTTAACGGGTGCTAAGTTGTTTGGGTCGCATTCATCTGTTAAAACTGACACAGCTGCTGCTTTTAATTTTAAATGATTTGCCACAATAATTTCAGGTACTGTGCTCATACCTACAGCGTCCGACCCAATAATTTTTAGCATACGATACTCTGCTTTTGTTTCTAATTGTGGGCCGACAACACTTGCATAAACACCTTTGTGCAATTTGATAGTGTTCGCTTTGGCTATGCTTTCAAATTTTGAATTAATTTCAGCATTGTAAGGAGCACTCATATCTGTAAAGCGTTCTCCTAATTCACTAACACCCTTGAATGCTAAAGGAGAGCTGCCTTGTAAATTAATGTGATCTTCAATAAGCATTAGTTCCCCTTTTTTAAAGTCTAAATTAATGGCGCCAGCTGCATTAGAAACCAATAATGTCTTGATACCTAACTTTTCCATAATACGAACAGGGTAGGTGACATCTTGTAATGTGTAGCCTTCATATAAGTGAAAACGCCCTTGCATGACTATAATTTTTTTACCAGCAAGTTCTCCATAAATTAGTTTTCCTTTATGAAATTCAACCGTTGCTGTTGGAAAGTTAGGAATATGATTATAGCTCACTTCTTTTATGATGTCTATTTCGGTGATGAGTTGGCCTAATCCTGTACCGAGTATGATACCAATTTCAGGAGATTCAAAACCTTTGTCTTGTAGATATTTAGTGGTTTCGTTTATGTATTTAATCATCTTATTTTTTTTGAAATTAATTTTAAAAAATGCTATGTAATGTAATGAATTTATACGTCTTCAATTAAAGATTTAATCTTTAATTGAAGGGATTCATTATATTGATAAAATGCTGAGTTTTCTAAGTCTTCGAACGTGTCAATATCATTTAAAGCTTCTAATAAAGTATAAGATATATTTTCTTGACTTAAGTCTTTGAGCGTTACTTCAAGTAAGTGAGATTCACTCCAAGGTTTATTATTGAATATAGAATGATACATTTTTGTCATTCCTACTAAGTAGTAACCACCGTCAATAGCAGGCCCAAAAACAACCTCATTGCTATTTAAACTTTTTAATCCACCTTCAATATGTTCTAAGCTAATATCAGGTAAATCTGAACCTATAAGTACAATGCGTTCGTAGCCATCTTCAAACCCTTTTGTAAAAGCATTTTTCATACGTTCGCCTAAGTTTTTACCTTCTTGAATCGTTTTATAATCGTTTTTCCATTTGGTATTTATTACAGCATCAGAAAAATAGATTCGTTTATCTGCTTGAAGATTTTGAGTAGCCTCTTCGGTTACTTTAACTAATTCACTATAAACATCAAAAGCGCCTTGATTACCAATCGTTTTGGCGAGTCTTGTTTTTACTTTTCCTAGCTTTATGTTTTTTACAAAAACAATAACGAGTTCTTTATTCATATACTTTTATACCTTTTTTTAACCATTTACTCCATTCTTTCGAAAAGGTGTGAATGCTATCTGTTTCTTTTTCTGCGGAATTATAAACAGGAAAATTATTGCTTTTCCATTCAAAAATACCACCATATAAATTTTCTACATATCTATATCCTGCTTTTTTAAGACTGTCTGCTATAGATTCTGAACGAATTCCAAGCGAGCAATACACAACTATTTTAGCGTCTTTATTTGGAACCTTTTTTTGTACACTATCTATTTTAAAATGGTTGTAACCCACATGAATGGCGTTTTTTAAATGGCTTGTTTTGTATTCTTTTAACTCTCTGGAATCTAATATGATAACATCTGTTTTTGGCATTGCCAATTCCTGAACCGTTATATAAGGCACACTATTGTCGTTATATTGTTTCAATAACTTGTCAATAGATTTTTGTGCAAACAAAGAAAAGCTTTGAAGAAATAATAAAAAGAGGAAGGTGTTTTTCATAACGATTTAGTCTCTCAAATTTAATAAAATTACAACTGAATACCGAATCCTTATACCTTACTTTCTATGTCAGGTAGAATTTCTGTATTATCGCAAATTCCAGTAATAATTGTTCTGGCATATTCTTTAGGAAGTAATCCGTTTTGCATTAATTTGTTAGTTAGTTTATAATTGTAATTTAGTGTACGATGCTCATAGTTTAAAATACCATTGTCATCACCTAAAATAGTTGACCATATTCGTTTTGAAATTCTGGTAATTTAAAAAGCAGAATCTATAGAAACGGATGAATTTAAACTAACCTGAAATCCTTTTTTACTATTGTCATTTTTGGTTTTAATAACAATAACACCGTTTGATGCTCTGGTTCCGTAAAGTGCATCAGCATTAAATGATTACCGATTCAATATCGTCTGGATTGACTTCCATTACGTCGTTTCCAAAATCTATTTCTTGAAATCTGGCAGTGGCTTAATTGGTGATGAGATTAAAAACTGTTTCGTTATTTATAGGAATGTCATCTACGACAAATAGCGGATTGTTATTTAAAAACGATGCTTCGCCACGAATTGTGGTTTTAGAAGACGAACCAACGCCTCTAGTGCTTTGCGTAACTGTTGTTCCCACCTTTGCAGGGATATTTATGCAACAACACCTTGGCAACTACTTCCTGCACCTGCCGTACAACCATAGCAATGTTGTGAAATGACAATATTTCGCTCTTCTAATAATTCTTCATTAAATTCTGAAATATGCTTTGATTTACTATTAACTGGTAATTCTAACATTTGATTAAAATCGCAATCAAATAAAAACCCATTCCAACTTATGGACAATGTATTTGTACACATAACATTTGCTACAGCAGCAGGATTATAGGCTTCAACAAGTTGATACATGTAATCTTCGTAATTTTCTGAAGCAATTAAATAATCAAGAAAACGTGCAATGGGCAAGTTGGTGATAGCAAAAAGATTATGAAATTGAATGCTAAAATCTTCCATTAAAGCCTTTTTAAAATCTTTTTCCATAGCCCTTTGATCGCCTGGCAAAAATGCTCCAGATGGATTATAAACTAAGTCTAGTCTCAAATTACTATTAGGCATACCGTAGCCTACAGCATTAAGTTCTTGTAATGCTTTTATGGATTTGTCGAAAACACCATCTCCCCTTTGTTTATCTGTTTTTCCACGTGTCCAATGTGGCATAGAACTTACAACGTGAACATTATGCTTTTTGAAGAATTCAGGTAAGTCGTAATATTTTTTATTGGAGCGAATAATCGTCAGGTTTGAACGTACAATAAAGTCTTTAATACCCACTTTAGCAGCTTCTTCAACAAACCATCTGAAATCAGGATTCATTTCAGGGGCACCACCTGTTAAATCAAGTGTATGTGCACCAGAATTTTTAATAACTTCCAAACATTGTTGCATGGTTTCACGAGTCATGATTTCCTTTCGGTCTGGACCTGCATCTACATGACAGTGCTCACAAACCTGATTGCACATATATCCCACGTTTATTTGTAAAATCTCTAGTTTTTTGGCTTTTAAAGGAAACTGGCTTGTTTCAGATATTTTATCCTTAAAAGTAGGTAATTCACCATTTTTAAAAATTCCGTTAGATAAAATTTCTAATTGCCGGTTGCTTTGAGCTAAATCACTTTCGCGTTTTTGTAATGATTGTGTTTTTATTTTTGTCATGTCTACATTATCTGAGATCATAATTTTTTTTCATTGTTCATTTTGTCTTGATACAAAATGAACCAAAAAATCAAATCAATCTGAGGAAATTCCTGCGAATCATTCACTTCCGGAATTACGTGCTTAAAACTATGTTTAGCACCTCCATTCCTTCGTTCATTATTTCTACAGATTGATGGTTCCGACAAAGTCGGAAATTGGGGCTTGACTTTCTAATGAGTTATTTTTTATTTCAAATTATTTCTTCAACTTTCTAAACTCTATTACCCGTCTAATTTATTTACTTTATTCATCATTTGAACACCATGCACTAATGTTGCCCCACTTTTTATAGCAGCACCTACATGTATGGCTTCCATCATTTCGTCTTTTGTAACACCGCGTTGTAGACCATCTTTAGTATAAGCATCAATACAGTACGGGCATTGTTCTGTATGTGCCACGGCTAATGCTATTAAAGATTTTTCGCGAGCAGTGAGCGCGCCTTCTTCAAAAACTTTGCCGTAGTACTCAAAGAATTTATTTCCTAATTCTTCGCTCCATTCGGTAATTTTTCCAAATTTTCTTAGGTCAGCAGGGTCGTAATATGTTTTTTGCATAAAATATAATTTTTACTAAAGATAAAAATCTATTGAAGTTTTGTCGAAAAATTAAAAAATACTTAACAAAAAAGTTCAACTATTATTTTCGGCAAAAAATTAATAGTTGAACTTTATGTTTTTTATTTTATTGTAAGCTGCGAAAAGCAAATTAAAACCTGTTGATAAGCAGTGTTTTAAGATAATAGAGTGTTTTATTCTCTTATAAGACTTCTGGAAATTACAATTTTCTGGATTTCTGAAGTCCCTTCGTAAATCTGTGTAATTTTTGCATCACGCATAAGGCGTTCAACATGATATTCTTTTACAAAGCCATTTCCTCCATGTATCTGTACGGCTTCCACAGTGTGTTCCATGGCAACTTTAGAAGCATAAAGTTTCGCCATGGCACTCGATTTGTCATAATTATTGCCTTGATCTTTATCCCAGGCAGCTTTCATAACTAAGTGACGTGCAGCTTCAATTTCGGTATACATATCAGCTAATTTAAAAGCGATGGCTTGATGATTGCAAATTTCTGTGCCAAAAGCTTTGCGTTCTTTAGAGTATTTTAAAGCTAACTCATAAGCTCCAGATGCAATGCCTAATGCTTGTGAAGCAATACCAATACGCCCTCCTGATAAGGTTTTCATAGCAAATCTAAATCCAGAGCCATTAGCGCCTATCCTATTTTCTTTAGGAACTTTTACATCATTAAATTGTAGTGTATGTGTGTCACTTCCACGAATACCTAATTTGTCTTCTTTTGGTCCAATATGAAAGCCTTCCATGCCTTTTTCAAGAATGAAGGCATTAATACCATGAGACCCCTTATCTCTATCGGTTTGTGCTATTACTAAATATACATCGGCAGATCCACCATTAGTAATCCAGTTTTTTGTACCATTAATAATGTAGTGGTCCCCTTTTTTTATGGCAGTAGTTCTTTGTGAAGTAGCATCGCTGCCCGCCTCTGGTTCGCTTAGGCAAAAAGCACCAAGAAACTCACCAGTTGCTAATTTTGTTAAATATTTTTGTTTTTGTTCTTCAGAGCCATAAGTTTCTAAACCATAACAAACCAACGAATTATTTACAGAGACCATCACAGAAGCAGACGCATCTATCTTTGATAACTCCTCCATAATAAGAACATACGAGATGGCGTCCATACCGCTACCTCCATATTTTGGATCTACCATAATGCCCATAAAACCTAATGCTCCCATTTTTTTTACTAGTTCCTTTGGGAATTTTTGTTTATTATCGCGTTCAATAACGCCAGGGAGTAATTCGGTTTGTGCAAAATCGCGAGCAGCATCGCGTATCATAATATGTTCTTCTGAAAGATTAAAGTTCATAATTTTTCGATTTATTATTGATTTGATAAAAAATATGTACAAATATAGCTTTTTGGTGTCATATTTTCAATAAGTATCGTTATTTTTACGTAATATGATAAAAAATAAGTACAGTGTTATTGGCGTTATGTCAGGAACGTCATTAGATGGAGTAGATGTTATTTATTCGCAGTTTGAAATAGATAATAATGTATGGCGTTTTAAAATTATACATTCTAAAACGATTTGTTACAATTCAAATTGGGAAAAGATACTCCGTAATTTAGTTTCATATAACGATACTAAACTACAACAAATAGATGACGATTATACAAACTACCTTGCGGGTATAATTAAGGACTTTATCAATGTAAATAATATAAAAGACATCGATGTTATTTGCTCACATGGGCATACTGCTTTACATCAGCCAGATAGCGGAATTACATATCAAATAGGAAATAAACCTACGATGGCTGCGCTGTTGAATAAAACGGTGGTTTGCGATTTTAGAGTTCAAGATGTTGAACTTGGAGGCCAAGGAGCACCTTTAGTTCCCATAGGGGATAAATTATTATTTTCTGAATATGATTTTTGTTTGAACTTGGGTGGGTTTGCAAATATTTCGACTGAGTTAAATGATAAAAGAATTGCTTACGATGTTTGTCCTGTGAACATTGTTTTAAACCATTATACTAAATTAATTGGGATTGATTATGACGATGGAGGTAAAATAGCGGAAACAGGAACTGTGACTAATGAGCTGTTAAACAAATTAAATAACATCGCTTTTTATAAAAAAGACTATCCTAAATCTTTAGGATTAGAATGGGTCAATAAAAATATTTTCCCCTTAATTGATACTTTTCAATTAGAGACAAAAGACATTCTAAAAACGTTTGTAGAGCACATTTCCATTCAAATAGCTAAAGAAATAAATAAAAAGAAAGAAGGTTCTGTGCTTATTACTGGTGGAGGTGTTTATAATAATTACTTAATAGAAAGGCTAAAACAGTATTCGCAGCATAACATTATAATACCTTCAAGTACAGTTGTGGAATTTAAAGAAGCGCTGATTTTCGGGCTTTTAGGTGTGCTCAAGTTAAGAGATGAAGTTAATTGCTTACAAAGTGTTACCGGGTCTTCAAAAAATCATAGTTCGGGCAAAATATATCTACCTTAAAAATAATGAAAAATTAATCCTAAAGGATTTTTGTTTTTTATATTTGTTACAATAATAATTTAAATCATTTTTATCATGAATCAGCTTTAGCTACACTTAATAAAACCCTCCGGAAAAATTAGATGTAAGCTATATATGAATCAACTTAAAAATAGAAATGAAAGAATTATTAAAAAAGTACGAAAATAAAGAACCAGAAATTGTTTTTAATTGGAAAGATCCAGAAACATACGCCGAAGGCTGGACTGTAATAAATTCATTACGTGGAGGAGCCGCTGGCGGTGGAACGCGTATGCGAAATGGTTTAGATATGAATGAAGTTTTATCTTTAGCCAAAACCATGGAGATTAAATTTACAGTTTCTGGCCCTGCCATTGGAGGTGCGAAATCAGGAATAAATTTCGATCCTAAAGATCCTCGAAAAAAAGGAGTGCTGGAACGTTGGTATGCTGCTGTATCCCCTTTATTAAAGAGTTATTATGGTACTGGAGGTGATTTAAATGTAGATGAAATACATGAAGTTATTCCAATTACAGAAGAGAGCGGTGTCTGGCACCCTCAAGAAGGTGTTTTTAATGGACATTTTAAACCAACCGAAGCCGATAAGATAAATAGAATAGGACAGTTGAGGCATGGTGTTATTAAAGTTATAGAAAGTTCTAATTATTCTCCCGATGTTTTAAGAAAGTACACAGTAGCTGATATGATTACTGGCTTTGGCGTTGCCGAAGCTGTTAAACAATATTATAATATCTATGGTGGCTCTGTTAAAGGAAAAAAAGCCGTGGTTCAGGGCTTTGGAAATGTAGGAGCAGCGGCAGCTTTTTACTTATCGCAAATGGGTGCTAAAATTGTTGGTATTATTGATATTTCAGGTGGTTTAATTAATGAAGAAGGATTTACTTTTGAAGAAATCACCAATCTATTTCTTGCAAAAAATGGTAATACATTAGTTAGTGATGATTTAATTTCTTTTGATGAAGCTAATGATAAGATTTGGTCTATAAAAACAGAGATTTTTGCACCTTGTGCGGCATCTCGTTTAATTACGCTTAATCAGATAGATCAAATGATTGATAGTGGCTTAGAGGTTATTTCCTGTGGAGCCAATGTCCCTTTTGCAGATAAGGAAATTTTCTTCGGAACTATTATGGAACATACCGATTACAGAGTAAGTTTAATCCCAGATTTTATTTCTAATTGTGGAATGGCTCGTGTCTTTGCCTATTTTATGGAACGTAAAGTAGAGATGACAGATGAGGCTATATTTAATGATACGTCAAATATAATAAGAGATGCACTACAGAAAGTGTATAATAAAAACAAACTAAAAACAGAGATCAGTGCAACAGCATTTGAAATTGCACTCAATCAATTAATATAATATTTTATTTATGGAAGCAGCAATTATTCTAGTATTTGTAATGGGTTATTTAGCTATTACTTTAGAACACAGTATTAAAATTGACAAACTTATACCGGCATTGGTCATGATGGCTATTTGTTGGGCATTAATTGCATTAGGTTTGGAAAGCTTCCCAGAATGGTTTGATTCCTCAAAACATGCTTTATTAGAAAGTTTTGGAACATTGACCTCAGATGAGAAGACACATCTTATGGAAGAGACATTACTACATCATTTAGGTAAGACCTCAGAAATATTAGTGTTTCTTTTAGGGGCGATGACCATTGTTGAAATTATTGATTATTTCGATGGTTTTTCTACAATAAAAGATTTTATAAAGACTAAAAAGAAAACTAAGATTTTATGGATTTTCTCTATTCTAGCATTTATTCTTTCAGCTATAATTGATAATCTTACAGCTACGATTGTACTTATTTCAATACTTCAAAAAATTGTAAAAGACAGAAGTGTTCGTATTTGGTTTGCAGGTTTAATCATTATTGCGGCCAATGCGGGTGGTGCCTGGTCTCCTATTGGAGATGTAACCACTACGATGTTATGGATTGGTAAAAAAGTAACAACAGGTCATTTAATTGGGTATTTATTTATACCGTCACTTTTATGTATGGCAGTACCATCATTTATAGCATCGTTTTTGCCGGCATTTAAAGGTGATTTGGAAATCGAAGAAGTGGAGGAAAAAAAGAAATCAAGGTTTAGTAGTACCATGCTTTATCTTGGTTTAGGAGCTATAGTATTTGTACCAATATTTAAGATGGTAACTCACTTACCTCCATATGTTGGTATGATGTTATCGCTAGGTGTGGTTGCTATTTTTGCTGAAATATATAGTAGCTCTAAATTTAGCATGACAGAGTTTGACTCTGAAGAAAGTGATGCACATGCACATCATAGTCCAGTACATTATTCATTATCAAAAATAGAACTACCAAGCATTTTATTTTTTCTAGGGATATTAATGGCTGTTGCAGCTTTAGAATCTTTAGGGATTTTGTTTGGATTTGCATCATCGTTACAAGAATCCATGCCTCAGTTAGGAACAGAATTACATTCTGGTGGGGTATCAGATTTAGTGGTGTTATTATTAGGTGTAGGATCTGCAGTTATAGATAATGTACCATTAGTGGCTGCCAGTTTAGGTATGTTCTCAGAACCAATAGATCATGAGTTATGGCATTTTATTGCTTTTTCTGCAGGAACAGGGGGAAGTATGTTAATTATAGGATCTGCTGCGGGTGTTGTGGCCATGGGAATGGAAAAAATAGATTTCTTCTGGTACATAAAAAAGATTTCCTGGTTAGCTTTAATCGGGTTTCTTGTAGGGTCTGCAGCTTTTATGGTAACGAGAACATTGTTTTAAAATAAAAGATGTTTTTTCAAATTATCATTTTTGTAACATCGAAAACTCACTAACACTCGTAAATAAAAGGAATAAGTAAAGCTGGAATGCTGATGAAAAGTATTTTTGTATACTTTAGTAAAAAAAGAAACGTTATACATTTGCAATAAATTTAAATTATATGCTTAGCACATTATTACAAACCACACAAGAGGGAGCGGAAGTACTTACCGATGAAGAATCAGTTGAAAAAACGCTCTCAATTATTGAATTAATAAGTAGCGGAGGAACCGCAGGGCAATTTATAATAGGGGTGCTTTTTATATTGCTTGTTGGAGCCATTTATATTTATTTTGAACGCATTTTTGCTATTAAAGCAGCGTCACAGGTAGATTCAAATTTTATGAATCAAATTAAAGACCATGTTAGTAATGGGAAAATTGATTCGGCTCAAATGTTATGTGCTCAGGTTAATTCTCCAGTCTCAAGATTAATAGGTAAAGGAATTTCAAGAATAGGAAAACCACTTGCCGATATTAATACAGCTATTGAAAATGCTGGACGTTTAGAGATTTATGGTTTAGAAAAGAACGTGAGTATTTTGGCTACGATCTCTGGAGCTGGTCCTATGATTGGGTTTCTTGGAACTGTTATTGGTATGATATTAGCGATATTTGAACTTGCTAATGCAGGAGGGACTATACAAATGGACGTTTTAGCAAGTGGGTTGTATACAGCCATGACAACTACTGTGGCAGGATTAATTGTGGGTATTGTAGCCTATATTGCGTATAATCATTTGGTAGTAAAAACAGATAAAGTAGTGTATCAAATGGAAGCTAATTCTTTAGAATTCTTAGATCACTTAAACGAACCTACATAGTATGAATTTTAGAGGGAGAAATAAAGTAACGCCAGAATTCAATATGTCTTCAATGACAGATATTGTATTCTTGCTTCTCATATTTTTTATGATAGCTTCCACGTTAGTAACAACTAATGCTATTGATATTGTGTTGCCAAAAGCAAGTGGGAAGACCGAGAATAAGAAATCTGTAGCAGTAAGTATAAAAAAGGATTTAACTTATTATATAGACCAGAAGCGAGTTGGAGAAAGTGTTTTAGAAAATGAATTACTAGCAGCATTATCTTCAAAAGACAAGCCAACGATTGTTTTAAGAGCTGAGAAATCGGTTCCTGTAGAAAATGTAGTTAAGGTTATGGATATAGCCAATAGAAATAAGTTTAAAGTTATATTAGCAGTTAAGCCTAAATAAATACGTTTATTTAATGAAGACATACTTCAAAACCAAACATGAAAAAAATTCAGCAAAATTAACAACGTTAATTGCTGTTATTTTGCTGTTATTATTGTTTGTGGTAGGAACACCTTATATGGATCCACCAGAGGAGTATGGCGTTGCTGTAAATTTTGGAAATACAAATTTTGGCAAAGGGAAAGTGCAGCCCTTAAAGCCTGTTAAATCGGAACCTCGAAAAATAGAACAACCACATCAACCGGATGTTTCTAAAGCGGAACCTACAAAAGCAAAAGCTTCTGAAACAAAAGAAGAAGTATTGACACAAGATAATGATGAATCTATAGCTATTAAAAAACAAAAAGAAGCGGAGGCAAAAACGAAAGCCATTGCAGATGCCAAAGCGAAAGCTGAAGCAGAGAGGATAGCAAAAGCAAAGCGGGAACAAGAAGAGAAAAAAAGAAAGTTAGATGCTTTAATAGGAGGCGTAAGTAAATCTGAAGGGAGTGAGACTGGCAGTGAAGGCAACGATAACAGAGCAGGGGATAAAGGCCAGTTAGATGGTAACCCTTATGCGCCAAGTTATTTTGGAGGACGAGGAACCGGAAGTGGGGGCGTTGGTTATGGATTAAATGGACGAGGTACGGCATCATATAAAAAACTTAAACAAGACTGTAATGAATCTGGGCTTGTTATAGTTAAGATTATTGTTAATCAAAGTGGAAATGTTATTCAAGCAGTTCCAGGGGTTAAAGGTACTACTAACACAGCACCATGTTTATTAGAACCTGCAAAAAAAATAGCACTATCCCATAAATGGCGGTCAGATTCTAAGGCACCAGCAAAACAGATCGGTTTTGTGAAAGTAAATTTCAAACTAGGTCAGTAGCAAATGACGTATCAAGATACACTCGATTGGATGTTTTCTCAATTACCAATGTATCAACGACAAGGTAAAGCCGCATTCAAAGAAGATTTATCGAATACTTTAATATTAGCAGATTATCTAAATAATCCAGAGCGGCGTTTTAAATCTATTCATGTAGCGGGAACCAATGGAAAAGGTTCTACAAGTCATATGCTAGCATCTGTTTTACAGGAAGCAGGATATAAAGTTGGCTTGTATACATCGCCACATTTAAAAGACTTTCGAGAGCGTATTAGAGTTAATGGTAACGTTGTAAGTAAACAATTTGTAACAGGCTTTATAAAGCGAAATAAAGTATTTTTTGAGGTGAATTCTTTATCGTTTTTTGAAATGACTGTAGGCATGGCTTTTGAATACTTTTCAAGAGAAAAAGTTGATATTGCCGTTATAGAAGTCGGTTTGGGTGGTCGCTTAGATTCCACAAATATTATAATTCCGGAAGTTTCGGTAATAACTAATATAGGGCTAGATCATACACAGTTTTTAGGAAATACGCTCGAAGCTATTGCATTTGAAAAAGGAGGTATAATAAAACGAAATATACCAGTGGTAATTGGAGAAACTCAAGAGGAAACGGCTTCTGTTTTTAAAAACTTGGCATGCAAAAACAATTCTAAAATAGTATTTGCAGATCAAGAGATTATTAAAGTCTATGAGACTGATTTATTAGGGAACTATCAGTCTAAAAATGTTAAAACGGTTATTCAGGCTATTAAAGAGTTAAATATTAAAGGATTTAAAGTTACTGAAGAACATTTAAAAGAAGGATTACTAAAAACAGTTAATAATACAGGGTTATTAGGTAGATGGCAAGTCATAAACGAAACTCCTAAGGTCGTTTGCGATACAGGACATAATAGAGAAGGCTTGAGTTATGTTATGAATCAAATACATAATGAGAATTATAAGACTCTACATATCATTATAGGAGTTGTTAATGATAAAGATTTAAGTACTATTATGGACTTATTTCCTAAAAAAGCTATTTATTATTTTTGTAAACCTAATATTCCACGAGGTTTAAAAGCAAATGTGTTACAACGTCTTTTTTCTAAGTATAGATTGATAGGAAAAGTTTACAGTTCTGTTAATGAGGCATATAAAAGTGCTCTTAAAAACTCTAATAAAGATGATTTTGTGTTTATTGGAGGTAGCACGTTTGTTGTAGCAGAAATAATTTAAATTTTTATTGAAAAAATTTTTGCAGTTTTAAAAACTCCTTTATATTTGCAGTCCAATTACGAGGGCGCGTAGCTCAGTTGGTTCAGAGCACTTGGTTTACACCCAAGGGGTCAGGGGTTCGAATCCCTTCGCGCCCACAAAATCCTAAAGCATTTGCTTTAGGATTTTTTTGTTTTAAGAAGAAAACAAAACGAAATTAATTGTATAGTTTCTTTTTATTATGAAAATAAAAAATACAACATTATATTATAGTTCTTTATTATATTAAGTAGACGACATCTAATAAAAGGAGACTAATAAGGTTTTTATTTCTCCAATTCCTAATAAAGGATCATTTACTGTCCATTTTAACGAACAAGAAGTGTCAAGTTTAGTCATTTACAATGTTGCTGGTCAAAAAGTATATAAAGAAACCTTTGAAAATAAAAGATCAAATAAATCATTATCAGTAAGTCAAAACTTTGCACCAGGAATATATTTATTACTTACAACAGATATAAAAGGTAATACAACAAGTACCAAGTTCTTGGTTAACTAATTTAGAGTAATAGTGATGTTCTTTATCCTTTTTAAAGTGTATATGTTAATCTAAAAGAAAGAGGCTGTCCTTCAAGACGGCCTCATTTTGACTATTCTTCCCTCGATAATAATAGTCTATTTTGATTGCTCACAATCAAATGATAAGTTGTATGGATATTTACCAAAATTCAATAAATACACCATTGGATGTGTTTTTAAGTGTTACACTGACTGGTATTTCTTCACAAAGTTTAGCTAATTGAATAATTTGATGTCTAACCATGGGTTCTTCAACAATTGTTATTAAACCATCAAAGTTTCCCTTTTGAGTTTCGGTTTTAAAGATATCTTTAAAGCCTTCTTCGATTCTTTTGTGGTATTTTTTGTTTATAGCCATTTGTAGATAAGGTTTTGAGTTTTTAATTATGGTACTAGTGATTTGCGTATTTATAAGTATGATAAGACCATGGTTAATTGGCAACACATCTGGAGTAATTGATATTATCTTTTTTTATTTATCATTTTTTAGATTTTTTTTTAAGCGATTAGCCATTATTTTGTATTCTTTGGCCACTTCTATAATGGCATTAAAGACTAAAATATTTTTTGAAATTCCAGCTTTTGTATTTCTAACCATTTGAGAGTCAACTATGATTTCATTCGTTTTTAATTTTTGAATAACCTTACTAGTATATTCTTTAGGAAGATGATTTTCTAATAGATCTTTGAGAGTTTCTTGGTCTTTATGCATCTCTATATTATATAATGCATATAATTTGTTTAAATTTGTCATAGCTTGTGTATATTTGTAATGTGTTGAGTGAATTTACATACAAAAATATACAAATAATTAAATAATAACAAAATATTTTACTCATTAGTATAATTTATAATTATTCTAAATATGGTATTTGAAGAAAAACTGAAGCAATTAATAAAGAGTAAGTATGGCAAATTAAGTGATTTAGCCGATAAATTTAACATGAATTATTCTCAGCTATCTCAATATGTTAATGGAAAGAAAGTATCAATGGATTTCTTAAATAAAATAATTAAAGAATTTCCTGAAGCAGATCTTAATTGGTTATTAAGAAATGATGATATTTTAAATGAAAGTGATACGCCATATAAAGCACCATTAACTAACAATCAAATTATAGATAAAATAGAGGTACTGTTGTCAGACTTGAAAGATCAAATGGAAGACGAAAAGTGATATGCTTCTTTGTGTATGTTTTCTAATGTAATATTCTGTATTAAATAAATTCCAAAACCCTTTCTAAAGCCATCCCTCTTGAGCCTTTTATAAGCATTGAAATATTTTCCAATTTTAAATCATTAAGCCAGCCGTCTTTAAAGTCTTCAAAATATTTAAATTGTTTGGCTTTGTTTGATTTTATTTTTGTCTTGAAAAAGTTTTCACCAATAAGAATCACTTGGTCTACATTTAAAGAAATTGCTAAATCAGCGATGTCTTGATGTTCTTTTTTTGCTTCTTCCCCAAGCTCGAACATATCTCCAATAAGCACTATTTTTTTTGTACTTGCTTGTTTTTCAAAATTTGATAAAGCAGCTCGCATACTTGTTGGATTAGCATTATAAGCATCTAGAATAATAGTATTGGTGCCTTTTTGTATAATTTGTGAACGATTATTATTTGGGGTATAGCGTTCTATAGCAGTTTTAATATCGTTGTCTTCAACTTTAAAATAGTTACCAATAGCAATAGCAGCTGCAATATTGTTAAAATTATAATCGCCAATAAGCTGGCTTTTTATTTCTAATGTTTTGTACCTGGATTTTACAAATGGAAGTGCTTCAATAAAATCAATATTGGTGTCAAAGTCATGAGATTTTTCACCAAATATGAATCTATTAGCATGTTTTGTTTTTTCAACTTGTATGGTATCATTACCATTTACAAAAATCGTTTTATTGTTAGCGATTAAGAAATCATACATTTCACTTTTTCCTTTAATAACACCTTCAATACCTCCAAATCCTTCCAAATGAGCTTTTCCAAAGTTTGTAATATAACCATAGTCAGGTTTTGCAATATGACATAAAAATTGAATTTCCTTTTGGTGATTAGCACCCATTTCTACTATCCCGATTTCTGTACTTTTAGTCATAGAAAGTAAAGTTAAAGGCACTCCAATGTGGTTGTTTAAATTACCTATAGTAGCTGTGGTTTTGTGTTTTTGGGATAATGTAGCATTAATTAATTCTTTAGTCGTCGTTTTACCATTGCTACCTGTAAGTGCTATTATGGGAATGTTTAAATAATTTCTATGATAAGAGGCTAATTTTTGTAATGTTTCAAGAGCATTTTTAACTAAAATGGTCTTAGAAGACGTATGGAATGGTTCTTCATCTACAACAGCATATTTAGCGCCATGTTTTAAAGCTTGTTCGGCATAGGTGTTCCCATTAAAGTTTTCACCTTTAAGAGCGAAGAATAAATCGTTTTTTTTAATTTTTCTTGTGTCGGTACATACCGAATCACATTGCAAAAAAAGCTCGTGTAATTGTTCTATTTTCAACAGGTAAAATTCTTTAAAGTTTGCAAAATTAAATGTATAAAAAAAGTCCTAACATTTGCTAGGACTTTTTAATAATATTATTAATTATCGAAATTAATTTTTCGTTTTGTTTCTAGATTTAGATTTTGAACCTACACGAGACATTGCACATCTAAACCCGATGTAATCTGTTGCCATATCTTGTGGGAAGTAACGTCTTTGAGCTGGATCTAACCAATACTCTCTATCTTTCCAAGATCCACCTTTGTAAACTCTAACTTCATCGTTAATTAAAGATGTTCTGTTACTACCTTTGTCATATTCTCTTATAATGTTTCCTAAAGAATCTCTAGTAATACGATGTTTTGGAGAATTATACATTTTTCTAGTATCGGTATCTTTCTTTTCGCCATCTTCACCTTCATCATCATTAAAGCTTTCATAATAACGAGAAGAACGTTTGTCTCCATCTCTAAAGTTTCTCGAATCACTCTTATCAAAGTTGGTACGTAAATACGTTTCGTTTTCATCGATAGGAATTTGTGCAATTTCACCAGGTAAATTTCTAGCAATTACTTTTCCGTTTGGTAAAGTATCATATACGATATCGTCAGGAGTGACTACTTTTACGGTACCATCATCGTTTAAAGCATTTTTAGTATAAACATTACCACGGTAATAGTTGAAGTCATTAAACTCCCCATCTATAATAGGTCTGTAAACGTCTGCAACCCATTCGGCAACATTACCAGCCATATCATATAATCCAAAATCATTAGGATCGTAAGATTTAACAGCATTTGTAATATCAGCTCCATCATCAGACCAACCTGCGATTCCACCGTAGTCACCTTTACCTTGCTTAAAATTAGCTAATTGATCACCACGAATTTTACGTTTGTCTGAACGTGTATATTGTCCATCCCATGGGTATTTTTTACGACCACGGTATAAGTTATAATCTCTAATTTCACTTAACCCTAAAGCAGCATATTCCCACTCAGTTTCTGTTGGTAGTCTATACTTTGGTGAAATTATTCCAGTTTCACGAGTCGCATAAATATTAGATTCATTACCATCAGCATCTGTTCTAACATTTCTTCTATTGCCCTCTCCATTAATAACTTCTTCGTTTCCTCCGTAAGTTAAAGTTGGAGCGTTAATATAAGTATCAGTACTAAATGTTGATTCTGCGTTAACATCTAAAATTTTTGCATCACGTTTTAAATAACCAGCTCTTTCTAAGTTATATTCATTAACACGATCTGATCTCCAGTTTGCAAACTCAACTGCTTGAATCCAGCTTACACCAACAACAGGGTATTCTCCATAACCTGGGTGACGTAAATAATTTTCTGTCATTACTTCGTTAAAACCTAATCGATTTCTCCAAACTAATGTATCAGGTAGAGCGCCATTATAAATGGCTCTAAAATTTTCTTCAGATGGAGGATAAACTCTTTTAATCCAGTCTAAATACTCCATATACATGGCATTAGTTACCTCTGTTTCATCCATGTAAAAGGATTGTACATGTTGCTGTGTTGGACTATTATTCCAATCATGCATCACATCATCTTGAACACGTCCTTTAGTAAAAGTACCCCCTTCAATAAATACGAGTCCAGGTGATGTTTCCTGTTCTCTAAAATCTGTATTGTACTGAAAACCACCTTCTCTGGAGTTAATTTGCCATCCTGTAGCTCTTGAACTATTTTTTGAACTCGAAGATTTTTTACACCCAGTTGAAGCTATAGTTAGTGCTAAAACTAATAAAACCTTGAATGCTACTACTTTTTTCATATCCATACTTTTTAAGTAAGCTAATAATATTTTTGGTGCTGCAATATAAGAATTAAACCTAATAACACAAGCCCTTTTTTACATTTTAGCCAAAAAAACATGTATTTCACCCTATTTTTTTGACATTACAACGATGTTTTTATTGTTTTTTGTTGTTGTTTTGTGTTGTATTAACGCATGTTTTACTAATTTATTATTGTATTTTTGATGCAGTTTTTTAAATTATTAACTTTTTTAATAATAACACGTCTTTAACTGCGTTGTTTTAACGATGAAAGAGAAAATTTTAATTTTATTGTTTATTTCTTGCTCAATAACTTTATTCGCGCAACAAAAAAAATACACAATAACTTGGGGAGCATCTAAAGTGATTTCTGGAGGTAGTTATACAATAGAAGTCCCTTCTTTTAATAATGAAAATTTTATTTATGGTTTTGAAGAAGGTCTAGAATTTGTAGACCAGTGGAAAACAAGTCAATTAATAAACGAATCTTCTGTAGTCATCAATAATGTTGTTTATGCTTCCATTTCTAAATCCAATTTAAAAGACTTAGATATAGATAAGATTCCAAATAAATTAGAATTTAGCTTAAAAAATTCTAAAGCAAGAGAAAAACAATATGCGGTTTTTAAACTCTCTCCAATTATAAAAGACTCAAGAGGTGGCTATAAAAAGGTTGTTTCGTTTCAGCTAAGCTATAAAAATGGAGCCATATCTAATAGAGCATTTACATTTAGTAAAGGGATTAAGACATCTAAGGTGATAAGTAATTCGGTATTAAGTTCGGGAGAATGGTATCGTTTTTATGTTGATGAAACGGGTGTTTATAGATTGTCAAAAAGTTTTTTACAACGCTTAGGAGTCGATGTAAACAATGTAGATCCAAGAAATATAAAGTTATTTGGACATGGAGGGCAGATGATACCTTATTCCAATGCTGTAGCTTACCCTTTTGATATTCCTGAGAACGCTATCAAGTTTGTTGGAGAAGAAGATGGTGTTTTTAATGATGAAGATTATATTTTATTTTATGCCCAAGGACCAAAAGAATATAATGCTGAAAGTAATACTAATATTAATTGTTATACAGATAAAACATATTACTATATAAATGTTGGTTCTGGTTCAGGTAAACGTATTCAACAGTTTATACAGCCAACAGGGGCTGTTGATTTGGTTATTGATACGTTTGAAGATTATAAGTTTCATGAAATTGATGAGTATAATATTGCTTTTTTAGGAAGACGTTGGTTTGGAGATAAATTTGATTTAGATAATAATAAAACTTTTGAATTTGATTTTCCTGATTTAGTGACATCAGAACCCATAAATTTAAGAGTTTATGCTGCTACTGCTTCTACGACATCGAGTACAATAGATGTCACCGTGAATGGAACTGCTGTTTCAACATTAAATATATCAGGTGTATCAAAATTTCTTTTAGCAAGAGAAGATTCGTTTAATGGTAATGTTAATGTAAATAGTTCCAAAATAGAAGTAGGGCTTAATTTTGATAATCAAGGAAATCCGAGTGCTCAGGCTTATTTGGATTATATATCAATAGAAGCCACGCGTTTACTAAATTTTTCAGATAAACAATTTCAATTTAAAAATAGTGAGGTAGCCTTAGTATCAGGAGTGGGGCAATACAATATGACGAATGCATCGCAAGTTGCTGAAATTTGGGATGTAACAGATATATATAATATTTCTAACTATATAAATACAGACCAAGCTTCAAATCTCAGCTTCACATCTACATTAGGGAGCTTAAAAACTTATGTAGCTGTTACATCATTAGATTATTTTCAGCCACAAATAGATTCAAGAACTACTATTAATAACCAAGATATAAAGGGGACCATTTTTCAAAATAATCAAGGTGCATTTCAAGATGTAGACTATATTATTGTAACCCCAAATAACATGCTTGGAGAGGCAGAGCGTTTAGCACAAATAAATAGAACTCAATATAATTTGAATGTTAAGGTATTGGGGCTAGATGAAATTTATAACGAATTTAGTTCAGGTAATCAAGATATTGGAGCTATTAGAAACCTAGTTAAATATGTGTACGATAATGCAAGTACACCAGAGAACAGAATAAAGTACTTGTGTTTATTTGGTGATGGTTCTTTTGATTATAAAGATAGAATTCCAAACAATACCAATATAGTGCCGTCTTGGCACTCGTATGGTAGTTTTAATGTTACCAGTTCTTATGTATCGGATGATTTTTATGGAATGATGGATGATAATGAGGGCACTATGTCTGTAAGTGATAGGTTGGATATTGCTGTAGGTAGGGTTTTGGTAGAGACGCCGCAACGTGCAAAGGAAATGGTTGATAAAATAGAATCATATTACATAAAAGAAGCTCTTGGTAGTTGGCGTAATAGTTTTGTAGTTATATCTGATGATCCTGACAGTGATATCCCAATAGGACTACAGGAAACTACAGATGAAATTGGGAATAGGGTAGCACAAGAAAAGCCATTCATAAATGTTACAAAAATACATTCCGATGCATTTCAACAAGAAACATCAGCAGGAGGAGATAGGTATCCGGACGTAACTTCAGAGATAGCGAATGCTGTTGATAATGGCGCTTTGGTCGTGAACTATTTTGGACATGGAGGTGAAGATGGCTTGGCTGCAGAACGTATTCTATTAAAGCCAGACATTAATGGTTTTCGTAATGTTTGCAAGCTTAATTGTTTTGTAACTGTAACTTGTGAGTTTACTAAATTTGATAACCCATTAAGAGAAACAGCTGGTGAATTTACTTTTTGGAATAAACAAGCAGGAACAATTGGTTTAATTACAACCACTAGACAGGTGTTTGTGAATTTTGGAATTAATTTTAATAAGGAGTTTGGTCAATATTTGTTCTCGTATAGTGATACTGATACTTATGAAGATTACGAATACCCATCTATGGCCGAAGCTTTACGACTAACAAAAAATGATCCTTCAATAACTAATGATTCTCAAAAACGTTTAGTGTTCTTTATCGGTGACCCTGCTATGAAATTAGCATTTCCGGAGCCGAATATTCGATTAACAGAAATTAATGATGTTCCAATTACTCAAGCTACGGATACGTTAAAAGCACTAAGTTATGTGAAATTAGCAGGAGAAGTAGTTGACGTTTCTGGGAATCTAATCTCTAATTATAATGGAACGTTATCAACTACTATTTATGATAAAACAATAAGTAGGCAAACACTTGCTAATGATGGTGTTCAAAGCGGTGGACAAACAGTAAGGTTGAATTTTGAAACACTAGGAGAAATTATATTTAGAGGTCAAGCATCTGTTAAAGATGGTCAGTTTGAATTTGATTTTGTAGTGCCAAAAGATATTGGCGTTCCAGTAGGCTTTGGGAAAGTAAGTTTTTATTCAAAAAACGAAACTTTATCTCAAGACCAAGCTGGGGCAAGTGTAAATACAGTTAGGATTGGAGGCGTTAATGAAAATGCAGCAGAAGATAATATAGGTCCAGTTATTACACTTTATATGAATGACGAGAACTTTGTGTCGGGAGGTATAACAAATGAATCACCTACGTTATTGGCTAAAATGGAGGACACCAACGGAATAAATACAGCAAGTGGTATAGGTCATGACATTGTTGCTATAATAGATGGAGACGAAACCAACCCAATAGTCCTTAATGATTATTACCAAACTGAAGTCGACGATTACCAAAAAGGTGTTGTGAGTTTTCCATTTAGAGATTTAGAGTCTGGACTCCATACTTTAACATTAAAAGCCTGGGATGTTTATAATAACTCCTCAACTTCTGAAATTCAATTTGTTGTATTTGATGAAAATCAAGAATTAGTTATAAATAATGTTCTTAATTACCCAAATCCGTTTGTAAATTATACAGAATTTTGGTTTAACCACAATAGTTCTGAACCTTTAGACGTTTCTATACAAATATTCACTGTCTCAGGGAAATTGGTAAGAACTATAAATGGACAAACAACAGGAGGTATTAAAACAACAAGTTCGTTATCCAGAGACATTGTATGGGATGGAAGAGATGATTTTGGGGATAAAATAGGAAAAGGGGTTTATATTTATAAGCTTACGGTTCACTCAAATCTGTTAAATAAAAAGGTAGAGAAAATAGAAAAACTCGTTATATTGTAATATCACATCCCAAAAATCAAATAAGTTGAAGGGAAAGACATACGGGTTTTAAAATAAAATTTATATTTACAAACTAAACTAGATACATGAAGAATAAAATATTAATAGTTTTAACCTTTGTTTTCGTGTTAAAACTAACAGCTCAGGAAACAATTATTTTTCCAAATCAGGATAGAAGGGTTATAACTACTGGAGTGCCATTTTTGTTAATTGCACCAGACGCTAGAGCTGCCGCTATGGGAGATATGGGGGTTGCTACTTCTGTTGATGCATTTTCACAACAATGGAATTCGTCTAAATATGTGTTTTCGGAAACGAAACAAGGAATAGGTGCGAGTTATACGCCTTATTTAAGTAAATTGGTGAACGATATTTTTTTAGGAAACGTTACTTATTTTAATCGTTTAGATGAGCGTAGTGCATTTGCGGCGAGTTTAAGGTATTTCTCTTTAGGAGATATTGAATTTATTAATAATGAATTTGAAGAACCTAGAATACAAAGACCAAATGAACTTTCTATTGATGCATCTTATGCATTAAGATTAACAGATCAATTTGGAATGTCTGTAGCTATGCGTTATTTAAGATCGGATTTACGAATACAAGGTATTGATGGCGATGCGTCAGCGGCTAATACGTTTGGTGTGGACATTTCTGGTTACTATCAAAGCGAAGAGGAAGCGTATGCCGATTTTAATGGACGTTGGAGAATGGGATTTGCTATTCAAAATATAGGTCCAAAGTTCAAATATGATGACGCTGGTCTTGATAATTTTCAGCCTACAACCTTACGTTTAGGAGGTGGATTTGATTTTATATTCGATGATTATAATAAAGTAGCAGTAACAGCTGAGGTGACAAAACTTTTAGTACCAACACCACCTGTATATGGTTTTGTTGATTTAGATGGAGATGGAAATCAAGCTACAGATGGTAGTGAACCAAGAATTATTGTCGAAGGTAAAGATCCAGATGTTAGCTTTTTATCAGGAATGTTTCAGTCGTTTGGAGATGCGCCAGATGGGTTTAGTGAAGAGTTAAAAGAGTTTACATGGTCTCTAGGTGCAGAATATACATATCAAGATTCTTTTGCTTTTAGAGCAGGATATTTTAATGAAAGTGAAGATAAAGGAGCTAGAAAGTTCTTGGCATTAGGAGCAGGGTTTAAAGCGAATGTTGTGAATATTGACTTATCGTACTTATTTTCAGCATCTAAAGTACAAAGTCCTTTAGAGAATACATTGCGTTTTTCATTAACCTTTAATATTGGAGCAGGAACGTATAACGAGTATTAATAGTACAAATACAATAATATATTAAAAACTATTGTTCAATGAACAATAGTTTTTTTGTTTATAATATTTCGTAAATTTAAAATATGAAGGAAATAAAAATAGAAACTACATTATATATATATCAAGACCTAGATGAGCTTCCAAAGAATGTGACCTTACTTATGCAAAAAGCTTTTGAGGCTCGTAGAAATGCTTATGCACCGTATTCAAATTTTAATGTAGGAGCTGCTTTATTATTAGATAATGGTGAGATAATTACAGGAAATAATCAAGAAAATGCGTCATATCCATCAGGACTATGTGCAGAACGTACAGCAATTTATTATGCAGGTTCTCAATACCCAAGGGCAAAAATAATCCAGATGGCTATATCTGCAGGGTCTAAAAATAACCTAACAACTAAACCTATTCCACCTTGTGGAGCTTGTAGACAAGCTATCGCTGAATATGAAATAAAACAAGACACTCCTATAGAGATTTATTTTATGGGAGAAACAGGAAAAGTAGCTAAATCTAATTCTCTTGCAAATTTGTTGCCTCTAGTTTTTGATAAATCAGTGCTTTGAACAGCTTTAACAATCATAATAAAGGTATTTTTTAATTGTAATTTTTTTTAATACTATAAGATTCAACATAAAAAATTATTAAAAAAGCAATCTTGCCTATAAAGCGCTTTTTTTTTGACATTTTTTTGACTTTAATGAATTTACGTTTTCGCAATAACTGGCAAAGTATTACTTTTGTATTTGCTTAATTAAAACCTAATATTAGTCGATGCAAAAAATCACTAAAGAGATATACCTGAAATGGTATGAGGATATGCTGTTTTGGAGAAAGTTTGAGGATAAACTCGCAGCTGTATATATACAACAAAAAGTAAGAGGGTTTCTTCATTTGTATAATGGTCAAGAAGCTGTTTTAGCAGGCGCTTTACACGCTATGGATTTGACTAAAGATAAAATGATTACAGCTTATAGAAATCATGTTCAGCCAATAGGAATGGGAGTTGATCCTAGACGTGTTATGGCTGAGTTATTTGGTAAAGCTACGGGAACTTCACAAGGACTAGGTGGTTCTATGCACATATTTTCTAAAGAACATCGTTTTTACGGAGGGCATGGTATTGTAGGAGGTCAAATTCCTTTAGGAGCTGGTATTGCTTTTGGTGATAAGTACCATGATAGTGATGCTGTAACCTTATGCTGTTTTGGTGATGGTGCTGCTAGACAAGGATCACTTCACGAAACTTTTAATTTAGCTATGCTATGGAATCTTCCAGTCGTATTTGTTTGTGAAAACAACGGTTATGCGATGGGAACATCTGTAGAGCGTACAGCAAATCATACTGAAGTTTGGAAGCTAGGAAAAGGTTATGAAATGCCTTGTGGGCCAGTTGATGGTATGAACCCTGTAAAAGTAGCTGAAGCTTTTGATGAAGCTATACAACGTGCACGTAAAGGTGGAGGGCCAACATTTTTAGAATTAAAAACATATCGTTACAGAGGACACTCTATGAGTGATGCTCAACATTATAGAACTAAGGCTGAGGTCGAAGAATACAAGAAAATAGATCCTATTACTCAAGTAAAAGATATCATTCTTGAAAAGAAATACGCTACGGAAGACGATATTAAAGAGATAGATAAGCGTGTTAAAAGTTTGGTTTCTGAATGTGAGAAATTTGCTGAAGAATCACCATTCCCAGATAAAAATGTGATGTACGATGTCGTATACGAACAAGAAGATTATCCATTTATACAACATAAATTATAAGCTATGGCTATAGTAATTAATATGCCGCGTTTAAGCGACACCATGGAAGAAGGAACAGTTGCGGCTTGGTTGAAGAAAGTTGGCGATAAAATAGAAGAAGGTGATATTCTTGCTGAAATAGAAACAGATAAGGCGACTATGGAGTTTGAGTCTTTTAACGAAGGGACTTTACTTCATATAGGCGTTCAAGAAGGAGAAACTACTAAAGTAGATGCGTTATTGGCAATTATAGGAGACGAAGGAGAAGATATAGCAAGTTTACTAAGTGGAGATAGTACTTCTGCAGAAGTGAAAGAAGAGGCAGAAGTAGCCCCAGTTGATACTCCTGTTCAAACTGAAGCATCTACAGATACCGTATTACCAGAAGGTGTAATAGTTGTAACGATGCCACGTTTAAGTGATACCATGGAAGAAGGAACAGTGGCAACATGGCTTAAAAAAGTAGGAGATACCGTTGAAGAAGGTGACATTTTAGCCGAAATTGAAACAGACAAAGCGACTATGGAGTTTGAATCGTTTCAAGCAGGAACATTGCTTCATATAGGATTACAAGAAGGAGAATCTGCAAAAGTAGATGCTTTATTAGCTATTATTGGTCCTGCGGGAACTAATGTTGCAGATGTAGCAAGTAATTTCAAAGTTTCAGGTGGTTCAGAAAAAACTGAAGAAGCTCCTAAAAAAGAGGCTCCAAAAGTTGAAGCCCCTAAAACAGAAGTTAAAAAGGAGGTAGCAAAACCAAATAAAGCAGTTGCAGTAACGTCAACAAATGGTGGGCGACTATTTGCATCTCCATTAGCTAAAAAGATCGCAGAAGAAAAAGGTATTAATTTATCACAAGTTCAAGGTTCTGGGGAAAACGGACGTATTATTAAACAAGATGTTGAGAATTTTGTTCCAGCATCTTCAGGTGCTTCCGTTGGTAAATTCGTTCCTACTGGACAAGAAGATTTTGATGAGGTTGCTAATTCGCAAATGCGCAAAGCGATTGCTAAAGCATTAACAAATTCGAAGTTCACTGCACCACATTATTATTTAAATGTAGAGTTTGATATGGAAAATGCTATTGCTTTCCGTAAGCAATTTAACTCTGTTCCTGATACAAAAATATCGTACAACGATATGGTTGTTAAAGCTTGTGCTTTAGCATTAAAACAACACCCACAAGTAAATTCGCAGTGGTTTGCAGATAAGATGCGTTTAAATAACCATGTGCATGTTGGTGTAGCGGTAGCAGTGCCTGATGGATTAGTGGTTCCTGTAGTTAAATTTGCGAACGAGCAATCGTTACCACAAATTGGAGCTGAAGTAAAAGAACTTGCTGGAAAAGCTAGAAACAAAAAATTAACACCTGCCGAAATGGAGGGGAGTACGTTTACTGTTTCAAATTTAGGTATGTTTGGTATAGAAAGCTTTACGTCTATTATTAACCAACCAAATTCAGCCATTCTTTCCGTAGGAAATATTGTTGAAAAACCTGTGGTTAAAGAAGGTAAGATCGTAGTTGGAAATACTATGAAACTATCTTTGGCATGTGATCATAGAACAGTAGATGGAGCTACTGGAGCGCAATTCCTCCAAACGTTAAAAGGATATATTGAAAATCCGGTAACAATGTTAGTGTAATAAATTCCTGAGAAGGAATCTTTTATAAAACAAAAAACCTGTTTCATTTAATTGAAACAGGTTTTTTTTATCTTTAAACTCTAATAAAACTTGAAATGAAGATATTATTAAGTATGGCATTAGCTATAACTCTTTTTAACTGTGGTTCGCAAAAGGACACTTCAGAAACAAACAATGCGAGTGAGATAAGCAGTAGTGTAGTGACGTTAGCTTTAAAAGAAAACGTTAAGTCAAGTTTAGAGTATTTAGCTTCAGATGAATTAGAAGGGCGACATACAGGAAGCAAGGGGATCGAAAAAGCAGCCGTTTTTATTGAAGATTTTTTCAAAGAAAATAATATTAAGCCTTATTTTGAAACATATAGGGATAGTTTTAATTTAAACAGTATTGTTGGTTATAACGTCGTGGGATATATTGAAGGGCATGACCCAGAATTGAAAAATGAGTTTGTGATACTAGGAGCTCACTACGATCATATAGGAACAGCAGAACCTGTAAATGGAGATAGCATAGCCAATGGCGCAAATGATGATGCCTCTGGTACTGTAGCAGTTTTAGAATGGGCAAAGTATTTTTCTAAATCAAAAAGCAATAAACGAAGCCTTTTATTTACACTATATGCGGCCGAGGAAATGGGGTTAAAAGGTTCTGGCCATTTAGCAAAACGACTGAAAGGTGAAGCGCTTAACTTGTATACCATGATTAACTTTGAAATGATAGGAGTGCCCAGAGCAGAAAATGAAACCATAGCTTACCTAACGGGTTATAAAAAATCTAATATGGCTGAAAAACTAAATAGCTATGTAAAAGAAGACATTGTTGGGTTTTTACCTCAAGCTAAAGAATATAACTTGTTTAAACGTTCAGATAATTACCCTTTTTTCAATGCGTTTCAGATCCCAGCACAAGCAATTTCTACATTCGATTTTACAAACTTTGATTACTATCACCATGTAGATGATGAAGCCGATAAAATGGATTTTGAACACATGACATCTTTTATCAATAAAATGATACCGGCCTTAGAAGGTATGACAAATGCTAGCACAAAAGAAATAAAAATGAACAATGAGTAAAAACATAATTATTACAGGAACAAGCAGAGGTATCGGTTTCGAGTTGGTTCAATTATTTGCTAATGCTGGTCACAATGTTTTAGCACTATCTAGAAATAGTCAGCCAATAGATGATCTACAATTAAAAAATGTTGAATCATTGTCATTTGATTTAAGTAAAAATGATGATTACAAGAAGTTAGAAGCCTTTATAAACTCTAATTGGAGTCAAGTAGATGTTTTAGTTAATAACGCAGGAACTTTACTTAATAAACCTTTCTCAGAAACATCGATGCAAGATTTTGAACGGGTGTATAAAACCAATGTTTTTGGAGTCTCAGAAATGACCAGAATAGTACAACCTTTTATGAAACGGAATGGTCATGTCGTAACCATTAGTTCTATGGGAGGTGTGCAAGGGAGTATGAAATTTGCAGGATTAAGTGCTTACAGTTCCAGTAAAGCAGCGGTTATTACCTTAACAGAGTTGCTAGCGGAAGAATATAAAGAAACTGGCCCCAGTTTTAATGTGTTGGCCTTGGGAGCTGTGCAAACCGAAATGTTAGAAGAAGCTTTTCCTGGATATCAAGCACCTACTACAGCACTGGAAATGGCACAGTATATTTTTGATTTTTCACTTAACGGGCATAAATATTATAACGGTAAATTATTACAAGTTTCTAATTCTACACCTTAAACTAATTTTATTCTATTTATTTAATAGAAATGATAAGCACAGCCAAACTTGTTTATAGAAGATAGTTTGAACACTATTAATACGGTCTAAAGTGAGTTTAATAGTAAAAAGGATTTGAATTAATAATTTACTTTTTTGGAAATAGAACCTCTATAGGAATAAAAAATATACTAATAATTATAAAAATTAAAATACATATCTGTGATTTTTTATAAAAACCCATTTATTAAATCTACTATAATATGTTTAGATATTTAAGTAGTATAGATGATATTTCCGCATCTCTTTTTCTTATAAATTAATATACTTTAATTAAGTATAAACGATTTTATTTAGTCCTGTTTGCATTCTGTATAACCATTTTTTGGAACTTTTTGATAGCTGTGTTTTTTCATCCTTAAGAAGAATGTTAAATATTTATTTACACGCCTAATTTTAATTACTTATCTGCCTATTAGTTCTTTAGAATATTTATCTTGCAGTAAATTTTTACCTGCAGAATGTTTAAAAAAATACTATGTTTCGTTGTAATAATTTCTTCCATAACGAAAATTCAAGCCCAGTGTACTCCAGATGAAAAAACGATTACCATTTGTGATATGACCATTATAGATGGAGATGCTAATGGAGATGCAGATGGTATTATTAATCTATTTACTAGATATAATGCCCTTCCAGGTGTTACTCCTGTAGACGCTTCAATGGGAACTTGGTTTGATCCAAATTTTAATTTTGCCTTAGATGGATCAGGTGACTTACATTTATGGGATTTAGATCAATCTTCAGAAGCAGAAACAGACCATCAATTTCACTTTTTAAGTGCTGCGTCTGGATGTCCTGATAATATTCTTATAAGATTTAATGTGATTGTAGGACCCTTTTCTGGTAATGCTTTTCCACCTAATGCTAATAATGTCAATATACAGATTTGTGATTCAGGATCTACTCCAAGAGATAGATGTGATTCTACTGTAGATATAGATCTTTTTCAAGCTTTAGACCCGATTCCAAGCCCGCATCTTAATGGTACTTGGGTTTATAATGGTGGAGGTTCTGGGTTTATTAGATTAGAGGGATCTAATTTAACAGTTACGATACCGTATACACCAGGGCCTCCTAGGGTTGATGAACAAGTTTTTCGATTCACTTATATAGTTCCCGGTATAGCCCCATGTAGTACAGAAGCAAGAACAAATGTTAACGTTTCTGTTGTAAGAAAAGTTTTTTCAGGGTATTCAAAAAATCAACGTATTTGTGAAGATGTTATTAAAAGTGGTAGATATGATGTAGATATAGATTTAAGGAATGATGAATTTTTGGCGCTTGAAGATATAGATGGTACTTGGAGAGGAAGTGGTTTTGGTCAAGTAACAAACCCAGTAGACTCAAGAATAAATATTAAAGATATTTATGATCAAATAATAGCTAGAGATGGTGTTAAGTTTGGATGTGCCCAAGTTAATTATGAATATTCAGTAGAACAACGTTCAGGAGTTTGTGCAGATACAACGTCTGTAGTTAGTTTTAAAATTTATGAAGACTTAAGACCGTTTAGTCAAAGTGGGACTTTACCATCATATTGTGTAGATGACCCTAATCAATCGCCTACAATAAATTTATATAATGAACTGGAGTTTACAACCGAGAATGCTATTCTATTTGATTATAATAGAGATGCATGGACTAATTGGAGGCATGTTTCTGGACCTTCAGATTTGGGTCTTATATCTAATGGAAATCTTCCATCTCCGCAAGCAGGATATTCTTCATCAGGAACGGTTAGCTTGTTAAACGCACCACCAGGAGATTATGTCTTTGAATATGTTGTTTATCCCGAGTATAATTGTTGGCCAGATAACTTTCAAGTGCTTGATTATTCTTCTGGTTATTGTAATACAACACCTAATACGACACTTCCTTGTCGCGAGGAACGCGCACGGGTAAGGTTTACAATTCATCCTAAACACTATGCGGGAGAAGATACGGAAGGGTTATTGTTTTGCGAAATAGATCCGACTATAGCAGCACCTTTAGATTTATTTACTTTGTTGACTACGAATGGTGTTGAAGATATTTATCAAGGACCAGAAGGTAGATGGGTAGATTTAAATACAGGAAACCTCATAACAAATCCATTCACTGTACCCCAAATTAACAATCAACAAACGTTTAATTTTGAATATATAACAAGAACTGTTAATAATTGTGAAGATAGAGCAAGATTGTCTTTTACTGTCTTCGAAGAATACCAATCGGGAGTAGGGTTGCCTATAAGGGATGTATGTGACAATAATGTGCCATTTGATTTATTTGACGATTTAATGGGGAATCCTAATACTAATGGAACCTGGACAGGGCCTAATGGGTATACATCTGCATCTCATAATGCCACATTTACACCAGGAGTTTCAGATGAAGGAGACTATATTTACACCGTTCCTGATAATATTGATGTGTCTTCAGGAACGATCATGTGCTCAGGAAATTCAGCAACTATTACGGTTGTAAATCATCAAAGCCCAAGTGCAGGAACAGGAGGAGATTATTTTGTATGTCGTTCAGATTTACAAATAGATTTGGTAGATTATTTGGGTGCTTCGGCGAATTCAGGAGGCGTTTTTAGAAATTTAGATACGACCGATTTATTAACCGGCAGCTTGTTAGACGTATCACAATTAGCTGCAGGAACACATAATTTTCAATATGAAATTCAAGGTCATGTTTCATGTAATTTATCTACATCACTAATTTCAATAACCATAGTAGAAGTTCTTAGTCCAAATGCAACAGATCAGATATTTTGTGCTAGTGTTGGAGCAACAGTTTTAGATCTTGTAGCCGCAAATGGAACGAGCTTTAATTGGTATGATACTATTGATGATACAACGCCTTTATCAATAGGAACTGTTTTAATTCATGGGGAAGACTATTTTGTTGCAGCTGTCGATTCAGAAGGGTGTGAGTCTCCCAGAATAGGGATAACAGTCGAACTTTTACCTCTTAATCATAAAGATTGTGTTAGCTGTTTTAAAGATGGTATTTCTGTTAATGGAGATGATGAAAACGATGAGTTTGATTTATGTGGCTTACCAAATGTATTTCCAAACTTCGAATTAAACATTTACAATAGGTTTGGTTCCATTGTTTATAAAGGAAATAGAAACACACCACTTTTTGAGGGAAAATCTAATGTGTCTTTAACGATCGGAGACGAATTACCATCTGGAGTTTATTTTTATGTATTCGATCCAAAAGATGGAGTAACAGACCCTATTCAAGGAAACTTTTATTTAAGTAGATAATGAGTCATTTTATAATGAAGATTAAAATAGTAATAGTATTCATAATATGTGGTTTATCTGCATACGCGCAACAAGAACCTCAGTATACGCAGTATATGTATAACATGGGTTTGGTAAATCCGGGTTATATGATAAATGAACCTAGTATCATACAAGTTGGAAGTTTGTATCGTACGCAATGGGTTGGTATAGATGGGGCTCCGAAAACTGCCAATTTGTTTGCAAATATTCCTTTAAGCGAAAAGATTGAGTTAGGTGTAAACTATTTAAATGATAATATTGGAGGCAATATAAACCTTAGTGAAAATGTATTTAATATAAATACAGCATATAAAATTAATATTAAGAAAGATTTGAACTTGTCCTTTGGAATAAAAATGGGGTTCGATCACATAAATTTTAGTAGTTTAGGTAGTAATGTTAGTGGAGATCCTTTGTTTGAAAACACCAATAAAACGGTCATCAATGTTGGTGCGGGTGTCTTTTTATTTAACGATAATTATTATGTTGGATTGTCATCACCAAATCTTATTCCAAGCGATTTAAATGTGAATAGTGGCGTATTATACAAAGATAAGCCACATGCGTTTTTAATTGGAGGCTATGTATTTGATATTAACAGTGCACTTAAATTAAAACCATCTACAGTTGTTAAATATGTTACGGGAGCACCTTTGTCATTTGATGTATCCGCAAATGCTCTTTATCTTAATGCCTTTGAGTTGGGCATATCGTACCGATATCAAGATGCTATTTCTGGATTGGCGGGTGTTAATATTACACCAAATTTAAGAGTTGGATATGCATACGATTTTAATACTAGCGAATTAAATAATTATAATAATGGAAGTCATGAATTTATACTACTCTATAAGTTTGATGTGTTAGGTTTAAATAAAAAATATTCATCCCCAAGATTTTATTAACATGATTAAGAAAATTACTTTCATTATAATAAGTCTATTCTTTATACAAGTATCATTTGGGCAAAAGAAAACAAGAGCTGATCGTTTTTTTGAAAAAGGAGATTATATTAATGCTGCCAAATATTATGAAGAAGAAATAAAAAAAGAACGTCATAAAAAAGCTATAGAAAATATAGCTGTTTGCTATTACAGTATATTCGAATACCGTCTCGCATCAAGATATTTAAAGCAATTAGTAAACGGGAAATACGGTGAGAAAGATAAAACATACGACAACCAATATAACTTCAAGTTGTATCAGGTACTATCAGCTTTAGGAGACTATGAAACAGGATTATATTATTTTAAACGTTATAAAGAAAATATGTCAACTTCTTTAGACACGTCAGAATCTATTGAAATTATAGAAACATTTAAATTAAAAACCCCAGATTATAAGATTAAAAAGAGTCCATTTAATTCTGATGCATCCGATTTTGGAGCTATAAAATTTAATGATACGGTTTACTTTACTTCCGATAGGGATAATAAAAAACTCTTAAGAAAGAAATACAAATGGACACATCAATCTTTTCTCGATATTTATGCCGTAAAAGTGGATGAAAATAATGATACCATAGGAGCTATTAAATCACTTCCAAAAACCATAAACTCTAAATTGCATGAAGGTAATTTCTGTCTTACAAGTGATGGAAATACGCTTTATATTTCAAGAAGTAATTATACAGACGGAAAGAAAGAGTTTAACGAACAGTCTAACAATAACATTCATTTATATAAAACGACTCGAACTCATGGTAAATGGGGCAAATTAGAAAAATTGCCATTCAATAAAAACGGATTTTCTTATCAACACCCTGCTTTGAGCCCAGATGAAAAGAAACTCTATTTTTCATCAGATATGGAAGGTGGCTATGGTAGTTTTGATTTGTATTATGTAAGTATTGAAGTTGATGGAACGTTTGATGAACCAGTTAATTTAGGAGCAACTATTAATACCGAAAACAGAGAACATTTTCCATTCATATCACAAGAAGGTAATCTGTTTTTCGCATCTAATGGTCATTTGGGACTAGGGATGTTAGATAACTTTGTTTCAGAACGTATTAATGGTACGTTTACTAAGCCTATTAATTTAGGAGCACCGATCAATTCAAGATACGACGATTTCAGTCTAAACTATCACAATACCAAAGAAGGATTCTTTTCTACAAATAGAAATAAGAAGAATGATGAGATTTTTAAATTTAAACAAACAGGAGAAATTTTTATAAGAGAATATATTAATAGGTTTGAGGTAAGAGATATTGAAACGAAAGAATATATTCCAAATACAGCAGTTGTCTTAAAAGATAAAAAGGGTGTTGAGAAATATGTAAATACCTTAGATTCTTTAGCGTTTTTCAATATTAATTTATTGGCGAATAGTTATGAGTTTTCGGCTAATAATGAAGCCTATACTCCTAACAAATTAAACATAACGGTTGTTGAAAAACAAGATCAACTGCATGTGCTGTATTTAAAGAAAATCCCGCCACCGCCACCATTAGATCCTGTTGAAGTATTAATTGTAGAAAAGAAAATTGATAAAAAATTAAAAGAAGAAGATCCTAAACGATTTGAATTGTTAACCGACGTTGAAGGACCTCCAGTTATTGAGAAAGATGGCAAATTATTTTTCCAATTAGAACCCATTTATTTTAATTTTGACATGTGGAATATCAGAGCAGATTCTAAAAAAATATTGGATGAATTGGCCGCTAAATTAGAACGCTACCCAAATATTTATTTAAAGATAAGTTCGCATACAGATAGTAGGGGAACCGTACGCTACAATCAGATTTTATCGGAAAGACGAGCAGAATCGACAAGAAATTATCTGGCATTAGAAGGATTTATTAATGCACGTCGAATGAAATTTCAAGGTTTTGGGGAATTAGAACCCATAGTTCCATGTCCTATGTTAGAATGTACTGAAGAAGAGCATCAGTTAAACAGACGTAGCGAATTTGAGATCGTTAAGTATTAGAAAGTTTATTTATGAGTAAATATAAATGTGTTATTTTCGATTGTGATGGTGTCCTAATCGATAGCGAGGCTATTGCTGTTGGTACTATGGTTGATATGGCAAATGATTTAGGAGCAAACATCAAAAAAGAAGGAGCCGTTGCTCAATTTAAAGGAAAATCGTTTAGCCTCTGTATGGATACTATTTCAAACCGAATAGGGAGGGCGTTACCAGAAACCTTTGAAGAAGATTATAGAGTAAAAAGTTTTGAAGCTTTTAAAAGAGATATAAAACCCATTGAAGGTATTAAAAAGGTGTTGGAAAACTTAGAATTACCTTTTTGTACAGCATCAAGTGGTCCAGAAAATAAAATCCGACTTAATTTAGGACTCACAGGTTTATTACCATTTTTTGAAGACAATATTTTTAGTTGTTATACCATCAAAAAATGGAAACCAGATCCAGATGTATTTTTATGGGCAGCAGAAACGATGGGGTTTAAACCAAGCGAATGTGTGGTTATTGAAGATAGCTTGTCTGGAGTTCAAGCAGCCAAAAATGGAGGTTTTGATGTGTTTGGATTTACGGCACACGATTATAATAATGAGTTAGAAAGTGAAGCTACTAATGTGTTTGGTAGTATGCATGAGCTTTTGAAGATGTTGTGATGTTTTTAGCGTTCGTTTAGCAATTAATTTTATACAGCGTACATTGGTTTTATTTTATTCCACTCAGTTTTTTCAATTCTGTAAATATTTACTTTATTCTCGTTATATTCAGTCATTTTACTGACTTTCATTCCATTTTTAATAGCGACCCTTTCAGATGGTTTGTTTGAAAGACTTATGATTGATATTATTGAATTAGATAAGTTGTTTTCAAAAGCATAGTCTCTACACTTTTTTGCTGATTCGGTCGCAAAACCTTTATTCCAAAATTCAGGCAAGAGTGAATATGCTATTTCTAGCTCAGATATTTTGTCAACGCTTTGAATTAAAAGCCCACAATGTCCAATTAATTTTCCCGATTCTTTTTCAATTAAAGCATTCATGCCACCTAAATTGTTTTCGTAACGAAAAAATTGTTTTTTATACCATTTTTCACATTCAATTTCAGGGCTTTCTAATTCTGAAATCCAATGAAGAGAAGTCTTAGGGCTTTTATGAAATTTCAACCAATCATTAAAATCAGATGCTCTTATCTTTCTGAATAAGATTCGTTCAGTTTCTTGATTTTTAAGCAGGTATTTCATTCGTTCTTCAACTTGTGTAAAAATATTTTACATTGAATGTTAAACGAAGTTATTCAATTTTTCTAATAAAATCAATGGTTGCATAAAGCTCGAGTAACAAAAAAAGTAGAGATGTGTTTGTGCTTTTGTTTATAGCCCATGATTAAGAGTAAAGAATGTTTTTTTTATTTTAATATTCTTAAACCAACATTAAAAAAGAATGTATCGTCAACATTTAAATCGAGCTCTGTATTTAATTGATCATCTTGAATTTTTATAATATTTCTTACAGTAAATCCAGTACTAGTATTTAAATAAAGGTCTCCGAAGAGTTTAAATTGAAATTCAGGACCAATAGTTATTCTTGAGTAAGAGATTCTGTTTAAATCAATTGTAGAAGGCATGTTATCAAAGTCAACATTATACAAGTTACCATAAATTGCTGCTTTTATCCCTATTCTAGACTTTTCATTGATATTATAAAATTGTGAAACATAAGAAGGAATTACGGCCAAGGTCAACCATTTATTTTTTTTGTAGGTCAAATTTATTAAAGGGAATAATGTAAAATTGCCAAATCGGTTAGTATAGGTAAATCCAAATCCGTACTGAAAGTTTTCGTTTGCTCGTTTCAAGGCTAATGCAGAAAGTTGTAATATAAAATCGTCAGTACTCAAAGATTCATTAAAGTCACCAGAGATTGTAGGGGCAAGATTAAAAATCAGTTTCCACTTTTTAGATAAGATATTTATTAAACCTACAGAGTATCCTATAGAATGATAAGTCTCTTGAATATTCAAATTTGAAGATTCTATTGTAGTATGGTAATTAAACAATGAATAATTTATTCCATTTAATAGATAGGTTTTACGCTCTTTTAGTGGAATAACTACTTGAAAAGACGTTTTCCATTCATTAATTTCAACTTCTCCTTTTCCAGTTTCTGTATTAAAATTTGATTTTGGATAATGAAAATAATCGCTTGTAAATAATGGGAATTTTACTAATCTTTTTTGAAGTGTGGTATCTATAGAGGTTTCTTGAGTGTGAGCGATATAATTAAATAAAGTAAAAATTATCAATATTTTAATTCTCATTGATTTTCTAATTTAAGTTGGCTAAAAATTTTGTTGTGAGGGAATTAAAGATTCACGAACGGCAGATTTTCAGAAGGAAAATAAGAAGTTAGCAAACAAGGGATAACCCTTTATTTAAAAGGTAAAAGTAGTATTTTTTATCCATTTTGGATACCCTTACTTTATTTCCTAAAGGTTTTTATTACAAATTATTTTGAGCGTTTAAAACTGGTCAAACATTGATTTATTACTGAAAGCGTTATGATTCGTCTTATTTATCTTTTGCTAATAGCCGTTTCGGGTGTTTTAATTTTCTTTTTTTGACAGAAAACGTTTGATAAAGAAAGTATAAAACCGTTATTTTTGTTTTAATGCAAAATATGCTTAAAAATTATATTCCGGAAATAGCATTGTCTCAAGTTTTAAAACTTTTAGAGGATGATAACTTAGTAGTAAAAATTAAAAACGAACGTAAAACACGTCATGGCGATTATAAGCGATTACCACATGGGAAGCACCAAATAACTATTAATTCCAATTTGAATATGTATCGGTTTTTAATTACACTAATACATGAGATTGCTCATTTTGAAGCATACAAAGCTTATGGGAAGTTTATAAAACCACATGGCATAGAATGGAAACGTACATTTCAGCACTTAATGTTACCATTTTTAAATCCAGAGATTTTTCCAAATCATTTACTGCCATTACTGGCAAATCATTTTAGAAATCCAAAGGCGAGTAGCGATACCGATGTTAATTTAGCGTTAGCATTGAAACAGTTTGATGAGCCTAACGATAAAACTTATATTTTTGAAGTACCTACAGGCAGTACTTTTGAGTTGTATAATGGTAAAGTATTTAAAATGGGACGAAAACGTGTAAAACGTTTTGAATGTGTGGAGGTAAACACAGGCAGAGTTTATTTGTTTAATCCTAATGCAGAGGTTAGCTTAATAGATTAAGTTAATGTAAGCTTGCTTACTGATAGTAGTTAAGGTAAGTGCAAGAAAAATTGTATCTTTTTCGAACCTAATTAAAAATTTAATTATTAGATAAAAATAAATGAATAAAAATTATTACGCCATTTTGATGGCAGGTGGTGTTGGTTCTAGGTTTTGGCCAGTAAGTACGCAAGATTTCCCTAAACAATTTCACGATATGTTAGGTAGTGGAGATACGTTAATTCAGAAAACGTTCCATCGATTGGCAAAATTAATACCTGAGGAAAATATTTTTATTTTAACGAACGAACGTTATAATGATCTCGTATTCGAACAATTACCAAGTGTTACAAAACGCCAAGTCGTTTTAGAACCTGCCATGAGAAATACAGCACCTTGTATTTTGTATGCATCATTAAAAATCCAAAAAGAAAACCCGAATGCTGTTATGATTGTGGCGCCCAGTGATCATTGGATTGAGGATGAAAATGCTTTTACTAATAATGTGAAACAAGCGTTCTATTTTTGCTCTGAAAATAATGCGCTAATGACTTTGGGTATTCAACCTACATTTCCTAACACAGGATATGGGTATATTGAATATGATAAGACTTCTACAGAAGAAATAAAACCAGTTAACCAGTTTAAAGAAAAACCTGTTTACGAAATAGCAAAGCAGTATATTGAACAAGGTAATTTTTTATGGAACGCAGGAATTTTTATGTGGAGTGTACAAAGTGTTATTGAAGCTTTTAAAAGTAATCAACCAGAACTATTTACACTATTCGAAAATGGTAAGGATGCTTATAATACAGATCTTGAAGAAGATTTCATTCGAAATAATTATGGCAAAGCAGAAAATATCTCGGTTGACTATGCTATTATGGAAAAATCTAGCAATGTTTATGTAATCGCTGCAGAATTTGATTGGAATGATCTAGGTACATGGGGAAGTTTATATGATAAGTTGGATAAGGATACTAGCAAAAATGCGGTAGTCAATGCCAGAACATTATCAGAGGACGCTTCAGGAAATATGATTCGTACTAAAAGTAATAAAATTGTAGTTGTTGATGGCTTGAAAGACTACATTATTGTAGATAAAGATGAGGTTTTGCTTATCTTTCCTAAGACAAAAGAGCAAGATATTAAAAAAGTACTCCAAAAAGTGAAGGATAAGTTTGGAGAACATTATGGGTAAAATATAATTATGAGTGAAGAAAGTAAATTCAATTTTTCTGATGAGGAGACGAATCAGGATAAAGCGGTTGAACAATCAAAAGAAGCCGTAAAAAAAGATGCTAAAGGGTTATTTCAAAGTATAAAAACGTTCTTTAGTGAACTACTTGACTTTAGAGATGATACCGATAGGGATGCGACTATTGAGGCTATAAAAAAAGATATCCCATTTAAGGGAGCTACGGCATGGATTTTAATTTGCTCAATCTTTGTGGCTTCTGTTGGCTTAAATGCAAATTCTACTGCTGTCGTTATCGGTGCGATGTTAATTTCTCCATTAATGGGGCCTATCCTTGGAGTAGGACTTTCTATTGCCATTAACGATATTGACACCCTAAGAAAATCCTTAGTAAACTTAGCAACGATGATTGTTTTAAGTTTATTAACGGCGTATTTGTTTTTTAAGTTTTTTCCAACAGCAGATTTAGTTACAAATGAGCTTTTTGGTCGTACAAAACCAGATGTTAGAGATGTTCTTATAGCCTTTTTTGGAGGTTTGGCATTAATTATTGCCCGTACCAAAAAAGGAACTATTGCTTCAGTTATTTTTGGGGTTGCAATTGCTACGGCTTTAATGCCTCCTTTATGTACAGCAGGTTATGGATTAGCTCACAATTGGGATTATTTTGTAGGAGCCATGTATTTGTTTACTATCAATACCATTTTTATAGCACTGGCTACATTTATAGTGTTGAAAGTGCTGCGTTTTCCAATGCTGAAATATGCTAACTCTAAAAAGAGAAAGCGTATAGCACAACTTGCATCCATATTAGCAATATTAGTTATGGCACCTGCTATATGGACGTTTGTTGATTTTATAAAATTAAGTGGTTTTGAAAATGATTATAATAATTTTGTTAAGGACGAGATTACATCTAATCCAGAGTTATGGTTTCAAAATGGGACATTAAATACTGATGATAAAAAAATAACGCTTTATTTCAATGGGGAAATATTGGATGCAACTGAAGCGGATTTAAGAAATGAATTAAAACGTTATGAAAAGATTAAAGAATTTGATCTTGAAATAAATGGAAATAAAAACAGAAGTTTTGATAAAATATCTGATGCTTATGATAGGGCTATTAAAGAATTAGACAGTAAGGATAATGTTATTTCTGGGTTGCAAAAACAAATTGCAGGTTTGCAAGTTGAAATTACAGAATTAAATAAACAAATAGAAAGTAATACGTCCCAAAAGAATTCAGTATCATTTACTAATTTATCACGAGATGCAAAAGTAAGGTTTAGCGATTTACAATATTTTAGTTATGCGAAAATGCTTGAATCTAAAGATTTTATTAAGATTGATACCATAGCTGTGGCCCATATAAAATGGAGAAAATCTTTAAAAGACAGTTCCCTTTTAATAAAGGAAAGAGAACTTAGTAAATGGATGAAACAAAAACTGAAATTAGATACTTTGGTACTTAAAAGAAATTAATTATGGAAGATAAGTATGCAAAGATTTTTTCAAGAGTTAAAGCAGCAACTATTGATGGGATTGTAATTATTGTTTTAATGTATTCGGTTACCGAAGTTTTAAATTTATTTGATGAGGTTCCTAATTATATTAGAATTTCCGTTTTTGCATGTCTCTTCTTAATTTACGAACCAATCCTTATTTCTTTTTATGGAGCAACAGTCGGTCACTTTTTTAGTGATATTATGGTTAAAAGAGAAGGTAACGAGCAAAGAAATGTGCACTTTTCAAAAGCAATAATTCGATTTATTTGTAAGTTTTTATTGGGATGGATTTCACTTCTTACTGTTAGCGGAAATGAAAAAGGAAAGGCGATTCATGATCATGTAAGTGGCTCTGTAGTTTTGAAGTATAAGGCGATTTAAAGCGGTGATTAGTTTTTAAATTTTAAATATAAAGTATAATGAAAAAGCAAGTTTTAGGAATCTTTTTAGTGATTCTATTATTAGGAGTTTCATGTAAACAAAAAAAAGAAACGCTACCAAATAAGGCTGTCAAAGAAAATTTAAAAAAAACACCAACTTTGAGTTTAGTCTGGGAAACAGATACACTTCTAACGACTAGTGAATCTACCTTATATAGTAAAGCATTAAAGACCATTTTTGTTGCAAATGTTAATCAATCTCCGTGGGAAAAAGATAATAATGGCTTTATATCGACTATAGATACAAAAGGAAATATCATAGAATTAAAATGGATAGAAGGGTTAAGTGGTCCTAAAGGTATGGGAATTTTTGAAGACAAATTATACGTAAATGACATCGATAGAATTGTAGAAATAGATATCAAAGAACAAAAAATAATTAACACTTATACTGTCGAAGGAGAGCCGCAATTAAATGATATTACAGTAAGCACAGAAGGAGTTGTATATGCATCAGGATCAAATACCAATTCGATTTATGTTTTAAAGCGTGGAGAAATTAGTATTCTTAATATGGGTAAAGAAGGGAGATTAAATGGCTTACTAGATCAAAAAGAAGATATATTCTTTGCAGATTCCGGAAGACAATGTTTTGGAGTTTATAATCTTAATTCAAATACGTCTAAAGTGCTTACCGAAGGTATTGGTCATGGAGATGGTATTGTAAGATTAAAGAATGGTGATTTTATTGTATCCGATTGGAAAGGACAAGTTTTTTATATTGATTCAAATAATTGGCAAAAAACATTGTTGCTCGATACACGAGAGGATAATATTTACGCGGCTGATATCGATTATATTCCAGAAACACAAATGTTACTTGTTCCAACATTTTTTCATAACAATGTTATGAGTTACAAGCTCAATTTGTGATTTTTAATAGAAAATAATAAGTATGATGAAGAAAAGTGGAAAATAAATTCTTCCCGCTTTTCCTTTCATCACTTAAGCTAATTTAGCGTGAATCTTGCTTAAGAAGTTCAGGATGTCACTTCGTGAAATTCTGGAAGAGTTTTGTATCGAGAAGCATTTTTATTGGAAATTTATATGTTTTCGATACAATTTTTTTCATAATACTATAGTTTAAAGTGAGCAATATTTAGTGCATTGCTATTTAATCTATATTATGAAAATCCAATTTTAATTACTGCTTCTCCTCTATATACATTTGACGAACTTTTTTCATAAGCTCAGAAGAATATACAAAGTCAGTAACTACTTCATTATCTGTTTTGAAAATGGTTTTATTAGAACCTTCCCAGGCTTTTAATCCATCTTTTAAGAACACGATTTTTTCACCAATTTCCATCACAGAATTCATATCGTGTGAATTAATTACAGTTGTAATTTGGTATTCATCTGTAATCTCTTGGATAAGGTTATCTATAACGATAGCCGTTTTAGGATCTAATCCAGAATTTGGCTCATCACAAAACAAATATTTAGGATTGTTTACTATAGCTCTGGCAATAGCAACTCTTTTTTGCATACCTCCAGAGGCTTCACTAGGCATCTTATTATGAGCGTTGTCTAGATTAACGCGCTTTAAAACAAAGTCTACACGGTCTTCCATTTCGCTTTTACTTTGATCCGCAAACATTTGTAGTGGAAACATAACATTCTCTGCTATTGTCATTGAATCAAATAAAGCACTTCCTTGAAATACCATGCCAATTTCGGCACGTAGATTTCGTTTTTCATCTTCGGTTAATTGCGAGAATATTTTTCCATCATAAGCAATAGAGCCTTCTTCATAATTAAACAAACCAAGTAAACATTTAAGGAAAACGGTTTTTCCAGAACCACTCTGACCAATTATAAGGTTTGTTTTTCCTTTTTCAAAGTTTGTGCTAATGCCTTTTAAAACTTCAACACCACTAAATGATTTATGTAAATTTTTCACTTCTATCATGAGCCTAACATCATATCAGTTAATATATAATTTATGAGTATTATTACAACCGATGTCCAAACAAAAGACGTTGTACTTGCTTTACCTACTTCAAGTGCACCACCTTTCATATAATAACCATGAAAAGAGGGAATTGTAGCAAGAAGAAATGCAAATACAAACGTTTTTATAAAAGAATAGATTATATGAAAAGCTTCAAAATCAGTTTGGATTCCTAAAACATAGTCTTCTAATGATGTGTAACCTCCAAATACACAGGCTGCCATACCTCCAAGAATGCCTAAGAACATGCCTATTGCAATAGCAAAAGGGTAAAGAAATAGTGCGATTGTTTTTGGTAAAACCAGATAATTTAAAGAGTTTATACCCATAACTTCTAAAGCATCTATTTGCTCAGTAACGCGCATGGTACCTATACTGGATGTTATAAAAGAACCAACTTTTCCAGCCATTATTATGGACGTGAAAGTTGGGGCAAATTCTAGTATAATAGATTGTTTGGTAGCAAATCCGACCAAATATTTAGGAATAAGAGGATTGTTTATGTTTAGAGCGGTTTGAATTGTTATAACACCGCCAACAAAGAATGATATAAATGCTATAATACCAAGCGAACCTATGATTAAGTCATCAATATCTTTAAATATCAACTTTTTCATCACAGACCATTTAGTTGGCTTGCGAAACATCTCAACAATCATTAAAAAATATGCACCAATATTATGAAGGTATGTCATATGAAAATTTGTTAATGCTAAAGTAAAAAAAAGTTAATGGTATTTAACCTTAATTTTAAATTTTGATGTTTTAAAAACTGTATTTTTGAATTGTAAAAACAAAATCATTATGTTAAAAAATATATTTTCGCTTGTTTTCGTTTTCTTTTTTTGCATGTCCAGTAAGGCGCAAAGTGTTTCAAATGACAACTTAGTAGTTAAAGATGTAATAAAAACTAATCCAAAATTAGTTGTAGGCATTGTAGTAGACCAAATGCGATATGATTATCTAACACGCTTTTATAATAAATTTGGTCAAGGCGGTTTTAAACGTATGATAAATGAAGGTTTTAATTGTAAAAACAATCATTTTAATTATATCCCAACTTATACAGGGCCAGGGCATACATCGGTTTATACTGGTACAACACCAAAATATCATGGCATTATTGGTAATAATTGGTACGATAAAGAAATTAAAGAAATGGTGTATTGCGCTGGAGATCGTTCTGTTCAATCCGTTGGAACCAAAAGTACAGCAGGCAAGATGTCTCCTCACAGGATGAAAACATCAACATTTACCGATGAGAATAGATTGTTTACTCAAATGAGAGGTAAGACCATTGGTATTTCTATTAAAGACAGAGGTGCTATTTTACCGGCAGGTCATACGGCGAATGCAGCTTATTGGTTTCATGGGAAGGATAAAGGTCATTGGATATCCAGTTCGTTTTATATGAACGATTTACCAAAATGGGTAAAAGATTTTAATAGATCTGATGCAGCTGAATCTTATTTTAAAGTTTGGAATACTTTATATGATATCGATTCGTACGTAGAGAGTGGAAGTGATTTAAATTCATTTGAAGGTGGGTTTAAAGGAAAAGAAACAGCAACATTTCCTTATGACTTAAAGGCGTTAAAAAAAGAAAATGGAGGCTTTGATATTTTAAAGTCTACTGCTTATGGAAATAGTTTAACTACAGATTTCGCTTTAGCAGCATTAGATGGAGAACAATTAGGAGAAGATGCCATCACGGATGTTTTAACAGTTAGTTATTCTAGTACAGATTATATAGGGCATAATTTTGGAGTAAACTCAAAAGAAATTGAAGATACTTATCTGCGTTTAGATAAAGATTTAGAAAGACTATTTACTATTCTTGATACCAAAGTAGGGAAAGGAATGTATACTGTGTTTTTAACTGCAGATCATGGTGCAGTAGATGTACCTTCATATTTACAATCTGTTAAAATTCCTGCTGGGTATTTAAAGAACTCCGAACGCAAAGAAAAATTCCAAAAATTCCTAAAAGATACCTATGGAACAACAGATATTCTGGAAAACATTAGTAATAATCAGATTTTCTTAAATAGGGAGAAAATTAAAGCGTTAGGATTAAATTTAAGTGATGTTCAAGAAGCGATTGTGAATGAACAAATAACATATAAAAATATTTCAAAGGGCTATACAGCAACAACGATGAGTTCTACTGATTTTACTACCGGAATAGAAGAACTATTACAAAATGGATTTAATCAAAAAAGATCAGGAGATATATTATTAGTAAATGATCCAGCCTATATTTCCTATGGAAAAACGGGATCTACGCATGGTAGTGGTTTGAATTATGATACTCATGTACCGCTTTTGTTTTTTGGTAAAGGGATAAAGAAAGGTCAGACTTTTCAAAAAACAGTAATAACAGATATTGCACCCACGATGTCTGCACTTTTAAGTATTAGTTTTCCAAACGGAGCAACTGGCCAACCATTAGAGTTTGTTTTAGATTAGTTATGAATAAAAAGACTATTTATTCGCTAATAGCAATTCTTATTGTTTTTGGAATATACGGCTATGAGCATTTTTTAGAGGAAGAAGAAACGGTCGAAATTGTTGAAACTGGTAAAGAAGCTAAAGATAATACGAATGAATATTTCTTGCCAACTACTACAACAGGTCAAATAATTCATCATGAAGGATATTCATTGTCTTATAGTGAACCACACGAACAAGCAGAATGGGTTGCTTATGAATTAAAAAAAGCCCATTTATCAAACAGCAATTTTAAACGCCCTTATTTTGAAATTGATAAAGCAGTAAAAACGGGTGCAGCACATTGGAGAAGCTACAAGAACTCTGGATACGATCGTGGACATCTATGTCCGGCTGGAGATAGGCGATATAGCAAAATGGCTCATGATGAAACATTTTTAACAAGTAATATTAGTCCACAAGAGCATGAGTTTAATTCTGGTATTTGGAATAAACTGGAACAGAAAGTGCGCTATTGGGCCAATAAATACGATGGAGTTTTTGTAGTTACAGGGGGTGTTTTAAAAGGGCAGATGAATACTATAGGTGATGACGAAGTATCAGTTCCAAATCAGTTTTATAAAGTGTTAATCGACAATAATTTTGGTAAAACAAAAATGATAGCATTTTTAATGCCTCATAAAGAATCGAAAGCACCATTATACGAATTTGTTGTTTCTGTAGATACTATTGAAACTTTAACAGGTATAGATTTCTTTCCCCAATTAGATGATACTTTAGAAACTCAACTTGAATCTTCGAGTAGTTATAAAGGTTGGAGCTTTAATTGAAACAAACGTTTATTCAGAATGAAGTGAATAATCTTTTTGCAATGAGATGCTTCGATTATAGTTATGACATTTTATTTAAACTTACTTAGAATCCCTTTCCAACGTAAATTACGAATAAATATACCTTCTTGTTCTGATACCAAATATGAAACTTTACTTTTTTTAGCTTTTAAATAGCCGGATATGTAATTTCTAAATAAAGTAAAACTCCCTTTTTTATAGGCTAGTTTTATAGCTGAAATTAGAGTAATTGTAAACCCATAACGCATTTTGTACATGGCTTCTCCTTGTAAATATTTTGAAGCTTTATTATAACTGACACCAGTTGGTTTTAGGTGTTTTACTTTTAAAGAGTCATCAGTTAAAATATCCCAATTATAAAATTTGGCCAGTAACTCATCTACAGTATCCCAGCCCATGGAAGGTTTCAGCTTGCCTATTTGAAGAAAACATGCTTTTCTATAGGCTTTTAATGCACCACGAATATGATCTTTTCGTGTTAAGTTTTCTAAAATCCAATTATTATTCTTTTCTATATAGCAGAAGCCCGAAACCATACCTAGTTTTTCATTTTTATTGTAATGATTAGATAATTGTTCTAAATAATTATTTGGAAAAATGAGATCAGCATCAAACTTGCAAATCACATCGTAGTTATCATCTAAGATCTCATAACCTTTATAAAAGGCATTAATAATCTTAGAGCCTGGTAAATGCTTATCAGATGATTTAGAATTTATTAAATGAATCCAATCGTGTTTTTTTGCATACCCTTCAACAATATTCTGGGTCTTGTCTGTAGAATTATCATTTACTACCACGAGACGTTTTGGTTTTAAAGATTGCTTAACCAAAGAGTCTAAAGTAGCCCCAATAGAGCTTTGCTCGTTATGGGCAGGAATGATTATGTAAAAATTCATAGATCTAGCTAATTAACTTACAAATATCTTTATTTTTGTTTTGTAATATGGGTATTTTTGAAAAAAACATTTTTGTTGTCATTGTTTCCTATAACGGAGAAAAGTGGCTTGTTAAAAATTTAGAAAGTTTAAAACAATCGCTATTTCCTATTAAAACGATTGTAATTGACAATAGTTCTTCAGATAATACGGTTGAGATCGTAAAATCATTTTCCGATGTACAATTAATTTTAAGTGAAAAGAACCTCGGGTTTGGAAAAGCTAATAATTTAGGAATTAAAGAGGCATTAGAACAAGGTGCCGATTATGTCTTTCTTCTAAATCAAGATACGTGGGTGTATCCAGAAACTATCGGAAATTTAATTAGAGTTGCTGAGCTTGATGAAAATTATGGGATTTTAAGTCCACTTCATTTTTCAAGAGATGAAAATGTATTAGATGAAAATTTTGAAACTTATTGGAACAGAAAGACTAATGCTATTTCAGAAAACGTAGATGAAGTCCCTTTTGTAAATGCAGCAGCATGGTTAATTTCTAAGCAAGTCATTGAAAAAGTGGGATACTTTGAACCTATGTTTAACCACTATGGTGAAGATCGAAATTATGTAGATAGAGTACAATATCATCGTTATAAAACTGTCATTGTAAAAGATGCAAAAATTTGTCATGACAGGGATATTATAAGAAACTTTAACAAAGACAGTATTCAATCTAAATATAAGATACTAGGAGACGTCTTAAATGTTAATTATTCCTTGTTCGTAGCCTATTTAAAGGGTTTTCGGTCGGTTTTTGGCTTGCCAAAATATTTTTATAAATATTATACGTTGCCTCAAGTAATACAATTATTTTTTAAATTAAGTACCTATTATTTAGTATTGAAGGTGAAGGCCTTTAGTATTATAAAAAAACGAGGAGGATATAAAACATGAAAAATACGAGTGAACAAAAGCAAGTATTTTGGTTTACAATAATTAATTATTTGGGTATAGCCATTGGTGTTATTTCCACGGTTTTTATATACCCCAAAGACAAGGAGTTTCTAGGGATTTTCGGTTACATTTATGCCATTGCAGGATTATTATTTCCAGTAATGATATTTGGTGCAGGTCAAGCATTAATTAATTTTTACCCAACAGTTAGTAACACTAATCAAAGACAGTTATTCAAATATGGTATAGCCACAATATTTGTGATAAGTAGTGTTCTTTTTTTTGGGGTGCTAATAGTAGGCACTTTTTTTACGATAGAAAATTATAAATATGTGTTTTATGCTTTTCCTATAGGAATATCATTAGCATTTATCGAGTTATTTAAACGTCAAGCAACCAATCTTAATAAACTATCCATACCTACCTTATTTGAAAAGATCATACCCAAAATAGCATTGCCAACAGTCTTTATTTTACTACTGTCAGGTTTCTTTGAAGTTGAAGAAGCCTTAGTTGCTCTTATTATTTCTTATTTTATCCTTTTAGGCTGTTTATCTATATATGTTTTTAAACATTATAAAATTAGTTTAGACTTTCGTTTTAAATCACTTTTTTCACAAATACCTAAGAAGGAATATTATAGATATAGTTTTTTTGCTTTTTTAGGGAGTTTTGGATCTTTTTTAGCGTTTCGTCTAGATGCGCTAATGATTCCCGAATTTCTTTCTTTTGAAGCCAATGGAACATATCGTATTGGCGTTACTTTAGCTTCAGTAATAGCCATTCCGGCAACAGGAGTATTTTCAATTTATGCACCATTAGTTTCTAAATATATAAAGAATCAAGATATTGATATGCTAGGCACAAAGTATGTTGAAAACGCTAAACTCCTATTTTTTGTTGGTGCCATTTTATATGGAGCCATTGTTTTAGGTATAGACTCGTTTTTTGAATTATTACCAACGTATGATAAGTTAGTTGATACGATACCTATTATCTTTATACTGGGAGCTAATGTTTTATTTAATATGTCTACAGGTTTTAGTTCTGAAATTATTTCATATTCTAAGTACTATAGGACTAATATTATTTTAATTTTAATTTTAGTTGTTTTAAATATTGGATTGAATTTATACGTCTTAATCCTAACAGATTATGGAATAATAGGCGTGGCTTGGGCTTCATTTATTGCGATGGCAGTTTTTAACCTATTCAAGATATTTTATATTTATAAGAAATTTAAAATATTACCTTTTGATAAAGCGTACTTTAATTTATTTTTAATAACTCTTTTTGTAGGTATGGTTTTTTATTGGATACCAGAAATGCAGAATAATATTGTTAGCATATTAGTAAAGTCATGCGCATTTATTTTGGCAATGGTTTACATTGTTTTTAAACTTAAGTTAATCTATTCGTTGAATTATTGGATAGATAAAATTTTTAGAACTATAAGGTAGGGCAATTATTAATGCTTATAAACAATGGCATTTATGTTCATGCCTGCTCCAACACTTGCAAAAATAATGACATCACCTTTGCTTATCGTTTGGTTTGCTATATCACCTTTTAGTATCATATCATATAAAGTAGGAACAGTTGCAACACTTGAATTGCCTAGTTTGCCAATGGTCATAGGCATAATACTTTCTGGCATCTCTAAGTTGTGTAATTTATAGAAACGTTTTACTATAGCTTCATCCATTTTTTCATTAGCTTGATGGATGAGTATTTTTTTTACGTCTTTAATATCAACACCGCTTTTTTCAAGGCATGACTTCATGGCTAAAGGCACATTATTTAATGCAAACTCATAAATCTTTCTGCCATACATTTTTATGTATCGACGCTTTTCATCTATTTCATGGTTATTGGTTTCACCAAAATAAATAAAATGAGATTCATTTAAGGTAAAAGTTGCTGTCTCATGAGCAATAATACCGCCTGTCTCGTTTGTGTTTTCAATAACTACAGCCCCAGCACCATCACTATAAATCATGGAATCTCTATCATGTTTATCTATTATACGAGATAGGGTTTCTGCTCCAATAACCAGACACTTTTTAGCAATGCCAGATTTTATAAAAGCATTTGCTTGAATAACACCTTCTATCCATCCTGGACAACCAAATAAAAGATCATACCCAACACATTTTGAATTTTCAATTTTTAAAAGATGTTTTACTCTGGAAGCTATACTTGGCACCGTGTCACTTTGCTCAGTGTTGTATTTAACATCACCATAATTATGAGCAACAATAATATAATCTAAATCCTCTTTGTTGATTTTTGCATTTTCAATAGATTTTTCGGCAGCAAAGAAGGCAATATCAGATGTGTTTAGGTCAGGTTTAGCATAACGCCTTTCGTTGATACCAGTTATAGCTTTAAACTTTTCAACAATAACTTCATTTGGAGAATTGATTATTGAACCATCACTATTTAAAAATTCATGTTCATAGAAATCCTCATTCTTTTCAATAGTTTCCGGAATATAACTTCCTGTTCCCGTAATCTTAATATTCATGAGAGAAAAATTTGCCCTTAATTGTTTCTTGGTATTAGTAATCGATACAAGTTACTTGTTTTAAATTAAAGGCAAATTTTGTTTTATTTTAATTTACGATGTTCAAGGAGCCTTTATGCTTCTGCATAAGCTTCAATAGGTATGCATGAGCATATTAAATTTCTATCTCCATAAGCATCATCTACACGCCTAACACTAGGCCAAAATTTGTTATCTCTAACATACTCAAGGGGGAAGGCTGCGGTTTCACGAGAGTAAGGAAAATACCATTCATCAGATGTTATCATATCTAATGTATGAGGTGCATTCTTTAAAACATTATTGTCATCATCTTTAGTAGCATTATCAATTTCCTTTTTAATAGAAATCATAGCGTCACAAAACCTATCGATTTCTGCTTTACTTTCACTTTCTGTGGGTTCAATCATTAAAGTGCCAGCTACAGGAAAAGAGACAGTTGGTGCATGAAAGCCATAATCCATTAAACGTTTAGCGATATCTGTTACTTCGATACCATGAGCTTTAAATGGTCGACAATCTACAATCATTTCATGTGCAGCACGACCTCGTTCACCAGAATATAGCGTATCAAAACTACCTTCTAAGCGATGTTTAATATAGTTAGCATTTAAAATGGCAATTTTAGTAGACGCTGTTAGACCTTCTGCTCCTAACATTTTAATATAACCGTACGATATTAAGCATGCTAAAGCAGATCCAAAAGGCGCTGCTGAGATAGCTGTGATCGCATCTTTACCACCAGTTTTAATAATAGGATTACCAGGTAAAAATGGTACAAGTTGTTTTGCAACACAAATAGGACCAACTCCTGGGCCTCCGCCACCGTGAGGAATCGCAAATGTTTTATGTAAATTTAAATGACAGACATCGGCTCCAATGTTACCAGGGTTTGTCAATCCTACCTGAGCATTCATGTTTGCGCCGTCCATATAAACTTGCCCACCGTTATCATGAATAATTTGAGTAATCTCTTTAATAGCAGATTCGTAAACACCATGTGTAGATGGATATGTTACCATTAAGGCAGATAAATTATCTTTATGTAATTCTGCCTTTTCACGTAAATCGTCTACATCAATATTTCCTTCTACAGTCGATTTTGTAACAATGACTTTCATCCCGGCCATAACAGCACTTGCAGGGTTTGTACCATGTGCAGATGATGGAATTAAGCAGATATTTCTATGATGATCACCACGAGATTCATGATATGCTTTAATAACCATAAGTCCTGCAAATTCACCTTGTGCTCCAGAATTTGGTTGCAATGAGGTGGCAGCAAAACCTGTTATTTCTGTTAATTGATCTTCTAGTTCTTTTAGAACTGTTAAATAGCCTTTAGCTTGTTTTAAAGGGGTAAACGGATGAATGTTTCCCCACTTAAACCAACTTAATGGCAGCATTTCTGAGGCTGCATTTAATTTCATGGTACAAGACCCTAAAGAAATCATAGAATGATTTAATGCTAAATCTTTACGTTCAAGAAATTTGATGTAACGCATTAATTCGGTTTCAGAATGATATGTATTAAAAACATCTGTTGATAAGAAATCAGATGTTCTTTGCATAGAGTCTGAAATATTATTAGCGTCGTTAATGGCAGAAATAGTAATTCTTTCTTTTTCGGTAGCTTCTGCAAAAACAGAGATTAAGTAATTAATATCTCTAATAGAAGTCGTTTCATTAATTGCTATAATAACAGTTTCTTTATCTGGATAATGTAAATTTACTTTTTTCTCTTTGGCAATTGCTTTTATTTTTTTAGCCTTTGTTTTTATTTGAAGCGTATCAAAGTATGATGTGTTAATTTGATTATAACCTAATTTGTTTAAAGCATTAGCCAGTTCAGAAGCTTTGTTGTGAACTTTGTTAGCTATAAACTGCAAACCTTTAGGCCCATGATATACAGCATACATACTCGCCATAACAGCCAATAAAACTTGAGCCGTACAGATATTAGAAGTTGCTTTATCTCTTTTTATATGTTGTTCACGTGTTTGTAAAGCCATACGCAAAGCTCTATTACCATTTTTATCTTTGGTTACTCCAATAATTCTACCTGGTAAATCACGTTTGTAAGCGTCTTTAGTAGCAAAGAATGCTGCATGTGGCCCTCCATACCCCATAGGAATACCAAAACGTTGTGTGGTACCAACAACAACATCTGCTCCAAATTTCCCAGGAGCTTCTAGTTTGACTAAACTAAGTATATCGGCAGCGACTGCAACTTTAATTTGAGCATCATTTGCCTTCGTTATAAAAGTTTTAATATCGGTTACTTGGCCATCTTTCCCTGGATATTGTAATATGGCTCCGAAAAATTCTGATGAAAAATCGAACGAGTCTTCATTACCAATAACTAATTCAATACCTATTGGAGTCGCTCTTGTTTGTAATAGTGATAAAGTTTGAGGCAATATATTTTCAGAAACAAAAAACTTATTGATGCCTGCTTTTTTCTGTTGACGTTCACGCACAGCAAATAGCAAACTCATTGCCTCAGCAGCAGCCGTACTCTCATCTAGAAGTGATGCATTTGCAATTTCCATACCTGTTAAGTCTATAACCATGGTTTGAAAATTTAAAAGTGCTTCTAGTCTTCCTTGGGCAATTTCTGCTTGATATGGTGTGTAAGCTGTATACCAACCTGGATTTTCAAGAATATTTCTTTGAATTACGGCTGGTAAAATAGTTGGGTGATACCCCAGACCTATATATGTTTTGTAGGCTTTATTTTTTTTAGATAGTTCATGAATATGAAGTAAATATTCATGCTCAGTCATAGGGGCTTCTAAATTCAACCCATTTTTTAAGCGAATATCATCTGGAATTGTCTCATAAATCAATTGATCTAAAGAATCAACACCAAGAGTTTTTAACATAAGGTTTTGGTCGCTTTCTCTAGGACCAATATGACGCAATGCAAAAGCGTTTGTATTCATTAAAAGTGAAATTAATTATATAATTCGCAAAAATACATAATATTTAATGTGTTTTATTGCATAAAATGGAAAGTTTTTAACCGTTTGAAGGCGTTATCAACACTTTAACTATTTTTACATTATGAAATTTATAAAACAACTTTTTAATTTCTACTTAAACAGCAGTATCCATGTGGCATTATCTGTATTTTCGTTAACCTGGATTACGCTTATAGAGTTTGACATTAAATATGATGAAAACATCCTCTACTTTGTGTTTTATGCTTCTATAACTGGGTATAACTTTGTGAAGTACTTTGGAATAGCAAAGTTTCATCATAGAAGTTTGGCAAGCTGGCTAAAATTGATCCAGATATTTTCCTTTTTTAGTTTTCTTTTAATGTGCTATTACGCTCTAAAATTAAGTTCTGTAACTTTAATTTGTGTCGGTGGTTTTGCTGTTATCACATTTTTATATGCAATTCCTTTTTTACCAAAACGTTTTTTTTTGGATAAGCAACATAACTTAAGAAGTATAGGTGGGTTAAAAATTTATTTAATAGCCTTGATTTGGGCTGGTGTTACTGTGTTACTTCCTTTAATAAATAACTATTATTATATAGACACCGATGTTATATTAACAACCATTCAAAGGTATCTGTTTATAATCGTTTTAATGTTGCCTTTTGAAATTAGAGATTTAAGATACGATAGTTTAAAATTATCAACGATTCCTCAGAAAATTGGAATAAAACTGACAAAAATAATTGGAAGTATACTACTGCTCTTATTTTTCTTTTTAGATTTATTTAAAAGTGAAATAAATGATATACAAATAATTATCCTAATAGTAATAACACTTGTTACACTAGTATTACTAGTATTTTCTAAAATGAAACAAGGAAAAAACTATAGTGCGTTCTGGGTAGAAGGTGTGCCAATTATATGGCTAATACTATTACTTTTATTCTATTAATTAGAATGTTCTTTTAAAACCTTTTCAAAATCTAGTTTCATAGATAGTTTGCTCTTTTTATCTAAACATTCTACGTCAGATTTTTTTATAGCTTTAGTAAGTTTCGTATTATTTTTTGTATATTTTCTACAGGCTCTACAATATATTAAATGTATATTAAGTTTTATCATTTCCCATAAAGAAGCCTCTTTATATTGTGTTTTATCGCATACATGATTTGCATCATCACATGGAATAAAAATCTTACTCTTACTCATAATCAAAACCAATTTTCTTTTAAGCAATCTGCCATGGCTGTACGAGCTCTGTGAATGATTACCCAAAGGTTAGACGCAGTAATATTTAATTCATTACAAATTACTTCGGTTTCAAAACCTTGAATAGTTTTCATTTTAAAAACATCAGCTTGTTTTTCTGGTAATTTCCCCAAGCAGTTATGTATAGCATCGCCTAGTTCGCTATTTTGCATCGTGTCTTCTGCAGTTTTATCAAACGGATCTGCAACACGTTCTTCCAACCAATCACCTTCTGTTTCAGAGTCGTCATTATAACTAATGCGAACCTCTGCCTTTCCTTTATTAGAATTTATTTTACGGTAATGATCTATGATTTTACGCTTTAAAATAGATATTAACCAAGTACGTTCACTGGCTTCACCTTTAAAGTTCTTCATTGATTTTAAACCAGCAAAAAAAGTGTCTTGTACCAAATCCTGTGCAATTTCTCTATCACTAACACGTGTAATAGTGTAGTTGTATAGGTAATCGGAATATAAATCGATCCATTGGTTCGGATTAATTTGATGATTGGGCATTGTCTAAGCAATTATTTTGAGTTTCAAAAATAAGATAAAAAAATGACTTTTTTAGTGGTTTAATCAATCGTTTAAATTGATGATGTTATTTGAAATATATAAATAGAAATATCGTACTAATGTATGTCCATAATATTAAAAAAATAATATGAACTATTGTTTCAAATGTTTTGCCTTTCCAAAGCTTAGATGAGTACACAAAAAGCTGCATAAATAATCTGATAACCCAGAATATACCTAGACCTAGAGATAACTTTTTACCAAGATTAGTTTCAATTATCTCTATTGGAGATGTTAAGCACAATAACCCCATAAGTAAGACGGTTAAGGCGATGAAGAATGTGTGAACCATCATCATTTGTCTATTCATTAAACTTAGCGATTTAAGCTCTGTTCTCCAGTTAAAATATTTAGGAAATATGCTATGGACTAAGGCCAGTATAATTAAAAGGCTGCCAATTATATTTAAATGAATATCCATTTTGTGAAAAAATTAAAGGTTTATAAGTAACAGTTGAATACGGACATGAATGAGGTGAATTTAGTTTCTTCAACTGATGAGAAACCAGCTTTATCAAATACTCTTTTCCATGTTTTTCTTGAGAAAAAATGAGTGTATCCTACTGAAAAAGCTAAAAAATTTGGTAAGTCTCGTAAATGTTCAACCATAATGACTCTTCCATCAGGTTTGCATATTCTACGACATTCTTTTAGAAAATCAACTTTTTCTCCATTTGATCTTATTTCGTGAACCGCAGACAAAAGAAAAATAACATCAGCAGATTGGTTTTCTAAAGGAATCATATTTGATTTTATTCCTTCGGTATTTGGATAAACTAAACTGACCTTTCTTGCTCTTATTATTGCTGCTTCTGTATGTTTTTTTGAATTATAAAAATCAAATACTTTTAAATCTGATTGTGGAAGCTTACTCTTAATTATGAAGCTTGTTTCATCAAAACCTGCATTAATGTTAACTATTAAATTTTTTCTAGAATCTGAAAGTGTGTATTTTTCTAGCCAATTAAAGTTGTAATACCCAGAATAGTCATATATATAAGCCGATACTATAAGTGGCATTATAAGCCCATATAAAAATGCTATTATAATAATCCAAAATAAAATATTATACCATTCGATTATTATTTTGCTTCCTATAACTAAGCTCAATATGCCTAGACCTATAATGTAGAAATGTCTATTAAAGCTTAGAATATTTAAAACCCCTTGAAATTTTCTTCTTTTTATTTCCATAAGTCTATTTTTCCTTTTTTCCAGTAATATGGAATGTTTTCAATTATAAATGCATTTGCTAAAACGTAATTTTTAATTTTTAAAGATTCTAAGAAACCTACGTGGTAATCACTTACTTTAATAGGTTTTGGTTTCCAGTTTTGTCTTACACCTTCAATTATAAGTACTTCCTTAGTTGTTTTATTATAGGTAAAAGTAAAAGGTAGGGGACCAGCAAACCGTCTTGCTTCTTTCCAATTCGAAAATGGAGATTGTACAGGAAGGTTAATAGTATTTTCTGATGTATTTATTCTAATTTTAAGTTTCGATTTAATAGAAGTTATCTCATTCTTTTCTGATTTATTAATGTCTGTTGTAGTGTAATTATAATGAGTAAAAATATTACCCATAAGAGCCATTTTCTTTTTATCAGTTTCAGACTTTAAAATATATAAACCTCTTAAACGTTTTCCTTTATTGGTTGTGTAGCGTACAAAAATGCGATAACCAATTAAGAAGAAATCATTGCCTATAAACTTTGGGAAACCTTTTGGTCTCAAGTTTTTAGTTTGAACCATGGCAACAGCAATAAATGCCCACTTGTCTTGAAATATATCTAGTTCTAAACACTCAGGGATAAGAGACGCTAATTCTTCTTTCGGAACAGCAAATGTCAAAACAAGAGAACTCTCAAAAAATGATTCTACAGAGAATGGATGGTTTTTAAGAAATGATAGCATAAGGTTTTTTTTGAATTTTCGTATTCATATAAAAATTATTGAAATACACTATTAAGATGAAAATAAGCGCAAAGACTGCGTTGAACTTTCCCCAAAGCAGTAAATCTGGAACAAGTGTGAATTCAAGTGTATTCATAACAGCTACAATTATTATTTGTAATACGGTATTTAGCTTTGATTTTATACTGCTTAATATCCAAATGGCCATTAAAATTTCTAAGACACCAATTAAAATTGTTAATTTTTGTGAGTGGTCTCTATCTATAATTTTTGAAACAATTTGTTCATGTCTAGGTATAAGATTTAGAACTTTACAAAACAAGCCATTTATAATCCATATGGCTGCAATGAAATAGGTAATCGTTTTATGAGTTTTTTGTAGTATCATTTTGTTATTATTAAACTTTCAGAAAATATTGAAAATATATTTTAAATTTTTTTATTTAATAAGTTTAAGCAAAGATTTAGTAATCCAGTTTTGTTCTTGATTCACAATTTTATTCATCATGGCATCAGCTGTTTCTGCTAAATCATGCAATGCTTTGGTTTGTTTAATGAGTTCTTTTGTTTTTTCTGTGCCATCATCTTTAATAGAACTAACATCTTTCAATATTTTTATTACAGGTTTAATTTCTCTTCTACTTCTTTCCTTAGCGATATGTCTTGCTAATTCTTGTACATCTTTTTCTGTTGTGAAAAACTCTTTACGTTCTCCTGGAATAAGTTCTTTTGTAACAATTCCCCAATCCATAAGCTGACGTAAATTCATACTAGTATTTCCACGAGATATTTTCAACTCTTCCATAATTTCTTCCATAGATAATGGTTTTGTAGAAATAAAAAGAAGTGATTGTATTTGAGCCATCGCTTTATTTATACCCCACAATGTCCCTAAACTTCCCCAAGTACTAATAAATTTATCTTTTGCTTCTTGGTATTCCATAGCACAAAGATATAAAATATTTTTAAACTTTCAATAATTATTGAAAGTTTATTTTAACAACGAAATACATCAACTTATTTTTTATTCTATCGAATTACTGTGAGTTCGATATAATTTTGATTTATAAATTGCTTGAATTGACATTTGAGCTTGTATGTCATCCCAAACATTATCGAAAACAAAATATATTTTGTTTGAAGATATGAAGCGAAGCTTATGAGGAGGGATCTCATAATTATAAGATTTCTCGTCGCTCATTCTTCACTCTGTCGAAATGACAACTATTTAACATTTAGCTTTTAAATGCGAAATCAAATATTTTTTTATACCGAACTCACATAAAACTAAAAACTAACCAATTCCCGGTTATATTTATTTTTATATGCTATTGGTGTTAAACCTGTAAATCTTTTAAACAAACCTCTAAATGCTTTGGTATCTGAGTAACCCACAGAAAACATCACCTCGTTTATTGTGTTTTGTGTAGATTCTAAAGCGTTTTTAGCAGCTTCAACCTTAACACGTTGAATATATTCTAAAGGGGTATTAGCCGTTGCTTTTTTAAACCGTCTTATGAAGTTGCGCTGGCTCACGGCTAACATGCCCGATAATTGTTCTACAGAAACCTTTTCGGTAACATTATTCTCTATAAATAATTGTGCTTTTTGTATTAGGGTGTCGGTATGGTCTTTTTGACCTCTAAAAATGGCAAACTGATTTTGATTATCCCTGCTAATATCAATTTCGAAAAGTTTGGATACATAAACAGCAACCTCCTGTCCACAATATTTGTGAACCAAATGTATGATGAGGTTTAAAAATGAGTAAGCACCACCACTGGAATAAATACCTTCCTGGTCTGTAACTATTTTTTCTGGTAGTACATCAATTTTTGGATACATCTGTCGGAACAGTTCAATCCCTGCCCAATGTGTTGTACATTGCTTGTGGTCTAACAACCCAGTTTCAGCTAATAGAAAAGCACCAAGGCATAAGCTTGCCACTTCTGCATGATGTTTATTGCGTTGCTTTTTAATCCAGGGAATAAACTCATAATTAGTTTTAATGCCATCAGTAATCCATTCTGGTCTAACAGCAGAAATTATGATAAGATCTGTTTTAACAATATCATGTATAGTAGCATCACAGTGTACCGAAAATGCACCATCATATAGTACCGTGTTTTTGTCGAGGCCAACAAGGTTAATATCAAAGAAAGGTTGTTCACTTTTTCCAGATTGTAGAATGAAGTCATTCACACTTTTAAAAATTTTATAAGGCCCGACAACACTACTTAGAATGGTGTTGGATTTTGGAACCAATATGCTTACATGTTTCATTGGTTAATGTCTTAATGGTTATGATTTTAAAAGTAATATTAAATTTTGTCATAATCAACACCTTAAAGTGTCGTATTTGACCTCTGAAAAAAATGTATTCATTTTATAATTTTGAAAACACCTATAAACATTCCAATGGAACCTAAACACTATTTTGAAGCTATAAGAGTTCGATTTTGTTCTAACCACGAAAATATAACCGTAGGTAAAATGATGCGTTCAGAAGCGATGCATTATAAAGGGAAGGTATTTGCATTTTTTTCTACTAAACAGAACATGGTGTTTAAACTAGGAAAGGGTTTTAATGTTGAAGCCATTGATGTTCCATTAGAAGTCTTTAGTCCTTTTAAAAATAAAAAACCTATGTCCGGTTGGTACCAATTGGGAGTTGAATATAAAGATTCCTGGGAGTTTTTAACAAATTTAGCGTTAGATATAATACATCAAGATACATGATAACAAAAGCGTATACCGAATTTTTTAAAGAGTTGAACAAGAATAATAATAAAGAATGGTTTCATGCCAATAAGAAACGTTATGAAAATGATGTTAAGGAGCCTTTTTTAGAGTTGCTTTCAGAATTACTTCCTATGCTCCATCAATGGGATAATCGAATTCTAACTGATGAAAAGAAAGCTTTGTTTAGGATAAATAGAGATGTGCGATTTTCAAAAGATAAAACACCTTATCATACAATCTTTAAAGCTGGGTTTTCTCCTAATGGTAAAAAGTCTATGTTACCAGGATACTATTTAGGCATTAGTGCAGATTCAGTTCATGTTGGAGGTGGGCTTTTTAATGTTAAACCACCGGAATTAAAAGCAGTAAGAAATCATATTGCTAATCATATTGATGATTTTTTGGCTATAACAACGGCAAAAGAATTTAGTGACTGTCTGGGAGCTTTAAAAGGAGACGTTTCTAAACGTATTGATAAAGCTCATGAAGCTGTAGTAAATAAAACATCATTGATATACAATAAACAGTTTTATGCGATGTCTGATCTTTCTTTGAAAAACTATTATAATTCTCCTAATCTAAAAGATGCCATTGCAAAGCATTTTAAAGCTATTAGGCCTTTGAATGAATTTTTAAATGCCGCATTTTAAAACAGTATTATACAAATTAAATTATTAACTATAAATTCAATCAAAATTATAACAACACAAGAAGTTGCAGGACAGTTAGTGAATTATTGCAGACAAGGACAGTTTGCTGAAGCTATTCAAAATTTATACGGACAAAACATTGTTAGTGCAGAACCAGATGGAGCACCAGTTAAAGAAACTAAAGGATTAGATGCAGTTATAGCCAAAGGCCAACAATTTAATGATATGGTAGAGGAAATTCATGGTATGGAAATTTCTGATCCTATTGTAGCAGATAAATTCTTTTCATGTACTATGAAAATGGATGTAACGTTTAAAGGAGCGCCTCGAACCAATATGCATGAGGTTTGCGTTTATAAAGTAGAAGATGGTAAAATAGTAAGAGAAGAGTTCTTTTTTACACCTATGCAACATGGGTAGAAATCTAGAGGTTCTAGAAAGTTAATTGTCATTGCGAGACTTTGCAAAAGGCGTGGCAATCTGTTTAATTTTAGATTCGATTCAAAAGATTACCACGTCGATTCTCTCCTCGTAATGACAGTTCTCTTTAACTTTCTAGACCTTTAATAGTACTATTTCAATAACCCAGCACGCTTTAATAGGGCTTCAGGCTTAGGTTCTTGCCCTCTAAAACGTTTGTAAAGTGTCATAGGATTTTCTGTACCTCCTTGAGACAATACATGTTTTTTAAATTTATCAGCAATTTCTTTGTTAAAAATACCAGATTCTTTAAAATATTCGAATGCATCAGCATCTAAAACTTCTGCCCATTTATAGCTGTAATATCCAGATGAATAGCCTCCTTGAAAGATATGAGAAAAAGCCGTACTCATACAATTTTCTGAAACTTCCGGATAAAGCGTTGTATGCTTAAAAGCTTCATTTTCATGAGTTTTAACAGATTTTATAGCTTCTGGCGATTCATTAGCATGCCAACTCATGTCTAACAATCCAAAACTTATTTGTCTTAGTGTTTGCATACCTTCGTGAAACGTAGCAGATTCCTTTATTTTTTCAACCAAATCCATTGGAATGACTTCCCCGGTTTCATAATGCGTGGCAAACAATTCTAAAGCTTCTTTTTCGTAGCACCAATTTTCTATAACCTGACTCGGTAATTCAACAAAGTCCCAAAATACGCTGGTTCCAGATAGACTAGGGTAGGTTGTGTTTGCTAGTATACCATGCAATGCATGACCGAATTCATGAAATAATGTTGTAACCTCATTAAAAGTTAAAAGAGACGGCTTGCTCTTTGTTGGCTTGGTAAAGTTGCAAACAATAGATATATGTGGTCTATCATTAACACCATTCTTTATAGACTGTGGTTTATATGAAGTCATCCAAGCCCCATTTCGTTTTCCTGCTCTTGGAAAAAAATCGGCATAAAAAATAGAAATTAAATCACCATCATTATTAGTGACTTTATAAGTTAAAACATCTTCGTGATATTTATCTATGGTATCTATTTCCTCAAAGTTTAAATCGAATAATTTATTGGCTACAGTAAAGGCGCCATCAATCACATTTTCTAACTTGAAGTATGGTTTTAATTTCTCATCATCAAGACTAAACAGCTTTTGTTTCAATTTTTCAGAATAATAAGATGCATCCCATTTTTCAAGTCGATCAATGCCATCTAAATCTTTAGCAAAACTTTCTAGGTTTTTGAATTCCCGTTCGGCAGCTGGTTTTGCTTTTTCAAGTAATTCGTTTAAAAAGCTTTCAACAGTTTCGGGCGTTTTTGCCATGCGTTCTTCTAAAACAAAATGCGCATGTGTTTTGTAACCTAAAAGATTGGCCCGTTGAAACCTTAATTTAACTATTTGTAATATATTATCTTGATTGTCAAAAGCATCACCTTTAAACGCTTTTGCCCCAGCGGTAAGTGCTAGTTTTTTTCTCAGCTCACGATTATCGGCATAGGTCATAAAAGGAATATAACTAGGATAGTCTAACGTGAACAACCAACCTTCTTTTTCTTTAGATTCTGCTAATTGTTTAGCGGCTTCTTTAGCACCTTCAGGTAAACCAGATAAATCATCTTCATTAGTTATAAGCATTTCAAAAGCATTGGTTTCTGCCAATACATTTTCTCCAAATTTAAGAGTTAGTTGGCTCAATTGCTTATCAATATCCCGAAGTTCCTGTTTTTTGTCTTCGGGTAAATTAGCACCGTTTCTCGAAAAGCTTTTATACTTTTTATCAAGTAATGTTTGTTGCTCTATGGTTAGATCTAATGAGTTTTTACTATCATAAACAGCTTTTACACGTTTAAATAAGTCCTCATTTAGGGTGATATCATTACTGAATTCTGATAGTAAAGGCGATACTTCTTGTGCTATCTTTTGAATCGTATCATTTGTCTCGGCAGAATTCAAGTTAAAAAATATACTAGAAATTCTACCCAATTGTTCTCCTGAAAAATCTAAAGCCTCAATGGTATTTTTAAAAGTTGGAAGCTCATTATTTTTGGCGATAGCATCAATTTCAGATTTAGCGTTGGTAATAGCCTGTTTAATGGCTGGCAAGAAATCTTCATTGGCGATTTTTGAAAATGGAGCTGAATTATATGTAGTTTCAAAAGGTTTTGTTAATATGTTTTTTGTCATTCTCAATAAATGTGTTAAAATGTGAACTTATTATGTATGCATAATAAGTTTTTTTGTATTTTTGTAGTTCGTATACGGAGTGACTAACTCATTATAATTATACACTAATAGCAAAAAAAGCCTCAAAATATTTTGAGGCCTTTTTTATTTTAAGTCTTTAGCCGATTCGTTTACTTTTAGTTTTAAACCTTCTTTATAAGCTAATATTTTATCTAAAACGCAAGTGTCTCCAGAGCCAATAATTTGAGCAGCCAGTATGCCTGCATTTTTTGCACCATTAAGAGCAACAGTAGCAACAGGAACACCTCCTGGCATTTGTAAAATAGATAAGATAGAATCCCAGCCATCAATAGAGTTACTGCTTTTAACAGGAACACCTATAACTGGAAGTGGTGATAATGAAGCAATCATTCCTGGTAAATGTGCTGCACCACCGGCACCTGCAACAATAACGGCAAACCCTCTTGTATGTGCATGTTTTCCGTAATCAAATAATTTTTCTGGGGTTCTGTGAGCCGAAACAATATCTACTTCAACTTCAATATCAAAACCTTTTAAAATATCAATAGCATCTTGCATTACAGGAAGATCACTTTTACTTCCCATGATTACTCCTACTTTTTTCATAAATTTTTATTTTATGTCAGGTCGAGCGCAGTCGAGACCTTAATACCAAAACTAAAAAATATTTAAAAGACCCCTCGACTGCACTCGGGAGTCTTTACTCACTTATTACTTTAATTGATTTTTTAACATCTTCGGCTATCTTTCGCGCCTCGTTTAAATCTTCATTTACAATGGTAACATGTCCCATCTTTCTAAACGGGCGTGTTTGTTTTTTACCATAAATATGGGGCGTTACACCGTCCATTTTCATAATGTTTTCAATATTTTTATAAACCACATTGCCCGTATAGCCTTCAGCTCCAACTAAGTTAACCATAACACCACCAACTTTATTGTCTGTTCTTCCCAATGGTAAATCTAAAATGGCTCTTAAGTGTTGCTCAAATTGAGAGGTATAACTAGCTTCAATAGTTTGATGCCCAGAATTATGCGGTCTTGGTGCAACTTCATTTATTAAAATATCGTCGTTTTGTGTCTGAAACATTTCTACAGCTAACAATCCAACATGGTTAAAAGCTTTAGATGTTTTTAAAGCGGCCTCTGTTGCTTTTTTTGCAACTTCTTTAGAAATCCTAGCAGGACAAATAACATATTCTACTTGATTAGCCTCTGGGTGAAATTCCATTTCAACAACTGGAAATGTTTTAATGTCTCCTGAAGCATTTCTAATCACAATAACAGCTAATTCATTTTTAAAAGGTACTAAGGTTTCAGCAATACATTCTACATTTGGTAAGTCTTCTAAATCTTGAAGCGTTTTTACAATTTTTACGCCTGTACCATCATATCCAAATTGAGCGCATTTCCAAACAAAAGGCATTGTTAAACTGCCATTATTTATAGCTTCGTTAATTTCTGAAGTATAAGAAAAACGAGAAAAAGGAGCTGTTGGTAAATGATTGTCAACATAAAACAATTTCTGAGTTGCTTTGTTTTGAATTGTGCGTAATGTTTTGGATGCAGGATATACTTTTATACCCTCTTTTTCAAGAGCTTCCAAAGCATCGACATTTACATTTTCAATTTCAATGGTTAGTACATCTACTTGTTTTCCGAAATTGTAAACAGCGTCATAATCCATTAAATCACCCAAATGAAATTCATTACTCGCTATTTTACAAGGAGCTTCATTGCTGGAATCTAAAACGCAAGTATAGATATCAAATTTTCTAGTATCGTTAAGTAGCATTTTACCTAATTGACCACCACCAAGAATGCCAAGTTTGAAATTTGAAGAAAAGTAGTTCATTGATTTCTTTTTAACTGAAATTGAATAAGGATACGCAAAAATACACTTAAATATTAATTAGCAGCTAAATCGTAAATCAAAAAATCATTATTTGTTAACGAATGATTATCTTTGCTGCTTCAAAAAATGATAACCGTGATAAAGCTACACGACAAATATTTTAAACCATTTATTTCAGCCAAAGAGATTGATGATGTTTTACAGCGTTTAGCAATAGAAATTGCTGAAGATGTGGGAGATGAAATTCCTGTGTTTGTTGGGATTTTAAATGGCTCGTTTATGGTAGTGAGTGATTTTGTAAAAAAGTATCCAAAACCATGCGAAGTCACGTTTATAAAATTAGCATCTTACGAAGGTGTTAAATCAACCGAAGATATTCAAAGACTTATAGGTTTAACCCAAGATTTAACAGGACGTACTGTTGTTATTTTGGAAGATATTATCGATACAGGAAACACCTTAGCTGAAGTCCATAGGATTTTTAAAAATGAAAAGGTGAAATCGTTAAAAATAGCAACGCTATTTTACAAGCCTGAAGCCTATAAAAAAGATTTCAAATTACATTACGTTGGTATTGAGATTCCTAATAAATTTATAGTTGGTTACGGCTTAGATTATGATGGATTAGGAAGAAATTTACCAGAAATATATCAAATAAAAGAGACACAACACATGACAAACTTAGTGCTATTTGGCCCTCCAGGTGCTGGAAAAGGAACACAAGCAGATTTTTTAAAAGAAAAGTATAATTTAGTACATATATCTACAGGCGATGTTTTTAGATATAATATTAAAAACGAAACGGCTTTAGGCATGTTAGCTAAGTCTTATATGGATAAAGGAGAATTAGTTCCAGATCAAGTAACTATTGACATGTTAAATGCTGAAGTTGAGAAAAATGCCGGTGCTAATGGCTTTATTTTTGATGGATTTCCACGTACTAATGCGCAGGCAGATGCTTTAGATAAGTTATTGGATAGTAAAGATTCTCAAATAAATGCGATGATTGCTTTAGAAGTTGAAGATGAAGTTTTAGTTGAGCGTTTATTATCTCGTGGTAAAACTAGTGGAAGAGCAGATGATGCTGATGAGTCTATTATTAGAAATAGAATCGCTGAATATTACAATAAAACGGCTATTTTAAAAGAATTCTATTCAGCACAAAATAAATATTTTGGTGTTAACGGTATTGGTAGTATCGAAGATATTACAGTGCGTTTAAGTACTGTTATTGATACACTATAAACGTTCTGCGAGAGCAGGAATTCGTATTTCTAGGTTTTAGTTCAATTAAATAGATTCCCGCTTTCGCGGGAATGACAAACAAAGGCATTTCATGACTGAAGGGAATTTTGTTGATTATGTAAAAATGTATGTCGCTTCTGGTAACGGAGGTAAAGGTTCTGTACATCTACATCGGGAGAAATACATTACCAAAGGCGGCCCTGATGGTGGTGATGGAGGTCGTGGAGGTCATATTATTCTTCGAGGAAATTCTAATCTATGGACGCTTCTTCATTTAAAATTTAAAAAACATATTCGTGCCGGTCATGGTGGAAACGGAAGTAAAAGCAGGAGTTCTGGAGCAGATGGAGAAGATGTGTTTTTAGAAGTGCCTTTAGGGACTGTTGTTCGAGATACTGAAACAGATGAAATCCTTTTAGAAATTACTGAAGATGGTGAAGAAAGAATTATTGTAGAAGGTGGAAAAGGTGGATTAGGAAACTGGCATTTCAAGTCGTCGACCAATCAAACACCAAGATATGCACAACCAGGACTTCCATTAGAAGAGAAGTATGTTACGTTAGAACTAAAAATTCTTGCAGATGTTGGTTTAGTTGGATTCCCAAATGCAGGGAAATCTACGTTATTATCAGTCGTTACATCGGCCAAGCCAAAAATTGCTGATTATGAATTCACAACACTTAAACCCAATTTAGGAATCGTAGAGTATCGCGATTTTCAAACCTTTGTTATGGCAGATATTCCTGGAATAATAGAAGGTGCTGCCGAAGGAAAAGGGTTGGGGCATTACTTTTTACGTCATATCGAGCGTAACTCTATTCTATTGTTTTTAATTCCTGCAGACGCCGATGATATTAGAAAACAATATGATGTCTTGTTAGATGAACTTCGTCGTTACAACCCTGAAATGCTTGATAAAGAACGTATCATAGCAATATCTAAATGTGATATGCTGGATGATGAATTGAAAGCAGAACTTAAAAAAGAGTTGGATAACGAGCTTCCTATTCCATATTTATTTATTTCATCTGTGGCACAACAAGGGATTACTGAGTTAAAAGATGTTTTGTGGAAAATGTTGAATGATTAAGATTATTTAAATCGTTCTAAAATCCAATCTTTTATAATTTGTAAAGCTATAGGTGAGAAGGTTTCCTCAATTTGAGCATATTCTTGCATGCTTCCTGTTTCGGTAGTTTGAAACAGATACTTTATCCATGGAATAATTTTTGATTAACTTTAATAAAAAATTATGATTATGAAAACTTTGAAAATTGTGTTACTTGTTTTATTGTTTGTAGGGTGTGCACCTATTCGTGTTAATTATGATTATGATAAAGCGACTCAGTTTAATAACTATAAAACCTATAATTATTATAGTGATATGAATACTGGTTTAAGTGAATTAGATACAAAACGTTTATTAAATACTATAGATGCAAAAATGACTGCAAAAGGATTTAGTTTATCGGATACTCCAGATTTTTTTATTGATATAAAAAGTAGCGAATACCTTGAAGCAAAACGTAACACCGTTGGTGTTGGTTTAGGTGGCGGTGGTGGTAATGTTGGTGGCGGTCTGTCGATAGGTATCCCTGTAGGACAGTCTAAAATTAATCGTCAAATAACCATCGATTTTGTAGATGAAAACAAAAAACAATTATTTTGGCAAGCAGTAAGTGAATCAAACTACAATCCTAATGCCATTCCAGGAGAACGTGAAAAACGTTTAAATGCTATTGTTGAAAAGATATTATTGGAATATCCTCCTAAACAATAAGTTTATTGTTTTACAAGCTTTTTACTTGTAACTAACGTATTATTAGCATAGAAATTAGCCACATAAATTCCCTCGCTAAGGTTGCTAATATCAACTTGTCGCGTTGTATAGTTAGATAAGGATACTGTTTTTACTTTTTTACCATCTAAACTCGTAATGTCAACTTTTAATTTAGCATCTTTCTCACTTTCAATTTTAAAATTTGCAATGGTATTAGCTGGGTTTGGAAACATAACAATACTTAAACTATTAATGTCACTTTCAATATCATTAACTCCTAGTGAAGAATTATCAATAGTCCAAGTCACAGTATACACATGAATGGTTTCATGATTGGTAACCTTTATTAGTTGTGTGTTATCGGTAATTATAGCTGTTAAAGTATTTATGCCTGCATTTAAATCGGTTTCTAAAACACTTACATCATCGACATTTGAAGCAATGTTAGAAGTATTTAATGACCATGAACTTTCAAGTGTGTTAGGAATGGGTTTAATTAGGTTTAAGTGAAAATCGATAGGAAAACTAGAGTTTGAAACCGTATTTGAAACGGGTGTATATGAATCTATAGGAGACACCAAACTATGTATTTTTTCTATGATACCTTCTTTGCAAACAGAACAAAAGGGTCTATCAATAAATTCCATGATACAATTTTGATGTGGTTTATACCAGTCAGAACAATTACCAGTAGCGCAAGTATATTGATATATTCCAATATCATTAATGTTTAGCCAATTTTTCCATCTAACCAAGTTTTGATCAGTTTCTTGAGTCATATTGATAGCTTCTGCTGCAAGATCATCTCCTGGATAATATTCATCTTTTAAATTAAATAATGAATGCCCCAATTCGTGGACGGCTACATTTGCACCCCAAAAACCTGAATAAGTCATAGGAAATTTTCCACCACTACCACCAAATTCTGAAGAATTAACTATAATTAAAGCTTGATCGTAAGTTGGGAAATTGTTAGCTAAAACGGTACTAATTATGGCTTCTGTATTGTTTGCGCTGTTTCCATCTATTTCATAATAAAGCAATCTATGTTTACCAAAAGCATCGTAAGTTGCATTAAAATAAGTGTCTACTGTTTTTATTGGGACAATAGGACTAATGGGGGTTTCTAATGGTTCTATGCTTGTTCCTGGGTGATCCGCACCACTTTCAGCGGAAGGAACTTTTATAGCATAGACATTAAAATAATTGGCATATTCTTTAAGTGGAGATTGGTTAAACATGCTGTTTGTAAAGTTTTCAGCATCTGTGATGAATTGTGATAATTCACTATCTTGGTAACCTTCACTTAAAATAACTAATGTAATTCTTTTACTATCATCACCAGAAAGCTTAATGTTTTCTACATCAAAAATTTGTGCAGACATTAAATCAACATTGATAAGTAATAGAATATATAGTAAACGTAGTACCATTAACTAGTTGATTTTTGTTTTAATTAGAGGGAGTACTTCCTTTTTATCTTGAGTGATTTCATTAATAGAGACATACTTTGCATATGGTTCTAATTTCAATCTGAGGGAAAAAGAAGTACTATTTAGATCTATGCTGTTTGTTTGAAAACTTTTAGAGTCATTAAGAGATTCAACTGTTTTTTTTAATGGATTTTTTATAATAATACTTTGCAAGATATTAGACTTTTTATCAAGCTGATAGCACATTAAATCTCCAGAGACCGGCTCTTTTTTAGAATTTTTATTATGGTCTTTTAGTTTCCCTTCTGTTATTATTTTATTTATAAAATGGACAGTTCGACTATCGTTCGAAGTTTTTTTAATAGTATAGTTTAGAAAAATAATCTTAGGCGTTTTTTCAATATTGTTCGTGTTTGTAGATAGGCTTTTTTTAGAAGCACATCCTAATAGCATTGTAAAAAAGAAAAATGCTAGTATCGTTTTGGGGATATTTAATTTTTGCTTTTCCAAAGGTTCAAACAAATAACAAAATTTCGGTAAAGTTAAGAAAATAAAAAAAGAGGCCTAAGCCTCTTGTATTATTAGTATTAACTTAGTAAGTCTTTATACTTGTCTTTATAGCCATACAGGACAATAATATTTAAAATTAGTAAAATTAAAGCGCCTGCAATGCTTTCTGGTGCTAACATGGCATGAAACAATGCCGCGTTTACAGAAATACTCATTAAAATTAATGCCAGCAATGCTCCAAACTTGTTAAAGATTAATGCCAACCCTGCAACAATTTCCACAATGGCCACTAGTGTTATTAATTTAACAGAAACTAATGCGCCGAAATAAGCTCCAGCCTCTGCAGACATTTCCCCATGACCTATAAAATGAAAGAACTTATTAAGTCCAAAAAACAAAACAAAAAGTCCGAGAAGTAATCTCACGACCATAAAAACTTTTGAATTCATAATAATGTATTTATTAGTTATTAAGCTGAAAGATAACAAATTAAAAATAAATCTGCTATCGATTTCGTCGAGGCAGTTTTACTTAACTAACAAACGGGTACCTTCGCTATGGCTGCTAAATTCTGGTGCATACATACTCTGTATAGTTGTTATTCCATTGCTCATATCACCTGCATTATTCACTCTTAAATCATATTCAAAAACATAAACGCCTTTTGGTAAATAATCGAAAAAGAAATTAGTAGAGGCATCTTTTGTACTTTGGTAGTAGCCTAAGCCATCTTGCCATTTGTATTGTGATAATACATTTAAGGGCTCTAATCCAGACGCTCTCATATCTTTCATATGTACAAACTCCATGTTTCGATCACTTCGTAATTCTATACGTACTCTTACTAGGTCACCAACTTTTAAATTGGTGTCATTTGTAATTTTAGAAATAGTTTCACCTGTATCTGTATTCTGTTTTAAGAATAACTTTTTCTTTAATTTTAGAGGTGTTTCTGCCGATGTGATCTTATCTAAATCTTCAAAGTACTGCCAGTATAAACTTCCCCAAGCAATTCCGTTTCCTTTTTTAGTAAGTTTTACCTCTGCCATTTCTGGTTTAATTTCAGAAGTATTCCAAGATGTTTTATAATAACCTGTTCCAGCTTCTACCTTGACATTTTCTAATTTTGAAGGTGCTATTTTTTGTCCGCCTAAAACAACATCAACCATGTCGGTTACAGATAACCAGTCACTTCCTTGAAGTAGCAAAGCGTATACGGCATCGGTAGTAGCTTTGGTGGTTTTCCATCGATTCGTTTGTTTGTTTTTAAGTAACCAGATTTTTAAGTTATCTATGGTCTCAAGATTTTTTGTATTACTCTGAATGCTGTGGCCAGCCTCAGAAAACGTTTCAATTAAAAGAGCTTGTGTTTCAATTGGTGCTTGATACCAGAACCAAGAATTTGTATTTGCTTTCCAATATATGCCTAATTCTTCTGAAGTAATACTTGTTTCTTTTAAGGATTTTAAAATCTTATTAGTCGTTTTAGAATCATTAATTCTGTGAGACACTAAAGCCATAAGGCCTTTAGCATACAATGGTCTGCTTAGCCAGTATTTTTGAATTTGCGTTTGGTAGTATTGTATGATTTTATCAACTTCTTTCGACTTTTTAATGTTCGGGAAGAAGCTGCGCATGTATAAATAATGGAGTTGAGTATAACTTAAATGATCTTTGTTTAAATCTACTTTAACATTATATTTTCTGATGTCTTTGTATTCTTTTATGAATTGTGCATCAAGGTATCTGATTGCTTTTGAGATGATTTGGTGATTAGACTCTTCGACTGCGCTCAGAGTGACACCTAACTTGTTTAAGTGACCAAAACCAGTGATGATATGTTGTGTAATATATCGGTTCGCTCGTCCACCATTAAACCAAGCCCATGCGCCAGAATCCATTTGATTATTTTCTAATTTTCTGATAGCAGATTGCAATTCATTGTTCATTTTGTTCAGATCAAAAAGGAGCGCAATGCGTTTTTTTTGTTCTGTTTCACTTTGCGCATCTCTTAACCATGGGGTTTCTTGGATAAGAATAGACTTTAATTCTTCATTTTTTTCTAAGTTAGAAATAAGGACATCTTGAGATTTCCATTGATTAAAAACCTCTTGAATTCTTGGATTAGAATTTGCAATATGGCTAGCCAAAGCATTCGCATAATAGCGACTAAAGGTTTGTTCGTTACACTCATAAGGATATTCCATTAAGTAGGGAAGTGCTTGTACTGCATACCATGCCGGATTGGAAGTCATTTCCAAGGTCAGCTTATGGTTTTTAAGTGTTGTAGATGTATTATTCTTTAATTTATCTAATGTAAATGTTTTTGTTTGATTACTACGAATCCACATAGGAAGTGTTTCGGTAACTAACATTCTATTCGATAGAACCGGTAAGGCGTTTTGCTCACCATCACTAAAGGTTTCCGATTTAGCAATCACTTTGTATTGAACCGCTTGAATATCATCTGGAATAGATACATTCCATGATACTTGTGTATTGCCTTTGGCATCAACAGTAAAGCCCCTTTCTGGCTTCGCCATCTCTCCCTGAGGGAGAGAATTATTAGAACTTGTTATAAGTTTTTGAGAGATATCCTTTCCAGAAATGGCATCCGTTAATAATAAAACGGCTTGCCCAGATAATTGTTTTTCGGTAAGGTTTGCAATTTTAGAGCTAATTGTAATTTGATCTCCTTCACGTAAAAAACGAGGTGCATTTGGTGTTACCATTAATTCTTTTTGAGTTACTGTAGTTAACGTTCTAGTAGCACTCTCTAAGTTTTTTGTATGGGCTAATAGTTGCAAGTTCCATTGCGTTAATGCTTCTGGAGTCGTGAAACTGAAACTAATATTGCCTTCTGAATCTGTTTTTAGCTGTGGAAAGAAAAATGCTGTTTCTTGAAGGTTTTTGCGAATTTTGACGTTATTGAAGTTTGGCTTTTCTGATTTTTTTTCAAGAGATTTCTCATCTGATTCAAAATCTTCACCAGAATTCATTTTATCTTTACCATCATCCATGACTACGACTTCATCTAAATTATCATTTAAGCTAGATATAGATTCTGCTATTTCCATTTCTTCTGAGAAAACAGGAGCACTTGCCACACGACTACTAAGTGCTTTTTTACTTATATAATTTCTTGGATTGTAATTTATAAAGTGATACCCAAACCAATTTAGTTGATCGTAGTATTGAGATGAATAATTTATGCGGGCAAAATTATTATAAACTTTAAAATAACGTGTGCCAAAACTTTTACCAGCATTGGTTGACATACGCGAATAATAAGAAGGTCTATTAATGGGATTGAAAGACCATGCATGTGGTTTAAATTGGTCTAATGAGGCATCATACATGCTTGCTAATAATTCGGCACTAACTTTATCGCCTTTAGGCCCTTTTATTTTAAAACTCCAGGTCTCTTCGGTTCCTGGTTGTAGCTTATCTCTAAAAGTTGTTGTTTCAATGTCTAGATCAGTTTTAGGGTAAGGAACGAATATATTCAAATTACCCGATTGAAAACTATTGAAAGCAGCAAAGCTATATTTAACTATAAAACCGCCAAGATCTTCACTATTTATAGGAACGGAAATTGTTTTTTTGTTCTTATTTAATTGAACGATATGTGTTTTTACAATCTTGCTATTTTTTTCAATTTGCACCGTAACATTTAAATTACTTGCAGCTGAGCCTAGCGTGATTAGCGCTTTCTCACCTGACTTGTAGGCTGATTTATTTGTTGTAATATGAAATAATTGTTTGTCTGCTATGGTTTTATCGGAATTGCTGTATAACGTTGTTTTAATTTCATCCTTAACCAATTGTCCAAACTTGTCTTTACTTTCTAAAATAATAATATACTTCCCGGATTTCCACTTTTTAATTTTTCCCAGATTAAGCTTTGTCGTGTTTTCTGTGTTAAATGATGAAATAAATACGAGTTCCCCTTTTTCCCAATTGCTAATTTCATGCTCGTTATTATAGGGATCGTATGGAAACAATTTATTAAAAACGTCTTCTGAAAATTCCTGATAATCTGGAGCTGACCAAGGTCTTGGTCTTAAAATTTTATTAGGTGCCTTTAACTTATACATTTTAATTGTTCCCTTTGCGGGTACAAATTCACCATTCAGGTTTCTGGTATCTATGTCTATTGCATTATTTTTTTTAGTTTTATCTATAAGATTAGCAATAGACATATTTGCAGTTAATGCGTGGTATCCAACATTAACTATGGTGGTAGCGCTTCTGGTTTCACCATTTAAGTCGATAACATCTGCGGTGACTTCATATCTAAAAGTAGGAAGATTTGTTTTGTCGACACTTTGATCTGGAATGGCTTTAAAAGTAATTTCAAATTCTCCTTTATTATTTGTCATACTTTCACCATGTGTGATTTCTTGAGGTTCGCTATTAATCCAAGGGTGATAAAAATAACACCATCGTGGATATTCTACTTTTCTATGTACTCGATATACTACTTTGGCATCGGTAATATTGCTTCCTGCATACGCTAAGGCATGTCCTTTTACAGTTACAGAATCGTTAACTTTATAGGTTTCGGTTATGGGGTTAAATGTTGTTTCGAACTTTGGTCGTTTATAGTCTTCAACCGAGAAGTAGGCTGAGTTATCAATTTCATACCCAGACTCTGCTTCAAATTCTATACGATATTCTCCATTTAAACCATTATTAGGTAATATGAATTCACCAGTAACAGAACCAAATTCATTCGTTGTAAACTTTAATGATTTTAGGTCTTCACCATTCGTATTATATAAAATCGCGTAAACTTTTTCGTTTGCTAAAATTTCAGATTTTCCTTTTTCTGTTTTAATTGCAATGGCTTTAAAATAAACAGTTTGTCCTGGTCTATAAATACTCCTGTCTGTAAATATAAAAGAGTTGTATCTAATATTTTCTTGCCACTCGTCATAATATCTATAAATGTAATAGTCACCAAAATAGGCCACATCATTATCATGTTTAACCTTAACTTTTATGTATTCATTACGTTCTTTGTTTTTTTCAATTTTTACTTCCCCATAGATGTTGGTAGTAAAGCTTTCTGTTTGATAGCTTTTGTTATTATTTTTACTGTAGCTTATTTCAATTTTAGCATTGCTAATTGGTTTTCCATTATTTCTGTCAATAATTTGAAACGTTTTGTGCTTCTTGCTCTCTGTTTCAATCAAGGCTATATTTGTAACTTGTATGGTGTTAAAAGCAATGGTTTTATTGTTGTTTTTAGATGAAGCAAAAATTAAGTAAGCACCATTATTTAATCCAGGAACTAAAATTTCGGTCGTATGCATTTGATAATCGCCCTCATTGTGTAAGGTGTTATCCCAATTTTTATAAACATGTAACTTTTTAATAAAAGCCAATTGCTCTTCCTCTCTATATATTTGATTGAATTTTTCAAGCTGGTTTCTATTAAGTTTGTATATTTTAAACTGAAGATGATTCAGGTTTTTATAGCTTAATAGCAAACGTGCATTTTGTTGTATAGGAAGAAAGTTTTCTGTAGTAATTTGTAGCGAATGTTGTTCTATTAGTTGTTTTAAAACAGTACAGCTTTTTGCACCATCACTTTCTGGGAATTTTAAAATAGCATTATTGCAGATAGCAAGAGCATCTTTAATTTTCCAGCGATTATCTTTGTTTGTTTTCGGTTGATAACTTGCTCCTTGTTGGTTGTAAATATTGGCAATTTCATAGTCATATAAAGTAGAGATCTCATGAGTTTCGAAGTGGTCTTTTTCCTTTTTTAAAGCATTTAATAGAATGGATTCTTTATCGTTAAAGGTAGCATGCTGATTCACAAATTTTAAACGATTAATATTTACGTCTGCTAAAGCAAATGGTTTTTCGTCTTTTAAATGAAAGCTAATTAAATTTTGATAAATCTTTAAAGCGTTTAGTTGTAAGGATGTTGTGTCTTTTGAATTTATTTTTAATTTCGAAAACGTTTTGGTATCTCCTAAAAAATCAGGATTATCGATCTCAAATTTGTAGGCGGGTTTGGTAATATGAGTTTCATTGGTTTTATAAAATTTTAGCGCATTGTGACTTAAAAAATCAAATAAGGTAGGTCTGTAAATTTTAGATCCTTCTTGTAGATTTAAAATGTCATCATAATTACTTAAAGACTCCAATTGTAGCATCAATCCATTTTGCAATGAATTTTGATAATGTGTATGAATCTCGTTGAATATAGTTTGCAAATCCCAGGTTCTAAAATCTACAGCATCTACTTTTTCTGAAGTCTTTGTTCTATTATAAAATCGCCATCTATTTTGATTAAAGTATTGCCAATACATGTTTGCAAGGATACTTTCTAAAATGTTTTTTGTTGGAAACTCACTTTTTTCAATGGTGTTTTTAAAACTTTTAATGATACTTAATTGTGCATCTTCTTCTAAAACCAAAACAAATTTGCTTTTAAAAAGCATGCTTTTTATTAGTTGAGGAGCACTGTTATCTGTTTTAGCCAGTTTAGCAATATCTTCAACTATTTTTAAAGCGGATTTAGGTAAGCCGTCTTCTTCAAATTGCTCAACTTTAGTCCACAAATCTTCATATCTATTATTTTGTGCATTAGAAAATGTAGCGAACAGTATAATCATTAATAAGGATAAAGTGTTTTTCATTTTTTTAAGTTTGTATCTAAAATACTTTCAAAAGCTATACCAAAAAATAGGAAATGAGTGAACATATTGTTTGGTTGAGTGAAATTAGTTTTTTATGGGTGAACTAGAAAGTTTATTTTTACATTATCGACTATATACATCATGAGAAAATTTTTGCTCCTTTTTCTACTACCTACAATGACTTTTAGTCAATCTAACCTTGACGGTATAGAAGCTCTTTTTCAAAAAAAACAATTTGGGAAAGCGGAACAAAAGGCTCGCGATTATTTAAAAACACATCCAAATAACTTGCAGGGCATTGAGTTATTGGGAGATGCTTATGGGCATCAAAAAAAATGGGATGCTGCTATTTTACAATATGAAAAGTTAGTAAAAAATAAAGAGAACCATGCCAATTACCATTATAAATATGGTGGTGCATTGGGTATGAAAGCCTTGTCTATTAGTAAAATAAAAGCCTTAGGGATTATAGGTGATGTAAAAGAAGCGTTTATGAAGGCTGCTGAGTTGGATAAAAAGCATATTCCTGCACGTTGGGCTTTAGTGGAACTATATATGCAATTGCCAGGTCTTATTGGTGGTAGTAAAAGTAAATCGTTGCTATATGCTGAAGAGTTAGAAACCCTTTCGAAAGTAGATGGTTATTTAGCAAAGGGGTATGTTTATGAGTATGATGATGAACCAGAATTAGCTGAAAAATTTTATAAAATGGCAATAAAAGAAGGGGGGTCTGTAACTTGTTATAATAAATTAACCACTTTGTACGAAAACGAAAAAGAGCCGAAAAAAGCCATTGAAACTATTGAAGCAGCTCATAAAAAACACCAACGAAATGCGATGCACTATCAAATTGGAAAAGTTGCCGCAGAATACAATGTTGAGTTGCAAAAAGGGGAGCGCTGTTTAAAGACGTATTTGGATAATTATTCAGCCGAAGATGGGGTTCCTAAAGCTTGGGCGAATTATCGTTTGGCGCAAATATACTTGCATAAAAAAAATAAACAAGAGGCATTGCGGTATATTGATTTGGCTATTGCTGAACTTCCTAAGGTTAAATTGTTTAAAAAGCATAAGGAGAAGATTTTTGATTTGTAGATTGGTGTACTAAGTACAATGTAGAGACTACTTAGTATTGTTTTTCAAATTTTAGTTTTACCAATAACCAAACAGCCATTAACTTTTATTGAGTTTAATTTGGAATTTGAAATCTGGAGGTTGATATTTGTTGTATGAACGTACATTTTATAGCTATAGGTGGTGCTGCTATGCACAATTTAGCCTTGGCATTACATAATAAGGGATATCAGGTAACAGGGAGTGACGATACTATTTTCGAGCCTTCAAAATCAAGATTAGATGCTAAAGGACTATTGCCTGAAACCTTTGGATGGTATCCAGAAAAAATTACTACAGATTTAGATGCTATTGTTTTGGGGATGCATGCGAAAGCGGATAATCCAGAATTGTTACAAGCTCAGGAATTGGGTTTGAAAATTTATAGCTATCCAGAGTTTTTGTACGAACAATCTAAACACAAAACCCGTGTTGTTATAGGCGGAAGTCATGGTAAAACAACCATAACGTCTATGATTTTGCATGTGATGCATTATCACGATAGAGATGTTGATTATATGGTAGGCGCCCAGTTAGAAGGTTTTGACGTGATGGTAAAACTTACCGAAGAAAATGATTTTATCGTGTTAGAAGGGGATGAGTATCTGAGTTCTCCTATTGACAGACGTCCTAAATTTCATTTATATAAACCTAATATAGCCTTATTAAGTGGTATTGCTTGGGATCATATTAATGTGTTTCCAACCTATGATAATTATGTAGAACAGTTTAACATTTTTGTTGATTCTATTGTTAGTGGTGGTAACATTAGCTACAATGAAGAGGATCCCGAAGTAAAACGTGTTGTTGAAGCTTCGAATAATACCATTCGCAAATTAGCATACCAAACGCCTGTATATACTGTAGAAAACGGACAAACCTTATTAGAAACTCCTGAAGGTGACTTGCCAATAGAAGTGTTTGGAAAGCATAATTTAAATAATCTTGCTGGTGCGAAATGGATTTGTCAGCATATGGGTATTGACGAAGATGATTTTTATGAAGCTATTTCCACTTTTAAAGGAGCTAGTAAACGTTTAGAAAAAATAGCTGAAAGTAAAACCAGTGTCGCCTATAAAGATTTTGCACATTCGCCTAGTAAAGTAGAAGCAACTACCAATGCGGTTAAAGAGCAATATGAAACTAGAACCTTAGTGGCTTGTTTAGAATTGCATACCTATAGTAGTTTAAATGCTGAGTTTTTAAAGGAATATAAGGGAGCATTAAATGCTGCCGATATTGCGGTGGTGTTTTATTCCCCACATGCGGTTGAAATTAAAAAACTTGAAGAGGTAACACATGAACAAATAGCTAATGCTTTTCAACGTGATGATCTTATTATTTATACCAATCCAGAAGATTTTAAGGACTTTTTATTTTCGCAGAACTTTGATAATAAAGCCTTGTTACTTATGAGTTCTGGGAATTATGGTGGATTGGATTTTGATACTGTTAGAGGAGTTATTGGGGAATTTTAGCTTATTATTCTCTATTTTTATAGGGTCTTCAGATTGTCGGGAATAAATTTATTAGTGTATAATTAGAAAGATTCTATATATATAAAATTTGTCAATCTAATATAATCCAAAATTATTTCATCTTCCTTTATTTTAGTGAGTACCCCATTGACATCAATGTATTTTAACTCCAAATTGAGAGATTCAAGTACGGGATATTTTCTCCTAATTAATTGTATAACTTCAATAAAAGTAGTATGCTTTTTAATCTGTAGATCACTTGAAGGAATTGCCAACTTAAAACTAGGTGAGTCACAAATGAGTGTTAGTTTTCTATTGATTATCATTCCTTGGTTATAATTATTAAATATTTCACCAATATTCTGTAAAAAAATACTACTCTCATTTCCTAATGGAGCTAATCTCGCTGCTGGGGTAGCAGTATCTTTATTCATTGCATTAATTCTCTCCGGCTGAAAAATTCCAAAAAACTCAAGTAGTTTATCGATAGGAGAAGATAAAAGCAAAATTAATATTTCCAATGCGTAGAATATTGCGGAGAGAATCATTTGCAAAGCATTAATGATCACAACCAAACCTTTAGCAATGATTGCTAAAAATATGTCAATTGATATCAATGCAATAGCTGCAATTATTGGAGTCATAAATCCAAGCGCAAAATAAAACCCTTTTATATAACCGTCATATTTTACAAGAGCATCACTTACATTTTCTTCAGCTAGTTCTTCATACCTAAAAAGTGCTAATTCTCCTTGTAAATAGGCTAACCCAATTAGAGCGAGGAAACAAAACGATATAAAGATTATTTTAAGCTTTAAGCTTATTGTACCTTTTGAAACGTTCTCTGGATCGTTAAATAGTATCCCTTGCAACAATCTTCGAAAATTAATTAGTTCGAGTCCTATAAACCCCAAAAAAGTGGAAATCGTTATATATGAAATAGCAGAAAATAAACTCCATGAAACACTGACAAAACCTAAGTTAACACCTTTTGTACCCTCAAAGGAAGTAGCGCCTATCACCTCATTTAATGTACTAAACTCTGACAAAACTAATACAACTGCAATAAGTACTATTATAAAATGTAAAACCTGTTGTCTGTAGTTTAGTCTAATTATTGAAGTGAATGCTCCAGTTAAAAAATTCGCAATAAAATCAAGAGGTCGATTAAGGTTCTGAATAAACCTAGAAATAAGGTCTAACAACTTATTTCGGAAAAAGTATAATCCAATAATGTTGCTTAGGATAAATCCAATTTCTTTTAAGTAATCCATAAATTAGTATTTTATGCATTGGTCAGGTGTTAAAAATTCTAAACTATTACATTTCAGTACATTCTTCCAGTCCTCTATATTGCTTTTATATTCATCTAAAGAAGTAAAATTATTTTTCGAAACATACCTGCCTACTATATTTATTCCCCCTAAATCAATTTCGATGTTTTTCAATCCATCTTTTTTTGTTGTCTCTTGAAAATCACTATATATACAGATATAAAAATCATGTCTCTGATATTGAACATCACTTAAATCAAATTTTATACTATTTAAAGCATTTATTATATCAGTTTCTCCTGAAGAATTATTTTTATAGTGTTCTTTAAAAGCCTCAATTCTCTTAATGGTTTCTAATTTCTCTACAGTTGCTTCTTTAAAAGCCTTTTCATTAAATATTCTTCTCCTTTTTTCATATCCCTTCATTTTCATGTCATGTTCAGGTTTTTTTTCTGAAAAGGAATATTTATCCGATGACAAATCAATTTTTAAAAACTGAGCATCATCTAAGAAGCTATTAGATTGTATCTTTTTTATAATTATACATTCTTTTCCAATAACCATTCGGTTTTCTATATGGTCAATAATTTCATCGCAAGCTAACTCAAAATAATTGACTGTTTCAGTTACTTCAGATAAGTTTTCTTGAATTTTATTAAATGATCCACTAATATCTAGAAAATAAACGGTTAGTTTTTTATTTGTTTTTTTATCTGAAGTGATAGACTCAGTTAGTTTATTTTCTTTGATGTTGTCAAAATCTATCTTTTCATTTGACTGATTCCCTGAACCACATCCAGTTGCAACAAAAAAAACAAGTATAATTACAAAAAAACGTTTCATATTCATTTTTATCTGGTTATTTTTGTTGGTTAAACGGAAGTAATATTCCTTATAATTTCAAACGCTTTATATTAATACAACAAAAATAAAAATTGGGTGGTATGATGTATGAAGTTATTTTTCTTAAAAACTTCAATATTGTTTTAATATTTTTCTATCAATGTATAATGTTCCAAAAGGAAAAACAAGCAACCAGAAACTTTTTAGGTTGTTTCTTAGAAACACCATTTTTTGCTTAACACTAACACGAAGTGTATTGAAAGTAAAAAATAGAAACAATGTTCTGTGAGCAGGATCATTATTTTTACCAAATCTGGATTGTGAATAAAACTACCTCCTCAAAAACTGCATGGCTCCAGTATTTAATTGAAAGTCTAAATCTGAAACAAAATAATCAATCTCATTATCTGGGAAACTGAGATTAATGTTACTGATAACATTGCAAATACCTTTATAATAATCTAAAAGTTTATAGTTGTCTGGATTCAAGTCTTCTTGCCTACACCAATCTAAAAAATCCGAAGATTCATTAATGGCTACGATGGCTCTAAAAACAATGATAAAATTTAATATAGGGTTGTAATAATCTAGATCATCATACTCATCCGAAACATGAATATTATATGTACTATTATCTATTTTTAAAACTATTGGAATTAATTTTTTGTCAATAGAAAGCCCTTTGCCCAACCAAATTGTGATCCCTCTGGTAGCAATAAAGTTTTGAATATCTGTGATCTCAGGGTACATTAATACTGAAATGTATAAATTAAAACCCTTTATTCAAAATTGCTTAAACACTTTCTTAATTAAATTTAATCAATATAGCCTTTTGCTTTCATTAAAGTCGACTAAGAGTCCGTTAAAGATCCATTTTGCTAACGCTTTTCTATTTTGATAATTGAGAATTCGCTTCTGATCTTTTTTGTTTTTTATATTGCCTAGCTCAATATATACCATAGCAGGCAAGGTTTTTTTTACTAAGTATAAGCCTCTAGATTTTACAGAGCCCGAATAGATCCTATTAGGTTGGTATTTAGCATATTTTTCTTTGAACGACTTATGAATATTTTTAGCTAATCGTTTTCCACTTTTACTGTTATAGTGATGATAGAAAAATACGTCTATGTTTTTACCTTTACTTCTACTGTCAATATGCGTTACAATAAGTCTTTGGTAAGCCCCTTTATGTTTTACATATAAATTATTTACAGTTCTTGTACGTTGCCTTAATCGTAATTTTTGACTTTTTGAAATGGGTTCATTTGGAAAGTTAACTTCATCGTAATCTACCTCAAGTATTTTTTCATCTCTAATACCATCATTTTTATCCTTAATAATGATATAGACCTTAGCGCCATTAGAAATGAGCTTTCTTGCCAACCGTAACGTAACATCATAGGCATATTCATCTTCAGAAATTAGTTTACCATTGTATGTTTCAATAGCTCCAGGATCTGGACCACCATGACCAGAAATTAAATAATAAACAGTACCATTTAGTGTGTCACTTTCTAAAGGAATATTTTCATAATCTTTACCAAAAATCGGATTATTAATTTCTTTTACTAAAGGCTTATTGTTGTTAGGTTTAGCATGAGCTTCAGGTGTCTTTTTATCTACTATAGGTGGTATTTCAACACGAACAATAGTATCTTTTTCTATACTTGGAAGTATATACGTTTTTCCCTTTATTAAAGTGAGGTTTTCTGTTAAGCTATCCTTATTTAGTTTAATAAAAGCTTTGTAGTGTTTTGTTGGTTCAAGACCATTATTACGAAGTATAGAATAAATGCCATCACCAGCATTAGCTGTTACTTTTTTTTGAGATGTTTGAGCAATAACGATACTAGATATAGCCAAATAAAAAAAGAGAAAAAACAGTTTTTTTAATATTTTCAATACTAATTAATTTTGAATCAAGACCTCAATGGTATAAAAATAACCACATCATTCTAATAAACAACGCTATATCTCTATTTTTATTTATTTAAATCGTCTTGATTTAAAAATACTTTATTTAAAAATTGTTCAATACTTTTTTGATTCGCTCGGATTAGTTCAGCTCTGGCGCTTTCCATATCACGAGGTTTTTTATCTTGTGAAAGTTTAAATTTACCTTCCCAATCAGTAATAGTGATTTCAAACATTTTGATATAATCTAAGTAACCTTCCATACTACGATTATCAGGTTCTAAAACGAATTTATGTTCTGGAGCTTCCAAAAAAGAAGTCATATCGATTAATGATTCTTTTAAAGACTCTTTACTTTCAATAGCTGTAACAGTAGCTTTTAAATGAACGATAATGTAATTCCAAGTTGGTAATTGTTTTGTTGCGTAAATACTAGGCGAGATATAACATTGCGGACCAGAAAATATAATAGTAACATCGTTATCATCTTTTAATAATTCAGCTTGGGGATTAAATTTATCTATGTGCCCAATAAGTTTCCCTTCATTATTATAAATTAAAGGTAAGTGGGTAATTAATGGTTGATTATCTTTTACTGAAATTAAAGTAGCTAAAGGATAGGCTTTAATTACTTCAATCATGTGATTAATATTGTTGTCCTGATGGTATTTTGGAGGATATTTCAAATGAATCTTTTAAATTTAAAGTGATGACTTATTAAATGAACTCATTTTGACTTTTTCTATTTCCTAAAAAATGGCTAAAATTCGCTCATAATTTTGTTACTTTTTTTATGCGTAAAACTGCTATGCCTTGCAAAAAATGCCTCATCTGAACAAATATTATCTCATTTTCGGTTAAAACAAAAAGTCAAGATGAGTTCAATGTATAAAACTACAATATTTATTTTTTAAAAGAACAGAAAGAAATTACTTACTTTATAAATTATTGATTTACTTTGTGTAAAATTAAAAATTCACAAAATAACGTATATCTAACCAATGCAAGAAAAGCTAGCATCGTTTTCAATAAAAAACTGGTCGCAAGGAGATCAACCAAGAGAAAAACTATTTTATAAAGGAAGAGAAGTATTAAGTGATGCAGAATTGGTGGCTATTTTAATAGGTTCTGGCAACAGAGATGAAAGTGCTGTTGCCTTATGTAAACGAATTTTAGCAAGCGTAGATAATAATTTAAGTGAACTTGGAAAACTATCTATCATACAACTTATGGAATTTAAAGGTATTGGAGAAGCTAAAGCAATTTCTATTGCTGCAGCTTTAGAATTAGGAAGACGTAGAAGAGTGGAGGATGCTTTACAAAGAAGTAAAATAATATCCAGTAGATCTGTTTTTGAACTCATGCAGCCAAAAATAGGGGAGTTAAAACATGAAGAGTTTTGGATTATTTATTTAAACAATTCTAATAGAGTAATTCAAAAAAATCAATTGAGTAAAGGAGGCATTACTGGTACTTTAGTTGATGTACGTTTAGTGCTTAAAAATGCTTTAGAGGTTGGAGCCACGGGCTTAATATTAGCACATAACCATCCGTCGGGAACTTTAAAACCTAGTGAATCTGATAAACAAATTACCAATAAATTAAAAAAGGCAGCTCAAAGTATAGATATAAAGGTGCTAGATCATCTAATTATAACAGAAAAAGCATATTTTAGTTTCGCAGATGAAACGCTTTTATAATGCTTTTAGTTTATACTCATAAAATATCACCTCGATTAAAATACATTTTTAAACATATTTGCTCTAGAATTCTAGGCGTAGAAGTAGATTTTACGACCAAAATAGAAACATTTATTGCGCACGATAGTTTAAAAATGTCTTACACAAAACAACAACTCGCTAATGAGTTTTTTATTAAAAGTCATGATATATTATTTGAGCAAGGACTAAATGATTTGGATATTAATATCCATGATTGGGAAAATACAAAATGCTTTTTTTTTAATGGAGATAAAAGTGCTATTCCTTTCGATATATTTGCTGCTTCTTTTTATTTATTATCACGATATGAAGAATATTTACCGCATGTAAAAGATGAATTTGGTCGTTTTACTGCAGAAGAAAGTTTAGCCTATAAGCATGGATTTCTTAAACAACCTGTGGTTGATATTTGGGCGTACAAATTTAAAGATGCTTTACAAACTCAGTTTCCTGAATTTAAGTTTCCAGAAAAAAACTATACTATTAAACCCATTATTGATGTTCCTAGTGCCTATAATTTTAGGCTGAAAGGAATAATTAGAACTCTTGGAGGTATGGCTAAAGATTTGGTTAGGTTTAGATTTAAAGGTCTGTATCTTAGAATTATGGTTATTCTTGGTTTTATGCATGATCCGTTTGATACTTATAAGTATATAATAAACAGACAAAAACATACCAAGTTTAAGTTTCTGTTCTTTTTTTTAATAGGCGACTATTCTACTTACGACAAAGGTATTAACCCTAATAAAAAGAAGTTTGTGTCGCTTATAAAACATATTGCAGATTATTGCATAGTTGGTTTAAAAGCTTCCTATTTTGCTGTTGATGATATATCTATTTTGAAGAAAGAAAAATCACGAATGGAAGCCATTTTAAACATCTCATTAAAAGCTTCCAGACATTCTTTTTCCAGACTTAATTTACCTAATTCATATAGAAATCTTATAGAATTAGAAGTAAAGGAAGATTATACCATGGGATATATCGATCAGATTGGTTTTAGAGCAGGATCGTGTACACCTTTTTTATTTTACGATTTAGATTATGAAGTACAAACTCCTTTAAAAGTTCATTCATATCACCTTTTGGATTATGCCTTGTTAAAAACACATTCTTTATTAGATAAAAAGAAAGTTTTAAGTGAGATCATTCATGAGGTAAAGCAAGTTAATGGCGAGTTTGTTACAGTATTTCACAATTATACTTTTGGTGCTGAAAGAAGATGGAATGGGTTTAAAGATTTATTTAATATTATTTTAGAATCTGCAAATGAAACAAACGAAACTTGAAGGGATTACAGATGTGTTTTTTGATTTAGACCATACCTTATGGGATTTTGATAAAAATTCTGCACTGACATTTGAAAAAATATTAACTTTAAACGATATTAATGTTGATATAAATAATTTTTTAGGTTATTATGTTCCCATAAATTTAAAGTATTGGAAATTATACAGAGAAGAAAAAATAGACAAAAAAACATTGCGTTTTGGAAGGTTATATGAAGCTTTTTCTGCAATTGGTTATCAAATTGAAGAAGCTGTTATCTATAAATTATCGGATGATTATATAACTTATTTATCAACGTTTAATTATCTATTTGAAAATACTTTTGAGATCCTAGATTATTTAAATCTCAATTATAATTTGCATATCATAACTAATGGGTTTGACGAAGTACAACATAAAAAGTTAACCCGATCTAATATTCATAAATACTTTAAAACAGTTACAAATTCAGAGATGGTAGGCGTTAAAAAACCAAACCCCAAAATTTTTAATTTTGCACTACAATTAGCTAATTCTAACAGTGCCCAAAGTGTTATGATTGGAGATAGTTATGAAGCTGATATTCTTGGCGCAAAAAATATTGGCATGGAAGTTGTTCTTTTTGATATTAATAACACAGCTGTTAATAATGATATTAATAGAATTAACAATTTAATCCAATTAAAGGAGTATCTATAATGTACTAATTCTCCTATTTTATCGTTAAGTCCTTAAATCTCTAACCTTTATGCGAAAGCGAATAATTAAATTCTTGTTTTTAGTCATTGTACCGTGTGTAAATTTTTTTTCTTGTGCAAAGGAAATTGATTTTGAGCAAGCCGATGATTTTGAAATTTCCCCTGTAATAGAATCCAGCCTTATATTTTTTGATGAGCCTGCTAGTTCTTTTTTTACTAGTAGTGCAGAAATAATTTCTATAAAGGATTCTATAAGTATAGAGGTTTTTAATAATGATTTTGTTGTTGATAATCTTATTAAAGCCGATTTTGTATTTGAAGCTACAAATTCAATCAATAGAACATTTCAAATACAAGTAGATTTTATTAACGATGCAGACCAACAAGTACATTCGTTCACACTTCAAGCTTTGTCATCAACAGATGGTAGTGACCTTTTATCAAATTATATAGAAGTATTTGAAGGCGATGAGTTAGACGCCTTAAAAAATACTTCAAAACTAGTATTCACCCTTAGCTTGTTACCTGGAGACACTATTAATCCAACTACACCAGGTAGAATAAAATTAAAATCAAAGGCTATTTTTTATTTGAATATAGGTGATTCCATATGAGAAAATTAATGATGTATTTTATAATTGTTTCGTGTTGCTTTTCATTCTCACAGAACAAGCAGTTACTTTATGGGTTTTCAGAAATACCACAATCTTTACTACTAAATCCAGGAGGTAAAATAACGAATGATTTCTATTTTGGGATTCCTTTACTATCACATATTCATAGTAATGTAGGTATTACTGGTAGTACTGTTTATGATATTTTCGCAAATGATGGTATCGATTTTAATACCAAGTTGCAACATGCTGTTTATGGTATGAATTCCAAAGATTTTTTTAGTGCAAACCAACAGCTAGAAATTTTTTCTGGAGGGTTTTCTTTTGGAAGTTCATATGAAAAGAATCAATATTTGAGTTTTGGTGTATATCAGGAATTAGATTTTATAGCTTATTTTCCTAAGGATTTGGCAGTTTTAGCTTTAGAAGGAAATCAGAATAATATTAATAGACCTTTTAAAACAAGTGATATAAATGTAACTGCCGAAGCTATTTCAGTATTTCATGTAGGCTATAATAAAAAAGTAAATAACAAACTTACTTTTGGTGTTAGAGGAAAAATATATTCGAGTATTGCAAACATAAATTCTACAAAAAACAAAGGACACTTTACAACTACAAATGGACAAAATAATTTTTATAACCATATCTTTAATTTAGATTTAGAAGCCCGAACATCTGGTCTGACGAGTTTAACAAATGATGAATCGGACTCAGGATCTGTCGTTAAAGACTTAACAAAACGTGTTTTTTTAGGAGGAAACCTTGGCTTGGGGTTTGACGTTGGAGTTACACGTCAATTGGATGAACAATGGAGTATGGATGTAAGTTTATTGGATATAGGTTTTATTAGACATAAAAAAGACATTGAGAATTATAAAATAGAAGGAAATTATATATATGAAGGTGTCGACCCTATTTTTACAGACACAGCAAACGGGCAAACAGCAGAAGATTACTGGAATGCAATTGAAGAAGACTTCGAAGATATATTTGAGATAGATACAACAACAGCAAAATATACAACGTGGCGACCTATTAAGTTTAATGCGTCATTAAACTACGCTTTTGGAGAAAAAAAATACAAAGATTGTAATTGCACAAGACCAGAAAAGAGCTATTTAAATAGTACCGGATTGCAATTATTTGCTATGAGTAGGCCTAAGCAAGCACAACTAGCACTAACAGCATATTATTATAGACGTTTATTTAATGGTTTACAGGTTAAAGCAACTTATACAATAGATTCTTACTCAGCATATAATGTAGGTTTGGGAATGTCTGCTAGATTGGGAGGGGTGAATTTTTATATAATGACAGATAATTTTTTACAATTAAAAAACATATATAATGCACAAAGTGTATCTTTACAGTTAGGGTTTAACTATATATTTAATAAAAATGAAAACTAAATTTTTCTCTTTAATTATAACATGTTTTATTGTTGCTAATGTTTTTTCACAATCTAATTTAAGCGATTATAAGTACGTGATTGTTCCTAATAAATTTGATTTTTTAAAACAGAAAGACCAATATCAATTAAATTCTTTAGCACAATTTTTATTTAAAAAATATGGATTTGAAGCATTGATGGAAGGAGATGCTTATCCTGAAGATTTAATTAGAAATAGATGTTTAGCATTAAGATCTGATGTATCTAAAGAAACTGGAATGTTTAAAACCAAATTAGCAATACAACTGAAGGATTGTAACGATCAGATAGTTTATTCATCTAATTTAGGAGAAAGTAGAGAAAAAGATTATGCTAAAGCTTATAATGAAGCTCTAAGAAATGCTTTTAAATCTATAGAAACTCTCAAATATAAATACAAACCTAATAAAAGTATAACAGGTTTACAAACAACTCAAAGTACCGAAGTTAGTAATGAAGTAACGCAAGAGATTGAGCAACTAAAGCAAGAGATTCAAAACCTTAAAAAGGAAAAAGAAGTAGAAGCTATAGCAAATAATACTAGTGAGGCTATTCAACCTAAATCAAAAGTAGAAGTAGCACCAGTAGTACCAGTACCTATAATTCAAGAAAAAACCAATAGCATAGAAACTGGTGTAAAAGAAGTGTTATCTAAGGTGTTATATGCTCAAGAAATTGAGAATGGGTTTCAATTGGTAGATAGTTCTCCAAAGGTAGTTTACAAAATCAGACAAACAAGACTTGATAATGTGTTTTTAGTAGAAAACACTAGTGCTATTATTTATAAAAAAGAGGGTATTTGGACTATTGAATATTACTCAAATAATACGCTTAAATATGAAGAATTAAATATTAAGTTTTAGCAACTAGTATTTAGTGCTGTAAGATATTAATATCCATATTTATCTTTCCAACGCTGCTTTAGAAACTCTTTGTGAGCATTTTCGCGAGCATTATTACCAGGTTCGTAAAGCTTTGTGCTTTTAATTTCATCTGGTAAAAACTCCTGATTGGCAAAGTTGAGATCATAATTATGTGCATATTTATAATTATCACCATAACCTAATTCTTTCATCAACTTGGTCGGAGCGTTCCTTATTTCCAAGGGTACGGACAAGTTGCCTGTTTCTTTAACTAATTGTTGTGCTTTACCAATAGCTTTATAAGCTGCATTGCTTTTGGGTGAGCATGCTAAATATGTAGCACACTGACTTAATATAATTCTAGATTCAGGGTAGCCTATTGTAGAAACGGCCTGGAATGCATTGTTTGCTATGACTAGAGCAGTTGGGTTGGCATTGCCTATATCTTCACTGGCTAAAATGAGTAACCTACGGGCTATAAATTTTACATCTTCACCACCTTCCACCATTCGAGCCAACCAATATACTGCAGCATTTGGATCGCTACCTCGTATCGATTTTATAAACGCAGAAATAATATCGTAGTGCTGTTCACCAGTTTTATCATAATGAACTGTATTACTTTGAACTCTTTCCAAAACAGATTCATCGGTAATGGTTATTTTATCAGAATCATAAGAATTTACTATAAGTTCAAAAATATTAAGAAGTTTCCTGGCATCACCTCCAGAAAGCCTTATAAGAGCATTCGTTTCTTTTAGTTTAATTGTTTTTTTAGAGATATATTCATCTTGCTCGATTGCACGCTTTAAAAGTAGCTCTAAATCGGTTTTATTAAAAGCATTTAAAATATAAACTTGACAGCGAGATAAAAGTGCCGAAATAACTTCAAAACTAGGGTTTTCTGTAGTAGCTCCAATGAGTGTAATCCAGCCTTTTTCTACTGCTTGTAATAAAGAATCTTGCTGTGATTTGCTAAACCTATGAATTTCGTCAATGAACAAAATAGGATTTTTTGTAGTAAATAATCCGCCACTCTGTTTCGCTTTATCAATAACATCACGAATGTCTTTAACACCAGAATTTATAGCACTAAGTGTATAAAAAGGCCTGCCAGATTCTGTAGCAATAATATTTGCAAGAGTAGTTTTCCCTGTACCTGGAGGCCCCCATAAAACCATAGAAGGGATTAAACCTTGTTTTATATGCTGTGTTAAACTACCCTGTTTACCAACTAGGTGATTTTGACTTACATAGTCATTTAAAGTTTTTGGTCTTAAACGTTCAGCTAACGGTTCATTCATAATGTAAAATTAAAGTATTTATACTGAACTTGTTTCAGTATCTATTATATTTTTAAGGAGATATTTTTCAAATTAATTAAAAAATAAAGCGCTGTTGCTTGATAAATAGTTCAGGAAATCTTTATCTGACAATTTAGCATTAAAGCAAATCTTGGTGAACTATTTGTTATCTTTATTTAGTATGAATGAAAACGACCAATAATTTTAATATATGGAACAATTTAGTTATGTGAATTACATCCGACTAAATAAAAAATAAGCCCAAATGAAAAACAGAGACCACTTTAAATTTTCTACAGGAGTTATTCTCTACCCCATCCTTTTTGTATTAGCTATTTGGTTAGTGTTTTGGTTTGAGGTACGTTTTGGCTTTAATTTTAGTAAATATGGGGTGTATCCTCAAAATTTGAAAGGTTTAAGAGGAATTATTTTGAGTCCGTTTATTCACGGAGATATAGAGCATATTTATCATAATACCATTCCATTATTTGTGCTATCCATGGCTTTGTTTTACTTCTACAAGCCTATTGCTTGGAAAGTGATACTATTTGGTATTTTATTCTCAGGATTTTTTACCTGGTGTATTGGAAGACCATCTTATCATATTGGAGCTAGCGGCCTTATTTATGTATTAGTAAGTTTCACTTTTTTTAAAGGTGTATTTGCAAAGCATTACAGGCTTATAGCATTATCTCTTCTGGTTATCTTTCTTTACGGTAGTATGTTATGGTATGCAGCTCCTGTAAAAGAAGGCATTTCATGGGAAGGACATTTGTCAGGTTTGGTTACAGGTTTATTATTTGCACTTTTCTTTAGAAGAAATATTGCAAAACCAAAAAAATATGTTTGGGAACAAGAAAGCTATAATGAAGAAGATGATCCTTTTTTACAGCATTTTGATGAGAATGGTAACTTTATTGAACGTATTGAAAACGAGGAGACCCCTCCTATTATAAATTACACCTATAAAGAAAATAAAGAGAACTAGAGACGTTGTCTTACTGCTTCATATAAAAAAGCACCACAAGCTACAGAAACATTTAAAGATTCAATGTCACCTAGTATAGGTAATTTTGCTTTTGCATCGACAACTTTCAAAGTAGAAGGGTTAATACCTCTGCCTTCAGACCCCATAATAATAGCACAAGATTCTTTAAAAGAAACATCATATAGTGTATTATTTGTTTTTTCGGTTGCGGCAATAACATTTATACCAGATGCTTGCATATAAAAAACGGCATCTTTAATATGGTCAACTTTACAAATGGGCACTTTAAAAACGGCACCAGCACTTGTTTTTATAGTGTCTCCATTTACTGGCGCACCACCTTTTTTCTGAATAATAATACCATCAACACCAGTACATTCTGCAGTACGTATAATAGCTCCAAAATTACGAACATCGCTTAATTGATCTAGTAATAAAAAAAGAGGTGTTTTGCCAGATTCTAAAACACTTAAAACTAAAGTCTCCATCTCATGAAACGCAATTGGAGAAATTTGAGCAACGGCACCCTGGTGATTTTTTCTGGTAAGCCTGTTAAGTTTTTCGACAGGAACATAAGAAGAGTTTATTGCATTTTTTCTTAAAATAGTTTCTAATTCGCTAAAAAGCTCTCCTTTAAGACCTTTTTGAAGAAATACTTTATCGATTGTTTCACCAGCATTAATTGCTTCAATAATAGCTCTAATTCCAAAAATTTGTGTTTGTTCTTGCATGGGGTAAAGGTATAAAAAAACCACCTCTATTGAGGTGGTTTTTTAGTACTAGTTATTTTATAATTGATTATTCATCTTCTAAGAAACCAGTTCTTCTGTAACCTGAATATACCCATATTTCACCTGGTATATCAGAAAATTCAGCTGTAAATGTTATACTGTCTGTTACGGTGCCACTAGGCGCTGTTGCTCCATCAGTAATTATTTGACCATCAGTAACTGTAACTGTTACATCAAAATAGGTTTCTTCTAGATCAGTTCCAGAAAAAGTTTTGGATGCTAAGTCTAAGTTAACCTTAGCTTTTAAGCCCCAACCATGTTGTTGATCATCAAGCCACATTTCAGTAATTGAATTTGCAGACGTATTGTATGTGCTTATATGATCATGGGCATAATCTGCACCATCTCTAGTTATATTAACAACCCAATCACCAGCTATTTCTGCTATAGCTGTTGCGCCTGGGTCTGGGTCGCCACCTTCATCACAAGAAATAAATATGCTTAGTGTGAATAGTAGTATAACCGATTTTATTATATTTATTTTTTTCATAATTATTATTTTATTGATATTTAAAAGTGTAACCAAATCCATAAGGGTTTACAAATGTTGTAAATTGCCTCTCTATTGGATCATATGTTAAATCAACAGAAGTTGCACCAAATGGATATACTTGAGGTATTTCAGAGATTGTGTCTCCATCCATTTGAAACCACATTGGGAAAGTACCACCAAAAGCAAAATCCGTTACAAAAAATATACTAGTAGTACCTTCAACTAAACTAATTATGCCAGTTCTTTCATTTCTAGTGGTATCAAATATGTTACCTGATACATCTGTACCAATAATGTTAGGGTCATGTACGATTACTTTTTGAGTAGCATTAATTCCAAATCCGTCAGAATTTACAGCAGAATATACGACATCATAAACTCCTGGAACATTAACATCTATATCTGAACTAAATTCTACTGGTAATTCTTCTCCTGCTTCAATTGCAGTTGCAGCTGCACTAAATGGAACCCCCATAGGATGTACTACTATAGCTTCAAATTCAAAAAGAGGAAGGTTTGTTATACTGTTAACGTTTCCTGTAGACTCTGTTTCACAAGAGCTAAAGATAAGCAATGTGATACATGCAATATATTTAATTATTTCTTTCATGATTTTCAATTTTTATTATTGATTCCACCAAATTGGTGTTGTGATTGGTACTATCGCAGGAGCATTTAGATTCGTCGATGTTTCTCCAGCAGGGTATAATAAACGCTGAGGGAAACCAGTCCCTAATACACCATTAACAGAAACTGCAAATTGTCCAGGAATATAACCAGCATCTGTTTGTGGAACTGAAGATGTTTCAGGAATACCAGTTCTGTGCCATTCAAAGAAAGCTTCGGCGCCATTTCCAGGATAACTAGCAACCCATTTTTGAGTAATTATTGCAGTTAGATTTTGCTCGAAAGTCCCTGCTGGATACTCATATGCACCAGTAGCAGCTACAAATGCAGAACCGTCTAAGCTCCATTTGTTAAAGTTTTCTATAACTGCAGCATCATACATTGCTTTTGCACCTGTACCACTATTATAGCGTTCCATAGCTTCAGCTTGCATAAATAAACTTTCTTCATGACTTATAAAGTAAACAGGTGTCGTTGGGCTTAATATAGATACTGCAAAGGTATTTGGTCCCGCTGGATTATTAAAGTCTCCTTGATCTACAGAATTTAATGGAGTATCAGGATCATCAGTATAAAACAATGCTTTTCTTGGATCTGCGTTTTCAGTTAAATAAGAAAACATTGTAGTACTTGCTCTTAAATTAAGTGCTGTATTTAATTGTCTTTTATCAGATTCGAATAAAGGATTACTTTGATTAGGTGCGTCTATAAATTTATGCTGTTCAATTAAACCTAAGCCAGCATCAGTATCTAAAAAGGTCACATTAGCATTTAGCATAGCTGTAATTCCTGCTTGAGCAACAGAAGGTCTAGCTTCAGTTTGACGTAAAAATATCTTAAGTTTAAGTGTATTTGCAAACTTAACCCAGTTACTCATTGTGCCTCCAAAAACTAAATCATCAACTCCAGGTGCATCACCTGTAGAGGTTGTTAAATTACGACTTAGAGCATCATCAAGGTCAGTAATCATATTATCGTAAACGGCTTCACCTGTATCAAAATTAGGTTGAAAAATTAAAGGGTCATTCGCTTCACTATATGGAATATCGCCATACCAATCAGTAAGCATGTGAGAAATGTATGTCTCTAAAACAGTAGCTATCAAATAGTAATTCCAGTTTTCGGCAGCAAGTGCTTTTCTTTTAATATTTCTTATATCTAAAAGCCCATCATAAGTGTTACGCCATCCACTTTCAGCAATGGCATCTGTAGTTCCAAGTGCATAGCTGTCAACGACACGATATTGACTTGACCCAGGGCTTTGTGACCACATTTGTGCCCAAATACCACCTATTAATGCCCAGTTAGCTCCTTGTACACCAGCTACAGCTGTAATACTAGCCGGTAATTCAACCGCAAAAGTTAAATCATCTGGAGTTAGAAGGTCAGGGTCTCTGTTTATATCTAAATTTGATTCACAAGATATTAACATCCCGAATCCTATTAATAATATTATTATTTTTTTCATTAGTATATTTTTTTAATTATTAGAATGACATTTTTAATGCAACTCCGTACGTTCTTTGGGCAGGGTTTCCTCCAAATTCACCAAATTCAGTTTCTATATCATTACCTCCAAAAGAAGTCACTTCCGGATCTACATAAGGATTTTCGTCAGGAGTCCATAGCATTAAGTTTCTACCATAAAAGCTCAAAGATAAAGAGCTTAATCCTGATTTTCCAATAATACTTTCAGGGAAGTTATAAGATAAAGATAAATCACGTAACCTTATAAATGTTTTATCTATTACATGATTTTCAGCTTCTGTACTTGGGTTATTACTTGCACTATAAAAACCAGTAACAGCATCAAAAGTTATAGGTGTTGTGTTTTCTGGATATGTAGGAGCTGTTACAACAGAACCGTCAGGATTGTAAACACCATCATCAATAACTGAGTTAGGAACAATAAATGTGTTTCTATCGTTATATGTAGTTGCAATAGAATTACCAGTAAATCCTAAAAGTCTAGATGTATAAGAGTACATTTCACCACCTTCTTTCCAATCAAATCCAAATGATAATCTGAAATTTTTGTATCTGATAGTATTTTGAAGCCCCATTACAAAATCTCTTTGTGAATTACCAATGGTTTGTTCTTCTGTAGATTGTAATGGAATCCCAGTATTAGGGTCTACAATAATCTGACCAGCTGCATTGGTTTGTGGAACACGTGCTTGGAAAACGCCTAAAGGCTGCCCTTCAATAGCATAGTAATTCACACCAAAAGCACTATTTACTAATAATTTATCTAATCCATCTGGAAGATCCGTAACCTCATTTTCGTTTTTTGTAAACGTATAGTTAATATTCCAACTAAAGTCATCCGTTCTAATTGGTACAAATCCAAGAGCTACTTCAATACCTTTATTTTCAATATCTAAAAAGTTACCAAATATTTCTCTATACCCCGTAGAGTTAGGAAGTTGTTGTTGTATAATAGCACCATCAGTTGATTTGCTATAGTAAGCAAGATCTGCTGTAACTCTATTATTAAAAAATCGACCTTCAAGACCTATTTCATATTCATCAGTAAATTCAGGCTCAATTCCTATATTACCTAGAGTTCTACCAATTTCAAACGAGTTTAAGCCAGCAAAAGGGAAATCAATAGATCCAAAATAAGCACCTGCAACACCCTGTGTCGCAGAACTTTCTGTTAAATATAAAGCAGCTCCATTAGCAAGAGATGCATAACCACCACGTGCTTTTAAGAAATGTTCCCCATTATCTAAAACAATCGCACTTAAATTAGCCGAAGGGTAGAAAAAAGAGTTATTGCCTATCGCTAAAGTAGACGTCCATTCGTTTCTTGCTGTTAAGTTTAAATAAATACGCTCTTTATATGATAATGTCGCTGCACCAAAAACTGAATAATTTCTAGATAAATTATCGTTTTGACGAGTTACAGGAAGCACTGCTGAGTTAGAAATTTCATAAAAATTAGGGATATCTAAATTGGTTACTCTAACTTGTAAAAAACTTGAAGCACTATTATTAATAGATCCCCCAAGAGACGCTTCTAATCCGAAGTCTTCACTTAAAGCAGTATTGTAATCAAATGTCATAAAAGATTCATAACGTCTAGTTTCGTTTGTTCTTTCAGTTACACCACCAACAACAGTACTTGCTCCCAATAATGCATTTGGAGAACCAGGAGTGTAGTTAATTACGGCTCCATGGCTATGACGTTTACCATTATTTACATCAGCACCAATTTGAATCGTACCAACTAAATTAGGTGTTATATCGTAAGAGAAATTAACATTTCCGTAAAAACGCTCACGATTTATAACCGTTGCATTTTCGTTAAGAAGCCACCATGGGTTTCTTGAATATGGCGTATAGAAATTATCGTTGTTATTAAAAGGATTATTAGTATAATCTCTTAAATCTAGCACACTGACACCTCTAGGGATTTGAATTAACTCTTGCATAAAAGTTTCTCCTTCACCTGCGCCATCACCCTGTCCTGTATTTACAGCATTTTGTCTTGTTTGGGCATAATTACCATTAACACGAAGTCTAAATTTTTCACCAGAAATACCAGTATTTAAACTGATAGTATTTCTTTTTAAAGCATCCGCATCAGTAGGGATGATACCATCTGTGTCTACTCTTGTGAATATAATAGAGAAGTCCGTTTTTTCTCCACCACCACTTAGACGAACTGAGTTTGTGAATGTATTACCAATGTCATAGAAGTCTTTGATGTTATCTTCTAGGTTTTCATATATTTTAAATTGCTGAGTATTATCAACTACTTGACCCCAAAGACGAGGCTGTCCATTAAATATAGGTCCCCAAGAACCATTTTCATTAGTAGCACCTGTCCCTCCAGCTGGAAGACCGGAATAATCTACACCATTCCAACCCTGACCGAATTTTTGCTGTAAATGAGGGATTCTGGCAACTTCTAAAAAGTCAACAGAACTATTCACTTCTACTTTTACTTTTTGTCCAGCTTGTCCTTTTTTAGTTGTAATAATGATAGCACCACCTTGTGCTCTAGAACCATATAGGGCTGTTGCAGCACCCCCTTTAAGGACATTTATACTTGCAATAGCATTAGCATCTAAGTCATTAATGTTGGTACCACCATCAAAAGATCTATTAACATCAGTATCTAATCCAGTAACACTACCAGTATTTGAAGCTGAAGATATTGGTGTACCATCAATTACATATAAAGGACCGTTACCACTCAAAGAACTGAAACCCCTTAGAATTATTTTTGTAGAGGCACCAGGTTGATTTGGAGCTGTTATATCTGCACCAGCTATTTTACCAGATAAACTTTCAAATGGGTTAAGTGTTGCTACCTCTGTTAACTGTTCTCCAGAAACAGAAGTTGCAGCATAACCAAGAGATCTTTTTTGTTTGGCCTTACCAAAAGCAGTTACAACAACCTCTTCTAGAGATTCTGCATCTTCTTGTAATGTTACATTAACTGTATTAGAACTGCCAACAGGAGCTTCCGTAGTCGTATATCCTACGAAGCTAAATACAAGGATGTCTCCCTGACTAGCTTTAATTGAATATTTTCCATCGAAATCTGAAGATGTACCAGAACTAGTACCTTTAACTAAGACAGTTGCTCCAGGCAACGGCAAACCAGAATCATCTGAAACTGTACCTGAAATTGTCTTTTCTTGTGCAAACGTAAGCTGCACGACAAACGCTAGTAATAGCGTTAGAATTCCACTAAACTTTGTTTTCATTTTATAATTATTTGAATTAGTCAATGCCAAAAATCATAATAAAAAGTTAATAAAACAATAAATAATGGTTAAAATTTACCTTTTAACGAGAAATTTTAAGAAAAAAGTGAAAAAACATAAGCTTATTTCCTTCTTTTTTAAAAGTAAAAGAGACTACTTTTCTAATTCAAATAAATTGTTCTTATAAATGAATTTATTATGATTTAAAATAATTTTAGACGAGTTTCTTTTTGTAGCGGAATAAATATCTTTAGTTGTTGAACATCAGCATTGGTTTGCCGCTATTGCCTGAAACCACCAACATATTAAGAAACCACAATAATAGTTAGAAATTTGCTATTAAACTTATATGTATTTTAGAATTGGAAAGCTTAAATTTTTGATTTTCACTTTTACCATTCGCGTAGTTAAACCGAAATAGTCCAGCTTGAGTAAGAATACCAAAACCAAATCCGTAACCGAAAAGTTTTTCTTTGGTATTTAAAATGTCATTTTCAAAATAAGCAGCATCTATAATAGAATGTACATAAATGGAATTGTTAAGTTGATATCTGTATTCTGTGTTAATTAAACCGAATAAAGAAGAAAATAAACTATTCTCTTCAAACCCTCTGATAGAATTTATGCCGCCAAACCTGAGTAACTCATTTTCGAAATACGTGTTAGAATTTAAAGAAGCACCGTTTAGTCTTAAAAACACACTGTTCTTTCTATTTAAATAAAAGATCTTAAAAGCATCAATAGCAAGATGAGTCTGCTTTTCTTGTGTATTTAATGCTTTTCTTTCTCCAAAATTTGTTTCTAGGTATAGTTTAGAGTTTAAAGGAAAAAGCAAATTGTATGCTTGTGCTTTAGTAAACTCGTAGGCTAAGGTGTAATATTGAGTTTTGTAATCTGAAATAGTTAAAGATGTATTTTCTGTTAGCAAATTATTTGACTCTGTAGAAAGAAGCCCTGCGTAAATTTTATGCTTCGAATTTATTTGATAATGTAGTTTTAATGCTTGGTTTACGGTTGTAAAAGATGAATCCTTTTTAAAAATTCGTAAACCAAAATCCAATCCAATAGGAGATTTAAATAAATAAGGAAGTGTTAAATCAGCTTGAAATGTTTTTTGATCATTTTCATCACTTTTGTATAGTAGTTTAAATGATTCGCCAAAGTTTAAATTGTTGGTTAAGTTTAAATTAAGGAAACCGTCGAATTCTAATTGGTTGGTTTCTTCATTGGTTCCAAATCCTAAAAAACCATCAAAAGAATTACTTTTTGCTTTTTCAAGATATAAATACAAAGTTGTTGAGTCTTTAGAGAATAAAACTTCAGGAGGTTTTATCTCGTTGGCAAACTTTAAATTGTTTAGCTGACTCGTCTTACTTTTAATTTTGCTTAAGTTAAAAACTTGAGACGGTTTTATTTTCAAATAGTGTTTTAGGTAAGAACGTGGAAATTTTTCATAGCCCTTAATTACGATATCACTAATAACTCTTTTTCTTATTTCTGATTCAATTATCAAATTTGCTGATAAATTAGATGTGTCCTTAACTTTAATATTAGACAGACGTAGTTTTGAAAAAGGTAATCCCTCATTTGAAATTTTAGAATTAATAAAATTTAAAGTGTTTTCGATTTTGCTAAATTCTAATTCAAAATAGTCATCAAAAATGTTTTTCGAAATGGATTCTAAAAGGGAACGCTTAATTTTAGTTTTATCGTAATATATATGTATGGTATTGAATTTCTTTTTTAAATGGATTTTAGTTTCGAATGATGAATCATTTATTTTAATAATTTCTTTTAACTTATTTTCAATGTATCCTATTTTAAAAAGTCTTTTTTGAATAGAGTCTAGCTCATGTTTAATAGAATTGTAATTTGCATGAGTTTTTGTGTAGCTTAAAGAATCTATTATGTTTGTCTCATGTTTGGTATTGCCATCAATTTTAAAGTGTAAATTTTGGCAAAACAGAACTGAAGAGAAAAGTATATATATAATAAGGAGTAAAAAAGAAGTTTTTTTCACTGTATAGCTAGCTGTTTATTGTGTAAATCTAACGGAAAACCTAGACTTATAATATAGTAGATAAGATATTTTTTAATTCTATTAAAAACGTTTTATGTTTTTTATGAAAAAAAGGATGAATAATTAAGCTTGTTTTAAGAATAAGATGAGGCAAGTAATTAATGAAATAGAGCGGTTAAGTATCCTATGAAAATTAAAAATTCATTACGATATGAAAATTAATGATTTAGGGTTTGAATTATTGATTTTAATTTCTACCTTTGCAGCCCTCTTAAAAGAGGATTTTAAAATTTATATATAATATATATGCCAACAATTTCACAATTAGTAAGAACAGGAAGAGCCAAAATAACCAAGAAGAGTAAATCGGCTGCTTTAGATTCTTGTCCGCAAAGACGTGGTGTGTGTACTCGTGTTTACACGACAACTCCTAAAAAACCAAACTCAGCAATGCGTAAGGTAGCAAGGGTTCGTTTAACAAACGGTAACGAGGTTAATGCATACATTGGTGGAGAAGGACATAATCTACAAGAGCACTCGATAGTATTGGTTAGAGGTGGAAGGGTAAAAGATTTACCAGGAGTTAGATATCACATCGTTCGTGGTGCTTTAGACACCGCAGGTGTTTCAGGTAGAACACAACGTAGATCTAAGTATGGTGCAAAACGCCCTAAGAAGTAATTTAAAACTTTAAGAAGAAGACATGAGAAAAAGAGCAGCAAAAAAGAGACCGCTTTTACCGGATCCACGTTTTAACGATCAGTTAGTAACTCGTTTCGTTAATATGATGATGTGGGATGGAAAGAAGTCTGTCGCTTTTAAAGTATTCTACGATGCTATTGATATTGTAGATTCGAAAAAAACTGACGAAGAAAAAACAGCTTTAGAAACTTGGAAAGATGCTTTATCAAATGTGATGCCTCACGTAGAAGTACGTAGTCGTCGTGTTGGTGGTGCAACATTCCAAATTCCAATGCAGATTCGTCCAGATCGTAAAGTTTCTACAGCAATGAAATGGCTAATTAGCTATGCTCGTAAAAGAAACGAAAAATCTATGGCTAATCGTTTAGCTTCAGAAATTTTAGCAGCAGCTAAGGAAGAAGGAGCAGCCGTTAAGAAAAGAGTCGATACTCACAAAATGGCAGAAGCAAACAAAGCATTCTCTCACTTTAGATTTTAATACGACATGGCAAGAGATTTAAAATTCACTAGAAATATAGGTATTGCTGCTCACATTGATGCAGGAAAAACTACTACTACAGAGCGTATTCTTTATTATACAGGGGTGTCTCATAAAATTGGAGAAGTACATGATGGTGCTGCTACAATGGACTGGATGGAGCAAGAGCAAGAAAGAGGTATTACAATTACTTCTGCAGCTACAACTTGTGAGTGGGAATTTCCAATTGAAAACGGAAAGCCAACTCCAGATACTAAAGGGTATCACTTTAATATAATTGACACACCGGGTCACGTAGATTTTACAGTTGAGGTAAATCGTTCATTACGTGTGCTTGATGGTTTAGTATTCTTATTTAGTGCAGTTGATGGTGTTGAGCCACAATCTGAAACTAACTGGAGACTAGCAGATAACTATAAAGTGCCTAGAATTGGTTTCGTTAATAAAATGGACCGTCAGGGATCTAACTTTTTAGGTGTTTGTCAACAAGTAAAAGATATGTTGAAATCTAATGCGGTGCCAATCGTTTTAAACATTGGTGACGAAATAGATTTTAAAGGTATTATAGATTTAGTTAAAAACAGAGCTATTGTTTGGCATGATGAAACTCAAGGGGCAACTTTTGATGTTGTTGAGATTCCAGATGAATTGAAAGAAGAAGCTCGTAAATATCGTGCACTACTTATTGAAGAAGTTGCTGGTTATGACGAGAATCTTTTAGAGAAATTCATGGAAGATGAAGATTCTATTACAGAAGAAGAAGTGCATGCTGCACTTAGAGCTGCTGTGATGGATATGGCAATCATTCCAATGATTTGTGGTTCTGCATTTAAAAATAAAGGTGTTCAGTTTTTATTAGATGCTGTATGTCGTTATTTACCTTCTCCAACAGATAAAGAAGGTATTATAGGTACAGATCCAAGTTCTGGAGAAGAAATTCTACGTAAGCCTGATGTAAAGGAGCCATTTGCAGCTTTAGCATTTAAAATTGCTACCGATCCTTTTGTGGGACGTTTAGCATTCTTTAGAGCGTATTCGGGTCGTTTAGATGCTGGTTCTTACGTGTTAAATAACCGGTCAGGCAAAAAAGAACGTATTTCTCGTATCTATCAAATGCATGCTAACAAGCAAAATGCGATTGATTTTATAGAAGCTGGAGATATTGGAGCTGCTGTTGGATTTAAATCTATTAAAACAGGAGATACACTTTCATCAGAAAAGCATCCTATTGTTTTAGAATCTATGGACTTCCCTGATCCAGTAATTGGTATTGCGGTTGAGCCTAAGACTAAAGCAGACGTTGATAAACTAGGTATGGGCTTAGCTAAGCTAGCTGAAGAAGATCCTACATTTACTGTACGTTCAGATGAAGCTTCAGGACAGACTATTATTTCTGGAATGGGTGAGCTTCACTTAGATGTCATCGTTGATCGTTTAAAACGAGAATTCAAAGTTGAGGTTAATCAAGGTCAACCACAAGTTGAATACAAAGAAGCTATTACACAAGCGGCTGATCATAGAGAAGTTTATAAGAAACAATCTGGTGGTCGTGGTAAATTTGCCGATATCGTATTTACGGTTGAGCCAGCTGAAGAAGGTAAAACTGGTCTTGAATTTATTTCAACAATTAAAGGTGGTAACGTTCCTAAAGAATTTATCCCTTCAATTGAAAAAGGATTTAAAATGGCAATGGTTAACGGACCTTTAGCAGGATATGAAATTGATGCTATGAAAGTAACATTGAAAGATGGATCTTACCATGATGTGGATTCTGATCAATTATCTTTCGAATTAGCTGCAAAGATTGGATTTAAAAATGCTGCAAAAGCTGCAAAAGCAGTTGTTATGGAGCCTATAATGAAACTTGAGGTAATTACTCCTGAAGAAAATATGGGTGATATTGTAGGCGATTTAAATAGAAGAAGAGGACAAGTAAGTGATATGGGTGATAGAGCTGGTGCAAAAACTGTAAAAGCAACTGTACCATTATCTGAAATGTTTGGATATGTTACAACATTAAGAACATTGTCTTCAGGCCGTGCAACATCAACAATGGAATTTTCACACTACGCTGAAACTCCTTCAAATATATCTGAAGAAGTTATCAAAGCAGCTAAAGGAGAACAATCTTAAAAGTTAAGAAAATGAGTCAAAAAATTAGAATAAAATTAAAGTCTTACGATCATAACTTAGTAGACAAGTCTGCTGATAAGATTGTAAAAACAGTAAAAAGTACTGGTGCTGTTGTAACTGGACCAATTCCTTTACCAACACACAAGAAAATTTTCACTGTATTACGTTCTCCACACGTAAACAAGAAATCAAGAGAACAATTTCAATTAAGCTCTTATAAGAGATTATTAGATATTTACTCTTCGTCATCAAAAACAATTGATGCGTTAATGAAACTTGAATTACCAAGTGGTGTTGAGGTGGAAATTAAGGTTTAATTTCCATTCCCACGAAGGTGGGAATCTCATTAAAGGTTAAGAGATTAGAAGTATAAGATTTCCGTTTTCACGGAAATGAAAATGTCCCACCGATGCGGTCGCGGGAAAAACGGAAAAATACATTTCAGGGACGAAACGTATTTTGTCCCTGAATTTTTTTAAATAAGTAATGTTGAAAGCTGTTTCAACGAAATAACAATAATTAATAAATAATAAATATGTCTGGGTTAATTGGAAAAAAAATCGGTATGACCAGCATCTTTGATGACAACGGAAAGAATGTTCCTTGTACAGTTATCGAAGCTGGACCATGTATCGTTACCCAAGTCAGAACCGAAGAAGTTGATGGCTATGAAGCTATCCAACTTGGTTTCGATGACGCGACAGAAAAAAGCGCTACTAAAGCTGACTTAGGTCATGCTAAAAAAGCGGGTACTTCTGTAAAACGCAAAGTTGTTGAATTCAAAGGTTTTGATGAGGAGTACAAATTAGGAGATGCAATCACTGTTGAACATTTCGCTGAAGGTGAATTTGTTGATGTGGCAGGAACATCTAAAGGTAAAGGATTTCAAGGTGTTGTAAAACGTCATGGTTTTGGTGGTGTAGGTCAAGCGACTCACGGTCAACATAACCGTTTAAGAGCGCCAGGATCAATTGGAGCTGCATCTTACCCTGCAAGAGTTTTTAAAGGCATGAAAATGGCCGGAAGAATGGGTGGTGACACAATAAAAGTTCAAAATTTAAGAGTTTTAAAAGTAGTTGCTGAAAAGAATCTACTAGTTGTGAAAGGGTGTGTACCTGGACACAAAAACGCTTATGTAATTATTAGAAAATAATGAAAGTAGCAGTTTTAGATATAAACGGAAAAGACACAGGAAGAAAGGCAGACCTTTCTAAAGATGTGTTCGCTATTGAGCCTAATAATCACGCTGTATATTTGGATGTTAAACAATATTTAGCAAACCAACGTCAAGGAACTCACAAATCTAAAGAAAGAGGTGAGATTACTGGAAGTACACGTAAGATTAAAAAGCAAAAAGGAACTGGTACAGCAAGAGCAGGTAGTATTAAGTCTGGTATATTTAAAGGAGGAGGTCGTATGTTCGGTCCAAGACCAAGAAATTATAACTTCAAACTTAATAAAAACGTTAAGCGTTTAGCGCGTAAATCTGCATTAAGTATCAAAGCAGGAGAAAAGTCAATTACAGTTTTAGAAGACTTTAATTTTGATGCTCCAAAAACGAAAAACTTTACAGCGGTTTTAAAAGCGTTAGAACTTGAAAACAAAAAATCTCTGTTTGTGTTGGGTGGGTCAAATAATAACGTATATTTGTCATCGCGCAATTTAAAAGGTTCAGAGGTTATAACTTCCTCGGAATTAAGTACTTACAAGATTTTAAATGCAAATCAAGTCGTGCTTTTAGAAGGTGCCTTAGAAGGAATTGAAACAAACTTAAGTAAATAAGAAACAGATGAGTATCTTAATTAAACCTATAATCACAGAAAAAGCGACTGCAGATAGCGAGTTAAGAAATTGCTATACTTTCGCGGTGAAGACAAAGGCGAACAAGGTAGAAATTAAAAAAGCGGTGGAAGCTGCTTATGGTGTTTCTGTTGAAAAAGTTCGTACTATAAATGTCCGTCCAGATAGAAGAACCCGTTTTACAAAAACAGGTATTCAACATGGTAAAACAAATGCTGTTAAAAAAGCAATTGTACAACTGGCGGAAGGTGAAATGATTGATTTATACAGTAACATGTAATTAGACAACAATGTCAGTAAGAAAATTAAAACCAATCACACCAGGACAGCGATTTAGAGTAGTAAATGGATTTGACGCCATAACTACTGATAAGCCGGAAAAGAGTTTACTCGTTCCGAATAAAAGGTCTGGTGGTAGAAACAGTCAAGGAAAAATGACCATGCGCTATATAGGTGGAGGTCATAAGAAAAAGTATCGTATTATCGATTTTAAACGTGACAAAGCTGGAATTCCAGCAGAAGTTAAGTCTATCGAATATGATCCAAACAGAACCGCTTTTATCGCATTATTGAATTATCAAGATGGAGAAAAGAGATATATTATTGCTCAAAATGGATTACAAGTTGGGCAAAATGTGGTTTCTGGTTTAGAAGAAGTTGCTCCGGAAATCGGAAATGCAATGCCATTAAGTGAAATTCCATTAGGAACTATTATTTCTTGTGTAGAGTTACGTCCAGGACAAGGAGCTGTTATGGCTCGTAGTGCTGGTGCTTTTGCACAGTTAATGGCAAGAGATGGTAAATTTGCTACTATTAAATTACCTTCAGGTGAAACAAGGTTAATTCTTGTTAACTGTATGGCTACTATAGGTGTTGTTTCTAATTCTGATCATCAATTATTAGTTGGTGGTAAAGCAGGTAGAACAAGATGGTTAGGAAGAAGACCACGTACTAGACCGGTAGTTATGAATCCAGTCGATCACCCAATGGGTGGTGGTGAAGGTAAATCTTCAGGAGGACACCCTCGTTCAAGAAACGGTATTCCAGCTAAAGGATATAGAACACGTTCTAAGACTAAAGCAAGTAATAAATATATTGTAGAACGTAGAAAGAAATAAGACATGGCAAGATCATTAAAAAAAGGACCTTACGTTCATTATAAATTAGAGAAGAAAGTAGCTGTTAATGTTGAATCTAACAAGAAAACAGTAATCAAAACTTGGTCAAGAGCTAGTATGATTACTCCAGATTTTGTTGGACAAACAATCGCAGTACACAATGGCCGTCAATTTGTACCTGTTTATGTAACAGAAAACATGGTAGGTCATAAGTTAGGAGAATTTTCACCAACACGTTCATTCCGTGGACACGCTGGTGCTAAAAATAAAGGTAAAAAGTAGTAAGCTATGGGAAGTCGTAAAAAACAAATGGCAGACGCTATTAAGGAAGCAAAAAAGCACGTTGCTTTTGCTAAACTTAATAACTGTCCTACATCACCGAGAAAAATGCGTTTAGTAGCCGATTTAGTAAGAGGTGAAAAGGTAGAACATGCACTTAATATCTTAAAATTCAACCAAAAAGAAGCTTCTGGTCGTTTAGAGAAATTGTTGTTGTCTGCAATTGCAAACTGGCAATCTAAAAATGAAGAAGCTAATATAGAAGAGGCTGGATTGGTAGTAAAGGAGATTAAAGTTGATAGCGGATCTATGTTAAAAAGATTACGTCCAGCACCACAAGGACGTGCGCACAGAATTAGAAAACGTTCAAACCACGTAACAATCGTAGTTGGAGCAAACAATAATACACAAAGCTAAGATAGATATGGGACAAAAAACAAATCCAATCGGGAATCGCTTAGGAATTATCAGAGGATGGGAATCTAACTGGTACGGAGGTAATGATTATGGAGATAAGCTTGCCGAAGACGATAAAATTAGAAAATACGTTCATGCACGTTTATCTAAAGCTAGTGTAAGTAGAGTAATTATTGAAAGAACTTTAAAACTTGTAACCGTTACTATCACTACTGCAAGACCAGGTATTATTATCGGGAAAGGTGGACAAGAGGTAGACAAGTTAAAAGAAGAGCTTAAAAAAATTACTGGAAAAGAAGTTCAGATTAACATCTTTGAAATTAAAAGACCTGAACTTGATGCATTTTTAGTAGGATCTAGTATTGCTCGTCAGATTGAAAATAGAATTTCATACAGACGTGCAATAAAAATGGCTATCGCTGCTACTATGCGTATGAATGCAGAAGGGATTAAAATCCAAATTAGTGGTCGTTTAAATGGTGCTGAAATGGCACGTTCTGAACACTACAAAGAAGGACGTATTCCTTTATCTACCTTCAGAGCTGATATTGATTATGCTTTAGTTGAGGCGCACACTACTTATGGTAGATTGGGTGTTAAAGTATGGATCATGAAAGGTGAAGTATATGGTAAAAGAGAACTTTCTCCGCTAGTTGGTTTGTCCAAAAAGCAAGGAAAAGGTGGAGCAGGAGGACGTGGCGGAAATAAATCTAACCCTCGTCGTAGAAAGTAATTTTTTATAAAGTAAAGAAAAAATGTTACAGCCTAAAAGAACAAAATTTCGTAAGCAACAAAAAGGACGTATGAAAGGTCTCTCTGGAAGAGGGCACCAACTTTCTTACGGTACTTTTGGAATAAAAGCATTAGACGCAACTTTTATAACGTCACGTCAAATTGAAGCAGCTCGTATTGCCGCTACACGTTACATGAAAAGAGAAGGACAACTTTGGATTAAAATATTTCCAGACAAGCCTATCACAAAAAAGCCTCTTGAAGTACGTATGGGTAAAGGTAAAGGTGCCGTTGAATATTGGGTAGCCGTTTGTAGACCAGGTCGTGTTTTATTTGAAATTGGAGGTGTGCCGTTAGATGTTGCTAAAGAAGCATTACGTTTAGCAGCGCAAAAGCTACCAGTAAAAACTAAGTTTTTAATTGCTCGCGATTACGAAGCATAATTTATTTGATATTATGAAACAATCAGAAATTAAAGAATTATCTACAGCTGAGTTACAAGAGAAACTTGGTGAGACTAAAAAAAGTTATTCAGACCTAAAAATGGCTCATGCAATATCTCCTTTAGAAAATCCAATTCAGTTACGTAGTATTAGACGTACAGTAGCTAGAATTGCGACAGAATTAACTAAAAGAGAATTACAATAATTCTGCTGAAAGATGGAAACAAGAAATTTAAGAAAAGAACGTATAGGAGTTGTTACTAGTAACAAAATGCAAAAATCAATAGTTGTTGCAGAAGTTAAAAAAGTAAAGCACCCTATGTATGGTAAGTTCGTGTTAAAAACAAAAAAATATGTTGCACACGACGAAACAAACGATTGTAATATTGGAGATACTGTAAAGATCATGGAAACAAGACCTTTAAGTAAATCTAAATGTTGGAGATTAGTTGAAATCATAGAAAGAGCTAAATAATTATGGTACAGCAAGAATCAAGATTAAAGGTAGCAGATAACACTGGAGCAAAAGAAGTATTAACAATACGTGTTCTAGGTGGTACTAAGAGAAGATACGCTTCTGTAGGAGACAAAATAGTTGTTTCTGTTAAAGATGCAACACCTAATGGAAACATTAAAAAAGGTGCTGTTTCAACTGCAGTTGTTGTTCGTACTAAAAAGGAAGTAAGAAGACCTGATGGATCTTATATTAGATTCGACGATAATGCTTGTGTTTTATTAAACCCAACGGGTGAAATGAGAGGAACACGTGTATTTGGTCCTGTTGCTAGAGAACTTCGTGATAAACAATTCATGAAAATTGTATCATTAGCACCAGAGGTGCTTTAATACATCAATTTAAGATGACAAAGCTTAAAATAAAAACTGGAGATACTGTAAAAGTAATTGCTGGAGATCATAAAGGATCTGAAGGTAAAGTACAAAAGGTATTAATAGACAAGAACAAAGCGATTGTTGAGGGTGTTAACATGGTTAAGAAACATACTAAACCAAGTGCACAAAGTCCTCAAGGAGGAATCGTAGAAAAAGAGGCTCCTATTCATATTTCAAACTTATCATTGTTAACTTCAAACGGAGAAACAACTAGAGTAGGTTATAGAGTAGAAGGCGATAAGAAAGTAAGATTTTCAACAAAATCTAATGAAGTAATATAGTTATGGCATATTCACCTAGACTTAAAGAAGAGTATAAAAGCAGAGTAATTGCAGCTCTTACCGAAGAATTTGGATATAAGAATGTTATGCAAGTTCCAGTACTTAAAAAGATCGTAATATCTAAAGGAGTTGGAGCAGCAGTAGCAGACAAAAAGTTAATCGACTATGCAGTAGAAGAATTAACTACTATATCTGGACAAAAAGCTATATCAACATTATCTAAAAAGGATGTTGCATCATTCAAATTACGTAAAGGGATGCCAATTGGCGCTAAAGTTACTTTACGTGGAGAAAGAATGTATGAATTCTTAGACCGTTTAGTTACTTCTGCGTTACCGCGTGTAAGAGACTTTAATGGTATAAAAGCAACTGGATTTGATGGTAGAGGTAACTACAATTTAGGAGTTACTGAGCAAATAATATTCCCAGAAATTAACATTGATAAGGTTAATAAAATTTCTGGAATGGATATTACATTTGTAACATCTGCTGATACAGATAAAGAAGCAAAATCATTATTAACAGAACTAGGGTTACCTTTTAAAAAGAACTAAGTTATGGCTAAAGAATCAATGAAAGCCCGTGAGGTTAAAAGAGCAAAAACAGTAGCTAAATATGCAGAGAAACGTAAAGCTTTAAAAGAAGCTGGAGATTATGAAGCATTACAGAAGTTACCTAAAAACGCTTCTCCTATTCGTATGCACAACAGATGCAAATTAACAGGAAGACCTAAGGGGTATATGAGAAACTTTGGAATTTCTCGTGTAACATTTAGAGAAATGGCTAACCAAGGATTAATACCTGGTGTTAGAAAAGCAAGTTGGTAAAAAAAGAATTATAAATTGGTTTTAGGTTCAAAAGAAGGGTTCTTTTGAAAACCACTACCGCAAATTAATAAATATGTATACAGATCCAATATCGGATTATCTTACGAGAGTTAGAAATGCAATACGAGCTAACCATAGAGTGGTTGAGATTCCTGCATCTAACTTAAAAAAGGACATCACTAAAATATTATTCGAACAAGGATATATTTTAAGCTACAAGTTTGATGATTCTTCAGTACAAGGGACTATTAAAATAGCACTTAAGTACAACAAAGAAACTAAAGAACCTGTAATTAAGAAACTTCAAAGAATTAGTAAACCAGGTTTACGTAAGTATGCTGGTTCTAAAGAATTACCTAGAATCCTTAATGGTCTTGGTATTGCCATCGTTTCAACTTCTCATGGAGTAATGACTGGTAAACAAGCCAAAAGAGATAATGTAGGTGGCGAAGTGTTATGTTACGTTTACTAATCTAAAAGGGAGAAAGAAATGTCAAGAATAGGAAATAACCCAGTTGCAATTCCAGAAGGAGTTACAGTAGAAGTAAAGGATAACGTAGTTACAGTAAAAGGGAAATTGGGAGAGTTAACCCAAGAGTTCGATACTGTAGAGATTAAAGTTGAAGATGGAAACGTTTTAGTAACACGTTCTTCTGACTCTAAAGAACAAAAAGCTAAACACGGTTTATATAGATCATTAATGAATAACATGGTCGAAGGTGTATCTAAAGGATGGACTAAAGAATTGGAATTGGTTGGTGTAGGTTACAGAGCATCTAATCAAGGTCAAAAATTAGATTTAGCTTTAGGTTTTTCTCATAATATTGTTTTAAACATTGCTCCAGAAGTAAAAGTTGAAACAGTTTCAGAAAAAGGAAAGAATCCATTAGTAAAGTTAACATCATTCGATAAACAACTTGTTGGTCAAGTAGCTGCAAAAATCCGCGGATTTAGAAAACCTGAACCTTACAAAGGAAAAGGAATTAAGTTTGTTGGTGAAGAAATAAGAAGAAAAGCAGGTAAATCAGCTTAATAAAATAGTTATGGCATTAACAAAGAATCAAAGAAGACAAAGGATTAAAAACAGAATTCGTAAGATCGTTTCTGGTACAGAAGCTAGACCGAGATTAACTGTTTTTAGAAGTAATAAAGAAATTTATGCTCAAATTGTGGATGACGTAAATGGTACAACTATCAGTGCTGCATCTTCAAGAGATAAAGATATTAGTTCTGCAAAAGGTAATAAATCAGAAATCGCTACTCTAGTAGGAAAGGCAGTTGCTGAGAAAGCTTTAAAAGCAGGTGTAGAAGCAATCGCTTTTGATAGAGGTGGTTATTTATATCATGGTAGAGTAAAATCATTAGCTGAAGGAGCTAGAGAAGCAGGACTTAAATTCTAGAATATTATGTTTCAAAAATATAAAAGTGCAGAGTTAGTAAAACCAGGTGGATTAGATCTTAAAGATCGTTTAGTTGGTGTACAAAGAGTTACAAAAGTAACTAAAGGTGGTAGAGCATTTGGTTTTTCAGCAATTGTTGTAGTTGGTGATGAAGCTGGTGTTGTAGGACAAGGTTTAGGAAAATCTAAAGATGTTGCTAGTGCTATTGCAAAAGCAGTTGAAGATGCTAAGAAAAATCTAGTAAGAATTCCTATTATAAAAGGGACTTTACCACATGAACAAAAAGGGAAATATGGTGGAGCAAGAGTAAACATCATACCTGCAGCTCCTGGTACAGGAGTTATTGCTGGTGGTGCTGTTAGAACTGTTCTTGAGGCTGTTGGTGTACATGATGTATTATCAAAATCTCAAGGATCTTCTAATCCTCATAATGTAGTAAAAGCAACGTTTGATGCTTTATTACAATTAAGAGATGCTAATGCAATCGCTAGAGATAGAGGTATTTCACTTGAACAAGTTTTTAACGCTTAATAACATCAGAGATGGCAAAGATTAAAGTAAAAAAAGTTAAAAGCGCAATCAATCGTACGCAAAGACAAAAAAGAACTTTAGAAGCTCTTGGTCTTAAAAAGATTGGTCAAGTAAAAGAGCACGAAGCTACACCTAATATCTTAGGTATGGTTGCTAAAGTTTCACATTTAGTTTCTGTAGAGGAAGCAAAATAATATAAAACTGAAAATGGATTTAAGTAATTTAAAACCTGCAGAAGGTTCAGTAAAAAATCAAGGGAAAAGAATAGGTAGAGGACAAGGTTCTGGAAAAGGTGGTACTGCTACGCGTGGTCACAAAGGAGCTAAATCTCGTTCTGGGTATTCTAAAAAACTAGGATTTGAAGGTGGGCAAATGCCACTTCAAAGACGTGTTCCTAAATTTGGTTTTACAAACATTAACCGTGTTGAATATCAAGGTATCAATTTAGATACGTTGCAACAATTAGTTGATGATAAAAAAATTAAGGATACAGTAGACTTTGAAATTTTATTCTCTAACCGTTTAGCCGGAAAAAATGATCTAGTTAAGATTTTGGGTAGAGGAGAGTTAAAAGCAAAATTAAAAGTATCTGCACATAAATTTACAGCTTCCGCAAAAGCAGCTATTGAAGCAGCTGGAGGAGAAGCAATAACATTATAAGACCATATTAAGAGTATGAAGTTTATAGAATCGCTTAAAAATGTTTGGAAAATTGAGGAGCTAAGAAACAGGATCATAGTGACACTAGGACTGTTATTAGTATATCGTTTTGGTACTCAGGTGACGTTGCCAGGTGTTGATGCTGCACAATTAGCTGCATTAGGAGACAGTACTAGTACAGGGTTATTAGGACTACTTAGCCAGTTTACTGGAGGAGCTTTTTCTAGAGCATCTGTATTTGCTTTGGGTATTATGCCTTACATTTCTGCTTCTATTGTTGTACAATTAATGGGTATCGCTATTCCTTATTTGCAAAAACTGCAAAAAGAAGGAGCTAGTGGGCAAAAGAAAGTTAATCAAATTACACGTTGGTTAACGATTGCTATTTGCTTATTGCAAGCACCAGGTTATTTAGCAAGTTTACCAAGTTTAGGAGTTCCACAAAGTGCCTTTTTATTAGGTACTGGACCTTTATTCTATTTCTCATCTGTAAGTATTTTAGTCACTGGTTGTATTTTTGCTATGTGGTTAGGTGAAAAAATTACAGACAAAGGAATTGGTAATGGAATCTCATTATTAATCATGGTTGGTATTATTGCAACATTGCCTCAGTCATTTATTCAAAATGCCGCTACTAGATTAGAAGGTAACAACGTGATGCTTATTCTTTTTGAATTAGTTATTTGGTTTGTTATTATTTTAGTTACAATCATGCTTGTTATGGCTGTTAGAAAAATAGCTGTACAATACGCAAGAAGAACTGCTTCTGGTGGTTATGAGAAAAGTGCTATGGCAGGTTCAAGACAATACATTCCATTAAAGCTAAATGCTTCTGGAGTAATGCCTATTATATTTGCGCAAGCTATTATGTTTGTGCCTGGTATGATTGGTGGTACAGATTTATTAAAAGATTCATCTGTAGGAGCCTGGTTAGTTACTAATCTTGGTCCAGCAAGTATGTTTGGTTTTTGGTATAATGTTGTTTTCGCTTTATTAATAATCGTATTTACATATTTCTATACAGCGATCACTGTACCAACAAATAAAATGGCAGACGATTTAAAACGTAGTGGTGGTTTTATTCCTGGTATTCGTCCAGGTTCTGAAACTTCAGAATATCTGGATAAAATTATGTCTCAAATAACCTTACCGGGATCTATATTTTTAGCACTTATAGCTGTGTTCCCAGCGTTTATTGTTAAGCTTATGGATGTACAACAAGGTTGGGCATTATTTTTTGGAGGAACCTCATTATTAATCATGGTTGGAGTTGCAATTGACACTATGCAACAAGTAAATTCATACTTGTTAAATAGACATTATGATGGCTTGATGAAAACTGGTAAAAATAGAAAAGCTAGCGCTTAATATATATCTACTATGGCAAAACAGGCAGCAATAGAACAAGACGGAACAATTATAGAAGCATTATCAAATGCTATGTTTCGTGTTGAATTAGAAAATGGTCACATTGTGACAGCACATATTTCTGGTAAAATGCGTATGCATTATATTAAATTATTACCAGGAGATAAAGTGAAATTAGAAATGAGTCCTTACGATTTAACAAAGGCTCGAATAACTTATAGATACTAATACGATGAAAGTAAGAGCATCACTTAAAAAGAGAAGTGCGGATTGTAAAATCGTACGAAGAAAAGGCAGACTTTACGTTATAAACAAAAAGAATCCTAGATTTAAACAAAGACAAGGGTAATTATGGCAAGAATTGCAGGTGTAGACATACCAAAAAACAAAAGAGGAGTAATCTCTTTAACTTATATCTATGGAATAGGTAGAAGTAGAGCAAAAGAAATTTTAGCAGCCGCTAAGGTTGACGAAAGTACTAAAGTTCAAGACTGGAGCGATGACCAAATTAGTGGTATTCGTGAAGCTGTTGGAACTTATACAATCGAAGGTGAATTACGTTCTGAAACACAATTGAACATTAAGCGATTAATGGATATTGGATGTTACAGAGGTATTCGTCATAGATCTGGTCTTCCATTAAGAGGGCAACGTACTAAGAACAACTCCAGAACTAGAAAAGGTAGAAGAAAAACAGTTGCTAACAAAAAGAAAGCAACTAAATAATTAAAAGTCATTAGTATTTAGTCGTTAGATGGAATCTGTTTGAAATGTAAAAGTTTAGGATTCTAATACTAACAACTAACAACTAGAAACTAAAAAAATATGGCAAAAACAAGCACTAAAAAACGTAAAGTTATTGTAGACTCTGTTGGAGAAGCACATGTTACGGCTTCTTTCAATAACATTATTATTTCGCTTACCAATAAAAAAGGAGACGTTATTTCATGGTCTTCTGCTGGTAAGATGGGATTTAGAGGTTCTAAGAAAAACACACCTTATGCTGCTCAATTAGCTGCTGAAGATGCTGCTGCTGTAGCACAGGAAGCTGGTTTGAAGAAAGTAAAGGTTTATGTTAAGGGACCTGGAAATGGTAGAGAATCTGCTATTCGTTCTATCCACAATGCAGGGATTGAAGTAACAGAAATTATAGATGTTACTCCATTACCACATAATGGATGTCGCCCACCAAAACGTAGAAGAGTTTAACGAATTACGATCTTACGTTTACAATTCTTTGTATCATTTTAAATCAAAAATTGTAAACCTGCCCTGAGCGAAGTAGAAGGGTTAAAAATCGTCAATAAAATTAATATTATCTGATTATCAGATGGTGTTAGTTTTTTGCATAAATTTGCAAACTGAAAAAATAATAACAAGTATCAACGAGAGACCAAAAAGATTATCGAAGGATAAGATTAAGACCTTAATTCATAATCACTCTCACAAACAAATTTAAAATGGCAAGATATACTGGTCCTAAAACTAAAATCGCTCGTAAATTTGGCGAAGCAATATTTGGAGATGATAAATCTTTTGAAAAGAGAAATTATCCTCCAGGTCAACACGGAAACAACAGAAGACGTGGGAAAAAATCTGAATACGCAATCCAGTTAATGGAGAAACAAAAAGCTAAATATACTTATGGTATTTTAGAGCGTCAATTCAGAGGTTTATTTAAAAAAGCAAGAGCTGCACAAGGTATTACTGGTGAGGTTTTATTACAATTATGTGAATCTAGATTAGATAATGTAGTATACAGAATGGGAATTTCTCCTTCTAGAAGTGGTGCAAGACAATTAGTATCTCACAGGCATATTACTGTAAATGGGGAATTAGTAAATATTCCTTCTTACCAATTAAAAGCTGGAGATGTTGTTGCAGTAAGAGAAAAATCAAAATCGCTTGAGGCAATTGATAGATCTTTATCAAACTCAAGTCACGTTTACGAATGGATTACTTGGAATGATGATACAAAACAAGGAACTTATGTTTCTGTTCCTGCTAGAATTCAAATTCCAGAAAACATTAACGAACAATTCATCGTCGAATTATATTCTAAATAATAAATTAATCATATTGGTATTTAGCCAAAGGATTTATTAGTCTTCTTCAAACTTTTAGATCGCGCAACTAAATAACAATTAAAACGAAGAAAAGTATGGCAGTATTTAATTTTCAAAAACCAGATAAAGTAATCATGATTGATTCTACTGATTTCGAAGGTAAATTCGAATTCAGACCACTAGAACCTGGTTACGGATTAACAGTAGGTAACGCACTAAGAAGAGTTTTGCTTTCTTCATTAGAAGGATTTGCAATTACATCGGTTAGAATTGAAGGTGTAGATCATGAGTTTTCTGCAATTGCTGGAGTCGTTGAAGATGTTACAGAAATCATCCTAAACTTAAAACAAGCTAGATTTAAAAGACAGATTGATGATATTGATAATGAATCTATTTCAATTTCAATTTCTGGTCAAGATAGAATAACAGCTGGAGATTTTCAAAAATTTATTTCAGGATTCCAAGTATTAAATACAGAATTAGTTATCTGTAACTTAGATCCTAAAGTTAATTTTAACTTGGAAATTACTATTGAAAAAGGTAGAGGTTATGTTCCTGCAGAAGAAAATAAGAAAGCTGCTGCACCAATTGGAACTATCTTTACAGATTCAATTTATACACCAATTAAGAATGTTAAGTATAGTATTGAAAACTATCGTGTAGAACAAAAAACTGATTACGAAAAATTAGTTTTTGAAATTATTACTGATGGTTCTATTACACCACAAGATGCTTTAACAGAAGCTGCTAAAACATTGATTCACCACTTTATGTTATTCTCTGATGAGCGTATCACTTTGGAAGCGGATGAAATCGCACAAACTGAAACATATGATGAAGAATCATTACATATGAGACAGTTGCTTAAAACTAAGTTAATCGATATGGATTTATCTGTACGTGCACTTAACTGTTTAAAAGCTGCAGAAGTAGATACTTTAGGAGATTTAGTATCATTCAACAAAAACGATTTAATGAAATTCAGAAACTTCGGTAAGAAGTCTTTAACAGAGCTTGAAGAGCTTGTAAATGTAAAAGGATTAAATTTCGGAATGGATTTAAGCAAATATAAATTAGATAAAGACTAACACGTCATATTTTGCTCCTCGTAGAGAGTTGAAGCAAGATGATGGTTAATAATAAAAGTCATGAGACACGGAAAAAAAATAAATCATTTAGGTAGAAAAACTGCTCACAGAAAATCAATGTTGGCTAATATGGCTTGTTCTTTAATAGAGCACAAACGTATTAATACAACAGTTGCTAAAGCAAAAGCTTTAAAACAATTTGTTGAACCAATGATTACAAAGTCTAAAGAAGATACAACTCACAACAGACGTATTGTGATGGCTCGTCTTAGACAAAAAGATGCAGTTGCTGAATTATTTAGAGATGTTGCAGCAAAAGTTGCTGATCGTCCAGGAGGTTATACAAGAATTATAAAACTTGGTAATCGTTTAGGAGATAATGCGGATATGGCTATGATTGAACTTGTAGATTACAACGAAATTTACAATGCAGATAAGAAGGCTAAGAAAACAACAAGAAGAAGTAGAAGAGGTGGTTCTAAACCAGCTGCTGCTCCTGTTGTAGAAACGAAAGCAACTAACGAAGAAGAATAAATGTTAATAAGCATTTGAAATATTAAGGATAAACTATTTTAGTTTATCCTTTTTTTTATGCAATTTTGTAAAACTTTTCGAAAATATGAAATATCAAAAAAGACAAAAAGCCATCATTCTTCTAGCTGATGGTACTATTTTTCATGGTAAGGCAGTGGGGAACAAACAAGGTACTTCTTTTGGTGAAGTCTGTTTTAATACGGGTATGACAGGTTACCAAGAGATTTTCACAGACCCATCTTACTTTGGTCAATTAATGGTAACTACCAATGCACATATTGGTAATTACGGAACCAATGCAGATGAAGTAGAATCAGATTCGATTAAAATTGCTGGGTTAATTTGTAAAAACTTTAGTTATGTGTATTCTCGAGTTGATTCTGAAGGTTCTTTAGAAGAATTTTTGAATAAAAATAACTTGTTAGCGATTTCAGATGTAGATACTCGTGCTTTAGTAAGCTATATTAGAGATAATGGTGCCATGAATGCCGTTATTTCTACAGAGGTTGATAATGTTGAAGGTTTAAAGAAACAATTGGCTGAAGTTCCAAAGATGGAAGGTTTAGAATTGGCATCAAAAGTGTCAACAAAAGAACCTTATTATTTTGGAGATGAGAATGCAACTTATAAAGTAGCAGCTTTAGATATAGGTATAAAGAAAAACATCTTACGAAATATAGCAAGCAGAGATGCTTATATAAAAGTATTTCCATACAATTCTAAGTTTGAAGATTTAGAAGCTTTTAAACCAGATGGTTACTTTTTATCTAATGGACCAGGAGATCCTGAGCCATTAATTGAGGCACAGAATTTGGCAAAAGAAATTATAAAAAGAGATTTACCTTTATTTGGTATTTGTTTAGGACATCAAGTTATTGCTAGAGCCAATGGTGTCTCTACTTATAAAATGCACAATGGTCATAGAGGGATTAATCATCCGGTAAAGAATCTAGTGACAGGAAAAGGAGAGATTACTTCTCAAAATCACGGATTTGCTGTAAATAGAGAAGAATCTGAAGCGAATCCAGATTTACAAATAACTCATGTCCACTTAAATGACGATACAGTAGCAGGTTTGGCTATGAAAAGCAAAAATTGTTTTTCAGTACAGTACCACCCTGAAGCAAGTCCAGGACCACATGATTCGGCTTATCTCTTCGATCAATTCATTGAAAATATTAAAAAATAATCATTAAAATAAAGGTGTCTAAAATGTGTCATTCAGATGGAGGTACGACCGAAGAATCTCTAGAGATAAATATTTGTATTTAGAGATTTTTCGACGTAGCCTGTCTCGAGCGAAGTCGAAAGGCTCAAGATGACAGTTTCTAAACTTTTTAGATGCCTTCATTTTTACTAAAACGTTATAGATGTCGTTTTGAGTATTTCTTCAAAAACATCTTAAAATAAATAAGATTTAGCTGTAAATTTGAAGTATTAAAGATTAAAAACAACCAATTATGAGTATTATAATTAATATCCACGCAAGACAAATTCTAGATTCAAGAGGAAACCCTACGGTTGAAGTAGATGTAGTAACTGAAAATGATGTATTAGGGAGAGCTGCTGTACCATCTGGAGCATCAACTGGAGAACATGAAGCTGTTGAGTTACGTGATGGAGGTGCTGCCTATATGGGAAAAGGTGTAACTAAAGCTGTAGATAATGTAAACTCTATTATTGCTGAAGAATTATTAGGAGTTTCAGTATTCGAACAAAATTTAATCGATCAAATAATGATTGATTTAGACGGTACACCAAACAAATCAAAATTAGGAGCCAATGCTATTTTAGGTGTTTCTTTAGCCGTAGCTAAAGCAGCAGCAGGAGAGTTAGGGTTGCCATTATATCGTTATGTAGGAGGTGTTTCTGCTAATACATTGCCATTACCAATGATGAATATCATTAATGGAGGATCTCATAGTGATGCACCTATAGCGTTTCAAGAGTTTATGGTTATGCCAGTTAAGGCTAAAAACTTTACCCATGCCATGCAAATGGGAACTGAAATTTTCCATAATCTTAAGAAAGTATTGCACGATAGAAATTTAAGTACAGCAGTAGGTGATGAAGGTGGATTTGCTCCAAACTTAGCAGGAGGAACTGAGGATGCTTTAGAAACTATAGCAAAGGCAGTTGAGAATGCTGGATATAAGTTTGGAGATGAAGTAAAAATCGCTTTAGATTGTGCTTCAGCTGAATTCTATGAAAATGGACAATACGATTATAAAAAATTCGAAGGAGATACAGGTGTCGTAAGAACAAGTAAAGAACAAGCGGATTACTTAGCAGAATTAGTTGCTAAATATCCAATTATCTCTATTGAAGATGGAATGGATGAAAATGATTGGGAAGGTTGGAAATATTTAACAGAATTAGTAGGAGATAAGGTACAGTTAGTTGGAGATGATTTATTTGTAACCAATGTAGAGCGTTTATCGCGTGGTATTGACGAAGGTATTGCTAACTCAATTCTTATAAAAGTGAATCAAATAGGAACATTAACAGAAACCATTGCAGCTGTTAATATGGCACACAATGCAGGTTATACATCTGTAATGTCTCACCGTTCTGGAGAAACTGAAGACAATACAATTGCAGATTTAGCAGTTGCTTTAAATACAGGGCAAATTAAAACAGGTTCTGCGTCTCGTAGTGATCGTATGGCTAAATACAATCAACTACTTCGAATTGAAGAAGAGCTAGGAAGTGTTGCTTATTTCCCTCAAGAAAAAGCATTCAAAATAAAATAGTAAAAATAAACTTTACATTTTAAGCGGTTATTATTTAATAATAACCGCTTTTTTTATTATCAATTTTAGTGATTTGATTATTACAAAAACCTTTGATAGTTCTTTTTATAAATACCGACATATTTTGTAATTTAGCGTGGAACATAATAAAATAAATTCATTTAAAATATGGCAAATACTGCTACTATAGAAATAGACGGTCAGAAACATGAATTCCCTTTAATAACAGGAACAGAAAAAGAAATTGCAATTGATGCAAAAGCATTAAGAAGTAGTACAGGAGGTGTCATTACACTTGATCCTGGCTATAAAAATACAGGTTCATGCGAAAGTGCTATAACATTTTTAGATGGTGAAAAAGGAATTTTAAGATATAGAGGTTACAGTATTGAAGAATTAGCAGAAAAAGCAGACTTTTTAGAAGTCGCTTATTTATTGATATTTGGAGAGCTTCCAACAAAAGAACAAAATGATAAATTTCATGATGATATTAAGGCACAATCTTTAGTTGATGATGATATCAGAAAAATTGTTGATGCATTTCCTAAATCTGCACATCCAATGGGGATTATATCTTCATTAACGAGTGCATTAACAGCTTTTAATCCAGGATCTGTAAATGTTGATTCTGAAGAGGATATGTACAAAAGTGTTGTTAAAATTATGGGAAAATTACCTGTACTTGTAGCTTGGACACTTAGAAAAAAGCAAGGCTTACCTTTGGATTATGGTGATAAAAATTTAGGATATGTAGAGAATGTTCTGAAAATGATGTTCAAAAGTCCTAATGAGGAATATAAACAAAATCAAATTCTAGTAGACGCTTTAGATAAATTATTAATTCTTCATGCAGATCATGAACAAAACTGTTCAACATCTACGGTAAGAATAGTAGGTTCAGCTCATGCTGGATTATTTGCATCTTTATCTGCGGGTATATCGGCGCTTTGGGGACCACTTCATGGAGGTGCTAACCAAGCTGTATTAGAAATGTTGGAAGCTATTAAAGAAGATGGTGGAGATACTAAAAAGTATATGGCTAAAGCGAAAGATAAAAACGATCCATTCCGTTTAATGGGCTTTGGACACCGTGTTTATAAAAACTTTGATCCTCGTGCAAGAATTATCAAGAAAGCTGCAGATGAAGTATTAGGTGATTTAGGAATTGAAGATCCAATTTTAGACATTGCAAAAGGACTCGAAAAAGAAGCGTTAGAAGATCAATACTTTGTAGATAGAAAACTATATCCAAATGTAGATTTTTATTCGGGTATTATATATAGAGCTATGGGAATACCAACAGACATGTTTACAGTCATGTTTGCATTAGGACGTTTACCTGGTTGGATAGCTCAATGGAGGGAGATGCGTTTGCGTAAAGAACCTATTGGTCGACCAAGACAATTATACATAGGAGAAACAGAAAGACCTTTTGCTCCTATTTACAATAGATAAGTATATTATTACGATATTTGTTAAGCTTCATAATTTTTTTATGAAGCTTTTCTTTTTTCAGGTAATATTTTTAAGAATAATTCAAAAAGTAATTTTAATAATGATTAGTTTTGCCACCTCAATGATAAATTTTCTAGGGTAATTATAGTATGTTAGAATTAAATATTAAAAACGAAACATCAAGATTAAGAGCAGTTGTTTTAGGTACAGCAGAGAGTAGTGGGCCAATTCCTAAAGTTGAAGAATGCTATGATCCAAAAAGTATTGAGCATGTTATTGCAGGTACCTACCCGAAAGAAGAAGATATGGTTTTAGAAATGGAAGCAGTTGCTGCTGTTTTTAAAAAGTATAACGTTAAAGTATACAGACCAGAAGTTATAAAGGATTGCAATCAAATTTTTTCACGAGATATTGCTTTTGTAATTGAAGATAAAATCATCCGTGCTAATATTTTACCTAATAGAGAAAAAGAGGTAAAGGCCATAAAACATGTTTGGGAACAAGTTGATAGAGAGAATAGAATTATATTACCTGAGGAATGCCATGTTGAAGGTGGAGACGTGATGCCATGGAATGATTATATTTTTATAGGTACCTATTCAGGTGAAGATTATCCAGATATTATAACAGCTCGCACAAATATTGATGCCGTAATAGCTATTCAAGAACTATTTCCTGATAAAATAGTAAAATCGTTTGAACTTAGAAAATCTAATACAAATGCAAAAGAAAATGCATTACATTTAGACTGTTGTTTTCAACCTATTGGAAAGAATAAGGCTATTCTTCATAAAAATGGATTCTTGGTTGAACGTGAATATGAATGGCTGGTTGATTTCTTTGGAAAAGAAAATATTTTTGAAATAACTAAAGAAGAAATGTACCAAATGAATAGCAATGTGTTTTCTATTTCTGAAGATGTTATTATTTCAGAGAAAAACTTCACACGTTTAAATACTTGGTTACGAGGAAAAGCTTTCACGGTAGAAGAAGTACCTTATGCCGAAATAGCTAAACAAGAGGGATTATTACGTTGTTCTACGATGCCTCTTATTAGAGATTAATGTTTTATTACTAAGATTACTTTCATAATAAATTAAATAAGTTTCAGTTTCAAAAATTATAATTTGTAGATCACAATTAAATAAAATGCAACAAACCACAAACACTATTTTAATGATTCGCCCTATAGGTTTTAGGATGAATGAGCAAACAGCAGTAAACAATTATTATCAAAAAGTGATAGATAACTTATTGCCAGAAACAGTTAATGCCAAAGCACAACAAGAATTTGATGCATATGTTGAAAAGCTAAGGGCAGTAGGTGTGAATGTTATTGTGATTAATGATACAGATGTGACAGATACTCCAGACTCTATTTTTCCGAATAACTGGGTGTCTTTTCATGAAAATGGTGATGTAGGTTTGTATCCTATGTTTGCGGAAAACAGACGTCTTGAACGTCGCGATGATATTTTGAATACTTTGGAGGAACATGGATTCTTGATTAATAATGTTATTGATTATACCAGTGCTGAGGAAGAAGAAATTTTTCTTGAAGGTACAGGAAGTTTGTTATTAGATCGCATAAACAGGAAAGCATATTGTGCGTTATCGCCAAGAGCAGATGAAGCGTTACTTGTTGAGTTCTGTGAAGATTTTGAATTTACACCAGTAATCTTCACCTCTAATCAAACAGTAGAAGGAGCCCGTAAAGCTATTTATCACACAAATGTAATGATGTGTTTAGGCGAAACCTTTGCAGTTATATGTTTAAGTAGTATTGATGACAAAAAAGAACGCAAAAATGTCATCAATCATTTAAAGGAAAATAATAAAGAAATTATTGATATCACCGAAGCACAAGTAAACAATTTTGCTGGTAATATGCTGCAAGTAAAAGGGACTAACGATGAGCGCTATTTAATTATGAGTCAAGCAGCTTATGATTCTTTAACAAAATCTCAAATAGAACGCTTAGAGAAACACACTAAAATAGTATCAAGTTCTTTAAATACTATTGAAGCTTGTGGAGGTGGAAGTGCACGTTGTATGATGGCAGAAGTATTTTTACCTAAGGCTTAGGTTAGTCGCCGTTAGGTCTAGACTTGGGTAGTTGCACATAGAATGTACTACCTACTCCTTGGGTACTTTCAACCCAGATTTTACCGTTATTCAATTCTATAAGTTCTTTACAAATAGAGAGTCCTAAACCTGTACCTTTTTCATTATTTGTACCTACGGTAGTAAACGAACTATTTTTAAATAGTTTTTCTAAATTTTGTTTAGAAATACCAACGCCTGTATCTGCAATGCTGACAATACAGCTTCCATTACTAATATGGTTTGAAATAGTGATAGTATCTCCACTTTTACAGAATTTTAATGCATTAGCAAGTAAGTTCTGAATAACAATTTCGAACATACTTCTGTCGGCATAAGCAAAATCACGTAAAGAATGATCGGTTAAGGTGATACCTTTATTCTCCATGCGTTGCTCAACAAGTTTAACTTTGTCTTCAAAAACTTCTTGAATATCAAATAAACTAGGCTTAGGCTCTAATGACTGCATTTGAGATTTAGACCAGTTTAATAAGTTAAATAATAATAAGGATGCATTGTTTGCATTTTCGCTTAATTCTGGAATTAAGTTATCGAACTCCTCCCTAGATAAAGAACCATCTTTAAGTAAATCTATAAAACCATTAATAGAAGAAAGAGAATCTTTTAAATCATGGGAAACGATAGAAAACAATTTATCTTTTACATTATTAACATTTTCAAGATGTTTAGTTTGCTCCTGAAAAGCGACGTTTTGTAATTCAATTTTAATATTCTTCTCTTCTAATTCTTGGGTATACCTTATATTGTTGTTACGTTTTAGATAAATTAGAACTAAAAAGGTAGATACAATGGCTAGTGCCGCTAATAAAGCGTAAAGAATAATTTTAAACTTATTAAAGTTTTTTTCTGGTTCTATTGGAGCTGTTTTTGTTACAATATCAACCTTTTCTGTATTGGCAACTGGTTTATCAAAATCCGGATCTAGTTCTATAATAGGTTCTACAGCTTTTGAAGCTATTTTTACTTCAGCTTTTTTAATCTTATTTTTTAAATCATAATATTGACGCTGCCAAACAAATGCTCTCTCGAATCGTTTGTTTATAGAATCTAACGATTTCATTAGTCTATAATGCTTAAGTAATTCCGTTTTATGATCTATTTTTTTAGCAATAGCTCCAGCTTCAAGCAATTGTTTTTCAGCTAAAATGACTTTGCCTTTTTGTAAGTTTAAATCGCCAAGGCTGTTTAAAGCAATTAATATGCCTTCGTTATAACGACTACGTCTATTAAGTTTTAAACCTTTTACTAAATAATCAGCCGCAGTGTCATAATCATTAAACATTAAATACTCACTGCCTAATTTAGGATAAATACGTCCACGTACAGAATCTCTGTTTAGGTCTTTATTGGCTAATACTTTTTCGTAATATTCTATTGCTTTTCGATGTTCTTTTTTAGAAGAATATAATTCTGCTAGTTGACTGTTAGATCGGCTAGTCCCTTTAACATCATTTAATTGCTCTTGAATATTTAAGGCTTTTAAATAAAATTCGATGGCTTTATCGTTAGCATTAATGTTATAATAAGCATCGGCTAAATTACTATAAGCCAATCGTAGGTCGTTTACTAAATTTCTTTTCTCTAACTCTTTAATCGCCGCAAGCGAGAACTGCAAACCTTTATTGTAATTCCCTCGTTTAATTTCAATTAAACCAATACTATTATTTACTTTGGCAACACCAAGTGCATCATTTAATTGATTAAATAAGGTTTTAGATTTTTCATAACCACTAGTAGCATTTATATAATCCCCTTTTGCAGCATAGATCAATGCTTTATAATACGTAATTTCAGCAATACCTTTTCTATAGTTTACATTGTTAGAAAGTTTTTCACTTTCAATAATATATTTTAAAGCCCTATCATAGTCGTTTATATCATAAAGCGATTTAATAAGCTTTATAGAAGTATCTATTTTTAAAGTATCTTTAGTTTGATAAGCTAATTCTAAGGCAAGACTATCTACCTCGTTAGTTTGGGAATGACTAATCGATATAGATAAAAATATAATTAAAGTAATTATTTTCCTCATAACAACATTTAAATTACAACTATTAAGCCAAGCAATAATTATTAGTGTCTTATTTTTGAGGGAAAGTAAGATCGCTTTACTAAGTTGTAACGTATTTGTTAGTGTTAAAATTTCCAAATAAATGGATTTACTAATAGCTTTACTGAACAAAAGTTGGAAAAAGCAATTTTAAAATCTAATTTCTGCGTTTTAATACCAAAAAATTAGACGAAAGGAGACAAGAAAATTTACACAAAAATCGACGAATAGATAAACGGCAAAAATCATAGAATAAGAACACTTTTATCGATGAAATGCATATTTTTTTTTAAAACACTTTTATGTGTCAAATATAACTCTATGTTAATGAATTATTTGTGTTTTTTATTTTAAACACTAATAAATCTTTCACTTCAAAAAACGACTATTTTATTAAGATTAATTTTGAAGGTAATCCTTTAATAAAAGTTTTATCTTTGCTCACTTAAAAATTCACTATATAATGAGCCTTCAAGAGACTTTATCTAATCAAGTAAAGCAAGCTGTAAAATCCAGTTTTAGTATAGAATTGGAAACGGTAGAATTTCAAGCAACCAGAAAAGAATTTGCTGGTGATATTACTGTTGTTATTTTCCCAATGTTACGTTTTGTTAAAGGTAACCCAGTACAAATAGGGGAGACTATAGGTCATTATTTAGTAGAAAATGTAACAGATGTTAAGGCCTTTAATGTGGTGAAAGGGTTTTTAAATGTTGAAATAAGCGATTCGTATTATATCAATTTTTTTAATAATATAAAGAATAATGAAACCTATGGTTTTGTTTCGCCTACGGCAGAAAAAAAAGCAGTCATGGTAGAGTATTCTTCACCAAACACAAACAAGCCTCTGCATTTAGGTCACGTACGAAATAATCTTTTAGGGTATAGCGTTGCTGAAATTTTAAAAGCAGCAGGAACAAAAGTTTACAAAACTCAAATTATTAACGACAGAGGGATTCATATTTGTAAAAGTATGCTAGCTTGGAAACGTTTTGGAAATGAGGAAACTCCAGAGAGTACTCATTTGAAAGGCGATAAATTAGTGGGGAATTATTATGTGAAGTTTGATCAGGAGTATAAAAAGGAAATACAAAGTTTAATAGCTTCTGGAGAAACAGAAGAAGACGCTAAAAAGAAAGCCCCTATTTTATTAGAAGCTCAAGATATGCTTTTAAAGTGGGAAGCAGGTGATGAAGAAACGGTAGCACTTTGGAAGAAAATGAACGGTTGGGTATACGATGGTTTTGATATCACCTATAAAAATTTAGGAGTGGATTTCGATACGCTGTATTATGAAAGCAATACTTATTTATTAGGAAAAGAATTTGTTACCGAAGGATTAAAGTCTGGTGTTTTTATTAAAGAGGACGATGGCTCGGTTTGGTGTGATTTAACCGAAGACGGATTAGATAAAAAAATAGTACAACGTGCCGACGGTACTGCGGTTTATATGACCCAAGATATTGGTACAGCGATACAACGTATTAAAGATTTTCCAGATGTAGGAGGGATGGTTTATACGGTTGGTAATGAGCAAGATTATCATTTTCAGGTATTGTTTTTAATTTTAAAGAAACTTGGTTTTGAATGGGCTAAAAACTTATACCATTTAAGTTATGGTATGGTCGATTTACCTAGTGGAAAGATGAAAAGTAGAGAAGGTACAGTGGTTGATGCCGACGATTTAATTGATGATATGGCTAATACTGCTGGTGAGATTTCTGAGGAATTAGGGAAGCTTGAAGGCTATTCTGATGATGAAAAACAAGCGCTTTATAAAACCATTGGTTTAGGAGCTCTAAAATATTATGTTTTAAAAGTAGATCCTAAAAAGCGTATTTTGTTCGACCCTAAAGAATCTATCGATTTTCAAGGAAATACAGGTCCTTTTATTCAGTATACTTATGCTAGGATTCAGGCTATTTTAAGAAGAGCTGATAAAGATAAGATGGACACATCAGGTACAACCGATGTACAGCTGGATCCAAAAGAAAAAGAATTGTTAAAACAAATCCAATTGTTCCCTGAGGTCGTGCAAAATGCTGCATTACAACACAGTCCGGCTTTAATTGCTAATTATACGTACGATTTGGTTAAGTTATATAATTCATTTTTTCAAAACGTATCTATTTTTGGAGCAGATAATGATAACGAAAAAAGATTTAGAGTACAGCTTTCAAATACGGTTGCTAATACGATTAAAAATGGATTTGAGCTGTTAGGGATTCACGTTCCTGAACGGATGTGATTAGTGAATTTTAACCTGTTTGTTTTTTGAATACACTAAACCTACTTAGCAATTCTACTTTTAGTTTTCCAACTTCTTTTTCTTTTATTCTTCTTGTAAATTTATATACCGATCCCTAATTTCGGAATCGAAAAACACTGTAATTTCTGGGTAACCGAGGTAAGGCTTGGTTTCTTCGTCTACAATCTTCATTGCTTTTAAGTAAACATGCTCTCTATTATCAAAATGAAGTTCTAAACCATATGGATAATCTGTTCTAGATTTTGGATGCCCTCGAGAAAACCTATGGTTTATAATCCTTTCCCAATTCAACCATATTGCTTGTATTTCTTTTCCTATGTAGCCTTTCCATTCTACAGTGACATTTTTTAAGTGTTTGATATATTTCTTTTCTCTTTCCCAGTAATTCATTTTTTTGATGTAAACGCCATAAATGAACTTTAAATTCAACTCATCTGCAGGATAAATATGAAAGACATCACCATCAGAACATTCCAGAAAGAGTCCTTCTTCGTTAGTTTGATAATCACTTCTGATATTAAACTTGCCTTTGTACCATACCGAAGTGATTATCTTTCCTTTCAATTTGGAAAATGCATATTCCAAATCTATTTTATTTTTTATCATATAGACTTAAGATGCAGTTATTGCCAATAAATCAGCTATCGTTTCTGAAAAGACTATAGGTGGTATTTCCTTAAAAGGAATTAATCTGCTGTCATTTTCATTATAAGGGTTTTCATTGATATAGCTATCTGTACGAACAGCGCCTATAGCAACAAAATATAATCTGCCAGTGGTCATTATGTCTTCATAACCTTCTCTTACAGGTAGCTCATTTGTTTCTATAAAAGCTTCTATATGGTCTGCCTCAAAAGCCTTTTCGTAAGAAGTAACCATGCCTCCTACAACAAGACCTCTTCGCCATCCTGCTTTAGTGGTTCGATGCCTGAAGGTGCTGACCTGAATTTGTTTGAGGTTAAAACGATTGTCCATAGTTTGTGCATGCAGTTCTTCTGGTAAGTGGTGTATATCTCTAGTTAGTTGATTAAAAGTTGATGAAATAGCTTTATTTTCTAAATAGTTTATCCATTTTTGACTCATATCTTGCCCCGTTAAGATAGGATGTGCTAAAGTAATTTGATCATTTTTTCCTAAGTTAACTATCTGGTCTTTTAAATCAACCAACTCACCGTTAGATCCTGCGATGAAATAGGTTTCATCATTACTCCAAACAGTCTTTTGTGCAAAAGCAAAAGTAACAGGATGATTTAGGAAAAATGATTGCCAGTCTTCTGTGAACCAAAATTTTTGAGTTACCAAATACCTATTGAGTGACTGCGAAAATTGTTTGGCTACTGTCTTTAATAAAGCATTGGATTCTTTTTGCTTCTTTTTAAAGTCTGAAGAAGCTTTAGGAATACCTTTTAGTGTGCTTCCTTTTTCATTTTTATAGCTGAAGTGAAGTGAGTTATCAATAAATAAAATATAATCTATACCGTTTTCTGTAAACTTCAGTTCACGCTCTGTAAACCCAAAATCGGGAAGCATTCGTTCTTGCAGCTCCAGAGCTGTTAGTCCTAAACTATCTGCTATAGCAGTAAAAGCAGCTTCGGCTTCTCTTAAAAGGCTATTTTGCTTAGGTTCATTAATTTTTATAACCTTATCTAAAGCCCAAGCAGCAGCTTCAGAGGTCATAAGGCCTAATAGGCTACAAGCAATTACTTTTTTGTTTTTTAACGCTTCATGTGCTAAGCTATTTATTAATTCTTCTCCACCCCAAATACCAATAGGAGCAAGAATCCCTTTTTCCTTTATAGATAGGTCTTGGTCTTTTTGAACCAATTCCCACCATGCTTTAGCAAAATCTTCAGCACTTTTCTTTTCTACCAAGTTATAGATAGGTTGAGCTTCTACATCTGGAGCTATAGTTTTGCACAGGCTTTGTCTATAAAACAAATAGTCAATTTCCTCTTGGGTAAATGGTGTCCTATCAGACCAAATTAACTGAGGAAGCTTACTTTGCCATTTTACTATTTTAGTTTTTAGCTTATTTAAAGCAATAGCATCCTGTATTCGCTCCTTCATTTCTTCAACCGTCACCTTACTAAGGTCTTGCTGCCCATAAATAATATCTACGGCTATTTCTCTTATTAAATCTTTACTCTCTGTTTTAAGAACAGACTGGATGGCCGACTTGGTGTCTTCATCTCTCCAGTAATAAAAAACACGCATAGCAGCTAACCTTTGAGCATCTTTCTTTGAATTTAAATAGTCTAGTGCTTTATTTTTGACTTCAATATTTTTTGTTCTCGCTAGTTCGAATGCTGCCATTTGGGAAATTTTGGTTTTTTTATCTGTCGCTAGTTCCCATACCTTATCGAAATGTGACGAATAATCAAACCTTCCAACAATGCCCAATAAAGTTCTATAATATTCTTCGGCTCCATTACTGGTTGTTCTCACTTTAAAATCATGTTGTATGATATCCAATGCGTCTTGACCAAAGTGATCGACGATAACTTTAGAAACCCTTAAATTGTGTCTTTTAGTATGCTCTACATATTGAGCAACTGTTTCTTTTAATTCTGTGCCATAAATTTCTAGTGCCCAGTCTATAAATTCGTGCGTGTTATCTCCATATCCACCTTTTACAGACCAAGAAAATTGGTTTTTTCCGTTTTTATTTATCTTCTCAGAAATAATAGTTAACGTTTCTTTTACTTTTGCAAGCGTTATGTCTCTGTAATCTTCCTCATTGTATTTTAGTAAGATTCTGTAGGATTCCATGATACATTCGTGACAATCTGTTTGTTCTATCAGCTCATGAATGTAATGTTCATAGGTCTTAATGTCATAAGAAACCAACAGTTCAAGTAAAGTGAATGGGATGTGTTTATTTGCTCCACCTGTTCCCTCATATTCCCTTATAACCAACATTTTTGGCAAACTTTTTTCTAATAGTTTACGGTCATTAATGAGCATTAATTGAATAAAAGGCCTTCTTAATTTATGTTTGATTATAAGGTCTGTAAGGTTTTCCAGGTCGTTTTTAGCTTTATCAAGAATATAATTGCCAACAGAGTTTGGTGTTTGATCTGCGTGACTAAATGGAACTTTTGCCGGTACGGAAGATAGAAATGCTTCGAAACAAGTGTTTTCATCTACTCCAGCATTAATGAGTAGTTCAAAAATACTTCCTAAGAGATTCTTGCCTTTTTGTTCATTTTTCAGTTGAGGTAAAAACCAATTTTTGAAAAATTGTTTATGATATCCACTAAAAGAAGGACCGTCTATAAATCTATTTTTCTCCTGATAATAAAATGCATCTTGAGTAATGAATAAAAAAATTCTTTCATCTATAAAGTTCCATTCTTCTAATGGGGACAACAAGTCAACAATACGTTTATAATCATAAGAGTCTTTTCTTAATGCTAAAGGTAGGTCGTACGATTCTCCAGTTACAAAGTCTCTTAATGTTTTTATATTCTCTTTATCATCACCAAATGTTTCTACATTAATATCAGAGAATATATCTTCTATCAGGTTCCATCTGTTTTTAACCAATTGTTCTTTATTGGAAGGGACTTCAGGTATATTTTTAGTGACAGTGGTCTTTTGTTTTTTGCTAAGATTGCTTAAATAATCAATAATGGACTCAGGTTCGAGGGAGTTAAAGCCAAGGCTCTCAACCCTAAACTGTGAAGGTATATTAGACGCTTCACTTAAATTAATTTCGAAATCTTCTAAGTTCTCTAAGTGTACAAACTCGTTTGGGATATGCTTTATGGCAACCGAAGAAGAATACATTTCTAATGTTTCTAGGTTGGTTAGCCCACAAATCCCCAAAGGAAAGTGGTCAAAAGCATTATCTTCTATTATTAATTCTTTCAGTTTTTTTAGATTACCTATGTCGTCTGGTAAAGATTGAATATCATTTTCTTTCAAGTCCAGTTTGGTTAAGTTTGTGAGTTTTCCAATCTCTTTGGGAATAACTAGGCCTGGAAGTTGAGAGTCTGAGTAAGAACTTCTAGAAGACTGAACTATTAATTCTTCTAAATTATCCAGACTTCCAATAGATGCAGGTAATGTTTCTAAAAGTTTAAGATTATTTAATTCTATTTTTTTAAGTTGAGATAAATTACCTAAGTTTTTAGGTAGCTCTTTACTAGCAAATCCGTCAATTCTTAATGTTTCTAAGTTGGATAGTTTGGAAATGGTACTTGGGAGGATGGATTTTTCATTACCATTTAGGTGTAATTTTTTAAGATAAGATAGTTCTCCTATTTCATTTGGAATGATAAAATTTATGCCATAGCCTGGCGAAATATCGAGCTCTTCTAGTTTTTGTAGATTTTTAATAGATTTTGGAAGGCTTTTACTCTTAAAAAGCGAAAGTTTAAGAGTTTTAAGGTTAACTAAATTGCCTAATTCTTCTGGGATATTTAAATCTGTCCGAAGTTCTAAAAACTCTAACTCAGTACATTTCCATATTTCTGCCAGTATTTCTTCGTTGTCTGTCCATAATCTATCCTCATTAATTATAGTAGCATTCCCTCTTTGAACTTGCTCTATTCTATACAGTAAATCTAGATCTTCCCCCTTTATTTGAAGTTTAAGTTCAATATAACCACCTTTTATTTTAGATTTAATAAGTTTTTCTGCATCCTTTTCACATGCTTCCTCAGTTTTAAAAGTCTTTTTGTTCTTTCTCAGTTTACCATCTACCTTTCCGTATTCTACAATATGAGATTTGCCTTTGGTTTCTATTTTCCAAAGTTTGGTGTTGTTGACTAGTTCTTTTTTCATTTTTGATTTTGTTAAAACTGATTAAGGCTTTTGAGTTTTCAGAATGATTTTTTTAACTCATAACCTCAATGTGTTATAAGACGTTATTATTTTTTCAAATGTAAGGACAACGTTATTGTTTTATACCCCAGTTTTCAGTGAAAAATATAACTTAAAAGACTTGGTGTAAAATTGGAAATATTAAATTAGTTTGGATTGATTTTTATATCAATTCAGTCATGAAATTTCTTTAATATCCTCACAGTCATTTTCATCATCTTTCTTTTCAACAAGTTCAATAGTATATTTAGGAAGGTTATCTTTTTTATAAAACGTTATAGGTACAGGTAATGCAGCTGCTAGGGCAATCATAAGTATTAAAGCAAAAAGCCTTAATCCTTTTTTTAAAGTCTTCATAATGGTAATAGTAAATGTAGCATCAAAATGATGTCATAGATTAAAAAACAAATTGAAATATTGCCATAGTATTATAGTGCTGGCAACTGGTCATAGAATGATTTATTCTATAAAGGCATTTTTAGACTTAATTGTGTTTGTTTGAGCTATAAGGTTTTGCTCTAGAAGATTATTGTAGTTTTCAAACCGTAGAATCGCTTCCTCTTGAGATTTAAACGTGATATCGAAATCTAAGATATGTATGTTTAATAAAGATTTAAAACTAAAAACTATGTACTGATTGAATACTATTTTTTGAGATCTTTCAGATAAAATCTTGTATTGTTTATCTGTAGAAAGACTGTTTTTATTTTTGCTAACAAGAAGCTCTGTATGTGGTTTTTCGTAGTTAGAAGATACACTAGTAAACCCCGAAAACGATACTAAAGTAATTAGTAAAGCAAGAAAACTACATGTATTTTGTATTCTTTTAAAAGACAACATACAGTAAAAGTAAGCATTAAAAATGAATTCTTAAACTTACATTAGGAGTGATACCAAGAGATTCATTTTCAACCGTATTAATCTCATTGTTGTCATCCAAAGTATAATACGTATTTATTATATTTTTTTTATTTAAAACATTCCAAACAGAAGCTCCTATTGTAGCTTGTGTAGCATCAGAAATATTAAAATTATAAGTAGCGGAACAGTCGGCACGTAAATAATCTTTTAAGTTACTACTGTTAGGGTTTGTGAAAGTTATACCTCTATCATTAGAGTTTTGATTTGTGTCTGGAAGTGTATTAGGTTTACCAGAATGCCAATTGAGCCCTAACGCTAGTTTAAGACCGTTTTGTGTATAAGCCCCAGCAAAAGAAAATGTATGTCTGAGATCTGTATTGTTAGGAAATTTTTCACCATTATTTAAAGTAGGAAATGTGTAATTGTTAGTGCTATAAGAATAAGAAATCCAGCTACTTATAATATCGCTAAACTGTTTGTTTAATAAAAAATCGAATCCTTGGATTTCATAACTACCAATGCTATTTATAAATTGAAATTGGTTTTGAAACCCTTGACTTCTTGTAGTGATACCATCTACTTTTTTTATATAGGCTTCAGCACTAACTAGTAGTTTGTTTTTGTTATAATGAATACCAGCGGATAGTTGTTTGCTTTTTATCACAGGTACAGGATATATCGTTTTATTATTAATAACGATGTTCTCTTCATTATTGTTTGATAATACCCATCGGCGATTTTCAATACCTAAAAAGTCATTTTGTAAATCAATAATTTGAGAAGTCGTTTGATGTTTAAATTCCCCTAAAACTTCGAATTTTAAATTATTTAAAAAACGTTGACTAAACCTTAATCTAGGCTCTGCTAGAAATAACTTAAACTTGTTGATATAATTTAAACGACCTCCTATTTTTAAATGGGTTTTGGCATTATTCGATAAAAGTGATGCTTCAGCATAAACAGCATGACTTCTTATAACGTTTTTAATAAAGCTTCTAAAAGCAGGATTGTTAACGTCTTCTAAATTGCTAATCCCAACTTCAGAGAATTGATAACCACCGTTTATTTTTAGGTGGCGGCTGTGCTTATAGTTAATATCAAATCTTGAAGAACCATCATAAACTTCGTTTTCTTGAATTAAGCGTTGATTGTTGAAAATATCAAAATTTGTAGCATCTAAATCATAATTAGAAACATAAACTTGGTATGTTGTAGAAAGTCTATGGGTCCAATCTCTGGTGTAAGTTAACCCAATTGCTGAGTTTTGCTGTGATAGTTTGCTGTTTAAAGCTTCATCTCTATTATTAACAGTAGACTGTTCATCATAATTTAACCTGTTATTTACATGCAACAAATGAAATCTGATTTTATCTTTTTTAGAAATATCATATAAAAACTTAGCCGTAATGTCATAAAAGTAAAACGTCTCATTTTGAGAAATGGAATTATTATTGGATTTACTAAAATCTGAATCTTCAAATACACGTTTAAGGTATTGATCGTAAGTAGGCGTAATCACTAAATCGGTTACAGAACGACGCGTTGATACCTGTAACTCTGTTTTTTTTGATAATGGAATTTTTGCGTATCCATCAACGTTAATTAAATTAAAGCCAATGCCGCTTTTAAACTCATTATCAATATCATCTGGTAATTCAATATCTATAATGCTTGAAATACCATCGCCATATTTAGCACTGGTACCATTTTTATATACATTAACACGTTTCGTTGTATGTGGATTAAAGGCTGAAATAAGCCCGAAAAAATGTCCGGATTGATACATTTTTATGCCATCCCATAATAATAAATTCTGATCGTGCGTACCTCCTCTAACATTTATGTTAGATACTTTTTCGTCAGTACTTAAAACACCTGGTAGTGCTTGGATGGTTTGTAAAACATCGGGTTCTATTAAGCCAGGAAGAATACCAAAAGATTCTGGTTTTATAGTAATAGAGCCATCATTTAGTTTGGTGATACCATTGGTAAGGTAATTAGTAACAACAATTTCTTTAAGCTTTTGTAGTTGAAAATCGTCTTTTTCTTTTTTTAAACGTTTAATGGCTATGAAGCGACTATCTAATAATTCAAAATCTAGTTCGACTTTCTTTTTAAGAAACTCTAAAAGGTCAATTAAAGTTAAGTCTTCTTTAGGTAATGTGATTTCTTTATCTTTAATCGTTTCGTCTGCATAGGAAAAACTAATGTTATAGCGTGTTTCGAGAATATTTAAAATAGTCAAGAGCGATTGCTTTTCTTTTTGAACGTTTTGAGCTTTCAAGCTAGTAACATTTAAAAAGAGCAGTATAAAAAGAAGGGAAAGAATATCTTTTCTACTCACGTTTTAATATTATAGTATTGTTTGTCTTACTATAAGTTACACGTAAAGGTAAGGTAATTGCTTTTATAGCCACATCCATATTATCATGGGCAAAGCTACCAGTAAACAGTTGATTTGAATCAATATTCAGTAAAGTAATATGAACGCCATATTGTCTTTCAAATTCAGCGATAACGGTTTTGTAAGGCGTACTTTTAAAAGTACTTTCGTTATTTAGCCACGAAGGTTGTGTGCGGTTTTCTTTTTCTTTAGCAATTATTTTCCCATCGATAATTAAAAAACTGTCACCAGGATTTAACTTCGTTTCTTGAGAATTGTAAGTAACGCCAACTAACCCTTCGTAGCAAATAACCTCAAAATAATCGTCCCATTGTTTGACATTAAATTGAGTTCCGTAAACAGTTACAAGCCCTGTTTTTGTTTTTACTTTAAATGATGACCCTTTTGCGACTTTAAAAAAGGCTTCACCATCAAGTTCTACTTTTCTATTATGTTTCCAATCTTTCTTATTGAATGTTAATAATGATTTTGCATTTAAAGATACACTAGAAGCGTCTGGCAATTCTATGGTTGTTTTTTGAGCAAACTCAGTCGTTATAGTCGTATCTAAAGTAGTTGTGTAATAATATAAACTAAAGCAAACAGCAAGTATCGCAGCAACACGCATGAGAGGTTTAAACCAATGTGTGGATTGCTTTTTACTACTTTTAATAGTGTTTAAAACAGTGTCTAGTTCTTTAGAAGTGTTATAATCATCTACTTTAAAAGCCTGTAGGCCTTGGTTTAACTTTACTAAATCATCGTAATCTTCAAGTGTTTTAAACGCTTCAAGTTCCTGATCATTTAGATCGTCATCTAACCATTTCGATATTAAAATTTCTCGTTTCATAATCTTATTACAACTATATAACAGTTAGCTTTTATTTTTTCCTACCCTTAATTTTATTTTTTTTCAAAAAAGTTTAAATTTCAGTGTTCAGTGTTTAACCAGTTTTACATCTTTATGAGAAACTAAAGAATACAAAAATTAAAAACCAAAAGTTTAATTTTCTAACATCTAACATCTAACATCTAACATCTAACATCTAACATCTAACATCTAACATCTAACAACATCACAACTCCTTAATATCCTTCCGTAACTTTTCCAAAGCGCCATAAATACGTTTTTCAACAGCTTTAGTTGAAATGTCTAAAAGTTCCGCTATTTCTTTAAAACGTTTTCCTTCAATTCTATTCATCATAAAAGCGACACGCTGGGCTTCCGTTAAATTAGCTAATGCTTTTTGTAATTTATCATGATACTCATTCTCCTGCATTAAAAATTCAGGATTCTCATTAGTATAGGTTTTAGGTTTGGTTTGCTGGTGCTTTAAAACAACTTTTTGGTGTGCTGTTTCATTTAGCATTAAATTATTGGCCGTAGTAAACACAAAACTCTTTGCCTTCTCAGGAGAAACTTTTGCGCAGTTTTCCCAAAGTTTAACAAAAGCCTCCTGTACTTTATCTTTTGGGTTTAGTAATTCACCAAACTTATAATATAAAAAATTGTGTAAATCTTTAGAGTGTTTATTAAATATGGAAGAAAACATACGCTCTTCACAAATATTTTCATGTAACTGTTTACCCATGTATTATTGGTGATTGGTCATGCTAAATTAAAAAAAAACAAACTATAGGGTAGGAATTTTTAAAGTTATCCTGTTTTATAATCAAAAAAGCTATGTTTAACCCAAAATTATATGTTATGAAATCTAAAATGAGAACATTATTATTAATGCCTTTTTTTGCCCTATTATTCTTTACTTCTTGTCAAGAAGAAAAAGTTGATATTACGCCACCAGCAGAAAGTGAGGCTCTTGTCGCAAATTCTGAGCTAACAAGTTTTATTAGTGCGACGTCTGCTAAAGACGGATCTAAAGATAATATTATCGATAACGCAAGTTGTTTGTCTGTAGACCTGCCAGTAACTGTTGTTGTTAATGGTCTTGAAATCATTATTGATTCTACTGAGGACTTTAAAACTATTGAGGCCATCTTTAATGAGTTTGAAGACGATAATGATAAGTTAGAAATAGTGTTCCCTATTACTATTATTTTAGCAGATCACTCAGAAGTTGTTCTTAATAATCGTGATGATTTAGAAAATTTAATCAAGGAATGTAAAGGTGAAAATGAGCCAGATGATGATATTGAGTGTATCGATTTTCAGTATCCTATATCTTTTTCAGTTTACGATACAGAGTTTCAGGTTATAGATGTTATAACTGTTGAAAATGATAGAGAATTACACCGTTTTATTAAGCGTGTTACTAATGCTGAAGTTTTAGCAAGTCTTAATTTTCCTGTGACTTTAATTTCTGCTGATGGTTCTGAATATGTGGTAAATAATAATGAAGAATTAGAAAGAACTATTAAAGAAGCAAAAGATGGATGTGATGAAGATGATGATAATGATTATGGAGATGACGACTTTACTAAAGAGCGTTTAGACGAGTATTTAAAAATTTGTCCTTGGGTTGTTTATGAATTTAAAAGAGACAACCAAGATAATACAGCACAGTACAAAGAATATGCATTAAACTTTAAAGAAGATGGTGTTGTTGTAATGCGTGCAAGAGGTGGTGATATTTTAACAGGTACCTGGAATACTCGTGTAACTGATAGGGGAGCGCTTTTAAAACTAGAATTTGATACGCTTGCAGACTTTACTTTAGAGTGGGTTGTGTATGATATTGAATATGGTAAAATCAAGCTTTATGAAGTTGGAGGTAACAGAATCATCATGAAGAAAAACTGTGATGTAGTCTTTGATGTTACCAAAGAAAGAATCAAAAACTATTTACAAGAGTGTTTATGGAGAATAGCACGTTTAAATATTGAGGGTACAGATAAAGAAAAAGATTATATAGGTACACCTTTAAAATTCTATGAAAACGATGTTGTTAAACTTAGAGTAAATGGTGAATTAGTTGAAGGTACGTATAGTGTGACTCCATTGAATACAGAAGGGTTTGTTCTACAAATAGCCTTAGAAAACAGACCTGAATTACAATTAGAATGGTTTGTTACGTTCCTTGAGCCAGGTTTAATAAAACTGGAGTCTTTAGGTAATAGAGATAATAAAATGGTATTGAAAAGACATTGTCCGGTGGGTGATGAAGATATAATCTATATTAATGAAATACTTACTTCTTCTTGGGGAGGAGCTTGGGATGCAGGTTGGACTGTAGCCTCTTATATTGATGGAGATGTAGAAAAAAAGGATGGCTTTGCATTATATGCAATTACTTTTTCACAAGAAGGAGAGATAAATGTTTATAAGGATAATAGTAATACTCTAGAGTTTAGTGGTTCTTGGTTAGCTTATAGAAATGAAGGTTTATTCCTTGGTATGCATTTCGGAATTGATGCTCCGTTTGATGCTCTTAACCACAGATGGCAAATAAAAACAATTAAGGAAAATAGAGTTGAATTAAAAGATTACAATGCTAACGGAGGTATAGAAAGAATATTAGTTCTTGAAAGAGCACTATAGTAATAGTAATCCAACTGTTTTTGATTAAAAAAGGAAACACTTATCTTTCGGTTTGTTAGGTTAATTAGAGTTAAGTCTCCTTTATATAGGCTGTCAAATTATATAATTTGACAGCCTTTTTTATTCTATTTTTTATAATGAGCCACTTCATTAATACGCTTCAAATGATTAACTTTGCCATTCTTAAAATTAAAAGTAAATTATGTTTAATAATTTAAGCGATAAATTAGATAAAGCCTTACACGTTTTAAAAGGGCACGGAAGTATCACAGAAGTTAATGTAGCTGAAACTTTAAAGGAAGTTCGTCGTGCATTGCTTGATGCCGATGTTAATTTTAAAATAGCGAAAGAATTTACCAAAAGAGTTAAAGAAAAAGCACTAGGTGAAAATGTTTTAACAACATTACAACCAGGACAGTTAATGGTTAAAATCGTAAAAGATGAGTTAACTGAACTTATGGGAGGCGATGCTGAAGGTCTGAACCTTTCTGGTACTCCAAGTGTTATTTTAATGTCTGGATTACAAGGCTCTGGTAAGACAACTTTTTCTGGTAAACTCGCTAATTATCTTAAAAATAAAAAAACTAAAAAACCATTATTGGTAGCTTGTGATGTATACCGTCCAGCGGCGATTGACCAATTACATGTTGTTGGAGATCAAATAGGTGTAGAGGTTTTTAGTGATAGAGGAAATAATGATCCCGTAGCTATTTCTAAAGCAGGTATTGCTCATGCTAAAGCGAATGGGCATAATGTTGTTATTATTGATACTGCAGGTCGTCTAGCTGTTGATGAGGTCATGATGACCGAAATATCAAACATTCACAAAGCCATACAACCGCAAGAAACATTGTTTGTTGTAGATTCTATGACAGGTCAGGATGCTGTTAATACAGCAAAAACCTTTAATGATGTACTGAATTTTGATGGTGTTATACTAACAAAACTAGATGGTGATACACGTGGTGGAGCAGCAATCTCTATTAAATCTGTAGTAAATAAACCAATCAAGTTTATTGGTACAGGTGAAAAAATGGAAGCGATTGATGTTTTCTATCCATCGCGTATGGCAGATCGTATTCTTGGAATGGGGGATGTTGTTTCTTTAGTTGAAAGGGCTCAAGAACAATTTGATGAACAAGAAGCTCGCAAACTTCAAAAGAAAATTGCTAAAAACCAGTTTGGTTTTGATGATTTCTTAAAGCAAATTCAGCAGATTAAGAAAATGGGGAACATGAAAGACCTTATGGGAATGATTCCTGGTGCTGGTAAAATGATGAAGGACATTGATATAGATGATGATGCTTTTAAAGGTATTGAAGCTATTATTCACTCTATGACGCCTAAAGAAAGAAGCAATCCATCAATTATAAATTCAAGTAGAAAAATACGTATTGGAAAAGGCTCTGGAACTTCTGTTCAGGAAGTCAATCAATTGTTAAAGCAATTTAACCAAATGAGCAAGATGATGAAGATGATGCAAGGTGGCGGAGGCAAAAAAATGATGCAAATGATGAAGGGAATGCGCTAGGCTAGTGATTTAGCTTACAGTCTCAGTCTCAGTCTCAGTCTCAGTTTTCAGTCAAATAATATGGATTTTAAACAATTAATAGCATACAAAAAGGCATTTGATTTATCTATGGGTATTTTCAATACTTCGAAGTCTTTTCCAAAAGAGGAAACATATTCGTTAACAGACCAAATAAGAAGAAGTTCCCGTTCGGTATGCGTTAATATTGCTGAAGCTTATAGAAAAAGAAGATACCCTAAACATTTTATAAGTAAACTTACAGATGCTGATGGAGAGAACTCAGAGACAAATACATGGTTAGATTTTGCATTAGCTTGTGAATATATTTCTTCTGTAGATCACTCAAGGTTTTCAGAACAAGGTAGAGAGATAGGAAAGCTAATAAATTATATGATTAATAATCCAGGAAAGTTTGGAGTTAATCTTCAATAGTGTGCGTATTAAAATTTAAAACTAATTACAACACGTAGGTTTAGGGCAGTAGAGTGAGAAGCTGTGACTGAGACTGCGACTGAAAAACTATATATAATGACAATCTTAGACGGGAAAAAAGTTAGCAATGATATTAAAAATGAAATTGCAGTCGAAGTTCAAAAAATAAAAGATAAAGGAGAGAAAGTACCTCACTTGGCAGCAATCATTGTAGGCAACGATGGCGCAAGTTTAACCTATGTTGGAAGTAAAGTAAAAGCGTGCGAACGTGTTGGTTTTGAGTCCACTTTGGTACAAATGTCTAATACAACAAGTGAAGTTGAATTATTAGATAAAATTAAAGAACTTAATGAAAACCCAGAGATAGATGGTTTTATAGTTCAGCTGCCATTACCCCCTCAAATTAATGAGCAAAAAGTATTATTAGCTGTAGATCCGGATAAAGATGTAGATGGTTTTCACCCTACAAATTTTGGTAAAATGGCTTTAGATATGTCTACCTTTATTCCAGCAACCCCATTTGGTATTTTAGAATTACTAGATCGTTATGGCGTAGAGACAAAAGGAAAGCATACCGTTGTTATTGGTCGTTCTCATATTGTGGGTAGACCTATGAGTATCTTAATGGGACGCAAAGGATTTCCAGGAAACTCAACGGTAACCTTAACACATAGCCATACTAAAAACATTACTCAAATTACATCACAAGCAGATATTATTATTTCAGCACTAGGAGTTCCTAATTTCTTAAAGGCAGAAATGGTTAAAGATGATGCTGTTATTATAGATGTAGGTATTACAAGAGTTACAGACGAGACAAGACCAAGGGGCTATAGAATAGTTGGAGATGTGGATTTTGCAAATGTTAGTAAAAAAGCAAGCTATATTACACCAGTTCCTGGTGGTGTTGGACCTATGACAATTGCTATGCTGCTTAAAAATACATTACTCGCCAGAGAGAGACATAACATATAAAAGACAACATAATTAGTTTATGTAAATGCGTTATAAATTTTTAATTTGTAACGCATTTTTTTATTGAAAATTGGGAAAACTTCCACCTTTGGTGGAAGTCCGCCCATTTGGTTTTACCACTTTTAGTACTTTATCAATTTTATAATTTTAGTACGTCTTTAAATCAAAATTAAAAACCCTTACAGGGTTTAATCAAAGCCACCACTTCTAGTGGTGGATATTTACTGTAAATTAGATTTTTATTTAGCAAACAATTGCCCCATATCCTTAAAAGATTTAAATTCCAAAGCATTATCTGAAGGATCTTTAAAAAACATGGTAGCCTGTTCCCCTACTAAACCTTCAAAACGAATATAAGGTTCAATAATAAAATTAATGTTTTTACTTTGTAAATTTTCTGCAAAAACATGAAAAACATCCCAAGGTAAAACGACTCCAAAGTGTGGTACAGGAACATCTTTCCCGTCTACTGGATTCGTGTGTGAGTTATCTTGTGTTTTTGGCTTGTAATGAATCACTAATTGATGACCGAAAAAGTTAAAATCTACCCAAGAATCACTGCTTCTGCCTTCTTCACAACCTAAAATATCCCTGTAAAAAGTTCTGCACTCCAAGAGATTATAAACAGGTATTGCTAAATGAAAGGGCGCTATGGAACTATACATAACCGATAATTTATTTTTTTATTCTACTTGGTGGTTTTTGATATTCTTTAGAAGAATTGCTAATTAAAATATTTAGCTCGTTAAATTCTTCTTTTGTCAATTCCCTATAGTCACCAATGGGCATATCCATTTTAATATTCATTATTCTAACACGTTTAAGTGTGCTTACCTCGTAGTTTAGATATTCGCACATACGGCGAATTTGTCTGTTTAAACCTTGAGTTAAAATGATTTTGAATTGGTAAGTACTTAGTTTTTCGACTTTACATTTTTTAGTTACTTTCTTTAAATCTGCGAGTGGAATACCTCCGGACATACGTTCTATAAATGTTTGTGATATAGGTTTATCTACTGTTACAATATATTCCTTTTCATGATTATTACTGGCACGTAGAATTTTGTTTACGATATCACCATCATCTGTTAAAAGAATTAAACCTTCACTAGGTTTATCCAATCTTCCAATTGGAAAAATACGTTTCGGATAGTTTAAAAAGTCAATAATATTATCTTTTTCAACAGAAGTATCTGTAGTGCAAACAATCCCTACTGGTTTGTTGAAAGCTAAGTAAACAAAACCTTCTTTGTTGTTTTTTATTTCCTTACCATCAACGTGAACAACATCGTTTGGTGCAATTTTGGTTCCCATTTCTGGGATAACACCATTTATTGTAACCCGCCCAGCCTCAATAAGTTTATCGGCTTCACGACGCGAACAATACCCAACTTCACTTAAAAATTTATTAATACGTTTTAACTGTACTTCCATGCTTCAAAAGTACAACATTTTATGCGTTTAAAAAGTCAACGATATGATTGTAAACAGTCTCGTTTTTTAAGCCGTGACCAAAACCTTTTGTACTAATAAATTGTACTTTTTCGTAGATTTTTTTGAATTTTAGACCATCAGTGTATGGGATAATCCTATCTTTTTTATCATGAATAGTTAATACTCTGGCATCGATTTCTTTTATGAAATTGGGAGCAGAATAGTATTCCGGTAAATGATTGAATTCTTTTAATACATATTGTTCCATAGCCTTAGAAACTCTATTATTATATCCCATCATGGTTTCATAGCGTTTAAAAACATCAACAAAATCTGCTGGCGCACCTAATGCGACTATTTTTTTAACGGATTCTAACTGGTAATTATATTGCGAAAAAATAGTTGACGTTCCTCCAACAGAATGACCTATTAACGTGTGTGCTTTGAATTTTTTTGCAACGGTATGAATGCATTCAGAATAAAAAAGGGCATTAAATAGTTTTCCTCCAGAAGCCCCATGAGCAGGCGCATCTAGTGCAATAATAGTGTAGTCTAGGGGTTTTAGGATTTCAATTAAACTTTTCCATCTATACGTATTACTTTCCCAACCATGAGCCAATAAAATAGTTTCTTTTTTCCCTTTCCAGAGATAGGTTTTTATTAGAATGTTTTCGTGAATAACATCTTCTTGAATAGCTGTGTTGAGGTATTGAGTCGCTTCTGCATCAAGCCGCCCTTTCAGAGGCGTTGAAAATAACTTAATTGATAATTTTGCAGCATATTCTCGCGAAAAATAACTTATAAAGTTTATAAGAACCCCAATGAATTTAAAAAGACGTGCATTCATTCAGAGTCTCTATTTACCAGATTTATAGAAAAAGCGGGTGTACAAATAGCTATGTATTCACATGTTTCGGTGAAAGGATTGGAATATTGAACTCTAGTATTTTTTTCAATTTTAATAGATTGACCTGTTTCTAGAACGATAGTTTCACCCTCGATAATAAATTGTTTTTTGCCTTTTATTATAAAGGTGAATTCATCAAATTCTGGTGTTTGAAAAGGTTCGCTCCACCCAGGAGGAGCCACCATATGCGCTATACTAATTTGAGAATTACCATCAGTAGCTATTCCAAAATGTTCTTTTATGGTTTTTCCATCGTTGGTAGGCACAACAAACGGATTGTTTTGAATAATATATTTCTTTTGTTTCACGAATTTTTAATTTTGTTTATTACTTATTTCAAAGGTCTCTTCTTAATCATTCCTCCTTTTAAATCCTTAACAACCCCCATAATAATAAACGCATTTCTGTCAATTTTATCAATCTCCGTTTGTAACTTGGCAAGCTCTAGACGTGTTACAACCGTATAAATAATATCTTTATCGTAACTATGGCCTTGCTTACCATAACCTCCTTTGCCAGCATATATTGTACAGGCGCGTCTTAGTTTTTCAGTGAGCATGACTCTTAGTTCTTCATGACTGTTTGAAATGATGGTAACCCCAACATATTCTTCTACACCATCTACCACAAAATCAACTGTTCTTGCTGCTGCTAAATACGTAAGCATGGCGTAAAGTGCCGTTTCAATTGAAAGCGTATAGGCACCTACCGCAAATATTATAACATTGATCAATAATAAAACATCCCCAATTGTTAATGATAATTTTCTGCCTAAAAATATAGCTAAAACTTCAGTGCCATCTATAACACTTCCGCCACGTATAGACATGCCAATTCCAAACCCTAAAAAGAAACCACCAAAAACAGCGATTAATAATTTATCTTCGGTAACAATAGGGTAGTTTATAAAGTGTACAACGATTGCTAAAAGCGTTATGGCTACGATACTTTTTATGGCAAACCTATGACCAATAGTTCTGGAAGCAAGAATTAAAAAGGGTAGGTTTACTAAAACTAATAATAAGCCTAAATTTAATGATGTGACATTTTCTAATAATAAGGAAATACCAGTAGCACCACCATCAATAAACTTATTTGGCAATAAAAAGCCTTTTAATCCAAATCCAGCTGAAAAAACACCAATTATAATAAAAAAATATTCCTTAATAGCATGCGATAATTCAACTTGAAACCGTCTTACCAGTGGAACTATTTCTTTTTTGCTAACAGGCTTGTCTATTTGCTTTTTTTCAAGCCTTTTACGAGCTAGATCGATTAATAGTTTTGATAAGAATGGATTCATTTATTTGATTGCTAATGCATATTCCAATTTAAGAAAAAGTACTTTATTTTAGCATTGTCAGGAATATGCATGGCTTCTATTTTCATATTCATATTAAATCTGAGATTTGCTGGAAGTTCCTCTTTATCTATAACAAAACTTGCGTTTAGATCATTTACAATAATAAGAACAGAATTTATTAGATTATTGATTTTTGAAACGTTATAAGACCCTGAAATATCTTTAAATGTACTTAAGGTTGTAATGCCTTTATCGGTTTTATATCGTGGATCTATAATTTGAATGCTTTCAATAGTCGAGGTGGAGTCTAACGCTTGTTCAGGGGTTAGAATTAAGAGTTTTTTACCGCCTTTTTCAAATATTTCTATATTGTTTTTACTACCAGCAAATTCGTCACCACTGGTGAATTTTACTAAAGAGTCATTAGCATAAATATTTTTAAGATCCTTAACTTGTGTTGAATCTGTTAATAGTCCAAGATGTTGTTTACCTACTTCAAAAGGATCCTGCGTTTTATTACAACTAAAAAATAAAAGACTAAGAATAATAAGGCTTAAAAATGATTTATACATTATTTTAAAATGATTTACAATTTGGTTAATATTAATTGTTTTGATTTACTTTTTAAGTACTTTGGTTAATATACCAAAAACACTTCTTATAAAAGTGGCACTTGTGAGTACTTTAACAATAGGGTTTATTCTAGTGCTTTGTCTTCTAGAACTTGTAGTTCTACGTTTTTTAGATTCAGCATTTTTAAGCGCTTCTCTTTCTTGTTTTGCTTTTTCCTTAGCTTCTTCAGCTTCAGCAAATTCTATTTTTTCATTGAGCATTTCATAAGCACTCTCTCTATCAACATCTTTATTGTATTTTTTTACCAATTTTGATTTAGAAAGTAGTGTGCTTAATTCTACATCGGTTAAAACGTCCATTCTACTCATAGGAGCACGCATCATCGTAGAAGCTAATGGTGTTGGTCTTCCTTTTTCATCTAAAGCAGATACTAAAGCTTCACCAATACCTAAGGATGTTAAAACCTCAGTCGTATCATAATACTCGGAATCTGGGTAATTTTGAGCCGTAAGTTTTATGGCTTTTCTGTCTTTAGCAGTAAAGGCTCTAAGTGCGTGCTGAACTTTCAAACCAAGCTGACCTAAAACAGCTTCAGGAACATCTGTTGGGTTTTGAGTCACAAAATACAAACCGACACCTTTACTTCGTATTAGTTTTACAATACTTTCAATTTGATTTAACAACGCTTTTGATGCTTCATTAAAAATTAAATGAGCTTCATCAATAAAGAGAATCAATTCAGGTCTGTCACTATCTCCTTGTTCAGGGAATGTGGAGTATATTTCTGCTAATAAACTCAGCATGAATGTTGAGAATAATTTAGGTCTGTCTTGAATATCGGTTAATCTAATAATATTGATATAACCACGTCCATTCTCATCAATTCTTAATAAATCTTGAGTGTCAAAAGAAGTTTCACCAAAAAATAAATCAGCACCTTGTTGTTCTAATTCAACAACTTTTCGCAAAATAGCACCAGTTGATGCTGTTGAAATTCTACCATAAGCTTCAGTGAATTCTTTTTTTCCTTCCTGGGTGGCGTATTGTAATATTTTTTTGAAATCTTTTATATCTAATATGGGTAGCTTATTGTCATCACAATATTGAAATATAACTGCTACAACTCCAGACTGTGTTTCAGATAAATCTAAAATCCTAGATAGTAAAACAGGTCCAAATTCAGTAACGGTTGCTCTTAAACGTACGCCATCTTGTTCAGAAAGCGTTAATATTTCAACAGGGAACGCCTTGGCTTCAAAAGGTAAGCCTATTTTTTCATGACGTTCATCAATTTTAGGATGTCCCGGGCTTGGTTGTGCTAAACCACTTAGATCTCCTTTAATATCCATAAGCAATACAGGAATGCCCTTATCACTTAAATTTTCAGCCAGTACTTGTAAAGATTTTGTTTTTCCTGTTCCTGTTGCGCCAGCAATCAAGCCATGGCGATTCATGGTTTTTAAAGGTATTTTTACATGAGCACCTTTAACTGTTTCACCATCTAACATGGCTGCACCTATGGGAATAAAATCACCTTTGGTAGTGTTTCCTTCAGTTATATAATCAAAAAAAGTTTCCTTGGTTCCCATGAGCTATAATTTTGGATAAAAATACAGCAAATATGAACAAGAAAAAAATAAGGGGCTGCCTTAAGTTTTTTATATAACTTCAATTCTGATTGAAAATTTATTGCCTCCATTTTATCCATAAAGCAATGGTTGAACTATGTACATTCCCATTACCATCATTAGCAATTACTGCATTAATATAGTCTCCTGCAGAAAAATCTAAATTACAAGTAGTATTTGTATATAAAGAGGCAGCTGTAGTAATATTCATTGTAGAAACATTTGAGATTCCATTTCTTACTCTAATTGTAAATTGTTTTGCTTGTGCACCATTATTGGAATTCGTTTTTGCGGTAACACAGGTAATAGTCCCATCAAAAGGCATGAGTATTCCTGAGTTGTTATTTCCAACATTTCCTGCAGACCGTAAAGGTGTATTATCTTGATTACCAGATCTTCCAAATTGTAATATAGGTGTTTCAAGACTTAGCCACTTAGTTCTCGTGGCATCATACATATATAATTTGTCACCAATTAGCGAAACTTGCCCGGTAACTGTACCGGTTGGAGCGGTTTGAGGGTTGATTTCTAATGCAGGAATTCCTCCATTTGATGTTACAATTTCCAATTCCGCTGTTGGATTCGTTGTGCCAATACCCACTTGAGAGAAGCCGTAATAATGCGTACAAAAAAGCAGCATTATTGAATAAACAATTTTTTTCATTTTTGAGAGAGATTTATAAAGCAATTTACTTTGAAATACTAAGATATAAATAATATGATTATGTTATACTATTATTTTTAAGTCAATTCATATTTTATGTTTTTTATTTATTAGTAATTATTGATTAAGTTATTTAATAATAAATTGATTAGCATTAATAACTGAGCCTACAGGATAGGAATCTGGGTTAGCACCCCATGTGAATTCCATAAACTCAGTTAATGTATTTTCGTAATACCAAAATTCTACCTTGTGATCTCCTTGTGTTAGTGTAATGCTACTACTAACTGTTACAAGTGGAGGAGGGTTATCTGTCCAGTTATCAACAACCAGGGTATCATCTATGTATATTCTGGTGCCGTCGTTAGATCGTGCGTTAAACGTAAAAACGCCTGTATTATTAACTCTCAAGATACCTGTATAAAGAGTAATATACCCATCATTGTCTGGAGCTGGAACTATAGCTGCTCGTGCTGCATCGTTTAAACCTCCGGTTAAAAGACCTTGAGAAGCAGAAACACCAAGAGAACGTTTATTGTTAATGTTTGGGCTAGTGACGGCTGTAATATCCCATGTATAGTATTGTAATCCAGTCTTATTTAAAGACGTTTCAACAATGTCTCCATCACTTTCTACTCCTAAAAAGTATGATTCAGTTCCTGTGACATTGCCGATTCCATAATTAGAAAATCTAACGTTCCCACCAGAGACATCAAGTTTTGCTTGTGGATTTGTTGTACCAATTCCTACCTGAGCGGAACCATAATAACTACCAAATAATAGTAGTGCTAAATATGAGGTTTTATTCATTAAAAATAAATTTTAGGGCTAGTAATTAAAATAAATTTAATTATACGATTATTTTTAAACCAAAATTATACTGAGTACATGTTATTCCTTATTTCATTTTATTATTAATATTTATTTAACAAAAAATTGACTGGCATTAATAACAGAGCCTACAGGATAGGAATCTGGATTTATACCCCATGTGAATTCCATAAACTGACCAAATCTATATTCGTAGTACCAAAATTCTATCCTGTGATCTCCTCGTGCCAATGTAACACTATTACTAACTGTAGTAGGTGCTTGGTTAAACCAGTTTTCAACAACCAGAACATTGTCTATATATATTCTACTTCCATCATCCGATCGTGCGTTAAACGTAAAAATCCCTGTATTATTAACTCTCATTGTCCCTACATAATGAATAATATATCCATTATTGTCTGGAGCTATAGCTGCTCGAGCTGCATCATCTAAATGGCCATTTATAAGGCCTTGAGAGGTTGAAGTACCAAGCGTGCGTTTATTGTCAATGTTTGGTTGAGATGTACTTGGAATGTCCCATGTATAGTATTGTAATCCAGGTTGATCAATATAATTACTACTTATAGGTATTTCAACAAGATCTCCATCATTTTCTACTGCTAAAAGATATAATTCAGTTCCAGTAACTGTTCCAGTTCCATAATTTGAAAATCTAACATTTCCGCCAGAGACGTCTAGTTGAGCTTGAGGGTTTGTTGTACCAATACCTACTTGGGAGATACTATAATAACTACTGAAGAACAGCATTATTAAACATAAGGTTTTATTCATTTAAAGATAGATTTTTAAGGGGCTAGTAATTCAAATCAATCCACGCCAAATTTATAAAACAAGAATTGAAAATCAAAATTTAATAAATAAGTAATGGAATTATGTATCTTTGCAAACTATGAAAAAAGCGGTTGAATTGCTGGTAGATAAAGGCGAAATGTTGCCTTTAATGGAAGAGTTTTATACCATACAAGGTGAAGGGTATCATAAAGGTACTGCAGCCTATTTTATTCGCATTGGCGGATGCGATGTTGGATGTCATTGGTGCGACGTTAAAGAAAGTTGGAATGCCGATTTACATCCTCCTACAGAAACCTTCAAGATTGTTGAAAATGCTAAAAAATACAGTGATACAATTGTTGTAACAGGAGGGGAGCCTTTAATGTGGGATATGACTATTTTAACAGATCAGTTGAAAGAAAAAGGACTTCAGGTACATATAGAAACATCTGGAGCTTATAAATTAACAGGTACTTGGGATTGGATTTGTTTGTCGCCAAAAAAAATGAAGCTACCTACCGAAGAGGTTTATGATAATGCTAATGAACTTAAAGTCATTGTTTATAATAAAGATGATTTTCGATTTGCAGAAGAGCAGGCATCCAAAGTTAATAAAGATTGTATTTTATACTTACAGCCAGAGTGGAGTAAACGTGATAAAGTAGTGCCAGAAATTGTAGATTATGTCATGGAAAACCCTAAATGGAAAATATCACTTCAAACACATAAATATTTAAATATACCTTAAATTAAATATTCGATCTTATGATTAAAATAATTTATAAGGTTTAATTATAAGGTTTCTGAGGAGAATCAACTTCAAAAAGCTTCAATTTCTACTATAAAAGAGTTTGGTGTTATAAATAAAATAAGGTTTGTCAGAACTGTAGTAGGTTTAGATAAATCTACTATAATGTTGAGAAGTTAGATGAAAGTGAAGGCTCGATTTTGGGTAGAGCGCTTGACTATAGTACCTTATAGAGTTGGGGTAGGAGTAGAATTTATTCTTCCTTTTAAAATAATAATAAGTGGAGCATATTTGTAGAACCAACTATTCATTTCCATTTGAATAGTAACATTATACGATAATAAAAACGCCTTGAAATTTCAAGGCGTTTTTGTTTAGTAGGGAGAGAAAGTAAATGTAGATTACTTTGTAAAAGGAACTGCAACTCTGGTCGTTCCCCATCCCAAATGCATATTAATAACACCTCCGTCAGCTTTATTAAAAGCAATAGAGAAGGCTTCTAAAGGTTCTCCTGATGTTACAGGGACTGCCAAACGAGCCACGTCGTTTGCTTCTTTATAGAAATAAGACCCCCATACGTTTAAATCTTTACTAATAATAACAGTCCATTCTTTGTCTCCTGGAATGGCATAAAAAGTATATGTTCCGGCTTTTACAGGCGTATTTCCTAATTTCATGTCTTTATAAAATGTTAATTCTGCAGCTTCATTAGCTCCAAGTCTCCAAACTTTGCCATTTGGAGCTAGCTCACTAAGCGCTCTTCCTTTAAGTTGAGGTCTGCTGTAAACAATCTTAATAAGTTTATTAGTATTTTTATAACTAGTTGGAAATGCTGCTGCATCCATTGGACTTTTGTCTAGCTTAGAAAATTTCTGAGCATCTACATTCGTAGATAATAACATAATAAATGCAAAAGCAATAGTTGTAATACATGTTGATTTCTTCATAATGATTTTTTAAGAATTTGAATGGTTTAAAGATAAATGTAAATTATGTTAAGGTTCTTATAAAAGTCGAAGGCGGATGTTAAAGTTTGTGTTTTTAGGTAAATAAAATAGGGCTATTCGTAATGAATAGCCCTATTAGGTTATTTTATTAAGGATGTGAAAATTATTTTTTCATCACTTTAACATTCATTTCTTCAACTTTTTTATCTGATAATACAGAAGGTGCACCAAATAATAAATCTTCACTGGTTCCTGTTTTTGGAAATGCCATGACTTCGCGAATAGAAGCTTTTTTCTCTAATATCATCATGAGTCTATCAACTCCCCAAGCGATACCGCCGTGTGGGGGCGCACCGTAATGGAATGATTTATACATCGTACCAACACTTTTAAGCATGGCTTCTTTATTGTAACCCATATTTTTATAGGTGGCTTCCAGAATTTCAGGTTTGTGAGCACGAACAGAGCCACCTCCAATTTCATAACCATTTAAGATGAGGTCGTATTGTTGTGCAATAATACTTCCTATCTCTTCTTCTTTCCCATTCATATGCTTATCTATATCATAGATGGCAGGCATAGAGAATGGGTTATGAGTAAATGTCCAACGGCCTTCGTCTGTTTTTTCAAACATAGGGAAATCTACGACCCATGCAGGCCTTAATTCCTTCGGGTTTATTAAGCGTAGCATACTCCCCAATTCTTGACGAACAGCATCTAATGCTTTATTTGCTGTGGCATAGTCTGCGGCAGAGAAAAATACAATATCACCAACTTGAGCATTGGTAGTTTTAATGATACCCGCCGCAATATCTTCACCCAAAAATTTAATGATTGGAGATTGCAAATCGTTTTCATTAACAATAATATATGCTAAACCTCCTAAACCATGTTGTTGGGCTATGGCAGTTAACTTTTCTATTTGTCCTTTAGATAAACGTTTTTTGCCTTGTTCTTCAGCAGATATTTTAATACATTTTACAATACCACCTTCTTCAATAGGTTTGCTAAATACCTGAAAAGTTGTGTCTTTTACAATATCTGTAATGTCCTGTAGTTGTAAGCCGAAACGCAAATCGGGTCTGTCACAGCCATATTTATCCATGGCCTCTTTATAGGTAATCACTTCAAACGGATGTAAAATCCATTTTTTACCATATATTTTTTTAACAATATCATTGAACATGTTCGTGTTCAAATCTATAATTTGTTGCATACTGGCATAAGCCATTTCTATATCTAACTGCGTAAATTCTGGTTGACGATCACCACGAGAATCTTCATCTCTAAAACAGCGAGCAATCTGGAAATATTTTTCGTAACCACTTACCATTAACATTTGCTTGAATTGTTGAGGTGCTTGCGGTAAGGTATAAAATGCTCCCGCCTGTTTACGTGTTGGTACTATAAATTCCCTAGCACCTTCATCTGTTCCTGCACTTAAAATAGGCGTTTCAATTTCTAAGAAGTTTTGTTCGTCTAAAACATCACGAATTAATTTAATCACCTTATGGCGATTAATAATGACTCTACGAACATCGTCATTTCTATGATCTAAATATTTATATTGAAAACGCGTCGTTTCATTTGTTTTAGTCGCTCTTTTTATTTCGAAAGGAAGTGTTTTAGAAAGGTTTAAAATTTCTAACTGGTATGCTTCCAACTCTATTTTTCCTGTTCTTAATGCGGCATTATAATCGTCTTCTTTACGTTGAACAAGTATTCCTGTAACGGTTATAACCGATTCGGGTTTTAATTTTACTAGCTCATCTAAATTAGGAAATGATTCTCTGCTTAAACGTACTTGAAATACTTCGTTACTGGAATCTCGTAAATCGATAAAAATAAGTTCTCCATGGTCACGAACACTCGATACCCATCCAGAAAAAGTAACTTCTTCAGAAATATTTTCTTCAGATATATCTGAAATTAAATGTGTTCTGTATTCGTCTTTGATAACAATGGGAATTTCTGGTAATGTTTCTTCCTGTATGTTGGCTGGTTGTTGGTTATTGGTTGTTGGTTGCTCATTGACAGTTTGTGAATTCTGCTTTTCCAACCCAGAACCTTGCAATTGGTCAAGAATCTCTTCTCGAATTACTTTTCCTGAGGCACCTTTGCCAATAATGCCTATAACTTTACCAACTAATATCCCTGCTTTTCCTTGATTTCCACTTTTAATATCGTTAGCAACAGCTTCGTTTTCAGAAATCACCTTTTTAATAGCCTCATCGATTTGAGATTGAGAGATCGTATTATCCTCAAAATATTTATTGTAATCGAAATCTCTGTCTTTTAGATACGATGTAATGGCATTTTGAACTAATACAGATGTTATTTTTTCATCTCTAAACAGTTCGAAAATTTCAATAAGGTGTTCAACCCTGTGAATATCTGCATAGTCATCTGCCCCAATATTATTTACTAGTGTTTTAGCAACAAAAGAAGGGTCTTTTAGCTTGTTATTTATAGCAATAAAAGTTTCAGAACGTAATGAATCTGCCGTAAAAAATTTGGCATCTTGCGGTAACACGCCACCTTTTATCAGAATCGATTCCACAGCAAAAGGAAGGGCGCTGGTGTCCACCTGGATGGAATCTACAACATCTTTAATAGAAACAAAAGGTAAATCTGGTTCTGAAATAAAACGATAGTCTGCTTCAAACTCTTTTTTACGCATTGTTTTGGTTTGCTTTAATTCGGCATCCCATAAAACAGTAGTTTGATCTGGTCGAAACTCTTTGTGTTCGATATAATAGTTGAATTGTTTTTCAACTTCTTCTTTTAAAGCCTCTACCATAAACTTAAACGAGTTTAAGTTTTTTATCTCGGTACGCGGATTTAAATTATAATCACGTTTTTTACGAAGTGATACAGAAACATCCGATTTAAATTCTCCTTTTTCAAGGTTAGCTTCAGATATTTTTAGATTCTGAACAATACGTTGTATGTACTGTGCATAAGTTGAAGCATCTTCAATATGACGAATGCACGGTTCGGTTACAATTTCAATAAGAGGCACACCGGCTTTGTTAAAATCGACTAATGATGTCGTTTTCTCATGCATCAGTTTAGCGGCATCTTCCTCAATATGTACCTGGGTTAAATTAACGGTAAATTGAGATCCATCATTTCTAAAGCAAGACACTTGCCCATCTGGTATAACGGGATTGTGAAACTGTGTGATTTGAATATTCTTTGGGTTATCTGGATATTCGTAATGTTTTCTGTCCCAAGAAATCACTTCATTTTCAAAAGATGATTTTACAGCCTTTCCAAAATAAATAGCTTTGTTTATAGCCTCTTTATTAATTGCGGGTAAAATACCCATTTGTCCTGTACAGACAGAACATATATTTTCATTTGGTGTTTCTATTTCTTGATTTGGGCAAGAACAAAACAACTTGGTTTTGGTATTTAATCGAACGTGTGTTTCCAGTCCGATTACCAATTCTAATTCGTGGGCTTTTAAAGCCGCGTCTAATTGTTCCAGTTCCATTATATCGTATCTTTTAAGAAGTTAGCAAACTTCAAAACGAGTTCGTCATTATTTTTTGCTGCCGTAACCTGCAATCCTGTTTCTGTTCCTTGAGGAACTGTTAAGGTAGGTAATTGCCCTAAGCTAAAACCTACCGTGTAAGCATCAGATAAGTACATGGCCAAAGGATCTTTTAAACTATCTCCAATTTTAGGAGGTGTACTTGGTGTAACTGGGGATAAGATGATATTTACTTCTTCAAAATCCTTTTCAAAATTTTCGGAAATAGCATCTCTTAAAGCAAGTCCTTTTAAATAGATCTCATCAGAAAACCCTTGAGATAATACTTGGTTGCCACCAACTATTCTACGTTTGGTTTCTTCTGAGAATTTCTCAGATCGTGTTACAGCGTAAGATTCCTTTAGGTCTTTATCATCAATACGATCTCCATAATTGGTACCATCTAAACGAGATAGATTAGAAGCTGTTTCAGCCATAGCTAAAGTATAATAAGTAGAAACCAGAATATCAGATTTGAAAAAATCTAATTCTTTTACTTGTATCCCTTTTGCTTTTATTTTTTCAATAGATGCTAAAAAATCATTTTTAATCTGTGCATCAATCGCTTCGCTTTCAATAAAGTTTTTAAAATAACCAACGGTTTTAATATCGCTTGTATTTAAAATATTTGATTCTTCAATGGTTTCAGACGTATAAGTTGTTTGATCTTTCGTGTCTTTTCCACTCATGGCATTTAAGACAATGCGAATATCTTCAACAGATTTGGCTAAAGGGCCAACACAATCTGTTGATGAAGCATAAGCCATTAAACCGTAACGAGAAATACGCCCGTAAGTTGGTTTTAACCCATATATGTTATTGTAACCTGCTGGTTGACGAACAGAACCACCTGTATCACCACCAATAGAAAAAACGGTATAATCTTTAGCAACGTTTACAGCAGAACCTCCACTAGAACCTCCACCAACTAATTCTGGATTTACGGCATTTTTTACAGCCCCAAAAATGGTGTTTTCACTAGATGAACCATGACCAAAACTATCACAGTTTTCTTTTACAATAGGTATGGCACCTGCATCTAATAATTTTTGAATGGCTGTGGCTGTATATGCTGATTTATATTTTTTAAGTAAATCTGAACTTGCCGTTGCATAAGTGCCTTGTAGCATGTATACATCTTTAATACCAAATGGAATACCTTCCAGCAAACCAATAGTTTCACCGTTTGCGATTTTGGTATCTACTTTGGCAGCTTGTTCTAAAGCTACATCTGTTAATAAAGAATTCACGGTGTTGTGCGTATTGTCTTTAAGTAAGTTTAGTTTTTCTTGCACCAAGTCGACACAAGAAATTGTTTTGTCTATCAATTGCTGATGGATATGTTGTATCTGAGATTTCATAATTTATGCATCTATTACTTTAGAAACTACTAAATAGCCATCTTTCTCTTTCGGGAAATTGTCTTTAATAATTTGCTTTTCTACAGTAGAACTTTCAATTACAACATCATCTCTCAAATTATCTAAAGACACACAATTATTATGATTATTATTAAAGGGATTATTATTTGTTGTTTGTGCATTCTTAATAACGTCAAATAATCTGTTTACAGCCTCAGAAGGTTGTGCGCCTTTAATACTCGACAATACGTCGACTGTCATAATTTTACTCATGGTTTTATTTATTAGATTAACAAAAAAAACCTTCCGAATTCGGAAGGCTTTATATATTTTTAAACAATAACCTTCCCTTCCTAAAAATTAGGATTATTGAAATTATTATTGTTATTATTTCTTATCATAAGACTTGTTCTGTTGCCAAATATATATAGAATAAATTTACTAAACATCATTTTTACTCATCTTATATTTTTATTGTCAAATTAATAAAAAACTTAAAATTTATTTATTAGTTCTACAATAATTATTCATTTAGGCGTCATTCTTTATAGAATATTTTGTTGTTCAATGATTGAAAATTCTATGAAATCAATCATTTTAATATTTCTGTTTTTGATCATTATTGAATACTTTTGTCTCCATATTTCTTAATAATATGACCCCAATCTTCTCAATAAATTTTAATACTCCAAAAACCAGTTTAAAAGGCAGTTTTTTTGTTAAATACATTGTGCTTTTTATTTTTTTGGTAAATAGAAGCGCTAACTTTGGTTTAAAATCTCGCTCCTATTGAACTTTGAGTTTTTATCTAAAATTCAAAAGATAAAAATAAGTTAAAATCTAATTTAAGGTGCTTTTTAAGCGATTTAAGACGTTTTTAAGTAATTAACAATTTGTTGATAATTATTGTATAAAGTCTCTAGAATGCTTTTTAAAGGTAGGTTGATTTTGTATCTTTGTTAGTACCCAAAAGAATGATGCACTAGCGTCATTTTTTTTGTAATATAAGACAAAATTTAACTAAACAATATGAGTCAAGAAAAGGAAGAATTTAATAAGCACAATTATTCAGCCGATAGTATTCAGGCTTTAGAAGGTATGGAGCATGTACGTATGCGTCCATCCATGTATATTGGAGATGTTGGAACAAGAGGTTTGCATCATTTAGTATACGAAGTAGTAGACAATTCTATTGATGAAGCGCTAGCTGGTCACTGTAACAATATTACTGTGACAATAAATGAAGATAATTCTATTACTACCGAAGATGATGGTCGTGGTATCCCAGTAGACTTGCATAAAAAGGAAGGTGTTTCAGCGCTTGAGGTTGTAATGACTAAAATTGGAGCTGGTGGTAAGTTTGATAAAGATTCTTATAAAGTATCTGGTGGATTGCATGGTGTTGGTGTGAGTTGTGTAAATGCCTTATCAGAACATCTAAAAGCAACTGTTTATAGAGAAGGTAAAGTTTACGAACAGGAATATGAACGAGGAAAAGCCATGTATCCTGTAAAATCTATTGGAGATACAGATAGAAGAGGAACTACGGTAACGTTTAAACCTGACTCAACTATTTTTACTCAAACTTTGGAGTATAGTTACGATACTTTAGCGAGTCGTTTGAGGGAGTTGGCTTATTTAAATAAAGGGATTACTGTTCATCTAGTTGATAAGAGGACTAAAAAAGAAGATGGCGAATTTGAAGGTGAGACGTTTCATTCTAAAGAAGGCTTAAAAGAGTTTATCAAGTATTTAGATGCGACTCGAGAGCCTTTAATGAAAGATGTTATTGCATTTGAAGGGGAAAAGAATGGTGTGCCTGTAGAGGTCGCTATGATTTATAATACCTCATATGCAGAGAATTTACACTCTTACGTAAACAATATCAATACCCACGAAGGAGGAACACACCTTTCTGGATTTAGACGTGGACTTACACATACCCTGAAAAAGTTTGCAGATGGTTCAGGGATGTTAGATAAATTGAAGTTTGATATAGCAGGTGATGATTTCCGTGAAGGATTAACTGCTATTATTTCAGTAAAAGTCCAAGAACCTCAATTCGAAGGACAAACAAAAACAAAGTTAGGAAACAGAGAAGTTTCGGCTTCTGTTAGTCAAGCAGTTTCTGAAATGCTAACTGATTATTTGGAAGAGCATCCAGATGATGCAAAAACCATTGTACAGAAAGTTATTCTAGCAGCCCAGGCACGTCATGCCGCTCAGAAGGCACGTGAAATGGTTCAGCGTAAAACAGTCATGTCTATTGGAGGACTACCTGGAAAATTATCCGATTGTTCTGAGCAAGACCCTGCTAAATGTGAAGTATTCCTTGTCGAGGGAGATTCGGCAGGTGGAACGGCCAAACAAGGTCGTGATAGAGCATTCCAAGCTATTTTGCCACTTCGTGGAAAAATACTAAATGTTGAAAAAGCGATGCAGCATAAAGTGTTTGAAAATGAAGAGATTAAAAATATATTTACAGCACTTGGGGTGACCATAGGAACTGAAGAAGACAGTAAAGCACTAAACCTTTCTAAATTACGCTATCATAAAGTGGTAATAATGTGTGATGCCGATATTGATGGTAGTCATATTGCGACTTTAATTTTAACATTCTTCTTTAGATATATGAAAGAATTAATAGAAAATGGTCACATTTATATAGCTACTCCTCCTTTATATTTAGTTAAAAGAGGTGCTAAGAAGCGATATGCATGGAGTGATAAAGAACGTGATGAGATTGTAACCGAGTTTGGAGATGGAAGTAAAATCCAACGTTATAAAGGTTTAGGAGAAATGAATGCAGAACAACTTTGGGATACCACTATGAATCCTGAGTTTAGAACCATGCGTTTGGTGCAAATCGATAATGGAACAGAAGCAGATAGAATTTTCTCTATGCTAATGGGAGATGAAGTACCACCTCGTAGAGATTTTATTGAAAAGAATGCCATTTATGCAAATATTGATGCATAAATAATTTAAATACAATTTTTTAAAAGCCTTGATATTATTAATATTAAGGCTTTTTTTTATTTAAAAATATCGTTGAAATGCAATTTTTAACGATAAAAAGTTGTTTTGTATGGTTTTTTTTATACTTTTGTTTCAATCAAATTTAGAAAAGAATGAAAAAGTTAACCTTATTTATGCTGTTGTGTTTAGCAGCAATTAATTCAAATGCCCAGGAGTTGGAAAATATTTTACTTGCTTCTAGGGATGATGCAAACAAAATAACTGAAGCCTATATTAGTCCTGCTATGAAAGGATTGATTTATGGTATGAATAGTGGATGGTATCATACCGCTAAAGTTCATAAAAAGTTAGGCTTTGATGTTACAATCGGCTTTAATGCTTCTATGGTGCCATCAGAAGATGAAATCATGACCTTTGCTAATTTAGGATTGTCTAATAATATAACGTTTTCATCTCCAACAAGTCCAACAGTTGCTGGATCTGGTGACGGAGCTCAAGCTAGTATTACTCAAACTTATAACGGACAAAGTATTTCAGCGGAATTGTTAGCCTTGCCTGATGGTATTAGTGAAGACTTACCTTTAAATGCAGTTCCTACACCTTCAATACAGTTAAGTGTCGGGTTACCTTATAAATTTGATGTTATGTTACGTGTGGTTCCAGAAGTAGGAGACGACGATGTAAAAGGTAAACTGTTTGGAGTTGGGCTTAAAAAAGAAATAACAAGTATTTTAGGACCTTTAGATAAATTGCCTTTACATGTATCTTTATTAGCAGCTTATACGTCTATGAATGTTAATTATGCTATGGATCAAAATACGTTTTCTGGACAAAATCAAAATGCAGAGTTTAAGTTAAACTCATTCACAGCTCAAGCTATAGCTTCTTTAAATTTTCCAATTATAAATGTTTACGGAGGTATAGGTTATACTGGAGGGAACTCGACTTTAAAAATGTTAGGTACTTACCAACTTGAATATACTGCGGGTTCTAATTCGATAACTGAAGAAATAGTAGATCCTATAGACTTAGATTTTGATGCTGGAGGTATGAGGGCTACATTAGGTGTAAGACTAAGTCTTGGCTTCTTTAAGCTTTTTGCAGATTATACATTACAAGAGTATAATACATTATCTGCAGGAATGGCATTCAGTTTTAGATAAAAATTAAAAAAAAGACATTTAGTTTTAGTTAGTTTATATTTTAGTTTATTAGTTTAAGAAGTACAAGATTTAATCTTGTACTTTTTTTATTTAGAGTATATTAATTTGTAATTTAGCATGATCGAAATCATATAATTTAGGTCATTAAATTGTGAGATTTGTGTCAGTAAAATTCCGTCAAAAAGAAATAGTCAAAAAGTTACAAATAACAATAAAATTAATAATACATGAAAGTAACAGTTGTAGGAGCAGGAGCAGTAGGTGCAAGTTGTGCAGAGTATATTGCCATTAAAGATTTTGCTTCAGAAGTCGTTTTATTAGACATTAAAGAAGGTTATGCAGAAGGAAAAGCCATGGATTTAATGCAAACCGCATCATTAAATGGTTTTGATACTAAGATAACTGGTGTTACAAACGATTACAGTAAAACGGCAAATAGTGATATTTGTGTAATAACTTCAGGAATTCCTCGTAAACCAGGGATGACACGCGAAGAATTAATAGGGATTAATGCAGGTATTGTAAAAGCGGTATCATCTAGTTTAATAGAGCATTCTCCAAATACAATTCTTATAGTGGTTAGTAACCCTATGGATACTATGACGTATTTAGCACATAAATCAACTAATTTACCTAAAAACAGAATTATTGGTATGGGTGGTGCTTTAGATTCTGCTCGATTTAAATATAGATTAGCAGAAGCTTTGGGAGCGCCTATTAGTGATGTAGATGGAATGGTTATTGGTGGTCATAGCGATGTTGGTATGGTACCATTAACAAGTCAAGCAACAAGAAATAGTATTAAAGTATCCGAGTTTTTAAGTGACGATCGATTAAGCCAAGTAAAAGAAGATACTAAAGTTGGAGGTGCTACACTTACCAAATTATTAGGGACTTCTGCTTGGTATGCACCAGGAGCAGCAGTAAGTGCTTTGGTACAAGCCATCGCTTGCGATCAGAAAAAAATGTTTCCTTGTTCTACATTCCTTGAAGGGGAGTATGGACTAGACGATATTTGTATTGGCGTACCAGTTATTTTAGGAAGAAACGGTATTGAAAGTATTGTTGATGTACCTCTTAGTGATGCTGAAAAAGCACACATGCAAACTAGTGCAGAAGGCGTTAAAAAAACAAACGGTTTATTAGAGCTATAAAAGGTTATTCTTTTAGATATACTTGAGGCTTCCAAAATTTTGGAAGCCTTTTTTATTTGTAATTAATGAAAAACTATATACTTAATTTAATCCTTAATGTTGTTTTCTTTTAACTATATTAGAAGAAGCACAAGACTTATCAATTATTTTAATATTACAAAGACATATACCTAAATTAAAACTATTAGAATATTCAAAAAGCAAGAAATAATCCAATATTTATAATATTCAATGCTTTATGCTAGATATTTATATGAAAGACTGTAGAAATACAGTCTTTATTTTTTTATATTTGGGGCTTTAAACATCCTGAGTAAAACCTCTATAATCGGAGAAATAAATATTAGGGTGCAACATGTAACAATTCAAAACAGTAGATAAACACGTATGAAAGCAAAGTGGTACTTTAGTACTTTAGTGATTGCCCTTACTTTATTAGGTGTTTGCCAGGAACAAATTTCTGTACCGAATCAGGAAATTGTCATGGAATTTATCTATGATGAGGTGACATCAGACGAAGTTCAGGATGCCATTGCAGTTGTAAAGAAACAATTACGTGCTTTAGGAATTGATAATATACAAGTAGGGGAGAAAGAAGATGGAAGATTAAAAATCACGTATTATAGTGATGTTAATGTAGCCAGTATAAAAAAAATCCTTTCTAAAGAAAAAAAACTAGCACTTGATTATACATCATACAATCAAGATGAAGACCATTCTAAGTTACCTTCCAACGAAAATAAAAACAGTTATAATTTAGATGTATATGAAATCCATAAGAGTGTAGATGGCGAATCTGACTTAAATGGAACGCTTGTTGTAGAATTAAAACATGAATACGATCGATTTTCTAACCCTAACTTTTACATAGGTAAAATAGATGTTAGTGAAGAAGATAGGATTGTTAAAACAGCCTATAAAGTATGCAGACATATTGCAATTGCAATGGATGATATGTCTCATAATGTTCCTGATGTTAGGGCAGGACCAGTGCTTTTAGGGAATTCTTAATCTAAAAACAATGCTTTTTACTTTTCAAATAGAAAAGAAATATAACTTTTAAAAAGCAGTTCCCAAAAACAAAAAATTATAAGATATTGGCTTTTATCACGTATACGAAGAAAAAATCATGTCTTATTAAAATCACAAAAATAATTGTCAAAAGATAGAGCAAACTATACAGTTGCTCATTTTAAAAAATTTGACCCAAAAAATAAAATATTAGAATAATGCAAAATAAAGGATTAGTAAAACTATTTGCTATTTTGTTCGGATTGGTAAGTATCTATCAATTATCGTTCACATTTAAATCAAATCAAATAGAAAGTGAAGCTGAGGAGATCGCAATTAATAAAATTCCAGAAACGGAAGATGATTATCGAGCTAAAAGAAGCTTAGAAGAAGTTAATTATTTAGAATCTATAGCAACTGATACTGTTTTTAACCTTGGAATTGGGAAATTCACTTATAACGAAGTGAAAGAAAAAGCGATGCCTTTAGGTCTAGATCTTAAAGGAGGGGTTAGTGTGACTTTGCAAATATCTGTAAGAGATATTTTAGAAGGCTTAGCAAATAAAAGTAAAGATCCAGCTTTTAATAAAGCTTTAGATGACGCAGAAGAACTTCAAAAAGATGCGCAAGAATCGTATTTAGAATCTTTTTACAGAGCTTTTGACCTTGTAAAAGGAGATACAAAATTAGCATCACCAGATATTTTTTACACCAAAGATTTAGACGGTGAGATTAACAGCAATATGTCTGATGATGAAGCTAAGCAAGTTATAGAAAGAAAAGTTGATGAATCTATCGTTTCTGCTTTTGAAGTATTACGTAAACGTATTGATGAGTTTGGTGTAACACAACCAACCATTCAACGTCTTGGTAACTCAGGTCGTATTTTAGTGGAATTACCAGGTGTTAAAGATAAAGAGCGTGCTATTAAATTATTACAAAATACAGCACAATTAGAATTTTGGGATGCTTACAAAGGTGAACAATTCTTTGGGTTTTTAGCACAAGCTAATGAGCTTTTAAAAGAGTCTGTTAAGACTGCTGAAGTAGCAAAAGAAGAGCAAGAGCCCCAAGATGGAGAGACTACTGAAGATGATACTATTGATGATCTTTTAGGAGATGCAACAACAGACTCTACTGCAGTAGCATCAGAAAACAATCCTATTTTAGATTTATTTAGAGGGCAAGGTTACCAAGGGGGGCCAGTTATTGGGAGATTCGAAATTAAAGATAAAGCCATACTTCTTGAATATTTAAACAGAGCAGATGTAAGAGCATTGCTACCAGCAGAACAACGTTATGCTAAATTTGTTTTTGGAAAACCAGAAAAAGATAGTGAAATAGTTGATTTATACGCTTTGGTAGGTAATAGAGATAACACACCGCCATTAAGTGGGGCTGTTATTGTGGATGCTCGTAATCAATTTGATGCAGCAAACAGGTCTGAGGTTTCTATGCAAATGAATGCAAAAGGAGCTAAGATATGGGAAGACATGACAGGTAAAGCATATGCACAACAAAGTCAAATAGCTATAGTTTTAGATGATATAGTATATTCTGCACCAGGTGTGACAACAGGACCTATTGCAGGAGGGAATTCTTCAATTTCAGGAAATTTCACATTAAACGAAGCAGTCGATTTAGCGAACGTATTACGTGCAGGTAAATTACCAGCATCAGCAGATATTATTCAAAGTGAAGTTGTTGGTCCATCGTTAGGTCAAGAAGCTATAGATAGTGGTACGATGTCATTCTTAATAGCATTGACATTAGTATTAGTATGGATGATCTTTTATTATGGTAAAGCTGGTGGTTTTGCAGATGCTGCGATGTTATTAAATATTTTATTGATCTTTGGTATTTTATCAGGATTAGGAGCTGTACTAACATTGCCTGGTATTGCAGGTATCGTATTAACAATTGGTATGTCTGTGGATGCGAATGTACTTATATTTGAGCGTATTCGAGAAGAATTAACTAAAGGAAAAGGGCAAAAAGAAGCTATCAAAGATGGTTTTAGTAATGCATTGTCTTCTATTTTAGATGCGAATATTACAACAGGTCTAACTGCATTAATTTTATTCATATTTGGTTCAGGACCAATTAAAGGATTTGCTACTACCTTATTAATTGGTATTGGAACGTCTTTATTTACAGCTATATTTATTACGAGATTGTTAATTGACTGGTATGCAAATAAAGGTGGTAAATTAGATTTTTCTACAGCTATAACAAAAAATCTTTTCAGAAATATAAGTATCGAATTTTTACAGAAACGTAAAATAGCATATATCATTTCTGGCGCTTTTATTTTATTAAGTTTAGGATCTTTATTTACAAATAGTTTAGATCAAGGTGTTGATTTTGTTGGAGGTAGAACATATCAAGTGCGTTTTGCACAAGATGTTAGCGCTTCAGAAATTACAAATGCCTTGTCAAAACCAGACGTTTTCGGTAGTGCAGATGCTAAAACTTTTGGAGATGCTAACCAGTTAAAGATCACAACGAAATATAAAGTAAACGAAACAGGTGCCGAGGTTGATGAAGCTATTAGAAAATCATTATTCGATGCTTTATTACCACATTTGGAAGGGATGACTTATGATGATTTTATTAGTGATTCTGAGACTAAGACTGTTGGTTTAATGAAATATTATAAAGTAAGTCCAACCATTGCGGATGATATTAAACAAGCATCTTTCTGGGCTATTTTAGGATCTTTAATAGTTGTATTCCTTTATATTTTAATTCGTTTTAAAAGATGGCAATTCTCTTTAGGAGCAGTTGCAGCAGTATTCCATGATGTATTAATTGTATTAGGAATATTCTCTTTAACATATAAGTTTATGCCATTTAACATGGAAATAGACCAAGCATTCATTGCAGCTATATTAACGGTTATTGGTTACTCATTAAATGATACCGTGGTTGTGTTTGATAGAATTCGTGAATTCTTTAACGAACATGGTAATTGGGAGTTTAACCGTGTTGTAAATGTATCACTTAGTAGTACGTTAAGTAGAACTTTAAATACCTCGTTAACAACTTTGGTGGTGTTATTGGCAATCTTTATCTTTGGTGGAGATTCAATTAGAGGCTTTATGTTTGCCTTAATAGTAGGTGTCATAGTAGGAACGTATTCGTCTTTATTTATTGCAACACCAATTATGTATGATTCAGTTCAAAAACTAGAAGATAAGAAGAAGAAATAAACTAACTAAAACTATTTTATTCTTCGTAATGAAAGCCTGTCAACATTTTGTTGATGGGCTTTTTATTTGTCAATCGGTTATTCCTGCGAAGGCATGAATCTTATAAAAATAATGTGAATTCGAACTTTAGCCTATAGAGGAAATACGTATTTGTTCTCATCAAATCCAATAATCAGGCTTATGAGAAGACTAAGGGGGGTAATTAAGTTGAATATTTTATTTTCTATACAAAAAATAATTATTGACTAAGTCTATATACATACGTTTGGCTTCATCCTCGCTAATGTTTTTAGCTTGAAACAGCGCATTGGTTTTAAAAGCATTGATTATAGGTTTCTTGCTTTTAGGTCTGCCATAGTCATTAGTAGCTTTTTTGTAGTATGCATAAAGCTTTAAAAGCGTATCCGCAGGAAAAGGTTCGGTATGCGCATTAACTCTGTCAACAGCATTTTGAAATTCTATGTCTAAATCTTTATTGATCATTAAGCTTCAGCAATAACACTTTCGCCACCGCGAACTTTTTGGTTAAGTTGCACTTTAATATTAGTATCTATAGGCAAATATAAATCGACTCTAGACCCAAATTTTATAAAGCCAGAATCTTCTCCTTGTATTGCTTTATCATTTAGTTTAGCATAGTTAACAATACGTTTTGCTAAGGCTCCAGCAATTTGTCTATATAAGACCTTACCATAAGTCTCATTTTCTACAACAACAGTAGTACGCTCATTTTCTTCACTTGCTTTAGGGTGCCAAGCAACTAAATATTTTCCCGGATGATATTTGCTAAAAATAACATGGCCTCCAATTGGGTAACGTGTAACATGGACATTTATTGGAGACATAAATACACTTACTTGCAAACGTTTTTCTTTAAAATATTCTTTTTCGAACACTTCTTCAATAACAACGACTTTTCCATCAACTGGAGAAACGACTTGTTTGCTATTAAGCGATGTATGACGTTTTGGGTTTCTGAAAAATTGAAGTATGAGTATTAAAAAGGCTAACAAAGTAATTAAAATAAGCATTCTTAGCCATTCAATTCCAATAAAATTGTCAACCAATAAAAAGGATGCACTAATAAATATAAAAGTTATAAGTATAATCTTATGGCCTTCTTTATGAAACATATTGTAAAATTCTTAAAAATAAATATATAAACGGAGCTGCAAAAATGATACTGTCTAGTCGATCTAATAATCCACCATGACCAGGCATAATTACACCGCTATCTTTAACGTTGGCTTGTCTTTTAAACTTAGATTCTATTAAGTCTCCTAAAGTTCCAAATACACTAATGATAATACTTAAAATCAACCAGCTTGTAAAACCTAATATTTCTGTAAAGGTAGCAATAAAATAACTTGCTACACACGAAAAAAACAAACCGCCAAGAAAACCTTCTACTGTTTTCTTAGGGGAAATCTTTTCAAAAAGTTTTTGTTTTCCAAAATTTTTACCAACTAAAAAAGCAAATGTATCATTTACCCATATTAAAATAAATGCTCCTAATAAGATGCTCGGATTATAGCTTTCATGATAATTAGCTATTAAAACTAAGAATACAAAAGCACTTGACAAATAAAAGGTTGTTAGTATAAATCGCTTTGAGGCAAAAAGCGGAATTGTTTTTTCTGAAAATAAGTCTTTTATCAAAAATAACTTAACAAAAATAGTAACTACCATCAATATTTGAGTGGCTTCATCAAGTCCAGCATCTGTATTTAATACAGATTGCCAATACCCAAAAACAGTATAAAGTATAATAAAAATTATGTAAGGAATATAGCTTTTAAGTTGAATGAGTTTTTTAAACTCCCCAATACATACTAAGCCAAAAATAAAAAAGACAGCGATTAATAATTGTTCATAATTCAAGGACAGAATTAACAACAAGACATAAAGTAGCCCAGAAAGTGATCGAATAAGAATTTCTTTCATTCTATAAATCTTCTAAAAGTAGTAAGTATAGATTTTTTGCACTACTACCATAACTTAGGAAATCTTTTTCATCATCAGATTTAAAATGTTTTATGGTTGTTATATTAGTTGGGATTTTTTGTCTGTTTTTAGATTTTATACCACGTAAACCTTCTCCAATATTTTCAACAATTTGACTGGTAGTGGCAAATACAATAAAGTTTACAGGTAATTCAGGAAGTTTCTTTTCGAAAATTTGTTTTGAGGTTATAAGCAATGAACCATCGTTAGCAATAAGATTTTCGCATGTTGTTAAAAAAAAAGAGGATTCACTTATTACGTTTGTTTCTTTGAGATTAGAGTTTTTGAATTTGCTTTTTAAATTCTTATCAAATAATAGAGTCTTTTTTCCTTTCCAATTATTTTCTTCAAGAATATGGTCTAAATTAAAAAAGACTTCGTTTAAATTTTCACAATACAAGAACTTACCTCCATTAGCTTTAAAGTTTATAGTAAACCTTTCGTCTATTGGTAGTTTTATTTCTGGCATATATTTGCCTCTGTCGTCAGATTTTAATTCTTCTCCAGAGCGTTCCGATTTGGAACGAAAAATTTTTCTAAAAAGACTCATTTAAGTAGTTGCTATTAACAGAATTCTTTTTGAGGTTTATCAAATATAAAAAATCTTAAATTAACCATACGATTAATTTAAGATTTTTACTAAAAGCTTAACAAAATTATATGTTTACGAGCTATTTATCTAAGTTTTCACGGGCTTCTTTTTCAAAAGCGCGTTCTCCAAATATTTTTTCAAGATTATCTTTAAAGATAACTTCTTTTTCAAGAAGAACTTCGGCAAGTTCTGTTAATTTATCTTTATTGTCTTCAAGCAATTTGATAGCTCGTTGGTATTGTTTTTCAATAATATCTGAAATCTCCTTGTCAATCAATTCTGCTGTTTGTTCGCTATATGGCTTTGTAAAGCCGTATTCGCTTTGTCCAGAATCGTAATAAGTTAAATTCCCTATTTTATCACTTAAGCCATATATGGTAACCATAGCTCTTGCTTGTTTAGTTACTTTTTCCAGATCACTAAGAGCACCAGTAGATATTTTATCAAAAATCACCTTTTCTGCTGCGCGACCTCCAAGGGCAGCACACATCTCATCTAACATTTGTTCTGGTCTAACAATTAGGCGTTCTTCTGGTAAATACCATGCTGCACCTAATGAGCGTCCACGAGGAACAATAGTGACTTTAACCAAAGGAGCTGCATGTTCAAGCATCCAACTTACTGTTGCATGACCAGCTTCGTGGTAGGCAACGGCTTTTTTCTCGCTTGGTGTTATGATTTTATTTTTCTTTTCTAATCCGCCAATAATTCTATCTACGGCATCAAGGAAATCTTGCTTGTCAACAGCTTTTTTGCCATTTCTAGCAGCAATAAGAGCAGCTTCGTTACAAACATTGGCAATATCTGCTCCAGAGAATCCAGGAGTTTGTTTTGAAAGAAAATCAGTGTCCAAATCTTTAGCCTTTTTTAAAGGTCTTAAATGCACTTCAAAAATCTCTTTACGTTCGCGAATATCTGGTAAGTCAACAAATATTTGTCTATCAAAACGTCCAGCACGCATTAATGCCTTATCTAAAATATCAGCTCTATTGGTAGCGGCAATTACGATAACGTTGGTATTTGTTCCAAAACCATCCATTTCTGTTAGTAATTGGTTAAGTGTATTTTCACGTTCATCATTACTTCCAGACATTGCATTTTTACCTCTGGCACGACCAATGGCGTCTATTTCATCTATAAAAATTATAGAAGGTGATTTTTCTTTGGCTTGTTTAAATAAGTCTCTTACACGTGAAGCACCAACCCCAACAAACATTTCAACAAAATCGGAACCGGATAATGAAAAGAAAGGAACCTTGGCTTCTCCTGCAACGGCTCTAGCTAATAATGTCTTTCCTGTTCCTGGAGGCCCTACAAGTAATGCTCCTTTTGGAATTTTACCACCAAGCGTCGTATATTTTTCTGGGAATTTAAGGAAATCCACAATTTCTTGAACTTCTTCTTTAGCACCTTCTAGACCTGCTACATCTTTAAATGTTGTTTTTACTTCAGTGTTCTGGTCAAAAAGTTTTGCTTTAGATTTTCCGATATTGAATATCTGTCCACCAGCACCGCCACCAGCACCACCAGACATACGTCTCATGATAAAAATCCAAACACCAATAAGTAAAATAAAAGGTAGGATGCCCATTAAAAGATTACCCCAATCGTTGGTTTCTGTATCAAACGTTACAACAGGTTTAACCGTTAAGTTTTTTGTAAGTTCATTTAAACGATTTTCAAAATTTTGAAGATCACCAAATTCAAATTTGTAGTTTGGTAACTTTGTAGCAGAAGGAATAAGTGTTGTTGGTTTTGAGTTTTTATGGACCTCTTTAGCCTCAGCATCTTTGGTTAAATAAACTCTAGCGACACGTGTGTTTTTTACAATATCAACTTTTTCTACATCACCATCTTCTAAAAACCTGAAAAAGTCTGAAGGTGTTGTCATATTGCCATCTTGGTAGCTTCCATTGCTAAATAATTGAAAGCCTAAGAAAACAGCTATTAATATTCCATAAATCCAGTACGGGCTAAATTTTGGTTTTTTGTCTTTTATATTTTTTTTATCGTTTGCCATCTGATTTTTTTAGTAGCTAGTTTCTATAACTGTTGTTTTTGCATCTCCCCAAAGACTTTCAATATCGTAATACTCTCTAATGTGTTTTTGAAACACATGTACTACCACATTTACGTAATCTATCAATACCCATTCGGCATTATCAACCCCTTCAGTATGCCAAGGGTTGTCTTTAAGTTCTTTACTTACTTTCTTTTGTATTGAATTAACTATGGCATTTACTTGTGTGTTTGAAGTACCTTCACAAATTATAAAGTAATCACAAACCGTATTTTCAATCTCTCTTAAATCTAGGATATTTATTTTATTGCCTTTAACATCTTCAATGCCATTTATTATTACAGATATTAATTGGTCTGCGCTTATATTTTCTTTCGCCATTAATTTTATTTAATTTATGCAAAGTTATTATTTTTTTAGTTCTTTATACTTTAAAATAATCATAAGATTTTATAGTATCTTTAATAACTTCAATATGCTTATAGTCAAACTTAATGCCACCGATTCCACAAATAGCTATTTGCGAAAGCTTAGTACGGAAGAAACTATAGGTGATTATACGACTGTTATTGCAAAAAAACAAACACAGGGGCGTGGACAAATGGGTACTGTTTGGGATTCGCAAGCGTCTAAAAATCTTACGTTTAGCGTGTTTAAAGATGTTTCTAAACTACATTTGGAATATCCTTTTTATATTAGTATTGTTACCTCTTTAGCTTTATTGAAGACGTTGCAATTTTTTTCAATTTCACGATTAAGTATAAAATGGCCAAACGACATTTTGTCAGAAAACAAAAAGATTTGTGGTATTTTAATTGAAAATGTCATAAAGCAAAATAATATAAACGCCTCAGTTATTGGCATTGGTTTAAATGTAAATCAAACTAAATTCAACAATTTACCTAAAGCTTCTTCTTTAAAAATTATTTCTGGAAAAGTGTTCGATTTGGATGAAATAGTTCATGAGATTTTAAAAAATTTAGAATATTATTTTCTTCTATTAGAAAAAGGAGATTATGATATTTTAAAAAACGATTATGAAACATATTTATTTAGAAAAAATAAACCTTCAACATTTAAAGATGAAGAAGGTATTATATTTTCTGGTTATATAAAAGGAATTTCCGAATCTGGAAATCTTCAAGTTTTGCTAGAAGATGATATTATTGAAGAGTTCGATTTAAAAACGATTACTCTTTTATATTAAATCGCATTAGGAATACTAGTGGCAAGTGTTTCAATAAATTTGCTAATAGGCCCTTTTATCATCATCGCCATCATTGGATTAAATTCTCCGCTAAATTTTAATTGAACTTCACTGGAAGTTTCACTAACGCCATCAATATTCGCAATAAGAGAGAAATCTAATTTTCCGCCAGCAGCTCCTAAAGTTATTTTATTCGGTGCTATGGCTTCTTTCTTTTTAAGAATAATTTCGGGCATACCTTTTAAAGCAAATAAAAATTTGTCGCTTTCTAAAACTTCAAATTTGCTAATGTTTTCTGGCATTAAGGTTTCGAAATTTTTAACATCAGATAAAAAATCAAATACTTCTTGAGGTGATTTACTAACGTTAATTTTTGGAGATTCTAAATTCATGATTTTTATTTTAGTAAAAGGTATATCAATTTGCGTTCCATTTTGATGGATTGCTATTCCATTCAGATAATGTCATTAGTTCTTTTTCTGAGATGTAATTAGTGTCTAAAGCTTGTTCTAGCAGACTTTGATAGTTACTAAGCGTTTGAAGTTCAATTTGTTCTGTTTCAAAATTTTCAGTTGCAACATCAAAGCCATAAGTGAAAATAGCAACCATACCTTTTACATTTATTTTGGCATCTTTTAAAGCTTTTACAGCATTTAAACTACTTTTTCCTGTACTGATTAAATCTTCAACAACAACAACATTTTGTCCTCCTTCAATAAAACCTTCTATTTGGTTTTTTCGACCATGCCCTTTAGCATCTGGTCTCACATATATAAAAGGTAAGCCTAAATAATCTGCAACGAGCATACCTATACCAATTGCACCAGTAGCAACACCTGCAATGGCATCTGGTTTACCGTATTTATTTTCTATATATTTCCCCATTGTTTCACTAATGTAATTACGAATTAGCGGAAACGATAATACAATACGATTGTCGCAATAAATAGGCGATTTCCATCCTGAGGCCCAGGTAAATGGTTCTTTTGGACTAAGTTTTATAGCATTAACTTGTAATAAAACTTCAGCTGTTTTTTTGGCGGTATCTTTGTTAAAAATCATGCTGGCAAAATTACGTATAAATTTAGATTTACCTATGAGTTGTTTTATGAATAAAAATATTTTTTTCAACAATGTGTAGATTGTAACTAAAAATGATATTTTTACCGTATTCTAACAGTCAGTAGCAAAGTATGTATAAAGTTTTTGTGGGAGATAAACCTATTATATTAACAACTAAAGTTGAACAAGAGATCAATTTTAAAAATTATTTACTCGATACTGTAAACATAGGAAAAGTTATTAAAGAACTTAATACAACGTCTTTAAATGAAGTTCGCCTTATTCACAAAAATGAAGATAAACTTCTAAAAAAATTCTTAAAAAAGCTGCCTAATGTTATAGCTGGTGGAGGAAAAGTATATAATGAAAACAATGATGTCTTATTTATATACAGAAATGATAAATGGGATTTGCCTAAAGGTAAGGTAGAAGGTAATGAAACTATTGAAAAAACAGCTATTCGTGAAGTGTCTGAAGAAACGGGAGTTGCCGGGTTGGAGATTTTAAAGCCTTTAGAAACTACCTACCATATTTTTAAACGTAATGGACGTCACAAAATCAAAATTACTTATTGGTTTGAAATGAAAACTAATTTCAAAGGTAATTTGTATGGACAAGAAGAAGAAGGTATAACAAAAGTCGAGTGGTTAAATGAAAATCAAGCTAAGGATGCTCTTGTAAATTCTTATGCTAATATTAAGTTGTTGATTTAGATTTTATTAAACAAGTTTTACTTGATTCGGTTGCTACTTTTTTAGCTTTTGCAGATACCTGTATTTTCTATAAACCCTCTATGAGGTAAGAAACTATTTGCAATTTTTATTTTTTTCGATGAATGACATTATATTTCTATTTAAATAAATTAAACAAAAGTACTGCGAAGGTACTTCTACTAACCCCCCCCCCAAAAAAAAATCAAATTTTCTCAACAAATTTTAAAAAGACTTTTTTATGAAGTTCAAGGTCCATATTCGGAGAAAGTGCTACACGGGTAATATAATCTTTATCACCTTCTTTAGTTGTCCCTTGAGTAGATGTTGCCGGTATCGTCCAATAACATCCATTTAACTGTCCATAGCTCACACAGTACTTACTTTCATTAGGGATTTCTGTAATCATCAAATGGATTAATTTATGATTTAGCGCTCTTTTATAAGATTCTTTTTCTTCATCAGTACTACCTTTCGTGGGAAGATCTAATGAAAACACGGATGGTGTAAATCCTTTATTAGCCAATTCTTCTGAAACAAAATTGATTTTCGCTTCTGGTAAAGTATCGTTGATAAAGTTTACAAATTCACGTGTATTCTTATAAGCATCATAAATTCTTTGGTTCATTGAAGGCAATTGTTTTGCTAATATTTCAATTTGAAGATTTGTAGCTTCGTTATCGCATAGTATTAGATGTTTTTCTATTTTTTCCATCAAAACCTCCGTTTTCTTATTTCCTGCACAGTAGCCAGCAGTGCATTGCCCGCCACTTGGAAATTTCGATCCGCTCACATATGAAATAGCATTAATCGTTGAGAATATGTCACCTTCACCTAAAAAGTGAACATTAGGACAAAATGTTTGATCTAGAATAAAAACTGGATCGATGGCCATATCACCCGTTTCGGTTTTACGGGTTGCACTTAAAACATCTATTAACTTTGTAAGATCAGGAACTTCAACCCTAGGGTTTGTCGGGATTTCAGCAATGATGTAAGGGATAGCATCTTCGTTGGCAATTTTATTTAAAACGAGATCAATACTCTGAACCATATCGTTATCACTATCCACTAGCAAATCCACCACTTCAACATTATCAATGCTAGCAGCGACTCGTCTTGCTTGGTCATTTGTTCCACCATAACAATTTGGAGGAACAACAAATTTGATAGCTTTTCCTTTATTTTTTTCTAGTGCATCGTGAACTAACCCCATCATAATTGCATATTGAATAGATAGTCCACTAGAACCAACTAGTGGCTTTGTATGTACTCTGGTAATGGCTGCAATGGAATCTAAGACAAGTCGTTTGTTTGCCTCGACATTGCTTTTGTTATCATTAATAGAAGGTTTCTTTATTAGCATCTTTAATGCAGCAAGACAATTCGCAGGCGTCATTGCAATGGTTTCTCTTCTTCGTACATGCTGAATTTCTGAGATATAATTTTCATTTTGTTCACCATTTACTAATAAAATACTTCCGAGCTGAGAATGAACATTGATAAAAAAATCAATACTTGGAGTGAGATCAATATTAGAAATTTCATCTTGTTGTGAAATGAAAATGGTACTGCCGTTAAACACGGGAATGTCTGAAACTTTTTCAACACGTATTAAATCAAATTTATAACCGTAAATACGTTGTAAGACTTCTACATCAAATAAATCTGGTAATTCATCTGTATAAACGATTTGTGTATTTTTATTCTCTAATAAATTTTTTCTTAGAATTGCCAAAACAGGAATCGTTTTTGATGAAAAACTTATTATATTTTTTGGTTTTAGATTGTTTAAATTAGCAATTGCCCATTCTAGTAGGCAAGATAATGGATGACCTAATCTAATATAGTCGAAAGCAGTGGGTAATTCACTTAGTGCTAATGATTTAGAATTATTGTTATTAAATAAGGTTTCAAACTGTTCTAAGAATTGAGTTTTTGCCAGCTTTTCATCATAAATATCTAATCGATGTGTTGTTAGATTCAACCAGTCAGTTGGTACATTTTCTAATACATCGTTAATATAATTTAGCACTTTATTGTCTTCCATAATTTTCACCTTTAGAAAGCGCAAAAATATACATTAATTAGAGTTAATTTATAAGTGTAATAAAGCGTTTTTTAAAATTGAGCCTAATGCAAAGATAAAGCTCCGTTTCAATGACGTTAATTGAAAATTTTTATAATGTCAAATTTGAGTTAAAAACTATTTAATGACTATCATTATCTTTTAATAATTCAGGGAATTTAGCTTTAAACCTATTTAATCTAGGTATGGATACGTTTCTTATGTAACCATTATTTGGGTGTAGTTTTTCGTAATTTTGATGATAATCTTCAGCAATCCAAAATTTTTGAAATGGATATACTTCAGCTGCTATTTTAGCACCTGTTTTTTTTGCTAAAGCTTCTTTTTTCTTCAAAATGACCTGTTTTTGGGCTTCATTTTGATAAAAAATAATAGAACGATATTGAGAGCCTCTGTCGTTACCTTGTCCATTTACTTGTGTTACATTCTGTGATCCAAAATAGACATCGACTAAAGTTTCAAAACTTACAACATTAGGATCGTAAATAATTTCGACAGCTTCTGCGTGTCCTGTTCTTCCTGTGTTACTGGATACGTAAGTTGGGTTCTTTGTATGACCGCCAGAATATCCAGAAATGGATTCTTCAACACCTTTTACGCTTTCGTAAATAGCCTCTACACACCAAAAACAACCACTTGCAAAATAAGCTCGAGCTTTCCCTTTTTTTAGGGGAACTTCAACGGGATCTGCATTGATAACGGCTTGTTGTTTTGCATTTACCTGTGCAGTATTATTTTGACAACTAAACAAAATAGCTAGTATGAATATTGGTAATACCTTTTTCATTGAGAATATATTTTTCATTTCCTTGGGGAAGGAAATCTTATTAGTTTTTTATAGTAGACGAATAAAAATACAAAACCTTAAAAAGTAGTTTAAAAGTTTTTATAATAAAAAAGCCTTCATAATTATGAAGGCTTTAAAATATATACTTGGTAATGGATTAAAGTTTCGAAAACATTTTTTCCATTTTTGCTTTTTGTTCTTCAGCTAAAGCAGCATCTACCAATATTCTACCACTGTGCTCATCAGTAATTACTTTTTTGCGAGAAGCAATTTCTACTTGTACTTGTGGCGGTATTGTAAAGAAAGATCCTCCAGAGGCACCTCTTTCAATTGGCACAACAGCTAAGCCATTTTTTACATTTAGACGAATTCTATTATAAGCAGATACTAAACGCTCTTCAATTTGATTTTTGTAAGCTTCCGATTTTCCGATTAAAGCTTGCTCTTCTTTTTCAGTTTCAGCTAAAATGGCATCTAATTCACCTTTTTTGTGCTTTAAATGTGTTTCACGTTCTTTCAAACGCCCTTTTGTTTCAGCTATAACTTCTTTCTTTTGATCAATTTGAACCTTAAATTCTTTAATGTGCTTTTCAGCTAGTTCAATTTCCAATTCTTGAAATTCAACCTCTTTAGTTAAAGAATTGTATTCTCTGTTATTTCTAACATTTTTTTGCTGTTCGCTGTACTTCTTTATTAAAGCTTTAGACTCTTCAATAAGATTTTTCTTTGAAGTAATATCGTTATCGATTACTTCTAAACTTGAAACAAGTTTTTCTAATCTTATGTTTAGTCCAGCAACTTCATCTTCTAAATCACGAACTTCTAAAGGAAGTTCTCCACGAACATTTCTGATTTCATCTATACGAGAATCGATTAGTTGTAAATCGTATAAAGCTCTTAAGCGCTCTTCTACAGTTACTTCTTTCTTTTTAGCCATACTTTAAAAATACTTAACAGGATTGGTATTTGTCTTTGATAAAACGACTGCAAAATTAGTAATTTTTTTCGTAAGATTTGCTACTAAAAGGTTTTTTGTGTACTGTTCGCTTTCATAATGCCCAATATCAGCCAAAAGAATCCTGTTTTCTGCTATAAAAAAGTCGTGATATTTTAAATCTGAAGTTATAAAAGCATCAGCTCCAGATGCTTTAGCTGCCCCAATGGCAAAACTTCCGGATCCTCCTAATACGGCTATTCTTTTTATGGGTTTGTTTAAAAATGAAGAATGCCTAATGCATCCTGTGTTCATTTTTGCTTTTAAATAATTTAAAAAACTAGATTCGTCCATGGCGTCCTTTAGTTCACCAACCATACCCATCCCTATATTTTGGTTTTTGTTTTCAAGTGTCGTTATTTCGTAAGCAACTTCTTCGTAGCTGTGAGCATCGAAAAGAGTTTTTATAATTTTTGATTCTAAATGTTTGGCATAAGTAACTGTAATTTTAGTTTCAATTTCGGTATGTGCTTTTCCTTTTTCTCCTTTTGTTGGATTGGAATTTTCATTACCATTAAAAGTACCGTAACCTTCTACATTAAAGCTACAATCATTATAATTGCCAATATTTCCAGCTCCAACATGAAATAAAGCAGTTCGCAATCGATCAGCTTCTTCTTTAGGTACATAAGTTGTTAATTTTTTTATCGTTTCTGATTGTGGAATTAAAATGCGTTTATTGGTTAGATCCAATTTATTACAAATCATGTCATTAACGCCATTTATAGCATTATCTATGGCGGTATGCATCGAGTAAATGGCTATATCGTGTTTAATTGCTTTCATAACGACACGTTCAACATAATTTTTTCCTGTTATCTTTTTTAAGCCTTTAAAGATAATAGGGTGAAAACTAACTATAAGGTTACAGTTTTCTTCTATAGCTTCCTCTACAACAGCTTCAAGTGTGTCTAATGTAACAAGAATACCAGTTACTTTTTCATTTTTATTACCAACTAAAAGGCCTACATTGTCAAAATCTTCAGCGTAGGCTAGTGGTGCTAATTCTTCTAAGTGGTTAATAACGTCTTGAACAATCATAGTATTTGTGTTTAAATTCAAAGATAAAATAATTACATTCGTTGTGATGATTTTTTTACGTTACATTTTGTGTCCAGTTGTTCCTATTTACTATTTAGTAACATGGTTTAGGAATAAGTTATATGATTTAGGAATTAAAAAGTCTATGTCTCATAAACTTCCTGTAATTTGCGTTGGTAATTTGAGTACTGGCGGCACTGGAAAGACCCCAATGATTGAATATTTAATTGATCTTTTAAAAAAGGATTATCGAGTAGCTACTTTAAGTCGAGGTTATAAACGAAAAACAGAAGGGTTTCAATTGGCTAACAAAGATGCTACGGCAGAATCAATAGGGGATGAGCCTTTTCAATTTTATAATAAATTTAAAGAAGACATTCTTGTAGCTGTTGATGCAGATAGAAATAATGGCATTAAGCAATTACAATCAATAGGGGATGTGCCAGAAGTTGTCTTACTAGATGATGCATTTCAGCACAGAAAGGTAAACCCTGGGTTTAATATATTGCTCACTACTTATAATAATCCATATTTTAAAGATATTGTTTTACCTACAGGGAATTTGCGTGAGCCTAGGAGAGGTGCTAAACGAGCTGATATTATAATGGTTACTAAATGCCCGGAAAATTTAAGTGAGGCTGAAAGGAATGCTATTTTAAGGCAAATAAAACCAAAAGTTAATCAGCGTGTATTTTTCAGTTCAATTAGCTATTCGAATACGGTTATTTCCAGTACTACAACCAAACCTATTAAAGGGTTAAGTGATTTTACTTTGGTCACTGGTATTGCTAATGCGTCTCCTTTAGTTCGTTTTCTAAAAGAAAAAGGTTTAAAATTTGAACATTTAAATTTTAAGGATCATCATGAATTTTTAGAGCAAGATATTCTTGAGCTTGATAAAAAGGATTTTATTGTAACTACCGAAAAGGATTTTATGCGTTTGAAACAATACGAAACCTTAAGAGATAAATTGTTTTATTTACCAATTAGTATTGTGATTAATGATGCCGTGAAAATTAATAAGCTGATTAAAGATTTTTTAAAAACTAAGCTGTAGCAGATCGATCTGTATTTGAAGCTAAAGCATTGTATAGTTTTTTCTCGAATTCTTCTTGCTTAAATGGTTTTGGAATAATATCGGTAAATCCGGCTTCATCAAATTCATGCATTTTATCTTCAATAGTAACAGCCGTTAAAGCAAAAATAGTTAGTTCCTTATCAAAAGATCGGACTCTTTTTGTAGCTTCCATTCCACTTATACCAGGCATGTGAATATCCATTAATATGATGTCATATTTGTTAGCCTTAATCATTTCAACTGCTTCTTCACCATTATCAACGATATCACATTTAAGACTCATTTTAGTAAGGATCTTTTTAGTAATCATTTGATTGATTTTATTATCCTCAACAACCAAAATCTTAACATTAGTTAAATCTAATTCACTAGCATCTCCGTCAAAATAAGCTACTTTGTTTTCTTTCTCTTCTTCTATAGACGTGTATTCAAGAGGTATTTCAAAATAAAAAGTAGTTCCTTTTTCTAATTCGCTTTTTACGTAAATTTTTCCTTTTAAGATGTCAATTAAGCCTTTTACGATAGAAAGACCTAAACCAGTACCTCCATATTTGCGATTTATTTGAATAGAACCTTGTGAGAAGCTTTCAAACATGTTGTCTTGCTTTTCTTGACTAATACCAATCCCATTATCCTCTACTTCGAAACGTAGGGTATAAAAATTGTTTTTTTCTTCTATTTTATAAACTCGTATCCATATGTCACCATCTTTAGTAAACTTGATAGAGTTACCAATTAGATTAATAAGAATTTGAGAAATTTTTAGTTGGTCAGCTATAAAATTCTCTGGTAAATCGGTATCATATTCAAAATGAATTTTGATGTTGTTGTCCTCAGCAGAGTTGTTAAGAGCTAAAACAATGTTATTTATTTTCTTTTTTAAGTTGAACGATTCTGGTTCAATATCAACTTTATTAGCTTCAATTTTATTTATTTGAAGGATATCGTTAATAAAGGTTAAAAGGTAATCTCCTGAAAATTTTAATGACTTTAAATGCTGAACTTGTTCTGGTCTTGGGTTTTCATCCAATAGCATATTACTTAAACCAGTAACAGCATAAAGAGGCGTTCTTAGCTCATGAGTTACAGTAGATAAGAAATTCGCTTTGGTTTTTGACGCTAATTCAGCTTTTTCTTTAGCAATAATAAGTTCTCCATTTTTTTTATGAAGCATATTATTGGTTTTAAGCCTAATATTGTTGTTTTTGTAAAGAGATAAGGTTAGTAGTGATAAAATAGTGATTAAAGCAACACTTAAAATAGAAATTAAAGTGCCTAAATTCTTATCATCTTCTGCTTTTTCTAATTTTTCTACGATTTCAATATTTTTTTCATTGGCCTCGTTTAACAAGTATTGTGTTTCCTGATCTTTTGAAGAGTTTATTCGTGTTAAAGTTCTTATGGAATCAGATAGCTTTAAATGCCTGTATAAATACTCTCTTGATAGTTTGAAGTTTTCAATAGCTTTATATATATTACTGATGACAAGGAAACTTTGGCTTAGTATGCTTTTAAAATGATTTTCTTTGGCAATTTTTAAGCCTTCATTAGCGAAGGTTAAAGCTTTTTCATAATCCCCTAATTTATTATAAATTATACCGTGATTAATCAGAGCATCACTTTGGGTTTTTTTATAGTCTCCCTTTTTTGCTTGAGCTAAAGCTTGCTCAATAATGTCTCTAGCTTTTCCATAATTTTTTAAATGCATATAGGTTTTACCTTCACATAAAAGTACTTCAGCTAGATTTTCATCTAATCCTTCTTCTTCAAATTTCGATTTTGCAGCGGTATATGAATCAAGTGCCTGATGGTAATCCTTTTTTGTTAAATAAACATCTCCAAAAATTTTATAAGATTTACCTAGGTTCTTGTTATCATCGATAATTCTTTGCATTTCAATCGCTTTATTAAGCGATTTTATAGCATTGTCTTCCTCTTCTATTATAAGTTGAAGCTTTCCCTTAATGGCATAAATGATTCCAATACTTCTTTTATTATCCGATTTTTCAGCCAATTTTAAGGCTTCATCTAGATTCTTTTGAGCATCGTAATAGTTGTATTTCTCCAGTTCTACTTGAGATTGCTCTATACGGTAGTTAATGTTATTTTGCTGTATTTCCGGATCTTCATCTATTGATTTTTGTGATGAAACACTCAGGCTAAATAGCATTAATAATATATATATGTAATTTTTAACTTGGGACATTTTATTAAATATTGCTAACAAATATAATTATTTTATCGACAAAATACACTTTTTTTCCGATAAATTGCATATCAGGTCGATTATTCGCTTAGAATAACCACTTTCATTATCATACCAACCAATTATTTTTACCATGTTTCCAATTACGGATGTCATACCAGCATCAAAAATACAAGAATGTGTATTTCCGACAATATCTATAGAAACGATTGGATCTTCAGTATATTCTAAAACACCTTTGTAATTTTCCTTAGAAGCTTCTTTAAAAGCATTGTTTATGTCTTTTATAGATGTGTTTTTCTTTACATTAAAAGTAATATCTGTTAAAGAACCATTTATTACAGGGACTCTTATACCGCAGCCACCTATAACTTCCGATAAATCGGGAAAAATTTTAGTTAGTGCTTTTGCAGCTCCCGTTGTAGTTGGAACTATAGATTGACTGGCAGCTCTTGAGCGACGTAAATCACGATGTGGTTGGTCATGTAAACTTTGATCAGTAGTATAAGAATGTACAGTGGTTATGTAGGCTTGATCAATACCACAAAGTTTATTTATAATATCAATCATAGGGGCAGCGTTGTTTGTAGTACATGACGCATTGGAAATTATAGTTTCAGTACCATCTATGCTACTGTCGTTAACTCCTAGAACGATAGTTTTTATTGTGTCCTCTGAAGGCGGAACGCTTAAAACAACACATTTAGCTCCATTATTTATATGGTTTTGTAGTTCTGAAGTGGTTTTAAACTTTCCTGTAGCTTCAATAACAAAATCTACATCATAAGGCTTCCAATTTGTGGTTTCCGGATGATTATTGTTTAATAAAGGTATTTTTTCTTCATTAACAATAAGGTTGTTATCGTTATAAGAAACAGTACCATTAAACAACCCATGTACACTATCATATTTAAGGAGATGGCTTAATGTTTTAGGATCGGCTAAGTCATTAATAGCAACAACTTTTATGTTTTTATAGTCTTGAAGTAACCTAAAAACACGTCTACCAATTCTTCCAAAGCCATTGATTGCAACACCAATCATAATTTAATTTATGTGTTTTTGTGCTTTATAAGAAGATCTTACTAAGGCACTACTTTCAACATGACGGAAACCTAATCCAAGTCCGATGTCTTCGTACTCTTTAAATTGATCAGGGTTAATAAATTGTTTTACAGGTAAATGTTTTTTACTGGGTTGTAGGTATTGTCCAATAGTAACAACATCAACATCATTTTCTTTAAGGTCATGAAGCGTAGCGATAACTTCTTCTCGGGTTTCTCCTAAACCAAGCATGATACCTGATTTTGTACGTCTTTGACCTTGTTGTTTTAAATACTTTAAAACGCCCATACTTCTATCGTACTGGGCTTGTATACGAACTTCCCGAGTTAGACGTCTAACAGTTTCAATATTATGAGATACAACCTCTGGTGCGACATCAATAATTCTATCTATATGCTTCTCAATACCTTGAAAATCTGGAATTAAAGTCTCGAGTGTTGTTTCTGGATTCATTCTACGAACAGCTTTAACGGTTTCAGACCACATAATGCTTCCCATATCTTTTAAATCATCTCTATCTACGCTTGTTAAAACGGCATGTTTGATTTTCATGATTTTTATAGATCGTGCTACTTTTTCGGGTTCGTCCCAATCTACAGTTTCTGGTCTCCCGGTTTTTACACCGCAAAAGCCACAAGAACGTGTACAAACATTTCCTAATATCATAAAGGTTGCTGTACCTTCTCCCCAGCATTCACCCATGTTAGGGCAACTACCAGACGTGCAAATAGTATTAAGTTTGTATTTGTCAACTAAACCTCTAAGTTCAGTATATTTTTTACCAGTTGGAAGCTTTACACGAAGCCATTTTGGTTTCGCTTGTCGTTCTGGTAATATATTTGAAACAGTTTCTGAATTCATAAATAAAAATAAAGAGCAAAGATACAAATAAAGCTTTTAAAAGTAGCCTATAAAGTCGTGAGGTACCAGATACTAAATCCAATTAAAAAAGCAATTCCTAACCAGCTTAAAATATGAAGCTGTTTTGATGGTTGCCAATCTTTTGGGGTATGTTTACTAGAAATGAGGCGATAATTAATAATAGCGTAAAAAGGAGCCGTAATGAAGGATAAAATAGTAGCTACTTTAATGAGGAACCCCATTTCTGATGCAAAAAATAAAAAGATACTAATGGTTCCAATGGCTAATAATAGTATCCAAAAGGTATAATTGAATTTTGAAGATGTATTAAAAAGTAATTGTGTGGTTTTAGACATAGCTCTTGGCGAAGCGTCTAAGGTTGTTAGTGTTGTACTAAACATAGTTGTAAACGCTGCAACACCAATAATTATATAGGCCCAATCTCCTAAACTACTTGTGTACATTTTTATTAACTGATTCGAGAAAACTCCTGCAGAATTACTAAATGTCTCACCATTATTAAACATAATTAAGGCACCCAATAAAAGAAAACCAAAACCTAAAAATATAGTGCTTATATAACCAACATTGAAATCGAATAATGTCGACTTACTGTTGTATTGTTTTGTATTTTTCTTTTTTTCAATACACCATAGCGATTGCCATACAGAAACATCTAAAGGAGCAGGCATCCAACCCATGAATGCAATTAAGAAAGTGATCTCTAAAGTGTTGTTTGGTAATATTTGAGTAAAAGAGATGGTTTTAGAGCTATCTGATAAAGCCATGCAGACAGCAATTATAGTGCTAATTGTTAATGTGATAATGATAATCTTTATTAGCTTATCCAATAGTTTATACTTGCCAGCTACTAGTAATGATAAGCATGTAATAGTGATAATAACGGTCCAAATTTTAGTGCTGGTTATAACGTAATTGCCAATTTCGAAAGCCCCAAAATTATTAAAAAGTGTGGAAGCCAAACCAGCAGTTACAACAGTTACCGCAGTTTGAATAGTAAACATAGTTGCTAGATTTAATACATAGTAGGTAGCCAAAATGCCTTTTCCTAATTTATTATAGCCATCTAATAGACTTTCTCCTGTTGCAGAAGCATAACGAGGACCAAATTGAAAAAATGGGTATTTAAATATATTTACTAAAAGTAGTGCCCAAAGTAATCCTAAACCAAAATCTGCACCAGCACGAGTAGATTGTACTAAGTGTGATACACCAACGGCTGCACCTGCAAATAATAAGCCTGGACCTAGGTTTTTGAGTTTAACAATCATTTATTTTTTTCGAATGATTTCAGCAAGTAATTTTTTTGCGCGGAGTAGTTTTACTTTTACATTGTTTATGGGTTCGTCCAATTCTTTGGAGATTTCTTTATAACTTAACTCTCTAAAATAACGCAGATTTATAACCTCTTGATAATGTGGTTTTAGTTTTTTAATATCTCGTAGCAATTTTGTTAGATGCTGTTCGGTTATTAATTTATCTTCAGGAGAGGGAGATTCATCCAAAATTTGAAAAACATCATCATCATTTTTAGAGGTCACTTGGGCTATAGAATTTTTTTCTTTTCGAAGTAAATCTATGTGTATATTTTTTGAGATCGTAATTAACCATGTTTTAAATTTAAAATCGTCGTCAAAAGTTTCAATTTTATCGAACGCTTTAGAAAATGTCTGGATGGTGATATCCTCAGCATCGTTTTCATTTTGAATTCGTTTTAATTGAAAACCATATACATCATCCCAAAAAAGATCTAATAAATAATTAAAGGCTTTCTGGTCGTTTTCTTTTGCACGTTTAATGGCTTCGTTTATTTCCAATAATTAGGCTTTGATATAAGATTGTTTATAAAGATAGTTAATTGTGTTAGAATTAAAAAAACTTCTAGGAATGGTAGTATTACTAACAGATCGTTTTCTTTTAATTTCTTTGAGGGTGCTCTAAAAATTGAATATTGAATAATAACTCTGAATAAAAATAAAGCTAAAACGATATACCAATTGTGTGTTGTTATAAATAAAGTGATTGCTAAAATCCAAAATAGTAATTGCGAACTATAAATTAAGGTTAGTAAAATTTTATGCTTTAATTTATAATATCTTGCTGTTGAAATGTGACGTCTTTTTTGTTTAAACCAGCTTTTAAAAGTCGTTTTTGGAATTGATTTTGTAAAGCCATTTTTTAAAAAACAAATGGACGTGTTTTTTTTGTTTGCTATTTGATTAACAAACAAGTCGTCATCACCAGAAAGTACTTTCATGTGATTAACAAAGCCATTATTTTTGAAAAAGGTCGTTTTTGTATAAGCTAAATTTCTGCCAACACCCATGTAAGGTAATCCTAATTTTGCAAAAGAAAAGTAATGCATTGCAGTAACTAATGTTTCATAACGGATGAGTTTGTTTAATAGAGAGTTTTTTATTTTTGAATAGCCACTATAGCCTAAGACAAGTTGTTTCTCTTTACTAAAATGGCTAGTCATATTTCTAATCCAATATTTAGACACAGGTTTACAGTCGGCATCTGTAAACAAAAGAAATTCATTTGTAGAAGCTTTAATACCTAATGTTAAGGCGTATTTTTTATTACCCCAAAACGTTTCGTTGCTTCTAACGTTTACAATTTTGATATTTTTATATTGCTTAGCAAATTGCTCCATAACTTCTAATGTATTATCATTAGATGTGTCGTTTATTAAAACAATTTCAAAGTCTGGATAGTCTTGATTAATTATAGAAGGTAAAAAGTTTTGCAAATTTTCAGCTTCATTTTTTGCACAAATGATAACTGAAACATCAATGTTTTTACGACGTTTTTTTTCTTGTTTAAGAAACGTAAATCTTGTAAAGAAAAAAAGATAAAAGATTGCTTGAATAATAACTACAACAACGAATGCGTAGAAAATAAAATCAAGAAATACCACCATGAAAAGATTATGAATGTTGAGGTTCGTTACAATCGCTAAATTGATCTGGAGTTTTTCCACAAAAACCACAGGCTTCACCATCTTTGTTGAGTACTGGGTTTTGACTTGCGCAAGTACCTGCAAATTTACCATCCTTTTTCGTCCAAATTTTAATGGCGATTCCTGCAATTCCCAGCCCTAATAAAATGATAGTTATTAAAAGAAGTTTCATGTGATACTATTTATTGTTTACCAAAATTCACATACGGTATCTAATAGATTGTTCCTTATCAGGCCATAAGGCTATTTGAAAGATATTCCAATATGATTTATTTTTCACAAAGATAATGCTTTTCATTAAAAATGATGCTGAATATAGTGATGATATACCTGAAGTGACGAATTGTAATATTTAGTGTCTAAAAGAATAATTTGTATATTAAAATACTAACTAATTAAATCAATATTTATGAAAAAATTATTTGCAGAATTTTTTGGAACATTTTGGCTCGTTTTTGGAGGCTGTGGGAGTGCTGTCTTTGCAGCAGGTTACCCAGAATTAGGAATTGGTTTTGTAGGCGTAGCTCTAGCATTTGGACTTACTGTATTGACTATGGCTTATGCTGTTGGACATATATCTGGCGGGCATTTTAATCCTGCAGTGTCTCTTGGTTTATGGGCAGGTGGGAAGTTTGCCGCTAAAGATCTACTCGGCTACATTGTAGCTCAATTAATAGGGGCTGTGGTTGCTGCAGGAGCATTGTATTTAATAGTAACAAACAAATCGGATTTCATTACTGTTGGAGGTTTTGCAGCCAATGGTTATGGTGACTTATCGCCTGATGGCTATTCTATGACAGCAGCATTAATAACAGAGTTTTTATTAACGGCTTTTTTCTTATTGATAATTTTAGGAAGTACAAACCATAGAGCGCCCAAAGGGTTTGCACCTATAGCTATTGGATTAGGTTTAACTTTAATACATTTAATAAGTATACCGATAACAAATACTTCGGTTAACCCAGCACGCTCTACAAGTCAGGCATTATTTGCAGAAGGCGCTTTTACATCACAACTTTGGTTGTTTTGGGTAGCACCAATTGCAGGGGCTATAGTTGCGGGTTTCTTACATAAAGCATTGTTTGAAAAAGAATAATTACAGATAGCAAAAGCCTTGTTTTAATTATTAAAACAAGGCTTTAATTGTGTTTGTTATATTATTTTTATTGTAAGCTAATCGCTGCAACAGTATTTTCCATAGAAGCAATTGTATTTCCTCCTTTGGGTTCTATAGTAATATTTAATGCAAGTGCATTTTCAGCATAAGGTATAGACATAAGTTGTCTGTCTGCCTCACTTAATATTCCTAAACTTACCATCTGACCTTGTAAATCAGCCCATATTTGGTAACACTGCTCTTCAGGTAATTGAGGTAACGAAACCACATCGATCATTGATGTTTTTTCTTTTGGGTTTATGTAAGCAACTGTTTTTAAATTTTTTGCTCTTTCATTCCCTTTGATGATATATTTTTCAGTCTCTGGATTGTTAAGCTTTAATAATTGTCTCATAACATTATCAAGCATCAGATTATTTTTTGCTATATCACTTCGCAAATCAAAAATTTCATCAACCACAATTTGGTTTTCTTGAGATAATTTTCGTTTTTGAGAATAGAAATGATAAGAGGTGCCAGCAAAAACAAAGGCTACTATACTAGCAGCTACCGCAAATTTATACCATGATTTGTATTTCTTTTGCGCATTTAAACTAACAACAGGTTTTTCATCAAGCTCTTCTAAAATATTATTTAAAATGCTTTTCGGTGCTTCAACAGCATTACTTTTAGCAACAATTTCTAAATTGTATTGCAATGTGTTGTATGCGTTCTGTACTTCTGGGTATTTTGAAATATAAGACTCAACTTTTTCTGTTTGAGCAGAAGAAGTTTCACCTAGTAGATATTTTTCTAATAGGCCAGAATTTAAAAAAGTAGTTATTTTCTCATTCATGACGTTACTTAGTTAAGGATTATAAATTTTTTTCAATTCACGTAATCCGATTTTTAATCTCGATTTTATAGTTCCCAGCGGAATATCTAATTCATCACTGGCTTCTTGTTGTGTCATACCCTCAAAAAAGAGTGCATTAATCACTATTTGATATTTTTTATCAAGCGTATTTAGATGGGTTCTTATGTCTAAAACATCTTGATTTAATTCATTCGATGTTATTTTATATACGGGTGAAGTCTCTATTTGGACTTCTTTACCGCTTTTATTTTTTAGAGACCTAACTTTGTCGATAGCAGTATTGTAAGCAATTCTATATAGCCAAGTAAATAATTTAGCTTTGTTAGAATCATATTTTTTTGCATACCTCCATATTTTTACGAAACTTTCCTGTAGTACATCTTGCGCAGTATCATCATCCGATATTATTTTTTTTATAACACCGAACAGTGAGTCTGAGTAGCTTTCGTAAAGTAGGGTAATGGCTCTTTTATCGCCATTTTCAAGGAAGTTAATTATTTCTTTTTCTGTAGATGAAATCAAGGTTAATTTGGTTTTAACCATAAATTAATATGGCGAGTAATTCTGCCAAAGTTAGAAATTTCTTTTTGATTACAATATATTTACTTCAGCTTCAATAGAAATATCAAAAAGTCTCTTAACCGTTTTTTGTATTAATTTTGAAAGGTCTAAAATGTCTGATCCCTTTGCATTTCCATAGTTAACAAGTACAAGAGCTTGTTTTTTATGCACGCCATAATTACCAAACTGTTTGCCTTTAAAACCTGCTTTTTCAATAAGCCAACCCGCAGGAACCTTGACTTCGCTTTCTGAAATAGGGTAACTTGGAATGTCTGAGAAATTTTGTGACAATTTATCGAAATTCGATTTTGAAATCACTGGATTTTTGAAAAAACTACCGCTATTTCCAATTTCTTTAGGGTTTGGTAATTTACTTTCTCTAATAGCAATTACTGCCTTTGAAACCTCTTGAATGGTTGGTTTCGTAACATGCATTGTTTCTAGTTGAGAAGCAATAGCCCCATAATTTATATGGAGTTTATGGTTCTTTTTACTAAGAATGAATGTAACGCTGGTTATAATATATTTTCCTTTAGCATGTTGCTTAAAAATGGAATTTCTATAACCAAAATCGCAGTCCGTTTTTGTAAACGTTTCTATCGTTTTAGTTTCTAAAGATAATGCCTCGCATGATACAAAAGTGTCTTTTAATTCAACACCATAAGCTCCAATATTCTGGATGGGGGCAGTACCGACATTCCCAGGGATTAGAGATAAATTTTCAATACCACCAAAATCATTACTTATACACCAAAGTACAAACTCGTGCCAATTCTCACCTGCACAAGCTTTAATCGTTACAAAATCATCATTTTCAGAAATAATTTCAATGCCTTTTAGATTGATGTGAATAACAAGGCCTTTAAAATCTTTGGTAAGCAACATATTACTGCCCCCACCTAAAATAAGTTTGTTAGGATACTCTTTAAGAGCCAAAACTTGTTTTAATTCGTCAATATTAGAAACAGAAATAAAAAAACTAGCCAAGACGTCAATACCGAAAGTATTGTATGGTTTTAAAGATATGTTCTCTTTTATATGCACTAATTATTATAAGCTTTTAAAGCTTCTTTTAAAATATTAACAGCTTTTATTAGGCTTTCTTTTTTAAGTACGTAAGCAATGCGTATTTGGTTTAGGCCAACTCCAGGTGTGGAGTAAAAACCACCAGCAGGAGCAACCATAATAGTTTCTCCATTAACATCGAAATATTCTAAAATCCACTGGGCAAAATCATCAGAATTTTTTACAGGGAGTTCTACAATACAATAAAAAGCACCTTTTGGTTTTGCTACTCTAACACCATCTATTTTTTGTAATTCAGAAATCAAAGTATTTCTTCTTTCTACATATTCTTCAATAACATCATCAAAATAGCTTTGTGGTGTTTCAAGTGCAGCTTCACTAGCGATTTGTGCTAGTGTTGGAGGACTTAAACGAGCTTGAGCAAATTTTAAAACTGTTTGTATAAGTGTTTTGTTTTTAGATACTAGACATCCAACTCTTGCTCCACACATGCTATATCTCTTAGAAACAGAATCAATCATAATGGCATGATCTTCGAGTCCTGTTTCTTGCATAATAGAATAATGTGTGTTTCCGTCGTATGCGAATTCTCTGTAAACTTCGTCAGCAATTAAAAATAAATCGTGTTTTTTAACAATAGCTGCTAGTTTTTGTATTTCTTCTTTAGAATATAGATAACCAGTAGGGTTTCCTGGGTTACAAATTAAAATAGCCTTGGTTTTAGGCGTAATTAATTTTTCAAATTCCTCGATAGGAGGTAAGGCGAAATTATTTTCAATCTTAGAAATTACTGGTACTACTTTTACTCCAGAAGCTGTCGAAAATCCATTGTAATTAGCATAAAATGGCTCAGGGATAATAATTTCATCATCGATATCCATAATACTGCCAAAAGCAAAAAGAAGTGCTTCGCTACCACCAGTTGTTACTACAATATCATTATGAGTAACATCAATATTGTGTTTAGAATAATACTTCGAAATTTTTTGTCTATATAATTCAGATCCTTCAGATCTTGAATATGCTATGATGTCTATATTACTGTTCTTTACTGCTTGTAGAGCAATTTCAGGAGTTTTAATATCTGGTTGTCCAATATTTAAATAATAAATACTTTTCCCCTTTTTTACAGCTTCTTCAGCATAAGGAACTAATTTACGTATGGGAGATGCAGGCATTAGCTGCCCTTTTTTTGATATTGTTGGCATTGATGATATATTATGCTGCAAAGTTGAGAAAATTATCTTAAAGTTTTTTTAAAAAACTAGACTAAATAATCAAGTTAATCTAAAAGATTCGTAAATTCATTTTATGAAAATTGCATTCTTCTCAATCAAAAAGCCAATAAATCTGATTTTAATAATTTTTTGCTTTACTAACCTTAGTTTTTCCCAAAACAAATTTACTATTGAAAATAAAAAGCAATCAGATAAAATTAACTTCAAATTAATAAATAATTTAATTATTATTCCTGTTGAAGTTAATGGTGTCAACTTATCTTTTTTATTAGACACCGGTGTGAGTAAGCCTATTATTTTTAACTTTTTAAATGTTTCAGACACATTAAAGATAAAAGATACCGAAACTATTTTTTTAAGAGGATTAGGTAACGGTGAATCTGTAGAAGCATTAAAATCTAAGAATAATATTTTTAAAATTGGAGATGCTATTAAGCTAAGCCAAGATTTATATGCTGTTTATGATTCTAATCTCAATTTTGCTCCCAGATTAGGTTTTCCAGTTCATGGTATCATTGGTTTTGATTTATTTAAGGACTTAATAGTTGAAATAAACTATTCTAAAAAGATTTTGAAACTAACGACACCTGAAGCGTATACGTATAAAAAATGTAAAAAATGTGAAAGACTGAATTTGGAGTTTTATAATAATAAACCTTATATAAATGCTCAAGTGATAATGAATAGAGAAATGATTCCTATTAAGTTATTGATAGATTCGGGAGGCAGCGATGCTTTATGGTTGTTTGAGGATGATTCTTTGGGAATTAGGTCTAGTAATAAATTTTTTTATGATTTTCTTGGTCATGGTTTGAGTGGCAGTGTTTATGGTAAAAGGTCTAAAGTTAGAAACTTATTGTTAAAAAGTTTTATGCTTGATAAGGTTAATGTTTCGTTTCCAGATTCAACATACATTTTACATGCAAGAAAACACAAAAACCGTAATGGTAGTCTGTCTGGTAATATTTTAAAACGATTTAATGTTATTTTTGATTATCGAAGAGCCATAATTACGCTAACAAAGAATCGTTATTTTAATGAGAAATTTCAATATAATAAAAGCGGTATTGAGTTATCTCATGATGGTTATAGATTAGTAAGGGAGAAGGATGGTGCCTCTCAGAATAAAGATGACAAATATGGGAATTCTCAAAATCAAGGCACTAAAATTATTATAGATACTAAATATAAATTATCATTAAAACCAGCCTATGTTGTAGTAGAATTAAGAAAAGATTCTCCAGCTGAAAAAGCAGGCTTACTTATAGGAGATGTTATTTTGAGTATAAATAATAAGGATACTTACCAATTTAAGCTACAAGAGTTAATTCATAAGTTTTATGAAGATTCGGGTAAACGTATAAAGTTAAAAGTTGAAAGACATGGTATAATTTTAACTGTTGACTTTAAATTAGAAGATGTTTTTCAATAAAAAAGCCCAAACTATAATAGTAGTTTAGGCTTTTGTTTTCTTTGAACTCATTTAGACTTTTTCAATTTGCTAAAAAATGGCTGTTTTCAGCTCTGTTTTTGTCTTTTTTTCCTTCCGTAGCTCTGCTATGCAACTCAAAAAAGTCTTCAACATAGGCAAAACTTCTAATTTTCGCTTAAATCCTAAAAGTCTAAATGAGTTCTTTATCTAAAGAAAGAGGTTTATTGTTGAACGATACTTTTATCTTTCTTTTCTAAAACACTCTTTTTACTTGAGTCTACTACTAATCCTTTTATTTTTAAAGCAACAGTAGGCGTATCTGCGTTAGAAATAACAGTAATTGTTTTTCTAATAGGATTTACTCTATTTGTATCATATTTAACCTCAATTTGTCCAGTTTTCCCTGGTAAAATTGGATCTTTTGGTTTTTTTGGAATCGTACAACCACAGCTAGATGAAACTTTAGATATTATAAGCGGTGCATCTCCTGTATTTGTAAATTCAAAAACACGCACACCATTTGATCCTTTTTCAACAGTCCCATAATCGATAGTATCCGATTTGAATTCTATTTTAGCTACCTTGTCCTGTGCATTTACAGATAGACTGATTAATCCGATAAATAAAATTGTAAATAATTGTTTCATTTGTCTATTTTTTATTGTTTTATATGTTCAAATGCAGTTTGCATTAAATAAATTTCTATAAATATTAAATGAAGTAGTACTCAATATTGCTACTCCTAATTTCATGTCAAACATACTCACTTTTTCTACAATCTGCAAAAATATTAGACATAATACAGGTATGTTAACATATTCTACAGAGTTAAAAGTACGTACAACTTTTCTTAAATAAGCCAGTTTTTTGTTAAATATTTAATGCCCATCGTTTATACTTTAATATTATAACTTTCATCTGTTATTATTTATTATTTACCGTGAGATGTGATTTACATCTTAAAATCATTAATTATTGATGAAATTAATAGCTATGCTGATTTCACGGAAAAAGAAATATAAGTACTTTTGCAAATCAATATTCAAAAACTATTCCAAAGTATGCAAATACCTTCAAAATACGAGGCGAATCAAGTAGAAAGTAAGTGGTACGATTACTGGATGAAACATAATTATTTTCATTCTGAACCAGATGAAAGAGAACCGTATACTATTGTGATACCTCCACCAAATGTAACTGGGGTCTTGCATATGGGGCATATGCTTAATAACACAATTCAAGATGTATTAATACGTCGTGCACGTTTGCAAGGTAAAAATGCATGTTGGGTACCTGGTACAGATCATGCATCTATAGCGACCGAGGCAAAAGTAGTTGCTAAATTAAAAGAGCAGGGTATTGATAAAAATGACTTGTCTCGTGATGAGTTCTTAAAACATGCATGGGATTGGACGCATGAATATGGAGGTGTTATTTTAGAACAGCTTAAAAAATTAGGATGTTCTTGCGATTGGGAACGAACCAAGTTTACGATGGACGATGATATGAGTGAGGCTGTTATCAAGGTGTTCGTGGATTTATTCAACAAAGGCTTAATTTACCGAGGTTTCCGAATGGTAAACTGGGATCCAGAAGCAAAAACAACCTTATCTGATGAAGAAGTTATTCATGAGGAACGTCAAGGAAACTTATATTACCTTCAATATAAAATTGAAGGAAGTGACGATGCTCTAACGATAGCTACTACACGTCCTGAGACGATTTTTGGAGACACCGCTATTTGTATTAACCCAAATGATGAAAGGTTTGTACACTTACGTGGAAAAAAAGCTATTGTTCCAATATGTAATCGTGTGATTCCTATTATTGAAGATGACTATGTAGATGTTGAATTTGGTACTGGTTGCCTTAAAGTAACGCCAGCACATGATGAGAATGATAAGAATTTAGGAGACAAGCATAAGTTGGAAGTTATTGATATTTTTAATGAAGATGCCTCTTTAAATAGCTTTGGATTACATTTTGAAGGTCAAGATCGTTTTGTAGCCAGAAAAGCTGTTGCTAAAGAATTAGAAGAAACAGGTGTTTTAGTTAAGGTTGAAACGCATATTAATAAATTAGGAACTTCCGAAAGAACAAAAGCTGTTATAGAACCACGTTTAAGCGATCAGTGGTTTCTAAATATGGAAGATTTGGTAAAACCAGCTATTAAAGCGGTTTTAGGAGACGATTCTGAAATTAACTTATTCCCTAAGAAGTTCGAAAACACCTACCGTCATTGGATGGAGAATATTCGAGATTGGAATATTTCACGCCAATTACTTTGGGGACAACAAATTCCAGCATATTTCTATGGCGACGGGAAAGAGGATTTTGTAGTAGCAGAAACAATTGAAAGTGCTTTGGAATTAGCTAGAGTAAAAACGAATAATTCAGAACTAACAACTAACGACTTACGCCAGGATACAGATGCTCTGGATACTTGGTTTAGTTCTTGGTTATGGCCAATGAGTGTTTTTGATGGGATAAGAAACCCTGAAAATGAAGACATAAAATATTACTATCCAACAAACGATTTAGTTACGGGACCAGATATTTTATTCTTTTGGGTAGCACGTATGATTATTGCTGGTTATGAATATAAAGATGAAAAGCCATTTAATAATGTGTACTTAACTGGTTTGGTTCGTGATAAGCAACGACGCAAAATGTCTAAGCAACTTGGTAATTCGCCAGATGCTTTAAAGCTTATTGAAGAATATGGAGCTGGGGGTGTTCGCGTTGGCTTATTGTTAAGTTCGGCAGCAGGAAACGATTTAATGTTTGATGAAGCACTTTGCCAACAAGGAAAAGGTTTCGGAAACAAAATATGGAATGCTTACCGCTTGGTTGATGGATGGAAGGTTGATGACAATATTCAACAACCGGAATCTAGTAAAGTTGCCATAGATTGGTACGAATCTAAATTTCAGAAAGCTTTAATAGAAATTGAAGATCATTTTAGTAAATACAGACTGAGTGACGCTTTGATGACGATCTATAAGCTTATTTTTGATGATTTTTGTGGCTGGTTTTTAGAAATGATTAAACCAGGGTATCAACAGCCTATAGATGCTAAAACATTAAAACGTGTGATTGCTATTTTTGAGGATAATTTAAAAATTGTACACCCTTTTATGCCATTTTTAACTGAGGATATATGGCACTATATATCAGAGAGAACTCCAGATGAAGCTTTAATCGTTGCAAAATGGCCAGAATCTAAACCAATTAATGAAACTTTAATTGATGAGTTTGAATTTGCATCTGAAGTTATTTCGGGTATTAGAAACATTAGAAAACAAAAAAATATAGCTTTTAAAGATGCTATTGGATTTTCGGCAATTAATAATGAAAAAAATAGTACGACATTCGATAGTATTATTTCCAAATTAGGGAATTTAGAAAGTATCGATTATGTTTCTGATGCCGTGGATGGTGCTTTAACTTTTAGAGTGAAGTCCAATGAGTATTTTATACCTATGGCAGGCAGTATTGATCTGGAAGCTGAAATTAAAAAGTTAACAGAAGAGTTAAGTTATACGGAAGGCTTTTTGAAATCTGTACAAAAGAAACTCTCCAATGAACGTTTTGTAGCAGGAGCTCCAGAACAAGTTGTAGCCAGTGAGAAGAAAAAAGAAGCAGATGCCTTGGCTAAAATTGAAACGCTTAAAACAAGTTTATCAAGTTTGCAATAAGCGTTTTGTATATAAATCTGTAGTTGTTGTTTGTTTAGTGTTTTATATAGCTTATGCTGTCACCAACCGAAAGCGACCAGGTATCAACTAAATTAGCATTAATTTCCAGTACATATTTTGCAGGAAAATTAGAAGGTAATGAGCTTTCGTCAAATGGTTTGGCATTTTTCTGAAAGCTCACTATATTGTTGTTTTCGTTTATATAAATTAAATCTAAAGGTATTTTGGTGTTCTTCATGTAAAAGAAACGCTCTTTCACATCTTTAAACACAAATAACATTCCTTGCCTTGTACCCATAGAATTTCTATACATTAACCCAGTTTGAATATCAAAATCTGTATCTGCAATTTCGATATCCAGAGTGACTGCTGTAGAATCAATGGATTTAAAAATAGTAAGCTCGCCTTCTTTTTTAAAAGTAACTTCGGTTTGTTTGATAGTCTTTTTGTTTTCTTTACAAGACGAGAGGTTTGAAAGCAAACCAATCAAAATTATAAAAGTGAATGAAGAGAGACGTTTAAAGAGCATGTTATTTGACAGTTGTTTTGGGTTTATAAACAAACATAAAATATAAGCCAATAAGAATAAACGGAATACTAAGCCATTGTCCTGTATTCAAGTTAGCCCAATTAATATATTCGTCACCTTGAGGCTCTTTTGTGAATTCAACAAAGAAGCGAATGGTCCATAACAAGATTAAAAACAATCCAAAAAGAAAACCGGTTTGTTCTCTTTTTTTAGTTTTTGAATAGAAATACCATAAAATTATAAACACAAAAATATAGCAGAAAGATTCATATAACTGTGCTGGGTGTCTGTAAGGAACCTTTTCTAGTAATTGTGCAAATTGAGGATTATCGGTAACAGCATTATAAGCTTCTTGAACATCTTTAATACCTGTAAGTTGTGTAATTTGGCTCTTGTAATATTGATCTTGAATAAAACGAACTCCGAAATTAGATTCGGTAACTTTTCCAATAATTTCGGAATTTATGAAGTTTCCAATTCTAATAAAAATAGCACCAGAAGCAACCGATATAACAACGCGGTCTAAAACCCATAATAATGATTTGTAGTTGTATTTTTTACGATATAAATACATTCCTATTATGATACCAATTGCGGCGCCATGACTTGCTAATCCTTGAAACCCAGTAAACTCAAAACCGCCTTTGAATTTAAACGGTAGAAAAATGCTAAAAAAGTCTTGAGATATTAATTCCGATTGATAAAACAAAACATGCCCTAAACGTGCGCCTAGCATGGTCGCTAATACAGTATAAATAAACAAAGGATCCAAATAATCTAAAGATATTTTTTCTTTAGTAAAAATGCGCTTCATAATATACCAACCTATTATAAATGCAATGACCCACATGAGACTGTAGAAATGTAATTTGAAATTTCCAACAATGTCGATTCCAGTTACAGGGTTCCAATCAAATTTTAATGCATGCATACGTTTTGTTTTTTACTTTAAAAGTTCTATGATTTCGACTTCAAAAATGATATTAGACTTTCCAGGGATTCCTCTGGTTCCAGCTTCTCCATAAGCTAAATGATATGGAATGAATAATGTTGCTTTATCTCCAACACTTAATTGTTGTAAGCCTTCTTTAAAACCAGGAATCATACTAGCATCAGGACCAATACCAGCAGTAATTGGTTGGTATTTGTTTGCAGCTTTACGTTTTTCATTTACAACATCAAGCGCTTCAGCAATTTCTAATTTACTAGTTTGAAGTAGTTTCCCGTTTTCAAAATATACTGCGTAGTGTGTAAGCACTTCTGCCGTTTCGGGTAATTTTTCTCCAGTACCTTTTTCGGTAATAATATATTGTAATCCTGAAGACAGCATAATAGTTTCGGCTTTTTGTTTTTCAAATTTTTCTTTGGTAGCTTTTAAAATCGCTGCTTTTTTTGCTTTCTTTTCTTTTTCTTTACGTTCAGCTTCAGCAAAATGATTATTAAATGTGTTTGGAGCATCAAAAGATTTAGCTTCTTTTCCTTTTCTAATAATGTTTAGTTCTTTAATAACTACATCTTCTATTGGTTTATCTCCAGAAGCAGTTTTTACGTTAGAAATACTGTCTTGAATATTTATTCCAATAACTAACTCGCCAAAAATATTGTATCCATTATCTAAATGAGGCTTTGGTATTTCAGTAATAAAGAATTGACTTCCATTTGTATTACGTCCAGAGTTTGCCATAGATAAGATACCAGGTTTGTCATGTTTTAAATCTGGATGAAACTCATCCGTAAATTTATAGCCAGGACTTCCCGAACCTGTTCCTGTAGGGTCACCTCCTTGAATCATAAATTCATTAATAACACGATGAAAAATAAGTCCGTTGTAGAATTTTTTTCCTTTATAAGCATCGTCTACCATTGTATTTGTGCCTTCTGCTAATGAGACGAAATTTGCAACAGTTATGGGAGCTTTTTCATGCTCTAATTTTGCAACCATAACACCTTTAGTAGTAATAAATTCAGCATATAATCCATCTTCAAGATCTGGGTATTGCGCTTTACATGAAACTAATGCTATTAAAGATGCGATTGATAAAATTTTGATAGAATTTTTTAAAAGAGTCATTATTAATTAGTTTGATTTTGGGTAATTGAATTCACTGTAACTTCACAAATTATGGGTGTATTACTGCCTATTTTATTTTCATCTCCGTAATAACCATATGCTTTTTGCGAGGGAAAGATAAAGGTAGCGGTTTCGCCAGTTTTCATTAGTTTTAAACCTTCGCGTAAACCCGTAAATAATTCTTCTTTATCCATAGCGTAGGTTCGTGTTTTAATATCTTCTTTTGAATAAATTAAACTACCATTTAATGCTTTTACATTATAGTTGTAGTTTATAATATCTCCAAACAACGGTGTGTTTAAAGTATCTATTTCTATTTTGTTGTTGTAATAGTACCAGAAGCCATTTTCTGAAGTTATATAATTGTTATCTTGCTTTTTCATGATTTTTTCTATGAAAACCTGCTCTTGAGCAAAAAGTCTTTTATTGCGCTCAACAGAGGCATCTATAAAAGAACCTGTTTTTACAGAAACAGGACGCCTTGCTTCAGGTGTTTTGCAGTTTATTGCCAGTAAGACAATGGCTAATATTAGTAATTTATTCATCATTTAGGGCTTTATTATAACTAGGCAATATACTAATAAATTTAGCAACTGTGTCCTCCATTGATAAATGGCTTTTCCCTCCTGCGGCATTGGTATGACCACCACCGCTAAAATGTGCTCTAGATAATTCATTAACAGAGAAGTTCCCTTTTGATCGCAATGATATTTTTATAATACCTTCTTGTTTATCTTCAATAAAAATAGCAGCGAGTACTGTGTCTTTTAAAGATAAAGCATAGTTTACAACACCTTCAGTATCCCCTTTTTTATAATCGTATCTATATAATTCTTCCTGAGAAAGCGTTATGTAAGCTGTTTTTGATTCAGGAATGACCTTTAGGTTGCTTAACGCACACCCTAGGAGTTGCAAGCGCTCGTAGCTATTAGTATCGTAAATATTGTTATGGATTTCGGTATTGTTTGCTCCTTTTTCGATAAGTTGTGCGACTATTTGATGTGTTTTGCTGGTTGTAGATAAAAATCTAAATGAGCCAGTATCTGTCATGATACCAACATATAAACAGGTAGAAATATTGGTGTCGATTAAGCTTGTGTCTCCTAACATATCAATAAAATGATATACCATTTCGCAAGTAGAACTCATTGTAACATCACTAAACATATAAGTAGCATAATCATCTGGTGCTTGATGATGATCAATCATAATCTTTAAAGCCTTACTTTTAGTTAACACAGATTCCATACTGCCAGTTCTATGAAACGCATTAAAATCTAAGGTAAATATAATATCAGCTTCTTCAATTAATGTATCACATTTTTTAGTTTGAGAATCGTGTTTCAAAATAGTATCGTTCCCTGGAATCCATTTTAAGAAAGTAGGGTAGTCATTGGGTACCAAAACATTTACTTGATGATTACCTTTTAGAAGGTAGTGGTAGAGTCCAAGGGTTGAGCCAATAGCATCTCCATCCGGGTTTTTATGAGGTACAATTACTATCTTTTTTTTAGAAGATAATAACTGTTTAATACTTGAGATATCTTGTTTGTTCATAGTTGACGAAGATACAATTTTTTTAATCTCAATAAAGCATCAAAAAGTTGTTAAGCAACTTCGCTTTAGTCAAAATTTTAAAAACAGTAAAACATTATATTTAACAATAGTTATAAGATTTAATACGTTTTTAATGCATTATACTGGTTTGTAATTTAATGATTGTTTTTAATTAGAAATGCATTACTTTTGCAGCAAAATTAAAACAATAAGATGGCAACAAATAGAACATTTACAATGTTAAAGCCAGATGCTGTTGAAAAAGGACACATCGGCGCAATACTAGAAAAAATTTCTGCTTCAGGATTTAGAATCGTAGCAATGAAATTAACACAAATGACAAAAACTGATGCAGAAGCATTTTATGCGATACATAACGAACGTCCATTTTTTGGGGAATTAGTTGAATATATGACTCGCGGTCCTATTGTTGCAGCTATTTTAGAAAAAGACAATGCTGTTGATGATTTTAGAACATTAATAGGAGCAACTAACCCAGCTGATGCAGCTGAAGGAACTATTCGTAAACTATACGCAGCTTCTATTGGGGAAAATGCAGTACACGGTAGTGATAGTGATGGCAATGCAGCTATAGAAGGTGCTTTCCATTTTTCTGGTAGAGAGATGTTTTAAATCATTAAGAAATATAAAAACAGAAAACCCACAACTAAATTGTGGGTTTTCTGTTTAAGACATAAATCGTAATCGTTTATTTCTAATTTATTTTTTACAGCTTCTTCTACAATCTTTCCTTCTTCTCTAACGGCCATTTTGTCTGCTTTAATTTGAAGTAATCCATTGTTTTCAGTAATTGTTACAATTCCGTTGTTTAATGCTGGGTATTCACCAATAAAAGAGTCGAGTAAGTTTTTAGGTAATAAAATTTCTTTTTTATCAATGTTGAGGTGATGCTTTATGGTCATAACTCAAAACACGAGTCATTTTCCATACATCTGCGAATTTTGCAACGCCATTTAAGTATTCTGGCTTGTTATTTTTATTAATATAAATACATGATTACCAGTTATAATGGCACCATAATTATTTATTGGATGTATTTCTATACTACTTTCAACAGCTTTGTGTCTTAAATCTCCAATTACTTTTTGAAGCGCATAGGTTTTTCTCTGATATTTTAAAAATGTTTCTGCTCCTTTTGTTAGTCCGTCTTTATCATGGTAAAATTCTAATTCGTCTGATACCTGATTTTTTAAGATATTTAAATTACATGAATTAAGACCTTTCCAAAATATACTATCATGATGTTTGATAATAGCCTCCAAGTCTTGATTCATGTTTATATTGAGACAACTTAACAAACTAAATGGCTACAGAAAATAAAAAATTCTGTAACATAGTTAAAGGATTGTTGTTTTAAAAGTATGTTGCTAAAATTAATTCCATAAAAAAAGTCTATCAAATTAATGACAGACTTTTAATTGTAATTGTTAAAGTATATAATTAGATTACTTTTACGTTTACGGCGTTTAATCCTTTTTTGCCTTCTTGTAGATCGAATTCTACAGCATCACCTTCACGAATTTCATCGATAAGTCCTGAAATGTGTACGAAATGTTCTTTGTTGTTGTCGTCTTCAGTGATAAATCCAAAACCTTTAGAATCATTGAAAAATTTTACGGTACCTTTACTCATTGTTTAAACTATTAAATTAATATATTTCTGTAAAGGTACTGCCAAATAATTTATTAATCACTAAAAATAAAAAAAGTCTATCAAATTGATTGATAGACCCTTAATTGTAATTGTTAAAGTATATTTATTAGATTACTTTTACGTTTACGGCGTTTAATCCTTTTCTACCTTCTTGTAGATCGAATTCTACTGCATCACCTTCACGAATTTCATCGATAAGTCCTGAAATGTGTACGAAATGTTCTTTGTTGTTGTCGTCTTCAACGATGAATCCAAAACCTTTAGAATCATTGAAAAATTTTACGGTACCTTTACTCATTGTATTATGTTATAAAAAATTAAGTCACAAATATACTATAAATAATAATAGCTTTTCAATTTTATATAAAATTTTTGTATAAAGTTTGAAGATGTAATTATCGGAGTACCAGTTTTTTAATGATTTCTTTCCCTAACTCTTCGTTAAGCATGTTAATTATTTTTTGCTTACCATAACTTAATTCTTCCCTAAGTACACTGGAGGTTAACTGTACATAAAGGGTGGCTCGTTCTAAGTTTACCGACGCCGTATAATTATTCACACCATTCCCCATAAGGTTGGCCCAAGCATCTGCAACATTCACTTTGTCTAAGCCTTTTTCTAGTTTGTTAGTTTCTACAAATTCTTTTAAAGCATCACTTATGCTAATATGTTCGTTATTGCGTTTTGCCATTAGATTTCCCCCTGTTTTTTAAGTTATTTGAAATTTAAAAACTAAAGTCAAATAATTTTTTCACATGTTTTTCTTTTTGATACCAATCATTATATACTAATTCAAGGTTTTTGACTTTGAAACTACCAAAATCATAATTCCTAAAGTGTTCAACTGATTTTAAAAACTCAGATTTTTGATTTAATTTTTCACTAAAACGACATACAGTTGAATGGGCTGTTTGTATTGAGTAGCGTTTGTCAATACTTTGCTCTAAGGTAGTGTTTTTAAAGTTTTCTCTTAAATTATTTCGTGTAATATTTAATGATTCATTATTCATAAAACCTTGAACCATTATACATGATGGTGAAGCTGTAATTCCTTTAAATTTAATTTCTAAGTTCGTATTACCATGTAAACTTTTTTGGATCAATGTTATATACTCAGGCATATTAATGCTTTTTAATTGAAAACCATTGTAACATGATATTATTGACATTGCTGTAATATGAATGTCTGAATTTTTATAATAATATTGATTCGGTTCTATTGTTTTGAGTTTATTAAGAAACTCTTGAATTCTGTTTTTAATTTCAACTGGTGGTCTAATGATAAGTGTTATTCCAAATCTTGCATCAATTGGGGAGTCAATTAAACTATCAATTTGATAGTTATCGTTAGAGATTTTCTGAATAGATTCCTTGTAAAGAGCGTTATAATGGTCTTTAAGATTCATTGAAATATATTCTAATTACAATTTGAAAATTTCATAAGATTGATGTACTTGCTTTACAGCCGCTTCTGTACGTTCTGCATGGGTATCGCTTATAAATAGTTGCCCGAAATTTTCATCATCCACTAATTTTATAATTTGAGAAACACGTTGTTCATCTAATTTGTCAAAAATATCATCGAGTAATAAAATAGGATTCACACCACTTTGTGCTTTTATAAAATCAAACTGCGCTAATTTTAAAGCAATTAAAAAGGATTTTTGTTGTCCTTGACTACCAAACTTTTTTATAGGATGTTCTGAAATATTAAAATGAAGGTCATCTTTATGAATACCCACACTAGTGTATTGCAAGGCTTTGTCTTTATTAATTATATTTTTTAAAAGGGTATTTAAATCGTCATCAAATAAATCACTATGATATTTTAAGTCTACCACTTCATTGCCATTGCTTATGGCTTCGTAGCGCGACTTAAAAATGGGAATAAATTCCTTTAAAAAAGCATCTCGCTTTTCAAAAATACGAGTTCCATAGTCTGTTAATTGATTGTTATAAACTTCTAACGTGTCATTATTAAAGGTGTGATTTAGCGCGAAGTATTTTAATAGTGCATTGCGTTGGGCTAGTACTTTATTATAATTAATTAAATGGCTTAAATACGTTTTGTCGCTTTGTGAGATAACACTATCTATAAACTTTCGTCTTGTATCACTCCCTTCAATAATTAAATCTCTATCGGCAGGAGAAATAATTACTAATGGCAAAAAACCAATGTGCTCGCTAAACTTTTCGTAAGCTTTAGCATTGCGCTTAATAACTTTTTTTTTGCCTCGCTTTAAGCTAATAATTATTTTTTCGGTTTTATCATCTTTTTCATAATCACCATTTATAACAAAAAAGTCTTCATCGTGCTTTATATTTTGAGTAGCTACAGGGTTAAAATAGCTTTTTCCGAAGGATAAATGATAAATAGCATCGAGTATATTGGTTTTTCCAATGCCATTATTGCCAACAATGCAATTTATTTTATCGTTGAAAGTAAATGATTTACTGTCAAAATTTTTATAATTGAGTAACGAAAGCGATTTTAAAATCATATAATAAGCGACTTATACTAATTGAATTTTAAGATGTCTTATAAATAGATTGAATTATTTTTTTGATTAATTGAGTTTAAAAATCTAAGCATATCTATAGCTACGGTTTTATTTTTAAATGAAAAGTAAGCAAAAAAGAAACGATTTATATGAGACATCTTAATGTTTAATTGGTATTATTGGCTATTTAGTTGCTAAACTCTTTAAAAAGAAGTGCAAATTATTGAAAAATATCAAATAAATACCCTTTTAGTTATGAAGAAAAATTATATTTTTGCGGCGCATTAATACAGAACAGAAGACATGGCGACTTATAATAAAAGAGGATACAAACCAAAAAATAAAGTAGAGAAAGAACAAAACATTGAAGCTGACTCTACTACAGCAGAGGTTTTTAATACACTTGATGAAACTGCTTCAAAAACAGAGGAATTTGTTCAAAAGAATCAGAAATATATTTTTGTAATTATAGGACTCGTTGCAATAATCGTTTTAGGATTTTTAGGCTATAAAGAATTTATAGCAAAACCTAAGCAGGAATCAGCAATGAACGATATGTTTCAAGCTCAAAAATATTTTGATCAAGCGGTTACTGGTGTTGAAAAAGATTCCTTGTATAATTTAGCTTTAAATGGTGGAGAAGGAAAATTTGGTATGTTAGATATTATAGAAGAGTACAGTGGTACGCCTTCTGCTAATTTAGCGAGCTACTATGCAGGAACAGCTTATTTAAGGCTGAAAGATTATAAAAAAGCAGTAGAGCATTTAGAGAATTTTAAAAGTGATGACGAAATATTAGCACCTATTGCAAAAGGAAATATTGGTGATGCTTTTGTACAGTTAAACCAGACTGAAGAAGCTTTGGGGTATTATGAGCAAGCAGCAGAAATGCGTAATAATGAGTATACAACACCAATGTATTTGTTTAAAGCTGGAGCTATTGCTTTAGATTTAGGAAAAGCTGATAAGGCGTTAACTTACTTTAAAAGAATTAAAGAGGATTATCCTAATTCAACTGAAGCATCTAAAGTAGACGTGTTTATAGGTAAAGCTCAAGTATTGGCAAATAAATAATATGGCTACGATACATAAAAATTTATCCGATTACGATAAAACAACAGTCCCAAACGCGAATAAATTTCGGTTTGGGATTGTTGTTTCTGAGTGGAATGATACTGTGACTGAAGGTCTTTATGAAGGTGCTTACAATACGTTAATAGAACATGGCGTATCTCCAAATAATATCATTAGATGGAATGTTCCAGGCAGCTATGAGCTTATTTATGGTTGTAAAAAAATGCAAGAGCAAATGGTCAATGCTGTTATTGCTATTGGTAGTGTTATACAAGGTGAAACAAAACATTTCGATTTTGTTTGCGAAGCGGTATCACAAGGAATAAAAGACTTGAATGTTATTCGAGAAACTCCAGTAATATTCTGTGTGCTTACAGATAATAATATGCAGCAGGCTATAGAGCGCTCTGGTGGTAAACATGGTAATAAAGGTACCGAAGCTGCTATTGCTGCTATTAAAATGGCAGAACTGCGTAAAAATAGCTAATACAAAATTTAAACTTGCAATTGCAAATCCCCGTATTCACTAAATATAATTAGTGAGTTATTGTTATTTGAATTTTACTGAAAAGGGTGTTTTGTTAACAATTTTTGGCAGTTCAATTTCCGTTTTCTGCCTATTTTTAAGTACTTTTGAATAAAGATCATTATAGATTTTGTTTAAGCAACGTAAAAATAAAACCTTTAAATATAAGCCTAGATTTTCTGAAGAAAATCGAACAGATGTGGGTTTGGATGATAATTTTGATACTAAAGAATTTTCTTCCAAATGGCGGCGACAAAGTGGAAGTAATGTTCATGTTAAAGGAGCCTTGCCCGTAAAAACTTTAATTTTAGTTTTGGTATTATTATTGCTTTGTATGTATTTATTAGAAAAAAAATACATGTAAACTTAAAGCTTAGAAATCATGGGAATTTTAAAATTACGGAAAAACAAAAAGTTTAGTTACACACCTCGTTATTTTGATGATAAAGGGGAAGGGAATCCTTTTGAAATTAAACATAAGTTTGATGAACATAGAACGACCGTTGGTAGTAATAAAGGCTTAAAAACAAAATTCAATAATGCTTTAGATGATTTAAAAAATAATCCAGATAGTAATGTTAACAGACGTGTTTTAATAATTGTTGGCATTCTTGTTTTAGTATTTCTTTTTATCATCGATTTCGATTTATCTATATTCTTTTCAAAGTAATACATGGCAGACATTATCCAGCTTTTACCCGATCATGTAGCTAACCAAATAGCTGCAGGAGAGGTTGTACAACGCCCAGCATCGGTTGTTAAAGAGTTGCTGGAAAACGCTATTGATGCAGGGGCTTCAGCTATTAAACTCATAATAAAAGATGCAGGAAAGACATTAATACAAGTTATTGATGACGGAAAGGGTATGAGTGTTACGGATGCTCGTTTAAGTTTCGAGCGTCACGCTACCTCTAAAATTCGTACTGCCGATGATTTATTTCAATTACATACAAAAGGATTTCGGGGTGAAGCTTTAGCTAGTATAGCTGCCATTGCGCATGTTGAGTTAAAAACAAAGCAAGAACAAGACGATGTTGGAACTAGCATTGTCATTGAGGGTAGTGATGTAGTATCACAAGACGTTGTGGTAACACCTAAAGGAACCTCAATTTCTGTAAAGAATCTTTTCTTTAATATCCCAGCAAGACGTAATTTTTTAAAATCGAATACTGTTGAATTACGCCATGTTATTGACGAATTTCATCGTGTGTCTTTAGCACATCCCAATATTAGCTTTGCTTTGTACAACAATGGAAGTGAATCTTTTAATTTACCAGTAAGTAACTATAGACAGCGTATAGTTAATATTTTTGGGAATAAAACAAATGAAAAGCTAGTCCCTGTAGAAGAGGATACTGAGGTTTTAAAAATTTCAGGATTTGTTGGTAAGCCAGAATTTGCTAAGAAAACAAGAGGTGAACAGTATTTTTTCGTTAATAACCGCTTTATTAAAAGTGCCTATTTAAATCATGCTATTGCTTCTGCATTTGATGGGCTATTAAAAAGCGGTACACATCCAAGTTATTTTTTAAATTTAGAAGTAGATCCGCAAACTATCGATATTAATATACATCCAACAAAAACAGAGATTAAGTTTGATGACGAACATACGTTGTATGCCTTATTGCGTTCTGCTGTTAAGCATAGTTTGGGTCAATTTAATATAGCACCTGTTTTAGATTTTGAACGTGATCCTAATCTTGATACGCCGTATGACTATAAAGGAGGTGAAACCAAAGTGCCTAAAGTAGAAGTAGATAGAAGTTTTAACCCATTTCAGGATGAGACTAAACCTAAGACGGTAAGTTCTACGACCTATAAAAAAGAACCTATTGCAAGCTGGGAAAACCTTTATGTTGGATTAGAATCTAAAGGAACAAAAACACATCAAGATTTTAGTGAAGTGCATTTTGAAAGTGAAGAATCTACACCTTCTATTTTTGATGATGAAAAACAAATAGAGCAAGTAAATACAACGTATCAACTTCATAATAAATATATTGTCAGTACTATTAAATCGGGGATGTTAGTTTTAGACCAACATCGGGCTCACCAGCGTATTTTATATGAAGAGCTTCTAAAAAATATGACCGTTAAAGAAGCGATAAGTCAACAATTATTATTTCCACTTCAACTGCATTTTTCAACTCAAGAAATTACCATTGTAAAGCAGTTAAAAGACGATTTAGAGAATACTGGATTTGTGTTTTCAAACTTTAATGATGAGTCACTTGAAATAACAGGCGTTCCAGTTTCGGTGCCTGAAAGTGAAGTATCTATTATTTTAGAGCAATTAATTAGCGATGTAGAAAATGAAGTGCCAGATAGTAATTTTAGTGCTACCGATTTGTTGGCCAAGTCTATGGCTAAAAGTTTGGCAATTAAGACTGGACAGTCATTACAAAAAGATGAACAAGAGCATTTGGTTAATAAGTTGTTTGCTTGTAAAGAACCAAACATTTCACCTACTAACAGGTCAACATTTATAACACTAAGCGTTGACGAATTGGATAAAAAATTTTTATAGATTATGATGAGGATTTCAGAAACTGTTAAACATCTATTAATCATTAATGTGATTATGTTTATAGGTACTTTAGCAATAGGAGAAGGTGTTTTGTTTTATGATTGGTTTGCGATGCATTTTCCTAAGAACGAAGCATTTCAACCTTGGCAAATTATCACACATATGTTTATGCATGGAGGAGTAACACATATTTTATTTAATATGTTTGCGCTTTGGATGTTTGGTACGCCAGTAGAGCAGACTTTAGGTTCTAAACGGTTTTTATTTATATATATATCTGCAGGGCTAGGAGCAGTTGCTTTACAAACTGGATATTACTATTTTAAATATTTGCCTATGGAAGCTGAAGCCTTTAATTTAGGTTTTAACCATGAACAAATCATAGAAGTTTTCAAAGAAGGTAAAGTGTTTAGAGCTATAGGACAAGAGTTTAATGAGATTTATTATGCTTCTATGGTAGGAGCTTCGGGATGTATTATGGGGATTTTAGCGGCATTTGGTATGATGAATCCTAATGCTGAACTCATGATGATATTTTTACCAATTCCTATTAAAGCAAAATATTTTATTCCAGGCATTATTATTCTAGATTTAGTTTCTGGTTTAACGGGGCAATCCTTTTTTAGTCCAAGTAATACAGCATTCATGGCACACGTTGGTGGAGCAATAACAGGTTTTTTAATTATGTGGTACTGGAAAAAAACACAATTTAATAGAAACCGCTGGAATTAATGACTTCGCTCTCTCAAGACATAAAAGATAAATTGTCTAGACTTAATGTTCTAGAAAAAATTATAGTTATTAACGCTATTGTTTTTGTATTAGGGCTACTTTTAAAATCTAATTTACGCTGGTTTGAATTACCTAGTGACTTTGCTGATTTTATAGTAAAACCTTGGACGATTATTACTTATGCTTTTTTACATTACGATTTTTGGCATCTTTTTTTTAATATGCTTTGGCTTTACTTTATCGGACGTATGCTTTTAAATCTATTTAGTCCTAAAATGGCACTAAATATTTATTTTTTAGGTGCTATGGCTGGAGGTTTGCTGTATATGTTATGTTATACAGTGTTTCCTAATGTATTTCAAACAAATTCAAGTTTGTTAGGTGCTTCAGCTGCAATTAGAGCTTTATTGATTTTTCTTTGTGCTTATATGCCTAATCAAGAGATTCGCTTTTTTACATTTAATTTAAAACTCTGGTATGTTGGAGTGGCTATTACAGTAATTGATGTTTTTGGGGTGTTTTCTGGTATTAATGACCCAATAGGAGGAAATCCAGGTGGTAACTTAGCACATCTTGGAGGTGTTTTGTTAGGCTATTTTTACGCAAAACAATTATTAAAAGGTAATGATATAGGCAGAGGTTTTGAAGGCTTAGTCGATCTGATTTTAGGGTTTTTTAAATCATCGAAAAAAGGACCTTTAAAAACAGTTCATAAAAATAAATCTAAAGTAGGAGGGTATACTAAATCTGATTTTAATGAGTTTAATAATCAAAAGAAAATAGACGTTATTTTAGATAAGATAAGTAAAAGTGGTTATGATAGTCTAACTGCCGAGGAAAAAGAATTTTTATTTAAAGCAGGAAAATAGCATTATCAAAGAGGGGCAATAAATAATCGTGGATTTAGTGGGAGGAATTCATTCGTTAATCGAAAATTTTTAGTAAGAAAATATTTATATTTTATCTTCCCAGTGAATTAAAAGCTTCAGATTTTAGAATTTTAATATTTAAGAGGGATTCAATTGATTAGCTTAATCTAAAACAAAATTAATTTATCTATTCGCTTTCTAATAAAATGAATAGATAAACTCAAAGCATAATTTTGTTCATAGATTAATGGTCTTCGAATGATACTATGAAAAAACTAAGTTTTATTAATAAAATTATCTATTTCATAAATGTAATTGTGGCTGTTTTGCTGTTACTTTCATTTGCCTTACCGTTTTTACCACCAAAGACATTTTCTATATTATCAGTACTAAATTTAGGTGTTTCACTTTTAATACTAATTAATGCATTATTCTTTTTATACTGGTTAATAAAGCTTAAAAGACAATTAATATTATCATTATTTGTCCTTTGTATAGGGTATATTTCTTTTGGCTCTTTATACAAGTTTTCTTCTTCAAAAACTGTAGAAAACCATAATAATATAAAGATTATGAATTACAATGTTAGGTTATTTAACCTTTACGATTGGATTCCTGAAAAAAATGTAGAAAACAAAATTGTCGATTTTATTAAGACACAAGCTCCAGACATTTTAAGTATTCAAGAGTACCACCCTCATGAAAATATAAATCTTTCTTTTTTTAAGTATAAATATGAAAAACTTTCTGGAAGCAAAACAAGATATGGGCAAGCTATTTTCTCGCAATACCCTATTGTAAACTCAGGCTCGATTGAGTTTCCAGATACAGCTAACAATGCTATTTTTGCCGATGTTATAAAAGGAACAGATACTATTAGGATATATAATATTCACTTAGAGTCATTGCGTATAAATACGAACGTTGAAACGCTTAAAAATGAAGATTCCGAACGCCTTTTTAATCGTATTGGAGCTACTTTTAAAATGCAGCAGTTTCAGACAGAGTTATTTTTATTGCATAAAAAACAATGCACATACAAAATGATTATTTGTGGGGATTTTAATAACACAACATTCTCTTATGTGTATAGAAAAATTAAAAGTGATTTAAACGATACGTTTAAAGAAGCTGGTAACGGGTTTGGGCGTACTTACGATTTTAGATTTTTCCCTATACGAATTGATTTTATTTTCGCCGACAAAGCATTTTCTGTAAATGGTTTTAAGACTTTTAATGAGCATTACTCAGATCATTATCCTATCATGACTACGCTTAGTTTTGACGAACAGTGAGAAACCTCAGTGTTAGTAATTGAAAGCTTATTATTTAAACTGTAATCTATTTATTTTATTTAATCTCTGTGCAAATTCTGCGAATGTTTATATCATTATTTTACATGAACGAACAATCTACAATATCAGATATAATATGTATTACCAAACCTAAACCAATTAGACGTGTCTTTTTTGGTAGTAAAAGAATAAGGTATATTACCATGGCATAATAGGAGTGTAGCGGATGAAAATTAATACTACACCTATTAGGATCAAAAACGGGATTTGCTAGCAAGTGATCTAAATCGATACTCATACCAGAAAACATAATAAAAAAGGCTAACTGCCAATTGGGTTTATACCAAATTAACGCAACAGCCAGAGGAATTAAAATATGGCACCCATAATGAACAGTAGTTTGTAGCATTATTGAGTTATTAGGGTTTGAGATTCTAAATAGTTTAAAGTATTTGGGCCTTCATTAAAAAGTAGATCTAAAATACTTAGGTTGGGGATAAAACCATGTTTGTTGTTAAATACCTGAGTGTAGGTGTCGAAATTTTGATAGGGCTCTTTTTTGGCATTAACTAAACTTCTGAAATCTGTTTTATCATCAACTATTTTTTGAAAAGTTTCAGATTTAGATGTATTCAGTTCTAATTGTAAGCAATCACAAATAACTTGAAGACATTTAAAATTATAATCTAGAATATAGTCCATTTTTGTGTTAAACAAAGGTTGGAGTTCGTCTTCATAATATTCAAAAAAAGGAGATGTTCTATACGCAGAAAGTAATGATTTCCAATGAAGGCTTTGCCATTTTTCTTCGTTAAATATTTTTACATCACGGTATTTTTGACGGTTTTTTTGTGAATGAATTACAGGAATGTTTAAAGTAAGTTTCCCGTTAGCTCCGTAGATATGGGTACGATTCCTGTAAGTTTGTTTTAGAAAATTATCATCTGTTTCATACACAATAGTCTTAGCTTTTATCATGGCGACAAAATGTGCTATGCTAGGAAAATATGTTGGATGGATAATAATGTTCATTATTTATCAATTGTCATTCCTGCCTTTCGTCTTCGCTCAAGATAAACTATAGCAGGAATCTACTTAATAAAATTCAGGTTTCAATTCATAAGATTCCTGCCTTCGCAGGAATAATAAATTTAACTATTCGCTTTTTTACGTGTTCTCCATTTGTTAAATCCAATCCATCCAAATAATAAGACAAGAAATGGAATAAGAAAAGAGGTCGCTTTACCGCTACCGCTAACTGTTGTAAAGAAACGTTCCCAGCGTGGGTTTTTTAAACCATCCCAACTCATCCAAATAAATACTGGTTTTCCAACAACATGGTCAAAAGGAACAAACCCCCAAGCACGTGCATCAATAGAGTTATGGCGATTATCCCCCATCATCCAATAATAATTTTGTTTGAAAGTATACGTTTTTGCTACTTCTCCGTTAATAAAAATCTGATTTCCTTCTACTCGTAAATCATTACCTTCATATTCGGTAATGACTCGTTTGTATAATGGTAATACTTCTAAGTTTATATCAATCGTTTTTCCTTCCTCTGGTATATATAAAGGTCCGAAAAAATCAACATTCCATTTATAATTAGGATCATGAGGAAAGATGTTAGGATCTCTTACACCTTTTTCTTTTTTATTTGGTGTAATACTAGCAACATTAGGATGATTTTTAAACTTTGCTAGTGCTTCATCCGAAACTGCTGAAAAGTAGTACGTGTTTTGTTGATTTATGATTCCAAAATGATCCGTTATATCATAACGATCTTTAAGATATTTTGCGTTGAATTGACTCGTTTTTGGTTGTACATAGTAACTAAATTGTAAATGAGCTCTATCTGGCAATACATTTTGTTTCCCATTTATATATACATAACCATTTCTAACTTCTAATGAATCACCAGCAACAGCGACACATCGTTTTACCAAGTTGGTTTTTTTATCAATAGGTTTGTAATAGTTTCTATCTGGATGAAAATCATTCATATCCAGCAACGTATCTGCTGGTTGATTAAAAACGACTATTTCATTTCTGTCTATTTTTTCGAATCCTGGAAATCTTAAATATGGTAATTGCAATTTATTTATCCAAGACGTTTTTCTTTCTTCAAAGTTGTCGTTAAATAGGTACGATTTTGTTCCTAATTTAGGAATGGTGTCATGCACCATAGGGGCTCCAACAGTTGTCATAGGTATTCTGGCGCCATAATGAAATTTGCTTACAAAAAGGAAGTCTCCAACTAGTAAAGATTTTTCTAATGATGATGATGGTATTGTAAAAGGTTGTATGAAGTATGTATGAACTATAGTTGCAGCTACAATAGCAAATAAAATGGAGCTAACCCAGTCTCCCCCTGATGTTTTAGGTTGTAAACTTCTGTTATCAACATAGGTAACGTCTGCTACGTAATTTAGATAATAATTGTAGAAACCAAGTGTTGCAATAGCTAAAAAAGTATCTACAGGCATATTTTTTCCAAAACTTCTGGCGGTTTCTACCCAAACGACTGGAAACATAATAAGGTTTACTATTGGTAAAAATAATAAGATGATCCACCACCAAGGGCGGCTTATAATTTTCAACAAAACAATACCATTATATACAGGTACAAACGCTTTCCAAGCTTGATGACCTGCTTTTGTGTAAAGTTTCCAAGTACCTAAGCCATGAATTACTTGAATAATCAATATGAATATAAACCATTGCGTAAGTGTCATAATCTTAAAATTTTAATTTTTTGTTAGTAGTCAAACCTATTAACGTTGTTACAGATTCATCAAGTATTAACCAATATTTAACACATCGTTCATTGTAAAAACACCCGTTTTTCCAACGATCCATTCTGCCGCAATTACCGCACCTAAGGCAAACCCTTGTCTTGTATGTGCAATATGTTCTATAGAAATAGTGTCTACTTCGCTTTCGTAATTAATTGAATGAGTTCCAGGAACATCTTCAATACGTTTTGAAACTATTGGAATTGTGGTTTCATCGCTTTCATTTAATTTCCAGTTATCATAACTAGTGTGTTGCGAAATAATATCGTTAGCTAAAGAGATAGCTGTGCCACTTGGTGCATCTAGTTTTTGTGTATGGTGAATTTCTTCCATACTAACATTGTATTGTTTAAGTGTACTCATCATTTTTGCAAGCGTTTTATTAAGCTCGAAAAATATGTTAACTCCTAAACTATAATTTGATGCATAAATAAATGCTCCTTTTTTCTCTTTGCATAAAGCGACAGCATTATCATAATTGTCTAACCAGCCTGTTGTTCCTGAGATAACAGGTACTTGATTATTCAGACAGTTAGAGATATTATTATATGCTACGGTAGGAATACTAAAATCGATGGCTACGTCTGCTCTTGTAATATCGTAATCTTTGTCGTCTTTATCGACTGTTAATATGATATTATGTCCCCGCTTGATGGCAATTTGTTCAATGGTTTTTCCCATTTTTCCGTAACCAAGTAAAGCTATATTCATCTAAAATTTAAAATTTAAAGTTAATCCGAGATTGCTGGTTGCATCTAATTCGTTGAATTTGTAATGTGGTGCAAGTGATAAGTTTTCATCTACGTTATATTGTAATAAATGAGCGTCTACATTGGCATCAATTATATTTAAAGCATAAAGGCCTACGGTTACCAAAAGAGCAATTTCTTTGTTTTTTCTAAAAAACTTTTGTCCTCTTTCTAAACTTTCTGTAGAAACTCTCGGATCTGTTAATCGCACGCCGTTAGAGAAATAAAATTCATCATCTTCGAAACCAGCTAACCTCCTCTTGTAAGCATCTCTATATCTATTATATTCTCTGTTATTTCTCACATAAAAATAAACTCCTGTACCAATAGCACCATAAACTAATGGGATTTTCCAATATTTTTTATTGTAGGCTTGACCCAGTCCTGGTAATATGGCTGAATAGAATGCCGCTTTGGCAGGAGATAAGGGGTTTATAGGATCTTTAACTTCTATAATAGAATCTATAACAATTTCTTTTGAATGTTTTTTTCTTTTCTTTTCTTTTTCTTGTGCTATTGTTGAAAAACAAAATAAAAATGCAAAAATACTAGCTATTAGATATTTACTTGGCACCGTCAATTAATTTTTTAATACGATTAAAATCTTCTTCAGAATGGAATGGAATCGTAATTTTTCCTTTTCCATTTTTAGAAACTTTAACGTCAATTTTATGTCCAAAGTATTCAGAAAATGTGCTAATACCTTTTTTTATAAATTTAGGGGTGTCTTCAGTTTTTTCTTTTTTAGGTGCAACTTCTACTACTTGAGTATCATTAAAGTTACGAACTAGGTTTTCAGTTTCTCTAACAGAGAGTTTATTTGATAGTATCTTTTCGTAAATATCTAGTTGTATGGTTGTGTCTTCAATATTAATGATGGCACGTCCGTGTCCCATAGAAATAAAACCATCACGCATGCCTGTTTGGATAATTGGATCCAGCTTTAATAGACGTAAGTAATTTGCTATGGTGGAGCGTTTTTTTCCAACACGCTCACTCATTTGTTCTTGTGTTAAATTGATTTCATCAATTAAACGTTGATATGATAAGGCAATTTCAATAGGATCTAAATCTTGGCGTTGAATGTTTTCAACCAATGCCATTTCTAGTGATTCCTGATCATTGGCAATTCTAATGTAAGCAGGAATTGTTTTTAAACCTATTGATTTAGAAGCTCTAAAACGACGCTCTCCAGAAACTAACTGAAAGTTGTTAAAATCTAACTTCCTAACAGTAATAGGTTGAATAATCCCTAATTCTTTAATAGATGATGCTAATTCACGTAAGGATTCTTCACTAAAATTAGTACGTGGTTGAAAAGGATTAACTTCAATGGAGTCAATATCCAATTCAACTATATTCCCAATAACTTTATCGGCGTTTTTGTCCTGTACCGATTGAATATCGTTTTCAGGATCTTTTAATAATGCAGATAAACCTCTACCTAAAGCTTGTTTTTTTGTTGCCTTAGCCATAATACTTAGGAATTTTTATTGATAATTTCTTTTGCCAAACTTAAGTAATTGTTAGCACCTTTACTACTGGCATCATAATTAATTATAGTTTCTCCATAACTTGGAGCTTCACTTAGCCGTACATTACGCTGAATAATGGTTTGAAACACCATGTTGTTAAAATGTTTTTGAACTTCTTCAACAACTTGATTAGATAATCTTAATCGCGCATCGTACATCGTTAATAATAGGCCTTCAATATCCAGTTCTGGATTATGAATTTTTTGAACACTTTTTATGGTATTCAATAGTTTTCCTAATCCTTCCAATGCAAAATATTCACATTGTATTGGTATTACAACCGCATCAGCTGCTGTTAAAGCGTTTAATGTTAGTAGACCTAATGATGGGGCACAATCAATTAAAATATAATCGTAATCGTTTTGAATATCAGCTAAAGCCTTTTTTAACATGTATTCGCGTGCATCTTTATCAACAAGTTCTATTTCAATAGCAACTAAGTCAATATGTGCAGGAATAATGTCTAGGTTAGGCGATTCCGTTTTCATAATAGTTTCTCTAACCGAATTAGAGTGCTCTAAAAGTTGGTAGGTTCCTATTTCTATAGAGTCGATATCTATTCCGATTCCTGAAGTTGCATTTGCCTGAGGGTCAGCATCTATTAATAATACTTTTTTTTCCAGAACTCCAAGTGAAGCTGCTAAATTTATAGACGTTGTTGTTTTACCAACACCTCCTTTTTGATTAGCAATTGCAATAATTTTACCCATGAAATGATTTGGTTTTGTTATATTTTATATAAGCTTTTTGTATAAAAAAATATGAGCGAAAGGTAATGATTTTTGATAAAAAAAACAGTGAACTCATTTAGACTTTTTCAATTTGCTAAAAAATGGCTGTTTTCAGCTCTGTTTTTGTCTTTTTTTCCTTCCGTAGCTCTGCTATACAACTCAAAAAAGTCTTCAACATAGGCAAAAACTTCTAATTTTCGCTTAAATCCAAAAAGTCTAAATGAGTTCAGTATTAATCTATTTTTAATAATAACTATTGAATCTTGTTTATTTTAAATGTTGTGAGTTTATATTCTACAATTTTTTCGTTTTCAAAATATAAATACAAATAGTTTTTTTTCATTAAGCTAAATGATGTACTGGTTCTATACATCCATACATCCGAATGGATATCATTATAAGAGAATCCTAATATATTATTTATTTCTTCTCTTTTTAAACCTATTAAGTGACTGTAATCTTCCTCTTTTTTGTCATTTGCGTTTGTGGATCCTTTTATAATATAATCTACATCTTCACTATCATGTGTTAATATTTTAGATAGGTCTTTTTCAAGTTTCGAATTTGTAGAGGTTACTTTGTTTTTGTTTATTAATTCTGACCCTAAATTCAAATAATTTTCTGCTCCAATACTATCTGGATTATATTTTATGATGCTTAAGCCGTAACTAGGAGCTTCTCGTAGCTTAACATTTCTTCGTATGGTTGTCTCAAAAACCATGGATTTAAAATGTTTTGTTAATTCTATTCGTAATTGGTTTGATAAACTTGTTCTTGAATCGAACATAGTAACTAATAGACCTTCAATATCTATATCTGGATTGGATGATTTTTTGATGCTTTTTATAGTTACAAGTAATTTGCTTAAACCTTCTAATGCATAAAACTCGCATTGTACGGGTATGATTACAGAATGGCATGCTGTTAAAGCATTAAGCGTTAATAATCCAAATGATGGAGAGCAATCTATAATAATATATTCATAATTTTCTATAACACTAGAAAGCCCAGTTTTTAGCATAAATAAATCAATAGATTTTGATCTATTTATTTCTATAGATGCCAGACGTATGTTGGAGGGTATAAAATCAAAATGTGCAAATTCTGGTTTTATAATATTATTTTGAGCTTTAAATGTGTTAGTGAAAAAACTTTGGCTACTATATCTAATATCTGCAGGAACAAGGCCAACGCCCGAAGTTGCATTTGCTTGAGGGTCTAAGTCTATTAAAAGTACTTTTTTCTCAAGAATACCTAATGCATCTGCCAGATTTATAGATGTAGTTGTTTTACCAACGCCTCCTTTTTGATTAGCGATTGCAATTATTTTGTTCATTAGTTCTTTAAGATAGGGGAGAATAAAAGTACGATTATTTTAGGGGATAATTCACGGAAATTACTGATAATTTCCACTAAAGAAGAGGATCGTCCTACAAATCATTCGTTTTATCGATATTATAGCTTTTGAGTGTTTTTAAATTCTTACATCTAAACCGTGTTAGTTATACGAATTTTGGTCTACGAAACAACTCTAAATTGACAAATGTCACTCAAACATTAATCGATTAGGATTTCTAAAATCTTAATAGCTGCATCACTAATTTTGGTTCCAGGACCAAATACGGCTATAGCACCAGTATCAAATAAGTATTTATAATCTTGTTTTGGTATAACGCCACCGACAATAACCATAATGTCATCCCGACCATAGGATTTTAAGGCTTCAATAACTTGTGGGACTAAGGTTTTGTGACCAGCAGCCAGCGAAGAAACTCCTAAAATATGCACGTCGTTTTCTACAGCTTGTTTTGCAGCTTCTTGAGGTGTTTGAAATAATGGACCAATGTCTACATCGAAACCAACATCCGCATAACCAGTGGCTACTATTTTAGCGCCACGGTCATGACCGTCTTGTCCCATTTTTGCAATCATAATACGGGGTCTTCTTCCATCTTGCTCAGCAAAAACATCGGCTAATTGTTGTGCTTTTTTAAAGGATTCGTCGTCTTTTATTTCTTTACTATACACGCCAGAAAATGATTTTATTTGTGCCTTATAACGTCCAAATTCAACTTCTAAGGCATCACTAATTTCTCCGAGAGTAGCCCGTTCCCTAGCAGCTTCTACTGCTAAAGCTAATAAATTCATATCCTGATTTACATCAGAATCTTTTGAATTTGATGTGTTCGAATTTAAGGAAAATTTTGCGGCTTCAGTTAATTTTGAAAGCGCCGTATTAACTTTTTCTGAATTTCTGTCAATTTTGATCCTATTTAATTGTTCTATTTGTTGGTTTCTAACTGTTTGGTTGTCGACTTCAAGGGTTGATATTGCGGCTTCTTCTTCAAGTCTATATTTATTGACTCCAACAATGATATCCTGCCCTGAATCTATGCGGGCTTGCTTTTTCGCCGCAGCTTCTTCAATTCGAATTTTTGGAATACCAGCTTCAATAGCTTTTGTCATGCCTCCTAAAGCTTCAACCTCTTCAATTAAAGACCATGCTTTTTGAGCGATGTCGTGTGTTAGTTTTTCAACATAATAACTTCCTGCCCAAGGATCTACAGTTTTGGTTATTTTTGTTTCTTCTTGTAAATATATTTGTGTATTTCTGGCTATACGTGCAGAAAAATCGGTTGGTAAAGCAATCGCTTCGTCCAATGCATTGGTATGTAAACTTTGAGTGCCACCAAAAGCTGCTGCTGCGGCTTCTATAGTTGTTCTCGCCACATTATTGAAAGGATCTTGTTCTGTTAAACTCCAACCACTGGTTTGGCAATGTGTACGTAAGGCTAAGGATTTTTCGTTTTTTGGATTAAATTGTTTTACCAATTTTGCCCAAAGTATACGTGCAGCTCGCATTTTAGCGATCTCCATAAAATGATTCATACCTATGGCCCAAAAGAAAGAGAGCCGAGGTGCAAAAGTATCTATATCCATACCAGCTGCGAGCCCTTTTCTAATATATTCTAAACCATCTGCGAGCGTATAAGCTAATTCAATATCGCAGGTTGCTCCAGCTTCTTGCATATGGTACCCTGAGATACTAATACTATTAAACTTGGGCATATTTTTACTGGTATATTCAAAAATATCTGAAATGATTTTCATAGAAGGTGTTGGTGGATAGATGTATGTATTACGCACCATAAACTCTTTTAAAATATCATTTTGAATGGTTCCTGCAAGTTGTTCTGGTTTAACGCCTTGTTCTTCGGCTGCTACTATATAAAATGCCATTATAGGTAGTACAGCGCCATTCATGGTCATGGAAACTGACATTTTATCTAGTGGAATTTCATTGAACAGCATTTTCATGTCTTCGACAGAATCGATAGCAACCCCCGCTTTTCCAACATCTCCAACCACACGTTCATGATCACTATCATACCCTCTATGAGTGGCTAAATCGAATGCTACAGACAATCCCTTTTGTCCTGCAGCTAAATTACGTTTATAAAATGCATTGCTTTCCTCTGCTGTACTAAAGCCTGCATATTGCCTAATCGTCCAAGGTCTTCTAACATACATGGTACTGTAAGGCCCTCTTAAATTTGGTGCAATTCCTGCAACAAATCCAAGATGTTCTAAGTCTTTAATATCATCTTTTGTATAGAATGATTTGACTTCTATGCCTTCGGCAGTGGAAAAAACTTCCGGCTTTTTGGCTTTAGACTCTTTGGGCTTTCTGCTTATTTTAATATGTTGAAGATCTTTTCTCAATACTATTCTGGTTTCTTATTAAAATCTACTTTAGATTCTGGTTTGTTAAAATTAATTTTAGAAAAATCGACATCAAAAAGCTTTGAATAAAACAAATCTAATGCGATATAAGTTGCTAAATATTTGTCTTTAAGAGCTGTTCTGTATTTGCTCATTAAGGGAGCTCCAAATAATTTAGGACTCATGCTATTTGTTGTTATTAGCGAATTAAAAGTTGTTTTTAAAGCGGTATCTTGTATATTTTCAGCTATACAATTTATGATAGTACTATTGTAGTTTAAATGGCTCTTAGTGTTATTAGCATCCCATAATGTATTTTCATTTTTTAGAGCCTGAAATACTTTGTATGTATGCTCAGAGACTATGTCTTCATATTTTGCTCTTCCGTAGGTAGCATCTCTTACAAACAAGTTGTAAGACTGCGTTTGAGATGCTGTTTTTTTAGCGTTACTATAATGATGCAAAATATCACTTTCGAAAGCATATAATGCTTCATGATAAAGTTTTGAATTAAAATCACCACATGTTAATACAACAGGTAGGTCTGCATGTTTGTATTCTGATAATGTGTTTTCGTTTTTACAGCTTGATAAAGTAATTACTAATAAAAGTGCGATAAAGTTAAAATTCGGATTCATTTTAGTGTTCATTTTTTAATCGTTCTTGTTCTATTTTTTCTGCTAATCGTTTTTCAATTATGGGTTCAATTAATGTTTTTCTTTGATTTGTTTTTACAAAAGGATAAAGTTCTAATTCTTGTTTCATTGTATCATCTGCATTTGGGTGTTTGTTAGTGCCCAACAGTATGTTCTCTCCTGCATTGAACTGAACATCTTCTTTGGATGCATTTTCTTTAATTTTTCGTTGAATCGTGCCTTCTTTTAACTGTTTTAAAAAACCACCATTTTCTTCAATATTTTTGAATAAATCAAGCGCTTTTTCTGCTAGTTGATCGGTTAAGGATTCTATATAAAAAGTGCCATCGGATGGGTTTTTTACGATATCAAAATAACTTTCATGTTTTAAAACTAGTAGCTGATTTCTTGAAATACGTTCTCCAAATTCATTGTCCTTATGGTAAATGGCATCATAGGGTAAATTATAGATACTATTTGCACCTCCAAGAATAGCGCTCATACATTCTGTTGTTGTACGTAGCATGTTGGTGTTATAATCATATAATGTTTTGTTACGCTTTGTGGGTGTTGCTAGAATATGGCAATTAGTATTAACATTGTATTCGGCAGCCAGTACCTCCCAAAGAATACGTAATGCACGTAATTTTGCAATTTCAAAAAAGTAATTTGTACTCACGGAAACGTTAAAGTTTATTTCTAATGTAGATAAGATATTGTTATCGTTTTCAAAACAATTTAAATACTCATTGGCATGAGCCAAAGTATATGCTAATTGCTGTACGATATTTGCTCCTGCATTTTGATAAAGAGAGGCATCTACTAAAAGTGACTTTGTGTGTGTTGTTATAGCTTTAAACTTAGAGAAATCGTCTTTTAAGTTATGATACCAGTTTCCACTTTTTGCCAGGTTGTTTATGATATCTGTGTAGATGTAGGTACTTGTATCTGATAGAATGGCTGTTAATTGCTTTACATATGTTTCTGAAAGAAATTGTAACTCAAAATAGAGTGGAGTTGATGCTGGATTAATATTTTCTAGCAAATCGTTAATTAAGATAGTCTCTGAAGGTATGATGAATTTAATACTTTCGGCACCTCTTTCTATAGCATCAATTGCTTTTTGATTAGCATTTTTAGCATTAGAGACAAAGATAAATTGACAAATATTCCATGTTGTAGTTTCTGAGTTAGAAATTTTGGGTTGTTCTTTAAAATCGTCTGCATGATAAAATGGTTTTACAGATATATCTTCATTAGTTTGCCAAACCAATGTGTCATTATAATCAGCGCCTTTTAAGTCGAATTGTATTTTTTGTTTCCATTGTTTAGCTGAAACCGAATCAAATTCTTTAAACAACTTATTACTCATTCTTTTTAGTTTTTAAACTGTCTTCGTATTCTATAATGTAGATTTCTTCGTTATCACGTTTCATAAAATATTCTTCGCGGGCAAATTTTTCTAAACCATCTTTTGTGCTAAGCTTTTTTATTGCTTTATTGTCTTTTTCTATTTCTTTCTTATAATATTCTTTTTCGTTTTCTAAAGCTTCTACATCTGTATTTAATTCATGATGTATAATCCACGAGTTATCATCAAAAAATAACATCCAAATGATAAAGGCGGTTAAAATTAAGATGAACCAATTCTTAAAAGGCTTGAAAATCTTATGTTTTAATAGTGCCATTTATAGTTTTTCGTTTATGATGGTTTTAACAATGTCTACAGCTACTGTATTATATTTATTGTTCGGTATTATGATGTCTGCGTATTCTTTCATAGGTTCAATAAATTGATCATGCATAGGTTTTAATGTTGTTTGATACCTTACTAGAACTTCATCTAAGTCTCTGCCACGTTCAGAAATATCACGCTTTAAACGTCTTATTAAACGTTCGTCTGTATCTGCATGTACAAATATTTTAATATCAAACATATCCCGTAATTCTGGATTTGTTAAAATTAATATACCTTCAACAATCATGACCTTTCTAGGGTGCGTTAAAATAATATCACCAGTTCTATTATGCTTAACGAAAGAATACACGGGTTGGTGTATGGGGTTATTATTTTTGAGCTCTTTTAAATGATCTGCTAAAAGATCAAAATCGATAGAACGTGGATGATCAAAATTTATTTTTATACGCTCTTCATAGGATAAGTGCGTGGTATCTTTATAATAGGAATCTTGTGAAATAACGCCAACTTCACCTTCGGGTAGTTCATTTAAAATCTGGTTTACAACTGTGGTCTTACCACAGCCAGTACCACCTGCGATTCCAATTATAAGCATTATTAATTTAGTTTAGTTAGCTTTTACAAAGTTAGTTAAATGTAAAGTTATTTAAATGTGAAACCGCTTATTTTTTAATTTTTGAGACTTCTTCTTCAGTTACTATTTCATCATTTTTATTATCCCAACTATTTGTGATATAATTCATAACATCGGCAACTTCATCATCACTTAACCCCATAGGAGCCATAAAGCCATTATATGTTTGTCCATTAACAACAATTTTACCTTTTTGCCCATATTTAATCCCTCTAATGCTAGCTTCTCGATTTTTTATAAGATAGTCTGAGTTGGCTAATGGAGGATATACTTTTTCTACACCTTTACCATTTGGTAAATGACAAGACACACAAAAATCGGTATATATTTCTTGCCCCCTTTGTATACTTTCTTTTAAGGGGTCTGTCTGTGTTTTATTATTTTGGTTTGTAGAAAAAATAATTACTGAAGACAGCGTTATTAAACTTACTGTGATTAACTTCATATGTGCCTTTTTAATTTTCTGGAATAATTTTAACAATGCCTAAACCTTCTATAGCCGCATAAATATATCCATCTGGGGCTTCTAATACATTTCTAACACGACCTATGCCCTCAAATAATTTTTCACGTTTTATCACCTCATTGTTTTCCAATACGAGCCTTTCAATGTATTCAAACTTTAAGGAGCCAACCAGAACATTCCCTTTCCAGTTTGGATATATATCTGAAGAAACAAAGGTCATACCACTAGGTGCAATAGAAGGCACCCAATAAAACAAAGGTTGTTCCATGCCATCTTTATGAGTGATATCTGTAAAGGTTGTACCACTATAATTAATGCCGTATGAGATGACTGGCCATCCAAAATTTTTTCCTTTTTGTATGATATTAATTTCGTCTCCCCCTCGCGGTCCATGTTCATTAACCCAAATAGCTCCAGTGATTGGGTTTTTTATCATGCCTTGTGGATTTCTATGGCCATAACTATATATTGAAGTTTTTGCATTGACAGTATTTATAAAGGGGTTGTCTTGTGGGATGCTTCCATCGTCATTTAATCGATATATCTTTCCACAATCTCGGGTGAGATCTTGTGGGTTTACATCTCTATTACCTCTATCTCCAATTGAAAAATATAAGTACCCTTCGTTATCAAATTCAATACGTGATCCCCAATGTTGCCCTTTTTTTGTGTTTGGATCAGCTTTATAAAGTAATTGTTGCTCAACCAGCGTGTTGTTATTTAGCTTGGCTCTTAAAATGGCTGTGTTACCTCCATCTTCATTGCCTTCAGACGATGCATAGGATATATAGATCCATCCGTTGTTTTTATAATCAGGGTGCAATTTTATATCCATTAAACCGCCCTGACCTCTTACATATATTTCAGGCAAGCCTTCAATACTTGTTTTTGTACCGTTTTTAAAATGAATAAGTTCGCCAGTTTTTTCAGTAATAAGCATACTGCCGTCTGGTAAAAAGATCATGCCCCAGGGAATATTTAAATCGGGAACAATTACTTCGGTTGTATATTCAATGTTATCAGGAGTTTCTGCTTTGACTTCAGATTCTGTTTGTTGCGCACATGACATGCATGAGATAAGGATTATTGATAAAAGGGAAAAAATATTTTTCATAGTTTTTTGTTTAAAAATGCCCTAAAACATATAATTTATATGCACTCCAGTATAATAATTCACAGGGTTACCTGGATAATAATACCTTGGTGCATTACCGTTAAAACCAGATGCATTTATTAAAATTTGTGAGGCATAGGCTTTATCAAAGATATTATTTATCCCTAAGAAAATATTTAAGTTTAGCTTTTTATTAAGAGATGTTTTGTATCCGATTTTAAAGTTTGTTAAACTATAACTGTCTGAATATAGGTTATTACTATCTGTAATGGGCATGTCGCCTACATATTGAACATTAATATTTCCATAAATTCCAAAGGACGATTCTATATCTATTCCAGCATTAAATATACTTGAAGGTACACCAGTTAAATCATTGCCCGAAAAATTAGTGTCTTCATCAATGAATTCTTTAAATTTAAAATTATTGAGCGTGTAATTTGCAAATGAGTTTATGGATATGGTTTCTTTTTGTAACCATTCATAATTCAATGATAATTCTAATCCGTCATGTTGTGTACTTCCGGCATTTATTCCAATAAAGTCATCCTGAGTCGTTCTGCGAGACACCAAAAGATTTTTAATGGCTAAACGATAAAGCGCTACATTGAATTGTAAACGATTGTTTATTAAAGTGCCTCGCGTACCAATTTCAAAATTCCATCCAGTTTCTGGTTTAAGAGCCGTGTTTAGTTGTCCGTCTGGTAGTAATGTTTCATTTAATGTAATTGGAGAGAAGCCATGGCTAATGTTTGAATATACGCTAGTATTCTTGGATAAAAGATGAGATATACCAAACTTTGGAGATACAATGTTTTTAAATTTGAAGTCACCAGATTGATCGGGGTTATTTTCTGAAGCAGGAAACTTGTCATTTAAATGATATGAGGTTTGATTTAAATTCAGGCCTACTGAAAGCGTTGTTTTTTCTGAAAGGTCATAGTTAGTTTCAAAGAATAAGTTATGATAATTTCTTTTTTCTTTGAAATTTGATAATCGATTGCCTTCAACACTTCCAGTATCATCAGGAAAATCCCTATATAAGTTTTCAAACGTTCCATATTTATAGGTGTCTCTGAAAAATTCGCCCCCAAGTGTCCAGTTGAAAGTTTTACCGAAAAGTTTGGTATTGCCTAAAATTCGACTTCGAATACCTGTAGCCAAAGTGTGTTCTTTTAAAATATTGAAAGGCCTAGGTTCATAACCATCATGAAAAGAGGTAAATATGCTGGTTATTTGTTTTATAGAACTGCTATATTGATGATTCCAGGATAAGCCAAAAATCCCACGTTTATAATCTTCAAATCCCTGAGCCTGTTTCCATGTAAATGCAGCGGATTTTGGATTGTTTAGATAGGTTTCTTCGTTAATTGAACTAGGAATAAAGGCCTTTAAGTCAATATAACTGGCTAAAAAGTGCAATTCGTTTTTTTCATTTATGTGATGGTTTGTGTTTATGGTAAAAGTCTGTCTATCGTATTCATTGTTTTCACGATAACCATCACTATGTGTATTGCTATATATGGCTCTAAAACTGTTAGTTGCAGTGCCATGATTTACATTTACAGTGCCTTTTAATAATCCAAAAGATCCCACAGATACTCTTGTATTTATGGTAGATTGATTTAAAAAGGCATTTTTTGGTGTTATATGTATAGTACCACCCAGACCGGCTCCGTAGATGCTAGAAGTAGCACCTTTAATAATTTCGAAACGAGATATGGTATTTAATTCGAAATCTTCAATAGTAGTTTCTCCGCTACCAGTTGTTAAAGGAATGTCTTTAAAATAGGCTCTTATTTTAGCAGTTCCGAATAAGTTTCTGGAACCAATACCTCTAATCGTAATTCGGTTGGTATTAAGAGCACCACTTTGCATGAAGACTCCAGGGGTTCTATTTAAAATGGAGGCTATATTAATATCATTACCAAATTCGATATCTTTTAAAGGAATAATGCCGATAGAAGTTGTTGCTTTTTTTAGTTTTTTAGGAATGTGATTTGAGTTGATAATGACTTCATTTAATTGAGAAGGATTTATATCTAGTTGAATAATGTAATATGCCTTATTTTTTAATTCGAGAATTTTTTCAAAGTAACCTTCTTTTTTTAACGAATATTTGCTGGTTCCTTTGATTTCAAAGGTTCCATTTAAATTGGATACTGTCATAGTTTTTGTGCTAAGGTTTGTTATTTGTACGTTTGATAATGCTGTCCCATTGTCTCTGTCAATAATCTTTCCTTTAATTTTTGATTGTCCTAAAACACTCAATGTGAATCCAATAGAGAGTAAAATAAGAATTCTTTTTTTTATATAATTCACAAGTAAATAGTATGTGTTTAAGCGTACTAAATTATGGCTTTTTTGAAAATGTGCTTCTGATTATATTTTGCGGTAAATATTTTTAATATAAAAAACGGTGTAATGGATAAAAAGTCTATATTTGCAGTCCTAAAATGATAACCAATTCGGGGTGTAGCGTAGCCCGGTTATCGCGCCGCGTTTGGGACGCGGAGGTCGCAGGTTCGAATCCTGCCACCCCGACGAACCTAGAAATAGGTCACAACAAAACACTGTTAATCATTTGATTTTCAGTGTTTTTTGTTTTTACACATTTTTTTTGATGCCAAATAAAACCATTTAAAACTAATAAAAAGGTGTGCAATTAGGTGTGCAATATTTCATCAAAAATGTACTAACTTTATGAGACTTTGAAGCGTGATTTGACTTTCGTATTTACAAATCATTGTTTAATCAAAGTCGCTTAAAATGAGAACAATAAGTACCTTTTCCATTACTTTCTTCACAAGAAAATCAAGAAGCAACCTCGAAGAGCTTAACATTTATGCACGCATAAACGTTAACGGTAAAAGAGCCGAAATCAGTCTAAAACGGTGTGCAAATTCCGCACAATGGGATTCCACCAAAAATAGGGGTAAGGGAAAATCAGAAAATATAAGAGCCCTGAACGCTTATTTAGACCAAGTGTATGGTAAACTACTCCAATGCCACAAACAGTTTGTAGAAGAGGATAAAATAATAACCTCGAATGCTATTAAGTCCCGATATCTAGGAGAAGATGACAACAGTAAAACATTAAAAGAATTAATAGCCTATCACAATGATAATATGGTTCATGTACTGAAAGCAGGAACCATGAAGAACTACTATACCACAGAAAAGTATTTACAACGGTTTTTGCTTAAAAAGAGAAAAGTAAAAGACCTTTACCTAAAACAACTAAACTTTAGGTTTATCACAGATTTTGAGCATTACTTACGGAATTATAAAAATTCTAAAAAGGAACATGTTTTAAGCAATAATGGCGTTATGAAACATCTGGAGCGCTTCAAGAAAATAATAAACCTAGCCATTAAACTGGAATGGATGGTTAAAAATCCATTTAAACAATTTCAGTTAAAGTATAACAAGTACGATAGAGAATACTTAAGCCAAAGAGAATTAGATTTATTGGAAGCCACTGAATTTAAAGTGGAACGATTGGAGCGAATAAAGGACTGTTTTATATTTTCCTGCTATACAGGGTTATCCTATGTCGATATAAAGGAACTTAAAAACATCCACATCGTTAGAGGAATTGATAATAACTATTGGATACATACTAAAAGAGAAAAAACAGATGAATTAGTAAAAATACCTATACTACCTAAAGCATGGTCAATACTGGAAAAATATAGAACCATAAAAGAAACGGACTTTACCGCCAATATTTTGCCCATTAACTCCAACCAAAAGACCAATGCTTACTTAAAAGAAATAGCAACAGCATGCGGTATACATAAAAATATCACTTTTCATGTAGCCAGACATACCTTTGCGACAACCGTAATGCTTTCCAATGGTGTTCCTATAGAAACCGTATCCAAACTTTTAGGACATACCAAGCTATCTACAACACAAATCTATGCAAGAGTAGTAGAGACTAAAATAAGTGAGGATATTGGCAATTTATTGGAGCGGTTTAAAGAAAAGGAAAGTAAAATTGCCTAAATAGCACTCAAAAGGAGTCTAAGATGTTTTATTGTAGTTTTTTATTATCAGTCGTTGAAACTTAAATAAAAATAACTACTACCTACTTTTGTTTCTTTATCTAATTCCAAGCCATAAAATGTATTATAAAAAATGCATAGCACATTATAATACTTTTTTATTATAGTAAGTAATAGTTGGTCTTCATTCATTATGTGAACCCCAGACATTAATATACTGTTTAAGTGAAAAAAGTCTTTACAGGAATTCTCATTTGCCAGATGTTCGAAGAAATAGGTAATCTCGTTAAGTTTGATTTCATTTCCCATAGCAGGATATATTTTTTTGATTAATTAAATATAATTATTTAGTATTCAATTAATTTCTATATAGTCTATAGACGATTGATACAATATCATGTAGTTGAAAAAAATCAAACTACTGTCCTGTTTCATACTTTAAAGAGCCTTCGCCATTACCTTTTTTGATAGCAAAAAAACAATATTCAGTTTTGAACGACGGCATAAACCAGGCTCGTACCTCGCCCTTTTTTATACGTCTTATCAAACCTGAATATTGAATAAGGCAAGCTTCAAAAATGATAATACCGAGGCTCTATGAAAAGCAATTCAAAAAAGAAAAAAAGTAAGAAGAACAAAATCAATGAAATAAAAGTTAGCTATAAAGAGTATATAAAAGCATCACATTGGCAAAAAATAAGTTCTTCAAAAAGTGCAGGAAGATTATTGTATGAAGATTGGAACAAAGATACTATTGAATTACATGAAAACTTTAAAGTGGTGCTATTGAACAATAGCAATAAAGTCAAAGGGATATACGAGCTATCCCAAGGAGGTATTACAGGAACACTTATCGATTTGAGAATACTATTTGCTGTAGTGCTAAAGACATTATCAGTAGCAATTATTCTTTGTCACAACCACCCATCTGGAAATTTAAAACCCAGTGTACAGGACAAATACATCACCAATAAAATCAAGAAGGCAGCCAAAATGTTTGATGTAAAAGTTTTAGACCATATAATTATGGCTCCAAATGGAGATTATTTTAGTTTTTCAGACAATGAGTTATTGTAATTTAAAAGAAGAAAATTAGCTTTTAAAACGATTTGAAGCATTACACTTAAAATTTCATTGAAAAGGTTAAAAATACTTTGAGCAAACAAACGATATAAAATCAATACAATTTTAATGATGCTTTAATATCTAAAACCTTATAAAAAGTCTTTTAAGTCAATATCTGTTTGAGGATAGGACAAATCCGTTGTTCCATTTGGTTGATATAAACAAATAATGTTTTTTCCAAATTCTTTGTAAAAACTCCCTAGTCCATCTGGTGTGCTTACGTCAACCTCTGCTTCACCAAAAATCATTTTTCCATAAGTCTTCCCATCTCTACAACGAATAAAAAAGCCTTCTTCTTTTCCTGTTAATTTATATGTAGTTACATAGCCTTTTATAGGCGCGGTAGTCTTTTCATAAACCAAGGAGGATTTAATTTCATCGTCAAATATTGGAATCAACCCACCTTTATTAGAAGTTACAATTGTTGAAGGCAATCCTTCTTTGTTTTCAATTCTATACCAAAAGTCTGTTTGTGTTGTGTCGGAGTTTGTTTTTAAGGATTTAAAGTCAAAGCCAAATGATTTAGCATTCTCAAAATCCATTTCTTCTCCATTTTTATCTGCTGGAATACGAACTTTAAGATATGGAGGGTCTTTATACAAAACAGTACTGGTTATAAGAGTTGGGTTTTCTTTTCCTTTTTTTAGTTTCAAATTAACTTCAACTACATTGTCTTTAAGTTCATTATGGCTTCTGCTTGGCTGGTAATCATCCGCTACTGAGGCAACATCAACTTTGTGTCCCTTGCTAAACCTAGTTTCATACCAGCCATAGTTATCTGTTGTCAACGTTTCTTCATTAAACGAATTATCGTCAATATTGTGATGATACCAACAACGAACAAGAACTTCGGCGTTTGGAATCGGTTTCCCTGTTATTTCGTCAATCACTTGTCCAGTTACGACAATATTACTTTTATCGTCATTGCAAGCTAAAGTTGTCAAAACAATTAGTAATAGTAGTATGTTATGTAAGGCTGTTCTCATCTAAATCTTATTTTAAAAAGTAGGTTTTCATACTTTGCTCAAGCGTATTTTTTATTTATTGCGTTTACCTTTTGCTGAGGTGTTTGTTTCTCTATTTTTCTAATGCCTTGCAAAAGGTTTTGTTAGTTTTTCAAATCCAGATAATGGATGTAATTTCCAAGATTCTGGTTTCTGTTCTTCTCCTATCAATACAAATTCAATACTTCCATTAACCCTTTGAATCTTGACATTATTATTAGTCAAATTTTTTCCGTCATTGAACAATTCTGTCTCCTCTTCAAATACAGTTTTACCAAGACTATCTGTGTAACTCAAAATCATATGATGGTCAGAAAAAGGGGCACCTGGTTCGCGATACGTAATTCTAAATATTCCCGAGTTAAATTCATGATGTATTAATTCTCTTTCTGGAGGTGTTTCACAGCCTATAAGAAATAAACAAAAGAAAACACTAATAGTAAATTTATAACGTACCATTTTCAAGTAGCCCTAACAAAAGTTATTACCTTCTTTATTTCAGCATAAACTCTCTCATCAATCCATTTTTTTTCATCATTAGATAACTCTTCCAAAAGATTCTCATTGTCTTCGTTAAAGTCAACTAATATATCTCTAAAGAATTCAGATTCAATATCAGTTACTCTTTGCTCATTGGTGAAAACCAAAGCTCCTATTTTAGAGATAGCACTTTGTAATCTGTTTGTATTTATATAATTTCTCAATTCGTCAAATATGAAAAATAAATCTTCTGATTTAGATGAAATATTAGGAGTGTATGTCCATTTTTTAGCTTGATGATATTTCTTTTCTTCGTCAAACTCTTTGTTTTTTAATTTGATTATAGGTCTTGAATGAATCAATTTATAATCAATCTGATTAAAGGGTTTTATGACAACACCTTCTATTAGGTTTTCTTTTATTTCAGGGAGCTTTAGCTGCTGCGGTATGATAGAATTAATTCTTCTCCTAAAATTTAAAGCTTCTATGAGCTTTCCAATTAATAATGGTTTAGCATGAAATACTTTGTGTTTTTCAAAGTAAGAGAGTGATGATTCATAATCCAGGTACCGCTTAGATTGTATATCATCTGTTTCTATCGCAATATCAAAAGCACAAAAATTGATTTTTGGTGAATAATATACACCCGTTTGAATAGCATGTAAATTGGGGATTGGTTCAATATCTGGATGAGGATACATACCTCCAAATAATTCTCCATAAATAATGTATTTCGTAGCTTCTATTTTAAAACTTAAATCTTCGAATAACCTTAAAATATTATTCTCTATGTTATTTACCACAATTTGAAAACCAAAAAAGTCATCATTCCATGATAAATACTCTTTTCTTTTCGCATATTTTAAAGTTCTATTTTCATAAACAAAACTAAAATTTGCACCATGAATTTTTTCAGTAACCACCCATTGAAGTTTTTCCATCTTTGAAAAATCACGGTCATTTAATCCTAGTTTTTTTAAATTATTAGACATTTTCTCATATTCCGAGAACTCACTCATTTTGTCTTTCTTTTTTAATTTCTACAAACGGTTTACTTTTTACTAAGCTCATATATTTTATCATATAACTTTTTAAAGTTTGTTGTTGAGTCCATTACTGTTTGACAAGTGACTATATGATAATTTCTTTTAGTATAATGGTTGGATTTAGGTATAAAACCTTCTAATAACAACAAAGACGAGCCGTCGTTGTCCGGTCCTGCTCTATCGATTTTAAAAGGCATTGTCCAAAAATTCATTTGGTTTGTCAATTCAATAAAGTCATTCCATTCATTAGCTTTTATTTTTTTTTCAGAATAATCAAAGGGGAGGATGTCTTTGGGGTCAGGTCTATATTTTGATGTTCCTAACTGTTTCTTTATTATTAACTCGATAGCATTCTTATTCTTTTGCATTCTAATTACAGTTATCGTACCATCAAGATATATGTTAGTAAGGCGATATGTCTCTGAAGTCATTTTTCTTAAATCCGGTTCATTCATGCTATCCCATCTATTCCACCAAAATTTTTTCTCCAAAATAGTTTTAATGTCTAAAGACGCTATTATACTGTCATTTTTCTTAACAAGATTATAGCCAATATCGCAATCATTTTTTAGTCTATTTCCTTTTTCGTCTATCATAAACCATTCATCGCTTTCAACTTTTTTGTGTTTGTCCATATTTAAATATTCCGTTGCATTGTATGTTACTTCTGCTTTTCCGTTTTTAAATGATTTGGCAAAATCATATACACAAGGAATAACGACTTGTCCAAATTTATTGGCAAACCCCATTTTTCCATTTCGAATCACCCTTGTTAACCCCTCAACAAAAGGCTCCGGACCATTGTTAAACACCACAGCATCAAACAAAACATTCTGATTTCTGTCTATAGCAATCAGTCTTCTGTATGTAGTGTCATTTGGATGTTCAAGAACATTGGCATAATACTCTAAAGTATCTGTTCCATAGTAAGCATATTTTCCAAACGGGATTATCGTATCATTCTTTTCATTTACATATGCTACTCTTACCCCATATTGAAGGTGTTCTTCATCTGTGACGGCTATCAACTTTTCTGTTGAGATAGTGTCGGATACCGATTTATCAAAATATTGATGATTGGTTGTTTTCTTGTCAATATATTCCCTACAAGAACTAACTAACATTAAACTAAAAATTGATATTACTAATCGTGTTATTTTCATTTCTTTTAAAGCTTTAAAACATATGCAGTAATGTGTTTTTGGGTTTACAATGCCATACAAATGAGCTTAGCTTTTTATTATTTTGGTTTCAGAGATGAAAAATTTGCCTTCTTTTCTGGTTGTTTTGATTTTCTTCGCCTTTAAACCATCTTCTAATACTTGTATCAAATCTTCTTGACTAATCGCTAGAGAACCTGTTGAAATACTTAATGGAGAGCCATAATTAGCAAAGTTAAATTGCATCATTTTTTTCTTAATCATATTGCTTTCACTTAGTAACCAATACTCTGGATTGGAAACCTCAATGATTAAATTTTTTTGACTGTTAATTTTAATTTCAGAAAAAGCCATTATACAGTCCCAATCAATTATTTTACTGTTTGGTTTTTTAGGATACATATGTATACCTTCTGTATCGACAACCAATGCCAATTCTGTTTTTACAATACGTTTAGTAGCAACGTACATACCAAATCCAAAAAACAATACACCTAAGAAACCTATTCCCTGAATGAGGTAAGCGCCCTGTAAAAATGAGTTAATAAAAACTTTGGGGTTTATAATAAAATAAACACTGAGAGCAATAAAAAATAATGAAATTACAAGAAGTCTCATTGCTTTTTTCTCGCTGGTATATATTTCTGTTTTTCTCATTTTCTATTTATAAGTTGTTAAACTCAATAGCATCACATGTCCCTACAAATGGAATTCCTGCATTTCCAAAGGCATAGGTAATAAGGCCTACGTATACCTGATTGCCATATGAGGGCGCTGTTCCTGGTAATTTACCTGTACCAGTATAAAGTGTCCATTCATCTGGAGTAGCACCATTACTTAGGTTTGGTTGTTGCCAATAAAAAGTAAGCTCGTTATTTTCATCACCAACAATGCGTATATCTACTCGTCCTAAAGGTGCTATATCTATACCTGCATCATTTACAAAGGAAACGCCATCAACAGTGTTTTTTCCTTCTATGGTGAATCTTCTTGCTCCTCTATGACCCACCACTATATGCGAAGAGTTTATAGAATTAAAATCTTCTGCATGCACTTGAATTCCTGCAAAATTATATTGAGTTCCGTTATGGGATGGTGCTGTTTGCGAATCTGTGGTTGTACCAATACCTATATTTCTTGCTATGACCTCAAAAGGAAAGGTCAATAATTTTGCATCTAATCGCCCTTGGTCTTGATTAAAATGTAAAGTTTGATTGTTTGTGTTGTCATCTAGAACTGCATGATATCTTCCTGAAACTCTAGTTACATTAGGTAATACTTCGGCATTATTTGTTACATAATCTATTAGCGGACCAGTGCCATCAAAATCATCTAAAATCGAGGCAGTATTGTTTTCTTCTGATTTTGTTGTGAAACTATATACAGTACTACTAGTTTCTCCTCCTTGATTGTCCTTTGCGGCTACTCTCCAATAATACGTTTCAGAAAAATTCAATTGATTTGTAGTGCTAAAATTAGTAGTGGTTAAATTCTCTACATACAAATTTGTTGGAGTTTGTTCTGTACTCAAATACATATCGTACACTACGGTATCTCCATCAGGGTCACTTGCCGTTTCCCAACTAAAAACTGGTAATACACTTATATCAGTTGCTCCATTAGCTATCTCATTTAAATTAAAAGAGTTTGGGGGGGTATTTTCTTCTGCAGGGTCAGGTTCTGAAATTGTATCTGGAGCGTTATTGTCGTCACTTCCGCATGAGACAACAAAAACCAATACCATAAGTATCCTTACTACATTAGCCAATTTATTTTTTGTTTTCATCTTTTATATTTTTTTGGATGCAACATTCAGACGCTTTTTAATTAATCAAATGCCCAAACATCATTTAGGTAACTCCCATCATATCCGCCGATTACCCAAACTTTTTCTTTGAATACTGTTGAAATATGGTCGAATCTCTTGGAAAAAGGTGCATTGTTAGTGAATTGTTTCCATTCGGTACCATTGGTACTATACCAAACATCATTTAGGCTACTAGGCGCAGCGCCACCAAATAGCCAAATTCTATTGTCATATACTACTGAAGTATGCCTGATTCTTTTAGCAAACGGAGCTGCAGAAGTGGCTTCTGTCCAATTGGCACCATCTTCGGTATACCAAACATCATTTTGACGGGTATCATCTGTTCCTGCAATTACCCATAGTTTATCATCAAATACTACGGAGGTATGAAGTGACCTTTCTGAAAAAATTGAAGTAACAGGTGTGGTTTCCGCCCAGGTTATTCCGTCTTCACTAGACCAAACCTCATTGTTATTAGTGCCATTATATCCACCAATGACCCAGATTTTATTATTGTAGACTACAGAGGTATGTCTGCCTCTTCCTGAAAATTGAGCAGTTGCAGTTGCTTGGGTCCAATTTTCACCGTCTTCACTATACCAAATATCATTTAAATATATGTCTCCATTATACCCACCGATAATCCATATTTTATCATCAAACACAACAGAGGTATGCTCCCGTCTACCAGAGAATGGAGCTTCTGGTGTTACTTGTTCCCACTTAACCCCATCTTCACTTTGCCAAACATCATTTAAATCAGAAAAATCATCTGTATTCCCACCAATCACCCATAATTTATCCTCAAACTCTATAACAGATGCTTTGCGTCTATTACTAAATTCTGCATTTAAGGCTATCGGTTCATTTGGTATTTGTAAATCTCGTGTAGTAAAGCTATGTATTGCACTTTCCGTACTACCGCCTTTATCATCTTTTGCCACCACTTTCCAATGATAATTTTTTAATAATCCTAAGCTTTCTGTTGTTTCAAGGTTGGTATTACTTATGTTTTCACCATATAAAATTTCTGGTGGATTTTTAGAATCGAGATATAAATCATAGGTCACTGCATCTCCATCGGGGTCTGTACTCGTTTCCCAACTAAAAGTCGGTTTTATATCAGTATCTACCTCACCATCAGCAAGCGAAATAAGATTAAAGGTTTCAGGTGATTTATTTTCTTCTACAGGGTCTGGATTTGTTACTGGATCAGGTTCTGAAACTGGATCCGGAGCATTATTGTCGTCACTTCCACATGAAGTAACAAAAACTAAAAACACAAGACTTAAATATTGAATAATTTTGATTGTTTTCATTGTAATTTTTTTAAATAGGTTATGCTATTGCTGTTTTGGGTTGCTATATTATCTAGCTTCGACAAACATTGGAAGAATAAAAACCCCTCGCGGTGCAAAGCCTCATGAGGGGATAAGTTTTCAACTGTAAAATTTGGGGGAACTTTTACAAATTTTACTCTGAAATATTAAATTGAGCTTTAATTTCTCCGTATGACATTTTAGAGTAGTCTACACTTGATGATTTCCCAGAAGAAGACGGTGCTACTGCAGCTCCACCTGGTATTATAACGTATCGATATTCATCAATTCTATGTACGTTTCCATTCAAGTTAGAGCCATTAATTGACCTTGCTTGAATTTTGATTACTCCAGTAGCCTTATTCCCACTTGGAGGGGTAATTCTATGACGATATTGTACATCTGTATCATAAAAAGTATAAGGCAATTGAAAAACATCAATATTTACATCCTCAGCTACCGTGGTGAACCTCCTGCCAAATACCAAGACAACCCCTTGATCTAATACCTTTTCAGTAATTTCAGGCGCTTCAATATCAAAACTTGCGGTTGGAGTACCTACGCCAGAATCATCATCAAATCCTTTTTCAATCCATTCAGAATAAATAACATTGGCAGTACCTGGTGCGCCATCTTCACCATCTACTCCATCTGTACCGTCAACTCCTGCTGGACCAGCTGGCCCTGTCGCACCATCTTCACCATCGGAACATGAGAAAATTGAAATTGATACCATAAGTACCATTACTAACCTAACTAATTTCTTTTTTGCATTCATAATTTTATGTTTCTTTTAAAATGAACTGGCTAAACTAGTTATGAAAATCAAGTAAATCTTGTATAAAATGGACAAGGCTATTTTATTCTAGATACCCATTTAAATTGGTCAGGTTTTCTATTTATCTTTCAAAAGAAAAATAGCCCAGCAGTATTAAGAGTAAGAGGCATATAAGCAAGAGCAAACGTTGTACAGTACTATGCTCGAGCATTTTAGATAAAAAACCTAGTAACCAAAACCAACCTTTTCGAAAAATTAAAAGTGATAAGATAATTATCAGCACACTTAATATTACCACTATGTTCTCCATAACAATGGTTCTCAATTATAAGTAGAAGTTCTTTTCCACGAGTATATTATTAAGCCCCTAGTGATTCTGTACTTACCGTTACCAACTTAAAAGTTGTTTCGTATAAATCAACTCGTATAATAATGCCCGTTTGTACACTCCTGGGTGATACATTTACGTAATTATGTAAGATTCACTGAGTGCCCACATCTTCAATAGATGTAACTAAAGCTCTTCTGAAAGTACCGTTATTGTTTTTTTCAATCTTTATCAAGAACGCTGTTTAAGAACCATTTCCGTTAAACTAACATCACCATTTATAAACTCACTCGGAGAAATTTGCATGAACTTTTTAAATTCTTTAGTGAAAGACGGATGGTCATAAAATCCACATTCCAATGCCAATTTGGTTAACGTATCTTCTTCATTTTGATTGATACTGGCCATAATGGTATTCCATTGCAAGGTTCTATAGTATTTTTTAGGGGAAATACCTGTTACCTTTTTAAATAAGCGAAAAAGGTACTTTTGATGCACTCCAATTTTTTCGCTAATCTCTTCTACACTTCTTTTGCCTACAATATCTGTTTGCATCAATTCTACAACGACATCTATCAAAGGAATTTTAGGGAGGGCAGTAGGTATTATACTTAATAGATAATTTTCAAAAACTTCTTGTATGCTTTTTATATCTCTGGGACAATTTTCTAATTCCTTTTCCAATATTTGTGCATCTATAGTAGAGAAATCTGATGGAGGATTATTAGTGAAATTATTTCCATCTTTATGGAACAAACGATAAAATCCCGTAGGTGTGAACTCAATAAAAAGCTGCTTAACGGTACCTTGGTGGACTATTGAAACCCCTCCTTTCGTTGTTATTCCTAGTACATAAGCTCTCTTTGGCAAAGGTTCATTTTTTTGGTCATATACATTTCGCATTAAGTCTCCAAAGAAAAAAGTGAGCCCGGTTGTGTCTAAGGGAGGTATAGGGTGCAATTGGGGTTCTACAGTTTCATTTTCTATATAAGATATACGTTTTACAAAGGGTGTTAAAGCTTTTTCTTTTAACGGTAGGATGGTAAATTTAAGATTTGACATATTCATTAATAAAGTTTTAATCGATGTAATTATAGAAGATGTAAATGAGTATATTTTTTGAAGACACACTATATTTAATTTTTATCTATTAGTCCATCAGTATTCTAATTTCTGCATGATTTCCATTCCAAATTGGATGTACACCATCAAATCCTCTTTCTGAAATACTTTTGCCTATTTTTAACCATAATAATGTTCCGTTTTTTTTTAATCTAAACTTGAATCCCAAATTGATATTACCATTACTGGCTGTTCGTTTTGCCTTGTCATCATCGTCTTCATCATCTTTTACTAGATTTATGAATGAATTGGTACTATAATCTACAGTGAGACCTTTAAATGCTACTCCTGTTTCAAAATGTAAAATAACACCTGGTGCTACTCCTGCAGTAATTCCTGGTGACGCGTATGTCGATGTTTTTTTTGTTATGTTGTATTCTACACTTGGTAAAAACTTAGTCATCATAATGGGGAATGCCACTCCTTGGCTACCAAAAGCGGCAGGACTTAAATAAAAATTAAATTGAAACTTTTTTGAGGTTACGCTAGCACTTTCAACTTCCTGACCTTGTATATAGAATACACTCATTAGACATATTAAAAGAGCAAAAACCTTTTTTGTTAATTCTATCATCATAAACTGGTGGAAATTAAAGCAGCTTCTCTATCAAAGTCTTTACTTAAGGACACATTGTATGTAACCCAATTGAAAATTTATTTGGCAAAACCTTGAAGAATAGAAGTTTTTTGAGATTTAAAAAAATTACTCTAGAGTAAAAGTTACTTTAACATAATGTTTTTGAAACTCGTGAGGCTTCGAAGAATTAAAGACTCTTGGAGATTTATCAGTGAGAGTTTCTATTTTTTGGATGTCTCCAATCTTTTTATTGATACCATTAGCTATAGTATTAGCTCTATTCTTAGCATCATTTATAGCTGTTTTATCTAATGTTACAAGGTCTGAGTTCGTGTTTTTCTTAGTCAAAATTTCAACCCAAGTTATTGTTACCCCTTGCATTGGAAGTCCAAACAAATTTTCTACTTCTTCAAAAGATGTTGTTGTATACTCATAATATGAACTTCTGGCATAAGCTGAAGTTGTCAAGGGCAGCAATCTATTTCTCTCAAATTTTTCAAAATCAATATTGATTTTTTTTAATTTGTTTTTGTAATCCTCGATGATTTGAGCTCTTTTTTTGGATTCAACATTTTGATATCCATCAGCAACAAGTTCTCTAAATTCAAAATGAACGATATATTTTTCGATTTCAAATTTTTTAGAGGCTTCGCCTACTACCGTGATTGTATTATTTTGTTGTCCAAAAATAGGAGTTGCACACAATAATAATACTACAATTATTTTTTTCATGTTTTTGTTTTTAAACTAACCGATAAATCTAGGTGTAATTATTAGCTAAGTCTTGTATAAAATGGACATTGACTTTTAAAAACAGGAAAAATGATATTGATATATTCAATTGTGAAGATTACCAATATTCTATGGTAATGTATTGTAGTTTGAATACCCGAAAATAGTATTAACTATTTCTTTTTAAAGCTAGTTCAGCCAATTGAATATCATTATTAATAAACTTACTTGGAGATATTCCCATAAATTTTTTAAACTCTTTTGTAAAAGAAGGGTGGTCGTAAAAACCGCATTCCAATGCAATTCTAGTTAATGACTCTTCTTCATTTTCATTTATGATGGTCATGATAGTATTCCATTGCAATGTTTTGTAGTATTTTTTTGGAGATATTCCTATAACCTTTTTAAACAAACGGAAAAGATAACGTTGGTTCACCCCAACTTTCTCACAAATATCTTCTACATTTCTTCTACCAGTAATATCTTCTTGCATCAATTCTATTACCATGTTTATAAGTGGTATTTCTGGAAGTGCAGTAGGTATTTTGGAAAGTAAGTAGTTTTCAATAACCTCTTGAATGTTTTCTATTTCTTTTGGACAATTTTCTAATTCCATTTCCAATGCTTGTGCATTTATGGTGGATAAATCGGCAGGTGGTTTATTTGTAAATTCTTTGCCTTCCTTTTTAAACAAACGATAAAAACCTGTTGGTGTGAATTTTACAAAAATCTGCTTGACGACACCTTGGTGTACTATTGAAACATCTTCTTTTGTTATAATTCCTGCTATACAAGCTCTTTTATGAAGAAGAACAGTTTCTTGTTTATGTTCAGTCCTCATCTGGTCTCCAAAAAAAAAGGTAAACCCAATGGTATCAAGTGGAGGAAGTAGGTGAGACTGGGGTTTGATAGTTTCATTTTCTATATAGGATATACGCTTAACAAAAGGTTCTAAACATTGTTGTTTCAGTGGTAGTACTGTATATTTTAATGCGGATGTATTTAGTTTGTTGTTCATAGAGGCAGTTGAAAGTTACAACCTACTTACGATTTGGTGTATATAGAATTGTATAGATTGTTTGCTTTTAGGTATATACAACAAAAACTAGTTTTTGGATTTTTTAATCCTTTAAAACAATCTTCCTACTTCCATTTAACTCTTTAAGTTCAATCTGTAATTTTTCATTATCTCCAAGAACAAACTTAGGAAGGACATACACAAATCGTCTTTTTTCTCCAGTTTTGATTTCATATAGTAATTGATACTGATGAATAAGAACCTTCTAATTTTGTGGTGTGATAGTGATGTACATTCGTGTTTATATTTCGTTATCCCTATTTTGATTTTCTTGAAAAAGAACATCTTTACACTCAAAATTTCATTGAAAAGGTTAAAAATAATTTGAGCAAGCAAACGGTATAAAATCAATATAATTTTAATGACGATTTAATATCTAAAGCATCAAAACAAAACAAATAGTCTTGTTTAAAATGAAGAGTTTTTTTGCTAAAAAATACAACACTAATTTGTATTTTTAAAGAGCTGTGAAACAGTGATTTTATGTATGGTTATTCAATTTTGATTTGACTTTCCAAATAACCATATCATTCAAAATGTAAGATGGAACGGAATGTAAATTCCGTAAGTAAGCAACTGACTTTTTTGTCAGTTGTTCGGAGATTTTAATCGCCAAAGCGATTAAAGTTGGAGAAGCAAGAGGGTAACACGCTAAAGCGGTGTTACGTTTCTCATTTGCTTCGCAAAGCCCTGTATTTATAAGGGTTTCAGAAGATTTGTGTTTTTTGGATAAAAAAATAAATTGTCACAAATACTTTGAAAAGCCCTGAGAACATTGAAAAATATTGTCACAATTGATAAAAATAAAGCCCAAATGGATGATTTTAAAACAGTACGATTAAAAAAGAAAACCTTAATAAGATTTAAACGTTTTTCTAAAAAAGTATCAAAATCCTATTCAGAAACGATGGAACTTGTCATAGATTTTTTTGAATGGCATGGCTTTTTACCTTCAGACCGATTTGAAAAGAGTATCATACAGGAAATCGCTAAAAATAGAAAGCGTACCGAAGCATCCATAGCCATTATCAAGGATATAGAAAAGAGCCAGACCAAGCCTACCAATGCTATGTTGTCAGCTCTTTTTGGAGAAAGTTTAGTACAAGAAGAACCCTTACTCGTGGAACGCAAATTTAAGGATACGCCAAGAGAGAAAAAACAGGTAGAAACTACCGTACCAAAAATCCGATATGAAAACTTAGAATGGAAAATGGACTCTGTAAAAAACGATTTTAGCTACGTACTAGATAATGTAAAGGTTGTAAAAAGCAGTTTCGGAAAGAATTATTTAAGGTTGGAGCTGAACGAGGAAGAACTTGTAAAGTTTAGAAGGATACTTAGAAAATAATGTTTCGTTATTAGCTGTTTTAGTGTTTTTTAGTTGTGGTGATTTTTAATGCAGATAAAGGGAAAAAGGAAAGTGAACTTGAATAATCATGAACACTTTCCTTTATTAATTATTTAGTTGATAATTGAATGAATGCAGCCGATTTAAAAATATTGAAACCAGCTCCGGCAATCTTGTCTAATTTGAGATTAAAGACTTTTCCATTGTAAGTTATCTCATATTCATCGCCAGAATTAAATTTATAAGAACCTATTAATTTATTTGTGGAACCAGATGTATCAGATAATCTTAAGATTACTAAATCACTAGATTTATTGAGATAAACACAACTAACTTTTATATCATCAGTTATTTGAATATAATAACCCTTTTTAAGCCAGCCATAAAAATCAGATGTCGTCTCAACGAGTCCAAATTCCTTGTCATAGGTTTTAGGTCTAGTCGCTATCGTATACTTACCATAATTATTAGAGTCTATAGCATAATATGCTTCATAAATAGCTTTTTTAAAAGCATCATATGAAATATATATGTAACCATCATTACCCGAGTTTGGTCCATACGAATTTAATAATTTAAACTCTTTTTTGTCATCATCATAGCCAACACACAAAAGAGCGTGATAAAAATATTTCTTGCTTGTATCATTCAATGGTTTTTGCCAAACAAATTTTTTCTTGTTCGGACGAATATCATCCATGAAATTCGCAATTTTTGAATCTAACCAAACGGCAACTCCAACTGGGTTACCATTAAATATTTCATATTTAATTGGATAGATATCAGATATGGGAATATTTTTGCTTGCATAAATTGTTTTCCAGTCTTCAATAGTGTATCGCTCCGCATTCCTTTTAGCTAGATATGAAGGTGAAGTATTACAGTTTTTTTCTTTATATGGCATATCATTCCAAAAGCAAACTCCATTCTTTTTTAAAAATTCAAATGCGTTTGAAAAATGAATACCTTCTCCACATTTCCCTGCCATACCTTTTAAGCTATTAAATATAAATGTTGGACTCATCAATATGTTAGGATTATTTTCCTCAATTCTTTCTTGATAAGTTTTTAGACCGTATCCCAAAGTCCATGCTACGCAACTTCCTTGTGTTGAACCCTGATTACCTGGTATTGGCATCAATGAACTTAAATCTCTTTTTTTTTCAATAAATCTTGGTCGTGCTGGGATGAATTTTTGTAGTGGGAGTGAGTCTAAGAGTTCTTGTGAAGGTATTTTTAGTCCGTATTTATTCGTTTGATTTTCCTGAGAAAAAGAAACTGCAGATAGTATTATTAGAATTAGTGTGACTACTTTTTTCATTTTAAAAAGAATAATTAAGACCCAAATAGATACCTTTTGGAGTTGTTTGGAATTTATAAGATAAATCTTCTTTTAGAACGCTTGTTGAAGAAACAGTTTCATCCAACTTTAAGTCATTTAGTTCTGGTTCCCAAGTCCAAATGGGACCAATTGAAAAAGCAAAATTTGAAACTGGAATGGAGAATCCACCACCTAAAAGTAAATACGGTCTCTCTTTTGTAGGGTCAACACCAATTTGGATTAACGGAGACAAGAATTGCGAATTAATATCAAAGTTTAGGTTTAAGAAAATACCTGTTACAACTGTGTTTTTATCTATATCATTCTGTGTCACAATTAATTCATCTTGGTCATTTGTTGTTACACCAAAACCATTTAATGTTGCACTAGAGTAAAATAAACCTGTTCCAATTTTTGGGGTTATAAAATCGTATTTCTGTATTAAAAATTTATGCTCTTTTATTTTTGATTTGTCTTCTAAGGTGAAATCTTTTTTGAGTTCACGTGTAGAAAGTGAAATATTGAGTTTAATGGACTTGCCCTGTTTTAATTTCAAAGGTTTAATTCTATAATAATTGTTAAAATCAGGTGATTTTTTTTTCAATGAAACCTTTATTTGAATCATATAAGTTTTTAATAGTTCAATTAACCTTTTGATGTTTTTATAGCTTGATGAAAGCTCTTTATGAAATTGCCGTATTCTCTGTTTTAGAACTCCTTTACTAACGTCATCAATCTTTTTAGCATCATCATTAATCTGAAAAAGCTTGGCAACAATTTCATTATCGTTTTCTTCAATTCTTTTAATAATTTCTTCTGCTGCAGAATAACTTATTTGTACTTTATTTGGAGAATCAGCTTTATACAAATTTTGAATAATGTTCTTTACTTTTTTCTCTTCTTCGAGTAATTCCAATTCTAAAAGAGCATCCATCATCTGCCAATACTTGCATAAATCGCTTCCTGCTTTGAAACTACCTGCCTTGAAACCGTTATAGACTTCTGGGAATATCTTACTTACTCTATCATTACCATTAATATTAGAACAATCTATTGGCTGATAACCGGACGAACCCGCTTTCAATAATGATGAGCCACCTGCTAAGCCTGTTAAATTTTCTTTGAAGAACTTTTTAACCTCTTCCACTCTTAGGTCATTTATTACGCTATCTTGAATAACAAGCTTGTACTGAAGGGGGTTAATCCAGTTCAGGTAGATGTCAATCGAGTTTCTTTTTAAGTTCAATGTTACTTCTTTACCTATTGATTCTGTATTGCTCTGATACTTTACATCTTTAACAATATAGGTTTCATCCTTGTTGATTGTGAGGAAAAAATTCTCTTTCTTACCGATTTTAATAGGGCTTTCTTGAGCAAATACTGAAATACTCAGAATAAGAGATAAAATGATTGGTAATTTATTCATAATTAGAATGTTTGGTTGGTTTTTGTAATATAAAACATAATAATTATATTACAAAACATAAAGATATTTCTTATTAAAAATTTAGAAATACCCAATAACAGGTATTTTTAACCAGCCATTACCCTTAATATGAGATGAGTATGAAAAAAGAGGAGATATCTTTTTGGTAAGTGTTGTTTATGAAAGTAGCAGTGCTATATAGGTGAATAAAACGAATTAGAGGCAATGTACTTTTGCTATATACAGTATAGAGGCAGGCAATGTAATAAATACTTAGACCAGAATACATACATGTATTTTTTAGAATTGTTGGAAAATACATTGTTGATTGGTAGATGAGATAATGGTGTATGTAAGGTTGTGAAGTTATGTGGTTTGTGGTGATTAAATTATATTCTTGGATTCCAATAATTCAATTAAGCCCATTGACTCCTCTTCAATCCAAATGTTTTTGCTAATTAAGCTTTCTATTATTTTAATTTGTGAATCATTATAATCTGACTCTTTTAATCTAGATAGTTTTTCAGGTTTCCATTTGCTCTTATGATTTGGAGAGTTTACAGGTAAAGCATTATCTAAATTTAATGGCTCTAACAATTCTATACCTTTCCCTTTAGAGTTAAAGATGTTTTTTACTCTTGAAAAAATAGATAGCCCATGATAATCCCAATCACAGAAGTAATAGATAGGGTATTTGAATTTTTCAAGTGGTAAATCCACAAGAGGTTTAGTGTTGTTTCCACCGACATACCATAATTCAATACCATTTCTTTTATACTCAGTGGGTACTTTTAAACATGCGATGTTTTCACATAATACAATTACTTTTGGATTTTTGCAATCGACCACTATTCGCCACTGGTTATTTTTAGCATCTTTTTCTGGAAACTCTTCTATTTCCAAAAGTTTTAAAACATCCTTTTTTAATCCAGGTTTGCCTGCTAAATATTTTGCTCCTTTTCCTTTGAATACTCTATTAGAGAAGGTGTATTCAGTAGTTAAGACTTTTTTTAATTCTTTATTATTATTAAATATGAATATTAAAGATTTTAAATCATCTTCTGTATACCTTTTTACTGCACTGTTCTCAATACCAGATTTTTTGAAGAATGACAGGTAGTAGTTATACATATCTTCGAAATTTTCTTCATAATATTTATAGTACCTATCACTTGCTTCAATTATTGAATGATTTCCAAGCTTGTACCTAATCAATTTTTTCTGATTAAATAAAACTTGATTAATAAAAGCGTTACTAGTTATTTTTAACCTTGTTCGCTTTTTTACATAAAGCTCATTCAATCCTTTTAAATGTCTCCATTCTATATTTTTCAAAGGTGTAAAATTAATTTTCATCAAAATTTCCAAATATTGGTATTGGGTCATAATTGACTCTATCCTCAACTTCTAAATTGTTCTGTAATAAGTATATATTTTGATTTTTGGCATCTACTTTATTTGGACGGATAGATAATGATAATAATTGATAATCATTTTCTTTTGCGATTTCGTACAACATATCGAAATTACTTCCTAAACCTTCTGCTTCATCTATAGGCATGAAACGAATACCAGGTTTTGCTTCCTTAGCAAGGGGAGTTTCTTTATCAATCAATGATAATCTAGCTATGCAAAGAAGTGCTATCGCAGAATATGTTTGACTTGTACTACCAGAATTCTTTCCTAATTTCGACTTAATGAAAAAACTTAAGTCATAATATGATTGAGGACTCAGAAGCATTTCAATTGTAGGTCTTATTGTTCGGGAACCACCGCATCTGTGAAACGCTTCAATCATTTTATCCTCTAATGAAACAAAGCTTTCCAATTCGTTAGTAAAGCTTTTTAATGGCTCCATTAAAGATTTTTCTACTCCAAGGCTTAGCTCTTCATTCACTTTATCTATAAAGTCTTGCATCCACTCTCTAGGAAAAGAATTATTGAGACTTTGTTTCAATGTTGCCTTATGATTTCCTGTGATAATCTTATTGTCCGAATTTAAAAAGTTCCTGACTCTACGGACATAGTCTAGCTGTAAACTTACCTCAGAGTTTACTTCATCAATAATAGAATTGAGTTTTTGTAGTTTCCTTCCATTTAATTGTTGATTTTTAATATTTATATCTCTAAGTCTTTTATTGATTCTTTCAATCACTTCTTCTTCTAAGACTTCATCTCCATCAAAAATTTCGGGAGGTAATATCTCTTCACATAATCCTTTAAAATCACCAGTGTCCTTATATCGTTCGTAATTATTCTCCATATAATTACTTGCTAACGTGTTATAAGAAACCAAATAAGAGCGTTCTTTTCCATTCCAATTATTTTCAAGAGATTCGAGCTCTTCTTTATTAAGTACCCTGTCTTGAATCTCTTTTGCAACCTCCTTATCAAATTCTCGAACAAAATCTATACTTATTTTATTTGCCAATTTTTGTGATTCGTCATACTGTTCATCCAGTTCTTTTAACGTTTCTAAAGGGTTAATATCAAGAGTTTTCTCCCTGGTTATAGCTTGCAATTCTCTAAAATAACTTTTAGAACTTTCAAGTCTGTTAGCTACAATATTATCACTATCAGCCTTATCGCTTTGATAGCCAAACTTTTTTACATATTCACTTATTTGACTTAACTCAATCGGCTCAACGAAGTCTTCTAATTCAGTTTCTAGATTGTTCAATAGTGTTTTTAGGTTTGTTCTTTTCTTGTCAATTTCGTTGAAAGCTTTATTTGCAAGATTTACTTGTTCATCAATTTGGTTGGCACTATCAAATAAAGAAGCATATTTTTCAATTTCATCTGGAGTAAGGTCATATAGTTCGTAATGTTCGGTGTCCTTTATCTCTTTACGAGAGTTCCAATCTTGAATATAACCAGAAGGATTGTCAAGGCTCTCGAAGACATCTTTTAGCGTATTATAAAGTGTTTTATTCTTTTGAAGTTCTGCTATATCGTCTTCAAGCAAGTTACTTTGAGACTTGAAATATTTTTCTATTTCATTTTTATCTAATTTATCAAAGACTGGCTCATTAACATGTTCTATAAACTCTTTAATACCATTTAGGTTTATCCAAAAACCGTTTTGCTCTGTTTTATAAACATTGAAATCTTCAATTAATTCTTTTGGTCTTGGAACATATCTATAATTTGGGGTGCTTGGTTCATCAACCTTAATATCTTCTCTTTGGTATTTATGAATAATACTTTCTTCCTGAAGATTAAGGGCTCTTTTCAAATTCATTGCCCAATATGCCAAAGAATTTGGATTATTGATGTTGTTCAAAGATTTTAATTTGTTCTTGGTCAATATGCTCTCACTAATATTATTTATCTCTGTAACTATTTCAAGAAGTATATTTTTGCCCCAGGATTTTTGCTCAAAAAATGTAAATATGTCCTTTTGATTTAGTTTTTCTATCAGTAAGTTTATATTATCTATTTTGCTTTTTGATTTGTGGTATAAACGATATTTATTGAGGACTTCCTCTTTGCCACAATCGAACTTTTCCATCCATCCAAAGAAGAACTTTATGCTATCACTTTTTGTTTTCCATTCATTTTTGGTATCAACAGTATTTTGATAATTCTTTTCTATTTTATCTAATTCGGATTTAATGATTTCAATCTTTTCACGTACTATGACCTTTAAACAAGACAGAGCTTCTATACTTCTGTTGTATTTACCTAAAACCGTTTTTACTTCTTTTTCAGTAATATTATTTTTATTATTTAAATGGTGATACTTAGCCAGAAGATAGTACTCTTTGAGGGTATCTCTTTGTTTTTTAATTTTCAGTAAATCAGCTAATTCTGTATGTTTATTCTTTAGTTTCTGTATTTCACTAGAATTTTCTTTATATTCTTCAACATCTGAATTCAACTCAGTTACTGCTTTGTTAAAATTATCTTTAAATTTTTTTTCCGCTTCGTCGCCAAATAAAAAACGTTTTAACTTCTCACTTTTAGATATATCTAAAGATCTTCTGGAAAAGGCTTGTATTATATTTGAGTAACTAAGTAGTGCTTTACGATTTTTAGATATATCAACTGGAATAATAGAGTTTTCTGTATTACACAATATTTTATGATAACGACCTAGTTTCTGCCATGATTCGCAGGTAATTCCTATTACGTCACTTATATGTTCTTTTACTCGTTCAATTGGTAATATTTCTCCGTCTTGAATTAAATCTGAATAACTTAACAAAGTAGAAAATGGCACTAATTTGGTGTCTTCGCTAAAGTCATTACCATTTTGGATAATAAACATTTGGGAAGCACCTGAACTCTCTAAATAGATACCTATGACAATGTAATTGGCTTCTAAAGTCTCTATGTTGAGGAAAGCATAACCATAGTCAGTTCCTCTACCTTTCCTGGGCAGGACCATTGTTTTGGGAAGTCTTTCTTCAGCACTTATGGTTGGAGAATAAAAAACTGACGTTCCTACAAAAATCAGTTGTAATAAATCTGAAATTAAACTTTTACCTGAACCGCCCTCACCAACAAAGTCTGTTCTGAAAGAATTGAACTCATAGTCAAAGTTTTGATGATGAATAATTCCTAGGGTCGATAACCTCTTTATTTTTGGATATATTTTCATTTTAATTCTTTGAGTATTTCGTCTATATCTTGAATTTCCTTTTCGTAGAAATTTATTAATCTATCAAAAGCGGGCAATGGTTCAAATTCATCGTTTGATATTGTAAACCATCCTATTTTACTGAATTCATTTAATGCATTTTTTATTGTCCTATCTATTGCATCGTCATTAAGATTGCTAGGCAGTAAATTATTTGATTTAGCAATTAATCTATAGAGACCGGGTTTTATATCGTCATAGTCTATCCTTATCTTTTCTTTTAGTTTACTAATAGAATTCAATTCAATCTCCTTATGAATAAATAATACTTCGTATATAATCAGACCAATTATCACATACTCATTTTTAAGGAAATGTCTATTGTCAGAGGTGATTTTTCCTCTATCATTAGGAGATTCAAAATCTAGGAAATAGTATTTCCTGGGAATTTCACCTCCAGACGATAGGTTAATTTTGAAGAGGTCTTTATAATAAAGTTTTAGGCTTTCTTCGTTATTAACAATGTAATTGTAAAGCTCTATTTGATTCCCTGCTTGTTGTATATGCACTCCATCCTTCAAGCTATAATCAAGCTTTGCAAATAAATCTTTTGTATTTCTATGACGTAGAAAGTCTTCTATTTTGTTTTCGTTACTTCCATTTTCCATAGTGCTATGTTTTTAAAATATTCGTTGGTTTCCAATTGGTTATAAGTTGTCAACTCTAATTTTTTGTCCTTTCTGATTTTAACAACAATGTTGAACAAAACTGTAATTGCTATTTCGGAATCATTATCTTCATTTAAAATCTTGTAGAAAACTTCGCTTAAATTCAACTGCTGTCTTAATTCTATTTCTGAAATAATATAGTTTTCCCAAACTGAGATTTTTTCTTGCCGCTCTATTACCTTTAAAGTCCTCAGTTTGTTTCTCTCAACTATCGAGAGGTTTTGTGGATATTTAATAAGTTTCTTGGGCTTTGGAGGGAAAAGCTCTAAGTCCTTTCTTAGAACTGTGAAGTTAGGTACTTCAATGTGCAATTTAGGTGTGGGTACGGAAAAGGGGAATACAATTGATTTTGAGCTATTTATATATTCAATACTACTTTTGTCTAAAAGATATCTTGTGAATTTTTGAATTTTAGAATTGAATCGAGGTCGATTCAAAGTTGAAAACAATTGTCGAATTCTGGGTTGAATTCTTTCTAGTTTTCTATCAATAGTATTCAATCTGGCATTTACCAACCTTATAAATAAATGCACTTCTGTGATTAAATCATTTATGTAATTATCATCAATATCTTTTGTATCGAGTATATTTCGTATTGTCTTTGTTTCTTCATAAGCTGACCTTAATTCTCGGCTTTGTTCTTGTGCAATATCTAGGTTATCTTCTACGCTTTTTAGTACATCAATAAACTTGTGTTCGGTAAAATTTGATTCTTTTTTTAGTTGCTCTACTGAGTTGGCTATTTGCTTTTCTAAAAAATCTATTTGCTCTCTTAATTCAGGCTCAAATCTTTTGTATTGATTTTCCAACCAATTTTGTAAATCATTGTCGTTGTCTATGTCTTTCAGTAGCTTTATTAAGTCAGAACATAATTGCTTAATACGAGTCGGGTTAAATGCTCCCTTTAAAGTGGTTTTGGCGTGTTCACAGAACTTATAGGCGTAGTCCTTGAAAAAATATCTTTGACTTTCTTGGTCATAGTCCAAAAAATATTCTTGTAAATGATGTATGTAGGCACTGTAATCTTCCTTTTGTAATCTTATAGTTGGAGGTCTTACTTTGATAAAGGCATCATGGATGTTTTTCTCTGTAAATAGGTTGTTTATAAAATCACCCGCTATAACTTTTTCATACAGAAAGACAATTGCCAAACCAACGGTTTTTTGGGGAAATAGTCGAGCATAAGTATAATCGTCGTTAATCTCATCAAAAAAATTAAATTCTATTTTTTTGTCTAAATTCAAATTAAATATTATTTCATCATTGATATATTTTCTATTCCAAACCAATTACTAATATTATCCATCGCATTTGTACTCATTTCAGAAAGGCGAATTGTAACTAGGTTCTCTTTTGCTCTGGAACAGGAGGCATAACACATATTTTTTGTTTTTTCTTTTCTAACTACTTCTTTTAAATTGGCTAACCTTTCTTGAATTCTAAAAATTATACTTTTTCTTACGTTTATCGAATGCTTCTGGGCCTCCTTCTAAGACGTCACAAATATGTTCTTGAATGCCTCTTTTATACAATACTTCCTTAATTGTATTATCTTCTTCAATCGAATTTTCAATTGAGCCTGAAACGTATTCAAATGTAAATGCCTTATTTTTTGTGTCCTCGCCATTTTGATTTGCCACAACAATTAATTCTGCATCAGCACCTAAAACTAAATTAGGGTTATGAGTTACTATGATTATTTGGCGTGCCTTTTTACGTTTCCTTAAAAACTTTACAACTTGATTATATATTGACCTATTGTCCAAATCATCTTCGGGTTGGTCTATAAGTATAGGGCATCTACTATCATCTAAATCGATTAACAATCTTAGTAAAACAAAAGATTTTTTACCTGGAGACATATCAGAAATATCATCATTCTGATAAGTGACTTTAAAGTCATGCATAAACCAATTCTTAAATAGTGAAGTAATAGCTTCTTTGCTACTTACACCTTCACGTTTTGGAATCTCATTTTTTATAATCTTCCAAGCTTCTTCTTTTAAGAACTTTTTATGTTCCTCTGAACTGACAAAGTCATATTCGGTTAGATATTTGTAGTCTTTACTTCGTGTAGTCCTGCCATCGAAATTTTTATTTACAAAAGACTCTTGAAAGTAATCTTTCTTGAACCTTGTAACAATATCGAATGACAACTCATCATCAAAATTTGACAAATTAACACTTTTTTTAGCCTCTAAGTAGAGAGCATAGTAATCAGCATTTAGTTCAGATAAAAGCTCAACATTTTTGCCAATTTGTGCATAAGAATTGTTAATCTCTTTTTCTATATCTATAATGTTTAATAGTATTTTTTCTTCCTTTCCCTTATCCTTCATTAGGTCATTTAATGCATTCTGGTCTTTTAATGATTCCCGTAAATCTGTAATACCTTTTTCTTCAACTACTATTTCGTTATTAAGATTCTTAATTTTTTCATTAAATGATTCAATTTTTTGAGACATTAAGTTTTGCCAATCAAGTTTATATGATTCAACTTTCTTTTTCGAAAGAACCAGCACTTCTTCTCTTAAATCGTCATTGATTATATTTTCTATAAGGCTTTCATTTGCATCTATATAGATTTCCTTTAGAGATTTGAGTCTAGAAATATCTTTTGTGATTATATCTATATTAGCCTGTTTTTCTTTTATAAGATTTGTGACTCTGTTGAATCTATCCAAATCTTCTTCGCTTACTTTAGATTTTTCTTGTAATCTTTTTATGTCTAACGTTAGCTTGTCAATTTGCTTCTTGATACCATCTGAATCGCCTAACTCTTTCTTAAACCTATTCTTTTCAATGTTAATTCCAATATTCTCAAATAGATTTTTGATGGCAATTTCAATCTTACCTGAAATAGCTTTTTTCCTTTCTTTTAAAGAATCATACCATTTCTTGAAGTCTTTTTTCTGTAATAGTACATCTTGAATTATTTCATCAATGTCGCTAGTATTTTCTCCATCATCAACAACCCTATTTAAATACGATTGAGGTATGTAAATGATTCGCTTATCTGGATTCGTGCTTGAATCAAGGCTGCTTACTTGACCATCTTTCCAAATTACTTCAAAACCTTGAACAGGTCTTTTTTCATCAATTCCAGCAGATTTATTACGTTTTTCATATTCAACTACATCAGCAGTTTTTGCAGTGCTTCTAAGCAAGATGGATTTTCCTGTAGATTTTCCACCAATTATAGCGGTCATGTTTTGATTACATTGTATAAAGTCTGTAGTAAATGATGTGTCTAGAAAGCGTAAACTATCTATAACTTCATATATCTTTTTTTCGTCAGGTTTTCTATCAGAAATCCTTACTCTTTCCTCTGGCTCATAAATAATCTGCTTAAGTCCTTCAAAAGTTGGGTCTGCTTTAATCCAGCATAACTTATTTGCATTCTTTACAAAAAGCTCCTCATAAGTATGAGAATCGCTTCCCCAAATGCATGGTTTAAGAGATTTAAACTCTTTAATATATTCCTGGGATGTAGCATTAAATTTTCCCAAGCCCCAATCTCGGGTTTTAGAATTTGATGAGAATAAACAATCCGATTTTTGAATAATTACTTTTCGTGTATGATGCCCCTGATTATTCCATGCAACTGCACTTAAATCTTCATCAGATGGCGTAACAATGAGATATTTTCCTTTAAATATTGATGGTTGAGAAGTTAATAGGTCAGTTATTGTTTCGTCAGAAACAACGGCATTCATCATCCCAGTAAACAACTTACTTGAATGTTTTCTGAATTCTTTATGTTCCTCTTGTAATTTTGTTCCGAGTGCGATAAGGTTTTTCTGAGTTAAAGCTCTTCTTTCTCCCGCTTCCTGAGGCGCACCTTCATAAATTATTTTTAACTGTTGTAGAAAATTTTCATCTATATCTTCGATAGAGACATCATTAGAGAATATTACATGAAAATTAACTCTATTCTGTTGAACCAATTTGTCTAATCTGAACTCTATATTTGGCAGTAAAAGAATTCTTTTTATTTCACTAATTTGCTTTTCGGAAAATTGTAATTCAATAAGCTTTGCATCATTGGATAAATATTCATTCTTGATTTTTTTATAACCTTCGATAGTAAAATAGTCTGTAATCGCAATTACGGCTATTTCGTTTTGAAGAGCTCTTGTAAACAATTGTTTTATGTATTCATCCCAATCAGCACCAAAACCATTATTTAATGAAGATTCTGGAGTATGAACATGTAAGTCCCATTTTCTCCATTCAGACCCTTTTGGGTAGATTTTATTCATAGTCATTGTTATTTTCCCCTGTGTGGGTTTTTATTTTTCATACAACACCTTTGGATAATAAAAAAGCCAATGAATACTCATTAGCTCCTACCGACATTTCCCTATGTGTAATCAGCTATAAATATATTAAAATTTTAACATAATTTCTTACGTATTTCTGTAAAAAACTACTTATGGTATAGGATTATACTTTCTCCACTGAGAGTAATCGAATTAGGTGCGTTATTTTGAGGACTAATAAAATTTGTACCTTTACAACATCAAAGAAGAGCAAATTATATCTTCAAAGTTGTTTTTATGGTTTTAGTGTGCAGATAGGTGTACACATTTGGAAAAAATGAAATAAAGTACTGAATAACAGTGTAATATAAAGTGGCGGTTAAGTCTGCCACCCCGACGAACCTAGTAATAGGTTATAGTAAAACACTGTTAATCTTATGATTATCAGTGTTTTTTTGTTTTTGCACATTTTATTTGATATCAAATAAAAGCATCTAAACTCATTAAAAAGTTGTGTAAATCGGTGTGCATTTATTCACCAAAAATCAATAATGATGTCAATAACAGTTTTTGTTTCATAGTACTGTTCTTAATTGTAGCTAACGGTATTCTGTGTATGGTGCGCATCACGAAGGGTATGCGCTATACATCTCTTAGCGTGCGTTGTTGTTATTCAAAATATTCGTACTCATAACTAATTGTAAAAACTAAACGACTTTCTTCATATACGTCAGCTCTTTCCAATAATCCATTGTCAAGATAAAAATGCTTGTACAAATAATGGTTGTTTAAACTCATACAAGGGTCACTAAAATAAGTATATTTCTCTTTTATAGAGCCATTTTTATTATATGAAATTTTTGTTGCTAATTCCGTAATATCTGAACGATTACCAAATTTCATACGATTAATGCTTTCGATTCGCGAGATGTTTTTCTCTCTTTTTTCTGTTAATCTATTTGACGAATCATAATTATAAACGATTGTGTTTGTTACAACGTCATCTCTATAATGAATTTCTTTAGATAAGTTATTGTTGTTGTCATATTCATATGCTTTGCAATAGGTTTTTAGTTTTTCATATTCCGTTTGTTTCGAAGTCTCAATTATCTCGGTTTTGATAATTTCAGTTTTTACCTTTCCAAAACTTGTCCAATCTATCATTTTTGTTTTACGAACTATATTTTCTTCATTGTTTTGACTTTTACTTAATTGTTTTATTAGTTGCTCTTTTGAGTTATAAAAATTTTTAAAAGTTTCTTCGCTATCTTGGATTAATTGATTATTTCCGTCATATACATAAGGAATCGAGTCTATTTTAGTTGTATCTATTTTGTCTATCCAAAGAGTGAAGATTTTATTGTTATTTTTATCATAAATATTTCTGTAAATAGTTCCCAATCTTCCCATATTCCATTCAATAGAATTCCCTTTCCTGTCATACTTTTTCCAAATAGCAGTACAGCTAGAATTCGAACCTGAAAAACAGTGCTTTTCAAAAGATTCTTTCACTTTATTCTTCACAATCAAATCTTTATCATTTCCGATTTGTGCAGAAATTGAGTTAATAACTCCAACTAATATCAATAATGTTATTTGAACTCTCATTGTTCTTCTTATGTACGTTAACGTTAAATGTATGGAAAATCAGAAGCTAGCAAACAAAGCAACATCCATAATGTAAGCCTAAAAATAGCTATTTTCTGCATATTGCTAACAAACGTACTAATTTTTACTTTGAGATAATTTGCCATATTTTAGTATGTACTGTTTGATTTTCATTATGATAAAAGTTCAAATCCTACCATATTTAAATTTAAAGTAAGCCAGAAACAAATATAGTGCAAGCAGAATAGGATTATTAGTTTCCGAACAATATTTGCATTGACTCTTATTAGTCTTAAAGAATGTGTTATATTTGGCTTTACATCAAATTCATATATTGTTTATGAAGGTCAAGATTCTTTCAATAATACTGGCTATTTTATCGGTCTGCTCTTCTATTTCTCAAAATAGAAAACTAGAGTATATCCAAAAATATACTATTTCAGAAGGATTAGCGCATAATGGTGTTACCTCAATATTAGAGGATTCACGTGGGTTTCTATGGTTTGGTACTTTTGATGGTGTAAATAGATTTGATGGCTATAAGTTTACAATTTTTAAAAATACGGTCGACAAAGATATACTCACTTCTAATAGAGTAAGGTCTTTGGCAGAAGATGGCAATCATACTATTTGGATTGGAACAGAAAAAGGAATTACTCTTTATGACCAAACCGAAGCGGAATTTAAAAAAATTAATACAACTAAATCAAATGAGAACATTATTAATAATGCAATAATTAAGCAAATATTAATAGTTAAAGAAGAAAAAGTTGTTTTGGTTATTACCGAAAATAGTAGTTTATTAATCTTTGATTTTGATTATAATTTTCTGGGAGAATATTTTCCTGGTAATTTGTCAAATAAAAAGAATCTTGAATTATTTAATTGTATTAAGCTAGACGAGCAAGATTACTTGCTTAGCAGCTCAGAAGGTCTATATCTATTTAAATTAAAGGATAGGGTGTTTAAACCATTATTGCAAAATGAGATAGACTACACGGCATATGTAGAGCATTTGGATGATGACCATTTTGTTGTAGCACAAAATGATGAATCCATTGTTTTAAATTATCAAAAGGATGGTAGAGGCGAATACTTTTTCGATGTTAAAAGAAAGTTTTTAAAGGGATATAGAACCAAAACTTTTATGGTAGATTCTACAAATCATTTATGGGTAGGAACTACTAGGAGAGGATTATTAAAAATGAAAGTTTCAAGTTTGCTTTCTAATGAGCAAGATATTAAACCGTATTATTTTGATGATGATTTAAACTTGTTGAGAACGAGTAAAATAATTTCAACTTCAAAAAACCTATGCTGGCTTTCAACTTATAATCAGGGCGTGTATCAATTTGATTTATTTCAATCGCCTTTCAAAAGTTACAATTCAAAAATGAATTATGACTACGGTCTTAAATCCGATAATGTAAGACATATAACAAAAATAGATAAGGATAGGGTATATTTATTATCTCCAGATGCAGACTTAGCAATTTTTAATACAAAATCCCATCAATTTGAGCCAATAAGACCAGCACTTTTAAAAAAAATATCATCAGAATTAACCGGTTTATATGTTGATTGTAGAGAGAATTTGTGGTTAAGATTAAGAGGAAAAGCTAATCTGTTCAGGTTAAAAAAGGGAGAAAGTAATCTTGAGTTGGTTGAACTTCAAGGAGAGTATTCCCCAGATGTCGTTGGCACAGGATTGCGTTATTTTACGGAAGATAATTATGGCAACATATGGGTTGGGACAAATAGAGATGTTTATAGGATAGTAGTTAATAAAACAAACGAAGTCGTTGAAGTAGAAGCTCTCAATGATAATCCATACTTTTCAGTAGATAAGTTGTCATTAGCCAGATTTGTTTATGCAGACCCTATTCATGATTTTATTTGGATAGGAGCTAGTTCAGATGGGTTATTTCGTATTGAGAATAAGCGTGGTGTTTCTGTTAAAGAATTGAGTGTAAAACAATTTAAGAAAGATATTAATGTCCCATTTTCAATATCAAGCGATTTTGTGTCAGCTATTGTAAGATTGCCTAATGAAGAGTTTTGGATAGGAACAGAAGGTGGAGGGGTTTGTAAAGTTATTGATAGCGATACTAGCCCTAAGTTTATTCCTTATTCTGAAAAGAATGGATTATCTAACAATGCTGTTAAAAATGTATTATTTGATGATGAATATAATTTGTGGATAACTACAAATGTAGGTCTTAATAAGTTGAATACTAAGGATTTAAGTATTAAAAAGTTTAGAGAGTCTGATGGGCTTCCTTTTGAAGATTTCTTTTTTGTAGCAACTCATTTGGAAAACGGAGTAATTATATCTTCTGGTATAGATGGTTTTTGCTATTTTAATCCAAATGATATTGTTAAAACAAAAAAACTCCCCAAAATTTATTTTGAAAACCTTAAGATATTTAACGAAGATATCTCTCCTAATGATACTATAAATGGTAGGGTTGTATTAGAAAAAAGTTTAAACCAATTAGATGAAATAGTTCTTAAGCATAACGAAAATAATTTTTCTTTGGATTTGATTAGTCTTCACTTTTTGAATCCGAAAAATCACAATTTAAAGTATAAACTATTACCGATAAATGATGAATGGCAAGAAGTACCATCTGGTCAAAATACCATTCAATACAATGAACTACCACATGGGGAATATGAATTAAGTGTAATGGCATCAAATGTTTTAAATCAATGGTCAGAGCCTAAAAGACTTAAAATAGTTATAGAACCTTCTATTTGGAATACTACTTTTGCGTATATATTATATGCTATCTTATTTTTTCTGTTAGTCTATGTGGTTGTAAGGGTAATACTAAAAATACAAAGATTGAGTCATGATGTGGAAATTGAACAGTTAACTATAAATAATGTTAAAGAAGTAAATGAAGCAAAATTACGATTCTTTTCAAATATATCTCACGAGATAAAAACACCAATAACACTTTTGTCAGGGCCAATAGAAACTTTGTTGCAAAATTATAAAGGTAATGCTTCAGCAAAAGATAGGCTAAACCTAATGAAAAGACAAGTTAGGAAGATTGAACACTTGATTGATCAGGTGCATGATTTTAGAAAGGCAGATGCTAATGTGTTGAAAATGAATTATTCTCGATTTAGGTTTGATCTTTTTATTCAAGAATTGATAACTGATTTTAAGTTTTTAGCCCAGAAAGATCAAAAAGAATTGAACGTTGAAAGTGAAAATTCAAAAGTCATAGTTGCAGCAGACAGGGACAAGCTGGAGAAAATATTCAATAACATTATCAATAATGCTTTTAAATATACGAAGGTAGAAGATAGTATTACAATTAAGTACTTTGCTGAAGATAAAGACTTGGTAGTTGTTATAGAAGATACGGGACAAGGCATTGATAATGTAGATCTGCCCCATGTTTTTGAAAGGTTTTACCAATCACACAATAATAAAAACGTTCATGCTAGCGGATCGGGAATAGGACTTGCCTTTTCTAAACGCCTTATAGAAATGCACTATGGATTTGTAGATGTAGATAGTATCTTTGGTAAAGGTACAAAATTCACAATTCGTTTACCAATAGTAAAAAGTCATTCAGAGAGTGAAGAGGTTGTTGAAGACATCTTGTTGCCAGAAGAAGAGGAAGTGATATTTGATACAAAACTTGTTCAAAAGTTTGTGCCATCACAAATAGAGACCTCAGGGGAATTTACTGAGTCTTTAGTTTTTTATGCAGAAGACAACAGTGAAATGAAGCATTATGTTTCAGAAGTGCTTTCACGCTATTTCAAGGTGAGAACCTTCAGCAATGGTCAGGAATGTTTGGACGCTATGGAAGATAGGTGGCCAGATATTGTAATTAGTGATGTGCAAATGCCTGAAATGAATGGTTTAGACTTGTGCATTAGAATAAAGTCAGATTTAAAAACAAGTCATATACCAGTAATTTTGCTAACAGCCTTAACTAATATACAAGACCAAGTACAAGGTATTAGAGACGGTGCTGATGCTTATATTAAAAAGCCATTCAATGTGCAGCGATTAGTGACAAATACTGAGGCTTTGTTGAGTGGTAGGAAAAAGTTAAGTGAACGTTATCAGGTAGGTATTCCACTTACTAGAGATAATAATATTAATGATAGAAATGATAATGCTTTCTTGGACAAGCTTTATAGCTTAGTTGAAGAGAATTTAGGAAATCAGGATTTTAATCTTAACGACCTTGCTAAAGAAATGTACCTAAACCGTACTCATTTCTATCAAAAAGTTAAAGCACTGACCAATCAAACACCTTTCGAATTCTTGAAGATGTATAGGTTAAAGAGAGCTGCAGATTTCTTGTTACAAAAAAATATGTCGGTGAAAGAGGTGTCTATAGTTTCAGGGTTCAAGAGTAGAACCCATTTTGCAAAGATATTTAAAGAGCGATATAAGGTCTCACCAGGTACTTATGCTGAAGAAGTGGAAACAAGAAAAGAGGCAGATAAACCCCCCACCCCATAATATTTCATATATGTTAAATCAGGATATTTAGCTTTTAATAATACGGTTTATTTATTCAAAGCTACCCGAAATATATTTGTGAATACATAGTAAACACAGTAATTCAGGTATTTTTACAAAACGTTTGTATAAATACATTTAATAATATGAAATACTATTCAATAAAGCTATGTGGCTTACTTTTTTTTATAATCTCTTCTTTGTCTAATGCTACTGAAGTTATTACTATCAATCATGAACATTCAGACATAACTTCCAAGGTAAGGGAAGCTATAGAAAACGTTACAGAGAAAGATATAAAAATAGTATTTGAAAAAGGTGTTTATACATTTTTACCAGATTATGCTTTAAGTAGACATTCATTTATAACTAATCATGGTAATGGTTACAAAAGAGTTGCCTTTCGTTTTGAAGGGTTTGATTCAGTTACTATAGAAGGTAACGGTTCAGAATTTATATTTCACGGTCGTATGGCTCCGTTTCAGTTTGAAGATTGTGGCAATATCAAGGTGTCTGGTATTACAATAGATTGGGATATTCCATTGATTTTTCAAGCAGAAGTACTCAAGGTAGATGAAAATAATGGCTGGTTTGATTTGCGACCTCTAAAAGAAGGTTACAGTTGGAAATTTAAGGATAATCATATATCCTTCCCTGATATTGATGGCTTTAATTTTCATGAATTTGGTCATACCCATTGTTTTGATCCTAAAACTAAGTCTACATTTCATGGAGCTAATGGTCTTCACTTAAACCCAAATCGCGTAGAAAAATTAAGTAACGGTACTTATCGGTTTCATGAAAAGTTGAAACATTACCCCCCCGTAGGTTGTATTGTAGCTGCTAAAGGAGAAAAAGAACTTAATAGATATGCGCCTGCTTTTCAAACACAGAATTGTAAAAACGTAAACTATGATAAAATTATTATACACCATGCTTTGGGTATGGGGTTTTTATTTGAGCGCACAGAGAATATAACCATATCTAACGGTGGTGTTTATACAAGAGATGGTTCGGATAGGTATATTTCAAGTACTGCTGATGCTACACATTTTGCCAATTGTAAAGGCGATATTTTAATTGAAAATTGTAGGATAGAAGGTATGCTAGATGATGGCACAAATGTTCACGGAACTTATGTGAAAGTGGATAAAGTAGTAAATGAAAATACTGTTATTGTAGAATTACACCATTTTGAACAAGCTGGATTTCAGTTTGCAGACTCTGGAGATGAAGTATGGTTTGTACAAAAGCCAAACCCTAACCGAGGTGAAGTTAATACAGTTAAGTCCGTTAAATTCATTAATGATACATTTTCAAAAATTACTTTTAAAGAGGTCATTCCTACCACATTAAAAAAGGGCGATATACTTGAGAACAAAACATGGAATCCAAATTATACAATAAGAGGTTGTAAAATAAGTAAGCATAGAGCCAGAAACTTGATGTTAAAAACACCACTTAAAATTGTAGTTGAGGGTAATTATTTCTCATCAGATATGTCAGCAATTGGGTTTAGGGGAGAAACGTATAATTGGTATGAATCTGGAGCGGTACAAGATGTTGTAATAAGAAATAACCATTTTGAATATTGTGTGCATGGTAATCATGATTTACCCGTTTTATGGATTTCTCCCAAATTGAATCGTTCTTTTGACAGAACTATCACATATGATAGAAATATTGTGTTTGAGGATAATATCATAGAAACTTTTGGGGATAGGATTGTAACTGCAGAACAAGTAGACGGGTTAATATTCAGAAATAATACAATTAAACAAACTGACAACGCAAAAAAAATTCATAATAGTAAACCTATGTTTGAATTTAAAAATTGTAAAAATGTTATTGTTTCAGGAAATAGGTACATAGGTGCAAACACCCAAATTTTGAAAACAGATAAGGCCTCTGAAACACATTTAAAATTTAAAAGAAACAAAGGTCTTAAACTATAAATATTTATAACAACCATTAACAATTTTAACATGTTAAAAATCAATAAATCAACTATTTTAGTATGTGCAATTTTAATTGCAATTGGCACGTCATGCTCTAAGCAAAATAAACAAGTCGTAGAAGAAAGCAATAAAGTTGTTGCACAAACAGTAACAAATAAGCTTTCAGGACTTGCTCCAACACCTCCGATGGGCTGGAACAGTTGGAATTGGTATGGGAAGCAAGATATAAATGAGAAAGCGGTTATGGGAACTATTGATGCCATGGCTAGTAATGGTTTACGAGATGCTGGATATAAATACGTTATTGTTGATGGCGGGTGGCGTGATACAATACTAGGCCCTAAAGGAGAACTTTTAGTGCATAAAACTAAGTTCCCTAGAGGCATGAAGTTTTTAGCAGATTATGCACACGCTAAAGGCATGAAGTTTGGTTTGCACGTCGTTCCAGGAACTCACGATTGTGGGGGAGATGAAGTAGGTGCATACAATAAAGAAGAAGTGCATTTAAAGCAATTTGTAGATTGGGAATTAGATTTTATAAAGTTAGACCTGTGCAGGTATAATTTAGATCCTTGTGAGCCTTGTACGCCTTACCGCAATTCCTGGACAGAGGAAACTATTGAGGACGTTTATAAAAAATGGAGTGGGCTTTTAGCAAACTGCGGTAGGGATATTACATTTAGTATTAGTGCCTACACCTTTAGGGATTGGTACCCAGAAACCTGTAATATGGCACGTACAACGGGAGATATAGAATCGCGCATACACAATGGTGCTTATTTTAATAGAGATACTAAAAAGCATTCGCACCTTAGTGTGTTAGATATTGCTGAAGTAAACAATCATTATGCAGACAAAGCAGGGAATGGGTATTGGAACGATCCAGATATGATGGTTACAGGAGAAAATGGCTTAAACGAAACCGAGCAAACATCACATTTTGCGCTTTGGTGTATGATGTCTTCGCCATTATTTATGGGAAGCGACCCTATAACTATAGGAGATTTTGAAAAACAATTATTGATGAACAAAGAAATGGTAGCCATTAATCAAGACCCGTTGGAGCAAGGGCGTATTGTAAAACGTGACGGGATATCTCAAGTATGGCATAAAAAATTAAAAGATGGCAAGTCTGCACTGTTGTTTTTAAGTTTAAAAGGTGGAAAATTAAAAGGTATAAGTTTTGATCTTCGAAAAATTGGATTCGATAAAAATGCCAAAATTAGAGATGTTATCAATCATAAAGATTTAAATATCAACAGAGATGTGATTTCGTTTCAGTTAAAAAAGCATGAGTCAAAAATGCTTGTACTTTCTAAATAAAATAACGTTTCTAGTAAAACAAAACAAATGAAATATAAAGTGTATACCCAATTGTTTCTTTATGCCTCATGCCTTTTTATAATGGCTACAAGTTGTGCATCAAAAGAAAAAAAAGAAAATACTACAAATACGACTCAAACAGAATACGAGCAACCTAATATATTATTTTTTGTTGCAGATGATGCCTCAATGAAAAGTTTTGGAGCCTATGGTTCTAAGTACATCAAAACACCTGCAATAGATGCATTGGCAAAAGAAGGCGCTACATTTACAAATGCATACAACTGTAACCCCAAATGTGCACCAGCTAGAGCTTGTTTATTAACAGGCAAGTATAGTTGGCAGTTAAAAGAAGCCACAAACCATAACCCTTATTTTCCAGAAGAATTTAAATTTTACCCAGAACTATTAGGGCAACAAGCAGGCTATTTTACAGGTTTTACGGGGAAAGGTTGGGGGCCAGGTTTATATAAAGGAAAGCATAATCCAGCTGGACCAGAGTTTAACAAGCATGAAAAGAAACCACCATTTAAAGGCATAAGTAAAAATGACTACGCTGCTAACTTTGCAGATTTCTTATCTCAAAAACCAGAAGGAAAACCATTTTGTTTTTGGTTTGGTGTATTTGAACCGCATAGACGTTATGAGTTAGATAGTTGGAAAAAAACAAGCAAACAATTAGCCGATGCAGATGTGCCTCCATTTTATCCAGATAACGAAACTGTTAGAGGAGATCTATTAGACTATGCAAATGAGGTAGAATGGTACGATACCCAAGTTGGTAGAGCCATAAAAATATTAGAAGAAAAAGGGTTGTTATACAATACATTAATTTTAATATCATCAGATCATGGTATGCCATTTCCACGTGTAAAGGGGCAAATCTATGAAGAAGGGTTCCATGTGCCTTTAATTGCGTACTGGAAAGGTGTGATACAGCCAGGACGAAGCATTGATGACTTTGTGAATTTCCCAGATATAGCACCGACATTCATGGAGGTTGCAGGGTTAAAACCTCATGAGCAGATGACAGGAAATAGCATCTTAGAACTATTAAAATCAGATAAATCTGGACAAATAGATGCTTCTAGAGATCATGTATTGCTAGGAAAAGAACGTCATGATGTAGGTAGAGCAGATGATGAAGGAACAGATTTGTCTTATCCAGTTAGAGCTATCAGAAATAAGGAATTCTTATATGTTCATAACATAAAACCAGAACGCTGGCCAGTAGGGAATCCGGAATACGGTTATTTAAACTGTGATGGTTCACCAACTAAAGAATATTTAACAGCTTTGAAACCAGATGATAAAGAATATCATTTTTATGAAATGAGTTTTGCTAAACGTGTCGAAGAAGAATTGTACAATATGCAAAACGACCCACATTGCATGAACAATTTAGCGTTATCACCAGAATATAGTGACGTGAAACAAAAATTAAGGACTCAAATGGAAAAAGAGCTTATAGCTCAAGGAGACCCTCGTATGCTAGGAAAAGGGAATGTTTTTGATGAATATCCTTATTTTGGTAAACGTCTAAATTATAAAACAGGAGAACGCTATTTAGTTCCCGATTCAGAAAAACCTAATAAATAGAATACAGAAAAATATCGTAAAAGTAACAAGATATGAAAAGAAGGAATTTTTTAAGGAATGTAGCAGGAGCAGCAGCGGCAACTACTATAGTGCCTATTGCTTGTGTGTCTCCTGGTGAAAAGAACGAAAGTTACTTATCTAATAGAGAAAATGACCAATGGGAATCTCTAGGAACAGGAAAACAAGAAATACCAGTAAGAAAAAAAACAGTTCAATATGATGTTGTAGTCATAGGAGCTGGTATGGGAGGGGTTCCTGCAGCTGTATCTGCTGCCAGAACTGGAGCTAAAACACTTTTAATAAACGATAGACCTGTATTAGGGGGGAATTCTTCAAGTGAAATTAGAGTAACTCTAAATGGTGTAAATCAATTAGAATCAACTAAATTACCTGAACGGGAGACTGGAATTTTTGAAGAAATTCAAATTGAAAATAGAGCCTATAATCAGCAAGAGTCCTATCCTGTTTGGGATCATGTCTTATATGACTATGTTACGAGAGAGCCTAACTTAACAGTCATGTTAAATACGCAGGCCATTGATGCCATCATGGATGGTGATGATAAAATTAAAGCAGCGCGTTGTTGGCAGTCTACTACCGAAATGGAATATATTGTAGAAGCGCCCTTGTTTTTGGATTGTTCTGGTGATGGATTAATGGCTGCTAAGGCAGGTGCATTATACAGAACTGGTAGAGAAGGTAAGGCAGAATATGATGAGAAATATGCTCCAGATGAAGCAGATGGATGGCAAATGGGATCATCTATTTTAATGCAAGCCAAAGATATGGGACGGCCTATGCCTTATAAAGCACCTTCATTTACTATTCCTTTTAAACATGAAGAAAGAGAAGGTAAAGAAAGACGTATCAAACAATATGTTGATGGTTTTTGGTGGGTTGAGTTAGGAAGCGAATATGATATTATCGAAGACCAAGAAACAAATCGACATAAATTGATGGGCTATTTACATGGGGTTTGGGACTATGTAAAGAACTCTGGAGAACACCCAGAATCAGCTAATTATGCACTTACATGGGTAGGGTCTTTTCCAGGTAGAAGAGAATCTAGACGCTTTATTGGTGATTATGTATTATCTGAAAAAGATTTAACGGAATACAGACATTTTGAAGATGCTATTGGATATGGAGGATGGTCTTTAGATGAGCACAACCCTGGAGGAATAGAAAGAATAGATTTACCTCCTAGTTATTTCCATCAAAAATTTAAAAAAATGTATGAGGTGCCTTTTAGATGTTTATATTCTAAAAACATTTCTAACTTAATGTTTGCTGGTCGTAATGCTAGTTTAACACATATTGCATTGTCTTCTACAAGAATTCAAGGCACTTGTGCGCTTATGGGACAAGCTATTGGTACAGCTGCTGCCATGTGTGTAGAAAAAGGTATCCTGCCAAGAGAATTTGCTCAAAAACACATCAAAGAATTGCAAGAGCAATTGATGAGAGATGATGTTTATATTCCAAATGTAAAAGCAAATGATGCTAAAGATTTGGCTAAAAAAGCTAGCACGATTTTTGCCTCTTCTACAAAGACAGGCGATGTAAACTTATTGACAAACGGTGTTTCTAGAGATATTTTATATAGAAATGAAATCAATCACTGGCAATCTGAATCTTTACCTGCTCAATTACAAATGGAATGGGAAGCACCAATTGATTTGTCTAAAATTGAAATTAAGTGTGATACCAATCTTCAAAGAAAGATTATGATGCGTAAGCAACCTACACTTAAGCATCATACAACTCAAATTCCGCCTGAACTTCTAAAAACTTTAGATGCTGAAGTAAGAGTAGATGGTAAATGGGTAAAGGTTGGTGAAAAAGAAGACAATTTAAGGCGTTTAATCAAATTCCATTTCGATTCTAAAAAGGTAACAGCTATAAGAATCAATATGAAGGAAACGTATGGACATGATACCGCCAAATTATTTGAAGTTCGTTGTTATTCATAAATGATTTCTAAAATCCAAATAATAGTTTTTCATAGTTTTATTCTTTTTGCTGCTTTTTTTTTATCAAAACAAAATATAGGTACTAAAAGAGATACAATTATAAAACACGATGTTGCGGTATTACATCCAGGTATAGATAATACGAAACCAATACAGCAGACATTATTTGAAGTAGAAAAATCGTATGGTGGTGCTCGTATATTTTATGCTGAGGTAGAATCTGTTGTTTGTGGTAGTAAAGTGTGTAAAGTTATACCCATGCGTATCTATTGGGATGCACTAGGAAGGTATACACACTATGAGATAGCAAAAGGCTTTAATCTTGAAAAAGAAGAAGGGGAGCCTTTTGCAAAAGAAGACCATAATAAATTACATCAAATATTAAAGGATAGAAATTCCGTTTTAAAGGAGTATTATAAAGAAGAGTTGGTAAGTAAGGCAGATAATAATGCCGTTGATGCATTATCTGGTGCAACAATTAGCATAGACCCCAATGCAGTCGTTACAGGAGCTGTTTGGACCTGTTATACCTTATGGCATTGGGCAAATGGAAGTTTTGTTGAAAAAATAAGAGACATTACATCAAAAAAAAGCGATACTCAACTTTTGCTAAACTACTTAACTTATGGCGACAAGTATTACAGGGAATTAGCAATAGAAACATTCATAAAACGAAAAATTTATGATGATAATACTATTAAAAATGTTTTAAAGGCTGCAAACATAGAATCTATGTTACAGCCTATAACATTGGCTTATTTAGAACAATCTTCAGCAAAAAATTATTATAGCAACATTAATTCTTTTTTTGAATTTGCTGATGAGAAATTTCGTGTCACTATTTTAAATTCCTTATATAAAACAGCTTTTAAAGCACCTGAACCGTTTTACGATGCTTTTAGTGAACAGTTATTAATGACCAATAATTATCAAGAGATAAATCTTATTTTAGATTTGTTTAAGCTTAAAAAGCATAAATCATCTAAAGTCGTTAACGAAGTTTTAAAGCTCCTGGATCACAAGGAATTTTTAATTTCGAGAAGAGCTTATTGGTTTTTAAACAATATAACGTTAAGTAATAATCAAAAAACAAGGGTTCTTCAATTTCAAAAGAAATATAAGAGTAAACTATAAGCTTAGTTAAGTTCATAAAATGAGTTCAATAATAATTATTAGAAAAAAGTAAAACCATGATAACATTTTTAGTTTGTATAGCAGTTTTAATATTGGGTTATTTTATATATGGAAATTATGTTGAAAAACAATTTGGTATTGATGTTAACCGAAAAACACCTGCTATAACCAAACAAGACGGGGTAGACTATGTCCCATTAAAATTGGGTAAAATATTTTTAATTCAGTTTTTAAATATAGCTGGCTTAGGGCCAATCTTTGGTGCTATTGCTGGTGCATTATGGGGGCCAGTAGCGTTTTTATGGATAGTTTTTGGTTGTATTTTTGGCGGTGTTGTTCATGATTATTTTTCAGGAATGTTATCTATAAGACATGGAGGCGATAGTATTCCAGAAATTGTTGGTAAATATTTAGGAGGTGGCGTTAGGCAATTTATGCGTGTTTTTGCAGTAGTATTGCTTATTTTGGTAGGCGTAGTTTTTGTTAAAGGACCAGCTACTATTTTACAGGAATTAACAGGTGTAAATGTTTCTATTTTAATAGGTGCTATTTTTGTTTATTATTTATTGGCAACCATGATTCCCATTGATAAACTCATTGGGAAAGTATATCCATTATTTGGAGCCTCTCTTTTAATTATGGCAATAGGGCTATTTGGTGGTTTATTATTTCAAGGCTATACTATTCCAGAACTTACGATATCAAATTTTGTTAATATGCACAGTTCGCCCGATAAATATCCCGTATTTCCATTAGTATTTATTACAATTGCTTGTGGTGCAATTTCTGGCTTTCACTCTACACAATCACCGCTAATGGCAAGATGTATTTCCAATGAAAAAGATGGCAAAAAAGTATTTATAGGCGCTATGATTACTGAAGGTATTGTGGCCATGATTTGGGCAGCAGTCGCTATGGCATTTTTTGGAGGTGTTAAGCAATTGGGGGAGACCATGGCTATTGAAGGTCATAACGCAGCATGGGTAGTAAATATTATTTGCAATACCATGTTGGGGAAAGTTGGAGGTATTCTTGCAATTTTTGGAGTTGTCGCTGCCCCTATAACATCAGGAGACACCGCATTTAGAAGTGCACGATTAACGGTAGCTGATGCTTTTAACTTTAATCAAACCAAGTTAGCGAAGCGTTTGGTTATTACCGTTCCTATTTTTTTAATTGCTCTGATTCTAACAAGAGTTGATTTTGCAATTATATGGAGGTATTTTGGTTGGTCTAACCAAATGTTGGCAACAGTTGTATTATGGGCTGCAGCAGTGTATATGAAACAACAAGGAAAAAAGTCATTATTTATTTTAATTCCTGCTGCATTTATGACGGTTGTTGTGGTAACTTATATATTAGTAGCACCAGAAGGTTTTCAGTTGCCATATGTCTTATCATGTATTATAGGTGTAGTTATAGCTCTTACTTTATCGGTTTGGTTTTTAATGGCTAAAAATGTTAGTGAATTATCATTAAAAACAAAATAAAACTAAATCATAATTAGAGTTGGTTATATATTAATTTCTCATTAAACTCATGTTAGTCAACCAGAAAAGTATATATAGTATCAATATTCAATAATTTTAACCTAGAATAACATCTCAATTTCCCATAACATTGTATAATCTTTAAAACACAAACCATGGGATTGGATACATTTTCACTTCAAAATAAATTGGCCTTAATCACTGGAGGAGGAACTGGCATTGGTTTAGGAATAGCAAAAGCATTTATTAGTGCAAATGCTCAAGTTATTATCACTGGAAGACGAGAAGAGGTGCTAAAAAAAGCAGTAGAAGAATTAGGCGATAACGCAAATTATATTGTAAACGATATAAGTGATAAAAGCAATATTCCAGAGCTAATTTCTCATATAGAGCATCGTTTTGGTGTTATTGATATTTTGGTGAATAATGCAGGTGTTCATTTAAAGAAATGGGCGCAAGATACCAGTGACAATGATTTTGAAAACGTCATAAACACCAATTTGCTAAGTGTTTTTTCGTTAACTAGGGAGTGTGCAAGAAAAATGATTGAAAGAAAACAAGGAGCTATTATACTAATTAGTTCCATGACAGCATTGTTTGGGATGGATAGAGTCGTTGCCTATGGTACTTCTAAAACAGCTCTAACAGGTTTAATGAATAACTTGGTTACAGAATATTCAAAACATCATGTAAGAATAAATGCGATTGCTCCAGGTTGGATTGAATCTGATATGTTGCATAAAGCACTAGATGTTGACAAACAACGAAAAGACAAAATAGTTAATAGGATAGCTATGAACCATTTTGGACAGCCAGAAGATATTGGTAATACAGCTATTTTTCTAGCTTCAAATGCTAGTAAGTATATTACAGGGGTTACAATACCTGTTGATGGTGGTGCTAAGATTAACTTTTAAAGTGGTTAAAATTATACATTTCATATATTTGTTTGATAAGCATTGGGTGTTATGAAAAAGTCATAGCACATTAGTAAACCACTTTTCTAATATAAAGACTTATAATTGATAACTAAACAAGTAGATAGAAGCAGTCATTTAAATAGTTCATTAGGATTTACTCATAATTATTCGGCGTCTTATCTAGATATATGGCATTGTCATCCAGAGTTAGAATTAAATTATAATGCAAAGGGTACTGGTATTAAATTCATAGGTGAGCATATAGAACCTTTTCAACCTGGAGATTTGGTTTTAATGGGAGAAAACCTATCCCATCGTTGGCTTTTAGACGATGACTTTAAAGCTAACAATCAAGATAATTTTAAGCATGCAGAATCTTTGGTTATACACTTTAAAAAAAACTTTGCAGGAACCAGTTTCTATGATATGCCAGAGATGTCTAAGGTGAATGCATTGCTTTCAAAATCAAAACTCGGTATCAAATTTTCAGATAAAACTACTCAAGCAGCAGCAGGTATTTTGTTAAAGATGAAAAAAGCATCAAATTTTGATAGATTGGTAATGTTTATGAAAATTTTGGGTATTCTAGCAGATGATAAACATTATCAAACACTTTGTAGCGAAGGTTATCATAAGGCTTCTTTTACTAACAAAGGAAATTTAAACAGTGTATTAGAATATTTAATACACAACTTTCAAAATGAGATTTCTTTAGATGAAATTGCGAAAATTTCAAATATGAGTAAATCCTCATTTTGTCGTTTTTTTAAGAAAGTAAATGGAAAAACATTTACACAATACCTCAATAATATAAGAGTAGGTTATGCATGCAAATTGTTTCATGAAAAAAGCGATAAGAGTATAAGTCAGGTATGTTATTCTAGTGGCTATGGAAATTTATCACATTTCAACCGTCAATTCAAAAATATTATGGGGGTTACACCATCAGAATATCTTAAGCAAATTAAATAGTTGCTTCAAAGATTTATTTGAAACATTACCATATATTCTCAAAACACTTATTATTTACTCATAAAAGGCAATATTGTATTAGTTGTTAATAATACAGTCGTAGAGTTTTTTCAATATATCCATTATCATTGTAGTTAAATTATTAATATATAATACGCATGAGTACACCCATTTGGAAAAATGATGACGAATTAATAGCACTTGCAAAAAAAGAATTATTTACAGCCTTAGTTGGAGATTCCTTAGATAAAATTAATTTAAGGCATCAATTTTTACCTGCTCAAGTAAAACCATTATCTCCAGAAATGGTAGTGCTTGGTAGAGCTATGCCAGTTGTTGAAGCGGATGTTTACGACGAAATTGTAGAAAACACAAAAAACGAGCTCATGAGTAAACCTTTTGGTTTAATGTTTGAGGCATTAGATTCCCTGCAAAAAAACGAAGTTTATATATGCACGGGAGGCTCTCATAATTATGCCATGTGGGGTGGCTTAATGTCAACCAGAGCTATAAAATGTGGAGCAGCAGGAGCAGTAGTTGATGGCTATAGTAGAGATACCAATGAAATATTGAGATTAAATTTCCCAACATGTTCAATCGGAACTTATGCCCAAGATCAAGGCCCTAGAGGTAAGGTTATTGATTATGGAGTACCTATAATTTGGAATGGTATAAAAATAAACCCAGGAGATTGGGTATATGGAGATCGCGATGGCGTTGTAATTATTCCTAAGGAAGTAGAAGAACAGGTGTTTACATTAGCTTTTGAGAAGGCAAGAGGAGAAAAAAGTGTGCTAAAAGCATTAGAAGGCGGAATGACTACTGTGGAGGCTTTTGAGAAATTCGGAATTATGTAACATCTTAAAGGTAAATTCATTTTATGAAACAGGCATTAATAAAGATTCACAATGATGATAATGTAGCCACAGCTTTAGAAAAATTAAGTATTGGTTTGGTGTCTTTTCGTGATACAGAAAAAAAAATAGTGCAAGTAGATGTTATTGAAACAATTAATGCTGGGCATAAAATAGCTTTAAAAGATTTGAAACAAGGCGAGCCTATTGTTAAATATGGTGTTATTATTGGTTATGCAAGTATTCCCATAGGTTTAGGAACTTGGATACACTTGCATAATTTAGAGAGTAAATTTGATGAACGCTCAAGTACTTTAGATACAGAAACTGGCGCTCCAACAGATATTGAATATCTATAAATTGCAGCTACAATGAACAAGGAGATACTTCAAACAACATGGGATGGCTATTTACGGAATGATGGTCGTAAAGGCATTCGTAATTTAGTATTAATAATATACACAGTAGAATGTGCAAGTTTTGTAGCTCATCAAATAGCCAAAGATGAAGATGATGTACATGTAATTGGCTTTCCTGGATGTTATGACAATGCTTATGCAATACGAATGTTGTTGGCTTTAGCACGCCATCCAAACGTAGGCGCTGTATTGGCCGTTGGTTTAGGATGTGAATATACAAGGCCAGAAAAAATAGCGGAAGTAGTTCGCAGTTCTGGTAGGCCGGCAGATAGTTTTTTTATTCAACATTTTGGAGGTACAACAAAAAGTATTACCAAAGGAAAAGCCATTGTAAATACCTTTAAAGAAGAAATCTCTAAAGTGCCAAAGGTAAAAATGGACCTCAAAGATTTAGTAGTAGGTGCAGAGTGTGGTGGTAGCGATGCTACCTCTGGGTTGGCAGGAAATCCAGTAGTGGGAAGGTTTTATGATATTTTGGTAGAACAGGGTGGTACGGCAATTTTTGAGGAAGTTGTAGAGTTAATTGGCTTAAAAGATATTCTAGTAGATCGAGGAAAAACAGAAACTGCAAAACAATCTTTGGCACAAGCCTATGATAAGGCAATGAGCTACTGTAAAGATGTACGGCAATGGTCTACATCACCAGGTAATTTTGAAGGCGGTCTCACTACTATTGAAGAAAAAAGTATGGGAGCCTTTGCCAAAAGCGGCTCTAAACCCATAGAAGGTGTTATTAAAGTATCAGAAATACCATCCCAAAATGGTTTGTGGTTGCTAGATTCGGTTCCAGATAAGCATTTTATGCAGTTTGGGTACACCAATCCAAATGATAGTGAAGGGATTTTAGATTTAATAGCAACAGGTGCTCAGGTTGTATTGTTTGTAACAGGTAGAGGCTCTGTTATAGGAAGCCCTATTGCACCTTTATTAAAAGTAACAGGAAATGCGGAGACCTTTAAAAATATGGAAGGGGATATGGATTTTGATGCGAGCAAAGTACTATCTGGAGAACAAACTATGGAAGAAGCCGCCTTAGATTTAGCTAAACTAATTATAAATGTGTGTTCTGGTATGGCTTCTAAGCCAGAGGCTTTAGGACACAGAGAGTTTTTTATTCCTTATAAACATCAAGATACACCATCTCTTGCTAATGGCTGTAGAGCTTAAACATATATAATAATAAGTACGTAAAACAATATGGACATTAAACTAAACAATATAGACTTAATTATAATCGTGGTATACTTATTAGTCATTCTGTCTTTGGGGTGCTGGTATTATATTAAAGCCTATATTGATAAAAAGAAAGTCCAAACCGATAGTAAAGGGTATTTTTTAGCTGGTGGTAACCTTAAATGGCCAGTGATTGGCCTATCATTATTTGCTACCAATATATCTACAATTCACATGGTAGGTTTGGCTCAAGCGGGTTATGAAGATGGCCTGTTAAATGGCAATTACGAATTAATGTCTGGTTTTGTCATTATTATTTTGGCTATATTTTTTGTGCCCTTTTACATAAGAAGCCGTGTTGCAACCTTACCGGATTTTTTAGAACAACGTTTTGATAGAGCTTCGCGAGATTGGGTTGCAGGTATATCTATAGCATCAGCAATATTGGTACATATTGGTTTTTCACTTGTTACTGGAGCAGTTGTTTTAGAGGGCATGTTTGGGTTTGATAAAACAGCGAGTATTTTATTAATTGTTCTGTTAACGGGAGCCTATACAATTGTTGGCGGGTTAAGAGCAGTGGTGTTTACAGAGTCCTTACAAGCTATTATTTTAATATTAGGAGCTATTGCAGTTACCGTTGCAGCTTATTTAAAGCTAGGTAGTTGGGATGTATTGGTTAATAATATTGATAAGAGTGCTTTAAATTTGTTGCGTTCCGGAGAAGAATCGCACTTCCCTTGGTATGCAGTATTTTTAGGATATCCAGTAATTGGAATATGGTATTGGTGTACAGATCAAACTATCGTGCAACGTGTTTTAGGAGCTAAAGACGAAGAACATGCTAGAGTAGGAGCTATTTTTTCGGGTTTTTTAAAACTCTTGCCCATGTTCATTTTTGTATTGCCAGGGCTTATGGTAGTGGCTTTAATAAATACAGGGAAAATAGACGATACGTTATTGGAAAGTAAAGACACACTATCATTCTTAATTCGTAATCTTTTGCCTCCAGGGCTAACAGGTCTAATGGCGGCAGCATTATTGGCAGCTGTAATGAGTTCGGTTTCAGGAGCTTTAAATTCAATTTCAACATTGTTTACCTACGATTTGTACAAAAGGTTCAAACCTAAAACGCCAGATAAAAAGTTAGTACGTATAGGTAGAATAACAGCTTTTGTCGCCATGATAGTTTCTGTATTATGGTCTTTTGCTATTGAAGGGAAAGAAGGAATTTTTAACGAAATGGTTGGTATTGTGGTATTAATTTCGCCACCTCTAACTATGGTTTTTTTATTCGGTATTTTTTGGAAAAAAGCATCGTCTTTTGCCTCAAAATGGACACTTTGGTTGGGGTCTTTAGCAGGCGTATTGGTTTATGTATACCATAGAACTTATGAAATTTTTGGTTTTCCAGAATGGAAACCCAAAACTCTTATGGAAGGGGTATATTTATCTATAATTTGCACCATTATTATGGTAGTGTTTAGTTATTGGAAACCCCAAGAGCAAACTGAAAAAAGTAAAGCGCTAACATGGGCTTATTTTTGGGAACCTCTAGAACCTAAAGGATGGAAGGGAATAGGAAATTATAAGTTTTTGAGTGTGTTATTACTCTTAGCAATGGCTCTCATATACATTATTTTTTAATTAATGAATTTTAAAAATTTTTGATAAAATGAAAAAAAGTATAATCCAAGTTATTGTTTTATTACTGGTTTTATCATCCTGTAATAAAGGCATAAAAAAAGAATCCAGTACATCACCAGAAGCTTTTCGGTATGAAGACAATTGGGAATCTATTCGATCAAAATATGAGGTGCCAGAGTGGTTTAGAGATGCTAAATTCGGTATTTTTATTAATTGGGGGCCTTATGCAGTTCCAGCTTACAGTAGTGAGAAATATGGAAAAGGTATCTACAGTCCTAAATGGCAACGTGGGGGGGAGTATCCATATACATACCACAAAGAACACTATGGAGATGCTTCAAAGTTTGGTTATAAAGATTTAGTACCATTATTTAAGGCTGAGAATTTTGATGTCAAATCATGGGGTGATTTATTTAAAAAGTCCCATGCAAAATATGTAGTACATGTAGCGGATTATCATGATGGTTTTGCCATGTACAATGCCAACCACACCAGATGGAATGTAGCTAACATGGGGCCTAAAAAAGACATTATGAAAATGGTTGCAGAGGAGTGCAAATCCTTAGGATTAAAATTTGGAGTATCTTCTCATTTTGCACTAAACAGACAGTATTATAGTCGTAGCAATCCAGATTGGGATACTAACGACCCTAATTATTATGATTTATATGGAGAGCCTATAAAAAAAGGAGACCTGCCAACACAAAAGTTTTTAAATCATTGGTGGGACAGAACAACCGATGTTATTGATCAATATGAACCCGATTTATTATGGTTTGATTTTGGATTGGATAAACCTGGGTTTGAGTCAGTTCACAAAAAAATTCTGGCATATTATTATAACAAAGGATTAGATTGGGATAAGGAAGTAGTATTTCAAGATAAAAATATGAAAAACGAATCTTTTCCCGAAGATTTAATTGTGTTGGATATAGAACGCGGGCGTATGGATGGAATTTTTAAATACCCTTGGCAAACCGATACATCAGTTGGTAAAATTTCTTGGGGTCATATTAAAAATGAACAGTATAAATCGGTTAATTATCTGTTAGATGAACTCATTGATATTGTTAGTAAAAATGGTTGTTTATTGTTAAACATTGGGCCAAAAGCCGATGGTACTATTCCTCAAGAATCTGAAGATATTTTAACCAACATGGGAAAATGGCTAAGTGTAAATGGAGAAGCTATTTTTGAAACACGACCATGGAAAATTTATGGGGAAGGCCCTACTAAAGTTAGTAAAGGGCATCATTCAGAGAAAGAAAATAAGTTGGCTACAGCAAAGGATATTCGTTTTACAACAAAAGAGAATTACTTGTATGCAACTGCTTTAAATTGGTCAGAAGACGGCACTTATACTATCAAGTCTTTAGCTAAGAATAATCCTTATGATAGTCGAAATATTGAATCGGTAGAATTCATAAGTGGAACTAATAATATAATTTGGGAGCAAACTTCAGAAGGACTTGCCATAAAAGTTGAGGGAAATAAGCCCTGTGAAGCGGCTTATGTTTTTAAAATTCAACTCAAATAAAAAAGTATGAAAAAATTAGTTCATGCATCAATTCTATGCATTTTAATTTGGTCCTGTAGCTCAAAAGTTGAAGAAAAAATGCTTGTCGATTTTTTTCAACCAATGCCTTTACAAGCGCCTTTGGTTTCAGATGGTATTTGGGGGGCGCCAAACGTTATTCCTAGAGATACAGCTAATGGATTGGAAGACCCAAAATTAAAAAACTGGAATTATTGGGATGGACGTATCGTAAAATCTGATGATGGTAAATATCACTTTTATGGTAGTCGTTGGACACAAAGTGTAAACCATAGCAAGGGATGGCATGATGAATCTAAAGGAATACATGCTGTTAGTGACAATGTTATGGGACCTTATAAGGATTTAGGTGAAATTTGGCCACAATGGAACAATGGAAAAGGAAGTAATGTTATAGGCTTAAGAATGCACGATGGGAGGTATGCAGTTATTACAAGCGAGATCACTAAAGGAGAGGTTTTTGTATCCGATAATCCGAATGGGCCATTTAAACTTCTTGGTGAAATAAAAATAGATTTAAATGGCTTTCCTTATGAGTTAGCTCGCTATGATGAAAATAATAAAGGCGCAGTTAAAAACGGTATGGTAGGAAATATGTCTAACGTCAAAATATTGTTAAGACCAGACGGAAACTATATGATTATTCCAAGGTCAACAGCACCTATGCTAAGTACTAATGGTATTTTAGGACCTTATAAAATAATGGGAGATCGTGTTTTTGTAAAGCAATTTCCCGAGTATAACGTTTGGCACATGGAAGACCCAAGCGTATGGTACAATAATGGTATATACCATATTATTGTAAACCATTGGCCTACAAAAACCACACATCATTTTACATCTTTTGATGGGATTAATGATTGGGAATATCAAGGTGTAGCGTTTAAAAAGGAGGCTAATATTTTTAAATATACTAATGAGATAGTTAACGATTGGGTATTTGTAGAAAGGGCTACACCTTATGTGGAAAATGGGCATGTAACCCACATTATTTTTTCAGTATTAGATGTTAAAAAAGGACAGGACAAAGCCAATGATAAACACGGGAGTAAAATTGTTGTAGTGCCTTTTGACGGTAAAGCATTTGATGATTATATGCATAGAAAACTGAAGTTAAAAAAAGAAGCATTTAATAATAAAGATTAAACTAAACTTTTATGAAAACTAGTATGAAGTTATTGGGGATATTTATTTTGCTAATATTTTCCTGTAATGCCAAAGCAAAGCAAAAAAATGAGGCTCAGAACAATGATGCACCACCAAATGTTATTGTTATTTTAACAGATGACCAAGGTTACGGTGATTTAAGTATTCATGGCAACCCTTACCTTAAAACACCTAATTTAGATGTACTTCATGCAGAGAGTGTACGTTTAACAGATTTTCATGTTGCTCCTGTATGTACGCCAACAAGAGGACAACTTCTAACAGGACAAGATGCTATGCATAATGGCGCATGGTCTTGGGCATACGGTCATGAGATGATTAAAACAGGTCATAAAACCATAGCAGATATTTTTAAAGCTAATGGATACGCTACAGGACATTTTGGAAAATGGCATTTAGGAGAAAACTATCCATACCGTCCACAAGATAAAGGGTTTGATGAAACTGTAACCCATGGAGGGGGTTCAGTACATCAGTCTCCAGATTATTGGCAAAATGATAATTTTGATGATCACTATCATGATAAAGATGGAAAATGGCGTCAATATAAAGGCTATTGTACTGATGTATGGTTCGACCTTTCTATGGATTTTATGAAACGAAAAAAAGTTTCCGGCGAACCGTTTTTTTTGTATTTACCAACCAATGCACCCCACGGCCCTCATTATGTAGCTGAAAAATATAAGGAACCTTATAAAGATATTAAAGTAACGGGACGTCATAATGCTAAAAAAGTAGCATCTTTCTTTGGAATGATTTCCAATTTTGATGAGAATATGGGACGTTTAGAAACTTTTCTTCATGAAAATGGTTTAAAAGAAAATACAATACTGGTATTTTTAACTGATAACGGAGGAACAGCAGGTGTATATGTACATAATGCTGGAATGAAAGGGTACAAATCGCAATATTATGACGGTGGACATAGAGTGCCATGTTTTATAAGATGGCCAAAAGGTAATCTTAAGCATAATACTAGTTTTGATCAATTAACACACGTTCAGGATATTTTACCAACACTCATGGATTTATGTAAATTAGAATCTGATGATGAGATTCAAGAGAAACTTGATGGTGTAAGTTTAGAAAAGTTAATTACTGGCGAACAAGCATCGATTGACGATAGAAAATTAGTGGTGCAATGGACAGGACTAGATGAACCTACTTACGGGAAGTCGGCAGTTTTATGGAACAAATGGCGTTTGGTTCATAATAAAGAATTGTATAATGTTTCTGAAGACATAGGTCAAAAGCACGATGTAGCAAATGAGCATCCAAATGTTGTAAAAAAAATGCAAGATCATTATAAAGAATGGTGGAATGCTATTACTCCAGAAGCCAAAGCTTATGCTCATATAGGCATTGGGGGAGAAGAGAATCCAGTTATGCTATCTTGTTTTGATTGGACTGAAAAAACAACGAAAGCCAATGTAACACTTCAAACACCTATTTGGTCGGGAGATCAAGCCAATGGCAAATGGAAAATTAATGCTGAAAAAGCAGGAACTTACCGTTTTGAATTAAGACGTTATCCAGCTTCAGTCAATGCAGAATTAACTAAAGCTTTGCCTGAAGTGCAAGAAGAATATAGAAAATTCCCAGCTTGTATAGCTATGCCAATAGCAAGCGCACGGTTAAAAGTAGGTACGTTTGATAAAACTATTGCAGTTAGTTTAACAGATAAAGCAGCAATTTTTGAAGTTAATTTGCCTAAAGGAAATTCTGAGTTAAAAACTTGGTTTTTAGATGCTTCAGGTAATGAACTTAGTGGTGCCTACTATACAGATATCTTTCTCATTAAATAAAACGAAAATGAAAAGACGTTTAACTTTGGTTATACTTCTTATTGCAACATTAGGTTATGCTCAAAAACATAAAACCCAAAAAAATTTGGTAGACTTTTTCCTGCCAATGGAACCACAAGCGCCCTTGGTTTCTGAAGGAATATGGGGAGCTCCAAATGTGCTACCTAGAGATATTAACAATGGGTTAGAAGATGCTAAACTTAAAGATTGGTGTTACTGGGATGGTAGAATCGTTAAAGGTGATGATAATAAATACCATTTCTATGGGAGCCGATGGAACCAAAAATATTCTCATGCAGATGGTTGGAAGCATAACTCAAAAGCGATACATGCGGTTAGTGACAATGTGATGGGACCATATAAAGATAAGGGCATGATTTGGCCACAATGGAACGAGGGAGAAGGATGTAATGTAATAGGACTTAGAATGAAAGATGGTAGATATGCAGTGGTTACAAGTGAAACCACAGAAGGCGAAGTATTTGTATCTGATACACCCGATGGGCCATTTAAGTTTTTAGGAAAAATTCAAGTAGATCTTAATGGTTATTCTAAAGGATTGGCAAGATATCAAAATAAAAAAGCGCCGCATTACCAGCACATGTCTAATGTAAAAATAATTTTGCGTCACGATGGTCGTTATATGCTTATAGGTAGATCAACTGCTGTTATGATTAGTGATAATGGCATACTTGGGCCATATAAAATTATGAATGATAGAATTTACCGTGCCTACCCTGAATTACCTCAAACACGCAACGAAGATCCTACGATTTGGTATAGCGGAGGTATGTATCATATTGTTTATAATCATTGGCCATCAAAAACCTGTCACCATTTTTCATCAGTTGATGGTATAACCGATTGGAAATATAGAGGTATAGCCTACAAAAAGGGAAGAGATCCAATTTTTAGATATACTGATGGTACCGAAAATAAGTGGACATTCATTGAGCGTCCTACAGCTTTTGTTGAGAATGGGCATGTAACACATTTTATATTTTCAGTGATTGATTTAGGGAAAGGCCAAGATAGACCTAATGATAATCATGCAAGTAAAATTGTTGTAGTCCCTTTTGATGGCGAGGCTTTTGATACGTATATGCAAGCCCTTTTAAAGGCAGAGGAGAGCACATTAAATAAGCATAAAAATTAAAGAATAGTGTTTATAAAAAAAGTGCTTTAGAATTTCTAAAGCACTTTTTTTATAATAGTAAAGGATTATTATTTATCAAACGGAAATAATTCTGATGGGGTATGCGAGTTTTTAATAAGCTGTTTAAGCTTTTCTACCATTTCAGGATGCTCACTAGCAATGTCATGTATTTCTTTTTTATCTATAGATAAATCGAAGAGTTCAAACTTACCGCCATTGTTCTTATGAATATTGTACCAAACACCTTTCCACTTTCCTTGTCTTATAGCTTTTCTACCACCTCTATTGTTAAACTCCCAATACAAATAGTCGTGCTGCTTTTGATTGTTTTCGGCTAAAAGAGTTGGTAAGAACGAAATACCGTCACTAGAAGTTGGCGTTTCAGCCCCTGTAATATCAGCTACAGTAGGCATAACATCCCAAAAAGCAGAAATGTGATCTGATGTTTGTGCAGCTTTAATTGTTCCTGGCCAAGAAACAATGAATGGCGCACGAATACCACCTTCGTACAGATCGCGTTTTACACCACGCAGACCACCTGTACTATCAAAAAACTCGGGTTCGGCACCTCCTTCAACATGGGGACCGTTATCGCTTGTAAACATGATTATGGTATTGTCTTCAATGCCCAAGGCTTTAACCTTTGCAACGATTTCACCAACATAGTTATCTATTCTTGACACCATGGAAGCAAATACAGCTAGTGGAGTCTCTTGCGAGCAGTAACCGCTAACTTCCAAATCAGGGCCATAGTCAGATGTTTTTTTATCTCTAAAAGGAGTTTCCTCAAATTTGCCTAAATACTTTTGTAAAATGGAATCTTTTGGAGAAATTAATTCGGCATGTGGTTGTATTAACGGCACATAAGCAAAAAATGGTTGGTCTTTATTTTTTTCAATAAAACTTAATGCTTCTTCGTGAATTTTATCTGGTGCATATGTAACTGTATTTGTCCAATCGTTGCCTTCTAAAAATTCTTTGTCTTGATTTCTCCATAAGTAAGTAGGGTAGTACCTATGGGCAACACGTTGGCAGTTGTAACCGTAAAACTCATCAAACCCTTGGTTTACAGCATCACCATCTGAACCAATAAAGCCTAATCCCCATTTTCCAAAGGCTCCTGTAGCATATCCTTGATCTTTAAGTATTTCTGCAATAGTTATAGAACTTGCGGGTAAAGGTGTTTGTCCCTCCTGACCTTTTAATTCTCTATTACCACGAATTGGAGTATGTCCAGTATGTTGTCCAGTCATTAATGAAGAACGTGACGGTGCACATACGGTAGAACCACTATAATGCTGTGTAAACTTGATACCATTCTTCGCAAGGGCATCAATGTTTGGAGTTTCAATCTTTTGCTGGCCGTAGCAACCTAAATCGCCATAGCCTAAATCATCAGCAAGGATATAAATAATATTTGGCTTTCCTTTTTCTACTTGAACAGTATTTTTACTTTGTTCGTTATTATCCTTTTTATTTTTATTGGTATTACAAGAAAAAACACTTAAAACAAGTACCCAAATAAAAATGTTTATTAGATTATGTTTTTGCATAAGTTTACTTTTAGTTATGATAAAAAAAGCGGATTCAATTTAGAAACCGCTTTTCTTTTTTTAATACTTTATTTTAACTCTAATTGTTCAATTTTTTTGAAGTCGTCTCCTCTTAAAGCTACAAACTCTTTTAATAGTTCTTTAACTTTTTCAGGATGTTCTTTAGCAAGATTATGTTGCTGTGCAAGGTCTTCTTTTAAATTGAATAATTGTTCTTCATCAGAATTACCTAATTCAATTTCAACTTCATGATTTACAGCAGGTCCTTCGTAAGCTGGGATATATAGCCAATCGCCACTTCTTAGGGCAGTTCTACTTGTAGCTTCAATTACAAGGTTGTCTCTACCTTTATCGCTTTTACCCATAAGCACATCTAGCAATGCTTTACTATCAGCAGTATTGGCTTTTGAGTCTACTAAGTCTGCAACAGACGCTAAAACATCCATTTGACATACCAATGCATCAGAAACTTTAGGTTGTATTTTTCCTTTCCAATAGGTAATAAAAGGCACGCGTGTTCCTGCTTCATACAAACTATATTTACCACCTCTTAGACCTCCATTTTGGTCATGAGTCTTAATTTTTTCGACAGCATCATCATTATAGCCATCGTTAAGTACTGGGCCATTATCACTTGAGAAAATAATTAAGGTATTGTCTAAAATACCTTCTTCTTCAAGGGTTTTTATGAATTCACCCACACACCAATCGGCCTCTACAATAACATCACCGCGTGGTCCTAGACCAGATGTTCCGACAAAACGCGGGTGAGGCGTGCGTGGTACATGTGGCTGTTGCATGGCGTAGTATAAAAAGAAAGGCTTGTCCTTATGTGTTTTTACATATTCCTGGGTTCTTTTTAAGAAGTTATCTGCCATATCGGTATCTGTCCATTTAGCAGATTCGCCACCTTTCATATAACCGATTCTTGGAATACCGTTAACGATTGAACTGTTATGCCCATGATGCCAGGTCATGGTTAATAATTCAGGATTGTCTTTTCCATTAGGTTGCCCAGGGAAGTTTTCTTTATAGTTAATTTCAATAGGGTCGTTCGGATCTAGATTTGCAACATGTCCATTTTCTATATAAACAGTTGGTACTCTATCCTGTGTTGCGGCCAAAATATAAGATTCATCAAAACCAACTTGATTTGGTCCAGGTGTTATCTCTTTGTTCCAATTTACATGACCAGTACCCAAACCAAGATGCCATTTACCTATAACCGCTGTTTGGTAGCCTTTAGCTTTCAACATTTTTGGTAATGTTAATTGGTCTGTTCCAATTAATAGCGGAGCTGTACCAGGTAATATTTTTGCATTTTTATTGCGCCATGGATAAACACCAGTTAACAATGCATATCTACTTGGTGTACACGTTGCAGAAGATGCATAGCCGTTAGTGAATTTTACACCATCTGAGGCCAATTTATCGATATTTGGTGTTTGGAATTCTTTTGCACCATAAGAACTTAAATCACCATAGCCTAAGTCATCTAGATATATTACTACAATGTTGGGTTGTTTTGGTGTTTCTTTTGATGTAGCCTCCTCTTTGGCTTCTTTTTTATTTTGTTGGCAACTTGCTAATACACAAACAAAAACAAGAAAGATAATTTTTAGTTTTTTCATTTTTAAGGTGAATAGATAATTATGATTTGTTAATAATTTAAATATAATAATTTCTTTTAAAAAAAATATTTAAAATATAAGTAAGGCTACTATATAGTAGCCTTACTTAATATACAGTAAAAATTATTTAATTACTATAATACTACTATAGTAATAGGTATGGTTAATACCCATTGATCTCCATTAGGTACAGCAGTTATAACGGAACTATCATCCTTGGTTACACTTACTTCCTCGTTAAATGTGAGTTCTAAAGTAATATTATAAGTGCCTGCTGTTCTATAAACTAGATGTAATCTTTCATCAGATGTGGTAGTTCTTCCAGAAATAATGAAAGGGATAACATCCGTGATATCTTCTGCATCCAAAACCTGTGGGTTGTTAACGATCATTACGTTAGGACCAAAACTGGAATCGGGATCTACAGTCCATTTTCTGCTTACAACTCCTTGAGATGCATCAATAAAAGAAAATACTTGTCCAACACCAGCAGGATAGCTTGTTCTTACAAATTTAGACCGTAAATTGCTATTTGAAATAACTACTTTTGGTGTATTATCTACCTCAATCTCGTCTTTTTCACATGAAAATGTGGAAATTATTGTTAGAACCAGGAGAGTTCTCGATATATATTTAATTGCTTTTTTCATTAGTCTATATTGTTATTAAGAGTTCTTTCTTGTTGCGGTAATGGTAGCCAACCATTGTTGGTAGTATCATAGCTAATGCCATCATAATCTATAAAATCGCCACTAGGATCTTCAACTATAAGATTGTCAATTTGTGGTGTTGGTGCTGTTTGACCATCTGGAACTTCGAATGTAAACTCTGTGAAATTGTAAGATCTGGCCTGTAAATCTGCATATCTTGCTGATCCTATTCCCCATCGTCTTAAATCTATAGCACGGATACTAAACCCTTCTGCTGATAACTCTAATGGTTTTTCAACAAATCTTAAATGATTTCTAAGTGCTTCTTGACTATTAACATCCACACCTATATCGGTTAGTGATCTTAGACCCCATCTGCTTCTAATGCTTTCTATTTCTGTAACAGCTTCTGGCAACATATTTTCTTCTATATAACACTCCGCAAGCATAAGTACAACTTCAGCATAACGGGCCACCATAATATTTTTACCAGATCTTAGCTCTCTGTTGTTATTACCTGGTATTTCTTGATCTATAATATCATGATTGGTATACTTTTTATAGAATGATGCATAACCTCTACCAAAGAACACAGCCAAAGCAGCAAAGTCTCTTTCGTAATACTCAGTAATTATATCTTGAGGTACAGCAATCATTGCAGATGTTCTTAAGGATACTGGTCTAAGTTCTCCATTAACAGTATTACGGTTATCGGTAGGGTCTATTTCTTCAGATGTGTATGCAATCGTTAGCCAATATGGAGGGGTTAAATAAGAGACTCCTTGACCTCCTCCAGAAATATCATTTACTCTTAGGGTTGGACGTCTAAATCTAACAGCTGTTGGTGGCGCTGTTTCTCGGGTAACATGGTTCGTGGTATTACCTAGTATACTTTCACCTGTAAGATCATTTACATTGTAAGCCAATTCAAAAATGGACTCATTGCTAAATTCTTGACTTTCTGAAAACATATTAACAGCAGCATTACCAGATAGTAGGCTATATTGACCTTGTATTGAAGGATTGGTGAGCCATTGTATTGCTTGAGTGTAGTTGCCTTCATAAAGATAGCTTTTACCCAATAAAGTTGCAGCAAAACCTTTAGATACAAAACCATTAGCTGTATCTTCAGCTTCAAATAGGTTTTCGAAGGCATACTCTAAATCAGCTCTAAAGAAATCTATAACTTCTTGAGATGTACTTAAACTTTTAAATGCTGTATTTAATACAACTGGAGCATCCTGAATAATAATTTTACCTTCATTAAATACTGAATGCAAGAAAAAGTGATACATACCTCTTAAACAACGTGCTTGAGCTTTTTGATACTCTTGTACTTCTGTTAATGAACCATTTTCTTCTTCAAGTTGATTAAGTCTATCTAAAGTGACATTTGCTTGTAAAATACCTTTATAATGCGCATTCCATTTTCCTTCTAAACGTTCATCTATAGCTGGATTTGATATATCTTGATTATAAAATGTAGTATAAGGGAAATCATTAGCATTGCTAGTAACTAGTGGACCTATTCTTCCTACATCTGATCGTAAAGATTCAAAAGCGATTCCAAGAACATCTTCGTCCTGTAGTTCTGCATAGGCAGCAAATAACAAGTTTTGAGGGTCTGAATTAGTAACAGTACTATTTGGGTTTTCTACATCTAAATACTCATCACAAGAATAAAATGTGGTCCAAACAACTGTAAGCGTAAGTAATATGATTATTTTTTTCATTTTCATTTTTTTTTAAAATTCTACAGAAAGACCTAATGAATAAAGTGCAGTAACGGGACTTCTTCCTCTGTCAACACCTTTGGTAGACAAAGGGTTTCTTTCATCAAAATCACCACTTACTTCTGGATCTAAACCAGAATATTTAGTTAAAGTTATTACATTATTACCAACTGCAAAAATACTGAACTTGTTTATACCTAAACGTTCTGTAACTTCTTTCGATAAATCGTATTGCAAACGAATAGATCTTAATCTAGCAAAATCAGCATCTTCAAGATATCTATCGTTATTACCAAATAAATTAGGATTAAACCTTGCATTACCATTTTGTCTTGCAGAACTTGTTTTTGGGGTATTAGAAGTTGGATTTAGTACCTCATCAAATTGGTTTAATAATTCTAATGAACGTCCTCTAAAGAAATGGTCTGCTGCTGCACCATTGTATATTTTAGCTCCAAAAGCACCATACCATAGCATATCTAAACTCCAGTTTTTATATGCTAATTTCAGGTTAAATGATAAATCAAAATCTGGTAATGTGGTGCCAGAGAAAACTTTATCATCTCTGTCTAATTTGCCATCTCCGTTAGTGTCTACGTATTTCAAGTCTCCAACTTGAGGTGTGTAAGCACCAGATTGTATTTCGTTGTCTGCATTAGGAACTTGGGCTATATAGTCTGCCAATTCATCAGCATTTTTAATTACGCCGTCAGTTTCAAATAAGAATAAAGCTCCAGCAGAATACCCTTCCTGCAAGAAAGATACATTAGATTGCCCAATACCAGCATTAAGACCTTGTCCTGCTATGGTTTGATTGTTTAATTGGTAACGAACAATATCTCCATTTTCATCTCTAGGGAGGTTAGTTAAGATGTTTTCAAATGTTGAATAATTTGCTCTTGCCGACCACTTAAAGTTTTTCTTTTTGTTTGATTTATAACCCACAGATAATTCAAGACCTTTATTCTCTAAATCTGCAAAGTTTTGTATAGTTCTATTGAATAATACATTATTTGGTCTTGTAGAGTTGGCACCAGCAGAACCTGGAAGTACACGTTCAAATAATAAATCTTTTTTATCTGTTATGTAATAGTCTGCTGTAACAGTAAATTTATTTCTTAAGAATCCTAAATCAATACCAATATTCCTTTGTACGGTAGTTTCCCATTTAATGTCTGGGTTTGGAATTTCTTGAACTTGTAAAACAGGATTTATTTCAGTATCTGAAGTAGGGTAGCTTCCTACAGGTACTACAAACCTGTTAGATAAGTTAGATGGTATTCTATCATTACCAGTATTACCCCAACTAGCTCTTATTTTAAAATTGTTTACGACATTTGAAATACCACTCCAAAAGTTTTCATTAGAAACATTCCATCCAGCTGTTACAGAAGGAAAATATCCAACACGGTTACCCTCGGCAAATTTAGAAGATCCATCACGTCTTACTAGACCAGTTAATAAATATCTGTCATCATAATTATACATAAATCTACCTACTGCACCTAAAATACGATCTGTTCTATTGTAAGAAAAATCAGGTATGAAAACATTCGCATTTGTTATGATACCATCACCTATGATTTGACCTTCGGGAAAGTTTCCAAAACCTGTAGCATTAGGATCAATAGAGCCTTCAGCTCGTGCCGTGAATGCTTTATATGTTCTATCTTCGGCAGAAATAACTCCTAAAAGCGTTAACCTGCTTTTACCGAACTCTATATTGTAGGTTAAACTACCGTCAATACTAAACTCTTTAACTCTATCTATGGATCTCATTAATAAACTTCCTCTACCAACGTCAATAAATTCTTGATTGTCAACATCAAATATTCTAGTTTGAGGTCTTGTGTGAGTAGTTTGCCTGTGAGTAGTTATAAAACCTACGTTACTTGTAAATACTAATTTTTTAGATAAGTTATAGCTTAACCTTAAGTTAGTATTCATTCTATCTCTTATTTGTTCTCTACCTAAGTTAATAAAATTAGTAGCATCAAGACTACCTTCTTCTCCTCCTAGATTACCATTAATTTCAAATACCGTAGTATCACCATTAATTGGAGATAAAAGAGGGCTATATCGCTGTCCTCTACTAAATGACTGACCAGAAGATCGTTCTGAATTTTCAGCTATAAAACCGACACCAAATGTTAAACTTAATTTATCTCCTCTATAGCTTGCATTTATTCTTCCGTTATAACGACTGAAAGATTCAGAACCCCTTAATACACCCTCTCCACCAAAATATCCTGCATTGGCACTAAAAAACATTTTTTCGCTACCACCAGATACTGATGCATCGTGTGTTGTAGTAAGGCCATCATCTATAACAAGATGATCTAGTAAACTTGAATCATTAAAATAAGATGCACCTCCTATATTATTGTCTATTAAATCAGCTGTGTTAGACTCTGCTAAATTCTGAGCTAAAAATGTCTCACGAGCATTCATTAAACGAATATCAGAAGTTATTCTTCTAATACCAGTAGTTGTAGAATAGGTTACTCTAGGAACGCCACCTTTACCAGATTTTGTAGTAATTAAAATAACACCGTTTGATCCTCTTGATCCATATACTGCTGCAGATGCTGCGTCTTTTAATACATCAATGGACTCAATTTCGTTAGGGCTAATTTGGGGATTGTCACTTTGAGGGATTCCATCAACAACGTATAATGGTGTAATATCACTAAAAATTGAAGCCACCCCTCTAATAAAAATTTCTGCGGGAGCACCTATCTGACCTGCGTTAGTAACATTGACACCAGTTACTTGACCTTGTAAAGCTGTACCTAGGTCAGCAGTAACTATAGATTCAATATCTTCTGCCTTTACCCTGGTTACAGCTCCTGTAAGTTCTTTTTTCGTTTGTTGACCATATCCAATAATTACTACTTCGTCCAGCCCTTCAATAGAAGGATTCATAATAATATTTAATTGGCTTCCAGTTACTGTGGCAGATGCGTCCTCCATACCTAAATAAGTGAAATTAAGTATGTCTCCCACTTTAGCGTTAATTGAATAATTTCCATCAAAATCCGTTACAGCACCTGAAGATGTGCCTTTTATTACCAGTGCAACACCAGGGATTGGCATACCATCTTCTGAGTTTGTTACGTTTCCGCTGACAGTGACTTGCTGGCCCATGACATTTAAGCATAGACCTAACATTAAAAGTAAAGCAAATAATAATTTACTCGAGCTGTTTATACTCTTTGTCTTTTTGTTTAATTCCATATGGTTTAGTTTAGTTTTGAATAAATACTTTTGTTTTTCATGATTTCATTAAGTTAGTTTAGTTTCTGTTTTTTAGGCAAAAGTGATTTAAATGGTTATTAATAGTTTGTTGCTTTACAAGAATTTAAGCCTAACAAACTTCGACTTTATTTCTCTTAAAGCTGTAATTTTTAGTAAAAAAGGTGTATTTCATAGTAAAAAAATGAAGGTGTTAATGGTAGTATTGTCTGAGAAGCTATTTTTAATGTTGCTTAAAAAATTATGAGTTAAAAATTTTAAGTGATGTTATCGTAACTTAACTAAAATTGTAAGTTAGAAGCTAACGAAAACAAGTTAATTTGCTAGCTTTAGGTGTGTTTGTTAATTTACTGTTAAATACAATGTATTCATTCTACAAGACATATTTTGGTCGATACTTTACTAATTTTACTATTTAAGGATAATACCATTTTGAAGTCAAAAAAATGATTTTCAAAAGTATATTGGCTCATGGATTATCAAATCAATTTTTTATTTGTCGATTGATTAAACCAAAAGGGTTTTCAAAAGTCTAAAAAAAATAAAAGAACAAAGTAAGAATAAAAGAACTTTAAAATTATTTTAATATTTATGAATATTAACAAATTATTACTATGCCTTGTAACAGGTTTACTGATTTTTAGTGCATCTGAATTGAGAGCTCAAGATAAGAAAAAGCCTTCAAAAAAACCTAACATTATTTTTATTTATGCAGACGACCTAGGTAGAGGAATGTTAAGTACATATGGGCAAAAACATCTAACAACCCCAAATATCGATAAGTTAGGAGACCAAGGCTTAAAGTTTGAAAATGCTTATGGTGTTATGTATTGTGCACCAGCAAGAGCTAGTTTGCTTACTGGAATGCATGATGCTCGCAGAGACGAATTCAATCTTACAAACGGAGGTATTTGGATGGAGTTAGACCAAAGGTTAACGATGGGTGAAATAACTGATAAAATTCATAATGTAATTCAGCCCGCTAAAGAAGGAGACGTTTTCTTGGGGCAGATTGCACAACAAGCAGGATATACTACTGCTGAGTTTGGGAAGTTAGAATGGGGATTTGCCACGACGCCTCAAAGAATTGAGCGTCATGGTTGGGATTATCATTTTGGTTATTACGATCATAAAAGATGTCATGGTTTTTACCCGCCTTTCTTATTTGAAAATGGTAAAAAAATAGATATTCCAGGAAACACGCATGTGGATTGTGCTAAAACACCTGAAGAAGAATCTCCAGAGAATTACAAAGAACGCTGGAATATGGAAGGGAAAAAGGTGTATTCTGAAAATATTATTATGGATAAAATGCTGGTCTTTATGGACGAGCATAATCCTAAGAAAACAAATAAGCCTTTCTTTATTTATTTTCCAACACAACTACCTCATGGACCAATTAGTATTCCTGAAGTTCATCCAGAACTTAAAGATAATCCTAATTTGAATGAATTCGAAAAAGAGTATGGTTCTATGGTGAAAATGTTGGATAGAGATGTAGGGAGAATCTATAACAAGTTAGAAGAAATGGGAATTTTGGATAATACTATTATTGTGTTTTCTAGTGACAATGGTCATAATGTTTATACCAATTATGAAGGTAGAACAGATCAATATAAAAATGTGATTACAGGCGAAAAGTATGATGATGTAAAGACGAAGTTTTATAGTGATTTAAGTAACGATGTTTTTGATGGTAACAATGGAATGGCTGGTTACAAAAGACATAACTGGGAAGGTGGTGTAAGAGTACCATTGTTTTGGTATTGGAAAGGAAAAATTAATCCAGGGGTAGTCTCTCAGCAACGCGTAAGTAATTATGATTTCTTAAATACTTTGGCGGAAATTACAGGCGTACCTCAAATTGAAGAAAAAGATGGCGTGTCTTATGCAAAAACATTATTTGGAGAAAAAGCTAAAGAAAGACCCTATACAATTGTAGGTTCTAAATTACATGGAGGCGCCATTATCACTAATGATGGTTGGAAGTTAAGACATTATATACATGACGATATTTTTCAGTTATATCATTTGCCAGATGATTATAAAGAAGCGCATGATTTGGTTACAAAGTACCCAGAAAAAGTTGAAGAGTTAAAAGCAGTTCTTTTCAAAGAGCTTGGTAATAATTGGAAAAACGGATTAGGGCCAGTTAAAGAGAATTATAAACTTTACAAAGCTCCTAAGTTAAACGATATCATAGATAAACAGATTTAAAGAAAGATTCTAATAAGTAAAATTTAAAAGCATTAAAATAAAATTATAAAATGAAAAATATAATCACAATAGTATTAGTAGCATTAACCCTTTTCAATTGTAAGGCACAAGATATTGATGAAAAGCAGTTTTACATAGCAACAAATAAATTATCCAATAAAACAGTAGATTTAGTAAAAGACTATAAAGCAAATGCTAAAGGAGAAAAAGATGATTCTAATAAATTACAGAAAGCTATTGATGATTTGACAAAACTGAAAAGAGGAGGTACTATTATTATTCCTGAAGGGAAATATAAATTAATTAGTGTTAACTTAAAATCCAATGTGCATATCAAAATAGATAAAGGTGCTGTCTTAATTCCACGTCTTGGTGGTAAAAAAACAAATATATTTTCATTAGGAGAAAAAGAGAAGCCTTCAGTTGTCAATGTAAGTGTGAGTTGTTCCCAAAAAGGCCAAATGTATACGGTTGATTTTTCTAATGTTGTTGGTAGTGCTGCTTTATTTAGTATAGGGAATACACGTAATTTCCTTTTGTCAGATTTCAAAGTAAAAGACAACTACACCAAGTTTTCTGCTGTGCGAATGGGAATTGATTTGTATAATGGTAAATATTATCATCCTACTAATGGTGTTATAAAAAATGCTACTACCATAAATTCACACTATGGATATGGATTAATTCAGGCGCAATGTGGAGAAAATGTTTTGTTTAAGGATTTAAGCGGTATAGGTGGTGCTACATTAAGACTAGAAACAGGTGCGAAAAAGGTAAATGATGTGCAAGCAACTGGTTTAGATGGTATTGTAGCTAGAAACATTTCGTGTAAAGATGGTAATTCTGCTGTGATGCTTTCACCTCATGCATTACAAAATGGAACAGTGGATATAGATGGAGTAACTGTCGAAAATACAGGCTTTGGTGTTAGAATTGAAGGTGGGTTTATTGCAAAAAAATATGATAAATCTAAAGTAAGTAAAAAAGGCGCTTTCAAGCATATAAAGGTAAATAATGTAAAAGCTACCTATGGAAATACTGCGCAATTAAAATCTAAGCATTTTAAATTCATTCCTTGCGAATTAGTAAGTCAAATAAAAGAAGCACCTAAAGATACGTATGCTATTGGAGGTGAAAGTAGCAGAGCTATCTATTTAGCTCCAGCTGTTGTTGCTGTTTTAGATACTCATGAATTTCCTACAGAGGTTTCTAATGTTGAGGCTATTGGTTTTGTTACTCCTGCAGTCATAAAAGAAGAAGATGTTCACGATTGTGATTTGAATTTACAAAAGGAGAAGAAAAAAACTGATAAAAAGGAAAAGAAAGGTAAAAAGAAGAAAAACAAGAAGAAGAAAAATAAAAAGGAAAAAGTAGAAGAAGAGCAAGAAGATTAATATTTACCCGTTGTGCATTTTGATGAAATTCTGTCAATTCGAGTGAATTTTACGATTGAAATGAGTAAAATTTTTATCGAGAATAAGAATTTTAACTCATAAAAAGGTTCTCGATACGATTTTTCGTTCCTCAAAATCACTCGAACTGACAAATCATTACTATTTTGATTCAAAATGCACAACGGGTTATTATAAATATAAATCGTATCGATCGATCTTCTAATGCAAAAGCCCTATAGCTAAACACTATTGTTGAAATTGAATTTAAGCATTTACTGATATTAAAAGCATTCTCAGACTAACATTAGGGATACTACTTTTAAGTTGTACTTCAGAAGCTCAAGATTTGAGGTTATGGTATGATATGCCCGCTAATGAATGGATTGAATCTTTACCTGTTGGAAACGGTCGTTTATTAGCAACCAATCAAGGAGGCGTTTGGCAAGAGAAAATTCAATTGAATGAAGAAACCATTTGGAGTGGAAAACCTGAAAAAAATAAAGATAGACCTGACGGGGCTACATATGTAAAACAAGCCCAAGAGCTTATTTTTAACGGAGAATATGTAAAGGCTCAAAAACTAATTGAGGAAAAAGTCATGATTCCTCATGTAGCACATGGTTCTCATACTTACCAAACTTTAGGGGATTTATATTTAGACTTTCAATATGATATATCCTCGCCAAAAGTTGAAAACTACAAGAGAACATTAGATTTAGAAACAGCTGTGAGTAGTGTGGAATATACCATTGGGACTACTCTTTATACAAGAGAAATTTTTTCTAGCGTTCCCGATCAGGCTATTATTATTCGCTTATCAAGTAATCAGAAAGAAAAACTAAGTTTTACAGCTTCTTTTGATAGGGAAAAAGCTAAAATAGAAACTGTTTCTTCTCATCTTATGCAAGTTTCTGGAGTGGCTACAGATAAAGGCAATGATCAATCGGGAGGTGTTGCATACGAATCACAAATCAAGTTTATCAATACAGGTGGAATCATTAGTCATCAAGACAATGAGATTATAATTACAAATGCTGATACTGTAGAAATTAGAATTGTAGCGGCTACCAATTATAGAGGAGACAATCCTCATCAAAAATCAATAGATCAATTGTTGGCCATAGACAATAAAGATTATAAAGCTTTATATAATGCACATGTAAAAGAACATCAAAGATTATTTAATAGGGTACAATTAGATTTGGTTCAAAAGAAAAAAATCAAGCGTTTAGGGCCTACTTTATTAAAAAATATGCCAACTAATCAACGATTACACGCATTAAGACAGGGTTTAGATGATCCTGAGTTGATTGCTTTATATTTTCAATTTGGAAGATATATTTTGATAAGTTGTTCCAGGCCCGGAACAATGGCAATCAATCTTTGGGGGAAATGGATCAATACTGTAGATCCATGGTTCAATGCAGATTACCATACGAATATCAATATTCCTATGAATTATTGGCCTGCGCAAATCACCAACTTAGCAGAATGTCAGACGCCTTTTTTTGATTTGATTGGTAATTTGAGAGAAAATGGAAGAAAATCAGCTAAAGTAACCTATGGAGCTAAGAAAGGTTTTGTAGCGCACCATGCTACAGATGCTTGGGGTTTAACAGCAACAGTTGGTAGAGCTACGCATGGTATGTGGCAATTAACACCTGCTTGGGGGGCGCATCAAATGTGGCAACATTACGTATATACTTTAGATAAAGAATATTTACAGAAATATACTTATCCTATTATGAAAGAGGCTGCTGAGTTTTTTGTAGAAACTTTGGTAGAACATCCTACAACAGGTTATTTAGTGTCAGGTCCATCTAATTCACCAGAGAACACTTTTGTGACACCTAATGGCAAAAGAGTATCCTTGTCTATGGGAACAAGTATGGACATGCAAATGATTCATGATTTGTTTGCAAATTGTATAAAAGCAAGTGCGTTATTAGAGGTAGATGAAGAATTTAGAAAAACCTTAGAAAAGATGAAAGCTCGTTTATTGCCTATTCAAGTAGGTAAGGATGGACGACTGCTGGAATGGGCAAAACCTTTTGAGGAAACTGAATTAGGACACAAGCACTGTTCTCATTTTTGGGCTTTTTGTGAAGGCGATTTAATTACACCATTAGAAACTCCTGAGTTAGCTAAAGCGGCAAAAAAGTCTTTAGATATAAGAGTTGAAAACGGAAGTGCAAAAACCCCTGTTTTTAGAGGGAATACTGCTTGGATAGCAAGAAGTTACTCGAGATTATTAGAGGGTAATGAGGCTTATAAAGTAATAAAGTATGCCTTAGGAAGTGCTTCATATAACAATATGTTTTCTATAAGTGTACAAGGATTAACAAGAAAAATGTGGGAAACAGATGCTAATTTAGGATATACAACTGCTATTGCAGAAATGTTTGTGCAAAGTCATGCAGGAGTGGTTCATATACTACCAGCATTACCCAATGCTTTACCCGATGGGTCTGTAGAAGGATTAAAGGCAGAGGGTGCTTTTGAAGTGGGAATAAAATGGGCGGATGGTAAGCTGATGAGTGCTTCTGTAAAATCTTTAAAAGGAGGGCTTTGCAAATTAAAATATCAAAACAAGAAAATAGAAGTTAAAACTATAGCAGGAAAAATATATGAATTTGATGCTGAGTTAAAAGCCAAATAATACTAACTGATAATACAAAAGAGTCCGTTTGAATGATTTCGAAGGGAGAAAAATTATACCGAGAACACATGAAAAATATATTAACCCTTTTTACATTGATAAGCACCCTTTCTTTTGCACAAAAAGAAAGTGATTTTTATAAAGATACTAGTAGTCAGGTATCTAAAACCGTTAATTTAGTTACGGATTACAAAGCTGATGGAACAGATACAAAAGATGATTCAGCCCAATTACAAAAAGCAATCGATGATTTAACACAATTAAAAAACGGAGGTAAAATCATCATCCCAGAGGGGACATTTTATTTTTCTAATATCGAAATGAAATCAGGTGTTCATCTTGTCGTAAATCATAAGGTAACTATCAGTCCAACGACACCAAAAGGATTTATCTTCCATTTCGGATTAAAATCAGGTATTAGTGCAGGGAAAACAATTGAGAATGTAAGTATTCGAGGTGAAGGAGGTCGTTTTACAGTAGACTATTCTATGGCACCCAACGGCAGAAAACATAAAATGGCGTTTGCCACATTTAAGAATGTCAATAATTTTATGATTGGCGATTTTAATGTACTAGATAATAACACGGCGTTATCTTGCTTAACGTTTAATTCATCGAGTTATGAAGGTAACTATTTTAGAGCAACAAATGGTATAGTAAGAAATGCTCATGTTACTAATGCCAGTTATGGTTATGGTTTGATTCAGGCACAAACCGGTAAAAACATCTTGTTTAAAAATATTTCTGGTGAAGGTGGGATTACCTTGCGTTTGGAAACTGGTGCCGCGTTAACAGTGCCAATGCACATTAACTTAGATAATATTTACGGAAGAAATATTTCGATTAAAAATGGACATAGTGCCACAGCCATGGGATCGCATACACGCACCAACGGACATGTAGATATTGATGGCGTAAGAGCAGAAAGTTCATTGTTTGCATCTATGGTAGGTATTGGTTTTGCAAATAAAGAACAAGCTAAATTAGGTTACACCGCAGGCCGTTTTGCTCCAACCTCTACCATAAAAAATGTACATGCTATTTATGGAACACAAGCACAGCACAAACCAAAAAATGTTAGGCAATTACCTTGTGAATTAAGAACATTTATGAGTACAACACTAAATCCAGATGGTGCCAGTTATAAAGGACCATCTATTGCAGCAATTAAAAATAGCGACCCAAAGATTACCATCGAAGACGTAACTTATGAAGGCTTTTTACCGAGTCAGAAAATAAAAGTTAACAAGGAATTTCAAATTACCTGTGAAGGTAATGATTGGAAGCCTGAAAAAGAGGTAAAGTATCACGATAATAAAAAGAAAAACAAAAAGAAAAAGCATTAAGTTGTTTTTTAATAATCCATGAAGAAACGGGTCTGTATAATATTTATATTGGTGTTTGGTTTTCACGTTAATGCGCAGGAAAACAAGCCTAATGTTATTGTTATTCTAACAGACGACCAAGGTTATGGAGATATGTCTTGTCATGGGAATCCGTGGCTAAAAACACCAGAAACAGACAAGTTGCATGATGAATCGTTGCGATTAACAGATTTTCATGTAGACCCCACTTGCGCGCCCACAAGAGCAAGTTTAATGACGGGGCGCTATGCTACCCGAACAGGTGTTTGGCTAACCTACGGGAGTAGACATCATTTGCGAAAAGATGAAATTACCATGGCCGATGTTTTTAAATCCAATGGTTATAAAACTGCGATTTTCGGAAAATGGCATTTAGGCGATAATTATCCATTTAGACCTTCAGACCGAGGTTTTGATGAAGCCTTAATTCATGGTGGAGGCGTTATTGGTGAATCACCTGATTATTGGGATAACGATTATTACAATGATACGTATTTTAGAAATAATCAACCTGAAAAAGTTGAAGGCTACTGTACAGATGTGTGGTTCAACGAAACTCAAAAATTTATAAAGAGTAATGAAGAAAAACCGTTCTTTGTCTATTTAGCTACTAATGCGCCACATGGCCCGCTTCATGTGCCTATTAAATATGCAAAATCATATTTAGATAATCCGGAAACCAAGCCCAGAGCACGTTTTTATGGTATGATTGCGTCTATTGATGAGAATTTAGGAAAATTAAGGACTTTTTTAAAAGAGGAAGATTTAGATAGGAAAACCATCATTGTATATTTAAATGATAATGGTACTATTAAAGGTGCAAAGTTAGAACCTCGTGCACCAGGACAGCTTAATGGTTGGGCTGTTGAAGGCTATAATGCAGGGTTAAGAGGGATTAAAACGTCAAGATACGAAGGTGGGCATAAAGGAGCTTGTTTTATTCATTATCCTAATGGGAATATGGTAGGAGGAAAAGATGTGAATGGATTAAGTGCGCATTTAGATCTGTTGCCAACATTGATGGATGTGTGCGATTTAAAATATGAAAAAGACCCAAAATTTGATGGTATATCTTTATTAAAATATTTGAACAATCCAGAAGAAATCATCCATGATAGAATGTTGGTGGTGCATGACCAAGGGCGGTTTGGAAAACCTGTTGGAGATGGTTCGTTAATTAAAGGAAAAGATTATGCAGTAATGTATAACCAATGGCGATTGGTGCAAGGCAATGAACTGTATAATATCAAAGAAGACCCTTCCCAGAAAAATAATATAGCTGATAAACATCCTGAAATGGTAAAGCAATTACAAGACCATTATGAAGTTTGGTGGCAAGATGTAGCAAAACAAGCCAATGAATATTGTTCGTTTATTATTAATCCTGAAAAGCAAAAAGTTGTCACCATCAGTTCTCAAAATTTGTTAGGAGGGCAAGTTGCTTACAGTCAACGCGTAATTCGTTCGGCTAAAAATGTCAATGGTTATACCTATATAGATGTTGAGGTTCCTGGAACATATAAAATTTCCTTAGCACGGTGGGCTAGAGAATCGTATGTGAAAATAAATGATGTAGCAAAACCTTTTGTACTTGTTTTAGAAAAACACGATGCCAAAAAAATACTAACAAAAGCAATTCATGCCGTAAAAGCTAAGTTGCAAGTAGGTGACTTTAATGCTATCCAAAAGATAACAGGTGAAGAACAAGAAATTGTTTTCGAAGTAGATTTACCCAAGGGTGAGCAAAAAATTCAAACATGGTTTGAGTTAAAAAACGGAGAAACAATCACAAGTTATTACACATACATAGAGCAGATATAAAACTAAAAACATATGAAACATACAAGCGCTTTAATTATAGCTTTTTTACTGATCGTAGGCACTTCGGTAAATGCTCAAAAAATGGATGCAAAATCCAAAGAACTATTAGATAGATTAACAGAAGTAAATGGAGGTTATCAAACACTTTTAGACGCTAAAGATGTATATTTTAAATATTCGAGCGAAGGCAATGGTAAAAAAGAGAAGAACTCTATAGAGAAGCATATTTTTTCAGGAGAGCATTCTCTTTCTGAATATAAAGGTGCTTACAAAAAAGAAGAAGGCATTATTAAAAAAGCATTGGTAAATGGAGAAGGGATGTTATCTGTAAATGGTAAAGTCTTTACCGACAGAAAATCTAAAAATGCAGCAACATTCAATTCGAGGATTACTTTTTACTGGTTTGCCATGTCGTATAAGTTGTTTGATCCAAGTACCATATTCTCCTATTTAGGTAAGGAAATCTTAAAAGGTGTTGAACTTGATAAAGTAAAAATGGTATTCGATAATAGCAAGACTGAAAAAAAAGCCAATGATGAGTATCTATTGTACTTTAATCCAGAAACCCATTTGTTAGATGCCTTTGTGTTTTCAAAAACAGGAGGTGATGTTATAAAAGAGCCTAAGTCAAGAGTTTTTGTAACGTATGAAAGTATTGAGGGTGTTTTCGTTCCCGTAAAAAGAGATACCTATAAGTTAGATGAGAACAAACAATGGTGTAAAAAAGCAAAATTCATAATTAGTGATGTGAAGTTTAATAACGGTTACAAACCAGAAGACTTTATGCTCAAATAAGTTTTACAATAATTTCAAATATTATTGTCTTCGGTGTTTGTGTTTACGTAAAACTACATCAAATTAGCATAGCGCTACTTTATGATGTTTTTGAATATTTAAATTTGAGAGAATATATTTTTTAATTTAATCTTTACGATGCGCAATAGAATTTTATCAATATTTACCCTTTGTAGCTTATGTTTTTTCCTTAATATTCAAGCACAAGAGTATCAAAAAAAGAAAAGAATTCAGGTTGTAAATCGTGAAATACCAACCGAATGGGAAAACCTTATTTATGGAGCTCGCTTTTTAGATAGATTCTTACCAATGTCTAATTTAGGGGAAGTGAGTTATAATGTGTGGGGTACGAAAAAAGTAATACCAAGAAATATAAATAATGGTATTGAAGATCCTAAATGGTCATATTGGGGGGGTAATACAAAGTTGTATACTGATGGTAAATACCATTTATTTGTTTGTAGATGGCCCGAAAACATTAAAGAAGGGCATATGTATTGGCCAAATTCCACGGTAGTTCATGCTGTTTCAAGCAATTCAGAAGGCCCTTATAAAGTTGTTGATGAGGTTGGTCCTGGCCATAATCCAGAATGGTATGTCACCAAAACAGGTAAATATGTTATCTACGTAATAGATAAAAATAAGAGCCCAAACTACTATATCTCAGATAACATAAATGGCCCTTGGGAGTATAAGCAGTATGATTTTGATCTTAGAGACCGATTAGCAGATTCTAAACGTAAAAACTTCTTACACAATTTAACCTTTGCAAAGCGCGAAGATGGTAGTTTTTTAATGCTGAATAGGCAAGGGAGTTCCTGGTTTAGTAAAGATGGTTTGTCTACTTGGTACCGCGCTATGGATGATACCTCGTATCCTGTTTTTGAAGGTAAGTATGAAGATCCATTTGTTTGGAAAACCAACATTCAATACCATGCCATTGTAAATGATTGGAAAGGTAGGGTAGCATGGCACCTGCGTTCTAAAGACGGCATAAAGTGGGTAAGGGAAGATGGAGAAGCCTATCGACCAGGAATAGCAAAACGCTTTAATGGAACAAAAGAAGAGTGGTTTAAATATGAAAGAATAAAATTATTGCAAGATAAATATGGTAGGGCATATCAAGCCAATTTTGCAGTAATTGATACTCTAAAACATTTCGATTTAGGAAGCGATAGGCATAGTTCTAAACTTATTTGCATTCCTATGGAAAAAGGTAAATTAGTAGAGGTTTTAAATACAGTAAAAATTGATTCGAATACAGATGAAATAAAAGTTTTATTCAAATCAGAAGTGGGGTTTGATGCCATAAACGATGTCGATTTTAAATCCTTGGTTTTTGGAAATGCCGATCATGTGAATTACGGAAAAGGAGCAAGGTATAAAACACATATGATAAAGGGAAATGACGTTATCATCACATTTCAAGGTAACCATGGTTTAGCACAAGACAATTTTTCAGCTAAAATTTTAGGTAAAACAACCAAAGGGCAATTGCTTTTTGCATATGCTAGATTGCCAGAAGTTGTTTATGATGGAGCTATACTTTCTCCAAAACTACCTAATGTAATTTCAAAAAATAAGATAGAAATCGAAGTATCTAATTTTGGTATGGCAATTTCAGAAAAAGCGAATTTAAAGGTATTTAAATCAGGAACTGACTTTAAAGAACTAATAGGTGTTGTGAAAATTCCTAAATTAAAATCTTTTGAAACTAAACCTTTATGTATAAAAACGGTCTCAACTGTATTAGATTTAAAAAAGTATGATTTTGATGTAATAATAAATCAAGGTAAAGCAGACGAACAGATTTTTAAAGCTAAAAATTTCAGTAAGAAATTAACGAGATAATGCCTAATTTTATAAAGTTTGGGTAGCAAATAGAAATTAAGATGAAAAATTCCAGAAGAGATTTTATAAAAACTACTGCCTTGGCTAGTGCAGCTATAACAATACCAACCTATGGTTTTTCCATTATAAATAAACCAAGTTTAAGTAAACAGATTATTGGTCATGGCGATTTTAAATACCGCGTACATCAGCAATGGGGGAATTTAAACCCTGAAAATACACCTGTAAAGAACTGCCATGAAATGGTAATGGATTCTAAGGGTAGGTTAATTATGGTGACTGATGAAGTTAAAAATAATATCATTGTCTACGATAAATCAGGAAAGTTGCTTTCATCTTGGACACATAATATGAAATCTGCACATGGCTTAACGCTTTTTAAGGAAGGTGAAGATGATGTGTTGTTTATTACCGAACCTTTAACAGGGAAAATTATAAAAACAACTATTGACGGAAAAGTGATTATGGAATTGCCAAACCCTAAAGAAATAGGGGTTTACGATAAAGATAATCCAAGAGAGCGCTACAAACCAACAGAAACGGCTATAGCACCCAATGGCGATATTTATGTAGCGGATGGATATGGTTCAGATTGGGTTTTACAATTTAATAGCAATGGAGAATTCATTAGAAAGTTTGGTGGTAAAGGGTTTAACGATGATCAATTAAGTAATGCGCATGGCGTGGCTATAGATGATAGAGACCCAAATAACATTACGCTATTATGCACATCTAGAAAGCACAATGCTTTCAAACGATTTACGCTTGACGGTAAATATTTGGAAACTATTTATTTACCTGGAGCATTTGTGTGTCGCCCAGTAATTGATGGAGAGAATCTATACTCTGGTGTATGCTGGTCTAGATTAAAATATTTGGAACAAACACCAGATTCTGGCTTTGTAACTATTTTAGATAAAAAAAATAAGGTGGTTTCTAATCCTGGAGGAACCGCTCCAAAATACAAGAAAGGAAAATTAAAAATGATGGTTCAGGATACACCATTGTTTAATCATTGTCATGATGTTTGTGTGGATGAGGATAAAAACCTTTACGTATGTCAGTGGAATGCTAATAAATCTTATCCTATAAAATTAGAGCGTGTATAAACCTATGAAGAATCTATTAGTTATATGTTTGGTGGTTGCACTTTTAGTGTCTTGCAAAAAGGAAAGTAAATATGTTACGATTCCAGAAAAACCTGTGCCAGAATTGGTAAGTTATAATTTTGATGTGCGTCCAATTTTATCAGATAAATGCTTTAACTGTCACGGGCCGGATGCAAACAAAAGATTTGCCGATTTACGTTTAGATACACCAGATGGCGCTTATGCAACCTTAAAAGACAACAAGAATCAGTTTGTTATTGTGCCTCATAAACCCAAAGAATCTCAAGCATTTTTGCGTATTACGAGTAAAGACACCTCAGAAGTAATGCCGCCATTAGAGACAAATTTAAAGTTAACAGCTTACGAAAAAAAGGTCATCAAAAAATGGATTAAACAAGGAGCTACTTACGAAAAACATTGGGCATTCCAAACGGTTAAAAAACCTGAATTACCACAAATAGAACATACAGATTGGGTAAATAATGAGATTGATTATTTTGTACTGGAGAAACAAAAAGAGAACAGTTTAACTCCTAATAATCGCGCAGATAAATCCCGTTTATTGAAACGTGTATCTTTTGATATTACAGGGTTGCCACCAACAGTTGAAATGCAACAACGCTTTTTAGAAGATACTTCTCCAAATGCTTATGAGAAGATTATAGATGAATTATTAGCAAGCAAGCATTATGGCGAAAAAATGGCAAGCCATTGGATGGATGTATCACGTTATGCAGATTCTCATGGGTTTCAAGATGATGATTTAAGAACCATGTGGCCTTGGCGAGACTGGGTAATTCATGCCTTTAATGAAAATTATGGTTATGATACCTTTGTAACCTACCAGTTAGCTGGAGATTTAATGCCTGAAAGAAATGTGGAAACCTTATTAGCTACTGGGTTTAATAGAAATAATAAGGTAAACCAAGAAGCGGGAATTATAGTTGAAGAATTTAGAATTGAAGATGTAACCGATAGGACAAATACCTTCGGAAAAGCCTTTTTAGGATTAACTTACGAATGTGCCAAATGCCATGACCATAAATACGATCCTATTTCTCAAAAGGATTATTATAGTGCGTTCGCTTTTTTTGATAAAACACCTTATAAAAACTCCAACAAAAATAATAATGAAGGATTAAGGGCTACAGCAGAACCTCCGTATCTTTCTATCTCTGATGAAATAGTAGCAACTAAACTCCCATTTATCAATAAAGAGAGTGCAGTCAATGTTGATGTTATGGTTGTTGAAGAAGAGCAAGTTGATAGAACTACACATGTTTTAGAAAGAGGGGTGTACGATGCTAAAGGCGATATTGTGACTCCAGATACACCAGAAGCAATTTTGGCATTTGATAAAGCTAAGTATTCAGAAAACCGATTAGGATTGTCAAAATGGTTATTTGATGAAAAGAATCCGTTAACAAGCCGTGTTTTTGTAAATAGAGTTTGGCAAGAAATTTTCGGTAAGGGCATTGTAAAAACATCAGGAGATTTTGGAATGCAAGGCAACTTACCAACACATGTAGGTTTGCTTAATTGGCTATCAGCAGATCTTATGGAACACAATTGGGATATGAAACGTTTGGTAAAAACGATTGTAATGTCATCCACTTACCAGCAATCATCAGTCATCTCTCCAGAAAAATTGGCTTTAGATCCTGATAATAAATATTTGTCATGGTCGCCAAGGTTGAGGTTTACTTCAGAAATGGTTAGGGATCATGTATTAGCAAGTAGCGGCTTGCTAAACAATGAAATTGGAGGAAGAAGTATAAAAATATACCAACCTGATGGTTTGTGGGAAGCCTCCTCTTCGGGAAGAGGATTTTTGTCTACTTATGCGAGGGATACTGGAGATGATTTATATAAAAGAGGCTTGTATATTTTTACAAAACGTACATCTATGCCTCCTGTTCAAATGATTTTTGATGCTACAAGTAGAGATCAATGTGAAGTGCGACGACAATCAACAAGCACACCTTTACAAGCATTGATTGTATTAAATGACCCTACTATTTTAGAAGCATCAAGAGTATTTTCTCAACGTTTAAATGAAAAGTCTAATTCTGTTGAAGACAATATCGATTTTGCTTTTAAAAGTATCTTATGTAGAAATATTAAATCCGAAGAAAAAGCACTTTTAGTAAGCTATTATAAGGAGAAAGAAGTCTATTTTTCAAAAGCAATAGAGAAAGCCAATCAGTTTATCAATGTTGGTGAATATCCATTATTAAAAGATGGAGATTCAGTAAAAATAGCAGCGCTTATGCAAGTGATACATACCATTTACAATATGGAAGAAGCCATAGTTAAAAGTTAAAAACAGCACCAATGAAGAAAGAAGTTTTTGAGAACAATTTAAATATAAACAGAAGGCACTTTTTATCTAAAGCAGCATTAGGTTTGGGAGGTGTTGCACTAGGTTCGTTGTTAATGCCAGATTTATTAAAGGGAGCTTCTGATGCAAGTAATCAACTGCCTTTAGGGATGCGTCATTTTGCTTCAAAGGCTAAACGTATCATTTTTTTAGTGCAAAATGGAGCCCCATCTCAATTGGAAAGTTTTGATTATAAACCAAAACTTAACGAAATGTTTGGGCAGGATTTGCCAGCTTCAATACGAGGTGATCAAAGGCTAACTGGTATGACAGCAGACCAAACATCGTTTCCTTTGGTAGGCTCAAAATTTGGGTTCAAACAATATGGGCAATCAGGAGCTTGGGTAAGTGATTTGTTTCCAAACATAGCCAAAATCACAGACGATATTTGTATTGTAAAAAGTATGCATACCGATGCTATTAATCATGACCCTGCATTAACGTTTTTTCAAACTGGAGCGCAAGTTGGTAGTCGCCCAAGTATGGGGTCTTGGTTTAGTTATGGTTTGGGTAGTGAAAATAAAAATTTACCAGCTTACTGCGTGTTATTATCAAAAGGTAAGGGTAACGGGCAAGGTGTTTATTCCAAATTATGGTCTAACGGATTTTTAGATAGTACCCATCAAGGGGTGCAATTAAGTGCAAGTGAAGACCCTATTTTATATTTAAGCGACCCAAAAGGTCTGGATAGAGGTTTTAGACGAAATATGCTTAATAAATTGGGGGAATTGAATGAGATGTCCTATCAAGAATTTGGAGATCCTGAGATTCAATCAAAAATTAAGCAGTATGAAATGGCATTTAGGATGCAAACTGCAGTTCCAGAAATTACAGATGTTTCTAAAGAGCCAGACCATATTAAAAAAATGTACGGTAGCGATTGTATGATACCTGGTACCTATGCTGCGAATTGTTTATTGGCAAGAAAATTATCTGAGTCGGGTGTGCGTTTTGTGCAATTATACCATCAGGGTTGGGACCAACATAAAAATTTAGTAGGTGATATTCAGCATCAAGCTAAAGATGTAGATCAAGCTTCTGCAGCGTTAATTACAGATTTAAAACAAAGAGGTTTATTAGATGAAACACTTGTAATTTGGGGAGGCGAGTTTGGACGTACCAACTACTGCCAAGGAAAACTAACCAAAGACAATTATGGTAGAGACCATCACCCAAGATGCTTTAGTATTTTTATGGCGGGTGGAGGCATAAAAGCTGGAACTTCTTATGGTGAAACCGACGAATTAGGATATAATATCATCAAAAACCCAGTACACATTCACGATTTACATGCTACGATTATGCATTTAATGGGCTTAGACCACGAAAGATTAACCTATAAACATTTAGGAAGACGTTTTAGGTTGACTGATGTTCACGGTCATGTTGTTAAAGATATTATCACATAGATGAAGAAAATTACGAATATAACGATCAACATCGTTTTTTTTCTACACGTAGTATTAGCGTTTTTGTTGTTGTTTGAAGGGTATGTTGAAGTCCCTTTTTGGCTACAACCTTTAGGTAGAATGCATCCTTTGGTACTTCATTTTCCGGTAGCATTTATTGCGCTATTGGTATTAATGCAATTGTTTAAAAAGGCGATAGATGGTACATCATTCAATACCATTAATTGGTTTGTTTTGTTATTAACATCATTTACTACGGTAATAGCAACTATTATGGGGCTTGTGTTGTCCTTAGAAGGGTATGAGTCAGAGCTAATGACATGGCACAAATGGATGGGGGTTGCTATTAGTTTTGTAGTATTTACATTAATACTTATTTATAAATATCAAAAAGTTTACAAAGTACTTTTATTTGCATGTTTAATAGGCGTCACCTTTGCAGGACATTATGGAGCAGGTTTAACACACGGCACACATTTTATTACAGAGCCTCTTGTGGCGATGAATAAACCAAAAGTAAGCGAGAACACACCAATATATACTGGGTTTGTTCAACCTATTTTAGATGCAAAATGTGTGAGTTGTCATAACCCACAAAAGAAGAAAGGTGAGTTAGATTTAAGTACACTTGCAGGGGTTAAAAAAGGTGGAGAAAACGGCTCCGTCTGGTTAGCGCATCAACCTGATGAAAGTCTGTTTTTAAAGCGCGTATTTCTGCCAATTGAAGATAAAGAGCATATGCCGCCTGAAGGAAAACCACAACTTACAGATTCAGAAATTAAACTTATTCAAACATGGATTAAGCATGGTATAAATGATACCGTTTCGCTTGTTGGATTGCAAAAAACAGATACTTTACATCAGATAGTTAATAATAAATGGCTTAAGGAGGTTGGTGATAAAATTGTTCAGTATGATTTTGATTATGCCGATACAGATGTTGTTGAAGCATTGAATAATCCTTATACCACAGTAATTCAAAAATCCCATAAATCTCCAGCTATTGATGTTGCTATCTTTGGTAAAAAGTCTTTCAAACCAGAGTATATTTCAGATTTATCAAAAATAAAAGAGCAACTTGTCAGCCTTAATTTGTCAAATTTACCAGTTCAGGATTCACATTTAAACAATCTCTCAAGTTTTGAGAATTTAGAAGTTTTGATTCTAAATTCAACTCAAATAACAAACGATGTGGTAAAGCAATTGTTATCATGTAAAAAGTTGAAATCATTATCATTATCAGATACGAAAGTTGATGTTAAAATTAGCGATGACTTAAAAAAACTGGAAAGTTTGGAAGAACTGTACTTGTGGAATACCAACATGACAGAAGAGGATATTTCTTCACTTAGAGCAGCATTAAACGATGTAAATATAGTTGAAGGTTATATTAATGATACAAAAGAGGAAACAATTTTGGCGCCTCCAGTTTTAGTAGACGATAAAAATATTATCAATTCAGTTGAAAAAATAACGCTTAAACATAAAATGGCAGGAGTAGAGATGTATTATACTTTGGATGGCTCTAAACCTGATAAGAACTCGTTGTTGTATAAAGCGCCTTTTGAATTAAACTTAAACGGTAAAAAAAGCAAAACAATTAAAGCCAAAGCGTTTAAGAGTGGCTGGGAGCAAAGCAAGGAAGCAAAGTTTGTTTTTTATGACAAGGGGTTAAAACCTGTTGCTTTTGAAGTTGAATACCCTAATATTCATGCGGATTATATAGCGCATGCAAATCAAATTTTAGTAGATGAAGTAAAGCCAGAAAATAAAGTAAAATATTCGAAATTTTGGGCGGTATTTAAGGATAAGCCTCTAATAGCAATAGCCGATTTTGGAAATAATAATGTGGTGTTATCTGAAATCAATCTTAACATTAGTGTTAGGGGTAAGAAAATAAAAAAAAGCCCAATACAATTTATTGAAGTTTTGGGTAGTGATAACAAAACAGACTGGACATCTCTAGAAAAGAAAATATTTTTAAGATTGAATAAAGAAAAATTAAAATCATTAGAATTAGCAATACCAAAATCAAAATCTTACAGGTATTATAAAGTTTTTGTAAAGCATAATCCTAAGATAGAACTATTTGTAGGGCAAATTCTGTTTTACTAATTCTATACCACTTATCATCCTGAAAATCAATAGGTCTCTAAATGGCGTGTTTTAATTATTAAACTCTACAAAGGATGGTTTTTACAACCTTTCTTTTACTTAAAAGTACGTGTATTTTATTTATGAATACTTTGGTGTAGTATCATGGCGTTAAATTTGGTCATAGTAGTTAAACTTAAAGCCATTTTTGAAGTCTTATAACAAGAAAAATAAATTCCTTTTAAAAAACCGAAAACACTAGACTATTTATGAAAAACATATTTCAATTGCTTATCGTTTTGTTTGTATCTGTGAGTTGTAATGCTCAAAAACAACCAAATGTTATCATTATTTATGGAGATGATGTTGGGTACGGAGATGTAGGGGCTTATGGTTCAGAACTCATACCTACACCAAATATAGATAAACTGGCGGCAAATGGTTTGCGTTTTACAGATGGTCATTGTTCTGCAGCAACATGTACACCATCAAGATATTCAATGCTTACAGGAGTATATGCCTTTAGAAATGGGTTAAGTGTTTTGCCACCAAACGCCCCATTATCAATTTCAACAGACGCTTTTACATTGCCTAGTTTATTTAAAAGCGCAGGTTATCATACAGCAGTAATAGGGAAATGGCATTTAGGCTTAGGAGCAGAAGGTGTTGAAACAGATTGGAATGGAGAAGTAAAACCAGGGCCTTTAGAAATAGGTTTTGATAGTGCTTTTTTACTGCCGTCTACAAACGACCGTGTACCTTCTGTATATTTAGAAAATTATAAAGTGGTTAATTTAAGTGCTAATGACCCTTTATATGTTGCTAAAAAGAAGGCAAATTTAAAAGTTGATGGCAATACGGAGTATCCAGATGGAACAGTAAACCCTGAAGCTATGACGTATTATATGAATACGGGGCGAGGGCATAACAATACTGTGATAAACGGTATCGGTAGAATGGGATACATGTCTGGTGGAAAAAGTGCATTATGGAATGATGAAGGCATGACAGATGTATTTGTAAAAAGAGCAAAAAACTACATTAAACAACACAAAGACGAACCTTTCTTTTTGTATTATGCAGCACAAGACATTCATGTACCACGAGCACCACATAAACGTTTCCAAGGGAAAACAAAATTAGGGTACCGTGGTGATGCTATGGTTCAGTTTGACTGGTCTGTTGGAGAAATAATGAAGACCTTAGAAGCCCAAGGTCTATTAGAAAATACCATTGTTATATTTTCAAGTGATAACGGTCCTGTATACGATGATGGTTATAATGATGGTACTACTATTATGCAATCTTATGGAGAAATTGATAGAGGGCACGATGCTTCAGGAAAATACCGTGGAGGAAAATACCAAATCTACGAAGGAGGAACAAGAGTACCGTTTATTGTAAGTTGGCCAAGTCAAATCAAACCAGGCGTATCTGATGCTTTAGTTAATCAAGTGGATTTCATTGCGTCTTTTGCGCAATTATTGAATCAAAACATCCCAAATGGTAATGCGTCTGACAGTAGAAGTAGCATCAATGCATTTTTAGGGAAAGATACCAAGGGACATAGTTACACTATCGAAGAAGCACTAAGGCGTATTGCTATAAGAAAAGGAAACTGGAAATATATTATTGGCCCAACCAAAAATAACAAAAATGCGAAACCAGAGCTTTATAATTTAGAAACAGATCCTGGGGAGCAAAACAACATTATCAGGTTTCACCCAGATTTAGTTAAAGAGTTAGATGAACAACTTCAGAATATAATTAACAAATCTTAAAACGATAATGGGAAAGCTCGAATACTTAAAATCAATTAGTTTATTAATCCTATTACTATTCATTACTTCATGTGGTAATACCAAAGCAACGAATAACACAGAAATTTCAACGAATAAAAGCCCCAATAAAACAAACGTAATTTGGATTATTACTGATGAACACAATTTTCGAACCATTGGTGCTTATCGAGATCAATTAGCACAAGACCAAGCCTATCTCTGGGGGCCAGAGGCGTATGTAGAAACACCTCATTTAGATGGTTTAGCAAATAACGGTGTGATTTTTAACCGAATGTATTGTAGTGCTGCTGTTTGTACAGCTTCAAGAGCTTCTATGATGACAGGTATGTATCCTATGACTTTGGGGATTCCTAATAATTCAAACAAAAAGGGAGATGGAAAATATTTAAAATCTGATGTAACTACCATAGCCGATGTGTTAAGTGATGCTGGATATATGACAGGGTATGCTGGTAAATGGCATTTGGCAGAGAGCAGAACAGATAGAGGACTTGATAAAGATAAAAATTGGTGGTCACCATATCCAATAGATAATCCACAAGATACTTACGGTTGGCAAGATAAACGCTTTATGTTTAATGGAGGTCATGATAAGTGGATAGGAATAAATAAAAACGGAAAGCCATATAAAGCCAATCCAAGAGCTATAAAACCTTTAGGTGTTAATGATAAATATGGGCAACCTATATATACAGATGGAAAATCAGAAAATGTAAAGTTTACTACAGATTGGTTGGCCGATAAAACCATTGAATTTATTGATGAACACAAAGCACAACCATTCTTTTATATGGTAAGTATTCCAGATCCTCATACACCTGATTTTGTGCGTGCGCCTTACGATACCATGTATAAAGATGTAGAAGTACAATTGCCAGAAACTTATAATATGGCTCAAAAGGATAAGAAATCTAAGCTTCCTAAATGGCAAAAACCAGATGGTAAAACCAATAATGAGAAAAAAATGAAGGAAAGTATTCGTCAATATTTAGGAATGGTAAAGTGTATTGATGATAACATAGGGCGTATCATTCAAAAACTAAAGGATGAAGGTGTTTTTGAAAATACAATTATTATGTTTTCGTCAGATCATGGCGATTTACTTGGGGAGCATGGGCGTGTTAATAAAGGAACTATACATGAAGCTTCAGCAAAAATACCTTGCATTATAGCGCAGGGAGAAGCAGGAAATAATCCATTAGTTCCGCGTAATAAAGTGGTTAATCTCGCTGCAAATAATACCGATTGGATGCCTACATTCTTAAGTTTACTGAATATTGAATGTCCAAAAGTAGCAGGGAGGGATATTTCACCTATTTTAAGCGATCCTTCACCCATTGATTGGAAAGATATTACATATACGCGTCTTGGTCATTATGCTGCCATTACAACACGCTATAAATTACATTTAGCAGGCAAAGAAAAACCTTGGTTGTTTGATATTGAAGCAGACCCAAATGAACGTGTAAATTTTATTGACAATCCACAATACAAACAAATTGCAAAAGATTTAGCCCATGGTATTGAAGACTATATGACATTAGCAGGTGATCAAAATGAAAAAATTCAAGAGCATATAAACAAAATAGTGAAGAAATAAGATCTTAATTGATAATCATGAAAAATGTAATAAAACTTTTATCACTTTGTTTCCTTGTCTTAGGTGTACAAACCCATGCACAACAGCAAAAGGATATCAAAAAAATGAATATCCTTCTTATCATGGTAGACGATTTAAATACTATGGTAGGTGCTTTTGATGGTTCAGCTATTACACCAAATATTGATGCCTTGGCAAAAGAATCATTACAGTTTAATGAAGCTTATGCGGTCTCCCCTTCCTGTAATCCATCTAGGGCTGCAATGATGACAGGCTTAAGACCAGAAGTAACCAAAGTATACAATAATGGTATTCCTTTTAGAAGCACACCAGAATCTAAGAACTTAATCACTTTGCCGCAGTTATTGAAAGGAAACGGATATAACTCAATTATGGCAGGTAAGATATTCCATGGTAGAAGAAGAACAGAACCAAAACCAAGGCCAGAATCTGACCCCATTTCTTGGACATTTCAGGCAGGTATCGAAACGGGCAATTACACAGGAAAAAACTTTAAAAAGGAATTTTTAGATGAAAACAAAGTGCCATTATGGATTAGACGAGGTTTTGGTGTGCCAGATGAACAAGCCAAAAAAAGTATAAAAAGTACATGGAATTATGGGCCAACAGATGTTGATCCTTCAAATACATTAGATTTTAATACTGCCGAATTTGGTAGTGCATTCTTAAACAAAGACCTATCGCATCCAGAAGTAGCAAAAGCACCTAGAGTGGATGAAAAACCTTTCTTTTTAGCATTAGGTATTTTTCGTCCTCATATACCAATGATTGCTCCAAAGCAATTTTTTGATATGTATGAAACTCCAGAAAATAAGCACAGAATAGAACTTCCAAATTATCCAGCAGATGATTTAGATGATTTACCTAAATCTGCACCATCAGGCTTAAAATGGTTTTTAAAATACGTAAAACCATATCCCGAAGAGCATAAACGTTTAAGGCATGCCTATTTAGCTTCTACAACGTATGCAGATGCTGCGGTTGGAATAATTTTAGATGGTTTGAAAAAAAGTGGTTTAGAAGATAATACCATAATTGTTTTTATGGGAGATCATGGCTATCAATTAGGGATGAAAGAGCGTTTAGGAAAAGCAGTATTATGGCGAGGAAGTAGCAGAACGCCTATGTTAATTAAAGTTCCTGGAAAACCAATAGGAAAAGTGAATGAACCAGTTTCTATGATTGATATTTACCCAACATTAGTTGAAATGACAAGTGTAAAAGCACCTCATAAATTGGCAGGGGAGAGTTTAGTGCCATTCATCAATAATCCAAAAGCAAAACGGGATATTCCTGCCATAGTAACTTCTACATCTCCTAGGCAACATGTAAGTATTGTACAAGATCAATGGAATTACATTAACTATGTAAATGGAGATGAAGAATTGTATGATCACACAAATGATCCGCAAGAGTTGAATAATCTGTTATCACCGCAAAAGACGAATGCACATTTTAGGAAGGTAGCAGATGAATTGAAAAAACTCATTCCTAAAAATAGAACATAAATAATTAGCACATAGGTGTTTTCTTCTGTTTAAAAGAAGGATATCAACTATTTGAAATATAAACGTATCATGAACAAGTTATTAATTATAGTGTTATCATTTTTAGTCTTAATAGGATGTAAAAATGAAAATAAAAAAGGTGTTGTTCAAGTTGAGCATCAACAAGAAGAAAAGCAAAAATCATTGGTTGATTTTTTTTTACCAATGGAACCACAAGGGGAGTTGATTTCTGAAGGCATTTGGGGTGCAGAAAATGTTCTACCAAGAGATGTGAAAAATGGATTAGAAGATCCTAAACTAGAAAAATGGTGCTATTGGGATGGCAGAATTGTAAAAGACGATGCTGGGAAATATCATATGTATGCTAGCAAATGGAATCAGAGTTATAATCATAGTGATGGTTGGCACATAGGGTCAAAAGGCATGCACGCAGTATCAGATAACATTATGGGGCCTTATGAAGATAAAGGCTTAACATGGCCAAATTGGAAAGATGGTATAGGGCATAATGTTATTGGTTTAAGAATGCATGATGACCGTTATGCTGTTGTAACAAGTGAGCTAACACCTGGAGAAATTTTTGTGTCAGATAATCCCAATGGGCCATTTGAATTATTGGGACCAATAAAAGTGGAAGATCCTAATGGATTCGGAATGGGATTAGCAAGGTATTCAAACCCAGAACAACCTCATTATGGGAATATGTCTAACGTAAAAGTAATGCTTAGGCCTGATGGTAAATATATGATTATAGCACGCTCTACAGCGCCTATGATTAGTGAAAATGGCATTTTAGGACCCTATAAAATTATGGGAGATCGTATTTATAAAAAATATCCAAATCTACCTCAGACTAGAAATGAAGACCCAACAATTTGGCATAGTGGCGGTTTGTATCATATCGTGTACAACCATTGGCCTACAAAAACATCGCATCATTTTACATCCAAAGACGGTATCAAAGATTGGGTTTATAGAGGGATTGCCTTTAAAAAAGGAGAGTCTAAAATCTTTAAATATACAGATGGTACCATTAACGATTGGCAATTTATAGAAAGGCCTACAGCTTATGTTGAAGATGGTCATGTGACACACTTCATATTTTCAGTAATTGATGTTAAAAAAGGACAAGATAGAGGCAACGACAATCACGCAAGTAAGATAGTTGTAGTGCCATTTGATGGTGAAGCATTTGATAAATATATGCAAGACCTAGTATCAGTAGAATAAGATATTATAAATCATGCAATGAAAAAAAGGATACTCTTAATTAGCCTTTTGGTTTTTATAAGTCATAATATATTGGCGCAAAAAGAAAAACCTAATGTCATAGTCATCATGACCGATGATCAAGGTTATGGAGATATCGCTGCACATGGAAATCCGATTATAAAAACGCCAAATCTTGATAGGCTACATGCGGAAAGCGCTAGGTTTACAGACTTTCATGTTAATTCGTTTTGCGCACCAACACGAGCAGCCTTAATGACAGGACGTTTATCTGATAGAACCCACGTACGTACAACGATCAACCTTAGAAATCATTTGCATATTGATGAGACAACCATGGCAGAATATTTTAAGGCATCTGGTTATCAAACAGCTTTGTTTGGAAAGTGGCATCTTGGAGGAAACTATCCTTACCGACCTATAGATAAAGGTTTTGATCAGTGGGTGGGGCATGGAGATGGTGGAGTTGGAACTTCTAGTGATTACTGGGGAAATGACAGAATGAATGATCACTATCAGAGAAATGGGGAATGGGAACCTTTTAAAGGGTTTTCCTCCGATATATTTTTCAAAGAAACCATGAATTTTGTGAAGCAAAACAAAGATAAGCCGTTCTTTGTGTACTTGGCTACCAATGTGCCTCATGACCCATGGAATGTATTAAAAGAGTGGAGAAAAATATATGATGATGAGGATAGGCTAAATGAGGATGAAAAGGACTTTTATGCTACCATTACCCACTTTGATGAAAACCTTGGACAATTGAGAAAATTTCTTAAACAACAAGGCTTAGATGAAAACACCATTCTTCTTTTTATGACCGACAACGGAACGGCAAAAGGTGAGCGGATTTACAATGCTGAAATGAAAGGCAAAAAGGGATCTCAATATGAAGGTGGGCATAGGGTGCCATTGTTTGTACATTGGCCTAAAGGCAAGTTAAATAAAGGTAGAGATGTGAATGGTTTTGCACTTCATGTTGATATTCTTCCAACACTTATAGAACTATGTGATTTAGAAAAACCTAAAACAGCAAATTTGCCATTTGATGGTGAAAGTTTATCAGGTTTTTTATATGATAAGCCTGTAAATGAGAATAATAAAACCTTGATTTTGCATTCTCAAAATGTTAGGGAAGTCCCTCAGAAAGGATTGAATAGTTTGGTGGCAACATCCCAATGGCGATGGATAAAAGGAAAGGAATTATATGACATTAAAAAAGATCCGTCGCAAGAGAATAATGTCGCCAATTTATATCCAGAGGTAGTAAAAGCATTAACAAAAAAGTATAATGAATATTGGGATGAAGTGAAGCCAGGTTATGTGCCTTATCCTAGAGTTGTTATTGGCCATAAAGACGACAGAGAAGTCTGGTTAACACCTGATGCTATGGTACATGATCATGCAAGACAAAAAACAGCCATGCAAAGCTATGTGCTTCAAAAGAAAATAAGCGCTGGTTTTTGGCCTATTGAAGTCGAAAAAAAAGGAACCTATACTTTTGAAGTAACCAGATGGCCAAAGGAACTAAACCATCCCATGATAGAGAGATTACCAGCAGTAACTTCAGGAGATATATTGGATAAAGGAAAACCAGTTATGATGCCCGAAGGAGAAGCTATTCCAATAGTTAAAGTAAGGTTGCGTGCTGGGGATACTGAGAAAGAGGTGGAAATAAAAAAAACAGATACCAAAGCCGTTTTTACATTACCACTAGAAAAAGGGCCTAATTTAGTAAGAGCTTGGTTTATTAGTGAAGACAATAAAGAAATGGGCGCAACCTATATTTATATTTCTAGAGATTAACTAATTAAAAATATTAATAAAATCAGAACAATAGAATGAAGATGAAAAAAATTATCCAATTATCCCTAATGGCTCTTGTTTCAATTGCAAATAGTCAGCAACCAAAAGAAGGAGGTTCAAATTGGAAAATACAAACCCAGAAAGAATGGGAGGCATCATCAGATACAGCAAAAAATATCTCCTTTAAAAACGAACAGGCTTTATCAGATAGTTTGGTGAGTTCGTATAAAAGTATTGTCAAAAAGTACAAAAAAAAGAAAAAGGCAAGATCTATTGTATTCAAACAATCTGCCGCATGGGATAACTGGAAAGAGATTCCCACTTTGGCCGGTGATGAAATAGATAATGCTCAGGTTTTTATACCCGTTAAGCCAGGAGATTATTATTTGTTAGGAACCTACAAAGCGTATCAGTCTACAAGATTACCTGATAGAACTTGGAAAAAAAGTAAATACAATGTAGATGATAGTCAAAAAGGCTATCACGCATGGCATAGTACAGATATGAAAAACTGGAAACACTATGGTCCAGTGACTAATCTTAGAGCTAAATGGGTAACAACGGCAGAATATGTAGATGGGAAATTTTATATCTATTATGATTTTCCAAATGATCAAGATCCGCACTTAATTATTGATGAAGATTTAAAAGATGGTAAAATGGGGAAAGATATGGGGATGGTTTTTCCTGATCCTAGTCATGGATCAGATTGTTCTATTTTAAGAGATGAAGACGGACTGTTTCACTTAATTTATGAAAATTGGGATCCTATTGATGCAAGAGCGCATTCTTTTGATTCTCCTTTGGCAGGACATGCAGTAAGTAAGGATGGAATACATGATTTTAAAATTATGCCTACACCTGCCGTTGACCATAGAACAACACCAACAGGTAAGTATGGTGGGTTTAAACACAGTAGCGATAAAAAGCCATTACAATACGAGATTCATACACCAGAGCAAAATGCTTATGGAGATTGGACAAATATTAAAATTGGAGACCGCTATTATTTATTCTGTGACTACGATCCTGTAGGTGAAGGAATCAAGTTGGGGTATTTTAGTAGTGATGATATCAATAAGCAGTTTGTTTTTGGAGGAAGTTTAGGGAAAGGACACCCAGACCCTACTATTGGGTTTGCAGAAGGGAAATTCTATTTAATTCAACAAAGAGGAGAAGTAGATTTTATAAGTTCTGGGCCTTGGGTAGAAGGCGTGGAAGCAAGAGTAGGGGTCGATACAACCGGAAATGGCGAAATAAATGAATGGACAAAGTGGCAAGAAATAAAAGAGGAATACAAGCAAAAGCCTGGTTTTGTAAGGATTATCGATAAGAAACCTGCTTCTATAGATTTAACTGATTTGCCTAGTGGTTATGGTTTTAGTTTTGAATACAGAACCCAAAAAATAGATGAACTAGATACCAAGGTAATTATGGATGAGGTAAAGTTATTATTCAAATAAAGTGAGTTTGAATAAAACGCTTTTAACTATTGATGTTTTTTAAAGTTAAAATATGTCAATAGTTGATAGTCAAAAGTAAAAATCATTTTAGTATCATAATTAAACTAAATACTAGAATTGTTGTCTTATGTTTAAACTACAACTAAAAAAATAATTAGAACTCAATGAAAATCAAATTATCATTCACTTTAGTAATTCTGTCTTTATGCAATTTCACATGTACAGCAAATGATGAAAGCCCTAAAAAACCTAAAGATTTTATAACTAGCATATCAAGCATTAGAAAGGTAGTGAGTACCCAAATAGGTAATGAGCCTGCTTTGTTTATTTCAGGATTAACTGGTGAAGTAGGGTGTTATACCACCAGTGGTAAAGAGCTCTGGAGAACAAGTACACCAAATAATAATGCACTTGTTTTTGATATTGAAGCCGAAGATATTAACGGAGATAATCAAGATGAATATATCGCAGTTTCAGCCGACGGTTATGTACATTGCTGGGATAGTACGGGAAAAACGCTTTGGAATTTTAGACCTGAAGTTAAAGTCCGTTTAAGTCAAGTTGAAGTTATAAAGACCGATGAAGGCGCATTTGTATTTGTAGGGGGAAATAATAATCGTCTTTACAAATTAGATAATAAAGGTGCTTTGGTTTCTGCTAATGAAATCAAAGGAGTTATGGCAAGAATGGAAGCAGGTAATTTTGTAGATAAAAACACCAATTCATTGTTTGTAATGACCTATACCCATGATAAAACAGGATATTCTTATGGTGCTTTTTTAGATCCTATAAGTGGAGAAGAATTAAAAGAATTCAAAACCACCAAATTGCCTAAAGATTATAAATCTCTTATGGTTACAGATGTTAAAGTTAGTGACGTAAATAAAGATGGAAGAGATGATGTCTTAATTTTTGGAACTACGAGACAATTCTTTCCAGCATTTTATGCCATTGATGGTGACGGAAACAATTTTGTAAAATTCACACCGACTACTAAAGAAGAAAAACAAGGCGCCAAGTACATTTATGCCCATGCTATTGGAGAATCATTAACTCCTATAAAGGATGAAATTATCATGCGCCATGGACGTATCGTTTTTAAAGTAGATACCAAAGGGAAATTGATAGAAAGAACATCAACCAAAGAAAAGAAAGAACGTTTTGCGGTAAACTCAATAGTCTTAGAGAAAGAAAGTAAAACACTTTTTGTAGCAGGAGAAGTTGATGGCGGAAATGCAGTTTATGCATTAGATATTAACTCAAATGAAGGATGGCAAAGAAACCCTCCTTCAATAGGAAGAGTACCTGAAGTCAGGAAAAACATCAAGGAGTTATACAAACAGGTGATGTCTTTTGAATTACCATCTTATCAAACCAAAGAGAAAGACCCATGGGTAATGGTGTATAGATCCAAGTTAGATCCGAAAATAAAGGATTTAAAGGGGGCAAATCTTACTATTATTCCTAGAATGGAATCTTGGAGGCAGAAATATGATCGATCAGAAATCATAGCAGCTGTTGGAGAAGAATATGGAAGTAAGAGAGATAGAAGGGGAGATTATGTAAATGAAGAAGCATATTTCTTGGATAGAGCTAGAACGTTTGAAAAAAACAAAGAGCCTTTTGTGATTTGGGCGGGGCATGGAAGCGATCCTTTTTATACAGATATCAATACCTTAGAAAAGATTTTAAAAGTTGCACCTACAACGTGTCATGGTTTCGTATTTGCAGAAATGGCAAAGACAGAAGATCCTCGTTCTCATTACTATGTAAATACCATTATGCCAAGACTGGCCAAAGCGTGTAGAGAACATGGTTTTGCAAAATTATATTACAGATATAAACAAACATTTTGGGCTACAGATGTACAGTTAGAACCATGGCGAACATTGTTTTTGTCTAAAAAATACAAAGATATCGTAGTGCCTTGTACAGAAGATACCAATTCGTATACGCAAGATTTGAACTTAGCAGGAAGAGTCGGTATGATGATGGGAGGGTATGTTGATAATTTTGGAATGCGTATAGTAGGAGATAATGTAACGGGATGGAGACCTTTTGCTCCTGGCGGACAAAGATTACCATCGTGTTTTGTTAGAAGTGGTGTCATGCGTGCTATTTATGGAGCTAAGCATGGGGTTATTTCTGGAAATTTTGATTTAGAAGATGATTTAGAGCTCAACCTATTATTTGCGCTCATGGGCTCGGGAGTTTTGCCTCAAGCAAATCAGGATAATATTGAATCTATAGGATCATGGCATGTGATTGATGGACTTAACGAAAAATTTACGGAAAAAGAACACTCAGGGCATGATGTAGATAATTATGGAAAAGAAGATGAAGAAGCTGTATTATCTGTAACACAAGTACATTGGGCTGGATCTAGTGTGCCGGAATATGATTTTTCTAAGGCTTTAGGTGTAGATTACAGATGGTTAAATTTTGTTCCAGAATTACCAAATGGGATGATACCAATTGCTCCTGGAGAAAGTGAAGTTTCTTTAAAAGAGAATAATACACCTTATATCAAGAGTGATGTAAGTTATGGTATAGTGAATGGAGAACGTTTAGAACCAAAGGAATTTGGTGCTATATTGATGGAAACTGCTAAAAAAGGAGCAGATAATTTATTAATCAATGTAAAAGGGGCTGCGTGGAGTGCTATTAGATTAGATGAAAGTCATATTCGTGTTATATTACTTGATCAAGGGTACTTAGACCCTCAAGAGAGAAATGCAGTCATTACATTCAATAAAAAACAGCCTACATCTGCAAAAGATATTTTATCAGGTAAGCCATTAAAGGTTGAAGAAAACCAAGTAAAACTTACTGTGCCTGCAGGTGCTATGAAATTTATAGATATAACATATTAAATTAAATAACACATGAAAATTAAATCATTATTATATATACTATTAGTAGTAAGTGTATATGCTAGTCCATCTTGTTTTGCTCAAAAAGACAAAGCAAATATTCTGATCATTGTAACAGATGAGCATAATTTTAGAACACTTGGTGTTTATAAAGAGTTGTTCCTAGAGCAAGGAAAAACTGAATTGGCAAATCCTTGGGGAGAAGTACCGGGGTTTAGTACACCAAATTTAGATAGAATAGGACATGAAGGAGCAGTATTAACAAGTATGTATGCTTCTACACCTTCTTGTGCACCTTGTAGAAGTTCTATGTTTACCGGGAATTACCCACATACGGCAGGAGTTCCTAAAAACGGGTTTGCATTATCACCTGATGCATTGACAATTGCTAAAGTATTAAATAAGTCAGGATATGAAACCGGATATTGTGGTAAATGGCACTTGCAAGAAGGAAATCCAGAACCAGGTTGGGCACCCGATGCTGACGTTCATGGATTTAAGCACAACAGATACATGTTTAATACAGGCCACTGGAAAAAGCTAGAAATGGAAGCTGATGGAGTAACGCCTAAAGTAGGAGGAAAAGGTAGGAGAGCAGTACAGGTTTCTGATGAAAAGACTTATACTACGGATTATTTAACGGATAGAACGCTAGAGTTTATAGATGAGAATGGAGATAAACCTTTTGCTTGGGTATTGAGTTTTCCAGATCCTCATACACCGGATGTTGTTAGAGAGCCTTATGGTAGTATGTATAAACCAGAGGATGTAAAAGTTCCAGCGACCTGGACTACTACTGGGATGAGAGATGAGTCATACCCATATTGGATTAGAGAAAAACAAAGAATTCCAGAAGACAAAACACCGCAACAATATGTTAAGAGTGTTGCTGCTTATCATGGAGCTGTAAAATGTATTGATGATAATATCGGTAGAATTTTAGCCAAATTAGAAGAGAAAAACATTTTAGACAATACCATTATCGTATTTTCATCTGATCATGGAGATATGTTAGGAGAGTACGGACACGAAAATAAAGGAACACCTTATGAAGGGTCAGGAAGGATACCATTTGTAATAAGATATCCAAAGAAAATCAAAGCAGGAACAATCATTCATGAAGCTGCGAATGCAACAGACTGGATGGATACATTGATTACACTTAGTGGAATAGATCAAAAGGATTATAATGCTTCTAAAAATCAAGGAAGAGATTTGACCCCGCTATTGACAGGGACTCAAAAAGATTGGGAAGATATCACTTTTGTAAGATTTCAAAACTGGGCTTCAGCGATTACTGATCGATATAAATTAATTTATGATACAACCGCTGAACCGTGGTTGATAGACTTAGAAATAGATCCAGAAGAAAGTACAAATTATTTCAATTCTAAGGATCACAAAGAGATAGTAAAACAATTATCTAAAAAACTTCTAGAATATGGAAAATGGACGAAAGATGACATCGTATTAAAACCATTTATTCAAGAACGTTTAGAGAAAGCTATTAAAGGGTAGGTTCTATATTAGGAAATGATTAATAAAAATGATGAAATACTACTTATGATGATAAGAAAAGCACTAATACCATTTTTATTAATCATTTTTCTTTTACAAGCTTGTGAGCAAAAAGAAAATAAACCCAATGTAATTATCCTTTATGCAGATGATATGGGCTATGGAGATTTAGCAATTCAAAACCCTAGTTCAAAAATCCCTACACCAAATTTAGATCAATTGGCAAGAGATGGTATGTTGTTTACTGATGGGCATTCTTCATCGGGCATTTGTACACCAAGTAGATATGCACTTTTAACAGGAAGATATCATTGGAGAGAATTCCACGGAATTGTGGGTTCCATGGGCTTGCCTGCGTTTAAAGAAGGGCAATATACTATTGGGAAAATGTTTCAAGACAATGGTTATGCCACTGCTTGTATAGGAAAGTGGCATTTAGGGTGGAATTGGGATAAAATGGTAAAACCTAACTGGGAATCGAAGAAAAAACTCCAATCATTTCCTCCAGAAGCTTTTGATTGGACTCAGGAAATTTCGGGAGGTCCTTTAGATAGGGGATTTGATATGTACTATGGAGATGGAACCATTAATTTTCCTCCCTATACATGGGTAGAGAATAATAAAGTTATTACCGAGCCTAATACGTATTATGAGAGTAAGAAAACAAAAGGACCTGAAGGGTCATGGGAATGCAGAGCAGGAGTTGGTGAAAAAGACTGGGATTTTTATAAGGTTCTTCCAACACTTACTCAAAAAGCAGTAGACTATGTAAAAGGAAGAAAGAAAGAGAACAAACCTTTCTTTTTATACATGCCATTTCCATCACCACATGCGCCTATCATTCCAAATAAAGAGTTTGTTGGTAAAAGTAAAGCAGGTGCTTATGGAGATTATGTGTATCAAACAGATTGGTGTGCAGGACAAATTTTAAAAGCACTTAAAGAAATTGGTGAAGAAGAAAATACGATTGTTATTTTTTCTGCCGATAATGGCCCTGAACACTATGCTTATCCTAGGATTGAAAACTATGACCATTATAGCATGGGAGAGTTTAGAGGGTTGAAACGTGATTTGTATGAAGGAGGACACCATGTTCCTTTTATAGTGAAATGGCCTAAGAAGATTAAAGAAGGAGGGGTATCGAATCAAGTTATTAATCAGGTTGATATATTAAAAACATTGTCTAGCATTATCAATGCTGATTTACCTAAAGGATTTACCCATGACGGATATAATTTTTCAGATGTTTGGTTTGGTAAAGAGTTGGAATCTTCATTGAGAAAAGCGACTGTGCAAAATACTTTTGAAGATAAATATGCGCTAAGAATGGGAGACTGGTTATATATAAACTATCCAACAGGATATGCGAAACCTAATCAACCTAAATGGTTAAAGGAAAAATATCCTCCATTAGACCAACCCGTACAATTATATAATCTTTCGGAAGACGTAGGTCAGAAAAATAATTTAGCGGCTCAAATCCCTGAGAAAGTATCTCAAATGCAAAGGAAATTAGATGATATTAGAGTAAAGGAAACTTTTGTTGAATAAAAGGATGTTTATTTAGATATAATTTGTTTTATTAAATGACTTCACTATCAAAATAAGAGGTAGAAAAGTTCCATTAATAATTAAATTACTAAGAAGAACAAGTTATATACCAGAGAATACCTATTTAAGCGTATACACATTTAATTTTATGGAAACCAATCTTATACTAAAATAATATAATGAATTTTACAAGTAAGTTTCTTTCAATTTGTTTTTTATTCGTGTTTTCCTGTAAGCAGGCAAATATCAAAAAAGAAGGCAAATACCAAAAGCCAAATATCCTCTTCATCATGTCAGATGACCATACCTCACAGGCTATTGGAGCTTATGGGGGAAGATTAGCAGCATTGAATCCAACCCCAACAATTGATGCTATTGCTTCAGAAGGTGTGGTAATGAAAAATGCGTTTTGTCAAAACGCCATTTGTACCCCGAGTAGAGCTTCTATCATGACAGGGCAGAGTAGTGCGGTTAACGGTGTGCCTACACTAGGTGGCCGTTTACCAGTAGATAAGCAGTATTTAGCACACGAAATGAAAAATGCTGGATACCAAACCGCAGTTATAGGGAAATGGCATCTAAAAGAATTACCAGAAGCATTTGATTATTATAAAGTTTTACCCGGACAGGGAAATTATTTTGATCCCATATTTAAAGATATTGAAGGTACAGAAACTATAAAATGGCGAAAGTTTGAAATTAAAAATGGAACGCGAATGAAAGGGCATTCTTCGGATTGTATTGCAGATTCTGCCCTTGAATGGTTTAAAAATAAACGAAATACGGGCAAACCATTCTTCTTAAAATTACACTTTAAAGCACCTCATGATATGTTTGAGTATGCACCTCGCTATGAGTCATATTTAAATGATGTAACCATTCCTGAGCCAGAAAACATGAGAGATAGAAAAAACAATGGTTCCATAGCTACCAGAGGTTATAATAATGAGTTAGAGCCTTATATAGGAACTTCAATAGGAAGGCGTAATCCACGAAGAAATTATACAAAATCTGGAGCATGGGTTAAAAATTTAGACCATACAAAAAGCGATGAAGCTATTCATGGCGATGCATATCAAGCCTATATGAAAGCGTATTTAAGATGCGTAAAAGGTGTAGATGATAATTTAAAACGCGTTGTAGATTATTTAAAAGCAAACAATTTGTATGATAATACGGTTATTATATATACAGGCGACCAAGGGTTTTACTTAGGAGAGCATGATTATATGGACAAACGTTGGGCTTATGAAGAGTCTATGCGTATGCCATTTATAGTGAGATATCCAGAAACAATAAAGCCTGCTCAAATAGATGCTATTGTAGAGAACATAGATTATGCGCCAACCATGTTAGATTTTGCAGGTGTAGAAACACCAAAATATATGCATGGTAAAAGCTTTAAAACTATTTTAGAAACAGGCAAAGAGCCAGAAGATGCTAAAAAAGCAGCATACTACCACTATTGGATGCACATGACGAGTCATGATAATCCTGGGCATATCGCTATAAGAACTAAAAAATACAAACTTATTCAGTTTTATGGCACACCGCTAAAAGGCGATACGCCGCAAACACCACCAGGTTGGGAATTATATGATTTGGAAAAAGATCCAACCGAAGATAATAATGTCTACGATAACCTAGAATACCAAACAATTATTGCAGACCTTAAAATCCAATTGAAAGACTTACGAAAACAATATGGAGAAGATGATCCAAAATTTTCATTCAATAAAGTTATTGATGAATATTGGGATTATAATGCATCAGATAAAAAGAAAGCCATTCAAATATCACACGATTATTTAAAGAAAGTAAAGGCGAATATGTACATAAACAATCCAAAAAAGAACCATGGCAAACACTAATGAAAAACAGTTGCTTTTCTCACTTTTTTTTGACTTTGTTAAATGTATTGAGTGAAGAAAAGTATTGCCAAAGAGCTATATAGATATGTTGAGTGTCTGGAGATAAAAACAAAAAGCCAGAACGAAAACTAGATAAAATTTTAAGTAAAAAAATAAAAAATGATTAAATCAAAATACATCCGATCAACCATTCTTCCTTTATTATTGGTCGTATCAATAGTGAGCCATGGGCAAAAGAAAAAAGAGGATATCAAACAGAACCGTTTGACGGAGTTCAATAAAATTAAAAAGAAGAAAAAACATCCAAAAACACTTGTTAATTTTTTTAAGCCTATGCCTATTCAAGCCCCTCTTATATCCAAAGGTACCTGGGGTGAAACTTATGTCTTTCCAAGAGACACAGCCAATGGACTTGAAGATAGTAAATTAGAAAAATGGTGTTATTGGGATGGTAAAATTGTAAAAGACGATATTGGTAAATACCATATATATGCTAGTAGATGGCCACAATCTGTATCCCATAGTCAAGGGTGGCATGTCAATTCAACAGCTATGCATGCGATAAGTGATAATCCAATAGGACCTTATGTTGATACAGGTGTTGTTTGTCCTGAATATAAAGAAGGAAAAGGACACAATGTAGTTGGTTTAAGAACAAAAGATGGTAAATATGCGGTTATAAAAAGTTCTTTAATTCAAGGTTCTATTTTCTTATCAGATAAGCCTGAAGGGCCTTTCAAATTTGCAGGAGAAATAAAAGTTGATTTAAATGGACATTCAAAGAATGATGCTTACTTGAAGTCTGGAAGAATGGACAATGTTGACATTTTACTAAGACCAGACGGTAGATATATGTTAGTAGGAAGACCAACAGTAATTATGATTAGTGAAAGTGATGATATTACAGGGCCTTATAAAATTATTTCTGATAGAGTAAAAAATCACCCTGACTTACCTAAAAGTAAATTAGAAGACCCTAGTATATGGTACAGTGGCGGTATGTACCATATGGTGATTAACCATCATACAACTAATACTACTTATCACATGAGTTCTATAGACGGAATCAATGATTGGAAATTTAGAGGAATAGCTTTTGGACAACAACATAATATCTTTAAATATACAGATGGCACGGTTAATAAATGGACCGTAATCCAAAGAATGACTGTATATGTTGAGGATGGACATCCTACTCACTTTATATTTTCTGTGATTGACACAAAAAAGGGAGAAGACAGACCTAATGACCAGAATGGTAGTAAAATTGTAGTTGTTCCTTTTGATGGAGTAGCCTTTGATAAGCATATGCAAGAGCTTGTAAAGGAAGAGGCTAAGAACAAAAAAATAATAAAACACTAGGTAAGAATTCAAAATGATGAATCGCATTTTACAATACATATTCTTATTATTCTTCATAGGAAGCACGTTTGCTCAATCTAAAAAGCCTAATATTCTGTTTATTATGTCAGATGACCATACCTCACAAGCTGTTGGAGTATATAACAGTAGGTTGACCAAGCTAAATCCCACACCTGTAATTGACCAGATTGCAAAAGAAGGCATTATTATGGAAAATGCTTTTTGTACAAATGCTATTTGCACCCCCAGTAGAGCTTGTATTATGACCGGACAATATAGTGCTGTGAATGGTGTTACTACCCTAGGAGGAAGACTTCCTGAAAATAAACAATACTTGGCCAAAGAAATGAAAAAAGCAGGCTATACTACTGCCGTAATAGGTAAATGGCATCTTAAAGAATTGCCTACTGCTTTTGATTATTGGAAAGTATTACCAGGACAAGGTAATTACTTCGATCCTTATTTTAGAATGACAGGTGGAACAGAAAGTTATAAAAAGGCTATTTTGGGGAAAAGTAAAGAATACTCAGATGGTCAACATATGAAAGGCCATTCATCAGACTGTATAGGTGAATCTACTTTAAACTGGTTCAAGAATGTAAGAGATCCTAAGAAACCGTTTTTCCTGAAAATGCACTTTAAAGCACCTCATGGAGGTTTTGAATATGCCCCTCGCTATGAAGACTATTTAGCTAATGTTGAAATTCCTGAGCCTAAAAATTTATATGAATCAGGAAACCACGGATCTATTGGGTCTAGGGGCTATAAAGATGAATTAATTCATGTACTTGGTAGTTCAATAAGTCCTCGTTGTCCTTTGCGAAACTATTCATCAAGATTGCAAAAGCAAAATCCAGAATTAAGTGATAGAGAAGTAACACACCTCGCTTATCAAAATTATCTAAAAAAATATTTACGTTGTGTAAAAGGTGTTGATGACAATATTAAAAAAGTAGTCGATTATTTAAAAGCTGAAGGTTTGTATGACAATACAGTTATTATTTACACTGGAGATCAAGGGTTTTATCTAGGAGAACATGATTATATAGATAAAAGGTGGGGATATGAAGAAGGTATGAGAATGCCTTTTATTGTTCGTTACCCTAAATCCATTCCAGCTGGTCAAAGATCGGATGCTATCATTGAAAATGTAGATTACCCTGTAATGATGTTAGATTATGCTGGTGTTGATAAACCAGATTATATGCAAGGTAAAAGTTTCCGTTACGTCATGGAAAAAGGTAAAGAACCTAAAAATGCCAAGACTGCTGCATACTATCATTATTGGATGCACTTGTCGGCCCATTACAACCCTGCTCATATTGCCATTCGCGACAAAAAATACAAGCTAATTTATTTTTATGGAGCGCGTCAAAAGGAAACAAAAGCAGAAACACCACCAAGTTGGGAGTTATACGATTTAGAAAAAGATCCTGGTGAAATGAATAACCTTTACGGTAATAAAAAATATGATAGCGTAATAGATGATCTAAAAGTGCAGTTAAGAACATTGCGTAGCGAGTACAAAGAAGATGATCCTAAATATGCTTGCAATCAAGTGATTGATGAATATTGGGATTATACCCCTGAGCAACAGAAAGAGGCCATAGAAATCTCGCATAGGTATTATGAAGCGTCCGAAAATATGGAAAGCTTTAGTGCTAAAAAGAAAAGAATTTCGAAGGAAAATGTAGCAAAAGAGAAATCATCGAAGAAAAAAAAATAACCCTTTTGGATATTCAACTCCTAGTATTAAATAACATATAGGCTTAAACTAAAATATGATGAAAAGATCACTTAAACTATTTGTATTGTTACTAACAATATTTCTTTTATCGAATGCACAACAAAAGCCAAATGTAATTATTATGGTTACCGATGATCAAGGCTATGGTGATATAGGGGCACACGGCAATACCATTATCAATACACCAGCAATGGACAAACTGCATAGTGAAAGCATTAGGTTAACTAATTTTCATGTAGACCCATCCTGTGCGCCAACGCGAGCTGCATTAATGAGTGGCAAATACTCGCATCATGCGCGTGTATGGCATACCGTAAGGGGTGGAAACCACATGAGAGCTTCAGAAATTAGCATGGCAGATGTGTTTCAACATAATGGCTACCAAACAGGCATGTTTGGAAAGTGGCACCTAGGGGCAAATTATCCATACAGACCAATGGATAGAGGGTTTGAAGAATGGCTAGGTTGTGGAGATGGTGGTACAGGCACCAGCGATTGCTATTTCTGGAACGATCGTGTAAACGATATGTATTGGCATAATGGTGAACGAGAATATAGAGAGGGCTTCAACCCAGATGTGTTTTATACTTCAGCAGAGGAGTACATTAAAAAACGTAAAAAAAACAAGCCATTTTTTATATATCTACCAACGTATATACCGCATAAGCCCTATACATCACCCTATAAAAATTTAGGTGAGCAGTATGTGAAATATATAGGAAAAGGTATTGAAAAAGACTGCCCCCCATTTTATGCTTTAATTGAACATATTGATGGTAATATAGCAAAATTGAGGCAAGTGTTAGAAGATGAGGGTATTGCAGACAATACTATTATAATCTTTATGACCGATAATGGAAGCACACATGGCAGACACGCTTTTAATGCAGGTATGAGTGGAGGAAAAGGAAGCACGTCCGATGGAGGCCATAGAGTACCATTTTTTATTCACTGGCCTAAGGGTGGTATAACAGGAGGAAAAGATATTAATACCTTGTCTGCCCATATAGACGTATTACCAACTCTGGCAGAATTATGTGGGATGAAATTTCCTAAAGCAAAGGAAAACGATTTAGATGGAAGAAGCCTAGTACCTTTGTTTAAAGATAATGTTGCATCATGGCCAGACAGAACAATAGTAGTAGAAAAACAACGAGAGGTAGAACGTAACCCTAGTAATAGTGCTATCATGACACAAAAGTGGCGTTTAGTTGGGCATAATAAATTGTTTGATATAGATAACGATCCTGGGCAAAAAAACAATGTTTTTAAAGACCATCCAGAAGTAGTCAAAAAATTGATGGCAGACTTTGATAAACATTGGCAAAAAGTTACTGTTGACGATAGAAGTTTCCCAACTCCAATAGTTGGCACTAAACATGATAAAGAAATATTTTTAAGCATTTCAGAATTAAGAGATGGCAATGGTTTTGCTCATGGATATAGCGCTAGTGGTAGAGAAGCAAAAGGTGTTTGGCATATTGAAGCTTATAAAAGCGGTATCTATGAATTTGAAGTATGCCGTTGGCCCAAGGAAGTAGATGCAACATTTACGGGGATACCAGAAATCACAAAAAAGGTTGACGCATGGAGTAATAAGAGTCCAAAAACAGCACTAATGACTAGTGGAAAACTTACAGCTATCCCTTATGGAGCAGTATCTTTAAAAGTTGGTGATGAATTTTATGAAATGCGTGATGTAAAGGCAGATACAAAAACAATGACATTTAACGTAAAACTTAATAAAGGAAAAACCATTGTTGATGCCGTGTTTTACAACAAAGAAGGAAAACAAATCACGAATGCTTATTACGTTTATGTAAGAAGAAAATAATTAGAATATTTAATAATCTAAAACAAACAAATGAACAAGAATATTTTATGCTGTATTGTATTGATACTATCAGTTTTAGCATGTAAAACGCAAAAGAATGAAAATTTAAAAACACCTGTATCTAATAAAGATTCTAGACCTAACATTATATTTTTATTTACTGACGATCAGAATGCGACAGTATTGGGTTGTATGGGGAATGACATCATAAAAACACCTAACATAGATAAATTAGCAGATAAAGGTGTCTTGTTTGAACGTTGTTATGCTACCTCTCCGCTTTGTATGGCGGCCAGGGCAACTGTAATGACGGGGATGTATGAATTTAAAACAGGATGTAATTTTCAAACGGGGAAATTAGCCAAGGAAGATTGGGACAACTTAGCATACCCTGCCCAACTGAAAAAAAATGGCTATAGAACAGCTTTTACAGGTAAGTGGGGTTTTGGTATTGATAAAAACTTTGACGGTACTCAATATTTTGACAAATGGGGAAGGCTTGAAGGTGGTCAAGGAGAATACGAAACTATTAAAAACCCTTTAATGGTTGATTATGCTGAAAAGTACCCTCACGTAACCCGTGCATTGGGAGCCTTTGGTGCAGATTTTATAAATGAATCAAAAGATAGCGGGAAACCATTCTGCTTATCAATTAGTTTTAAAGCACCCCATGAGCCACATGATATAATTGATCCTATTGACCAAAAACTATATCAAGATGTGGTTTTCCCAACACCACCTACCTATGGAAAAAAAGGGTTAGATCTTTTACCTGCCCAACCAAAAATGAGCAGACAATACATGCAGAGAAAAAAATGGTCTCCAGATGTATTTCAAGACCATACGAGAGCTTACTACCAATTGGTTTCTGGTGTAGATGCTGCTGTAGGAATGATTACTGAAGCGCTAGAAGAAGCAGGAGTTGCAGATAATACAATTATTATTTATTCATCAGACAATGGATATCATCTTGGGGCACATGGTTTGGCAGGCAAAGTATTGCCTTATGAAACCTCTTCTAGAATTCCGTTAATTATTTATGATCCTAGAGCTCCTAAAGCAGCCAGAGGACAAAAAACAACTACTATTACAGGAAATATTGATTTTGCACCAACAATTCTAGATGCTGCTGGATTAGCAATTCCAGCTAAAATGGATGGAAAAAGTTTAATGCCTGCTGTACAAAAAACAGGTGTTAAAGTTAGAGAAAGCTTAGGTTTAGTTCAAGCCTGGGATGTTACTGACACAGATTTACCAAAAGGGTTAGCAGTTGTTACAGAAGATTATAAATACATCAAATGGTGTTATGCTGATGAAAACATGCCGGAATCTGAAGAATTATTCAATTTGGTTAAGGATCCGAATGAAATGGAAAACATAGCTACGAATGAAAAGGAACAGTTAGAAAAGATGCATAAAGATTATGATGAATTTCATCAGTATTGGGCAAATAATACGATTGGAAAGGAATTTTATGAACGTTATGTTGATATTTTTGATAGAAATATGCCTTGGCAGAATAAGAAATTTGTGCTTTATCCTAAACAAGAACCTTTTAGGTGGCGTAAATGGGGAAAACCGCTTAGAGATGCTTATGAAGATATGACCGGAGAAAAATATCCTGAAATTGTAAGAACACCTGAAATGATTGAAAAGGAGAAAAAGAAAACTAAAAATGAAAAGGCAAGTATGAAGAAATCTAAAAAAGAGTAGTATCAACCCAGTTACTTAAACGAATAAAACGTTATGAAACATCTTTTTTTATACATAGGCGTATTAATACTGTCAACTATAGCTTGTAATGCTCAAAAAACAGAGCAAGTAGAGAGTAGGGAAGTTTTAAAATCTAATAAAACTTCCAATAACTTCAAGCCTCTTAAAACTGTTTTTGAGTTAAATCTAGAAGCAGATGTTAATAACGATAGTATTTTAACAGAACAAGAATATCGTGATTTTCAGTTTGTTGGTATTAGAAGAAATCGTTTCAAGGAATTTTCTGGGTATTATAAACGCATTACAGATATTCCTTATGCAGCAGGTGGTGAAGAACATCAAAAGTTAGATGTAATTATACCTGTAAACAGAACAGCTTCTTCACTACCTGTTATTATATTTGTACATGGTGGGGGCTGGAAAAAAGGTGATAAATGTGATGGGTATCCGTTGCTAGATGATTTTTTAAAAGAAGGCAATTACATAGGCGTTAGTATTAATTATAGATTAACAAATGAAGCCAAATGGCCAGCGCAATTGCACGATTGCAAGGCAGCCATAAGGTGGGTAAAAGCAAATGCAGAAATGTATGGTATTGATAAGGAAAAAATTGGACTTTGGGGAACTTCCGCTGGAGGTCACTTAGTATCTATGCTCGCAGTAACAGCAAATAACGAACGTTTTGAAGGTGTAGTAGGTAGCCATTTAACAGAATCGGCTTCTGTAACTTGTGCCATAAATGGTTTTGGACCTTCAGATTTAATGTTAGAAGGCACATTACTAAACAAAGTAGTGTATAATGATTTTTCAGATCCAGGATACAATGTATTCAATCTTATTGGTGTAGAGGATCTAAAACAAAAAGCTAAAAATGCATCGCCTATATATTGGGTTCATAATAATGTACCACCATTTTTAAGTTACCATGGCGTTTTAGATGAAGGAGTACCAATTAAGCATTCTGATAGGTTGCATGAAAAGTTAAAAGCAAAAGGTGCAAAAGATGCATATCTTTTAAGAATTGAAAATATGGAACATGGTCACGGAGGTGGAAAGTTTACAGAGACTACAAGGTATTTATTTAATTTTTTCGAAAGGTTTTTGCGAGAAAAACCAATAAAAATAGATGCTATAACAACACTAAAGCAACCTTAATCAATAATTTTACAAGGAATAGTCTTTTCGTAAAAAAAACAAAAATTAATTAGTTCCAAAAAAGCGAAGCTTACTTTTGGGCAACCCCATTAAAAACGGAAAATATAAAAGCAAACATAAAATGAATTTTTTCCTCAAGAGATTAGTTTCTTACACGTTCTTATCCTTATTTATTATTGGATGCTCAAGTACAAGTAAAAGTGTCACCGACTCAAATAAAGAGCATGACACGCAAAATCAATCTAAACAACCTAACATTATATTGATGATGGCTGATGATTTAGGTTGGGGAGATGTTGGTTTTAATGGTAATAACATCATTAAAACACCAAATTTAGACCAAATGGCTAAAGAAGGCGTTAAATTAACGCACTTTTATTCAATAGGTCCTGTATGCTCACCTACCAGGGCATCTTTTCTAACGGGAAGACATTATTTTAGAATGGGTATTTGGTCTGCCAATAAAGGACACTTACCAAAAGAAGAAAATACTATTGCTTCTGTTTTAAAGAAAGAAGGGTATGCTACCGGACACTTTGGAAAGTGGCACTTAGGTACCTTGAGTAAGACTATTTCTGCTAAAGGGTCAAAACGTAAACCTGAAATTAATTATGCACCACCAGCTTGGTTTGGTTACGATGAATCTTTTGTTACCGAATCGGCTGTTAGTACATGGAACCCCGCAGAAGGTCGCAGATCAAAAAATAATCCATATTATTTGAATGGTGTGCCGGAAACGGAAAATCTAAAAGGCGACGATTCTCGTGTCATGATGGATAGAGTGATTCCTTTTATTCAAAAATCAGCAAAAGCGAATCAACCATTTGTAGCTGTTATCTGGTTTCATGCGCCACATCAAGACATAATAGCTGGACCAGAATATTTAAAAATGTATGAAGGGCATGGGCAGGCAGCCCATTATTATGGATGCATCACTGCATTGGACGATCAAGTGGGACGGTTAAGAAAAGAATTGAAAAACCTAGGGATCGATCAAAATACAGCTTTGTTTTTTACTAGCGATAATGGCCCTGAAGGAAAAACTCCAAAAGACAGGAAAAAAGTAAGAACTGCAGGAAGTGCAGGAGAATTTAGTGGTCGCAAACGAAGTGTTTTAGATGGCGGTGTGAGAGTTCCAGGATTGGCTTTATGGCCGGGGCATATAAAACCTAATACTGTTATTGATGTCCCTATGTCAGTTTTAGATTATTTGCCTACAGTATGTGAAATGACCTCAGCAAAATTACCAGAAGGACGTGTACAAGATGGTGAGAATATTTTACCTGTTTTAAAAGGTGAAAAAAATGTACATGATAAACCAATACCATTTCGTCATGAAAACTATGCTTGTTTGGTTGAAGGGAAATACAAGCTGATTATTGAATCTGAAAAAGACATTCAAAAAGACCGTTTATTTGATTTGTCAAAAGATATCAAAGAGATGAATAATATCGCTTCTCAATACCCTGAAAAAGTAAGGGATATGAGAGCTCAAATTATAGAGTTTTTAGCTTCAGCTAAAAGCACCCATAAAGGAGGAGAATATAATATTACAAATTATAAACCTGTTGACAATTGGGTGGAGTTGGGAAGTTTTAAACCTAAAAAGAAAAATAAGAAAAAATTGAAGTAACCAAGAGACTGTTCTGAAATGTGTGATTAGAATTTTTATGAGCCATTTTTGATGCAGTTTTAGGCAAAATTTTTTAGCATAGCCTTAGCTATGGTTAAAAATTTTAACGACGAAATGCGTAAAAAGGGCCTTAAAAAAATAATTGACATAATTAAAAACAGTCTATAAATATGCTTAAAAAAACCTTATATCTGCTACTATGCTCTTGTTTAGCTGGACATCTGGTCACAGCTCAGAAATTAAAAGAGAGTAAACCTAATGTTATACTGTTTTTAGTAGATGATATGGGAGTTATGGATACTTCAGTACCATTTTTGACTAATAAAGACGGTACTATTCAAAAGTATCCTCTAAACAATTGGTATAGAACACCAAACATGCAAAAATTAGCCAATATGGGCACACGGTTCTCTACATTTTACGCACAAAGCGTTTGTTCACCTACTCGTATTAGTATATTAACAGGACAAAATGCCACACGGCATAAAACAACTCAATGGATAAATCCTGAATTGAATAACAGAGGTGAATTTGGACCCGAAAATTGGCAATGGCAAGGTATCGAGAAATCTCATCATTATACATTACCCCAACTTATAAAAGCCAATGGGTATGAGACTATTTTTATTGGGAAAGCGCATTTAGGTTCCTTAAATTCTCATGCAGAGAACCCTTTAAATTTAGGTTTTAACTTTAACATTGGTGGTAGCGCATGGGGAAGTCCAGGTAGTTATTATGGTACCGAAAACTATACAAACAAAAAGAAGAAAAACAGCGTTCCACACTTAGAACACTATCATAACACAGATACATTCTTAACTGAAGCCTTAACACGCGAAGCCAATAAAAAGATAACTGAGGCTGTAGCAGAAAACAAACCTTTTTTCTTAGAAATGTCGCATTATGCGGTGCATAGGCCTTTTATGTTCGATGAGCGATTTAAACCGAATTATGATTCTGTAGAATATAGCCAAGATGCTTTTAAGTATGCAACTTTAGTTGAAGGGATGGATAAATCTTTAGGTGATATATTAAATCATTTGGAGGCCTTAGGTATTGCCGAAAATACATTGATTTTATTTGTTGGCGATAATGGATCTGACGCACCAATAGGGAATCCTCATGATGTAGCAAGCTCATCACCACTTAGAGGAAAAAAAGGAACGCATTTTGAAGGTGGTACACGCGTACCTTTTATAGCTGCTTGGGCTAAAACAGATGCAGACAATAAATGGCAAAAGCAAATACCAATACTTAAAGGAACCGTTCAACAAAGTGTTGGAACCGTTATGGACATCTATCCAACAATTTTAGATATTTTGAATATTGAAACACCAAAAGATTATACCATTGATGGCTATTCACTTCGGGAAGTGTTGACACAAGAAAAAACTTCAGATAGAATTCCTGAGTTTTTAATGCATTTTCCGCACGAACATAGAAGCAGTTATTTTACAAGTTACAGATTTGGTGATTGGAAATTGATATATCATTATTTTCCAGAGATGAATCCTTCTCATGTAAGATATGAACTTTATAATCTTTTAAACGACCCTTATGAAAGTGTTAACCAGTACAAAAAAGAACCAAAAGTATTGGAAGACATGATGGCACTAATGATTCAGAAATTAGAAACCGAAGAAGCCCTTTTTCCTATTGATAAAATGGGTTTGGAGGCTAAACCGTTTTTAAAAATATAAATCTAAAGTTACAATCAATATAGATGCTCTTTTAGTTCTTCTAATGAGTTTTTACCGTATTGATTTCGATAAATTTATAATTTCATAAACTTCTCTACACTTGTTTGGTTTTTGCCAGATTTAATAGATAGAAAGTAGAATCCTGAATTTAATTTTGATACAGGAACCTCTATCATTTTTTCGCCTTTTACTATGTCTTTTTTAGCGGTATATACTTTTTGTCCAGAAATAGTAAAGATATTTATCGTGTATGCAGTTTCTGTATGTGATGCAATAGAGAATTTTAAATGATCTTGAACTGGGTTTGGATAAATGAAAACACTAGGTCTTGTTAACTTATTCGCTTCGGTAGATAAAGATGTACCATCAGCAAAGAGCATACCATCTGAAATACTTGTTTTAGAAATTCCTGGACCTGAAATTTTTAAATCTACATCTGGTGTAATATTTTCATTTTGTTGGTAATAAATCTTAATAGGATGTTTCCCTGCTTTTAATTGTAACGAGCTGGATAATTCTGTAGTAACAAATTCAAAGTCATTATCTAAAAGATGAATGTCATGGATCATAACATGACATTTGGAGGCTGATGTTAGATAAAATGTGTACGCTCCATCTGTAGGGACTTCAATAAATCCATCAAGTGCTACCCCAAAGTTTTCAGTCAAGCCATTGCCCGTTACATCAATGTTAGTACTTATTGCTTCTGAGGTAGGGGATAATAATTCAAAATTAGGTACCCAATCATATGCTCCTGAAAATGTACTTTTAACCAAACCGTTAGTCAGGTTTTGAGCGGTTACTGAAGGAATTAATTCATCGTCGTAAGGTCTTGGAACAGAGGCGTCTTTAATTCTTGCCTGTAATACTTTATCTAACATCTTCTGTTGCAATTGGGGCATTGAAGACGCTAAGTTTGTAGATTCCCTGCCATCATTTACCACATCATAGATTTCAAAAGGGTCAGAATGGTCTTGAATGTCATAGCGTACGCCTTTATAATCCCCCATACGGATTACCTGCATATGGTTTCTGGCCCTGCCTCTTTTTGAAGGTTCAAAATCAGTATAGTTAGGCGTTGTTTTACCGGTATGCCTAAAAAATTCATGATATAAATAGCCTTTATCCTTTTGGTTTGCATTGTCTTGTTTTAAGGAAGGAAGTATAGAAGTACCATCTGTAAAAATTGGAACAGATACTCCTGCTAATTCAGCAAAAGTAGCATACCAGTCCCAATGGCCTGAAGGGAACGTAACCTGAGAGTTGGGAGGAACCACTCCAGGGTATCGAACAATTGTAGGTACTCTAATACCGCCTTCCCACATATCTCTTTTAATACCATTAAAGTTAGCATAAGATTGAAAAGATTCTCCTATATCATCAATAGAGTGTGGGCCGTTATCAGAAGAAAACACAATCATGGTTTCATTGTCAATATTCAAATCTTTTAGCAATTGTATAATATCTTCGACACAACTGTCTACGCGACGAATCATGGTGGCAAACTTTTTTTCATCTGTTGTCCAGCTTTGAGAAGCATAATCGGGGTGGATATAAGAATCTGCCGTTCCAGAAGCTGTATTTACCCAAGGTGTAGGTGAGTCTTTACTTGTCCATTGTAGTCCTCCGTTTAAGCCTTTATTAGCTGGGTATGCCTGTGTGGGTACTTCTAAAGCAGTGTGAGGTACATCGTAAGCTAGATATAAGAAAAACGGTTGTGAAGGTCTTGCGGCCTCATGATCTACAATCCATTGTTTCGATTTAGCTGTAAAAACATCAGTAGTGTAAGTTAAATCTGTTCCTTCTAAAATGTTGGTGTAACCATCGGTAAAATAAGATTCTTTGCTGGTGGTTCCATTTTTAGGGTAATGAATATGCCCTTGGTTATGATATAGCAAACCATAAAATTGATCAAAACCTCTTTTTAGTGGATGAGCTTCTAGGGCAGAACCACGAGGACCTGCTGTACCAGATTTACCTACATGCATGGTTCTATATCCTGATGTAGCTAACATCTGGGCTAATGTTAAACGATTTGCTGCTGCTTTATCAGCTTGATTAGCTCTAATACTTGCATGCCCTTGCGTAAGTCCTTCTAAAAGAGTTCCCCTTGCAGGAGCACAAACAGGAGCCCCAACATAATGATGGGTAAGCATAGCACCTTCATTGGCCATTTTATCTATTAGGGGTGTAGACATTTTTTTTGTGCCTGACCTTTGATTTTGCCAAAAATTACCTAAATCACCATATCCTAAATCATCCAATAGGATAAATACGATATTGGGACCGTTATTAGGTCTAGGTGTATCACTATAATCTTTATTGCCACTTTGTGCATTTAGGGTTATGGTAAATAAGAAAATAACAAGGTATATGTATAATTTCATAATAAATGTATTAAAATCTATGGGCTAGCTACTTTTTAATATGCAAGATAGTATAATATGAAACTGCGTAAAAATACTTCTTGTTGATATATACTTTCAGATACTTTATAAAAACCCCCGAATACTTTAATGTTCATAAAAATGAAGTTATTTGTTTGTATCAGTTAATCAAATTATGGTTTATGGACATTAAAATATTATATATACTCACTTTTTTACTTTTTGTGAGCAAAAATGTAGTAGGGCAACACCCAAAAGAACAAAAACCTAATATCATTTATATTTTAGCTGATGATATGGGGCTTGGAGATGTTTCAGGAATCAATCCAGAAGGTAAAATAAAAACACCTCACATTGATAGAATGATTCATGAAGGCATGAATTTTATGGATGCCCACACGAGTTCTTCAGTGTGCAGTCCTACAAGGTATGGTATCATGACAGGGCGTTATGCATGGCGTACTATTTTAAAAGAAGGCGTTTTGGGTGGCCATAGCAAACCCTTAATTCCAAAGGACAGGACTACAGTAGCCTCTTTCCTTAAAAAGCAAGGCTACAATACAGTTTGTGTAGGTAAATGGCATTTAGGGATGGATTGGACAAATAACGCTCCTGAAAAGTCAAAACGCATTACCGCCAAGTATGTAACTAATCCTTATCAAACCGTTAATAATACAGCTTTAGATGCAGGTTTCGATTACTATTTTGGAATTAGCGGTTCTTTAAATATGGATCCCCATGCTTATATGGAAAACCGTAATTTAATCGGAACATTATCTTTTGTGAAAGATAAGAGTGAGATGAATCGTAGAAGCTTAGAAGATGGAAGAGCTGGATGGGTGTCAGAAGGCTTTACCAGAACCAAAGTTTTAACTGATTTGGCACATAAAACTTCTGAATGGATTACTAAAAATCATCAAAAGCCTTTTTTCGTTTATTTACCGCTAACATCTCCGCACAGCCCCATTGTACCTAGAGAAGAGTTTCAAGGAAAAAGCGGTTTAAATCCACATGGTGATTTTGTTATGGAAACAGATTGGGTAGTTGGTGAGGTATTAAAAACATTGGATAAATTAAAGATTTCAGATAATACTATAATCATTTTTACTACTGATAATGGCACTTCTCCAAAAGCCAAAATAGAAGAAATGAAACAAAAAGGGCATTACACAAGTTGGAAATACAGAGGCTGTAAAGGAACCACTTGGGAAGGTGGCCATAGAGTGCCTTTTATAGTACGTTGGCCTCAAAAAATAAAGCCTAATACTGAATGTCATCAAACTATATGTACAACAGATTTGCTGGCTACTTGTGCAGAAATATTGAATAAAAAATTACTAGGCAATCAAGGGGAAGATAGTGTTAGCTTCTTACCTGCTTTAGAAGCGAAAGAAATACCTAATAATGCAGAACGATTAATTGTGCATCATTCCGATAAAGGGGTTTATGCTGTCCGTAAAGGGAAATGGAAATTGTTATTAGATAATAAAGGCGGTTCTAACCGAGGAAAAGTGGAACAGATAACAAGACCTATTACAAATATGTCTGATCTTTTATTGTTTGATATGGAAACGGATGAAACTGAAACCACAAATCTATCATTGCAATACCCTGAAATTGTTGAAGATTTAAAAAAAGAACTCGCTATAATCATTGAAAATGGTAGAAGCACCAAAGGTGAAGTACAAAAAAATGATCCGTATCCTTCAGCAATAAAATGGCATCAAATTGATTTATTAAGGCCTTATATGAAGGATAAACAATTACCATTTGAAGGGACATATGGTAAGAGATTATAGAGTTAAATTCAAAATTATAAAACTCATGAAATTATTTATAACAAGTATTCTGGTATTACTTCTAACGCAAAATATAAATTGCCAACAAGAGGAAGTAAGCAAACTATTAAAAGAAAAAGGTGTTTTGCTTTTTGAAGATCAATTTGATAGAGATGAACCTAATGAAACTGAAGAAAATATTGGCAATGGATGGCAAACAAATAGTGTTAGAATAACAAAAGATGGTAAAAAACAAGCAGATTTAGTTAAAGGTACACTTTTGATAGGAAAATCAGAAGATGCTAAACACGGACCTTATGTATATCATAAAGCGGGTTTTAAAAACGGAGTCATTCAATCTCGTTTTAAAATTTTTACTAATAAGGGGATTGGTTTTAACATTGTAGACCCAAATTATAAAGGGTCAAGTTTTGGGCATATTTGTGAAATAAACATTGGGCCTAAGTCTGTAAGTATAACAGATGGTAAAAACGGAAGGTTCAGCAGGAAATTTATCAAACAAAAACGAAATGGCACCTTGACAAAAGAGGAAAAAAAGATAATTGCGAGTATGAAATCTGTATTGCCTTTTAAAACAAGTATGAATGACTGGCATCAGGTTTCTATTTTGTATTTAGAAGACACGATTAAAATATATATCGATAATCAGTTTGTTGGTCAATTTACATCTGATGGATTTGCACATCCTATAAAAGCAGACTTTGGTTTTGCAGTGTGGGGGAAAGTACAAATAGATAACTTAAAAATATGGAGTATTGATTGACTTTAGTCTTATCCCCTTATGTGAACAAGGGAATAATTTAAAGATTTGTTTTTTGTATTAACTGTTTTGTAGCAAAAAAAAAGACTATCTAATGCACTAGATAGTCTTTTTTTATATGTAGCTTATAATAATTTCTCTTCCAGTTTTTTCCTATACTCTTTGAGAACTTTTAGATATTCTTTTTTTCCTGCAAGATTATAGAATTCGTTAGGATCGTTTTCATGATTATATAGTTCTTCTACTACATTCCCTTTGTATACATTTCTAATATAACGATACTTCTCGTCTCTTAAAGCGTGGTTGTTTTCACCATTACTTGTAATAGCAGTATTATTCCATTCTTTGTCAGGTTCTGTAAGTAAAGGACTGATGCTTTGTCCATCTAAGTCTTCTTTGTCGGGTAACCCCGTTAAAGATATTAAAGTAGGATATATATCTACCAACGATACAATACGTGTACTAACTCTACCTTTGTCAGTTTTTGAAGGGTCATAAATAATCAATGGCGTTTTGGTAGCTTCTTCCCATAATTTATGTTTTTTCCATTGCTCTTTTTCTCCTAGGGACCAGCCATGGTCTCCCATAATTACAATAATGGTATTGTCTTTATAAGGACTTTTTTCTAAACCATCTAATAAATGTCCTAACACATCATCTGCAAAAGTTAAATTTGCTAAATACGCACGAACATAGTGTTTCCAACCATTAACTCTTAGAATCTCATTATGAAATTTACCGTGGTATTTAGGTAATTCTATATCATCAATATCTCTAAAACCTTTCATGTCTTCACCTACATATGGAAGCTGAATGCTATCCAAATCGTACATGTCAAAATATTTTTTAGGAGCATAAAAAGGCAAATGTGGTCTATATATTCCACAAGCAGCAAAAAATGGTTTATCATGCTCTTGATTTAAATAATCAACGATATAATCTGCATTTTTAAAGTCTTCGGTGTTTTCAGTGGTAACTACATTTCCTTTGGAGTCTTTATCTAAAGGGAAGAAATCAAAAGAAGACCTAACAATTTTAAAATTGATATTTAAAGGGTTTTTGTCTGCTTTACTTGGATAAGGTGTGCCTAAGTTTCCTTTTCTTTGATAATTCCAGGAAATAGGATCACTTGCTGGTTTAGGTTCTTCTTTATTGCCTCTTCCATTATGAAATACTTTTCCTGAAGAAATGGTCTCGTACCCGTTGTTTTTAAAATATTGAGGTAGTGTAACTAAATTTGCGTTACCAGGTGGTTTTCTAAATTCTCCTGAATTATCGTACACTTTTATGGTGGTAGGCAATTTACCCGTTAAAAGACTTGCTCTGGATGGGCCACATAAAGGGAAATTACAGTAAGCATTTTTAAAAATGGTTGAATTGTTTGCTATTTTTTCTATGTTAGGTGTAATGGCTTGAACATTGCCTTCAAATGGCTTAGCCCAATCATTCATATCATCTATGGTAATAAAGAGGATGTTTTTTGGCTTTGTGTTTTTTGATTGAGAAAACACCCCTGCATAGGTGAATAAAAGGACTAAACAAAAAATTTTTTTCATAAATTATAAATTTTAAATATTTCTATATGGATTTGACATTCTTATTCATTAAAAGTTTAATTGGGTGGGTTGTATTTAGTAAAAAATAAATAAAAATGTCATTAAAATTAAACTTTTTTAATAAAATACTATCTAAATAACCAGAACAATTAAAATTTCGATACGTGGCGACAATGTATAAAATATGTATAACAATAGCTTTAAGTTTTTTAACCAGTTTGGGATTTTCTCAACATAAAAAAGAGCGCCTTACAATGGCTGCTAAGTTTATGAAAATCAAACTAGAGCAAGTTGGGTTATCGGATGACCAATGGGAAGCGTTTTATGTATTGAGTAAAAAATTAAAAGCAGATTTAACGAATCTTCGAGAAGAGGCAGGAATCTCAGACTTAATACGCAAACGCGATGAAGTATACAGGCAAATACTTAAAGACAGTGTGCCTAAGGAAAAACACCTTGAAGAATTAGCAAAACGAATGAACTTAACACCAAAACAACTCAAAGGTTTTGCAGATACACCTATACTTAAAGAAAATTATAAAGAAGAAGTAGCAAAATTATTATCCGAAGAACAAAAGTTAAGCTTGCAAAAGGTAAAAGGTACAGGTGAAAAAAAGAACAAGAAAACAAAGAAACACAACCATTAATGTAGGTTTGAAGGATATGAATAGAAAAGTGATTAAATTGTTTTTAAATAAAACACCTTTCATTGTTTTGTTACTATTGATAATGGAGAGCTGGAATTGCTATCTGTAAAATAGACCAAACTAATGGTAGCCTTGTTGAGGTAAATTGTGTTTCATCAGGAGGTGAAAGACCTAGAGAATTTGAGATAGACCCAACTGGAAATTACGTTTTAGTGGCCAATATGATATCAAACAATGTTTGTACATTTAAAATGAATCGAAAAACTGGATATTTAACTTTAACACAAAATATTAAAACAGACAATAGCCCACAAGGTTTTGGGTTTTTAGAACGAAAATTGAACTAAAGAATATGAATTTTAAATTACTACTACTTCCGTTTTTCTTGCTGTTTTTTAGTGTTAATGCGCAAGATATAGTTATAGATAAGTTGCTCAAGGAAAAAGGGACTCTTATTTTTTATGATGATTTTAATAGAACAGAGTCAGTACCCGATAAAGAAGATTTGGGTAACGATTGGGTTACAAATACAAGCAGGATATCCAAGGATGTTATTCAATGCGATTTAATTGATAATATTGTTGTAATTTCTATGTCTGATAAAGCTAAGCATGGTGTCTCTATGCGCCATAAGGCTCCTTTTAATAATGGTGTAATTCAGTCTAGGTTTAAGATTTTTGATAAAAAAGGATTATCTTTTAATATTATTGACAGCAATTATAAAGGGGCTAGTTTTGGGCATATTTGTCAAGTTAAAATAACACCATCTGGTATTTATTTTAGAGATGGTAAAATGGGACAGTTCAATTGGGAAGTCATGGAGTTGAAAAAAAGTAAAGACCCCAGGGATAAAGCTAAAATGAAAGCCTTATTGAAAGGAACAAAACACATAGCAAAATATAAAACGTCAATAAATGAGTGGCACAATATTTCAATATTGTATCTGCATGAAACTATAAAGGTTTTTATTGATGATAAATTTGCAGCTGAATATACTTCAAAAGGTTTCGCTCATCCAACTAAACAAACGTTTGCTTTTTCTGTATGGGGTGAAAAAGCTCAAGTAGATGACTTTAAAGTGTGGAGTATAGATTAGAAATAATAATGTTTTCACTCAGGAGTACAATTGTTTCGATAATCAAAATTTTAGTCAAAAGAAAACCCATTCAAAGTTATGTTAATTATGAAGAGATACAATAAAACGAAAACTAAGATGTGTTGCATCTTATTACTATTATTAAGCAACTTTGCTATTCATGCAGAAATTAAACTACCTGCAATCGTATCCTCAAATATGGTGCTTCAAAGAAATACAACAGTTAAAGTTTGGGGATGGGCAGATAAAGGAGAAAAAATAACAATTACAGCATCATGGTTATCCAAGTTGGTAACCATTACTGCAGACAATAAAGGAAAGTGGATAACCAGTTTAAAAACCACTAATAGTAAAGAACCCCAAACCATCAACTTAAAAAGTAATGTATCTAACATCACTTTAGAAAATGTTGTGTTTGGTGAAGTATGGTTGTGTTCCGGACAGTCTAATATGAATTTCGGTTTAGTTGGTAACCCAGGACAACCTGTATATAGAAGTGTTCAAACTATAGCCAATTCAAGAAATAAGAACCTAAGGTTATTTACTGTTAACAAGAATCCCTCTTTAGAGCCTACGAAAAAACTTCATGCAAAGAATGAAGGATGGACCTATGCCAACCCAAATACAGTTCCTGAGTTTAGTGCCGTTGCCTATTTTTTTGGTAGTCAATTACAAAACATATTAGATGTTCCGGTGGGAATGATTCATTCCTCATGGGGGGCTAGCCCTATTCAAGCTTGGATGAGTATGGAGGTTTTAACAAAACATCAAAAACTAGATTTTTCGAATTATGAAAAATATCCTAACAAAACAAATACTGTTTTGTTTAATGGCATGATAAATCCAATTACTTCGTACACCATAAAAGGAGCTTTATGGTATCAAGGAGAAGCCAACAGGTCAGAACCTCAGCATTATGCTAAATTGATGAGCATGATGGTAAAAGAATGGAGGGAAAAATGGAACATAGGAGATTTCCCTTTTTATTATGTGCAAATAGCTCCTTTTTCATCATATGGTGCTATTAATGAATATAGCAATTATAAAAATGCAGCTTTTTTAAGAGAAGCACAATTAAAAGCTATGGATATCATCCCTAATACTTTTATGGCGTGTACTATGGATATTGGCTCTAAAACGTCTATTCACCCTCCAAGAAAAAAAGAAGTAGCAGATAGGCTTTTAAATATTGCGCTTCATAAAACATACAGTTATAAGACTATTGACTTTTCAGGCCCTATTTTTAGCAGTATGGAAGCAAAAGACAATGGTCTACTTTTAAAGTTTAAGTATGCTGAAAATGGCTTGTATGCTTATGAAAGTGAAAAGATAGAAGGCTTTGAAATAGCTGGAGAAGACAAAGTTTTTTATCCTGCTAAAGCCAAAATTATAGATAGAAGATATATCTTTATTTCAAATAAAAATGTAACAAACCCTAAAGAGGGAAGATACGGATGGCAAAACTGGATTAAAGGTTCTTTATTTGATTGTAGCCTTTTACCTGCGCCGTCTTTTAGAACAGATAATTGGGATGGTGCTGTTCAGGTTAAGCAGTAACAAGTAACAGCAAATCCATTACTATTTACTAAGAAATACTTCTATTAAATCCTTAGAGACCAAAATATACACTTACTTAAATATTTTTATGGAAATTTAAAATAATGAATAAATTACCTAAACATAAGGGTGTAATAGCACTTATAATTAGCATATTTTTTATTAGTTGTGGAGCTCAAGATGTGCATTACGTTACCGATGAAGCTTTAACAATCACAAAAAAAGTAGCTGATTGGCAAATTAAAACATTTGCCGATATGGGTAAATATAGGGCGTTGCCTACTGCAAATCGAAAACGGTGGCATCATAGAAAACGTTATAAAGATGTTGTGTGGAACTGTGGTGCATTGTATTCGGGGCTTATAGAGTTCAACCGCATTTCAAAAGATAGTACATACACAAATTGGCTATTAGATATTGGTTACAGAAATGGTTGGCGTTTAGATGACCATAAAACAGTTTTTAATGCAGACAACCATACAGTTGGATTAGCTTATATTGAGTTGTACAAAGAACGAAAAGATGATAAGATACTTGAGCCTTTATTAAAAGCTTTCGACACAATAATAGCAACTTCAGAAGAGAATAGGTTATATTGGACTTGGGCAGACGCACTGTTTATGTCACCACCAGTTTGGGCTAGTTTATATAATTTAACAGGTGAAATAAAGTACTTGGAGTACATGGACAAGCAGTACAAAATGGCTTATGAGCGTTTGTGGAATCCTAAAGACCAATTATTTTATAGGGATAATGGTAAAAAGAAGTTAAGAGAAAAAAATGGCGCCAATGAATACTGGGCGAGAGGTAATGGTTGGGTGTATGGCGGATTAACTTATATGCTGCCAAATTTACCAAAAGATTGGGAGGGCACACCCTTTTACATACAGTTATTCAAGGAAATGTCTGAAGCATTAAAACGCACACAACGAACTGATGGTACATGGTCTATGGGCATTATGGGTTTAGAAAGTGATTATCCAACAAAAGAAATTAGTGGTGCTAATTTTTTTGTTTTTGGATTGGCTCGAGGGGTAAATATGGGGATTCTGGATAAAGCTACATACGATCCTGTGATTAGAAAAGGCTGGAAAGCATTAACAGCATGTGTGCGAGATGATGGCTTGGTAGGTTATGTGCAAGGTGTAGGTGCTGCGCCAGGAGAAGCGTTTCCTAATTATACAGAAGTTTATGGTACAGGTGGGTTTCTGGCAGCAGGTTCAGAAATGTATAAATATTTAAAAAATTCAACTAAAAACTAATTATAAACAAATCAAAATGAAATATCTTTTAGCACTCTTAATTGTTTTTTCAATAGTATTTACATCATGTGAATCTAAAAAAAAGCAAGACGATTCCAAAAAGGTGCCACAGACACCAAAATACCAAGCAAACTGGGAATCCATTAGAAAAAATTATAAAGATGCAGCTTGGTTTCAAGATGCTAAATTTGGGATTTTTTTACACTGGGGGCCTTACGCTGTACCAGCTCATAGTAGTGAAAAATATCCTAAGGGTATTTATCAAGAAAGTTGGCGAAAAAACAGAGATTCAATTACAGTATGGAATTATCATAGAAAGCATTATGGTGAACCTTCGGAATTTGGATATAAGGATTTATTTCCGTTATTCAAAGCAGAAAAGTTCAATGCGCAAGAATGGATAAATTTATTTAAAAAAGCAGGTGCTAAATATGTGGTTCCAGTAGCAGAACACCACGATGGATTTGCGATGTACAATTCAAAGGTTACTAGATGGAATGTCGTAAACATGGGGCCTAAAAAGGACATCATGCGTGCATTGAAGGACGAGGCCGAAAAACAAGGTTTAAAGTTTGGAATGTCATCGCACTTTGCTTTAAACAGACAGTACTACAGTCATAAAGATCCAAACTGGGATACTAATGATCCTGAATTTCAAGATTTATACTGGAAAAAAGTCGATAAAGGGGCTTTGCCAACACAAGAATTTTTAGATGTTTGGTGGAATCGTACTACAGATATTATAGATCAATATGAACCAGACCTATTATGGTTTGATTTTGGTTTAGACAAACCTGGTTTTACGCCAGTACACAAAAAAATCCTAGCCTATTATTATAATAAAGGAGAAGAACTAGGTAAAGAAGTAGTATTTCAAGATAAAAACATGAAAGGCAATTCCTTTCCAGAAGATTTGATTGTGTTGGATTTAGAAAGAGGGAGAATGGATAAGATTAATAAAATGCCATGGCAAACAGATACCTCTATTGGTAAAAAGTCTTGGGGATATATTAGAAATGAAGACTATAAAGAATCGGGATATTTAATTGATGAATTAATAGATATAGTAAGTAAAAATGGATGTTTGTTGCTAAATATTGGCCCTAAGGCAGATGGTACTATTCCAACTGAAGCAATCTCAATTTTAGAGGACATTGGGGCTTGGTTACATAAAAATGGAGAAGCCATTTATGGAACAAGACCATGGAAAATATTTGGTGAAGGGCCAACAGAAGTAAGTGCAGGGAATCATTCAGAGCATAACAACAAAGCTTTTGGATCTAAAGATATTCGTTTTACCACAAAAGGAGATAATTTATATGCTATAGCTATGGATTGGTCTAAAGATGGTAGTTATTTAATCAGATCTTTAGCAAATGAAAACCCATACGAATCAAAAGCTATCACTTCTGTTGATTTTTTAAGTGGGGAAAACCCCATTCAATGGGAGCAAACAAAAGAAGGATTAAAAATCAATATAGAAGGTGAGCAGCCTGGAGATGTTGCGTTTGCCTTCAAAATAAATTTTTAGAGTTAATCAAAGCATATTGGAATAATTAGAACGTACAAATTCAAACCAATGAAAATTAATATTTACCAATTATCAATGTTTCAAAAAATTATAGCCATCACACTTATATTAGTGTGCACTTCATGTCAACCTCAAAAAGAAACAGCAACAGTATCAAATAAGTCAGGAAGACAGAGTTTTGATACAGATTGGAAATTCATTCAAGAGGATGTTCCAGGAGCAGAACAAGTGAGTTTTGATGATAATTCATGGCGTACATTAGATGTGCCTCACGATTGGAGTATAGAAGGCGAATATGATGAAAACAACCCAATGGGAGACCGATGTGGGTATTTGCCAGCTGGTTTTGGTTGGTATAGAAAAACAATAACTGTTCCCAATGAGTGGAAAGGTAAATATGTAGAAATAGCTTTCGATGGTGTATACATGAACAGTACCGTTTGGGCCAATGGTAAAAAGTTGGGAGATAGACCTTATGGTTGGGTGTCTTTTGCGTATGATATTAGTGATGAGGTTGAAAAATCTAATGAAATAACCTTTGCCGTTAGGGTAGATAATGATAAGCAACCATCGGCAAGATGGTATAGTGGTAGTGGTATATATGCCCATACTTGGATAGACGTAAAAGATAAAATTCATATTGCAAGAGATGGTGTGTTTGTAAGAACAAAAGGAGAGGAAGTTACTGTAGATACAGAACTTGCAAATACTACTAGTGCTTCAGGTGAATTTACACTAAAAACATCAATTATTGATGCTAACGGAAAAGCAGTGGCGTCAAAAGAAAGTCCAGTTAAGGGAGGCGCTAATGCAGTTTCAAAAGCAACAGCAACCTTACGTATTGAAACCCCAAACTTATGGTCTGTAGAAAGTCCTTATTTATATACTCTAGTAAGTGAAATACATAAAGGAGACGCTGTTTTAGATAAAAAAGAAACCCGATTTGGTGTTCGTGATATTGAGTGGATTCCAGAAACAGGTATGTGGATTAATGGTAAGAATGTAAAACTGCATGGCGTATGTAATCATCAAGATGCAGGAGCTTTGGGTGCTGCCGTACCTGATAAAGTTTTACGTTTTCGTATTCAGCAATTAAAGGATATGGGTGTGAATGCAATTCGTACGGCTCATAATCCGCAAACACCTATTTTTTATGATTTATGTGATGAAATGGGCATGATGGTTATGGATGAGATTTTTGATGGATGGATGAAAAAAGCCGATGAGGATTATGGCGCACATTCTTTTGAAGAATGGTGGGAAAGAGACCTTACCGATTGGATGAAAAGAGATAGAAACCATCCATCGGTTGTTGTATACAGTCTTGGTAACGAAACACATGGTGAAGTGGCAAAAGATTTGGTAAAACGCTCTCATGAATTGGACCCAACAAGACCAGTTACTTCTGGGCACTCCGGTTCAGAGCATATGGATATTTATGGTGTTAATGGGGCTAGTGAAAGTGTTGGATTTTTTGATACACTCGAAAAAGACAGGGTATTTATAGGTACGGAAAATACACATTCTTTTCAGGTAAGAGGGTATTACAGAACAAAATCTTGGTTTAGAAATGGCTACCCTAGTAAGAAGAAAAAGCCGCATGCTTTACCAGATATCACAGAAGAAGAAGTGTTTGCTCACGATTGGATTGTTCACAAAGATAGAGGAAACAACAAGCAAGTTTTTAATTCTAGTTACGATAATGCTATGATACGTCTGTGTGCAAGACGAAACATTCAGCAAATTAGGGATATCCCAAATCACGCGGGATCCTTTAGATGGACAGGTTACGATTATATTGGTGAAGCTGGTTTTGTACATGGTGCGTGGCCGTTTAAAGCCTTTATGGGTGGTGCTATAGATTTGGCAAATTTTGAAAAGGATGTCTATTATTTATATCAAAGTCAATGGACAACCAAACCAATGGTACACATATTGCCACATTGGACGCACCCTAAACTTTCTCTTGATACTGAAATTCCAGTTTGGGTTTATTCTAATTGTGATACTGTAGAATTATTTCTTAATGGTAAATCCTTGGGTAAAGTAGAGCCAGGTGTAGCGTGGGATAAGATGCAGTGCCAATGGATGGTAAAATGGCAACCAGGTGAATTAAAAGCTATAGGTTACAAAAACGGAAAGCAAGTAGCAGAGGAGCTGATTAAAACAGCTAATGCACCATCTAAAATAGAATTGTCTGTAGATGGAGAACCATTAAAATCATCAGGAAAAGATATTGTTCAAGTACGCGTTACAACAACAGATGCTCAAGGAGAAATGTATCCATATGGAGAAAATAGAACTTATTTCCATGTATTCGGCCCAGCGAAGATTCGTGCCTTAGGTAATGGTAGTCCCATTGATGTTGAAAAACATTTTGAAGCCAAAGACCGTATAGCATTTTATGGATTAACAAGAGCTTATATAGAGTCGTACAGGGATAATGAGGCTCCTATTACCTTGTTAGCGTCTTCAATTTTAGGAGAGAAAAAACAAATTACTTCAAATAAAGTGAGTATTGATGCGAAATTGCTTGCTTTGCGAGGAGCATTACAACCTAAAGACATCAAAATATATTATACTACAGATGGTACGGCACCAACTCAGCAATCTGAAGTATACACGCAGGCATTTGAAGTGCCATTGGAAACTACAGTAAAAACTTTGGTTGTTGTTGATGGTAAGCCTTTACAACATTTAGAAGAACGTTTTGGAGCAAACGAAGGCTTTGTTTGGAATGATACGAGTAAAAACTTTGAACTTGTTGGAGAACAAGCTGAAACTGCAAAATTTAAAAATGCTACAGTTTTAAGTGAAGGTAATGGTTTTAACGGTAAGGGTTATGTTAAATTAAATGATAAACCAGGAGCCTTTATAGAATGGTATCAAGAAAATGATGGGGAAGAAGGAGAGGCAGATTTGTACATTCGTTATTCAGGTAAGTGTTCTAAGAAAAAAGGTATGCTTTTAAAAGTTACTGTGAATAATAAAGTAGTAGAAGAGAAGCTGTTTTTAAAGAGTATACAAAGTCCTGGAGTAGACTGGAAAAAGACAAGTGTAAAAATAAAGATAGATAGGGGTGCAAATTACATTAAACTAGAAACTGTAGATGATTGCGGACCTATTATCGATGAAATTTTAGTAGATTAAAACATTGAAAATATGAATACATGGTATTTGATTATTGTAGGCTTGTTATTGGTTAATTGTGCTGGAGCTCAAAAGGCGGATAAAAAAATGGTTTTAGGAGAACAACCTGTTTTTAAAGTATCCAGAGCTAATGAAGCTATAGTTGTAGATGGTAAAATGGATGAATCTATTTGGGATAAAACAGAAGCCAGAACTTTTGATTATACTTACAACAACACAAAACCTACGGACAAGCAGAAGTCAACCTTTAGAATGCTTTGGGATGAAAAGAACTTGTATCTATTTTATGAGTTTGAAGATAAGTTTTTAAATGCTAGGGAAACCAAGCGAGATGGGAAACCATTTTTTGATGACTGTGCCGAAATATTCATAATCCCCGTTCCCGATAGTTTAGATACGCATTTTGGTTTTGAAGTTAATATGTACCAAGCTTCAAACGATATTATATTCTTTAACAACTATTATAAAGGGAAAGACTATGGGCTCAAAACCTTTAATCCAGAGTTTAAAACAGCAGTAACCTATAACGGTACTATCAATGATGATTCCGATATAGATAAGGGTTGGACTATGGAGATGGAAATACCAATAGCCGTATTTGGATTTTTAGGCGGTATAGTTCCTGTTGAAAAAGGTAATACATGGGCGTTTTTAGCCATTAGACAAGATAGAAATGAGAAAAAAGGAGACCGTAGAATTACATCTACGCTGTTCCCCATTTATGATATTGAAAAGGATGTACATCAGCCTAATAGATTTGGTTTGATGGAATTTGTAGATTAGCTCATTTTATCAAGCTTTTTTAAGATATTGAAGCTTTCAGGTGGCTTTTTACTTTAATTGAAACTGAGATGGGAACGATTAGCCTCAAGTTTACTATGGGATATTTTGTTCTTACTTAGAAATACTAAAAACTTATAATATTTCAGTTTATTTACATAAATTCTCTTTTCTTGTGTTATTAACTTTAAATGAATAATAAAGATGAACCTACTCAAAACACTATTATTTATAGGAACTACCACTTTAGGTTGTTTGAATTTTTATGCTCAGAAAATTACGTATGAGTTTGAATCTGATAACGAAGGGTGGAAAGTCTCAAGGACCAAAGCCATAATTACTGCATCAAAAGGTAATTTGAATATTATTCCAGATGGAGTTAAGCCAATTGTAGAAATTGAAGGACCTACTGCCATTGACGCAACGATTTTTAAGTTTGTAATGATTTATCTGTCTAGCAATAATTCTGGTGTAACTACGGCAAGAATTAGAATAGAAGATACAAATGCTTCCAATTTTGTTAGTATAGCTGATAATAACACTTTTACTATAGTGGGTAATGATAATTGGACTGGAAGGTTAAAACCGAAATTTCTTTTTAAGAAGGAAGGGGCAAATTATTTAGATCCCAAAGGGTTTAAGATTGATAGAATTATCTTTTCTGCAACGCCTCTGGTTTCAGACAGCAATTGGAGAGCTAATATTGTAAAAAACAAAAACAAAGTAAAACCAAACGCAGAAAAATTAAAATTAGCCGAGAAAAACAAGATTAAGTCACAAAAGAAAAAGACTACCAAAAAGTCAACAAAAAAAGAACGTACCATTTTCGATAAATATGATACACAAATTATTGGTGGTGATGGAAAAATATTTTTAAACAATGTTCCTATGAAAACAGAAGTTGAAGTGTTTAGTAGTAATGGAATGCAAATGGAAGGAGTGTCAAATTTAATTCCAGGAAATTATAAAGTTGTGCTAAGAAATAAAGGTGCAGAATTAACTAAGGAAGTTACTGTTAAATAGCTGTGAAAATTGGTAATTCGATAAAATAGCTTATGAATAGATAAGGTCGTCAATTACTTAAATTTTCAAAACGTCTTAATCTCAATATGAATTCAACTATAATGAGAAAGAACGTTTCGCATGGCTGTATATTGATTGTTATTACTTGTATTGAAATCATTTAGACTTTTTGGATTAGAAGTTTTCAGCTATGTTGAAGACTTTTTTGAGTTTCATAGCAGAACTACGGAAGGAAAAAAAGACAAAAACAGAGTTTAAAACAGCAGTAACCTATAACGGTACTATCAATGATGATTCCGATATAGATAAGGGTTGGACTATGGAGATGGAAATACCAATAGCCGTATTTGGATTTTTAGGCGGTATAGTTCCTATAGAAAAAGTTAATACATGGGCGTTTTTAGCCATCCGTCAAGACAGAAACGAGACAGAAGGTGAACGAAGAATTACATCTACACTATTTCCCATTTATGATATAGAAAAAGATGTACATCAACCCAACAGATTTGGACTCATGGAATTTGTGGATTGATATTAATAAAATAATCAAGAATTAATTATTTGAAAAATACGCTTTATAATGAAACTCTTTTTAAAAATTAACTTCCTATTGGTTTTAGTATGTTTTTTATGCGTTACCTCCTGTAAGAAGAAAGCTGAATCACTTGCTGAAAGTGAATTAAAACACAAGAAAAAAGCTACCAAACCAAACATCGTAATCTTCTTTGTGGACGATTTAGGTTGGGCAGATATAGGATATCGTAATAAAATGTATCATACGCCGAATGTAGATGCCTTATGTAAAGAAGGTTTGGAATTTACGAAGGCATATATCCCAACACCTACATGTAGCCCTAGTAGAAGCTCGCTTTTAACGGGAAAAGAATCTGTGCGTATGGGGTTTGTAAGGCATATACCAAACAACGATCACAAGGGCGAGTTCCATTATTGGCCAAAAGACCCTGCACAAATGCCATCACGCAACTATTTGCCTTTAAGTGAAATTACTTATGCAGAGCGATTACATGATTATGGCTATTATAATTTCTTTTTAGGTAAATGGCATTTAGGACACGAGGAAAAGTATTATCCTGAAAATCAAGGTTTTGATGAGGTGTTTGGCTCAACGGAAGCATTTAAGCACAGTTTTAAACCCTATTATCACGATAAAAAAATTAAAGAGGGAGCGTACAAAACCGATGTTTTGACTAATGAAGCCGTAAGGCAAATTATAGCATACGATAAAGACAAACCATTTTCAATGTCCTTATGGTATTACAATGTTCATGCGCCTTTACAGGGCAGGAAAGATTGGGTAGAGTTCTATAATAATAAAGGGATTACCGGAGATTTGGCGGAATATGGTGCCATGGTTAGTACTATGGATGAATCTATTGGTAAAGTAAGAAAAGCAATTAAAGACAAAGGTATTGCCAATAATACTATAATTGTATTCTTATCAGATCAAGGAGGAAGGTTTAAAAATGCACATTTAAGAGGTGGTAAAATGGGAGGAGATGCTTTGGCAGAAGGTGGAGCAAGAGTTCCTTTTATTATTCATTATCCTGGTGTAACAAAACCTGGCAGTAAATGTGAAACAAGAGTACAGTCTATAGATTTATATCCAACAATAATGGAAATTGCATCAGGTGAAGCTTGTAATGAGCCTCAAATACAAGGGAAAACATTGTTGCCTGCATTAAATGGTGAAATTCTACCATCACGAAAACTATATTCCTATAGAAGTTATGAAGATCAAAATTCTGCAATTATTGATGGTGATTGGAAATTGATTAAATATCGTAGTGGTAAATGTCAGTTATACAATTTGAAAGACAATGAAGAAGAACAAAATGATTTGTTTTCAATAGAACCTGAAAAAGCTGAAAAACTTAAAGCTTCACTTTTAAAATGGGAAAAAGAGGCTGTGCCAACTTTTTAAAATTTGTTATTACTTGTATTGAACTCATTTAGACTTTTTGGATTTAAGCGAAAATTAGAAGTTTTCAGCTCTATTGAAGGCTTTTTTGAGTTGCATAGAATTAATCGATCAACTTACGACATATTACAGATTCTTGTAATATCTCTACTGGACAAAACTCCTCTAGATGAGCTGTTTAAAAATACAGATTAATGCCAATGAACCAGAATATAAACAACTGGCTATCAATTTGTTTTCTGTATTTAATTAATGACGTCTAGAAATAAATAAAAGATTAGTTTACTTTGTTGGTAATTAATTTAGTGTCTTTAAATTCAGGAATACTTGTTATTTATTCTCAAATACTATTAATTTAATTTAATTTGACATCTTTGAGTAACTATAAATTCATTTAAAACGACTATTATGAAAAAACTATTACTTAAATTTTCTATCTTAACTATTATTGCTGCAGGCTTAATTTCTAGTGCCAATGCGCAGCAAGTAACTTTTGACTTTAACAACAGTCTTGACGATTTTGTAAGTGTAACTACTAGCCCAGATCCTTCACCTGCTGATTGTGATTTAACTGTAGGGCCAGCAGCAGTTACTATGTCATGGGATAATGGTGTGGCTACTACACAGCCAAGAATGAATTACACAGGTACTGTAGGATCAGGATCAGGACAAACTGTTGATCCAACAACAATGAAATTTATGAGAATTGTACTTAACAATACCTCAACTTTGACTAGAGTTAGGTTAAAAGTAACAGATGCAGGAGCAAATAATAATAACATTAATGCACATACCATTAGTGTTAATGATACTCCTGGAGTATTTACTGCGTACGACTTTGACTTAACTTCTGAAGCTGCTTGGACAAGCGCTACTTCTTTTGGTATTCAGTTTAGAGTTATTGATCCGGCTCCGCTTAGTCAAACTTCAAACATAGCTATTGATCAAATCATATTTTCAAGTTCTCTTTTGAGTGCTGAGGATAATAGATTGCAAGGTGTTAATATTTTTGCTACGGGTGATCGACTTACTGTAATTAGCCCAGTTGAACAAACTGAAGTAAACTTATATAATTTATTGGGTTCTAGAGTGAAATCTATATCTAAAACAAATAAAAGATTAGAAATTCCCGTGAGTGATTTGGCAGCAGGTGTTTATGTTGTGAAACTTAAATCAAAAGAAAAAACCTTTACACAAAAAGTTGTAATTCAATAATTATCTAACACTTTTTTGTTTAAAAAGCCTTTTAAAGAAACAATTTATCTTTAAAAGGCTTTTTAATAATTTAATTATCGTTTTCAATCATCATAAAAGAGATTTTATATTTTATTTTGAAGTTTTACAATATAAAAAAGGCAAAAAACTAAATAATGCTTAATTACACCTGTAAGAAAAGATGAAAAGTATTTTGAAAAAAAAAGTAGTAATGAGTACAGTGTTTATATTTATGACCATAAATACTTTTGCTCAAATAGATAATGAGGCAAATTTTTATACGCCAATAGCTAATGCAAATTATAACAGAGACTTAGTTGCAGACTATGGTGCAGATAACAATTTTGCAACAGACGATAGTACTGTTCTGCAATCTGCAATAGATGATATTAATGCCAATGGAGGTGGTATATTGACTATTCCAGCAGGGAACTATTCTATTTCCGAAATAAATTTAAAATCCAATGTGCATTTAGATATGGATGATGATGCGGTTATTCGTCCTTCATTAAGATCTAATCAAAGTAATTACGCAATCTTTAATTTGGGTGATATTACAGCTCCAATACAAAATATATCTATTACAAGTTCTAGCGGTAATAGATTTCGAGTAGACTTAACACAAAACAACAATCCTAATGTCATCGTGGTTAAGTGCAGAAAAGTAACTAATTTTTTGATATCAAGTTTTAATGTAGATGATAGTCTTACTAAATTTTCGGCTGTAACGTTCGGTGGGGATTTTTTCAGTAGCGTTTACACATATCCAGAAAATGGTATTGTAAAAGATATAGATATTCAAAATGCACAATATGGCTATGGAGTTGTACAGACACAATCAGCAGAAAACGTACTTTTTAAAAATTTATCTGCTACAGGTGGAGCAACATTGCGTTTTGAGACTGGAGCCACAGGTTTAAATGATTTACAGGGAGATAATTTGCCTCCTGGAGAAACAAAAGTTGGTGGATTGGATAATATGGTAGGACGAAATATTTCCTGTACTAATGGAAATTCTGCTGTTATGCTTTCACCCCATGCAGTACATAATGGTAGCGTAGATGTAGAGGGGGTTACTTCTGTAAGTTCTGGTTTTGCTGTTAGAGTAGAAGGTGGGTTTATTGCTAGCAAATATGACCAAACGATTAATTTAACCGATGGTACTTTTGATTATGTTCGTATAAAGGATGTTACTGCAACTTATGGTAATACAGCAGAGTTAAAATCTAAGCACTTTAAATTTTATCCGCCAGAAATTTCAAATCCAACAACTATAAGTAGCTATGATCCTAAAGTTTATATTGGGCCATCTATAGCAGGTCTTGTTGTAGAAGGAAATTATCTTTGTAACGGAAATACACAAACTGTTTTTATAGAAGCACCTATTGTAGCGAATGGTTTTATTTACCAACCTACAGCTATTGTTCCATCAGAAAACGAAACAATTAGTTGTGGATCATTAACTATTGGTGAAAACGAATTGAAAACCGCTTTTGAACTTTTTCCTAATCCAACTTCAACTTATGTAAATATGCGTTCATCTGTTAATGGACATGTATCCATTCTTGATGCTAGAGGTGCGCTTTTGAAAACGGTATCAGCTATTAAAAAATCAAAAGCCGAAAAATTAGATTTATCGGGATTAAGTTCAGGACTTTATTTTCTTCAATTAAAGTCTGAAAACGAGATTCATGTAAAGAAATTTATTATCAAATAATATCAAATACTAAGTATGAAACTTATCAAGACTTTCTCATTAATACTTGTTCTAATGTTATGTGTAGGATGTAATAATTTAACAGATAACCAAGATAAAGGACATGCTGAAAATGTGATTTCCAATTCTCCAAACATCATTTTATTTGTTTCAGATGATCATGGTACAGATGCATTAGGTAGTTATGGTAACCCGATTATAAAAACGCCCAATCTTGATAAGTTAGCATCAGAAGGCGTACGATTTACTAATGCCTATTGTACTAGTGCAAGTTGTGCGGCCAGTAGATCAGTTATTTTATCAGGTCAGTTTGGGCATGCTACAGGGTCTTACGGACACGTGCATGACTACCATCATTTTAGTACGTTTGATGGTGTTCAATCGCTTTCTAACAGATTATCAGATGCAGGATATTTAACCGCAAGAATAGGAAAATATCACGTCGCACCAGAGGCGGTGTATTTATTTGATGAAGTTTTAGAGGCTGATCCAAGAAATACGGTGGAAATGGCAAATGCTAGTAAAAACGTAATAAACGCTAATAAACCATTTTTCTTATATTTTTGTACCGATGATCCACATAGAGGGCATCCTTTTAATCCAGATCCATGGGATGCACCTAACACATTTGGTAACAAAGAAGGAGGATATGCTGGTGTAGAGCAGATTGTTTACGACCCGAAAGACGTTTTAGTTCCAGATTTTTTACCTGATACTAAAGAAAGTAGAGAAGAAATTGCGCAATATTACCAAAGTGTTTCTAGAATAGACCAAGGATTTGGTAAGTTGATGGAGCATTTAAAAGATGCCGGAAAATTAGATACTACCATTGTATTCTATATTTCTGATAATGGTATGGCATTCCCTGGCGCAAAAACTACGGTCTACGAGCCTGGAATTAAGTTACCATGTATCATAAAAGATCCTACTAAGCCCAAAGGAGGCATAGTTAATGATGCCAGAATTTCATGGGTAGACTTAACACCAACAATTTTAGATATGGCCAATGTTAGCTTTAATGCCGATGAGTTTCATGGCAAATCTTTTAAGGATATCATTTACGAAGAAAAGGTAGAAGGTTGGGATAAAATTTATGCATCACATACGTTTCATGAAATCACCATGTATTATCCTATGCGTGTTGTTATTGACGGTGATTATAAGTTGATTTGGAATATCGCCTATCGTTTGGATTATCCGTTTGCATCAGATTTATGGGCAGCTTCAACATGGCAAGCCATATATAGAAATGACGAAGAGTATTTTGGAAAGCGTACTGTTAAGGATTATATGTTCAGACCAGAGTTTGAACTTTTTAATCTAACAAAAGACCCGAGCGAATCCATCAATTTAGCTGAGAATGATACTTACAGAGAAACTTTGGAATCTATGAAAGCTAAAATGAAAGACTTTCAACTTAAAACGAAAGATCCTTGGTTAATTATGTGGGATCATGACAGTTCGTTGCAAGGTACTGGTGTTAATCTGTAGACAATTTAGATTTAATGGATGTCACAAAAAGTAAAATATTATGGTTTTACAGTTTTAACCATTCTTATTTTTTGCTTGTATTAATCTAAGTTTATTTGCCTAAAACCTTATGGTAAGCAGGTCAATCTAATATGGTTGGAGCAGGGAATTATGATGAGTTGGATGTTGAAATAAAACAACGTATTTAAAAAATATCTAAAAAAGTATCTTTAAGCTATAATGGCGAAATTTCAAAACCACTTGTCTTATTACAACAATACGCTTGGTAAGACATACAATTTTAAAAACGATTTGGTTTAGAACTCTTGTTGGGGATTACACTTTCTAAAGCCTATCCTCATCAAGAGTTTTTGTTTATAAAAAGGGCACATGGAGCACACCCTTATTCGGTGCATGGAATCCAAAATGGTATAAAAGCAAAGCACTACTTGCTGAAAAACCGAGTATAAACAACAACTAAAATTATACGATTTACATATTTCAGATATTAATCAAAATTTAGAGTATCTAAAAAAGCATCTCATTATAGTAATAGCCCTCTTTTTAACTTTGAAAGGTATTAAAATAGGAGGCATAACAGACTTAAATTTCTAATTCACAACAAGTATCTTTAGTACGAGTTAAATAAAGGTTTTGTTAAAAAAATGTCATCTTAACAATAAGATGAACAATTTATACCCATAATATGAATTTTATATCTATACAAAGTATGAATGAATTAAAGTAGTTTTGTTTGAAAAGTATTGATATGAAAGGAAAATTTAACAACGAAAACTATTATTTAAAATAAGTTTTAAATTAATTATTATGATAAAGAAGAAAAAAACAAGACAATTATTAGTTCTTTTTGGGCTTTTATTTTGTCTGGCCTCGAATGCTCAATCAGAACTCTATATTGCTACCAATGGTAATGATAGCAATGATGGATCTATTGATAACCCATTAGCTACTTTAATAGGAGCTAGGGATAAAGCGCGAACTACTGGAGCAAAAACTATATTTATTAGAGAGGGACATTATAATTTTGATACAACTTGTGAGTTGGGTTCCGAAGATTCTGGAGTTACATTTAGTGGTTATCAAGATGAAAAAGTAATTCTTGATGGTAGTGGGTTTATAGATTCTGAGCAATTTGAGATTGTGTCACAGAGTAATTTAGTAGCTAAATTACACAGTAATGCTGTGGGTAAAGTCTATTCTCAAATTATAACAAACTCTGCATTGAAAACATTTTTAGAGAAACCTACAGCCCAAATCTCTATGAATGATAAAATGATGACTGTAGCAAGATTTCCCAATAATGGCTATGGTCATATAGTAAATAGTACAGTGACTGGAGCAGATAATCTTAGAGAAACAGGTACAGATACAGACCCTAAAGGAGCCACATTTGAAATAAGAGAACCTATTGATGCTTCAAAATGGAATGCAGAACTATCCAGATTAAAAAAAGCATGGGTTAAAGGGTATTTTTCTGCTGAGTTTTTTAAAGAAGATATTCCCGTTAATTCAGTGAGTTCTAGTGGGCAAATAACACTTACTAATGGAACGTGGTATGATATAAAATTGGGAAGTCATCCAAATCGATTATTCGCATACCATTTGTTATGTGAATTAGATGAGCCAGGAGAGTGGTACTATGATAATTCAGATTCTCGTTTATACATTTGGCCAACTATACCTATAACAGATAATACATCTATTGGTACTTGGGCAGGACCACAATGTTTTGAAATAAATGATGGACAAGACATTCAAATCAAAAAAATGACGATTCAAAATGTTGGATCTGGTAGTAATGGACAAGGCGCTATAAATGTTATAGGGGCGAGTAGAAATATTTTGATAGCAGGAATAACATTTAGGTTTATAGCATCACCACTTACCTCTGTAAATCTATGGGATGATGTTAAAAATAGTAAGGTGTTAAGTTGCGATTTTTATGATGTATCAAACAATAGTAGATTATATGGAGGAGGAATAACATCTACATCTGTTACATACGGAAATAATGTTATGGAAAACTGTCATTTTACTCAAGTATACTCTAAAGATTTTTATGGTAAAGCATGTGGTATAAGGGGCGCAGGTAATATTTTTAGAAATAATTTAATTCATAATATGAATGGTCAGCCTTTAACTTTTAATGGTGTAGACCATGTCATAGAACTTAACGAAGCATTTAATACAAACATTGAAGAAGGTGATGGCGGTATGTTTTATTCAGGAGGAGACTTATCGTCTTTTGGTAATACGCTAAAGCATAACTTTTTTCATCATAATATGACTGTACCTCAATTATTAGGTAAGGGAGCTATTCATTTAGACGATATTGATGCTGGTGATAATGTTTATGAAAACATTTTCTACAAAGCAGGCTGGGCTGGTGTTAAAATGAATAAAGCTGGGGGGCATTCTATTCAAAGAAATGTTTTTATTGAGAATTATAACTCAATAAGAAATAATAATAATAACGTAGTAGCTGAATATGACAGAACCGTAGATCTTTTAGTTAGTGATCCAAATAGTACAACTAAAAACAATTATATAGGGAGAATGCTACAAAGAATTGGTGTGTCTGGTTGGCAAACAGGAATAACAAAAGATAACTGGCCAGAACGTGTCGAACAATTTTGGTATGATAGATATCCTAGAATGCAAACATTATATGAAGGTTTAAATAACAATGATGTTTTGGGAGCACATGGAAACGATTACACTGATAATATGTTTCTCGGATCTATTTTTAGAGATTACCTTCCTAGCAATCCTGATTTTGCAATAATCTCAGGAACACAAGCGGTGACTTTAGATCTTTTTACAAACCCAAGCACATTAAATTTTAAATTTAATGAACCAAGACCTGGATATGCTCCAAATATTCCATTTGAGAATGTAGCACTGTATTTAGATGAATATAGATGTGCTGTACCAGATAAAAATAAATATCGTCAAGAAATTAAGCAGCGTTTTGATGGTCTTGCATGTTTTGATAATAGTGCTGTTTATGACTTTGATACTATTACAGAAAGATTATATTACAACTCGGGCGAAGAGATTTTTAAATCAATTCCTTGTACTAATACTATTGTAGAAACAGGAGATGATAGTTATATAATAAAAGCCACAGGTGAAAGCTGTCCAGATAAGGATAATGGTAAAGTAAAAATTACGGCCAAGAATAATGGGACTTATGTAGCAAATTTAAATGGAGGAGCAGACATTAACTTTGTTAGTGAATGGGTTATAGAAGATTTAATACCAGGTACCTACGATTTATGTATTACAAATACGGCTAATAGCATTACCCAATGTTTTAGTTTTGAAATAGAAGAAGGAACTGGAATAACAGGTAAAACCACTCAAGGTTCAGGTAAAGTTGCTGTAGAAATTACTGAAGGTACTGCGCCTTTTAATGTATTTGTAAATGGAGAGATGGTATTACAAACCTCTTTACAATCATTTTCAGTAAAAGCAAACAATGGTGATGTTGTAGAAGTGAAATCTAGTATAGTCTGTGAAGGAAGCCTAAATAAAACCATGGATGGTATTGCAAAAGTTTCGCCAAATCCAACAGAAGGTGCTTTTGAAATAGAATTGTCTATGGCATTAAATGATGATGTGAAAGTTGAGATCTATAATGTTTATTCGCAATTAGTATCATCTAAATTGTATCCTGTTAGTAATGGAAAAATCCAAATAAATATTAATGAAAAGCCAGCAGGGATTTATTTTTCTGTATTGCATGTAGGGAATAATAATAAACCAAAGGTTTTTAAAATAATAAAGAAATAATGAAAAAATATATAATACTTACGTTATTCGGATTAGTTTTAATGTCATGTAGCAGTGGAGGCGGTGATGAAGTAGGTCCAGACCCAGACCCAGATCCAGGCCCAGTAAACGAAGCACCGTCTGTTCCAGGTTTAACAGAACCAACAGATAACCAAATATGTATAGATAACAATCTTACATTCACTTGGGGAACCTCTACAGATCCAGAAAGTGATGCTGTAAAGTATACTATGGAGATATCAAAGAATATGGAGTTTACTCAGATTACACATAGCTTTCCTAATCTTACAAGTAATACAAAAACGGTTTTGTTAGAAAAAGATTTGGTATACTATTGGAGGGTTAAAGCAGTAGACAGTAAGAATGCTTCCAGCAATTTTTCATCTATATTTCAATTCTATACAGAAGGATTTGGAGAAGACAATCATATACCATTTGCACCATCATTATTAACCCCAGATTTAAATGAGACCATTTCTGTAACGTCAGTATTTCTATCATGGGGAGCAACAGATGTGGATGGTGATGCATTAACATTCGATATTTATTTAGATACCAATAACCCACCAACGACTATTGTAGAGAATGACCATACAGATAAAGAATATACAGCATCGTCTTTAATGGCATCTACTACATATTATTGGAAAATTGTAGCTAAAGATGGTAATGGTGCGTCTTCAGTAGGGCAAGTGTGGAGCTTTTCAACACAGTAAAATAGATAGTATTATCTCATAAAAAGGATATAATGTCATAAACGCATAATTGTAAATCGATTATGCGTTTTTTATTTAATATTTAAACCTTCGTTTTTGTTTTATATCATTTCTGCATTTAAATTACTGTAAAAGAAAATGAGGATTTTTTTCTTTATACAAAATAGAAAGATAAATCATGGCCTTAGTTACGGTTGTTGAAGTAGAAAGGAAAAAAGAGCGTTTTATTACGGTCATTTGGATGTAGAAATGGTATTAGAACAATTTATAGTAATAATAAGAACTTTATATGCTATATAGCATGTATGTGAAATATGTAATTTAGAAAAATATAATTATGTAAGTGGCACTAATAAAATTAGTTATAGTTTTTATAATAGCTAGGTGTTTATTAGAGATGCATTAGAAAGGCTTTCGTTTACTAGATACCACTTATTGAATTTTTCATATAAAGAAAGCTTTTTCATGCTGATTTTATAGATGAATAAATTGAATTCTAAAAATTGAATACTATGAAGAAAAAATACTTTTGTTTAATATGTTTTGTGCTTTCTTTATTGTTGACAATACAAGTTACAGCCCAAAACGAATTATTTATTGCTGAAAATGGTAGTGATACAAATACAGGTACTATAAATGATCCATTAGCAACATTAATAGGTGCTAGGGATAAAGCAAGAGCAACTGGAGCACAACAAATTTGGATTAGAGGAGGGCGTTACTCTTATGATACAACATGTTCTTTAGATTCTCAAGATGATGGCCTTGTGATTAGTGGATATCAAAATGAAACAGTAATTTTTGATGGGAGTAGATTTATTAATGCACAAAACTTTACAGTTGTAACTGAGCAAACACAACTAGATAAGTTAAATCCAATTGCTAAGGGTAAAGTACAATCGGTTCAAATTACAGATCCAAATATAATAGCATTATTAACTGAATCTACTGCACAAATATCTATTAATGATGAAATGAAAACATTAGCACGTTTTCCTAATGTGGGCTTTTCACACGTCAATAATAGTACAATCAATACTAGTGGAGAAGTAAATAATACTATGGGAACATATAATGCCCCAGTAGGACCTTCATTTAGAATGGTTGAAAGTATAGACGCTGATAAATGGAATACAGAAATTACAAGAACTAAGCGTGTTGGTACCAGAGGTTATGTGTCCGCAGTATGGCTAAAGGAAGATAACAGGATACATTCAGTTAGTGGATCTGGAGATGTGCGTTTGGTTGATGGTACTAGGTACGGTTTAGGAAATGGTGGAAGCAGTAGGCCTAGACGATTTTTAGTTTATAATATCTTATACGAACTAGATCAACCAGGTGAATGGTATTTTGATGTCCAAACCTCTAGCCTTTATGTTTGGTTTGATAACCCCGTCGATCAAGATAAGACTATAGGGGTTTGGGCAGGGCCACAATTATTTGAAATTAATAATGCCGATGGGATAACCATACAAAAAATGACCATTCAAAATGTCGGTAAAGGAAATAACGGTAAAGGCGCTATTAATGTTATTGGAGTAAGTAATAATATTTTAGTAGCAGGTGTGCGTTTTAGATTTATTGCTGCACCATTAACAGCATTAAATTTTTGGCATGATGTAACAAATAGTTCAGCTGTAAGCTGTGATTTTTATGATATCCCGAATTGTACGAGACTTTATGGAGGGGAAATGACTTCAACCTCAATAAGTTATGGGAACAACAAAATTGAAAATTGTCATTTTACTCAAGTGTTTTCAAAAGATTTTTATGGTAAAGCCTGTGGAATCAATGGTGCAGGTAACATCTTTAGAAATAATTTAATTCATAATATGAATGGTCAACCTTTAACACATAAAGGAGTAGATCATCTTTTAGAAAGAAACGAAGTCTTTAATGTAGGTATAGAGGAAGGCGATGGAGGTGCATTCTATACAGGAAATGCTATATGGTCTCACGGAAATACAATTAAACACAATTTTGTACACCATATTATGAGCGTGCCAGCACTAATTGGGCGTGCTGCATTTTTTTCGGATGATATAGACGGAGGAGAGTTTGTTACTGAGAACGTACTGTATAAAGGAGGTTGGGAGTCTATTAAAATGAATAAAGGAGCTGGACACAACATAACAAAAAACGTCTTGTTAGATTGTCATACAGCAATACGAAACGGTGATGATAGTGGTAATAATTACCAAACAGCTATGAATTACATTACAAATAATAATACCAATTCAAATGATAAAAATAATTATGTAGGACGCATGTTAAAAGCCATCGGGATTCCAAATTGGCAATCTGGATTAACAACGGCTAATTGGAGCGATAGGATAGAACCTTTTTGGACGAACAGATACTCATTACTACAGCCTGTTGTAGATCAGTATAATGCTAATAATAAATTTGGCGCTTATGAGTGTAGTTTTGATAGTAATTTGTTCTGGAGTAACAATACAAATACACGAGGCGGAAGTGCTGTAGTTACAAATAGTAGGGATATAGATTTAAGTTTGTTTGAACAACCGGACAATCTTAACTTCAAGTTTAAAGAACCCAGGCCAACTTATGCGCCAAATATTCCTTTTAATAACATTGGACTTTATCAAGATACCTACCGCTGTGCAATACCAGATAAAAATGTTTACAGGCGAAATATGAAACTTCGTTTTGAAGGTCAAGCGAGTCATACAAATGATAGTTACAGCTATGCAAACATTAATACCAGGCTCTATTATAATTCGGGAGAAATGGTTTACGAAACCATACCTTGTGCAGATGTTTTACCTGAAATAGCAGAAGCAAATGAGTATAAGTTTGATCTAGGTACAGGAAATTCAAAAGTTTTTAATGATTATATAAGAGTTTCTAATACAACAAAGGGTATTAATTTTGGTTGGACAGATACATCAAATTTAGAATCTAGAGATAGAGGTGTTACTAGTGGAGTAAACGATTTGAACAGGGATTTTGTAATGTCAGATCAAACTAGAGTATTTGAAGCTCGTGTACTTAATGGTAATTGGAAAGTTTTAATCACTTTTGGAGATAGAGACGAAGCGCATGACAATATGCAAGTAAAAGCAGAAGGGCAAATTATCTTTAATGATGTAGATTCTCAACCAGCAGCTTTTTTCAATCAGATAGCAGATTTAGATGTTTTAGACGGAAAACTTACTTTAGAGTTTTCAGACCAAGGCGGAAGTGACCCCAACTGGCAAGCTACAAGAATATGGTTGCGACGTAACGGACCAGCATTATCGGTTGATAATGTGGTGTTAGATAATCAAGTTCAAATATATCCAAACCCAACAAGAGGCATTTTAAATATTAGTTACCATAAATCTATAGAAAAAGCTTCAGTGGAAATTTTTGATAATCTAGGAAGAAGTATCTCTAAAAGTAGTATTCACAATGGTAGTACAATTAATGTAAATTCATTCTCAACAGGATTATACCATCTAAAAATTAAAATAGGTGATCGTATTTTTAATAAGCGATTTGTAAAGGAATAGATATAATATTTTTGCCTGTTTGAGATTGACTAAATATTAATGTTTATGGAAGGTTATTATGAAATTAAAATATTTGAAAATAAAACATTTAGAATATGGATTTCTAATTGTATTAAGCCCAAAGTAATAAAATAAAAGAAAAATATTTTTCTAAAAAACACTATAAGTTGTTTTTAGGAGAACTTAAAAGAGAAGTCTAAAGTCGTTTGAAGGTGATTTATTACATAAGTGTCAATTTATTTCAAAATGAACATTTTATAGCTCTATTATGAACACTTTGAATGCTAGGGAATAGAATCGATTTTAAGAACTTTACTGTATGTAAATATGATTTTTATAAACAAAGCTTAATAAGTACAACATTTAAAACCAATAAAACTAAAACCAATAAAACTAAAACTAAAATAAATGAAACAAACTAACTAAACAACTCAACTTTTTAAAATAAGATTATAAACTAACTAAACTATCTCTTTTACAGAAAATTCTCAAATATAACATTTTATAGATACTACTTTATATTTTTTTGTTGAGGGGCTTTTTAATCACATAATCTTTTTAGGAATCAAGCAAAAATTGCTTTTCTATATTAATAATTCAACAGGTAAATTATATCATAAATAAGATTAACAAATTTAAGTTTTTCTTAGACCTGTAATTGACTAATACACACATATTAATTTAATAACTAAACGAAAATAACTATGAAATGCGTAAAAAATCTTTTTCTCACAAGTGTGTTGGCATTGTGTTTTTTTGTGACATCTTGCGGAGATGATGATGAACAAAATGGTATTGTTATTCCAGATATCCAAGTGTCTATAGCATCACCGTCGGATGCGTCAGAATCTATAGGTTTTAATCCTACCTTTACTTGGACAGCATCAGGTGATAATCCAGAAACTTTTAAATACGATTTTTATATTGGAACAGATAAAGATAAACTAGGGTTAAGAGCAGAAAACATTAATAAGTTAGAGTATAAGATAACTAATAATACGGTTATGAAAGGTGGTATTACGTATTATTGGAAAGTTGTAGCTAAAGATGGGATATATGATAACGAGAGTGACATTTGGAGTTTCACTACAGCTCCATCATTGTCTGAGCCTGTTTTAATTGGTCCACAAGGTTTTGGTAGAGATGCTCTTAATTTCCAGTGGGAACCTTTAGATGCAGCATTAGGAGAAACGTTAACTTACAATGTGTACCTCGGTAGTGAAAACCCGCCAACTGAATTAATTGGAACGGTGGAAGATACAGGCACTTTTGCTTATGATGGTTCAGCGTTAACAGAGTTTGATACTTATTATTGGAGCGTAGAAGTTTCTGATTCAGAAAGTATGTCTACAAGTGAGGTTGGAACCTTTCAAAAATTACTTGAAGGATATCCGGATTTGCCTTCAATTGTTGCACCTCTTGATAGACAACTTGTTTTTGCTAGAGATGGCGATGTATTACTAGATTGGACAGACTCTACAGACCCAGAAGGTGATACCGTAATATATGATTTATATCTTGATACGGTAAACCCACCAATTTCTATAGCGTCTAGTTTTTCTGGAGATTCTCAATTTAATCCAACATCAACATTAGTAGAAAACACAAAATATTTTTGGTATGTCAAAGCTAAAGATGCATCAGGTAACTCTTATGATACAGAAATATACAGTTTTGATTATTTAGGATCTACAGGGCCAGCAGCACCTACGCTTGAAGAAGCAGTAGTCGATGGTACATTATCTTTAGATGAAGCCATTGTTTGGGGAGCTACATTAGGAGCAAATTCTCATGATGTATATATAGGTACGTCAAATCCACCTACTACTTTAGTTGCTAGTGATGTTGCTGGAGATGAATATATTGTTAAAAACAAGGATATTCCTGGTAATATAAACGATGTTAGAACATACTATGCTAGAGTTGTTGCTAAAAATGTGGATGGACAAACAGAATCTCCAATTATATCTTTTACGCCTCAAATGACAGGTGTTTACACAGATGTAAGAGGAGCAGAATCACTTGACTATCCATGGGTGCGTTTAGGTTCTCAGGTAGTGATGACGCATAATTTAAGAACAAAGAAGTTGACCAATGGTGATGACTTAGTAAAGGTTGTACAGCCTACAAGTGGAGATTATCCAATAACAGCTTCTACTACAACACTCTATTATGATGAGCATCCAGTAGATAGCGGTCCTATCTCTGGGTTTCCTACGTTTATGTCTCCATGGAGTGATGGTGCAAACGGTCGTGTTTACTCTAGTTTAGTGCCTCGGGAACCATTAATAGCACCACTAGGTTGGCATGTTATGAATGATGATGATGTCGCATCCTTACAGAGTGATTTCCCTGATGCATCAGATTTGCTGGATGAATGGTATGGAGGTACAGATCCTTATGGTGCTAATTTTGTTATAGCTGGTTACCGCTATAATAATTTTAATGCAGGCAGACCTTTGGGGTTCCGTTATGGTGTTGAAACTGGTAGAACGAGTTTTTGGACTAACGGGGCTGGATCTAATAATGCTTTGGAAATGTATCCGGCAGGTAACTATAGGTACTTTGCACAAGGTAATCCGCATCTAAGAATGTTTGGTATCAGGTTGGTAAAAGATTAAACTCAAAGAAGAATACAAAATAAATATTATGATGAAATACATAAATAAGATTTTTTTAATAGTTATTGTCATGGTTTTTATACCATTAATATCCTGTGAAGATGATGACGAGGCTTTTGTTGAAAAAAAACCAATTATAACATTGGTGTCTCCTGAGGATAAATTAGGAAATGTAGATATAGCACCAATGTTTGAGTGGGAAGCCTCAGACCCTAATGAAAGACCTTTGAAATTTGATTTTTTATTAGGTATAGATAGTACAAAACTATTTATTCAGGCAGAAAATTTAAAAGAAAATTCTTATACATTAACAGATTATAAGCTTCGTAAAGATGTTACATATTATTGGAGTGTTATAGCAAAAAATGGTATTGAAAAACAAGAAGCACCTATTAGGAGTTTTACGTCTATTCCAGCACCAGGTGCACCAGTATTAACTGGACCAGGGGCTGATATTTTTATACGCGATGTTTTAACTTTTGAATGGGAACCAGTGGCAGCAGGTGAGGGAGAAAGCATTAGCTATAATGTATTCTTAGGGAAAAGTAATCCACCTACAGATGCTATTGGTGTTGTTAATGATGGTAGTACATCTTTTGCATTTGATGCATCAACACTAGACGTTGGATCAGTGTACTATTGGAAAGTAGATGCAACAGATTTAATTAATAATTCTTCAAGTGAAATTCGTTCATTTAAAAAACTTGCTTCTGGAGCACCAGATGAACCTTTAATAGTATCTCCAATAGAAGGTTCAGGTGTAATGGCTGGTACTACATTAGATTGGACCGATGTTACTGACCCAGAAGGAGATGCTGTAAGTTATGATGTATACTTGGATAAATTAAACGAACCTGTTACATTGGTAACAACTGTTACAACTAGTGAATATACACCTGTTGGATTAGATGTTAACTCTGCCTATTATTGGTATGTTGTAGCTAAAGATCCATCAGATAATTCTACACCATCTCAAATTTCAGGTTTTGCAAATATAGGAGGTAGCCCAGGTTTTCCTCAAATAAATCCTTTTGCAGTCTCAGGTGTTTTATCGTTAGATGAGATATTAACTTGGCAAGCAGCAGCAGGAGCTACGTCATATGATGTATATGTGGATACAGTTAATCCCCCTTTAAACTTAGTAGCTAGTGATATTACTGAAACGGAGTATTTAATTAAAAATACTGAAATACCAAGTGACTTAACAGATGTTAAAACATATTATGCACTTGTAGTGGCGAAAGATGGCGTTGGTGGTGTAACTAATTCATTTCCTGTAGAATTTACACCGCAAATGACAGGTGTTTATACAGATACTAGATCTGAAGAAGTTCTTGATTATAACTGGGTGAGAATAGGGACACAAATTTGGATGTCTCAAAATCTACGAACAAAGAAGTTTACTGATGGTGAAAATTTAGTAAAAGTTGTACAACCTACAAGTGGAGATTATCCTATAACCGCTTCCTCAACAGAGTCATTCTATGATGATCACCCTGCAACTCAAGGTGTAATTTCTGGTTTTCCAACATTTATGCCGCCTTGGAGTGATGGAGACAATGGGCGTGTTTATTCGCACAATGTAAGATCGTCACCTCTTATAGCACCTAGTGGTTGGCATGTTTTAAATGATGATGACATTTCTACTATAATGGCCTATGTACCACAAGCCAATGATTTATTAGCAGATTTTCATGGTGGTACAGACCTATATGGAGCTAATTTGATAATAGCAGGCTATCGTTATAATAATTTTAATGCAGGAAGGCCTTTTGGTTTCCGCTATGGTGTTGAAGCTGGTAGAGCTTCATATTGGATTGACAATACTGGTGCAAATAATGTGTTAGAGTTGTATCCAGCAGGTAATTATAGGCTGTTTAATCAGAGTAGCCCACATAATAGAATGTTTGGTATCCGTTTGGTTAAAGACTAGTATTTACACGTAATAATATAATGAGTAATTAAAAAACTAATTAATTAATATAAAAACATATGAAATATAGATTAGTATTTTTCTTAAGTAGCTTTATGTTTCTAGGGCAAATAATATTGGCACAGAATATTAAAGTTTCAGGAAAAATAATAGACGAAGCAGGTCTCCCTTTAGTAGGAACAACTATAATTACTGCAAATACAGGAAATGGAATAAAAGGAGCGGTAGCAGATTTTGATGGCTACTATACAATAACAGTAGATACTAAAGGTAAATTGATTTTTTCCTATATAGGATACATTACTCAAGAGATTGATGTTAATGGTAGAACCGAAATTAATGTTTCGTTATTACCAGACACAGAATCATTAGATGAGGTAGTTGTCGTAGGATACAATAAAATTAAAAAAGCAAATGTAGTTGGTTCTGTTGCTAGTGTTAAGGGTGAAGCAATTCGAGAAACAGGGCTTACCAATGTATCTCAAGCTATTCAAGATAGGTTACCAGGAGTTTATACAGAAATTCCATCAGGGCAACCTGGAGTTGATGATGCAAATATTACTATTAGAGGTGTTTCAAGCTATAGCGATGTAGAAGGTGCTAATGCGCCACTAATTTTGATAGATGGCGTTGAAGCTACTGGAGGGTTTTCTCAAATAGATCCTAGTGAAATTGCACAAATTAGTGTATTAAAAGATGCTGCATCTGCCGCCGTATATGGCGTTCGTGGTGCTAATGGTGTTATTATTATAACAACTAGAAGGGGGCGAATAGGTAAGCCAAGAATATCAACAGGTTTTAATATAACTGCTAAAACTATTTCTGATGTTCCACAAAAATTAGGTTCTTATGAGACTTTAATGCTAGGTCAAGAAGCTATTAAAAATGACGGTGCTTATAGTAGTTTAAGACCTCAACGCTTTATAGATAATTTTTTAGATCCTAATAGAGATCAAATAAAATATCCTGATATAGATTGGTATGATGCCTTAATTAGAGATATTGGTTGGGAGTATAATGCAAGAGTAAATGTTTCTGGAGGTACAAAATTTGTAAAATACTTTAGTTCAATTAGTTTTATACATCTGGGAGATATATTAAAAACTGAAGATTTTAATGGGTATTATGATCCTGAGTTTAATTATGATAAAGTAAATTTCAGAACAAATTTAGATTTTGACCTAAGTAAATCTACGAAATTGGCGATAAATATTTCTGGACGTTCAGATCTTGTTAAAACACCAGATACAAACTTAGCTAGTGACGATTTTGCCAATATTTTTAGGTTTATAAACATTGCTACACCTTATCTTTTTCCGTTATATTACCCAAAAGATTTTGTAGAAGCAAATCCAGACCCTAACTCACCATATCCATCAGACCGTCGTTTGGCAGATGCAAGTGCAGAAAATCCTTTTATGGCAAACCCATATAGTACGCTTAATTATTCTGGAATGAGAAAAACAAGGACAGATGTTGTTGATTTTCAAGTCGGGTTAACTCAAAATTTAGATGCTATTACAAAAGGCCTTAGTGTATCTACTAGATTTAATTATAGTACAACATATAAGTATAGAAAAGAAGAAAGGTATAGACCACACTTATGGTTTTATGATGCACTTGCAGAAGAATGGAGACCTCAATCTGGACAAAATTATAACACTCTTAATCCTGATTTTAGAAGTACTGGAGGTGAAGATTTTAGATCTATAGCAAGAAACACATATTATGAATTTAAAATAAACTATGATCGTAAATTTGGAGAGCATAATGTTGCAGCATTAGGTGTTTTTAATAGATATGAATATGAAAGGTCTATTGCAGGTATTCCCGATAAAGGAGAAGAATGGGCAGGTTTGCTTAATTATGATTATAAAGAAAAGTACCTTCTTAGTTTAACTGCAGGTTATAATGGTACAGCTAAGTTTGCAAGAGGGAAATCATTTGGGTTTTTTCCAGGCTTTTCATTAGGTTGGGATTTGGCTAAAGAAAAAATAATCAAAGATAACCTACCATGGTTAGATGTTTTTAAAGCCAGATTCTCCTACGGAGAAACTGGTACTACCAAGGGTATTAATGTTGATGACTTTTTATACTTAAGTGGTTGGAATCAGACGTCTATAAACTTCGGCTATAATAGGTTTGGTTTACCAATACGAAACGAAGTAGAAAGATGGGCAGAGGTAAAGCTTGGTAATCCAAATGCCACATGGAATACTGTTATTAAACGTAATTTAGGTTTTGATGCACAATTATTTAAAAGAGAACTTAGCCTAGGGCTTGATTTTTATAATGAATACCGTTCAGGTATATTGATAAAGCTACCAGTAATTTCGCTTTATCACCCAAGTATAGGAAATAGACCCGATGGGAAGGTTGAAGTACCAAGCTTAAATTTAGGAGAAACTAAAAACCATGGTATTGAGATTTCAGCTAATTATCAGCATGTTACTCCTTCTGGTTTACAATACTCTTTTGGGGGATTTGCTACTATTCCAGATAGTCGTATTGTTATAGCAGAAGATAGAGCCTTAACTCCAGATTATAGGAGACAGCAAGGAAAACCTATAGGCTGGTTGGCAGGTCTGTATAGTAATGGGTATATAAATAACTTTGAAGAAGCTATAAATAGCCCACAGTTTGGATCTGTAAGGCAACCTGGGCGCTACTCATATGCAGATTTTAATGGTGATGGTATTATTGACCGGAATAATGATAATGTAGCAATAGAAGGAACAAGTCAACCACTAATAACCTATGCTTTTAATGCAGGTATTAAATACAAAGGGTTTGACTTTAGTGTGAGGTTCTTTGGTAAAGACGGGGTATCGTATTTGTCAAACAATATATTTCCTACATTTAATGGCTCTCTGTTAGAAGCTAAAACTATTCATTTAGATAGATGGTCGCCAGAAAATCAAAATGCAGCGTTTCCTGCTTTTGGTCATGTATCTTCTAATCAAGACTATGCTACTCCAAGTAATAAGAGAGTGGTAGACGGATCTTATTTAAAACTTCAAAATGTAAGGTTAGCTTATAATTTGCAATCAGAGTTTTTAAAGAAGGCATTTAAAATAACAAAAATGAATTTTAATCTAACGGGTCAAAATTTATATACATGGTCTAATGTGCCATTTGGTGAACCAGAAGGTGGTAACGGAAGTTCTCAAGGGCAATACCCTATTGTTAAGCGTTTTGTTTTTGGTGTTAATATTGATTTTTAATAGTATAAGTTATGATAAATAAAAAAAATATAGTTCTAGTTTTATTTTCTGTTTTTGCATTAACGGCTTGTGAAGATTATTTAGATATTGAAAATACAGGTAGTCAGTTAGCTACAGAAGATGAGGTATGGCAGTCCCGATCAGCAATTAACTCAATTCCCTTGAGGTTTTATGATACCATGGAGTGGATGGCAGAGATACGATTAGACTCTAGAGGAGGTCTTAAAAGACAAGAACAAGAAACAGGAAAGAACTATGGTAATATTGAAGTATTTTCTGGTGATTGTATTTTTTTAAGACCCCGTGCAGTTCATGATTTAATATATAAAGGTGATTATGTTCAAGCACAGAATCAAATTTTTGCAAACCCAGATATTAATTGGGTGTGGTATAATAGTTGGGAGTGTGTATTCTTGGCAAACCAAATTTTAGATAGAATAGATGGTGTAACAACAGATATTATGCCACAACGAGAAATAGATCAAATAAAAGGAGAAGCTTATTTGTTCAGAGCCTTTGCATACCATGAGCTACATAAGCGATGGGGAACAATGCCTTACTTTAAATTTAGAATATTTCCAGGTTCAGATTTAAATTTACCAAGACCCACAAACAAAGAATTAATCGCGGATATTGTTGCAGATCTAGATCAAGCTATTGCCATATTACCTGAGGTAAGTTATCTTAATGATGCTGAAAACATGGGCCGTATGGGAAAAGCGGCAGCTATGGCCTTAAAATCTAGAGCATTAACAATTGCAGCAAGCCCAAACTCTACTTTAAATAATCAAAAAGATACAGAACTATGGGAACAGGCTGCTGCTGCTGCTTGGGATGTTATTCAGCTATCTCAAACATCAGATAAAGTAGGATTGTATGAAGGTGATTATAATGAGATTTTTAGTACATTACCTGGGACTATAGAAGGTTTATGGCCAAGGTTTGATGCTAAGAAGACACCAAATATATATCAATTGACTTGGCAGTGGCAAAATGTTTACTCAGGTGCTACAGGGTTATCACCTTCGCAAGAGGTAATCGATAGATTTGAGACCGCTGATGGTTGGCCAATAAATCATCCAAATTCTAATTACGAAGAACAAAATCCATACATCAATAGAGATCCTCGTTTTTATAAGGATGTATTGTATCATGGTGCGCCATGGATAAAAAGAGCAGAAGGCGATTTAATTGATATGAGAACAGATCCTACTACAGGGGAAGATAGATCGAAACCGCCAACCTTTGGAAACTCTACGACAGGCTATTTGGCAAGAAAACATATTCCAGAAAGGTTTAATAGAATTCAATATCCAAATAGAACAGAATATACTAATGCGCCTTACATAAGAATGGCAGAAATGTACTTAAATTATGCTGAAGCAGTTAATGAAGCTTACGGAAACCCTAGTGCTACAGCACCAGGAGCTAGTTTAACAGCTGTTGAAGCATTAAATACCATTCGTAATAGAGTAGGACATGTTAATGTAAGACCTGAGTTTACTGCAGATGCAGATGCTTTCCGTGATGTTGTAAGAAATGAATTTAGAGTAGAATTGTGTTTTGAATACCATTCATGGTTTGATATATTACGTTGGAGAACTGCCAAAGAAGAAATACATCAAAACAACAAGCATGGTGTTTTTATTATAGAAGATGCGTCTCAACCAACAGGCGTTCGTTATGAACGTTTTGAATTTGAACAAAACAGAATATTTCAAGACAGACATTACAGGTATCCGATAAGACAACCTGATTTAGAGATTTTTGAAATACCTCAATTGACACAAAATCCTGGTTGGTAGTTTTACAATAACAAATAATGATTTTTTAACATGATAAAAACAAAAAAAATATATTTAATGGTCGTAGGCATTGTTCTTCTTTTGCCATTAACTATTAAGGCTCAAAATATAGATGATACTACAGTTGAAGAAGATGCTGTTTTAGTGAATATATCTGCTACTGTAACTAATCAATCAGGAGAAACATTACATGATGTTATTGTTATAGCTTCTAAATCTAAAGAAAGGAGTTTAACTAACATAAACGGACTATTTAATATAACAACTCAGGAAGATGATATTTTAATAATATCGCGTTTAGGTTACAGCAAAAAGAATGTATACGTTATAGAAGGTGCCATAGAGTCTGAAACCATTGTGCTAAAACAATGGGGAGTCATAGATGCAGAAGAAGAAGTATATGTTGCTAATAGCAAGATGCCTTTTAATCGCATTACTGGCTCTGTAGAACGAATTTCAGGAGAGGAGTTAAATGATTTTCCAACACATTTAGTCACAGAAGCCTTGGCTGGAAGATTATCTGGGGTGCGTTCAACCTATGGTCAAACGTCTCCAACCTCAGAGTCTTTTGGAATAAATATACGTAATCAAGGGTCTGGTCAACTTATGGTTGATGGTATTCCTACAGCAACTTTGGTTCTAACACCGGCAGAAGTTGGTGAAGTAATTGTAGCCAAAGATTACGGATCTACATTTATGTATGGTACTTTGGGAGCACCTGGTTCAATGATTGTAAACACAAAGAAAGGGCTTGCAGGTGATAAATCTATTAGATTAAGAAGTAGAACAGGTGTAAGAACACCTACATTTTTACCTAATACTATGGATGCAGCCGAATATGCAAGAAACTTTAATATTGCTTTAGCCAATGATGGGCTATCACCTGCTTATACGCAAGCTGATATTGATGCCTACCAACAAGGTACAAATCCAGTTAGAAACCCTAATAATAATTATTATAATGATTTGGTAAATGGGGTATCAACTTATACGCATGTTACGGGTGATTTTTCTGGAGGAAATGAAGGTGTTCAATACTTTTCACATTTAGGGGTTTATAATTCTAATGGTATTGAAAGTGTGGGAGATGGTAGGAAACTAACCAGACTTAGGCTTAATAATAATGTACAAATTAAATTTGGAGAAGGTGGTACAGTTGATGTAGGTATAGGGGGGAGTTTCAATAAAAGAAATGAACCGCAAATCTCATCAGATGCAGCATTTAGTACCATGTATAATTACCCTGCAAATGCATTGCCTTATAAAATAAACGATACTATTTTTGCCAGATCACGTTTATTTGGAACCAATTTACTAGAGGATATAGCACATACAACTACTATAGAAGATACTAGGAGAGATGCTTTTGCTAGATTAGGTTTAAATCTGGATTTAGATGGGATCGCAAAAGGTTTAACATTAAAAGGCCAAGTGGGGCTATATACACTAAATGTTTTAACAACTGTCCTTGAACCTACAGTAACTACAGCAGAGCCTGTATTTACATTAAACCCAGATGGCTCTTATTCCAATAGTTTTACAAGGGTTAGGGCTGGTTTACCTGATTTTAATGATGAAAAACTAGGTGATCGTGTAGATAGAAGTCAATTTGTTTTAGCAAACTTACATTATGATAGAGCCTTTAGTGATAATCATAAATTAATTGCAGATTTTATTTATTCAAATCAAAAGATAACAGGGAGTAACTTAGTTCAGAATACAATTTTTAGAAGTTTAGGACTTAAGTTAAACCATATGATGTATAACAAGTATGTGCTTGAATTAAAATTAATTAATGCCCCTGTTCGCCAGTTATCACAGGATGAAAGAGAAAGAATTAATTATGATGTAGGTGCTGCTTGGTTGTTACATGAAGAATCTTTTTTTAAAAATCTACCGTGGGTTGATTTCTTAAAATTTAGAGCTAATTATGGGGTACAATCAAGACCTGTAAGCCAGTTTTTTTTAGAAGAAGATTTATATGATGGTGGTGGTGCTGGATCTTTTGGAATTCAAAATAGAACATCTGGATCTGGAGGGTTAACAAGAGTATTTACGGCGTCAAACTTAGTAGCACCAAAGCAAGATTATTTAAGTATAGGATTAGACTTTCAAGTATTAAATTCCAAAATTAATGGGCAGTTAAATTATTTTAATATAAGAAATTATGATCAAGTAATAGATCCTAATAATATATACTCATTATTACCATCAGGTTTTAGACCTTTAGAAAATTATGGAGATTCAAGGTTTAGAGGTGTGGATGCTAATGTTAATTATACACATAAAAACAAAGATTTTACATATAAATTAGGAGTAAACGCTATGTATGGTGTAGGTTATGTAACGTTAGATAATACTTTAACATATCCATCAGGTGAGCAACAGCGTAATATTGCAGGGAATCAAGGAAGCCGTATATTAGGTCTAGAAGCAGATGGTATTTTTCAAAATGAAACAGAAATAGCTAATGCAGCGCCTCAGTTATTTGGTGAAGTAAAACCAGGAGATATTAGATATAAAGATTTTAACAATGACGGTGTTATTGATGAAAAAGATATTCATGAAATAGGAAGATCACCAAGATTTTCAGTTGGGCTTAATTTTATGGCTATATACAAGAACTGGAGTTTTAGTGTTCATGGTGATGGGCAATTAGGAGGTAAGTATATTGAAAGCTTAAACTGGAACAGAGGCATCAACGACTATACAAATGAATTGGCTAATAGTTGGCCCGTTAGCAATAGTCTACCAAGATTAACAACATTAACTAATACTAACAATTATAGAACTTCATCATTTTGGATGAAAAGTGCAAGCTACTTTAATGTAAGAAGTATTATGTTGTCTTATGATTTGCCACAAATACTCCTAAAAGATTTAGGAATCAATGAATTTAGGTTTATAGGATCTGTAAGAAATCCATTTATTATTTCTTCTAGTTCAGATAGGTTTTTACCCAATAGAGATAAAGGGTATACAGAATCGCCAGTTTTAAGAGCTTTTGAATTAGGTTTACAAGTTGAATTTTAATGATTAAATTTAAGAAAATGAAAAAACATATAATACTTTTACTAGTAATGATCTCAATTGTAGGAGTGTCTTGTTCAGGAGAATTTGATGAAGTAGTACCTAGTGCAGACCGTCCTGCAGATCAGGTTTTTAATGACATAGGGCTTGCAAGATCATTTTTAAGTCCAGCTTATAGCGGTGTTGTTAGAACACCTCAACTTATCTTAGAATATAATACTAGTAACGCTGTTAGTATTGATGGAGCCCAAAGAACCGCTGTTTCTGGACCAACAGCAGAATCATCACCAGTTAATGGACGATGGGGTGCAGCTATAACTAATATTTTTAGAATTAATGAATTTTTTGAACGGGCCTTAGGCATACAATTTGATGCCCTTAATGAAGATTTTGGTAACGCTCTTAAAAATAGATTAATAGGAGAAGCTTTTGGCTTGAGAGCTTATTACAAGTGGGTGTTGCTTAAAAATTATGCAGGTCCTTCGTCAGTAGATGGTTCCATGTTGGGTATTCCTATTATAGATGACTTATTAACAACCGAGGACGTTAATAATGTAGCAAGAAGTTCTTACCTAGAAAGTTATAACAGTATAAAAAAAGATTTAGATAGTGCGTACGCACGTATAGATGTATTGCGTTACGAAGGGAACGATGATATTACGGGTGTACAGAATACAAGTAGAATATCAAGAGAAATGATTTGGGCCTTAAGAACTAGGCTAGATCTTTTTTCTGCAAGTCCTGCTTATGGTATAATTACATGGGAGCAAGCTGCCCAAACTGCTTACGAGGCTATTGGAGTTATTGATGGTGGTGCTTTAAAAACGTTGCAGGATTATGGAGATTTCAATAACACCGATAACCCCGACCATTTATGGAGAAGGGCATTTAGTGAAGATTCTGACCTGGAAAGACAACATTATCCTCCGTCAATGTTTGGTACAGGAGAGGCTAACCCTAGCCAAAACTTGATAGATGCTTTTCCAGATAGCAATGGGTATCCAATCAATCATCCAAATTCTATTTACAATGGACTTAACCCTTACCAAAACAGAGATGCTAGATTTGAGAATTTTGTTTTTTATAATGGAGAAAATGATTTTAGAAATGTAACTATAGAAACTTTTAATGGCGGTAGTGATGCCGTTGGTGGTGTACGCATAAGAGGAACCCGAACTGGTTATTATTTAAAGAAATTTTTAAGTTCCAACGTTAGTCTAGATCCAGATTCTCCAGGAGCTAATAAAGATTTTAAGGTGTTTGCACTATTTACTAGAGCAGGTTTGTATTTAGATTTTGCAGAAGCAGCCGTTGAAGCCTATGGGATTAATGGTAGTGATGGTTCAATGACTTTTACAGCTAAAGATGCACTTGCTATAGTAAGAGATAGGAATATTAGTAACGATTTATATTTGGATATTGCTGATGATTTCTTAAATTCATATAGAGATTTAATTAGAAACGAAAGGCGTATTGAATTTGCTTTTGAAGGCGAATATTTTTATGATATAAGACGCTGGATGTTACCATTGGGAGAATTAACTGTTCCAGTTAGAGGAATGGATATTGTAAAAGAAACTGATGGGTCTTTTTCTTACTCAGAAAAAACAATAGAAGCAAGAAACTTTACAGATCGTATGTACTATAATCCTTTGCCTAGGACTGAGGTGCTAAAATCTAATGCGCTTATTCAAAATGCAGGATGGGAATAAAATAGAACTAATATTAAAATGAAAAAAAATATGAAATATAAAAATTGTATGCTAGTTATATTGCTATTTACGGTAATAGCAGTATCCTGTGAGTCTTATGAAGATTATTTAGTTAATTCTGTTGGATATAAAACAGTTTATTTTCCAAATAAGGAATATATTCAAGAAACAGGTCGTTCTATGATATCAGGAGAGGGGCTTGAGATTAATATTGGAGCTTATCTAGGTGGGGTAAAGGAAAATAATAATGATGAAGAAGTTACTTTTGAAATAGATCAAACGCTGTTAGATGGAACACCTTATACACTATTGCCCAGCGATCACTATACTTTAAGTAGTGATGATAAAATAATTATTCCTAAAGGAAAATATTTAGGGCTTCTAAACATTAAATTTGATTCATTGAGAGTTGCTAATGATGATTTATTTCAAGATTTAAATTATGCAATACCACTTAGAATGGTTGCAACATCAGTAGATTCTATCTTAGAAGGTAATGGAGATATTATTGTTCCTATAAAGCTAATAAATACTTATGAAGGTAATTTTTATCAATCAGGTAGTTTAAAAGAGTTTTTTACAGTTAGTAAAGTCCTTGATACGGCTTATGTATATGGCGATAGAGAAGACGGAACTAATGATCCTGTTATACGTAAACTATCTTCTATTATGATGGATACAGTTAAAATTAATGGTGTTGCCAATCGAACAGGAGACGACTATTCTATGAAACTTAAAGTAAATCCAGAAGATAACTCTGTAACTATTATATCAGATCCAGATTCCGTTATAGAAGTAGAAGAAAATGGATTTAGTTTATGGAATCCAGTAAATAGAAAATTTACTTTAAAGTATAAATATACTATCGGGGACAAAGATTTTGAAGTAGAAGAGGTTTTAACATTTCGTAATAGGATACGTGACGGAATTAATGAATGGCGCTGGGAAGGGTTTCCTGGGAATTAGCTTTATAGAAAGGAAAAATAATCGTTTGAGTTAGTTTAGTTTAATAATGTTTTTTAAAAGAAAATGCTGCCTTTTTAAAGGTGGCATTTTTATATATATGAAGTTTTCTAGAGGTTTGCTTTTACAAATATTAACAGATATGGTATTAATTGAATATATATGTGTATAAAAAGGGAGAGTACATATTGAATTTATAATACTTTAATAGTTTCCTAATTGATAATGTGCGCTACATATAAATATTGGATTGATTTTATTTATATCAAACTAAAAAATAACTACTTGTTCGACAGAGAAAGAACGACGAGAAATCTTAAATCGAGAACATATTATTATAGTATTCTAAGAATTATTTTCATCAACTTTTAAGGTGTCCCCATATTTTTTAGCAAACTCTGTGGGAGACATATCATAAACTTGCTTAAAGCATTTACTAAAATACTTAGGATCATTAAACCCTGTTTTGATGCAAATTTCAGAAATTAATAAACCAGAATTTTGTTTAATTATTTGTGAAGCTCGTTTCAACCTATAATCTCGTATAAACTCATTAGATGATTTTCCTGTTAACTGCTTAAGTTTTCTGTAAAGCCCAGAATGACTCATATTCATTTCTTTTTTAAACATTTTTGCTGTAAACTCTGAGTTATCAAAGTTTTTATCTAAAACATCATATGCCTTTCGTATAAATAAGTTGTCAATAGAATCAATACTATCATTCTTTGGAATGAAGTTAATTTTGGTTTTAGACTTTTCAGATATTTTTTTGTTAGTGTCTATAATATTAGTTATTCTGGATTCTAAAACTTCATATCTAAAAGGTTTTTTAATATAATCTATGGCACCAATACTCAATCCTTTTAGCTTAAATTCATCAGATGTCCAAGCACTTAAAAAAAGAAAAGGAATATGACTGGTTTTTTCATTTTGTTTAATGCGCTTGCAAAATTCTATACCATCCATAATAGGCATTAATGTATCACTTAAAATTAAATCAGGGACATGCTTTAAAGCTTTTGATAAGCCTTCTTCACCATGAGGTGCTTCTATAATTCTAAATTTTTTAGATAAGGATTGAGCAACATAGGTTCTAATATCATAATCATCTTCTACCACTAAAACTCTAGGGGTGTCTTTACTATGTGTATTTTTAAATTTAGATGGGTTACCTTCTTCAAGCTGCAAATTTATGGGTTTTATAGCAGCTCTTTTCTCTGTATAATTTTTAATATTTTCAGGCTTGTAATATGTCTCTTTAATAGGAATAGTTACCGAAAATGTAGAACCCATATCAATTTTACTTTCTACATTAATATTACCTTGGTGTAGTTTAACCAATCTGTTTACATAATCTAGACCAATACCAGCACCATTAGGGTTTAAGGACTTAGCAGATTTTACTTGATAAAAACCTTCAAATATTTTCAATAACTTATCTTCTGCAATACCAATACCATTATCTTTTACACTAATTATAACATAATCTTCAGATTCATCTGAATAATTTAAATGAATAGAAATGATACCTCTTTTAAGGGTGAATTTAAATGCATTTGAGAGTAAATTATATATTATTTTTTCAATTTTACCTTCATCTATAAACCCTTCAATAACGTCTTCCTCTTTAATAAATTTGAAGGTTATTTCATTTTGAATTGCAAATTCATGAAATGCATTAGTAGTATTCTCAATGCACTTAACAATATCTTGATTAGAAACTTGTAAACTTAATGTGTCTCCTTCAAGTTTACTTATATCCAAAATCTGATCTACTAACCTTAATAGCCTAAAAACATTTTTATTGATTAATTGCAGTAGTTGAAAATTATGTCCTTCTTTATTTTTTTTACTTTTTATTAACTGAGAAACTGGCTCAGAAATAAGCGTTAACGGCGTACGTAATTCATGAGATATGTATGTGAAAAAGCGAAAACGCATTTGATTAAAATCTTCTTCGTTTTTTAATCTTAAACGCTGTGATTCGTTTTCGTTTTTTTGTTTCGTACTAATTATTGTGTATTTTTTATAGTAATAAAATAGAATAAGACATAACACTAACATTAAGGCCTTAAACCACCAAGTAGCATAAAATGGAGGTAATATATGTATTTTCAAAGATTTCTCATATCCATTGGATTCACTATTAATTACTTTTATTTTGAAAACATAGTCTCCATGATTTAAGTTAGTAAATCCAATAGAGCGAGCAGTTCCAAGGTTAACCCATTCATCCATATAATTTTCAAGAATGTATTCACAAGTATTTACACCTTGATTATTAAAATTTAAGGCAGTAAAGTCAATAGAAAAATCATTTTGATTAGCTTTAAGTAATAAATGGTCTGTTTTTGAAATACTTTGTTTTAAAGGAGATCCTTTAGTGTTAATACTTACATGCTTATTGTCTATTTTTAAAGAAGAAAAGACTAGTGTTGGATTTTTTTTACTTTTTGTTATACTGTCTGGATGAAAAATAACCAACCCTTTAGAGCTTCCAAAACCTAAACAATCGTCTGGTAATAGCACTGAAGCTTTTGGCTGAAACTGCTTAGAACTTAGTTGGTGTAAATCAGAAAAATTTGTATAAGTTTGATTTTTTCTATCAAATTTAACTATACCATTGTAGGTACTAATCCAAAATGTATTATTTTCTCGGGGAATGATACTTGATACAAAATTGCTAGGCAAGCCATCTTCTTCAGTAAAAAAATTAAATTCTTGATTACTTAAGTCTAAGTATCCCATACCTCTGCCTTGGGAGCAAAACCAAATAAAATCATCATTTTTATCTAAATAAATTTCACTTAGCGGAACAGATATTAACTTATCTGAATAATAATCTTTAAATGTTTTACTTTCGGTATTAAATATGGAAATACCACCTACTGTAGCAAGAACAAGGATATTATTTTTTGTAACTTTAATATCTCTTACGTCTAAATTTCCAAATTTTTTAAAATTATTGTCTGCCGAGTTATAGAGATTAAGACCTGCTTGTGTTCCTATCCATAAGTTGTTGGAATTATCTTGGGCAAAACAATATACCTTATCTTCACTTAAACTGTTGTTATCACTTAAGTTATGCTTGTAAGTAGTAAAATCTTTCTTATTTGAGTTTAAAAGATTTATACCGCCAGAGTAGGTGCCAAACCACATATTTCCTTTATAATCTTCAAATATAGAGGTGACTGTATTAAAACTTAATGATGTAGGATTTTCTGGCTGATATGAATAGGATGTATATTGTTGGTTATTAGGGTTATAAACGCTTACGCCTCCCCAAGTTCCAAACCATAAATTATCTTTACTGTCAATAAAAACACTACGAATACGGCTTTCAATAATACTATTGTTATCATGAATTTGGTGCCTTATTAATTTGAATAAGCTATTTTTTGAAGCATTAAAACATACACCTTCAGCATAGGTACCTACCCATAAAATACCTTCTCTATCTTCATATACTGAATAAACAGAATTTGTAGATAAACTTTGCGAATGATTAGAATTATGAGTGTAATTGGTAAACGTGTTGTTTTTTTGGTCTAATTTACTAACACCACCACCATTAGTTGCAATCCATAAATAGTCTTCTGAAGTTTGAAAAATATCAAATATTTCGTTATGAGGAAGCGAGCTGTTTTTTGTGTTGTAATTCAGGAATTTTTTATGCCCTTTAGACAGAAAAGAAATTCCACCTTGCAATGTACCAATCCAAAGATCTCCATTTTTATTTATAGAAAGTGCTTTAATTGTATTGTCTGCAATAGAGTTTTTATCTTCATCATTGTGGAAGTAACTTATAAATTGTTTGTTCTTTTTATTAAATCTATTTAAGCCATTATAAGTGCCAACCCATAAATAGTTCCCGTCATTAGCTATAGATAAAACATGGGTGTTTGATAAAGAGTTGGTGCGATCAGAATTAGATGTGTAACGTTCAAGAACACCGTTTTCCAAACTATATAAAATTAAGCCCTCAGAAGTTCCTAGCCATGTAAGCGTATCGTTTTCTCTTTCTATACTATTAACTCTAATTGGGGTTTTTAAATTCTCAAATAAGTCATATTTTTTTACTGTTTCTGTTATTGGGTTGTATAATTTAAGTCCATTGTTGGTTCCAATCCATATCATGTTATTGGTGTCTTCATAAAGTGCTATTACCTTTTTTCCTCTTAAAAAGTCAGTATGAGGTTCATTAAGGTCTATAATGTCAATATCATAACTGTTGTACCTGTTTAAGCCATTATCTGTACCGAACCAAAGATAACCAGTATGGTCTTTTAAAATAGTATTTACTGTATTTTGAGACAGGCCATTAGAGGTATTAATTATAGAGAAATCTGCAGAAGACTGGTCTTCAATATATTGTGCATTTAATAAAGAAATATTTAAAAGTATAGTAAGAAAGTAAAGAATAGTTCTATAAGTCATTTTAAAATGTGAATTTCTACTAATTAATATAATGTTTTGAGACTTGGTTTTTTATAACAAAAAAAGTAAAATACAGTTCTCCAAATCGGCACTTTTTGTTTAAAAGCATAACGATTATTAGTTACTTAAAATTTATTTAGGATAAACTTTATGACAGCTTACAAGTCTTTTAAAGCTATAATTACACTTGTAAAATTAATAAGACTATAGTGTAATTGGGTGTGTGTATAGTTCATAATGCACCTTTAAACTGTCTTTTATGTTTAAATTAAGCAGTTTTTAAAATCATTTTTTCTTAATTAACGCTTTTTAATAAAGAACTCATTTAGACTTTTTCAATTTGCTAAAAAATGGCTGTTTTCAGCTCTGTTTTTGTCTTTTTTTCCTTCCGTAGCTCTGCTATACAACTCAAAAAAGTCTTCAACATAGGCAAAAACTTCTAATTTTCGCTTAAACCCAAAAAGTCTAAATGAGTTCAAAATTAATTTGATTAAATAATTTCAAACCTTATCTAGTTCTAAAATTAAAACCTTCAGAAGAACATTTAAGCCTAATATACTCAAGCTATTAATGTTGTAAAATGATTTTATTGATTTTTTGTTGCTATTGAACAAAAAATCAACCATTTGTAACTCTAAGTAAACCTATAATTTTGTGTTTATTCGGATATTTAATATCGCAAATTGTTTTTGTAAAATAATAAACTAATATAAACAATAAATTAATTTAAACTATGAAACAAAAAGACTTTAAAAAAGAGATTACGACATTGTCATTTGCTGTATTACTAAGTATAGCAAACCTGTCATATGCACAACGGGATACAGCTACCGATGTTGTAGAAGTGACAACTCTAACAGGAAGAGTTTGGATGGATAGAAATTTGGGTGCAACTCAAGCAGCCACATCGTCGTCAGATGCAGATTCCTATGGAGATATATATCAATGGGGAAGAGGAAAAGATGGCCACGAATCGAGAACGAGTACAACAGCTGCTGGTCCAGTTGCAGCTGGTTCAGAAGGTAGTGACTTTATTACAAGAACATCAAATAATAGAGATTGGTTAAGTACTCAAGATCACGAACGTTGGCAAGCAAATCATGATACTTATACGCCTTGTCCTGTTGGGTACATGGTTCCCACAGACGCAGAATGGGAAGCCGAAGTTACTGCATTTATAGGTTCTGATACAAATAATGATAATGACGTTGAACAAGCATTTAACAGTGCGCTAAAAATATCTGCCTCTGGTCAGAAAAATAGAAGTGGTGTTTTAGGTGGAGTAGGAGTTTATGCAAGGTTTTGGACCAGTAGAGCGTTTTCAACTGGAGAATTAAGTGTTAGTATGTATATAAGAAATGGTAGTTTGCCTGGCGGCGACCCACAAACTCGTAAGTTGAATGCTGGTAGAAATTTTGGTGCAGCCGTACGTTGTATTAAAGATGCAACATTGTCATTAGAAGAAAACGTTTTAAAGGTAGGCTTTAAGATGTATCCTAATCCAATTACCGAGGGGGCAACTTTAGAATTTCTAGCTTCTAATAAAGTAACTGATATTGAGGTGCTTATTTATGACATTACTGGGCGTCTGGTGCATACTCAAAAAGAGGTTGTAAAATCTATGGTTTTACCATCGCACATTACTACAGGTATTTATTTAGCAAAATTTGTTCTAAATGAAGGAAAAGCAAACGTAGTTAAAGAACTAATTGTTAGATAGTAATTATCTAAATCATAAAATAAAATTATATAGAATTTTAAAAAGAATTGAATGCTACATTTGTTAGGTATTCAATTCTTTTTTGTTATTCTTGGCTTATGTTTTCATCAATAAAATAATATAATGGCTTTAGTGAACTTTCTTCCTAATAAAAAAAGCTTTGTATTATTCTTTGTATGTTTTACTTTATTAGTAAACGCGCAAACTATAAAGGGTAATTTCAAAGCTTATGCGAATCAAGAATTACGTTTAATTGGTTTTGATAACTTAGAACAAATTGATTTGAGCGTAACAAAAATGGATAGCTTGGGGAATTTTAGGCTTATTCACCCTAGAGAATATAAAGGTATGGCTATTTTAAAATCTGAAAATAATGCCGCGTTAGTATTTATATTAACTGAACCTGATTTAGAAATTTATGGAGTTGATTTTAAAGATAGAGACCAACTGAAATTTGTAAATAGTAAAGAAAATAATTGGTTATTAACATATTCAAAAGAACAACTACAACGTGACCAAACATTATCTGCTTTAAAGTATTTGGTGCCTATTTACAGAGAAAAACCATTATTTATTAAACAAGAAAAAGTTTTTAAAACCTTACTAAAAGAACAAAAAAGAATAAAGAAAGAAGAAGTTGACTTTTTTAATACTATAAACACAAGTAGTTATTTTCATTGGTTTGCTAATAAACGAAAGTTGATAAACAATATGAAAGCTTTTAGGGATATTACCGATAAAAAGCTTGATGATTATATTAATGAATTTAGAACCTTAGATTTCGCAGACCCAAAATTTAAAAAAAGCGGTATGCTTAAAAATCTTTTAGAAGCTCATTTTTTGATGTTAGAAAATATGAGTCCGTCTCAAGATATTATGTATTCTACAATAAGTATAAGTGCTGAATATATAATTGATAATTTGAGTGAGAATGAATTATTGTTAAATGTAGTTGGAGCTTATCTGTTTGATCTTTTTGAACAACGAAGTCTTTTTAAGGCATCAGAATATTTAGCCGTAACCTTATTGTCCAAGCAAGGTTGTGACTTAGAGAATGAATTAGCAAATAAATTAGAAGCGTATCGAAAATTAAAACCAGGAAATATTGCACCAGATATCCATTTTTTAGATGGTACAAAGCTTAGCGATTCAAATAAAAATACACTTTTAGTTTTTGGAGCATCTTGGTGTCCAGAATGTCAAAAAGACTTATCAAAGCTTATTGAAAATGAAAAGGTTTGGAGTAATAAAAACATAGAAATTAAGTACATTTCTATAGATACAGAAAAAAAAGCCTTTGATGCTTTTTATAAAGATTTACCATGGCAATCTCACTGCGATTTAAAAGGATGGGAGGGACGTGCAGTAAAAGACTATCATGTTTTTGCTACGCCTACTTTTTTTCTGTTGGATAAAGACTTAAAAATATTAGTACGCCCAAACTCTGTAGCACACATTAAATCTTGGGTAGACTATAAAATGAAATAGGTTAATTTAGTAAATTTCTGTTGAGCTAAAAGCCTTATTATCATGATAACGTCAAGAATATTGTAATTTGTAAAACAAGCGCTTTCCTAGTAATAGTTAATTTGCTATATAATATTCTTAATATGTCTTCAAACTTGTTGTATTATCAAACTGAACAATTTAATCACTAATTCATTGCTCCGTAAAGCCTTTGTTTATAGGGTTTCGACGAAATTGAAAGAATAGTGGGAAAGGGTTGTTTTTACTAAAAAGATTCCTGAGCCCAGTAAAGTCAACATATATTTTAATCTGAACTCGACGTAAATTTTATTAAAAAATCTTATATAATTCAATGAAATACAGTTATTTGTCAATGTCGATAGCTGCACTATATACGTTCAAGTAAAATATATTTTACTCTCCGTTGCGTTAGGAACAACATGATTTCTTCTTTAAAACCTTTTAAGTATTTGATTATCAATTTATAATATATCGACCTGACGTTATTTTACTAAAAAATGGATAAAGGATACAAAAAAGAGGGGTTTGAAACCTTTAAAATAAAAGAATCCGTAGAAACAAGTTTAGAAAATATTGCAAGGGAATTTCTAAATCACATTCAACTTTTATCAGAAATGTTTTTTTTATTTAATTTTTTTGTTAGGTGCTGTTTTTTAGCGCGATATAAGAGCGGGTTATGTACTTTTAAAGTTTAAGACTTATGCCTTTAAGGGGCTAATTAATTCTGATTAATTTCCGTTTAAAAACTGTTGTTTAGACTAAACGGAAAATTGTGCTAAGTAATATTTACAAAATTTTAACATTTTTTAAAGTGACACTTTTGTGTTAACAGTTATATAACCAAAAAGAGTATTTATTGAGTATGATCTGTATAAGATAATTTTAAAAATAATGATTTGCTTTAATTTATATGAATTTTATATATAAAAGTAAAAAGAAGATAATTAAAAATGAAATTAAGAAAACTCAATAGATTTATGATTTTTAGTATTGTGGTTATATTAAAAAACATACATATATACACTAATTTTTAAGCTGTATATTCTTATTTTTAAGAAATTTAATAAACCTATTAACCTAATGAAGCTAAACCAATACGAATGGAATCCAGAAGAAGACCTTATAGCAGAAGGTGCTTTCGCCGAAGTATTTAAGGCTAGGGATTCCAATAATGAAAATAGATTTGTAGCCTTAAAAATTTATAAAGAAGGCATTACTAAAGGAACTTCTGGTAATACAATGGGAAGTAAATATACTTTGGAAAAAGAGTTTAGAAAGATTGATGGACTATCTCATACTAACATAATTAGCTTTTATGGTTTAGATTATATTACATATAAAGATGGTCTAGGCAGGACTTCTAATTACCCTGTTATCATTATGGAGTATGCCAGTGAAGGAACACTATTGCAATTTTTGCAGTACCAAAAGACTCCTAGTATTATTGAAGATTTAATGATTCAAATAATTAATGGTGTTGCCTACTTACATAAAGAAGGAACAATACATAGAGATCTTAAACCAGGTAATATATTAGTATCAAGAAATAGGAGAGGAGAGCCAGTAGCTAAAATTACAGATTTTGGAATAAGCCGAGATATAGCAGACAAAAATAATATAGAGCAATCAACTACTGAGGGTGTAGGTACACCCCACTATATGGCTCCAGAACAGTTTTTTAAGAAAGAATTTGGTGTTAATGGAGAAATTAGTGAACAAACAGATATTTGGGGTCTGGGAGTTATTATTTACCGTATGTTAACTGGCGCCCTTCCATTTGGTCATGGAGTAAAAGATTATGAACTAGTAAGAGATTCAATAACTAATGAAGATCCAGACCTTTTTTCAATTCCAGAGAGATATAAAGAACTAATAAGATGTTGTTTACAAAAAAAGGCTTCAGATAGACCCAATAGTGCATCACTTCTAATAAACAAAATAGGAGTGTTAGCCACATTAGAAGAAGAAAAAACGATTGATATTGCTAATCTTGAAAATTTTCAAGATAAAAAAACAATGGAAGTACCATCCAAAAATAATCTGAATAAGGTTAAAAAGAAAAAATTAGCACTTCCAATAACTATCTCAATAATTGTCATATTATTGGTAATTACAGCTTTTTTCTTTTACAATGGTAATAATCACCCATCAGAGTTAGCGGTTGTCAAGCTTAATAATAAGTTTGGTTATATAGATAAGGAGGGTAATAAGATCTTTTCATCAAAATATGATGCTGCCTGGGGGTTTTCTGAAGGTTTAGGACTAGTAAAATCTAAAGGTAAATGGGGTTTTATTGATGCTAATGGCAATGAGATAATAGAGACCAAGTATGATAATGCTCTTCCATTTGCTGAAGGACTTGCGCCGGTTAAGACTAAAGATAAATGGGGATTTATTAATAAAGAAGGTAACGCTAAAATTGAAGCACAGTTTGATGAAGCAGGTACATTTGCTGAAGGCTTAGCTCCAGTGAATAAAAATGGAAAATGGGGATATATTAATAAAAAGAATGAAATTATCATTCCTCTCAGCTATAAATATGCTTATTCTTTTTCAGAAGGTCTTGCAGTAGTTGGGCAAAATAATAAAGAGGGGTTTGTTGATAAAAATGGTGAAATTGTAATTCCATTTCAATATGACTTGGCTTTATCTTTTTCAAATGGTTTGGCAGCAGTTAATATAAAAGGTAAATGGGGTTTTATTGATAAAAAAGGAAATATAGTTATTAAGCCTAGTTATGATAACACTTGGGGTTTTTCGGAAGGGTTGGCTCCTGTATTATTTGACAATAAATGGGGTTTTATTGATAAAAAAGGAATCTTCATAATTTCCGTTAAATACGAAGGGGCTTCAGGTTTTTCCAATGGGCTTTCAGCTGTAAGGTTAAATGGAAAGGAAGGTTTTATTAATAAAGATGATAAAATAGTCATCCCTTTCACTTATGATTATGCAGACACGTTTACAAAAGTTAATTAATAAAAGTGTTTCATAATGAATGAAATAATAAAAAAAACAGAAGGTAACATGGAAAAATACAGTAAACATATTTATTTACCTGTAAGTCTGAATGAATTAGGTCAACGTGCTAATAATGAAGATTCTATTTACCCGGAAATTGCAACATTAAATGATAGGTTGTTTATAGTTTGTGACGGTGTTGGGGGACATAGTAAAGGAGAAGTAGCATCGGCATTGGTTTGCGAAAACTTTGCTCAATTCATCAAACAAAACAATCAAGATGCTATTTCAAAGAACTTCTTTGAATCTGGGCTTAGGTATGTAGAAACTAAAATGGAAGACTATGTGAATAATGATTCAGGGTGTTCCAAAATGGCCACCACACTAACGCTTCTATATTTTTCAGAAGATTATAAATTGGCGTATTTAATATGGGTAGGAGACAGCCGAATTTACCATATTAGAGATGGAAAAGTCCTTTTTCAAACTAAAGATCATTCAGAAGTACAAAGCTTAATTGATATGGGCGAGATTACAGAGCAAGAAGCTTTAAATCATCCTAGAAGAAATGTTATAACAAGAGCAATATCAGGTTCATCAAACCCAACCAGAATTGATTATAAACAAATAGATGAGATACACTCAAATGACTTTTTTCTACTCTGTACAGATGGTATACTAGAAAACTTAAATGAAGATAAAATTGAAAAATGTTTTAATGTTGAATCCGACCCTCAGGAAATAAAAGAAAAAATAATAGCACATTCTTACAAAAACACAAGAGATAATTACTCTATGTATTTAATAAAAACCAAATAACACAAATATTAATTTTAATCCAAAAACTAAAAACATGAAAATTTATTTTTTACCCTTTTTGCTTTTCTCAACTTTGGTATTCTCTCAACAAACCAGTTTAGGATTGCAGTCTATACAAGCTAGCAATCAAGATGATTATCTAGAAGCAGAAATGCTTTTTCAAAAACTCAAAGAAATTACAGTTGGAACTAATCGATTTGTTGTTTTAGATCGAGAAACCCTTGGAATAGCTTTGAGCGAGCAGGAAATACAAAAACAAATTACTTCTATTAACGCTCAAATTATAGCAGCTCAAGGCAAAATTGAAGGAGCTGGAGATATTATGGGAGGTAAACTTATAAAAGTACAATATAAGGATGGAGGTCTTTTAAATAAAGTGGGAGGTCTTGGCGGAAAGAAAAAAAATACTGTAAACGATGTTGCCTCAAAATTATACTTTAGAGCTATATTTTCCTTCTCGTTGTATGTAATCAGTACAGAAACATCTGAAACTTTGCATTCCAAAACATTTAATGTAGGTATACTAGATAAAAACCCTGGAGGTGCTTCAAAACAAGAAGCTTTTCAAGCCGCTTTAAAAACACTAGAAAGTAAAATTAAGAAAGAGTTTATTAATGAATATTTTCCCGAAGAAATAGCAATATTACGAGTAGAAAAAGAAGTTAAAGGTGAAGCAGAAACTATACTTATAAATACAGGTAAATCAAGCGGTACAAAAAAGAATGATAGATTCGAAATATTTCAGATCTCAGTCGAAAATTTAGGAGGAGAGGAATTGCGTAGGGAAAAAAAAATTGCTGAGGTTAAGGTGACTGCAGTTGAAGGGAAAGCACTTTCTTTAGCTAAAGTATCAAGTGGAGGAGGAGAACTATTAAAATCAATTAATGATGGTGAAAAACTAATCTGTAAACTCAAATAATATGAAAACTCTAGTGAAAATTTTATTTATATTTTTTGTATTAGTACTTATAGCTTGTGGTGGTTCTAAACATGCCGAATTTACATCTGCAAAAGTTAAATATGTTTCAAATAATGATTTTGAAACATTAAGATTAAGTAGCATTGAGGTAGGTTCCAATAAGGAAGAAGCTATTTATAATGCCCAAAAACTGGCATTTCAAAACCTGTTTTTTAGAGGTATACCTAATTCCCCATATAAAAAGCCTTTAATAAGCCTTAATGAGGCAGAGGCTTATAAAAAACATAAAAAGTACCTAAATGATTTTTACAATGGCAGAATGCAAACGTTTATTACCAATTCAACCGACTTCATAAATAAAAAGGGTGCTGGAGTTACGGCAACTGTTAATTTAATCATTAATATGCGAGCTTTAAGAAAAGATCTTCAAAATAATAACTTAATGCAAAAATTTGGAATATGAAACAGCTAAGAAACTTATTAAGAATAGCAATTGTAACGTTACTTTTATTTCCTTTTGGAATCAATAGTTCTTATGCTCAGTGTGATGAGGATTTAAACGTTATTCAGCCCAGTATAATGGTATTGCCTAGAACAAAAGCGGGTGAAGACTTAAGGACGATTATAGATGAAAGACCCGAAATTCGTATAGGTATCTCTAAATTAACAGAATATCTAAATGAAAACCATGATTATCAAACTTATGATTTTGAAACTAAGTTAAAAGCGCTGATAAGGGATGGGGTAATTACTGATAGTCAAACCAAAAACGACGTAAAAGATGCGGTATTAAAGAATATACCAGCTGATATTGTCATGGAGATAGATCTTATGTATGTAGAGGCTGATTATGGTAACTTAGTTCGTATTGTTCTTGAAGCCAATGTAACTGCAACTGGGAAAAATATGGGCAGTAGTATTTGTGAGTCTAGAATTATGCGTATTACAGATATAGGGATGCTTACTGACCTTGCATTAAAGGGTAATACAAAAGCCAGTATTCCATGTGCTGATGAGTTTTTAAATAATATGTATAATGATTGGGCTAAAATTGCTACTGGAGGTCAATCTTTAAAAATAGATTTTGGCATTGAAAATAATTCTGAAAAGGACATGAATTATATAGTTCCGTCTAAAAAGGATAGACTTAAATACGTTATTGAAGATTGGCTAAAAGAAAATGCTCTTAGAGATGGTTACAAAATAACGATTTCTACTGAAAATAAATTGATTGTTGAAGATTTTCGGTTTTCAAAATGTGATCCTAAAACGGGAAAAAGACAATCTACAACAGATATTGAGCGCAAGCTAGACAGATTTTTCATTCAGCTAGATTTACCTGCTAAATTAATAAATAGTACGGGATCAATTTTTGTTAAAATTTTATAAAATATACATCATGAAAAACATATTTATTTTACTAATGTTTATTGGGGTTTCCCTAAAATGTTTGTCTCAAGAAAACAATATAAATCTATCGGTTATTTTGACAAATACTGGAATGGAAGAGTTGAGTCTAACCCAAAAAGAAAAAATTCAAAGGAAATTGTATACTATGGTTACTAATCATGGTATTGCAGGAGATAGTTATTTTGTTCTTTTTCCTAAATATGAGATTTACAACGAAACCCTAGTAGAAGGATTACAAAACCTTACTGTTTTAGATATTGAATTTAGTATGTTCATAAAAGAAATACAAACAGGTAGGATATATGGTTCCTTAACTCAAAAAATTCAAGCCCAGGGAACAACTAAACGTCGAGCAATAGACAAAAGTATTTCTAAAATAAAAACAAGTGGTAATGAAATTGAATCTTTTTTGGCTAAAACAAAGACAGAAATTATGGATTACTATACATCAAATTGTAATCAAATTAACTCGGAAGCAAATAGCTTAATGCAACAAAAAAGATTTAGAGAGGCAATTGCACTTTTATATGCAGTACCTAAAAGTACTGGAAGCGGTTGTTATAATAAAATACAGAGTAAACTTAATGAAGCTTATTTGGGGTATATGAATGCCACATGTGAAGAAAATATAATAAGGGCCAAAAATGCTATAAAGAACAATAATAATCATAGTGCTTTGGAAGTTTTAGAAGAAATTGACCCAGAATCTAATTGTTATAAGGAGGCTCAGCAATTAAGCTTGGAAATAAATGGAGATCTTAATAAAAAAACCTCTGTAAAAAAGACTGAAATAGCAGTTACAGGTGGTATTGAAACTACAACTTCCACTAAAAAGACTGATAAGAGCGGAAAAACTATTTCATTAGTACGAAAATCAAAAAAAGTTGAAGCTATAGCAAAAGTCCAGTACAGAAGTAGGCACGAAAAGTTTATTACAGATAACAATTAAATCTTTATATAATGATAGGCATGTTACTTTTTATAAATATAGAAAGTGCTATCTCAACGTACAAGTAATTAACAATTTTAAATAAGTAAAAATGAAATATAGTTTTTTAAATTTTTTCATAATGTTAATCACATTTAATTGTTTAGGTCAACAAATAGGAAATATTAATATAGAAGATTTAATAGGTAAGTATAGTATAAGTTTAAATGAAGTTGAAGGTCTAAATGATTGTGGACATATACTTGATGGTCCCTTGTATGTTATGAAGACGTTTGAGAATAAATCGTTGGATGCGGCTTTGCCTTTTGCTAATCTTAATACAAATGAAATAGGAAAAGAAATATATGAGAAAATTATTGAGTCTAATAAAGTATTGGATAATCATTGGGCAGAAAGCGATATAAATAATGTAATTAAGAGGCTAACAGCACAAATGGAACCACGCGATAAAAAAGTATTTAAACTAAATATTATTGATTCTGAAATAATTAATGCTTTCACTACTTATGGAGGATTTATATATATAACAACAGGTTTAATAGAATTTGTTGAAAGCTATGATGAATTGGCATTTATAATTGGTCATGAGATTGGTCACGAAATCAATTTGCATACACAAAGAAAGATAACAAAATTAATGATACCTTCTAACGTATTAAGTCAAATGAATCTAGATACTCTTAAAAATGTCGTTGTTAGTCTCAATACAAAGTTCTCAGCTCCTTTTGATCAGATAGATGAATATGAGGCCGATAAGTATGGTGTTATGCTTGCTTATAAAGCAGGGTTTGACTCTACTCGTTTTGCAGATTTTTTTAAAAAAATGGAGAAATACGATGACAAAAGTATTTTAAAAAAAATATCATCTACACATCCGTTTGCCGAGCATAGAAAGAATTGCATCAATAAATATATAGCTGAATAATTATGGAGGCGTTTTTCCTAATTCATAACGGTAAGAAAATTAAATTATATCCAGAAAAGGAATATACGATTGGTCGTAAAGGTCATGATGCAATTGTTGAAATCGATGATTCTTCTGTTTCAAGAAAGCATGGTGTTATTGAATTTGATGGCATCAAAACTTATATTAAAGACACAGAGAGTTTAAATGGTATATATATAAATGGTGAAAAGATCGTTCCTAATGTGTTAATAGAAATAAGTGAAAATGATAAAATAAACATAGGTTCTAAAAGCCTAATGATTGCTCTAGGTGGAAATAAAGCCTTAGAACAACCTCCAAAAGTTCATAATCAAATACCAGAAAATGAAATTTCAAAACTTAAAGAAAAAATAAAAAAAAATAAAGTTCTTAGCATTGGTAGATTGGTAAGTAATGATATTGTGATTGATGACCCTACTGTTTCAAGACAGCATGCCAAATTAAGCTATGAGAACAATCAATATTTCATTGAAGATTTAAGCTCTAAAAATAAAACGTACCTTAATGGTAATGAAATTAAAAATAAGACAAAGTTTGGAGATAATGATGTCATTACTATTTCATTCTATTCTATAAACCTTATAGAGGGACTTAAAGATCTAAAAAAAGAAAAGCATTCAATTTCTGCACTGTCAATAGAAAAAGTATATTCGAATGGAAAAGTAGGTTTACAACCTTTATCAATTAACATTAAAAAATCCTCTTTTATTGCCCTTATGGGACCTTCGGGTTGCGGAAAAAGTACACTACTTAAATGTCTAAACGGAGAAAACCCAGCAAGTGCAGGAGAAGTTTTTATTCATGGATTATCATTAAATAAGAATTTTAATTTAATAAAAAAGAAGATTGGTTATGTACCTCAGGATGATATAATTCATAAAGAGCTTACGGTTTATAAAACTTTATATTACGCTGCAAAGCTTAGGTTGCCTGATGATACTACAGATGATGAAATAAACAAAAGAATAACTAAAGTAATAAAGAACCTTAACCTTGAGCAGGATGAGAAAAAGAATATTAGAGATATAAAGGTAGACGATTTATCTGGTGGACAAAGGAAGCGAATTTCTATTGCAGTTGAACTTTTAACAGAACCAACCATTCTTTTTCTTGATGAACCTACTTCTCCTCTAGACCCAGAAACAATAGAAGGTTTCTTAAAAAGTTTAAAATCATTAACAAAAGAGGGTACAACCATTATTATGGTTACTCATAAACCAGAAGATTTAAACTATGTTGATGAGGTTGTTTTTCTTGGTGTTCAAGGGCATTTAACATATAAAGGAGCAGCTGGACGTCTAGTCTCTAATTTTAATGTAAATAATATTGTAGAAGTATATAGTAAAATGAGCAACCCTTTAGATGTAGTTCGTTTCTATAAAAAGCCAATAAAAAATTTAGAGCAAACTTCAATTGCTCCGCCAGAAATTAAAAAAGATAAAGCTGATTCTTTTTTTATACAATTATATTGGATGTGTATTAGATATTTTAGAATAAAATTAAATGATAAACAAAACCTTATTCTATTATTGGCTCAACCTTTAATTATTGCAGGTTTAGTTTGTTTAGTATTTAATCAGTTTAGAATTGGTGTGTTGTTTTTAATGACCATATCTGCCATTTGGTTTGGTGTAAGTAATGCAGCAAAAGAAATTGTTGGAGAAATAAATGTTTACAAAAGAGAGCGGATGTTTAATCTTAAAATTAACGCTTACATTATTTCAAAATGTTTAGTTTTATCTGTAATCGCACTAATACAGACGTTAGTGTTTGTAAGTATAATCTATTATAATTTTCAAGCAAACCCTGTTGCAGAATTTGAGGATATTTTTCTTAAACCTTATATATCAAACGTACTTTTTATGTTTTATATATCATTTTCTGCTACGCTAATAGGGTTGTTTTTATCTGCTTATTTTTCTTCAACAGAAAAAGTAATGACAGTAGTACCAATTACTTTGATGCCACAAATAATGCTTGCAGGAGTCATGACTAAAATTGATAATGTTCTTGTAGAGATTTTGAGTTTTACAACTTTAGGAAGGTGGGGAACTGAAGGTTTTGCCAGGATTCAAGATAAAGCTTTTGAAACTGATGAAGCTAGTGGTAGCATATTAGTTCCTGTTAATCAGGTTGTAAGTGATAATCAAATAATCGATGGTTGTAATTGTACTTCCGTAAACGCATTAACCAGCCTTGATTTGTATAATGAAAAGTTAATAGATGACGGAAAATTAATAGGCTCTATATTTAATAGTTTTCAAGCTAACTTACTAGTAATTGCATGCATTAGTATTCTGGCATATGTTTTAATATATTATTCTTTAAAGAGAAAAGATAGTTTATAACAGTTGTTAATCATGAAAAAATTAGTTACATATTTGATTATCATTATAGCGCTATCATCTTGCGGGAAAAAGCCAGATTTTGTTGCAATAGAGAATGTTGAGGTAGAAAGTATTAAAGATTCTGTTATTAACGTTAAAATGAATTATGTTGTTTTTAATTCAAACGCTGTAAAATCTAAATTAGAACAAGCTAATTTGAAGATTTACTTTCAGGATAAAGTAGTAGGAAAAGGATATTTAAATCAGACCGTTTTACTTTCACCTAAAGACACTATTTCTGTCCCTATAAAGTTTGAACTCAATTTAAAGCAACTTAGCAAATTTTATCCCATTCTGCTAGAATCTGATTCTTCTGAGTTTTATATGGAAAGTAATAGTAAGATTAAGGTCATGTTAAAAACGTTTTCTGTTAAAGGAAAAGAAACCATTTTTTTGGATACAAAAAACATCATTAAATCAGAACTAAATAATAGGTTCAACAATTCTGAAAATTTTAAAGTTAAAGGTGTAAGTGTTGATAAAATACCAACATTAAATGAATCGAGTTTTAACATTAATGTTCAGGCTAATAACAATTTGCCTTTTGATTATAAAGTAGAGCGGCTGGAGCTCACGTTTTATAATGCCTCTTCTCAAGTTGCTAAATGGCAATTACAACAATCATTTTTGCAAAAAGCTCATAAGACTACCTCAATACCTATTACAATTACTGTAAATAATCTCAACTTATTGAAAAATGCAGATATGTCATGGTTTGTAAAGAAAGAGATAGAGTTTGATATAAAGGGTAAAGCTGTTATCATAGTTAATGGATATGAATTTAATATACCCGTTGAAGATAAAATCAAATTCAAATTAAAAATATTAACTGGAATTTTTGAATGAAGGACAAAGAAATTATTGAAAGATTAAAAAATGGTGATGAAAGTGGGTTAAAACATTTATACCGCCATCAAAAAATGATAAAATCTTGGATAAATAAAAATAATGGTAATGGAGAGGATGCCGAAGATCTTTTTCAAAATGCAATACTTGTTTTCTACAAAAAAGTAATGTCAGGAGATTATGAGTATAAATCAAAGATTAGTACATATTTATTTTCAATATGTCAAAGACAATGGTTAAATGAATTAAACCGCAGAAAGAGTAAAGAGCAAACCACTGAAGATTTTATGAAATTTGATAAAGGAGTATATGAGAAACCCATGGAAGATGGCTCAAATGAGAAGCTTATAGGATACATTACAGAGCAATTAAATAAGTTAGGCGAGCCTTGTAAATCTTTATTAGAAGCTTCAATTTATCTGCAAGTGAGTATGAAAGATATAGCGTCAAAATACAACTATAAAAATGCTCATTCTGCAAGACAGCAAAAATTGAGATGCCTCCAGCGTTTAAGAGGAGGTATGAATAATGGTATTATCCAACAGTTAAGATAAGTTATGGAGGAAGAATTGAAAAATATAGATTTGATAGATAAGTATCTTAATCAAAATCTTGATGCAGAAGAATTAGAGTTTTTTAACACTCAAGTATTAAAAGACCCAAATTTTATAAAAGAGGTAGAACTGTATAGAATGATTTATGCTGGCATAGAAAGAAAAGGCGAGGATTCTTTAAAAGAAAGGCTAAATACATATTATGAAGAATATAAAAATGAAAATCTACCCAAAACAGATAAAGGCAAAGTAATTAAATTATTTGTAAAACTTAGTATTGCTGCTTCCGTTTTTTTAGGTGCTTACATTCTATTTAATAATGATAATCAAGGATTAGATCCAGTTAAGAATGGCCCTAATATAGTAGGCACTGACACAACAGGTATACAAAAATCTAAAGATTCTATTATAAAGAAAAGTAATGAGGTATTGGTAGAAGAGAATAATACTGAGAAGGAAATCATAGAAAAACGAGATCAAGGTAAAAATTTACTTTATGAAGATAATTCGCAATTATCAATTGGTGGCATACAGAAATTAAATAAAGACAAGATTAGGAGAATTATATACCCACAACAGTTACAATATAGTTTTGATGGTAAAACACTAGCACTGTTTGGTGATCCTTTATTGCCTGCTTTACAGTTACAAGTTTTAAAAACATCTACTGGAACTTATGTGTTAAAATATAAAAACAACTATTATAAAATTAATCAGAATAATTCAAAAAATAACCTGGTTAAAGTTTCGCAAAGTTACAGTATAAAGAAAAAGATAGATGAACAAATTAATGTTAATGTCAGGAGTATTATTGAAACCTCAAACCCCTTAACAAACCTGGAAGTACTTATTAATGATGATAATTCATCTCCTAATTATAAATTTATTAAAGAAGATAGTCGACTTGTTCTATCCGGGAATTTAGATTATTCTAAAGCCTATGTATTTTCACTAGAGCAAGAAAATGAAATCACCTATTTTTTAAAAATAGAAAATAATCTGTACGAACTAAATTCTAATAATCAAGCATCAACTCAACTAACAAAAATGGATATTTTAAAAAATAATAAAACTCGAATTTTTAGAGAAAGAGATTCTTTTATAAAAAATGTATACTTAGCTAATTAAAAACTATTCTTTAACAATACCTAAGTGTTCTATTACCAATAAAATAAACAAAAACATGAGTATTACTAATTATTTTTTAGAAAAAGGAGCTACATTATAAGTATACAGTATACATTAGAGGGGGAAATAGGTATTGGAGGTTTTGTCATAACTTATAAAGGCATTTATAAAAGGAAAGTAGATATTAAAGAACGGTTTAATAATATAAAGACTACCGTTTCTATACCTGTTGACATTAAAGAACTTTTTATAGAGGGAAATAGGTCTTATAAGTTGAAATGATTTCTCCAATTGTTGTAGAAGTATTAAATTAACCTGAGTTTCTATGTTAAAAACATCTTGTGTAATCCAATGAAATACAGCTATTTGTCATGACGGAGTGAAGCATGAGCCCTTCGACTGCGCTCCTTTAGGATAAACTTTCGAGACATCTCATCATAATGAGATTCCCTGCCTGCCAATGTCATTAAGTTAAAGGAATTTATTTTATTTTGTCACGTTGAGCGCAGTCGAAACGCTATTGAAAGCAAGTAGTTTAAATGTCTTCGACTGCGCTCAGACTGACACCACAGTCTTAACTTAATGACATTGGCCGGCAGGCTCCTCGTTCCTCGTTGGAATGACGTGATTTCTTTTTTAAAACCTTTTAAGTGTTTGATTATCTATATAACTAACGTTAAATTAAATTGTTATAATGCAAAACAGTACTATGTAGTTTGAAATAATTATAAAACACTATTTGTGGTTATTTAATTGTAAATCAAATGGATATATTATTCATAATGACGTGTCAGTAGTTATAATAAAATCCCATAAAGGAGTTTTTAAGAAGTAAGTAATTTACTTTATAAATAATTTTATCTGGTTTGCGTTCCAGTTACCCTAAAATTATCAAAAGATACAATAGTATTAGGTTTTTCAGAATATGTAACAACAACTCCTGCCCAACTACCTTCAATAGGTGATATTCTAAAATTATAAATAACCAATTGATTATTTAGATAGCATGATATGTAGTTACCTTCTTTAACAACTTTTAAGGTATTGTTGGTTTTTTTTGGGGAGACGTTTATCCTTTTTAACTCTTTCCACTTTTTGTCTTTAAACAAATGTAATTCAACATAGTTGTTTGCAATATTAAATACATGACCATTTGTACCATCATAATCAAAGTACAACCCAGTATGTGTTTGAGATTCACTAATAATAATATCAGTTTCAACGGTGTATTTATAAGTGTCTATCTCAAAATCATCACCCTTCCAATAACTATAATTGTCATTAATAACTTTAAGTTGTAAACTTTCAAAAATATATTTCCACGTACGGTTATCACTACTAGACTCTTTAAATCTGGATGTAGATGTCTCATCCGAAAAATCATCATAATACTCGAAATCCTTAATTATATGTTTTGCTCCTTTATTAACTAAAAGATTTTTGATTTTTTCATTATTTAAATTTTTAGCATAGTACAACATACTATTTCCACCCTTAACAGTATCATTAATAAAATTTACAGCTTCAGTATTTAAAATACGCTCTAAAATATTGAGATCTTTAGTATCAATAGCTTCTTTTAGTGATAAATAGCCGTCTTCATCTTTGCCTTCCCAACCAGCGTCAATTAACTTTGTAGCAATTTTCTCTTGATTTGAAGCATTTTCATCTGAATACTTGGAAAGTATATCAGACATAATATTAGGATAAGAATTAAAATCAAAAGTACCAATGGCATCCATAGTTTTATCGAGTAGGGCATAGTCTATGTTTTCAATTGCTTGTTCGATATTGTAGCCATTTTTTGATTTTGAAAAGTTGTACGAAAAACGACCTCCCAAAACCAAAAAAATAAACAAAAAACCTGAAATGTAATATTTTTTTAGTGCAGCGTTTTTTAAAGCATCATAAGTAATTATTGAAAACCCTAGAATTATTGATAATAACCAAACATAGTAGCCTGATTTTAGCTTATTTATGTGTAAAGTTCCGCTTATGTCTAGAGCATTATGTAACCAACTAGAATAACCATTGCCAGAACTAAGAAACATCCACCATGATGATGCTATGAAAATGCTACAAATAAAAAGAATTATTACAAATTTCAAGAAATCTTTATGCTTTTTAAATAAAAACAAAAAAATTGCCATTGTAAAAAAAACATTTGGTATTAAGGTAAGAAACCTACCATCACTAAATTTAATTAAGTGTATGGTATCAAAACCATTATAATCATTATAAATTGTTAATAAAAAAGAAAAGCAAAACAGAATTAAAGCAAAAAGTAAAAAGTATACATTAAGAGGCTTGTTTAGGAAAATGGTTTTTAAATTCCTTTTTCGAAGTAGTAGCCAAAAAGGAAAAATGATTTCTACAGACCAAAACAAGATTTTAAAAAAATACCATATAAACCAATCACTGGATTTCTCTGGAAAAGATTCAATTATTCCTAATGTTAGAAGTATATTACCATACAATAATATACCATAGCATATAACTTTAGCTATGGCATTCTCTTTAGATTTTAATATTAAAAAAAACAAAAGCGTTATACAAATAGGATAGAGGGATATTATGAAAAACTCGTAGTTACCAAATCCAACTATAAATGTACCTAAACTTGCCAGTAAATTTATAATTCCAAAAACCCATAAGATAATTTTTTCCCATTTGCGGAGTTGGTTTTTATTTTCAGAAGGGTTTTTTTTAAAACTCTTTACGGAATTTTGTTGCTGATTTAATATTATTGTTTCATCAATAATTTCTTTTTTTTGTGGTTTTACTATTTTAGTTTTTTCATCCAGTTCTTTTATTAATAACAAAAGGTCATCAACTTTTTTTGGTCTTTTTGCTGCTTCTTTTTGAAAACAAGCTTTAAGCATATCAACATATGAACTAGGTACTTTTGAATAATCTGGAGTATCATTCACAATAGCATCTTTTACCAATTCATAATCTTTGCTGTTGTTTCCAAAAGGTAACTTACCTGTTAACATACGGTAAATAATAACTCCAATAGCCCAAATGTCCGTTCGGTTAGTTATTTCTCCATCTATGCCAAAACGTTTCTTGTAAATTTGCTCAGGAGCCATGTAATGAGGGGTACCAACACCTTCAGTCATGGAATGCTGTAATAAGTTATCCGAAAATACATCTCGACTTATACCAAAATCTGTAATCTTAGCAATAGGAAAACCTTTCCTGTTCTTAGTGATAAGTATATTACCAGGTTTTAAATCTCTATGTATTATCCCTTCAGTATGCAAATAACTAACTCCGTTAAGAATATCCTTAATTATTTTATCTAATAGGTTGTTTTCTGGGTGGGTTTGCATAAAATTTGCTAGTGTACCTTCAGTAGCATATTCCATAATTAATACCGCATGGCTAATTGAGCGCCCCATAACATCTTCATGCTTTAAGTAATCTAAACCAAAATAGGTAATGATATTTGAATGTGATAAACCATCTACGTTTTGAAATTCTTTTTCTAAACTATATTTTTTTAATCCTGTGCTAACAGAAGACCCTTTAGAAACAGCTTCTTTATAAATTTTAAGTGCTACATACCTGTTGTTGGTATTTGTGTCTTTAGCCTTAAAAACTTCAGCAAATGCTCCTTCAGCAATTAAATCATTATCAGGATTCCATTTATATTGGTTGAGATTCATTTAAAATTACTTTTGGTTAGTTGAGTAAATATAGTTTACACTGTTATTAAAACAAAAAAGGATGTTACTTATAATAACTTTTTTTTTTGAGTAATCTGACTCATTTTATTGCTTCATTATTAAGTGTTTAATAGTTAATAGCAAAATTTAAAAAATGTCACTCTTCTAGTTATCATCTAAATTAATTTATAACCACTTAAGGGGATTTGTTTTTTAGTATATAATGTAGAATTGAATAATTTTTTACCAAAAATTAAACGATTTTTTTAAAATTACTTAAATCGGGAAGTGACATTTTCAAATTAGCAGTATAAACCAATATAAATAACTATTAAAACCGCATAAAATGAAGTCACTAAAAATTAATAATCCTGCCCTCAATAATGCATTTTTTTTAAATGTATTAACCATAAGATTAATTACAGCTTTTTTCTTTACAATTATATTTTCTATTGGAGTCCATGCACAAGATGTGTTCGAAATAAAATTTACAGCTGGTTATACTCAATACAGAGGCGCTCTGGTAATTTATAATAGTGGGTCTGGAAAAATGAGAGTTAGATATTATAGTAATGGTAAAACCAAAATGGTTGAACAAACAATGAAAATTGAGAATACTCAATATGGTATGAGACTTACAGGATATAATCCTGTTTACCCCAATACGTCTATTAAACACCCTTCGTATAATGCAGATAATTTTTATATATCGGTTAATGAAAATGGTAAATATAGTATAACCAATATAGATGATGGTGGAACTCCAGCTAAGACTACTATACGGTTAATAAAGGGGAAATATTCTATTGATAAATTTCTGGGTGATTTTAACTGGGAACTTAATTCTACTAGCACTTCTAAACAAATTTATTTTAAGAATACTTGTAGTTCTGATATAAAATTAGCAGTTAGATATCGTTATAATGATGAGAGTTGGACAACGAAATACTGGTACAATATTGATGGTAATGAAAGAACATACTTATCTTCAAATGGAAATAGACTAACTACCAATAACAGCATAGTTTATATTTATGCTAAAATTCCTGGTGAGAATTATGAATGGTCTGGTGAAAAATCTAGATATATAAATGGTGAATATTACGATATGATGGAATATGAAATGAATATAGACTCCGATGGAGATTATTATATTTCTTTAAATTGCTTAAATCGTTAAAAGAAGATAAATATGATGACTGTCCAAATTACCTTTTTATTGCTAATAGGTAAATAGAATTTAATCTATGATTATATAAAAACACTATGGGTATATTTAAATTTTTTATGTAAATGCCTTATTCGTATGAATAATTATGGATTTTAATAATTTTTCATAAATATTTAGGTATATAAACTTTCTTAAAATATGAAATACTTATAAAATCATAAAAAAGAATCCAATAAAAATTCGTTGTGAAATTATCACGACATGAAAACGTGTTATCACTTGATAATAGCAATGATATAAGTGAACATCCTAAATATTACACTTTTAAAAAATTTGGGTGCAAGAGATTTTACCCAAATGAAAAAGAAATTTTCTGAAAATGTAGTTTGGCGACTTTTCAATCCGATGATTCCTAATATTGTTGGTAACTATTTCGGAGTTGATGGAGTTTTAAAGTTATTTAGAACATTTGATATTATAATACGGGATCCCTTGAATATACTCCCATGAAAATAATTGCTGTTGGAAAAGAATTGATAATAATGCATGTTAAAAACCGAATGAGTGCGTACACAAATCTTGTAAAAATAAATACTTTTCAGACCTCTTGTTATTAATTTCATTTTCTATTAAAAGAACAGAAATAGTTGATGGTCGAAATATTCGACATCCAATACCTAATCTTCTTTCATGACGTTACATTTAGTTTTTGGTTAGCAATAGTTTTTAGCATCAAAATTTCTAACAGAAGTGATAATCTCTTTAAGAAAGGTATCTTTATCTGTCATTATCCTGTGAATTACTGCGTTCATTTTGTCAGAATCTTGGTTTGAAACTTGTAAGGTATTATCAAAATTAAAGCCAAAAACGAGCATTTCCAGTACAATAGGAATTAATCCAATACCTTTTTCTGTAAGGGTATAGACTTTCTTTGTTTTTTGGAGTTCATATTTTTTGCTAATTAAAAAATCATTAGATTCCAGCATTTTTAATCTATCTGATAAAATATTAGTAGCAATACCTTCACCGCTTTCTAGGAATTCATTATAGAAACGCAAACCTCTAAAAACAATATCTCTTATTATTAATAGTGTCCATTTGTCACCAAGTATATCTAAAGCCCTACTTATAGGGCATTCAGACCTTTTATTATTTTTTTTCATCAAATACTTGTTTTTTGCAAGTTATCATGTATATTTGCATCACTTGCTTTTTGCAAGTAACAAATATAATTAATTTAAAGTTATGACAAAACCATTGAAAGTAGTAGAAGGCTTTTTTAAAGCGATTAACGTCGGCGATTTTAACTTAGCAAAAGAATTTATGACAGACAATCATGAATACCATGGTCCCATGTTCTCAACCACTAACCCACAAGATTATTTTGAAAAATTAAAGGCCTTCGAAATGGAGTTTGCTGTTGAAACCCAAGATATGTTGGTAACGGATAATAGCGTAACACATGTAGCTGTTTTAAAAGTTATTTCACCAATGCAAGTAAGTATACCCACTTGTGAAGTTTTTAAAATTAGACAAGGGAAGATTGCAAAACAATTATTCTATTTTGATACGGCTCTGTTTCCTAAAGGATAATTAACTTCAAGAATAAAGAATTATATCTTCTTAGAGACTTTTTTATATTCTTTAAGTAAGGCAGTACTCATTTTTTCTTGTAAAGACTTTCCGCCATCAACAATCTCTTTGACATGTTTTTTATCTTTTTCAGATACATCTCTGTGTTTAGTACTCCATTGAGCAATTTCTAACATTACTGGCATTAAATCAATCCCTTTTTTAGTAAGCGTGTACACATTTTTTTGTTTGTGGTGCTCATCTTTGCTCTTGATAATTACACCTAAATCCTCCAGTTTATTCAATCTGTTGGTTAATATATTGCTCGCTATTTTTTCATCGGATTCGCGTATTTCATTGAAATAACGTTTCCCATCAAACATAAGGTCTCTAATAATTAATAAAGTCCATTTATCGCCAAAGACTTCTAAGGCTTGATTTATAGGGCATTGAGATTTACAATCCTTCATTTTAGTAATTTTATTTTGAAACTAGTTGCATAATACAATTAGTTTTGTATATATTTGTCTGGTTGTTTTTTGCAACTGGTCAAATATACTACTAAAAATTCAAATGAGTATGAGTAAATTATATATAATAGAACATTATGAGGTGTTAAATAAGCAGGATTATTTTTTTCGAGAATATATAAATAACTAAAAATATAGAAAATGAAAAGTCAATTATTAGAAAACAAAAATGCTCTTATTTTTGGAGCCAAAGGAGCCACAGGTATAAAAGTAGCTGAAGCATTAAAAGAAAATGGTGCTAACATATACATGTCAGATATCAATGTTGATGGTATAGAAACGTCAGATCTAGGTGATATAAGAAGATTAGATACTTTAAATGTAGACGACGTAAAACAATATTTTAATTGGTTTGAAAAAGAGCACGTTAGCGTAGATATTGTTATTAATCTTAGTACTTCAGATCCAGCAGATTATAATCATGGCAAACCAGCGATGGATGTTTCTTTAGAACAATTCATGATGCCTCTTAAGAGCACTACAGCTTCACAGTTTGTAACAGCTAAAGCTTCATATTCAGTAATGTCTAAACAAAAAAGTGGTGTTATTATTTTTATAACGTCCACATTAGCAAAAGTAGGTTCACCATGGAGTCCAGCTTTAACCGCTTCGCATGCAGCTACAGAAGGTTTGCTTAAAAGCTTGGCAAACGAATGGGGGCCTGAAGGCATCCGGGTTATAGGTGTGCGATCTGAGGCTATGCCAGATTCACCAACTATAGATTATACGTTTACGACTATGGGAGCAAATATGAGCATGAATAGAGATGACATGCAAGGGTTTATTGAACAAAACAAGACCGCATTAAAAAGGCTTCCATCTACCAAAGAAACAGCAAATGTGGTCGTACTGGCCGCTTCAGATTTGGCAGGTTATATGACGGGAACCATACTTAACCATTCAGGCGGACACATATTGGAATAAGCATACCTCCAGTTTTAAGATAATAACTTGAATGTAGAGGTCTGTGGTTGGTCAGCTTACATTCATTAGAAACCCCTTGGGATGCAGGGCTATGAAATACAATTGGGTAAAATATACCCATTCTTTGTCCAAAATACACCCTGAGGTTGTCTAAGATATATAGATCCAATAAAAATGAACAAATCACTATTAAAAAATGGAAACAAAAAAAATGAGCAAAGCCGAAATGTTTTTTAACAAAGCCATAAAATACCCTTGGTTAATAATTATAAGCTGCATCCTATTAGTTGGCGCAGTAACAAGCCAATTGCCTAAAATGGTAATAGATACAACCATCGAAGCTTATATACCAGCAGGACATCATTCTTTAGAAAATAGAGAAGAGGTTCGAGACATCTTTGGGCTTTCAGATCCCATAGTAGTTGCTGTTGTTAATGAAGAAAAAGAAGGCGTGTTTACTCCCGAAATGCTCAACTTTATTAAGAAATTAAGTGAAGAAGTTCAGTTAATAGAAGGTGTTGACCCCGAAAAAATAACGAGCCTTTCTACAGAAAATAATATTTACGGCACAGAAACAGGCATGGTTGTAGATCCATTTATTGGGGAAATTATAGGCTCGCAAAATGAGGCTGATAAAATTCGAAAAGACGCATTGAGTTTTCCATTATACAAAGGAAACTTAGTTAGTATTGACGGGACTACTTCCTTAATTGTAATTGAGTTATTAGATAAAATTAAATATGGGAAACAAGCCTATAAGGATATAAAAAAACTGTCTGAAGAATTACTATCTAAAGAGGTTAAATTACCAAATGCGCAAGTGCATGTAGCAGGAGAGGGCGGTGTTATTAGCCATCAGGCGGAATATATAGATGGTGATGCTAAGAAGATGACACCTTTAGCCTTTTTAGTTATCCTAATCGTTTTAATTATAGCTTACCGTACATTTAGAGGTTTATACTTATCAATCATAGTTATTTTTGGATCTGTATTAACAGCCATGGGAGTTATGGCAGCTGTTGGAGTTCCAATGTATTTATCCTCTAACGTTATCCCCGTTATACTTATAGCCATTAGTGTGGCAGATGCCATTCATATTCTTGGTGCATACTACGAGATTTTAGCTAAATACCCCAACAAATCGTCACGGGAAGTCACGCTCATAACTATGAAAGAAATGTGGAGACCAGTGACATTTACTAGTCTAACCAATATAGCTGGGTTTCTAGCATTGGGTTTAACATCAACAGTTCCTCCATTGCGAATGGTTGGCATATTTTCCTCGGTAGGCGTACTTGCTGCTTGGTTGTTATCGCTATTCTTAGTACCAGCTATTTTAATCTTATTAAAACCAAAATTAAGCAAAGCATATCAAAAAGCAACCTTAGAAGGAGGAATCAAAACAGATATATTTGGTCGATTCATGGAGGCTATAGGAAGATCCGTTTTAGCCAAACCAAAATTTATTTTAGGGATTACAGTAATGATCTTTATTATTGGGTTTTTGGGAGCTTCTAAGGTATATGTGGATGAGGCCAGTATTGACAATTTTAGTCCAGCAACAGATATTTATAAAGCGGATAGATTGATTAATTCTAAAATGAACGGAGCTAACACTTTTGATGTTATGGTTTCGGCAAAAGAAGATGAAGGCCTATACAAACCAGAGAATCTTAAAAAAATAGAATCACTTCAACGCTATATTGAAACACTTCCTAATGTTGGTGGTACTACTTCGATTGTCGATATTATTAAACAGATGAATAAATCGTTAAATGAGAATAAGGAAGAAGCTTATGTCATACCAGATGATGGTGATATGGTCGCTCAATTGTTTCTATTATATAGTGCCAGTGGTGACCCAGCCGACCTCGAAAAATTTATTGATTATGATTACAGTAAAGCCAACATTGCTATTACCCTTAATGACGGTAAATATACGAGTGCTAAAAAAGTCATTGAGCCTCTTAAGCAACATATTGCCACTCAATATGCCAATGGAGATGTTGAAGTAAAGATTGCTGGTTGGATGAACATCTTTTATTATTGGTTAGGTGGTATAGGTTTTAGTAATTATCTAGGTTTAATTATAGCATTAATAGCCGTATGGGTTTTAACATCGCTGAGTTTTAAATCAGCCATTGCAGGACTCTATGCCGTTTTTCCTGTATTCACTGCCATTTTTATGTTTTATGCTGTGATGGGATATTCTGGAATCACCCTAAATACAGCTACGACTATGTTTGGGGCTATTGCCATTGGTGTAGCCGTAGATTTTGCTATACATATTATTCAACATATTAAAGACTCAGTAACCAAAAAAGGATTATCCATAGAAGAAGGTTTAATAGATTTATTTCCATCAACAGGCCGTGCTTTATTATTCAATGTTATAGCTATCTGCCTTGGCTTCGGAATTAATATGACAAGTAGCCTGCCTCCTTTTATCATCTTTGGAGCATTGATTACAACATGTGTCGCCAGTAGTTTCTTGGCAAGCATTACTATTTTGCCAGCACTTATTAAAACATTTAAGCCTAAGTTTTTAAGCCCAGTTAAAACCAATTAAAATGCATTTAATTTTAAAAAAATCACATATAAAATTATCAATATATAGCACTCTTTTCGCATTGTTTATACCAGTATCTATGTTAGCACAATCGCTTCCTTTAGGAAATGACGTTGTAAAAAGAGTGAATGAACGTAATGAGGGTGAACACCTAGTACAAGATCTTAAAATGACATTGATCAACAAAAAAGGCAAAAAGCAAATAAGAGATACCAAAAGCTATCGAAAGGACTATGACGATCAGAGAAAAACCATTTTATTGTATTCAAGTCCATCCAATGTAAAAGGGACAGCGTTTATGTCTTACGATTATCACGAAGCTATGAAAGACGATGACCAATGGTTGTATTTACCTGCTCTTAGAAAAACAAGAAGAATTTCTGCCGCTAATCGGGGTGATTATTTTTTAGGAACAGATTTTACCTATGAGGATATAAAACTAGGTACAAAAATGAGTCAAGACGATTATAGCTATACTTCTATAAAAGAGGCGGACATTAATGGTCATACATGCATTTTAGTTGAAGCAATTCCTAAAACAGATAAAATTGCAAGAGAATTAGGCTATAAAAAAGTACACCAATGGATTGATGCGTCTATTTGGATGGTTAGGCAATCTAAATACTGGGATATTGCAGGAAATGAACTTAAGTCCACCTATGTAAAAGATATCAAGCGAATACAAGGTATATGGACATTTCAATCTTTAGAGGCAATAAATCATAAAAACGGACATAAAACAACAATCACTTTTGGTAATAGTGATTATAAAGTACCAGTTGATGACGATTTATTTTCTGAAGAATCTTTAGTAAGGGGCGTTAATTGAGGTAAAAATGAAGTTTAACAATGTTATAGCCTACTTTTTTGTGTGCATGATCAACCTTTCATTAAAAGCACAAAACGATTCAAAGCCTAAAAAGAAATATCTCTTAGATACCCGATTTACAATGTTAGTTGATGCTAGAACAGCAGTCGAGTTTGAATCTGGAGATGTACAAAAAACAGAGTTTTTTATCCGACCAGAAATAGATATACTGGTATCTAAAAATCTTAGGTTAAAAATGATTGGAAGGGTTTATACTGAGCTTTTAGATAATCTTGAGCCTGGTATACCAACACAAAATGCGGTATCTGAATTTTCAAATAGAGCTTTTATAGGAGATCGATTAGAAGCCGAATTACGGGAGTTTTATGTAGATTGGAAAATAGGTAAGCATTTCTTAACACTTGGGAAACAACAAATAGTCTGGGGAAAAGCAGATGGGTTAAAAATATTGGATATTGTAAACCCTACGAATTTTAGGGAATTCTTATTGGATAATTTTGATAATTCTAGAATTCCCCTTTGGTCGGTGAAGGCAGATATTAAATTATCGAAAGTGAAAGCTCAATTTATTTGGGTACCAGATATAACTTATCACGATTTTCCAACACAAAAAGCGCCCTTTTTTCCTAAAGCCTTATTTTCTTCAGTACCACAAGGTGTTTCAGTTTCTAATAAACCAATGGAAAAACCTAAAAAACCGATAAAGGATGCAGATTATGGTTTGAGATTATCAGCTTTTTTAAATGGTTGGGACATCACAGTCAATTATTTATATCAATACGATAATTTTCCTGTTGCCAAAACAATGGTAGATAAATTAAATAATACAATGAGTATAACACCACTATTTAAGCGTTATCATTTATTTGGAGGGACGTTTAGTAATGCCTTTGGTAGTTATACATTACGAGGAGAATTAGGCTACTCAAAGGATAAATACTTTTCATCTGATAACACAAATATTTCAGAAGGAATCTTTAAAAGTGATCAAATAATGGGTGTTATTGGGGTTGATTATTCAGGAATAAGCAATTCTACTTTAAGTTTCCAGATTTTTGAAGATTATATTTTCAATAATCAAATGGCAAGCGGACGGCAAGGTTCTGAAACCAATGTCTCTTTTTTAGTTGACAGACGATTTGCGAACGAAACACTAACAGCCTCCATCATTTGTGTTCAAAACCTTAATAAATGTGATGGCTTCGTAAGGCCAAAAATAGAGTATTTAGTATTAAATAATCTTACAGCATTTTTGGGAGCTGATTTGTTTTATGGAGATAAAAATAGACTATTTGGACAGTTTAAGTCATTGAATAGGCTTAGTATGGGACTACAATTAGGAATTTAGCAATTTAAAGAGAAATTATATATGAATTTAGGTAACGCTAAGAGCTTAGTTCTTAGTGTTGCTTGAATTTTCAATTTATAATGCCTCGTCAGTATTTCTCCTGTATTCCAGTGGTTTTGCATTTTTGAGCTTTTTAAAAACTCTTATAAAATAAGACATATTGTTATCAACAGGTAAATACTATCTCAGAGATACTTTTTGAGACCTCTTGTCTTGTATTAACTTGCGAGTTTGAGCTATTTTAAGCTCATTTATAAATTCTTTATATGTTTTTCTTGTACGTTTCTTAAAATAACGACAAAGTGCATTTGGAGAGAGGTGTACCAATTCACTAATTTTTTAGGTACTACTTCATTCGGGAAATATTGATTCAATATGCTATATAATTCCGCATTCTTCTCCTTGTTTATATAACAATTTTCATTTAGCCATACAGTATATAGAATTCAAATTACTGGAAGAAAGAAACTTTTTATTGTCTTTAACTGCTGGTGAATGATTATTACCCTATTTTGAAATACCAGTCTACTTGTTATATCAGTTAAATATGTTGTTTTGGTATAATTATTTTAATTCATTGAATTTTTATGAAAAAATCAGATCTGATTTCTGGTTGTGACAAATCTCTTGTTGAAAGCCTGAAGGAGGGAGAAGTACGAGCATTTGAAACATTATTTAATCGATATAATAAAAAAATGTATGGATTTGCTCTAGGGTACTTGAAGTCAACAACAGAAGCAGAAGGATTGGTTCAGGATGTTTTCTCTAAAGTTTGGGAAAAAAGAAACTCTTTAAAACCTGAATATAATTTTAAGTCTTATATTTTTACAATAGCATTTAACCTAATAAAAAAAACATTCATAAAAAGGAGCAGAATGCGGAATTATATAGATTCAAAAGATAAAAGGGTTGATTTTGATCAATCTACTTTGAGTCAAATTGATTATAATTTTATGATGGAACGAATCATGGAATTAGTAGATGAAATGCCATTGCGTAGAAGAGAAACATTTGTTAAAAGCCGTTTTGAAGGTCTTTCGGTTAAAGAAATAGCAAAAGAAATGAGTGTTAGTCCAAAAACTGTAGAAAATCAAATTACTTCAGCTTTAAAGTTTATAAAAGCGAATTGGAGGTTTAACGAAACCTCAAATAATGTTAACACAACATGTTTTTAGCAGATAATAAATAAATTGGTCTAAACGAGTTCATTGTCCTATTTGTATTAATATATAAAATCATTATAGATTTTACATATAGAGTTATAATAACTGTTAATAACTTCTATGTAAGTTTTGAATCAAAAATTCTACTTTTGTTTTGATTAAATTATACAAATACAATGTCTGATACAATAGAAAAAATTAAGTGCCTAATTATAGGTTCTGGGCCAGCAGGTTATACAGCTGCAATTTATGCAGCTAGAGCTAATATGTCTCCTGTGCTATATCAAGGAACACAGCCTGGAGGTCAATTAACAACAACTAACGAAGTTGAGAATTTTCCTGGATACCCAGAAGGTGTTACTGGACCGGAAATGATGATTGAATTACAAAAACAAGCAGAGCGTTTTGAAACGGATGTACGTGACGGTTGGGTTACAAAAGTTGATTTCTCTGGAGATATTCATAAAGTATGGGTTAATGAAACCAAAGAGATTCACTGTGAGACGGTCATAATTTCTACAGGAGCCTCAGCAAAATACTTAGGATTGGATTCTGAGCAAAAATATTTAAAATTAGGAGGAGGTGTATCTGCATGTGCAGTATGTGATGGATTCTTTTATAGAAATCAAGAAGTTGTTATAGTTGGAGCTGGTGACTCAGCTTGTGAAGAAGCTCATTATTTATCTAAGTTGTGTACTAAAGTTACTATGTTAGTAAGACGTGATGAGTTTAGGGCCTCTAAAATTATGGCGGCTAGAGTCAAGAATACTGAAAACATTGAAATACTATTTAATACCGAAACAGATGAAGTTTTAGGTGATGGACAAGTAGTAACTGGTGTTAGGGTTTTTAATAATAAAACTAATGAAAAGCAAGACATTCCTGCTACAGGATTTTTTGTAGCTATAGGTCATAAACCCAATACAGATATTTTTAAAGGCTACTTAGATTTAGATGAAACGGGATATATTATTAATAAACCTGGAACTTCTAAAACAAATATTGATGGTGTTTTTGTTTCTGGTGATGCTGCAGATCATGTGTATAGACAAGCAGTAACAGCAGCAGGGACTGGTTGTATGGCAGCTCTTGATGCAGAACGTTACTTAGCAGCGAAAGAGTAGGTATTATTATTATTATTATTATTGAAAAATGTTTAAATAGCCTAGTTTTTTAGCTAGGTTGTTTTGTTAGAATAAATCGGGACGTGGCGCAGTCCGGTTAGCGTACACGGCTGGGGGCCGTGTGGTCGCAGGTTCAAATCCTGTCGTCCCGACAAAAAAGGTGTTTTCATTTTTATGAAAATACCTTTTTTGTTTTTAGATACTTCTGATTTCTTTTACAGCTTTACCATTTTAAAAGTGTTCTGTGTTCCTAATGCATTTGTAGTTTTTATTAAATAAAGACTACTTAATAAATTAGAAATATTAAAAGTATATCCTTTGGAAAATTGACCTTCGAACGATTTTATAAGCTTACCAGTGATATCGTAAATTTTCAATGTTTCAATATTTTGATTGATTGAAAATCTGTTTTTCACAGGGTTAGGGAGTATTTTGAAATCATTATTCTTTTCAAAACTATTTGTAGATAGCGTTGATCCTTTATTTCCATAAATTCTAAAGTCACCAGGAGGTAAATTAATAGAAGTTGTACTACCATTAATTGTTGTATTTCCAGAAGTATCCATTAAATCGAACCAAGTTCCAGAATAAGGAAAATTTGGATTTATATTTTGACTTGTTAATGAGAAATTAGCAACTATGATCACGTTTTTAAGTTCTGAGCCACTCATGTTTTCATTACCTGTGTAAATACTTATTCTAGGTGTTTGTGTTCCGGAACTTATGCTATAATTACCTTCAAAAACAGCTTCATTGATTTTTAAATCATTCAACCTTGCCCAATCATTATAAACTTTGTTCCTGTTGCCATCAGCAAGCCAGTTATTAGACCATTGGGGTTGAGGTTTTGTATCTAATTTGCAGTCTCCATCATTGTTTCCATCGTAATCAGAATTAACAACCCCGTTAGAACAAGTCCAAATGGAGTCATCCATCCCTAAATCTGCAAAATGCCATAACATTTTTGGGCCAGGAATGGGAATGGTCACGGCTCCTAGTGCGGACATTCTTTTTAAAGCTATATTTAGATCTCTAATATTGTGCGAAGGTGTTGTATTGGTTCCGAATTCGGTCATTTCATACATGATTCTGTCCTTATCATGACTTTCTGGATAGCCTAACGTACGTTTTTCTGTAAAACCATGAGCCGTATGCCCCATGCGGTCAAAATTAATATCACTTGATTGCCCTTGCGCTAAATTTTTATATGCAGTCCACATTTCGCTCCACATCATAATGCCTTTTGGAATAGGATCACTTATTCTATAATTAGCCCATTCTTGTTCTTCGGTATCACCTCCCAAATGCTCAAAAATAACATAGTGGGTGTCATCTAAACTCCAAGAGTAATCCGCATATTCTTTTAAAACAGCTACACGGTCTGCTTGGTAATTATTGGTACAACTTTCGTCTCCAGAGGAACAATTTTGCGTAAACCCTTTGGTTAAATCCCAACGAAATCCATCAACTTTGAAGTTTTCAATCCAATGTTTAACAACACGCTTTGTATATACTTTTGTAAATGAACTAGAATGGTTAAAATCCGACCCGACATTATAAGAATGTTTTGGTGTTTGGTTAAAATATGGGTTTTCAGAACTAGGTTCTCCCCAACCATCACCATCGGCATCATCCATCCATAAACGCACCATCGGATTTCTTCCAAATGCATGATTTAATGCAAGATCCAATATAACAGCAATTCCGTTTTGATGGCAGGTATCTACTAACTCTTTAAATTTTTCCTCAGTACCATAAAACTTATCCAAAGCCATGTGAAAAGCGGTATTGTAACCCCAACTTTCATTACCTTCAAACTCCATAACAGGCATTAATTCGATAGCGTTAATGTTTAGGTTTTTGAAATAGTCAATTCTATCTATAATGTCTTGAAAGTTTCTATCAGCGTCAAAATCACGAATTAAAACCTCGTAAATAATTAAGTCTTCTTTCTTGGGTTTTGAAAAATTAGTGACCTGCCAATTGTAGGGTGTTTGGTTAGTCTGTAGCACAGTCACTTCTCGTTCTTGCCCAGCAGGATATGAAGGTAAATTTGGATAGGTTGATGAAGGAATAAAAGGATCATCAAAAGGAGATAGAACTAATGTAGAATAGGGATCGGCAGTTTTTACAAGAGCAGGAGAATTTGCAATAGGGTTTTTATCATAAACCCAATATTGATAAGTATAAATTTGATTGGCAGTTAGCCCGGTTAATTCTAACCAAAAGGTATCAGAAGTTGGATCCTTTTTCATAAAATAAGCATCTGTTGGGGCATAATTATTAAAACTACCTGCTATTTGTACAAAGTCTTTTCCTGGAGCATTAAGTACTAATATCGCTTTAGTAGGATCTGTAGTATTGTAGTTTATACCTTCTACCAGTCCACTTGGAAGTACTTCTTCAATGACTGTTGGAACGATAACAACATCAAAAGAAACTTCTCCTACATCTGATGCAGATAAAGGAGAGCCTTCTATTCTTACACTCGCATTAGATGTTATATTGTTTATCGTTCCAAGGTAGGTAGTGAATCCATTACCACTAGTTTCTAGGGTATTGTCTAAATAGTATTTAAAGTGGCCAGGCTCTAAGTTACCTTGATACGTTAAATTGGATTTAATTGTTAAACTTTCGCCAGATTCTAATACAACAGGGATATGTGCTGGTTCTACTATCTTTATTATAACAATACCAACTGGAAAAATAAAATCTTGGCAATTGTTTGCTTTTAGTTCTTGTGAACCATCAGCATTTCTAAAAACCATACCTATCTGAGTCACGTTAGCTGCTTGAGTAGCATTTAATCCGTAATACGTTTCTGGAATTATAGTAAGACTCCATGTACCATTATTATTGTTAGTCATTTCTCCAATGCCATCATCTGCTCCCCAATTACCAATAGTACTAAAACCAAACGCATCTGAATTATCTCCTATTCCAGAGTGCATGTAAACTTTAGAAGGATTATTTAAACCGTTACAATTTGTATCATTGCTACTTAAATCTACGGTAATCGTTATAGATTCATTAACCTCAAAGGCACTTGGATTAATAGTTACCTGTGCATTTAAAACAAAAGATATAAGAATGAATAAAAAATATGTAATTTTTTTCATAACTAGATTATTTAAAAAAAGGACCATGATGTCATAGTCCTTTTTTATTTAGAATTTTATAAAAAGAATTTATCTTAAATCGATAATCTTGTTTACTGTGTCCACTGATAGAAAATAATTTCCAGGCGTACCAGTAAAACTAAAATTGTTGTCGCCATCCATAGCATCAACTAAATTAGGATGTATAGTGTAACCGTCTGTCGAATAGAAAGGATAATTTTGACCAGAATCCCAATCACCTTGAGTTAGGAAGAAACGAAATGAGTCATTAACCAGGTTGATGTTTGCACTATAGTAACCATCTGTACATGAAAACTCTACTGGAGTATCCCAGCCCCATCCAGCATCTTCAGCTCCAGCACCCACAACCCAAACAGAATCGCAATTAGACTCTTCGGCCTGTGGAACGTCTAATGTAATAGTTTTGTTTACAGTATCAACGGTCATTAAGTATTTACCCGGAGTGCCAATAAAACTAAAATTATTATCACCATCCATGGCATCGACTAAATTTGAATCAATGGTATATCCTTCTGCAACATAATATGGGTAGTTTTGCCCTGAATTCCAATCACCTTCTGTTAAAAAGAAACGAAATGCGTCATTAATTAAATTAATGTTTGTAATATAAACATCATCATAGCAAAGAAACTCTGCAGGAGTGCCCCAGCCCCATCCAGCATCAACAGCTCCAGCACCAACTACCCAAATAGAAGGACAGTTAGGTATAGGGCCACCAGTATCAACAATTTCTTGTAACTCTATATTTAGAGTTTGAACAGAAGAATAAGACTCTAAACCTCCTTGACCAATAAAAGCCTTTATTCTAAAGTGTAATTGCCCGATATTAGGTTCTTCACTATTGGGATTGTTATCCAATCCAGCGAGTGCTGCTAAATTCAGCATTTGTTTTACTGTTACTGGAAGCTCGTTATTTGTTGTTGTACCTAAATTATATTTAGCATAATCATCAAGAGTATCATCACCAATATAATCGCTAAAGTCTGCCATTGTAGCCGCTTCCAGACTATAACTAACTTCAGTAGGAACATCAAAATCGGCACTACCCCAGGTAAAACGTTCAGCCAAATTACTATTCAAACTAGAATTTAATACATAGTTGTTTAAGAAAGTGGTGTTGAATACTAAACCTTCTGCCTCACTAGCAGTAAATACCAATTCATCATCATCGTCACACGAATTGAATCCTATAAGAGCTATTATTAATAGTGTTAGAATTTTTATATTTTTCATTGTAAATGTCTTTAAAAGTTAGTTAGTTTTTAGAACCCTGGGTTTTGGGTTAAGTTTGGATTTGCTTGCAACGCAGCTAGCGGAATGGGAAATAATTTATAGCTATCAGGAATGGAAGTTCCTCCGACAACATTTCCTTTCCATGGCCAGATATAACTACTGCCTGTAAACATTCCAAAACGAATTAAGTCGCTTCTTCTGTGGCCTTCTAAATTTAGTTCTCTACCACGTTCGTCAATTAAAAAATCCAATGTTAATTCTGATTGCATAATGGTACTGGCATTTGAGCGTGTTCTTACAGCATTTACATATTGTAGTGCTGTATTTATAGCACCTCCAGAAGCACCTCTAAGAGTACACTCTGCATACATTAAGTACGTATCTGCTAATCTAAATAGCGGAAAATCTGTACCAGAAAAAGCTGTAATTATAGGAGATCCATTAAAGTTTGTATTTCTAAATTTAATAGAGGGATACCCATCTTTCCATTCTCTATAATCAGCCATTTCGAAATTGTGTCCTGTTGTCCAGAATAAACTGGCTCTATCATCAGTTGAAGTTCCCAGATCACCATATAAACCATACCATGCTTTAGTCGCTCTATGGCCTGTCCAACCATCATTAGCTCCAAAATCGGCAAGCACCATGGTTTCAGTACTTAAGCTTCCGTTAACAATATATGTGGTATTTCCAAAACTTTGACTTGTGTCTGCATCTGCAATTAAAGGAAATATTATTTCTGTAGATGTCTCATTATCTGCAGAGAAAAGACTCACAAAGTCTGGTGCAAGACTATAGCCCCCTTCATCAATCACTTTATTAATTAAAACAAGGGCATCATCATATCTGGAGGTTCCTACATATACTTCGGCATTCATGTAAAGCTTTGCTAATAACATCTGTCCAGCAGCTTTAGAAGCTCTACCATAAGAGTTTGTTGCTGGAAGAGCAGCTTCTACTTCTATTAATTCGGCTTCAACAAAAGCAAATAATTCTGCTCTTGAAGCTTCAGGAAGTGGTGCAGAATCTCCGAAGTTTTCTTCGGTTGCCAGAACACCTTTTCCAAAAGTGTCTATTAAATAGTAATAGGCCAAAGCTCTTAAGAATCTTACTTCAGCTATTACAGATTCTTTATTTTCTATGCTTATATTATTAGCAACAGCAAGTAAGTTATTGCATTGTGGAATTGTAAAATAAACTCTGTTGAATAAATATCTAAAGAATTTATTGTTTTCGTCCCAGTCAGAAGTGGTAGTAAGTTGGTCCAGACCATCATCTCCCCAACGGTTTTTCATACCATCCGCAGTAAAGTCCTGAAGATTTATGATACCTCTTAAAAAAGGAGATTCTCCAGCATTATCACTAATATCAGACTTATCTGGTCCTTGTACACCAGACAGTGCAAAAGAGGCATAAAGTCTGGATACTATACCTTCTACTGCATTTGGATCCTGTGCTAGTAATTCGTCTAAAGATAATTCTACTTTAGGTTCTGTATTTAGATCATCTGTACAACTTGATACTACAAGAAGTATGCATAAGCTAAAAAAGAAGTTTAAAATATTTTTCATAGTTCTGTTTTTTAAAAATCAAGATTTACACCAAAAGAGTATACTCGTGGTCTTGGATAAAAGTTATCATCAATAGCATTAAAGTTTTCTGGATCCTGACCAGAATAATTGGTAATTAAAAATGCATTGTTAACAGCGGCATATAATTTTAAATTAGTGTTTTTGAAAAGTTGATTAAATGTGTAACCTAAAACAATATTTTCACATCTTAAGAAAGACGCATCCTCTATGAAATAATCTGAGAATGGAATATTACCTCTTCTGTTTGTAAAGTTTGGATCTGCAGCATCAGAAAAGAAATTTAATGTATTATTTAAATTTTGAGTATTATTAGGCAAGGCTGCTTCTGTATACCCTCTGCTTAATCGTCTTGCATTATACATTTTACCATCTAATTGCCCTCTAAAACTAGAACTTAGATCCCAATTTTTGTAGTTAAAATTAAATCCAAAACCAAACGTCCAATTAGGTCTTAAGGGGGTGTAATATCTATCATCGTTATCTATGATGCCATCATCATTAAGATCTACAAAAGCCCCTAAGATTGGTCTTCCATCAAGATCATAAATTTGTTTAAATACCCAGGCAGAATGTGCTTCTAGCCCCACCACGTTAAATGCTAGGTTTACACCTGTACCTGTTGGTATTCCAGAGTCTGGAGAATCAATAACAGTAACATCTTTAAGACTTACAATTTCCGTTTTATTGTAAGCTATATTACCGTTTATAGAAAAGTTAACGTTATCTTTTCGTATAGCATTTAAGTTTAAATTCAATTCAAAACCTTCACTTTCAGTTTCTCCAACATTTTTAGGGAATACGTTTGTTAACCCTTGACCTGGCCCAACAGGTGCTCTTACTAATAAGTCTGTAGTTTCTCTTTTAAAGATATCGAAAGAACCAGAGAATACATTGCTATTGAAAAAATCGAAATCTATTCCGAGATTGTATGTTGTAGTCTTTTCCCAAGTCAAATCATCATTAAAAGGTTTTGCGTTATAAATGGCTACGCCTGATAAATATTGACTTGTACTTGACCCAGCTTCAAACAATGGTGTAGAAGGATAGAAACCAGCGATGTCTGTAATATCTTGTTGACCAGTTTCTCCCCAACCAACACGAATTTTGATGTCATTTACAAAATCAACATCTCTTAAGAAAGACTCTTCTTTAAGTTTCCATGCTAAAGCTGCTGCTGGGAAATAGCCCCAACGTTTATCCTTTCTAAATAAAGACGATCCGTCGGCTCTAAATGATACAGTAACCAAATATTTATTGAATAAATTAATATTGGAACGCCCGAAAAAAGATTGTAAGTTTAATTCATTAAAATAAGCATCATCATTTTTAATATCTCTTATTCTTAAGCCAGTATCATCAGCATATCTGTATTGTTCTTTATTACCATCATTTTTAAAATTCTGATAACTATAACCTCCCTGAATATCAAAATTGTTTATAAAGAAATTATCAAATTCTTTTCTATAAACTAAATAGGATTCCAAGGTGGTATTAGTGATATGTTGGTTTTCTCTATAGTTTACACCAGGGTTAAAAACAAAGTCACCACTGTCTGTAGATTGATAAGTTGCAAGTGCATTATCTGTAAAGGTTTCTACGATTTCTGCTCTTGAAGCCTCCAAACCTAGATTTACAACAGCTCTTAATTCTGGAAGAAAATGCATTTTATAGTCAAATTCTATATTACCTAAAATTTTACTTACTTTCTCAGGTCTGCTACGTTGTAATAATAATGCTAATGGATTACTGGCACCGTCAATATTTCCTTGATCACTTAAATTAGTGTAAAAACCACCAAAAGGGGAATTGTTATCGAACACTGGTTTTGTTGGGTCGAAAGAAACAGCACTGCCTAAAGCACCATCATTATCTATATTGTTTTTATCTACAAAAATGGATTTAGCATTAAGATCTATCTTTAAATGATCTTCGAAAAACTTAGGAGTGAATTTTAATGAAGCAGTTATTCTTTCATAGTCATTTGTTTTTACAATACCTTCAGTACTATTATACCCAATAGAAGCTCTGAATGGAATTTTTTCAAATAGATTCGCCCTAGCACTAAAATTATAGTCTGAAGACATACTCGTTCTAAAAATAGCATCCTGCCAATCTGTATTATAAATTTCTCTTCCATTAATAATTTGAGAAACAGCTTCGTTTGTACTTACAGAACCCACAGGAACTCCTAATAAATCTGTCTCTCCAGGATATGTAGTTGTAATAAAGTCTACAAATTGATTACCATCAAATAAATCAATCTTATCGCTAACCGTACTCGTAGAGATATTTGAGGAGAAATTAAATTTAACCTCTCCGGAAGTTCCTTTTTTTGTTGTAATGATTATAACACCATTTGATGCTCTGGATCCATAAATTGCTGTTGCTGAAGCATCTTTTAAAATACTGAAACTTTCAATATCATTAGGATTTACAAGTGTTAAAGGATTATTTACCCCAGCCGGGTTTGAGTTGTCTACAGCAATACCGTCAATAACAATTAAAGGATTACTATTGGCACTTAATGAAGCACCGCCTCTAATCCTGATATTTGGTTTAGCATCGGGTTGCCCACCAGCACTGGTTATTCTTACACCAGGTGCTTTACCATTTAGTAATTGATCAGCAGATACTACGGTTCCTTTATTAAAGTCCTTTGAAGATACAACATCTACAGAACCTGTGAGATCTTCTTTTTTTACGCTACCATATCCAATAATGACTATTTCTTCAAGTTGTGCTGTATCTTCACCTAATAGGATATTTAGTGAAGTTTGTCCCGTATATTGTTTTTCCTGTGCCTTGTAACCAACATAAGAAAATACGATAATGTCTCCAGTATTAACCTTAATTTGATAATTTCCATCAAAATCTGTGGTGGTTCCGGTTGTTGTACCTTTTATGAAGACATTAACTCCCGGTAATGGAATGGAAGTTGATTGTTCTGCTACTGTTCCTTTTAGCGTATTTTGACCAAATATATATACTGGTAAGATAAGCATGAAAAACAGTAATTTTTTAGTGAATGATTTCATACAATTTTGTTGAATTAATGTGTTAGTTTGTTTAGTTTATATTTTCACTCCTCACATCAAAGCTATGTAAAGAAATTGTAAAGAAATAATTATGAATTACGAAATTCGCAACGAAAACGTTTTCGTGTTGACAACTTTTTATTAATTAATGAATTTTGGTGCGACTTTTTTTAATTTTTACATTAAAATCATTATATTACTTTTGTAAATAGACAACTAAAAATTGTTTTTTTATTGAATTGAAAATATCATGAAAAGGAAAATTACATTAAAACAAATTGCTAGAGAATTAGATGTCTCAATTTCTACAGTTTCTAAAGCACTTAGTAACAGTAAAGAAATTAGTGAAGACACTACTAAAAAAATTCAGGCATTTGCCAAACTATATAATTACAAACCTAATAATATTGCACTTAGTTTAAAGAACAGAAAAACAAAAACCATAGGTATTTTAATTCCAGAAATTGTTCATCACTTTTTTTCAACAGTGATTCGAGGTATTGAATTAATAGCGAATAGGCGTGGATATAATGTTATTGTTGGATTATCTAATGAATCTTTTACTAAAGAGATTATAAATATGGAAATGCTCGCTAATGGTAGTATTGACGGATTTATTCTTTCTATTTCTAAAGAAACTTTACTTAAGCAGGATTATCATCACTTTAATGCCACGATAAACCAAGGAATGCCTATTGTTATGTTTGATAGAGTGGTAAGTGAGGTGGATTGTGATAAGGTGATTGTTGATGATTTTAATGGCGCAGTTAAAGCAGTAAAAAAACTAGTTGATAATGGCTGTAAAAATATAGCACTCATCACCACAATGGATTACGTGAGTGTCGGTAGACTAAGAACTCAGGGGTATTTGGAAGCGTTAGGTACGAGTGGAATAGATGCAAATTCTAATCTCATATTAAAGATTGATGATAGTTTGGATGTAGAAAATCACCTGGATGATCTGGAAAATGAAATCGCCCAATTCTTTAAAATAAATGAAAATATTGATGGCGTTTTTGCTGTAAATGAGCTGTATGCGGTCACAGCTATGAAAGTAGCAAGAAAGCTTGGATTGAATATTCCCAATGATGTACAGGTTATTGGTTTTACAGATGGCGTATTGTCAAAACATGCCACTCCTAGTTTAACAACTGTGAGTCAACATGGTCAAAAAATGGGAGAACAAGCAGCAAATTTATTGATAGATAGATTAGAGGCCATAGACGCTGAAAGTGACCAGTATTTCACGAATGACGAGAGAAAATCTGATTTTATAAAAGTGGTTATTGAGACTGAAATTATTGAAAGAGAATCAACTAAATAATTTTTTTATTAGGAAAAAATAAAATCTTTCCTATCTTTGTTGCGAAATCAAAACTTATATTTTCACTTCTCACAATAAGTTTTGATAAGTATTTCGCTTATCAAATAGTATTAATTTAAACATACTATTTAATGGAAAAGCGTAGATTAAGTTTCTGGCAAATCTGGAATATGAGTTTTGGGTTTCTGGGAATCCAAATGGGTTTTGCCCTTCAAAATGCTAACGCAAGTAGGATACTTCAAATTTTCGGAGCCGACGTACATCAATTATCTTGGTTTTGGATTATAGCACCTTTAATGGGCTTAATTGTACAACCAATAATTGGACATTATAGTGATAAAACGTGGGGGATGTTTGGAAGACGTAAACCCTATTTTTTGGCTGGAGCCATTATGGCATCTATAGGTTTGGTGCTTATGCCTCAAGCTGACATCTTCATTGCATTTTTACCAGCATTATGGGTTGGGGCAGGTATGCTCATGATTATGGATGCATCTTTCAATGTTGCTATGGAACCTTTTCGTGCATTAGTTGGAGATAACCTTAGAACCGATCAGCGTACATTAGGTTTTAGTGTGCAAACTGCTCTTATAGGTTTTGGTGCTGTAATTGGTTCCTGGTTACCTTATGCTTTAAATAATTGGTTTGGTATATCTAATGAAACGGCTGGAGGCGCAGTCCCTTTAAACTTAATCTTATCGTTTATTATCGGAGCTATTATTTTAATAGGTTCAATCTTGGTAACGGTAATTACAACAAAAGAATACCCTCCTGAAGAATTAGCAAGTTTTGAAGATGAAAAAACGCATTCTGAAACTATAGTTAAAGATGGAAAAGAAGATACATCTAGTTTATTAGATATTTTTACTGACTTTAAAAAAATGCCTACAACGATGCGTCAACTAAGCTGGGTACAATTCTTTTCCTGGTTTGGGTTATTTGGACTCTGGGTATTTGCTACACCAGCCATAGCGCAGCATACATACGGATTATTGTATACAGACAGTAGTAGCCCCGCGTATCAGAATGCTGGGGACTGGGTAGGTATATTGTTTGGGGTATATAATTTAGTTTCTGCATTATACGCATTTACTTTACCGTACATAGCAAAGAAAATAGGTAGAAAGAAAACACATGCAGCATCGCTTGTTATTGGTGGCTTAGGTTTACTGTCCATTTATATCATGCCAGATGAAAATTGGCTCATTATTTCAATGATAGGTGTTGGAATTGCATGGGCTAGTATTTTGGCAATGCCATATGCCATATTAGCGGGTTCTATTTCTCCTAAGAAGATGGGGGTATACATGGGAATTTTCAATTTCTTTATTGTAGTTCCACAAATAATCAATGCTTTAATAGGCGGTCCTTTAGTTAAGTATGCTTATAACAATCATGCCATTTTCGCTCTTTTGATGAGTGGCGTAAGTTTTTTAATAGCAGCAGCATTAGTTTTCAAAGTGAAAGATGTTGATGACGTAATACAATCATAATTTAATGAATAATATAGGAGTTATATTCGACCTTGACGGGGTTATAGTTGATACTGCAAAATATCATTTTCTGGCTTGGAAAAACCTTGCAGATCATTTACATATAGAATTTACAGAAACGCATAACGAATTGCTTAAAGGCGTAAGTCGTGTGCGTTCATTAGAAATACTATTAAACATTGGACATGTAACATTATCAGAAGAAAGAAAGAGAGAGATCTTAATAAGTAAAAATGAAGATTATCTGGGATATATCAAAAAAATGAATGCTGATGAAATTCTTCCAGGTGTTAATAATCTTTTGAATGATTTAGATAGTAAAGGTATTAAGTATGTACTAGGGTCTGCCAGTAAAAATGCCCCCCTTATTTTAAAACAAGTCGGGTTATTGCAACGATTTGAAGGGATCGTTGATGGTAATAGTGTATCAAAAGCGAAACCAGATCCTGAAGTATTTTTAATTGGGGCGAAAAAACTGAATTTAAAACCAGAAAACTGTATTGTTTTCGAAGACGCTATAGCTGGTATTGAAGCGGCAAATAAGGCAAAGATGATATCGGTTGGTGTTGGAGATGAAGAAACACTTAATGAAGCCGATTTCAATTTTAACAATTTAACTGAGATACCACAAGATTTTTTCTCTAAGGTTATTTCATAAAAAAAATAATAAAACAGAAAAGAGACAACAGATTTCGAAAGAAAGCAACCTTTTAGAAAAGAGGTTGCCATTTATTCTCTTAAAAAGTAAATTAATAAATAAGAAATAGAAATAATTAGATGGTTAAGCCTAACAGCAAAGCGGTCTATATATCTATTCTCTTTTATCTTAATAAAAAATGAATCAAGATTATATAAAACCAGACAATTGGTCGATCATAGAAGAAGGGTTTGATGCAAATCGTGTAGAGTCTTCAGAAAGTTTATTTAGTATTGGAAACGGCGCTATGGGACAACGTGCCAATTTTGAAGAACATTATTCAGGACCTACATTTCAAGGGAGTTACATTGCTGGGGTTTATTATCCCGATAAAACAAGAGTTGGCTGGTGGAAAAACGGTTATCCAGAATATTTTGCTAAAGTTTTGAATGCGCCGAACTGGATAGGAACCAATGTATCTGTAAATGGAGAGCAACTCGATTTATTTACTTGTAAAAAGGTAAATAATTTTAAAAGAGAGCTTAATATGCAAGAAGGATGGCTGTCCAGAAGTTTTACGGCCATACTAAGAAACGATATTGCGATTAAAGTTGAAACAAAGCGTTTTTTAAGTTTAGATTCTGATGAATTAGGAGCCATTCAATACAACGTAACACCTATAAATAATGATGCAGAAATTGTTTTTCAACCATACTTGGACAGCGGAATAACCAATAAGGATACCAATTGGGATGATAAATTTTGGGATACTATAAAAGTTAGTCACGAAAATCATCAAGCATTTATTCAGGCAAAAACTATGAAAACAGATTTTTATACCTGTACATTCATGGAGTCTAATGTGTTTATTAATGGTAAATCGGTATTAATAGAACCAAATATAAAAGCAGATGCTACTTACGCTTCTTTTAGCTACCAATATCAGGTTAAGCAAGGAGAAACTTATACAATACATAAATATGGAGGGTATACAGTTGATAGAGATTATGATAAGTCACAATTAGTACCAATGGCAAAAAAAGTACTAAAAGAAGCTGTAAAAGTCGGATTTGAAAAGCTATTAGAAAAACAAAAACGAGCTTGGTCAGCAATTTGGGAACGGGCAGATATTACCATACAAGGTGATGTTAAAGCGCAACAAGGCATTCGTTTCAATATTTTTCAATTAAATCAAACTTATTTAGGCAAAGACTCTAGGCTAAATATAGGCCCCAAAGGTTTTACCGGTGAAAAATATGGAGGGAGTACTTATTGGGATACAGAAGCTTATTGTATTCCTTTCTATATGGCCACAAAAGATGAAAAAGTGGCCAAAAGCCTTTTGGAATATAGGTACAATCATTTAGGAAAAGCGATTGAAAATGCTGAGAAATTAGGTTTTAAAAATGGCGCCGCACTATTTCCTATGGTAACCATGAATGGTGAAGAATGCCATAATGAATGGGAAATTACATTTGAGGAAATTCATCGTAATGGAGCCATTTCATTTGCCATATATAATTACTATCGCTATACAGGAGACTACAGCTATATAAAGGATAAAGGCTTAGAAGTTTTAATAGGAATAGCCCGCTTTTGGCAACAACGTGCTGCGTTTTCAAAAGACAAAAATAAATATGTCATTCTGGGAGTTACAGGGCCAAATGAATATGAAAATAATGTTAATAACAATTGGTACACTAATTATTTAGCACAATGGTGTATTAATTATGCCTTGGAAAATATTAATAAAATAGAAACAGATTTTCCTGAAGATTTTAAGAGAATTATGGATAAGGTTAAATTGTTTGAAACGGAATTAAAAACGTGGAAAGCAGTTGCAGATAATATGTATTTTCCATATTCAGAAACCCATCAAGTATATTTACAACAAGACGGATTCTTGGATAAAGAATTAGTGACTGTTACAGATTTAGAAACATCACATAGGCCTATAAATCAAAAATGGTCTTGGGACAGAATTTTACGTTCTCCATACATAAAACAAGCTGATGTTTTACAAGGGTTCTATTTCTTCGAAGATGAATTTTCAAATGAAGACCTAGAGCGTCATTTCGATTTTTACGAACCATTTACAGTTCATGAAAGTTCATTGTCGCCTTGCGTACATAGTATCCAAGCAGCCAAATTAGATAGAATGGAACAGGCATATACGTTTTATTTACGGACGTCTCGTTTAGATTTAGACGATTACAATCATGAAGTACATGAAGGTTTACACATTACTTCCATGGCAGGTACTTGGATGAGTATTGTAGAAGGTTTTGGAGGTATGCGTGTTAAATATAATACACTTTCATTTACTCCAAAAATACCTAAACAATGGAAAGCGTATTCATTTAAAGTAAATTTTAGAAACCATATTGTAAAAGTAAATGTATGTCAAAACAAAACAGATTTTGAACTGGAAGGAGAAACTGCGTTACAAATTTTAGTTAATGATGAATTAGTAACTATTGAACCAAATAGCTTGGTGACAGTTTAATTTAAAAAGCAGAAGAAAATGAAAACTTCAATTAAATTAATAGTTCTAAGCCTTTTATATATTGGTATTTCTTGTAAGCAAAAAAACACAGGGGATTCTAAGGTTAGCTCAGTAGATGAATCTATGGAAGAGGTACATGATATAGAACGTGTTGAACCTCCAAACTGGTGGATAGGATTTAAAAAACCCGAATTACAATTACTTGTTAAGCATCCTAATATATCTGCATCAATACCAGAAATTAATTATCATGGTATTACTATAAAGAAGGTGAACAAGGCGGATAGTCCGAACTATTTGTTTATTGATTTAAATATTTCTGAAACCGCAAAACCAGGAAAATTTAATATCACTTTTAAGTTTGAGGGTGCAGAAGATTTAGTTCAAACATATGAGCTAAAATCAAGAGAGAGACCAACAGAAGATTATGTTGGTTTTGATAGTTCTGATGCTATATATTTAATAACTCCTGATCGTTTTGCTAATGGAAATACAGAGAATGATACGTTCGAAAATTTAAATGAAAAAACAATTAATAGAAAAGATGATTATGCAAGGCATGGTGGAGATATAGCAGGTATAACAAGCCATTTAGATTATATTGAAGATTTAGGTTTTACAGCTATTTGGCCTTGCCCCTTACTAACCAACGATATGCATCGTGCCTCATATCATGGTTATGCCATCACCGATTTATATGAAATAGATCCACGTTTCGGGACACTTGATGACTATAAAAATTTGGCATCTAAAATGGCTGAAAAAGGCATGAAATTAATCATGGATCAGGTAGCAAATCATTGCGGTGTAGAACATTGGTGGATGAAGGATTTACCATTTAAAGACTGGGTTAACTACCAAGAAGTTTATGAAGCAAATAGGGGCTCTTGGACAAATAAAACAACTATCAGTTCTAATCATAAACGAACCACCAATCAGGATTTATATGCATCCAAAAAAGATAAAGAAGCTATGGGAAATGGTTGGTTTGTATCTGGAATGCCAGATTTAAATCAACGCAATCCATTTATGGCTCGATATATTATTCAGAATAGCATTTGGTGGATTGAAACTGTTGGATTAGGGGGGATAAGGCAAGATACCTATCCGTATCCAGATAAAGATTTTATGAGTGATTGGGCTGGAACTATTATGAATGAATATCCAAATTTTAGTATTGTAGGTGAAGAGTGGAGTTTTAACCCATTACTTATTGGGTATTGGCAAGATGGCGCTAATAATAAAGATGGTTACGATTCTAATTTAAAATCACCAATGGATTTTGCGATGCAAGGTTTAATTATTGAAGCTTTAAATGAAAATGAGTCCTGGGATAAAGGTTTGGTAAAAATATATGAAGGATTAGCCAACGATTTTCATTACGCAACACCAAAAGATCTTATGATTTTTCCTGATAACCATGATATGAGTCGTGTTTTTACGCAGCTAAAAGGCGATGTTATCAATACAAAAATAGCCTTAAGTTACCTACTTACATTACCTCGAATTCCACAATTATATTATGGTACAGAGATTTTAATGAATGATTTTGAAAAACCCGGAGATCATGGGGTAATAAGAACAGATTTTCCTGGTGGATGGGACGAGGATACCATGAATGCATTTACGGGTATTGGACTAGCAGAAGACCAAAAGGAGATGCAATTATATCTGAAAAAACTTTTGAATTTCAGAAAGTCCAGTAAAGCCATTCATGATGGAAAAACAATCCACTTTGCACCAGAAAAAGGTGTTTACGTGTTGTTCAGGATTCTGGAAGAAGAAACAGTAGTTCATATCATTAACAAAAACAATAAACCAATTGAATTGGATCTAAAGAGATTTGAGGAAGTCGGCTTAGTTGGGAAATCTATGAATAATGTTATTACAGGTGAAACAATTATCTGGAATGATACATTAGAGCTAAAAATGAAAGGAAGTGTTATTTTAACAACTAGATTATAAATGAACCACTCAAAGTTTGTAATACTACTATATTTAGTTTTAATTAAGACATCATTAGCACAAAATGAAGATCGGAAATTTGAACATGTTAAAGGAACAGACCAAGGTTTAGAGGTATTTGTGAGCGATGGAAAGTACGATATTCAATTTTATACAAATCACATTGTAGAAACAACCTTTATTCCAAAAGGGGAAGCGGTTAAAGGAACATCCCATGCGGTTATATTAAGGCCCCAAGAAATTAATATAGTTCCTGTAATTACAAACAATGAAAGTGTTTTTTATACAAATGGTCTTGAAGTTAAGATACAGCATCAACCCTTTCAGATATTCTATTCATATAAAGGCAATTCAGTCATTTCGGAAAAAGCAGGCTATATCAAAAATGATAGTTTAGAAACCATACAATTTAACCTTAAAAAAGATGAGGTTTTATATGGAGGTGGCGCGAGAGCTTTAGGGATGAACCGTAGAGGTAATCGTCTGCAACTTTATAATAAAGCGGATTATGGGTATGAAATACAAAGCGAGTTGATGAATTTCACTTTACCAATCGTTATGTCCTCGAACAAATATATGGTACATTTTGATAATGCACCCATTGGATTTTTAGACTTAGATAGTAAAAAAGACAACACACTTAATTACGAAACGGTTTCTGGACGTAAAACGTATCAGATTATCGTAGGAGACACTTGGTATGATATTATAAATAATTATACCAAACTTACAGGAAAACAACCCATGCTGCCTCGTTGGGCACTTGGTAATTTTTCTAGTAGATTCGGATATCATTCTCAGCAGGAAACCGAGGCGACTATTTCTAAGTTTAAAGACCATAGCGTTCCTGTAGATGCTATTATATTAGATTTGTATTGGTTTGGAAAAGAGATACAAGGTACCATGGGGAATCTTGAAGTATTTCGAGATTCATTCCCAGATTTTGAAGGGATGGTATCTCGGTTAAAAGGCCAGGGAGTCAAGGTTATTACTATTACAGAACCGTTTGTTTTAACCACCTCAAAACGTTGGGAGGAAGCTGTAAAAGAAGATGTTTTAGCGAAAGATTCCATAGGAAATCCATACACATATGATTTTTATTTTGGTAATACAGGATTAATAGATATCTATAAACCAAAAGCAGAACAGTGGTTTTGGAATATTTATAAAGGCTTAGCAAATATGGGAATTGCTGGTATTTGGGGTGATTTAGGAGAACCAGAAGTACATCCAGAAAATTTAATTCACGAAACAGGAACTGCGGATGAGGTTCATAATATTTATGGTCATGATTGGGCACGATTAATTCACGAAGGCTATGCACGTGATTTTCCTAATAAACGTCCGTTTATTTTAATGCGTGCGGGTTATTCCGGCTCACAACGTTATGGGCTTGTACCATGGTCTGGGGATGTTAACAGAACTTGGGGCGGACTGCAAAGCCAACCTGAGATCGCTTTACAAATGGGTATGCAAGGATTAGGATATATGCATAGTGATTTGGGCGGTTTCGCTGGTGCAAATCTAGATGATGAATTATATGTACGTTGGTTACAATATGGTGTTTTTCAACCTATTTACAGGCCTCACGCTCAAGAAGAAGTCCCAAGCGAGCCTGTTTTTAGAAGTCATAAAGCTTTGGCTTTAGCCAAAGAAGCTATCGAATTACGTTATAAACTATTACCTTATAATTATAATCTGGTTTATCAAAACAACCAAAAAGGAATACCTTTAATGCGTCCTTTGTTTTTCGAAGAAAGTGACAATATAGCATTATATGATTATGCCGAAACGTATCTTTGGGGACAAGATTTTTTAGTATCTCCAATACTTGAAGCTAATCGACAAGAGCAATTAGTTTATTTTCCTAAAGTATCTAATTGGTTTGATTTTTATACCGATAAAAAAATAAAAGGCGGACAAACAGTAAGTGTTAAGACTAACAAACATTCAATACCAACATTTGTTAGAGCTGGTGCTTTTATCACTATGGCAAAACCGATGCAAAGTACAGAGCTGTATGATGCCAATAGTTTGGAAACCCATTATTATCATGATACTTCCGTTAAGAGAAGTAAACGATACATCTATAATGATGATGGTAAGACAGCTAATGCTTTTGAAAAAGAATGTTATGAATTATTAGAGCTTAAAGCAGAACAAAAGAAGGCTTATTTGAAAATCGAATTTAAAGCGGAAACAGGAACTAAATACGAAACCTCAATTAAGCAAATTGAGTTAATAATTCATAATATAGAAGAGGCTCCAAAACGAATTAAAGTCAATGGTAAAAAAGCACTTGGAAATTGGAGCGTTGATACTAAAATACTGTCTATCCCGGTCATTTGGAATACTTCAGAAGAAAAAGAAATAAAGATTAAATTAAAATAATAAAAATGAAAAAATCGATCATATGTTTAATAGTTGTCTTTGTTGTTTATGCATGTAAAAACGAAAAAACGACAGAATCAAAATCAAATACTGAGGCATCAACAACAGAAATAGTAAACGAATCACAGGAAATAGAGCCGTTGGTTGAAATAAAACCAATAACTAACGATATTTTAGAAACTGCTATTATTTATGAAGCTAATATTCGTCAGTACTCCCCAGAAGGTACTTTTAAAGCATTCACTAAGGATATTCCAGAGCTAAAACAATTAGGGGTAAAAGTTATTTGGCTCATGCCAGTGTTTCCTATTTCTGAAACCAAGAGAAAGGCGACAGGAGGTGAATTTGCTAATTTAATTAAAGATGAAGCAGAACGCGCTAAGATGTTAGGGAGTTATTATGCCGTTACCGATTTTGCAAAAATTAACCCAGAGTTTGGCACTATTAATGATTTTAGAGCCTTGGTAAACGAAGCACATAAAAATGGTATTTATGTGATTTTAGATTGGGTGCCTAATCATACCGGTTGGGATCATATATGGCTAAAAAATAATCCAGACTATTACACACAAAATGATCAAGGAGAGATTGTACATCCAGAAGAAACAGATTGGACGGATGTTGCCGATTTAAATTATGATAATAAAGAGATGCGTAAGGAGATGATAGCCGATATGAGTTATTGGATTACAGAAGAAGGCGTTGATGGGTTTAGATGTGATGTAGCTGGTTCGGTACCAACAGATTTTTGGAAGGAAGCCATACCACAATTGCGTGCAAAAAAAGATATTTTTATGCTAGCAGAAGCTTGGGAACCAGAACTCTTAAAAGCTGATTTATTTGATATGGCTTATGGTTGGGATGGACATCATTTATTAAATGATATGGCAAAAGAAGAGAAGTCTTTAATAGACTGGGATAAATATGCAACAAAGGTTGTGGCAGATTATGAAAAAGATGATATTCTTATGAATTTTGTTACTAACCATGATGAAAATTCGTGGAATGGTACTATACAAGAGCGTATGGGTGATGCTTCAGAGCTTATGACAGTATTTAGTTATATGATTCCAGGAATGCCATTAATTTATTCTGGGCAAGAATATAATTTAAACCATCGCTTGAAATTTTTTGAAAAAGATTCCATTCCAAAAACCAAAGGCAGTATGTGGGATGTTTTAAAAAAGCTAGGAACACTTAAAAGTACAAATGCAGCCTTAAATGGAGGTAAGGAAAGTGCTTCATACCTTATTTTTGAAACAAATAATAAGCATGTTTTAAAATATACCAGAAGTAAAAATGGTGAAAAAATAACCTTTATAGGAAACTTTTCTAGTAAGCCACAAGCTTTTAAAATGACTACAACTGGCACTTTTTTAGATTATATGGCGAATAAAGAAATTCTTTTTAACAATGAAACTGTTACATTGGAACCTTGGGCTTATAAAATTCTAACTGATTTATAGATGAAGTATTTTTTATTAATAATATGCTGCTTTGTTGCTCTTAATTCATGCAATACACGTACAAATGATACAGTTACAACTAGTAAAGAAATACCATTTGCATGGGAGGCTGCAAATCTTTATTTTTTACTAACAGACCGCTTTTACAATGGAGACACCTCTAACGATATCAATTTTAATAGAACAGAGACATCGGGGAAATTACGTGGCTTTAAAGGAGGAGATATAAAAGGTATTACTCAAAAAATAGTATCTGGTTATTTTACTGATTTAGGAATCAATGCTATTTGGCTAACGCCTATAGTTGAACAAATTCACGGAGGAACGGATGAAGGTACTGGACTAAGCTATGGCTTTCATGGATATTGGGCTAAAGATTGGACAGCATTAGACCCAAATTTTGGAACCAAAGAAGATTTGCTTGAATTAGTTAATACAGCACATAAAAAAGGTATTAGAATTATTTTAGATGCAGTCATAAATCATACAGGCCCAGTTACAGATAAAGACCCTGCTTGGTCTGATGATTGGGTTAGAATAGAGCCTAAATGTGACCATAAAACATACGATTCTACCATTACTTGTACACTTGTTGAAAATCTTCCTGATATAAAAACAGAAACTAATGAATCTGTTAATTTGCCAGTTCAACTTATAGAAAAATGGAAAAAAGAAGGGCGTTATGAACAAGAAATTGCCGAATTAAATGATTTTTTTAATAGAACGGGATACCCTAGGGCACCCAGGTTTTACATTATAAAATGGTTAACCGATTATATTACCGAATTCGGAATTGATGGTTACCGCTGCGATACTGTAAAACATACAGAAGAATTTGTATGGCAAGAGTTTAAAACTGAGTGTGATTATGCTTTTGAAAAATGGAAAAAAGACAATCCTAAAAAAGTATTAGATGACAACAATTTTTATTTAGTAGGAGAAATTTATAATTACGGAATAAGCACAGGGCAATATTTTGATTTTGGAGACAAAAAAGTTAATTATTTTGATAAAGCATTTCAAAGTTTAATCAATTTTCAATTTAAATGGCATGCTGCCCAGCAAGACTATGAAAGCCTTTTTAGTAGTTATTCAAATTATTTAACTACAGATTTAAAAGGTTATGGTACGTTAAACTATGTCTCATCACACGACGATAGCAAACCTTACGATGCATCACGCGAAAAACCTTTTATGGCAGCAACAAGACTATTGCTTTCACCAGGAACTTCTCAGGTTTACTATGGAGATGAATCGGCACGTTCTTTAGTTATTGAAGGTACAGAAGGCGATGCTACTTTGCGTTCTTTTATGAATTGGGATGCTATTAAAAATGACCCTAAAACTAAAAAAGTATTGTTACATTGGCAGAAACTAGGGCAATTTAGAGCAAATCACCCAGCAGTAGGTGCAGGAACTCATCAAATGATCACCCAAGAACCTTATTTGTTTTATAGAAGTTTTTCAAAAGACAATTATAAAGATCTTGTTGTTATAGGATTAGATTTACCTAAAGGAAAAAAAGCACTTGATGTATCAAAAATATTTAAAAATAATGAGAAGATTTTTGATGCATATTCTCAACAGAATGTTGTAGTTAAAAATGGAAAAGTGATTATTGATTCCGAATTTAGCATTGTTTTGTTAGAAAGAAGCAACTAACTATTTATCTGTAAAATTTCAGAAAAGAAAAGAGGGATAAAAAGATAGATTAAAATTGAATGTCCGGTTGAGCGCAGTCGAAACCTTCATGTTTAATGAGGTGTTTTAGTTCTCGACTGCGCTCGAACGGACAAAAATGGCACTTTATAATACTCTTTTGGTTGGCGATTAAGTCAATTTATCGTTTTCTTACACTACCAGAAGAACTATCACTTGCATCAACTTTTTCTGGGTTTCCATAATACTTTATGTCACCACCACTCGTTGCTTTTGCTGTAAGTTCTTTTGATGTGTTTACTGTAATATCTGCACCACTTGTTGCTTTTACGTGACTAGATTCAGCAATTAAGTCTGCAGCTTTAATATCACTGCCACTAGTGGCTTCTGCAATAAGTTTTGTTGTTTTTCCAGATAATCGTAAATCACTACCACTAGTAGATTTACAATTTAATACAGAGGTATCTACTTCAAGTTTCATATCGCTACCACTTGTTGTTTTAAGTTCTAAATTTTCAGTAGTTATAACATTTGTTGCATATACATCACTTCCGCTAGTAGATATAATACTTGAAATATCTTTAAAGCTTACTTTAATTTTTTTTGACGTAGCCCTACCTATATTTTCTCTAGTATGTATTTTTAATGTGCCATCTATTACTTCTACTATAATAATACCTTGTAGATTTTCATCAGCTTCAACGAAGATACTTTCGTCATTGCTTTGTGTTAAATAGACATCTAAACCTTCAGTGGCTTTAATCGTTGAAAATGCTTCATTGATTGTTCTTTCTTCAGTTATTACCTTTCCATTTCCACTAACTCCGGGATTAAAATTCATATCGAAGTTGCATGAAAAAAGCATTAAACTTAAAATGGTCGCTAGAATAAACTTAATTAATGTTGTCATAATTGTTCGTTTTTTGATGGATGTTTTTTTTGTTATTCAAATATTAGATTAAAAAATATTGATTAGTATTTTAAATGTCTGAATTGTTTGTTTTTACTGATGAATTGTCGTTGTCTTTTGATTTTATATTGATACCGTCTGAATTTATTTTAACTTCAACGGCTTCGTCTTCTCCCGAAATACCTTTCGCATTTACTTTTATATTAACGTCTTCATCTTTTATCTCTAAGCCATTACTATCTATTTTAACGCTAGATTCATCATCATGAATATCAATGTTTATTTTGCTAGACTCTTCAACAGGACAATTCAAACATGTAATACCGCCATCCGTGATTTGTAAATAATGATTTGTATCTCCTGGAGTTACAATATTTCCATTATGGTTCCAATGATTTAAAAACGATCTTGTAGTACTTTCAAAATAAACAACACTTCCTACCGGTAAATAAAGAAAAACAACGACCTCTTGATCACTAAATTTATTTTCAACAGGAGTCGTTAAATAAGAATCTAAAAATAGCTCATTGCCATTAAAGGTATAGTTGTAATTTATGTTTTTAGCACGCTCAATTGCTTTTTCGTAATGACTACCATCTGCGCTTTTATCTATACTTATTTTGGCTAAAGAATCGGTAGTAGGTTTAACGATGATTCTAATGTCAGACCTATAAATAGTTTTTTCTCCATTTTCGTTATTTAATACTTTAAATGAACTGTTTCTATAATGTCTGTTTATCATATATAAATCACTATCTACCATCTTAACTTTTAGTGTGTCATTTGCAGTGATATTTAATTCTTGTTTTACAATAACACTTTCGTCAATAGTATGCTCACTCGCTTGTCTTATGCCTATAACAACTAATCCAATAATAGATATTAACCACAACCCTAGTAAAGTAAATTTAGCAACGTTACCAATTGATTTTAGGTTGTTTACAAGTATTTTTAATCCTAAATAGAATAGAAAAAAGAAAGGAATTCCAACAGTAAACAAGGTAAACAAAGATACTAGCCATACAGGGGTATTTCCAGCATTTACGACGTCTACAAGGTCAAGACCTGGTATATGGATAAAATTTACAACACCTATGGAGAATAAAGCAATTATTAAAAATATGATGGTTATTGCTCCCGTTAAAATTAGCAGAATCCCAATAAATTTAGCAAATACCTTAAAGAAAAACATAATGACTTCTCCAAGTGTATCAAAAAAGGTTTTAGAGCTGGATTTTATCTTGTTTCCTTGCTTTGTGAAATCTACACTTTTGGCAGCATTCGAAACTGAATCTGAAACGTTTTTTGCAGCAGCACCCACCGAATCTGTAACATTTTTAGCAACATCTGTTACGTTTTCAAAACCGTCTTTAATTTTTTTTTCAATGTTACTAATGTTAACAGGCTCTCCCGTCATCATTATTTTTTCCGCGGTTGTTTTTGCCTCAGGAACTAAAATCCAAAGTAAAATATAAAGTAAAATACCTGTCCCTGCGGCACTAAATAGTATGATCCAAGCCAAACGAACCCAAATAGCATCAAAACCAAAGTAATGTGCTAATCCAGAAGATACCCCACTAATATAAGAATTGTCCGTATCTCTAAATAGTTTTTTAGATGGAGACGTTTTACGATTATAAGTGGTTTGAGGTTCATCTTCAAAGATCTCATCATCAACCAAATAATCTTCTGGTTGTCCCATGATTGAAATGACTTCATCGACTTCCTTTACACGTATCACTTCTTTATTATTTTGTACACGTTCACTAAAAAGTTCTGCAATACGTGCCTCAATATCTGATATGATCTCAGAACGACCTTGAGAATCTGTAAATGAACGTTTTATAGCCTCAAGATAGCGTTGTAATTTTAAGTATGCATCTTCATCGATATGAAAAAATATACCTGCTAAATTTATGTTGACAGTTTTATTCATTTTTTTGTTGTTTTTTGGCTTGTTACTATGTTTACTGCGTTTTGTAATTCACTCCAAGTAGTATTTAATTCTTTAAGAAACAGTTTCCCCGTTTCTGTTAATCCATAATATTTCCTTGGCGGTCCAGATGTAGACTCTTCCCATCTGTAGTTTAAAAGTCCTGCATTTTTGAGCCGGGTTAGTAAAGGGTAAATAGTGCCTTCTACTACAAGCAGCTTAGCGTCCTTAAGGGTACCTAAAATTTCTGCTACATAGGCATCGTCGTCTTTTAAGACAGAAAGTATGCAAAATTCTAGCACACCTTTACGCATTTGTGCTTTTGTGTTTTCTATCTTCATATTCTAAAGCGTTTTAATATTATGAAACTGTTCATTTTTTGATTGATTATGATTGATTGTATTGATGAAATTATTTTAAAAAATTGATGGTTAATGGATATTTGTATAGTTCGCCATCTCTAGCTTTTAAGCTTGCATTGATTATAAAAACAAGTTCTAGGATGAAACCTAAGATTGCTAAAACGCCTAAACCACCACCAATATAAAGTAGAGGAGAAGGTTTGCCCATATTGATATGGAAATCATGAAATCCATGAAAATCTATAAAATCGATACCATTAAATATTTTAAAAATAAAAAAAGGAATGGTTAAGGTCCCTAAAATAAATGCATATAGTAAGATACTAATTTGAAAATTAATAGCTTGTTTTCCGTGTGCATCTACAAAATCTGATTTATCTTTATTGGTAACCCAAAGAATAATTGGCCCAATAAAATTTCCAAATGGAATTATAAATCTACTAAAGGTAGATAAATGAATAAATGTAGCGATGTTTTTTTGATGATTGTCTAACATGATTTTAAAACGTATAATAGTTTCTTATACAAATATATGTCTAAAAGAAGGTATTATGTTACGCATAGTACTTAAATTTAACATAATATTAACATTTAAGAATCACTAATAATTTTATAACTTAGTAAAAAAATAAACTCTTAATATGAATGTAACACCCAGAAAATTAAACACTTTCACGATTTTTAAATTACCTGCTGCATATTTCTGTGGAGTTAGAACAAAATATATAGATAAAGCAAAATGTATTGTAACAGTTAAGCATAAATGGATAAATCAGAACCCATTTAAATCCATGTTTTGGGCAGTGCAAGGTATGGCAGCAGAGTTTTCAACAGGGGCTTTAATGATTACTAAAATTAAAGAATCTGGAAAACGTATTTCAATGTTAGTGACCTCAAATAATGCCACATTTACTAAAAAGGCAACAGGCAGAATCACATTTACTTGTAATGATGGAGTTCTTATGGATAATGCTATTAAAAAAGCAATAGAAACAGGTGAGGGACAAACCATTTGGGTAAAATCTATTGGTATAAATGAAGAAGGTATTGAAGTTTCTACCTTTAATTTTGAGTGGAGTGTTAAGGTGAAGGAGTCGTTTTAGTAAGCAGTGTTCAGTAAGCATAGTTCAGCTAACAGTATTTAGGACGTTGTTTTCTCTGTGAGTCTCAGTGAAAACTTCGAGGAACTCTGCGAAATAGCAAATTGTGCTTATTGGAATTTCATAAATTTTGTAACAAATCTTTTAACAAGTCAACTTATAACCGAATTAATTAAAAATAAAAAAATGACAGCACACGAAATTGACTATAGAATATACGGGGAAGAGATGCAATATGTAGAAATTGAACTTGATCCACAAGAAGGAGTCATTGCCGAAGCAGGTAGTTTTATGATGATGGACGATGGTATAAAAATGGAAACTATTTTTGGTGATGGTTCGCAAAAAGATTCTGGGTTTTTAGGGAAAATATTAGGAGCAGGAAAACGTATTCTTACGGGTGAGAGCTTATTTATGACTGCTTTTTATAATAATTTGGTAGGGAAACGTAATGTATCTTTTGCGTCTCCATATCCTGGAAAAATTGTACCAATAGATTTAACTGAGTTTGGAGGGAAATTCATTTGCCAAAAGGATGCTTTTTTATGTGCCGCAAAGGGGGTAAGTGTAGGTATTGAATTTTCGAAAAAACTTGGAAGAGGTCTGTTTGGCGGTGAAGGCTTTATAATGCAAAAATTAGAAGGAGATGGTATGGCATTTGTTCATGCTGGAGGTACGATGGCTAAAAAAGAATTGCAAGCAGGTGAAACTTTAAAAGTTGATACAGGTTGTATTGTTGGTTTTACACAAAGTGTAGATTACGATATAGAATTTGTTGGAGGTATTAAAAACACCATTTTTGGAGGTGAAGGTCTATTTTTTGCGAAACTACAGGGACCCGGTACAGTTTATATTCAATCATTGCCCTTTAGTAGATTAGCAGGACGTGTTTTAGCATCAGCTCCACGAAGTGGAGGTAAAAATAAAGGGGAAGGTAGTATTTTAGGGGGTATAGGTGATTTATTAGATGGCGACAATAGTTTCTAAAATGTTAAATTTGCATTAAACGAACACAACTTATATAATTTTTCATTAAATTTAAAGTCCATTAACAAAAATTACATAACCTATAAAAAAAATCTACTTTTTTTACAAACCTAAACCTTATAACACAAATTATGGCAAGAGCAATGCTAGAGTATACTAAAACTGTACTTGGTAAAGTTAGTTTTGATACGACCCTGTTTTGCAAAGAAGTACAAAAGGCGTTACAACGTTTACTGCCTTATGAGATAGAAGAGCTTAAAATATATATTCTTTCTCTAGTACAGCAAAACCCAGACTTAAATCAATGTTTAATCTATTTAAAAGCATAAAAAACAATACAAATCTTATAAATTAATTTGAATGAGTCCAATAGTATTGGGCTCATTTTTTATTTATAGCTAACCAAAAAAGTTTTTAATTTTTGGTGAGATCTGTATTGAATATAAAAGCATTTATTTTGAGTAATTGTTATAGATAATGAACTAATAGCCAAACAGAGTTTTAGCCTTGCAAACTTGGAAGCTAATTTTAAAAACAATTCTTATATCTGTCTATAAAAATATCTTTTCGATTTATGAAAGATATATAATACATATACTTACTGGAATAATGATTCCCTCACCTTATTTTGGAACATCAGATATTGAAAGCAGTTCAAACTTAGGAAGATCTCTTACTCATGAAATAGGATATTTTTTAGGACTGGAGCATCTTTTTGGAAAAATAGGTAAAGTTGATTGTGTGGAATATGATGATGATTGCTAAGATACTCATTAACAATACCATCTAATGAAATGTTGATTTTATTGGGATAAAAGTTGAAATTACTACAAAAAAATAAAAGTGATTAAAATGATTTTAATTAATTGGAATTCAATAATGCATGCATGGGTTGGTAACATCGCGGAGCGTGTTACCTTCTTACTTTTTTCCTTTAGTTTTGAGAACAAGATTTATTTAGGGGGTATTTATATGTTATCTAGTTCTATTATTAAATCTATTGTAAAAAGGTGTTTTAGATTATCCAAAACTCTTCAATGAAACACTCGCTTGTAAATACGATTTCCTAGTTCTAAAATTAGTTTTCTTTTCAAAGTGAAGATTGATAATTTCTCCAAATTTGGTTTTTTGTTCTAACTTATGAATAAGTTTTAGAATAGCATTAAAATCACCTTCTAAAGTAAACTGGTAAGTGTTTATTTTTAGATCATTTTTAATAATGACATGAGGTTTCAAAAAATTAACAAGTTTAAGGTTTGTAGAATCTGCAAAAGTATTTATCGTTTTTAGAAGATTGTTTTGCACTGAGCTTCCATTAAGTTGATACTTGTTTAATATACTATCGTAATACTTTTGTTTCTGCTTTAATAAAGACACTTGCTTTGGTGTATCTTTAAATAGAGCTTCTTGCATTTCTAGGCTATTAAATTCTTTTTTTAAGAGCACAGTTTTAGAAATAGCTAATTGATAGCATAGAATTAAGGTAAATAGAAAACCAACAATAAGTAATATGTTTTTTGTTTTATTTGTCATAGTTGATACTAAGTTTAAGACTAAAAACTGAATTAGATTTTAAATCCTCATAATTCAAAATATCGACTTTATTTACGAAGTTGAAATTTTCTAAATCAGCCAACCATTTAGAAAATAATTCACTGTCATTAGATTCACCACCAATTAATAAAGCATTATTATCAATTGTAATTGGTTGTTCTGATTTAATTCGTTTTAATATGGGGTGATAATTGAGTTTCGTTAGCAATATTGAATTTGGTAAACTTTGTATAAGCGTATTTACATAAAATGAACTTTTAGAAGAATTTCCTTTTAGCATATCTTCCACTATTTTTTGTGATTTTGTAACATGCTCGTTAAGTTCAAGAATCTTTGCTTTAGCAGTTTGGTTCACTTGGGAGGTTTGCTGTAATGTTTTTACTTCGTTGAAATAATAATAAAAGACAAAAAAGTTAATGAGTAGAATGGTTAGAATAAAAACTAACCCAAGTTTTAAAAAGACATTAAAAAACTTAGTCTGCTTAAAATTATTTTTTAAAGAGCTTGTAAGCTCATCAAGATTTGTTACTGGGTTAAACTTATTTAGCAACGTATTTAATGCTCCAGAAAATGATAGTATATAATCATTAGTTATTTCTAAACCATTAATATTAAAGATTGTGTTATCTTTAATTTGAGTCTTTTCAATAGCATAAACAGCATGATTTTCAAAAGAAACTGTCGCATTTGAGGTTATTATATCTTGAGATTTTAAAAATTCAGAAATGCCATAAACAATACTATTTCCTAAAGAAACATTAATCACAAAAAAACCATCTTCAGAATAATGATTTACCAATGCATCAACATAAGTTTTTCTACAAATAGTAACCAATTGACTCTTTTTTTGATTTAGGACTTCATAATAAAAATCATTTAAATCAATATTTGGAAACGCTTTATAAACTATTTTTAAAGCCACTGTTTCAGGACTATCAATAAGTTTAGTAAGGACATGGTCATTATTTATGATTAGGCAAATGTGTTGTTTTTTGGGGAGTTTAGAGATCGTCTTATCAAAAGACAAATCTTCAAATCTGTTTTCTACAACTAATACCTTTTTTTTCTTTTTTAATAGGGTTGTATAAATGATGTCCTGACCTCCTTTATAGGAGTGCTCAACACCACAAAAAAGGTTGCTATATTCTAAATATGTTTTAATACCACGTAACATTAATAAATAACCGTTGGTTTTATAAGTACTGTTAATTTAGATTTAGAATCTTCACGCTTACGTTTACTAAACAACCATTTAATTAAAGGGACTCTTGCTAAAAAAGGTATACCAGAACCAGAATCGTTTTTAACTTGCTCTTCCAGACCACCAAGAACCACAATGTCTTGATCTTGAACACGAATGATGGAGCTAAACTCCCTTGAACTTAAATCTGGTGGCGCATCTTCTGCAATTCTAGCACCAAAACTAGATTGTACAACAAAAATATCTAAGGTTACTTGTCCATCACCAGATACCAAAGGTTTAATAGTTAGACCTAGTTCTGCATCAATAGGTTCATAATTTGTAATTTCTGAAGTTTGTGGATTATCAGTGCCAAAAACATTACGTTGAGTTACAGCATAATAAGAGGTTTGTCCGTTAGAAAATGTAGCTCGATGGCCGTTTAAAGTAGATAGCTTAGGAGTAGAACGGATTTTTATATTTCCATTACTTTCCATCGCTTTAATAGTAGCAAAGAAATTAGGGACTACTTTTCCCAGATTTATATGCCCAAATCCATCAAAACCATTAAGTACTTTATTAATGGTTTTTGCACCCAATGTTAAATCAGTCTCTGGAAATATTGCTCCGCTTGTTTCTACAGATTCATCACCAATACCCCAACTTACGCCAGCTTCAATGGTAGAATTTCTATTAACCTCTATAAGCATGACCTCAATTAGAATAACAGGGACAGGTTTATCAATTTTTCTAATAAAAGCTTTAAATTGTTCAATCTTACTGCTTGAACCCATAATATAAAAGCTATTGAGCTCAAAATCAACCTTAATATCCAAGTCTTTTATAATTTCATTAGGAAGCACACTTAATAAAGCTTCTCCAGAGTTTTGAGTATTCCCAAATCTACTTTGATTATTGGCATTTACTGAGACTCTATTAGTATTTCTATTAAAATTATTGGTATCAAATTGATTGTTAAAACCTGTTGAAGACCCATTATTAAAATTGGTGTTTCCAAAATTATTAAAACCGCTATTAGTTCTACCTACAGTTCTATTTCTTGTAGAACCACCTGAAGGATCTGCAAACATTTCTACTGTACGAGAAATTAAAGGAATAATTTCTACTTTACGCACGCTGAGTTGATTTTCTGTTCCAAAAAAATAAGTGTTATTTTCTTTTTTGAATGTGAAATTTTTAGAAGGTGCATTTGAAATGGTATTTTGATTTGGACTATTTCTATTTGAGTTTGAAGATACTCTATCTGGGATCGAATTATTTTTTACAGTTATTTGATTCGAAATCACTTGTGATTCAAATATCTTAACAAGTAAATCATCAAAAGAAATGGACCTGGTTTTGAATGTAATGTTGCCAGCTTCATCTAAAGGGGTTGCTGTAAATATGTTCAAATTGAGTTCACTTCCTAAATCATTTATAATATTTGTAATAGGTGTATTTACAAAATCAACTTCTAAAAGTTTGGTGTTAAAATCTAAAATCTTATAATTTAAATTTGATGACCTTCTTTTGGATAGTAAATTATTAGACTTAGAGGAATCATCTTCAAACACATAAAAACCATCTTTTGTTTTTTCGACAAATAAATTATTAGCTAATGCTAATTTATCCATAGCAGCATCAAAAGGCATATCTTTAATATAAGACGTAATGGTTTTACTTTCCATGCCTGTGGTAAACACTAAATTCTTCCCGGTTTCATCCATAATATGCTTAAAAACGATATATAAATTATCATCTTTAGCGTCTATGGTTAAGGTGTTACCTTCTGGATTAAATGAAATTGGAATAATACGTTCTTTAGGTTTTTCAACAGGTGGAATATATTTTTTGATGGATATAATATTCCCAGTGAAATCGATGTATAAATCATATTCTTTACATAAAAACACCAATAAATCAGCAACTGTCACATTAGAAAAATTATTGACCACTGAAATATTTTCAAGACCAGAACCTATATTTATATTGACCTTATGAATATTAGAAACTGCTAATAGAAAGTTTGGAAGTGTAATATTATTTATACTAATTTCAGTTTTTACTTGCTCAGTTAATCCTACATTATCAACTGCTAAAATGTCTAGTTGGTTTTTAATAGTTTGAATTCTAGTCTCATGGTTTTGGGCAAAAGAAAAGCTAACAAATAACAATAATATATAAAGTGATTTTTTCATTTGTATCGGGTTTTACCCTTTTAAATTTTAATCGATTAAAAGCGCATAGACTTCTTCAATAGAAGTGACTCCTTCTTTAATCAAATCAATTGCATTACTTTTTAAAGTATTTATTTTGTTTTCCTGTAAGTAGGAGTCAATTTCCAGTTCATTATTCTTGATATGAGGAATAATCAATTTTGATATGGGGATAATTTCATAGATGGCTTTTCTGCCTTGATAACCTGTATGATAACAATGATGGCATCCAACTGCTGTATAATGGTTTAATAAATCTTTTGGAATACTAAAGTTTTCAGGGAAAATAACTTTTGAAACAGTATGCTCTTGTTTACAATGATCGCATAATTTTCTAACCAAACGCTGAGCAATACTAACGTTTAAGGTACTGGCAATTAAAAAAGCAGGAATTCCCATATCGATAAGTCTGGAAATAGTTGCCCAAGCCGAATTTGTATGAATCGTTGATAGCACTAAATGTCCCGTTAAAGCAGCTCGAATAGCCATATTTGCTGTTTTAACATCTCGTATTTCACCCACCATTATAATATCTGGATCTTGCCTTAAAAATGTGCGGAGTGCAGAAGCAAAGTCTAAACCAATATTTTCTTTTAATTGTACTTGATTTACACCTTCCAAAGTATATTCAATAGGGTCTTCTATAGTTACGATGTTGGTTTTATCATCATTCAACAATTTTAAGGTAGCGTATAATGTTGTTGTTTTGCCAGAACCTGTAGGTCCAGAAATAAGTACAATACCATTGGGGTTTTTAATAGATTCTTTATAGGTTTTTAATTCTTGTTTTGTGAAGCCTAAATCATCCAAATTTATATGATTTGCATCTTTACTTAAAATACGCAATACTATTTTTTCACCATGTAGTGTCGGTAAACTAGATACACGAATATCAAACTCATCCATTTGATTTTTTATCGTAATGCGTCCATCTTGTGGTAAGCGTTTTTCAGAAATATCCAAGCCTGCTTTTATTTTCAGCTGATTAACAATAACAGGATATTCCTCTAAGGGAATAATATAGTGTTCTTTTAACTTGCCATCTAAACGAAATCGCACCCTACAAGTATTTTCATAAGGTTCAAAATGAATATCACTACTCCCAATATCTTTTGCTGATAACAACAGTCTTTCTAAAAAATTAGAGCTATAATGAAGGTTTTCAGATTGACCTTCATCACGTTTTCTAAAGTTAGTAGCGAGATATCGTTTTATGGTTTCAGTGGTTTCAGGAATGAGTTCTATATGCCTATCAAAAATAACTTGTAATTCACGTTTTAAATCTTCAGACGTATTATCAGATTTAAAGGTTAGTGTGCCATTAATAGCCTTTATTGGAACAATATGATATTGATAGGCTTGTTCGCTACTTATAAGTTGTAACAGATGGGTTGCTATGCTTAAATTATTTTCTATTATCATTATATACGATATAAACCATTGATAAACCCAGACCAGTAAGCCATATAGGTTATTGAAAAAAACAAACTCATATAACCTGCTAACGGGACAGTTCTAAAAGCAGATCGCTTTTTAAGGATGATATGCAGGAGCAAAGAAAAAAAAAGCGCACTAACAAAAATGATGATGAATGATATCGTTGCAAAAGAAAGTGATAGTCCAGCAAATAATAAAACATCACCTAAACCAATGGTATTTAAAAATCTCGTTTTTAATTTTAAATTGGAGTAGAGAAAAACAATCAGAATTAGAGTAGTTACAAAAATAACATTCAGGGTAATAGCGTTGAAAAACAATTCAGGGAGCGTATTTTTGTAAAACAGAATACCGCATAGTATACCAATAACAGGAAATAAAAACCAATACACTTGACGTTCCTTAATGTCTTGAAACCCAATAAAAGTAAATATTAAAATTAAGACGAGCTTTAAAGTTGTAATTATATGCATTAGTCTTTAACAGTTTGCTTTGGGGTTCCTGTTTCATCGATCTCCCAAACATTAAAAATACCATCACCATCAAAATCAGTTATGGCTGTGGCTCTAGCTTTAAAAGTATTATTTGTTGCACTTAGTATTTCATAAATATAGTTGCTAGTGCCATTCTCTTCGATGGTTTTAGGAGCTTCAAAATCTATATCACTAAAATCAAAAGCGTATTTAGAATACATATACCTGTAAGACGTCTGTGAATTGTACACATATTTTAATTGCGTTTGCGCCTCAATACTTTTGGTTTTACTAATTAAAGGCATTAAGTTAGGTAGTGCCAGTAACAAAAGAACACCTATGATGATAAGGACTATTAATACCTCTTGAAGATTATAGGCTGCAACTTTAAGAGTATTGTTACTTTTGTTATATGCTTTTATTTTCATCATCTAAAATTATATTTTATAAAAAACCTTTTTCTTTTGCTAGGCGTATTAAAACTTTATCTGACTTTTTTTCATTATTAAAAATCTGGTTTAGACGTCGTTTTCTTTTTTCGATTCCTGCTATGGACAAGTGAATCACTTCAGGTAATTCTTTTGTTTTTGAGCCTAATGATAATTGATATAACATCTGTCTGTCAATATCATCCAAGTTGAAATCATTCGAAATATGCTGTCTAACCAGTTTAAGGATGGGCTTACTATAATAAGGTATATCATTTATAACATTTAGTATAGCTTCCGTTAGGTTTTTAGAGTCCAATTCACTTTTAAGCAATAAACTATCTGGCTTAACCATCTTTAAAATATTAACGAGTCTAAAATTGTTATTTAAATGGGTAGATACAATAATTTTTACCTGAGGAAATAGACTTCGTAGCTTCATTCCCAAATCATCACCAGATACTAAAATTCTGTTTTTACAAGGGGGTAAACTAATATCTAAAAAGACCAAATCAATTAAATTATTCTTGACAGCATGCTCAATTTCATAATTAGCGTCATCACAATTTTTGGCTACGGTAATTTTAAAAACAATTTCATGGTTTTGAGAAGAAACGTGTTCTAACGCTCTGGTATAACCATCAATTATAAGTTGGTGGTCTTCAATAATTAAGGTGTTTAATAATTTAGTCATGGCTTACAATTTTTGTGCCTAAAAAAAGCAAGTCTTTACATGTTACTTTTCTTTAATCTTAATAAGAAACACAACAAAGCTATTTATATAAAATCAAAAAAAAGTAAGGCAAACCCTTACTTCGGGTAAGGTTTAAATTTTTAAATAAATGATGTTAAAAACCACCTCAAGGGTAGGAATATACTGCCTAAGATAAAAAAAGAAATGAAAATTTCAGACCCTTACCATTTTTATGGGAAAGCCTTACTTTTATTTTAAAGGTGTGTTTTAGTTTTATGGTAAATAATAAAGCTGATAAATTTAGAATCCATGAAAAATAAATTCACACTAGCCCTCATACTATTTTTGATTTTTCATCATCAAGTTATTCTCGCACAACAGGAAGTACCTATTAAAGACCCTAAAGCTGAGGCATTTACTATTTTTGGAGATATCCCTGTCTCTCATACTAATGGAGTTCCAGACATTTCCATACCTCTTTTTAACTTAAAATCTCATGGTTATAACCTCCCAATTACTTTAAGGTATCACCAAGCCTTAGTAAAGCCACCTTTCGACCAAACTAATGTAGCAACTGGTTGGATGCTGGAAGTAGGAGGTAATATTACCCAACAAATAAAGGGTGTAGATGATTTAAAAGACAAAAGACCAGAATCGTGGAAAACAGAATCAAATTTGCACGATCAATATGATCAAGATGTAATAAATTATATAAGTTTAATTGATAGCGATATATATGATACGGAATATGACTTTTTTTCCTATTCACTACCTGGTAAAAACGGAAAATTTGTTATAGAAAAAAATACTCAAGATTACTTTGATTTTAATTTTTTATCTGAGCCTTTATTTAAAGGGGAGACCACTGGTAGTGTCTATGACAATCCCGAACTGAGATTTAATATTATTGATGATTCTGGTTATAAATATGTTTATTCTAATGACCTTAAGTATTATGAGAACAAGTCTAAAGCTAGAACCCGGTTTTTAGAAAAGATATTAACCCCTTCTGGGGATGAGCTTTTTAGTTTTGAATATCTAAAGGGGAGTATCCCCAATATTTCTTATCCAAAAAAGGCTATTTACCACCACTATACAGCTCCTTATATTGGGGCTGATGCTTCTACTAACAATAGTATATGTAATGGTTATTATACTCCTTATGATATAAGTTTCTCGGATGAATTAGACCATTTCGGTCAAATGATTACAATTAAAAAAGTAATCTTTGAAGGGGGGGTTGTAGAATTTAATATAGTAAACAATATTTATATAGATGAAGTTTCATTATATGACAATGACCATAACTTGATAAAAAGATATGATTTTATTTTTGGCACTTTTTTTGGATTGGGCAACCAATATCTAGATAAAATTATAATTAAGGATAAAACCAATCAAGAAATCAGTAACTACGATTTTACTTATAATGGTAGTGCCTTAAATTCAAAAGACATAGTCAGTACCGATTATTGGGGTTATCTTAATGGTCAGAATAGTGCAAATAATAGTTTTAATTTTATAGACATTGAACCAAGGACGGTTGAATATGATGATTGCAATAATCATGAAATAAATATAAATTTAGGTTCTGGCAATAAAGACCCAGTATTTTTCTACGCAAATAGTTGTGTCCTTAATTCAATCAAGTACCCTACTGGTGGTAAGACGGAATTTACCTTTGAATTGAACCGATTGGATTTTCCTTTAAAGTATTATGGCGGGCTACGAATCAAAAATATTATTAATTACGACTCCGATAATGCTGTTGCAAGAAAAGTAGCTTATGAATATCAAGGTGAATTGTTAACAGATCCTCTTGCCGTAGATATTTATGATTATACGATGACTGTAAATTACTATGGTTATGGTCAGTCTGGATCTGGTCTACCAGATGGTTATTGTTTTATGTATACCCACAATGATGATATGAAAACCGCTTTGGGCACCTATTCCCCTTATTATACCAAAGTAACAGAGTACATTGAGTCGACGATAAATAATCAAGATAATGGCAAAATAGAGTATAAGTATTCTTATGACAATCCAAACGCTCTTATGAGTTTGTTGTTTAGATCTCAATTAGTGTCCGCTCATAATAACAGGGTTTTTAATAATCCAAATTATAAAATCGATTTTGCTTATATCCTTGAACATAGAGATTGGGGTAATGGTCTTTTGAACAAAAAATCCATTTTTAAAAGAAATGGAGCGATTTATGACAAGGTACTTGAAGAAGAGTATGGTTACGATTACCAGGTGGGGCAATCCTTCGATAATCTTGGTCTGCTTTCTACTGTTTCGGGTGTGTCAGAAACTCTTTATGATTATTTAATGCGTCGTGTTCTTCTTAATACCACAGCCACCTCAGCAAACGCTTATGGTCTAACTTGGAACCCTTATGATATACCTTATATAGATCCCGTAGTTCCTTACGATTATACCATAAAAGCGGGAACTTATAAATTGAAGAGTAAGATAACTCGAGAGTTTTTAGTAGGGAGTATTCTAGAATCTGAGGAAACATATCATTATGGCAATGGGTTATTAAATCAATTAACGAGTGTTGAGACAAATACAAGTGCATCTACAGAAAAAAATGTATCGAAGCTTTCTTATCCTACCGATTATTCAATAGAACCATATATAAGTATGGTTGATAAAAATATGGTTAGTCCAGTGATACAGAGTTCGCAGTACATAAAAGAGAATGGTGTAGAAACTTTTTTATCGACATCAAAGACAAATTATAAAGAATGGTATACAGATCTAATAAAGCCATTATCTGTACAGACCTCAAAAGAGGCAATTGATAATGCTTTTGAAGAAGATATACAATTCCATAGTTATTATGACAATGGGAATCTTAAAGAAATCTCAAAGAAAGATGGTGCTCATACAGTTTACATTTGGGGTTATCATGATGAATACCCCATAGCTAAAATAGAGAATGTTACCTATTCGCAAGTTTCGAGCCAGGTTATCAATATACAAGCACTATCAGATTTAGATAACGATAGAACTGTAGATATTATAAATACAGATGGCTCTATTAGTAAAATAGGTAAAGAAGGTGATTTAAGAGAGGCATTAAGAAATTTAAGAAGTAGTTTGCCTAATGCTTTGGTCACAACATATACTTACGACATTCTAGTTGGTATTACAAGTGTGACAGATCCAAAAGGTTATACCATGTATTATCAATACGATGACTTTAACCGTTTAAAACAGGTTAAAGATGCCGATGGTAAGATATTATCTCAAAACGAATACCACTATAAGGGCGAACAATAATAAACATTAAAGCTTAAACAGATGATATTAAATAAAAACACAGCAATTGTCTTATTGGTTCTTTTAAGCCTGTTTGTAAATAAAGGGTTTTCACAAGAGGCTGTTGATACAAATTTTTTAACAGGTACTTGGATCTTTAATTACGAATCGTCCAAAGCCAAGGTAGATATAAAAACCAAGGAACGTATTGATAACCTAAAGGTCGATGATAAGACAAAGTTTGAAGAGGCTTATAAAAACAGAAAACTAACTTTTAATGCAGATGGAACTTTTACACAACAGTTATCAAATGAAAAAAGTATTTCTGGTACTTGGGTGCTGAATAATAAAGATGTTGTTCTAACGATGTTGCAAGGCAATACAAAAGCATTTAAAATAAAGAAACTTTCAGCTACATCTTTGGTTTTAAAGCACGAAAATAAGGGGAAAAGTAAGATGATGTTAGCAGAATGGAACTTTACTAAAATTTAAAAACAAAAAGCGATGTACACACACACTTTAAATAGTATAACTAGTCCATTTATATTTTTGATAGTCGTAATATTTGGTATAAAAGGGCTCAATGCTCAGGACGCCTATATTACTGGTCCTATGACCGCCACTGTTGGAGAAATAAAGCATTACGTTGTAAATGATCCATTTTCTCAGATAGATACATCTTTTACTCCAATGTGGTTTGCTTCAGGCTCTCAACAAGCTCCATTTGATGCGCTATATGCAGATATACAATGGAATAGTCCAGGTACTTATCACTTTGTATCTTTAGATTATTATGATAGTTTTGGAGATTTATGGTATACTGAACTACAAGGTATAACTGTTTCTGTTGGTACATCTATTCCTGCACCAACATTATATGTTGCCTCACAACCAAACTGCACGACAGCAACAGGAAGTATTACTATTACAAACTATAGTAGTTCTTATACATATACAATAACGCCTTCAACAGGAGTCGTTAAATCAGGAAATACAATCACTGCACCTCCTGGGACTTATACTGTTACAGCAGCTGCAAATGGGGCCACATCCCCAACATCTAATAGTGTTATTATAAATCCTCAGCCTAATCCTTCTACACCTACAACTCCAGTTGTAGGGACTGTTACGCAACCAACCATTCAAACTGCAACAGGCAGCGTCACTTTAACAGGTTTACCTACAGGGAGCTGGACTATTCAACCAGGTACTATCTCAGGTTCGGGAACAAGCTATACAATAACAGGATTAACGCCAGCGACATATAGTTTTAAAGTTACCAATATCTCTGGATGCATCTCTTCCGCTTCAAGTAATGTTGTTATATATAACCAACCTAGCATGGGATTGAGCGACGAAAATTATATTTATACCGTGACGCCACAGATTCCTGTAGACAGTCTATCTCAAATTATTCAAAACGATGATAAAATAGAAACCGTTAATTATTTTGATGGTTTAGGTAGACCGATGCAAAGTATAGGAATACATGCGGGAGGAAATAAAGAAGATGTTATAAGCCACATTGCTTATGATGGTTACGGCAGGCAAAACAAAGAATATTTACCATATGCAGAAACTACTTATGATGGTTATTATAGAGATAACGCCTTTAGTGCGACCGCCGACTTTTACAATACGACAAAATACAACAATACAACAAACCCATATTCAGAAAGCGTATTGGAGACATCGCCTTTAAATAGAGTTTTAAAACAAGCAGCTCCTGGAGAAGATTGGAAACTAGGTAATGGGCATGAAATAGAGTTTGAATACCAAAGTAATATCATTGGAGAGGTAAGACAATTCGATGTAGCCCTTACAGCAGTAACCACCAATGGAGGCACCTTTTACGATCCTGTTCTTACATTAAGCACTAATACCGAATTTTATTCGGAGGGCGAGCTTTACAAAACCATTACAAAAGATGAGAACCATGATGGTAGCACTAGTAAGCTCCATACCACCGAGGAATTTAAGGATAAACAAGGTATGGTGGTTCTCAAGCGCACCTATGCCAATGTAAATGAACAGCCCCATGACACCTATTACATCTACGATGACTACGGCAACCTTACCTACGTGCTCCCCCCACAGATGAACGCCACCACCAATCCCCTGACCGTTATCGACCAACAACTGAACGGACTGGGCTACCAGTATACCTATGATTATAGAAATAGGCTCATTAAAAAACGCATCCCGGGCAAAGCCCCTGAGGAGATCGTATATGACAAACTGGACAGGCCTATCTTTACCCAAGATGGCAACCTTAAGGTTCAGGACAAATGGCTTTTTACAAAATACGATGTCTTTGGCAGAGTCGTTTACACGGGTATTTACAGTTCCCCAAAGAACAGGAAACAGCTTCAGAAAGATGCCAACGACAGCTTTACGGTACATGAGACCAAAGAAGGGCAGCTCAATGCTACATTGGGAGATGTGTACTATACCAATAATGTGATTACTACCGATGCCACTAATGTGGAGGTGCTTACCGTAAACTATTACGACAACTATGATTTTGATATAGGTGGAGGAGTCCATCCAGGGTTTGTGTTTAGCGTATCCCCTACAGATAAGATAAAAGGATTGGCTACAGGCAGCAAGGTCAAGGTATTGGATGATGACCCTAATACCAATGATTGGATCACAACGGTAAGCTATTATGATGAAAAGGCCAGGCCCATCCATATCTATAGCCATAACGAATACTTGGTCACGACAGACAAGACGGAAAGCAAATATGATTTTACAGGGCGAGTGATCTTCTCTGAAACGGAACATACCAAAAATGGCACGACTATAAAAACCAAGGATAATTTTATCTATGACCATATGGGGCGTCTAACCAAACAATCGCAGATTATCAACAATGTGGCTGCCAGTGAAGAGATTATCGTGAAGAATACCTATGATGAGTTGGGGCAGTTGATCTCTAAGGGTGTGGGCGGTAAGAAAACTGCTCCCAAGAGACTACAGAATATTGATTATACATATAACATCAGGGGGTGGCTCAAACAGATAAATGATACGGACTGGTTGGGCAAGGATCTTTTCGCATTTAAGATAAACTATAATACGGTGACCTATAGCGGAGGACATCTTAAGTTAGATACAGAGCCTCTATACAACGGCAACATCAGTGAGACTATCTGGAAAACGGCCAATGACAACAAGAAACGAGGCTACGGGTATAGATATGATGCCCTGAACCGGATTACGGATGCCACTTATAAGGCCGGTAAATGGCTTGGGGAGGAGAACCAGTTCTTTAGTTTAAAGGACGTGGTTTACGATAAGAATGGTAACATTCAGGAACTCATACGAAATGCGCCTAACGCTACCTTTACAGATAACGTAAAGTTGGACAAGCTCTTTTATAAGTACAAGGACGATAGCAATCAACTCTCAAGGGTAAGCGATATGGCCAGTACAATAAACACTTATGGGTTTAAGGACTATAACGAAGCTGGAGTCCCAGACTACGACTATGATGCCAATGGTAATATGATTGAGGACAAGAATAAGCATATAGGAATTATAAAATACAACCACCTGAACCTACCTGCAGAGGTATTGGTCGACGATCTAGACGGCTACCATCTTGCTTTTATCGAATACGTCTATGATGCTTTGGGCAATAAACTCTCCAAAAGAGTAGAGGCAGGCAATTATGAAGGACCAGCACATGAAGAGTATGTTATCATAGAATACAAGCTGACCGAATATGCCGGTAACTATGTCTATGAGACAATCGATTTAGTGGAATCAGGAACACTGAAGTTCTTTAACCACCCTGAAGGCTATGTCGAGCCCAAAGATGAATTTGATTTATCTCTGGGATTTGACTATATTTATCAGTTTAAGGATCACTTAGGGAACATTAGATTGAGTTACAAAGATAGTAACAATGACGGTACGGTTAATTCTTCAGATATACTAGAAGAAAACAACTACTACCCTTTTGGTCTTAAACATAAAGGGTATAATAACGTGGTGAATTCTAGTAATAAAGCACTTGATTTTAAATATAATGGTGTTGAGTTAGAGGAAAGCTTAGGACTTAATCTCTATGAGATGGAACTACGCCAGTATGACCCAGCAATAGGAAGATGGACTGGTATTGACCCAGTTACTCATTATACTATGTCTCCTTATGTGGCGTTTGATAATAATCCAATATATTGGTCTGACCCTTCAGGTGCAGATTCATTCAAATATAATTGGGACACTGAGCAATATGAACAATATGACGATGATGGCAAATTAATAAATGATAATGCAAGTTATGATGCAGCTATAAAATGGGCAGAAAGTCAAAATAGTGGAGATAATGATGAGCCTACAAATGTTTCGGATAGTGATGCAACTGGTCCGAGTTTAGCTTTAATAGGTGCAGGGGGACTTGAAGGTTATCAAGCTGCAACAGCAACTGAAGCTGTAGTGACTACTACAGAAGCAGCTGTAGCGACAGGAACAGGGATGAGTGTCACAGCAGCTTTGACAGCACTTCTACCACTTTTAGCTACTAGTGATACTCCTGAATACCCACCCGGAAGAAGACCTAGAGATAGAGTTCACGTAACTTATACTAAAATAGGCCCTAATGGGGAAGTATATGTAGGAAGAGCTAGTGGTTTTGGAACTCCACAAGAAATTGTTGCTAGAAGAGATGCTTCTCATCATATGACTGCACTTGGTTTTGGTATTGCGAGACTTGATGTATTCCATAAAGGAGTTGCTGGCAGGGCTGCGGTTAGAGGAAGAGAACAACAACTCATAGACTCTTACGGTGGAGCATTATCTGACCCAAATAGAAAAGCAAATGCAACAAGTGCTAATGCAATAAGGGGAGTTGCAAGATATAATCCAAATGGTTATACTTACCATAAGGCTGCTTCAATGTCATTTGGCGAAGCACATGGATTTACTGGAGTATTTAAATTTTAAGGATTCAATGATAAAAAGAAAAATAATACGGATAAAACTAGTTGGTGATTATTACACCTATGGTTTAATTATTGACAAAACATTTATGACATTTTTTGATTTTATAACAAATGATAAAAATTTCGATTATAAGAGTGTAATCTACAAGCCAATTTTATTTACTAACGCAGTAAATTATAAAAAGGCAATGAAAACTAATGAATGGGAAGTAATGGGACTAATTGAAATTGAAGAGTCTCTACTAGATAAAAGACCGTATTATATTCAGGATGTAATTGATAATAATAAATTTAGAATTGCGTTGCCACCGGATTACATTAATGTTATTCCCGCTACTAAAAAAGATTGTACTGGTTTGGAAATAATGGGGGTTTATTACCCTGAACATGTTTTGGATAGGTTAAACCATCATTTTTTTGATACAAAGCTAAAATGGATGAGTTCACTTCCTTTCTGGTTAATTGACAAATTGAATGATGAAAAAATTAGTGAAAATTAAATCTGTCAACAACTCAAATGGTCACCGTTCAAACTAGTTGATAGTCAAAATTAAATATTTAACTATCCTATATATAAGTCAATAAGAATAATATAATTATAAAAAAAACAGGTGTATTTAGGTAGGTAATGGTCTAAATTAGTGGGTGTGCTTTTTTAAAGTATAACTATTTGATATTTAATAAACTAAAATGATTTATAATATAAAAAGCAGGTATATTTAGGTATGCCTGTTTTTGTTTTAGGCTCTTAAAACGTATTATAATTGGCTTCCAAAACCTCTCGTGGTTTAAATTAGGGGGTAAAATTTATAAAAACCTTACCAATAGTAAGGATAAACCTTATTTTTTTTAGCTTTAAATAAAATACATTTACCATGTAATTTCTAGCTATGAAGTGCAAGGTATGTGATAAAAAATGTATTAAGAATGGCTTCCAAGCTAATGGAGTGCAACGGTATTTTTGTAGGTTATGTAAAAAAAGTACTCAAAAAAGGTATACCTATAAATCCTACCAAAAGCACACAAACAAATTAATTTATAGACTGATTGTTAATAGCTGTGGTATTAATGATATATCAAGGGTTTTGAGAATCTCAAGACATACCGTAAAAAAGCGTCTTTTATATCTTTCAAAACAAACAAAACGCCCAGCTTTATTTGAACATCAGCAATCGTATGAAATTGATGAAATGTATGCTAGGATAAAGAATAAAAAGCATAGATATTGGATAACTTATGCCATAAATAGAAAAACTAAAACTATAGTTGCTCTTTATATTGGTAAGAGAAAAGCAAAACATATTGCTAATGTGGTAAATAGGATATTGCTTCTTAATCCTAAACGAATTTATTCAGACCATTTTAGTTCTTACAAAAAGCTAATTCCTAAAAATATTCACAGGGCAGGAAAATCACTCACCAATCATATTGAACGCTTACATCTTAATTTAAGAACACACTTAAAATGTTTGAGTAGAAAAACCATTTGTTTTACTAAATCCTTAAAAACTTTAGAGGCTATTGTTAGGCTATACTTTTGGGGTAACACAATAAACTTTAAATATGTTTAATATAAAAAAGCTTAAAATACAGGTATTTAAAATGTGTTTATCAATCAGCATAACATGCTTTATAGTAAGCTGTAAAACCATCTCTTTACAATCTTATCAAACTAAAACAACTCAGCAAATAACCGTTGGAAGCATTGGTACAGACAAAGATTTTTTGTTACAACAAGAATTTAATAGTGCTGCAGTTCCAAAATATGTAGAACCTATAAAATTAGCAGTAAGTATTAAACCATTTACAAAACAAACTTTTAAAAATTTCACAAAAGCAAAAGCGTTACAATCAGCCAAAGTAAAAATTAACTATATAGATTCTATTGCAAATAAACCCAAATATATTGAACTGCAAATAGCAGATAAAGTAAGCATTATAAATGCTTTTAACCGTAAAGACAATGAGGATATAAAAAATTATTTAAGCCATAATCAAAATACGAATGTGGTAATTAGTATTTCTATGGCTTTAAATGAAAACGATTTAAATAATGTAACGAAAGCTAATGCTGTTTTTTTGGTAGAAGATATTCGTAAAACTTATGCATTACAGTTATATGAAGCCAACAAAAAGACAGGAACCATAGTTTTTAACGACGGTATTGTGTTTGGTTATAAAACGGCTAATTGTTGCTGGCAAGAAAACAATAAATACCAACTTAATATCGTAGATCTGGTAACCACATTTAATAGTTGCCCCAATAACACTTATCGTTATTCTAAACGAGCAAAAAAGAAAATTAATTATTATAAACTGTAGTAAAATGAAACTTTATATAAAAGCATTGTTTGTTGTGTTTTGTATGATATCTTGCGATGACATTATTGAAGTTGAAGACATCTCAAATAAAGAAGTTATTGCTTTAGCACCATCAAATGATGTGGTATTAAAAGCTACCGAAGTGATATTTACTTGGGAAGTTCTTGAAGATGCCGAAACGTATCATTTGCAAATAGCCACCCCAACTTTTGAAAACGCACAACAAATAGTAAAAGATAGTATACTAGTAGGAACTAGTTTTTTAACAACATTAGACTTTAAAGACTATCAGTGGCGTATACGAGCAGAAAACTCAGGATATATAACTAGTTATACACAACAAAGTTTTAGAGTTGAAGAGTAAAACAAAAACATATACGTTATTAGGTTTGGTTTTAGCTATATGGGGTATTGTTGGATATAGAATTATATTAACTATCAAACCTACGGAACCTAACACTTCCAAACAAAATATTAATGTCGCTTTTAACCCAAAGATAAATACGAAAGTTGATACGTTTTCAATTCAACCGCTAGATAGGGATCCTTTTTTAGGTATTTTGCATAAAAAAAGAAATCCTATTTCAAATACTAAAAAAGCGGTGTTAAAAACGCCTATTCTTTGGCCATCTTTGGTATATCATGGTGTCATTTTAAAACAAGACAGCAAAGAAAAAGTTTGTGTGCTTTCTATTAATGAAAAACAACACATTATAAAAGTAGGACAAAACATAGAGAACGTCAAGTTATTAAAGGCAAACAGCAAAGAAGCTTCAGTAATTTTTAAAGGACAAAGAAAGACTATAACAAAATTATGATGTTGCAAAAAATAAAGGCAGGCGCATTACAATTCACCATGTTCATTGTGGTTGTGATTGCCCTGTTATTAACAGCATGTATCATTTTAATTGACACCCATAAACGTTTTAATATTCAAACGGATTTTGTTTTAGAAACCATAGAAAACACTAATAAAGGTATTGATTATGTTCTTCAAAATAAGACCCCACTAAGTGACTCTATTACTATTAATTTAGAAGATGAAGATTATAAAACTGTAAGTGTTCACCGAGACTATTGGGGCGTTTTTGAAAAAGTAATAGCAATAGCTACTATAAAAACAAACCGATTTAAGAAGGTAGCACTCATTGGAGCACTACAACCAAAAATTAATAGAACCTCCTTATATGTTGAAGATAAAAACAAACCATTAGTGTTAGTAGGTAATACCAAAATACGTGGCGTTGCTTATTTACCAAAACAAGGTGTTAGAACTGGTAATATTTCTGGTCATTCTTTTTATGGAAATCAACTTATTTATGGAGTAACCAGAACTAGTAGTAAACTTCCAGAACTATTAGATGAAACTCGAAACCAGATTAAAACCATTCAAAATCAAATAGGTACTATAAACCAAAATCAGTTTCTTGATTTAAATAGAAGTAATAGCTTTAAAAACTCTTTTTTAAATCCTTTGCAAGTGATTTATAGTCATACTGATGTTCATTTAATAGGAGTATCTCTTAAGGGACATATTTTGGTACAATCAAAAACTAAAATAATTGTTGATGCAAACTCAAACTTAAAAGATATAGTTTTAGTAGCTCCGGAAATTGAAATTAAAAGCAACACAAAAGGGACTTTTCAAGCTATAGCTACAAAAGGAATAACGATAGGTAAAAATTGTACGTTAAATTATCCATCGGCATTAATTTTAAATGAAGATTTAAAAAATAAAATACCTGCAGAAAACACGAACAATCAAAAACAAACACCTTTGGTAAAAGTTGCAAAGGGTTCAACTTTAAAAGGATTTATTGTTTATTTAGGAGAAACGAAAAACTACAAAGCTCAAGTTTTTATTGATGATCAAGCGCTTATTTTGGGTGAAATATATTGCAATAGAAACCTAGAGTTATTAGGAACTGTTTATGGTAGCGTGTTTGTCTCAAATTTTATAGCGAATCAATCTGGGTCGTCGTATCAAAACCATATTTATAATGGAACCATAATCGTTGATGATTTGGCTCAGGAATATATAGGTTTATCCTTTAAAAATTCTAAAAAAGGTGTAATGACATGGTTATACTAAAAAAGATAAGAGCCTCTACACTTATGGAAACTTTGGTTGCTACGGTGCTGATTGTAGTCGTGTTTATGATTTCTAGTATGATATTAAATAATTTATTTTCAAATACCATTAAGAATAATACAAGAACTATAGATACCCATTTAAATGAGTTAGAATATTTATACATCAATGAGCAATTGGAAATACCATATCAAGATGATTTTAATAATTGGGAAGTTTCAATTACAGAGTATAAAGAAAATCAATCAAATAAAATTGAGTTTGAAGCTATAAATAGAACTATAAACAAAACCGTAACTAAAACTATAGGTGAAAAGCAATAATAAAATACAAGCTTTTACATTAAGTGAAATGATAGTCGTATTAATATTGACTAGTATAGTGATAGGCTTAGCCTTTTCTGTTTTGTCTTTAGTCCAAAAACATATTACTGGGATTCAAAGTAACTTTATTCATAATACTGAGATTAATAAACTGGAACAGTCACTATGGATAGATTTTAATCGATACACAAAAATAGAATATGATGCTTTGCAAGATGAAATAAAATTTAGTAATCATATTGATTCTTTACACTACCAATTTCATGAGACATATATCATTAAAAACAGGGATACTTTGAACATTCAACTTCAAAATAAATTATTCTTTTTTGATGGTGACATTATTGAGTCTGGGCTAATAGATGCAATAAAACTTCAAACTTCAAAGCTTTTTCAAAGTCAAAAACTATTTGTCTTTAAAAAAAATGATGCAACACCTTTTATAAACTGATGGGATTTCAATTGGATAACATAGTAACTCAAAGACCAGTACTAAAAGAGGAATCTGAAAAAACCTCTTTTTTAAAAAAGGAGATTGTTTTATTTAATAAAGCATTTTCCAACAAGGTAAAGGAAGATTTCTATATTGAACTAAGCGTTTTATTAAAAGCAGGTATTAGTTTGAAAGATGGTTTAGAACTCATCCAAAATTCGCAAAAGAAAAAACAAAATCAAGAAATTTTAAATATAATTTCCAATAACATTGTTTCAGGACAAAGTTTATCTGAAGCATTAAAAGTTCAAAAGCAATTTACAGATTATGAGTATTATTCTATTAAAATAGGAGAGGAAACAGGAACGCTATTTCAAGTCACAGAACAATTGGGAAGTTTTTTTTCTAGGAAGAATGAACAACGAAGAAATTTAATAAGTGCTTTAACGTATCCAGTTATTATTTTAAGCACTGCTGTTTTAGTTGTGGCTTTTATGCTAAGGTTTGTAGTACCTATGTTTCAAGATATATTTACACAGCAAAACGTTGAGTTACCTGCTATTACTAAATTAATTATTAGTGCTTCAGAATTTGTAGGCGACTATGGATGGCTGATCCTTTTGGGTATATTACTTTTAATAGTATCTAAATCCTTTTTTAATAAAAAGAAACGTTTTAAACAGTTTAAAGACACTGTTATTCTAAAACTCCCTTTTATTGGCAACTTTGTTAAACTTATCTATTTATCGCAGTTTACGCAAGCGGTATCGCTATTAACAGCCTCAAAAGTTCCTGTAGTTAATAGTATTCAATTAGTAAAACAAATGATTGATTTCTATCCGTTACAACATGCTTTAGAAAGTGTGAAACAGCATATATTAAAAGGGCAATCGTTAAGCAAAAGTTTAAGCCAACATAAACTATTTGATAATAAAATGATTGCTTTAGTAAAAGTAGCTGAGGAAACTAACCAAACCGAGTATATTTTTGATAGACTTAATATGCAATATAATACTCAAGTACAACAACAATCTAAAATGTTATCTACTATTATGGAACCTTTTATTATTTTAATTGTGGGTGTTCTGGTTGGAGTAATTTTAATAGCAATGTATTTGCCAATGTTTAAATTGAGTAGTGTAATGGGGTGAAATATGAATGAAGCTCAAACTTTTAGACTCTATAACACTCTTTGGCATTACTTCTATTAAAAATAAATCAAGGATGAAACACTCTATTGCTCTATAAAGTCTTATATAGTAGCAAACTATGTGCTAGAATAAGTTGCACGATATTATTTTCTACGTTGATCATATTACGATAAATGTCAAATAGAGAGGTACTAACAGAAATTGATATTGATTTTATTGGGGTAGATTTTAATGAAAATAACAAACTACGTAATGCCGGGGTTAAAAAAGTTATCAAGAATTACGTAGAACCTCATAAAATAATGAGTTTAATTGAAAAAAGCATACCAGTTAATTAGAAGAATCACCTTTTTTAATAAACTTTGTTGCTGGAATTCTGGTTTGATGGTTGTGGACATTTATGTTTAAGTATGAACCATCCTATTTTTACATTAAAACGCCTAGCAATTTTTGTATTTATCGTTTAAACCTATATTTTGTAAAATCATGGGAATGATTTTTTCTAAACGCGTTTGTTTGGTTGCTTCTCGTTTTGCACTATCAATATAGTTACAATATTCTCTTTGTTTATAGGGAGATAAAGTTTCAAAACTATTTTTTAAATCGGTGTTTTTTGTAAACAAATCTTTTAATTCTTTAGGAATAACGGTTTCCTTTTTACTGCGATCCGGTTTTATTTCTTTGCCTAGTTTTTGGTTTTCAATAGCTTCTTTAACGTATGCTAAAACAATGTGTTTGTCTATTTCTGTAATAGACTCAAAACGCATTTGTCTTAACGCTTTCGTTTTACTTTCTTGCGCGTTTACGAGTAAATTATACTCATCTTTAAGAAAGACACCATTGAAAAACCAAATTCCAAAATGATTTTTAAATGCACCTAAACCCAAAACATTCTTGCCGTTTATTGTATAAACTGGAGCACTCCATTTTATGGTTTCAATACATTCAGTAGTATTAATAATATCTCGCAACATGATCAGTGCTTCACTAAAATGAGCATGTTCCTCAATATATTCTTCAACGGAATAGATTTTTTTCATTAGCTATTTTGAAGACTTGTTTAATAGTTACTAAGTTAATAAAAAAAAGCTACTCGTTAAAGTAGCTTGTATGGTAAGGAATAGTATTTTTATTAGTTTTTACGAAGAAAGGTGCTAACTTCTATAGCAACATCTTCCCAAGTCTTACTTACACCATCAGCTCCTTTGTGTAAATCAAAACAAGCTTTATTGATCGATTCTAAAGCGCCTAAAGCATTCCAGTCTTTAAGGTTCATGGTACCGGTCATACTTACACGTCTACTATCAGTTATACTAACAGCTAATGGTAAATCGTTAGTCACACCATTCATGGTAATTGAAGCAATACATGTATCATTGGTATACTTAATAGTACCTTTTAAAAACTCAGTATCTAACATGGCTCCAAAGAAAAACTCTTTTAATTTTGCATCTCGACTCTCGTCTTTTGTAATGAGACTACTAATTGGTATTGAGAAGGTTAAATTGTTCAAAGCTTTATGAGGCGTTGTACCTTCTTTAGTTTCAAAATTTAAAACTGAAAATTCACCTCCAACACCTTTCTTTTCAGTGGTCTTGTAAGCGGTCCATTTTACTGATGTTGCTTCGGGTTTAACTACAAATTTTTCTGTTGCTTCTACTGGGGTAGATGGATCCGTATTAGGGTCTTTTTTTTCTTGTTTACATGAAGCTGATACTACAGAAACAAGGATTAACAATGCGATTATTCTTTTCATTCTTTTAATTTTTTTAGAGATGTGAAATTAAACTAATAAAAATCGAATTGCAAATATTCGCTATGACATATATCATATTTTTAAAGCCTACGATACTATACTTTTGAACTATAAAAGTTAGGTATGTTAAGTTCATTAGTAAATAAGTATAATATTGCTGGGCCTCGTTATACGAGTTATCCAACTGTTCCTTACTGGAATAATGAGACATTTTCTCTAAAAAAATGGAAGAGATCTTTAATAGAATCTTTCAAAGAAAGTAATTCTGAAGAAGGAATAAGTCTCTACATTCACTTACCATATTGCGAGAGTTTGTGCACGTTTTGTGGGTGTAACAAGCGTATTACTAAACAACATAGTGTGGAATCACCTTATATAACTGCTGTTTTAAAAGAATGGGATTTATATTTAGAGTTATTCGATGAAAAGCCAATAATTAAAGAATTGCATTTAGGAGGTGGTACACCAACTTTTTTTAGTCCTGAAAACTTACAGCGATTAATTCATGGTATTTTAAGAAGATCTACTCTTGCAAATAACCATGAGTTTAGCTTTGAGGGACATCCAAATAATACCACTAGAGAACATTTACAAACACTTTACGATGTTGGCTTTAGACGAGTAAGCTATGGCGTTCAAGATTATAACGAAACAGTACAAAAAGCAATACATAGAATTCAGCCTTTTGAAAATGTAAAACGTGCTACCGATATGGCTAGAGATATTGGTTATACTTCGGTTGGTCATGATATCATTTTTGGGCTACCATTTCAAACTTTAGGGGATGTAAAAGAAACTATTTTAAAAACGAAAACATTATTACCAGATAGATTAGCTTTTTATAGTTACGCACATGTACCATGGATTAAAGGTAATGGACAACGAGGGTTTAATGATTCCGATTTGCCTGCTGCTGAGTTAAAAAGACAACAATATGAATTGGGAAAACAATTACTTTCTGAAGTTGGTTATAGTGAAATAGGTATGGATCATTTTGCATTGACTACCGATTCATTATTCAAGTCTATGACACATGGTAGTTTACATAGGAATTTCATGGGATATACTGCATCTAAAACACAAGCTATGATTGGCTTGGGTGTATCATCAATTAGTGATAGTTGGTATGGATTTGCTCAAAATGTTAAAAGTATTGAAGCTTATTATGATTTATTAAAGGATGATATTTTGCCAGTTTATAGAGGGCATATTCTCAATGAAGAAGATCTAATTATCAGAAAACATATTCTTAATTTAATGTGTCGTTTTAAAACAACCTGGACTCAAGATCATCTTTATTTTGACGAATTACCAGAAGTTATGATCCGATTAAAAGAAATGGAAATAGACGGTTTACTAAATATGAGTTCAAATACCATTGAGATAACTAAAAAAGGACAGCCGTTTGTTAGGAACATCTGTATGGCTTTCGATGTATTATTGCAAAGAAAACAACCAGATACCCAGTTATTTTCAATGACAGTTTAATTTAAAGAATGCTTGATGCTTGAGAAGAGATGTATATTAATATTAACCTCTCCGTTTAAAAGGGGAACTTAAATCTACAAATTATGAAGAAGATTATTGTACCGATAGATTTTTCTGAACACTCAGAATACGCTTTAAATACTGCAGCAAAATTAGCTAAAAAGAATAACGCTGAATTATTGGCGCTACATATGTTAGAAATGTCTGAAGTTATGCTTACAGCTGGAGGAGAAGAACCTCAGAAAGTGATTTATTTTTTAAAATTGGCAGAACAAAGATTCGAAGATTTTCTTAAAAAAGATTATTTAAAAGATATTAAAGTAACCCCAATAGTTAAGCACTTTAAAGTGTTTAGTGAAGTTAATGAAATTGCAAAGAAGTATGATGCCGACCTTATCGTTATGGGGTCTCATGGTGCTAGTGGTGTTAAGGAGTTCTTTATTGGATCTAATACAGAACGTGTGGTAAGAAATGCAGATATTCCAGTGTTGGTTGTTAAGAATCATGTCCCTCAAATTAATTTTGAAGTAGTTGCTTATGCATGCGACTTTTCCGAAGATTCTATAAAAACATACTTGGATGCTGTTAAAATATTTGAAAAAATGGGTTCTAAAATGTATTTGGTTTATGTGAATTTACCAAATGACAAGTTTAGAAATTCTTTAGAAATAGAAAGGCTTGCTGTTAATTTCTTTACTAAAGCTGAAGGAAACCTAGATAGAATGGATGATGTTTATTATACTTCAGATTATAGCGTTGAAGATGGAATTTTAAGTTCTTCAATTAAAATTGGAGCCGATTTAATTGCTATTCCAACACATGGAAGAAAAGGGTTATCACATTTTTTCCAAGGAAGTGTCGGGGAAGATGTTGCTAATCATTCAACATTGCCCGTTATAACATTTAAAATTAAAAGTTAATTAAGTAAGTTAGTAATATTTTTATTTGAGCACAGACGGTCTAAGGTAAATCCCTTAGACCGTCTGTTGTTTTATGGGTTATTACACAAATGATTAATCACTTGTAGCAGTTATTTCTTTTCATCGGTCACGATGGCTACTATTCTTAAAGGTGCTCCGGTTCCTCCTTCAATTTTCATAGGTAAGGCAATAATTTCAAATCCACTTAGAGGTAATTTATCCAGATTAGTAAGATTCTCAAAAGCAGGAATCTTTTGTTCAAGAAGTGTTACATGGCTTTTGAAATATTCAGATTGACCATAATCAATACTAGGCGTATCAATACCAATAGCATTAATATTACGATTTTTAACTAACCATTCAGCTGCTTCAGGTGAAAGACCAGGAAAATGCAATAGCTTTACGGCATCCTCTCCGCGTTTATCGGTTCCTAAGTATTTGATTTTGTCAGAGTAATATTTTGAAAACCCAGTTTGGATTAAAACGATACTTCCATCTGGAATTGTATTGCCTTGACTTATTTCCCAGGCTTTAAAATCTTCTATACTTACTAGGTAGTCAGGATTGTTGATGGCTTTTGAATATACATCAATCTTGACAGCGGGTCCAATTAATTTTTCTAGAGGTATTTCGTCCACTGTTTGTCCGTTTTCCACAAAGTGAATTGGAGCATCTATATGAGTTCCGCCATGTTCTGCAGTACAGAAATTATTAGCTGAATAATAATATCCTTTATCTGTTTGCCCTCTATACACAGTATCTAATTCAAATTCCTTTGACGTTACCCAATAAATAGTTTTATCGGAATAGGTATGAGATAAATCGATGATATTTTTTTCAAGGTTTTTTGGTTGTGTAGTAACAGTGGTTTTTTCTTCGGAAGAAGGTTTGTCATTACAGGCCATTAAGGTTAAAAATAATAGTGTGTAAAAAATAAGTGTTTTCATTTGATATAGTGTGTTAGTAGTAAGTTTTTATTTTGATAGTTTATTTCTTTTTAAGAATGTATTAAATGCTATTTGTATATCACCTGTAAAATATTTTTTTGCTAAAAGCATTGTAGTAACGGATCCTTTATTATGAACTCATTTAGACTTTTTCAATTTGCTAAAAAATTGCTGTTTTTGTCTTTTTTTCCTTCCGTAGCTCTGCTATACAACTCAAAAAACTCTTCAACATAGGCAAAAACTTCTAATTTTCGCTTAAATCCAAAAAGTCTAAATGAGTTCTATCATTAAATAAGATAAAACCATTCTCATAGATCTTAATTGTAAGATGATTTTTCCTGAATTGATGATGTACTTGTTTTTATTTAAAATAATTGAGAAACGTTTTTAATTCAATTACTTTACTAAAAGTAATTAAATTTAAGAAATAAACAAAAATGAAACCATAAGGATGTTATAATTTAAGGTATTCAATTTGTTTTTAGTTCATAATCAATGTAGTTGGAGGTAATGTACCCATAGCCAATTAATTTAGCATTCCCTATGTTTACAACACCACGAGAAGTATCCAAAGCTGTTGCAATGCCATTTTGTTGGTATATTTTGTTTACGACACAATCGCCAGCGATCGTTAAATGTCTGTCATGTTTTTTGTTGTATTAATTTAAAAAACATAGAAAAAAGTAAAAATAGCCAACAGAATACAAAACTTCAATCCTTAAAGCTTATACCATTTCTACATCCAAATGACCGTAATAAAACGCTCTTTTCTCCTTTCTACTTCAACATAAAAAGAAACCGTAACTAAGGCTATGCTTTATCTTTCTATTTTGTATAAAGAAAAAAAATCCTCATTTTCTTTTACAGTAATTTCAATGCAGAAATGGTATTAGTGACATTCAATAGCACTAGAAATACTATCAATAACGGGAGCTGGTGATACATATGGTATGCCAAGGCCTAAACCACGAATGATAAAAAGCAATCCAATAAAAATAACAAAAACTGGAATTGCTTTTTGTATGTTTTGTCTAGCAGTTCCTTTTAAAAAATTACTAAAATATATAGCAGAGGTCATTAATGGTATGGTGCCTAAACCAAAAAGAGCCATGTAGAGGCTGCCTTTAAATGTATCTCCACCAGCAATAGCTCCAAATAAAGCCATATAAACAAGTCCGCAAGGTAAAAAACCGTTTAAAAAACCAATAGTTAAAAAGGTATCGGCAGTTTTCTTTTTTAAAGCTTTACCTAAGGCAGATTTTACTTTAGATATGAGTTTATAAATAGGTTTTGAAATATTGTATTTGTTGAATGTTTTTTGTGGAATTAAAACAACCAATATCATTAAGATACCAGTAATAATGGAGAGTTGTTGTTGAAACCCAAAAATATACAAGCTCTTGCCAATGAGTCCAAATACCAAGCCAATCATGCTGTAAGCTAATAGCCTGCCAACATGATACATTGTGATTTGTGATACTTTTTTATAAGCATTTGTTCGATCTAAAGGAAGCATAAATGCAATAGGACCACACATCCCCAGACAGTGGAAACTTCCTAAAAGCCCTAATACAAATGCTGAAATGAGCATGTTTAATAATTAATAGATTCTTTAAATAAATATGATTTTCCGTTGTATTGCCAATCTATTTTAATGTTCCAACGACCATCTACCAAACGATTGTCAGGTATGAGCAAAGTGGGTTTAGATAATGAAATAGCAGTATCAAAATCTAAATGTTTGTTAGATGGTCTGTATAGGAACACATTTCCTGTGATTTTGTTAAAATCAATCGTATCGGGGAAACTAATTATTAGCCCTTCAACTGATTTTTTATATGTGATATTTTTATTTAAGTGTTTTGCGTTTTTTAGTTTGTCAATGTCTTTTTGATATTCTAATTCTTCAGCATAATAATCCTCTGTGACTAAATCATGACTGTATGCATCATCTACATTCATTGTAATAATGAAGTACATTATAAAGCTTATAAAACCTATAAAAGCAATTACAATTCCTGTTCCCCAGTTTATTTTCATGATTTCTTATTTTTATAATTCTGAATTTATTTCAGAACGTCATTTTTCTTTTAATTTAATTTCAAAGCTTTTTCCATTACTTTGTCATATCTTGAATCCATACAAACACTAATATCGGTCGTTATAAACTTACCATTATAAAACAGACTGAAAATTGTTGCTGGACTTGGCGCATTTTGCGCCTGTTCCATAGATTCTAGCTTAATTATCTTAAGTGGTAGGTTTCTGTTTTTTGCCGTTTCTACTAAAGAGTTTTTTGAATGAAACTCTGCAAAAGGACACCGATTTGAATAATAAACAACAACGCCATTTTTTTCAGAGCATTCCCCACTTTTAACGGACTCATTAAAAACAGGAGATGTTGCATTTTTTGTTATTTTTTTTACCAAAAGGCTAAAACCACTTGAAATTCTTTCTACCTCTTCAAAACCTTGATTGAGAAACCATTTTGTATCACTCATAAAGTGAAATTTCTTAGTACCAACTACGGTTACTAGACCATCTTTATGTTGATTCTTAGCATCCTCAATAGCAGTTCCTAATAATGCTTTTCCATAGCCATTACGCTTATATTTTCCAGACACCCAAAAGCAATTAATATTTATATAGTTTTCAGCTTTAATAGGAATCCAGGCATTTTCAGCTGGGCCATATTCTATAAATACTTTCGCTCTTTCATCAATTCTGCGAAAAACATATCCGTTATTAAATTCTTTAGTTAACCAATCTTTTTTGGCTTGATAGCTATCAATACATTTCTTATCGGATATAGCACAGCAAATATGCTCTGTTGAAATAGTATCTGAATTTAAATTGATTAGCCGTTTCATTTTAATACTTATTTATAGCTCCTTGGCCCTAAAAAATTAGCTGTTGTCGTTTCAATTAATGTATCACTTTTGTATACGCCTATTTTTATTTTATTTCTGTCGCCTGTTAAAGCGGCGTTATTAATCTCAATAAATAAGGTGCCTTCTGCAATTCCCTGACGTGGTACTATAAAGCTATCGTGAGTAGCCACTAATTTTAAATCACCTTTATGGGACATTAATTTAAAACTTACATCATTAATATCGTTTGTAGTTTTGTTTACCAACTTATAGGTAAATACATTACTAATTACGTTATTTTCTTTGTGTTCATATAATTGCCCTGGTAGTCTTAAAACATTAGCCTCCACATCGTTTCTTAAAAATAACATACCAATTAGTAAGCCTATCATTATAGAAAGGACTGCTATGTAGCCTTTCATTCTGGCTGTTAATTTAAAAGGAGCTTTTTTTTCTATATTTTCTTCACTAGCATATCTAATTAATCCTTTCGGTAGATTAATACTTTCCATGATATGGTCACATTCGTCGATACAAGCGGTACAATTAACACATTCTAGCTGTGTACCATTTCTAATATCAATTCCAGTAGGACATACGTTGACACATTGAAAACAATCAATACAATCGCCATGTCCTAAAGCATTTCGGTCTTCATTTTTTCTGAATTTCTTTCTACCATTTTCAGCCTCACCACGTTTATGATCGTATGCTACAACAACAGATTTTGTATCTAAAAGAGCACCTTGTAATCTTCCATAAGGACAAGCTATAATGCATACTTGCTCTCTAAACCATGCAAAAACAAAATAGAATACAGCTGTAAAAATAATTAATGAAATAAGTGTGCTTACATGACTAAAAGGGCCATCGATTATATACTGAATAAGTTCATCGCTTCCTATTAAATAAGCTAAAAACACATTAGCTATAACGAAAGAAATGATAAGAAATATAATTAGCTTTAATCCTTTTTTTCTGATTTTTTCGGCGTTCCATGGTTGTTTTGATAAACGGATTTGTTTTCCTCTATCTCCTTCAATCCAATATTCAATTCTACGGAAAACCATTTCCATAAAAATGGTTTGCGGACAAATCCATCCGCAGAAAATACGACCAAAGGCTACGGTGAATAGTGTGATGAAAACAACACCAATAATCATTGAGACAACAAATAAATGAAAGTCTTGTGGCCAAAACGGAAATCCAAAAATATTAAAACGACGTTCTAATACATTGAACATTAAAAACTGATTCCCATTTGTTTTTATAAAAGGGGACAGTAATAAAAAAGCAAGCAATCCATAACTGACCCATTTGCGATATTTATAAAATTTACCGCTAGGTTTTTTTGGAAATACCCAGGCACGTTTACCTTCTTCGGTAACCGTAGCTATTGAGTCTCTAAATATTTCGTTTTCTGGGGTTTCCAAAGTTATTTCTTTTCTACACTAGATTTTATTCTTCATTTTCTGTTACCCATACTTCACCTTCTGGTGCTTTTGGGTTTGCTGGCGTAGTGGATTTTTTTAGACCTGTCAGGTTTTCCAACTTAGTTTAGTTTGTGTTAATCTGTTATAATCTCCTGAATCGTTTCCGTTGGTACTTCTACATTTTCATCCACCCATACATCACCTTCTGGTGCTTTAGGATTAGCAGGCGTTGTGTCCTGTAATGTTAAAACATAACTTGAAACTTGCGCAATTTGCAAAGGTTTTAATTGTTGTTTCCATGCAATCATCCCTTTACCAGAACGCCCGCCTTCAGAAACGGTTCTGAAAACATTCTTGATACCACCACCTAAAATCCAATTTGGATCTGTTAAATTCGGACCAATACCACCGCCACCATCAGCCATATGGCAAGCAACGCATGTTGTTTCGAAAATAGATTTACCTGCATTTAAGTCGGCAGCTTCAGTAAGAACGGTAACCGTGTTTATATCTACTAAATCTTTAGCTGTCTTTTTATAAGCTTCAATAGCTGTTCTTGCTTCGGCTAGTTCTGTTTCTAATTCATCAATTTGAGTATCTCCATTAAAAACATGATATTTCAATAAATAAACTGCAGCGAAAACTATAGAAATGTAAAACCCATATAGCCACCATGGCGGAAGGTTATTATCTAATTCTTTTATGCCATCGTAATTGTGGTCTAAAATAATTTCGCCTTCTTCTTCAAGTGGTTTTTGACCAAGAAGTTTTATATATATGTTTTTTAGCCAAGTAAATTCATATTTTTTCTCTTTTTCTTCTAAAAACCGTGCTTTGGCCTCTTCATCTAATCTGTGAAGCATCACATTTTCTAAAGCCCCTACAATGGCTTCAATAGCAATTAAAATAAGGAGAACTAGTAATAAGAATAATGAAACGGCTGGATATTCTATAAATGCTGGTTTATTGCCTGAGTCTATAAAGAATTCTACGGCTCCGAAAATAATAAAGAATACTATAGGAACTCGTATCCAAGATGGGATTAATTTTTTCATTTGATGGTTTTTTTATTGTTTTTTAATGGACAAATGTAACCTCCGATTCTATTCAGCTGTAAATTCATATTTTGAATAGTCGGTTTCATGATATATCGTCGTTTTGGTTATCTAAAGGAATATTACTTACGGTTTTTATATAGTCTTTTTTAGCGGTAACTACCCACCAAAAAAGGGCTACAAAAAAGATGAAAAAGATGAGTAAAGAGATCATCGGATAAATTTCGATGCCTGTAATACTCTCCATATGATTTTTTACAAATTTTAACATGCTTGTTGGTTTTTGATGGTTATTGTTGTGCTGTTTCTACTTTAATATCGGTTCCTAAACGTTGTAAATAGGCTATAAGCGCTACAATTTCTCTATTTTTCATTTCGATAAAGTCTTCTCCATTATCTGAAGCATATTTTTTATCAGCTTCATATGTTTTGGCAAAATCAGGATCTGTATAAAGGTTTTGCTCTATTTTTGCTCCTTGTGCTAACATGTCTTTCTGTGCATTAGTAATGTCTTCTTCTGTATAAGGAACACCTAATGTTACCATAGCTTCCATTTTAGCTTCAGTCATCGATTTATCCAATTTACTACTGCTACCAGTTATCAACCAAGGGTAACGCGGCATGATAGATCCAGACGATGTACTTTGAGGGTCGTACATGTGGTTAAAGTGCCAATTGTCTGAGTATTTGCCTCCTAATCTGTGTAAGTCTGGTCCCGTACGTTTACTTCCCCAAAGGAATGGATGATCGTAAACAAACTCACCAGCTTTGGAGTATTCCCCATAACGTTCTACTTCACTTCTAAAAGGTCGAATCATCTGTGAATGACAACCTACACAGCCTTCCCGAATATATATATCACGCCCTTCTAATTCTAAAGGTGTATAGGGTTTTACACTGGCTATGGTTGGAATATTAGATTTTACCATAATGGTTGGTACAATTTGGATAACACCACCAATTAAAATAGCAACGGTTGCTAAAAGTGTTAATTGGATAGGTCTGCGTTCTAACCAAGTGTGCCATCCTTCACTAGCAGTACGTCTTTTAGTAACACGTTCGAGTGCTGGAGCTTCAGCTAATTCATTTTCAACCTTGCTACCTTGCTTGATAGTAACAATAACATTGTAAACCATGATTAACATTCCTGTAAGGAATAAGGTGCCTCCAATGGCACGCATCCAATACATAGGCATGATTTCTGTTACGGTCTCTAAGAAGTTACCGTAAACTAATGTACCATCAGGATTGAATTGTTTCCACATACTTGCTTGAGTAAAACCAGCAACATATAATGGTAAAGCATACATGATGATACCTAGTGTACCAATCCAAAAATGCAGGTTGGCTAATCCAACAGAGAATAGTTTTGTTTTGAAAAGCTTAGGGACTAACCAGTATATCATACCAAAGGTTAGAAAACCGTTCCATGCTAAAGCCCCTACGTGTACATGTGCAATAATCCAATCTGTAAAGTGAGCAATAGCATTAACGTTTTTAAGTGATAGGGTAGGACCTTCAAATGTGGCCATGCCATAACCTGTAATGGCTATCACCATAAATTTTAAAACTGGGTCTGTACGTACTTTATCCCAGGCTCCTCTAAGCGTTAAAAGCCCATTTATCATACCGCCCCAAGAAGGCATTAATAACATGACAGAAAATGCCACACCTAAGTTTTGTGCCCATTCTGGTAAGGCTGTATATAATAGGTGATGCGGTCCTGCCCAGATGTATATAAAGATTAATGACCAGAAGTGAACAATAGATAATCTATATGAGTATACAGGTCGGTTAGCCGCTTTAGGTATAAAGTAATACATTAAACCTAAAAAAGGTGTGGTTAAAAAGAATGCCACTGCATTATGTCCATACCACCATTGTACCAGAGCATCTTGTACACCTGCATATACCGAGTAGCTTTTTAAAGCACTCACGGGTAATTCTAAACTGTTAAAAATATGAAGTACAGCAACAGTCACAAAAGTTGCTATGTAAAACCAGATAGCAACATACAAGTGGCGTTGTCTTCTTTTTAGAATGGTACCAATTAAATTCCATCCAAAAACAACCCAAATAACAGCAATAGCAATATCAAACGGCCACTCTAACTCGGCATATTCTTTAGATGTTGTATAACCTAAAGGTAATGTGATTGCTGCACCTACTATAATAAGTTGCCAGCCCCAGAAATTTATTTTACTTAAGGTATCATTAAACATTCTGGCTTTTAATAGACGTTGCGTAGAGTAATAAACGCCCGCGAAAATAGCATTACCAACAAAAGCAAAAATTACGGCATTGGTGTGCAATGGTCTTAATCGACCAAAACTAAGCCATGAAATACCATCGGTAAGATTAGGGAATAAAAACATAAATGCTAGTAGCAAGCCTACCAACATACCCACTACGCCCCAAAGCATGGTGGCGTATATGAAATTTTTAACGATCTTATTATCGTAATGAAATTGCTGCATTTCCATAATTATAGTTTAATCTTTTTTGGTTAGTATTGTTTTATCGGAATTGTCTTTAACGAGTTCGTCTTCAAATAGCATTCTTACTGAAGGCGTATAACTATCGTCATACTGTCCTTTTTTTACAGCTACAATAAAGGCTATAAAGAAACCAACAGCTACAATGATGCTTATAGCTAATAAAATATAAATAACACTCATACCTACTTGAAGTTATGGTTCAAAATTACTGTCATACCTATTGTTAAAAAATGACTTTTGTCATGTTCTATATCTTATTAATTTAGTTTCCTTCCTGAAATATTTGTTGCTATGGTTGTAAAAGCGACTATACTAATAGAACTAAGCGGCATTAATATCGCTGCTACAACTGGAGCCAACTGACCCGTTACCGCAAAATAGAGTCCGATACTATTATATATGAATGATAGTAAAAAGCTCCATTTTATAATTTTTATAGCTGATTTAGATAGTTTTATATAATTAAATAATTGGTTGAATTTTGAAGCGTCTAAAATGGCATCGCAGGCAGGGGAAAACACGTTTACATTTTCTGAAATAGCTATCCCAACATTACTTTGTGCCAAAGCACCAGCATCGTTTAATCCATCACCTATCATTAAGACATTAGCGCCTTCGTTTTGATGGTATTTAATGTATTCTAATTTGTCTTCTGGTTTCTGATTGAAAAGTAACTTTGTTTTAGTAGGGAGTAACTTGGTTAAGTTCTCTTTTTCACCTGCATTATCGCCAGATAGAATGACTAGATCATACTCTTTTTTAAGCGTATTAAACAGTTGTGAGATGCCTTTTCTATAGGCATTGTAGAATGTAAACTTGCCTTTGTATTGATTGTTAGTGCTTACATGCACTGTGGTATTTAATGTTGCTGTATCACTTGTATGACCAACAAAAGAAGCAGATCCTATTTTTATGTTATCATCTTTGTGTTTTGCTTCAATGCCTTTTCCTAAAAATTCTTCATAGGTGTCTAAAGTGAGAATATCATGCTTATTCAAGATATTATATAAGGATCTGCTTAATGGATGATTAGATCCTCGTAATGTACTTTTTAATAAGGTTTCTTCATCTAAAGAAAGCTCAGAACCTTCATAATTTATAGACGTTTCTTTGTTTGCTGTTATTGTGCCAGTTTTATCAAAAATGATGGTGTTTATTTTTGCCAATTGTTCAATGACGCTGGCATTTTTCAAATAGAATTTTTTCTTGCCTAGAATTCGCAATATGTTTCCAAAAGTGAAAGGAGCCGATAGGGCAATGGCACACGGACATGCGATGATTAATACCGAAGTAAATACATTTAGTGCTTTACTAGGGTCTGTTAATAACCAAAATGAAGTGGCGGTTAATGCGATTAGTAAAATAGCAATCGTGAAGCGTTTACTAATACTATTGGTAATGTTTGTAAATGATAGTTCTTTGTCTTTTTTAAATACATCATTACTCCAAAGTTGAGTTAGGTAACTTTGTTCCACCGATTTTAATACATCAACTTCAATACTACCATCTAATTGTTTTCCACCAGCAAACAATTTGTCGCCTGATTGTTTTGAGACTGTTTTAGATTCACCCGTAACAAAGCTATAATCTATACGTGCTGTTCCTTTGATTAAAATACAGTCTACAGGAATAAGTTCCTCATTTCTAATGAGTAATCGATTGCCTTTTTCAATATCGTATACTTGTATGGATTCTTCTGTACCTTCTAATGTTATTTTTGTAATCCCAATAGGAAAATATGATTTGTAATCGCGTTCAAAGGATAAAAAAGTGTATGTTTTTTGTTGGAAAAACTTTCCTAGTAATAAAAAGAAGATAAGCCCAGTTAAGCTATCAAAAAAGCCAGAGCCGGCATCAAAAATAATTTCAGCAGAACTTCTAACAAATAATACTAAAACACCTAGAGCAATGGGGACATCAATATTTAAAATTTTTGACCGAAGTCCTTTAAATGCAGAAATAAAATAATCTTGTGCTGAATAAAAAACAACAGGAAGTGAAAAGAAAAACATCAACCATCTAAAAAGAGGTTTATACTTTTCTATCCAAAATCCATCCACTTGAAAGTACTCTGGAAATGATAAAAACATCACGTTTCCAAAAGCAAATCCAGCAATTCCTAATTTATATATTAAGGATCTATCTACATGTTTTTTACCAACACTATAATCGTCTAAACTTATAAAGGGTTCGTAACCAATGCTACTTAATAATGCTACGAGATTTTTTAATGTAAGTGATTCGCTATTAAAAGTAACTCGCACATTTTTTTTGCCAAAATTTACTACAGATGAGCTAATCGCTGGATTTAGTTTGTTTAAATTCTCCAAAATCCAAATACAAGAACTACAGTGTATATGTGGAATATATAATGTAACGATTTGAGTATCGTCGTTATTAAATTCCAGTAATTGTTCTACAATTTTTGCATTATCTAAAAAATTGTATTTGCCTTCTACATCTTTAGGAGTTGCACCAGGGGCTTGCTGTAAATCGTAGTAACAGGTTAAATCGTTTATAGAGAAGATTTCATAAACCGTCTTACAGCCATTACAACAAAATGACTTATTGTCAAATGTAATTGTAGAGGATGTAGCATCTAACCCACAATGAAAACATGTGTTATTGCTCATTTTTATTTGCTCATTTATACCTAATACAAAGGTTGTGACTTAATGATTGTTTTAATATGATAATTGTCATGTTTTCTTTATTTTTACATACTTAGTTATTAATTATTATGGGCAAGTGCGAACAATGTATTATTAAACAGTTTAATTCTCTTAAGTCTTTGACTAAAGATGAGTTAGTACGTATTTCTAATTGTAAAACCTCTCACATTATAAAAAAGGGGACTGTTATTTTTGAAGAAGGAGATGCTATAAATGGCGTTTATTGCGTTAAAGATGGTATTTGTAAACTTTCTAAATTAAGTGAAAACGGTAAGGATCAAATAGTGAAAATGGTTGTTAAAGGCCAATTACTGGGGCAGCGTTCTCTTATAAGTGACGAGAATTCTAATTTACAAGCAACGGCCTTAAATGATATGGAAGTTTGTTTTATTCCTAAGAGTGAAATCATTGCAGACCTTCAAAAGAATCCGAAGTTTTCATTTGATGTATTGAAAGAAATGGCACATGATTTAAAGGAAGCTGATGATATTATAGTTAATATGGCTCAAAAATCGGTGAGACAACGATTAGCAGAAGCTTTAATATATATACATAATAGTTTTGGAGTGAATCCAGATGGTACACTTAGTGTTTTATTATCTCGTGAAGATTTTGCCAACATTGTTGGTACTGCTACAGAGTCGGCAATACGGGTTTTATCTCAATTTAAAAAGGAAGGACTTATTTCTACTATTGGTAAGCAAATAAAGATTGAAAGTATAGAAGGTTTAAAACGGATAGAATAAAGATGTTCACCATTCTATTAAAATAAAAAAACGCTCTGAAATTTTCAGAGCGTTTTTGCTTTTTTTAGCTTTCAGTTTCTGCTTCTATTTCTTTTACGGGAATTTCACCATCTACAGGAGCATTTTCTTTTTTAAGATACGTGTCTAAAAAGTTGAGTATGCTACTATAAGCTTCAATTTGATTTTCTTTTTTCACAAAACCATGACCTTCATCTTCAAATAAAACGTATTCTACAGGAATACCATTTTTACGAACACCAGCCACAATTTCATCAGATTCTACTTGTAAAACTCTAGGGTCTTTAGCACCTTGTAAAACAATCAAAGGTTTGGTTACTTTATCGGTGTGGAATAGGGGAGATATTTTACGTAATCTTACTGAGTCTGCTGTATGCGGATTACCCAATTCTTTGTAAAGAGCCTCTTTAAAAGATTCCCACCATGGCGGAATGCTTTTAAGTGTGCGTAGCCAGTTTGTAACCCCAAATATATTAACTCCTACAGCAAATTCCTCTGGAGTATAAGTCAATGCAGCCATCGTCATATATCCACCATAAGACCCACCCATAATACCAATTTTACTAGCATCAATTTGTGGCTGTGAGGCTAACCAATTTTTACCTTCTACACAATCTTGTAAATCTTTTTCACCATGATTGAGATCATCCATTTGGAAAAACGTTTTACCGTATCCGCTGCTTCCACGATTATTTACTGCCAAAACTGCATAACCATGATTAACAAGGTATTGTGTTAAAGAATTAAAATTTTGCCTGCTTTGCCCTCCAGGGCCACCATGTACTAGAACTAGAGCAGGAACTTTATCTTCAGCCGAAGCCTGATGTGGTAAATAATAAATCGCAGGAATTTCTACACCATCAAAAGACTTATATCTGATTACTTTAGCTGTTACTAAATGATTGGCATCAATGTCTTTATTGAGTACATCTGTAAGTTGGTGTAATTCTTTAGAGGCAAGGTTGTATATAAACAAATTTGAGGGACTATTGGAACCACCAACATACATACGCATCATGGTTTCGTCTCTAGAAATCCCCACACTGGTTATACTACCATTTTGAAAATCGGGAAGCTCCAAGTTTTTACCAGAAGCCATATCCATTATTTCTATAACGTTTTTAGCATCTTCATTTATAAAACTTACCATGTATTTCTCATTATGAGTAAAATAAATACCGCTTACATCCCAAGATCTTTCTAAAACTTTTTTCCTTTCGCCTGTAGCGATATTATATTTCATAACATATGAAAACTCAGCGCCATCATCTGTAGTATAATAAAGTGTTTTGCTATCTAAAGAGAAATCTTCAGCAGAATTACTACTTTGGTTTTCGTTGACTTTGGTAAGTGATTTATCTGTTCTATTATAGATAAAAATATCACTGTCGTTTGTGTTAATCGTTTTGCTTAAAGCCAAGAGGTTTTTATCACTAGAAATAGCATTAAAGCTATAGCCTTTATCATTTTGATAAATGAGTTTAGAAGACAGATCCTCAACAGTCATTTCATAAACATCCATATAACGCTTGTCTCTTTTATTAGAACCATAAATAAAGCTTTTTCCATCGTGAGACCATCCATAAAAAGAAGCTCTGGCTCCCTCGTCTGGTGTTAGTTCTGTAATAGTGCCGTCAATGTCTCGTAAATAGATATGATAAATTTCATCGCCATTACCATCGGCTCTATATAACATGCGTTCATCATTTGGAAAATAAGAAATACCAAAAACAGATGAAGAATCTGATGTCGTTATAGGCGTAAAGTCACCACCACTAGATGGCACTGTGTACATGTTATAAATTCCAGATCGATTACTGGACACTAATAATTTTGATTTGTCCGGAGAAAAACTTCCTCCACCTACAGCTTCATTATCCATGAACTGTTCAATCGTGTACTCTTTTAAATTAAGAGCGACTTCTTTTGTTTGTTTTTCTTTTTTACAAGAGATAAACAAAACCAAAAGGACTAAAGTTACTAGTTTATTCATATTTAATTGATTTTAAATGATTTTACATCTTTGAAAGGAGAGAGTTTTATGTTTTCAATTGAATTTTTGTAGGATTTCCAGTCTTCATTAAAAAAAGTATTTGTTTTATCAAGCCCAATTTTTAAAGCGTCTTTCGCATGTTTTATAAGTGTAGTTTCAGTTGAGGTTAATCCATTTTGTCTGGATTGAACATAACCATTTGCTGAACTAATACGCTGATTAATATTAACTTCGGGATTACGTGTTATACCTTGCCTTTTATCTTCTTTTCCTAAAAACAAATTAATGATATCGTCAATTTTTTTAACAATATCTTTTGACGCTTTTATTTGATCTTTATATGATTCTGTATCTAATTTTTTTAATTCAGATTGATATTTTTTAGCAATTTGTTTGCTTTCTACTAGTTGTTTTATAGCATCAGTCATAGTTTGTATCATGCTTTCAATATTTTTTGAAGCCTGATAAACCTCGTTGATTGCGTTATCAGATTTATTTAAACGGGGGTCATTCTCGATCGTGATTATTTCTTCGGAAGTTTGATCTCCAAAAGCCAATACTATTTTATAAGTCCCAGGTTTTACTCTAGTGCCTCTTGGTTCATTTTTATTTTTATTAATTTTTCGAGATGGTCTTTGTGGTCCTTTTTCATTCATGTGCCAGATCCATTTATGCAGCCCTGTTTCTTTATGTGCTTTTCGTTTTAATGTTCTTATTAAATGCTCTCCATCATAAATTTTCATAGTTAGGGAATCCCATTTAACCTGAACTTGATTCAGGTGCTCATCCACTGTGTCGTCAGTATCACCAGCATCTTCTTTATTATCTTCATCAGACGATTCTTTTTTATCAATGGTTACATAATAGGAAATTGACGCACCAGATTTTCTGTTTTCTCCATGATACATCGCATCACCTCCAAAACGAGTTCCTGTTGGTTGTTGATAGGCAGCCATGTAAGCCGTGGGTGGCTGAAATAATTCTAATTTCTGATTAAGGATTTGCTGATTCTTAGCAATGGCTCGCAATGGACGTATATCGTCTAAAACCCATGCCGCACGACCAAAAGTTCCAATAATTAAATCGTGTTCGCGAGGGTGAATAATTAAATCTTTTACAGGAACAGTAGGAAAGCCTTGCGTCCATTTTATCCATGTATTCCCGGCATCAAGTGAGATGTATAGACCATCATCTGTTCCTAAAAATAATAGGTTTGGGTTTTCAAGATCTTCTACGATTGATAATGTATAGCTTTTTACATCTTTATCATCTACAATACGTTGCCATGTTTTTCCATAATTCTTTGTCCTATAAGCGTAAGGAGTATAGTTAAAACGCCTATAATCATTGGCTATTAAAAGAGCTTCACCTTTATTTTTATTAGACGCTTTTATTTGAGGAATCCAACTTCCAGAAGGTAAGTCTTTAATATTTTTTGTGACATCTGTATACGTTTGTCCGCCATTTTGAGTAATATGCACGCGACCATCATCTGTACCAATCCAAAGCATATCTTTTTCTAAAGGAGAGGGTTCAATAACTAAAATGGTGCAATGATTCTCTGCCCCAGTGGCATCTAAGGTTAATCCTCCACTTTCGCTTTGCTTTTGTTTTTCGAGATCATTTGTTGTTAAATCTTCAGAAATAACGATCCATGTCAAGCCTTTGTCGGTTGATTTATGAACAAATTGACTTCCAAAATACAAGGTGCTAGAATCAAAAGGATCAATATTAATAGCCGAATTCCAATTAAACCTAAGTTTTACTTTGGCATCAGGATGTGTTGGTTTTACAGTATAATTATTTCCAGTTTCAGAATCGTATCTACTTACATAACCTTGTTGACTCATAGACCAGCCAAAACGTGAATCTTCTTTGTCTGGAACCACATCAAAACCATCACCAAAGCTTATTTCTTGCCAGTAGGAATTTCTAATACCTTGCGAGCGCCACACATATGCAGGGCCTTTCCAAGAACCATTGTCTTGCATACCACCGTATACATTATAAGGAATATCATTATCGACATTTATATGATAAAATTGAGCTACAGGTAAGTTTCCAATGAAACGCCAAGTTTTACCACCGTCTTTAGTGATATTTAATCCGCCATCATTACCATCTATCATAAAATTACCATTGGTAGGGTGTATCCACCAAGCATGATGATCTGGGTGAATACCATTGTCTGTACCATAAGCAGGCATGAGTTGCGAAAAGTTCTTACCACCATCTTGGCTAACATTTACATAGGTATATATACTGAAAATTCGATTTTCATTTTGAGGATCTACATAGATTTCAGAATAATAAAAAGGGCGATTACCAATACCGCTTTTATCATTTACTTTTTTCCATTTAAATCCGCCATCTTCACTTTTATATAACGCATTTTTTTTAGCTTCAACTAGTGCGTAAATAATATTAGGTTTATTTGCAGCAATAGCAATACCTATACGTCCTAAGTTTCCTTTTGGTAAACCATCTTCATCAGTTAGTTTTTTCCAGGTTTCACCACCATCGTGCGTTATATGTAAACCAGAACCTTCACCACCAGAGTTGAAAAACCAAGGATCACGTTTATGTTCCCACATCGCAGCAATGAGTTTATTGGGATTCGTAGGATCCATAACTAAATCTGCAGCTCCAGTTTTATTGTTAACAAATAATATGTTGTTCCAGGTTTTACCACCATCTGTTGTTTTATAAACACCACGTTCTGGATGTATGCCCCAAGGAGAACCAATAGCAGCTACATAAACAATATTTGGATTTGTAGGGTCTATAATAACACGGTGTATATGGCGAGTTTGTTCCAGTCCCATTGATTTCCAATGTTTACCACCGTCTAGCGATTTGTAAATACCATAACCACCATTTAAACTGTTTCTTGGATTACCTTCTCCGGTTCCAGCCCAAATAACACTTGGGTTAGATTGTTGAATGGCAATGGCTCCAATGGAAGCAGTAACTTCTTTATCGAAAATAGGTTCCCATTTAATACCTCCCGAAGTAGATTTCCATATCCCTCCCGAAGCTGTTCCTACATACATGATATCTGGGCTAGTATGTACAACATCAATGGCTGTAACACGACCAGACATACCACCAGGTCCAATATTACGTGGTTGCATGTTTTTTAATAAATCCATTGATAATTCTTGGCTAAATAGAGGTGTCATTACCAGAAAAAGTAACAACAGGGGAAGTTTTTTCATTGTTTAAATTTTACTCGCTCTAAAATAGTGAAAACTTATGACAGCATTAATTAAATAAATGTTAATGCTTTTAACATATAATTTAATTGTAGTATTTTTATAAAGCTATGACAAATGATAAAAATTCAAGAAAAGGATTCATATTTAAACCGTATGAAACACCTTATCAATCTCCTTTTGATAAAATTTTTGAAGTCTTCAAAGAACTCATTACGCATACTTCGGGCGATTTTGATGAAGCTATTGACTGGTTAAGAGAATTAGATAAGGAATATAAACTCACTACTGATGACTATTCTATAGACGATTTTATAGAAGACTTAAAAAAGAAAGGTTACATAAAAGAAGAGATAGAACCTGATGGTAATGGGAGTATGGCGATTACGGCAAAAACAGAACGTGCCATTCGTCAGCAGGCATTAGATCATATTTTCGGGAAGATTAAGCGCAGTGGTCAAGGAAATCATAAAAGCAAAGGGGTAGGCGTTGGAGATGAGCATACAGGAGATTTTAGAAACTATCAATTTGGTGATGCTTTAGATAAAGTATCTATGACCGAAAGTTTAAAAAATGCTCAGATTAATCACGGTATTGGGGACTTTAATTTATCTGAAGAAGATTTAGTAGTTGAAGAAACACTTCATAAATCACAAATGAGTACTGTGTTAATGATTGATATTAGTCACAGTATGATTCTTTATGGAGAAGATCGGATTACGCCTGCTAAAAGAGTCGCTATGGCATTAGCTGAATTGATTACGACCCGCTATCCAAAAGACACTTTAGATATTTTAGTATTTGGAAATGATGCGTGGCAGATTGAAATTAAAGATTTACCTTATTTAAAGGTAGGGCCATATCATACCAATACTGTAGCTGGATTGCAACTTGCAATGGATTTACTCCGAAGAAAAAGAAATACTAATAAACAAATTTTTATGATCACCGATGGAAAACCAAGTTGCTTGCGTTTACCAGATGGTGAGTATTACAAAAATAGTAATGGTTTAGATAAACATATTGTGAATAAGTGTTATGCCATGGCACAACAAGCAAGACGTTTGCATATTCCTATTACAACATTTATGATTGCTCAAGACAATTATTTAATGCAATTTGTAAGAGAGTTTACTTATGCTAACCAAGGGAAAGCATTTTATACAGGATTAAAAGGATTGGGTGAAATGATTTTTGAAGATTATGAAACAAATAGGAAGAAACGTATTAGGGGTAGTTAAAAACACAAATTGAACTTGTTCCTCCCTTATTTTTTAAGGGAGGTGGATTTTCAGAATGAAAATTCGGAGGGTTAAAAAATATTATATTGGAAAACAAAATTCATTCATTAAAATATCTAAAGGAAAAGCGTGCAGAATTAAGGCAGTCTTTAACTCCAGCAGAAGCCTTTTTATGGAAACATTTAAAAGCAAGACAATTTGAGGGGAGAAGGTTTAATAGACAGCATAGCATAAAAAATTATATAGTTGATTTTTATTGTGCAAAAGAAAGATTAATAATAGAACTAGACGGCGAAATTCATAATAATGAAATCGCTCAAGAAAAAGATAGAAAAAGAACAAAAACTTTGGAAGAACTAGGGTATAATGTAATTAGGTTTGAAAATAAAATGGTGTTTGAAAATTTAGCATCTGTTTTTATGGAGATAAAAGCTAATTTTAAATAAAACTCCTCTTTCTTCCGATTTAAAAAAATCGAAATTCATCTCCTCTTTAATTAAAGAGGAGAGTATTATAATTAAACTATAGAGTTAATAAGAAAAGTATATTAGAGGTCGTTAAAAACATAAATTGAACTTGTTCCTACTTTTCAAAAAGAGAGAAGGATTTTTCAAAGAAAATTCGGAAGGTTAATAAACAGGATGCTAAAAATGCACATATAAGTTTTAGTATTAAATAATAAGAATTGGAATAGAAATTAGGCAAAATAATATAAAGGAAGTTAGAATATAGAACATAGAAAGTGGATATAGTAATTTAAGTCTATTTTCTATAATCTAAGATCTCATTTCTAAAAAAATATATATGGAAATAAAAAACATAAAAACACTAGGAGATTTAAAAAAGGCTGAATATCAATCAAAATCTATTAAAGATGAATTGAGAGATAATCTAATTCAGAAAATAAAAAATAAAGAAACAACTTTTGAAGGCGTTCATGGTTATGAAAATACCGTAATTCCTGAGCTAGAACGTGCTATTTTATCACGTCATAATATCAATCTTTTAGGCTTAAGAGGACAGGCAAAAACGCGTTTGGCTCGTTTAATGTTGAATCTATTAGACGAATATATACCTTATGTTACAGGCTCTGAAATTAACGACGATCCGTTGCAACCTATTTCAAGATTTGCAATAGAATTGATAAAAGAAAAAGGAGACGGCACACCAATTTCCTGGTTGCATAGAAGTGAACGTTTTGCAGAAAAATTGGCAACGCCAGATGTTACTGTTGCAGATATTATTGGTGATGTAGACCCTATTAAAGCTGCTAATTTGAAATTAAGTTATGCAGATGATAGAGTGATTCATTATGGGATGATTCCCAGAGCCAATCGTTGCATATTTGTGATTAATGAATTACCTGATTTGCAAGCAAGAATCCAGGTAGCCTTATTTAATATTTTACAAGAAGGAGATATTCAAATTAGAGGCTTTAAATTGCGCTTACCTCTTGATATGCAATTTGTATTCACGGCCAATCCAGAAGATTATACAAATAGAGGAAGTATAGTAACACCTCTAAAAGATAGAATAGGTTCCCAAATTTTGACGCATTATCCTGTAAATATTGAAACAGCCAGATTAATAACGGAACAAGAAGCTAAGTTGGTAGAAGGTCAAAAACATACTGTTTTAGTGCCAGATTTAGCCAGAGATTTATTAGAACAAATTGTTTTTGAAGCTCGGGAAAATGATTTTATTGATGCAAAAAGTGGTGTTAGCGCCCGATTAAGTATTACTGCTTTGGAAAATTTGTTAAGTACTGCCGAACGTAGAGCTTTAATATCGGGAGATAAGATTACCATGTTGCGTTTGAGTGATTTTGTTGGTATTATTCCATCTATTACAGGAAAAGTAGAATTGGTTTATGAAGGTGAGCAGGAAGGAGCAGCAACAGTTGCTTATAATTTGATAGGAGAAGCTGTTAAGAGTTTATTCGATGAATTTTTTCCAAAGATTGAAAAACTAAAAAGACAAGATGACGAAAGCCCTTATGATGATATTATATCTTGGTTTTTTAATCAGAAAGATGGTTTTGAATTGTTAGATGATTTACGTGATAAAGAATATAGAAGTTTGTTGGATTCTATTACGCCTTTAGATGATTTGTTAGGGGAGTATCAACCTAATTTATCGAAACCAGATAGTTATTTCGTAAAGGAGTTTGTACTCTGGGCACTTGCAGAATTTAAGCAATTAAGTAAAAAAAGGTACACCGAAGGAATCCAATTTAAAGATCCTTATGGTAGTTTTATTAGTGGTATTTAGAAACTAGGTTTTATACCAAATAAAAATCTGGTTTGTAGATTCATAACCTATATATTAAGAACTCATTTAGACTTTTTCAATTTGCTACAAAATGGCTGTTTTCAGCTCTGTTTTTGTCTTTTTTTTCTTCCGTAGCTCTGCTATGCAACTCAAAAAAGTCTTCAACATAGGCAAAAACTTCTAATTTTCGCTTAAATCCAAAATTCTAAATGAGTTCTTAATAAAAAAAGGCAGTATCCAAAATTCTGTTTACCCAAAATTTTGGATACTGTCTCATTTAAGTAGTAGTATTTACTTTTAAGGAATCTATTTAAGGATCTTTATTTATTATGAATTAAGATCTGATTAGTAGATCAATAACGTATATAAGATAACGAAAATAGCTCCACCATGAAAAAACGTTATCCTACTACCGTTTGTTTGTTTCTATTACTTGTGAGTTTTTCCAGCGCTCAAATTTCAGAAGTAACCTTTTTAAACAGAGATTCAACATTTACAGGTGCTTATTCGACTATAGGTATGACTTCAAATGCTAAAAATTTTGTAGATAACAGTAATACTTATAATCCAATAAAAAAAACGTCTTTAAGTGTTACTGAATTGGAAGATGTCTCTTTTGATACAGGTATTAATTCAGTTCAATATTACTTGTTTATAAGTTTTAGAGTTAGCGAACATAGAACAATTAATTTATTTTCAATAAACGGTAATAAGGTGTTAAGTAAAACAGTAAATACTTCTGAAATAGAATTAGATATTAGCCACTTAAGTAATGGTCTTTATTTTTTGAATATAGAGAAGGAGAATTTTAAGATTATAAAACTATAAGTTTTACCAAGTCCCTCTATCTTTTATATTAGCTTCACATAGTCTGATAATTTCAACAATACGTTTTTGCTTAGTGTCTTCCCTTTTGGCTTGATTTAACCAATACAAGTAATTTTTTCTGTAAGAAGGTGCAAAGTTATTATAGTTATTAAAGGCTGTGGGGTTTTTATCAAATGCTAATTGAAGGGCTTCTGGTATGATACCTTTTTCAACACTGTCTAAAGCTGTCCATGAACCATTTTTCTTTCCAATTTCAATAATTTTATACCCACTTTTGTGCATTAAATTATTAGCAGTTAGCTCTTTTACATATCTTTTATTTAGAGCACTCCATACACTTTTTGGATTTCTTGGAGTGAAGCGTTGTCTTCTTTTTCCATTACCCAAGCTTTTTACTGTAGAATCGATCCAACCGTAGCAGAGAGCAACTTTTACAGCTTCTTCCCATCGCATGGAAGGCTCTTTACTTTCTACTTTATAAAAAATAAGATAAATAACTTTAGAAGTATCATGATTTTTGTGTAACCAATCTCGCCATTCTGTATCTGTTTTAAAATATAGCTCGATAGTTTCCACTTTTATAATTTTTTTACTTCAACATAAAAATCTTTATCTACTTCAAAAGAAATGATTCTTAAATCGGATGACATCGTTTTCCAATCAGGTTTTGGAAATAACCATTGGTCACTTCCATTAATTTTCACCTGAACAGGCATATCAAATTTATCAACAATATTTGTCCAACGATATTTTAATTTGTTTTTATCAATAGTATACTCAAGTGTTGGAATTTTTGTGGTTCTTAGGTACTGATTAAAAAATTCTGTTAGATCAATTTCAGTTTTTTCACTTAAATAGTTTTCAATTTGTTGCGTAGTGACCGTCTGGTGAAAAAAGTCTTTATTTAATCCGCGTAAAATTTGTCGCCATTTTTCATCATCTTCGATAAGTTGTCTAAGCGTATGTAACATGTTTGCACCTTTAAAATACATATCACTAGAACCTTCTTTATTAACATTGTAATGACCAATTAGAGGTTTGTCATTTAAAATATTTTTACGTGTACCGATCACATATTCAGCTGCAGCTTCTTTACCATAATAGTAATCTAAAAACAGATTTTCCGAATACGTTGTAAAGCTCTCATGTATCCACATGTCAGCAATATCTTTGTTGGTAATGTTATTAGCAAACCATTCATGTCCAGATTCATGTACAATAACAAAATCAAATTTTAACCCCCATCCTGTCCCTGATAAATCACTACCTAAATAACCGTTTTTATATTCATTTCCATAAGTCACAGAGCTTTGATGTTCCATACCTAAATAAGGCACTTCAACCAGTTTAAAACTATCTGCGTAAAACGGGTATTGACCAAACCAATGTTCAAAAGCCTTCATCATTTTGGGAACATCTTTAAAGTGTTCTTTAGCTTTTTCTAAATTATCTTTTAATACATAATAGTTTAAGTCTAAATGACCTCCTTGGCCATTATAAACTTCAGAGAAATTAGCATAATCGCCAATATTTATATTAATTCCGTAATTATTTATAGGGCTTTTAACAAACCAACTATATGTTTTTGAATCGGTATATTGTTCTACACGCCTTAATCTACCATTGGAAACATTCATTAAGTTTTTAGGAACATTCACACTAATAAGCATGCTGTCTACTTCATCGTACATATGATCCTTACAAGGCCACCACACACTAGCACCTAACCCCTGGCAAGACGATGCAATAAAATGGTTTCCGTTTTGGTCTTTTTTCCATGAAATACCACCATCCCAAGGTGCTTTAATTGCTTCCCTTGGATTGCCTTCATAATGAACTTCAATAGTGTTTACGTCTCCTATTTTTTGCTTTTCAATTAGACTAATAAAATGCGCATTACCATCATGCTTTATTTTTAAATCTTTACCGTTCTGTGTTGCTTTAGTAAGATTTAAGGGTGTTTGTAAATCAACTTGCATAATAGAAAAGTCTTCTAAAACAGTATATTGAATCGTATTCTTTCCAGAAATGAATTTTTTATCAGGATCTACTTTAATATCTAAATGATAATAGTTTAAATCCCACCAAGAACGTTCAGGGGTTATAGAACCTCTTAAAGTGTCTTGTCTGGTGAAATTATTTTTCTCTGAAAGTAATGCCTGAGCGTTTAAGGAAACACATGAAATTACTAAGAGAACACATAATACATATAAGCGATGAGCCATTTTTTCAATCATTCTTCAAAACTAAATAAAAAGGTTCTTAATTATTTGTTAATATTTATAATTTAATCTCTTAAGACTTATTAGGAAATACAACAACCCTTTCTTTAGAAAACTAAATTATGAGTTCATTTAGTGTAATTAAACTTAACCGTTTCTATAGAACCATTTTTTTGTTCTATATCAACATATACGTTCATTTCGTTTTCATTTACTTTTTCAAAAGACATACCTTCAAATGTTACCTTATTAACGGTTATTTCTTTAAGAGGAAAATCTACTGTTTCATCTTTTGTTTCCCAGCCTTTTAAATCGTTATCAAAGTGTTTTAATTGAAGTATGAGTGTGTTTTCTACTTCGCGAATTATTTCAATTTCATAAAAAGACACTTTTTCATCATTTATTAGTTTAAAACTAGCCATCATGGAGCCTCCAGAGGGTTCACTCCAATTTTCTTCTGTTCGACCTCCAAATGCTTCTCCTTTCCAATTACCAGCAATCCAAGAAATGTTTTCTAATTTTGGTTCTAATGTTTTCTCAACTTGAGCCTTACAAGGCAAACTAAAAAGAGAGATCATCATAACTAGCATTACTACAATAGATCTTTTCATAATTTTTTAATTTTTAAATGAGTTTATATCATTAAGACGTTTGTAATGATTAAAAAAGGGACATTTTTTGGAATTTTAACAAACACTAAATTATACAAAAAAAAGAAAAACGCCTCAGAAATAAATTTCCGGAGCGTTTTAGAATTGAGTTAGTCACAAATTATATTGTTTATACTAAAAGCAGTATTTATTTTCTTTAATCACTTTTTCAGCAATGATATGTCTTAATTCAATGATGTTTGGCATATTAACATATTTAATATAGCGTTTTAAGCCCATAAGCATCATACGTTGTTCATCGCCTGTAGAGAATGAAATAATAGAATGTTTACCAGCAGTTTCAATAACATCAATAGCATGGAACAAGTTTAATTTTGCCATGGCTATTTGCTCTTTTGTATTATCTTTTCCTTCTTTTTTAACCATTTTTTCAGCACGAAGAATAGCACTTTCAGCTAAATAAATCTGGATTAATATATCTGACGATGCCAACATGAGTTGTTGCTGTTCTTCAATTTTCTCACCATATTTCTGTAAAGCAGCTCCAGCTACCATCAAGAATAGTTTTTTAAGGTTCTTTATGATATTTTTTTCTTCAGAAAATAATTCGGAATAATCAGGTACATCAAATGAAGGAATACCAACCAATTCATCTTTAACTGCCATAGCTGGAGTTAATACATCAACATGACCTTTCATGGCTTTTTTGATAAGCATACCTATTGAAAGCATTCTGTTTATTTCGTTAGTCCCTTCATAAATTCTTGCTATACGAGCATCTCTCCATGCAGATTCAATGGGTGTTTCTTCAGAGAACCCCATACCTCCAAATATTTGAATCCCTTCATCTGTACATCTTTGGGTGTATTCTGAAACAGCTACTTTTAAGATAGAACATTCAATCGCATATTCTTCAACGCCTTTTAATTCGGCTTCCTGATGGGTGTCTTTTCCGTTATGTTTCCTGAGTTCTATGCGATCTTCAATATTTTTTGCAGCTCTATAACTGGCTGCTTCTCCTACCCAGCAATTAGTTGCCATTTCTGCTATTTTTTGGCGAATGGCACCAAAACTAGAGATAGGTGTTTTAAATTGAATACGCTCGTTGGCATATTTCACAGATTCCGTTATAACACGACGTTGTGCATCTAAACATGCAGCAGCGAGTTTTATTCGTCCCACATTAAGAGCGTTCATAGCTATTTTGAACCCATTGCCTCTTGTTGATAACATATTTTCAATAGGAACTACGGTTTCATTAAAGAATACCTGGCGTGTAGAAGAGGCACGAATACCTAGTTTATGCTCTTCTTCACCCATGGTAATACCATTTGGGTTTTCAGGATCGTATTCTATGATAAATCCAGTAATATTTTTATCATCTTCTATGCGCGCAAAAACAATCATTAAACTACAAAAGCCCGCATTTGAAATCCACATTTTTTGCCCAGTAATACGATAACTTTTACCATCGGCAGAGAGTATTGCTTTTGTTTTACCTGAGTTAGCATCACTACCAGCACTTGGTTCGGTTAGGCAATACGAGCCAAACCATTCACCAGAAGCCAATTTTGGTACATATTTTTTCTTTTGTTCTTCGGTTCCGTATAAAGTAATAGGCATGGTTCCAATTCCAGTATGCGCACCAAAAGCTGTACTAAAAGAACCAGTAGCTCCAGAAATATAATCACAAACAAGCATCGTATCTACAAATCCCATACCCATGCCCCCATATTCTTCTGGAACAGAAACACTCAAAAAACCAAGTTCACCAGCTTTTTGCATGCATGATTCTGTTAGGGCATAATCTTTTTTCTCGAATTGTGCTTTATTTGCCCAAATTTCTCTATCAACAAATTCAGTCACAGCTTCTTTCATCATCAATTGATCTTCATTGAAATCTTCTGGAGTAAAAATGTCTTCACAATTAGTGTCTTTTACTAAGAACTGTCCGCCACGTAGTATATCTTTTTCTGATGTTTCCATTTTATTTGAGGTTTATAATAGATTTTTAGATTATAGAAGAAAGAAAAAAGACCTTTAATTTAGGCTGTTTTGAAATCCCATTGTCATTCTTTGGAATTCTTCTATTTTTCCTTCTAGTGTATTTAATATTATTTTGTTTATATATTTTCTATGATGTGCTACTAATAATTGTGTTCCTAATTCAAAAGATGAGCCTAAAGAGATATCTAAAAAATGACTAAAAGATTTGTCTGTTCTGGCTGAACCTTCAGCAATGTTGCTAGGTATTGAAACAGAGCATCTGCTTATTTGAGAACTTAAATCGAATCTTTCATGTTTTGGAAAATCTAACAAGATATCAGATACATTATTTGTAATCTCTAAACCGAGTTTCCAAATTTTTAAATTTTTATAATTATGTCTTTGTTTAGCACACATTTTAAAATCTATTTTCTTTTATCTATAATTCTCTTCTCTCTATAGTTTTATTATTAATTAAGAAATTCAAATATGCCACAAGCTCCTTGACCAGTTCCGACACACATTGTAACGGCTCCATATTTTCCTTTCATGTTACGTTTACGCATTTCATCAAATAGTTGAACTGAAAGTTTTGCTCCAGTACAACCTAAAGGATGGCCTAGTGCAATGGCACCTCCATTTACATTTATAATATCTGGGTTGAGGTTTAATTCTCTAATTACTGCTAAAGATTGTGAAGCGAATGCTTCATTTAATTCGATGAGTTCTAAATCAGATTGTTGTAGACCAGCTTGCTTTAATGCTTTTGGAATGGCTTTTACAGGACCAATTCCCATGATACGAGGTTCTACACCTGCTGCTGCATAGTTGACTAAACGTGCAATAGGTTCTAGATTTAATTCTTTTACCATATCTTCACTCATCACCATAACAAAGGCAGCTCCATCACTCATTTGAGATGAATTTCCCGCAGTTACACTGCCACCAGCAGCAAATACAGCTCGTAATTTTGCTAAAGCTTCTTTGCTAGTCCCGGCACGTGGTCCCTCATCTTTTGTTACAGTATAGGATTTGGTAGCTTTCTTTCCATTAGAATCAATATAAGTTTGTTCTACTTCAATAGGCACAATTTGATCTTGAAAACGGTTTTCAGCTTGTGCTTTTAAAGCTTTCATATGTGAATTGTATGCAAATGCATCTTGATCTTCACGAGATACTTTAAATTGGTTGGCAACAGCTTCGGCTGTATTTCCCATACCCCAATAATAATCTTCATGGCCAGCTTTTACAATGTCATAATTTAATTCAGGTTTAAACCCCGTCATTGGGACTGCGCTCATACTTTCTGCACCTCCTGCTATAATACAATCAGCCATTCCGGATTGTATTTTTGCTGTAGCAATACCAATAGTTTCGATACCTGACGAGCAAAAACGATTTACCGTAACTCCAGGAACATCCACACTATTTAATCCCATTAAAGAGATAAGACGTGCCATATTTAATCCCTGAGCTCCTTCTGGCATGGCATTACCAACAATAACATCATCTATGCGGGTTTTGTCTAATTGTGGCAATTCCTTCATCATATATTGAATGGTTTCTGCAGCCAATTCATCGGTTCTTTTAAAACGAAAGACACCTTTTGGAGCTTTTCCGACTGCTGTTCTGTATGCTTTTACTATATATGCTTGTTTCATTCCTCTCCCTAGCCCTCTCCAAAGGAGAGGGGACTGTTACGGGTTTGTTTTTTAGTTATACATTATATTTATCTTTTAAAGCACCTCCCTTTTGGGGAGGTTGGGTGGGGATTCTAATTTCTCAACGGTTTCCCAGTCGTTAACATATGCTGTATACGTTCTAACGTTTTACGCTCTGTACATAAGCTTAGGAAAGCTTCACGTTCAAGATCTAACAAGTATTGTTCACTAACTAGAGTTGGTTCGGATAAATCACCTCCAGCCATGACGTAAGCTAACTTGTTTGCTATTTTATGGTCATGCTCACTTATATAGTTTGCAGCTTCCATAGAATCTGTTCCCACTAAAAACATACCTAATGCTTGTTTTCCAAGTACTTTCACATCTTTTCGTTTTACCGGTTGTGTGTAACCAGCTTCTGCCATTAATTTAGCATGCGCTTTTGCTGTTGCTATTTGTCTGTCCTTATTGATAACGACTATATCTTTTCCTTTTTGAAGTACACCCATATCGAAAGCTTCATAAGCAGATGTTGCAACTTTGGCCATACCAATAGTTAGGAAGTATTCTTGCAGCGTATTTAATTCCACATCTCCTTTTCTAAACGTATCAGAAGCCCTTAGAGCCATTTCTTTAGAACCAGCTCCTCCAGGAATAACACCAACACCAAACTCTACCAGTCCAATATAAGTTTCTGCAGCAGCTACTACTTTATCGGCATGCATAGATAATTCACAAGCACCTCCTAAAGACATACCATGTGGCACTGAAATAGTTGGAATAGATGAGTAGCGCATGCGCATCATCGTATCTTGAAAATACTTAATAGCGGCATTAAGTTCATCATATTCTTGCTCAACTGCCATCATAAATATCATACCAATATTGGCACCAACTGAGAAGTTGGCACTTTGATTGCCAATAATTAACCCCTGATAATCTTTTTCTGCTAAATCAATAGCTTTATTCAGTCCAGCTAAAACGTCACCACCTATGGTGTTCATTTTAGATTGGAATTCACAGTTTAATATGCCATCTCCTAAATCTTCGATAACAACACCTGAGTTTTTAAAGACTTCATTAGATTTTCTAATATTGTCTAAAATGATAAATGCGTCCTGACCTGGGATTTTTTCTTGTGTTTTCTTCGGTATGTCGTAAGCATAACTAGCACCTTCTTTAATAGAATAAAATGATTTACTGCCAGATGCAAGCATATCGTTTACCCAAGAAGCAGGAGCTAAACCTTCAGCTTCCATTATTTCTATACCTTTTTCTACACCAATAGCATCCCAAATTTGAAAGGGACCATGTTCCCAGCCAAAACCAGCTTTCATGGCGTCATCAATCTTATATAATTCGTCTGTTATCTCTGGAATACGATTTGAAACGTATGCAAATAAGGCAGCAAAACTTCTTCTGTAAAATTCGCCAGCTTTATCCTTACCAGAAACCAGGACTTTAAACCGGTCTACAACTTTATCAATGGTTTTAGTTAGTTCTAAAGTGGCAAATTTGGCTTTTATGGCAGAACGATATTCTAAAGTGTTTAAATCCAATGATAGGATTTCTTTTTTACCTTCAGCCGATACGGTTTTTTTATAAAAGCCTTGTTTTGTTTTACTTCCTAACCATTTATTTTCCATCATATTGTTGATGAAATCTGGTAATTTAAAAAGCTCTAAGCGTTCATCTTCTTTGCAGTTTTCTGCAATGCCATTTGCTACGTGTACTAAAGTATCTAAGCCAACAACATCAACAGTTCTAAATGTTGCAGATTTTGGTCTGCCTATAACAGGACCTGATAATTTATCAACTTCTTCAATGGTTAACCCTATGTCTTTAACAGCATGGAATAAACTCATGATACTAAAGATACCGATACGATTTCCTATAAAAGCAGGAGTATCTTTGGCAACCACAGAAGTTTTTCCAAGGAATTGCTCCCCATAACTATTAAGGAATTCTAAAACTGAAGTATCCGTTTTAGGACCAGGAATTATTTCGAATAATTTTAAGTAACGGGCAGGGTTAAAAAAGTGTGTTCCGCAGAAATGTTTCTGAAAGTCTTCACTACGGCCTTTACTCATAAACTTAATAGGAATGCCAGATGTATTACTGGTAATTAAAGTACCTGGGGTTCTATGTTTTTCAAGTGACTCAAAAACTTGTTGCTTTATGTCTAATCGTTCAACGACTACTTCCATAATCCAATCAACATCGGCCACTTTTGCAATATCGTCTTCCAGATTACCAGTTGTAATACGATTTGCAAATTTGGAATGGTATATTGGTGAAGGCTTCGATTTTAATGAGGCAGTTAGGGCATCATTAACCAATCTATTTCTTACTACTTTGTCTTCAAGAGTATAACCTTTAGATTTCTCTTTGTCATTCAATTCTCTTGGTACGATGTCTAGTAATAAAACATCTACGCCAATATTAGCGAAATGACATGCAATACCACTTCCCATAATACCAGAACCTATAATGGCTACTTTTTTTATTCTACGTTTACTCATTTTATACTACTAATCGTTTTGATTATATATTTTTTTATTTGAAACCATATCATTAATAACTTCAGCGACTTCATAAAAACTGTTTAATTTTTCTTCTGAAACCTTACTTTTTATAGCTTCATTAAATGTTAAAACCTTTTCTCTTGAATAAGCTCTTTTTTCAAGACCAAAATCTGTGAGAGAAATGATAACACCTCGACCATCTTTGGGATTAGGTTTGCGTTCAATAAGTCCTTTAGATTCCATAGTCTTTAATATTCTTGATAGACTGGTAGCTTCCATTCCCATTTTTGGTCCTAAAGCTGTAGAAGGTGTCCCTTCTTCTCGATCTATACTTAATAAAGTAAAGCCTGTTGCCATTGTACTTTCAAATTTAGCAGCCTCTTCATTGTACATTTTTTGCACCGCAAGCCACGTCGTTCTTAATATATAGTCAATAGTTTTGTCTTTCATATTATTTAGTTGTTGACCAAATATATGAAAAATTTATTATGCACGCATAATAAATTGTGTAAAAATTAACACAAACTTGTTGAGAGAGTTATTAAAAATGTGTTTTGTGATTTTTAAGCTATGGTCTGTAGATTTTTTCTATTAAATCGACATACTTAGCTTTAATCACTTTTCTTTTCATTTTTAAGGTAGGTGTTAAATGGCCAGCATCAATTGACCAAACATCTGGGGTTATTTCGAATTTTTTTATTTGTTCCCACTTACCAAAATTTTCATTAGCACTATCAATTTCTTCTTGAATACGGGCTAATAATTGGGGGTTAGTGATAATGTCATTTTTAGATTGAAAAGTAATATTGTGTCTCCTTGCCCATTCTTCAACAAATTCAAAATTAAGTTGAATTAATGCAGCAGGCATTTTTTCGCCTTCACCAATAATCATAATCTGTTCAATAAATCTTGATTGTTTAAATTCATTTTCTAATAACGTAGGTGCTACATATTTTCCTCCAGATGTTTTGAACATTTCTTTTTTACGATCGGTAATTTTTAAGAAATTGTCGTTATCAACTTCTCCAATATCACCTGTATGGAAATAATTTCCAGTCATGACTTCATTCGTTTTTTCTGGATCTTTAAAATAGCCAAGCATCACGTTGGGACCTTTAACTAGAATTTCTCCATCGTCTGCTATTTTAACTTCAACGTTTTCTATAATGCGTCCAACGGTTCCAATCTTAATACCTCCATTAAATGGACAGTTTACAGAAACAACAGGAGATGTTTCTGTTAATCCATAACCTTCAAGTATAGGCATTCCCGCAGCAGAAAATACTCTAATTAATCGCTGTTGTAATGCTGCACTACCAGATACTAAGGTGTTAATATTTCCTCCTAAAGCATCTCGCCATTTATTAAAAATAAGTTTATTCGCTATTTTTAATTGAAATTCATACCACCATCCATTTTTACCATAAGGTTCAAACTTTAAGCCTAAATTAACAGCCCAGAAAAATAAAGCTTTTTTAATACCTTTTAATTCAGCACCTTTTGCGATAATTTTATCATACATTTTTTCATAAAGCCTAGGGACAGCTGTCATGATATGTGGTTTAACATCTTTTAAGTTATCACTTATCGTTTCAATACTTTCAGCAAAATATATTTCTGTACCACAATATTGATATAGATATAATATGATTCTTTCAAAAACATGACATATGGGTAAAAAACTTAAGGCTTTAGATTTACCCATTTCTAAAGGAACTCGAGAGATACTATCCAATACGTTAGATACTAGATTGTTATGAGATAACATAACACCTTTTGGTTTGCCAGTGGTACCTGAGGTATAAATTAAAGTAGCTAGATCATTTGGTTTAACAGCATCTTTTCTTAAGTCAACTTCGTTTTGATTACCTGAGTCTTCGCCTAATTTTAAGACTTCTTTCCAGCTTTTTTCACCTTTAACATCATTAAAAGTGTAAACACCTTTAAGTTTCGTATTGCCTTTAATAGTATTTAGTTTTTCCAAAACCTCAACATCAGAAACGAAACAATAAATTGCCTCAGAATGGTTTAAAATGTATTCGTAATCTTCTGCAGCTATCGTTGGATAAATAGGTACATTCTGTGCACCAGTTTGCAGTACTCCAATATCTAAAACATTCCATTCCGTTCTATTTGTTGAAGAAATAACAGCTATTTTATCATTTGGTTGGATACCTAAACGTAATAAACCTCTACTAATAGCATTTGCCTGGTTAACGTATTCTTGAGTTGAGATAGAAAGCCATTCACCGTTCTGTTTAGAAGTGAGTGCTTTATCTAAATTATAAGTCTCTAATTGATAGTAAGGAAAATCAAAAATTCTTGTAACGTCTGCCATTTGCTATTTAAAGGTTTCTTGTATTGCAAAATATGAAATTAAAAATGATTTTCAAATTGAGTTAGTAAAATAGAATTTAATATAGCACTTTCTAAATATCTTGATGATTTTAAAATTTCTAATTTCAGTAGGTTATTTTTTGTCGTTAAATAACTCAAGTAAATCAATTTCTTTTGAATTATTATGAAAATCACATCTAATTTAGGGTAAAAAATATCAAAATATCATAAAAAATGTGTCGTTATTGAATATTTAACATATTTAGAAGTGAAAAGTTTGAAAATTTTATTATTAGACTCTTGCAACTCAAACGTTTTCGTGAAAACCCTAATGAAAAATACTTGGGTTTACTGACAATTGTCAGTTTTATTATTAGGTCCAGTATATACCTTTGATATAGTAAAACAAGCATGATTATTCTAAAAATATTAATAAAAAATAAATACCATGGAAGTAAAACAATTTAACTACGGAATTTGGACTGAGAAAGTCAATGTAAGGGATTTTGTTATTAATAACATTACTCCTTATCACGGAACTTCAGAATTTTTGGTTGGACCAAGTGAAAAAACTCAAAAATTATGGGATGTATGTAAAGATGCTACTAAAGAGGAACGACAAAATAATGGTGTGCGTTCGGTAGATACCGAAACAGTTTCTACAGTTAGTGCTTTTGATGCAGGATATATTGATAGAGATAATGAAGTCATTGTAGGACTGCAAACAGACGAATTATTAAAACGAACTATGAAACCTTTTGGAGGTTTTAAAGTTGTTCAAAAAGCATTAGAGGAACAAGGTGTAAAACCTAATGAAAACTTAACAGAATTATTTTCTAAATATGTTAAAACGCATAATGATGGTGTGTTTGATGCCTATAATGCCGAAATTAAAAAATACCGTTCATTAGGTTTCTTAACAGGATTACCAGACAACTATGCTCGTGGTAGGATAATTGGTGATTATCGTCGTGTTGCTTTATACGGAATAGACTTCTTGATTAAATCTAAACAAGAAGATTTATCAAACATAGAAGGACCAATGAGTGATGCTGTTATTCGTTTGCGAGAAGAAGTTTCTGAGCAAATAAAAGCATTGAAAGAAATAATTGAATTGGGAGCTAAATATGATTTAGACTTAACGCGTCCTGCAGAAAACGCAAAAGAAGCGGTACAATGGACCTATATGGCATACTTAGCTGCCGTGAAAGAGCAAGATGGTGCGGCTATGTCTTTAGGTAATGTATCTACATTTTTAGATATCTATATTGAGAATGATTTACAGGAAGGTCTTATTACTGAGGAAGAAGCTCAGGAATATATAGATCAGTTTGTTATGAAACTACGTATGGTACGTCATTTAAGAATGAGTGCTTATGATGAAATTTTTGCGGGAGATCCAACTTGGGTAACTGAAGCTATTGGTGGTATGTTTGAAGATGGAAGGACTAAGGTTACTAAAACCTCTTTCCGTTTCTTGAACACCTTATATAACTTAGGACCTTCACCAGAACCAAATATGACCATTCTTTGGTCTGAAGATCTACCACAAAACTTTAAAGATTTTTGTGCCAAAGTATCTATTGATACATCATCAATTCAATTTGAAAATGATGCTCTAATGAGAGCGAGTAGAGGATCTGATGATTACGGAATAGCATGTTGTGTATCTCACCAAGCGTTAGGAAAATCAATTCAGTTCTTTGGAGCACGTACAAACTTAGCTAAAACATTATTGTTAGCTATTAATGGAGGACGTTGTGAAATAACAGGAACTCAAATGGTAGATGGTATTGAGCCATGCGATTGTGAGTACTTAGATTTCGACAAAGTTATGGCTAATTTTAAAATAGCTATGAAAGAAGTAGCACGTGTTTATAATGATTCTATGAATATTATTCACTACATGCACGATAAATATTATTATGAAAAAGCTCAAATGGCATTAATTGATACAAACCCAAGTATTAATATTGCTTACGGTATAGCAGGTTTATCAATTGTAGCAGATTCATTGTCTGCCATTAAATATGCTAAGGTTAAACCTATTAGAAATGAAGAAGGGCTAACTGTTGATTTTAAAATAGAAGGGGAGTTCCCATGCTATGGTAATGATGACGATAGAGTGGATGTATTGGCTGCTAAAGCTGTTGCAGATTTTAATGATGAATTAAAAGAGCTAGCAGTTTACAAAAATGCGGAACCAACCATGTCAGTGTTAACTATCACATCTAATGTGGTATATGGAAAGAAAACAGGAGCAACACCAGATGGTAGATCTAAAGGCGTTCCATTTGCACCAGGTGCTAACCCAATGCATGGTCGTGATTCTCAAGGAGCCATCGCATCGTTGAACTCAGTTGCTAAAATAGATTATAAAGATTCTCTAGATGGTATTTCAAATACATTCTCAATAGTACCAAAATCTTTAGGAGCTAATGATGAAGATAGAATTGAAAATTTAGCAACCATTTTAGATGGCTATTTCTCTAAAAATGCACAACATATTAATATTAATGTGCTGAACAAAGAGACGTTAATTGATGCTATGGATCATCCGGAAGAATATCCACAATTAACAATTCGTGTGTCTGGTTATGCTGTTAATTTCGTAAGATTAACTAAAGAACAGCAACTGGAAGTTATTACACGTTCTTTCCACGAATCCATGTAGTTTTATTAATATTTTTAAGTATCTGCAAAAGAAGTTCCATACTTCTTTTGCGGATACTAAATTTAAAAAGTGGTCTTATCAAAACAGAAGAAAACATATTAAGAGTACACTCTATTGAATCCTTTGGAACACATGATGGTCCTGGAATTCGTATGGTTATATTTTTACAAGGGTGTAAATTAAAATGTCTGTATTGTCATAATCCAGATACTATTGAAACGTCTGGAGGTACCTTATACCATATAGAAGAATTGGTTAAGATGGCGGTAAAGGAAAAAGCCTATTTTGGCAAAAAAGGAGGCGTTACAGTATCTGGTGGAGAACCTTTATTACAATCTAAAGAATTAGTGCCTTTTTTTAAAAGATTAAAGGAAGAAGGTATTCATACGAATATCGATACGAATGGTAGAATACTGAATCATTTCACAGAAGATTTATTAGATAGTTACGCAGATTTAGTCATGTTGGATATTAAGCATATGACAGAGGAAGGTTATGAAGCCATAACGGGGATGCGTAATAAAGAAACTGCTTTTAATTTTGCCAAGCATAGAGAAGCATCAGGAAAAAAAATGTGGTTAAGGTATGTGTTGATACCAGAAATTACTAATAAGCCTGAGCTTTTACATCAAATGGGAGCGTATTTTAAAGATTATAAAACTATTGAAAAGATTGAGTTGCAACCCTATCACAAACTAGGGATTCATAAATGGGACGCTTTAGGTTGGGATTATAAACTGAAAGATGCACGCGAAAATACAGAAGAAGAGGTAGATGCAGCAGTCGAGATTTTAAAAAATTATTTCAAAGAAGTTAAAGTAAATTAAAAAGTGTTGCTAGAGTCAACACTCAAATATAAATATTATGCAAACACAAAAACTTAAAAACCGTTGGTTGATAGCTGCGTCTGCAGTAGGGATTCATATTTCGATTGGGTCTGTTTATGCGTATTCGGTTATGACCAATCCGGTTAAAGATATTTTTGATGTTGATGGAAGTGTTATAAAATGGGCTTTTAAAATAGCTATTTTACTATTAGGACTATCGGCAGCGTTTTTAGGAAGATGGGTAGAAAAAGTAGGACCTAAAGTAAGTGGTACAACAGCAGGGCTGTTTTATGGAGTAGGTATTTTGGGTTCCGGATTAGCCGTACAATTTGAATCATTAATCCTCTTTTATTTATGCTATGGCGTTATTGGAGGGATTGGTTTAGGCTTAGGATACATTACACCAGTGAGTACCTTGGTAAAGTGGTTTCCAGACAGGCGTGGTTTAGCTACGGGAATGGCTATTATGGGATTTGGTTTTGCAGCCTTAATTTTTGGACCAGTGATGCAATCTCTTTTTGATGCTGTAGGCGTATCCAATGCCTTTTACATTTTAGGAATTATATATATGGTATTAATATTGTCTTCTGCAAGATATATTGAAAGACCACCAGAAGGCTATATGCCAGATGGGTTTAAGCCAGGAGAAGGTAAAACTATAAAAGCAGATATGGCAAATATTGATGCAAATGCTTCTCTAAAAACGCCACGCTTTTATTATATCTGGATTATGATGTTTATTAATATTGCTTGTGGTATTGCTATTATATCGGCAGCAAGTCCGATGATGCAGGAAAAATTAAATTATACGCCTATGGAAGCAGCAGCAATAGTAGGTTTAATAGGTGTATTTAATGGCTTAGGTAGAATTATGTGGTCTAGCCTTTCAGATTATTTAGGGCGTGCCAATACATACATTATATTCTTTGCTTTTCAAATTCTGGCTTTCTTTTTCCTACCGAAAATTTCTATGGAATTAGCCTTCTTGGTTGTCTTATTTACAGTTATTACCATGTATGGTGGTGGATTTGCAACCTTACCAGCATTCTTAGGAGATTTATTTGGAACCAAACAATTAGGAGCTATTCACGGTATGGTATTAGCTGCCTGGGGATTAGCAGGTGTTGTAGGGCCTACAATTTACGATGTTGTTAAAAATGCCACAGGATCGTTAGATGCCACCTTAGAAGTTTTTGCAGGCTTATTCGTTATTGCATTAATCGTATCATTATTGATGAAGCGTACGGTAAATAAAGCGTATAAAAAAATAGATAAAAAATTGAATTTTGCCTAAACAGCATCATTTTATTATGTCTTAGTCGAGAGAAGCACTTTCATTTATTTGAAGGTGCTTTTTTCATTTATTTGAGTGTGCCTTTAAAGCGTATTATTTTATTCGCGACTTTATAAATTTGAATTGTCCATTATGGTTAGATTCATGTTCGCATACATGAAACCATTTACAGTAGTTGTTTGTGGGACCCCATGGAAAATCATTATCAACAGACATCAACCATGTATCATCGCGATTTGCAAACTCTTTCATTGTGTTTTCTCTTACTTCAGAAAGATGATTTAAATAATAATCGAAGTTATTTCCTTTAATTTCTTTTCTTGCTTTTTCACCCAAACCAGAAGCTACATTCCATTTATCGGCATCTTCTTTAGACCAATCTCCCCATTTTTTATTTTCAAATGTATGAATTTGATAAAAGCGTTCTGTAGCAGCTAAGTGCATAAGCATGGCTCCAATAGTATTCGCATTTTCGTCAATTAAAAAATCCAAATCGGATATACTCATATCTTTTACTGGATTAAGAATAACCATTCGCATCCAGTTCATCATAGAAACTAGTGTTCCTAATTGAGGTGTAAAGCCTTCTTTAGGACCAACAATATTAATATCATTTTCCTGAGAGACATTACCAAGAGGCTTTAGGTGTGGTGCCGCAAATAGGCTAGTGGTTCCAAGAGTTCCGATAGTTAATAAAGAAGATGTTTTAATGAAATTTCTTCTGTTTACTGATTTTAGTTCGTTTTCCATGATGACGATATTTATGTATCTCATAAATTTACTTATTTATTTCCAGAATCCATTTTTTGCATTTTTAAAAACTCTTGATCAAAGAGAAACTTCACCTTGTCTTCCGTAAAGGGAACAATCACTAATAAACTAAGTTGTGTTGAGTTTAGGTGTTTAATGAAATGAATTTTAATACTAAAAACATGTAATTTTTAAAGTATAAAGTGCTTATAACATGACTTTTATCATGGTAATTCCCTCTTTAAATTTTTACTTTTAAAAGACTTTTTAGAATAAGAAATTTAATAACAATAATTATGGAAATACTTGAAAATGTAAAGGCTCGAGTTTTCAAATTTGGAAACAAAACTGCCGATGGAAACAGTACAATGAAAAATCTTTTAGGAGGTAAAGGTGCAAATTTGGCAGAAATGAGTTCAATAGGAATACCAGTTCCACCAGGATTTACAATTACAACAGAAGTTTGTACAGAATATAATTTATTAGGAAAGGAAGCTGTTGTGGCATTGATTAAAGAAGAGGTAGAAGCATCTATAGCCAACATAGAAACTCAAATGGAAACTTCTTTCGGAGATAAGGATAATCCATTATTAGTATCTGTACGTTCTGGAGCTAGAGTATCTATGCCAGGCATGATGGATACCGTTCTTAACTTAGGTATGAATGATGAGGTGGTACTTGGATTGGCTCAGAAAACAAATAACGAGCAATTTGCTTGGGATTCTTACCGTCGTTTTATTCAAATGTATGGAGGAGTGGTTTTAGGCATGAAACCAGCGTCAAAGGAAGATATAGATCCTTTCGAGGAAATTATGGAAGACCTTAAAGAAAAAAGAGGCATTCAATTAGATACCGAATTTACTGTACAGGATTTAAAAGATCTTGTTTACGATTTTAAGCGTAAAGTTAAAAAGAGAACAGGATTAGACTTTCCAACAGATCCATGGGAGCAGCTTTGGGGCGCAATTATCGCTGTGTTTAATAGTTGGAATGGAGATAGAGCGGTTTACTATAGAAATATGAATGGTTATCCTGCAGATTGGGGTACGGCTGTAAATGTGCAGGCTATGGTTTATGGAAATATGGGAGATAATTCAGGAACTGGTGTATGTTTTACACGTGATGCGGGAACAGGAGAAAATGTATTTAATGGTGAATATTTAATTAATGCTCAAGGAGAAGATGTAGTTGCTGGTGTTAGAACGCCTCAACAAATTACAAAATTGGGGTCACAACGTTGGGCGGAATTAGCTAAAATTGATGAAGCAGATAGAAGAGAAAATTACCCTTCGTTGGAAGAGCTAATGCCATCTATTTTTAATGAGTTGAACACCTACCAAGATATTCTGGAATTGCATTACCGAGATATGCAGGATATGGAATTTACAATGCAGAATGGTAAACTTTGGATTCTTCAGACAAGAAATGGAAAACGTACAGGTGCCGCTATGGTAAAAATAGCTATGGACTTACTAAAAGAAGGCATGATTGATGAAAAAGAAGCCTTACTCTTAATAGAACCAAATAAGTTAGATGAACTCTTGCATCCAATTTTCGACCCAAGAGCGCTTAAAAGAGCAAATGTTATTGCTCAAGGCTTACCTGCTTCACCTGGTGCTGCTACCGGTAAAATTGTCTTTTTTGCTGATGAAGCAAATAAGTACAAAAGCAGCATTTTAGTTAGAATAGAAACATCTCCTGAAGATTTAGAAGGAATGAACATAGCCAAGGGCATATTAACTGCCCGAGGCGGGATGACTTCACATGCTGCAGTTGTTGCAAGAGGTATGGGGAAATGCTGTATTTCTGGAGCAGGAGCTTTGAAGATTAATTATAAAAAGAGAACCCTTACTGTAGATGGCCATGAATATCATGAAGGCGATTGGATTTCATTAAATGGTTCTACGGGTAATATTATAGAAGGAAAAGTAGCAACGAGAGAACCAGAGTTGGGAGGTGAGTTTGCTGAAATTATGAAACTAGCAGATAAGTATGGTGTTATTAAAATTAGAACAAATGCCGATAGCCCAAAAGATGCTAAAGTGGCTCGTAGTTTTGGTGCTCAGGGTATTGGTTTAACAAGAACAGAACATATGTTCTTTGAACTTGACAGAATCAAAGCGATGCGGGAAATGATTTTAGCAGATACCGTAAAAGGGAGAAAACAAGCTTTAGAAGATCTATTGCCAATGCAGCGTGCAGATTTTGAAGGTATTTTTGAGGCCATGGAAGGATACGCAGTAACGATTCGATTATTAGACCCACCATTACACGAGTTTGTACCTCACCAATTGGCAACCCAAAAAGAGCTTGCCGAAGACATGCATATTTCTTTACAGGCTGTTAAAAATAAAGTAGCAGAATTGGAAGAGTTCAATCCGATGTTAGGACATAGAGGATGCCGATTGGGGAATACCTATCCGGAAATTACCGAAATGCAAACCCGAGCTATTATTGAAGCTGCACTTAACCTAAAAGAACGTGGTATTATTTGTAAACCAGAAATTATGGTACCATTAGTAGGAACTGTTAAAGAGTTTGAAGCTCAAGAACAGATTATTAGAACGACAGCTACTACTATTTTTGAAGAACGCAATGATACTGTTGAATATTTAGTAGGTACTATGATAGAGATCCCCAGAGCAGCATTAATGGCAGATTTAATTGCAGAAAAAGCCGATTTCTTCTCTTTCGGAACGAATGATTTAACACAAATGACCTTCGGTTACTCTCGTGATGATGCTAGTAAGTTTTTACCAATTTATATTGAAAAAGGCATCTTAAAAGTAGATCCTTTTGAGGTCATAGATCAAGAAGGTGTAGGGCAGTTAGTTAAAATGGGAACAGAAAAAGGTAGAGTGTCCAAACCAAATTTAAAGGTTGGTATTTGTGGAGAACACGGTGGTGAACCAAATTCTATTGAGTTTTTCTATAATACAGGAATGGACTATGTGAGTTGTTCGCCTTATAGAGTGCCAATTGCCAGATTAGTTTCAGCACAGGCAGCTATAAAAGCAACTTTATGACACTTCCTTTTGACTTATAAAAGCCCGAAGTAGCATATTTACTTAGGGCTTTTATTTTTAGATTTTTATAAAACTAGTTATTTTCAATCCACTTTCTGGCATTAACGAAAGCTTCCAGCCATGGGGACACCTCGTCTTTACGTCCATCAGGGTAATTTGCCCAATTCCATTGGAATGTAGAACGCTCTATATGTGGCATCGTTACTAAGTGTCTTCCCGTTTTATCACTCATCATAGCCGTGTTAAAATCAGATCCATTTGGATTATGAGGATATCCTTCATAACCATATTTTGCAACAATATGATATTTATCTTCTGTATATGGTAAATTGAACTTTCCTTCACCATGTGAAATCCAAACGCCTAAAGTGCTTCCAGCAAGTGTTGAAAGCATTACAGAATCGTTTTCTTGAATTTTGACTGATGTAAATGAACTTTCGTGCTTATGAGAATCGTTATAAGTCATTTTGCCATGAACGTCATGCTCTGGGTTTATAAGGTCTAATTCCATCCAAAGCTGACACCCATTACAAATACCAACAGATAAAGTATCTTCCCTTGCAAAGAAATCTTTAATAACTTTATTTGCCTTTTCGTTGTATTTAATAGCACCTGCCCAACCTTTAGCCGAACCTAAAACATCGGAGTTGCTAAAACCACCAACAGCACCTAAAAACTGAATATCTTCAAGAGTTTCACGACCAGAAATTAAATCGGTCATATGTACATCTTTTACATCAAAACCAGCTAAATACATGGCATTTGCCATTTCACGCTCCGAATTACTACCTTTTTCACGTAGTATAGCCGCTTTTGGACGTCTTGTCTCCTCGAGCGCAGTCGAGAGGTTGTCAAGAGGTCTCGACTGCGCTCGACCTGACAACATATCTTCTAATTTTCCAGTAAACTGTTTTGGGAATGTGTATTGTAAAGGCTGATTTTTGTAATTATTGAATCTGTCTTCTGCTAAATTATTAGCAGTTTGCTTTTGATCTAATAAGAATGATGTCTTATACCAAACATCTCTCATGTCAGCAATGTCAAAAGAGAAATGATCTTCGTTATTTTTGATATTTAAAGTTGCAGTGTTATTTACCGTTCCTATATTAAAAAACTCAATATTATTTTCAGACAAAATCGTTTCTATTGATGCATCACCTTGAAAAACAATTCCTGAATTTTCAGAGAATAAAACTTTTATAGAATCTTCTTCATTCAAAACAGAGATATCAAAATCTGCGCCTAAATTAATATCGGCAAAACACATCTCTAACAACGTAGTAATTAATCCACCAGAAGCAACATCGTGTCCAGCAGAAATTTTATCAGTTTTAATTAAATTTTGAATGGTATTAAAAGTATCTTTTACAAAAGTTGAGTTTTTTACATCTGGAGCTTCACTTCCAATGGTATTTAAAACTTGATTAAAAGAACTTCCTCCTAATTTAAAAGTATCTTGAGAGATATTAATATAATAGATGTTTTGACCATTTTGTTTTAAAACAGGTTCTACAACTTTAGAGATTTCATTACAATTTGCAGCCGCAGAAATAATAACGGTTCCAGGAGAAATAACATCTCCGTCTTTATATTTCTGTTTCATAGAAAGCGAATCTTTTCCAGTTGGAACATTGATTCCTAAATCAATTGAAAATTCTGAAATAGCTTTAACTGCATTATATAAACGAGCATCTTCACCTTCATTTTTACAAGGCCACATCCAGTTTGCAGAAAGAGAAACTGAAGCTAAGTTATCTTTTAAAGGTGCCCAAATTAGGTTCGTTAAAGCTTCGGTAATTGAATTTCTACTGCCTGCTTCTGGATGAATTAATCCAGAAATAGGTGAGTGACCAATAGAAGTAGCAATACCTTCTTTCCCGTTATAATCTAATGCCATAACGCCAACATTATTTAACGGAATTTGTAAGGGGCCGACACATTGTTGTTTGGCTACTTTACCACCAACACATCTATCTACCTTATTCGTTAACCAATCTTTACAGGCTACAGCTTCTAATTGTAAAACTTGTTCTAAATAGATTTGTAAATTCTTGGTTTTATATCTTGAGTTTTTATAATTTCTTTTAACTGTTTTATCTGTTAAAATAGTTTTAGGAGAACTTCCAAACATGTCTTCCATTGCTAAATCCATCGGTTTATTACCTTTGGTTTTAGATTGGAACGTAAAGCGATCGTCTCCTGTAACATCACCAACAGTATATATTGGAGAGCGTTCACGATCGGCTATTTTATTTAATGTTTCTATATGTTCTTCGGCAATAACAAGTCCCATACGTTCTTGAGATTCATTACCAATAATTTCTTTATCTGAAAGCGTTGGATCTCCAACGGGTAAAGCATCTAAATCTATTTTTCCACCTGTATCTTCAACAAGCTCAGATAGACAATTTAAGTGACCACCAGCACCATGATCGTGAATAGATACAATAAAGTTCTCTTCACTTTCTACCATACCACGAACAGCATTAGCAGCACGTTTTTGCATTTCCGGATTAGAACGTTGTACAGCGTTTAACTCGATACCCGAAGCAAACTCACCAGTATCAGCTGAAGATACCGCAGCACCACCCATACCAATGCGGTAATTTTCACCACCAAGAATAACTATTTTATCACCAGTTTTTGGTGTATCTTTTAAAGCTTGATCTGCTTTGCCATAACCAATCCCGCCTGCTTGCATGATAACTTTATCGAAACCAAGTTTTCTTGCAGCTGATTCACTAGAAGCAGCATTTTCTTCGTGTTCAAAAGTTAATACCGAACCACAGATTAGAGGTTGTCCAAATTTATTACCAAAATCTGATGCTCCATTAGACGCTTTTATCAAAATATCCATTGGCGTTTGGTATAACCAATCTCTTGCTTCAAATTTTTCTTCCCAAGGTCTGTTTTCTTCTAAACGAGAATAAGACGTCATGTAAACCGCAGTTCCCGCTAAAGGAATAGAACCCTTGCCGCCAGCAAGTCTATCTCTAATTTCTCCACCAGAACCCGTTGCTGCACCGTTAAAAGGCTCAACTGTAGTTGGAAAGTTATGTGTTTCTGCTTTAAGCGAAATAACAGATTCGAATGCTTCTGTAGTATAATAATCGGGAATATCGGCACGTTTTGGTGCAAATTGCTCCACTTTCGGCCCTTTTACAAAAGCCACATTATCTTTATAAGCAGACACAATATCGTTAGGATTAGCTTCTGATGTTTGCCTTATCATTTTAAAAAGCGATACAGGCTTTTCTTCTCCATCAATAACAAACGTTCCATTAAATATTTTGTGTCGACAGTGTTCTGAATTTACTTGCGAAAATCCAAAAACCTCAGAATCGGTTAATGGTCTGCCTATTTTTTTAGAAACACCTTCTAAATATTCAACTTCTTCATTACTTAATGATAAGCCTTCTTGTTTATTGTAAGCTGAAATATCTTCAATGTCAAGAATTGTTTCTGGTTGAATATCAATCGTAAAGGAATTTTGATTTAATCCATTGAATTTCTCTGAAATCATTGGATCAAATGCTTTAAAGTCTTCAGAAACCCTTTCGAATTCTTCAATTCTAATGATGTCAGAAATCCCCATGTTCTGAGTGATTTCTACAGCATTTGTACTCCAAGGTGTTATCATGGCTGCACGCGGACCAACAAAAAAAGCATCGAGTGATGCTTGTTCTATTTTTGGCTGGTTGCCAAATAACCACGTTAATTTTGAAGTGGTTTCAGTTGATAATTCTTTTGTTGTTTGAACAGCAAATACTTTGCTGGTTACGTTTCCAAAGAAATGAATCATTATGTCTTGATTTGTGTGTGTTTAAAGAAAGTGCAAATTTACTTCTTTTTAGTCGAATTTCTTGCAAAAATATGAAAGGGAAAACAAGAGTTATTCACGAGGTTTTAAACATAGGAAATTACCTTGTTTTTCAAGCAAAAAAATGCAAACCATTTGGTTTGCTGTTATCTCAATATTTCATGTTGTAAGTAGCTGTTTTAAATCGGGAGTGATTTAATATTGCTTAATGTCTTTTTAGCTAATTCTATTTTTTCTGGAAACAATTCTTTGCCTTTAATATCTTTGGCAATACTAGATAGCCTCTCTTTTGTCGTTTTTGACATAGAAAGTACTTTTGTAGCTTTTAGTATATGTTTTTTTTGTCCCATTTTTCTAAATGTTATACAAATTTACTTCATTTTTTCTTAAAAACCAAAATGCCAATATATTCATTTTCAGATGTATATTGGGCTAGCGTCGCTTTTTTTTCGTTTTTCAACCCTAAAAAGACATACTCTTTACTTAATTCAACGAAATTTCTATCTAGGTAGTATCTGTAAGTTTTAATTCTTCTGTTAAAATTTTTACAGACATCATCACAGTGCTTTTTGCAATTGGTCTTGCAAAGTTCTTTGAATTTATGAGCACTATCGCTGCCTTGTACCCAAATTGCAGCATCTTCATTTTCTTTAAAGAATTGAGGAATCGTATTTAATACGGTACTAAATACTTTTCTCATGTCTCCATTATTACTATTTGAGTCATCAAAAATATTACCATTTTCTTCATTGTAATCTCCAAACCCTAAATTATAGATAACTTTTCCATTTCTTTTAGCCACTGGCGTATATTCAATCGCTTTAATGATTGATTTGTGCCCTTTACTTTCAAATAGATACTGGATTTTTCTTGTTCTTGACTTAAGAAGCTCGGTTTTATAGGCAGGTATGTTGTTCAATATCTGAGGCTTTTACATTCAAAGGTAATACTTTTCATATAATTTGTTGATTTGAGTATGTTGCTCAAAATTATACTATTTTAAGAGTCTATGTGGAAAAATGTTATTTTTTTGATTGATATCAATGATATAATTTCTGTTTTAAAACATTTTAAATGTATGATTATCAATTTTTAATTTAATGAAAAAGACAAAGTAGTAAACGATAAAAGGTGAAGGTAAGTTCTTAAAAAAATAACCCCCAAAGCTAATGCTTTGGGGGCTCATTTAATTGTCTTGCATTATATTAACCATCAACTATTGTGCAAGACATTAAATACTTTTAAAGGAAACCTCCGCTTCCAGATTTAGTGTTTTTATCTCTTTGTTTTCTACTTAAAGCACGGTATTTACCACCTCCAAATCGGTATGATAATGCAATATTCCATGTGTTGCTTTCCCAATTAAAATCTCCAAATGAAGGGAATGGTGTATCAGCTTCGAATTCAAATTGCATCGTATTAAAAATATCATTGTAGTTAAAGCTAAAAGTAGCTCGATTGTTTTCCAAGAAACTGTAGCGTAAACCTGTGTTAACCATAAACATGGGTTTCCTGGTAAACTGAATGCCTTTTTCTTCTCCACGGTACATAGAAAACAAGGATACACTTAATTTTTTCGAAACCTTAAAATTATTAAACAGTCTAAGGTTCCATATAACATTAGTTACCTCGGTTTTTGTGCTTTCAATATCGGCTTCTGTAGCATTCTCTATATCGGTGGTATTTATAAACTCTGTTATACCATTTTGAGTTTGCGAATATAAATCAAAGCTTCCGTTTAGACTCCACCATTTTGCAGGACGATAATTAGAAGATAATTCAATACCAAAGGCAGAAGTATTGTCAAAATTATCAAAAGATAAAATAGCATTAGCAGCAGGTATATTAGTTCTATCTATTCTTACAGATCTACTAATGTTGTCTTCAATAATTCTGTAAAAAACGCCAGCAGTTATACTACCATTTTTTAATTGTCTGGTATAATTTGTTTCTATAGAATTAGTGAATTGTGGTAATAGCTCTGGGTTTCCAAAAGAAGAAATACGTGGTGTGCTCCATTCTCTTATAGGGTTTATTTGTTGTAAACCTGGTCTGTCAACACGGCGACTAAAACTTAATTGATACGAGTTTTTATCAGAAGCAGTATAGGTTAAAAAAGCAGATGGATATACTTGAAAATAATCATTTTTAAAAGGGATTAATTCTGTGGTATTGTTATTAAAAATGCTTAAAGCATCTGCAGTCTCATCAACATGTTCAATACGTGCCCCAACTTGATAATTCCATTTTTCTAATTTTTTAGAAAACGTAAAGTATGCAGAATAAATATCTCTACGGTATTCAAAATCGGTACTAGGGGTTGGTATGATATCGCCTTCACTAGAAAACGTTTGGCCTGTCGACATATAATTGATGTCAGAATCAAATAAAAGTGCTTGTAAACCAGCTTCAATTTTTGTTTTTTCGTTTACAGGTTTAACGTAGTCTATATTAACTGTTGTTTGATTACGTTCTGTATCGACATTATCAACATAGTTTGGTGGAAAGCTAAAATTGACAAAGTTGAAATTGGCAATTTCGTTCTGCTCAAAATCATTATAGTCTATTTCAATTTCTAATGTCTCATCTTCATCATTAAATTTGTGTTTATATGCGAGGTTGTATTGTCCAGAATTATTGTCAGAGTTATTGTTAAACAACTGGCTTTGTGAAGTATTGCTAGGGAAATTTATTAAAGTATTACCAAAACCGCGGCCATCAAAGATATTTTGATTAGTGAATAATGAAAGGGTGTTTTTGTCATTCATATAAAAATCAACACCAACTTTATATAAGTGTGATTTATTGTTGTTTCCAAATTTAAAATCCTGTCTTGAATTATCATCTAAACGCTCAATATTTCCGAAGTTATCAAAGTTGCCAATATTATTTCCATAGTTACCGTAAAAGTTGAATTTCCCATTTCGATAATTCATATCGATTGAACTGTTGAATTTTGCAAAAATTTCTTTTGTCAATCCAATATTAAAATTGCCATTAAAACCTTGCTGCGTATTTTTATGCAATTTAATATTGATGATGCCGCTCATTCCTTCAGGATTGTATTTAGCAGAAGGATTTGTTATTAATTCAATTTGTTTAATAGACGTTGATGGTATTTGTTTTAATAATTGAGCAATTGGAACGTTACTTAATTTACCATCAATCATAACGCGTACATTTTCATTGCCTCGAAGACTAATATTCCCAGTTTGCTGGTCTACATTTACAGATGGAATATTATTCATAATATCACTTGCAGATGCACCAGCAGTTGTTAGGTCTTTGCCAATTGTAATTATTTTTCTGTCTACTTTTTGCTGAATAGTTGATACTTCTGCAACTACAGTTACAGCATCCAAACCTTCGGTTTCTTCTTCAAGCAAAATATTCCCCAGATTAATAATATAGTTTCCTTTGCCAAGAATAACTTCTTTGTTTACTGTTTTATAGCCAATATATTGTATACTGACTATGAGTTTTCCCTCTGCTACTTTTTCAATCTTAAAAGTACCATCATCTTGAGAAATACCTCCTGTTGAGATAGCTCCTTTCGCATTTTTAATTACGATGTTTACATAAGGTAAGGGTTGATTAAGTTTTGCGTCTAATACTTTTCCGAATATAGTACCCGTTTTATCGGCTTTTTTTTCGGGATCTGTTGCAGATGCATTTGTAGGTATTGAAAATAATAAAATGCATACTAAAAATAGTTTGTACATTGTCGATTCGATTTTTTTGATTGATGAGTTCATTAATAAATAGACGTCTTAGCATTATTTATGTTACTATAATTTTTTTGCCTTAACATTTTTTTAACACATGAAAAAGAAAACACTAGTGCTGGGTGCATCATTAAAACCAAATAGATATTCCAATTATGCTATACAAAGATTGGTAGCAAATAAGTTTGAGACCGTCGCTTTTGGCTTGAAAAAAGGAGACATTTCGGGAATATTGATTGATACTGAGTTATTACCCTACAAAGATGTACATACGGTAACATTGTATCTAAATTCTAAGAGACAGAAAGATTACTACAACTATGTTGTATCGTTAAAACCAGAACGTGTTATTTTCAATCCAGGAACAGAAAATCCAGAATTTTATAAAATTTTAAAAGAAAATAATATTCTTTTTGAAGCAGCTTGTACGTTAGTTTTACTTTCTACGAATCAATATTAGTCCCAGAAATGTAATGAGTCCATTAATTATTAAAAGCTCGTAGCCAATAACATAACCTCCAATTTGTTCGGCTGGAATTTTCCCAATTAAATAAGAAAGTATTACAGATATTAGTGTAACGATCCAAACGTATTTATCGGTCACTTTAAATTTGGTGAAAATTCCAAAAGCAAATAATCCAAGTAAAGGTCCGTAGGTATAACCGGCAACTTTTAAAAGATTGTCAATAACATTACTATCTAAAATGTATTTAAAAGCGACAATAACAAAAATAAGTACAATACTCATTAAAACATGAACTTGTTTTCGTAGCCCTTTTTGTTTAGACTCATCAATTTTTTCGATTCCTAAAAAGTCAACACAAAAAGAAGTTGTTAGTGATGTTAAAGCACTATCAGCACTGCTATAAGCAGCCGCTATTAAACCTAATAAAAACACCACCGATAAAGAAACACTTAAACCTCCATTTAATGCTATTTCTGGGAAGAGTAAATCTGTTTTTAACTTGCCGTCTAGCATAGGAGTTGCAATATTAAATTTATCAGCATAAATAAAAAGGAGTGCTCCAAGCAGTAAGAAGATAAAATTGACAACAACTAGAACTAAGCTAAAGGAAACCATATTCTTTTGTGCATCCCTAAGGGTTTTGCAGGTTAGGTTTTTTTGCATCATATCTTGATCTAATCCTGTCATGCAAATGGCAATAAACATACCGCCTAGAAAGGATTTTACAAGATGATTTTTTGCTAAAAAAGATTCAGTAAAAAAAGTTTTATTGTATGTCGCTAATTCATCGGAAGCTAAAAATTCTGAAAAACTCCATCCCAATTTATCGGTAATTAATATAATAGCTATAATAACAGCAACAAGCATAAATAAGGTTTGTAAAGTATCTGTCCAGACAATCGTTTTAATACCTCCTTTATAAGTGTACAGCCATATTAATAAGATTGAAATTGTTACAGTACCCCAAAATGGAAAACCATAAGCATCAAAAACAAATTTTTGTAAAACAATGGCAACCAGATATAATCGAAAAGAAGCACCTAATACTCTTGATATAAAAAAGAAAAAAGCACCCGTTTTATAACTAACTATTCCAAAACGAGTTTCCAAATATTGATATATTGAAATGACATTAAGTTTATAATATATAGGAAGCAATATATAAGCTATGACAAAGTACCCAGCTAAATATCCAAAAACGACTTGCATGTAGCTAAATTGTGAGGCTTCAACCCAGCCTGGGACAGAAATAAATGTGACTCCAGAAAGTGATGCCCCTATCATTCCAAAAGCTACAACAAACCAAGGAGATTGTCTTTTAGCTTTAAAGAAGTTTTCATTTGAATCCTCTTTACCAGTTATGTATGATATAAGAATAAGTACTCCAAAATAAGCTGCTATAAGTAGCATGATTTGTGTTGCAGACATTGAATAAATTTTAAATGTTGAAATTACAAATATTAAATTTCAAATTCCAAATGAAGTATGTGAATTTAAAAGAGTTGATGAAAATTAGTGAATTTCGGGTCTAAATGTTAAATTCGCAGCAAATGGAATTTTCATCTAGACTATTAGAGCGTGCAGTAAACGAAATGTCTCAATTACCAGGAATTGGTAAGCGAACAGCGTTGCGTTTGGTATTACATATACTAAGGCAGCCAAAAGAGCAAACTGTGGCTCTATCGGAGGCCTTACAAGCTATGCGTAATGAAGTTAAATTTTGTAGCTCATGCCATAATATAAGTGATCAGGATTTATGTGAACTATGTGCTAATCCAAATAGAGACAGTAGTACTATTTGTATTGTCGAGGACATTAAGGATGTAATGGCTATAGAAAATACAAGTTCATTTAAAGGTACATACCATGTTTTAGGAGGTAAAATTTCACCTATGGATGGTATTGGTCCACATGATTTGAATATAGAATCTTTAGTAAAAAAAGTTAAAGAAGGCACAATAAATGAACTTATATTTGCATTGAGCTCGACTATGGAAGGAGATACCACCAATTTTTATATTTATAAACAAATTCAAGAATACCAAATTTTCACATCTACCATAGCAAGAGGTATCTCTGTTGGTGATGAATTGGAATATGCAGATGAAATTACTTTAGGTAGAAGTATTGTAAATAGAATTCCATTTGAAACCTCTTTAAAGCACTAATTGGAAGTTATTACTATAAATAATGAAACTTTTTCTAGAAAAAGTACTGAATTAATTTCTCAAATAGATTTTAATCCAGATATTATTGTAGGTATTCTAAATGGAGGAGGTTATGTGGTTAATGAAATCAAAAATGAAAAAAGGTTTGAGCATGTTCAATTTGAATCAATAAAACTTCAAAGAGATAATAGGTTGAAAAATAATTATTTCACCAGACTTATATTAAAACGGTTACCTTATAGTATTACAAATTGGCTTAGAGTATATGAGTCTAATAAAGCAAAAAAAGCAATTGAAACTTTAAACTTAGAGAACTTATCCAATAGTGGTATTAATTTTAAATTTAATTCAAATTCAAAAAAAACTGTTGATAATATTCTTATAATTGATGATGCTATAGATACAGGCAAAACTATGTTTATTGCCAAAAAATATTTAATCAAAAGATTTCCTGAAGCGAAAATTAAAACAGCAGTAATTTCTTGGACCATAGAAAAATCAATTATAGTGCCAGATTATTATTTGTTTAAAAATAGTTTAGTTCGATATCCGTGGTCTAAAGATTATAAAGAAAAAGATTTTGAAAAAAAAAGCTTTAGTAGTTGATTTAGATGGAACACTATATACAATAAATACGTTTCATTACTTCATAAAATACCTCATTAAATTTTGTGTAAAACATATTAAAATAATCTTGCTTGTTAAGTTATGTGCTGCAATCGGTTCCAGATTATATGTGTCTCATGATAAAATGAAGTATAACATATTAAAACTACTAAAAAATAGAAATGATATCAATTATGGAGCTTTTGTAAATTCTATTTCGTCTAAAAAACGATTTATTCCACATCTTCAAGATACTATTTTTCATGTTAAAATATTAGCAACAGCTGCCCCATCATGTTATGCAAATATTATAGCGAAAAATGAAGGTTTAGTTTGTTTGGGTACAGATTTTCCATATACTAAGTTTGCCCAAAATTTTGAAAATAGTAAAATCAATAAAAAAGAAAATGTTTTAAAATACTTAGAAAACCAAAACATTTACGAAATTGATACATTTGTTACCGATCACATAGATGATTTACCAATTATAAAAATAGCAACAAATAATATTATTATAAACCCTCATAAAGAATTATTAAATATTCTAAAACAAAATTCAATTTCTTTTGAAGTAATAAATTAAAGGTTTTAACTTTACCGAGAAACAAAAAAGGAATAATTGAAAATGATTATTTAATTAGGAATAATTTAAAATAAAATCACTTTTTTTATTAATTTTGCATTCAAAATAAAAAAAACAAGTATTACGTTATTAATATGGCAAAGTTTGAACTTAAATTACCGAAAATGGGTGAGAGTGTTGCAGAAGCAACAATAACATCTTGGTTAAAGGAGATTGGAGATACTATCGAAATGGATGAGCCTGTTTTAGAAATAGCAACAGATAAAGTAGATAGTGAGGTGCCAAGTGAAGTTGATGGTGTTTTAGTTGAGAAGTTTTTTAATGTAGATGATGTTGTTAAAGTAGGTGAGGTCATTGCTGTTATTGAAATAGAAGGCGATAGTGATTTAGTAAATGAAGGAGATGCAGTTGTTGGCGAAGAAGTTGAGTCTAAAGAAGAAGCTGTTGGGCAATTAGAAGAAGCTATTACTATAGCTAAAGAAACAGTTGCACCTATAGCTTCAAATGATGAGCGTTTTTATTCACCGCTTGTTAAAAATATAGCGAAGCAAGAGGGAATTAATCAAGAAGAGTTAGATGCTATTTCTGGTAGTGGAAAAGATGGACGTGTTACTAAGAATGATATTCTCGGTTATATGGAAAATAGAGAAAGTGCTAAAAAAGAACAAGTTGTACAAAATAATGCATCTGTTGTTCAATCTATACCTGTAGAGAAATCAAAGACTGCTATAGCTCCAGTAGTTTCTAGTGGAGAGGATGACATAATAGAAATGACTAGAATGGGCAAAATTATTGCGCATCATATGGTTGAGTCTATACAAAAATCGGCACATGTACAAAGTTTTATTGAAGCTGATGTTACCAAAATATGGAACTGGAGGAAGAAGGTAAAGGATGGGTTTATGAAACGTGAAGGTGAGAATTTAACCTTTACACCAATTTTTATGGAAGCCATAGCTAAAGCACTTCGTGATTTCCCAATGATGAATATTTCATTACAAGGGGATACCATTGTGAAAAAGAAAAATATTAATCTAGGTATGGCAGCTGCATTGCCAGATGGTAATTTAATAGTACCAGTTATAAAAAATGCTGATCAACTTAATTTAGTTGGTATGACTAAACAAGTTAACGATTTAGCAAACAGAGCACGATTAAATAAGTTAAAACCAGATGATATTCAGGGAGGTACTTACACTGTAACTAATGTAGGAACATTTGGTAGTATTATGGGAACCCCAATAATAAACCAGCCACAAGTTGGTATATTGGCGCTTGGAGCAATTAGAAAAGTACCAGCTGTAATTGAAACCCCAGAAGGTGATTTTATAGGAATTCGTTATAGAATGTTTTTATCTCACTCATACGATCATCGTGTCGTTAATGGAGCGCTTGGAGGGCAGTTTGTAAAATCAGTAAAAGACTATCTCGAAGCTTGGGATAGTGATAGAGAAATATAATTTTTAAAAATAAATGTATAAAAAACCAACTTTAAAACAGTTGGTTTTTTTGTTTCTACACTTTGCAATTTACTATCTTTACATCTTAATCAATAATTACTTAAATGCAGCTAAGCCTCACTAAACCCATTTGTTTCTTCGATTTAGAGACAACAGGAGTAAACATCTCAAAAGATAGGGTTGTTGAAATTTCTATTCTTAAAGTGTTTCCTAACGGAACGGAAGAAAGCAAAACATGGTTGGTAAACCCAGAAATGAAAATACCAAAGGAGGTTGTAGAAATTCATGGTATTACCGATGAAAAAGTTGCTAACGAACCAACATTTAAAGAATTGGCCAAAGAGATTTATAACATGATTAAAGATTCAGATTTAGGTGGGTTTAATTCTAATAGATTTGATATCCCTTTATTGGCCGAAGAGATGTTGCGTGCAGATATTGATTTTGACATGAAAAACCGTTTAGCTATAGATGTACAAACTATTTTTCATAAAATGGAACAACGTACGTTAAGTGCTGCGTATAAATTTTACTGTGACGAAAATCTGGATGGTGCGCACAGTGCAGAAGCAGACACTAAAGCCACTTACGAGGTCTTAAAAGCACAAATCGAGAAGTATGATGAAGTAGAAAATAACACGAAGTTTTTAGCTGAGTTTAGTTCAAGAAAAAAATTCGCAGATTTTGCTGGCTTTATAGCATATAATAAAGAAGGAGTTGAATGTTTTTCTTTTGGAAAACATAAAGGCAAGTTAGTTACAGACGTATTAGAAAAAGAACCAGGATATTTTGGATGGTTGCTAAATGCTGATTTTCCTTTGTATACTAAAAAAGTACTAACAAGTATAAAACTTAGAAACTTTAATAACAAATTATAACGATTTTGTCATTCCTGCGAAGGTAGGAATCCATTTAATTATCGAATTATGACCAAAAAGTAGATTCTTGCTTTGGCAGGAATGACAGAAGATATGAAACTTATTTGCATAGGTCGGAATTATACCGAACACATTAAAGAATTAGAAAATGAAAAACCGACAGACCCTGTGGTTTTTTTGAAGCCTGATACGGCAATTTTGTTGAAAAAACAGCCCTTTTTTATTCCAGATTTCTCAAACGATGTACATCATGAGGTTGAAATTTTGGTAAAAATTAACAGGGTAGGGAAGTATATTGATAGAAAATTTGCACATAAATATTATAAGGAAATTGGTTTAGGAATTGATTTTACAGCTCGTGATTTGCAAAGTCAATTAAAGGCTAAAGGGTTGCCGTGGGATAAGGCTAAAGCTTTTGATGGTGCTGCAGTGATAGGTAGTTGGTTGGACGTAGGTGACTTTAAAGATATCAATAATATCAATTTTTCCTTGCAAAAAAATGATCATGTTGTCCAAAAAGGTAATACGAGTCTTATGTTATGGAAAATTAACGAATTGATAGAATATGTGTCAAAATATTTTACTTTAAAGATAGGAGATATTATCTTTACGGGCACACCAGCAGGTGTTGGCAAAGTAATAGCTAATGATAAATTAAAAGGTTTTATAGACGATAAAGAAATGTTTTCAATAACAGTAAAATAAATGGAGCAACATTACAAATTAATTAGAGTACGAGAGCTAGCGGATAATGATGAAGATTTTATAAAAACTTTAGCTGAGACTTTTTTAGAAGAAGTCCCAGAAGATGCAGAACGATTAAAAAAAGCAGTAGCTGAAGGAGATTGTTTTAATGCTTATCAAGCAGCCCATAAAATGAAGCCGACAGTAGATTTGTTCGAATTAGGAGTGTTAGATATATTAATTGAAGTTCAAGATTGGGGTAAATTTGAAAAGCGAGATTTAGATATTACGTCTCAGTTAAAAACTGTTTTAGATGCAGTAGATATGGCTGTAGCAGAAATAAGATCAGATTTTAACTTATAATGTTAGCCGAAATAATTACTATTGGAGATGAGCTTCTTATAGGACAAGTTATAGATACCAATTCAGTATTTATTGCAAAACAACTCAACAAAATTGGCGTATCTGTTTACCAAATAACATCTGTTCAAGATGATAAATCACATATCTTAAAAGCTTTAAAAGAAGCTGAAAACAATGTGGATATTGTTATTCTTACTGGAGGTTTAGGGCCAACAAAAGATGATATTACCAAAAAAACAATAGCTGAATATTTTAACGATACTTTAATTAAAGATGATTCAGTTTTGGATAATATTGAATACATCTGGCGAAACTATGTAGGAGGAGCACTTTTGCAAGTAAATAAAGATCAAGCCTTAGTGCCATCAAAAGCACAGGTGCTAATGAACAAACTAGGCACGGCGCCTGGTATGTGGTTGGAAAAAGATGATAAAGTTTTTGTGTCACTTCCCGGTGTACCCTATGAAATGAATGCATTGATTGAGCATCAGGTAGTCCCTAAACTAAAAGAAAAATATAACTGTCCTTTTATTTTGCATAAAACGTTATTAGTATACGGTTTAGGTGAAAGTGCATTAGCAGATAGAATAGAATCTTGGGAAGATGCCCTGCCTGAGCATGTTAAATTGGCATACTTGCCAAGTTTAGGTTTAATGAGGTTACGATTATCAACAAAAGGATTTAATGAAGAACTGGTTAAAGAAGATGTTCAAAAAGAAATAGGCAAAGTATTACCTTTAATCAAAGATGAGTTTTTTGGTTTTGAAGATGAAGAAGGATCGGTTGAAACAGTTATTTCTAAGCGCTTAACCAAAATAGGAAAAACATTAGCAATTGCCGAAAGTTGTACAGGAGGAACAGTTGCAGAACGGTTTACTGTTAATCCGGGGGCTTCAGCTTACTTTAATGGAGGTGTCGTAACATATTCAACAGAATCTAAAATTAATGTTTTAGGTGTTTCAAAAAATGACATTGAAACACATTCTGTAGTTAGTTCTGAAGTAGTAGAATCTATGGCACAAAATGCCTTGCGATTATTTCAATCAGATTTTGCCGTAGCAACAACAGGAAATGCAGGGCCTACTAAAGGGGATTCCGATGCAGAAGTAGGAACTGTTTTTATAGGAATTGCTACAAAAAATGGTGTGTATTCCGAAGGGTTTAACTTTGGAAATCACCGCGTAAAAGTGATAAATAAAGCGGTAAATAAAGCATTGGAAATGTTACTGAAAGAAATTTTTAAAAATTGATTAGATTTAGGTTGCTGTAAATTAAAGAATTTGTATATTTGCACCTCGATTTTAAGCAACAAAAAAATTAAAGTTATATATCATGTCAAGAGTTTGTGAACTTACAGGAAAGAAGGCGATGGTTGGAAACAATGTTTCTCATGCATTAAACAGAACAAAACGTAAATTTAATGCGAATTTGTTAAAGAAACGTTTTTACATTCCAGAAGAAGACAACTGGATAACTTTAAAAGTTTCTGCATCTGCTTTAAAAACTATTAACAAAATAGGTATATCCGCAGCAATTAAGGAAGCAAAATCTAAAGGATTTTTAAAATAATAGCTGTATTTAATAAGTAAAGAAATGGCAAAGAGAGGTAATAGAATACAAGTAATTTTAGAATGTACAGAGCATAAAGAGTCTGGACAACCAGGAACTTCTAGATACATTACTACTAAGAATAAAAAGAATACGCCAGATAGAATGGAAATTAAAAAATTTAATCCTATTCTTAAACGTATGACAGTTCATAAAGAGATAAAATAATAAGTCATGGCAAAGAAATCAGTAGCATCATTACAAACTGGATCTAAAAGATTAACAAAAGCTATCAAGATGGTAAAGTCTCCAAAAACTGGAGCTTACATGTTTGTTGAATCCATTATGAATCCAGAACAAGTTAACGACTTTTTTAAGAAAAACTAAAACAGTACGTTTCAAAATATTATAAGCTGCTTTCTTTTCAGGAAGCAGCTTTTTATGTTTATATTTGGAAGGTTTTTCTGCCGTAATAGCAGTCAAAATTTATGGTGCGAAAATTGCCATTAATAATTTGAGCATAATCATATGGGACAAGGTTTTGCTGTTATCAATAAACAACAATCAAATAAGCTTAAAGAATGAGTTTTTTTAAAAAAATATTTTCTTCAGAAAAAAAAGAAACCTTAGATAAAGGTTTAGAAAAATCTAAATCCACTTTTTTTGGAAAATTAAGTAAAGCCGTAGCAGGAAAATCTAAAGTAGATGATGAGGTTTTAGATGATCTTGAAGAAATATTAGTATCTAGTGATGTTGGCGTAAATACAACACTTAAAATTATAGAACGTATAGAAGAGCGTGTTTCTAAAGATAAATACTTAGGGACAGAAGAACTTAATGTTATTCTTCGTGAAGAAATTGCAGGTTTATTAAATGAAACAAATTTAGGAGAAGAAACAGAATTTGTTGTTCCAAGAGATAAAAAACCATACGTAATAATGGTCGTTGGCGTTAATGGAGTTGGAAAAACAACGACTATAGGTAAGTTGGCCTATCAATTTAAAAAACAAGGTTTAAAGGTTGTATTAGGTGCGGCAGATACGTTTAGAGCTGCTGCCATAGACCAATTACAAGTTTGGGCAGATAGAGTAGGTATACCCATTATTAAACAATCTATGGGTAGTGACCCTGCATCCGTAGCATTCGATACTTTAGAGAGTGCGGTGACACAAGATGCTGATGTTGTTATTATAGATACTGCAGGACGTTTGCATAATAAAGTGAATTTAATGAATGAGCTTACTAAGGTAAAGCGTGTCATGCAAAAAGTGGTAGATAATACACCTAATGATGTATTACTAGTTTTAGATGGATCTACTGGTCAAAATGCATTCGAACAAGCAAAACAGTTTACAGCAGCAACAGAGGTTACATCATTGGCAGTTACAAAACTAGACGGAACAGCAAAAGGAGGTGTCGTCATTGGTATTTCAGACCAGTTTAAAATTCCAGTAAAATATATAGGAGTAGGAGAAGGCATTGAGGATTTACAAGTATTCAACAAATTTGAGTTTGTAGATTCGTTTTTTAAATGATCATTTTGTCATTCCTGTGGAGACAGGAATTTCTTTTTAGATATGAAATGGCTTTAATATTTACTCATAATCTTCTAATCAAAACATCTTCAAAAGCAGTCTTTAATGCCGTTACACTGCCAGAGCGTCTAAATAATTGGTGGATATTAAAAGGCTCAAGAATTCTTAAGTTAGATTCAGGATACAATTTGAATTTTACAGATGTTTATAATTGGTTTGGTAAGGTTTCTGAAGTAAAAAATAATGGAATCCTCCATTTAAAAATTACAGACTCAGAATTCAATTAATCAAAGCATTTATTTTCTCCCATAAATCCTTATCGAAAGATGATAAGGCAAAATTGATATTATCAGCAGCATGTCCCATTCTAATGACTACTAGTTTTTTACTGGGAACGATATAAATTTTTTGATCATTTTTCCCCAAAGCAGCGTACATGTCAGCTGGAGCGTTTGGGACTAATTCACCATTAAATTCTAATTGACTAGCTGGCAAATGATAAGATGATTTTCCATTTAACCACCATAAATAGCCATACGATTGATTAATATTTTGTGATGTATTAGTGGCTTCATTTAAAAAGTTTTCAGGAATTATTGGAATGTTTTCCCATGTGCCATTAGCATAAATTAATAAACCAAAACGAGCCATACTACGCGTATTACTCCAATAAACACTAAAATCATTCGAATTTATCCATGCTCCGGTCATACCAATTTTGTCTCTCAATTTTGTGTTAAAATAGTTAGACCAACTTTGATTACTGGCTTGAGCAACCACATCTTGCATTTTTACATAAACATTATGATAAGCCCATCTTGCACCAGCATCTGCTATATATTTAAGATTTATAGGGGAAACACTATCTCCTAAGCCATCATCCAGACCAGAATTCATAGATAATAAGTTTTTACAAGTAATTAAATTCTCTTTTTCTAAAGTAGCACTCGTCCAACCTGTTCCTAAATAATCGGAAACTCTATTATTTATATTTATTAACCCTTCATTTTGTGCAATTCCAGAAATAGCCGTAGTTAATGTTTTACCTGCACTTGCCCAATACCATGGCGATGTTGCTGTATGATTATTAAAATATTGCTCAACTACAATTTTGCCATCATGCAGGATTATAAAGCTCTTTGTGTTTTTATCTTCTAAATAGTCCAATAGAGGTTGTAAAGCAGAGTCATTCCATTCTAAATCTGCAAAGGATTTGGTTTCCCAGATATCAGAATCTATAGGAGGAAAATAAAGAATATTATTTATAGGTTCTGGAGATGTTGGGGAGTCGTCTTTCGAGCAACTAAATAAAACCATCAAGATAAATAATGGGATGCAGGTCATGTTTTTCATAGCTGTAGGTTTAATAATTAAGACCTCTAAATATATAAAAGGTTTAATTAAGGTTGTATCTTTGCGCCCTGAATTGATTACCGTTATTAATTAAAAAGATTTCCACATGCGTGGAAAAATAGTATGCGCACAAAAACTCTTAAGAAAAACAAGATAAATGTTGTAACTCTTGGTTGTAGTAAAAATGTTTACGACAGTGAAGTGTTGATGGGGCAGCTTAAAGCTAGTGGCAAAGATGTTGTTCATGAAGAAGAAGGAAATATTGTAGTTATTAATACTTGTGGATTTATTAATAATGCAAAAGAAGAAAGTGTGAATACCATTTTAGAATTCATGCAAAAAAAGGAAGCGGGAGATGTTGATAAGGTATTCGTTACAGGCTGTTTAAGTGAACGTTATAAACCAGACCTACAAAAAGAAATTCCAAATGTAGATGCATATTTTGGTACAACAGAATTGCCTCATTTACTTAAAGCTTTAGGAGCAGATTATAAGCATGAATTAATAGGGGAGCGTTTAACAACAACACCTAAGAATTATGCTTACTTAAAGATTGCTGAAGGTTGTGACAGACCATGTAGTTTTTGTGCTATTCCTATCATGAGAGGAAAGCATAGAAGTACGCCCATTGAGGAGATTGTTATTGAAGCTGAAAAATTAGCAGCCAATGGTGTTAAAGAACTTATTTTGATAGCTCAAGATTTAACCTATTACGGATTAGATTTGTATAAAAAAAGAAACTTAGCTGAGCTATTGGAAGCTTTAGTGAAAGTGGATGGTGTAGAATGGATTCGTTTACATTATGCGTTTCCAACAGGTTTCCCGATGGATGTTTTAGATGTTATGAATCGAGAGCCAAAAGTTTGTAATTATTTAGATATTCCATTGCAACATATTTCTGATGCTATTTTAAAAAGCATGCGTCGTGGTACTACTAAAGAGAAAACAACCAAGTTGCTTAAAGACTTTAGAGCAGCTGTTCCAGATATGACCATCAGAACAACACTTATTGTAGGGTATCCTGGAGAAACGGAAGAAGATTTTCAAACATTAAAACAGTGGGTTACCGATATGCGTTTTGAGCGTTTAGGTTGTTTTACATATTCTCATGAAGAAAACACGCATGCGTACAATTTAGAAGATGATGTGCCAGAAGAGGTAAAGATTGATCGTGCTAACCAGATTATGGAGATACAATCACAGATTTCTTGGGAACTCAATCAAGAAAAAATAGGAAAAACCTTTAAAGTGGTTATTGATAGGAAAGAAGGCAACTATTTTATAGGACGTACCGAATATGATTCACCAGATGTCGATAATGAAGTATTAATTGATGCTACTAAAACATATTTAAAGACAGGAGAGTTTGCGACTGTGAAAATTATTGAAGCCGAAGATTTTGATTTATATGGAGAGGTTACTGTCTAACAGTTTAAGTTTCTATACAATGACAATTATAAATATTCTCCCCGAAGTTTAACGGAAAGTCTCGTCATAATTATTTGTATTCTTAGTATTACTTTGTTTTAAGTAAACTAATTAGTTACTATTTTTGAAGAAATACCTCTGTATGTATTCAAATAATTTTTTAGATTTTTTAAATAGTATAAGTTCCAGTCCACTACGAGTACTAGATAGGTCTATCCCTAACTCAAAATATATACCTTTAGATTTATCAGAGTCTAACAAAGCTTTAAATAGTGTAGATGTCTCATCATCTTCAAAATTGAGTGTGTATATTAATAACCATATTAAAGAACATGAAGCTTTAGTAGCGTATGGTGGATATTTAGAAGTTCGAAATATTTATAAGCGAAGCCCGCATTTTAACAATCAAGCTAAAGACGGACGTAATATTCATTTGGGATATGATTTGTGGTGTTATGCTAATACCCCAATCTATACACCTCTTGATGCTACGGTGCATAGTTTTAAGAATAACACGAATTATGGTGATTATGGTCCAACCATTATATTAAAACATACCATCAAAGACATTGCGTTTTACACACTTTATGGGCATTTGAGTTTAGAATCAATAAAAAGTTTAAAGGTAGATCAAGTTTTTAGGCAAGGCGAACAAATCGCGACCCTGGGAGATTCTAATGTAAATGGAGATTACCCACCACATTTACATTTTCAGATTATAAGGGATTTACAAAATTATGCAGGGGATTATCCTGGAGTTTGTAGCGAAAAAGATTTAGAATTTTATATTAAAAATTGCCCAGATCCTAATATTCTACTCATGCATATTTAGTATAAAGACTATTTGATGCTTTAAAATGAACTAAGAATCACTCATTGTGAAATTTTATATTTTTAAATTGGATATTGCATACGCAAAAGCGTTTACTCAGGGTAAATAATATGAAATTATGTTTAGTTTACTATTAGACCAAATTGATTTAAGGGCTATTTGTTGTTTTTGCATGTTCAAAAAACTATTCAGAAGAAATTACAGTTTCAGATATATTTATTGCTATTAAAAAACAAACAGCACGCCAGACCGATTCCCGGAGAATAGTGACCTATGAGTGGCGTGCTTAAATAAACATTGGATTAGATTATATAATAGCTTCTTTACCTCGAGTTCTGGTTCTAATTCTTATAGCATCTTGTACATCGTAAATAAATATCTTTCCATCTCCAACCTGCCCTTCAGAAGAGTTATCCAGTATTGTGTCAATACATTTGTCTAAGTTAGAATCACTAACTATACACATAATCATAATTCGCGTATGCAAAATTATAGATTGTTCTGTCCCGCGATAACGCTCCGAATAACTTTTTTGCAATCCAGATCCTTTTACAGGAATTACAGTTAGACAGGGTATATCGGCCTCTTTCAATCCTTTTTGTACGGCTTTTAATTTTGATGGTCTTATTATGGCTTCTACTTTTTTCATGAGACTATGTTTAATGTTTTTATTAATGTTAGGTTATTCGAATGTTGTGTAAGCTTCTACACCAAATGATACAGCATCTATACCCGCAGTTTCTTCTATACGTGATACTCGAATACCGATGGTTTTTTTCATGATTGTCATAATTATAAAAGTAATTAAAAAAGAAAAAGAACCAATAACTAATACACCTAGAGCTTGTGTTATTAGCAGATCACTTCCTCCACCAAAGAAAAGACCATTTTCTGAAGCAAATAGACCAACAGCTATGGTTCCAAATAATCCATTGACACCATGTACAGCTATAGCTCCTACAGGGTCGTCAATCTTAATTTTATCAAAAAATATAACGGCAACATCAACTATAACACCTGCGATTAATCCAATAATAATAGCTGAATTAGCATCTACAACATTACATCCAGCAGTAATGGCAACAAGACCTGCTAATACACCATTAATTGTCATAGTAATATCAATTTGTCCGTATTTAAAATAGGTGTAAACCATAGTGGAAATACCACCAGCTGCTGATGCTAAAAAGGTGTTAGTTACTACAGTACCTATGAGTTCCCAATTTCCTACAGCAGATAAAGTAGATCCTGGGTTAAAACCAAACCATCCAAACCATAGAATAAAACCTCCTACGGCAGCTAAAGGTAAATTATGTCCAGGAATAGGATTAAGTTCTCCATTTTTCTGATATTTACCAATACGAGGTCCCAATGCAATAGCAGCAGCCAAAGCAGCAAAACCACCCATGGCATGCACCGCTGATGATCCGGCAAAATCATTAAACCCTCTTACAGCTAACCACCCATTTGGATTCCATACCCAATTTGCTACTAAAGGATACATAACTGCACAAAAGATGAATACAAACAAAGCATAACTCCAAACTTTCATACGTTCTGCAACAGCTCCAGAAACAATAGATATGGCAGCAATGGCAAATCCTAGTTGGATAAACCAGAATAATTTATTGGAAACAGTAAGACCTAGCCCTAAATCATTGTTTGTAATACCAGTATCAAAAGCAAACCAACCATTAGAACTTCCATAAGCAATGCCAAATCCAACTAAATAAAAAGCAATACCGCCAAAAGTGATATCAATAATTACTTTTGCGATAATACTCATGGTATTTTTTGCTCTTACAAATCCAGCTTCTAATAACGCAAAACCACCTTCCATTAAGAATATAATAGCGGCACAAATGGCGACCCAAACTGTATCTATGGCATTAATAATTTCTGTTTGCTCAAGAGCAACTGTTGCTACTTCTTCCATTACTTATTTGTTTAGTTAATTTTAAAATTTTTAGTATTTTTCTTTGTTTTTTTAACAAAAAAGGTGAAATATAGTAAATTAAGGTGGTTATTAATTTGGGATATAATAAAATATATTGCTTTTTGAAAAGCATTCATGTATTTGATTAAATCACAATATTTTTTGTTGAATAAGTTCAGTTTTACTGAAATTATTGCATTAAAAAAGACTGCCTTTTTTGGGCAGTCTCTTTTAAATTATATAAAGTTAAACAAGGATTATTCTTCCACCAACACCCATTCACCTTTAGCGATTAATGGTTCGGCTTGTTTATACTTAACAGTTTTGTTTTCGCCATTCATAACATGTTTGATGGTAACGCGATCGTTACGTCCTATTTTTGGCTTGTCTCGAACTACCGTTTCGACAACTTCTTGGCGTTGTGTATTACCAGCTGCTCTATTTTGTGCAGAACGTTCATCCAGATTAGGGATTTCGTCTTTTTGAGTATTTAATCTTTCTCGTTTACGAGTTCGTGCTTCTTGAATTGTGTTTTGAGTTTCTTGTGGCAACTCCCCTTTAAATAAGAATGAAATAACATCTTTATTTACTTGGTCTATCATTAGTTTAAACAATTCAAACGACTCAAACTTATAGATAAGTAAGGGGTCTTTTTGTTCGTGTACTGCTAATTGCACAGATTGTTTTAACTCATCCATTTTACGTAAATGCGTTTTCCAGGCGTCATCTATAATGGCAAGTGTGATATTTTTCTCAAAATCAGTTATTAATTGCTTACCGTTGGTTTCGTAAGCTTTTTCAAGATCGGTAACAACGTTTAAACTTTTAATACCATCTGTAAATGGAACAACAATACGTTTAAATTTATCACGCTGTGTTTCATATACATTTTTTATTACAGGGAATGCAATGTCTGCATTGCGAGCCATTTTTTCTTTGTAATGCTTGAAAGCAGCTTTGTATATTTTAGATGTTATTTCTTGAGTGGAAAGGCTGCCAAACTCTCCTTCGGAAACTGGAGAATTCATTGAGAAATAACGAATTAATTCAAACTCGAAATTTTTAAAATCGTTAGCTCCTTTGTTTGTTTCTGCAATGCCTTCAGAAGTATCAAAAATCATATTTGCTAAGTCTACACGAAGACGTTCTCCAAATAATGCATGGTAACGACGTTTATAAACTACTTCACGCTGAGCGTTCATGACATCATCATACTCTAATAAGCGTTTACGAACACCAAATTGATTTTCTTCAACTTTTTTCTGAGCACGTTCAATGGATTTCGAGATCATAGAATGTTGAATCACTTCCCCTTCTTTCAGTCCCATTTTATCCATCATTTTCGCAATACGTTCGCTACCAAATAAGCGCATTAGGTTATCTTCTAGCGATACGTAAAATTGCGAACTTCCTGGATCTCCCTGACGACCTGCACGACCACGTAACTGTCTGTCTACACGACGTGAATCATGACGTTCGGTTCCAACTATGGCTAAACCACCTGCAGCTTTAACTTCGTCTGATAATTTAATATCTGTACCACGACCCGCCATATTGGTGGCGATAGTTACCTGTCCAGATTTACCAGCTTGATCAACAATATCCGCCTCTTTTTTATGTTGTTTAGCATTTAATACATTGTGCGATATTTTACGAATGCTTAACATTTTGCCAAGTAGCTCACTAATTTCCACAGAGGTTGTACCAATTAAAACTGGACGACCTGCCTGAGATAGTTTGGTAACATCATCAATAACCGCATTATATTTTTCACGTTTTGTTTTGTAAACTAAATCTTCTTTATCGTCTCTGGCTATTGGTCTGTTAGTAGGAATTTCAACAACATCTAATTTATAGATTTCCCAGAATTCACCAGCTTCTGTAACAGCAGTACCCGTCATACCAGATAATTTTCGGTACATTCTAAAATAATTCTGAAGTGTTACAGTAGCGAAGGTTTGAGTGGCATCTTCAATTTTTACATTTTCTTTGGCTTCAATTGCTTGGTGTAACCCGTCACTATAACGGCGACCATCCATAATACGACCCGTTTGTTCATCAACAATCATAACCTTATTCTCCATGACCACATATTGGGTGTCTTTTTCAAACAAAGCGTATGCTTTTAAAAGCTGATTAAGTGTATGAATACGTTCTGATTTTACACCAAAATCTTTAAACAAGTCTTCTTTTAAATTTGCTTCTTCTTCAGCAGAAAGGTTTTGTTTTTCAATTTTAGCAATTTCAAGGCCTATTTCAGGTAAGATAAAAAAGTCTGGATTATCTTTTCCGGAGATATATTCGATCCCTTTATCGGTCAATTCAATTTGATTGTTTTTTTCTTCAATAACATAGTACAATTCGGCATCAACCTTTGGCATTTCTCGGTTGTTGTCTTGCATGTAAAAGTTCTCAGTTTTTTGAAGTAGTTGTTTTACACCTTCTTCACTTAAAAACTTAATAAGTGCTTTGTTTTTTGGAATACCACGGTATGCTCTAAGCAGTTGAAAACCACCTTCTTTTGTGTCGCCGGCTTTGATTAATTTCTTTGCTTCTGCTAAAACACCTGTTAAATATTTACGTTGTACGCTTACAATATCGTCTACTTTAGGTTTTAACTCTGTAAATTCATGACGTTCACCCTGAGGTATTGGTCCAGAAATAATCAATGGTGTACGGGCATCATCTACTAAAACGGAATCTACCTCATCTACAATGGCATAGTTATGTGGACGTTGTACTAAATCATCTGGTGAATGTGCCATATTATCACGTAAATAATCGAACCCAAATTCGTTATTGGTTCCATACGTAATATCTGCGTTGTAGGCTTTTCTACGCTCGTCAGAATTTGGTTGGTGATAATCAATACAATCAACGCTTAAACCATGAAACTCAAAAATTGGTGCCATCCATGCACTATCACGTTTTGCTAAATAATCGTTTACCGTAACTAAGTGAACGCCATTTCCAGCAAGCGCATTTAAATATACAGGAAGTGTTGCTACTAATGTTTTACCTTCACCGGTTTGCATTTCTGCAATTTTACCTTGGTGCATGGCGATACCACCAATAAGTTGTACATCATAATGAATCATGTCCCAAGTGATGGGCTTTCCAGCAGCATCCCAAGAATTCGCCCAAATGGCTTTATCATTATCTAAAGTGATATACTCTTTTGTTCCAGATAATTCTCTATCGAACGTATTTGCAGTAACAGTAATATTTGTATTGTTTGCAAAACGTTTGGCTGTTTCTTTTACGACAGCAAAAGCTTCGGGCAAAATATCATTTAAAACTGCTTCAGATGCATTGTAAGCATCATCTTTTAGCTTATCAATATCTTGATAAATATCTTCTCGTCTGTCTATGTCTTCGGTATTTTCTGCTTCTTCAAGAAGGTTTGCCATTTGCTCATTGATACTTTTAGTAGCTTCGGCAATTTTTTCTTTAAATTCAACTGTTTTGTCACGTAATTCATCATGAGACAAGGCTTCTAAGGCTGCTTCAAAGGTTTTAACTTGATTTACAATAGGGTAGATGGCTTTTACGTCTTGTTTGGACTTGTCGCCAACAAATACTTTTAGTACAGAATTTAAAAAACTCATGTTTTTATATTTTAATTTTTACTCAGATATTATTCTATGAGTAGTAATTTTTGTTATGTTTGACTTAATTGCTTTTGTAAAGCATTCAAAGATACATTTTGTTATGTTGTTTTATAAATATTAAGACAAAAAAAAAGCCTCAAATCGAGACTTTTTAACTATATCTTTATGCTTATTTATTAATATTCATCCTCGTTCCAGAGGTAATCTTCATCAGTTGGGTAATCAGACCAGATTTCTTCAATTGAATCGTATGAATCTCCTTCATCTTCTATTGATTGTAAATTTTCAACAACTTCTAACGGTGCACCCGTTCGAATAGCGTAATCTATCAATTCGTCTTTTGTTGCTGGCCAAGGCGCATCACTTAAATAAGATGCTAATTCTAATGTCCAATACATTCTCTATTGTGTTTAATTTTTTGCAAAAATAATTTTTTAGTTTAAACAGACAAGAAAAAAATGAATTATTTAATCATTAATTTTTAAGAACGTATCTTTTTTTAATCTAAACAGGTGAAATTATTGTTGCTTTGTTAATATTATGCAAGCTATTTTTATTTAAGATTCTTTTTCAGGAATCCATTTAATTTCATTTGCTTGTAAATCGTAAGACAACTTTCGTGCCAATACAAAAAGATAGTCAGAAAGGCGGTTTAAGTACATTAATGCACTAGGTTCAATGTCCTCAATATCATTAAGAGCCGTTGCCAAACGTTCGGCTCTACGGCATACACAGCGTGCTATGTGACAGAATGACACCGTTTGATGCCCACCAGGAAGTACAAAATGTGTCATTGGGGGAAGCTCAGTATTCATTATATCCATTTCTTTTTCCAGGCGTTCAATGTTTTCAGTAGAAATTTTAGGAATATTTAAGCGCTCTTTTCCATTTTTTAAAATGGCTTTTTCAGGATCGGTTGCTAAAATAGCTCCAACTGTAAAAAGTCTATCTTGAATATGAATTAATAAATCTTTGTATTGTTGATTAATTTCTTGATCACGAATTAAGCCTAAGTGTGAGTTTAGCTCGTCAATTGTTCCATAACTTTCAATACGAATATGGTGTTTTGGTACACGAGTACCACCAAATAATGCTGTCGTGCCTTTATCTCCTGTTTTGGTATAGATTTTCATATTTTCAAAGTTAGAAGTTAAAAATTAAAAGTTAAAAGTTTTTTTCTACGAATTCATTTGTACTGAGAAAGTCTATTCTGTAACCCTGATTAAATAATCAACAGTCTTTTGTTTAAAAAAATCTCAGGGTTTAAAAAATCTGAGATTTTTTTTAGCTTAAATTCTAATATTAAAATGTTCCTTAACCTGTTCTTTTCTGAAAAATACAAATCCCCAGAAAAATGTATCGATTGTTACCGTGACTTTAGGATGTTGTTTTATGCTTTCCCATGCTTCGGTCATTCCTTTAGACCAATAAATATCATCAAAAATAAATATAGAGTCATTATTTATAGTCTGTAAAAGCATTTCGAAATATTCTAAAGTGGCTTCTTTTTGGTGATTACCATCAAAAAAGATAAGATCATAGTTGTTGGATGGTAATTGATTTATGACATCACTAAAATCTCCAATTTTTGAATCAATGTTATTTAAACGATGTTTTTGAAACATTGCTTTTGAGAATTCCGAAATATTTGGACAACCTTCAACAGTCGTAATTTTAACTTCTTGATTAGCTAAACTAATTGCATGCGTTGAAATTCCAAGAGATGTGCCTAATTCTAATATAGTTTTAGGGTTAGAATAATTTACTAATCGGTATAAGAGCTTTGCTCTTTTATTTGTTGATCCCGCATTTTTGGCTATTGATGAAATATTACGTTTTCGTTGTTCCATCACTTGTGAACCAGCTCCTAAATCGGTGACTTCAATACTTTCTCTATTTTTTAGAAGGTCTTTTTTGTAGTTTATAATGTGTTTGTAAGCATCATAACTAGTTTTATCATAAAAGCACTTAGTAACCAAATTATAAACAAAAGGGGAATGCACACCATGTTGATTGGTAGACCTTATTAAGAATTTTATGTATTGAATGATTTGATACATTTCAGTATTCAGTATTCAGTGTTTGGTTGTCTTGTAAATTATAAACACATAGTTTCTTTACATCTCATCTTTGTGAAAAATTAAATTAACCTTCTAGTTTAGACGACAATTCAAACCAGCGTTCTTCTTTTGTTTCAATAGTATCTATGATTTTTTGTAATTCATCAGATAGCTTGTTAATATCGTCTTGTGTAAGTTCTGGATTGTTAAATTTGTTTTCTAACTCTTTCTTATCAAATGCTAAAGAATTTAATTTGCTTTCAATATTTTTAAGTTCTTTTTCTTCATTGTAAGATAATTTATTAGAATCATTTTTTTTCCAAGCATTTTTGTCTTTTTTATCTTCTTGTACATTTGAAATTGCAGGTTGGCTATCTTCATAAACTCTATAGTCGGTGTAATTTCCAGGGAAATCTTCTATAATACCTTCACCTCTAAATACGAATAGATGATCAATAACCTTATCCATAAAATAACGGTCGTGAGATACTACAATAACACATCCAGGGAAATCCAATAAGAAACTTTCAAGAACATTAAGTGTTACAATATCTAAATCGTTTGTAGGTTCATCAAGAATTAAGAAGTTAGGGTTTTGGATTAAAACAGTACATAGATATAGACGTTTACGTTCGCCACCGCTTAATTTTTCAACAAAATCATATTGTTTTTTTCTGCTGAATAAAAAACGTTCCAGAAGTTGTTGTGCACTAATTTGTCGACCTTTTTTTAATGGGATATAGTCTCCAAATTCTCGAATCACATCAATAACTTTTTGTTCGGGTTTTATAGTGATACCGCTTTGAGTGTAATATCCAAATTTAACCGTATCGCCTTTAACGACTTTACCAGAGTCTGGTTGTGTAGTCTGAGTTAATATATTTAAAAATGTGGTTTTGCCAGTACCATTTTTTCCAATGATGCCAGCACGTTCACCTTTTTGAAAGGTATACTCAAACTTATCAAGTATGGTTTTGTCTTTAAATGCCTTTGAAACTTTATGAAACTCTAAAATTTTGCTACCAAGACGTTCCATGTTTAATTCGAGCTGAACTTCGTGGTCATTTCTTCGTTGATGGGCACGATGTTTTATATCTTGAAAATCGTCTATTCGCGACTTCGATTTCGTGGTTCTGGCTTTAGGCTGGCGTCGCATCCAAGCAAGTTCTTTCTTGAATAGCTGTTTTGCTTTACCGACTTCAACAGACTCTTGCTCGATTCTTGCTTCTCGTTTTTCTAAATAATACGAGTAGTTACCTTTGTAACTATATAGCTTTCCTTCGTCTAATTCAATGATCTCATTACAAACACGTTCTAAAAAATAACGGTCGTGCGTTACCATAAACAGGGTAATGTTTTCTTTGGCAAAAAACGCTTCCAACCACTCAATCATTTCTAAATCTAAATGATTGGTAGGCTCATCAAGAATTAATAAATCAGGTTTGTTTATTAAGGCGTTGGCCAAAGCGAGTCTTTTCTTTTGTCCACCAGAAAGTACACTCACTTTTTGATTTAAATCGTTTAGTTTTAATTTGAAAAGTATCTGTTTGTAAAGTGTTTCAAAATCCCAGGCTTGGTGTTGCTCCATTTGCTCAAAAGCAGCTTGATATGCTTCTGTATCTTCAGGGTTTAAAAGGGTTTTTTCATAATTAGAAATGACTTTTAAAATGGCGTTGTCACTTGCGAAAATGGTTTCTTCAATAGTTAAATTATTGTCAAATTTTGGGTCTTGTGATAAAAATGAAACTGCAATGCCTTTTCTGTAGATTACAGAACCAGAGTCGGCTTCATCATCACCCGAAATTATATTTAAAATTGACGTTTTGCCAGTTCCATTTTTTGCTACAAAAGCAATTTTTTGATCTTTGTGTACACTAAAAGAAATGTCTTCAAAAAGCGTTAACTCTCCGTAGGATTTTGATATGTTATCTACTGTTAAATAATTCAAAGGATATTTTTTTACAAATAACGTATAAAAAACTAAAAAATAAGACATAAGTTTTGTTGTTCAAGACGAAAACTTATATTTGTGATAAATCAATTTACCTTTATGAAGAAATGCTTTTTTGTTGCTATAATGATTGTAAATATGGTATTTGTATCTTGTATACCCTATAAAGATACTATTTATCTTCAGAATAAAAGTAAAGCAACAGATTCTACTCAAATTATTGTTGAAAAACAAAAACCTTATCGTGTTCAGATTAATGATATATTGAATATTAGAATAAAGGCTGCTAAACAGGAAACAGTAACTATTTTTAACCCTATTGGTCAAGGAGGAGATTTGAACGCAAGTAGTTTAGAACGTGCTTATTTTGATGGTTTCACAGTAGATTTGCATGGGAATATATTGATGCCGAAATTAGGTGAGATTAATGTTTTAGGTTTTACTACAAATGAAATTAAAGGGATCATTGAAAAAAAATTATTAGAAAAAGAATATAAAGCAGCAAACGATATTTTTGTAACAGTAAAGCTTACAGGTTTGCAATACACAACAACTGGTGAAATAGGAAATACGGGTACTAAAACCATTTTTAAAGACCGTGTAAATATTTTTGAAGCTATTGCTAATTCTGGAGATATCCCTGATACTGGAGATAAGAAGGATGTTCTAATTATCAGGCAATTTCCTCAGGGACAAAAAATATTTCATTTAGATTTAACAGATATTAGTGTTATGAATTCTCCCTATTATTACATTCAACCTAATGATATGATTTATGTAAAACCATTAAAGCAAAAATCTTGGGGAACAGGTACGACAGTTTTACAAAATTTGGGAGCTATAGCTACCGTTTTATCGTTTATTACAACTACAATTTTATTGGTAGATAGAATATAACTTATGCCTTACGACGAGATAGAAGATATTAATAGTACAGAAACAACGGCTCCAGGCGTTAGTTTTGATATTAAAGGGTTTTTATTTAAAGTTCTTAAGTTCTGGAAATTGTTTGTATTATGTATTGGCGTAGGCTTAATAGTAGCATATTCAATAAATGTTAGAAAGCAAAATGTTTACAGATTAAGTTCTCTTATGTCTGTTGAGAATGATCAGAATCCTTTTTTTGCTGCAAATACTAGTATCTCTTTTAACTGGGGAGGTGTTTCTGGTAAAGTAGGTAAAATTATGATTGCTATAGGAACTAGAAGCCATAATGAAAAAGTGGTAGACTCTTTGGGATTTTATGTACAGTATTTAAAACAAGGAGAATACAGAAAGGTTGATATTTATAAAAAAGCGCCTTTTTATATAAAAATAGATAAGGCTAAACCTCATGTTATAGCTAGACCTATTAGTATTAAGTTTTTAAGTGATTCACAATTTGAATTAAATATTGATTTTCCATCGGATAAAGTAAAAGGACAAAATTATAGTGATAAATCGATGTCGAACATTTCGGTACCTGTAGGCTCATATAGTAAAGTTTTTAACATAGGAGAATATGTAGAACTTCCTTTTACATCATTTACTTTATATACTAGACCAGATGCTAATATTGTTGAAGATTCACAATATTTTGCTCAGTTTTTAAATTTTGATAGTGTTGTAAATAGGTATAAAGGGGCTGTTTCTGTAAGACCTTATTCAAAAACATCGTCATCTATATTAACTCTATCTCTTAAGGGCTATAATAAAGGCAAAATTGTCGATTATTTAAATGCTACTACTGCAATTTTAGGTCAAACAGATTTGGAACGTAAAAATTTGTATGCTACTAATACCATAAAGTTTATAGACAGTAGTTTAAGTATTGTAGGAGATACTTTGAAAGCTGCAAATTATACTATGAATGCTTTCAGAAAGAAAAATAAGGTTTTTGATGTTAGTGAAGAGTTGGAAGAAGTGTCAGGAAAACTTAGTGAATTAGATTTAAATAAAGAAGCTAATGAGTCCAAATTACAATATTTAGACATTCTTGAGAATTACTTACGAACAAAAACAGATTATACAAAAATAGCTGCGCCAACATCAGTAGGTATTGAAGAAAATAATATTTCTGCAAGCGTGTCTAAAATAACGGCTCTATCTATTGAACGTCAAGAGTTAGAGCAACTTGTTCAGGAAGGATCATCTTCTCTTAAAGAATTAGACGGCAGTATTGATGCAGAAAAGAATGTGTTATTGGAAACTATCGCCTCTACAAAACGAACCATAAATATACAGCAACAAATTATTCAAACTAATAAGTTAAACTTAGAAAAGCGTTTAAGCAAATTACCGGAGGATCAACAAGAATTTCTTAAAATACAGAGAAAGTTAACCTTAAGTCAAGAGTCTTACGATGTGTTTATGGCCAAAAGAAGTGAAGCTGCTATAATTAAGGCTGCCAATGTATCTGATGTATTAGTAATTGAAAAAGCTAAGGATATAGGAAATGGACCTATTGGTCCTAACAGGAACCTTAATTATATGATGGCTTTTATGATTGGTTTTTTTTGTCCCTTAGTTTTAGTCTTTGTTTTGTTTTTATTAGATAATACGATACATGGTACAGATGAGGTTGAAAGACTATCTAAAATTCCTATTCTGGGCCTTATTGGTAAATATGAACACGATAATAATTTAGTTGTTTTTGACAAACCAAAGTCGGCAGTAGCTGAAGCTTTCAGGTCTGTCAGATCAAGCTTACAGTTTTTTTATAAAAAGTTGGATAAAAAAGGCGGACGTACCATCATGCTAACCTCTTCGGTTAGTGGAGAAGGTAAAACGTTTTGCTCTATTAATATAGCAAGTGCTTATGCTTTGTCTGGTAAAAAAACCATATTATTAGGGTTAGATTTACGTAAACCAAAGATTTTTGGTGATTTTGATATAGATAATAACATTGGTGTTGTTAATTATTTAATAGGAGATAAAACGCTTGAAGAAGTAACTTTTAAAAGTCATATTGATAATTTAAATGTTATTACTTCAGGACCAATTCCGCCTAACCCGTCAGAATTGTTAATGAGTGATGCAATGCATGATCTTATTGCGGATTTAAGAAATGAATATGATATGATTGTACTTGATTCTCCCCCGCTAGGTTTAGTAACCGATGCTTTGATATTATCACAGTATGCAGATGCTACATTATTTATAATAAGGCTTAATTATACTAAAAAAGGTATGCTGGAACTGGTTAATGCAAAGCATAAATCTGGAGAATTAAGGAATATTAGTTATATACTAAACTTCTATAAAGCTAGTCATAACTATGGTTACGGATATGGATATGGTTACGGATATGGATATGGTACTTATGGTAATGCTTACCATGAATCGTATAAGGATAAAAGCTTTACAGATAAAATAAAAGAAAGACTAAAGAATATAAAGCTCTTTAAAAAGTAATGTATTATTAAAGCGCGTTAAATAAATTAACTTCAATAAAAAATAAGCTGTGAAACAAGAACAGTGGCTGTATACAATCTCACCCAAAAAAAGTTTAATACATTTAAATTTTAGAGAAATATGGAGATATAGAGACTTACTATTTTTATTTGTAAAAAGGGATGTTATTACACTTTACAAGCAAACTGTATTAGGTCCTTTATGGTATTTTATTCAACCTTTATTTACCTCAATTATATTTACCTTAATATTTAATGATATTGCGGATATTAAAGTGGGAAACGGAATGCCTGCTTTTCTTTTTAATTTAGCAGGTATAACCTCTTGGAACTATTTTAGTGAATGCATTAAAGGAACGAGTGATACTTTTAAAAAAAACCAAAATATATTTGGTAAAGTGTACTTTCCAAGAGTGATTATGCCTATGTCTACGATTGTGTCAAACTTGATTAAGCTCGGCATTCAGTTATTGGTTTTTATTGCTTTTTATATTTATTTTGTCTTTTTTACAGATAAAGGATCGGCTTGCTCTCCTCAAATCTCTTTGCTTTTTTTACCTGTTTTAATTGTTCTGATGGGCTTTTTAGGTTTGGGGCTGGGGATGATTATATCTTCTATGACGACAAAATACAGAGACCTGACTTTTTTAGTAGGTTTTGGAGTTCAATTACTTATGTATGCTTCGGCAGTTATGTATCCAATGGAGCTTATTGAGCAGAAAGTAGCAAATGGTAGCATTCCTAAATTTGCAGGTATATTTATTGAATATAACCCTATGGCTACGATTATTGAGTTATTCAGGTATATGACTTTAGGAACTGGAACATTTAATATAAGCGAATTTATTTATACAGGAGTCATATGTATAGTCGTTTTCTTTATAGGTTTAATCGTTTTTAATAAAACAGAAAAAACATTTATTGATACTATTTAGTAGCTTATGAAAATTAGACTTTTTTGGTGGCAGGAAAAACGTGAAAACGGAAAAGAAAATTATGGTGATTTAATGTCTAAATACCTTGTTGAGAAAATTTCTAACAAAAAAGTCATCACAGTTACACACCCATCTAAGCGATTGTATAGACGTATATTTAAGCACTATTTGGCTATAGGTAGTATTATTTCTTCTGCCAATAAAAATTCTGTAGTGTGGGGGAGCGGTATTATAAAAAAAGAAGACAATATAAGAGATGCAAAGTTTTTAGCTGTCAGAGGCCCAAAAACCAGAGCTAGAATTTTAGAGAAAGGGTTTAATTGCCCAGAATGCTACGGAGATCCTGCTTTATTATTACCAGACTATTTTAACCCTAGTATAGAGAAAAAATATAAAATTGGTATCATACCGCATTATGTCGATTATAAAGATGTAAAAGCTGCGTTTTCAAATAATTCGTCTGTAAAGGTTATTGATTTATTAACTTATAGTGTAGAGGAAACGACTATCGAAATTTTAGAGTGTGAAAATATAATTTCGTCTTCATTACATGGAGTAATAGTTGCACAAGCATATAAAATTCCAGTTTTGTGGTTAAGGTTTTCAGATAAATTATCTGGAGATAATGTCAAATTTTATGATTATTATGAATCTGTTGGTGTACCATTTGAGGATACTATTTTAATAGAACCTAATAATCTTAATGAATCCTTAATTGAAACATTATTAAAAGAGCATAAAGATGTTTTATTAGCTGATGGTTTTCGTTTAGATCAACGTAAAAAAGATTTAATGGAATCCTGCCCTTTTTAAATTATAACTATGGGGAATGATATTATTTTAAAAGCCGAAAATGTTTCTAAACAATACCGTTTAGGATTGATAGGTACAGGAACAATCAGTCACGATTTAAACCGTTGGTGGAGTAGATTAAGGGGGAAGGAAGACCCTTATTTAAAAGTAGGAGATGTTAATGACAGAAGTACAAAAGGTAGTTCTGATTATGTTTGGGCTTTGCAGGATATCAATTTTGAAGTAAAAAGAGGAGAGGTTTTAGGCATTATTGGGAAAAATGGAGCAGGAAAGTCTACACTTTTAAAAATTTTGTCAAAAGTTACCGGACCAACAACCGGAGAAATTAAAACCAAAGGGCGTATTGCTTCTTTACTAGAGGTGGGTACAGGTTTTCATCCGGAAATGACAGGAAGAGAAAATATCTATTTGAATGGTGCTATTTTAGGAATGACAAAAGCTGAGATAAGCTCTAAAATTGATGAGATTATTGATTTTTCTGGGTGTCAACGCTATATAGATACTCCTGTAAAACGTTATTCTTCTGGGATGACAGTACGTTTAGCTTTTGCTGTAGCCGCTTTTTTAGAACCTGAAATTTTGGTCATTGATGAAGTGTTAGCTGTTGGAGATGCTGAATTTCAAAAAAAAGCTATAGGAAAGATGCAGGACATTAGTAAAGGAGAGGGAAGGACTGTTTTATTTGTGAGTCATAATATGGCAGCTATTGAAACTTTATGCACCAGAGTCATTGTTTTAAAAGATGGTTGTGTTTTTACTGAAGGGAACCCAACTCAAGCCATTAATGAATATTTAAATAGTAGTGTTTATTCTATGCGTTCAGTGGATTTTAAAGATGCTGAAGCAGGAGAAAAAGGGAATGAATTTATAGAGCTGATAGAAGCAAGTGTTGATAATGCTTCATTGGATAACAAAGAAGCCGTTTTAGATGTTACTTCTGCAATCAATGTTCGTTTTAAGTTTAAAAATTTAACAAAAAGCGAAACCATTTCTATTGGATATGATTTAAAAACCATAAAAGGTGATATTGTTTTTGGAAGTGGGAATAAATTTCCTTGTAATATTAATAAGGAGACCGAATTGATATGTCATATACCTGCGAATTTTTTAAATGATGATATCTATCAAATACATGTATATTTTCATTCAAACGACATGCAGGCTTTGTATTCAAATTCAGAGCTACTTACATTTGAAGTTAAAGACGTTAAAAGAGAATCAAACTATTTAGGTAAGGTTAACGGTATTATAAGACCAAAATTAGAGTGGACTATTAATCATTAAGTGATAATTAAAAATAGTATAATTACTTTTTATGAAAACTAAAGTATTGTTTTTAGTATCAGATTTCTATCATGGTGGAGCACAGCGTGAAATGTTTGAATTGGATAGTGTTATTGATAAGAGTTCTATTGATGTCAACATATTGTGTTTATCTCAGTTAAATAGTTCGGAGTACTTTACAGATTTTTTTTATGAAAAACACTTGGGTATAAAAACGACTGTTTTTTTTTTAGAAGATATTATACCAAATAGTAAGAGCGGGTTATTAAAAAAAATAGCAAATAGAATACAAGGGAATAAAAATAATTTGAAAAAGAGAAAAGCTTTAGAAACTTTTCTTAATGGATTTACTCGTGTGTTTTTTATGGGAGAATATGTTTTTCAAAGTATAGCGTCTATTTTATCACAAAACTATTTTGAAAAAGTAATTATATTTATAATGTCTGCCAGGTTTCAAGGAGAACATTATAGAAACCTTCCTAAAGATGTTAAGTATTTGTTTATTTCTGGATTTGATAAACAAGAAGAAGTTGATTATGAGTTTGAAGGTTTTACTAATTACAATCATATCCCATTACTACTAAGTTTAAGAGTAAGTGAAGCGTTTAACAATTGGAAATTTGAGTCGCATAATAAAGTTAAAAAGATTGGGATTTTTACCAGATTAAATAAATCAAAGCCTCTGGATCCTTTTTTTTATGCATTACATATTTTGTTAAATGAACTGCCCAATGTTGAATTACATATTTTTGGAGCTGGCGACTATAAAAAAGCAGGTTACGATAGGTATATAAGTCACTTACAATTATCTAAAAAGATATTTTTCAAAGGCCACCAGAAAGATATAAAAGCATCAATTAATAAGGAAAGATTAGATTTAGTTTGGTTTCAAGGATATAACAATAAACCAGCTGGCTATGCTGCATTAGATATTTGTTTAACTGGTATTCCTCTATTATTATGGGATTTTTATGCAGGAATAAATATAAAGATTAACCAAACAGAAGAAGTGTTTCCTCATTTTAAAGATTTATCGTTGTTTGTTGAAGCCAGTAAAAAAGTTTTACAAAATGAAGAGTTTGCAAATGCTGTTTCAGAAAAACAATTCAAATACGTTATTGATAAGAGGGATATAGAACAAAATATAAACGCAATAAAACACTTATTTAATTAAAAATGATTAACGATTTTATAAATACCACATTTGCTAGTTCGAATTTAGATGATTATATTATTCGTACTGCCATTTTTAAAGCAATAGTGGAAAATATTCACTTATTTGAAGGCGATTTATTAGATATTGGATGTGGTAAAATGCCTTATAAAGAATATATTTTAAAGCACTCGCAAACTAAAAGCTATGCAGGACTTGATATCGAGACGGCATTGCAGTATGATAGTATTGTGAAACCAGATTACACTTGGGATGCTATTAAAATGCCTTTTGAAGATAATTCGTTTCATTCCGCCTTTGGAACAGAAGTTTTAGAGCATTGCCATGAACCAGAAGTGATTTTAAAAGAGACCTATCGTGTTTTAAAAACAGGTGGATCTTTCTTTTTTACAGTACCATTTTTATGGCCTTTACATGAAGTTCCAAACGATGCGTGTAGATATACACCGTTTTCTTTAGAACGACACTTAAAAAATAGTGGATTTAAAGATATTCAAATTAAAGCCACTGGTGGCTGGCATGCGGCTATGGCACAAATGCTTGCATTATGGATTAAAAGAGGCCCTATTTCACGCAAAAAAAGGAAATGGCTTATTTTTATTTTTAAACCTATAATTAAGGTTTTAATTAAAAAAAGTAAAGCCGAAAAAGTAGTTTTTAAAGAAGGACAAATGATAACTGGCTTATATGGATTTGCAAAAAAATAGAATAGCAATAATTTCACCTTTAAAGAATTCGTATTCTGAGACCTTTATCCAAGAGCAAAAAAATGGATTAAAAGGTGAGGTGTTTTATTATTACGACGGTACATTACCCAAATATTTAGAAAACTACGGATTATTATTAACGCCTTATATTTCAATAGTTAATAAGCTAAAACGATTATTAGGTTTCAATAAATTTACAGCAAAAGAGACAGCTTTTTTAAAATCGTTAAAAAGGAATAAAATACAAGCCGTTTTAGCACAATATGGTCCAACAGGACATAAAATTCTTAATATCTGCAAGTCTTTAAAATTACCATTAATAGTTCATTTTCATGGCTATGATGCTAGCGTTAAAAGTATTATTGAAGAACATAATAATTATAAAGAGCTGTTTAAGTATGCTTCCAAAGTTATAGTAGTTTCTCAACAAATGCATAGAAACCTCATTACTTTGGGGTGTGATGTAGAAAAAGTTGTCTATAACCCTTGTACGCCGCATGACATTTTTTTTGAAATAGAACCAAAATTCACAAAAAAACAATTTATTTCTGTAGGAAGGTTTACTAATAAAAAAGCACCATATTATACTATTTTAGCTTTTAAAAAAGTAGTGGAGTTACATTCTGATGCTCAGTTGATTATGGCAGGGGATGGTGGTTTGCTTAATACTTGTAAAAACTTAGTTTTATTGTATGGCTTGCAGAATAATGTGCAATTTGTAGGCATAATTAATAGAGACGAATATATTGATTTATTAAAAGAATCTTTAGCGTTTGTTCAACATTCTATTATTGCTGCTGATGGCGATAGTGAAGGTACACCAGTTGCAATTTTAGAAGCTAGTGCAGCAGGGTTGCCTGTTGTTTCAACAATTCACGCGGGCATTCCAGATGTTATTGAACATGGGGAAACAGGATTATTATCTAATGAACACGATGTAAATACGATGTATGAAAACATGTTAAAACTAATAACTAATTTAATTTTAGTAAAACAACTGGGAGCATCTGGAAAAGCTAAAATTAAAGCACAATTTAATTTAGATAAACATTTGGAGGTTTTGCAAAAAACTATTGAATCGGCTTAATTAAGTGTAGGCTATTGACTATCATTTGTTATATTAGCTAAATACCCTAAACTTGTTTGAATTAATGGATTCATTGGTGTCTATAATCATTCCCGCTTACAATCGATCGCAATTAATTAGCGAAACTTTAGATAGTATTTTGGCACAAACCTATACCAATTGGGAATGCATCATCGTTGATGATGGTTCTACTGATAATACTACAAACATAGTTAAAGAATACTCAATTAAAGATTCTAGATTTTCAATTAAAAACAGACCTTCAGGAAAACAAAAAGGTGCCAATGCTTGCAGAAATTATGGACACAAACTAAGTAAAGGTGATTATGTTTTATTTTTAGATTCGGATGATATTTTAAAAAACACCTGTTTAGAAAATCGATTACATGTTTTCAAAACATCAAAAAGTATAGATTTTGTTATAGCTAATTCGTCTTATATTAAAGATAATGTTTTTTATAACAAGCCAATTTGTGAGTTTCCAAGTGATTTTAGTTCAGAAAAATATTTAAATCTTTTTTTAAGTTATAAATTTCCTTGGACTATAATGAGTGTGCTTTGGAAAAAAGAAACCATTCAAGATTTTGAGTTTGATGAAAATTTAATGAGATTACAAGATATAGATTATCACATAAAAATATTATTGGCAAAACCTTATAATTGTTATAGAATAAATAAAATTGATAATTATTATCGTTTAAATGATAAAAAATCTTTCAGTGAAAAAACCGTGAACTTAAATTTGATATCATTAATTGAGTTTAACCAAACTCAATTAAATCAACTAGATTTAGAAAAACATAAAAAATATTTGACACAATTTAACTGTAAAATAGTCTTGCAGTTTCTTACTCCTAATTTTAATAAAAATAGAATAATTTCTAATCGTGTTTTGTTTTGTTTGTTTAATTCTAAAATTTATAATTTTAAACAAAAAACATATATATTACTGTTAATGTTTTTTTTGAATACCAATTTATTTAATTTAAGGAGAATTGGGATGAATAAGTTTAGAAGTCATTTTAGAGTAGTTATGAATTTAGTATATTAATAAATGAATAATAAACCGTTAATTTCTGTAGTAATACCTTGTTATAATCAAGCTCATTTTTTAACAGAAACTTTAGAGTCTGTTCTGAATCAAACTCTTAATAATTGGGAGTGTATTATTGTAAATGATGGTAGTCCAGATAATACTGATGAGGTTTCGGAAAAATGGGTAAAAAAAGATAAACGATTCAAGTATATATATAAAGACAATGGAGGTTTGCCTAGTGCTAGAAACGCAGGGATTGCAATAAGTGATAGTGAATATATACTACCATTGGATTCAGATGATAAAATTCATCCTTCATTTTTAGAAAAAATAATTCAAGCATTTAATAATAACCCAAGTTTAGAATTAGTTTGTTCAAGAATTCAGTTGTTTGGTGTGAAAAATGAAGAATTGATTTTGCCAAATTATAATTATAATCAACTATTGCTGCAAAATTGTTTTGGACATTGTTCGGCTTTTAAAAAACGCACATGGAAAGCAATAAATGGCTATGATGAAAACTTGAAGTCTTTTGAAGATTGGGAATTTTGGATTAGATTATTAAAAAATAATGGTAAGGTTTATAAAATACCTGAGCTTTTGTTTATATATAGAAAGCATGAATCTAACTCACTTTCCAATAGATTTTATACAGATGGTGAATTTTATTTTTCACTTTATAACTATGTTTATAAGAAGCATATAGATTTGTATATAAATACATTTCCAAACTTTATATTTGTTTATAAAGATTATTTAAAGTTTAAAGCCTTTAACGAAAAAGTGAAAAGAAATATACTTTTTAAAATTTATAATCAATTTAAAAAAATGCTAAAGAAATAGCTTATAAGGTTATATATGCGAGTAGGAGAAAATGTATCAAGAGATAAGTTAATTGAAAAAAGATCTGGTAATCATAGAGTTATTATGCCTTTGTATATTCCTCATGAAACAGATTATTATAAAGATTCATTTTCGATTTTTAAAATGTGCTTGTTGTCTGTAAATAAAACAGCAAGTTCTAATGTGGTTATTTCTGTTGTGAGTAATGGCAGTAGTGAATCAGTTAATAAAAAACTGTTAGCGCTTTATGAGCAGGGCTTAATAAATGAACTTATTATTGAAACAGATGAAATAGGCAAAATAAACTGTATTTTGAAAGTTTTAAGAACTTCAGACGAGCGCTTTTTAACAATTACTGATGCTGATGTTTTATTTTTAAATAATTGGGAAAATGAAGTCATGAAAATATTTGAAGCATTTCCTAAGGCTTCGGCAGTAAGCCCTATGCCAGTTTTTAGAACGCAAAACCATTATACATCTAATATTATTTTTGATTATTTCTTTTCAAAAAAGATAAGGTTTTCTGAAGTGAAAAATGCGGAAGCATTAACTAGGTTTGCTAAAAGTATTGGGTGGGAGTGGTTAGATGAAAAATGGAAAGATGTTATTATGACTGTTGATGCTTCAAATAGTGATTTAAAAGCAGTTGTAGGTTGTAACCATTGTACTGTTACTTATAAGAGAGAAATTTTTAAAAGCATTCCAGATAAAAATTCAAAATATAAATTAGGTGGAGACAGTGAAGGCTTGTATTTAGACCAACCTTCAATGTATTATGACGGATACAGATTGGCAACTTATAATAATTATGCCTACCATTTAGGAAATAAAATAGAGCCATGGATGTTAGAATTATTTGATGGTTTAAAGGAAAATAATAAAAAAGAATTCTTATTTAAGGCTCCAATTTTAAAAAAGTCTAAATTCAAGCATGCTTTGAAAAATGTATTTTTTAAAAAAATAATTGCTCGAAAAAAAATAAGAAAGGCCTATTATTTAAGAAAAGGTTTAAGTTCTGATAAAGTAAATAACTTTGTTTAATACTAGTTTTAATGAAACTCTATAAATACTATTATAATAAAATTGCCGATTTAAAACGTAGGGTGGTTACAAATAAAAACACCAAACAAAATAAATCAGACGTAGATAGATGGAAGCAAAAAAAATGGCTTTTTGAAGATTGGAATGAACGTACAGAAATCATGTCGCGGTGGATTCAACCACATGATAATGTTTTGGAGTTTGGAGCAGCAAAATTAGCTTTAAAACAATTTTTACCTAAGGGGGTAGTTTATACACCATCAGATATTGTAGATAGAGGAGAAGGTACTATTGTTTGTGATTTAAATCAGACGATTCCAGACTTTAAGCTTCAAGATGTGATCTTTTTTAGCGGTGTTTTAGAGTATATTTATGACTTACCAGGTTTAATATCTAAGTTATCGTCGAAAACGAACAGATTTATAATATCATACGGTACATTTGATAAATTCAATAGTTTAAAGAATCGAAAAATTAACGGTTGGGTTAATGCTTACACAAATGATGAGATTTTGGATATCTTTCAAAAAAATAATTTCAAATTGATTGAAATAGATGAATGGAGAAATCAAACAATTTATGTTTTTGATAAGATAAAAAGTTAATGTTTTCAATAATATATCCATATCGCAATAGAGATATTCAAAGAGTAAAAAACTCTTTGGAGTCTCTGGAAAAGCAAACCAGTAAAAATTTCGAGGTTTATTTTGTGAACTATGGTTCTGATAAAATATACACTAAACAGGTTGAAGATTTACTTGTTAAGTACAGCTCTGTAAAATATAGTTACTTATATACTGAGCAACAACCCTGGAATAAATCTAAAGCTATTAATAGCGTATTGAAAAGTTTAGAATCTGGATATTTTTTTGTTGCAGATATTGATATGATTTTTCATTTAAACTTTATTAAAAAGGCTTTAAAATTATTAAGGAATAATGAGGCCTATTATTTTCAAGTAGGTTTTTTAAGTGAAGAAGAATCAAGAACAACTAAAAACTTTAAAGATTATACAATAAAGTTTAAAAGTAATGAGAAAGCAACAGGCTTAACTTTGTGTTCTGTAGAATCAGCTAAAGCAATTGGAGGTTTTGATGAGTTTTATCATTTTTGGGGTTCAGAAGATACAGATTTTCATATAAGACTGAAAAATGCAGGAGGACATGTTAATTTCTATAATAAAGAAGTCTTGATGTTGCATCAATGGCATGAAACTTACAGAAATAAGGAAGTTAAAACGTTGAGTAAATCGTTGCAGGTATCTGGAATAGTACAGTTTAATCATTTTTATTTAAAAAAGGCTGCTCAAGAAAAAAGAACAGTTATCAATAATGAAAATTTCGGAAAAACACAATCCAAAAAAGATTACGAAAAATTAGTTGAGCATAAAAAAAATAATATCAAACTAATAAGCAATAAGCAGGTTGAAATTGATTATTTTCTTTTTAAGGAATTACCATGTTTAGAACCAGGATTACATACTTTTAAAATATATGAAGCTGTTGAGAAGTCTTTAAAATCGGTGATTAAAAGGAAATTAAAAAAGAGCAATACTAAGTATTATTCACTAAAAACCATTAACGATAAATTGTTATTTCATATCATAAATTTTTATAGTAATTATCATTACAATTATAGTATTTCAGAAGATTTGAAAAGCATTAGATTAGTCATCAATAAATTATAAGAACTAAGGATGGTATCAGTTGTAATTAGAAATAAAAATCAGGATAACGCACTTACGTTTTTATTAAAAAACCTCACGGAAAGATATCAAAACGATATTTCAGAAATTATTGTTATTGATAATTTGTCAACAGATAGAAGCGAAGAAGTAAGCAAATCATTTGGAGCCAGGTTTGTCACCATAAGGGATTTTAGTTATGGTGGTAGTGCTAATTTAGCGGCACACGAAGCTTCTAATGATATTGTTGTAATTTTTAGTGCGCACTCATATCCGGTAAGCCACGATTTTTTTAAACTTATTGTAGAAAAATTTAAAGGGAGAGAGGACTTGGCAGGACTCAGATGTTTGCATAGTCCAAACGATTATAGAAATTTTATAGGTAAAGTGTCATCGCAAACAGATCCAAATAGGTCAGGTTTGATTTTTTCTGGTTCTGCATTTAATAAAAAAGTTTGGAAACAGCATCCTTTTAGGGCTGATGTTGCAACTTTTGAAGACAAAGAATGGTCTAAAAGAGTGATTGAAAACGGTTTCAAAATAGAGTTTGTAGAGTCTATTTTTAGTTACGAAATAAAAAGAACCAGGAAACAAAAATTCTTTAGGTTTAAAAGTGATGTTATTGGTAATTATCAGTTATGGCATCAAGATGTAAATATTGCAAGTGCATTTAAAGGCTTTCTAATGTCTTCATATAAATTAATAACGCATTTTTTTATTGATCTGTGGTACATTATAAAGAGGTTTTTATTTACCATTAAGTTTATTTCTAATAAGCCTGAAAAGTTTTAAAAAATATGGTTTTTATTGATAAGGTTAAGACGTTAAAACATCTTGAGATTAAAAATCGAAAAATGGCTGTTTTGGGAACAATCGGTCTCCTCTTTATAATAATAGTATATCAGTTTTATTTCATTTTTTTTGGTTTAGATACTCAAGATTCATTTTTCCATATAACAAGAATGGTTTATAATGATCCGTATGCTTTAGCTTTTCTTTCGTATAAATTTGGTTATTTATGGAGTTTGATATTTGGAAAGCATATTCTAAGCTTTAGAATTCTTAATATGCTATTGTATATTTTTATGCTTTTATCTCCTATTTATTTAATAAAAGAAGCATGGAAGAAGTTATACCTTTACGTTTTATTGATTGTCGTTAACGTTTTTTTTACATTAATGAATTGGAACATATTAGGATATGACTCTTTTTCTTTTTTATCAATAATAATAGTAACGATATTAACTATAAACTATTTAAAGAAGTGTAATTATAAAAATCTATTATTATTAGGTATATCTATAGCTTTCAGTATAGCTTTTAGATTTCCGAATATTGTACTATTACCTATCATTTTTCTAATCATAGCTTACCAGAGTTTTTATTTTAAAAACACAAATTTTATAAAGCATATCTCAGTTTTCCTGTTAAGTACTGCAATAGTTTACGGTTTGTTAGTCTTGTTATCTTATAACTCTTTTATATTATTTAAAGAGGCATTTATTAAAGCTTTATCGGATACGGGTGAGCAACATGGGGTCTCTAAATTGATTAATACATATGTATACCATCTGGGAAAAATTTTAAGAAATACTTTTGTAATAATAGCCTTTTATGCTTTGTGTATTTATTTGAAACCAAAAAAGTATAATGTATGGTTTTATGCTTTATCTATGTTATCTGGACTTTACCTTTTTTACGAATATATTTATGGTTCGAGCTATAATGATAGAGTATCTCTTTTTATGGGAGCATTAATATTTTCTATTAGTATAATACATTTATTTTATTCTTATAAGAGAGAAAAAAAAATACCACTAAATACTATTGTAATCTTAACATTAATCTCGTTATTGTTTGTTCCTTCGATGGGATCTAAGTCAGGGTTGAAGTATAGCGGTATATTTGTAGTTTTCCTTCCATTCCTATATAATATTGTTGAATTTAAAGCTAAGTCATTTTTTATAATAATATTATGTTTTTTGGCCCCATTAGCAGTTAAAGAACGGTTTAGTATCAAGTTTATGGATAAGAATCATAGTCAACTTACTACATGTTATAAATTACCATACATCAATGGTATATTATCAACAAAAACTAGAGTAGATTTGTCTGAATCAATAGCATCAGATTATAAGAAATACAAGAAGCTTGAAAGCGAAGTTGTGTTTTATGGGTTGAATAGTTATATGTATAATTATATTTTTAAAGAACAAAAAATACCTTTTAAAACTTATAGAATGGATTTAGACCACGAAGAGGAAATTAGTTTAGCTCTATCTATGTTGAAAGATGAAACTAAACCAATCTTTTTTATTATTTCACCTCAAGTAAGCTTAGATAAAGTGTCTACTTTCGAAAAAGAGATTATTGAAAGGAATTATAAAAGAGAAGGGAAATCTGGATATTCCATTTTATTTCCTAATTAGATAATTATATGGTGGCTTTTACTTTTCATCCTGTTTTAAAGTATTTCATCCGAAAAAAAGTGTATTTTAGCGATAACTAAGAACAAGTTATGTTATAATGAAAATGAAGAAAATTGGTTTTATTCCATTAAGAAAAGGCTCTAAAGGTATTTCTAATAAAAATAAGAGAAAGATGGTAGGGAGGCCTTTATTTACCTGGGTTTTAGGAGAAGCTGTTTTTTCTGATTTGGACGAAGTATATGTTTATACCGATGATCAAGATATTATTGATTTTATAAAAAAAGAGTATCACTGGACCCCAAAAGTAAAAGCACTTTTAAGAAGTGAAGAAAGTGCTGGAGATAAAGTATCTACTGAATTTGCTATGTTGGAATTTTGTGAATCTATAAATTATGGTTTTGATGTATTTTGTTTATTACAAGCAACATCACCATTTACAAAAAGAGAAGATATTAATTCATGTTTAAATAAACTTAATAGTAACTATGACTCTGTATTAACGGTAGTAAATACACATCGGTTTTTATGGAATGAAGATGGAACTCCTATAAATTATAATCCTTTAGATAGACCGCGTCGTCAAGACTTTGAAGGATTATTGGTTGAGAATGGAGCTGTTTATACTACAACTAAACCTGCATTAAAAAAGAATAAAAATAGATTAGGAGATAACATTGCTATTGTAAAAATGGCAGATGAATCTTTAATGGAAATTGATACCGAGTCTGATTGGGTAGCGGTTGAAAGTTTGTTGATAGAAAGACAAAAACGAGCGAAGGAATCACAAAAAATAACGCATGTAGTGTTAGATGTCGATGGGGTTTTTACAGATGGAACAATCACCTATACTAAAGATGGAGAACATACTAAAAGCTTTGATATGCGTGATGGTATGGGACTTGAGATTTTAAGACAATTTAATGTTGAAGTCATGATAATGACATCAGAAGATTCACAACTTGTAACTAAAAGGATGCAAAAACTAAAAATTGAGAATGTATTTTTAGGAGTTAAAGACAAGTATACATTACTTAATAATATTATATTAAAAGAAGGTATTACGCTAAGCAATGTTGCTTATGTAGGTGACGATGTTAACGATTTAACTAATATATGTAGTGTTGGTTGGTCTTTAGCCCCTAACAATGCTACAGATGTAGTAAAGCAACATGCGGATATCGTATTATCTAAAAATTCCGGAGCAGGTGCTATACGGGAAGCGTGTCAGTTTATAATGAATTATAATAAAAGATTTTAACCGAGCCTCAAGTTTTATGAATGTATACAAAAAGCCCTATATAATAGCTGAAATAGGTTGTAATCACAAAGGTGATATCGAAATTGCTAAAGAACTTATTAAAGTAGCTAAAATATTTTGCAACGTTGATGCTATTAAATTTCAAAAGCGAAATAATAAAGAACTATTAACTAAAGAGCAGTATAGTCAACCACATCCAAACCCTGTAAACTCTTATGGAGATACTTATGGGGCTCATAGGGAATACTTAGAGTTTAATAAGAATCAACATCAGGAATTAAAATCTTATTGTGAGGATATTGGAATAACGTATTCAACTTCTGTTTGGGATTTAACTTCTGCGAAAGAAATAACATCTTTGAATCCAGATTTTATTAAAATTCCATCAGCATGTAATAATAACATTACCATGCTGGAATGGTTATGTGAAAACTATCATGGGGAATTGCATATCTCTACAGGTATGACTACTAAAGATGAGATAGATGGTTTAGTAAGTTTTTTTAAAAAAAATAATAGAAGTAAAGATTTGGTACTTTATAATTGCACTTCTGGTTACCCAGTCCCTTTTGAAGATGTCTGTTTATTAGACATTAACTTATTGATAGATAAATATAAAGATGATGTTAAATCTATTGGTTTTTCTGGTCACCATTTAGGTATTGCTGTAGATGTTGCTGCTTATACTTTGGGTGCAAATATTATAGAAAGGCATTATACCATAGATCGTACCTGGAAAGGAACAGACCATGCTGCTTCTTTAGAGCCTATGGGATTACGTAAATTATCCAGAGATGTTAATGCTGTATTTAAAGCATTACAGTTTAAACAGCAAGATATACTACCCATTGAGCAAGTACAACGAGACAAATTAAAGAACCAAAAAGTTTAATTTTAAGATTAAAAATGAATAAAAAAGTTTTCGTTTTTTTTCCTGATGGTGTCGGTTTGAGAAACTTTGCCTTCACAGATTTTAAAACTATAGGAGAAAAAATGGGTTTCGATATTACGTATTGGAACAATACCGTTTTTTCATTGAAAGAGAATTTAGGTTTTAATGAAGTTAAGATAGAAGATCAGACAAGCCACCCATTACTCCCTATTTATTCAAGAGCAAGAAAACGCGCAGAGTTAAATGTATCAAGAGATAAATTTAAAGATGATGTATATCCAACTTATAAATTTCCATTTAATAACAGAGGTTTAAAAAATAAAATTAAAAGCCTTTATATAAAATACTTAATAGGTATATATTCTTCTGAAAAAGGAATTGTTAAACTTAGAAAGAAAATTAATAAGTTAGAACGTTCAACATCAAAATACAATTATTGTAAAGCTCAGTTAGAAGCGCATAAGCCAGATTTAGTATTCTGTACTACACAACGAGCAACACAGTCTATTAGCGCATTATTAGCAGCTAAAGATTTAGGCATTCCAACCGTAGCTTTTGTTTATTCATGGGATAATGTACCAAAAGCCATGCAAGTTGTAGAAACCGATTACTATTTTGTATGGAGTAACCTTATGAAAGGAGAGGTATTAAAATATTATCCATTTGTTAAAGAAGAGCAAGTTATTGTTACTGGTACGCCTCAATTTGAACCTCATTATAATGATACATTATTACAAACGAGAGAAGCCTTTTTTAAAGAGTATAACTTGGATATTAATAAAAAGTATATTTGTTATTCTGGTGATGACGAAACTACGTCTCCTTTAGATCAGCATTATTTAGAAGATTTAGCAAACACTGTTAGAAGTTTAAATGCAGAAGGTGAGAATTTAGGGATTATTTACAGGAAATGCCCTGTAGATTTTACTAATAGATATAATGCTATTATTGATGCGAATAAAGACATTATTGAGGTTTTAGATCCTATTTGGAGTCAGGTAGGTAAGCAGTGGAATCAGGTTTTGCCTACCAAAGAAGATTTTAAAATGCTATATAATGTTTGTGAACATAGCGAGTTTGTGACTAATGTATGCTCGTCCACCGTGTTTGATTTTGTTGCACACAATAAGGCCTGTATTTACTATAATTATGAGCAACCACAATTAAAAAAAGGTATTCGAGATATAGGGCAAAACTATAAATATGTTCATTTTAGAAGTATGCCAAGTAAAGAAGCAGCAGTATTCTGTGAAGATAAAAACCATTTGAAAGATTTGGTAAAGCAAATTTTAGATGGAGAATTGTCAAATGTAGAAGTATGTAAAAAATGGTATAAAATTGTAGCTGGTAAAGTACCAACAAAAGCGTCTCAGCATATATGGGAAGCGATAGAGCTTATTTTAAAAAATAAAATTTAATGAGACTTTTAGGATTTGTAGATAGACTTTATAATAAGAAGATATCTTCTAAAGGTTTAGCCATCTTTAGGATTTGTTTTGCATTAAACCTTTTTTTTGAAGTCAATAGAATATTTAGATACAGACATCTGTATTTTGACCCTATTCCATATTTAAATGAATCCTATATAGATTATACTGTCCCATTTCTTATCTGGATGGGAGTCTTATTGTTTTTAGTGTTTGGCCTTTTTACAAGGCTAATGACCGTTTTTAATTATCTATTTGTTTTCTGGATTTTTAATACGGTAGGTGTTTATGAATATCATATGGATTATACCTATTTGGGTGCCTCCTTTGTCATGATTTTCACTCCACTATCCAGATCAATATCTATAGACAATTTGAGGAGAAAATTAAAGTATTCAAGTCTAACAAAATTATATAAACCAGTAGAGACTACATCGGTCTTGAATTATTTTATACTGATTTTTGTTGGTGTTGCTTTAGTGTATTTTGGATCGGTTTTTTATAAATTTAAATCATTAGCATGGATGAGCGGTCTGGGAATTTGGTTACCCGCATCAATACCCCAAGTCACAATTTTTAATGATCAATGGATATTAAATCAAGAGTATTTTATAAAATTTATAGGATACTTTGTGTTGATTTTTGAAATTATTTTTCCGTTTGTGTTTTTCATAAAAAAACTAAGACCATATTTTTTATTTATAGGAGTAGCACTGCATATAGGTATTTTCTTTGAGTTCCCGATACCTTATTTTGCTTTAGGGTATATAGCTATTTACTTGTTAATGATTTCTGTTGGTTTGTGGCAAATTATCATGAAAAAAGTACAATATAAAAAACCAAGGCTACAACTTTTTTATAATTCAGAATGTCAGTTTTGCCTACGTGTAAAAATTTGCATATCACATTTCGATGTTTTCAAGGCTATAGAGTTTATACCTATACAGGAGCATACTTCAAAAGAAATTTTATCTAATACCTTTTATGTTGTAAATAATAAAGGAGAACAGTTTGTGGGAAATGCTGCGTATAAAAAAGTAATTGTTTTAATCCCATTTTTCTACCCCATAGCTTTATTAGCTTATTTGCCAGGTACTTTTAAATTAATAAAGTTTTTATTCGGATTAGTATTTGGTATCACTAAAAGTAAAAAATCTGTTAAACTTTCAAATAATTTAGAAAACAATAAAAAGAAGATTTCGGATAATGATATTCTATTTAAAAAAATCAGTTATAAAAGTTTTAAGATAAAAACAGCCAAGATACTTTTTATAGCACTGCTTTTCTTTCAATTTAATGTAGTCTTTAATTTTCCTTTTAGCGAAAATATAGTTAAAAGTGCAGTTAAAATTAATCCTTCTTTAGAAAAACCAATTAAGAAATTAAAAAATTACAAGAACATATTAAATAAAAATGTTAAAAGATTTTTTGGTATTACTGGACATGGTGTTTTTGTTGATTCACATTATATAGGTTTTGATAAAATTTTTAATATTTCATATAAAGGAGAATTTTTGCCATTATATGATGAGCAAGGTATGCCGGGATATTATTTAAAAGGTGGAATATGGGCTAATTATAATTTTAGGGTAAATAAACCTTATGTTTTAGATAACCCTGAAAAATTAAAAGAAGGCTTGATTAGATATGCGTCCTTTTGGGCACATAAAAATGAAGTTAATTTAAATACAGCAGAATTCAGTATTCACATGAAGAAGATAAATTTAACCTTTGAATGGGAAGAGAATTTTTTAAAAGAAAATTTAAGCAACCCTTGGGAAGAAGTTGGTACAATGACATGGAAAGATAAAAAAGCAATTGTTACATTAAAGCATATAGATTAATGACTAAAAAGCCACATATTATAATTGGCTCAAATAGTTTTTTAGGTAGAGCGCTATCTGAAAAGCTTGCCATGAGTGGTATGGAAGTGCTTGGTGTTTACCATAAGAATACAAATAATTTATACGAGGGAATAAAACATATATGGATTGATGATTTAAAAAACCTAAAGGATAATTTTGATGTAGTTTATATTATAAGTGCATTTATTCCCAATACTACATCTTTTAGTGTTGATGATAAATTGGAAGCTGTTAATGTCAATCTCGTAGATGATTTATGCAAACAATTCAAAAAGGCTAAAATAGTACTTTGTTCCAGTGTTTCAGTATACAAGCATACTTCTGAATTAATCACAGAGAAAAGTGTTTTAGAACCTCAATCTAAGTATGCTGAATCCAAGCTTAAAGGAGAAACGATTGTAAGGATGCATAATAAGTACGCTATTGTTAGGATTTCCTCTATTTATGGAGTTAATATGAAAATAAAAACGTTCGTACCATTGGTTATAAAAAATGCGATTATAAAAAAAGCGATCACATTGTTTGGGGATGGTAAGAGAAAGCAAAATTATATTCACGTAAATGATGTTGCTAATTACTTATATTCGGCAGCAAAATATAAAGAGAACGATGTTTTTTTAGCAACATCTCAAGGTGAATTATCTAATTTAGAAGTGGTTAATTTTATAAAAATGTACTTACCAAATATTAAAATTAGTTTTGAAGGAATAGATAAGTCAAAATCATATCTTTATGACAATAGTTTTACTAATGAAACTTTAAAAATGACGCCTGAAAAGATATTTAAAACTGAAGTGTTAAATTGTATTGAATGGATAAAAAGAATGTATTAGTTACAGGTATTGGAGGTAATGTAGGGCAAGGCATTATAAGAAATATCAGAGCGTCACAATTTGATATAAAGGTAGTTGGTACGAATATCGAAACTTTTTCTGCGGGTAATCATTTATGTGATGTTTTTTATGAGGTTCCTTATGCTTATGACGAAAATTATATAAGTACTATTAAATTAATTGTAAAGAAAGAAGCTATAGATTTAATTCTACCAGCTACAGATTTTGAGGTTTATTACCTTGCAAAATATAAAAATGATATTACTTGCGATATAGCTGTATCAGAGGAAGAAACAGCGTCATATTATTTAGATAAATATAATACTTATTTACATTTAAATACATATAAAATTCCTTTTGCTAGTTCATTTTTACCCAGTGAATACGATAAGAGGTTTCAAAATATTATATTAAAACCAAGGAAAGGAAGAGGCTCTCGTGGCATTCAAATAAATCCAAAAGACTGTAAGGATTGTTCAGATGAAGATTATATGATACAAGAACTTCACAAAGGTGTTGAAATTACTACGGCTTTTTATGTAACCAAATTACAGGAGTTGCATGGGTTTATAACTTTTGAACGCATTTTAGAAAATGGAACAACAACACATTGTAAGGTTATTACAGCTTATGATGAAAAAATAAAAAAACTACTTGAGGGAATCATTTCTGTGTCAGAAATAAAAGGTTCTGCAAATGTTCAATCCATTGTCACAAAAGAAGGAAAGATTATTCCATTTGAAATAAATTGTCGTATTTCAGGAACCAATTCAATACGTTCCAATTTTGGTTTTAAAGATATTGAATATACACTTGAAGAATGGTTATATCAAAAGCCTCCTTCAAAACCAGAGATAAAGAAGGGGGTAGCTACCAGAGTTTTAATGGATGTTATTTATACTGATGCAACCGACTTTAACAATGTACAAGATAACTCGGCAAAACACCATATATTTTGATGAGTACGATTAAATACATATTATTTGATGCAGCAAATACTTTAATTCATAAACCAAGTTTATGGCTAAATTATATTCAAGCTCTAAAAGATTTTGGTTATAATGTCTCAGAAAAGGAATTAAAAAAAAGGCACAAATTATTATCAGAATATATTAAATTTCCAGACATTACATCACAGGATTTCTATAATACATTTAATAAAGAACTCATTAATGCTTTTGGAATAATCGATACTCCAGAATTATTAAATAATATATTTAATACTTGTAAATATTTACCATGGGAAGCTTTTAACGATGTAAAGTATATCTCTAATTTTAGTTCCTGTAAATATGGTGTATTGTCAAACTTTAATTCAGGCTTAAGAAGTATACTAAAAGAAAAAATAGAAGATATAAATTTTGAACATGTTATTATTTCCGAAGAAGAAAAAGTAGCGAAACCGAATATTGAATTTTATAAGATAGCTTTGAAAAAAATAGGGTTAAAAGCTAGTGAAATATTATTTATAGGAGATTCGTTAAAACTGGATATTAAGCCGGCATTAGAGGTAGGGTTTAAGGTGCATTTAATTGATAGAGATTGCATTTATACTAGTTCTAAATATAGAATAGAATCATTTAAAGATATACGTATTTAATAATAAAGCTATGGTGAATAAAAAACTGTCATTTGTAGTTCCGGTTTATTTTGAAGAAGAAGTTATTTCCAGATTTATTATGGAAATGACAGAAGAACTGAAAAACCTTTCGATTAGCTATGAAATAGTTTTTATAGATGATGGGAGTACAGATAATACCGTTTCAATTATTAAACAAGAAGCTTTAAATAACTCTAACATAAAACTTGTTGAATTATCATATAATCATGGTAAGCAGGCAGCTTTAACGGCGGGGATAACACATGCTACGGGAGATTATTTATTATACATGGATCCTGATTTACAAGATCCACCTACAGAGATAGGACGTTTTATCACTGAAATAGAGAAAGGGTACGATTTGGTTTTTGGAATTAGAAAAGAAAAAAAAGATTCCTTTATAAATAAAATGTTTTCAAAAATATTTTGGGGAACATTAAGAAAGTTCACAGGATTGAAATTACCCGAAGGCCTAGCCGTTATGCGTATTTTTAATCGTAGGTTTGCAGATAAATTTTTAGAATATAAAGAACAGAATAGATTTATTGAAGGTATTTTTATGCATATAGGGATGAAACAATCTGCTATAGAAATTGATCAACGGGAACGTTATGCAGGAACCAGTAAGTTTAACTTTAGAAAAAAAATGGAATTGGCTTTTAATGCCATTTTTGATTTCTCTGAATTACCTTTAAGATTGGCAGTAAAACTAGGAGTGACTTTTATACTAATAGGCATTGTAATGCTTACGATTATTGTATTTCTAAAATTATATTTAATCGATTTTCAATCGGGTTGGCCATCTATAATTAGTGCATTAATTATAGCGACAGGAGTGCAGTTGTTCTTTATCGGTATTGCAGCATTATATATTGGAAAAATATATAAAGAATCTAAAGGCAGACCCTTATTTTCAATTAAAGAACTTACAAACCTAAATGATAGATAAGGTATGAAAAAACTAGCGATTATAGGTGCGGGAGATTTAGGGCAACAAATAGCTTATCACGTTGCTCAGGACAATCAATTTGAAGTTGTAGGTTTTTTTGATGATTTTGCTGCGCAAGGTACTATAGTAAAACAGATTAAAGTTTTAGGTAAACTTAAAGATGTTGGAAATTATTTTGCGAATAAAGTATTTGATGAAGTAATTATTGGAATTGGATATAAACACTTGGCTTTTAGAGAAGATTTATACAATTCTTTAAAAAACACTATTCCTTTTGCCACATTTATACATTCATCTTGTTATGTAGATGCTTCATGCTCTATAGGAAAAGGGGTTTGTATATTTCCAGGAACCGTTATTGATCAACAAGTAACTATAAAAGACGATGTTTTTATTAATGTAAGTTGTACCATTGCACATGATTCTACAATAGATAGGCATACATTTTTGTCACCTAGGGTTGCAATTGCAGGGTTTGTAAATATTGGTAAACGTTGTAGCATAGGTGTGAATTCAACTGTGATAGATAATATTAATATAGCTGATGATGTGCAGATAGGTGGTGGTACAGTGGTCATTAAGCAAATAGAAAAATCAGGATTATATGTAGGTAATCCATCAAGATTTATAAGATGATACCATTTAATAAACCATATCTAACAGGTAAAGAAACCCAATATATCGAAGAGGCAGTGAAGCTTGGTAAAATATCTGGTAACGGTGATTTTACTAAGAGATGCCAAAGTTATTTTGAGAGCACTTTTGGTTTTAAAAAAGCATTACTCACTACTTCTTGTACAGATGCTTTGGAAATGTGTGCTATGTTAGCCAATATAGAACAAGGCGACGAAGTTATTATACCCAGTTTTACATTTGTTTCTACAGCACTGGCTTTTATCCGTCAAGGAGCAATTGTAACTTTTGCTGATTCTTATTCTGACAATCCAAACATTGATGCGACTAAAATAGAAGCCTTAATTACCTCAAAAACAAAGGCTATTGTTGTTGTACATTATGCTGGCGTTTCATGTGATATGGATACAATTATGGATATTGCTATGCGACATAATCTACTAGTAATTGAAGATGCAGCGCAAGCTATTTGTTCTAAATATAAAGGAAAAGCTTTAGGATCAATTGGTCATATGGCAGCTTTTTCATTTCATGAAACAAAAAATATTATTTCTGGAGAAGGAGGTTTGTTGGCAATTAATGATGAACATTTTGTTAACAGAGCAGAAATTATCTGGGAAAAAGGGACTAATAGAGCAGAGTTTTTTAGAGGAGAAGTAAATAAATATGGATGGGTAGATACTGGGTCTTCATTTTTACCTTCAGAAATTATTTCAGCGTTTCTATGGGCACAAATAGAAAATATAAATGATATCCAGAATAAAAGGTTGGCTCATTGGGAGTATTATCACAAAGGCTTAAATGATTGGGCAAAAAACAATCAAATTAAAATAATGCCAATTCCTGAAACAGAAACAAATAATGCACATATGTTTTATTTGATTTGTAAATCTGAAGAGCAGCGTAAAGCATTAATAACTCATTTGAAGGATAGAGAAATATACGCTGTTTTTCATTATTTGAGTCTACATGCAAGTGATTATTATAAAGAAAAACATGACGGAAGAGTATTGCCAAACAGTGATAAGTTTACAAATCAATTATTAAGATTACCCATGTTTTATGAATTAAATCCAGAACATATTGTAAAAAACGTAATTACATTTAATGGATAGATTGGAATATGCTTTTAAGCGAATTTTTATAGTAGGCATTCTTTTTTATGTTGTCTGTACTGCAATATATATAATTAATATTCCGGTAGGGAGAGGAGATGAACAACTTTTTATCAATGATTTAAGTTTAATTGATACCGATGGATGGTTAGTTGCTATAAAGAAAAGTATCTCCATACCTTATATGCTTTTAGCATATCCGTTAACCTTAGTTTTTAAAAAACATATAGCTCTAAGACTCGTTAGTTTACTAGTAACTATAATGGTTGGTATTTATTTTTGGAAGCGTAATAAGCCATCTTTCTTTTTCTTTGCAGCCATTTTATTTTACTTATGCACCACGATTTTCTTTTTTTATGGTACTAACGATGCGTTATATTCCATGTCATTGATAATTTTTTTTAATGAGGTTTTTCAGCTATATAAAAATAACACTTTTAATAGCAATGTAGCATTTGTAGCCTTGGCTACTGCTTTTTTTACAAGGGCATTGACTATCATATATTTTCCTATAATACTACTAGCCTTTTTTATAATATTTAAGCATAAGAATAAAATAAAATTAAAGTTTTTATACCCTTTATTATTTGTTTTTGCTTTATTGTGTTTTAACCTTCCTTCTCTAAAGGAAAAAGGAACACTATCCTACGATTTAAAAGCTCCACCAGAGTCTGTTAATGTTAATTGGGCACAAAGGCAGTACCTAGCTCAGTTACTTGTTAATAAAGGTGATTTAAAAAAAGGAAAGCATCCAACATGGCTGGATACGCAAACTTATGTAGATATCAATGGAGAAGAGTCTTTACCTAAGAGTATTTTAGAAAGCCTTGTATTTGATTTAAGTCTTACTATAAATGAGTTTTTTAAAGATGTTTCATTTGCTACACTATCTTCATTTAGGCAGTTAGGATTTATACTTGTCCTTATTATTTTTCTGCCTTTAGTAAGATTAATTAAAAAAAGAAGCATAGATTATAATATGTTTATTCCGGTATCAGTGATAATTATGCTATTTGTTTTTTCTTTAATTATTATTTCTAATGTAGAATTAAGATGGCTAGCACCAGTTTTTATGATGGCATTCGTTTGGTATTTTGATTTAGAAGAAAGTAGAGCTATATCAAGGAAATTTATTACTATTAACTATTTAGTTTTTATAGCACTTACTTTTTATGGAGGTCTAAAAATGTTTAATAAAATTTTATAAATGAAAGTAGGTTATATTACATCAGAATACCCTCATACTAAAATAAAACATGCAGCCGGCATAGGTACAAGTATTAAAAACCTCGCAATTGCCTTGGTTGATAAAGGTATTGATGTTACAGTTTTTGTTTATCACCAGAATAAAAATGACATATTTGTAGATGAAGGTGTAGAAATTCACTTAATTAAAACAGAACGGTTTAAAATAGCAACCTGGTTTTTTTATAGAAAGCGTATTCAGAAATATATAAACAACATTGTAAAAAAGAAGCACATACAAATTTTAGAAGCTCCGGATTGGACAGGAATAACAGCTTTTATGAAATTTAAGATTCCTTTGGTTATAAGGTTTCATGGTAGTGATGCTTACTTCTGTAAGATAGAAGGAAGAAAGCAAAAATTCAAAAATTTTATTTTTGAAAAATCAGGCTTAAAAAAAGCAAAGGCGTATGTTGCTCCAACTGCCTATGCTGGAAGAGAAACACAGAAAATATTTGGACTGAATAATAACAAAATAAAAACGATACATTACGGGTTACAGTTAAAACATTTTGTTAATAAAAACCCTGATATTTATAATGAAAATACCGTGTTATATATCGGGACGATAATAAGAAAGAAAGGAGTTTTAGAATTAGCAGAAGTATTTAATAAAGTAGTAGAATTCAATCCAAATGCTAAGCTTATTTTAATAGGTAGTGATGCTCCCGATATTAAGACAGATAGTACTTCAACATACAACCTTATGGAAAATCTTTTTTCTGAGAAAGCAAAGAAACAGAGTAGTTATTTAGGGAAAATACCATATGCTGAAGTTCAAGAACATATAAAAAATACCCATGTATGTACATTTCCATCTTTTGCTGAAACCTTAGGTATGGTAACAATAGAATCAATGGCTATGCAAAAACCTGTAGTAAATACAAGTATAGGTTGGGCTCAAGAATTAATAGATGATGAGATAAATGGGTTTTTAGTACATCCATCAAAGATTGATGATTATGCTACTCGTATTATTGAATTGTTTAATGATAAGAGTAAATGTATTGAAATAGGGAGAGCTGCAAGAAAAAAGGTAGAACAACTTTTTGATATTGAAAAAAACGCTGATATAAATATAGAATATTATAAAAGTATTATAGAAAAATGATCCTGCTAGTACATAAGGATAATCGGGTTATAGAAATTATTGATTTAAAAACTGATAAATCAATAGATTTTACAAACTCAAACCCTGTAGAAGCATTATTTCATGTTGCGAAAAACAACATTGAAAGCATACTTATTTGGTGTCATAAATCATTAAAAGAAAACTTAAATATTAATGGGATAGAAACATCATTTCATCTCAAAAATATGATGCTATCTTATTCTACAGAACAGTATGTACCAGAGCAAATAGGGTATATAGAAGATTCCCCGTTTTTAAAAGTAAATAAAAGAGTAAAATACCCGACATGGCTTATGAGTAATCAAGTAGGGGTAATTCACGCATCTCAATTACTAAAATTTGAAAATAAAATAAATTATAATAATTCGTTCGATTTTTTTCTGAATTCGATAGCAAAAACAGGAATGCCACAAGGTTTGTTTTGTTATTCCGAACCCAAACTCCTAAATGATTTAAATCTTTTAACGGAATCTGGAAAAGCTTCAAAGTTTGAATTATTTAAGTTTGCAAGATTGCATTATAAAGGTGTATGGAGTTTTTTGTTATTTCTAAACCTTATCGTCTACGAACGAAAGTTTCCGCTTTTTTCTTTTTTTAAAAATGTTTTCAGTAATCAAAAAAAAATAAAATTAGAATTTGAGCAAGAACCTCTATCTTTAAATAAAACCAACCTAGGTATTTCCATAGATGTTATTATACCTACCGTAGGAAGAAAAGAATATTTGCATGATGTGTTAATAGACTTATCGAATCAAACAAAACTACCGGAAAAAGTAATTATTGTAGAACAGAATGAAGATATTAATAGCAAAACAGAATTAGATTTTATAGCCAATAATATATGGCCTTTTATGATTATACATAAGTTTATTCATAAAATGGGAGCATGTAATGCACGTAATCTGGCATTAAAAGAAGTGACCGCTGATTATTTGTATTTAGCAGACGATGATAATAAGTTTAAAAATAATTTACTTGAAGATGTAATAACCAAAATGACGTATTATGACTTAGATGTTATAACTATGAGCTATCTTCAGGAAAATGAAGTTGAAATTCATAACAAGCCTTTACAGTGGAGTACTTTTGGAGCAGGAAGTAGTGTTATGGCTTCAAAATTTTTAGAACAGATTAAATTTAATTTAGCTTTAGAATTTGGCTATGGAGAAGATGCAGATTTTGGAATGCAATTGAGAAACTCTGGTGCAGACGTAATCTATTTTCCTGATATTAAGATTAAACATTTAAAAGCACCCATAGGAGGATTTAGAACACCATTTAAGCACCCTTGGTTTAAAGAAGAAGTACAACCAAAACCATCACCCACCGTGATGTTGAATAGAATGAACAATTCTACAAAGCATCAGTTATTAGGTTATAAAACAAAACTTTTTCTTAAATATTATAAATCTCAGAATATTAAAAACCCTATAAGGTATTTTAAGCTTTTTAAGAAACAATGGCAGTTTAGTCAGTTTTGGGCAAATACTTTAAAAGAACAACATAAATGATACGTTTTTCATTAATAGTTTGTACATATATGCGACCAAGACCATTATTGGATTTATTAAATTCAGTAAAAATACAATCTGTTTACCCTACAGAAGTATTAATAGTTGATGGGTCTGTAAACGATGAAACCGATAAACTTTTGCATGAAAACAAGTTTGAGAATTTAAAATATTTTAAAGTTGAAGAAAAAAATCGAGGTTTAACAAAACAACGTAATTATGGAATTAACTTAGCCTCAGAGACTTCAGAAATTATTTGTTTTTTGGATGATGATATTGTACTGAAAGATAATTACTTTGAAAACCTATTAAAAACTTATGAAATACAGAAAGATGCTTTAGCTGTTGGAGGGTACATTGATAACAATAATACTTGGAAAAAAGAATCTGTTGAAAAAAGTAAAAATAATTTTTATTTCGATGGGTGGATGCGCAGTGAGCCATCTAGGTTTAAATTGAGACGATTATTTGGTTTACAGCCAGATAAGATTCCAGGTTTTTTACCAACATTTGCTCATGGAAGATCTGTCGGTTTTCTTCCACCATCTGGAAAGATTTATGAAGTTGAACAAATTATGGGAGGAGTTTCATCTTATAAAAAGGAAGTCTTTGATTCTTTGAAATTTTCAACTTACTTTGATGGTTATGGTTTGTATGAAGATGCCGATTTTAGTTTGCGTCTTTCAGAAATCGGGAAGTTGTATGTTAATACATCGGCTCAATTATATCATTATCATGATGATTCAGGCAGACCGAATAAGTATAAATATGGAAAAATGGTTGTTAGAAATGGTTGGTATGTATGGCGAGTTAAATATCCTAAACCAACCTTTAAAATGCGTTTTAAATGGAACGCTACAGTTTTTTTACTTATAGCTATTAGATTTGCAAATGTTTTTACAAGCAATAAGAACAAGCGTAAAGAAGCCTTTACAGAAAGTTTGGGCAGAGTGGTCGGTTGGTATTCTTTAATCTTTAACAAGCCTAGGGTAAAGAAATGAGGTTTTTAATCATATCGCATTCTAAACATAAACAGAGAAGGGATACTTTTTATGGGTATACACCTTATGTTCGTGAAATGAATTTATGGTTAAAACACGTTGATGAAGTTGAGATTGTTGCTCCGAAAATTAATGATACAATTTCTAATATAGATACAGCTTATCAACATAATAACTTAACTTTTAATCAAGTTTCTTTTATTGAATTTACATCATTTAAAAAAACGATTATTTCTTTATTAAGTCTGCCGAGAATAATCTTTACACTATTTAGAGCTATTAAAAACGCCGATCATATTCATTTACGTTGTCCTGGTAATATTGGATTGCTAGGTTGTTTAGTCCAAGTTTTTTTTCCTCAGAAAATAAAAACAGCGAAATATGCTGGTAACTGGGATCCAAAAAGTAAACAACCTATAAGTTACCGTATTCAAAAATGGATTTTAAGTAGCAGATTGCTTACCAGAAACATTCAGGTACTTGTATATGGAGATTGGAAAAACCAAACAAAAAACATAAAACCGTTTTTTACAGCGAGCTTTTATAATTCTGAAATAGAGCTTCCGACAGAACGACATTATGATGATAAACTAAATTTTGTTTTCATAGGGAGCTTAGTTAAAGGAAAAAGACCTTTATTGGCTATTAAAATTATTGAAAAACTAAGTAAAGAATCAAAACAAGTTTCTTTGGAGCTTTATGGTGATGGTATTTTAAAAGCAGAATTAGAACATTACATTGCAAGAAAAAAGTTAGAGCGTATAATAACTATAAAAGGAAATAAGAAAAAGGATGAGATAAAAAACGCTTTAAAAAGCGCTCATTTTTTATTACTTCCATCAAAATCTGAAGGATGGCCAAAGGCCGTTGCAGAAGCTATGTTTTTTGGAGTGATACCAATAACAACAAAAATCTCTTGTTTACCTTTTATGTTAGATACAGAGAAACGTGGTATTTTAATAGAACCTGTTATAAATAATGCAGTTGATAATATTAATACGTATTTAGAAGATAAAAACAGATTAAAACTAATATCTGAATCTGCAAGTAATTGGTCTCACAATTATACTTTAGATACTTTTGAAGCCGAGATTGTTAAATTATTAAAACACTCATGAGGATATTACAGTTAATAGATTCTTTAGATTCGGGAGGAGCAGAGCGTATGGCTATAAACTATGCTAATATGTTATCAAAAGATATGACTGCTTTTATATGTGTAACTAGGTTTGAAGGTTTATTAAAAGATGCAATTAATAATGATGTCAACTATATGTTTTTGAATAAAAAACATACTTTAGATTTTAAGGCGATTAAACGATTGCATAATTATATTAAGCAAAACAAAATTGATGTTGTTCATGCGCATTCCACATCCTTTTTTTTAGCAACAATAATAAAAATATTGAATCCTAAAACAAAATTGGTATGGCATGATCATTATGGTAGTAGCGAGTTTTTGAAAATTAGAAAGTTTAGAATCTTAAAATTTTGTTCTTATAAATTCAATGCTATTATAAGCGTAAATCAAATACTGAAAGCTTGGGCAGAACAACATTTAAAATGCAAAAACGTGTCATTTTTAAATAATTTTATATCTGAGAATACTAAAGAAAAAAAGGAGACAACTTTAAAAGGAGAAGAAGGAAAACGAATAGTATGTTTGGCAAATCTTAGAAGTCAGAAGAATCATTTAATGTTATTGGATGCTTTTAAGGAAGTCAATAAAATTAATGAAAAATGGACTTTACATTTAATAGGCAAAGATCAAGGAGATGATTATTCTGTGAAATTAAACGAAAGAATAAATAATTTAAAACTAAGAGAGAATGTTTTTATTTATGGAAGTAAAAGCGATATTTATAATATATTAAACCATTGTGATATCGGTGTTTTGTCCTCACAATCTGAAGGTTTACCTCTAGCACTATTGGAATACGGTTTGGCCAAATTACCTGTTGTTGCTACTAATGTAGGAGATTGTGGTAAAGTTATAACACAGTCATCGGAAGGATTTTTAGTAAATTCGGGAGACTCTAAAGCTTTTTCTAAAGCATTATTAAACTATATTGATAACAAGCCATTAAGAATTGAAAATGGAGAAGGACTATATAAAAATGTTATTTCAAATTTTAGTGAGAATAAAATCAAAAATCAATTAATAGCAATTTATACGGCTTAGAATGTTGAAAGGATACTATTATATAAATCAAATTATACTACATGTTGGTATAGGTTTAGGTGTGTATTTTTTTAAACCAGCTTCAAAAGTACTTTTTTTAATTGTTTTAGGAATATGTGCTTTTAGTATTATTAAAGCCCCTCCAAGAAAAAGATATGTTTATGTTTTAAGTGCATGTGCTTATATTGTTGGTTCTGAAGTTTTTTTCAGAATGACGAGCGGTAATTTTTTACATGAGGCATCTAAATATTTAGTTGTTGTTTTTTTACTTATAGGTATGTTAATTGGTGATGGAGTTAATAAAAAAGGATACGCATATATAATTTATTTGATTTTTTTAATTCCGGGAATTATTGTCGCATCTTCAAGTTTAAATTACGATACAAATTTGCGTACAGCCATAGCTTTTAATCTAAGTGGACCTGTATGTTTAGGAATAACTGCGTTGTATTGTTATGGAAGGAAAATTTCAATAAAATCTCTTCAAGAAGTATTGATGTATGCATTGTTGCCAATTATTAGTACTACTACATATTTGTTTTTATACTCACCAACCATTAAAGATACGTTATCTGGTACACAATCAAACTTTGAAGCTTCTGGTGGCTATGGCCCCAATCAAGTATCTACGATTTTAGGATTAGGTGTGTTTTTATTAGCAGGGAGGTTGTTTTTACAGTCTAAGGCATTATTTATTAAAGTTATAAACATTGGAGTTTTGGCTTTTATGACTTATAGGGCCATAGTAACTTTTAGCCGAGGAGGTGTATTTGTTGCTTTTTTAATAATATTGGCATTTATTATTACATTTTATTTTAAAGCTTCATCAAGAAGTAGAAGAAGAATTTTTGGTTCAACATTTGTTTTAGGTATAGGTGTTATTTTAACATGGTTTGTAAGCTCAGCCAGTACATATGGTTTAATAGATAAACGCTATAATAATGAAGATGCATTAGGAAGAACAAAAGACGATATTACTACAGGAAGAGCAGGTTTGTTAACTAATGAATTGAATGAGTTTTTTGAAAACCCTTTTTTTGGTGTTGGTGTTGGAAAACTTAAAGAATTAAGGCTTGAAAAAGAAGGAATTAATGCTGCTTCACATAACGAAATGAGCAGAATTATAGCAGAGCATGGAATATTTGGTTTTGTTGCTTTTTTAATATTATTATTAACGCCATTACTATTAAGGTTTCGAAACAAAAAAAACATATATTTCTATTCATTTTATCTATTTTGGTTTTTAACAATAAACCATTCGTCTATGCGTATTGCTGCTCCAGCTTTCATTTATGGGCTTTGTTTATTAAATGTATATTATGACAAACCTTCTTTACATAGGAAACAAGTTATCAAACAAAGGAAAGAATAAAACTTCAATTGAAACTTTAGGAAAGTTATTGGAAATTGAAGGGTTTTCCGTTAAAACATCATCGAATAAATCAAACAAATTACTTAGAATGTTTGATATGATATATTATGTCATAAAACTCAGGAATCAAACGGATTTTGTGCTAATTGATGTCTATAGTACATTTAATTTTTATTATGCGCTGGTAGTGAGTCAATTATGTCGCTTTTTTAAGTTAAACTACATACCCATTTTACGTGGTGGAAATTTGCCTGAACGGTTAAAAAAATCTCCTAAATTATCAAAAGCTATATTTAATCATGCTTATAAAAATGTAGCACCATCAAAATATATTAAGTCAAACTTTGAAGGTTTAGGATATCATAATATAGTTTGCATTCCAAACACAATAGAGCTTAATAATTACATTTTTAAAGAAAGATCTTTTGACAAAATTAAGCTGTTATGGGTACGCTCATTTTCAAAAATATATAATCCTTTGTTAGCAATTAAGGTTTTAAAAGGCTTAAAGGATATTAATATAGATGCAGAACTGTGTATGGTTGGTCCAGATAGTGATGGAAGTATGCAAGAAGCCATAGATTATGCAAATGAGTTAAAAGTAGAAGTGACTTTTACTGGAAAACTATCAAAAAAAGAATGGATAGAACGATCTAAGTATTATAATATTTTTATTAATACTACTAACTTTGATAATATGCCTGTTAGTGTTATTGAGGCTATGGCATTAGGTTTACCTGTTGTCTCAACTAATGTAGGAGGGATGCCTTTTCTTATAGAAGATGAAATAACGGGTATTTTAGTAGAGCCGAATTCAGAAAAAGTGTTTGTTGAAGCAATTCAAAGGTTGACAAAAAATTCATCAAAAAAATCAAATTTAATAGCTCTAAATGCCAGAAAAAAAGCAGAGCAATTAGATTGGAATATTGTTAAAAACCAATGGAATAAAGTATTGAAATAAATTTTTGCTTGCTATGAATATTATTATCTTTATCGTTTGTCATTTTATTTGAAAAGATGTCTAACCGGAGTATTCATTTTAATATTTCAGAACGTAAAATTTTGCTACGTATCTTCGATATTGTTTCAATATTGGTTGTGCTGTATTTTGTTAGTAATACATTTGATTTTGATTATTTTACTATAACAAAAGAAAACTGGACATGGACTCTTATACTTGTTTTATATATATCCATATTTGGAACTATTTTTGAGCTTTATGATCTACAGAAATCTAGTAAAATTGAAAAAACTTTTGCTAGTATAGTTGCCACGGTCTCAATTACTGCACTATTTTATTTTTTGACACCATTTTTCACGCCTTTATTACCAGATAACCGTTTGCAAATTTTATATTTTTATTGCGCAATATTCGTAGCATTATTTTTGTGGAGGCTAGCGTATGTGTCTTTTATTGTTTCTCCTAGGTTTTATAAGAAGGTATTGATTATTGGAGAAACCTCAAATATTGAAACTATTGTAGAGGCTTTTAATAATTCGGATCCTAGTTATAAAATTAAGGGCTTTATTAATTGTGATATAAATAGTTTTGAATCTATTAAGTTTAATGCCGTTGCTGAGTATAAACCAAGTCAAATACGTGAAGTAATTAAGGACGAAAATATATCGGAAATTGTTGTAGCAAGTTATAATTCAGAATCCATTACTCCAGAAATTTATTACTCGCTTATTTCGCTTTTAGAAGAAGGGTTTTCAATAAAAGAATATACACAGGTATATGAAGATTTAGCACAGCGTATACCAGTACAATTTGTAGGAAAAGACTTTTATAAATATTTTCCATTTAGTAGAAGTAATCAAAACAAACTATACCTGTTCTTTCGTCGATTTTTTGATATTATTATTTCTATAATTGGAATTTTAATAGGAGCCATGTTTTTACCACTTATTTTATTTGGGAATATTATAGCTAATCGAGGACCACTTTTTTATACTCAAGATAGGATAGGAAAAAACGGTAAACCTTTTAAGATTTTGAAGTATAGAACGATGATTAAAAATGCTGAAAAAACTGGAGCAGTTTGGGCTCAAAAAGGAGATGCAAGAATTACATTCTTTGGTAAGTTTTTAAGGCACTCTAGATTAGACGAGATGCCTCAATTTTTTAACATATTAAAGGGCGATATGAGTATAATTGGTCCCAGACCAGAACGTCCATTTTTCGTTAAAGAACTATCGCAATTATTGCCTTTTTACGAAACGCGACATATTATTAAACCAGGTCTTACAGGTTGGGCGCAGGTTAAAACCAGATACGGATCTTCGGTTGACGATAGTTTACTGAAACTACAATACGATTTGTATTATATTAAACACAAAAGTTTTTTCCTGGATATAAATATTTTGGTAAAAACTATAAGTACTATGATTTTCTTTAGAGGGCAGTAGTCATTCAGTCATCAGTTTACAGTAGCAGTATTCAGTCTTTTACTTATCTTAATATAGATATAAAAATAAATTTTGAGATAAATAACTATCCGTTATTGTAGTAAGAAATTAAATAAATATATCTAATAAATAGTGCTATTAATAAGGGAATTAATCCAATAGCAAATACCTGTATACCAATTACCCAATGCAGTGTTAATAGGCATAATAGAATTATTAAAAATTTCAAATATTTAATAAACCAACCACTTACTTTTTTTCTAAATAATTGTCGAATAACAAAAATATTAAGAGCACAGGCCCAAAGCAAATTATAATTTTGGTGAGTCCCTTTATGATCGGTTGCAAACCAAAGCAACAACAATAATATTCCTATGATTCCTGTAATGCTAAAAAGGGTAGCGTCTAACCAGATACTCTGTTTATTTTTTTTGTAATCCTTATAAGTTATCAAAAGAATGAATCCCCCTATAATACCTAAAATAAATAGGGGACTTGTAAAAAAGGTATTTGGTTTTGGTGTTTCTTTTTTAGAATATAAAACACGACTTTCTTTTACTAATGGGGTATCATTATTTTTTATCAATGCAGAACCAAAAAACTTATAGATGTTCTCAGGTAAGAACATATGTTCTTCTGCTGTAGCTTTTTTATCTATTACTGAACCTAGACAGATATCTATACCCAAACTTCCCCAAGAATTTCTATTGAGATTATTTTGAATTAAGGTTCTAAAAGTAGCTTCTTCATGTCCTTCAGGAGTATTAAAAACGATACTATTATTAAGACTTGCGTTGGCAACGTCTTTAATCTTTGTAGCACAATTGTCAAAAAAGAAATCGTATAAATAACCTCTGTTCTCTGGTTTATAATTATTTACTAAAAAGTCGTAAAGTCTTTGCTTTTCCTCTTGTGAAAGATTTAGGACTTGTTCTTTAACATTTCTATTTTGTTTGACATAAAAGCTTAAAAAATCATAGTAATTGCTGGTACCTAATGAATAGTTTAATTTACCTCTGGCAAAATTTAAATAAAAATTTGGCGCTTCGAAATCAAAGCGACCATAATCAAACGTTTTATCCAGATTATTTAAAGGGTCTTTTATTCTGAAAGCATTATGCCCAAAAGAATCATTTAAAGAGGCGCCAGGTCCAATGGTTAAAACACTAATACTAGCTTCTGGTGATAATGTATTTTTCTGGGCTAAGCTTGTATTAATTGCAGTAAATAAAAAAAGTAATAAAAAAAGTAATGTTTTATGCATCTAAACAAATATTGAAGTGGTTTGACCTTTTTGATTGAAGCGAAAAATAGTGATTTTATTACCAAATGAAGACTTTTTTGAACTGTATAGATTCGCTACGGAGTAATAAAAAGACAAAATGTGAGGATAAAAGAACATTTTGTAGCCAATTATAAAAAGTTTAAACCACTTCATTATCTAAAAATACTAAAATCCAGTTTTAAAGAAAATACATTTGAATATAAAGCAACACTTTGGTCTCCAATATCGGTAAAGGCATAGTCTATTTGAACACCATTATATTTAAAACCAACACCAAAACTAGGCTGAAAGCTTAATTGTTCAGTATTATCAATTTGTAATTCATTTTGAAAATTTCCCATACCAGCACGTAAATACACCATATTTATATAGCTAAATTCGAAACCTAAAGCTGGATTTACACTAGCAAAAGACGATGAAATAATATCATTGTTTTCTTCAAAGCGAACATTTAAATTCACTGCTGTCAGCAATGTGTAATCATAGTGAAAATCGATTAACTTTGAAATACCAATCTGTAATTTCGGAATGGTAATCTCTGTAGTTTCTGGTAGTTCCTGATTTTGACCTGCTACTGCGTTTTGAATCTTAGCAAATTCATCTTCATCAATAGCCCAAGCGTTAAAAGTAGTCGTAATATCACGAGCCATAACACCAAACTTCCAGTTATTATTGGTCTCAAACTGTACACCTAAATCTAAACCAAACCCCCAAGAGGAAGCAAAATCACCAATAACACGTCGTATCACTTTGGCATTCACTCCATATTTTAAACCTTGTACAGGAAGGTGCCTAGCATACGAAAATGTTAGCCCATAATCTGCAGTAGAAAATAAACTAATTCTATCGTAATTTATATTGCCCTGTTCATCGATAAGCTGAGTGGTGTTTAAAATATCATCAACAGCAAAGCGAATCAATGATATCCCTACTGCACTTTCTTTATCTATAGGCATAGCATAAGCGACATAATCATAATTGGCAATATTAGCAAAGTAACTAGAGTGCATTAAAGCGAGTTGGTTATCTTCAATTTGTAATAACCCAGCAGGATTCCAATAGCCTGAATTAACATCGGCAGAATGAGACGTTACAGCACTACTCATACCTAATGCAGCGGCATCCACACCAATATTCATAAACTCGTTAGAGTACTTTCTAACAGTTTGACTAAATATTGATACGGACATTGTACAAAACAATGCAGTTATGTAAGTCTTCAATCTCAATTTTTTTACAAAGATGCACATAATACCAATTTAATCATAAAATATCAGATTTAAACTTCCTCATTTTTCATTTTATTTATTTACTCATTATTCTCATTACATGAGCAATGCGAATTAATTATGGAATAGAGTAATGGAAAGTGGTAATATATACTTCATTTCATAGTTAAATTATTATAATTTGCTATTCTATTAAACTTGAAATTATAATAGATATTGTTTAATACTTGCTTTACACAAAAATTGTTTGCTATTTTTACCAAAACAATTTTTGTAGCATGAAATTGTTATGATAGCTATTTCTATTAATATTTTACGATTACATATTTTTATTAAATAGCAATAAGAATTTATATATGAAGAGACATATTCCTAATGCACTAACACTTTTAAACTTATTTTGTGGAAGTATTGCTGTTATTTTTGTGATTAATAATAATTTTATTGCTGCCTCATTGTTTGTTTTTTTAGGCATATTTTTTGATTTTTTTGATGGTTTTGCAGCTAGAAAACTAAACGTTCAAAGTGAATTAGGTTTACAGTTAGATTCTCTTGCAGATATGGTAACTAGTGGGCTAGTGCCAGGAATTATCATGTATAAGTTATTATCGTTAACTGTAAAAACTTCGGATAGTTTAAATAATAATTGGCCTTCTAATAGAGATTGGTTAGATTTTAATTTACCAGTATTTCCTCTTTTGGGATTATTTATAACATTAGCTTCTGCTTATCGTTTAGCAAATTTTAATTTAGATATTGAACAACAAACCTATTTTAAAGGGTTGCCAACACCAGCAAACACCTTGTTGATAGTTTCACTACCATTAATAATGGAATTTCAAAATAGTGATTTTATAAATGCTATTATTCTTAATAAATGGTTTCTGGTTGGATTGACACTTTTAAGTTGTTACATATTAAATGCCAATATTAAACTATTTGCTTTAAAGTTTAAAGACTGGAGCTTTAAGACAAATGCAACGCGATATATTTTTATTATACTTTGTATTGTGTTATTAATTGTATTGCAATTTGCTGCGATACCTGTTATTATTTTACTTTATATATTTATGTCACTCATAGACAATTTAACTTCCAAATAATTAAGAATGGCATCAGGATTTTTTGCATTATTAGATGATATAGCAGCTTTAATGGACGATGTTGTTGTGATGAGTAAGATTTCTACAAAAAAAACCGCTGGTATTTTAGGGGATGATTTAGCAGTAAATGCTGAAAAAGCTACGGGTTTTGTCTCTTCTAGGGAGTTACCAGTTCTGTGGGCAATTACTAAAGGCTCAGCACTTAACAAATTAATTATTTTACCAATTGCCTTTTTATTAAGTGCTTTTGCGCCTTGGGCTGTTACTTTGGCATTAGTATTAGGAGGTGTTTATCTAGCTTTTGAAGGAGCAGAAAAAATATATGAATTTTTTGTACCTCATAAGCATACTAAAGAGACTGTTGATAATTCAAACATATCAAAGGAAGACCAATTAGCTCTCGAAAAGAAGAAAATAAAATCAGCCGTTTTTACTGATTTTATTTTATCAGTTGAGATCGTAATCATCGCTTTAGGAACTGTTTTAGGAAGGCCAATTTTATTTCAGGTATTGGTTGTGTCAATTGTAGCTTTAATTGCAACGATTGGTGTTTACGGGATTGTGGCTCTTATTGTTAGAATGGATGATTTGGGATACAAGCTCGTTAGTTTTAGCAGTAAAGAAAAAAGTATTTCAAAATTTATAGGAAACTTTTTAATTAGAGCACTTCCAATAGTTATTAAAAGCTTATCCGTAATTGGTACTATCGCCTTAATTTTGGTTGCTGGAGGCATATTTGTCCATAATATCGAGTTTTTCCATCACTTTTTAGAGGTGCTACCATCTTTTGTGAAAGATTTTATAGTTGGTTTATTGGTTGGCTTTGCCGCTCTTTTGTTTGTTAAGTTATTTAAAGTAGTTAAGAGGAAATTGTTCAAGGATAAAGAAGTAGAAATATAATAGTAAATGAAGAAAGTTAAAGCGTTTAATTATTTTCTTCCGATTTTTTATTTTTAGGAGTGCGTTTAGCTTTTTTTAAACTTTCGTTAAGCATCCACTCAATTTGGCCATTTGTGCTGCGGAATTCATCCGCAGCCCATTTTTCAATAGCTTTAAGCATATCTTCATTTATTCGTAATGCAAAAGCCTTTTTCTTAGCCATTTTAGTAATTAATTATTTTGATAAATTTAAAATACGAAGATGCAAATGTATTGTTTATTGATTTAAAGTACCAGTATTTAAAACGGGAGAGGCATCTTTATCGCCGCAAAGTATAACCATAAGGTTACTTACCATAGCGGCTTTTCGCTCTTCGTCTAAATCTACAATGTTCTTCTTTCCTAATTCTTCAAGTGCCATTTCAACCATACTCACAGCGCCTTCTACAATTTTATGTCTTGCAGCCACTATGGCTGTTGCTTGCTGACGTTTTAACATCGCATTTGCAATTTCTTGAGCATAAGCTAAGTAACCAATTCTAGCTTCTAATACTTCAATACCAGCAATAGACAAGCGTTCATCAATTTCTTTTTCTAACGTTTCGCTTACTTCATTAACGCTGGAACGTAATGTAATATCTTCAGTATGCCCTTCATCTGCAAAATTATCGTAAGGATACATACTAGCCAGTTTACGAACTGCCGCATCTGTTTGTACACGAACAAAGTTTTCATAGTTATCTACATCAAAAGCTGCTTTATAAGTGTCTTGAACACGCCAAACTAAAATAGTACTAATCATAATAGGGTTACCAAGTTTGTCATTTACCTTTAAACGCTCACTATCAAAGTTACTTGCTCGTAATGATATCTTCTTTTTTGTATAAAAAGGATTTACCCAATAGAAACCATTTTTATTAATAGTACCTACATATTTTCCGAAAAGCAATAATACCCTCGAGTTATTTGGCTGTACCATTATAAAACCAGGCGCAATAAAAATTGCAATGATTATTGATATAATAAAAATGAAGTTTTCGGTTATAACAAGAGTAAAAATACCTCCTATAAGCATTATTAAAAAAGTAAGTAGCATAAGATAACCGTTAGCGGGTGTAATGATTTTTTCTTCTTTCATGATTTATATTTTAATTTAAAATGATACTATTTTGATATCATAAAGATATGATTAAATTTTTAATATTTCAAAATGTGTAGTGTTATTTTTTATAAGATTGTTTATTAAATTATGTTGTTATAAGTTAAAAGGTTTATAAATAGGTGAGGGAAAGCAAAAATAAAGACAAAGTTGAACTTAGAAAGAAATCAGTTTCTTTGAATGGAAGATAAACTTAATAATAAAAGATCAGTCTAAAGATTGGATCTATCTACTTGAATAAAAACACAGAAGTGGTTTAATGTTTATGCTATTTATATGGATTCCTGCTTTCGCAGAAATGACAAGTGGTGGTGTCTTCATTTGAAAAACAAAACAAGGAGTGAGAAGCAAGTAAGTTAATACTTGTAGTACCATTCATTTTGTAATGTTTGTCATTCCTGCGAAAGCAGGAATCCACTAGTCAAATAAAAAGTGTGATATTTATTTATATATAAATGGCTTAGTGCCTAATCTCTGATCTTCTTCTTACGAAGCTCAAAATTTTGACCTAAATAGACCTTACGAACCATTTCATCGTTAGCAAGCTCTTCTGGTTTTCCAGCTTTAAGAATACTACCTTCAAACATTAAATACGTTCTATCGGTAATAGCAAGCGTTTCTTGTACGTTATGGTCGGTAATCAAAATCCCAATATTCTTTTTGGTAAGTTGTGCTACAATACGTTGTATGTCTTCAACAGCCACAGGATCTACACCTGCAAATGGTTCATCTAATAAAATAAAACTAGGGTCGGTAGCCAAGGCACGTGCAATTTCTGTACGACGGCGCTCTCCTCCAGATAATAAATCACCTCTACTTTTCCGAATATGGCCTAAACCAAACTCTTCAATAAGGGATTCCATTTTATGCTGTTGTTCCTTCTTACTAAGTTTCGTAAGCTGTAAAACACTTAAAATATTATCTTCAATACTTAATTTTCTAAAAACTGAAGCTTCTTGTGCCAAGTAACCAATACCATTTTGTGCACGTTTGTACATCGGGTATTTTGTGATTTCAGTATTATCCAAAAATATATGACCGCCATTAGGTTTTATTAAGCCAACAATCATATAAAAAGAGGTTGTTTTTCCTGCTCCATTAGGCCCTAAAAGACCAACAATTTCACCTTGATTAACCTCAAGAGAAACATCTTTAACCACTTTCCGTCCACTGTAGGACTTCATCAAATTTTCGGCTTTTAAAATCATAAGTTATATACTGAACGCTAAAAATAGTAAAATCATATACACTATTATAGCAGATGTTCTAATTTTATCTTGTTTGTTATTTTGCTAGGAGTCCGACGGGAGTAAAATTTATTTAGCTTTGACCTTCTAAGGCGTCCCAAAATTCATAGGCACGACGTAAATGAGGAATAACAATAGTGCCACCAACTAAGGTTGCTATGCTTAAAGCTTCAACAACCTCTTCCTTTTTTAAACCAATTTTATGACTAGTTTCCATGTGATATTTTACACAATCGTCACAACGTAAAACAGCCGAAGCAACTAAACCTAAAAGCTCTTTAGTCTTAACATCCAAAGCTCCTTCTGTAAAAGCATTAGTATCTAAATTAAAGATGCGTTTTATTACTTTGTTATTATCTGCTAAAATCTTATCGTTCATTTTAGAACGATATTCATTAAATTCATTAACTATGTCGGACATGTCTTTTTTCTTTTCTTTTTTGATTTCTAATAACAACTTTAGAAATATAAATACTCACTTGGTATAAAATTATAATTGGAATAGCGACAATTACTTGACTGGCAATATCTGGAGGCGTAATAATTGCTGATAAGATTAATACAATTACTAGCGCATACTTCCTGTATTTTTTTAAGAATTCTGGTGTTACCAACCCTATTTTGGTTAAGAAATAAATAATAATCGGCAATTCGAAAATTAAGCCAGAAGCTAGTGCAGAAGATCTAACTAATGCAATATATGAGCTAATATCAATTTGATTGTCAACCATTGTAGAGATACTATAGTTTGCTAAAAAATTAATAGACAAAGGCGTTACAATATAGTAACCGAATAATACTCCTAAAAAGAATAAAAATGATGAAATTACAATAAACCCTCTGGAATGTTTACGTTCATTAGAATGCAATCCAGGGCTAATAAATTTCCATAATTGATAAATAACGTAAGGAAAGGAGATGATAAACCCTCCTAAAATAGCTGTCCATATATCGGCCGAAAATTGTCCAGCCATCGTTCTATTTTGTATAATTAAAGGTATTTTTTCATTACAGAAAGTAGTATCTACATTTATAAAATTAGCTGTTCTGCATAAAAAATCATAAGTCGGAAAACTCATGTTTAATGGCGCAAAAATAATAGCGTCAAACACAAATCTGCTGAAAATAAAAGCTAAAGTAGCAACTATTACAACTGCTAAGCAAATTCTAATTAAATGCCACCTTAAATCTTCAAGATGATCTAAAAAAGACATCTCATTTATATCCTTTTTTGCCATTATATAATACCTTCTTTTATTAAATCATGTAAATGAATGACTCCGGCATAGTTACCATTTTCTTCGACAAGCAATTGTGAAATACCATTAGTCTCCATAACTTCTAAAGCTTCAATAGCCATTGCTTCAGCATTAATACGTTTTGGGTTAGCACTCATGATATCATTTGCAGTTAATGATGAAAAATCATCAACTTTACTCAACATTCTACGTAAATCACCATCAGTAATAATACCAGCAATTTTATCGTTTTCTACAACAGCAGTAACACCCAGCATTTTTTCGGTAATCTCTATAATAATCTCTTTTATGTTTGTAGATGGAATTACTTTAGGCTTTTCGTTTACCGATGATATATCATGAACACGTAAATATAATTTTTTCCCTAAGGCGCCGCCTGGATGATATTTTGCAAAATCATTACTGGAAAAACCACGTAATTCTAATAAGCAAACTGCAAGTGCATCACCAATAACTAACTGTGCCGTAGTGCTTGTAGTTGGTGCTAAATTATTTGGACAAGCTTCTTTTTCAACATATGCATTTAGAATATAGTCTGCTTGTTGCCCTAAAAAGGAATCTTTATTTCCCGTTATAGCAATCATTTTATTCTTTGCACTTTTTATTAAGGGGACTAAAACTTTAATTTCGGGAGTATTTCCACTTTTAGAAATACAAATAACGACATCATCTTTAAGAATAAGCCCCAAATCTCCATGAATAGCATCGGCTGCATGCATAAAAACGGACGGTGTTCCGGTAGAGTTTAATGTGGCAACAATTTTATTAGCAATAATGGCGCTTTTTCCAATTCCCGTAATAATTACTCGACCTTTGGAATTATAAATAAGTTGTACTGCATCAGAAAAATCGTCAGTTATTAAATTAGCTAGGTTGGAAATAGCTTGACTTTCTGTTTTTATTGTTAATTTTGCGGTTTGTGTAATAGAATCTTTACTATTCAAAATTTATATTTTTTTTAGTTGATGCTTTTAAAGATTTTATTATCTTTAATGATAATCAAATTAAATTTTGTTGTACTTTGGATTTTCGTTACAAAACTAACGAAAAAAAATATGAGGGGATCTCTAATATGCTATTAAATTAATCATTCAAATTTTAATGTTATAGTGTGTGATAATAAGTAAATAAATTTTTATACAGTTCATGTTATTAACCAAAAGTGATCTGCATTCTGCTCTTAAAAAATATTTTGGATTTAATCAATTCAAGGGCTTGCAGGAAGATGTAGTCGAAAGTATTTTATCAAAAAATCATACGTTTGTAATCATGCCAACTGGTGGTGGAAAGTCACTATGTTACCAGTTGCCTGCATTAATGCAAGAAGGAACTGCTATTGTGGTATCGCCATTAATAGCATTAATGAAAAATCAAGTAGATGCCATTCGTGGAATTTCTAATGAAGAGGGCGTAGCTCATGTGTTAAATTCTTCATTGAATAAAACTGAAGTTAGGCGTGTTAAAGAAGATATAGTTAATGGTGTTACTAAATTATTATATGTCGCACCAGAATCTTTAACCAAAGAGGAAAACGTTGAGTTTTTGCGGTCTGTAAAAATATCTTTTATGGCTATTGATGAGGCGCACTGTATTAGTGAATGGGGACACGATTTTAGACCAGAATATAGGAATTTACGACATATTATTGGTAGGATAGGAGATGGTATTCCCATTATTGGCTTGACGGCAACTGCCACCCCTAAAGTTCAAGAAGATATTATAAAGAATTTAGGTATTAATAATGCAAAAACATTTAAAGCTTCTTTTAACAGACCTAATTTATATTATGAGGTTAGACCAAAAACAAAGAATGTTGATGCAGATATTATTAGATTCGTAAAACAAAATGAGGGTAAATCCGGTATTGTATACTGTTTAAGTAGAAAACGAGTAGAAGAACTAGCTCAAGTACTTCAAGTAAATGGTATAAAAGCAGTACCGTACCATGCCGGATTAGATGCGAAATCAAGATCTAGTTATCAAGATAAATTCTTAATGGAAGATGTCGATGTGGTTGTTGCTACTATTGCTTTTGGTATGGGAATAGATAAACCAGATGTACGTTTTGTAATTCATCATGACATTCCTAAAAGTATAGAAAGTTATTATCAGGAAACCGGTAGAGCAGGACGTGATGGAGGTGAAGGACATTGTTTAGCCTATTATGCATATAAAGACATTGAAAAATTAGAAAAATTCATGTCTGGTAAGCCTGTTGCAGAACAAGAAATTGGACATGCATTATTGCAAGAGGTGGTTGCTTTTGCAGAAACATCAATCTCTAGGAGAAAATTTATTTTACATTATTTTGGAGAAGAGTTTGATAATGAGACTGGTGAAGGTGGCGATATGGATGATAATGTTAGGCACCCCAAAAAGAAACATGAAGCAAAAGAAGATGCTATAATATTATTAGAAACGATAGAGAAAACGAACGAAAAATATAAATCTAAAGATTTAGTAAACGTTATTGTTGGTAAAGAGAATGCTTTAATTAATTCTCATAAAACCAATGAGCAACCATTTTTTGGACAAGGTAAAGCTAAAGATAACAAATATTGGATGGCACTGTTAAGACAAGTGTTGGTAGCAGGATATCTTAAAAAAGATATTGAAACTTATGGGGTTATTAAATTAAGCGAAGTTGGTAGATCTTTTATAAAGAAACCAGTGTCGTTTATGATGACTGAAGATCACATCTTTGAAGGAGAACAAGAAGATGGAACTATTATTACAGCGACAAAAAGTGGTGGAGCGGTAGCAGATGAATTATTAATGGGAATGCTTAAAGATTTGCGTAAAAAGAATGCAAAAAAGTTAGGAGTACCACCATTTGTTATTTTTCAAGATCCTTCGCTTGAGGATATGGCTTTAAAATACCCAATAAACTTAGCAGAACTTGCAAATGTACATGGTGTTGGTGAAGGAAAAGCTAAAAAATATGGTAAAGATTTTGTAGAATTGATTTCAAAATATGTTGAGGAAAATGATATAGTACGTCCAGATGATTTAGTTGTAAAGTCTACAGGAACTAACTCTGCAAATAAGCTATACATCATTCAAAATATAGATAGAAAATTACCTTTGGATGATATCGCATCGTCAAAAGGGATGTCTATGGAAGATTTTATTAAAGAAATGGAAGTTATTGTTTATTCTGGTACTAAATTAAATATCAGTTATTGGATTGATGATATTTTAGATGAAGATCAGCAAGAAGAAATCCATGACTACTTTATGGAATCAGAATCTGATAATATTGATGGAGCTGTCGAGGAGTTTGATGGTGACTATGAAGATGAAGAGTTACGTTTATATCGTATTAAATTTATTAGCGAAGTAGCTAATTAAAAGACTTACCCATAACAGAAGATTCGAAGTATTGTTTGTTCCAATCTTTTTCACTTCGTTAAAAACCATATTTTGTAATGGATGTCCGATTTTATAATTTAAAAAATCATGTAACGCATAAATACGTTTCAACTCAGAAATGTTAGAGTTTTTTATGTATTTAGAAGGCGAATGTTTTTAGCAATTTTGCATATCCAACAGGAAGATCATCAGAAAGTGCAATAAAAACACATTATTTTTATCATTTAATTTTGCTGTCATAACTTTAATAGAAAATGACGTATCAAAATAATCAATCAAGGTTTGATTATCTTTAAAAAACGTACCAAAAGCCTCTCTAAAGGTAACTCTAGCCAATAAAGTTAAGGACGTAACATCTTGAATAGTAGCCCTTCTTACAACAATATGCTTCATGGAAATTATTTGAATATTCTCTGAATATATTGTTTTTTTGAGAAATACTTTATATGACAATCATCGTACTTCTCACTTTGTTTTCTATCTTTGCACTTTCTTAAAAATTAGAACAATGCAAGACGGTTTATACGCAAAATTTAATACAACAAAAGGAGAGATCCTTGTTGCTTTAGAATATCAAAAAACACCAGGAACAGTAGGTAATTTTGTTGCTTTGGCAGAAGGTAATCTTGAAAACAAAGTAAAACCTCAGGGGACACCTTATTATGATGGTTTAAAATTCCATAGAGTAATTCCAGATTTTATGATTCAAGGTGGGTGTCCACAAGGTTCAGGTTCTGGAAATCCAGGGTATCAATTTGATGATGAGTTTCATCCAGATTTAAAACATGACACACCTGGAGTTTTGTCTATGGCGAATGCTGGACCGGGTACTAACGGAAGTCAGTTTTTTATCACCCATGTTGAAACACCATGGTTAGATAATAATCATACCGTTTTTGGTAAAGTAACAGAAGGTCAAAATGTTGTTGACGCTATAGCTCAAGGGGATTCTATTGATAGCCTAGAAATAATTCGTGTAGGTAATGATGCTGAAGCTTATAATGCTATTGAGGCTTTTAGAACCTTTGAAGGCTCTAGAGAAAAAAGATTGGCAGAAGCAAAACAAGCAGCAGAAGCAGAATTAGATAAAATTGCAACGGGTTTTAAAAAAACAGAGAGTGGTTTACGATATCAAATAATTCAAGAAGGAAGCGGAGTAAATGCTGAGACAGGTAAAACAGTATCTGTTCATTATAAAGGACAATTGTCTGATGGCACTGTTTTCGATTCTTCATACAAACGTAACCAACCCATTGATTTTCCTTTAGGAGTAGGTCAAGTTATTCCAGGTTGGGATGAAGGTGTTAGCTTATTAAAAGTAGGAGATAAGGCACGTTTTGTAATACCTAGTCATTTAGGATATGGAAGTAGAGGTGCAGGAGGTGTGATACCACCAGACGCTACTCTTATTTTTGATGTTGAGTTGATGGATGTGAAATAATCTATATATAAGATATAGACTTTGAAAAAACACCTGCTTTGTAGGTGTTTTTTTATACAATAATTAGACTTTAATCTATGTAATTATTGATTTCAACTTATGGAGTATGTATTTATTTTGTTCATCGATTATTTTCATTTTTAAAGATTTATAAAGATATTTTTGCGCTATGGTTAGCGTTAAGGATACAAGTTTATATTCAGAAGTCATTAAGGAATTTAATTATTCCTTTGGTACTATGTTTGTCTTTAAAGAATACGTAGTTTCTGAAATTAATGAGGGTGTTGTCCTTAATTGGGAAGATCATGCAAAAATTTTCACTAATGATATAGCAAATTTTTTAGGAACTAAAGGCGTAAATACGATTCTTATTTCTAATAGAATTAACTCTTATTCTACTATTGCATCCGACTGGTTGAAATTTTTTAAAAATAGCTATAGCTTAAAAGCTTATCTAATTGTTTCAGATGAAAAAACGGCAAGGTTGGGTATCATGACTGAAAATTTATTTTTTAATAAAAAAATAAAAAAATTCAATTCGTTGTATGAAGCTGTCAATTATGTAAAGAGTGGTTTAATAGAAATTAAATAACAATTTATACATTTGTTCTTATGACAGAACAACAATTAGAAAAATTTAAATACCCGATAGGAAAGTTTGAATGCCCGACAAATGTTACTAAACAAGATATTGAAAGTTGGATTTCCATATTAGAACATTTTCCAAATCGCTTAGAAAACCTTGTTAAAGACTTAACAGATGATCAATTAGACACAGTCTATAGACCTGGTGGGTGGACTGTAAGACAGGTAATACATCATGTGTCTGATAGCCATCACCATGCTTATACCAGATTTAAATGGGCATTAACAGAAGATAAACCACTTATAAAAGCTTATTTCGAAGAACGCTGGGCAGAACTCATAGATTCTAAAACAGCTCCAATAGATATGTCTATACATCACATAAAAGCAGTTCATTTTAAACTTGTTTATTTATTGAAGACACTATCTCAAGAAGATTTAAATGCCAGTTTTTTGCATCCGGAAACAAACTCTGAAGTGTTATTAAGCTATAACATCGGGAATTATGCCTGGCATAGTAGTCATCATTATGCACATATAGAGCATGTGTTGAAACGTAACAATTGGATTTGAAATAAGCAATGATTAGGTCTTTTAATGTAAGTGATACGAAGGAACTTTTAGATATTTACAATTATTATGTGTTAAATTCTATAGTTACTTTTGATGACGAAGCTTTGTCTTTAGAGGCTTTTGAAGATAAAATTACGCGTATTAATGCTGATTATCCATTCATTGTTTTTGAAGATGAAGAGAATAATGAGATTTTAGGATATGCATATGGAAGCAAATGGCGCCCTAAGCCTGCTTATAAACATACAGTAGAATCTACAGTATATGTAAAGCACGGTGTGTTAGGAAAACAAATAGGAACTAAATTATATAGAGAGCTATTATCTCAATTAAAAGAACAAAACTATCATATTGTCCTTGGAGGTTTAACATTACCAAATGATGCAAGTGTTAAGTTGCATGAGAAATTTGGCTTTAATCAAGTGGCGCATTTTAAAGAGGTGGGGTTAAAATTTGGAAAGTGGCTTGATGTTGGCTTTTGGCAGTTACGCTTTTAATTACTTTTCCATTTAATATTGCAGCCAATACTTGGTTTTTGTAGGGTCGTATTATCTTTATTTTCGATTAGGCAATTTAAAGCATGCCTTAAATCTTTACCAGTAACGGGTATCCCATTTCCTGGGCGAGAGTCATCCAATTGTCCTCTGTACGTTAATTTAAGATCAGCGTTGAAAATATAAAAATCGGGAGTACATGCTGCGTCATAGGCCTTTGCGATATCTTGTGTTTCATCATATAAATATGAAAACGGATAGTTTTCATTTTTTGCATGAATAGCCATATTTTTTGGACTGTCTTGAGGGTAGTTAATAACATCGTTACTGGAAATAGCAATAAAGCTAATACCCTTTTTGGAGTATGAATTTGCAATGGAAACCATTTCTTGGTTTACATGAATAACAAAAGGGCAATGATTGCAAATAAACATAATTACAGTAGCTTGACTTCCTTTTAATTGATTAAGTGATACATTATTTCCAGATACAGTATCAAATAGATTAAAATCTGGAGCTTGAGTTCCTAAAGGAAGCATGTTAGAAGGAGTTCTGGCCATGATAATTTATGTTTTCTCAAAGTTCGTTATTTTTTTCTATTTGATACATCTAAAGAAAAATATTATTCCAATTTGTTAGTAACCATTTTAAAGTTCATTTGGTAATTTGTATTTTTAAAAAATGAATGATACCATAACTTTTGAAGATTTTACTAAAGTAGACTTACGAGTAGGAACCATTATTGAAGTTAATGATTTTCCTGAAGCAAGAAACCCTGCATACCAACTTACTATAGATTTTGGAGATTTAGGAATTAAAAAATCGTCTGCACAAATCACGACGCTTTATAAAAAAGAAGATTTACAACAAAGGCAGATAGTGGCCGTTGTAAATTTCCCTAAAAAACAAATCGCTAAATTTATGAGTGAATGTTTAGTATTAGGTGCCGTTAATGGTAAAGACGTGATGCTCTTGCACCCAGAAAATAAAGTGAAAAATGGAACGCAGGTTGCTTAATTAGCTTATTATGTTATTCAAAAGGAGGAAAAACAGCAGAATCATTTAAAAATCAAACATAAAAAAACCGCTTCAAGTTGAAACGGTTTTTATAATAAAACAGTTGTTTAATTATATATCATCAAAATCTACATCAGTAAAACTTTCAGCAGGTTTGTGTGTATCGCCATCATCTGTAGAAGTTTCTTCTGTTTTTTCAACTTCATAACTCTTTTTAAAGTCTTTTTGATGACGTTCGCTAATCACTTCATCACCTTTCTTTTCTATAATATAATCAGTCATTTCAGCTAATATATCTTTGAATTCAGAAAAGTCTTCTTTGTAAATATATATTTTGTGTTTTTTGTAATGAAACGAACCATCATCGTTTGTGAATTTCTTACTTTCAGTAATAGTCAAGTAATAATCGTCCGCTTTAGTAGCTCTTACGTCAAAGAAGTAGGTACGTCTTCCTGCTCTTAATACTTTCGAAAAAATCTCTTCTCTCTCCATCATATCATTATTATTCATAGTGTATAGAAATTTATTTTAATTATCGTTAAATTGGTTATCAAAAATCTAAAAAAAAGAGATACTAACCAACAAATAATGAAGTTTCTTTTTTAAATATTGTCTTTTATTGCATTAAATTAAAAAATAATAACGCCTTATTTTGATTGGATATTAGTAAGTTTAATGTTAGTTTGAAGTCGTTTCGCTCAATTGTTTTAAGTAGAGATGTTTATAGTAACCATCTATATTTATAAGCGTTTCATGCGTGCCTTCTTGCACAATTTTACCATCATCTAGTACAATGATTTTATCTGCATTTTTAGCAGATGAAACTCTATGACTTACAATGATTGTTGTTTTTCCTTTCGAAATTTTATTAAGATTCTTTAGTATTTTTTCTTCAGTCTCTGTATCAACAGCAGACAGACAGTCATCGAAAAGTAATATTTTTGGTGATTTTATAATAGCTCTCGCAATAGATACACGCTGCTTTTGTCCGCCAGAAAGTGTAATGCCTCGTTCGCCCAATACAGTATCATAACCATTATTAAATTTGATAATATTTTTATGTACCTGCGCATTTTTTGCAGCTTCAATAACATCATCTTCGGTAGCATCTTCTTTTCCGAACTTAATATTATTCCTTATAGAATCGGAGAATAAGAAGGCGTCCTGTGGTACATAACCAATATGATCTCTTAAATTATTTAAATTAAGGTCTTTAATTTTTGTGTCATTTATAATAATATCCCCGTCATTTATATCATAAAGCCTACCTATTAAATCTAAAATTGTAGATTTTCCAGCCCCTGTTTTACCTATAATAGCTAGTGTCTCTCCTGATTTAATATCAAAGCTAATGTCTTTTAATGCTTGAATATTAGTATCATCATAAGTAAAAGAAACATTATTAAAACGAATATCACCAGTAATCTCTGTATTTGTGTTTACGGTGTTTTTAATTTCTGGCTCGATTTTTAAAAACTCATTAATTCGTTTTTGTGATGCAGCAGCTTGTTGTACTATAGAAGTAACCCAACCTACAGTTGCCACTGGCCATGTAAGCATATTTACATAAATAATAAATTCTGCAATAATTCCTATACTTTCAATTTCACCATTAATATATTGCATGCCTCCAATATAAATTACAAGTAAGTTACTTGTACCAATAAGTAAAATCATCATTGGAAAAAACCAAGCTTGTACTTTTGCTAAACTGATTTGTTTTTCTCTACTTTCAAAAGTAAGCGACTTAAAATTTGTCGATGTTTGTGGCTCTATACCATAGGCTTTAATCACAGAAATACCACTAAAAGACTCTTGAGTGAACGTTGAAAGTTTAGATAAATACTCTTGAACTATGGTGCTACGCTTGTGTATTTCTTTACTTAACTTATATATTATAACAGAAAGAATTGGTAATGGTAAAACGGTATATAGCGTTAATTTAGGAGACGCATTAATCATATAGATAATAACAACAACAAACAAAGCAAACGTATTGATACTATACATGATGGCAGGTCCTGCATACATACGTACCCTACCTACATCTTCGGTAATACGGTTCATTAAATCTCCCGTTCTATTGTTTTTATAAAAATTTAAAGAGAGTTTTTGATATTGATCATAAATCTCATTCTTTAAATCGAATTCAATATAACGTGATACATTAATAATGGTTTGGCGCATGAAAAAAGTAAGGATACCGCCTATTATAGCTGCTCCAATAATATAAAGAATGGCTTCTAATAGCTCTGCTTTAAAAACGTCTTCGGTAATCACTCCTTTTAAAGCTTTTTCAACCACAACAAAAATCTGTTTTACATAGCGTGGCGTGAAGAGTAGAAAAATTCTAGCTACAACAGTAATTACCATACCTATTAAAAGGTGGGCTTTATATTTTAAGAAGTATTTATTTAAATGTTGTAATTCTTTCATTTACCTTGTAGTAATCGGACAGCAAATATAATGTATTAATGATAATAAAATGGATGTATTAGCAATGGGTAATTGTTAAATATAGTTTAAAATATTATTCGAATAATTAAAAGAAAATATGAAGTTACTTCTCAAAATAGTATTATTTTTGCAGCGGAAAAACAGTGAAACACTGCTATATTTTTTAATTTAAGTTCTTTGTAATTATGCTAAATAGAAGACATATTCGGGTAAAAGTAATGCAAACTCTTTATGCCTTTAAGGGAGGAGAAAGTGACGATTTTACTAAAGATCAAAAATTCTTACTGTTTAGTATAGATAATATGTACAACTTGTACCTCTTATTGATCTCGTTATTGCTTGAAGTCCAAAAAAGAGCAGAAGACGATTTACAAAAAAAGCGAAAAAAGCATTTAGCTACTAAGGAAGACAAAGATCCTAATAAGAAATTTGTTAATAATCAATTGCTTAAACTTTTAGGTGATAGCTTAAGATTAAAAGACCAGTTAGATGCTCATAAAATAACCAATTGGGAATTAGATGGAGAGTATGTAGATGTTATTTTTAAAGCAATTACTAAAAGTGATCTGTATAAAGATTATATGGAAACTAGAGTGTCTGACTTTAAAGAGGATAAAGGTTTTATTGTTGATGTGTTTAAAGATATTATTGCTCCTAACGATAAACTTTATGAGTATTTAGAAGATAAAAACTTAACTTGGTTAGATGATTTGCCAACGGTAAATACGACCATTTTAAAGCTATTAAGAAAAGTTAAAGTAACTTCTACAGAAAATCATTTTACGCCTAAATTATATAAGGATTCTGAAGATCAGAAATTTGCAGTTGATTTATTCAAAAAAACACTTTTAAATAAATCTGTAATTAATAAAGAAATAGAAGCTAAAACCAAAAATTGGGACTCAGACCGTATTGCTAATGTAGATTACGTATTACTACAAATGGCTATTAGTGAGTTACATCATTTTCCATCTATACCAGTTAAAGTAACTATTAACGAATATTTAGAAATTGCTAAGGAATATTCTACACCAAAAAGTAGCATATTTATAAATGGTATTTTAGATAAATTGGTTAAAGAATACGATGCAGATGGTAAACTAAACAAGATAGGTAGAGGGTTACTATAATTCTGTTAAGAAGTTAATAAAAGTTTTTAATAGATTAAATAATTACTATTTTTACGTCGCAAATGACAAAAAATTTAACAATGAAAAAAATAATATTAGGATTAAGCGCATTGTGCTTAATTGCATTTACTTCTTGTAAAGAAAATGCTGCTAAGAAAATTGATGAAAAAAATGTAGCGGAAGCTGCGGTAAGAGATGCAAGTGCATCTAAATTTCCTATAATTGAGTTTGAAGAAAAAGAACATGATTTTGGGGAAATTGAAGCTAAAACTAAAGTATCAACAGTTTTTAAGTACAAAAATGCAGGAGATGCTCCTTTGGTTATTACTGATATTAAGAGTACCTGCGGATGTACAGTACCTCAAGATTGGAGTAGAGAACCTTTGCAACCAGGAGAGTCAGGTCAATTTTCTGTTCAATTTAATGGAAGCGGATCTAACAAGGTTTCTAAAACAATAACAGTTACAGCAAATACAGAAAAAGGATCGGAAACAGTAAAAATTACTGCTTTTGTAAAACCAGATCCGAATGCAGCAGCTAAAAAGCCTGTAACACCAACAATTCAAGCGAAATAAAATGGGAGAAGGAATAGGGCAATTTATGCCATTTATATTAATGTTTGTAGTCGTATATTTCTTTATGATTGCACCACAAATGAAACGTGCAAAAAAAGAAAAGAAATTTGCAGCCGAATTAAAAAAAGGAGATAAAATAATTACAAAAAGTGGTTTACACGGTAAAGTCTTAGAGCTAAACGATAAAGATGGTAGCTGCGTTATAGAAACCATGTCTGGTAAAGTTAAGTATGAGCGTTCTGCTATTTCTATGGAAATGAGTATGAAACTAAATGCACCAGTACAAGCAAAAAAATAAAATACTTTACTTTATAGTAGTATTGAGTATATAAAAAGAAAGAGCTTCCAAATTTGGAAGCTCTTTTTAGTTTATCTAAAAACTGTTAATCTATTTCGTACTAATCCATTATTTAGGTAAAGGACTAATAATTTTTACATTTTGAAAAGCAATAGCTCCTCTAATAACTCCAGATATAACGTCTTGTAAAGCTTCAATAATCTGCATTTTCAATTCACTTTTATGATAAATAAGGCTCACTTCTCTGGCAGGAGAGGGTTCATTAAAATGATGTAGATTTTCTTTTTCTTTTTCGTTAATATCTATAGTATGTAAATAAGGTAAGAGTGTCATTCCTAATCCTTCATTTGAAAGCTTTATAAGTGTTTCTATACTACCACTTTCTAGTTGAAATTGATCATCCGTTTGATTTTTAAATGCTTTACAAAGGTTAATAACTCCATCCCTAAAGCAATGCCCATCTTCAAGTAAGAGCATATCATCAATATCCAATTCAGAGACATCTATTTTTTTGTGATTATAGAGTCTATGATTTTTAGGAATATAACCTACAAATGGCTCAAAATAAAGAACACGTTCTTTTATGTTTTCATCTTCTAAGGGTGTGGCAGCTATAGCAGCATCTAAATGGCCGTCGTTAATTCTCGAAATGATTTCTTCTGTTGTTAACTCTTCAATTTTTAGTTTAACTTTTGGATGTTTTTTTATGAAATTATTTAAGAACATAGGAAGTAATGTTGGCATGATGGTTGGGATAATACCAAGTTTAAACTCGCCTCCAATAAAACCTTTCTGTTGATCTACAATATCTTGAATTCTATAAGATTCATTTACAATATTTCTTGCCTGAGTTACAATTTTTTTACCAACATCGGTTAGCTCAATTGGTTTTTTAGTACGATCGAAAATCAACACATCTAATTGGTCTTCAAGCTTTTGAATTTGCATGCTTAATGTAGGTTGCGTAACAAAGCATTTTTCTGCTGCTTTAGTAAAATTTTGATTTTCGGCAACAGCTAAAACATAATATAATTGGGTAATAGTCATAGATAATCAATTTAGGCTATAAAAATATAAAAACTATCAATAAAATTTATAGAAACAACTGTTAATTATAAATTAAATTTGTCGCGGATATAAAAAATAGGTGTAAATATGACACTAAATATCTAGGATTAGACTCCAAAAAAACAAAGATTTAGCAAGTGATTTGAATCATTCACTACAGCAGTAGAATATAAAAGCGACTTTTAAGTCACTTTTTTAGTTTTATTTAGTATTCAGAGGTAAATTAACATGATGGAGAACGATATCAAGATCTGTTATGCAACTAAAAAAAATCTTTAACATAGGCAAAAACTTCTAATTTTCGCTTAAATCCAAAAAATCTAAATGAGTTCTGTATTCTAAAGTAATCCTCTTGCTTTAATTTCTAAGTATTTATTAATAGTATCTATGGTAAGATTTTCTGGTGTTGTTAAAATGGAATGGATGCCATATTTTTTTAATTCGTTTACAATAAGACGTTTTTCAAATGCGAATTTTTCGGCAATGACCTTATCGTAAACTTGTTGTACTGTTTCAGCCTTTTCGTTAATTAAAGTACTAAGTTCTGTGTTCTTAAAGAAAACAACTACCAATAGATGACTTTTAGAAATGGCTTTTAAATACGGTAATTGCCTGTTTAAACCATCTAGAGTCTCAAAGTTAGTATACATTAAAATAAGGCTTCTATGAGTAATGTGGCGCTTTATACTACCGTATAATCTGCTAAAATCACTTTCAAAAAAATCAGTTTTAACATTGTAAAGGGATTCTAAAATAAGTTGCATCTGTGAACTTCTTCTTTCTGCAACAACAACGTTGTCTATGTTTTTAGAAAATGAAAACATACCAGCTTTGTCATGCTTTTTTAAAACAACATTACTAATAACAAGAGCAGCATTAATGGCATAATCTAAAAGACTTAAACCGTTAAAAGGCATTTTCATTATACGCCCTTTATCTATAATAGAATATACAGGTTGCGATTTTTCATCTTGAAACTGATTGACCATCAGTTGGTTTTTCTTAGCTGTTGCTTTCCAGTTTATAGTACGTAAATCGTCTCCTAAAACATAATCTTTAATTTGCTCAAACTCCATAGAATGTCCAAGGCGCCTTACTTTTTTAAGTCCATATTCTAGTGAGTTTTTATTAATATTTAAAAGCTCAAACTTTTTTAATTGTTTGAAACTAGGGTAGGTAGGTACCATAGCACCTTCGTTGAAAGTATAACGCTTTGCAACTAAATTTATAACAGAGGAAGCATATATGTTTAGAAATCCAAAATGATACTCCCCACGTTCAATGGGTTTTAAATCATATTGAATGCCCCTTGTTTTACGTGAAGGAATGCTTTCCTTGATTTTAAAATCTCTAACCTGAAATTGTTCAGGAATTTCATCAATGACTTCTAAATAAACAGAAATAGAATAGTTATTTGTTATATTTAATTTTATCTGATTTTTATCACCGTTTGAAAACTTATCTGGTAGTATTCTAGTCGCTTCAATTTTGTTTTTTCCAATAAAGACAATTAGAAAATCTAAAAAGAATAAGAGCGCAAGCACTAATATAAAAAGCTGCGCTATGTTGAATAATAAAGGAATGAAATAACTTAAAGCAAACAATACCACAATGCCAATGCCTGCGTAAAAAAAGCGTGGTTGTATATAGAATGGTTTAAAAAATTTCAAGATTTGTTAAAAGTTAAAAGTTAAAAGTTAAAAGTTAAAAGTTAAAAGTGAGATTCTTCGCTTTGCTCAGAATGACATTGTTTTCTTATTTTGATTACTGATTACTGATTACTGAGACTGAATACTGTTTAATGAGAACTAACGTGGTATTTCTACGGTTTCAATAATTTGTTTTATAATTTGTTTGCTTGAAACACCTTCCATTTCTCGTTCTGGTGTAACAATAACTCTATGGTGTAATACAGGGATAGCAGCACGTTTTATATCTTCAGGAGTTACAAAATCACGTCCAGCCATAGCGGCAAATGCTTTACTGGACTTTAATATGGCAATGGATGCTCTAGGCGATGCTCCTAAATATAAAAATTGATTGCTACGAGTTGCTACAATAAGCTCTGCAATGTATTTAAGTAAATGTTTTTCTACTACAATCTGACTGACCAAGTTCTGGTATTTTACTATTTGATCGCCAGTTAAAAAAGGGGTAATAGCATCTGTTTTTAACTTATCTTTTAATTCATGTTCTCTAGAGAGTATTTCTATTTCTTCATCTAAATTAGGATAGTTAACATCAATTTTAAATAAAAATCGATCTAATTGCGCTTCAGGTAATCTATATGTTCCTTCTTGTTCTACTGGGTTTTGAGTTGCAAGAACAATAAATGGGGCATCTAGTTTAAATTTATTGCCATCAATTGTAATTTGTTGTTCTTCCATAACTTCAAATAATGCTGCTTGTGTTTTGGCAGGCGCTCTATTGATTTCATCAATAAGAATCATATTCGAAAAAATAGGCCCCTTTTTAAATTCAAATTCTGTTGTTTTTAAATTAAAAACCGAAGTTCCTAAAATATCACTAGGCATTAAATCTGGCGTGAATTGAATACGACTAAAACCAACACTTAAAGATTTTGCTAAGAGCTTAGCTGTAACCGTTTTTGCAACGCCGGGAACACCTTCTATAAGTGAGTGTCCTTTAGCTAAAAGCGATGCAATTAACATATCTACCATGTCTTTTTGGCCAACAATTATTTTACCAACTTCTTGTTTTATTTTGTTGACACTTTGTTGAAGTTCAGTTAAATCTAAACGATTTTGAAATTGCAAATTATTGGTATCATCCAAGGCACTACTATCAATCGATGATATGGTGTCTGATTTTGGTAAAAAATCCTGATGGTCTTGAGATTCTCTATTTTCGTCCATAATTATGTAGTATAAAAAGCTTCAATATGCTTATTTAATTTGATTAGGTTTTCTTCAAAAAATTCATTTTTTGATTTAAGCCAATTAATATAGTTGATTAATTTTTTAACATCATCTTTTTTCTTACCAGTTTTAGCTGCCAGTTTTATTATAAATTCATCATTTAGTGTAGATGTATCTAAATTATAATCAGTTCTTATTTTTTCTAAAAAATACGTTATTTTTTTATCAATTAAGTTTTTATGATCTTGAATATCATAATATAAATTAGATACCGTTTTTACAAAAGCTATGGTGGTATTTTGTAGTGGTTTTATAATTTTTATAATACGTTGTCTGCGTTTTGCATTAAATATCATAAATAAAAGACCAAAAATTAAAGCCGTATACCATGCCCATCTAAATGATAACTGTTCCAAAAACCAGCTTAAATTAGATTCTTTTTCAACCTCACCATCATACCCTGTTTGTATTTTTGTATAGGAATCAAAATACACATTGTTTTCTGGTAAATAGGATATTAAGCCTTCTACATATTTGTACCTGTCTTCCTTTAAAATGTTATAATTTGTAAAAGCTTTTGGTTCTAGGTGTAAGTATATATTTCCATCTCCAAAAGGAACCTGAATAAAGTTTACATGCTTGTAATCGATTTTAGAGTGCCCAAGTACCTTAAAATTTATACTATCGAAGCGAGAAAAATAACTATCACCTCTATTTTTATCTATAATTGTACTTTCTATATTTACATATTCAAGCGATTCGTATGATATACTGTCCTTTTTTTCATTTTCAATATAATCGATATCAATGTTTAAAGTGTCATGGATCTTTTGAGAAAAATAATAATCGGAGATAAATAATGTGTTACCAGCATCAACAAAGTTTAATAATTCATCTACCGAATCATCTTCTAAATAATCAGAATTCCCAATAATTATATAGTTCCCTTCTGCGACATGCTCTCCATAACCATCTTCAGAATTAACACTTAAATAACTACCTGGTTGATGGAAAACTGTCCGGATTTTAGAATCTTTAAAAAGATTTGACAATTCTTTATAGAATACACTAAGTCCGTAAGGCTCATTACTTTTTTCGTTAAAAGATTCCTCCCAATTTACAGTTTTAGTTCTCTTAACACCAATGACTACAGCAGCTGTTACCACCAGAGCAACAATTATGACGAGTATAGGTAAAATTTTCTTCATTATTTTACCAGGTTTAAAAGTGTTAAAAAATTATTTTTCGCCTTGTTATATTGCTCTATATTTAGTGTGAATTTACCATACCAGATATAATTGTATAAATATAAGATGTATGCGAATTTCTCATTAAAAGGCTTCTCACTTATTTCGTTTAAATATTCGCTATTAGTTTTATCGTCTTCAAATTTTATATGATTTTTTAAACTGAGTGTTTTTAAAACCAATAGGTAGTAATATCTAATGGCTAACCTGTAATTATTATCGTTTTCAGCATTTTTTATTAGCGTATGTATATCTGCATGCTCAATGTTTTCTGCTGTTATTTCGTTATAATTGTTAAGGGGTTTGTTTTTTCTTGAAGAAAATAAACCCGAACCACCTTCATTTAGTAAAATGTATACCAAATAAACAACCGCTATGCCTATAGCTAGATAAAATAACCAGCCAAGAGGGCCAAGGTTTATACTAATGTCTTCTGTGTTGTTTTTTTCTCGTTGCCTTACCTTTCCACTTTTGTAGTCTTCATATTTACCAGAACCAACTTCGGTTTCACGTACTACCTTTCTACCGTCATAATTGTATTTATCACTAGAATATCGGTCTTTAAAATCGTCATCAAATTGTCTTATTTGTTCAGGTCTTTGTAGTGTGTTAGAACTAAAAGCATTTTGGTAGCAACAAACTATCGCAAACAAAAAGAAGATTATATGTAATCTATTGAATTTCAATTAAGAGTTGGGCTTGTAATTTGGGGTTGGGTAATTTGTTTCTGGACTTTAAAAGGGTAAACTAAATAGTAATAACTAATAATGCTTAGTGTTATTAATATGATCCCTGTTGATAACCAATTAGGCATAATGTTGGAATACCGTGTAATAAAACCTTCCAAAAACCCAGCGAAAAAGGTAAAAGGAAAGGTGCTTATTAAAATTTTAATACCCGTTTTTGCGCCTTGTTTAAATGACGTGTATCTGGAATGCGTTGCAGGAAATAAAATACTGGCTCCTAGAATAAGACCAGCAGCAGCTTCAATAACTATAGCAAAAATTTCCATAGCGCCATGTATCCAAATACCACGAACACTTTCCCATAAAACATCTTTTTCGTAAAAGAAGTATTGAAACGATCCTAACATGATGCAGTTTTTAAACATAATGTAGAGTGTACCAATTCCTAAAAAAACGCCTAAAACAAATGCAATAATACCAACACGTAGGTTGTTTATAGTAATACCAATAAAACTCCCCCAATTACTACCACTTTTATAAACGGCTACGGGATCTCCGGCTTCAATATTTTCTATAGACATGTCTACGTAGTTATCTCCTAATACCGAACGTACAAATTCTCCATCATTAGCGGCAGAAATAACCCCAATAAAGGTAAAAGCAAAAAAGATGATAAACGCGATGTAAATAAATTTTCGGTATTGATAGCAAATTAGTGGCACTTCGGTTTTCCAAAATCCAACAATTCTATTGGTATCTTCCCGTTTAGTTTTATAAATTTTTTGAAATGCTTTGGCGGCTAACTGATTAAGGTATATAATAACCTTACTTTTAGGGTAGTAGGTTTGCGCATAGGCTAGGTCATTTATTAAATGAATGTACTGTGAGGCAAGTTCGTCGGGGTCTTCAAAATCATTATTAAAGACAGCCCTTTCAAAACTTAACCATTTTTCCTTATTTTGCTTAATAAATGAAACTTCCCTCATATATTTGATAAATTAAAATATAAAATGTCAGAGTTACAAATTAACACGACCCAAAATGTGAAAATAACGTTCAATGCTGCAGGTGGTGGAGAAAGATTGCTAGCATTTATACTGGATATGATTATTAAAATTGGATATTTATTAATTTTAAATAAAATATTTGGTGTTTTTGAAGGGATGGACGAATGGTCACAAATCGGTATTAATACGATTTTGAGTTTCCCTGTTATGTTTTATACTTTGACTTTAGAGGCTTTTTTTCAGGGACAAACTATTGGTAAACGGGCTCTTAAAATTAGAGTCGTTAAAATTGATGGATACCAAGCATCATTGTCTGATTATGTGGTACGTTGGTTTTTTAGAATTGTAGACGTTTATATATTTGGATTGGGTTTCTTCGTGATGCTGTCTAATAAAAAAACGCAAAGAATAGGGGATATGGCAGCAGGTACTGCAGTGATAATGTTAAAAGATAGTGTGAATATCAGTCATACTATTTTAGAGAATTTAAAACAAGATTACAAACCAACATATCCTGATGTTATTAAATTATCTGATAATGATGCTCGTATTATAAAAGATACATTTATTACAGCAAGAGCTGCAAATGATTATAAAACATTAATAAAGTTGAGAACAAAAATAGTTGAAGTCGTTGGGATAAAGGATGTGAAACAAAAAACGAATACTCAATTTATTGATGTTATTTTAAAAGATTACAATTTTTACACTCAAGACATGTAAGCAGAGAACCACTTTTTCTTTTTAGAAAACGTGTGTGAATCGCTTATCCCGAGCGTAGTCGAGGGATCTAAAGTGTAATTTGTGATAACAATAAGAGAACCACTTTTTCTTTTTAGAAAACGTGTGTGAATCGCTTATCCCGAGTAGAGCCGAGGGATCTAAAGCGTAATTTGTGATAATAATTAAGAGAACCACTTTTTTTAGAAAAAGAGATTACATCGCTTATACTGAGCATATAAATAAAATTAAAAATATGTTTTACACCATAGATATTTTAGGAACCATTGCTTTTGCTATTTCTGGTGTATTGGTGGCAATCAATAAAAAAATGGATTTATTCGGAATTCTTATTATTGGATTTGTTACAGCGGTTGGCGGTGGTACACTTAGAGATTTACTTATAGGTAACACGCCAGTAGGTTGGATGAAAGATATTACGTTTACTTATGTTATTATAGCGTCTGCTGTTTTTGCAATACTTTTTAGAAGTAAAATCAACTATTTACGGACCTCTTTATTTTTATTTGATACTATTGGTATAGGTTTATATACTTTAGTTGGTATAGAAAAAGGATTGAATGCTGAATTGCACCCTATTATTTGCATAGCTTTAGGGACTATGACCGCTAGTTTTGGTGGTGTTTTACGTGATATTTTGTGTAATGAAATCCCTGTTATTTTTAGAAAAGAAATTTATGCTACCGCTTGTATACTTGGAGGCATTACCTATTTTTTATTAAGTGAATTACCTATAGAAAATAATCTTGTTTTTATAATATCTGGCGTGGTAGTTATAGTAACCAGGTTATTAGCAGTCAAGTTTAAAATAGCGTTACCAATTGCTTATAAAGATTAATATACTGAATTCTGGTATTTAATCGAAAAGAATTCCTCGAGGCTTTGCCGAGGATAGTCCGTTTCAAGAAATTCTTTATTTGAAAGTAATCAATGGAGGTAAATTATCAAGTAAAAAGTTAAATTAAAATAAAGCACCTTCACAAAAAACATGACCTATAAATCCTTAAATTGTATCAGAGTAGCAGATTTATGTATCTACCTTTTTCTTCTTTTTGAAACTTTTATAATCTCTTATGTAGCAAAATGTAAAGTGAATAACAAAGGCAAAAGTTATAAATGCTATGTAGATAATGAACATCATGACAAGCAAAGTAGATAGTTTTTGAAAAGATGTAGGTATAATTTCCATTGACCAGTTTTTAATTAATAAAAGTTTGATAAAACTATTTTTTAAAAATGAATGGATCTATTTCAATTATACGAACGGCCTGTATAATTTTGCAAGTGGGCTATTAAATCAATGAGCGTTAATAATTATTATAAAAACAAGTAAAACCTTTATTGAAAATGTATTTATGGTATAAGGTTAGAAGTATATAGTTTGTATCTACGACGATTCTATTAAATTTATCAAATAATTGGTTAACACTATATTTTGAAGATATTTGGTCTATTTATTTAATTTTTTGAATGCATCATAATATTTATAAACAAGCTAAAAGTTTATCTTAGCAATAAGCAATACTGTTTCTAATTAGAAACGGTATAAATCTATACACTCACTTTTTAAATGGGCTGCCTTGAATAATGAAACTTCCTCTTTTTATATATTTTCTAATTTTCAGCACTTTATTTTATGGACAGGAATATACTATAAGAAATATTGGTGTTAACACGAATGGAGAAACACCAAAAATTAGAAATAAAATAGGGGTAGATCATCATGGGTTTTTATGGTATTCTACCAATAATGGTTTGATAAAGGATTTTGAAACCCACGCCATCCTTTCTTCTTTTTTAGAGAAACATAAAAAAAATCCACCCAAAATAATACATGTAATTTTTTTTGATAGCTGGCACAGGATATGGGTATGTGCCGATACTGGGGTTTTTGTATCGAATGAAAGTTTAGATAAAAGTTTTGATAAGATAAACTTCAAACAGCTTTTAAAAGGGGAGGAATTTGCGGTAACCAACTTTATCGAAGGTTGCAATGGAAATGTATGGATGGCTACTGTTAATAACCAGATTTTAAAAGCAGATCGTTTTTTCTCAATTGAAAAATATGAAATCCCTGAAATAGCCCCTGAGTATTTGGATACTACCTATTTTATGAGGAATTTTTTGATTTTTGAAAGGGTGATCGACTGCAGTAAAATCTTGTGCAGGCAAGGACGCAAACTATTTATCCTTGAAAATGGAAAAGTAAATTTAATTGCAGATTTTACTGCTACAATAAATTATAAGAAGCATGAGTACATGAATCCCGAATGGGAATTTAATGGTGGTGATGGTTTGCTCATTACAAATGATGGTGACATTTTTCCTAAATCTAAAGAAACACATTATACATATAAAGGAGACGTTTATGGAGTTAATTTTATAAAAGATTTACATATACAGATAGTCAATCTGCCTTTGCAAGAGATGATTGTCATTACCAAAGACCAAAACCCCCTATTAAAGAGCTATGCCGATTTAATAGGTGTTGATGACTTTGGGAAAAAATTATGCTTCTATAAAATGGAAGAAATAAACAAGAGTTTTCATCTAAAAAAAACATATGAAATCCCATTTTCTTATGCGATCGACGATGTTGTAATTGATAAGAACGACATTATCTATGTAAGTAGTTATAATCGAATTAGTAAAATAAGATTTAGGAAGAGTGGGTTCCATAAAATTCTTTATGATTTTAAGAAACGAAATGTAAGTACAAGAGGGTTTTTGGAATTACCAAATGAAGATATCCTCATAGCTAGTTATTCAGGAATATTTAAACTTAAACATTCTAATAATAATGATGGTGGCGCTGATGTACCAAAGAATGTTTTTCCGTCGTTAAATTACATCAGATCGTTTTTAAAAACCAGCGATTCTACAGCATGGTGTATAGGCGAGAATAAAAAGCTTACAAAAATAAATTTTCTTGAAGATAAGATTCTTGAACATCATGCTTTTGATACACATTGGAAATTAGGTAATTTACAATACTATGATATCCTAAAACATACAGACTCTACCTTTTTAATTGCCAGTAATTTTGGTCTTCAAGAGTTTAATACTAAGCAAAAAGAATTCAGAGAATTATCGATACTTCCAGTTAATAATAATCAGGAGGTTTTTGTAAGAGACCTTCATAAAACAGAAGATAAATTATATATTACTACAGATAGGAACGGACTATTTATAAAGGATTTAAAAACGGGAACGTTTTTAACTCTTAAAAAAGATGATGATAACAGTACATTAGATTTTCCTACCAATAAAATTTATATGATTCTTCTGGATCAACAAAAAAACTTATGGTTGGCTACAGACGTGGGAGCAATTTGTGTAGACAAAGATTTAAAAAAAATACTGACTATAGACAGAACATTTGGACTTACCAATTCTAATGTGATTGGGATCATAGAGGATGCTAATGGAAATATGTGGTTTAGTACCTATGGAGGGCTTTTCAAATATGATAAAAAGACTAACAAAGTAGCTTCGTTTTTTATAGAAGACGGACTAACTTTTAATGATTTTAACCAAAATTCATACTTCAAATCATCAAAAAATAAAATATACTTTGGAGGAGTTAATGGCATCATAGCATTCGATAGTATTAATGGTGGCACAGTACCCGAAAAAATCAAAATATTCCCTACCAAGTTTGAATATTACGATAATGATAAAGAAAAAGAGATAAGAATAGATGTCTTAAATGAAGCCGGGTATCGTTTCAATTTACCTTACAATAGAAATTCGCTTTCAATTTCATATACTATTAACGATTGTTTTAATACGGAAAACAATCGGTATTTATATAAGTTGGATGGATTTACGAACGATTGGATAAACTTGGGCAATCAAACTACGCTAAAATTGTTATCAATACCCCCGGGACATTATGCTTTGAGGATTAAAGGGTTAAATTCGGCAGGGTTAGAATCATCCAATGAGTTGCTTTACAACGTTCATGTATCAGAGGTTTTTTATAAACAGCTTTGGGTTCAGGTTATTGTAGCGCTATTATTTCTGGGATTATTTAGTTATGGTATATTAAACCGTACGCTTAAGCAACGAAAAAAATATCGATTATACCTAGCCATGGTTGAGTTGGAGCGAAAATCATTAAGAACTCAAATGCATCCACATTTTATGTTTAACATGTTAAATATGGTAAGGAAAAAGATAAGAGAAGGGAAATTGTCCGAATTGGAAAATTATGTATCTGCTTTTTCCAGCCTTATGCGGTTTACTTTAGATATAACCAGAAATGATAATATTCTTCTCTCAAAAGAAATACAATATATTAAGAATTATATAATACTAATTAATGCTGAAGGGGGAAATAAAATTGTTTTTGCCATTCAATGTGAACCAAAAATTAATATCAATAACACTTTTATTCCCTCCATGATTTTGCAGCCTATAATAGAGAATTGCATTTTACATGCTTTTCCTATAGAACAAAAAGACAAACTCATCATTTTGAAAATTGAAAAGGTTATTCGGACAAAGCAGTTAATATTGACCATAAAGGATAATGGTTTAGGGATTTACAATATTGAAAACAGAGGAGAAACGAATCAAGAACATCAACCCTACGCAACACAAATATTGTATGAAAGGTTAAAACTGATGAACCAAACAACTAAAAGAAAATTTGGCTATGAAATTATAACCGAAGATTTAAAGAATGAAGGACAAAGGGGCACACGAGTTACTATTAAAATTCCTTATTAGTTGCTTTTTAATCTGATTTAACGTAGGGGTTTTGACTTTGTTTATCAAAAATTTCCAATAAAACTTTTCTCCTTCTCCTTGCTACAGGAATATGTTCATCGTTATCTAGTACTAATGTGCCGTCGGGAAAGAACTTTTTAATTTTTTTGAGATTCACCAAGTGAGATTTATGCGTTCTAAAAAACAAAGGCATCGTTAAAAAGTTTTCAAAATGCTTAATACCATAAGAACTTAAATAAATAGTGCCATCTACTAGATATATTTTCGCATAGCCATCTAGGCTTTCTAGCCGAACAATATCTATTGTTTTTGAAAAATAGATACATCCCAATGTAGGAATAGCAATTTTTTTATTCTCTAAAGCAAGACTATCAATAAGTAGTTTGTTATTTATGCTATCTATTTTATTGTTGGGCAATCGTTGTAAAGCTTTAGTTATTGTGCTAATAAACTTAGCTTCATTAAAAGGTTTTAATAAAAATCCGATGGCAAAATGACGATAAGCTTCAATAGCAAACTTATCGTGTGCAGTACAAAAGACAACCTCAGTATTTGGAGACTTCAAGTGTGTAAGTAAATCGAGACCATTTAAATCGGGCATTTCAACATCTACAATTAACAAATCTGGTTTATGCTTGTTGAGGTATTGTAACCCTTCAATAGGGTTTGTGAAGCATATAACGGTCTCAAAATAGGTAAAGTTTTTCGCTAATAATTCCTTACAATATTCTATGTCGTGTATGTCGTCGTCTATTATTACAATAGTCATTTTAAAGTGCCTGTAAAGTTGATGTAAGTAAAAGTAAACAAATTATAAAACTTCTTTATATCTAAGAAAAGAAATAGACTATTTATGTTGCTATAAGTAATATAATAGTATTATCTAATGCATTTTGTTTACTTTCTAAAGCTTACTAATATGTCTTGTATTATTAAACTACCAGAAGTTTGCGTATAAGTACCTATTAGCAAATGAAACCTGCCGTTCCCTTAATCGCCACTATTTAAGTAAGCTTCACTTGCTAATTTTACATGAAATTATAATGCTTGAATAAGGTAATACTTGTATAAAAAGTTGCTCTAAAAAGCTTACTCCCTCACATTTTTCAATTTTTAAAGTCTAGTTGTAAAGTATATAATAAAACTTTATAAAATGAGCCATAATAAATAAGGTGATACCAACCGAGATGATTATTGGCGAATTACATCTGACTTATAAAAATAATAGAAATTTAAACAGATGAAAAGCTGTTAATACTGTTTTGATAGCTGTTCAAAAAATAAAAAGCACCAATAAAACCTACAAACAATGAATCAAATTACGCTCCATTTCTTTTTAAATGCTACCATGAAGTATTCAATAACACATCTTTATCGATCAATCCAAAAGAGAACGAAGGTCTAACGACGAAATAATTCAGTTTTAGAGAGGTTTATTTTAAACTTAGATAGTTCAAGCTCAGATGTTACATTCATTTTTAATGCATATAACACGGTGCAATTCATAATAAGTACTCTAAAAAAGCGATCAGATATTCATGTTGACTCTCTTCTAAACGGGGGTTGAATTATTATTAAAAAAAACAAACAAATCCAATTCAGTATGACTCAATTATTATCAACACACCAGCATATAGTTTTAATTTTTTTGGGATTAACAGCTATTATATTAGCAATAGTATTTTTACTATGTGTTAATGAATTCAGAAAAAACAAGACGACACTTAGTAAGCGTCTAAGACAACAAAACCTACAGATAAGTTCTCAGGAAAAAGCACTAAACTTTGTTAAGGAAATTTTCATTCCAATAATATCTCATGACTATAGATTGCCTTTGGTAAATATTAAAAATACTTTATCGCGGGTTCAATTGGATGAAAACTATAAGGAACAAGATTTTAAAAAAGCTTTAAAGGAGTTAGATCTGCAAATAACCAATACTCTCAGTTTTATAGACAATATTTTGCTTTGTGCAAAAAACAAGCTGATTCATGGAGATGATGATTTACATCTAATATCAATAGAATGTTTTATTAATAGAAATATAGATTTAATGAAACAACCTATTTCTGAAAAGCATTTAAAAGTTTTTGTGAGTTTATCCGATGCATTGTGCAAAAAACAAGTTTTACCAGTTTCTATTGTAGATACAGCAATTCGTAATTTATTATCTAATGCTATAAAAGCAGCTCCCAAATTTAGTGTCATAGATATAAACGGTTCTAAGCAGGCTAATAATTTAATAATATCTGTAACAGATAAAGGGAAGGGGCTAACCGAATATGAAATAAAAAACCTGTTTGAAATCCCATTGAGAACAAAAGCGTCATTAAATAATAAACTTCAATTAATATCCAGTTGGGGTATTGGTTTACAGTTGGTTAAAAATCTTTTGGAAAGCTGTCAAGGCAAGATATGGGTAAAACCTCATAAAGGGATGGCTCAAGGGACTACATTCGGATTTACAGTTCCAATACATGAATGATAAACCTTATTGTACTTATCGCATTGAAGCCTTTAAAAGCGTATTAAGTAATTTTTGTTTTCCGTTTGTTTCTTATTTCGGTTGCTCGTTGCATGAAAACGCCTACTTGTAGGTTTATTCTTTGCATAGAATGTTATTAGGATAACCTTTGACAAATGTATTAAGAGGTGTGAGTACATCTAAATATAAATTCAAGGACTAAGTAAAATAATACTTGGTTCAACAAAAAATAAATAACCATAAAATATTAAAGTAAATTTTTCTGCTTATGAAAACAATTAAACTTTTAGGATTATTAGTATGCCTATCTTTTTCTGCATTAACCAATGCGCAGGTTGGTATTGGGAACACACTTCCAGATAACTCTGCTCAATTAGATATTACGGCATCAGATAAGGGGTTGCTTATCCCAAGAGTTGCATTACAAAGTACAACAGATGTTACAACAATAACTAACGGCAATGTAAACAGTCTTATTGTGTATGCAACAGAAACAATTGGGGACGTAACCCCTGGATATTATTATTGGGTAGAGTCTAGTGCTGCTTGGAAAAGAATTGTTAATGATGAAGATGTATCAACATTCGAAACACTTACAACTTTTAGGCTTCGAGCAGATGGTATTACGTTAGAGTATATGGATGAAAATGGTGACCAAAGTACGGTAGACCTTTCTACGGTAATAAACAATGCAGAGACATTGACCTCATTGGTAGATAATGGAGATGGTACCGTAACTTATACCGATGAGGATAGTGTTGCCAATATAGTTGCTATTTCTGTTAATTCAGATAATATCAACATTACCGATAATACTATTGATATAGATAACGATGGTAATACCGATGTTAATGTCACGTTACAGGATGTAATAAATAACATAACTACCATTATAAATGCCAATGAAACTTTAACAACATTAGGTTTAAATGCAGACGGTATTAATTTGGATTACATGGATGAGGATGGTGTTGTTACTCAAATAGACTTGTCAGCAATTATTGCTAATCTGGAAACGCTAACGTCCTTAACGAGTGACCAAGCAACAGGCACATTAACCTATACAGATGAAGATGGCGTAACAAATTCCATAACGATTTATGCAAATTCAGATAATATCAACATTACCGATAATACTATAGATATAGATAACGATGGTAATACAGATGTTAATGTGACCCTTCAAGATGTAATAAACAACATTACCAATATTGTAAATGCCAACGAAACCTTGACTACTATAGGTTTAAATGTAGATGGAAGGAATTTGGATTATATGGATGAGGATGGCGTAGTTACACAAATAGATTTAGCTCCGATTATTGATAATTTAGAAACTGTAACATCAATCAGTATAAATCAAGTATTGGGAACTATAACTTATAATGATGAGGATGGAGGGGCTACGGTGCTTAATGTAGGGGCGTTAGTTACAGCTAATGAAACGGCTACTAATTTATCACAAAACAATACCAATGGTCTTATTACTTATGTTAATGAGTTAGGGGTCAATCAAACTGCAGATGTTACAAGTATTGATGTAGGTAACCTTATTACTACAGGAACCGATGGCGGTTCATATATTGACAATGCTTTAATAACTGCGGGTACAGCAGATGGAACATTAACATCTACAGGCAATACAGTAACTATTTCTGGAACACCAACCAATTCTATGTTCGAAGATGTTAATGTTGAGGTAAATGTGGCAGGCTTAACAGGGGATGGAAATATTACTTCACCTGGTAACTCAATTATAGTGAGTGGGGACTCTAATGCTTTATTAGGAGATGTTACTCTTGAAGCCCGAGATAATCAAAATATTATAGATTTTACTGTAGTTGGAAATAATTTAGAGCTTGAACTAGAAAGAGGTAATAGAAGAATAGTTCCCTTGGCAAATATAGATACGGACGACCAGACGGTTACAGATTTCAGTATAGTAGGGAATGATTTAAGCATTACGCTAGAAGATGGTAATATCGCAACAGTAGCCTTAGCAGATATCGCAGCAGGAGTAGACACTAACACAACTAATACAGCTTTTGCCATAGTAGGCAGTGATTTGGTCATTACAGATTCCGACGGCAATACGGTAAGTGCAGCTTTGGCAGACATAGCGGCAGGCGTAGATACGGATGACCAGACGGTTACAGACTTCAGTATAGTAGGGAATGATTTAAGTATCACCTTAGAGGATGGTAATACCGCCACAATAGCCTTAGCAGATATCGCAGCTGGTGTAGATACCAATACAACAAACACTGCTTTTGCTATAGTAGGTAGTGATTTGGTCATTACAGATTCAGACGGCAATACGGTAAGTGCAACTTTGGCAGATATCGCCGCAGGTGTAGATACGGATGACCAGACGGTTACAGACTTCAGTATAGTGGGGAATGATTTAAGTATCACCTTGGAAGATGGTAATACCGCAACAGTAGCCTTAGCAGATATCGCAGTAGGCGTAGATACGGATGACCAGACGGTTACAGATTTCAGTATAGTGGGGAATGATTTAAGTATCACCTTGGAAGATGGTAATACTGCCACAGTAGCCTTGGCAGATATCGCATCAGGAGTAGACACTAACACAACTAATACAGCTTTTGCCATAGTAGGCAGTGATTTGGTCATTACAGATTCCGACGGCAACACGGTAAGTGCAGCTTTGGCAGACATAGCGGCAGGAGTAGATACGGATGACCAGACGGTTACAGACTTCAGTATAGTGGGGAATGATTTAAGTATCACCTTGGAAGATGGTAATACCGCCACAGTAGCCTTAGCAGATATCGCAGCTGGTGTAGATACCAATACAACGAACACTGCTTTTGCCATAGTAGGCAGTGATTTGGTCATTACAGATTCAGATGGCAATACGGTAAGTACAACTTTGGCAGACATAGCCGCAGGCGTAGATACGGACGACCAGACGGTTACAGATTTCAGTATAGTAGGGAATGATTTAAGTATCACCTTGGAAGATGGTAATACAGCCACAGTGGCCTTGGCAGATATCGCAGTAGGCGTAGATACGAATACAACGAACACTGCTTTTGCTATAGTAGGCAGTGATTTGGTCATTACAGATTCAGATGGCAATACGGTAAGTGCAGCTTTGGCGGACATAGCCGCAGGCGTAGATACGGATGACCAGACGGTTACAGATTTTAGTATAGTGGGGAATGATTTAAGCATTACGCTAGAAGATGGCAATACCGCAACAGTGGCCTTGTCAGATATCGCAGTAGGCGTAGATACCAATACAACGAACACTGCTTTTGCCATAGTAGGCAGTGATTTGGTCATTACAGATTCCGACGGCAACACGGTAAGTGCAGCTTTGGCAGATATAGCGGCAGGCGTAGATACGGATGACCAGACGGTTACAGACTTCAGTATAGTTGGGAATGATTTAAGTATCACCTTGGAAGATGGTAATACCGCCACAGTGGCCTTGGCAGATATTGCAGCAGGCGTAGATACCAATACAACGAATACAGCTTTTGCTATAATAGGAACAGATTTAGTACTTACAGATTCAGATGGGAATAACGTAAGTGCCCCATTATCAAGTTTAGCAACAGGTATTGATACCAATACCACCAATATAGCTTTTGCCATCGTCGGCAGTGATTTGGTCATTACAGATTCAGACGGCAATACGGTAAGTGCAGCTCTGGCAGACATAGCCGCAGGTGTAGATACGGATGACCAGACGGTTACGGACTTCAGTATAGTTGGGAATGATTTAAGTATCACCTTGGAAGATGGTAATACCGCCACAGTGGCCTTGGCAGATATCGCGGCAGGCGTAGATACGGATGACCAGACGGTTACAGACTTCAGTATAGTTGGGAATGATTTAAGTATCACCTTAGAAGATGGTAATACCGCCACAGTAGCCTTGACAGATATAGCAGCAGGTGTAGATACCAATACAACGAACACTGCTTTTGCCATAGTAGGAACAGATTTGGTAATTACAGATTCAGATGGTAACACAGTAAGTACAACTTTGGCAGACATAGCCGCAGGCGTAGATACGGATGACCAGACGGTTACAGACTTCAGTATAGTGGGGAATGATTTAAGTATCACCTTGGAAGATGGTAATACCGCAACAGTAGCCTTAGCAGATATCGCAGCAGGTGTAGACACTAATACAACGAACACAGCTTTTGCCATAGTAGGCAGTGATTTAGTCATTACAGATTCCGACGGCAATACGGTAAGTGCAACCTTGGCGGATATCGCAGCAGGTGTAGATACGGATGACCAGACGGTTACCGACTTCAGTATAGTTGGGAATGATTTAAGCATCACCTTGGAAGATGGTAATACAAGCACAGTAGCCTTGGCAGACATAGCAGCAGGTGTAGACACTAATACGACGAACACAGCTTTTGCCATAGTAGGCAGTGATTTGGTCATTACAGATTCCGACGGCAATACGGTAAGTGTAACTTTGGCAGACATAGCGGCAGGCATAGATACGGATGATCAAACCGTTACAGATTTCAGTATAGTGGGGAATGATTTAAGCATCACCTTGGAAGATGGTAATACAGCCACAGTGGCCTTGGCAGATATCGCAGCAGGCGTAGATACGAATACAACGAATACAGCTTTTGCCATCGTAGGAACAGATTTAGTACTTACAGATTCAGATGGAAATAATGTAAGTGCCCCATTATCAAGTTTAGCAACAGGTATTGATACCAATACCACCAATATAGCTTTTGCCATCGTCGGCAGTGATTTGGTCATTACAGATTCAGACGGCAATACGGTAAGTGTAACTTTGGCAGACATAGCGGCAGGCGTAGATACCGATGATCAAACGGTTACGGACTTCAGTATAGTGGGGAATGATTTAAGTATCACCTTAGAAGATGGTAATACAGCCACAGTAGCCTTGGCAGATATCGCAGCAGGCGTAGATACCAATACCACCAATGCAAGTCTAGCAGTAGTAGGCAGTGATTTAGTGATTACAGATTCAGATGCTAACACGGTAAGTGTAGCCTTAGCAGATATAACTACAGCTGCAGAAACACCATTAGCTGTAACTACAGATGGTACAGCTACAGGAGTAGCATTATCAGGGACAAGTGATCATACAGCAGATATTACCTTGTTAAGTACAGATGCCAATAATGTTTTGTCTACAGGTACAGACGGTGGGGTATTTATAGACGCCAATGCAACAGTAACAGATAAAATGGTATTTAGTGCAGAATATGCCGGAGCAACACTTAGTGCAGACGGATCAAGTAATGTCATTACCATTACTAGTGACAATTCGGGAGCACCCACATTTATGAATTATTACGAAGCTAGCAATTTTGAAACAGATGGAGGTACTAATGATTATGATGTGGTATTACGCCTAACAGTCCCTAATGATTTTAATAGTTGGTCTAGCACAACACCAGCAATGGTTATTGATTTTCAAGGAACGGCAAATGCCTCTTTTGAAGCAGATGTCTTTGAAGAAGGAAGTGGCGTAGCGTTACAAAATAATGGACCAGTAGCTGGCTCAGGAGCTTTTACAGAAAGTACGATAGCGCTTAATGCAGCTTTAGCGTCAGCAGTAGCTGGAGATACACTTATTATAGTTGTTAAACTAACAGTATCAGATGTTGCGATTCAAGGAGCAAGTTTTATACGTATAGGGGACATTACATTAAACTATAATAAAAACAGGTATTAGGTTGGATTAATAGCAAGCCTTGTTAGCTCTATTTATTTAGAGTTACAAGGCTTATCCCTACTTATTTTAACAATAGTTATTATTATAAGTGTATAAATGTGTAAAAAATAAATGAATAAAATTATGATGCACCTATTACAAAAAAAGTTACAGATGCTAACCATAGTGTTCTTGTCTTCTATGGGGGCTATGGCACAAGCAGAGTACATCACCACTTGGAATACAACCAATGCAGGAGTTTCTAATAGCAACTCCATAATTATACCTGCAATAGGGGGGCGCTATGATGTAGATATAGGTAACGATGGCAGTTATGAGCTTTTAAACCAAACAGGTAGAATTACTATAGATGTAACCGCTCATGGTTACGCTGCAGGTGTTATACAAATAGCTTTACGTAATGCCATTTCTGGAGCAGGAAATTTAGAACAAATTCAGTTTGAACCTAGTGGTACTAACACAGATAACGGTAAAATAGTGTCTATAGATCAATGGGGAAATAGCATTGTATGGCTGTCTATGCATAGTGCTTATCACAGTTGTATCAACCTAGACGTTGTAGCTTTTGATGCTCCAAATTTAAGTCAAGTATTCAATATGATACTCATGTTTGCGAATTGTACTTCTATGGTAGGTACACCGGCATTTAATACTTGGGATGTCTCTAATGTTACTACTACGGGAGGAATGTTTGGAGATACACCTTTTAACCAGCCCCTAAATAATTGGGATGTCTCTAATGTAACTAACATGGGTTTTATGTTTAGTAATTGCCCGTTTAACCAGCCTATAGGCAATTGGGTAACGTCTTCTGTAACCAATTTAACAGGCATGTTTTTCAATAATACAGTATTTAATCAACCCATAGGCAACTGGGATGTGTCTTTGGTTACCAATATGCAAGGAGTTTTTAATGGAGCTACAAGTTTTAACCAGCCTTTAAACAATTGGAATGTGTCTTCAGTTATTGTCATGGATGATATGTTTCGTAGAGCTACAAGTTTTAATCAGCCTTTAAATAATTGGGATGTGTCTAATGTAGTAGATATGAATTTAATGTTTCTTTCTTCAGCATTTAATCAACCTATAGGTAATTGGGATGTGTCTAGTGTTACTAATATGGGGGGGATGTTTTTCAATAATACAGTATTTAATCAGCCTATCGGTAGTTGGGATGTATCTAGTGTTATTGATATGAATTCTATGTTTAATAATGCAACTACCTTTAATCAATCTTTAGGAGCGTGGAATATAGGTAATCTTACTAGTGGTGTTGGTTTTTTAGATAATAGTGGTCTTTCACTAGCTAATTGGGATGCCACATTAACAGGCTGGGATGCACAAGGGTTTGGTAATCCTAATGTTACCATAGGCGCTAATGGTTTGCAGTATTGTAGTGCGCAAACCCAGCGTGATGCTATGCAAACAGCAGGTATATTTACGTTTGTAGGAGACGTTTTAGGGTGTACACCAATTATAACGTGTGGAGATGCCTTTAATGCATCATCTATTTCTAAATTCTCAAACAGATTTGAAGTAACGCTACATCTTGACTCTCCAACAGGTTTAGCATTTAACACAGATGGTACCAAAATGTTTGCTATAGCAGAAGGTCTTGGTGGTAATGATGATATTATAGCGGAATATAATTTAAGTATTGGTTTTGATACCACTACAGCAGTTTATGCAGGAGCGGCAGAACAATTCTTTGTAGGAGGTCAGGAAAGTGATCCTCATGGGTTAACTTTTAATGCAGAAGGTACTAAAATGTTTGTTATAGGACTAAACGGAGATGCTGTAGTAGAATATAATTTAGGCGTTGCTTTTGATGTCTCTACTGCCATTCACGCAGGGGCAGCGGAAGAATTTTTTGTGGGAGGTCAAGAGACATCACCTACAGGTTTAACTTTTAATACAGACGGTACTAAAATGTTTGCTGTAGGAGTTGATGATGGTGCCGTAGTAGAATATAATTTAAGTACAGGTTTCGATGTCTCAACAGCGGTTTATGCTGGAGCTTCAGAAGAATTCTTTGTAGGAGGACAAGAAAGTAGTCCAACAGGTTTAACATTTAATACAGATGGAACCAAAATGTTTGTTATAGGGCTAAACGGAGATGCTGTAGTAGAATATAATTTAAGTGCAGGTTTTGATGTCTCTACAGCAGTTTACGCAGGAACTTCAGAAGAATTTTCTCTTTTAGGTTATTCAGCAACTCCTGTTGATTTGGTTTTTAATACAAATGGAACAAAATTATATGTTTTGGATGGATTATTTGGAGGTAATTATGTATTAGAATTTGTACAAGATGTAGATAATTATCATGAAGCTACAGCTACTAATGGAAATATAATGGCTAATACCAAGCCATTAGTATATACAATAATTAATGATACCTTCTCAGACACTAATAATGATGATGTATTAGATGGCGGTTTTACCATAAGTAATTTACCATCAGGTCTTACAGCAGAATTTGTTTTAAGTCATGGAGATACTAGAGCGACCTTAGTATTAAGTGGTAATGCCGCTAATAATAATAGTAGCAATAGTATAGCCACTTTAAATATTGTATTTAATGCAACAGCTGTAACAAGTAATACAGCACCCACTCTAAATTGTAGCAGTACAACGGGTATAGATTTTATAGATTCAGCTATCGTATGTGCCAACATTTTTGATGTGTCTACTTCTGAATTCTCAAACCAATTTTCTGTAAATGCACAAGAAAATCAGCTAAGAGGCGTCGAATTTAATACAGATGGCACCAAAATGTTTGTTATAGGCGATAGCGGTGATGCCGTAGTAGAATATAATTTAAGTACAGGTTTTGATGTCTCAACAGCGGTTTACGGCGGTGCTTCACAGGAATTCTTTTTTGGAGGGCAGGTTCCAAATCCTCTCAATTTTGCTTTTAGTACAGACGGCACTAAACTATTTATTATTAATGGAATAGGTCCTGGCGGTTCTTCTGGATTATATCAATACAATCTAGGTACAGGTTTTGATGTCTCTACGGCAGTTTTTGCTGGTGGTTTTCATCGACGTTTTATCTCTCAAGAGAGCTTTCCAACAGATTTGGCCTTTAATACAGATGGTAGTAAAATGTTTATTATAGGAGTATCTGATGATGCTGTAATAGAGTATATTTTACGAGCTAATTTTGATATTTCTACAATGGTTTACGCTGGAGCGGCTGAAGAATTTTCTGTAGTAGCTCAAGAGAGTGAACCAACAGGGTTAGCTTTTAATACAGACGGCACTAAAATGTTTGTTATAGGAAACAGTGGAGATGCCGTAGTAGAATATAATTTAAATACAGGTTTTGATGTCTCCACGGCGGTTTACTCTGGAGCCTCAGAAGAATTTTCGGTAACAACTTTTGAAGCCATACCTCGTGGTTTAGCCTTTAATGCTAATGGATCAAAACTATATGTAAGTGGATTGGTTAGCGATAGTATCATAGAATTTGCAGTAGGTGAAGCAGATAATTACGAAGAAGCACCAATTAATAATGGTAGTATAGCTACTAACACCAGCCCATTCATATATAATGTCTCCAATGATACGTTCGCAGATGTTAATAATGATGATATTTTAGATGGCGGTTTTACCATCGGGAATTTATCACCAGGTCTTACACCACAGTTTGTTTTAAGTAACGGAGATACTACGGCAACACTCGTACTAAGTGGTAATGCTACAAATAACAGCAGTAGTGATAATATAGCCGATTTAAACATCTCTTTTAATACAACAGCAATAACAAGTACTACTGTACCTATTTTGAATTGTAATACCATAGTAGGTATAGATTTTCTGGATAATATCAATTTAAACGGGCGTTTACGCCATGGTAAGTTTTTCTTAAATGGTAGCGAACAACCTATGATTACTGGTAGAAATGCTAATTAAAGCAAGTGAATAAATTTAATAAAGGGTGGTATAATTAGTTAGGGATTAGAAGGTTGCCTCACTGTCTTACTTATAAAAGAGAGTAGGTTGAATAAGTAAGATCAGTCTATGGTTAAGGTAGGGGTTTTCATAGTGAGCAATCCAATGCCACCCTTATATTATGACAATGAATAATTAAGTAGTACAACATACTAATACGTAAAATATTATGAATATAAAAGTGCAAATAAAGCCATTACCAATATTAGTAATGCTATTGCTAATATTACAAACACAGGCACAAACTATCAATACCGGAGAGGTGGTCATATTGCCAAATACTCAAGTGAGTATTGTTAATGATTTTAATAATACTACAAGTGGGAATATGCTTAATGATGGTGAGCTATTTATTTATGCAAATTTTAATAACGATGGCACGATAGATTTTATTAACGAAGGCCTTACAAGTTTTCAGGGTAATGAGGTACAACAAATTACAGGTATTCAAGACAGTTTTTTTTATAATGTTATATTCTCTAATACAAGTACAGCAGTACCATTTCAACTATCTGGTAGCATTAATATAGATAACGAAAGTGAGTTTGATGAAGGTATTGTCGATACTAGTAATTTTGGCGGAACCTTCACTTTTCTTAGAGATGCAGATCATGTCGCTACTAGTGATAATAGCTATATAGATGGCGAAGTCGTAAAAGTAGGAGATACCAGTTTTGAATTTCCTGTAGGCAATGGCGGGTTTTACAACCCAGTGGCTATGAATGCACCTAACTTACCAACAGATACCTATACTGCGCAATATTTTTTAGAGAATAGTAATGCAACCAATCCACATAATTTGGCGGCTGGTATTATAGAGCAAATTGATGATACGGAATACTGGGTCATAGACAGAACCAGTGGAAGCTCTGATGCCATAATAACACTAAGATGGGATGCTGATACATCACCCGCATTTATTAATAATGCAGATCCAGATGCTATACATATAGTACGATGGGACGATACTTTAGGCTTTTGGGTAGACGAAGGCGGTATTCCAGATGCCGCTAACCAAACCATTACAACCATAGCACCAGTAACTGGCTATGGTGTGTTTACATTGGCGACAGTAAAAACAGATTTAGTCTTACCAGACGATTTGGTTATTTACACAGCTGTATCTCCTAATAGTAATAGTAAAAATGACTTTTTCTTTATAGATGGAATTGACCGTTATCCTAATAATACGGTTAAAATTTTTAATCGATGGGGTGTGGAAGTATATAAAACAACAGGATACAATGAAACAGATAATGTATTTAGAGGGTATTCTGATGGTCGTTTAACCGTTAGCAATTCAGAATTACTTCCAACAGGTACTTACTATTATGTTTTAGAATATGACTTTCCAGGTAATACATCCATACCTGCACAGCGTGTAAAAAAAGCAGGATTTCTATATATAGCATCAAATTAGACTTAAAAAATATAAAATATAATCAATGTTAAATAGAGAATTTATGATCATCTATAAAAATAAAAATATAAAATGGCTGGTATTTATGGTGCTGCTTTCGCTGCCAGTACTGGCGCAACAAAATCCGCAGTTTACGCAGTATATGTATAATACAGCTACTATAAACCCAGCCTATGCGGGTAGTAGGGGTTTGCTTAGTATGACTGGTATTTACAGAAGTCAGTGGGTAGGGCTAGAAGGTGCACCAAAAGTGGCACAGTTTTCTTTAAATACTCCTATTGGAGTAAATGGAGTTGGTCTGGGGTTTTCAGTTTATAATGAAGAGATAGGTCCTTCTATTGAAAATAATATAGCTATAGACTATTCATATACCATACCCTTTTCTGATAGAGACACTAAATTTAGTTTTGGTTTAAAAACAGGCTTTCAGCTATTAGATGTAGATTATAATAAATTATTAATTTATAATCCTACCGAGCCCATTTTTCAAACGAATATAGAAGATAGGTTTCAACCTATCATTGGGGTTGGTGCCATGCTACATACAGATACATGGTATGTAGGTTTATCAGTTCCTAATGTTTTAAATACAGAGCATTATGATAATAGCACTATATCTACAGCTTCAGAGCGTATGCATGTATTTGTAACAGGAGGGTATGTTTTCGATTTAAACGATATGTGGAAGTTTAAACCAGCATTCTTAACAAGTATCGTGTCTGGTTCACCTCTTGGTGTTGATGTGTCAGCAAATTTTTGGTATAACCAAAAACTCACACTGGGAGCAGCTTATAGGGTAGATGCTGCAATTAGTGCTTTGGCCGGTTTTCAAGTAACAGATCAGTTAATGGTGGGATATGCGTACGATACAGATACTACAGATTTAGGACGGTATAATAACGGATCTCATGAAATTTTTCTAAGATGGGAGCTGTTTACCAGAACTCGTAATAAAATATCGCCAAGATTCTTTTAGTGATTCTACGTTCTAAACTAATTATTAATAAGTAGTAATAAAAAAGTATAAAAATATGAAAATTAATACGTTAAAATTTAAACAAGTTTTAGTATTAGTGCTGTTTATGGTATTTCAATATAGTTTTGCTCAGCCTAAAAATGCTAAATTGGTTCGTGCAGATAAAAAGTATAATGAGCATGAATATATAAATGCAACCAATATATATTTAAGCGTAGTAAAATCTGGCTATGAATCAGAAGAAGTATTCCAAAAGCTTGGAAATACTTATTATTTTAATGCAAACTATGAAGAAGCACAAAAGTGGTATGAAGTATTGATGCAGTTAAATGCCACACCAGAAGATCCCATTTATTTATTACGTTATTCGCAAACACTTAAATCATTAGGTAAGAATAAAGAATCTGAAGCCATATATAATACATTTTTAAAACGATTAGAAGATGAAGATTTAAAATTTTCTACAGCAAAGAGCTATTTGGAGATTATTCAAAAAAATTCTAACCGTTACAAAATAGCACCAGCAAGTATAAATACAGAAGCAAGCGAATACGGAGGAACTGTTATAAATAACAAATTTGTATATGCTACAGCGCAACGTTCTGGAGGATTTTCAAAAACCATAGATACTTGGACAGGAAAGCATTTTTTAGACTTTTGGGAGGCCAATTTTAATGAAGATGGTACCTTGGGAAAAGGTCGTAAGATGAAAAATGGATTAAACTCAAGATTTCATGAATCATCAGTAGTGTATACTAAAGATGGCAACACGGTGTATTTCACTAGAAGTAGCCATACTTCTAAAACAGAAAAGGGGAAAAGTCAAAATAAAAACCTAAAGATTTACAGAGCTACAAAACAAGATGATGGCGATTGGGGGAATATAGAAGACTTATCTATAAACGGGGATACATACTCTACGGCTCACCCTGCGTTAAGCCCAGATGAAAACATACTGTATTACACATCAAATCAACCAGGAGGTTTAGGAGAAACAGATATTTATATGGTAACAATAAATAGCAACGGCTCATTTAATAAGCCAAGAAATATGGGATCGGCTGTAAATACTAAAGGCAGAGAGTCTTTTCCATTTATTAGTAAAGACTATGAATTGTATTTTTCTTCGGATGGGCATTATGGATTAGGAGGTTATGATGTTTTCTATATAGATCTTAAACAAAAAGTACCACAAATGATAAATGTTGGAGCACCTATTAATAGTGCTGTAGACGATTTTGCTTTTTTTATCAATAATGAAACAAAAAAAGGAGGATTTAGCTCCAATCGATTAAGTGGTCAAGGCTCAGACGATATTTATATGTTTAATGAACTTAAAAGTATTAAAGAAGCCACCAGAGCTATTTTAACAGGAACTGTTGAAGATGAAGATACCCAAGAATTAATTGCTAACGCAACTGTAGTTCTTAAAGATGATCAAGGTAATATTATAGATGAAGTTCTTACCAATACCCAAGGAGATTATAGTTTGGAGTATAACCGTTATTATAACCATATTGTTGAAGCTAATAAAGAGAGTTATATAGGCGATAACGAATTTATAAAAGCTAATATCGAAGCAAAAAAAGTAGTTAGAAATTTAAAGTTAAAACGAAATATAACCCCAATTAAAAATAATACAGACGTTACTGATGCTATTGATTTACAGCCTATATATTTCGATTTCAACAAGGCGACAATAAAAGAAGTATCAAAAATAGAATTAATGAAGATTGTAGCCTTTATGAAGCAAAATCCAAATGTGAAAATTAAAGTGGGTTCTCATACCGATAGTCGTGGCAATGATGCATATAATTTAGCATTATCTGAGCGTAGAGCCATGGTAACAATAACGTTTATTATAAAACAAGGTATTGCAAAAAATAGGTTGTTAGCAAAGGGGTATGGAGAAAAGCAATTAAAAAATAATTGTGGGAATGGCGTAAAATGTAGCAAAGAAAAGCACCTTTTAAATAGAAGAAGCGAGTTTATAATTATAAAGAAATAATAATATAATAAGCACATAATTGATTTAAATATGTATTAAGCTAAAAAGTGGTTTATATTTTATGAAAATGAATAAAGCTTTTAAACATTTCTGTATTATGTGTTAGCCGATCTCACTTTTATATTTTCGATTTTCTAAAAAAGAAATCAAATGGCCATGGATGATAAATCAAGAGAACCTATAATTAAAAATAAAAAATCTCATTTGTCTAATACTTCTAATGAATCCGAATCGAAAGAGCATTACAACCTAGTTCTGGTAGATGATATGTATATTTTAAATGTCCCAAAAGAATGGGAAGAATATGAAAGTGATAGGTTTAGAATGAGAAATTCAGAAGAAACACTCTTGTTTTCTGCAATCCATTACAAAAAAAGAATACTAAAAGGTCATGATTTTATGGTTGATGATTTGAAAGCTGAAGTACAAACAGTTTTTAAGAAGTTTAAAGAAGAAGGTTGTTATATACCAGTACCAGATCAAATTATGGAAAATAATTATGTATATCAGGCATTTAAAATTGGAGAAGAGACACAATATTTTTTCTACACGTTCTGCAAATCGTCGGAAGAGCTTATTCAGATAAGATTGAACATAAGAGAAATAGGAGCTTATAAGACGGTAATTAGAGATACTTTGCTTGAGATAGGGAGTAGTATAAGAATGGTTGGATAAAAAATATTTATGCTATTATTTTAAGCCGAAGTTTGGTTCGCCGTATCAATCGTATACTTAAAATTAGAGTTTTAAAGATAACTACATGACAAATGAATTTTATTAATTTTTTAAAAAGTATAAGTATGAAAATATTAATAGTCGTAAAAACACAAAAAGTAAATTTTTAAAAATTTAGCTTAAAGCTACTTGCTTATTTTAACGTTCTTTTTTAAACACAATGTATTATTAGACTTCCTAATATAAACCTAAATTTCACAAATGAGTCTACATACTGCAATAGTTATTGATGATCATAAGAATACAGTTGAGCTTTTAAAACTTTGTTTGAAAAAATATTGTCATAGCATAAAAGAGGTCTATGGGTCTACAGATGTACAAGATGGTTTTCATAAAATACAGGAGTACGAGCCAGATATTATTTTTTTAGATGTTATGATAGGGGAAGACACAGCTTTTAATCTTTTAGATAATTTAGGAAATATTGATAGCGAAATTATTTTTATAAGCTCGTTTAAAGAATTTGCTCTAAAAGCTATGGATTACGAAGTATCCAATTATTTATTAAAACCAATTGATATTAAAAAATTGGTAATAGCAGTGAGAAAGGTTTCTGAAAAACTTAAAACTAAAGTTTATATGAAAGAGTTGTTACAGAATGAAATTGAATTAAAAGATTTCAACAATTTAAAAGATTATAGTAATAAAAGTGTTATTGCCATAGCATCTACAGCCAAGATAGAGCTAATAAAAGTTGAAGAGATTATTTTTTGTGAGGCAGAACGTAGTTATACAATTTTGTATCTCAAAGACGGTACATCCAAAGTTTCCAGTAAAAACCTATTAGAGTACGAAAATTTGCTCGTACCAAAAGGAGCTTTTTTTAGGATTCACAGAAAATACCTGGTTAACTTACATATGATAGAAAATATTAACAAATCAGCAGGGAACTATTGCGAAATGATCAATAAAAAATCATTGCCTATTTCAAAACGAAAACGAGAAAAATTATTCAAATTTTTAGGAATATCGTAATGGTAATAATAAAGAAAAACTAATAGCCTTTCAATACGGCTTAAAGGAGGTGTCTTATTGAACTCATCTTGACTTTTTGTTTTTAACCGAAAATGAGATAAAATTTGTTCAGATGCGGCATTTTTTGCAAGGCATAGCAGTGCTAAGCATAAGAAAAGTAACAAAATATGGGCGAATTTTAGCCATTTTTTAGGAAATAGAAAAAGTCAAGATGAGTTCATTGTTAAATTAGAGTTAAAATGGATTTTTGCAGAGGGAAATTTTTTCGGAGAACGATTAATTAAATTCATGCATATAGTTATTATAATTAAAAAAGCATATGGAAAAAATAAAACTAACAAGTAATGAAGCATATTATCTGAGATTATTGGTGCATAATTTTAACGATGATCATATTTCAGATTTTCTTAAAATAAATGAAGAAGACTTAACTTATATTAAAAGAAGGTTAAAGTTTAAATTCAAAACAAAAAATTGGGTGACTATAATTGAAAAAGCCTTTGAGCTTAAAATTTTGGATAAACAGGATTTTGTCGAACCAGTAATAAAGGAAATAGCATTACGCTATACATCAAAAATTGTAAATGATTTTAAAAATAGCTCTAATAAGTATAACATAGATAAAAGACTCCTATTGGATTTTGATGAATCTTGCAATGCTCTTTTATCTGAAGCAACTAAAATTAATTTAAAATAATGGAATATTATATACTAAAATTGTTCAGCAATAAAGAACTAGAATATTTGCGTTTGAAATATCAAGGTGTAAATGAAGAAGAAATAGCTAGAGAGCTAAAGTTTAAATACAAAAGAGAGCATTCAAATATGGAGACCCTGATTTTGAATAAACTTTCTGTTAATAGTTGGTACAATGCCTTTAGAAAGGCTTTTAACTTACAATTGCTTAATAGAAAAGAGTTTCTCTCTATAGATATAAAAGAGGAGGTTTCTGTTTTTTCTAAAAAAATCAAAGATGCTTTATTGTCTAAAGAACTAAATGAAAAAGAAAAAGAGCTTAAAGTGTATTTAATGCTACTGTCTTTTTACAGTAAAATGGAGTATAACTGTTTGTTAAAAAAATAGAATAAATGGGTTCGGTGTATTTTTGAAGGAGGCTTTTAAATTAAGTCTTTTGGCTTCGCTCAAGATAAGCTAAATCTAGAAAATCTCATGATGTTAATAAACAGATGTTTTACTTTCATTCAGGATGATACTTTTTAGACTCAAAAAAACTAGTTAATAATTTCAACATTTCTTATATAAATATTTTTGGCTGGCCAGTCCCCATCATCAGTTTCAACAGCAGCTATTTTGTCTACAACATGCATCCCTTTTATAACTCTTCCAAAAATAGTGTAGTCACCATCTAAAAAATGGGCACCGCCTTTTTGTTGTACAATAAAAAACTCAAAAGGAGATGCTAACTTATGTGGGTTATTAATTTCACTACTAGGCATCGATATAACGCCTCTATCATGCTTAAAACCTCGTTTTGTGTCAGGAGGCAATAAGTACCTTCCAATGTAAGAACGTTTTTTAGCTGTTTTTTTATCGTCGCTATTTCCGCCTTGGATCATAAAATTGTTAATGACTCTATAAAACTGCGTGTCATTAAAATATTTTTGTTTTGTTAAGAAAATGAAGTTTGAACGATGAAATTTTGTTTCATTATATAGTAAAATATCAATAGCTCCAAAATCTGTAGTAAGGCGTACTTTATTTTCTTTATGATGTTTGTCGTATTCCAGAAAAAAGGCCATGGCACTTTTAGAGTTCAACTTAGGAAACTCTCTTTCAGATTCTATAATAGTATCTTTTTTAATGTCTGTTTTCTCTTTTTTTGTTACCGTAGTTTTGGGAATCGTTTTCCTTTTAGTTTGTTTATCTTCACAATTCAGAAATAAAAAAAATAAACACAAAAGAAATACGGGTCTCATAAATATGAATTTTGATGAATTTTTAAAATTAACTTCAAAAGTAAAGAATATACCGCTTCCAGCCGAATCGTCTCACTTTAAAATGGTTCCTGCTTTCCGTAGAAGCCTTATGGAGAAACAAAAAGAAGCTATAAAAAAAGCAAAAAAAGCAGGTGTCCTAGCATTGTTTTATCCAGGGATAAATAATGATACAAAACTTGTTCTTATTTTAAGAAAAACATACAAAGGCGTACATTCTGCACAAGTAGCATTTCCTGGCGGAAAGTTAGAAGATCAAGACAGCTCGTTAGCAGCAGCAGCATTACGAGAGACTTTTGAAGAGGTGGGGGTATCTATAAATACTATAGAAATTATTCGAAAATTATCGCAAGTTTATATTCCGCCTAGTAACTTTTATGTTCAGCCTTTTTTGGGGATTACTAGACAAACACCTAACTTTATGAAGCAAGAAGATGAAGTTGAAGCTATTATCGAAATAGATTTACAACATTTTTTAGACGATAGAGCATTGATAACTCAAGAAGTAAAAACCTCTTATAGTGTTGAGGCTAAGGTTCCTGCATTCAAATTGAATGAACATATTGTTTGGGGAGCCACCGCAATGATGCTAAGTGAAATTAAAGACTTGTTAAAACAATACATGTAATTTAATAGTTTTGTTACTTTTGCAGACATCAACCAATTTTGACGCGTGATTTATGGGATTGTTTAAAAGAAATCCATTCGGACATATACTAATTGTAAAAAAATGGCTCATAAGAATTCTAGGTGCTATAACCCATAGACGCTTTAGAGGGTTCAATGAATTACAAATAGAAGGTTCTGAGCTTATTAAAAATTTACCAGATACGAATGTGTTATTTATTTCGAATCATCAAACATACTTTGCTGATGTAGTTTCTATGTTTCATGTCTTCAATGCTAGTTTAAGTGGGAGAGAAGACTCTATTAAAAATGTTGGATACTTATGGAATCCTAAGCTTAATATTTATTATGTAGCAGCCAAAGAAACGATGAAAGCTGGATTGTTACCAAAAATATTAGCTTATGTAGGCTCTATTAGTATTGAACGTACTTGGAGGTCTGAAGGACAAGATGTGAATAGACAAGTTAAGATGAGTGATATTTCCAGCATTGGTAGGGCTTTAGAAGACGGTTGGGTGATCACATTTCCACAAGGTACAACAACTCCGTTTAAGCCTATTAGAAAGGGAACAGCTCATATTATTAAACGTTATAAACCTATTGTAGTACCTATCGTTATTGATGGGTTTAGACGTTCTTTCGATAAAAAAGGATTGCGTATTAAAAAGAAAAATATTTTGCAGTCTTTTGAAATTAAAGCGCCTTTAGAAATTGATTACGATAATGATACTACAGACGATATTGTAAAAAAAATTGAGTATGCTATCGAACAACACCCGTCTTTTTTAAAAGTGATACCTCAAAAAGAATTGGAAGCTCTCGAAGAACTTAATAAAAAAAGGGAGTGGTAGTTTACATTTAGTTCTACAGACAAGATCAGAGAATTGTTTTAATAAACAGAAAAGATATTATTACCTAACAAATAATTGTACACGATCTGTTACTGAATTGTCAGTACGTATTCCGCCAATCCAATTAACTTTAACTCCTATGGCATAATACGGATGATACCGACCAATACTGCCACCTAAATAAGCCGAGGTTCCTGTAAATTCAAGACCACCCCATGAGTTATCTGTCATATCAATATTAACTGGACCATATCCAGAAACTGGATTTGTTCCAGACCTTCCGCTTCTAGGATCAAATGTTTGTGACCAATGGTTAGTCTGTCCTAAACTAGGATAATGCAATCGAAATTCATAACTCGCTGTACTTTTAATGTCATCTAATTTACTTAGTATAGAGTATTTATTTGTTGTTAAACCAGGTGAACCAACATGATGTTCATTAGCTTCAGCATCATTAGCCCAAATTCCACCTGTATAATTATGGTTGAAAACCAATGTCCATCCACCGCCGTCATTAGTCATATCACAATAGCAATCATAAGAAGGGTTACCTCCAGTACCATCTGGATCAATAGTATATATCCCATCTGTTCTGGATCCAGCGTTATAATACTCTAAACAGTTTGCTGCAAATCCGTTCATTACAGTAACATCAACGTTACAAGTCAGATTTGTACCTATAAAATCTATTGTAAATGTATCGGTTTGAGCAGCTATGGGAGTACCAGATCCTGTTAGCGTTACAGTATTAACACCTAATGATGAAAATATTCCAGAACCAGAAAAACTATAACCATTAACAGTATTTGTAGTGATGTTGTATGTGTCGTAAGAGTTAACTAAAACATCTATAGTTAATGTATTTAAGTTAGTAAACGGTAATCCAGTGGAAAAAACACCATTGGTATTAACCGAATTGCAATCTAATTTGTTTGTTTGAACTGAGCCTTTACCTAAACAATCAGACCAGGAAGTTTCGGTATAAAATTGCAAACACTTACTATCTGTATTGTATATAAACAAGCCTTCGGCAGGAGATGTAATAGCATCTCTTTGATTTTGTGTCATATAAGAAAATAAACTAAGTTTTATGGTTTGTTTTTTATGTGAATACCCCTTAACTAAAGGCTCAACCTGACATTTAGACTTAACTTTTTGAAATTCAGCTTAATAATTTTGTTCTTATGTCGAGTTAAATTAATTATTTATTATCTAATAAATAATTGTACACGATCTACTGCAGTACTTGGTCCAGGTATACCACTAGACCAAGGGACATTACTACCTATAGAGTAATACCAATTACCGGTATTAACACTGCCATCTAAATAAGTGTTTCCTCCGGATAATTCAATACCACCCCAATTACGTGCAGTTGTATCAACACTAATCGCCGTATATCCAGTTACTGGAGAAGTTCCTGCTGTTCCACTTCTGGGATCAAATGTTTGTGACCAATGATTTGTTATCCCTAAAGAAGGGTAATGCAGTCTGAATTCATAATCTGCTGCACTTTTTATATTATCTAATTGACTTAATATAGAGTATTTATTTGTTGTTAAGCCAGGAGAGCCAATGTTGTATTCATTTGCTTCAGTGTCGTTCGTCCAATATCCGCCAGCAGTATTATGATTGAAGACCAATGTCCATCCACCGCCATTATTGGTCATGTCGCAATAGCAATCGAAAGCGGCGCCACCTCCATGACCATCAGGGTCAATAGTATAAATACCATCTGTTGTGTGTCCAGCATTTAAATAGTCTAGACAATTGGCTAAAGGTGTGCTTAATACAGTAATATCTGTAGTGCAGGTCGTACCATCTCCAGAAAACGTTATAGTGAATGTATCTGTTTGGGCTGCTAATGGCGTACCAGACCCTGTTAATGTTATGGTGTTAATTCCTATAGACGAAAATGTTCCAGAAGCAGAAAAGCTATAACCGTTAACAGTATTTGTTGTTATATTATATGTGTCGAAAAAATTCACAGCAACATCTACAGTTATTGTATTTATACCAGTAAGTGGGCTACCAATAAAATAACTTCCACTAGAGCTAATAGAGCTACAGTCTATTTTATTTGAGTTGGATTCCCCTAAGCAACTAGACCAGGATGCTCCTTTGTAATACTGGAAACATTTACTATCTAAATTGTATATAAACAAACCTTCAGCTGGAGAAACTATAGCGTCTCTTTGAATTTCTGTCATTCTAGGTGGTAGTAGGCCTTGTGTTGTAGAGGTAATGTCTAAAATCGATGAAGTATCAGGTGTAGTAGTTCCAATTCCTACTTGGGCATAACTGTAATACATACTAAAACATAGCAATATTACAAAGTGAGAGGCTTTTAACATTGGTGAATAGGGGCTATTATTAATTCACATCAAAAGTAAGTAAATTAATTTTCTTTAAACTATTTTTTGAATGTCATAAAATATATAATATTGATTATGTGTATGTTATGTGTTAATTAATTTTTGATATAAGAAATAACTTTATATGTAATGTTGAAAAAAATCTTATAACAATATGTTTTTTCTTGTTAAATAAATACGTTAATTACTACTTATTGAATGTTGCTAAAATATGTATCATTATTAATATTTGCGTATAAACAATTTGCTGCGATATTGAATGATTAAATATCTACTTTATAAGTAATACCATTTCTACATCCAAATGACCGTAATAAAACGCTCTTTTCTCCTTTCTACTTCAACATAAAAAGAAACCGTAACTAAGGCTATGCTTTATCTTTCTATTTTGTATAAAGAAAAAAAATCTCATTTTCTTTTACAGTAATTTAAATGCAGAAATGGTATAAAGCCTGTTTCTGTAAAACTAAATGATACTAACTTTATTCGTTAATAACTCCTGATAACTCCACTTCAAAAATCAGGGCAAAATTCATATTTTGCACATTATAATTTAAAACCAAAAATAAAAATAGGTGAAAGTCTGTATTGCTGAAAAACCAAGTGTAGCACGCGAAATAGCTTCTGTTTTAGGAGCGAATACGAAGCGTGATGGTTATTATGAAGGTAATGGATATGCTATTACTTATACTTTTGGGCATTTATGTACTTTAAAAGAACCTAACGATTATAAGCCGTATTGGAAAAGCTGGGATTTAAATAACCTGCCCATGTTACCCGAAAAATTTGAAACTAAAGTAGTTTCTAATTCAGGAATACAAAAGCAATTTAAGATCGTAAAAAGTTTATTTGATAAAGCAGATGTTGTTATAAACTGTGGGGATGCTGGCCAAGAAGGAGAATTGATTCAGCGTTGGGTAATGAATGAAGCAAATTATAAAGGAGAAGTAAAACGCTTATGGATTTCTTCATTAACTACGGAAGCGATTAAAGAAGGATTTGAAAACTTAAAACCTTCTGAAGATTACGATAATTTATATTACGCAGGGTTTTCCAGGGCTATTGGTGATTGGTTACTTGGGATGAACGCCACCAGATTGTACACCGTAAAACATGGTGGTTATAAGCAAGTACTATCTGTTGGTCGTGTACAAACACCAACGTTGGCAATGGTTGTTAATCGTTTTAAAGACATTGAAAACTTTAAACCCCAGCCATATTGGGAATTACAAACACTATATAGAGAAACACTTTTTAGCTACGAAGAAGGACGTTTTTTGAAAAAAGAAGATGGAGAAGCGTTAGCGAATAAAGTAAAAGAAAGTGATTTTGAAATTGAATCTATTACAAAGAAAAAGGGGAAGGAATATGCGCCAAAACTTTTTGATTTAACGGGTTTGCAAGTGTATTGTAATACAAAATTTGGGTTTTCGGCAGATGAAACACTTAAAATTGTTCAGAAACTATACGAGCAAAAGGTCGTTACTTATCCTAGAGTAGATACCACTTTTTTACCAAATGATGTATATCCTAAAGTACCTGGTATTTTTCAAAAGCTGACAAACTATTCAAAATTAACAGAACCACTTTTAGGAAAAAAAATAAAGAAATCGACCAAAGTTTTTAACGATAAAAAAGTAACAGACCACCACGCTATTATTCCAACAGGAATTCAGATTAATTTACAATATAATCAACAACAGGTTTACGATATCATCGTAAAGCGTTTTATTGCTGTTTTTTATGATGATTGTTTGGTGTCTAATACCACTGTTATTGGTAAAGCTGCTGAGGTGTCTTTTAAAACGACAGGAAAAGAGATTTTAGACAAAGGGTGGCGTATCGTTTTCGATACTTCGAATGCAAAAGAAAAAGAGTCAGGGATCTTGCCAACTTTTGAAAAAGGAGAAAAAGGCCCACACGAACCTTCGTTTTTAGAAAAAGAAACCAAACCCCCTAATCAGTTTACAGAGGCTTCTTTACTACGAGCTATGGAAACAGCAGGTAAGCAAGTAGATGATGAAGACTTACGTGAATTGATGAAAGAAAATGGTATTGGAAGACCGTCAACACGAGCCAATATTATTGAAACACTTTTTAAAAGAAAGTACATAAAGCGTAATAAAAAGCAAGTGTTACCTACGGTTACAGGAATTCAACTTATTGATACGATCCAAAATAATTTGTTAAAATCTGCAGAGCTTACTGGCTCTTGGGAAAAACAACTAAAAGATATTGAAAAAGGAGCGTTTAGTGCTGGGGCATTTATTAAAAATATGAAGCGTATGGTGGATGCTTTAGTATATGAAGTAAGAAGCGAAACGAAACGTGCTAATATATCTCATGCAGTAACAGTGAAAAATCGCGAGGCTAAAGCAGTAAAAAAAGCAACAGCAGGTATTAGATCAGAGGCTTGTCCAAAATGTAAAAAAGGTCTTATTATAAAAGGAAAAACAGCTTATGGTTGTAGCGAATATAAATCAGGGTGCCATTTTGTGATGCCTTTTAGCTATGCTAATAAAAAGATTTCTGAAAAACAATATATTAGGTTACTTCAAAAAGGATCTACCGTTAATTTAAAAGGCTTTAAAACGGATTCTGGTACTGTGGAAGGTTTGCTTCGTTTTGATGAAAGTTTTAATCTAAAATTAGAGCCAAAAAAGACTTCCGCGCCTGCTTTGTCGGCAGACAGGAAAACGAAACCAGACGAATTAGTATGTCCAAAATGTAAAAAAGGATCTGTTATTAAAGGCAGTACAGCTTATGGGTGCAGCGATTATAAATCTGGATGCGATTTTAAAATGACCTTTGATACCGTGAGAACTAAAATAAACGGACAGAAACCAACCAAAGAACTCGTACATAGTATTTTAAATGGAAATATCTAAAAGCGATCACCGACATTTTATAATTTATAAGCCCTACGGGTATTTAAGTCAGTTTAAAAGTCTCGATTCAAAGCAACAATCGAAAAAGTTTTTAGGGCTACTTCATGATTTTCCTGAAGGGATTATGGCTATTGGTCGATTAGACGAGAAATCGGAAGGTTTGTTATTGCTTACTACAGATGGTAAAATGAGTGATTTTGTAAATAGCCAAAAAGTGGAAAAGGAATATTATGCACAAGTAGATGGTGATATTTCTGATGAAGCGATCAATCTATTAAAAGCAGGTGTAGAAATTGGTTTTGACGGCAAAAAATATCAAACCAGACCTTGCAAAGCTTTCAGGTTAAATAAAATTCCAGATTTACCAAAACGTTCCCAAAAAATTAGAGACGATAGGCATGGACCAACATCTTGGGTATCGATTACTCTAAATGAAGGTAAATTTAGGCAGGTACGAAAAATGACTTCTGCTGTTGGTTTTCCTACATTACGTTTAGTAAGGGTGAGAGTAGGAACTATTATTATTAACTCAATGAAGACAGGAGAGGTTATTGAAGTCGATCAATTACTTTAAAATACTTTAACAATGAGTATCATTGTAAATTTTCATTAAAAATTCATTTATTGCTCAACATCCAATTTTTTTAATTCTTTATAATTTAGATTGAGGCGCTTTAACAAAATACCATAAACAAGCCAATAGAATAATAATAAAATACCAATGGCAACTGCTAAAAATAAAACGACTAATATTATAAAGATGGCGTAAAACTTAAAAACTTCTCCATTAGCTGAAGCTTGTTGTATTTGATCTATAAGAAGTTGATCTTGGTTTAGTTCAACATACATGGTAACAAAAGTTGCTATCACCATATAAATTAAATTGAAAGCAACATATTGTTTAACAGTTTTTCTGGTTTTTAGGATATTCTCCATAAGAACCTTTGCATTATCTGTAGTAGAGATTTTTCTATAGTTTCTGAAAAATAAATAAAAGAAAAGAGCTAGAACAACATATCCTATTACAATTAAAGGGGTAAAAATAACATCGGCATTAAACTGTTCATAACGTTTCATGCTCTCGGTATCTTTTAGTAATAAAGATATAAGTGTCCAAAAAGCAAACTCTAACAAACTAATTATAAAAATCCATTTAACAATGGAAGACGATTTTTTTAAAATCATCTTATATATTTCGTTATATGTTAGCTTAGGATATTTATTATCATCCTTATTCCAATCTTTCTTTAATAAATCTAATTCATCCATATTTTTACGGATTTAATATGGTTTTAAGCTTCGTTTTTATTCTATTCATCTTCACACGTGCATTTACTTGGCTAATTCCCAAAGTTTCACTAATTTCTCTATAATCTTTATCTTCTAAGTATAAGAAAACAAGTGCTTTTTCAATATCGTTTAATTGATATACAGCTTTGTAAAGTATTTTTAGTTGTTGTTCTTCTGTATCATCATAATTTTCAGCTTTAATTTTAAATTCCACGCCGTTAAAATCTTGCGTATTAATAGTTCGTTTAGATTTCCTGTAAAGTGTAATCGCTGTATTTAAACCGACTCTGTACATCCATGTACTAAATTTTGCATCTCCTCTAAATTTAGGATATGCTTTCCAAAGTTGAATCGTTATTTCTTGAAATAAATCATTATGAGCATCATAATTATTAGTATACAAACGGCATACTTTATGTATAATATTTTGATGCTTCTCTAGCAATTCTACAAAACTATGTTCTAGTTCTTTTTTCAATGTGATGGTTTAGTTACAATATAGGTAGCTAAAAATTTTAAAATGTTACATGTGTGTAAAAATAATGTTTTAAATCATTAATGTCCGACTAAATAGATAAGACTGCTCTGCTGTTAGATCCTTGAACAAATATTTTGTTTTAACCATTTGACATACAGTGATTAATAGGGGGGGTGTTTTCAGTGAATCAACGTTGTTTTAATCGCATTGCTTACCATTATAGATAAGGTAATTAATTGTGATTTTTTTTAATATAGCTATAATTTACCTTCAATTGTGTCTGATAATTTTAAGCAAATAACAATAGTTTTAAATAGCTAAAAATATGTTTGTGTAGTATCTTTGCATGATACTTTATTTTACTATGAATATTCCACAATCTGATTTCCCTAGAGTCGTCATTATAGGCGGTGGTTTTGCAGGAATTAATTTTGCCAGAAAAATTGCAAACAAAAAAGTACAAGTTGTTTTAATAGATAAAAGAAATTATCACACGTTTCAACCATTATTATATCAAGTTTCCTCAGCAGGTCTAGAGCCAGACTCTATTGCATATCCGCTTCGTAAGATATTAAAGAATCATAAAAACACGTTTTTTCGTTTAGCTGAAGTTGAGTCTATTGATTCAGAGAAGAGCGAACTAAAAACAAGCATTGGTAATATCGGTTATGATTATTTGGTAATAGCTACAGGGACTAAGACAAATTATTTTGGTAATAAATCTATTGAAGAATATGGCATGCCCATGAAAAAAGTGCCTCAGGCATTAAATATTCGTAGTTTAATATTGCAAAATTTTGAGCAAGCAGCTATCACGGATGATAAAGAAGTTCGTAAAGCTTTGTTGAATTTTGTTATTGTTGGAGGTGGGCCAACAGGTGTTGAGTTGGCAGGGGCTATAGCTGAACTTAAAAACCATATTTTACCCAGAGATTATCGTGATTTAATCCCTGAAGATATGCAGATATATCTACTGGAAGGAGCCGCTCGTGTTTTGCCAACTATGAGCGAACATGCCTCTAAAAAGGCAACCAAATTTCTTTCCAAGTTGGGTGTTTTAGTGCACTGCAATACATTTGTTAAAAATTACGATGGAAGAAAAGTACAAACCAATTTAAGTTTGGAATTACAATCTGAAACTTTAATTTGGGCAGCAGGCGTTACAGGGAATCCAGTAAACGGACTTCAGGCAGATGTACTTGTTGACCGTGCTAATAGATATAAAGTAAATGAGTATAATCAAGTTGAAGGTTATAACAATATTTTTGCATTAGGAGATATTAGTTTAATGCAAACCGATGGGTATCCAAAAGGACATCCGCAGGTAGCACAACCAGCTATTCAACAAGGCGAACTTTTAGGAAAAAACCTTATGAAATTGATAGGAGGTAAGCCTATGAAAAAATTTAAATATAAGGACAAAGGGTCGATGGCTACTGTGGGTAGGAATAAGGCTGTTGTTGATTTAAAGCACTTTAGGTTTGCAGGGTTTTTTGCATGGTTTGTGTGGATGTTTGTGCACCTTATGGCATTGGTTGGTTTTAGAAATAGAGTGATTGTTTTCTTTAATTGGGGGTATAATTATATTAATTTTGACAAAGCAGCACGCCTTATTATACGTCCGTTTAAGAAATTAAACCAATAATTTATATTTTTTATATCTAAAGTCTGATTAATAATAGGTTAGATAGCCATGATAGTTTTTGTCTATGATTGCTTTTTTAGCAAAATCTGATAAAAATCCACTTTTTTAGCCTGATACTTCATTGTAAAACCTTGAAAAAGAAAGTGTTTGGTTTTAAATTATTTCAGAACCAATTTGGTATATTCAAATTTATAAAAAAACAGCATAAAAAAAAATTAAAATATGATTCACTTTTTATAGCATTTTTTTGTTGTAAAAAAGAGACATATTTTTTGCGTAGTAAATCTATATTATTTAATTATTCTTCAAGAATTACTGTGCTCAGATATTTAGATAATTAACAAATATCTTTTATAGTTTCACCACTAAAATTCAATTCATCATTAAAAAATTACAGTTCAGTTATATTGAATTTATTTAGGAATAATTCTGTTGCAAATTTGCATCATCAATAAGCATTAAACACCAGAATTAATTATCATGAAACATTATCTAACCATCATTACTGTATTAATATCAATTCATATAAGCGCCCAAAAAACTATAAATGGAACGGTTTTTAATATGAAAAACAATCCTATAGTTGGAGCCAATATTTATTTAGAAGGCGCTTATGATGGAAGTACTACAGACGAAAATGGCACTTTCTCATTTACAACTTCCGAGACAGGAACCCAAACGTTAATAGTTTCGTATTTGTCTTATGAAACATTTACTATGGTTGGAGATGTATCGTATATGCATGACCTTGTTGTTAAACTTAGAGAAGACGTTAGTACTTTAGATGCCGTAGTATTATCTGCGGGTACTTTTTCAGCGGGTGATAATAGTAAGGTTAACGCTTTAAAACCTTTAGATGTAGTTACTACAGCAAGTGCATTAGGTGACTTTGTGGGTGCTTTACAAACGTTACCAGGTACAACAACCGTAGCTGAAGACGGACGCTTGTTTGTACGTGGTGGCGATGCCAATGAAACACAGATTTTTATAGACGGTATTCGTGTCTTCACACCATACACGCCAACAACTAATAATGCACCAACGCGTGGGCGTTACTCCCCATTTTTGTTTGATGGGATTACGTTTTCTACAGGAGGGTATTCGGCAGAATTTGGTCAGGCACTTTCTAGTGTATTATTATTAAATACGATTGATGAACCCGATCAAGAAAAAACTGATATTGGAATTATGAGTGTGGGAGCAACACTTGGAAATACACAAAAATGGGAAACAAGTTCATTGAGCGTAAATGCCTCTTATATAAATTTAGCACCTTACAATGCGGTATTTTCAAATAGAAATGATTGGATAAGTCCTTTTGAAACTGTTTCTGGTGAAGCTGTCTTTAGAAAAAAAACAGATAAGGGCTTGTTTAAACTCTATGGGGCGTTTGATGCCACTAACTTTGAATTGACCCAGGAAGATATTAATAATAGTGAAGGCGTACATTTTAAGCTAAATAACAATAATGTTTATATTAACGGATCGTATCAAGGAGTTTTAAGTGATACTTGGACACTATTTGGAGGTGCAAGTTATACGCATGCTAAAAACAACTTAAATATTATTGAAAGCGCTATTGAAGACACTGAAAATTCAATACATGCCAAGTTGAAATTCAAAAATAGAATTAGTAACCGATTAAAACTCTATTTTGGTGGCGAGTATTTTGCAACAGATTTTAAAGAAGACTATTCAGATAACACAATCAGTAATGAAAGATATGGTTATGATAATAATATTGCAGCAATATTTGCTGAAGCTGATATTTTTATTTCCAAAAGTTTAGCCTTTAAGTCTGGAGTTAGAGGAGAGTATAGTGAGATTTTTAAAGACTTTACTTTAGCACCAAGGTTATCTTTAGCTTATAAAACATCGCCTAAAAGTCAGGTGTCATTAGCCTATGGTAATTTTTATCAAAACCCATCAAGTAATATTTTAAAGTTTAATCAAACTCTTAAAGCTCAAAATACATCTCACTATATTTTTAATTATCAACACAATGGAGATAGAAGGTTGTTTAGGGCAGAGGCCTATTATAAAAAGTATGATAATTTAGTGAAGTATGATACCGATTTTGCCAATTTTGATAGTAATTTTAATAATGATGGCACTGGTTTTGCTAAGGGGATTGATTTCTTTTGGAGAGATAGTAAAAGCATTAAAAATTTTGATTATTGGGTAAGCTATTCATTCTTGGATACGAAACGAGATTATAATAATTATCTGGCTAAAGCCCAACCAAATTTTGCCAATACTCATAATGTATCTTTAGTTGGAAAGTATTGGATAAATGATTGGAGAAGCCAAGTAGGATTTAGTTATGCGTTAGCATCTGGTAGAACGTTTACAAACCCAAATGAGCCAGGATTTTTAAACAATAAAACGAAACCTTATAATAGTTTGAGTCTTAATTGGGCCTATTTAATTAGTCCGCAAAAAATACTTTATGCTTCAGTAAATAATGTTTTAGGGTTTAGAAATATTAATGGCTATCAATATGCTAACACGCCAGATATGAACGGTAATTTTAATAGGAGAGCTTTACAACCAGCAACAGATCAATTCTTCTTTGTAGGTTTCTTTTGGACTATTAGTGAGGATAAGAAAAGCAACCAGCTGGATAATTTATAAAGCGTTATTAATTTTTTGAAATTCAATACCTCGAGGAATAGCCTCGAGGTATTTTTTACTTATTTCGTTCTTTGATAGTAAGTAATTATACTGGCCTTTGCTAATGTATTATTCCATAGGTAGTAGCCAACAACAGCTGGGTTTGTGTTTTTATCTAACCCAAGTTTATCCGTTTTTAAGGCGTAAACCGTAATTATATATTGATGCAAACCATGCCCTTGGGGAGGACAAGGGCCTCCATATCCATTTGTACCATAATCTGTTATACTTTGAATGGCACCTTTAGGGGTTAAATTCAATTTAAAGTCTCCAGCATTTGATACCAATTCGTTAATGCTTGACGGAATATCAAATACGATCCAATGCCACCATCCACTACCTGTTGGAGCATCAGGATCATACATAGTTATTGCAAAACTTTTTGTTCCTTCTGGAGCGTTTTTCCAAGATAGTTGAGGTGATTGGTTTTTTCCTGTGCAACCAAAACCATTAAACTCTTCGTTAATAGTTGCTTCTCCTCCTAGGTCTTTACTGGATAATGTAAAGGTGTTTTGAGCAAATATTAAGTTAGATACAGACAATAATAACCCTAAAATAAAAATTGATTTTTTCATAATGTTTGTAATTAATTATAAGTACAAATTTATGAATAGATGGAAGGGAAGTTGTGTTTAATTCAGTTCAAAAAGTATTGAAAAAAGTTCAATCTAACTGATATTGTTTGGGTGTCACTCCAAATTTGGTTTTAAAAGCCTGTATGAAATTCGATAAGTTTTCATAACCAATTTCTTCAAATATATCTGATGGTCTTTTTGATTTGCTTTTTAACAGAAAAGATGCGTGCTCTAGTCTTTTATCTTGAAACCATTTACTAGGTGTACTTTGAAAATGCTTTTCGAATTCTCGTTTGAATGTTGAGATACTCATATTTGACAAAAATGCAAGTTCTTTTACAGTGAGTTTATTTAATTTATTAGTTTCTATAATATCAATAAAGTGTTGAAATTGACTGTCTATATTAGAAATTAGTGAAAAAATAAAATCAACACCTCTAGTCTCAATTAAATAAATCATTAATTCTTCAAATTTAATCTCTAATAATTTTGTTTGAATGTCTAGACTGAGTTTACTAATATCAATAAGCCCATTCACAAATGTTTTTAAGAAATCATCATATTGAAAAGAATAAATTGATTTTTGACTGTAATTCTCTGTATGATTTATTTTGTGTTTTTGTATAAACTCTAAAAGAGACTCATTAGAAAAGAAAAATAGAATACTTCTATAATTATCAATAGTGTTGGGAAGTGTTTCCGTCATTAAACAATGTCCCATTTTCATTAATAAGAAGTTTGAGTTTTCAATTGAAACAGATGTTTTGTCTGAGAAAACCTCTTTCCTTCCTTCCATAAGAAAGCTAAAAATATTTTGATGTAATGACACCATTTGCTTAAAACATGCTTTGGAAGTCTGATAATCGAATACTTTAAAAGAAGAAAAACTTTGAAGTTTTAAGTCATTTGGTAAATTAATTATTTCCATTTTAAAATTATCTCTAACGATCTACTAAGTGCAGGTTTATTTTATAACCCAAGATACAAATATAGGCTTACGTTTTAATACAAGTAAAGCAGTTATAGCGTTTTTTAGTGGACAGTTTCTAATTTATGGTAATTAACTGTCATTTCATTTTTTACTAGATTCAATGTTTTAATAAAAGCAGTTTCGTTTAAGTATTTATTGGCGTCTGGATTCATTTTCCTTAAATCATTTAAAGTAAGATAATCTGGTTGATATACCTCTGAGATTGTCGCATATAGATAACTATTAGTATCCTTTTTTATATTAAAACCATAGGTGTAAATAGCTAATTTACAAGGTGAAATATCCCCCATAAGGGCATACAGCTTTTCATAAGCAGCCGAAGGTGAAATTTCACCAAAATAGAAACTTTTCTTTTCAATGTTCCAATGGTTTTGTTTAAAAACCTTTCCTATAGAACCGCCTTTCAAAATTTCGGTATGTTCTTTTAAAAAAGCCTTGTTTATAGTATCTGGATATTGAACTACGGCAAAGGTTCTCGTTATATTCTTATTACCATGTATACTGTATAAATTAGATACTCTCAATTTAGAATTTTGCCTAAGAACATCGATACCGTAGCTTCCAAATTTTATTTTAGTTCTTTCACTATTAAGTAGTTTAGTGGATAAAATGGAGTCGTTAAGGGCTGGAAGTGAGGTAGTATGTTGTTTTTTATCAATACAACTATAAAAACTAAACAGAAAACTTGTTAATAGAAAAAGGGAAAGGAAGTAGTGTTTGTTTTTCATTTTTATGATTTGTGGTAACCTGAGTTGGTGTATTAACTCGTTTTTGTTTTTTGTATTATATAATTAAATTTAATACTTATCTCGTTTCCTTTGTTTTTTAATATTCTTAACCATTTTTCCAAAATCTTTATCCTTTTTTCTCTTTTCTTCGACACTAGATTCAAAGAAGACCCTTTCTTTTTCCATTTTTTGAAAATTAGCATAAGAATCAGAATCGATGTCTCCGTTTTCTAATGCATTTAGAATCGCACACCCTTTTTCATTAGTATGTGTGCAGTTTTTGAATTTGCAATTTTGAGATAATTCTATAATCCCATCGAACGTCATTTCTAAGCCTTCCGAAACTTTTGTAATACCAACTTCTCGCATCCCAGGATTGTCGATTAAAATACCGCCATTCTCAAGTACAATTAATTCTCTATGTGTGGTAACATGTTTCCCTCTGTCTATACGTTTACTAATAGCATCCGTATTCATTACTTCTTTACCTATTAGTAAATTTAAAAGCGTTGACTTTCCAGTCCCGGAAGATCCTAATAAGCAATAGGTTTTCCCTTTGTGTATTAAAGCTTTTATTTTATCTAAGCCTATTTTAGATTGATTGCTCATAGCAATTATTGGAACGTTTTTAATACGTTTTTTTATGGTATCTAGAAGCGTATTTAACGTTACCCCATCTACTAAATCTATTTTGCTTAAAATAACAATAGGTGCTACATTGGAAGCATTGCAAATGGTTAAATATCTTTCTAAACGGTTTGTATTAAAGTCTCTGTTAACAGATTGGACAATTAAGCCGTAATCTATATTTGTTGCGATAATTTGAACCTGTGCCTGTTTACCAACAGCTTGTCTTTCAATTATAGAATGTCTAGGGTATATGGCATGTATTAAAGCCTTGCCAGCATCATATTCAGAAATAGCAACCCAATCACCAACAGCAGGTAAATCATACCTGTTTTCGGCTGTAAATCTTAAATTACCAATAAGCTCTGCATCAAACTCGTTGTTATCTGTTTTTACAATATATCTGTCCTTATGTTCTAAGGTGACTCTACCCACAAGAAACGAATCTATATTTTGTTCTTTCCGGTAAGCTTCTAAGGTATCGTTATAGCCTAATTCCTCAAGTGTTAATGCAAATGTCATTTTATTATTTTTTTCATTCTTAGCACTTTTTGATTCGTGCCTTCTTGAATATATTCTTTAAAAGTTTTAAACCCATGTTTTTCATAAAAAGGCTTTCCTATTTTATTTTCGTTAAAAACTTCAACTTCTAAGCTTTGGTGAAATTGATTGATATGATTTACCAATGCTGTCCCAATACCTTTGGAATGATAATTTGGATTTACAAATAAGCCCCCAATTTCGTTTTCTATCATAGAAATAAACCCTACAACTTTTGTAGGTTCTTCATAAACCCAAGTATTAGAGTTTGGAAGATATGTTTCTGCCATGACTTTTTTTACCATTTGAGTAAATGCACTATCTAAAAAAGGGTGAGCTAAAGCAGAGGCTTGTTCCCATATTTTGATGAGGGTTGGGATTTCTTTTTCTTTATATTTTCTAATCATTATTAATTCTAAGATATTTGTATTTATTGATGAGTTCTTCTTTTACCATATCAAGTGGATACTCATTAAATATAGAAAGATAGTTTAATGAAATTCCATCAATTTCAGCAATGAACATATAACTAAGTAAATCACTTTTTTTTAATGAAATTTGATCAAAAATGTTTTTAACAGAGTTAAATAGAAGTGAGGCTCTTTGCTCTATTTGTTCTTTTAAGATTTGTCTGGTGGATGGTTGAAACATAATATTTAAATTGAGTTGAAAAAAGGCCTTGTCATGTTCCAATTGTGAAAAAATAGTTTCAATGAGCTGTACCAATTGAAGTTTTGGTTCTTGAGACGATTTAGATGCTGTTTTCATTTCAATCATTTGATTTGTAACACCCGTGAAAATTTCTATTAAAATAGACTCTTTTGATTTGAAATGATGGTATATCAATCCCTTTGATACATTGGCTTCATGACAAATATTTACCATAGATGTATTTTCAAAACCCTTTTCTGCGAATAATTTAGTAGCAATTTGGAGTACCTTATTTTTTTTATCACTCATAGATATTAATACAAAACCGACCATTCGGTCTGTAAATATATCAATTATTTTAGAATATGATATAATTGATCCGTGAGAGTCCTTTTTGGACATGATAATTGTCATAGTTATTTTATTGAAAATATGATAATTTCAAACTAGTAATTAATGATAGAAAACTATCAATAAATATTAGGGTCATGAAAGCTAAAAAGAATCCAAAATTAGAAATAAGTAGAAATAGTAGTATCTATTTTGCTATAGGTCTAAACATCATGTTACTTTTTTCCTGGCAAGCTTTAGAATATAAAACTTATGAAAAGGATGATGTTATTGTAGATCTTTTAGATGTGGAAACTCAATTTGAAGAGGAAATTCCTGTTGTAACTATAAATACACCGCCACCACCGCCACCGCCACCAGTGGTTACCCAAGAGTCTATTCAAATTGTAGAAGACACTGAAGAGATAGAAGAAACCGTTTTTGAAAGTACAGAATCATCGCAGGAAGATGCTATTCGAGATGTTGTAGAAGTTAGTGATATTAGTGTAGAAGAAGTTGAAGAAGAAGTTGAAGTTGCTTTTGCTCTTATTGAAAATGTGCCTGTTTTTCCTGGATGTGAAGGATTACCTAAAAAAAGGATGAAAGCTTGTTTTCAACAAAAAATACAAGAGCATGTTGTAGAAAACTTTAAATATCCGGAAGAAGCTTTAGATATGGGTATACAAGGACGTGTATCTGTAGTATTCATTATAGATTCTAAAGGACATATTACTGGTGTGAGATCTAGAGGTCCAGATAGACTTTTAGAAGCAGAAGCAGAACGTATTATAAATTTATTACCTAGAATGAAACCAGGAACCCAGCGCGGTAAACCTGTAAAAGTAGCTTATTCAGTACCAATTTTCTTCAAGTATAATGAAGGTTGAGGTTTGTAGATAGTTATTATATCAATGTGTAAATCAAGAGGTATTTAAATATCTCTTGATTTTTTTTATGCAATTTTTATCATAAAATAAGTCAATACTATTTAGAAAAGATATAGGGGTAACATTTCATCTCAAAAAAATAACAGTTCGGTAAGTCAGTTTTTAAAAATAGGGGGTATGATATGATATTTGTTTCATAATTAAAACTATAAAACACAAATACATGAAACATTTAATCATTATTACAGCACTATTAATTTCGGGATTTATACAGTCTCAAACTAATTATGAAAAAGGCATGCAAAAAGCTTTTGGGCTTTGGAGCAGCAATAATACAACAGAGGCATCTAATATGTTTGAACGCATTGCAAAAGCGGAACCAGATAATTGGCTACCACCTTATTATGCTGCACAAATTAATATTATTAGCGGTTTTGGAGAAAAAGACAAAGAAAAATTAACAGCTCAATTAAAAAAAGCACAAGATTTAATCAATGACGCTACAGCTATTTCTAAGGACAATGCAGAAATTCTTGTGTTACAAGCACTATTACATACGGTTTGGGTTGCTTTTGACGGTGCTACTTATGGCAGGACTTTATCTGGAAAAGTTGTTAAATTATATACAAAAGCATCGCTAATAGCACCTAAAAACCCAAGAGTGGCTTATTGTAAAGCAGAATGGGATATGGGAGGCGCACGTTATTTTGGGCAAGACACGACACCTTTCTGTAAAGATCTGGAAAGAGCCATAGAACTTTTTGCTAACTTTAAGCCTGAAACACCATTTCATCCTAATTGGGGTAACGAGCGTGCGGTTCAAGTATTAGAATCATGCAGAAAATAAATTAAATAGTACTAAAAAAATATTATGACAAAATCAGTTAAAAATATCTTTATCGCTTTTGCCATTGGGTGTGTTATCTTTTTAATAGATAATTTCCTCACAGATGGATTTAAACTTAATAGCCTTAACGATCTTTTAATTGAATTTGTTTTTTATCAGTTGTATTCTTTTGTGCTTGGGTTTTCCAATATGTATTTTTTCTATTATATAAACCGTCTTAATTGGAAAAAAGAAGATACTGTAAAGCGTATTATAATAGGAATTATAGGCGCTACCATTATTACATTAATTGGCCTGTTCGTATTGAGAATGCTCACAGCACTCAGTCTTGAGGGCGAGTCTTTTTATGAGTTTATTGCAAATGAAACGTTTAAACCTTATCGGTTTGGATTGTGGATAACACTAACTATCGTTATCATATTCCATGTTGTATACTTTTATAATAGGTACCAACAAAATAGAATAAAAGAGCAAAAGGTCATAGCAGGAACTGCAAGTGCTAAATTTGACGCTTTAAAAAATCAGTTAGATCCACATTTTTTATTTAATAGCTTAAATGTACTCACTAGTTTAATAGAAGAAAACCCAAATAATGCACAAAAGTTCACAACCTCTTTATCTAAAGTATATCGTTATGTTTTAGAACAAAAAGATAAAGAATTGATAACTGTCGATGAAGAATTACAATTTGCTAAAACTTATATGTCTTTACTCAAAATGCGTTTTGAGGATAGTATCGTTTTCGATATGCCAGAAAAGGCATCCAATCCAGAAAGTAAAGTAGTGCCATTATCATTACAGCTGCTTTTAGAAAATGCAGTAAAACATAATATGGTAACATCAAGTAAACCTTTACACATAAAGATTTATGAAGAAAGGGATTATTTGGTTGTTGAAAATAATTTACAACCAAAACAAATAGTAAAGAAGAGTAGTGGCGTAGGTTTGAGCAATATTAAACAGCGCTATGACCTATTAACGAATAGGAAAGTTAATATTAATAAAGAAGCAAATAGATTTGCAGTAGCTATTCCTATGCTTACAAAACAAATTATAGTTATGAGATCGCAAATACAACCAGAAATAGACGATAGTTATGTGCGTGCACGTAAACATGTAGAAGAACTTAAAGGTTTTTATTATAGCCTAATATCCTATTGTTTGGTCATTCCGTTTTTAATATTTATAAACTATCGAACATCATGGGGTTTTCAGTGGTTTTGGTTTCCAATGTTTGGTTGGGGTATAGGTTTAGCCATTCATGCTTTTAGGGTGTTCATTAACGATGGTGCCTTTGGTAGGGATTGGGAAAAACGTAAAATTGAAAAGTACATGCAAGAGGAAGAAGATAATAAACATTGGAATTAAACTACAGGAAATCATGCAAAAATTACTAGATTCACAAGTAGATAGTAACTATTTAAGAGCTCGAAAAAGAGTAGAAGATCTCAAAGAATTTTATTATCATTTAATAGCCTATTGCTTAGTCATTCCCTTTTTGGCTTTTGTTAATTATAAAACGTATTGGAACTTTCAATGGTTTTGGTTTCCAATGGCAGGTTGGGGTATAGGTTTGGGGTTTCACGCTTATAATGTATTTGTAAACAATGGTGTTTTGGGACGCCAATGGGAAGAAAGAAAGATACAAGAGTTTATGGAAGAAGAAGAAGAAAAAATGCGTTGGAGTTAAATTTTGAAACATGAAAAAAAGAGATTATAATTATTTATCGGAAGAATATAAACGAGAAGATGCTTATTTAAGAGCACAAAAAAGACTAAAAGAGATAAAAGGTTTTTATTGGCATGCGTTATGGTATGTATTAGTAAATACGTTTATTATTGTTATGATTGCTATGAATACCAATGGTGATTTTTGGCACTTTGGAACATTTTCTACACCTCTTTTTTGGGGAATTGGTTTAGGGTTTCATGCTATGGGTATATTTGGTAAAAACCTATTTTTTAGTAAAAAATGGGAAGAACGCAAGATGAATGAGTTTTTAGATAAAGACAAAAAACGTTGGGAGTAATATAAACTCATTTGAGTAGTAATAATAACAGATTTATATAAAGAAAGAAATGAATGTAATCATTATTGAAGACGAGAAACCATCAGCAAGACGTTTACAACGTATGTTGAAAGCATTAAATGTAGAGACTCAAATAATGTTGCACTCTGTTGAAGAGTCAATACAGTGGTTTCAAAGCAATGCACATCCTGATTTAATTTTTCTGGATATTCAATTAAGTGATGGTCTGTCATTCGAAATTTTTGAATCTATTGAAATTAAAAGTGCTGTTATTTTTACCACGGCTTATGATGAATATGCGCTACAAGCCTTTAAGTTAAATAGTATAGATTATTTATTAAAGCCTATTGATGAAGAGGATTTAGCTATTGCAGTAAAAAAATATGAAGAACGCGCTCCTCAAAAACAGGTTGTGACTTTAGATTTTGATGATATTAAAAAACTGTTAATCAATCCTATAGATAGAGAATATAAAAAACGCTTTTCAGTAAAAGTAGGGCAGCATTTAAAGCTTATTAATATTGATGATATTGAGTGTTTTTACAGCGAAAATAAAGGCACATACTTATATACAACCGAAGGTAGAAACTATCTTTTAGATACTACGTTGGAACATTTGGAAGATGAGTTGGAACCTCAAACGTTTTATCGTATTAATCGAAAATTCTTTGTAAACATCCATGCTATAAAAGATATGGTGAGCTATACTAATTCGCGTTTGCAAATAAAATTGAAGATGTATAACGAACAAGACGTTATAGTTGCTCGTGAACGTGTTAAGGATTTTAAGGCTTGGTTAGAGTAGGGAGGTACTCACTTATTTTTCTTGATATTCTGGGCAATCTAAACGAATGTCATCACTCAATAATTCTTTTTCCAGTAAATTACAATAACTAGTACTGTTGCTTTTTTTATAAAATTTGCAACCAAAACAAATACGTTGTACTTTAAGAATTCCATTTCGGTTTAGCTTATATATTAATTCACTTAATGTTTTAAAAACACTTTCCAGGTCTACTTGGTTAAAATTTTCTATTTGTGTTTTAAGAGGATTGGCCAAATCGTTGGTTTGAGAAACTATTTTTTTGCCTAAAGCTGATAGCTGTATTGTATAGCTACGACTGTCTGATGATGAATAGTCCTTGATAATAGTTTTTTTCTTATCTAAAACTTTTATAGCATCACTTATTGTTGGCTTCGTGAGATTAAACTCTTTTGCTAAATGGCTAACGTTGCATAATTCATCTTTGTGATAAGCTATAAAAATCAATATTTGAATTTGAATAGGGCTTAAGCCAACTAATTTTGCCTTCTCCCAAAGAAGAATTTTAAAGATTTCAGAAATTCGTTCAAAACCAACAACTATTTTACTGGAAATTTCGTTTTGTTGTTGATTTGGGTCAAAAGCACTTTCATCCATAATAAAGCCTGTCGATTATTTGTTTAATAGGCAAAGTTAGTAATCCTAATTAAATTAACTACAATTTTCCATTTCTATAATGGCATAGCCTTTTTCGGTAACAGCAGCAATTATTTCATCTGTTGCCTGTTCAATATGACAAAAACGACATTCATTTACAGTTAATTCTTTAACTTTAAAAGGTTTACTTTCAAGATAATGTGTACCATATTTAAATATGACTTGTTCATCAGTTAAACTATCTGGTACTAAAATGTCGAAATGCATAATAGTTCCATCTTCTTTTTTTACATAAGTGTCCCAAACTGAAATCTTCATTTAAAATTGTTTTTATATAGTTAGGATTCTTTTAAATTAGGAATCCTAACTATATATATTAAAAATTAGCCTTTTACATCGCTCATTGAAGCTCCAAAATTTATATGCAATGTGTTACCATTTGGGGTAACTAGTGCTGGTACAGATTTAACGCCAGCATTTTCAGCTTCTTTAATCCTTGCTTTGTTTTCTCCAATGTTAACTATTTCAACATTTTCAGCTCCTACTAAATTAATAATGTCATGTTCTGCACTTACACAAACAGAACATCCTGCGTGATAAAAAATTGATTTACTCATTTGTTTATTTTTAGAGTTTATTGCAAAATTGCTTTGCAAATATAGTAAGGAATCCTAACTAATTAAAATAATTCATGGTTTTTTATTAATATTATTGTGTCTTTTAGATTGAAATGTGACCTAATGTATTGTTAACAATAAGTTTATAGCGTTTTAATTTTCTATAAAATTTTTTCGTAGATTATTTTAATCTATAATCTGGCTACAGTATTCTCGAATTTGACTACAAATGGTTTTTTGTTTATACTGAACTTTGTTGAAACAAAAATTATTAAAAATGAAACAAAGTAAAATTGCATTGGTAACAGGAGGTAGTAGAGGTTTAGGTAGAGATATGGCTATAAATATATCTAAAAAGGGCATTGATGTTATTATTACCTATAAAACCAATAAGGAATCGGCAGACAAGGTTGTTCGTGAGATTGAAAGACATGGTCAAAAAGCAAAAGCTTTTCAATTAGATACGAGTAATACAAAAGTGTTTGAAGATTTTTTTAATCGAGTATCTTCATACTTGACTAGCGAATATGGAAGTCCAAATTTTGATTTTATAATAAACAATGCTGGTACTGGATTGAACCAGCTCATTATTGATACGAGCGAAGATCAATTTGATGAGATGTTAAATATTCATTTTAAAGGGGTATATTTCTTAACGCAAAAAGGGTTGCCATATATTAATGATAAAGGTCGCATTATTAATATATCGTCAGGTTTAACAAGGTTTTCTTTTCCTGGTTCATCGGTTTATGCTTGTATGAAAGGGGCTGTTGAAGTTTTTACCAGATATCTGGCAAAAGAATTAGGATCTAGAAAGATTACCTCTAATGTTATTGCTCCAGGAGCTATTGCTACAGATTTTGGAGGAGGAACAAACAGAGATAATCAAGAAAAAAGACAAATTATTGCTAATATTACAGCTTTAGGTAAGGTTGGGGAAGCCGAAGATATTGGCGGCGTTGTGGCTTTCCTTTGTACAGAAGAAGCACAATGGGTTAATGGACAGCGTATCGAAGTTTCTGGAGGTATGTTGTTATAAATTCAAAAAGTATAAATGAAAAACAAGATCCGTAAGATTGAAACCATAAGTGATTTTCATAAAATCAGGGGATTGTCTAGTCCACTACACCCTTTAGTCAGTTTAGTTGATTATGGTCTTTCTAAAATACTACCTGAGCATATTGGCGAACATTGGAATTTTGATTTTTACTCTATTGGTGTAAAAAGAAATGTGGGAACTATTAGATACGGTCAACAAAAATATGATTTTGATGAGGGCTTGATGTCTTTTATATCACCAGGGCAAATATTGAGTATTGAACCTAATACTAAAGCCAATTTGAAACCATCAGGTTGGCTACTTCTTATACATCCAGATTTTTTTTGGAATTCTTCGCTTTCAAAAACAATTAAGCAATATGATTTTTTTGATTACTCTATAAATGAAGCCCTTTTTATGTCTGAAAAAGAAGAAGCCGTTATTGAGGGTATTTTCCAAAACATTAAGCAGGAAATAGAAAATAATATTGACAATTTTAGTCAGAATATTATCATAGCACAAATTGAGTTATTACTCAATTATGCCCAACGATTTTATCAACGTCAATTCATTACTAGGAAAAAAACCAGTCATTATAAATTAAATGACGTTGAAGCATTACTTAATGAGTATTTTAATGGTGAAGAGGTTATAAATAAAGGTTTGCCAACGGTTCAATACATTGCTAATACCTTAAATATGTCTCCTGGTTATTTAAGTAGTTTACTCAAAAGTTTAACGGGGCAAACGACACAACAACATATACACGATAAATTAATAGAAAAAGCAAAAGAAAAATTATCGACTACAAATTTATCAGTTAGTGAAATTGCTTATGAGTTGGGATTTGAACATTCTCAATCTTTCAGTAAATTATTTAAAACGAAAACCAATGTTTCACCTTTAAAGTTTCGAGCTTCATTTAATTGAGTTAAATAACGTTAGTTTGAAATATTATAAATTGATAATCAAGTTCTTAAAAGGTTTTAAAGAAGAAATCTAAAGGAGAGCAGTCGAAGGGCTCATGTTTCGCTCCGTCAATGGTAAATAGTTGTATTTCATTGGATTATATAAGATGTTTTTAATAAAGTTTACGTCGACTCAGGTTAAATAAAAACTGAACTGAAAGCCATTTTGCTACCTCGAATGCTCTTCTTTACTAAAAGGCTTGTAAGGGTTGGCTGCAGGAGTAGGAAAGAAAGTAGGGTCAAAACTATCTAATACCACTACGGTAGATGTGTTAAGGTCTATTTGTAAACGATATTCTTCAATAAGTTAATTGAAGTATTTAGAATCTATGAGCTCATGATCCATTTTTTGGATCACCATGTTATATACATGTCTTTTTTCATGACATGCTGTGATTGAAATAAGATAATTTTTAGTTAATTCCGATATTCCTTTTGAAGAGAAGTATTTAATGTCTTCTATCTTACTTGTAAGTAATAAATTATTTATTTTTTCTAGTATTATATCGTGATCTTTTAAAAGTATGTGGTGAGAATAGGAGTTTTGCAAACGATAAAGGTGCATTACTAAATCTGTATATTTTATTTTACGACCTACTTCAAACTCAATACCGCCATCTGGTGTTCTTATAACAGAGGGATCTTCCCATCCTATACCAATATTTGCAATCACAGAATTGAGCTCACCTTGCTTGTAAGCCCCAGGATTAATTAAAAAAGTAATTTCATTATAAGTATAATAGTCTTTTTTAGAAAGGATTCTATTTTTGAGACGAACACTTGTTAATTGATCAAGAGGAAACCCATTGTTTCTTAGTTTTTTAGCAATTTTAGTAATAAAGTCTTGTTCTAAAACAGTGTATTCTGAAATTGCAGGGTTCAAACCTCTAACGATATTCATAGGTGCGTTTTTTTGATAGTTTTTTCCACTAAAGAAAAGCATAAAAATAAAAAATACAGGTATTAATCTAAATGAGTTCAATATGCATTTCATAAGATCTTTAAAGTATTTATACTGTATACAGTAATTATTTTTTTCTTAGCCACAGATTTCCACCAGTACATTTATAAGTTAGTGGCATATTCTTAAACGCGTCTTTAAAGTGTTCATGAATATAATGCGAAAAAAGTAATATCTCAAAATCATTATTATAACTCAAAAATGCTCTTAAAAGATAATCTTCATTCCAATTTCGGCCTCTTGTAATCCATTCTTTTGGATACTCAAAAGGATAAAAAACATCATGAAAGTGAATTATGACACCAGATTTTAAGCTGGGTAAAATGTTGAAAAGCTCAAAATTTACGTCACTACCTGCTTTTGAGACGTGGCTACTATCTATAAACAAAATGTCATTTACTTCTAACTCGTTAAATACTTCAATAGGTACCTTTTGAACCTTACTTTTATAAATTTTACACGAGTTTTTATCATGGTCTTTTAAAAGGCTATTCAGTAATTTTGGATACGGTTCAATGAAAGTATAATTTGTATCCATTTTAAAGATGTCTTTTGTATCAAGCATTAATGCAGATGAGAATCCTGAACCAATTTCTATAACATTTTTAGGGTTAAAATGCCTAATAAATGAATAGAGCATGATCGCATCAGTATATCCATAAGAGTTATTGCCGAGACAGTATCTTTTTTCAGGAGATGCTTCTTCTTCAAAGGGCATCTCATCATAATATTTTTCAAATTCCTTTATTAAGGAAATCTGTTTTTCAGAATTTAAATTGATTCCAGGTAATGTTTTATTCTCAGCTTCTTCCCATATATGCTCTTCGAGTTCTAAAAATTCTTTTTTAGAGATGATTGGGGAGTAAAAATGCCCTAGAGGGTAACGATTAAGTGGCTTATACTTTATACTCTTAATTAGTAAATAAATTTGATTTATCATTTATAACGCTTTTTAAATTACCTTTATTCTTAGTTGCTGTCAATAATTGATAAGGGGGGGGATGGAATACTTCTTATATAGAATATAACATTGTATAATCTATTTTCAGTAGATATAAAAGTATTAAAGTCACTTTTTGGCTAGCCTACGCATAGCTACCCATTGCTTCAACATGTCTCTGGCATCTTGCGCAGGATACCCTAAAACGGTTTCTCCTGCTTTTACATTATTCATAACACCAGAACCAGCTCCAACGGTAGCTCCAGATTCTATAGTAGTATGATCTTTGATAGAAGCGCTACCTCCAATAATAACGCCGTCTCCTAAAGTTACAGAACCAGCAAGTCCGCTATGTCCAGCCATGATGCAAAAACGTCCCATAACACTATTATGGGCTATTTGTACTAGGTTATCTATTTTACAACCATCACCAACAATGGTTGCACTAAATTTAGCACGGTCTACACAGGAATTTGCGCCAATTTCAACATAATGGCCTATAATAACATTTCCAATTTGTGGTATTTTAACAAGACCGTGACCGTCGTCACTTGGGCGGTATCCAAAACCATCTGCACCAATACTTACATTAGTGTGGAAAATACAATGACTCCCTATAATACAACGTTCTCTGATAACTGTTCCAGACCAAGCAATGGTATTGTTTCCAATTGTTGTTTCGTCAAAAACACAAACATTAGGGTATAAAATAACACCGTCTCCAAGTTCTACATTTTTACCCACATAGCAATTGGCTCCTATTTTACAGCCTTCACCTATTTTAGCGGTTTCATGAATAACTGCTGTGGGGTGAATATCTGTTTCAAATTCTGGGGCTGGTGGATTAAAGAGCTCTAAAATTTTTGCCATGGCTAAATCGGCATTTTTAACTTTAATTAATGCGCGATTATCTCCAGGCTCTACATTTAGGTTATCGTTTACTACAGCTGCACAGGCTTTTGAATCTGCCCAATGCTTGACATATTTTGTGCTCCCTATAAAAGTTATATGATTACTATTGGCATTTTGTAGTTGTTCCGGACCTTCAATAGATTGTGTTGTGTTTCCTATTAATTTGCCTTTTAAAATGTCATTAATTTCTTTTATAGTGTAAGAGGTCATACCTGTATTTTCTAGATTAATGGTTAGTAAGGTTGTAAATCTAACAGAAAAAAAATAAAATTCACCCTTTTTTTGAAATCATATACTTATGTAAAAGAAAATATCCGATAAAAGATAATACGCATTACCTTTTATCGGATACTGGATTAAGAACTAAAAAGTATATTTTATTACTCTTAATTTAAAAATATTTTAATAATGTTTTGATTCATTGAACTCATCTTGACTTTTTGTTTTTAACCGAACCCGCCTGCCGGACGGGCAGGAATGAGATAAAATTTGTTCAGATGAGGCATTTTTTGCAAGGCATAGCAGTGCTAAGCATAAAAAAAATAACAAAATATAGGCAAATTTTAACCATTTTTTAGGAAATAGAAAAAGTCAAGATGAGTTCATTATTAATGATCTCCTACTTTATAATTTCCAGGAGTGAATAGAAACACTTTCATAAGTCTGTTCCACGTATTTATTTGTGTTATAGCCAAGGACAAGTAGCAGATTTCAGTTTTGTTAAAATGGGCTAACAAAGGTGTGTAAACTTCTTCAGGTATAGGTGAATTATTTATTTTTGTAAGTGTTTCGGCAAACTTTAATACGATTCGTTCTTTATCTGAAAAATAAGGTGTTTCTTCCCAAACACATAATGATGATAAGCGTAGTTCTGTTTCACCTGCATGTTTTAACTCTTTATAATGCATATCTACACAATAAGCGCAGCCATTTTTTTGAGAAATCCTAAGTTTAATAAGCTCGTAGAGCTTGTTTTCTAAAGGAGAATTAGATATTAAGTCTTCTATAGCTCTTAAGTTTTTAAATAGTCCTTCTGGAATATCGGTATAAGAAATTCGTTCCATAATTTGATGTTTTTTTTAATTATGAAACAAAATTAGGATAGAGAAAACCAGTAAAAATTAAGATGTCTTAAGAAATAACGATCTATTTGTTTTTCCTTAGTTCGCTTAAGTATTCAGGTGTAATATCAAGGTACGAAGCTATCATGTATTGAGGGACTCGCTGAGAAAAATCCTTAAGTTCTTTTATAAATCCGAGATACCGTTCTTTACTAGTCATTTTAAGAAAATGTTCATTTTTACGATCTATGGCAATAACCATTTTTTCGGTTATTATCCTAAACAAACGTTCTAGTTTAGGTATCGTAATAAATGCCTTTTCTAGATTAGCTTTGCTAATAGTAAGTAGTGTTGTTTCTTCAAGTGCTTGAATATATAGAAGAGAAGGTTGCTCGGTAACAAAGCTTTCCATATTGGTCATCCACCAGTTTTCTATACCAAAATGGTGGATGTTTTCATTCCCTTTTTTATCAATCTCAAAAATACGTATTAACCCTTTTGTAATGAAGAATTTAATTTTACAGACCTCGCCTTCTTTTAAGATGAATTCTTTTTTTTGAAAGACTTGTGGTTTAAGATAGGTATAAAATAAGTCTATTTCTTCTTCAGAAAATGAGACATAACGATTTAAGTAAGTTTGAATTTGCTTTTTCATAATTAATCATCGATCCTATTATCATCAAAAGCAGAAGGTAATAGTTTAGGGATGAATTTAACTACTAAAGGCAACAACAATGCACCACCAGGAAGTATAAATATGGCAAGACTTGGTATGGATTTGAAAATATCCAATAACTGTTCTTGTACTTTTTTTTGTTCCTCGTTGGTTAAATCCCGAACTGTAGATTGCGATAATAAAATCATAAGTTCTTTACTGTCCTTAAGTTCTTGGTACAAGCGTTTACTATTTCTTGTAATTAACTTATTTACCATTTTACTAGAGTTATTGTAAAAACTTTGCACAATATTTTTTGAACTTAAAAGTGCTATATTGTCTTTGTTGGACTTATAAAAATGGTTTACAGCATCTATAGATTGACTAATACGCGACGTATGAAGACTTAAATCGGTACCTAACCGAAATAAAAATTTTTGTTCATTGTCATCAATAGTTCTATCTCCCCAAGTTGCCATACATGCTAAGTCTAAAATATAGTACTTCTCCTGTTTCGTTTTAATAATTTCAACAGCTTTTTTATAGTTAACATGAATGTTGTCTTTAAATCGTAGCGAAGATTCAAAGAGCTTTATTAAACTTTCGTCGTATTGATTTTTTATAGTTTTAGAGTTTAAAACATCTAAAGAAATAGTTTCAATTGCAGCTTCTAAATTTCTAATGTAATCAATTGAAATGGTATCGTTTTTTAAGAATTCCTGATAAGCCAGAACATCAATAAAAAGTAAAGCATTTATAATAAAATAATTAAAGTTCTTAGTAAGTACATTAGCATCTATTTGTACTCGTTTATGAATTATTTTTTCGAGTTGTTCACTAGACTTTTTTTCGCCTAATAACTCCTGAAAGAATGAAATTTTAAGTTCATTTATATCTGTGTAAAAGTTTATGACACTATCAATAAATGGTATTTTAGACTTTGAATTTTTATGAGTGTATAATAATGTTAAAAGTAAATTTGTTTTACAAAGTTCTTCTTCTGTAAGGTCTTTTTTAGCAACTATATTTTCAACTATATCTAAATTACTTCCATATATGAAACCACAATTTCTTAGGGCATTATAAAAGGTCTCTTCATTGAAATTAAAGATAGTATCCTTTTTTTCAATCTCCTTTAGTAGCTTTTTTGTCCAACCTTGCGCAGACGGATTCATAGTATCCTTTTTTTATTTAATGTAAATGTACTGCTTTAAGCAATTAATTTACAAATTTCCATCTGAACATCATTTTACCTAACCATTAATTTTTTTATATAGGTGTTATTATAGTAATAATCATTTGGCCTTGCCGTTGGCAATTGGATGTTTAATAGGTTAGTGTTTTGATATAAAAACCGTGTATTTGAACCATATTAATGATGTCGGCTTCTGTAATATTGGTGGTCGCTTCAATTCTAAGGACATTGTCAATGTCTTCAATATCTACAGACCATTTTAAAATATCAGAATGCTTATTAAATACCGATTTTAAAGCTTTTACTTTTTTCTTTGACTTAATATCTGTTTCAAAGATTAATAGATGCATAATAGAGTATTAAAATAATAAAATTTAAAATGATTCTGATTCGTTAGTTTGTATTGGGTTTGTTTTTCGTTCGAGATATTGTTTATAAAGAATATCGCCTTCTTCTTCCCAAAATTCATCATAATGTTTCCATTTTGAAAAATCACTTTTTGAATTATCATCACATTTTCGTTTCGAGCTTTTAGATGATTTTCCACCGCCTCCACAGCCTCCAAGCAATAATTTTAGGAATATAAATAACCCTACAGCCTGCCAATACGTAAGTGTGGTAAGTCCGAAAATCTCTGGCATAAGCCAATTCCATAGCCACATAATTACAAAGCCAAATAGAATAGCTAAACCGGTAATGGCTATAGCTCCAAAGATTATTATTCCAGCAATCTCTATTGGAGATTTTTCTCTGAATTTATGAGTGAAGTAATTTTTCATGATATGTCGTTTTTATATTTGTTAATTTCTGATTCTAATTTTTTATATAACATGCCTATGGCTCTATGCCTTCGGGACATGAGTGTGCCTTCTGGAATTCTGGTTTCTTTAGAAATTTCTTTATATGTGTAACCTTCAAAATCTACCGCAATAATAATATCTCTATATCCTGGCTTAAGTTGTTTAATACTCTTTTTTAAAAGAGGAATCATTTCCTCTGAAGTATGATTATCGGTCGATTGATGAATCATTTCAGCCAGATTTGAAAACTCACTATCAATCTCTATTTGCTCTGTTTGTTTAGTTGTTCGCATAATATCAATTATTTTATTTCTAATTGACCTATAAACAAAACCAGCTACATTGTTGATAGGGGCATATCTATCGGCTCCTGAGAATAACTTTAAAGCGACATCCTGAATAATATCTTCAGCACTACGACTGGCAGTATCCTTTATTCTGTTATTTACATAAATTTTCAGAGATCGGTATTCTCTACCAAAAAAATCATTAAGTTTTTTACTGTTTTCAGATTCTGAATTCATTTAACCATTTATAGAGGGTCTTTGGTTAAAAAGACGATACTTTTTAAATCTATTGCATTTTTATTTAAAAATACAATATTTAAATGCATAGTTGTGCATGAAAGAACCAGGTATATTGTTCTAAAACACGAATAGGTAATCGTGTATAGGTGAGACTACAAGATGTTGTTGTTTAATTACTAAATCGTTTAATAGATCAGAAATATTTTCTGATTTTGAATTGATAATGATTAAATGTGTTTTCTACTTCTCTAAAGCCGTTAACTCAGCAATTTTACAAATCACTTCCGTTGCTTTAATCATACTTTCAACAGGTACATATTCATAACGTCCATGAAAGTTATGTCCACCAGCAAATATATTCGGACAAGGTAAACCCATATAGCTTAATTGTGAGCCATCTGTACCTCCACGAATAGCTTTGATAAGTGGTTTGATGCCAAGTTGTATCATGGCTTTTTCTGCAATATCTACAATATGCATCACGGGCTCGACTTTTTCTTTCATATTGAAATATTGATCTTTAATTTCGGTAGTAATGACTTCCCGTTCGTATTGCGAATTTAATTCGTTAGTTAGCTTTTGCATCACCTCTTTACGAGCTTCAAAATGACCTTTATCGTGATCACGAATAATATATTCTAAAACAGTTTCTTCAACATGTCCTTTCATGCTATGTAAATGAAAAAAGCCTTCATAGCCTTCTGTATGTTCTGGCGTTTCTAAACGTGGCAGAGAATTAATGAATTCTTGCGCGATGTACATAGAATTTATCATTTTACCTTTTGCATATCCGGGATGTACAATTTTACCTTTTATTTTTACTACGGCTCCAGCAGCGTTAAAGTTTTCGTATTCTAATTCGCCTATTTGACTACCATCCATAGTGTAAGCCCAGTCTGCACCAAATTTTTTAACATCAAATTTATGGGCTCCTCTACCTATTTCTTCATCGGGAGTAAAACCGACTCTTATTTTACCATGTTTAATTTCTGGATGATTCACTAAATATTCCATAGCCGAAACAATTTCGCAAATCCCAGCTTTATCATCGGCTCCTAAAAGGGTAGTACCGTCTGTTGTTATTAAAGTTTGACCTTTGTACAATAGTAAATCTTCAAAATAGTCTGGTGATAATACAATGTTTTCAGTATCATTTAAAACAATATCATTGCCATCATAATTTTCAATAACCTGAGGTTTTACATTAGCTCCTGTAAAATCTGGCGAGGTGTCAAAATGCGAAATAAATCCAATGGTTGGAACATCATGATCTACATTGCTTGGTAGAGTTGCCATGATATAGGCATTTTGATCAATACTAACATCTGTCATCCCAATACTTTTAAGTTCTTCGGCTAGTTTATTGGCCAAATCCCATTGTTTTTTTGTGCTAGGTGTTGTATTTGATGTTGGATCGGATTCTGTATCAATAGTAACGTAACTTACAAAACGTTTTATGATGTTTTCTTTTGAAATCATTTTTAAATAAAATTTAGCATGGTTTTGGTTAAATAATCAAATGCTTATTATATGGGTTTAAAAATACGATTATTAATTTTTTTTGCTTTTGAATTGTTAAATTTTTTATTTAGGAGTATTTTTGCATAAATAATACTGAATGTATAAATTACTACTTCGCCCTCTATTTTTTTTATTTGACCCAGAAAGGATTCATCATTTCACTTTTTTTCTAATAAAATTCACCTCTAAAATTCCTGGCTTAGCAGCTATTTTTAGAAGCTTATATGCACTCGAAAATGTAAAATTAGAGCGATACTTATTCGGATTAACATTTAAAAATCCCGTGGGTTTAGCTGCTGGCTTTGATAAAAATGCAGTGTTGTACAACGAACTTGCTAATTTTGGTTTTGGTTTTATTGAAATTGGCACGGTAACACCTAAAGGGCAAGCAGGAAACCCTAAGAAGAGATTGTTTAGGTTAAAAGATGATCAAGGAATTATTAACCGTATGGGATTTAATAATGAGGGGTTGGAAGCGGCTATTTCTCAATTAAAAAAGAACAAAGGCAAATTGATTATTGGTGGTAATATTGGAAAAAACACGAGCACAAAACCAGAAGATTACACCAAAGATTATTTAGAGTGTTTTAACGCATTACATCCTTATGTAGACTATTTTGTACTTAATGTTAGTTGCCCTAACGTTGGAAGTCATGCTAAGTTAAATGATAAGGATTATTTAGAGGAGTTGATAGGCGCAGTGCAAAATGCAAATACAGCCTTTAAAAAACAGAAACCAATTCTTCTTAAGATAGCTCCAGATTTAAATAATGGACAATTAGATGAAATTATAGCGCTTGTTGCTGAAACGAATTTAGATGGTGTTATTGCAAGTAATACATCCATGGATAGAAGCGATTTAAAAGCGTCTAAAGAATTGCTTGAAAGTATAGGTCATGGCGGTTTAAGTGGTCAACCTATAAAAGATAAAAGCACACAGGTTATAAAATATTTGTCTGATAAAAGCAATAAATCATTTCCGATAATTGGAGTAGGAGGTATACATTCGGCTAAAGATGCTCTTGAAAAAATAGATGCAGGAGCAGATTTAGTACAGGTTTATACTGGTTTTATTTACGAAGGTCCAAGCCTAATAAAACAAATTAATAAAACCTTGCTTAAAAGGTGAATTTTAGAAAATCATTCTAATGTGACTTTAATATAGGAGCTTCCAATTCACTAGTTATTAGAATAATATTTCTTAGCCTTTCTATTTTTCGTTTATTTATAGCCCAGTCTTTGTTCTTGATTCCGAAAGCGAAGCGGTCTTAAGACTTTTTTACTTAATAATTTTTTTAACAATTCTTGAATTCTTGCTACTAATAGTAATAAAGTAAGTTCCAGAAGCCAAACTACTCACATTAATTGGCTGATTTGTTAATATTCCAGATAAGAATACTTGTCCGAATACATTGGAAATTTGATAATTTAAAATGTCCTCACTATTTATATGACTAATGTATAGTGTTCCATTTTTGATTGGGTTTGGATACGTTTTTATGCTGGATAAAGTGTTGAATGTAGTTTGTTCTTTTTCTTTAGTACTAGTAATAAGAATATCATCGATAGCAATATCTCCATCCCAACTAGCACCTCTTATAGCTCTAAAACGAATTTTTATAGTTTGGTTTTTATAAGATCTCAAGTTAACAATTTTCTTTAAAAATGGATCACTTTGACTTGCTTGTTGGTTTCCATGGAGTGCTGGGATGACATCATTAATATAACCACTATCTGTTTTTATATCTACATGTAACGCTCCCACGTTTTTACCAAACATATGATATGAAAATTCCAGATTGGTATTTGATGAGGTGATATTGATACAAGGTGAAATAAATTCAGCTACGTCCCCTAATTTTGCTCCAGAGGCTTCCGCATAAATATATTTTCCTGCTCCAGTATCAGTTGTATTATCATGTAATGGCCCAGTACCATCAGTAGTTGTTTTTCCAGTATTTGAGTACCAATTATAACCGTTTTTAGAAGCATCGATAATTGTCCAACCGTTATCTCCTGCTATTTCAAAATCGTCAAAATCTTCTTGTATAGGATTGATTTCTGTACCAACTTTTATGAATTTTGAAAAGGTTTTCTTTATAGTTTTTGATTTATTAGAAACTGTAAGTGTTACATCATAAATTCCTGTTTTATAGGTATGCGAGGGGTTTTGGTTGGTGTAGTCAATAATACCATCGGAGTCGACATCCCATTGCCAATTTGTAATATTTGTACAATCATTGTTGAAATTAACGGTCAGCGTTTCTTCACATGTAGCACTAATATCTGCGCTAAAATTAGCGTTAAATGAAGGGCAGGCTAAATAGTTTTTTGTAGTTTGGTAATAGGCATACATTCTGGCAAGTTGTTGATCTGTAAAATGATTTCTACATAACTTTCTTGAATAAGACATTATGTTGCCTGTATCTGGATTGAATGTATGTCCGTTAGCATCAGTTTCTATGCCAGTAAACTCACAAAAGTTATTAATAGTATTGTAAGAAAGCATAGGATCTGCAGGTGTATCACAAATACCATCACCATCTGTGTCGCAGTTGCTACCATCAACTAACTCACTAGTCATTTTAGTATTATCGGGTCCGTGCGTATGTGTTAGAGAGAAAAAATGACCCAATTCATGAGGTAAAGAAGAATTATTAGTAGCACAGCTATTTTTCATTACAATAATATCATCATGTCGCCCAACATTATTACTATAACCACAAATACTTTCTTTAGAAGCGTTTTCCAAATAATCGGTAAAATAAATATTTATTAAGCCAGCAGTATAGTTCGTTTCTTTTAAATCATTTTCATTACCTTTTTTAAAATGACACAATACATCGTCATCTATATAATTAATACCATCACATAAGAAAAATTCCATGTAGGCATCTGCATAAATATCATTAAGGTTTTTAATAGCTTCATTTAGGTTAGAAAGACTTAGTCCTCCTTTACCATTTGAAGATCTAATTATGTGCGCTTTAATGGGAATAGAATTAACAGCTCTATGTGTATTATTTTTTCTAAGTTTGTAAGAAGTAAATACCTGTTCGTGTTTCTTAATTTGTGGCTTTATGCTGCGAATGTATTCTAAAAATTCTGGAGTTGTAACTGTACCACAACTTGTTTCTAGTTTATTCTGCCCTGAAACATAAGATGATGTCGATAAAAATATCGAGAGAAGTAAGAGGTTGGTCTTTTTGTTAAAAATATTCATCAGGGCAAAACATTTTTTTTCAAATGTATTCCTTAATGAAAAAGATGAATAATAAAAACGTTTAAACGTAAATATTATCGGTTAGATCTCAATTATATATCTAATTATTAGTTGATTACTAGTTTTTGTGATTTGCTGGAGCCGTCAATAGCTTTTAAATTTAATAGATAAATTCCTTTATTTAGGTTCGCTAGATTATTATTAATTTTTGATAATCCTTTTTTCACTTCTATTTGCTTAACCAAGCGGCCAAGTACGTTAAAAACTTTTATAGAGCTTAATTCAATACCTTGAATATTAGAAATTGTAATATCACCTTTTGTTGGATTTGGGAACACTTTTACGTTATCAATGGTATTAATTGTTTCAGTACTAAGCGTAGAATCTATATAATTAAAAGTGACGGTTCCAATTCTATGGCTCATATTACTGTTTAGACCATCGAACGGTTCTACGTTTTCTAGACTTGTTATGACCCCTTGTGGTGATGTGTCTGGGTTCGTCCCACTGTATCCATTGCCATTTTCCGTTCCTGCATCATAAGGAAATACATCTATAGTATAAGTTGTTTTCCAACCATTATTAACGGCATCATTTCCGGATCTTAAATTTTCACTATTAACGGCGACAAACCAATCGGGGCTTGGAGCTATCATAGTTGCTAAGCTTACAAAAGGGTAATCTTTGCTTATTTGAATATTCTTAGTTATGGTACCTTGAGCAGATCCAAGTCCACTACCAATAGCAAATTGATCAGCGTCAGGATTTGCTGTAACTTCAGATTGAAAAGCGCTAGTGCTACCTGTTTCTGCAATTGATTCTATTCCAGCAGATGCAGGGGCTCCCATCATTAAAATAGTATTAGCTGTTTTATGTGTAGCAATAGACAAAGCAGACCAATGTGGATTATTAGGTAAGGGGATTGTACTAATGCCATGTAATGGGTCACCAGTTGGAGTTTCCCAAAAACTTTCAAAAACAATGTTATAATTAGCGGTACTTTGAGAAAATGAAGCCAAGGAAATAAATAATATAGAAACAAAGAGGAAAGTAATTTTTTTCATGGTATGACTATTTATATCAAAGATAGTGTCGTTTAATTATATCAAAACTTACAGATTAATTAAAAAATCTTTATTTTATTGTTAATTGCTTAACTAAATTAATAGTATTTTTATCCTTCTATTTTTTTAACTAAATGCAAGAGAAAGTAAAGATTATTGAATGCCCACGAGATGCCATGCAGGGTATTAAGGATTTTATTCCAACAGCTAATAAAGTACAGTATATCCAATCGTTACTTCGTGTGGGTTTCGATACTATCGATTTTGGTAGCTTTGTTTCTCCTAAAGCCATTCCTCAAATGGTTGATACAGCCGAGGTCTTATCAAAGCTTGACTTGTCTAAAACTACTAGTAAATTACTTGCTATTATAGCTAATACTAGGGGGGCAGAAGATGCCTGTATACATTCAGAAATAGATTATTTGGGGTACCCGTTTTCAATTTCAGAAAACTTTCAGATGCGTAATACGCATAAAACGATAGCTGAGTCTGTTGTAACACTTTCAAAAATATTAGAAATCGCTAATAAATCTAATAAAGAAGTGGTCGTTTATATATCTATGGGGTTTGGTAATCCTTATGGTGATCCTTGGAATGTAGATATAGTAGGGGAGTGGACCGAAAAACTTTCAAAAATGGGCGTGAAAATTTTGTCTTTAAGTGATACTATTGGGAGTTCTGATGCAGAAAGTATCAATTATCTATTTTCAAATTTAATACCTCAATACAAAAATATAGAATTTGGAGCACACTTACATACAACGCCTAGTACATGGTTTGAAAAAGTAGATGCCGCATATAAAGCTGGTTGTAATCGTTTTGATGGAGCCATTCAAGGGTTTGGCGGATGTCCTATGGCGAAAGATGAACTAACGGGTAATATGCCCACCGAAAAACTATTATCATACTTCACTTCTAATAAAAATAATAGTTTAAATGCGCTCAGTTTTGAGAGTGCTTATAACGAAGCTTCCAAGATTTTTAATTTTTATCATTAATTTTTAGTTCGTTAAATAATTGATTTTCAGTTAATTGATATAGTTTTAAAAAGTTTATTTAAATTTAATCTAAATAAACTTTGCGTAATTAATTATGAGTTTTATATTTGCAACTTCAAATGAAATATTATTTGTAATAAGTCTAAATAAAAACAAAATAATTAGTCAAAAATGAAAAAATTAGCCTTAAGTCTTTTTGCAGTAGTAGCATTATTTCAATCATGTTCAAATGATGACGATGGTGGTAATAGTCAAAATGAAGTTGTAGCTCCTACAACTTATGAGTTTACAAGAAATGGAAATTCAACAGTAAGTTTTGAAGGACAGACAACAAGAATTAAAATGTCAGAGGAGTTAGTGTCTGCAATGAGTGACAATACACAAACAGAAGTAACTTTAGATGCCATGTTTGCACATGAAGAAGGAAATACTGATTTTTCTGATGCAGATTTAAATGCATCAGGTAAAAGTGTTAGAAGTAAAACAGCAGCTTCTGCAGATTATTTTTCGGCGAATACTACGGATGCTAATGCCATTAAAGCAGATTTCGACGGTTGGATAGCATCACAGGTTTCAGATGTTTTTCCTAACTGGGGAATAGTTGCTACAGCAGGAACAGCAGGGAACTTACAAGAAGGTGGAGGCGGCTCTACTCGTTATATTAATGCTAAAGGTTTGGAGTACAATCAAGCATTTGCAAAGTCTTTGATTGGTGCCTTAATGGTAGACCAAATGTTAAACAACTATTTAAGTCCAGCCGTATTGGATGCAGGTACAAACGTAGCTGACAATGATGCTGGAACAGTAGCAGAGGGTAAGTCATATACTACTATGGAACATAAGTGGGATGAAGCTTACGGTTATTTATATGGTAACGAAACGAATCCGGACACTCCAGAATTAGGAGCAGATAGCTTTTTAAATAAATACTTATCCAGAGTAGAAAATGATACAGATTTTGCGGGTATAGCTGCAGATATTTACAATGCTTTTAAATTAGGAAGAGCAGCCATTGTAGCTAAAAATTATGATGTTAGAGATGAGCAAGCTGAAATTATTAGGGAAAAAATATCAGACATTATAGGTATAAGAGCTGTATATTATTTACAACAAGGAAAAGGAAATTTAGTAACAGATAAAGCGGCAGCATTTCATGATTTGTCTGAAGGTTTTGGGTTTATTTACAGTTTACAATTTACAAGAAAGCCAGGAACTAACGAACCATATTTTACAAAAACTGAAGTAGATGTTATTATAGCAACACTTATGAATGGAAATGGCTTTTGGGATGTGACAGAAGAAACATTGGATGCATTATCTGCTACAATATCAGCTAAATTTAGCTTTACAACAGCACAAGCTGGAAGCTAAAAAAAAGAGTTAGTTATTTATTTTAAAAGTGGTTGTTGTATTACATGATACAATAACTACTTTTAGTACTTTTGCGAAAATTATATTTTTATAAGTTATGTTTACAGTAAGAAAGATTTTTTTAGGTTTATTTATTACCACTTTTATTATAGGATGTGGTTCTTCATCTTCAGATAATGACCCTTCTGGAAAAACAGATACGTTTGATAGAGGTGCTTTATTAACTAATGTGGCAGATAATATTATTATTCCTGCTTTTCAAGACTTAAACACCAAGCTTTCTACTTTAAAATTAGACAAGGAAACATTTATAACAACACCAGATCAAACAAGCTTAGATGCGTTAAGAGCTTCCTGGATAGAAGCTTATAAAGTATGGCAATACGTAGAAATGTTTAACATTGGTAAAGCAGAAGCGTTACTGTATGGATTTCAAATGAATATATATCCAACAAATACTACTGATATTGAAAATAATATTTCTGCCGGAACTTACGATTTAACAAGTGCAAATAACAATGATGCTGTAGGTTTTCCAGCAGTAGATTATTTACTTTATGGTGTCGCTAATGATGATGCTTTAATTCTAGCAAAATATGCTGATGTTAATTATAGAAATTATCTTTCTGATATAATAAACCAAATGCAATCTTTAACCGAAACGATTTTAAACGATTGGACAACTTCTTACAGAGGTACTTTTGTAAGTCAAACAGGAAATACAACGACCAGTGCACTAAATAAATTTACAAATGATTTTGTGTTTTATTATGAAAAAGTGTTGCGAGCCAATAAAATAGGCATTCCTGCTGGTAACTTTTCTGTAGATCCATTACCAGAAAAGGTAGAAGGTTTTTATAGTAAAATATATTCTAGAGAGTTGGCTTTGGAGGCTTTAAATGCTGTACAAGATTTGTTTAATGGAAAAGTATATACAAGTAATACAACAGGAGATAGTTTTAAAACCTATTTATTAGATTTAGAAAGAAATGATTTAGTTACTCTAATTAATTCCAGATTTGATAGTGCTCGCCAAAAATTAGAGGCTTTAAGCGCAGATTTTAATTCACAAATAAATACAGACAATACAAAAATGACTGAAGCGTACGATGCGCTTCAACTAGCCGTAGTATCCTTAAAAGTAGACATGCTCCAAGCATTTAATATTAGTATCGACTACGTAGATGCCGATGGAGATTAAAAAGTATAAAAAATAAAAGGTTGTCCAAATAAGGACAACTTTTTTTTTGTATGAAATTCAATATAAACACATATTTAAATAAAAATACCAACGCAGCGCCTTTAGCCGTTTTTAGAATAGCTTTTGGTATTATGATGTGTTTTGGTATGATTCGTTTTTGGTATCACGGATGGATTGAAACGCTATACATTCAGCCAGGGTTCCATTTTTCTTTTTATGGTTTTGAGTGGGTAAAGCCGTTAGGGAATTATACCTATTTGCTTTTCATTATATGTGCTATAGCAGCATTAATGGTAGCCTTTGGTTTTAAATACAGACTTGCTATTATTACCTTTTTTTTAAGTTTTACTTACATTGAGTTAATGGATAAAACCACGTATCTAAATCATTATTACTTTATTAGTTTATTGAGCTTTTTAATGATTTTTTTACCTGCTAATGCATATTTTTCGGTTGATAATGTCATAAGAAAAAAAACATATGAGAATGTTCCAAAATGGACCATTGATAGTGTAAAGCTCCTTTTAGGCATTGTTTATTTTTATGCAGGTTTAGCCAAAATAAATAGTGACTGGTTATTTAAAGCCATGCCTCTAAAGATATGGTTACCGTCTAAATATGATTTGCCATTAATTGGAGAAACATTAATGCATCAAAACTGGTTTCACTTTGCTATGAGTTGGAGTGGTATGCTTTACGATTTAGCAATTCCATTTTTATTATTCTACAAAAGAACCCGTATTTTTGCCTTTACCTTAGTACTTGTATTCCATGTGTTTACACGGATATTATTTCCAATCGGGATGTTCCCGTTTATTATGATCGTGTCTACATTAATTTTCTTCGATGCTAATTTGCATATCAAGATTATTAGTTTTTTTAAGCGCATTTTTAAAATCCGAGCTTCAATTTTTTCCTTATCAATAAAATCAGATTACAACTATCAATTCAGAAAACCTGTTACTGGGTTTTTAGCCCTGTTTTTTGTTATTCAATTAATAGTTCCTTTTAGAAACATTTTATACCCAAATGAATTATTTTGGACAGAAGAAGGATTTCGTTTTTCATGGCGTGTGATGCTTATTGAAAAAATGGGAATGTCAACTTTTAAAATCGCAAATGCCGAAACAGGAGACTTTTTCTATGTTGACAATGACGATTTTTTAACCCCATTTCAAGAAAAACAAATGAGCTTTCAGCCAGATTTTATATTAGAATATGCACATTATTTAGGAGACCATTTTACAGCACAAGGGCATAAAAATGTTCAAGTTTTTGTTGAAAGTTATGTAGCATTAAATGGTAGGCTGAGTCAACCTTTTATAGATAAAAATATCGATTTATATCGTGAAAAAGAATCGTTTAAACCAAAGCATTGGATATTACCTTTTAAAGATGAAATTAAGGGATTATAAATTTATTTTTGCACTTATTTTTAGTGTATCGCTTTATGCACAACAAACCGTTAAAGGTGTTGTTGTGTTTTCTAAAAATACGCAACCCGTTGAAGGAGTAAGTATATATGATAAAAGTTCGGGATTATTAACCATAACCGATAAAGCAGGAAGGTTTGAGTTTGAAACTTCTAAAAAAGAAATAGTTTTAGTATTTTTTTCTTCCGAATATGAAATTAAGGAAGTTATTGTAAAGACTCAAGATGAAAAAAACTTGAATATTGTTTTACAGGATTTAACAACAGAATTATCAGAAGTTATCATTAATGCAAATAGACGACGCATTTTTGAATTATCAAGATTAAAAGATGTTGAAGAAACAGCTATATATGCAGGCAAGAAAACAGAAGTTGTTTTAGTAGATCAATCTATGGCAAATTTGGCATCAAATAATGCACGTCAAATTTATAGTCAGGTTGCAGGTTTAAATATTTATCAAAACGATGATGCAGGTTTACAATTAAATGTTGGAGGAAGAGGACTGGACCCTAATAGAACTGCAAATTTTAATACCAGGCAAAACGGATATGATATAAGCGCAGACGTTTTGGGGTATCCAGAGAGTTATTATACGCCAGCATCAGAAGGTCTAGAAGAAATACAAGTCATTCGCGGTGCTGCATCATTACAATACGGAACTCAATTTGGAGGTTTGATAAATTTTAAAATGAAATCACCAAACCCCAATAAACCTTTAGAAGTAATAACCAGAAATACAATAGGTAGTTTTGGTTTGTATACCAATTTTACAAGCCTAAGTGGGACTAAAAACAAATTAAGCTATTATACATATTTTAATTATAAAAAAGGTGATGGCTTTAGACCAAATTCGGAGTTTGAATCTAAGAATGCTTTCGCGCATTTAGGCTATCAATTCAATAATAAAACAAAGCTAACAGGAGAAGTTACGTATTTACGCTATTTAGCACAGCAAGGGGGAGGATTAAACGATTCGCAGTTTAGAGAAGACCCTTTGCAAAGCAATCGTACACGTAATTGGTTTCAAGTCGATTGGCTTTTGTATAATCTTAAGCTAGCTCACAAATTTTCTGAAGCCACTAATTTTACATTTAACTTTTTTGGTTTAGATGCGAATCGGGTTGCTTTAGGTTTTAGAGATAGAAGAGTAGATTTAGCCGATCCGGGAGGCGAGAGAGATTTAATTTCTAGTGACTTTAGCAATTATGGTTTTGAAACACGTTTGTTGACAAAATACAAGTTCTTTAAAAAAGATGCCACATTTTTAATTGGCGGTAAATTTTATAAAGCAGATAACGGTTATTCTCAAGGGCCGGGTTCTGCGGGTTCTGATGCGAATTTTTCTTCTGCTGTAGATGATTTTCCATTCTATAGAAGTCAATCAGAATACGATAATCCAAACTTAAACGTTGCACTATTTAGCGAAAATATATTTTATATCAATGACAAGCTTTCCGTTACACCAGGGTTTAGATTAGAATATATAAAAACGGAAAGTATTGGTATGCGAAAGACATTTAATTTTGATGGCGCAGGAAATCCAATTGATGCAGGTACAGAGTCTCAAGATGAAGAAAAGGAACGATCGTTTGTATTATTAGGAATAGGTGCTAGTTATAAAGCTTCAAGATCGATAGAATTTTATGGTAATATCTCACAAAATTACCGATCGGTAACCTTTGGAGATTTAAATGTCGTAAATCCAGCCAATGCTGTAGATCCGGATATTGATGATGAAAAGGGATTTACTGCAGACATTGGAATAAGGGGGAATATTAAAAACTTAGTGTCTTTTGATACTAATATTTTTGGATTGTTTTATAACGATAGAATAGGACTTATTGATGCACAAATTCCGCCAATAAATAATATTGGTAAACTAAGAACTAATATAGGAGATGCCAAGATTTTAGGACTGGAGTCATTAATAGATTTTAATCTTAAAAATATTTTTAGATTGAATAACAATTTCAGAGCCAATTATTTTATAAATACCTCTTTCGTAACCTCAGAATACACCTCTTCCAATTTTGAAAATACAACCTCAGATTTTGTTGTAGGGAATAAGGTGGAGTTTATACCAGAGGTTAACATAAAAACGGGTATTCAATTTGGATATAAGAACTTGTTGTCTAGTATTCAGTATACTTATTTAAGCTCTCAATTTACTGATGCAAGAAATTCGACAGTAGAGGATGATCTTGATAGTATTGTTGGGGAAATTCCAGCATACGATATTTTAGATGTATCATTATCTTATAGCTATAAAAAGTTTAAGTTAGAAACAGGGATTAATAACGTTTTAGATACTAGTTATTTTACAAGAAGAGCAACTGGATATCCGGGACCGGGAATTATTCCATCTGCACCAAGAAATTTTTATGCTACCTTGCAGCTCAAATTTTAAATAGAGAAGACATGAAAATAATAAAAAAAATATTGATTGCATTACTATTCACTCTGGTTTTAATACAATTTTATAGACCAGAAAAAAATGATGCTGACTATAGAGATGTAGCAGCTTTTGAAGCTGAAACTAAACCGAGTGAAGACGTAGCAGCGATTTTAAAAGCACAATGTTACGATTGTCATAGTAATAAAACAGCCTATCCCTGGTATGCAGAAATAGCACCAATATCTTTTTGGATAGGCCATCATATAGAAGAAGGGAATGAGCATTTTAATGTGTCTAAATGGAATGCTTATAATGATAAAAAGAAAGATCATAAATTAGATGAGTTAATAGAAGAAGTAGAAGAAGGAGAAATGCCATTGAACTCTTATACTTGGATGCACGGGGCTATTACTAAGGAAGAAAAAGAAGCATTAATAACATGGGCTAAAAAAGCACGAGAGAGTTATAATGTGAAATAGCACCTAAATTCATTTTTTAAAAAATAACATCAATATAATTTCTTGTACTTTTATATACTTATGAGATGGATTATATTTTTCTTCATACTAACCTTTAACTACACATTATCTGCAAAAGAGTGGAAAAACCTTAAGGTTTATCAAAGAGAGAATCAACAAAAAATCTTGTCCCCCTCAGATTGGTTAAAATCCGATAGAACCAGAAATACTCAGGTATGGCAAAAAGCGAATCTGTTTAATCTTAAAAATAATTTGCCACAAGAGTACAGCAGTATATCGCAACGACGTGATTTTTATAAATGGCTTTTTACTGAATTAAAAAAGAAAAAGCATGAAGTTATTTGGATAAAAATGGCACATTTTATTTCTCGAAAAATGCACTTGATGGAAGTATTTCCATATACCATCTTTTCAAAAAAAACTATAAAAGCATATGCCAGACAAGGCAGTGAAACTGTATTTAATAATGCATTTGTAGAATTGCAAAAACTTTATACTTCTCAATCCATATTAAAAACCGAGCAAGCTTTAAAATGGGATAAAACTATTCTTAGAAAAGAACAATACGATTGGATAGATGATATCTATAAATCTATGGATACTAAAAGCTTAAAAACCTTAGGACGAATAGCTAAAGGTAAGTTTCTTTACGGGCTATTAGTACCAAAATCCATAAGGTATAAAGGAGACATTTCTAAAGCAAAAATACGCTATGATTATGCTGTTAAGGTACTTAAGCCTTATTGCGAAAACAGATACAGATAATATCATATTATCTTAGAATTTAATTGTATATTTGCACGCAATTATAACGTAATTGCATCATGACTGCACATCAAAATAAAATAGTAGGAGAGGGATTGACCTACGATGACGTCCTTTTAGTTCCAGCATTTTCAGAAGTTCTTCCACGCGAAGTTAATATTCAAACAAAATTTACTCGTAATATCACTATCAATGTGCCCATTATTTCGGCAGCGATGGATACGGTAACTGAGAGTAAAATGGCTATTGCCATGGCGCAAGAAGGAGGTATTGGTGTTTTACATAAAAATATGACTATTGAAGCGCAAGCTTTAAAAGTTAGAAAGGTAAAACGTGCAGAGAGTGGGATGATCATAGATCCAGTTACATTGCCGCTTACAGCTAATGTCAATGATGCCAAACAAAATATGGCAGAGCATGGTATTGGAGGGATTCCTATAGTTGATGAAGCAGGTGTTTTAAAAGGGATAGTAACAAATCGTGATTTACGTTTCGAGCATGATAATTTAAGACCTATTGTAGAAGTGATGACAGGTGAAAACCTTGTAACTGCAGCAGTTGGTACGTCTTTAAAAGATGCTGAAAAAATTCTTCAGAAGCATAAAATTGAAAAACTACTTATTGTTGATGATACATATAAATTATCAGGCTTAATTACTTTTAGAGATATCACGAAACTTAGTTTGAAACCAATAGCAAACAAAGATCAGTACGGACGTTTACGTGTTGCTGCTGCTATCGGAGTTACGGGTGATGCTGTTGATAGAGCGGAAGCTTTGGTTAATGCAGGTGTAGATGCTGTTGTAATTGATACTGCACATGGTCATACTAAGGGAGTCGTTGGTGTATTGAAAGAAATTAAATCTAAGTTTCCTGAATTGGATGTTATAGTTGGTAACATTGCGACAGGTGCCGCGGCAAAATATTTAGTTGAAGCTGGAGCAGATGCCGTAAAAGTTGGTATTGGACCAGGTTCTATTTGTACAACACGTGTTGTAGCTGGAGTTGGGTTTCCACAGTTTTCTGCAGTGTTGGAAGTTGCAGCCGCGATAAAAGGTACTGGAGTACCAGTAATTGCAGATGGAGGTATTCGTTATACAGGAGATATTCCAAAAGCAATTGCTGCAGGAGCAGATACTGTTATGTTAGGGTCGCTGTTAGCTGGAACTAAAGAATCTCCAGGAGAAACTATTATTTACGAAGGAAGAAAGTTTAAATCTTACCGAGGTATGGGGTCTGTAGAAGCTATGAAGCAAGGTAGTAAAGACCGTTATTTCCAAGATGTTGAAGACGATATTAAAAAATTAGTGCCAGAAGGTATTGTTGGTAGAGTTCCTTATAAAGGCGATTTATACGAAAGTATTCATCAATTTATAGGAGGTTTACGTGCTGGTATGGGCTATTGTGGTGCTAAAGATATAGAGACATTAAAAGAAAACGGACAGTTTGTGAAAATTACTGCTAGTGGAATTAATGAAAGCCATCCGCATGATGTAACAATTACTAAAGAATCTCCTAATTACTCTAGATAGTTTTTGGTTTTTTACTTAATGCTATTAATCCTAATATAGGACCCACAGCAAGTACAGTATAAATATTATTTGGATCTGTAAAACTTCTCATGTTATTTATAATTTGAATACTGATTATAGTTATTGCAAATCCAATACAATTAACTATTGTAAGAGCTGTTCCTTTTATTTCTGGAGGGGCATTTTGTGCTATTAATGTTGAAAAAAGAGGAGAGTCCGCAATTACTACCATCCCCCAAAAGACAAGGAAAGCAATAAATAGACTTTCCGAATTACTTGTAAACATTAATGGAGAGATAAGGCAGCACGCACATGATAGTAATAAAGCTATGAAAGCTGTTCTTTTTGTGCCTGTTTTTTGAGAAAGGAAGCCTCCTAATATACAAGCTAATCCACCTATACCAATTATATAAAAGGATAAAATAGGGATGTTAAGCATGACTTTGGGGTGTAAATCATTATACCTTTTTAATATAACAGGTACAAATGCCCAAAAAGCATAGAGCTCCCACATGTGCCCAAAATATCCAAAAGCAGAGGAACGAAATTTATGATTACGAAATACACTAAAAAAAGCTAAAAGATTTAGTTTTTGACTAGGTTTTCTATATGGACCATTAGGAACTAAGAGGAGCATTAATAGACCTCCAGTTACTGAAAGACACGTAGTTATAAATATTACAGATTTCCAAGGAAGTGTATTAGTAACTCCTTTTAATAAATGAGGTAAAGCGGTGCCTAAAACCAATGCACCAACCAAAAAACTAAGCGATTTTCCAAGACCTTCTTTATAATAATCAGCAGCTATTTTCATTCCCACAGGATAAATCCCAGCAAGAAAAAAACCAGCAAAGAGGCGAAATAACATTAAGCTGGACAAATTATTTCCTGACCATAATACTCCAATATTGAATAAAGCTGATAATAAGGCACTAACAAAAAACACTTTTGAAGGAGCATAACGATCTGCTATATTTAAAATAGCAAAGATTAATGTTCCTAAAATAAAACCCAATTGAACAGAAGCGGTTAGATGACCTAAGGCATTATCTTTAAGGTTAAAATTCGTTATAAGATCATTTATAACACCATTACTAGCAAACCAAAGTGATGTACACAAGAATTGAGAAATTACAATGACTTTAAGTATAGCACTTTGTTGTTGCATCTATGATTATTTCGATGTTACTTGGCCCTCATTTTATTATTTCTTTTTTCGTGTGTTACTTCCACAAGTCCTAATGCCTCCATCAATGGCGGTATGTACATCCCAAAACGTCCTCTAAAATTCTTTTTAAGTCCGTACCAGCCACCAATTGGGTTGTTAAGAGAACGTCCCCAATGCTCAACAGTACCTTCTTTAGTAGCTACTTTTTCATCTTTACTTCCTAATTCTATCCAATCTCCATGCTGCTTTAACATGTCATAAAGATCACTTAAACACCTGATGTCATAATGAAGAATTGTTTTCCCAACAGTGCAAACTAAAATCTCTTTTCCATCTTTTTCATCAACATGCATTGTGTATTCTGATGATAAAGGTGGTGTTTTAAGTTTTAAGGGAGCATTTTTTGTTCCAATTTTTTCTTTGTAATTCATTTTAATAGTTTTTTTGATTCATAAGATAAGCATAAGCACTAAAGCGATGCATATTTTTATATATGATTTTTGCTATGTTCTAATGTAATTAATTTGAATAGATTTCAAACTAATTGATTCTGCGAAAACTACTATTTATACTATTGAGAATAATATTTAGAACCTGAGTTATATTTAAAACTTTTTATTTATTATTTTAAGCTTTCAAAAATTTGTTTATAATTCGCATTGTTTGGAGCTAGTTTAATAAGTTCGGAACAGGTATTGTATGCTTTAATATTCTGTTTTAAATTAATTTCTCCAATGAGTTTTACATATAAAAGATTTTCATTCTTAGGGAAAATCACTAATGCTTTATTGATAATCTCTATCGATTTTTGATTTAAATTTTCTGCTTGAAGCTTTAAGGCATAATTATAAAATGCCCGAATATTTGCAGGCTTTTTATCACATGCTTCAGCAAGGTATTTTAAAGCATTTTTAGTGTCCCCAATTTCGTTAAACAATAAGCCCAACATATAATAAGAATTGCTATAATCAGGTTCTAATTCAATAACTTTAAGGTAAAGGTTTTTAGCTTCTTCAATATGATTTTGTTTATAGAGTAACAGAGCTAGATTCATTCTAGATAAATTATAACGATTATCGATCTCTAAGGATTTTTTATAGGCTTTAATTGCTAAATCGGTATACCCTTTCATTTCGTTATAAACAGCAATTTGATGTTGACCAGAGGCAAAATCAGCATTCATATCTAGAGATTCTAAATATTCTTTTTCAGCATTATCAAAATCATTATCACCATTCATGTTAGCACCAATACTATTAAAGTACTTCACAGCAGCAATTCTTACTAACCTAATAGAATCTTTTAGCAAAGGTTCAATATCTGCATGGTAATTTTGGTCGTGAATCTTTTCAAAAGTACGCACCGCTTCATGCCTAACAAGAATGGATGAGTCTTTTAAAAACCTTCTAACATCGTTTATCTCTTTATTTGATAGTGAATTGTTTGTATATTCATATAAAGCAGTTGCTCTTGCAATTTCTGGGTATTTGTTTTGGGATAATAATGTGTATAACGCTTCATGATTACCATTATAACCTTCTAAAAGGTAATTAGAAAAATGGTCTGGACGTTTGGTACCATATTTTGAATCAATGAATTTACTTGCCCATTCAGCAGTTTTATCTTTGTGACACTCATTACAAGCATTTGGTGTTCCATATTTTAAAGATTGATCAGGTCTGGGGATTCTAAAACTGTGATCACGCCTATAATCATTACCCATATATGTTTTACCAGACATATGGCAATTAATACATTGTGCCCCTTCTGTATCTAGTGGGTGGTAATGATGTGATTTGCTATTATATTTAGGTTCGTGACAGCTTAAACATAGTTTGTTTCCAGATTGTTTAAGCTTTAATGAATGTGCATCATGACAATCTACGCAGGTCACATTATTTTGGTACATCTTACTTTGCATAAAAGACCCATAAACATAATCCTCGTCTTTTATTTGACCGTCTAGTTCATAAGTAGGACTAATGAGTAAACTAGGGCTATAATGATCTAAAAAATGACCGTTGTAATCGAATTTTTTCGTTATTTGAGATCTTCTGGAATGGCATCTCGCACATTTCTCTACAAGGCTTTTTGAAGCTAATGATTTACCCATGTATAATTTTTGAGGTAAAACACCTTCATTGCCGTTTTTATAAAATGCCACATGATTACTGGCTGGACCATGACAAGCTTCACAGCTTACATTAATTTCACTATAACTCGTGTTGAAAGTATGAGTATTTGAATCAAAATTTTTATCAAGATTTGTAGAATGGCAATCAGCACAAGCAGTATTCCATCTCATGGCACCTCCAGTCCAGTTTATCCATTCGTCGTGAGCCAATTCTAAATTTGGCTGTAAATGGAACCATTTTTTCTTTTCGGTATCCCAGGCGGTTACTAAACATTGATACGCACCGTCAGGAAATTTTACAATATATTGTTGTAAAGGAGTTACTCCAAAAGTATATACTATTTTATAATCTTGATAATTGCCATTTTTATCTGTAGTATTTACATAAAAATCATGGCCTTTTTTAAAAAAAGTATTCTTGACACCTTTATGCTCAAATATTCTATTGTTAAAATCGCCTAAAATGGTTGTAGAATCGGCAATTTTCATAGCTTGTTGATGGTGAGAACCATTCCAACTATTGTATTCTGACTTATGACATTCTATACAAGATTCTTTACCTACAAATTTTGGATGGTCAGTACTGCTATTAATATCATTTTTTGGTTGATATTCATTCTTTTTACAAGAACAAACTATTATAAATAGTATTAAAAGGAAGTATATCTTTTTTTGATAATGACTGAAATTTTTATAGCTCATAATTTAAAAACTTATTAAATGTACTTTTAGTCGTTGTAAACTTGTCCACGATGAGGTTTTAAAGTATCTCTTAACGGTCTCATTTTGTCTTCATCAACAACTAAAAAAGCTATAGTATGCACATCATTTAAGTTTTCGAAACCAGTAATAGAAATATTTAAATTTTCTAATTGGATGTATTCTTTTAAATGAATTTCATGATGTTGTGCTATTTTATTAGCGTCGGGCCCATGAAAATCCCAAATAAGTTTTAATTTACGCATGAAAAAAGATAGTAATATATTGTAATTCAAATATAATCTAAAAAGCGAAATAATAGCCTTTTTTAATCGTTATTAAAACAACTTGTAATATAGCTATATATTACTATTTTTGTAAACTATTGAATAATTTTAACTTCCATGCAATTAAGATATTTATTTACCTTTTTATTTATTACAACAGTATTAAACGTTAAAGCACAATCAGCCCAAGAAGATGTTCTTTTCTTTGTTGATGACTCACCGGTTTATACCTCAGAATTTTTAAGAGTTTATAACAAGAATCTTGATTTGGTTCAAGATGAATCCCAAAAAGATGTAGATGAGTATTTAACGCTTTTTACCAATTACAAACTAAAGTTAAAAGAGGCTAAAGCTTTAGGGTTAGATGATAAACCATCATATAAAAGAGAGTTATCTAATTATAGGAAACAATTGATAAAAAGTTTCATGACAGATGCAAAGGTTACTGATGCTATGGTGTCTGAAGCTTACGAACGCATTTCTCACGATATTAAGGCAACTCATATTCTGATAAAAGTTTCAGAAAATGCGAGCCCAAAAGATACATTGACAGCTTATAATAAAATTTTAAAACTTAGAAACAGAGCTTTAAAAGAAGGCTTTGAAGAGGTTAGGGAAGAAGTGCATAATGGACAAACTGTTTATGGCGAAGAATTAGGGTATTTTTCTGGTTTTAGAATGGTCTATAAGTTCGAGACAGCGGCTTTTAATACTAAGGTAGGAGATATATCAAATCCTTTTAGAACACGTTTTGGATACCATATAGTTCATGTTTTAGATAAACGTAAATCTAGAGGAGAGCGAACAGTAGCGCATATTATGGTAGTTGAAAAAAAGGGAGATTCCTTAGCTGAAAAACCAGAGGTTAGAATTCAGGATATTTATAAAAAAATTAATCAAGGAGAAGACTTTCATGCTTTAGCTAAACAATTCTCCGATGATAAAGGTTCGGCTTCTAAAGGAGGTGCCTTGCCTTCTTTTTCTAGTGGTAAGTTAGGATCTCAAGAATTTGAAGACGTTGCTTTCGGTTTAAATGATCTAGAAGACATATCAGAACCTTTTAAAACTAAATATGGCTGGCATATTGTTAAGCTAATTGCAAAAAAAACTATTCCACCATTTGAAGCTATGAGGTCAGAATTAGAGCAAAAAGTAAAAAGAGATGACCGCTCTAAATTAATAGACGAAGCTTTATATAAATCATTAAAAGAGAAGTACAATATTCCAAAAGAACAACCTGCATTAGCTTATTTTGAATCCATACTTAATGATGACTACTTTAAAAGAACATGGCAGTTACCTTCTAATTTTAGTAACGATATCCCAAAAGATATACCATTGGTTAAAATTGGTAAGAAACAGTTTCTGTATAAGGATTTTGGAAACTATTTGTTAAAAGTACAACGTAAGGGGACACAAAGAGCACCAATAAAATCGGTTGTTTTAGAAAAGTATAATGACTTTTTACATAGTAACTTAGTCAAATATCAAGAAGATAATTTAGAAATAGAAAACGAAGAATTTGCCCATATAGTTAATGAATACAGAGACGGCTTGTTGTTATTTGATTTGATGGAAACGACCATTTGGAATGCTGCGAAAACTGATTCTATTGGTGTAGAAACGTATTACAAAACACATAAAAATAAATACCTGTTACCACAACGTATTGATGCGGTGGTAGCATCTTCATCTAAGCAAAAAACCTTAAAAAAGGTGTCTAAATTGTTAAAGAAAGGGATGGGATTGGATCAAATAAAAGCATTAGTAAATAGTAATGATAAGGTAGAAGTTATGTTTACTTCGGGTATTATGGATGCTGAACACCAAGCACTTCCTAAATCATTGCAATTTAAAAAAGGGATTTCAAGAATTCTTAAGCATAATGGAACTTTTGTAGTAGTACAAGTAAAAGATGTTTTAGAAAAAACAGAACAAACTCTTGAAGAAGCAAGAGGTGCTATTATGAGTGATTATCAGGTGTATAAAGAAGAAAAATGGTTGAAGGAATTAAGTAATAAGTATCAAATAAAAGTAAATCAAGAAGCTTTAAATAATATAAAAAGTCAAATTAAAAAGTAACTAAGTAGGTGGGGGACAAAGTCATTGTATATTTTTTATTATTAACAACAGTGTTGTCATGTAATTTTTTTAAAAAAACAGACGAAAAAAGACCTGTTGCTAGGGTAAATGAAGCTTATTTGTATTATGATGATATAAAAGATTTGGTTTCTGATGCTACATCAAAAGAAGATAGTACTCATGTAGTACAGAGCTTTATTAATCGATGGGCAACCCAACAATTGTTTGTAGACGGCGCTATGCTTAATTTAAGTGAAGAAAAGCAAGAAGCCTTTAATAAATTAGTAGTTCAATACAAAAACGATTTATATACCAAAGCATATATAGAAGCTTTGGTTAAAAGAAATATAGATACAATCGTTAATATTAATGAAGCACAAGATTACTATAGCAGAAATAAAGAAGTTTTTAAACTAAATGAAGAGCTTCTTAAATTTCGTTATCTACATGTAGATGAAAATATTATTAATTTCAAAGGCATTAAAGAGAAGTTTAAACGCTATAATGATGAGGATAGAAAAGAGTTGGATTCTATATCTATACAGTTTAAATCTTATTCATTAAACGATTCTATTTGGATAAGGTTAACTCAGATAGTTGATAAAATTCCAATAGTTACCTCAGAAAATAAAAAGGAACTGTTAAAAAAATCTAATTTTGTACAACTCAAAGATTCATTAGGAGTATATTTGATGCAAATTAATGATGTTTTATTGAGAAATGATAATGCTCCGCTCGAGTATGTTAAACCTACCATAGATCAAATAGTTATTAATAATAGAAAACTTGAGCTCATTAGGGAATTAGAAAAAGACATAACAAAAGATGCTATTAAAAACAAACAATTTGAAATTTACGATTAATTTGAAACATATATCAGTTTTATTCATGACCTTACTAGCAGTAAATGTTATATCTGCACAAGAAATTATTGAAGAAGAAGTCAAAGAAGAGGCAAAAGAAGAAGTTGTAAAAAAAGTAGATTCTACGCTTAGTAAAAATGCTATAAAAGTAGATGGCGTTGCAGCTGTTGTTGGAGATTATATTATTTTAGATTCAGATGTACCGAGAGAAAGAGAACAAATAATAGCCTCTGGAGGTTCTGTTGAAGGCGTAACAGATTGTCAATTACTAGGGAAATTGTTAGAAAATAAATTATATGCACATCATGCTATTCAAGATAGTATTCAAGTTTCTGATGCAGAAATTAGACAAGAAGTAGACTATACCATTCAGAATTTTTTACAACAAAAACCAGATATAAATGAGCTTGTTAAATTTTATAAGCAAGAAGATGAAAAAGGTTTAAGAGATTATATATTTGAAATTATCAAAGGGAATAAACTTTCTGGTAGAATGCAAGCTAAAATTGTTGAAGAAGTTGAAATAACGCCAGAAGAAGTTCGCGCTTTTTTCAATAAAATTCCAGAAGACGAGCGCCCATTTTTTGGTACAGAACTTAAGGTAGCCCAAATTGTTGCAAAACCGAAAGTATCTGAAGAAGAAAAACAAAAAGTGATTGACCGTTTAAAGCAATTTAAGGTTGATGTTGTTGAAAATGGGGCTAGTTTCCGCTCAAAAGTTGTACTATATGGAGAAGATCCAGGTATGAAACAATCAGGCTATATTTATACATTAAATAGAAAAAAGCCTAAGATGGTAAAAGAATTTAGGCAAGTCGCTTTCTCTCTTCAAGAAGGAGAGGTATCAGATCCTTTTGAAACTGAGTTTGGTTATCATATTATACATTGTGTAAAAATTAGGGGTCAAGAATACGACGTAAGTCACGTTTTATTATTTCCAAAAGTTTCTATTGAAGCTGTAAAAGAGGCCAAAGAACGTTTAGAAAAAGTAAGACAACGTATCATTGATGGTGATATTACATTTGCTGATGCAGCAAGAGAAACTAGTGATGAAAAGGAAACTCGCGGAGATGGTGGCCAACTTATTAATCCGAGAACTCAGGATTACAATTTTGATTTGACTAAAATGGGACCAGAACAATACGCACAAATTCAGAATTTAAAAGATAATGAAGTTAGTCAGGTTTTAACAGAACAAGATCGCAAAGGAAATCTTTCATATAAAATTATGAAAGTTACAGATAGAATAGATGAACATAAAGCTAGTTATGCAAGAGATTATTTAAAAATTAAAGAACTAGCTCTAGATGAGAAAAAAATTAAAGCTATTGAAACATGGCAAGAAGAAAAAATACTAGATACATATATTAAAATAAGTGGAAAATTTAGAGATTGTGAATTTTCAGGTAATTGGTTAAAAAAATAGTATATGTCTGACGTAGTTGCTATCGAACAGTTTGTAAAACAATACAAGGATTTAAAAACTGAAATTGCCAAAGTTATTATAGGGCAAGAGACTGTAGTAAATCAAATTTTAATATCTATTTTCTCAGGAGGACATTCTTTACTTATAGGTGTTCCTGGTTTAGCAAAAACATTAATGGTTAATACCATTGCGCAAGCATTAGGATTAGATTTTAAGCGTATTCAATTCACTCCAGATTTAATGCCAAGTGATATATTAGGGAGTGAAATTTTAGACGAAGACCGTCACTTTAAATTTATAAAAGGACCTATTTTTTCGAATATTATCTTAGCAGACGAAATTAATAGAACCCCACCTAAAACACAGGCAGCCCTTTTAGAAGCTATGCAAGAAAGAGCCGTTACGGTAGCTGGACATCATTATAAATTAAGTTTGCCTTATTTTGTTTTAGCAACACAAAACCCTATTGAGCAAGAAGGAACTTACCCATTGCCAGAAGCTCAATTAGACCGTTTTATGTTTGCTATTAATTTAGATTATCCTTCTTTTAAAGAAGAAGTAGATGTTGTAAAAACAACTACTTCTGATAATCAAGTAACCGTAAATCCGTTATTTTCTGCACAGCAAATAGTCGATTTCCAACATCTTATTCGTCGTATTCCAGTAGCAGATAATGTTATTGAATATGCCGTAGATATGGTAGGTAAAACAAGACCTAACGGAGATACAGCTACAGATTTAGTGAAAACATATATAGATTGGGGAGCTGGTCCTAGAGCCTCTCAGAACTTAATATTAGCAGCAAAAACACATGCGGCTATTAATGGTAAGTTCTCGCCAGATATAGAGAATGTTCAAGCCGTAGCATATAGTATTTTAAGACATAGAATCATTAAAAACTATAAAGCAGAAGCTGAAGGTGTTTCAGAAGAAGATATTATTAAAAGTCTGTTTTAAATTTTTTGTACATTGAGAACTTATCGATGTATATAAATAATAAGCATAGAATTTTTGGACTGGATATTATTAGAGCACTAGCTATTTTATTAGTTTTATGTTCACATTCCTCATTATTACTTTTTCCAAATCAAACTAATATATACCTAACTATCGTTCAGTTTTTCGGAACAATTGGAGTAGATCTTTTCTTTGTATTAAGTGGTTATTTAATTGGAGGGATTTTACTTAAACAAATTGATTCAGACAAAGTAAAAATTAAGGACTTTTTATATTTCTGGATACGAAGATGGTTTAGAACCTTGCCGAATTACTTTTTAATTCTTAGTTTAAATATCCTACTTTTTTACTTTTTACACGAAAGGATCATTGAAAATGTTAATTACTTTTTTGCTTTTTTACAAAATTTTTCAAGTCCACATCCAGATTTTTTTACTGAAGCATGGAGCTTGTCCATTGAAGAGTATGCTTATATAATAGGGCCTTTAATATTGTTTTTTTTAATCTTATTTTTTAGAAATTCTTCCAAAAAGATTTTATACATAGTAATGTCACTCATTATAATATTTGTAATAGCCGTTTTGCGTATAAATTATCATTATCATCATGATATAATTTCACATCATGATTGGAGTAAGCATATACGAAAAGTAGTTATTTATAGAATAGATAGTATTTATTATGGCTTCCTTGTCGCTTTTTTGGCACAAGCATATTATTTAACATGGAATCATTATAAAAAGTGGTTTTTAGTATTTGGTATATTGTTGTTTTTTGGATTGCACAGTTGTGTTTTCTTGTTTAGTATGCGGCCAGAAAGTTCACAGTTATTTTTTAATGTTTTTTACTTACCTCTGTTATCAATAAGTTTATTGTTATTTTTTCCTTTTTTTAGTAGTTGGAAAAAAGGTGGGGTTTTTAAAAATATAATTACTAAGATAAGTGTGTTATCGTACGCTTTATATCTTATTAACTATTCTTTAGTTTTACTTACAATTCAATATTTTATAAACGTTGAAAATAAATCGTTGGGCATTAAACTTTTAATTCTTTTTATGTATTGGTTTATATCATTTGGATTATCATATGTGTTGTTTAAATACTATGAAAGGCCTATGACTATGTTAAGAGACTCAAAATTGTTTAAACAAATAAAATAGATTTATAAGAGATATAACCTATAACCTAGCCTATTCTGATAGAAGATAAGCAATATCTTTTTTTAGTCGTTTTACTTCTTCACCAATCAATATATTATAAAACCCTCTTATAGATTGTTTTTTGTCAACTAAAGACACATAACTGCTATGGTAAAAATCAATTTCATCATTTTTAGGTTTAAAACTAGTCATAAATTGACTAGCTTGTGCTTGTGTTTTATCAATATTTGCATATAAAAATTGCCATTTGTAGTCAGGAACTCCTGTTGATTCTGAGTAAGACTTCAAAACAGGAATACTGTCATTTTCTGGGTCGATAGTATGTGAAATTATTACAAAATGATTCTTGTTTTTAAGGGATTTAGCAATATCTATTAATTGATGTTTCATCGGAGGGCAAATACTGGGGCAGCGTGTAAAAAAGAAATTAACAATGAATACTTTATTATCAATATTCTTAGTACTAAAAGGTTTATTTAAATGATTTGAGAACCCTTCATTGTATTGTATTGAATAAAATGTTTTATTTCCAGTACTATCAATTTTATAACTTAAAATAGGAAGTTTTTCCGAACTGTTTTTGCAACTTAAAAGAAGTAATAAAAGAATAAGATTAAGAAGTTTCATTAGTTTTTTGATTGTATTTTTTTATCTTCTCATCCATCTCCTTATCATATAAAAACATAAACATACTAGCCATCATGTCTTGATTAGCATTAGAAGTATTGTTGGTCTTTAAAACTAATTCATATTTATGATTGGAATAAAGCTTAATACCGTCTTCACTTGAAAAATAAGTGATTTCTTTTAAACCTATTTTGTTTACATGATTCTTTGCCGTACTAATAAATAATGTAGAATCAATGGTTTTGTCTCTAAATGCTAAAGTTTCAGAAAAGGGATGTAAATGCGTAGCAATATGATGCAAAGTAGTATTTTCAGATAGTTGTAATTGATCAGTAATATCTGTTTTATAAATAGCTTTGCCAGGAAAAATAACCCAATGTCCAGAATAAGTAATCCCATCTTTGTATGTATAACTATGGTTTTTTGTCTCAATTGGCAAGCACATATTTGGGTTTTCTGTAGTTGGACCGCTAAAAGGGTTTTCTGGATTGTACGGCAAAACGATCATGACTGATTTGCTGGTGAGCGGTTTCATATTTTTTTGATGTTTCTCAAAACCAATGTTTATTTCATGTTTAACAGAAAATGTTTCTCCAATAATATTATGATTTAGAGTCTGAGTAGCTAAAAACAAATTTTCGTTGCTAAATACAGGAAACCCAAACCCTTTAGGAAACTTGTAACTTTCAATACCGCTAGTCATGGTTGCTAAACGGGGATATTGTATGCCAATTCTGTGGTTTAATCCCCATCTTCCATAGTGTTCGCCGTCATAAAAATCAATATTCGTGTGACATATAAAGTCATTTGAAATTTCACGATCCTCATTCTTATTAATAGCCTTCGTTTCAAAAGAAGTTATCCAAATCAAGTCTGATTTTGTAGAATTTAATTGAAAAGGTTTTATTACTTGAGGACCCTCCATAGATTTATAAATATTATCTATTATCATGGTTGGCGTAATTAATGAAATAGAATTTTCTTTTGAAGTTATATGCCACGTATTGTCAACGATTCCAAGTTTATGAGATAAATAAGTTTTTAAAATAGCTTTATGTCTATTAGAGAGATTTAAATAATAAAGACCTGCAATTGTAATTACTAATAAAATTAGAAAAACAAAATATTTTGTTACTTTAGACTTCATTTAAAGTTCTATTTCTTTGGATAACGAAATATAAAGAATAATGATTAAAACTATAGAATAATAATGCCGAAAAGATTACTGATTAGAGTTTTATTAGTTATTAGTTTTGTAATTCCGTCAATATTAAGTTTATCTGTTTGGTTTTCCAACAGAGGATTTCCTACAATACCATTGTTTTTTAAACATTTGGAGTTTGATTATTATATAGATTTATCTTTATTAACAATTTTTTGTATTTCAGCTATTTGGTTTCTTTTAAAAGATAAAAACAAGGGGGGGCTATGTTTTTTTCTTATATATGTCTTGTTATCTATTTTTGATCAAACCCGAATTCAACCTTTCTTTTTTGAAATTGCAATAATTATTTTCTTCTACTATTTATTTAGGAATAATTTTAATCACTTTAAGATTGCATTTTTCTTGTTGATGGCAGGAACCTATATCTGGAGTGGTTTACATAAAGTGAATGCTGTTTTTTACGAATTTTGGTTTGAAGGCTTAAATAAAAGAATACCATTCATCCCTGTTTTTTTTAGACAAGTTTTTACTTGGTCTGTGCCCTTTCTTGAAGCATTATTTGGAATTGCATTACTATTTAATAAGACTAGAAAAATCGGTATTTTTATGTTAGCAATCATGCACGCAATGGTTTTAATAACCTTGACTTATGCTGGTGTAGGATTTACAGTTTTTCCATTAAATATGATTAATGTAATATTACTTTTTATGTTATATCGTGGATTCGATTGGAATCTATTTAAATTAAAAAATAAGCGGCATTTAAAATTAAAAATCATTGCGTTTTATGCTTTAGTGTTACCGTCATTAAATTTAATAGGTTGTTATGACCATTTATTAGCATTTAGTTATTTTTCTGGAAAACCATCATATTGTAATATTTTCTTTTTAAATAAAGATGATAGAAGTAAACTCCCTCAAGAAGTCCAAAGTCTTATTAGAGAATATGAAGGTAACTATTATATTAACATAAATGAATGGAGCCTTATTTATGTGAATTTGTTGTGCTATCCGCAAGAGCGTGTTTATTTGTATTTACAAGATTATATAGAAACCTTTACAGGAGATAAAACAACTTATCTACAGTATTATAAAAAGTAATATGCAACACAGAGTTTTTGGTTTAGATTTAGTTAGAGCAGTTGCTATAATTATGGTTGTGTTTTCACATACTGCTTGGATAATTCCTAAGAACAAAGAGTTGTTATTAGATATAATGAGTGTTTTTGGAGTTCTTGGAGTAGAAATTTTCTTTGTCCTTAGTGGATTTTTAATTGGTAGAATTATATATAAAATATACATTTCTGATGATTTTAATTTTTTAAGTGTTTTTTACTTTTGGATTAGGCGTTGGTTCAGGACATTACCAAATTATTATTTAGTATTACTTATTAATATTGGTATAGCTATTTATATTGGAATTACACTACCAGATAGTTTATGGAAATATGTTTTTTTTATTCAAAATTTCTCATCAGAAATGCCAGGGTTTTTTATGGAATCATGGAGTTTATCTATTGAAGAATTTGCATATATTTTAGGACCAATACTTTTGTTTTTTACACTTTTTATAAAAACAAAAATTTCGAAACCTAATATGTTTTTTATAATTACGCTATTAATTCTTCTTTTATTTATTATTACTAAAATAATTTATAATCTTAATGAAGTAGAACAAAGCTTAATTGGTTGGAATAGTAACCTTAAATCTATTGTTATTTTTAGAATAGATGCTGTTTATTATGGTGTTTTAGCAGCTTATATTTCGATTGTAAAAGCGAAGTTTTGGAAGCAAATAAAATATAGTTCTTTTGGTTTTGGAGTACTTCTATTTTTAGGATGGAATACACTAGTGTTTATAAAAGGGATTCAAATAGAAGTATATCCCTTTATATGGAATATATTGTATCTTCCAATGAATTCAATTGCAATGTTGTTAATGTTTCCCTTGCTAAGTCAAATGAATACAGCGCCCAGATATATTTTAAAACTCATTACTTTTATTAGTGTTACCTCATATGCTATATATTTAATGCATTGTTCTGTGATATTGCAATTACTCCAATATTTTATACCTGCCAATAGCCTATCCGAATTTGATATTATAGTTTATGTTATAGTCTATTTTTCTTCTACGATATTAGTATCTTATGTACTCTATCGGTTTTTTGAAAACCCAATGACTAAATTAAGAGACTCCAATTTTATCAAAAACAGATTTACTTAAAAAACATAGGCTTATTAAATCATCAGTTTTTATTCAAATTATGGTAATAAAAAGCAAATCATATTAATTTATAATGTCACTATAATAAATTAATATTGCAAGGTCATGTATTACATCGTTTATTTTTAAAACTTTGTTTTTATTTTGTAATTTGCAAGACTTTAAAAAAAATCAAAACTTAAAATATTTTTTATGGCATTTGACATAGACATGATTAAAGGTGTATACACCAAAATGGCTGAACGCGTTGATAAAGCACGTGATATAGTAGGTAAACCATTAACACTTTCTGAAAAGATTTTGTATTCTCATCTTTGGGACGGTAACCCTACCAAGGCATTTGTAAGAGGAAAGGACTATGTAGATTTTGCACCTGATAGAATAGCGTGTCAAGATGCGACAGCTCAAATGGCATTATTACAATTCATGCAAGCTGGAAAACCTAAGGTTGCAGTACCAACTACGGTGCATTGTGATCACTTAATCCAAGCCAAAGAAGGCGCAGTAACAGATTTAAAACATGCAAATTCAGTAAGTAGTGAAGTATTTAATTTTTTAGAATCTGTTTCTAATAAATATGGTATTGGTTTTTGGAAACCAGGTGCGGGAATTATTCATCAGGTTGTTTTAGAGAATTATGCATTTCCAGGAGGTATGATGATTGGTACTGATTCTCATACAGTTAATGCTGGTGGATTAGGAATGGTAGCTATTGGAGTTGGTGGAGCAGATGCAGTAGATGTGATGGCTGGTATGGCTTGGGAATTAAAGTTCCCTAAATTAATAGGAGTAAGATTAACAGGTAAACTATCTGGTTGGACAGCACCTAAAGATGTTATTTTAAAAGTAGCAGAGATTCTTACTGTAAAAGGTGGAACAGGAGCTATCGTTGAGTATTTTGGACCAGGAGCAACCTCTATGTCTTGTACTGGAAAAGGTACTATTTGTAACATGGGAGCTGAAATTGGAGCTACAACATCAACATTTGGTTATGATGATTCTATGGAACGTTATTTACGTGCTACGGATAGAGCTGATGTTGCTGATGCTGCAAATAGTGTAAAAGATCATTTAACTGCAGATGCTGAAGTATATGCTAATCCTGAACAATATTTCGATCAAGTTATCGATATAAATTTATCTGAATTAGGGCCACTTTTAAACGGACCATTTACACCCGATTTATCGACAGAGGTAGGTTCAGCAATGACTGAAAAAGCAAAAGCTAATGATTGGCCAGTTAAAGTAGAATGGGGATTAATTGGTTCTTGTACAAACTCTTCTTATGAAGATTTATCACGAGCGTCTTCCATTGCGCAACAAGCTTTAGATAAAGGATTAAAAATGAAAGCAGAATTAGGTATTAATCCAGGTTCTGAACAAGTAAGATATACCGCAGACAGAGATGGCATTCTTGATGTGTTTGAAAAATTAGATGCTAAAATATTTACAAATGCATGTGGACCTTGTATTGGGCAATGGGCCAGATATAGCGATCCTAAAAATGCGCCTAAAAATAGTATAGTACATTCGTTTAACAGAAACTTTGCTAAGCGTGCAGATGGAAATCCAAATACACATGCATTTGTTGCTTCACCTGAGTTAACAGCTGCTATAGCTGTTGCTGGTCGTCTAGATTTCAATCCATTAAAAGATAAGTTAATCAATGAAAATGGAGAAGAAGTTATGTTCGATGAACCAACGGGATGGGAATTGCCTCCTAAAGGTTTTGACGTAAAGGATAATGGGTATTTAGCTCCAGAAGCTGATGGTAGTCATGTACAAGTATCAGTAAAAGACGATTCAGAGCGTTTACAATTATTAACACCTTTTGAGCCTATTGGAGGTTCTATTACTGGAGCAAAACTATTAATTAAAGCTTTTGGTAAATGTACTACAGACCATATTTCTATGGCTGGACCATGGTTACGCTTCAGAGGGCATTTAGATAATATTGCTAATAATACTTTGATTGGTGCTATTAATGCTTTTAATCAAAAAACAAATTTTGTTAAAAATCAATTAACAGGCGATTTTGCTGGTGTTCCAGATACAGCAAGAGCTTATAAAGCTGCGGGAATAAAAACAATAGTTGTAGGAGATCATAATTATGGAGAAGGTTCTTCTCGTGAGCATGCTGCAATGCAACCAAGACATTTAGGTGTAGCAGCAGTTATTGTAAAATCATTTGCTCGTATTCATGAAACAAACCTTAAAAAACAAGGGATGTTAGGGTTAACATTTGTTAATGAATCAGATTATGATTTAATTCAAGAAGACGACACATTTAACTTTACAGATTTAAATGCATTTGCACCAGGTAAGCAATTAACATTAGAAGCAGTTCATGCAGATGGTAGTAAAGATGTTATTATGTTAAACCATACTTATAATCAATCACAAATAGATTGGTATAACGAAGGTTCTGCATTGAACTTAATTAAAAAAGAGAATGCTTCTTAATTAAGAAGTCTCTATTATAAATTAAAAAATCCAGCTATTTAGCTGGATTTTTTAATTTATTGATTACTAATATCGATTATATCTTCAAGATATTTTTTTGTTTCTGAATTAGAATTTTCATCTGGTTCGTCAAATATTATAGTTTTTGATTTGCCATTATAATTTATATAGATGAAATAATCAACATCTATATATTATTATTATTATTATTTCATTTAGTCTAGTATTAAGTGCAAAAATTTGGTTGTGCTACATAAACTATTAAATACTAATAATTGTATTTTTACGAAAACTTCTAATATGAATACTAGAGAAAATCAGCTAAAATCTTTTGACCGTTTATTAACTATTATGGACGAGCTTCGTGAACAATGTCCATGGGATAAAAAACAAACCATGGAAACGTTACGTCATTTAACAATTGAGGAAACGTACGAGCTTGGCGATGCTATTTTAGATAATGATCTGGATGAAATAAAAAAAGAATTAGGAGATGTGTTATTGCACATAGTTTTCTATTCAAAAATAGGGAGTGAAACAAACGATTTTGATATCGCAGACGTTTGTAATAGTATTTGTGAAAAATTGATTAGTAGGCATCCACATATTTATGGAGATGTGAAAGTTGAGAATGAAGAAGATGTAAAACGAAACTGGGAAAATTTAAAGCTAAAAGAAGGTAAAAAAAGCGTTTTAGAAGGTGTACCTAAAAGTTTACCTGCATTAGTAAAAGCAAATAGAATACAAGAAAAAGTTGCAGGTGTAGGGTTTGATTGGGAAGCACCTAATCAAGTATGGGAAAAAGTAGAGGAGGAATTAGCAGAATTTAAAGCAGAAGTAAAATCAGGGAATCAAGACGCAATGGAAAGCGAATTTGGAGACGTTATCTTTTCTATGGTAAACTATGCTCGATTTTTAAATATTAATCCGGAAAATGCTTTAGAACGGACTAATAAAAAATTCTCTAAACGTTTTCAATACTTAGAAGAAAAAGCGAAAGCAATTAATAAACCTTTAAAAGATATGTCTCTAACAGAAATGGATGTTTTTTGGGAAGAAGCGAAATCGTTATGATTTTTAGAATAATTTAGGTAATAAATTTTCTGTAAAAAATGTTTTGAAGTTTTAAAGAGTTTTTAAAGAATGTAAAGTAGCAGGCTGTTTTATTCATAGATAATGAGTAAAAGGTAAAGTATTGACTTTTTATCTTTTTAAATTATCATTTAACGTATAAAGTTGAATATTCAAAAATATATTTGTTTAAATTGTATGTTTTTTTATTAATTATCAATTTTAGATTAATGCTTTGTAGAATAAGTGCTTTACTAACACTTTTATGTTTTTTTACCCTTACTAATGGTCACACTCAGAATGTTGCACCAACTTTAAGCGCTACGGGAAACCAAAGGTATTGTCCTACAACTTCAATTAATATTGTTACACATTTTAATATTGTAGATCTGGATGATACAGAAATTGAGGCATTATTTGTTCAAATTTCAACAGGTTATCAGTCTGGAGAAGATATTTTAGTACTTACTGGTTCACATCCAAGTATTTCAACATCCTGGAATACTCTTGAAGGAAAGCTAACCTTAGAAAGTAGTACAGCTGGTGGACTAGTTAGTTATATTGATTTAATTACAGCGGTTGAAGCTATAGAGTTTCAAAGTACTAGCACGCTCCCATTAGACAAAACATTTTCTATTACTATCGGAGATGCTAATTATTTGCCTTCCACAGGGCATTATTATGAGTATGTTCCTGCAATAGGTATTACTTGGACTGATGCAAAAGTAGCTGCGGAAGCAAGAAGATATTTTGGACTTAAAGGATATTTGGCAACAATTACGTCTCCAGAAGAAGCGCAATTATCTGGAGAACAAGTTTCTGGTGCTGGATGGATAGGAGGTAGTGATGAGGAGACAGAAGGTGTATGGAAATGGGTTACTGGTCCTGAAGCTGGTACTGTATTTTGGAATGGAGCAATCAATGGATCAACGCCTAATTATGCTAATTGGAATACAGCGGAGCCTAACCAAGCTGGTGATGAAGATTATGCACATGTAACGGCACCGAGTATTGGCCTACCAGGTTCTTGGAATGATTTAAGTAATACAGGTCAAGCTTCAGGGCCGTATCAACCAAAAGGATATATTGTTGAATATGGTACTCCTGCAGAACTTCCTATTGATATATCGGCTAGTACCAGTATTTATGCAGCAGGGATTGTCGATACTCAAGGAGCTATAAGATGTGGGGGTGGGCAACTTACCATCACTGCGACTGCTTCACCTGGAGCGACAGTTTATTGGTTTGCAACTGATGACCCTACTGCTGCTTTAAATACTCGAATTGGTTTAGGAGCTTCATTTACAACTGGAATAATTAATACAACAACAATATACTATGCTTATGCTTCCGTTAATGGATGTACTGTAGGTGATAGAACTCCCGTTAGAGCAGAAGTTTTACCAATACCGACCATCGTATCTGTTAATGGCGATGTCGTTTGTGAATCAGGATCAGGAGTTTTAAGTGCTACGGCAGCATCTGGAGATGTTAATTGGTATGATTCTGCAACTGCCATGACTCCACTTTTTACAGGAAATAGATTTACTACACCAGTACTTTCTAATACGACTACTTATTTTGTAGAGGCAGAAATATCAGGTTTAGCTGGTTGCAAATCGACATCCAGAACCCCAGTTATATTAACAGTACAGAAAACACTTCCGCCAACAGCTACTAGACTTCAAACTTTTTGTGATATAGAAGAGGCTGCGATTTCGGATTTAGTCGCTACAGGTAATACTATAAAATGGTATACGGCAAATACAGGAGGTACACCATTGGATGCTAATGAAAGGTTAACTAATAATACCACTTATTACGCAAGCCAAACAGTTAATAGCTGTGAAAGTATATTAAGGTTTTCTGTAGATGTAGAAATTTATGAAACGGTTGAAGCGCTTCTTCCAGTAGATATACCTACCTTATTTGAGTGTGATACTAATGCTGATGGAGATGATACAAATGGTTTTTCTACGTTTGATTTAACTTTAAATGAAACTACTTTATTAAATAGTAAAACGGCATCAGATTTTACTTTTACTTATTTTTTAGATAATGCTTATAGTGATCCTATCTCAATGCCAAGTGTTTTCAATAACACTATTAAAGATGGACAACCTATCTATGTGAGAATATCAAATACTATTGATACTACTTGTTATACAGATACTTCATTTATGATTGCTGTACCTGCAAGAGCAACCATCGATATAGATGATGTTGCTATTGTTGAATTGACTGACAATAATAGTATAACAATTAATAATGAAAATAATAATTTAGGTAATGTTGAGTATGAATTTGCATTAGATGATATATTAGGTCCCTATCAAGATGAACCATTTTTTGATCAATTGAAAGCTGGGTTGTATACCATCTATGTACGAGATAAAAATGAATGTACTATTGCAGAATTAGAAGTGTTTATTCTTGGGTTTCCTAAATTTTTCACTCCCAATAATGATGGAAGTAATGATACATGGCAAATTAAAGGTATAGGATCAGATTATTCTAATGCATCGGTTGTAAGTGTGTATGATAGATATGGTAAATTAGTTAAACAACTAAGTGCAAAAAACGGTAAATGGGATGGAACCTTTAATGGTAGCCAATTACCAACATCAGATTATTGGTTTATTGCACAGCTTATAGATCAAACAGGAGCGGAGCGGGTCTATCGTGGGCATTTTAGCTTAATTAACTAAAACGCCTCTGGGTGTTACATTTCTCTATTTTAGCTATACATACCTTTAATATTAATACTCTAATAGAAATCTTTAATTTTTTGAAGTTTGTTTTTCCATAGTTTTAGAGATTCTTTATGAGTTTTAATATTTTGATGCACTTCTTTTACAAGCGGATTATCATCGTTAACATTTGTGAAAAACTGTAAATTATTTTCTAATTGATTGATTTGACTTTTTACTTCATCAATTTTTTTACGAATAAAAGAACGTTCATTATCTAAGTTTCTATGATCGTCGTCAGAAGTATTAAAACTATCAAGTTTATTTTCAAACTTTATCATTTCAACTTCATTTTTATCCATTTCTAGGCTTGAAAGTAAGCTGTCTATAGTCTTTTGAAATTTACCTTCAATATATCGTTTATCATTAGGTACTTTTCCAAAAGTTCTCCATTGATTGATTTGTTCTTTTATAGTTACTAAATTTTTCTCTTTAGTATCAGTTAATTTTAACTCTTTAAGAGCATTTAAGAAATCGTTCTTTTTGTTAAAAGCATCAATGTTTTCTTGGTTAGCAGCATTTCGTTTTGCATGTAGCTTATCAAAATAACTATTGCATGCAGACTTAAATTGTTTCCAAATTTTATCACTATCTTTTCTAGGAACATGACCGATTTTTTTCCAATCACTTTGAATTTTTTTCATCAAAGGTGTTGTAGCTTCAAAATCATCACTATCCTTATTGTCTTCAGCGATTTTAATTAAATCTAATTTTTGCTGCAAATTATTATACTGTTCTTTTTTAAGACCCTTATAAAAAGCATTTTTTTGTCTGTTAAAAACACGTACAGATTCTTTAAACTTAGCCCAAGTACTTTCATTCACTTTTATAGGTACCTTACCCGCATTAAAAAATGCGTTGCGCAATTCTTCAATTTCTTTAATTTTCTTTTGCCAAGCACTATGAGATCTGTTTTCCTGTGTATTTATAGCATTAATATTAGCTATAATTTCAAGTTTAACTTCAAGGTTTTTTTCGTATACTTTATCTATTTCTTGATAATAAACTTGTCGTTTGTCATTAATGATTTTCGTAGCAGCTTTAAAGCGTTCCCAGATTCCTTCTCTGTGCTCTCTAGCAACAGGACCAAGCTCTTCCTTCCACATCTTGTGTAGTTCTTGTAGCTCTCTAAAAGAATGCATAACATTATCATCTTGAGCCAATTCTTCAGCTCTTGCAATAATTAATAATTTCTTCTCTAAGTTGTGCTTAAAATCTAAATCACGTAAGTCCCTATTTAAGTGTAAAAAGTCATAAAATATCTCTACATGGTGATGGTAACTATTCCAAGCATTATTATACTTGTCTCTAGGAATAGGCCCAGTTGTACGCCAGCGTTCTTGTAATTCTTTGAAGTGCTTGTAGGTTGTATTTATATTTTCTTCTAAATTAATTAGGCCTTTTAACTCTTCAATAATCTCTAATTTATTAGCTAAATTTTGCTTAAGGTTTTTTTCTAAACCTTGGTAATGTTCGTTTAACCTTTTTCGATATTCTCTATAGGCTTCTTTAAACCTTTTTTGTACGGGAGAAGAATAATAAAAATCTATTTCGTTACCTCCATCATTCAAAAATTCTTCTTTTTTCTCATCTATTAAAGATTGAAACTTAGTTTTAAACTCATTGTTTATATTATCTACATGAGCTTTTATAGCTTGTACTTTTTCATTTTTTAAAAGCTTCTCTAATTCAATTGCAAGCGCTTCTAAAGACATCGTGTCATATGCCTTAACTTCAATAGTATGACGTTCTTTATTGCCTTCATCTTCTGCATCTTCTGCATTAGATTCTTCTATTTCATTGATAACTTCATCTGTTTCTACTTCAGATGTTTCAGATTTAGCATTAGCCGCCTCAATATTTTCATCTTTATTAGGGGTTTCTATGTCTTCATTTGCAGTTTCATCAACAGATTCATTAGTATCAACTGCATCCTCAGAATCGACATTATCTACCTTTTCGGTTTTGTCATTTGATTCTAATGAAGCTTCGTCGGAATTCTTTAAGTCTTTATTGGATTGCCCCACCATGGACTCGTCTTCGTTGTTTTCTTCTATGGTTTCAGATTTAGCATCAGCCGCCACAATGTTTTTATCCTTATTAGGGCTTTCAATGTCTTCATTTACAGTTTCATCAGCTGATTCATTAGTATTAACTGCACCCTCAGAATCGACATTATCTACCTTTTCATTTTTATCATTTGATTCTAATGAAGCATCGTCTGTACTCGTTAAGTCATCATTAGATTGACTCACGATAGACTTATCTTCGTTGTTTTCTTCTTGCAGCTTATTAATATCAGACATTTTAAAAAATGTTAAGGTTCATTAAATACTTTAGACTTTAAATATACTAACAAGTCTTATTATTTACAAAGAATACGAAGGGCTTTTAACTATTGTAATACCGTTTAACTATAAATTCCATATAGACCAGGCTTTTTCCGCTTGTAATTTTAACATATTAAGTCCATTAATTGTTACGGCATGACTTTGCTTGCCTAATTTTAAGAATTTAGTCTCTTCGGGGTTGTATATTAAATCGAATAAAATATGTTTAGCTGTAATAGATTGATAAGGAATATCTGGACAGTCATCAACATTTGGAAAGGTACCTAAAGGTGTACAATTTATAATTATTTGGTATTTTTTAATATCGTTTTCAGTCAGAGAATCATAAGTAAAAGCAATTCCTTCGGATTGCTTTCTTGAAACATATTTATATGTAATACCTAGTTTTTTTAAGCTGTAAGCAATAGCTTTACTGGCGCCTCCAGTTCCTAAAATTAAAGCCTTTTTATGATGTGCTTTTAAAAAAGGTTCTATAGTTTTTTTAAATCCATAATAGTCTGTATTGTAGCCTACTAGTTTTCCTTTTTTAGTGATTTTTATAGTGTTTACTGCGCCTATGGCTTTTGCCTTTTTATTTACCTTATCAAGATATGGTATAACGACTTCTTTATATGGTATGGTTACATTTAAGCCTTTTAAATTAGAAGTGTCTTTTATTATGGAAGGAAATAAATCAATCGTTTTAATATCGAAATTGTCATAGGTGGTATTAATTATACTTTCGTTCTCAAATTTCTTTTTAAAATATGCTCTTGAAAATGAATATGATATATCTTTTCCTAAAAGTCCTAATTTATTCATGGGTTTTTCTAGTTTTTTGTCCGTACCATTCTAGAGCCAATACAATAGCAATTCCGAAACAAACGAATACTATGGCATAAAAAGTTTCTAAATTTAATTCTGGAATGAAACGTTTATAATTTTCTATTATTTTTTGACCTGTTGAATCTAATATAAAATGGCCATCTATATCTATTTTATATTCTGTTTTTTTCCAAGGCCATACAACGCCTAATGATCCAATTATAAAGCCTATAATGGCAGATATTGTTACGCTTTTATAGTGTTTCAAAATATAACTGAGTGCATGAGAAAAAGTCACTAAGCCTGTTACAGAACCTAAGGTGAAAACAACTAGAACTTTAAGCATTCTTATGCGCTCTACATTATCGATAAAAGTAAAATTACCTCCTAAGACCTCATAAACTGTGTCGTAAAGTGCGTTTACCGAATCTACCAAAAGCAATACATAGTTGCCTAGTAAAATGAGTATGAAAGATCCTGAAAACCCAGGAAGTGTCATGCCAGAGACACTTATAATTCCACAAAAAAATACAAACCAAAGATTGTCATTTTCTTTTGCTGGATTAAAAAAACTAATGCTTAAGCCAAGTATTATTCCTATAGCTATAGATGTATACGTTTTATAGTTCCAATCTTTAAAATCTTTGTTTATGTAATAAATAGATCCTACTATCATTCCAAAGAAAACACTCCAAACATATAATTCGTAATGTTTTATGAGATAATCTAAAACTTTAGAAATGCTAAAATAACTAATAATCATTCCTAAAAAGAGCAGACTTAAAAAACGTCCGTTTATGTAATTGAAAAAACTTTTATAGCGTCCATTTATAAGTAATTTAAAAGCTTTAATATTTACTTTTTTAAGTGAATAAATAAACTCTTCGTAAAAACCAGCAACAAAAGCAACAACGCCTCCAGATACACCAGGAACTTTATTGGCAGCTCCCATACCCAATCCTTTAAGAATAAGAAAAATTTTATCGGTAAGTGTTCTAGTACTTTCCATTATTGTTTTTTTGAACCTACTTTTTCTAAAATAAAAATAGTTAAAAAACCAATAATCATTAAAATGATAGAGAACAAAAGTTGGCTATCACCATCAAAAGAAAAAGGAGATATGCTTTTTTGTAAAACGGGGGTTTTTATGCCTTTGGAATTTGTATGCCATGTTAAAGTTTCTTTCCATGGCCAGACTTTATTTAGTGATCCAAAAATAAAACCAGTGAGTAATGCTAATGTAATATTGTGATAGTTTTTGAAAAGCCATTTTAAAATATGACTAAAACTGAGTAGGCCTACAAGAGCCCCGCCAGCAAACACTAAAATCTTTTTTATATCTATGTCATGAATAGCATCACTAAGCGTTTTATATGCTCCTAGAATTATTAATATAAAAGATCCGGAAATGCCAGGTAGTATCATAGCACAAATAGCAATAGCTCCTGCAAAAAATAAAAATAAAGAACTTTCACTTGTTGATAAAGCTGGCAGCCTTGTAATGTAAAATGCAATTACTGCACCAATAATTAAAGCTATGATTACAGGTATATTCCATTTAGATATTTGTTTTCCAACAAAATAAATGCTTGCAACTATTAATCCGAAAAAGAATGACCAAATTAAAATAGGATGATTTTCCAGCAAATATTTGGCTAGTTTCATGAATGACACAAAACTTATTATAATACCTGATGCTAACGCAAGTAAAAAATTACCGTTTAATTGTTCCCAAAAAGCTTTTAAACCCTTACTGAAAAGTGTTTTAAAAAGAGAAACATTTATATTGCTGATAGATGATATTAAATCCTCATAAATACCAGATATGAATGCAATGGTACCCCCAGAAACGCCTGGAACTGCATCTGCAGCTCCCATTGCTAAACCTTTTAAAGAAATAATTAAATAATCGATTAAACGTCTTTGCATATTCTGATTTTTAAACTTAAATCAAAGGTATACATTTTAATGAAACATTTGTGATTAAAAATTCAATGGGTCATAAGAAGACTATGCGTATGTTGTTACATTTTGAATTTAAAAAAGATAAAGTACTAGCTTATGGATTTATTTTTAAGCAGCTTTTTTACTAGCATTTTTTTAGAAACTTCAGGAAAGAGTTCTTCGATAATAAAAGCATATTCTTTATTATAAAGAATCCCATTTTTTAAATGGAATGTGCCTTTATCATTTTCATTTAAAGAAAAGTATAAACCAGCCAATCGGTATTCTAGTTCAGCATTTTCTGGATAAAATTCCTGTGCTTGTTCAAAATTATAAATGGCAGCTTGTGGTTCTCCAAGTTTGATTAGCAAATCACCACGAGATAACCAGGTATTAAGCTCATAATTTCCTAACTCTAGAGTTTTTTTGAATCCACGTTCTGCTTCTTCATAAAAATTGAGACGTTGATTTATTTGTGAATATAATTTCCAATAAATAACATTTTCAGAATCTATATTGATGGCTTTATTTATATAATAAAGTGCTTTTTGGTAATTTTTTCGACTGTTATAATATTTTGTTATAGCAATCCACCCTTTGTCTAACAAAGGGTCTTCATGAACCGTTTTATAATAATATTGAACTGCTAAATCATCATTTTTCAACTTTTCATGGCAGTTACCTATACGTAATAATGCAAAAGATGTTGGTTCATCTAGTTTTAAAGAGATGCTATAATTTTCAATGGCCTCTTCATAGCGTTTCAATTCCTCAAGAACCTTACCTCTTTCAAGATAGGCTCCTACAAATGTATCATCAGAAATAATGGCAAAATCATAGGCAGCCATAGCTTTTTCATATTTTTTAAGAGTATAATATTGCTTGCCTAATTGGTGCCAAGCGACTTCGCAATATGGGTTTTTATCTAGAAATGCGTTTAAATAAGAAATAGCTTCTTCATTTTGACTTAGATATTCAAAGCAATATATTACATTATATAGGGCAGAATAATCTTCTAAATCTTCTTCTAGACATTTCATGAAATATATTTTTGCATTTTCAAATTGGTCTAAAAAGAGATATTCCATACCAATTAAAGAATACAGGTCAATTACATCATCTGTGAGTTCTAATGCCTTTTTTAATACATCTATAGCTTGTTGGTGCTCATCCTTTTTTGATAATATATTGGCTTTTTGAATGTAGATTTCTTCATTCATAGGATCTAAACTATAAAGCTCGTTTAATAAAGTATCTGCTTTTACTAGTTTGTCTTCAAATACATAAACTTCAACTTTAAAAAGTCTTAGATTAATAGATGTGGTGTGCTGGTCTAGACCTAATTTGATAGCTTTTTTTGCTAAAGCTATTTTACCTTGATTAAGATAATGGTGAATGATGTTTTCAAATTCTTCAGAATCGAAAAATAAAACATGGTTTGTTTTTAACATCGATTCAAATTTTGATAAAGGCAAATTGTTATTGTCATTATGACCAAACTCCATACGCACTTTTGTGATTTTCTATATGAATAAATTTAAGCTTCTATTTGTCTTTATTATGATAGAGCAAGTAAATGTTTTTAACAAAGTAATCAACAACTATGCCTTTTAAGTGCTTTTTATACCTTTTTAGTTTGATTTTCAGAATGTTGAAAGGTCCTGGTTAGTTTTGAATAGTGTTTAAAATTTCAATGATTATTGAGCATCCTTTAGTAATTTCTTCATTTGTAATGGTTAAAGGCGGTGTAATTCTTACTGCTTTAGGCTCAAAAAGCAACCAAAATAGGATTAAACCTTCTTCTTGACATTTAAGAATTAGTGAATTTGTAATGTCTTCACTAGGGGTTATAATTGCAAGCATGAGACCTTTTCCTCTAATTTCTTTAATTAGTGGGTGGATCAGAAGCTTACGAATCAGTTTTTCTTTTTCTAGTGCTTGTTGCATTAAGTTACTTTCTGTTATTTCTTGCAATGTAGCCAAGGCAGATGCAGCGATAACAGGATGACCACCAAAAGTCGTAATATGTCCTAATTTAGGATTGTCTTGTAGTAAATCCATGAGTTTTCCAGATGCTGTAAAAGCGCCTATAGGCATACCACCACCCAAGCCTTTACCTGTAACTAAAATATCTGGAATACAATTATAATGTTCAAAGCCAAAAAGCTTACCCGTTCTACCTATACCTGGTTGGATTTCATCTAAAATTAAAAGGGCTCCAACGGCATCACAACGATTTCTAACCTTTTTTAAATATGATTTTTGAGGTTCTATAAAACCAGCGCCACCTTGTATTGTTTCTAAGATTACGCAAGCCGTTTTAGTCGTGATATGTTCTAAATCTGGTTCACTATTAAAGGTAATGAAATGTACATCTGGGAGTAGTGGTCTATATGCTTGTTTTCTTTCTTCAAAACCCATAACACTCATAGAACCTATGGTATTTCCATGATATGCTTTATGTGCGGCTATAACTTCGCTTCTTCCCGTAGCTCGTTTGGCTAGTTTTAAAGCACCTTCAATGGCTTCTGTACCTGAATTGGTTAAATATGTTTTTTCAAGAGGACTAGGTAAATTGTTAGCTAATAATTTGGCGAGTTCTACCGCGGGCTTTTGTATATACTCTCCATATACCATAACATGTAAGTAGGCATCTAATTGACTTTTAATGGCATTTACAACTTTAGGGTGATTATGACCCAAAGGACATGCCGAAACTCCAGCTACAAAATCTAAATAAGCCTTATTCTTTGTGTCGTAAATATAGGAGCCACTAGCATGAGAAATCTCCATAGCTAGTGGATGAGGTGTGGTTTGTGCTTGATATTTGAAAAAGTCTGACTTCACTATTTCCTATTTGGAGCATTAGCTTTAGATTCTATAAGCTTTTTTCGGTTTTCTTTTAGCATTTTTGGAGTTAAAGGTTGTTGTTCCTTTTTAATTGATTTGGGAATATTTCTAGATGCTTTTAATGGTTTTTTTCTATCATTTTTAGGTCGTGTATCAGAATTCTCAATACGTTTGAGCATATCTTCATCAAAGAAATCTTCTTGAGGGACATAATCTTCTAATCCTTTTATAACAGGTAAAACCAAGGGAGGATCATCTTTAAACAAATCCTCTACGCTCATAGGGCGTTCATCTTCACGCCAATCAAAACCTTTTAATATTTTTTCTTTTTCTGGATATTCAGATTCAGGATATAGTTTGCCGTCTACTTGATTTATTCGGTTATATTCTTCTATGTCACCTTCAGCAAAAAGCATGGAAATACTTCCCGATTTTGCTTTGTCTATCCCTATAAGTTCTTGTTTGTCATTACGAGTATAAAAAATGGATTCGGCATTTTTAACGATATCAACTTGTCGTAACTCGTTTGCTTCATTAAAAAGCCCTGTTAACCTCAAGCCGTAAATTTGATTATAACCATTTTCACTTATGGTGTCTTTACTAATAATAAAGGCATTATTGAAAACTCTTAGCGAATCTATTTTTTCTGTTTCTGTATTAGAAATCAAATGAATGGTATCGCCTGTCATTTGGTTTGCAATATTCCAGATAATAGGTTTTCGTTTTGTGGAAAATTTATCGTTAGATGAAAAGCGGTCTATATTTATTAATTCAGTAATACCTGTTCTTTGGTTTGAGCATATAGAATCTGCTTTTCCACTAAGGTCAGATTTGAATATTTTGGCATTGTAATAGGCTCTAACGATTCGATTGTCAGGTTTGCCAGTCACCATGATTTTATCTGCATGCATATAGATCGAATCATTTTCTTGTTGGGTAATAGCTAAAGCATGTTTTGTAATAAATAAAGAATCTTTCTCTTTCCCTCTAAAAACTTCAGCGTAATGCCCCTTTATAATACTATTGTTTATAGTATCTGTTACTTTAATGTTATTGGTGGCCGAAGCAAAACTAATGTTGTTGTCAAAATATAAACTATCTCCTTCTATAATGCGATTATCGTAATCTATTCTTGCTTTTTTTAGTGCATAACCGACTTTGTTTTCAGTGTCATAAAACCCTTTTTCACAATAGGTAACACTTGTTTCTGTTGTTATCGTCGAAGGACCAAATAAATAAGCATGACCAGTATCTGAATAGAAATCGAAAAAATTTGAGTTAATGGTTGATTCTTTATTTACCAATACGACATCTTCGACAAATTGATATTTTTTGATATCCATATAATATCGACCAATTTTACTAGTAATGGTTCCTGATGAATCTTTTACAACAGTTCCGCCACTTTTATAAAATGCTTGCTGTTTGATGCGATCCAAGTATAAGGTGTCTGATGATATTGTAGAATTTGGATCTTTTAAAACAACATCGCCACTTGCAAAAGCTAAACCAGTTAGACCACTATATTCAACATATTTAGAGGTCATATCTATAGTGTCTCCTTGTTTCAATTGAACATTACCGTAAGCTTCAATGAAATTTTCTTTACCATAATGTATGGCTTTATCACACCACATATTTGCTCCCTTGTGTTTTATGTGTACTTGTTGCGCATCATCACGGGTTAGTACTTTAGCGTCTGGGTAATTTTCTTCATCTATAGTAAGTTTACCAGCGTATTCAATTTCAATTTTCTTTTTTTCTTGGGCATTGGTAGTTATTGAAACAAAGCCAATAGCAAGCGTGAAAAATAAAACTTGTAGTTTGTTCAAAATATAAAAAGTTTGTCGCAAAAATAACGATTATAATGATGTTTAATTATCTGTTTGGTATTTTTTATGATTTGGAATAAAACAAAACCGCTCCAAAATATTTTGGAGCGGTTTTTATAATAAAAAAGTGTTTTGTTAAATTTATAAAGATCTACTACAATTTTTTAAGGATTTCCATTGGATTATGTTCTCCATAAATTCTTAAAAAGGAATTATTAGGGTATATTAAAAGAGTTCCTCCACATTTATAAACATTGCTTAAGTGCCAATTCATATAATTAAAAAAATTGTGCTTTATTAGGTCTTTATTATCTACGATTTGAGTCTTAATTTTTTCATCATATTTATGTACCATGACAAATAATAATAGACCTTTTCTTTTCTCAATTGCTTTAATATATTTTTTTAAGTTTATATTATTAACAATATTACATTTATGATCAATAGCATATTCTATGATTATAGTATCATTCGGTGCTATTTTAATATTAGAGTTTAATTCCAAGAAACCTGTTATTTCGAATTTAAGTGAGTCCGAAATATACCCTTTATGTTGATCTGGAATCATTCCATATTTCGTATTGTTATTTTTTAACCTGATTTTTATGCCTCCTTTCTTTTTTAACTCTTTAAATTCTGTTTTAGAAAGTGAGTTCCCGAAATCGTCTATGTATTTGCTGTTTTGAGCATAAGAAATGGTACTTGTGATAATGGTTATTAATAAAGTTTGAATTAGTTTTTTTATATACAATTTCACAAGGTTTATTAATGAAAATAAAGCTCTTTGCGTGTATTAATTTTAGTTCTTGGAAATGATTTTTTTGGTTTTAATCTAGGTTGATCAATTAAATATTTCTGGATTTTTTTTATATTTTTTCTTTTCTTTCTTTGTAAATTCTTGAAGAAGGATTTTTTCATTAAAATTTATAATATAACCACTTGTGTTTTTTAATTGCTGTATGCCATTGGTAGTTGTGAAATAAGGAGTTAAAAACTCATTACGGCTTTTTTGTTTTTTTAAAGTTTCGTTCTTCTTTATTTTCAAGTCTTTACTGATTAAATAATGAATATTGAAATATAATCGATATGTCTTGTTGTTGAGTATATCTAAAAAACCAAGTTGTGTTTGTGGGTATACAGTTTGACCTAATTTAACAAAAAAGGAATTTCTTTTAAAACCTTTATAAGAAGCAAATGTGCCATCGGAATGCTCTATAAGTATACTATTCATTTGGCTTTTGTAATCGTATTTTACTAGCGTGTCTGTTTTAAAATCGTTAATGATTTTAACAACAATTCCTTTTCTCATACTGCAGATTGTATCTGCTTGCGTTCTATTGATAACATACGATTTCCATTTTGAAGGTCGTTCACTTCCAAAAAATTTTTCATTTAAATTAGAACTTTCTAGAATAGTAATTTTTTTTCCTTTTTTTAAGGGTAGGCTGTATGTAAATAAGCTATCTATCTTTGGGTTAGGAATACCTCTTGTATAAGAATATTTATAAGAGAAATTTATAGGTTGCTCTTGTCTTAATGGTTTTAATTTTAAAAGTCTGCCCGAATTGTGTTTTATAATGCCTTTATAATTAGAACGATTACAATTCTGCAAATTATTAAATTTTATACTTAAATAGAAACTACCAGGTAGCTTTTTATCATAATTAAAATCAACGCTATTATCTGAATTTCTTTTGAAATTAATAGTGATGTTTTTGTTTTGTGATGTAATATTGCTGGTAACTCCCCAAATAACTAAAATGGTGGTTAATATTGTTTTTTTCATTTGAAAATTTTAAATATTGATTTGGATCAATTGTTCTAACATCCATTAATATATTAAAAACATTTTAGAGAGTTAGAACTAAAATAATTCATTTATTCTCTAATGTTTTTCCCCTCTTTTTATCATTAATTTAATAGTGTAAATAGATATTAAAAAGAAAATAAATGCTAGAATTAAAAAAAGATTATCATGAATAGCTCTGCTATTTATTATAATGATATAAATCAAGTATATGTTACAGAGTATAAAACCAATAATAGAAACTTTTATATTTTCAAAAAACATCATTAAAATGCTAGAAAAAGCTATAAACGGCATTATTAATGAATTAAAGTTCATTTCATTTATTAATATAAGCAAAAGAGCAATTATACTTAAGCCATTTACTATATGAAATTTTTCAGAAGGAATTGGAATAAAAATAAATAGTATTATGGCTATAAATTTAAATAAGTTAATTTTTTTTTCCATGTACGTTATATATTAATTACAATTGTTATTAGGAGAACTCCCTCCATTTGTGTTTAGATTTGCACCCTGAGGAAGATTCATATTTCTTATTTGCTGCCCTAATGCCCCTGGGTTAGCTCCATTGCCAAGAATCCAATTGCCAGTTGCTTCAGAGACCGAAATGGGTAATCCTGCTAAATTAGCAGTGTATATTCCAAAATTACTACAATTATTAGTTTGCAAGTTGTAAGTTACATTTTGAGAAAAATTCACAGAGTAATTTATGATACTATTCAGTTTTGATGCATCTACAGGGATTGAAATAGAAACATCAAAAGAGTAATTACTATTATCACCCATTATTCCATTAACACTTTCTCGATACCCAACTCCTTCAGCTGGATAAAATCCAAAAGAAGCAACATTGTTATCTTGCTGAATTGATATAAAAGTATGTCCAACATCAAGAGCATTATTTAAAGCCTCTCTTTTATTAGGAGTAGGTTGGTCTACATAAATAGTAAATACAGCAGGTTGTGATGAGTCTAAACACTTTAAGTAGTCTGCTAAATTTGTAATTGATTTGTCAGGTCCTTCAATCACAATTATGTCTTCATCTAATATTGATTCATTATTATGGTTATTATTTGCAGTACCACCATGATTTTGAGAAGTATGGTTGTGGTATGTTGTACCAGATGAAGAATTACTACTAACATAAACATATTCATAAGTTGTATGACTATAGACAGAATGAGTGTAGTATAAAGTTGTTCCTCCATGTATATTTGCATACCAATCTGTATAATGAGTAATAGTAACTAATTGATAACTTCCTCCACCTTCTTCATGATCTATAGGTTCTTGTTTTTCTGGTTTTTTGGATAATAGATCTAAATCAGTAAGTTCACTGATTTTTACTCCATTTTCATAACCTTTTATTTTTATGGTTTTTCCCATTAAGTCATAATGATATAAAGTTCCAGAAAACCCGTTAGGAGATAAATAAGATACTATATCAAGAATTTCATTATCAATTGTTAGAAACTTTATAAGTTGTATATCCCAAATATCTAGATTCTTTTTAGTAGCAAGTACTTTGTATTTATAATATAATTTTTGATTACCATTTTCAAAAAGATTATTGCCTGTATTAATACTATTAAATTCATAAATAATTGATTCTTTATTTGTACTCTCAGTTTTAATATAATCCTCCCAATTAATATGCAAATTGTCTTTAATAGTATTGTCATTAAAATTCTCAAGAGAAAATTGTCTTTTGATTTTTTGAATGTTATTTACTGGTACATCACCAATATTTTCTTTATTGCAATTAGTAAAGAATATGGTGATGAAGAATAAAAGTGTAGTCCTTAAAAGTATTTGTTTCATATTTAAAAGTTTAAGTTAATTGATGAAACAATATTAAAGCAAGTACAAGTATGAGAAGTTCGGTATTTCTATAAAGTTATATATCTCGGACACTTTTTTTGTATTCTATGGGAGTTTTCCCTGTTAATTTTTTAAAAGCGGTATAAAAGCTAGATTTAGAATTAAAACCTGCCTCTAAGCCAATAGCAATAATAGTATAATTATCATACTCAATATTAGTTAACATAGCCTTGGCATCATTAATTCTTAGTGAGTTTATATAATCATTAAAATTAAAATTGGAGTTTTTATTTATAATTTGTGATATATAACCTTCACTTAAATTAAGATCGTTAGCTAGAGTTTCTAAAGATAAATTAGAGTTTAAATAACTTTTATTTACTTTAACATGGTTTTCTACTTTAGAAAAACCTTTGGTTTTCTTTTGCTCTACTAGTAAATTCTTTTTAAAATTGATAATTCTTTTTTTTCGTAATTCAATTCTTTTTTTCAATTGTTGCGATTTGGAAATACCAACATATCCAATCCAATATACCAAAGCAGAAATGCCAATCCACAGGGGGTAAAATATAAATGATTTATTTAAGTTATAAATTATCACGATCAAAAGAGCTGCAAACCAACATGAGCATATAATTAATCCAGTATAAATAAGTTTTTTTAACCAGTCAGTTTCAGATTTAACCCAAGAGATATTAAAACTTTTGTCTTTTTCATGTATTAGTATCATTTTATGTACTAAAAACATAATTAATAGGTTAAAGACGAATGAAAAAAACTCTAGGTATACATATATACCTCTTTGAAAATGAGATACAATTTTATTTATACTATCATTTGAATATACTAATAGTATGTAGATAATATGAACAAGTAAGATTATAAAAAAAGGTAATACAAGTAATGATTTAATTTTAAAGTTAAGTTTTTTACGGCCAATAAATTTATGTACATATAAATAGAACATAGGTAGAATTAACCAATGCCAAGGAACAAATATATAGCTTAAAAATTTATATTTGTTCGCGATCTCTGTGTCAATTAACCAATATTGAAAATTACTTAATGATAAAAAAAGTACAGTAAGTCCTAAATAAATAGTATTATTCGTTATGTATTTTTTTTGACCGAGAATAATTAAGCTGAAAATAATACCATGTACTACACCAGAAATAATTATTAAATTATAAATATTAAAACTTAGGGCATTCATAAAGCAAATGTAGGAAAAAATACCACTTTACGAGTGGTGTTTGTTTTTAACTTTTGAGTTTTTTTCAAAGGAGAAACTTTCTTTTAAAAATTGTTGCCCTCAAAGAATGTGGTTTTATCTATTAGATGGTTTTTATGATGTAGAATAGAATAAAACAAAACCGCTCCAAAATATTTTGGAGCGGTTTTATATAAATAAGTATTATATGTTTTAGTGAACCAACTGTTCTCTAAAAATAGTCTGTTTTCTATCTGGCCCTACAGAAACAATAGTAATAGGAATTTCTAGTTCTTTTTCTAAAAATTCAATATAGTCGTTTAAAGCTTGTGGTAATTGAGAAGCTTCAGACATTTCTGTTAAATCTTCTTCCCAACCATTAAACTCTGTATAAATAGGTTCTACGTTTTCTGGTTCAATATTATAAGGGAAATGTTCAATCACGTCCCCTTTATATTTGTAAGCGGTACATACTTTTAAGGTTTTAAAACCAGAAAGTACATCGCCTTTCATCATCATTAATTGTGTAACACCGTTAACCTGGCATGCATATTTTAAAGCAATTAAATCTAACCAACCGCAACGTCTTGGACGCCCTGTAGTAGCTCCAAATTCATTACCAATGCGTGCCATATCTTCTCCATCTTTATCGAAAAGCTCCGTTGGGAAAGGACCAGAGCCTACTCGTGTCGTATAAGCTTTAAAAATACCAAAAACATCACCAATTTGGTTTGGTGATACGCCTAATCCTGTACAAGCACCGGCTGCAGTTGTATTGCTGGATGTTACAAAAGGATAGGTCCCAAAATCAATATCTAATAACGATCCTTGAGCACCTTCAGCAAGAATCGTTTGCCCAGATTTCTGTGCTTGATAAATATATTCTTCAGAATCGATAAACTTTAAAGATTTTAAAACGTCTATAGCTTTAAAAAACTCAACTTCAAGCTCTGCTAAATCATATTCTATATCTACATTGTAAAAAGAGATCATAGATTCATGCTTATCTGCTAATGCTCTATAACGTTCTTTCCAGTCACTTAATTCTAAATCACCTATACGTATACCATTTCTTCCAGTTTTGTCCATATAAGTTGGACCAATACCTTTAAGCGTAGAGCCTATCTTGGCCTTTCCTTTGGACGCTTCACTTGCAGCATCTAATAAGCGATGCGTAGGCAAAATGATATGTGCTTTACGGGAAATAACTAAGGATTTTCTATAATCTACATGTTGTTCTTCTAACTTGTCTAGTTCTCCTTTAAAAATAACAGGGTCTATAACAACACCATTGCCTACTAAATTTGTAGCATCGTCATGGAATATACCAGAAGGAATGGTATGTAACACATGTTTTCTGCCATTAAATACCAAAGTATGCCCTGCATTGGGACCACCTTGAAAACGTGCAATAATATTATAGTTAGAGGTTAGTACGTCAACAATTTTTCCTTTGCCCTCGTCTCCCCATTGTAATCCTAGTAGTAAATCTACTGCCATTGTAAAAAATTAGTTAAGTGTTTGATTTTCTATTTCCGTAAAAATAGAGTGAATGGTTATTAATTTCTATATCGAAGATTTCTTCGATTGTTTTTTTGATAGATTGAATTCTAGGGTCGCAAAACTCTATAACTTCCCCAGTATCGGTTAGTATAACATGATCGTGTTGTCTATCAAAATATGATTTTTCGTAATGTGCTTGGTTCTGTCCAAACTGATGTTTTCTTACCAAACCACATTCTAGAAGTAATTCTATAGTATTGTAAAGAGTAGCACGAGACACACGATATTTCTTGTTTTTCATGCTAAGATATAAGGATTCTATATCGAAGTGTTCTGTGTTATTATAAATTTCTTGCAGTATAGCGTAACGTTCGGGAGTTTTTCGGTGCCCGTTATTTTCTAAAAAGCTAGTAAATACGCCTTTTACTATGTCTTGATTTTTTGTATCTGCCTTTGCATTCATAATTTCGTCGCAAATTTACACTTTTTTTAAACTCTAGTAACCTTATCTATACCATTAATTTTTTTTAATTTTTCTAAAAGCTTTTTTATTATGGTATTATTTTTTACAACAACATTGATTTTTCCAGAAAATAAGCCGTCATCACTTTCAAAACTTAAGCTCTTCATATTCACGTGCATATTGTCTGAAATGATGGAAGTTATATCGCTAACTAATCCTATGTGATCTATTCCTGTAACTTTAATTTTGGCTAAAAATTCTTGTTGCGAAGAATCAATCCACTTTGCTTGCATAATTCTGTAGGCATAATTAGATTGTAAACTAAGTGCATTTGGACAATTCTTTTTATGAATTTTAATACCTTCATTAACGGTTAGAAAACCAAAAACTTCATCACCAGGAATTGGATTGCAACAATTAGATATTTTATAGTCTAGTTTCTCTTCTTCTTTTCCAAAAACTAAAGAATCGTATTTAGCAGTAACTTCTTCTTTTTCTAAGTCTTCCTTTTTTATAGTTGCTTTTCGTGTAATTTTATTTTTAATAAAACTCATTAAAGCATTACTTCTGGAAGCTGCGTAGCTTTTAATCATGGTATTGTCAATAGTACCAATACCAACCCTGTAAAATAAATCTAAACTTGTTTTAAGTTTAAAATAGTTAACTAGTTCGTTTGTAGAAGCTTCATTTAGGGTGATTTTTAGCTGTTTTAATTTTCTTCTAAGAATTTCTTTACCATCTTCACCAATACGTTTTTTATCTTCTTTTAAGGCTGATTTTATTTTACCTCTAGCTCTAGCTGTGGTAGCATAATCTAACCAGTTTGCATTAGGTTTTGCTGTTTCAGACGTTAAAATATCTACTTGATCTCCACTTTGTAATTCGTGACTTAATGGTACTAATTTACCATTTACTTTAGCGCCTCTGGTTCTCATACCTACCTCGGTGTGAATACTAAACGCAAAGTCTAATGATGTGGCGCCTTTGGGTAATGATTTTAATTCTCCAGTAGGTGTGAATACAAAGATTTCCTGAGAATAAAGGTTAAGTTTAAATTGCTCAACAAAATCTACTGCATTTGTGTCTGGGTTTTCTAAAGCTTCCTGAAGTTTATTAATCCAATTTTCTAAGTTGTCTTCTTTCTCGGTATCTTGTTTGTACTTGTAGTGAGCCGCATAGCCTTTTTCAGCGATTTCATTCATACGTTCACTTCGTATCTGAACTTCTACCCAACGACCTTTAGGTCCCATAACAGTAATATGCAAAGCTTCATAGCCAGTAGATTTAGGAGAAGAAATCCAATCACGGAGGCGTATGGGGTTAGGTCTAAAGTGATCTGTTACTACGGAGTATATTTTCCAAGCATAAAACTTTTCATTAATCTCATCGCTTCTATAAATAATTCTTACTGCAAACTTATCGTATACTTCATCAAAAGACACACCTTGTTTAAGCATTTTTTTTCTAATAGAAAAAATAGACTTAGGTCGTCCTTTTATAGTATAATCAAAATTTTCTTTATTTAATGAATTCCTTATTACCTCACTAAATTCTTCAATATATTTATCTTGTTCCTCTTTGCTTTCTTTTATTTTATCAAAAAGATCATTGTAAACATCAGGTTCAGTATATTTTAAGCCTAAATCTTCAAGTTCGGTTTTAATGTTATATAAACCAATTCTGTGTGCTAACGGGGCATAAATATATAATGTCTCCGATGCTATTTTTTCCTGTTTATCAGGACGCATAGAGGCCATGGTCTGCATGTTATGGAGCCTGTCTGCAATTTTGATAATAATAACACGAACATCATCATTAAGCGTAAGCAGCATTTTACGGAAGTTTTCAGCTTGTAAAGACACATTCATGTCTTTTTCTTTACTTAATGAAGATATTTTTGTGAGCCCATCTACAATGGTAGCTATCGTTTTTCCGAATAACTTTTCAATGTCTTTTATGGTGTAGTCTGGACTATCTTCAACAACATCATGGAGTAGGGCAGCAGCAATAGACGTGCCGTCTAATCCAATCTCTTGAGCTACTATTTTAGCCACAGCTAAAGGATGAAAAATATAAGCTTCTCCAGATTTTCTACGTTGGTCCTTATGGCCATCTATAGCAACGTCAAAAGCTTTACGGATTAGTTTTTTATCATCGTCAGATAGCGTCGTGTAGCTAACTTTTAATAATTCTTTGTAGGCTTTAGTAATTGCTGCATTTTCTTTTTCAATATCTTCCTCTGTCATGGATTAAAAGTAACATAAAGAATATTAACAACCAACATGATTTTTGGTTTTTTATACCTGATTTTTTAAGAGTTAGGAATTTAAAAAATCGACTAATTGAAGAACAGCTTTCCCTCTATGACCAATGTTGTTTTTAAGAGCCAGGTCCATCTCTGCAAATGTTTGCTGAAACCCTTTTGGTTTGAAAATAGGATCATAACCAAAACCAAGTTTACCATTTTCAGTATACGTTATGTCTCCTTCGCATATACCTGTAAAGGTGTGTTGTTTATTGTTAAGTTGTAATGTAATAACTGTTTTAAACTGTGCAGCTCTGTTGTCTTTATCTTCTAGCTCAGAAAGTAGCTTATTCATATTATCATTAGCATCGCGTTGTTCACCAGCATAGCGAGCAGAATAAACCCCAGGTGCTCCATTTAATGCTTGTACTTCCAAGCCTGTGTCATCGGCAAAACAATCATATCCATAATGAGTTTTTACATATGTGGCTTTCTGGATGCTATTGCCCTCAATCGTATTTTGAGTTTCAGGAATATCTTCAAAGCAACCAATATCATTAAGGCTTAATAATTTAATATGATTAGGAATTAAAGCCTGTACCTCTTTTATTTTATTAAGATTATTGGTAGCGAAAACGAGTTGCATAAATAACATGGGTTTTAAGGAATCAAAAATACGACTATATGGATTTATAAATAGAAATATTTTATAACTTTTTTATGATTTTTGTTACTATGAATTATTTGAAAAACGAGTATCTTAGATCAAAATTCTAACATAAAAAATAGAAATAATTATGACAGTAAATATTCAGTATGTAGGTGTAGATGTAAGTGAAACACTTTCGGCTTTCACAGAAGAAAAATTAAAAAAAATATTTAATAGATATGAGTTTTTAATAAGTGCTAGTGTGCACTTTAAACAAGATGAAAAAGAACATAATATTGGTAAAATTTGTAATATAGAATTAAGTTTACCGGGACCTCGAATTTTTGCTACATCTAATGAACGAAATTTTGAAGTATCTGTTAGAGAGACTATTAAAGATTTAGAGCGTCAATTAGAAAAAAGAAAAGAAGTTTTTAAAACGCATTAATACGATATAATATTCTAAAAGGTGAATATTGAAGCATATAGATTGTATTGTTTATCTAAAAAGGGAGTAACCGAATCTATTCCATTTTCTAAATTACCCCATGTTCTGGTCTTTAAAGTAAAAGGTAAAATGTTTACGGCCACCGATATAAATACCTTTGATAGTTTTAGTATTAAATGTGAGCCAGAAACAATAGAAGAACTTCGTATACAATACGATGCTTTAGAAGAACCTTCATATTTTAGTAAGAAACATTGGAGTAGAGTAGTGATTGATGGTTCAATTTCTGATAAAGTGTTATATGAATGGTTAGATATTTCTTATCGTTTAGTAGTCGCTAAACTTACTAAGAAAGAGCGATTGGAATTAGAGCATCTATAATGAATACGAATGCCCCCTTAAAGCACACCCTATAATTTATTTTTATAGCACTCAAATTTTACAAGTGAATAAATCTGTGATAGGGCTTCATGTTATAATATAATGCAATTTTGTTGTCATTTAAGGAATGACAAAACAATTTTGGGTTTATAGAAATAGTTACCCCCGAGGCTTTGTCTCTGGGGTAACTATTTTTAAGAAATCCTTTATTTTTTAGGAAAAACTTTAATTATATTAGCAGGTTTATTGAAGACGTATTTTTTATTCCTCCCCAAAGACACAGAAAAAGGGTATATCTCTAAGAACCTTTTCTAAAACGAATAAATGGATCAAAACAAGACACGTCAGTTAACTTTGAAGGAGTTTGAAAATATTTTCAATCGCCTATATGATTCATTATGTCTTTTTGCTTATAAGTATGTTAACGATTTAGACCTTTCTGAAGATATCGTTCAGAATGTCTTTATAAAAGTATGGGAGGACAAGGTTTCTTTTCGAGATCAAGATAAGGTAGTGGGTTTTTTTTATACTGCTGTAAAAAATAGAGCTCTCGATTTTTTAAGAAGTAAATATGCTAAAGATGTCAAGGCATACCCTTCACAGGATATAGAAACTCTACAAACGGAACATTACTTTTTATCGGAAGCTATTGTATTAGAAACATCAGATGTTATTGAAAGAACAATCCAATTGCTACCTAATAAATGCGCTGAGGTCATTAGATTGAGTCTTGAAGGTTTTACAAACAAAGAAATAGCCGAAGAAATGAACATATCTATTTATACGGTCAAGGAGTATAAAAAAAATGCCTATCAAAAATTCCGAGAAACTTTAAGTTATTTAAGAATTAAATAAAACTTTTTTAATTTTTTACCCCCTCTCTTTGTTTTCCTTTACGTTATAATTGTATACAGTTGTAAGTAGTTGTGTACAGCTGTTGTTGTTTTTTCTATTTATGGACAGTTTAGATAAAATTAAATCACTTTCATAAGATTGCAGCTTCGTTATTAAAACGTGGAATCTAGTTGATTTAAAAACATTTAATACGCTTACCATAGATGATAAAATATATGCTTTTTGGTATGACTGATAGAAGTAAAAGAGAAGAGCGTTTACAACTTATAAATAAATTAAATAAGTAGAAAACCAATATTATTATCATAGTAATAAAAAGTAAAGATATGCTAAATAAAAAATGATGTTATCAACACACTCTAACTTTAGTTGATAGCTTTATTAAAGTCTTATCTTTTAAGTTCAAGGCTCTGTTACAGAATTTTTTGTGTTTTGACCCAAAAGGTTAAAACCTGTGCTCAATTTGATTGGGTATAAAACCAGTGAAATATCTCTATGGCTATGCTTAAGCTTCGAGAATAGTTGGTTTCAGTAAATTCTTTATTATTCTAGAAACACTGTATAATTGTATTATCCAGCTTCTGGAAGATATATTTTAATATCCCTAAAAATATAGTGACCGTTCTTATTTAAAATGGATGCCCCTTTTAAGAACCTTTTTTAACGAATAGATGGATCAAAACAAGACACACGAGTTAACTATGAAGGAGTTTGAAAATATTTTTAATCGTCTCTATGAATCATTATGTCTTATTGCTAATAAGTATGTTAATGATTTAGACCTCTCTGAAGACATCGTTCAAGATGTTTTTATAAAAGCATGGGAGAATAAGGTGCCATTTAAAAATAAAAACAAAATTGAAGGATTCTTTTATACAGCAGTAAAGAATAAGTCTCTTGATTTTTTGAGAAGTAAATATGCTAAAGATGTAGAAACGTATTCTTCGGAGGGTTTAGAAACCCTACAAACGGAACGTTATTTTTTAAGGGAATCTGTTATAATAGAAACATCAAGTCTTGTTGAAAGAGCATTGGAATTGTTACCTGATAAATGTGCTGAGGCTATGAGGTTAAGCATTGAAAGTTATACAAACAAAGAAATAGCTGATGAAATGGACATATCCGTTAATACGGTCAAGGATCATAAGAAAGTGGCCTATAAAAAGCTCCGAAAAATGTCAGGTTACTTAGGAATTACTTAAGAAGTAAATGATTTTTTTTAATCTTTTACCCCTCCCTTTCTTTTTCTTTACGTCATTAATATACACAGTGACTATTAATTCTTTAATTTATGGACAATTCGGATAAAATTAAACCACTTTCGGAGAAGATTGTTACTTCGCTATTAAAAGATGAAACCTCCATCGATTTAGATACATTTAATACACTTACCGAAGATGATAAGAAACATATCCTTTTTAGTGTTACTAATAAAAATAAAAGAGAAGAACGTTTACAGCTTAAAAATAAATTAAATAAGCAAAAAGCTTGGAAGGCGATAATCGATAGCGAAAAACAAAGTAATACTAAACGAAAAATGATTTACTGGTATAGTGGGATAGCGGCATCCATAATCCTTTTACTTAGTATCACATTTTTTTCAAATAAAAACGATGAATTAATTAATACAGCAATTGTAGCAAAGAACAATATCGAAATAGGCACGGACAAAGCTATTTTAACATTAGAAGATGGTTCTGAAGTGCGTTTAGAAAAAGGCCAGATTTATCAAGCAAACAATATCACTAGCAATGGCGAAGAAATAATATATCTACTTACAGAACAGGCAGATCATACAGAAGCAATAACAAATGAAATTGCTTATAATACACTAACGGTTCCTCGAGGGGGACAATTTCAACTAAAATTATCAGATGGTACTAAAGTTTGGCTAAATTCTGAATCCCAACTAAAATATCCAGTAGAATTTAATGGTTTAGAAGCTAGGAAAGTAGAACTTGTTTATGGCGAAGCCTATTTTGATGTGTCATCAAGTACATTACATAATGGCATGAAGTTTAAGGTGTATAATCAATCTCAGGAAATTGAAGTTTTAGGAACTGAGTTTAATATCAAAGCTTATAAAGATGAGACAAACATTTATACAACTTTAGTAGAAGGTAAGGTAGTTGTTAACTACCAGGATAAAAAACAATCCCTTGAGCCTAACCAACAATTAAATCTAAATATCCAAAATAATAACATAAGCATAATAACCAAAATTGACAATACGTATAAAGAAGTTTCCTGGAAAAAAGGCGAGTTTAATTTCAAAAACAAGACCTTAAAGGGTATCATGAAAACGCTTTCCCGTTGGTACGACATGGAAGTGATATTTGAAAATAAAGATGTGGAAGACAAAATATTTACGATCTCATTCCAAAAAAGCTTTTCAATAGAAGAGATTCTGTCATCAATTAAATATGCAAATAGTATCAATGACTATTATATAAACGGTAAGACATTAACCATCAAGTAGAATACGGCATGTAAAAGTAACCTGCAGCACTATTTTAAATAATAAGCTAATGGTGGTATGCATACTAAATAAAGTTAAGAATTAAATAGCCCTAGCCATGAAAGCAAATATAATTTTATTCACACTATTCGATTTTGATCAGAATACTAATAACAACAGGGATAATATCACAAAAATAATAGATGATATTACCGTAACCTTATCAGGTTGTTCTAGACTTGAATTATCCCCAGGTTCAATAAGAGGTGAAGCCCCAAATCTCACCTCTGTTGGCCTAAATGGTATTAATGCTATGTCCTTTACAGTGAAGGAATCTGCGATTGAATATGATGATTTGTCAGTCAATTCTTTTCAAACATGGTCTAATGATAATGATTCAAATTCGGTAGCGTATATGTTGCATATAAAAGATGTCTCGGGTTTAAAGTTTATACGGGTATATAATGATTTAAGGCAAAAGGTGCTACAGATTAAAGGCATCGATGCAAGCCATCTAACAAAAGGTTTGTATTTTTTCAAAAATCTACGATTCAGCAGATTATAGAAACTAAAAAATATAAAGACGACGAACCAGTTAATGCGATAATATAAAAGCACATGAAGAACAAATAAAATAAGACAGCAATTTCAAAAAGGGAACGGGAATGGTTTATGATTTATTACGGGAGAGATTAATAAATCTGGACTGTTTTCGCCCTTTTAGATTAGGGACAGTGTATAAAAAGTTTAGAGAAAACTAAACCTAGAGCTTAATGAGTCATTTGGAAGTAGTCAAGGAGTAAGAAAAAGATGAAGAATAATATAAATTAAAGGTAAAATAGGTTTATCTTTAGTTTGATAAAAAACAAAAGCTAACCTTATGAAAAAGATATAACTATTTTAGAATATTAAAATTGAACAAGTAAAAATGAACATAAAATAAAGCAGGCTCAAATACATAAAGGAGGAACGTAACTTATACATAAATAGTATGAGGCTACATTCCTCTTTTTTAATGTTAATCACTTAATTAAAAAGTTAACTAAAAAAACAATCAAACTAACCCATGTTTTTTATTTAAAAAACACGCTCTCAAAACATATTATGCGTAAATTTATATTGTTGATGTGTATCACATTGTTCAGTTTTATACCAAAGCATACATTCTCTCAAAATAATAAGGTTGTCATAGGTTCACCCATGGAGGTAACCGTTTATGAAGTATTCGATATTATTTATGCACAAACGGATTATTCATTCATTTATGAAGACATTTGGTTTAAAGACCTTCCTAAAATAACACTTAAAAAAGGAGCCGTTCGCGTTAAAAAGTTATTAAAAATGAGTCTTCCAATGGAAGATTTCAATTTTGCCGTCATGGAGAATAATATCATTTTAATTAAGAAGAAAATGAGTGATAACAAGCCTCGGCAGCGAAGACTTTCTGGTATCGTTTTAGATGAAGCAGGTCTTTCTATACCGGGCGTCACTGTTTTATTAAAAGGCTCCGTAAAAGGAACCATCACCAATTTGGACGGTCAGTTTAGCATCACTGCTGCCCACTCGGAAACTGTTTTAGTATTCTCATCATTAGGGTATAAAACGCAGGAGGTCACCATTGATGATCAAAATAGTATTAATGTAACCCTTAAGGAAGACATTTATAAATTAGAGACTGTAGAAATTGTGGGATACTATTACAAAAGATCTCAACGAGAGAATCCAGGGAACGTTTATAAGATAGATGCTAAAACCATAGAAAAGCAACCTGTATCAAACCCATTGGCAGCTATGAATGGTTATATTCCAGGCGTCAATATTGTTCAAAACACGGGACTTCCCGGTAGCGGTTTTAAGATAGAGATACGTGGTAAAAACTTTATAAATGCAGGTACTGAGCCGCTATATATAGTAGATGGTGTCCCTTATAGTTCCGAATCATTATCATTCCCTCTTGTTAATCCTATTTTACCAGAAGAAAGTCCGCTGAGTTTGATCAATCCTTTTGATATTGAAAGTATTGAGGTGTTAAAGGATGCAGATGCCACGGCTATTTATGGGTCTCGTGGAGCAAACGGTGTAGTTCTTATCACGACCAAAAAAGGCAAAGCAGGAAAAACCCAAGTTAAAGTTAATGTTACTACGGGGTTGGCAAGTGTGCCGCACTTTATAAATTTATTAAATACAGAGCAATATTTAGAGATGCGATTGGAAGCGCTTACCAACGATGGTTTCACGCTTCAAACAGCGCCTTCTCATATACAAGGTGCTATGCCGGACTTGTTTGAATGGGATCAAAACCGTGATACAGATTGGCAGGAGGTGCTTATAGGTGGTACAGCTTACCGAAACACGGGTCAGCTGTCTTTTTCAGGAGGTAATAAACAGACGCAGTTTCTATTTAGTGGCAGCTATCAACATGAGACGACAGTATTTCCAGGAGATTCAAAATATAGGAAGGCTTCTGTACAAAATAATATCAACCACCAATCATTAAATAAGCGTTTCCAGATAAATGTTTTAACGAACTATGTTGTTGACGACAACCGCCTCCCTCTTGGTGAACTTACAGGAGAAGCCTATAACTTGGCACCAAATGCTCCGGCACTCTATAATGATGCTGGTGATTTAAATTGGGATGGGTGGACTCCAACCTTGGTTGATAATCCGTTGAGGATGTTAGAAGGAGAATATCGTGCCAAGAGTAAAAACCTTCTATTAAGTTCGGTGATTTCTTATTATCCTATACCAACTCTGGAATTTAGAGCTAATTTAGGTTATACAGATTACCGTAGGGAGGAGTATAAAGCTTCTTTACATACAAGGTTTAATCCTGCTTTTGGATTCACAAGTGCTACAGGGTCATCAATTTTTACTAATAGAGTGTCACGGCAATCTTGGAATGTGGAGCCACAGATTAAATGGGAGAAAAACTTGGGTAAGGCGAACCTTAATATTCTGATTGGCACTACATTCCAACAACGCTTAACAAGTCAGGTGAGTATCTCTGGAGAAGGTTTTCAAAATAACAATCAAATCCTGGATGTTTTTGCAGCCAATAACATCACAGATGGGGTAGATCAAGAATCCAAATATAATTACCATGCGGTATTTGGGAGACTAAATTTTAAATGGGCAGGAAAATATATTATGAATCTCACAGGGCGGCGAGATGGCTCCAGTAGGTTTGGACCAGGTAAACAATTTGGCGATTTTGGTGCAGTAGGTACCGCTTGGATTTTTTCTAAAGAAACTTTCTTAGAGAATCATAAGCTTTTAAGCTATGGGAAGCTTCGTACTAGTTATGGTGTTACTGGTAGTGATAATATAGGAAATTATGGCTTTTATAATACCTACGAAACTCCGAGTGATGCAAACTATAACGGACCGATAGTACTTCCAAACAAGTTATTCAATCCAACTTTTGGATGGGAAGAAAATAGAAAGTTTGAAGTTGGTCTTGAATTGGGCTTTTTAGACGATCGCGTACTGCTTACAACAGCATGGTACAGCAACCGCTCTTCAAACCAATTGTTGGGGATTCCTTTACCTAGAACCACAGGTTTTAATTCTGTAAATGCCAATTTTGATGCTACGGTAGAAAATACAGGTCTTGAAATAGACTTTAGGTCTGTAAATATTAAAAGCAACCATTTTAAATGGACCACAACTTTTAATATGTCGCTACCCAAAAATAAACTGGTAAGGTTTGATGGATTGGAACATACTACTTTTGCAAATCAATATGTAGTAGGACAGCCTTTAAATATTCAAAAGCTGTATCATATGACTGGTGTTGATACGGAAACAGGTGTGTATCAGTTCGAAGATTATAATAAAGATGGTGTTATAGATCCTAGTGTTCTTTCTGAAGATCGTCAATGGATCGAGGATACAGCTCCAAAGTTTCATGGAGGTCTGAATAATATTTTTAATTACAAAACCTTGAGTTTGGAGATTTTTTTCCAGTTTAAGAAACAAAGAGGAGTTGATGTTTTCTATAATTCAAGAAACCCTGGTGGTTTTTCTAATCAACACGGGTTTGTATTAAATCGTTGGCAGGGAGATGGAGATGAAGCTTCGGTGCAGCGTTATACCATAGGTAGAAGTAGTGAAGGTGCCGAGGCAGTCACTGCTTATTTTAATTATCGTAATAGCAGTGCGCGGTATACGAATACATCTTTTATCCGACTTAGAAATATTTCTTTAAGTTATGCCATCCCAAAAGAGTCTATTTCTGGACTGGATGCTAGTATTTATCTTCAAGGACAGAACCTCTTAACAATTACAAAATCCTTAAAGGTAGATCCAGAACACTCAAGAATGACTGCGCTTCCTATATTACGACACGTAACTCTAGGATTAGAATTAAGCTTTTAACATGAAAAAATTAGACGTTTATGAGATTTAAATACAGGGATACAGCACTATATCAATGTTTTTTTATATTAACTTTCCGAAGATGCAATCTATTATATCTAACTATTTTAATTGGATGTTTAACGGCCTGTACAGATTTTGTAGAAATAGATCTACCAAAAAACCAATTATCAGGAGAGTCCATTTTTGAGGATGCATTAGAGACTGAATCTGCGATCCATGGTGTCTACTATCAAATGCGTACCAGTGGATTAGTCTCTGGTGATGATTTGAATGTTGCTATGGGTGTATATACCGATGAGTTGGATTTTTATAAGCTCGATCAAGGAGAAGCATTGGAGAATTACCAAAATCATACGGTAGAATCAAACGATCTTATTGTAACAAATTTATGGAACAGTGCTTACACCCAAATTTATACGGTCAATGCGATTATAGCCGGTGTTGAGAGTTCGACAGGTCTGACTACGGAAGATAAAGGTAAGTTTACAGGAGAAGCCTTGTTTGTAAGATCCTATCTACATCTATTGCTTGTAGAGCTTTTTGGAGATATTCCTTATATTACTGGGATAGATTATGTAGACAATAAAGATGTAACACGTATGCCTAGAGCTTTGGTCTATAATTATATTATAGCAGATCTAAATTTGGCTGTAGACTTATTGTCTGATGAGGATATGAGCGGAGAGCGTGTACGTCCCTACGCTGCAGTGGCAGAAGCAGTGCTTGCCCGAGCCTATTTATATACTCAACAATGGGGCTTGGCAGAAGCAATGGCAGGTCGGGTCATTACAAAGTTTGGAGCTTTAGAACCAGATTTAAACAAGGTCTTTTTAAAAGAGGCCTCAGGTACGATCTGGCAATTTAAACCCAATGCCGATGGGAAGAATACCAACGAAGGAACAAGGTTTATATTCACCACTGGATCTCCATTTGATATAGCCATGAGTAGCCTTTTATTTGATGCATTTGAACCTGGTGATCTTCGTCAATCTTCTTGGTTAAAAAACGTTAGTAATACTGCAAATACACAAACTTGGTACCATGCTTTTAAATATAAAGAACATAGCAATACAGATAGTTCTGTAGAGTATTCGGTGCAGTTACGTTTAGCAGAACAATATTTAATCCGTGCCGAATCGAGAGCACATCTGGGGAATACCTCTGGAGCACAAGCCGATATAAATGCAGTTAGAAACCGGGCAGGCTTAAACAATACAACTGCTATTACCTTAAATGAATTATTGGATGCTATTTTGCAAGAACGTCGTGTTGAATTGTTTACAGAACAAGGACACCGTTGGTTTGATTTAAAGCGTATGGGAAAAGCTGCTGAAGTATTAGGACCTATCAAACCCAATTGGAAAGATACCCATATATTGTTACCCATTCCAGATACGGAATTAACACTTAATCCAAATTTATTACCGCAAAATGATGGTTACTAAGGGACTAGCTAAAAAGTAAGTTTGTCATTCCTGCGAAGGCAGAAGTCGAAAGTCAAGAATGACAAACTTTCGTCATCTTATCATTCGACAGCTAAAAAAATTAATGCAGGTCTCAACCTGATAACTCAAATCTAAATTTTGGAATCTGCATCCTCTTTTGAATTGGTTAATAGATTCTTAAACAGACTTGTGTCGAGTTGGTAAGTTACTATATGGTTACCAATAAGCCCGATAAATTTATCATGAAGCACCCGAAATGATTTTAGTTTGTCTTTTTTAATGCCATAAATATAAAAACTAAATTCATAAGTGTTTTCTACAAGATTATATACATCAATAATTGAAGCCCGTTCCCATATATGAATCGGCTCGTATTTACCTATCAATTTAGAGTTTACAAAAAGATAATTACCATAGGTTGCAGTGTTTTTATTTACTGTTAGCGGAGGCGCTGCCATTTTTTGTTGATTTTTAGATGCGATGGTTCCCACTTTTATTTGAGCATGGCTTATGGTATCTATGGTTTTTCCTAGGTGGTTTAATTGGAGGTTGGTATCGGCGACAATAAATTGGTTACGATAATAGTAGGTATAGACTAACTTTTGTAACTGGTGATTGTATTGAAGGGTGCCATCGGTATCAAAAATACCGTCAATTTGTTTTTGTAGTAGGTCGTGAGAAAGGCTAACCTTACCTGTTCCTGAAAGGTTTATTTTACCCAGAACGTTTTCTCTGGTCTTGCCACTTACACCTCTAATAAACAAATTAGCAGAATCTATGGGCTCAACCTGTGAAAAATACGGAGGGATATTCATGATAGACCGGGCTTTCCAGTCGGTTGTCTTACCTTTAAAAATATAAGGCATAGCACCATCCATAAGGAAAAAGTAGGGTGGGATGACCCGAAGTTGTATCGATTTATATGGGAGACTGTCCTGATTTATAGTCAAACGAATGGTTTCTTTGTTCTGAAGTGCTGTATCTAGAGTGATCAGATGAAATGGCGCGATACTATTTCCTAAATAGATCTTTCCTTGGTCGGCTCCGGCAATATAATAGGAGTTGTAAGTCAAATTCAATTGTTTGGCTTTTATTGCGGGATGGCCGGCAAATCGACGTGTAAAACTATTGTCTCGGTGAAGTTTATGTTCTGAAAGAGAGAACAATAAAAACATACCTCCTATACCACATACCGTGCAGATAAAAAGGGATATATATGTTTTTTTATGTGTCATATGCATATTTTGAAAGCATTGTTGTTTTTTTGTGTGCTTAATATGAGAACCCCGATAAAGGCAAGAATAACAAAGAAGGTGTTAAATATTAAATGCTCGGTCCAGCTCAATTTTTCTAAAACACCTCCACAGGAACAGGGAATAAAATCACTAAAATTCAAAATGATAAAAATATAAGACGTAAACATGATCATAATTGTAAAGGCAGCATACAAAGCTAGTAACCTAAATCGAGGAATGACCAGCATTAATGAAATTAGGATTTCAATAACAGGGACTCCCCAGGCAAACCAGATAGCATAGGAAGTAAGCACAGGTGATTGCGCTATTTGAATTTTGAACTCGTCAAAAACTAAAAACTTACTTACTGCTGCATATACAAATAACAGTATAAACAGCATACAAATAAATTCTAACAACCTATTTTTATGCTTTCTGTAGTTTTTTTTCATGAGGTATACAAAGAAAATAATTTATTTAAACCACAAAATATTGGTGTGAAGTTTATTTTGTATATTGTTGCATTAGAGTATGTTGTTGGAAGTCGGTTTTATGTAGTGTCATAGGTCTCCAATTTTATAAAATAATCCTTAAATTTTATAAAAGATACAACTATGTATTTATCTTATCTGATAAAGGAGTTCAATAGAAAACAATATACATATAAATGTAAAAGAGGTCGCTTTTTCAACAACCTCTTTATGATTAATTTTATAAAGGTTCTCTTAATTCATCTAAACATAAAAGTCCCCAGGCTCTAGAATACGCGGGATGATATATTCCTAGTTCATAATAGGTGCATTGCTGTCCCCAATTGTTAATTGAACAATGAGTCAGTAATGACGTAAATATTTGGTCGCATTCAGTGGGGTTAACTCTTTGGATAAATACATCATTAAATACATCATTTGGAGCAGGCTTAAAAGCGAAAGAGGCTACAATGGCCAGTACAAAAACAAAGGCAGGCAACACTTTTTTTAAAGATTGGCGTTTCATAAAATAAATATTTAAAAATTAATGACCTACTCGTTTTTACAGGTTTTCGGTCTTACCCCTGATTGTACAGTATATCTTTGTCTCGAAATTTATTTTTCGTGAGTCCAATTCAGGCGTAGTTTTGAAGGGTATAATGATTTTTAAAACAATTTCAGTTTATATTGAAAACAATAAATCTTAATAATTTATCTTGAGTGCTTGAGCAATTTTGGCTTTTTCTATACTTGGGCACTAACGTTAAATAACTTATTTTGATAGTATAAATTCCAATGAAGGTTACAGTTTTGATAGTAGAACAGTCTGGTTAGCTTGTCTATTTTAGTATGTTTACCCCAAAGGTTTATTTATATTATTTCAAACAAACCTAGAGCAAAAAACTTACCTTAAAAGGATGAAAACTTGTCTGAGAGGGATTAATGTATTTGAAAGGAGGCTGTTTTTGGATGATAAATAGGCTTAAAAGCATAGTATATTTATAGCAAGCCTAACAACCACGGCCTTAGCTTGGTAAACCGTAAGAAAGGAGTTTTTTGTTTTGTAAATGAATTTCGAAATTAGGAGTTCAGGAGGGGGTTAATCGAAAAGAATTCCTCGAGGCTTTCTGTTGAACTTGTTATTTTCGTGAACCTGACTGTCTGAAGGCAGGAATGGAAATTTTATTTAATTTTGTTATAAACGAAAGCGTAATTAGTATTATCTATGATGATAAGGTTCATTCTTTAAGATTGTAAACCCTCTATACAATTGTTCGATAATAAATAAACGTACCATTTGATGGGAAAATGTCATTTTAGATAATGATATTTTTCCATTTGATTTATTATAAACATCTTGTGAGAACCCGTAAGGACCACCTATTGCAAAAACCAACTGTTTAATACCTGAGTTCATATGCTTTTGTAAGTAACTGGAAAAACCAACAGAATCTAATTGTTTTCCGTTTTCATCTAGTAAAATTAAACAATCAGTGGGGCTAAGTTTACTTATAATAAGGTCTCCCTCTTTTTGCTTTTGTTGTTCTTCACTTAAATTTTTAACGTTTTTAATGTCTGGAATAATTTCTAGCGAAAACTTAATATAAAAACCTAAACGTCTTGTATATTCATTAATTAACGACTGAAGTTCCTTATTATCAGTCTTGCCAATGGCGAGAAGTTTTATAGTCATAAAAGCAAAATTACTATTTAGTATTTATGAAAAATACATTTAAAGATGAAAAAAAATAAAAATTTCATAAATGTAAAATTTAATTTAGTAAATCAATTTCTTATTTTTGTTGCAAACGGACTAATATTAAATATGATAACACAAGAGCAATTCGATACGGAAGTCAAAATGATAATTTCAAACGCTATAAGGGAAGATGTGGGAGATGGTGATCATAGTTCTTTAGCCTGTATTCCAGATAATGCTAAGGGTAGAGCAAAGATTTTAGTTAAAGATAAAGGCGTTATCGGTGGTGTTAATTTTGCTAAAAAAGTATTTGCTTACGTTGACAAGAACTTAAAGTTAGATGTAAGAATTGAAGATGGTACAGAAGTTACCTATGGAGATGTGGTGATGTTTATTGAAGGGTCTTCTCAATCTATTTTAAAAGCAGAACGAACGGTACTAAACGCTATGCAACGTATGAGTGCGATAGCTACAAAAACAAGAATGTTTGTTAACTTATTAAAAGGGACTAACACTAAAATTTTAGACACTCGTAAAACAACACCGGGAATCCGTGTATTGGAAAAATGGGCAGTCGTTATTGGAGGTGGAGAAAATCACAGATTTGCATTGTATGATATGATCATGCTTAAAGATAATCATATTGATTTTGCAGGTGGTATTACAAAAGCCATTGAAATGACTAAGGTGTATTTAAGGGAAACCAACAAAGATTTAAAAATTATGGTGGAAGCCAGAAATTTATTCGAGGTTGAAGAAATATTAAAAATCGATGGTATTTATAGAATTTTGCTTGATAACTTTGACTATGAGGATACAAGAAAAGCTGTAAAAATGATTGGTAATAAATGTCTTACGGAGTCTTCTGGTAACATAAATGAAACCACGATTAGGCACTATGCAGAATGTGGCGTAAATTATATTTCGTGTGGTGCTTTAACACACTCTGTTCATAATATGGATTTAAGTTTAAAAGCTGTAAATTAGTTTTTATTACTTTCAAATTAGTTTAGGGTTTGTGCTTTAAGCAATAAACTTTAAACCTGTAAACTAAATGAATGAGCAAGCCCATTGAAGACAAACTTGATAAGATTCCAGTAATAAATGTCTTGGTTCGAGTTTTCAAAAAACTAAAATTACCTGGTCTTGAAGGGTTGTCGTTTTACGATTTATTAGAACTTTATATTACAGGTATTGTACGTGGTGCTTTAACTACCCGTGCAAGTGCGATTGCTTTTAGTTTCTTTATGGCACTGTTTCCTTTTTTATTATTCGTATTAATTATTATTCCATATGTACCTATTGATGATTTTAAAATCGAGTTTTTAACCTTTTTGGAATCTTTTTTACCACCAAATACGTCCGAATTTTTCTTTGAAAACATCTTTGAAAACATAGACCAATCGCAACGAGGTGGGCTATTGTCATCGGTTTTTGTATTATCGATTGCTTTGATGGCTAATGGCGTGAATGCTGTGTTTTCTGGTTTTGAAAATTCATACCACCAGCAATTAAATCGTAATTTTTTTAAGCAATACTTGTATGCACTAAGCATCGCATTAATACTAGCGTTTTTACTTATTGTTACCATAGCAGTTTTAGGATATTTTCAAATATATGTGGTACAGGAGTTATTTTCTGTTTTAGAAAATAAAGGCTATCAGGTCCAAAGCCAAAATGTATTGTGGACAGATATTGCTAAATATGCATTCTTTGTACTTATGGTATATCTAGCCACAGCTACTTTATATTATTTTGGTACTCAAGAAGGAAGGCATTCTAAATTCTTTTCTATAGGCGCATTATTTACAACCTTGCTCATTATTTTATCGTCCTATTTATTTGGGCTTTATATTGAGAATTTTGGACAGTACAATAAGCTATACGGTTCCATTGGAGCCTTATTAATTTTGTTATTTTATTTGTGGCTTAATGCCAATATTTTATTGCTAGGCTACGAATTAAATGCCTCTCTGAATAAATTACGTAAACAATGTTGATGTTAAAAAGAGGAGTTCTATTTTTTTGCTGTTTTGTTAGTGTGTGTGGATTTTCACAAGATATTTTTGGGAAATGGAAAACCATAGATGATAAAACTGAAGCAGCAAAGTCTGTAGTAGAGATTTATAAGGAAAATGGTAAAGTTTTTGGTAAAATAGTAGATATCTTAAATCCAGATAAAAAAGATGCTTTATGTACAAAATGTGTAGATGAAGAAAAGAATACACCTATTTTAGGACTGGTTTTAATTAAGAATATGAAACCTGATGGGGAATACTATAAAAACGGAACCATATTTGATCCAGAGAAAGGAAAGAAATATGACTGTAGTCTAAAACTAACTAATAACCCTAATATATTGCAGGTAAGAGGGTATATTGCCTTTTTTTACGCAACTCAATATTGGGAGCGCGTTAATGAATAACTAAAAAAGATACATTTCTTTGAACTTTTTTATAGATGTTATAATTCCTGTGCCGCTTAAAAAGTTATTTACTTATAGCGTAACAGCATCTGAAGCTGATTTTTTAAAAGTTGGTATGCGAGTGGCTGTGCCTTTTGGGAAATCTAAAATTTATACAGGAATAGTTTATAAAATACATCAAGAAGCACCCACAGCTTACGAAGCAAAAGACATTCAACAAATTTTAGATGATTCTCCTATTGTAAATGAAAAGCAATTAAAATTGTGGCAATGGATTTCTAATTATTATATGTGTACCTTGGGAGATGCCATGCGAGCTGCTTTGCCTAGTGCGTTTATTTTAGAAAGTGAAACGGTTATCTTAAAAAACAATACGAAGAATATTGATGAAGGTATATTGAAAGATGATGAGTTTTTGGTTTACGAGGCATTACACCATCAATCATCTTTAAAAATTCATGATATTTCTAATATCCTGGATAAAAAGAATGTCTTACCAGTTATTAAGCGATTAATTGAAAAGGACGCTATTTCTGTTGAAGAAGAAGTCTATGAAAAATATAAACCTAAATTGGTTCGTTATGTAAAATTGCATACAAGTTTTTCTTCAGAAACGGCGCTTCAAAAATTATTAGAAGATTTAAATAGAGCTCCAAAGCAGCATCAAGTCATTTTAACCTTATTTTCTATTTCGGCGACAACAAAAAAGCCTGTAAAAGTTTCAGATTTATCTACAGAAAGTGGGGCATCGACTGCCATCATAAAGTCATTGATAAATAAAGGTGTTTTAGAAGAGTATTATATTCAAACAGATCGCGTTCAGTATTCTGGAGATGAAAATGAGGCTACTAAACATCTTAATGAGTATCAAGAAACTGCTCTTAAAGAAATAAAGGATTCGTTTACCAAACATGCGGTTACATTACTACATGGTGTAACGTCTTCTGGTAAAACCGAAGTATATGTTAAGTTAATTGAAGACGTTTTAAACCAAGGGAAACAAGTACTCTATTTATTACCGGAAATAGCATTAACAACCCAATTAATTACACGATTACAGAATTATTTTGGAGAACAGGTAGCAGTTTTTCATTCTAAATATTCATCTCACGAACGTGTTGAGGTGTGGAATCATGTTTTAAATCATTCCGTAAAAGCGAAAATAGTATTAGGAGCACGATCTTCTATCTTTTTACCATTTGATAATTTAGGACTCATAGTTGTTGATGAAGAGCATGAGCAATCTTTTAAGCAATTTGATCCAGCACCACGCTATCATGCACGAGATACAGCTGTTGTATTAGCGAATATGCATGAAGCAAAAATACTTTTAGGCTCTGCGACGCCCAGTTTAGAAAGTTATTTTAATGCCAAACAAAATAAGTATGGTTTTGTAGAAATAACCAAGCGATACAATGATGTTTTAATGCCAGATATAGAGCTGGTTGATATTAAGGATAAGTTCAAGAAAAAGTTAATGAAAGGGCATTTTAGCGATCGACTTATCGAAGAAATGACCGAAACTTTAAATGAAGGACATCAAATCATATTATTTCAAAACCGACGTGGATTTTCTCCCATTGTAGAGTGTAATACTTGTGGTAATTCGCCTCAATGCCCTAATTGTGATGTGAGTTTAACCTATCACCAATATAGAAATCAATTACGTTGTCATTATTGTGGCTATAATTCAGTGATGATTAAAGATTGCATGGCTTGTGGTAGTTCCGAATTAGATAATAAGGGCTTTGGTACCGAGCAAATTGAAGAAGAAGTAAAACTGCTATTCCCAGATTATAAGGTGGCAAGAATGGACTTAGATACTACACGGGGAAAATACGGTTATGAAAAGATAATTACAGCTTTAGAGCAACAAGAAATAGATATTTTAGTAGGAACACAAATGTTAACCAAAGGCTTAGATTTTAGAAATGTGAAGTTAGTAGGTATCATGAACGCTGATAATATGCTTAATTTTCCAGATTTTAGAGCCCATGAGCGTAGCTTTCAACTCATGCTACAAGTGTCGGGTAGGGCAGGACGTACAGATGAAAGAGGTAAGGTGTTAATACAAACATACAATCCATATCATAATATTTTACAACAAGTATCTACCAATAATTATATCGAGATGTTTAATGAGCAAATGAACGATCGTTATAATTATAAATACCCGCCTATTTACAAACAAATAAAAATTACTTTAAAACATAAAGATTATAATAGGGTCGATTCGGCTTCTATTTGGTTGGCAAAGTCTTTAAAGCAGTTTTTTAAAGATCATGTCTTAGGCCCGGAATCACCGCCAATTTCTAGAATAAGAAATCAGTTTCATAAAAACATTCTCATTAAGATTCCAAAAGAACATTCGTTATCAAAAACAAAAAAAGCTATCATTAAAGTAAATAATAGCTTTTCAAGTATAAAAGATTTTCGGTCGGTTAAAATAATTTTAAATGTCGATAACTTTTAATTAATTCGGTTTGTGGTTAGGTTAGTTAGTAGGTCTTAAATATTATTTAAAGCGTCAACTAACTGAGTTTTTTTATTTCTACTTAAAGGAATTTCATAAGCCCCAACTTCAACATTTTTACTGTTAAATCTGTCAATTTTATCAAGATTAACAATGTATGATTTGTGGATTCTTAAAAATTTACCTTCAGGCAATTCAGCTTCGAAAGATTTCATAGTAGATAATACTACTAAGCTGGTTTCTTCTGTAACTAGTTTTACATAATCACCAAGAGCTTCAATCCATTTAATATCTTTAATGTAAACTTTACGTTTTTTAAGATTACTCTTTACAAAAATATGTTCACCTTCTTCTTCATTGAAGTCTAAGGTCAATCTGTGTTGCTCTAAAGCTTTATCTACAGAGGTGTTAAAACGTTCTCTTGTAATTGGTTTATGTAAATAATCGGTAGCATCGTAATTAAACGCTTTAAAAGCATATTCGGTTTTACCGGTTACAAAAATAATTTGAGGTTTGTTGTTTAATACGTCTAAAAGTTCAAATCCATTTAACACTGGCATTTCAATGTCTAAAAAAATTAAATCTACTTGATGCGTATTTAAACCATTTTTAGTTTCTAAGGCACTACTATACTCCGCTATTAAATTAAGTGATGGATGATTTTCTACCAACTTAACAATAGACAGGCGTTGTATTGCCGAATCGTCTACTACTACACAGTTTAATGTCATAACATTTTATATTATTTCGGTTAAGATATCGACAATAGTACAAAAAATTCGGCTAAAAACCAAAAATCATCGTTAAAGCGTTCATTTTAACATAATTTTAACAATATTATGTTAAGATATATTATGATGGAATTATTGTTGTTTTATATGTATATATTAACTATTTTTGCACCCAATTTTTAACAATAAAAATAGATTTTTATGAATCATTATGAAACTGTTTTCATCTTAAATCCCGTTTTATCTGAAGATCAGATAAAGGAAACAGTAAAGAAATACGAAGATTTTCTTGTTTCTAACGGCGCTAAGATGATAGCTAAAGAAGATTGGGGGCTTAAAAAATTAGCTTACCCAATTCAAAACAAGAAAAGTGGTTTCTATCACTTATTTGAGTACACTGTACCAGGAGAGGTTATTAATCCTTTAGAAGTAGAGTTTAGACGTGACGAGCGTTTTATGCGTTACTTAACAGTAGCATTAGACAAACATGCTATTTCATGGGCAGAGAGAAGAAGAGTTAAACTTAAACAAAAAGCTTAATTATGTCATCGATAGAACAACAATCAAAAGGAAAAAAAGACGGAGAAATTAGATATTTAACGCCGTTAAATATTGAGACAAACAAACAAAAGAAATACTGTCGTTTCAAAAAATCTGGTATTAAATACATAGATTATAAAGATCCTGATTTCTTATTAAAGTTTGTAAACGAGCAAGGTAAAATTTTACCAAGACGTTTAACTGGAACTTCGTTAAAATATCAAAGAAAAGTATCTGTAGCTGTAAAAAGAGCACGTCACTTAGCTTTAATGCCATACGTAGCAGATTTATTAAAATAAAATACCGATAACAACAATGGAACTTATATTAAAACAAGACGTTGAAAATTTAGGATTTAAAGACGATGTTGTAACAGTTAAGAACGGTTATGGTAGAAATTTTTTAATTCCTCAAGGACAAGCTATACTTGCGACTTCTTCTGCTAAAAAAGTGTTAGCAGAAAACTTAAAGCAAAGAGCTTTTAAAGAGAAGAAAATAGTTGACGATGCGAATAAAATTGCTGAAGCTTTAAAAGCATTAGAGATTAAAATAGCTGCAAAAGTTGGTACTGGAGACAAATTATTTGGTTCTGTGAATAATATTAATGTCGCTGAAGCGCTTGAAAAAGAAGGTCAGACTATTGATAAAAAATTCATAACAGTAACAACTATTAAACGTACAGGAAAATACAATGCTACTATACGTTTACACAGAGAAGTATCTGTAGATTTAGCTTTTGAAGTTATTGCACAAGCAAAATAAACTATTAACAATTAGTTAATAAAGCTTTAAAATATTGTAAAGCCATTCAAAATGAATGGCTTTTTTTTGTTTATTTTTGTCAGAATAAATACTATGCATGCATAGTTGACTAACTTAAAATAAACTCAAATGAAAAAAACAACCCTCACAACTTTTTTCTTGTTTTTTGGGCTTCTTGCATTTTCGCAGGTTACAACATCAAACATTAAAGGTCTAATTTTAGATAAAAATTCTGACCCTCTCCCTGGAGCGAATATCGTCGCGATTCATACACCAACAGGTACTAAGTATGGAGCAGCAACAAATTTTGATGGTCGATTTAACTTATTAAATCTAAGAGTAGGAGGTCCTTACTCAATTACTATAAGTTTTGTTGGTTTTCAAGATCAAACATATAATGATATCTTTCTAAGTTTGGGTAAAACTCAAAATCTGGATGCTGTTTTGACAGAAGACAATGAACAGTTAGATGCAGTAATTGTTCAAGGAACTGGAGGAACAGGAACATTTGGTAGTGATCGTACAGGCGCACAAACAAGTGTAGGACGTCGTGAATTAACACGTTTACCTACTATTTCTAGATCAGCTTCAGATTTTACTAGATTAGAGCCATCTGCAAGTGGAAATTCTTTTGGAGGTAGAAACGATCAGTACAATAACTTCTCTCTTGATGGTGCTATTTTTAACAACCCTTTTGGTTTAGATTCGCCGACTCCTGGAGGGCAAACGGGAGCACAGCCTATTTCATTAGATGCAATAGATCAAATATCAGTATCTACAGCACCGTACGATGTGACGCAATCAGGATTTACTGGCGCTTCAGTGAATGCGGTTACTAAAAGTGGAACTAATGAGTTTCATGGTACGGTTTATGGTTTCTTCAGAAATCAGGATTTAACAGGAGGAAAGATAAAAGGAGAAGATGTAACGAAACCAGATTTAGAACAAGTGCAATATGGGGTTAGTATTGGCGGACCTATTATTAAAAATAAATTGTTCTTTTTTGCCAATTTCGAAAAAGATGACAGAACAGATTTAGGAACTAATGGATGGATTCCTAATACAGGCTCTGGTGCTGTTAATGAATCTAGAGTAAGTGCAAGTGACCTAATGAGTGTGTCAAATGCTTTGGCAACATTAGGCTATGATACAGGAGCTTACGAAGGCTTTACCTATGGATCTGAATCGACCAAAGGAATTTTTAAACTAGATTGGAATATCAATGATAATAATCGTTTAGCGATTATTTATAACTTTTTAAACGCATCAAAAGAAAAGCCAGCACATCCTACAGCTTTGGGAGTTAGAGGCCCAAGCTTTACAACGCTTCAGTTTGAAAATTCAGGATATGAAATAAATAATGGAATAAAATCTGTACAATTAGAGTTAAATTCAACATTATCTGGTGAAATGACTAATAAATTGCAGATAGGTTATACTCATTTTGATGATTTTAGAACGCCATTATCTGCACCAGCACCGGCTATTACTATTCAAGATGGAAGTGGGTCTAATTATATTATTGCTGGTCATGAACCATTTTCTATTAATAATAGATTAGATCAAAAGGTGATTCAACTTACTAATAATTTAAATGTAGTTAAAGGGAATCACACATTTACAATTGGATTTTCTTTTGAAAAATTTCAATTTGATAACTCTTTTAATTTAGGAGCTTTTGGTTATGATGAAGATGGTGATTTTAATCAAGAAGTTGGAGCATTTGCAGCGTATCCAAACTTAAATGCTTTTCTTACTGATGTAAATGATGGTACATTAGCTGCTGCATTAGCTAATGCTGATAATATTTTTAACGCTAATAATGCTTTGGCCGCTGGCGACGGGTGGTCTTTAGCAGAAACGAATGTTGGACAATTAGCATTTTATGTACAGGACGAATGGAATGTAAACGATAATTTTAAATTAACTTACGGTATTAGATTCGATAAACCATTATATTTTGATACCAGAGATAAAATTGATGAAAACATAGCAAGAAAACCTTTTACTTTCGATCCTACGATTCCTTATTTTAACCCTAACACAAATCAGGAAACTTTAATAGATTCAAGGAAATTACCAAATAATAAATTTCTTATTTCTCCGCGTTTAGGCTTTAACTGGGATGTTAATGGAGAAAATAAAACACAAATACGAGGCGGTACAGGGATATTTACTGGTCGTTTTCCGTTTGTATGGTTAGGAAACCAAGTACAAGGATTAGACTTTTTCTTTTATCAAGTAGTAGATCCAGAATTTAAATGGCCACAAGTATGGAGAACCAATGTAGGAGCCGATCATAAATTTGAAAATGGTATTGTTTTAACAGGAGATGTATCTTACACAAAGGATATTAATGGTGCTCATGTACAAAACTGGGGATTAAGAAACCCATCAGGGACACTTAATGCGCCTGGAGATAACAGACCAACTTATTTACCTGCTGATAGAGGTAATAATGCCTATGTATTTACAAATTCAGATAAAGGACGTATTTGGAATGCCAGTTTAAAAGCACAAAAGACTTTTGATAATGGTATATATGCAAGTGTCGCTTATAACTATTTAAATGCTAAAGATGTAAACTCCATAGAAGCTGAAATTACAGGTGATGCATTCGATTTTAACCCAAATTTAGGGAACGCGAATAATGATGTGTTGTCTTACTCTAAATATGGAGATACACATCGCTTTATAGGTTTGGCTAGTAAAAAATGGTCGTATGCAAGTGATAAAATGGCCACAACAGTTTCTGCCTTTTGTGAATATGCGCAAGGCGGGCGTTTTAATTATACATATGCAGGTAATATAAATGGAGATAGTTCTTTTCAAAACAACGACCTTATTTATATCCCTACTGCTAGTGAAGTACAGCAGATGCAGTTTTCTGGAGCTGGACAAGCGGAAGCTTTTGAAAGATTCATTCAGCAAGATGATTATTTAAGTGACAACAGAGGACGTTATTTTGATAGATACGGTGCGTTATCACCATGGAGAAGTCGCTGGGATGTTAAGATCTTACAGGATTTTAAGTTTAACGTAAGTAGTGACAAAACAAATACACTTCAGTTAAGTATTGATATTCTTAATTTTGGAAACTTAATTAATTCCGATTGGGGCGTAGTTGAGCAACCAAATAATATGTCTCCAATAGGAGTTGATACTTCTGGAGCGACTCCTGTTTATACTTTTGATGACACGTTAACGGATTCATTTGGGTTTGATTCTAGTTTAGCTTCTAGATGGCAAATGCAATTCGGTTTACGTTATATATTCTAAAAATAATAACATATATATTCTTAAATTTGCGCTCTTAATATAGGAGCGCATTTTTTTAGTGAGATTCAATTTTGAAAAGTCGATCAGACACATTCAAAATTGTAAATCGAACTAATTCCGCTGAAGAGCGGGATCATAAAGCTACCTTGCAATTGATTTTTATTTAAATGAAATATTCAAGACTTACAAAAGAGCAATTTGAAGAATTACATCAAGAGTTTATAAACTTTTTAGCAACGCAGTCTATCACTGCAGATGAGTGGGCTAACCTTAAAGCCAATAAACCAGAATTGGCTGAGATGGAATTAGATGTGTTTAGCGATCTAATCTGGGAAGGCGTTTTAAATAAAGCTGAATACTTAGAGCACATATCTCCACAGCATATGTATTTATTTCGTTTGGCTGAAGATAAAATGTATGTTATAGCACTTACCTTAAAAAATGATGTCGATATTACCACAAAAGAGGGATATAATTGGTTGCGTGAAAATTTAATGGACGAACATGTTGAATTTTTACAAGCTGATAAAGATTATACCGACGATAAAAATTTGGATAAATTTAAAATGATTGAACAAGGTGCTGTTATTACAAAAGGTGATTTGTTTAAGTATTTTGATAAGTTGATAAATTAATTGTCATTGCGAGGAGGCACGACGTGGCAATCTGTTAATCGTTTAGCTCTTTTTTTAATTTAGTTCTAATTTAAAAGATTGCCACGCTTTTTTCTACTAAAAAAGCTCGCAATGACAATTTCATTATATATTTTTGTTGTTCCTGCGGAGTCAGGAATCTATTTTAAAAAATTAATAATCATTAAATGAGATACCTGCCTTCGCAGGTACTAGATATGGCTCAAAAACCAAGCATACCAAAAGGCACCAGAGATTTTAACCCAGAACATGTAGCAAAACGTCATTATATTTTTAATGCAATTCGTAGTGCTTTTGAAACGTTCGGATTTCAACCCATTGAAACACCCAGTTTTGAAAATTCTGATACCTTAATGGGGAAATATGGAGAAGAGGGAGATCGTTTGATTTTTAAGATTTTAAATTCTGGAGATTATTTATCTAAAGCTAATCATGATGCTTACGATACAAAAAACTCAAATAAATTAACATCAAGTATATCGGAAAAGGCCCTTCGTTACGACCTTACCGTGCCTTTTGCTCGTTATGTCGTTCAACACCAGAACGAGATTGAATTTCCGTTTAAACGTTATCAAATCCAGCCAGTTTGGAGGGCAGATAGACCTCAAAAGGGACGCTTTAGAGAGTTTTTTCAATGTGATGCCGATGTAGTTGGTTCCAAATCCTTGTGGCAGGAAGTGGAGTTTATTCAATTATATGATACTGTTTTTTCAGCTTTAAAGCTCAAAGATGTAACGATTAAAATAAACAATAGAAAAATACTTTCAGGAATCGCTGAAGTTATTGGTGCTTCTGATAAACTAATAGATTTTACAGTTGCGCTTGATAAATTAGATAAAATAGGTGAGGATAAGGTAAAAGAAGAAATGGTAAGTAAAGGGATTTCTGAAGAAGGTATTAGCAGACTACAACCGTTATTTTCTTTATCTGGATCTTTCGAGTCTCAAATTGAAAGTTTAAAAGGTATTCTTAGTGCTTCTGAAGAAGGACAAAAAGGTATAGAAGAATTATTTTTTATAAATACAGCAATTTCTGAATTAGGATTGTCGACTGCAACGTTACAATTGGATGTAACCCTTGCTCGTGGATTAAACTATTATACAGGTGCTATTTTTGAAGTATCTGCACCGAAAGATGTGAAAATGGGATCGATTGGAGGCGGTGGTCGCTATGATGATTTAACCGGCATTTTTGGAATGAAAGATGTAAGTGGTGTAGGGATTAGTTTTGGTTTAGATCGAATCTATTTAGTTCTAGAAGAATTAAACCTATTTCCAGAAACAGTTAATAAAAATGTAGAAGTACTTTTTATAAATTTCGGAGATAAAGAGGCTTTATTTAGCTTAAAAGCTATTAATAAATTACGATCACAAGGCATAAATTCTGAATTGTACCCAGATGCGGCTAAAATGAAGAAACAAATGAACCACGCTAATAAGCGTGCCATTCCGTTTGTCGTTTTAGTTGGTGATGAAGAAATCATTTCTAACACATATACATTAAAAGATATGGTTTCTGGGGAGCAGCATAAAGTATCTTTGGAAGCGTTAATAGACCTTATAAAATAAAAAAAGTCCTGAACGTCAGTTCAGGACTTGAAATATAGCTAAGTAAAAGAATAGGTTTATGGTTTAAGTGACTAACTCAAATAACAAACTCAACTATATTATTTAATCAACACTTTTTTAGAAATAGTTCCATATTCGGTTTGTATTTTCAAGATATAATTTCCCGTTTTAATTTGACTTGCACTATATAATAGATGCTTTTCAGTGGTATTTGTTTGAAACTTAAACAATGATTGCCCTAGTATATTGAGCATTTCAACAGACTCTATTAATTTAGATACTGGGTTATTAATTATAATACTGTTCTTCTCATTAGAAAAGTAAACTTCTATCGAGCTTTTATTAATATCATTATCTCCTAAGGTTTTTTGAGATTTAGAGAATGTAATTTCAAAACGATTTAAATATTCTCCTGCATCTAAGTAGGTTTCATAATGACCTTGTTTTAAATTTTGGTATGTATTCGATTCTTTATCATGTAAATAAATTTCTAAATTATCAGGCATATTTTCTAATTCATCAATGGTAATGCTATTAAATCCGTCACTCTTAGTATGGATTCCTAAAGGGATAATGGTTTGCTCATCAATGTTATCAATACCTTGAATGGTAAATTTTTCATTATTGATTAACCAATACATATCATCTATTTGAGTATCTATATATTTAGAATCGTAGCCCCAATCGTAATTAGCTGATGCATTTTCATCAACAGTAATTAATAGTTGCCTATGAATTTTATTTATAGAATTAAAACCAATCCTTAGTTTCATCCTAGTATCTCCAGTATTGGTTTTGTTACTGGAATTTGCTTTACTTTTTTTAGTATTCGATGATTTTACAAATAATGAGTTGCTGCCATCTTCAATTTGAAATACACGCTGACCGTTGTTAAATTTAACAGTACCAGCTGCTTCGGCAGTAACAAAGAAACCTTGAGCTACCGGGATATACCTGCCCGGTGTTTTGGTAGGAATACCTCCAGTCGCTACATCTGGATCGTTAGTTCCTTTTGATGCTGCTGGTACACCTCCTGAGAGTGAGTACGTGGCATAGCCACCTTGATATTCACGAAGAATATGAGAACCACCTCCCCAATGTTCCCAGAAATATAAGGTTCCAGTTGTAGAACCTGCACCAGCAATGGTAGGGCCATTATCTAATATAAATTGCACAGCATCTATGGCAGATGGATATGGATTACCAACCAAATAGTCATTTCCAGAACTTATATTTAAAGTAATGTCTCCATTATTAGGTTTTCCTTTTAATACATAATTTTGGGGTGTACTGATTGTACCAGTTCCAGGACCTTTCATAGTAAAACCTTCACCAGCAAGTAAAGATCCAGTACTACGTACATGCTGCCATTTGGAATAATTATCACTTTGTTGATTGCTAAATTTCCAAACCCAATAATCTGCAATTCCTACAGGAGATGCGGTGCCATTATATCCAGACGTTAAGAAGTTGACATTAGTGAAAATATCTGGTAATTTATAATTGTTATTATTAGTAGTATTATTGGGTAATCCCATTGGAGATGACCAATAATTGTACGTAAAAGTATCTGCAGTTCCTTGTTGATCTTTTTCTAGTGTTCCTGAACTGGAAGCATCTAGTGTACTATCATCGGTTTGAATTAATTGTGATTCTCCTTCTAAATCGATGTCTCCATTTAATCTTAAATACCATGAGTTGAATAACCCAGAATCTCCATTTACTTCTAATTTGCTTCCACTATCCAGAATTAAGCCTACAGTATGACGATCTATGCTTGTTTGCATATTTCCTTTTATTTGAATAATAGCACAATCTGGTGTCGAACTACTAATACCCCATACATTACCATGTTCCCAATTACTAGGATCTGTCCAATCACCACTACATGATGACGTGGTAACATATGGTAGTGGCGCTGTTCTTTCTTGATAGGTCCGCATATTGTTTAGCTTACCATCTACATTTGCACTTGAATCATCTGGAGTGTATCCCGTATCTATAATATCCATTTTATAGTACAGTTCTAAATCACTCCATAATAAGCCTTCTATATCTTTAGGGATTATAGTCCCTCTAACATTTCCAGCATTATTTTCAATTTCTTGATTTATTTGTCTGTGTAATTGATCTATAGTGAGTGCTTTATTGTAAACTCGAGTTTCGTATATAGAACCTTCAAAATAATTGTTATCTAGTTGGGTATTTCTGCCTATTTCAAAATCGTGATCAGCATTCCAACTAGCATTATTGTCTATAGTAGTTCCTAGTAGAGAAGCATCAGTTAAGCTCCAAATAACCTCTCCATTTATATACAGTTCAAAAACTCCAGAAATCCCATTGTATGTACAAGTAGTATGATACCAAAGGTTATCGCTTAATAATGCGCTGCTAACATCTGTAGAATAAATATTTAAACCAGTATTAGTTCTTAGGAAAGCTCTCAATTTTTTATCAGAATCCACATATAATCTTAAATTACGTTGCCCCATGATGTCCCCTCCATCAGATCCATTATCTAATTTTATCCATGTCATCATCGTGGTTTCGGATTTTCCTCCTAAAAAAGCAGATCGATTTATATAATCATTAACACCATCGAAATCTAGAGTTTGAGGTATACAAAAGCTAAAGTTTCCTAATCCAGATCCATGAACAACATTTGGTGAACATGTAGAGCAATTTTGCCATAAAAAAGTAACGCTGGTAATATAGTCATCATCTAAAAAATTCACACCTACAATAGCATCAGTTCCACTTGTGGATGACGCATTTGCATCAATAACACCAGTTGCATTGTTCGTGGTATAAGATGGATTAGCTGAATCTGTAAATGTTGGATATATAGTAGAACCACTAGTAGTTGTGGCAGTAATTGTATACATATCTCCATTTGTTCCGTTGGAGTTAACATGAGATAAATCGAATGATAATGCATAAATAGGAGTACTAAATGTCATTGTACATGTTATACCTGTTGATGAGAATCCAGTAGTAATTAAGTCTAAGTTTTCAACTGTAGAATTACTTGAAGACGTTCCAACTACAGGTGTTTGTCCACTTCCCCATGTTCCTAAAGAAGATGTTTCTCCAGTAAACACAACAGAAATGTCAATACCTGAATTGTTTACATTATTAAATGTATTAGATAAATTTCCAGCAGCTAGCCAATTATACTCATTACTAGTTAATGGAGAGGAAGACCAATCTAGCGTATAATTTTCACCACATGTAGGAGGTGAATGTAATTGTGCTTTCGAGCTTATCGAAATAAGAAAGGAACATAAAAACATTACTTTATATAAAAGTATTATCTTTTTCATAAGGCTGGTTAAGTATTTAGTTTGGGGCTAAATATTTGTTTATCTAGTCAATTCTTTTGACTAACTCGTTATTGGGCAAATATACATTTTATTTTAATAAATACACGATAAAATGTATAAAAAATACGATGAAATACATTTTTTATGTATCATTATCATGTTTAAATGAAGAAATGTGATAGGAAAGTTATGTATTAATCTGTTCTGTATTTGGAATAAAATTCTACTCACTATCAACGAATTTTATTCCAAATACAGAACAACTAACTATTATTTGATTAATACTTTTTTAGAGGTTTTTTCTTTTTCAGTTTCTATTTTTAATATATAGCTACCAGTTTTCATTTCGGTTACTTTATATTCTAAATAGTCATTATTTGTGTTAGGTTCTAATTGTAATAAAGTTTGACCTAGCATATTTAACATTTCAATAGATTGTATATTTTTTAATGTTGGATTATGAATAACGATACTTTCTTTTTCGTTAGAAAAATACACATGAAACTTAATGTCTTCAATATCGTCAGTATCTAACGCTGTTGATGCATCATTGAATACAATTTCAAAACGATCTAAATGCGTTTCTGCTGTTAGGTATACTTTATAATTACTAGCTCTTAAATTGTGATATACATTTAATTCTTTATCGTTTAAATAAATATCTAAATCATTATTTATATTTTCTAAATAATCAATTTTAATAGTCGTAATGCCTTCTTTGTTAATTTTAACACCTAGTGGTAATTTTTGTTCTAAATCAAAGTTATTTACAGCTTGGATAACATATTCCCCGTCTGAAAAAGTCCAGAACATATCTTCTTTATTATCTTTAAGCAATGGCGCATCATAGCCAATGTCAAATCCATTAGAAGCATTGTTATCAACTCCAACTAATAATTGACGATGATAGCCTTCAGGAGAATCAAACATTAATTTAATTTTTTGCCTGCCATTAACTTCCGTTTTTTGAGTTTGGCTTCTTTTCTTTTTTGTATCCCCGGTTTTAAGGAAAGAAGATGATGCTGTTACTTCTGTTACGAAAGTTCGTTGACTATTTTTAAATGTTATGGTGCCTCCGGTATCTGCAACAACGAAAAAACCTTGACCTATTGGGATATATTGACCTGGGGTTTTGGTTCCAGATATGTTAGTGTTATTAATTCTGGTATCATTAGATATGGCAACGGTGCTACCCATTAGTGTGTATGTAGCATAGCCACCTTGATAGTCGACTAAAATATGTGAACCAGAAGCGAAATGATCCCAAAAGTATAAAGTGCCATTAATAATATTGCTTGCTGCTCTACCAAGACCATCACTAGTATTATCAAGTATAAATTCATCAGCATCAATAGCAGAAGGGTATGGGTTTCCTATTAAGTAATCATTCCCAGCGGTTAAGCTTAAAGTAATGTCTCCATTATTTGGTTTACCATTAAATGCATAGTTTTGAGTCTGGGTTATAGCACCGCCAGTATCTGCAACTCCTTTCATAGAGAAACCTTCGCCAATATTAAGTAATCCAGTACTTCTAACATGTTGCCAAGAAGGATAATTATCACTTGGTCTATTTGCATATTTCCAAATCCAGTAATCAGCAATTCCAATGGGTGTCGTTCCCGATGTACCCGGCGTACCATTATATCCAGATGTTAAAAAGTTAATAGTAAGAGGTGCAGTAGGATCTAAACCATCATTAAGCACTTCTGGAAGTGTATAGTTAACATTATTACTTGAAATATTGGTTCTTCCAACTGGTGAAGACCAGTAATTATATGTATATAAATCTAGTGTACCTTGTTGGTCTCGTTCTAATGATCCTGAACTACTGGTGTCTAAATCACTATCGGTAGTTTGTATTAATTGTGATTCTCCTTCTAAATCAATAGTTCCGTCAAGTTTTAAATAATGAGAAACTGTTAACCCATAACCTGTGCTAGAGGCATTACTACCATTTACCTGTAAATCACCACTAGCATTAACAATTAAACCTAAAACAGTTCTGTTACCATTTCTAGAAGCAGGAATAAGTGTTGCATTAGAGTTGTCCATAGTTATATTATGGTCAATTTGGACAATATTATAATCAATAGTTTCCAATGCATCCAAATATGAATCGACTCCAGGTAAATATTGTACATCTCCATTTTCCCATGTTGCAGAAGTATCCCAATCTCCGTTTTGTGTTGTTTTGTATGGTAAAGGTGCTGTTTGTTCATCAATATCATCATATCTTATCATGGAGGCATCATTGCCACTATTAGATTCATCCTTAACACTACCAAAAACTAAAGTGTTCATTTTGTAATAAGCAATTAAGTTACTCCATGGAATAGGAACTATTTCATTTTTAGTAGTCATACTAGGTAAAATGACCCCATCAGCAAAACTTGAATTGTTTTCAATTTCCTGATTCATGATATAGCGTATTTGATCACTAGAAAGTGCTACATCCCAAACACGTACTTCATCCACACTACCTCTCATTTTTTGTTGCCTTTTAATATGGTGTGCTGCACCTATTAAGAAATGAGAATCGGATGGTGTATTGATAGGGTCTAAAGTATCATCACTGTCTTCTAAATAACCATCAATGTATAGGCTCGTCATATTTGTACCAGAATCGTATGTTGCTGCTATATGGTGCCATTCATTTTCTGGAATGGTAGCTGAGGTCTGCATAACATTGTTGGAACTATCATTAGGATCTCTCCATACCATTCTGAATTGACTAGTTGAATTTATTCTAAAAGCATAACCATGTGTATAAGTTTCGGTTGGCGATCCTGGTGCCTCATGGAAGTAATTTCTTTTAGAAACGATGTCGAATTTATTTTCTCCTACATCACGTTTTACCCAGGCACTTATAGTGAAATCTGTATTATCCAGATCGTTCACATCTCCAGCATCTAAATAGCTGTCTGTTGTTGTATAATTACCAAAATAAGCTGAACGAGAATCTAATACAACTTCTGGCGTAGAACCGAATGTGATGTATTTAGTCCCTTCGAAATAGAAATCAACTTCTAATTCGGTACCAACATCTTCCATAGTGGCTGAGGTCACATTGGTTGTGAATAAAGCATCATCTGCTACAATCATAACATATTCTTCACTACCAGCATTAGTCCCAGAAACCATAGATTCTGGAATAGAAAGCTTAATGGTTGGAATAGAATCTGTAACAACCATTTTCCATTTTCTGGTAATTGGTGTAACACTCACGTTACTTGTTACGCCTGTACTAGCACTATAATCTTTAGTAATATCTGTAGTTGAAGATGTAGAACCATTATCATGACCCCACATTAAAAATGTTTTATCGGCAAAAAAGGTATTTAAATTTGTACTGTTTGTTGCGGCTATATCTTTTATACCAACAGTGATATCGTCAGCCGTATTAATTGTTTTAGATTGCTTTTGGTTTAATCCAGAAACATTGTCTTGACCAATACCAGAAACATTATAATTATATCCGATATTATCAGATTGATCCCAGATAACGCGTCCATCTGAATCTACATAATCCTGAGAAGTACCATTGGTACCTAATGTAACGCCATATTTAATAGCTAAATAAGACTCTATCTTGTCCCTTTCAGGATTAGTTATTGAACCAGTATATACAATAACTTCAGCTATACCACCATCCCATCTTTTTAATGCATTAGAAGGATGTCCTCCTATATTAGCAATTGGACTAGTTGGAGCATATGTGTTTGTAGCATCTGTTCCAACAGAAGAACCATTAATAAAGAGCTCCGAATTAGTACCTGAATATACATTGTAATTAGCAATAACATTTGTCCCAACAGTAACAGCAGTAGTAGTTTGTATTTCCCCAGTATTCACTCCGTCATACATTCTTGCTCTAAATGTTGGGGTCGCATCTTCAAATTCTATAATAATATTATCACCACCATTTAAGTTTAATATTTGTTTTTGGACACCACTTTGCCCTTCTGCAACAGTAAATATTGTCATATCAGAATTAGTGGATATTGCTGGAGTTTGTAAAAGGTCATCGCCATCAAAATCTATTATAGGATTGAAATTAATAGCGTCTTCAACAAAGACAGGCTGATTACCAACTATAGCTTGTGTGGCATCATTGTTATTATCACTATTGTCTAGCCAGTTTAATACGGGGTCTGTATCTTCTGCGCTATCATTGGCCAATTCTTCTACACCGGCATCAGCTTTGAGCCATAACTCAATGTTATTAGTCATACCTCCAGGGCCCTGTATGAAATCAAAATTGACAATTTGCATATTGGTACCTACTGTAGAAGCCCCACTCCCTGCACGATGTACCCAGTGTTCGGCTTCTATTAAAGAGTTTAACTTATAATTTCTCCATCCTCTACCATAACCAGCACCTGTACCACTATGGAATGTTGAACCAACAACCATGGCTTGGCTTAAATCTGTTAGCCCTGCTGAAGTTATGTCTATGGTGACAGAACCAGCGGTTGAAGAATCGCTATATCTTGTAACGACTACTTCAGGATTATTTAGCACATGTACAAAATGACGGTTGGTACCGTTTGAGTCGTGAGAACCATCAAATGTCCAATCAACGCTTCTGGTATCGCTTCCAGGATCCATCATGGGCCAGTTATCTGAGTTTGCATCGTTAGTGCCTGCAATAGCAGTATCTCCTCGGTGATGACTAAATATAATCGCATTGGACCAATTACTTACATCAGTAGTTGTGCCAGTACTACCATCAGACCTATCTTTAAGTGTGATAGAGCCTGTGTCGTTAGCCGTAGCTCCAGAATCTCCATGCAATACGGTCCAGTTAGAACCTGTAAATTCAACTAGAGTAATATATACTCTAACATTGGGTGCATTAGTACCTCCTTTTTCTACTCTTAAGTTGGTGCCATTTGTTAAGTAGGCTATTGCTGTGGCTGAATCAGCATCATCTGTACCAGAATCATTCGTGATTCCTGTAATGAATGGGATACACTTATCTTTGTTAGTAATTCCCGATATGGTTTGATCTGCTGTGTAATTACCTCCGTTAAGGTCTACGGCATATCGTCCTCTAACTATAAATTCGTTAGAACCACTTGGTGTACCCGTATACTCCCATATGGATGTATTAAACCTTGTGTTTTCACTTTGTGAACCAGATTCTCTGTAATATGTAAGTGTCCCTGTTGCTGTTAAAACACGACCTCCGGCCATATCGTCACCCTCTCTGGCTCCACTAACACCATCGGATCCACCATGTGTTTTTCTATTATTGTTAGCTAGAGCTACAGCGTTATTTAATGAAGAAACGGCTGTAAAGCTTGTATTACTGCCTCCGCCATTACCTATATCATCTTGAATATGTTGTATTTTGAAATCTTGAGCTGATGTGTTAAAACAGAAGCATAAAAGCACCCCTATGAGGGTAAACTTAGAAAGAGGTAGAGTCTTTTTCATAAGTAGTAAGAATTTTAGTTTGGGACTAAATATTTGAGGTAAACATACTACAAAATTCTGTGAAATGCAAAAAATACCGACGAATTACATGTGTTAAGGATTACAAATTTTGCTTTTAATTTATCTAAGTTGTTGTTTATTAATGTTTTAGGCGTTCATTGTTTTTTGTAATATTTATATTATAGATAGTAGTATTTGATGGTCTTTTTTAAGTATTTTTTTAGAATTTATTGTCTAATTTTCATAAAATGAATGTTTTATGCATTAGGGTAATTGTAGGATTTTTAGTTGTTTTGAAATCTGTTATTTGGTGTTTTATCGATTTATTTGATGATTTGCTTCATCTTAGTTTAACAATGTGAACACGTCTGTATGGTTTTATTTTTTAACACTATATTTTAATATGTTGAAAATCCGTCATTTATAATATGAAAATAACCCATTTATATTAAAAAAGTAAGATAAGGTTTATAATTAATTGTTGTAAATTCGTCTTTGCATCGAAAAAAACATTAACTTGTTTGAACTAACCAATTTTTTAAACATGAAAACAATTAAAAGTTTATGTTTATTGCTATTTATTTTATTTTTTAATTATCTCTCTTCTCAATCTCCTAATGTAATTGTCATTATTGCTGACGATATGGGTTGGTCTCAAGTTAGTACTGGATTAACAAACTTGAACAACCCAAGCGATTTTTACGAAACGCCAACTTTGGAAACATTAGCGTCTCAAGGCATTGCATTTCCGTATGCCTACGTGAATGGCGCTAACTGTGCACCTACACGAGCTGCATTATTAAGTGGGCAATATGCGGCGAGGCCTACTAATAATATCTTTAATGTCTATGACTTAAACAGAGGGAATACTAATTCTAATTCGACTTTAATTGGTCCGGATATGGGATTGGCATCTAATAATAATATAGATGAAATACCTTCAAGCGCTATAACGATTGCCGAAACAATGAAAACCGCAGGATATGTTACAGCGCATCTAGGCAAGTTCCATGTAGGAGAAAATGAATCTTCCAATACGTCTAATAATGCACCGACAGATCAAGGATTTGACTATAACTATGGTGGTGGTACATCAGGAGCGCCAGGAAGTTATTTTGCATCGAGTAGTGCTCCGTATACTTTTAGTGGTAATATTGGACCTGAATTAGATGTTTACGCAAGTCCTTATACCGCTGCAGAATCTTTAATGTTAGCTGGGGACAATTCATTAGAAGGAACTCCTAAGCATGTAACGGATGCTATGGCAGATGCAGCGATAGATTTTATGGAAGCGGAAAAAAACAATCCTTTTTTTATGCACTTTAGCAATTATGCTATTCACGGACCATTTAATCAGGCAAATGCCAGGCCCGATTTATATGCCAAGTATGATACCAAAACACCTAGTCAAATGGGGCATAATAATAAAGGTCAAGCGGCTATTGCAGAAGGGATGGATCAAACCATTGGAAGATTAATAGACTACTTAAAAACGACTACAGACCCTAGAAATCCAGGTAGTATGCTTTCAGAAAACACTTTGGTATATTTTATTTCAGATAATGGAGGTGCTATAAGTAGTGATGACGCTGGTCCTTTACGTGGTATGAAAGGTGAATATTATGAAGGAGGTATACGATCGGTAACCATAGCATGGTCTGAAGCTACATGGCTAGCTAATAAAGGAACGGTTAACACCACTCCAATTATAGCATTCGATTTATATCCTACTTTGGTAGAAATGGCAGGAGGAACACTTCCTGGAGGCGGATATGAAATTGATGGTGCCAGTCAATGGCAAATGCTAACAAATGGAACCGCTATGACCAGAGCATCTATTTTCTGGCATTTTCCTGGATATCTTCTCGATTCGAAACGAGATCAAAGACCTGTTTCTGTTATAAGGAAAGGAGATTATAAACTAATCTATAGCTATGAAACGGAATCGTATGAGTTATACAACCTTATAAATGATATTAGTGAGACCACCAACTTATTATCTGGTACTCCAGATCAGGCTACTTTAATAATAGGTAATGATATGAGTACCGATTTACGTAATCACCTAATAGATACTTCTGCTCCTTTACCAACATATAGAAGTGATGGTACTACAGTAGATTTGCCTTATATAATAAGTACTACAGGTGGTGTTCCTAATTCAACAGACGGATGTCAGGCAATTAACGGATATGATGCTTATTGGGATTTTGATGTGGCTAGCAATGCTAATGACGCTTCAGGAAATGGTAATGATCCAAACCCTGTAAACGGTACTTTAACTTATGATACTGTAGATTTTAAAGAAGGTGATCAATCTGTGGTTTTTGATGGTACTGTAGATATTAATTATAGCTCCGCTACTTTCATATCGCCCGCAACATCGGCAAGAACTGTTACAGCTTGGGTTAAACCGACAAACTTAAGTGGTATTCAAGAAATTTTTGATGAAGGAGGAAATACTGTTGGAATAGGAATTCGATTAAATGGTTCGAATTTAGAATCTATAATAAGAGATTCGTTAACAACGGCAGATAGCTTAACGGCTGTATTTCCAAGTGATAACGAGTGGCATCATGTGGCACTTGTTTATGATGGCTCCAATACCAGTCACAAATTATTTATAGACGGTGTAGAAGTAGCATCCAGTAATTCGGCTCCAGCTTCTATAGCTTCTCATAATGCTACAGGAGGAGGTATTGGAGGTGTTATTGGAAGCTGGGATAGTTTTGTAAATGCAGCCGATAGTTATTTTACGGGTAAGATGGATGCCTTTGCAGTCTATAATTCTGTATTGAGTGACACTCAAATAAATGATGCGGCATGTGTCGTGATTGGAAACTCTACAGCTGGTTGCCAACCTACTAGTGGTTTTGAAGCCTTTTGGGATTTTGATTTTGCAAATGCGAGTATTGGAGAAGACGCCTCAGGTAATTTGCACAATCCAATAGCAACAGTAGGAACCATTACTGCAGATACTTCTGATTTTAAAGAAGGAGATCAAGCCGCAGTATTTGATGGAAGTTCAAGTATTCAATATTCTCCAGGATCTCCAGGAGGTTTTATGGAAAGTGCCCATAATGCAAGAACAGTGATGGCATGGGTAAAACCAACAAATTTATCTGGATTGCAAAATATATTTGATGAAGGTGGAGGTACTATAGGAGTAGCTATGAGGTTAAATGGTAATAATTTAGAATCTGTAGTTAGAGATACTGGAACGACTTCTATTCAAATAAGCACAGTATTCCCTAATGATGGTGATTGGCATCACGTAGCTTTAATTTATGATGGTATCAACTCTAATCAAAAACTTTATATTGATGGTGTAGAGGTAGCTTCTGGTGCCGCAGCTTCTTCTATTGGTACACATACAGGCAAAGGCGGAATAGGAGGTAAAATTAGTGGTAACGATAGCTTTAAAAATTCAGCAGATGCTTTCTTTACAGGAAAAATGGATGCTTTTGCAGTTTACAACACTGTTTTAAGTACAACGGAAATTAATAATTCAGCTTGTATATCGTCATCCGCAGTAGTAGCAAATGCTGGGGCAGATGTTACAATTTGTGAAGGTAGTTCAACAACATTAACAGCTTCTGGTGGGACAACTTATTTATGGAATACAGGTGAGACGACTGCTAGCATTAATATGAGTCCAATAGTAACAACAACCTATACAGTAACAGTTTCAGATGGAGTAACATCTGATAATGATGATGTCATAGTTACAGTAAATCCATTGCCAGCAGCAGATGCTGGGCTGGATATTACCATAAATGAAGGAGCTACTACGACGTTAACAGCAACTGGAAGTGGTACATATTTATGGAGTACTGGAGCGACTACAGCGAATATTAATGTAAGTCCAATAGTAACCACTACTTATACTGTAACGGTTACACAAAATGGATGTAGTTCAAATGATGATGTTATAGTAACTGTAAATTCTGTAGGCGGTTGTACATATTCTGTGATAAACTCTGAAGGGTTTGAATCTGGTTGGGGGATATGGAATGATGGCGGCTCTGATTCTTTTAGAGATTCAAACGCTGCTTATGCCACAACAGGAACTTATAGTATGCGACTACGAGATAATACTTCTAGTTCTGTGGGAACTACAGATAATTTGGATTTAACAGCATATGAAGAAATTACGGTTGATTTTGGTTATTATTGTAGAAGTATGGATAATAGTAATGAAGATTTTTGGTTACAGATTTCTACGAATGGAGGAACAAGCTTTACTACCGTTGAGGAGTGGAATAGAGATGATGAATTTGTGAACAATCAATTTTATACAGACCAAGTTTTAATTTCTGGGCCGTTCACTTCTAACACACAATTGAGATTTAGAGCTGATGCATCCGGAAACTCAGATTGGGTTTACATAGATGATATTGTTATTAATGGCTGTAGTTCTGGCGGGACTTCAAAAATTAATTCTAAAAAGGAAGATGCTATAGCTGCAAAAGAAGAAAGTGAAACGGTTGATTTATCTGAAATTGAAGTTAAACTTTACCCTAATCCGTTTAATGAGGAACTGACTATTAAAATTCAGGCTGATTATGATCAATCAAATATTCAGATATTTAATATACTTGGCCAATTGATTATTGAAAAGAACTATTTTAAAGAAAGATTAATTAAGATCCCAGCTAATAAATTAGAAAGTGGTCAATATTTAATAACTATAAATGTTGACGGAGATATAGTTCGTAGGCGAGTTATAAAGCATTAAAATAAAGAAAAACTATAGTTTTTTAATACTAAAAGAGAAGGTTTATTCCTTCTCTTTTTTATTTTTTTAATCTATTTCTTTCTTTAAAAAGTTGAATTTTAGTAAAAAAATCGACAAAACGATTTATTTTAACGATTAAATGTAGTATTTTTATCAAGATTAAAATTACTAACTCTAAATCTATGAAATCAATAAAAACTTATTTATTGCTATTATTTTTTATTGTAGTTAATAAAGCTTATCCCCAATCTCCAAACGTTATTGTTATTATTGCTGACGATATGGGGTGGTCTCAAGTTAGTACAGGTTTAACAAACCTTAACAACCCTAGCGACTTTTATGAAACACCAAATCTAGCAACGTTAGCCAGTGAAGGGATCGCTTTTCCATATGGTTATGTTAATGGTTCAAATTGTGCACCAACCAGAGCGGCACTTTTAAGTGGCCAATATGCATCGCGACCAACGAATAATATTTTTGCCGTAGATAACTTAAATAGGGGAGGCAACTCAACTCTTTTAGTTGGTCCAGATAATGGATTGCCAAGTGGTGTGGACGAATTGCCCAAGGAGGCAATTACCTTAGCGGAAACTATGAAGACGGCAGGTTATGCTACGGTGCATTTAGGGAAGTACCATGTAGGTGAAAATGAAGCAACAAATTTTTCTGATAATGCCGCAACAGATCAAGGGTTTGATGTTAATTATGGAGGTGGAACTAAAGGAAACCCTGGCAATTATTTTGCTTCTAATAGTGGCGCTCCGTACACGTTTGGAAGTAGTATTGGTCCAGAATTAGATTCTTATGCAGACCCTTACACTGCTGCCGAATCTTTAATGCTGGCTGGAGATAATTCTTTAACAGGAACAGCAAAACATGTAACCGATGCTATGGCAGATGCTGCTATGGATTTTATTGATACCAATATTAATAGTCCATTTTTTATGCATTTTAGCAATTATGCTATTCACGGTCCATTTAATCCAAGTGATGCACGACCAGATTTAAGAGCTAAATATGGCGCTAAAGCCATTAGTAACCCCAGTTCCATGGGGCATGATAGAAAACCAGGACAGGCTGCACTGGCTGAAGGTATGGATCAAACTATAGGAAGGTTGATAAATTATTTAAAAACAACTGCAGATCCCAGAAACCCAGGGAATATGCTATCTGAAAATACATTAGTCTATTTTATATCAGATAATGGAGGTGCTATTCATAGTGATGACGCTGGACCATTAAAGGGTATGAAAGGGGAGTGGTATGAAGGAGGAATAAGATCCGTTAGTATCGTATGGTCTGAAGCATCTTGGTTGGTAAATAAAGGAACAATTAACACAACGCCTATTGTAGGATTTGATATTTATCCAACATTTGTAGAAGCGGCAGGAGGCACTTTGCCAGGAAGTTATGATATAGATGGCATGAGTCATTGGCAAATGTTAACTAACGGTACGGCTTTGAATAGAGATGCCTTATATTGGCATTATCCGGGATATCTTATTGATTCAAATCGTGATGCTAGGCCTGTTTCTATTATTAGAAAAGGAGATTATAAATTAATTTATAACTATGAAACAGAATCTTATGAGCTATATGATTTAATAAACGATATAAGTGAAACTACCAATTTACTAGCAGGAAGTCCAGATTCAGCTACATTAATTATTGGGAATGATATGAGTACTGATTTACGAAATCATTTAATAAACATATCGGCTCCTTTACCAACTTACAGAAGTAATGGACAAACGGTTTCTTTACCATACATAATAAGTACGACAGGAGGTGGGGTAAACTCAACAGATGGTTGCCAGGCAGTTAGTGGCTATGAAGCTTACTGGGATTTCGATTCAGTAAGTGATGCTAATGATGCTTCAGGAAATGGGCATGACCCTAACCCTGTAAATGGGACATTAACTTATGATGCTGTCGATTTTAAAGAGGGTGATCAATCCGTTGTATTTGACGGAACAGTAGATATAAATTATAGTAGTGCGACATTTATTTCGCAAATAACCACAGCTCGAACAGTTTCAGCATGGATTAAACCTACTGGGGTATCTGGGGTGCAAGAAATATTTGATGAAGGAGGAAATACTGTAGGGATTGCCATGCGATTAAACGGTTCCAATTTAGAATCTATTGTGAGACAATCTTCTGTAGTTACAGATGCTTTAAGTGCCGGGTTTCCTAATGATGGTGATTGGCATCATGTGGCACTAGTTTACGACGGAGGTAACACAAGCCATAAATTATATTTAGATGGTCTTGAAGTTGCTGCTAGTAATTTAGCACCAAGTTCTATTGGTACTCACAATATCACTGGAGGCGGAATTGGAGGTGTTATTGGTAGTTGGGATAGCTTTGCTGTTTCAGCAGATAGTTATTTTACAGGAAAAATAGATGCGTTTTCTGTTTATAATACAGCTTTATCTGCTTCGGGGATCAAAGATGCTGCGTGCCTAGCAATTGTTAATTCTATGGCAGGTTGCCAACCTGCAAATGGTTATGAAGCTTTTTGGGATTTTGACCTTGCAAGTAATGCTAATGACGCCTCAGGGAATAATCATAACCCTACCGTAGCACTTTCAGGAGCTATCACTTATGATGATGTAGACTTTAAAGAGGGGGATCAATCAGTAATTTTTAATGGCACCGAAGCCATTCAGTATGCTACAAATTCTACGTCGCCAGATAGTTTTTTAAATATAATAACAAATTCCAGAAGTATTATGGCATGGATTAAGCCATCTTCTTTAACTGGTATACAAAATATATTTGATGAAGGGGGACAAAATAGAGGAATAGCTATTAGATTAAATAATTCTAATTTGGAAGCTATAGTAAGAGAGACCTCTAGTGTGGCAGATCAAATAAGTGCTCCATTCCCTAACGATGGTGATTGGCATCATATAGCATTCATATATAGCGAAATAAACACACTTCAAAAATTATATATTGATGGTGTTGAGGTGGCTACTAGTAGTAGCGCTCCAGCATCTATAACAAGTCATTACAGTTATGGTGGTATTGGTGGTAAGTTAAGTGGAAATGATAGTTTCCAAAATGCATCAGATGCCTTTTTTACAGGAAAGATGGATGCTTTTGTAGTTTACAATGATGTTGTTTTAACACCTGCGCAAATATCGGACTCTGTTTGTTTAGGTACTTTGAGTACTCAAGAATTACTGACTGGTTTTAATACTGTATTTCCAAATCCGTTTGGAGATCAATTACAAATTAATATTATAGAAACTACCAATCATGTGAAGATCACATTATTCGATATTTTTGGAAAGATAATTTTAATTCAAACCCAAACGAGGCAATCATTTAGTATCCCGTTAGAAAACCTAGATAAGGGGATTTATTTATTGCAAATAGAATCGAATGGTAAATTAACTACCAAAAAGGTTATAAAAAAATAAGAGATAATTTTATTTATTGCAATTAAGAAACGAGCGTGAGAGTGTTATGAATAATTATTATTTGATTAATACTTTTTTAGAAGTTTTTCCATCTTCTGTTTCTATTTGCAATATATAACTTCCAGTTTTAAATTGGTTTGAGGTGTATTCCATGTAATCGTTGTTAGTTTTTGGTTCGAATTTTAATAATGATTGTCCTAAAAAATTAGATATTTCAACTGAGTTTATATATTTTAATGTTGGATTGTGAATAATAATACTTCTTTTTTCATTAGAAAAATATGCCTGTATTGTTTTATTTGTTAGATCTTCGGTTTCTAATGATTCTAATTCAGAAGTGTTTACAAATGTAATTTCAAAACGGTTTTCATGGACTCCTGCGGTTAAATAAGTTTTAAAATTGTTTTGTTTTAGATTATGATAGATGTCTAATTCTATATCATGTATAAAAATATTAATACGATCATCTACATTTTCAAGGGCATCAATTTTTATTTCAGTTAATCCTTCTTTATCAATTTTAATGCCTAATGGTAACCTTAGATTTTCATCAAAACTATTAATAGCTTGAATGATTAGTTTGGAATTTTTTAAATTCCAATACATGTCTTCCTTATTGGATTCAATTAAAATGGCTTCATATCCAAGGTCGAATTCTTTCGTGGCATTAGCGTCTGCACTTAAAAGTAATTGACGGTGATATCCGTTAGGAGAATCAAGCATTAGCCTGATTTTTTGTTTAAGATTGGTATTGGTTTTAGCTACAGCAGACTTATTTTTTGTGTTTGATGATTTTAAAAATGTAGATGGGCCTGAAGCCTCTGTTCTAAAAACGCGTTGACTATTTTTAAACAGGATATCTCCGCCATCTATAGCTAAAGTAAGACCATCGTCTGCAGGTAATGGTATACCTGAATCTAGTATTGCAGATACAAAAAAGCCTTGACCTACAGGGATGTATTGCTCTGGAATCTTACTGCCTGTTGCTCCTGTTGCATTAATTCTTGAATCATTCGAAATTGCTGGAACCGCACCTGCTAATGTATAAATAGCATACCCGCCTTCATATTGACTTAATCCATGCGTATTATTTGAGAAATGATCCCAAAAGTATAGAGCTCCATTAATAATATTACCATTTATATTTCTCCCTTGTGATTCTGAACTGCTAATATTGTCTTTAATAAATTCATCGGCATCGATCGCAGACGGATAAGGATTACCAATTAAATAATCGTTGCCTGCGGTAATTGTTAGCGTTACATCTCCATTATTCGGCTTTCCTAAAAACTCATAGTTTTGGTTAGGAGTGGGGGTGCCAGGGCCTTTCATTGTAAACCCTTCGCCGGTTAACATGGTTCCTGTGCTTCTTACATGTTGCCATTGCGAATAATCATCAGTGGTATTATTGGCATATTTCCAAATCCAGTAATCGGCGTTTTGAACAGATGGCGTTGCAGTTCCATTATACCCAGAAGCTAAGAAGCCTACATTGTTTATTACGTCAATCAATGTATAATCGTTATTATTTGTGGTGTTATTTATTTGACCAACCGGTGATGACCAATAATTATAAGTATAAGTATTCGAAGATCCTTGCTGATCTCTTTCTAAAGATCCTGAACTAGTAGGCTCTAAGTTACTGTTTTCAGTTTGTATTAATTGTGATTCTCCTTCTAAATCAAGAAGTCCATTTAATTCCAAATACCAACTATTATAGAGTCCTTTATCCGCTTCAATCGTGAATTCTTGCGAACTATCTACAATAAGTCCAACCATTCCCTGAGTGTCGTATGTTCCATTTAAGTTTATATTGTTTTGAATATGGACAATAGAAGCACCGTCAGGGTTATTTTGCTTAGACATGATGTCCCATTCACTTCCATTTAACCAATTTGTTGGATTTGTCCAATCTCCATCAGATACAGTTTCATAGGGTAATGGAGCTCTTTGAAAATAAATATCCTTAAAATTATACATTTTAGCCCCTGTTACATCTAAAGCCACTGTTTTTTTGTCATCAAGAATATCATCTTGATACCCATCCATTTTATAGTATTTTACTAGGTTACTTCCTATAGTGGCAGAAATATCTGTTGGAATAATTTTACCGCTATTAAAATTATTGGCTTCATCAAGTTCTTGATATACCATTCTTTTTACTTCATTGGCAGTTAAAGCTTCATTAAAAATTCTAACTTCATCTATTTCGCCTTTAAAAAAGTTATTGTTTATTGACGATCTACCTATATTAAAATTTGATGCATCTGTAATTCCTCCTGAATTATCTCTTGCTTCTTCAACACCATTTATATATAAAATGGTTTCTCCTCCAGATGCTAAGGTTGTTGTAACAGTTATATGAGCCCAAATGCCATCGGTTAATGCTGTTGTTGATGAAATGGTTGTGCCTTCTACCACAGCGCTAACTATATTGGTAGCATCATTAACGATAATATATAAATCGTCTTGACCAGCAACTATTTGATTATTACTATTTGTATTAGTGCCATCCGTTTTAACAAACGCCATTAATGTAGCATCGCCAGTTGCTATGAGGTTATTGTCTTCAACATAATCATTTCGACCATCAAAATACAGACTATAACTATTGTCTAAATTTCTTGGAGTTCCAATAACGGTATCGTCACCATCCCTTGAAGCCATGATTCCATCACCATCTGCATCTATTGTGCTATCTAAAACACCTGCTGTATTTGGTAATCCTGCATAAATTTCAATAGTATCAATATCATAAATAGCAGTAGAATTGTTATACGGATCTCTATAATCAGGGATACCATCACTATCGGAATCTAGCGTATATAAAGGTCCAGTACCTTGGCTATTATTACCATAGGAATTGGCAAATGTTGTGTTGCCTTCATGAAAATCATAAATATCTAAAATACCATCTCCAAAGCCTTCTAAAATACCATCACCATCGGAATCCTTTTCCCTAAAAGTTTCTGTATCTGGACCGTTTCCTATGCCGTTTCCTGAAATATCTCCATCACCATTCTGAAATGTAGTATCATTGGTATTTATAGCCCCAGATTCATCTACATCCAATATGCCATCATTGTCACTATCAAGATCTAAATAATCAGGGATAAGATCACCATCTGTATCTATAATGGTTATTCCTTCAAGACTATCATGCATCCCATTGTTATTAACATCTAACCAGGTTGTAGCATTGGTTAAATTACCTCTACCTTCACTTAGACTTGCGGCAGTAGGATTTGCTTCAACTACATCGGGAATTCCATCATCATCACTGTCTAAATCAAATACATTAGCCACCAGGTCATCGTCTATATCACAAAGTGTTTGCCTTATTTCTATATCGTCTATTGCCAAATCATTTCCTAGGCCTCCAGCAGCATTATTAACAAACTCTACTATAAACGACGTTTCAGGTGTTGTGAATTGCTGTGAAAATTGTTGCCATACTGAAGTTGTACATGTATTATAAGAAGCATCTGCTGCATGTGGGTAAGTGCCCGTATGATCTCCAGGGGTAAATGTATCGCCGCACCTGGTAATATCTCCGGTATCAAAAGTTGCAATTAAAGTGCTTTTGTCTGATGTCCAAAAATTTACTGTTACATTGGGCAATAGTCTATGAGTAAAAAGACTAGCATTTCCACCATGTTCCCGATCAATAAAGTTTTGATCTGGTTCGTCAATATTTATAACCCAAAAACTATAGTTGATAGGTACATTTGCAAGTGTGCCAGTTATTTCGGTTTCGTAAAAAACACCTGGAACATTATCTGCGTTAAAAATAGCCATTCTGCCATTAGTATCTCCAGGGGTATGATCTTCAATTGGAGCCCAGGCATACCATGCCCAAGCAGCTATTGCGTTGATTGGTCCAACAGTTTCTCCATTTATACCAGTCGTAATTTGACTAGAAACAGTATATTCTCCATCATTTAAGCCTTCATAGGTATCACATTCGTCAGGTAATGTTGTTGAATTATTTCCATCTTCAATACAATAGGTCGTAGTCGCTGTGTATAAGGTACTAATAGCTGTACTCCTTGTAGTACCAGTGCCAAAAGTTTCGTTTAAAAATTTATAGTCTGCTTGAGAAGCACCACTTGATAATCTACACGTATTTTCTTCATCAGAATCAGGTATACCATCATTGTCATCATCAATGTCTACATCATCGTAAACACCATCACCATCACTATCAAAGAATACCTTATCTGCATCAGCAGTTAAATTTATCTGATAAGAAGCTTCATTGGCATCATCAGATGCAATATTTAAGACATCGGTTTGAATACCTACAGTCGGTGTTGTAAATGATACAACAATGTCTGCCGTTCCTCCAGCTGCAATTACTGTTCCTGATATTGGTGCGCTATCTATAGTGAAATCTGAAGGTCCAGTTAACGATATAGCTCCAAGTGTTAAACCCCCAGTTCCAGTATTGTTGATAACAAATGTTTTTGTAACTGTTTCCGATACTATTTGTGCGGTACCATAATCTGTATTATTTGATACCATTGGTGTATTTGTACCATCACCTATAATTGAAACACCAAGACCTGTAACATCTATTTCGGGAGTAGAAGGAACTATAATATTTACGATATAATCTTCAACTTCTCCATAATTAAAAGATTCACAAGAAGTAGGCATGTCATTATATTTCATAGAAACTCTCATTCTAGTATTGCCTGCCATTGCAGTAGCAGGGATTGTAAAAGATCCAGATACACTAGAGGCTGTAGTAGCTGCTAAAGACCATACTTGTTCTCCTGTATCGTTAAAGTCATCATCTTGATTATAATCTATCCAAACAGAATAGCCTTCAGAATATACAGTACCCGTCCAGGTAGGAGTAATGGTTATAGTATAACCAGTACTTGTATTTAAATTAGTTGATGGTACAGCTGTAAAATCTGTATATCCAGTTCCAGGCACAGCTGCAGAGTTGTTGTCTATTGTATTCAATTGTACTCTTCCAATGTATTCATCTGCAGTACTACTTCCGCTAGATGAACAATATTGAGAGAAAGAGAGATTTGTTGATAATAGCAAGAGAGAGAATATAACAAGCTTACTTTTTGAAAAAGTAACATTTTTCATGAGAGGTTAATTTTTAGCTTTGGGGGCTGTAATTTTGGTAATCAAATGTATATCAAAACTCTATGAAACGCAAAAAAATACGATAAAATGCATTTTTAATGTAAGTTATTGGTTTTCAGGTGCTTATTGGTGTTTTTTTTGTAATAGAAACACTAATTGTAAGTGTATATTTATGTGCTTGTAGGTTTATTATTATTGAATAATGTCAGGTAAACCTATTTATGGAACTTTAACCTATAATTTATCGTTAGATAAGCTATTTGTTATAAGATCCTTGACATTGAGTCTAAAAGAATAGAAGCATAAAAAATGTTTATTAATTAAGGATAAACTTTTTATCATAATTAAAATTTGCATAAATAGTATATTATTATAATATTTGTTCAAAATTTATTTAAATTAATTTTATACCATGAATTTATTTAGCAAAAAAACTATAGCTCTATTGTTTTTTATAGGATTTACTTTTCAGTCTTACACTCAGAATAGGTTACTAAAAGTAATGTCTTACGAAAGAAAGGATAATTCCGTATTATTTCATTGTGAAGATAATGAGTCTGTAAAATTAAGTATAGTAACTGACGATATTATTCGTGTTCAGGTATCTTCAAAAGGGAAATTTAATGAATCGACAATGATAAAATATGGGTTTGTTAAGGATGATTTTTCTACGGTAGATTTTCAAGTGAAGGAAGGTAAAGATGATTACCAAATACTAACTTCTTCGGTTACCGTTTTAGTATCGAAAGCTAACTTTGGACTAAAAGTATTAGATAAAAAAGGAAATCTTATAGTTAGAAATAACGAAAAATCAGGTATACAGTATGGAGAAGAAAATGTCTTAAATTTTGATATGCCATCCGATGAGCATTTTTTCGGATTTGGCTTTATGCGTGAAACGTTAGATGCTCGCGGAAAAAAACTAACTTTTAAAAGGGCTTATAGATGGAATGGGGCTACAGTGCCATTTTTTTTAAGTACCCGAGGGTATGCTTTTTATTCTAATAGTGTATTTAATCATGACTTCGATTTTACAAATAAAACTAATGGAGAAGCAGCAGATTATTATAGTATTACCACTAAAGGCGGTAGTATTGATTTTTACCTAATCTATGGGCCGTCTTTTCCTCAGATTTTAGATAAGTATACAAATCTTACTGGTAAAACTATGATGGTGCCTCGTTGGGCTTTTGGATTACAATACCGTCTTAGGTACCATGGAACACAAGAGGATTTGCTTGGAGTCGCTAAAGGGTTTAGAGAAAAAGAAATTCCATGTGATATAATGGCTTTAGAACCAGGGTGGGAAGAGGTGTCTTATGCTATGGATTGGAAATGGAGTCCTACGCGTTTCCCTACACCTAAGAAAATGATTGATGAGTTGAGCAGTATGGGATATAAAATGGATTTATGGGAGTCTGGTATTGCGCCTTATGTAAACATGACCGATCCAAAAGTAAGAAAGAAATGGTATGCGAAGCGAAAGCATATCGTTGATATGGGGGTACGTATGTTTAAGCAAGATGATCCATACCCCAGAAGTATTGTGAGTACGCAATTGCATGATCCTGAATTTACTAGATCTGAATTTAAGGATAAGTTGATGACTCCTGAAGAACTTAATAATGTATCTAATTCATTGTATACACAAACGCTGTTTAAAGAATTCAGAAAACAAACAAAAGAAAGAGCTATTGTAATGTTTCATGCATATAATGCCTCAGTGGCTTCGCATAGATGGCCGTTTCAATGGGCTGGAGATTTTCAGGCAGCAAATGGTCTTATAAATGCTAGTCTCTCTGGTCATGCAATGGTTAGTTACGATATTCGTAATCCACATCCAGCTGGTTGGCATCAAGGGTTTTTTACACCTTTTACTGTTGTTGATAGTTGGGCGTATTATAGAGAACCATGGTTGTATTCTGAAGCTATGGAGGAAAGCCATCGCTTATATGCCTGCTTACGTTCTAGGTTAGTGCCCTATTTCTATTCGTCTCTTTGGCAGTCGCATACTACGGCATTACCAATCGAGCGCCCTATGGTTCTTAATTATTCAGATGATCCAAATACCTATCAAATGAAATCTCAGTTTATGGTAGGGGATTGGTTTTTAGTTGGATTATCAGATGCGGATGATGCTCCTGCAAATGAAAAGGTTGATTTTTGGACTGGTGTTCAAAAAGGTAATGACGGAAAGGTATACCTTCCAAAAGGAAGATGGGTTGATTATTGGAATAGCAATGTCATAGATATTGAAAAAGCACAATGGGTAGATGCAAGTTGGCCAGAATATATGGGAGGTTCTTTATATGTTAAAGGCGGCGCTATTATTCCAATGGGGCAAGTGAAAAATTATATAGGAGAGACCAAAGATGAAATAGTTGTTTGGGACATATACCCGCATAATTCGTCATCTTATCAATTATATGAAGATGATGGTATTTCATATGATTATGAAAAAAGTAAATATGCGCTTACTGATATTGAATGTCATGAAAATGATAGTCAGGTAAAAATTAATATTTCTAAAAGAAAAGGGTTCTATAAGGGAATGCCTGAAAAGAGAAGTTTCTTGTTGAAAATACACACCCTATCAAAACCAAAAACAATTATTGTTGATGGAGAGGAATTAGCATATTTCGATAATGGAAATGATTTAATTTATAATATGGCTAAAAAAGGGTGGTATTATGATATTAAAGCCAAAAAAGTAATGGTTAAATTAGATACTGGGTGGAAGTATAGTTTAAAAAGTAAAGATGCCTTACAATTAGCCACAATCCCTGGTACACCTAAGTATGACATAATTGAATGGAATGCAACCCCAGAGGAAAAAGATAGAGAAGTCATAATGCAATTTTATGAAAAAGCAATGCCTATATTCTCATCAAATCAAGAAGGGTTGTTTGCCGATGGATTTAGTCAAGCTAAGTGTGAAATTAAATTTGCAGATACATCAGAATCAATTGGAAAGATAGATGTAGAATTAGAAGGTCCAGTTTTGTTTTCAAATAGAAAAACAAAAAACACTTTTGAAGTTCAGAAAGAAGAGGTTCGATTTAACTTAATTGCTAGAAATAATTCTGGAATAGCTAAAGTAAAAGTTTCAGGAGAGAACATTGAGACTAGATCTTTTGATTTCCCGATTTACGGAAAACCTGTTGAGTTAAAAGTAGAAAAAGAAGAATCTCTATGGATGGCAGATAGTCTTTCTACTATTAATGTTGTAGCTAAACTTCTAGATAAACATGGAAGCAGAGTACTTAATATCTTTACGCCTTTAACGGTTGAGCTGAAAGGAAAAGGATTGTTTGAGAACGGTATGAAAAAAGATACTATAGATTTTGTAGAAGGTAGGGCTGCGTATTCAATTCAATCTACTTTCGATTCAGGAAAAGTTGAAATTAAATCATCATATCCTAACATCCCTCATAAAACAATAACAGATAGTTCGGAGAAAGGAACGATGCAAGTGAAAATGAATCCGCCAACAATGCCTGCAAAATGGGTTCTTAATCAAGTGAGTGTATTTGTAGATTTTAAGATAGGTAATGAAGTGATTCGATCTGCAACAAATGAGGTAACATTAAATGTATACCATAAAAAAGGAAAACTTTTAGATACATATATTCAAAATGCTAAAAATGGTGGCGCAGTTTTTAAAGATATAAGTTTTTACAAGCGTCCAGCCGAATGTGTATTTGAAATTAAATGCAAAGGGTTTGAAACAGTAAAGCTTAATGTATTTGATAAACAGGAACCTAGTTATTAAAAGTGGAAAAATAATTAACGAATGAAAAAAGCATCAGAGCATAAAGTGCCATTGTATCATAAGGTATATGATTATTTGTTGGAGAAAATTAAAAATGAATACATTGCTGGTGATTTTTTGCCAACACAATCAGAAATTGCCATACAGACAGAGACGAGTCTTATTACGGTAAAAAGAGCTATAAAGGAACTGGAAGCTATAGGCTACCTTGAATCAAAAGCTGGAAAAGGCACTATTGTAAGGAAACCATCTGTTGTAGATAGTCATGTGGGGGTATCTAGCTGGACAGATTCTATTTCTGGATTGGGAAGTGTGCCTAGCACAGGTTGGATAAAAGTAAAAAAGAGGGTGCCAACCTCTTCTACGGCTGATAAACTAAAACTTAAGGCACGTGAAAGAACGGTACGTATAAAACGCTTAAGACTTATAGATGATAACCCTATTTGTTTGATGAATAACGAAATACCTTTGAGTTTGGTGCCTGGTATTCATGCTAAAGTTATAGATAAAGAATCCTTGTATAATTATTTAAAAGATGAATATGGGCTCATAGCCATAAGGGCAGAGGAAGAGGTGAGAGCAAGGGAAGCGACTGAATATGAAATCGAGATACTTCAATTAAAAACACCTATTGTTTTGGTAGTTAGAAGATTATCTTTTTTGTCTGATGATGTGCCTTTCGAACTATCTTCAATTATAGCTCCAGCTGAGTCCTATATTTATAAATCTCAACAAATAAACAGAACATTGGATCCTAAAGATTTAAATAAACTATTAACGAAGGTTAGTTAACCAACTTATTAAAAATACTTTTATGAACTTAGAATTCCCAGATCAACTGGACAAAATTAAAGAAGGATTAAGAAACCAAGAACCATTATTGAAAGAAGTAGCAAGTATCTATGCAGATGCTATAGCTTCGGGTGGTATGGTGCATGTTTATGCTAATGGGCATTCAAGACAATCTGTAGAAGAAACAGTAATTAGAATGGGAGCCTTAACAGGGTTTAACCCAATTTTAACAGATGCGATTATTACATTCAATGACGTTACGGGCCCAAATGGTATTCGTGTAGATCAATTCTATGAAAAAGTAGAAGGTATAGGGAAAGTGTTGTTAAAAGAAGTACAATTTGGAGCTAAAGATGTATTGGTTGTTGTCACAGCAACGGGTACTACAGCAGCAGCAGTAGATATGGCTTTAGAATTTAGCAAACAATATCCAGATTTGAAAATTGTTGGCATAGCATCCAAAGTACAATCTGCAGGTGCTGCTGTAAAACATAGCTCTGGAAAAAATTTGATTCATGTTATAGAAGAGAACCCTAATGGTTATTTTATTGATAATTCCATGCCTTATGGTGATTTGTCAGTGAAAATAGAAGGGAAGATGGCAGACTATCATGTTTGTCCTTTATCCACAGTAGGGGCAATTTCAGTAGCACAATGTTTGAATGAATTAACGGTTAGAGAATTGGATAGTAGAGGGATCAAGCATCACGTATTGCGTAATATGCATATTGCAGATACTACCGATAATTATGATGAATGGTTAGACGATCAAAGAAAGCGTTATGCCTTAGGAACATACAATCCAAATAGAGTAGAGCCAATAACTGAGTAATATGAAAAATAAAGTTTTCATCATCACAGGGGCTTCAGGTATTGCTGCCGAAACTATTAAAATGGTTTTAGAGCAAGGTGCTAAGGTCTTTTATATAGGTAGAGATGCTGAACGTTGTAAAGTATTTCAAGATGATTTGAAAAAGGAAGGGTTACATGCTGATTTTATTGCAGGTGATTTAGTAGATCCCGAAACGGCTCCTAAATTAGTTAGTGCCTGTATTGAAAAATACGGACGTATTGATGGTTTGTACAACGTCGCGGGTATTAGTGGGCGTCGATTTGGAGATGGCCCTATACATGAGTGTACAGAAGAAGGCTGGGAGGTAACCATGACCACAAATGTGACAACACAATATCGCATGTGTAGAGAGGTCGTAAAGCAAATGTTAAAACAAGAATGCGATGAAGATGGTTTGCGTGGTACGATTCTAAACATGTCCAGTATTTTAGGGATTTCACCAGAACCGAAATTCTTTAGTACCATCGGTTATGCTGCTGCTAAAGGTGCCATTATAAGTATGAGTACGTCTATGGCATCAAAATATGCGTTGGACAAAATCAGAGTAAATGTTATTGCCCCTGGTTTGGCATTAACGCGTATGAGTGCAAGAGCATCAAAAAATGATGACATTGTAAATTTCATGAAAGTAAAACAACCATTAATCGAAGGTGTTATGGACGCTAAAGACGTTGCAGAATCTTCGGTTTTTCTATTAAGCAATAAAAGTAAATCCATTACAGGAGAAGTCTTGAAAATTGACGCTGGGTGGAGTATTTCAAGTTAAAAAATAAATGAGTATGCAAACATATAGTAAAACATTAAACGTTGCAGATAGTTATGATATTGTTGTTGTAGGAGCAGGTTCCGCTGGCGCTACAGCAGCTATTGCAGCAGGTAGAACAGGGGCAAAAACACTTCTTTTAGAGCGCTTAGGATTTCTTGGAGGAACAAGTACTGCGGTATTGGATACGTTTTATGGGTATTATACTCCAGGCGAAAGATCTACCAGAGTCGTTGGAGGTATTGCTGATGATGTTGTAAAAGGATTAGGAACTTACAACGCATATTTAGAGCGTCCAAATTCTTTTGGAGCGGGTACGGGAGTAACCTATCACCCAGAATATTTAAAAGTCGTTTGGGAGCAATTGGTTAAAGGTGCTGGTTGTGATATTTTATTAAACGCTTGGGTTCAAGATACCGTTATCGAAGGAACTAAAATCACAGGATTGGTTGTGGCAACGAAAAGTGGATTACAATTCATTAAATGTAAACAAGTGATTGATGCTTCTGGTGATGCAGATATTTGTCATCAAGCAGGAATCCCATACGAATTAGCAGGTTTGGTAGATCCGGCACAAACATTAACAACGACTTTTAAAATGGTTAATGTTGATATGGCGAAGCGTAAAACAATTACAAAGCCAGAGATTAATGCATTGATGGAGAAAGCTGCTGCAACCGGAAACTTTAATTTGCCCCGTAAAGAAGGAAGTGATCATATTACTCCGGTTGACCATATGACAGCTACAATTATGACACGATTAACATCGTTCAGTAAAGATAAATATGGAAACGTTATAAACGCTGCAGATCCAAAATTATGGAGTGACGCTGAAATGAAAGGAAGGTTACAAGCGATAGAATATATCCGATTTTTAAAAGCATACGTTCCAGGTTATGAGAAATCTGAATTATCAACTTTTGGAGTACAAATCGGTGTTCGTGAAACCCGTCGCGTAGAGGGTCATTATAGATTAACGGCAGATGATGTTTTAGGAGCTAAAAAATTTGACGATCAAATCGGATTGTGTGGTGCACCCATGGAAGATCATCATGATGGAGAAGGTGTAAAATGGCAATACATTCCTAATAGTGAAGTGGTCGGGATTCCGTATAGAACTTTAGTACCTCAGGAAAGTAGTAACCTTTTAGTTGCAGGGCGTTGTTTCTCTGCAAATCACGTGGCACATAGTAGTGTACGATCTATGGCACAATGTATGACCATGGGAGAAGCCGCTGGTGTTGCAGCCTCTATGTCAATTAAAAATAATTGCGCTCCAATTGATATCGATACAGATGAGTTGAGAGGGATACTGAAAAATCAAGGCGCTATGGTAGATTCACCTTACGATAACTAAAAAGACATGATATTATGAACGATTATATCATAGCATGCGATGTCGGGGGAACTCGAATCAAAGCAGGAATCATAGACGCTGATGGAAATTTATCACACTCAGAAGAGGTCGATTCTCAAGCGCACCTTGGAACTGATGCATTACTCGAAGCGTTAAAAACACTGATCAAAAAACGTTTGCCTGTTTCAATAGGAAAAGGTAATTGTTTGGGGATAGGTTTAGGGCTTACGGGGCCAGTAGATTCAAATTTAGGCGTTATTTTATTACCTGGTAAGTTTGACGGATTGGAAGGTTTCCCTATTGTACCATTACTTAGAGAAGAATTCAAGCTTCCGGTTTTTGCTGAAAATGATGGCCGTTTGGCTGCTTATGCTGCAAAGTATTATGGAAATGCAAAAGATGTAGATTGGGCTGTAGTAATTACTTTGGGAACAGGTGTAGGCTCAGGAGTTATAATAAATGGTGAAATTCTTGTAGACCCTCATTTTAATTTCGGGATTCAAATAGGGCATTTAGTAATGGATGCGTCTAATAATAAGTTTTGTTTAACAGGAAACTATGGTACAGCAGAAACATTATGTTCTGCCACAGCATTAGTAAACCAAGTACGAACAGCCATCCAAAGGGGGATTCCTTCTTCGCTTTCAGAATTATATTTTCAAGACCCTTTAAAAATAGGATTTAAAGAAATTGCCGAGGCGTGCAGAGAAGGCGATGAATTGTGTTTGCGTGAATTGGAGATGTGGAAAGAACATTTAACGGTACTTTTAATAAATGCAACACATGCGTACGGACCTCAAAAAATCATATTAAGTGGAGGAGCTTCCTTGGCTTCTGATATTTTTCTGGATGATGTGCAAGAACGTGTTAATAAGCGTGTATTCAGGTTTCCGAAAAATGAAGGCGTACCAATAGAAATATCGATTATTCAAGAATATGCAGGGGTATATGGTGCTGCAGCAATGTTACATGAAAAACTAAAAAAACAATAGTGATGAAAGAATGGATTAAATTGACTTCCACAGAAATAAATGAACTAGACAGAAATATTCCTGTAATCGTTCCTGTAGGTTTGGTGGAAGCTCATGGACCACATTTAGCCGTAAGTGTAGATATAGATACAGCAGAATATTTTAGTAAAAAAGTAGCAGAAAATACTGGAGCTATACTGGCGCCTTGTATCCCTTATGGTTTTGCAGATGAAATGAGAGAATACCCAGGAACTTTAGGATTGACAGTGGAAACGTTTATGGCAACCATTCAAGATTTATGTCATTTATTTTGCAAACAAGGTTTTAAAAAAATCATTTTTATTACTGGTCATGGTGCAAATAAAACGGCTTGCGAATTAGCCTTCTTCAAAATATGGGAAAAACATCCAGATTTTAAAGGCATTTGTTGGAACTGGTGGAGCGATTGTGGTATCACAGGAATTCATCATGCAGATAAAGGCGAAACTGAAGTTGCTATAGCCGTTGGGACACCATCAAAAATGGATCGTGCCAAAGACTTTAAAGTAGAAAAACCTTGGTATAAAATCCGTTCGCGTTATGAATTAGATGCCGAATCGGGAGGTATTAATGGATACCCAACAGAAGCCGATATTGAAAATGGAAAACAAATACGAGATAAAGCTGTGGTAGAATTGACAAAGAAGGTTCAAAAAGCATTCGATTAAAAAATTATGAAACATTTTTTCGAACATAAAATACTACCTGCTATCACTATTGAAGATGAAACTAAAGCAGTAAAAATTGCTGAAGCTGTTATCGCTGGTGGTCTAAATATCATGGAAGTTCCTTTTCGAACTGAAGCTGCTGCTAGATGCATTAGAAAGATTGTTGATGCTTTTCCAAACTTACATGTTGGAGCAGGAACTTTATTAACACCAGAACAAGTAGTTTTAGCTAAGGAAAGTGGTTCAGCATTTGGGTTGGCTCCTGGATTTAATAAAGCAGTAGTACAGCAAGCTATAGATCTCAATTTCCCTTTTATTCCTGGAGTCATGACGCCTTCAGAGGTAGAATTAGCGTTAGAAATGGAATGTAAAGTGCAAAAGTTGTTTCCGGCTTCTCAAGTAGGAGGCATTAATATGTTAAAAGCTTTAGCAGGCCCTTACGGGCATACAGGTGTTGCTTTTATTCCTATGGGAGGTGTATCTCTTAAAAATATGGATGAATTTTTAGCCATGCAAAATGTCATTGCTATAGGCGGCTCTTGGTTGGCTACCAAACAGTTAATTGCAGATGGAGATTATAGTACAATTACAAAAAATATTAGTAAAGCAATAGGGGTTGCAGTGCATTAAGGTATATAGTAGTAGGGGCACCCTGTTATTTAGAATATTTAAGATAAATTATAACGCTTTTTATTATCAATAAAGTTAGAATGAACAGACCAAAATTAGCAATTTTATGGATTGTCGTAATATTTGTGCAATATGGCCATGCTCAAAATTCTAAAGTATTAGGTAATGCTAGTTTCCAATTTTCAGACAATACAATTACAGTGTCTACAGGTAAAGTTGAACGAAAATGGCGTTGGACAGGAGCTGGATTTTTGACTACCAGTTATAAAAACCTGTTATCAGGAAAAGAGTGGGCTACTTTAAAAAAATCAGATGCTAAATATGAGAGCCAGCCAATTAATATAAACAGTCGTAAAACATGGACTCAATCTGATCGAGTTCATAATAGCGATTGGGATCTTCCTACGAAGATTGACTCAAATTCCGAGGCTAAACTTCTTTCGTTGAATTGTCTAGAAACAGATGATGAACACTTTACTTCTAATCATTTATTGGTTACTGCTCATATGGTTTACGATAGTGGTTTAGAACTTAAATACTTGATTCGAGTGTATCCAAACGCCACAGGGATTTGGACTGCTATCGAGGTAAAGGCTTTAGATTCTTTTTCATCAGATGGTATACCAGAAGACATAAATACCAGAAAGTATTATGGTTCTAGACAGCCAATTAAAATTGCTAGGACTGAATATATACCTGTTGATTTTTCTTTGCCCAACCAAAGACGATATTGGGGCCTTTATAACGATCCTGGAAACCGTGTTAATACCAAAGATATGGTAAAGGAAAAGGTCGTACAAGGTTGGCCTATTTTTCAAGATGAACAAAATACCTGGGCTAATGGAGTATCTATTGAATCGGATGGAGAAGGCCTGATTTTGGTTAAAGAATCTAATAAGACAGTTAATAAATATGGGCATCAAACTGGATCTTTTTTCTGTACACCAATAGGTGTGGAAGTTACAGGATGGGGTTTGAAACCTAGTGAGATTACCTCAGAATTTAGAAGGACATGGGGGACTTGGTCTATACTCTATTCAGGAGGGGAAGACAACATGGAGTTCGCTTTAAAGCAATTTGATCGTATACGTTACCCCGTAAATTTAGAAAGGGATATGCATATTCTTATTGATACTTGGGGTAGTGATTTACAAAATGATGAGTATAAGAAGATTTATGGTCGAGAGAATTCCAAGTTTCCAGTTATTGAAAAAGAGATTAAATCGGCTTCAGATCTTGGGATTGATATTGTGCGTATTGATGATGGCTGGCAAGAAGGTGGAACAATGAGTAAAAATTCATGGCATCCCAATACAAAGGTCGGTTACGATGCCAATTGGGGTAAAATAAAAAAAATATCGACAGATTACAATGTTCAGATAGGTCTGTGGGCTGCAGTTCGCTATATTACAGCCGAAGAATTAATCAGTAATCAAAAGAAGTTGGGTGTAGCTACTTGGAAATTCGATTTTGACAAGTTAGAAAATTGGGAATCTTTTAATGCTCGTATAAAAGGGATTCGAAAATTCATAAAAGAAACTAATTATACCACTCAAGTTTCTTGGTGTCCGGAATATGACGATCAACGCTACGGATGGTATAATAAAAATCGTGAGTATGGTCCTATGTACTTTCAAAATATTCAAAACAATTTACCACATCATATAGTTTATGTGCCATATATTACACTTCGACATCATTGGATGATGTCAAAATATTATAATATGAATGCGCTTCAATGTCATTGGCAAAACCCATCAAGAACTAACCCTAAATATTCTGATGCCTATTTGCACGGTCAATCCTATGCCGCTATGTCTGCGTTTATGTCTGCTCCTTCATGCTTTATGTTAACACAATTTTTAAAACCAGAAGAAAGAGATGAATTGAGAGAAGTGATTAGTGTTTATAAAGCACATCGCAAGGAAATATTTAACTCTTTTGTTTTTCCAATTGGAGATGAACCTAATAATGCTTCATGGACAGGATTTCAAATAGCCAATAAAGAAAACAATATAGGATATCTCATGATTTTTAGAGAACTTCATAATATTGAAGAGAAAAAAATAATGAAACTTAAGTTTTTAGATAGCAAGAAAATAAAAATAAAAGATTTAGAACGATCAGGAAGCAAAGAAATTCTTATGAATGTCGAAAATGGAAATATAGAATTGAATATTCCAAAATCTGCCGACTATCGCTTTTTTCGATATGAAATATTAGATAATTAAAGTATGGGATATCTAAATTTTAAACATCTGTTTTTTACTAAAACGCATTATCATAACAACATTCTTAAAAAGTATGTTTTCTCAATTTCGAAATATGTATCTATGGTCAAATAAAGTATTGCTATTTCTTATAATGTATTGGGTAATGACCAATTTGTTATGCTATTTTGATTTAATAGATACCAATATTATTTATCAATCATAAATATCTTTGAGTTTTAAAAGGCTTCATTTTTTCGATATAGAATACTTAGACCAATAACCTTATAAAATTATGGAAAACACTAAACATTTTAACTTTAAATATATTTTGTCCATCTCTATGATATCTGCTCTTGGGGGACTGCTTTTTGGTTACGATTGGGTAGTAATTGGTGGAGCAAAACCTTTTTATGAAAGGTTTTTTGGTATTTCTGAAATACCACATCTTCAAGGTTGGGCAATGGGAAGTGCTTTAATAGGGTGTATTGTTGGAGCAGCTATAGCTGGTAAAGTCACGGAACGTTTTGGTAGAAAAAAACCTTTAGGTCTTGCCGCTTTTTTGTTTGTTGTTTCTGCGGCAGGAACAGGTTGGTTTAATGATTTTAATTTATTTATTGTCTTTAGAGTTTTGGGGGGATTAGGTATTGGCCTGGCTTCTACAATTTCACCCATGTATATAGCCGAAGTATCGCCATCTATTTATAGAGGACGTTTAGTATCGCTTAACCAATTAGCTATAGTAATAGGGATATTGGCAGCGCAATTTATAAACTTTTTTATTGCAGATGTAGTTCCTGATAATATGACCGATTTAGAAATAATGAATTCATGGAATGGACAAACGGGTTGGAGATGGATGTTTTGGGCAGAATTAGTTCCTGCATTTTTGTTTTTTGTACTGATTTTTGGTATTCCTGAAAGCCCGAGGTGGTTGTCAAAAAATAAAAAAATGGATTTATCAAAGAAAGTATTATTAAGTATTGGAGGTAAAGACTATGCAGAAGATGTTCAAAAAGAAATTAACGAAACATTACAAGAAACTGCAAGTGCTTTGAGCTTAAAAAAACTGTTTAAAGGGAAGAATAGAAGCTTGATTATTATAGGTATTATATTGGCTTTTTTACAACAATGGTGTGGTATTAATGTGGTTTTTAATTATGCGGAAGAAGTATTTGCCAGTGCTGGTTATGGGGTGAGTGATGCACTATTCAATATCATTTTAACCGGGATTGTAAATCTTGTATTTACATTAATTGCTATGCAGGTTATAGATCGTTGGGGAAGGAAAAGTCTTTGGCTAATGGGGTCTTTAGGCCTATGTACTCTGTATGTTTTTATTGGATTGTTCTATTTTTTCGAGCTAAAAGGCTTCGCTTTGGTTGTGTTAATTGTAGCAGCGATTGCTGTTTATGCACTTACATTAGCCCCAGTATTTTGGGTATTGGCCTCAGAAATTTTTCCTAATAAAATTAGAGGAGCAGCTATGTCAATAACGACAACTTCCTTATGGTTAGCTTGTTTTTTATTAACGTATAGCTTTCCTATTCTTAATAAAACTATGGGAACTTATGGTACCTTCTGGGTATATGCAGGAATATGCGTATTATGCTTTTTGTTTGTGAAATATAAAATTCCAGAAACTAAAAATAAAACATTGGAAGAGATTGAAGACCTTTGGTAACCCTTTAATAATCAAAAAGAATTTCTATTGACTTTGCCTCAGGGTTTGCATAGAAATTGTTATTCCCATGAAATTATAGATTCGCGAATCTATGAGTAATTAGATTAGTATGGTTCTGTTTTTAAGATTTTAAGAGGGTAGGTTTAAAGATACTCCTTTTATTTAAAAAGTAAGTTGTAATAAAATAAAAGGAACACATGTTATCATGCGCTCCTCTTCACTAAAAAACTAACTCAATTCACCATACTAACTTAAATAACTAAATGAGATGTTTTCTAAAATAAAAACTTAACTGTATAAGATATGAAAATCTTAAATTATATAAATAATATCCTTAAAAAGGATATTTCCCCTATTTCAGAACATATTTAGTTTAATCTTTTTTAAGTCTATAAGATGAAGGCGATTTCCCCATTGTATTTTTGAATACGCGTGTAAAATAATAAGGATCTTCATAGCCTATAGTTCTTGCTATTTCATTAATCCTTAATGTACTATAGTCTAATAAGTGACATGCTTTTTGTATTCTTAAAAATGTTAAGTGCTCTATTGGAGTATGGTCTGTATGTTTTTTAAAAAGTAGGCAGAAATGAGAAACAGAAAAGCCGCAGTGAATAGCTAAATCGCGTACTGTAATATTTTGATTTAAATTGTCTTTCATATATATAGTAGCTTTGGATATGGGGTCTTTTCTGTATATCTTTCTATTTTTTCTGTATAGGGATAAATATTTTAAAGACCCTAATAAGTTAATAAGTATCACACTACTATACTCTAGGTTGTTTAAAGAAAGTCCCGCTTCTAACGTGTAATAAATTTCTTCAAACAAATGAAACTGGTCTTCTAATTTTGTATTAATATCATTATTTAAAATGCGAGGGTAGTTATATGGTAAAATGAAATGATCGGTGTTTTCTCCTCCGAAATGTATCCAATAAATACTCCATGGCTTATCATGATTTGATGCGTATTTATGAGTAGTGTTAGGAGGTATAATGTGATATTGATTTTTATGAATAAAGTTCCGTTTCCCATTTATTTCTATCCAACCTGAACCTTTTACACATAAAATAAGAATATATTCCGAACAGCCTTGACCTCTTTCTCTATAGTGATATTTTGCATTGGGGAAAAAACCTACGTCTGTTACATATAATCCCCTTGTAAAAGTGTGTTTTTTTAAAATTTTAATTGATTTTTTTGGGATAACCAATATCTTTTCTCCAGTAAAACTATCCTTTTTTCTCATAAAAATTTTTTTAAAAATAAGAAAATAATTTAGTATTATCGTAAAAATGTCTATGTCTAATTTAGATGTTGAATACTAATTTTACAAAATTATCAATTAAGAGTATTCATTAAAAAAGTAAAAATATACTATAGAGTATGGAAGTGAAAGTTTGGTCCGAAAAAGTTGTAATTCCCACGTATGAAATTGGTGAGCCTGAAAAAAATCCAATATTCTTAGAAAAACGAGTATATCAAGGCAGTAGCGGGAAAATGTATCCTAATCCTGCTATTGAGAAAATTCATGATGATAAAATAGATAAAGAATGGTTGGGTTGTTTTCTTGAAAATGACTTTCTGAAAATAATGATTTTGCCAGAATTAGGTGGACGTGTACAAATGGCATACGATAAAACTAAAAAGCGTCATTTTGTATATTATAATGAGGTTATAAAGCCCGCATTAGTAGGGTTGACAGGACCTTGGATTTCTGGTGGTATCGAATTTAATTGGCCGCAACATCACAGACCTAGTACTTACGAGCCTGTTGATTATAAAATAGAAGAACATTCAGATGGTAGTAAAACTGTATGGTGCAGTGAGATAGAACGTATGTTCGGTACTAAAGGAATGGCGGGTTTTAAACTGTATCCGGACAAAGCTTATTTAGAGATAAATGCTAAACTATATAACAGAACATCCTTACCTCAAACATTTCTGTGGTGGGCTAATCCTGCAGTTGCAGTAAATGATGATTACCAATCTGTTTTTCCGCCAGATGTAAATGCTGTATTCGATCACGGGAAACGCGATGTTTCAAAATTTCCTATTGCTACTGGAACCTATTATAAATTTGATTACTCGCCAGGAACAGATATATCAAGATATAAAAACATACCCGTGCCTACTTCATATATGGCAATAAAATCTAAGTATAATTTTGTAGGAGGTTATGAAAATGATAGTAAGGGGGGATTGCTTCACGTAGCAAATCATCATGTGTCACCTGGAAAAAAACAATGGACTTGGGGTGATGGTGATTTTGGGAGAGCTTGGGATAGGAACTTAACAGATAATAATGGCCCTTATATTGAATTAATGTGTGGCGTTTATACAGATAACCAGCCCGATTTTTCTTGGATTATGCCTTACGAAGAAAAGGCCTTTACGCAATATTTTATGCCCTATCAGGACTTAGGCGTTGTTAAGAATGCATCAAAAAATGCGATGCTAAACCTTGAATTTATAGGAGATAAAGCTGCGCTTAGTGTATATGCAACAGGAATTTATAAGCATGTATCTATAAAGGTTTTACAAGAGAATAAAGAGTTGTTGAATGATAAATTCGATTTTAAACCTGGCGTTACATATTTTAAAGACCTTACAATAGATGCAGCGGTTTCTCAAGACAGCTACTATGTTTCAGTTGTTTCAGAAGAAGGTGAATTGCTTATCGATTGGGCACCAGAAAAGAAGGAGTTTGATGATATTCCAGAAGCAGCAAAAGCAGCGAAAGCTCCAAAAGAAATTTCAACCATCGAAGAACTTTATTTAAATGGTCAACATTTAGAGCAATATAGACATGCCACTTATAGCCCTACAGATTATTATCAAGAAGCTTTAAATAGAGATCCTGAGGATATTCGTTGTAATAATGCCATGGGATTATTATCATTTCGTAATGGGAAATTCAGGGAATCAGAAACGTATTTTCTAAAAGCCTATCAGAAACAGATTTTAAGAAACCCCAACCCTTATGATGGTGAACCTCTTTTTAATTTAGGCTTGTCATTGCGATATCAAGGGAAGAGCCAGCAAGCCTATGAAGCTTTTTATAAATCCATTTGGAATACTAACTTTATGGATAGCGGCTATTTCCAAATAGCCCAAATAGAAGCTCAAAATAAAGAATGGAACTTAAGCTTAGAATCCATAGATAAATCCTTAATTCGAAATTGGCATAACCACAAAGCTAGGCATTTAAAAGCGGCAATTCTAAGGAAAAACAATAATATAATCGAAGCTAAAAAACTAATTGATGCATCACTTGAATTGGATGCTTTTAATTTTGGACTCTATTTTGAAAAGTTTTTGCTAGGAGATTCTACTGCTAAAAATGATATGATAGAATTAATGCGAGGTAATATTCAAAATTATATTGAAATCTCGTTGGATTACCATTGGGCAGGAATGTATGCTGAAGCCATCGAACTATTAAATGCTGGTATAGAACAAGAAGCTGATATTTACCCTATGGCTTTATATTATAAAGCTTGGTTTTTAGATAAATCTGGTGAAAGAAGTAAAGCAATAACTGTAGTAAAAGAATCGGAAATGTGTTTACCGGACTATTGCTTTCCAAATAGATTGGAATCTGTGTTGGCTTTGCAATTCGCTATGAAAGTGAATCCTGATGGAGCAAAAGCGCCTTATTATTTAGGTAATTTTTGGTATGATAAACGTCAGTATCAAGAGGCTTTACAATGTTGGGAAACATCTATTGAAAACGACACCAATTTTCCAACAGTTTATAGAAATTTAGCGCTTGCTTACTTCAATAAATTTAACAAGGAGGAAAAAGCACTGCATGCTCTAGAAACAGCATTTAAATTAAACAAGCAAGATGCTAGAATTTTTATGGAATTAGATCAACTCTATAAAAAACTTAATAAAACAGTTGATTTTAGGCTACATTTCCTTGAAGAACATATAGAATTGGTAAAGCAACGCGATGATTTATATATTGAATGGGTTTATTTAAATATTTTAAAAAGAGATTTTTTAAAAGCATTCAATTTAATTATGGAAAGGAAATTTCACCCATGGGAAGGCGGAGAAGGAAAGATAACAAAAGCCTATACAGTATGTCTTGTTAATTTGAGTAAGATCTCTATTGAGAATAAAGAGTTTGATAAGGCTATAGATCTGCTTCATAAAGCAAAAACTTACCCACCTAATTTAGGAGAAGGAAAATTACAAGGAGCACAAGAAAATGATATTGATTTTTGGTTAGGTTGTGCCTATGAAGGAATGGGTGAATTTGAAGAAGCTAAAACGTATTGGGAGCAAGCATCTAAGGGGTTAAGTGAGCCTTCAATAGCATGGTTTTATAATGATCAGCAACCAGATACTATATTTTATCAAGGAATGGCTTTGATTAAACTTAAAGAAAATAAAGAAGCAACCAAGAGGTTTGATAAACTAATTAATTTTGGTAAAGAGCATATGAATGATGCCGTTAAAATAGATTATTTTGCTGTATCACTCCCGGATTTATTAATTTGGGAAGAAGATTTAAATCAAAAAAATAAAACACATTGTAACTATCTTATGGCATTAGGGTATAAAGGGAAGAACATGAATAAAGAGTCTTTACAATGTTTTCGCAGTATATTAAAATATGATAATGCACATATAGGAATCTTGGAGAATTAAACCAATGTAGGATTAGGAATGTTAAAGGACGTTTTTAATTAAGAACTATGACCGTCTTATATGAGGCGAACAATTTTTGCACCATTTTGAACTTATAATCGACTGCAAGTCTTTGCTTTCTTATGTAATTTTAAAAAAGCATATCTAAGATTATCTAATTCCCAAATCGATTTTTTTTGTTGTTATTATGAATAATCAATCAATTATATTAAATAGTGATAGAGTTTTAGTTGAACGTCTTAAAGATGGTGAAATAAAAGCTTTTGAAGAGTTATTTAATAAATATAATAAGAATCTATATGGTTTCGCATTGGGGTATTTAAAATCCCCAGTTGAAACAGAAGGAGTTGTTCAAGATGTTTTTTCTAAAGTTTGGGAAAAAAGAAGTTCTTTAAAACCAGAATGCAGTTTTAAGTCTTATATCTTCACTATAGCTTTTAACTTTATAAAAAAGATATTTATAAAGAGAAATAAAATTAGAACATATTTAAATTCAAAAGAACAGTTAATTGATTTTGATCAATCGACCTTGGGGCAAATTGATTATAATTTTATGATGGAACGAATTATGGAATTGATTTCAAAAATGCCTCCTCGTAGAAGAGAGACGTTTATAAAAAGTCGTTTTGATGGTCTTTCTGTTAAAGAAGTAGCAAAAGAAATGAATATTAGTCCAAAAACTGTAGAAAATCAAATTACTTCAGCTCTAAAGTTTATAAAAGCCAATTGGGACTATAAACAAATAGACGAAAACGTACAAATAACATAATTTTTTTCTAGATCAATAGGGGGATATTTGAGATTAAGGATATTATACTAGTATAATAGCTTTAGAGCTTTAAAGTTACATAGCTTTTAATGAAACCAAATATTGATAAGAAAAAAATTACCAATTATTTCTCTGGAAATTATTCTGATGAAGATAGTTTGTATGTAGAAAAACTGTTCTGTGATGAAGAAATGGAAGCAGAATTGAAGGCATTTCTTGAGCAAAACTGGAATGAATATCAAAATCCACAAGAGTTGTATAAACATGAGTTAGATCATATTTTCCTCAGGCTTTATGATGAAATACAACGAAAAAAAAGTAACAGTTCACATAAAAAAATCTTTGTTAAAGTTTGGAAAGCGTATGCTCACATAGCAGCTATATTAATACTTCCAATAGCATTAATGTATACGTTGTATTTTAATGAAGTAAAAGTAGGATATACAAATGAGCCTTCTTATGCAGAAGTAAGTGCCCCTTTAGGATCTAGAGTTCAGTTTACGCTTCCAGATGGTAGTATAGGTTGGCTAAATAGTGGTTCTAAAATAAAATATCCAGTTGAGTTTGGGGACACAAGAGATGTAGAATTAGTTGGAGAAGCTTGGTTTGACGTAAAAAAGAATCCTAATAAGCCTTTTAATGTCATGGCATCAAGTGTCAATATATCTGTTTTAGGGACGCAATTCAATGTTTCAGCCTATCAAAACGAAAAAGTAGATGTTGTTTTAGAAACAGGTAAAGTAAAGTTAAAACAACAGAATATAAGCGAAGAACTTGAGATGGTTCCTCAAGATAGAGTTGTTATAGATACTAAAGATAACAGTGTTAGTAAAACTAGGCTAGAAGAGGCTTATAAGTATTCTGGTTGGAAAGAAGGAAAGCTTATTTTTAGAAACGATCCTATTAATGAAGTCGCAAAAAGACTGGGTAGGTGGTATAATGTATCAGTTCATATAGAGAATAAAAACAATAAAGATTTACGTTTAAGAGCCACGTTTGTGGACGAAGATATCGAAGAAGTGCTCCGCTTATTGAAGGTAAGTTTACCGATTGACTACAAAATAGGACATAGAGAAAAAGATAAAGACAACCAATTTCAAAAACGTAAAATAATGATTTCAATCCAATAGAAATAAACATAACCACAAACTAATTAAACAATATAAAGCCTATGGTATAAATAAACTAAAAAAAACAGGAATGTGGTTGCAACACATCCCTGTTATAATGTATTAGCAGAGTTAACAAATTAAAAACTACTAAACAGACAAAATTATGAAAAAAAACTCAGAACGGTGTGATTTTAAATCATATCGTATTAAAAATATCTTAAGAATTATGAAAATATCTGTATTCTTATTTTTTACAACGATTACAAGTGTTTTTGCAAACGATTCATATTCTCAAGATAAGCGCTTGACATTAAACATGACCAATGTTAAATTGGGAGAAGTTTTTGATGTTATTGAGAACAACAGCCAATTTTATTTTCTTATTAACCAAGACTTAATTGATGAAGATAGAATTGTGAGCATCAATGTAAAAAAGAAAAGGATAAGTAACATATTAAATATATTGTTAAAGAACAAACAAATTGAATATGTTATTCACGATAAACAGATAGTTTTTACAAAACCTGGACATCGAAAATTAGAAAAGACACCAAATATGGGAGTTACATCTAATGGTTTTTCTACGAACATAGAAACGTCTCTTGTAAACATAAAAACAGCTCAAACCTATACTATTAAAGGAAGAGTAACAGACGCTACTGAACAGCCACTTCCAGGAGTTAATGTTTTGGTAAAAAATACGAATGTTGGAACTCAAACCGATTTTGATGGAAATTATTCTCTCAATATCCCCCAAGGAGCTAGTCATCTGGTGTTTTCATATTTAGGACAGAGAACACAAGAAATTGCTATTACAGGTCAAACTGTTATTAATGTTGCTTTAGAGGAAGATACAGCGAGACTTGATGAGGTGGTAGTAATAGGTTATGGTACGGCCAAAAGAAGTGATCTTACAGGTTCTGTGGCTTCTATTTCTAGTGAAGATATTATGGAGCAACCAAATAATGACATTGTAAGCTCATTGCAGGGTAGAGCAGCTGGTGTACAAATTTATACGGGAGATAGCTCTCCTGGTGGAGGTATAAGTATTAGGGTTCGAGGCACATCTACCATTACGGGTTCTACAGAACCATTATATATTATAGATGGTTTTCCTGTAAGTAGTTCCAATCGTGATATAAACATAGGCGGAGGTATTGGTGAAGGTCAAGCTGAAGGTAGTACGGTAAGTGATGTGTTTCCTAATGCATTATCTATGATTAATCCTGCAGATATTGCCAATATCGAAATATTAAAAGATGCAGCAGCTACAGCTATTTACGGTAGTAGAGGTGCTAACGGTGTTATTATAATTACTACTAAAAGAGGACGTTCAGGAAAATCCAAATTGAGTGTTAATTACTCGGTAGGTGTTAGTTCACTTGCTAATAAACTTAATAGACTTGATGGTAATCTAAGAGGACAGATAGATAATGAAAATGAAATCAGGGATGGTGCTGACCCAGCTGATGTTAGATGGAATGGCGCCGACGAATTTCACCCTATACCTGGAAATGCTGAATCGTTTGATTGGCAAGATATTGTATATAGGCAAGCAATATCACAGAATGTGTCGCTTTCATTTAGTGGCGGGAATGAAAATACGAAGTATCTCTTATCAGCAAATGTAATTGATAAGGAAGGTATTATGAGAGAGACTGGTTTTAAGGATTATCAGCTTAGAATGAATCTTGATAATGCCGTAGGGTCTTTCCTTAATTTAAAATCTAGTATATTGTTAAGTACTTCTGAAAGAAGGCAAGCCCCAGGTGCTGGTTCAGGTTTTGGTGCTAATGTGGTTAGAGACATTTTGAGTGCACATCCATTGATAAACCCAGAGTGGCGTGATCCAACTAATCCTGGAGTTTGGTACACAGATCCTTTAAGACAAGGTTCAGGTACTTTCTCTAATCCGCTTAAATTGTTACAGGATATTGATGATAAACTTATTAGAAATAGATTACTGGGTAACATTTCGGCAACATTTAATTTAACAAAATCTTTAAAATTAGTCGGTAATGCCGGTATTGATTATTCGGATGGGACAAGAAAAATTTACACAAAGAGTAGTTTAACATTAAGTGGTTCTGTAGTAGAAGGAGGAGATGCTAGATTAAATACAAATGAATTAGTTCGTTCAAATGTGAATGCATATTTTGCATGGGACAATACGTTTAATGACCATAATTTTAATGCAGTAGTTGGAGCAGAAAACACAACCACAACGATCTCAAATGTGAATCTTTCTGCCAGAGGTTTTGCAACAGATGATTTATTAACAGAAAATTTTTCTGGTGGAAATTCAGAAACGTTCAATATAATTAATAATAAAAACAAAAGAGACCTTGTTGGTTTTTTTGGTAGATTAAATTATAATTATAAAAACAAATACTATGTAAGTTTAAATGCCAGACAAGATGGTTCTTCAGTATTTGGTCCTAAGAATAAATGGGGGTTTTTTCCTTCTGTAGCATTAGCATGGAAGCCTACTGAAGAAGCGTTTTTAAAAAACCAAGAGCTTATCTCTAATTTAAAAATGAGAGTAAGTATTGGGCAAACTGGTAATGGGGATTTATCACCTTATTCTTCGCAAGGGCTATGGACTATTCGAAGTGATCGCTATAGTTTTGGTGGTCAAGCTGTAAACGGAGTTGAATTATCTAGAATAGATAATGAAAATTTGAAATGGGAAACTACAACCCAATATAATATAGGTTTTGATGCAAGGTTCTTAAATAACAGGTATGGATTTTCCTTTGATTATTATTTAAAAGATACAGAAGATTTAATATTGCCTGTTGTTATTCCCGAAACTTCTGGTTTTAGCAGTTCTATCCAAAATTTAGGTACGTTGAGGAATAGAGGGTTGGAGTTTTCTGCAGATGCTGTGATACTTGAAGGTGATTTTCACTGGGACATTAACGCAAACATTAGTTTTCAAAAAGTGTTTGCAACAGATGTTAAAGGAGGTACCAATATCGATCTCCGCACTGGTGATCCATATATAGAAGTTTTTGGTTTTCCTAGAAGAAATGGTCCGAGATTGTATGAAGGTCAAGACGCAGGGCAGTTATATGGCTTTGTTAGGGGTGGTGTTTTTGCAGATCAAGCGGAAGCAGATGCTGCTCCTGATCAAATTAATGGTAATCAGGAAGGTTATGTATGGTATCAGGATATAGATGGTAATGGGAGTATTGGTGATGAAGATCAAGTACCACTAGGTAAAATTACACCTGACTATTTTTATGGTTTTACCAATCGTTTTAGCTATAAGAGTTTTGATTTGTCCGTGTTCTTTCAAGGTGTGCAAGGAAATTCAATCATTGCCTTCTATGGTGGTGATGCGGGTGATCCAAGGGAAGCGAATTTTTGGACACCAGATAATAGAATTACGAATACGCCTATTAATGCCAGTGTAAATGGTACATTAAACAGCTTTCAAACAACCGATAGGAGAGTACAGGATGGTAGTTATTTAAGGCTTAAAAACATTAGATTAGGATATACATTGCCCCAAGACATAGGGATTTTTGGAGGTCTTAATATATTTTTAACTGCTACAAACTTATGGACTAATACAGATTACAGAGGGTATAATCCAGATGTGAGTTCTGGTGGAGCCACTCCATTTAGTGAAGGGTTCGATACTGGAATTTATCCATTAGCCAAAGAGGTTACATTAGGCTTAAATTTTAACTTTTAAATGTATTTTATCATGAAAAAAACATATATATATTCAATTGTTTTAATGGCTTTCGTCTTTTTTACAACAAGTTGTGAAGATAAATTAGAGGAAGAGTTGTTTAACAGTTATGGATCTTCAAATTTTCCTACGAATGAGACTGCAGAAATATTATTGGCAGAAGCTTATGCAGATTATGCGAGAGCATATAATAATCATAGAATGGGCTGGGCTATTGAAATGCCCACACCTGCCATGCAGTATAGATCACGTAGATCGTTACAACTAGTAAGACATAATCTGTCTACTTGGACTTGGAGTACTCAATTTGCTGATCCTGCATATTTTGAAATGTTAACCACCATTTTTTTTGGTGTTCGTACGGCTAATGATGCCATTGGTTTGATCTCTACTTTAGAAACAGACAATATAGAAAGAAGGGATGCTATGGTTGCAGAAGCAAAGGTGCTAAGGGCTTTGGCTTATTTTAATATGGTACGTTTATGGGGAGGTATGCCCATTATAGATAAAGCACAAACCCTTGATGATGATCTGTTCCCGGCTAGAGCTTCCATTCCTGAGACCTATGCCTTTATTGTACAAGGGTTACAAGAAGCTATTCCGGATTTGCCAACACGAAGCGGGTATATGGCACAAGGTATTCCTGCTGGTCACATAACCAAAGGAGTTGCACAGGGAATCTTGGCTAAAGTGTATCTAACTATGGCTGGTGATCCTTTAGGTGACGCATCCAACCTTCAAGAAGCTAGAAACCTTTTAGAAGCAATTATAAACTCTGGTGAATGGGGGCTTGTACAGTCTGCTACACCTTATAAAGACCTTTGGGACTGGCAAAATGAATTTAATAATGAGCGTATGTTCGATATCCAAAAAGAGAGTCAAGGACGTACTACAGGACAAAATTTAAGGATGATATTCGGGTATATGACCCCACCTTTAGTGTCCGAAGATATCTGGGCATCAGGTGCCAACCCTAACTCTCGTGGAGCAGGTTTGGATGGTATCCCGCCAGAGTATGCTAAATGGTATGAGTCTCACGATTCTGGACCAAGGTATCAATGGACTATAGTTACAGAATTTATCGCCCAAAGTAATTTTGGTAAATTTAGGGCAGGAGATTTATATCATATGGAAGATGGCAGGGATGGCCAGGCGCATATTGGTAAATATCGCGCGTTAGGTGCAGAGCTGGAAGATAGGTTTTACTGTCCAAACAATTTCCCTGTACTTAGATATGCAGATATTTTGTTGATGCACTCTGAAGTGACCAATGAGTTGGGCGCTGCAGATTATACAGGGATTAATGCCACAAGAGAAAGGGCTGGCCTTCCTGCATTATCAGGATTGTCGCAAGATGACTTTAGGGATGCTGTATTTCTAGAAAGGGAATTAGAATTAGCCTATGAGCAAAATTTACTGTTTGACATGAGGAGAAGAGGATTTGCCTATTGTCAAAGTAGGTTGAATGGATTTTTTCAACCCAATCAGAATGAAACGTCTCCAGGTGCAGGTGATGGTTATCAAGTAGATTATTCAATTACGAATCTTACAGAGCCACACAGGATGTTATACCCTTATCCACCACGGGAATTAGCTTCTAATCCGAATTTAGAACAGAACCCTGGTTACTAGAAAAAAAAATTTGGTAATTTAACTTAAAAAAAAGAGTTGTATACATACTAGTTGCAACTCTTTTTTAATAAAAATTCTAAAGAAGGCAACCTGTGTTCTTTAGTAGAATTGAGAATAAGGTTTTGTATTTAAGAGTGAATTTTACCAGTATAAGGAGTGATTCTTAAAATATAGATTAATTACTGACTTGGTTTATTGTAAATCTTATGACTTTATGCAAACCTAATAAGAAGAGACTATTTTGAGTTTAATAATTCAAAAAAGCATAGGCAATAATTAATTTAATTTGAAAATGACAAATGAGATTAAAAGTTATATTATACTTTGTTTTAATAGTAAGCTGTTCGCCAAAAAAAAATGCCAATAAGCAATTGGAGCTAAAATTATGGTACAAACAACCTGCAACTATTTGGGAGGAGGCTTTATCAATTGGTAATGGTAGGTTGGGCGCTATGGTTTATGGTGTACCGTCATCAGATACTATTCAATTTAATGAAGATACGTTTTGGGCAGGTGGGCCGGATACGTTTACAAAACCTGAAACATACAAAGTGTTACCGGAAATAAGGCAGTTGGTTTTTGATGGAAAATATAAAGAAGCCCAGAATCTTGTCAATGAAAAGTTTATAGGGCCTAAAATGATGCCTTTTTTGCCAATGGGAGATTTAGTGCTGGATATTAAAGGGCATGAAAACTATTCAAATTACAGGAGGGAACTTGATTTACGAACAGCAATAACTAAAGTTGAGTACGATGTTGATGATACTAAATTTACTCGTGAAGTTTTTGTTTCGTTTAGGAAACAAGCTATTATTGTTCATATGGAAGCCATAGGAACAAAAAAAATGGATTTTACAGTTTCTTTTGCGAATGATTTAGACGCCAAGTCTGAAGCTATTGATAATTCAACACTAAAGCTTTCCGGAAAAGCCCCAACCATTAATGGACGCGAAGGTAAAGTAACCTTTGCCTCTCTTTTGAAAATTAGAAATCATTCTGGAACAAATGAGATTCAGGGATCCAGCATAGTTGTAAATAACGCATCATCTGTTGATTTAATTCTGGTTGCAGCTACAAATTTTAGATCCTATAATGACTTATCGCGTAACCCCGATCTTATGTGTGAGCTTTATCATAGTGAGATGGAATTAGAAAGCTATGATCAGATAAAATATGACCATATTGATAAACATCAGGAATTATTTAATCGTGTGGAATTTAAGTTGCCTGAAACAAAAAACTCAGACTTACCAACAAACGAAAGGCTCGAATTATTTCAAAACTTTCCAGATCCCAGTTTGGTAGCATTGTATTATCAGTTTGGTAGATATTTACTAATGAGTAGTTCTAGGCCAGCTGGTCAGCCTGCAAATTTGCAAGGCTTGTGGAATAATAAAATTTTACTACCGCAGGACAGTAAGTACAATGCAAATATCAATTTCGAAATGAATTATTGGGCTGCTAATTCTGCTAATCTTAGAGAATGCGCCATGCCTCTCTATACATTTGTTAGAGATTTGTCTGAAACTGGAAAAATCACAGCAAAAAATAATTATAATGCCAACGGATGGGTACTTCATCACTATACCGATATTTGGCGATCAACATACCCTATTGATGGGACTGCTTGGGGTATTTGGCCGATAAGAGGCGCTTGGTTGTGTACCTATTTATGGGAGTACTATCAATATTCATTAGACGAAAATTTTTTAAAGCTTTTTTACCCGGTTATAAAAGAATCCGCTCAATTTTTTGTAGAAACGCTTGTAGAGCATCCGGAAAAAGGCTGGTTGGTTACGTGTCCAACAGTATCTTCAGAAAATAGGCTTTTTGATGAGAACATTAGTATCTGTGGAGGATCTTTTATAGATAACCAACTTTTAAGAGATTTATTTAAGAGTTGCATTCAAGCCTCAGAAATTTTAGGAATAGATAAAGAGTTTGCAGATACTTTAAAGGCCACCATTGTTCGTTTAGGACCTAATCAAATTGTAAAAGACGGTTATCTACAGGAATGCTTAGAGGACAGAGATATGAATATTCCAGAATTGAAACATAAGCATGTGAGTCATTTATATGGTCTTTTTCCAGGAAATCAGTTTACTAAAGAAGATACACCTGAATTATGGGAGGCTTGCAGGAAATCACTCGAAATGCAAGGAGATGAAGGCACAGGGAGTTCATTAGCATGGAAAATAAATTTATGGGCACATTTATATAATGGTAACCAGGCTTATATGCTTTTTAAAAAGTTACTTAAACCAACAAAATTTGGAGAACATGGTATCTCTGAAGGGACTTATCCAAACTTGTTTAATGCTAATTCTTCTTTTCAAATGGATGGAAATTTAGGCGCAGTTTCGGGAATAAATGAAATGCTATTACAAAATCGCAAGGATGAGATTATTCTATTGCCTGCACTACCATCAGAATGGGGAAAAGGAAGTATAGAAGGGATTCGTGCAAAAGGCGGATTCGAAGTTTCTATTGTGTGGAAAGAAGGAAAGCTTACCGCAGTAAGAATAATGTCAAAGAAAGGTAAACAATGTAATTTGAAATATGGTAAAAAAACATTTCAATTGGAAACCATAGCAGGGAAACATTATTTACTTGATGGTGATTTTCAAGTAAGAAAATAGATTGTTTTACGGTCTCTTTAAATGTATTAATCTGGATGGACTTATAACAAAGTCAGGGTATAATTAAAAAACTAAGTACCTTAAAGGTGCTTAAAAAAATAGTTGTTAGTTTAGTTTAAAATGGGGTTTGGTTCATAACAGGCCTCATTTTTTTAATAGAATTTGATTTATATTTTTAATGTGGAGAATACGTATCCTCTTTATTCAAAATAAGCCACTAGTTGATGGTACCTTTTTCTTCAAAAAAATCAATAATTATTGCGGGAAGCCTAAATGGATTATCTGTAAAAAATAATCTTTTTTTCTTATCAGTATAACTTTTTTAAAGAATATAGTCCAGTATTTTAGTGGAAATATCTATCTGTGTTTAGGCTTTTGAATATTAATTTTAAAAAAATAATGAATCATATTTTTGATGACATACCTGGAATTCTGTGGAAATGGGAACAGATTTCTGACGGGCTTGAAGTTGTGCTGCCAAAAGACCGTCCGTTTAAAGAGGCATATTGTTTAAGAATTCAATAATGCTTCATGTTTTTATAAAAAATCAGTATAGAATGAATAAAATTCAAACAGTTTCCAAATTATTTGGCTTTATGAAAATATTAAAAAAGTATTGTTTTAATCGCTCATTTTTAAAAATGGCCACCTTTTTTAGTTGCTCATTATTTCTAGTCGGTTATATGCAAGCACAGGGTGATCGAATAGTATATACAGGCACAATTTCATGTGAAGAAACAGGAAGGTTTTTAAAGGATGTGTACGTAAAAAATTTAAAAAGTGGAGAAACTACAATGACCGATGTCTACGGAAAATTTCAGATTGAAAGCACTTCGGCAGATCCAATCACTCTTGTTTTTGATAAACCTGGGTTCGCAGTATCCGAAATGAAAACTAAAAACACCCGGAAAAATATTGAAGTTAACTTAAAGCCTCTAGAAATTAGTGCAGCGTCACATAGAAAGCGAAAATATATTGAAAGTGAGCCTGCACAAAATACGTTGACACATATTGAAGAACCAAGGGATAAATTCAATTCTGAAGTAGGATGTAAACCTAAAAAACAGACCTATATAAAAGCCCCTTTTGAGAAGTTAGATACCTATGCTGTAAACGATTGGTGGAACAGAAAACCAAACCCAATAGTAGATTTGAAAGTAAATAGGAATAAAGTAATTGCATTTGGTATTTATACAGTAGCCAATAATACTCTAAAGCTTAGTGCACAACTTTACCCTTTATACCCCCACGAGGATAGAGTTATATTTCTAGATATATTGAATGATGGTTCTTGGAAGGAGATTCAGAAACAAAAAGTAAATGAAATTGGTTGGTCAGCATTGTTTAGGGTTGAAAATTGGGATGTCAGTAAGGATATTAAATATCGTTTTAGGCATGGAGAAAAAGCCGTGTGGAAAGGATGTGTTCGTGCTGTTCCCGATGATAAAAATGAGATTAAGGTAGCTGCTTTATCCTGTAATTCGAATAAGGATAGGGGTATGAGGGAAAATTATGTACGAAACATCAATGCGCTTGATCCAGACTTAGTGTTTTTTGCTGGAGATCAATCTTATGATCATCGACAACATACAGCAGCATGGTTGAAGTTTGGTTTGCAGTTTAGGGAAGTGTTTAGAAACAGACCTTGTGTTACTATTCCTGATGATCATGATATAGGGCAAGCTAATCTCTGGGGTGAATCTGGTAAAAGGGCAAGTACCCAATTAGGAGATGATGGCGGTTATTATCATCATCCAGAATATGTAAAAATGGTAGAAAGGTGTCAGACAGCTCATCTTCCAGATGCTTATGACCCAAGACCTATAAAACAAGGAATTGGTGTTTATTTTACATCTTATAACTTAGGTTTTGTTGACTTTGCCATTATTGAAGACCGAAAGTTTAAATCAGGACCTAAAGGAAAGATCCCTCAGCAAGGTCCGCGGCCTGATCATATAGATGACCCTAATTATAACCCTGAGTCTATAGATTTACCTGACCTTAAATTATTAGGAGATAGACAAATAGATTTCTTGAATTCATGGGCTGATAATAATGACCCTCAAATCCGAATGAAATCAGTGCTATCTCAAACAGGCTTTTGTGGAGCAGCACATCTATCAGGAAGGCAACAAGGAAGGCTTCATGCAGATATGGATTCTAATGGTTGGCCACAAACGGGTCGAAATGCGGCTCTTAGTGCGATAAAGCGAGCAAATGCTGTACACATTGCAGGAGATCAACATCTTGCTACTCTTATCCAGCATGGTATACATGAGTTTAGAGATGGCCCATGGGCCTTTATAGTACCTGCTATTGTTAATAATTACCATAGTCGTTGGTGGTGGCCGGAAGATGAAAAGGCAGGAAGTGGCCCTTCAATTAATGTATCATTACCTTGGACGGGAGATTACTTTGATGGCTTTAATAATAAAATTACTATGCATGCTTATGCTAACCCGGATACATTAGATAATGGAGCAGGGTTTGGCTTAATAAAATTTAATAGAGAAAGTAATGAGGTGACTTTTGAATGTTGGCCAAGAAGTGTTGATGTAACAGATCCACTGGCAAAACAATTTTCTGGTTGGCCAGTTAAAATAGCAATGGAGTAGTTAGAAATAAAATGTTTAGAAACGCTTTTCGTTACAAAAATTAGTATTTGTATGATACTAAATTCTATGCAATAGGAAGTTCAATTAAGTATAAAACGAAGTAACAGCCTCTGTTTTATAATTTGAACAATCTATGCACCAAACTGAAGAGTTTATGTCACTTATTTTATGGGGCATTTAGTAATTTTGAGTGTTTGGCTAAAACTTTTAAATCCAGCATTGGAGAATTATTTATATTAAATAGAAAATTAAAATAAATTTATGCAAATAAAACAACAAAATAAATTAGTTTATCTAAGCAGTCAGGTTTTGTTACTCTTGCTCGCTGTTTTATTTATTTCATGTGAAAAACAAAAAGAAGATAAAGAGGTTAAAGAAACTGAGGAGCAAGCAATCCAAAAGTTTGAGCCAACCATAGAATCACTTCAAAACTATGAGTGTCCAGAATGGTTTAGAGATGCCAAATTTGGAATATATATGCATTGGGGGGTATATTCAGTAGCAGAACAAGGTGAATGGTATGCGCGAAGATTATACGATGAAACCAGACCAGAATACCAATACCATCTAAAAACTTATGGACATCCTTCTAAATTTGGATATAAAGATTTTATTCCAATGTGGAAAGCCGAGAATTTTGATCCAGATACATTAGTAAGCTTATTTAAAAAAGCAGGTGCTAAATACTTTACGCCTTGTGCTGTGCATCATGATAATTTCGATTTATGGGATTCTAAATACCATCGTTGGAATGCTGCCAAAATGGGGCCTAAAAAAGATTTGGTAGGTATGTGGCGCGAAGCTACACTTAAACAAGGTTTACGATTTGGTGTAACAACACATTTATCACGAAGTTATAGTTGGATGAATCTTGCCAATCAATCCGATACCAAAGGATCTTTTAAAGATGTACCTTATGATGGTGATAACCCTGAATACGATGATTTTTATTTTAAAAAACATGAAGATAAACACCAAAGAGCTGCTATTAATCCGCCAAAAGAATGGCGTGATTTGTGGGCTAAAAGGATTAAAGATTTAATCGATAACTATCATCCAGATTTGTTGTATTTTGATTGTGCTGTTCCTTTTAGGGGAGATGATAAAGGAGAAACAGGCATGAATGTTATTTCTCATTTATATAACCATTCTATAGAGAGACATAATGGTAAACAAGAAGCCGTTATGAATATAAAAGAGCGCCCTTGGCAAGGGTTGTATGCCGAAGGTATGGCAACGTTAGATTTTGAAAGAGGGAAAGCAAGTGGTATTCTTAAAGATCCATGGCAAACAGATGATTCACTTGGTCCATGGGGTTACAAAAGAGGAGAAGATTATATGTCTGCTGATGCTACAATAGATAAATTGATAGACATTGTTAGCAAAAATGGGAATTTACTGTTAAATGTTCCTATCAAGGCAGATGGTACATTGGATAAAAAAACCACAGATATATTACTGGAAATAGGAGAGTGGTTGGTTATAAACGGTGAAGCTATTTATGGAACAAGACCTTGGTATATGTTTGGTTCTGGACCACATAATGATATCCCTCATAAAGTAATCAAATCACCTTATAATAAAAGAGACATTCGTTTTACGACCAAAGAAGATACTTTGTATGCTTTTGTATTAGATTGGCCGGGAGCTGGTAATGTTGTTGAATTACCAGATGTTACTTTGATGAATACCAGAATAGATGCAGTAGATTCAGTAGTAATGTTAGGGTATGACGGTAAAGTTGTATGGGAACAACATCCCGATGGACTACGTATTACAATGCCAGATAAAAAACCATGTGACAATGCTTATACATTTAAAATTGAATTCAAGAAATAGTGGTTTTAAATATAAAAAGATAATAAAATAATTTTTTAAAATATTAAAAATGAATAGAGTGCATACGATATTGTGTTTTGGATTGGCTGTTTTAATAGCTTCTTGTAATACAAAGAAAGATATCTCAGATAGCTCGGGAAAAGAAATTAAAAATGTGTCTTTAGCAGCGCTTCAACACGAATTTGTAAATACCCGTTACCAAGCTTATTTTCATTACAACATGTGCACCTTTAAAAACCTGCACGAAGATACTTATCAAGGTCGGTCAAATGGAAAAGAACCTGTAGAATGGTTTGCTCCTACGGGGTTGAAAATGGATGAATGGGTGAGAGCTGTAAAGGTAGCGCGTATGGAAGGTGGATGGCTGACTACTAAACACCATGGTGGATTTTGTTTGTGGGATAGTGAATTTACAGATTACGATGTAGCATCTACAAAAGACAAGACAGATATTGTTGGAGAGTTTGTAAAAGCGTTTCGTAAAGCAGGACTTAAAGTTGGACTTTATTATTCAATTTTAGACTATCACCACAGTGTTGAAAATGGAAAAACTTCAGCAAAAGATGTACAGTTCATAAAAAATCAAATAACAGAATTATTAACTAATTATGGACCAATAGACTATATCAATTTTGATGGTTGGAGTAGTTGGCCTACCACTCCGAGTTTTGATGATGTAAATTACGGTGAAATCTTAGCCTTAGTAAAAGAGCTTCAGCCTGAATGTTTGGTTATCTCTCATACGTATGAATCAAATTTATCGCACGCAGAGGTGCCTTTTGCAGATGCTGCAGGACGTAATTATCCGTACCATCCAGATTATTTAAGACCAACAGCTGCTTCAGATTTTCTGCAACGTAGTTGGTTTTGGGATAATTCAGAAGATATGAAGGTTAGAAAAAGTGTTGAATACATTTTGGGTAAACTAAACAGTTATAATTCTCATAATTCTGTATACATTTTAAATATATCACCAAATCCAGATGGAGGTATTGATGAAGACGTTTTTGTTCGTTTGAAAGAGGTGGCTGATGTCTGGGAAAAACCAGCAGATATTAAAATAGAAGATAATTGGGGGTATCAGTATAATATAGCAGAAAATTTAGCTTTTATGAAAGTTTGTGAACAATCTAGTCTACATGCTTTTATACGAGACAAAAGAGCGTATCCACGGGCAGAAATTGCTGTTGATGGTGTTACCGAAGGCAATTGTATGATGGAACAAACTTCTTGGACTTTAGAGGAAGAGCAACCGTGGTGGAGAGTAGATTTAGGAAAAACATATCCTGTTAAAGAAATTACAATTTTCAATAGGACTGATGCCGATACAGAACAATTAAAAGACTTCACAGTAACCTTGCACGATGCGGCTGGGAATGTATTGTGGAAGTCTGTTCAGAAAGATATACCAAATCCTATGGTTAGGATTAATGTACCTAATATTGAAGGTCGTTTTGTGAAAATTCAACTTAATGGAAATGGAGCTTTAGCTCTTGCTGAGGTCATCGTAAAGTAGCACTATAATTATTGATAAAAAAATTAAACTTAAAAAGCAATATATCTCTTTCATGAAAAAGTATTTACACCTAGTATTCGTACTACTTTGTAAGCTAAATACATTTGGTCAAACAGAAAAGCCAAATATTATTTTTATTCTAACCGACGATCAACGTTATGATATGTTGGGTTGTACAGGTAATGATTTAATTCAAACACCTCATATTGATAGTATAGCGGCCCAAGGCACATTGTTTACAAATGCTCATGTAACAAGTGCTATTTGTACACCTAGTAGGGCTTCTATATTCTTAAGTCAATTTGAACGTAAACATGGTGTGAATTTTAATTCGGGAACCAGTGTTTCAAATGAAGCCTGGGAGCAAGCTTACCCTGTAGTTTTAAGAAAACATGGTTATTATACGGGATATATTGGGAAAAACCATGTACCGGTAGGGAAGGAAGGTTATCAAACTGGTTATATGGAACAAACGTTTGATTATTGGTACGCAGGACATAAACATTTAGGCTTTTATCCAAAAGGAAGGCATTCCATTTTTAAAGCCGCTAATAGTGATACTCAAATAGAGATATTAGATGAAGGTGTTACCGACTTTTTTAGTAACGAACATAAATTAGAAGGTGCTAAGCATTTTATTGATGAGCGTCCATCCGACAAACCATTTTTTTTGAATATCTGTTTTAATTTACCTCACGATGCTGGAGCAGGTACAATGCGTATGTTAGAAACAGACCCTGATATTTATAAAACATTATATCGCGATTTGGATATCCCATTACCTAAAAATTATGTTGAACATGAACATATTGTAACCCCTAAACTACCACCTTCCATCCATTTTGCAGAAGAAATACAAACAGGATATTCTTATACTAAAAAACCAGACGAGGTAAAAGAGCGAACCATTCGACAAATGCAGGCTGTTACAGGAATTGATAAATTGGTTGGAAACCTTAGAGCTACTTTAAAAGAGAATAATTTAGATGGAAATACCATCATTATTTTTTCGTCAGATCATGGTTTATTTATGGGAGAATACGGTTTAGGAGGAAAATCATTGTGTTATGAGATATGTACACATGTTCCTTTAATTGTCTACAACCCAATAATAAAACCTAAAGCCCGTGGGCAAAAAAATGATCAGCTTGTTCAAAGTATTGATATTGCGCCTACCATATTGAGTTATGCTGGCATTGAAAAACCTGATTCATTTCAAGGGAAAGACCTGTCATTTATAATAAATGGTAAAGACAAACCTGTTCGTGATTTCCTTTATACCGAGAATCTATGGTCTACCCAATTTGGAAACCCCAGATGTGAATCTGTTCAAGATAAAACATGGAAATATATCCGTTATTACAAAAATGAAAACTTAAGAGCATCAGCCAAAATAGCAGCAGCAAAAATGCTAGATATACCTATGGGAGAGATGCTTTATAAACAGCACGATCCTGATATTGCTTTGTATCGAACTTTTATTGAAAACCCATTAAAAGGAGAACCTGCAGTATATGAAGAACTTTATAATTTAAAAGAAGATTCTGGTGAACTTAAAAATATAGCAGGAGATGCTAAGTATCGGTTAAAGTTGGAAGAAATGAGAAAAATCTGGGCAGAAAAGATAAAATATGCTCGTGGAGAAGGAAACCCCAAGGTATATAGATATACCAAAGACAGTAGCCTTGAAGATTAAAATATCTCAAGATAAACTCTAACAAGTTCCCCCGTGATTTTTAGTACTCAACTATTAAAACATATATATAAGACTATTTTTTTTATTGATAAGTATATCGGCTTTTTGCCAATCAAAAAAAGATGAATATCCTATTGCTAAAAATGTCCTAGAGGTTATGAAAAAAACTGCCGATTGGCAGTTAGAACATCCAACAAGCAAAGAGTTGTGGGTTTGGGAAAAAGTAGTTAAGGCATATTTTTTGTGATGCCACAAAATTTAAAAGCTTATTAGCCTAAAAGATTAGATTTGAGAATAATAAACAAAATAATACATAAATAAATTACAGATGAAACAACAAAAATTTTGGTTAGTTAGCATTCTTTTGATTATTGGAATAACAAATACAGTTTTTTCTCAAAAGGTAGCGAATAATGGTAATCAACCGCCACATTCATTTCCAGAATACAGCGAAAAATATACTAAAAATCAGTTAGCCCCTATTTTAGAACCAGGGAGCGTTTTTTATGTTTCTAATAGAGGTAACAATAAAAGCATAGGAACAAAAAAATCTCCTTTTAAAAGTATTGAAGCAGCCAGAGATGCCATTAGAAAACTAAAAGCATCAAAAGGGCTACCAAAAGGAGGGATTCATGTTATATTACTTGATGGAACCTACCATATTAATCAAACAATAAATTTGACACCTGAAGATTCGGGTACAGAAGAAGCTCCTATAGTATATAGAGGTATTAAACGTGGCAACGTAATTTTATCCGGAGGGTTAGAAATTGATACCAAGCGTTTCAAAATAGTTAAAGACAATGCGTTACTAAATCGTTTACACCCTAATGCTAAAGGAAAAGTAATAAGCATGGATCTTTCTAAAGATAATGTTTCAAGATATTTTCAGGGTGAAGGTAAATATGGGCAAATTGCCCTAGATGGTTATATGTTACAATTGGCACAGTGGCCAAACCGTGGATACAATCATATAAGTGAAATTGTTGAAGAAGGACCAACAACTCGCTGGCTAAAACCGGGAGAAAAACCTATGCCATTTACTAAAGAGAATCCAACAGGTGGGAAATTCATTTTTAAAGAAGCATTTTCTCCAGCTATAAGAAGCGAGTTTGAACGTACAGGAGATATACGTGCACAAGGTTATTTCCATAATGACTGGTATTTTCAGGATGAACCGGTTGGAAGTATTAAAAACAATGTAGTTCAACTTTTACACCATACAAGGTATGGTATTGTAAATAAGATTAAAACGGTACCAAGACGTGTAAGGCTATTTAATGTTTTAGCAGAATTGGATGAGCCAGGAGAATGGTATTTCGATAAAAAAGATCAGCGGCTTTACTTATGGCCCATAGAAGGGTTTAATCCTAAGGAATCAACATTAACGATTATAGGAAATCAAGCTGAGTCTGTTAATAAAAGTTTTGAACCCGTTCGAAAGCGTAAATCAAACAATAAAAATCAATCGTTATTAAGTTTGAACAACACAGAATACCTTACGTTTCGTGACTTTGTTATTGAAAATACCGGTGATTTAGCTGTTAAAATATCAGGAGGAAAATACAACCTTTTGGCAGGTAGTGATATACGGAACGGTTCAGGTAAAGGTGTTATTATAGAACACGGCACATACAATGGCATTACTGGTTGTGATTTTTATGATTTATATTCAGCTTTCAGTATTAAAGGAGGTGATTTTGTAACCATTACCCCTTCTTACAATTTTGCAACAAACAATGTTATTAGAAACTGCCGCCTTAGAGGTTATGGTGTTGTTGGCCTTTCAGGTGTTGGAATCTATTTTGCACACAACCTTTTACACAGTATGAATGGTGCTGTGATGTATGAAACTGTAGATATGTTAATGGAATATAATGAGTATTACAATATAGGTTACGAAATGGGCGACTTTAATGTGGCATATTGTGGGGCACAATGGTATACTATGAATAATGTGTTACGATATAATTTTGTACACCATCTTATTGAACCTGGGGGACACCCGATTACTGCTTTTAGAAATGATGATAATGGAGCAGGAATGAAAGTTTATGGTAATGTATTCTATCGTCCAGGTAGAGGGAGTTGCATTTTTCATGGTTTTTTAAATGATTTCCAAAACAATATAAATGTTGATGCTACAATTATGTGGTGGACTCTTAAAAAGCCAATCACACCCGAAGGGATAAAAGAAAGATGGGATGGTTTGGCAAAATTTGGTCGCGACCTGCCAAAAGGAGATAAAGGCGATTACATTTATATTATGGAGAGTGTGATTGGTAAAGATGGATGGAAAAAAGGGGCTTGGAAGGAAAAATTTCCTGAGTTAGAACAGGCTATCGATAAAAATCCATGGGCACAAACAGGTTGTAATGTTAACCTAAATTATGCATATAAAATTAAGCAACCATTTCATATTCATGGAGGTGATGGTACAGTTGAAGGATTGGAAAGTACTTATGAAGGAGCATTTGCAGATTTACCTAAAGATGAAGTTTTTGAATTTCCAAAACCAATTACTCCAGACGCTTTTAAAGACATCACAAAGCTTGATTTTTCTTTTAAAGATGGTTTTAAGCTCATGGAAGGTTTTAAACCTATTCCTTTTAATGACATCGGATTGGTAAAAGATGAATTTAGATTGAAAACTTTAGATAAAAACATTTATAGAAACGATGTATATGAACACTTTAAGAATGATAAGGGAGGTCGTTATAATGCAGAAATAGTAAATGCTAGATATCCTAAACCTAGCTATTTTAAATAGTGAAGTATTAAAAATAAAGATGGTATTTCGTTAAAATTTGATTAAATAGAAATTAGGTTCAGTTTTGATGGAATTAATTTTTAATTAGCCTAACCACTTGTTCACTCCTATAAATCATAGATAGAGGTGTCTCGTGAAATAGAGATATGCATTATGTATACAGTAATTACTGGTACAAATAAAGGTGTTTTTCTAATAAAACTATAAATAAAATGAAATCATTAAAATACAGATTCTTAAAACTTTTAGTAATTAGTCTATTTATTATTGGATGTAATAAAAAGACTAAAACTACAGATTATAAAATAGAAGAGGTTATTTCAAAAGTAGAGAATCAGTTAGATTATGGATATGGACTTGTCGAATCAAAAAACGATGGAAACTTAATAATGCCAAGGTCTGTAGAAGGTGATGAACTTCGTATGGTTTCCTCAAGCGATTGGACAAGTGGTTTTTTTCCGGGAGAATTGTGGTTGATGTATAACCTAACAGGTAATGAGGTTTGGAAGAGTCGTGCTAAAAAGTATACCGAATTGCTTGAAAAAGAGCAATACAATACAGGAACACATGATGTAGGCTTTATGATGTATTGTAGTTATGGAGAGGGCTACAAGGTCACAAATAGTTCCGATTATAAAAAAGTTTTAATTCAAACAGCTAAATCTTTGTCAAGCAGATATAATGAAAATGTAAAATGTATTAAATCTTGGGATCACAGTCCAGATTTATATCACTTTCCGGTAATTATTGATAATATGATGAATATGGAATTGTTGCTTTGGGCTAGCGAAGAGACTGGAGACAGTATATATATAAATATTGCTATAAATCATGCCAATACCACAATAAAAAATCACTTTAGACCTAATAACAGTTCATATCATGTTATAGACTACGCTCCAGAAACAGGCAAAGTGATTAAAAAAATCACAAATCAAGGTTATGCAGATGAGAGCATTTGGTCTCGTGGTCAAAGTTGGGGATTGTATGGTTTTACAGTAATGTACAGATACACTAAGGATAAGCGTTATTTAGAACAAGCTGAAAAAATTGCTAAATGTATCATGTCTTACCCGAATCTTCCTGATGATAAAATACCATATTGGGATATGGATGCCCCTAATATTCCAAAAGAACCAAGAGATGCATCGGCGGCGGCTATTACTGCTTCTGCTTTATATGAACTCATAAACTATACATCTGATAAAGATGCCTATTTAGAATTTGCTAATGGCATAATGAAATCACTTTCAAGTTCAAGTTATTTAAATACAGTAGGAGCCGATAATGGGTTTATACTTAGCCATTCAACAGGAAATATGCCAAGAAATTCTGAAATTGATGTGCCAATCAATTATGCAGATTATTATTTTTTGGAAGCCCTTTTACGAAAAAAGAAGTGAACTCATTTAGACTTTTTTGAGTTGTATAGCAGAGTTACGGAAGGAAAAAAAGACAAAAACAGAGCAGAAAACAGCAATTTTTTAGCAAATTGAAAAAGTCTAAATGAGTTCAGTATTAAATTAGTGATATAGATAAAATACGATGATAAGAAAAACAAATTATAGCGTAAAAGTTAATGTATTAAAAGTGGGACTTTTTATAATTGGCTTATTGTTTTGTGAATTTGCTGTTAAGGCTCAAAACAATAAGAATTTTTTAACCGAAAAAACGAATATTCAAAAAGTTTCAGAAGTACTTTTAAATACCGATCAATGGGCTTCAATTATTGAAAAAAAGATAAATTGGAATGATGCTCCAATAGCTTTTAGAGAAAACATTATTTCTGAAGCCGAAAGCTATCTAGGAACTCCTATTCCTTCATTATCTGCAACTTTAACTTTAGAATATTCTATTAATGGAAATCGTACCAATTATCAAACACCATGGTTTGAGCGACGTAACCGATTGACTAATGCAGTGTTAGCGGAGTGCATGGAAAGAAAAGGGCGTTTTTTAGATGATATTGTAGATGGTGTTTGGGCCATTTGTGAAGAAAGTTGGTGGGGGTTCCCTGCACATCATTACCAGTATGGACAGGTAGGATTACCTGATATTGAAGATGAATATGTAGATCTTTTTGCTGCTGAAACCGGGGTTTTATTAACTTGGACACATTTTCTACTTCAAAAAGAATTAGATAGTATTTCCCCTGTAATTAATAAACGTATTTCTCTTGAAATAGATCGAAGAATCTTAAAGCCTAATTTAGAACATGAAGATTTTCATTGGATGGGTTATAATGGAGAAAATCTCAACAATTGGACGCCATGGATTTGTTCCAATTGGCTTACATGTATATTGTTTTTAGAGAAGAATGATAAAAAAAGAGCAGCTTCTGTTTATAAAATTATGACATTACTAGATAGATTTTTAAAACCTTACCCAGTAGATGGTGCCTGCGATGAAGGACCGGCCTATTGGAATAGGGCAGGAGGTTCTTTATTTGACTGTCTAGATTTATTGGAAGAAGCGACCAATGGAGAGGTCGCTATATGGAATGAGACCCTTATTAAAAATATTGGAAAATATATTTACAAAGCACATATTAAAGAAGATTACTATGTGAATTTTGCAGATGCAACTGCTAAAGTTAAACCAGATGCAGCTTTAATTTATGAATATGGTAATAAAATTAACGATGTAACTTTGGTACAATTTGCAGCTTGGTTGGCCAAAAAAAATGCAGATATAGCATCTGATAATAAAAAACTAGATGGAAATAATCGTGTTTTAAATGGTAATATAGCACGGCAAATTAGAATGATTCAAACACATAAAAAGCTTAGAGAAGAAACACCAAGGGAACCTGTAGTTAGTGAATCCTGGTTTGCTAATTCTCAAATAATGATGATGAGAGAAGACCCTCATAATGGGAAGGGGTTTTATATAGCGGCTAAGGGAGGACATAATAGAGAAAGTCACAACCATAATGATGTTGGAAGTTTTATAGTTTATTATGATGGTAAACCGGTTTTAATAGATTTAGGACTTGAGACATATACAAAAAAGTCTTTTAGTAGTCAGCGTTATGAAATTTGGATTACCCAGTCGCAATACCATAATTTACCAACCATTAATGGTGAAATGCAATCAGCAGGTAGATCATTTAAGGCTACGAATGTAAATTATAATCCGCTAAAGTCTACTTATACTTTAGATATGGCGTCTGCATACCCAAAAACAGCATGTGTTAATAAATGGGAGCGAACCATTTATTTGGATAAAGAAGTGAAATCAGTAAACATTACTGATGTATATAAGCTATCTAAACTGATTAAGCCAAATGTTTTAAATTTTATGACAGATACCAAGCCTGAAAAAGGAAAGGGAAATACACTACACCTCTTTGCTTCTGGCAATGATAAAAAGAAAATTATAATGTCTTATCCCGAAACATTTAATGTAAATATTGAGCCATTAGAAGTAGCAGATCCTTTACTTAAAAATTCTTGGGGTGATAAGGTTTATAGAATTCAGTTGATACAAAAGAAAATGTACAAGGCTAGTGCTATTAATATTTCATTAATTTCTGAATAGGTGTTGGCTGAATAAAGTTTATTGAGGGTCATCGGTAACATAATCATTTGCAGCATATTTTTTAGTGAATTCTGAAGGAGTCATATCGTAAACCTGTTTAAAACATTTACTAAAGTATTTAGGATCATTAAACCCTGTTTTAATGCAAACCTCAGCAATCAATAAGCCTGAATTTTGTTTAATAATTTGCGTGGCTCTCTTTAACCTATAATCTCTTATAAACTCATTGGAAGACTGACCTGTTAACTGGGTTAACTTTCTATAAAGTCCTGAATGACTCATATTCATTTCTTCTTTAAATTTACTCGCATTAAAACTAGAATCATCAAAGTTTTTGTCTAAGACTTCGTATGCTTTTTTAATAAATAAATCATCGGTAGAATCTATATTTTTATCTTCAGGAATGAAGTTTACTTTTTTCTTTGATTTCTCTGATATTTTTTTGTTAGTTTCAATAATATTTGTAATTCTAGATTCCAGTATTTGTATACTAAAAGGTTTTTGAATATAATCTATTGCACCAATACTAAGTCCTTTGATCTTAAATTCATCTGATGACCAGGCACTTAAAAACAAAAAGGGAATATGATTGGTTTTTTCATTTGCTTTAATATGCTTACAAAACTCGATACCGTCCATTATGGGCATTAGTGTATCACTCAAAATTAAATCTGGAAAATGCTTTAATGCTTTAACAAGACCTTCTTTACCGTTAGGAGCTTCTATAACTTTAAACTTCACAGAAAGTGCTTCAACAATATATGCCCTAATATCAAAATCGTCTTCTACAACTAATACTTTTGGGGTATTTCTGTTATTGTTCTTTGTAATGATTTCAGCATGTGTATCTTCTTTTACTAAATTAATAGGTTTTAAAGGTGCTCTTTCTGGTGGATGATTTCTAATATTTTTTGGTTCATAGAGTTCCTTTTTAATAGGAATAGTAAATGAAAATGTAGAGCCCATATCAAGTTCACTATCAACACTTATCTTACCATGGTGTAGTTTTACCAATCTGTTAACATAATCTAAACCTATACCTGCTCCATTTGGATTTAGCGATTTTGCAGATTCTACTTGATAAAAACCTTCAAATATTTTAGACAATTTGTTTTTAGGAATACCAATGCCATCATCTTTTACACTAATGGTAATGTAATCTTTAGACTCCTCATCTGCGTAATTTAAAAGAATTTCAATATGACCTTTTTTAACAGTAAATTTAAAGGCATTAGAGAGTAAATTATATAGTATTTTTTCAATTTTATCTTCATCAACCCAGCCGATTAATTCTTCATTTTGATAATGGAATTTGAACGTGATTTCGTTTTGAATGGCAAATTCGTGAAATGCATTAGCTGTATCTTCTATGCATTTTATAATGTTTTGTTTGGATACTTGTAAACTTAATGTGTCACCGTCAAGTTTACTGATATCTAAAATTTGATCTGCCAAGCGTAACAAGCGAAAAACGTTTTTATCTATAAGTTGTAAGAAATGTAAATCTTTACCTTTTGTATCTTTTGTGTTTTTAATGAGTTGAGAGACCGGATCGGAAATTAAAGTTAATGGAGTACGCAATTCATGCGAAATGTAAGTGAAAAAACGAAATCTCATTTGGTTGAAATCTTCTTCACTTTTTAGTTTAAGTCTTTGCAGTTCATTTTCATTTTTTTGTTTTGTACTTATAATTGTGTATTTATTGTAATAATATAAAACAACAATCAAACTGATAAAAATAAAAGCCTTAAACCACCACGTGAAATAGAACGGTGGAGCAATAGAAATTTTTACCGATTTTATATTTCCGTTAGCATTATTGTTAATATTAATGGCTTTTACTTTAAATATATAATCTCCATGGTTAAGATTAGTGAAGCCTATGGATCTAGTGGTTCCGATGTTTACCCATTCGCTCATATAATTCTCTAAAATATAAGCATATTTATTACCTCCTTGGTTATTAAAATCTAATGCTGCAAAGTCTATAGAGAAATCTTTTTGGTTAGCTTTAAGGTTAATTTGTTTAATGCTTGTAATACTTTCACTTAAAGGAGAATTGGGAGTGTTTACATTAACATTTTTATTATCAATTTTTAATGAAGAAAATACAATTTCAGGGCTTTTTTTGCTTTTTGAAATACTGTCAGGATGAAATATAACCAATCCTTTTGATCCTCCAAAACCAATATAATTATTTGGTAAAATAACTGATGCTTTTGGTTGAAATTGTTTCGAGGGAAGCTTATAGGTATTACTGAAGTTTTCAAATGTTTGAGTCTGTTTATCGAATTTAACTAAACCTTCAAAAGTACTAACCCAAAAAACATCATCTCCAAGAGAAATCATACTTGAAACAAAATTGCTTGGTAAACCATCGTCTTCTGTGAAAAAAGTAAACTCTTGGTTGTTTAAATCTAAATACCCCATACCGCTTCCTTGAGAACAGAACCAAACAAGTTCTTCATTGTTTTCAATATAAACTTGACTTATAGGGAAAGATTCTAGTTTGTTGCTATAAAAATCTTTAAATGTTTCAGTTGTAGTATTAAAAATAGAAATACCTCCTACTGTAGCTAATACAAGATTATTGTTTTTTGTTACTTTTATATCTCTAACATTAATATTGCTATATTTTTTAAAGTTATTTTGATCTGGATTATAAAGGTTTAATCCAGTTTGGGTACCAATCCATAACTTTTTATTATTATCTTCAGCAAAACAATATATGTTGTTATTACTAATACTATTTATATCGTTAGAATTGTGTTTGTAATGAAAAAAACTTTTCTTATTGGGTGCTAATAGATTGATGCCTCCTGTATAAGTGCCAAACCACATATTGCCTTTAGAATCTTCAAAAATAGAAGTCACTGTATTAAAACTTAGAGATGATGGGTTATCTGCTTCGTGACAATAAGAAGTGTATAGCTTGTTTTTAGGATTGAAAACACTTATGCCTCCCCAAGTACCAAACCATAAATTGTTTTTATTATCATGAAGAACACTTCTAATTCGGCTTTCAATAATACTATTTTTGTCATGGGCTTGGTGCCTGATTAACTTAAAGACACTGTTTTTAGAAGTGTTGAAACAAACGCCACCTGCATAGGTTCCAACCCATAAAATACCTTCTCTATCTTCATATACCGAATATAATGAATTGGTTACCAGGCTTTGAATATGGTCTGGATTACGATTTATTGTTGTTAATGTATGGGATGATTTATCCATTTTACTTAATCCACCTCCATTAGTTGCTATCCAAAGGTTACCTTCTTTAGTTTGGAAAATATCAAATACATCATTGTGGGGAAGATTGCTGTTTTCTGTATTATAAGTTTTAAAATGAATGTCTCCCTTTTTAAGATAAGAAAGTCCACCTTGAACAGTACCTACCCAAAGATCTCCAGTGTTATTAATAGAAAGCGACTTAATAGTATTTCCTGCAACCGAATTTTTGTCATTCTCATCATGAAAATAACGGGTTATTTGTTTACTTTTCTTGTTAAGTTGGTTTAAACCATTTTGTGTTCCTATCCATAAACCAATACTATCATTTGCTAACGATAGTATTTCAGAATCTGATAATGAATTTGGAGTGTTTATAGAATGTCTATAATTATCTACTACACCGAGTTTAAGACTGTACAAAACAAGACCTTCAGAAGTGCCTAGCCATGAAAGTGAGTCATTCTCTTTTTCAATACAATATACTCTTATGGGGTTATTAAAGTTTTTGAATAAATCACATTGAGTCACTTTTTTACTAATTGGATTGTAGAGTTTCAATCCATTGTCTGTTCCAATCCAAAGTAAGCTATTTTTATCTTCGTATAAATCATAAACCTTTTTTCCGCTTAAAATTTTAGATTTATTTTGATTGATATCAATAACTTCGATATCATAACTGTTATATCTGTTAAGTCCGTCGTCTGTACCAAACCATAAATAGCCAGATTTGTCTTTTAAAATAGTATTTACAGTATTTTGAGATAAGCCATTTTCGGTTGTTAGGTTAAAAAAATCTGAAGAAGATTGGTCTTCAATATATTGAGCATTTGTTAAACAACAAAAGCCAAATGAAAAGAATAATAATAAAAAAAAATTATGCGACATCGTTAGGGGTTTAATAAACAGTTTTTCTCGCTAAATACCATTAATGTTAAATATAATCTTTTACTAATTGAGGTACTTTTATGTTTATATTTAAAATATAGGTAATGTAAAAACGGTAAGATAATAAAAATTTAGGTTTCATGAATTTATGTACTCTGATTCTATAATATTTGCAGCTTACAACATGTTTTTACCAAAATTAAGATCTAAATTAGGAACTCTATTCTTTATTTCTATAACACTTTCTTTACTTATTAAAGTTTCCCAAATATAGAGTTTTTTTAAGCCTGAAATTGATTCTAATGTTTTTAGGCTTTCATCACTAAGGTTTGTAAATTCTTCTTATTCTTTTAGTCTAAAACAAATTTTAGAAACAGGATGGATATCTAAATATAAGAGGCCTTGATGAAACTTGTTAGAAGCGTATAAAAAGATTGAACCAAATATTTGAGATGTAGATTAGTTTTACCTCCCTCCATCATTTAAACTTCTGACTAATAAATTCTAAATCTATCACCTTAATATTTTCTTTAATATAGAAAGTTGTATACTCTCATATTTTTATCAATTTATATTCTTCATATTCGTTTTGTAAGCGTTTTGTAAGCGTTTTGTGGGCTATTTATGCTTATATGAACAATTTCTTAACCATTTATAGTATTAAGTCGACCTATAATCTTTGATTATTCAAGTAATTTGGTTCTCTGAATTTATTATGAATATAAATATGAATATAAATATTTTATCCATGTAGGGGTAATTATTTTGTATAGGATATTAATTGTATTTGTTACCCTAAATTTTAAAGATTTTGTATATGTATAAAAATAAAATGATAATTGTTAAGATATGTTTATTGTCTGTTTTCTTTAGTGCCTGTTCTAAAGAAAAGAAAACAGATAATACCCTTATAAAAAGCCCAAACCTTGATTTTGAATTTGTTTTAAAAACCAATGATAGTTTATCAGGTATTTCTTATTCTGTAAGCTACAAAAATGAAGAAATTATTGGAGATTCTAAATTAGGTTTTGTTTTAAACACAGAGAGCCTTAAAAATAAACCATATCAAATTGCTAATGTAAGTCAAATCGAAAACTCTACAGTAGATTCTACTTGGCTACCTGTTTATGGTGAAAGAAATAAATACCCAGAAATATATAACGAATCTCTTTTTAGGCTTAGTGATGTTGACAATCAAGAAATCTTTAACTTAAGAGTAAGAGCTTATAATGAAGGTATAGCTTTTAGATATGAGTTTACAAATGAAGCTAGGAAAATTAATATTATACAAAAAGAAATAACAGAATTTTCTTTGCCACCAAAAGCGGTCGCTTGGGCATCATTACGGGCTCAAAGTGAAATATTAAAAATGCCTGTTTCTAGTATAAAAGAAGCTGTAGAAAGACCATTACTAGTTGAATTACAAGATTCTCTGTTTCTGGCAATTGGAGAAGCTGCTTTGGTTGATTATGCTCGAATGAAGTTTATTAATAAAGAAGGAAGTCCAGGAACTTTAGTCTCCGAACTTAGTAGTGAAGTTATTGTTGACTTACCGCTCAATACACCATGGCGTTTTATTATGGCAGCAGAGAAACCCGGACAGTTATTAGAACATAATTATCTTCTTTTAAATTTAAATGAACCAAATCAGTTAGAAGATACCTCGTGGATAAAACCAGGGAAAGTAATAAGAGAAACAACACTAACGACCAAAGGGGGTATAGCCTGTGTAGACTTTGCAGAAAAACATAACCTTCAATTTATTGAGTTTGATGCAGGATGGTATGGTAATGAATATGATGAAGCATCAGATGCAACAACTATAACTGTAGACCCAAAAAGATCTAAAGGCCCATTAGATTTATTAGAAGTAATTAAATATGCCAAGAGTAAAAATATTGGAGTAATTCTATATGTTAATAGAAGAGCATTAGAAAAACAATTGGACGATGTATTGCCTTTACTTAGTTCATGGGGAGTAAGTGGTATAAAATATGGATTTGTTAACGTAGGGCCTCAAAAATGGACAAGTTGGTTGCATGATGCTGTTCGAAAAGCAGCCGATTATAAATTAATGATAGATACTCATGATGAATATCGACCAACAGGGTATTCCAGAACCTATCCGAATTTTATGACACAAGAAGGCATAAGAGGTGATGAAGAATCTCCTGAGAATTCTATGGTAATTAATACCATTTTCACAAGAATGATAGCAGGAGCAGGAGATCAAACCAATTGCTATTTTGCACCACGAGTAACCGAAACGATGGGTTCCCATGTTTCTCAATTAGCTAAAGCCGTTTGTATTTATAGTCCATGGCAATTTCTGTATTGGTACGATAGACCTGAAGGTTCTGTAGCAGGAGCAGAAGGTGCAGGTGGAACTAAAGAATTTATAAAAGAAGTTCCTGAATTGGCATTTTATGACGCACTTCCTACAGTTTGGGATGATACTAAAGTTATTGATGGTTATCCAGGTGAATTTGCAGTTATAGCAAGAAGGAGCGGGAACGATTGGTTTATAGGTGCCTTAAATGGTGATATTCCGCGTGATATAAAAATCCCTTTAGATTTCTTGACAGAAGGAAAAACTTATGAGGCTACAATTTATTTTGATGATGATACCCTTACGTCACTGACTAAAGTTGGTATTGATACTAAAAAAGTAAGTATAAAAGATAATTTAGCTTTTAAGGTAAAAAATAAAAACGGTGTAGCAATTCATCTTAAAGCATTATAAAATTTAAAACTTAATTAAAAAAGTAGTATGACTAAAAATGTAGTAGCTTGTTTATTAACATTGTTGTTGTTTGTAAGCTGTAAGGAGAAAAATTCTTCAGAAAAGATAGAAGAAACAAAAGAGCAAATACAACCAAATATAGTATTTATTTTGGCGGACGATTTAGGGTTTGCAGATTTAGGATTTACAGGTAGTGATTTATACCAAACCCCCAATATAGATAAATTAGCGAGTCAGAGCATGTATTTTACAAAAGCACATTCTTCGCATCCAACTTGTCAACCAAGCCGTATTTCTTTAATTACAGGTAAGACACCAAGTAGATTAGGAGCCGTAAGTCATGGTAGTTTAGGAGGTGTAGATGGTAGTGGAATAGACATGAAACCAGAGGAAATTACTTATGGTGATTTTTTACAAAACGCTGGCTATACCACAGCACATATAGGTAAATGGCATATAGGACATGGTGATAATGGTCCTAAGGATAGAGGTTTTGATGTCGATATAGCATCAAATGAATTTTGCTGTCCTGGTAGCTACATCTACCCATATAAAAGCAAAGTACTTTCTGAAGAAAAAACTATAAAATCGGCTGTTCCGGATTTGGAATCATATTCACCCGAAACACATTTAACAGAAGCTTTATCGGCAGAAGCTGCCAATTTTATTGCAAACCAAAAGGGAAATAAAAAACCATTTTTTTTAAACTTATGGTATTATGCAGTGCATACACCTATGGAGGCTAATAAAGATAAAGTAGAAAAATACAAGAAATTAATCACTCCAGAAAACAAGCACAAACATGCTACTTATGCAGCCTTAGTCGAACATCTAGATGATGGCGTAGGAGCTGTTATTAAAGCACTTGAAGAAAATGGAATGGCAGATAATACCATTATAATATTTATGGGAGATAATGGAGGAGAACTGAGGTCTGGGATTACTAAAAATTATCCACTTCGAGGAGGAAAAGGGATGTTTTATGAAGGTGGTACACGTGTACCCATGTTTGTACATTGGCCAGGTGTTGTTAAGCCAGGTTCTGTTAATAATGAGCGTGTTGCAGGATGGGATATCTACCCAACATTGCTTTCTATGGCAAAAGTAGATAAGAGTATAGCACGCAATAAAAATTTAGATGGTGCAGATTTAACTCCATTATTAAAGGATACGAATGTGAAACTTGAAAACCGACAGTTTAATTGGGTGAAGTATGTGTCGCTAATTCATTATGAAAATAAAACTGAAAGAAACTGGCCAGGGAGAAGTATTATAAAAGATGAATGGAAGTTAATAGAATATTATAATATGCCTTATGATCTTGATAGACACCAATTCCTTTTGTTCAATCTTGCAGAAGATCCTTCGGAAAAAAATAATCTTGCAAGTGAAAATAAAGAAAAATTAGAAGAGCTTATTATGGCTATGGATAAATGGGGTAAAGATGTAAATGCACCAGAATATGATATGGAAAAATTCTATGGAGAAGTACATAGAGCAAGTTTAAAAAAATAACTTAAATTTTTAGTCATAAACTATTAAGAATAACTATCAAGTTTACTGCTTATATGTAATTATCATTTAGTTCACTAAGAGCATATTGATTTGCTATTTAATAAGCAACCTTACTCGGTATTAGCCAAAAAAACATTAAACACTAGAAAAATGTTAAAACGATTGATCTATTTAAGTTTTCTATTATTACCAATTCTGATCTCAGGACAGGTAAACAAGAAAATTTATCATAAAAACTGGATAGATTTCAACAAAAATGGAATTAAAGAGCCTTATGAAGATGCTAAGGCGTCTGTTGAAGAACGAATAGAAGATTTGTTATCCAGAATGACATTAGAGGAAAAAAGTTGTCAAATGGCTACGCTTTATGGCTTTGGACGTGTACTTAAAGATGAATTACCAACTCCAGATTGGAAAAACAAAATATGGAAAGATGGTATTGGAAATATCGATGAGCAACTTAATAATTTAGCATATCACCCTTCTGCTGTAACAGATAAAGCATGGCCACCTTCAAAACATGTAAAGTCATTAAATGAAATTCAAAAGTTTTTTGTGGAAAATACGCGTTTAGGAATCCCCGTAGATTTTACAAATGAAGGCATACGAGGGTTGTGTCACGAAAAAGCAACTAGTTTTCCTTCTCAAATTGGTATTGGGTCGACATGGAATAAAGATTTGGTAAGTCAAATTGGGCATATTACAGGTAAAGAAGCTAGACTATTGGGATATACAAATGTTTATGCTCCCATTCTTGATATAACAAGAGATCCAAGATGGGGAAGAACTGTAGAATGTTATAGTGAAGACCCCTATTTAACTGGTGAACTTGGTTTTAGGATGGTAACTGCTATACAAGAAGAACATGTTGTTTCTACACCAAAACACTTCGCTATTTACAGTGCTCCAAAAGGTGGGCGTGATGGTGACGCTAGAACAGATGCGCATATAACAGAAAGAGAAATGTTTTCATTATATCTACACCCTTTTAAAAGAGCAATAAAAGACGCAGGAGCTTTAGGTATTATGAGTTCTTATAATGATTATAATGGTATACCCGTAACATCTTCAAGTTATTTTTTAAGAGATATTCTTCGTAAATCTTGGGGGTTTAAAGGATATGTAGTGTCCGATAGTCGTGCGGTAGAGTTTATTGCTGATAAACACCATGTAGCCCAAGATCATAAAGAAGCAGTTTTAAAATCCGTAAATGCTGGTTTGAATATTAGAACAGATTTTACTATGCCAGAAGATTATATTATACCCGTAAGGGAATTAGTAAAAGAGGGTAAATTAAGCATGGATACTATTGACGATTGTGTACGTGATATTTTAAGAGTCAAGTTTTGGCAAGGTCTTTTCGATGCTCCATACGGGAAGAATTTTTCTAATGCAGATAAAACTGTAGGTAATGGTGATTCTCAAAAAATTTCTTATAATGCCTCATTAGAATCTATCGTTTTGTTGAAGAATGAAAAAAATATATTACCATTAGATTTCGATAAATATAAGTCGGTATTAGTAACAGGACCTAATGCTAAAGCTATAAATCATTCAGTAAGTAGATATGGACCATCTCATATAGATGTGGTTTCAGTTTACGATGGTATAAAGGAAAAGTTTCCAAAAGATGTTGAGATTAAATATGCTAAAGGATGTGATTTTTTTGACGAGAATTGGCCAGATTCCGAAATTATTTCAATGGCACCAACAGTTTCAGAGCAAGAAGAAATTGATAAGGCTGTAGAAATGGCAAAAACAGTAGGTTTAGCGATTATAGTAGTAGGTGATGATGAGGAGACAGTAGGAGAATCTAGATCAAGAACGTCTTTAGCACTCCCTGGAAATCAACAAAAACTAGTTGAAGCAATATATAATACAGGAACTCCTGTTGTTGTAGTGTTAATTAATGGTCGACCTTTAACTATAAATTGGATAAATAAATACGTTCCAGCTGTGGTTGAAGGTTGGTTTCAAGGTAAGTTTGGTGGCACAGCTATAGCAGATGTGCTAGTTGGAAACTATAATCCTGGAGGTAAACTACCTGTGTCATTTCCAAAAACTGTAGGTCAAGTACCAATGAATTTTCCATCAAAACCAGGAGCTCAAGCCAATCAACCTTCAAATGGACCAAATGGTTCAGGGAAAACACGTGTTGGAGGGTTTTTGTATCCCTTTGGTTATGGACTTAGCTATACAACATTTAAATATTCCAATTTAATAGTAGATTCTGGAATTAATAATGGGATAGGTAAAGTAAAAGTATCTGTAGATATTACAAATACAGGAAGTGTTAAAGGTGAAGAAGTAGTGCAACTTTATTTTTCTGATTTAGTATCTAGCGTTACTGTTTATGAAAAGCAATTAAGAGGCTTTGAAAGAATTAGTTTAGAACCAAATGAAACTAAAAATGTAAGCTTTATTTTAAAAGCAGATGATTTTGCACTCTATAATAAAGTTATGGAATTTGTTGTAGAACCAGGTGATTTTAAAATAATGATTGGTAGTTCTTCTGAAGACATTAGATTAGCACATAATATCACCATTAATGACTTACATGTATTAAGTAATACGATGAAAATATCAAAAGTAAAGAATTAAAAAATAATCTAGATAACAACAACATCTTAAAAATAAATTGGTAAAGTATAAATTGGGTATGAAAAATATAGTTATTGCAATAATATTAATATTATCATTGAAATCTTTTTCACAAAAAAAATATGAAGCAAATTGGGAATCTATCGATAGTAGACCAATTCCTTCGTGGTATACTGATGCTAAATTTGGAATTTTTATTCATTGGGGACCTTATTCTGTGCCTGCATTTTCTAAAGTTGGTGAATATTCAGAATGGTATTGGATGAATTTAGTAAATCCAAAGAGAATAAAAAATGGGCATAATGAAACTAAAGCATTCCATAATAAAGTGTATGGTGAAGATTTTACATACCCTGATTTTGTTCCTTTTTTTACAGCAGATATGTTTGATGCAGATCAATGGGCAGATATTATTAAAAAATCAGGAGCAAAATATACAGTATTGACTTCTAAACATCATGATGGTTATACACTTTGGCCAAGTAAAGAAGCCGATAAATCTTGGGGTAGGCCATGGAGCTCTACAAATACTCGCCCAGGAAGAGACCTTGTAGGCGAATTAACAACTGCAGTTCGTAAAACGGACGTAAAAATGGGGCTTTATTACTCCATTTATGAATGGTTTAACCCTTTGTATACCAGTGATGTGAATTTATATGTAGATAATCATATGGTTCCTCAATTTAAAGATTTAGTACAAAATTATGCTCCTTCTTTAATTTTTGTAGATGGAGAATGGGATTATCCGCATACAACATGGAAATCAACAGAATTACTTTCTTGGTTGTATAACGACTCAGCAAGTAAAGAAGATGTTGTAATTAACGACCGTTGGGGTAAAGAAACACGTCATCATCATGGTGGTTACTATACTACGGAATATGGTTCAGGAATGCCAAATGCTGATGTGCCTTGGGAAGAAAATAGAGGTATGGCACATTCATTTGGATTTAGTAAAACTGAAAATTTTGAAGATTATAACTCAACTCAACAGCTTATATACATGTTAGTTGATATTGTGAGTAGAGGAGGTAATTTTCTTTTGGACATAGGACCAACTGCAGATGGGCGTATTCCTGTTATTATGCAAGAGCGATTAATTGAAATAGGAGATTGGTTGAAAGTAAATGGAGAAGCTATTTATGGCACTACTCTTAATGAAGAAACATGCCAGTGGACAAAAGGAAAAGTAGAAGATGCTAAAAGAGGTCGATATAAAGTAAAATACGACGTTATGAAATTAACTGTATCTCCAGATAAAGGTATGGCAACTAAGCAAATAATGTTTACTAAAAAAGGAAATATATTATATGGAATTTGCCCTATTTATCCAAAGAACCAATTGGTTGTAAAAAATGTAAAATTAAATTCGTCTGCTAAAGTAACATTGCTAGGGTACAGTAAACCTTTAAAATGGGTGCAGAAAGGCAATAATGTTGTTATAGAAGTACCTGCTTTAACTGCTTCTGAAGTACCTTGTAATTATGCGTGGACCTTTAAACTAGACGGGCTTAAATAAAAATAGCCTATTTATTTAGTAATAACCATCATTAAAGATGCTGGATATGTTTCTTAAGTAGTGTAATAAGTTTGTTTATCAAAACCTTTTAAGAAGACGAGGAAATGATAAAAGGATAGATAGGCCAATAAAAAGAATATTTTAAAAAGAATAAAATTTTAAAACCTGAAGGGGATTCTAAATATTCAAGAAGAGCTTCTTTTAAGAAGATTCATTAGATTTATAAGTAAAATATAGAAACTGATTATATTATTTTTTTAGAATTAGCATATTTATAGTTAGCACCCATTCAGCTCATTTCTCTGTATTCCGTTAACCCTTTCCGTTACTCTAGGAGCACTTCATTCTCAAGTAAAAAGTGAGAATCAAGTCCGCCAAATAAGGAAAAATATATTTATGTTTTGTTCCATTTCCTATGATTTTGTATTTCACAAAGAATTTAGAATCACATCCTAAGGCAACACCGTTATACCTTTTTTTGACATAAAAATAACAGCATTCAGTTTTTAATTTAGCGTTAGTTTGGTATATTAAAAACTGATAATCAACAACTTAAAAGGTTTCAAAGAAGGAATCATGTTATTCCTGTAAAGGTTAACTAAAATATGGACTTAAAAAATCTAATTTGTTGTACTCAAATAAAAAACCCAAGACTAAAAATCTTGGGTTTTCCTTGTAGCGAGAGGGGGGCACGATCCCCCGACCTCCGGGTTATGAATCCGACGCTCTAACCAACTGAGCTACCTCGCCATAATTTAAGGCTGCAAATATAAAAACAATATTATTGTAAGCAAACAGATATAGGAGAAAATATTATTAAAAATTGTTGTTTTACTTATCAATTAATGTATATATTGGGAACATAAAATTTTTAAGCTATTTATGGACGATAAAGTTAAATTTGATATTGAATTTCCAATACAAGCATCCCCTCAACTGTTATATCAATATATATCGACACCTTCAGGTTTATCTGAATGGTTTTCAGATAACGTAAACTCTCGTGGCGAATTGTTCACTTTTATTTGGGATGATAGCGAAGAGCAAGCGAAATTATTAAGTAAGAAAAGTGGTGAACGTGTTAAGTTTAGATGGATAAATGATGAAGATGATCAGGTTTCGTATTTCGAAATAAGAATTCAGGTGGATGAAATCACTAAAGACGTGTCTTTGATGATCACAGATTTTGCAGATGAAGACGAGGTAGATGAAGCTAAAATGCTTTGGGAAAATCAAATTTCTGATTTAAAGCATGTGCTAGGATCTGTTTAATTCTATATTTTAAATTATATTTGTCCCGCTCTTATTAATTAATAAAGCGGGATTTTTTTATGACAAATTTTAATGGAAATATTCTGGAAGAAAATACAATTCTTTCAATCGAAAATCGAGGCTATAACTATGGAGATGCTTTATTTGAAACCATTAAAGTAAGTTTTGGTAAAATCTTATTTTGGGAAGATCATTATTTTAGACTCATGGCTTCTATGCGAATTATGCGTATGGAAATTCCAATGAATTTTACTATGGAATATTTGGAAGAACAGATTCTTGCTACATTGCATTCGAATGAATTATTAAAAGCATCAGCAAGAGTTAAATTGTTGGTACATAGAAACGAAGGAGGGCTATATACTCCAAATACGAACGATGTAAGTTTTATAATTTCAGTAAAGCCTATTCAAGATGATTTTTATTTGTTTCAAGATCATTTTTATGAAGTTGATTTGTTTAAAGATTATTATGTGTCACCTAGCTTATTATCAACATTAAAAACGAATAATAAAGTATTAAATGTGGTAGGAAGTATTTATGCAAAAGAGAATAGCTTACATAACTGTTTGGTTTTGAATACCAATAAACATGTTATAGAAGCTCTTAACGGTAATGTTTTTGTTGTAAAAGGTAATGTTATAAAAACAGCTCCAATAAGTGATGGTTGTTTAAAAGGGGTTATGCGCAAGCAACTTATAGATATTATTAAAAGTATTCCCGATTATGAAATTGTTGAAGATTCAATATCTCCATTTGAGCTTCAAAAAGCTGACGAAATTTTTATAACAAATGCTATCGTTGGTATTCAACCCGTATCTAAATATAGAAAGAAGGTATATGTTAGTCAGGTATCTAAAAATTTACTACAAAAGTTAAATGTAAAAATAAGATTGAACTAATTATAGTTTGGGTTCTCTGGTGCATTAGACCAAATACTATATTCTCCTCCAAACTCTAACATTTTCTCTTTCCAAAATGATTTATAATCTTTTTCTATAATATTGTTTTTATAAATATTTTCAGTAACAACCCAAGAATTGGCTCTAAGCTCTTCTTCCAACTGGTCAGCTTCCCAACCAGAATATCCTAAAAAAAATCGAATATCGTTCTCGTTTATATCACCATTAGTAATAAGTTCTGCTACTTTACTAAAATCTCCTCCCCAAAAAATACCTAAAGAAATTTCAATACTTTCTGGTATTAACTTTGGTATCTTATGAATGAAATACAAATTATCCTGCTCTACAGGACCTCCATTATAAACTTTATAAGTAGCTTCAACTTCTGGAACCAGCTCATTGATGGTATAATCTAGAGGCTTATTGAGTATAAAGCCAATAGAACCTTCTTGGGAATGATCCGCAATTAAGACTATTGAGCGATTAAAAGAAACATCACCTATTATCGCAGGTTCAGCGATTAACAAATCACCTTTCTTTGGTTTAATTGTTATCATGCTTTTGAGGTATTAGTAACTAAATCTAATATTTATTTATTAAAAAAGCAACTGTTTTATAGATATAAAATAAAAAATGCCTCCAAATATTGAAGACATCTTTATAATATAAAAGAAGTAAACGACTAGTTTACTGCATTTGATAAATCTGATCCAGCTTTAAACTTAACAACGTTTTTAGCTTTAATTTTGATAGTTTGTCCAGTTTGAGGGTTTCTTCCTTCTCTTGCAGCTCTTTTAGAAACTGACCAAGATCCAAACCCTACTAAAGAAACTCTATTACCTTTTTGTAAAGCTCCTTCAATTTCAATGATTGCACACTCTAAAGCTTTCTTTGCAGCTGCTTTAGTGATTCCTGCGTGTTCTGCCATTGCGTCGATTAAATCTGTTTTGTTCATAATATAAAATTTAATTATTAATAAATTGGTTAAACATTATTGTTAAATCCTACTACAAATTTATACGGATTATGAAACCATGCAAGTAATAGCAAGGGAAAAACACGGTATTGTTAATAACTTGACGCTTTTGTTAATAAAGACAACGTATTTTATCGATGATTTGTAATATCAATGAGAATAAGGGTTTAGAGCGCTTTGGCATTTGCTTCAAAAGTATAACCGTTTAAAAGCGATTTTATATCCATAGTGCGCTTACCTGGAAGCTTAATTTCCTTTATGGTGATGTAACCATTTGTAACTGCTATCTTTAGCTCTTTTTTATTAGAAATTATACTTCCAATACTTTTTGTGTGTGGTGTTATTTCTTTATCTGCTCGATATATTTTTACGTCTAATTCATCTTCTCCATTTATAAAAGTACACCAAGCTGCTGGATATGGGCTTAAACCACGTATTTTATTATATATATTGTCTATAGAGGCATTCCAGTCAATTTTGCAATTGTCTTTATGTAACTTATAAGCCGTTCTAATATTTTTTGTTGTCTTCTGTGGAGTGGTTTTAACGTCTCCTTTTTTTATAGCGTTAACCGTTTGTATAACTAAGGTACTCCCTATATTCATTAGTTTATCATGGAGGCTCCCTACGTTTTCATCAGACTCTATGTCTATTTCTTCTTGGAGAATCATGTCACCAGTATCAATTTTTTCGTCAATAAAGAACGTTGAAACCCCTGTTTTGACTTCACCATTAATAATAGCCCAGTTAATAGGAGCGGCCCCACGATAGTTTGGTAGTAATGATGCGTGCAAATTAAAAGTACCATATTCAGGCATTTGCCAAACTACTTTTGGTAACATTCTAAATGCTACAACAATTTGAAGATTTGCTTTAAGAGCTTTTAGCTCGTCCAAAAAATCACCCTGCTTTAAATTGGTAGGTTGTAGAATGTTTAAATCAGCTTCTTTGGCATATATTTTCACAGCACTTTCATTAAGCTTGCGACCGCGTCCAGCTGGTTTATCTGGAGCAGTAATAACACCAACGATATGATACTTGTTTTCGACTAGTGCTTTTAAAGTGGTAACAGCAAAATCTGGTGTTCCCATAAATACAATTCTTAAATCCCTCATGTATGACTTAATTTATATGTGTTTGTTGGTGTAATAGTTATTATGTGATGTTCTAATAATAGTTTTAATACTATTTTCAAATCTGTTTCTTTACAATTCAGGGTTGAAATTATATCTCTAGATGATTTATCGCCGTTTTCTAATAATTCTACAATACGTTTTTTTATTGTATTAGTGTCTTGCGGTGTAACTGCTTTTTTAGACTCAATACAAATCGAGCACATATCACAGGGTTTTATGTCTTTTTCACCAAAGTAGGAGAGGAGCTGCATGCTTCTACAAACCGAATCATTTTCAATATAATTAAGCATGGCATTAACTTGATGCTGTTTTAATTTGTTTTGTTGTTCTATAATTGATGCAATTCTATTAATAGTTTTATCATCTTCCCTAGGTTCTATAAAAGTAATTTGAGCATCTGTTTTTGCTAAGTTCAAGGTAATGATTTTATCACTTTCTAATTGTTGAAGTACGTGAGTTAATTTAGTTTCACTTACCGATGCTTTGTTAGAAATTTTCATCAAATCAATTTTTGTAACATGATCAAAAATACCACCGTACATTCTTAATATTGATTTTACAATCATACTAAAATCTTGATGTGTTTCTAGATAATTAAAAAGCGAAGAGCTTGATATAACAAATTGAGCAGTTACTTTGTTTTTAAATTGTTTCGATAAGGTAATAATACTATTTCTATCTAATAACAATAATGTATTATAACATAAAACAGAACTAAAATTATAAGTTTTACAAAAGGTATTAAACTCAAAATCAAAAGTTAGATATTCGCCTTCTCCATAAGATATTTGAAAATAACTACATAGTTTTCTATAAACTTGTTTTACAAAATTGACTGTTGGTAAAATACTTAAAAACTGATTTTTAACTAAGGTAGCATCACTATTGTTTTTAAGAATTACGGCAAAAGCCTTTTCTCCATTACGGCCTACACGACCTGCCTCTTGAAAATAACTTTCAATACTTTCTGGTAAATTAAAATGAATAACCGTTTTAACATCTGGCTTATCAATGCCCATACCAAAAGCATTCGTGGCTACCATAACTTGTTTTTTGTTTTGAGACCACGCAGCCATATTAGAGTCTTTTTCGATATTGGAAAGACCTCCGTGGTAATATGTAGATGTAATATTTTTAGACTCTAAAAAAGTACTAATCTCCAGGGTTAGTTTTCTATTTCTAACATATATAATAGATGAGGTTTTATATTTTTTTAAAATAGTTTCAAGTCTATAATATTTATCATTCTCATGAAATACCATGTATGCCAGATTCGGTCTAACAAAAGATTGTTTAAATATTTTGGGTTGAATAAAATCGAGTTCTTTTATAATGTCTTCAACGACTTCTGGTCTCGCAGAAGCCGTTAAGGCTACGACATTTACACTGGGTTGTATTTGACGTAATAACGATATGTTTTTGTATGCAGGTCTAAAATCGCTTCCCCATTGTGAAATACAATGCGCTTCATCAACAGCTATTAAATTTACATGCATTTGTTTTATGCGATCTTGTACTAATTCCTGTTGTAAACGTTCTGGCGATAGATATAAAAATTTGTAATTTCCGTAGACACAATTGTCCAAAAGGGTGTCTAATTGGCTGTAGCTTATTCCGCTTGTAATTGACATAGCTTTGATGCCTTTATTATTTAAGGCTTGTACCTGATCTTTCATAAGAGAAATTAAAGGCGAAATAACAATACAAATGCCTTTTTTTGCTAAGGCGGGAATTTGAAAACATAATGATTTTCCACCACCAGTTGGTAATAGAACAAAAGTATCCTCTCCTTCAATAACAGCATTGATGATAGCTTCTTGGTTGAGCCTGAATGATGTAAACTTCCAATAGCGTTCCAATATGTTTATGGGGTGTTCCATAATTACATATCTAATGTGTTTAAAATAAAATCGACTCTATTTTTAATGGTGCCAAAGGGAACATCAATTAAGCTGTAATTAAAATTTTGATAGGTATTCAGTAAATGTTTATGAATGTCTAAAGCTTGTTCAAAATTTTCGTAACGCTCATTATCACTCTTGTAAATGGCTTCCCAAGGTTTTAAAATAAAAACGATATCATAAGCTGAATCGTTACAGGTATCTACAAAACTCTGTGGATAAGAGTCGCCTATATAATCCATATAAGCTAACACATCTGGTAAGCCTCTATCAAAAAATACAATTTCAGAAGACAGTATATTGGAATCTAAAAACTGTTGTTGCCTGCCTTTTAAAAGTAATTCACTAAACAATAAAGGGTTGGTTAAAAATAGTTGGTCAATGCCTTCTTTTTTTGCATTTAAAGTAACTTGACGTGAAATTTCTTCAAGACAGGTGTGGCCTCTATCAATCAATTCATTTATTAAAGTAGATTTCCCTGTTCCCGGCCCCCCTGTAATTACAATCTTTTTAGTATTCAAAACTGGCATTATTTTGCTGTAAAAATCGGAATTAAACTGCGATAAAAAAAATGTATACAGAAACAGTTATAATCAAAGTTCTTTATTCATATAGTTGTGATTGAGTGACTGTTATTTTATTGTGTGGAGAAGTCGTTAAGTATGCTGTTAAAAATGATGATTTAAACAGATGAAACTGTATATTTGTAGGATATAAAAATGACTATGAGTACATCTCCAAATTCCGAAGAGTTTTACGAAAAGCTAAAAGGACAATTACATGAAACTGCAAGTTGGCCAACAGAGTATTTATATAAATTTATTGTGAAATCTGATGTTGAAAAAATAGATAAACTAGAAACTATTTTTAATAACCTAGGAGCAGTAATAAATAAGAATGAATCTAAAAATGGCAAATATACAAGTATTTCAATCAATTTGTTGATGAAAGACCCTGATGCTGTTATTGAAAAGTATAAAGAAGTAGCAGAAAAAGTTGAAGGGGTGATAAGTCTTTAGTTTTTTTTTGTATTTTGCGCATGCATACCAACTTACATGCATAAATAATTAATTCTACACATTTAATTTTGATTATAGATAACTTAGAATACAATACAGAGCGTGAACATTTGATCATTCCAGAATATGGTCGGCATATGCAGAAAATGATTAACTATGCCAAGAGTATAGACGTGAAAGAAGAGCGTAATAAGGTTGCAAAAGCCATTATTGCCGTTATGGGAAATATACAACCACATTTAAGAGATGTTCCAGATTTCCAACATAAACTTTGGGATCAACTTTTTATAATGGCTAATTTCGAGTTAGACGTTGATTCTCCTTATGAGAAGCCTACGAAAGAACTTTTTGAAGAACGCCCAGAGCCTTTAAAATATCCACAAAATTTCCCTAAATATCGTTTCTATGGAAATAATATTAAAACAATGATTGATGTTGCTAATACATGGGAAGAAGGTGAACTTAAAGAAGCATTATTATATACGATTGCTAATCATATGAAAAAGTGTTTTTTAAATTGGAATAAAGACACTGTTGAAGATGCTGTGATTTATAATCATTTATATGAGCTTTCTGGAGGTAAAATTAATTTAAAAGGTTCTAAAGAAGATTTATCCGATTCTTCTAGTTTGTTGCGTTCTAAGAACAAATTTTCAAATAATAACAGTAATAAGAAAGGCCACCACAAAAAGAATTCTAATAGACAAAGAAAACGCCACTAGTTAAAGTATGGGAACATTTAAAATTGAGGGTGGTCACCAACTAAAAGGAAGTATACAACCTCAGGGAGCTAAAAATGAAGCGTTACAAATTTTATGCGCAGTGTTACTAACTCCAGAATTAGTAACGATCAATAATATTCCTGACATTGTTGATGTTAATAAGCTAATTAGTTTATTAAGAAAATTAGGAGTTAAAATTCAAAAAATAGCACACGGATCATATACGTTCCAATCAGACGATATAGATTTGGATTATTTAGAATCTGATGAATTTAAAGTTGATGGACGTGGTTTACGTGGATCGATTATGATAGTAGGGCCTTTATTGGCCCGTTTTGGAAAAGGCTATATTCCAAAGCCTGGAGGTGATAAAATTGGACGAAGACGATTAGATACACATTTTGAAGGACTTATAAATCTAGGGGCTAAATTTAGATATAGTAAAGAAGAGCAATTTTACGGTGTTGAAGCTGATAAATTAAAAGGAGCTTATATGCTTCTTGAAGAGGCTTCAGTTACTGGAACTGCAAATATTGTTATGGCAGCAGTTTTAGCAGAGGGCAAGACAACTATATATAACGCTGCTTGCGAGCCTTACTTACAACAGTTATGTAAAATGCTAAATAGAATGGGCGCCAAAATAAGCGGTGTTGGATCTAATATGTTGATTGTTGATGGCGTTGAGGCTTTAAGAGGAACAGACCATAGAATGCTGCCGGATATGATTGAAATTGGTAGCTGGATTGGACTTGCTGCTATGACAAAAAGCGAGCTGACTATTACCAACGTGTCTTGGGACGATCTAGGAGTGATTCCAAATGTTTTTAGAAAACTAGGTATTACTGTTGAACGCAAAGGAGATGATATTTATATTCCTGCCCATACTGATGGTTATGAAATACAAAGTTTTATTGATGGATCTATTTTAACGATTTCTGATGCACCATGGCCTGGGTTTACACCCGATTTATTAAGTATTATTTTAGTTGTGGCCACACAAGCTAGAGGAAGTGTTTTAGTACACCAAAAAATGTTTGAGAGTCGTTTATTCTTTGTTGATAAATTAATTGACATGGGAGCAAAGATTATATTGTGTGATCCACACCGAGCGACAGTTATAGGTCACGATTATAAATCGACATTAAAAGCAACAACTATGACGTCTCCAGATATTAGAGCAGGAGTATCATTGCTTATCGCTGCGCTTTCGGCAAAAGGGACATCAACAATTCAGAACATAGAACAGATTGATCGTGGCTATGAGCGTATAGATGAACGTTTACGTGCTATTGGAGCTAAAATAGAAAGAATAGATTAAATAGATTAGCTGTTGTTCCGTTTCGGTTTTTATCATATCATTTTATAGCAAAATGTAATTCGTCATATTTATCTTTTATATATTTTAAGAAATACAACCCTTTAGAATCTATATTCTCAAATTCTTCCCATTCACTTTTTGGAAAGTTATGGTATTGTCTGATTTGCCTGTTTTTTTAAGCTCAATTTCTAAAATTTTATTCTCTGAATCATACCCTATACTAACGTGAGTTCGACCTAAGAAACTTGTCTTTACGTTTAGAAAAAGCCTAGCTTTTAACATTAACTTTGTGCAAACAAATCAAATGTGCCTTAATCTTTTAGCTAGGTCGAAAACTCACGTTATTGTTAATATTAAGAGTTTATTGATGTTATCTCATATTCTAAAACATAGGGTGGTCATTCGCTACTACTTTAGGAACTCGCTGTATAACATCCCAATGTTCAACAAGTTTATTGTCTTCAACTCTAAATACATCCATAACAGAAGTAGGCCTGGGCTCTAAACCTGTTTTGGTATGAATAAAAACTAAATCGTCAGCGGCAAATAACTTTTGAACATCAATTGTTTCTTTACTTGCTGTTGGAAACCATGGACTAGCCCAATCAATTAATGCTTGCTTACCATCTGCAAGACTTGGGTTATGCTGTATATAAATATCCCCTATATATTTATGAATAGACTCCAAATTTTTATCTCCAAAAAATTCTTGATAAAAATCGCTAACCAATTTTTCATTTGCTTCTAATCTTGCTGCTTCAATAGCCAGATTTTCATTTGCTTCAACTTTCACATTCAACTCTTCAATAACCAACTCCAATCTTTCAATTTCTGCCAAAAGCTCTTCAATTCTTGTTTGTTGCGTTTCTAACTGTTCGGTATCATTACCATCATCTTCAGAGCATGAATTAAGACATAATAATAAAATGGTTAACAGTGTAAATACTTTAAATGATTTCATTTTTTTGTTTTTTATAATTATTTTTATTTGAAATCAAAAAAAGTAAATCTTGGTGTGTAAACTGTTTAGAATCCTGTTTCTAAACCAAAAAAATAATTAAACGCCACTTGCAAACTCTTTTCTAAATTGAGTTGGTGTCATTCCATGTGTTTTCTTAAATAAAATATTAAAAGTAGATTTTGAGTTAAACCCAACCATGTAATATATTTCTGAAATTGTTAACTTTTCTCTTGAGTTATGCTTTAATAACTCTTTACTTTTTTCCAAACGATATTTATTAACATAATCATTAAAATTAGAGTCAAATTTTGAGTTAATTGCTTGAGATATGTGTTTTGTAGGCACTTTTAATTCTTCCGAAAGTTTTGAAATAGAAAATTTAGGATCTATGTAAGGTTCCTTCAATTTTAAGTAAGCTTCTATTTTTTCATATAAATCATTAATGTTTTTTTCTGTGAGGCCAGATGTTTTATACTTTATTTGATTAATTATTACGTTTTTTGACTCAACAACAAAATACATAATTGTATAAGTAATAACAAAAGCAGTAATAAAATACATCCCATTAGTATAAGGGCAGATATAAAAATCTCTATAAATATCTATTAAAATAAAAGAGGAAAAATGTATCATCCATAAAAATAGAAAACCAATAAAAAGAGCATAAGACCATTTAATCTTTTCTTTAATTTTTATTTTAGGTTTCACTTTTTTAATAAGCCTGATAATAAGCCACAAGTAAATACTATTTTGAAATAAAATTAAACCCCCAGAAACAAACCTTAAAGGAGAAAAAAATATATTAAATCGCTTTTTTAAGGACAATAAATATATCAATATAGGGGTAGTAACAATAAACAGAAGAGTGTGTATAAGAAATTTTTTGAAAACAAATTTTTCATTGGTAAGAATCGTTTTTATATAAACGTACAAAAGCGGAATTAATAATAATGATATATGCCTAGATAGAAATAAGGCCTTATTATAATATTTAGGCAAATTAGAAATTGTTAACATATTACTCATAACAAGTAATGAAAACAATAACAATATGATAGCAAAAACTTTATGTTCATTAGTATTTGTTTTCTTTTCAAGAAAAAAATAGATAAATAAAAAAAACGTGTGTACACTTGCAATAAGACTAACAATAAACAAGACATTCGTGATATTCATAAATTAATAAAATATATAATTTATTTTAAATTTTAAAGAGCTGGCAAAATAGAAAATACTTCTTTATATCCTATAGAAATAAAAGTGAAATAATAGTTTAGTTCGTGTTTTAAGTGTCCGAAATTGATACACAGGTTTTCGATACTATATATAAAAAACCCAGAAAAATATAAAATGTTATATATTCTGGGGTTAATTTTTTAGGGTTTATAAAGACCTAATTTTAATAAAAAGGTAATTTATTTATCGCTATTCAAATTAAGAAAAATGAATATTAGTAGATATTTATGGTCTTCCTTTTAATCTTTTCTCTATTTTTTGCTTAATTACCGTTAAACGCTTCATTAAATCCATAATTTCTGGATCTTTCTCTTCTTTATAAATTTTATTTAAGCTTAATATTAAATTTTTAACTTCTCTTGATGCCTCTATTCTTTCGCTTGTTGTTTTAAAAGACTGTTTGCGTTGTTCGAATTCTAAAGCGTTGTTAATAATATCCATGTATTTTAATCTAATTTAAATCTGTCTGACAATTTTCTTTTTTCAGAATTTGACAATATAATAAAATATATGAGATATTTGATTTTTACAATGAATAATTATGTAAAATTTAATATTTTAAGTTTTTCACAGCACCTAATCGAGAAGTTTTTAAATTTTAAGCTGTCAAAGGAGCTCCTTTTAGTCGCTTTTCAACCTTTCTTTTTATTACGGTTAAGCGTTTCATAAGATCCATTATTTTTTCGTCTTTTTTTGCCTTATATATTTGATTTAAATCTAAAATTAAAGCTTTAGCTTCTCTCGAAATTTTTACTCTGTCACTAGTTGATAACGACCTCAAGCTTCTATTTTCAAATTCATGTGCTCTATCTAGTAAATCCATAATACCAATTTTTTAAATAGTTTTTTAATTTTTCTTTTTTTGGGTATACACCTGTACACATCTTTAGGTACTGTACAATATATAGTGATTAGCTATATCAAATATACAAAACGCATCATGTGCTTTTTCTATAAATTAAGCATAAATACTGATAGTATTATAAGGTTTCTTTATAATTTCGGTCTTTGATACCCAAAACGTGATCTGTTTTTAGGGATCGCATACCCATCTAATCCATTTATGGCTGCCACATCTGCTTTTGAAAGGTTTATAAAGCCATCTTCTTCAATGATTTTATTGTTAATATATAAATCAATTATTTTGCCAACTATTAATATCGTATTATTTGCTTTAATATGATATTCTTCAACAAATTCCATTGCTAATTGAACTGGAGTATTTTTAACAAATGGCGCATGAAAATTATTTTTATATTCTGATGATAAGCTTGTTACATCAAATTCTGAAATAGAAGCTTCATACTTAGCAGAGGTATGATGAGCTTCTTGAATAATATTTTCATGAATATGATTTATAGTATAAAACCCTGTGGTTTTTATGTTTTCGTAGGTATTTCTGATTACAGTGGTAGGTCGTAAAAAGAATCCTAGCATGGCAGGGCTTGAACCAATATGAGTTACAGAACTAAAGACAGCAACGTTTTCAAGGCCATCTTTTGAAGCCGTTCCCATTAAATTTGCCGACTTATACCCAGAACAGCTATTTATCAAGTTAATTTTATATAAATGATCTAGTTTTTCGATAGCTTCTTCATTAAAATGCTGCATTATAAGTTGGTGTAGTTATTTATTTTGATGTTATCAGCCTTTAAATCAAACATTAAATTATATAGACCAAAGAAGGTTCTATTTATATAGATAAAATGTTTCGAACCTCGATTACCATTCATTTTTTTTAAGTCGGTACTTTTTGAATAACGTTCACCCAATTCGGCAATTTTACCAAAGAATTCTGCGTCTGAAAAATCAAAAATATCAACATGAAAGGGTTTTGTAAATAAACTTAACATCTCATGAAACATGTTCGTGAAGAATTCAAGTTCTTCATTACTATCATCATCTCTTAATATCTCTAATTCATATAGTTTAGCAATAAAATGGTCTTTATTATTGATGTTCTCTGGTTTTGCTAATTCAAAATATGGAATATAAAAAGTGTCAGGAATGGATTTCATACACCCAAAATCTAGAGCTATAAGCTTACATTGTTCCGAGATTAAAAAATTTCCTGGATGCGGGTCTGCGTGTACGTTCCTTAACTTGTGAATCTGAAACATGTAAAAGTCCCAAAGTGCTTGCCCAATTTTGTTTGATTTTTCGGGATTAGTATTATATGAAGTGAATTCAGAAATATGTTCACCATGCATATAATCCATGGTAATAATACGTTCAGAAGATAAATCTTCATAATATTTGGGAAATAATAGATTAGGAATATGAGTGCATGATGAAGCAATCTCCTTGCTCTGTTTTATTTCCAAAATATAATTTGTTTCCTCAACTAATTTATTTTCAACTTCTTTAAAGTATTTATCAGAATCTCCGCCTTTTATATTGAACATATTCATAGCAATAGGTTTAACCATTGCTAAATCTGAAGCGATACTTTCTGCAACTCCTGGATATTGAATTTTCACAGCAAGTTTTTTCCCATCTTTTTCTGCAATGTGCACCTGGCCGATGCTAGCAGCATTTACAGAAGTTGCATTAAAAGTGTCGAATATATCGTTTGGTAATTTACCAAAGTATTTTTTGAATGTTTTTAGAACAAGAGGTGGAGATAATGGAGGAACTGAAAATTGTGCCAAAGAAAATTTTTCTACATAGGCCTGTGGTAAAATACTTTTCTCCATACTCAGCATTTGTGCAACTTTCAGAGCGCTCCCTTTCAATTGTTTTAATCCGTCATAAATATCAGATGCATTATTTTTATTTAAACGTTCTTTAGCTTCTGTTTCTGAGCTTACAATTTTATCCCCGTAGTATTTTAAATAATTTACGCCAACTTTAGCTCCAGTTGAAACCAGTTTTGTTGCTCGTTGAATTTTTGATGTAGGTATTTTATCTATAGTTTTCATAAGCTTAGTTCATGTGCATTTTTTCTTTAAACAAAAATTTCCCAAAATCAATAACACTTTTTAAAGGGGCTATATTTATAATATCAAAGCTTGTATTAACAGATTTTTCTATGAAAATATCTGTTTTTTCAAAAGATGGAGACGTATCATCTAACCAAAATTTAATGGTTAACAATAATTGCATCCATGCAGACTCCTGCAATGTTTTCTGTTGAATCTTTTCAAGTTTTTCTTGTTTAATATCTATCATTTCTATTTCTAAAAGAGAGATATAGTCCGTGAAATGCTTTTTCAACCCTGAAAGCATTTTTAATCCTTTCAAACCACCTTTGTATTTATGAAGTACATGAGTTACATAGCTTCTGTTTGCTGTAAGATTTTCGAAGAATGTGAAATAAAAGCTTAATAATTTATTTCTAGAATCGAAGCCTTTATAATCAGAACTTTTATCGAGAGCCGTTAGTGTGTTTTTATAAAAGGTAACAAAAATGCCTTTTTCAATAGCTTCGAATGATGTGAAGAATTCATAGAATTTCGATTCTTCTAAATGATTCGCTTTGCAAAAAGAATATATGGATTTAGGATTTTCATCATGTTCTAAAACATAATCCATATAAAAAGATATGATGTCGTTATTTGAGACTGTTTTTTTCTTTGCCATAATGATTAAGTTTATGGTAAAGATACAAAATGTTTAACAATATTTAAAATAAGTTAAACAAAACAATATAAAGATTCAATCAGAAGTTAAAATACCTTTAACAGCAATTATCATCTTTTACAATTTTGCAACTAGAAACTGCGGTTAAAGCTCCCAATATTGGTGCCGTAATATATAACCATAAATATTGAAAATTCCCAGTAAAAAGGGCAGGAGCTATAGAACGAATAGGGTTCATTGAGGCTTTGGTCATAGGACCAGCAAACATGGCTTCTAAAAGAATAACACCTCCTACAGCAATGGCGGCCATGGTTCCAATTTCTTTACTACCAGTGGAAACGTTTATAATAACAACCATTAGGAAGAAGGTTAATAAAAATTCTAAAATTGCAGCCTTAAACGGGGGGAAACCTGCTGCTGGAGTAGTTTCTCCCAAAAATTGACTTTCAGGAAATAAAAACCATAAAATAAAACTAGCAAATATAGCACCTAAAGCTTGCGCAAGTATATATTTAGGAACCTCTTTCCATGAAAACTTCTTTGCAAAAGCAAAACCAATAGTTACAGCTGGATTAAAATGTGCTCCAGAAACTTCACCAAAAGCATATATCATAGCCATAACGATAAGTCCCCAGGTAATTGCTACCCCAACATGCGATATACTACCATTTGTAATTTCATTTATAGTCATAGCGCCACAACCACAAAATATCATGGTAAATGTTCCTATTGTTTCTGCGTAATATTTTTTCATCAAATTTAATTTTTAGCCTTCACATAGAGTATAACTAGGATTCAACCCCTTGGTCAACGCCATAATTATTTTATATGGGGTAAATATACAACCTCTTATTTTAAGTTTTTGTTAACAATAATAGGATTTCGTATGCTTAATTTTATGAATATTATTAGAACTTATAATTAAACTTAATCAAAATGAAAAAACTATTATTAATGGCCTTAGTATTAACGTTTTCTTTTAATGTTAATGCACAGGTTAAAACACCGCAGCCTAGTCCGTTTTCTAAACAGGAACAAAAAGTAGGCTTAACAGACGTAACCATAGAGTATTCTAGACCGAATATGAGAGGACGTACCATTTTTGGAAACTTAGTGCCTTACGGAAAATTTTGGCGTACTGGTGCTAATAAAAATACAACTATTACTTTTAGTGATGATGTGACGGTTGATGGACAAACTCTTAAAGCGGGTTCTTATGCTATTTTTGTGAAACCTAATGCAGAATCATGGGATGTTGTATTTTATTCGGATGCTAATAACTGGGGAACGCCTCGCAAATGGGATGACACTAAAGTGGCAGCTAAAACAAATGCGAAAGTTTATAAGCTACCAATGAAGATTGAAACATTTACAATGTCTTTTGATGATTTAAGTAATAGTGGAGCTTCTTTAGGCTTAATGTGGGAAGATGTATATGTAGGAGTTAAATTTGAAGTCCCTACAGATGATGCGGTTGTTGCGAGTATAAAAAGCGCAATGAAAGGACCAAGTGCTGGAGACTATTTCTCTGCAGCTGTTTATTATTTACAAGAAGGTAAAGATATTAACGAGGCTAAAACATGGATTGATAAAGCTGTTGAAATGACTAAAGACAAGCCACGTTTTTGGTTTTTAAGACAACAGTCTTTAATTCATGCAAAAGCAGGAGATAAAAAAGGCGCTGTTGCTGCTGCTAAAAAATCTTTAGCTGGTGCTGAAAAAGCTGGAAATGCCGATTATGTAAAAATGAACAAAGATTCTCTTAAAGAATGGGGAGCTATGTAATTTAGTACCTAGACTCTATTAAAGGTCTAAAAAGTCTAATTTGACTTGTCATTCTGAGGAGCGCCAATAAGTGCGACGTGAGAATCTTTTAAATTAAAACTAAAATTAAGCAGATTGCCACAGTCGTGCCTCCTTCGCAATGACAGACAGAGAATTAGACTTTTTAGACCTTTTGTTATATTATTAATACTCCAATTTAATATTGACCCTCACATCGTCCAGAAGTTTTATGAGTTTCTTACTAAATTCAAAAGTCATAATATTACTTTCAGTTTTCCCTTCTCGCAAGAGCTTATTAAAGTGCATGATTTCATAGTTATATCCAATCGTTTTGTAATCAAAATCGATAGTTTCTTCTTTACCATCAGAAATTAATGTAACCGTTGTTGGCATAAAGAAGCCTTTATTTATTTTAATAGTTCCTTTTTCACAATAGAAAATAGCTTCAGTAGGGGTTTTTTCTAAAAGGGTACTTTTTAAATGTGCTGTTACATCATTATTGTAATTAAAAATCATATGACATGATGAGTCAGCTCCGTTTTCAAAGAAAGTAGCATCTGTTTTTATGTTCTTAGGAATGCCAAGAGAAGATAAAGCAGCAAAGATTGGGTAGATGCCAATATCTAATAAACTTCCGCCTCCTAGAGACTTTTTAAAAAGTCTGGTAGACTCATCAAATTCACGATAAAAGCCAAAATCTGCTTCGAGCTTCAAAATATTACCATAAGTTTTATTCTCTAATTCTTTTAATACATATTGATAATGCGGAAGAAAGTAAGTCCAAAGGGCCTCCATAAGAAGTACATTTTTCTCTTTGGCTGTAGAAATCATGGCGCTAACTTCTACGGCATTCATAGCAAACGGTTTTTCACATAATACAGCAATGTTATGTTCTAAACATAATAGTGTGTTTTCCTTATGTAATGCATGTGGTGTGGCTATATAAACGGCATCGATATTAGAATCTTTAACTAATGCTTCATAACTATCGTACGCTTTGGTTGCATGGTATTTAGAAGCAAAAGTATTTGCTTTTTCTTGAGACCTTGATGCTACTGCATATAATTTAGCGTCTTCAACAGTTAGTAAATCTTGTGCGAATTTATTAGCAATATTTCCTAGGCCTATGATGCCCCAGTTGATGGTTTTATTAGTCATTGTACCTGTATTATTCTATATTCGAATATAAAATTATAATTATAAAAATGGCTAGTATAAGTTTGCCAATTTTTGATGTTTTTCGTAAATCAATACACTGAACTCATTTAGATTTTTTTGGTATTGTTTGGAGAGAATAATTGAATTATGAAAGCAATTAATATCACTAAAATACATCCAAATAAATTTAGCCACAAGTATGGCATCCAATCAAACCACCAGCCAATAACAACTATTGTTTGGGTAATTAAAGCAGCTACGAAAACAGCATTTGCTTTTACAAATTTGAAGAAAAAAGCTAACAAAAATATGCCAAGCACATTGCCATAAAAAATAGATCCAATAATATTTACCAATTGAATTAAATTCTCAGCAAGATTAGCAAAACAAGCAATTATGATGGCTATAATTCCCCAAATAAGAGTGAAAAGCTTAGTTGCTTTAACCATGTGCTTTTCATCCTTTTTTTCTTTAATATTTCTACCATACAAGTCTATAGACGTTATTGTGGCTAAAGCATTAATTTCCGAAGCTGTTGAAGACATGGCAGCAGATAGAATAACAGCTAAAAGTAACCCAATTAATCCTTTTGGAAGGTATTTAAGAATGAATGAGATAAACATATAATCTCTATCGTTTGTTTGGGTGTCTTTTGCTGCTTCTTTATAGAAATCTTTTAATGCTTCTTTCTTTGCTATATAAGTATCACCTTCTTTATCCTTAATAGCTAGCAATTCATTATTTAAGTTATCATATTTATTCGAATAGACTGTATCTACAGCTCTTTTTATTAAGTACTTTGATTCTAATCGATATGTTTTTTCAATACTATCTAAATGCGATAAATTAGCTTTTATAGACTCTTCGTTGTTTTTTGAAAATAATATGCTTAACTCTTTCTTTTTATTGAAAAGTTGATTTTGTTTTTGTTGGAGCTCTTTGTATTGCTGAGAATACTCAGAAGCTAGAACTGTTTTTGTTGACGCATCGATAAAATTTAATGGCGCAGCGTTAAATTGATAAAATACGAAAACCATAACTCCCACTAATAAAATGAAGAATTGCATAGGAACTTTTAATAGGCCATTGAATATAAGCCCCATTTGCATTTCTTTCATGGATTTACCAGATAAATAGCGTTGTACTTGACTTTGATCGGTTCCAAAATAGGAAAGCATTAAAAATGTACCGCCAATTAATCCAGACCAAACGGTATATCTATTTTCTAAATCAAATGAAAAATCGAGAACCTCCATCCTACCACTGGCTCCTGCAATATCTATTGCTTCTGTAAATGAAACATCATCAGGGATTAAATTTAAAATTATAAATAGAGCGGCTAGCATACCTGCAAAAATGACAAACATCTGCTGTTTTTGTGTGACTGTAACAGCTTTTGTACCCCCAGTTACTGTATAAATTATAACTAAAATACCAATCGCGATATTTAAGTAAGTAATATTCCAGCCCAAAACAACAGATAGTATAATTGCTGGAGCAAAAATGGTTATTCCTGCTGCTAGACCACGTTGAATTAAAAATAGAATAGCTGCTAAACTTCTAGTTTTTAGATCAAATCTATTTTCCAAGAATTCATAAGCTGTGTATACTTTTAAACGGTGATAAAGCGGAATAAAAACAACACAGATTATCACCATTGCTAAAGGCAGTCCAAAATAAAACTGAACAAAGCCCATACCGTCTGAAAACGCTTGACCTGTAGTAGATAAAAAGGTTATAGCACTTGCTTGAGTTGCCATTACAGAAAGTCCGATAGTCCACCATTTTGATGTATTGCCACCACGCACATAATCTTGTACACTAGTACTACCTTTAGTTTTCCATGTGCCATATCCAACGATAGCCAATAATGTAGAAATTAAAACGACCCAATCAATCCAATCTAAAGTTTGCATCATTAAAAAGATTTGGTAATTATGTAAAAGATGATAAAATACAGTAAGTTAGCTATTAAAACTATAGAGTATAGCTTAAGCCAAGGCTGTTTAGGTGGTTTTTCATCTACCATGATTAGTCGTTTAATTTTGTTTCTAATTTTAAATCTTCTTTACCTATAGAAAGCATATTGGCAAATAAGCGATAAGCACCAGAAACGCCTTCTGGGAATTCTCTAAAAAAGCTTAACCCTGTATAGATGTAATACCCTTTTCCATGTTTGGCAACTAATAGACTGCCATCTTTCGGGGTCTCGTTTTTATCATTCATGGATAAAATAGGTGTGAATTCCTTAGACCATTTATTAGGAAAATACAAACCACGTTCTTGCGTCCAACCTTTAAAATCTTGTTGCGTGATTTTATTTGGGTAATTTAATAGCTCATGTTGTGGATTTAGAAATCGTACTTCTGCATGTTCATCAGTAACACGATCTCTTGATAATTTTAAATCGTAAGGAGCAAGTTTGTCAGTCTTTAATCTATAACTCGTGTTATATTGTACAATCATATTGCCTCCATCAGCCACAAAATCAAACAATACTTGCTGTTTAAACTGTAAGGCTTCTACAGTGTTATATGCTCTTATACCAACGACAACGGCATCAAAACGATTTAGTGTTTCTGGAGTCATGTCTTCTGGGTTAATAGTAAGCACATTATAACCAATTTGTTTTAAACTTTCAGGAACAACATCACCAGCCCCAGCTATATAAGCAATGTTTTCACCTCTTTTCTTAATGTTTAAGCGTACAATTTTGCTTTCGCTAGGAAGTAAAACAGTTTGAAACGGAATATGTTCATAATCTATTTCAATAAGTTCTTTTGTATAATTTTTATCATTAATATGAACTATAGGGCTTATATAACCTTCACTTTGATTTTTTGGTGGAATTATAGTAAATACAAGGGTTTGTTCTTCTCCCTTATGAGCAATGTTTACTTTTTGCTTTTCTGGATATACGCTCCAATCCTTTGGGTGACATAATTCTATATGACCTTCTAAATTATCGCGTCCAGATTTTACAATTACGGTAACATCCCGTTGAAGATCATTTTCAAAAACGATAACCTTTTCGGATATTTTAGCCGAGGCTTCTGGGATGATTTCAAACGGACGGTATAATTCGCCTTTATCTGGTTTTGAAAATCGCTGAATAATATGCTTGGTAAATGTTATTGGTACATTGTTAATTAGCAAATTAAAATCAATATTAAATGTTCTGGGAGTTTCTGGTAGGCCAATATATTTTTCATCAGCTCTATACATTCCTAAAGATCCTTTTTCATTAAGCCAATATGGCGTTGTAGGTCTTACATCATTATTAATCTTTATGGCTTCTTTAAAAGAGAACTTTACGTTGTTTTTTAAAACGATATTTTTTGAAACATTTAAATCTCTAGCATTATTATAACTTACTAAGGTAATATCTGTTTTACTTCTATTTAAGACTTCTATACTTAAATTTATAGATTCGCCTTGTGTTGCCCAGTTTGTTTTTGCAGAAGCTTCTAAATATAAACCAGCACACATTTCAATAATGGCTTTTAACTCTTTTGTTTTTTGAGCTTTCCAATGTTCGTCTTCAATATTTTGAAGTAATTTATAAGCTTCAATTAGTTGCGAAATGTGCTCGGAAGGGTTTTTAAAATTGAAGTTCTTTTCAATAGTGTATAAGATGTTACCAATAGCCTTGCCTCCTTTAACACGATTCCAAGATGTATCAATACCAGCAAAAACATTTTCGTTATTTGTTAATGCTTCTCCTTTTAAAAACTCTACATATTCTTGTTGTGTTCCTCGTTGGGCCAATCGTCCAAATCCTTGACATAAATGCTGACTACTTGCTATAGAGGCTAATTCATTATTAGAAAGTCCTTTAAGAGGATAATATGTTCCAATATCAAAACTAATCATGTTGCTTTTGTCGGCTTTCTCAAATTTTTCTTGGCTACCATAAAACCACCAGCTGGTATTAAAAAATAACCGCTGTGGTTTCCAAAGACTGGTTTCTTTTAATTGAGCAGGATATGCAGAGTTATCGTTGGCGAGATCAAAAGCCTCAAAACTCAACATAGCAGAACTTGTATGGTGTCCATGGGTGCTTCCTGGTGTTCTATGATCAAATCGATTAATAATAATATCTGGTCTAAATTTTCTGATAGCTAAAACGACATCGCTTAAAACCGTTTCTTTATCCCAAATATTAAGAGTCTCATCTGGGTGTTTTGAATAGCCAAAGTCGTTAGCTCTAGTAAAAAGTTGCTCACCACCATCAATACGTCTAGCGGCTAATAATTCTTGAGTTCGCATGACACCTAATAACTCTCTAATTTCTGTTCCGATAAGGTTTTGTCCGCCATCACCACGTGTAAGCGATAAATAAGCCGTTCTTGCTTTTACATGATTAGACATGTATGATATTAAACGCGTATTCTCATCATCGGGATGTGCAGCGATATATAAAACAGAACCCAAAAAATTGAGCTTTTGAATAGATTCATATATTTCTGAGGATGAAGGTGTTTTAGGTTTTTGGGCTGTAGAAATTGAAAAAGTGAATACTGTTATAAGTAGATATAGTATAGATTTTTGCATCATTGAGTTGTTAGCTAAAATCCAAATATAGCAAAGTTACGAGCTCTTCGAGTTTCTTTTAATGTTTCTTTAACGTTACTATGTTGTTGTTGGTAGAGAGTTGGTTGTTATACAATCGTATATGAGTTTAAAGTCAGGGACTTAAGAGTTACTCGCTAAATTAAAGCCACTTTTTACGTTTAAAATATATAAGCATACCAATAAAGAGGACAATCATAACACCCCATAAAATAAAGTAAGAGTATTTGTAATGTAGTTCGGGAATATTGTCGAAATTCATTCCATATATTCCTGCAATAAAAGTAAGTGGGATAAAAATAGAAGCCATGATGGTTAATACTTTCATCACTTCATTCATTTTATTGCTAATGGTTGTCATATACATATCCATTAAACTCTAGGTCATTTCTCGGTAAATATCTATATTTTCAGATACTTGAATTAAATGATCATAGATATCTCTAAAATAGGTAATGGTCTTTCGTTGAATGAGTTCACTTTCATTCTTTTCTATTCTATTAAGGATTTCACGAAGCGGAAAAATAGCACGGCGAACTCTTAAAATTTCACGTTTTAAATCTTGAATATTCTTATTAACATCTTCATTGGTGTTACCTGAAAATATTTCAGTCTCAAAATCTTCAATTTTGTCTCCTAAAACTTCGATGATATTAAAATAATAATCTACTACGGCGTCAATTAAAACATATAGTAAATAATCGGATTCCATGTTACGTATGCGTCCCTTGGCATGTCTAATTCGATTCCTTACAGCATCAAAGACATCTCCTTCTGACTCTTGGAAAGATAATACATAATTTTTGCCTAAAACAAAGCTGACTTGTTCTAAAACGATGTCTTCGTTTTTATCATAATACAACATTTTTAGAACGACAAATAAATAATCTGTGTACTCATCAATTTTTGGACGTTGAGAAATATTTACAATATCTTCAAGTACCAAAGGGTGTAATTTATAATGTATCCCTAGTTTTTCAATCTCTTTTACATGTCTTAAACCGTTTAGATTGACCCAAGTGGTGGAGTTTGTAGATTTAAATTTAAAACTGTCCTCTACATCAGATAAGTGATTTTCGGTATATTGCTCATTGTTATAATCAAATGCTTCAATAAAAAGCTCTTGAGATTCTTTTTTGCCAGTGTATATAATACTACCAGGAGCTTGTCCAGCTTTTTTTTTATAATTATTAGTTCTGGTTTTTGCCATTTGGAATAAAATCTATTAAATATTTAAACAGCTTCTGCACCTTCATCTATGGCATCTTTTTCAACAAGTGTGACTGCTTTTTGAAGCATTAAGTTATTGGGATAGGTTACTAAATCTCCATTATCTAATCTTAGGTGCAATTGGAACGCTCTAATATCTTCAATAATAGCTTTAATAGGAAAATCTTTATCATGAATTTCTATTTTATCACCTACTTTATAGGGGAAATTAAAAAACATGATAATGCCAGATGTTACGTTACTTAAGATTGACCAAATAGCGAATAAAGCAATGCCTAATATGGCAAAAACAGAAGAAAAAATAACTGCGAGGTCTTCAAATTCTGCACCAAAGATAAAAGCTTCAATAAGCATAGCAATTAAAAAAAGGGTCACGGTTACATATCTACGCATAAGGCGTATTCTGGCTTCGTTTATACCGTTTCTTCTGGCTACTTTTGATATAGTGAAATTTGTAACAAAGCGTATTACAAGTATAGAAAGAAAAACAATTCCTGTGATTATAAATTCTTCTTGGTTAGTTTCAAAAAAACTCATTTTATGAGAAATAAAGTTAAAAATCTAATGTAAAGATACGCTAGTAAAAATACATTTTTAATTTAATTGAAGTGTATCTCTTAAAATTTCATCCTTATTATGATTCTTTTCCCAGTAAGCTGATTTTATAGTTTTTAATTTTGTGGCTTTGGTCGTTAATTCTTTAGCATTCGAACCAAAACCACTTTTAAAGGTTTCTTCCCAACCTAAAATATCATAAGGAAAATTAGGGCTAAAATGAATAGCCAATGTTCTGTTTAAATCAGGATAATTTAAAGAGTAAGTACCATTAGCCAAAACTGCTGTGGCTTTGTATGCCTTTAAAGGAACATGCCTTAAACGACTATATTCAAAAGAAGGAATAATTTCTATATTTCCAATAGGAAGCGATTTAGGGGCAATACGTAATTGTGTCCACAATTCATTTTCTAAAATAGCTTTATCTAAGTTAAAACTTTTATCAGCTTCGCCTTCAAAGTAAGAATGGGACATGATCTCAAATAGCTCTTTATTGTTAAGTTGAGAATATACATGTCCACACCATTCTTGCATGGAGCTAGATGTTTTTATAGCATGTTTATTGTTAGAAACAGGGTAGAAGGTGCTTTGCATAATGGAATACGGATAAATACCCGTATTAAATTTTTTGGTAGCATTTAATTTTAAAACAGGCACATTACTTGCATTTTGCCCATCTGCTTTTACCTGAGTTTTTGGTAAGAAATCTTCTGTTACGTATATTAAAACAGCCTGCCCATTCCTTATTTCTCCATAGCGTGCTTGCTCTAATTTGTATGATGATATTTCTGCTTCACCTGCATACCAATAGCTTTTAAATTCCTTAGATAATTCTTTTGTTTCAAAAGGTTGATCTAAAACAGAGTGAGTTTCCAGGTTATAGGCTAGTTTTTTAGATTCAGATTCTTTTTTACAAGAGGTAAATAAACTTAGAATAGCAATAATGATGTAAAAAGCAATCTCAACTTTGATGATTTTTTTGAATGATTGTACCATGACGAAGATATTTAGCATGATAAAGTTACAAACTAATCATGCGTAAACCATAGCATTTAACGTTTTGTAAACAAGATAAAAGCGTGAGTTTAACGACTACTTTTTATTAATAACATTTTATTGACGTACCAGAAAACATAAATATTTGTTTGTACTACAATATGAATTATCTTTCACAAAATTAATCAGCATTTGAGTTATGAAAACCTACTTTATATAATTAATTCGAACCAAATACGTTAAAAATTCCGTATAATAAACAAAAGGCCCCAAATGAAAAACCTACTTTATTACCTGCTCATTTTTACGAGCTGTATGGCTATGTCATGTAGCAAAGACGATTCTGATGAGCCCACTAAGGATATCATCAAAGATACACCGCCAAATGTAATCACCACGCCTTGTGGGTTTGATTTATCAAATGTAGCAGCTAATTCCACAATAAAAATTGATTGTCTTTTAGATTTAAAAGATAAAACGGTCACTTTACCCGAAAATATTATCATTGAATTTGCAGGAGGTGATATTATAAACGGAGCGTTAAACTTCTCAAGTGGTGGTAAAATTGATGGCAATCTCCTTAGTTCTAAACTAAAACTAGAAGGGGATGTTAAATTAATTGACCCTACATTTAAATTTTATGCCGTAAGATGGGGTATTGTGGAAGGTGAAACGACTTCTGATATTGCATTAAAGAATAATGACATCCTTGAAGGTATCATGTTTTTTACACAAAAATTGGGAGCCACAACGTTTAATATAGATAAACTTGATGCTTATTTTGAGGTTACTAAAGTTACCAGTACAACTACGAATGCAAACTGGTATCCATCACAGGAAGCTATAAATATTCCTTCAGATTTTAATTTAGTCATGACAGATAACACGCATTTACGTGTATTCCCTGCTCAGCTTGGAGTAAGTAGAGAAGGAGCAACGTTACTAGCTATTAGACATGAATCTAACGTCACTGTAAAAGGAGGTATTTTACACGGAGATAGAGAATTACGTCAATATTCTGAAGATGATGGTCAGGAAGGTAGTCATCTTTTTCATATTCATTCAGGAAAGAACGTAACCTTAGATGGTATTCAATTTATAGAAGGCTCTGTAGGATCCATAACTATTTATTCAACGGGATTCTCATTTAATCCTAACTATGAGCCTACAACAGGTGTCGTTATCAAAAACTGTGAGTTCGTAAGATCCAGGAGAATGGCGATATCGCTTACAGATGGTCGTGATGTTCTTATTGAAGGAAATACGTTTATTGATACAGGTTTGCCTACGCCTAATTCTAAAGGAGGAGAAGTGGGCTACGCCATTAACATTGAACCCACCCGATTTAGAGACGAAAATGGAGAGCTTAAGGAATGGCAACGTGTTTTTGATGTACTTATTAAAGGAAATACAGAAACAGGAAGTAGAGGTGGTTTTGTAACATTAACCATAGGACAGGGATTAACTGTAGAAAACAATGATATAGGAACTAGAGTTGTTTATTCATTTGTTTCGGGAAGTAAGGTTATTAATAACAGGTTTAAAGCAACAGGAAAGGCTACAGAAAGCTGGGCTATTTTTGCGGCTGGTGATGGTGAAACAGTATTCGATAATGAGATTGGTGGAAATACTATAGAAGGCTATAGTCTTGGAATTGTAGTTGGATCCAATGACGCTTTTGTACATGATAATGAGATAAAAGATTGTGGTGCTGGTATACAGATAAGTAAAGCCTTTGAAGCTCGAATTCACAACAATACCATTAATGTATCTGGAAATGGGATACAAGCAACTAATACGCATAGTGATGCTATAGAAATTAAAGGAAATGAGGTAACAACATCTGGTAATTTTAATATCTATTTAGCTAATTTGAATATTGAAGAAGCACATAAAGATTATAAGATTGTACTTGATGGTAATAAACTTTTGAGTACTAAGAATGTAACTATTTCCAACGCTCGTGGGATAACCTTTAAAAATAATGAAGTGAATGGGGGTATAGGTGTTGGTGATGTGTTTGATGTTGAAGTATCCGCCAATACTATTAAACCTAACGAAAGCGATGGTATTCGTACGTTTGGCACAAATGCCTCTTTTTCTGTTTTAAACAATATTATAACAGAGCCCACTGGAGCAGCAAGATATGAATGTATTAATAATGATGCAGATAACCCAGATTCGACAGTTATGACTGGAAATACTTGCAATTAGTTAATGTGAGTCTACATAATTTGGTGATATTATGTAGACTTTATTTAAGTATGGGGCAAAATTACTTATACTGTACATTGGCTTTTTTTAAGCGATATGTTATTATAAACTAGCCTCACCAATAAAAAAGTATAGATTTTTTAATGAAGCGTCTCTTTTGGGAAATAATGCTTGCATTCGTTCATCTGTCCCCATTTGTTGCAAGCCTTCCATAGAATCAAAATAGAACCGATGAATCTCATTAGGCTGCTTTATACTTCCTTTTGATTGAAATGGAGCTATAAACCGTTCGAAGTGTGTCCCAAATTCTGGCATTATTGTACAAACTTCATCATGGTAAGCTTCAAATTGCTTTTCATATTTTTCACCATCATTAAAGTAAATTAATGCTACACCATAAGTTTTGCTTTTATCACCAACTTCTTTTTTAAATTCAAAGTCTGTATTTTTACTCGTAAAAATTGAAATATCTTTAAGTGCAGGAATCGCATATTCATTTCTAATTTGTATAAACTCAGGATCTTCATTGAATTTGTTAAACACTTCAATGCTTGGATAGCTAGCGAAATGAATTTCATCTGGCATCTCTAGTTCTCCTTTGACTAACATTTTTGGCTTGATAATGCGTTCAATTTTCCCTCCATATTTTTCCAAAATGCTACTTCCTTTCTTTTTGTATTCTTCAAAACGTGCTTCCTCTCCATCTTTTATATACATTAAAGCAACGTTTACTATTTCTTGATTTTTTGTATTCATTTTACCTGTTTTTTTTGTGTTATTATTTGAATTTTGTGCTTTTGTAGTACACGATAATAGTAATGATACTAGCAAAGCAAAACTTGTTAATGTTTTTAAATATTTCATTATTGATGATTTAAATTAAATGTTCCATTTGTAAAGCCTCTTTTATCAAATTTTCTTGAATTGGACTTGTTTTACTATTCAATTCATTTGTGTTGTAATCTATTCCTATAGCTTGCCTTATAGGTCTATCTCCTTTTTGTATTTCGATTACTTTTAAAATAGCATCGGGAATTTCTTGCGGATTTGGTGATATATCACTTTTGTAGAATGAATCAAAATTTTGAAGCATTGCTTTTGGAACATCAGCCATTTCTCCATAACTTTCTAAAGCAGTTACATCATCTTCTTTTGGTCCACTATACAATAGACCAGATGGATATGGTCCTGGTTCTATAACTGAAACATCTACACCAAGGGGCTTTAATTCGTATTTCAATGCTTGAGAATAAGCTTCTAAAGCAAATTTACTAGCACAATAAATCCCAAAATAAGGAAACACTAATCGTCCAGCTAATGACGAAATATTGATAATTAGCCCATCTGATGATTTTTTTAAGAGAGGAAGAAATGCTTTAGATGTTCGAATTACACCAAAGAAGTTCGTATCGAATTGTTCCTGTGTCTGCTTTAAACTATATGCTTCTGTAATGCCAACATACATTACGCCCGCATTGTTTACTAAAACATCTAGTCCACTTTCTTCTTCGATAAGAATTCGATCTATTAAATCATTGGTCGATTTATCACTAGTCACGTCTAATTCGGCAACTGTAATTGTAATGTTTTCTTTTGAAGCAATGTTTTCAAGTTCTTCTTTTTTTACTTTATTTTTCCCATTTATATCACGCATTGTTGCCCAAACGTTATAGCCTTTTCTGGCTAATGTTAATGCGGATAAATAACCAAGCCCGTTACTTGAACCTGTAATTAGTACTGTTTTCATATTTACATGCTTTTTTGTTACTGATGCAAAGATGAGAACAGAGAAAAGAGAAGTGTTTTAAGATTAGTTCAAAGATTTGTTTAAATGGGTCAACTTGTATGTTGTTGGAGAAATTCCGTATTTGTTTTTGAATGTTTTTGAGTAATGGGAAACATTTGAAAATCCACATTCATAAGCTATATCTGTAGTTCTTAAGTTTGTAGAAGCAAGTAGTTTAATAGATCTCTCTAGTTTTTTTTCACGTAAATAAGTTGCTGGAGATGAGTTGTAAATTTTTTTGAATTCTCTTTTAAAAGTAGATAAACTTTGATTATTTAATGTAGCTAGTTCTTCTAAGGTAATGTTTTCGTAGTAATGTGCTTTTACAATTTCTCTAAAGGAATGTGTAGTTGGACTAAACAGGTTAGAAAGTATAGATCGAATTGCTGAACCATTTTTGGTCTGATTTAACAAGAGGATGATTTCCTTTAGTTTTAAGATGAGTATTTCTTCCGTAACCAATTCTGGGTTCTGAAAATAAAACAAAATACCTTCAATATATTTCCGAATTAAAATATCACTATTCAGTTTAGACATTCCAATATCCAAAGGGAGATTTTGTGTTAGAAAACTAGGAAGCTTGTTTTCATAAATTTTCATCAAAATATCTGGATAAAAATGTACAGCTAGTGCCTGATAGGTCTGCGAATCTTTTGAAGGATACATATTACAAGTGTAGTTCCCACATTTCATTAATAGTGATTCTTCTGCTTCAATTCGAAGCCGTTCAGTTTCAGAAATAGAATCGTACTCACCTTTAATTATATACAAAAAACAGGCCTCATCAGGCATTAAATTGGGCTTTTTGTAAGGTGGCCTTAAAATGATTGTTTCAAACAATAACTTACCAAATAAGTCTATGGTTTTATAGTCTTGTACCATTTTCTTTTCTTGTAAAGATAACTTTTACAAATTGTTTAAAGTTTTCCTATTGGTTCATTTTGTTGTCAATTTGGGTCATTTTACAGCTTGCGTACACCAGTCTTTTTAGCTTCTCAATTCTGAGTGGATTCGGACGTTATCGAATTCACCATAATCTCGTTTATACATTTTTGGCAATTGGTTTTGTATCCAATCATATTCAATTTTTAAACGTAATATTCGTTATTCCAAATAGAATTCATAAATTCATGATGCATCAACAATATCATACAACGTTTTATAGACAAGATGTGTGGGTAGGCCCATAACATTAAAATAGGAACCTTCCAATTTGGTAACACCTATTTGTCCTATCCATTCTTGAATACCATAAGCACCTGCTTTGTCGAAAGGTTTGTAGGTGTTTATGTAGTAAGTAATTTCATCATCGGATAATTCTTTAAACGTTACTTTAGTAATAGCATGTAGTGTTTTTTCATAAGTTTTAGTTGTAAAGCAAACCGACGTAATAACTTCATGAGTTTCATTACTTAAAGATTTTATGATATTAAAAGCCTCATCTACATCTCTGGGTTTTCCTAAAGCTACATTATTATGCCAAACAATAGTATCACTGGTAATGAGAATATCGTTGTCTTTTAATTTTGCCTTAAAAGGAAGTGCCTTTAATTGAGCCAGGTAGTTGCTAATCTCAAAATGAGTTAAACGTGGTGGATACTCCTCTTTTACTGGTTTTAGAATGACATCAAAATCTAAGCCCAAATCTTTAAAAAACTCTTGCCTTCTAGGTGAGCCAGACGCTAAAATAATACGATGGTTTTTTAGTTTATCGTTAAGCATTGTGTAAAAAGATATACTTGTATAAAAGTAAGGAAAGCATTCCGAAAAGCATCACTAATTTAAGGATGTTACTAATATGATGGTAATCTTTTTTTGTTGTAGCACTAAAAGTCTTAATACTTATGTAGAATAATGGGCCAATTATAAATAGTATAGAATAAATAACAGCTATTTGGCTCTTATAAAGTTCGTTAATAGTATATAACGTGATAATAAAAAGTGGTACAAGTGATAATACAAATACTAGTTTGGTAGCGCGTTCTCTTCCTATTGCTATAGGTAATGTGCCCATACCGGCTTTATGATCACCATCAATGTCTTCAATATCTTTAACTATTTCTCTAAGTAAATTGATGATAAAAGCAAATATGGCATAATTAAAAATAATTTCAAAAAAGGCTAATTGTAATTGTTGATTTTGTCGCGTGATAGGAGGAAGTAATTCAAAAACACCAACAATAATAACACTTAGTGCCACTAATACGGAAATAACAATATTGCCTATTAAGATTATTCGCTTTAAATAACTAGCATATATATAGAGTAATACTGAAATGATCACAAAAATAGAAAAGAAAGGACTTTTGCCAACCAGATGTGATACATAGAAACCTAGACCAACTCCAATAACATTAAAAGCAATAAATAAATTATAGGCTGTTTTTTCTGAAATAGATTTGCCAATAATTAATTTATTTGGTTTATTGACTAAATCCGTATCTACATCATAAATATCATTAATAATATTTCCAGCAGCAGCTATTGATATGGTTGCTAGGATTAAAAGTGTAATACCTAAAGAAGTTAAACTTATTTTAGCTCCAAATGGTTCTAGAAAGGCATATTTAATAAGTAATTGCACAAAAGCAATCATAAGTAAATTTTTCCAGCGAATAAGGTTAAGGAAGTTCAAGGTTTAGTTAAAATTATAAATGGTTATCATGAATACACGAATGTTATTTTATTATCTATATGTTTTCTTTTGTGTTAAGTTCTATTTATTAATGATCTCTTTGTGCCTTAGCGTCTTTGCGAGCAAATAACTATATTACTAATAATATGGTTTAAAAATTCAAAATTTATTTACCCATTTCTGGATACTTCCACTACAAACAGCATACTTCCTTTAATCATACTTAGCTCCAAAATTACCATTCCATTTCTCTTGTACTTTTAATACTTGTTCAATAACATCGCGAGCAGCACCTTTACCACCTTTTTTATGCGAAATGTATTTGGAAATATTCTTTATTTCAGGAACAGCATCTTGCGGACAACAAGGTAAGCCAATAAGTTTCATTACAGGGAAATCAGGAATATCATCACCCATGTAGAGTACATTTTCAGATTTAATATGGTTATCTTTAAGGTAAGTGTTTAGCTGTTCAATTTTGTTATGAGCACCTAAATAAATATTAGAAATACCCAATCCTTGTAAACGAATACGAACCCCTTCATTAGAACCTCCAGAGATAATACAAACATTGTATCCCATATCGACAGCCGTTTTTAACGCATAACCATCTTTTATATTCATTTTCCGTAACATATCGCCAGACGATGTTACGGTAACAGTGCCATCTGTTAAAACACCATCTACATCAAATATAAAGGTTGTAATATGTTCTAAGTATTCTTTATAACTTTTTTCTTCCATGTGTACGCTGTATCGAGTTGGTTAATAGTTTATATATGTCCTTATGGTGTTGGTCTTCTAAAAGCTTTAAATGTTTACGAATTGTTTTTTTGTCATCACGCTTTGCAGGTCCAGTTTGTGCTTTAAAAGGAGACAAATCCTGTACTTTTTTAGCAGTTTCAAGAATAAGCGGTTTTAAAAGGTCGAATTCAGCACCTTGACTTTCAGTTATTTCGTGCCCTATCCTGTATAATTGATTGGTGAAATTATTTATAAAAACGGCAGCTAAATGCAATACTTTACGTTGGTCGCTATTAACCTTTTTTACAACGTTGCTAATAGCTAAAGCAAGGTTTTTTATAGTAGAATAGCTTTTTTTATCAATAGTTTCAATACAAATTGGTACAGTCGAAAAATCTATTTGAGCTTCTTTACTAAATGTTTGTAATGGGTAGAATACGCCTCGTTTGTGCTTTTTATCAATATCGTATACACTCACACTTCCAGAGGTATGCAATACTAATTTATTTTCAAAAGGAAGTTGAGATGATAGCTCCGAAATAGCATCGTCACTCACGGCCAAAATATAAACATTGGCCTCTTTTATTAATGATAAATCATCGATTATTTCAACATCATTTTTATAAGAAGCTATGACGTCTATACGTCTAGCATACCACTGATTTACATTGATATTATCCGCTTTATTAAAAGCCTTAAATAAATGAGTGGCAACATTGCCAGAACCTAGAATTACTACTGAAATCATGTTGCTAAAATACTAACGAATTACGAATTACGAATGATGAATTACGATTTTTTAACTGAAAGGTTTTTGGTAGTATTTAAAGAATAGGTTTTGGTCTAAATTAAATGTTATCGAATGTGCTTAGACTAACATTGTAACCTTAACTTAATGACATTGATTTTGCGGTTTCGCGAGAAAAAATACAGTAACTTTACAGGATGAATAAAAAAGATATTGAATCCAGAGAAGACGTGTTTTTATTGGTGTCGTCATTTTATGATAAAGTGAGAAAAGATACCGTTTTGGCACCCTTTTTTAACGAAGCTATAAAAGATTGGGATGCACATTTAGAGCGCTTAACAACTTTTTGGGAATCAAGTCTTTTTATGACACGAAAACTAAAAGAAAAGTATTTAGGAAACCCTTTAGAAGCACATATTAAAGTTGATAAGGAAAATAAACATCGTATTTCAGAAACACATTTTGGATTATGGATGAACTTATGGTTTGAAACTATTGATGAACTTTTTGAAGGAGACTATGCTGAAAACGCAAAAAGACGTGCCAGAAAAATGAGTACGTTTTTATATCTCAAAATTTTTGAAGCAAGGAAGGCTCAGTAATCAGTATTCAGTATTCAGTTGGCGGTATTCAGTTAGTAGTTTGGGAAAATAGGGAGGCAAATATTTTGGCTTTGCGTCTCTGCGCCTTAGCGAGAACAAATTCAAAACCCTAAGATTTTCAACATTATTAGCTGTCTTTTTTTTCAATACTTTAACATACCATAATAAACATAAATACGTAAATTTGCAGAACCTTAAAAAGGGTTTCAATTATGCAAAATAAGCTAACCAATATTCTCTTCTCAACGCGTCTTACAGCCATTTTATTTATTGCCTTTGCAGCAGCTATGGCTACAGGAACATTTTTAGATGCAGGACAAGAAACATCGCCAACGCCATATACCAGAAATTTAATTTATAACGCCTGGTGGTTTGAAGCTATTATGGTGTTTTTTCTCATAAACTTTACAGGTAATGTTTTCAGATTCCGATTGTATAAAAAAGAGAAGTGGGCGACTTTTACGTTGCATTTAGCCTTCATTTTTATTTTGTTAGGTGCTTTCATTACAAGATATGCGAGTTTTGAAGGTATGATGGCTATTCGGGAAGGCGCTACAGAAAACACCTTCCTATCTAGCGATACGTATATCATTGGACAAATTGTTGGAGATTATAAAATTAATGGGCAATTGCAACAACGATATTTAGAAAGTAAGGTTGATTTTTCTGGTAGATTGGAAAACGAATTTAAAATTGAAACAGATTACAATAAACAACCTGTTACTATTGAATTAGAAAAATTTATAGTTGGTGCCGAGGAAGATATTGTTCCAGACGAGCATGGCGAAGAATATTTAAAAATAGTTGAAGCTGGAGGAAGTGGACCTCATAATCATTTTTTAAAGGCCGGACAAGTACAGAGTATCCATAATATTTTATTTGCATTAAATAAGCCTACAGACGGCGCTATAAATATTACGTACAGTAAGAATGAGATTACTATCCAATCTCCTTTTGAAGGAGAGTACATGACCATGGCCACCAGAGCACAAGGAAAATTAGTTAAGGACAGTTTACAGCCTTTAATATTGCGTTCACGTTACATTATAGGCAATATGCAAATGGTATTTCCTAAACCAGTTGTTAAAGGAGTTTTTGATGTAGTTCAAAAATCAAAACTTTTAAAGAATGACTCCGATGGCGCTGTATTTAAAGTGACTGCTAATGGAGAAACAAAACGAGTTGGATTGTTAGGAGGAAAAGGTATTAACGGAAACTATAAACAAATTCAAGTAGGCGGTTTAGACTTTGCATTAAAATACGGCTCAAAAGTATTAGAATTACCATTTAATATAAAACTAAATGACTTTGAGGCAGAACGTTATCCTGGAACAGAACAAGGATTCTCGGCATTTTCAAGTCAGATCACTGTTTTAGATGAAAAAGAAGGTGATTTCGATTATAAAATATTTATGAATAATATCTTAGATCATCGTGGATATCGTTTTTTTCAGTCTGGATTTGATCCCGATGAAAAAGGGACTATTTTATCCGTAAATCACGATTACTGGGGGACTTTACTTACTTACATAGGTTATTTCATGCTGTATTTTGGGTTAATGGCTATTATGTTTGTGAAAGGGTCTCGTTTTGGAGATTTAAAAAATCAACTAAATAAAGTAAAAGCAAAGAAGGCAAAATTACTCACAGTATTGTTATTATGTTTTGGTTTGAATATGTTTTCTCAAGAACATTCTGCAAACGACGAGCATAACCATTCTAAGCCAACTAAAGCACAGATCGATTCTATTTTAGCAGTAAATATTGTACCCAAAACACATGCCGATGAATTTGGGCATTTGGTAATCCAAGACCTTGGTGGTCGAATGATGCCCGTAAATACTTATGCGTCAGAGATGCTACGTAAGTTAAGTAAACATGATACTTACGGCGATTTTGATGCTAACCAAGTGTACTTATCTATACAAGAAAGCCCAACGCTTTGGTACAATGTGCCCATCATTTATTTGAAACCAAAGAAAGCGGATTCTATTCGGAAAATGATAGGTATTCCTAAAGAAGATAAATATGCCACCTTAGCAGACTTTTTTACCGAACGCGGCGAGTATAAATTAGCTCCTTATTTAGAAGAGGCTTATAGAGTACAAGTGCCTAATGGATTTCAAAAAGAATTTAAAGAAGCCGATCAGCGTGTTACATTGTTGTACAATTCTGTAGAGGGTATGTCTTTAAAAATATTCCCGATTCCAAATGATGACAATAATAAATGGATTTCTACTTACGATTATAGACAGGGGACTCATAAAATACAAGATTCGCTTTATGGTAATTTTATAAAGAATGGGTTTAGCGTTTATCTATATACATTAAATCAAGCAAAACAAACGGGAGATTTCTCTGAAGCTTCAAAACTATTAAGGGCTTTCAGGAAAACACAGCACCAATATGGCGCTGAGGTTATGTTGAGTGATGATAAAGTACATACAGAGATTTTATATAACAAATATGATATTTTTAAGAAGCTATTTAGTTGGTATATGTATGCTGGTAGTTTACTTTTTATATTGCTGATTGTTCAAATTTTTAAAGATAGAAGTAAAGCTTTAAATATTTCTGTAACCGTTTTTAAATATATCATTCTGGGGTTATTTCTATTGCATACAGCTGGGCTAATTGTCCGTTGGTATATCTCTGGGCATGCGCCTTGGAGTGATGCCTACGAATCTATGATTTATGTAGCTTGGGCCACCATGTTTTTTGGCCTGGCTTTTGGTCGTAAAAGTGATTTAACTATTGCTTCTACTGCATTTGTAACATCCATGATTTTAATGATCGCTCATTGGAATTGGATGGATCCAGCCATTGCAAACCTACAACCGGTATTGAATAGTTACTGGCTTATGATACATGTAGCGGTGATTGTGGCTAGTTATGGCCCTTTTACTTTGGGAATGATTTTAGGAGTTGTATCATTATTATTAATGATCTTTACTAATAAAGAAAATAAAGAAAAAATGTTGCTCAACATTAAGGAGCTTACTATTATAAATGAATTGTCTTTAACGGTTGGTTTAGTCATGCTAACCATTGGTAACTTTTTAGGAGGCATGTGGGCTAATGAAAGTTGGGGACGTTATTGGGGATGGGATCCTAAAGAAACATGGGCACTTATTAGTATTATGGTTTATGCTTTTGTCATTCATATGCGATTGGTTCCTGGACTTCGCGGACGTTGGTTTTTTAATTTAATGTCAATCGTAGCATTTGCCAGTATTCTAATGACCTATTTTGGAGTTAATTTCTATTTAGCAGGGTTGCATAGTTATGCAAGTGGCGATCAAATTGTAAGCGTGAAATTTATAGCCATTGCTTGTGTTATAGTAGCTGTTTTAGCAGCTTTTGCTTATAGAGGGTATGCTAAATATTATAAAAAATAGTACATGCTATGGCTAAAACAGGTCGTGAGAAGAACACCAAAAACAAGTCAAAGCATACCAAATTAATGACTCGGAAGAAGAACAAAAAGAAATCTGAGGAAGCATTAAGAAAAGAGCGCTTAAAAGTGATCATTCAAAAAGCAAATTCACAAAGCAATAACGATTAATAGGGGGAAACCAATGTGTTTATTTTATTAAACGAAATCTCCTTAAAGTCTTTTATTACCATGTCAGCAATGCTATAATCTTGGTTTTTGGAGTGAAAACTATCAAATCCTACACAAAAAATATTGGCAGCTTTTGCTGCTTTCATACCATTAGTAGAATCTTCTATAACAATACATTCGTCTTCATTAAACCCTGAAGCTTCAGCAGCTTTAATAAAAATTTCTGGATGAGGTTTAGAGGCTTTTAAATCACCACCGCTTAGCTTAGCAACAAAATATGAATCTAAATCAAAACGTTCAAAAATTTGATTAATACTTGTCATAGCTGCTGATGATGCTAAAACCAAAGTTAATCCGTTACTATGATAGTCTTTAATTAAGTCTAAAACACCATCAATTAAAGCTAAATCAGAATTACTTTCAAAAAAACGTTTGTAATACTTTCGTTTTAAGGTAACTAAGGTTTCAGGAGTTTCTGTGAGGTTAAAATGATCACATAAACGTTTACAAATGTTAATAGTAGATTGCCCTGTAAATGATTCATAAAGTTCATCAGAAACATCAATTCCAATTTCATTAAACATATCATGATAGGCTTTGTTATGCATGGGTTCACTATCAATAATAACACCATCCATATCAAAAATAACAGCTTTTAGCATCTTTAATTTTTTTCACGAATATATAAGAATCACTTAATATAGCCTAAAAATCTATTTTGTAGTTTTAAATTATTTTGTAATCTTTGTAGTATGATTGTTTAAATTCACTTCCGTACCCGCGTTGAGGTTCTCTCAAGCAAAAATCTACTAAGCACACTTTATGTGTTTGGCTATTACTTATATTTAATACAATCAAAATGCAATCAAATAAAATTTCTTTAAAACAATTTTTTCAATATTTTAAAATAGCTGTAACAGGTAAAGAACAAAACTTTACTTCGGGTAGCATTCGTCGTGCCGTATTTATGCTATCCATCCCCATGATTTTAGAAATGCTCATGGAGTCAATTTTTGCGCTTGTAGATATTTTATATGTGTCTCAAGTTAGCGTAAATGCTGTCGCTACTATTGGCTTAACAGAATCTGTTATTACTTTGATTTATGCAGTCGCTATAGGTTTAAGTATGGCAGCAACAGCCATTGTAGCTAGGCGTGTAGGAGAAAAAGATATAAAAGGAGCTTCTAATGCAGCGGTGCAAGTTATATTCTTAGGGGTATTTGTAGCCGCTATTATTAGTGTAATAGGTATACTGTACCCTAAAGAAATCTTAGGATTAATGGGAGGTGAACCAGATCTTATTGCCGAAGGTTATGGATATACCCAAGTGCTTTTAGGTGGTAACATAACGATTATGTTACTATTTTTAATTAATGCTATTTTTCGCGGAGCTGGTGATGCTTCAGTGGCGATGTGGACATTAATTTTATCAAACGGTCTTAATATTATTTTAGACCCCATGTTTATTTTTGGTTTCGGACCCATCCCTGCTTACGGTGTTGAAGGAGCTGCCATTGCAACAACCATTGGTCGTGGTACAGCTGTTGTATTTCAACTAGCTATTTTATTTTTTGGATATAGTAAAATTAAAATAGGTGTTAAAGATATCGTACTTCGTGTTGAGGTTATGTTAAATTTAATAAAAGTATCACTAGGTGGAATAGGTCAGTTTTTAATAGGAACGTCTTCTTGGGTATTTTTAATGCGCATTATGAGTGAGTTTGGTAGCGAAGTATTAGCTGGCTATACTATTGCTATTCGTGTGATGATGTTTACTTTAATGCCAGCATGGGGCATGAGTAATGCTGCGGCCACTTTAGTTGGACAAAATTTAGGAGCTCAAGAACCTAAACGTGCTGAACTATCTGTATGGAAAACAGGAAAGTATAGTGCGATTTTTATGGGAATAGTATCAATTATATATTTAGTATTTGCACCGCAAATAATCGTGTTATTTAATGCCACTCCGGATGTAGTTAAATACGGAAGTTTATGCTTGCGAGTTATTGCAGCAGGCTATATTTTTTATGGCTATGGCATGGTGGTGATTAATGCTTTTAATGGGGCAGGAGATACCAAAACACCAACATATATTAATTTTGTATGTTTTTGGTTGTTACAATTACCTTTTGCTTATGTTATGGCCATTACTTTAGATTTTGGACCAGCAGGTGTGTTTTGGGCCATTACTTTAGCCGAAATATTAATAGCCGTTGTTGCTATTGTATGGTTTAAAAAAGGGCATTGGAAAACAGTGAAAGTCTAGCAAATTATTGTTTATTAGGAGCTTTATGAATTATGCTAAATGAAACAGATACATATTATCTAAATATAAGTGAGCCTAATAGATGTACTTTGCTGGCACTAAGAGATATTATTTTAGATCTGGATGAAACGATTATTGAATTTTTAAAATATAAAATACCTTGCTTTGAATATGGAGGTAAGGTATTTTGTTATTTATGGATTGATAAAGAAACAAATAAGCCTTGTATTCTTATGCAGGAAGGAAAAAAACTTAATCATCCGGATTTAGAAAAAACAAAACATAAACAAATTGAAATTCTTAGAATAAACCCAAACGAAGATTTACCAATTAAAAAGATTATTTCAGTTTTAAATACAGGATTAAAATTTCTTGAAAAAGAATAAAATAATATGGAACAAAGATTAACAATAGTTGGATTAGGAGTAAATAATTTAGAAGTCTCAAATGATTTTTATGAAAATAAATTTGGTTGGAAAAAGATGACATCGAGTAATGACGATATTTCATTTTTTCAATTAAATGGACTTTTATTGTCGCTTTATCCAAGAGAAAAATTAGCTGAAGATGCAGGTGTTAGCCATGAGGGAAATGGCTTTAAAGCATTTTCTTTAGCTTTTAATACCAGAACAAAAGAAGAGGTTGATGAATTAATAGAATCTTTAGAAGCAAAAGGAGTAACTATTGTAAAACGACCAGAAAGTGTTTTTTGGGGAGGTTATAGTAGCTATATTTCTGATCCTGATGGAAACTTATGGGAAATTGCCTTTAATCCCTATTTACAATTAGATGAAAAAGGAAATACAGTTGAAGAAGAATAAATAATAAGGTGCGTTCGGTATGAATTTTAATAGAAGAATAGGGTTTTGTAAAGGACAGAGTGAAGTATGAGCAACGAGACATCTCATAAGGATGAGATTCCTCCTCGAAAGCTCCGCTAGATATCTTCAAACAAAATACATTTTGTTTTCGATAGTGTTCGGAATGACATAGCTTCATTGCTAAAGCATTTAAATATCTGATTATCAGTTTTAAATATATATAACACGTTAATAGTTTAAGTTAAAATAAAAACCATCAAAAACAATCCAAACTTCCACGCAAACAACAAACATAAATCTGGATATGATTTAGATCTACTTTGTTCTTCATATCCAGATTTAGAACCGTTTGTATTTGAAAATAAATATCAAACACGAACGATTGATTTTGCAAATCCTAAGGCAGTAAAAGCATTAAATACAGCATTGTTGTTTGCTTATTATCATATTAAATTCTGGGAATTTCCAGATACTAATTTATGTCCACCAATTCCTGGTCGGGTAGATTATTTACATCATGTGTCAGATCTGTTGAAACAATCAAATATTCATGAAAATATAAATGTTTTAGACATAGGAACTGGTGCTAGTTGTATTTATCCTATCCTTGGTAATGCTGAATATAAATGGAGTTTTGTAGGTACTGATATTGATAAGGAATCATTAAAGTATGCGCAAAACATTATTTCAAAAAATGGATTAAAAAACTCAATTTCGTTAAGATACCAAGTGAATAGTTCAAACATTCTTAAAGGTGTTTTAAAAGAATTTGATAGATTCTTTTTAGCTATTTGTAATCCACCCTTTTATAAATCAGAAGTAGAAGCTTTAGAAGCGACCACAAGAAAATTAAAAGGTTTAAATAAGAACGATATTGTTAGAAATTTTTCAGGAACGCATAACGAACTTTGGTATCAAGGTGGTGAAAAGGCGTTTATTCATAACTATTTATATGAAAGTTCTTTGTTTAAAAATCAATGTATTTGGTTTACAACATTAGTTTCAAAAAAGGATTTAGTAAGAGGCATGCAAGTGTCTTTAAAAAAGTTGGGAGCAAAAGAAATTAAGATTATAAATATGGGACAGGGTAATAAAATATCCCGTATTGTAGCATGGACGTTTAAGTAAGATTGAGGGCGTCTAAAAAGTGTCATCAGAACGAAGTGAAGAATCTCAAAATGAGAACTCATAGGATTTTTATACACTCTCAGTCTTTATAATTTCAAGAGATTATCACGTTGTACCTCCTTGTAATAACAAACGGCTGTATTTCATTGGGTTACATAAGATGTTTTCGATAAAACTTACGTCGAAAACTCAGGTTAATTAGAAAATCATTATATACTAAATCTTTAAATATGTATATAGGAATTTTAATGTTTGTGCTCAATATGTTTTGAAAAAGTCTAAATGAGTTCTATATAAGCTATATAATTAAAGTAGCTAATATTAAATAATTTCAACTTTCCTAAAACTAAGTCCTAGAGGCTTTTTTCCAAGTCATATACAAAAGCATTTTCTATCAACCCTTTCTGTTCTGCCTATAGTGGATACACTAATGGAGTGAACTAAAAAGGGCATAACTACAAGTTGTTAGAAATAGTCAAAACATTAAAAGAATTAACAAAGGGGTTTAAAGATCCTAGATTTTTTGAATCGTAATTTTCTTAAGATAGAATAATACCATTTCTACATCCAAATGACCTTAATAAAACGCTCTTTTCTCCTTTCTACTTCAACATAAAAAGAAACCGTAACTAAGGCTATGCTTTATCTTTCTATTTTGTATAAAGAAAAAAACCTTCATTTTCTTTTACAGTAATTTAAATGCAGAAATGGTATAAAATCTAAAAAAAGGGTTACTCATGCAACCTTTTGTTTTTTCTAATGTCAATAAGTAAGTGTGAGAAAATATTATGAATAATTATTAATCCCAAAGAGAATGAAAAACACTTACAAAAATCTGTCAATAAACTCCTTGAACCCGCTTTTAGGGTTTGGTTGGAATACAAAAACATCATCAAAAAAAGAAACATTATATATTAAAAACAAAAAGAATGCGTTTAAAAACGAGTTCGAAACTGTTTGACACAAATCATATTTAAATTTTATAAAATCATTAATCAAAAAAGAATGAAAAATCTAGTATTAGTATTTATGTTGTTCACCGCAGTTTTGTCGGCACAAGAAAATTATACCGTTAGCGGTATAGTTAAGGAGGCGAAAAATGGAGAAACTGCTTTTGGAGCATCGGTATTTTTAAAAGGAACCAGTATTGGGTCAATTAGTAATGAGTATGGATTTTTCTCCATAACAGCTCCAAAAGGCACCTATACTTTGATTGTTTCGTACATAGGATTCGAAAATATACGTCAAGAAATAACTTTGGACCAAAATCAGAAAGTGAATTTTGAAATGGAGGAAAAATCAACTCAATTAGAAGAAGTTGTTATTCTTGCAGAAGAAAGCGAGCGTGTAAGCCTTAAGAAACCAGAAATGAGTGTTTCTAAATTAAACATTAAAACCGTGAAGCAAATGCCTGTCGTTTTTGGAGAAGTAGATGTTATAAAATCTTTACAAATGCTTCCTGGAGTGACTAAAAATGGTGAAGGATCTAGTGGGTTTCATGTAAGAGGTGGTGCTGTAGATCAAAATTTAGTATTATTAGATGAAGCTATTATATATAACACATCACATATGTTAGGTTTCTTTTCTGTGTTTAATGCAGATGCTATTAAAGATATCAAACTATACAAGGGAGGTATTCCCGCTCGTTTTGGAGGAAGAACTTCTTCTGTATTAGATGTACGTCAAAAAGATGGGAACAGTAAGCATTTTGCTTTAACAGGAGGAATTGGTTTAATATCCAGTAGATTAGCTGTTGAAGGCCCGGTTTTTAAAGACAAAGGGTCTTTTTTAGTTGCAGGAAGAAGTTCTTATGTAAACGTATTTTTAGCAGCAGCAGATGATGATGATAGAGTTGGCTTTTATGATTTAAACCTTAAAACAAATTATAAATTAAACGATAAAAACAAGTTGTATCTTTCTGGGTATTTTGGTAGAGACTCCTTTAAGTTTGGAAAAAGCTTTGCCAGTAGTTATGGTAATGCTTCAGGAAATTTAAGATGGAACCATATTTTTAACGATCGTTTATTTTCTAACTTATCTTTAATTTATAGTAAGTATGATTATGATTTAGAAATTACGCTTAATGAATTCGATTGGATTTCTTCAATTAATAATTATAATGTGAAGTATGATCTTAAATATTATGCCAGCGATAAATTTAAATTAGACTTTGGAGTCAGTGGTATTTATTATGATTTTGATCCTGGTCAAGTACGACCAACTTCCGAAACGTCACCTATAAACCCTTTATCATTAGATAGAAAAAAAGCATTCGAAAGCGGTTTGTATGTTAATGCAGAGCATAAGGTAACCGATAAATTAACCGTGCAATACGGATTAAGGTACAGTGCTTTTAGTCGTTTAGGAGGGCAAGCAATGACAGATTACGCGAACAATCAACCCGTAGTTTATAATAGTCTTTTGGGTATTTATGAGCGAGGTACAGCCATTGGGGAGACAGATTATGGCAAAAGTGAAACTATTAAAAACTTTGGAAATTTAGAGCCAAGAGCATCTTTGGCATACCAATTAAATGAATCATCATCTGTAAAAGCTGGATATTCAAGATCTGCTCAATACATTCACTTACTATCGAATACCACTTCGGTAACACCTTTAGATGTGTGGACTACGAGTGGGAAATTTATTAAACCACAATTATCAGATCAATATGCTATAGGATATTTTAGAAATTTTAATGATAAAAAATACTCGTTAGAAGTAGAAGGGTATTATAAAACAACAGATAATAGAATAGATTACATTGATGGATCTGATTTAATAGGTACAAACAATATAGAAACAGAGATTTTAAATGGAGAGGCCAGAGCTTATGGTTTAGAGCTTTTATTTCGTAAAAATGAAGGCAGATTTACAGGATGGGTTTCATATACTTTATCTAAGGCAGAACAAAGAACCTTAGGAGGAAATGCTGGAGGTCCAGGAATTAATAATGGGGATTGGTACAATTCTGCTTTTGACAGAACCCATGATTTTTCAATTACAGGAGCTTATGAGTTAAATGACAAATGGACATTTAGTAGTAATATGGTTTTTCAAACAGGACGACCAGTAACTTATCCTAATGGACAATATCAATATGAAGGACAATCGATTGCTAGCTTTGCAGCTAGAAATTCCGATCGATTACCAGCTTACCACAGGTTAGATATTTCAGCAACATATAAACCCAACAGAAAGCCCAATAACAGATGGAAAGGAGAATGGGTTTTTGGAATTTACAATGCCTATGGTCGAAAAAATGCAGCTTCAATTTCTTTTACCCAAAATCAAGACTTGGGTATTAATGAGGCTACCAGAACGTCTATTTTTGGAATGATGCCAGCAATAACTTATAACTTTAAATTTTAACAAAATGAACACATATTTTAAATTGATCGTACTTTTTTTAACTATGACATTAGTGTCCTGCGAGGATGTTATAGATGTAGATGTACAAGAGGGACCTACTAGATTAGTTATTGAGGCATCTCTTGATTGGGAAAAAGGAACAACAGGAAATAATCAAATTATTAAATTAAGTGAGTCAACACCTTATTTTGACACAACTACTAATACGCATGTTACGAATGCTTCTGTAAAAGTAACGAATGATGATAATGGGCAAGAGTTTATTTTTACACATCAAGGTAATGGTGAATATGTCGTTACCGATTTTGAGCCTATAATCAATCAATCTTATACCTTAGAAGTTATTCATGAGGGTGAAACGTATAGTGCAAATGAAACATTAACATCGGTTGTAGATATAGATGATATTTACCAGTCCACAGAAGACGGTTTCGATGATGAAGAGCTAGAAGTAAATATCATTTTTACAGATCCTGAAGCAGAAGAAAACTATTATTTATTTAAGTTTCAAAGACAGGGAGATTTATTGCCAATACTGGAAGATGGTGATGATGAATTTTCTAATGGTAAAGAAATTCCTTGGTGGTTTGAAAAAGAAGAAGATGAGGATACAGATGAAATAGAGGCTTTCAGGCCTGGAGATATAGTAGATATTTCTTTTTTTGGTATCTCTGAAGCCTATTCAAATTATATAGGAATTCTTATAGAACAATCTGAAGGGACAGGACTTTTTAGTACTACACCAGTACCTTTAAGAGGAAACTGTATTAATACTACAACTCCTGATAACTACGCTTTTGGATATTTTAGATTAACACAAGTTGTGAAAACCAGCTATACATTTCAGTAAGTATTGCTATTAAGATAAAGCAAAAAAGGTCTAAAAAGCTAAAATGAGACCGTCATTCTGAGGAGCACTACAAGTGCGACGTGAGAATCTGTCTAATTTAAAAAGATTGCTGCAGTCGTCCCTCCTTCGCAATGACACATAATTTAGCTTTTTAGACCTTTTTAAGAATTAAAGTAAACGATTACAATTCAAAATCCGCATGTTTCCAACTTTCTTTAAAAAATGAATCATAACGAACTGTGTTTTCTTTATCATTTAGTGCTTCATAAGCCGTTTTTATACCATGATAAGCCCATCCGTTTTTAGGTAAATACTCAAGGTCTTCAAGGTACAATTCAATAGCCATTTTATGTTGTCCGTTAAGTGTGTAAATACGTCCTAAGTGATGGCGAATTGAAAAAAACCAATCTGGTGGCTCGTTATAATTTAAAGCATCCTCCATGTCTACTGCCTGTTTTAAAAGTACGATACTGCTTTTTAAATCACCTTCTTGAGCTAAAATTTCAGCTTTTAAAACGTTTTCAGCTATTTTAACTAACTCGTAAACAGAATTAATATCCCAAACAGTAATCTCTTTTAATGTTTCGTCTTTTGCTAAGCTCTCAAGTTCTAATAATTCAGTTTTAGCTTTACCCAAATTTCCTTTTCCTAAATACGCCATACCTTCAGCATAATGCCTGATCGCTTTCGGATATTTTAAATTATAGGTTTCTAGCTTCATGTTTAGAATAGTATCCCATTTTTTAAACTTTACAGCTACATAATACGGGATGGTATAGTAATGTTGTAAAGTGCCCCAGCCAAGTTGTTTCATTATTTCTGGATGTACATGTTCAGATACTTTATGGGCCCCAATCATAGCCCAATGACTATTACCTTCTAAGGTCGCTGTAGCAGCCATAAAATGATAATTGTGAGGGTAATAGGCAAGTGGGTATGCCCCTTGTGCATGGCAGGTCGTAACATAAGCACTATCTGCTTTAACGGCAGCAATATTTGATAATGTTCCTTTGTGATATTCTCCAGTTCTTATGTACGTGTGAGAAGGCATATGTAACAAATGTCCAGAACCAGGAACTAATCTATCATCAAAAGCTTTTGCAGATATATTAGAACGTTCTGGGGTCTTTGAAGCTTCAACTGCATGAATATAAAAATGATGTGCACCAGGATGTTTCGGGTTTTGGGCAATAAGCTTTTCTAAAAGAGCTACTATTATTACAGTCCATGGTTTTTCTGTGCCATCTTTTTCATTTAAATCCCAAGGATGTAAATTCATAAGAGATTCCGCATATAAGGAACTAATTTCTGTATCATTAGGATATTGTGCATATAATGCTTTCATGGCATTAGAATATTTGGAGTCTAAAGCAGTTCTATCTTCAGGAGGTTCTGGTGCATAACGTAATGCCATGGCATCTATAAACTGTTTTTCCTTTTCGGTTGCATTTTTAGATAATTCTTTTGCTTTCTGGATAGCTTCATAAGCACGCTCGTAATTATCATCTTCCATACCAGCATTATAGTTGGGGCCTAATACATAAGCATATCCCCAAAAAGCCATAGCGCAATCTGGATCTAGTTTTGTGGCATAATAGAAAGAACGTGCTGCTTCTGCATGATTAAAACTATAAGCTAAAGTCATGCCCTGATTAAAATAACGTTGTACCAAAGCATTTTGAGTCGTTATTGGATAATTTACAACATCATAACCTTCTAAAAGAGGCGCTATATTGTCTTTTTTATACCATTCAGCATCTGTGACTTGTGGTACGCAAGCATATTTTGATGAGGTATTGGACTTCGTTATAAGTTCTTTTGGTGAAGTATTAGTTTTTTTACATGAAAAAAATAGATTTAGAGCAACAATTAATAATATTCTACTTTTCATTTTGTAAAATTTTAATTTTAGTAAATTTTTAACTTACAAATTACTAAAAATTTGGTTTTTATAATATAAAACTTACTTATTTTTGGTTTTTGTGTACCAAATAGATTAATATTACTTTTTTAAAGTGATGTCCTAAATATAAACAGTTAAATAGCGGTAAGCTACATTTGAAAACCCTCGAAAACATTAATAAATTATCCGATGAAGATCTGGTAAAAGCAATTGTGAAAGACAATAATACATTGCTTTTTGAGATCTTGTACGACAGATATGCCACTTTGGTATATAATAAATGTTATGGTTTTGCAAAAGATGAAGATGAAGCTCAAGATTTAACTCAAGATGTTTTTTTAAAACTTTTTGTTAAGTTGGGAAGCTTTAAAGAGAAATCGAAATTTTCAACATGGCTGTATGCCTTTACATATAATCATTGTGTAAATTATGTCACTAGAAATACCGCTAAAAAATTAGAAAAACAATCTGTAGATTATAAAGATATTGAAAACCTTTCTGAAGAAGACAATGATTATAGTTTTCTTGATATGAAAGTAGATAAGCTAAAAATAGCTTTAGAACTAATTTCTCCTGATGAGAAAATGATTTTATTACTAAAATACCAGGATTTCCTTTCTATTAAAGAGATTGAAAGTGTTTTAGAAATTGGGGAAAGTGCCGTTAAGATGAGAATTAAACGCGCTAAAGATAAGTTGATAACAGTGTATAACGATAATATCTTAAATAATGGAAAATAATCCGTTTAAAGACATAAACAAGCCACTTAAGCATGTTCCGAAGGAACTTAAGTCTAAGGTTATGAGAGATATTGCCATGGCCAAGTTGCTTATGGATCTCGCTGAATTATTTTCTTATAATATCGGCGATTTAATTGAATCTGTTATGAAGCAGAGAAAAGGTAAGAAATAACGAAAATTAAAATATAACATTAACAAAATAGAATATGGAAGAAGCAACAAAAGCTAAAGATGTAGCCATGGAGTCTTTAAGTAGGATGTGGCTTGAAATAACCGACATATTTCCGAACATTATAGGAACCATAATAGTCTTGGTTATTGGTTGGTTGGTGACTAAACTTGTTGTCAAAATTATCAAGAAAGCTTTAAAGCTGGCAAAGGCGAACAAGCTGGATAATGCTATAAATGACATTGAGATTGTTGAAGGGAAAAAGTTGAATTTTGACACTGTAAAAGTAGTCTCAAATTTTGTGAAATGGGTGATGTATATCATGCTATTAATCATGGCATCAGATATTATGAATTTAACCATGATTTCTACGCAAATAAGTAACCTTTTGGGGTATTTACCACAATTATTTTCTGCATTAGTCATATTTACGGTCGGATTAATTTTAGCCAATGTTATTAAAAAAGGTCTAAAAACTTTTTTTGAATCGATGGATTTATCTGGAGCAAAAATTATAAGTCAAGTGGTCTTTTTTATCATTCTCATATTTACTTCTATAACTGCATTAAATCAAGCAGGTGTAAATACAGAAATCATTACAAGCAACTTAACCATGATTTTAGCTGCTTTTTTATTGGCATTCGCTTTAGCATTTGGATTTGGTGCGCAAAAGGTAGTTGGAGACGTCTTAAAAGCTTTTTATACCAGAAAAATATACGAAATTGGACAGGTCATCGAATTTAACAATATTAAAGGTGAGGTTGAAACAATAGATAGTATAACTATTACGTTAAAAACTAAAGAAGGAAAATTAGTTGTTCCTATTAAAGATATCGTAGAGAGCCAAGTAAAAATTGAGGATTAACTTTAGTTAGGGTTAAAGTTTTGGTTGGTTACTTTTCCTGGTTTTTAGCAACTTTCTATAGCTCCCCTTTTCATTAGTTTGAGAAGGGGCATCTTTTTTTTAAAACCTTTCTAAAAGTTGCAATACGTCTTTCTTATAACTTCTACTTATTGGTAACGACTTCTTGTTAATAATGATTTCTTCATTTGTAAATGAAGCAATATTATTTATGGATATAATATAAGACCTATGTATTCTGATAAACTTTTTAGGAGGTAGCTTCCCTTCAATAGCACTAATGGTTTCTCTGGTTATAATGGTATTATCGGCTAAATGAATTTTAATGTAGTCGCTATAACTTTCTATATAAATAATTGCATCAAAATTTATTTTGATCATACGTCTATCAGATCGAACAAACATAAAGTCATTATTGTTTGTACTTTCTATAGCAGTATTTTTTGATTCACTATATATATCAAAATAATTGTTAACAGCTTTTAGCAGACGATTAAAGGAAACAGGTTTCAATAAATAATCGACTGCTTGTAATTCGAAACCTTCTACGGCATAATCCCGATAAGCCGTTGTGAATATAACTTTAATATCTTTGTTAATTGATTTTGCAAAAGAGATTCCAGATATTTCGGGCATATTAATATCTAAAAAAACCAAATCGATATTATTATTTCTTATATGAGAAAATGCTTCAATGGCATTACTACAGCTGGCTATTATTTTAATATTCGGTATTTTCTTTAGATGCGTTTCTATAACTTCTCTAGCTATATGTTCATCATCAATAATAAGGCACGATATGTTTTTGCTTTGTAACAATTATTCTGAAGCGTTGGTATTTAGAATTAAATTTACTTTAAAAAAATCATTATTCTTAGTAATATTTAAAGTGTAATTATCTTTATATAATAAATCTAGTCGTTTTTGAATATTTTCTAACCCAATACCATTTTTATAGGTGTCTGGTTGTGTGCTCGTATTTTCAATATTAAAATGAATGTTCTTGTCTCTACAGTTTAGATTTATTTTAATAGATAATAAACCGTTTTTTATAGCACCATGTTTAAAACTGTTTTCGATAAATGGCAGTAATAGCATAGGGGCAATCTTAATATCATTAGGAATGTTTTCGGTAAAAAAAACAATATCTAAAGTATCATTAAACCGCATTTTTTCTAGTTCTATATAATCTTTAATGTGATCAATATCATCTGTTAATTGTACAAATGGTTTGTCCACTTTATAGAGTAAATAATCTAATAAGTTAGAAAGTTTTAAAATCATTTCTGGTGCTTCATCTGCTTTTTTTAAAGCAAAACCATACATGGTATTTAGTGTGTTAAATAAAAAATGAGGATGAATCTGCATCTTTAAATAATTAAGTTGCTGTTCCTTAAGTTTAAGTTGTGTTTCTAAAACTTTGTTTTCGAGTTTATTGGTTTGTTCAACTTGTTTTAAATTAAGTTTTAATAATTTAAATCCACTTACTACAATAACCACTAAATAAACGGCAGTAGCTACAAAAAATAAATTTCTACTAATTGGAGCCATATCCGCATATTTAAAATGGGATAAATAAATTAATCCATAAAATACAGAAATAACAATGAGGTAGGAAGAGATTATAATAGTATATACACTATACAAACCAAACTGAAAGTATTTTTTTGTTATAAGGTAGTTAGGTACAAGCTTATAAATAAAAACATAGGTAGTAGCAATAGTTATCGGCATTAAAAACAATGAAAATGATACTACATAACTAAAATCAATGCTATCAAAACCAAAAAAATAGGTGTAGAACAAAAGGACACCACACCAAAATATGATATGGAGTAATAACTGACCTATTTTGTTAAAAAAGAATTGTCTTGTTAGCATTTACTTAAATAATATTACAATAATACCATATTTCTATAGCTAAATTGGTTTTTGTAGATAGATAACCAATTTAGCAATAGTTTTAACAGGATGTTATTTTAATTGCTAAATCAGTCATCCATCGCATTTTAATTAATCGGTTATAAAAGCACTATAAATTTGTGTCATGTTTAATTAAAATCATTAGTTATGATAATATTACCAATTCTTTTAGCAAACCTAGTAATGGAAAGCCATTGTTTATATCCGATAGTTTTTAATGTGAGAGTATAATTTAAGATATAATAAAAAACTCAAGGTTTACTTACACGTTTAAAACTTCTAATTCATATTAAAATTGTAAAGCAAATGAAAAAACTACTATTAATACTACTATTAGTAACAGCAACAGGTTTCTCTCAAAGTACTAATTATAAACAATTGGATTCCTTTTTAGAGTTATTATATCAAAATAATAAAGTTATGGGAAGTTTATCTATTCTGCAAAAAGGAGAATCCGTTTATAATAAATCTGTGGGCTTTCAGTACATCAATCAGAACGACAGTAAATTAGCAACAATAGCTGCTAAATATAGAATAGGTTCTATTACAAAAACATTTACCGCAACATTAATTTTCCAGTTGGTAGATGAGGGAAAAATCAAATTAGAGGATAAGCTGTCTGTTTATTTTCCGAAGGTTGCAAATGCATCAAACATCACTATTGCCCATTTATTAAATCACAGTAGTGGTTTATTTGATATCACTAATGATGAAAATTTTCAGACCTGGATGTTAGAACCAGCAACTCAAGCAGAAATGTTGCCAAGAATTATAAAACATGATGTTGTTTTTCAGCCTGGAGAAAAACATGAATACAGTAATTCTAATTATGTGTTGCTTGGATATATTTTAGAAAAAATAGAAAGCAAATCGTATAAAGAAATTTTAAAAGAAAGAGTTGTAGATAAACTTCATTTAAAAAACACCTATTATGGTAGTTTTATAGACATAGTTAGCAAAGAGTGTTTGTCTTATTATTATGAAAACGCAAGATGGAATGAAAAGTCTCAAACCGATATGAGTGTTCCTGGAGGAGCAGGGAGTATTGTATCTAACCCTTCGGATTTAGTTGTTTTTATAGATGCATTATTTCATGATAAATTAATGTCTAAAGAAAGTTTCGCTTTAATGACTAGAATTGAGAATGAATATGGTAGTGGCATTTTTAGTATGAAAAAGAACGGAATAACATTTTTTGGACATAATGGCGGGATCGATTCCTTTCTGTCTATGTTAATATATATACCAAAGTTAGAAATTGCAATAGCTTTAAATACTAATGCACTAGATTTTGATCCGATGTCTATCATGTTTAATGCTGTTAATGCAGTAACGGGTAAAGATATAATAATACCCAATTTTGGTACTATTGAGTTAACAGAAGAAGAGATAGAGCAATACGCAGGGGTTTATGAGAATGAGGAGATGCCCTTCAAACTGGTATTCGAGGCTCATGGAAAAACATTAATAGGTGGAACGGAGGGGAATAATTTACTAGAGCTATCAGCCAGACCAAAAATAGAGTTTACTACACTAAAGAATTTAGGGGTTGTTTTAGACTTCGATATTAAAAATAAAATAGTCATACTTAAAAACTCGGGACATGCGCCCAAAACATTCATTAAAAAACAATAAATTTATAAATTATGAGAACATTATATATATTACAAGGAAGAAGTTTTTTTTCAGAACTAGTTAAGAGATTTTACGAAGGAGGCCCATTATTCATGTCGTTAATATTGATATGTCTTTTAGTCGCCATATTCTTTTTAATTAGAGGATTTCTAAGCTTAAATAAGGATGGAGGAGTATCTAAAAAAATGTCTGCTCTGGCATCCGATGCAAGCTTATTAGGATTGGTGTTGGGGTTTTTAGGATCCATGATAGGTCTTATTACTGCCTTCGATATTGTAGAAGCTACGGATATAATATCTACGCCCAGATTAGCAGGAGGACTAAAGGTTTCTTTTTTAACTACAGTGTTTGGTAGTATTACTTTTGTTTTAATAAGAATAGGTATTATTATATTAAAAATATTTCAGAAATCTTAATACATTTTTACAAAGTATATTTAAGTCCCTTTTCAAATAAATGAAAAGGGACTTTTTCTATTAAGATTTCCTTTTTAAACGTTTTTTTATTAAAAAGAAAATTAAAACCCCAATAATAATCAATGGCCATATATGGATCATACCAATAACTATAGATTCTATAAAATCCCAACCAAAAGAGATACCCTCTTTAGATTTAGACCAAAATGTTTTGTTATAAGCGGTAGGCTCTTCTTTGTATACAACAGTTTCATACAAATCAATTTGAATGGTACTATAAGAGACCTTATTGGTTAGATATTTAAGTCTTCCTTGAGCTACTTCAATCTCTTCTTGTATAACTCTTAATTTGTCCTCAGTTGCTAAAATATCTTCAACAGTAATAGCATTTTTGCGTAAAATAGATTCATAACGCTGTTTTACTTCCAACTTTGTTTTAAGACGCGTTTCTATGTCAATATATTCTTCAGTAACATCTTGTGTGGTAATGTTTTCATAATCAATAAACTCAACAAAAGAACCAATGGAATCCATCATAGAATCAAAATATTGTTCAGGTACTTTAAGAGTAAACCGATTCTCTTTTTTGTATAGATTATTATCAAACCTTAAATCAGAAATATAAGCACCGTATTTGTATGCCATACGTTTAATTTGATTAGTAGCTTTTTTTACATCCTTAACTTTATATTTGGCATTAGCAGATTTAATTATTTTTAAATGTTTCGGAATTGCATTTGTTGATGCATCTTGTTTTAAAACAAAATCATAGTCGTCATCATTAACAGATTCAAAATCTTCATTTATTTCAACATTTGAAACAGGAACACTTTCTTTATACTTAGAAGATTGGTTACAAGCGAAAAATGAAACAAGGATTAAATTAACTGCTAAAATTTTTAATACTGTTTTTAATTGATTTGCTTTCATAATTTTATATTTTTAATAATTATATGAGCAAACATATGGAGCAATCAAAGCAACGAATTGTAAAGCCATTGTAAAAGGTTTGTAATCTGTTTTACAATTTGTAATTAATTTATAATCAGTAGTTTTTCGTTTGATTAAACAAGACCTTTATTACTTCAATCTTTTAAAAAAGAAAGTAGCAACTACTTTTTTAAAAAGTAATCATGCGCCAGATTTAATTGAAAAATGGAAAGGAGAAGACATTGTTTCATTTCAAGAAGACTTATTTGTTAAAGTAAAAGCAAAGGTTAGTGAAAAGTGGTTCTATACTTATTTTAAAAATAATACTGAAAAATTACCGAGAATTGACATGCTTAATTTACTAAGTGAGTATGTTGGTTTGAAGGATTGGAATACATTTAAAGCTACTCATAAAAACAAAGAACCCTTTTCTTTAAATAAAAGAAAATCTTTGTATTGGCTGTTGTTGCTAATTCCTGTACTTGTTTTTTTTGTGTTTGGTATGAATTCTAAAAATCAATTTCATTTTTGCTTTGTAGATGCTATTAAAAATGAGCCTATAACTAAAACGCCATTAGATATTAAGATTTTACAAGATGAAGAATCGCCTTTATATTTTAAAACGGATAGTTTGGGGTGTTTTAATTATGAGACTAAAGAAACTCGTATTAGGTTTGTAGTGCAATCTCCATATCATAAAACAGATACAATAGTTAGGTCTATCGACTCCAATTCCAACCAAACAGTTAAACTTATTACAGATGATTATGCTTTAATGTTACATTATTATTCTAACGGAAATGTAAAAGACTGGAAGAAACATAAACAACAACTTGATAAACTTATAGCAAATGATGCTCAGATATATCAATTATTTAATGATAACATAGGGGTTGAAATATTTACCAAAGAAGATTTTATTAGGTTTATCACAATACCTACCCGTAACTTAGGAAGAGTTGAAATTTTAGACAAAACATTGGAACACGGAAAGATTGTTAAACTTAAATTTATTGTGAAATGAAGAAACTGATCTATATAATATGTATTCTGATTTTTATTTCATGTAAAAATGAAGTTAATAAGGTCTCTGAAATTCCCGCTTTTGAAGAAGAAGATGCCGAAGTCTATCGATCTGATGATAATTTTGTAATGAATAGGTATCAAATTTTGTCAACTCAAAAACTTCAGGAGTATTTTGATTTAATTAAACTTAAAGAAAAACATCCGGAATTTAAAGATGATATTTTAATACAACTTAGAAAGCTATCAAATGATTCGATTCCAAATTATGCAGGAGATTTTTCTATAGAAAACATTCGTCAAGTAGGAGAGGTTGAGACTATTTCTGATTCTGTACAAAAAATAAAACTAGTTTATAATGTTGTATCAGACGCTTATAAAAGTAATGACTCCATTTTAGCAACCATTTCTTCAAAAACCATTTTTATAGATGATACAGCTACCATTTCTAATAAAGTTGTGTTTTCTGGATTATAGGAGTAATGTTTTTTTATAAATTATTGATTTTAAATTTAAAAATATAATTTTGTTTATGATCAGATGTCAAACGAATTTATATCTGATCATAATGTAACCCCAACCAAACCCCAAATGAAATATTACATCTACTTGCCAGTATTAATTATTCTTATCATTTCCTGTAATAATGATAAAAAAGGCCATGAAATTAATACCAATAATAACAAAACTTCGGAGCAAATCCAGAAAGAGAATGATTTGCCTAAAAAAGAATCTCAAGTAGAAAAATCAATAGAATCAAATACTTCAAGCATAAATAAGGATTCAGAAGCAATACTAATAATTAGAAAGCGGTTTAACGATATTAACGCTTCTATTTCAAGCTTCACAAAAAAAGAAAGTAAAGATATAAGTGTTAGCAAGGATATGAATCCTGAAAACTATGCTTTTGAAAGTGAAAGTATATATAGAATGGCTATGGCAAACCTAGATCGATTCTATCAAGGAGATGATTTAAAAAAATCAATTGTAAGTTTTCAAGGAGATAAAGCAGATTTAGTTTCAGAATATTATTATTGGAATAATAAGCTATTCTTTGTATTCAAAACGAAAACTGTATATCAAAACCCTAAGTGGTCCGAAGACTTTAAAGAATCTGACAAAGAGAAGATCGAAAACAGATTTTATTTTGAAAATGATAAATTGATTAGATGGATCGATCAAGATAAAAATCAAATAGATCTGAATAAAGAAGAAGCAAAGAACACGGAGAAAGAAACCTTGAGTGATTCACAATTGTATAGAGATTTAAAATAACAACTATCGAAAACAACTGCAAACTGCCACTGAAAACTGAACACTAAAAACTACTTCCTCTTATTCCGTTTATTATAATTCTTATCGCCTCTCGTTTTAGGTTTTTTATATTTAGCAGCAATTTTAAATTTATAAGAACCTCCTAAATTTTCTTTGGAATTTTTTTCAGACTTTTCATGAAACGCTGGGCCTGGAGCATCTTCATCTTTTCGTTTTGTAGGGTTGTTACGCTCTTTTATTTGTGGACGTTCTTCTTCAATTAATTCTGTAGAAACTTCTACAATAGGAGGGATTTCCAAAAGCGGGATTTCCATATTCATTAAAGATTCAATATCTTCAATAGACTCTTGTTCAGTTTTAGTAGAAAAAACGATTGATTTACCTTCACGTTCTGCACGTCCCGTTCTACCTATACGATGCATGTAATTCTCGGGGTATAAAGGCGTATCAAAATTGATAACATGAGACACGTTATCAATATCCAACCCACGCGCCATCACATCTGTGGCAATTAAAATACGGTTCTCGCCATTTCTAAATTGTTCAATACTTCGTAGTCTGTAATTTTGGGTTTTATTAGAATGAATCACACACAATTCGTCATGAAATATGGTATCTAGTTTTTCAAACAAACGATCTGCCATGCGTTTAAAGGCAACAAAGACTAAAACTTTATTAAAGGTTTCGGTGTCATTTAGTAAATGCGTTAATAAATTGACCTTAGTATAAAAATTAGGAACATTATAACGTGTTTGTGAAATGTTTTCAAGAGGTGTACCAGAAACAGCTATAGAAACACGCTCTGGACTTTTAAAGAAATCACTAATTAAAGTATCAACATCTTGCGTCATAGTCGCCGAAAACATAATGTTTTGTCTACGTGTAGGCAGGATGTCAAAAATATTAATCAATTGATGTCTAAACCCTAAATCGAGCATCACATCAACTTCATCAATAACCAATTTCTGAATAGATTTAAGTTGTAAAACCCTGCTTAAAGCTAGGTCGTATAACCTTCCGGGTGTGGCTACCAAAATATCTATACCTTCTGCAACCGCTTGTTTCTGTGTATTAATATTGGTTCCTCCGTAAACTCCTAAAATACGATTGTTCGTGTATTTAGAAAGCTTTTCTATTTCATCTACTACCTGTACAACCAGTTCTCGTGTAGGAACCAAAACTAAAACTCTGGGGTTTTCTTGAGTAGAATATTTTAAATTTTTAATAATTGGTAACATGTAGGCAAAAGTCTTACCAGTACCAGTTTGCGCAATACCGACCATGTCTTTACCAGAACTAACAACATTAAATGCTTGTTCCTGTATGGGCGTTGGGGTTGTAAAACCCAAATCGTCTAACGCGTTATAAAGTGGTGTGTTTAAATTTAAATCCTGAAAACTCAAAATGATATTATTTAATCGGCAAAGTTAAGCCTAATAAATTTATAAATGACTGTTATGTATTTCAATACTATAAGACGCTTTAAATGTTTGTTGCGACATCAAAGTTAAAATACCTTCTTTTTCTTTTAAATTCTGATTCGTATTTTCACTATCAGCAATACCAAGCCATGGTTCGATACATACATAATCACCATCCAGTTTTGCCCAAATGCCTAAATAAGGAAAATCTTTATAGCTAACTGTAAGAATAGCACCCTGCGATTTACTCTTTAAAGTAACTTTTTTAGATTTTAAATCTTTAAAAATAAGGGCATCTTCATTAAATAAGTCATGTCTCAATTCTAATATGTTAGAGTTATTAAAAATAGGTTTCGTTTTATTTGAAATAAGACCATTTCTCATGTTTATTAAATGTGTTTCAGAGTTTTCTGTGTGTTCAAATTCTAAGAAGTAATCATCATAGGCTTCATCATTATACACAGGACATTTGAATGCAGGATGACCACCTAATGAAAAATACATGATGGTATCATCCAGGTTATTAATAGTATGTGTCATGGTTATTATATTATCTATAAGTTTATAGGTAATAAGAAACTCAAACTTAAAAGGGTATATTTTTAATGAATCTTCGTCATAACTTAATTTAAAAGTTAAAGAATTCTCGCCTTGTTTATGTACTATTAGTTTATCATTGTTTCTTACAAGACCGTGTTTAGGTAGCTTATAAGTTTTATTTTCAATATGGTAAGAGCCGTCTTTTAATGCGCCAATAATAGGGAATAGGTTAGGGGCGTAACTTCCCCAAACCTTGGGGTTTGCATTCCACATAAAGTCAATATCATTTTTAATCGAAGTGATTTTACATAATTCTGCACCTGTTTTTTTAACAGCTATTTTTAATTTTTCGTTTTCTAAAGCGAACATGAAAATGGAATATTTTAAGTAATCAAATTGTTTAGACTGCAAAACTTATAATTTTTTAAGGATTCTAACTAACTTTACACATTAAATTTTATTCTTGAGGGCAACACAAATTCACAATTTAGAAAATGCTGAACAATTCAAAAATCAATTATTGATTTGGAGTCAGCAATTTGACGATGTTGTTTGGTTAGATTCTAACAACTACAAACAAAATCATTCCAACTACGAAGCAGTCTTGGCGGTAGATGCTTTTACAAGTATTCAAACGGGATTTGAAGGGAGTTTTGACATGTTAAAAGAATATCAGTCCAATGTAAATGATTGGATTTTTGGATATTTAACCTACGATTTAAAAAATGATGTTGAAGATTTAAACTCTAAAAATTTTGATAGTTTAGAATTTCCGGATTTGTACTTTTTTCAACCTAAAAAGTTGTTTCTGTTTAAAGGGAATCAGGTTGAAATACAATATTTAAACTGTGTCGATGATGAATTAGAAGAGGATTTAAAAAATATATGTCATTGCGAGGAGGTACGACGTGGCAATCTTTCAAATGAAGAAAAACAAGTAAAAATAAAACTCCGTATACATAAAGATCAGTACTTCGAAAAAGTAAACAAGATGCTTGCTCATATTCATAGAGGCGATATATATGAAGCTAATTTTTGCCAAGAGTTTTATGCAGAAAATACTAATATTGATCCATTGGAAACCTACTTGAAACTTAACAGTATATCAAAACCTCCTTTTGCAACATTTTTAAAATTTGGAGATAAATATCTATTATCGGCATCTCCAGAACGGTATTTGAAAAAAGATGGTGACACCATTATTTCTCAACCTATAAAAGGAACTGCGAAACGTTCTGCGGATATGGAAGAAGATGAAGCACTAAAAGAAGCTTTATCACAGGACACAAAAGAACGTAGTGAAAATATAATGATTGTTGATCTGGTGCGTAACGATCTATCTAAAACAGCTATAAAAGGTAGTGTAGAAGTAGAAGAATTAACCAAGGTATACACGTTTGATCAAGTACATCAAATGATTTCTACGGTCACCTCAAAGGTTGAAGAAACAACAAATCCAGTCGATGTTATTAAAAGTACATTTCCGATGGGAAGTATGACGGGGGCTCCTAAAATTTCAGCCATGCGTATTATTGAAGATTTAGAAGAAACGAAACGTGGATTATATTCTGGTTCTGTAGGCTATTTTTCTCCCACGGGCGATTTTGACTTCAATGTCGTTATTAGAAGCATTCTTTATAACGAAACAAAAAACTACGTGTCATACTCTGTAGGAGGTGCTATAACAGCAAAAAGTGATCCTTTAAAAGAATATGAAGAGTGTTTGGTAAAAGCAAAGGCGATGCGGCACGTATTAGAAAATTAGCTTAAATACTTTTAAAAGCCTCCATAACTAATTTTATTACACGCTCAACACGTTTAGTTTCAATATTTTTAACTTCAGCAATCTCATCGTAGGTAAGTCTGCCAAAAATAAAAAGATCGACTATATCTGATACTTTAATTGGTAATAATGTGTAAAATTTACCTAATAGATTTTTATTGTGTATTGCGGATAAATCTTCAATTTCTAAAGCATTTATTATAGAAGAATTGTTGTCATCATATAAAAATAGATGTTTGTGCTTATCATCTTGTTTATACGAGATATCATCTAACTCTTCATTCATAATAAAATCGAAACCGTCATCAACAGTAAAATTTTCTTCTAAATTATCTAGCTCTTCCTCTAAAATATAGTTTGTACTCACCGTATCTTTGTGAAAGGCTTCTTTTTTAAAAAGGGTATCCAAATCGGTATCAATAATTTTAAATAGCTTAATTTTTATAGCAGTGGTATCAATATCTATATCATATCCATTTTCATAAAACTTGGCAATACCTTCATCAATAAAATCATTAGAAGTGTACATGTTTTTGGGAATAACACCTATTGATTCGGCAATATATAATCTGTGTTTTATATAAGCTTGTAAATGCTGTGTTACTGAAACCACCTTCTTATTAAAAGCGGTTTGAGCCGCTTTATCGTTTAATTTTTCAAGAGTACACATGATAAATAGTTTTATAATTTATACTTTAAAGTTACAAAACCTACACTTTTGGTATATGATTTATGTCATTTGATTAAAGAATTAAGATACGTATTTAAATAGGCAAAGTTGTATATTTGAAAACATGCTAAATCAACTAAAAAAACATATTGATAATCGTCTTGATTTTTTAAATAAAAATAGACTTCTTATTGCTATTTCTGGAGGTGTAGATAGTGTTGTATTAACGCATTTATGCCACCAATTAAATTTAGACATCTCTTTAGCGCATTGTAATTTTAATCTTAGAGGAAAAGAAAGTGATGATGATGAGAAGTTTGTATTGCAACTAGCAGATGATCTAAATATAGAGGCTTTTACTGAAAGTTTTAATACAGAAGGATATGCTAGTGAACACAAAATATCAATTCAAATGTCTGCCAGAGAATTACGTTATTATTGGTTTGATGAGTTGGCACTACAATTAGGGTTTGATTATATCCTTACAGCACATCATGCAGATGATAATTTAGAAACCTTTCTAATTAATTTTTCCAGAGGCACAGGGTTAGATGGTTTAACAGGAATTCCAGAAATTAATAACAAGTTTGTGCGACCATTATTGCCATTCTCTAGAGAACATGTTATTGATTATGCAAAGGCTAACAATTTGAAGTGGCGCGTAGACAGCAGTAATGAATCCACTAAATATTTACGTAATAAATTAAGGCATGAAGTGATTCCTATTTTAAAAGAAATAAACCCTAGTTTGCTACAAAGCTATCAAGGTACGATTAATAATTTAAGTGATAGTGGAGATATCATTGAAGATACTATGGAGTTGTTTTTAAATGATGCCATTGATGTTATTGAGGATAATAAAATAACTTTTAAAATATCTGAATTTAAAAAACAAAATAACCCAAAAGCATATTTATTTGAAGTGTTTAAAGATTACGGGTTTACAGAATGGAATGATGTTGTTAATTTATTAGAGACCCAGTCTGGCAAATATGTGGTGTCTAACACGCATAGATTGATAAAACATAGAGATACTTTGCTTTTAAGCGAGCTTTTTTTAGAAGTGCAAGAAGACATTCTCATTTTAGATATAAATCAAGAAATTGAAACGCCTTTTGGCCTTTTAACATTTTCAAAAACTAATGGTGTTTCATTAAATGATACAACAACTATTTATGTTGACGAATCGCTTCTAAAGTTTCCTTTAGTAGTAAGACCTTGGAAAATAGGAGACGTGTTTTTTCCATTCGGTATGAAAGGAAAAAAGAAAGTAAGTAAATATTTTAAAGACGAAAAATTATCATTGTTAGATAAAGAAAGTTCTTTATTACTCTGCTCAGGCAATACTATTGTTTGGGTCATTAATAGAAGAGCAGATAATAGATTTAGAGTCACCGAGAACACAGAAAATATTATTAAAATAGAACTAAAATAGAACTAAAATAATGTTGTCATGCTGAGCATAGTCAAGGCATCTAACCAATTCATAATTTGAAAATACAAGGACACATAGTAGACATACAAAACAAGCGTATTTATAAAGGGGAAATTACTTTTGAAAATGGAAACATTATATCTATTCAAGAAAAAGAGCACGATGTAAACCATTATATACTGCCAGGTTTTATAGATGCACATATCCATATAGAAAGTTCTATGTTAGTACCTAGTGAATTTGCAAGGTTAGCTGTGAAACATGGTACAGTTGCAACGGTTTCAGATCCTCATGAAATAGCGAATGTATTGGGGGTTGAAGGTGTAGAATTTATGATTAGTAATGGTAAGAAAGTGCCTTTCAAGTTCAATTTTGGAGCACCTTCTTGCGTACCAGCGACTAATTTTGAATCGGCAGGCGCTGTTATAAATTCAGAAGCTATTAAAACACTTCTTGAAAATCCAGATATTAAGTATCTAGCAGAAATGATGAATTATCCAGGTGTGTTGTTTGATGATGACGAAGTCTTAAAAAAAATAGCATGGGCAAAACATTACAATAAACCGGTAGATGGTCATGCACCTGGTTTAAGAGGCGATGACGTTACAAAATATATTAATGCTGGGATTTCTACAGATCACGAATGTTTTACTTATGAAGAAGCCTTAGAAAAGCTAGAAAAAGGTATGAAAATTCTAATCAGAGAAGGAAGTGCCGCCAAAAACTTTGAAGCCTTAATAGATTTGCTCCCAGCACATTTTGAAAATATGATGTTTTGTAGTGATGATAAGCATCCAGATGATCTGTTACTACACCATATTAACAATTTATGCGCCAGAGCTGTAGCAAAAGGAATAGATGTTTTTAAAGTTTTAAAAGTAGCCTGTATTAACCCTGTAAAACATTATAATTTAGATGTTGGTTTACTTCAAGAAGGGGAATATGCAGATTTTATTGTTGTAGAAGATTTAACCAATTTTAAAACCGTTCAAACTTATATAAACGGCGAACTAGTTTTCGATAAAGACACCTCCTTAATACAGCCGGTAACTTTTAAGAATCTTAACAACTTTAATTGTAACAAAAAGGACGTATCAGATTTTAGATTTGAATCATCAACAAAACAAATTCGTGTAATAGAAGCCTTAGAAGGACAGTTGGTCACAAACGAACTTATTGTAAATGCTACCATTTTAAATGGAAATTTGGTTTCTAATACTGAAAACGACATCCTTAAAATGGCCGTTGTTAATAGATATCAAAATCAAAAACCGGCCATTGCTTTTATTAAAAATTTCGGATTAAAAGAAGGCGCTATTGCATCCTCTGTTGGTCATGATTCCCATAATATTATTGTTGTAGGGGTTAGTGATGAAGCCATTTATAAAGCTGTTAATTTGCTTATTGAGAATAAAGGAGGTATTTGTGCTGTTTCAAATTCCGAAGAAAAAACAGTACCACTCCCTGTAGCTGGTATTATGAGTGATAAAGATGGAGAAACCATAGGGAAGCAATACGCAGAATTAGACGCTATGGCAAAAGACTTAGGTAGTCATCTTTACGCACCTTATATGACCTTATCATTTATGGCTTTATTAGTCATTCCTTCATTAAAACTAAGTGATAAAGGACTATTCAATGGTACCGATTTTAAATTTACTTCTTTAGAAGTTTAAAATATATAGTAAGCAGTAAACAGTGTTCAGTGATCAGTAACAGTAGGCAGTTCTTGGAGTGTTCAATTAGTGTTATTAAGTTATTAATAAAATATTGCAAATGATACGAAAATCCACAGATGAAAAAACATCTTTTACTGAACACTGAACACTGAACACTGAACACTGAACACTGAACACTGAACACTGAACACTGAACACTGAACACTGAACACTGAACACTGAACACTAAATTATGCCAGTAATAGATTCAAAGTACAAACCTGCTTTCCTTTTTAAAAACGGATTCGTTTCAACCGTGTATTCTGGTTTGGTAAGACGGATTAAAGATTTAGAACAAGAACGCGAACGCATAATATTGTTTGATGGTGATTTTATCGATTTAGATTGGAGTTTTTCAAAAGCAAAAACAAAGAAGCTCGTTATTCTATTGCATGGGTTAGAAGGAAATGGGCAGCGACCTTATATGACAGGCCCAGCGAAACTATTTAATAATAATGATGTTGATGCTGTTTGTGTAAATCTTAGAGGCTGTAGTGGAGAAGATAATTTAAAATACCGCAGTTATCATTCTGGCGCCACCGAAGATTTAGAAGCTATTATTACACATATTATTTCAGAAAAAGACTATTCAGAAATTTATTTAAGTGGAATCAGCTTAGGTGCTAATATGATTTTAAAATATTTGGGAGAAAGAGACATCGTACCCAATGAAATAAAAGCAGCAATGACAGCTTCAGTACCTTGTTATTTGTATGGTTCGGCTAAAGCATTACATACTTTTAAAAATAAACTGTATCACGATCGATTTTTAAAGTATTTAGTGAATCGTTTAAAAACGAAGCAGCAAAACTTTAAAGATGATTTAAGCATTGAAGACATTGCGTCTATAAAAACATTATTCGACTTCGATACTATTTATACATCCAAAGCACATGGTTTTAAAGACGCACTAGATTACTATGAAAAATGCAGCTGTTTACAATTTCTTCCAAATATTAAGGTTCCAACTTTAGTTATTAATGCTTTAAACGATTCATTTTTATCACCAGAATGTTATCCTGTAAAAGAGGCAAAAAACAATCCCAATCTTCATTTAGAAATGCCACAACATGGCGGACACGTTGGATTTGTGGATAAAAAAAATGTTTATTATAATGAAAAAAGAGCTTTAGAGTTTGTTAAAGAAATATCATAAAACTTCTTCTATAATGTGTTTTTCAGTGGTATCCTTATCAAAATAATATTCAGCACTTTCTTTAGAAATACTTGGTTTGAATTCTGGATGGTCATAATATTTCCATAGTATATCTTTTCTATGTTCTATGGCTTCTAGTTTTTTTCTGGAAATAAATGATTGCAAATAGTATGATGTCTCTTTATATCGACCTTGCCACACCGTTCTTTCTATCAATCGAATATAGCGATGGTTTTTTCTTATATAAAGATGATACACAGCTATGACACTAAAAATAATAACCCCATGTATACCCAAATACCCAAATAAAAACATATTGGAAGGCACAAACAACACTAATAACCTAAGATAAATGATGATTAAAACTATTCCAAGTAACATTCCAGGAACTATTAATTCTGATATATGAAAGTTGTTTTTCTCTAAGAATTTATCACGAAATCTAGGTTTATGTATTGACTTTTTAATTTGAGAAATTACGGTTTCACCTCCCTTATTTTCAATCGTTTTTCGATCAAAAAATGCTTCAGCCTCTTTTTTATGAGAATCACTATAAAATGACTCCACATCTTTCCATTTTACATTTTTGTTATAGATTATTTTTTCCAGTTTTTTGTATGAAATACATGATTGAACGACATAATATACATGATCTTCATTTTGACCGCTCTGTTCTGTTCTTTTTATGATTCGATAATAGCGGTGATAAAACGTGTTATGAATTTTAAATAGGATCATCATAACTACTACAGATGCGCCTAAAATATATAAGGACAAATGAATTGTTAAAAATATTACTAGTAAACCAAAAGCAATAATTAAAAACATGAGCATCGCAAGCAGGAATATGCCCGTATCTTGTCTATGACTACGAATGGTATTATCATATCTATAGGGCTTGTGTAATGATTTTCGAACTTGGGACGTTTCTTTCATTTTTGTTTTATATAATTTAGACTATTCTTTCTGTATGACTATAAATAATGGCATTGTCATATCTATAGGGTTTGTGTCTTGAAGATTTCTTTCACTCTTTTAGAAGCATGTATTTAATCTATTGATGCATGAGTTATTAGGTGTTATAGTTTACTTATTAGTATCGAAAAAGTGAAGTTTGTTACTAATTAATAAATAATTCCCTAATCTGAGGTGATTCCTTGATTTTTGGTTTCTATAATATAACTCAAGTTTCGTATCTGGTACTTTGGATATTTTCCGGCTATTAGATATAAAACTCAGAGGAATTTTTAATATCCTTTAAAACAAACGTACTGTTCAATACCCCGATATTTTCAATTTTGGAAAGTTTATACTTCACGAAATTATGATAATCTTCCAGCCCCTTTGTATTTATTTTTAAAATAAAGTCTACCTGACCAGCCATATGATAGCATTCCTGAACTTCATCTAAGTTTTGAATCTGTTCCTCAAACTTCTCAATAAAGGCTTCACTATGATACCGCATAGATACCTGACATATCGTAGTGACCGATCGATCAAGTAGTTTTTTATCTAGTATAGCAACATATTTTTTTATAAAACCTTGATTTTCAAGCCTACGTATGCGTTCGTAAACAGGAGAAGGCGTTAAATTTAAAATTTTAGCAATTTCCTTAGCCGTTTTTTTAGAGTCATTTTGTAAAATCCTAAGGATGGTAATATCAGTTTCGTCCAAGTTTTCCATATATGTCAAATAAAAATTATTGCAAAAGCTAATTATTTCATTGTTTAAAAGTAAATATAGCTGTTTTTTGTTTATGAAAAAGTTATAATTACTTAATTTTTATGTATATTTTATTTTAAAAGCTGTAATATTTAATTTTGTTAGTAAATAATGCTTTTATGGATACAATAGTTTTAATAATAGGGGCTAATGGTCAAGTTGGAAAAGTGCTTACCCAAACCTTGCAGGATAAATACGGAAAGGAAAGTGTCATTGTTTCAGATATAAGAAATAGTGAAGATTCAGATGGTATTTTCGAAGTTATTGATGCTACAGATATAGATAGAATTAAAGAAGTTGTAGTACAATATAAAGTAACTCAAATCTACCATTTAGCAGCTATTTTATCAGCTAAAGGAGAAGAAAATCCATTAAAAACCTGGAATATTAATGTGAAAACCTGGTTAAATGTATTGGAAGTCTCTAGGCTTTGTAATATAGAAAGGGTGTTTTATCCAAGCTCAATAGCAGTCTTTGGAAATAACGCCCCAAGAAATAACACACCTAATAATGCCTATTTAGATCCAACAACCGTATACGGTATTAGTAAGGTAGATGGTGAAAATTGGGCACAATATTATCATATTAAATATGGTTTGGATGTTAGGTCTATTCGCTATCCTGGAATTATAGGTTATCAATCGTTACCAGGTGGAGGAACGACTGATTATGCCGTAGATATATATCACAAAGCTGTTTTAGAAGAAGATTTTACTTGTTTTTTAAATGAAGATACAGCCTTACCAATGATTTTTATAGACGATGCAGTAAGGGCTACTATAGAAATTATGGAAGCTCCTACTGAAAACATTAAGGTGAGAACATCTTATAATCTAGGAGGGATAAGTTTTTCCCCAAAAGAAATTGCATCAGAAATTCGTGAAATATATCCTGAGTTTAAAATTGACTATAAACCAGATTTTAGGCAAGATATTGCTGAAGATTGGCCAAAGTCTATAGACGATTCTGAAGCAAAAATGGACTGGGGTTGGAAGCCTAAATACGATTTATGGGCTATCACAGAAACCATGATTCGTGAACTAAAAGAACAATATAAAGTAACCGCTTAAGTTTAATAAAAAAATAAGACTATGTACTCTAACATAAAGAATGATTTGCAGAATGAAATTGAAGACATTAAAGCTGCAGGCTTATATAAATCTGAAAGAATTATAACAACACCTCAAGGTGCAGAAATAAGTACAACAATATCGTCAGAAGTATTGAACTTTTGTGCGAATAATTATTTAGGCTTGTCATCTCATCCAGAGGTTGTTGATGCTGGTAAAAATGCCATTGACTCTCACGGTTATGGTTTGTCTTCTGTACGTTTTATTTGTGGAACACAAGACATTCATAAAGAGTTAGAGCAAAAAACAGCCTCATTTTTGGGAATGGAAGATTGTATTTTATATGCAGCTGCCTTTGATGCCAATGGAGGTGTATTTGAGCCTATTTTAAATGCAGAAGATGCTATTATTTCGGATGCTTTAAACCATGCTTCAATAATTGATGGCATTCGTTTATGTAAAGCAAAACGATTTAGATATGCCCATAATAATATGGCTGATCTGGAAGAACAATTAATTCAAGCAGAAGGATCTCGTAGAAAGTTAATCGTTACAGATGGCTCTTTTTCTATGGACGGTACGATTGCTCAACTTGATAAAATTTGTGATTTAGCTGATAAATATGGTGCCTTAGTTATGATTGATGAATGCCACTCTACAGGTTTTATTGGTAAAACGGGACGTGGAACTCATGAATATAGAGATGTTATGGGACGCGTAGATATTATAACCGGAACCTACGGAAAAGCTTTAGGAGGTGCTTCTGGTGGATTCACAGCAGCAAGAAAAGAGATTGTTGATTTATTAAGACAGCGTTCCAGACCTTATTTATTTTCAAATACGGTAGCTCCATCTATAGTAGGAGCATCTATAAGAGTCTTAGATATTATAAGTGCTTCTACTCAACTTCGAGATAAATTGGAAACCAATACACAATATTTTAGAAAAGAGATGACAGCGGCTGGGTTTGACATCGTTCCAGGAGATCACCCTATAGTGCCAGTTATGCTATATGAAGCGACATTAGCACAAGAATTTGCATCAAAATTATTAGAAGAAGGTATTTATGTGATCGGTTTTTTCTATCCAGTAGTACCAAAAGGAAAAGCAAGAATCCGTGTGCAGTTATCAGCAGGGCATGAACGTCATCATTTAGATAAAGCGATTAAAGCCTTTACCAAAATAGGTAAGGAGCTTAAGGTGATTTAATAGATTAAAGGATATAAAAAAACATAAAGGTTTATATTAAAAACCTTTATGTTTTTAATGCATTGGATTTAGAAAAATTACAAGTTATAAATCCAGAAAAAGAGATGACTATCGGGCTTGCTGAAAACGATTTCCTGATTGTTTTAATTGAAGATAAGCTTTAAAGGAGGATTTCTATTTTAAATTAGTTGTCATTTCGACAGAGTGAAGTATGAACCTTTCGGCTCCGCTCAAGATAAACTTGTGAAATCTCATAATAATGAGATTCCTCCTCATACTTCTAGCGGAATGACATAAGGCTCCGAATAAAAACTTTAACTAGTTTTTGAGCTTGTATCTAACAAAATGATTTATATCGATTTGTATTAAAAAATAGAAGCAAACCAATGCGATATCATAGAAAGTAGATAAGATATGTCATTAATAACTGGAATATCATAACGCACGCCTTTGCCAATAGAATAAGCAACAAACAGAACATATAATAATAATAGCAATCTAGCATGAAGTTTCTTGATACCATTTTTAGCCAAGACAAATATAAAGAAGACGATTATCGTTGAAATTAAGAGGAGAATACGTAATTGTCCAACATTTTCAATAGTATCGCTACTCATTTCTATAGGGCCATAAATTAGTGTAAAAAGAAAAAGAGGCAATCCAAGAGCAAAACAAACGTCAAAAATATTACTGCCTAAAGCATTAGCAACAGCATCATCGTAATTACCTTTCATAGCATCTTTGTATGAGATAATAGTATCAGGTACGCTGGTCGCAGCAGATGCCAATACGACGGAAACAAAGTAAATAGGCATCCCAATAGCAGTTCCAAATTGCTCACAAGCTTCAACAAGCCAAAAACAAGCTAAGCCTATAAAAAGAACAGAAAGCACTAATAGACCAATAGCTTTGGCTTTATTAATTTTAGAGTCACCCATGACCACGGTAGCAAGATCTCCTTTAAATAGGGCAATACTTCTGTTACCACCATCTGCAGTCTCTTCATAATCGTTTTCTACATCTCCAGCTCCTTGACTTATTAACATATAAGCAACATAAATAAAATATAACACCATCAAAATAAGTCCATGAGTCCAGTTTAAAGATGGCCCTGTAATCACAAAAATTAAAGCTAATTCGGCAATGATAAGTGAGATACCATCCCGTAATATAACTTTTCTAGAGATTTCAATTTTCGAAGAAATGCCTTTTCCTATAACTACTAAAATTACAACCGCAGGAATAATCATAGCATTAAAAACGGCACTTCCCGCTGTAGTACCAATACCACCAGAAAAACCATCTTTATCTTTTAATACAAATAAGAAAAAAAGGGTCGTAAATAACTCAGGCAAACTACTTCCAATGGCGTTGATAGTAGCCCCTTTAATACCTTCTTTCATGTTTCTACCTAAATAGTTTGAAGCCATTTCAAAACCATCGCAAGCTCTCCAAATAATGATACAAGTAATTAAAATAAGTCCTAGGGAAGAAATAATAGCCATAAGTAGTATTTGTCTTTGGCAAATCTAAAAAAATTAAAAGTAGAAAATAAAATCTAGTGACTATATAATATTTCAACGCATTAAAAAAGGCGAACTCACTTATATATTAGAGTTAACGATTTAGAATCTCTTAAAACAATGTTAAAACAGATATAATAGCAAAAAGTGACTTCTATTTTTTTGTACATTTAAACGAATACATCTAATTAAACATGCCGCTTATGTCAACCTTCAATTTAAAAATCAATAATAAAAAGCATACTGTAGAAGCAGATGCAGACACGCCTTTGCTTTGGGTTTTAAGAGACCAAATCGATTTAGTAGGGACTAAATATGGTTGTGGAATAGGACAATGTGGCGCTTGTACAGTGCATGTTGATGGTCATGCTATGAGAAGTTGTTTGCTTCCAGTTTCACAGGCTGAAGGTATGAATATAACAACCATTGAAGGACTATCGGAAAACGGAAATCATCCTGTACAAATAGCATGGAAAGAAATTGATGTTCCCCAATGTGGGTATTGTCAATCGGGACAAATTATGACAGCTTCGGCATTTTTGAATCAAAATTCAAATCCTAGTAGTTCAGAAATAAGAGACGCTATGCATGGAAATATATGTCGTTGTGCATCATACAACAGTATAGAAAAAGCAGTGAAAGTAGCAGCAGAAAAAATAAGTTAAACCTCAATAAAGTAAGAAACAAAATGAATCTTTCAAAAACACAAACATTTAGTAGGAGGTCATTCTTAAAAACATCGGCATTAGCCAGTGGAGGCATTCTTATTAGCTTCAACCTATTTACAGCTTGTAAAGATCATGTAGAACCGCCAATAGACATTAGTCAGTTAAATTTTAACGATTTTAATGCCTTTATAAGAATTTCAGATGAAGGTAAAGTCACCATATTTTCACCCAATCCGGAAATTGGTCAGGGAGTAAAAACGTCTATGCCTATGCTTATTGCAGAAGAACTGGATGTGCCCTGGGAAGATGTGTATGTTCAACAAGGCAAGCTTGATACTAAAAACTATTCGCGTCAGATGGCGGGAGGGAGTCAATCTATAAGGCATGGATGGGAACCGTTAAGGCAAACAGGGGCTACAGCTAAACAAATGTTAGTGAATGCAGCTGCGGCAAAATGGGGTGTTTCAGCTTCAGAATGTAAAGCGTCATTAGGTGTCATTACCAATAAGAAAGGTGAAAAACTAGGATATGGTGATGTTGTGAAAGAAGCCGCTTTGTTAAAAGTGCCTGAAGATGTTAAATTAAAAGATCCTAAAGATTTCACTATTATAGGTAAAGATATAAGTAATGTTGATATAGATGAAATCATTACAGGGAAACCTCTATTTGGTCTAGACTATAAAGAAGAAGGTCTGCTGTATGCATCAGTTTTAAGACCGCCCGCTTTTGGACAGGTTTTAGAGTCTTTTGATGATACAGATACAAAAAATGTTAACGGCGTTATTGATGTTATTAAGTTTGGAGATAAAATTGCGGTTTTAGCAAGAAATACATGGACAGCTATGAAAGGGAAGAAAGCTTTGAAAGCTCTATGGAAGGAAGGTTCTAAAGCTGAAAGTACAGAATTTCATGATGCCGAGTTACTAAAAATATTAAATGGGAACAAGTTTAAAACTCGTAGAAAAGATGGTAATGTAAAAAAAGCATTTGCTGAAGCGGATAAGATCTTGGAACGCATATACGAGTCACCATTTTTACCTCACAACTGTATGGAACCCATGAATTTCTTTGCTCATGTTACTGAAGAGAAAATAAATTTAGTTGGGCCTATACAAACTCCAAAATCGACAGCAGACAGAGTTGCAAAACTGCTAGAAAGAGATATTAGTGAGGTGTCTTTAAAAATGACCAGAATGGGAGGAGGTTTCGGTAGACGATTATACGGTGATTTTGCTTTAGAAGCAGCAGAAGTTTCAAATTTAGCTAAAAAACCTGTAAAAGTGGTATTCTCTAGAGAAGACGATATGACTGCTGGAACTTATAGACCAGCAACCAAATATAAAATTGCAGCATCAATCAAAGACGGAAAGTTAACAGGATATCATTTAAAAGAAGCTTGTATTAATAGAAATATGTATGGATTAATTCCAAATTTCTTTCCAGCGGCAGCCATCGAGAATTATCAAGTTGATACCGCTAATTATAAAAGTAATATAACAACAGGAGCTTGGAGAGCACCATACACTAACTTTCTTGCAAGTGCAGAGCAAAGCTTTTTTGATGAATTAGCAGAGGTTCTAGAGGTGGACCGTGTTCAATTACATTTAGATTTATTAGAAAATGTAAAAAATAATCCGAAACCCAATATAGAATATAGCCCAGAACGTTTACAAGGCGTTATAAAAATGGTGGTCGATACATCTAATTGGGGAAAGACAGAAGCAGGAGTTTATCAAGGGTTTTCAGTGTACTATTGTCATAACACGCATGTCGCAGAAGTTGCAGACATTATTATGGAAAATGGTAACCCGGTAGTAAAAAAAGTAACCTGTGCTGTAGATTGTGGTATTGTTGTAAACCCACTGGGAGCATTAAACCAAATTAAGGGAGGTGTCATTGACGGTATAGGGCATGCTATGTATGGTGAGTTAACTTTTAAAGAAGGAAGGCCACAATCTAATAATTTCAATACCTATCAACTAATTAGAATGGGACAGACGCCACAGGTAGATGTTCATTTTGTTAAAAGTGATATCGCTCCAACCGGTTTGGGAGAACCTACATTACCGCCGGTAGGTGCTGCAGTAGCTAACGCTATTTATAAAGCTACAGGAAAAAGATTAACCAAACAGCCATATATTCATAATATGGATTTAGAAAAGGTGGTAGGATAATCTTCGTTTATGACACATGAATTTAAAGACATTGTTAATCAAGCTGAAATAGCTGATAAAAAAGGAATCAAATCGGTTTTGGCATCTGTCGTATCGCTAGATGGTTCGTCCTATAGAAAGCCAGGAGTTAGGATGCTTATTCTGGAAGATGGGAAAATGATTGGAGCCGTGAGTGGAGGCTGTGTAGAAAAAGAAATTCTGTTACAATCTGAATCTGTTTTTAAGACAGGAGTATCTAAAATGATGACCTATGACGGTAGATACAGATTAGGTTGTGAAGGAGTCCTATATATTTTAATAGAAATATTCGAACCGAATAACGCTTTTAAAAAAGCTTTTTTTAGTGCTTTGGAAGAAAGAAAATCATTCGAAATTAGGTCCTATTTTGATAAAAAAGAGGCCTTGGTTTCAGGAATAGGGTCTTGGGTGAAAATTAAAGAGTCTATCTTTTCATTACAAAAAAACAGAAAAAAACTAAAAACAAAGAATTCATTATCGCTTTTTAAACAAAGTATGCTACCATGTTTTAAACTTGTTATTATAGGCGCAGAGCATGATGCCGTACAGCTATGTAAATATGCAGCATTAACAGGGTGGGAGGTTGCGATTATTTCTGGACCATCAGAATCTAAATCGATTGCAAATTTCCCAGGAGCCAAGAGCTTTCAAGCTGTTTCAGCAGAAAATATGGAAACAATATCTATCGATAATCAAACGGCTATTGTATTGATGACTCATAATTTTGCTAATGATCTTAGATACTTAGTGCAATTAAAAAACACAAATCCTGTTTATATTGGCGTACTAGGTCCAGCAAAGCGCAGAGAAGATTTATTATCCCAGTTTATAGAATATTGCCCAGAAGTAGACCATACTTTTTTAGATGCTATTTATGGCCCCGCTGGATTAAATATTGGTTCTGAAACACCACAGGAAATTGCCATTTCTATAGTATCAGAAATATTATCTGTAGCTAGAAAACAAGACCCAATATCGTTAAGTAAAAAAACAGGTAAGATTCACTCATAAATATTTTAAAGTGTCCAAGTATTCTTTAAACATTCCTATAGTTATTTTAGCAGCAGGAGCTTCAAAACGTATGGGGACAGCAAAGCAATTACTATCATGGGGAGATACGACACTTTTAGGACATGCTATTCAAACAACATTAAAGACCTGTACTAATGATGTTTTTGTAGTATTGGGAGCCAACTACCAAGCTATAAAGAATGAAATAAGTAAGTTTCCTGTGACCATTATTAAAAACGAAGATTGGAAATTAGGTTTGGGTAAATCCATAGCCATTGCCGCTATTCATATTTTAAATGAAAGACCAAAGGCTGAGGCTGTACTTATTTGTTTAGCGGATCAACCATTCATAAATACAGAATTTTTAAATACTTTAATCCAAAACTTCGTGCCAAATACAAATCAAATTATAGCAACTACTTATAAAAATGATGTGTCTGGTGTTCCTGTAATTTTTGATAAAATATACTTGCCTGAATTATCAAAATTAGATGATGATAAAGGGGCTAAAAGACTTCTTGAAAAATATACTGCTTTGGTAAAAAGATGTAAACCTAAATTAGAAAATATCGATTTAGACTATAAAGAGGACTATGAAAATCTACATAGAAGTCAATTTTAAGCAATATAATTAGGTTGTTTTTCTTACATATGATATAAGGAAAACAACTTTTTTTACTTTAATTATTATTTTACCTCTTTATTGATTTTATAATTCAGTTTTATAGTTCAAAAAAATCTGAAACCACTAATTTTATAATTCACATGAAAACTAATCAAATCTTTCGTGTTGATAACATTATGAATACATTTCAATTAAATGGAAATAATGGCATTGCGTCATTTAGTCTAACAGTTAATTCTGCTAAACGAGTCATTTATATTGCAATTGGTTTTACTTTAGGTGTTTTAGCAATTAATTACATCAATGCTAAAAGATGCTATTATTAATTTAAAGAGGCTGTCTAAAAAGTGATATATTTTGTCATCAGAGCACAGCGAAGAATCTTATTGGTTTATAAATCAAAATATTAAAACCTTTATAGATTCTTCATTTCATTCAGAATGACACTTTTTAGACAGCCTCTTTTTTCTTTTGAGAATTGCTATTTAAAAAAAACTTAATTTTACTAATAATAGAAATTGAATATAGCATAGTTTCATGAGTGGATCTCCAATAGATAAAGCAAATACACCAGAAGAATTCAAAAACTTAAAAACAACAAAGCCAGCAAGAAATAGTGGTGGTTTTAAAGGTTTGAAAGCTGCAGTTACACATGTTTCAAAATATATGAACCCTGCAGATGCTATTAAAATTTCAACTAAAATAAATCAAAAAGGAGGGTTTGATTGTCCAGGTTGTGCTTGGCCAGATCCAGATGATGAACGTTCCTCATTAGGGGAATACTGTGAAAATGGTATGAAAGCCATGTCTGAAGAAATGCAAAACAAAACCATTGGTCATGAGTTTTTTACAGACCATTCCGTTGAAGAACTTGCTAATTTATCCGATTTTGAAATCGGGAAATCGGGACGTCTTTCAGAACCCATGTTTTTGGCAGAAGGCGCCTCTCATTATCAGCCCATATCCTGGGAATTGGTCTTTGAAAAAGTTGGGACGCATCTAAATGCTTTAAATAATCCAGACGAAGCCGTTTTTTATACATCAGGAAGAACGACTAATGAAGCGGCCTTTTTATATCAATTATTTGTTCGTGAATTTGGAACGGCTAACCTTCCAGACTGCTCTAATATGTGCCATGAAGCTAGTGGAAGTGCGCTTTCTGAAACCTTAGGTATCGGAAAAGGTTCTGTGACTTTAGATGATTTGTATAAAGCAGAATTGGTTATGGTTATTGGTCAGAATCCAGGAACAAACCACCCGAGAATGCTAACAGCTTTAGAAAAATGTAAAAAGAATGGTGGGAAAATTATAGCAATCAACCCATTGCCAGAAGCGGGGCTTATTAAATTTACGAATCCACAAAACCCTATTAAATTATTAACAGGAGGTACCAAATTAGCTGATGTATTTGTGCCTATCACCATAAATGGAGATGTGGCACTTGTAAAGGCTTTATTGCTTAAGTTATTAGAAAAAGAAACCTCTGAAGGAAATGTATTTGATAAGGAGTTTATCAACGAGCACACCCATGGTTACGATGCCTTTATTTCAGATTTAAAACAATTTGATTTTGATGATTGTTTGGGGCTATCAGGCGTCTCTAGATCTACGTTTGATGCTATTTTCGATTTAGTTCTAAACAAAAAAAAGATTATCATTTGCTGGGCTATGGGGCTTACGCAGCATGAGAATGCCGTTGATAATATTCGCGAATTAGTGAATTTGTTATTATTAAAAGGAAGTATAGGAAAAGAAGGCGCAGGTACCTGTCCCGTTCGTGGGCATTCTAATGTACAAGGCGATAGAACGGTTGGAATTTGGGAAGCAGCACCACAAGCTTTTTTAGATAAAATTGAAGATAAATATGGCTTTAAGCCCACTACAAAACATGGGTATTCGGTAATTGATGCCATTAAAGCCATGAACGAGAAAAAAGCCAAAGTATTTTTTGGTTTGGGAGGTAATTTTATCTCTGCAGTTCCAGACACTAATTATTCTGCTCAAGGATTGGCTAACTGTAATTTAACTGTCCATGTAAGTACGAAGTTAAATCGTTCGCATTTAGTTACAGGTAAAGAAGCTTTAATATTACCCTGTTTAGGCCGTGCCGAAAAAGATTATCAAAAAACAGGCATTCAAACCCAAAGTGTAGAAAATTCTATGGGTATTGTATCATCTACCAAAGGTGTTTTAGAACCTTGTTCTGATACCTTATTAAGTGAGGTGGCTGTGGTTTGTAACATAGCACATGCAACTTTAAAAGAACGTTCTAAAATCAATTGGCTTCAATATAAAGATGATTATAATTTAGTTCGTGATGATATTCAGGAAGTTGTAGAAGGATTTCAAGATTACAATGAAAAACTTAAACAACCCTCAGGTTTTTATTTACCTAATGGAGCCAGAATAAGAAAATTTAAAACAGCTACAGGAAAAGCAAATTTCTCTTTAAATAAATTGCCAGAATGGAAGCTTAAAGATTCAGAATTAATTATGATGACCATTCGTAGTCACGATCAATTTAATACGACTATTTATGGTTTAAATGATCGTTATCGTGGTGTTTTTAATGAACGACGAATTATTTTTATGAATCGCGAAGACATGAAAAGTAGAAACCTTGAAGAGCACCAGGTTGTAAACTTAACTTCAGAATTTAATGGTAAACTCAGAAAAGCCAATAACTTCAAAGTTGTTGGTTATGATATTCCTAAAAACTGTTGTGCGACTTATTTTCCAGAAACAAATGTGTTAGTACCTATAGATAGTTATGCGCATACAGCGAAAACACCAGCTTCTAAGAGTATTATTATTACCGTGAAAGCGAATTAGATTTTACTTTTTAAGTTTTTAGGATTTTGTTTGTCGTTCCAGAAGAGTAATATTTCTAGTGTGTTTTCATCTAAAGCCCTGTAAATTAATGTAGTTTTCTTTGAAATAGTTAAATTCATATGACCACTTCCTGAATGTTTGCCTAATAAAGGAAATTTTTTAAGCTGTTCTAAAACGTCTTAAACTAAATTAATAAAGGATGTAGCTTCTTTGTTTGTCCATTTTTTAAGAATAAAATCTATTTCAGCTTCAAAAGATAATTCAGTTGTTTTAGTCCAAAAAATTCTCATAGAATTTAAAAAAGATTGTACTTAGCTCTAATATTAGCCATTACTTCTTCATGGGACTTAACACGACCTTGTTCAGAATCTTCTATGCTTTGAGATAAGAGTCTTTGAATAGATTCAGGTAATTCAGAAATTGAACTCTGTTGAGCTATATCTTCGTTTATTACTTGTTCAAGCTTATATAAGGTTTCTTCATCTGAAACTTTCATCAACTTTTTAACTATTTTATATTTTCTAGCTTCTAAATCCATAACCATCATGTATACATACAAATATAACAAAAATTGCTCCTAAAATAGTATAATATGAGCTGAGGATGACATCAATAAGTTGATTCATTGAAATTTATTCATTTTTAATTCATGCCCTTATATTTTATCTAATGGATAATTATTCTGACACTAATCTGAGAAATCGTTAATAATCAATAACTCGCTAAAAATTATTAAAACTACGTATTTGAAATTACGTAATACTACGTATATTTGTTTTAAAATACGTAGTTATGATAAAGATTATAGTTGTAGGTAATGGTATGGTAGGATATAAATTTTGTGAAAAATTCGTATCTCACTCAAACTCTAAAAACTTTAAACTTACTGTTTTTGGAGAAGAAATAAGACCAGCTTACGATCGTGTGCATTTAAGTGAGTTTTTTGAAAATGGAGATGCGAAAGCATTAGAAATGGCTTCCAGAACATGGTACGAAGAACAAGGGATCGAACTAATTACTAATGAACGAATTACGGATATACACAGGTCTTCCAAAAAAATAACAACAACCAAAGATTTACATTATAAATATGATTATTTGGTCTTAGCTACTGGATCTGCACCCTTTGTACCAAATATTAACGGTATAGAAAAGAAAGGTGTCTTTGTTTATAGAACTATAGAAGATTTAGAAGCTATGCTAGCCTATGCAGATATCTTAAAATCTAAAAATTCAGAAACTACAAAAGCAGCTGTTCTAGGAGGGGGACTTCTGGGTTTAGAAGCTGCTAAAGCTGTTATGGATATGGGCTTTGAACCTCATGTTGTAGAGTTTGCCCCCAAATTAATGCCTAGACAATTAGATACACGTGCCAGTAAGGTTTTACAAGAAAAAATAGAATCTATAGGTATTAATGTTCACTTATCTAAAGCCACCAATAAAATTCTAGGAGATGATTCTATTACTGGGATGGAATTTGGTGAATATGATAAAATAGATGTAGACATGTTAGTTATTTCTGCAGGTATTAGACCTAGAGATGAATTAGCTAAAACCTGCGACCTGGAAATGGGAGTAAGAGGTGGTATTGTGGTGAATGATAAAATGCAAACATCCGATCCCGAAATTTACGCTATAGGAGAAGTTGCTTTATACAATCAAATGATTTACGGTTTAGTAGCTCCAGGTTATGACATGGCTGACGTTGCTGTGAATCAAATTTTAGGTCATTCTGAAGTTGTGATGGAAAGTGATATTGATATGTCTACAAAACTAAAATTAATAGGCGTTGATGTAGCAAGTTATGGAGAGCCTTTTATGCCAGTAGAAAAAGGCTATTCAATAATTTACGAAAACAAAACAAAAAATTTATATAAGCGAATTAATATTAGTCACGATGGTAAAAAACTATTAGGAGGTATCTTGGTTGGAGATGCATCAGATTATAATATGTTACACCAAATTTATCTGAACGGTTTACCAATTCCTGAGGATGCTGAAGAATTAATTGTTGGAGCCAGAGGCGAAGGCGAAGGCGGGTTTGGTAGTGTGATGGATATTCCGGATGCTGCTCAAGTATGTTCTTGTGAAAGTGTTACTAAAGGAGATATTTGTTGCTCCATTACAGAAGGCGATTGTAATAACTTAGGAGATGTTATAGCAAAAACAAAAGCAACAACAGGCTGCGGAGGTTGTAAGCCCATGGTAGTCGATTTAGTCAATGAAACGCTTAAATCACTTGGAAAAGAAGTCAAAGAAACCATTTGTGAGCATTTCGATTTTAACAGACAAGAACTTTACGATTTAATAAAGATAAATAAAGTAAAAGATTATCAGGAAGCTTTAAATCTGTTTGGCGAAGGTCATGGCTGTGAAACTTGTAAACCACTAGTAGCTTCTATATTTGCAAGTATTCATATGGAAACGCCTAACCGCCAAGTAGGGATTCAAGATACAAACGATCGATTTTTGGCAAATATTCAACGTAACGGAACCTATTCTGTAGTACCAAGAATTCCTGGAGGAGAAATTACACCAGACAAGTTAATTGTTATTGGTCAAGTTGCTAAGAAATATGATTTGTACACTAAAGTAACTGGAGGACAGCGTATCGATTTATTTGGCGCACAATTACATGAATTACCACTAATATGGAAAGAACTTATAGATGCTGGTTTTGAAAGTGGTCATGCCTACGGTAAATCACTTCGAACCGTTAAAAGTTGTGTAGGATCTACATGGTGTCGCTATGGTATGCATGAAAGTGTTACTTATGCTATAGAAATTGAAAACCGTTATAGAGGATTACGTTCACCACATAAATTAAAAGGTGGTGTGTCAGGATGTATCCGAGAATGTGCAGAAGCTAGAGGAAAAGATTTCGGATTGATAGCTGTAGAAGGAGGTTGGAATTTATACGTATGTGGAAACGGTGGAGCCACACCAAAACATGCTGTATTATTTGCAGAGCAATTAGATGATGCCACGGCTATTAAATACTTAGATAGGTTTTTAATGTTTTACATACGAACCGCTGGACCACTAGTAAGAACAGCTCCTTGGTTGGATAAACTAGAAGGTGGCATAGAATATTTAAAGCAAGTCGTTATTGAAGATTCTCTTGGAATAGCGGAGGAATTAGAATTAGAAATGCAAGGTTTGGTTGATAAGTATGAATGTGAGTGGAAACAAGCTATTGACAACCCAGAAATGATGAAACGTTTTAAGCATTTTGTTAATTCGGACGATACAGATGATAATTTGGTATTTGTGCCAATGCGTGATCAAAAAATGCCGAAGGCTTGGAACTAGAAGTTGCCTAAAAAGTTGAATTGTTTAACTGTTGAATTGTGTGATTTAATTGAAATTACGATTAAATAAATCAAGGAATAAACATTTTCCGCGTTAGGGATTGAAGCGGCATCCTTTTTTAATATTGAAACGTCATTGCGAGGCAATTTTTCTTTGCCGTGGCAATCTGTTAATCAATAAAAAGATTACCACGTCGTTTCTCTCCTCGTAATGACAGAAACGAGAACAAATAAAAAGATATAGAGGAAAGCCCGACCCTTTAGGGTAACGCCAAAATAAAATAATATAACATACTATAAAAATGCAAGATATACTTAGTCAGTACGAAACAGTAACAGAAGCCGATGTAAAAGAATGGTTTAATGTTGGAGTCGTGTCCGATTTTCCAGAAAATAGTGGTGCCTGTATTAAATATAAAACGAAACAAATAGCGGTTTATAATTTTAGCAGAACATCTAAATGGTATGCCACACAAAACCTATGTCCGCATAAAATGGAGATGGTACTATCGTTAGGTATGATAGGAGATAAAGATGATATTCCTAAAGTAGCTTGTCCTATGCATAAAAAGAATTTCTCTTTAGAAGATGGTTCTAATCTTGCAGGGGAAGATTTAAAAATAGCGACCTATCCTGTTAAAATTAAGGACGGAAATGTGTATATTGGCTTTTCTGATTAACACACAAATAAATGAAGCCCACAAGATTCGAAACAAGTATCGCATTAATAGATAAAAAAAATTCTGAAGACATAAATACATATCAGGTTTCTGGTATAGATTACCCGAAGGAATTACTGTATTCGCAGCGTATGTCTCGAAAATTATTACAGTTTAATCCAAATGCTTCAAGAGCGCTCCAAATAGCTGCACGAGCACAGCATATTTGTAGATGGAAGATCGCAAGAGATGAATACCCTATGGATAGAGTTGGGTATTTAAAATGGCGAGAAACGCTAAAAAAAATGCATGCAGAATTAACTGCCGAAATTCTTAATCAAGTTGGATACGATACTGAGTTTATTGATAGAGTTTCTTTATTGATAAACAAAAAGTTAATTAAAAAAAATGAAGAATCTCAAGCTTTAGAAGATACTATTTGTTTGGTTTTTTTAGATTATTATTTTGAAGAGTTTGCTGCTAAGCATGAAGATGAAAAGATTATAGATATTCTTAAAAAAACCTGGGTTAAAATGTCTGATAAAGGGCATGAAGCTGCTCTAAAAATCAAATTTTCAGACAAAAGTTTGGCTTTAATAAAGCAGGCGATTGGTTAATAATTTATAACATGAGTAAAAACGGTAATTCTTTAGATCAACGTACGTTTGATAAACTAAGCCGTTTGTACATTATTGCATTAAGTGCAGTAGCACTTTCGGTTATTGTTAGTCAAATCCTTATTAGAAAGCATTTAAACACCCAACAAAGTGATTCTACAGTCATTAATATTGCTGGAAGACAGCGTATGTTAAGTCAGAAACTGACAAAAGAAGTCTTTTCACTTTCTATAGTAGACAATCAAGAAAAGCGAGGTGCGTTAAAAAAGGAGTTTAAAAATACACTCCAACTATGGGAGTCGTCGCATGATGCGCTCCAGAAGGGGAATGATAGTCTTGGGTTGCCAGGTAATAATAGTGATGTAATTATAGCGATGTTTAAAGATATTAATTTGTCTTTTAATGCTATAAAAGAAGCATCTTTTTCAATTATAAAAACGATTGAAAACAATCCAATGGTTCCAACTTCAGTATTTGCAGATGAATTAGAGGTTATTCAACAAAACGAAGCAGCATTTTTGCTGCAAATGGATCAAATTGTTAACCAATTCGATTTAGAGGCAGAAGAAAAAGTAGCCTGGCTACGTAATTTGGAAACGGTTCTAATGGCAATAACTTTATTGCTTTTATTGGCGGAATTACTTTTTATATTCTGGCCAGCAGCTAAAACCGTAAAAAATAATCTTTCCGAATTATTGGAAGCAGAGAAGAAAGCAAAAGAAATGGCTTATAATGCCGATGTATTAAGTGAAGCCAAAGAAAAATCAATTAAAGAGCTGCGTGCACTAAGTCATGCTATAGACGAAACCCTTTTGTTTGCTCGTATTGCTCCTAATGGTGTTGTAACACATATGGGCAATAAGTTTTCACGTTTGTTTAAGTTTAGCAAGTTTAATACAAATGTGCTTTTTTCCGAAGTACTGTCTATTCATGAAAAAGAACAAACCATTATAGATGACATCGTTTCCAAACATAAAAAAACTGGGTGGCAGGGCGAAGTTAGAGCCACAACAAAGGAAGGCGTTAGGGTGTGGTTAGAAATGTCAATCATTCCTTTTAGCCCTACTGGTGATACATCTGAATTGTTAATTATTGCTTCAGAAATAACCTCGAAAAAGGCAGGGCAAATAGAAATAGAAAGATTGACAAAAGCCAGTTTTGAAGAGAAGATGAGTCAGCAAAAAACGATTTCCAGTAAGATTATCGAAAATCAGGAAAAGGAGCAAAACCGTATCGCTAAAGATGTTCACGATGGTATCGGGCAAATGCTTACAGGGTTAAAGTATAATCTTGAGAGTATTGATATTAGTGATATTGATAAAACAGCTGTTAAAATTGAACATCTTAAAGAATTGACCGCTAATATTATAAAAGGCGTAAGGACTGCAACATTTAATTTAACACCTCCAGAGTTAACAGATTACGGTATCGTACCAGCAATAACGAAATTGACACAAGAACTATCTAAACTTACGGGAAAGCATATCGTGTTTTATAATAAAACAGATTTTATTGATAGACAGGATTCGTTAGCAGAAATTAATATCTATAGAATTGTACAGGAAGCGATAAATAATGCTATAAAATATGCAGATTCTACACATATTATAGTATCTCTGTCGCATAGTAAAGACATACTTAGTATTGTTATTGATGATGATGGGAAAGGTTTTGATCCCAGCAAGGTTAAAAATGTTAAGAATGGAGAAGGAGGTATGGGAATGACTTTTATGAAAGAACGCATTAAATATATTAATGGCCGATTATTTCTTAATTCTGAAATAGGTAAAGGGACTCGTGTTACTTTGAATATTCCTTTGAATTAGTTTAAAGTCAAGTCCATTGTGTAGTCATGTCGACGATAGGAGACATCACATAGCGTTTTATAAGAATAGACAATGCGCGTTTTATGCGATTTCTCACTTTGTTCGAAATGACTAAGTGTGTTAATTAGGATTGGTAGTCATGTCGACATCAGGAGACATCATATAATACAGGAATGTTAAAAAAAATCATATTCAGGTGATTAGAATATTTGATTATTCAAGTTTTCCCATTTAGGATTAAAATCAGATACTAACTTATTTTTCTTTTCTCGTCTCCATTTTTTCAATTCTTTTTCTCTGGCAATACCGATTTTGGGATAATCAAAAGTTTCATAATAAACAAGATAAACACAACCATACTTACCAGCAAAGGACTTTTTAGCATTTTGACTATCAAAATAATGTTGAGACAATCTGTTTTGGATATTATTGGTAAACCCGATATATAAGGTCGTTCGAAATTTATTAGTTGTTATGTAAACGAAGTATTTGTGTAGCATGAATTAAATATAATACTTTTACTTAAAAAGTAGGATTTGTCATATGATTAATTTGAAATATTAAAAAGACCTCAGAGTCATGACAATAGGAGACATCGCATAGTATTTTAAATAAGAAGTGATCCCTTTTATGTGATTTCTCACTTTGTTCGAAATGACTCAGAATGTAGAATTATTATTTTAGTTGATTCATAAACAAATCTTAATTTAGACAACCACATAATAAGTCTTTAGCTATTATGCCCACATTTTATCTATAATCCACATCAAAATACGTAGTATTACGTAAAATTCTTATTTTTGTACTTATAATTCAAGTTTATAAATATGATTAACATAGTTTTAGCAGATGACCATGAGCTAGTAAGGGATGGTATAAAAGCACTTTTAGAGGATCAACAAGGGATCGAGGTTATAGATGAAGCTGCAGACGGTCGAGACGCTTTAGAAGTTTTAAGTCGTACCAATCCAGATTTGTTAATTGTAGATATAAGAATGCCTGAACTTAATGGTATTGAAGTTGTAACAGAAGTTACGAAAACATATAAAAATGTAAAAACTTTGGTGCTCTCAATGCACGACTCCGAAGAATACGTTGTTAAAGCGATTCAGGCTGGAGCTGATGGTTATTTATTAAAAGGAGCCAGTAAAGATGAGTTCTTAAAAGCTATTACCAAAGTAGCATCTGGAGGTAAATACTTTACAGGTGATGTATCTGCCATTATTATGAATAATTTTGTAAGCGGAAATGCTACAGCTACTCCAAAGAAAGAAGTAGAAGCAGACCCGTTTCATCTTACCAAAAGAGAAAAGCAAATACTTAGTTTAGTTTTACAACTTAAAAATAATAAAGTGATTGCTGAAGAACTTAAAATTAGCAAGCGTACAGCCGAAGTGCATCGTTTTAATCTTATGAAAAAATTAGATGTAAAAAATATTATGGAACTTAATAATAAAGCTAAGGAGTATAAACTTGTTTAATTTGTAAAATAATTTTTTACTCTTATTAAAAAACCTAAAAAAAGACTTTATTAAGTTATTGGAAATATATCCAAAATATTCTGGGTTAATAATTTTAAGCTATTGCTATTTATAAGATTAAAAAGAAAGATTCTTTCAATATGCTTTGAATCTAAAAGTTCGAAGCGTTAGGTTAACTAAATTAATCGTGAACCATATCAGAAAGCACCATGAGTGTGTAGGATTTTTAGATGGTTTTATGTAAATAGATATTTGATACTATTAGAAGTCCTATAAAGATTAGGTTTATTATGGTTAGAATTATGGAGTCACGATGTGCTGTATGAGCAACAATGGCCGTTATGAAAAACAAACCAATACCTGCGTATGACCACTCTTTTATTTGTATTGGAATAGATGGTAATAGTAAAATTATTACACCAACAATCTTTAAAATAGCTAATTCGATTCGAAAAAAATCAGGAAATCCCAGCTCTCTAATTCCCTCGATTGTGGATTTATTAAAAAGGTAAGTATAAGAACTTAGTATTAGCATTAAAGATACTAATGATGTTGATGTCCAATATATTATATTCATATTTTTGTTAATTAGTTTGTTTTTATTCTTTTAATCTAATTAAAATCAAAAACTAGACGGCTTTGCAAATCAATTCGTTGTTCGATTTCGTTGGGTTTTAGCTTTTGACTAACGTTTATGTATAAGATTAATTATGTTTATTAAACAACCAACTTACTAAAAATGTAATGAATCAGAGAAAGATCCGCAAGATTTTCTGTATAGGTTAAGTGTTGGGCAATTATTTTTGTACTGCGTTGTCTTTTTGCCGTTTTTAGAGTCTTAATATTCAATCACCTATTTCTAAATTTGAAAACTTTTACATATCCCATGGCTAATTCCGTGAAATCTGCCTGTCCAAGATTTGAATTTATAAAAGCACCTATGTAAAGATTGTTAGTAGTTTTTTTAGCAGTTCCTATAAGGTAATATTTTAGTCCCAATCGAGCAGATATTGTACGTTTAATCTTGAAGTAAGACTCTTCTAAATCCCCAAGTCTAAAATTACCACCGCTTTCAGGGATTGTTCTAGGCACATATCCCCAACCTTGATTAATACGCCAGTCAATTTTATATGCAGGTTTATAAAGGTTTATACCAAACTGTAAGTCTATTCCAAAATGATTTAATAACAATTCGCCATTTGCAGTTATGCCAACATTTAAAGCATTAGCAAATGCATTAGACTTCAAATCTGAAAATTCCCTACCATTTTGTACAAGAGATTCATTATTCGAAATATAATTGTAATACGCCTCATAAAACCTAAAATAAGCACCTACGCCAAGTTTTAATATATTATTATAGATCTTACCATATTCTCCTGAGATAGTATACACACTTTCCTTGTCATCAAAAGCTTCAGAAAGTACATTTAGACCGTAACCTGTACGTATTGAGATATAATTAGATATAGTCCTTTCGGGCGCTTTTACAGGTGTTGAATTTTTAAATGATTTTTTTGAAGTATTTATTTCTGCTCCAAGACTAAATAGAAAAGAATTATAACCTTGGTTTGGCAATTTAGTATGTCCGTTAGAATTATGAGCATAGCCAGTTCCAATTCTCCAATTAATTTGCTTAGATTGTATCATGTTGTAATACATAAACAATCTAAATGACCAAGTGAAGTCTGTAGATACAGCTTTATTAAATTCGTTTGTAATTGGGTGGTGTTTTATAGTAAAATAAGAAATTCCTGTGCCTAAATGAACGCTTATATTTTTAGATTTAAAAGCATTGAATTCTAAAAACGGTTGTATTGTAAAAATCTCTCCTAGTTCAGTTTTGTTACCTAAATTAGTGTATCCTATACTTACACCAGTTTTTGGAATTTTTAAGTATGAAGCCCATGCTTTTGTATGTTTTGTGTGGTGCCAGCCTAAGCTTATAATGGCTTGTTTTTGAAGTCCTCTATCTGGAAAACTGGTATTTGATTCCCCAGTAATACCAATAAGAAGTTCAGGAGTAATACTGAATAAATTAGAGTCATTTTCTTGTCCTGTTGAAATTAAAACGCTTAATAATAATAGAAGGGTAAGCCTGTTTATCATAAAAAAAAATTATAAGAGAGGGGCTTAGGGGTGCAATTTTAACATATTTAGTTATGATTAGAAAGAATTAATGTAAAAAAATCTTTAATATCTGTTTTGTATTGATTCCAGACATGCGAATAATTGTCTTTAAAAAGACTTATTTTTAATTCAGTGCTTTGTCAGCAAGCAGCTGTTCATTTTATATTCAAAAACCCTTTCGCAATTTTATCCACGACTGCATGATGCGTATCCCATTTTTTATAAACCTCTGTCGCCCATTTTTTAATCAACTCCTTGTTTTCAACTTCAGTATTCGATTTTATAAGAATGTCAGTAGTCGTTATGTTTCCTCTATTAAGTGCATTAGGAGGATTTAAATACTCATCTTGCTTATCAACTTTGTACTTATTCAAATACTCACTCAGTTTAGGTGATAAATCATAAGTCCACTTCATATTGTAATTGAAAATCAAGTGGAGTCTGGTAAGGTGAAAGTGGTTATTCCACCTTCCATGGATTTCAGGGTGTTGTAAAGTATGAGCATCTACTATTAGAAATCTATAGATGTGATTTTTAGGTTTAGCAAAATCAATGTCTTGGAATCCAAGATTAAAAATTTCTAAACATTCGTGAATACCCCTTTTCGTATTAGCACTGCAAAATTGGCATATTCCAGTATCAAAAAGAGTTACTCCGTTCTTTATCGCTAAATCAATGTAATCTTGCATTGTCTTTTTCGCTTGTTGCCAACTGGTTACGGGTTAACGTGCGTTAATTTTCGGTTTAGCACAGACTTTAGCAATTCCGAGTGGATTCGGACGCAGTCGAATCCACTCGGAATTGCATTGTTGTTCACCATTTTTATTTACATTATTTTATTAAATTCCAATCAACTAATATGGTTTTAGTTGTCGGATTAAATTCAAATTCCGTAATTTTTTCTTTACATTTTAAGGTTAGATACCCATTTTCAAGTTTGTTGGTATAGAAGTATCCTAATAGTTGTCCCCAACAATATGTCGGTAGACAGCTTTCTTTTTCCAATTCCGAGAGTTGCTCAAATTCCTTTATTGAAATATCTTTTAAATATGGAATTTCAAAATTTCCAATATTTAGTTTTCCGTTACTCAATTCAATATTTTCAATCTCTATTGATAAGTCAGCATATGAGATTACCAAATTGTCATTTTCATTTTCAGATTCAATAGGCAAATAAAATTTTCCGTCAAAGTCTGCTAAAACTTCTTTGTCAGATTCTTTAAATTTAATTTCAGCTCCAGGTAATGATAAAGAATCCATTAATATCTTTCCGCTAACTTGACTAAATGCAATATCTGTCAAGGCAAAAAATATAATTAGTAATATGTAATTTAGTTTTTTCAAATGATACACAACGGTTTATATATGGAACGTAGCGTGCAAAAAAGACACTAACCTTTCGGATTAACACATAGCCGAATTTTTATATTTTGTTTTTAATTTTTCTTTTTTAAAAGCCAAATTTAATAATTTGGCGGACTTCCCAAATATACACAGCCCCTTCGATCTAGCCCAAACTCCGCATTGAATATAGGTGGTGTTATAAAATGTTTAGGTGACAATTTAGATTTTTCATTTAACCTTGGATAGAAACCATTCTCTATTTTCATTTTTATCATAAAAAAGGATTGCTAGTTTTTCCAACAGATCGTAAGAATGGTCTTTTAGATCCTTGGCATTAAGATATTCAACCACGTCTTTCTCTTCATAACCATCAGCTTTCCAGCCCCAAGTGTTATCCTCGTCACCATAACAAACAATACAATCATCTGTTACTTTAAATCCAGCTTTGATAAGTTCAACTTTGATGTCATGACCACATTTCCATAATTCACCACAGAGAATATCATCAGGTAATTCCCATTCCTCAATCAATTCTTCTTTTTTTTCCTTATCTAAATTTGAAAGGCTAATTAATTTAGAATAAGAATCACTGTCATCTTCTTTACTATCAATCAATTCTTCAATGTCAGTTGGAAAAAGATTCTTTGCATATATTTCAAATGATTGCTCATTTAATCCTTTTCTGTCTTTTCCTCCATAGTTCAAAGTTATGTGAGTGACTGCTATACCTCCTTGACATCCTTGTTGCAGTTTAATCCAGCTAATGGGTTCAATTATGTCTCTTTTGTTTTTAATAATTTCTGAAATTGCATCCAGCTTTATTGAATCGCAATACGTATCAAACGAATATTTTTTCATTTCAGCGTTTTTTATGTTTTATAACATAGATATATAGTTAACATTAACTACATATCTATTATATCAACGAATATAATAAATCTTTTATGTTAACCTTAATCTCGATAAGGTCTATCGAAGTTCATTTTCATTTTATTAATTCTGAAGAATCTATCCCTTATAATTTCCTTTTTTTACAAAATCCTCAAAATCTACTTTCAATAATTATCAATCTGATATTTATTCGTAATTACGTATTTAAGTATTTTTAAATTAAGTATAAATACTTAATTTTGTACGTATAAAAATACTTAATTATGAATACACCTAAACAAACAAAGTCTACAAAATTAAATTTATTGAACCTCAAGAATGTATCTATTCGTACATTTTGGATTACGTCTATATCTTTTTTCATGTGCTTCTTTGCCTGGTTTGGTATCGTCCCTTTTATGCCGGATGTTGTTAAAGATTTGGGATTAACTCCAGACCAAAAGTGGAATTCTATCATTTTAGCCGTTTCGGGAACTGTATTTGCTCGTTTACTTATTGGTAAATTATGTGATAAATACGGACCAAGAAAGTGTTATACATGGCTACTGGTTTTAGGGGCTATACCAGTTATTTTATGCGGATTGGTACAAACGCCACTTCAGTTTTTAATATGCAGATTATTTATTGGTTTTATAGGGGCATCATTTGTTATTACACAAGTACACACGTCTTTAATGTTTGCGCCTAATATTGTTGGTACAGCAAATGCCACATCTGCTGGTTGGGGTAATTTAGGAGGAGGTGCCAACCGTTTAGGGATGCCTTTAATAGCTGCGGCAGTTGTAAGCTTTGGAGTCGCAGACGCAGAAGCCTGGAGATATTCTATGGTCGTAGCGGGTATTATATGTTTTTTAATGGGAATTGTATATCATTTCTTTACACAAGATACTCCAGAAGGAAATTTAAGCGAGCTAAGAGCTACTGGTAAAACTATTGAAACTAAAAAAGATCAGGTTGATTTTTTAACGGTGCTGAAAGATTATAGAATCTGGATACTCTTTGTTGTATATGCTGCCAGTTTTGGTATTGAGCTTACGGTTTATGGCACGATGGACGATTATCTTCAAAACACCTTTCAATTAGAAAGGCTTACGGCAGGTAATATTGTTTTGTCGTTTGCTTTAATGAACATATTTGCTCGTACGTTAGGCGGATTTTTTGGTGACAAATTTGGAAAATTAAAAGGACTTAGAGGTCGTGTGCTATTCCTGTCATTCATATTAACACTGCAAGGTGTTATGTTGGTTACATTCTCATCTGCAACCAGTATCGTTATAGGTATTGTATTTTTAATTCTATTTAGCTTATCAGTTCAAATGGCCGAAGGAGCTACATTTTCGGTCGTTCCATTTATAAATAAAAAGGCCATAGGTTCAGTCTCAGGTATAGTTGGTGCTGGTGGAAATGTAGGTGCGTTTTTAGCTGCGATATTGCTTAAATCCAAATCTGCTGTAGCAGAAAAAGCAGCTATAGCAGCAAATCAAGGACTAGGAGAGGATGTTATAAATAGTGCACAAGCTGCAGCATCTTCTGCAGCAGTTTCCCAAGGATATTTAATGATTGGTTGTATCGTAATTATTACTGGTGTAGTGGCATTAACAATCCGATTTTCTAAAGAAGATGAAAAAGTTGCAGATACAGAATTAAAACAATCTTTGGGAACATTAGCATCAGTAAATAGCTAATTTATTGCTGCGATAATTATCATTTTATGAATATCAATATTGATTTTTATGGTATTCAGAATAATTAAAACACAAGTTGCATCGCATGGTTTTATTTTTTTAATTAGTATAAAATGTTATGGTAAATGGTTACAAATGAAGTGAAAACTACCTGTTCTTATTGTGGTGTCGGATGCGGTATTGTAGTTAAGAAAGACATTAATAATAAGGTATTTGTAGAAGGGGATAAGAACCACCCAGTAAATAAGGGTATGCTTTGCTCAAAAGGCATGAATTTACATTATGTGGTTAATGATACATCAGATAGAATTTTGTATCCAGAAATGAGATGGAGCAGATCGCATCCAAGAGAACGCGTAAGTTGGGATGATGCACTAGATAGAGCCAGTAGCGTTTTTAAATCAATTATAAAAAAATACGGCCCCGATAGTGTTGGGTTTTATATGTCTGGGCAGAGCCTTACCGAAGAATATTACATTGCCAATAAACTAACAAAAGGGTTTTTAGGAACCAATAATATAGATACCAACTCACGTTTATGTATGAGTTCTGCTGTTGTTGGGTATAAAAAAACATTTGGAGAGGATAGTGTCCCTATTTCTTATGAAGATATAGAACTGGCAGATTGTTTTTTGATTACAGGCGCAAACCCGGCGTGGTGTCATCCCATTCTTTTTAGGCGTATTGAAAAGCGTAAAGAAGACAACCCAGATGTTAAAATTATTGTTATAGATCCTCGTAAAACAGACTCTGCTAATTTTGCAGATTTACACCTTCAATTACTGCCAGGAACCGATGTTATTCTATATAATGCCATAGGAAGACGTTTATTTGAACGAGGTTTGATAGATGAAAAATTTATTAAAAACCATACGGAAGGTCTAGCTCCTTACAAGGATTTAATCTTTTCAACATCTATAAAACAAGCATCAAAACTTTGTGGCGTATCAGAAAAAGATATTAAAAAAGCGGCAGATATCATTGGACTTTCGAAAGGCTTTATCAGCATGTGGGCCATGGGACTCAATCAAAGTGTTGTGGGAACCGATAAAAATGTATCATTATTAAACTTATCATTGATCACAGGCCAGATAGGTAAGCCTGGTTCTGGACCATTTTCACTTACCGGGCAACCTAATGCAATGGGTGGACGTGAAGTAGGGGGTATGGCCAATTTATTAGCCGTTCATAAAGATTTAATGAATGAAGAACACAGGAGGGAAGTGGCTCAGTTTTGGGGTGTTGATAAAATATCGGAGAAACCAGGGTATTCAGCTACCGAAATGTTTGAAGCACTAGAAAGCGGTAAATTAAAAGCTGTTTGGATTGTTTGTACCAATCCATTAGTGAGTATGCCAAACACGCATCAAATTGAACGTGCTATGAAAAAGGCAAAGTTCGTTGTTGTTCAAGATATCTCCCATAAATCTGATACTGTAGACTATGCCGATTTAGTATTACCAGCAGCAGGCTGGTTGGAGAAGGAAGGAACTATGACGAATTCTGAAAGACGTATTTCGTACTTACCAAAAGAAATTGATGCCCCAGGAGAAGCAAGACCAGATGTTGAAATTTTTTGTGATTTTGCACAGCGTATGGGATTCAGAGGCTTTAATTATGGCAATGCCAGTGAGATTTACGATGAGTATGCATCCATGACTAAAGGAACCAATATTGATGTATCGTTTCTAAACTATGATAGATTAAAAAATGAAGGCACTTTTCAGTGGCCAGTACCAGAATATAGACACGAGGGAACACCAAGACTTTTTGAAGATAAAAAGTTTTATACTCCGTCTCAAAAAGCGCAATTTAACTTACCGAGTACTATTAAGAATACGTCGGTTCAGCCTAGTGAAGACTTTCCATTAATTTTAACTACGGGACGTGTTAGAGATCAATGGCATACAATGACTAAAACAGGAAAAGTGTCCAGGTTAAAAACACATTACCCAACACCTGTTTTAGAAATAAATCCAGTTGATGCTTATTTGTGCAAGTTGAAAGATAGCGGTATTGCTGAAATTAGAAGTGAAAATGGGGTTGTTAGAGTACGAGCTAAAATAACCGATACTATAAAGAAGGGGGTTGTGTTTTTACCAATGCATTGGGGAAAACAGCTTCAAAGTGATTTAAATAGAACGAATAACTTAACGAATACACATGTAGACCCGGTATCCAAAGAACCAGATTTTAAGTTTACTTGCGTATCCGTTTCAAAATATGAAAAACCTGTTGAAAAAATTATCATTGTAGGTGCTGGTGCTGCGGCGTTTAGGTTCGTGCAAAATTATCGTGAGTCTAACGAAGTAGACGAAATTCATGTATTTTCAAAAGAGCCTAATTTGTTCTACAACAGAGTGTTGCTTCCTGAGTATGTAACTGAAGAACTAACTTGGGAACAACTTCTTAAAATTAAAAAATTAGAGTTAAACAAGTTAAATATTCAAGTACATCCAGAAACATCTATTTCAAACATAGATAAAGAAAATAAGGTTGTAACAGATAGTCATAACGAAAAACATACGTTTGATAAATTGATTTTAGCAACGGGTAGTCGTGCCTTTATTCCCAAGGATGTACAAATAGATTTGCCAGGGCGTTTTACCATGCGTAATAAAATGGATGCAGATAAGTTTAAAGCATATTTAGATGCTACAAATTTACCTCCTGAAGACCAACACGTTGTTATTGTTGGAGGCGGTTTGTTAGGTCTAGAGTTAGCTGCAGCTATGAAGCATAAGAATGCTAAAATTACTATTGTACAGCGTGCTTCTCGCTTAATGGAACGCCAGTTAGATAAAGTATCCAGTAAACTATTGGCATTAGATGTTCAAGAACGTGGCATACAAATTTATTTTGATAACGAAGTAAGCACCGTATTTGATGATGAAGATACAGGTGAATTGAACATTACTCTAAAAAGCGGAAAACTCATTACGGCCAATGCCATTGTATATGCTATTGGTACCATTCCTAATGTTGAAATAGCGAGAGAAAATGGTATTGATTGTAGTAGAGGCGTCAAAGTGAATCAGCATTTACAATCGTCAGATCCCGACATATTTGCTATTGGAGAAATAGCAGAGTTTAACAATCAGTTATTTGGAATTACATCAGCAGCAGAAGAGCAAGCAGCTATACTAGCAAATTTTATTGCGGGAGACATTAGCTGTTCTTATAATGGTTCGGTACTAATGAATATTTTGAAATTTAATGATTTAAACCTTTGTAGTATAGGAGACATTATTGTACCAGATAATGATGATAGTTACGAAGAGATCATTTTTACAGATATTAAAAAGCGTTATTACAAAAAATGTATTGTCAAAGATGATTTGCTTATTGGAGCTGTTTTAATGGGTGATAAAAATGAATTTGCCGAATTTAAAACCATGATTGAAAGCAAGATTGAAATGGCAGACAAACGAAATACCTTGCTTCGTGGTTCGTCAAATGACACACCGGTATTAGGGAAATTGGTATGTTCTTGTAGTCAAGTTGGTGAAGGTAATATAGAAGAAGCTATAGCAAAAGGTTGCACTAATTTTACAGAATTATGTAATAAAACAGGAGCAGGTTTAGGCTGTGGAAGTTGTAAAACCGAGGTTAGGGAAATACTTCATAATTCAAAAGTATTAGCATGATGAACGAACCATATAGATTAAGAATTAATGGAGGTGTGGTATCTCCTGGCGAATTAAAATATATATGTGAAGCCGCAGAAGGTTTAGGCTTAGATGCTATTTCTTTTGGCTCTCGTCAAGACATTATATTTCCAGAGAAAATTGATAAAAGTAAGTTTGGTAAATTTGACAAAATTCAATTTATTAAACCAAAAAAAGATGGTATAGAAAACATTGTATCTTCTTATGTATCGGCAGATATATTGTCAAGTACTTCATGGCTTACTAGTGATAGGTATTTATATGTTATAGAACAATTTAAGCATAAATTAAGCTTAAGAGTTAATGTAACAGACCCAAAACAACGTTTGGTGCCGTTGTTTACTGGGAATATTAATTTTATAGCTTCAGAGCACGAGGATTATTGGTATTTGTATGTAAGGCTTCCTGGTTGGAGGAAAACACAAATGTATCCTGCACTTATCTATAGTTGGGATATGGATAAAATTGAACTGGCTATTGAAAACATTTTGCAGGAAGAACCTGAAACTATTGAAACACTTTTTGAATTAGTAAGCGATGCGATAGATACTAATAATAGAACGGTTGATAAACCCTTGGAGGTCCCTTTTTACCCGTTTCCATATTATGAGGGAATGAATCGTATTGGCACAGATGGTTATTGGCTGGGATTATATTGGAGAAATAACAGATATGACTTAGCTTTTTTAAAAGCCATGTGTGACTTATGTTCTGAAAATAAGATTGGTAAAATTTCGATCACTCCATGGAAATCTTTTATCGTTAAAGGAATTCCATCAAAGTCTAAACTGCAATGGGAAAAGCTTTTGGGTAAATTTGGTATCAATGTGCGTCATTCCATGTTAGAGATGAATTGGCACGTTCCAGTCAATAATAAAGATGCTTTAAGTTTAAAAAAATACCTTGTTACTAATTTTGATCAGAATGATATCAGTACGTATGGGTTAACTTTTGGTATTACGAGTCATGAAAGTGATACTTATAATTTCACCTCTATAGTTATCGAGAAAAATAAACAACCAGAAGCTATTGGAGATTTTAAAATAAGAGATACCTATAATTTATTGTATGCAAAGAAATTCGATCCAAATACACTGGAATACATCATGCATGTTCAAGATGTCGATAAGGTAGAATTACCAGGGCTTTTAATGGAATTAAGTCAGTTATATTTTGAGCAATTAGGAACTGAAGATGATGATGAAAAAACCGTTGAAATAGCTTCAGAGACATCTGAAGAAGAAGTATATCAATGTAAAGATTGTTTAACTGTTTATAATGAGGTCTATGGAGACATGACTCAAAATATAGCTAAAAACACAACGTTTGATAGTCTTCCTGAAACTTATGAATGTTCTCTTTGTGAAGCCCCAAAGAGTCATTTTGAAAAGAAAGTATTAGTAAAGTAGGGAGTGAAGTATAATTTAGAGAAGCTTACACTCTTGGTTTGTCTATTCCTCTGTCGTACATCACAATACTTCCAGCTACAGATACATTCAAGCTTAATTGAGATTTGAATTTCACCAAAAAATGACTTTTTTCTATAGCTTGATTAGATAACCCATGGTCTTCTGCTCCTAATAAATAAACACAGCGTCTTGGATGATGAAAGGTTTCTAAATCTTCTGCTTCATCTGTTAATTCTACACCGACTATACGAGCGCCTTTTGGTAAGTTTTTTAAAAAATCGTCAAAATTTTCATAATGAAAATAAGGCATTGATTTTACTGCATTATGTGTGTCACAAGCTTGTTTTGCATATCTATTCCCAATAGTAAAAATAAAACTTGCTCCAAGATTTTGTGCAGATCTCCAAAGCACACCAAGATTTTTAGGGGTTTTTCCGTTTTGTATACCTATACCAAAGAATTCATTTTCGAAGTTATTTATCATAATTTCAAAAATAAGTATTCTCAGGTTTCTACTAAAAAATTAAGGTTCTAATTTACTTCAAATAAAAGTTATAATCTTATTATTATATACTCAAGATACATTCTTTAATGCTACAATAAATATTATTTTATGTAAGTTTATTAGTGTTAAAATTACATTTAATCGAATAAATTTGACTTTTAAAGATGTTTATTGTTATATTCGTAATGCTAACCTACACGAGAATAATTATGAAACAGTCTTGCCTTATGATAAAAAGACACTACTTTTTATCGTTTTTGTTTATTCAATTTTCTTTAATACTTGTACACTCACAATCAATTACTGTGAGTGATAATACTCCATATGAAAGTCCAACATATACCTTTAGTTATATCACAACTGAAGCAATTGGTGCTGGGAGTAATACACCAAATATATTTTATATGACATTACCAGATGGGTTTCCATCAATTACTAACACTATAGATTATCCAAGTTTATTAGATTCTAACATTGTATTAAAAGTAAATGGAAGTGAAAGGGTTATAGATGCTACTACCTTTGGACCAATAGGTGGATCGTGGGCAAATGGAATTCAAATGTCTACCTTAGGCGGATCACCAGGATTAACAATACCAGCAGGATCATCTATTGAAATTATAGTTACAGGAATTATTATAAATCCTACTGCTGGAGATTACACATTTAAATGGAGAACGGCAGAGGCAAATGGAGTTGCGACAGAATGGCACTCAGCTGATTTGAATTTTGATATTTTATCTCCTAATAAATATGTTGAATCGAGTTTAAAAGTTGGATTATACCCTAATCCATCTAAAGGAATAACAAATATTAGTGTTTCTAATGATTCCAAAATTGAAATCACTGACTTACATGGAAAACGTATTTTAGAAAAAGAAATAGATACAGGTGTGTCTCAATTAGTTTTATCGGACTTTAAAATTGGTACTTATATATTAAAAGTAGAAGGGAGCAACCATAGTATAGCTTATAAAAAATTAGTTAAAAAATAGTGAAAAAGAAGAAACCTTAAAATGAAGTCTAAAAGCTAAAATATCATTTATTTTAGCTTTTTTTATTATTAAATTTTTAAAAGCAATAAATGATTTAAGAGACTTCATGTATTTAAAAACCATTCGTCGACACTTAATTTCCATTCAACTATACTTAATTTCCATTTAACGAGGCATACTGTAACGTATATCTTATTACATTATTTTTATATGGAATTAAATTTATTATGATGAAAAATAATTTAAAAATTCTCCTTATAGAGGACGATATGATAGAAATCATGAAGCTAAACAGAGTTGTAAAATCTCTGGATCTTAAGCACGATATAGTAGAAGCCCATAATGGAGAAGAGGCTTTGAAAATTTTAGAAAAAAAATACGAATTACCTCACATAATTTTATTAGATTTAAACATGCCAAAAATTAATGGTCTGGAATTTTTGTCCATTTTGAAAAAGGACGAAGACTTAAGACATATTCCTGCTATTATATTAACAACCTCTAATAATCAAAAAGATTTATTAGAATGTTATAAGTTAGGTATTGCTGGTTATGTTTTAAAACCTTTAAAGTACGAGGATTATGTTACTAAAATAGAGAACTTGCTAGCGTATTGGAGTATCAATGAACTAATAAAACTAAGGTAAGGCGCTAACAATAGTAAATTATTGACATATAAGCCATTCATAAAAAGGATGCATAAAACTCTTATTTATAGAAAGGTTTAATTTAAGAAACGTGCTAGTAGCATGTATTCTTAGTTTTTAATTAACGAATTGTTTTAATTACAAAAAAATTAATGTATGAAAGGTATTGTATTTACAGAGTTTTTAGATCTTGTTGAAGAAAAATTTGGTTTGGAAGTAGTCGATAAGATCATATCGCAATCAGAATTAGAATCCGAAGGCGCTTATACAGCAGTCGGAACTTATAAATTCTCAGAAATGCTACAATTACTTCAGCACTTAAGTACTCATACAAATATTGAAATAGATGATTTGTTATTAGTTTACGCAGAACATTTTTTTGATGTTTTAAAACAAAGTTATCCAGGGCTTTTAGCAACGTATAAAGATCCTATAGAGATGTTGGCGTCCATTGAAAATCATATTCATGTGGAAGTCAGGAAAATTTATCCTGATGCAGAACTGCCTACTTTTGAAGTTCTTGAAAAAACAAGTAATTCACTTGTAATGATTTATAAATCAAGCAGGTCGATGCATCATTTTGGACTGGGATTAATGAACAAAACGTTCGAACATTTCAATTCTACTGCGACTATTGAGTTAGAGAAAATAAAAGAGGATGGAACAGAGGTTAAGTTTTTAATTAATAAAAATTAATGAGTCAAGATCAAATTGACATGTTGAAACGTGCGCTAGCACGCGAAAAAGTTGCCAGAAAACAGGCAGAAAAAATCCTTGAAGATAAAGCAGGCGAATTATACGAAGCTAAGCAAAAATTAGAAAAATCTTATTCGGAGTTAGAAGCATTGTTGGATAAAACAGATTCTCAGTTACAAGGTGTTTTTGAAAATATTGTTGATGCTTATGTTATTATAGACCTTAAGGGCTATATTCTAAAAATGAATGATGCAGCTGTAGATATGTTAGGGTTTGATAATGCTAAGGAAAATTTCAACCTTATAAAGATGGCAGCACCAGAAGAGACTAAACGTGTTACAGATTCATTTAAATTGTTATTAAAAAATGGTGCCATTACAGATTTTTTTCTAAATATTATAACCAGAAAAAAAGAATCTAAATTGGTTCATATTAATGCGAGTGTTATTTACGATAAAGGAGTTCCAGTAGCGGCACAAGGTATTGTTAGAGATATAACCATAGCCAAACAAAATGAGGAAGAATTAATTGAATCAGAAAATAGATTATCAACACTTATTCTTAATTTAGATAGTGGTGTTTTACTTGAAGATGAAAACAGAAAAATAGTACTCACAAACAAAAAGTTTTGTGAATTATTCAGTATTCCAATATCTCCAGAATTAATGATAGGACAGGATTGTTTAAATGCAGCAGAACAAAGCAAAAATTTATTTGTAGATAAAGAAAAATTTATATCAAAAATTAATAGCATTCTAGTTGATAGAGTAACTGTTTTAGGAGATGAGCTTAAAATGTTAGATGGTAAAATTTTAGAACGCGACTATATTCCTATTTTTAAAAATAATCAATATAAGGGACATCTATGGAGTTATAGAGATGTTACTTTAAAAAGAAATTATAGTCAAAGTTTAGAGGCTCAAAAACAAAAGTATAGTAACATTATAGCCAATATGAATTTAGGCTTGGTTGAGGCTGATAATGATGGTAAGATATTAATGATAAATCAGAGCTTTTCTGAAATGTCTGGATATTCAGAAGAAGAAATCATAGGAAAAACAGGTAAAGAACTATTTTTAACAGAAGAAAATGCTGAGGTTATAGAAACTAAAGATGTAAAACGTCGTAAAGGCGAATCACATTCTTACGAAATAAAAGTTAAAAATAAATCAAATGAAGATAGACATTGGCTAATAAGTGGAGCTCCCAATTATAATTTAAATGGAGAATTAGTAGGTTCTATAGGTGTTCATTTAGATATCACTGAGATAAAAAAATTAGAACTCCAGAAAGAAAAATTGTTAGCAAAACTGGAAAAGAGTAATGATGAATTACAAGAATACGCACACATAGTATCTCACGATTTAAAGTCACCATTACGAAGTATAGACGCTTTGGTTAATTGGATAAAAGAAGATAACAAAGGTAAATTAGATGCTGTGAGTATTCAGAACTTCGAACTCATAGAAACGACATTAGAAAAGATGGAACAACTTATTTCTGATATTTTGTTGTATTCCAGTATAGGTTCTGAGGTTCCTGAAAAAGAACCCGTAGATTTAAATGACGTAGTTAGTGAACTAAAAACAATACTGTTTGTACCAGAACACATTTCTGTAAATGTACTTAACAAATTACCAGTAGTAAAAGGAGACAAAACGAAGCTCAAGCAGCTATTTCAAAACTTAATAAGCAATGGGGTTAAGTTTAATGATAAAGAACAGGGTATTATTGAAATAGATGTATTAGAACAAAAATCGTTTTATCAATTTTCAATAAAAGATAATGGTGTAGGTATTAAAAAGGAATATCATGACAAGATTTTTAAAATATTCCATTCCCTAAATACGAGTAAAGAGTCAACAGGAATTGGACTCTCTATAGTCAAAAAAATTATTGACTTATATAAAGGTGAAATCTGGATTGATTCTGAAGTAGGGAAAGGCACAACATTTTATTTTACACTCAAAAAGAAATGATAGAACAACCTAATTTATCATACATAAATACGCTTTCAGGCGGAGATGAGGCTTTTAAAGCTAAGATGATTACTATTATTAAAAATGAATTTCCAATTGAAAAAGAAATCTACTATAAAAACATTGAAGCTGAAAACTTTAAAGAATCAGCAGAAAATGTACACAAAATTAAACATAAAATTAGTATTTTAGGACTTGAAAAAAGTTATAAGGTAGCTGACGATTTTGAAAATAATTTAAAAGAGGGCAGTATAATTGGTAAAGAAGAGTTTGATGCCATTTTACAACTTATTACAGACTTTTTAAAGACACTATAATTACTTCTTATGAATTGTATTATTATTGATGATGAAGCTACGGCCAGAGCTATTATCTCTCAGCTTTGCACAAATATTCCAAGTTTAAACATTCTTGAAGAATTTCCTAATGCGATTCAAGCCATTAAGTTTTTAAATCAAAATCATGTAGATCTTATCTTTTTAGATATACACATGCCAGACTTTACGGGGTTTGATTTTATTCAAACCTTAAAGAATCCTCCTAAAATAATTTTGACGACTTCGGATGCTAATTTTGCGATTGAAGCTTTTGAATACGATTGTATTGTAGATTATTTGGTAAAACCCATAGCCTTACCACGTTTTGAGAAAGCCATACAAAAAGCTGAAGCGACAGCGTCTGATACAATTAAAAGTAATGAACCTACTACTGCTTTAGAAACAGCTTCGGGTAATGATTTGTATATAAATATAGACAGACGTTTAATAAAACTAGATATTCCTAGTATTTACCTTATTGAAGCTAAAGGTGATTATATCAATGTGAAAACAGAGGACAAAAATTACACAGTGCATTCTACCTTAAAAAAGATTGAAGAAAAATTACCAGATTCATTATTCCTTAAAGTACATCGTTCTTACATCATCAATATTAAAAAAATCATAGATATTGAAGATAATAGTGTACTAATTAAAAAGGATGTGATTCCTGTTAGTCGCTCAAACAGACCGGAACTGATGAAGCGTTTGAATTTGTTGTAAGCTTTAAAATTATACGTAGTCAATTTCGACAGAGTGAAGGATGAGCGACGAGAAATCACATTGAGTAATTTAAGATATTAATAATCAAATATCAGCGACGAGAAATCACATAACAGTTAGCCATATTATGTGATATCTCAATCGTACCTCATTTCGACATGACTCCAAGACATGATTTTGTACTCTGAGTCATTTCGACGTTAGGAGAAATCACATCATCATAAAGTTTTGAAATAGCTAAAATATTATAATTAGTCATGCTGCATAAATACTTAGTTTATATAACTACCAATAAGTATCGAACCACTTTGTATATTGGTTTTACTAATAACATCCAAAACAGGTTATCTCAACACTATTTTGATAGTCAAAATGCTAAGAAGTCATTTGCGGGCAAATATGGCTGTATTTATCTAGTATACTATGAAACTTTTGAATATCCTAAGCTTGGCATAGCCAGAGAAAAAGAATTAAAAAAATGGAGACGTGAAAAGAAAAATAAATTAGTATCAGATTTTAATCCAAAATGGGAGAATTTGAATAATCAAATATTTTAATACTTTTGGTTATATGTTGCTTCAGATATATTCAACATGACTCCAAGACATAATTTCACATTCCGAGTCATTTCGACGACAGGAGAAATCACATAATCTTAGTAATATAAAATTTATAATAATGCGATATCTCAATCGTACCTCATTTCGACATGACTCCAAGACATGATTTTGTACTCCGAGTCATAACATGATAACCAAATATAAATTTAACTTCGTAGTCAATTTCGACAGAGTGAAGCATGAGCGACGAGAAATCACATCAAGAAAGGTGTTTGCTCAATTATTATGCGATGTCTCAATCGTGCCTCATTCGACATGACTCTAGGGAATAATTTCACATTCTGAGTCATTTCTACATTTCGACTTCACTCAAGGTAAACTTTAAGAGAAATCACATAATCTTAGCAATATAGAGCTTATAATTATGAGATGTCTCAATTACTATTCACTTTTCATGACCTCGTATTATTGACGTAGACGACTTTATTCAAAATCATTTAACCGCAATAGCTTTCCATTCGTCTACACTTGATTTTCATTCACCGAAAATAAAAATATACCCCCTAATGGTCATGTAACTTTGTAGTATAAAACACAAAGACCATGAAAAAAATATTACTACTACTTGTACTTATTTACACGAATGTATATACACAAGATATACCGTTTAATTGTGATTACAATGCATACTTATTCCAATACAATGATGTGTATGCTATAGATTTAGCTTCTGGTAGCTCATATACAGTCGCTACCGATGTTACAGAAGGCTCTATTAATGCAGCCGCATATAATCCTGCAGATGGCTTTATCTGGGGGTCATTAAGCTTTCCTTCAAAATCTATAGTTAGAATAGGTAAAGACTTTTCAACGCTTACATTTTATGTAGATGAATTACCGACTTCTAGTAGGTATGTTGGAGATGTTAGTGCAGAAGGTATTTATTATCTAAAAGGTGGTGGAACACCATATTATGCTATAGATCTAAATCCTGAATCTGATAACTACGGAAATTATATAGCAACTAAGAATTTATCAAAAAGTATAAGTATTCACGACTGGGCATTTAATGCTGTGGACGGTAAGCTATATACTGTAGAAAAGAAAACGAATATATTATACCGTATAGAAGCAGAAAACGGCACCATGGAAAGTTTAGGCGAAGTCCCAATCTTATCTGGTTTAAATTACACCTATGGCGCCGTTTATTTTGATGCATCTGGACGTTTTTATGTATCGGCAAATCAAACAGGAACTATTTATGTGATACAGAACGTACAAGATTTAGATGGTACGAATGCTATGGATTCTAATCTATTTGCTTTTGGTCCTTCTAGTTCTCAAAATGATGGTGCGCGTTGTCCAACAGCTCCAGTACCACAAGAAGATTGTACCAATGGTATTGATGATGATGGAGATGGTCTAATAGATTGTGAAGATCCTTCATGTTCTGGTTATGCAGCGTGTCCTGTAATAGAAGCACCAACATCTAGTGGTAATTCAGGAGGACTGGAAAGCAACAACAGGTTGTCTGAACAGATTAATAAACGAAACTTTAATCGTGCTAAGAACAATTACAAATTTGATAAAACATCAGCGAAACGATTTACAAAATCTGCTAAATATGGTAAAAAGACTGGTAAAACAGGATTACAATTATCAGACTTCGTTCCGTTAGAGATTTTAAATGAAGATCATGTTATAGAATCATCCCCTACAGATTTATTAGGTATTACGAATGCAACAGATATATATTCAGTGGACTATATGAAAGCAAACGAAGCTGTTGCAACGATAATGGTTTTAAAAACGGATAAAGGCGTTTACGAACACACGAAATACATTTGTGATAGATTATTAGGCGCCGAATTAATATCTGTATCAACGATAGAAATCAAAGAACAGAAATTTATAAAAGCATTGATTAGAAATATTGATGGTTCTTTGGAATTTGTATTGAGTTTATCAGCAAAACCTATTAATAATGGTAGCGAATTTGGAATTGAAAGCCATTGGAATTTAGATAAATATGAAAACAATGTGCCGTTCTATAATTTCCAAATATGGTCAAATTCTTTAGATGATTTATTACGTCTTGGAGAAGAAGTAGTACGATTGTTAGATGTTCAAAAACCAGTAACAAGTTATGATAACTCAACACCACCAACCGTATTTGTTAGAAAAGGTAAGTATCATCATGGAAAACTAGAATTACAAATTGTAAATACCAATAGGAGTGAAGCCGTAAAATTTGATGGCGGATTAAGAGTTACTGAATCGGATACAGTAGAGTACGTGTCATCAACCTTAGATTTAGATGGTAATTATATTACCAATATAGAAGTAGATGCAGGTAACTTGTTTGATATAGGTTTTAGAATAGGCGATGGGATAGAAACTCCAGATGATTTGTTTATGTCTGATGGTCCTTGGGGATACGATAATGCAGCACCAAGTACAGTCGTTAACACATATAATGTAACACCTAATGAAGAGGAATTTAATGATGATGAATATCCTATTGAGCGTAATATAGAATTAGTAGCCAATACGAGCGAATATATTGCAGCTTACAGAGCTTTAACACCTAAATTTAATCCAATAAATTTATCAGATTATAATAGCTTACAGTTTAGAGCTAAAGGAACTGGTACTTTGATTGTAAGATTGGTTAAGGAAGGTGTAAGCAACTGGGAAGAACAATACAAAACCAGTGTTGCATTAACTAACGAATTACAGGATTATAGTTTAACGTTTTCTGAATTTACATCTATTACTGGTGATAATTTTGAAGCGAACGATGTAACGTCTATAGTGTTTACTATGCTAGCAGAAACCGGTGTTGTAGAAACTAAAGAAATGACGTTGCAACAATTACGTTTTTCGACTAGTAGCACACTTTCGGTAGAATCATTTACTAATGAAAAATTTAATAAGACGTTTGCATCTCCTAACCCAATGGTATCTAATACAACGATCCATTTTACAAGTCAAGCTTCAGAAAAAGTTGAGTTGTTAGTCTACAATCAATTAGGAAGTTTGGTTAAAAAGATGACTCATGAGACTGTAAGTGGTAAAAATGAAATAAAATTAAATAGAACAGGTTTAGGTTCAGGGTTGTATTTCTGTAATATAAAAAGCAATGCAACAACTTATAAAACAATAAAATTACTCATAGAATAATTAATAGCTAATCTAATTTCTATTAAGAGGTAAAAGACATTGTTTTTTTGCCTCTTTTTTACTTAAAAAGTGAATAAACCAAAAGTAAAGCCTTAATTATATTAGTAGTATAGATAATAAGCATGTAGTTTATAAATGGAAATTCAAACTTGATATTGGATTTCAATCACCACCTAAATTCACGCATATCCATCAATTAAAACCTGTAGTAGGATCTCTGGCTAGTATGCCATTATGCCCTAACAACAGCAGAAACAAACTAAATTGGTTATTATTTCTAATAAATAGATGTGTATAGTTCATACTGTCTAAAGGGGTAATAGAATTCGAATGAATTTTTATTATCTAGTTAAAGGTTAAAACCCTGCAATTTCATTGCAGTTACTTTAGTCTCTATAAACTTTTTTGCGTGCCGATTGTCATTTCGAACACAGAGAGAAATCTCATCACAAATTCCAAAATAATGAGATTCCTCTTTGTAAGCTTCGCTTATATCTTCAAACAAAATATATTTTGTTTTCGATAGCATTCGGAATGACAAACCAACTTTAAAAAAAGAATTCCATTCTTTTTTTAAAACTATGGATTTTCAATCTATAGTAGTTTATTTAGCTTTCTGCTAGTTATGTTAAATTAAATATATTCTATTTACTTCCACGCAACCAAATAACAAAAGGTGCATCTTTTAAATAAATTTGAAAGTATGAAGAGTAAAATTTATGTCATAGCGTTACTATTACTTAGTATTTTAATAGCGTCTTGTGAGTCTGATGATTTAACATATCAAGATGACTTTGAGAATAGCCGTAATGTTTGGATGGATTTTAAAGAATCTTCTGAAAACTCATATAAATATGTAGTTTCTAATTCATCGTGGGTTGGCTTTGCTTGGGAAACGACTATAACTGTCTCTAACGGAAAAGTTATTCAAAGGCATTTTAAATATACTAATACAGAAGGTTTATCCGATGATATTCCAGATGAAGATTTGGAATGGACTGAAGATGAAAATGAAATAGGTAGTCATAAAGATGTAGCGGAACCTTTGACATTGGATGAAGTATACGAAAAAGCGAAACAGGAATGGTTATTAAAAAGAAAGGAAGCACAAACATACTTCGAAACTAAAAACAATGGATTAATCTCGATGTGTGGCTATGTAGAAAATGGTTGTCAGGACGATTGTTTTATAGGAATCATTATAAAAAGTGTTGAGGTGTTATAAGCCAGAAAGATAAATAAGAATAAGAGTAGGCGTTAGCTTGTAACTAACTCATGTGGTTACTTCTTAAAAACAGGCTTCTCAAACAAATACCACTTAAAACGCAGCCCAATTTCAGTAAACGTAAATCCAGCAGCAGTAGCAGAAGCTATATTACTTCTAGTCCCATAAATATTTAATAAAGCGCGGTCACAAAATTTATAACCTAACTTGCCTTGAATACGATATGTACTTTGTTTTTCATTGTTTTCAATAAATTGATAACCCGTAGCAGCCGTTAACTCATAAAACCATTCTTTAGGTTTGGTGGTCACTTCATCTTTAATCAAGTTTATAAAAATCTCTGTAGCATTAAATTTTTCTGGACTAAAATAAATAGCTGGAACTTGGTTCTTAAAAGTAATGTACTGATAGTTTAGGCCTGCTTTTAATGATGGTTTACTAAGGATGTTATAATACAAGGAGGTAAACAATAAATTTCTGCTGTTATCATCGTTTTGCGACGTATAATAATATTGCGTAAACCAGCCTAAATTAAAGTTGGTACTTAAGTTATAATTCGCATAAAAGTGGTTCATAACAATTTCACGATCTAATAGATCTGCATTAAAATTTTGAAGCTCTCGTTTATAACCAATATCTAAAACTTGTAATTTAAAGGGTTTTATATTAAAAGACACATCGGTTAGTAATTGCGTGTAATCATCTGTATCCGCTTTTGCTGAGGTGATACCAGCAGTGCCTTTAAAAGTGATGTTTGGTAATAACTGATAGGCTAATCCTAATGAAAAATTATTTGATGTCGCTTTATTATCGGTTACAGAATTACTAGTCGTTCTATATCCGTAATTAGCAAGCCACTTAAATTTTGTAGATGTTGGGAATTCAAGATTCGTTTGGAATGCATAAGTTTCGTTATCCCCATTATCAAAAGTATAAGACCCTTTCGTTTCTAAAAAAGGGGTAAAACGCATATCTAAATCTTTAATAAAATTAGTAGCATCTTTTTGTTTATCATAAAACTGTAAAGTGTTGTTTGCCGACTCGTAGGCTTCATTATAAAAACCAGAGGCTTTTAGTGCATTGGCCTTTCCTAAGTTGCCATCAAAAGAGGAGGTATCGTTTTTTAAAATACTGTTGTAATCCATCACACTCTTTTTAAAATCACTTTTATAGATATTCAATGTCGCTCGTAAGGCTAAAACCCAATTATCATTAGGCTTTATTTTTATCAATTCATCTATTAAAGATTGAGCTTCTTTATACTTTTTATTCCAAATTAAGGCTTGAATATAGAGCTCTTGCGTTTGCTGTTTGAGTGTAGCATCGTTTAAATTTGCTAAGGTGCTATAAGCCTCTTCACTAATTTTAAAAGCGGCTTTTTCTTTGCCTTTTAAGTGTTTTACTAAGGCAAGTCCGTTTAAGGCTATCGTTTTATCAGTTTCATTGCTACCTATAGTATTATAGATTGTTTCGACTTTATCGAAGGTTTCAGTTATTAAATATAGATTGGCTAAATTGATTAAGGTTTCTTTATCATTTTTAAAAAGAGATAAATTCTCTTTTAAAAGGCGTTCAGCTTCCTCATAGTTCTGTTGCTGTTGATTTTTATAAGCATAACCTAAATTGATGTACTTTTTGGAGGTTAATGCATTTTGGTTTCCTGGAGAAGTTTCTAAAGCTTTATTAACATATCTTAAAGCCTCATCATAGATCTTTAGATTAGATAAGGTGTTGGCATACCCTAAAAGCGCTGGAAAACTTTGATCGTTTTCTTTAATAAGATTTTCATAATAGTTTTTAGCTGTATCATAGTTTTTATCCCATAGTAGAGATTCAGCGTAATTCAGTTTGATTTCAAAATCATTGGGATAGTCTTTTAACAAATCTGTAAATATAGAAACAGCTTCTTTAGAGTTTCCATTTAATCCGACGGCACGCCCATAGCATAGTTTTGCTGTTTTATTTTGTGGATACTCCTTTAAAACAGTTTTAAAGTATGTTTCAGCAGCTTCATATTTGCCAGTTTCTAAGTAGGTGAATCCTTCTTGCATGTTTTGAGACACCCCAAGTGAACTAATAAACAGGGCTATTAAAACTAAATATGATTTAAATGTCATGAGCGATTTTTAATACATGCAAGGTAAGCAATAGATTTTAATCATTCATCTACAGCAACCTGCCACTCACCGATATTGCACCTAAACTTTACATATTTGATAGCATCTTTGTTTCAGAAATTAAAAAGAATAATAACTAAAAAATAGAAATTATGGCACTTAAAATTACCAATCAAGATGGAACATTTTTAATAGAAGGAACTATCAACACTTCTACGGCACTGAATTTTCAAAATCATTTAGAATCTATTTTAAATGTATATGAGACACTAACGATTGATATTGAAAACGTCACAGAAATTGATGCTAGCGGTATGAATGCTTTAAGAGCTCTATACTCAAATGCATTAATTTACAACAGACCCTTTTATATTATTGGTACGGGTTGTAAAGAAATCTATGATGATTTCATGTTTACCAATGCAGCATAATTAATTCTTAGTATAAACTCAAATCTAAATATTATGAACTTCAAAATTATAAATAACAAAGGTGTTTTTGAAATACACGGACACTTTACAAATGCAAATACCAACCAAGTAGCTGACTTCTTTAATAATCTATTGGATAGATATTATGAGATTGTAATATGTCTTAAACAAGTAAAATGTATAGATAGTAAAGCCATAAATGTTATGCAGTTTATAACTACTAAAGCTAAAAGACGAAGTAAAGTACTATTTGTTTTAGGGAAAGATAATATACGTATAAAGAAGCAATTTGAAGAAGTTAACTTAATGAACATATTTAGAAATGATTACTCTAGCAAATAATTTAAAGAAAAGAGTGACTCCAGAACAGTTATTTATGATAAGTGTTCTAGCTGTAAACGGCGGGAATTATTTATATAATCTCATTCTTGGTCGTTTGTTAGGACCAGCACAATTTTCAGATGCTGCGGTATTAATAACATTTTTATTGGTACTGTCTTTTGTCGCCATGACGTTTCAGTTGGTCACAGCAAAATTCTCAGTACTTTTTGAAAACCAATTATTTAAAAGCTTTGTTTCAAAAATTTATAAAAACGCATTAATCGTTGGCATCGTAATGGGGGCATTAATTATTGGTTTTGCAATACAATTACAAGAACTGTTTAATACTTCGTCATCCAGTATGTTCGTAATATTTGGCTGTGGAGTACCCTTATATTTTTTAATGAGTGTGAATAGAGGTGTTTTTCAAGGAAAAAAAGCATTTAAGGCATTATCTATGACGTATCAATTTGAAATGCTTAGCCGTTTGCTGGTTACCTTAGGGTTGATCTTTTTGTTCAACATACAATCTTCTGTAGTCATAGCGATGGGTATTTTAATCTCATTTGGATTTGGTTTAATACCTTTTAAATTCAAGGCAATTGATCTTAAATTGAAATCTTCCCTATCTGTTTTACAAGCGAAACAAGTAAAACAGTTTTTTATATTAACAGCGTTTTATGAATTGACACAAATCATAATAAACAACAGTGATATTCTTTTAGTAAAACATTACTTTGAATCTTATGAAGCAGGCTTATATGCGTCTTTAGCTTTAATAGGACGTATCGTTTACTTTATAGCCTGGATGTTTGTTATGTTGCTATTGCCAACGGTGGTTCAATTAAAAAAAGAGGGGAAGGAAACGGCCTCTATATTGTTTAAATATGTTGGGTATATAGCTGTCATTTCAATACTGATTGTTTTAGCATGTTTAATGTTTCCCGAAACCATCATAAAACTATTATTTGGTAATAATTACATTGCTATGGCACCTCTTTTATGGAAATACGCTATGGCTACCAGTATGTTTGCCATTTCTAACATATTTGCGTATTACTATTTGTCTTTAGATACCTATATACCAGTGATTATATCGGGCGTATTTGGAATACTTCAAATGATATTAGTGATCTTTTATCACGATAGTTTACAGCAAGTTGTTTATATGCAGATTATTGCCATGGCTTTATTACTGATTATTCAACTTCTATGCTTCAAATTAGATCAGAGAAGCGTTTAATCTGTATTTGTCATTCTGAGGAGCACCATAAGTGTGACGTGAGAATCTGTCAAATTTAAAACAAAATCACCTTTTATTTTTTCTTTCAATAATGCGATTTCTCGTCGCTCATGCTTCGCTCAGTCGAAATGACACAGAACGTTGAATGATCTCTTTAAGTCATGTCGAACGCAGTGAGACATCACACAGCAATGGCTTTACTATGCTTCTGTAACCTATCTCTATATTAATAACTAAATTTAACTATTGTTAAATGAAAAATATAATTATAAGTAAATTGTGAATGCTTTAGTTGAAAACTATAAATAGAGAATCTATTCTATTTATATAGTAGCTTCTATTCTTCAAATTAGATCGTAATAGAGATTAATTTTGCCTGTCATTCAGAGCAAAGCGAACCTGCCTGCAGCAGGCAGGGAATCTCAATGTGTATCAATTAGAAATTAATGGTTTGTGTTATTTTTAGATTCTTCAGTCGTTCTTTCTTCTGAATGACAAAGTATTTCTTCAGATTAAATTAAAAGGCGTTTAGTAACTACTTGTCATTCCTGCGAAGGCAGGAATCCACTTAGAAAGTAATAGTTTCAATTCATAAGATTCCTGCCTTCGCAGGAATGAGAGCCTAATCTAAACCAAATTACCATTCATCTACAGTAAATGTCAACCTATCTACAACCAACCCTTTTCAAAATATAAAATCCTCAAATTTATACTATAACTAAAGAAAAAAACTATTAAGAAACTTTAAAACATAGACTTATGAAACTAGCAATCGTAACAGCATATCCACCAAGTAAAGTCACTTTAAACGAATATGCATATCATTTAGTAAAACATTTTAGACAAAGAGAAAACCTTACTGAAATTGTTCTATTAACCGATAAAACAGAAGGAGAAAAAGATTTACAATTTGTAGAAGCTGGTTGTAAAGTGACCGTTAAAGCATGTTGGTCATTTAATAGTTATACAAATATTATAAAAGTAACTCAAGCTATAAACCAAACAAAACCTGATGCCGTATTATTCAATTTACAGTTTATGAAGTTTGGAGATAAAAAGATTGCTGCAGCTTTAGGGTTAATGTTACCTTGGGTTTGTAAACTAAAAAAGATCCCGACAATAGCTTTATTGCATAATATAATGGAAGAAGTAGACTTAGAAAGTGCTGGTTTTACTTCGAATAAAATCATGAAAAAAATATACGGATTTATAGGGGCGACTTTAACCAGATTAATTCTCAAGGCAGATGTGGTAGCCGTTACAATGCAAAAGTATGTAGATGTTTTAGAAGAAAAATATAAGGTCAAAAATGTAAAATTAATCCCTCATGGAACATTTGAAATCCTCGAAGAGCCGAGTTTTAATGTGCCACTACAACCTTTTAAAGTGATGACTTTCGGGAAATTTGGAACGTATAAAAAGGTAGAAAACTTAATTGAAGCAGTAGAAGCAATTAGAAGATATTCAAATTTAAATTTAGAAATTGTCATAGCAGGAACCGATAACCCAAATACACCAGGGTATTTAGAGTCTGTAAAAAAGGCTTATAGCCATGTAGAAGGATTAACTTTTACGGGGTACGTTGAAGAGCAGGATGTACCAAAATTGTTCAAAGAGAGTGCGCTTGTAGTATTTCCTTATACATCTACAACAGGAAGCTCTGGTGTTTTACATCAAGCAGGAAGTTATGGTAAAGCGGTCGTGATGCCAGACATAGGAGATTTAGCTCTTTTGGTTAAAGATGAAGGGTATAGAGGTGAGTTTTTCGAGCCAACAAGTGTGAGCAGTTTAGCATTGTCGATACAAAAAATCCTTGAAAATAATGCTTATAGAGTAGAATTAGAACGCGCTAATTATAAGGCTGCTACGGCATATCCTATGTCCAGAATAACGAATATGTACTTAAACACCTTTCAATCTATAATTTTGAAAAAGAAAAAAGAAACATCACAAGAAGAACAAATGACACTGGTTTAAACTATTTAAAATCGTAATCATTTCCGAAAACATAAATTAGATTGGCTTTATTTAATTGACTATAGATTCTTTTGTTTTCATTGCCAAGCACAAAAAGTATTTTACTTCTTCGCTTGGCTTTGTTGGAGATAAACTTCATAACGTTGATAGCTGTTTCATCAATCTGCTTTACATGTTTAAGGCATATTACAATCTCATAATATGTATCTAATAGATTGTTAAAAAACGTGGCGACCTGATTGGTATGCTCGTTAATGAAATCACCATGGATTTCAAACACACCTTTGTTGTTTACTATTTCAAGATTCATAATGATATGATTTGGGGATAAAATTATGCAGTCTTAGTAATCTTTAAATCATCATAGATTTCTTTACAACCCGTACCAATAATATAAAAGGGCCTGTTATAAGTTACTGCGTTATCGTAAAGTACTCTTAGAGCATGCATGCCACTGGCATCTATTTCTGTGACATTCTCAATATCAATAGTCAATGTTTCTTGTAAATTTAATATGGATTCTAAATGCTCTTGAAAATTTAATGCTGTAGAAGCGTTAATAGTTCCTTCAACTAAAAATGTTCCGTTTTGATTGGTAATTCTAAATGCCATAATTTTGATTTTTTATGTGTTAGTAATTAAAAGCAATCTTTTTGCTCCATTTTATTAATGAAACAAAAATATTTTCTTGAATATTTTTGTTAGAGAAGTTTCTTTAGTTTTTAATATATGTATAATGATTTAGACCATTATCTATAGTGTACAGCTATTTGTCCTAGTTGTCCAACAATCTTAATAGAGTCTTTCATAGACAATTTAGAACCGTCGGCATGGATCCATCTTTTAAGTGGTTGTTCGCAGATATAAGAAATGGCTTTTTTCTTTCCGTAATGTTTTCGCATTCTTATAAAAATCTCAACATCAAAGAGCCAACGAGTAATAAATTTGTCTTTAAACATATGTTTTGTAATGTCTTTATCCATAATTTTTGCACCACATTGAGTATCATTAAACGGCATACCTAAAATGGTTCTTATAATCAGGTTTATTGTTTTACTAATGATTTTACGAGCAGATTCTTTCGTAATATTGGCGCCCATTCTACTCATTCTGGAACCACTAATAATTTTAAAATCGGAAGTCTCTATGGTTTTAACCAAATCATCAAAATCCCTAAAATCTGTAGATAAATCAGCATCTAAATAGCCTATATAATCTAATTGGGGGTCTTTTGCTAAATGCAACACACCCTGTCTAACAGCTTCACCTTTCCCACCATTCTTTTCACAATTAAATACACTAATATTAGCTTCTCTATTCTTGCATAAGTTGTTTAACACTTCTAAGGTATTATCTGTACTACCATCATTTACAAAACACAAATGATAGCCTAAGTTACTATCAACAAAATCAAAAAACTCTTTACTTAAAAGCCTTTCCTCTTCATTATAACAAGGAATAACAACGCCAACACAGCGTTTTTGAAGCATTTGTGCTTTTTTGTTCTCTGATTTAGCTGTTTTTATTCCAAATATTCTGGAGATTCTAACAGTTACTTCGCTAAGAGATACCGGTTTTTTCATGTAATCATCGATGCCCAAATCGAATCCATCAATAATGGTATCTTCATCTGTATTTCCAGAAAGCACTAAGATTTTGGTTTTAGACTTTTTTTCTAATCTAATGGATTTTACGACTTCTAATCCAGACATACCACTCATGTTTATATCTACAATAACGATGTCCGGTTTAAATGTGTCAAAAAGATCTAGGCCTTCTTTTCCATTGTTAGCACATTTTATATCATAACCTAAATCGGTTAAATGTTTTTCTAATGATAACAGTATTAACTGTTGGTCATCTATTGCTAAAATTTTTATCATAACTAGCGTGTTTTGATGTCTGATTTTTTTTTGAAAAAACACCTTAAAAGGTAAGTTTTTTTGAATTGTTTTGTAGTAAATATATTCTTTTTTTTGAAAGAAATGTAATATTTTTAATAAAAAAACAAGATAAAGTGTTATATTTATCCGATATAATGCAATATTTTATGAGGTAATATGGCTAATAATGCATTTTTCAAAATTATAGCTTAACCCTTAGTGTCATTAGATTAAATAGTATAAAAAAATGCGTTTTTTTTACAAAATAGACAAGTCCGTTTGATACAAAAATTATGTAGGCGAAATGTTATTAAATTATTAACCAATGCAAATAAAATCGTTTATTATACCAAAAAAAGTTAGCCCAGAGCAGTTATTTATGCTAAGTGTATTACTAGTTAATGGCGGGAATTATTTATATAATTTAATTCTTGGACGACTTTTAGGACCAACACAATTTGCAGATGCCGCTGTATTGGTCACATTTTTACTCGTATTATCCTTTGTAGCGATGACGTTTCAATTAGCAACAGCAAAATTTTCCGTGCTTTTTGAGTCTAACTTATTTACAACCTTTATTATAAGGGTTTATAAAAATGCTGTTTTAATAGGGATACTCTTAGGAATAACGATTATAATATGTGCACCTCAGTTACAAATCGTATTTAATACTTCAACATCACACATGTTTGTCATCTTTGGTATTGGTGTGCCTTTTTATTTTTTGATGAGTGTTAACAGGGGCATCTTTCAAGGAAAAAAAGAATTAAAATCACTTTCTATTACGTATCAGGCAGAAATGCTTAGTAGGCTTATAATAACACTGGCTTTAATTTTTATACTATCCGATATAGCAAGTTCCACACTAATTGCCTTAGGGATCTCCATATCCTTTCTATTTGGTTTAATACCCTTCAGATATAAAGACATATCATTTAAAACAAAAACAGTCATTGGTAAAACAGAGCTTAAATCAATACGAAGTTTTTTTTTATTAACCGCATTTTATGAACTCACCCAAATTATCATTAATAACAGTGATATCTTATTAGTGAAGCATTATTTTGAACCTTATGAAGCAGGTTTATATGCCTCGTTAGCACTCATCGGCCGTATTGTATATTTTGTTGCCTGGATGTTTGTGATGTTATTATTACCAAAGGTCGTACAACTAAAAAAGGAAAATAAAGACACATCAAAAGTGCTATTTAATTATGTGTTATATATAATTATTATTTCCTTGACAATAATACTAGGTTGTTCTTTATTTCCTGAAACAATTATTATCATTCTTTTTGGAGAAAGCTATATATCAATGGCTGGTTTGCTTTGGAAATATGCATTAGCAACCTCCATGTTTGCCATATCAAACATATTTGCCTACTACTATTTGTCTTTAGATAGATATGTACCAGTCATCATATCTGGAGTATTTGGGATGTTGCAAATGGCATTAGTCATATTTTTTCATGATAGCTTAAAACAAGTCGTTTATATGCAAATAATAGCGATGGTTTTATTGCTATGCATCCAGCTTATATTTTACAAATTTGATTATAAAAACAGATAAACCCATTATTTAATGAGTACAATAATTATTTAACCCCAATATTATGAAATTAGCCATCGTAACTGCATATCCGCCTAGTAAAGTCACATTAAATGAATATGCATATCATTTAGTAAAGCACTTTAGACAAAGGGACGCATTAACAGAAGTTGTATTATTAACAGATAAAACCGAAGAAGACAAAGAGTTACAATTTGTAGAAGCAGGTTGTAAAGTCACTGTTAAAGAATGTTGGTCATTTAATAGTTATACTAATATAATAAATGTGACCAAAGCCATTAATAAAACACAACCTGACGCTGTATTATTCAATTTACAGTTTATGAAGTTTGGCGACAAAAAGATTGCTGCAGCCTTGGGCTTGATGTTACCTTGGGTTTGTAAACTAAAAAAGATCCCGACAATAGCTTTATTACACAATATAATGGAAGAAGTCGATTTAGAAAGTGCTGGTTTTACATCGAATAAAATCATGCAAAAGATTTACGGGTTTATAGGATCGACTTTAACCAGATTAATTCTTCAGGCTGATGTTGTTGCTGTTACCATGGAAAAATATGTCGGTATTTTAGAAGCAAAATATAAAACTAAAAATGTGAAACTCATACCACACGGTACGTTTGAAATTCCCGAAAAACCAGATTCTAAAATAGCAACAGACCCTATGCAAATTATGACCTTCGGAAAGTTTGGTACTTATAAAAAGGTAGAGGAAATGATTGAAGCAGTCGAAAAGGTAAGACAATTTACAGGATTAAATCTAGAGGTTGTAATTGCAGGAACCGATAACCCCAATGTACCTGGCTATTTAGAAAAAGTGAAAACCGATTATAAACATATAAAACAAGTGCGTTTTACTGGCTATGTAGAAGAAAGTGACGTGCCCGTACTATTTAATGAAAGTGCCGTTGTTGTATTTCCGTATACATCCACAACAGGAAGTTCTGGAGTATTACATCAAGCAGGTAGTTACGGTAAAGCCGTTATTATGCCTGATTTAGGGGATTTAGCCTTACTTGTTAAAGATGAAGGCTATCGAGGCGAATTTTTTGAACCTACTTCTGTGGATAGTTTAGCAAAAGCTATCGAAAAGATCGTGACAGACGATGATTATAGAAAAGAACTTGGACATGCCAATTATAAAGCAGCAACCGCATACCCCATGTCTAAAATCACAGAAATTTATTTAGATACGTTTAAAGAGATAAACAACGGAGATACTAAAAAAGTCATACTGTATAAAAGTTGATACGGATTTTACTAATTTTTAAAAGGTGGTTAAAACAACTAAAATTACAATTCCTTGTTGCTAAAAGTAGTTTTGGCTTTATTAAAAATGATCTAGATTTGTAAGTATTATTGTATATTTGGTATATATGATATGAGTATATACACCAGAGTATATATCCGTACATTGTAGATAATTATCAAAGAACATTTCATATATGAATCAATACAATAGAGTCGTCATAATAGGAAATGGTTTTGACAAAGCTGCTGGACTTAAAACTAGCTATAAAGACTTTATTGATTATTATATAAAAAATGCTGTCGGATATTTTTTTTCTGAAAATGAATATGATTCAGAATTATTATCTATAAGAGAAGTAAAGGTAAATTACAGAGAGCCTTTAATGGATCGTCTTAAAGCTCTTGAAAACAAAGAAAGTGCAATTGCCGCTTTAAAATTCATAGAAGGTGTTAGTAAGATTACATATAAGCATACTTATTTCGAAGAAATAATAAAAAACAATAATGAAAGATGGGTAGATATTGAACAATACTATTTTGATAAGCTAATGAGTATTTATAATCTAAGAGGTCATGGTAACTCAATAGCTCACAAAGTAAGTAGGATAAAACAGCTTAATAGTTTTATGGATATATTAACCTTTAAACTAAACGATTATATATCATATATAGACTCAAACGCTAAAATTTCTTATTCAAACTCACCACTTAGCTCTTTAATTGAGAAATCGCAAACAAGTTTAAGTAATGAAATATCTAGTTTAGTTACTAGACATAGCCGAATAGAAGATCCAAATAATGTCATTTTTCTTAACTTCAATTATACCAATACTGTTAGATCATTAACAAATAATAGTTTTGTTAAACCAAATATAAAACATATCAATATACACGGTCAAATAAACAACTCTAACAATCCAATAATATTTGGCTATGGAGATGATACAAATGAATCATATTATAAATTGGAATATGAAGATAATAACGAATTAATAAGAAAAATTAAATCATTCCAATATCCTCGAACAAGAAATTATCATCATTTACTGAATATTTTGGAATCAAAAGAATTTGATGTTTTTATAGTTGGCCATTCTTGTGGACTGTCGGACAGAACACTGTTAAAGACGATTTTTGAGCATAATAACTGCCTAGCAATTCAAAATTTTCATTATAAAGGAGAGTCTGATGATTTTAATAAAAGAATGCAGATTTCAAGACATTTTAGTGATAAGGCATTAATGAGAGAAAGAGTCTTGCCATTTGATTCTAATGCCACAATACCACAAACCCAATAACGATCTACAACAACGGTAATCGTTGCACAAGGCTCTAAAAAACATAAAATTTAACTCGAAAGCCCCCGCTGCTCCATAGTATGCGCTACCGCTAGTATTTACTAGTGGCGTACTGAGTAAGTTTTAAGTGTAAGAAAGAAAAAGAGAAAGCTATTACAGAGAAGCAAAAGCTTTTCTAAATTATTTTTTATCGGACGAGACAAGGCTTACCGTTACTGGTAAATACTAACGGTAGCAGGGGTGTACTTACAAAGTTGCTTACTAAATCATGCAATTACTCATGGTTGAGAGCATTGGTCCAAAAGTAATTCTAACTCTATAAAAACGATCTATACTTGTAATCATTATTGTATATTTGAGTGTATATATACGCCAGTATATATACCTTTATGTTGTAGATGATTAATGATGAACTCAGAAAAAAAATTGGAAAAACAAGAAAAAGATATCAAGAAAGCCGTACTCAAGGTTTTCATCCTAATAATTGCCATTCTAGCCCCAATTATTTATTACCAAGAAAATGACGTTGACCGTGTAAAGAAAGAATATGAGAAAATAAAAAATGAAGAATATTACGGTCATGTAATAAAAAAGAAAGAAGATGGAGATTACCTTAGGGCGTCTAGATATATATTCTTGAAAGACTATAGGAAAATTTATGTATCAAATGACCTCTACTCGAGAATTTCGGTAGATGATTCAGTTTCAAAAGTTAAAGGTTGTGATTCTATATATTTCTATTTAAAAAGTGGAGAAATCGTAATTGAAGATAATAATGAATTTAAAAGAGAAAAATATTTTAATCTTTTGGAAAAGAAAAAAGAATAACGACATGTAAAATCATATATAACAAAAAAAGCATTAAATAGAATCTAATCGTACTATTTATAAACACTGTCAAATCGTTGATTTGGCTTTTAGGAATGAAAAAATTAGAAATAAAAGCCAGCAATAACAATTTATATATTGCATATCCCCGCTGCTCCATAGTATGCGCTACCGCTAGTATTTACTAGTGGCGTACTGAGTAAGTTTTAAGTGTAAGAAGGAAAAAGAGAAAGCTTTTACAGAGAAGCAAGAGCTTTTCTAAATCATTTTTTATTGGACGGGACAAGGCTTACCACCACTAGGAAATACTAGCGGGAGTGTTACCAAGAAGTAGTTTTGGCTCTATTAAAAACGATCTAGATTTATAAGTATTATTGTATGTTAGAGTGTATAAATATATACTCAGGTACGTTATACTTCATACGCACTCAGGCGATTGAATGAAACTCTTTTTGTATATTTGTTTTATTAATTTAAAGATTATGGATATTCAATCAACAAAAATAGAATTAGTAAAGGCTATTTTAGCTATAGACAACAATGATTTTATTCAAAAAGTTGCTGAATTCATTAAGAAAGAAAAAGTTGACTTTTGGACAGAATTAAGTGTTTCTGAGCAAAATGAAATCAGAGAAGGAATTAATGAACTTGATAAAGGAAAAAGAGTCTCTTATGATTCATTTTTGAAGAAAATTTCTTAATGAAAGTGTTTTTATCAGAACTAACTGAAAACAAACTTCTAAAATTGTCAGACTATATTTTAGAAAATTGGAATTTAAAAGCACGTGATAAGTTTATTGAAAAACTGACAGAAAAAATCAAACAGATTTCAAAACAACCAGAAAGCTGTCCTCAATCTTCTGAATTTAAAGGTCTTTATAAGTGTGTCGTAACAAAGCAAACTACTTTTTATTATCGAATATCAACAGAATTAAACGAAATTGAAATAATTACAATTTTTGACACAAGACAAAATCCTAATAGGTTGAAAAAAGACATTTAACCTAAAATATGAGACAAACAGTTCAAAATAAGATTACTAACCTTAAAGCTTTAGCTAAAGGTAGTAGTACTAATTCTTCTGCTAAAAGTTCTAATAGAATGGTTAATGATAACTTATCTAAATCTATTCGAACTGAAAGAGATGCAAAAGTTTTTAGAAAAGAACTTTCTATTGCTTTTAAACTAGCGAAAGAATAAATATTAAATATATCTTTATAATATATGTAGCTCACTTTTTTAAGTGGGCTTTTTTTATAAATAATTACTGCCAATAAAGGGACTAAGATTAATCAAGGACTATAATATACTTATAAGCTTCTTTCGAAAGACCGTTCTATTAAAACAACTAAAATTACAAACCTTTGTTATCAAAAGTAGTTTTGGGGCTATTAAAAAGTAAGTATTATTGTATATTTGGGGTATATATAATATGGATATATTCATTAGTGTGTGTCCGTACGTTGACTACAACTATAAATTATAGAAACTCAAATAAATGCTATGAAACAAACAGGGTTAAAAAGATTAAAATCCCATTTTAAAATTGTAATCTTAATGACATTAACTCTATTACAATTTAGTTGTAGCGATAATGATGGAAATGAAAACACTCCAAGTCGGGCAACAACAAAGTTATTTGCGATTGCTGGAGTAGGTAGTAATTTAAAAATTGTTGAAGTAGACCCTACAAGCGGGCTTTCAATTTCTACATTTTTAGACTTTGAACCAATGCAGGCTAGTGTAAATTTTGATTTCACGTATTTTAATAGTGCCAATCAATTATTGATTAGAAGAAATGTTTATGAAAACGGAATAGGGCCTCAAATAATAAAAGTTAATATTGATACCAAAGAAGAAAATATCATTAGTTCTGAAGACTTTAGTACAATAATTGCCGGAAATGGAAAATTATTTGGTTTCAAACGAATAGTTGTCAATACTTCACTTCAATCAATTGATCTCGTTGAGATTAACCCAGAAAATGCTTCAACAATTTCCACAATAGAAATATTTGAAGCTATAGAGGATGCTCCAAGTAATGACAAAACGGGTGTATCAAGTGTTTTTTATTCTTATGATACAAATGAATTATTAATTCCGAGAAGGACTTCGTTTTTATCAAATGCAATTGACAAATTAATAAAAATTGATGCTAATTCAGGTGCAAAAGCTATTGTTAATATAAGTCATTACGAATCTATTGCAGTTGGGAGAAATGGACGTTTATTTGCTGTTAAGAGGATTTATGACTCTAATTTAGGAGAAATTACTTTTTATGGAGTTGTTGAAGTCGATATCAATAATGGAGAAGAAATAGGGATCTTAAAAGCGTTTGATAATCCGAATTCATTTTCTGATTCAGAAATTATTTTTTTAAGTGAAACCAACGAAATATTAGTAGATACAGGAACTATATATAAAATAAATGTTGATACTAAAAGTGAATCTATCTTGAGCAATACTAGTGGGTTTTATAGTTATAGAAGTGTAAATATTTACTAAAAATAACAAACAATATTAGTAAATATCTATGTTATTAATTCTAAAATTAAATTTGACTTGTAATGTTAAATATTAACCAAAATGATAACATTTGGTATTATTATTGTAAATTTATTCTCTGAAAGTGCCCGTCTATACACTCCGCTATATGTGAGCACTATAAAATAAGAAAAATCGACCTAGACGTTTTTACGCTCTAGGTTTTTTTTGCTTCCGACTGTCAGCAATTTGCCTTCCTTAGAGAAATAAAGTTTCAAGGATGGTTAATATACTCATAAGCCTCTTTTTCAACCCCATGTTCATCTATAAAACCAAAACGCTTTTGAGCATTTTTACGCCAAGGCAGTCTACCAACAACTTCTTTTGGTATCTCTGTAAAGTCGTATAAAGTCCAGGACATAAAAGGGATGTTATTTTCAGAGAAGATGGTTTGGGCGTCTTTATGATAGTCGGCTTGGTCTGTTTCCGAGTTTCCAAACGGATTCCATAAACCACTGTAGGATGACATACCAAATTCGGTAATAGCAATGGGTTTGTCTGGTATGTCCGTTTTTAAGGTCTTGTATGTCACTTCTAAATCGTCCAACGCTTCATAATAGTGAAAAGATACAACATCAACCTTGTCTTTTAAAAGTGTTGCACTTTCTGCATTAGACCAACCAATGGTTACAGGGTGTTCCGAATCTAAGGACTTTACCAAGTTAATCATATGGTCCAACCACGCCATCACATTGACCTGGTTACGCGATTCAAAATCTAAATTGGGCTCATTTTTAATATCCCAGGCAAACAAGGCGTTATGGTTTTTTAATGCCGAAACGATGGTTTCTGCGTGACGCTGGTTTAAAGTCCAGTCTAAAACTGCATAATCGCCATAAAAATCAAAAAGTGTGACCATGACTTTTATGTGCTCCGCTTCAGCGACATCCATAACCTGTACTAACTTTTTAAGTTTTTCAGAATCGACATTCGCTTTACCAAACGCTTCATAAGGCACAAAAATACGAATGCTATTTAGGCCTGCGTCTTTAATGCGTTTAAAGTCTTTAGAAATGATGTCCGCATCAAACTGCTCACCAAACATATCCCAGGGCGAGGCTTGGGGATAATAATTAATACCTTTAATATCTAAGTTTTCATTTGAAACCGTCTTATTATCAGGTTTAAAATCTGCACTTGATTCTTTTACCATATGCCGAATGCGCCAAAAACCATCTTCTAAGAGCAAAATAACCTTATAGGTGGATACATCGGTGGTTTCTAAAATCAAGGTCTCATTTTTGTAAATACGTTTGTATTCAACCACATTTTTATCAGTAAGAACCACTAATTGACCATCCTCACTAAAAAACTCTAAATTAAGATCGTGTTGCAATGTGGTACTTTCAATCGTGATACCAGCATCAAGGTTTTCATCAATAATAGCATAGATGTTTTTACGTGCATTTTCTGTGTAATAATCATCAATGCCTTTTTTAGTATTAGTTTGATACCCTAAATGTTTTACATACCAGGCATCTAAATAATTAGTTTCAATACACCCTAAAGTTTGTTCGTCCATGGGCCTGCCTTCATTTTTAAGGGTTTCCCAAGTGATTTTTGGTAGGTATTGATCGATTTTTTTCACATCGGTATGTAGCATGCTACTTCTATCTGCACCAGTATTCAGATAGCTATATAAGGCACTAAAACCATAGATAATAAAGCCAATAACGAGTACATAAGAAAGTACTAGAATACTACGCAATATGTTTCTGTTAATGTTCATTATAGCTTTATGTTTTCAAATGATTTTTCAATACGGGCGGTCTCTATGATGATTTTAAAGGTGTCATTTATAGCGTTTGGTACAGGGATAATAGCTTCGTTTAATTTGAAGGTTACATACCCTTCAAAAGAACTTTTAGAAAGGGTTTTAATTTTTGTGTCGTTTTGGTAAAAATGCAGTTTTACTTGTAAGCCATCTGGTATCATTTGTTTCATAAAACTTTGCAAAGGGCCAACAGTGATGGTTCTGGAATTATCTGAGAAAACCACCTCAAAATCGGTAATCACTTGTTTAAAATTAAGAGCTAGGGGAGCGCTTTCTGCCATACCTTCAATAAATGCTTTCACAGTCCATGCGTCTTCATGGTCTGGGTGAATCATTTTAGCGGTTGCAATACCATTAATGGTTGTACCAGATGTTTTAAGAATGTTGTTGTCTTTGTTTGTAATAAAGACATCGACATAGGTACCATCGCTAACGATGTTATCATATTTATCCCGAATTACGGAGGTTGTAAATGTTGTAATTTGATTGCCGTCAGCATAATTATGATGTTGTTGATACGAGATCTCAAAATTAGTAGGGATAGCAGGCAATACATTAAGAGTATACTCTTTAGAATGGGTGCCTAAAGCTTCCGAACTAATAAGCATGCGACCAGATTTAGTCTCAGAATACAGGTTTTTATAAGCTATTAAATAATTAGTATACAAAACGTTATTGTATTCTGAAGTCAAAAACTGATGTTTTATGTTAACCTGTGTGCTGTCTTGTAATGGATTATCGAGGGGGTCTGTTGGAATCACGACCAGCATCGCATAATCGGTTCCTCCAGCTTCAATACTTGGTGGTCCCAGATAGGTTTCCATGGTAATGACCTCTTGTTTAGGAGTGATATAAAATTTACCAGATAGGTTAGTACCCTTAGTCAATAGTTTCCAATTGACGAATCCCGTTTTGTTTGCTATACTTTTAGGCATTTCAAACGTTAAGATGGTGTTCTTATTCGTGCCCTGAATGACAACAGAACCATAACTATTGGAACAATATAATAAAGGGTTCGTTTCGCTGTACCCAGAAAATTTTAATAGGATGTTTTGACCAGCTTCAAATTCAGTTTCATGGGTTAAAAGCTTGAAAGGATCCTTTATTTCAGATTGCGCTATAAGTAAAAAAGACGCTATAAACATCAAAACAGAGACTAGTATGTATGTGTGTTTATGCATCATTAATTCGGATTTCCTATATATGTGTTAACTTCAATTTTCACATAACTATAATCAGGGTGCGATATGGGTTGTAAAACAGATTGTGTCTGATTTTCAATCCTATTAGGTACCACTTTATTTGAAATAGCTTCATTTGGTAAGCCGTTTACAAAACAGTTTTTCATATCGCTATTAATGAGTTTTATGGTATTATTTTGAAGTAATTTGTATTCAAAAGGTTGCTGTCTTTGTTGTCTGATGCCTTCTTTAAGAAATAAATGGTCTACCCAAATCATGGTTTTATCAGCATCGTAAAACGAAATAATCAACTGTGGAATGGTGACTTCTTCTAATCCTGAATTAAACAGACTTCCACTGATAGCTTCTGAAGTGATGTTTAATGCACTTAGTGTCGTTGCCTTATATAAATCGGATCCTGAGACATTACCAGCAACTTGCAAATTGAATTTTGTGGGTTGTTCTTCAAACGCTACTGGTGTAAATTCATCTGGATTAAAAGTTTTTGGAATAGAATCTTGTGTTTTAGACCATGCGATGCCTTCAAAATTAATTCTAAACGAACTCACTTCTTTAGGCATTAATTTATGTTTTACCTGATGTTTGGCGTTATAGGTCGCTAATTCTTTATTAGCATCATTATAAAGCGTTCCTTTAAGGACCACATCTGCAGGAACATTATCTACATTCTGTACCTCTCCAATAATAGTATAGTGATTGTTCTGTTTTACTAATTTAGCCGAAAGGATTTCTAAAACAGGCTGTTTTAAAACATCCTCGTGGTGAGTTTGCTCGGTGGTGACGCGTCGTCTGCCTTGGTTGAAATAACGTGTCGAATTATCTGAATATAACTGATCTGGAGGCAAGTCCAGATTAATGTCTTCGGGTTGAATAAACCATTTGCCATTCCTTTTTACAAGCGATTTATAATCCACTTTATTAATTCTCTCTAAAGGAGTAATCCAATCAGTGATCACTTTGACACTAGCCAAACTATCCGTTTTACTGGTTACAATCGTTTTAAGCGCATCTAATTTTGCATAGGAACTTAATACACCGTCTGTGACCGATATTTCAAGCATGTATTGCGCTATGGGTAAATTGCTTTCGGGATTGATCAGACTATGTGCTTTTTCAAATGCTTTAAAATCTAAGGCATCGTAATAGGCCATGATCACATTTTCGGGAGACCGATGTGAATCATTCTTGATGTAGAACAGATAAATACCATAACTAACGCATATGGCAAGAATAACAGACCAAATATGAGTGATTTTTAAAACGCCTTTAGAAAAGCCTGTGTAATTGTTTTTAAAATTTAAATATGCTGGAATTAGCTTTTCTTTGGTTTTTAAAGCACGGAGCCATAACATTTGAATGTTCAGCATAAAAGCAATAAGTACCGTTAAAAAATGCATAATACCCCAAAGAATTTTTAGCCATAGTGCAACATCGTCTTTTGGTAATATGGAAGGCATGGGAGGAACATTCAATTTTTCCCAAACCATAATACCATTTTCTAATTGCCGTAAGCGCTGCCAGCCACAGAAATATAAAATAGGATCGTAAAATTTATCATTAGAGAAAATATATTTTAAATGATATTTTTCGGGTGTCGTTAAAAACTGCTGCAAAGAACCAATACCTTCAACCCCTTTAAATTTTGAGTTTTCTAAGCGTTCAATAGGGCGTGTAGTAAGTTCGGGCAATCGTCTTGCAGAATGATAATTACCATCCACAGACTTGGCCTTAGTTTGTGCCGATAGCCATGCCATCTGGTCTCCAAAACCTAAAGTCATATACCGCCAAAGGTCATGCTGATCCTGATTAAGGAAATTAACAATAGGAAGCATCTTTATTTTCTGCGGTTGCGATGGTCTAAAATAGCCCAGACTCATTGTGAAGATGGTCATAAATAAAAATAGACTAGCAAGAATACCCCCTATAATTCTATGATATATAGCCCCAAATGTATCTTGAATAAGCGTTTTTAGATCCCCTTCAATAAAACGATAGGCAAATTCACCAAAAAGGGGCAAAGACATAATAGAGGCCCATAGTGTGAACCGATCTAATGTCAATATATTAAAAGCAGTATCTCCCAATGCCATTTTAGGAATAGGAGTTGTACCTCCTGTACCTAAAATAGTTAAAAGCGTTATGGACAGTCCGAAAAATAGATAACGTTTGCTATAATATCTATAAAATATATAGGGTAATAGAATGAGTAAAATGCCCCAAGGGATTAAAAAGAAGACCAATCCGGACGAGGTGACCTCAAGGAAGTTATCTCTGGAACCATGAGGAATTGGAACTTGTGTAATCGGGTTATTCTTGGAATTAATCCAGTAGGGAAGGATGCACCCCACAATAATAACGAGTGAAAGGAATCCAAAATTAACAATGCGTTTAAAAAGTTTAAAGAAGCTTCTTAGGAACACCTTAAATGTGACGTCTTTCATGGTATTTACCTGCTCTCTTGACGCATCCATAATTACCATACCTATTAATGGGAATATAAAAAAGATCATTCCGAAAATAGGAGTGACATGATGCGAGGTGACTGTTACAGCTATTAGAGACAAACTTGTAAGCAAGTAGCGGTATTTACCAGTCTTTAACCATAAGTAAATTTCTGGTAAAGCATGCATTAATATGGAGATTCCTATAATACTGGGTAATTGACCAAACACATGCAGCGTTTCTACAAAAGACGATGATAATACGGCTAAAATTGCAGCATAACCCGCTGCGGTTCTATTCGAAGTAATTAATAGTGAGAACCTATAGACGCCCGTTATAAATAATACAATGCTGATAAGCGCAACGGTGAATAATCCAAACTTTAAACCTCCTATAAATGATAAAGCTGCGATGGCTTGATGCACTAGCGGCGGATAACTCATAACCGTAAAGCCAGTATACCATTTATAGTTCCAGGGTTCAAACCAACTAGTAGAATAATGCTCTGCAAAAAACAAATGAATTAATGCGTCATAGGTACTCTCTAAAGTAAAAAAGATGGCTGTACCATGAAATGCTATACCTATAAGTAAAGCCGCAATTAAGTATTTATTAGACGTTTCTTTCATTAATTTTTGTAGTAACAATCTTATAATGTAAATATATATAATTAAAGTAAAGGTTCCATTTTTAATTATCTACAGAAAATGACCATTCGTCTAAACAACTCTTGTGGTTTATCTAAATATCAATTTTAACAAGCGTTAGCTACATACATTTGTTATATAAATAATCACAAAATATTTAGTTATGAAGGTGTTAGCTATAGATGATCAACAACTCGTATTGTTACCATTACAAAAAAGATTAGAGGAGTTAGGTTATGATGTGAGAATCGAAACAGATGCAAATAAAGGCATAAAACTATATGATGCTTTTAATCCGGATTTAGTCATTGTTGATATTAACATGCCTGAAATTTCAGGGTTGGAAATTGTAAAGTATATACGCGCTTCAAAAAAACCAACAACGTCAGTTATGGTATTGTCGGGTAATACAAATGATACTGTAATCACAGCAGGTTTCGATTTAGGAATTAATGATTACATGAAAAAACCACTAAGCTTAAATGAAATTTGTGCCAGAGTAAAACGCTTAATCGGAGCTCCAGAAATTAGTAATCCAAACACTAAAAGTAATGTTATGATTCAGCAACGTTGTGTTGGCGTGGTAATACCATGTTATAATGAGGAAGAGCGCTTGTTAAGTAAAGAATTTATAGATTATATAGATAAAAATACGGGTTACCATTTATGCTTTGTAAACGATGGCAGTAAAGACAAAACGTTAGAAGTTTTAGAAACATTACAAAAAGGGAGAGACCATTTTATAACAGTTTACAATTGTAAGAAAAATGGCGGAAAAGCAGAAGCTGTACGTTTAGGTATGTTGCATATGGCTAAAAAATCAGACTTAGATTATATAGGGTTTTTAGATGCCGATTTATCTACAGATTTATCCGATTTTGACGATTTAGTTAAAACTATTGAAACCTCAGATTTTAAAATAGTTAGTGGATCTCGTATTGCAAGAATGGGTGCCAATATTACTAAAGAATCCGCAAGAAAAATAATTAGTTTAACAATCAATTTTATCATCAGAAAGATTCTAAAAATGGATTTTAAAGACACACAGTGTGGTGCTAAAATTTTCCACAAAGAGGTTATAGAAATTGCTTTTAGTAAAAAGTTTGTTACACAATGGATTTTTGATGTAGAAATCTTTAAAAGAGTATCGCAGTATTATGGTTTAAAAAAAGCTAAAACAATGCTTTGCGAACAACCACTAAAACGATGGATTCATGCTGATGGGTCTAAACTATCTATGAAAGATTCAATTAAAATCGTTGGTAAGTTAGCACAAATAGCCTGGGTTTATAGAGGGAATAAGACTCCTGTTAAATATGAAAAAGAAGGTAAGTTAAAAATCGTATAATCAAAATAATAAGATGAAAATTGGAATTATAATAATATGTTATAACAATGCTGTAGATATAGGTAAAAGCTTATTTAGTGGGGTTTCTAACCTTACCGATGTTGATTTGTGTCTTGTGAATAACGGCAGTAAAGATGCAACCCTAGAAAAATTACAAGAATTAAAAGAGGCATCGGGATTAAAAAGTACCATTATAGATATTAAACACAACAAAGGATATACTGTAGCTATTAAAGCAGGAGCAAGATATCTCTCCAATCATAACGATTTAAAACTTATAGGCTATATTAATGTTAATAAAATGAATGATGTTATGTCTTTGTTAGATTTGTTAAATGCAGTACAGCATCATAAAGAAGCAATTATTCAGCATCACCTGAACGTTATTAATAAGCATTTTGAGCAAAGGGCTCTTTTAAAAAATACATTCTCGGTAATAGACTATTTAAATCGTTTGAATATTAAATTGGGGCATACACAAATAAATGTGATTGGTCATTAATTGTAACTATTAAATATTACATTTCTAGAACCAAGCAATTACTTTTCGTATTCGTTATGCAACGTTATATATTTTCATTTATACAGGTTGCTCCTTTTTTGATTGCTTTTATTTTCTGTCTTGTTCTTCCTTTTGCTTTTAAGTCGACATGTTCTCCTTCATCTGTGTCAGGAATTCTAATAATGTCAATTTTAGATTCTGTCAAACTTTTCAATTCCGTTTTGTTTAGTAAAAAAGTAAAGGAATAAGCTGTAAAGTTTTCAGAACTTGTTGTGTTAAATCCACCACCAAATCCAGGGAAGAATGGACCGTTCGATGAAGATGTTATACTTTCAATTTTAGGTTTAGCCTTTTTAATTGTTTTTAAATTAATCTTAGAACCATTTTCAAGTTTTATTAATATTTCTGCTCCCTCGTCAAACTCATGTTCTCTTTCTCCCCAATAATTAAATTTGATATCAAATCTTATTGTGTCATTTTTTATTTCAAAATAGACAGTTTTATTATAAAAATCGAATGATGTTATTTTTTCATTTGTAAATGGGTCTTTATCAGTTTTACACTTTTGAGAATATGTTTTTATTGATATTAAGATTAACAAAATAATGATTGTTTTTTTTTGCATGTCTGTTTTTCATAATGTTGCACAATGGTCTCGGCTATGAGTAGTTGTGTTGCTTAGTGGTTAACTTAGCAAGTACGCACCAAACTGAAAATCCGCAAGGATTTTCAGAAATAGGAGAGAACAAGCAATTACTTAGAGCCATTGTTGGCAGTTCGTTGTTATTCCTTAAGTTTAATTTTCTGTTGTTTAGATTTTTCAAATTCTGTGTTCAAGTCAAGTTGTATTACATTTTTATTGCTCAATTTATAGGATAGAAAAAATTTGTTGTCAGTAATGTCAATAAATGAAGTGTAAACTGTTCCTCCAACTCGTCCATTTTCAAGCTCTCTTGCTGGTTGCCCAGCTTGTCCGAAAGTATTTCCAACTTTTAAAAGGTTGATTTCAGCTTCATTATTTTCCAATTCAAGAATTCTGTTTTCAATGCTTTCATAGCGATTACAAGGATAGTTCCCAGCTTCTGGTTCAGACAAAAGATAGTTGGTCATAATTAATTTGTTGTCCTCAATCCAGTGAAGCATTCTTTCTCCATTTATCCATTCTACCACAACTGCTTTTCCTGTTTTATCGCCAAACATCATATGACTTTTATTCAAAGCTATTTTTTCTTTTTCTAAAAATACCAAGGCTTCTTCTACTGTTGAGCAATGAGCTAAAATTTTATCTCCCAAATTGTTTTTTGGGTTCCTATAGCCTTTTATTTTTTTTTTTTCAGGTGTTACGGCAGCATCAAAAAAAAGTCCTTTATCATTGATTCCTCCTTGTGCAAAATTATCCCATCCGTACCACAGTCGGGCAAACTCATTTTTTGATCTGGGTTCAATTTGGATATATGCATCAACATCCAACCAATAATCTTCACTATTGACGACATATATTTTACCCGTTTTTGAGTCAACATAGTAAAGCACTGAACAAGCAGTTGATTCCATGGGTGTCATTAAGAACCCGAAAAATGCCACCAGTAAAAGTTTAATCTTTTTCATTCCTTGTATTTTAATTTCTTCATAATGAATGCCAACGGTTTTATATAAGAATAGTAGAGTGGAAAAACGCTGTTACTATTCTGTTTAACACAAGCCAAATTTTTAAATTTAGCGACTTAGCAAAAGTACCCAAATATTGGGTTAAGCACTAATTGCACTATTATTTTTATACGTCTTAGTTAGAAACTGGCAATCTTCAATCATAGCTCCATCCCTTGTCAATTTTCGTAACTTTATCTTTTGAGTCAAAGTAAACATTTGAACGATACCAAGCAAAATCATTTATATCATATTCTCTATTGCTTTTTCGTCTTAGAAAGCCATCATTTGTATAATGAAATTCAGTTCGATTTGTAATCGTATCGGTAAAAATAAATAAGGGTTTTCCAATAGTATTTATAACTTCTTCTTTTGTTAAACCCATTGTAATTGAGTCAAATTTATTCGGCGTATAATTTTCGGCAAATTCAGTATCGATATATGGGTCAAAAATATTGTACCCTTCCATTAAAGAAAGACCTCCAAACATAAAAACAAAATATATAGTTGGTATCATTAAAGCTAAAGTCAATATTTTATATACTAATCTCATTTTTATATTAATGGCTGAAGTGAGGTAAATAAATATCCACAGATAAAAATTATTGAAATCAATCCGAATGAAATTGGAAGATTATTTAAAAATGAATTTTTCCTGTTTTGTTTTGACCAAACAGCAATGGTAAATGATGTTATTAAGCCTCCTAAAATAATTAAGATTAGCGAAAAAATAAGAAGTTTTCCGTTATTTGTTGGATGTGAAACTGCGGACAAAATTAATGCCGAAACAAAAGCAATTATGCTTAAAATCAGTTTTATCTTTTTGGTCATATATTCACGAAGTTTTTTTCTTGCTTGTTGCTAACGTGTTTGTATAAGATTAATTGCGTGTTTAAGCACTAAAGTTAGCAAATAAATCACAGATAGAAAGTCCACGAGGACTTTCGTAAGTAGACTATAACTAGCAATGAATTATAGGTATCGTTGCCAAAAGTAGTTTTATGTCGCAAGCTTAAGCAAGTGAGCCAAAAAAGCGAAAACTGCTTGTGTTCTGTTTGGTTTTTCTAGCACGTTCACTTTTTTTATTAGGCAGTTGCTTAGTTTAGCAAAATTGCACGAGTCCAAAAGTCCGATGTAACTTTTTTGAGAAAACTTGTATTTGGAAAAACTTGAAAAAATCAAATAGGGGATGTGCCATTTGTCCGAAGTCCATTTAGTTTTTGTTGATAAGCAAGCAACTTTTTTAATTTCCATAAAATCGTAGAAAGAGAAAATCCGTTGGATTTGTTTTTTATAAAACTATTTTTGGTAACTATTAAGTAAACACATTTTATTGCGTTTATTTAATATTATACCATAAACCCTGAATTTATCTAGTTTTCATACTTGTAAAGCGATCTTCTATACCCAATATTTAATCATGGAGAATGAGTAACGGAACGGTGCTATTGAAAGTTTGTTTTAGAGTAACGCTATCGTTTAATATCCAATCAAAAAAACCTTTCTTACTACGGATTAGGCAAAGCAAACCAACATCGTTTTTCTCCAAATAATCATTTAAATCCCGATTAGTATTTCCGGTTCCAAATGCATAAGTCACAGAATGATTGAGATCTCCAATATGATCTAAAGCCTCTTGTATGTTTGGTTTTTGGTCTTCTGAAATATGAAGAACTTTGAGTTTACTGTCGTGTATCGAAGCAATTTTGCGCAAAGGTTCAATGACCTTGGCATTAGAGAACGTATTGTCGCTAATGGCAAAAACAATTTCATTAAGAGGACGATAAAAATAAAATGTTGGAACAACTACTACCGGAATGGAGGTTTTAGAAATAACACCTCCAGCAATACTTCCAATAAACACCTCTTTTAATCCACTGGCTCCTTTAGTGCCCATGACGATAAAATCGTATATACCGCTATTACCTAGAGATGTGATGGCAGAAACAGCATAGTTCTTGATTAATTTAGTTTTAAATGTTACTTCCGGAGCTTGTTTCTGTAACTTTTCTATTAATTGATTCATGCTACTTTGCGCGTCTTCATGGAGCAAGCCGTCTATCGATTTCATAAGAAGTGCTGTTGACTTTGTCCCATAAACGTGTAAAATAGTTATTTCTAAGGAGGCCCTTTTAAATAATTCAACAGCATAAAATAAAGCATTCAGAGATGTATCTGAAAAGTCAATGGGAACGAGGATTTTATTCATTTTTCAAACTAATTTAATATTAAGTGATTTTTTTGATTTAAAGTCTTGATTTCGTCATGTTGGATTTGAAAAATTTTAAGAATACTAACTGTTTCATCATCCAAATTGTGGCTCCTAACTTTATCTATTCTACACAAACCTATGAACAAAATCTTTAGACAAACTTTAGAAAACAGAAAATGATTAGTTAGAGGTTGTAAAATGTGGCTACAATTTAAATATAGATATGAATATATGGAACGTAGATTTATTTTTAGTAGCATCAATTTCTTAAACTTTTCTAAAGAATCGCATGATAGTTTTGTGAAAATTAAGAGAAATAAAGAAATACACGTTTGTGCTAAGCAAAGCTGAAGAACTTGTGCTGAGTGCAGTTGAAGTTCGATATTCAAAAAATAATAAAATTAGAATACATGAAACTATTAGAAAATATTTTATTAGCAGACGATTTTAGTAAATCTTCTGAAAATGTTGTAGAAACGGCAATTGAACTCGCAAAAGTATTACAAGCTAAGATCATTCCGATTCATGTACTTCCTGATGATATTGTGAACGAAAAAGTGAAATCATTACTACATGAAACGGCAGTCGCGAAGTTAGAGGAAACAGCAAATAAGATAGAAAAAGCAGGTGTGCAAGCAGGAAAGCCAATTCTTGAATTTGGATCAATAAATGATCGTATTGTTCGAGCAGCAGTAAATGTAAATACCAATCTAATTTTAATTGGTTCTGGAGAAAGCCAAAAAGGAGACCGATTTCGATTAGGAACAACAGCCGAAAGGATTATTCAAAAAAGTGAAAAACCTGTTTTTGTAGTAAAAGAAGGAGTCCCACTTAATATTCAAAATATACTTTGTCCAATTGATTTTTCTGAAACATCAAAACGTGCTCTTAAAGATGCCATCACGATGGCTCACAAATTTAAGGCTGAATTAACGATTCTTGGTGTTTGTGAAACCCAATATTCTACCTGGCCTATAGCAGAAGAGAATAAGGATGAAGAGAACTATATAAGGAGTGCTCAACATAAAGAAAAGTTCAATACTTTTTTGAAAGAATTCAATCTAACAGGCCTGAACTGGGTTAAAGAAACCCCTAAAGGAAATCCTGCTAAAGAAATACTCAGTACCATTTCAAGAAAAATGATTGATTTACTTGTTATGGGAACAGCAGGAAGAACGGGCTTGAACCGCCTTATTATTGGTAGTGTAACCGAAAAGGTAGTGAGGGAAGTTCCCTGTTCTTTTTTAACGCTGAAGTCTGAGAATGTTATCAATCTACAATTAGAAGTTAATATTCGTGATATAGAAAATCTATATAAAACAGCGGTTCAACTGGTAGAAGATGGTTTTTATGAAGATGCCATAGACCAATTAAAAGCTTGTTTGAAAATAAACAATATGCATATACCTGCTTATTTAGGTATAGCCAAGATTTACGAAAAATTGGATGAACCAGAAAAAGCCAAAAAATTTAGAGATAGCGGAAATGGAATAAAGGAAAAAATATGGTATACAAAAATAGAAGAAGAAGTTCGTAAGCTACGAGGAAGTTAAGAAATATTCAATAACAATGAATTATAACGCATGAAAAAAGCAAAAGGGAAAGTGGCGAGTGTTAACGAGTCACTGGTTGGTGTCAAAACTACCGAAGGCGCTGTAATGAACGGCGAAGTGGCTTATATTATTATTGAGAATGGTAAACGTCTTAAATCTGAAGTTATTGATGTAAAACCAGGGAAAATGGTTTATCTACAGGTTTTTGAGGATACCAGTTGGATGAAAGTAGGTGACCTTGTAGAATTCACTGGACTGCCTTTAGCTGTAAAATTAGGACCGGGCATATTGGGGGCGGTAACAGATGGGCTTCAAAACCCCTTGTACGAACTAGCAAAAAAGGAATGGTTTCTCGAAAGAGGGTTAGAGGTAGAGCCTTTGGATACTAACGTAAAATGGCATTTTACACCTTCAGTAAAAAAAGGTGATATTGTAACCGGTGGTAGTGTGTTGGGATCTGTTCCTGAAAAGTTATTTCAACATAAGATTTTCGTGCCTTTTTCACTACAAGGTGATTATACTGTTGAGGATATGGTAGCAGAAGGCGATTACACTATTGATAAAGATATCACCGTCGTTCGAGATACTAATGGAGTAACTCTTAATCTGAAAATGGCATTTGATTGGCCAGTGAAAAAACCCATGCCTTTCCATGAACGTTCCGTTCCCGTTGAACCTATGCCAACTGGTATTAGGGTACTAGATGCGCTTTTTCCCATAGCATATGGAGGGACAGCATGTAATCCAGGACCTTTTGGAGCGGGTAAGACTGTATTACAGCACAGTCTGGCCAGGCATTCGCGAGCAGATGTTGTTATTATAGCAGCATGTGGAGAACGAGCAGGCGAAGCAGTAGAAGTATTCAAAGACTTTCCGGAACTGATAGATCCTAGAACAGGAAAATCTCTTATGGACCGTACATTTATTGTAGGGAATACATCTTCGATGCCTGTAGCTGCTAGAGAAGCGTCGGTATATATGGCTACAACAGTAGGTGAGTATTATCGGAAACAAGGCTTAGATGTTCTTATTTTGGCAGATTCCACTTCACGTTGGGCGCAGGCGCTTAGAGAAACTTCAGGTAGAAAGGAAGAAATTCCGGGACCAGAAGCTTTTCCAATGTATATCTCTACATTAATTTCAGCATTTTATGACCGAGCTGGTGTTGACATTCTAGCAGATGGAAACATAGGGTCGTTAAGTATTATAGGTACCGTATCTCCCGCCGGAGGAAACTTTGATGAACCGGTTACGCAAGCCACGCTATTGAGTACAGGCGCTTTTTGGGGATTGTCAAGAGCCCTGTCCGATGCACGTAAATATCCCGCCATTGACCGTATAGATAGTCATTCCAAATATCCTTCACTCCTTAAAGAAGAAGAAGTGTCCTTCTTATTAGAATTGTTGCGTGATGGTAAAACCATAGCCTCAAACATTATTCTAATGGGTGAAAAGGGAATCACAGATGAAGCCTACATTCGGTATCAAAAAGCAGAATTGCTTGATGCCGTATTTCTACAGCAAAATAGTTTTCATGATGTAGATGGGGTGACGCCGTCCGATAGATTGCGGTTAATGTTCAATGTGGTCAAGGAAATTATTGATACTCCAATAGCCATTAAAGGAAAAGATGCTATTCGATCACATTTTAACTTTATCAGACAGGCCTACATTGATTGGAATGCTATACGGATTGATGATATAGGGTTCGAAAAACAAAAGTCTCAAATATTGAATTTGGTTAAAAAAAGAGCCTATGTTAAAGAAAACGTATGAGAATATAGATAGTATCGGGAGAGCCATCCTGAGCATTAAAGCAGAAGGTGTACATAATAAGGAATTGGCAGAAGTAATATACCCAAATGGTAATAAAGCATTTGCGCAAGTCATTGCGCTAAATGGTGATCAAGTGACGCTTCAGTTGTTTGGTGGAGGGTTTGGAGTTTCAACAGATTGTAAGATTCGTTTTCTCGGAAAACCTGTCCAGATCGGGTTTTCTGATGATATGTTGGGAAGAGTGTATTCAGGTAATGGCCAACCTATAGATAATGGCCCGGAACTATTATCAGATATGGTTCGGGTAGCAGGCCCCTCAATCAATCCTGTAAAACGGTTGATACCAAAAGAAATGATTCGTACCGGAGTACCAATGATTGATGTTTTTAATACGCTGGTACGATCTCAAAAGATACCCATTTTTGCCAAGGCAGGAGAACCTTACAATCGTTTGTTGGCTAATATTGCTACCCAGACTGATGCAGATATCATCATTATTGGTGGCGTAGGACTAAAATATGATGAATACCATTTTTTCAAGCAGCGTATAGAAGAGGCTGGAAGCAAGAGTAAAACGATTATGTTTATACACACGCATAGAGACTCCATCGTTGAAGGGTTAATGGTGCCAGATTTAGCCCTGGCAGTTGGAGAACGCTTTGCTCTTCAAGGGAAAAACGTATTTGTATTGTTGTCAGATATGACGCAATGGTCTGACTACCTCCGGCAAGTTGCTAACGCCCAAGATCAGATCCCCGCAAACCAAGGCTATCCAGGAGACTTATATTCTCAATTAGCGAGCAGATATGAAAAAGCAGCAGATATTGACGGTGCAGGTAGTTTGACCATTCTTGGTGTAACAACTATGGATGACGTTACCCATCCCGTACCAGATAATACAGGATATATTACAGAAGGTCAGTTCTATATGAAGGATGGTTATTTGGAATTGTTTGGTTCGCTAAGCCGTCTTAAACAACAGGTTAATGATAAGACAAGACACGACCATAGAAGTATTATGAATGCCATGGCGAGACTGTTATCTGAATCTGAAGAAAGGGTTAAAGCACAGAAATTTGGGTCGGTTAAAGATGATTATTCTCTTAGGCTATTGGATTATCGCAAAACATTTCAAAAAGAATTAATGGATCCATTCCTATTCCTTGAATTAGAAGATGCCCTTGATCTATGTTGGGATATTTTGGCAAAGCATTTTAAAAAAGAAGAAGTCGGACTATCATCTAAACTTATAGAAACTTATTGGCCAGAAAAAGGAACGTTTAAAATTTTAAAAAATATGACTGATGAGTGATAAAACGTTGGATAAATTAATTGCTACGCTAAAATATGAAGCTATTGAAGCTGCTGAAAAATCTGCAAAAATAATATTGGAAGAGGCGCATTCACAAGCCCGAAAAATTATAAAAGAGGCAGAAGAAAAAAAGAAACAAGTTCTTATAGAGGCTAATAAAAAGGCAGAATCTATCCTCAATAAAGGAGAAAGTGCACTGCAACAAGCTGCCAGAGACCTAAACATTAGAGTACAAAATGATTTAATTAAGCTTTTTGATGAGGTATTGAAAAAAGAAGTTAGTGAAGTTTTTACGCCAGACCTCATGAAAACAGCAGTTTTAAAGGTTATTGAGAATTTAGATCATGGAGCAGAATTAAAACTTCCGAATGATTTCGAACAAAAATTGATAGATCATGTCCACCTACGTATACAAATATCCGATGACCTCATATTCTTCAATAAAGATGATAGTATACTAGGTGGATTATCAATTTATAAAATGGATGAAGGCTGGAGTTACCATATTACACCAGAAGAAGTTGCAACATTAATAAATAACCAACTTAGTACCAAGTGGTCGAATATCTTAAAAAAGACTAAGAACGCATGATTACAGGAAATCTGGAATATTTAATAAGTAGCTTACCATACTTGTCCTTTCAGGATTCAGAAGAAGAGCGTTTAAAGGTAGCCTCTCTACTTAGAAAATATGCTGGAGTTTCAGAAAAAGAAAAATCGTTAATTACTATCTTGGATGATGAAGCAGCAAAGTTTTTAACACCTACTGCGAGTCATCTTCTATCACAGATCAATCTAAATACTATTCATGAGGTAGCATTTTGGGAAAATGGAAATAAGGTATTAGCTGCTTTTTCAGAATATGTTTTTCTCATAAAGGAGCACATCAGAGAAGTGAGAATATCACGAAGAAAACACTCCGACCAAACGACATCTAAAAAGCAATCTTCACTAATAATAAGTGGAGACCCATTGAATGAAGAAATACAACTTCTTAAGTTGAAATGGAACAAACTGGAAACGCTTTCAATTGGTCATTATACAGACTTTGGAGCTTTGATCATTTATAAACTAAAGTTATTGCTATTGCTTCGATGGTGGAGTTTTGACATGGATAAAGGTTTTGAGGTTTTTTTACAAACGATAAAAAAGGCGGAATATGGCAGATAAAATTTTAATGAACAAGAATGCCTTGGCTGCCTTAAAAACAGAACTTAAGGAGTATAATATCGCTCTACCGGTTTTTGAGATGAAAGAACAGCAGTTAAAAGAAGTTGTTCAGTCCATAGAACATAGTATAAACCGTTTGGAAAAAGCTATAGAACAAACCAATAAAGAAATAAAAACGTGGGTTGCTGTAATGGCTGAGGATACAGTTGATTTATCCGATTTAATAAAGGTAGACCATGTCAATACTGAGAAACGAGAAATAGCAGGAGTCGGTATTGAAGCATTTGTAGATGTGATTTTTGAAAACATAGAAGTAGATCTTCTAGCGACACCATTATGGGTAGATACAGCTATTAATGTTGTAAAAGACCAAAAAACCAATCATATCATATTAGAGATAGAAAAGAAAAATATAGAACTGTTACGAGAAGAATTGACAGAAGCCCGTCGGATGAAAAATGCACTCAAGGAAGTATTCATACCAGAAGCCATAGAGAGCATCAGAAAAATTGAAATTTATTTAGGCGATGTGGAGCGCTTGGCTATAGGCTGTGCCAAATTGGTAAAAAAGAAAAAATTGGATAAAAAGGCTGTGTCATGATCGTTAGAATGAAGGAAATATTACTTTTTACCACATCAAGTTCAGTAGACGAGACCGTCCATAAACTTGGTGGGCTTGGCGTTGTAGATATTAAAGAAATCCATCAGCCTAAAGGTGAATTGATAGAACGGTGTGTAAAAGAGATTAATCGTACTGAGAGTGCTATCGACATGCTTAAAAATTATAAAAGTGATGAAGATGCAACCAAGTTACAATACAGGATAAAGGATCCCAAACGCACTGTAAGCCGTGTATTGAAAACAGTTCATATTAAACAAAAATGCAAAAGCAAACTGGATGATCTTAATAAGCAGTTAGCCTGGTATCAAACTTGGGGAGAAGACATTAAAATAGAAGATTTTAAGTATCTACAAGAAAAGGGGCTATATATTCATCTGTACCTGGTAGACAAACCGTTTTTAAAATCATTGACCAAGAGTCATTGTATAGAAGTTTTTGCAGAGCAGAATGGTAACATACCAATCGCTTTTTTTACTAGAGATGCCTCTGAAAAATTGAACTTGAAAGCCGTTTCATTGCCCGAATTGTCATTAAAAAGCATCAAACAACAAATTAAAAGGAAAGAACGACAGCTTGTAGAAATAGAATTGTTTTTGGAAGATCAAACTAATAGTACGATGTCTTTAGATGATTATCTCATTGTTTTGAAGGATCGATTAGGAGTCGAAGAAACTTTAAAGGGTATGGGAGATGTAGAAGGCAAAGTTAAATATTTAAAAGGATACATTCCACAACATACTATTGAGCTGTTTAAATCTGCTGCACAACAATATAATTGGGGATACAATATATCAGATCCAGATAATCCAGAAGACGTTCCCGTCTATATTAAGAACCCCAAATGGATCAGTATTATAAATCCAGTGATGAAGTTTATAGACATTGTGCCCGGATATAAAGAAGTAGATGTCTCTATTTATTTTTTAGTAGCCTTTGCACTGTTTTTTGCTATGCTTGTAGGTGATGCAGGCTATGGTGCTATTTTTTTGTTGACCACGATTTTGTTCCGCAAAAAAATGGCTTCCCAAATGCGTTTGCTAATGTATGTACTCAGTGGTACAACTGTGATTTGGGGAGTACTTAGCGGTACCTATTTTGGAGCTGAAGAAATTGCAGCTATACCGTTTTTTAACAATTTAATAATCGAAGACATATCAAGTTTTGGAGTAGACAATATTGCGTTTATGATGCACCTTTCCTTCCTCATTGGCACAATACATCTCACGATTGCTCATGGTGTCCGCTTTTTTCAATTTATAAATTCCATAAAAGCACTAAGCGAACTGGGGTGGATTTGTTTGGTTTGGGGATTGTTTTTTCTAACGGAACAATTGGTGTTGTCTAAAACTTCCCCAGATTGGAGTCATTGGTTGTTCCTGGTGGGGGCATTATTGGTTGCTTTGTTCTCTGTAGAAAGCAAAAACTTTTTTAAAAGCATGGGTGTTTCCGTGGCTAATTTGCCATTAAGCCTTATTAGTGGCTTTTCTGATATCGTTTCTTATGTTAGACTTTTTGCAGTTGGTATGGCTACAGCAGCAGTAGCTTCAAGTTTTAATAATATGGTATTACCCAATGGGATTTCAGATATGGGAATTTTAAATTTAATTATGGCTGCAATCGCATTATTATTAGGCCATGGATTGAACGTTGCTTTAGCGTTGATGGCTGTTATGGTGCATGGTATACGGTTAAACATGTTAGAGTTTGCAGGGCATCTAGGTGTGCAATTTTCAGGAGAAGCCTATAAGCCATTTAAATTGATAGCACCTTCGCGTGCGTTTGAGGCCCAGAATACAAATCCACTAACTCAGAATAATATATAACAGACTATTGAAAATTATAAAAATTAAATCATGATAAGTATAGCATTAATTGAAACAACAGTAAAAGGATTGGGAGACATGGGAATGTCTTTAAGTATTGCAGCAATAGGATCAGCGATAGGAACAGGAATAGCAGGTATGGCTGCTATAGGCGCCTGGAAAAAAATGATAACCAGTGGACAAAAAGCGGCGACAGCCTTACTTATTTTTGTTGGTGCGCCGCTATCTCAGGTTATATATGGTATGATTCTAAAAAATGCCATTGCTGATGCTAACTTAAATCCCGATTCATACTTCTGGCAAATACTCATCGGACTTTTTGCAGGAGCAGCCATGGCGGGATCAGCAATATTTCAGGGGAAAGCTGGAGCAAGAGCCTGTGATGCTATTGCTTCTGGTGCAAACGATACCGCAAAATATATTATGATTATTGGAGTCGTAGAGACAGTTGCATTGTTCGTTATGATATTCACTATGACAGGATTACCAACTGTTTAATTACAAGGAACACCTTATTTTTTTACTTAATAATCAAGTCCAACATATTTTTCTAATAGTAATAAATAATAAAAAATTATGAAAACAATTTTTAAAAATGTCATGTTAACAGGTATATTATTAATAGGGTTTAGTTTCTACGCTCAAAACAGAAACCTTGATAATTTTAGGCAACCAGATAAAAGTGGTATAAATGTATTTGAAAGCCCCAAAGACGATATATCAACTTTCGATAATGTAAAAGTAAGAATTGGTGGTTCTTCCACATTACAATTTCAAGCTCTGGGTCATGAAAATTCAGGAGTCGTACCTTTAAAAGAAATTGGCAATAATTTCAACCTCGCTACTGCAAACTTGGATTTGGATGTTGCTTTGTACGACGGTGTTAGAATGCATTTACGTACATATTTATCGTCTCGTCACCATCCAGAGCCTTATGTTAAAGGGGGGTATCTTCAAATCGATAAATTAGATTTTATAAGTGAGGGGTTTATGGAGGGATTTATGAAGTATGCTACCTTAAAAATCGGGCATATGGAAAACAATTATGGTGATGCTCACTTTAGACGTAGTGATAATTCCCAAACAATATATAATCCGTTTGTTGGTAATTTAATTATGGATGCTTTTACTACAGAAGTTGGTGCAGAGCTTTATTATAGAAGACATGGATTTATTGGTATGCTAGGTTTTACCAATGGTAAACTAAATCAGGCCGTTGATAACCCAGATACGGGAGGAGCTTCTTTATTGGCTAAGTTAGGGTATGATAAACAATATAGTAACGATTTAAGAGTAAGATTAACGGGCTCTATTTATAATACAGGAGCAGTAAGGACTTCTTATTTATATAGTGCAGATAGAACAGGTTCCAGATATTATCTTGTTTTAGAGCCTGAGGATGCCCGTGCTTCAAGTAATTTTAGGTCTGGGCGTTATAACCCTAATTTAAGAAACAAAATTACTGCTATCATGGTTAATCCGTTTATAAAATATAAAGGATTGGAGTTTTTTGGAACGATAGAAACAGCAACTGGCAAGGCAAATGATGAAATCGAAGAACGCACTGCAAAACAATTTGCAGGAGAGTTCATTTATAGGTTTGGAAACGAGGAAAACTTTTATTTAGGTACCCGTTATAACAAAGTTGATTCTGAGGAATCAAATGGAGACAACATTGAAATTTCAAGATTTCAATTAAGTGCAGGTTGGTTTATGACCAAAAATATTTTAATGAAGTTAGAGTACGTAAGTCAAGAACACGATGGCTATAATACAAGTAGTATTTTTAATGATGGAGCATTTGATGGTTTATTGGCAGAAGCTGTGATAAGTTTCTAACAAGGAAACAAGTAATTATTGAGTCTTTTTTGATTTATGAGTCTTTCTTCCTGTTGGATCTGAAATAGGGGTTATGAAAAAGATAGTATTTTTTAATTCAATTATGCTAATGTTAGCTTTTACTAACAAAGACATTGTAAAGGATAATACATCTGTATTAATAGCCCCGGAAAGTGAATTGATGGTAAAAGGAAAAACGAATATCAATACCTTTAAATGTTATTTTGATGTTCAGAAGTTGAAAGACCCTATCCCGGTTTTTTTCGAGACAAGAGGACGTAAAATGATTTTTGAAAAAACGAAACTTATTTTAGAAAATACGTGTTTCGATTGTGGTAGCAGAGGTATTAACAAAGATTTTCAAAAGGTATTAAATTCAAAAGCACACCCTCAAATAATTCTTGAATTAAAAGCGCTTGAAAGGCTTAATGGGGAAGACGCCGTTGTGAAGGCAACATTAGATTTAGAAATTGCAGGAACTATTAAATCATATAAGTTTCCTGTAGAATTAAAAGGCAAAAAAAATGTATTTGTTAAAGGTGTTTTGATTTTGAATATCCGTGATTTTAATATAGATCCTCCTGAAAAGCTATTAGGTATTATTGCTGTTGAAGAGACTATTGAAATTAGTTTTCAACTATTGATAAAGGAGTTTGTTGTATGTCATGATAAAAATTAAAAACACCTTTAAAAATTAGAGATTTACCTTGATAAAAATCATGTTTTAACATTTATTTTCTATGGAACTTTGTATAAAATTAAAAGCTATGCTGCTATTTAGAAAAACACATATTATTTTTTTGAGTTTTTTAATGCTAGCTGTTTTCATGCCGCAATGGTGTTTCGCTCAAACATTCAATTTGAATAACCAGGAGTCTTCATTGGTTATTTCGGGCACTTCCAGTTTACATGATTGGGAGGTTATTGTTGAAGATAAATCTGGAGAGATTGTATTTAATGACCTGAAGACTAGAGATATTGATGAATGCAGTTTGGTCATTATGGCGGAGAGCTTAAAGAGTGGAAAGAAATCTATGGATAAAAATACCTATAAAGCTATAAAAACCAATGCCTACAAAAAGATAACTTTTCAACTAATTGAAGTTAAGGAAATCGTAAATAAAGAATCTGGTAAATTTCATGTAACATGTTTTGGAAACTTATTTGTTGCTGGAGTTGAAAAACGTATTTCCTTGGATTTTGAAGGTCATGTTTTTGAGGATAAGATAATATTGAACGGAGAAAAGAATATTAAAATGACAGATTTTAATATAGACCCTCCAAAGGCTTTATTTGGTACTATAAAAACAGGAAATGATATAAGAATAAAATTCTCAGCAACTTTTGAATAGCTAATTAATATTATGAAAATACTTGTTATCGAAGATAATATAGAACTTCTAAAAGACATCAAGAATTTTCTGGAGGAACAAGGAAATATTTGTGAAATTGCGACCGATTATAAATCGGCTTTTATGAAGGCTGTTATTTTTCCTTATGATATTTTAGTTGTAGATATTACGCTACCAGATGGAACAGGGCTTGATATCATTAAAGAAGTCAAGAAAGAAAATATTGATGTAGGTATTATCATTATTTCTGCTAAAAATGCCATAGGGGACAAGGTGAATGGTCTGGAAATAGGAGCAGATGATTATTTAACCAAACCTTTTTATATGGCAGAGCTTAATGCAAGAATTAAAGCACTTTACAGAAGGAAAGCATATAAAGGAAGTAAAGAAATAATTTTCAATGAAATTAAAATAAGGCCTGATAATCATGAAGTTTTTATAAATGATCGTTTAATGAATCTAACCAAAAAGGAATTTGATATCCTCCATTTTTTTGTAGCGAATAGAAATAGGTTGTTAACAAAAGAAGCTATAGCCGAACACCTTTGGGGAGATCACATTGAAATGGCCGATTCTTTTAATTTTATCTATACACATTTGGCTAATTTGAGAAAAAAGATTACCAAATTTGGAGGAAGAGATTATATTAAATCGATCTATAGTGTCGGATATAAATTTAGCGATTAGAAATGAATTTAGTTACCAAAACCAATAAGTACTATCTCATATTTTTTATATTTCTTTTTCCGCTTATGGTTGCGGCAGACTATTTTCTTATTCAATATGTTGTAAACAAGGAGGTTGACGATATATTGAAACATGAAAGCGAGCGAATAAGCTTTAACCTTAAGGAAAATGAAACGTTTCCATCTTCTAACTATATATTTAGTACAACACCTGTAACCGAAGACTTTCCTGTATCGAATAAATATAGAGACACTTTAATTTATGAAGCTTATGCGGATAAATTGATGCCTTATCGTATGTATGAGTTTACGGCTTTAATAGATGCCCAAAAAATGAAGATTTCCCTCAAACATGTTCTTTTAGACATGAATGAATTGATTGTATGGCTTTTTGTAACGACCACTTTGGTTATACTGTTGCTGGTAACAGGTTTATTTTTTATCAATCAAGGCATATATAGGTGGGCATGGAAACCTTTTTTTGAAAACTTATCAAAACTTACAAATTACGATATCACTAAAAAAAATCCGGTAAATCTCGAAACTTCTAATATTAGCGAATTTAAAGAGCTCAATAGAATTGTAACAGCTTTGATGAACCAAGTAAAAAAGGATTTTCAAAACCTTAAAGAATTCAATGAGAATATTTCTCATGAAATACAAACACCTCTCGCTATTATTCGCAACAAAATGGTGTTGCTTTTAGAAAGTCAAGACCTTAAGGAAAAAGAACTTCATTGGGTACAGGCTGTTTATCAGGAGGCAAATAAACTATCAAAAATTGGTAAGTCTTTGACTTTGATTTCCAGAATAGAAAATCAAGAATTTACAAGACTGGATAGTGTAGACATCAGTGTTATAGTTGACAATATTATCGGCAATATGGAAGAGATGATTGCATTTAAAAATCTCGAAATAACGGTTAAATTAAACCCTGTTAAGGTAAAATGTGATCAGATTTTAGCCAATATCCTCTTTACTAATTTGATAAAAAATGCTGTACAGCATAATCTAGAGGGCGGATATATAGAAATACTTCTAAATGAAGAAAAATTTGAAATTGTAAATACAGGCAAGATTTCAGAAATAGAAACAGAGCAGTTGTTCAAGCGTTTTCAAAGAGGAAACAAAGAAACAGAATCATTAGGCTTGGGTCTGGCTATTAACCAGAAAATATGTGAAATGTATGGGTTTTTGCTTGATTATAGTTTGCAATCGGGCAAACATAAGCTTTCTTTATATTTTAATAATTAACGTAAGTTTCTATAGAAATATGATAATCATGTGTTTGCAAAATTTTAAAGATAAAACAGTGTCATTTCGAACGCTATCGAAAACAAAATATATTTTGTTTGAAGATATAAGCGAAGCTTACGAGGAGAAATCCCATTATGATGGGATGTCTCGTCACTCATACTTCGTTCTGTCGACATGACAAAGAATTGTATTTCAAAGTGCTAAGATGATTGTTTCCAGTTTAATTTAAATCGACTCATGTTAATTAGAATTAAATATATTAAACAAGTAAAAATATTCAGTAAGTAGAGTTGTTAACTTTTTAACAGTTTTAAAACACTGGAAGTACCATCGTCCATCATGATTTTTACAAAGAGCATCTTATCTTGAGTTTTACTTAAAAGCTTTTTCAAATAAGGACTTAAATCCATAGTATTGGAGTTATTTTGAAACGGAAATGATATGAGGCTTTTTCCTGTAATATTAAAAACAGTAATGGCACCTTCAGAGTTTAAACGGTTCGTGAATTTTAGGAAAATATCACCATCTTTCGTCGGATTAGGGTATAAAACAATTCTTTGATTTGAATTGCTGTCAACGTCTATTGTTTCAAGCGTTTCAGATAACACATATTTTACATCGATGCTAGTATTATTGTATAAATTAGTTTTCTCGATAGCCTCATAATTCATTAAAGTAGTAAACCCAGTATCTCGATTGGATGGTTTTACATTTGCCAAACTGTCTATGAGATTAACCGTTAACAATGGGTTGTACGTACTTCTCCAAAGTAAATCCTTGCTATCTTCATAATCATTAGTTGTATATTGGTTGAGGTCGAGTTGGGGAAAAGACGCTGCTTCTGATGTTATAATCTGATCGGGAATCTCAGAAATTACCGGTGCTTTTCCAGGATTCGTTGTAGAACATATAAATTGTACAGGATGTTCTGTTGTTAAGCCTTCTCGGTCTTTTACCTGTAAAGTAATATTAACTATGGTGTCTTTATTAGCAATAATAAATGTGTTCATAGAATTACCAATCCAACCTGGTTGATTGATCATACTAACGTATGCTTTATCATTCAAACTGGTATTATCAGACCTCCATTCTTTTATGGTATATTCCAGACGGTCTTTATCATCTAAATCATCTTTAATATAATAATCCAGTAGCGTCCACGCATCCCAAATATAGAAAGCGTTGCAACCATTAGTTCCAGGTTCGCATGGAAGCGGCAATACAGTACTTACATCTATTGCAGGATAAATTATATTGGGAAGCGTAACCATTGGAGCACTATTTTCTGTGGGTAATATAGTTATGGGTATGGTTTTGTCGGTTTTTGCATTTTGTTCATCTGTAGCAGATACAGAAAGTAAATCTGTACCTATCCAGTTGGGATCTTTAGGAACGATCTTTCCAGATGCAAATTGTAAATTTGTAGTTTCCGAAGGGTAGCTGATATTTAATGATTCAGAATAGGTGAAATCGTCACTAATCTTTATGATTAGATTTGGGGTTTCACCTTTTCTAAATGTAATATGATCGGTTTCTATAACAGGTGGTTTATTTGATATAATAAAACGGACTGGCTCACTGGTAATTTTGTAATTATCCGGCAAAGCGGGATTTGTTACTACACAATAGTAATATCCTTGATTTGATAGATTGTTGCTCTTGTTTAGAGGATACCCGTTTCCCGCTGGCTTCGTATTGAAGCCTATATTAAAACGTGTAGGGTATGTAAACCATTGGACTTGATTTGAAGGTACAGATTGGTAGCCTTCGATAAAAATATCCGTGGTTGCTTCCATGGTATTAGGGAGAATGGTTTGCAGTATGTTTCCAAACTTATTTTGTGGCATAAAAGTAACCCTGGCTCCAAATGTTTTCAAATCGTCGAAATCTGGCAATAAATCTTGTAATAGAAACTTATTGTAGCTTATATCCAAAATATCGACTAAAGCCTCATCTGTATTTTCACCCAATACCCTTCCAGATAGGTTATTGTGATCTACATGTAGAGATAGTTTTAATGGCACAACAACATTATTGTCGCGATCCCAGAGCGTCTCAGGTATTTCTCCAGACATGTCGTTATAACTGGCTTTAATCTCTCTTAAGGATCGTATTTCTGAGATAGAAAGCGGAAAAGCTTCCAATTCGTTATTAGAGACATCCAAATTAACCAGTTTTTTCAATTTCGAAAGGTTATTTGGTAAGCTCTTCAGGCGATTATATTGAAGCGTTAAGTTGGCTAAGTCTTCCAAATCACCTAAGGTTGATGGTAAGGATACAAGCCTGTTATAACTTACGTCGAGCGTTTTTAAACGCTGTAAACTCCCTACAGAAGCCGGTAGTGCTGAAATATAGTTAAAATACAATCGTAAAGTTTCGAGGCTTGATAACTTGCCTATTTCGGGGGAAATGGTTTCCAATAAAACGTTAAAAATGGTCAAATTCTTTAAATCCTGTAAATCTTGTAGATATTGAATGCCATCCGGTAAATGACTTGACTCTATACCTAGCGCTCTGCCGTTAATTGAAATTTGACTTATTCTACCTGAGGCATTAACTGTTACACCAAGAAAAGAACTTACAGGTTTGTTAACATCCCAAAACACAGGCCAGCCTTCGTCAACCATAGCATTGTGAAAATTAATAATAGCAGTAGAATCTTGAAGGACAACCTTGTTTTGACTATGTATATTGTATATATTTAGTGCAATACATAAGATAGTAACTAGATGAAGGAGGTATTTTTTCATGATATTTTGGATTTGTTCGCTTTTTCGATTGAAAAATCAAATTTTCAAAATTACTAAGGGGTTTTTAAGTTGATTTGTCAAAAAGTCAATTTTTAAGTTTTGATTTGGATAAACTTGACTTTTAAAGTGTGACATGTTGTTTATATACCATACCATTAGACTACTTTTTTATGTTTGATAATAAGAAGGCGGGTGGCCATATGCCTTTTTAAAAACCTTGCTGAATACAGATAGATCGCTAAATCCAAAAAGATCAGATACTTCGCTTATGGAAAGTTGCCCTTTTTTAAGATACTCCTTGGATTTGGTCACTTTAAGCCTGTTTATATATTGATGAGGGGTCTTACCATATATTGTTTTAAAAGATTCGTAAAGATGATGTTTAGATAGGGAAGCCTGAATTGAAAGCTCTTGTAAGGATATTGGGTTGGTTATATTGTCATGTATATACTCGTTTGCAATTAATAACCTTTTGAAAGTCTCTAATTGGGTCGCTTTCTTTTTTACATCAATTTTACTGGCCAATGAATAGGCTTTGATTTGTTCTTTAGATATTTGCTTCAAAACCTCTATAGCCAATTCTTCGGGAGCAAGAAACTTAAATTCAAATCTTTCACTTTGAGTGTGGATTTTTTTCAATAACTCTCCAGATTTATAACAATTCGCATTTAATGGACTTTCTATAAAAAAAGAGTTTTCATTAATTTGCTCAAATGGAGATTCAAGTAATTGACTTTCTGTAGATTTATTATAGAAATTGAGCTGCTTCCTAAATTCATCAGAAATAACAATACTAAAAACATCGATATATTCTTGACGCTCATTTATATATTCCCAACCAACACCTGGATTAAGAACAATAAATTTATTTTTTCCTACTTTAACTCTTTTGCCATTCCATATTATTTCTCCACTACCTTCTTTAAAAAAAATAATGGTTAAGTTATTATTATCAAAAGTGTAACTATTTAATGGCGCAATAAAGCGCATCATGTAGTTTTTATCTTGACAGAAATCAGGAGCCTGCTTGAATTCTTTTTGAGAAAAATGATCGTAATATTTGTCTTTGTATTTAGTATTCATGATATTAAGAGTACTAAAATAATAAAAGGTTGCGTTGGATAATGTTAAAAAATCACAAATACTTTACATTCTCTTTAGTTAACAATTTAATAGGTAGATACCTGTTTTTTTCAGGAATAACATCATTTATAATAAAGTTAAATAATATTTTTGTGCTTTCGTAACCTTGATAGAATGGACTCTGGTCAATCAGAAAATCAATAGTTTCATTTTTAACAAAATCAATGTTTTCTTCACTCAAATCAAAACCAATCAATTTAAGGCCTTCTAATTTATATGTTTCCAGGTAATTGGCAACTATGGTGACTTTACTGGACGGGACGAACAGACCTTTAATTTTATGATTAGTTAACTCTTTAAAAATTAATGTGTTAATGGCTTCCTGGTTTTTGATGTTAGGTAAGATAACTTCATGAATTTTAATAGGTGGGGTATAACTCTTAAAATACGATTTAAAACCCGAAATTCTATCATCAATAGCTGAGTGATGATTTCTGTTTTTTCTAACTTTTATAATAAGAATTTCGTTTTCATTGTCTATTAATAAAGACATGAGTTTAGCGGCTAGTGTTCCACTATCAAATGAATGTTGTCCGATATAAGAAATATAGTTTGTTTCCTGTAATTCAACATTAAAGAACACATAAGGCGTCTTTCTTTTGTCTAATTGTATAAGTCGCTCTTTAGCTTCGTTTAAAAATATAGGAGTTAGCAATACGGCATCAAAAGAATTGTCTAGCAATTTATCAAATGCTGTTTTAAAAGAATTAAAGTCTAATGGTTTGAAATGGAAGTAGCTTATAGAAATTCGATGCATTTCAAATTCTTCAGATGCTTTTTCAATACCCATTTTTGGCAGATACCAAAAATCTGATGAAGATTCAATACCAGGCATCAAAACTGCAATGTCATATTTTTTATTTAACGCAAGTGTTCTGGCGGTTTTATTTATCTGGAAATTATGCTCCTTAATTATTTTTTCTATACGTTCCTTCGTTTTTTTGGAAACACCAGATCTATTATGAATAACACGATCTACTGTTCCTATAGAAACATTGGCTAAGGCTGCTATGTCTTTAATTGTTTTCAATATATATATATCTAATATTTTTTAAAAAGGGAAACAAGCTGTATCGTTTTTAGCAAAGAAAAGCAGAATTAACGAAAATATAAAAAACTAGATTGTTTATATTAACATTTTGTGCAGTTTTTCAAAGCAAAATCAAATAAAATATTTAAATTTGCGTGTACGCACACGTTTTTTATTGTTAAACATACTTTTTGGGGTAATAAAAAAGTAGTCGATTATATAATAAGAATTCAATTTTGAGAGATTAATTAATTTAAAACAAATAAAAAAGAATGAATTTATTTAACGTAGAAGGTAAAATAATACTTATAACGGGAGGCTGTGGAGTACTAGGAGGGTCTATGTCCGAATATTTATTAAAACAAGGGGCTACTGTCATTTTATTGGATTTTAATGAAAATGTTTTAGAAGAAACTATTACTAAATTTAAAAGCATTAGCAAACATATAGATGGTTTTTTATGTAACGTAACAGATGAAAAAAATTTGCAAAAAGTATCTGATAAAATAGTTGAAAAATATGGCCGTATTGATGTTTTAATTAATGGAGCCGGGGGAAACATGCCGGGAGCGACTATTGGTCCTACACAGACCATATTTGACGTAAATATGGACCATTTTAAAAAAGTGGTAGATCTTAACTTGTTTGGGAGTATCTTACCTTCAATAATTTTTGGAAAAGTAATGGCAAAAAATAAAAGTGGAGTCATTTTAAATATTTCTTCTATGACCGCCCAAAGTGCCATCACTAGAGTTGTAGGATATTCGGCTTCTAAAGCAGCTATTGATAATTTCACAAAGTGGATGTCTGTTGAATTAGCATTGAAATATGGAGACGGATTGCGTGTAAATGCGATTGCACCAGGATTCTTTATTGGAAATCAAAATAGGGATTTACTCATTGATAAAGAAACAGGAAACTATACAGATAGAGGACATACCATTATACAAAACACACCAATGAAAAGGTTTGGAGAAACGGAGGAATTGAACGGGTCTGTACATTACTTATGTTCGGATGCTTCAAAATTTGTTACAGGAATTGTAGTTCCAATCGATGGTGGGTTTAGTGCTTTTAGCGGTGTATAATATATAATAATTAAGAAAGAGAAAATGAAACAAACATGGCGATGGTACGGACCTAATGATCCTGTACAATTATCAGATATTAGACAAGCAGGTGCAACAGGAGTTGTTTCGGCATTACACCAAATTCCAAACGGAGACGTTTGGACCGTTGAGGCAATTAAAGAAAGAAAACAACTTATTGAAGTTGCTGGTTTAGAATGGTCTGTAGTAGAAAGCATTCCTGTACATGAAAATATAAAAACCCGTTCAGGGAATTTCAATACATACATTGAAAACTATAAGAAAAGTATAGAAAATTTAGCGGCTTGTGGTATTAATATTGTTTGTTACAACTTTATGCCCGTTTTAGACTGGACACGAACATCTCTTGATTATGAAGTTGCCGATGGCTCCAAAGCATTACGTTTTGATGTGGTAGCTTTTGCTGCTTTTGAGTTGTATTTGTTAAAACGACCAGGAGCAGAAGCGATATATTCTGATGTTGAAAAAATTGAAGCTAAAGCATACGTAGACGGGCTATCTGAAGACGGAAAAAAAGCATTGGTAAACAATATCATTGCTGGTTTACCAGGAGCAGAGGAGGGGTATACTTTAGAGCAATTTCAAACCATTTTAGATACCTATGCAGATATTGATGCTCAGAAATTAAAAGAAAATCTGGTAGCTTTCTTAAAAGAGATTATACCAGTAGCTGCTCAAAATAATGTTTTGATGTGCATTCATCCAGATGATCCACCGTATGCTATTTTAGGATTACCGAGAGTCGTGAGTACCGAAGCAGATTATGCCTATCTATTTGAACAAGTACCCCATAGATCTAATGGTATTACGTTTTGCACAGGATCTTTGGGCGTGAGAGCAGATAATCATCTGGTACAAATTTTTAAACGTTTTGCAGACCGTGTGCACTTTTTACATTTAAGAAGTACTAAAAGAGATGAAAAAGGAAACTTTTACGAAGCCAATCATTTAGAAGGTGATGTCGATATGTTTAGTATTGTAAAAGAAGTTATAGCTGAAGAAGCGAAAAGAAAAGAAGCTGGAAGAGTAGATGCTTTGATTCCGGTACGCCCAGATCACGGTCATCAAATGTTGGATGACTTACATAAAAAAACAAATCCTGGCTATTCAGGAATCGGACGTTTACGAGGATTGGCAGAATTAAGAGGACTGGAACTAGGAATTTCTAAAAGTGTAGGGTTGTGATGTTGACAAATTCAAAAGCCTTTATAACAGATAATTTTTTACTACGATCTAAAGAAGCAGAAATCTTGTATCATGATTATGCTAAAGATATGCCGATTGTAGATTATCATAATCATTTATCAGCTAAACAAATTGCTGAAAATAAACCCGTTGAGAATATTACAAAAGCTTGGTTAAGTGAAGATCACTACAAATGGCGAGGGATGAGAGCTCATGGCATTGATGAAGCTTTTGTTACAGGTTCTGCTTCCTTAAAAGATAAGTTTACAAAATGGGCCGAAACGGTTCCATATACCTTAAGAAACCCATTATTCCATTGGACGCAATTAGAGTTGAAGCGCTATTTTGATATAGATACCATTCTACAACCCGATACGGCTGATGCCATTTATGAGAAAACAAATGCAATTCTGGCTAAAAAGACACCGGCACAGTTGTTAGAGCAAATGAAAGTAGAATTGGTTTGCACTACGGATGATCCTACGGATTCTTTGGAATATCACAAGCAAATTGCAGAAGGTAATTTTTATACAAAAGTATTGCCTACATTCCGACCAGATAATTTATTTTTTATTGAAAATGCTGTTGCGTACAAAGCCTATTTAGATAAGCTAGCTGCTTGTGTTCGTTTTTCTATTGATAGCCTTGACAGTTTATTTAAAGCTATTGATACAAGAATCGATTTCTTTGACGAGCATGGCTGTAAATTATCTGATTATGGGATTACAGGCCCTTTATATATTGTGGATTACACAGAAGACGAGGTTACTGAAATCTTTCAGAAATTTTTGAATAACATTGAGTTAACGGAAACTGAAGTAGCAAAATACAGAACTTATCTTTTATTCTATTTATCTCGCAAATATCATGAAAAAGGATGGACACAGCAATTTCACTTAGGTCCTATTAGAAATAATAATAAAAGACTGGCAGAAAAGTGTGGTGCTGATGCTGGATGTGATTCTATAGGAGATTATTCATTTGCTGAGGGGATGTCAAAATTCTTTGGACAGTTAGATTATGAAAATAAATTAGCTAAGACTATTAGTTATAATCTAAATCCAGCACATAATGAAGTATTCGCCAGTATGATGGGTAATTTCAATACAGGGGAATTACCAGGTAAGATGCAATGGGGATCCGGCTGGTGGTATTTAGATCAAAAAGATGGTATAGAAAAACAGTTAAATACGCTATCGAATATTGGTTTGTTAGCCCATTTTGTTGGTATGCTAACAGACAGCCGTAGTTTTTTATCATTCCCTAGGCATGAATATTTTAGACGTATCTTATGTGATTTAATAGCCGAAGATGTGCAAAAAGGATTGGTTCCTAATGATATTGATTTCTTGGGTAAAATAATACAAGATATTTGTTATAATAATGCAGTAAATTATTTTGAATTTAAACAATAAATTATGAGGTACTATGCCATTTTATTAGTTATTCTATGTTTCGGATTGGTTTCTTGTAAACAGGAGTCCGATAGTAAGGTGCTTTATTTAGCACATACTTTACCTCAAACCCACCCTGTTCATAAAGGGATCTTAACATTTCAAGAAGCTTTAGAAAAAAAGTCCAAAGGCAGTTTGAAGATCAAAATATTTCCAGATGGACAATTAGGTTCCGAAAGAGAGGTTTTAGAATTATTGCAAATTGGAAGTGTGGCCGTAACCAAAGTAAGTGCCGCTACGATGTCTAATTTTGTTCCAGAATATCATGTATTAGGGATTCCGTATTTGTTTAAAAGTAAAGAACATCAATTTAATGTTTTAGAAGGTGAAGTTGGTAAATCTATATTAGAGAAAGGGAGTAAGTTTTGGTTACGTGGACTCTGTTATTATGATGCAGGGAGTCGAAGTTTTTATACGAGCTCAAAAGCTATTAGAACACCAGATGATTTAAAGGGACTAAAAATACGCGTTATGAACAATCAAATGGCAATAAATATGGTAAATGCTATGGGAGGTTCTGCCACTCCAATGGCTTATGGAGAATTATATACTGCAATTCAGCAAGGGGTAGTAGATGGTGCAGAAAATAATCCACCGTCGTTTGTATCTTCCAATCATTATGAGGTTAGTAAATATTACACGCTAGATCAGCACTCATCTGTACCCGATGTTTTACTTATTGGCACTAAATTCTGGGAAAAGCTATCTGCTCAGGAACGCTTATGGGTTCAGGAAGCGGCAGATGAATCTGCTCAAGCGCAGAAAATATTTTGGAATGAGTCTGTAAAAGCTTCTATGGAAACCGCTAAAGCTGCTGGCGTAGAAATTATTATTCCTGAAAAAGCATTATTTGCAGAAAAGTCAAAATCAGTTTTGGAAGAATTTGTAAAGGAACACCCAGAAATGACAGAATTAGTAAATAAAATTAAAGCAGAATAATTATGAAACTATCTGATATTGTTTTTAAAAAAGTTGTCCGATTTATGGAAATTTTTTTAGTATTTATTTTTGCACTTTTAGTATTGGATGTCCTTTGGCAGGTTTTCTCAAGGTATATTTTAAACACGTCTTTTTCATGGACAGAAGAACTAGCACGATTCTCTTTAATCTGGCTATCCATTTTAGGAGCAGCTTATCTAAATGCTAGGAGGGAACATCTATCAATGGATTTTCTGTATCGAAAATTCTCTGATGCTACAAAGAAAAAGGTATCTATACTTATCGAGATATTAATTTTTCTATTTGCTTTAATAGTGATGGTAATAGGTGGCGTGAATTTAGTTTATACGACACTACATTTAGAACAGCTTTCAGGAACCTTAAGAATCCCATTGGGGTATATTTACGCTATTTTACCATTTAGTGGCTTCCTAATTATGTGTTTTTCTATATATCACATACCAAAAATTTATAAAAATCAAATAACCGACTAATTATGAGTATTGAAGTTTTAAGTATCTTAGTATTATTTGTTAGTTTTTTCGTTTTACTTATGTTAAAAGTACCTGTAGCATATTCTATAGGTATCTCAACAACGCTTAGTCTGTTATTAAATATAGATAAGTTACCTGGGTTAACAACCATAGCACAACGCATGACTACTGGTATTGATAGTTTTGCATTATTAGCCATTCCGTTCTTTGTATTGGCAGGAGAGATTATGAAACGAGGTGGTATAGCAAACCGGCTCATAAATTTTGCTAAATCTTTGGTAGCTAGTCTTCCAGGAGGATTGGCTTATGTGAATGTTTTGGCTTCTATGCTTTTTGGTGCTATTTCTGGTTCTGCTATTGCAGCAACATCAGCTATAGGAAGTATTATGACAGATAGAATGGAAGAAGAAGGTTATCCAAGAGAGTTTAGCGCCTCTGTAAATATCACATCATCTACTACAGGATTGTTAATCCCTCCAAGTAATATTTTAATTGTTTATGCTTTAGCCAGCGGCGGAACAGCTTCGGTAGCAGCTTTATTTATTGCAGGTTATTTACCTGGAATCTTATTAGGAGTTGCCTTAATGGGATATATTGCTTATGTGGCGATTAAAAGAAAATTTAAAAAAGGAAAAAGAGCGCCTTTATCTCAAATATGGTCGCATTTTAGAAAAGCATTTTTTAGCTTATTATTATTGTTTATTGTGGTAGGAGGTATTGTGGCAGGGATATTTACAGCCACAGAAGCATCAGCTATAGCCGTATTATATGCAGCTATATTAGCTTTGATCTATGGAGATATGAAAATTAAAGATTTCCCAGATATATTATTGACCAGTGCTAGAACAACTGGAGTCGTTATGTTTTTAATTTGTACCTCTATGGCGATGTCTTGGTTGTTTTCTTTTGAAAGTATTCCTGAACTTATGAGTGGTTTCTTATTAGAACAGTTTAGTAATAAATTTGTGATTTTTTTGGTTATTAATTTAACATTGTTAATTATTGGAACTTTTATGGACATGACGCCAGCGGTTTTAATTTTCACACCAATTTTCTTGCCTGTGGTGGTAGCATTAGGAATGCATCCTGTACATTTTGGAATTGTACTCGTTTTAAATCTGTGTATAGGTTTATGTACGCCTCCTGTTGGCACTATTTTGTTTGTGGGTAGTGGTATAGCCAAGGTTTCGGTCACCCAAGTTATAAAACCCTTATTGCCCTTTTTGGCTATTATGATAACTGTTTTAATGCTGATAAGCTATATTCCAGAAATCTCTATGTTTTTGCCAAGATTATTTGGATTATAATTTCGTGAGATAAGATTCAATGCAAAAAAACGATAACCAATTAATAATAAATTGAAATAACTCGAGTTTCGACGTAAGCTTTGTTGAAGATATCTTGTATCACCTAGTTTTTCATGTCACAGATCGTGGCCGAAGCACTCAGGATAAACTTTCGAGACATCATATTATAATGGGATTCCCTGGCTGCTGGCAGGCCAATGTCATTAAGTTAAGGCTGTGATGTCAGTCTGAGCATTACTGAATAACAAAACATGTTTTGTTATGAAAGTAGCAAGCATAGCTTGTCGAAGACCTATTGGAGTTCTAGTTTTTATTGGCCTTTCGACTGCGCTCAATGTGACAAAAAGGGAACAAATTTCCTTAACTTAATGATATTGACTGACAGGCTCCTTATTCCTCGGAATGATATGATGTCTTCTATGGTGTCTTTTAAGTGTTTGATTATCAGTTTTTAATATGCCTAACTGACGTTACTTAAATAAATAATGAATTCAATGAATAAGATTTCTTATTTTTGAGTAATTTGAAGACACTTTTTAAAAATATAGGACCAGGGCCATTAGTTGCAGCCGCATTTATTGGACCAGGCACAGTAACTGTTTGCACACTTTCAGGTGTCAATTTTGGTTATTCATTGTTATGGGCTATGTTGTTGTCTATAATAGCTACCATAGTTCTTCAGGAAATGTCTGCACGCTTAGGTATTATTTCACAGAAAGGCTTATCTGAGATTATCAGAACAGAGATTAAAAACCCTATTTTAAAAGGATTTACCATTGTATTAATACTATCGGCTATCGTTATTGGTAACGCTGCTTATGAAGCTGGCAATATTAGCGGAGGTGTTTTGGGACTAGAGACTATTGTTGGAAACCCAAATATAGAAATTGCTGGATTTCCTGTTAATACTTTAAGTATTGTTATAGGAGCAATAGCCTTTATTTTGTTGTATATAGGAAATTATAAACTGCTTGAAAAAGTATTAGTTGGTTTAGTGATATTAATGAGCTTAGCTTTTTTGATTACTGCTATTATGACGAAGCCTAATATATCAGAAATTTTTAAAGGTCTTTTAATTCCAAAATTTTCAAATGATAGTATATTAACTGTTATTGGATTAATAGGAACAACCGTTGTTCCATATAACTTGTTTTTGCATGCGTCTTTAGTTAAAGAAAAGTGGCATAAAACCAGTGATTTAAAATATGCTCGAAAAGATACCGTAATTGCTATTGTTTTAGGAGGTTTGGTGTCTATGTGTATTATTATATCTGCGGCAGCTATTCAGTCTCAGGATATAAATAGTGCTTCAGATTTAGCTAAAGGATTAGAACCTTTATTCGGAAGTTTTTCTAAATATTTTTTAGCTATTGGTTTATTTGCAGCGGGTATTACCAGTGCTATTACCGCTCCTTTAGCAGCAGCTTATGTTGCAAGTGGTTGTTTAGGCTGGAATTCTAATTTAAAATCGAAAAAGTTTAAAAGTGTATGGATCTTCATTTTGTTACTAGGTGTTTTGTTTTCATCTTTAGCAATAAAACCTATCGACATTATTAAATTTGCTCAAGTGGCTAATGGTATTCTATTGCCTGTAATTGCTGGTTTTTTGATCTGGATCATGAATAAAACATCCGTTTTAGGAATACATAAAAATACTATTAAACAGAATATTTTCGGATTTATAATTCTAGGAATTAGTATTTTACTATCTGTAGCAACGCTTAATAAAGTTTTTCATTTAAATATTTTCTAGTGATACCAAATGCTATAGATATTAATGTAGATGTGGGTGAAGGGGTAGGTAATGAGCCTGAACTTATGCCATACATTTCTTCTTGTAATATTGCTTGTGGAGGACATGCAGGAGATACAGATACGATGCGTCAGGTTATTAAACTAGCAAAGGAGTATCGTGTAAAAATAGGAGCACATCCGTCGTTTCCTGATAGGGTAAACTTTGGTCGTATAAATATGGACATGCCTTGTGCGGCTTTATTTAAAAGTATAAAAGGGCAGGTTGATGATTTAATAGCGATTCTTCGTGAAGAACATAGAGTTTTACATCATATAAAACCACATGGCGCTTTATATAACTTAGCTGCAGTTGATGAAAAGGTAGCCAATGTTATTATAGAAGTATTGAAAACCATCATATTACCAATAAAACTTTATGTACCCTATCAATCGGTTATAGAAAAGATAGCCATATCTCAAAACATTCCAATTATTTATGAAGCCTTTGCAGATAGAAATTATAATGACGATTTAACATTGGTTTCAAGAAAAGAAATAGGAGCATCGATACATGATGATGATGAATTATTTAATCATATTTTTCGTATGATTTCAAAACAAAGCGTTAAAACGATTACGGGCAAAATAGTTGGAATAAAAGCACAAACATTTTGTATTCATGGAGACAATCCTAATGCAGTAAATTTGATTAAAAATTTAGGAACTCGTTTAAAGCAACATGGCATTCAAATAAGATGATTTATAAGCTTACATATAAGCCTTTTGGTGAGCGATCTATTTTAATTGAATGGCCGTCGGTAATTGATGAAAATATCCTTTCAGATATCGTCATTTTTAAAGAAAAAATTAAAAGTAATCATGTTAAAAATATAGTTGAATTGAGATTTGCATACAATTCATTATTAATTGTTTATAATGATACTGTTGTGTTAATTGAAGATGCTGTAAATGAACTTGATAAGTTATATCATCGAAAAAAAAGTATAACTGGGTTTACATCTAAACAATGGAAAATACCTGTATGCTATGATGATACTTTTGCTATTGATTTAGTAGAGATTGCTTCTAAGAAAGGGATGTCTAAAGAATCCATTATTAAACTCCATTCTAAAACTGTTTACACCGTTTATTTTATTGGTTTTTTACCGGGGTTTATGTATCTGGGAGGATTAAATGAAAAACTTTATACGCCACGAAAATCAACGCCTAGACTAAGGATATTAAAAGGTGCTGTGGCTATAGGAGGTGAGCAAACTGGTATTTATCCTAGTGATAGTCCTGGAGGGTGGAATATTATAGGTAATTCACCTCTAGAATTTTTTAATCCAAAAAAGGAATTACCATGTTTTGTGAATGCAGGGGATAAAATAGTTTTTAAACCAGTATCTCTTAAAGAGTATAACGATATTAAGATGCTAGTAGAGGCTGGTGTTTATCAATTAGAAAGCGAAACAATTGATGGTTAAGGTTTTAAAAACAGGCTTGTTTTCTACAATTCAAGATTTAGGTCGTCATGGATACCAAGACTATGGAGTGCCTTATTCTGGAGTTATGGACATGTATTCGGCATCAGTTGCTAATGTATTGTTAGGAAATGATGAATATGCTGCAGTTCTTGAAATAACGATGACTGGACCAACTCTTGAATTTGGTTGTGATACTAGTATTTGTGTGTCTGGAGCAAACATATCTCCAAAAATAAATGACACCTTAATAAAATTAAATAAGCCAATTTCAGTAAAAAATGGAGATATCATATCTTTTGGCAATCTTGTTTGGGGATTTAGGGCTTATTTAGCTGTTTTAGGAGGTTTTAAGACTGAAAACGTTATGAATAGTTATAGTATGTATCAAGGTGTGACAAAACAATCTATGTTGTTTAAAAACGATACGTTATTAATTGATGTGCCATTGAAAGATTTTGCTAGGAAACATGCGACTATTAAAATAAGGGAGACTCATTTTACTACTGAGTACATTGAAGTTTTTAGAGGGCCAGAATTTGAAAAGCTTTCAAAAGGGCAGCAAGATTCATTATTTGAACAAGGTTTTACTATTTCAAAAGAAAATAATAGAATGGCTTACCAATTAGAAGAACCTTTAATGAATGACTTAGAACCCATCATTACATCATCAGTCTTGCCAGGAACCGTACAATTAACACCTTCAGGGAAACTTATTATTTTAATGAGAGATTGTCAAACTACAGGTGGATATCCAAGAGTTTTACAATTAAAAGAAACTTCAATTAATATTTTATCACAAAAATTTACAGGAAATCCTATACGGTTCATGAGTTCAACCAATTCCGAATGATTTTCAAATGTGATATTCTGAAGTAGGAGGTTTTCTGAAATAGATACCATAAAGTTAAGCGAGTTCTAATGCTATTTCTATCATCTCTTTAAAAGTAGTTTCCCTTGCTTCACTTGATATACTTTCTTTTGTCACCAAAGAATCAGAAATGGTTAAAATAGTTAAAGCATTTACTTGGTGCTTTGCTGCTATAGTATATAAACCAGCTGTTTCCATTTCTACACATAATATTCCAAACTCAGACCATTTTTTATAAGCATTGAAGTCATCTTCATAAAACTCATCAGAAGTGAAAATATTTCCAGCTTTTAAAGGGATGCCTTTGCTTTTAGCAACTCCTAATGCTTTCTGAAACAGATAAAAACTAGCAGTGGGAGCATAATCTGCGCCTCCAAAGCGTAATTTATTAACACCAGAACTTGAAGAAGCAGCCATGGCTAAAACAATATCTCTAATTTTTACATGGTTTTGGTATGATCCAGCGCTACCAACACGTATTAAGTTTTTTACGCCATATTCTGTAATAAGCTCATGTGCATAAATAGAAGTAGAAGGGACGCCCATACCCGTTCCCATTACAGAAATGCGTTTACCGTTATAAGTACCGGTATAGCCATACATATTTCTTATTTTATTAAAACATACAGGGTTTTCAAAAAAAGTTTCTGCAATCCATTTTGCTCTTAAAGGATCTCCAGGAAGTAATATGGTTTCTGCAATATCTCCTTTTTTTGCTCCTATATGTAAACTCATTTTAATAGTTTGAATTTGAAGGTGTGCCTTTTAGTATGCTTATTCCAGATGAAGTGCCTAAACGGTCAACGCCTAAATTGATATATTTTAAGGCTGTTTTGTAATCTTTTATGCCTCCTGAAGCTTTAATTTTTGTATAATTAAAGCAGGCATTTTTTATAAGTTTTACATCATTTAATGTCGCTCCGCTAGTTCCAAAACCTGTTGATGTTTTTATAAAATCTGCACCAGCTTTTATTGCTAACTCACTAGCTTTGGTTATTTCTAACTCCTGAAGGTAGCATGTTTCTAAAATAACTTTTAAAGTATTGTTAGGCATGCATTTTTTCACAGCCTCAATATCTTTTAAAACACCATCAAAATTTTTACTTTTTAATAAACCAATATTAATAACCATATCAATCTCGTCTGCTCCATCTTTTAAAGCTAAAGTAGCTTCTGTTACTTTGGCTTTAGTACTGGTATTTCCTAAAGGAAAACCGACAACAGAACAAATTTTAACGTCACTGTTTTGTAGTTCCTCTTTGGCTAAAGTCACATAGCAACTATTTACACAAACAGAGAAAAATTGGTGTTCTTTTGCTTCTTCGCACAGTTTAATAATATCCTTTATTGTTGCTGTTGCTTTTAAGAGTGTATGATCTATATATTTATTTAAAGGTTTCATAAGTAGGTTAAAGTTAATATTAATTTTTAAATCAAATGTTTATTCAAATTAAGTAGGATGCTTTATGTATTTACGAGCAATACCCTTAATTAGTTTTTAAGATTTGATGAAGTTTTGCTTTTTACAATTTGTTTGATAAAAAAAGGCTTTTAAAAACAATACGTCTTTAAAAGCCTTTTCTTATTAGTCATACTACAAATTATTTTTACACAGTTTGTTTTATCTTAAAATCTGATGAAACATTAATTCTGCTAACACCTATATCAATATATTTCTTTGCGGTTTCAACATCTTTAATATCTCCAGATGCACATATTTTAATTCGATCTTTTACTGTCTTTTTTATAATTTTAACGACAGTTAATGTTGCTCCACCTTTTGAAAATCCGCTAGATGTTTTAATATAATCTATATTGGCATCTAGAGAAATCTCGCAGGCCTTTATAATTTCATTTTTATTTAACTCGGAAACTTCAACAATAACTTTTAAAGGTTTGGTTCCTATGGCGAGTTTGACGTCACTGATATCTTTAAAAACAGATACGTAGTTTTTACTCTTAAGAAATCCAAGATTAATAACCATATCGATTTCATCGGCGCCATCATCAATTGCTTGTTTAGCTTCGTAAACTTTTGATGCTGTAGCCATAGACCCTAGAGGAAACCCAATAACCGAACAAATTTTAACATCTGTTTTCTCTAGTAACTGTTTAGCTAATGCAACATAAGAACTGCTAACACATACAGAATAAAAACCATTTCTTTTCGCTGTATGACATAAATCTATGATATTACGTTCTGTTGAAGTAGGGTTTAAAAGTGTATAATCAATATACTTGGGAATATCCATCACTATTAGTAGGTTTTAGAGTTTATTAAGGGGATAAACTTGAATTATGTTATGTTTATGATAAATCTCGGGGCTCACGCAAGGACAAATTTACGTATTTATAATGATATAAAATTTACATAAAAGCATATTTTTTATTAACAATAACCATACCATAGAGTTAACTAATTTGTTTACAAATTAATGTAATCAAAATTTATTTCAAGAATTTTTGATAAGATTAGGCTTCATTTGTGTAAGACGTTCTTCAAATGTAAATGCACTTACTGGATTATTAATATTTTCAAAAAGTTGCATTAAGTCTTCAGTATGAATGTCTCGTTTTTGTTTTAATAGGTTAAAATGAACAAAACCGCACCAAATAATGGCTTTTAAATGACTTTTATCTTCATTATACATACGCATTTCTACATGTAACTCACTTTCTGTAAAACGTATTAACTGAGATTCTAAAACAACTATTTCCATCAAAAAAGCGGGTTTTAGGTAAGCAATTTGATTACTGCTTGACACCCAGCTTTTTCCTTGTTGTTTTGCCATTTTGTATATATCGATATCATAATGTTCAATGAGAACATCCTCACGATGATTCATAAAATAATTAATATAACTCCCATTATTTAAATGATTGAAGGGATCGCAGTCTTGAAATCTTATCTTTGTTTTGCTCTGTAAAATTTTTAATAATTGGTTCATATGTAATGTATTTAATATACCAATCGGTATATTTTAGGTTAAAAAATATATTATATTTTAAGTTCTTTTTTTATCATATTGTCTATCAGATCCATAGTGTCTTGAATATAAAAATCATCCTCCATGGTATATGTCATAAATATGGCGCCTTGTATCATAGTATCTAATCGTTTAGCGAAATACAAAGCATTTATTTCTGATGAGATTTCTCCAGCTTCAATACCATCCTCGATTAAGGTTGCTACTTGATCTTGTATACGTTCTATAACTTCTTTTACCTTTTGTAGTAAAAGCGTATTTTGATTATTGGCATCGACCCCAATATTTAAAATTGGACAACCGCCCAGTTCTTTACTGTAATCGTAATAATTTCTATAAAAATCGGTAATGAGATATAATTTTTCAATAGGAGAATTACTATTAGATAAATGATCAGTAATTCGCTTCATCATGTTTTTAACGGTAAATTTAAAAGCGGCTATGGCTAGATCCTCTTTATTTTTAAAATTACCGTATATGGCGCCTTTTGTTAAACCAGTAGCATTGGTTACATCGCTCAAACTAGTTGCAGCATAGCCATTTTTATTGAAAATAGGAGCGACTATTTCCAATATATATTGTGATGTGAGTTCAGCTTTTGTAGTCATGATTTTTCAAATATACTAAAAATATACCAATTGGTATATTTTTAGTAAGCTCTATTGAATAAATAAGTTGATTTGTACTGTTCTATGAACTTATTACATGTCTTTGTTTTTATTCTGAATAATTTTTGATACCCATAGTATGGAAGCACTTAAGTTGTCAAAAATTTCAAAAGGACGATTATAAAACTTTTTTTCGAATTGCGCGCTCGCAAGCATTTTAGGATTACTGGGAATAACTGCTATGGCAACTAAGTTTGATATTTTTTCAATTTCTTTGTATACCAATGGATTTACAGAAAAAGAGGTCACTCGATTTGATATGTAGGCCATATTCTTTTTGCTGAAGTGTTTTTTTAAAATGGCCTGCAATTCTTTTGTTTCTTTTAGATCAATGACATGGCCCTCTTTAACCTGCTTTATAAGAAAATCATCAAAGACAAAAATTTCAGCGTGGTCAATATCATAATAATGGAACATTCCCATAGGTTGTAGTATTTTGAGTTCAAAATACGGTTAAATACCCAATTAAAAAAAACAACGTGAGTTTTAATAATAAAACTCACGTTGCTTTTCATCCTACCAACCTAAATGGATTATATTTTAAACATTTTCAACTATGTTGTTTTGATTTCTAAAAACCAACGAATTATCGAAGCAGTCAAGTAAAATGATACTATCTGTTGTTACTTTTCCTGCTAAAATCTCTTTACTTAAAGCATTGAGAACTTCCTTTTGAATAACGCGTTTTACAGGTCTGGCACCGTATTCAGGATGATATCCTTTTTCGGCTAAATAGTCTATGGCTTCCTGTGTAGCATCAAAAGTAATACCTTGCTGGCCTATCATTTTTGTTAGCGCTTTTATTTGCAAACTAACTATAGCGGAAATATCTTCTTTGCTAAGGGGCGTAAACATAATGATGTCGTCAATCCTATTTATAAATTCTGGACGTACACTTTGCTTTAATAAACCTAAGACATCTGTTTTTGCCGATTCCATTGCGGAATCAATATGCTTTGTGGCTTCAAAGCGTTCTTGTATTAAATGGCTTCCTATATTTGAGGTCATTATAATAATCGTATTTTTAAAATCTGCTATACGCCCTTTATTATCGGTTAGATGCCCTTCATCTAGTACTTGTAATAAAATATTAAACGTATCTGGATGTGCTTTTTCTATTTCATCCAAAAGCACTACGGAATAAGGCTTACGTCTAACAGCTTCTGTTAACTGACCGCCCTCATCGTACCCAACGTAGCCTGGAGGGGCGCCAACTAGTCTGCTTACAGCATGCCGTTCTTGATATTCACTCATATCGATACGAGTCATGGCATTTTCATCATCAAAAAGATAATCAGCCAGGGCTTTAGCCAATTCCGTTTTCCCTACCCCTGTTGTTCCTAAAAAAAGAAATGTGCCGATTGGTTTTTTAGAATTTTGTAAACCTGCTCGACTTCTTCTAACGGCATCACTAACAGCGACAATAGCTTCTTCTTGACCTACAACACGTTTATGCAATTCTGTTTCAAGTTTAAGCAGTTTTTCACGCTCACTTTGAACCATTTTTGTTACTGGAATTCCTGTCCATTTAGCAACTACTTCTGCAATATCATCATAGGTTACCTCTTCTTTTATTAATGAATTCTCGGATTGTGCTTGTAATTGTTTTTGATAAGCCTCCAGTTGCTCTTGAGCGTCTTTAATTTTTCCATACCGTAGTTCTGCTACCTTACCGTAGTCTCCATCACGTTCGGCACGTTCTGCTTCTAGTTTATAGTTTTCAATATCTTGTTTTGTGTTTTGGATATTGTCAACCACTTCTTTTTCACTTTTCCATTTCGCATTAATTTCATTTCTGGTTTCTTTTATGTTTGCCAGGTCAGATCTAAGTGATTTTAGTTTAGATTCATCTTTTTCACGCTTAATAGCTTCAATTTCAATTTCTAATTGCATGATTTTTCTATCTAAAACATCTAGTTCTTCTGGTTTAGAATTGATTTCCATACGCAGTTTAGAAGCAGCTTCATCCATTAAATCAATGGCTTTATCTGGAAGAAAACGATTGGTTATATAGCGTTCGGATAATTCTACAGCTCCAATAATAGCTTCGTCTTTAATACGAACTTTATGATGCGTTTCGTATTTTTCTTTAATACCACGTAATATAGAAATAGCACTTTCTGTATCTGGTTCGTCAACGATCACTTTTTGAAAACGACGCTCTAAGGCTTTGTCTTTTTCAAAGTATTTTTGATACTCATCTAAAGTGGTTGCTCCAATGGCTCGTAATTCGCCTCGTGCTAAAGCAGGTTTCAATATATTGGCTGCATCCATAGCACCTTGTCCGCCACCAGCACCTACCAGTGTATGAATTTCATCTATAAACAAAACAATGTCACCTTCACTTGTGGTTACTTCTTTAATGACGGCTTTTAAACGTTCTTCAAACTCGCCTTTATATTTTGCGCCAGCAATAAGAGCGCCCATATCTAAAGCAAAAATTTGTTTGTCTTTAAGGTTTTCAGGAATATCACCATCAATAATTCTATGAGCCAGACCTTCAGCAATGGCTGTTTTACCAGTTCCGGGCTCTCCAACAAGTATCGGGTTGTTTTTGGTTCTGCGCGATAAAATTTGAAGAATACGTCGTATTTCTTCATCACGACCAATAACAGGATCTAATTTTCCATCTTTTGCTAATTGGTTTAGATTTTTCGCGTATTTATTTAATGAGTTATAGGTGTCTTCCTGGCTTTGAGAGGTTACACTTTCTCCTTTACGCAATTCTTCAATAGCAGCTTTTAAACCTTTTTCATTAACGCCTTGGTCTTTCAACATCTGTGCTATTTTACTGTTTGATTTAAAAACAGCTAGAATAAGATGTTCAATAGAAACGAAGTCATCCTTCATCTTTTTAGCAATGATAGAAGCTTCATTAAGGCTTTTTCCCGCTTCTCGGGATACCATAAGCTCACTACCAGTAACTTTCGAAAAGCTTTCTAATTGTTTATCTAAAGCTTGTTTAAGTATGGATATATTTACATTTAATTTTTTTAGGATGAATGGTAATACGTTTTCATCAACTTCAAAAATACCTTTAAATAGGTGTTCATTTTCTATTTGTTGATGCGAGAAACCTTGTGCAATTTGTTGTGCTTGTTGTATGGCTTCTTGAGATTTTATTGTATAATTGTTTAAATTCATAACAGTAATTTTATTTTCTTTACAAGCTATTAGTCAAGAATCTTACCGTTGAGAATTATCAGACAAAATGTCGTTTAAAGCGGTTGTTACGCTGACTTTTAGTCAGTTTGTAAGATTTAAAAAGTATTGCGACTTATTTGTTGAATTAATGATTATAATGAGATGCCCTCCTTCGAGGGAGCGATAAAATATAATATTTGCTATGGGATTATTAAATAAACTTTTTGGAGGGACAAATGAAACAAAAGAAGAGAAGACCATACCTTGGATTCCTTTAAACCAAATCCCTCAATTGGATTTTATAGAAAAAAAGTCGGCTACCAAAACGCAGGTTATCTTTAAACACTCGACCCGTTGTGGTATTAGTAGTATGGTTATGAGGCAGTTTGTAGGTAGTTACAATTTAACCGAAAAAGACTTAGATCTGTATTATTTGGACTTACTAAACTATCGTGATCTTTCTAATGAGGTTGGTTATAAGTTTCAAGTGATTCATGAATCGCCTCAACTACTGGTTATTAAAAATGGGGTAGTGGTTGCTCATGCTTCTCATGGTGCTATTAATGAGATTGATTTAAGTAGATTTGTATAGATATATTTTTTTATAATTTATGTTATAGTGCAAAAAAACAATCAAAAAGAATTAGAGACTTATTGGTCTAAACGATATATTGATGAATCTACAGGATGGGATTTGGGACGCGTTTCCGATCCTATTCGTTGTTATATAGATCAATTAAAAAATAAAGATATTAAGATCTTAGTGCCTGGCGCAGGGAATGCTTATGAGGCTGAATACCTGTATAAATCAGGTTTTAATAATACTTATATTATAGATATTTCTGAACTTCCGCTAAAGAATTTTAAGGATAGAGTTCCCGATTTTCCTGATAATCAAATTTTACATGGTGATTTTTTTAATCTTGATGATACTTTTGATTTAATTATTGAACAAACCTTTATGTGTTCCTTTCCACCTATAGATAATAATAGGGAAATGTATGCAAAGAAAATGCATGAGCTTTTAAAGCCTAAAGGAAAATTGGTTGGTTTATGGTTTAATATGCCTCTTTCCGGTGACAATTTTACAAACCGACCTTTTGGAGGTACAAAACAAGAATATTCAAGCTTATTTTCTAAGTATTTCGAAGCAAAAACATTTGAAGAAGCCTATAATTCGGTCTCTGATAGAGCTGGTCAAGAGCTTTTTGGGGTTTTTGAAAAGAAATAAATCGCTATTATATTAGAGCAGTAATCTTATTTGTATGACATGTTTTTTGTTTAAAACTTGTTAATATGTTGATAATTAGATTGTTGGTTTTAACGTAAGAAAATTCTAATTTCGTTTATCGATCTGATGTAAAATATTTAAATAATTTTATATCAGACAGACACGGGGAATTAAAATAAAGAACAAGTTAGTTTTCATTCTTAAATAGTATTTATCATTATCTACATAGAATGTAACAGAATAATAACCCCTGAATTATAACTTATAGGCACAAAAAGTATTGGTGCTAAAAATTGATTATTTATATAAGCTTTAAGAATATATGATGAACAAACTGAACTATATTAACATAGGAGATAATGGAACTTTTAAAGAGAGTGGACAAGTTAAATCCTTCCCAGAAGATGTAGATCTTATTTTTGAACACCTTCGAAATAATGAAATTAGAAATATAACTGTTCATGTCCATGGCGGACTAGTGAATGAAAAGAGTGGTATGGCTGTAGCTAAAATGATGACGCCAGTGTACAGCGAAGTAGGAAGTCATCCAATTACTTTTGTTTGGGAGAGCGGTTTATTTGAAACGATTGAAGATCGTATCATGACCATCCACAAAACAAAAATTTTTAAATGGATTCTAAAAAAAGCAGCTAAGGTTGTTGCTAAAAAATATGGTTTGTCTATTGACGGAAAGGGAGGCAATGATATTAAGGACATAGATATAGAAAAAGAGCTTGAAAAAGAGGAGCCTTTTGCCTTTTTGGATGCCATGGATGAAGGTACTCGTGGCGGTTTATTCTATAATTCGATAGAAGAATTAGAGATGGACAAATTGTCTTTTGAAAATGAAATTAGAAAGGAAGCTCAAAACGATCCAGAATTTGAAGAACTTATAGCATCAGATACCGATGGCATTTTACTATTTTCAGAAGATATTAAAAACGATATTAATGATGAAGCCTCTAGAGGATGGGGGACACTTTTAGTGACGTTAGGTAAAGTTACTTGGCGAATTGTTAAGCGTTTTGTTCAAAAAAGAGATCACGGTGGAATGGCCACCATCTTTGAGGAACTCTTGCGCGAACTTTATATTGATGATCTTGGGGCTTGGGTTTGGGATGGAATGAAACTTAAGGCTAAAGAAATGTGGAATTCTAACACGGGTTTAAGTGGTGATAATCTCCACGCTGGACGCTACTTTTTTGGCCAGTTAGAAGACTATATTAATGAGAACCCTAGCACGAAAGTCAATCTAGTTGGACATAGTGCAGGAGCAATTGTTATTTGTCATTTTCTAAACCTTGTAGTTTCAGAAAACCGTAATTGTTCGTTCGAAACCATTTCATTTTTAGCGCCTGCCTGTAAAGTGGAATTATTCAACAGTCATATTGTAGATAATTCATCAAAGTTTAAAAGATTTCGAATGTTTACTATGAGTGATCATTACGAAACTAGAGATCACCTTTTAGGTAAAATATACCCTCGCTCACTTCTTTATTTAATTTCTGGATTCTTAGAAAATGGATACGATGAATACATCCTAGGGCTAGAAAGACACATTGAAGCTGTAAAGCCTTATAATAAGCCAGAACTCCAAAAAGCGAATGAGTTCATTTACTCCCCATCAGAAGAGCGAATAGTATTTTCTGTAACTAATACTACAGCTCCAAATGGAAAAAGAAGTGAATCTAAAAAACATGGAGATTTTGATAATGATCCAGCCACCCAGCAAAGTCTGCAAACCATAATTCGATAATAATGGCAATCCAACAAAATGACTATGCACTTTTAATCGGTATCTGGGATTATCCTGAATTTAGATCATTAAAAGGGCCCAAAAAAGATATTGAACTTTTTAGTAAGTGGTTATTGAATACAGAAAAAGGTGGAGGTGTCTCCGAAGAAAATATTAACATTATTACTTCTACGGCAAACCCTGTATCACCTATCCACTCCCAAGTAGATCAAGCTCTTACTGACTTGTATGAAAAAGTAAGCCAAGCAGATCAACCTGGTAGGCGCTTATATTTCTACTTTAGTGGTCATGGTTTTGGTATTGAAGAAATGAGTATTGCTCTGGCTTTAGCTAACTGGAAATTGTTTGGCATGAGAAACTCAGCCTTAAAATCGGATGCTTATTTAAATGAATTTGTGAATTGGGGTAAGTTTAAAGAAGTTATTTTCTTTCTCGATTGCTGTCGTTCACCAATAGAAATCACTGGCCTTCATCCTATTGTAGGTTATGGAAGAAGCGAAGACGCTTCTGATGTTGGCAAATTTATAGCCCATTCTACCAGGCACTTGAACGCTGCTTATGAAGCCAGCTTTTCAGATGATAATTTAGAAGACGAGGCATTAAAAGAAGAATACAACGGCATTTTTACAAAAGTGCTATTAGATGCATTATGGGGTGATGCGTCTAGTGGGACAGGAGTTACAGCTTCTGAATTAAAAAATTATCTCGATAGGTATGTAAAACTTGAAGCCAACCGAAAGCAAAAACCTCAAAGAGCCGACATTTACAATGCTTTAAACGATGACTCAGTATTCGGAGTAAGTAAGAATTTAGTGAATATCAAAATTAATTTCAAACCTGAACGCACAGGCTTAATTCAATTGCTCTCTCCAAATCTAGACATTATTAAAGAGGAAGACATATCATCTAATGTATGGAATCATATGGAGTTAACAAAAGGACGTTACACTCTTGTTGAAGTCACTACCCAGAAAGAAGAAACCTACAAGGTACTTCCTTCGGACTCTACTCAAACTATTCTTTTCTAATTATGAAATTCAACTTAAACATACATTGTTTCAATAATGAGATTTCTTATTCCTTGTATGATGGATATGATGAACCTCAATTAGAAGGCATACATACCGACAGAACAATTGAGCTTGATAAGGGGGTTTATTTTCTTGAAGCTGAACTAAATGGTATCGTTAAGCAAGTTAAAATTCGTTTAGATGGAGATAAATCGATCAACGTTCCTTCTCCAATTTATTCATCGATGCCTCTTTATGATGCCGTAACTACAAGTGAAAGTAAACTTTTTGATGGCTTGAAATATAGTAGTCAACTTACTGATCCAGCATCAGGTAACAAACATTTTCAGGAAACAGGTTTTTTTATATTCCTTAGAAGTAGCGATTTAGATCGGCAAACTATAAGACCTGAAAAATTTAGAATATTCATTCTGGACAAATCTCAACAAGTTATTCGTGAAATAAATACCTCGAATTCAAAACTGGATGAAAGGGGGTATTGGATGGCTTATTCTGGCGAGTTTAGTCCTGGTCAATACTTCGTTGAAGTAGAGCTTAGAAATAAGGCCTGGTGTTTTCCTGTCTATATTTATCCCCAGATAAAAGCAAACCTCTTTTTAACTGTAAAAAACGTTCCACTATATCGTTCACTAAAAATATTTTACAATGAAGGTTATAACGCTTTTCAACCTGAAAACAAACATACTATTTCTACCGATATTGCTTTAGATCGTCTTGCTAATTTTCAGTTCGATAATTTACCAAAAGACACCATGAATGAATTGCTCAATGAAAAATTTGAGCAGCCTATGTTTGGTTTTTTATCCCTCTATTTTCTTTTATTAAGAAAGAAGCGTCCAGAAAAACGTTTAATCGAAACGGTCATCAACAATATGCAATACAATATCCTTAGGACAGAAGAATCACCTGAATTAGATATACTAAAACGTATGGCAAATGCTAAATTAGGTACCAATTTCCAGATCAACAAGCACCAAAATGTACTTGTTCCCATGTTTAGTTTTGGACTGGATACTATTATTAGTGATTGGAATAATGACAAAACATTATTTGATGAGGAAAGTCCTATAAATGATGCGACAGACAATCTCTTGCGAGGAACTCCTTTTTCAATTTGGAGTGTAGACCGATTGAAAAGGGTAAGCTTTATTAAAATGTTTGTTAACAAAGTACGAGAATTTCCCTTAATAAAAGATCTCGACACCAGTAGACCAAATCACATTCGATTAAAAGGGAATAATGAATTCATTAATACTTTATTAGGGAATGTAAACATAAACGAGGATAAGTTGAACTCACTAATGGAATATTTATACTTCGGGGGTAAAAATGATAAGTTAACAATTGATTTAATTATCAAAGAACTCCGAATTTCACCTTACCGATTAAAAAAAGTAATGAACGTAGTTAATAATATTATCGAGACTCAACCTAATCTCCTCACTCTCGTCATTAAGCGTTTTAATAACGAATTAGGACTGACAGACGGACTGAATGAAGAAGATAAGGAGCTTAAAAGAGTTGAAGACAATATTAAAAAGTTTATTTCTGCGAATTCGAATTAAAATAGCATTTACATGACGTTTTTTAAAACACAACCATTTATATACGGAACGATAAATTGTAAAACTTCCAAAAAAACATAAAAGAGGCTGTCTAAAAAGTCTATAAGTTGTCATTTTGAGCGCAGCCGAAAAATCTCAACACGCTGGTATTCAAAATGTTTAATTTAAAGAGATTCTTCATTTCATTCTGAATGACACTTTTTTAGACAGCCTCTTTGTTAAACTTTAACTCTATAAGAGCTAATAATATCTTTGAGTTTTAGCTTGAGATCTTCTCCTGTATCATAAACCATTTGTTCATTACTAGGGAAGGGGACTCTTCTGTTATTTAATATTTTTCGATCTTCAGATTCTAAAGCTCTTTTATCGCCTCGTACTCTGGCAAAAAGATTTTCAAAAATAAATTCGCTATCAATAGTAAATGTGTCCAGTAATTGCTTTGTTTTTATATCTAAATACACAACATCTGCAATAACTTGTGTGGATTTTATTTGAGTAAATTCGTTAAAACGTGCTTTTACTCTAATTATTTTGTCAATTTTTATATCGTTGCCTAAACTATCTTTAACAACATTGCCTTTACTGTCTAATTCATATTCCCAACCATCAACGACTTCCCTTTCTCTTATAAATTCACGTTCTTTAATATGTTCTGGTGAAATATTAATTTGTTTTAACTGTAGTTGCATTGCATAGTCATACGCAACTTTCTTATCAGGTTGTGCGTGATATACCGTCCAGAATTGATTTAATCCATAGGTATCAAAGTTTAGTAAATCGTCTTCTAAACGTTGCGGAATAATTTGATTGGTACGATTTTGAATTGTAACACTTACATAGGCAGTACCTCGTTGATGAGCTTCTATCATTAAGTCTCTAGTCATTTCATAATTAGGATTGATAGATTCAACATAATTTAAAACGTTGTAGGCTTCTCTAATTCGTGCTTTATCGTCTAATTCTAATAAATCCAAGCCTTTTTCATACAAGTAATCCGAAACAGTCTCACGAGACTGTACAATATCATTACTGTAATCGTTGAATTTAAAAGAAACATTTCTACCGTTTACATTTAGCGGTAAAATAGGTTTGATGGCTTCCTGACGCGCATTTAAGTCCATGTAGATTTCGTAAATCTCTCTATAAAGTTCAGGATTCTTATCTTTTTTTAAATGCTCTATACTATTTAAATCGCGTTCCGTTGCTTTGTTATATGCGTCTTGCAGCATTAAAACATAATCGAATTTGCGTTTTTTGTTTTTATTAGTCCTTAACTTATTTAAAGCTGTTGTTATTGCTTGATCGTAGTTGCCTGAATTAACGGCAGCTTCTACTTGTTTTTTTCCACCACAAGCCATAAGCATAAAAAGACTTATTGTAAAAAGTAGTAGTTTTTTCATAGATTTAATATTATAGGTTACTTAGGGCACTAATCCAATAGTTGTGCCAAAATACTAAAAAATCAGACAAAACACCAATAAATAGGTTTAAATGAATTTTAATTATGTATTTTGTAAGTTTTTACTCTGAAATGTAAAAAAATGATTTTTTAATAAGCTTACAGTGAATAAGCTATTAAAAGAAAAGCAGCATATAATAAGTTAAGCGTTAATTACTTTACTTTTTTAGGATTAAAAACTGGAAGTAATTTTGTTGATACTTCACCAAAGCCGATTCTAGTCCCGTCTTTTTCGCAATACCCTCTCATAATTACTGTATCATGGTCATTTATAAACTTACGCTCCGTGCCATCTTTCATTTTAAGTGGTTTTTCACCTTTCCACGAAAGTTCTAGCATAGAACCATAAGAATCTGGTGTAGGCCCAGAAATAGTACCACTTCCCATCATATCACCAGAATTTATAGGACACCCATTAACAGTATGATGTGTTAATTGTTGTGCCATGTTCCAATACATATGTTTAAAGTTTGATTTACTAACAACAGTTTCTTTGGCCCCTTTTGGTTGTATGGCGACTTCTAAATTAATATCGAAGCTCTTTTTTCCTTTATATTTAAGATAGTCTAGTTGTGGTTTTATAGGCTTAGGCCCTTGTACTCTGTAAGGTTCTAAGGCATCCAGCGTTACAATCCATGGTGAGATTGAAGATGCAAAATTTTTAGCTAAAAAAGGCCCTAGTGGCACATATTCCCATTTTTGAATGTCTCTAGCACTCCAATCGTTAAAAACAACAAGGCCAAAAATATATTCTTCAGCTTCTTCAATAGGAATAGGTTCACCTAAATCATTGGCATCAGTAGTAATAAAAGCCATCTCTAATTCAAAATCGACTAATTTGCTTGGTCCGAAAATAGGCTCTTTAGCATCTCCAGGCAAGGTTTGTCCTTGAGGTCTGTGAACTGGAATTCCAGAAGGGATAATAGAAGAACTTCTACCATGATATCCAACAGGGATGTGTAGCCAGTTTGGTAATAAGGCATTGTCTGGATCCCTAAACATGGTACCTACATTAGTAGCATGTTCTTTACTTGAATAGAAATCTGTATAATCCCCAATTTGTACAGGTAATTGCATTTCAATTTCATCTAAACGAAATAATACAATTTCTTTATGTTTTTTATTGTTTTTAAGTGATGTGTTTTCAGAATCAAAAATATTAGCAATTCTATTGCGTACTAAACGCCATGTTTTTCTACCATCTGCAATAAAATCATTTAAAGTATCTTGAAGAAAAATATCCTCTGTTAAAGGGATGTCTTTAAAATATCCTAATTGATGCAAGGCACCAAGGTCTATGGCTGTATCACCAATACGAGTTCCTATAGTAATGATATCGTCTCGAGTTAAGAAAACGCCAAAAGGAATATTCTGAATTGGAAAATCTGAATTTTTATCTACGTGTAACCACGACTTTCTATCTGGATTGTTAGCTGATAATGGCATAACTTGAAATGTATTTATTGTTTATTAAATTCTTATCAAACCTACACATTTTTTTTATTTTAAATGAAAAAATGTATGAAAATATAGATTTAATATAACCGTTAATAAAATGGTTAAAAACTTCGCAGTAAATAAATCTTTTTTGATGTTATTAACTATTCTATTTCCTATTTTTGCCGAATATTTAACGATAATTTAATTTTATGCAACGAGACGAACAAATTTTTGAACTTATTCAAGCAGAAAAAGAACGCCAATTACATGGTATTGAACTTATTGCGTCAGAGAACTTTGTTAGTGACCAGGTTATGGAAGCAGCTGGCTCTGTGTTAACAAATAAATATGCTGAAGGCTATCCTGGGAAACGATATTATGGCGGTTGTGAAGTTGTTGATGAAGTTGAGCAAATTGCTATAGATAGAGCAAAAGCATTGTTTGGTGCTGCATATGTAAATGTACAACCGCATTCGGGAAGTCAGGCAAACACAGCCGTTTATCACGCGTGTTTAAAACCAGGAGATAAAATCTTAGGGTTCGATTTATCTCACGGTGGACATTTAACGCACGGATCTCCAGTAAACTTTTCTGGTAAACTTTACAATCCTGTATTTTATGGCGTAGAGCAGGAGACGGGTGTTTTAAATTATGATAAAATTCAAGAAGTAGCCACTAAAGAGCAACCAAAATTAATTATTGCTGGCGCCTCTGCTTATTCTCGTGATATTGATTTTGAACGTTTTAGAGTGATTGCAGATAGCGTAGGAGCTATTTTAATGGCAGATATCTCACATCCTGCTGGATTAATTGCTAAAGGTATTCTAAACGATCCACTACCGCATTGTCATATTGTTACCACAACAACTCACAAGACTTTAAGAGGTCCAAGAGGAGGAATTATCATGATGGGACAGGATTTTGATAACCCATTTGGAATTACTTTGAAGAATGGAAACTTACGTAAAATGTCATCGTTATTAGATTCAGCTGTTTTTCCTGGAAATCAAGGAGGGCCATTGGAGCATATTATAGCAGCCAAAGCGATTGCTTTTGGAGAAGCGTTAACAGATATCTTTTTAAACTACCAGTTACAAGTAAAGCAGAATGCGTCAACTATGGCGGATGCTTTAGTAGCTAAGGGGTATAATATTATCTCTGGAGGAACAGATAATCACTGTATGTTGATTGATTTGCGTAACAAAAATCTTTCTGGTAAAGATGCTGAGCAGGCTTTAGTGAAAGCTGATATTACAGTAAACAAAAACATGGTGCCTTTTGATGATAAATCACCGTTTGTAACGTCTGGAATTCGTTTAGGTGTTTCTGCTGTTACGACCCGTGGATTAAAAGAAGAAGATATGTTAGCTATTGTAGAATTGGTTGATGAAGTGATTACTAATTTTGAAGATGAATCGGTTTTAGAAACTATAAAAGATAAAGTGAATGTTATGATGAAGGATAAACCTTTGTTTATATAAACTTTAAATAAGTGTTAATTAAAAATCCTGCTTTATGCAGGATTTTTTGTTTTTTGTCATTCCTGCGCAGGCAGGAATCCACTATTAAAGGTTATTGATATCAAGCGTATGAGATATCTCAATCGTGCCTCATTCGATATGACAACTCATTTTTTATTAAATTTATTGTATGATTCTTACTCAGGAAACGTTATATGTTGATAGGCTCCCAAATCAGGTGAAGCTGTTCTATTTACATTTAAAATATCTAAAGGTACTTGAGTAGCAAAAACTGGAAGTCCTTGATTAATGGCTGCAGATTCCTCTCCAATCATTAATTTGTTAAGAGATGTATCTAGAAAATTAGGATTTTCATTAAAAATAGTTCCTTCGTAATGATTTGTATCAGTTAAATCATAATTAGGACCAGTGAGACCGTTATTTCTATTTTCAAAACGAATTAAACAATTTGTGAATTTAAAATTGAACACGACTGCATCATCCTCAATTTCATCAAGTAGAATTTCTGAGTCATTATTTCCATAAATAATACAATTATTAAAGTTAGCTTCTGTTAAATCTGCTATCGTAGCATTATTGTTTTCGTCTAAAACAAAATTGTTGAGTAATAATGAAGGGAATTGCCTAGACCCGTTATTCCAATAGTTCGCAATAGTACTGTGCGTAAAATTATAGCTGCCTCCTAAGGTTCCTGCAAAAGATGATAGCCCTGTATTATTAATAACGATGTTTTCTCCAGAAATAGACGTATTTCTTCCTAGAAGACCAAAATTGCTGGAATTATAAATTTGCGAATTGGATATAGTAAGTTTATCTGAAATAGCATTAGGATTACCGTCACATAGAATACCTACGGATGCATTTTTAATAGTAGCGTAGTTTATTGAATTATTAGTGCTCCCATCTAGTAGCCAAATAGTTCCCCATTGTCCTGGAGTATCAGAAAAAGCGGGTTCTAAACGATCCCCTTCAAAGATAACTTCATTTTCTAATAAGTCTCTGTCGTTACTGTACATACCATTAACTTGTAATGACCCATTATTGGATACAATAATTCCTGAGTTATTATGGAAATGTATTCTAGCACCAGCCTCAATAGTTAAGGTCTCTCCGCTTGGTACGGTGGCAAAACCATAGATAACATAAGGCTTTTCATTTGTAAAAGTAAGCTCTGTTGGTAATAATTCGCGTCCTTGTAATTCGGTTTCGGTTAACTCTCCGCCAATATCAAGTGTTAGTGTTTCTATAATTTTGGTGGTGTTATCTCTGTTCGGATAAATAAATACGGCATCTTGTACTAGCGTAACAAGTTCTACTTTTTGAAGATTTGCATTCGCATCAAATTCAATTTGATCGGTATATAGAAAATTACCGTTTGGATTTGGAAAATTAGTAATATCTATGGTCGATTCTACAAAAATAAATAAACTATCCTTGGCTAATATTTCTACATTTTCAAAAACTTTACCAGCAAGACCATCTACATTTAACCTGTAATTAGAGTTTTCACCTAATGCTAATCTTAGTGAAGGGATGGAGATATCTTCATTGCTTCTATTATATACTTTTAAGTTATAAGTGCTAGAACCAATATTAGTAAAAACAGTATCTAAATAAACAGTATCCTTAGAAAACTCAAGGTTACCGGTACTTGGAGAAAATTCAAAATCCTTACGACAAGAACTCCAAAGCATTAAAAATCCTATGGTGAAAATAAAGTATAAGTAATGTTTCATTAAAAGCAAACGTTTTTGATGGCTAAAAATATAACTTTTGAAGCTAGGATTTAGTATAATACCCTTATATTTTAATCAAAAATTATTCCTTAAGACTAAGCATTGAGGGTTCTGTAGAAATTGGCATTACCGTGAAATTGCAAGATTCATGAGCTCATAATGAATAAAACGGGGCTCTAAAAAAAGATCAGGGTTCACTTTTTTTTAGAGTCTTTAATTATTTTTAAAAATGCTTGGCTGTATGTTACCATACTATCTAGAAGTATAATTTTATTTTCGTTTTTGAGTAATTTTTTGTCTAGTTCTTTTGCTTCACAATAACTTAAAAAGAGTTGTTCGTGTTCTTTAGGGATGGTTAAATTATTAGTAAGTAATTCTTCATTAAAAAAGGGGTCATTAGAAAATAAAGAATCTAAGTCTTTGTACAATATAGGAGCTGTAGGGGCGTTTTTTCTTTTTTTCTTTTTGAAAAGTGAACGAATCAATTTTGTAGCTCTAACTAGATCTAGCCCATACTTAGAATATGAATCATATAGATGGAGATTTCGTTTCATGTCATTAGCGACTTGCTCTTTTATTACGACTTTCTCTTTAGTTGAATTGAATTCTTTTGGTGTTATGTTATTTTGTACTAGTATTTCTTTAAGTCTATTTATTGTTTTACTTAATTCAAAGACTACGACACCATTAAAATGAGAGTCATTAAGTTTTACAATTTTTTTATTATGAAATATGGAATGAAATGAAAGAGTATCACCTATAGTTGCTTCCATAGTAAAGCTTCCATAGTCATCTGTGTATGCTCTGGTTTGTTTGCTAAGATTAAAAACATCAATGCCTTTAACAGTGGTTTCTTTATCATACACTTTTCCTGTAATGTTTTGTGAAACCATCGAAAATGGTAAAAGAATAAAAATGAAGTATTTCATTTTTTAGTTTGTAGTTGTTGATTTTCAAATTAAGGTCTTTTTAATTGTTAGCTGATAAGAATTAATAGACTTTAACATTGTTTTTATTTATTATTAACACCTTAAACCAAAAAAAAACCTGATGAATTATAAAATCTCATCAGGTTTATATAAAAAATGGTATTGTTTATAGAATAATTAAATCAGATCACGAAGCATTTTTACAGCTGTTTCAGCGGTAATATCGCGTTGCGGTGAGCCAAACATTTCATAACCTACCATGAATTTTTTTACTGTAGCACTTCTTAGTAGTGGTGGGTAAAAACTCATATGCCAATGCCAGTGGTCGTTTGCTTTTCCATCTGTTGGTGCTTGGTGTATGCCACTAGAGTAAGGAAACGAGGTTTTAAATAACGAATCGTATGCTTTTGTTAGTACCGAAATAGCTTCGGCATATTGTAACGCTTCATTCTCATTTAATTCTAATATAGTTGATTGTCGTTTTTTAGGAACTATCATAGCTTCAAAAGGCCATACAGCCCAAAATGGTACTAAAACAACAAATCCATCATTTTCAAAAATAATACGTTCTTGTTTTTCTAATTCTTGAGCTAAATAATCTCCTAAAAGACTCCTGTTCTTTTTATTGTAATAGGTTAATTGTTGCGTATTTTTTTTGTCAACTTCGTTGGGAAGTGTAGATTGACTCCAAATTTGTCCATGAGGATGTGGGTTGCTACATCCCATAACAGCACCTTTGTTTTCAAATATCTGTACGTAATTAATATTTGGATTTTCTGCCAACTCACTGAATTCTTTTTGCCATGCAAATACTACCTTTTGAATCTCTTTAGCTGACATGTGCGCTAAGCTTTTTGAATGATCTGGGCTAAAGCAAATCACTTTGCATATCCCAGTTTCACTTTCTGCTACTAATAATCCATCTTCAACTGAAAAAGATTTAGAATCTTTTTGCAAGGCAGCAAAATCGTTTGTAAAAACAAAAACATCTTGATATTTTGGGTTTACTTCCCCATTAATTCTGGTATTTCCTGCACATAAATAACACGCTTCATCGTAAGCTGGTCTAACGTCGTTAGCAACTGCTTCATTTTGTCCTTGCCATGGTCGTTTTGCGCGATGTGGTGATACTAAAACCCATTCGCCAGTAAGTATATTAAAACGCTTGTGTGAATAGTCTTGTAAATCTGTATTGTTCATTTTAAAAAAATTAAAATTGATTATTTTACTAAGTGTGTTCCTTGGGATAGTTTTATGTAGTATACTGAACACGCTCTGCCAAATGTTTCTTTATAAGCTATAGATGTTGTTTCCCCAAAAGTTTTTGCTTCACTTTTTGCTACTAAATTAATAGTGCAGCCGCCAAATCCACCTCCCATCATTCTGGCGCCTAAAACATGGTCGCTGGCTTTTGCTTGGTCTACTAGAAAATCTAATTCATCACAACTTACTTTATACTGATGCTGTAGGCCATTATGTGATTGAAAGATTAATGCTCCTAGTGTTTTTAAGTCATTTTCTTCAATGGCTTTGGATGCTTTTACAGCTCTGTCATTTTCTTGAATGACATATAATGCTTTTTGGTAATTTTCGGGCGTTACTTTATCTTTTATGATTTCTAAATCGGCTTCAGTAGCATCCCTTAATGCTTTAATTCCAAGCAACTCAGCAATACTTTCGCAAGCAGACCGTCTGTCATTATAGGCGCTATCGGATAAACTATGCTTTACGTTCGTATTAATTAATATAAGGTCATGATCTTTAAAATCTATCTCATAAGGCTTGGATTCTACGGTTCTACAATCTAAAAGTAATGCATTGTCTGTGATACCGAACATGCTAGCATATTGATCCATAATACCACACTTTACACCAACATAATTATGCTCTGCTTTTTGAGATATTAGAATCATTTCATGTTTAGTCAGTCCTAAATCAAACAACTCATTTAGGCCAAATACAATACTGTTTTCTAATGCGGCAGACGATGACATACCAGCACCTTCTGGAATATCGCCTTTAAAAACGATGTTAAAGTTGCCTATAACTTTATTTCTATTTTGAATTTCTGCAATAACACCAAATAAATAGTTTTCCCAGCTACCTTCTGCAGATGGTTTTAATTTGTCTAATTCAAATTCTACAAGGCTGTCCATATCTAATGCATAGGCTTTAGATACGTTGTCATCACTTTTTTGTAAAGCCGCAGCTATGCCTTTGTCTACAGCTGCAGGAAATACAAAACCATCATTGTAATCTGTATGTTCACCAATAATATTAATTCTACCTGGAGAAAAAACAAGAATAGGATCGGTTTTAAATGTATTAGTGAATGTTGTTTTTACATCGTTAATTAGTATTGCACTCATTTTAATAGGCGTTATATTGTTATTTTATTTTTAAACTCCAGCTAATATTATAAGTATCGTTAGCATCTAGTACTTTAAGACCTATTTTATTATTAAAGCTATCTGAAACTCCTGTTGTAGGCTCTATAGCTATAGTGTTTGGCATAGGTGGTGTATAGGCTTGAAGAAAATTGTTGTCTGACGAAGATTCTATAGTTAATTGATACCCTGGTGTCTTGAATATTACTTTATTTGAATCTAAAATCCAGCAGTCGTCCAATTGTTTGTCCTCAATAGAGAATTCATTTTTCAATTCAAAATCTTCTACACCAGTAGTAATGTTTCTTTCTCCCAGAACTATTTTTTTGCTACTGTTAAAATGTAGTGAGCTATTAAACAAATTGTCACTTAAAAAATAGGGATGCCACCCTAAAGTGAATGGAAATGCTTTTGAATCTGTGTTTTTTACAGAAACACTTAGACTTAAATCATTTTTAGTAAAAATATATTTTAACTGAATTGTATATGTGTAAGGAAATCCAATAGATAATTCGGTTTCGTTATATTCTAGTAAAACAGATGCCGAATCATGATTAGTTTCCTGATCTATAATTTGAAAAGCTTTATTGTAAACCAACCCATGTAAGGCATTGTTTTCTTCTGTTTGATTTATTTCAAATTGAAAATCTTCACCGTTAAAAGTGTATAAGCCATCTTTAATTCTATTGGCAAAAGGAAATAAAATTGAAGATGCATATGTATTGGCATATGTTAATGGTGATAAATCTTTTATGATGGTTTGCCCGTCTAATACTAATTCTTGTAAACTTGCTCCATGATTAAGATGGATTTTTCCGTACACGTTACTTTCAGAGTTTTCAATCTCTAAAATATTTAATACTTCGTTGTAATTAATTTTATATAATTTTTTCATTTAATTTTTATAATGAATTTCTTATAATCAATCTATTAGGATTCTCTACTTTAACTTTTTCTTTATTAAGTATCATTTCTGCTAAACGTTGTCCCATGATATAGAAATCTGTAGAAATAGTTGTAATACCTCCTTCTACAATTTCTTTAAGTAGGGTATCGTTGTATGAGATAACTCCAATATCTTTTGCCAGTAATAAGTTGTTACTTTTCATCTTTTTTATAATCCGGAGTAAGCTTTTATCGTCTGGCATAACGTATAATTCTCCTTTTTTTAGTGTTCTGCCTGTTAATGAATTTATTATTTCAAAAGGCATTTTACTTTCTTTACAAAAGCTATTGAAACCTTTTAACATGCTTTGAGGTTGTTTGTCTTCAGAAAAAATTAGAATTATTTTTTTGTATTTTTTAATTAAAGGTAATGCTTTGCTGAGATTATAAAAAATGACTTTCTCAAAATTTTGATAAATGGCAGAATATTCTAATAAATCATCATGTACTTGATCTAAGATATAAACCTTATCCTTTGGTAGTTTTTTTACATCCTCATTTGTATTTGTAAGATTAGCAGGCATTATAACATAATAATTATAGTCACCAACGTTGTCGTTAATTAATTTACTAAAAACGTTTTTGTTGAAATGATGAAAAAAAATGTCTACTTGAATGTTGCCTCCTAAATGTTCCAAAAAAGAATTATATAAATCTTCTTTAAAGGAATTTAGTTCATCAAAAAGTAAAAATATTTTTTGTGTAACGTCTACATTTTCACTGGCTACATAATACCCTTTTCCAACTATAGATTGAATAATACCTCTGTTTTTCAACTCGTTAAAAGCCATTAAAACGGTATCTCTTGATAGCTTATGTTTATTTTTAATGCTGTTAATAGAAGGAATTTGATCTCCTTTTTGTAGAGCACCAGAGAGTATAGCATCTTCAATCGAAACGATTATTTGCTTATACTTTGGTACCTTAGTGTTCTTATTAATTTTTATCATAGATTAATACAAATGTATCAATATTTTTTTTAAAAACCCTACTAGACCCTACTAGTTTGTTTTTTTTATGTAAAACCTAGGGTACTTCTAAATTTAATTTTTATATTTGAGTCTTAATTAATAAACTAAACTAATTTATTTTACTATGACAGCAGGATTCGAAATGTGGGACTATATAGTCTTTGTTGCTTACGCCATTTTAATTTTAGGAGTAGGGTTGTGGGTATCTAGAGATAAAGACGGCCATCAAAAAAATGCCGAAGATTATTTTTTAGCAAGTAAATCTTTACCGTGGTGGGCCATAGGGACCTCATTGATTGCTGCTAATATTTCAGCAGAACAGTTTATAGGAATGTCAGGCTCTGGGTTCGCTTTAGGGTTGGCAATTGCTTCTTATGAATGGATGGCAGCTTTAACTTTAATTATTGTTGGTAAATATTTCTTACCGATTTTTATTGAAAAAGGGCTTTATACAATTCCTGAATTTGTTGAAAAACGTTTTTCAACAAATTTAAAAACGATATTGGCAGTATTTTGGTTAGCACTTTACATTTTTGTAAATCTAGCTTCAGTTCTATATTTAGGAGGACTGGCTATTGAAACTATTATGGGAATAGATATGATGTATGCCATTATAGGTTTAGCTTTATTTGCTGCAGCCTATTCTTTATATGGTGGATTATCTGCTGTTGCTTGGACGGATGTTATACAAGTTGTCTTTTTGGTATTAGGTGGTTTGGTTACTACTTACTTGGCATTGAATACAGTGTCAGGTGGAGAAGGTGTTTTAGAAGGTTTTGCTAAAGTTGTAGATGCTGCTCCTGAAAAATTCCATATGATACTTGAAGAAACAAATGATAACTACGTAAACCTCCCTGGTATCTGGGTGCTAGTAGGTGGTTTATGGGTTGCCAATTTATACTACTGGGGTTTTAATCAATACATTATACAAAGAACTTTAGCTGCTAAATCTTTAAAAGAATCTCAAAAAGGGATTTTATTAGCTGCATTCTTAAAACTTGTCATTCCATTAATAGTTGTTATTCCTGGTATTGCAGCTTATGTTATGGTAAATGATCCTTCGATTATGGCTAATCTGGGTGAAGCAGGAATGTTAAATGTACCAACAACAGATCAAGCCGATAAAGCCTACCCTTGGTTATTACAGTTTTTACCAACTGGGCTTAAAGGTATTGCTTTTGCTGCTTTAGCTGCTGCTATTGTTTCTTCTTTAGCGTCCATGCTAAATTCAACATCGACCATATTTACGATGGATATATACAAGCAATATATTAATAAGAACGCTGATGATAAAACAACTGTAAATGTTGGACGTATTTCTGCTGCTGCTGCTTTAATTATTGCTGTAATAGTAGCGCCACTTTTAGGGGGGATCGATCAAGCATTTCAGTTTATTCAAGAATATACGGGTATTGTGAGTCCAGGTATATTAGCCGTATTTATTTTAGGGTTGTTCTGGAAGAAAACGACGAACAATGCTGCCATTTGGGGAGCTGTTTTATCTATTCCGATTGCACTAGCTCTTAAATTCTTGCCTATCGCAGCATTAGAGCCATGGATGCATCAAATGGGTATAGCAACATTATTATCTATGTTAATTGTAGTCATATTAAGTAATATGCAAAACAAAGGAGCAGATGATCCTAAAGGAATTCCGCTTACTAAAGAATTATTTAAAACAACACCATTATTTAATATTGGTTCGTTTGCAATTATGATTATTCTAACAGTTTTATATAGCTTGTTTTGGTAATCAAATAAAAATCATATCTACAAAAAGCACCATTTTAATGGTGCTTTTTTATTGTGTTTTAGTTTAGAAATAGTAATTATAGATGAATGATTGAAGTTAGATATAAGATTTTTTAAGTATTATGAATTATTGGTAAAATTTATGAACATTTCTTTTGTTAGATATGTAGTTAATTTTATATTTGCACACCAGAAAACGAAAATGTTTTCTTTGAGGGCTCTTAGCTCAGCTGGATAGAGCACCTCCCTTCTAAGGAGGCGGTCGAAGGTTCGAATCCTTCAGGGCTCACTGAGCGGGACAAATTCTTAATATAGGGTTTGTCCTGTTTCTTTTTTGTCTCAAAAGCCCTGTTAATACTAGAGATTTTTAAGAGTAGTGGGTTAATATTAGCGGTTTGAACTTTGTTATTTTGAAAACCAAATTTATTTGGAAATATCAAACCGGTAAGCAATCTTTTATTATCAATATCTGCGTCAATATATTGTTTATCAATATTTTGCAAGTTTAATAGTCCTTTTTTATAAGTTTCAAAAATCTCTTTTTGTTCATTCTGAGCAAATTCTAAATCATTAAGCTCATCAAGAATATCCTGATATCTTTTCTTTGCTTGTGAGTACTCAATTTTATCCAACCCACCGTCAATAAAAAGATCCTGAACCTTGATAAGCTTATCATTAAAGAGCTTCACTTTTTTATAATGCTTCGGACCTAGTTTAGAAGTTAAGAGCAGTTTAGATAATTGCTCTTTAATAATGAACTGTAAGAGTTCAAGAACAGGTTGTTTTAAAGTAATGCTTTCTAAAAAGGAAATAAAGTTTGTTTCGGCCTCTTCAATGCGAAACCTCCCTTTACAAGGACTGATGCAATGGTAGTAAGAGTAATATTCAGAGCGCCCTTTACAAGTACTTGCAGTAAGCGTTCTGTTGCATTCAGGGCAAAGTAGAAACCCTTTTAAAGGAAATTTAGCATTTACTCGGCTATGGGTAACATGGTGTTTTTTCTTTTTTGCATTCATTACATTCTGAACAGTATTAAATAACTTTTTGGAAATGATGGGCTCATGTATGCCATCAACTATAACCTCTGGTTCGTCTTTATAGGCCTTAATAAAGACACCGCCATAATAAATAGGATTCCTAAGAAGAATAGAAAATACTGTTTTAGAGCTTTTAAGTCCTTTATCCTTTAATCTTTTAAGCACTTCTTTTTGCGTGTAAATACCTTTAGCAATGAGTTCAAAAGCCTCTTGAATTAAAGGAGCGTCTTTTGAAGGAATCAGAATTGGTTTTTTAGTATCATCCCTACCCACGTAATAACCTTTAGGAGGTGAACCCACATACCTGCCTTCTTTAAAAGCACGACGCATACCTGCAATGACATTTTGAGAACGACGCTGATTTTCAACCTCAGGAATAGCTAAGTAGACAGCCATCATAAGTAATTGTTCTGGTATGGTCATATCCAGAGGTTGGGTAATGGCATTTATTTTAATACTCAAAGTATTAAAAATTCCAATCATTTGATACGATTCGGCTGTATTTCTTGAAAACCTATCCCATTTAACAAGCAATAGTTCATCGATTTGTTTCTTATTACTTTTACAAAAACCTAAAAGCTTTTTAAATTCTGGTCTTTTAAATGTTTTAGCAGAGTAATCCTCTCTATAAGTATCAATAACCCTATAATTGTGTTCTTTACAGTAATGAAGTAATTTAGCCTCTTGATCGCGAAGCGAATATCCTTTATCAGCTTGCTCGTCTGTAGATACCCTGACATATAAAATAACATTTTTCATTGCTTAACAGTTTAATGGGTTAAATTGTGACATACCACATTCGATATGTCCTCTAGTAGTCTTATAATTTCTTTTATTTCATTGTCTGTATACGGATGTTCATTTTGATGATTTAAAATATGCTTGGCTGTATTCCAAAGCTCCGATTTCTGGTCCATCTCTTTGGGAGATTAAATCAGGCTGTTTTTTCAGGAACTGAATATGTTCTACAAAATATTTCATATTATTTTATTAAAGTTAATTTATAGTTTCCTTGAGAACGAATATCAATTAAAAGTTTTGAACCTTTAGCTATTTTATTTTCTAAGATGTATTTGGCTAATTGCTCTATACTTTTATGTTGTTCTGTAACTATTATAGGTTTTATATGATTACCCTCAAAAGCTATTTCAACTATTTTAGGTCGTTTAAAGACGACAATATCTCTGATCTGCTTTTCGATATTTGCTAGATAGGGTAAGTCTTTTTTAGGATTACCAAAATCTATAGCAAGGACTTTAGATATAATCGGTACAATAGGTAAGCTGATCATAGGGTGTTGCAGGTAAATACTCCCTAAACTTAATATTAAATCATTGGGAGCTATTAAAAACTCATGATTATTTGTTTCTCTAACATACAATATAGAATGTGGAAGCCTTTCTCTTAAAAGAGCTGACTTGATCATATCAGTGAAAGGGTTGATTATGGTTCTAAAATAGTGTTCCATTAGAAGCTCATCTTTTAAGTTGATTTTTAAGAGTTTAATTTGCTCCTCAGATAATCTGTATTTGTTATTTTTAATATGATCTTTAAATACGCTATCTGCATATTTATCTTCTCTAGGTTTTTGCCAAATGGATCTTGCTAGTTCAGCTAAGTTTTCAATAGATACTCCAAAGGATAGTAATTCTTTTACGATACATACCCAAACAGCTTGTGATAGGTTCAACCGAATCCATTTGGTTTTAGTTGATTCTTTTTTACTCTTTACAGATTCATTTTCTTTTGAAAGATTACTTGTAGATTGTTGCTTCTCAACAAATGGGATGACAGCTTTATCTACCCAATAATTAATCTGTCTGGAAGTTACATCTAGTTGCGCAGGGCTAATATCTCTTTGGTCATATATGATATGTCCTAACTCTATGATTTCTGATTTTGTCATCTATCTGGTTGAATTATTTGATCTAAGGTACTATAAAATTTTTATATATGAAATAAAGTATTATATTTATATTAAATATGCTACACATATACATATTTTAAAATTAATTAATAATCAAGTATACTTTAGGCTTTCCTAGGGTAAACCTAAAGTATACTAAATCAAATATTATGAAAGATATAAATTCACGTATAATGACAGTTTCTGTTAAAGTAACAGCATATGAAAAAATGAGATATAATAAAATTGCTAAATATAATAATATTTCATTCTCAGAATGGGCAGCAAGCATATTAAGTATGTATCAAAATGCTTATGGGGAATTAAAAATAAACTCATATCGAGAGGATGAACTTCTAAATGAAATTGATAAACTTAATAAAGAAGTTAACTTTATAAAATCACTTAACAAGTTTTTAAAAACTCAACTTGATTCGCAAAAAGCAGGACTGAGATTTTAATCCATTGTCTATGTGTTTTACTCTAGAATATTATTGTAAACAATAATCTTTATTTTTAAATACAATTTTATCTTTCAAAAAAATATATTAATAGTCCTTCCCTTTTAATACTTTCTTTCTCGCTTTTGATTGTTTAGAATTGTATTGTTCAATTTTAATATTTAATTTTTCAGATAATTCAAGAGGACCATTTAGTAACTCGAATAATCTTTTTTGGAGCCTGAAATAATAAGACTGTAAGGTATTAGAAGTAAAAGACTCCCAGTTTGTTAAAGAGCCATCTTCTTTTTTTGTTCGTCTTTCTTGTTTTACTTGAAAGGATACTCGATATGGTGGTTTGTCTCCTCTTATTTCAATAGTGATATGCTCCTTGTAGGTAGTAGTTTCTTGTATAGCTTCGATGTAGCCTTTTGATTCAGACTCTCTAGAAATAGTATTATACTCTTCACTAGCGATGATATAGATCGCATTCCAAACTTCTGAATGATCTTTGTCAAAGGAGGCATTGCCTACCACGCTTTTTTCATAGGATTCAATTTCTTTAATTAAGTCTCTTTTTTTCTGCGCTAAAAGCGAGTTGGTAGTAAATACGACTAGTACGGTTAATGCAATACGTTTTAGATTCATTTTGTTGAGTTTTAAACTCACTCAACCCCAAAGTGAAGATTATTAAAAATAAATAAGCGTGGGGTTTCTAACCTTATCTATTTCGAGGTACCGCCAGATACCCAACCACAAACAAGTACTAACCCACGCCATAAACATGAGCATTAGAAACTTGTTATTCTTGTGGTCTTAAAAACTGGCGGTTTTCGAAACAGAAATAACAGCTAACGCTTAAATCAATATATTATAATTTATTTTGTCTTATAATTCAATTTTAATAATAGTGTAATATTTAATTAATGACGAAAATAATCAAATTTAGATTAATACTTAGAGTATGTGATTTTTATAAGTCAATTTAAAAAGACACATAAAAATCTATTATATAGAATGATTAATTACAACTTACAAATGAATAAGAAACTTTAAATCGAACATGTTATAAAATGTACTATAATGTTCTGCGTTATTTGATTTTGCTTTGGTAAAAATGAAGTTTAACCTATGCTTTTTTAGCTTTTCTTTCTAAAATATTCTTTTTGCCGAAAGGGTAAAAGGAGGTGAGTAAAATGTGTATTGAATGAATATGAAAACTAAAGCACTTCCATATCTCTATCCGACAATCCAGTATGCTTTTTTATATCTTTTTCAGGCATTCCACTTTTTTTCAAAGATTTAGCAATTTCAATATCACGCATTTTAGCAGTTTCTTCAAGCTTTATTTCTAGATTCCAAGTCTTAAGATTCTCTTTTTCCTTTTCTTCAATTTCAAGAGCTCTTGATTTTTGTAACTTATTTATAATACCGTTGTCGACAAAACTAGTATATTTTTCTTCTGAAATAATTAAATGTTCAATCACTTCTATATTAATAATTTTACCAACTTTTAACATTTTATCAGTGAAATTTTCATCTGCTTTTGAAGCCTCGACATTACCACTTGGATGGTTGTGGCACAGAATCATTTTTACTGCTAATTTATAAATTCCCATCCTAAATACATCTGGCGGGTTTGCGTTAACTCGATTAACTGCTCCCAAACCAATTAATTCAATAAATAAAATTTTGTTATTATTATCTAAGCCAACAACCCAAAAATGTTCCTGATTGCGTCTTATTTTATTTTCACGAAGTAATACTTGTTGCATTACTTTGTAAATATCTGATGAGTTTAGTATTTGAACTTTTTGTTCTTTGGTTAATCGTACATTCATAAGGTAAATATACAAATTGGTATTTGTCGGAGGAAACTTATATTAATTTTATAGTGATTTAAATTAAAACAGGACAAAATTTTTCTAAAAAAAGTTAAAGCTAATGAAATCTTATTTATGAATATCCTAACTCCTATTTTGCTTAATAGGGGGGAGTAAGTAAACACTTTTTTTATTAAGCAACGATAAAAGAGTAGCGCATAGTCAATGAAGAAGTAAACATGCTTATATCTCTAAAAAATTCTCCAAAAAGAAATAGTATAAATTCTAAATCTAGGAGGCTGTCCAAAATACTTTTGGACAGCCTCCTTTTATTAAATTAAATGAAGAAATTTTAGTTTTCAAATAAATTGAACCTGTCCTCTTTAGTGGATCCAATAAGACAAAAATCAAACTATTTTTATGAATTTTAAAATAGCTAATTAAATTATTGGCTACTTTTATCACATAATAAACTTCTACAAACAGGTGTACGTTATTTAGAAGTTCTATAAAAAGAAGATGAAAACGTATCATGTAAATTCAATACCAACAAAGCAATTAATTATTACAGGGAAAGGCGCATCGCATCTTTGGGATGACGCTAACGTTTTAAATGATTTCAGTTCACCCTGGGAAGACCTGAAAGATACTAAAACAACATTCAGAGCTTTATGGGATGACGATTATTTGTTTTTTTGTTTTCACGTTTTTGATGATGCCATACATATAGATAATACAGATACCGGTTTTAATAGTATTAATGTTTCAGATAGAGTAGAATTTTTTTTTAGAGTAAATGCATCGCTTAATCCATATTATTGTTTAGAAATAGATCCAACACCACGAATTATGGATTTTAAAGCGTTACCTAATAAAGATTTTAACTTTGATTGGGATTGGCCAAAACAAGATTTGGTTGTAAACTCTAATATGAATTCAAAAGGGTTTAGTGTAGAAGGTAAAATAAGTTTAGCATCTTTAAAATCATTGAATTTAATACATGATTTAACGATAGAAACAGGAATTTTTAGAGCAACATATTATAAGACTAAAGAGTTGACTTATAAACCTACTTGGATAACCTGGGTTGATCCTAAAACCGATGCGCCAAATTTTCACACCCCGTCCTCATTTGGGACATTGAAATTAGAAAAGAATTCGTTTTCTATCTAAGACTGTAAAATAAACCCTGATCCACAAAGTTTTCTATTTCATTGGATTCAATTCAATTCAATTCAATGGTATTATTAATATCTAGATATGAAGACCTTTTCTTCATATAATTAATATAACCCCCTTTTTTTCAGTAAAAACCATCCTAAGCGCCTAATCATTATTTATTACTTTGTTTACTTAGAAATTTATTTTAAATAACATGAGTTCGATTTAATGCAAGCATATTTCTAACGAGAGCCTGACTAATAGTGTTATATGTCGCCTTGAGCGCAGTCGAAAGGTCATTAAAATCTAGATGTTTAAATAGGTTCCGACTTCGCTCCTTTAGATTTAACTTTTTGAAATTCGGCTTAATGATTTTGTTCTTATGTCGAACTCACATTAAATAAGTTTCTAATGACTCTAAGGAGCAAAATATTTGAAAGACAATAGTATTAAATAAGAAATAAATGAACAAGCCTACATTAGTGATTTTAGCAGCAGGAATGGGGAGTCGATATGGCGGATTAAAGCAGATCGATGCCTTGAATGCGGAAGGTGATACCATAATAGATTTTTCATTATATGATGCGCTCCGAGCAGGATTTGGGAAGTTTGTGTTTATTATCAGAAGAAGTTTTGAGCGAGAATTTAAAGAGATCTTTAACAAAAAGTTGGAAGGTAAAGCAGACGTTGCTTACATATACCAGGAGCTTGAAAATGTCCCCGAAAAGTATATAAACCCAAATAGAATAAAACCCTGGGGTACAGGACATGCACTTTTAATGGCTGAAGAAGCCATCACCGGAAATTTTGCCATAATAAATGCAGATGATTTTTATGGTGCAGAAGCTTTTGAAACCATGGCTAAGCACTTAATAAAAACAGACAAGAACTCTTTTAATTTTAGTACCATGGCGTATTTATTAAAAAATACAGTTTCAGATCATGGGTATGTGTCAAGAGGTGAATGTCAAGTAAATGAAAAAGGCTATTTAACCAGTGTAAATGAGCGAACCCACATTGAGAAAATCGATGGTAAATTAAGACGAAAAGATGCCTTTGGGAACTTTGTTTCCATTGATGAAAATACAATAGTATCAATGAATTTTTGGGGATTCACACCTAAATGTTTCGAATTTGGCAGCGCATTATTTATGACCTTTTTAGAGGAAAATAAAGAGAATCATAAAGCAGAATTTTATATTCCGTCTGTCGTAAATGATATGCTGAAATCTGATAAGGTCCATGTAGAAGTATTAAAATCTGATGCTAAATGGTTTGGAGTTACATACAAAGAAGATAAAGAAATTGTGCAAAAAGCAATTGCAGATTTAAAGCATAAAAATAGATACCCAACGAATCTTTGGTGTACTCTAGAAGAAGAACTAAAAAGTGTCTTTAACCAGTTTGAACATAAAAACGAATTTGAATCTTATGTAGAACTAGCTTCTGGCCATATTAATGATACCTATTTAATAAAAACGGATGAAAAGCCTTATTATGTTTTACAGCGGATTAACGATGGTGTTTTTAAAGACGTTCCAGGACTAATAAATAATAAAATTAGTATAAGCGATCATATTAAAGATAAACTCTCCCACCTTCCAAAAGAAACACTTAATAGACGGGTGCTCTCTTTTGTAAAAACCAAAACAGGTGATAAATTCTATAAAGCAGATACTAACAGTTATTGGAATATGACAATTTTCATAGACGATAGTGTCACTTTTGAAACCATTAACAATGAAAAGGTCGCCTACGAAGGCGGGAAATTATTTGGTGAATTTTTGCAATTAACCAATGATTTTAATGTGTCGAATCTAATAGAAGTCATTCCTAGATTTCATGATATGTCTTTTCGTTACTCTCAATTCGAAGACGCTCTTGAAACTGCGAGCGAAAAACGTTTGAATAAATCAAAACCATATCTAACTATGGTTGAAAATTATAGGGCAGAGATGCACATTCTCCAAAGCTTGAAAGAGTCTGGAGCAATAAAATCAAGGGTCACACATAACGATACCAAAATATCTAATGCGTTATTCGATTTAAATAATGAAGGTCTATGTGTTATTGATACAGATACTGTAATGTCAGGCATTGTACATTATGATTTTGGAGATGCTATTCGAACTATTTGCAATACCGCAACAGAAGATGAAACAAATTTAGATTTAGTAGCGTTCAACAAAACCTATTATAAAGCCTACAAAAGAGGGTTTTTAGAGAAGGTAGAATCTTCCCTATCACCTTTAGAGATAATCTATTTACCACTAGGAGCTAAAACCATAATTTTTATTATGGCACTACGCTTTTTAACCGATTATTTAAACGGTGATGTGTATTATAAAACAAAGTACCCAGACCATAATTTTGATCGTGCAAAAAACCAATTTAAACTATTACAAAGTTTTTCAGAAAAAATAGTACAGTTAGAGAGAGAAAGCGTCTAAGTACTTTTTTAATGAATGTATTGGTTTAGAACAAAACTGGGAAAACAAAAGCGTTTACAATTTAATTTTAACTAATAAAACAAGCGACGTATGGTGGCATTAAGCACATTAGATTATATATTAATCATTCTGTTTTTTACAATAACACTTTCTATAGGTATCTATGTATCTAAGAAATCGGGTAAAAATGCTTCGGAATTTTTCCTTTCAGGAAGAACCATGCCCTGGTGGTTATTAGGTGTATCGATGGTTGCCACAACCTTTTCAACAGATACCCCCAATTTAGTAACCGATATTGTGAGAACAAACGGCGTATCCGGTAATTGGGTTTGGTGGGCGTTTTTAATAACAGGTCTACTTACTGTTTTTGTATATGCCAAACTCTGGCGTAAATCGAATGTAAATACCGATATAGAATTTTATGAATTTAGATATGGAGGTAAACCAGCAGCCTTTTTAAGAAAATTCAGAGCCATTTATTTAGGCGTTATCTTTAATGTGATTACCATGTCTGCAGTAACCCTGGCAGCCATTAAAATAGGCGGTATCATGCTCGGTTTAGAACCCTGGCAAACCGTTATCAGTGCAGGCCTTATAACCGTTGTTTTTAGTGCTCTTGGAGGTTTTAAAGGAGTTGTTTATACCGATTTTGTTTTATTCTTTGTGGCTATGGGAGGCGCCATTGGAGCCGCCTATTATTTGGTGAATATACCCGAAGTTGGAAGTCTCGATGCCCTTTTAACCAATGCGCATGTTGCAGACAAGTTATCTATATTACCAGATTTTAATGATAAACAAGCCTTAATAACCTTATTAATTATTCCGTTGGCTGTACAGTGGTGGAGTTCCTGGTATCCAGGAGCAGAACCTGGTGGCGGTGGTTATATCGCACAACGAATGCTAGCAGCAAAAGACGAAAATCATGCCATAGGCGCTACCTTTTTCTTTAATATTATGCACTATGCCTTACGCCCTTGGCCATGGATTCTTGTAGCATTAGCATCATTGGTTGTATTTCCAGACCTAGCAAGTATCCAGGACGCATTTCCAAATATAGCCGATGATAAACTAGGACACGATTTAGCCTATTCGGCCATGCTTACCAAATTACCAAGTGGCCTATTGGGTTTGGTCTTAGCATCGTTAATAGCAGCCTATATGAGCACCATTTCAACTCAACTCAACTGGGGATCATCCTATATGGTTTACGATTTTTATAAACAACAAATAAATCCCAAAGCTTCAGAAAAACAATTGGTAGCCGTTGGTAGAATCTCTACAGTAATCCTAATGGGGTGTAGTGCCATATTAGCATTATTATTACAAAATGCCTTACAATTATTTGAGGTACTATTAGTCTTCGGAGCTGGTACAGGGCTTATATTTATTTTACGTTGGTTTTGGTGGCGCATCAATGCATGGAGTGAAATCACAGCCATGTTTACATCAGGAATCATTTCAATAGTACTAAAATTAACGCCACTTGGAGCTTATCTTTTTAAGTCAGAAACTGGTGTTTTTGAAAATTATCTAGAATACCCTTTGGTCGTTTTAGTCACAACAATAATTTGGTTAATAGCAACCTATATCACACAACCAGAAAGCAAAAAAGTCTTGCAAAGCTTTTACAAAAAAATCCAACCAGGCGGTCCTGGGTGGACTAAAGTTATTAAAGAAGCCGAAGCAGACAACATAACACTCGCAGATTCAAACGAAGGCTGGAGTGTTCCCTCTGGTATTTTAGCCATGCTTCTTGGTTGTGTGTTCATTTATAGCTGCATGTTTGCCACAGGCTATTGGATTTACGGAGATTATAAATATGCCATGATACTCACTATCGTAGTAATAATTTCAGGGTATTTATTAACGAAGGTCTGGAAAAAAATAAAAGCCACCATTCTATAAAAAATAAAAGAAAATAAGTCATGTTAAAAAGTACCATAGATAAAGCAACAGGTTTTGAAAAACGATTCGAAAATATAGACACCGTAGTTTTTGAAAATTCATTTACAGCCTCAAAAGCCGTTGCAAAGGAAATTGCAGACCTCATTAGGAAGAAACAAACACAAGAACAACCTTGTATATTAGGTTTAGCAACAGGCTCTTCCCCAAAAGGATTGTATGCAGAATTAGTACGAATGCATAAAGAAGACGGTCTGAGTTTTAAAAATGTGATCACATTTAATTTAGATGAGTATTACCCCATGCAACCAGATTCAGTAAATAGCTATGTGCGATTTATGAAAGAATTGCTGTTGGATCAGGTCGATATATTATCTGGAAATTATCACATCCCAGACGGGACATTATCAAAAGAAGCCATAGCAGATTACTGTAGAGATTACGAAGCTAAAATAGAAGCGCTAGGAGGTCTTGATTTGCAAGTGTTAGGTATTGGCGGAAACGGCCATATTGGTTTTAATGAATCTGGCTCCTTGCAAAACTCTAAAACCAGATTAGTAGCTTTAGATCATATCACAAGAGTGGCAGCAAGCGGTGACTTTTCAGGCTTAATAAATACCCCAAGAACCGCCATTACCTTAGGCGTAAAAAAGATCATGGAAGCCAAACGAGTTATCTTAATGGCCTGGGGAGAAGGAAAATCCAGTATTATAAAAGCCTCAACAGAAGGGCCAGTTACAAATCAGGTTCCAGCCTCTTTTTTACAAGAACATAACAATGTTGTTTTTGTAATAGATAAAGCGGCGGCCTCAAAACTAACACGAATCAATACCCCGTGGTTAGTTGAAAAAGTTGTTTGGACCGATAAAATGATTCGTAAAGCCGTTTTAGGTCTAGCATTACATCTTGAAAAGCCTATTTTAATGCTCACCGATGCCGATTATATAGAAAACGGGATGAGTGATCTATTAGCAGATTCAGGACCTGCCTACGACATTAATATTAAAATCTTTAATAAAGTACAACACACCATTACAGGATGGCCGGGAGGCAAGCCAGAAGCAGAAGATGCTAACAGACCAGAACGCGCGCTACCAACAAAAAAGCGGGTTTTAATTTTTAGTCCACACCCAGATGATGATATTATTAGCATGGGTGGAACCTTCAAAAGATTACAAAAACAAGGGCACGAAGTTCATGTAGCCTATCAAACCTCTGGAAACATTGCTGTAGCCGATGATGAAGCTTTAAGATATGCAAGCTTTGTATGCGATTACAATGAAAAATTTGACATAGAAAGTATAGAAGCCAAAAAAATCTACAAAGAAGCCATTACGTTTTTAAAAAACAAAAAAGATAGTGAGATAGATACCAAAGACGTTAGGCATATTAAAGGCTTAATACGAAAAGGTGAAGCAAGAGCAACAAGCCATTTTGTAGGGCTTGAAGATGCGCAGATCCATTTTATGGAACTACCCTTTTATGAAACGGGTACCATCGATAAAAAACCTTTAGGCGAAGACGACATAAAAATAACGATGGATCTGATCGAAAAAATAAAACCACATCAAATATATGCAGCAGGCGATTTAGCAGACCCGCATGGCACCCATAAAGTCTGTTTAGATGCCATTATTGAATCCATTACCAGATTAAAAGATAAACCATTTATGAGTGATTGCTGGGTTTGGTTGTACAGAGGCGCCTGGCAGGAGTGGGGTGTTGATGAAATAGAAATGGCAGTTCCTATGGGGCCAGATCAAGTGTTAGAAAAACGAAAAGGCATTTTTAAACACCAGTCTCAAAAAGACGGTGTTGTATTTCAGGGGTCAGATAGTAGAGAATTTTGGCAAAGAGCAGAAGATAGAAATAGAGAAACTGCCGAATTATATGATAAACTGGGGTTATCGCATTATGCTGCTATGGAAGCTTTTGTGAGATGGGAGTTTTAAAAAAAACAAAGAATGACATGTATAATACAACGTTATCGATCTTTGAATTAATAAAGATAGAACCTGTAAAAAGTATAGAGGTTTACAATAGATTTATTAATTGGGTTACAGGAGAATTTGATTTATACCTTAAGAACAAGTCCAAAGAACTGAAAGTGTATTTTCCCAATGGATGGTTTAGTATTGGTTGTTTTAAAAATGAGAACCAGCAGATAAACATTAAAATTAAAGTAAAAGGAAAATCAAAAATAGCATGTCAAAAAATAATGAATCAATTAGAACTAATATATCACCATGTTTTACGTTTTACGGAATCAAATAATGTGAATCTTGGATAAGAAAATTTATGTCAGTTATTGTCCTGAAACAAGTTCAGGATCGTATCGAAAACCTGTCTGTCAAACAGCTACGGGGTACTCACAAATATTATAGACATACTTAAAAAATAATACTATACAAAAAAAGGAGACACGAATTTCACGAATTATCACGAATTACCCTGCCTACCGGCAAGCCAAAGGCATAGCAGGTTTAAAACCTATATGGTCTTAAGACTGACTGAAAGTCAGATTCGTGTTTATGTTGGGAATAGATCTCCCTATCACATTGAGATTCTATTCGTGTAAATTTGTGCAATTCGTGTCTTAATTATCGTTTGATACTCAGATTCTGGTTTACTGTCGTAGCTTATACATATTAAAATTTCATGAAGCTGACAGGAAAAAAATAACTTAAAAAGATGTGGGTACACCGTAGCTGCCAACCAGGCAGGCAAATAAATTTTCAACAAAAAAAGCGTCTCGATACATCCCGAAGCAAGCTCGGAACACTCGAAGTGACATCTTAAACTCTTAAACAAGATTCGCGTTAAATAGTAAGAAACAAACATGTGAAACGATGCACTAAAATAGATTTTTAAGGTATTTTTAGATTTAATAACATTCCCCTTTGTACCGCCTTAAAAATAAGGGGTGTATATACATGTCCTCTTGAAAAGAGTCAAATATCTCTCACAAAATCATTTAAAAAATACCAATAAACACACCTTTAAATCTCAAAAAAGAAACCACAAAATTACGTCAATATCATTCCTTTGTATGTATGACGGAACTTTTGAAATTTTTAAAACGTTTATATTCTTATTACATACTAAGTCTGTGTGTGCTGATTTGTATCAACTATAGCTGTATGGAAAGTGTCGCTATTGAAGAAAAGACATTAGAAAGAAACAGCAAAGAAACACAAGCTTATCCAGAATGGCTAAAACTAAACGTAGACGAAGCACTACCAGATGATTATACCATTTGGGTACCAACAAACAATTTAGAAACCTCTTCTTTAATCAGAGTCCCTAAATATCCTCGAACATTTAATGAGGAAGAGTTGCTGGAAAACCCAGCACTTAAGGATTTTCAAATCATTGCAGCAGATAGTTCTCTTGTGTATACTCTTTCTGGAGTCCGGAATGAGCAGATATCTGCACAAATAGCACTAGGAGCTAAAAAACCAATAAATCATATAACAGCGGAGATCAGTGATTTTATGTCGGCTAAAGGAGACGTGATATCAAAAAGTAATTTTCAAAAAAGAGTCGTAAAATACCATCCCGTACACCGTAGCCGTAGTGAATATGTATGGTCACCTAAGCTGGAAGGCATTGTAGACGAAGGGGTTTCTGGAACCATGGCACCAAATGTAGTAGGAGATGCCCTAATAGAAACCGATACAATAGACCTTAAAGCTTATACAGCGCAGCCAGTATGGTTAACATGCCACATTCCAAAAAATGCAACTCCAGATACCTATAAAGGCACTATTACTGTAAATAGTAAAGCATATGGGAAAAAAACCTTTAAAATAGAACTAGTGGTTTCCAGCCCACAACTTCCAGATCCCGACGCCTATCAATTCAATTTAGATTTATGGCTAAATCCAAGCGCCATTGCCGAATATTATAATTTGGAACATTGGTCCGATTTACATTGGAACAGAATACAAGAATATCTTAACGATTATGCCTCCCATGGTGGTAAAAATATAGCGACTACCATAACCCATGAGCCCTGGCACAAGCCTTGGCTGGGAGGAGCAACGCGTTCTCAGGTACAATTTGGATATCAAAGTATGGTTAAGTGGATAAAAACCAAAAATGGAGATTGGGAATTTGATTATACTATTTTCGATAAATATGTAACGATGGCGACCCATACAGGCATTACAGGAGCTATAAATGCGTTTTCACTAACCCCTTTTCATACACAGCAAAAAATAGTATATTGGGACGAAGTGTCTCAGACGCAAAAAAGTATGGAATTGGATATTACCGATAAAGCATATGAAGACATTTGGACCCAGTTTTTAAAGCATTTTAAAACACACCTTCAAAATCAGGGTTGGTATGAACGCACCTTTTTAGGATTCGATGAAAAACCAGAAGACATCCTTCATAATATTATGGAAATTATAAATGCTGCAGCGCCAGAGTTTTTAAATAGGATTGTTATAGCAGGGCATCCAGAAGCAACAGTCTTGGCACAGAACCTATCCATATCCTATATGTTTTTCCCAGAGCAAGCCTTGGAACATAAGGCTAAAGTCCCTGTAAGAGCTACAATAGCCAAACGAAAAAAATCAGGGAAACAAACCACATTTTATCTCTGTGCAGAACCTGCGCACCCCAATACACTTACCTACTCACCAGCTGTAGAGGCTCGCTTGATTCCTTGGTTAGCCTTAAAATACAATACAGATGGTTACATGAGATGGGCGTATAACAATTGGACAGCAGACCCTTTTAAAAACCCTGTTTTCTTACACAGTCAAGGGGATGACTACTATGTGTACCCAGGAAAAGATGGCCCAATCTCAAGCATTCGGTGGGAATTGTTAAAAGAAGGTATTGAAGATTATGAACTCTATAAAATCATGGAGAAAAAAGGAGATATATCGAAAGAAACATTGTATAATGCTATAGAATGGGCAACCAAAAACCAAGATGGAAGACGAAAAAACGTGAGCGACATGATGCATGCAAGAAATATGATTTTGGGCAAAGATAAATAGCGTACCGTCCAAATTTTTTTTGAAAACAATAAGGATTAGGAAAGGATAATAGACCAAACCAAAAGAAGCGTCAAAAAAATATCGTAGATTTTACAACCAAATACCAAGAACCAAGAACCAAATACAAAGGACTAATGATCGAAAATCTTTTTATTCTTGGAATCGTACCAAAAATAGCTGGGAACCGTAAGGTTATCATGGGTATTGTGATATTACTTATAAACTATGGGATCTCGTCTCTTGCTGCGCAGGCTATCAACGGATCGTTTGAATCAAAATTTAAACGCTATCAAAAAAATGAAATGTTCTCGGGTACTACAACTCACAATTGGGCACCAGTAGCATGGCAAGGCGAACGTATACATACACAGATTGTATTATGGAGTGATACCGATATAAAAGGACTCAGCTATACCATTAGCGATTTTTCTAACAGCACAGAAACCCTAACAGATATAAGTACAAAACTCCGTTTCGGACAGTACATTAAGGGAGACATTGAGGCAAGAAGCTGTGCCGAATACCCCTCACATATAAACAGTGTTGAAATTATGGATGCTCTGTCTAATCAAGTCGCCACCACTTTAAAAGCTATAGACCCCTTAAAAATCTGGCTTACTATAGACGTTCCGTACACGGACATTACAGGAACCTATACAGCCACCTTTACAGTTAATGGGGGAGACGCACCTTTAGTTTTTAATATCGCTTTGACACTTCTGGACTATCGTTTACCAAAAGTAACCGATTGGGAGTTTCATTTAGACCTATGGCAATTTCCCATGACCATTCTGGAGCATTATAACAAAGCAAACCCAGACAAAACAATAAAAACCTGGTCGGATGCCCATTTCGAACTGCTCAAACCAGCGTATAACATACTAGCCGATACGGGACAAAAAGTGATAACTACCTATATTAAAAATGGTGCACTGGGCGCTGAATCTATGGTAAAATGGACTCGAAAAACAGATGGCACCTGGGCATATGATTTTACGGTATTCGACAAATACGTAACCACTTTAATGTCTTGGGGAATTACTAAACAAATTAGTTGTTTCTCACCCGTAGGTTGGAATGAAACCACCATTCCTTTTTGGGACGAAGCTACACGTACAACAATCGATTTAAATGCACCGCTGGGGTCGGAAACATACGAGACGCGATGGGGGGACTTTTTAACCGCATTTAAAATGCACTTAGATAGTAAGGGATGGTTTCATAAAACAGTGCTCTATCTTGATGAAGTTTCAGAAGAAAAATTAAGCCATGTGGTTGCTGTGGTTCATGGAAACCATGCCGACTGGAAACTAGGGATCGCTTACTCGCATCGCTTGCCTGATAGTGTAAAAGCTAATTTTTACGATGTATCGGGTATTTTAGAAGACGCTTCCAGCATGGGCATTACCAATAATAAAATAGCTACTTTCTACACCAGTTGTACTCAAAAAAAACCGAATAATTATGTGACCCCAGAAAATAACCTTGCAGAAATGACTTGGATGTCGTGGCATGCACAAAACGAAGGTTATAATGGCTATTTACGTTGGGCTTACGATTTTTGGCGTTTAACAGATCCTTTTGATGCCAGGGATGGTAATAATACAGCAGGGGACTTTTCCATGATTTATAGATCCTCTAACAACACACCAATAGATTTTTTACCCAGTTTACGTTTAATCATGCTAAGAGAAGGCATACAGGACTATGAAAAACTCAAACGGATTAAAACGATCTTGAAAAAAACTTCCGAACCACGACATATAGAAACCTTAAAAGAACTTGACAGTATAGTTGGAAAATTTGTAAAAACAAGTGGAGCTGATGCCGAAAAACTGGTACGAGAAGGACAAAAGACATTGGAAAGTATCGCACAGAAAATAGCACCGTATTAATTTCGCCAGCTACGGTGTTTTCATAAATATTTATTGATTAGTCATCGCTTTAAAAAGTTAGCAACGAATACACAAACCTACCTACGGCAGGCAGGTCTCACTAATTTTCCTGTCTATTGACAGGTTTAGCAGACTGAAAGTCTGATTCGTGTTGATGATAAGTATAGCACATCACAAGCGCATCCAATCTCTAGTATTAAGTTCTGGCAAAGGCGTTAAGTCGATAACTGTATGCTATAACTGTCAAACGCGACTGAAAATCCTCTCAATCCCCAAAGAGGAAGTAGAAGTAATAAAGAGGATTAAAGTATAATAATAATTACCAACTGTTTACTGCGACTGAGCACTGAGATTTTATTTGTGTATTCGTGGCATTGGTATTTACTAATAAAAAGATTTACGACCACAATAGATGTATTTTAATAAAATACACCCCGTATTATCCAAAAAAAACACCCCTGCTCTAATATTTAAAATTCGAAATTTGACACGCAACAGAACTTACCTATACACGCTTAAATGCGAATTTGAAAACTACAGTCAAAAAAGCTGTAATCTATTACCTTAGAAATTAAAAAGACATCTTTTTGTTTTCAAATACATATATAAATCAACGTAAACAATTAATTAATAGCATTCTTTTTAACCTTTTAAAAACCAAAGCACAATGAAAAATGTATCTCTTTTAACAAACCAAGTAAGATGGGCATCAACAATAAGCTTATCCTTGCTCTTATTTTTATCAATAACAAGTAGTGTTAATGCCCAAACCTTCGGGCAAGATGTGTATATGAATCATCTTTTACGACTAGGAGGTATTGGAGGGAAGGGCTTGTCTTTACATCCTAATGCGCCATTTGAAATAGATAACCCAGGCATTGTGGGAGGACGCTTTAAGGTAGGGACAGATGGTAGAGTAGGTATTGGAACTAACAACCCCCAATCTGCCCTTGATGTTAAGGGAGATATTGCCTCCTCGCACAAGATCTGGTCGAATGAGGCACAATTCAGCAATTTAACCTTTGGTAATTCGGTTAGTTCCAAAATAACACTTTATAAAGCACCAGGTATGAACGACATTTTTGGTTTTGGAATTTCTCCTAATCAAATTAATTATCACGTTAATACCGTTACATCAGATCATGTTTTTTATGCTACGGGTAATAATGGAAATGGTACAGAGTTAATACGTATTAAAGGAAACGGTAGGATAGGTATTGGTACTAACAATCCGGCATCAACCCTACATGTTAATGGAGAAACAAGGATTAATGGATTGCTTAGGGCATTTGGAGGAGCATATCTGAATGACAAGTTAACGGTTGAAGCCCCAATGGAAGTCCATGAAATGATAACCGGAAATAGAGGCGCACGAATAAAATTTGCTCCACTATCATTAGATCCAAGCGCAGCTTTTCTAATAGACGAACCTGGTATTATAGGAGGACGATTTATGGTAAGAACGGATGGTAACGTGGGTATTGGTACAAGTAATCCTAATAAGGGTAAGTTGCACGTTAAAGGAAGCATACATGTAGAAAACAATGTCGGTGAGCAGGTATTTCATGTATCTCCATTAGAACAACTAACCTTTATTGGAAAGGACGCGTATCAAAAATGGGAAGATATGGGAAGTAACCCAAACAATTTGCCTTATGGGACCGATTATTCGCTATGGGTAAGCCAGGGTATTGTATGTGAAGATTTTGCTGTTTCAATGGTTTCTCAATGGGATGATTATGTATTCAATACAGATTACAAATTGCCTGCTCTGGAAGATCTGGAAAATTTTGTAAAGACCCATAAACACTTACCAAGCATTCCTTCAGAAACCGAAGTAAAACAAAGAGGTTACAGTGTTCACGAATTAAACAGAGGCTTTTTAAAAACGATAGAAGAACTAACGCTATATACCATAGCTCAGGAAAAAAAGATCAAGAACTTAGAAGCCGAGGTGGCACAGTACAAAACGCTTCAGGATGATGTAAAAGAATTAAAGGCAGCAATGACCGAATTGAAAAAACGATAAATTATTAATGCGATTAGTTCACTACCATGTAGAAACAGAAGACTATAGAAACTAATTTCAGAAAAGGCACCACAGATGCAATCTATATCTATACCGTCATTTCATAGCACAATTTACATTGTAATTGTGAATAATCGTTAAAACTAATTTCAAAATGGATACATTTAAAAGTCTAAAAATATACGGTTTTCAAGTACAAAGATTCAGGAGGTACTTGCTTGTACTGACCCTATTGATATCAATGGTGGGGATGGCACAAACTACCCAATCCCACTTAATTGAAAAAGAACTTAATATAAAAGAAGCTTACGCCATTGATAAGAATTTTGGTATTGTGACACAAAATTTGCCTGCTGGTAGTAAAATAAGAGTAGCGCTTTATGGTAAAAAAGTATACGATTTGGAAGACAACGGAAGTCAGGCATTTAATAATGCATTGATTTATGGATGTGAGGCCAGTACGAATAGTGTTGATGGCGCTTATATTGCCGAAAGTTTTACGGATGATTCCAGTACCTGGCCAACTTTTACACCACTCCAGACTGTTTATAGCCAAACGAATTTTCCGTTAGTTCCGGCACCACCTTCACGATCGAGTGCCGACTACAAAAACGATCTTACAAAAGATGCCCTTAATTATGGGTTATTAAGTTTAATCAATTCCCAAAATACAGAAGAGACACTACCAGTGTATATACAGATTACTTATTTTGGAGAAGCAACGCTTAACAATATTGTAGCAATAAAACTTCCTGGTTTTTCATTGTCTGCCGAAAATATAGAAAGAGACGTTATAGCAAGGAATATTGAAAAACACAGAGTAAATGTCTCTTTAAATGGACACCCGGTTGATATTAATAAACCAATAACCGCTATAGTGGGAGATGTGATTAGTTTTCACGTTCACTATTCAAATACACACATACCAGACATTAGAAACTTACCCAAAACCTGGATAGCACGATTTGCAGGAGATTTAACATATTTTATAGATCCTGATCATATACCTGGAGGACTTACCCCCTGGATCGGTTTAGATACACAGGTACACTGGCTTAATGTAAGACATTTTGAACAAGAGCCTGGCAGGAAACCTAGATATCCTGGATTTGTAGAAGATGGGAATGAAAGCCCTCAATTAAGAAATAATTTTGTATACCATTATACTGTAGCTGCTCCAATATCTCCTCTTAAACAAGAGATTGATTACAGACTTGAAAAGTTCAGTCAATTTTATGATGGTGGGGGCGAGGGCAGTGATTTACATGGGGACGCTTCCCTTCAACGTGCCAATCAAAAGGAAGGCTTGAACATGCAAATATTACATTACTGGAACAACGATAATCAACCTTGGAAAGATGAAAAGGTTTACAAAAACTACAGCGGTGTACGCTATATGATGGGCTTTGATGATGATGAAATACTTTATGTGGATGACTCATGGTATAGTGATAGTTTTGCAACTAAGAGTGCCATTCTCAAGGTGCCTTTACGATGGCAGATTGTTCCAGATAGCAAAGGTGGTGACTCTAATACTTGTATAAATGATATGGTGAACGCATATTTTATTCACAAAGAGGGTTATCATCATTGGAAGCTGCTATGGGGTCATCAAATTGTAGAACGAGATTATGCTCTTTCAGATTGGGGGGTAAAAAAGATTCCAATAGAGATTTGTTTTGACAAGAGATTTGACTGCCATGATTTAACAACAATAGAAATTGAGGCCACTTCTCCTGTAGGAAAATTTTACAGCATAGAAGGTCCAAGTCAACCAGCTCGTAACGAGTTGGCTACTTATACTATGGAGTTAAATAATGAGACACTTTTTCCTTATCTAGATCATAAGGATATATATACCTTGACCATGGAATATGAGACTCAAGATAGTGCAGGATCGTTAAAAATAGGTTGTGAAGGAAGTGATTGGGTTTCTGTATCTGGTGATCGTACGGGAAATTGTACGCATCAAGTATATTCAAGTGATAAAGGAAAAGATAAAAATGCCATTGGTTCCAACCCTTTTCATAGTGCCAGTAGTGATGAGCAGCTAAAATTTAAATTCAAGACGTATCCAGATGCCTATTGTTCTGTTAGTTTGTATGTTACAAACAAAATCAGTGGGGAAAAAGTTTTGCTTGCTGGTAAACAGGTAAAGCCTATTGCTCTGGCTTTTATGGAAGACCAAAAACTGATTGACGGGAGTGGAGAAGGAGGCTACTTCTTTGTAGAGCAACAGCGTCATGTAGAAGTAAGACCAGAAAATAGTCAGTCGTTTATTGATGGTCCTTTTAATGATAAAAGAGGGGATTATTTTGTCAATCCGTTTGTACGAACTTATGTTTTTAGCAACGGCAGTGAATCAAAGTCAATTTGGAAAGTATGGGACTCCGACCCTCATCAATTCGGAGGGGCCACTGGCCGCGAGCAAGATAGGGATTGGTACCAATCTAATAAGCGTTTGCATAACAGGATTTTTGATGATGAAATTAATCGACTAGGTCTGGTGAAATACTATTTTGATATAATTAATAAGGGAAGTGATAAAAATAATGATGGCTATCTGGATGATACTGAATTGGGAACGGCAGTATGCGCCACACGTGAATATGAAATAGATTATAGTGGTAAAGCCAAAGGGACATATCAATTAACCGCATCGTATAGAGGGGGACCACCAATACGACATAAAATTATCATTAAAGATGAAGAACAAGTAGAATTTCCTAATTTTGCTTCCATTGGAGCCTATGAACTATCTGTTTATGATAAGAGTTTATTAAAAAGCGCCGGAATGCTTCTTTTTGATGACCACGACTATATGGTTCTTGAGGTAAAAGATGTAGAAAGTAAATTTAAGTATCATATAGGACAAAGAAATAATTATAAGAATAGTAGCACACCTTTTATAACAAATAATGTAGACCCTTCTTATGAAGGTAAATTGAAGAAAGTAAACCGTTGGGGACCTTATTTGGATTATGAAGGGAAATATTATTGGAAACTATATCGCTCTTCTGAGTACTTAGATCTTGATATAGAACCTTTTGAGAACGCACCACATGGAAACCTTGTTTTTTATGATTGGCGTAATGAATGGAATTTGTATGTGCCTGGGCAATTGCCTGGGCAAGAAAATGCCGATTATGGTATTTATGATGGACAAGAAGTTAGGGCACCTAAATTTCCCACTTTATGGGGAAATCACTTTAGTAGCCTATGGAAAGAAGAGGGGCCAGCTGGACATCCTGGTCCTGCTTATTTTACGTCAACGAATCGTCTTAAAAATGACGTAAATGATCATGCGACTTATATTCAAACTGCTTTTAACAAACTTACTCTTGCTAAAGATCCACATTATTGGCAGTTGAGGGCAACGCTCAATTCTTGGTCAGATTCCTATGGCTATCGAATGCGTTACAATCCTAGCCATATCTACGATTTAAATAAAGTTTTCGACGATACTTATGGAGCTTTTACAGGCAATGCGGTATCTAGTCAATATAACCATGTTACTGGCCCCAAAAATATTGGAAAAACTAAGACCAGGCAACCATACCCTAGCGATAACTTTATGAACCTTCAAGCTTGGTATTATGATCTAAAAATGGGAAGAAAAATCATTATGAGGATGAGCCACTTTAATCACATGGGAGGACTTAATGCTGAAGGTTTAAATATTTACAGCGATTTTAATAAGGAGAATGACTTGATTATAGACATTCAAGGGTATGTAGAAAATTATAATTTATGGAAAGGTGAAATATCAGTTCCAGCAGGAGCAGGAGTAACTGATTTGAACCCTCATGTTATTGGTGTTTGCCAAAACTGTACAATTGAATATACCGGTAGTACAAGTACAGCAAAAAGAAATAAGGTAAAGGCAGAGCACATTAATAAAGAGGTAACATTACCAAAGGCAAGGGTGTACCCAGTGCCTTCTAACAATCTTGTAAATATAGAAATTACCGCGACAGATCTCTCTCCTTTATATATTGCTGTACATAATCTGGAAGGAAAAAGAGTCTATGAATACAACGGGCATGTAGAAGCAGGAGTCAATACGCTTAATTTTAATAATGAAGTATTAGGCTTGTCTAAAGGACTATATATATTAAAAATAACCACGCAAGAAATCACAGAAGATTTAAAATTAATTCTTAAATAATGTAAGAAATACTGGTAAAATATAGCTATGGGGTTTAGGCATTTGGAAGAACCGATGGGTTTAAAAAAATGAACCCTATAGCTGTTATTGGGACGAATAAATTAACGTGAATCTTGAACTCTTAAACAAGACTCACGTTAAAGTATTAATAATAAGTATAATATGATACACATAATACGTGCAAACTTTATACATATTTAAAGATAGAGTGAAAAATAAAAAATGTTTTAAAGAAACGTATTTTCAAATCAGGGCAATAAAAACAGATAAATATGTTACGTATTAGTAGAATAAAATGGCACATTCTTTTCCTGTTTTTGATTGTTTTTTGGAGTTTTTCCTGTAACGATAAACACAGGTTTAACGATCTTATCGAATCATTAAAGAATGCAGATACAGACCATACCTTTGTTGTGGCACATCGGGGAGATTGGAGAAACGCACCAGAAAATTCACTGCAGGCCATTAAGAATTGCATGGATAAGGGGGTAGAAATGGTAGAAATTGATCTACAGAGAACCAGTGATGGTGTATTTGTTTTAATGCACGACGCCTCTATAGATAGAACAACTACGGGTAAAGGTAAAGTATCAGAACTCAGTTGGAAGGCTATAAAGCAGGTATATCTACGAAATGGTTTGGGGTCCTGGACCACACATAAAGTTCCCAGGCTTGAAGAGGTTTTAGACATGACTAAAGGAAAGATATTGATTAATCTGGACAAAAGCTATAACTATATAGATGAGCTCTATAAACTTTTAAAGGCCAGAGCCATGGAAGAGCAGGTTATCTTTAAAGGATGGATGAAACCTTATGATGTGGTAACTAATGATTTAAAGGTACCTCTGGACAGTATTAATTTTATGCCCATACTAGATGGTAAAGACAAACACTGGAAAACGGTTTTAAATAGTTATTCGGGGAAGTATGTCCCCATGGCGATCGAAATTATTTTTACAACCGAAGCATTGGGAAAAGAGATGATTAGAGAGGTTAAAAAAACAGGCTCACGGGTCTGGGTAAATGCGCTTTGGCCAGATATGAATGCCGGTCATGATGATGAAATGGCCCTCAATCATCCTGATAAAGTATATGGATGGTTTATTAAAAACGGCGTTTCAATGATACAAACAGATAGAATAGATGTTCTTATGGAATATCTTGACACGCATAAATGAATTTTTATTAATTAACAATTGTTTATAAAGATGTCTGTTCGAGATTGGGGACAAAAGATTTTATCAAGCGTACAAAATGACGCTATTAGGTGTCATTGTGAAGGAGGAACGACCGTAACAATCGGTCTAATTATAGTTCAATTTAAGAGATTCCCTGCCTGCGACAGGCAGGTCACGTCGCTCTAAGGAGCTCCTCAGAATGACGTCAATGGTAGCACAGTGGAAGTACTCAACCTGACATTACGTTTTAATTTTTTGAAATTTAGCTTAATAATTTTGTTCTTATGTCAAACTCATGTTAAATAACATAGAGTTAACTAAACTGATGCTAAATGAGAAAAAATATGTAATATATTTATAGGTTTTATTAGTAAAACGCTGTTTTGAAAAATTGAGAAGCAACGCTTTTAAAATAGAGAGTTGAATTAATCCCGCGCCTGTGTTGAACTTGTTTCAGCATCTAGCGGGATCTCAAGTTTAATACCTCGACCCTTGGGGAGATTTTCAGGATTCAGAGCTTGCTCCGGGGTTTCCTATTAACCTCTCCTATGAAGAGGGCTGAATTGCCAAAAAAGGCCATTCTGGGTGAGGCAAACTACAGGATAAGTGAATACAATAAACAAGCTATAGCATATTAAGCTTTGTTGAATATTATTTTTATTGAATAATACAAAAATTAGTACAAATAAATTATGAATAGCATATACAGGCGTCTTGTTATATACCCCGTTTTACTTCTGAGCGTCGTGATCGTTTTTGGGCAGAATAACATAGGCTTTACCCAATTAAATTTAGAACAAGGTCTATCCAATGGAAGTGTTACCGGCATCGTACAAGACAGTATTGGATTTGTTTGGACGGCAACTAAAAATGGGTTGAACAGGTATGATGGAAAAAACTTTAAAGTTTATAACCAGGAAAACAGTAACTTAAAAACAAATGATATCTCTAGCCTGCTTTTAGACAGTAAGGGTAGAATGTGGGTAGGTACTATTGGTGGCGGGATCTATAAATATGATATTCAAAAAGATATTTTTAAAGACTTTCGAAACGAGTCAGAGAAAACGCCAGGACTCCAATCTGATATTATCCATACCATTTACGAAGATAGACAAGGTGCTATTTGGTTAGGCACAGAAAATGGCCTGTGCAAATTTAAAGAAAATCAACAATCTTTTATAACCTATAATAATTATAATATTTCCGAAAATACTGTATTTGGAACCAATACTATTTTAAGCCTTTTTGAAAAAGAAGACGGCTCATTCTGGGTTGGTACGAATGGAGGCGGGCTTTTTACTTTTAACAGGAAGACAGAAACCTTTAAGCCTTTTGTTAGTAAGCAAGAAGGAAAAACGTGGATGCTTCCCGATTATATTCTGGCGATCGCTGCACTGGAAAAAGATGAGTTATTAATTGGCACTTATGGTGATGGGCTCATTAAGATGAATAGCAAAGAAGGTACGGCTTCCAATTTCTTTAAAGAGACCCCTTTTGAAAAAGTACAGATAATACGGGCCATCTATACCGATGATATTGGTACGCTATGGGTTGGTACAGATGGTCAGGGTTTAATAAAAGTTACCAAGAATCACGAGCAGGGTACAGCCATGACCCAATTCTTACACAATAATCGCCAAAAAAACTCACTTAGCAGCAATACCATACACACCCTTTTTAAAGATAATATGTCTAATTTGTGGATTGGCACGGCAAGAAAAGGGATTAGTATTATCGAAAATTTTCCAGAAAACATTCAGCGTTTTCAAAGCGATGCCTATGAAGATGACGCCTTCCCGATACTTTCAATATATAAGAATAACAATGGATTGTGGATGGGACTTGATGGTGGCGGACTAAATAGATACGATTTTACCTCCAAAAAAGTAACCAGATATGCCAAAGATGCCGATCTTATGGTAGGCGGTCATTTTATTCAATGTATTAAACCAGATGGCGATGGTGATTTTTGGCTGGGCACCTTTACGAATGGGCTTGTATTATTCAACCCATTACAAGGAAAACTTAAGCAATATAAAAGAACAGACCAGGATCCCTGGTCATTACCCTATGACGATGTTAGGGATGTGGTCGTATTGCCATCAAAAAACCTGTGGGTGGCAACTTGGGGAGGCGGTCTTAGTTATTTTGATAGAGAAACCGAAAGATTTAAAAATTACCGTTACGATAAAAACAATCCCAACGCTATAAGCAGCGACAATGTTATTTCTTTATTAAAGGATGTACATGATGAATTGTGGATTGCAACCTATGGTGGCGGACTTAATTTTTATAATACCACGACCCAGAGTTTTGAGCATTTTTTAATGAATGCAGACGATCCCAATAGTCTGGTTAGTAATTACATTTTTGCTGTTATAGAAGATATGGACCGAAACCATTTATGGTTAGGTACAAAAAAAGGCTTGAGCAAATTTGACCTAAACACCCGGACATTTAAAAATTTTAGCATAGGAAACTCTTTAAATACCAATACCATTGTTAGTCTGGAACAAGATAGTCAAGGGACTATCTGGATGGGAACCAAAGAAGGTATTTTTAAGTTTAATCCAGTAGAAGAAGACGTCGAAGCCGTTTCTAAAACAAACCAGGAATACCACATAAATTCCATTTTTAAAGATACCTCGGGGATCTTGTACTTTGGGGGTATGGAAGGTTGGATCTCCATCGATCCCAAAAAAGAAACGGCTCCCAAAGCGCATTCTAAAATGATACTTACAGATTTTAAACTATTCAACCAAACGGTTAAGGTAGGCACTAATAAGATTCTTGAAGAAAGCATATTTTTACAAAAAGAAGTCACATTAAAACATGATCAAAATGTATTTACTATAGATTTTACAACGTTAAGCTATCCGTTTTCTAATGCGATTGGCTATGCCATTAAAATGGAAGGTTTCGATAAAGAATGGAGAGCCATAGGCAAACAAGGGTCTGCAACTTTTACCAATTTAGCAGCTGGAGACTATACGTTTATGGTAAAAAGTCAAAATCGTGACGGAAAATGGCAAGAGCGAACTGCCGCTCTTAAAGTGGAAATTCTCCCACCTTTTTGGAAGACCTGGTGGGCCTATACCATTTACGCCGTCTTGTTATTATTGCTATTGTGGGGGATAAATCATTATACTTTGCAATGGGCAGAAATAAAAAACAATCTTAGAAACGAAAAAATACTACGCGAACAAAAAGAAAAAATACACCAGTTAAAACAACACTTTTTCACAAACATATCTCATGAAATACGAACACCATTAACCCTTATCATGGGAACTTTAAATAGCCTGTTAAAAAAGAGTGTAAATGCCGTAGAACAAAAACAACTGGCTATTCTTAAGAGCAGTGCAAACAGGCTTTTGAATTTGGTGAATGAATTGCTTAATATTAGAAAACTCGAGACAGGCAATGTCAGGTTACAAGTAAGTGAAAATGATCTTAGCATATTTATTCATGAAATTTTTCTGGCGTTTTCTCAACAGGCCATTGCGAGTAACATACAATACAATTATAAAAGACCGGAAACGCCCATACTTGCTTGGTTTGATAAAGCGCAATTAGAAAAAGCGATCTATAACCTGTTTACAAATGCCTTTAAGTTTACAAAGTCCAACGACACCATAACGGTTGCAGTACAGCAAATTAATGACTATATAGAAATAAGCGTTAAAGATTCTGGCTTGGGAATTCCCGAAAATAAATTACCACATATTTTTGAAAGATTTTACCAGGATGAAGAGGCTACAGCAAGTTATAACGGATTTGGCATTGGGCTTTCCATTACTAAAGATATTGTAGAACTGCATTCTGGAACCATCCAGGTAAAAAGCGAACTGGGTTATGGCAGTCTCTTTACCATAAGCCTACCCATGGGGCGTGATCATTTTGAAGATTCACAAATTATTTCATCTACCGAAGGTGAAGATCATATTAATTATTATATGAAGATTAGACCAGATCAAGAACTTCAGGACGAATTATTTAAAGAGACCAGTATTTTAGTTATTGAAGATAACCATCATCTTCGGGAACATTTAAAGAGCATACTGTCCAGTGATTTCAAGGTTTTGGATGCCGAAAATGGAAAGATAGGTTTAAATATGGCAATAGAACAATTTCCAGATTTGATTATAAGTGATGTTATGATGCCTGAAATGGATGGGATTGCTTTATGCTATGCCTTAAAAACAAATATCATGACCAGCCATATACCTGTCATTCTTTTAACGGCCAGGGCTATGGTAGAAAATATTATGGAAGGTTATGAAACGGGAGCAGATGATTATTTAGTCAAGCCTTTTAATGAAGACGTCCTGAAAATTAGAATCAAAAACTTATTAGCGAATAGAAAACAGCTTAGAGAGCGCTATATTAATGAAGGCTTGCTTCACCCAAAAGAGGTGACCCTTACGTCCCCAGATCAGGAATTCCTGACCAAGCTTAACGGTATTCTTGAAAAAAAATTAGAAGAACCCGAGTTTAGTGTTGATGAACTTGCAAGTGACATGGCGATGAGCCATTCTGGTCTTTATAAAAAATTAAAAGCACTTACAGGCATGACCCTCATTAAATTCACAAAAGATTTTAGACTAAACCGGGCTGCACAAATGCTTGAACAGCGTAAATTTTCGGTTGTAGATGTGTGTTTTAAAGTAGGTTATACCGATAGAAAACATTTTAGTAAAGAGTTTAAAAAGAAATTTGGTCAGAATCCTTCCAGTTATGGTAAAGACTTTAATCCAAATGACTAAATATTTAAATGTGTAAAACTAATAAGGTATAGTTGTTTGTCATGTCGACAGAGCGAAGCATGAGTGACGAGACATCCCATCATGATGAGATTCATCCTCGTTCCTCGTCTGAATGACAAAAAATTTTTAAATGTTTTGAATATCAGTTTTAATAAATCGAACAGATATTCATCTAATAAGATATAGTTGTTTGTCATGTCGACAGAGCGAAGCATGAGTGACGAGACATCCCATCATGAAGAGATTCTTCCTCGTTCCTAGTCTGAATGACAAAAAATTTTTAAATGTTTTGAATATCAGTTTTAATAAATCGAACAGATATTCATCTAATAAGATACAGTTGTTTGTCATGTCGACAGAGCGAAGCATGAGTGACGAGACATCCCATCATGATGAGATGCATCCTCGTTCCTTGTCTGAATGACAGAATTAAAATATTTTAAAATACGGATTATCAAAGTACATTTTATTTCTATCTATAGTTAAAACAACCATTTTAAGAGTTAAAATGACCATTTTAAAAATGAAATAACGAGAGGGTTCTGTAAATTGTTACAAATATGAAAATACCCCCCTTGGTTTCCTATTTATTTCAACCTATCATATGAAAAGAAATAATAATTTGGTCAAAAATATAATTGCTTAAGAGCGATTTCTAAGGAGTATATATTATATAACAATCTTTAAATTAATTAATTATGAAAAAAAAGGTCATTACTATTGTATTTATTACGTCCATGTTTTTTGTTTATGCGGCTAATCCAGGTAATACCGCTTTGATGAAAAAAATTATGATTGATTTATACGCAGCTAAGGATATTGTTCTTGTTGAACAAAATGAGACCTTATTAACTCCTACTGTAGGAGTTAGATCTGTTTACCCAGGAACTAATGACAAATTAACCAAGATATTAATTTACAAAAAAAATCCATTTGCTTTTTATGATGAGATTGATCAGTCTGAGATTGACCCCAATGCTTTTCCTTTATTTTATATAGATACATCTAATTGGCCTTCGGGAGACTACCATTTAGTTATGTTTTATGAAGGGAATCAAGTTTTACATGACGATATAACGATATAAAACTTTTATTTGACAATTGGTCAAGTGAGGACACTATAATTAAACTTATTTCATGCATTTAACTATTAATTAATCATTCAACTATGAAAAAAAATAAATTAAAACTGAAAAGCTATCTAATATTCATGACGCTATCAATACCTGTCTTTTTTAATATGTCATGTGATGAAGATGAAGAAATAATCTCGTTGAATCAAATTTCGCTAAACGAATCAAATGTTCAATTAGGATTAGGGCAAGTACAAACATTAGTGGTTACGCCCACTCCAAAAGATGCCACACATCCAAAAGTAACATGGTCTTCAAGTAATGAAGATGTTGCACAAATACAGATCAACGAGAGCGGTTTGGTTGCAGGTGTAAAAGGAATAGGCACTGGAGAAGCTGTTATAACTGCAAAAATGGAAAATGGAGATGTTGGGCAAACGGTTAATATAACGGTGCAGCGAATGTATTGTGACGTATCGGGTACAGGATCGTATTATGTTGAAAGTGTAACGACCACAGGAGGAAATTCCAATATCAATCATAATGGTTTACAACCAGAAGATAACTACGCTTTCTATTCAGAAGAAATTCTTGATATTAGCTCTGGTAGTAGTTTTACCCTAGAAGTCGTACAATCAAATAATTGGTCAAGAACCATGGTTTGGATCGATTGGAACGGTGATGGTAATTTTAGTAGCGATGATGAATTAGCACACGTATTTGGTGTAGGTAGTGATTTAAATGATGGCCCTTTTAATGCCTCGATAGAAGTACCCGCTAATGCTGCAAAAGGAGCTGTTAGAATGCGTATTGTTACTGGCGATGCCTGGTCTTATGATGAGGTGCCGATTGCTGTCTGTGACAAACTTAAAAACAGTTCAACCAAAGATTTCATCATAGAAATATTATAAAACAATAAGAACCATTAAATAATTATTGAAAACAACCCAGATATATTATGAAACAAAGACTACAACTAACACTATTATTTTTGTTTTTAACAACAAGCCTGGCATTTGCACAGCAAACCATTACGGGAACGATTACAGATGCAAATAGTAGCCAACCTTTACCTGGAGTATCTGTACAATTAAAAGGCACAACTATAGGAGTCGCCTCAGATTTTGATGGAAAATTTTCCATAGAAGCGCCTACGAATGGCACCTTAATGTTTAGTTACCTTGGATTTTCTACCCAAGAAATCGCCATTAATGAGCAGCTAACTATAAACGTACAATTACAAGAAGATGCGGCCCAATTGGATGCCGTGGTTGTTGTGGGGTATGGAACACAAAAAAAGAGCGATGTTACAGGCGCTGTAGCTTCTGTTAAAGTAGATGAATTACAAAGCATTCCTTTAGCGAGAGCCGACGAAGTATTACAGGGACAAGTAGCAGGTGTGCAGGTTAATAACAATGATGCCTCTCCCAATGCGAATGTGTCTATAAGAATTAGAGGGGTTAGTTCTATTAATGGGGGGAGTAATCCATTAATTATTATAGATGGTGCGCAGGGCGTTAGTATAGGTGATGTACACCCTAATGATATTCAATCTATGGAAGTCTTGAAAGATGCCTCGGCTACAGCCATTTACGGATCTCGAGGCGCAAGCGGTGTCATACTTATTACAACAAAAAAGGGTGTAAAAGGAAGCAAGCCTAGCATCTCTTATAATATGTTTACAACGCTTCATACCGTAAGAGAAAAACTAGATTTGCTTAATGCATCTCAATATGCACGGTATATTAACGATAACAGAGCAGCTCGAACATTGCCTACAGTATTTTCAGATGCAGATATTGCAGGCTTTGATGCAGGCGCAGGGACAGATTGGCAAGATGCCATATTTAGAACAGGGGCGACTCATAACCACCATGTTAACGTTAGTGGGGCAACAGACAATACAACATATAATATTTCTGGTGATTTTTTAGAAACCAAAGGTATTGTTATTGGGTCTAGATTTAAAAGGTTTTCAATACGTCCAAATATATCGGTGAATATTAATGAGAAGCTCAAGTTCAATTTTAACTCTTTTATCAATTTAACAAAAGATAATCCAATAATCTTAAATTCCAGAGACAGACAGGGCAGCCCGGTTTATGCGTCTTTCCTTTTTTCGCCTACCAGACCTATCTTTAATCAAGATGGTACCTATTCTCAACCAGGTGGGGGAGTCGGTCCTAATACCGAATTTAATCCGGTTGCCTTAGCCCTGGAACCTATACGAGATAATTATTCTAATAGAATTATTCTTAACCCTAGTGTGGAATATCGCATTGTAGATGGGCTTAAGATTAATATTATGGGATCTTACCAACAAGTGGACGACGAGAATAACTTTTATTACAATGAAAAGGTTGTGAATGGTGGAGAAACAGATCGAGAAGCTTCTATTTCTAATAGCAGATTTAACAGTTTTCAGAACACCAACATCCTTACTTACGATACAACTATAGGAGACAAGCACGGCATAAAACTTACGGCGGTATACGAGCAACAAAAAACTAAATTTAACAGTAGTTTTGCAAGTGCCAGAGGGTTTTTAACCAATGCTGTAACTTATAACGATTTAAGTTTGGGAACCTTACCAGGCATTCCTTTTTCTAACAGAACCGAGCAATCTTTAGAGTCTTTTATGGGACGTATCAATTATTCTATGGATGGCAAGTACTTAGTCAATATTACTGGTAGATCGGATGCTGCTTCTGTATTTGCCGAAAATAACAAACGGGCCTTTTTTCCATCTGTGGGAGGCGCTTGGAATATTTCTAAAGAAAATTTCTTAAAAGACTCAAACACTGTAGATAATTTAAAGCTAAGAGGAAGTTTTGGAGAGGTAGGGAATGCAGCTATACGCCCTTATCAGTCCCTTTCTCAATTAGTAACGGGATCTAATTTTTCTTTTAATGGAGATCGACTTACTAATGGGATAAACCTATCTACCCAAGCCCCTAATAAAGATTTAAAATGGGAAACCACCAGACAATTAAATATAGGGATGGATTTAACCATGTTTCAAGGACGTTTGTCGGTTACAGCAGATTATTATAAAAAGAATACTGTAGACCTTTTGTTAGAAAGAGCTTTGTTTCAATCTTCAGGATTTCAAACACAACTGGTAAACGCTGGAGAAGTTGAAAATAAAGGATTCGAAATTTTATTATCGGCCATTCCGTTAAAGAATGATCGCTTTGAATGGAATAGTACGGTAGCCTTTTCTAGAAATGAAAATAATGTAGTTGCCTTGAATAGTGGCGAAACCGAAATTAGACTTGGAGGTGCAGGATTACCAGGATTTTCTGATGCTATTTGGTTAGAAGTGGGACAGCCTATAGGATTGGTAAGAGGGTTGGAATATGATGGGGTTTGGAAAAGTGATGAAGCTATTTTGGCATCGGTTTATAATGTAATACCAGGTTCGCCCAAGTATGTAGATCAAAATAATGATGGGATCATTAATGATGCCGATATTGTAAATATAGCCAATGCTTTGCCCGATTATAACTTTAGTTGGAACAATACCTTTAAATATGGAAATCTGGATCTTAATGTATTAGTAATTGGTGTACAAGGGAATGATATTTATAACATTGCCCGTGCTCAAACCGAATCAAAAGATGCAGGAACGAGTACGAACCTTTTAAATGTATGGACACCTACTAACGAGAATACAGATATTCCTGGACATGCAGCCCTTGGTAATTTTCGTAATTCCAGTCGTTGGGTAGAAGATGGTTCTTACATACGTATAAAAAACATCACTCTGGGCTATAATTTCTCCAAAATGCTTACTAAGTCTCTAGGTATTTCATCTGCAAGAGTCTATGCAACAGGAACCAATCTATTTACTTTTACAGATTATACTGGGTTTGATCCAGAATCTAATAATGCAGGGGATATTGCGACAAATAGTGCCTCTACCGATGCTTTTGCAGGTGTAGATTTAGCGTCGTTTCCTTCGCAAAAAAAATATACACTAGGACTAGATATTAAATTTTAAGTTTTAACCTCAAAAAAATGATTAAATGAAAAAGCTACTTGTATTAATAGTTGTCTGTATGATGGGGTCAGCCTGTGCAGATATAGAATTAGATGAAAATCCACCATCATTATTAAATCCAGAAACGTTCTTTACTACCGAAAGTGAGTTTGAATCAGCATTAGCTGGAGCTTTTAGGCCGTTGTATTCTGGTTATTCCAGTTTTGATTATGGCTATCCTTTAATAATGACTTCTGGTGCCGAGGATGTACGTTCGGATGCAGGCATTTTTTTAGATTTGGATAGGTTGGCACCAAATGGCAGCGACCAATCCATTCTTAATGTATGGAGACAATTATACCAATCTATTGCTAATGCCAACACCATCATTGGTAATCTTGGTAATGCAGATATCCCTGAAGAACGGCTAAACGAACTGGAAGGTCAGGCGAAGTTTATAAGGGCATTCAATTATTTCTTTTTAGTGCGTTGGTTTGGCGAAGTACAATTAACCACTTTTGAAAATCAAAGTGATGTAGAAAACCTTAAACAAGCTACTGTAACTGAGATCTATGAATCTATTATAGCAAATTTAAAAGATGCAGAATCAAAATTACCTGATAGTTTTGAAGAAAAAGGAAGACCTACCAAAGGTGCTGCTAAGGCATTATTGGCTAAGGTCTATCTTACTATGGCAGGATGGCCTTTAGAAGATACATCAAAATATGCATTAGCCAGAGATAAAGCAAAGGAAGTAATAGACTCAGGAATTTACAGTCTAGAACCTAATTTTGCAAATTTATGGAAAGAAGAAAATAAGTTAACCAATAGAGAATTTATTTTCGCATTTTATGGCTCTATAGCATCAGATGGCATTTCAGGAAGTCATTTACATGTAGCATCGCGCCATTGGGGCAATGGCGAAGGCGGTTGGGGTGATTTTTATAGCGAAGACCGGTTTTTCAATGCGTTTCCTAATAGCCCAAGAAAAGACGCTACGTTTACCTCGGTTTTTGCCGATGGAACCAGTTGGGAAGATGCTGGCGTACAACCACACATGGCTAAATACAGAGATGCTGGTGATACTGTAGGCAACGATGGCGAAGGATTTGTTGTCTTATTGCGTTATGCAGATGTGCTGTTAATATACGCTGAAGCCGAAAATAATGCCGAAGGCGCACCAACCACTGCGGCACTTGAAGCTGTTAATCAGGTGAGGAGACGCGCAGAAGGCTTTGATGATATAAATACACCGAGTAGTGTGGATATTCCAACAAGCATGTCCCAAGCAGAATTTGATAAAGCGGTCATAGAAGAACGACATTGGGAATTGGCTTTCGAATTAAACCGATGGTTTGATTTGGTACGTAAAAAAATGGTCGTTGAGGTAAACAAAGATGTCCATCCAAATGTCACAGAAAACAATAGATTATTACCTAAACCATCTGCACAATTAATCCCAGGGATTTTAGACCAAAATATAGGGTATTAATTTGTAGTGAATTGTATAAACTGTTCCTTTTTTAAGTTTTTAAAAATGAGCATATTATAAGGTTTTTTTACACACATATAAATGGCTAATTCACAATAAATAAACCATCTGTTTTATATAACTCCAATGAGCAAATAAAATGTTAATTTTATAAATAACATGTGAGTTAGCCTGTCTTTTTGGTTCTTAATATTATAAGAACATGACTATGCAAATGGAAGCTTTTTATGAGGAAGGGACTTACCAATATGGCTCGGAACTAGTTTAAGCTTTTAGATTATAAAACTCAGGGAATCATGGTTTTTCAATTGACTTTTGCGGTTTTTTCAATAAAATAGAGTAGTAGATAAGAACTGTTTAGAAGAAAATTTATAAAAAAAATGTAATTCTTCAAGAGCTTTACAACGCGTAAGTGCGTACAGCTGTTAGGTCTTTAAAAGTAGATCTAAACAGCTTATATAAAAAGATCAAGACTAAAAACATAGAAGTTGATCTTTTATTCCATATGATTTAAGTCGTATTTAGATATACAAAATATTATGATTTTAACATTATTAGTTTTAATGGTTTTTACCTTAACAGTATTATTATTAATGTATGATAAACATTTTAGAAAAAACGAAGATGCTTTTAACAAGCAATTAAAACAACAAAATTATCAAATAGATTCACTGACTAGTACCCTAAAATGTTTAAAATTTGTAAAAGAAGTACTCGTTCCAGTGGTATCTCATGATTACCGGTCCCCATTAGTATGTATTAAAAGTACCTTATTACGTATTCAAATGGACGACAATTATAATGAAACAGAACTTAAAAATAATTTAAAAGTATTAAACAATCAAGTAGATAGTACATTAGGTTTTGTAGACGACATGTTGCTTTGTACTAAAAATAAGCTAACGGATGCCAATAGTGATTTATGCGACATATCGATTGCATGGTTAATTAATAAAAATATTGATTTAATGCAACAAAGTATTTTTGAAAAACAATTGAACGTCGTCATTAATTTGTCTGAGGTATTGCATGAAAAACAAGTCATAGCAGTTTCTGTTGTAGACATAACCATTCGTAATTTATTATCTAATGCTGTTAAAGTGGCACCAACATCCAGTACCATAACTATAGCAGGGTCTACACAAGATGGCCATTTAGTCATCTCGGTAAAAGATGAAGGCAAGGGATTAACAGCATATGAAATAGCGCATTTATTTAGTCAATCGTCTCAAAAAACAAGTCTATTACATTTAGATAGGTCGCTACCCATGTCTAGTTGGGGTGTTGGATTGCAGCTGGTAAAAGAACTTTTAGACAGTTGCGAGGGTAAGATATGGGTAGAATCTAATAACAAATATGTTAAGGGTGCTACATTTAGCTTTATGGTACCACTGCACTAATAAATAACGAACCGTTATACCTTAAAATAACGTGAGTTCGACGTAAGTAACCACAATTATTATTTATAACCGATTAATATTTTTATATGTCACACATTGAGAACATCCAATAAAAATTTTATCCAGTGTAAAATATTGACGTAATGTCCCCTCGAGCATTATCGAAATATAAAATGTATTTTATATTGAAGATACCTAGCGTAGCTAAACGAGAGGTCTTAAGGAGGTCTCGACTGCGCTCGACCAGACCCAGGTCAATCATCAATTTAAGAAGTGTTTATAAAATAACGTCAATGGTAGATTAGAGATAAAAAAATTTATCAAGCGCATAAAATGACGTCATCGGGTGTCATCAGAAGAAGGTACGACTGAAGAATCTCTAGAAATTTATCCAAAGATTCCCTGCCTGGCTGGCAGCTACTGTGTACCCACAAATATTAATGAATAAAGCATCGTAGCTTTAAAATGCTAGCCACGAATACACAAACCTACCTACATCCTGCAGGCTGGTCTCACCAATATACCTGTCTATAGAAAGGTTTGACAGACTGAAAGTCTGATTCGTGTTCATACTTAGTATAACATATGCCATGTCGCTATTATTATACGCTCGCTAAGGATACTAATAAATAACTGCACTGCGACTATATTTGTGTATTCGTGGCGCAGTATTGGTGCTTACAAGATTTTGAGAGCAATCAATTGAATCATAGATTAAAAGGATGTGGGTACACAGTATCTGGCCGGCAGGCCGGTTCGCTGAGCTCTGAATGAAATAACTTTAAATCAAACGCTTAACAAATAACGTCAATGGTAGTACTTCGACTAAGCTCAGCATAAACTTTCGAGAAATCTCATAATTATGAGATGCCTCCTTGTAAACTTCGTTTGAGTATTTTCAATCAAAATATATTTTGATTTCAATAACGGTTCGGAATGACAAATGAAAACTTTATTTAATTGATAATTAATGAATTATCATTTCTGTTACGTTAAACTCATATTATAAAACAGAAAGATCTATAAACCTAATCTAAATGGGGTGTTTATACACCTGTTGATTATTTCTACCATTTATTTTCTAATCCCCCCAGTTATGGGTTTGTTTTTTGTCTAGTGGGCAATTAGCAAAACCTTTGCCAAAATTATAAGAAAAGATACTTGTTTGTCTAATAAACACAAGGACCAAGAAAATAATGACGCATTATATAGGCTGTTATCTTAAAAGTTAAAGAGCTCATATACTGTAATTTATTATCGTGTCTAAGTTTTGTTTTTGGTCAATATATCTTTATGTAAATCAAAATAAATAAATAATCAAATTTTTAAAAATGACAAATTTTAAACAGTTAACTATTGGAGTTTTAATGTTAGGAACATTAGGAGTAACGTCTTGTGTAGACGATGAAATCTCTAGTGAAGTAAAAGCGATTTACCAAGGGCAAGCAGCTTTTCTTAGTGCGCAATCTAATTTAAAACAAGCGGAAGCAGATTTAAAAGCTGCAGATGCCGCGTATCAACTTTTAATAAACATAGCAAAAGAAGCACAAAATGAATTAGAAATTTTAGAAGCACAAAATGCGTTAGAAATAGCCAGAGAAGAACATATTAAGGCGCTACTTCAATTAAAATTAGATGTAGAAGCAACAAAATCTTCTGAAGCCGAAAAATATCTTGGTCAATATTTAAGCGAAAAAGGAAATATAATGACATTGAAATCGTCTATTTCATCATTAAATGCCGATTTATTAAGATTAAATGCAACAGTAGCAGACGGTATTTTTGATACAGAAGAAGCTATTGAATTAGAGGAAATTAATATTGCACAGTATGAAAATCAATTGGTTGAAGATGAGTTTATACTAGGCTTATTAAAAGCCGTGGAGTCTGATCCAGCATCGGTTGGTAACCAAGTGATAGAAATTCAAAAGCAAATCGATGCCTTAAAAGCCGAGAATAAAGAAAAGAACGCAAGAGTTACTGAAATTAGTACTACCGAGCTTCCTAAATTTGGAGGTGATTTATCAGACTACCAAAATATTAAAACGGAGGTACAAGGTTTAAAAAACAGTGTGCAGTCTTGGGAAGTTTATTTATCTGAATTCAATGACCAATTAGCAGAAGTACAAGAAGAACTGGGACAATTAACAGGCGGTACGGCGATTACATACGAGCAGGCTTTAGTAAATAGAGACAATGCGGAGGCTACCAAAGACGAAAAACAAGATGTTTTCGATACTGTTTCTATGTTAGCATCAGAGTATAGCGACTTAATTAATGACATAGCGGCTGTAGATGCTCAAATAAAACAGAAAGAAACATCAATTTCTAGTATTGAAAATAGCTTAGAGGATTTAAAAAGTGAGTTTGATACAAGAAAATCAATTTTTGATAATGATCCTTCGGGGAAAACAGTTGATGATAAAGGAGCTGATGGAAAAGCAGGAAATCCTAATGACAACTTTCCATCAACTTACCATTTAGTATTAGATGCTACTGCTGATCCAATTTCTTACGAAGCCCAAGCTTATTTTACTATGGCAGACCTTCCAGTAGGTGCTGTAATAGGAGCTGTACCAACAGACGGTGAGTATTTTGATGTAGAAGCAGATGATACGGCAATTGTTTATAATGAAGATGCATTTAATGCGGCACAATCTGCTTTTATAAATGCTCAAGTAGCGTTAAGTAATGAAAAATCAGCTTTAGCAGACTATGAAGCAGAACTGGTAGAACTAAAAGAAAAACAAGCAACGTTTGATACGACGTTAAGTACTCAATTAGAAAATGCAAGAAGAGAAAAAGAAGAAGCCGATGCGGCATATGATTTAGCTTCAGATATTGTTTCACTACTAGAAAGTATCATACCTATTGAAAATGATATATTAGATACTAAAACATCTTTAGAAGTATATAAACTAAGATTAGCAGATAGTGAACGTGAACTTAATCGTTTAGCAGATCTTGTAGATGATGCTACATTTGCAGAATATTCAGCTTTATTAGCGCAAGTTTTTCAATTAGAACAAGAGGTTGCTATAAATGAAGACATGATTAATGATTTAGAAGGCGATATTATTTACTTTGAAGGTTTAGAATTAGAATTAGAGGCTAGTAATTATGCTGGATCAGATTATGAAGAACGTTTGGAAAGAATAGCAGAAGAAATTAAAGACCAGGAAGTGGCTATTTTAGAGACAAAGAAAAATATTACATCAGCTAAAAACAAACTGGAAGAGTTAAAACAAGATAAGGTTGATTTAGAAGAAACCCGATTAACAGATATCGCAGAAATTGAAGCGCGTATTGAGTTGTTAGAATCAGAAATTTCTCAACGTGAACAATTGGCAGAAAACTATCTGGCATTAATGAACGATGCTTTATCATAATCTTTAAGATTAAATTAAAAAAAGAGGGTGTCTAAAAAACTGTAAGTTGTCATTTTGATTACTTCGACTGTGCTCAGCATAAACTAAAATCGAAAAATCTCAAAATAATGACAGATGTTTATTTTTAAAGAGATGCTTCATTTTCATTCTGAATGACACTTTTTAGACACCCTCTTAAACAATTAAACAATTAATTTCTTAAAGATTTTTATTATGAAAAAAATATTCTTAGCAATATTTGTATTACTATTTAGCATGAATATGGCTATAGCTCAAGACAAAAAAGCTATTGATTATAGGCCGGATAAAGGTAGTTTTACTGTGTCTTTATTATTAGGAAAAGGTGTTTTTTTAGATTCGGGTTCTGCCACAAGCATAGGCAATAATGTGGTTAATGGAGCTGCACCTACGTATACTACGTTAAGCAATAACAATAATAATTTAACCAATATGGTTGGGGTAGAAGGCAAGTATTTCCTTTCTAATAAAACCGTACTTACTTTAACAGGAGGTGTCTCTTATAGAAACACACCGTCGCTTATTAATATCCCCGAAGTAAGAGACACGACAGGCGATCTTTTAGTACCTGGATATAGTGCGGTTCTTGGAGAAGATGATATCGATGTACATGTTGCTCCAGGGGTACAATTTTATTACGAATTAAAGAGTCCAAGACTATTACCTTATTTTGGTTTTGCACTACCTTTTGATTATTCTAGAAGCACCGTTTTTGATCCAACGGTTGATGCAGATAACAACATTCTTAGTTATGGAAACAAGCATGTAGAATTGGTAGGTGTAGGTGTACATGGTGTTGCAGGCTTAGATTATTATTTAACACCAGATTTATTTATTGGTTTCGATGTTAAACCAGTAACCTTTAATTATCTTATTAATACTAAAAAACCAAGACCTGGAACCTTAGGCAGACAAGCTGAAAATTATTCACTATCATTTTTCAGCCATTATATTTTTAAAATAGGGTTTAAGCTTAATTAAATAGTGTAACCCATTACTACATTATAATAATAAAAAAAACGTCTAAATCTTTTAGGCGTTTTTTATCATTATGTATTATCATCCAGACATAGCATGCTATAAAAATAGAGTTAAAAAAAATGACATATAAAACCTGAAACTTCCATAAAAGATTATTCATGAACTTTTCAGCACTAGTAGTACAAGCGATTAATAATACAGCGCAGTACTTCTAAAAACAGAGCAAGCAATCCAAGCAGAGAAAGTGTATCATGTTTCTATTAAAAAGCCACCAATACTAAGTAAGAGATTTAACAAAACACGCATTAATGTTATTGTTACTGGTTTTAATAGGTATTACTTTAACAATAGGAGGCATTTTATATATTAAAAAACTAAAAAAGAATGCCAATACTATTAACAAGCTATTAGAAGAAGAAAAGCTTAAAACAGATTCCCTAAATACCGATTTAAAATTTTTAAAAGAAGTGCTTATTCCAGTAGTATCTCATGATTATCGTTCGCCATTAGTAACTATTAAAAGTTCCTTATTACGTATGCAACTGGATGAAAACTACCATGCAAAAGATTTTGAAAATAATTTAAAAACATTAAACAATCAAATAGATAATACATTAAGCTTACTAGACGACATGTTGCTTTATACTAAAAATAGGCTAACGGATGCTAATAGTGATTTACAGGACATATCGATTGCATGGCTCATTAATAAAAATATTGATTTAATGCAGCATATTATTTTTGAAAAACAATTACAAGTTATCGTTAATGTCTCCGAAGTTTTACAGGAAAAACAAACTGTGGCAGTGTCTGTTGTAGATATCACAATTCGTAATTTATTATCTAATGCCACTAAAGTGGCACCCGTATCAAGTACTATACAGATACGTAGTTTTATACAAGATAAAAACTTAGTCATATTAGTAAAAGATGAAGGCAAGGGCCTAACTGAATACGAGGCAGCGCATTTATTTAATCAATCGTCTCAAAAAACTCCCCTATTGCATTTAGAATCGTTTCGGTTAAAATCTAGTTTAGGTTTTGGTTTACAGTTGGTAAAGGAGCTTTTGGTTAGCTGTCAAGGCCAGATATGGGTAGAACCCAGTCATAAAGATTCTAAAGGCGCAACATTTGGTTTTATGGTACCACTACACTAACGATTACTTACTAATCATTACATATAAAATAACGTCAGGGATCATGCACAAAAGTTGTGTGTGATCCGTATTCCGTATTTTACTTTCTCTTAATAAGCCTTATATTATTTATAAATACCTCCAAGGGTTCTTTATTAAACAGATTGCTTCGTCCTATCGTCCTCGCAAAGACGGTGTCTTGCTGTTTACGATTAAAAGCACCTTTGGTATTATCCTTCTTCTTGCGTTCTACAAGGCTTTAAGGTAATCGTTAAGAACAGACCAAAGAGGCTAGCCCAGACCCTTGGTAAGAATAAAGAACAAAATTTTGAAAACCAGGAGCATAGCATTGGGTAGAGCGATGGAGCGACGCAAAATTTTGGGCTTGGTTCTTCTTGAGTGACAGCAAAAGAAGAAATTCCTACGAAGGGGCGTCCTTTCTTTTGTTACTTTTCTTTGGACGAGCAAAGAAAAGTAAATCACTAAACAGTATAATTAATTTAAAATGCGAAATTTTGAATTAATTATAAACACAACAATTAATCTTGATCCAACGTCAGTTCTATTTATTACAAATGGATAGTCAGTATTTTAAAATATTCTAACAAATACATTTTGTCATTTCAAACGCTACGGAGAGTAACATATATTTTACTTAAAGGTATATAGTGTAACTATTGAGGAGAAATCTTATCATGTTGAGATATCTCGAAAGTTTATCCAGAGTACTTCGGCTTCGCTCAGTCGATATGACAAATATTTTGAATATAAATTATGCCGAACTCAAGTTAAAATATGGCATCCAAACCGTTTAGCCAATATAGTCGAACACTTACTGTCTATGTTCAAAACAGGTGGTTTTAAAGAGGAAAATATGTAAGATTTATCCTGAAGTACTAGTTTTTAACACATATCACCTACCAAGACCATTTATTTTCTTAAAGACTACAGTTGTAGGTTCATTTTTTGTGTAATGCCCCATTAGTATAACCTTTGGCACGGGATTAAATAGTAACAACAGGCCAACTCAAAGGTATTAAGATCATGTTAGTCTGCTTAAAAAACTTCTATAACTTTTAATCTATTTAGTGAAATTTAAATAACCATAAACTATTAAAGTAAACTTTTGCTTATGAAAACAATTAAACTTTTAGGAATACTAGTATGCCTATCTTTTTCTGCAATAATAAATGCACAGGTTGGTATAGGAAATGCACTTCCAGACAACTCTGCTCAATTAGATATTACGGCATCAGATAGAGGATTGCTCATCCCAAGGGTTGTATTACAAAGTACAACAGACACTACAACAATTACTAACGGTAATGTTAATAGCCTTATTGTGTACGCAACAAATACTATGGGAGATATCATTCCAGGATATTATTACTGGCAGGATTCTGATGCTGCCTGGAAAAGAATTGTTAATGGTGATGATGTGGCAACATTTGAAACACTTACAACCTTTACACTTAATGCAGATGGTTTCACACTAGAGTATATGGATGAAGACAACGTACTTAGTACCGTAAACCTTTCTACAGTGGTAGATAATACAGAAACACTAACCTCTCTAGTAGATAACGGAGATGGCACTGTAACGTATACAGATGAAGATGATGTTGCTAATATCGTTGTTATATCTGTTAATTCAGAGAATGTAAACATTATAGACAATAGTATTGATATCGATAACGATGGCAATACGGATGTTAATGTTACGCTGCAAGATGTTATTACTAACATCTCCAATATTATAGATGCCAATGAGACCTTAACGACCATCGGATTAAATGCAGACGGCATCAATTTAGATTACATGGATGAAGATGGCGCAGTTACTCAGATAGATTTATCGACAATTATTGCCAATCTGGAAACGCTAACGTCTTTAACGAGCGATCAAGCAACAGGAACATTAACCTATACAGACGAAGCTGGTGTTGCAAATATGATTACAATTTACACAAATTCAGGTAACGTTAGTATTACCGATAATACGATTGATATCGATAACGATGGCAATACCGATGTTAATGTGACCTTGCAGGATGTTATAGATAATATCACCAATATTATAGATGCTAATGAGACCTTAACGACCATCGGATTAAATGCAGACGGCATCAATTTAGATTACATGGATGAAGATGGCGCAGTTACTCAGATAGATTTATCGGCAATTATTGCCAATCTGGAAACGCTAACGTCTTTAACGAGCGATCAAGCAACAGGAACATTAACCTATACAGACGAAGCTGGTGTTGCAAATATGATTACAATTTACACAAATTCAGGTAACG
>NZ_JAUOEM010000001.1:1273496-1277550 GCF_030540875.1 Flavivirga amylovorans
TTAGTATTACCGATAATACGATTGATATCGATAACGATGGCAATACCGATGTTAATGTGACCTTGCAGGATGTTATAGATAATATCACCAATATTATAGATGCCAATGAGACCTTAACGACCATCGGATTAAATGCAGACGGCATCAATTTAGATTATATGGATGAAGATGGCACCATTACTCAGATAGATTTATCGGCAATTATTGCAAATTTAGAGACTCTAACATCAATAAGTATAAATCAAGTAGCAGGAACCATAACTTATAATGATGAAGACGGAAACCCAACAGTACTAAATGTAGGGACATTAGTTACGGCCAATGAAACGGCTACTAATTTATCACAAAATGATACTAGTGGTGTTATTACTTATGTTAATGAGTTAGGGGTAAATCAAACCGCAGAGGTTACAAGTATAGATGTAGGAAACCTTATTACCACGGGAACCGATGGTGGTTCGTTTATTGATACTGCAATAATAACCACAGGTGCAGCAGATGGTACTTTAACCTCTACAGGTAATACAGTAACCATTTCTGGAACACCATCTAACGCCATGTTTGAAGACGTTAATGTAGAGGTAAATGTGGCAGGCTTAACAGGCGATGGAAATATTACGTCTCCTTTAGGTACCATTACAATTGGTGGAGATGCAAATGCACTATTAGGTGATATTACTTTAGATGCCAATGAAACATCATTAGTCGTTACTACAGATGGAACAGCTTCTGGTGTCGCCTTATCAGGAACTAACGACCACACAGCCAATATTACTTTATTAAGTACAAATGCTAATAATTTACTATCTACAGGAACAGATGGCGGGGTATTTATTGATAATACAACAATAACCACAGGTGCAGCAGATGGTACATTAACCTCTACAGGTAATACAGTAACCATTTCTGGAACACCAGCTAACGCCATGTTTGAAGACGTTAATGTAGAGGTAAATGTGGCAAACTTAACTGGTGATGGAAATATTTCGTCTCCTTTGGGTACCATTACAATTGGTGGAGATGCAAATGCACTATTAGGTGACATTACTTTAGAAGCCAATGAAACATCATTAGTCGTTACTACAGATGGAACAGCTTCTGGTGTCGCCTTATCAGGAACTAACGACCACACAGCCAATATTACTTTATTAAGTACAAATGCTAATAATTTACTATCTACAGGAACAGATGGCGGGGTATTTATTGATAATACAACAATAACCACAGGTGCAGCAGATGGTACATTAACCTCTACAGGTAATACAGTAACCATTTCTGGAACACCAGCTAACGCCATGTTTGAAGACGTTAATGTAGAGGTAAATGTGGCAAACTTAACTGGTGATGGAAATATTACGTCTCCTTTAGGTACCATTACAATTGGTGGAGATGCAAATGCACTATTAGGTGACATTACTTTAGAAGCCAATGAAACATCATTAGTCGTTACTACAGATGGAACAGCTTCTGGTGTCGCCTTATCAGGAACTAACGACCACACAGCCAATATTACTTTATTAAGTACAAATGCTAATAATTTACTATCTACAGGAACAGATGGGGGGGTATTTGTAAATGCTAACGCAACAGTAGCAAACAAAATGGTATTTAGTGCTGAATATGCAGGAGCCACCCTTAGTGCAGATGGCTCCAATAATAGCATTACCATAACCGGTGATAATTCTGGAGCACCAAGCTTTATGAATTACTACCAAGCGAGCAATTTTGAAACAGATGGCGGTACTAATGATTATGATGTGGTATTACGCCTAACAGTACCTAACGATTTTAATAGTTGGTCTGGTACAACCCCAGCAATGGTTATTGATTTTCAAGGAACGGCAAACGCATCTTTTGAAGCAGATATTTTTGAAGAAGGTGGCGTTACATTACAAAATAATGGTCCTGTAGCTGGCACAGGAAGCTTTACAGAAAACACGATAGCTCTTAATGGAGCTTTAACATCGGCAGTGGCTGGAGATACACTTATTATAGTTATTAAATTAACCGTAACAGATGTAGGCACACAAGATGCAAGTTTTATACGTATAGGAGATATTACATTAAACTATAATAGCAATAGATTTTAGTAGGGCTGGTAAGCCGCAAGCCTTGTAGAGTTAATTTCTATCTAATTTATTTAAATAGAATAACAAGGCTTGCTATCTAGATCTTAGAAATTTTATAAGGTAATAATATACACAAAGTAAGCATATAACAATGTTGCCCAATGTATAGTGTACAACAATAAACGGATAAAATTATGATGCACCAATTACAAAAAAAAATACAGATAATAACCATACTGCTCTTGTCTTCTTTAGGTGCCATGGCACAAGCCGAATTCATTACGACTTGGAATACAACGAATTTTGGGAACTCCTCAAATAGTTCCATAAGAATCCAAGTCATAGGAAATTATGATATAGATGTAGGTAACGATGGAACTTACGACCTTTTTGATCGAACTACTGGAATAACTACTGTAGATGTCACGGCATTTGGTTATCCTGCGGGAGAGATACAAATAGCCATACGTAACCCTATTTCTGGAGTAGGGAATTTACAGGGTATAATGACGTTTGATGATAGGCAAAAATTACTATCAATAGATCAATGGGGGAGTAGTATTGCCTGGACTACTATGAATAGTGCTTTTAGAGGTTGTGAAAATTTAGATGTTCCAGCAACCGATGCGCCAAATTTGAGTGGGGTATCTTCACTGAATAACATGTTTGAGGGATGTACATCACTTGTAGGTACGCCAGTATTTAGTAATTGGGATGTGTCTTCCGTTACAAGTTTGAGTAGAACGTTTTTTGGAACGCCTTTATTTGATCATTATCTTGGTGACTGGGATCTCGCGAATGTTGGTAATGCATCTGGTTTTTTATCTGGATCTGGGCTTTCCCTATCCAATTGGGATGCTACAATATTAGCTTGGGCAGCCCAAGGGATTCCTGGTGGTAGTCCTGCTCCTTTGGGGGCCGCTGGTTTGGAGTATTGTGCGGCAAGTGCAGAACGGTTTGCTCTAAATAGTCAAGGTATACTTATAATTGTTGGAGATACCCAAGGCTGCCCACCCATAACTTGTAACGCTACGGCAGATAATTACCAAGAAGCCGTAGCAAACGACGGTAGTATCGCACCCAATGCAAATCCATTAATATATAATATAACAGGAGATACCTTTGCAGACGCAAATAATGACGATATAATAGAACTAGGCGATGGCTTTACGATACCTAATTTGCCAGCAGGACTCACAGCACGATTTATATTGAGTAATTCAGATACCACTGCAACTTTACAACTATCAGGAAATGCAATAAATAATAATAGTACCGATACTGTAGGCTTATTAAGAATCGAATTTGACGCTGGAATAAGAACAAGTGGAGTTCCACCAACAGTAATTTGTGACACCAGAGTCGGTGTCTTTTTTACAGACCCATTGATAGTCTGTAACTCTACTACTACGGCAAGTAATTACGAAGAAGCCGCAGCAAACGACGGTAGTATCGCACCCAATGCCAATCCGTTGGTATATACTTTAACAGGCGATACCTTTAGAGATACGAACAATGACGGTTTCTTGGATGGAGGCTTTGACGTAACTAATTTGCCAACAGGACTCACAGCACGATTTAGATTGAGTAATTCAGATACCACAGCAACTTTAGAACTGACAGGCAATGCAGTAAATAATACTAGTGCCAATAATATAGGGGTATTAAATATCGTTCGTTCATTTACTAGTCTAACAACAAGTGGTATTAGACCAACACTAACTTGTACCAACGCAGTGGGCATCAATTTTATAGATCCAGTAATAGGAATAAGCTGTAACCCAACAGCAGATGATTACCAAGAAGTTGTTGCAACGAATAATGGAAGTATCGCAACCAATGCCAACCCGTTGGTATATAACATAACAGGCGGTACCTTTATAGATACAAACAATGATGATATCTTGGATGCAGGCTTTAGCATAAGCAATTTACCATCAGGACTCACAGCACGATTTATATTGAGTAATTCAGATACCACAGCC
>NZ_JAUOEM010000010.1 GCF_030540875.1 Flavivirga amylovorans
AGGTACCCCGAACGCAGAGATCACCTATAACATAGACGGGGGGGGCAATACGACGATCACATTAAGCGGAGCAGGCAGCGCGACCTTGAGCGCCTCCAATACCGCCAGCAGTACGGTTAACCTGGTCAGCGTGGAGAACACCACTACGAGCTGTAGCCAGGCTGTAACGGGCAGTGCGACAGTCACAGTAAATCCATTACCAATAGCTGCTCCAATTACAGGTCCTTCAGAGGTTTGTGTAGGCGAAACGATTGATTTGACCGAAGGAACAACTGGTACTATAAATTGGACTTCATCAGACATTAGTATTGCTATTGTAGATGCTAGTGGTGTAGTAACAGGAGTTGATTTCGGTACTGTTAATGTTTATTATGAAGTAACTGATACGAATGGTTGTACCTCTTTACCATCTGCAAATTATACAATTATTGTAGGATCTTCTACTGATACAGATGGAGACGGTTTAACCGATTGCGAAGAGACTACAGGTATTGATGATCCATCAACACCGGAAGTACCAACAGGTACGAGTGATGAGAACGATCCATGTGATCCGATGCATACTGCTGTAGCGTTAATCGATACAGACGGAGACGGACTTACCGATTGTGAAGAGACTACAGGAATTGATAATCCTGCTACACCTGAGGTGCCAACCGGAACTAGTGACGAGAACGATCCATGTGATCCGATGCATACTGCTGTAGCGTTAATCGATACAGACGGAGACGGACTTACTGATTGTGAAGAGACTACAGGAATTGATAATCCTACTACACCGGAAGTACCAACAGGTACGAGTGATGAGAACGATCCATGTGATCCGATGCATACTGCTGTAGCGTTAATCGATACAGACGGAGACGGACTTACTGATTGTGAAGAGACTACAGGAATTGATAATCCTGCTACACCAGAAATACCAACAGGTACGAGTGATGAGAACGATCCATGTGATCCAATGCATACTGCTGTAGCACTAACGGATACCGATGGCGATGGTTTAACCGATTGTGAAGAAACTACAGGAATCGATAACCCTGCTACACCTGAAGACCCAACTAGTTATGGTCCAGGTCCATTTGATCCAAATAATGCCTGTGATCCGGTAGGTATTACTACTATTGATAGTGATGGAGACGGGCTTACTGATTGTGAAGAAACCACAGGAATTGATGATCCTGCTACACCTGAAGTACCAACCGGTACGAGTGATGTGAACGATCCATGTGATCCGATGCACACTGTTGTAGCGTTAACCGACACAGATGGCGATGGTTTAACCGATTGTGAGGAGACTACAGGAATCGATAACCCTGCTACTCCAGAAGTACCAACGGGTACGAGTAATGAGAACGATCCATGTGATCCGATGCATACCGTTTTAGCATTAACCGATACAGATGGAGATGGTTTAACCGATTGTGAAGAAACCACAGGAATTGATAACCCGGCTACCCCAGAAGTACCAACCGGAACTAGTGATGAGAACGATCCATGTGATCCGATGCATACCACTGTAGCATTAACAGATACCGATGGGGATGGTTTAACCGATTGTGAAGAGACTACGGGAATCGATAACCCGGCTACACCTGAAGTACCAACTGGTACGAGTGATGAGAATAATCCTTGTGATCCATCACATACAGCCGTAGCGTTAACCGATACCGATGGTGATGGTGTAACAGATTGTCATGAGTTAACACCACCAGACGGAGAAAGTCCTACTGATCCAAACGATCCTTGCGATGCTATATTAGCAGATATTACATTAGTTCAAACAGGAGTTTATTTGGTAGTAGATTGTGATGGAGATGGTGTGACAAACGGAGACGAGCTAACACCACCAGATGGTGAGAGTGCCACGGATCCAAATGAACCATGTGACTTTATTACTAGTGATATCACGTTAACCCCAGATGCAGCATTTTTAGCAGCAGACTGTGATGGAGATGGTGTGACAAACGGAGATGAATTAACACCACCAGATGGTGAAAGTGCCACGGATCCAAATGTACCATGTGACTTTATTACCAGTGATATGACATTAACCCCAGATGCAGCATTTTTAGCAGCAGACTGTGATGGAGATGGTGTCACAAACGGTGACGAATTAACACCTCCAGGAGGAGAAATGCAAACAGATCCGCATGACCCATGTTCATACAGACCTTCAGATATTACTGTAGTCGTAACAACGACAGCAGATTGTACAGCTGGATTAGAGGTCACTAAATATGCAGATGCGTCAGATATAGAATTAGGCGATGAAATTAGATATACCATCGAGGTAGAGAATACAGGAAATGTAACGTTAACTGATGTTGCTCTGATAGATATCTTCACAGATATTAACGGTAATCCACTAACCTTAACTGAAGAACCAGTATTTGATGATGCCGATCTAGGCAGCACAGAAGGGACTCTGTTAGTAGGTGAGATAGCTACTTATACAGCTACTTTTGAGATTACACAGCAAGCGATTAATTCCGGAGGTGTTATGAATAGTGTAGAAGCCTCAGGTATCAGCCCAAGTTTTGAAACTGTAACCGATATAAGTGATGATGGTGATGATGTAGATGGGAATACAGAAGATGATCCAACTGAGACCGAATTAGGTTGCTTAATAGTCATCAATGAATTCTCACCAAATGGAGACGGAGTCAACGAGTTTTTAATTATAAACTGTATCACCAATTATCCAAACAATAAGTTAGAGATCTATAACCGTTGGGGTAATATCGTTTATAAAAAGAATGGTTATAACAACGAATTTGAAGGAACATCTAATGGAAGAAGTACCATAAACGGTACAGAGAAATTACCAGTAGGAACCTATTACTATGTATTAGACTTAGGAGATGGTTCTAAACCAAAGGTAGGATGGTTATACATTAACAGATAAAATAGAGCAAACACCTAAAGAAATTAAAAATGATAAAGCTATCTTCATTAACAAAAAATTTGATTTTAATAGTGTTTGTTACACTATTAGGTCTAGAGTTAAATGCCCAGCAAGACCCGCAGTACACACAATATATGTATAATACGATGAGTGTGAACTCAGCCTATGCGGGTCAGAGGGATGTATTAAGTATCACAGGTCTATACCGTACCCAATGGGTTGGGATGGAAGGTGCGCCCAAAACAATAACTTTTGGAATTCATTCCCCTTTAAGAAGCAACCGTTTGGGACTAGGGTTAAACCTAGTAAGTGATAAACTAGGCCCAGCGAGTGAAACCAATGTAGATATTAATTTCTCATATACCATCCCTATAGATGAAATACGAGGGACTGAGCTATCTTTTGGGATAAAAGGAGGTTTTCATTTATTAGATACAGATTGGAGTAAAGGTGTATTCCAATATCCAGATAGAGTTTTTAATGATAATCTAAGTTTATTTTCTCCAACTATAGGAGCAGGCTTATATTTACACTCAGAAAAGTGGTATTTAGGACTTTCTGTTCCGAACTTTTTTACAACAGACCATTATGATGATGTTCAAGAGTCTATAGCTACAGAACGTTTACATTATTTTTTAATAGCAGGATATGTATTTGATATAGGAGAAAATACAAAACTGAAACCAGCAGCATTGGTAAAGGCTGTTTCTGGGGCACCATTAATAGCCGACTTATCCTTGAATGCATTGTTTAATGAGAAACTAACCTTAGGATTAGGTTACAGGTGGGACGATTCCATCAGTGGATTAGCAGGTTTTCAAATAAATCCGGGACTATTTATCGGTTATGCATACGATTTAACCACGACAGGGTTGAATAACTATAACAGCGGATCGCACGAAATAATGCTGCGATTTGAATTACAACAAGCAGGGAGAATATTATCACCAAGATTCTTCTAAAAAGATACAGGGACATGAAAAAAATATTATTAATACTACCGTTATTGACATTACTGTTTGTAAACGTATCCTTTGGTCAAAAAGGTGTAACCAGAAAAGCGAAGAAGACATACAATAATTTATCGTATGTAAAAACGACCGAACAACTATTAGAATTGGCAAACGAAGGGAATAGAAACCCTGAGCTGCTAGAGAACTTAGCTAATTCCTTTTATTTTAATAGTAAAATGGAAGAAGCTTCACAATGGTATGGAGAGTTAATAGCTCAAAAAGAAAAAAACATAAATCCTGAAAACTACTTTAGATACTCTCAAGCTTTAAAAGGTATAGGAGCTTATGACAAAGCAGATAAAATCTTAAAAGAATTTATGAGATTACAGCCAGAAGATTCCAGAAGTAAACTATTTCACGCAGATTATTTAGAAACAATTGAAAAACTTTCGGATGATTTTGAGATGAATAATCTAGAAATCAATACCCCATTATCAGATTTTGGAACTTCAATATATAAGGAACAATTAATATTTGCATCCTCAAGAGGAGACGATGAAGAACTGTATAATTGGAACGAACAACCCTTTTTAGATATTTATGAATTGAATGCTAACGGAACAGCCGCAGAGATAAAAGGCGATATAAATACAAAATATCACGAATCGTCGACTGCCTTTACAAAAGATGGCAAAACAGTATACTTTACAAGAAACAATTACTATAAAGGAGAATTCAAAAAGAATTCAAAAAGAATCCATGGCTTAAAAATATATAAAGCTGAATTGAAAGAAGAAGGTTGGACCAATATAGAACCATTACCATTTAATAGTGACGACTATAATGTAGCCCATCCTGCTCTTAATGTAGATGAGACAAAATTATATTTTGCATCCGACATGGAGGGGACTTTAGGTGCATCCGATATTTATGTGGTAGCAATAAATGAGGATGGTACTTATGGTGAACCAAAAAACTTAGGTTCTAAAATAAATACTGAAGGCAGAGAGAACTTCCCATATATAAGTGAAAAAGGGACGCTTTACTTCTCATCTAATGGTCATCCGGGTTTAGGAGGGTTAGATGTATTCTATTTCAGAAATATAGAAAACATAGCTGCTTCAAACAATAAGACGATCAATATCGGGAAGCCAATCAACAGTTCGAAAGATGACTTTGAGTACATTATAAACGAAACCAGCTATGAAGGGTATTTATCTTCAAATAGAGAAGGTGGAAAAGGGGATGATGATATTTATAGCTTTACGAGAAATCCGTATCTACAATATATAACAGGAACTGTAGTCGATAAGAAGACGAATCAGGTTATATCTGATGCAGATGTTGTAATTTATAATCACGCTAATGAAGTTGCTAAGACATTAAAGTCTGATGCAAACGGAGCATTTAGTTTGAAGCTATCAGGAAGTCATAGTGAGTATAAATTAGGGGTGACAAAAGCAAACTATAAAGAAGCCATAGAAGTTTTTGATATCGATACAGATGCATTAGAATTACAACTAATAGCTAAGTTAGAGCGAAATGAAGTGGACTTATTTAAGTTATTAGATTTAAATCCTATATATTTTGATTTTGATAAATCTATTATACGATCTGATGCAGAATCTGAATTAACAAAGATCATTAATTATATGAAGGAGTATCCGGAAACAAAAGTAGATGTAAGATCTCATACAGACTCCAGAGGAGACAAAGCATATAATTTAATATTATCCAATAGAAGGAATAAATCGACGATAGATTACCTTGTAGAAAAAGGAGGAATAGATGCAGGTAGGTTTACAGGACAAGGTTATGGTGAAACTATACTAATAAATAAATGTTCAAAAGGAGTTAAATGTTCTGAAGAGGAACACCAAGCTAATAGAAGAAGTGAGTTTATATTAGTAAAGGACTAACGTTATTATATATTTATCAAATAAAGAAAAGCATTCGTATAACTATGAATGCTTTTTTATTTTATGGTGAAGCTTTAATTTTAATTTCTGATTAGAATATGTTTTTTAATATTTACTTGGTATTTTTGCTTTTCTATGGAAGAAGAAAAAGTAATTCTGGTAAATGAAAAGGATGAACAAATTGGGTTAATGCCAAAAATGGAAGCCCATGAAAAAGCTTTATTGCATCGTGCATTTTCAGTTTTTATTTTTAATAATAAAAATGAATTAATGCTTCAGCAGCGAGCTTTTGGAAAGTATCATTCTCCTGGTCTTTGGACGAATACTTGTTGTAGCCATCAACGGGATGGTGAAACTAATATTGAAGCAGGAAAAAGACGATTACAAGAAGAAATGGGATTTGTAGTTGCTTTAAAAGAATCAATTTCATTTATCTATAAAGCGCCTTTTGACAACGGATTAACCGAACATGAGTATGATCATGTACTGTTAGGTAACTATGAAGAGGAACCTACTATTAATCCGGAAGAAGTAGCTAGCTGGAAATGGATGCCTTTGGAAGAAGTAAAAGCAGATATTCTATTAAGACCAGAATTATACACAGAATGGTTTAAAGTCATTTTCGATAAATTCTACGAACACATAAATATTTCTAAATGAAGGTAACTGTTAGTAGGAAAGCACATTTTAATGCAGCACATCGGCTGTACAGAAAAGATTGGACTTTTGAAAAGAATGATGCTATTTTCGGTAAGTGTAACAATCCTAATTTTCACGGTCATAATTACGAACTTATTGTTAGTATAACAGGTGAGATTGATCAGGAAACGGGTTATGTTATTGATATGAAAATTTTAAAAGAGCTTATAAAAGCTGAAGTTGAAGACGCTTTCGATCATAAAAACTTAAATGTAGAAGTACCAGAATTTAAAGACTTAAACCCAACAGCAGAAAACATTGCTGTCGTAATTTACAATAAAATGAAGTTAAAGTTGGCGTCACATTTAAAATTGGAGATTACCTTATTTGAAACACCTCGTAATTTCGTAACCTATTCAGGAAAATAAATGAATAACACATTATACCCAATTAAATTCAGTCCTATTTTAAAAGAAAAAATATGGGGTGGACAAAAATTAAAAACCATTCTCAATAAAAAAAGTGATTTACCAAATATAGGTGAAAGCTGGGAGATTAGTGATGTAGAAGGGGATACATCTATAGTGTCGAATGGGACTTTAAAAGGGCATTCTTTAAAGGTGCTTTTAGAAACTTTTAAAGGTCATTTAATAGGAAATAAAAACTATAAAGTATTTGGAGATAAATTTCCTTTACTTATAAAATTTATTGATGCCCGAGAAGATTTATCAATTCAATTACATCCTAATGATGAGTTAGCAGCTAAAAGACATAACTCTTTTGGGAAAACAGAAATGTGGTACACGCTACAAGCGGATGAAGGTTCCAACTTAATCGTAGGCTTTAATCAAGACATGACCTCAGAAAAGTATTTAAGCCATTTAGAAGATAAAACACTTACGGATATTTTAAATTTTGACGAAGTAAAAGTTGGTGATACTTATTTTATTGAAGTTGGTCGTATTCACGCTATAGGAGCAGGAGTTATGGTAGCCGAAATACAACAAACAAGTGATATTACATATCGTGTTTACGATTGGGATAGAGTAGATGATGAAGGTAATGAAAGAGAGCTACATAATGATTTAGCCATAGATGCCTTCGATTTTAATATGCCAGATAATTTTAGAGTGGCATATTCTAAAACGGAAAATCAACCTAATGAAATGGTTAGTTGTCCTTATTTTACCACTAATTATTTAAAGGTTACTGAACCACTTAAAAAGAAAAATGAACATGATTCATTTATAATATACATGTGTGTAGAAGGAGATGCTGAAATTTTGGTAAATGGTATTTCTGAATCTATTAAAAAAGGAGAAACTATATTATTACCAGCGGCAATAATAGATTATGAAATTGCTTCTAAAAATGCTACACTATTGGAAGTTTATGTTTAATTTTGCAATCAAATAAAAACACAGATTATGGCAAATGTTAGAGACCTAAAAAAGGATATTAATTATGTTTTAGGTGATATTATTGAAGCAGTTTACGTTTGGGAATATGCAAACACAGACAAAGACACAAAAAAGAGTGAAGCAATTATTGACGAAGCAATTGCTACATTTGATGAGTTAATAGCTAAAGTTAATACTAAAAGTGTTGAAAATGCAAAAGCACACTTTAAGGCGATTAATACGGAGCTAGAAACTAAAGGAAGAGCTTTAATTGAAAAAATTAATAAATTAGGATAAATTTTTTAACGGACTCCTTGTAAATGTTAAATTAGATATTATATTTGCAACCGTTAAATAAGCCGATGTAGCTCAGCTGGCTAGAGCAGCTGATTTGTAATCAGCAGGTCGTGGGTTCGAGTCCCTCCATCGGCTCTAAAAAAGTAAATAACGCAAAGGAAGTCAATATTAGTTTTAAAGCTATTTTTTGACTTGGGAGAAGAAGTTTATCCTGAGCATTACTGAGAAACAAAATATATTTTGTTTTAAAGGTAGCAAACAAAGTTTGTCGAAGGGAGTCCCTCCATCGGCTCTTAATAAAAACAAAAAAGACCTTTCATTTGAAAGGTCTTTTTTGTTTTGGTAACATTTTGATTCTATTTTTCTGAAGCTTTTATTTTATCAATAAATGATTGTAATTTTTTGCCATACTTAGACTTTTTAACTTTTGGTGTTAAGCTAATATTTATCGTATCAAGAAGAGCAATTCTAGCATTGTAGATTTCCGAAAGAGCAAGATAAGGTGCTACTTCACTATCTTTATTGTTTAAAGCAAAATTAACTGTATATAAATATTTTCTTTTTAATATATTATCAGATTCTTTTTTTAGAGCGCGAACTTTAGCTGTATCATTGTTTTTTTGAGCTTCAAAGTGTTCTTTTATTAAATCTAGGTTTCTATCTTGCATTTTAGACATAATAGCTCTGTATTCTTCTAATGTTTTCTGTTGAACAGAACCCTTAATTTTTGCATCATAAACAAAGTTTTTCAAAGTAGTATTGATTTCTGTAATGCCTTTATCTGCAAAAAAAGTGATTCTATCTTTTTCCGAACTATTTTTATCTAAATACAAAAAGAATACTTCTGGAGATTCTAAATCAGAATGTAATTCAAATTGAGAATTACCATTTATAACTAAAGAATCTACAGTTACTATTACGGTATCATTTGCCTTTTTAAGATAAATAGTTCCTTTTTTTAAATCTTTAATATGTCCTTTAACTATTAAATCATGCTGTTTTTCATTACAAGAGATTATTAAAAGTGCTAAAAGTAAAAATGTAATTTTTTTCATGAATAGGGTCGTTTTATATATCGACAAATATCTTATAATTATATTTTAAATGCTAACAGCATATAGTTATTTTATAATATGGTGTTTTTTTAATTTTTTTATTCAATTAATTATAAAATAAATTTTAATTTTTTTAGTTTGGCACAGATATTGATGTACGTATAATAATTATATTTAATTAAAAAGTTTATTGAGTGGTTACTTTAAACTTAAAATGTAATTCATATTTTTGGTTAGTTAGTTAGTAAAAAAGCATTCTTTTCAGGATGCTTTTTTTATTACTAATGTTTTGGACTAAACCTATTTTATTATAAAGATGTTAGTAATGAGGCTTGTATCTGTGAATATCATAAGCTATTATATGTAAATAGACCATTTTATCCCGCAAAGGAAAGCCTTAAATGATTATTTATTAAAGGTAATCATGAGAGATTAATAACTCAGAAGTTTTTTATAAAAACCTATTCCATTATATAAACAATTTTTTAAAAAGTCCAAATATTTAAAATTTTAATTATGTATTTTGACGAGATTAACAGTCTTTTCGTCTGAAAATGTTAAAATTTAATGTATTTCATCGATTTTATATGTTTTTTGTCGTTTTAAATGAATTATAATTTTACTTTTGAAGTGTACTAAATAACACACTTTTTAGTTCAATGGATTAATTAATTAATATTTGCATTATGTTGTACGATATAGAGACCCTAAATCTAGCTTCATAATATAAAAAGCAAATTGAAAGAAAACCGAGTTTGAGGGAACTCGGTTTTTTTGTGTTCAATTTTTAAATACATTAATATTTTATCTACTTTAGCTTATCGCTTAGATTATGAGAAAATTATTGACCCTTCTGTTTATATTTTATTGCGCTTTTTCTTTTGGACAATTAGAAAAAGGGTTTACATATGTTCACGATATTATTCCAGATTTAGATGTAGAATTGAGATACTATACCACAAATAATTTTGTAGGAACACCTATTAGAGGATATCAATCAAATAAACTTATATTAACGGTTGAAACAGCAAAACAACTAAAGTTGGTTCATGAAGAGTTACAAGAGCAGAATTTATGTTTAAAGATTTATGACGGTTACAGACCACAACAATCTGTAAATCATTTTATTCTTTGGGCAAAAGATTTAAACGATACTGTAAACAAACATATATTTTACCCAGAAGTAAAAAAGAAGCATTTATTTAAAGAGCAATATATTGCTTCAAGATCTGGTCATAGTAGAGGCAGTACTGTCGATTTAACGATAATTAATGGAAATACAGGCGAAGCATTAGATATGGGAAGTCCTTATGACTATTTTGGGCAAGAGTCTTGGGTGAATTATGAAAAAATTACTGATAAGCAAAAAGCCAATAGGCAATTATTACAGGCTATTATGCTAAAACATGGTTTTAGAAATTATTCTAAAGAATGGTGGCACTTTACTTTAAAGGGAGAACCTTTTCCTAATACTTATTTTGATTTTCCTATTAAATAAAAAAACCTGTCTTTTTTAAAAACAGGTTTTAATCTTTTTTGATTGATGTATTGTTTGTGTTATTCTTTATCTAGGTTTTTAGTCATATTAAAACCTACAAATAAACCAGCACCAGCCATTAAAAATATGCAACTCACATATAGAGGTTCTTCGTCTATAGCTGTGTAATTCTCTAAAATGGCTGCAATTAAGGTTCCTAAACCTATCCCCATTAATAATAATGATAAGTTTAAAATGAGCACTTTCCATATTGGTGCTGTATGATTTCTGCCTTTAGTAAAAATAGTAGCGTCTACTCCCTTTTCTATAAGTGCTAAACGCTCTTTGTTACGTGTTGAAAAATATAAATAAAAGACTCCGAAGATGGCTCCAAAGATTATTGGTACTATGATTAATTCTGATCCCATAATTGTTTGTTTTTAATTGATTAATTTTAAACTATTCATAGCTTATGACGACACGTTCTTTGTTTTGGTTACACTTTTATTAAAAAAATATTTTTTTGTTATAATGTAACCTTAACGAGTGTATAGTCGTCTTACTTAAAAATGACCACCAACGACCAACATTATATCAATCTAATTATTGATGGCGACACGAATGCTTTTGAAGTATTGGTGGAACGTTATAAAGATTTAGTATTTACTTTAACCTTGCGTATGCTAAAGAATAGAGAGGAAGCCGAAGAAGTCGCACAAGACACTTTTATAAAAGTATATAAATCGCTAAATAAGTTTAAAGGAGGAGCTAAATTTTCGACTTGGATTTATAAAATAGCTTATAATACGAGTCTGGACAGGTTAAAAAAAAATAAAAAACATTTTAATGATGTCGCTATTGACGAATTTACAGAGCATCAATTACGAACCATTGATAATGCCTTAGATAATTTAGAAGATAAAGAACGAGAACAATCTATTAGAGATTGTATCGCTTTATTACCCGAAGATGATGCTTTTTTGCTAACTTTATATTATTTTGAAGAGCAATCTTTAGAAGAGCTATCAAAAACGATTGGGATAAAACCCAATAATGTGAAAGTTAAATTATTTAGAAGTAGAAAAAAGTTAGCAACTATTTTAAGAAAGCGATTGGAACCAGAAATAATTGAACATTATGAAAGAGAACGCAGATAAATATTTAGATAGCTTAGCTAAAAAAGTAATTAAAGAAGCGTCTTTAGAGCGCCCATCTTTTAATTTCACTGCTTCAGTAATGTCTCAGGTTACTGAATTGAGCAATAATACTATTACAGTTTATAAGCCTTTGATTTCTAAAACAGGATGGATTGTTATTTCAATAGTGTTTTTAGCTCTAATCATATATATGCTTTTGGGTATTCAGGAAGAACCAGTGAGTTGGTTTGATTCTTTAGATTTAAGTGTGTTATCCGATAATAAAATACTAAATTTATTTTCAGGATTTTCAATTCCAAAAACACTTATTTATGCTGTTGTACTTTTTGGACTCATGTTTTGTATACAAATCCCCTTGTTAAAAAGCCATTTTAATCAAAGATTACAAAATTAGAGCCTTGAAAAGGCAGTAATGATATTTTTATGTTCTGGGAATTTTGAAATAAGAGTATCTCTTTCTGGGAGTTCAAAATCTTTAAAATCAAAACCAGGAGACACGGTACAACCTACCAAAGCATAAGCATTTTTATCAATAACTTCAGCAGCAAACCAATCTTTAGCTTTTACTACAAATTGTGGATGCTGTCCCTTTTCCATATTATTTCCTATAATGGTGTTAGAATATATACCATCATTGGAAATTATATGAAGTTTTATGGGCGATCCTTTATAAAAATGCCAAATTTCATCTTGCTTAATTCTATGGAATGCAGAGAATGATTCAGATGTTAAAAGAAAATAAATAGACGTGGCATAGTTTCGTTGTCCGGAAAAATCTTCACCAAGATTGTCTTCATTAATAAGTCCATTACTTCTGTAAACTTCTTTAAAATAGCCACCTTCGGGGTGCGGTTGTAATTCTAACTGATCTACGATGTCTTGAATAGTACTCATAATTTATTGAAGAGATTTAATTTTCTTTTTTTAATTGCTCTCTCATTTGTTTAATAGTTAACGAACTTCCATCATGGCTCCATCCAGGAGGGCCAAAGGCATACATAAACTTATGATATATATTGGAGGATTTTTTCATATCATTCCAAATATCTTTGTATTCATGAGTTAATATAATTAAGGGGTTATAAGAGTTTGGAGGTTTTGTAACGCCATAGGCTATATCTATATCGTCATCTAATTCCTTCCAAGTACCAAATAATTTATCAAATAAATTTAGAAACCCACCATGGTTTTTGTCCATATACTCTATGTTTTTAGCATGATGTACCTGGTGCATAGTATGGGTGTTAAATATCTTTTCAATAATCCCCATTTTTGGGATATATGTAGAATGCAATTGAAATTGCCAAAGGGCTTCAATTCCTAAGCAAACGATGACCATTTCTGGAGGAAAACCAATAATAGGTAACCACATGTAAAATAAAGGTTTATACAGAATAGTAAACCAACCATTACGTACGGCAGTTCCTAGGTTAAAATTTTCAGACGAATGATGGACAATATGTGCAGCCCATAAAAAACGTACCATATGATTTTGCCTGTGAAACCAGTAATATGTGAAATCATCTAAAAATTGACACATTAACCACACAGGCCAAGTATAACCAAAAGATTGCCATCCCATAATATTTGTGCGTACGCCATCCACCATAGGATTAAAAAATTCATATAAATAATTAAAAATTATAATAGCAGAAACCGTTTTAATTAGTGGAGCTAAAACGACCGACCCTATTCCCATGGTTAGACTCGACATTAAATCTTTCCATTTGTATAGATCTTTGTGGTTATGTGTTTTGCTATATGTAAGCTCTACTAAAATGAGACCTAAAAAACATGGAATACCGTAAACTAATGGGTTTGTAAAATTCATCTACTTAAATTGAGAGAGACGTTCATAAAAATATAAAAATCAGTGCGATTTTATTTTGGTGAAGGTATTGTTTATATAACGGAATTCTTAATGAATTAGTACCAACGTTTCTTTTTCTTTTTAGAAGCTTCACTTTTACGGCCTTTTTTATACTTACTACCTGTTTTTTTGGATTTATGAATAATAGGCTTCGCTTTTGGATCTAAAGGATATGGATGGTCTTCAATAACGTCTATTTGAATCTGAATAAGTTGCTGTATCGTTTTTACATAATTTTTTTCATCAGCAGAACAAAAAGAGTAGGAGGCTCCTGTATTGCCTGCTCTGGCAGTTCTGCCTATTCTATGCACGTAAGTTTCTGGTACGTTGGGCAAATCAAAATTAATAACAGCATCCAAATTATTTATATCTATACCACGAGCAGCAACATCGGTAGCAATTAAAATATTAACGTTGTTTGACTTGAAATTTTTTAAAGCCTCTTGTCTTAAATTTTGGCTTTTGTCACCATGGATACTATCAACCTTATAACCGTTTTTTAATAATGTTTGTTCTAATTTTTCAACACCAAACTTGGTACGTCTAAAAATAAGGATGCTCCCCTTTATAGTGTTTCTTAATAAGTGTAAGCACAGTTCAATTTTATTGCGTTTTGGTACATAAAAAAGTGCTTGATTTATGTTTTTTGAGGTTGAAGAATTTGGAGCTACTTCAACACGTTTTGGTGTTTTTAAAATGGTGTTGGCTAACTGTTCTACTTTATAAGGAATAGTAGCAGAGAATAATAACGTTTGTTTTTCTTTGGTACAAAGACGTTCAATTTTTTTAACATCGTCAATAAAGCCCATATCTAGCATTAAATCAGCTTCATCTAATACGAAAGTTTCTACGTGATCTAAATTAGCAACGTCTTGTTTGTGCAGGTCAAGTAGCCTACCAGGCGTGGCAATTAAAATATCCACTCCTTTTTTTAGAATATCTATTTGAGGTTCTATAGAAGTGCCTCCATAAATTACAGTGCTTCTTAAGTTGGTGTAAGTACTGTATTTTTTAAAGTTTTCTCCAATTTGTATAGCTAATTCACGGGTCGGGCTTACAATTAAGGCACGTATTTTTTTTCCTCTTTTTGAAGCCTCTTGTTTATCAAACAATAATTGTAGAATAGGCAATGCAAAAGAAGCTGTTTTTCCTGTACCGGTTTGGGCAGAAACAATAACGTCCTTTTTATTTAAAACTAAAGGAATGGTTTTTTCCTGGACAAGTGTTGGTTCATCATAACCAGTTTCTGCAATAGCTCTTAGAATAGGTCTGTTTAATTGTAAGTCTTTAAATGACATGTTTAAATTTTATGTCGCAAAGATACATCAAAATTACTACTGCTATTTTAAAAGTTTTTTTAGTTTTTCGCGTTTTCTTAATGGTAAAGCCTCATTTTCTATAGCCAATTTAATAAGTGCTTTATTTTTGTTTTTTGAAAATAAAAGATGAAAAAGTTGCCATGTGGTAACGCTGTTTTTTGCTTGTTCAACTAACTCGAAAGTATCTCCATTTTTTACAATCCCTTCTTTTAAAACACGAACATAAGTTCCAGGGAAACCATTTTCAATGAATTCTTTTAATGCGTTTTGAGTTCCAAATTTAATGCCGAATTTAAAACAAGGTTCGCGAGGTTGTGTAACTTGTACTAAAGCATCACCAATCTTATAGATATCACCAATATAGATTTCTTTTTCGTTTAAACCAGAAACCGTAAGGTTTTCTCCAAACATACCATAATCCCAATCTAAGTTCGGATATCTTTCTTTCCAATAAGCATAATGATTGTTAGAAAATATATAACATGCTTTAAACGTGCCGCCATGTACTTTTTTATCTGATACTTCATCATTTCTCACACCTTCTTTACCTAAGTAAATAGCACTATTTGTTGGTTTTTTATAGATACCCGTGGTTAGCTCTTTCCCATTCCAAATAATAGATGTTGGTTTAGCGATGTTTGTAGATAGGATTTTCATAAATTGAAAAGTTTGTTTATGTTTTTCTTAATTCTTTCCATTTCGATTTTTTCCAGTTTGATGGTGGTGCATAATCTTTGGAATCTTCATAATATAAAGCTGAAAGTTCCTTTACCAAATCGGGCATTTTATCGGCTAAATCATGTGATTCTGCGGGGTCGTTTTTAATATTAAATAACTCGAGAACAGGGTCGCGTCCTGCCATACTTTCAAGATAGACGCCTTTTTCTAGAATACCTGTAAAACGTAATAAATAGTCACCTTTAATAACAACCCATGCTGGTGGTGCAAAATATGGTTCCTCTCTAACATTTTTAGTGCTTTTAGTAATTAAATAACCCCACTTATAAGAATGTATTCCAGACCATGTTAAGTGGTCGTGAATAGGTATATTTGTATTCTTATTTATAAGCGGCAGCATACTTTTTCCATCTATTTTATCAGGAACTTTACCACCGGAAATAGCAATGGCCGTAGGTAGAATATCCATAGTAGATACTAATTGATTACTAATACCATGAGTTTTTAAACCTTTTGGCCAATGTACAAACATAGGGACTCGAATACCGCCTTGAAAATACGTGCCTTTATGACCAGGAAATGGTGTGTTTGCAGGTAGTGGAGACCCTGTTTTATGATTGTTATAAACACCTGCAGACATGGCACCATTATCTGAAGTGAAAACAATTAATGTGTTTTTGTATTCTTCTTTTGATTTAAGGTATTTAATAATGCGTTTTACATTAGCATCTACACCATAAACATGTGCATAAAAATTGTTTAAAACATGAGAATCTGAATTAAATTTGCTGTAATATTTTTTTGGTGCCACTGGTTCTAGAGAATCATGAACTGCATGGTAATGCAACTGTACATAAAAAGGGTTGTCGCTTTTAACTTGGTTGTCAATAAATTCTATAGCTTTATCTGTAAACGTATCCGTATTGTAATTTTCTTGTTTTCCAGCATGCTTAAAATTTTCCCAAACGTTGGTAGCATTATAAAAATCACTACTCCAATGGTTATAACCATAATAATAATCAAACCCATTATTTAAAGGGTGCTGTTCCTTAGTTACAGACCCATTATAACCACTTTTTTTAATCTTATTGGTATCTCTTTTATTTCTTTTTTGTTTACTCAAATCAGGTTTTATATTCTCAAGAAGTTGTTTGTCCTTTTTTCCAATATGCCATTTTCCAATATGAGCTGTGTTGTAATTTCTTTTTTTTAATTGTTCTGCAAGATGGGTACCCGGAATTAGACCTGAGTTGTCGCAATCGGCATTAGTATAGACACCAAACCTGTTTTGTGAGGTTCCCGTTGCAATTCCCAATCTGGAGGGGGCACAAATACTGCTTGTTGTATAGGCATTGGTAAAAACCAGACCTTCTTTAGCAAGATTAGTAAGCGTTGGTATTGCTGTTTTTGAGAACTCTAAGGATTTATCTAAAGAATATCCTTGTAGGCTATCGACCAACTTAACAAAGTACGAGTCAAAATCGGCTGTAGTAATGGTATCGTTGTAAATTCCAAATTGTCCATAGCCTAAATCATCCATCATAATAAAAAGGATGTTTGGTTTTTTTTCTTCAGATTTTGTACAACTGTTAAATAAGGTTAAGGTAATAAAAAATAAATAGGGAATAATATTTTTACCATCCTGTAATTTCATGAAAAAGATTGAAGCGTTAGAAAGACTTAAAAATAAGAAAATAATTTATTAATGCGCGTACTATTTTTAATTGTATGGGCACGACTGAAAATAATCTTGAAGATTGAATTTTCTATCTTCAAAGGTGTCATTCAATATGTTAAAATGTTGGATTCTATCAATTCGAAAAGCACGATAGTCATTTCGTAAGTGGCACCAAGCAATGAGTATCCACTTTTGCTGAATAGAATATATGGCATAGGGCTCTATTCTTCTAAATGAAATATTGGTATCATTGACTTTGCAGTAGTTAATTTCAATAAAGTTGAAATTGGTAATAGCCAATTGTATTTCAGAAAGAGCATTACTGGAAATGTTTTCGTAAGTAGGATTAAAAACATAGATTTTGCTCTGTAATAACTCACTTTTTTCCTGTATGGAGGTTCTGAAAACAGACTTGATTTTCGTTAAGGCTTCATTAAAATTTTCAACAAAAGAGGTGTCTTTCGATTGATTTATTAATTGTTCTGCCGTGATTAAAGCATTGGCTTGCTTTTCAGTAAATTGTACAGGAGCAACTGAATATCCTTCCATTAAGGAATAGCCTCGACCCTCAATAGTAGTAACTGGTACACCAGCTTCTTCAAGCTTTCTAATGTCTCTGTATATGGTTCTTACACTTACTTCAAACTTTTTAGCAAGCTCATTGGCTGTTAAAAGACGTTTTGATTTTAACAGTGTTAATATGGCTATGAGTCTTGATAATTGAGACATAAAACAAAGATAGTGAACCGCTTTACAATCCACTATCTTTTAATAACGTGTGTTAATTTTTTGATTGAATAAATTGTAAACCACTTCCGTGATTTATTTTAGATTACATCATAGAGTGTAATGCAATTCTATTGCCTTCAGTATCTATAAACTGTGCTATAAATCCATTTTCGGCAATATCTGTTTTTGGCATGATTATTTTACCACCATTTGGTTCTACTCTAGATAGTGGAGTACTTAAGTCGTCTCCACCATTTAAATAGATGGTTGCCCCCTCAGTTGTTGGAGTTTGCCCTTCTCCCTGAATAATAGCACCTCCAACGCCTTTATTTTCCATATCGTAAGCAAAAACACCATACTTAATATTGTCATCTGGCATCGGGTGATCCATAATTTCTGTACCAATAACGGTGGTGTAAAATTGTTTAGCTCTTTCGTAATTTTTTACTGGGATTTCAAACCAGTTAACTGCATTTTTCATTTTTAAATTGATTTTAATTATTAAACTTAATGCAAAGATATTTGGGCTTATGTCATATTATGTCAGGGGTTGTTTTTTGTTGGAAAAAAATTAAAGTAGTTTATTTAATTTTAGAAAAAACTGTTTTTAATTTATAGTCAATTGCTCTTCTTTTAGAAGGATATATAGTTGCCTTATACTACTTAAGTGAGAAACTAAAACTATAGGTACAATTATTGCAGGAAGCCATACAAAAGGGACATAAGCTACGCCTATATTTGGTTGTTCAAATGCCAACTTTTGTAAAGGTGTTTGGGCACTTAGAAAAGCTATTGTTAGCACATTTATAAGTAACCCCAAGCATATAATATTCCAAAATAAAAGCCCTTTATAACTACCCCATTTTTTTATAAATACCAGATAATAAATAACAGGAGCAGTCATACCAGCAAGAATGTCAAAATTAAATCCATCAAAGGTCATAGATTTAGGTATTAATCCTTCCAAAAACATATAATAGAGACTAAATTCTACGGGAACCCTTATAACATGAAGCAGGGTTAACCATTTTAGATGAAACGAATCTGTAACTTGTCTTGTATTTCTGTTTAGAAAAATGATGAGGACAAAAAGTATTCCTGGACCTAATAGGAAAAAGAACCTTGGAGGAAACGCCGTTGTATTTCTATAAAATCCGGATAGTCCGAGTACGCCAACTATAAACATCCATATCATGATACCTAAAAGAATTTTTTTGTTTCTAGAAGCTTTATATAAAAACCATAATGTAACAAGAGTCGTTAGGATAAAGCCTATTATTGAAAAAGTAGATATTTCAGCCATTTGTTATTTTTTAGAGTATAAAATTCTATTAAAACTCATAAAAATTACTTGACAAAAGGCAAGAAATTAAGCAATTATATTTTTCTTCGTAATCTGCTTAGGGTGCTATCTGTAATGCCTAAATAGGATGCAATATATTTTAAAGGGGCCTGTTGTATGATTTGCGATTTTGAAGATAATAAATTTTGGTAGCGTTCTTCGGCTGTTCTATTAATCATACCATAATTACGTTTTTTTGAAGTAATAAACTCTTTAACTAAAATAGCACGTCCAAAATCTCGAAAAGCAGGTTTGTTATGGAAGAGTGTATTAAGCTCATCATAAGAGATTCTAAATCCAGAACAATCTGTAATAGCTTGAATATTAGTTTCTGAATGAACCCGATTAAAAAAGGAGGTAACTTCAAAAACGATGTTATTTTCAATGAAAAAATCAGTTGTTATTTCGTTACCTTTTAAATCGAATAAAAATGTACGCATTAACCCTTTTTCGAGGTAAAAATAGTCATTGTTAATATGATTCCCTCTTAATAAAAAATCTCCTTTTTTTAATTGAATTGGATGAAATGTATTGGCAATTTCTTCTGCCTCACTTTTTGGTATAGGAACAGTATCTAGAATAAAATGTATTAAAGAGTTCTTTTTTTCTAACATTTATAAATTTATTTAGGCATAGACAATTAAGATATCCCTATGTCCTCAAACCTGTTACTAAATTCTATATTAAAAATACTATTTCCAATGGTAGCTAGTATTATTAAAGTAAGTAAGGCTGTAGCTATAACGTAAATGGTTTTCCTGGTTTTTGTACGCATTATTATGTTGTTAGTGTTTCTAAAGTTTTGTCTAATCGTTCCAGAGCAGACCCCCAACCATTATAAAAGCCCATGTCTTCTTGTTGTTTACAATATGCCTCTGTAGCATGAATAACACTAAATGTAAACTTTGTTTTTTCGCCATCTGCTTCAAAGTGTGCCTGTAATTCAACATTTTCGGTCATAGGTTTAAAATCTGCTGAAGTAACAATTTTCTTTAATGCAATAATTTCCTTGTAAGTCCCTTCAGAAATAAATTCATTTCCATCTGGCATGGGCATGGCATATTTCCATGTCCCACCAACTTTAAAATCGTGCTCAATAACTTTAATGTCCATGCCTTGTGGCGCCCACCATTTTACAATGTGTTCCGATTGTGTCCAAGCATCCCAAACTAATTGTAAAGGGGCATTAAACGTTTTTTCAATAGTTAACGTTCTGTTTTTTAAATCACTCATTTTTGTTGTTTTTTGTTTGAAGTTGATTAATGTAATTTTCAAAGGAATCTATTCTATCTTCCCATAGTTTATGGTATTGTTTTATCCATAAGAACGCGGGAATTAGTTTTTGTGGTTGTATTAAACATAAACGTTCTCTTCCTTTTTGGTTAAAATCGATGATGCCACATTCGTTCAATATTTTTAAATGTTTTGAAATTGCTGGCCTGCTGATTTCAAATTTCTCTGCTACCTCGTTAACACTTAATGTTTCAGTAGCAAGTAGTTCGATAATATCTCTTCTAACAGGATCAGCAATTGCTTGGAAAACGTCTCTTCTCATAATTTAGGTAACTGATTGGTTACAAATATATATGTAATCATTCGGTTACGCAAATTTATTTTGTAAAAAATGATTTTATAGATCTTAATATCTTTTTCTGTATGTCGTTTTTATGTTTAATTTAGAGCTACTACGTCATCCTACTATTAGGTTAAACTTCTTATTAAACGTGAGTTTTTAATAAAAGAGGCTGTCTTAAAGGCATTATTTAAGTCTTTAATTCAACCTCTTGAGCTAAAAATTAATTCAACACTTCAAGTTGATAATTGAGAGACTGTTTTTTTTGGTTTTGCTAAACCATATTTGCTACATCGTTTGTTCTAACACATAGCTCTATATTTTCAATAATAGTATTTGCAGGAATTAGTTCTCTATTATTAAAATACGCGATAGGACATAAAGAAAAGAACGCATCGAACTCTTTTCTAGATAAAAGATTGGTTCCTGTGTTGTAGTTTGTATCTGCATAAATAATCCCTATAACCTTTAAACCTGTTTTGCAATGTTTTTTAACGGCATGGGTTAGGTGAGATTTATCTATTAGTACCATGAGTACGGCTATAATACTATATTGGGGCAGTATAAGACAGTCGGGGTATTTAAAGGCTTCTGTTTTTGTCATAATAAATATGTTACGTTAAAGCCTGTAATGTATGGAAACAAAAAAGGCGTGGAACTCAGCTTATTGTATCAGAGGCACTAGTATACCGAGCAACAATAAGTGAGCCCACGCCAAAAAGACGTGAGCATCTTACTTATCATCTCGTTGCTTAAAAATTACTAGTTTTCTGATACGAGATTCAAAGCGATGACTTCAAATATTTTCTATACGAAGAATCGCAAATATAAAAATTACAGTTCAATACTAATAGAACTGATTAAAAAACAAATATAAAAAATAATTACCGTATTGTCAAATTTGACAATTATTATTTTGAAAAAAAACACAACTTCACAAAGTGAAGAAAACCAACAAAGCATATTATAAAGCATTTGGAGAGCACCTAAAATTATTACTTGAAAAGTATAATAAAGATGTAATGACAGTTGCCTCCATAGGTAAAATAGAACCTAAACAAGTATATCGTGTGTTAAAGGGAGAACATGGAGCTTCTATGAAAACAATCTTGTCTTTAGCTGAAGGTCTAGAAATACACCCCAAAGAATTATTTGATTTTGAATTATAGAAAGTGGATTTTAAATAGAATATATTTTTAACTTACTCTTACTCGATACCCACACCCGGGTACGTGAGCAAATCTGCTTATCATCTCATTGCATAAAATTATCAGTTTTCTTTCTGAGACTCTAAGCGAAAACTTCTAATTTTATTAGAAATGCTTTCGCAAATTTATTCAAATAGTATCTAAATAAATAGATATATAGCCAAATATATATAAAATTATCGGTACGTTTTAACGTACCGATAATTTGTTTGCTAAATAGTTAATTGCATAGATGAAAAAGGAATCAATTCAGCTTATTCGTTTCAAAATTGCATTTAGCTTAAATGAGCTCTTGATGATGAGTAAAGATTTTAATCAAGAGGGGGATGAAATTGCCAAAAGCTATAATCAAATTGCTTTAAATGCAGATTTAAGGAAAGCAACGGTTTCTGATACTTTTAATGCAAAATCCGCACCTAGTGCTACTACATTAGTTTTAATTGTAGAGGCAATGGGGTTTAAATTAAATGACTTCGCTGAAATATATGACTCGGTTACTGATGCTGATATTGGTAAGTTTAAAACACTTAAAAAGAAATTGGAATAAACCGCCTTAGCTTATCCGGTGGAATAAGTTCTTCTATACTAGTTGGGAAAAGCCAATTTTGTTGCTGGTTATAGTCTTTAAAATTGGTAGTCATATGATGAAATACTTTTAGATATTAAAATACAAAACTACTATGCTAAATCAAAAAAAAGCTGCCTCGGTTTTGAGACAGCTTCTTTTTTTTATGAAATTGTGATTATCTTATTCTATTGATAGAAAAGAATACCTTACCTGTTTTATGGTAATTTCCTTTTTTGTGTTTTCAGTGGCATCAATAAGATAAATTGTCTTCGCTTCCTGCATTAATTCTTTTGTTTTCGAATACCCCATCTTTTCCATAGTATCCAGAGTGATGATAATATCCTTGTTCCGCTTCAAAAAGCTCTTGTTTACCTTAAAATACGGAACTGGTCTATCCGAATTTTGCGAATCAAAGTCGTCATAATGAGAATATCTAAGAGTTATTCGTACGTCGTTTGACAACGTATCATTTTTATTAACAACATAATAGTTATAACGAATAGTCGCACGCATACCTTTTGACCTTTTAGATATCCATTTAGAATGGTAGTTTCCATTTTTACCAGAATGAAGTAGAAACAGCACTTCATTGTTTCGATGAGTCTCTTCAATATTTTGCGAATGAAGATGAAGGTTAACGGAAAAAAATACAAGACAGATAATTACATATTTCATGACACTATTTATTATTTAATTACAATCTTTCGAAAAATCATTATTTCCTACTGTATTATATTTGAGAAAGTTTTGATACTTTGGGGAAGTTTCTGGAAAAACTTCAAATTGGAATGCATCACTTTTATGCAATCCCATCTGACTAAAATATTTATAGAAATCGTTCCAATTCCATGCAACGGTTGATCCACTTGGGTTGGTCTCATCTATGAAGTGGGTGTATGACTCAGCACTCACTTGATGGTTTGCAGGAACAAAGTCATCCCTGATTTCTTTCAAGATTTCTGATATCGTAGGAACTAAAAAATCATACATAAATTCGTGATCGCCCTGTAAAGCGCAAGCTGTGGAATGATATAGATTTATTAACTCTCCAAATTCAGTATCGTTCAATATGTCCAATGAAGTACCACCACATTTATATTGTTTGACCGTCAAATAAGCATGGAGGGATTCATGGATTATTGTTCTGGCAATTGAGTATGCGCTCCTACCAACAAGATTAGCCCTGTTAATTGAAATCAGTCCAGTATACCCAATAACCTCTTGTGTAACTGGATGTCGTTGTAAATTGGCTTCCGTTTCGGCATTGGCTCCACTTGCTAAGTTATCAACGAGTCTAAATCTGACGTTTAGGTTTTCACTATCTCCGAAGGTATCAAGGAATAAACTTTTAAATTTTGGAGACTTTGTAATTTTATTATAAATGCAGACTATCTTGGTTTTATCCGCGTCGGGACTCCAAGGTGTCGGAGTAATAAGACTCAAATCAATCTTGTATGGTGAAAGGAAACTCTCGTTTAAATCGATTTTGTAATTCGGGTCTATCATCCAATCTCCTATAGCTATACGTGCAAGTATTTGAGCGTTGTCATATTGAACAGTATATTTATAATCAAGAAGGAATTCTCCAATTTCCCATTTTTTATTCATATTTTCCAATTGGTCGAGCCATAAACGTTGCTCATTGGTCAAGTCCAATGCTTCGGCTATTACATTTGGATTTTCAATTACAGGGAGAGGATTTCCTGGCTCAGTTTGAGCATTTGGATTTTCCTCTGGAGCTGGACATTCCGTGTATCCTTCACTGTTCCTAATACAACCAAACTCATCACTTGTTGAAACAGAAGTATCTAGGTCTAAATCTGGATTTGGGGCTGGATTATTTAACAGTAAGTAATCATAATTCGCTGGACAGCTTATATAAGGGCCTCCAGAATAAACCCAATTAGGTCTCACAAAACATGTGCAAACGTTCGGGTCTATGTGTTGAACGCAGGGACATGGCGTTACATTATATACATACCGTTTCGTGCAGCCTCCACCTAAAGGTGTATCAACATATACCTGCACTGGTGGTTTACCAGATATGGATTTATCAGAGTTTCCCGGAACATGATTTCCTAGTTCTGTGAACTCTATGTCCTCAGAGCGATCTAATGGGTATTTGTAAATGAATTTTTTGATAGTCCCTTGAAACTCTTCCACAACAAGGTTGTAAGAATAGTTGTCTCTCGTATCAGTGCGCTCCATTAGAAAGACATAGATATTGTAATCTTTATAATGTTTCTGGACTCCCATATTGCTGACCAATTGTAAGCTGCGGGTGTCCGAGGTTTTCTTGGAAAGGGCTTCATTTTTTGATTTTATCCCAAATTCCTTGCTTGAAATGGAATTACGATTTAGAACATCATCAAAGGAAACTTTGGTTAGCGTACTGTTTTTGTTAACAGCGACTTCTTGGTCGGCGTCGTGAACATGTTCGTCTTCCTTTTGGCAATTCCATAATACGGTGGATAAGGCAAAAAGTAAAATACAGGTTCTTATATACTGTCTGAATTTCAGTCTTTTCATTTTTTTGTGTTTAAAAAATTATACTTAATTACTTGTCCACGTAGCAAAATATAATACGTATAAACTTACGTTTATAAATAGAAAGTACTACAGTCACAAATGGGGGATTTGTGCAGTTCGTCGAAAATTTAAAAAAAACTACTGTGGGAAACCCGTAAAATCTGGGTTTTTCTAAAAATTGAGATATTCCGATAGCGCGGATTTAAGGTACAAATCTGCGCTATCGAGGTAGTTTTAAATAACATGATGCGATTGCTAGTAACGATAGCACTTTCGGGTTACACCATTTTTGCTTTTATTTTAGCGCGTTTCATTTCTATTTTCTTGCGCATCCAATCAGGATAATTAGTGTCGTCTTCTGCTTCAAAAATTTGCAATTGTTGATCTGCCACAGGTTTTAGTAAGTCATCTTGACGACAGCCTAAAATAGCTGCAGCAGTTTGTACACCAGAGTAACTCGCGCCAGCAACACCATGTGATGCAATACTGGCACCACACATGTATAAATTTTCTATTTCACTTTTAGCTTTATACGAAAAAGGACCAATATTCTTTAGACTTTTTTCTGTGCCATAAACGCTGCCACGTGTAGAATTAATATAGTGCTTGTTGGTTAAAGGTGTGCCCAATTCTTTTTGTACAACATGATTTGAAATACCCGGAATTACTTTCTCCAGAGTTACAAAGAATTTTGCAATTAATTTTTCTTTAAATCTTAAGTATGCTTCACTTCGTTCCATATTTTCACCTTCATAATCCTCAAAAGCGTCGTAATTAATATATGTGATGGCCTCTATGGTATGATGTTTTCCATTAAAACTAGTCGGATCTTTTTTAGTGGGACAGCTAATAAACATACCAGAGAACTCTTCGCCTTCTAGGATGTCTTTTTTTTGCATGTCACTATTCAAATCATCTAAGTCTTCATTTGGTATACGCCAAATGTTTCCAGAATCAATACCAGCTTTTGTAACATCCATATCTACTGTTAGAAAGAGCATAAGTGACGTGCAAGAATATGTGGTTTTATTAAGTTTTTTCTTTAACTTTTTACTTAAATAGTCTTCTCCTATTAATTTTTTATATGTGATTTCAGGGTCTGCATTAGATATAACACGATCTGCATATACTTGCTCCCCATTGATTAATTCTACGCCTATTACTTGCTGTTTACCACCCGTTTTTTCCAAAAGAACCCGTTTTACGGCAGCTCTTGTTTTTACCACCCCACCTTTTGCTTTTATGGCCTTTACCATGGCTTTTACAATAGCTCCGCCACCACCCATTGGATAGAATCCGCCAACATGATAGTGATGCATAATTGCTGCATGTAATACAAAACTAGCTTTTGCTGGAGCCAGTCCATGATTTCCAACCTGAATATTTAAAATTAATTTTAACAATGGGTCTTTAATGTACCAACCCATAACCCGTTTTAAACTAAATGGAGCATATTTCCCCATATGCTTTGTGCGAAATGGTATGGTTATATGCTGCCACAACCCTTTTACTTTGGGTATTAACCCTAATTGCTTACCAATATTAGTAACCAGTTTTAGATATTTAATTATATTTTTTTTTTCGTGAGGAAAATGTTGTATTAAGCGTTCTTCAAATGTTTTAAAATCTGCGGGGTAATCGAAACGCTCATCACCTATCCAACAATGCTCAAAGGCATCTGGATTTTGACGATAAAAAGCCATGTCGTTCGCAATTCCTAAGCCCTCATAGAGCTCGCTTGTAGATAAGCCGTCTCCAACTAAGCCTACATAATGTACACCTGGTGTAAAGCGATAGCCATTAAGATAAAAGCTGTGACACCAACCGCCAGGAACATCGTGTTGTTCTAAAACCAGCACTTTTTGTTCGGCTCGTGACAAGCATATTGACGCAGCCAACCCACCAGCCCCCGAACCAATAATAATGGTATCAAATTTTTTGTTGTTTAAGGATTTGGTATGATTTTCAGATGGCATTTAGTGACTGTTTTAGATCAGTAAGATAGTCACTATTTTTTTATAAAATTTACGGAAATTGAAAATCGATTGCAGTTTAGTAGGTAACAACCAGATACCTATTGATTTAGGTTAAATATTTTATGTCAATTGAGTGAGATTTTTTACGAATTAGTTTTTTAAAGCGTAAATGTTGTTTTGTTTCTCTTAAAATTTAATAATACAGTTAGAAGGGAGTAAGCTTTTAATCTTTATTTTATTTACTTCGTCTATTTTGTTATTATATAATAGAAGTTTAAAGAGGTTATTTAAATTACTAATAGATTCTGGTAATTCTTTTATACTATTATCATTTAAATATATAGTGTTTAAATCCATAAGTTTGCCAATGGATTCTGGGACTTTAGTAATTTGATTATTTCCAATAAATAAATTTTTCAAACTGCTAAAATCTCCTATAAATTCTGGAAGCCTTTTGAGTTGAACGTTTGTCAAGTATAAATATTCTAGTTTTGTTAAATTCCTAAATGTATTTGGTAATTCAGTAATCTTATTATAATTGAGGTCAAGAGAGGTTAAATTGTGAAGTTCGTTAACAACTTCAGGGAATTTAGTAAGTTTATTACTATTTAGATTTAAAGATTCCAGATGAATTAATGCTCTTAAAGAACTTGTCATATCTGTAAAACTATTGAAACATAGATTAAGTTCAATAAGATTAGAGAGTTTGCTTATACCGTCTGGTAATGTTGTCAGATCATTACGGCTTAAATTGAGATGAGTCAGATTTTTAAGCTTTCCAATAGACTCAGGAATATCAGATAGTTTCTGTTTGCTTAGGTCTAATTTATAAACTAGGTCTTTATTTTCTAATGCATTTTCTAAAGAATTGTACATCTTATCTTTTTGAGAGAAGATTAAATTTTGTGAAACTAATAGAATTAATATTATAATTTTTTTCATAAACTAATATCTGTATAAGATAAGTTGGTTTCAAAGTTATTTAATAAGTAAACATTATATTTTCTTTCCATGTGATTTTGTCAAATGCACTACAATGCAAAGATAAAACCCGTTTTAATACTGAAATAAGTTCAGTACATGTGAATTTTATCGATTGTTAAACGAAGTTAGTTGAAAATTTTCACAAAGGCAATACATATATTATACAAAAAACCACCTTGTTTTCACAAAGTGGTTTTGGTATCTATATTAATATTTAAGATAGTTTCATGAGATTCCCTCCTTCGAGGGAATGACATTTATTTTATCATCTCGTAACTACGCTTAATAAAGTTTGTTAACTCTTCACCTTTTAATAGTCCTTGAGATAAACGTGCCAAATCTAAACTTTGCGTAATTAAACGTTCTTGTTTCTTTTTGGTTTTAGTAGCTAAAATTTCACCTACTAATTCGGAGTTTGTGTTTACTACAAGGTTGTGCATTTCTGGCATACTACCAAACATATTCATCCCACCACCACCGGTAGCCTGCATTTCTTTCATTCTACGCATAAATTCTGGTTGTGTAATAATAAACGGTGATGCATCGCTATCCATAGCTTCTAGTTGTACCATGAATTTTTCAGAAGGAATCACTTCTTTTAATAACTCGTCTAAAGCTTTTTTCTGATCTTCATCTAATTTAGAAATGGTTGTTTCATCTTTCTTAATTAAATTATCAATATGATCTCCATCTACACGTGCAAACGTTATGTTTTCTTTAGTAGATTCTAATTTTTGTATTAAATGAGATACAATAGGAGAATCTAATAACAACACTTCGTATCCTTTAGCCTTAGCAGATTCAATGTAACTGTGTTGTGCATCTTTATCTGAAGCATAAAGAATAACTAACTTATCATCTTTATCTGTTTGTTTTGCTTTAATTTTATTGAATAGCTCTTCGTAGGTGTAATACGTACCATCAACCGTTGGGTATAATGCAAAAGCATCTGCTTTTTCAAAGAATTTTTCTTCAGAAAGCATCCCGTATTCAATCACGATTTTAATATCATTCCATTTCGCTTCAAAATCTTCACGGTTGTTATTAAACAACGATTTTAATTTATCGGCTACTTTTCTGGTAATGTAAGATGAGATCTTTTTTACAGCACCATCTGCTTGTAAATAAGAACGAGATACATTTAAAGGAATGTCTGGAGAATCAATAACACCACGAAGCATGGTTAAAAACTCAGGCACAATACCTTCAACATTATCGGTTACAAAAACCTGATTTTGGTATAGTTGAATTTTATCCTTCTGAATTTGCATGTCGTTAGACATTTTTGGGAAGTATAAAATCCCCGTTAAATTAAACGGATAATCTACATTTAAGTGAATATTGAACAAAGGCTCTTCAAATTGCATTGGGTACAATTCGCGATAAAAGTCTTTGTAGTTTTGGTCTTCTAAATCTGCAGGTTGTTTAGTCCACGCAGGGTTAGGGTTGTTAATGATATTGTCTACGGTTATTTGTTTGTGAGGCTCGGTTGTTTCTTTACCGTCCTTATCTTTTGTCGTTTTTGGTGTAAAATCGGGGTCGTTTACTTCCTTTGTTCCAAATTTAATTGGAATAGGCATAAACTTGTTATACTTTTCTAGTAAACTTGTTATACGGCTATCTTCTAAAAACTCTGTAGAATCTTCAGCTATATGAAGAATGATTTCTGTACCTCTATCTGTTTTGTCTGAAGCTTCTAATGTGAATTCTGGGCTTCCGTCGCAAGTCCAATGAGCTGCTGGCGCATCTGTATAAGATTTAGTGATAATCTCAACTTTTTCAGCGACCATAAAAGCAGAATAAAAACCAAGACCAAAATGTCCGATAATTCCAGAATCTTTAGCAGAATCCTTGTATTTGTCTAAAAATTCTTCAGCTCCAGAAAACGCAACCTGGTTGATGTATTTTTCAACTTCATCTGCTGTCATACCTAAACCTTGATCTATAATATGAAGCTTTTTACCGTCTTTATCAATTTTAATTTCAATTTGCGGGTTACCGTATTCAACCTTTGCATCACCAACATTAGTTAAATGCTTTAGTTTTAAAGTGGCATCTGTAGCATTACTAATTAACTCACGTAAAAAGATTTCGTGATCACTGTATAAGAATTTTTTAATGAGAGGAAAGATATTCTCTACCGAAACATTAATATTTCCTTTTGTCATAATAAATAGTTTATTTGTCATTCCCTTGCAGAAGGGAATCTGATTAATTATTGTTTTTTATCTACCTTGAAGAGTTAGACAAAAAAAGTACCAAGAGTAAAAATGTGACAAACTGGCACAATGTTTTTGCAAGAAAAAGCAATTTTTGCACTAATGCAGAAGTGTTTTTTTAGTTCACATTTTGGGGTTTGATTTTTTTTATAATTGGAATTTAATGGCGCTTGTTGTACTTTGGTATGACTCAAAGAAAAGATTTTATGTATAATTCGAAAATAATAGGTTTAGGAAAATACCTTCCTGACAACGTTGTAACCAATCATGATTTGTCTAAATTGATGGATACTAACGACGAATGGATTCAGGAACGTACGGGTATAAAAGAACGTAGATGGATTGAGGAAGGTTCTGATGATACATCGGCAATCATGGGGGCCAAGGCCGCTAGAATAGCCATAGACCGTTCTGGATTAACAAAAGATGATATTGATTTTATTGTATTTGCAACTTTAAGTCCAGATTATTATTTCCCTGGCTGTGGTGTGCAAATACAAGATATGTTGGATATGCCTACTATTGGGGCTTTAGATGTGAGAAACCAATGTTCTGGATTTATTTATGCTATATCTGTTGCCGATCAATTTATTAAAACTGGAATGTATAAAAATATTCTTGTTATTGGGGCAGAATACCATAGCAATGGATTAGATAAAACAACTAGAGGGCGAGGGGTTTCGGTTATCTTTGGAGATGGAGCAGGGGCGTGTGTGTTATCCAGAGAAGAAGATAATACTAAAGGTGTTCTGTCTACACACTTGCATAGTGAAGGGAAATATGCCGACAAATTAATGGTAGCGTCGCCAAGTATTGCGCATTGGGTACCTGAAATTTTAGCATCTAAAGAAGAGGATATATCCTATTTTCCTTATATGGATGGCACTTTTGTTTTTAAAAATGCTGTAGTCCGTTTTAGTGAGGTGATAATGGAAGGCTTAATGAAGAACGGTTTACAAAAGGAGGATATAGATATGTTGATTCCGCATCAAGCAAATTTACGAATCGCTCAATTTATCCAGAAGAAGTTTGCTTTAAGGGATGATCAAGTATTTAATAATATTATGAAGTATGGTAATACCACTGCTGCATCTGTTATAATTGCTTTAACAGAAGCTTGGGAAGAAGGTAAGATAAAAGAAGGTGATCATCTTGTTTTAGCTGCTTTTGGAAGTGGGTTTACATGGGGTAGCGCCATTATAAAATGGTGTTAAAACCAACTTAAATATTTCGTATTAATGATTTAAAAATAAAAAACCCGAAACGATTTAGTTTCGGGTTTTTCTAGCTATTAATCAACTTCAACAACACTAATGTGAAGAATCTTAGTATATATGACGAATAAAGTTCTGCGATATTGCACGACCTTATAATATTTAACTTTTTTTAACATATATAAAAAAAACTCGAAATAAAAATTACGAGTTTTAGTTATACAAATCTCTTGATACGAATTTTTTGTGTATGTAGACGACTAACTCTAAATAATTATTCTTTCGTGTAATGGTTGGACTGTATACTACAGTTAAACGTAAGGATATTATATTTATTGTATGAAAGTTAATATGCATTCAAAATATTTTTTTCAAAACTAAATGACGGTTCTATTTGATGCCTTTTTTGTCATCATAATATTCTATAATTTAACCTGATTTCGACTTAAACTGTATTGAAAATATCTTTGTTTGTTATATCGATAGAGCGAAGCATGAGTCCTTCGATTACGCTCAGGATAAACTTTCGAGACATCCCATCATGATGAGATGTCTCCTCGTACCTAGATTGGAATGACACAACGTTACAAGTTGCGGGAATGGCAGTTAGTAACTAAAAATACTTTTTCAAGATAGTAGACACAGAGCCATAGTAAGAACTACCAAATAAGTTTAAATGAACTAAAAGGTAATATAATTGATAAATTTCTATTCTAGTTGAGGTGTTTTCATCTCTTTTTAAATTAGAATAATAAGCGTCATAAAAAGTTGCATCAAAACCACCAAATAATTTGGTCATAGCAATATCTACTTCATGATGTCCAAAGTATACAGCTGGGTCAATGAGATATGGCACGCCATTTTTAGAGATGAGGTAGTTACCACTCCATAAATCACCATGTAGTAAGGCTGGTTTTATATCTTTAAATAAAGACTTTAAGAAGTCTTTGATGTTTTGTGCAGATGGACATTCATATTTAGAAAGTAACTGTTTTTGTATGGCTAATTCTAGTTGAGGTACTAAACGTTCTGTTATGTAAAAATCGGTCCAAGTCCTATTTGGTTTATTACTTTGTGGCAAACTGCCAATAAAGTTATCATGATCTAAACCAAATTTATCAGAAGTGCATTGATGTAATTGAGCTAATTGATTTCCTAAGTTTATGTAATCTCTAGATGAAGGTAATTTACTTTCAATAAACTCCATGAGTAGAAAAGAGCTGTTTTGAAAAATATCGCAAGCTAAAACTTTAGGTGTTTTTATGGTGTTTGCTTCGTTAATTATTTGCAATCCGTAAGCTTCAGTTTGAAACATTTTTGCAGCATTTGTTGAGCTATTTAATTTCAAGAAGTAGGAATTATTTGAGGTTTTAACTTTATAAGCACTTGAAATATCACCACCGTGAACAGGAGAAACCACAGTAATGGATTCTTTAAGAATATGAGATAGATGTATTTTTAAATCATTATTCATTATCTAAAATAGGAAAGACTTAGTTGAAAGATGTTACCTCTTTCGTTTATAATGGCTTTGAACGATCTGATCTAAAAATACTTCCGTTTTAACATGGTTAAATATTAAGGGTTTTGGAAGTATATCAAATAAAGGGATACCATCTCCTAGTAAAATAGGAATTGTGGAAATTCTAAGCTCATCGATTAAATCGGCTTTAAGGAAATTTTGAACTGTTTTTCTGCCGTCAATATAAAGGTTATTAAAACCCTTTTTATGAATAACATCTAAAACATCATTTTCTTTTCCGTGTAACAGGGTTACTTTATCTTTAAGGTTATCTGGAACTTCTTTAAGTGAATGGCTTAATACAAAAACGTGTTTTTTATAGGGCCAGTCAATATCAAAACCAATAACGGTTTCAAACGTTGTTTTCCCCATGACAATCGCATCTATCTCTTCCATTAAATCGTAATAGCCCATGCTATTTTGTTCTGGATTAGGAATCATGTCTAACCAATCCAGTTCACCCTTTTTTCCAGCGATAAAGTCATCTAAGCTTTTACCAATAAACACAATGTTTTTATATTCCATACTTAGTTTTAAATTTAAAGAAAGAATATAAAAATAAAAGATTCAAAAAGTAAATACAGAATTATAAATGAAAAGTTATTAACCTTTTCTCTCTAAAAGCGCCATATAGAATCCGTCAAATCCAGAAGTATGAGCAAAAACATTTTTATCTTTTATTAAAGAAAAATTTGCACCTGCTTCAGATTTTAAAAATGTTTTTATTTGATTTTGGTTTTCAGACGGTAACACAGAACAGGTTGCATACACTAATTTACCTTCTGGTTTTACCATTCTGGAATACTGTTGCAATACGTCTTGTTGAGTTGCTCTAATTCTATCTAAAAACTCAGGTTCTAATTTCCACTTGGCATCTGGGTTTCTGCGCAAAACACCTAAGCCAGAACAAGGAGCATCAATTAAAACACGATCTGCCTTATTGTATAATTTTTTAATTGGTTTCGTAGAATCAATAACTTTTAATTCAACATTATGAACACCATTACGTCTAGCTCTTACCTTTAATTTTTTGAGCTTACTTTCGTAAATATCCATAGCCACAATCTGGCCTTTGTTTTCCATTAATGAGGCAATGTGCAAGGTTTTACCACCGGCACCAGCACAAGTATCCACCACTTTCATACCTGGTTTTACATCTAAAAAATCGGCCACTAATTGTGATGATGCATCTTGAACTTCAAAAAGCCCTTTTTGAAAAGCATCGGTTACAAAAACGTTGGCACGTTCTATTAGCCTAAGTGCAGAATCATGACCTTTTATAAATTCGGTTGCAATACCTTGGTCATGTAAGATGTTTTGTAATTTTTCTTTAGTGGTCTTAAGCGTATTGGTTCTTAAAATAACGTCAGCTTGTTCGTTTTGCTTTGCTATTTCTTTAGTCCACTTTGCTTCACCTAATTCTTCTAAACCTACATTATCAATCCAGTCAGGAATCGATTCTCTTAACTTTCTGGTTTTAGAAAGCTCATCAAAACGACCCTTAATCTTACGGGTAGGCGTGTTTTCAAAATATTTCCAATCGGGTAACTTGATACCTTTTAAGGTAGCCCAAACGGCAAACATGCGCCATAAGTTGTCTCTATCAAAAGGTTCTTTTACTTCAGCAATTTCAGCATACAAACGTTTCCAGCGTACAATATCATAAGTAGTTTCAGCAACAAAAGCTCTATCTCGAGCCCCCCAACGCTTATCTCGTTTTAATAGTTGTTGAATTACTTTGTCGGCATATTTACCCTCATTAAAAATTAAGGTCAGTCCATCTATAACAGAAAAGCAAAGGTTTCTATGTAATCGCATTTTTAAGATCTCTGTGTTCAGTAATTTAGTAAGTAATTATTGTTACTAAACTAAAAATGAACAAGTTTAAATTATTAAGGCTGCAAAGTTACGTTTAATTCAGCAATTAATTTCCTAATTTGCGCGTATTAAAAGACACATTTGACTGAGCAAAATTTTATTAATGATTTAAATGCAGGGAAACAATCCGCTTATAGTAAGCTGATTGACGATTTTCAGGATAAAGTATTTGCTACATGCATATCATTTGTACCAAATAAAGAGGATGCCGAAGATATTGCTCAAGATGTTTTTGTAGAAGTTTTTAAGTCTATTGGTAAGTTTAAGGGGCATTCTAAATTATCTACCTGGATTTATCGTATAGCGACCAATAAATGTTTAGAATTTATAAGAAAAAAAAGCACTAAAAAACGTTTTGCTTTTTTACAATCTATAATGGGAAAAGACATTCCAATGGATAAAAGCAAGTATTTTACAGAAATGAATCATCCAGGAATTATTTTAGAAAATAAAGAAAAAAGTGAAACACTATTTCTTGCTATTAATCAATTGTCAGAAGACCAGAAAACTGTATTTACGCTTAGTAAGATTGATGGTGTGAGTCATAAAGAGATAGGTGAGATTATTAATAAAAGTGTGTCTTCGGTAGAATCTTTGATGTTTAGAGCGAAGAAAAATTTACAGGAACTATTAGAGAATTTTTATAAAAATGAAAACTAACGCAAGTTTTTAAAAGTTATTGCATCTAACAATATATAACATGAAAACAAATAAGAATATAACGAATAAGATTGAGGATACTTTAAATGCTATGGATGCTGTTGAAGACGTAAAAGTATCTCCCTTTTTTAAAGATAAAACCATGCAGAAGTTGTTTGCTGAGCAGGAAGAAGAACCTTTAATTTTGTCTTGGTTTTCTCCTAAATTACAGCTGGCAACTTTAGTTTGTGTTATTGTTTTAAATGTACTAGCGTTTATACAACTAAATTCTAACAAATATGACAGTGATATTAATGATTTTGCAGAAACTTATGGATTGTCTTCAAGTTCGGATACATCATTATTTAATTAAATCATCATGAAAAAAAATGTACTCTTATATGTGTTATTAGTATTTTTAATAGTCGTTAATGTTTTTTTTCTATTTAATTATTTAGGGAATTCTGATGATACGGAAAATAGAGATAGGCCGAAAGGACCTATTAGTTTTATTGTTAAAGAATTAGACTTTAATGATGAGCAAATGCTACAATTAGAAAAGCTTAATAGAAAACATCATCATAGAATGATGCGTATTGATGATGATATTAAACAATTAAAAGATGCTTTGTTTAATAAATTATCGGACGTTTCATTAAATGAAAATTCAATAGACTCTATTACGGACTTAATAGCTGAAAGAGTAAAAGAAAAAGATATAGAGGCTTTCTATCATTTCAAGGATATTCAAGACTTATGTAATGACCAACAAAAAGAAAAGTTTAAAAGCATAATTAATGATGCGCTTCACAAAGGAGGTAGAAACGAACAAAGACCACATTTAAGAAACGGTGGGCGTGGACACAGGCCACCGCCACCAAGGCATTAATAGACTTGATTATATACTAAGAGGCTGTCTAAAAAGTGATATACTTTGTCACCAGAGCACAGAGAAGCATCTTACTGGTTTATAAATCAAAATATTAAAACCTTTATAGGTTCTTCATTTCATTCTGACACTTTTTAGACAGTTTCTTGTTTCTTTTTGATACAAATCATAAATATTTCTTAAAAAACCAATTGCTACACAAGTTTTTTTAATTCACGATATCTAAAATATCAAACACAAAAATATTATAGATATGAAACTAAACACATTAAAAACAGTAGCATTATTTTTTGGAATGGTATTATTTATTTCTACCGGTTTATTTGGCCAGGATAAACATCAAAGACCAGAAAAACCACCAACCATAGACAAGTTATTTGAAGATCTTGATGAGAATGAGGATGGTAAACTCTCAAAGAAAGAAATTAAAGGACCGCTAGAAAATCATTTTTCAAAAATAGATACAAATGAAGATGGTTTCTTAACAAAGGAAGAATTAGAAAAAGCTCCTAAGCCAAAAGGTAGAAAACCTCAAAAAGAAAGTAACTAATCTAAAATCAAATTAGGATGAAAAATAAAAATAGTAAAATATATTTTACTTGAGCGTATTTAGCGTAGCTATTGAGTAGCCTGCCAGCCAGGGAATCTCACCATGATGAGATGTCTTGTCCTCATATTTCGCTTCGTTGATATGAAACAGCTATTTTTCATTGGATTATATAAGGTGTTTTTAATAAAGTTTGCGTCAATCTCAGCAGGTTATTTAGATTAAAAATAGCATTATACGAGTTTTAATCTGGTTAGTTTTTTGTTAAAAAGCTTCATGACTGTACATTACGGAGCTTTTTTTGAAAAAAGTAAAAATTTCGCGCAAGGTTTTAAAAAGAAACGCATCTAAAAAGTCAAATATCAAAATAAATCAATGAAAATTAAAAGAAGAGCCTTAATAGTTAGTATTTCATTTTTAGTAATTTCTTTATTGGTACTAAACCTTATGCTTATTTATTCGTCATATTAAAAAATAGATTATGAAAAATTTAAAAAAAATATTGATTCTACCTTTATTAGCTATTATTATTCTTATAGCATGCTCTAATGGAGATGATTCAGTTGTTATGGCTGAAGAAGATGAAAATACACAACCTGCCGATACCGATTACGATATAAGTAGTATTCTTTCAAAATTTGAAGGCACTGGATTGTCTTATGCTATAAGTGGTAGTACTGTTAGATTTACAACACAAGATTTGCCAAATCATACAAGCCCATATTGGCCAACAAATAATCCGTTATATGAAGCTTATAATGGAACAAATTCTAATTGGAATATTAACCCAAATACAATTAGTGAGCAAAATATAGTCTTTACAATATCGCTAAATCCAGCTGAGGCTTCAAATAAGCAAGCAACTGGATTAGGACCCATTGGTATTTCAAGAAATGGTGTAGTGTTTTTTAATCAATATGCCGGGCCAGATCAGCCATTAACGAACGAAATTGATTCATTTGACCAGTGGTTAGGGCATCCACAACGAACAGGGCAATATCACTATCATATAGAGCCTACTTATTTAACACAGCAATTTGGAGAAGATGCTTTTTTAGGGCTTTTAGCTGATGGGTTTCCTGTTTATGGACCACTTGAAAACGGAGAGACAATTACTAATGATGATTTAGATGATTATCATGGACATACATCTGCTACAGCAGACTTCCCTGATGGTATTTATCATTACCATATTACAAGCCAAGACCCTTATCTTAATGGGAGCGGTTATTTTGGAACCCCTGGAAATATCTCTAACTAATTGCTTAGACATTTAAAATATATAATCTTGTGTACGATTGTATTTCACTCCTGTAAGCCAGAAATGAAGTATGAGGTTGTTAATACCAATAAAGATTTGGAATTAATAAACGGGATTGTATTTTTTAACAAAGTTCCTTTAATAGGAAATATAGTGTCTCATTATGAAGATCATAAAGTTAAATCTGATATTCAATATGCCCAAGGGAAGAAACACGGTTATGAGAAGCATTGGTATGAAGATGGTTCAAAAAAAATAGAACGCTATTACTTTGAAGGTTTTAAAACAGCATTACATAAAGGATGGTGGGAAGATGGGAAACTGAAGTTTGAATATTACTTTAATAAGCAAGGGGAGTACAACGGTAGGGTGAAGGAATGGTATAAAACAGGACAATTATTCAGAGACTTTAATTATTTAGAAGGAAAGGAAGTTGGAAGTCAACGCCTTTGGAAAATAGATGGTACTATTAAAGCTAATTACAAAGTGGTTCATGGAGAACGATTTGGTTTAATAGGTTTAAAAAAGTGTTATACGGTAACGACAAATAGCGACGAAATAAAATGAAATATTCTATTTTAATAATATTAGTTTTCATCATTACATCTTGTAAAAACAAGCAAAGTAATAATGTTGCTAAGTTGCCTTATTTTAATAGTACAGATTTTACTCCCGAGTGGGATAAAGCGATACATAAAATTCCAGAGTTTTCTTTTACTAATCAAAACGGAGAGGCTGTTACTAATAAAACTTATTTGAATAAGATTTATATAGCCAATTTCTTTTTTACTAGTTGTCCAGGTATTTGCCCAAAACTGACTAAAAACATGGGGGATCTTCAAGAAACATACAAAAATGATGCGGATATTATGTTGCTTTCGCATACCGTGATGCCTTGGAAAGATTCAATTCCTGTTTTAAAAGATTATGCAAAAAAAAATAATGTAAATGCTGCGAAGTGGCATTTAGTAACTGGCGATAAAGATACCTTATATGATATTGCAAGAACTGGTTATTTTGCTGATGAAGATTTTATAAAGACACAGGATGAAAGTGATTTTATACACACTGAAAATTTTGTTTTAATAGATAAACAAGGATATATAAGGGGCGTTTATAATGGGACTTTAGAAATAGATGTAGAGCGTTTAAAACGGCATATTACTATTTTGAAATTAGGGGGCTGATTTAATTCATAATAGTTTTATTGAAAAGCTTCGTGGTTCTTCACGGAGCTTTCTCTATTTTTATAGAAATTTTAATTTCATGAAAAAAGTAGTTGTTTTATTAATAGTAACGGTTGTTTTTTTTGGATTTAAAGAAAGTAATTTATTTGAGTCCCGAAAAATTAATAGCGTCGAAATAAAAACAATTATAAAAGACTCTTTACTAAATGTAAGAGCTTTAGAAATTATTGAAAATATTGATTTTTTGGTTTTTTTAACTTCCAGTGGAAATATAGGAGTTGTATCAATAAAAGACCATGTAGAGCCTGATAAAAAAGTAACTTATCCTATTAAGGTCAAGAGCGATTCGGTTACGCCAAATTTCAGAGCTTTAGCAGGAACTAGTAAACATGGTTTTGGTTTAAGTATTGGCTCACCAGCTTTATTGTTTAAGTTAGATATAGGAAAAGATAAAATAGTATATAAGGAAAATCATCCCAAAGCTTTTTACGATTCCATGGATTTTTGGAATGAGGAAGAGGGAATTGCTATTGGAGATCCAACAGGTAGTTGTATGAGTATCATTATTACTCGAGATGGCGGCGAAACTTGGACTAAATTGTCATGTGATGATTTACCAAAAGCTAAAGAAGGGGAAGCTGCTTTTGCCGCGAGTGATACTAATATCGCTATTGTAGGAGATCACGCTTGGATTGCTACAGGAGGAAAGTCCAGTAGAGTTTTATATTCCCCCGATAAAGGAAAAACGTGGAAGGTTTATAAAACACCAATAGTTCAAGGAGAAGAAACAACCGGTATGTATTCTATCGATTTTTATGATGAACTTAATGGTTTTGCTATTGGAGGTGATTATACTAAGCCAGATGATAACAAAGCGAATAAAATTAAAACGATTGATGGTGGTAAAACCTGGAAGCTGGTTGCTAAAAACGAAAACCCTGGTTACAGAAGTTGTGTGCAATATATTCCAAATAGAATGGGGAAGGAGCTAGTAGCTATTGGATTTAAAGGGATTGATTATAGTAACGATTTTGGAAATTCATGGAAACATTTAAGCGATGAAGGGTTTTATACCATTCGGTTTTTAAATGATTCAATTGCTTATGCTGCTGGAGCAGGTAGAGTCGCTAAATTAACTTTCAGGGAATAAAGAAACATCTCGCTAAGCTTCGCTATATATTTTCAATATAAAGCACATTTTTTTTTCAATAATGCTCGATGTGACAGTTCTTTATTCTCTATTTTATCTCTGGCGTTCTTTATTTTTATAACGTTCTAGCATTTTTCTTTTAAAATCGTCTTCAGCTATTTTTAATAGAATTATTTTTTTTGGAGGCATTATTTTTAGCAATTTAGAAGATAATTCTATACGCTGTTTATGAAGCGCAATTTCAACATCATTTAGCTTAGTAATTAATTCTTTTGCTCTTTTATCTGTTAACGTACTTATATCTTTTTTAATTTCTCGGCGGATATCCCTAATATCTTCATGTCTTATTTTAGATGTAGCTTTATAGTAGTTATTATATATTGGCCAGAATTTCTGTGCTTCTTGCTCTGTTAAGTCTAATTTTTCTGTAATAAAAGAAATTTTAAGCGCTTTTATTTTTTCTCTATTTTGCTGTGCTGAAGTATTCAGCAAAAAGAAAAATAGTAATGTGGGAAGTATGATTTTTTTCATATGCTTGTACTTTTTATTCAAGAATAATATCTTCAATGTCTAGATTATCTAATATATAGGTTTCTACGGTTTCATTTTCATCGTCTTTATATTCTATAAAATTTTCTTCTAACAAATCTTCTTCAAATAATAGTGTAGCAATTTCATAAGAACCAAAATTTTCGTCCATTATATAGTTTTCAACTATTTCTATATCTAAAGCCTCAAAAGTTGGTTTGTTTTCAGGAAAAGAAAGGTTAAATAAAAGTAAAACAGCCGCAGCAATACCAGATATATAAATGATGGCTCTTTTTCTAAACAAAGGAATTCTTTTCGTAGGTGTCTTAGTTGAAACCTTGTTTATAATGACATCTTCCAAAGTATTTAAATAACCTTCAGGTAATTTAAAACCAGAATCGTTTGCTACTTTTTCTAGTTTTATATCACTAAAAATAGCTTCTTCTAAAGAATTAAAATAATCATCTGGAACTTTAAATCCAGTGTTTTTGATGTTATGTAGTTTATCTTGTTTCATTATTTTATTAATAAGACTAGAGATCTTAATAAAGGTTTAATCTTTAGTTAAATACGCTTCAATTTTTTTGACTGCTATATGATACGATGCTTTTAAAGCACCTTCACTTGTCTCAAGAATATCAGACATGTCTTTGTACTTTATATCTTCAAAATATTTCATATTAAAAACCAGTTGTTGCTTTTCTGGTAAAGTGGCAATAGCTTGTTGTAATTTTAGTTGAATGGTGTTCCCTTCAAAATAGATATCAGATGTTAGATTGTTTATTGCTAGTTGTTGTATTTCCTCACTTGTAATTTGTAATCGTTTGGCATTTTTATTAATAAATGTAATTGATTCGTTTGTAGCAATTCGGTATATCCATGAAAACAATTTACTATCTCCTTTAAAGTTGTGAATGTTTTTATAAACTTTAATAAAAGTGTTTTGTAACACGTCATCGGTGTCATCATGTGACTTTACTATATTACGAATGTGCCAATATAAGCGTTCTTTATATAGAGTAATGAGTGTCCTAAAAGCTTTCTCCTTAAGGTTTTCTGATTTTAATTCTTCTAACAGTTGTGTTTCGTTGGTCACAAAAATTATTTAGTCTTTAGACTAATAAATATACGGAAAGTTTAAGTTTTATTTTTATTTTTTATAACTTTTTGAATAACAGTTGTTTATGTGTATTTTTATCGATTAAGTGTATTAAAATAACGATTAAATGCGTTTTTTCTTGTTAGAAAAGGTTTTTTGTATTATGTTTGTAACAGAAACCTACTTATTGTTGTTAGTCGTCCCCAAGTCTACCAATGAACAAAAAAAGGATAGAAACCCAAATCTCTATCCTTTTTTTATTTTAAGCGAATAAATCCTATTACCCGAAGCTTTGCATTTCTACTAGTTTGTAGTAAACGCCTTTTTTATCAATAAGATCTTTGTGTTTTCCTTGTTCGACAATTTCCCCTTTATTAAGCACGACGATTTCATCTGCATTTTGAATGGTAGATAATCTATGGGCAATAACAATAGAGGTTCTATTTTTCATCATATTCTCAAGGGCAACTTGAACTAAACGCTCACTTTCAGTGTCTAAAGCAGAAGTAGCCTCATCTAGAATCATAATAGGAGGGTTCTTTAAAACAGCCCTTGCTATACTGAGTCGTTGTTGTTGACCTCCAGAAACTTTGTCTCCCGAATCGCCTATATTTGTATTTATACCTTTGGGTAAAATTTTAACAAATTCCCAAGCATTAGCTATTTTTAATGCCTCAATAATCTCTTCATCAGTAGCATTTTCTTTACCAATGAGTAAATTGTTCTTTATAGTGTCATTAAACAAAATAGATTTTTGAGTCACCAAGCCAATTAAATTTCTTAAAGAATGTTTTGTTAAGTCTCTAATGTCTTTACCGTCTATAGTTATGTTTCCACTAGTTACATCGTAAAAACGAGTAACAAGATTGGCTATAGTACTTTTGCCACTTCCTGATTGACCAACTAAAGCGACACTCTTTCCTTTTGGTACTTCTATAGTGAACTCTTTTAAGACTAAGTCGTCTTCGTATTTAAAAGATACCTTATTGAGGTTAATAGCTTTAGAAAAATCTGTTTTAGTTTTTGCATTGGGTTTATCTGCTATAGGAGAAGATGTATTCAGAATTTCTAAAACACGTTCAGCAGCAGCATTTCCTTTTTTTACACTATAACTGGCTTTGCTAATGGCTTTAGCTGGAGTTAAAATATTATAAGCAAGTCCCATATAAACAATAAATAAACCAGCTTCGAGGCTTTTTTCATTTAAAACCATTTGTCCTCCATACCATAATAGGATGGCTATAACAAGTATACCTAAAAACTCACTAGTTGGTGAGGCTAGATTTTGACGGTTTAGTAGTTTATTGGAAAATTTATAGAATCTAAGAGTTGAATCTTTGAACTTTTGTCCAAAAATATCTTCAGCATTGAATCCTTTAATTACTTTAAGTCCTCCTAAAGTTTCTTCTATTATTGATAAAAAGTGTCCTTGTTCGGTTTGTACTTTATCTGAGTGTTTTTTTAAACTTTTACCTATTCTAGATATAATAAACCCGGAAACAGGTATAAAAATGAAAACGAATAAAGTAAGTTGTGAGCTTATAAGAAACATGGTAATGATAGTAAAAAGTATCATTAGGGGTTCTTTAACAATAAGTTCTAGAATAGATAGAAAAGACCCTTGAATTTCTTGTACGTCGGTAGTTATTCTAGCAATAGTATCGCCTTTACGTTTATCTGAAAAAAAAGACAAAGGTAAATGAGTGATTTTTTTAAATAACTCATTTCGTATATCTTTAAGAACGCCATTACGCAAAAAAGTTATAAAATACATGGCAAGATAGCCGAAGAAGTTTTTTAATAAAAACATGCATATTACCAAAACTACCATAAAAATAAGAACATCGTCATGCCCATCATTGGCTTTTTGGGTTACAAAATAATTAAGATAATTCTCTAAATAATCTTTTGCATTTGAAATGCCAGTCCAGACAGGTTTGATATTTAGTTGTTTAGTTTTATCGAATAAAACATTAAGCATAGGAAATAGAGAAACCATTGCCAACGTACCAAATAATGCATAAAAAATATTACTGATAATATTTAAAACGGCATAATTTTTATAGGGTTTTGCAAAACGAAGTATTTGCTTGAAGTAATTCATTAATTAAGTTTCATGTCTTTTAAAATAGCATCTATTTTAGATTCTAATTTTGCTTCTGTATCATTAAAAGCCTCTACAGATTCTAAATTATCATTGACGCTAATGTAGAATTTTATTTTAGGCTCAGTACCACTTGGTCTTAACGCTATTTGACTACCGTCTTCTGTATAATAAATTAATACATTAGACTTTGGAATATCGATCGTATTTTCTACACCTGTAATCATATTTTTGGTAATAGATAATAGATAATCTTCAACTTTTACTACTTTCGATCCGTTTACAACAGTTAATGGATTTTCGCGAGCATCAATCATCATTTGTTTAATCTCTTCAGCGCCTTCAATACCTTTTTTAGTTAGGGACACTAGACGCTCTTTGTAAAGTCCATGCTCTACATATAGTTTGATAAGTTCGCTATAAAAAGAACTTCCTATAGATTTAGATTGAGCAGCTATCTCACAGGCTAAAAGTGTTGAGGTGACTGCATCTTTATCTCGAACAAAATCACCGACCATAAAACCAAAACTCTCTTCGCCACCACCAATAAAGTCAAGCTCTGGGAAGTCTTTTATTAATTTAGCGATCCATTTAAATCCTGTTAAAACAATTTTGCTATCCACTTTATAAGCTTCAGCAAGTTTATTTAACATGGGCGTTGAGACTATAGTTGAGGCTATAAATTCTTTTCCTTTAATTTTGCCTTCTGCTTTCCATTGTTTTAATAGGAAATCTGTCATCATTAACATGGTTTGATTTCCGTTAAGCAGTTGTAGTTTATTTTCTGAATTGCGTACTGCAACACCTAATCTATCACAATCTGGATCTGTTCCAATAACAATATCGGCGTTTACATTATTAGCTAATTCTAATGCCATTTTTAAGGCTGCTGGTTCTTCCGGGTTTGGTGATGCTACTGTTGGAAAATCCCCATCTGGAACCTCTTGTTCTTTTACAATATGAACATTTTTGTACCCAGCACGTTTTAACGTTTCTGGAACTGCTGTAATAGAAGTACCATGAAGTGAGGTGAAAACAATATTTAAATTATCTTTTGCCTCTTGCGAAACTCCACAACTGCCATTTTCTACTGAAGCATTGATAAATACATCATCAACATCTTTTCCTATGTAGTGGATAAGGTTGTCATTGGCTTCAAATTTTATATTGGCATAATCAAGATTGTTTATAACTTGTATTAAGGCATCATCATGTGGTGGTACTAATTGACCTCCATCTTGCCAATATACTTTATATCCGTTGTATTCTGGTGGATTGTGTGAAGCGGTTAAAACAATACCACAATGACAGTTTAAATGTTTAACAGCAAAAGATAACTCTGGTGTTGCACGTAAATCTTCAAATAAATAAACTTCAATATTATTGGCCGAAAACACATCAGCAACAACTTTAGCTAGTGTTTTACTGTTGTGTCTACAATCGTAAGCAATAACAGCTTTTGGATTTTCATTTGGAAAAGATTTACGTAAATAATCACTCAATCCCTGAGTGCTTTTTCCAAGGGTATATTTGTTTATGCGATTGGTTCCAACACCCATAATACCACGCATACCACCAGTTCCAAATTCTAAGTCTTTATAAAAACTTTCTTGAATGTCTTTTGGATTATTAGCTATACTATCTTTAATGAATGCTTGTGTATCCGCATCAAAAGTTGGAGTTAGCCATTTATTTATTCTATCTAAAATATTAGGTTCTATGTAAATCATATGTCAATTAAATAAGTGCAAAAATAATCAATTAGTCAGATAATGTGTTTGTTTTTTCTACTGAACTCGCCATTTAACTACGTAAACGTTTTAGTGCTTTAGTAAGGTTATAGTATGCTGTATTTAGGGATCTAAATAATAATTCTAATCAAAATTCAGTTCATTTTTAATAGAATATCGTTTTTTACCTTGTTTAGTACGCAAAATAATTTCACCTAAAAAACCAGCAACAAAAAATTGTGTACCAATAATCATGGTGGAAAGTGCTATATAAAATTGAGGTCGTTGTGTGATAAGCCTTCCTGTAGGATTCAAAAACAATTTATCTATACCTAAATAGAAAGAAAATCCTAAACCGATTGTAAACATAATGAACCCTAATGCACCAAATAAATGCATAGGACGTTTACCAAAACTTGATAAGAACCAAATAGTAATTAAATCTAAAAAACCATGAACAAAACGGTTCATTCCGAATTTTGTTTCTCCATATTTTCTAGCTTGGTGTTGTACTACTTTTTCACCAATTTTTGTAAACCCTGCATTTTTAGATAATACAGGAATATAACGATGCATTTCACCATTGACATCGATATTTTTAACAACGTTTAATCTGTAGGCCTTAAGACCACAATTAAAATCGTTTAATTTTACCCCAGAAGTTTTTCTAGCTGCCCAATTAAATAGTTTTGAAGGTAAGTTTTTGGCAATAACAGAATCATAACGTTTCTTTTTCCATCCAGAAACTAAGTCGAAACCATCGTCTTTAATCATATTGTAAAGTTCTGGTATTTCATCAGGATTGTCTTGCAGGTCGGCATCCATGGTAATTACGACATCTCCTTTAGCCTTTTCAAAACCAGCATGTAGTGCTTGAGATTTACCGAAATTTTTAAAAAACCGAATCCCTTTTACATCATCGTTTTGCGATGCTAATTGAGAAATGATTTGCCAGGAATTATCTGTACTGCCATCATCAATAAAAATAATTTCATAAGAAAAATGATTGGATTGCATAACTTTTGCAATCCAATCATGTAATTCAGATAAAGAGTCTTGTTCGTTTAGTAGTGGTATAACTACAGATATATTCATTTAAATATTTTCAAAATTCAATATTCAAAAATAGCGAATTTATTCTGTGTCTGGATTACTTTTTTTCATTGCAGCAGCAACTATTAATCCGATGATACTAAAAAACACTAAATACCCTGCTAGTCCTTTAGCAATGTTTCCTAACGAATATTGATTTTGAGATTCAATTTGTTCGACAGATTTAGCAATAGCATCACTAGGTGTATTAAAACCCTCAAGCATTTCGATCGTTTTTTCAATGGTTTTTTCTTTTAATACTTCTGCTGCATCCGTATCAATGAAATTGAATAATAAATAAGAAACAAACGTGCTTATAACCAAGCCTATTAAAACAGTGAAAAAATATGAAGTAAAGGCTTCTTTAAAAGAGGCATAGCCGTTTTGGAGTTGTTTCGTTTTTGCAACTGAAATAATACCCAAGACTATTATAACAATTAAAATAAAAATACCATACCACATATTTGTTAGTAAATCTAGGCTTACTGCATATGCAACAACAGTTAAAAGAGCAAGTATTGCTCCTAAATATAATCCATAATTTGAGGCTATAGATTTTAATGATTTTTCCATAATATTTTGTTTAAAACGTTAGTTGATTTGTTAGTGTCCAAATATAAGAAAACGTTACACTAAAGGTTAAAATAAAAAATAACAAAAAGTATTGCGCATTTATAAAAAATGCTTAAATTTGCAGCTCCAAAATTGTAAAGAATAATAAAGCATTTAGTGATGAGAAAAGGTATACATCCAGAAAATTATAGATTAGTAGCATTTAAAGATATGTCTAACGATGATGTGTTTTTAACAAAGTCTACTGCAGATACTAATGAAACTTTAGAGGTTGATGGTGTTGAGTATCCACTTGTTAAAATGGAGATATCAAGAACATCACATCCATATTATACTGGTAAATCTAAATTAGTAGATACTGCTGGTCGTATTGATAAGTTTAAAACTAAATACGCAAAATTTAAGAAATAGTTTAAGCGTAAATCATAAGATAAAATAAAAAAGCCTTTCATTTTTGAAAGGCTTTTTTATTTTATCTAATTGAGTTACTTTTGGATACTTAAAAATTACTTAATATTAACGCGTAAAAACTAGTAACTTTTAACATCATAACTCACAACTTTATTTTTTTATGAATTACATTCTTTTTGATGGATCTTCTCGTAACAATTTGTTACCATTTACATTTACTAGACCAGTAGCGGATATTAGAGTTGGCATATTGACCATTCGTGAAAAATGGGAATTTTTTTTAAAAATGACAACGACTACTGTTACCGAAGATTATTTATCTGATAAATATCCTATGGTGGAAATGGAAGAAAATGTGATGATTAATGCATCATATTTTCCAAATTTAGAGTTGGTTGAAAGAATTAAGGGACTAAAAGAAAATCAGGCCATTTTTAAAGACGAAGCTATTATTGCATTTTTTTCTAAAGAAGGGCAAGATGATATTGATTTTGATCGCTTTGAAATATTTGATTTTGAAGGTGATATTATTAAGATTGAAAATACTTGGGATATTTTTTCTAAAAATGGAGAAGCTATTCAAGAAGATTTTAACTTAATCACAAAAGATAGAACATCACAGCCCATACCATCCAGTAATAATGTTATAGCACCGGAAAATATTTTTGTAGAAGAAGGAGCTAACTTGGAATTTGTGACACTCAATGCTAGTAGCGGGCCAATTTATATTGGTAAAAACGCGGAAATAATGGAAGGGAGCGTGATACGAGGGGCTTTTGCCTTATGTGAATCTGCAGTAGTAAAAATGGCTGCAAAGATTTATGGACCAACTACAATTGGACCTTGTAGTAAAGTTGGAGGAGAGGTTGGTAATTCCGTTTTGTTTGCTAATTCTAATAAAGGCCATGAAGGCTATTTAGGGAATTCTGTTTTAGGAGAATGGTGTAATATGGGTGCAGATACCAATACGTCTAATTTAAAAAATAATTACGCAGAAGTGCGTTTATGGGATTATGAAACCGAGAGCTTTGCAAAAACTGGATTGCAATTTTGTGGTTTAATGATGGGAGATCACAGTAAATGTGGTATCAACACGATGTTTAATACAGGAACAGTTGTAGGGGTTAGTGCCAATATTTTTGGCAGTGGTTTTCCTAGAAATTTTGTGCCAAGCTTTAGTTGGGGCGGTCATAGTGGATTTACTACTTATTTAACTAAGAAAGCATTTGAAGTTGCCGATATTGTTATGTCCAGACGCAATAAGGAATTCACAGAACAAGATCAAGCTATTTTAGAATATGTTTTTGAAGAAACTAAGAAATATAGAAGAGAGTGATTTTTTGAGATGATGCTATAATCAATAGTAATAGATTTAAATTCTAATGATTATATTTGCTTGTAGCACAATGATTTATGCTTAAGCTATTTTATTATATAATCTTTTTAATTGGACTGATAGGTTTTTCCCAAACTAAAAATTTCAGTATTAAAAACTTAGAAATTAACACTGAATATCCGCATTTTGGTTTGATGCCAATTAATGATTCAAAAGTTGTTTTTACTTCATATTTATTAGATAAAAAGGGAAGGCTAAAACGATATGAAGGTAACCCCATCTTAACCATTTTTGAGGGCAACTTATCTGAAGAAGGTCATATCGTTAATGTTGCTCCTATACAAATAGATCCAAAGCAGAACATATCTCATATTACAAGTGCCACGATATCTCCAGATGGGAAACACATTTATTTAGCGACTAATTATACTAGAAAAAATATGCCAAAAGGCAATTTTAATGAAGCTAATTTTCATATTACAGTAGGAGAGTATAAAACTGGCATTGGATGGACTAATTTTAATGTGTTGCCTTTCTGTAAACTTAAATACTCTTATGCCCATCCAGCTTTAAGTAAAGATGGAAAAACGTTATATTTTACCGCTAATATTAGAGGGGGAAAAGAGACCACTAGAGGAGGTTCGGATATATTTAAAGTAGATATTTTAAAGGATGGAAGGTATAGTGAACCAAAAAATTTAGGAAGCAAAGTTAATTCTTATAGTCGAGAGATGTTCCCTTTTATAAGTTCTGATGGCATTTTATATTTTGCATCCAATAGACCCAATGGTTTTGGTGGATTTGATATTTATAAAAGTATTGTGAATGACGAGGGAGTGTTTAAAAAAGCTGAAAAATTACCAAAACCAATAAATAGTAAGCAAGATGATTTTTGCTTGATTGTTGATGTTGAAAAAGGAACGGGGTATTTTTCCTCAAAGCGCCAAGGAGGAAAAGGAGATGATGATATTTATTTTTTTGTAATTAAATGAAGGCGATATATTGCACGATTTTTAAATCTCTATAAACCGAACTCATTTAGGCTTTTTCAATTTGCTAAAAAAAGGCAAGAACTTCTAATTTTCGCTTAAATCCAAAAAGTTTAAATGAGTTTACCAATATTAGGGCGGCTTTATTTAAAGATAGTCATCTATTTTCAATTGTTTTTCTTAGTATTATTTATAGATATCTTAATAAAATTAAGTTTAGAGGCACCAATTTTATGGGCTCCCCCAATATTTTATAGTACTTGGTGTAGTTGAAGAAACTAATTTTTTATTAGTTAACGTGAATCTTGCTTAAGAGTTCAAGATGTCACTTCGGGTGAAATTCTGGAAGAATTTTGTATCGAGAAGCTTTTTGGGGCGAAAATTTACTTGTTTTCGATACGATTTTTTGCAAAAATCACTCAAACTGACATAAATTTTCTTATCCAAGATTCACGTTAGCTAAAAAGAAACATTCAATTTAATTTTTGTGTTAGAAATTTTACGTATTTATTTTACATTATGTTGAAGAGAAAATAAAAAAAACAGGAACAGTTGTAAAAGATGACATCAATGATATTGGTAAGGATTTAAAGAGCGATTAATTACCTTAAAAGTAAAAGAAAAGAAAAATTAATTTCGGCTTGTTTATAAAGGTGTAATTTTTTTCTTATTTTGTCAAAGGTTTACAACTTTATTGGATGTAGATTTTTTTAATAGCCCTTAAAAGATATACTGTGTTGCATATTTTTAAAAATGAAAAAAAAATCAGTATCATTTTTTTTATCATTTTAACTATAGATATTTTAGTTAAACTAAACCTTGATCCTTTTCCTTATAGATATATTTCAAAGCCGCCTATAATACTCCTTTTATTTTTGTATTACCACTATAATAATAATGAAAAACGAAAGATAAAAAAATTATGGGTAACCTTGGCATTATGCAGTTTTCTATTAGCAGACATATTTATTATAAAACATACTAATATCATTCTTTTAAGTGTAAGCCTGCTTCTTTTTGCTTTAGCAAAAGTTTTTTTGAGTTTACGGCTTTCACATAAATCAGATTTTAATATTATAAGGTTGATTCCTTTTTCTATAGTTATAGGTGCCTATACAATTTTTATAGTGAGTTTGCTTTTCGATAGCTTAAAAAGTTTTTTTGTACCAGCTTTACTTAGTTTTTTTATATCATTACTGCTTATTCAATTTGCTTTTTTAAGAAAAGACGTTGTAGATAAAACTAGTTATTTATATGTATTCTTTGGGATTATTCTATATATGATATGTGAGAGTATGATGGCAATTAAAACGTTTAAAATGGACTTACCAATGCAAGACATTTTAATTATGCTATTTTATGGTATAGCCATATATCTTATTGTTTTTGGAATTGTAAAAGAGCATAAACATGATATCAATTCTTTTTAACTCGTCTTAAATCCAATAAATTGATAGGGTTGATACCCAGCCCAGAAACGTTTTTCCTTGTAAATCGGACCACTTCATCATAGTATAAAGGAACCATAATAGCATTTTGCATGGCTATAGAATCCATGGTTGTGTATATATGCTTTCTTTCTTCAATATTAGTAATGGTAAAAGCTTTGTTGTACAAGCTATCAAATTGTGCGTTTTTAAAGTGAAAATAATTTGAGCCGTTGGGAGCGAAATTTTTACTATAGAATATAGATAAATAATTTTCTGCATCCAAATAATCTGCAATCCAAGAGCTTCTAAACATATCAACTTTACCATTTGATCTAGCAGTTCTTAAAGTGGCTTCAGGCATCACATCAACTTTAATTATTAATCCTGTTTTTCCAAGTTCACGTTGAATAAATTCGCAAAAGCTTAAGTAGTTGCTCGTAGTTGTTAAAGTTATTTCAGGTTTTGAGATACCACTTTCTTTTTTAAATTGCTCAACCAATTGTTTTGCCTTTTCTGGTTGATAGCTAAAACCAATAGATTCATTATGCCCAGGAAGACCTTTGGGAATAAAACCACCATTAGCAGGATTACCGATGTCGTTTCGTAAATAAATCATCATTTTTTTTCTGTCAAATCCATAATTTATGGCTTTCCGAATTAATTCAGATTGTATTTCTGGTGTTTTGGAGTCTAAATAAAAACCCAGATATTCAGAGTTTAAATAAGGTCCCTGAATCATATTTATAGTTTCTTTATAAGTATTACGAAGCTGCCCATCTGCTGTTAACAATTCATCTTTATAAGAAGCGTCTAGACTGTTTAAGAAATCTATATTACCTTGAGCAAATTGTAAAAATTCACTTTGTTTGTCTGGTAAAAAAGTAATGGCTACAGCCTCTAAATAGGGTAGTGGTATACCATTACTATCTTTTTCAAAATAGTTGTTGTTTTTTCTAAAGACGAGTTTAATATTTTCTTCCCAACGTTTAAACTGAAAAGGACCGGTACCAATAGGGTGCGATCTAAAATCATTACCATAATGTTCTGCAATTTCTTTAGGAATAACTGAGCAATACTTCATAGATAATAATCCTATAAAAGCAGGGAATGGTTGCTTTAATTCAATTTTAAAAAGCGTATCATTTACGGCTTCAAAGTCATTCACTTTTTTTAAAACCCAATTTCCTGGTGCTGCAATTTTTTCATCTCTTAACCTGTTAAAACTATATTTAAAATCTTCGGCAACAACTATTCTTGTTGAGTCCTTTCCAAATAATTCATGTTTATGAAAATAAACATCATCTCGTAGTGTAAATGAGTAATGGAGTCCATCATCTGATATTGTCCAATTTTTAGCAATACATGGTAAAATGTTTAAGTCACTATCCAATTGTACTAAGCCATTAAATAATTGGTTGCTAACCCAGGTGTCTTGCAAGGTTCTTGAAAATGCTGGATCTAAGGTGTTTATGTTGGCGTGTTCATTATATCTGAAAACTAAATGGTCTTTATTAATTGATGTATTATTTGTACATGAATTTAATAACATATAAAAACAAGCTACAAATAAAAAAAATGTTAGGTATGTCGTGTTTGTTTTCACTAATTTCATTTAAATGTAAATAGTTTAAATAGTTGTTTTATTCTCATCCTTCAGGCAAAGCTTTCCAACTTTTAATAATGTTAGAATAAAAATATATAAAGAGTAAATTAACCACAAACAAAATATAACTCCAATATATGCCTAAACTATGTAATAGATTAAAACAAGCATCATTATTATAATGGGAATAATCTTCAACACATGCATCAGATTGGTGTAAAGATATAATTGTAATTATTAGAAAAATGTAAAGTATAAAACCAGCGATCGATATATTTAAACAAATTGAAACAATAAGTTTTTTTATTTTTTTTGCATAAAATAGGGGAATAGATAAAATGACGAAACCTAATATCAAGGTTAAATACGATACAAAATACTCAACGGTGTTACCATTTGATTTTGTTATATATGCATAAAGAGCGGTTAACAATATTACTAGCATAGTCAATAAACCAATACTTATTATTGTAAAGAGTAATGACTTTAAGCCAGTAACTCTAAACATAAATACCAAAGAAGAGAAAAAGAATGCTAGCCATATAAAAAAGTGTATGCTTTGTGAAAAGGGATTACTTTCTTTTATGTCTTCAATATTTTCAAAGACCCTATGCAAAGAATCATTGTCTAAATAATAATTTGAGATATGATCTTTGTAAAAAGCTTCAATAGCAGTTTTGGGTTTACTTGGTTCAAATTGAAATTCTTCTTTAGGTTGATTTCTAATTAAGTGTTTTAATTCAAAGTTGTCATTTGGGTGATAAACCATATCAAACCAACTATCTGCAGTTAAGTTATGTTTAATACTATATTGATTGCAAATCATTAAAAAATCTGACAATATTTTTTTAATCTCGTTCGGATCATTTCGTTTTAAAAGGTCATAACCCAATTTATTCCATAGTTTATTTTTCTTGAAATCCGTTCGGTGATTAAGGTTTTCATACTCGTAAGTATCGTATTCAGAGTGATTATATTGGACATTTTCTTGATCTGACCTATCTTTTTCGGATAAATAAAAGTTGTTTGAATAATTAAAATAACTAGGTTTCACCGTTTGAACATGACTAGAAACATCAAAAAGAGAATCTTTAAAAAAATAAGTTCTAATGGTATCTTTTGTTTTATAATATACATAACCTTTATAAGAACTATCGGTTACCATTTGGTTTAAGGTTCCATCTTTTTTATAAAGCGTATAAAATCTGTAATTGTAATCCAAAAATTTTAAAGACAAACTATCTTTATCTTGGTTTGCTCCATTATAAGTTTCACAATAAAGGGTATCGAAAGGATGTGGGTAACTACGTTGATTAATAGTATAGTCTTGTGTGTTTTTAGAAAAGAACAATGCAGCAGCATTAGATGCAATAATTTCTCTTTCTACACTTTCGTCATCATATTTAAAAGATATATAAGACTTAACACCGAAATTATATGAAATATAATATGTGGTGGAAAATAAGATTAATATTAAATAAATTAAAAATTGCTTAAATAATTGTAATCGGGTAGTTGGATAAAAACTTTTAAAGGCATTATTTTTAAATAGTAAAATAAGCCATATAACGAGCATTAAGATAGATATTATAATGCTGATGTAAATAGTGCCATTTTCGAAAAAAATAGATTTGGCACTATATTCGTGTAAAATTTCTGGATTAGTAATTGCAAAGAACCCAAAAATAAAAAATAAACCATGTAAAATTATTGCTGAAGCTAAAACCCATAATAGCTTTGTATTCCAGATTATGGGATGATTTTCAAGCAGATATTGATTGGTCTTATGTATAAAATTTTTCATTGATTTAACTTTAGGAAACGAAGAAACGTCTTGTGGATTTTGTTATGTTACGTATGTAAATAACATCTATTTCATGCTTTCCTAAAGTTTCAAGTACTAAAGGGAAAGCTATTTTAATAGGGAAATAAACAATAAAAATTCCACCATTAAAAATTAGTTTTTCAAGACTTAAATCGGTAAAAATCTGTTTGAGTTTTTCCCTTTCACAATTACAGTCAATTTCTACGATTAAATAATTACTGGTATTAGTAGTCGCACTTTCAGCCTTATTGTGCTTATGCATTCCATTCTTAAGATATATTACTTTATCAGATACCTTTTCTACTTCATATAATTGTTGAGAACTTAATATTAATGCGATGGGGTTATTTATCGAGTTACATATAGACTTTAAATCTTCTAAAATTACTTGCTGCGCTAATACATCTAAGTTAGCCAAAGGTTCATCTAAAAGCAATAATTCAGGTTGTCTTAATAATGTTCTAGCCAACTCAAAACGCATTTTATAACCAGAAGACAGTTCATTCCACTTTAAATGTTTATAATTCCATAAACCAAAACGAGCAATCATCATCAAAACTCTAGTTTCGTTTTCTTTAGGATCCATACCATAATTTGACAAAACGAATTTTAAATTATCTTTAAGACTGCCATACCATTTTTGAGTTCGTTGTGGAATGTATACTAAGTTAGAGCGCAAATCATAGTCGCTATTAAAATCCTTATCAAAATTAAATTTTAAAGAGCCTTCGTTGTGTTTTAATTCTTTAGCTAAAATTCTTAATAGTGTGGTTTTTCCATTTCCATTTTCACCAACTAACCCATAAACATCGCCTTTATGAATCTTAATTGAAATTGGCCCCAATTTAAAGCGATTGGCACCATAACTTTTAATAATATTGGTTCCTGTTACTACTGGATGTTTTGTATTGTAATCTTCAATGGGGATTTTTGAGATTCTGCTCAGAATTTCTAGGCTTCTTTTTATAAGTTTTTCTTCATCATTTGGGTGTTTTTCTTTCCAATCTGTAAGTGCTATAACGTCATTGTAAATATCTAAGTCTTGCGTGTCTATAGCACAATCCATAAGTTTTCTATACCCTAAAAAAGTGTCTTTGTTTTCAAAAAAAGCAACCACTTCTTTAATTCGCGTTTCAGCTCTTGTCATTTGTTATTGTAGATTATTAGCTTTTAGTTCAAGTCTTCAAACTTAGATTGTATTACTTGTAGCAATTACGTAAATTTGCAGGCTTTTAAGTTAGAAAACAAGTAAATATAAATACATTTCCATCGTAAAGGAAATGAAAAAGAAAAAATGAAGAAAAAAGTCGCATTTTATACTTTAGGTTGTAAGCTGAATTTCTCAGAGACATCAACTATAGCAAGAACCTTTACAGATGAGGGTTTTGATCGTGTGGATTTTTCTGAAAAAGCAGATATTTATGTGATTAATACTTGTTCGGTTACAGAGAATGCGGACAAACGTTTTAAAACAATAGTAAAGCAAGCACAGAAAGCCAATTCAGATGCATTTGTTGCAGCAGTAGGATGTTACGCCCAATTAAAACCTCAGGAATTAGCAGATGTTAATGGTGTAGATTTAGTTTTAGGAGCTACTGAGAAATTTAACATTACTGCTTTTATTAACGATTTGCTTAGTCATCCCGAGCGCAGTCGAGGGGTTGGACAGATACATTCTTGTGAAATAGAAGATGCCGATTTTTACGTAGGGAGTTATTCTATTGGGGATAGAACGCGAGCATTTTTAAAAGTTCAGGACGGCTGCGATTATAAATGTACTTATTGCACCATCCCTTTAGCACGTGGTATTTCACGAAGTGATACCATGGAAAATGTTTTAAAAAATGCTCAAGAGATTTCTAAACAAAATATAAAAGAAATTGTTCTTACTGGTGTTAATATTGGTGATTACGGAAAAGGAGAGTTTGGAAATAAAAAACATGAACATACATTTTTAGATTTGGTTACTAAACTGGATACCGTAGAAGGTATTGAACGATTAAGAATTTCGTCTATAGAACCCAATCTTTTGAAAAATGAAACTATTGATTTGGTATCTAAATCAAGAGCTTTTGTTCCCCATTTCCATGTTCCGTTACAATCTGGAAGTAACGAGATTCTTAAAAAAATGAAACGACGTTATATGCGAGAATTGTATGTAGATCGTGTTTCAAAAATAAAAGAAGTCATGCCTCATGCTTGTATAGGTGTGGATGTTATTGTTGGTTTCCCAGGAGAAACAGACGATCATTTTCTGGAAACTTATAATTTTTTGAATGAATTAGATATTTCATATTTACATGTGTTTACATACTCTGAGCGTGATAATACTGAAGCTACAGAAATGGATGGAGTCGTATCTAACAATATAAGAAGCAAGCGTAGTAAAATGCTGAGAGGCTTATCGGTTAAAAAACGGCGCGCTTTTTACGAGAGTCAATTAGGTTCTAAGAGGATCGTTTTGTTTGAAAGCGAAAATAAAGAAGGTTATATTCATGGGTTTACAGAGAACTACGTTAAAGTAAAAACACCTTGGAACCCTGAATTGATTAATACATTGCATCATGTTGATCTTACGAAAATTGATGACGATGGTTTAGTAAGGTTTGAATTTTCTAAAGCAGTTTCAAACTAGAAAATCATAGTAAGTTTGCATATTACCCAGAGTTTTGCTCAGTTCGACTTATTTATTATGCAAATAAAATAACACACTATACTTTTACTTGAGTTAATCATGTCCCAAATATGAATAAATTACTTTTTATTTTATGTTTTGCATTATTTATTACTAGTTGTTCAAGCGAGGATGATGGTGATATGTCAGTTGTGGGTACATGGAAGTTAACAGCTTGGGACGTAGTAGGTGGATTTGATATCAATAACGATGGTACTACTAATACTAATATTTTAGATGAAATCGAATGTGAAAATAATGAAACTTTAACTTTCGATGTTAACAATGTTGTAGCTTCAAATAAAACCTTCAATCCAGATGTCAATATTGCTTTACAAGAAGGCACTACAGATAAATATATGTTTAATGTAGCCTGCGACGAAGAAGGTATAATTGGATTAGCAACTTCATACTCTCAAAATTTAGATATAGTCCTATTTAATGGGATTGAGTCTACTGTAATTGGTAATCAATTGTTTCGTTTAATGAAAGGATCTATAAAAATATATAATGAAGATTTTACTGAGATAATTACTACTAGGGATGTAACATTTGTTTATACTAGACAATAATCAAGTATCTTCTTTCTAAAAATAAAAAATCCGAAGCTATTTAGCTTCGGATTTTTTATGCTTATTTTTTGTCTCAAAAATTAAATTCTTACTCCAACAGGAAGCATACGTTTGTATTTTCTATTACTTCTTACAAACTTAGCAATTTCAGGACTTGTTGGTACAACACTTAGATTACGTTCTTGAATTTGTTCGAAAACAGCTTCTAGAAATTCTTTGCTAAATTCTTGGTCTTTAATACCTTCTGGAATAATTAGCTTTGTTAAGAAAATCTTCCTTTCTTGCAAAGAATATTCAATTTTAGCTAAATGGTCATCAATTTTTATTTCAAATTGACGTAAAAAATCGTTGTCAATTAATTCTGCAGCTTCAACCATGGTAATTTTTGTTTTATTTCTATAGGAGTTATAAATAGTGAACACTATTTATATAACTTTGTTTTGCAAAAGTACAAAAAAAAATTGTCATTTTAACGATAAAATAAGGTTAATGCCTTATGGAATAAACCTTTAGAATAGGTTTTTGCATTTAGAAGGCAATTTTTTTGTTAAATTCTATTTTAGTTTCAATGAGCGAAAAGATAATCCATGTTTATTTAATGCCGGGAATGGCAGCTAATCCAACAATTTTTGAACATATTAAATTACCAGAAAATCAATTCAGGATTCATTTGCTTGAGTGGATGTTACCCATCAAAAATGAGTCTATTAGTGATTATGCTTTTCGAATGACAAAAAACATAGAGTATGAAAATATTGTATTGCTAGGTGTCTCGTTTGGAGGTGTTCTGGTTCAAGAAATGAGTAAACATATACATGTTAAAAAGCTCATTATAGTATCTAGCGTTAAATCTATGCACGAATTACCTAAGCATATGTTGTTAGCTAAAAAAACGAAGGCTTATACATTGGTACCTACACAACTGGCTAGTAATATTGATTTACTTGCAAAATATGCTTTTGGTGGTAGTATAAAAAAGCGCATGGATTTATACAAAAAATATTTATCTGTTAGTGATAGTAAATATTTAAGTTGGGCCATTAAACAAATAGTTTGCTGGAATCAAGATGAAACCCTACAAGATATTGTGCATATTCATGGCGATAATGATGTTGTGTTCCCTATTAAAAATATAGCAAATTGTATTACAATTAAAAATGGCACACATATTATGATTATTAATAAATATAAGTGGTTTAATGAGAATTTACCTCGTATAATTTTAGAAAACTAAATAAAAATTTTACCTTTAAACAAAACTTATTAAAAATGAAGATAGTACAGAAAGTATTAGCGTTTGTGGGATTATTAAGTTTATCGGCTTTATTTATTTATGCCTTACAAGATGCCCCAACAGATGAGAATTTCGAGAAAAAACTAATTAATGATTATAATGTTTATGCATTACAAGTTCCAGATGATTTAAATTTTGCTGGTGAGCCAATGCCTCTTAAAAATCCAGATATTTTAGAGCGTATGGACCGAGAATTATTGGTTAATACATATTGGCAATCTAATGGGTTGTTAATGTTTAAACGTGCCAAAAAATATTTTCCAATTATAGAGCCTATTTTAAAGAAGCATGGAATCCCAGATGACTTTAAATATTTGGCAGTCATTGAAAGTGGTTTAACAAATGCAGTATCCCCAGCTGGAGCTAAAGGTTTTTGGCAAATTATGAAAGTTACGGGTAGAGAAAATGGCTTAGAAGTTAATGATAATGTCGATGAACGCTACCATCTAGAAAAAGCAACAGAAGTGGCATGTAAATATTTATTAAGATCTAAAAAGAAATTAGGTTCATGGACTTTAGCCGCTGCTGCTTATAACGCTGGTGTTGCTGGGATTTCTAGAAAACTTAGAGACCAAAAAGTTTCAGATTATTACGATTTGCTACTTATAGAAGAAACTGGCCGCTATATTTTTAGAATCGTGGCGTTAAAAGAAATTTTATCAAACCCATCCAAATATGGCTTTAACTTTAGAGATAAGGATTTGTATAACAATGTTCCTACTTATAAAGTAGCTGTTGATTCAGCAGTTACTAATTTCCCGAAATTTGCGGAAAGTTTTGGTATTAACTACAAAATATTAAAACTTCACAACCCGTGGTTACGAGAATCACATCTAAATAATAAATCAAAAAAGCTGTATACTATTGATATTCCTGAAAAGGGCTATTATAATGTACAATAAATAATAAAAAGAAAATTAATTTTAAGAGGATAACTATAGTTATCCTCTTCTTTTTTGCGCTCTTATAGAACCTCCACTACCATAATGCTGATTAGGCATTTGTGAACGTTTCATATTTTGTTTCATCATTTTTATCTGATCGGTCAGCATGCCCTGTTTATCTAATTTTTGAGCCTCAGATAATAGTTTTTGAGCTTCTTGCTTTCTACGTTTTGAAAAAGCAATACCAGATAAGTTTAATTTTGCCATTGCCAAATCATGATCCATAGATAACCCTAAAGAAATTGCTTTTTTAAAATATTTTTCGGCATCATTCATATTACTTTGAGATACCATGATACCGTGCAAATAATTATAGTACCCTTGCTGTTTTTTTACTAAAGCAGCTTCAGGTTTTTTTATTTTATTTAGCCATTTCTTTGCACCGTCAAAATCTTGTTTTCGTAATCTTAAAAAAGCTAATAAAATAAACTCATTTTTAAAATAAAGAAATATAAAAATAAGAGAAAGTAATATAAGCATGATACCGTTACCTATATAGCCTTCAGTAAATTGATAAACAGCATAAGCAATAATACCCGCTGCTATAATTAGTTTTATAATTTTATTGTACATTTTAATAAGTTTATAGTAAGAAAAGACATTATTTTTAAAGACTAAATAAGACTTCTTTTGTTTTAGACTGCAAAGAAACTAAAATTTTATTAAAAATAACTCATAGACATTTAACAAAAAGAAGGTGATTAGCCTTGTATAAATAAAGGTTCAATTAGAATATTTTAAATAAAAAAATAATTAAAAATATTTTTTAAAAAATGGTTTGCAAAGTAATAAAGGCTTTGTATATTTGCCCTCGGTTTTGGAGAAGGTCCAAACTATAGAAAAATACAATTCAGATTTTAAAGATACAAGATAATGAGTAAAAGAACATTTCAGCCTTCTAAAAGAAAGAGAAGAAATAAACATGGTTTTAGAGAAAGAATGGCTTCTGCTAATGGTAGAAAGGTATTAGCTCGTAGAAGAGCTAAAGGAAGAAAAAGATTATCTGTGTCATCTGAAACTAGACATAAGAAATAATGATTAACAATTGTTGATAATTTAAAGGTGTTACTTAAGTGTAACGCCTTTTTTTATATCTAATGAGTATTATTTTTGTAACTAATTATATTATATCCACATAACAAGTAAAAAATGCCGAAAAATTCAAACCTAAAATCGATATTAATTATTGGATCTGGTCCTATAGTTATTGGACAAGCATGTGAATTTGATTATTCAGGATCTCAGTCCTTAAGATCACTTAGAGAAGATGGAATTGAAACTATTCTTATTAATTCCAATCCAGCGACTATCATGACAGATCCTTCTATGGCTGATCATGTTTATTTGCTACCTCTTAATACGAAATCCATTATCAAAATATTGAAAGAGCATCCACAAATAGATGCCGTTTTGCCTACTATGGGAGGTCAGACAGCTTTAAATTTGTGTATAGAAGCTGATGAAAAAGGAATTTGGAAAGATTTTGGTGTTGAATTAATAGGTGTTGATATTAATGCTATAAATATTACAGAAGACAGAGAGCAGTTTAGAGAATTGATGGGAAAAATAGGTGTTGGTATGGCTCCGCAAGCCACTGCTACCTCTTTCTTAAAAGGAAAAGAAATTGCTCAAGAGTTTGGATTTCCTCTTTGTATTAGAGCTTCTTACACATTAGGAGGTGCTGGAGCAGCTATTGTTTATGAAGAAGAAGATTTTGATAAATTATTGCGTAGGGGATTAGAAATCTCCCCAATCCATGAAGTGATGATTGATAAAGCAATGATGGGGTGGAAAGAGTATGAATTAGAATTACTTCGTGATAAAAATGACAATGTTGTCATTATTTGTTCTATTGAGAATATGGATCCTATGGGAATTCATACAGGTGATTCCATTACAGTAGCTCCAGCCATGACTTTGAGTGATAAAACCTATCAGAAGATGCGTGATATGGCTATTAAGATGATGCGTAGTATTGGTGATTTTGAAGGCGGATGTAATGTTCAGTTTGCTGTAAGTCCAGATGAAAAAGAAGACATTATTGCTATCGAAATAAACCCACGTGTATCACGTTCTTCAGCGTTAGCAAGTAAGGCAACTGGTTATCCGATTGCTAAAATTGCTACAAAACTTGCTATTGGTTATACTTTAGATGAATTAGATAATCAGATAACTAAATCTACTTCTGCTTTATTTGAGCCTACTTTGGATTATGTTATTGTAAAAATTCCACGTTGGAATTTTGATAAATTCGAAGGGTCTGATAGAACTTTAGGCTTACAAATGAAAGCTGTTGGAGAAGTTATGGGGATTGGCCGTTCTTTTCAGGAAGCACTGCATAAAGCTACCCAATCTTTAGAGATTAAAAGAAATGGTTTAGGAGCAGATGGAAAAGGTTATAAAGATTACAATCAAATCATTGATAAACTAACCAACGCTTCTTGGGATCGTGTTTTTGTTATTTATGATGCGATCGCGATGGGAATTCCGTTAAGCCAGATTTATGATATCACAAAAATTGATATGTGGTATTTAAAACAATATGAAGAATTATTTCAATTAGAAAAAGAAATATCTACATATACTATTGATACACTTGATAGAGATTTATTATTAGAAGCGAAGCAAAAAGGATATGGAGATCGTCAGATTGCACATATGTTAGGTTGCTTAGAAAGTCAGGTATATAATAAGAGAGACGAATTTAATATTCAACGTGTATTTAAGTTAGTTGATACTTGTGCTGCTGAGTTTACAGCCAAAACGCCATATTACTATTCTACATTTGAAAATGTGGTTGAGACTGCATCAGGAGAAATATATACTCATAATGAAAGTATTGTAAGTGATAAAAAGAAAATTGTTGTACTAGGTTCTGGTCCAAATAGAATAGGACAAGGTATCGAGTTTGATTACTGCTGTGTTCACGGTGTTTTAGCAGCTGCAGAATGTGGCTATGAAACGATTATGATTAATTGTAACCCAGAAACGGTGTCTACAGATTTTGATACAGCCGATAAATTATATTTTGAACCTGTTTTCTGGGAACATATTTATGATATTATTCGTCATGAAAAGCCAGAAGGGGTTATTGTTCAATTAGGAGGGCAAACGGCGTTGAAGTTAGCAGAGAAGTTAACCAAGTATGGAATCAAAATTATTGGTACTAGCTTTGAATCTTTAGATTTAGCTGAGGATAGAGGAAGTTTTTCTAGCTTATTGAAGGAAAACAATATTCCTTATCCAGAGTTTGGAATTGCAGAAAATGCTGATGAGGCTTTAGCTTTAGCTGATAAATTAGATTTCCCAATTTTGGTTAGACCGTCTTATGTTTTAGGTGGTCAGGGGATGAAAATTGTTATCAATAAAGAAGATTTGATTGAGCATGTAGTTGATTTATTGAGAAGAATGCCTAATAATAAATTATTGTTAGACCATTATTTAGATGGAGCGATTGAGGCTGAAGCAGATGCTATTTGTGATGCTGATGGAAATGTTTATATCATTGGAATTATGGAACACATAGAACCATGTGGTGTACATTCTGGAGATTCTAATGCTACTTTACCAGCATTTAATTTGGGAGATTTAGTAATGCAGCAAATCATTGATCACACGCATACTATTGCCAGAGCATTAAATACGGTTGGGCTGATTAATATTCAATTTGCGATTAAAGATGATATTGTGTATATCATTGAGGCAAACCCAAGAGCTTCCAGAACGGTTCCTTTTATAGCAAAAGCGTACAAAGAACCGTATGTAAATTATGCAACAAAGGTTATGCTAGGAGCAAAGAAGGTCACTGATTTTGATTTTAATCCTAAGCTAGATGGTTATGCCATTAAACAACCTGTATTCTCTTTTAATAAGTTTCCTAATGTAGATAAGAGATTAGGACCAGAAATGAAAAGTACGGGAGAAAGTATCTTGTTTATAGATAGTCTAAAAGACGATGAATTCTACGATCTGTATTCCAGACGAAAAATGTACTTAAGTAAATAATAAAAAATGCCGCTTTAAGCGGCATTTTTTATTTGAAGTAATGCAAGTTTTCAACATTTAAGTTTTAATTTTATAAGAATCAATTTATTCTTTTAAATACATCATCAAAACGTATTTCATCGATTTTGTAATTACTTTGTAGTTTTTCAATTGAAGAATGTAATATATTCGCTACGCTTAATCTAATGTAAGAAAACTTGATGTTATGAGAATCTACTTCTATTTTTTAGTAACAATTTTTGCTGTATTTTCTAATTTATGTAGTTATGGACAAATAATTAAACCTTTAATTTCGAATAATTCGGAACAAGGAATTTCTGAAGATCAAAATCATCCAATTAATCCTAATTTTTGTGGAACGGATTTCTTTCATAATGAGAAAATGAAAAACGATGCGAAATATAGAGCACGTCATAAACAAACCATTCAATCCATACAAAAGGTTAGTAAGCAGAAGAAAACATTAGTTAATGGTGTACTGCAAGTGCCAGTAGTTGTCCATGTTATGCATAAAGGTGAATCAGTTGGTACAGGAACGAACATCTCTGATGACGACGTAAGAAGAGGTATAAAATATTTAAACAATTATTGGAGAAAAATTGAAGGTACGGAAGGTGATGGACAGGGAGTAGATATGAAAATTGAGTTTGCTTTAGCTATACAGGACGAAAGTGGAAACTGTACAAATGGAATTGATCGTGTAGATATGAGTGGTGTTACTGCTTATGTAAGCGATGGGGTTAATAGTGATGATTCCGGAAGCGGTATAGCTGATTATGAACCTGGAGGAGGCGTGAATTCCCTTAAAGAATATAGTATTTGGGATCCTACAAAATATTATAATGTTTGGATAGTTGATGAAATTGACAATAAAAATTGTTATACCGGAGGTTCATTTACCGCTGGGTACGCTTATTATGCTTCATCACATGGACGACCTTTTGATGGCTCAGTTGTATTAATTTGCTCTTATTTAAATGAATCATCTTCTACATGGGCGCATGAAATGGGGCATGCTTTTAATTTAGCACATACTTTTGATGGGGACGATTCTGATAATGATGGTGTGGTAGATCAATGTGGAGATGATGGTATTGCCGATACGCCAAAACATATGAGAACGTCATCAATATCTCCATCTATTTATCGTGATTGTGATAATGATGATCCTAATAACTGTGATCCTACATTTGACCAGATAATAAATCCAGATACAGGGTTTACGAGAAATACTGGAACGCATCAAGATCATATGCATAATTATATGGATTATACAGGATGTCCAACTGAATTTACAGGGGGACAAAGGTCTGTAGCAATTGCTGCTCTAAACGGGCGAAGAGCGTCCTTTCTTACTAGTTCTGCACTATCGCCCCCTTCAACGGCTACGGTTAATTTTACCTCTGAGGCTTCAACAGTATGTTTAGGGAATGATTTAACATTTACAGATACATCAACTTGTACGCCAAATTCTTATACTAATGAAGGGTATGATGATGTAACATTTCTTTGGACTTTTGATAACGGTGTTGATACGCCTTATACATCAACAGATCAAAACCCAACAATCATGTTTAATAACTCGGGGGCATATAATGTAACACTTTCAGTTACAAACCCTCAAGGAACAACAAGTTTAACTAAACCTAATAGTATAGTTGTGGCTTCAGGTGTTAAAGCGGCATGTGCTATTTCAAGTAGAAATTCCAATAATAATTTTAGTAATGGAGTTACCAGTATTTCATTTAACACGCTTAATAATAATACCAGTACTTTTATTCCTAATAATGCCATGCAGGATTTTACCTGTGCAAAAAATACAATAATTGATGTTGGGACGTCTTATAATCTAGATGTTAGTTATAAATCTAGACCTGATGGTAAACAATATTTAGAAGTTTGGATTGATTGGGACAATAGCGGAACATTTCAAACATCTAATAATGATGGAATTAATGAAAGAGTTTTAACAGATAATATTGCTGCAGATGAAACAGGAACACCTTCGATTAATATCACCCCTCCAGCTACGGCTGTTGTTAATACCATATTAAGAATGCGTGTTATTTCTGAGTTTGATGAATCACCGAATGTATGTGGAAATGGTAGGGCTCAACGTGCAGATGATTATGGTATTTATGTTAAAGGAAATGGCTTATTAAGCGTGAATGATTTTAATGAATCTAATTATAAATTTAAAATCATCCCAAATCCTGTTAAGAATTATTTAAATATTTCTTTAGATAATAATGATGTCATAAAGGGGTATGAGGTTTATGATATTAGTGGTAAGAAAGTAATGATCAATTCAAAAATAACTAAAAATAGTATTGAAGTTTCAGGACTTTCTAATGGTTTTTATTTTCTAAAAATAAAGACAGAAGCTAGAGAAATGACAGGTAAGTTTATTAAAAAATAGAAACTTAGACGGTTTCAATTCAAATAATAAAAAATACCGCTTTTAGCGGCATTTTTTTATTTCTTCTTTAATTGGAAGTTAAACATAACCTCTATACTTTCGGCAATTTTATTCCTGACAACTTTCGGGATTTTTATATCATAGTCTGCTGGGTTCGTGGTAAACGTTCCAGACATGATAATGTTACCGTGGTCGTTTTTTGAAATTTTCAAAGGAATGTTATTTAATTGCTTCGTTTTTCCATGAAACGTTAATGCTCCACTAATTTTTAAATCCTCTGAAGTTCCTGATAATTTGTTAAAAGAAAAATCAACGATTTTACCTTTAAAAATTGCTTTAGGATATGTGTCAGATTCAGCATAGTTTTCATTAAAATGCTCTTCCATGAGCGCATTTTTAAATCGAAAACCTTTAACCAACACTAGTGTAGCAAATTCTCCATTTTCAGAATTTAAAATGGCAGTAACTGTATTGTTGTTAGCTTTTACTTCTTCAAAAGCAGGCACTGAAGCTTCAAAATTTACCTGCCCAGTTTTTGTCAAATATTTGTTCTGAGCAAAACAATTTAAGCTTATTAAGGCAAAAAAATAGACTAGTTTTTTCATGTACTAAATTATTGTTTTTATCAATAACACCTGCCTATAGACAGATGTTAATATTATGACGTTTTATTAATAATTATCGTTTTAAGCCATAAAGAAACTAATTTTCCAAAAGCCCATCATCTTTCCATTGTTGAATCATACTCCTATTAGTAGAAGGCATTTGGCCACTTGGGGGCATAGGACTGGAAGTGTTATTAATTCTACTTAATATAGCATCGACTCTATTTTTAACATCAGTGAATGTTGTTAGAGAAAAAGGCGCACTACTTGCTGTTGGATTGCCATGACACTGTAAACAATTACTACTAATAATATTTTTTACATTTGCATCATAAGTGATTTTTGCATTTGGGTCTGGATCGGGATCTGGATTAGGAGCAAGGTCATCATTACTATTACTAGAGCAATTAAAAATCAATCCAGAAATTACTAAGGTGTAAATCATTTTTTTAAAATTCATAGCTTTTTTTTTAATTTATTTATATAATTATTTTTAAAATCTTCGACTTAAATTAAATCCAAAATAGACGTCCCCATCACTCCAATCTCCATTTGCTTGTCCTAGAAAGCCATTAGTGTTCATGGCTTGAGCGTTAGAGAAGTGCATTTGAAATACGTGACCTCCAGTTTCTATGTCTATACCTATAGATAACGGATTTTTAAAAGGCGAATTGTCGGCTCTGTTTAAGTGTAAACCATAATCTGCATTTATAGACCATCGTTTACTAAGCTTATATCTCCCTCCAAGACCTAAAGCAAACTGACTATTGTCTTGTTCGTCTATAGGTACGTAGTTCTCATGAAAAAAGGTTGGGGCTAACTCTACCGAAAAGTTTTTATTAATTTTTCTCGATATTAATAATTGAGCAGTATATCCAAGACGATCACTAAATTCGATAGATGGTAGATCCTCTTCTTCTAATGCAGTATTGACTAAAAAGGCATTATAACCAACAATTGTAAATGGGAAACCATTCTCTTCTTGCCTAAGAAGTCTATATTTTACAGACGCTTGGTAAATTTTTAAAAAGGAACTTCTGGATACCCCTATATTAATTGCATCAGTAATACCGTAAACAAAATTTAATCGTGTTACAGCTTCATCCAATCCAAAAAAGGTGTCAATACCATTTTTTAAACTACCAAAACGGTGAGATACTATAAAAGATAGCTCCTTTTCTGCGACTAATTTTGTAGATTCAAAATTCACAATTTTTAAACCTTTAAAAGCAGCAGTAACATATTGCGAACCTGTTAGGTTTGTGTCTATTTCTTCTAGTAAGTCCTCTTGTGAAAATATAAGAAAAGGAAAACAGATAAGGATTAGTAGTATCTTGTTCATATATAAATTTTTTGTTTTAGGTTTATTTTTAACGTTTTATAAAGCGTTTTACTTGATTATTTATTTTTACTAAATAGATGCCTTGGTTGAAATTAGAAACATCAATTTCAAGAGAATTGTTAAGAGGGAGTTTTTTGTTAATAATTGTTTCACCCAAGATATTATAAATATTGAGAGTTCCATCATCAATAACTTGTGGGAATTTTAAAGACAAAGTAGAAGAGGATGGGTTGGGAGACATAGAAAAGTTATTTACTGCTAAGTCGCTTACACTTAATGTCGATCCCCAAAAAGATTGTCCATTTTCTGTAGATCCATTTCCATTATATAGATATGGAACAGCTACTGTGTTAGGGATGGCTGTTCCTGTAATCCAAATACCAGCTCCAACAGCTACTGACTCACGAGTCCCTCCAGTACTTATCCATTGAATGTAATCTCGAATATTAGCTGAACTACCGAAATCAGTTGTATCAATATATAAACCTAACTCGCCACCTGCGTCTACTAGGTTTGTTGAACTAGTTACTGTAACTTCTCCTCCGGCTACTAAATTTAATGAACCACTTGAAATTGTTAGTGTATTTAATTTAAAATAGCTAGGAAAGATGCATAATTTATAATCAGAAATGTCAACAGCGCTAGCTCCAAAATTTTTAATTGTTATCGTTTCGTTTGATGGATTGACACTTATAAATCGTATTTGAGCACTTGCTAGTGGTATTAAGTAAAAGATCATGCTTAATGTTAAAAAGGTTTTATAGGTAAAATTTCTTTTCATAACAGTTGTTTTAAATTTATTCAATTATACATTGGTCTAATTTGATTTGCTCTAACAAATCGTCATAACCAATTACGCGTCCTTTGATTTTTATTTCAGACCCTATCTTTATGGGGAAACTTATAACGTTATTAAACTGGCAAAAGATTTTGTCATTTATCGTCAAATTATTTTGATTGATTTCAGAAACAACTCCTGAAACGATTATTGTCTTATTGAGGTATTTTTTTTCTGATTTTAAAGATGCATTTGAAAATTCTGAACCAATTGAATTTGCTGTGACAACAAAAACAGGAATTTCAGTTTCGATATTTCTGTGATCTTTATATATGTACAAATAGGCAACAGCACATACAATTACAAGAAGGATTAAAATTATCCGCTTTTTCATATAATAAATAGGTTTAAAGACTGCTCCAACCCTAAGGTTGAAGCAGTTTGACTAGTAATCAAATGGTTTAGATAAAGAGCATTTGATAAATGAAATTTTTCTTTTTCATAAAAAGTATTTCCACTAGCTTTTTTATATTTCTTTTACTTAATTACAACCGTTGTCATATCGTAACCTATCATCTCCACCAACTCTTAAATCTATTTTGGTCTCAGAATATTTAGATATTTCATGTAATATCCAGTCGTTATTACAATATGGTAGGCTTGGGACATTTATTGTTACTGTAATACCATTTGCTATACCACTTGCTGTCCAAGTACCAAATACGGTTGTACTGGCCCAGGATACAGATAAACTACCATCGGTAAAGAAATTAAACTTATAACCAGCATATTCATTGTCAAGGTCATTACTGTCACGTTCTAATTTATCTACAGTCCAGTCTGCACAGGTAGTTAAAACATTGGTTAGTTGGTTAGGGTCGCAATCATCACAATCATCATCATTATAATCGTAGTCATCATCTTCATCACAGTCATTATTGTATGTCTCAATAGTAGTCTCCAATTCTACTAAATTATTAATACTTAATTCGGTTTCATCAAAAAGAATAACAGTAATAGGGAAATTGATTGTTACATAATCGCTTGTACTTAAATTATTAACAAGCTCAAATAAGCTGTTATCGGAATTTGCAGCTATAGTATCTATAAGTTCATTATTTGTGTTAAATACAGATGCTGTTATAGGGTATTTAAAATCTAAACATTCAATATCATCATCTTGTTCATTTTCACCCTTACAATCGTTTGAATAGCTTGACAGTTCGGTAGCGTTATTTATAGTTACTTTAGAGTGATCTTCAAGACTTATTGTTATAGGGTATGTAATATCTAAAGCATCAATGTCATCATCTTCTTCATCAAAAATGTATTCAATAATTTTATAATCTTCTTTAGAATTAATATTAATCTCTTGACTGTTTGCAGTTACAGTTAAAGGAAGATTAATATTAAAGCAATTAGATTTATCAATTATATTATCATTGGATCCATCATTGCTCACTGTTTTTAACATCAAATCTGCAATGTTTGAATTTGCAACCAAGACTTCATCTTCAGGTGCCTCTATTAGTTCTCTTTCTTCGGTTCTGCAAGAAGAGAATAACATTATAACTGCGATAGAGAATATAAAAAGGCTATCAAATATTTTGTTCATCAATTTTGTTTCTGACTTTAAGTTATATCTATAACAACTTCAGTTTATAAACTCCTCAAATTTTTAAATAAATTTTTATATAACTTTGGAAACACAAAACAATATTTTGGAAAAAGACCTTAACGATTCAATTTGTAAAGAAGCAGTCTTTGAACGTATTTATAATAAATACTCTAAAGATTTGCATGCTTATTTGTATTATAAATATGGGGAGCAATTAAATCCTAATGATAAAGTTCAAGATGCTTTTGTGAAGCTATGGAACAATTGTAAAAAAGTAACATTAAGTAAAGCTAAGTCTTTTCTTTATACAGTAGCTAACAATATGATGCTAAATGATATTAAACATCAAAAGGTTATTTTAAAACATAAACAGATACAGACTAAGCATTATACTTATGAAACTCCTGAATTCATTTTAGAAAAAGAACAGTTTTTAGAGCATTATAATAAGGTGTTAACTAGTTTAAATGAAGAACAACGGGTTGCCTTTCTATTAAATAAAACAGAAGGGAAAAAACATAGTGAAATTGCAGAAATGCTGGGGGTGACTCAAAAGGTAGTTGAATATAGAATCTATAGTGCTTTCAATATTCTGAAAAAAGAATTGAAAGGATTTAAAATAAAGTAAGGAGTTTATAAACTGAAGTTGTTATATATATAATGGAGAAAGATTATTTACTTGAAAAATGGTTAAAAGATGACTTAACTGATGCTGAAAAAGAAGCCTTTAGTCAGTTAGATGATGCCCAGTTTAATCAATATATTATTGATGCTGCACAGTATTTTAAGGTTTCTGCTTTTTCTGAAGTAGATACCTTTCAGGATTTTAAAAAACGCTATAATTCATATAAAACGCCTGTTAAAAAATTACAATGGTTATATCCATTATTAAAAGTAGCTAGTGTTATTGTAATAGGTTTAGGGATTTATTTTTCGTTTTTTTTCAATAAACTTACGTACATTGAAACTGTGGCTAGTGAAAAAACAACTATAGAGCTTCCTGATCATTCAAAAGTTGAATTAAATGCGTTAACTAAGGTGCGGTTTAATGCTGAAAATTGGAATGAAAAAAGAGCTCTTGAACTTGAGGGGGAAGCATTCTTTAAAGTTGCAAAAGGGAGTGTTTTTGATGTTAAAACAGATGCCGGGACAGTAACAGTCGTGGGTACACAATTTAATGTGAAACAGCGAAAACACTATTTTGAAGTTAAATGTTTTGAGGGTATTGTTAAAGTAACGTCAGACACGATTACTAGACAATTGCACGCCGGAGATGTTTTTCAGATTTTATATGGAAAGTTTTCCGAAACAAAAACTAAAGTCTCATCTCCAAAATGGACTCATAATATAAGTAATTTTGAAGCTGTTCTATTTAAAGAAATCTTAGCAGAGTTAGAACGACAATATAATATTGAAGTTATCTATAAGGGGATTGATGCTGATCGATTATTTACAGGAGGGTTTACACATGACAAGCTGGAGAACGCATTAATTTCTATCACGCAGCCAATGAATTTGACTTTTGAATTACGTTCTTCAAACCTGGTAATAATTCATGGAAAAGAGAATTAAAGGAATCGCTATTTTTTTTAGCCTCTTGTTTTTTATTACTAACTGTCTTTATGCTCAAGATAATACAGATTCAAAAACTTTATCTCAAATAATTACCACTGTACAAGAAGCATACAATGTTCAATTTAACTATGCGGAAGATGTTATTGATGGTATTTCGTTAAAACCTCCAAATAAAAATTTATCCCTTTCAGATGTTATAATTTATCTAGAAAACAATACAGGTTTATCGTTTACTTTAATGAATGATAACTTTATTCTTATTAAACCAAGAACAGATATTACATTATGTGGATACCTTAAAGGAAAAGACAGTTTGGGAGTATTGCCTTTTGCAACAGTACAAACCATTGACCGTTCTACTACCAGTGATAAAAATGGTTTTTTTAAAATTAAAATTAAAAACCCATTGCAGTTAATTACAATACGGCATTTAGGTTATAAAACGATTACAAAACCATACAATCAATTTAAAATATCTGGTTGCTCGGATATATATATGCTATCAGATTTTCAACTATTGTCTCAAGTTATCATATCAAACTATATTACAAGTGGTATCAATAAAATAGATAATGGCTCTTTTCAGATAGATTTCTCTAACTTAAAAATTCTTCCAGGACTAATTGACCATGATGTTTTGCAATCTGTTCAAGCATTTCCAGGTATTCAAAGTGTTAATGAAACAGTATCGAATATTAATATAAGAGGTGGAACTCACGATCAGAATTTGATTCTCTGGGATGATATAAAAATGTACCAATCTGGTCATTTTTTTGGTTTAATTTCTATGTATAACCCACATATTACTCAAAAAGTGTCTTTAAGAAAAAGTGGAAGTGATGTTAGTTATACAGATGGCGTATCTGGAACTATTGAAATGCAAACAAATCATGAAGTAAATAGAGAATTTAAGGGTGTTATTGGAGCGAATTTAACAGATGTTAATGGCTTTGCAGACATTCCGATTAATGAGTCTTCTTCACTACAAGTGGCGGCAAGAAAATCTATTAGTGATTTTTTTGAAACACCAACATACACCGCCTTTTTTGATAGAATTTCACAAAATACAGAAGTAGCATCAAATGCAACAACTATAACAAATACTGATAAAACTTTTGATTTTTATGATACGTCACTTAGGTGGATTTATAATATAAGTGATAAAGATAAATTGAGAGTTAATTTTATTAATGTACATAATCAACTTCAGTTTAATGAAAATGCTATTGTAGATCAAGAAGAAGAGTCTCGTGATAGTAAATTAACTCAGAATAGTATTGCAGGTGCATTGCATTACAGTAGAGTATGGAATGATAAATTAAAAACAGATTTAGAAGTTTATGAAACCGATTATAAGCTTAGAGCTATTAATGCTAATATACTAGATTCACAGCGTTTTTTACAAGAAAATATAGTGTCGGAAACCAGTACGAAATTAAAAATGGGTTTTAATCTTAATAAGAGATTGCAGCTTTTAAATGGGTATCATTTTGTCGAAACAGAAGTGACCAATTTAGATGATGTAGATAATCCATTGTTTAGATTTTTAGTATCTGAAGTCGTTAGAACACATGGTGTTTTTTCTCAAGTAGGTTATAAAACGTTAAACAATAAAACGAACTTAAATGTAGGGCTTAGATATAACTACATTAGTAAATTTAATAAATCTATTTGGGAACCTCGATTAAGTTTTAATCATCATTTCTTTAAATATTTTATGTTGGAAATTCTTGGAGAATTTAAACATCAAAGCACATCTCAGGTCATTAATTTTCAAAATGATTTTTTAGGAATTGAGAAACGAAGATGGCAATTATCGAATGACGAAGAGATTCCTATTATTAGGAGCAAACAAATTTCCATGGGGCTAAACTATAGTCACAATGGATGGTTAATTGGTGTCGATGGTTTTTATAAAATTGTTAATGGTATAACAACTCAAAGCCAAGGGTTTCAAAATCAATACGAATTTTTTAAAAGTAATGGTCGTTATGATGTAAAAGGATTAGATATATTATTTAGAAAGTATATTGAAAAATTTAGTACTTGGTTAAGTTATTCTTATATGGATAACCGTTACCTTTTTAAAGACTTAGAAACGAATTATTTTCCCAGTAACTATAATATTTCGCATACAGCAACTTTGGGAATGACTTATGCATTAAATAACTTAAAACTTTCCGCAGGTTTAAATTGGCATTCTGGAAAACCGACTACACAACCAATTTTTGAGAACCAAATTGTTAATGAACAAGTGAATTATGAAGCGACTAATGCTTCAAATTTAGATGATTACTTACGTCTAGATATTTCTGCGATTTATAATTTTAAATTTAGCGATAAAACACGGGCTCATTTAGGAGTATCGGTTTGGAATGTTTTAGATAAAGAAAATGAAATTAATAATTTTTACCGTGTAAAAGATGAAAGTATTATGGAGACTGTACAAAAGTCTTTGGGACTAACACCTAATGCTGTTTTTAGGGTTTATTTTTAACCTTCATATCGAATCTTGTATGCCTAGGTTAAAGCTCAACTTTGGCGTTATGGTCTTTTAAAAGTGCGATGTAATCATCTATTTTAAATTCTGAAGCTTTAAAACTATTAGATCTTTTCTTTGCTTGTGCTTGTCTGGCAATACTTCTTGAAAAACGACGAATACTTTGTTCAGAATCTAATATAATGCCCGGTACTGGTACATTTTTTCCAGTTTCATCTTTGGCTACCATGGTGAAATAAGAAGAGTTACAATGCTTTTTATTGCCTGTTTGAATATTTTCAGATTCTACGCGTACACCAATAACCATTGAAGTTCTGCCTGTATAATTAACGGATGCTTTTAGTGTTACTAACTCGCCAACATCAATAGGATTTAAAAAATCGACTTTGTTTACAGATGCTGTAACACAATAGTTTCTGGAATGCTTTGATGCGCAGGCAAATGCTATTTGATCCATGAGATTTAGTATATAGCCACCATGAATTTTTCCACTAAAATTTGAGTGCGACGGTAACATTAATTCCGATATGGTAATTTGAGATTCTTTTATGTTTTTAAACATGTGTTTAAGTTAGTACAGAGTATATAATACCTGTAGTTATTGCTATTCCAAAACTAATTAAAGTGCCTATTAAAATATATTCTGTAAGCTGTCTGTCTTTTAAGTCTCCAAACCTGAAAACTGACTTTGCTGTAATTAAAAACCCTACAGCTTCCCAATGCCCCGCAATTATAAATATAAACACTAAAATACGTTCTAAAATACCAATATATTTACCAGCATCCTTAAGGGAATCATTATTTTTAGTAAGTTCTGAAATATTCCACTTTAAAAAAATGGTTTTCATAATTATAGAGACAGGAATTGTTAAAAATAATAAACAAATTAACAATAAAAGGTTGTTTTCGGTTATATAAGGTTGCAGATTAAATGTGTTATCCGAATAGTAAAAGTAACATCCAATAATGACTAAAATATGCAGTAGTTGGTTTATGAAAAAGAACAATCGTTTCGTTTTTTCATTTTGGAGGGTAAGTTTTAAACCATCAATAATTAAATGAGAAATGCTTATGACTAGTACAAATGGCCATAACGATATATCCCAAAGTAATACTATTAATAGTATAATATGGATTAATATATGTATATACAGTTTTGGTGATTTTAATTTTTTCTTTTCTTTTTCCAGAACCCATTTTTGGGGTTGTAGAAAAAAATCACCAATTAAATGAGCTAATAAAAGTTTAAGTAGTATCATGTTAAAGTATTTATTTTTTGTCTGTACATAAAGTCTAGCTCCATAATTTCGTCTAGATGCGCTCTTTTTTGTCTGGTACTTACTGCATTTTGATTGATGCCTATAAGTTGCCCCAGTTCGCTTTGTAATGCATCTGGTTTTTCTATACTTAGCTTAACAATTTCTGCCAGATTTACGGTCCAGCTATCCATAGATATTAATGCTAACTTAAAATATAAATTTAACGCTTCGTCAATTTCGGGGCTATTGGTTTTTATTCGTAAATTCTGTTTTTCTTTTTTCAAGGTTTCCAGGGTTTCTCCTGAATATATAAAGGCTTCTCCATTAGATTCAGTCACACTTTCGCCTTCATAGGTTTTATTACCAATACCAATGGCCAACCGAACATCTAAGCCATGAATAGATTTTATACAGGCTTTTATATATAGTGCGGCTATAAAGCAGGAATGAACATCTTTAATTTCTATTTGAAAACTATCACCACGGTATATTTCCCAGGATGTCTTATCTGTACTTAAAAAAGATAGTGAATCCTTTAGTACTTTTATCCATGTTTCTGGAGTTACCTGGGTTCTAGACTTAATAATGTCGCCTGTTATAACACTTGTTATGGTGTTTGATATCATATATCACGTTTTTATGCGATAAACAAATATATCACATTATTGTGTGATAAACAAATATATCGCACTTTTATGTGATAATTTAATATATCGCATTATTGTGTGATAAATAATAATATCACATTTTTATGTGATATTTTAACATGCCAGATTTTGTGTGATGTATTACTAATGTTCTTCTTCAGCTCGTTTTATAATAGCTTCAGGCAAGGCCTTTTTAGCTTTGGCTCCCATTTTTTTAAGTTTTTCGACACTTGTAACTAGATTACCTTTACCTTCAACTAACTTGTTCATAGCAGCAGAGTAATCCGTTTTAGCAGCATCAATTTTTTTACCAACACCTGTTAAATCTTTTACTAAACCTTCAAATTTATCATATAAAGCACCTGCTTGTCTAGCTATTTCTATAGCATTTCGTTGTTGCTTTTCGTTATTCCACATGGTGTCAATCGTACGAAGTGTGGCTAGTAGTGTAGAAGGTGTTACAATAACAATATTTTTCTCGAAAGCTTTGTTATATATTGAGTTGTCTTCGTTTACTACAATAGCAAATGCGGGTTCTATAGGGATAAACATGAGTACAAAATCTGGTGATTCTATATCATATAAGTCTTGATAATTTTTTTCTGAAAGCTGATCGACATGTTTTCTAATAGAGTTAACATGTGCTTTTAAGAATGGTATTTTATCATCATCTTCGGCATTTACCAAACGTTCGTAATCTGTTAATGAGACTTTAGAATCGATGATCATTTTTTTGCTGTCAGGAAGATGTAAAACAACATCGGGTAAGACTCTGGAGCCATCATCTAAAGTGAAGCTTTGTTGTACAAAATATTCTCTGTCTTTTTCTAACCCAGATTTTTCAAGAACCCGTTCTAAAACTAACTCTCCCCAATTTCCTTGCATTTTACTATCTCCTTTTAAGGCTCTAGTTAAGTTGGTTGCTTCTTTGGTCATTTGTTGATTAAGATCTTTTAAACCCAACAATTGTTCCTTTAAAGCAGAATGCATGCTAATACTTTCTTTTTGCGATGCTTCTACTTTTTTCTCAAAGCCTTGAATTTTTTCTTGTAATGGACTTAAAATATTTTTGATGTTCTCTTTATTCTGAAGTGTGAATTTTTCAGACTTTTCATCTAATATTTTAGTAGCTAATAATTCGAAATCTTTGCGTAATTGCTCCTGGCGTTCTTCTAGTTCCTTATCACGTTTTAAATTTAATTGTTGAAGGTTTTCGTATTCTGTATTTTTTCTGGTTAATTCAGCATTTAAAAATTCTTTTTCTCTTCTTATCTCTTCACGTTCATTTTCAACTTTAGCTAGGTTTTGCTTTAGCTCATCAATAGCCAAATTCATCTGATTTTGGCGTTCTTCTAAGGTGCTTTTTTCACTTTTACTTTTTAATCTAGTGAATAAAATACCTAAATAACCGCCAATCGCTGCGGAAATGAGTATAGAAATTATAAGGATAAGATGGTCGTTCATTTATTTGAAAATATATATCCAAAGATAATTTTTTTGACTGGAAGATAGAAGAAGGGTACTAAATATTTTGGAATTTAGACTTTATTTTTTGAATGTTATTTTTTCACTCTAAAACTACCCGTTTTATTATCAAAAATTATTAAATCTTTCGGGAATAAATCATTAAAAATACCTTTTTCTATAAGGTTACACGGTTGATCTGTAATAACAGAATCCTTAGTCATTACAATTAAAGTATCACATAATTGAATCGCTAAATCTATTTCATGAGAAGAAAATAGAATGGTTTTGTTGGTGTCTTTAGCTAGTTTTTGAAGTAATTTTAAAATATAGGCTTTGTGGTACATATCTAGATGCGTGGTGGGTTCATCTAGTATAATCAAGTCAGTATCTTGTGCTAAAGCACGGGCAATCATAACTTTTTGGAGTTGTCCATCACTAAGTTCGTAACATTTTTTATGTTTTAAATCTTCAATATTTGTTTGAAGTAAGCATTGATTTATGATTTGATAATCAGCTTCATTTAAATTCCCAACCCAATTGGTATAGGGTTGACGACCTAAGGCCACTAATTCAAAAACGGTGAGGTTTTTAGAGCCCAAAGATTCTGTAAGGACTAAACTTAGTACTTTCGCTAAATTAATATTTGAATAGTTTTCTAAAGTCGTATTATTAATGGTGATACCACCACTTAGTTTCTGCTGAACATTAGTAAGTGTTCGTAGCAATGTAGATTTACCAATGCCATTTGCTCCAATAAGACCAACAAGCTCTCCTTTGTGTAATTCAATGTTTATATTGGAAGCAATAATTGATTTTTCTTTTTTAAAACTATAACCAATAGTTAAATCTTGAGTCTTTAAAACGATATGTGACTTGTTTTTTGTCATAAATTCCAATAGGAAAACTTCAAATTTTAAATAATTGTAGTATTAGTCTTTTGTCTTTCATCTTTTGTCTATGTCAAAACACCATTTTTCGTTTTCTAACCAACAACCAAATAATTACAGGAGCTCCAATTAAAGACGTTATGGCGTTAATTGGTAAAGTGAGATCGCTTGATGGTAGTTGAGCAATACTGTCACAAATAAGCATAACTATGGCACCAAATAAAAAAACTGCTGGTAATAATATTTTATGATTTGACGTATTAAAAACTTGTCGTGTCATGTGTGGAATGGCTAAGCCAATAAATACAATAGGTCCAGCAAAAGCAGTAATGGTTCCTGCTAATAGGCTGGTTGCAATAATTATTAATAAACGGCTTTTTTTTAGATTTAGTCCTAAGCTTTTTGCATAATTTTCTCCTAATAATAGCGTGTTTAAAGCTTTTATAGAGGTTAAACTTATTATAATACCTAAGGCATAAATTATAAAGAAAATAAATAACTCATCCCATCTAAGATTCCCAATACTACCAAGTCCCCAGAATATATATTGTTTCAACTCTTCAGCAGAACTGAAATAGGAGAGTACATTAACCGTTGCAGAGGTAATACTCGCGAACATTAAGCCAATAATTAATATCGCCATGGTATCTCTAATCTTATTGGATATTATGAGAACAAATAGCAGTACAATAAAACTACCTAAACTGGCAGCAATTACAATACTCCATTTAGAAACAAATATTCCAGCAAATGCACCACCAAAAAGAGATGCTCCCATAATAACTAAAGCAACCCCTAAACTAGAACCAGATGTAATTCCTAGAACAAAAGGACCAGCGAGTGGGTTTCTAAATAGTGTTTGCATGAGCAATCCAGAAACACCTAAACCAGACCCTACAATCATAGCAGTAAAAGCTTTTGGTAATCTGTATTCGTGAATTATATGCTGCCAGGATTCATTTTCTGTGGGATTTCCAATTAAACCATTAAACACATCTTGAAAAGGAATAAAAACAGAGCCTAAGCTAATGTTTGCACAAAAACATAGAAGAAGTACTAGGGTTAATACTATAAAAGGTAGTTTATATGTTTTTGTATCTGGCAACTATTCTAAACGTTTAAAAAAGAAAAGTTCATAATCATTTAATAATTTGGGGTGAGCTATTTTTATAAGGTCCTTTAAAATTAAATCAGGTCGTAAAGTTCCTAATTCATAATAGAGTAAACCATCTTTTGCGCCTTTTCTTTTTGTGTAAGTGTATACTTGGTTATTTTTATATGCATTAAAAAAAGCATAGCCTTTATGTCCGTCTAACATATCTTCTTTTGCATCAAAGTTACCAGCACCTATCCAAAATTCTGCATTTTGAGCTTTCTCTAATACATTTTCAAAGTTCAATTGTAAACTTCCATTGTTATCATTTTCTTTCCAAAGATAATCGGTATTGGCATCTTCTAAATATTTTGCAATAAAACTTTTACCACCAGGAATACTCCATATATCTTTAAAAGTAGAACCAGACATAACTGTTGGTTTTCTAGTTATAGTTTTAACGATTTCTTTTGCTTTTAAATAATCACTTTCTATATTTTTAAAAATGGAATCAGCCTCTTTTTCTTTGTTATAGAATGCTGCTACGAATTTTATCCATTCAGCTCTACCTAAAGGATGTTGTTCTGTCCAGGCACCATCAAGGACAACAGGAACACCTAATTGTTCTATTTGATCTAATTTTTTGTTAACGCCATTAACCGAAAAACCAAGGACCATGTCTGGGTTTAATTCTAAAAGTAATTCGATGTTGATTTCTAAATCGTTACCTAATTCCTTAATGTCTCCGCTATCTACCCGTTCTCTAACTTTTTCAGAGCAAATGTATTTTGTATTAGGAAAACCAATTAAACTAGTATCTACTCCTAAGTATTCTAAAGTTGGTATATTGGTTGTTGAAACAGCTACAAGCGTGTTAATGGGTATTTCTATTATTTTAGTGCCTATTTCATGATTTGGAGGTGTAGTACCTTTATTTACTAATAGATAAGTAAAGTTTTCATTGCTATTAGGCCATGCAGAATTAACAATTACTTTTTTGTAATTTTTATAATTAGTAATAGAAAAACCTTTTGCGTAACTAATATTTTTTTTGGTTCCTTCTAATTTATTTATAGAAATTTCTGTTTGTTGTTTTTTTTCTTTACAGGATATAAGAAATACAAAACATGTTATAAAAAGAATTAAAAAACGCATGGAATAGTAATTAAGGTCTAAAGGTCTTTATTTTTTTTGTAAAATTATAAGCTAATCGCAATTAAACCTATTTTTGATACTTTAAAATAAATTATGACTTATTTTCTACACTTAATTTTTATTTTCTGAAACTAAAAGCATTGAAATTTGTCATTCCTGCGAAGGCAGGAATCCACAGGCCCAATAAGAAACTTAATGTATAAAACAATTCATCAATACTACCTTTACATTTTAACAAATAAAACTTGTGGAACTTTATACATTGGAGTGACTAACGATTTGGAACGTCGTATGTTTGAGCATAAAAACAAATTAGTTAAAGGTTTTACTAAGAAATATGGCTTATTCAAATTATTATATTTTGAAACTTATCAATATGTTGAAGATGCTATTAAGCGAGAAAAGAATATGAAAAAGTGGAAACGTCAATGGAAAATAGACTTAATAGAAAAAGACAACCCAAATTGGAAAGATTTATCTAAAGACTGGACTTATTTGATTGAATGAAAAATAAAAGAAACATTGATGTTTTTTATTTAAAAGTGGATTCCTGCCTTCGCAGGAATGACAAAAGGATGATTTGTAAATAAAAATTTTATCTAAATTGAATTACGGCAGATCAATTTCAGAAATAAGCTTTAATGAGTTACTTTCTTTTTCAAGATGAAAAACATCACCGTATTGAATTTTAATATGAAATGATTTTTCTAGAGGAATATCTAAAACAGACGAAAGAAATGCTCTTATTGGACCAGCATGGCTTACTATTACCAGGTCTTTCTCATCATGTGATTGTATAATGTCTTCAAAGAAATTATTGACTCTAGATGCTAAATCGACATAAGATTCGCCATTAGGAACCTTGGTATTTACAAAGTCTTTCATCCAAGGATTTAATGCTTCTTCAGAAATATCATTCCATGCTTTCATTTCCCAATCACCAAAATCAAGTTCTTTTAAACGATCATCAAAGAGAACGTGGGATCCTAGATGATTTGCTAATAAGGCACATCGTTTTAATGGACTACTTTTTATATGATAAGCTTTGCTATCAGGAATTTGTTGTTTGATCGTTTTAAGTTCTTCAGGAAAAGAGTCCGCCAAGTCTAAATCGCTTTGTCCATAGCAAATCCCTTTTTCAATGTTAGGGGTTGTATGTCTTATTATATAAATTTCCATAGAGAAATAACACTTAAATAAAATACAACTTCACATAATTGTTGAACCGCTCCTGCGCAATCTCCTGTTTGTCCACCTAGCCATTTCTTAAATTTACGACCTAGATATATTTTTGCTATATAACAAGGAATAATAGCTATGAAAATTAAGGGTTTGTTAAAAAAGAATAATGGCGTTATTCCAAAAATAGCACTAACAAGGAGCATATTTATAGTAATACTTTTAGCAGCCGGTTTTGCTTTACTATCGTCAGTATCTCTAACATAGGGATGGGTGTAAATCAATGTTGTTGCTATAAACCTGCTTAAACTATGTCCAGCAATGATAGTTATTGGAATAAAATAATCTGGAACTTCTCTTAATGCTGAAAATTTGATAGCAAGAATTAAAATTAATCCAGTGACTCCATAAGTCCCTAAGCGAGAATCCTTCATAATAAGAAGAATTTTTTCTTTAGTCCATCCACCTCCAAGCCCGTCACAAACATCTGCAAAACCGTCTTCATGAAATGCTCCTGTTGTGTATATAGTTGTTGCCATGCTTAGCAAAAGAGCTATTTCAGTTGAAAGAATAAACGAAAAGCCATAAAACACTAAAGCGCCTATGCTTCCAACAACAATACCAACTAGCGAAAAGTATTTAGCACTTTTTGAAAGATATTCAGGGTTGTGATCAACCCATTTCGGGCAAGGTATTCTTGTAAAAAACATGATAGCTGTTAAGAAAATTTGAAGTTCTTTTTTCATGTCAATTAATCTTTAATTTCTCCGCTTACACCAGCAGCATCAAAACTAGCCATATCATTTAAAAAGTTCACTGATGCTTTTAATAATGGTACAGCTAATGCGGCACCTGTGCCTTCACCTAATCTTAATCCTAAAGATAATAAAGGTTTAGCATTTAAAAATTCTAACATTTTTACGTGCCCTTTTTCATTTGAATTATGAGCAAACACACAATAGTCCAAAACATTTTCGTTTAAAGCTTGTGCAGCCAATAGGGCAGCAGTTACTATAAATCCATCAATGATTACAATCATTTTTAACTCAGTAGCTTTCAAAATAGCACCACAAAGCATGGCTATTTCAAAACCGCCAAAAGTAGACAAGGCTTCTTCTGCGTTTTTTGGACTGTACTTTTTATAAACTTCAGACAGGATTTGTTGCTTTTTACTAATACCTTCATTATTCAGCCCTGTACCAGCACCCACACATTCAGAAATAGGTGTTTCAGTAAAATAGGCCATTAATAGAGCAGCGGATGATGTATTACTAATACCCATTTCCCCAAAACCAATGGTGTTTGTGCCTTCACTTTTAAGTTTAGTAATAATATTACCACTTCGATTAAAAGCCTTTTCACATTGTTCTAATGTCATAGCAGGCTCTTCTTGATAATTTTTAGTACCAAAATCGATTTTAGCATTAATAATACCAAGAGTCTCTGGAAATGTATAATTTACTCCAGCATCAACTATTTTTAAGTTGAGGTTATTAGTATTACTAAAAATATTTATTGCTGCGCCTCCATTAACAAAGTTATAAACCATTTGAGAGGTTACTTCTTGTGGAAAAGGATTTACTTCTCCTTTGGTGGCAATACCATGATCGCCAGCAAAAACAACAATAGATGGGTTTGATATTTTTGGACTTAATGTATTTTGAATACACCCAATTTTTAAAGCTAAATCCTCTAAAAGGCCTAAAGCTCCTAGAGGCTTTGTTTTAAGATCAATTTTTTTTTGAAGCTCAAGTTTTAATTCAGGGTTGTTTATTGGTGATATTATATGCGTCATTATTTTAAAGTTAAAGGAATTCCTGACACCATCATTGTTGCTTTATTGGCATGTTTAGCAATATGTTGGTTCATCCAACCTTGAAGTTCTGTGAATTTTCTACCTATTTCGGTTTGTGCGTGTACACCCATACCTATTTCATTCGAAATAATAATGATTGTAGCATCTAAAGAAAGTAATTTGTCAAATTCAATCTTAGCTAATTCTAAGCTTTTTTCGATATTATTTTTTGTGTCTACAAAGAAATTTGTGAGCCATAGTGTGACACAATCTATGACCACAACATCTTTCGGAGCTATCATTTTAGAAAGGATTTTTTCTTCTTCAACAGACACCCACCTTTCATCTCTATCTGCAATATGTCTGTCAATTCGTTTTCTATGATCATCATCCCAAACTCGTGATGTAGCAATATATTTAGGTGTTTTTGAAAGAGATAGCGCTAAGTTTTGTGCATAACTACTTTTACCTGAGCGTTCGCCTCCTGTTATATAAAAAATCATATTCAAAGAAATTATTTAATGTTTGCAAAGATTAAATATTTTATATGAATAAAGTGAAAAGTGTACTCTTAATTCTAAAATGGATTAGTATATTTGCAGCGAATTTTGGTTCTATTCAGTTTTAATTGAATGGATTAAAAGGGAATCAGGTGCAATGATTATTCATTAATTCCTGGACTGTTCCCGCAACTGTAAGTTTATGCTGAATTTATTTCAGCACCTCAATGGAGGATGTTATTAACTTCAATACCACTGGCTTTATGCTGGGAAGGTGAAATAACATAAAAACAAGTCAGGAGACCTGCCATTTTCAAAACAAAATAAATTAAGCTTTCGGGATAAAAGTTAATTATGAGGGAAATTCTAATTGTATCTGTATTTTGCATAGTTTGTTTTAAAGGCATGGCTCAAAACGATAGTTTACTAAATCGTTTAGAGGAAGTTGTTATACAGGCTGATAAAAAACTGAAAAAATATTCGGTAGGCTATAAAGTTACAAGCCTAAGTGACTCTGTGATCGTTAGAAATACAGAGTCTTTTACATCGCTATTACGTTTTAACTCTCCTTTATATTTAAGAGAATATGGTTCGGGAGGAACTAGTTCTGCTAGTTTTAGAGGCACCAGTTCATCTAACACTGCTGTGATTTGGAATGGTATTAACATTAATTCTATTAACAATGGACAAACTGGATTTAACTCATTAACCGTAAGTTTGTTTGATGCCATAGATATAAGAAGTGGAGGAGGAAGTTTGGAATACGGATCTGGAGCAGTTGGGGGTACGATACACTTAAATGATTACTTACAATTTACAGACACCAAGCAAATTAAAAACCAATTTATTGCTTCTCTTGGTAGTTTTGAAACTTATAGAGGTATATATAAATTTAAATTCTCAAATTCTAAACTAGCTATTAATGCTGGTGTTTCTTATAATCAATCTGAAAACGATTATAAATTTTTAAATACAGATTTTAAAAATACAAATGGTGCTTACGAAAACTTTGGATTCAATGTAAGTGCTGCGTATTTACTAACAAATTTTTCTAAATTAAAATTTTATAGTGCTAATTATTTAGGTGAGAGGTTCTTTTCTGGAGAGTTACCAAATCCGCTAACAGCAAATGATAAGTATCAAGATTTTAATCATAGAAATTTATTGATTTATACACATGAAAAATCAAGATTAAGTCATGAAGCTAAACTTGCTTTTTTAACCCAAGAATATCGATATTTTGAAGATAGAACTTCAAGCACATTTAATTTTGGAAAATCTAAGCGTTATCTTGTAAATTATGATGCTTCTTATCGTTTTCCAAAGTTAAAAGCAAGTATAACGTCCCATTCGGAGTATGAATCTGCTTTTGGGAAAACAGACCAAATCTCAGAAAGAAACCGTAGACAATTTTCTCAATCTATTATTTATAATCAGAATATCAATAGTGCTGTATCTTTTGATGCTAAGCTTAGAAAAGATTTTAATTCTGATTATGATGTACCATTTACGTATGCTTTGGGAGTGAAAGTAAAACCAGTTAGGAATTTATTTTTTAGAGCCAATGGATCTAAAAACTTTCGTGTACCAACTTACAATGATTTGTTTTGGCCAGGACAAGGGAATTTGGATTTAATACCTGAAACTGCTTTGCAGGGCGAGTTAGGAATTGGATATAAAAACAATCAATTTTTAATCGATATAGGAATATTTTACATAAATGCCAAAGATAGAATAGTTTGGACACCAGGAGGAGATCCTGACAGACCAGGAATTTGGGTGCCAATAAATCTATCGAAAGTCAATAATAAAGGTTTGGAAATGACTTTGTCATTTAATAAAACATTTCATGCACATACTGTAAAGCTTAACATAAATTATAGTTATACTGTGGCGACTGATAAGGCTACAGATAATCAACTGATTTTTGTGCCTAAGCATTTGCTTAACGGCAATCTAGGATACGCTTATAAACGATTTAGTTTTTTCTACCAGCAGTTAATAAATGGTAAAGTGTACACTACAGAAAGTAATTCTAACGACTTTGTGATACCACACTACTTTGTAGCCAATACTGGATTGGACTATAGTCTTTTAAGCTTGAAGAAAAAACAACTAACAATTGGTCTTAAGGTCAATAATATATTCAATAAATATTATGAAGTACAACCTAGAAGACCTATGCCTAACAGAAATTTTAACTTTAATATAAACTATAAATTCTAAACAATGAAAATCAATAAATTACTATCCAAAATCTTTATTTTAAGTGCATTATTCTTAGCGTCTTGTAGCGATGATGATTCACCTCAATTACCTAAGGGTGATTATGAAAATGGTATTTTAATTAGCGGTGAAGGTAGTGGAGCAGGAACTGGTTCTGTATCTTTTGTTTCAAATGATTTAACCACAACCGAAAACCTTATTTATAAAAAGGTAAATAATGATGAGTTAGGTACTTTTTTACAATCTATTTCTTTTGATAATGATAGAGCTTTTATTGTTGTAGATAATGCAAATTCAGTTACTGTTGTGGATAGATATACTTTTGAAGAGCAAGCGATAATAACTACAGGTTTAAATACTCCTAGGTATATAGAGACTGTTGGAGATAAAGGGTATGTAACCAATTGGGGATCAACATCTGATGAAACAGACGATTTTATAGCTATTGTAGATTTAAATACCTATGCTGTAGATGGAACAATTGCTGTAGAGAATGGACCAGAAAGAATTATAGAAAATAATGGTAAATTGTATGTCTCTCATAAAGGAGCATTTGGTACTAATAATATTATATCTGTAATTAATTTATCGGATAATAGTGTAGAGAAAATAACAGTTGGAGATAAACCGGATGAAATTTTTGTAAATGCTAAAGGGGAGTTAGTCGTTTTATGTGGAGGAAATGAGTCTTGGACAGGAAACGAAACAATAGCATCTATTGTAAATATAAATATGTCTACAAATGAAGAGATATCTTCTCTAACTTTTGCAGACGGTGAACATCCAAGCTTAATGGTATTAGATAGTGGAACATTATATTATGAAATAGGAGGAAAGGTGTACGCCATTGATGAAGATGCAACAGCATTATCTTCTACATCGATTGTTGAGTCGCAAGGATATTTATATGGGTTGGCAGTGAAAGATAACAGAATATATTTATTGGATGCCAGTTTTACAGATTTAAGTGAACTGAATGTTTATGACTTATCAACTAAAAATAAAATAGATACTAAGGCTGTAGCTTTAGGAGCTTCTAAAATTTATTTTAATTAAGGAATAATATTTTATCTGCTTTATTAAATGTCGCTTTTTAGCGGCATTTTTTATTTAAGATACCATCGTTTTTTCTAAAAGAAGTTCAGTACAAGAATAGGAATGATAATTTGAATGAAAGCCTAGTTATGAAATAGCTAGGCATTTTGTGAAATTAAATCACAATACCAAACGCCATATTTATCAGATTTACAGATAGAATCGTCTGTTTTTGGGGTATTGTATTTTCGATATATTTTTTCGCCTATAGTAAACGGGATAGGTTTTTTAAAAATAGGGCCATCAAAACAAAAGGTGTGAAATTCACCATTTTCACCACATGGATCTACACCTTCTGGTAAATTATCAATAAAGTGTTTATCTATAACGGTGCCAACAAAGTCTTCGTCAAAATATTTAGAATTGGCACATACAATAATCGTTTTAAAGCCTAAATCTAAAAATTCGTGTATTAATTCTTTAGTGTCTCGTTTCCAAATAGGAAATACAGCCTTTAAGTCTACTTCGGCTAATTGGTTTTCACGATAGGTTTTTAAATCTTCAAGAAAAATATCACCAAATGCGCTATGTGTAAAGCCATTATCTTTTAATCGAGTAACAATCTCTATCATTTTTTGCTCGTAGATTTCCATACTTGGCATTTCGGGCAATTCAATAAGACTTGATTTTATATTTAAAGCATTAGTCTGGGCTTGCAATAACTCTTTTCTAAGACCATGCATAGACACCCGGTTGTAATGACTATTTACAGTGGTAATAAGTTCATCAACTGAATAACGCTCATCTTTCAATAAATGATAAAGTGCCAAGGCAGAGTCTTTCCCAGAGCTCCAATTGAAATAGGTTTTGATTTTAGACATTGTTAGTTAATGACTATTGATTTTAAGTCCTGAGTTTTATTAAATAATAATAATAAATCGTTAGTTACAAATACTAATTAATAGGTTTTAGCGGTAGGTTACTGTTGAATTTTATCCGTGAATATTTTTATTCTTTCTGCTGAAAATAATCATTACTTATATACATTTCTTTTTCAAATTTATTATCAAGAACTGAAATATCCATTTTTTTCATAAAAGAGGATGCTTTTTTTGAAGTACTAGTTTTTGTAGTAAAACCTCTAATATCATCCAGAGCAGCTTTTAAAACAACTTCGTTATCGTCACCAAGCGGTAAAATATTATTCCAGAATTCAGATTCTTTCACTACAATATCTGGAGCAAAACCTTGAGTATAGTCACTTTCTCCGTTTTTGTTAAAGATTTGAAAAACAATAGGCTGCATGGCTTTTAAGTGACCAGGATTAGCTGATGATCTATCTCTAAAATCTGATAAAGGAGAATCATATAATGTAATAGAACCAACATTCTTACCAAATGTTGTGGTTCCAATTACTTTCACAGGAATAAAAGGCTTCAATCCGTTTATAACCATTTCACTGGCAGAAGCCGTACTGTTTGATGTTAAAACATATAAATTATTAACTGTGTTTAGTCTATTAATTGTTTCTTCTCCAGTTTTTATATCGTTTGAATCAAATACATTTAGTGTATTTTGAAAATTATAAAAACCATCTTCATCATTATGTTTTGAATTAAATTTTAAATCAGCAAATTTTTCTAACCCAGCATTGGCATAGATCATACTAGCTAAATAAGCCGATGTAGATACAGATCCGCCTCCATTAATTCTTAAATCAAGGATTAGTTCATTAATATTCTCACTTTTAAAAAATGAGAAAGCAGCATTTAATTCATCATTATATGATGATCTAAACGCGTTATAAACCAAATAACCAACTTTTTTACCTCCAATATCATTGAAAACTTTCATCAAATAAACAGGATTCTCAGATAAAACAGTGGCAGAAATCATTTTGTCCTCAATAGGTGTTAGAATACCTCCATTTTCAGAAACAAAGGATAGTGTTATTGTTTCATTTAACAATTCCTTTACGACATTATTATAATTGTTAGAATTTAAGATAGTCCCATTTATAGCGTTAATAATGTCACCTCTTTTAATATTGGCATTGCTGGCTGGAGAGTTATTAGCGACATATCTTACATATAAAATCACATCACCATTACTATTTATTTGAACAGATCCATATCGAATACCATGAGATTTTGAAATACCCTGAAACTCCTGTTGCTGTGCTATACGATCCTCTACAAACCAAGAAAACCTATCAACATTACCTGTTTCATATTTAAGACTATTAAATAAATCTTCAGAATCTGTAAACTGGTTTAAATAAGAATTGTATTCACTTGAGTTATCATCTTTTGAATCAGATAGGTCAGGTACTTCAGTTTGCCAATTGTACCAAGAATTCATTCCCTTCCATACAAAATCGTTTATGTCTGTTGTAGAAATAGCAACATCATCATCATCTTCAAAACAACTTGTTGTTAAAAAGCAAAGTGTAAGTACTAGAATTAGGGTCTTAAAATATTTCATAGCGGTTTTTTTATAAACGTTTAGTCTTTAAAACCATAAATTTACTTACATTATTATGTAATTAAAAATATTTTGTAACAAAATAGAAAGTAGGTCGTCGTAATATCAAATAGCAATAATAAGCAACTTTCCCTTTTTGGGAAACGTCTGAAAGACAAAGGGGCTGACTAAACCAAACCATAAAATGACTCAAGTAGAGTTTTTAAATATTGTAATGCCTTTTAAAGATAAAGTGTTTCGTTTAGCAAAACGATTACTTGTATCTACGGAGGAAGCAGAGGATGCAACACAAGAGGTTTTGTTAAAGCTATGGAACAATAAAAAGAAAATGCAAGAGTATAAAAATGTTGAGGCTTTTTCTATGACAATGACTAAGAATTTTTGTTTTGATAAATTAAAATCTAAGCAAGCTCAAAATTTAAAAATTGTACATAGTAATTATGAAGATGGAAATACCTCTTTGCAAAAACAAGTTGAATTAAATGATAGTGTAGATTGGGTTTCAAAAATTATAGAGGAATTACCCGAACAACAAAAAGTGATCATTCAATTACGAGATATAGAAGAATATGATTTTGATGAGATTGCAAAAATGCTGGATATGAATAATACAGCTGTACGTGTAAACTTATCAAGAGCAAGAAAAACAATAAGAGAAAAATTAACTAATACACATAATTATGGTATTAAATAATATAGAAGATTTACTTGAAAAATACGAGAACGGTGAAACAACGCTAAAAGAAGAGCAGCAGTTAAAACACTATTTTTCGCAAGAAACTGTAGCGCCGCATTTAGAAATGTATAAGCCCATGTTCACATATTTTTTGGGAAACCAACAAGAACAATTCACTAAGGACTTGCCATTAAAAACTAAACGTACTTTTAATTACAAATGGATTTCTGTCGCTGCGGTTGTTGTTCTTATGTTAGGGTTTTATTTAAAAGAACCAATAGTTACTTCGTATGAAGAATACGCATACGGGACTTTTAATAAACCTGAAAAAGCTCTTGACGAGGTAACAAAGTCGTTAGCTATGATTTCAAGTCATTTTAATAAGGGAACTTCTACTGTGAATTACCTAAACGAAGTAAAAAAAGGTACTGCTACACTTGGTTACCTTAATGAAATTGAAAACACCACAAGTATAATTTTTAAAAATTAAAAACGAAGTAATAATTAAGAGCATAATTTAAAACTTCAATTAAAAACGAAAAAATGAAAACGATAATAAATTTAAAAAAAGAAAAGATGAATAAGAAAGTAATTGTATTTATACTAGCGTTGATGCTATTACCATTAACGGGGATGGCTCAAAATATTTTTGATAAATATAACGATAATTCTGATGTTACTTATGTATCCATTAAGCCTAAAATGTTTCAAATGATTGCTAAAGCAGGTATTGATACAAGCGATCCGGAAGCAAGAGCATTTATGGATATGATAAAAAGTATTACCAGTTTTAAAACGATAGTAACTGATAAAAAAGAAATATCGGTAGATATTCAAAAATGGGTAAAATCTCGTTCAAGTTCTTTAGAAGAACTTATGGAAGTTAAAGATGATGGTACCGAGGTGAAATTCTATGTAAAAGAAGGTAAAGATGCAGACCATGTAAAAGAACTCTTGATTTTTGTAAATGGTATTGATAAAGCCATGAAAGGAAAAGGCGTTGAAATTAATGGTGAAAACAGAAAAATTGAAACAGTTGTAGTATCACTTACTGGGGATATAGATTTAAATGAAATCTCTAAGCTTACAGAAAAAATGAATATCCCAGGAGGTAAACATTTAGAAAAAAAGAAGTAAAAAACAGTCATCAATCATGAAATGAGCATATCTAAAATCTCAGTAAGTATTGAGATTTTAGATATGTAAATTGCATCTGACAAATCATATATAATAAAACAAAAACAGATGAAACAAACAATCAAACTTATATTCTGTACTTTATTTACAGTAGTTTTTTTAGTAAGCTGTGCTAGTAGCGGAAGTTTACAAAGCTATTTTGTAGATAACCAAGAATCTTCAAATTTTATTTCGCAAGATATTCCTTTATCGATGGTGAAATTAGATAAGTCTGCTTTTACAGAGGAGCAAAACGAAGCATATAACTCTGTAAATAAATTAAACTTTTTAGGCTATAAAGCAAATGAGAATAATAAAGAGACTTTAAAAGCTGAAATTAAAAAAGTGAAGGCTATTTTAAGTGATGCAAAATATAATGATCTTATAGAGTTTAGTGATAGAGGAAGAAAAATTATTGTAAAGTATATAGGTACTGATGATGAAGCAGATGAAGTGATTGTTTTTGGAAGTGCTAAAGAGTTAGGCTTCGGTATTATTCGTATACTGGGGGATGATATGAGTCCGGACAAAATGTCAACTTTATTTGTTGCTTTACAAAAGGCTAATGTTGATGAAAATCAAGTACAAGATATTATGAATTTCTTTAAATAATTTATAGTAATGTTAATAAAAAATCTTCTAGCTTTTAGAGGTCTATTTTAAAGATTTTCACTCTCGCAACTATGAGGGAAATAAAAGGCTTACCAGTTTAACCTGATAAGCCTTTTTTATTTTGAATTATTTCGATTTTCTGGATCTTCTTTCGAAGTCATTTTTGAATAGAATAAATTGATAACAACCGTTAAGAATATAATGGTGAGAATTGTTAAAACGATGAAATTTTTCAAGATATCCAAAACTCCGCCAACTAAAATACCACCAGCCATAAGACCACAAAGTAGTAAAGATTGTTTATCGGTTAACATATTCCCTAAATTATTAGATTCCTGTATAATTGCTAGGAGTAATACGTTTTAATTCTTCTTTTATTGTATTAGACACCTCTAAAGTGTCAATAAAATTAGAAATAGAGTCTTGATTAATTTTAGTATTGGTTCTCGTTAAGCCCTTTAAAGCTTCATATGGATTCGGGTATGCTTCACGACGAAGAATGGTTTGAATGGCTTCCGCAACTACAGCCCAATTGTTCTCTAAATCTTCTGCAAATTTAGCTTCATTTAAAAGTAATTTATTAAGACCTTTTAAAGTAGACTTAAAACCAATAAGTGTATGTCCAAAAGGGACACCAGCATTACGTAAAACAGTACTGTCCGTTAAGTCACGCTGTAATCTAGAAATAGGAAGTTTTGCTGATAAATGTTCGAAAACTGCGTTTGCAATACCCAAGTTGCCTTCACTATTTTCAAAATCAATAGGATTTACTTTATGCGGCATTGCAGAACTCCCAACTTCTCCTGCTTTAATTTTTTGCTTGAAATAATCCATTGAAACATAAGTCCATATATCTCGGTCTAAATCAATTAAAATCGTGTTTATACGTTTTAAAGTATCAAACAATGCAGCCATATGGTCGTAATGCTCGATTTGAGTTGTTGGAAAAGAATGTTGTAAACCTAGTTTTTCTTGTACAAATTTAGAACCAAATGCTTTCCAGTCTATATCTGGATATGCTACATGATGTGCATTAAAATTACCAGTAGCACCACCAAATTTAGCGGCACTTGGTATATCATTCAATAAATTAAACTGTTCTTCTAAACGTTTTACAAAAACGGCAATCTCTTTTCCTAAACGAGTAGGAGACGCAGGTTGTCCATGTGTTCTGGCTAGCATGGGAATAGACGCCCAATCCAGGGTTAAAGATTTTAATTTGTTTAAAACATTAAAATATTCAGGAACATATGTATCGTTCATAGCTTCCTTAATACTTAAAGGAATAGCGGTATTATTAATATCTTGAGATGTTAATCCAAAGTGGATGAACTCTTTATAGTTCGATAAATTTAAAGCATCAAATTTTTCTTTTATAAAATATTCAACAGCCTTAACATCGTGGTTTGTAATACTTTCAATTTTCTTAATGGCTAAAGCATCATCTTCAGTAAAATCTTTATAGATTTTTCTTAAATCATCAAAAATACTAGTGTCAATATTTTTAAGCTGCGGTAAAGGGATTTCACATAGTGCAATAAAATATTCAACTTCTACTAAAACACGATATTTTATAAGTGCTTGTTCAGAAAAATAAGGTGCTAATTCGTTAACTTTACTTCTATATCGTCCATCAATTGGAGAGATAGCATTTAATGATGATAATGACATTATTTGTGTTGTTTTTTGAAAAAGCAAAGATACGTTTTTGATTTGCGTTTTTTGGTATTTTGATTTATGATTTTTTAAGAGCCTTACTTTTCTTTATTTTAAGTAATGTGCGCTTTGCTCGTACTTTAAAAGCAGCACTTTGCATTTGAAAATTTTGCTCTAAGATTTGTGTTAATTCTGGATGAATCCAATCATAATCTAGTCCATAAAGAAATAGAGACTCCATGGCATATACTTTAGGCGCTACTTTTTGAGTGCTAATCATCCAATCAAAGCAGGCTTCAATGATTCGTTCTTTATATTCTGGGCGTAATGCCTTTTTTATTGTATTTGGTTCTTTTGAATAGTATGTCTTGGTAATAAACTCACAAACTTTAGAGACAGGACGCACAGATGAGTCTAAATGAATTTTGTTAATGTTTTTAGTAAATGTATCTAAATGAGGTACGATAGCATAGATGTATTCGGCGCAAACAAATTCTAAAACCCAGGCTGCTCGACTAGATACTTTATCATTAACCATAAACAGAATATCTATTAGTTTTGGAAATAAACTCATATCGTTTAGAACCATATTAGCATATTTCATTCGGTTTTCACGAGAGGCATTCACAAAGCTTAATTCTTTGTGGAATTCTTCTAAAGTCATAAGATAATTTTATCTATTTTTAGGTTTCTAAAATACCCATAATGGAAACAATAAAAAAAATAAAAAAGATATTCTTAGTGTTATTAATCTTATTTATTATCGCTCAATTTTTCGGGCCAGAAAAAAATGAGGGGGATCTAGCATCAATAGAAGCATTTTTTGAAGAAACAAACCCTCCAGAAGCTGTTAAAATTATTTTAAAAGAGAGTTGTTTTGACTGTCATAGTGATATTACGAGATATCCTTGGTATAACCATATTACACCAGTAAATTATTGGTTAGCAGATCATATAAAACATGGTAAAAAACATTTTAATGTATCTAACTGGAAAGAGAATTCTGTAAAACGAAAAGACCATAAATTTGAAGAACTCATAGAGATGGTTGAAGATAAAAGTATGCCTCTTAATTCGTATACTTGGACACACTCTGAAGCTAAACTTTCAGATAAACAAATAAAAGAAGTTGTAGATTGGTCTAAACAAGTACGATTCAAGTATAGTTTAGTTCCGAAACCAGAATAAGTTTGGAATGAGTAGTAAGTAGCATTCAGTAAACTGTTATTCATTTTTAAACAAGTTATGTGATCACATAATTTTAACAAAAAACATTCGTGAATTAGTGGGGAAAAAACTTTTAATCATTGGTTTTGTGTGGCCAGAACCCAAAAGTTCTGCGGCAGGAAGTAGAATGATACAGTTAATTCAGTTCTTTCAAACCCAGCATTACCAAATAACATTTTCCAGCCCTTGTGCTAAAAGCGATAATGCTTTCGATTTAAGAACTATAGGTGCTGATCAAGTTTCTATTGAACTAAATAATACGAGTTTTGATACTTTTATAAAAGGGTTACACCCAGATATTGTCTTATTTGATCGTTTTATGATGGAGGAACAATTTGGTTGGCGTGTTACTGAACAATGCCCAAATGCATTGAGAATTATAGATACCGAAGATTTACATTGTTTACGAAAAGGAAGACAACAAGCTTATAAAGAAGGCAAGGAATTTGATAGGTCTTACTTGTTCAATGATATAGCAAAACGAGAAATAGCGAGTATTTACAGAAGTGATTTAAGTTTGATTATTTCTGAAGCTGAAATGGAAATTCTTAAAAATGACTTTAAAGTTGATGATACTTTATTGCATTATTTACCTTTTATGTTAGAAGATTTATCTGAAGATTCTACTAAAAAGTTTCCAGATTTTGAAGAACGACAACATTTTATAACCATTGGTAATTTTTTACATGAACCCAATTATAATGCGGTATTATATTTAAAAGAAACCATTTGGCCATTAATAAAAAAGCAATGTCCTGATGCCGAATTACATATTTATGGTGCTTATGCTTCGCAAAAAATCAATCAGTTGTATCATGAAAGGAGCGGATTTTTAGTTAAAGGATATGCTGATGATGTAAATGAAGTTATGCAGCAAGCTAGGGTTTGTTTAGCACCTATAAGGTTTGGAGCAGGATTGAAAGGGAAATTAATTGATGCGATGATAAATGGTACACCTAGTGTTACCACAAAAATAGGAGCAGAAGGTATGTTTGGAGATTTAAAACCTAATGGATTTATAGAAGTAGAACCAGAAAATTTTGCTAATAAGGCCGTTGAGTTATATAAAAATGGGCGTCTTTGGAAAGAAAAACAACAAAATGGATATCAAATTATAAAAGAACGTTTTAATAAAGCGGTTTTTCAAGAAATTTTAAGCAATCGAATTGAAGAGCTAACAGGAGAATTTCAGATTAAACGACTCAATAACTTTACAGGTCTAATGTTGCAACATCACCAAATGCAAAGTACCAAGTTTATGAGTAAGTGGATTGAAGAGAAGAATAAATAAAAAGATAATAGCCTAAACATGAAAAGAGTAGTTGTTATTTTAAGCCTAGTAGTAGCATTGACGTCTTGTAAAGCAAATAAAATAACAAAAATACAAGTTGTTAAACTAGCAGAAACTACAAAAAGTTGGAATGGTGATACATTGCCAAATTATCCAGAAGGAAGTCCGAAAATAACCGTTTTAAAAATAACCATACCGCCTAAAACCAGATTGCATAAGCATTATCATCCAGTTATTAATTCTGGTATTTTATTAAAAGGAGAATTAACTGTTGTAGATAAAGGTGACAAGGTTTTAGAGCTTAAAGCTGGTGATGTTATTGTAGAACTTGTAAACAAAGTACACTATGGCATTAATAAAGGGAATAAACCTGCTGAAATTATAGTCTTTTATGCAGGAACAGAAGATTTACCCATTACTGTTATTGAAAAAGATTAGTTTATTGTAAAGTACTTTATTTTAAAGATTTCATTTACCTTTAATAGGTAATAATGCATTGTTTTATTTAAGCAGTGTTTTTGAGATTTTCGCGACTCCAACGGTTGCAGGTTCAGCAATAACAGTTAAGTTTTTTTTACTATCTATTGCTGGTTTTGGGTCTATAAAATATGTAGGTGTATTTTCGGGTACATAATTCATCAAACCTGCAGCAGGATATACCTGCATTGATGTACCAATAATGAGTAAAATATCTGCAGTTTCACAAATAGAAATAGCTTTTTCAATCATAGGCACATCTTCGCCAAACCAAACAATATGAGGTCGTAATTGCTGTCCATTTTGACAAGTATCACCTAAAACTAAATCGGTACGCCATTCCTTAATGTTACTCTCATCAACAATACTCCTTACTTTTAAAAGTTCACCATGTAAATGAACCACATTATTGCTCCCAGCACGTTCATGCAAATCATCTACATTTTGAGTTATAATAGTAACTTTAAAATTGTTTTCAAGCTTTGCTAAATCATAATGAGCAGAATTAGGTGCCACTTCTAATAGCTGTCTGCGACGTTGGTTATAAAAATCTAAAACCAAAGCAGGGTTCGTTTTAAAGCCCTCAGTTGTTGCCACTTCCATAACATCGTGGCCTTCCCATAAACCATCAGCGTCTCTAAAGGTTTTAATGCCACTTTCTGCACTTATACCAGCTCCTGTAAGAACAACCAAATGTTTTTTCATGTTATAAAAATAGGTATTATTTGTTATTTATGTCTTTCGTCTAAGTTTAAATTTAAGAAGGAATCCACACTTTTTTATTAAATTCGATGTTTAACTACAAATATGATAGATTTAAAACTTTTAGAGCATTTAGAAACATATTTAACAGAAAACCGTAAAGCACGTTTTGATCATGTTTTGTCGCAACGTACCAAATATTATACAGTTGCTACAGAAGATGTATATCAATTACATAATACCAGCGCAGTAATTCGTAGTTGTGACGTGTTTGGTATACAGGAAGTTAATATTGTTGAGGAACGTAATTCTAAGCGTATCGATAGAGAAATAGCTATGGGTGCTCAAAAATGGGTAGATTTAAACAGGTACCAAACAGTAAATGATTGTATTTCAGATTTAAAAGAGAAGGGATATCAAATAGTAGCGACCACACCTCATACAAATGATTGTGAATTGCATGAGTTTGATATCACTAAAAAATCCTGTTTTTTCTTTGGAAGAGAAACCGAAGGATTATCTCAAGAAGTCATGGACGCAGCCGATTGTTATTTAAAAATACCAATGGTTGGTTTTACGGAGAGTTTAAATATATCGGTATCTGCAGCAATAATTTTACAACATGTCACAACCAAACTAAGACAATCTACAATTAATTGGCAACTAACTGAGGAAGATATGTTAGAAAAACGTTTAGATTGGATTACAAAAACCATTAAGAGTTACGATGATATTGTTGACCGTTTTTATAGTCAGCAATAATTTTGTAATTTTAAATCGCTAACTATTAATATGTTAATTATGTATATAGTTCTTTATATCGTCATTGGAATTGTTTGCCTATTTATTCTTCTAGCACTTATAGCTCCTAAAAAATATCAAGTAAGCCGAAGTATTGTTATTAATAAACCACTGCCAGAAGTATTCCAATATCTAAAACATATAAAAAATCAAGATAACTGGTCTCCTTGGAAAAAGAAAGATCCAGATATGAAACAAGAATTTATTGGAAATGATGGAGATATTGGATTTATAGCTAAATGGGACGGTAATAAAGATGTTGGTCTGGGAGAACAAGAAATCATGAATATTGTTGATAATGATCGTGTGGAAGCTAGATTACGGTTTTTTAAACCATGGAAATCTGAGTCTGATGCGGTTACTAGTGTTAAAGATGTTGGTGATGGAAATACCAAAGTTACCTGGGGTTTTTCTGGAGTTAATAAAGTCCCTGTCAATATTTTTATGATGCTTTATAATGTTGATAAGCATGTAGGGAAAGATTTTGAAGAAGGTTTAGTAAGTTTAAAAGAAATTTTAGAAAAATAGAAGTTATGGATAATAATATGGTAGGCTGGTTTGAGATTCCAGTAACTAATATGAATCGGGCTATAGATTTTTACAACTCAGTATTTAAAATAGATGTACAGCCCCAGGATTTTGGAGGTACTTTAATGGGGTGGTTTCCATTTGATGAAGGAAAACCAGGAGCAGCTGGTTCTTTAATTCAAAATGAAGCTTATGAGCCAAGCGATAAAAAAGGAACCTTGGTATATTTTAATTCTGAAGATGTCAATAATGAATTGAATAGAGTAGAAGGAGCTGGAGGTAAAGTAATCCAAGCTAAGACACAAATCTCACCAGATATTGGTTATATGGCTATTTTTATTGATAGTGAAGGAAATAGAATAGCATTACATTCTAGAACATAAAAAGCAGTTGAACGTGTTGTTTTGAATGAAATGAAGAATCTACTGAGATTTTGATCTTCTACTTTATAGATTGATAAGATTCTTCGCTACGCTCTGAATGACAACAAAATTTTTTAGAGAACAACTTCTTTGTGAGATTTAAATTCTTTTGCTTCTGCCTCGACTTAGGACTTTATATTCTTCATAGCACTCACTTATAGCGTCTAGTATTTGTAAGTCATTTGCGGTTTGTATAAAACCTTTGGAGTAATCACATTGGCTTACAATCTCATCTAAATCAACACGATCTACCTGCAATAAAACAGTTAGCATTTCCCTATCAAAACGTGATGCCAATAAGTTTCTAATTTCATCATCCTCTTTCATCTTTTTTAACTTTCGTAATTCGTTTGGTTTTTTACCAAACATACGATGTAAAAAATCGGCAGGATTAAAGATGGATCCAATAATTTTAGTTATTGTGCCTTTCGATCCGGCTTCATAACCTGTGCTAGGTAAACCAGAAATACTGTAACGGTAATTATTATTAATAGCAGGTACTTGTTTTATATCAACTTCTAAATATCCTGTAAGTTTTAGTTGGTTTACTACTACTTTTTCAAGAGCTAAAGCTGATTCGGTTAATTCTATATTAGAACTTCCAAACTTTAGCCAGTCGTTAGTAACCCTAACTTTTATAGATTTAAAACCTAAAAATGAAAAATGTAATGTGTCGTTTGCTTTAGCAGAAATTTCAAATTCACCTTTTTTATTCGTAATAGTACCAATGACTTGATTGAGATTAACTATGTTAACACTTTCAAGAGCTGTACCATTTGATGAATTAGTAACTATACCTATAACTTTATTAGCTTCTTGCCCCATACAAATCGCAGAAGTAATTATAAAAGCAAAAAGAAGTAGGTAGTTTTTCATAATCTAAAAATTCAATAGCTAAAATACTAAACAAAAACGGCAAAAGCCACAGTTTAGTCGCAATTTGACTTAAAATTAACAAAAAGTTTAATACATGATATGAATTTATACGCTTTGATGGGAGGGATGAAAATGTAATAGAGACTTTAACCTAGTTAATTTTTAAATGATGCTGTTACGTTGTATTCATCCCAGAATAATAAAAATTATTATGTGGATTATTATAAGTTGTTGAAATTCAATATGGAGTATTTTGTGTGTAAGAATTATATTTATATTTGTGATAGCAGTTATCTCGCAACGGACTTCATTTGCCGCTTTATGCGCTTAGTAAGGCTATTCGTTGCTAATTCAAAAGACAACCTCAAAATTAAATGACAGCAACAACAATAGATGAAGTAATAGAAAATTTAGAGCAAATAATTCAGGAGTCAATAAGTGAAGAAAGTACACTTGGATATTTCGCAGCTCTATATCAAAATGTAACGATACATATAAAAGAAAAATTAGGCAAAAATTATTTCGATGATGATAAAAGGATGGAACAATTGGATGTCATTTTTGCGAATCGATACCTAACTGCATATGCAAAATATAAAGAAAAAAAGGAGGTAACAAAATCTTGGGCAATTGCTTTTAAATCATCGACAGATAGTATGTTAATAGTATTGCAGCATTTATTGTTAGGAATGAATGCCCATATAAATTTAGACTTGGGCATAGCGGCTTCTGAAGTAACAGATGATAAAACTATAAAATCACTGGAATCTGATTTTAATAAAATAAACGAGTTACTGGCAACACTGGTAGATGAAGTTCAAAAAGATTTAGCAGAAATCTGGCCTACATTACTGAAAATTTTAAAATTTTTAAAAAAGGTAGATGACTTTTTAATAAACTTCAGTATGAAATTAGCTCGGAATAAAGCTTGGGAATTTGCAAACGAATTAGTTAAAGGCGATAAAGAAAAAAAAGAAAAACTGCTCGAATTAAAAGACCTAGAGGTATCAGAATTCTCTGAAAAAATAATAAATCCTGGTATTTTAGTGAAAATCTTATTTACAATAATAAGACTAGGAGAACGTGGAAAGTCTTCAGATAAAACTAAGAAATTGGAAAAATTAATTGAAAATAAATTAGATAACCATTAAGTAAAGTAGTAGGTGTGTATTATTTATTTGATTTAAAAGGTTTTAAGTTATTATCATTTATATTGATCAATTACTAGAACTTGTTTTATAGGTTAAATTCAATAGTTCTAATACTAAACAAAACTTTTGAAAATAAACGTAACTTGAACTAAATGAACACTCTTTTGGCTTTTTTTTGATCTTCTTTTTTTTGAGTTTTTCAGATATTTGAACTATACCCCTAAAAACCTTAAAGACCAACTATTAATAACAATAATAACTTAGCATGAAGTTTAGAACATTATTCATTACAACTATTTTTTTGCTTTTAATTTTTAATGGAAACTCCCAAAAAAAGAATGACCCATATAGTAAAGGTTGGGACGAACTGACTCAACATAAAATACCAGAATGGTTTCGCGATGCTAAGTTTGGTATTTATGCACATTTAGGTGTGTATTGTGTACCCGGATATGAGAGTGAATGGTATCCAAGATATATGTATACAAAAGGACATAAGGTTCAGAAATATCATGAAGAAAAATACGGAAAAATATCAGAATTTGGTTATCATGATTTTATTCCAATGTTTAAGTTAAAAAACTTTAATGCAAAAGAATGGGCTAAGTTATATAAGCGATCAGGCGCAAAATTTGCGGGACCGGTTGCCGAACATCATGATGGTTTTTCAATGTGGGACAGTAAAGTTAACCGTTGGAATGCAAAAGATATGGGCCCTAAACGAGATGTTGTGGGAGAACTAACAAAAGCTATTCGAAAGGAAGGTATGAAGGTGATTACTTCTTTTCACCACGGGTTCAATTTAGAAAATTATTATGCAACCGTAGAAGGAACTCATACGGCTAACCCCGAATACGGAGATTTATATGGTAAGTTTGAGAATGAAGAAGAAGGCTATGAACGTTGGCTGGCAAAGTTGGAAGAGGTGATAGATAAATACAAACCAGACCAAATATGGTTTGATTGGGGATTGAGAGCAATACCCATGGAATATCGTCGAAAATTTGCTTCCTATTATTATTCAAAAGAAAAAGAGTGGGATAAGGAATTAATCATTACTCGGAAATTAGACCAATTTCCAGATGGTGTAGGCGTATTAGACTATGAAGGAGGAAGCGCTAGAGACTTAACCCCTTATTTATGGCAAACCGATCAATCAACAGGAGGGCATATTTGGTCATGGCGTGATGGCATTCATATTCGCTCAACCCGTTCCGTGTTACATGAGCTTGTTAAAGTTGTTAGTAAAAATGGCATTTTATTATTGAATATATGTCCAGATGCAGATGGCTCTATTCCTGGGGGGCAAAAGGAAATGCTCTATGAAATAGGAGATTGGTTAGGAGTTAATGGAGAAGCTATATATGGAACTAGACCATGGCGAGTGGCTGGGGAAGGTCCTGATTTGTTTGGTAAATATGGCTACTATATGTTTCATTCAACAGCTCGACAGAAAAGTAATATGAATGTTCGCTTTACACAAAAAGATGGGAATTTGTACGCTATCTGTTTAAATTGGCCAGGTGAAGGTTTCACTTTTGATAAAATTCAGGTTAAAAAGCATTCTGAGAAATCAAAGATTACACTTTTAGGGCATGGGAATGTTGATTATACTGTAGATGGAGAAGATTTAACTATAAACCCACTTTCTATTAAAGAGAAAGATATGTCGTTTAAAGATGCTTATGTATTAAAGTTTGAAGGGTTTGATTTAGAGGCCGATCCTTTTTCTAAACATGAAGTACTACACTTAAACGCTAATAATGCTACAACAACTGGGCAAATTATAGTTAGAAAAGGTAGCAAGAAAAAAGATGGAAGTTATGAGCGTAACCGCTTATATCATTGGAGTAACCCAAGAGATAAGGCTTTTTGGCTGGTAAATGTAAAAGTACCCGGCAAATATATTGTTAGAGGAGAATTAGCTACACGCTTTAGAGCTGCTCGTATGATTTTAGATAACGGTGAAGATACTTTGAAGTTTAGTACCATTCCAAGTGACAAATATGGTGAAGGTTTTGTGAAAGATTATGGCGTGATTAACTTTAGTAAAACTGGTATTCAAAAGGTAGAGTTAAGGCTAGAGGATTTTGATAACTTCCCAGGAATTCAGGCTTTTTGGCAATTGGAACTAGCTCCTTTGGATTAATAATTAGATAGTTATAAATTCCTATTAAAAAGCGTGTATAAGCATTAGGAATTGATTTCTTACTTAAAATCTTTAAGATATTATTAAATAAAAAAGCTTGGGCGATCACCTAGTAGTGGTCGGAAGAAATTCTGACCACTTTTTTTATGTTTCTTTTTTAAAAATCATATTGGGATCACCTCCAGTATGAGTTATAATTATTGCAATTGCAAGGTTCCTAATTTCCATTTTC
>NZ_JAUOEM010000011.1 GCF_030540875.1 Flavivirga amylovorans
TGAAAATGGAAATTAGGAACCTTGCAATTGCAATAATTATAACTCATACTGGAGGTGATCCCAATATGATTTTTAAAAAAGAAACATAAAAAAAGTGGTCAGAATTTCTTCCGACCACTACTATCTGAAAAGACAGCCTTTTTTGTTTTAACCCAGATTATGTATTAGAACTTTGGCATGAAGGTTGAAAATGCAATAAAATCTATATATTATTAATTTCAGCATAGCACCGCTATGGTCAAATTAAAAAATACAGTAAAACGTTAGATTTTGCAGTAGTTTTAATCTGTAATAGATTTTCTAATGCTTAATACGGGTTTAATAAACTATTTTTGTACAAAATAGATATATGGGACGCATTTTAGCAATAGATTATGGTACTAAGAGAACTGGTATAGCGGTAACAGATGAGTTACAAATTATAGCCTCTGGGCTTACTACTGTTAATACAAAAGAACTTTTAAAGTTTTTAAAAGACTATTCTACTAAAGAACAGGTTGAATTGTTTTTAGTAGGAGAACCAAAACAAATGGATAATACCGTTTCGGAAAGTGAAATTCACATTCTTCCATTTATAGAGAATTTAAAAAAGGAATTCCCTAATATACCAGTTAAGAGAGTTGATGAGCGATTTACTTCTAAAATGGCTTTTCAAACGATGATTGATAGTGGTTTAAAAAAGAATCAGCGAAAAAATAAAGCATTAATAGACGAAATTAGCGCCACACTTATTTTACAAAGTTATTTGTATTCCAAGTAAGTAGGCTTCATTTAGAATAAATCTTATATAAATTATACCAGTAAATTATAGTATTAGTATTTTTGCAAATATAAAACACTGAGCAAATAATGATTTTACCAATAGTAGCCTATGGCGACCCAGTCTTAAAAAAGAAAGGAAAGGACATAACGAAAGAGTATCCAAAACTTGACACGCTTTTAGATAATATGTTTGAAACTATGTATAATGCCTATGGTGTTGGTTTAGCAGCTCCTCAAATAGGGTTACCAATTAGATTATTTTTGGTTGATACGACACCTTTTGCTGAAGATGAAGATTTAACTGAGGAAGAACAAAAGGTATTGAAAGGCTTTAAACGCGTTTTTATTAATGCCAAAATAACCAAGGAAGAAGGGGATGAATGGGCTTTTAATGAAGGTTGCTTAAGCATTCCAGATGTTAGAGAAGATGTTTTTAGAAAGCCAAAAATAACTGTTGAGTATGTAGATGAAAATTTTAAGCCGCACACAGAAGTTTTTGATGGATTGATAGCCAGAGTTATACAACATGAATATGATCATATTGAGGGTGTTTTATTTACAGATAAACTGTCTAGTTTAAAAAAACGATTAATAAAGGGAAGGCTTACTAACATATCTAAAGGGAAGATTAGTGTTGATTATAGAATGCGTTTTCCCGATCAAAAAAAGAAGCGATAATATTTGCAAGCAATTAATAAACAGCAGATATTTGCTCCTCTCTTTTAATAAATAATTATGAGTTTAGATAAAGTACTATCAATTGGTGGAAAACCAGGATTATATAAATTAATAGCGCAAACACGAGGAGGTTTTGTTGCAGAGTCGTTAATAGACAATAAGCGTATTTCTGTAAGTGTACAAAACAATATTAGCATTTTAAGTGAAATTGCAATCTACACTTTAACAGAAGAAATACCATTAAAGCAAGTTCTTAAAAGTATTAAGGAAAAAGAAAATGGCGAACAAGCTTCTGTAAAGCCGAAAGATAGTAAAGACAAATTAGAAGAATACTTCTTTAATGTGTTACCAGATTATGATGAAGATAGGGTATATGCAAGTGATATTAAAAAAATAATACAATGGTATAATTTATTACAAAAACACGATATGTTGGACTTTTCAGATTCTGAAGAAGAACCCGAAACAGTATCAGACGAAGAAGAATAACATTTTAAACCTCCAATTTGGAGGTTTTTTTATACTTATCTGTAAGCTTTTTTAGTCTCTTTCGACTGTAACCGAGATAACAAAAAGAATAAAATAATGAAATCACTTTGGTTTTTTGATGATGTCAATCTTTTCAAGGTGCTTTGTCCCCACAAATTTAAAGCTTACAAATCAAATCACGATTTTGATGCTTACAAAAAGAAAGACTATATATACTTTGAAGAAGACTCTGCAAACAAAGTATATCTTATAGAAAAGGGAAAAGTTAAAATAGGATATTACAGCGAAGAAGGAGACGAAGTTGTTAAAGCTATTTTAACTCGTGGCGAGCTATTTGGTGAAACGGCTATTCTTGGAGAATCTAAGCGAGAAGAATTCGCCCAATCGATTGACAATACTACAAGTATTTGCCCTATAGGTGTAGATACTATGCATGATTTAATGCGAAACAATCAGACCTTCAGTTTTAAAGTGTATAAAGTAATTGGTTTTAAATTAAAAAAATTAGAACGACGATTGCAGTTATTACTATTTAAAGATACCAAAACACGTCTTATAGAATTTTTAGATGAGTTATGTTCTGATTATGGATACGATTGTGAAAAAACGGGAGATAAAGTGATTCATCATCCATATACACAAAAAGATATAGCTTCTTTAATTGGTACTTCTAGGCCTACATTAAATATACTTTTAAACGAATTAAAGGAGGAAAAAGTAATTCAATTTACTAGAAAAGAAATAAGAATCCATAAAAATATTGCTTAATGTTAGATGGCTAACATTTTATAAAATCTGTGTGCTTTAATTTTGAAGTATTAAAAACTTTAAAAAAAACACAATGATTAAGAAAATGTTTATAGTTACAGTATTAGCAATAGGATTATTGGCTAGTTCTTGTAGCAACGATGATGATAATGCACCATCGACTGCCAGTTTAAGTTTAGATTTGAATGGTTTAGAAGCATTAGGTAGCGATTATGTTTACGAAGGCTGGATAATCGTAGACGGCGCACCAGTTTCAACAGGAACGTTTAGCTCGGTTACATTCCCACAATCTTTTACAGTAGATGCTACTCAATTAGAAAATGCAACAAGATTTGTATTATCAATTGAACCAGCAGGAGAAACTGGAACAGCTGCAGCAACACCAGCAGATACAAAAATTTTAGTAGGTGATTTTTCAGGAGATAGAGCACCTGTTAATACAGCTGTTGTAGGTGATTTTAGTGCCTCTTGGGGAAAAGCTTTTCTAAGAACCCCAACAGATGAAGTGCCAGGAAGTGGTAATAACGGTAATGATGAAAACGGTATTTGGTTTGGAACACCACAAATGACAGGCCCTCCAACAGCTGGTCTAGGATTACCTGTTTTGCCTGCTGGATGGAAATATGAAGGATGGGTTGTTGTAGATGGTGTTGGGCCATTAACAACAGGAACGTTTACGAGCTTTACAGCTGTAGATGATTCTAATGATTTTAGTGGAACAGAAAATAATGCTGGACCTCCAGTACCAGGAGAGGATTTCTTCAACAATGAACCTGCTGGATTTACATTTCCATTAGATGTAAGAGGTCTTACGGCTGTTATTTCTGTAGAACCAGATCCAGATAATTCTCCTGCACCTTTTACTCTAAAACCTTTAGTTGGTACTATAGGTCAAGATACAGCTCCGGCTACTCACGATCTTACATATAGCTCAGCTTCATTTCCAACAGGATGGGCTATTAGATAAGTTAATTAATTTTATACTTTTGTTAGATTTCAGGCATAGTTTCGACATAGAAACTATGCCTTTTAATTTATATATATGTTAAGAAGAAAAAAAATTAGTTTAAAGAATATTGTGTATCTAGTTGTAATTGCCGTTTTAATTATTCCACAAACCCGACAACCTATACAAATACTTTTGCATAAAGGGCTGGCACTTTTTAGTCCATCAGTAATCAGTCAAGAGAAACAAACAAGTTTAGTAAACTATGATTGGATGCTTAAAGATAATCAAGGTGGAAATTTAGATTTTGAAGAAGTAAAAGGACGTGTTGTTTTAGTGAATTTTTGGGCAACGTGGTGTCCGCCATGCATTGCGGAAATGCCCAGTATGCAAGCGCTTTATAATGATTATAAAGATCGCGTAGAATTTGTTTTTGTTTCTAATGAAGATCACGCTGTAATCGATCCATTTTTAAATAAAAACAGTTATACTTTTAAAGTGTATAACCCATTAACCAAGTATCCAGAATCTTTTGATATTACTAGTATTCCACGAACGTTTTTAATAAATACAGAAGGAGATATTATAATTGATAAAAATGGCGCTGCGAATTGGAATAGTGATACCGTTAGAAAAACTATTGATGATTTATTGAATTAGCACGTTTTCTTTTGGATTCATAATGGGTCATGATAAATAAATTCATAAGAATAAGCGTAAAAGCATATACGGTATCTTCAATTGGAATTGTAAACAACCTAATATTCAAATTTTCTGAATTATTATACCAAACAACTTCGTCTGTAATAAAACTACCAGTCAATACCCCATTTACTATGAAAAAAGGGATAAGCATGACTAAAAATGTTAAGTAGAAGTTACTTAATAAATTAGGATTCCTTTTTATAACAAAGGCAATTAAAATAGTTGCTAATACAAAATTTATAAATGTATACCATTTGCTACTATTATAAACGGAAAGGATTACTAGCAGAAATATGAGCAAGTAGCTAATAGTTTTAGTCGTAGCTCGCGATAATTTCAAATTTGGAAAATAATATAATAATGCAAAATGTGTGAAAGTACATGCATAAGGTATGCATATAAAAAAGAGCCATTCTTCTATAGGTAAAGAAAACAATTTGAAACCTAAAAAATAATCTTGATTAAATCCCCAAATACCATTTATTGTAAAAATAATATCCCAGGGAATAAATATAGCCATACTTATTAAGAGGCCTATGAGTAAAGATTTCCAGCGCTTGTAAAATTTTAATTTAGGATGAAAACTAAACAAAAAGGGAATTGATAAAGATCCCAAGTTTAATAGCAGATATAAATAATCCATCTGTTATTTTTTAAAGTATTTAAAGGGGACAAATAACATTCCAAAACATTCTCCATCTTTTTTACCCAAATGTTTATGATGTATTTTATGAGCACGTCTTACGCCTTTAGCATACCAATTATTGGCATTTCTAAATAATTTAAAACGTTGATGTATAAAAATATCATGTACCATAAAATAAGATAGACCATAAGCAAATATGCCTATACCTATTGGTAAACCAGCCCAAAAACTTGTATATTTCCATAGTAAGAAAAAAACAATGCTAACTACAGCATAAAATATGAAGAAAGCATCGTTACGCTCAAACCAACTCTCGTGATCTTTTTGGTGATGATCCTTGTGTAAAGACCATAAAAAACCATGCATCACATATTTATGCGTAAACCAAGCCATAAACTCCATAAAGCAATAAGTTCCTAAAAAAATCAATATCCAAAATACTGTATGCATCCTATAAAATTACATTAAATTTAATTGATATTTTACATAACTGCGCATTAAGATTTCTATTTTTTTAGGATTAGAAACTCGTATTCTGGTATTTTTTATTTGAAGAGCTGGTGTCTTTTTTAGCTTCTTTAATAGTTGGTGATAGTACCTGTATGCCATAAAAACACCAAATTTGGCTTCTATTGGTAGTTTTTTAATACCACTTAAACCTTTTGCAAAATCTGCTTCAATATCATCTATAATGCTTTGTTTAGAAGCTTCATCTAAATTGTTTAGATCTGTTTTAGGAAAATAAGTTCTGTTTAAATCATCATGGTCAGTTTTTAAGTCTCTTAAAAAGTTTACTTTTTGAAAAGCAGAGCCTAAGGACATGGCAGTATCTTTAAGCGTTTCATACTTAACATGGTCTCCTTTTACAAATACTTTTAAGCACATAAGTCCTACTACATCGGCAGATCCATAAATATAAGCTTTGAATTCTTCTTCTGTAAGATATTTTGTTTTGTGCAAGTCCATGCGCATACTTTTCATAAAAGCATCTACTAAATTTTTATCTAAACTATATTTATGAAATGTATGTTGAAAAGAATTGAGTATAGGGTTTAAGCTAATTTTATCTTTTAATGCAAGTTCTAAATCTTCAGAAAATTTATTAAATAAATGCTCTTTATTGTAATCATGAAAAGAATCAACAATCTCATCAGCGAAACGAACAAAGCCATAGATGTTATAAATATCCATTCTAATAGATTTAGAAAGCATTTTTGTCGCTAACGAAAAAGACGTGCTATAGGTCTTAGTGACAAGTTTGCTACAATTATAAGAGACTGTATCAAATAGTAATTTCATAATTAATTATGGTGTTTTGTTACTAAATCTGCTACTAATTTCCCCGAAATTAACGAAGGAGGAACGCCAGGTCCAGGAACTGTTAATTGGCCAGTAAAAAATAAATTTTTTACTTTTTTACTTTTTAATTTTGGTCTTAAAAAAGCGGTTTGCGTTAATGTATTTGCCATTCCGTATGCATTTCCTTTATACGAATTGTAATCATTAATAAAATCGTTAATACAAAAACTTTCTTTAAATATAACATGTTTTTTTACATTTTGAGAGGTTAAACTTTCAAAACGACTCATTATTTTATCAAAATAAGCTTCTCTTAACTCTGGAGTATCTTCTAATCCTGGAGCCAAAGGAATTAAAAAAATACCCGCCTCTTTTCCTTCTGGAGCAGAGTTTATATCTGTTTTACTTGGGAAACTAGCATAAAATAATGGGTTTTCTGGCCACTTCGGATCGTCATAAATGGCTTCGGCATGAATATCAAAATCTACATCAAAAAACAAGGTATGATGGTTTACGTTTTTCAATTTTTTATCAAATCCGATATAAAATAGGAGCGAGGATGGTGCAAATGTTTTTTTGGTCCAATAATTTTCAGAATATTGTCTGTATGGCTTTTCTAAAAGGGTTTCGGTATGATGGTAATCGGCACCACTTACAACAATGTTAGACGTATATGTTTTTCCATTTGAAATAAGGCCTTTATACTCCCCATTTTCTACAACAATTTTTTCTATTGGAGCATCTGTCTTAATAGTAACGCCTAATTCTTTTGCCAATTTTTCCATGGCTAAAATCACTTCATACATACCTTTTTTAGGGTGAAATGTACCCAGTCCAAAATCAGCATAATTCATAAAACTGTAAAAAGAAGGCGTATCACTTGGTTTTGCTCCTAAAAACAAAACAGGAAATTCAAGAATCTTAATAAGTTTATCACTTTTAAATTCTTTTCTAACATCCCTTTTTATATTACTGAAAAATTGATCAAATTTCTTAATAGTTGAAAAGGTTACTAATTCTAAAGGTGAGACTCCTGGATTATAGACCAAATCTTTAATAGCTATATCGTAATTGCTCTTTGCTTGATTAATGAACTTTTTAAGCTTTTTAGAGCTTCCTGGTTCTTCATTTTCAAAAGCAATAGTTATTTTTTCTAGGGTATCTTCTATGGTTATTTGGTCATCTTTACCAAAATAAACACTGTAAGCGGGGTTTAGTTTTTCTAAGGAATAATAATCTTCAGGAGATTTATTGAAGTCTGAAAAAAAACGCTCAAACACGTCTGGCATCCAATACCAGGTTGGACCAATATCAAAAGTAAAGCCCTCTTTTATAAGTTGTCTAGCCCGACCTCCAATGGTTTTGTTCTTTTCAAAAATTGTTACATCGTATCCTGCTTTTGCTAAGTAGCATGAAGCAGCTAAAGACGAAAATCCAGAACCTATTATATTTACAGTTGATTTCATATTGTTTAACAAATATAGTTAAAAGTTAAACAAAATAAAAATATTTATAAATCATTAACCAAACTTTCAATCGAATTGAAGATACTTATTTTTTTGGGAAGGTTAGAAACGTTATACTCTGATACCTTTTTTCCTAGTAATAAAAGTTTTGTGCTTTCTCTTTTTAGTAAGGTCTCATTAAATTTGTTAATATAATCTGGAATCTCTTGTTCAGGAGGATAAACGGTGAAATAAGAAATAAAAGTAATTTCTTCAAAAAAGTCTAATAAATCTGTAAGACTTTCCATTGGAACACTTTCTCCAAGAAAAATAGTATGATATCCTTTGCTTCTTAATTGATAATTAATGAATAGAAGTCCAATATCATGAATTTCATTATCTGGTAAAAACAACACATACGTTTTAGAAACAGGTTTAGGCTCTAAAATTTGTAGCCTTTCAGTATTTAAAAGAATCTTTTGTTTAATATGAATGGATAAAAAATGTTCATGGGCAGGCGTAATAGTGTTGGTTTGCCATAAAACCCCAATTTCATTTAATAGTGGTAAAAAAACCGTATAGAAAATTTCACTAAAAGATTTAGTTTCTAGTAAATTATTATAGGTACTGTAGAATAACACTTGATCAAAGTTTATCATTGCCATTTTGAGAGCATTGATGGCATGATCTTCAACTTTAGCTCTAGAGGCTATTTCTCTAACTTTAATAGGAATTTCTTCTTCTTTGAGGTTAGCAATTTTTGATATTTTTAAGCCATTATTATTTAAGTACGATATGTTTAGCAATTTTTGAAAGCTAGCTAAACTATAGTTTCTTATGTTCGTGTCCGATCGATTTGGGCGTAATAAATCATAACGCTTTTCCCAAATACGTATAGTGTGAGCTTTGATCCCTGTAAGGTTTTCTAAGTCTTTAATACTAAAGTTAACCTTAATGTTGTTCATTGTTTTTTTATTTTAGTTAAACAAAATTACATAAATAAATCGATAAAACGTAAAAAAACTATAAAACTATTGATATTTAGGTATAAAGTATGGGGAGGTGTATGCAATTATTGATGCTGTTTAACCAAAAATATACTAGTAATTAATGGCATGAAATTCAAATCATTATTACTAATCTGCTTTTTATGTAGATAAAGGTTCAGGGAGCCATATTGAGTACACTTTAATTTTACTAGTCCTCTTTTTAATATTATTAGATTGGTTTGACCTATTTGATTAAATGCCCAATATCATTTTCTATATGATTCTTTTTAGTAGAAAGATGTTTCGTTAAAACATCCTGGATGGCGTCTTTCACATCTTCAACAGATCCTAAAATATTATGAGCGTAAGGAAATAATAAGTTTTGACAGTTTTTCAATTGTAAATTTTTTGAGTTCTATTGAAGTGACAAATTGAACAATAAAAACGTGACATTAATTATTTGTCTGGTTTGTTTTTTAATTCAATTAAAGTAGTTTGCGAAGCTGCACAAAGCTTTTCTTTATCATTTTTTCTTATAAAAACCTCAGATCTACAAATGGTTAATGTACGTCCGTTTTTTAAAACGTTAGCTTTAGCGATTAAGAGGTCTCCATCTCCAGGAGACATAAGATTTAATTTAAATTCAACAGTTAACACGGAAGAATCTTCTTCCATTAATGAAAAACTAGCATAACCAGCAGCATTATCTGCTATGGTACTTATTATACCAGCATGAAAAAAACCATGTTGTTGTGTTAGCGTTACATCATATGGTATTTGAATTTCGCAATATCCGGGTTTTACATCAATCAATTTAGCATTGATTAATGTCATGAACTGTTGCCTTTGAAAACTCTCTTCAACTTTCTTCCTGAAATCAGTAAATTTTGGTTTGAAATCCATTCTCTATATAAAATCTGCCTATGATAGCTAAGATACAAAAGGAAAGGATTATAATGAAAAGAGACACTAACCAGTAGATACTATAAATGTTTTTATATTTCATGAAAGACAGTCTATCGAAAAAAAACGATATGGAATGGTAGTCTTGGTCAAAAAATCAAACATAATTTAGCACTATCAAATTTATAGATGGCTTGTGCAGAATTAAAAATTGATGCTTGTCCTATAGAGGTTTTGAACCTGAACTGTACAACGAGATTTTGAATCTTGAAGAGAAAGGTCTTAGTGAACCTGTATTAGCCAAGGTAGGGTATAGGTCTGCAGAAGATGTAGCACGGTTTAGATTAAAAGTTAGAAAACCCTTTGAGCGTTTATTTGTAGACATTTAATTTTAAAAAACCCTTCAATAATCGATGCATATTATTGAAGGGTTATAAAATATACTTGTGCGCACGAGAAGATTCGAACTTCCACATCCTAAAACGGATACTGGCCCCTCAAGCCAGCGCGTCTACCAATTCCGCCACGTGCGCAAAATGAACTGTGCAAAAATAGAAAAAGTTAAGCAATATTACTTCATTCTTATTTACCAATTTTCTCTTATTTATAGAGTGAAACAGGTGGTTTTTAGATGCTATTTATTTAACTAATCTGGTTATTCCACTTATTTAGCTTTTCTATTTTATCAATTTATTTAAAATAAGAACCATCAGCTTTTGCTCTTTTAAGTATTCTAAATTTTATTAATATTATAATATTAAATATATGATGTTTTGATTTACAGGTTTTTATGTTCTTATTAAAAGAGTTTTATTTTTCGCTTCAATTAAATCAAATAATATGAGTTATATGTTTTGTTTATGTATTTCATAAAATATATAAATAAAAATTTATGATTTATAATTTAGACCTTTGCTTTAATCATAAAAAAAGTAAAGATGAAAAACAACCTATTAGTTCAAGAATCGAATGCAGAAATTACAGATAAAAAAGTAAAAGTTGCCATTGCAGAAGGTGACGGTATTGGTCCAGAAATAATGTCGGCTACTATGGATATTCTGAAAGCAGCAGGGGCCAATATTGAGACCGAACTTATCGAACTAGGAGAACAGGTTTATTTGTCGGGAAATACATCGGGTATTAAATCGGAATCATGGGATGTAATAAATCGTACTAAGCTTATCTTAAAAGCTCCAATAACTACACCACAAGGTAAAGGATATAAAAGTTTAAATGTAACACTTAGAAAGTCACTTGGATTATATGCAAATGTTCGTCCTGTTAGTTCTTTATACCCATTTGTTAAGACACACTTTCCGAATATGGATGTGGTAATTATAAGAGAGAACGAGGAAGACCTCTATGCTGGAATTGAACATCAACAGACACAAGATGTGGTACAATGTCTCAAACTTATTACAAGACCTGGTTGTGAACGAATTATTCGATATGCATTTGAATATGCGAGGGCCTATGGAAGAAAAAAAGTGACCTGTATGGTGAAAGATAATATCATGAAATTGACAGATGGGTTGTTTCATCAAGTTTTTAATGAGATAGCATTAGATTATGATGACATTAAAAGTGACTCTCAGATTATAGACATAGGAGCTGCAAAACTTGCTGCACATCCAGAAAACTATGATGTTGTTGTTACTTCTAATTTATATGGAGATATTATTTCAGATATAGCAGCTGAAATAGCTGGTTCAGTAGGGATGGCAGGTTCTGCAAATATTGGTGCTAATGTAGCTATGTTTGAAGCAATTCACGGTTCAGCACCTGATATTGCAGGGAAAAATATAGCAAATCCTTCAGGGCTCATTAATGCTGCCGTATTGATGCTGGCTCACATTGGGCAAATAAAGATTGCCGATAAAATTAAAAATGCCTGGTTAGCAACACTGGAGCAAGGTTACCATACATCAGATATTTATCAGGAAGGTATTAGTAAAAAGAAAGTCTCTACGGAAGAATTTGCAAATGAAGTAATATCCAGATTAGGAAACCTGCCAAAAAAACTATCTGTAAGCAAGTTAACTGAAGGGTCGGGAGTTATAAAAACTTTCGAGTACAAAAGAAAAGAAACAACTAAGGTATTAGTAGGAGTAGATGTTTTTATTCATTGGGAGGGGTCAAACCCAAAAGAAATAGGACAGTCTTTATCTAAGATTAATTCGTATAATCTAAAATTAAAAATGATTACAAACCGTGGCGTTAAAGTATATCCCAACGGTTTAAAAGAGACTTATTGTACTGATCATTGGAGGTGTCGATTTGTAGCTTTAGATTCAGAAATACAAAAAGCAGTTCCTGTTTACCATGCTGTCAACTATGAACAAATAATAGCACTTTTATCTAAGCTACAAATTAAAGGGTTTGATTGTATAAAAACAGAAAATCTTTATGAGTTTGATGGAAAAAGAGGTTTTTCCCTTGGGCAGGGTGAATAAAAATAATCACTCCATGTCAGACTAGATTTATAATTGAACTCATCTTGACTTTTTATTTTTAACCGAAAATGAGGAAAAATTTCTTCAGATTAGGCACTTTTAGAAAGGCATAGCATCGCTACGGATGAAAAAAACAACGAAATATGAAGGAATTTGGACCATTTTTTAGGAAATAGAAAAAGTCAAGATGAGTTTATTAAAAAGAATTACGCAAAAAGATAACGAATGAACTATATTTATAATAATATTAAATTGGTTGAAGGTATTTATTCCCCGGTTAATTCTGCCGATGTATTATTATCCCTGATAGCTGATAAAATGAAATTTCATAATCTTCAGATCTTAAATGCGAAGCACGAAAATGATCCAAAAATAGTCCACGCGAAAATGAGGATAGAGGATCTTAAAGCATCCCGAAAATTGATTACTGAGTTGATTATTAAAGCACGTGACGAAGGATATTATATGAAAATAGATGGGATAATAAATATTGAAATGATTAAAAAATAATAGAAGCAGGTATAATCTCCAAAGGCACGATCAATTACTTCCGGACGAATTAATCGACTTGCCAAATTTTAATTAATAAAAAAAAATCGGTCATTCTCTGAAGATTACATAAATATAATAAAACTAAGAGTTATACTATATCATTATTATTTTTATTATAAAAATTCCACTTCTCCTGTTTTCATATTATAAACAGCACCAACTATTTTTAGAATGTCGTTTTGTTCCATTTCTTTCATCTTAGGAGATTTTTCTCGAATATCTGCTATCGTTTTTTTTACATTTTGATGAATGATATGGTTGGTAAAGCTTTCATCCTTAGAATTCGCTATGACGCCTTCTTTGCTCTTAACAACTGGTCGAATCTCGTTTAATAAATCTTGTAGAGCGTCTAGTCCCAATGAGGCAGCGTCTGTATTATCTATGGCGTGTTTTACGGCACCACAAGCTGTATGTCCAAGTACTATAACTACTTTAGATCCAGCAACTACCGTGGCAAATTCCATAGATCCAATAATTTCTTTATTTTCGATATTTCCCGCAACTCTTGCTACAAAAATGTCTCCAATTCCCAGATCAAAAACATCCTCTACAGGTACACGGCTATCCACACATGATAAAACAATGGCCTTTGGATATTGTCCAATGGCAGCAATACGCCTCTGCTCTGAATGATCTCTCTGAGTTAAGTTGTTATTAACAAAGTTTTCGTTTCCTTCTTGAAGTCTATTAATAATCTCTTCTGAAGACATCGAAGCTTGTTCTTTTGCTGTCAAGACACTTTTTACAACAACTTCTTTGGTGGGTTCGGTCTCGTCTTTTAAAATAGGTTTCTCCACTGATGTTTCTTTTTTACAAGAAATAAAAACCCCTAAGATTATAATTAACACAAAAATTACTTTTAATCTCATAACGTGTGTTTTTACGGTATCTTGAAGCCGTATTTTATTTGATAATAATTTCATATTTATAAGTTTTTAATTAAATAGCTAAACTTTTAAGATTTTTAAAGCATGTTTCTCTTTGTTAGAAAGATATCTTCTTAAAACACCTCCTTTAATATGGTTAATATCATATTCTATAACAAAAGCATGAGGGTCAATTTGATCAATGATTTTATTTATTTTACCAATTTCAATTCGGTTTATTATAGTATAAATTACTTCAAAATTTGTATTAACTCCTTGGTTTCCATATCCATAAATACCATTAAATACGGTCATTCCTGATCTTAATTCAGAAGTAATAGCTTCCTTGACCTGTTCATATTTTTTTGATACAATCATTACTCCAATAAAATTCTCAAATCCTTCTATAGTAAGATCTGTTATTTTTGCGGTTACCAAAAATGCCAAAATAGAATACATGGCAGTTTCTTTTGAAAAAATTATTGCTGTAATAGCAAAGAGTATAAAATTGAAAATTAAGATGACCTTTCCAATACTTATTCCAAAATGTCTATTGAGATATATTCCTAAAATCTCAGATCCGTCTAAAACTGCACCATTTTTTATGGTAATTCCTATTCCCAATCCCAGAAAAAGCCCTCCGAATATAGAAATCAATAATTTATCATTAGTGATCACTTGAAAATTTTCAAAATGAATAAAGACTGCTAAACTGATGATGCTTATCAAAGATTTAAAAAACATATATCTAGAAATCGTAAAATAAGCCAAGATCAGAAATGGAATACTAATAAGTAACAAAATTAAAGACATATTAACATCAAACTGTGTATTGAGTAAAATAGCAATTCCTGTAACGCCTCCATCCAAAAAACCATTAGGCAAAAGAAAAGCCTTCAATCCGATGCTAGCTAACAATACGCCTAAGGCAATTTTTAAGTATTCAAAAGTATTACGTATCATTCGATTTCTATCTTTGGTAGGCTGCTTGGTCATATAAATCTTTTTAAAATACAGTTATATAGTTTGCAATGGCATCTGACTGCTGTGGATCCATCTGTATAATCGGAATCGAATATAAAATTGGCATATTAGAACGATACATCTCTCTAAGCCTATCATTAAGATTGTTAAATTGTAAGTGTCTAATTATTCCAGAGATTACTATTTTTTTTAACCTAACTGTTCGGTTTTTTGTGCCTATTTTAGTCAATACACAGTTTTCCATAGATAAAACTGTTAAAAGATATTTACCTCTTAGTAAGAATTCGATGATTTCATCTTTTTGTGATTTATTTTTAGGGATGATGCATATTTTTACCATAACTTTTTATTTTAAGATTTAAAATAACATCTTTGATTTTTCTGTCAAAATGGGATATAGCTCTTCTATCTGCATTTCCAGAAAATAGTTTCCAGAATATGTTGGGCATATTGTACAATCATCAAAATAAAACTTTATGTACTTTGAATTTATAACAAAGTTGTTCTTGAATACCTCAAATTTATCTTGAGTCAACTCCCAGCAATCAATAAAAGAATCTTGTTCTTCAATACGTGTTTGTAATTCTTTATTTAGTTTAGATAATAAGAACGTGTCACTGTTATTCTTAAATATATCTTTATAAGTAATAAATGTACCAGTTTTTACATCATAATTAAGACCCTTAAACATAAAAGAATTATGATCTGTATGATCGTAATAATTAGCTTTATGCAACAGAATACTTAGAAATTGATTGTTTTTAGTATAAATTTTATAATCAATATTTCTTCTGTTTCTTTCAGCATCAATAAACAAAGGATCACAGGACAAATTATCGTTGTCAAGCACTTTCTGGATTGAATTTTCTGTTTTTAAATAAGTGTTTTTTATGTAAGAATTGAAATTGCTGAATATGGGATTGTAATTTTCATCGAGATGCGGATATCTATAACTAAGAATCAATGAATTTTCTTTCTTATAAAATTTTCGAGTGCTAATATAATTATATGATAATGTGTTTTGTTTTACCGTTAAAAAATCGGTTAATTCATCATGAGGCAAATCATTAAGGGTTTGTCTAACTTTTGAATCTTGATCGATCATTGCAATACGCTTATCATTTGGTATCATGTTGCATGATATAAAAGTAGCTACCAAAGAAATACAAATTATTTTTTTCATCTTTTAAAGTTTTTATTTATCACAAATTTCAATAAAATAATTCATATATTTTTATTTATATTTATAATGATTTGCATAAGAATATTTTATGCAAATGGTTTATATGAAAGTTAAATTCAAGAATGAATTATCGAGATGAATAATAGTGTTATTAAAAAAAAAAAATAATTTTAAATGACGATAAAATAGTATTTATCTGTTAATCAGATATTTAAAATAAAATATTGTATTTAAAAAAAGAATAAGCTTACAAGAGAATAGTAAACCATTATTTATAAACTTTCGAATTTTTTTTCGATTATTACATTTGTTTCCTTTTTTAAATATTTAAGAAAAGCATTAGCAACAAGCGAGAATTTCTTGTCTTTAAGCCAAATAATATGCCAGTTAGATCTCACAGGAAAACCTTCTACTGGGATAATCTGTAAACGTTTTGTTTTAAGTTCATTTCGTATTCCGATAAGTGGCATAATAGAATATCCAAGCCCTGAAATTACTGCCTGTTTTTCCGCTTCGTTAGATGTAAGCTCCATTTTTTTCTTACCGGAAGATTATTCTTTTCAATAAATTTTTCCATAGTATATCTAATTCCTGACCCTTGTTCACGTGAGTTGAAGCACTCTATTTTGAGAAGTCTGTTTTGTCGAGTTTACAGCTCCCTTCCTACTTATCCATAATACAAAATTGCAGCTAGTAGCCAAGTTAGTCTGCTCGTAGAAGTCCGGGATGTAGGTTATTAAGAAATTGAAAAACATAATAACGGAACTAAATCAGATTCCGATAGTCTTTTAATGCAATAAAGTAGATTAATAATGCCTTTTTATTTGGTTTTTAGCATAGAAACTCAGGTTCATCTAATCTTTTTGGGGTCTATATGATGAAGGCGATTTAGCCATAATGTTTTTAAACACTCTTGTAAAATAATAAGGGTCTTCATAACCTATGATTCTAGCTATTTCATTAATTCTTAGATTACTAAAATTTAATAGATGACAGGCTTTTGTATACTAAGAAATGTCAAATGTTCAATAGGCGAATGATCTCTATCCAACCTGCTCCTTTTATGCAAAAAAATAAGAATATATTCAGAACAATTTTGATTTCTTTCTATATAATAATGAAGTGATTTAAACTTTTTGTGTTTAAGCGAAAATTAATCATTTTTTGAATCATTTGAAGGCTTTTTTAAGTTGCATAGCAGAGCTACGGAAGGCAAAAAAGACAAAAATGAACTAAAAAGGGCAATTTTTTAGTAAATGGAAAAAGTTTAAATGACTTCAATACTTCGCATTTGGAAAAAAAACAATGTCTATTATATATAAATTCTTAGTAAATTTATTTTTTTTAAGTTTTTGGTTTACTTTTTGGGAATTACTAATATTTTATCTCCTTTAAGACTGTCCTTTTTTCTCATTATGCATTTTTATTAAAAATAGTAAAATAATCTATCTTTATCGTAAAAAAGTCTATTCCTATTTAGGTGACTACCTATTAATTTTATAAAATATTGAGTTGTACTGTGTAATATCAATAAATAATAGTCCAAAAAAATATAAATACGTCAGTCAATACGATGAAAGCGAGAGTTAGATCAGAAAAGTTGTGATTCCCACGTATGAGATTGGTGAACCTGAAAAAAATCCAATTTTTTTTAGAAAAACGTGTGTATCAAGGCAGTAGTGGTAAAATGTATCCTAATCCTACTATTGAGAAAATTCATAATGAGAAAATAGATAAAGAATGGTTAGGTTGTTTTCTTGAAAATGACTTTTTGAAAATAATGATTTAGCCAGAATTGAGTGGACGGGTGCAAACGGCATAATGCATTTAATAAGGATACCACAAGTACAACTAATAAAGAAATAACAATAGGAATTATAAAACATGAAAATCAATATAATAAATAGACTAAGCGTGCTTGCTATGATTGTAATGCTGATGTCGTGCTATACATCTGATGAAAGTCATGATATAGTATTGGTAAGTCATAAACCAGCACCTAAATGGCAAGATGGCCTTATTGCAGGGAATGGTATCCAAGGTATTATGGTTATGGGAGATCCACTTAATGAATCCATAGTACTCAATCATGAAAAACTTTGGGTGCCTGCTCAAGATGTTGCTTTTGATGTTCCGGATATGACTAAGGTTGTTGATGAAGTAAGAGCATTGGCAAAGAAAGGAGATTTTGGTGCTGCTGGTACCAGACTATACACTGCATTTGGAGAGGAGAATGCAAAAATGTTTCCAAAAGAAGCGTTTAAAAGATTAAAAGGGAAACAAAGTCCTCGTTTTGGACTGAACTATGTACACCCAGGAGCCAATCTTAATATTAAAATGCCAAAAAATGGTGAGATCAAGGATTATGCTAGATCTGTTAATTTAAGTAACGGAGAAATAGCTGTTCGTTGGACTGATGACAAAGGTACTTGGAGTAGAAATTGTTTTGTATCTAGAAGTGAAGATGCCTTGATCATGAGCATTAAAAATGAGAATAATGCTAAAATTGATTGTGCTATTCTTGTTGAAGAAATCCCCGGTTACGATATAAATGATATTAATAAACCTCAAGTGGTTGTTGATGCTGATGGCATTTATTTCCATACAAGTTATAAAAATAAATATTGGTTAGAAGAGCCAGAAGGTTATCATATCCTTACAAAAATTGATGCAAAAGGCGGAAATGTAACCTTTGATGACGGAGAAATTAAGATTGAAGGTGCTAATGAAGTAATTCTAAAAACAATCACCGATTTTCTTCCTAAATACTCTCAAAAATCAAGAGCACAATTGAGTGCTAAATTAGATGCTATTTCAGATTACGATAAAAGTTTAGCAAGTCACGATAAAATTCACAGAGCATTATTTGAACGTGTATCTTTCAGGTTAACAGATAAAGAACAACAAATATATGATACTGAAGCACTCATAAGTGAAGCGCAAAAGAATGGCCCTTCGCCAGCGTTTTTAGAGTGTATTTATGCGGTAGGTAGATATGCACTTATTTCTTCCTCTGGGGAATTGCCACCAACTTTAATGGGGATTTGGGGAAAAACTTGGCAACCTGCTTGGTGGGGGCATTATACCAACGATTCTAATTTGAATTTGGCTGTGTCTCATGGGAATACAGGTAATTTGCCAGAGATGATGGAAGCTTATTTCTCTTGGGTCGAATCACTTTATCCATATTGGGAAAGAAATGCTAAAAGGCTCTACGGAGCAAGAGGCTATATGGGTGGAATTGCACATGGTTGGAGACATGGATTAGCAATTGCTGGTTGGCATGAATGGACTGGTGCTGCAGGCTGGTTATCGGCATATTTTATTGAATACTATGAAATTACAAATGATAAAGAGTTTTTGAAAAACAGGGTTGTGCCTTTACTTGAGAATATTGCTTTGTTTTACGAAGACTTTTTAGAAGGTATGGAAGGTGATGATGGACATTATTTAATATATCCTAGTGTATCTCCTGAAAATAGACCTTCTAATATGGATGGTATTCGTGAATTTAGAACCGCTCCTAATGCAGCGTCCGAGATTGCAATCATTAGACAAAGTCTAGTGAGTTTAATAGAAGCATATAGATTGTTAGACTTAAAGCAAGACCGAATAGGAGCGTTAAAATCTATTATTGATAAATTACCACCATATCAAATAAATAAAGATGGAGCCATTGCTGAATGGATTCACCCTGATTTTGAAGACAATTATAATCATAGACACAATTCGCATCTATATGCTGTGTATCCTGGTATTGATATCAATCCTACGACTCCAGAATTGTACGATGCTTCAAAAATGGCCATTCAAAAGAGGCTGGCTACTGGTCAAGGAGACAGATCTGCTCATGGTTTTATGTATCAAGGCTTTTTTGGCGCACGCTTACAGGATCCATCTATTCCTTGGAATTCGTTTAACACCATAGCAAAAGAATCATTTTTGTATTCAAGCTTTATTACTTCACATAATCCTAAGCATAGAATTTACAATTTGGATGCTACGCTGTCAATGCCTGCTATTTTAAGTGAGATGTGTATCTATTCTCGTCCTGGCGTATTGAATGTTTTACCTGGAATTCCCCTAGATAAATTACCTAAAGGTAAACTGACTGGAATTCTTGCTAGAAAAGCCATTGTTATTCATGAATTATCGTGGAATGATGAGACTAAAAAAATCAAAATGAAGTTGAGCAGCCATATAAATCAATCTATATCAATAGAGAGTAGATTAACAATTATCAATATCAAAGGCGATGGTGTATCAGATAATGAGGATAATAGGTTCCTTAAATTAAATAAAAATAAACCAACAGAAATTGAGATTTCATATTCAAAGTAGTAACAAAGCTAAAAAAATAGAATTTAAGATGAGTTTTATAACAAAACGTATATTAACGATTGTAACATTTTTGATAGTAGGTCAGTTATCTGCTCAAGATAAATACCAACCAAATTGGGAGTCTTTGTCAAAACATAAGGCTGCACCTGAGTGGTTTGTAGACGCAAAATTGGGTATATATTTTCATTGGGGACCTTACAGTGTGCCAGCATATTTAAGCGAGTGGTATCCGCGTAAAATGTTTGTGAAAGGCGATAAGATATATAAGCATCATAAAGCGACTTATGGAGATCCAAAAGAATTTGGCTATGATAAGTTTATACCTATGTTTAAAGCAGAAAAATTTGATCCTGAAGTATGGGCAAGCCTATTTCAAAAAGCAGGAGCCCGTTTTGCAGGACCCGTTGCGTTACATCATGATGGTTATGCTATGTGGGATAGTGATGTTAATCCGTGGAACAGTATGGATAAAGGACCTAAACGTGATATTTTAGGAGAACTTTTTAAAGCATTAGGAAAACGTGAGATGAAAACAATTGCGACTTTTCATCATTCTCGTACCGGACAACGCAATGCTAAAAAGCCTGAATATTGGAATATTGGTTATGATAGTCATTATCCATATTCACCAGACTTACCCACTTCAACAACAGATCCGGAATTACGAAAGTTATATGGGAATTTTGAAACCATGGATGGGTTTCATAAATATTGGTTAGATCAGGTAAATGAAGTAGTTGATAAATACGCCCCTGATATTATTTGGTATGATGCATGGTTAAATCTTATTCCTGAAAATTACAGACAAGAAATGGCCGCGCATTTTTTTAACAGCGGTATCAAAAATAATAAAGAAGTAGTTACCTGTCATAAACAAACCGATATGCCTATGTCTTGTAGTGTATTAGACTTTGAGCAAGGTGGACGTAGAGAGATTCATCCAATGCCTTGGATGACTGATATTACTTTGAGTAATAAATCTTGGAGCTATATTGAAGGACAAACCTATAAAGAAGCGTCTTTGGTTGTTAGAAATATGATTGATGTTTGGAGTAAAAATGGTGTGGTATTGTTAAATATTTCACCTCGTGCTGATGGTATTATTCCTCAAGAACAGCAAAGTGTATTGTTAGAAATTGGAGACTGGTTAAAACAATATGGAGAAGCAGTTTATAATACCCGTCCATATTCAATTTATGGATATGGTACAGCGGCATCAGAAGCTGGTTCTCATGGAGGGCAATCAGCCAAAACAAAATACACGGCTAATGATGTTCGTTTCACTATTTCAAAAGACAATAAAACACTTTATGTATTCTTTTTAGGTAAACCAGAACCAGGAAAGCGTATAAAGATGGGGCCTTTGGGAAAGCATCAATACCATCCTGATTCGCCCATAAAACGTGTTACTTTATTAGGCACTAATACTGAAGTAGATTGGGAGTTGAATACAAGTGTTTTTTACCTAACAATGCCAAAGGTAGCAATGAGTAACATCGCTACGGTCTTTAAATTTGAATTGGAATAAAAAAGCTGAAAAATAAGAATATGAGCGTAAATCTTATGGTATTAGAGTTATAAAAGAAAAAATGATAATAAAGAACCTTTACAGTATTTTCGAAACATATTAAAATATGATAATTCGTATTTGACGATGTTATAAGTGTAAAAAATCAAAATGCACAAAAAATCCTCATATTAGGAGTGGTTAGAATACTATGGAATTAATTACAAAATTTATTAAAGTAAACCAGACAAAGGTTTTTATTATAAATATGAAATAACAAAATATAGTATAAATATGAAAAGAAAAAAGAGTATAGTTATTGGTTTAATGCTTGCTTTTTTATCGATTTCACTAGTTTATGGTCATGAAATAGATAAAAAAAACATCAAATTTGGAATAAAAACTAAAAGTTTTCAGATAGACTATTCTGTAAAGAAAAATGGTACTTTATACCTGAGTAATATATTGCATGTTAATGGTTTATGGAAAAGCCCTTTAAAGGGTGAGCGTTTTCCAAGTATTCATCGGGCACTAGGTTGGAGTGGAAATGGAGTTCGCTATCAGGGTGCTATTGAAATCCTTACAAAAAATGGAGAAACTGCTATTGAACCGATTTATAAATCACATAGCATAAAACAAGAAAGTTCAGACGTAAAACACTTAATTATAAAATTAGAGGATAAAACGTATCCAATTGAAGTAGAGTTGCATGTTAGAGCTTATAATTCTCAGGATGTATTTCAGCAATGGACCGTCATTAAAAATTCAACTGAGGAAGACATTAAAGTTCCACGACTTGATGCCATGTACTGGCAGGCAAATGCCAAAGACGGAATTTACTTAGAATGGTATGAAAGCGTTCAGGCTCATGAGGCAGAACGACGCTTACATGAAAAATTGACTTACGGAAAAAAATCTCTTGAAAGTAGAAATGGAAACCGACACAAAGAAGGTCCAATGCCGCATCTTGTATTTGGTTTTGGTGATTATCCAGACGAAAATTCAGTACCATGTATGCTAATGGCTTTTACCTGGTCGGGCAGTAGTCGTTTTTCATTTGAGATAAATAGTAAAGACGTTTTAGAAGCATCAATAGGAGTAAATCAATTAGGACAGCCGACATTGGAATCTGGTAAATCTTTTTCCACTCCAGAAGTAGTTTATGCTTTTAGTCTTAAAGGTAAAGGTTTAGCAAGTCGAAATTTACATAGATGGACTCGCAAGCATTTACTTCCTGGGAATGACCGTTTACGCTTGGTTGATAATAATTCATGGGAAGGTTGCCGTATGGATGTAGCCCAAGAAGATGTAACAAAAATGATGAAGCAAAGTGCTGGCTTAGGAATTGAATTATACGTACTGGACGATGGTTGGTTTGGGAATAAATTCCCTAGAGATAATGATAAAGTTGGTTTGGGAGATTGGCAAGTTAACAAGAAAAAAATACCTAATGGCATTGGTTACCTAGTGAAACGTGCTAAAAAGCTCGGTATTGACTTTGGTCTTTGGTTCGAACCGGAAATGGTGAGCCCCAAAAGTGAACTGGCTGAAAAACATCCAGAATGGTTAATGACTTTACCTGGTAAGAAAACATCATTACAAAGGGATCAATTGACACTTGATATTGCGAACCCAGAAGTTCAGAAATTTATGTTCAATTCAGTAAATAAAGTACTTATCAATAATCCAGGTATAAGGTTTGTAAAATGGGATGCCAATGCAAATATCAATAATACATATTCTCCTTATTTGGGAGCAAGCAGGCAAGGTAATATGCTTAATGAATACATGGCAGGTTACTATGGAGTAATAGATAGCTTGGTTAAAAACCATCCAAATGTTGATTTTCAGGCTTGTGCCTCTGGAGGTGGTCGTTCCGATTATGGCGCTTTGCGCTACAGTCACACGCATTGGTTAAGTGACAATACAAGGCCTACTCACAGACTTGGTGCCCAATGGAACTTCTCTGTTTTTATGCCAGCTATTGCAACAACAACACATGTTACTCATGCAGCCAATAAAGGAGATCATTTCAAGCCAAAATATCGTTTTGATGTTTCGATGATGGGACAATTGGGTATGGAAGTAGATACCAGAAAGTGCTCTAAAGAATATGTGGAAGCTTCCAAAGTTGGAATTGCAGCTTATAAATCGGTTCGTGATATAGTTCAGCATGGCGATTTGTATAGGCATTTAAGCCCATTTGATTCAGATACTCCATCACTGAATTATGTTTCAGAAGATAAGAAACGCTGCCTTGTTTTAGCTTATCAAAAAGGAGAAATAGAAGCTCCGGTAAAATTCGTTACCGCAGTTTCAGGTCTTGATCCTAGCAAAACTTATCGTTTAAAAGAAATTAATCTGCCAGAAGGCGATACTCAGCAAAGATTTGTAAAGGAGGAGACTGTTAGTAAAAGTGGTGTCAGATGGATGAAAGAAGGAATTCCTTTAATTTTTACTAGGAAATTTGATAGTGCGGCCTTGGTATTAGAAGAAATTAAATAAGAATTGAACGCTTAAAACTAATTATAAAGTCTTATTTATAGGCAGATGAAATGGATTTTAGTTAAGTGAAATATTAGATTATAAAGATAAAAACAATAAAAGGATTAAAATTAGTGTTTTATTGATAATTATAACAGTTTCTAACGGGCAATCGCTCAATTCAAACTTGAGTAATTACGATATTACTTGGAATACCCAAAGTGAAAACCCTGGTGAATCCATGCCTTTGGGGGATGGAGATGTTGGATTGAATGCTTGGGTAGAAAAGACGAGTTATTATCTTATGTTTCTCAGTCTGGGACATTCGATGAAAATAATCAAATGTTAAAGCACGATCTTGTACGCATAAATTTTAGCCCAAATCCTTTTAAAAAAGGCGATTCTTTTTCTTGAAGATTGTTTTTAGAAGGTGGAAATGTATTATTGAAGCTAAAAAAGGAGCGCACACTATTAGTTTGAAATCGGTTGTAAAACCTGTTGAAATAAAATAGATGGTTTTTTTTATTGTGAACCATATGAAAACTTGTAAACCATGTTGGTTAATTATTTAAAAAAATAAAAACAATGTCATATTCTTATAAATTAGTACTGCTCGTAATAGTTACATGCTTTTTATATAATTGCGATTCTCGTAACAAACAAACTATTGCCAAAAAAGAGATAAACTGGGCGGAGTGTTTAAAACAAAATGATATGCTCTGGAATAGTATTCCCCAAAATTGGAAAGAAGCACCACATTTAGGGAATGCAACTATAGGTTCTATGTTATATCAAGAAGGAAAAGCCATTAAATTACATTTGTTTCATGCAAATGCTAACGATCATAGAGATAATACTTTTGGTTGGACAGCCTATAGTAGAACCCGATTTGAAATAGGATCTTTAAACTTGAATACTGTTGGTGATATATTGGATGGACAATGGCGTTTGGATATTTGGAATGCTGAACTCAATGGAATAGTTAAGACAAATCTTGGGGAGATTCGTTTTCGGCACTATGTACATGCAGAAGATATGGTAGTAGTAACTGAAGTATGGACAAGTAAAGGAGAGTCTAAAGCCAATTGGTCATGGCATCCAGAGAAGGCTGAAACAGAACGTGGAGGATACCCTAAAAAACCTGAAGAAATTAAGAAGTTTGCAAAAACATATGGTGAACACTATGTAAATACTTTAAAAGTATTTGAACCCAACCCAGAAGGGATACAAAAAAGAGAAGAAGATATTGAACTGTGGGAACAAAACTTAAGCTACGGAGGACAATATACTACTGCTTGGACAGCTACAGAAGATGATGATGAGAAACGAACATTATATGTAAGTATAGCCAGCACATACCCTGAAAATACAGCTACAGCAGATGCGGTTTCATCTGTTCTAAATGCTAAAAAATCGAACGCTAAAGATTTAATAGATAGCCATAGAAAATGGTGGCACAATTACTACCCACAGAGTTTTGTGTCTATTCCAGATGCAGCATTACAAAAGTTGTATTGGAATCAGATTTACCGTTATGGAGCTACGGCAAGACAAGGACGTTCTATAGTCAATACATCAGGGTTATGGTTTCAAGGCGGTCAATGGCCTTATATAACTAATGACTATAATACACAGACTTCCCATTGGGCATTACCAGCAGCTAATAGATTGGAACAATCAGGAGAATTGCTAGATGCATTACACCGAGCTCAGGAAACTTTGATCAAAAACGTAAGGCCAGTAGAATGGCAAGATGATACCGCATTTTTAGCGCTTTCAACGGCACCAGATATGGTTGGTTCTCGTGATCAAGATATGCGTTATTGGAACTTAGTTGGGTGCCTTCCTTGGGCGCTACATAATTGTTGGTGGCAATACAAGTATAGTATGGACAAGAACATGCTTAGAGAAAAGCTTTTTCCTTTATTAAGAAGAAGTATAAACTTGTATTTTAAAATGTTAGAAGAAAGAGAGGATGGGCGTTTAGGCCTGCCTCCAACGTACAATCCAGAAACAGGCACACACCAAAACAACAATTTTGATTTGGGACTATTTAGATGGGGCTGCATGGCATTATTAGAAAGTTGTGAAACATTAGAAATTGATGACCCACTAATTCCGAAATGGAAAGCTGTTTTGGAGAAGTTGGTAGATTACCCTAAGGATGAATATGGTTTTAGATTAGGAACCGATGCTAGTTCTCCAACTAATCATAGACATGGCTCACACTTGTTAATGATATATCCGTTCTATTTGGTAAATATTGATCAACCAAATACAAAAGAAGTATTAAACGCATCTGTAGAACGTTTTTTCTCAACACCTGGTCTTCCTGCAATGGTAATGACTCATGCGGTACCTTTAGCCGCTGCGATTGGGAGGAGCGATTTAGCTTTAGAAGGTTTGAAAAAGCAAGCTGGAGATTTACACCCCAATGGACTTTGGCATTCTCCGCCATGTATTGAGGCTTCTTTGTCCTTTGCTAACGGTCTTCAAACGATGTTAATACAAGATTGGGAAAATACCATTAGAGTTTTCCCTTCAGTTCCTAACGAATGGAAAAATGTATCATTTCAAAGTTTACGAACTCAAGGTGCTTTTCTAATAGACGCTACAAGAGAAGATGGAAAAACAACATCAATTGGGATAAAAAGTTTGGCAGGTGAGCCTTGTTATCTTAAATCGGACATCGTTAATCCTATAATAATTAAGGGGCAAGCTGAAATGAAGGCTTTAGGAAAAGGGTTGTGGGAGCTGAAATTGAAAAAGAATGACGAAATACTTTTAGTTTCTAAAGAGAATTGATTTTAAGAATACCATTTGATAAAAGTATTAGGTAATAAACAGTTAATATTTTGATAGTATGATTTATGGAGGTTTAATTTTCGTTTTTATTAGCGCATTTATATCATGTTTTGTATCAAAAACTAAGGATGTTTAGTGATAAGTAAAAAGCCCGCTAGGAAGTGGCAAGATGGGCCTATTGCTGGAAATGGAATACAAGCTAATGGTAATGTGAGATCCTCTTAAGGAATCAATAGTGCTTAATCATGAAAAACTATAGGTTCCCGTTCAGGATGTTGCATTTAAAACTAAAAATTAGAAAAGACTCGAAAATAAGTAATAAAATCAAGATAGAAGAGATTGAATAAAGGGTTTAAACAAGATGTTCTTGTATCAACCGAAAAACATGATATAAGGATAATCGTTACTTTTCATTATTCTCGCATAGTGTAAAGAAATACTATAAAAACTTAATGTTTTTTCATTTTAATAAAATTTTGATAACCTAAAAATAATTATTCATTTAAAATAAGAAGTCAATGAAATATCAATTAGATACTTTAAAATTTCAAATTATTTTTTTTTTAATATTATTTGTTTTTAGTTGCTCTGAAAATAAAAAAGATGATATTCCATGGGTATCATTATTTGATGGGGAGACATTAAATGGTTGGACTCAAAAAGGAGGTAAAGCTAATTATAAAATTAAAGATGGAATGATAATAGGAAGTACGGTTTATAATACGCCTAATTCTTTTCTAACTACCAATAAAATGTATGGGGATTTTATTCTAGAGTTAGAGTATAAAGTAGATTCTACAATGAACTCAGGTATTCAGATACGAAGTAATAGTTTCCCAAATTACAGAAAAGGACAAGTTCATGGTTATCAAGTAGAGATTGATCCATCAGACCGTGCATGGAGTGGCGGTATTTATGAGGAAGGCAGAAGAGGTTGGTTGAATAATTTAAAAAATAATCCAAAGGCCCAAAGAGCTTTTAAGCAAAACGATTGGAACCATTATCGTATTGAAGCTATTGGAGATACTATAAAAACTTGGGTAAACAATGTACCAGCAGCCTATCTTATAGATGATAAAACAGCTAGAGGTTTTATAGGGCTGCAAGTACATTTTATAACTAAAGACAAAAAAGAAGGAACAGAAATTAGTTGGAAAAACATTAACATACTTACAGAAAATGTATTAAAATATTCTAGAAAATCACCTTTAAGCCCAATTATCACTAAAAATAAATTAACAATTGATGAGCAGAAAAATGGTTGGAAATTGTTATGGGATGGTAAAACAACTCATGGTTGGCGAGGAGCTAAATTAGATCATTTTCCTGAAAAAGGCTGGGTTATTGAAAACGGTGAGCTTTCAGTTTTGTCATCTGGTGGTGCAGAATCAAGAGCAGGAGGTGATATTGTAACTACTGAATTATATACTGATTTTGAACTAAAGGTAGACTTTAAAGTTCGGGAGGGAGGTAATAGTGGTATTAAATATTACGTAGATACTGAATTAAATAAAGGGGAAGGTTCTTCTATTGGATTAGAATATCAAATTCTTGATGATGCAAAACATCCAGATGCTAAACTTGGAAATCATGAAGGAAGTAGAACTATGGCGTCTCTTTACGACTTAATTAAAGCAGATCCAAATAAGCCAGTAAACCCAATAGGAGAATGGAATAGTGCTTATATTATTTCAAAAAATAACCACGTAGAGCACTGGCTAAATGGTATGAAAGTTTTAGAATATGAACGAAAAAGTGATAACTACCTCAAATTGGTGTCCGAAAGTAAATATCATAAATGGCCAAATTTTGGAGAAGGAATTAGTGGACAAATATTATTACAAGATCATGGGGATTATGTGTCCTTTAAAAACATGAAAATACGTGCTATTAATAACACTGAAAAATAATAAAATATGGGTACTTATAGAAGAAATTTTATAAAAAAACAACGGTAAGAGCTATAGGAATTGCTTTTAGTAATAGTGTTATTGCCACATGTCCACAAAAAGTTATTCAAATATTATAGGAGCTAATAATCGTATTAATGTAGCAACCTAAGGATTAGGAGGAAGATATGGTGCTTTTATCGAGCCAATTATTAGAAAAAAAATAAGCAAGATAAGGTTGCAATAGAATTTGGTAAGAAAATTAATTATCAGCCCAAGCTAGAGAATGATATTCGTAAAATACTAGATGACAAAAATGTTGATACTGTTTTTATGATATGAAAAATAATAAAGAGGTTTTAAAAGCTTCTAGTGTAAGATTAATTTTCATATTCTAAATTTATGCACTATTTAATAAGATTAAAGCGTGTTTTTTTGTTAAATTTTTAAGAAAATATCATTTTTTTTTATAAATTCAACCTTTATAATTTGTATTCTTTTTAAAAAAATAATTATATGAATTTTTATGTTTCTCAATTAGAAAAAGGAGAAATAGTTGCATTTGAAGCCTTGTTTAAATTATACTATGATAAACTTGTGCACGTTGCAGGTGGTTATTTGGTGCGTACAGCAGATGCAGAAAATATTGTTCAGAACATTTTTTTAAAGTTATGGGAAGATAGAGCTATTTTGAAGCATGTATCAAACATGAATTCTTACCTTTATAGAATGACCAAAAATGCGTGTTTAGACCAACTTAAACATGAAAAAATAAAAACTGAATACTTAGTCAATAGTTATCAAAAAAAGAATGCCATCCAAAAACAATTCTTAAAAGATGGAGCGGCATCCTTACTTTTAGAAAAAGAATTAGAACAAATTATTCAAAAGGCTATTGAGCAACTTCCTGAAAAATGCAAAAGAGTTTTTGTTAAAAGCAGATTTGAAGGTCTAAAGCATCATGAAATAGCCCATGAGTTAGGTATTTCAAAAAGAACGGTAGACAATCATATTTCCAATGCTCTGAAATATCTTAGACTTCATCTTAAAGAGTTTATAACCATCTTTCTCTATTTTTTTATTTTTTAAATAAATACTCCGAAATTTTTATATCTGAAACAGAAACCTCTATTTTAGTCGGTTTGCTTTTGTTTTTTTAATTTCAAAACAGGGTAAAAAATGCACATTTAATAAAATTTAGGCATTTTTTTTGCTTTTTAATTAGGTATAAGACCAATTTGAATCGTCTTACTTATATTAAGGTGTATTATGAAAGATTATCAAATAATAAAATATTTAAAAGGGGAGACTACATCTGCAGAATCGGAAGCATTAGAAGATTGGGTTATAGCATCACCTCAAAATGCAAAAAAGTTTAATTTATTAAAAGCACAACATATTGCTTCTACATTTGACGAAACTTCTAAAAATATTAATGTAGATAAAGAATATATCAATTTTGTAAACAAACAAGGGGCTAAATCTGGTACTATGTATCATGTATTAAAACCTGTATTTAAGTATGCAGCATTATTATTGTTGTTTGTGATAGGATATGTAAGTACTAATGTGTTTTCAGGTCGTAATTTAGAGAGTTTGCAAACAATTCCAGAAGATGCTATTACATTGCAATTGGAAGATGGTAGCTTTAAAGTTATATTAGAGAATGGTGTAGAAAATGTATTTGATTCTAATGGGAAATTAGTAGGATTACAAAAAGGAAGTAAAATTATTTATGATAAGGAAATGGCTGTTGATAAATTGGTTTACAATTCACTTATCGTTCCTTATGGTAAACGATTTGATGTAGAACTATCTGATGGTACTCATATACTTTTAAATGCAGGGACAACTCTTAGATATCCAATTAAATTTTTACCAGGAAAAAATCGTGAAGTATTTTTAACGGGAGAAGCATTTTTTGATGTAGCTAAAGATGCCAATCATCCCTTTATTGTAAATGCAGATAATATAGATGTAAAGGTTTTAGGAACAAAGTTCAATGTGTCATCATATCCAGAAGATGATGCTATAAATACAACTTTAGTAGAGGGTTCGGTAACTGTTAATGGTAGTGATAATAACTTAGAACCTTCATTTTTGAAACCAGGATATAATGCTAAGTGGAACAAAACAGATAATCAGGTTTCTATAGGAAAGGTTAATATTTCCTTGTATACAGCTTGGGTGGAAGGTAAGATTGTTTTTAGGCATATGCGTTTCAAAAACATTAGAAAAAAATTAGAAAGACATTATAATGTCGTTATTAAAAATAACAGAAGTACTCTGGATCAAGAATTTTTTACGGCAAGTTTTGATGGAGAAACCATTGAGCAAGTACTCCAAACTTTTGATAAAAATTATGGTATTGAATATACCTTTTTAAATAATGAAGTGATTATTAACTAACTAATAAACAACTAGTTGCCTATGTAAAAACTAAACTAAACTAAAAGAAACTAATCATAACTGATATAACCTCATTAATCTTAAATGTAAAGGGGTATAAAAAACCGGAAAATGCGCTAACATTTCCCGATTTAGGTGTGATTAAATTTAATTAACCACGAAAAACATAACAAAAGTATGAAAAAATTAACTCGGTTGTTAAAGCCATGTGCTTTTATACCAAAATTTGACTTAAAAATGAGGCTTACAACATTTTTGCTGATTGTCTCCTTATTTCAAATCCATGCAAATACAACCTATGGTCAAAAGACTAAAATTACATTGAACGTTGAAAATGTATCTTTAGAAAATGCCTTGAATAGTATAGAGTCACTCACAGAATTCAAATTCATGTATAATGATAGTGAAGTGAACTACCAAAGAATAGTTTCTGTACATGCCAAAAGAGAACGCGTTTCAAATATTCTAGAGAAACTCTTTTTAAATACAGATGTTGTTTTTGAAGTATTGGACAAACAAATTATATTAAAGCGTAGTAAATTTGAAGATATAGTATTACCTGAAAAGGTAGTTGATGAAGATGAAAATCAACAATTCACTGTTAATGGTACTATTAAAGATGTGAATGGACAACCTCTGGCAGGTGCCAATGTCATAGAAAAAGGAACATCGAATGGTATTGTTACTGATTTTGACGGTAATTTCTCATTAAATGTTTCAAGCCAAAATGCTACTCTAGTCATATCTTATCTTGGTTTCACCTCAAAAGAGGTTTCTGTGGCTGGTCAATCTAGTTTGAATGTCACTTTAGAGGAAGATGCCGCAGCATTAGATGAGGTTGTAGTCATTGGTTACGGTTCTACAACAAAAAGAGATTTAACTGGTTCGGTAGCAAATGCTAACCTTGAGACTGCTACAGAAACTTCAAATGTGTCAATTGTACAGGCACTACAAGGATCCATTGCGGGTTTAAACGTTGGTGCTGTTACTAGTGCAGGACAAAATCCTTCATTATCTATAAGAGGGCAAAACACCTTATCTAGTAATGGTGGTGATAATGCTCCATTAATAGTACTCGATGGTATTATATACAGAGGTAGTATTATTGATTTAAATCCTGACGATATTGCATCTATGGATATCCTTAAAGATATTAGTTCGACAGCTATTTATGGATCACAGGCTGCCAATGGTGTCATTTTAATAACTAGTAAAACAGGAAGGACGTCTTCTAAACCTACGTTTAATTTCTCTAGTAGTTATACGGTTCAAACACCTTCCAATAGGTTTGAACCTATGAATGCGGCTGAATATGAAGAATTTTATCCCGATATTTTTTGGGATAGAGGCGGTAGAATAGGACCAGATTTTTTACAGGTAGATCCCAGCTATGTTTGGCAAAATAATTTTAAGACTACCGAAATATCAGAAGGTTATGCTGCTGGATTAGATACACCATGGAATGATTTGTTAACAGGTAATGGTCATCAGCAAACGCATAACTTAAGTATAAGTGGTAGAGGTGAATCTGTAAGTTATTTTGTTTCAGGCGGTTTTACAGATCAGGAAGCATTCATAAAAAATGATACATATAGAAGGTATAATTTTAGAGTTAATCTAGATGCTAAACTAAATGATTGGTTGAATATAGGAACCCAGACTTTTGTTGCTGTTAGTGATTATTCAGGACAATCTGCGAATTATGATGCCACTCCATTAAATAATAGTAACAACAGCCAGCATGCTTATTATTATCTTCAACCTTGGGCACCTATAAGAGATGATCAAGATGTATTAATTCCTAACCCAGAAGGCGGTTGGTTAAATCCTTTTTTAGCACTCGAAGTAGATAATTCAGATGTGCGTTTAAATCTATCTAGCGTATTGTATGCCAATATTAAGCTACCTATAGAAGGACTTAGTTATAGAGCAAATTATTCAAATAACTATAGAACGAGAGATTTAGCTAATTTCGATCCTTCTGCCGCTAGTTTTCAAGGAGAAGCTTTTAAAACCCATTCATTAGCTTGGGATTGGTCATTCGATAATATTTTAACCTATAAAAAAACGTTTGCCGAAGACCATAACATTAATGCCACTTTTGTATATGGTGTTGAAAAAAGACATTTTAATGGTACAGATGCTAGATCTAGTAATTTTGTAGTAAAAATTTTAGGATATAATAGGCTTGAAGCGGGCGATTCATCTCTTAATCAAGTCTTTTCAGGTAAAGAAGAAGAATCAAGTCTTTACCAGATGGGTAGATTATTGTACAATTACAAGAATAAGTATTTTTTTACAGGAACTGTTAGAAGGGATGGGTTTTCTGGTTTTGGTATTAATAATAAAACAGCTGTATTTCCTTCTGCTGCTATTGGGTGGGTTGTTACCGAAGAATCTTTTGCAAACGATTCAAGCTGGTTAAATTATTTAAAATTCAGGTTTTCTTATGGGCAATCTGGCAGACGTGGCGTAGGTCGTTATGATACTTTAGCCCAAGTAGATTCTACACCAAGTGTTGTATTTGGCGATGGCGGTCAAACTTTTTTAGGGCAAGAGCCAACTACTTTAGCTAATAATTCTTTAGGATGGGAAACCACCACAGGTGCTAACTATGGTCTCGATTTTACACTGTTTAATAACCGAATAAATGGAACCTTTGAATATTATTCTAATAAAACAGAAGATATACTTTTTGAAATTGATCTTCCAGTAATTACTGGGTTTGAAGATATCAATACTAATCTAGCAGAAGTGTCTAACTCTGGGATAGAATTAACATTATCAAGTAACATAGTAGATAAAGGGGATTGGAAATGGAATACTTCTGTCAATTTCAATAGGGTTCGTAACAAAGTAGAATCAATATTAGGAGTCGATAATGATGGTGATGGGATTGAAGACGATTTAATTTCAAATAATAGAACTGATGGACTGTTTATAGGTGAGCCTCAAAGGGTTTATTATGATTATGAAATAATAGGCATGTGGCAGTTGGCAGATGCAGCAGATGGCTCTATTTGGCCCGGATTTTTACCTGGTACCTATAAATTGAATGATTTAGATGGTAGTGATGATATTTCATTGGCTAGCGATAGAAAAATTATTGGATATAGGGATCCGTCTTACCGATTTGGTATAGCAAATACAGTTTCTTATAAAAACCTAAGCATGTATGTTTTTCTAAATTCCATTCAAGGAGGTAAAGATTATTATTTTGGTGATGATGCTCCGCATAGTACTGGTAATTGGAACAAAGCAGACCAATTATCATATAGCAATGTTCCAAAGGGTGCTTGGGACTATTGGATGCCAGAAAACCCTAATGCGAAGTATCGTAGATTGGATGATGCTGGTCAATTTCCAGGAACACCATATACTCAAAGAAGTTTTGTTCGTTTGCAAGATGTTACGATTTCTTATAATTTTCCTAATAAGCTAATCGAAAAATTAAGCCTTAGCAACCTTAAATTATTTGTTAGTGGTAAAAACTTAGCTACTTGGACTAAATGGAATGGTAGTGACCCAGAAACTGGGGTTGGATTTCGACCAGATAACCCATTACTTAAAAGTTATACCATGGGTTTAAATGTTCAATTTTAAAAAAAAATAATTATGAAAAATATAAGAGATATAGTAAAGGTGCTTTTTTTAGCTGTGATATTAGTATCCTGTAATGAAAAGGAATTTTTGGAAGAAACACCTTTTGATTTTTATTCGCCAGAAAACTCATATACAACACCAGATCAGATAGATTTGGCAATTGTAAGGTTGTATAAAGATAGCCAGACTGTGTTTGTTGGAGGTGTTGTAAATACTTTTGCTTTTTTTTATACTACAGATGTAGGGTACGATGCTATTGCGACGACACACCAGCTAAACTCATGGTCAGATAAAATAACTCCAGAAACAGGTGAAGTAGAATGGATGTGGGAGAATTTATATAAAATAGTAGCCAATGCGAATACGATTCTATCAAGAATTGGTGCCGTAGAATACCCTTCTGAGGCTGCACGTAATGCTAAAATAGGAGAAGCTAAGTTTTTTAGGGCTTTAGCTTATAGAACTTTGGGGATTTTATATGGTGGAGTACCTCTATCACTGGAAGAAATAACGGCTCCTAAGAGAGATTTTGTAAGAGATACCCAGGCTAATGTGTTTGCTCAGGTTATTAATGATCTTGAAGAAGCTGTTCTTAATTTACCGGATGCTGATGAAGTGGAACAAGATGGAAGAATATCTAAAGGAGCGGCTAATCATCTTTTAGCAGAGATGTACATTATTAATCAAGAGTATGATAAGGCTATTGCTGCGGCTACGGCGGTTATCGATAATCCAAATTATGAATTAATGACACAACGTTTTGGGTCAAGAATCTCAGAACCAGGAGATGTATATTGGGATCTGTTTAGAAGAGGTAATGTCAATAGAGGTAAAGAAGGAAGCTCAGTAAATAGAGAAGCCATTTGGGTTGCTCAATATGAACACCTTGCTCTAGGAGGAGGTGACCCAGATAATTTTGCCCGATTTTTAGCACCCTTGTATTGGCAGTTAAAGGATGATAATGGAGAAAATATATTTTTCAGCCATTCAAGTCAAAATGGTGGTCGTGGTATAGGTTGGTGGGCCGCTTCAGATTATATGTTGAATCAAGTTTGGGCAAACTCTAATAACGATATGCGAAATTCAGAATATAATATTATTCGTGATGTGGTTGTAGATAATCCAAATTCCGCATACTTTGGACAAATGATGGTGGCTAGTGGAGCAATTGATAATTATCCTAATACAATTAATAGGTGGTGGAGTGCGATTTTCGCAAAAAGTAACCCAATAGGTAATTTCCCTGACGATGTTATTGCAGACCCTGAAACAGGAGAAACAAATAATGGAGCGGGTAGTACATTTAATGATAGATATATGATGAGGCTTGCAGAAACTTATTTATTAAGAGCAGAGGCATATATATTAAAAGGAGATCAAGCAAGTGCAGCCATTGATATTAATGCGGTTAGAGCTAGAGTTAATGCAGATCCTGTAATGGAAGCCGATGTAGATATGGATTATTTGTTAGATGAAAGGGCTAGAGAGCTTTTTACTGAAGAATTCAGACTACTTACACTTATGAGAATGGGTAAAATAGTTGAAAGAGTAAGACAACATAACCCTATGCACAATGGGCAATATGAATCATTTATAATTAATGATACTCAAAATTTATGGCCTATACCCATTAGTGAAATCATAACAAATACCGAAGCAGTTTTAGAACAAAACCCTGGGTATAATTAAGAAGATAAAACCATAATTTATTTTTTAAATAAAGAATTATTTAGTAGTTGTTAGTTTAGTTTGAGTTAGTTTAAAATGGGACCTGCTTCATAACAGGTCTCATTTTTAAAAATAGCTAGTTCATTTTTATTTTGTGATTAAGCTTTTTGTTTAAGTGATTTTAGGTATAAATTGTTAGGTAATATTGACTTTTCTAAAAAAACGATAATTATTATAAAATCTAAATGGATCAATTGCGATTCCTTCGAGAATTTATTTCCTGTAAAGACAGTCATTTTTTCTCACTATAACTTTTTTAAACAAGAAAATAATCTAGTATTATAATAGGAAAATCTATTTGTCTTAGGAGTTTTGGATATTAATTTTATAGAATCATAAACCCCATTATACAGGATGGAAATCTGTGGAATTAGGCAGAATTAATTATGTTTTTATTGATCTAAATCCAAGCATGTATTACAGAAATTTTCTTGTGTGTAAAACACAGAAAAGTTATAAGAGATTATAGAATTTGGTGATGCTAAATAACATCTGTCTTAAATATTTGAAATTAATGGTTAAATAGCTTAGATAAGGTAATTTAAATCATCAATTATGTTAAATAATTACAAATAAAAACAATTATAAATATGAGAATATTTGGAATACTTAAAATTAGTATTTTGCTTTTAATTGTTACAGTATGTAGTGGGCAATCATCCAAGTTGAATTTGAGCAATTACAACATTATTTGGCATAGTCAAAGTAAAAACTCCAGCGAATCAATGCCTTTGGGAGGAGGTGATGTTGGACTTAATGTTTGGGTCGAAAATGGCGAATTATTGTTTTATGTTTCGCAATCCGGAACGTTTGATGAGAATAACCAAATGCTAAAACATGGTAGGGTACGTATGAATGTTGAGCCAAATCCGTTTGAAGACGGTGACTCGTTTTCTCAAAAATTAGTTTTAGAAGATGGAAACATAATAATTAAGGCTAAAAAAGGTGGCCATGAAATTACCATGAATTTATGGGTTGATGTTTTTCATCCTGTAGTACATATTGAAACCGAAAGTACAATTCCTGTAGAAGTAACAGCAAGTTATGAATCTTGGAGAACAGAAGATATCGTTGTTCCAAAAGGTATGCGTCATGCCAGTTTTAGTTTAACAAATTATCCTGGTGAAGTAAAAACCTATAAAGATGAAATTAAGGCAAATAATAATCAAGTCATGTGGTTTCATTGCAATCGGGAAGATAGATTACTTTATGACTTCTGTGTTAAGCAACAAGGATTAGAAGGTGTAAAAGACCAGATTGTCAATACCCAAAAAGGAAGAACTTTTGGAGGCATATTAAAAGGCGAAGGCATGGTTGATGCGGGTACTTCGAACGGTAAATATGTTTCAACAAACTTTAAGGCCTGGCATCTTAAAACTTCAGAAAAAACAACTTCAAATACTGTTCAGCTTTATTTACATACCGATATTTGCGATTCGGCAGATGAATGGAAAAAAGAGGTGCAAAATTTGGTTGAAAAAACCTCCAAAAATACAGCAGATGCCAAAAGAAAAACTAAGGAATGGTGGCATAAATACTGGGAAAGAAGCTACATTGGTATAAATACGGAAAAAGCAGATACAGGTGATGCTGCATGGCAAGTAGGGCGTAACTATCAGTTATTTAGATATATGTTAGGTTGCAATGCATATGGTGATTATCCCAGTAAATTTAATGGTAGCTTGTTTACGGTAGATCCGGTTTTTGTTACTGAAAAAGAGTTTGACTGGACCCCGGATTTTAGGCAATGGGGAGGCGGAAGTTTTACAGCACAAAATCAACGTTTGGTATATTGGCCCATGTTGAAAAGTGGTGATTTTGATATGATGCCACCTCAATTTAATTACTATGAAAGAATCCTTTCAAGTGCAGAGGCCCGTACCAAAGTATATTGGGGACACGAAGGCGCTTGTTTTACTGAGCAACTCGAAAACTTTGGTTTACCATTTGCGGGAGGTTGGGGATTTGAATCAGGAGCCAGAAAACGACAACCAGAAACAGAATTTGGAGTGCAAACCAACAAATATGTTAACCATCACTATGTAAACCAGCTTGAATTCTCTTTAATGATTTTAGATTATTATCAGTTTTCAGGTGAAAATATTAACAAGTACTTGCCATTTATAAAAAGTTCGTTGAAATTTTTTGACGAGCACTATCAATACCGTCAAAAGCAAAGAACAGGTGAGACGTTGGATAAAGAGGGAAAATTAGTCTTTTACCCCTCAACAGCAGCTGAGATGTATAAAATTGCTAAAAATCCGGTCGATGTCATTTCCGCATTAAAAGCTATTTTGCCAAGAATGATAATGCTACCTGATGAATTGGTTGCTACAGACGAAAAGAAATATTATCAGTCATTTTTGGAAAGAGTACCCGAAATTACATTCGATGAAAAAGAAGGCCATAAGGTAATTAAACCAGCCGAAAGCTGGGAATATGTGGCCAATCAGGAGGTGCCGGAGTTATATACGGTTTATCCTTATAGTATTTATGGTATAAATAAACCCGATTTGGATGTGGCCATTAATACTTACTGGCACGGTGAATCTAAAGAAAAAAGAAAATTTGAAGTGTGCTGGAGCCAAGTGGGAATTTTTGCGGCTCGTATGGGATTAACCGAAGAAGCCGAACGTTTGGTAAAAATCAAATTAGCAGATGCCCCACGTCGTTTTCCCGCATTTTGGGGGCCTGGCCCGGATTGGGTACCGGATGTAGATCATGGAGGTTCAGGTATGGTCAATTTGCAAGAAATGTTGATGCAAACAGATGGAAAAGAAATCCTGTTATTTCCATCATGGCCAAAAGATTGGGACGTGCACTTTAAAATGCATGCACCAAATAATACAGTTGTAGAAGCTGAATTAAAAGGAGGGAAGTTGGTGAGGTTAAATGTCACCCCAAAGAATAGGGAAAAAGATATTCAGGTTTTGATTAAGTAATTTTTTGTGTTATTCCTAGTGTAAGAGTACCGTAAATTCAAATTAAATATTGAGATAATATAAGAATGTATGAAAGCTTTGGGACCCTCAGTCCGCAGCAGAACAAGGCAATTGGTACGCTAAAGGGATGTATATTCCTAAAGGTCAGCCAGGAAGTCGCGGACAATACGAATCCCATATCAAGAATTATGAACATCCTTCAGAGTTTGGATATAAAGATGTGATTAAAACCTGGAAAGCAGAAAAGTTTACATCTGAGTATGCAGATTATTTAATATCTATTTATAAAAAGGGAGGAGCAAAGTTTTTCTTAACTACGGTTCATCATCACGACAATTTCGACATGTGGAACATCCGTTTAATGAGGCATATTGTTTAAAAATTCAATAGTCTAAATTGTTTTAAGAATAAATAGAAAGCGTATAAAAAAAGTTTAGGTCTATTTAATATCAAAATTGATAATTAAAGTAATATATTTTATGAAGCATATCATTTATATAATAGTGCTGGTTTTGTTAGCAAGCTGTGATTCTACAAAGAATGAAGTTAGCTATTCGATAGCACCCTATTCAACACCCGAAATAGATTCCTTAGTAGCACAAGTCATGGCAGATATGACCTTGGAGGAAAAAATTGTTCAGATTCGAGGTATCCGACCCAGTGAAATAATGGAAGATGGAAAGTTCTCTCCTGAAAAGGCAAAAGAGGCAATGCCACTTGGTATGGGACATTTTTGTCAATTTTCGTCGCAACTTGTATTCACGCCTAACGAACTAAGAGATTTTGTACGTGAGGTACAAGATTGGTTAATGACAGAAACCCGAACCGGAATTCCCGCTATTTTTCACGAAGAGGCGATCACCGGTTTTGCAACAAAAGGAGCCACCACATATCCTCAACAAATTGGTATGGGATGTACCTGGAATCCAGAACTAATTGAAGAGTGCGCTAATACCACACGAATAAATATGCGAGCTGGTGGTGCAACTTATGCATTATCACCTATGGTAGATATTAGTAGGACTGCACATTGGGAGCGTATTGAAGAAAGCTATGGTGAGGATGCCTATTTGACATCACGTATGGGGGTAGCCTTTGTTAATGGTCTACAGGGAAATGATTTTAGAACAGGAGTTGCAGCAACCACCAAACACTTTGCTGGATATGGGACACAAAATAGCAATCCTAAGGAGTTATATGAAGAGTATATTATGCCACATGAAGCTATAATAAAGTTAGCAGGATCCAAAAGTGTTATGCCATCTTATGGAAAATATAAAAATATACCTGTTGTAGCCAGTAAAGAGTTGCTTACTGATATTTTAAGGACATATATTGGGTTTGATGGTGTGGTAATAAGTGATTATGGTGCAATTCGTTTATTTCATGGAATAAGCGATTTAGCTAAAACAGAAAAAGAAGCAGCTGTTAAAGCTATGATGGCAGGAACAGATATTGAAGTGTCTTATGCTTGGGGATTTCCATTTTTACCTGAAGCAGTAGAAGAAGGAATGATTTCTATAGATGTTATAGATGCAGCGGTAAAGCGTTCACTAATTATGAAAGCTAAGCTGGGATTGTTAGACGAAAATCCTCAAATTGGGAAAGATGGGGATTTAGATTTTGACCCACCAGCCTTTAGGGATTTAGCATACAAATCTGCAAGTCAGTCGATTGTGTTGCTAAAGAACAATGGCATATTACCATTAAAAGAAGATATTAAGAATATCGCTTTACTTGGTCCCAATGGATCAACACCGTATTGTCTTTTAGGTGATTATACTTATCAATCTATGATTTCATTTTGGTGGAGTAAAACCTTTGACCCAGAAGATCCTAAATTGTTTACGTTACACGAAGGGTTGAGTTCTAGGTTAGGTAATGACGTTGAGATTATGCAAGAACGCGGTTGTGACTGGAGCGAGCCATTGGAGGCGGTAATAAAATCAGACGGTTTGGGTGATGATCGATTAAGTAAACTAAAGATGTACACCCTTAAAGGGTTACCACAACCAGATTTACAACGTGCGTTAAAATTGGCAAACGAAAGTGATGTCATTATCGCTGCTGTGGGTGAAAACATATACCTCTGTGGCGAAGGCCGTTTGCGTAAAGGAATACGCTTACCCGGAGAACAAGAAGAATTTGTGCAAAAGCTTGTTGATACTGGTAAACCTGTAGTTCTGGTTGTTTTTGGAGGTCGTCAGCAACTTGTAAACAAATTTGAAGATAAATGTGCTGCAATTGTTCAAGCATGGTACCCGGGAGAAGAAGGTGGTAATGCGATTGCCGACATCTTAGTAGGAAATGTAAACCCTTCAGGTAAATTATGTGTTACCTACCCAGCTAATGAAAGTAAAACGGAAAATAATTATAAAAATGGATATGAAAACACAGAGATTCAATATCCTTTTGGTTATGGTCTTTCTTACACCAAATTTGAGTACAGCGATTTAAAAATTCAGAAAAAGGCCAAGGTAACAGATGAATATATAATGATTTCCTTGAAGGTTAAAAATATTGGAGAAATAGATGGAGCAGAAATTGTGCAGCTTTATGTATCTCCAGAAAATGAAGAACTGGGCTTAAAACCTATTCAACTAAAGGGTTTTAACAGAGTTGACTTAAAAGCAAACGAAGAAAAACGTATCAGATTCAAAGTATCTCTTCAACAATTAACCCAATTCAAAAATGAAGAATGGATTATAAAACCAGGTATTTACGAGTTTAAAGTTGGAGCTTCCTGCATCGATATCCGTTTAAAAGGTAAGGTTGAAGTAAAAGGAGAAAAACGTGTACTTAAAAACGGAAGAGAAGTTTTCTTTTCAACAAATGAATAAGTATTAAAGTTTAGCAATTAATAAAGAAATATAAAATGAAAAAATTAACATTGATTATGCTTATTGTATTTGCTATGCAACAAATTACAGCACAGAAAATATATGAAGCTACTTGGGAATCATTGGACAGCAGAAAAGACCCAGAATGGTTTAGCGATGCCAAGTTTGGCATATTTATTCACTGGGGGCTTTATTCAGTACCTGGCTACACGGCAAAAGGTAATTATGCAGAATGGTATGGAAATCATTTAAAGAAAGTGTTAAATGAAAAGTCAAGTAAACATGACTCAATTCGACACTTAGCTGCAAAGTCCTATCAGGACAAGGTATATGGGGCGGATTTTAAGTATTCCGATTTCAGGGATTTATTTACCACCCATGAATTTGATGCAAAACAGTGGGCTGGAGTTTTTAAGAAGTCGGGAGCCAAATATGTGGTACTTACCTCTAAACATCATGATGGGTATTGTTTGTGGCCAAGTAAGGAAGCAAGCAAAAGTTTCGGACTTCCTTGGAACTCCGTAGAAAGTGGTCCCAAAAGAGATTTGGTAGGTGAACTAACCAATGCGGTGCGTGCAGAAGGAATTAAAATGGGCTTATACTATAGTATCTGGGATTGGTACAACCCGTATTGGTCTGCAGAACAGCAAGAAGCACTGAAATCTGGTACTTTGGCCGTTGATTTGAATAACATCGAAGCACACTCAAAGTCTAGTAATAAAGAAGTTAAAGAGTCAATGGATGGGTTGTCAAAATACATTCATGAAGTAATGTACCCTCAATTCAAAGAGATTGTAAATAATTATCAGCCTTCATTAATTTTTTCCGATGGTGATTGGTGGATGAATGATGATCTTTGGGAAACAAGACCACTGTTAGCTTGGTTATTCAATAATGCCCCAAATAAAGATGAAGTTGTAATTAATGATCGTTGGGGGCAAGTTAGAGGAGAGCATGGAGGATACTACACAACGGAGTATGGTTCTGGTTTTGACAATATAGATAAGCCCTGGGAGGAAAATCGTGGTATTGGGCATTCGTTTGGTTATAACCGCATTGAAAATCTCGAAGATTACAAAACCTCTCAAGAGCTGGTCTATGTATTGATTGATATTGTTAGTCGAGGCGGAAATCTCTTGCTAAATATAGGCCCAAGAGCCGATGGTTTAATTCCAGTTATTATGCAGCAACGTTTAATCGATATTGGAGATTGGCTTGATGTAAATGGAGAAGCCATATATGGCACTAAAACTTTTGGGAGAACTTGTCAGTGGAGTGCAGGTAAAAAGCCAAGTGAAGTTAGGGGGGGCTTTAAGGCAGAATATGATGTCATGGCTTTAACTGTAGAGCCTAAAGAAGGTATGGCTAGCAAAGAGGTTTTCTTTACCCAAAAGGAAAACGATTTATACTGTATTTGCCCTGTATATCCGAAGGGTAAATTGATAATAAAGGATTTGGATACAGAAATAGTTGAAGGTGTTGAAATGTTAGGATACGATAAACCTCTTGAATGGAAAAAACAAGGGGGAAATATTGTTATCAATGTTCCTCCTTTGACAATATCAGAAGTCCCTTGCAATTTTGCTTGGACCTTTAAGATTAAGAATATTAGTCAATAATCAAAGAGTATTGATTGTCATTAAGGAATAAAGAGGCATGCCTCTGAACCGAACCCAAATGAAAAAAAATGATAGCAAATAGAATTAAAATGAAGCTTAAATCGATAATTGTAGTTTTGATGCTTTCCATTCAGGTATTTGGTCAAGTAAATCAAACCCTTCATTCCGAACTTGGAAAATCCTTTTATGTATCCTTGAATGGAAATGACACTAATCCGGGTACTAAAGATAAACCAGTTGCTAGTTTTGAAGTAGCTAGGGACTTAATCCGTCATTATAAAACAACAAATCCTTATCCAGATAAAGGGTTTACAGTTTGGGTTTCAGGTGGGGAATATGAGTTTTCAGAATCTTTCGCTTTAAATGAAAATGATTCTGGTCAACCAGGGCGTCCAGTGATATGGCGAGCAGTTGAAGGAGAAAAGGTTACGCTTTCAGGAGGAATACAAATTCCACAAAACCAGTTTAAAAAAGTTACTAACAAAAATATTAAAGCACGTTTCAGAAAGGAGGTTGCATCAAAAATTTATCAGGTAAATCTAAAAGAATTGGGTATCACTGATTATGGAAGGCATCAACAATATGGGCATGCACTTTCTGTTTGTCCTGCTCCTTTAGAACTTTTTTATAATGAGGAAGCAATGACTTTGGCGCGTTATCCCAACACAGGTTATATTCAAATAGGAAATGTAATTGATGGTGGTTCAACACCACGTTCAGGAGACTACTCAGAACGAGGTGCTGTTTTTGAATATTCAGATGAACGGCATGAAGTTTGGGCAGGACAAAAAGATATTTGGTTTCAGGGAACTTTTAAAAATGGATATGCTGATGATAAGATATTGGTAGAATCTATTAATGCTGAGAATAAACGAGTAAAACTAGCTTATCCGCATATGTACGGTGTAGGAAACAAAAAGCCTTACAATCATTATGTAGCCTTAAATATTCTAGATGAAATTGATATGCCTGGAGAATGGTATGTAGATAGAGAAGCAGGAATATTATATTTCTATCCTCCTTCCAATCTTAAGAATTCTAAAGTTGTAGTTTCTATGTTGGAAGATCCTGTAGTAAGTATAGAAGGTTCAAGTCATATTGTGTTCAGAGGATTTACTGTAGAAGTGGGACGAGGAATGGGAATATATCTTGAGCGTGGACAAAACAACCTAATTGCCGGTTGCACCGTTAGAAATATTGGTACAAGTGGAATTTTTATGGGGCAAGGAGCAAAACAAACGGTTCCATATATTACACACGAGCATTATGAAGGTGTTCCAGTTTCTCGTAGAATCGGAAATTTACAAGGACATATTTATTCCAATACAACATGGGATAGAAAAGCAGGTAAAAATCATAAAATATTGAGTTGTGATGTATATAATACAGGTAGTGGTGGTATTTATTTAAGTGGAGGAAATAAGCGAGATTTGATTCCTGGTAATAATGTGGTAGAAAACTGTAAGGTACATGACTATAACCGCCGTAATAAATTTCTTTGGTCAGGAATTAATATTGATGGTGTAGGAAACCGTATTGCACATTGCGAAATATATAATTCAAACTTTCAGGCTATTTATGCACATGGCAATGAGCATATCTTTGAGTATAATCACATCCATCATGTAACGCTTCATGCAGATGATGTATCTGCTTGGTATATAGGTCGTGATCCAAGCGATAGGGGACATATTTTACGTTATAATTATTTTCATCATTGTGGAAATGCCGATATGGGCAACAATGGGATTTACTGTGATGACTCTTCATCTGGTATTACCGTGATTGGTAATGTGTTTTATAAAATGAACACTGTAGGAGGTATTTTGTACACTAATACAGGTTGGGATTTAACAATGAAAAATAACATTATTATAGAACCACATTCCTATTCTGTCGTATTGAGTCAACATTATTATACATGGTATAAAGGAAGAGCTCCTATAGCATTTGGCAAAGGAAAGGTTTTTGAAAAACGACTGTTTAAAGATATAAATATACAGGAACCGCCCTATAGTGATCGATACCCTCAGCTTAGCAACTTCATGAATGAGATTATTCCAGGAGAAAAATGGGAAGGTATGAATGCAAGGCGCAATGTTTTCTCTACTAACATCATTTTTGGAGGAAGTAAAAATCCAATTAAAATTTCAAAAGGTGAATCTGGTATTTTTGAGAACATTAATAACTATCAAACAACTAAAGATCCTGGTTTTGTTAATATGGCAGAAGAGAATTTTATGCTAAAAGAAGATGCTGAAGTTTATAAAAAATTAAAAGGCTTTAAACCAGTGCCCTTTGATAAAATGGGGCTCTATCGTGATGAGTTTAGAAAAGATAATTAGTAAGATGACTTTTCAAGGAAAAAGCGTATCAATTGGCAACACTTTATGATTGATTACGGGCATTTAAAAAATTATAAATTAATTATTATACTTAAATCATGAAGTTCTATTTTTTGCCGATATGTAATTTATTACTGCCATTTGTTTTTTTATTTGCACAAGAGAAAGTAACTTTTATCACTAATAGATAGGATAAGCATCCAAAAAAAATCCTTTTCAAAAGCTGGGTTTTGGGAAGTGTTAGATAGTGGTCGTTCAGTTTATAATTTTAATGTAGGTTGGAGATTTTTAAAAGGAAATGGGATCATGCACAAAAGTTGTGTGTGATCCGTATTCTGTGTTTTACTTTCTCTTAATAAGCCTTATATTATTTATAAATACCTCCAAGGGTTCTTTATTAAACAGATTGCTTCGTCCTATTGTCCTCGCAAAAACGGTGTCTTGCTGTTTACGATTAAAAGCACTCTGGTATTATCCTTCTTCTTGCGTTCTACAAGGCTTTAAGATAATCGTTAAGAACAGACCAAAGAGGCTAGCCCAGACCCTTGGTAAGAATAAAGAACAAAATTTTGAAAACCAGGAGCATAGCATTGGGTAGAGCGATGGAGCGACGCAAAATTTTGGGCTTGGTTCTTCTTGAGCGACAGCAAAAGAAGAAATTCCTACGAAGGGGCGTCCTTTCTTTTGTTACTTTTCTTTGGACGAGCAAAGAAAAGTAAATCATTAAACAGTATAATTAATTTAAAATGCGAAATTTTGAATTAATCATAAACACAACAATTAATCTTGATCCGAATTCTTCCTCTTTAGATTAACTAGAATTTTTGCTTAAACACAACTATTAGGCATGATCCACTATTAGGCATGATCCGTAACATTTGATATCAATTGAAAGTAAGGAAAACGAAAAAGCCTGAAAACATTAATTTTTCAGGCTTTTTTTGAATAATCTATAAATTATTCCAGTGACCGGGCTGGGGCTCGAACCTGTATTTCAATTATTTGATATTCAAAAGTTTAAACTATGCTTAGTGTTTAGGCGCACCGAATAACGCACCAAAAAGATTTCTAATAAATAATGAACTTAAATGAATGTATTTGCATTCAAAATTCAAATATAGTTAATGTTGATTGTAACTCCATTAAAATATGTAAAATATGGTAAAATAATATTAAGAGATATATTCATACAATATATTCGAAAAATAAACTCGTAAAAACTCCCATCAAAAGACTTCGGCATAAAGCCGTTCCTACGTCTCTTTTTATTCCGATTCCTTTTGAGCTGAGATTTTAGCTTCCGTTTTGTTGATGCTCAAATATTGTTTAATCTAAAATTTTTAAATTATGGAAACAAAAGTGAAACAAAACGAAACTGTAAAAAGACAAAATGCCACAGTTAAAAAAGAAGTAAAGGGCAAATTGACAAAAGAAGCTATTGGGAAAACTGTTAATCCAGTCAAGAAGGCAATTACAGAAAAACCTGTAATTAATCTAGAAGACAGAATTCAGAAGTTTGAAAAGCTAAGAGGACTAGCAACCCAAAGAGAACGGTTAACACAAACCTTGAGTGAACTCACCAAATTCAATTACAATCAAGACGATTCAAGTTCTTTTTACTTGAGAGATTCTCACAATTTGGAATTTAAGACTACTAATACCAATTTAATTAAGTTAGTAACTTCGCATTTACAATCCACGTTGGAGCAACGTAAATGTGAAATAGAAGAACAAATTGTACAGTTTCAACTCTAGTAATTTTAAATTCTTCAAATGTAAAAACCTGTTCTATAAAAAAGAGCAGGTTTTCTTTTTTAATCATACTCATGGCATACATTACATGTATAAAAATCAAATATTATGCATTTAAATAAATTACAACTAAGATGAAATTTTGTGTTTTCAGAAATAATACACTTTTTATTTTCAAACAAAATTATTTTAAACATAATTAATAATCAAAAGAGAATTTGATAATAAACTAATTCGTAAATTAGTTTTATTTTATCAAGATGGATTTAAAAACAAAATTAGCATTAATATTATTGTTAATCGTAGTATTAACATTAGTCGTTTTCTTGACTAAGAAAGCACTTATAAGATTTTCTTTATTAAAATCTATTGAACCTCACAGAAGAAAAATAGTTGGTGGGTTAATTTACTCTTCTTATTATCTAATTGCTTTATTTGTTATACTAATAATAGTAGGAGTGGATTTTAACCAATTTGGTCTTTTTGCTTCCTCTGTTTTAGCTGTGCTTGGTATTAGTTTCTTTGCTCAATGGTCTATGCTATCTAATTTAACAGCTAGTGTTATTTTATTTTTTTATCACCCATTGCGTATAGGTAGTAGAATTAAAATTTTAGATAGTGAAATAAATTTTTGTGGAACAGTGAAGGATATTACGGGGTTTTATGTACTTATGAAAACTGATGACGAGCGAATTATCACTATACCTAATACAACAATTTTATACAAAGGAATAGAATTAATAAATTAAAGAAAATGAAATCTAGAAAACCTTTAAAACGCAAAGACATTGGTCTAGCTCCTGGTACTGCTGTCTATATGGGCAAGAAAACAGAAAAGGATTTATATGTTGAAATTTTTGATTACAACCATGAGACTTTAAAAGAAGAAAGAACAGATAATGTAAAAGATATATTTTCTTATGAAGACAAAAACAATGTTACTTGGATTAATATAAATGGTCTAAATAACGTAGAAGATATAAAAGAACTTGGGAATCATTATGAATTGCACCCACTTTTAATCGAAGATATTGTTAACACCCATCAACGTCCAAAACTAGACGAATATGAAGATTATGTTTTTGTTGTTTTAAAGATGCTTCACTTCGACAATCAAAACAATTTAAAAATTGAGCACGTAAGTTTTGTTTTAGGTAAAGATTATATGTTATCCTTTCAAGAGTCCGAAGGCGATGTCTTTGAACCTATTAGAGACCGTCTAAGGACTTCTAAAGGGGTGGTTAGAAAAATGGGCGCAGATTACCTTTTATATGCTTTAATCGATGTTATAGTAGATAATTATTTTGTTTTAATAGATAATTTGAGTGAAAAAACAGAAATATTAGAAGACAGTTTATTTAATACATCGAAAAATAACCAGACTGCTTTTGAAATTCAAAATTTTAAAAGAGAAATACTCAAAATTAGAAGAGCAGTTTACCCCTTGCGAGAAGTGGTTAGTGGATTAAATAAAGTAGATACTACTTTAGTAAAAGAAAAAACACATTTATACTTGGGAGACTTGCATGACCATATCATTCAAGTTTCAGAAAATATAGATATTTATAGAGAAATCATCTGGGGCTTAATGGATATGCATCTTACTACTTTGAGCAATAAAATGAACGAAGTCATGAAGGTATTAACTATTATAGCTACCATATTTATCCCATTAACATTTATAGCTGGAATTTATGGGATGAACTTTGAAAATATTCCAGAGTTAAAATATAAATATGCCTATTATACCCTCTGGGGAGTTATGATTCTTATCTTTTTAGGGATGCTTTACTATTTTAAAAGGAAAAAGTGGTTGTAGAATATTGGTGTTTTGTTAGTGATAGAATACTTTTTACAAAAATAGATCTATGCATACAAGACTTTTCCGGAATAGATTGAATTACTTCTGAGCTAAATTTTCAATTTACATCCTTATACTTAAATATGAGTATTGGAGATTCAATTTTAGTAATTAAATTTAATGTAGTACTAGGATCGAATATTCTTTGCCAAAAAGTTCTTTTACGAGTTGTTAAAGCTATACATCCATACTCTGGTGTTAAAATATTAGACTCTCTTTTAATAAAATCTAAAAGCTTTTCATCTTTTCTATGATAGCTAATCAGATTATGCTCAATCTCAGATTTTAAAAATTTAATCCATTTCTCATTTGAAATAGAATCTGGTTCTTTCGAAAAATGAATTAAATTAATTGGCGTTACGGGAAAACTCTTAGTCAGCCAATTTAAATTCTCATAATCCTTTTTCATGAAGATTGAAAAATAGGCCATATTTTCAAATCTGCAATAGCTTTGATTTTCAGGAATAATCAAAGTAGGTGATTCAGAAACATTTAGTAGAACTTGTTTAAAAGCGTCATTATCTCCTACATTATTTTTAAACAAAGCTTGGCTGGTTAATAGTAAATCTATCTTTTCTGTATTTATAAATGTCTCCAATGCATGCTCTATATTTCCTTTTACCAGTTTGCAAGATACCCATTCAGAATCAATAAGGTTTTTAGTATGCTCATTTACAAAAGCCTCTAGCTCCTTTTTTTTCACAGAGTCATCTTGATTAAAAATGAAACCCGATTTATTATAGTAATAAGGTGATGAAATAAATATGGATTCATTACTTGGTGTTATCTGTAAAATATGTAATTTCAAATTTAAGTCTTTGCAGAATTTACCAGCGTATCGTAACAGATCTACAGACTTACCGTCTATATTTCCAATAAGCATAATGTGTTTCATAATAACCTTTTTAATTGGGTTTTTTATTTACAAGGTACTGATAATCTTCAAAGCTAACATCTCCTCTAAATATTTTTATAGAATTTTCTACAATACTTTTGGCTATATCACTTGTATACCCTAATTCCATAGCATAACGTCTTACCAGTTTAATTTCCTCATCATCTATGTCATGGTCTGCAAAAACCATTTTAAATAGATCGAATAGATATTCTAATCGTTCACTTTTAGAGTTTGGAGGAGTTATGGAGTATCCCTTTGGGTTGGCGATTAAATTTTTAAGCTGTTCTTCACTAATATCCAGCTTACTTGCAAATTTAGACAGTAGGTTAAATTCTTTTTCATTTATTCGTCCATCTACTGTAGCAATATTAGCTATAGCTGCAAAATAGGCTATATTATTTTTTTGAGTTTCTGATTCGTATAATTTTGAAATTGACATAATCTTAATAGTTTATAATATTTTTATATTATGACTGTTTTTTAAGGTTTAGGTCACCTTTTTTTCATTTCTTATGTTTAAGGTTTTTAAGTATATTAGTCAAGGCATCATCTTGTACATTAGAAAAAATAGGATTTCTTTGAGAATTGTTTTAAGACGTTCAAATTTTTCTGTACCAGTAGTCATTATACTTTGGGTAAAATTTTGTTTTTTAAAGTAGAAATAAATTTGCAGAGAAACGTCGTATTATTACATATACTTTTATCATAAAAAAGCTTCCTGTTTAGGAAGCTCCAAGTGAAAACAACTTTATTATTTAAAGTGCGATTCAACTTTATTTTTTAATGATTTTTGATTTATCGGTTAAGCCCTTAACTTCTATTTTAGGGTCGCCATACACCAAAATATTACTTTTTTTTAAGTGACCTGTTAGTTTTTTTTTGTCTAAACAGTTAACTAGACACGAGACAATGAAAAAAAGAGTTTTAGAATTATTTATTTTGGTCATATTCTCATTTTGCGCACAAACAAATGCCCAAAAATTATCCCCTGAAAAGATTAAAGTCCAATTAGAGGGGTATAAAAATGATATTAGAGGCCCTTATAAAATTATACAATGGTTTTGTAAAGATGGAACTATACGTGGAGCGAAAGACCCATGTCTGGATACTGTAGGTGGGATACAACATGCAACTTACAAAGATGCCGTTGTTGCTCTGGGTAAATCTAATCATATTTATTTAGGGCAGATTCTAGCCTATACAGATAAATCTGATTTTTGGGATGATTCAAAAAATCATTCTCGGTTAAAGCAGTATCAATTGGGTAAATATTTAGCACACATTGATGATGGTTGGGTTAATAGAAAAGGACAATACTACAGAGGGGCAATTCAAATAGAAGATGAAGAACAATGGGGTATTGACTTTTATAAATGGTTACTAAGCAAAGATGAAATTCTTGAAAAAAACTATTTTCTTGTACTGCAATCTTTAAAGGATATTCCACACAAAGGAGATGATGACCTTTCGCAACGTATGAGAGCAGAATCTAAAGTATTGTCCGATCAGTATGGGAGGTTTATGGATTTACGAGTGAAAATACATAGCAATCCTGAACCATCTGATATTGAAAAAACCATGGCTTTTGTGAATACAAATGCTTCAAAACTTACTGCGGCACAGTCTAAAAAGTTTCAAGCTTTAATACAAACAATGCAACAGTTTCACCAACCAGTTGATGTAAAGGGAATTGCCGTTAAAGCAAAAAGACTCTCAATAACAAGTCCTGTTAAAAAGAACATTCAGAACTATATTAATAATAATGCTATTGGCATAGAGCATAATGCGTTTGTTTCGTCATCAGCCGAACTTTTATTGTCAATTCGTAAACAAATAACCAAAGAAAAAAGCGCATCGCAGCGTATGTTGTTATTAGACATTGCTAACCAGTTACAGGGCATTGTTTTTAAAACATCCTTGCAATGGCAGCCTGAAACGCTGAAAGAGCAATTAGAAAAAGTTTACGCTTTAACTATGGCATCTGCTGGAAGTGGAAGTATTGAACTCTGGGAGTGGGGACAGGTACAGCCTATTTTAAATCCAGCTAGTTCCGATAAAATAACACTGGGTCAACTCAATCAAAAATTACAGACTGCCCGTAGTGTGGTGGAATGGAGTGCTGCAATGGTAAAAGCGACCTATCAAGATGTCGTTAACGAGTATAGTACTTTTGAGCCTAAAGCATATAGTTTTATAGACGATCGTATTCGTTCTTCTATAGCACTGCAACTTGGTAAAGCCGTAGGCGATTTAGGTGTTTTTATAGCCAAAGAATCAGCCATATCGAACAGTGTGTTTTCACTAAGTAATCAAAGTAGTTTTCGTGGATTAAATCCGGGTTATGCTTTTGGTGAATTAGTGGTTATTTCTGAAAATCTTGATGCTGTAGAAGTTTCAAGTAGTAAGATATATATTTTCGAGCGGGCACCATCAGATTTAAAACCGGTGGCAGGTATTGCTACGGTAAATGAAGGGAATCTGGTCTCCCATGTACAATTATTGGCTAGAAACTTAGGTATTCCCAACGCAGCACTGTCCGACGAAAATTTAAACGACCTCAAAGCATTTAATGGTAAAGAGGTATTTTATGCGGTATCCAATAGAGGTACTGTTATTTTGAAAGAAGCTTCAAAAATGACGGCAGACGAAAAGGCACTTTTTACAAAAAAGGTACGGAATGAAGAGAAAATTTTGGTACCCGTAAAAAATCTAGAACTCAAACAATCTAAAATCGTAAATCTACGAGAGGTTGATGCAAAAGATTCGGGTAAGTTATGTGGCCCCAAAGCAGCAAATTTGGGTCAATTAAAAGCCATGTTTCCAGACAAGGTGATAGAAGGTTTTGTGATTCCTTTCGGGATTTTTAGAGCACATATGGACCAACCTATGTCTGGATATAATAAGAGTTACTGGAATTTTTTAAATGATACGTTTGAAGCAGCAGCATCTAAGCGAAAACAAGGAATTTCGGAAAAAGAAGTAGAAAACTATCAGTTGCGACAATTGGAAATTCTAAGGGCAGCTATCAAGACAATGCCTTTGCAAGCTGATTTTTTGAAGGAAATAGAGACCTCATTTCAAACGATTTTCGGAAAACCATTGGGTAGCGTTCCAGTCTTTTTAAGAAGCGATACCAATATGGAAGACCTTAAGGATTTTACGGGTGCAGGTTTGAACCTGACCATATTCAATGCCGTAATAAAAGAAAAGATTTTACAAGGGATTCGTGATGTATGGGCGTCACCATATTCTGAGCGTAGTTTTAAATGGCGACAAACCTATTTGTTAAATCCTGAGAATGTATTTCCGTCTATCCTTGTCATTCCATCAGTAGATGTAGATTATAGCGGTGTACTTATTACGAAAGGTATTGTTTCTGGAAATGATTCCGATTTAACCATTGCCTTTAGCCGTGGTGCTGGCGGTGCCGTAGATGGTCAAGCTGCAGAATCTTATACCATTAAAGCAGATGGAAGTTACCAACTCATTGCACCAGCACGTGAATCCTATCACAATACTTTACCTTTAACAGGGGGAACAGGAAGAAAAATAGCTACTTTCGAAAAACCTATTCTCAATGCTAAAAATATAGAAGATATCATAACATTGTCAACAAGCATAAGAAAAACACTCGCTAAGAAAACCAAATCGGATTATAAAGGTGCTTACGATGTAGAATTGGGTTTTAAAAACAATGAGCTATGGTTGTTTCAAATACGTCCATTTGTAGAAAACAAGCATGCCCTAGGATCAGCATATTTACAATCCATTACCCCAAGCATAAATCTTAATCAAGAAATTGCGTTAAGCACAAAATTATAAGAGAATGAAACTTTTAAAAATCATCCCATTAGCACTTTTATGTATGGCGTTCACCATACCTGTAAACGATACTATATATCCCATAGATGGGTATCAATATTCAGGTATTAAACGATTAAAACGTTTACAACTCGCTCTTTCCGGTGACCTGCCAGATGCTAAATTACCAGCAGGAGCATACAAAAGTATCAATGATATAAAGTTGAATTTGCTTTCACAAAAGCAATACAGCTCCCAGGATGTTTTGGTAGAAGATGAAATGCTTCAAAAGAAAATAAATGCCTTATTTCCCCGATTGGATAAAAGTTATTCTGTTACCGTACTTGATATCACTAATGCTGAAAAATTGCGCTACGCACAGCAAAACGAAACCAGAGGGTATCAACCTGGAAGTGTGGGGAAATTAGTAGTGGTTACTGCACTTTTTGACCAACTTGCTAAAATTTATCCTAATGATTACAATAAACGGGTGGAGCTATTAAAATCTAAAATGGTAAAAGGCGGTAATTGGGTATTAACTGATGAGCATACCATACCCGTTTTTGATATTGCCACCAATAAACTGGTAAAACGACAAGCTGTTGCGAGCGATGTGTTCTCTTTATTTGAATGGGCAGACCATGCCTTATCGGTAAGCAATAATGGAGCGGCGAGTGTGGTATGGCGTGAGGCACTTTTAATGGCAGCCTTTGGTGATAAATATCCTACAATGACTCAGGAAGATGCTGATGCCTATTTTAAAAAAGGTCCGAAAAACGACATTACCGACCTAGCTATTAAGGTTGCCAATGAGCCCTTGCGAAAATTAGGGATTACAGAAGACGAGTGGCGATTAGGTACATTTTTTACACGAGGTGTTAATCCATATGTAGGAAGTAAGGGCGGTAGTATAGGTTCGCCGTTAGGATTGATGAAGTGGATGTTGCAATTAGAACAAGGAAAGGTTGTAGATGAAAAATCAAGCCTGGAGATAAAACGCCTAATGTATATGACCGATAGAAGAATTCGGTATGCCCAAGCTCCAGAATTGAGAGATGCAGCAGTATATTTCAAGTCTGGAAGTTTATACAAATGCGATAAAACTAAAGATGCTTCATGTGGCAAATACAAGGGCAATGTTTTTAATTATATGAATTCAGTTGCCATTGTAGAGCATTCAGATGGTTCTAATTATATGGTATGCTTGATGAGTAATGTACTCAGTAAAAACTCAGCTGGAGATCATCTGGCACTGGCTAGTAAAATTGATAAAGCCATTAGAAGTATAAAATAAGATATTTAAACGTTAATTCTTTGCGAAAAAAAGTGAAGAAGATGAAATTTTCGATATCTTAATCAAAAGATTTTAAACGAGTTCATTATATAATCCTAAAAACCAAAAAGTACTATGGCAAAAATAAATTTTGATAACTATAATACGTCTGGTTTTTATGATGAAATGTTTGATGAAAATAAAAATATACGTCCGTACTATAAATTGTTTCTTGAGCGCTTGCAGAAAATGGGCTGGAAAAAGCTAAACTTTCTCCAGCATTCTACCGACAGGGCTCAATTATCTCTTGGGATGACATTTAATGTATATAGTGATAACGAGGGTGTAGAAAGAATACTGCACTTAGATATAATCCCTAGAATTATAAACAAGGAAGAATGGGATTATTTAGAAAGAGGCCTCAAACAAAGGGTAACAGCTCTTAATATGTTTATTGATGATATTTATAACGATCAAAAAGTATTAAAGGATAATATAATTCCAAAGGAATTGGTATTGTCTAGTGCATCCTACTTAAAACAATGTATAGGGTTGAAACCTCCTAAAGGAGTTTGGTGTCATATTACGGGTAGTGATATGATTCGTGGGGCAGACGGTAAATACTATGTGCTGGAAGACAATTTGCGCTGCCCATCCGGAGTATCCTATATGTTGGAAAACAGGGAAATTCTTAAACGAACATTCCCCGAATTATTCGAAAAACTAAAAGTAAGACCGGTTTCTAATTATTCACATGAGTTAAGGGATATGTTGGAATCCCTAACCAATAACACACCGGCCTCTATTGTGGTTCTAACCCCAGGTATTTATAACTCTGCATATTTTGAGCATGCCTATTTGGCACAACAAATGGGAGCAGATTTGGTAGAAGGTAGGGACCTTGTGGTAAAAGATGATGTTGTTTATAAAATTACCACAAGGGGATTGCAACGGGTTGATGTGATATATAGAAGAATAGATGATGAATTTATAGACCCGTTAACGTTTAATAAAGAGTCTCTCTTAGGTACTCCAGGCTTGTTCAATGCCTATAGAAAAGGGAATGTGGTATTGGTGAATGCTCCGGGAACGGGGGTTGTAGATGATAAAGCAGTATATGCCTATATTCCCAGAATTATAAAATATTATTTAGGGGAAGAGGCATTGTTAGCCAATGTGCCTACTTATATATGTGCAGAAGAAGAAGATTTGAAATATGTTCTTGAGAATATTGATAAGTTAGTTATTAAACAGACCGATGCATCGGGAGGTTACGGCATGCTGATAGGTCCTAAATCGACAAAAGCAGAACAAGAGGCATTTATTTTAAAAATAAAAAATAACCCTAGAAACTATATCGCACAACCCATGATTAACCTATCAAGAGTGCCTACTCTAACAGATGATGCCATTGAAGGTAGGCACGTAGATTTAAGACCATATATTTTGTATGGAAAAGACATAAAAATAATACCAGGGGCATTAACACGTGTGGCGTTAAAAAAAGGATCAATTGTTGTGAATTCTTCACAAGGTGGCGGTAGTAAGGACACTTGGGTTTTAGCATAAAAAAATAGAAAAAATGATAAGTAGAGTAGCAGATACCATGTATTGGATGAATCGATACATTGAAAGAGCAGAGAATTACGCCCGATTTATGGATGTAAATTTTAATCTTTCGTTAGAATTACCTCCCGAAGTTTCCGAACAATGGAAACCATTGGTAGATGCCACTGGAGATTGGGCATTGTATGAATCGTTGTATGGTGATGCAGAAAAGAGCAAAGTTATTTATTTTTTAGGTTTTGACATAGAAAATCAGAATTCGATATACAACAGTATTGTAAAAGCAAGGGAAAATGCCCGTGCCATTAGGCCAGAGATTACTAAAGAATTATGGGAACAAATTAACTTTTTATATTATTTGGTGAAAGAGGGGCTAACCAAAAAACTATGGAAAAAAAACGATCCTAGAAAATTCTTTTTAAAAATTAGGAAGGGATGTCAGTTGTTTTATGGAATCATGGATACAACGATTTCCAGAAATGATGGGTGGCACTTTGGAAGAATAGGGCAACTTATTGAAAGAGCCGATAAGACATCCAGGGTATTGGATGTAAAGTACCATATTCTTTTACCAACACAGGAGAGTATAGGGTCTCCATTGGATTTAATACAATGGACCGCACTTTTAAAATCTGTAAGTGCCTACGATATGTATCGAAAAAAGAATGGGAAACTAACCCCCATAGGGATTTCAGGATTTTTAATTCTTGATAGGGAATTTCCCAGATCAATGATGCAATGTTTAACTAGAGCTGAACAATCGTTGTATAAAATTACTGGTAGTGACGATGGGTTTTCCAATGAAGCCGAAAAAAAACTGAAGATACTAAAGTCAAAATTAAATTATGCAGATATTAACGAGATATTTCAAACAGGGTTACATGAATATTTAGATACTTTTCAGAAAGAACTAAATCAGGTATCCACAGCTTTTTATAACTCCTTTTTCTGTTCAGAAAGTATTATAAATCAAAACCAAAACACACAACAATAAGATGACATATTGCTTAGGTATAAAATTAAAATCTGGTTTTGTTGGCATATCAGATACCAGAATAACCTCTGGAAGTGAAACTGCAAAAGCTAAAAAAGTATTCACGGTAAACAAGGAAAGGCATTCTTTTTTTATAATGACTTCAGGATTGCGATCTGTGAGGGATAAGGCTATGACCTATTTTAAGGAGGACATCGAAAAAAGTGATGATTCTTATAATAAATTATACAAACTGGTAAATGCTTTTTCCGCTAAGGTAAAACAAGCTGCCAATGAAGACAAGGCTTCTCTAAAGGAATCGGGCCTTAGCTTTAATCTGTTTTCAATAATTGGCGGGCAATTACAAGATGATGATGAACATAAGATTTACTTATTATACCCAGAAGGTAACTGGATTGAAGTTGTAGAAGGCTCTCCTTTTGTTATCATTGGGAACAATGGCTATGGTAAGCCTATTTTGGATAGGACGATACGATATGGTTCTTCTATGAAGTTTGCATTACGGGCAGGTTTTCTGTCCTTTGATGCTACCCGTATTAGTGCCAATGATGTTGATTATCCCATCGATGTCGTGTGGTATGATAAAGATTCTTTCAATATTATTGAAAAGCATTATACAAAAAACGAACTCCAACCCATATCAAAGCTTTGGAATGAAAAATTGCGGGAGTCTATTAATTACCTCCCTGAAAGTTGGATGGATAAGTTGATGGATAATGGTATAACTAAAGATTTAGAAGCCATTGAAAAGGAACACACGGATTTAATTAGTGAAGATGAGACTTAAAATTATTCATGAAACTAAATATAATTTTAGCTCAGAAGTCTATTTAGAGCCACATCAATTAAGATTAAAACCAAAATCCACCTCATTTTGTGTTTTGGACTCCTTCGATTTGGAAATCCACCCAAATCCTATGGCCACTAGAGAGCAGATTGATCCTGAAAATAATACCATTCACTTTGTTTGGTTTCAGAATAAAACAAAAGAGCTTATTATACGCACTAATTCGCTAATCACAATTTCTGAATATAATCCGTTCACCTTTATCATTTTTCCTTCACAGTACCTTCAGGTTCCTTTTAATTATACAGAAGAATTGAAGACGGCATTATTTGCCTCTTTAAGAAACATGGATATCGATCAATCCTTAAAAGATTATTCAAGTAGCGTTCTGGAAAAATCAAATAATACCATCGATTTTCTTACTAATCTTACACAGCAAATCCATAATGATTTTGAATTATGTTATCGTCATGAAGGCTATCCTTTTGATCCCAATAAAACGTTTAATTTAAAAAAAGGTTCCTGTAGGGATTTAGCTTGGATGCAAATTCATTTGTTTAGAAATTTAGGTATTGCTGCACGTTTTGTAAGTGGTTATTACTATATCAAGGTAGATAAGCCAAAATATGAATTGCACGCTTGGGGGGAATTGTTCATACCCGGAGCGGGATGGGTTGGCTTTGATCCCAGTTATGGAGTTGTAACAGGTAATGCGCATATTGCTCTTGTGTCGAGTTCACATTTTGATCAAACTATGCCCGTTACAGGTACAATACGGGGAGGCGGAAATTCAATATTGAATACGACCCTTTATATAAACGAACTTTAGTTTCCTTTGTTTATCATTTTCATGGTTTCTACTCTATATTCTTATAGTGTTTAATACTATTTATAGCAACATTTAGGGCTCTCAAAGAACTTTTCTTTTTAAAAGTATGGGCTTCCATTCTTAATAAGATTTTTTTCAATGTGCGAATGGCATCAACTATAAACGGTCCTTTATTTAACATGACGCATTCTGCCTGAACACTATGGGCTGCATCTGTAATTTCGGCTCTGGTAGGTAATCCGGTTTTGGCTAAATTGTCCAGTACTTGTGTGGCCCAGATAACTGGAATATGAGCCGCTTCACAAATCCATAATATTTGATTTTGTATTTCGGATATTCTTTCAAAACCGACTTCGACTGCAAGATCACCTCTGGCAATCATAATACCAATATTTTTTCGTTTCATTCCCTCCATAAGTATTAGTGGTAAATTATCAAAAGCTTCGTTGTTTTCAATTTTAAAAACAACCCCAATAGTTGTGTTGTGATTCTTTTCGAGTTCTTTATATAACTTTTGAACATCGGCAACTGTTCTTACAAACGAATACCCAAGGATGTCCGCATTTTTACAAACAAATGGTAAAAGCTCAATATCCCTATCTGTTAGGGAAGGAAGACTTAGTTTTGTTAGGGGCAGATTTATGCCTTTACTGGACGATAATTTTGATTTATACAGTTCGGTAATCTTTATTTCAACATCCTCGGATTTTTTTGAGATAACGACAGCTTTTATCATACCGTCGTCAAAATAAACAATATCGTTTTCTTCCAGATCATTGATTATTTCCGGTAATAATACGCCAACTTCCGCTTTTTGAATTAACTGATTTGCTTTACCATAAATTGATTTTTTTCCTAAAGTATCGCGTTTTGTGAGGATTAAATGGTCCCCAACTTTTAGCCCAATGGATTCTTTTATTTTTCCATCACTTGTTTTTATTTCAATTTTAGACGTTCTTATTTTGGGGCCGGAGAGATCCATATATACTTTAACGTTACTTCCTAGTTTTTTCTTTGCCTCATTGAGGTTTTGTATCATTTTAGACCAAACTTCTTCCGTTCCGTGACTAAGATTGATTCTTGCAATTTTCATCCCTTCCTTAATTAACCTTGAAAGAAGTTCGATATCATCGGCAGCTTCGTTTGGAAGGGTTACCATAATTTCGGCTGAATTTTCCCCTTCTGCTTTTTTAAATAAATTTCTAGCGTGTTTTCGAATTAATTCTTTCGATCTCTTATAGCCTATAATTTCTGGATTATCGGTATTGATATACGCTTTTCCTTGTAGCAGGTTAAGTAATTTTAAAACATTTGTAAGATTGCTAAGTACATAGGCTTCCGAAGTTCTTAATGAAGAGATTCCGAGTTCTGATAAACTGTCGTGAAAGTCTCTTAAATCATAACTTCTTAATAACAAATACCGGTATAGGTTTTTTGAACTTAATCGATAATCTTTATGCGCATTTGAAGCAAGTTTTTCAGCAACTTCTTCTTCTCGAACAATATGGTCGTATATGTCACGTAATCTTTTTTCTAAAACAGTTACTTTCATAATTTTGAGTTTATTTTCCTATTAAATAAGCGCTAAAAATAATGTATGCTATAAGTAATAGAGAAGCTTCCCATCTATCTAGTTTTAATCTTTTACCAGTAAACATAAAAAATAGCAAAAATACCGTACCACCTATAAAAAAGTAAATAGAATAGTCAAAGTTTGAAGTATAATCAAGAGGATAAATTAATGCGCTTGTGGATAAAACAAATAAAATATTAAAAATATTAGATCCTATTACATTTCCTATAACCATATCACTATTCTTTTTCAAGGCAGCCACAACAGAGGTCACTAATTCTGGAAGTGAAGTGCCTGCTGCAATAATAGTTAGCCCAATAACCTTTTTACTAATACCTAAACTTGTCGCTAAATTCACGGCATTGTCTACTACAAGTTTTCCACCTATCATTAAACCTATCAATCCAATTATTATTAGAAACCATATTCTAAGATTTGAGGTTAAAACCATATTAGAATCAGGTACTTTAGGATCATCTTTAGCCTGATTATAAATATAAAACAAAAAAAGCCCAAATAGCAATAAAAGAAAGATACTTTCCAATCTGGAAATACCATTAGAAGACGAAAAAAAATTACTTACCAATATTAAAAGGAGTATTCCAGCAAGTAACGAAATAGGAATCTCATTTTTAACTACTTTTGATTGTACTGTAATAGGAAGTATTAGTCCAGAAATCCCCAAGATGATGAAGAGATTAAAATTATTACTTCCTATAACATTTCCAAAAACAATTTCTGAATGCCCTTCAAAAGAAGCTATTATATTTACTATAACTTCGGGAGCAGAGGTTCCAAATGCCACAATGGTTAAACCAATGGCTAAATCTGAAATATTATTTTTCTTGGCGAGTAAGGTAGCTCCACGTATCATCCAGTCAGCTCCTTTTATAAGAAATAGAAAACCTAATATTATAAATACGATAGAAATTATCATTTCATTTTTTGCTGGGTTATCAAAGTTTTAATGACTTCCAAGATTAGAGGTTGTAATAATTAATTTGTTCTATAAAGAAAGGTCATAATACCACTTTTCATTAATGTCTTCATATGCCTAAATGCAATTTATTTTAGGAGTTCTTGAGAGCTTATTTTATCCATTGCGTCTCTTGCAAAGCCCTGAACTTTGGAATCGTTATTTTCAATAAGAGTCTCCAGAATAGGTAAATATTTGGCATCCGCAATTTGCTGGATTAAATATAGAACAGCAAGTTTTAATTTTAAATCCCTTCCCTTTAATATAGAGGTAAAACAATCCATTTCGGTAACCTTATTCTTGTTTATCATTTCAATCACTTCTTCTGAAGAGGTATCTAAAATAGAGGCCTCTACAATAGGAATCAGTACATTTTTTAATTTAGGGTTTAATAGGATATCCAAAAACTCAATCGCATTGGTTCGCTTTTCTTGTTCTTCGCTCAAAATACCTTGATAGGCGATCTGTATATCTTTTTTAGAATATTTAAGCTCTAAAAGTTTAAAAATACGTTCCAGACCAGCATCTAGTCGCCGTTCTAACAACTCCATTAAGCTTTCTCTTGCATCTATCTCCTTTTCAGATAAAGCATGTTTTAATTTTTTTTTCTTAAAGTAATGCATTATAATTTGAGTATGCATTGCATTTAATGTAACATCATATAGTTTACATTCTTCCAGAATTAATTTTGCAATTTTATTTTTGTCGAATGCCAATTCGCTTTTTTCCGATTTTAAATTTGATAAAGCTTTTAATGATTCTATTCTGATAGCAAGGTCGTCCGAGTTTATGAAAACAGAAAATAACACATTTACAGATTGTTGGCTTTTAAATGCTGCAATGACTTGAGGTAGCAACTTTCGTATAGAAAGAGACATGTTTTTATCAACGATTTTAAGTTGTAAAGATTCCATTATAGCAGGGCCATAGTTAAGTAAGGCTGTTATTATTTGAGGTCTATATAACTTGTCTTCAATAAATTCTAATAATCGATCAATAAATTCTTCGTGCATCGTATAGCCAGCAGCTTTTATTGCATGATTCCTTACTTTGATATTGGGATTGTTTAGATTTCCGGAAATAAGAGAATATCCTTCTTTATGATCGCCGTATCCAATAATATCTAATAGTTTAACGATTTGAGTCTCTTTCTCTGTTTGATCAGACACGAACTCAATTTCCGATAGCTTTTTTTCGACTCTTGTAGAAAAATCATATTTGTCTTTTAATGTACTATTGCCCCTGGCTTCTTTTGATAGGCAAAGTAATGCGACATCTGCAATAAATTTGTTAGGATGATCCAAAAAAATATCAAAAATGAGGGTTTCATTATTTTCAGCATGTTTTAGTAAATATTCAAGTGAGGCCAGAACCACATTTTCATCATTGATTTCTAATAACTTTTTAATTTCGATAGCAATACTTTCATTGTTGAAAAAGTAAAAGTTCCTGATAGCTTCTGCTTTTATTTTATGAGAAGGGTGTGCTATTAAAGGTCTTATAAATGCTGCTAATCTATCGTCTTTAATCTCCTTCACTTTGCTCAACATGAATAAAATTTCCTTTTCGGTACCATTATTAAATACGTTTTTCATACCCATTAAAAATGAGCTTTTGGAAACTTCTTTTCTCTTTCTTTTATTTTCAGCATCTAGGTTATCTAGGTTTCTTCTAAAAGAAAGAAAATATTCCTTCCTCACTTTTATTACAAAATAGGTCCATATTAGTGTAAGAACGATGATGAATCCCATCAGAAATTTTTCAGGAACATGTAATCCTTTGATTAAGAATATTAAAATGCATCCTGCAATTCCTGTGGCAACACTGTCTACAACAACATCAATAAATGACTTTGTTTGCTTTTTTAATTGATACGGTAGGGGAAGGGATAAAAGCTCCATCGCAGATCTATTTACAGATTGTTTTAAACTTCCATCGGTTGCTTTTAACAAAATTATTACCCATAATTCTGGTACTACCAGAAAAAGTAGTGCCCCCAAAAGTATAATTAAAGGTAGTAGAATGAGAGAAAATCCAACCCCCCAAACACCAACGATTTTTCTCGTTAAGAAAAGTTGTAGGCATAATGATATTACATTGAAGGTAGATAACCAAAAGCCAAAGAATGAAGTAAGTTCTTCGCTGTCTTTTATTTTTTTTGCGGCAAAGTCACTAAACTGAAAATCGACTAATCTGGCTGTAATTACACCAATGCCAATAACCAATGCCAGAAAGGTAAGATGTTTAGAACTTCGAATTAATTTAAAAGGACGCTCAGAGGTTGTTTGGATTCTTTTTTTCTGTTTGAATGTGTTTAGTACACTTACTTTTTCCTTCCATATTATGGATAGAATGGGGAAACAGCAAAACAAGAAAAAAACAGCTATAAATATAAGGTTTTCATTGCCAATATAAGGCGCTAACAATGTAGTAAGGTACCCACCGAATATGCCTCCAATAATAGCTCCTGAACCTATAAAACCAAAGAGTCTTTTTGCTTCTCTGATATTGAAAACCATATTTGCAAGTACCCAGAATTGAGAGGTTGCAAGTACGGCATATATGGCTACTCCTGTGTAAAATGTATATAAGATCCAACCATGTATGAGGTTTAAGTGCAGTAAAACACCTAAAATAAGTAAGGTGATTATTGAAAAGACCAGTGTAAATTTGATAATAGTTTTTAATGAGAATTCTTCCGTAGCCCTTGAATATATGTAGGAAGTGATAATTGCGCTTATTGCTACCATTAGATAAGCTAGCGGTAAGCTGTCTGCACCTAAGTCTGATATGAAAATAGAGTTTACAGTCGGTTTTATGATCAGTAATGTAGCTATAATCAAAAAGATATAACTTTGCATTAAGAGAGCCGTTTTCAGCTCTCCATCTCTAATATCGAAAACCTTTTTAAAAGTAGTTTTAATCATAAAATACACACTCTAAAGCTTAATAGTTTAGTATAATACTATCTAAAAATAACATTTTAGACACTTTTCTTTCAATAAAATCACCAATGATTCATTTTTTTAACGCGCTCTCGATGGGTTCTATCAAGTTCCTAATAATTTGTTCTCCATTTGTATCATCAATAAGTGCGACAATAATATATCTTCTTTTCGGGTCTTTTCCCCACACCAATGCAGAATCAGAGTGATACGTTTTCCAGGAGCCTGATTTTCTGAATAAACGTGCATTAGGAGCAATTCTATCCAAAGTATTGACAAACTTGTGATGTAAGTCTGGATTTTCCATAATATCTAGCATTTGTTTGGATCTAGCCTCATTGACCAGTTTTCCTTGCACAAGTAGATAATAAAACCGGCATACTTGGGTAACACTGGCTGCGTGACTTAAGTTTTTTAAAGGGTCTCTATTAGTATCTCCGCCGCCGCCATAACGTTTTCCCACCCAAAGACCACCACCAAATTCCTCGTCATACAGATCATAGCGTTCGCTGGTTAGCACAGTTTCAATTTTATCATAACCTATGCGGTTAATCATTCTGGTAGTAGCAGCATTGTTAGATTTGCTAATCATTATTTTCATATCAGCTTTAACTTCTGAGGTTTCAGCAAGTTCGCCTTTTTCTATAGCATCTGTTGCAGCCAGAAGTACTGCGATTTTTGGTAAGCTGGCGGCATACATCATATGGCTGCCATTGAGGCGTGCAAAACGTATGCGGTCTGTATCAGACAGATCTACAATTCCGATAGCCATTCGTTTATTGGCTACCAGTTTTTTCCATTTTGGTTTTTTATTGATTTCTTGTTCCAATTTTTTCTGAAGGCTAGTATCCAGAAGTTGGCGCAGGGGAATTGAATCATTAATGCCCCTCAATGGTAGTTCTTGCGCTAAAGTTTGTGCTGAACATATGTTAAGCGACAAGGTGATAATGATATTCAAAAAAAATGATCTTGTGGAATACCTGTTTTTCATTATTAAGATTTTAATAATTGGATGGTAAAGGCTATAAGCACACTAACAATTAATCCAATATTGACTTTTGAAAGGTCTTTGAATATTAATTTGTACGTATACTTCAATTTTTCTCTCTCCAACAAATAATTAATAGCAATTTCACGCCCAGCAAGAATCCCTATAAAAGTCCAAGTGGTACTCATGGGGATAGAGCTAACAGTTCCTAAAGTATAAAGTAAAACACCATAACATAAATCAATAATTGTTGCAGAACGTATATTTTCTACATTAGATTTTTGGTTCACGATTTGTTGTATTTTGCCACCCCGACTTTTGAATATGTATGCCATGATAAGAAGAATTACTCCAAGAGAAAGAATAAGCTCATAGATAGACAGTTTTCTTGGTAAAAACACATAAATATTAGCAAAATCCTGTATGAGCCATTGAGACCATAAAAAACCGGTAGAAAACCATTGTGCTATCAGCCAATATTTTTTCTGTTTTTTTATATGCATCAATCTAAGGGATGCTTGAGACTCTAGAGTTTTAGAAATTAATAAATAGATTACAACCGCCACAATAAAAGCAAGTGCATATCCGAGTACTGATTTTAAAATCATTTTTTCGATAATCTGACTGGTTGAAAATACACTGAGAATCATAAATGTAGTACTTACCGGGATACCTAATCGCGTAATAACTAAAAGAGACATAGGAGCTAGTAAATACCACCATTCTAATTGATCTGGTAAAGGAATTTTTATTAAGCGTCCATAAGAGACATCACCATTGTGTACAAACCATCCATAGATTAAGGTAATTGCCAATATAATTGCAGCATAAAACCATAATAGTAACCAATGTTTTTTGTGATTAGATACCAAAAATGTTCCTAGTGTTTGAATGACATCATTCGCAATAACAGCATAAGCGGTAATTATGAAACCTAAAGAAATTATTACAAGCTCCATCATTATCTGTCTATTTTTAATAAGTCTGAACTTTCATTAGGGTATAGGATTCCTTTTTCGAGCTTGAATAAATTTTTGAACGGATTGTTATCTAAGGTCTCATCTATTTTAGCAATACAATTAAAATCCACAAAGTAAGTTGTATTACTTTTTTGATTTCTTGATTTGCATAATTTTAAGACCAACATAATTTTTAATAATTAAAATAGTTAAAGGTGTTTTTTTATATTATGACTGTTTTTTAATATTTAGGTCACCATTTTTTTTAACTTTGAAATGCTAATCTAGTTTTTTATCTATTTATGTTATTATCAAATAAATTTCACTTAATCTTGGTCAACGTATTTTCCAATGATTTAAAAGGAGACCAATCAACCATTACAGATGATGAACTTGTTAAGCAAATAGTAGAAACAAATAATGCGATTCTTTTTGGTAAACTTTATGATAGGTACAGTAAGAAAGTGTATAGTAAGTGCTATAGCTTTTCAAAAGATAAAAATGAAGCTAAGGATCTTACTCAGGATATATTCATAAAACTGTTTACCAAGCTTGATACGTATAAAGCACAATCTAAATTTTCTACATGGTTATATAGTTTTACCTATAATTTTCTTGTAAATTATAAAAATCAAGATACTTCAAAAAAACTAAAAGAACGCTGGGAGAGATTAAATAAGCACGATTATCATTTGGCATCTGAAGATGATATTGATGAAGACGACCTTTTCGAATTAAGGGCTTCTAAACTTGAAAAAGCCTTAGAGCTTTTGGAGCCAGCTGATAAAGCTTTACTTCTATTAAAATATCAGGATAACGTGTCTGTTAAGGATATTCAGGTTATTTTAAATATAGCAGAAAGCGCTGTAAAAATGAGACTTAAAAGAGCCCGTATAAAAGTAATGAAAGCTTACGATAAAATTAAAGATTAATGACTAAGAAAAACCCTTTTAAAATAATAGAATCAACAGATTCAATATTACCAGAAACCCTAAAGGAAAACATCATTCAGGATATCATAGAAAACATTGAAGATTCTGAGAATGATTCCAATACTGAAGAACCCGATTCGGATTTAGACACCGACAATAGCTAATACGTTTATTTTTTAAGTGACTTTTTTGCCTCTTTACTGTCATAGGGTAATAAACGCTAATTAAAGTGATATTGGCTATGGAAAAAAATCCTTTTAAATATGTTGGCCAACCTCCACATGAAGTTCCAGAGACTATTAGGAATAATGTCATTAAAAATATAATGACTGCAAAACATTTAACGGAAATGAAATTACTTTTTAAGCAAAACCATAAGGCTGCAATGTCTTCATTATTTAAGACGAAGACAAATAAAACATCTTTTAATTAACTCAAAATTTTTTCTTTTTAATATTAGATTTTGTTGTTGGTATGCGCTGGTAATATTAATAAAGGAACTAAGCTATTAAAACTGGTTTTTTCTACCACATCTTCATTGGTCAGATTATAAAAGAAATTATTTTTATGATGAATGAATGACACCATATCACTTTGTGTTTTCATTATAAAGTCTTTTATCGCTTTGGTTTCTGAAGTTTCGTATATTATCTTATGAAAAAAATGAGGGATATCATCCAGCAAATAAGACAATGCCTGTTTATGTGTTTTCTGCTTTTCAGTTAGTATGGTATCTTCCATTATTTGTACAATATTTAACGTGGCATCATGATGTTTTAATAGTTTAAATAAAGGCTTTAGTTCGGCTTCTGCAAATGGTCTCTTATAATTTGTAGAAAAAACAACTTGTTTAATTTTTTTAGGCATAAAATCTTGAGGCACTACAATAGTAGGACATTTTGATATGGCATTAATAACCTTAACAGCATTGCTTCCTAGAAACACACTTTTTAAACCTTTAACTCCTTTTGTCCCCATAACAATAAAATCTATGTTATAATCAACTACGATACTTTTTATTGATGGAATAAAACGATCTAATTTACTTATGCTTTTAAATTGATGCTTAGAATTGTTATTTAATTTTTTAATTTGACTAACAACATTCTCTAAATCATCTTCTACTCCAAAGGACATAGCCTCAACCCATTCATTCCCCCAATCATCTCCTAAAAGATTTGATGGTAATACTACATAAGCAGAAAATAAGTAAAAGGTAACTTCAAAATCTTCAAAAAGGGACTGCCCATAATGTAACGCATTAAGGGAGTTATCCGAAAAATCAATTGGTATTAGTATTTTTTTCATATCAGGATACATTTAATTAATGACTATAATATGTTAGTTACTTTTTTAGACATATATATTATATTGGGGTCACTTTTTAAGTCATACAAAATTAAGGTGGCTTTTATTTTTTTTGAAAAAAGGTGACCTGTATAATAAAATCATGTCTTAACTAGTAGCACAATTAAACTACACATCTTCGGATGTATTTTCAACTGAAGAAGTGTAGTTTATTTTTTATAAAAAAAGCAATAAAAATTGGGCGAATTAATTTTTTTATTATGTTTGCTTAATAATGAGTTCTAGAATAAAGAACGTATTGCCATACTAAAATGAAATCTTTTTTCAGATTCGGGCTTAGGAAGACAAAGAAGTCTACTCCAAAAGCTGCCCTAGGGATAGGGAACCGAATTATCAGGCTGACTTCTAAAATTAGTATTACATATCATATTTTGATGAAGAATAGTTTTACACCTTCAACTATTTTTATTTTTCGTATTTGAATTTTAGAAATAATCTACAAATTGCTCAATAGAGTAAAACCCAAATTTTCTAATTTTTCAACAATTTACTAATGAAAACAAAGTACTTTGATCTGATCGATCAAACTTTTGATTTTCCGCAGGAAGAGTTCGCTTTAAACAATAATGAGTTACACTTTCACGGAATAGATTTAATGGAACTCATCAACAAATATGGAGCGCCGCTTAAGTTTACATACCTCCCAAAAATCTCAGATAATATTAGCAGAGCTAAGGGATGGTTTGCAGATGCTATAAAAGAACATAATTACCAAGGCAGTTATAATTATTGCTATTGTACCAAAAGCTCGCATTTTAAGCATGTACTTAATGAGGCACTTAAAAATAACATTCATATAGAAACATCTTCTGCATTCGATATTGATATTATTGAAAACCTTAAAGCCCAGGGTAAAATTGATGATAACACGTATGTAATTAGCAACGGATTTAAACGTGACCAATATGTGCAAAATATTGCTCGCCTTATCAATAACGGTCATAAAAACTGCATCACTATAATAGACAATTACGAAGAAATTAATCTTTTAAGTGAGGTTATTAACGATACTTATAATATAGGCATTCGTATAGCTTCCGAGGAAGAACCGAAATTTGAATTCTATACCTCGAGATTGGGTATTGGTTACAAAAACATTGTTCCTTTTTATAACAGGGAAATAAAAAACAATCCAAAGGTTAGCCTTAAAATGCTACACTTTTTTATTAATACAGGTATTAAGGATAATGCCTATTATTGGAACGAACTATTAAAGTGTATGAAAGTGTATGTTGATCTTAAAAAGGTTTGTCCTAGCCTTGATAGTCTTAACATTGGTGGTGGATTCCCAATTAAAAACTCATTGGCTTTTGATTATGACTATGCTTATATGGTAAGTGAAATCATTAACCAAATTAAACAAACCTGCGATGAAGCAGGTGTGGAGGTTCCTAACATTTTTACAGAATTCGGAAGCTTTACAGTAGGAGAAAGTGGTGGAGCTATTTATAAAGTACTTTACCAAAAACAACAAAACGATCGTGAAAAATGGAATATGATCAATTCATCCTTCATAACAACATTGCCAGACACATGGGCTATTAATAAACGTTTTGTGATGCTTGCCGTAAATGGCTGGAATAAAGAATACGAGCGTGTTCTTTTGGGAGGTTTGACTTGTGATAGTGACGACTATTACAACAGTGAGCAGCATATGAATGCCATTTACCTACCTAAATTTAATAAGGAGAAACCATTGTATATCGGTTTTTTTAATGTAGGAGCCTATCAAGAAACCATAGGAGGGTTTGGAGGCTTACAACACTGTCTTATTCCTACACCTAAACATATTTTAATTGATCGGGATAAAGACGGACAACTAATGACTTCAGTATTTGCAGAACAGCAAACCTCTGAAGAGTTATTATCAACTTTAGGCTATGACTTCTCAATTAATCGTGCTCTGGTAAAAGAAGAGACCATACTAGATGAAGCCCTTGAGGTTTTAACCAAATCATAATTAAATAATCAATAATACAAATAATGAATACTCGTAAAACATATGCCGGAATACCAGAAAAATATGCCGGTTTAGAATCATCAAAAATTGTTCTTGTTCCCGTTCCTTATGATGGAACCAGTACTTGGGGCAAAGGAGCAGATAAAGGCCCTGATGCATTTTTACATGCTTCGGAAAATATGGAATTATACGATATTGAAACGAATAGCGAAGTATATAAACAAGGTATTTACCTTACAGATGCTATTACAGAAAATAGCACGCCGGATACTATAGTTGAAGCTGTGCACGATACCATTAAATCTTATATTAAGCGCAACAAGTTTGTAACGCTATTTGGAGGGGAACATTCAGTATCTATAGGTGCTATTCGTGCTTTTAATGAATGTTTTAATAATCTAACCGTGCTTCAAATTGATGCACACGCAGATTTACGAAAAGATTATGAAGGATCTCCATACAACCACGCATGCGCCTTGTATGAAGCAAATCAGAATACAAATCTTATTCAAGTCGGGATTCGTAGTATGGATAGTTCAGAAAAACGTGTTATGAACGAAGATAATGTATTCTTTGCCCATGATATGCTAAATGATGATTATTGGATGGATAATGCTATTGAATTAATGACGGATAATGTATACATCACTTTCGATTTAGATGCATTGGATCCTTCAATTTTGCCATCAACAGGAACACCAGAACCAGGTGGATTGCTGTGGTATGAAACACTGGAATTTCTTAAAAAAGTATTTGAAGAAAAAAACGTTGTTGGATTTGATATTGTAGAGTTATGTCCTAATAAATCTGAAAAGTCATCAGATTTCGTTGCAGCAAAACTATATTATAAAATGCTGAGCTACAAATTTGAAGCACAGGATGCAGACGATGACAATGAAAACCTTTATAGTACTCAAAAAGAAAACAACATCAATCGTTTAAAATACAATCAAGATGAATACTAAGGGAGCTATTTCAGGTTTTATAGAAAAATATTATTTACATTTTAATGCTGCTACGGTTGTTGATGCTGCAAAGTCTTATGAAGAACAGTTAAATAAAGGTTCAAAAATGTTAGTATCTTTAGCAGGAGCCATGAGTACAGCCGAGATTGGGAAGATTTTTGCAGAAATGATACGGCAAGATAAAGTTCAAATTATCTCTTGTACTGGAGCTAACCTGGAAGAAGATATTATGAACCTGGTAGCACATTCGTATTATAAACGAGTACCGGATTATCGCGATCTAACTCCAGAAGATGAATGGGATTTATTAGAACAGGGGCTTAATCGTGTTACAGATACTTGTATTCCGGAAGAAGAGGCCTTTAGAAGGTTGCAGCAGCATATTTTTAAAGTATGGAAAAATGCAGATGATAGAGGAAAACGTTATTTACCACATGAATTTATGTATAAAATGTTGCTCTCTGGTGTATTAGAAGAGTATTACGAGATAGACTTAAAAGACTCTTGGATGTATGCAGCAGCAGAAAAGAATTTGCCAATTGTTTGTCCTGGATGGGAAGATAGTACTATGGGCAACATATTTGCCAGTTATGTTTTGAAAGGAGAATTAAAGGCTAGTACCGTGAAATCTGGAATTGAATACATGACGTTTTTAGCAGATTGGTACACCAAAAATTCAAAAAAAGGTATTGGCTTTTTTCAAATTGGTGGGGGTATCGCAGGTGATTTTCCTATATGTGTAGTGCCTATGCTGTATCAGGATATGGAACGTAAAGACACGCCATTTTGGAGTTATTTTTGTCAAATAAGTGACTCTACTACCAGTTATGGCTCTTATTCAGGCGCTGTGCCTAATGAAAAGATTACTTGGGGAAAACTAGATATTGATACACCAAAATTCATTATTGAGAGTGATGCAACTATTGTTGCGCCATTAATTTTTGCCTACTTGTTAGACATGTAAATACTGAAAAAGATGATACGCAAAATTGTAGATTACCAAAAATTGAATGAAGATATTTTGACACTTCTGATAAATAAATTTCCTGATGGTTATGACGATGATGATATAATCGTGTATAAAAATTTGCAAAACGAAATTGTTGAAGCCGTGGAAGTAAGAACGGAAGATACTATTTATTTGGTGAAGGTAGGAAAACGTTTAATTCAAGCTATGGAAAGTTTTGATTCAGATGATGATAGTGATAGTATAAATGATAGTTTGGACACCAGTGCCTTAGAAGAAGAATAAACATATAATTTGTAAATAATAATCAAATATCAATACTAGGAGAGAAAGGAATATTTCGTTTCACGTGTAAATCAGTTAAGAATTGGTTTACTAAAAGTACAGACTTGAGGTGAGTAAAATCTGAAAAAAATTAATTCGAAACAAAACAAATAAAATATATTAAAAATGAAAAACAATAAAATATTAGTAATGGCATTAACATTAGGATTATTTACATCGTTAAGCGCTTTTGCACAGAAAGGAAACTCAACACCAGAAAAGATATTTAAAAAGTTAGATGCCAATAAAGATGAGTATCTTACTATGGTTGAACTGGAAGGAAAAGGAATCTCTAAACAATTTAAAAAAATAGACACAGACGAAGATGAGCAAATTAGCTTAGAAGAATTTAAGGCTTTCAAAGCCAAAAATGCTGAAAAAGCTAAGAAAAAAAAGAATAAAGAATAGTTCAAAAATTGTAAATAATATAAGAGCTATCTACGAAGGATAGCTCTTATAGATTTAATAGCAGTCTACTAAACATGAAAATAATGAAGGTTAAAAATATCATTAGCAAGTCTCGCCTTTTGGCTTTTAAAAAAGATAAACTTTTGGTTCTTGAAAAAATTGGCCATAAGAAAAAATACTCCCTTGCTGGTGGTATAAAGAAAAAGAAGGAGAATGATTTGAAGTCCCTGATAAGGGAAACTTATGAAGAAATTGGTGTAGAATTACATAATGAAGATTTAACCTATTTTATTTCTAGAAAGAGAATTAACAAAGATAATGTCGAAGTAAACAAACATTACTTTGTTACCTCGCTTATGATAGACGAAATAAAAATCTTAGAAGACCACAAATTCAAATCAGCATCATGGGTAAATTGGTATGATGCACTTGACTATTTGGACAAAGATGACCGCTTTGTTGTAGAACTGTATTTTGGGCAGTTTAATAAAAAAGTAAATTAAATTTTTAATTACAATGAAATCACAATTTCATTTAGCACTTCCTTGTGAAGATATAAACGAAACAAAGAAGTTTTACTTAGAAATTTTAGGAATGCCTCTAGGAAGGCACACAGATAAATGGGTTGATGTGAATTTATACAATAATCAGCTAACGTTTACTGAATCTGGTTCTTTTGACTTTAAATACAAAAACTACAAATTAGAGGATAATATTTTACCCTCATTCCATTTTGGGGTTATTGTAAGTATAGAGGCTTGGGGAGCATTATATAAAAAGCTTTTACAAGCTAATCAGGAAGTAACAACAGAATCCACTTTCATGGAAAACAAGGTTGGGGAACATCTTTCTTTTTTTATAACTGATCCTAATGGTTATATGATTGAGTTTAAAAGCTTTAAAAACGCTAAAGAAACCTTTAGCCAATAACAAATGAAAACTAAAGATATAGAAAATATTGAGCTCAAATACCTTGATTTAAAAGACTATCAAGAACTTAAATTGGCGATGATATCGGCGTATACCAATATGCCCAATTCCTACTGGAAAGAACACCATATTGAATCCCTAATCAAAAAGTTTCCAGAAGGTCAGGTCGTGATAAAAATAAACGGACAACTTGCCGGTTGTGCACTCTCAATTATTGTTGCATATGATAATTTTGACGATGAACATACCTATGAAGATATTACAAGCAATTATACTTTTAACACACATACTAGTGACGGCGATGTGCTTTATGGTATAGATGTGTTTATTAAACCTGATTTTAGAGGGCTTCGGTTAGGGAGACGATTATACGATTACCGAAAGGAAGTAGCCGAAAAATTAAACCTGCGGGGAATAGCCTTTGGAGGAAGAATTCCAAATTACCATCAATATGCAGACTCCATGTCTCCCAAAGAGTATATTGAAAAGGTTAAGCGTAAAGAAATTAATGACCCAGTATTAAACTTTCAAATATCAAACGATTTTCATCCAACTAAGGTGATAAAAGGCTATTTAGAAGGCGATAAAGCATCTGGTGAATATGCTATACTCATGGAGTGGGATAATATTTATTATAAAAAACCCACAAAAAAAGCAGCCATCAAAAAAAAGGTGGTGCGTTTGGGGTTGATACAATGGCAAATGCGTCCTTATAAAGATTTAGAGGAGCTCTTAAATCAAGCTGAATATTTTATTGATGCCGTGGCGGGATACCGTTCCGATTTTGCATTATTTCCTGAGTTTTTCAATGCACCCCTTATGGCAAAAGATAATCATTTAAGTACACCAGATGCCATTAGAGAGCTGGCAAAACATACCGAAGCAATCGTAAGTAAATTTTCGGAGTTTTCTATTACCTATAACATCAATATCATTTCTGGCAGTATGCCTGAAATGCGAGACGGTCGTTTGTTCAACGTCGGGTATTTATGTAGACGTGACGGTACTATTGAACGGTATGAGAAACTTCATGTGACTCCAGATGAAGCTAAAGTATGGGGCATGCAAGGAGGAAGCCAGATAAAAGCTTTTGATACAGACTGTGGTAAAATAGGTGTCTTGATTTGTTATGATTCTGAATTCCCGGAGTTAAGTAGATTATTGGCAGATGAAGGAATGGATATCTTGTTTGTGCCTTTCCTAACAGATACCCAAAACGGATATTCCCGAGTGCGTCATTGCTCTCAAGCACGGGCTATTGAAAATGAGTGCTATGTAGCCATTGCAGGAAGTGTAGGAAACCTACCTAACGTAGAAAACATGGATATTCAATTTGCGCAATCTATGGTCTTTACACCTTGCGATTTTTCATTCCCAACAAATGGAATTAAAGCAGAAGCCACGCCTAATACCGAAATGATACTTATTGCCGATGTAGATATTGATCTATTGAGGGAGCTACATCAATTCGGAGCAGTTAAAAATTTAAAAGACAGGAGAAAAGATCTGTTTGAACTAAAAAAGAAATAACACTATAATAATTTGGATAATTTAACCATCATTGGAAGTGAAGAATGGTGCTCTTTTGAGAGCTTCGGAATTCCAGCAATAAAAGCACGTGTAGATTCCGGTGCAAAAACATCATCTATTCAAGCAAACAAAATAAAAATCTTTTATAAAGAAACCGAAGAATGGGTGCGTTTTGAGGTAAACCCGCTTCAAGTAAATAGAAGTATTAGCATTAAGTGTGAAGCAAAAATTCATGCAAAACGCTCTGTAAAAAGTTCTGTTGGTATTGCCGAAGAACGTCTTGTTATTAAAGCGCCTATTACTATGGGCGATGATACTTTTGATATTGAGTTGACGCTTGCAAATCGAGACTCTATGGAGTTTAGAATGCTCTTGGGGCGTGAAGCTTTATATGATCGTTATCTGGTCAACCCATCAGCAACTTATTTATTACCTGAGTTTACACAAGATGATATAGACAAGAAATATGCTTCCTTTCAAAAAGAAAAAACAGGTCTTAAAATTGCCTTACTGGCAAGTAATCCAGATTTATTTAGTAATAAGCGATTAATAGAGGCTGGTAATGCCAGAGGTCATGAAATGGTATTCCTAAATGTACAACAGGCCTATATGAAATTTGATGCTACCGAACCTCAAATTCGTTACCGAGGCGGAAATGTCATAGATGTGTTTGATGCCATTATTCCGCGTATCAAGCCATCTGTTACCTTTTATGCTTGTGCATTAATACGGCAATTTGATGCCATGGGTGCCTATTGCTTAAATTCAGCAGAAGCCATAACACAATCAAGAGATAAACTTCTGGCGACTCAATTATTTGCAAAAAACGATATTCATATACCCATCACAGGTTTTGCAAATTCTCCGCTGGATACCAAAGATTTGATTAAAATGGTGAACGGGGCACCACTTATTATTAAATTGTTGGAGAGTACGCAAGGAAAAGGCGTGGTATTGGCAGAAACCAATAAGGCTGCTGAAAGTGTGATTAATGCCTTTAAGAGTGTGAAGACAAATATTCTGGTTCAAGAATTTATAAAAGAAGCTAACGGACAGGATATACGTTGTTTTGTTGTTAATGGTAAGGTGGTGGCGTCCATGCAACGTCAGGCGGCTAAAGGTGAATTTAGGGCAAACATACATCAAGGTGGAGCTGCTTCAAAAATTAAGATTACCCCAGAGGAGAGAAAACTAGCTATTAAAGCTGCAAAAATTCTTAATTTACCTGTTGCAGGTGTAGATATTATCCGTTCTAACAAAGGGCCTTTATTATTAGAAGTAAATTCTTCGCCTGGTTTGGAAGGCATAGAAAACGCAACAGGTCTTGATATTGCTAATATTATGATTGAAGCTATTGAGAAAAAGCTTAAATTTAAGAGATAATAAAGCAGTCTACATACGATTTATTTCATTTAGAATGCTTTGTTGCAAACGGTAAGTAATATACTAAAACATTTAGAGGTGAAAGACATAGATAAATCCATTGAATTTTATGAAGCTCTGGCAAACTTGTTTTATGCGGTCTCAATGTCTGACGGACAGATAACACGTGAGGAAAAATTGAAAATTATTGAATTTGTAAAAAAGTATTGGACGGTAACTATTGATAATGAAAACTCTCAAGAGTTTATATACCAAACATTAAAAGAACTGATCAAAAATAAATCAAAGCCCGAATCAGCCTTTTTAGTTTTTAAAGATTTTTATTTAAACAACAAAAAGGGGTTTCATCAAGATCTTTTAACTCGTATTCTTATAGCCAGTAATGCCATAGCTTCCTCCTTTGGCAAAAAAAACAAATCAGAATTAATAGTTCTTAATAACCTTATGTTGTTATTCAAATCTTAATCTGGATTTATTATTATAAAAAAGCAAAAAAATTAACACCAAAATGGGTGACCTCAATTTGTTTTTAATGTCTAATAGTTAAACTCAATAAGGCACGGAATCTTATTGATAAAACAAATTAAAAACATCAAAAATATTACAAAATGAAAACGTTAAAATTAGTCCCGTTATTTCTTATTGCATTCCTATTTTGTAACTACACAGCAATTGCTCAAGAAGAGGAAGAAGAAGAAATTGAAAACGAATTAACTACAATAACTGCCGTTTATGAAGGTATAGAAGACAGCATGTATGTTTTTACCTATGAAGATGAAGATGGAGAAGAAAGTACGATAAGCTTTCAGAAAATAGCTCCAGAAGCAGAAAAGGCTTATGACTTGCTTTCCAAAAAACTGATAGGAAAAGCTTTTGAAATTACTTACTCTGATGAGAATGTTCTAGAAGATGATGACTTGGAAATACTTACTAATATTAGAACAATTGAAACTTTGAAACAATTATAATTTTGAACAAGATGAGAAAATTATTTATAGGGTTTTTAATATTAACAGTATCCTTAGCTATCTTGTCCTGTAGACAGGTTAAAGAAGAAAAAACAAATGAAGCTATTGAGCAAGTTCAAGAAAACGTTTCTGAAGATGAGCAGAATTTTGAAGAAGAGAAACAAGAGGATGATTCAATTGATGATGTAAATGATGAAAATTTGTTTGAGGAGGAAAATAAAAATGATGAAAACTAAATTATAATAAAGGTTCATAGATCGCAGAGGTGCTTTCAAAAAAAGCACCTCTTTCGTTTAATATATAAAGTAAAGATTTTGTTCTAATGAACGTTCTTCCTTCAAACCTGTATAATATTTAATGATTTTTTAATTCATCTGTATAATAAAAAAGAAGCCAGAACTTACATTCTGGCTTCAACAGATTTATCGAGCAAAATGCTCGATTTCACGAATCAAAACTATTTAATCTCTATTTGTTTTAGAGGTTGTTTCTTAACTTCTTCTTTTTTAGGTAGTTTGATACGTAATACGCCATCTTTATAACCTGCACTAATTTTATCTATTGATACAGAATTTGGTATTGAAAAAGAACGTTGAAATGACGAAAAACTAAACTCTTTACGTGTAATCTTCTTTTCAGTTGTCTCTTTCTCTTCTTTCTTTTCAGAGAAATTACTAACATTCCGTTATCTAAATCGATTTTAAAATCTTCTTTTTTCATACCCGGAGCAGCAACTTCAATATCAAAGTTTTCAGAAGTCTCAGTAATGTTTACAGCAGGTACAGAAGTACCCGTTTGAACACCGCTTACAAAATCACGACCCCAAAGGTCGTCAAAAAACGAAGAAAGTGATGGAAATAACTCATCTTCTTTTTTCCATTTAACAAGTGACATAGTTTTAAAATTTATTGTTTAACAAAATACTTTTGTTAGTTTATTTACTAACTACTATTTAGACACTATTTGATTTGCAGGGTCACCCATTTTTTTGTTAAAAAAAGAAGTCAAAACGAAAATATGCACCGAATAACGCACCTATTTAATGGTAACATTTGATATCAATTGAAAGTAAGGAAAACGAAAAAGCCTGAAAACATTAGGTTTCAGGCTTTTTGAATAATCTTGAAGAGATTCCAGTGACCGGGCTGGGGCTCGAACCCAGGACCCTCTCCTTAAAAGGGAGATGCTCTACCAACTGAGCTACCAGGTCATTATTTCAATACTAACGTTGCTTTGTTAGTTGTTAGCGGGTGCAAATATAGAATGTTTTATTAATAAAACAATACTTTTTTAAAAGATTTTTTTGTTTTTTTGCATCACTAAAACGTATGTTTTTAATAATCAATTTATAGCGAGAAAATGATTTTAGTTTTAATTGGGTATATGGCTTCGGGAAAGTCGACTTTAGGAAGAATTTTAGGAAATAAATTAAACTATGATTTTATAGATCTTGATGATTATATAGAAGAAAAAGAAGCATTATCAGTTAGTGATATTTTTAAATCTAAAGGAGAAATATACTTTAGAAAGAAGGAAACATTCTATTTGAAGAAACTTTTAGAAAATAAAACGAACTTAATTTTATCATTGGGGGGAGGAACACCGTGTTACAGTAATAATATGGATTTACTTAGAAATGTTTCTAATGTAAAAAGTATTTATTTAAAAGCATCCATACCAACTCTAGTAGAAAGGTTAAAAAACGAAAAGAGTACACGCCCTTTAATTGCTCACATAGAAACAGATGAATTACTTGCAGAATTTATTGGAAAGCACCTTTTTGAGCGTTCTCAATTTTATAACTTATCCGAAATTACCATAACAACAGATAATAAAAAAGAAGGTGATATTATTGAAGAATTAGTTTTAAAGTTATTCTAAAACAGCTTCAAAAGTTTTACCTTCTAAAACTACATTCACATGTTCATGTAAAGAAGTTGATAAGGAGATGCCTTTAAAATCTGCTTTTACAGGATATTTTTTATGGTTTCTATTTACCAAAACAGCCGTTTTAAATTGTTTTAGAGGCACATTTAAAAAATGTCTTACACCGTAAATTAAAGTAGTACCTGAATTTAAAACATCATCAACAAGTACTAAAGACTTATTTTTATAATCGTCTGATGAAATTGAAGTTTCAATATCTGCATGAGGATTCTTTTTATCAATAGAAACTTTACATAGTATAGGATTAATTTCAGAGATTTTTTGAAGTACTGTTTTTAATTTTTTTGCAAATACATAACCATTTTTATCAATCCCAGCGAGAATAACCTCTTTTTCATTGACATTGTTTTCATATATCTGAAAAGCAATACGTCTAATTTTATGATTGATTTCGTTGTGATTAAGGATGATGTTATTCTTAACAGCCATAATAGTTAATTCTAAAATTAAAGGATAAAATTACTCATTTTCATCTGTAAAATCATCAATATCTCTTCTATCTTTTTTTGTAGGCCTACCAGCACCCTTTTTTCTGTAATAATCCTTAGAATATTTTAAAAGTTCTTGAGCCTCAAACTGCTCTTTCGGTGTAATGTCGGTTCTATAAATATCAACCAGTTTAGCACCAACTCTGCTTTCGGGAATATCATTTACAGTAAGTTTATAATTTATTTGATTTTTTCTTAACTCAATGGTATCCAGAGGGTAAACTTCTCTGCTGGGTTTAACAATTTCTTGATTTACACGTACTTGACCTTTTTTACAAGCAGTTGTAGCAAGAGTTCTTGTTTTGTAATACCTAATACACCATAAATACTTATCAATTCGCATACAATTATTCTAAAAACTACGTTAATGTTGTTGTGCAAAATTATTTTAAAATTGTATCTTGCGCACCAAAAATAAGCAATAAAGAAACATTCAAAGGCTTAAAATTTAAATTGAAAGCTAATTAAATGAATGTTATACCCATGTGCGACACATTACTAATTAAGGTCGTACAAAAGCAAATAAAAATAAATATGAAACTAGGAAAAATAGCTTTAATTGCATTATGTTCAGCTACGTGCTTTCTATCTTGTAATAAAGATGATAATAATGATACGACAATTGTTGTTGAAATTAGAGATAGAGATGAACAACAGGAGGAAGATAAGGCTTTACTGTTGGACTATTTTGCAACTCATTATTATAATTCAAGTGAATTTGATGCACTTACAAATCCAACAATTGATAATTTAAAAATCACTAAACTTGTAGAAGGAACAACAACCCCTGCAGATGGGACATTACTTTCGGAATCTACAATATTGGATACTTTAGAGGTAAATTTTGCAGATACAAACTACGAATATTATATATTAAGGTTAAAAAAAGGAGGCGGAAGTTTATCTCCAACATTTTCAGATAATGTAGCTATGAGATATGAAGGTACAACTTTAAGTAATGATATTTTTGATAGTGCAGTGAATCCTGTAAATTTTGATTTAACAACATTAATACCTGGTTGGAGAAAAGTGATTCCTGAATTTAATGTAGCTGAAGGTTTTGTAGAAAATGGAGATGGAACTGTTAGTTTTCAAAATCAAGGCATAGGTGTTATGTTTTTACCTTCAGGGTTAGCCTATTTTAATAATGCTGTAGCAGGAATTCCAGCGTATTCTCCTATTATTTTTAAGTTTGGATTGTTACAAATGGCACAAAATGACCATGATAATGACGGCATTCCTTCTTATTTAGAAGACTTGAATGGTGATGGTGAGTATACATTGAATTCATCTGCCGATGCCGATGCAAGAGATGGTGATGATACAGACGGAAATGGTGTACCAGATTATTTTGATAATGATGATGATGGTGATGGCATTGCAACTATTAATGAAATAGAGCTTAAAACATATAACAGAGGAACTAAAAAAGAAATAGAAGATCTTGTTTTTGAGCCAGGTGAAGTACTTATAGGTATAAAAGAAGAGGGAGATGGTACTTTTACAGGGACAACATCAATTGACACAGATAAGGATGGCATTCCAGACTATTTAGATGCTGAATGATAATTTAAATAAGTATACTAAAACAAAAAGCCTTGCTTAAGGCTTTTTGTTTTTAATAATATTTTCTGTGCTTATAAAATAACAGACAAACTCAAAATCAATTGATCGGGTCTGGTATCAAGTCTACTGGTATCAACACTATTATTATTTAAAAAGGTTGCTTCATTCTTACTAAAACCTCTTTCGTAGCGTAAATCTATACCTATTCTTTTAATATTAAATGCGACACCAAAATTAAGACCAACAGAAAAGTCATTTTTAATATTATCAATAGAAATGCCATCAAATTCAGAATCTAAAATATATTGAAGAGATGGACCTCCAAATACACTAATAGGGCCTATGATTCTTGTACCTACTAACAAAGGTGCATCAAGCTTTTGCATTTCAAAACTATCATCACTATAATCACTTTTAGTAGCCGTATAAACTAACTCTGGTTTAAAGTAAAGTCTACTGTTTCCAATTTTACCAAATATACCAACATGATATCCAATATTTCTATCTGGATTATCTGCGTTTGTACTAATCGATTCAAAGTAATCACCATTTGAATTGTAATTTAATCCGGCTTTAACCCCAAGACCAGTTACCATTTGGCTTTGCGCCATTGTTGCTGCTGGAATAATTAGCGCAACTGTTAAAATAAAAAATAGATGTTTCATAATATTCGTTTTAGATTTGATTCATTATATCAAAAACGTTGCCAAAAGGATATTATTTCCTTTTTATAACTATTGCTATAGATTTTTAGTTGTTTATCTTTATTTCCATACTTATTTCAATAAATTGGAGTCAGTGAACCGACATGATTTGATAAAATAAAACTGATTTAAAATTAAAAAAATATGTAGGTTTGCGAACTTAATAATGTTGTAGAGATGAAATTTGAATTAAAAGCAAAAGATACTCAAAGTAAAGCAAGAGCGGGTAAAATAACAACCGATCATGGTGTTATAGAAACACCCATTTTCATGCCTGTTGGTACAGTTGCGACTGTAAAAGGAGTACACCAACGTGAGTTGAAAGATGATATAAATCCAGACATTATTTTAGGTAACACCTATCATTTGTATTTGCGCCCTCAAACGCATATTCTTGAAAAAGCAGGCGGACTTCATAAATTCATGAATTGGGATAGAAATATTTTAACAGATTCTGGAGGGTATCAGGTATATTCATTATCAGCAAATAGAAAAATTAAAGAAGAAGGTGTTAAGTTTAAATCACATATAGACGGTAGTTACCATACGTTTACACCCGAAAATGTTATGGAGATTCAGCGTACTATTGGAGCGGATATCATTATGGCTTTCGATGAGTGTACGCCGTACCCATGTGATTATAACTATGCGAAACGTTCTATGCATATGACGCATCGTTGGTTAGATAGATGCATCAATCATTTAGAAAAAACACCATTAAAATACGACTATAACCAAGCGTTTTTCCCAATTGTACAAGGGAGTACTTATAAAGATTTGCGTAAACAATCTGCAGAATATATTGCAAACTCAGGAGCTGTTGGTAATGCCATAGGCGGCTTATCTGTTGGAGAACCAGCAGAAGAAATGTATGCCATGACGGAGGTGGTTTGTGCTATTTTACCAGAAGAAAAGCCACGTTATTTAATGGGAGTAGGAACACCAATCAATATTTTAGAAAATATTGCGTTAGGTGTAGATATGTTTGATTGTGTGATGCCTACAAGAAATGCCAGAAATGGGATGCTATTTACAGCCCATGGTAGTATAAATATTAAAAACCTTAAATGGGCAGACGATTTTTCACCTATAGACGATATGGGGATAACATTCGTAGATACGGAATATAGTAAAGCCTACTTGAGGCATTTATTTACAGTTAATGAATTGCTGGGTAAACAAATAGCGACCATACACAATTTAGGTTTCTATTTATGGTTGGTTCGAGAAGCAAGAAAACATATATTAGCAGGAGATTTTAAAACATGGAAAGATACAATGGTAAAGCAAATGGATAATCGTTTATAATATTTATGAAGATTTTAGATTGGTACATATTAAAACGTTATTTGTTTACATTTTTAATGATGTTGCTACTGTTTATACCTATTGGAATAACAGTGCATCTTGCTGAAAAGATTGGTAAGATTTTAGAAAATGAAGTTCCTTTTTGGGAAGTCATGGTCTATTTTTTAGACTTTACGATCTATTTTGCTCACTTACTTTTTCCGTTGTTTTTATTCCTGTCGGTTATTTGGTTTACATCTAAACTAGCAAATAATACAGAAGTTATTGCCTTTTTAAGTTCTGGTGTTTCATTTACACGTTTTTTAAGACCTTATATGATAGGAGCTTCTGTAGTTGCTGTATTAGCAATTGTTTTAGGGCTGTTTTTAGCTCCTAAAGCAAGTGAGGGGTTTAATAATTTTAGCTACAAATATTTAAAAAGGGGGAAAAGTGCTGTAGATAATAAAGATGTATTTAGGCAAATAAATGATAACGATATTATTTATGTGAGCGATTTTGATGTAAAAAACAAAGAAGGAAGATACTTTACTTTTGAGCACTTTGAAGGAAACCAGCTTGTTTCTAGAATAACAGCCAATAAAATAAAATATATAGAAAAAGATACCATATATCAATTAACAGATTATGTTAGAAGAAATATTGGTCTAGATGGAGATAAAATAGAAAAGCTCAAGAAAAAAGATACCCTTTTCGCTTTTCACGTAGACGATCTTATTCCTGTAATATATGCTGCTGAAACAAAAATGTATGGCGATTTAAAACGTTTTATAGAAAAAGAAGAAGCCCGAGGCTCATCTAATGTTGGTCGTTTTCAATTGGTTTTATATAGAAAGTGGAGTTTGCCAGTTTCGGTATTTATTTTAACAATTATAGCTGTGGCAGTTTCGTCAAAAAAGAGACGAGGAGGTATGGGCGTTAATTTAGCTGTTGGTATTTGTATCGCTATGGTTTTTGTGTTCTTCGATAAGATTTTTGGCGTTATGGCAGAACAATCCGATTTTTCACCGCTAGTCGCAGTATGGTTTCCTAATATCATTTTTGGTATTTTAGCAACTTACCTTTTGTACAATGCCAAACGCTAAGACTAAAAATTACTTACACCTTCATTTTTTAGTTTTTATAGCAGGTTTTACAGCTATTCTTGGAGAATTAATTACCATAAAAGCAATTCCCTTAGTTTGGTATAGAATGATAATGGCGTCTATTTTAATGTTTATTTACATTAAAGCAGCTAAAGTCAAACTAAAAATCACACTAAAATCCCTTCTCAGGCTATCTTTAGCAGGAATTATAATAGCCTTGCATTGGATAACTTTTTTTGGAGCTATAAATGAAGCTAATATATCCATAGCATTAGCAATGTTTTCTACAGGAGCCTTTTTTGCGTCTTTTATAGAACCTATAATTTACAAGCGAACTATTATTTGGTATGAAATTCTTTTTGGTATTATAGTAATAATTGGTGTTTTTATAATCACACAGAGTGAAATTAAATATCTAACTGGTATTCTTCTAGGAATTTCTTCAGCATTTTTTTCTTCATTATTTGCAGTGTTAAACGGGACATTTTTAGTAAGACATACCGCAACAGTTATTTCATTTTATGAGTTTATAAGTGGTGTTGTATTTATATCTATTTATATTTTATTTTTTGGTGATGGATTTTCTTTAGATTTTTTCAATTTAAAAGCCTCCGATTTTGGATACCTTTTTATATTATCCTCAATTTGTACAGCCTATGCTTTTATTGCATCCGTTTATGTTATGAAACTAATTAGCCCATATACGGTTGTATTAACATATAATTTGGAGCCTATTTATGGTATCGTTATGGCCGTAATATTATTTCCAGAAAAAGAGCAAATGAGTGCATCATTCTACTACGGAGCTATAGTCATTATAACCACAGTAATTTTAAATGGAGTTTTAAAAAATGCAAGAAAATTAAAAAGTAAGCATACTTAACAGTTTAAGAAAATTAAAGTTTTTATATTTGTACGCTAACCTTAAAATTAAATAGCTAAAACTAAATTCTTATGGAATATTTAGAATTTGAACTCCCTATAAAAGAGCTAGAAGATCAACTACAAAAATGTAGAGTGATTGGAGAAGAAAGTGAAGTAGACGTTACTGAAACGTGTTCTCAAATTGAAAAGAAGTTAAAAGAAGCCCAAAAAGATATTTATAAAAATCTAACACCTTGGCAAAGAGTACAATTATCTCGACATCCAAACAGGCCATATACATTGGATCATATAAAGGCCATTTGTGGTGATTCATTTTTAGAATTACATGGAGATCGTAATATAAAAGATGATAAAGCGATGATTGGTGGTTTAGGTAAAATTGGAGATCAAACGTTTATGTTTATAGGCCAACAAAAAGGCTACAACACGAAAACCAGACAATATAGAAATTTTGGAATGGCTAATCCCGAAGGGTATCGTAAAGCGTTACGTTTAATGAAATCTGCTGAAAAATTCGGTATTCCAGTTGTATCATTAATAGATACCCCAGGTGCTTATCCTGGTTTAGAAGCAGAAGAACGCGGACAAGGAGAAGCTATCGCCAGAAATATTTTAGAAATGACTCGTTTAAAAGTTCCTATTATTGCTATAGTAATTGGAGAAGGAGCATCAGGAGGCGCATTAGGAATCGGTGTTGGAGATAATGTATTGATGTTAGAGAATTCTTGGTACTCTGTAATATCTCCAGAGAACTGTTCTTCAATTTTATGGCGTAGTTGGGAATATAAAGAACAAGCAGCGGAAGCTTTGAAGTTAACAGCAACAGATGCTATGAAGATAAAAGTAGTAGATGGCGTTATTAAAGAACCACTAGGAGGTGCACATAGAGATCGTGAAAAAACATTTTTAGCAGTAAGTAATGCCATAGTAAAATCTTATGAGGCATTAAAAAACTTATCACCAACAGATTTGATATCTCAGCGTATGGAAAAATATGCAAACATGGGGGTATTTAAAGGGTAAGCCTTTTAAAACCATAACATAGAAAAATCTGAAACTTTAAGTTTTGGATTTTTTTATGCTTATCAACAATATTTTTAAGTTATTAACAGTTAAATTGTTAATGACTGGTGAGTAACCATAATTCATTTTTTGTTTAAAAACCCTTTCTTTTTAATTACTTTCGTAAGTATGAAACAACCTAACCAAGTTCAAGGATATAAAGTAGATAAAAGTACTATTATTAGTCTGGAGAAGGGTAAAATACCTCCTCAAGCCCTTGATTTAGAAGAGGTTGTGCTTGGAGCAATGATGATTGATAAGAAAGGAGTCGATGAAGTTATTGATATTTTAAGCCCAGATGCATTTTACAAAGAAGCACATCAATACATTTTTGAAGCGATTTTTCAATTATTCGAAAATAGTGAACCTGTAGACTTATTAACCGTTTCCACGCAATTAAAGAAAAGTTCAAAACTGGAACTAGCTGGTGGCGATTTTTACCTTATTTCGCTAACACAAAAAGTATCTTCTTCTGCCCATATTGAATTTCATGCACGTATTATTTTGCAGAAATTTATTCAACGCAGTTTAATTAAGATTTCTAACGAAATTATAGAAGATTCTTATGACGAAACTAAAGACGTTTTCGATTTACTAGATAAAGCAGAATCAAAATTATACGAGGTTACACAAGGAAATATTAAGAAATCGAGTGAAACCGCTCAAGATTTAGTCATACAAGCCAAAAAGAAAATCGAAGAAATTTCGAATAAAGAAGGGCTTAGTGGAATTCCAACAGGTTTTAATAAATTAGATAAACTAACATCAGGCTGGCAGCCGTCCGATTTAATTATAGTTGCGGCACGTCCAGGGATGGGGAAAACGGCTTTAACGCTTTCTATGGCGAGAAATATTGCGGTAGATCAAAATATACCAGTGGCATTCTTTTCTTTAGAGATGGCATCCGTGCAATTAATAACGCGTCTAATTTCTAGCGAAACAGGTTTGTCTTCTGAAAAATTGCGTACAGGAAAACTTGAAAAACATGAGTGGGAGCAACTCAATGTAAAAGTAAAAGGCTTAGAAAAAGCACCCCTTTTTATTGATGATACTCCATCGCTGTCCATATTTGATTTAAGAGCAAAAGCACGTCGTTTATCATCTCAACACGGTATTAAATTAATCATGATTGATTATTTACAGTTGATGACAGGTGGGCCTAGTCATGGAGGAAATCGTGAACAGGAAATTTCTATGATTTCCAGAAACCTTAAAGCATTAGCCAAAGAATTAATGGTTCCGGTAATAGCATTATCACAGTTATCTCGTGCAGTTGAAACACGTGGAGGAAGTAAACGTCCTTTACTATCAGATTTACGTGAATCTGGAGCGATTGAGCAAGATGCCGATATTGTATCGTTTATTTACAGACCAGAATATTATAAAATTGAAGAATGGGATGATGATGAACGATCTCCAACAGAAGGGCAGGCAGAATTTATTATTGCAAAACATAGAAATGGTGGTTTAGAAAATATACGATTAAAGTTCCTTGGTCACTTAGGTAAGTTTGATAATTTAGATGATTTTGACTCACCTTTTGAGTTTCATTCTAAAATGAATGCAGCTGCGAATGATGATACTTTCAAAGCAGATGATTTTAAAGCAAGTCCAGATCAAGCTTTCGGAAGCTCGTTCAATGATGATGATAATGATGTACCATTTTAAAAATTAATCTATCATTCCTGCGTAGGCAGGAATCTACTTCTACTTTACCTTTGATTTACTATATGTTCAAGAAATTGAAACATGGATAGAATAGACAAGACGAAAATAGTTTTAAAGTAATTAATACTGATTATCATCCTATTTATAGGGTTTAGAAAGAGAGATATAGTTTTATAAATATTGTTCGAACAAAATGTTAAAACGTTTTAATCGGAAGAAAATTTAAGTATCTTTCAACATCAATAAGAGTCTCAGTCATTTCAAAAAGGAACGACCGAGAAATCTCATAAAGTTTCGCTTCAAATTGAAAAAGTTATTTATAAGTTTACTCTTTATATTAATAGGTATTAATACCTATGCATCCTATATTCTTATACCCATGGATGCAGAAAGTCAAAAAAATCACCTAAAAGCATATGGTATTACGTATTGGACACTTAATAAGGAATTAAAAGTAAAATGGCTTTTAAATTATAGAGGAGGTTCTTTTTTATTACCAGATACAGAGGCTATTCAGCGAGAGTGTCAAATCCGTGGTATTTCTTTCGAAGTCATTTCAAACTCAAAAGTAGAAAGCATTTTAGAAGAAATAAGCAGTCCAAGCAAAAATATGGAAGCAGTAATTTTAGAAAAAGCTCCCAAAATAGCGGTTTATACACCAAAAGGAAAATTACCTTGGGATGATGCTGTTACTATGGTATTGAAATATGCTGAAATACCTTATGAAACTGTTTACGATGAAGAAGTGTTAAATGATGGTTTATTATTGTTTGATTGGTTGCATTTACATCATGAAGATTTCACAGGTCAATACGGTAAATTTTATGGTGCTTACAGAGCAGCTTCTTGGTATATTCAAGAAAAAAAAGAAGCAGAAGCATTAGCAACAAAACTAGGTTATAGTAAAGTATCTCAAGAAAAATCAGATGTAGCTTTAAAGATTAGAGACTATGTTGTTGGAGGAGGATTCATGTTTGCTATGTGTAGCGCAACAGATAGTTTTGATATTGCTTTATCTGCTGAAGGTATTGATATTTGTGAGCCTATGTTTGATGGAGATGGAAGTGATCCTGCCTATCAAAACAAAATTGATTATAATAAAACATTTGCTTTTTCTAATTTCACATTGGAACGTAGCCCAGTTGTTTATGAGTTTTCCTCTATAGATATGACTAGCAAACGAAGAATTCCTAAAACAATCGATTATTTTTCATTAATGGAATTTTCTGCAAAATGGGATCCCATTCCAACAATGTTATGTCAAAATCATACAGCTTTGGTAAAAGGCTTTATGGGGCAGACAACATCTTTTACTAGAGATGAAATAAAATCGAATGTATTAGTTATGGGTGAAACAAAGTCGAATGGAGAAGCTAAATATATCCATGGTATAAAAGGAAAAGGATTCTTTACTTTTTATGGAGGACATGATCCTGAAGATTATCAGCATAGAGTAGGAGACGCTAAGACAGAATTGGACTTACATCCAACATCTCCAGGCTATAGACTTATTTTGAATAATGTATTATTTCCAGCTGCTAGGAAAAAGAAACAGAAAACTTAGCATTTGGCTATTCAACAACTTGTATAGTTCTTTCGAAAGTGTATACAAAACCATCTGCACCAGAACCTTCCGATTGATCATTTTGATCTATGACCAGCTTGTTACCAGTAATTGTATAACGACCAATTTCATCACCATCAATAGTAAGAAACGATTTTCCTTCAACATTTTTAACTGAATAGGAGTAAGTACCAGAATCTAGAGCATCTTGTTTAGTATCATCCGTATTTTTATTCTCAACTTCGATTTCAAAATCTACTTCATTAAAAACCCAAACAATGGTTTTTAATGAAAATTCATCATTAACACCAGCGATACCTCCAGTTGTTTTAATCAAATTCCACTGAGCAATTACAGTTTGAGGTTCAGGATTATTATTATCTACAGAACAACTAGTAAATAAGAATAAACTAGATAACACAATTAAGAAATACTTTTTCATACTTTTTAAATTAGTATTCATCTATAAAGATGGTAAAAGACTAAAATGGTTGCGTTATAATTTTAATAAAAGTTTGATTATATATACTTTGGCTAAAGTTTAGTGTGAAATTAGTAAGTATGAAGTTTTTTCAAAAAGAAATAAAATTGCCACCTTATACAAGAGGTTTTCATTTAATTACAAATAATATTCTAAGTGCTATTCCAGAAATTGGACAAATAGAAAAAGGGCAAATGCAAGTATTTATTAAGCATACCTCTGCCAGTTTAACGATAAATGAAAACGCTGATGCTACAGTGAGATCAGATTTTGAATCCCATTTTAATGTCATGGTTCCTGAAAATGCTCCTTATTATAAACACACGTATGAAGGTTCGGACGATATGCCAGCACATATTAAGGCTTCGTTACTTGGAGCGTCTGTAAACATTCCAATTACAAAAGGAAGATTAAATCTAGGGATTTGGCAAGGAGTATACTTGTGCGAGCATAGAGATTACGGTGGAGCAAGGACCATTGTTATTACTGCTTTTGGAGTTTAAAATAATGCTATTATAAAAGAAGACGTTTTGTGATTTAGAAATTAAATTTATTGAATATCCGTAATCTATCATAACCCATTGTCCGCTCGAGCGCAGTCTAGAGGTCATCAAATCTAAAGTGCTCAAAATAAGGTCTCGACTGCGCTCGACCTGACATTCAAGTTGTTATTATGACACATTGCGGACAATCAAATTAAATTTTAAAGAAGAAATATAAAACCAAAAAAAATCCGATTCAATTAAGAACCGGATTTTTTATTAAGCGAATAATATGTTTAACAATAGGCGAAACGCCTTATTTTACTTTCTCTATAACAGCTTTAAAAGCCTCAGGGTTATTCATAGCTAAATCTGCTAAAACCTTACGGTTTAATTCAATATCATTAGCTTTTAATTTCCCCATGAATTGAGAATAAGATAAACCATGTTCTCTGGCTCCTGCGTTAATACGCGTAATCCATAAAGCACGGAATGTTCTCTTTTTGTTTCTACGGTCTCTGTACGAGTATTGCATCGCTTTGTCAACCGCATTTTTTGCTACTGTCCAAACGTTTTTACGTCTTCCAAAGTAACCTTTTGCTTGTTTAAGTACCTTTTTTCTTCTAGCTCTTTTAGCTACAGAATTTACTGATCTTGGCATAATTTTAATTGTTTTTTGTAGTAGGCGTCCCGAATTTATTTCGAGAACTTTTTTATTTCTTAACTCGTAAATTTAAAATCTACATTCGTTAATCAGTGAGCCTAACTCCAGGGTTTATAAATAGTGTTTAACCGATTAAAATAATATTACTTTAAACGTAACATTGTTTTAATATTATCCTCATCTGCCTTATGTACTAATGTATCATGAGTCAGAGCAAGTTTACGCTTTTTAGACTTCTTTGTTAAGATGTGACTTTTAAAAGCATGCTTTCTTTTAATCTTTCCGGTACCAGTTAACTTAAACCGTTTTTTGGCACTAGATTTTGTTTTCATTTTAGGCATTTTCTTCTCCTAGTTTTAATTATTTCGCTTAATTACTTTAGTGCTGATCTCGTTTCAGCATCTTATCTTTGAGTATATAACTATATATTCTTGTTATTTTTTTGGAGCAATAAACATAGTCATACGTTTACCTTCTAAACGTGGCATTTGCTCTACTTTACCAAGTTCTTCTAAATCTTGCGCTAAACGCAATAATAAGATCTGACCTTGTTCTTTAAATATAATGGATCGTCCTTTAAAAAATACAAATGCTTTAAGCTTTGCGCCTTCTTTCAAGAATTTCTCAGCATGTTTCTTTTTAAATTCATAATCATGATCATCCGTTTGAGGTCCGAAACGAATTTCTTTAATGATAACTTTTGTCGCTTTAGATTTTAAAGCCTTATCACGTTTCTTTTGTTCATAAAGAAACTTTTTATAATCCATAACCTTACAAACAGGAGGATCAGCGTTTGGAGAAATCTCTACAAGATCTAATCCTTGCTCATCAGCTATTTTTAAAGCATCTCTGGTAGAATAAACACCAATTTCTACGTTGTCTCCAACAAGACGTACGTTAGGTGCACTAATCTTAGAGTTTATTTTATGTTTATCCTCTTGTATAACCCTTCTATTGGGTTGATTTCTTCTTCGAATTGCTATGACATTATGGTTTTAAATTAAACTTTATTTTTTAGAACGATTTTAACGTTTTACTTACTTCTTCTTTTATAATTTCAGAGAATCTTTCAATGGTAATCATTCCTAAATCTTCTCCTCCATGCTTACGCACAGTTATTTTATTTTCTTTCTCTTCTTGCTCGCCAATGATAATCATAAATGGGTGCTTCTGCATTTCAGCTTCCCTAATTTTCTTCCCAATAGTCTCATTTCTATGGTCCACAAGGGCGCGAATTTCGTCATTTTCTAGCAAATTTAAAACTTTTTCGGAGTATTTTTCATATTTCTCGCTAATTGATAATATTACAGCTTGTGTTGGCATTAACCAAAGCGGGAAATTACCAGCAGTATGTTCTAATAAAATAGCGATAAAACGTTCCATACTTCCAAAAGGAGCACGATGTATCATTATAGGTCTGTGTAGCTCATTATCACTGCCTTTGTAAGTTAAATCAAAGCGCTCAGGTAAGGTGTAATCTACTTGAATAGTACCAAGTTGCCAACGTCTTCCTAGGGCGTCTTTTACCATGAAATCTAACTTAGGTCCGTAAAAAGCAGCTTCACCAGTTTCAACAACATAATTTAACCCTTTATCAATAGCAGCATTCAAAATGGCTTTTTCTGCCTTTTCCCAATTTTCATTACTACCTATATATTTTTCTAAATTATCAGGATCTCTTAATGACACCTGAGCAGTAAAGTTTTCAAATCCTAAAGAACCAAAAACATAAAGAACTAAATCTATAACATTTTTAAATTCTTGATCTAATTGATCTGGTGTACAAAATAAATGAGCATCATCTTGAGTAAACCCTCTAACTCTTGTCAATCCATGTAATTCACCACTTTGTTCATATCTATATACGGTTCCAAATTCGGCATAACGCTTAGGTAAATCTTTGTAACTCCATTGTGCACTATTATATATTTCACAGTGGTGCGGACAATTCATGGGTTTTAATAAAAACTCTTCGTCCTCTTTAGGTGTGTGTATTGGTTGAAAGCTATCCTCACCATATTTCGCATAATGACCAGAAGTAACATATAATTCTTTCTGTCCAATATGAGGCGTAACAACCATTTCGTAACCAGCTTTCTTTTGTGCAGCTTTCAAAAAGTTTTCTAAACGTTCACGTAAAGCAGCACCTTTTGGTAACCACAATGGTAAACCTTGTCCAACTTTTCTTGAGAACGTAAATAATTCTAGTTCCTTCCCTAATTTTCTATGATCACGCTTTTTTGCTTCTTCTAATAATTCTAAATGAGCAGTAAGCTCTTTTTGTTTTGGGAAAGATATGCCATACACCCTTGTTAATTGTGGGTTGTTTTCATTACCTCTCCAATAAGCTCCAGCAACCGATAAAATTTTTACAGCTTTAATAATACCTGTATTAGGAATATGACCCCCACGACATAAATCTGTAAAAGTAGAATGATCACAAAAAGTAATAGTACCATCCTCAAGATTTTCTATCAGCTCGGTTTTAAACTCATTACCATTATAAAGTTCTAAAGCTTCAGCTTTTGTTGCAGAACGCATTTTAAACTCATGTTTCCCACGTGCAATTTCTATCATTTTAGTTTCAATAGCTTTGAAGTCTTTCTCAGAAACTACATGATCACCAAAGTCTACATCATAATAAAACCCATTTTCAATCGCAGGACCGATAGTCAATTTTGCACCAGAATATAATTCTTCAATAGCTTGTGCTAATACATGCGCAGAAGAATGCCAAAAAGCAGTTTTACCCTCGTCGTTATTCCAAGTATATAAAACTAAAGAGCCATCGGTGGTTAATGGAGTAACAGTTTCAACAGTTGTACCATTAAAATTTGCCGAAATCACGTTTCTTGCAAATCCTTCACTAATGCTTTTAGCAACATCCATAGGTGTAGCATTTTTTTCAAACTGCTTTACACTTCCATCGGGTAATGTTATATCTATCATAAAATAATTTAAAATCAGAATGCAAAGATAATAGTATAAACAAATCCACACAATATATATATATGTATAATTTAATATGTGATTAAATTTTGGTGTTACTCCGTATTTTATACAGTCCAACTGAAGTCCATTGTGTTTTTTTGAGAAGTAATTTTCAATTTACTTAAAAGCCTTAGAGTATTAATAAAAGAAATCTGTTGTATTTAACTGTTTTGGTGTAGGCATTTCAAAGTATATTATCATGGTCTCGAAAACAGTTTTGTTATATGCTTTATATGAGGATGCTCAGTTTTAGATAGTAGGGAAGAGACGAAGTAATTAAAATGATAAGACTATGTAGAAATATTACCCATATAAGATAAAAAAAAGATTGGTATAATAATAAGGACATGTGGATACGGGGTGTTAAAGTACCGATCAGGAATAAAGTTTAAAAAGAGTTGAAAAAAAGTTATTTTATAACGTGTTGTAATTCAGGGTTTAAAAAGGGGTATTAAAATAATATTAAAAAAAGGTTAGGATATGTAAAAACGGGGAGTATCTTTGCACCCGCTTAGCGGCCAATATCGTTTAAGATCGGCAGCTTGGAAACGTTCATAAAGGCACTGAGGTTTGGATAGAAAATTGGTCAAAAATTTTTTTCAAAAAAACTTAAAAAAAGTATTGTAGGAACAAAAAAGGTTGTATGTTTGCAGCCGCTAAAAAGGGCATTGGTTCTTGAGGCGCTAGTTCATAAATATACCGTGGTTTTGGGAGAGAAAAAAAAGATTGAATTTTTCTAAAAAAAATCGAGGAAGTATTGTGAGAGTAAAAAAAGGGTTTTATATTTGCACCCGCTAAACGAGGAAACGAGATTAGAGAAGACAGAAAAAGTTCATAAACATATTGAATTGACAGCGTAAGATTTGAATTGGAAACGATTTAAATTAAACAAAGAGAATAGACCATTTTGAGTACTAGAAATTCCTATTGGTCGTTAAAAGCTGTCTGTTGTATCTATAATATAACGGACACACAAAAATTAACGATGAAGAGTTTGATCCTGGCTCAGGATGAACGCTAGCGGCAGGCCTAACACATGCAAGTCG
>NZ_JAUOEM010000012.1 GCF_030540875.1 Flavivirga amylovorans
GAATTGATCCGCAGATATCCGAATGGGGCAACCCGGCATATTGAAGATATGTCACCTAGCAATAGGAGCAAACCCGGAGAACTGAAACATCTAAGTACCCGGAGGAGAAGAAAACAAAAGTGATTCCGTTAGTAGTGGCGAGCGAACGCGGATTAGCCCAAACCGGTATTGTTACGGCAATACCGGGGTTGTAGGACCACGATATTCGAAGCGTAATGAACTGGAACTGTTTGGAAAGACAGACCAGAGAGGGTGATAGTCCCGTATAGGTAAAGAACGTTAAGATAGTGGTATCCTGAGTAGTGCGGGACACGAGTAATCCTGTGTGAACCAGTCGGGACCATCCGATAAGGCTAAATACTCCTGAGAGACCGATAGTGAACTAGTACCGTGAGGGAAAGGTGAAAAGAACCCTGAATAAGGGAGTGAAATAGAACCTGAAACCATACGCTTACAAGCGGTCGGAGCGGACTTGATCCGTGACGGCGTGCCTTTTGCATAATGAGCCTACGAGTTACCGTTGCTAGCAAGGTTAAGGACTTCAGGTCCGGATCCGTAGCGAAAGCGAGTCTGAACAGGGCGCTTAAGTTAGTAGTGGTAGACGCGAAACCGTGTGATCTACCCATGGGCAGGTTGAAGCTGTAGTAACATACAGTGGAGGACCGAACCGGTTGACGTTGAAAAGTCTTCGGATGACCTGTGGGTAGGGGTGAAAGGCCAATCAAACTCGGAAATAGCTCGTACTCCCCGAAATGCATTTAGGTGCAGCGTTGATTTATAGTTTTATAGAGGTAGAGCTACTGATTGGATGCGGGGGCTTCACCGCCTACCAATTCCTGACAAACTCCGAATGCTATAAAATGTTGATCAGCAGTGAGGGCATGGGTGCTAAGGTCCATGTCCGAGAGGGAAAGAACCCAGACCATCGGCTAAGGTCCCCAAATATATGTTAAGTTGAACTAACGAGGTCGAACTGCTTAGACAGCTAGGATGTTGGCTTGGAAGCAGCCATTCATTTAAAGAGTGCGTAACAGCTCACTAGTCGAGCGGTTCGGCATGGATAATAATCGGGCATAAACATATTACCGAAGCCATGGACAAGAAATTGTGGTAGGGGAGCATTGTAGTGTCGTCGAAGGTGTACCGTGAGGCATGCTGGAGAAGCTACAAAAGAAAATGTAGGCATAAGTAACGATAATGCGGGCGAGAAACCCGCACTCCGAAAGACTAAGGTTTCCTCAGCTATGCTAATCAGCTGAGGGTTAGTCGGGACCTAACGCGAACCCGAAAGGGGTAGTGGATGGCCAACAGGTTAATATTCCTGTACCTGCCCGCGCTAAAAGTGACGGAGGCGAAAAGTTGGTGCGTACTGACGGAATAGTACGTTGAAGCCAGTGGCAACACGGCGATAGTACACTGAGGCCTCGGTCAAGGTGATAATCCAGCAAATCGACTTCCAAGAAAAGCGAGCGAGGCAGCCCGTACCCTAAACCGACACAGGTAGTTGGGATGAGAATTCTAAGGAGCTCGAGAGATTCATGGCTAAGGAACTAGGCAAAATAGACTCGTAACTTCGGGAGAAGAGTCGCCACCCCTCGGGGTGGCCGCAGTGAAAAGGTCCAGGCGACTGTTTATCAAAAACACAGGGCTATGCTAAATCGAAAGATGACGTATATGGCCTGACACCTGCCCGGTGCTGGAAGGTTAAGTGGAGGGTTTAGCTTCGGCGAAGATCTCAAATGAAGCCCCAGTAAACGGCGGCCGTAACTATAACGGTCCTAAGGTAGCGAAATTCCTTGTCGGGTAAGTTCCGACCTGCACGAATGGTGCAACGATCTGGACACTGTCTCAGCCATGAGCTCGGTGAAATTGTAGTATCGGTGAAGATGCCGATTACCCGCTGTGGGACGAAAAGACCCCGTGCACCTTTACTATAGCTTAGTATTGGTTTTGGATAAGTAATGTGTAGGATAGGTGGGAGACTTTGAAGCGGCGTCGCCAGGCGTTGTGGAGTCATTGTTGAAATACCACCCTTTGCTTATCTAGAGTCTAACTCTCTTGCGAGAGGACAGTGCTTGGTGGGTAGTTTGACTGGGGTGGTCGCCTCCAAAAGAGTAACGGAGGCTTCTAAAGGTACCCTCAGCACGCTTGGTAACCGTGCGCAGAGTGCAATGGCATAAGGGTGCTTGACTGAGAGACCTACAAGTCGATCAGGTTGGAAACAAGAGCATAGTGATCCGGTGGTTCCGCATGGAAGGGCCATCGCTCAAAGGATAAAAGGTACGCCGGGGATAACAGGCTGATCTCCCCCAAGAGCTCACATCGACGGGGGGGTTTGGCACCTCGATGTCGGCTCGTCACATCCTGGGGCTGGAGAAGGTCCCAAGGGTTGGGCTGTTCGCCCATTAAAGTGGCACGCGAGCTGGGTTCAGAACGTCGTGAGACAGTTCGGTCTCTATCTACAGTGGGCGTTAGAAATTTGAGTGGATCTGACTCTAGTACGAGAGGACCGAGTTGGACAAACCTCTGGTGCATCAGTTGTTCCGCCAGGAGCATTGCTGAGTAGCTACGTTTGGAAGGGATAAGCGCTGAAAGCATATAAGCGCGAAACCCACCACAAGATGAGATTTCTTTAAAGGGTCGTGGGAGATTACCACGTCGATAGGCTACAGGTGTAAAGGCAGTAATGTCATAGCCGAGTAGTACTAATAACCCATAGGCTTATTGTACGCCTGTTTTTTTATAAGGTTCAATATATATTGTTATAGTTATTTATGTATCGGATGGCCTTCAAGGTCTTTTTTCAATATGTTAAGATATTTGCGCGCAGCGCAGTTGACAGTGTCCGGTCACAGTTTGCAGTATTAGGTTACTGAAAACTGATT
>NZ_JAUOEM010000014.1 GCF_030540875.1 Flavivirga amylovorans
TAGTAGTGGTCGGAAGAAAAAATCTTCCGACCTTTTTGTTTTTATATTTCTAAACTCACTAGGATTAACCGACTGGTTTTTAGTTTTTTACTTAGGTTTTCACATGTGTTTTTTGTATCTTATATACTAATAATCATCCCTTTATGTCAGTATTTAAAGATCATAAAATTTCTGTAAACGAATTGTTGCAAATCATTCCCGAATCCCTCCTTTCACAATTATCCATCAACACAAAAGTAGATTATTATGCTAAGGTTCTTCATGGCAAAAAAATGTTTTACCTGCTACTTTATGGTATTTTAGAAAATGAAAAACTAAGCCAGCGTAGTTTAGAAGACACCTTTAATGATCCTATTTTTAAAACCTTATTCAACTTAGATAATTCAGAAACCGTTAGAAGGAGTTCTATCTCTGAAAGACTCTCTAAAATTGATGTCGGTTATTTTAAAGAGATTTTTGATTGTATATATGAGCAATTTTCAAATCAATATAGTACTATTGAGCAAACTAAATATAACCTGATACGTGTAGATAGTACTATTGTTTCTGAACTAGCAGGAAAATTAAAAGCAGGAATCAATCAAAATAATGGTAAAAAGTTTATTAAATATAGTATGTTGTTTGATGGTCTACTTCCTAGTGGTATAGAAGTATTTGATTCACAAACCTATACTTCCGAGGAGAATGCATTACCAAAAACAATTCTTAACCATGTAAAAAAGCAGAAAGACCATACTAATATCTATGTGATAGATCGCGGGTTACAATCCTCCCGAACCATGAAAAAATTTGATGACCAAAAGATCTCTTTTATTGTTAGGGCAAGGGAAAACAGAAAATATCAACAGGTACAATCCCTTATAGAAGAACATCAACAAAAAGACTTGGGGGAGCTTGTATTGATAAAGGACGCTATAGTAAAGTTCTATACTGGTGTCCCTATAAAAAATAGTAAAGGAAATACGCATTATAGAGAAGAAAAAGTCGAAAACCCATTGAGGCTTGTCATAGCTAAAAGTAAAAGCAGTCCTGAAAAAGAATTTTGGATAATAACTAATGCTATGGATCTGTCTGCTAAAGAAATTACAGATTATTATAGAAAACGTTGGGATATAGAAGTCTTTTTTAGATTTATAAAGCAAGAACTTAACGTAAAACATTTTTTATCATTAAATAAAAACGGTATACAAGTAATGATTTATATGTCCTTAATTACTGCGATGCTAATTTTACTATATAAAAAGACCAATAATCTAGGATATAAAACAGCTAAAAGAAGATTGAAAATGGAAATTAGGAACCTTGCAATTGCAATAATTATAACTCATACTGGAGGTGATCCCAATATGATTTTTAAAAAAGAAACATAAAAAAAGTGGTCAGAATTTCTTCCGACCACTACTA
>NZ_JAUOEM010000002.1:0-216825 GCF_030540875.1 Flavivirga amylovorans
AAAAATGGCATGCTTCTCTGGTGTGGTGCCTTTTGAACACCAGTCAGGAAGCTCCATTTACAAAAAGCCAAAAGTATCTTCCTATGCAGACAAATCGATTAAAAGTGTATTGCATTTAGGGGCATTGAGTGCTATTAGACTCGATAATGATCTAGGAATCTATTACAGAAGAAAGGTTGATCAAGGCAAAAATAAAATGTCTGTTTTAAATGCTGTTAGAAATAAAATCATCCATCGTATTTTTGCCGTAATTAGAAACCAATCTTTTTATCAAAATCGTTTGGTGGTGTCATAGAAATCAACCAGACAAAAATTAGACTTCTTTTAATATATCAAATGTCTTCGGTAGTCATTTCATCTTCAGGAATCTTCAGACTTGTTTTAAAATTTGGAAACACCAAATTCATCATCGCTTCATTTTTTAGTTGTTTAGCTTCCATGAAATACCAGAATTTTGCTTCACTATTATAAATTCCAAATAAGTAACTTTTAGATTTCATTCGCTTACCGCTCATAACCATCTGATTAAAACCTTCAATATAACAACGGTATTGGTCATCTTCAAAAACAACATCTGAAACTCCTAAAATTTCGGCTTTTTCAAAAACAAAACCACTTTCTTTCATCGTATTAAACGTTGATTTTAATAACTCAATAGCTTTTTCTTTACCTCCCATTAGTTCCAAAATACTCGGGTAGGTATAGTCTAAAAGTTTATCAAAATCCATTTTGAGAGTGGCTTGAGAAGCTGTTTTAGCATCTCTTAAAGCTAGTGCTTTTAACTCTTCGGTAGATTGAGCAAAAGTAATGCTACCACAAAACAGTAGTAGCATTACTATAGTTGAAAATGCTTTATTCATCTTTATTTTTGTCTTTTTTATTATTTTTCATAGCCTCACCAATTTGATTACTCGCTGTAAAACTAGCAACCATATCATTCAACATTTGGCTTCCTGCCTGTGGTGAATTAGGTAATAAAATTAAGTTACTGTTGGTTTCTTGTCCTATAGCCTGTAACGTATCATAATGTTGCGTTACTACTATAAGTGCAGATGCTTCTTGCGAGTTAATACCAACTTTATTTAGTACTTCAACAGATTCCTCTAAACCACGCGCAATTTCACGGCGTTGGTCTGCTATACCTTGTCCTTGCAAACGCTTGCTTTCTGCTTCTGCTTTTGCTTTTTCAACAATTAAAATACGAGCAGCATCACCTTCATACTGTGCAGCAGTTTTTTCTCTATCGGCAGCATTAATTCTATTCATAGCCTCTTTTACCTGAGCATCTGGATCAATATCGGTTACTAATGTTTTAATAATATCATAACCATAATCTTGCATAGCATCATTCAATTCAGATTTTACAGCAATAGCAATGTCATCCTTTTTTAAGAAAACATCATCTAAAATCATCTTAGGCACTTCTGCACGAACCACATCAAATACATAACTCGTAATTTGATCATGTGGATAATCCAATTTATAAAAAGCGTCTTCAACCTTAATTTTGATTACTTTATATTGTACAGACACTTTTAGACGCACAAATACATCATCTTTTGTTTTTGTTTCTACAATAACATCTAGTTGTTGAATTTTTAAACTTAATCTACCAGCAATTCTATCTACTAATGGAATTTTTAACTGTAAACCTGATTGACGAATGCTTTGAAACCTACCAAAACGTTCTATAATAGCTGCGGTTTGTTGCTTTACAATAAAGAACGACGAAATTAATATTATTAATGATAATACGATAATGGGAATAATGAGATAATCCATGATATTTATATAAAAAATGTTAGAAAATAACGAGTTACTAATTTAAGTTATATTTGCACACCTATCCCTATAAATAGTTATGAAAAAACAACTTGTCTTATTAGTAGTCATAGCAACCTGTTTTGTTACAACAAATTTTGCGCAAAAAGGACATTATCGAATCTCTAATGGCTTTGGCATTAATGGAGGTATCACCAAATTTGATATTACTACCAGTAACTTTGTTACCAAACAAGGAGATGGTTTTTTAGGTGGATTATCGGCTATGGTTGATATTCCTCACATGTGGTATAATATAAGCTATGGTATGCAACTATCTGAGAGTACTATTGAAATTTTAGGAAGGCCTAGTATCGCTAGTACAGAAGAAGCATTTATTGAATATAAAATGTTTGCTGCTCAATTGGCTTTTTTGGGTCATATAAAAATAATTCCAAATTATTTTACTATCGATTTAGGCCCTATGCTGCAATATAACAGTAAATTAGAATTTAAAAACAAAGATGAAAAAGGGTACTATATAAATAATTATACCAATTTATCTGCAGAAGATATTACTAATATTTCTCAATTTAATTTGAATGGCGCCATTGGCGCTTCGGTAGGTATAAAAAACATAAAACTGAAAGCACAATACCTTTATGGTTTTACAAATATTTTGAAAAAACTTGAAAATCAAGACTTAGATGCTACAGGTGGTAATGGGCGTTTTAAAGGAAATCAAACCATGCTAGTTCTTGGTTTAATTGCCTCGTTTTAATAGTATTCGCTCTTTCCCTTTTTTATTAATCTTTAAAGTTAAAGATTGATAAATTGTTCTTCTGTACAAACATAGGATGACAAACAGCTGTATTTAATTGAATTATATAAGATGTTTTTAATAAAGTTTACGTCGAGTTTAGGTTATTTTATAACGTTTCATAAATAAAAAAAGAGCTTAGTGCTTATTATCGCAAAGCACTAAAATGTTCTTTTTAATTTATCTAAACCAAAACTTATAAAGAAGCGATGGCTGCCTCAATACGCTTAATGCTCTCGTTTTCACCAATCATATACATAATATCGAATACATCGGGGCCTTGCAAAGCACCAACCAATGCTAATCGTAATGGCATCATCACTTTACCAAAACCAATCTCTTTATCTGTGATCCAGCCTTTAATTTTCGTTTGAAGTGTATCTACAGAAAAATCTTCTATCGTATTAATTATTGAAACTAATTCTAACATAAGATCTTTTGTACCGTCTTTAAAAGCTTTTTTCGATGCCTTTTCATCATAACTACTTGGTGCTTGAAAAAAGAAATGACTCAGCTCCCAAAAATCAGAAATAAACGTAGCGCGTTCTTTTATTAAACCAACAACCATAGCAATATAATTAACATCTATCTCACTTAATTCTGAGCGGCTATTTTTAAACAACTCTGCTAAAATAGTATTGTCTTGTTCTTGCATATAATGATGGTTAAACCATTTTGTTTTATCAGGATCAAAACGAGCTCCAGATTTATTAACTCGGCTTAAATTAAAAGCTTCAATAAGTTCTTCTAAGCTAAAAATTTCTTGTTCGGTACCTGGATTCCACCCTAAAAATGCCAAGAAATTTACCATGGCTTCTGGAAAATAACCATCTTCTTTATAACCTCTAGAAACCTCTTTATTTTTTGGGTCTGTCCATTGCAAAGGAAATACAGGAAACCCTAATTTATCACCATCACGCTTGCTTAATTTTCCTTTTCCTGTTGGTTTTAAAATTAATGGTAAATGTGCAAATTCTGGAGCATCCCAACCAAATGCTTTGTATAATTGATAGTGTAATGCTAAAGATGGTAACCATTCTTCTCCACGAATAACATGTGTAATTTCCATTAAATGATCATCTACAATATTTGCTAAATGGTAGGTTGGCATCCCATCACTTTTAAACAATACTTTATCATCTAAAACATTGGTGTCTATCTTAATGTCACCACGAATAATATCTGTTAAATGAAGTGTTTCATCTTGTGGCGATTTAAATCGAATCACGTAATCATCGCCAGCATCTAATTTAGCCTTCACTTCTTCAACACTAAGTGATAAGGAATTACTTAATTTTAAACGGTTATGCCAGTTATATATAAATGTTTTTCCTTTTGCTTCGTGGTCTTTTCTATGAAAATCTAATGTTTCAGAAGTATCAAAAGCATAATAAGCATTGCCAGAAGCAATTAATTCATCTGCATATTGTTTGTATAAATGTTTCCGTTCGCTTTGTCTGTAAGGCCCAAATGCTTCGCTTTTGGAGCTTGTACTGAGCGCAGTCGAAGTAGGTCCTTCATCATAAGGCATACCACACCAATTAAGAGCATCAACAATGTATTTTTCTGCACCTTCAACATATCTGGTTTGATCGGTGTCTTCTATCCTAAGAACAAACGTTCCGTTATGTTTTTTTGCAAATAAATAGTTGAATAAAGCTGTACGAACACCGCCTATATGTAAAGGTCCTGTTGGACTTGGTGCAAAACGCACACGAACGTTTTTGGTCATGTTTTATAAATTTGTTTGCAAAGATACAGATAAGCTATTATAGAAAAATACCAACACAGAGATTTTTAGTAATGACTCTATTCAAATTCTTAAGCTAAAAAAGAATTTCTTGAAACGAACTACCCTCGAGGCAGAGCCGTAGACTAACAGCTACAGTGTATCCACATCTTAAAAAAATCATTATTTACTTTTCTTTGCGCGTCCAAAGAAAAGTAACAAAAGAAAAGACGCCCCTTCGATAGGAATTTCTTCTTTTGCTTAGGCTCAAGAAGAACCAAGCACAAAACTTCGACGTCGCTCCAATGCGTCATCCAATACCATGCTCCTGGGTCTCGAAGCTTTTGTCCTTTATTCTTACGAAGGGTCGGGGCTTGCCTAATGGTCATTTCTTAACGAGCATCTTAGACTCTTTTTTATAATCCTCTATTTAAATGTTCAAAAGTGGGGCTATGTGCTGCCCTTCTGGAGGTGTTGAGGCTTCTACCTGTATAGATATAACATCATCATGATACAACTTTTCTAATATTATTTATGACTAGTCTAGGCAATATTTGTGGGTACACAGTAGCTGCCGACAGGCATGTCCACGGGAATGACAACTTCAACGAAAATCCTGAAGCAGAGCCTCGGGGAATTCTTAAACTATTAAATAATAGCATAAGTTTTTAAGATATAATCTCATTGAATACTTAATTATAGCTTCTTAAGGCCTTTTTATTATCATTCATATAAAAACAAAAGACCAGAATAGTTGAAAGCCTATACATTTATAACGTTGAGAAATAAATTGTAATGATAAAGTTATGGGTTGTATTGAGAGTTATAACACCCTACTTTTTATTACACTAAACTCCCTCATGCAAATTATACTTGTGAGGGGGTTTTATCTTTAAGTCTTTAAAATACTTCTAAAAATTCACCTTTTAATAGTTAACATCTACATAGATATTAACAATTAACACTTAATTATAAACGCTATACTAAATAAAATTGTAGTTTAGTAAGTCATTATAATAACTTTTCAATATTTTATTTAAGAACAATTAAATTTGTCAGCCCCAGATATTAGTAATCTATACCATGAATAGTAATTTTAAAAGCATACAGAATAAGTTAGAGGCATTTATTAAGCGTTATTATACAAACGAATTACTAAAAGGTGCCATTTTATTTTTTGCCATAGGCTTATTGTATTTTTTATTCACACTATTTATCGAGCATGTTTTATGGTTAAGTACCATGGCCAGAACCATTTTGTTTTGGTTATTTATAGCTGTAGAGGTAGCTTTAATTGCTAAATTTATCGCAGCACCTTTAGCCAAACTATTCAAACTTCAAAAAGGCATTAATTATGAAGATGCTTCAAGAATTATAGGGCAACATTTTCCAGAAGTAAATGATAAATTGCTTAATGTTCTTCAGCTACATCAAAACAAGTCACAGTCTGAATTACTATTAGCAAGTATAGAGCAGAAGTCGTTAGAACTTACTCCAATCCCATTTAAATTAGCTATTAATTTTAAAAAGAATATACATTATTTAAAGTATGCAGCTATTCCTGTTTTTATCTTATTGCTAACTTTTTTAACCGGTAATTTTAATTGGTTTAGTGATAGTTACGAACGTGTCATTCATTACAAAACAGCTTATGAGCCACCAGCACCATTTCAATTTTTTGTGGTAAATGATAATTTAAAAGCTATTGAAAATAAAGATTTTAAGTTGATAGTAAAAACAGCTGGAGAACTCACGCCAGAAAGTGCGCAAATAACTTATAATAATGAAACTTATTTTTTACAACAAAAAGGAGTAGGAGAGTTTGAATATGTGTTTTCACAACTTAAATCGGATATTAGTTTTCAATTATCAGCCAACGAGGTAACCTCTAAACCTTATGGAATAAAAATAATTAAAGTCCCTTCTTTATTGAGTTTCGAAATGGTTTTAGATTATCCAGGGTATACTAAAAAGAAAGATGAAACTATTAAAAGTACAGGAAATGCTTTGGTTCCAGAAGGCACTAATATTGTTTGGAAACTAAAAACGAAAGCTACGGATCAAGTTCATTTATATGCTCATGATACAACTGATATGTCTTCTAATGAATCTGGTGTTTTTGAAACTTCCAAACGTGTTTATAATAATTTAGATTATAGTTTAAGTACTAGCAATAAAAATCTTAAGAATTACGAAAACTTAGCATTTAGTATTGCTGTTGTAAAAGATGAATATCCAGAAATTAACTTGAAAGTAGAAACAGATAGTTTGGATTTACAATCGCTATATTTTTACGGACAAGTAAGCGATGATTATGGTTTTAGTAAACTACAACTTGTATACTATCCGTCTGATGATGAAAAAAATAAACAGTTTGAAACCATTTCGATTTCTAATTCCAATATTGCCGATTTTGTAAGTGCTTTCCCAAATAATTTAAATATTGAAGCTGGTAAATCGTACGATTTATACTTTCAAGTATTTGATAATGATGCAATTAACAAATACAAAACGGCTAAAAGTAATGTATTTACTTATAGAAAACGCACGAAAGAGGAAGAAGAACAAAAGAATTTAGAAGAACAAAGTAAAACCATTAAAGATTTGAACAAATCTTTAGAGAAGTTTGATGAGCAGGACAAACAACTAGAAGAACTCACTAAAACTCAAAAAGAAAAATCTTCTTTAAATTTTAACGATAAGAAGAAGTTAGAATCATTTTTAAAACGTCAGGAGCAACAGGACGAAATGATGAAAAACTTCAATAAAAAGCTGAAAGATAATTTAGAAGAATTTCAGAAAGAAAACCTAAAAGAAAATGTCTTTAAAGAGGATTTAAAAGAACGTTTAAAAGAAAATGAAGAGCAGCTTAAGAAAGATGAAAAAGCGCTGGATGAATTAAAAAAACTTATAGAAAAAATAAATAACGAAGATGTCATCACTAAAAAGTTAGAAGAACTTGCTAAACAAAATAAAAACAAAAAGCGAAGTTTACAGCAGTTGTTGGAATTAACAAAGCGATTTTATATTGAGAAAAAATTAGAAAAACTAAAAAGTGATTTAGAAAAACTTGCTGTAGAACAAGAAAAGCTATCCAACAAATCTGAAGATGAAAACACCAAAGAAAAGCAAGAAGAACTCAATAAAAAATTTGAAGAATTCTCTAAACAAATAGAAGATTTAAAAAAAGATAGCAAAGCTTTAAAAAAACCAATTGATATCCCTCAGGATAAATTAGAGGAGAATGATATTAAAAAAGAACAAGAAAAAGCATCTGATGCGTTAGAGAAAAAAGAAGAGGAACAGGCAGGTGAAAAACAAAAGGAAGAAGAACAACAAGAAGAAAAGCAAGAAAAACAGAAAAATCAAAATTTAAAGAACGCTCAAAAAAGCCAGAAAAAAGCAGCTCAAAAAATGAAAAAAATGAGTGAGCAAATGCAAAGTGCCATGCAAGGTGGGGGCGGAGAACAAATGCAGGAAGATGTAGATATGCTTCGTCAAATTTTAGATAATTTGGTATTATTTTCTTTTGATCAGGAAAGTGTCATGAATCAGTTTAAAAACATAGATGCCAACCATAATAAGTTTGCATCGTATTTACGAAAACAAAACTATTTAAAAGAACATTTTGAGCATATCGATGATAGCTTGTTTTCATTGTCACTTCGTCAACCTAAACTTTCTGAAAAAGTCAATAAAGAAATCACAGACGTTTATTACAACATTGATAAAGCTTTAAGCCTGCTAGCAGAAAATCAATTATATCAAGGAGTTTCTAATCAACAATTTGCTGTTACTGCAGCAAACAATTTAGCCAATTTTTTAAGTGATGTTTTAGATAATATGCAAGAAAACATGAGTATGTCTCCTGGAAAAGGAGGAAAAGGAGAGATGCAATTACCAGATATTATTATGAGCCAGGAAGAACTTAATAAGATGATGGAAGAGGGTATGAAGAAAGGCGAAAAAGGAAAACCAAAAGAAGGTGAAGGAAAAGGTGAAAAAGATGGTGAGAAAGAAGGTGAAAGTGAAAAAGGAAAAAAAGGCGATAAACAAGGAGGCAAAGATGGAGAAGGAAAAGAAGGGAATCAAAAAGGGGGAGAAGGCGAAGGAACTAATGAAGATATGAATGGTTTATTATATCAAATATACCAACAGCAGCAGGAATTAAGAAAAGCTTTAGAGGAACGATTAGCAAAAGAAGGAAAGGGAAAAGGAGGCAATGGAGATAGATTGTTAAGAAAAATGGAAGACATTGAATTGGATCTATTAAACAAAGGGTTTACAAATCAAACACTTCAAAAAATGATGCAATTAAAACATCAATTATTAAAACTAGAAAACGCTACGTTTCAACAAGGCGAGGATAATAAAAGAGAATCCGAAACGAATAAAAACAATTTTAATAACAATACAAATAATCAAATTCCGACTGCTAAACAATATTTTAAAACCACCGAAATATTAAACAGACAAGCTTTACCTTTGCAACAAGTTTATAAAAAGAAAGTGCAAGAATATTTTAAGCAGGATAATGATTAACTTCAATTACGAAACCGATTTTTCTTTAAAGAATGAAGACCTAATATCCAACTGGATTTTAAATACTATTTCTGAAGAAACACATAAACTTGAAGAAATTAATTATGTGTTTTGTGATGATGAATATCTTCATAAATTGAATGTAGAATTTTTAAATCATGATACATTAACAGACATTATTAGCTTTGATTATTCTGTTGGGAAATTAATACAAGGAGATATTTTTATATCTATAGAAAGAGTAAAAGATAATGCCAAAGATTTCTCTGTTTCTTTTAAAGACGAACTGAATCGAGTTATCATTCATGGCATACTTCATTACTGTGGTTATAAAGATAAAACAGATGCAGATGCTAAAGTCATGCGAGAAAAAGAAAACTATTATTTAAAACAATTAGCTTAGTATAAAACAATAATTTCAAAGTAACATTTTGAGATTTCTATTTAAAATATCTTTCTCTCATAATTATAGATTCTTAAAGCATATAGTTATTAACCTATTAAAACTATAGGTAAAGTAGGAGTATAAAAAATATGTTTTACAGAAACGACGTATATTTGCAAACTTAAATTATTGATATGTTCCACGTGGAACAACCATCTGTTTAAAATAAAAAATTATGTTTAACGAAGTGTATGATGTTATAGTTGTAGGAGCAGGACACGCAGGGAGCGAAGCTGCTGCTGCTGCTGCAAATATGGGTAGCAAAACACTACTTGTTACTATGAACCTACAAAACATTGCTCAAATGTCTTGTAACCCAGCTATGGGAGGTATCGCAAAAGGACAAATAGTTAGAGAGATTGATGCGCTTGGTGGGTATAGTGGTATTGTATCTGACACCTCTGCTATACAATTTAAAATGCTAAACAAATCCAAAGGACCTGCTATGTGGAGTCCGAGAGTACAGAGCGACAGAATGCGCTTTGCTGAGGATTGGCGTTTACTTTTAGAAGGAACTCCTAATCTTGATTTTTATCAGGAAATGGTATCTGGCTTGGTAGTAGAAAAAGGAAGAATTACTGGTGTAAAAACATCTTTAGGAATTGAAATAAAAGCCAAATCTGTAGTCTTAACCAATGGTACTTTTTTAAATGGATTAATTCATATTGGAGATAAAAATTTTGGAGGAGGTAGAGCGGGTGAAAAAGCAGCAACTGGAATTACAGAACAGTTAGTTGCTCTAGGTTTTGAATCTGGAAGAATGAAAACAGGTACACCTCCAAGAGTTGATGGCCGTAGTTTAGACTATTCCAAAATGGTTGAACAACCAGGTGATGATAGCCCAGAAAAATTCTCTTATTTAGATATTACAAAACCACTAGAAAATCAACGTTCATGTCATATGACCTACACAAGTCTTGAAGTACATGATTTGCTTCGTGAAGGTTTTGATAGGTCTCCAATGTTTAATGGTAGAATTAAAAGTTTAGGCCCTCGTTATTGTCCATCTATTGAAGATAAGATTAATCGATTTGCAGATAAAGATAGACATCAATTATTTATAGAACCTGAAGGATGGAATACCTGTGAAGTTTATGTAAATGGCTTCTCAACATCGCTTCCAGAAGATGTCCAATTTAAAGCATTACGATCTGTAGTTGGTTTTGAAAATGTAAAGTTTTTTAGGCCAGGTTATGCTATCGAATATGATTACTTTCCACCTACACAATTAAAACACACTTTAGAAACCAAGCTTGTAGACGGTCTATATTTTGCAGGTCAGATTAATGGAACAACTGGTTATGAAGAAGCCGCATCTCAAGGATTAATGGCTGGTATAAATGCCAGTTTAAAGGTTCAAGAAAAAGAAGCATTCACTCTTAAAAGAGATGAAGCTTATATTGGTGTTTTAATAGATGATCTCATTACAAAAGGTACAGAAGAGCCATATAGAATGTTTACATCTAGAGCAGAATATAGAACATTATTGCGTCAAGATAATGCAGATTTAAGATTAACACCTAAGGGTTTTGAACTTGGTTTGGCAAGTGAAAAGCGCTTAAGAAGAATGGAACAAAAACACAACGATGCAGAAAAATTTGTAGCATTCTTTTCTAAAACAAGTGTGAAGCCCGAAGAAGCAAATCCTGTTTTAGAATCTAAAGGGTCTGCTTTAGTTAAACAATCTGATAAGATGTTTAAGATCTTTTCTAGACCAAATATTACAATTGATGATGTACGAAAATTTAAAGCTGTCGAACAATATATTCAAGAAAATAATCTAGATAATGAAGTCATAGAGCAGGCAGAAATTCAAGTAAAATATTCTGGTTATATAGCCAAAGAAAAAAATAATGCAGATAAATTAAGTAGGTTAGAGTACGTAAAAATTCCAGAGAATTTTGATTACTCAAAAATTAAATCGATGAGTTTTGAAGCACGCGAAAAACTAAAAAATATACAACCAACAACCGTATCTCAAGCATCAAGAATTAGTGGTGTTTCTCCTAATGATATTTCAGTATTATTAGTTTATATGGGCCGGTAATTTTTAATTGTTCCACGTGGAACGTTTCATTTTAAATTCAAAAAGTTGATTCCAACATTATTAGTTGATAGTTTAATAACAAAATAAGTTAATTATAAGAAAAAAAATTCTCAAGAAAAGTGTATTGAATTCTTAAATTGGGTTGATAAAAATCATCCAGAAGTTAAAGCTTTTATATATGATCAAACTGAAAAAAGTGCAATAAGATATTTAAAAGCTATTAATTTATATCAAGAAACTAACTAGAAAATTAATTCATTATATATTACACTTATAGATTATATTTTCCTTTTATTAAATAAATATTAGAATAACCTTAATGAAAAATAGTTCCCCTTATTTAACTGTAAAAGATCATTCAGTTTCTAGTGAAACATTTAAATTAATTCAAAATAATGAATACGGTTTTCTAGAAACGATCCCTCAACCTTCTTTAGAAAAATTACCAGATTATTATAAAAGTGAAGATTATATTTCTCATACAGATTCTCAACGAAATTTATTTGAAAAAGCATATCATATAGTTAGAAGTATCTCTTTAAAAAAGAAACTAAAACTAATCAATTCTTTTTCTTCTGAAAGCAAAAATCTTTTAGACATAGGATGTGGAACTGGTGATTTTTTACAGACAGCTAAACAAAATAATTGGATAATCTCGGGAATAGAACCTAATCAAGAAGCCCGTAATATTGCAAACAAAAAGACAAATGATTCTGTTTTTGAAATAGAACAACTTTTAAAATTTAAACCAGCGAGCTTTGATGTTATTACGCTATGGCATGTATTAGAACATTTACCTAATTTAGAAAATCACATTTCAATTTTTAAAACATTATTAAAACCAAACGGTACTTTAATAATAGCTGTTCCTAATTATAAAAGTTACGATGCTAAACATTATAAAGAATTTTGGGCAGCTTACGATGTTCCAAGACATCTTTGGCATTTTAATAAAACATCCATATCTAAATTAGTTTTAAAAGCTTCTATGAAAGTCATAAAAATAAAACCAATGTTTTTTGATGCGTTTTATGTAAGCTTACTTTCAGAAAAATATAAGCATGGAAAAATGAATCCAATTAAAGGTTTTTGGATAGGATTTATCTCAAATTTAAAAGCTATCAAGTCTAAAGAGGCATCTTCTTTAATTTATATCATCAAAAACAGCTAAAACCTATTTAAAGTTAGTTGAATTAATCTAAACCATATAAAACAACCAAATACTAGTCTGTTTTTTAAAAGTCTCTTAAATCGTTTTAAATAGCTTCATTTTAAATAGATAATACTTATTTATATCTATAGTTAGTATAAAATTTCATTATAATCTAAATTCAAAATAATTCTGCTTTGAATTTTAAGCTACTTTAGTATTTTTGTTCAGATTTTAAAAAACAATAAAATGAAAAATATACTTTATGTATTATTAGTAGCCTTAGCTTTTACTTCTTGTCAAAAAGAAAAAAAAATAGCTTTTATAGATAATGGAAAAGTAATAAACGATTATCAAGAGAAAAAAGATGTAGAAGCTAGATTTCAAAAAAAACAAGAAGCCTTTACAAAGAAATTTGATAGTATTGAACAAATGTTCAAATTGGAAGTACAACAGTTTCAAAATAACGCAAAAAAACTATCACAGTCTAAAGCTCAAGAAAAATACCAAGAACTTGGTCAAAAACAACAATTCATAGAGCAGCAAAAACAAATTGAAGCACAACAATTCCAACAGTCATTTCAAACAGAAATTGATTCTTTAATAGTAAAAGTTAAAGATTATGTGCATGATTATGGAAAAACTAATGGCTATACTTATATTTTAGGAACTAGTGATGCCGCAGCTACAGTTCTTTATGGAACAGATGAAAATAATTTAACAAAAACTGTTTTAGATGCTTTGAACGAAGCTTATAAAAAATAGAAAATCAAAAATTAATAAATTTATTAATCCTGGCTTCGGCTGGGATTTTTTGTTTCAACAATTTAAAGCCTTATTATACAATTTAAATAAGTAAGATTTTTCCTAATATTAAAAAATTTCTATTTATTTAGAAACATTTTACAAACGCTAAGTATTAATAATTTATTCAACTACTAATTCCTTAGTAGTTTTATCATCTACAGCTTCTCCATTTATATCAATACCTATATATTTCCACGAACTAGATATATTTTTATAAGTAGATTATCTAAAGATTACTTTAATACCATCTGAAGAAAGAAAGACACTGAACCTAACTTATAAACAATATCTTTCTAATTGAAATCTGATCGACAGCTTCGTAATAAGTATAAAGGTTCAGTTAAATTTCACTAACACTAAAATTAGAATTAGCTTTATTATATTTAAAAGAAAAATTGAAATAAAAACAGATGAATGAGAGTTATCCACATTATATATTATAATACTATTTTCTTTTTAAAATTTAAAAAAACAATGGTGGTTATTATAGTATGTTAATAGCTAGGATAACTTTTTTAAGTTTTGTTTTGATAATAATTAATTTACGTTCTATTAATGGTTTATTAACAATAGAATTTATTTTAATAAGTTCATCTTTAATGATTTTAAACTTTATATACACAGTTGTTAACAACCAATATTAACTACTTTTTCTAATAACTATTTTATTTTTTTGTGTTCACATCTAATAATTTTGGTCTGATAACATTGCCAAAAAAAATGATTTAAATTTTTGGTAAACTCACGTGAGTTTTTGATTGGAAAAATAAATGGAATAACAATATTTTTCTTTTAGAAAGTAATGAACACTTATTAACAAGTAATGAATATAATAACACACATTGTTAACTACAGATTTGTACTTAAAGCTATCGACTTTTATTTGAAACCTTGGTATCTTTTTTAATAATGATGTTTATCAATTAGTTATAACCCTATCCTTGTTCTTTATTCAAATAGTGAAGTAGTCTTATTATGTATAAGTAAAGACATTATAGATTTTTAATATATAGTTAGTACCTTTATACCTTATAAAAATAAGATAATAAAATCATGACAATTTCTATAGGAAACGATCACGCAGGAACAGATTATAAATTTGCTATAAAACAGTATTTAGAAGACAAAGGATATACTGTTAATAATTACGGAACCGATGCAAATGATAGCGTAGACTACCCAGATTTTGTACATCCTGTGGCACAAGATGTTGAGAATAAAAAAGTAGATTTTGGTATTCTAATTTGTGGTAGTGCTAATGGTGTTGCTATGACAGCAAATAAATACCAACATGTGCGTGCTGGTTTATGTTGGACCAAAGAAATTGTGGAACTTATCAGACAACACAATAATGCCAATATATTATGTATTCCAGCTCGCTATACTGCTATACCGCAAGCATTACAGATGGTAGAAACGTTTTTAAATACAGAATTTGAAGGAGGTAGGCATCAAAATAGAATAGATAAAATTCCGTTATCTTGTTAACACAAATAAAATTATAATAACACATCTAAATTGTTTACCCAATCAAGTTGAGCACAGGTCTTTTTTACTATAATTTCGCTAAAAATAGAAACAGTAACTAAGGCTATGCTTTAGATTATAACTTAAAATAATTCAATTTCTTTATGCATTATTATATATTTAAATTGTTATAAATGGGTCATTCACATACTCATAATCATCACCATTCTCATAACGACTTAAAAGGGCGTAACCTTTTTATATCTATTTTATTAAATATATTAATTACTGTTGCTCAGGTAGTAGGCGGTATTGTTTCTGGTAGTTTAGCATTGTTAAGTGACGCATTGCATAATTTTAGTGATGTGCTTTCTTTAGTGGTAAGTTATATAGCTAATAAATTATCGAAAAAAAAAGCGTCTATTCATAGAACATTTGGATATAAACGTGCAGAAATTTTAGCAGCATTTATAAATGCATCTACGTTAATAATCGTTGCCGTTTTGTTAATAATAGAAGCTATAAAAAGATTTCAAAATCCTGAAGAAATAGCATCTGATTTAGTTATTTGGTTATCTCTTTTAGGCATCGTAGCTAATGGTTTTAGTGTGCTTTTATTAAAAAAAGATTCTGAGGCTAATATGAATATGAAAAGTGCCTATCTACATTTATTAACAGACATGATGGCCAGTATAGCTGTACTAATAGGTGGTTTGCTAATGAAGTATTACCAATTATATTGGGTAGATAGTGTATTAACATTTGCTATAGCACTCTATTTAATTTGGATGGGTTTCGACTTATTAAAAACGTCCACAAAAGTTTTAATGCTATTTACACCAGATGATATTCCTATAAAACAAATAGTGGCAGAAATCAATGCTTTCGATAGTATTAAAAATGTCCACCACGTTCATGTATGGCAATTAAACGAAGAAGAAATTCATTTAGAAGCACATATCGATTTTAATAATGATATTACCTTGTCTGAATTTGATATTGTTTTACATGAGATAGAACATTTAGTGTACAATAAATACGATATAAATCACGTAAATATTCAGCCTGAGTTTGGTAAGGATGATGCTAAAGATGTGATTGTACAGGATTGATAATTAATGTCATTCATAGCAAAGCGAACTTGTCTGCCGTAGGTAGAGAATCTCAAAATGATTAGCTCAAAAATATGGATAACATGTTAAGAATAGAAGTAAAAACATTCGAAGAATTAACAAAACAAGAACTATATAGTTTATTACAAATACGAAGTGAAGTCTTTGTAGTAGAGCAAGATTGTGTATATCAGGATATTGATGGAAAAGACCAAAAAGCATTACATGTTTTAGGTTTTAAAGAACATAAACTAGTCGCCTATACACGTATTTTTAAACCAGGTGATTATTTTAAAGAACCTAGTATTGGCAGAGTTGTGGTGATTAAAAGTGAACGTGCTTACAAATATGGCTATGATATCATGAAAACATCAATTAAAGCCATTACAGAGCACTTTAATACATCTTTAATAAAAATATCAGCACAAGTCTATTTAAAGAAATTCTATGCTAATTTGGGCTTTACAGCTATTGGAGAAGAATATTTAGAAGATGATATTCCGCACATTGCTATGATTAAAGAATAAATTAGCGCTTTAAAGCGAAATGCCCTCTAATAACTTCACCAGAATTCAGGGTGATTACATACCAATAATCATCTGTACTTAAAAGGTTGCCATTAAAGGTACCGTTCCACCCTTGAGAATTAGGAGGTAATGATTTTAAAAGTTTTCCATACTTATCGAAAATATGTGTCATTTTAATAGAGTTACTAGTATCGAAAACTTGCCATAAGTCATGGCTACCATCGTTATTGGGCGTGAAATATTTAGGAATGTAATAGTCATCCTCAATAATTAACACACTAAAGCTGGATTCATTGCTATCGCAAGTTGTTTCATTATAAATATAAAGGGTTTGCGAACTTGTAATTACATCTCCGGCATTAAGTTGAATACCATTTCCTCCAGATTGTGTAAAATAAGTTCCATTGCTTAGAGCAGGCAAAGTATAAGAAATATTGGTTACTACATTGTCAAGAAGGTCTACATTAACAAAATTACTGCAATCGTTTTGAGATGCTATATAATTAGAAAAAGTAACTGGCTGCCAGGTTGAATGATTTCCAGAAGGGGTATCAACAACCACGCAATTTAAATCAGGATTAACCCTAAAGTCCATTAAAGTAATACTGCTATTATTTCCATTTCTAATATTTAATCTACATAGATTATTATTACTACAATCCAATTCTATTAAATTCGAATTATTAGATAGATTTAATTCTGTTAATTGATTAAATGAACAATTTAAGTTTGTGAGTAAAGAGTTTACAGAAAGTTCTAAGTTGCTTAGTTGATTATTTTCACAGGTTAAAAAAGATATATTTAAGTTGTTGGAAAGATTAAGATCTGTTAATAAATTATTACCACATTGAAATATGTTTAACCTATTATTTTGAGACGTGTTTATGGATGTGATTAGGTTGTTATCACAAACCAAGTCTCTTATGTTAAGGTTTTGTGTTACATCTAAACTGGTAAGCATATTATTTCCACAAACGAATGCCCTCAAGTTTGGGTTTTGAGTAACATTTAAATTGCTTAGTTGATTAAAATGACACCATAAGATTTCTAAACTTGTGTTTTGCGTTACATCTAAATTTGTTAGTTGATTATTATTGCAAAATAACTGAAAAAGGTTTGTATTTTGTGTTACGTCTAAATTTGCAAGATTGTTAGATTGACAGTTAAGTATTTCTAATGCAGAAAAGTCTTGAATACCTGTGAGATCTGATATATTAAAACCTTCAAGATCTAAGTCTATAATACTAGCTATATTTGCAGTTGGCACAGAGCCATCCAAAGGACCAGAATCATGTCCTAAATCAATCAATCTTTGTTCAAAATTATTGTCTGGAATAAGAGTTTGAGAAGAAATACCAATACAACTTAGTAATACAAGCACTAAACTGCAAAAGTATTTTCTATTTACCCACATAGGTTATTAAAATTTCTACACGCCTATCAAATTTAGGGTCGCCGCCAAGCGGAAATTTTCGACGCATTCCTAAATGGCGCATCCGTTTTTTATCAACGCCTTTTTTTGCAAAATAGTCATATACATATTTTGCCCGAGCTTCAGATAAGTTACGTTTTTTAGTTTTTCTGTCTACAGCATCTCTACTATATTGCGTACAACAGACATGACCCTGTATAGTAAAATAAATATCTTTACGCTCTACAAGTACTTTAGCAATAGCTTCTAATGTTTTTTTGGATCCGTATGTTACCGTACTATAGCCAGTTTTAAATAAAATATTTTCAAAAACTATTTTATCACCCACTTTAAGGTCTCCTTTTATTAATTCGGGAGTATCTTTCTTTTTAACAACAGGCTTTTTTTCAACAGGTTTAGGTTTTGGCTTTTTTGGTGTTACTATAATTTCTACTTTTCGATTTAAGCCTCTTATTTTTAGTAGGTTTTTTTCTTCTACAATTTTTAATAAAATCTCACCTTTTCCATCAACATTAGTAATTAATTCGTCACTAATTTCATTGCTGGAAAAAATAGATTTTATAGCATCAGCACGTTGTTGAGATAGTTTTAAGTTATAAGTATCCGCACCAATATCGTCACAAAACCCAAAGATTGAAATGGTTTCAATATCTACATCAGTTAAAGTTGAAATAAAAAGAAGTAAACGATTTTTTTCAGTTGGTGGTAGGTTGTATTTATCCGTATCAAAATAAACTTCATGCCTTAATTCCTTTTGAGAGAATGCAAATACAGAGTTAAACGTTATTAAAATTAATACCAATAATTTATTCATAGTAGGGTAATAGAACAGGTATAAATATACTATTTTTAATTTTTTTATATAGAACTCATTTTGACTTTTTCAATTTGCTAAAAAATGGCTGTTTTCAGCTCTGTTTTTGTCTTTTTTTCCTTCCGTAGCTCTGCTATGCAACTCAAAAAAGTCTTCAACATAGGCAAAAACTTCTAATTTTCGCTTAAATCCAAAAAGTCTAAATGAGTTCATAATATACTAATAGGTAAATCTTACTTTAAGTAATTAAGATAAGTTGATGGGTTACTTAGTATTTCTGTCGCTTTTTTGATTCTAGGATCGTTTACCTTATAATACTCATATAATCCTTCTCTGTAAACATATCTTTTTACTATATCTTCGGTTAATAATTCTAACAAATAATTTTTATTTTCATCTATAACACTAGTTTTAGAGGCCTTTAAGTTAGCTATTAAGGTATTAAAATCGGTTTCAATATTGTCGTTCAATTCTTCTTTAGTGGCTGCTTCGAAAGCTTTATAAAGTGCTTTTTCCGTATCCGTTTCAAAAGAAAACTTATTAGTCTTTAGAAAACTTTTAAAATTTAAAAAATCTGTATCAGAAAGCTTTAAACTATTAATATCTTTTAGGTCATGCTTATAATAATAGTCTGTACCATAATTGAATATTAAGTCACTGTTTATAATAGCATTTGTGATGGCCGAATTTTTAGAAGGGTTAAAAATAACATCTGGAAACACACCGCCACCATCAAAAACTTTACGTCCATTTTTTGTCTTGAACTCGTTATAATTTTCCTGCTTAACACGAACAGCCTCTCCTTTTTCATTTCTATTCCAGTAATCTAAAGACTGTATACATCTACCAGAAGGCGTATAATATCTTGAAATAGTTATTTTAACCTGTGTTCCGTAAGTAAGTTGTTTTGGGCGTTGTACTAAACCTTTTCCAAAACTTCTAGCACCTACAATAACAGCACGATCTAAATCCTGTAAAGAGCCCGACACAATTTCGCTTGCAGATGCACTATTACCATCAATTAAAACCACTAAAGGTATTTCGGTATCAATAGGCTCGCTTTGCGTGTAATAGGTTTTATTATATTTTTTAACTTTAGATTTTGTAGTAACCACTAACTGCCCTTGCGGAACAAAAAGATTCACAATTTTAATAGCTTCATTAAGAAGCCCACCAGGGTTTCCTCTTAAATCTAAAATAATGCGTTCTGCTCCCTGAGCTTTTAAATCACGTAAAGCATAATTAGTTTCATAATGTGCTTTATTATTAAACCTACTTAAAACAATATAACCCGTTTTATCATTAACCATCGAAAAATGAGGCACAGCCTTAATTTCTACTTCAGCTCTTTTTATAGTAGCTTTATGTGTCTTGCCTTGGCGTTTATAAGTAACTTCAACAGGTGTATCTGAAGCGCCCTTTAATAAATCGCCAGTATTTTCTTTGTAGGTTTCAATAACAATATCACCAACTTTTATAATCTCATCACCTGCTTTTAAACCCGCTTTATCCGCTGGATAATCTTTGTAAGGCTCTACAATGACCAGTTTATCCTTAAAGGTTTTTACTTTAGCACCTATGCCCGTATAATCGCCTGTATTATTAATTCTGGCAGCCTCCACATCCTGCTCGTTCATAAAATTGGTATACGGATCTAAATCTGCTAACATACTCTTAATAGCAGTATCCATTAAATCACCAGGATTTATTTCATCAACATAGTTCATGTCGAGTTCCTTAAAAAGTGTTGTAAAGATCTCTATTTGCTTCGCTATTTCGAAAAAATCATTTTTAAAAGCAGTTCCTGTAAAAAATACAGTAAGCACTAGTATAGGAATTATGATTTTCTTTTTTAGTAAATGCTTCATAATGGAAGTATATTATTGTTCTGAAATTTTGCCGGAAAATTTTTCAAACAAACGTTTCATTCTAGATTCTACTTGAGTTATGTTTGGTTTGTCTTTGCCAATGTACAAAATCATAAACGCATATTGTGTTGTAATGTTGTTAAAGTACAAGGTTTTGTTTAACCTGTAAACCTCTCTTAATAATCGCTTTATACGATTTCTATCAACAGCTGTTTTAAAATTTCGCTTACTTACGGAAACCCCTGTTTTAGCTATAACATCATCATCAAAAGTTGTTTGAAGATAAACTAAACGTAAAGGAAAAGCCGAAACAGATTGTCCTTCGCTAAACAATCGCTCAATAAGCTTTTTACTTTTTAGTTTTTCTTTTTTAGGATATGACTCTGACATGGATAAAAATATGACTACAAAAATAGGAATAACAATTAACACCTCAACAGCAATATTTCTGCATGATAAAAATCATATTTAAACTCGTTGAACTATAGTAATTTAATAGTTTAAAAGATTAAACATTATAAAATGGGCGATTTAAATGTTACAAAGCTAAAGACTAAAAAAGATCGTGCTAATTATATCCATCATTTATTAAACGACATTGAAGCACTAGATTTAATGATTGAAAAGGATATGATTGAAGACGATGTTTTTAGAATAGGTGCCGAACAAGAGTTTTGTTTGGTTAACAATCAATTTTTACCAGAAAGTAGATCACTAGAGCTTTTAAAAGATATAGACGACAAACATTTTACAACAGAAATTAGTAAATATAATCTTGAAATTAACTTAGATGCTTTGCCTTTAGGAAATACTTGTTTTTCGCAGTTACATAAACAACTAGAGGCTTTGTTAGAAAAAGCTAAAAGCAAAGCATTAAAAAAAGATATAAAAATTATCATTACTGGTATTTTGCCTTCACTTTCTATTAATAATTCTACTGAAAAAAACATGACGAACGTAGAGCGTTATTCCGTATTAAATGACGCTATTAAAGGAATGAGACAGCAAAATTTTGATATTCATATTAAAGGAACAGACGAATTAAATTTGTTGCATGATTCTGTTATGCTAGAAGGTTGCAATACGAGTTTTCAAATGCATTTACAGTTAAATCCTAAGACATTTGTGGATAATTATAATTGGGCTCAGGCTATTTCTGGACCTGTTTTAAGTGCCTGTACTAATTCGCCATTATTATTTGGTAAAGAACTTTGGAGAGAGACTCGAATAGCCTTATTTACTCAAAGTATTGACACTAGAGCTAATTCTTACTTATTAAATGAAAAGCGATCCAGAGTAAATTTTGGTAGTAAATGGCAAACAGGGACTGTTACCGATATTTTTAAAGACAATATTTCCAGGTTTAGAAGCTTTATCACTACCGATTTCAATAAGAATAGTGTAGATATGTTAAATAATGGTGACATTCCAGGGTTAAGAGCATTGGGCTTACATAATGGTACGGTTTATCCTTGGAACCGGGTTTGCTATGGAAGAACGAATGGAAAACCAAACTTAAGAATTGAAAACAGGTATATTCCATCGGGACCTACTACTACCGACGAAATAGCAAATATGGTTTTTTGGGTAGGCATCATGTTAGGTAAACCAAAACGATATAATAATATTCATGAAAAGTGGAATTTTAAGGATATTAAATCAAACTTTTTTAGTGCGGCCCGATATGGAATGGCAACACAATTTTTTTGGAATGGCAACTATATATCTGCCTATAACTTAATTCTAGATGAACTTTTACCTATGGCTTACAAAGGCTTATACAAAGTTGGTATAGCACCAAAGGATGCTGAATATTATTTAGGAATTATAAAGGATAGAATTCTTGGTAATAGTGGTTCTGAGTGGTTGGTTAGAAATTATAGGCAGCTGTTAAAAAAATATAAACGTTTTGAGGCTATGCAAATATTAACCTCCGAGTTGTATAAAAAACAAGAAAAGGGGTATCCAGTTTCTACATGGCGTAAAATTAATGAAGGTGCCAAACTTACTTTTAAAAGCCAAAGAGTTGTGAAACATATTATGAATTCCGATATTTTTTCTGTTGACAAAAAAGATAGCATTGAATTGGTTTTAAATATTATGGAATGGAAGGGCATTCATCATATGCCAGTTATAAATAGCCATAGAGAATTGATCGGTTTAATAAGTTGGACAGATATTATATGTTATTTAGAACATCCTAAACAGCGAAACCATGCTGTTAGTAAAGTAATGAAAACAGATGTTATTACAACTAGTGAATATACCAATGTTCAAGCTGCTTGGAACCTTCTCAAAGAACATAATATTAGTTGCCTACCAGTAGTAAAACATAATAAGTTAGTTGGCTTAATCACAAGAAATGATTTTTAATTCATGGTTGATGTATATAGTAAAGCACGCGATAATAGAATAATAGTAACTAGAATAATTGGTAAAATTGAGGGATCGAAACCTGGATCAACTATGGTCTTTTTTGGTGGAATACATGGTAATGAAACCTCAGGGGTTTTTGCTTTAAAGGATGTTTTAAAAACAATTGATCCTTTACAATCTAAAGGTGTCATTTATGGAATTTCGGGTAATTTAAAAGCGCTTGGATTAAGCCAAAGGTATCTTGATGAAGATTTAAACCGATTGTGGACTAAAGATCGTATAAAGATTATTAAAAACAAGTCTGTTTTAAATAAAGATGAAACTGAATTATTAGAGCTTTTAAGTATTCTAGATACTATTTTAGACATTGAAAAACCGCCGTTTTATTTCATCGATTTACATACCACATCAAGTAAAACACTACCTTTTATAACCATTAATGATGCGTTAATAAATCGAAAATTTTCCAAACAATTCCCTGTACCTATTGTGTTGGGTATTGAAGAGTATTTAAATGGGCCTTTATTAACTTATATAAACGAATTGGGCTATGTTTCTTTAGGGTTTGAATCTGGGCAGCATGACGATTTAAGCGCTATTACAAATAGCATCGCATTTATATACTTAGCCTTAGTGTTTTCGGGTATTCTAAAAGCGGATCACGTTCCCAATTTTTCAGATCACTATAAACAATTACAAGAACAAGCGGCTAATATCGTTGATGTTTTTGAAGTCATTTATCTTCATAAGATACAACCCCATGAAACGTTCAATATGATAAATGGATTTAGAAGTTTTCAAGCCATAAATAAAGGGGTGCCATTAGCCATAAATAATAGTAGAGAATTAAAAGCGAAGTATAATGGGCACATATTTATGCCCTTATATCAAAACAAAGGTGCAGAAGGGTTTTTTATCATAAAACGTATCAAACCTTTTTATTTAAAACTATCAAGACTTTTAAGGCGTATCAGGTTTGATAGTTTATTAGTAGTCTTACCAGGTGTTTCTTGGTTAGACAAAGAAAAAGGCATTTTACAAGTGAATCTGAAAATTGCCAGGTTTTTTGTTAAATCATTTTTTCATTTGTTGGGTTATAGAAATAAACAAATAACAAGAACTCATTTAAGACTTAATAATCGCGAACGGGTTGCCAAAACAAGTATCTATAAAAATGAATCATGGTATTAAGATTTGGTTTATATATTTTCATCTTGACCAACATTAAAAACACCATGTATTATTTTAGGTCGAACATTAGTAATGAATAAAAACTTATTACAAGAATAATAATTCGATAGAAAGAGAAGAAAGGGTTCGATTTCTCAAAAATAAGACCTCTTTTTACTCACTTTTTTCAGCAAATCCAAGAACATAACCGCTAGGATCCTTTACATAAAACTCTTTCATGCCGTACCAAGCTATTTTTGGTTCTGTCTTTTCGGAAACTTTATTTTTAATTTCATTGTAAAACTCATCCAATCCTTCAATTTCCATATAAAAAGTAGCAGAAGCACCAAGAGTTAAGTCTTTTAACATGACGATATCTTTTTTGAACGTATCTGTTCTTTGAAACATAATTTCTACATGGTCTTTAGACATTAGTGCATATACGTATTGCTTTCCATCATCAATGGATTGTTCTATCCCATCTTGCGTATCTGGTACTGCCATTATAAGTGTAAACCCCAAAACAGTATTATAAAACTGCACCACTTCTTTAATGTCCCTTACTTCTAAATTAGGTGTTAATTTATTTGCTTTCATACTAATATGCTTTTTAGTTAATAAGCACAAAGTTATTATTCCTCAAGTGTAGATAATTGTAAAAATCGGTCGTTCTCGTTTTGGTATAACTCTTTGGGTGTGGCTCCTGTGTATTTTTTTATTTCTTTTATAAAATGAGGTTGGTCAAAATAATTTTTAGCTGGAAATAATTCGCCGTTTGCTATTTCAGAGTAAGAAGCTCGACACTTTAAAATATTTAAATATGTTTTTAAAGAAAATCCATATTGCTGATTAAAGTATCGGTTTATTTGTCGACTACTCCAACATATAGTTTCTGAAATAGCTTTTATGGTTAAATCGCCTTGATTTTTATAGATAAGTTTGAATAAATTCGATTTTCTACTGTCAATCTCTTTTATATTTTTCAACCCTAAATTTAACTTTTGAGTCATATTTTGGGTGAATGCATTGAGCGTATAGAGTGATGAGTTTTGTATTCCTAAGAAGTCAATTGGCAAGTTAGATTGCGTATTTAAAATAGCACTTATTGATTGTTGAAAAATGTATTCCGCTGCCATTAATTTAAACCGAATTCCAAGCAATTTTGTTTTTCTTTTTATTTGTGTATTAACAGGTTGTGTCCAAATTCCAGTTAAAAAAATAGTTAAGACTTGATGTTTGTCATTTACTACACAAATTAAGTCGAAATAACCATCAGGAATAATTATATATTCGGCTTCATTTAAATTATCAAGATTGTCGTATTCCCAAAAGCATTTAACAATATGCGATAACCCTCCATGTATTTTATTTTCCTTGTACCTCATTCTAAACTGGCATAGACTTTTTTAAGCCCGTCAAATTTTACAATTTTCAAAAACAGTAATTGTAATTTATCCTGTGAATCAGCTTTAGTTTTCAAACTCAAAAAAGAAAAAGGTTACTGCTGCCCATTCCTTTTTAATTCCTTTGGCATAACCAATAGTGCTCCGACTACTATTTTCAATAGTTCCATTGTCTTTAATGTAACCAATGGTACTTCGACTGCTGTTTAAAACCGTTCCGTTATCTTTAATATAACCAACAGTATTTCTGTTACTGTTTTCAATAGTTCCATTATCTTTAATATAGCCAATGGTGCTTCGATTGCTATTTAAAATGGTTCCGTTGTCTTTAATATAACCAACGGTACTCCGGCTGCTATTTTCAATGGTGCCATTACTTTTTATATAACCTGTTGTTGAACGATTTGCAGATTGGATTGTTTGCGCATTGGCAAATGAAATGCTTGTTAAAGCAATGATTATAAAAATATATCTTTTCATGTGTTAGATTATAAAAATAAGTAAACTTTAAGCAGTTGATTTCTACCCCCACCCCTATTGTTTTAGTTTTTCACATCAAAAGTTAAGCCAATATAGCAAACTTCACAAAACCTAAATGACTTAAAAAAGAAAAAACCTCTTTTTGAAACGAAGAGGCTTTTAAGATTTATAAGCTTATATATAAAAGCATTTATTCTACATGCGTAAATATCTTACTAACAATTTTCCACTCATTTTTGATTTTGGTTAAGGATAAATAGTCATAATAATTATAACCCAACATAGGCACATGTAATTTGGCCGTAGCAATTTTACCCATGATATCTATGTTAATAATTTTCATATTAAAAGTTTCGTTTAAATCTTTTGGGCTTTGTCTGTTTTTAACACCTTCCAGGTATTCACGTATACTTTTTAAATAATCGACACCCTTAATGTCCCCATAGAGGTAGGTGTTTTCATGAAAACAAGATTCCAGTTTGGTAACATCTCCGTAAAAAATGCCCTCAAAATAATTGGTAATTAAATTTTCGATTTCTTTTACATTCTCTTTATACATAATCTGTTTTTTAGATAGCGTGTCCAACAGTGTGTCCGCCCGCTACATTAATAGTTTCTCCTGTTACAAAATTTGATGTTGCTAAATAATAAGCTGCCTCAGCAATTTCATTGGCTTCACCAATTCTATTTAATAAGTGTAACCCCGCTAAACTGTCGGCATCTTCAATGCCTATTTTGCCTTGTAATGGACTTCTTATGATCCCTGGAGCTATGGTATTAACTTTTATATTGTTCTTCCCAAACTCTGCTGCTAATTGTCTTGTTAGGGAATGAATAGCACCTTTACTTGTTAGTGGTGCTGTTGCCGGAAATCCATCTATAGCATGTTCCACTAAAACGGTTCCTATATTTATTATAGAACCATTCTGTTGTTTTATCATTTCAGGAATGGCAGCTTGCGACGTAAAATAGGTACCTTTTAAGTTGACGTTCCAATAAAAGTCTAAATCTGTTTCTTCAACATCTAAAAAAGGTTTTGGAGAAAATACACCCGCATTGTTAATAAGAACATCTACCGAATTGAATTTTTCTAATGCCAAAGTGACAAGCTTCTGCCCTGTTTCTTGCTTACTAATATCTCCTGCTAAATAGACTGCATTTAAAGGAGACCCAAGTGCTTCGTAAGCCTTTTTTAAGTTGTCTTCATTTGAAGAATTCATCACGACATTACTTTTTCGTGCTATAAAGTATTTTGCAATTTCTTTACCAATTCCTGAAGATGCTCCCGTAATAATGACTGTTTTGTTTTCCATGGTTTTTATTTTTTAGTCCCTAAATATTGTTTCCCATTGACACCCCAATTTTCGACGGGTACTTCGTCAATAACAACATGTGTTGTTTTTGGATTTTTGTTAAGTACGTCGACCACAAGTTGTGTAGCACCTGCTATTAATTGACGTTTTTGTTCCTGTGTTACTTGCTCGTCAGTAACTTTAATGTTAATGTATGGCATAATCTTTTTATTAAATTAATAGTCATACAAAGGTGCTGTGGAATGAGAATATTACGAAGGAGCTATGTCACTTCTTTAAAGTGATGTATATCACGTTATAAAAAAGGTCTGTAGTTAGGAATCTAATCTACTAATTGTTTCTCTTGAAACACCCAGATAAGCCGCAATCATTTTTTTAGGAACCCGTTGAAAGAGTTTTGGATACTGCTCAAGAAGCAAATCATATTGCTCCTTAGTAGAATTTTTTAATAATGACAGAATTCTATTTTGAAGTGCAATTCGACCAATTTTACTCTTTTTAGCCCAAAAACGTTCCATTTTGTGCATTTTAGCTGTTAATTTATCTCTATTTTCAAAAGAGATATATAGTAATTCACTGTCTTCTATACAGTCGATGTAAGTTTTAGATTCGATTTGTTTTACAAAAGATTCATAATCTGTAATCCACCAGTTTTCCATTCCAAATTGAAGGATATGTTCTTTTCCGCTATCGTCAATAAAATAGCTTTTCAAACAACCTTTTATTATCCAGTATTCTTTATTAACAACTTCCCCTTCCTGAACGATATATTGATGTTTACGTTTTTTGACCTGTTCAAAATGACTTAAAACAAAATCGAATTCTTCATCAGTAAGACTGATTATTTCTTCAATATGCTGCCTGAGTGGATGTGCCATTTTTATGTTTTATGTGAGGTGTAAAGCGAAAGTAACTGAAATTTTTTAGAGCGTCAAATAGTGTAAAAACAAAAAACCGTTCTTTATTCTTTTACAGATAAAAAAGTTTCTACCTCGGCGTTGTCTCCATCGTAGTATTTTTTCCCGTGAACAGTAAAATCTGCTTTATAAGCTCGGTTTAGGTTTTTATTTTGCCATATTTCCACCCAGGTATTAAAAATGGCTTCTGGCATTTTACCTTTTGAAACGAATTTTTGGTACACTGCTTTTTTGATGGTTATTCCAACAAAACCTTCGGGAATATTTTCTAGTGAGTTTACTGCTAGTCCAATAACGGTAGTATATGGCCCGTTGACGTCGGTTTCATAATCTGTGTAAACAGCATAAATATCATCATTGATTTTGTTTGGAATTTGTTTTTGAATATTTTCTCCCCAAAATTTTCCCCATAATGATTCAATATCTTTGGCGGATTGTCCATTTTCATTGATTGTTCTTACGGAAATACCGATTACGTTAAATGTTTGAATAGTTTGATTGTTCATGGTTTTTTGGGTTTTTGTTTGTGATTGTACTTGAACTGTGAGTGCGAACAGCATGCATGTAATAAGTGTTAAAGCGTGGAATTTTTTCATTTAGTACCATTTATTTGTTATGCAGCAAATTTAGACTGGCCTTATGACAAATAGCGTCAGGGGTCGTGAAGATTTTTATAAAACAATTTGGTATGAAAATGAAAAAGGCACTTTGTAAAAACAAAGCACCTTTTCTATTTCAAAAATTTACTAATTAAGACTTACTTAGTATTATTCTTTTTATCCACATCTGCCATCATCCCTTCAGGATCAATTTGAACATTCTTAACAGCTTTTGAAGCTTCAAAGGTGTATGTCGGGAATGCCCAAGCCCAATCTCCTTTTAAAGTCGCTGAGGTTGGTTTTTCGCCACGCATCATTTGTAACGGGATATAGAAATCTTCAGAAGTACCATCTGTGTAGGATACTGTTACATCTATAGGCATTGGCATTTGTCCTATACGCTCTAATGTAATGGTTTTTTCTTCTATATTCTTTACAGCATAATCAATGCTATTGGTGGTTTGTGCAAAATCCATTAAATACCAATCTAATTCTAAGCCGGATACTTTTTCGGCTGAACGGATAATGCTATTTGGCGTTGGGTGCTTAAAAGCAAAATCGTTAAAGTATTTTTTTATAGTTTTCTTTAAATTGTCTTCACCAATAATATACCCCAGTTGTGCCAAAAACACAGCCCCTTTGCTGTATGCCGAAATACCATAAGCCTGATTATAATGATAACGGTCTGCATGTGTAGTAAGCGGTTGCTCTTTCCCCGATTTAGCTAAATATATGTAGTTCCCGTAAGATCCAGCTAGCGGTTTTTTTCTATTGTGGCCCATAACTTCATTTTCGGCTAACTCACTAATGTAAGTCGTAAAGCCTTCATCCATCCACTCGTGTTTAGCCTCGTTAGTGGCTAATAAAAATTGAAACCATGTATGTGCCATTTCATGAGCTGTAACACCAACTAAGCTCCCATAGCTACGATTCCCTGTTATTAAAGTACACATAGCATATTCCATACCGCCATCACCGCCTTGTATCACAGAATATTGTTTATATGGGTATTTGCCAATATGGTTGCTAAAATATTGCATAAGTTCCACTGTTTTTGGTTGCAATTTTTTCCAACCTTCTTTCTTTTCAGCATCTAAAGTGCTTTTATAGTAGAAGTGTAACATTGGACCATCTGGAACTTGTAAGGTATCGTGAATATAATCCGGATCTGCAGCCCAGGTAAAATCGTGTACTTTAGGCGCTTTATAATGCCATGTTATTTTACCGTTTTTTTCTGTGGCATCTGGATTTTGCAAGTATCCTGTACCCCCAACAACATAGTTTTTATCAATGCTTAGCTTCACATCAAAATTCCCCCAAACACCGTGAAACTCACGTCCAATATACGGATCGGCATGCCATCCTTCAAAATCGTATTCTGCTAATTTAGGATACCATTGCGTCATAGATAATGCGACGCCTTCTTTACTATTTCTTCCAGAACGACGTATTTGAAGCGGAACTTGAGCGTCAAAAACCATATTAAATGTCACGCTTTCGCCTGGTTGTATTGGTTTTGCAAGATCAACTTCTAAAACAGTTCCTACCGTTTGGTGTTTTAAAACAGTACCGTTTTGTTTTAATGAATTGACTTTTATATAACCTATTTCATTAGGTTTTAGTTTACTAATTCTGTCTCCAACTCTTGGGTCTGGATCTGCGATGGTACGAGAGCGTACATCCATTTCGCTACCAGGTTGAAACGCATTAAAATATAAATGGTAATAAACTCGATTTAAAACATCGGGAGAATTATTAGTATATACTAAGGTTTGATTTCCTTTATATTGATAGGTATTTACATCCATATCAATTTCCATTTTGTAATCTACATGTTGTTGCCAATACGTGTTTGAGGCTTGCGACGTTTGAATTTGCGACGTTGCCACAGTAGAAGCTTTCTGTGTTGTTGTACTTTTTGAACCGGTACAAGACATAAACATACTTAAGCTTAAAACAGAAAAAAAGAATCGTTTCATAGTATAAATAAGGGTTAAAAAAAGAGGCAGTTTAGAAAGTGTCATTCTGAATGAAATGAAGAATATCTTTATTTCTAAATGAATAAGATTCTTCGCTATGCTCTGAATGACAAAATATTTTACTTTCTAAACAGCCTCTTTTTTATTCATTAAATTAATATTATTTAGACATCTTAGATGCCATAATTAAAGCGTTATAAGCATTCACCATTTTAGATGATTTCGATATATCGGCAAAAGGTCTTACATCGTTAGTATCTCCACCAACAACCACTTTTGTTTTTACAGATAATCCAGAATCCATAAGTATTTGCTTTACTTGAGCAGCACTTAGTTTTGGATAATAAGAACGAATTAATGCAGCAACACCTGCAACAGCAGGAGCAGCCATAGACGTTCCTCCTTTGGTATCGTATTCGTTTTCTGGTGTTGTTGAATATACTTTAGCTCCTGGAGCAAAAACATCTACATTTTGTTTTCCATAATTAGAAAAACCAGCAACTAGTCCAGAACCATATTTTGGCGCTAATGCACCAACTCTAATATAAGTATCGGACACTTCTTGGCCATTTACATTGTCATCAGGAAAATTAGGTTCTGTATCAACATCTTTACTATCATTTCCTGCAGCATGTACAAAAAGAACATCCTTTTTACCAGCATAAGCTATGGCATCACGTACCCAGTCACTATGCGGTGAGTAGCTTTTACCAAAACTTCCATTTATAATTTGTGCGCCATTATCAACAGCATATCTAATCGCTAAAGCAACATCTTTATCATATTCATCTCCATTTGGTACCGTTCTTATACTCATAATAGCAACATTATTTGCTACACCATTTGCTCCTTTACCATTATTCCGTTCTGCTGCAATAATACCAGCTACATGTGTTCCATGACTTTCACTTTTCTTAACTGGCTTTACATTACCATTACCATAAGATGTGGTAGATAAATCGTTTTCATCATCACCAGTAACACGCCCTTTAAAAGTTTTGTTCAGGTTATAGTTTAATCTATCATTAATACCTTCTAAACCATTTGATATTTCTTTTTTAGCATCAGCTAAAGAATCCATACCATTGCTAAACATGTATTGAGCAACTTGTACAGCTTGTTTAAGTGAAGCATCCTCTGTTTTGATGGCATTAACATCTTCTTTAGTATAATTTTTTTTACCAAAATGCTTTGTTAGAGCTTCATCAGCAGATTTTATTTGTTGGAAAATCTGTTCATAGTTTCCTTTATAACCTGTATATTTTTGGTATTCTTTATCGTACTCAGATAGTGCTCTACTATAATCTGGATGACTTGTATCTCCTGCAGCTAAAATTCTAACAAATTCTAATTGCTCATCGTATCCGTCTCCTAAAAAATTCCATCCATGAATATCATCTATATAACCATTACCATCATCATCTTTTCCATTGTTTGGTTTTTCTTTTGTATTTGTCCACAAGACGTCATCTAAATCTTCATGATCGATATCAATTCCAGAATCTATAACGGCAACAATAACTTTTTTGCCTTTTTTATTTTTAATAATTTCAGCATAAGCTTTATCAACACTCATTCCGGGAATAGTATCTTTAACCAAATCTAAATGGCCCCAATTGTGTTTTTCTGCTTCAGTTAATTCTGAAACTTTTAATGGTATGTTATCAATATTTTCAACAGGTGTTGCCAGTATTTCTGCTGTTCCACCGCATCCTGAGATTAGTATAGCTGCAAAAGCAGAAGCTGTTATTGTCTTAAGTGTTCTCATACTATAGTATTAAATTTTAGTCTTAAATTATTTTAATTAAATATTTCCTGGGTTATATGTATGTTTTTAAGTCGGATACCTTTTTCGGTTTTTTTTACGGTAATAATTTCATTATGAGCATCGTGTTCTAAAAACAAGTAATAATTATTATCGGCCGCAATGTTAAGGAATTTTTCTTTTTCATTAAGCGACAATAAGGGCCTGGTATCGTAGCCCATAATATAGGGAAGAGGTAAGTGCCCAACAGTGGGTAATAAATCTGCCATAAAAGCAATGGTTTTATCTTTATATTTAATAAGTGGAATCATTTGTTTATCGGTATGACCGTTAGCAAAAAAAATATCGAAACCGAGTTCTGAATTTTTAAGTAAATCGTCTTGTGGAAGCGACGCGAATTTTAATTGTCCGCTTTCTTCTATTGGGATAATGTTTTCTTTTAAAAAAGATGCTTTTTCACGTTTATTGGGTTGAGTAGCCCACTGCCAATGATCTTTATTACTCCAAAAGTGTGCATTTTTAAAAGCAGGTTCGTAACCTGTTTTATCTTTATTCCATTGAATACTGCCTCCGCAATGATCAAAATGTAAGTGTGTTAAAAAAACATCGGTAATATCGTCCTGATGAAACCCATGAGCCTTAAGGGAACCTTCTAAAGTATGATTTCCCCAAAGATGATAGTAACTAAAAAACTTTTCAGATTGTTTATTGCCCATACCATTATCTATTAATATGAGCCTGTTACCATCCTCAATAAGCAAACAACGTGTTGTAAGCTCAATCATATTATTAACATCGGCAGGGTTCGTTTTTTGCCACAATGACTTGGGTACCACGCCAAACATAGCGCCACCATCAAGCTTTAGGTTACCCGCATTTATGGGAAATAAATTCATAGACGGTAAAATTAAACAAATCGCAATAAAAAGACTTGTTTGTTAAGGATTTATTAAGAAAAATTATATAAATAATTTATTGCATGAAAAAGTTTTGTGTTAATTTTGCTCAATACATCTAATTAATATATTAATTGAAATTATATCCATTTATTTTATTTTTTGCTTTCGCTTTAAGACCTGCATATAATATTGGGTATGTTGCCTATTTTCAATTAAACATAGATTATATTATTGAAACCTATTGTGTTAATAAAGAAAAACCGGAATTACAATGTAATGGTAAATGCCATTTAGCAAGTCAATTGGCTGTGAAATCAATTGATGACACTGAAGATCCTTCTTTTTTAGATTCCATATTCGAAGCTTTTATTCCTGTTTATTTTCATAAAAACACCTCTCATTTTTCTTTACAGCAACCTCTTTTTTTGGCTAAGAATAATTGGAACTACAACAATACGTTTACTACTTTAGTTAAAGATATTATAATTCCGCCGCCTCGGGTGTAATACTTCTTTTTTAGACTTTTTATAAGTTATATCTGGTTTTACCAGGTATGGCTCAATATCATTATTTAAAGATTAAATAAATGTCAGTCTGAGCGCAGTCGAAGACATTAGCCTATGTTTTAATAGCATTTCGTTAAGCTTCGCTAGGTATCTTCAATATAAAATACATTTTATATTGAAGATAATGCTCAATGTGACACAGAATATACCTATTTAGATAATGAGATTGAGATATAGTAAGTCTATTCCATAAATCAAATTCCATATAATCAGTATAGCTTCATGGATTATATACTGGTTGTATCTAAGATTTAAAATATTAATTAAAACTACAAATGAAAAACATATTGGTACTTGCAACGATGTTTGCAAGTTTATGCGTGTATACGCAAAACAAATACAACGGAAAAGTTGTAGATGTTAATAATCAACCATTGGCTCAAGCCACCATTCAATCTCAAATTAATTTACAAAATGCGATCGTCACAGATCGCAATGGTGAATTTTCAATGTCTTTAGAGGGAAACACGTCCGTTATCGTAAAGTTTATAGGCTATAAAACAGTTACCAAAACATTATCAAAAGAAGCAAATATTATTGTTCTTGTTTATGATGATGAAGCTTTGGAAGAAGTTGTTATTTCTGCCAGTAGAGAAACTCAAAAACGAAGAGAAGTTCCAGCGTCCATTTCGGTCATATCATCTAAAGATATTTTAGAAACTAAGGCGCTAGGGATAGACCAGTTAGTAAATGATGTTCCTGGAGTTTTAATGTCTACGTCCAGAGCAGCTAGTAACGAGCAACATTTTATGTCTGTGCGTTCTCCAATATCTACCAAATCGTTGTTTTTATATCTTGAAGACGGCTTACCAATTCGTCCAACAGCCGTTTTTAATCATAATGCGCTTTTAGAAATGAACGATGTCGCTTTTTCGCGTTTAGAGGTGCTAAAAGGTCCAGCATCCAGTATTTATGGAAGTGAAGCCATTGGTGGGAGTTTTAACTTTATTACTAAAAACCCCACCAGAGATTTTTCTGGACATGCCGGATTTCAAATTAATGATATGGGCTTAACACGCTATGAAATAGAAGCCTCTAAGTATGCTAGTAAAGATGTTGGTTTTTATATTGGCGTGCAATCTATACAGCGTAATGATGGACCAGTACAGCATAGCGATTATGAGAAATTTGCATTAACATTTAAGAATGTAAATCATTTGTCATCAAGGTTAAATTGGACGAATGCATTTCATATTATCGATTACCGATCGGACATGACAGGATCTATTAGCGAAGCAGATTATTCCGGAGGAAACTATGAAAGCGATCAAACCTTTACCAAACGAGCTGCTTTTTCTTTTAGGTTTAGAAGTACATTAGATAAAATTTGGAATGCGAATAACAAAACGGCATTCAACTTTGTGTTTAGAAAAAACGAGATGGGACAAACCCCATCGTACCGTATCAGGCAGTTTAGAAATAGCGGACAATTAACAGGTTTTGGAAGCGGAGAGATTAATGACAATTCATTTTTAAGTGTTGTTGGTTTGGTTCAGCATAAGGTAGATTTCGATTTTGCAAATTCTTCCTTAATTGTAGGGTCTTCGATAGACTATTCTCCGCAAGACTATGTAGCCGAAACCATTTCTGTTAGGGTTGATACAGAAACAGGGCAGAATATAGCCTACACATTAAATACTGGTGATTACATTCTTAATTATGATGCCAGTATTTTAAACTATGCAGGCTATTTTCAATATGAAATAAACCCTGTCGACAAATTAAAGTTAACAGCATCTTTACGATATGATGGTTTCGAGTATGACTATAATAATTTAGTTGATGGCGTTGCCGGACCAAAAGATTCTAAAAATACATACAGCAACGTATCTCCAAAATTAGGAGCGAATTATAATCTGTCTGAAAAAATGGGACTGTATGCTAATTACTCAAACGGATTTACACCGCCGCAAACATCCACCTTATACCGTAATAGTTTTGTTGGTGTTGGTGGTGATGTGTTCGATTTAAAACCGAGCAGTTACGATAATTTTGAACTGGGCACGTACATCAGACCATCAAACACTTTAAAAGCAGATGTGGCTTTATATCTTTTAGAAGGCAAGAATACGTTGATTACGTTACGTGATGAAAATGATGAATTTTTTAATGCCAATGCAGGAAAAACACGTTCGTTTGGTATTGAATATGGTCTTAAATATAAGCCAGTTGAAGCCTTAACCATTAGCCATAACGGAAGTTTTGCGAAGCACAGGTATGTTAATTTCTTTGATAGAGGTATTGATTATTCCGATACCGATAGAGAAACTGCGCCTCAGCTTTTAGGAACCTCTAAAATCATTTATAAACCGCAGGGTATTAAAGGGCTTTTGTTAAGTGTTACTCATGAGATGGTTGGTAAGTATAACACCAGTTTTGAAAATCAAGTTGATAATGGTGATGGCACTTTTGATACAGCCATTTACGATGGACACAACGTGTTTAATGCTTTAGTGTCTTATAATGCGAAACATTTTGAAATTTGGGTACATGCACTAAATATTTTTGATGAACTGTATGCTGCGAGAGCGAGTTACAACAGATTTAGAAGTGAAAACGGGTATGTGATAGGTAACCCGAGAGCGTTTCATGTTGGCGTGAATTATAAATTTTAATCATTGTGGGGTTTTCTAAAAAGTACTTAGATGTCTGTTCGAGCGCAGTCGAGAACTTTTAAACGTCTTGATAGCTAAGACATCTCGACTGCGCTCGATGGGACCATTTAGTTTTTAATACCTTTTAGAAAACCCCATTAAACCCTTTTAAACCATGTTTAAAAAAAATCATAAATTAAATCAATGGCTTTGGAAATGGCATTTTATAGCAGGCCTTATTTCCTTGCCGTTTGTAATTGTTTTAGCCATTACGGGAGGTATCTATTTGTTTAAAGATACTTACGAAGCACCAAAGCAAGCACATATAAAAGCGGTTGCCGTTGAAGGCGAAGCCATGTCGTATCAAGAGCAATGGCAATTGGTAAAACCATCCTTACACAAAGCACCTAATACCATGGTGATTCCCACGGAAGCAAATCAAGCCACCGCGTTTACTTCGGGGATGTTTAGTCATAAAAACAGTGTGTATGTAAACCCATATAAAGGTGAAGTTACGGGGCGTATTAGCCCAAAAGATTCCGATATGTATACCGTTAGGAAGTTACATGGTGAACTACTGCTGGGTAAATTCGGAACCAAAATCGTAGAACTTATTGCCAGCTGGCTTTTTGTATTAATTATTACAGGAATTTATGTGTTTTGGCCTGGTAAAAAGGAAGGCATTAAAGGGTTTTTTAAAGTACGTTTTAAACAGGGAAAACGCATCCTTTTTAGAGATTTGCATACGGTATTTGGGTTTTGGATTTCTGTTTTATTACTCATGACCTTAGCTGGAGGCATGCCTTGGACCGATGTTTTTGGAGATGGTTTTAAGTGGGTGCAAAAGGTGACCAATACTGGTTTTCCTAAAACATGGAATGCCAGAGGCTTAAAATCGAATGTGGATGGCGAGGCCATTTCTTTAGATGATATGGTAACACTTGCCAAGTCCATGAACTTAAAAGGGGAGGTTAGTATAGGGCTTCCAAAAGACGAAAACGGCGTGTATAGTATTTACAATACGACATTCGATTTAGGAGCGCAAAAACGGTTTCATTTCGATCAGTATTCGGGAAAACAATTGGTACATCATAATTGGGACGATGTTGGTGTTTTAATGCGAGGTCGTATGTGGTTTATGGCATTTCATCAAGGGCAATTTGGCACTTGGAATTGGATTTTAATGATCGTTGTTGCCCTACTGTTAGCTTTTGTAGCCATTACAGCATTAGTATCGTATTTAAAGCGTAAACCAGCTAAAAAGTGGGGCACGCCAAAAGTACCATCACAGTTTAAAGCGGGCTATGGTGTTATCGGCTTAATAGTTTTGCTTGGTATTGTGTTTCCGTTGTTTGGTGCTAGTGTTTTGGTTATTTTACTTGTGGAGTTTTTTAGGAATAGGAAGGAAAAAGTTGTCTAAAAATAAAAACGAAGCTGTCATTCTGAGGAGCGCCAAAGCGCGACGTGAGAATCTTTTGAATTTAACCTAAAATTTAACAGATTGCCACAGTCGTAGCTCCTTCGCAATGACAAGTTCCATTCATGAGATTTCCTGCCTTACTGAAACAAGTTCAGTATAAATCGCAGGAATGAAAGAGCCAAAAACACCCGAGAGAACGTGTTTTTTGGCTCTAGCTATCAACACATAGTACTTTGTTTGCTTTAACACATTGGTCAATATTTTCAATAATCATAATTTCTGTAATCAATTCTCTATTGTTATAATATATGTCGGGAAGTTGTTTAAAGAATGCATTGAATTCCTTTTTCTCTAAAAGATCTATTTCTATATCGTGGTTTTTACTCAAATAAATGATGGAGATAACTCTTAGCCCCATTATACAATGCTTTACAACATTGTCTGCCAATCCAGAGTCGTTTAACAATGAAATTAGTGTGGCTATAATGGCGCGGGGTGGCATTACAAAAGTATCTGGTAATAAATCGGCTACTGTTTTTTCCATGGGCATAGGTGTTACGTTTTTGTTAGTAAAACACAGATTTTAGTTGTCTAAAAAATGATGAATGTTTCGTTAAAGCCTATAATGTATGGAAACAAAAAAGGCGTGGAACTCAACTTATTGCACTAGAGGTACTGGTATACCGAGGAACAACAAGCGAGCTCACGCCCAAAGACGTGAGCATCTTACTTATCTTCTCGTTCCTGTAAAATTACCAGTTTTCTAGCGCGAGATTCAAAGCGAATGCTTCATATATTTTATTTGAAGAATCGCAAAATTACATAATTGATGACAATATAGTAAAATATATATTCATTACAAATTTGTACCGAATAAACTAAGCTATTTTTTCAAATTTTACAATATGAGAAAGTATGGTGAAATAGAATTACATCTTTTAAATATTCAAATAGGATGTGTTCTTAGGCTGGCAAGATTAAAGAAAGGTCTATCTCAGCATAGTCTTTCTTTAATGTTAGGCTCAAACCCTACTATGGTGGGAAGAGTTGAACGATTTGAAAACGTAAGTGGTTGGGATAAAATCTATTTTATAAGCCAACAATTAGATGTTGATTTTTGTAGCTTATTTATTTTAAAGAGTAAAGGTGATTTATTGTCTATAGTCGAAGCGTCTTTAAAACTTGAAAGTAAACTTACTCAAGATAAAAGAGACTATTATACTTTTTTGAAAACAACGATTACAAACAAATATGATTTACTAAAGAAAGGAAGATAAATTTAATGGTTTGTGCCCAGTAAATACATCTATCCAATTTACAGTAGCAAAACTTACAAAGTACAAGCCCGATTTATTATGAAACTTATAATTTCTACTCATAGCTCTAAAATACAAAAAGCTCTTCTAAAATGTTTTATTGTTTTTCGCTCATTGTTGACGCCACTAAACACAGTTTAGCGGGAGCGGTGTTTATTACTCTTATATCTGCCTAAATATAAGAAGTTTATTTAATTTATTGACAGATTTACCCTGCTACAGCCAGTTTGCAACTGGTGGCGAGAAACAGATAATTATCTTATTTTTTCTTTCTTACTATTAATATCAGTCAATATTGGTATATGATTAATACAACTAAAAATATAAGAGGGTGGTACTTTCATCTAACGACAGTTTACAACAGATCGCATAAAACAATAACCATTATTCTTACTCTTATCTCCACAAGTTAAAAACTTGCGGTAGCAAACATATTATTCTCCGCTACCGCTAAACTGTGTTTAGTGACTACAGACTAACTAAAAATTAACCAATTAGAATATTGTATTAATTCAAAATTTACCCTATAAAACCAACCGAATCTATCTCCAAAACCGTATTATCATCTTGAAAATTTCTTGCACTTGAATATTTCCAATCTATTGGGTTTGTTACAAATCCACTTTCTACTGGATTTTGATGGATGTAATCTATTTTTTGTTTTATAACTTTTTCACTCCACAATTCTATTGGTTTATTATGATGTTGCCAAAATTGATATTTACTTCTTGTTGCATTCTTTTTCCCTGCGCGCTCAAACATCCATAACAACCACTCTTTTCTACTCTCTTGAGAATTATTTTCTATAGTTTCTATTAATGTCCTCGCTGTATGTTTTTTAAAATCCCTTATCAGTCCTGATGGATCTTCATATGCCGACCTAAATATTAAATGTATATGACTCGGCATAAAGCAATACGCATAAAGTTCCATACCTTTCTCCTTTCTGCAATAATCTACACTTTTCGACAAAACATCAAAATAAATTTGTCTAGTAAATACATCTATCCAATTTATTGTAGCAAAACTTACAAAATATAAACCCAATTTATTATGAAATTTATAATTTCTACTCATAGTTCTAAAATACAAAAAGCTTTTGTAAAATATTTTATTGTTTTACTCACTGCTAACGCCACTAAACACAGTTTAGCGGGAGCGGTTTTGCTGGTAATCTTTACCACTACTAGTTTAAAAACTAGTGATAGCGAAGCTTTTTTCACGTCTTGAATTGGATTCCATTTAAGTCCTATATCTTGTAATTTAATGGTTTGTTGTCAGCTTTTTTTTACCCCAAGGATTGCAGCCATACGGTCAAGTTCGATTTTTCTATCTGCACTCCTTTTTCTGTAGCTTTTTAATTTTTCATACAGTTCTAAATAAACCTCTTCCTCCCTATCACTAAGAAAATTCATTTGAACATATGGTAATTTAGGATTGGAAATATCGGATTTCAAATACATGAAGGTATCTCGAGCTTCGTTTCTTATTAGGGCAAACGGTATGTTATCACTAGTTTCAACTTTATAATTTTTTGAAGGACAGAAATATATTTCGCAGCTTGAACTGTCCTCGTCAAGAGCATCAACAAACCTTTGTACCAATGTTTTTAAATTTGCATAGTACATACTTGTTTTATCTTGCATTAATTCTTCGTCCACAACAAAGTATCTTTCAATAGAAACCTTTCTTCGCGCAGCCTGTAGATTCGTTAAAAGAAAACTCTTACGGTATTTCTTAGGAACTCCTGGGAAATTCTTTATTAGCTCACTGTCTTTTTTGTCATTAAGCCAGATATCAATTGTTGTAACAGTTCTATATATATCACCACTCCTAAGTATATCTAGGGCACTTCTAAAGATATACATAAAATACATTCTTGAATTCAAACAGAATTGTTTGTACTCACCGTTTGACATATAGTTATATTTGTCAAGTTCAACTCCAAACCTGTAATCTATAAGTCGGAGTTTATATAAATCTGTATTTTTATTTAGTTTAGAGGTTAAAGAACGAATCTTTCCAGCTTGTTTTTTCAATTCTCTTTTGATCGTTAATACGGGAAGCTGACTTTCCAATCTTTTACGATTAATGTATGCTATAAATGGAATAATTAGGATAAGAAGAATAGTTAGAACGAGTGAGGTCTGGATAAAGGTTAGTCCAAGGTCCTGGTTAAGAAATTTGGTCAATGCTATAAAACCAACCACAAGAGGCACTAAAACCTTTGCAGTTTTCCAAGTATCCTCATTGAAGTGTTTTTTGAAAAATTCCATTTATAGTTCGTTTAGTTGCTGATAACAATTGCCTGTATCTGCTTCCGCTCCCGCTAGTTTAAAAACTAGTGGAGAGAAACAGATAATTATTTTATTTTTACTTTTAATACCAACCAATGTTGGCATGTAATTAATACAATTAAAAAGATAAAAGGGGTGGTACTAACATCAAATAGCGGCTTACAACTGGTCGCATAAAACAGAACCATTATTCTTACTTTATACCCACAAGTTAAAAACTTGCGGTAGCGAACATATTATTCCCGATTGGGAATAAATTCTATCAAAAAAATCAATCTTAGTTACGGGTTTCTGTAATAGCTGCTAATAATTGTATAAAACTTCTTTTATTATGTTTTTTTATTGGTTTTGCTGGTAATCTTTACCGCCACTAGCTTTTAAACTAGCGTTAGGGTATTTTGAGTTATCAAATAATATCCGTTTGTGTTCAATTATATTATTCCTCATTTTAATGGATTGGCCAATTGTAAACATACATCTACATGGATTATAGTCCATGAAATTATTATATAATGTTTTATGACCCCTATAGTGTGTTTTCTTTGGAGGACAAGGGCATTTAGGCGTAATAGAATAACATACAGCTGTTGCTCCTTTCTGTTTTGGTGTATCATCTATTAAATCATTACGATTTCCAAAGGTTACTCGCAGCCAAGAACTGTTTCCGATTTGTCCGAAAATATGATATAACCCCATCCAATGGCCTGTTTCGTGTGTTAGTACATGACTGCTCATTCCAACACTTTTGTAATTTAAGTGCACTCTATCACTCAGAATATCTGACGCATTCCCTTGTTTCGCAATAAAAACATTTAGACAATTTGAGGGATCAATAAGTAATTTGTTTCTTTTTTCGAGTTGCTTTGAAGAAATTCTTCGGATTCCTTTTTTTCCATTTTTTTGAAATATAGTATCAAGTAAATTAAACTCAATATTAGGATTGCCTACAAGATTACGAAAGTCGTTATCAAGTAAACTCATATCATTCTTTTGCGTAAAATTTAAATTTAAGTCTTGTAATTCATTTAAGATTAAACGATCACTTATGTTCTCAGAATCATTATTATAAATAACGTGGAATACAATAGGAATTTTAATTTTACGTCCATCATCAACCGAATTCCTTGTCTGACTGAACAGAACGGTCGTTTGTAGTAGAATAATAGCAACTAGAATATTTTTCATCGTATCAATATTTTTAAATTATGTTATGTTCTTGCCTTTCCTAATTGATCCCCGCTCTCGCCAGTTTGCATTTGGTGGAGAGAAACAGGTAATTATCTTATTTATTTTTTCTTGCTCTTATCTCCACAAGTTAAAAACTTGTGCTAGTAAACATATTATTTCGGAGCGTAAATAAATTTCTATCAAAAAAACCAATCTTAGTTACGGGTTTCTGTAATAGATGCTAATAATTGTATAAAACTTTTTTTATTGGTTTCAAGCTTTGAAGGTATAGATTGCTCTATTGTTTTTCATTATCGCTTATAGCCAATTTTACATTTGTGTTTTCATAATGATATGATTTTCCATGATGTATTTAAAACTAATAATCAGATTCCATCTATAGTTGTGCTACCTTTTCATCAAACCCGTCCATCATATCAGGAGTACTAAGTTTTTTTGGTAAAGAGGAAAAAGTCATTTCAAACGCACTAGTGGCTGCAGAACTGTAGGAACTTAAACCTTTTGCGCCTTTTTCAAACTCAGATTCTTGAGATGCTAAAGCTTGTGGTTGGTATAAATGATCGGCATGAACTTTTATCGAGATATTTCTGTCTTTTTTTAAACCCTCTAATCTTTCCTGACAACCTTTTTTACCATCGTCTCTAGTACAAAAAGTGCTACTACATGGGCTTGTAGAAAGGTAAACTACAAGGTTTCCGTTCTCCAGGCCTAGTTTTATAATATACGCTATTAGATTTTCTTCTGCATGATTGCCTTTTTCTGTTTTAAATAATCCGTTGGCACCAACAGGCTTTCCATTAAACTCAGCGTAAAGAAAAACGGTTGTCATAGTTGCTTTACGGTATCCGGTTTTATCTAAATCAAGTTTCTTCATAAGCCTTTGCACAGGCTGCTGGACATTTATTGGGTGTTGTGTTTGGGGGGATGCGATTACTTGCTTATTTGTTTGCAGAAGTGCTTTAGCTCCCATAACATCAGCTTCTTTCTCCAATCCGGCATCGTCATTTATATTCACCTTTCCTTTCATTTGCATAGTGGGCTTTACCCTTCCTTGCTTTTGCTGAACTACATGCCATGCTTCGTGAGGCAAATGTTTTTCTTGCCCTGGCCCTAAGTGAATGTTAGTTCCTTGCGCATAGGCATGCGCTTGTAACTGAGCTGGCTTATCAGAATTGCGATGCACCTTTACATCATCCATTGAGTAACCAGACAGGTTTTCAATTCCCGACTTCAAATTATCTGGTAAGCCCGTTTTATTTTCTTTTTTTTGGATTGTATGCTGTGGTTGCTGTGAATGATGATTGTTCGCCATTGCTTGTAATTGAGCTGCTTGTTTTGCTTGTGGGCTATTATTCGCTACCTCTTGCAGCTTTCTTTGAGCAATAGCTTCAGGGCGATTATCAATAAACCGAGAAGTAGTCTCACTATGTGGCTTTACCTTGCGGTTAGCGGCAGGAACTGACTGGCTTTTGTTTTCCTTTGTTTTGTCAGCGTGAGTATTCATGATTTATTCTTTTTAAGTTTTGATCTATTGCCTGTAACAATTAATATAAACGCATTTTGTGACGTTTACTTTTTTATATCTGCCTAAATATAAGAAGTTTATTTAATTTATTGACAGATTTATCTTATAATTTGAAATTATATAATTAAGAAGTCTTTTTGTTAATGCTACGCCGTTTTGAGGTTATGAGATTGAAGTATGGTTTTTTTGTGAAAATTCCCGTTTAAGAGATTCTTCACTGTGTTCAGAATGACATCTAATCAATGGCCAACAACATCTTTCAGACGTTTTCCAAAATCAAACAAGGCCTTAATTTCTTTTATACTTGCCAAACGCTCTTTTCCGAAAATTAATAAAGACTCTCCGTTCGACTCGATATGGTAATAAGGATTACTTTCAAAGAAATGAACCAGATCATCATCAAAAAAGGCTGTAATCGCTTCTTCGTTATCGCCTAATAAATAAAAACGGTTGGAAAAATCGGAATGGTTTTGAATAGGAATATCTTTAAACCCTGCGAAGGCATATACTTTTTCTAAAAAACCTTCCCTGTCTAATGTGAATTCGGGTATTGGACAATCTAATTTTATATGAAGCATGGTCGATCTAATAACTTCTTTGGCAATAAATTCACCTTCAGAAAACTCAATATCGAATAAATTTATAGCATTATTTTTATACGATAATTGATTATAGATATGGTTAATGTTTTTTGTGTTGAAGAATAAAAAATGATTTAAAAAATCGATATCTTTTTGTTTTTCAGATGTATAGTTTAATTTAAAATCTTCGGCCAGATCTTCTATACTGGTTTGACGTCTGGTAAGGTTGTTTTTAATAATGTTTGGTACAGGTAGCAAACGCCTTAAAGCAAAAGGGTGCTTGGAGTCTGTATCGTGCATATCTAAACCTATAACATCAAAATGACCATCTCGTTTTTTAAATAATTCCTGGAAATTATGCATGTTTTCCATGACGGTATGGTCCACAAAACTACACAGCGAAAAATCAACAATAACGTCTTTATCTTCCGGAACTGCGTCTAGCTTATCTTTTAACTTGTAATAGTTTAAAAAACTACAAAAATGTTTTACGCTCACGTAATAGTTGTCCTGACCTTCTTCCTGATACATTAAAACATTAGGTTTCATAACGTTTCTAACAAACAAGGAAACTGTTTTATTAATGACTATATGAATAATTAAAGTTGTAATAACACCTGCTAAGATGCCTGTTATCAGTCCTATTTTTAAGGTTATTAATAGGGTGACAAAAAATATAATAAGTTGCTCTTTACCAATAGAGAATATTTTTTTAATGACATTTGGAGATGCTAATTTATAGCCAGTGTATACCAATATAGCCATTAAAGCGGGTAATGGAATTCGCGTTAGTTGGGTACTGAATAAAACAATAAATAACACTAAAAATGTTGCGTGAAAAAAGTTAGAAGACCTGTTACTGGCACCATTATTTACGTTAACGGAACTACGAGCAATAACAGTGACGACATTAAGGCCCCCAAGAAACCCACTTCCTATGGTTGCCAAACCAAGCGCTTTAAGGTCTCTATTTACATTAGAACGTCTTTTTTCCGGGTCTAATTTATCTACGGCTTTTATGCTTAATAACGACTCTATACTGGCTATTAATGTAATGGCTAATACACTGGACCAAAAAGGAAAACTACCAACACTGGAAAAATCGGGCAAATGCATCTCTGCAATGATTGTTTGAATACTAGGTATACCAGAAATCATGTATTCTTTTGCAATAGGGTTTACCTCATGCACTATAAACTCGAAGTAGTAACTAAAGCCTATAGAAAGTAAAACAATCCACATGGGTGCTGGTATAAGTTGTAAATACTTATTTCTGATTTTGGCATAAAACATCATGATGGCCAAACTTATTACGCCAGCTAAAGCAGCAAAGATTAACCCTTTATTTTGGTAATGTAAAGCATCGTTAATGGTAAATGGTATTTCATACAGATAATCTAAAGTCGCTTTGCGTTTAATTTTATGGGCGAACATAATATGAAACTGCTTGGCTAAAATAATGAGCCCAATGGCTGCTAACATACCTTGAATAGCCGATGAAGGAAAAAAATCGGCCAATTTTCCCATTCTAAAAAAACCAAGCAAGAGCAATAAGAGACCTGAACATATAATGGCAGCGTAGGCACTTTCTATACCCAATGTTGTTATAGCTACCAAAAGCACACCAACTAAACCATTACCGGGGCCGGCAATCGTAACATGACTTCCACCAAAAATAGAAACAACAATACCACCAACTACAGCTGCTATAATACCAGCTATAGGAGGTGCTTCACTAGCCATTGCTAACCCTAACCCAAGAGGCAATGCAATAAGGCTAACTACAAAACCAGAAAAAATATTTTTTGGTAATGTACTAAGAAAATCTTTTATTTTATTCTTTTTTGGACTCATTGAAGGATTAAAACATCGGTTGGTAACTCTGTTAAAATATGCTCTATATCATGCGGAAATAAACGATCCCAAAAAGTCATTTTGCTAGGGGCGTTCATAACTAATAAATCGGCTCTGGAAATTTGAGCATAGTGTCCAATAGAATACCCTTGTTTACCAAAAATAGGCTGCAACTTTGTGACAATATCTTTGGTATATTTTTTAGGAATATGTTCTATAATATCGTTAATTCTTGAGTTTTCTCTAAGCCTTATACGTTCTTTAATTATATTAGCTTTACGCAACGATTTATCATCATCAACCTTTACCGAAACTTGTTTTTGTTTAATTTCTTCAACGATGGTTACTTTTTCAGCTTCAAGCTGTTTTGCAACATAAAATGCAGCTTTAATAGTTTGTTCTGTTTTAGGGTCTTCTAAGCCATTTACAACAATATGTTCGCATGCAACACGCTCAATCGAAGGCTTAACCAATAATAAAACAGAGCACTTTGCTTTACGTGTAATCTTTCGGGCAATAGACCCTACATAATATTTTAAAAAACGTTCACGCTGTACGGCTCCAAGAATTAAAAGATCTATATTTTTTTCTTCAGTAGTGGATAAAATAACATCTACAGGGTTTCCCGATTTGTATACAACTTCGTAATCCAGATTATCTTTTTCAAAAGGTTTTAAAAAGATTTTAAGCATTTTAACCTTGTCATCAGAAACTTCGCCGACATGAATTAAAAACAATTTTGAACTAAAAAAAAGCGAAAGCCTGGCCGCCTCATGGAGGTTTGCTTTTAAATTAGGTGAAAATGCGGCACCAATACCAATGCTTTTAAAAGGTTGTAAAGACACTTGAGTTATTTAGATAAAAAGAGTAGAAAGATAGTATTTTTTTTAAAAAAGAGAGACTGCGTTTAATATTAAGTCAATATAATTAAAAGAATCATTCAATTTTGTGTTAATGATTGCGACTAATGGAAACAAATAAAATATAAGTTAGTGAAATCATCTGTTTTACTTAAATTAGTGTCTTAATAGATTTTAAAAGATGTTAGAACTAGCAGGAATTATTATTTTAGGGATTTTAGCACAATGGTTTGCCTGGAAATTTAAGATTCCAGCTATTTTACCACTAATTCTTATAGGCCTTTTGGTGGGGCCAATTGCGGCAGAGTTTTTAAGTGATGATGGCTCTAAATGGATCGAACCTATCTGGAATGGTAAGCAAGGTTTGTTTCCTGGAGAAGGCTTGTTCTATTTTGTATCTCTGGCTATTAGTATTATTCTTTTTGAAGGCGGATTAACATTAAAGCGTTCTGAAATAAAAAATGTAGGTCCAGTGATTACCAAATTAATAACATTAGGGTCTGCTGTTACTTTTTTTGGAGCAGGGATATTAGCTCACTTCATTTTTGAATTAAGTTGGGAGCTATCATTTTTATTTTCTGGTCTTATAATTGTTACGGGGCCAACAGTAATAACCCCTATTTTAAGAAATATTCCCCTTAAAAAAGATATCTCTACCGTATTGAAATGGGAAGGCATTTTAATTGACCCTATTGGTGCTTTGGTAGCTGTATTGGTGTTTGAATTTATTAGCGTTGAAGGGGATAGTGGCTTTACTAAAACGGCTTTGATTGAATTTGGGAAAATTATTCTTTTCGGAACTACATTTGGTTTTACGTTTGCTCATGCATTGGCCTTTGCTATTAATAAAAAATTGATTCCACATTATCTGCTAAATGTTGTATCGCTTTCCACTGTACTGCTGGTTTTTGTTGAATCAGAAATCTTTGCTCATGAGTCAGGCCTGTTGGCTGTTGTTGTTATGGGTATGGTTTTAGGTAATGGTAAATTAGAAAACATAAAGGAACTTCTTTATTTTAAAGAGTCTTTGAGTGTTTTATTGATCTCAATTCTGTTTATTTTACTGGCAGCAAATATTAATATTGAAGATTTAATGCTTCTTTATAGTTGGAAAACTGCTTTGCTTTTTGCAGCCGTGGTTTTTGTTATAAGGCCGTTAGCTGTGTTTCTAAGCACGTCTAAATCTAAATTAAAAACTCGAGAAAAGGTATTTATTAGTTGGGTAGGCCCCAGAGGTATTGTTGCTGCAGGAATAGCATCTCTTTTTGGAAGTAAATTAGTGAAACAAGGCGTTGAGGGTGCAGAGTATATTACGCCTTTAGTGTTTATGATCGTTCTTGGAACTGTTTTATTAAATGCGACTACCGCAAGAGGATTTGCCAAAGTTGTTGGCGTTTTTCTAAAAAGTTCGGAAGGTATTTTAATACTGGGAGCATCACAAGTTTCTAGATTGATTGGACAGTATCTGGTGAATAACCAACGCCATGTAGTTTTAATAGACAGTAATCAAACCAATATTCAAATGGCTCAGGAATTAGGGCTTGAGGCTATAAATACGGACATATATTCTGAAAATCTGGAAGATAATATAGAGCTTAATGATGTCGGTTTTTTAATGGCTTTAACGGGTAGTGCAGATATTAATCAGTTTGCTATTGATAAGTTTGGAAAACAATTTGGTGAGAACGGCTCCTTTAGATTGGTAACGGTTGATGAAATGAATGATCCTGATAATAATCCAAAGGAGGGTTTATTTTCTCATACAGATGATTTTAATGTTCTTTCTGAAGTCGCTCGCAAATATCCAGAGATACACGAAATTGAAATTAATGACAGAGATCATTATGAAGATTTAATTGAAGCAACAAGTAAAGAGGATGACATAATACCGCTATTTGTTAAAGATAAAAAAGGTGTTTTAGAAATTATATCTTCTTACAATAAAGCTATTGAAAATGTTGAAAAAGGATACCTGTTAGTATACTTAGGAAAAGCCTTAGGGACTGAAGAAGTGACTTCTGTTTAACTGATGAGACACTTGTTTTAATGTTGTCAGTTCGATATATTATAAACTGATAATCAAATACTTAAAAAAGGTTCCGAAGAAGAAATCATGTCATTCATTACGAGGCACGAGGAGCCTGCTGGCAGGCGGGGAATCTCATCACTCATACTTCGCTCTGTCGACATGACAAATAGCTGTTTTTCATTGGATTAAATAAGATGTTTTTAATAAATTTTACGTCGAACTTAGGGTGTTTTATTTCAAAAAACTTTTCACATCATCAATTGCTTTGCCTTTTACAAGCCAAGAAATTCCAAAAGGTATCACTGCTGTTGTTTCAAAAATAAACACATAATACTTGAAAAACAATGAGCCTGTCCCTACTCCTAATTTTTCGAGTATAATCATGACAAGAATTAGTGCTACTGATATGAAAACAATGTTTCCGCAGATATTGTATAATTTATTATTTACATCATCTTTATTTCTAGTAAACTTATATTTAGACATCCATCCCATTGAAAGTATAAATATGGCCGCGCTTATTAAATGAATAGCATTTGTAGCTGCGCTTTTATGACCAAATAAAGGATAGTTTTCATTTTTGCAAATAAGGTCAATAATGGCACTATTACTATCTGTACAGCATGTTGGAACAAAAACAACAACAAGAGCTGCAAAACCGCCAATATTGGTAATAATATCATCACTTATAATTTCTGAAGTAGCATCCTTTTTGTAACCTCTGTAAGAGATTAAAAATAAAGCAAATGCAGACAAAATTATAATAAAGAATAAAGAGGATAAAGTAGCATAGTAATAATGACTCATTGAAGCCAATAATTCACCTTTAGAAATGAGCAATATAAAGGGAAGGCATAAACCTAAAGTCCCTATTAATTTTCTGATCCTATAATCTGAATTTTTTAGTTCCTGATGTACCATCGTGAAGTTTAATTTAAAAATTTTCAACACAATGTACGAATAATCTTTAAATTGATTCTTGTTTAAAAATAAAAATTTTTAATTGTTAGTTTATTGTTTGTTAGGTGATTAAATAGTCTTAATTATTAAAAAAGCTCCTGAAGATAAGGCAACAGGAGCTTTTTAATTAGTTGTATGATATGGTTCTAAGCCATAATATGAAGCTCTGTAAATTCCTTATCAAGAACTAAAGTATTATCACCATTAAGCTTAATATCCTTAAAAAGGATTTCTTCATTATCTACCTGGACTTTAGATATTTTAAATGGTAAACCATGCAAGCTTAATTTAAACGTTTTATACGTTGTTATAAACTTACCAGACTTATGCTGTTGAATAATTAATTCGTTTTCCTTACCAAGCAATTTGAAGTCTCTTAAACTATATCTTCCTTTAATGTAATCATAACCATCAGTAGCATCTTCGTAAACCATTGAGCTTTCTTTACCTAATTTGTAATATACATCAAGCAATAATTCATCAATAACTTTTTCACCTACGTATTGCTGTATTGGGTATTTAGGAATAATAGCGCCTTCTTTTACAAATATTGGCATGCTGTCTAGGTCTGCATCCACCCATAATTCCTGACCTCCATTTACGATCTCATCTGTCCAGAAGTTGTACCATTTCCCTCTAGGGATATACATGCGTCTTCCTTTTTGATTAGGTCCTGTTATTGGGCATGCTAAGATCTTTTCGCCAAAGATAAACTCATCGTTTCTATAATGTGTTTGAGCGTCTTCCTGATCGTATAATACAAGTGACTTTAAAATAGGAATGCCTTCTTCGGCATATCTCCAAAAAGCGGTGTATAAATAAGGCAGTAATTGATATCTTAATTCAATAAACTTTCTTACTACATTGGTTATAGTATCTCCAAAAGCCCAAGGCTCTTGATCTCCATGGTCTCCAGAGGAATGTGTTCTACAAAATGGGTGGAAAATCCCTAGCTGAATCCAACGCGCGTATAGCTCGCCATTAGGTTGTTCTGCAAATCCACCAATATCCGATCCAATAAAAGAGAATCCAGACATACACATACGTTGTGCCTGTAGGTTGGCAATGTTTAAGTGGTCCCATGTTGCTACATTATCACCAGTCCAACTAGACGTATAACGTTGTGTACCAGAATATGCAGCTCTAGTAATTACAAAAGGCCTTTTAGGATATGAGAATTTTTTTAAACCTTGATAGGTAGCTCTTGCCATTTGCATGCCATAAACGTTATGTGCTTTTCTGTGACTACAAGCATTGCCATCGTAATCATGCCTTACATCATTAGGGAAGGTTTTTCCTGGAACATCCATGACAGCAGGTTCGTTCATATCATTCCAAACGCCTTTCACTCCTATGTCTTCTACAAGTTCTTTAAACAAATCAGACCACCAATCTCTTACTTCTGGTTTGGTGAAATCTGGGAAATAACATTCACCAGGCCATACTTTACCTTTCATGTAAGGGCCGTCTGCCCGTTTACAGAAGTAGTCATTTTCTAACCCCTCTTTAAAAACAGAATAATCCATATCTATTTTAATGCCCGGATCTATAATAACAATGGTTTTAAAACCATCATCGGCTAACTCCTTAACCATTCGTTTAGGATCTGGAAAATGATCCTTGCTCCAGGTAAAACATCTAAATCCTTCCATGTAGTCTATATCTAAATAGATCGCATCACATGGAATTTGCAATTCTCTAAACTTCGCTGTAATTTCTTTTACGTTGGACTCAGGATAGTAACTCCATTTACATTGGTGGTACCCTAAAGTCCATAGAGCTGGAAGCTCATGAGGCTTTCCTGTTAAGTCGGTATAATTTACAACAACATCAGACATTTCTGGTCCATAAATGAAGTAGTAATTCATTTCACCACCTTGAGCCCAAAAACTCGTGATGTTACGACGTTCATGACAAAAATCAAAGAATGAACGGAAGGTATTATCGAAAAATATGCCGTAAGATTTTTTATTATGTAGGGCTGTGTAAAAAGGAATCGCTTTATAAATGGGGTCAGTATCTCTACCATAGGCATAAGAATCTGTTACCCAATTCTCGAAGCGTTTACCTTTAAGATTATTATCTACAGGTTTATCACCTAAGCCATAGTAGCTTTCACCTGGTTGAGATGTTTTAGACATTTTTACAATATCGCCACCGTGCTCATAACTTTCTTCCCAGTGAAACCCAAGTTCGTCTTCGCAAATTAAGGAGTTATCCTTAGCGTCAAAAATAGACGTTCGCAAATCTAATTTTGAAATACGACAAATAAGTTTTGATGTGGTTATAGTATAGTTATTTTCATCTTCTGTTACTTCAAGATGATTATAACCTCTACTGGCATATTTAGTGATGGCATAAGAGAAGTCATTTTCAAAAATACCCGTTGTAGCAAATCTGAATCGTAGGATACTATCGCGACGTACGGTAACTTCTAATATAACACCATTCTCTGTAGTAAAAGAAAGTACGTTTAGGTTCTTTTCGTATGAAACTATTTTGGAAGGAAACAGGTTTCCTTTATATTCTAATTCGGTATTTAAAATCATAGAGGTTAGCGCAATTTATTAGTTGCCTAAATTACTAAATTTAGCAACTAATAGTGGTCAGTATTTATTAAAAAAACATTATGATTATTTGATAAAACACAAATAATCAATGAGATAATTACATAAACCTCAAATAGAAACGTATTTACGTTGAAAAGATAACCAAGCCTAAAGGAGGTAATGTTATTTCTACTGAAAAATCCTTTCCGTTCCAGGGGTCTTTTTTTGCTGAAATTTGTTTTTTGTTTGTAATGCCACTTCCACCAAATTCTTTAGCATCGCTATTAAAAATTTCTTTAATTTTTGTTTTTAAAGGGACTCCTATTTTGTAATTTTCTCTAATGTTTGGTGTTAAGTTACAAACAACGATAACATCATTTTCAGAGTCGTACCCTTTTCTTATATAAGATAAAACACAGTTTTCATGGTCATCAAAACTAATCCATTCAAACCCTTCTCCACTAAATCCTTTTTCATACAAGGCAGGTGTTGTTTTATAGAGCTTGTTTAATTCCCTATAATAGTTTTGAAGATTTTTATGTGGTTCGAAGTCTAATAAATTCCAATCTAGGCTTTCTTGAAAATTCCATTCGTTATATTGACCAAACTCACCGCCCATAAACAATAATTTGGTTCCTGGATGGGTAAACATATAGCCGTATAATAAACGAAGATTTGCAAAGCGTTGCCATTCATCGCCAGGCATTCTGCCTAAAATAGAGTTCTTACCATAAACGACTTCGTCATGTGATAATGGTAACATGAAATTTTCGGTAAAGGCATATGCCAAACTAAATGTTATGTCATTTTGGTGGTATTTTCTATAAATAGGGTCTTTGGCGAAATATTCTAGGGTATCATGCATCCAACCCATCATCCATTTCATACCAAAACCTAGACCACCAGAAAAAACAGGCTTGGAAACCATTGGAAATGCTGTGGATTCTTCTGCGATGGTTTGAACATCTGGGAAGGATCTGTAAATTTCTTTATTCAATTCTTTTAGAAAACTTATAACGGCGAGATTTTCTCTACCGCCATACATATTAGGTTCCCATTCACCTTCTTCACGAGAATAATCCAAAAATAGCATAGATGCAACGGCATCAACACGTAATCCGTCTGCATGATATTGTTCCATCCAGAAAATGGCATTACTTATCAGGAACGATCTAACTTCATTTCGTTCGTAATTAAAAATCAGACTTTTCCAATCCTGGTGATAGCCTTTTCTTTTGTCTGGGTGTTCGTATAAATGAGAGCCATCAAAGAATCCTAAACCGTGTGCATCCTCTGGAAAGTGAGAAGGTACCCAGTCTAAAATAATACCAATATCGTTTTGGTGTAGTTTGTCTACCAAATACTTGAACTCTTCAGGATAACCAAAACGAGAAGTTGGTGCAAAATACCCTGTTAGCTGGTATCCCCATGAAGGATCATAAGGGTATTCCATAATAGGCATGAGTTCTACATGTGTAAAATTCATGTCTTTAACATAGTTTACTAAATCGTCTGCTAACTCGAAATAAGACAAAAACCGATCTTCTTCTAAATGTCTTTTCCAAGAGCCTAGATGTACTTCGTAAACAGAAAAAGGAGCGTCTATAGCATTATGCTTTTTACGCTTTTTCATCCAATCTTTATCTTTCCATGCATAGTTATCATCCCAAACAATTGATGCTGTTTTGGGAGGATGCTCACAGCGTCTTGCATAAGGGTCGGCCTTTTCTGTTTTTATATCACCATTGTAACTTTTAATGCTGTATTTATAAATAGTGCCTTTTCCTATCAAAGGAATAAACCCTTCCCAGATGCCACTTGAATCCCAGCGTACATTTAGTTGATGTTCGCCTTCTTTCCAGTGATTAAAATCACCAATTACTGATACAGATTTTGCGCTGGGCGCCCATACAGAGAAATATGTTCCTTCAATACCATCAATAATGGTAATATGAGATCCAAATTTTTCATAAAGACGATAATGAGTTCCCGATTTAAATAGATAGATGTCTAATTCGGTAAATAAGCTATAGGGTTTTATTTGTGCCATATATTATATTACAAAACCGTTAGGGATGGTTGCTCCATTTTTAATTACTACAATACCGTCTTTAATTGCATAGGTCTCGGTTTCCGTATCTTCTAAGTGATTCCCTCCATTTATTCTTACATCATCACCAATGCGGCAGTTTTTATCGAGAATGGCATTTTTAATAAAGCATCGTTCTCCAATTCCCATTAAGTTTTTTATTTTCTTTTCTTGTATCTCATGTAATGTTTCGTAGTAATCGCTTCCCATCATATAGGTTTTTATTACTGTGGACTCATCACCAATTCTGGAACGAATACCGATAACAGATTTCTCGATTTTTGCAGCACTAATAATACACCCTTCTGCAATGACCGTTTGGTTTAATGTTGTGCCTGCGACTTTTGTTGTAGGTAACATTCTGGCGTGTGTGTATATACGCTTTTTCTTATCATATAAATCGAAATCAGGTATATTGTCTGTTAATCCAATATTGGCTTCAAAAAAGGAATCAATGTTACCTATATCTGTCCAATATCCTTCGTATTGGTAGCTTAGTGTTTTATGTTTTTTAATATTTTGAGGGATGATTTCTTTACCAAAATCTATTGTAGAAGAATCATTCATTAATTTGATTAATAAATCCCGGTTAAAAATATAAATCCCCATAGAAGCCAGATAGTTTCGACCTTGGCCTTTCATTTCGTCACTTACTTCAGAAGTCCAGTCTGGTAGTAAGCTAGCCTCTGGTTTCTCTATAAAAGAGGTGACTACACTTTTATCATTAGCTTTTAGGATACCAAAAGAAGTAGCGTCTTTTGCATTAACAGGAATAGTAGCAATTGAAATTTTAGCATTACTTTTTTCATGAGCTTCAATCATTTTATCGTAATCCATTTGGTATAATTGATCTCCAGATAGTATTAATGCATAATCAAAATCATGCCTTAAAAAATGATGCATACTTTGGCGAACTGCATCAGCGGTTCCTTGAAACCAACCTTTATTCCCTGGTGTTTGTTCTGCGGCAAGTACATCAACAAAAGCACTACTAAAAAAACTAAAATGATAGGTATCTTTAATATGACGGTTCAATGATGCTGAATTAAATTGTGTTAAAACAAACATGCGTTTAATATCTGCGTTAATACAATTGGAAATAGGGATGTCAACCAATCTATATTTTCCTGCTATTGGTACAGCTGGTTTAGATCGTTGTTCAGTTAAAGGATGTAGTCTTGAACCTTGACCACCGCCTAAGATGATGGATAAAACCTTGTTATTTATCATATTTTTAGTTTAAATGGATTTATATAATTTAATGTACTCTTTTGCAGAAGCATTCCAGGAGTGATCAATTCCCATAACCTGCTTACTTAGTTTTTTATACGTTGTGTTGTTTTCATAAAGGGAGGTCCCTCTATCTATCGCATTTGTTATGTCTGAAACTGTAACGTCTTTATGGCAAATACCAAAGCCGTTTTTTTCTGAAATATCTATAACGGTATCTTTAAGACCTCCAATACGTCGCACAATAGGTATGGTGCCATATCTTAATGCATACATTTGGTTAAGTCCACAAGGCTCTACTCTTGATGGCATAAGTAAAAAATCTGCACCCGCATAGATAACATGTGATAAGGATTCATCGTACCCAATAAAAGCATTGTAAGTGCCTTTATAATCATTTTTAAGAGCTTCTAACTGAATTTCTGTATCGTCATGTCCAGAACCTAATAGTAAGATAGAAGCGTCTCCTTTTTCAAGAATATCTTTAAATGCTTCGGGAAACAAATCGGATCCTTTTTCTCCAACTAATCTACCAATAAATGCAAAAAGGGGTTTTTTAACGTCTAGATTAAAGGTATCGCACAAATGTTTTTTGTTTGCTTTTTTTCCAGAAACAACTGTTTTGGTATTGTAGTTGGAAACAAGGTAATTGTCGGTTTCTGGATCCCATACATTCCAATCGATACCGTTTAAAATACCCGAGCATTTTGCGCTTTCATGATTTAACAGATTTTCTAATCCGTTAGCAGATAACTTTAATTCTTCCATATAACTGGGGGATACCGTGGTAATCCGCCAAGCACATTTTATTGCTGCTGCTAATGGGTTTACACTACCGCCCCAATCTAAAAATCCTACATTCTCAAAATTAAAAGGAGGAATTAAATTTACTTTTTTATGCGAAAACCAGCCTTGGTATTGCGCATTATGTATGGTTAAAATATTTGGGATTTTTCTAAAAGCCTCATATTTAAAGCTTTCTTGAAGCATGAAAGGAATCAACCCTGTATGGTGGTCATGACAATGTATATAATCGGGATATGCATCCCAAGTTAGCATCCAATCTAACGTTGCAATTTGAAAGGCTAAAAAGCGTTCTGTATCATCATTGGAATACACATATTCTTTGAATAAAAGTTCGGGAACATCAACAAAAAAAATATCGAAATCTAGAAGAGGTTCTTTTAAGGTTAATATTTTAAAAGGATATGATGTATCCGCTAAGTTTAATTGAGATTCATAAACGGTATTAAAAGTATTTGCTTTGGTAAATTTGTTATCATAAAAAGGCATAATAACTTGAGATGAAAATGAGGCACTATTTTGATATTTTGGTAATGCTCCAACAACATCTGCTAACCCTCCTACTTTAGCTACTGGATAACATTCTGCGCTTATGTGTGTAACGTTCATATATAATATTGCATATCTTATAAACTTACAAAATTATTGTCTAAACTTTTTAGCTGATTTTATTTTTAGGGAAAATAAAGCAGATATAGCATTAATTGATGTTATCAATAACAAAAACTTAAAAAAACATATAAATATTTTTGATTTTTCAATGAGAAATGATAAAAACTCAAAAGATTAACTTTTATTCATCAAAGAAATGAAATACCTCTAGAAGGATATGAGATAAATTTTATATTTGTTTTATGCTGTTATAAAAACAGTTTCTAAATATGTTTAAAAGCCCCTTTTTTCTAACATCCCTTTTTCTTTTTTGTTTAAACACAAATGCGCAAAATAAGAACTTTGAAAAGCAGCTAGATACTATACAAGAGTTAAGGGTTATATCTAAAAATCACGACTTAGATATAGAAATGAGAATTCTGTATGCTAAAAAGGCTAGTAAGTTGTCTTATGAATTAGAAGTTGATTCGGTTATTTTGAATTCGAATAAAATGCTTATGGAGGCCTATTTAGAAAGCAAAGACTTTAATAACCTTAAAAAACTTTCTTATAGAAACTTGAATTTGGCTGAAAAGAACAAAGATTCTTCTGCTATAGCTTATAGTCATTATTATTTAGGAGAATTGTATAGATATACTTTTAAAAATGACAGTGCATATTATTATTATCGAAAAGCAGAAAACTTTTTTAGAAGGTTTAGTTATGATTTCGAAACAGTTTTAACCCTTTATGGTATTTCGGGAATTCAATGTGATGAAAGGGATTATAAAGGGGGTGAATCTACTTCAATAGAATCCCTTGTATTACTCGACAGATTGAGAGAGTCAAATGATGTCTACAAATACAAATCTTTTATCTATAATAATTTAGGAATAGTCTTTAATGAACTAGGGCAGTATGAAGAATCTATAAGGTATCATAATCTCTCATTGAGTTTAAAGAGAAGTTTAAAAGGCAATTTTGAAAGAAATATAGGAAATTCTATAAATAATTTGATTAATGTGTATAGCAATTGGGAAAAATTCGATTTAGCTATTGAAAAATATAATGAAATTTTACATACTACAAATATTATTAATGAACACCCTGATATTTATGCTATGTCATTAGACAATTATGCGTATGTTTTATTTTTATCTAAAGATTATAGTCAGTTACCAGAATTATACTTAAGAGCATTAAAAATTTGTGACGGTATAGGGGAAGTCTATAAAACTATAATCATTCACCAACATTTAGCAGAGTATTATGATTATAAAAAGCAAAAAGATTCTGCTTTATATCATGGCTATAAAGCCAAAGAGATTTCAGAACAGTTTTATAAAGATGATTTATTAAAATCACTATTAGTCCTTTCGAAAATAGAGGATGATAGCATAGCAGTAAAACATTATGAGTCTTATATAAACTTAAACGATAGTATTCAAAGAGAAGAACGTTTAAAGAGAAACAAGTATGCTAGAATAGAATTTGAAACAGACCAGTATATAAAAGAAACCAAACGATTAAGTACTCAAAACATTTTAATTACAATAATAGGAGGCATATTAATTTTGGTATTAGGGCTATTGTATTTTATAAGAGTTCAACGCTCAAAAAACAAGACGTTAATTTTTGCAAGTGAGCAAGAGAAAGCGAATCAAGAAATATATAAGTTGATGCTGCAGCAACAAACTAAGCAAGAAGAGGGCAGGTTACAAGAGCGGCATAGAATAGCTCAAGACTTGCATGATGGTATCTTGGGGAGGTTATTTGGAACAAGAATGGCTATGGGGTTTTTAGATATTAAAGGGGATGAGGCAACCTTGAATACATACAAGGAATTTGCAGACGAATTGCAAGATATTGAAAAGGAAGTAAGAGAAGTATCTCACGCGCTTAAAAAAGAGAATGAGTTATCAAAAACCAGTTTCCAATCTATTTTAGAAGAATATATAGAAAAGCAAAGTGTTATAGTGGGTTTTAGTTGTAAGCTTAAAAAAGATGATGGTGTGAATTTTGAATTGTTGCATGATGGGCAAAAGGTGGAAATTTATCGCATTATTCAGGAATCCATACAAAATATTATCAAACATGCTAATGCTGATAATGTTACTGTTTCTTTTTCGTTAAGAGATAATGTTTTAGAGATTAAGATAGAGGACGATGGCATAGGGTTTGATACCACTAGAAATTATAAAGGCATTGGTTTAAAAAATATAGCCTCTAGGGTATTAAAGCTTCGGGGCAATCATCAAATAATATCAATTTTAAATGAAGGAACGGAGCTAAATGTAAGTGTCCCGGTTTACAAGCGTTTTTAGAATATGAATATATTAATAGTAGAAGACCACCCATTAATTAGTAATGCCTATGAGCATGCACTAGACTATGTAAGTTCTAATAATATAGATTTAAAATTTAATATACATAAAGTCACAAATTGTGATGATGCTTATTTGAAAGTAAAAAAAGCTTTAACAGGAGAGGTTATTGATATTGTTTTTTTAGATATTAAATTGCCACCATCTAAAGATAGAAAGATCATTTCTGGAGAAGATTTAGGTGTTAAAATAAGAATGCTTTTGCCAAAGGCTAAAATAATTATTGTTACAACGTATAATGACAACTATAGAATCAATAATATTTTTAAAAGCATAAACCCCGAAGGGTTTTTAATAAAGAATGATTTAAGCCCTAAAGAACTTGTTTTAGCCATTGAAAAAATAATAGATAATATACCCCATTATAGTAAGTCTGTAGTTCAATTGATGCGTAAATTGACTTCTAATAGTTTCGTGATAGATGATATAGATAGAACGTTATTATACGAGTTATCCCGTGGCACAAAAATGAGCGAATTACCACAAATAATACCGCTTTCTAAAGCTGCTATAGAAAAAAGAAAACGAACACTAAAAGAGCTTTTTAATGTAGATAGTAAACATGACAGAGACTTGCTTGAAATTGCAGAGCAAAAAGGATTTATTTAATCATTCAGTTTTAAAACTGCCATAAATGCTTGCTGAGGTATTTCTACATTACCTACTTGGCGCATACGTTTTTTACCTTTCTTTTGCTTTTCTAAAAGTTTACGCTTACGCGAAATATCACCACCGTAGCATTTTGCAGTCACATCTTTACGAAGTGCTTTAATAGTTTCTCTTGAAACAATTTTAGCTCCAATAGCTGCTTGAACAGGAATATCGAATTGCTGACGCGGAATAAGTTCTTTTAGTTTTTCACACATTTTTTTACCAATACTTTGAGCATTATCGGCATGGATTAAAGCAGATAGAGCATCAACAGGCAGTGCATTTAATAAAATGTCTAAACGTACTAGTTTAGAGACTTTCATTCCTATTGGATGATAATCGAAAGAAGCGTAGCCTTTTGAAACGGTTTTTAAGCGATCGTAAAAATCGAAAACAATTTCAGCTAAAGGCATTTCGAAAGTTAACTCGACACGTTCTGTTGTTAAATACGTTTGATTTTGAACAATGCCTCTTTTTTCAATACAAAGTGACATCACATTACCAACAAAATCTGATTTAGTAATAATCGTTGCTTTAATATAAGGTTCTTCAACACGGTTAACAGTTGAAGGATCTGGTAAATCGGATGGGTTATTTACTATGAAAGCTTCATCAGGATTTTTGTTTGTAAAAGCATGGTACGATACGTTGGGAACTGTGGTAATAACAGTCATATCGAACTCACGTTCTAGACGTTCTTGAATAATTTCCATGTGAAGCATGCCCAAGAAACCACAACGAAAACCAAAACCCAAAGCCGCAGAACTTTCTGGAGCAAATACCAACGATGCATCGTTTAGTTGTAGTTTTTCCATCGAATTACGAAGTTCTTCATAATCTTCTGTGTCAACAGGGTAAATACCTGCAAAAACCATTGGTTTAACATCTTCGAAACCTTCAACAATATTGGTTGTTGGGTTTGCGAAATCGGTAATAGTATCTCCTACTTTTACTTCTTTAGCGGTTTTAATACCTGTTATTAAATAACCAACATCACCAGTTTTTACACTTTGTTTAGCAACCTGATTTAGTTTTAATGTTCCAACTTCATCAGCAAAATACTCTTTATCGGTTGCAACAAATTTAATTTTTTGGCCTTTTTTAATTTCGCCATTAAAAACTCTAAAATAGGTTTCAATACCTCTAAAAGTATTATAAACAGAATCGAAAATTAAGGCTTGTAAAGGGGCGTCCGGGTCTCCTTTTGGAGCAGGAACGCGATCTATAATCGCTGCTAAAATATTGTCGACTCCAAAACCAGTTTTTCCACTGGCATGAATCACTTCTTCTGCATCACAACCTAATAAGTCTACAATATCGTCGGTTACTTCCTCTGGATTCGCACTTGGTAAATCTACTTTATTTAAAACAGGAATAATTTCTAAATCGTTTTCTAGAGCTAAATACAGATTAGAAATGGTTTGTGCTTGAATACTTTGAGCGGCATCTACAATAAGTAAAGCGCCTTCACAGGCAGCAATAGATCGAGATACTTCATACGAGAAATCGACATGACCGGGCGTGTCAATTAAATTTAAGATATAATCTTCTCCTTTGTAAACGTACTCCATTTGGATGGCGTGCGACTTTATGGTAATACCACGTTCACGCTCTAAATCCATACTATCTAGTAGTTGGTCTTGCTGCTCTCTAGCAGTTACCGATCCTGTATAATCTAATAAACGGTCTGCGAGCGTACTCTTACCGTGATCTATATGTGCAATAATGCAAAAATTCCTAATATTCTTCATACTCAAAAAAGCCGTTTAAAACAGCGACTGCAAAGATAGTTAAATATGTTTGTGAATGGCAATAGCTAAAGAATCTAAATTAATGTAGTTTACGAACCCAATTAGTGGTTTACAATAAATAAATATTAGACGCTTTTTATAGGTGTTATTTTTGGTATAAATTAAGCCATCATACCGCCACAAATACCTAAACTCACAATAACATAAACAGCAGCTAGAATGAATAATACTTTGGCTGCTTTTTTGTTTTTTTTACGAACAGCAAGCCCAATGATAGCTAATAAAATAGCTGGACCAAACATGACAGCTATAATTAAGACTATCAAGCCATTTAAATTCATGTTTCCTTCTAAAAATATCATAAGTTATGTTTTATATCATTGAAATTCCACAAATACCTAGACCTATTAAAGCATAAACTGCAGCAATTATTAATAGTACTTTTGATACCCTTTTGTTTTTATTTCTTATTGCTAAAGCTACAATAGCTAATAGTATTGGGACACCAAATGCTAAAAAAAACAGCAAAAGGAAAATCCAAATTAAACCATCACCGTTTATAACTAAAGTATTCATTACATGTCGTTTCTTAAAGTTTCCAATGTAGCTTTTTTATCGTCTCTGTAAAACAAATTCATAGTTTCAAAAGGGATAATTTTATTGTCTTTATCTACAATATGAACGCATGATTTCTTAATAGTGCGTACATCAAAATTATAAGCATCAATAAACTGCATGATAATAACGCGAAATAAATTATCGTAACCCAAATTTGGAGCGTCAATATTAGGTAAGCAACACATAATAGACTTTAAATTTTCTTCAGCGACTTCAACAGAATTTCCGGTGCTAAAAAGTTCTATCATTTTATCTTGAAGGTTTTCGTCTTGCTCGTAAATAATAGTGTTTTTACTAGTGTCTAATAAATCATTCGGGTTTATATATCTGGTTAAAGGAAATACCTCATCTCCCAATTTTAAGGCATAGCCCATGACCAATGCATCTGGATTACAGGGAACAGGAAGTAAGTCGTCTGGATTAAAAATATGGGTTTGTTCCATGATTTTCCGACGTACTTCTGTAAGCGTCATTCTATCGGTTTCGGGATTAAAATTCTCTAATCTTCCCGCTATTTGTGTTGGTTGAAGTGTGACGCCACGAACACACTTTTGTTTTAAAGCAAAGTCTATTATTTTGCCTATTTCATGATCGTTTAATCCTTTTTGAAGGGTTACAACCAAAGTGGTTGATAAATTGAGTTGATTTAAATTTTCAAGGGCTTGTTTTCTTATATCATTTAAATTGGCACCACGAAGTTCTTGTAACACACGATTTTCAAAAGAATCGAATTGAAGATAAATTTCAAAATCTGGCGCATAGGTTTTTAATTTTTCCGCGAAAGCAAAATCTTTAGCAATTTTAATGCCATTGGTATTCAACATTACATGTCGAATGGGTAATGATTTTGCATAATCTAAAATTTCAAAAAACTGAGGATGAATAGTAGGTTCACCGCCACTAATTTGTACCACATCAGGTTCTTTTTCGTTAGCGACTATGGTATCCAGCATGGTTTTTACTTCCTCTAAAGTGCGATGTCTGCCATATGTTGGTGATGACCCCGCATAACAGGTAGGGCAGGTTAAATTACAACGATCTGTCACTTCAACAACTGTTAAACATGAGTGTTGCTCGTGATCAGGACATAAACCGCAATCGTAAGGGCAGCCATAATCAGTTTTGGTATTAAACTTATAAGGCGTTTCAGAAGGTTTATTATAGTTTCTTATGTTTTTGTAGTAGTCTATATCGTCGGCAATTAATACTTTAGAATTACCGTGTTCGTTACAGCGTTTTAACATGTAAACATTGTTATTTTCGAACACGATTTTAGCATCGACACGTTTTAAACATTCTGGACAAAGGCTTAGTGTAAAATCGTAGTAGGTATATTTTCTAACGGGCATTTTTAAAGATGTTTAAAATGGTTTTATGGTAATAGAGCAAACAAATTAGACATAATATTTGAATCGTACTTAATCCGAAGAGGTAAAATACATTTGGTTTTAAAAATTCTATGAAAAATCTAAATGTGAAATAGAGAATCATAAACCATTTAAATAGGTCGCCATTTTTTAAAGTTACTTTGTTTTTTAAGCGGTTTAAGCTAAAAAATAAAATGATTAGAAATATCAATTCATATAAAGCTACCGGGTGACGTAATTGTCCATCTCCTAAATTCATACCAAATATAGAAGTCGTTACTATACCATAAGTAAATTCGTTTATGCCAGAAAGAAAGCATCCAATTCGACCAATAAAAATGCCTAAAATAATGGGAGATACAAATAAATCACCTGATGATTGTGTTTCACCTATACATTTTTTGGCAATTTCTACACCAAGCAGGCCTCCAAACAAACCACCCATAATGGTTTTTGTATTGAGTATTTGAATAATATTCTCTTGTGAAATATTAACAAAAGGGTTTTCTAAAAAACCAACGAATCTGGAACCGATTAAAGCACCAAGCGCGGCTCCTAAAATAATAGAGAGTCTATTATTTGATGAAATAACATCATGGCGTTTCCTTCTTAAGAATACATAATAGCGAAAAGCCACAAAAAATGCAAGGTATTCTAAAACCAGATGTATGTTTATATTACAACCGAATACTTGAGGCTCAAAAGGAATGTGCAAAGGATAAAATTTTCATAAATATAGCAGAATTTTTTATGCTAACTTTGTTACTTACAAGATATTCAACTCATGAGAATTATAATTTCAATAATAGCTTTTGTTTTAGGTGTATTTAATGCCACAAGTCAGATAAATGCTGCTGTTGAGAAATTCGCATTACCGAATAATTTAATCGAATCTTCTGGAGCTATTTTTTTTAATAATAAACTAATTACTCACAATGATTCTGGAGGTGAAAATAAGCTTTTCGAATTAGATACTATTTCTGGTATAGTTACAAGAATCGTTACCATTTCAAATGCTACTAATGTGGATTGGGAAGATGTTACTCAAGATGATACAAGTATTTATATTGGAGACATAGGAAATAATAGTGGCAGCAGAACAGATTTAAAAATCTATAAAATCAATAAGACCGATTTTATAAATGCTACAAGTGTAATGGCAGAAACTATTGCCTTTAGCTATGCTTCTCAAGTAGATTTTACGGATAATCCAAACAATACTGAATGGGATTCTGAGGCACTCATTTCTTTTGATGACACTAATTTGTTATTGTTTAGTAAAAATTGGGTTGATGGTATAACAAAAGCATGTTTAATCCCAAAAACGCAAGGTACTTATGCGTTATCGTCGTTGACCACTACGTTAAATAGTGGCGGGTTAATTTCTGGAGGCACTTATAATCCATTAACTAAAAAACTTTTTTTAGTAGGATATACCGCGCTTTTACAGCCTTTTGTCTGGGTAAGCGAAAATTTTAATGGGAGTGATATTTTTTCTGGTACAAATGTACAAACAGCACTTTCTTCGTTTGGTTTTGAACAAACTGAGGCTATTGCATTTGTTAACGAAAACAGGTATTTTATAACGTCAGAATCATTTAATGTCTCTCCTTTTTCAGATTATGCTAAATTAATTTCATTTTCAACCAACGATGTTGCTCTGTCTTCGGAGGAAATTATTACAGAAAAAGACATTGTATTGTATCCAAACCCGGTAGATGCATTTTTATATATAAAAAGCAAACATGTAAATTCTATCGAAATATACGATACCAAATTAGTTCAGCTTTATAAAGGAAATAATATAAGCGTTGATATGAATACTTTTAGTCAAGGCATTTATATTATTAAAATTAATTTAAAAAATGATACTTCGCAGATAAGAAAAATTATAAAGAGATAGTTTTTTGTAGTAAAGCTTAAGGTTACTTTGTTTTTAGGATGGTTTCTGTTTGATTAAAAAACAGTAATTTTGCCCAAAATTTACAACGTGGTAAAAATAGACAACATAGAACTTCCTGATTTTCCATTGCTTTTAGCGCCTATGGAAGATGTTAGTGATCCGCCATTTCGAGCTTTATGTAAGGAACAAGGCGCAGATGTTGTGTATACAGAGTTTGTGTCTAGTGAAGGTTTAATTCGTAATGCTGCAAAAAGCGTAATGAAGTTAGATATTTACGAGAAAGAGCGTCCAGTTGGTATTCAGATTTTTGGAGCCAATTTGGATAGTATGCTACAGACCATTGATATTGTTTCGGCATCAAAACCAGACATTATCGATATTAATTTTGGATGCCCAGTAAAAAAAGTAGTGAGTAAAGGTGCAGGAGCAGGTATTTTAAAGGATATATGTTTGATGGAGAAACTCACCGCCGAAATGGTTAAACGTACAAATATCCCTGTTACTGTAAAAACCCGTTTAGGTTGGGATCACGATTCTATAAGGATCGTTGAGGTTGCCGAAAGATTACAGGATGTTGGTTGCAAAGCTATTGCTATACATGGACGTACCCGAGCACAGATGTATAAGGGTGATGCCGATTGGAAACCGATTGCTAAGGTAAAAAATAATCCACGTATGCATATTCCCGTGTTTGGGAATGGTGATGTAGACACTCCGGAAAAAGCAGTAGAAATGAGAGATAGCTATGGGCTTGATGGTGCTATGATTGGTCGTGCTACTATTGGAAATCCGTGGTTCTTTAAACAGGTAAAACACTTTTTTAACACAGGGGAACATTTAGGGCCTATTTCTTTAGCAGAGCGCGTTGAAGCTGCTCGAAGACATTTACAAATGGCTATTGACTGGAAAGGTGAAATTTTGGGTGTTTTTGAAACTCGCAGGCATTACACCAATTATTTTAAAGGTATTCCGCACTTTAAGGAATATCGTATGAAAATGGTAACTAGCGATCATTCCGCAGATGTATTTGCTGCTTTTGATGAGGTATTAGAAAAGTTTTCGGATTATCAGTTTACTGAATAAATTGTTTCAAACGATAAGGTATTAATAGCCTTTTATCAATGATTTTGATATTCTTACGGATGCAATTTTAGAGGCAATACTACCTAAAACCGAAATGGTTATAAATACAATAAAAAAGCTCTCAATCTTAATGGTCATTGGATAAGCTAATGATGGTGTTATCATAACCAAGCTGAATACTTTTTGGAGCACAGTGATGATTAGTGCGACACCTAAGCCAATAAAACCACCTACAATACTCATTAAGCTGCCTTGCAAAAAGAAAATTCTACGAATATCTTTTATGGTAGCTCCCATATTGAAAAGAGTGCTTAAACTTCTCTTTTTATCTAACATCATCATTATTAATGATCCGATAATATTAAAGAAGGCAATAATTAAAACTAAAGTGAATATTAAATATACCGCAAGATTTTCGGTATTTAACATTTTATAAAGCGCATCATTAAGCTGTGCTCTATTTTTTAATATAACTTTAGAGCCTAAAGCTTCTTGGATTTTTTGCTTAGCAAGACTTTCATCGACACCTTCATTAAGTTTAAATTCTAACGCAGATACTTGATTTGGACTATAACTCAAAAGGTTTTTTGCTAAATCTAAAGACGCATATACATAGGTGTCGTTTAAAGATTCGTTTATATAAAATACCCCAACATTAAGCGCATTAACACTATTAAACGCTTTCTTGCTAGATGTTATTTGTCCTTTACCAGGTTTAGGCACATAAATATTTATAGTTTTTGATAAATCTAAAACCCCTAGAGATAAATTATTTGAAATGCCCCAGCCTACTACAATGTGATTGGATTTTTGACTTAACCAATCGCCATGATCTATTTTGGATTCAATATTTACGACGTCTTTAAAATGCTCATCAACCCCTTTAATGGTTGCTAAATAGTTTTTATCATTACAGGCAATAGCCACACGCTCCTCAATAGTTTTAGAGAATAATGCAACTTCTTCCAAGCCGTTTAATTTAGAAATATCTTCTTCTGTTAAAATAAATGATTTACCTACAGAAGACTCTGCTTTTAAATCAGGATCAACAATACTAGAAAACTCAAGTGTGAAATCTTTTAAACCTGCAAAACCAGAGAGTACAATAAATAATGATCCAGCACCTAATATAACACCAATAATAGCAATAATGGTTATAAAATTAATAGCATTGTTCGTGCTTTTAGAGCGTAAGTAACGTTTTGCTATGTATAACGGGAAGTGCATATTTATATTAAGTAACGGGAAATGGGTTTTAACTTAAAAGTTTAAAGTTAAGATTTTTTTCTTTTATCTAAAGTTTTGGGATCTTTAATAGGGTTTTCTTCCCCTTTTAAAGACTTTTCTATTTTATCAATATATTCTAAAGAGTCGTCTACAAAAAATTCTAAATTCGGCATGCGTCTTAACTGGTGTTTGGTGCGTTGTGCTAATTCATGTCTAATTAAAGGTGTATTAGACTTTATACCTTCAATAAGTTCTTTAGCCTTATCATTCGGAAAGATACTCAAATATACTTTAGCAACCGATAAATCTACCGTTACTTTAACTTTAGATACCGATATTAATACCCCATGCATACCCCCCTGGGTAGCAGCACCTTGCAATACTTCAACTAAATCACGTTGTAAAACAGATCCTATTTTTTTTTGTCTTTGACTTTCCTCCATAATGCAAAAATAATGGATATTTAAAGATTATCTTACTTTTGATTTACATAATTTGTATCTTGACTATAAATGAAGATTCCCTTCTTTATTTAAACAAGTTCAGCACAGGCAAGGGAATGACAAAAAATAACATTAAAAATGAATAAAATTGAACATATAGGAATTGCTGTAAAAAGCCTTAAAAACTCTAATGATTTGTTTTCTAAATTATTTGGCGAACCTCATTATAAAATAGAGGAGGTGAAAAGTGAAGGTGTTAACACGTCTTTTTTTAAGGTTGGTGACAATAAAATTGAATTATTGGAAGCTACGAACGAAGATAGCCCGATTGCAAAATTTATAAATAAAAAAGGTGAAGGTATTCATCATATTGCTTTTGATGTTACCGATATTGAAGCAGAAATTAAACGTCTTAAAAATGAAGGCTTTAAAGTTTTAAACGAAACACCAAAAAAGGGAGCAGACAATAAATTAGTGGCATTTTTGCATCCAAAATCTTCAAATGGCGTTTTAATTGAACTGTGTCAAGAGATAAAGCGATAATTTTTCTTGCTAAGAAATAAAATAAGTAGTAATATTGCACTCCAATTTCGGTCCCATAGCTCAGTTGGTTAGAGCACCTGACTCATAATCAGGTGGTCCTTGGTTCGAGCCCAAGTGGGACCACTTAGAAATTGTAAAGCCTTACAGAGATGTGAGGCTTTTTTTTGCAAACACTCCAAAATTTAACATTTTTTAATGGAAATGAAAAGCCTCCTTTTTTTCGGAGGCTTGATATTTGACTAGTTCCCCTCAATAAAATTGAATAGTCAATTTTGATTGCTCACAATCAAAAAGATATTTTAACAGGTTTTTTCTATGATAACAATTACAGAAGAAAACCTTCAATTTAAAAAAACACGGGTTTTTAAAAGATGTTTGGTTTTTAAATAATTGAGGCATTCATCTTTTACAGCCTTATAAAAATAGCTTGTTCTATGCTTTTTATTTTGAAAAGTAATTTGATCTTCCCAAACCTTTACAAAAATGGCTTGTACTAAGTCTTTTGAGGTATCCAAATCATTGAGATACTTGTCTGCAAACACACAAAGTTGCGGATACAAACTTTCAAAAAGCTGTTTATAACGCTTAAGCGTGATTTCCTTTTTGCTCCCTCTCATCATTTTAAATCAAGATATTTTCTGCTTTATCTTTTGGAGTGCTTACAATCGTATTAGCTTTAATACAAGACTCTATATTTTTCGCTACGGTATAAACACAAATCCATTTTCTGTTCTCTCTTTTTTCGTTATAGTATTTGGCAGGAAAACGAGCAAAGAATAGGTCAAATTCTTTCTCCATTAACAAATGAGTACCCGTATCGTAATTTAAATCTGCTAAAATGATTCCAAAGACTTTCAAGCCCAGTCTACAATGTTTTTTTACGTCATCTTTAAGGGATGTTTGATTAATCAATAGCGTTAAGGAGTTTGAAAGTGCATCGTGTGTTAAAATCAAGATTTCCCGTGAATAATTAACTTTGGTTTTTTTCATGGATTCGGTTTTTTAGATGTTCCTTTATCCTTGTGGTTACGCATCACAAGGCCACTTTAAATAAAAAATAGCGCATAACTATTTAAAGTTAATAAGCTTAATTTTATAATGTTCTACAAAGTTGAAGTCCTTTAAAAATGAGATTAATATCTCATTAAAACCTTTTAAGTGTGGAAACAAAAAGGCGTGGAACTCAACTTAAACGTTTTCAAGGTACTGGTATACCGTCGCACGAATAAGCGAGCCCACGCCAATAGACGTGAGCATCCTACTTATCATCTCGTGCATTTAAAAATTACCAGTTTTTGAAAACGAGATTCAAAGCGATTGCTTCAAATATTTTTAATATGAAGAATCACAAAATTAGTAAATCAATGGCTAATATAATGAAATTATTTGAAATACGGTCGAACGACCGAAATATTTTATACTTCTTACATTTTCTTTGTTATTATGACAAACATTAATATTGAAATATGTGGCTTTATAACGAAAGAATGGTTACACCCATGGTTCAAAGAAGGCAAGTCTCAAAATGCTTTTGCTATAAGGCATAATATTGATGAAAGTACTGTCAGAAAAATAAAGAGTAAAACTGAATATAGAATTCCTGTTGAAACTCTAATAAAAATCTGTGACGCTAGGGGAATTAAATTATCAGATTTTTTTAAAATGATAGATAACTGATTTTAATAATCCGCTCCGCAAAGTCTCCCGACTTTGAGGTCATTATAATTCCAAAAATACTTATATAAAACTTTCATTTTCAATACTGATTATATTTTGTAATTGATGACTTCTTTAAAATATCTATTACTGGGTTATCTGCAATTTCGACTTCAATTAAACCGCTAAGTCGGGAGACTTTGCGGAGCAGGTATTTTTATGTCTAGAAAATTAAAATAACATATTGTTAATATTTGTTTTATTCATTCTAATCAATACTTTTTTAGTTAAAAAGCACACATTGAAAAACAATACAATAAATTAACTTACATAAGCTATAAATAATTCTCACAAATTATTATCTTTAGTACCTCTCCCTAGAATGATGTAGTTAGACAGAACTATATGACGTTTTCTTTCTAATTTTTAGAATTAAATAAAATTGTGTTTTGCTGTTTTTTATGATTTTGTTTACCTAATTAATTGGTGAATTCTTTTTGATATTAAAAGGAGCTGATGCTTTTTTTGTTTCAAATAATTAGAAATCTAATATTATAATAATGGAACAAAGATTTGGATTTAATAAAATGGCTATCAATGAGTTTGAAAGTTGGCTATTAGAATTTAAAATTGCCAGAACCGTTTTAAGCATTCAAGAACATCATACTTGGCTTCCGTCTTATTCAATGTTTAATGGAGCCAATCATTTTGAGTTACAAAAAGGGATGCGAAATCACCATATGAATAAAAACGGATGGAGTGATATTGGACAGCATCTCACTATTTTTCCAGACGGTGAGATTTTAACTGGCCGATCTTTTGAGAGATCTCCTGCTTGTATTTATGGACAAAACTCAAATGCGTTTTGTATTGAAAACCTTGGCGATTTTGATGCTGGTAAAGATGAAATGACCAATGAGCAACGAACCAGTATAATAAAAGTGACGGCTATTTTGTGTAAAAAATTCGGACTACAAATAAACATGAATAGTATTGTGTATCATCATTGGTTTAAATTAGATACAGGAGAAAGAAATAACGGGAATGGTGGTAATAAAAGCTGCCCGGGAACCAACTTTTTTGGAGGCAATAAGCCTGACGATTGTGAGACTAATTTTATTCCTGAAGTCACCTTGGCATATAACGAATTATTTGAATTATCTGCTAACACTAGCGTTTTAAGGTTTGTTTGTGTGAATTCCGAAAGTCTTAATGTTAGATCTGCCCCGCATTATAAAAAATCCTTAGCTAGAAGTCCTTTGTCTAGAGGTATTGTAGTAAGAGTTTTCGAAATTGCAGAAAACGGATGGCTAAAAATATCAAGTAAAAAGGATCATTGGGTGTCCGGGAAATTTACGCATCAAGTGTGGAAAGTATTTATAAAGAATGAAGGGGTCGTTTCTAGAACTGGGTGCGGAATGGAATTTGATAAAGCGTCTGTTTTTATGAAAGACGAAGCGTTATTTGTTAGTGAGAAAAAAGAAGGTTGGTATAAAATAAATATGATTATGGAATGGCTTAATGAAAACGATTTGACTTTTCAATAAGCTATTTATAATACATTCAAAAAGTATAATTATGAAAATAAAAAAGAAACCTAAAACAATTTGGCTCATTTGGGCTTCAACAATTTCTATTCTATTTATTGCAACATATATCGTAACACATGTTTTTTGTTCTTGTTATGGAGAAGAAGAGGTGTTTTTAAATAGAGATCAACTAAGTGCTATTAATTCAATTATTGCTTTAGAAAGTGATTCTACAAATACGAGGCATTCAGAAACTAATGAAATAGCAACTAAAAAATTAATTCGGAACTACCTAAGGAATGTATTAACAGAAAAAGAAGGCAGTGATGATAGTAGTTCAATAGATTCTTTGCTCTATACTTTCAAAGTAAAACATTTACCAACGGTATTACCAAAATATTCGTTTAAAGTTGACTCATTTTTCTGGTTAACAGGACGCAAAATCTTTTTAGAAATAGTGTTTTGGTCTCTTTTTGGACTAATGGCAAACCTCATGTTTAGCGTAACGATAACAGAGAATTTTGATAAGAAAAGAATACCAGAACATATTGGAAAAATATTTTACACGCCTTTTAGTGCTATCATTATTTATTTGTCTATTAATGCACTGGTTAATGGTGGATCTATTGTTTTTGACGGAGTTGGTAAAAGTGTTATAGTGCTTTCATTCATTTTAGGTTTTTTTACAAGGAGAACGATTGTATTAATTGGTAAGATTAAAGACTTGATACTCCCTTTAGGAAAAGAAGATTTAGAAAGAAAAAAGACCATTGGAGAAGTTGGAATAAACACAATTAGAGGCGTTATTGTTATAGATGAGGTTTCAGATGAAGTTAAAGAGCAGAATAATGAGTATGTAGCGATTAAAATTTCAGGAATGGAATCTGATTACATTAATGTTGTTAACCCAGATAAAACAGGTGCATTCTTTTTTAGTGATATACCAAACGGTAATTATAAAATAGAATCAGAATTGGTTATTAATCAGACAAGGTTTTATGATGAAGATGAAATTCAAGTTTTAAATAATGAGGAGCCTTTAGAAGTAAATATTGTACTAAAGAAAAGTGAGCTTATTGTAAAATAAATGTGTTATGCAAAGATTTAATTTTTCAGAAGATCTTATTATTGCTCATACTATTGCTATGAATACGTACAAAAATGACCCAAACGTATTTGGTATTGATATTGGTAATCGTTATGAAAATGATACTCGTAAAAAAGAACTCTGTGTACGAGTGCATTTGAGTTTTGATGGAGGGTATACCTCAACGAATCCCTTAATCACCTTTATTAATTATGCCAATTTTGGAGTTCAAACCAGACGGAAGGTCATTACTGTTAATTCGGAAAGAAGAAAACGATTTCAAACCATAAAACCAGGAATAAGTGTAGGGACTTTTGCATCAGGAACACTTGGCTTAATTTGTTTTGATAAGCTTAATGGAAAAAAACCGTGCTTGCTTACAGCAGAGCATGTTATAGAGGGAAGAGTAGGCACTATTGTATCGCAGCCAGGAGCCGGACTTGATAGAGGGCGCTTCTTTGCGGATGGGATAGCCAATAAATTACGGTCAGACACACATGGTGACGCTGCTATTGCCACATTAAAAAGAAATAGGAAATATACCCTTGATCAGTTTGAAACCAGTAATGTCATTAATGGTACTCAACAAGTAAAGGTGGGAGACGTGTTAACCAAATCGGGAAGAACCACAGGGTTAACAACGGCTTTAGTTGATGGAGTAGGTGTGTATTTTAAGAAAACATCCTATATGCGTAGAGCTATTAAAGGTTTTAGGTTAGTACCTATAGATGATCAAAATACAGACGACATCCAAATTTCTGATAATGGAGACTCTGGTGCCATTTGGTTTGATTCAAAAACTAATAAAGGTGTTGGATTGCTCTTTGCAGGAGAAAATGGTTCAGTAAAAGCCAATCAAGAGTTTTGCTTAGCACAACACTTACCTGATATTATTGAGCGTTTAAACATATCAATCATATAATATTATAATAAATCCAAAAATTAAAATGATAATTAACCAACGTAACCTCCAGAGACTATTATTTATTTTATTACTGAGTCTTTCGTTTTCTCTAAGTGCTCAAAATGCCTATTACGACGCCTTAAAGATAGATTTTTTAGAAGAAAAATATAAGGAATTTAAAAGTAAAGCAGGAATTTCTGCAACTGAAATAAATACAATAGAAACCCAAATATTAAAGGACAAGAATAATTATGATTCATTTCTTGCTACACCGTTCTCTATTGCTTTGTCAAAGGAAAACATAGAGAGTATTAGAAAGAGTATTGTAATCAACGATTTAGGAGTAATCGCATTTTCTTCCAATTTTGTTGCGCTTGCTGATCAGGCTGCAAATCCTGCGACTTCAAATCTTTTTTCTATTCCAGTTTCAGCACAATCTGCCATAATTGATGGTACCGCTAAGTTTCTAGCCGAACGTTTTAAAGAAGATATAACAACCTTATATATAAACAAGTTTAGGGAAAAACTTGAGTCGATTCCAGAACTAAAAGCATTATATCCTAAAACATTTTCATTTCTTAAAACGGCAGATGTGTTTAATTACAGATCCTTAGGAAATGATTTTAAAGAGGCTTTTGAAGAAGATCTTAAAAACATATTAAGTAACCTTGGAATTTATATTAATGATAATGCAAACTTGAAAGCCAAATTAATAGCAAGTAAGGTTTATTACCCATTCGATTTTACACTAGCATTATCAGACAAGTTAATAAATGGGTATCATCCTGTTGAAATTTTAGATTATCTGGAAAGTAGGTACAAAAGTAATCCAGATGTCGGCTTTAGTAATTACTATAACATTACTCATGGCTTAAATATTCTGCAAAAAAACTTACAAAGAAAAAAATCAGATGAACCTAGTCAAAGCATAGAGCTCGTAAAACCATTTGAAAATATTTGGCTACGGTTTTCAGATTTGAAAAAGATAAATACAGCAGATAAAATAAAATATTTTACAGCATTAATTTACAATCAAGATCGAAACTACTTTTCAAATGTTTTAAAAATTGATGCAAATAACGTTTACGACTTTTTTAATAACACAATTTATCCCATTGCAGGAATATTAAATGATATAGAAAATATTCAATCAAAAGGAAAAAGTATGACCGCAGATGATTATGTAGGTGTGATGTCAAATACATTGAAGTTATTAAAATACATAAACGGTAAAGAAGAGATCGGTTTTAGAGTTGGAGAAATTAAGTTTACGGGCAAAGATGGTGAAGAAGTCATAATAGACGTACTAGATTTGATGGATAAAATGGTTGATTTGTATAAGTCGATTCAAAATAAGGATTATGGATATATTGTAACCAACGGTTTGTATGTAACCGAAAAAATATTATTAGCGAGCGGTGAGTCCAAAGCGAATATCATAAAAGTGACTCAAGTCGTTAGTAAATATGGTGGGTTTATGGTAGATGTTGTTACAGCCGATAATTCTGATGAAGTGAAAGATGCCATTAAAAAGAATGTCACAAAGTTTTCATTTTTAGATAAACGAAATAGTTTGTTTAGTCTAACAATTAGCGGACATCCTGGAATATATGGAGGGGTCGAAGAATTAACTAAAAATAATACGTCTCAAGCAAATTTTGGAATCACAGCGCCTATTGGTTTTGAATTTATGTGGGGTTTTAGAACGTGCAAAGGCACAAAGAATAAGCAGTATGCTTTTGTAAATGAAGATGATACCATTAAGTATCTTTCTGGACATGCATGGAGCATTTTTGTCTCTTTTGCCGATATTGGTGCGGCGTTTAACTATAGATTGAATGATACAGAAAGTGAGCTTCCTCAAGAATTGACCTTTAAGCAAATATTTTCCCCTGGAGTTTCTATTAATTATGGATTTAGAAACTCTCCAATAACACTTGGAGCAGGGATACAATATTCGCCAGAATTAAGAAAAGTTACTGTCGAAAATATAGAAACAGGATCAAATTCACTTAGAGCTATGTTAAGATTGAGTTGGGATATCCCTTTAATAAAAATATACAGTAAGCATGTAAAAAAATAGGGTAGACAATTATCCTACCAGCTATGGTTTTATTATTTATAACAGCTAAAAAAGCATCTTATTTTTGTGAGATGCTTTTCAATTTTCAAATGGGTTTGTTTTGGCTTTCAGTATTCCAAGCGTACTGTTTTTATTCAAAATAGTAAAAGTCAAGATGAGTTCAATGATTATTTTCCTAATCAATTTAAAACTCGACGTAAACTTTATTGAAAATGGTTTTATGCAAGATAATAACCAGTTAAAATTCACAATAATTAATAGCCTAAACTCTAATGAATTACAAAATGTTAGTAAGGGAATTGAAAATGAAAATGCAAAACGACGACTAAATTTACTATTTTCGAGTAATTTACATTTTAAAATTGAAAACAATGATTATAACTTGTTCTTAAAAAATCCCTGTTAGTCGCAATTATATAAAGCAAGCCAAAGAACGCATTTTTAGTATTTAAAGACGATAAAGAAAATCAAAACACTAACTATACTCTAAACCTAATTAATAATCATGTCTAATAACCAAGAAACCACATCTCCATCTAAAAACAACACATTAGTTCCTATACTTATTATTGCAGGATTATTTTTTATTTTCGGATTTGTTACATGGATAAATGGCGCATTAATTCCATTTATGAAAACTATAAATGAACTCACCGATGCACAATCTTATCTGGTGGCAACCGCATCTTATATTTCATTTGTTATCATGGCATTACCAGCTTCTTATATTATTAAGAAGATTGGTTATAGAAAAGGCATGTCATTGGGGCTAATAATAATGGCAATAGGGGCTTTGGTTTTTATCCCTGCTGCTGAGGCCAGAACCTATTGGATGTTTTTAACAGCGATTTTTATACAAGGAGCTGGGATGACCTTATTGCAAACGGCTTCAAACCCATATATAACTATTTTAGGGCCTATTGAAAGTGCAGCAAAACGTATTGCTATTATGGGTATAGCAAATAAAGTAGCAGGTGCATTAGGGTCTGTGATTTTTGGAGCGATTTTGCTATCTGGAATAGACGAGATTAAAGAAAAACTAAACCTTGTGGATGCTGCTGAAAAAGCTAACTTATTAAATACAATGGCAGATAGTGTTGTTGCACCTTATGTAGTCATGGCAATCGTTTTGCTTTTACTAGGGGTTTTAATTAGAAAGGCACCTTTGCCACATGTAGAAGCGCAACCTATTGAAGCATCTGAAACTGGAGGAAAAGCAAAATCAAGTATTTTACAATTCCCTCATTTATGGTTGGGTGTTTTAGCCTTATTTGTATATGTTGGTGTTGAGGTTGTTGCTGGGGATACTATCATTGCGTACGGAATATCATTGGATATTCCCGTCGAGCAAGCTAAGTTTTTTACATTGTTTACTTTAATGGCTATGGTAGCAACCTATGCTTTAGGAGTATTTTTAATACCAAAATACATAAGCCAAGCTTTTGCATTAAAAGCAAGTGCTATTTTAGGTATTATATTGTCGTTTTGTATTGTATTTACAGACGGTTTTACTTCTGTACTTTTCGTAGCAGCATTAGGTGTTGCTAATGCTTTGGTTTGGCCAGCTATTTGGCCTTTAGCTTTAACAGGATTAGGTAAATTTACTAAAACAGCTTCGGCATTACTTATTATGGCTATTTCGGGAGGGGCTATTATTCCACCATTATATGGCGCTCTAGTAGATAATAAAAAAGAAGATTTGCTTGCAAGTGGAATAAATGAAGTTGTAGCTACGGCTGATGCTGCATCTTTTGGTTATTGGATTTTATTGCCCTGTTATATCATTATTTTGTACTATGCGTTTTTTGGACATAAAGTAGGGCTTAAAACAGCATAGGAATATTTTATGTATGGTCTGACAAAAAAGAATTGAGTCTGTTGATGTTTTTAAGAGGGTTTACCATTGTCACTATGATTTTTATTGTAACAAACCAGGGGGCTTATGGGAAATGATGATTGTGGTCAAATGCCTGCTTGGTATATGTTTTCTGTCTTAGGGTTTTATCCAGTGAATCTAACAGGAGGTCAATATATCTTTGAAGCTCCACAAATTGAGGAGACTATCGTTCATTATATCCAATGGTAAAAAGTTTCAGATGGAAGCCAAAAACCTAAATAAAGAAAATTATATCGTGAAATCAGTACACTTGACGGGGGTCTTAAACCGTAATTATATCACTCATGAAGACATTCTTAGAGGGGGAGAACTTGTATTCCAAATTGGAAATGAGGTAAATTGATTTTCTAATAGTAATACTAGCTTTATTATGAATTTAAATAGAAAGAAAAAGCTATTAAAACGGGGCTTTAGGAATGGCATTGTCTGCATTCATTTTAAGTGTAACATTATGATTTATAATAAATTAAATAGATTGATAAATGATTTCAATCAATGAGAAAAAAATAATACTTTAAATAATTAGAAATAAGACAGGTATATTTTTTATTAGTTTGACATTAAATTATATATATTTACCAAGTAAATAAAAATGAGGGATTGTTTTTATAAATCGCAATTTTTTAAATAATAAGTGATTTATTAAGAGAATGTTATTAATACAATAAAACTGCATTTCAACGATGATTTATAGCGTTTCGTAGATGTTTTTTTATGAATAATAACATGTTTTTTTTGTAACCTCACTTTTTTTAATACATTTGTGTCCCGATGACAGTAAAGAAAAAAAGAATATTAGCCTCGACCTTATTTGTATTAATAAGCTTTATGTGTATGGCTCAGGTAACTCCCCCACCTCCAGGGCCATCACCAGCTCCAGGTCTTCCTATAGATGGAGGCGTATTATTTGGTATGATTTTCGCTTTGTTTTATGGAGTAAGAAAGGTAATGATTAATAATAAGAGATAATTATTATTGATCTGCCTTATTTAATTCAACTAATTTAGAGACGTACTTTCCCAAAACATCAAATTCTAAATTTACAATAGTACCTATTTTAAAAGTATTAAAATTTGTGTGATTGTATGTGTAAGGTATAATAGCGACACTAAAAGTGTCTTTTTTCGAATTTACAACCGTTAAACTAGTCCCGTTAATAGTTATAGATCCTTTTTCTATAGTAATGTTATTAAGTGATGCGTCATAATTAAAAGTAAATATCCAACTACCGTTAGCTTCTTCTATATTAGTGCAAATAGCGGTTTGATCTACATGACCTTGCACAATATGTCCATCTAACCTATCGCCTAGCTTCATGGCGCGCTCCAGATTCACTTTATCATTAATTGCAAAAGTATTAAGACTTGTTTTGTCTAATGTTTCCTTTATAGCTGTAACCGTATACTCATCATCATTAATAGTTACAACAGTTAAGCACACACCATTATGTGCGACACTTTGATCGATTTTTAACTCCGCTGTAATATTGCTTTTAATAGATATGTGAAGGTTGTCTTTCTCTCTCTTTAAATTAGAAATGACACCTATATCTTCAATAATTCCTGTAAACATATTATTATCTGTTTATTTGGTTAAATTTGCCTAACCAAACGAAATTCAAAATTACGAACAAAAGTTGTTATATTAATGATGAAAACTGAAAATATAATAGTAGGAATATCAATAGGAGATTTAAATGGTATTGGTGGAGAAATAGTTTTAAAAACATTTGAAGATGCAAGAGTTTTAGATTTTTGTACACCCGTAATTTTTGCTTCAGCAAAAACTATGAATTACTTTAAAACACATTTTAAATCAGGTATTAATTTTCATATCGTCAATAATATAAATCAATTAGCAAAAGGAAAAGTTAATGTGTATAATTGTTGGAACGACCCAGTTAAGATTGAATTTGGGAAAGAAGACGTAAAAATAGGAGAATATGCTATAAAATCTTTAGAAGCGGCAACAAAAGCATTAAAAAATAATGATGTTGATGTTTTAGTTACGGCACCAATAAATAAGCATAATATTCAATCAGAAGACTTTAAATTCCCAGGTCACACAGATTATTTAGCTCAGCAACTAGAAGGAGAAAGTTTAATGTTTATGGTAACGGAATCGTTAAGAGTTGGGCTATTAACAGACCATGTGCCTGTAAAAGATATTGTTGATCATATTACAGAGGACTTAATTGTTAAAAAAATAGACACGGTTTACGATTCTCTTAAAAGGGATTTTAAAATAGGGAAACCAAAAATTGCCGTTTTAGGAATTAATCCGCATACAGGTGATAATGGTGTTATAGGTAGTGAAGATGATGCCGTTTTAAGACCTACACTTAAAAAAATTAAAGAAAACGGAAAATTAGTATTTGGTCCATATGCAGCCGATAGTTTTTTTGGATCTAGTAACTATAAAAACTTTGATGCCATAATTGCAACATATCATGATCAAGGCTTAATTCCTTTTAAAACATTGTCTTTTGGACAAGGCGTTAATTATACAGCAGGTTTAAATAAAGTAAGAACTTCACCAGATCACGGTACTGCTTATGAAATAGCAGGAAAGGGAAAAGCTGATTCAAGTTCATTTAAAGAAGCTGTTTTTACTGCAATACAGATATATAAGAATAGAATTGATTATGAAGAACTTACTGCAAATCCGTTGAAAAAAGCAAACAAATAGATATAAACAAAAAAATGTTTATAAGTAATGTTGCATAAATAAAAATTCATATATTTGCAGGCTCAAAATAGATGAAAGAATGAAGTCATTGAAAGAGTTTATAATTCCTTTTGTAGGGTTAAAAATTGGAAAGCATCTTTTTGAGTATAAAATAGAACATGCGTTCTTTGAACATTATGAGTATGAAGAGTTTAACGATGTAAATATTGATGTAAATGTTGAGTTAGAAAAGAAGACAACATTACTTGAATTACATTTTAAAGTTTCAGGATGGGTAAATGTTAATTGCGATTTAACAAACGAGCCTTATAATCAGACTATAGGAAATGAGTTTGATTTAGTGGTGAATTTTGGAGATGAGTATAATGATGAACATATTGATATTCTTATAGTGCCACATGGAACTTACGAAATTAGTATACAGCAATACATTTACGAATTGATTGTGCTTGCAGTACCTACTAAAAGAGTGCATCCAGGTGTTGAAGACGGAACCCTAGACTCAGACATACTTAAAAAATTAGAAGAATTAAGCCCAAAGCTTAAAGAAGATAAAGAAAAAGAGGATATAGATCCTCGTTGGAATACATTAAAGAAACTATTAACGGATAAATAAATATAGAAAATGGCACATCCTAAGAGAAAAATCTCAAAAACAAGAAGAGATAAGAGAAGAACTCATTACAAAGCAACTGCGCCACAGATTGCTACATGCCCTACAACAGGTGAACCTCATTTATACCACAGAGCTCACTGGTTTGAAGGAAAATTATATTACAGAGGTCAGGTATTAATTGACAACTCAGAAGTAGAAAACGTAGCATAAATAGTATGCATGCATATAATAAAACGCTCACCTGTGAGCGTTTTTTTTTATGAAGTGTTTTTTCTAAGACAAAAACAATTAATTTGTGTGTTATTAAACTAAAATTTAGTAGTTTTCACCAAAATTTGAACGTTTTTGTCCAATTTTAATGATTTTTTGGTCGAATTAACTATAAAGTTATGAGTAAAATTTCAGCAGCAATTACAGCTGTAGGTGCGTATGTACCAGAATATGTGTTAACTAATCAGATTCTTGAGACTATGGTTGACACAAATGATGAGTGGATTACCTCTCGTACGGGAATTAAAGAGCGTAGAATTCTTAAAGACGAAGGAAAAGGTACTTCTTATTTAGCTATCCAAGCTGCCCAAGACCTTATTAATAAAAAAGGTATTGATCCCAAAGATATAGAACTTGTTATTGTTGCTACAGCAACACCAGATATGAAAGCAGCCTCAACGGCAGCTTACACGGCATCTAATATTGGAGCTGTTAATGCCTTTTCATTCGATATGGATGCGGCATGTTCTAGCTTCTTGTTTGGTATGTCGGTAGCAGCTAGTTATATAGAATCTGGTAGATATAAAAACGTATTATTAATAGGAGCCGATAAAATGTCTTCTATTATTAATTATAAAGATAGAGCCACTTGTATCATCTTTGGTGATGGAGCGGGTGCTGTTTTGTTCGAACCTAATGAAGAGAATTTAGGACTTCAAGATGAGTATTTAAGAAGTGATGGTACTGGTAGAGAATTTCTACAGGCCACTTATGGAGGATCTTCATTTCCGCTAACACCAGAATCGATGGAAAAAGGCGGACAATATGCTTTTCAGGAAGGAAGAACGGTGTTTAAAAATGCGGTATTTAATATGGCAGATGCCACTGTTAAAATATTAGAACGCAACAACTTAACTAAAGACTCTGTTTCTTGGTTAGCAGCGCATCAAGCCAATAAACGAATTATTGATGCTACTGCACAACGTATAGAATTAGAAGACGAAAAGGTAATGATGAATATTGAGAAATATGGTAATACGACATCTGCAACATTACCGTTACTTCTAAACGATTACGAATCGAAACTTAAAAAAGGAGATAATATAATATTTGCTGCTTTTGGTGGCGGATTTAATTGGGGGTCTATTTATTTAAAATGGGCATATAATTCAGTAAACTAACCAATAATTAGGGAAATCATGGATATAAAAGAGATTCAAAACTTAATCAAGTTTGTAGCCAAATCTGGTGCAAGTGAGGTTAAATTAGAGATGGATGATATTAAAATCACCATTAAAACAGGATCAGAGTCAGATACAACTATTGTACATCAAGTTCCTTCGACTCATATACCTCAAGCAGCTCCGCTAGCTGTGCAACCAGTAGCAACAGAAGCTACACCAACTAAAGCAAGCGAACCTGCCGCTGCTGAAGATTCAAAATATATAACAATTAAATCTCCTATTATTGGGACTTTTTATAGAAAACCAGCACCAGATAAGCCTCTATTTGTCGAGGTAGGACAAACCATTGCTGAAGGAGATGTGCTTTGTGTTATTGAAGCAATGAAACTTTTCAATGAAATTGAATCTGAAGTTTCTGGAAAGATAGTTAAAGTATTAGTTGACGATTCTTCACCTGTAGAGTTTGATCAGCCACTATTTTTAGTAGACCCGTCATAACCTATTAAAAATTCCAATATACAAATCTCGAAATCCAATGTTTGGAATTTGGCGATTGGAATTTGTAATTTTTAATTCAACAAGTTATGTTCAAAAAAATATTAATAGCCAATAGAGGTGAAATAGCATTACGTGTTATTAGAACCTGTAAGGAGATGGGTATCAAAACAGTAGCTGTTTACTCAACTGCAGATGAGGAAAGTTTACATGTTAAATTTGCTGATGAAGCCGTTTGCATAGGTCCACCAGCAAGTAGTGAATCCTATTTAAAAATGTCTAATGTTATAGCAGCAGCAGAAATTACAAATGCCGATGCTATTCACCCTGGGTATGGTTTTTTATCTGAAAACGCTAAATTTTCAAAAATCTGTGATGAACATGGTATAAAGTTCATCGGAGCCTCGCCAGAGATGATTGATAGAATGGGAGATAAAGCGAATGCAAAGGCAACGATGAAAGCCGCAGGTGTTCCATGTGTTCCAGGAAGTGAAGGTGTTATAGAAACTTTTGAAGAGTGTGAAAAAGTAGCTGTAGAAACAGGTTATCCGGTTATGTTAAAAGCATCTGCCGGAGGTGGAGGTAAAGGTATGCGTGCCGTATGGAAACCAGAAGATTTAAAAGACGCTTGGGATTCAGCAAGACAAGAAAGTAAGGCTGCCTTTGGGAATGACGATATGTATATGGAAAAGCTTATTGAAGAGCCTAGACATATCGAAATTCAAATTGTTGGAGACTCTAGAGGAAAAGCATGTCACTTATCAGAAAGAGACTGTTCAGTACAACGTCGCCATCAAAAACTAACAGAGGAAACACCGTCTCCTTTCATGACAAAAAAGCTTCGTGATGATATGGGAATAGCAGCTGTTAGAGCAGCAGAATATATTAAATATGAAGGCGCAGGGACTGTAGAATTTCTTGTAGACAAGCATCGTAATTTCTATTTTATGGAAATGAATACACGTATTCAGGTTGAACACCCTATAACAGAACAAGTCATAGATTTTGACCTAATTCGTGAACAAATATTAGTAGCTGCAGGAGTTCCAATTTCAGGAAAGAACTATACGCCTAAATTACATTCTATAGAGTGTCGTATTAATGCAGAGGATCCGTTTAATGGATTCCGTCCATCACCAGGTGTCATAACAACGTTACATGCCCCTGGAGGTCATGGAGTACGTTTAGATACTCATGTTTATGCCGGTTATGCCATACCACCAAATTACGATTCTATGATTGCTAAGTTAATTACAACTGCGCAAACCAGAGAAGAAGCGATTAATAAAATGAAGCGAGCTTTAGATGAGTTTGTAATAGAAGGTATTAAAACGACCATTCCATTCCATAGGCAACTTATGGATCATCCAGATTATTTAGCTGGAAACTATACCACTAAGTTTATGGAAGACTTTGTAATAGAAAAAGAAATAGAAGAATAAATGATAAACTCCGAAAGCAATTTCGGAGTTTTTTATTAATACCTCTTGTAAAAACAAAAGTCAGGCTGTATGCTCTATCTTTTTATAGAGAAGTAAGTCTAAGAGTTTCTATCCTTAACACGAAAACTGTAACTTCGTAAGATGGACTTATCCTATTGGGAAATAAAAAGCTGGTTAACTAATGTAGATTTTACTATTGTAGGTAGTGGTATCGTTGGTTTAAACTGTGCCTTAAATTTAAAAGAGCGTTTTCCTAAAGTTAATATTCTGATACTGGAAAAAGGTATTTTACCTCAGGGAGCAAGTACTAAAAATGCTGGTTTTGCTTGTTTTGGTAGTCTAAGCGAAATTCTGGATGATTTAAAGTCACATACCGAAGAAGAAGCCATAGAACTTGTGAAAAAACGAGTTGTTGGGTTACAATTATTGCGTAAAACCTTAGGAGATAAGGCAATTAACTATAAAGGGCTTGGAGGTTACGAGCTGTTTACAAAAGAAGACGATTTATTGGAGGAATGCCTTTCAAAAAAAGCACATATTAATAAGTTACTTCAACCAATATTTAAAGACCCTGTATTTAGTGTAAAGCCCAATGATTTTAAATTCCAGAAGATAGAGAATCAATACGTGTTCAATCAATTTGAAGGACAAATTGATACCGGGAACATGATGGTGTCATTAACTCAGTTAGCATTTAAAAAAGGAATAAAAATCCTTAATAATATGACTGTTCAAAGTTTTTCTGAAGATATCAATGCAATAAAAGTAGAAACAAATCAGTTTGTGTTTTCGACGTCTAATCTATTAATTGCTACGAATGGTTTCGCAACACAATTAATAAATGAAAATGTAAAGCCCGCTCGAGCACAAGTATTAATTACAAAACCTATAAAAAACCTTCATATACGAGGAACCTTTCATTTAGATAGAGGGTATTATTACTTTAGAAATGTTGATGATAGGATCTTGCTTGGTGGTGGTCGACATCTTGATTTTAAAAGGGAGGAAACTACAAAGTTTAATCAAACAGACTTAGTTCAAAATAAACTGGAAGCACTTTTAAAAACGACTATTTTACCTGAGACTGATTTCGAAATTGATCATAGGTGGAGTGGTATTATGGGAATAGGTAATCAGAAAAAAGCAGTTGTAAAACAACTATCAAATCATGTGTTTTGTGGTGTACGTCTAGGAGGTATGGGCATTGCAATTGGGAGTTTGGTTGGAAAGGAATTAGCGGATTTAATTTCTGAATAAAAAGGACTCTTAAAAAGTAAACTATTCAAGTTGATAAAACGTTTTTTTAAATTCATATTAAAAATTGCGCTGTGGTTTGTTATATTATCTATAGGCCTTGTTTTTCTTTATAAATGGGTGCCAGTGCCTGTTACCCCTCTTATGGTAATAAGGCATTTTGAAAAATCGGATGTTAAAAAAGAAACATTTTGGAAGCACGATTGGGTTTCGATTGATGCCATCTCCAAGAACTTACAATTAGCAGTTATTTGTAGCGAAGATCAAAATTTCTTAACCCATAAGGGTTTTGATATAAAGGCCATTGAAAAAGCGTATAAGAATAATAAAAGAGGGCAAAAAATTAAGGGAGCTAGTACGATAAGTCAACAAACAGCAAAAAATGTTTTTTTATGGCCACAACGTAGTTGGCTTCGTAAAGGCTTGGAAGCCTATTTTACTTTTTTAATTGAATGGATATGGTCTAAAGAGCGTATTATTGAAGTTTACTTAAATAGTATAGAAATGGGACATGGAATTTACGGTGCAGAGGCAGCATCGCGGTACTGGTTTAAAAAATCAGCAAGTAAACTGTGGCTATATGAAGCAGCTGCTATCGCTGCTATTTTGCCAAACCCAAGAGTTTATAAAGCGAATCCCGCTTCAAATTATATTCAAACCAGAAAGACTTGGATTGTAAAACAAATGAATTATTTTGGATCATTAGATTATTCTAAAAATGATGGAAAACCTCTTAAAAATTAAAGAAGATCTGTATTCACAATGTTTAGACGCTATAAATGATAGATATCGAACTGTGCAGAATACTATAAATGAAATTCAGGTTTCATTGACTTCAGAAACAAAAAGCAGTGCAGGCGATAAACATGAAACTGGACGCGCTATGCTACAATTGGAACGTGAAAAAGCAGGAAGTCAACTAGCCGAAATTCAAAAAATTAAAGAGATTTTATTTAAAATGGATATTTCTAAAACATTAAAAGTAGTTGGTCTAGGAAGTGTTGTTTTCACCTCTCAAGCCAATTATTTTATTGCTATTAGTACAGGTAAATTAATTGTTGATGGGGTTCAATTCTATGCTATTTCACCTAGTACACCAATTGGGCAGTTGTTAATTGGGAAAACGGTTGGTGATAAGGTTGTTTTTAGAGAACAGAAGTTTTTAGTCAATCTAATTATCTAAAAGAAAAACAAACTAATTTAACTTGGGTTGTATACTATGAAAAGACAATTTATTCTACATTTAGAATTCTCTTCAATAGAATTACCAAATGGATTACAGTATGCCGAAAAAGAAGTATTGTAAGTGTTTTTATTCATTAGATAATGTCTATGACATTGGTAATATCTCTATTACTTTTCCATAAACATTTTTAGTCCATCCGTTAATTCTTCCATGATTATTACCAATTAATAAGCCACGCTTGTTATTTTTTCCTTTCACAAGATGTGTAAAGCAATTGCCTCTAACCTTACAATAAACAATATCTCCTGTTTCGCAATCTTCCCATTGAATAGGTTGAAGTTTTACAGGTTGTTTAGACTTTAGCAGAGGTAACATAGAATTACCGGATTCTTTTGAAATAATGGTTTCTCCATTTTGTAGTTTTTGAATTTTCCAATTCATACTATTTAATTTTAAATGTTATGTAAGACATTATTGTCTCACATAGCCTTCAAAATTTTTAAAAAGAATGTTTCCAATGAACTGTTGCAAAGATATGAACTCATTTAGACTTTTTGGATTTAAGTGAAAATTAGAAGTTTTTGCCTATGTTAAAGACTTTTTTGAGTTGCATAGCAGAGCTACAGAAGGAAAAAAAGACAAAAACAGAGTTGAAAACAGCCATTTTTTAGCAAATTGAAAAAGTCTAAATGAGTTCTATATCAAACTTGATATAAAAAGACCGTTTTTCCTTTTTTAAGTTGGACATCATGCTCAAAAAATACGTTTTCCCCATTTAAATCAGCTTCAATTAAATAGAAAGATCCTTTATAGTAAGATTGTTTTACGATTGCTTTTAAATCGGATCTATCAACAGGTTTTAATTGATTGGCATAGATAATTTTACTATTGATCTCATTAAATTCTCCAAAAAAAGAAGCAATAAGTTTGTTTTCAGGATTGTTGTATAATTCTTGAGGTGTAGTATTAGCCATGATTTTTGCATCATGAAGTACAATCATATTATCTGAATATGATAACACATCATCTTTATCGTGAGTTGCAACAATACAGGTAATGTTTTTTTCTTTTAGGTATTTAAATAAACTTCTGCGTAAAGATTGCTTTTTAAAGTTATCAATATGACTAAAAGGTTCGTCTAATAAGATTATTTCGGGCTGTTTTGCAATGGCTCTGGCTAAAGCAACACGTTGTTTTTGTCCACCACTTAATTCTTTAACTTTTGTTTTAGCAAAAGGTTTTAATTCAACAACATCTAATAACTCGTTAATACGTGCTTGTTTTTCTTCAGGATAGAAATTAGACAGGAATGCACCAATATTTTCGGCAACAGTAATAAAAGGCATCAAATCGAACTCTTGAGCGACATACTTCATGAATTCCGGGCCAATAATCAGGTTGTGTTTTGGCCCTAAAATTTCAGAATTATTCCAAAAAATGTGTCCTTTGTGTAAATCATAAGTGCCATAAAGTAGCTTTAAAAGGGTACTTTTTCCAGAACCACTTTCACCTATGATAGAAACATGTTCTCCTGCTTTAACATTAAAACTGATGTTATTTAAAACAGCTTGTTTTTTATAGCTAAATGATATATTTTTTACTTGAAGCATAATCTTTACAGAAATGCAAAAATATGATAAAAAACCTTCTTGGGTAATATTGATATTTTGTTTATCAATTTCTTATTAATGTTTTTCTAATTGCATACAGCTTTTAGTAATTATCTTTATTCAGGACGGGTCAAGCTTGCACACAACGTTTAGTATAACAAGAGAAGCCTGCCGATAGGCGACTATGATTTGTTATACTTTGTTATTTGCTTTTTTTTTCTTGTTCAACTTTCTGTATCGCACTAATATTAGCTTTTTCAATATCCGTCAAAAAATCATCAACATTTTCATAGATTCCTCTATACCATTCCTGTTTTTTAAAGTATCGATCCATTTTACCTCCCTCTCTAAAGATATAGCCATACTTTGCAAATATTTCGTTTCTCATTATTCTTAGTTCCTCTAAAGATAAAGACCTTATATATTCATCTTTCATAATTTCAAATTCGGTTGTCTGTTTATAACTAAAATGGTCGCTGTCTTTTTCGAGAAAACCAAATTCAAACTGTGTTTCTACTCCTCCTAAAGGAATATCTAGTTTTAAATATTTTTGACTCCACCCCCTATTTTCTTTTATCACAAACTCACCACTAGTTTCATTTGAAAAGAATTTATTTCCACTAATTTTTACATTCGTATATGTGAAGTATTCAACATCCCAATCAATTAATTCGATATTTTTAAAAGATCTATATACTGAAACACGCTGTGCGCAGATTATTTTTCCCTCTATCGCAATATTTATTTTGGATTCTTCTTCATCTAAAAACACAAACAAATATGCTCCTTCATATTCAGATACGTCGCTTGCTATCCATGGAATCAATTCGGTTTTATCAAATTTCAGTTGACTTAATGAAACAGTTGGGATTAGTATTAATAAAAACAGTATTTTTTTCATTGTATCAATCTCGATTAACATCAAATTTAGTTATTGATAATCAGTTAATTATTTTTTTCTTTTCTCAGCCTCTTTTTACCTCGTTAGCTCAAGGAATTAATCGGATTCTGATGTGGGGAATTGCAAATAACGGTTCAAATAAAAAGCCGTTTTTAATGCTTTTTATTTTGTGTTAGCCATTGTTTTCTAATTCAAGAAAGCATTAATTAAACTGACTTTTCTTACGAAATACTAATCCCATTCATCCATTTCATCTTCGTCATCTAAATTTATGTCGGAGTCATAAAAATCTCTTTCTTCATCAAAATTAACATCACAAGCTTGTAATAAATCTTCTATTTCCTCTTTTTTATCCTCAGAGATATTATTCTTAAACAAGTCTAGTTCATACAATTGATCTAATTCTTCCCAAGATTCTGGAATACCTGTAATAAGATTTTCTGAAAGATCCATTCTCTCAAGGTTGAATAGACTCCCAATACTGGTTGGTAATTCAGTTAACTTGTTTCGATTTAAGTGTAGGTGGCAAAGTTCTTCGAGTTCTCCTACGGAATCTGGTAACTTAGTGAGTTCATTTTCTGATAGGTCCAGAATGCCTAATTCCTTTAATCCACCAATGGATTCAGGTAAATTTTTGAGTTTGTTATTTCTAATATAGAGAGTCCCTAAATGGTTTAGTTCATTAATCCATTTAGGTATTTCTTCGATTTGATTATCGCTCAAGTCCAGGTATTCCAAATTTGGAAAACTCCTTATGGATTCAGGTATTACATTTAAATTTTGGTTTGTTAATTTTAGGCAAGAGACTTTTTTTTTCTTTTAATGCTTCCTCAATGGAAGAATACATTTTATCATTCATAAATTTTATCAATTAATGTTTAATAATGTTTAACGTTTTTGTATAAGATTTGTAGCGTTGGTTTAGCAGTAAAGCTACTAAATAATTACTGACCAAGAAAGTCCGAGAGGACTTTGCAAGTAAGTAAAAAGCCAGCAATAAAGTTTATATGGTGTTATGGTCTGGTTTTAATTTTTCTCTACTTTTTTGTCAACTAATTCAGAAGAATTATTTTGAGTAAACCTTTTAAATATGGAAAAAGCAAGCGGAATAATTATTGTTAATAATATTTCTTTAACCTGAAAATTAAGTTTAAATATAACAATTGATAATGCACAAAAGAACCATATAATACCAATTGCCAAGAAATAATTATGAAAGAAGTTTTTTGAATTTTTCATTAGATTTATATTTTGAATTTGTTTGTTGAATTTGTCAATTGAATCTTCGATATAGGTCAGTAATCGTTGTTTTTCAGTTAATGATTCATTATTTATATCATAATCGAGTGTTTCGAAGATGAGTTTAATTGTAAAACTTCTAGGATTAACTTCTCCAGATTCGATTCGTTGTAATGTTCTTACATTTATATTGCATTTTTCAACAACTTCCTCTTGGGTTAATCCTTTTTTCTTTCGAAGTTCTATTATTTTTTGTCCTAATTCTGGTTGCTTCATTTTTTTACTAAAATCTATTACAAGAATACAATTTGTTTAATACCCAAAAATAATTTCCACTAGTATTTTTCCCGACATTAACCCGACTTTTAATTTATCTTGCTGATATACAGTTTTATTCTGTTTGACTGTAATGTTTTTTTTGCTAACGTGTTCGTGTATGGTTAGTTGCTTTGGTTAGAACTAAGTTATTAAAAGAAAACGAACCAGAGGAAAATCCATAGGATTTTCCGAGTACACACAGAACAAGCAATTAAATATACACTTTGTGCCTGTTGCACAAGACCAATATATAGATAAAATGATTATCTTTAGTTATGCAAGGCAAGAAAGGTTATCAAGAGAAATTATTTGCTTAATTCCAATTGAGCGATCGTGTTCCCGAGCACAACTTTTATAGGAGATTAAAAGAAGTTCTAGATCTCAACTTTTTATATCCAATGACCAAACCCTATTATGGATCAAGCGGTCAAAAGAGCATCGATCCCGTGGTTTTCTTTAAGCTGTGTTTGGTCGGTTATTTAGAAAACATCATCAGTGATAGACATTTGATACAGCATAGCAGTATGCGTTTGGATTTCCTCTATTTTTTAGGCTATGATATAGATGAGGAACTGCCCTGGCATTCTACCATTAGTCGAACCCGTCAATTGTACCCAGAATCTATATTTGAGGAGGTTTTCACAAGGGTACTAAGATTGTGCGTGGAAAAAGGTATGGTAAGTGGCCATACCCAGGCGATCGATTCTGCACCAATAAAGGCGAATGCCTCTATGGACAGTCTGGAGCTAAAAGTCCCAAAGGAAGATTTAGAAACTCATTTGCATCATATCCGGCATATCAGTAAAATAGATAAAAAAAAACTTCAATAAAGAAGTCAAAAGTTAATAAAACTTTAAGATCACAACAATCTCTAAGTGCTACTAGTCAAGAATTAGCTGCAATTAAAAGCAGAAATGAGAAATGGAGTAAAGATCAAGATCAGCGTCCAGGAGCAGGTAACAAAGCTAGTAAATACACTTCAAATAAAACGCATTATAGTCCTACCGACCCCGATTCACGGATCAGTGTAAAACCCGGTAAAGCAAGAAAGCTAAACTACATGAGCCGATTAAGTGTAGATACCGCTCATCATGTTATTACAGATATCAATGCGTATCACGCAGATAAGAAAGATAATCAGTATTTACAGGATATCACAAAGCGGTTAAAAAACAGATTACATACCCAAGGTTTACTTTGGCACAACTGTGTAGTTGATACAGGTTATAGTAGTGGAGAGAATTACGCCTTTTTAGAAAGCGAAGCTTTAAAGAGTTTTATACCACCGCATGGGACTTACAAAGGTGGTCCAGACGGTTTTACTTACCATAAAAAAGAAGATTATTATGTGTGTTCACAAGGAAAAATTATACCATTTATAAAAGTGTTTTTAGATTATCGTACCAAGCACCAGAAAAAAAGAATATCGAGCAAGAAAGCATGTTTGTTTAGACTGTCCCTTAAAGCGGACCTGTTTAGGTAAAAGTGCTCAAGAGAAAAAATTTAGTGTCACTTATTATCGCGAGCAGTATCAACGAAATAAGGACGTTACATGAAATCAAAGCGACAAAGTACAGTAGAACCAGTTTTTGGAACTTTAAAAGAATACATGGGTCTCAGAAAAATCAATACTATTGGTATTTAGCAAGCTAATAAGGTAATGCACTTATCTGCTATGGCTTATAATTTAAAAAAATACTTGAAATTCATTACAAAAACAGTGAGAAGCGATGCCAAAACAGTCTATCATGTTGTATTAAACATAAAACCCCTAATGACACTTAAAGTAAGACATTTACAAGCTCATAAATTTGAGAACAAACAAACGCGTCTTAAAACAAAAGCCCTTTAAATACAAGCTTTTGAGTTGAATTCTGTGTTTTTTAGAGCCTTGCGCAACGATTACCTTTGTTGAGTGTAGTTTTTTATTCGATTATTCTATTTTTCAAATCCATTCTCTCGTGCAAAATTCTTATAATTTCAATTCTATCGCTTGATATTTGCTGATAAAATATAATGTGCTTTCCAGATTTTAGTCCAAGTAAGTTTCGGCTTATTCCGTTATATTCTTTTCCTATATCTGGATTTTCTCCAATTCCATTACAAGTCATTTTAACGGTTGCATAATATTTATCGGCTTGATTTTCCGACCATTTTTCGAAAGTGTAGTCCCAAATTCCGTTTAAATCATCAATGGCTTCTTGTCTCAATATAACTTTAGCCATTCTTTCTCTTTTCAGCTTTTAGTCTTTTCAGATTTTCATCAAAGTCAAAATCTTCAACTAAAGGACTGTTCAATCCCTCTTGTATGGCATTTCTCAATGCGATTACTTTACTTTCTTCATTTTCTAACATTCTTAGTCCAGCTCTGATGACTTCGCTAACGTTTTTGTATCGACCAGCAGAAACTTGGGTTTGTACAAATTGGTCAAAATAATTTCCGAGTGATATGGATGTATTCTTCATTGTTTGATATTTATTCAAAATTACCAAAAATTGGTAAAAAATCCAAATTTTTCGATTTTCTCTCAAATTACATCCAACGATTAGTATAAGAGTAGTAGCGGATTTAATAAAATTACTTATACATTGTTGTATGGCGTTTTTTTCTTAACGGTATTGTTCAAACATTTAATTCGTTAGTAAGTCTATCATTTTAAGCGCAACACTTGATGCGGATGCAGGGTTCTGTCCTGTTACTAAATTTCCATCATTTACAACATAAGATTTAAAAGGTTCGGTATGCGAAAATATTGCACCCTGTTTTTTTAGTTCATCATCAAGCATAAATGGAATTACGTTTCCAAGCGTATGTTTGTCAATTTCTTCCTCTGTTTTTGTGAATGAATTGATTTTCTTTCCTTTTAAGAAATTGCTTCCATTGGTTAATTTGACATTTAGTAACGCAGCAGGTCCATGGCAAACAGCACCAATAATTTTACCATTTTCGTATGCTTCTTTGATGATTTCTTTAACCAATGTATTGTCAATCATATCTGTCATTAATCCTAAGCCTCCAGGGAAGAAAATTGCATCATATGCAGTGGTATCAATAGAACTTAATTTATGACTAAAACTAAGTCTTTTAAATCCGTTACTTTCTTTAAAACTCCGACTGACTTTTTGAGAGGAATCATAGCCTACATAAGGCGGCTTTCCACCTAAGATACTAGCGAAATCTACAGTATATCCTTTATTGATGAATTCATAATAAGGGTCGGCTATTTCCGAAAATTCATAACCTGCTGGATGTTTTCCATTACCAGTTTTATCAGTACTGGTAACAATAAATAATATATGTTTCATTTTTTATTTATTTAAGTTCAAAAAAAAAGAAACAATACTAACCTTTGCTTATAGCATCGCCTAACTCTTCATTAGTCATTGCAATACCATCTAAGTTCCATCCTCCATTTACAGCATGAACTACGTTTACATAAATATTTTCTTTAGGTTGTACTCCTCCAGATAATTTGTGAATAATTTCTGTTGTATCTGCAAAAAAATGTTTCTGAACATTTCTGTCTGCAAGTGCAAATGATGGAACTTTCCATTCAATCCATGCACCAGAAAACTCTTTTCCTCCAGAGAAGGTTGAACTTTTAGGTAGTACAGTAACAGTAGCAGTCACATTAGGTGTCATTACTTTATTTCCTGTTAAACCATGATTTTTTAAGAATGCATCTGTAATTTGAGCTACTGCTTCTTTTTCTTTTCCTTTAGGCAATACGCCTTCTGTTAATGTCAATGTTAATGGCATAATATTTATTTTTAAAGTGATGAACTTTATTGTTCATCAACAGTACAAATGTCCTATGATTGGAATGTTTAAAAGTTGTCTTATGACAATGTTTTTGAGAATTGTGAAGTACTACTTTTACTAATAAGTAAACCTATTACGATACATATTCCTCCTGTGAAGTGATAGGTGTATAGCTGTTCTTTAAAAAAAACAGCAAATAGTGTGGCGGATAGTGGAATAATATTCATGTAAATTCCAGCTTTATCAGCCCCTTTAGTTTGAACCCCCTTTTGCCATAAAAAATAGGCCAATGCTGTACCTAAACATCCTATACCAAATACTGCAATCCAAAAATTGGTGGTGTGTGATGTTACTACTTTAGTTCCATTAATTGGTAGTAGAATAAAGAATCCAATCAAACAGCATAGGCTTGTTAAAAGTGTAAAATTCAAACTTGAAATTGTAGTAGCATATTTTTTTACCCAAACATGATGTAATGCAAAAAGTACATTGGCTATCAGTATAAGAAAATCTCCATAATTAAATTGAATGCTATCAAGATTTGTAATATTTCCTTTTGAGATTAAATAAGTTACTCCAATGAAAGCGAGAATGATACCGATGAGTTGAATTTTATTGATAGATGTCTTTAATATTTTATGTGAGAAAAGAATCGTCAACGCAGGGTTTAAACTGATAATAAGTGCTGCATTGATTGCTGAAGTATTGAGTAACCCTAAAAAGAAAAATAAATTAAATCCGAAAAGACCAATAAAACCTGTAAGTGAAATACCTTTTAAGTTTTTTCGAATTATTTCAAATGAAGGTAATTTTTTAACTACTAAAATCACCAAAGCTATAACGCCAAATAAGAAACGCCAAAAACCAGCTTCAATAAAATTCACTTCTTCTAAAATTACTTTGGCAAGGTGGAAATTTAGCCCTAAAAGAATAGGTGCAATAATCAAATAGAAAGTCGCTTTCATAAATAGCAGACTACAATTTTGCTCGTAACTTACTCAATGTAGAATTCGTCATTCCTAAATATGAAGCAACGGCTTTACTAGAAATACGAGATAGTAATTTAGGTTCGTGTTCCATAACCCATTTAAGTTTATCAATTCCCTCCATTCCTAAGAAGCTATAAATACGCATTTGTGAATGAATAAAAGCAAACTCTATAAATTTATGATAAACATTAGCAAATTGCGGTACTGTATTAACTAATTTAAAAAAATCATCTCGATAAATTATTAGAAGTTCAGATGGTTCTAAAGAAACAAGACAATCTCTTGATGGTTTTTGAAGTATAAAGCTAGTGTTTGCAGATATGATTGAATCTTCTAATGCAAAGTACCCTGTAACTTCATTTCCTTTATTGTCAATTTCATAGAGTTTTAAACACCCTTTTTTTATGAAGTAAAAATGTTTACATACTTGTCCAATATTACATAGCATTTCATTTCGGGTAGTTTTTATAGGTTTGAAGCTTTTAATTATTTGTTGTAATTCTTTCTCTCCAATTTCTCCGTGACTTTTAATATATTGTTCTAATTCTTGATACACTTTGCGTTTTATGTTTTGTGATTCTGAGTGTAAATGTAAGAAGTGTTAATTGTGTAAAGATTGTCATATGACTATCTTTTTTAATTCCTGATTTTTTGAATTTAGGTGGTGTCTTCTCAAATATTATTTGTAACGTCTCATATAAGAAACGTAGGGCAGGTGATAGGCGCTATCGTTTCGGTTCATTACTTAGCTAAATATAAATATTTTGCTTTTATCTTTTCTTCTATTCTATAAACGCCGAATTTTATATTTAGTGGACTTTGTTAATATTCACAAAACTTTGGATTTAGCACAAACGCCCTATGTTTTTTATAAATTGTTAGCTAATGTCTATTATAATCTATTCTCAATATCCATTCTTTGATGTAGAATTCGAATTATTTCTACCATTTGAGTTTTCTTATCTATTTTATAGAATAAATAATGAAGTCTAACTTTAGTTCTTAAATATCCTTTTCTAACATAGCTAAAGTCTTTTCCTTCTTCTGGTTTTGTTGAGATATACTCAATCTCCTCAAAAATCTGATTTATATACCTGTCAGCTTGTTCAATAGACCAAGTTTCAAAAGTATATGCCCATATTTTTTCAAGGTCTTTTTCCGCTTCAACACTTATTTTATATTTCGTCACTCGAATATTTTTTATGCATTGAACTTAAAAAATCACTCTTATTAAAGTTCTCTACAAATCCTGAGTTTTCTCCTTTTTTTAATTCTCTGATTAGTTCTTTTTTCTTATTTTCCTCTTGTTCAAATAATCTTAGCGCTGTTCTAACAACTTCGCTTGCAGAAGAAAATCGTCCTGAGGTTATTTGTTCACTTATAAACTCATTAAAGTAATCACCCAATAATATTGATGTATTCTTTGCCATAATTATTGTTTTTTACAAATATACCAATTCCTGGTATTTAACACAAATCCTTAATGAATGCTAACCGGTTGGTATAAGATTGGTTGCGTGTGCAAGCACTAAAATAAGTAAATAAACACTGGCTGGAAAATTCCGCAGGAATTTTCCAAGTAAGCACTTACCAAGCAATTAATTTTATACCTTGTGCCTGTTGCACAAGACTAATATATAGATAAAATGCTTATCTTTATTTATGCAAGGCAAGAAAGATTATCAAGAGAAATTATTTGCACAATTCCAATTGAGTGAACGTGTCCCCGAGCACAATTTTTATCGGCGATTAAAGGGAGCTTTAGATCTAGACTTTCTATATCCAACGACCAAGGTCTATTATGGATCAAGCGGCCAAAAGAGTATCGATCCGGTTGTGTTTTTCAAACTGTGTCTGGTAGGTTATCTGGAAAACATCATTAGTGACCGGCAGTTGATACAGCATAGTAGTATGCGCTTGGATATCCTGTATTTTTTAGGCTATGATATAGATGAGGAGCTGCCCTGGCATTCCACGATCAGTCGTACCCGAGGGCTGTCCCGGAAACCGTATTTGAAGAGGTGTTTACTAAGGTATTAGGCCTGTGTGTAGACAAAGGGATGGTGAGCGGCCATACCCAGGCGATCGATTCCGCACCAATAAAGGCCAATGCCTCTATGGACAGTCTGGAGCTAAAGGTACCAAAGGAAGATCTGGAAAGCCATTTGCATAATATCCGCCATATTAGCGAGATGGACAAAAAAAACTCCAACAGGAAGGTCAAAGAAGAATAATGCAAGCAAGCAAACTCAGGGTATTACAGCAAGTTCCAAAGAATTACAAGGGATAGTATCAAGGAACAAGAAATGGTCAAAAGACCAAGACCAGCGGCCAGGAGCAGGGAACAAAGGCTCCAAGTACACCTCCAACAAGACCCATTACAGTCCCACCGACCCCGATGCCCGTATCAGTGTAAAACCGGGCAAGGCACGAAAGCTCAATTATATGAGCCAGCTCAGTGTTGATACAGGCCATCATGTGATCACCGACATCAAGGCCTACCATGCCGACAAGAAAGACAATCAGTATTTACAGGATATCACCAAACGCTTAAAAAGGAGATTGCACGATCAAGGACTCCTATGGCGAAACTGTGTGGCCGATACAGGATATAGTAGTGGTGAGAATTATGCTTTTTTAGAAAGAGAAGGCCTAGAGAGTTTTATACCGCCTCACGGGACTTACAAAGGCGGGCCAGAAGCGTTTGTTTATGATAAAGAACATGACCATTATGTTTGTCCAGAAGGCCAAATAATTCCTTTTAAAAAAGTATTTTATGAGGGTTGCAATAATAACAAAAAGAAAGAATACAGGGCCTCGAAGTATGTCTGTTTAGATTGTCCTATACGGAGACAGTGTTTAAAAAAGAGCCAAGAAAAGCGTATCACGATAACCTTTTACAAAGAAGCATATGAGCGCAATAATAAACGGGTTAATAGCAATCGAGGACGATACATGAAAGGCAAACGACAAAGTACAGTAGAACCCGTATTTGGAACGCTTAGGCAGTTTATGGGGCTTCGAAAAATAAATACATTGGGGATACAACAGGCAAACAAAGTAATGCATCTATCCGCCATTGCTTATAACCTGAAAAAGTATCTGAAATTCACCCCAAAAAGAGTAAAGAGTGGAGCAGGAATACTTTCTTTATTGTTTTTAGTAAAAAATAGTGTGTACAAGCTTAAAAAGTTGTTTTTAAGGAACCTTAAAATAGCTAATTATAAAGTGATCTAAAAAAAGAAACTGCCTTAAAAGGCAGTTATAGAAGTCTGTTTTTTTATAATTTATTAGCTTGTGCAACGGTTACCCGTGTTACCCACAGTATTTTATTCTGCAAATAATCTTTTCGGTACTTGGTAACTTGCTGAATACATTAAATTCTTTTCACGGTTTTTAAATTCAGTAAATGCTTTTTTGTACCATTTTGGATCATTCGCATCAATTTTATAATCTTCGAAACTCAAAACATCATAAAAATCTCCATTTAGCCAAGGTTCAATTCCGAAAATAGCGATTCCGTTTTTTTCTACTCGGTCAAGTACGATTTCAAAGTCAGATTCCGAGAAATAGTAAATCGATTCAGAGTCGAATCCATCATTCAGATTTTTAAGTCCGTTAAACACATTTGCTTTCAGATACTCAAATTCCTTTTTTCGTTCTTCTTCGCTGTAATCTTTTAATTCCATTTCCGTTTCCTCAAAAGTTTTGGTTTCAGTTCTATTTTTGTTGTTACAACTCAATATTAAAAGTCCGATTAATACTATTTGAAGCAGTTTTTTCATATTGTGGGTAACGGTTTGTGTATGAAACGTAGCGTACAAAAAGACACAAACTTTTCGGTTTAACACAGAGCCGAATTTTTATATTTTGTTTTAATTTTTTTCTTTTTAAAAGCCAAATTAAAAATTTGGCGGACTTTCAAAATATACACAAACCTTTGGATTTAGCACCTATTAGCTATGTTTTATACACCGTGTTGTAGTGTCGTTTTTTATTCAGATTGATTTTTCGTCCGTTAAATCTGCAATCAAATTTAAAATTCAAAACCCTTTATTGGTGAAGATATATCAACTAAAGTTCCATTTGGGTCTTTCAGTAATAAACGTCTTTGTCCGTAAGATGTGTCAGTCGGTTCGCTGATGATTTCAAATTTTTCCGTTTTCGCAACTTCAAATATTTCGTCCGCATTATCAACCACAAACGTCACATAAAAGCCTTGTGGATTATTTTGAAAATCATTCGGTACGATTTCATTTGTTCTGTCAATTATTCCCAATTCAAGCTTTTTGTCTTTTGAAATTAAGTGTACGAACCAATCACTATCATAATCCACATTAAAATCAAACAGTTTAGTATAAAAATCACGACTTTCGGCTAAATTGTCCGAACAGATATTTGTCATTATTCTATTAATCGTCTTCATTTATTTTTTTCAGTTTTTGTTTGGTTTAATGCACTACAACGGTCTCGTATAACCGTCAGTTACGGGTTTATATGCGTTAATATTCGGTTTAGCACAGGCTTTAGCAATTCCGAGTGGATTCGGACGTAGTCGAATCCGCCGTAATTGCGGTTATACATTGTTGTGTGCAGTTATTTTATTTCGTTTTCTATTTTTCAATTCTTTAAGTTCCATTATTCTATTTATAATGATTCCGACATATGAAGTCAAAACGATTACAAGAGATAGAATGAATTGCCAAGGTTCAGATTTTAAGTCATCAAATAATAATTCAAATTGCGGGATTTGAATCACAGTCAAGATTATTATCAAAGTCAGAAATATTAGCAACGATTTCAAATTCCGATTTTTTGATTTCGGGTTATACCCAATTAAGAGTTCCTTAGTATAGAAAATCAAAAGTCCTATTGTAAAGATATTCGGCAAGAGTAAATTCCAAAACCCATATTTTTCTTTAAACAGATTTCCAAATGTTAAATAACCAAAAGTCAGCCAACCAAAAATATAGATTGTGAACAGAATCAGTCCAATCCAAAGTATTTTCAATAATATTTCTAAATTCCGATTTTCCATTTACAGATTACTGTTTCTCTAATTGCACACAACGTGTTCGTGTATGGTTAGTTGCGTTGGCTATAACTAAGTTAGCAAAAGAAAACGAACCAGAGGAAATTCCGAAGGAATTTCCAAGTAGACTATAACCAAAGCAATTGGCTATACACGTTGTTGTGTGTAGTTTTTTAATGCATTATTGAGTCAATTGCTATTCCATTTTCTTTAATAACTGTTTTAATAAGCTTTCCACTTTTGTCAAAATGTTTTATTTCTCCTTCTAGTAAATTGTTTTTAGCAAAACCAGTATATTGAAGCTCTCCTGTCTCATAATATACATTTACCTTACCGCTTTTGATATTGTTTTTTATGTTAAATTCTTGAGCTAATTTTCCATTTTTGTGAAATAATTTGGCTTTACCATTTGGTTCTTCATTTTTCATTTCTAGTATCTTTTCAAGTTTTCCGTTTTCAAGATATCTATGAGTAATCCAAGTGGACGATAGTGAAACTGTATCTAATTCTATTATATCAATTGCTTTTAAAATTCCATTTTCATAATAAAACTTACATGTATCCATTTTTTTTCCGTTCCAATAAGTACATTCTGCTTGTAATTTACCGTTAGGATAATAGCGTATTGATTTCCCATGAGCCTTGTTGTCATTTAGGAAATTAATTTCTTCTAAAGCTCCATTTTCATAATAATGAACAGCTTTACCCATTAGTTTTCCATTTATGTAAGATGTAGAATCTCTTTTTTTGCCATTCTCCCAGAAGTCCATTCGAGTTCCATGATATTTATCGTTGACATATCCAATAATCTGTTTTAAGGTTTCTCCATCTTTTCTGTAAAATTTCCATTCACCTTGATACATTCCATTTTCAATCAGTCCTTCTGATTTTAGTAATCCAATATTTGAGTGATAGCCTCTATAGTATCCATTTTCATAAACCGTTTTAAGAACTGAATCAGATTTGAATTTACTAGTGCGGATTAATTTATCTTCTTTATTATAAAATTTAAGTATTCGGTTAGGAAAGCTATCGATAACTTCTAATTCGACATACCTTTTTCCATTTGGAAAGAAGTAAGTTGAATGTGATTTTGGAAGTTTTATTTCTAGTTCAGGATTTATTTTTAACCATTTACCATCTTTTCCATTTTCTTGGTAGAAAACATAATTTTCATTTCTAAATTTTTCATTTGAAATATCGTCTTTACAGGAAGTTAAGACTACTAAAAGAAGTAATAAGTATTTTATTTTCAATTTAGTTGATTGGTTTGGTTCAAATTACACACAACGTTCCATGTATGGTGTCGTAGCTATCCCGCAGGGTAGCTATGCACTATACATATTGTTGTGTTTTCGTTCTTTATTTTTCATTCCGTTATTCAGCGTAGGAGCAAACATACTCTTTGACAAGTTTGGCTCGAGTGATTGGTTTTGAGCGACTTGGCAATGTGTATGATTGCAGTGGGATCAAAACAGTCCTTTATATAATTCATCTGTATCAAAATCCGGTGATCCTTGTCTAGAATAATAATAGGAGAATCGAGCTACAATGTCTTTTGTAAAAGTGCTATTGATTGAAGCTTTACGTGTAAAATTTTGATTAAACTCTTTCGCTCTAATGGATTTCATTTTTTGAAAGTTAATTAGACCGCCTTCAATATCTTTATATTTTGGCAGAAAATGATATTTATTGGAGTAACTATTATGTATTAAACTTTTCAGTACGTATTCAGCTTCTTCTAATACTTCTTTAGAAGCTTTTCCTTTATTTATGACACCAACTTTTTCTTTTAAAATTCCTTCATTGGACGAGTCTATTTGCACAATTAAGATATCTTTTGCTTTTCCCTGTGCTAAGTCACATGAAGGTGTAAGTACAATGTAATTACTTGAAGTGTTGTTTTCAATAACTAGATCGCCAGTGAAAACATTAGGCTTTATACAAGGAGTAATATAAATTTCAGAAGGATGATAATTTTCAAAACCAGACTCTTCATTTAATTCTAAATATTCCTGAATGTGAAGTAGTGTATATCTTAGAAGAGTTCTCTGTTTTTGTTCAGAAGTTCTAGTAGAGTCATTAATCCATAAATCCATAGAATTGGATAGATGATTCCAAAAAATCGTATTTAAATAGTTGTCTACGTCTCCTTTCTTTCCTAAGATTTTTGTAATTCCTGTTTCATAAATGTCGAGAATTTCCTGTAACACTTCTTTGAAGTCACCATCTCTTGATCTTTTTTTGAAGAAAGCATTTTCGTCTTTATCGACTTGTCCTATGCTGCCAGAAACTACAAATATTGGAAACCTTAATGTTGATTCAATTTCATTTACAATTTCTAATCCTTCTAACTCTGTAGTATTAGACGATAACTTTAAATCAACAATTGCAGCATCATAGTCAGGACTAATCAAGGATTCTTTAGCATTCTTAAGCGTTTCAACGATTTTATAAGTGACTTGTACACTAGATTTTTTATTGAAAGAATCTATATTATCTGAATACGATTGAATCGTAGCTTTATCATCTTCAACGATTAGTAAATTCATAGTTCTATTGTATTTTAACTTCTATTTTAAAAAATGCTCCGTCTTCAGAATAAATTGCTTTTAAGTCACCATCATTCCTGCCTATTGCTTCTCCAGAAATAGCTAAACCTAAGCCTGTTCCACCTCCTGTTTTATTACTGAATTCTGGCTCAAATAATATTTCACTCTCAATTAGATTTTTTTCAATTCCTGGTCCAGAATCGCGGTATTCAATTATTAATAAACCATCCTCTTCATAGGCTTTAAATTGAATCTTTTTTGGCTTGTCTTTATTATTTTGAAGCCAATAAATACTATTGTCTACTAAATTTGTAAACACTATATAAAAATCTTCTTTCCATCCGTATCCTTTTAAATTAATATCACAGTCGATATGGATTTCTATATCTTGAGCGGCCAGCTCTGATAAGAATACATCCTTGACATTTTCAATAACATCAACAATAGAAAAATCTTTTTTACGATCTCTTTTCTTTGCAGAAAGTGGATCAAGCTTACCGAAAAGTTTTATGAATATTTTGCCCTGTTCGTCAATTACAGAAAGACGATCAATTATTTTATCCAATAAATCTTGATCAAAATTTTGTTCAAGCTCTTCTTTCCATTCAGTTATTAATGGAATTTGATTTTTGAAATAACCAAGTGGTTTTCGACCTTCATGGAGAACAACATTTACAATTTTCCCAACCGTAGCTTGGCCTTGGTATAGTGCAATTATTTGTTTTAAGTCATTGGCTAGTTTATTATTTCTTTCTTCCTTATCAGAGATAAGTTTATTGATTTTCTTTCTTTTTTCTTTCTCAATTCCTAATGAATCAAGTTCAATATTGATTTTTTCTTGAAGGTCTTTAAAATTGTAGAGCTTGTTGATTTTTTCGTTGACATCACGATTACTTCTTCCTAGACCAACTCTTTGTCTATATGCAAAACGCCTGTTTTCTAACTCCTTTAAGATTTGTTTTGCAATTTCTCTTAATCCAAAAAATTCAGGGTTTTCTTTTAGGCCATCCCTAGCACTTTTCTCTTCTAGGTTTGATTCTGTCTCTGATTCTATATGAATAAAGCCAATCACTTGATCACATCCAACTCTTAATGAAGGGTTCTGGATTCTTTGATTATCTAAGGATAGCCAATCATAACCTGCATCACCTAATGGTCTTATTCTAAACCCTTTACGATAAACTCCAATTCCGTTAAAAGTATCTAGTATTATTCTAGCTTCTCTTTTTCCAACAGACTCTCCTGTAATAGGGTCTTTTAATCCTCTTTCTATTAATGCATCTATCGAACTTGGGTCTCTATCGAAAACTCGAAAATCAATTTTCAAATCTCCTGCAAAAGCTTGTTTTTCTTCATTTTTGTCCTGATTCAATAAAATTTTGAAATCTTTTAAAATTTCTGGAGGGCTATTTTTAATCCTGTTATTTTCAAATCGAATACTTGCAATCCCTTCTTTGGATACGACTCCAGAAATTCTGTAATCATATAATTCAAATAAAGGATAAGGCTCTATGTCTTCTGTAACATTTGAATAGCCCTCAAAAGGAAATTCTCCGAGTTCAAGGGTAATTTTAAAATTCTCTGTATCATCTTCAATTTGATGAATCTCTCTATCAACAGGCGGGATTAATTTCTTTAGTTCAGATTTTAAGTTTTTGAGTTGTTTTTCATTCCAATCATTTAAATGATTTTCATCTCCAACAATTATTATTTCAGTTCCCGAATCAGAACTTGATTTAAAATTTTCAATTAGAACATCAACATCTTCAAGGTATTTTGCTTTTTCAAAATCATCCCAAATTAAGTACAAGGTTGTTAGTTCTCCAGATTCATCAATGGTTTCCAGAATCATATCATCACCGATCATTGAAGCAGAGTATCTTCCAATACCTTTCTTTCCTTGCATTATTCTGCCTCCTGGGCTAACTGCTCGATGGAGTTTGTCGTCAGTCGAAGGAACCATCCATTTATCGGTTACAGTTTCAAAAGACATACCATGTCCTTTGTCTTTTATGACAACTTTTATTCCTTTTACAGTTGTTGGTTTTCCTTCAATTTCTGCCTCTTTTGAAAATGGAAGCAGGGATATTTTACAGGTTTTTGAATCCGCATCATACGCGTTTTTAACTAATTCAACTATAGCAGCATATTTATCCTTAATTAAATCTCGGCCTATAGTAATTATATGTCTTCCTGCAGGCCTTATTTTATAAAGGCCATCTTTTATTTTTTCGTCTGACATAATATTTCTTTAATAATTTTTGAGATTTCGTAAGCCATAAGAGGTGGCACGGCATTTCCAATTTGTTTAAACGCTGGTGTTCGATTAACTCCTTCTCTCACTCCTTCAAAATAATAATCATCAGGGAAAGATTGAAGTCTAGCTGCTTCACGAATTGTTATAGAACGGTTTTGACTTAAATCGGGGTGTATATAATAATGACCATCTTTTGCAATATGTGCAACAACAGTTTGAGAATGAGGTTCATTGGCTGCAACTACTTTAAACCTGTCGAAGAATGATGATCTATTTTTATGCGTTTTTAATTTTTCTGGTAAGTCATTGTAATGCAGCCTCTCTTTCTTTTTGTTCCATTTCTGAACTGCGATTCTATAAATTTCTTTATCCTGATCTGAATGTGGTCTAGCTTTGTGTTGTGTCAAAATATCAATTCCATTTCTGATGAAACTTTTATTCAAATATTCATTAGTAAGTGTTTTATATTTCACAAATTTATCTTGTCCTTCTCCCGCTTGTAGTTTAGGTAAATCAGTTAGTAAATCTTGTACTGAATATTTTGTTGATGAAAGATTTATTGCTTCCAAATCAGGAATTTGAAAATCAAATTTCTTATCCCAACCAATGATAATTATTCTTCTTCTGTTCTGTAATACACCAAAATTATTGGCTTCTACTGTGAAGAGTTTCATGTTGTAGCCTTTTTTGTCAAAAAGTTTTTTCATGTTATTCAGGTAAAGTCCGTCTTTAGCAGATTTTAATCCTATAACATTTTCAAACACAAACACTTTTGGGTTATATTTTTCAAGATAACCTGCATATTGAACATAAAGGAAGTTTCTTGGATCACCAGACATCCCATTTTTAGACCTTGCTCGTCCAACAAGTGAATAAGCTTGGCAAGGAGGGCCACCAATAATTAAATCAACACTTTTGTTTTTTAGATTCTTCTGAATTCTCTCATGGATTACGTCATTGTTTTCCTCTGAGATTGGAAGATTTATAACGGAATTCAATAAGTTTTCTGGTACGAAAGAATATAGTTCAGTTCTTGTTATTTTTCCTTTTAGATACTCGACATAAGTATCATATTGATCTACTGATTTGAGATAATGATATGCTGTACGAGTCTTTAAGGTGTTGCACGCAGCAGTATCTATTTCAACATGAGCAATAGGTTCAAACCCATTTCTTACAAAACCCTCTGATAGCCCACCAGCTCCTGCGAATAGGTCGATATAAGTCTTACCTTTCATCTTTTGTTGGGTTTAATAATTCTCTTATATCAACGTCTAGAGCTTCAGCAATCTCTACTAATGTTTCAAGTGAAGGCTGCATATCGTTCGTGCACCATCTTGAAACAGTAGTTCTGTTTTTGTCTACTTTTTCCGATAGCCATTTGTTTGTTCTGTCTTGTTCAGCAAGCACTACCCTAATTCTATTGATTTGCTTTTTAGATGTCATTTGAATCGTATTATGTTGCATAAATAGCAATTAAGACAAATTTAGTTGATTAAAAACTTTTTATTTTGTTCTTTTTGCGATATATTTGTTTCGTAAAACGATTCATTAGTTGTTTATTTCAGTTTTAATGAATCATATTAAGAATCAAAATTTAAAACTAACTTTTTTATGAGTACGAGATATACCAAAGCCGATTTAGAGCAAATTGTATATAAACAATTAGATAATCTAAACGCAATGCACGATTTACTGAAAATTATGAAAGTTCAAAATGACCTAATTCAAAGTATCAATCAGACACTCAGAGAAGAAATCGGTCAATTCAAAGAACAGCAAGTTATGTATCCAACTAGAAGAAAATCAAAATCGTAACTATTAGGAGCGGTGGGAAGGTTAAGCTCTTTTGGTTTTTTAGGGTCGGATTGTGTGATGGCAAAAACCAAATGTGCTTAATGTGCGGTTGGTTTTCCGAATGAAACACAACGTTCTGTATAAGATGTCGTAGCCATCCCGCAGGGTGGCTATGCATTTTATACCTTGTTGTATGCCGTTTTTATTTTATTCATTTCGTTTTTAGCGTTGGCATAAGACATACTCTTTTGCAATTTTTGGCTTTAGCATTGGCTGGTGCGAATTGCAAATGTGTATGGTTTTTAAGCGTTGGCTTCTTCCTGAGCGTATTCCGTTTTTAATTCTTCAAATATCTTTTCAATTTCGGCATAATTCGGTTCCGCTGATAATTGGGTAATATCATAATCTAAACAAAATTCAATGTCCTTTTGCGACATATAATGTTCGTGTATCAATTCCTCGTTAATCTGTTCTTGAATGTCAATATATCGTCTTTCTTCTTCGTCTTGACTTTCTATTAAAAATTTTTCGAAGCCATCTTGAATTGCTGATTTAGTTTTTTCTTGAATTTCGTCTGCGAATTTCAAAATTTCGGTGATTTTTTCATCAACTGTTTCTTGAGCTTTGAAATAAATGTTTCCATTACTGTGGGCAACTTCATTTCGTTGGTCAACAATTTTCTTGTATTTCCCAATTTGCTCCTTTCTCAATCCGAAAAAAGTAAATAATAGAAATATTCTTCTTTCATTTTCTTTACTATATGTAAATGGTGAAGTCGCTGTTGAAAAACAATCATTGAAACCTAATGTGATTTTATCATAATCAGCTTGATGTATTTTCTTGATTTGCCAAACATTAAAATAAACGAAACTCATAAACAGCATATGATATGCCATAAAAGAAAATTGATACTTTTCGTTTTCATAATTACTTTTGAAAGAATCCCACAAAAATTCAATATATTCTTGCTCTACTTGATTTTTAAAACGATTTGGAAGGTAATTTAATATTTCAGTTGCTTCTTCCATTATTCTGTCCAAACTTTAGCGATACTATCATTAATATTATTCTCCTTTTGTTCAATTTCTTTTCCTAAAGTTTCTATTTCATTCTTGATTTTATCAACCTCATCAATTAGTTTTTGTTGCTCCTCAATACTTGGTAGTGGAATTTTAAGCTCTTTTAAAACTTTCACGGATGCAACATTTTTTATTGCAACACCCATTGTTGTTCTATTAAGGGCTTGTTGAAAAGAATTACTTTCCATTAGTAATTTCAAGTATTTAGGTAAAATATTTTCAAGTGGCGTTAATTTTAGAAGTGCTTGGTTAATAATTCCTTTAGGTGCATTTTCTGGTATAATGGCAACTTTTCCCATAGTACCTGAGCAACTCATAATAATATCATTAGGCTTAATTTCAAAACCTAACATATCATTGAATTTTTCTTCTGTTATAAAATATCTAAACTCCTCGAATTGATTATTTATGGCGTGTGATTGCTCATAAACAGCAAGACCGTTTTCAACAAAAATCTCTTTTTTTAAACTTCCGCCAAAAGGACCTCTCTTAAATTTGCATACGTTACCTAGCTTTTCAAGATTTGAGTTAGTTGAAAAGTTAGCAATTTCCTTGTAGGCAAGTACTCTTAAAGAGTAATCACCATTTTCTGATATTTTTTCTTTTGAAATAGAATAAGCAAAATCTTTATTTTCAAAATCTACTCCTTTTGTTGTTTTATCTTTAAAGTCATTAATTGTTGTAACTGCTAATTCTAATTGCCCTCCTTTTATTGAGTTTCGTTGAGCGCCTAAACTATAACCATCATTTTCAATATCGATGAAAAGTATTTCTTTGCTATTTTTTGCTAAAGATTTATCTAAAATAAGAATTGATGTCTTGACGCCACTATAAGGATTAAAGACACCAGCAGGTAGACTAATTACTGAATGTAGATAATCATTAACTAACAACTTACGAAGGTCTTTGTATGCTGAGCCATTTTGAAAAATAATACCTTCTGGAACAATTATACCAGCTCTACCATTTGGATTTAAATGTTCTGCGATATAATCAACGAAAAGAACTTCACTTCGTTTACTTGAAATTGTAAATTTATTGTGTGGTCTTATACCTCCTTTTGGACTCATAAAGGGTGGATTAGCTAAAATAACATCAAAATTTTCATTCCAGCGGTCTTCACTACTTAAAGTATCATATTCATAAATATGTGGTTCTGTAAATCCGTGTAAGTACAAATTCACTAAACTCAATCGCACCATATCAGGTGAGATATCATAACCAACAAAATTTTGAATGATTTTTTTCTGCTCGTCTGGTGTAAATTGATTGTTGTTTTTTTGTTTAAGATATTTAAAAGCAGAAATTAAAAAACCAGCAGTACCACAAGCTGGGTCCATTACAGTGTCTGTTTTGTTTGGGTCAACCACAGCAACCAAGAAATCAATAATATGTCTAGGTGTTCTAAATTGGCCTGCATCACCTTGAGAACCCATTATTGACAATAAATATTCAAATGCATCTCCTAATTTTTCACTGTGGGTATACTCAAATTCACCTATAGTTTTTAAAAATAGTTTTAGCGTTTCTGGGTCACGATATGGTAAATAGGCATTATTAAAAATATCTCTAAATAATTGTGGAATATTAGAGTTTTTCTCCATATTCTCAATTGAATCAGAATATAAACGTAACATTTCAATCGCTGTTACTTTTGGGTCAAATAAGTTGTCCCAACTATATTTCTCAAAGTTTTCAGAGAAAAATTTAGCTTGACCACCTAGTTCAATGGATTCCTTATCCATATCATCCATAAACTTATAAATTAAGCCTATGGTAATTTGTTCTATCTGTGCTTTTGGGTCAGGAAGTTTGCCAACTAAAATGTCTCGGCAGTCGTCAATTCTTTTCTTTGTTATAGTATCTAACATATATGTTTTTTAAGCAGCAAACTGCTCTAGTTTTATATAATCTTTAATGTACACTGGAATCACTTCACGATATTTTGTTGCAACTGCCTTAAATTGTGAAATGGTCAGTGTAGGATTGGTTTGTAATGCTTGAAAATCTTTTGTTTCAATTATTCTTCTAATGTCTTGGTCAACGATATAGGCTTTAAAAAAATATTTCAAAGCTCTAATGTTAATGTCATTTTCTTCTGGTGGATAAATAGAAATGAATTTGTCAAATTCTTCTTCTAATAATTCATCCTTTGATTTGAATTTTGGAATAATACCAAATACCTTTTCTACAACTTCACGAATAGAAACTTTTCTGTCAATTTTGGCAGCTTTTCGCAGTTTTTCTAAATTGAAATATTCTTCTGGTTTATCAAATATTTCTGCTTGTATATGGCTAACAACGTGTTCCCAATTGCCAAGTTCTACATTCTTTTTTATTATATCATCCATTGCGATTCTGTCTTCAAACTTTTTGAAAAGCTCTCTGTCAATTCGCATTCCTTCATACCCAATTTGTTCTTCATTAACCGTTAAAATTGGGTCAGGTCTTAAACTGTTGTATTTGTCAATGTCAATTCCGTCACCACCATTTTCACCTTTTCCGCTTTTAGGTTTTGGTAGTTTTAGTTTTTCGTCATAATCGAATTTTTCTTCGAAATATTCGCAATTAGCAAAGAAGTCGAATAATTTAAACACTTCTTTTTCTTCTTTAATCGTTTCCTCTTCGTTGAGTTCATTTTTAAATTTGTGTGTAAACGTATGTTTACGAGTTCCACGACCTTTTATTTGTACAAAATCAGCAGGACTAAATATTGGTCGCATCATACATAAATTAAGTAAATCAGGACAATCGTAACCAGTTGTCATCATACCAACCGTTACACAAATTCTAGTTTTACCAGTTTTATAACCTTCTAACCAAGATGATTTTCCATTAAGGTTATTGTTTGTAAAATTGATAGTCATTTGTTGAGCATCACCAACTTGTGAAGTCACTTGAACCGCGAAATCTGAATTGTATTTATTTGGATATAATTGTTCTGCGAAGTCGTTCAGAATTTCAGTTATTTTTCTTGCGTGATTTTGACTAACTGCAAAAATGATTGTTTTGCCAATTTCTTTTGTAATTGGGTCACGTAAAGCATTTTCTAAAAACGTTTTACAGAAAACACGATTTGTTTTTTCTGAGAAAAACTTTTTCTCAAAATCTCTCGAAACAAAGGTTTCGGTTTCTTCTCCTTCTTCTGTTGTAATTGCAACAGAATAGCCTTCGTCAGAAAGTAATTGCGTTGTTATTTCTGTTCTAGCATCTAAAACTCTTGGGTTGATTAAGAAACCATCTTTAACACCATCTAGTAAAGAATAACGAAAAGTTGGGTCGCCACCTTCGCAACCGAAGGTTGCATAGGTGTCTCTGAGCAAACGTCTTTCGATTTCTCTTGGGTCGTTTTCTTTTACTTTGTCAATATCAACACTTTTTAAATAGTCTTTTGGTGTTGCTGTTAAACCTAATTTATAACCGTGAAAATATTCAAAAACTGCTCTTGCGTTACCAGAAATTGAACGGTGAGATTCATCCGAAATAAGCAAGTCAAAATCTGTTGGTTTAAACTCGTATCTGTATTTGTTATCGAACATTAAAGATTGAATAGTAGTAACAACTATGTCTGCTTTTCTCCAATCGCTTTTATGTTCTTTGTAAATAAATGTTGTGTAATCTGGTTTAAGATAATTAGTAAAAGCTTTCCAAGCTTGGTCTTCTAATTCCAATCTGTCTACAAGAAATAATACACGTCTTGCGTTTTGAGTTCTTAGAAAAAGTCGAATTACACCAGCAGCAGTAAGTGTTTTTCCAGTTCCAGTCGCCATTTCAAAAAGAAAACGGTCTTTTTTATTTGCAACAGCTTGTTGTAATTTTTGAATTGCCTTTAATTGGTAATGTCTTAAAAATCGTAATCCATTATTCCAGACAAAGTCTTTACTGTCAATTGGATTTCCTTTCCATTCAGGCCTTTCTGCATAGTCTGGCATTTGAACGATTGCAATAAAATCATTTTTAATTTCTTCGTTTGCCAATGATGTTCTGTCAGGATTCCATTCCTTAATTGCTCCAATTTCACTTGGTGAAGGAAATTTGTAAATAGGTTTAGGATTCCCTTTTTCTAAGTTCCAGAGGAAATGTACAATTCCATTTGAAAGAATTATAAATTGTGCTCCAACTGTTTTTGCATATTTTCTAGCTTGTTCTTTTGCAACAAGTGGATGAAGACTTTCTTTTTTTGCTTCTAAAACGCAAATTGGTTTGTTGTTGCTGTCAACCAATAAAAAGTCTAAAGAACCAGACTTTACTTTTTCAAAATCATTTCCCCAAGCATCAACTTCGGTTTGGGTTATTTTAACATGATTTTCAAGTAAGATATTCGCAGAACCTTGCTCATTGTCAAAGAATCTCCATTCCGCTTCTTCAAGCAGTTGGTTTATTTTAATTCTTGCGTGTGCTTCATTTTTCATAATTCCATTTAGGTTAAAGTGGAATTTAATTCTCCAATTTCAATTCACTAAACACTTCCTTGAACATTTCTCCTGGATCAATATCAATGGCTAGAGCAATCAAATAGAGTTCATCTGCTCGAAGTTTTGTCGATTCATTTGAAGTCAACTGTGATAGTCGAGCTTGACTGATTCCAGTCCGTCTGGAAACCATTGCTCTATTCACAGATTTCTTAGTAAGATATAGTCCTAAAGAAGTCATAATACTTTTGAATTTGTTAAGATAAATATATACTTATTAAATAAAAATGTAGAATATCTAAAGTTTTGTTTTGAATTTAGATAGATTATCATTAGATTTGTTTAGAAAGTCTAAAGAATTATTTATAAAGTATAATGATATGAGCAAAAGATATACCAAAGCTGATTTAGAACAAATTGTATATAAACAATTAGATAATCTAAACGCAATGCATGATTTGTTACGAATTATGAAAGTTCAAAATGACCTAATCCAAAATATCAATCAAACGCTTAGAGAAGAAATAGGTCAATTCAAGGAACAACAAGTAATGTATCCAACAAGAAGAAAGTCAAAATCGTAACTATTGGGAGCGGTGGTAAGATTAAGCTCTTTTGGTTTTTTAGCGTTGGATTGTGTGATGGCAAAAACCGAATGTGCTTAATGTGCGGTTGGCTTTTCCGCAATGGCATACAACGGTCTCGGCTATGAGTAGTTGCGTGGGTTAGCACTTAACTTTGCAAGTACGCACCAAGTTGGAAATTCCGCAGGAATTTCCAAAGTAGGCGAGTAGTAGCAATTACTTATAGCCATTGTTGCCACCAGTATTTTAATTTATTCTAATATAATAGTAAACAGCTATATTTTTTGGTCTTGTTTCTTTTTTAGATTCGTCATTAAGTTCTGTTTTTTTGGTTTCTGTTCTTCCATCTCTTGGAACTTCACTTTGAGACCCAGGTCTTTTAGATACATTTCCATATCTATATGTATCTGTATAACTATGTTTGTGTTCTTTTATCGCATCAGACTGAAATGAGCCAGCTGTTCTATTTCCGCCATCAGGGTCTTTTTGTTCCTCTGAAACTTCATTTGCATAAAATGGGTCAAAACGATTAAGGCCTCTTAAAAATACTCCTCTCAAATCTGGAACATTTGATTTTCCAGTTTTTCTCTGATATTTTGATGATGCCACACTACGTCCATCAGCTGGTGCCCATTTAGATTTTTCAGCGTCCCATTCGCTTGAAGGTTTATCTTCTGTGATTTGAGAAAAGCTATTCCAGTCGAGCACAGATGTCAGAACAGAACCAATTGGAAATTCTTTAGCAAATCCAACATCGCTTCTTTCTACAACGTGAACTAAATTTTCTCTATCTGTGTTAATTGAAAGTATTAATTCATTTTCGGGATATCTCTCACAAGATATACTTATTTGGTCAGGTATTTTTTGACCATCTTCAAGTCCTTGAATTACTTTTGTGCTACCAACAACCTTAAAACTCTTAACTGTCGGCATTGGGTCAGAACTCAATCTTTTTCTGTAACTTATATTGAAGATTACATTTTTTGGTGTTTCAATTACGTCATTTACGAAAAAACCTGATTTTTGATTAACACTAATACATTTTACATATGCTTGCGCTAAGCCAATATCAGGAACGGCTGTGACCGATGATTTGTAAAACTTTTGGTCAATTTGAATATCCTCAGCTTTTCTAATTAGCTCCTGAAACTTATTTATTTCATCTTCGGATGCACCAAAATCAAGTCCAATTTCTTGCATTAAACCCGTTTTACCAACAGGAATAACTCCGTCCACGCCAAGATTCCATTTACCAGATTTAAAGTCGTCTTTGAATGTTTGAGATTCGAAGTATGTTTTCAAGTCTTTATTGAAAGAGGATGTTTCAGTTTTCAATACGTGTTTGTAAAGTCCATCTTTCAAAAGAGGAAGACAATCATTTGTCTGTCCAAACGTTAAGGCAATTCCTAATAAGATGAAAAGGAATGATGTAATTAGTTTTCTCATTTTATTTCGATTTGATTGGTTTCTTATATTGGTGGCAACGGCTACGTATAAGAATAGTTGCGTGGTTTGGTACCTAATTTAGCAAAAGTTAACGAACCAGAGGAAAATCCGCAGGATTTTCCGAGTAAGCAAAGACCAAGCAATTATTTTTATACAATGTTAGCAGCTTTAATTATTTTGAAAAGTACAAAAGAGCATATCCTTCGAATTCTTCTGTAATTTCCACTATCATTTCAGATTCTGTAAGCTTCTTTAAAGTCATATCTTTTAAAACGTATCCATCATTAGTGAATTTGATAGTATTGTTTTCTCTATCCAATTCATATGTTCCACTAAAGGAACTAACAATAGAGTCCGAAGGTGCATTTATTACTACATTATGATACTTTCCATCTTTTTCAAAAGTTAGGTTTTGTATTTGTTCGGCAGTGTATCCAGTACTTTTTTCGGTTTCAGTCCATTTTCCGTAAACTTCAGAGAATTCAATCTTATATTCAGATTTACAAGAGTTTATGAGAATAGTAATTAAAATCAGTAATACTATTTTAAAATTAGTTGATATCATTTTTAGGTTTTGGTCGATTTTGTTGTTTATTGCTGCTAACGGTTACGTATAAGAATAGTGCGGTTTTGTGTCCGAGGATTTTCCGCAGGAAAATCAGAGTGACCAAATACGCACTAACCTTTTGATTTAGGATTAAACTTAAGCATTATTTTTATACAATGTTGTAAAACGTTTTTTATTCTTTCTTCGGTCTAAATAGGTAAGGAATTATTCCAGTCAATGCAATAAATCCTGTCACAAACAGCGTCGTTTTCAATTCAATTCGCAAAGCATAAAACAAGATGAAAACGGAAATACAAGCATAGGTCAAAACTAAAGAGTCCGAAATCAGTTTATTCCGATGGTTTTTAAATCGGTTTAAGATGTTCTTATATCTATCATTTCTTAAAAAGTACAGGTAATTTATTCCAACCAATACCAGAGGAATAGCACCAAATCCTTTTTCTCCAATGGATTCAATATCATACTCGGCATAAATCAAAATAGAGAAAACATTTAGTGCCAGAAGTATCGATATAGCAATAGTGGTCGACCAGTCAGGAATAGATTTATTTGTTATACTCGTATTTCTATAAATACTATAAAAAACGTAATCATAAATTTTACTCATTGGCTTCTCTCAAATGTTTTACAACGTCTCGTATAAGAAACGTAGGGCAGTTGATAAGCACTTTCGTTTCGGTTTATTACTTAGCTAAATATAAATATTTTGCTTTTATCTTTTCTACTATAAATGCCAAATTTTATATTTAGCGGACTTTATTAATAAACACAGACCTTTCAATTTAGCACAGACGCCCTATGTTTTTTATACATTGTTAGGTTTTCGTGCTTTTTCTGTGCGTTGGGGCATACATACTCTTTGACAAGTTTTGGCTAGCGTTGCTGGTTTTTGCGTGACTTGGCAATGTGTATGGATGCTGTGTTGGCGTGTTTTCATAGTAGTCTTTCTTCTAATAAATCTTTCCAAATTATAAAACCTTTCCTCTCGTCAGAATAGTCATGAATTAATCGGCTAAAATTTTCAGGTTGATTTTGAAGGAAGATTTGTCTCCCATTGTTCCTAATATTATTAAGATCAAGGTCAATTGCTTGTAATTTTTGAGATAGAACATTTTTGTTAATGTGCCAAATATATGTAGCTTCTTCAGTATCCAAAGTTTCGAGAACAATATGGTATTGTTCTATTCCCGTTAATAAAAATACAAAAGAAAATGGATTCAAGACAAATCGAAGTTTTAACGTGTTGCTGTCATGATTCATCGCTAAATATCTTAATTGCCGAAAATGTCTAACATTCTCATTTTGTAAAAGAGAATTCAGTAATTCATCCTCCGATTTGTATAACTCGACTCCATTTCTTTCTTGTAGTTGGTCTAAGTCAAGTAAATTTTCATCTTTTTTTTCTGGGTATTTTTTGCCGAGAATTTCTTTTTGAGTAAAACGAAATTTCACACTTTCAATGATTTCTCTATTAATCATTTCCAAATCTGTAGAAGTGGCTATTTGAGAAACTAATTTTCCATCTGAAATTTCTGCAAAGATGTTTGCTCTAACATTTTTAGATTTTAAAAACTTAGCAAAATAAGGTTTAAGGACATCAAACTCTGGTCTTATTTCATCATTTTCTATTTCAAACTCAAGTTCTATTGGGAGTTTTGATTCCTTGTATTTGAAAGCAATAGCTCCATATCGGAAATCAAGTTGGTCAATCGATATTTTTATTTGTTTATCAATGGTAACAATATTTTTAGATACTTCTTCTATGTGGTCTTGTTCATCAAATAACGATGCTTGACGATCAAGATGTCTGTAATAAGTATTTCTTTTCAGGAAAAGTTTATTTAAGTAATCAATTTTCCGATCGTGATAATCATAGATAATAGGAGTTATTTCTGATCTTTGGACACGACCGATATATTGAATGAGTTTTCCTTTGAAAGAGAAAGGGTAGACTAAAAAGAGACATGAAGCATTTTGCAAATCGGTTCCTTCTCCAAAAAATTGTCCTGTAGTTATTAGCGCTTGATAATTTCCTTCATTTAGAATCTTCCATTTGGCTTTTTGATTACTTTCTGAATCCTCTCCACTTAAGATGATAGTTTCAAAAGATTGTTTTAGAAATTGATATAACGTATCAATATGTTCTTTTCGTTCAGTAATTAGGATAACCTTTTTTCCAGAGTTTAATTCTTTGTGTACATCATGAAGAATAAACTTATTCCTAGTAGAATCATGAACAAGCATCTTTGATAATGTTTCAAACGTGTCAGTTTTAGAATTAAAAGGAATATCTAATGTTGTTTCTTGGATGTTAATTCTTGCCCTTTTATAATTTTTAATTTCTTCGGGTTTAATGTCAGCTATAATTTTACCTAAATGAATAAAGATTTGCTTTCCATCACTTCCTTTACGGAAAGGTGTTGCGGTTAAACCATATTGATAATAAGGAGATAGTTTAGAAATGGTTTTTCTGAATGTTTCTGCTGGAATATGATGACATTCATCAATGATTACTGTTCCAAATAATTTGTTTAGATTTTTAATCTCTTGTTTTTCAAGTTGTTTTCCTAAACTCTGAATCATCGCTACTGTTATATGTTTACCAACTTTAGCTTTACCTTGTCCTATTTTTCCAATTTCATTTTTAGGGATTTCAAGAAAAGCCTGAATTCGCTCAATCCATTGTTCTAGTAATTGTTTACGATGTACTACGATTAAAGCTGGTTGTTGCTTTTCTGCGATAATTTTTAGTCCTATCACGGTTTTCCCCGAACCAGGAGGTGCTGTAATTACACCAAGATCTTTTTTAGTTACAATCTCAATTGCCTTATTTTGATGTGGTCTAAGGGTTAAATTGGGAGAGAAAAGTACTGTTTGAAGTTTCTTTCTCTCATCGAGAAATTTAAAATCAATCTTTTGCTGTTTGCAATACCGAATTAGTTTTCCTATAAAACCTCTTGGAATGATGATTTCATTTTCAGTTTCTTCGATGAATTTGAAATACCGTTCTGTACTCCATGTACTTTTATTCGTTTTCTTTTTAATGAAGTATTCTGGATTTGAAAAGTTGAGTTCATCTTTCAGAAAATTGATTAATTCTGATGTTATTCCTGATCTGTTAAGCCGAATAGAATTATTAAGAGTTATATGTAATTTGGTTGAATGAATTCTTCTGGTATCAGAAGAAGGTAGGTCGTTTACTATTAGAGATTCAAATATTTCATCTAGATGAGTAGTTTTTACTCTAAGAATAGAAGATAGAAAATTCCATTGATTTTCTATTGGATTTAAATTCTCATTTACAAAACAACTGTTTCCTTGTTCCCATGCTGTTTTATAAAATGGTAATGCAATTAAATTCCCTAATCCTTTTCCAGAGAGAAAGTTTTGATTTGGAAACAATCGATCAAAACTTGAACTTTTGTCGAAAGCTGAAAAAACACCGATTTCTTCGAGTATAGAAATCAAAATCTTTCTACTTCTTATTGCTGGGTACGGTTGATCAAAAAATATCCAAACGTGACCGCCATTACCTGATTTTGATCGTTCAAGATATGCTGGTATACCTTTACTTGAACATGCATTAATGAATGACCGACTATCTTCTTCCCAGTTTTGTTTATCGAAATCTGAGGCAATAAACCATGAAGTATTGTCCTTGAGTAAAGGGTATATGCCAACTAGTTGTTCACCATTAAGGTGTTTAGTGATTTGTTGGTCTGTAAGCAGGAGGTATGTTTTATCATTATAGTTTTTAAAAGTACCACCTTTCATTTTATGAAGCCGATATCTATATGGATCATAATGATACGCAGGCATGTATCCGCTTTTGTTTCCTTTTTGCCAGTGTATTGCAAAAACGTCTTCTCTACCTTTGAATAAAGTTTTAATCAGGTTGATTTCCTTGTTCATGAGTTCCTGATTTATTCTTAGCGATCTCAATGGCTTGATGTAGCTTATTTTGTAATACTTCTTTAGTAGGAAGAAGTGTTAAATACTCGGCTACTCTTATATTACTTTTGTCCAATTGTAATAGTTCTATATGTTCTTCATTTTTTCCAGTGCATAAAATCAAACCAATTGGACTACCTTCTCCTTCAATAGATTCATTTTTTTCAAGGTAACGTAGATACAATTCCATTTGCCCTTTATATCCAGCTTCAAATTCTCCAATTTTTAGATCTATTGCTACCAATGATTTCAACCTTCGGTGATAAAATAGCAAATCAATGTAGTAATCTCTATCATCTATTGTTATTCGTTTTTGACGTGCCATAAAGGCAAAATCAGTACCCAGTTCTGTAATAAACTTTTGAAGTTCTACAAGAATGGAGCTTTCTAAATCCTTTTCAGAATAGGAGTCTGATAATCCTAAGAAATCAAGAAAGTAGGGATCTCTAAAAACTAAATCTGGTGTAATTTTTTGCTCTTTATTCAGCTGCGAAAGATCATTTTTTACTGTTTGTTCTGGTTTTTTACTTATAGCTGTACGTTCATAAAGCATTGAATTTATTCGTTCTCTAAAAGTACGGACACTCCATTTTTCATGAATACACAACTGGATATAAAATTCACGTTTTAGCGGGTCTTCCATTGGTAGAATAGTCAATAGATGTGTCCAGCTCAATTGTCGTATCAGCGGTACGACAATCTTTTCATCTGGAAAACAATTAGCAAATTGCATCATTCTGCGTAAATTTTTCTCAGAAAATGAGGTTCCATATTCAGTTACCAATTGTCGTGACAGTGATACGACAATTTGTTTTCCATATGTTCCTCTTTCATTTTTTAAGACCTCTTTGTTAATTTTTGTGCCAATCTGCCAATACATTTGACTCATCGTTGCATTAACTGAAAGTGCAATTTGTTGTTTGCTATTCTCTATAAGTAGCTGAATGTCTTTAGCAATACTTTGTATGTTATTTAATTCATTACTCATGTGAATTAGCTTTTTGTTGAAATAAGTAATTCTCTTACCTCTAAGTCGAGTACTTTTGCTATTTGAAATAGAGTTTCAACCCTTGGTTGCATTTCATTCCTACACCATTTTGAAACTGTTGTACGATTCATTTCCAATTGATCTGCCAACCAATTATTAGTTTTCCCCTTTTCTGCTAAAACAGCTTTTATGCGATTGTAAACTTCTTTGTCCATGATAAAATATTATCGTTGAAAATCAAAAGTAATGACTTCATTTGAAATGTTTTTGGCATTATTTTATGCTTTTTAGTATTCAATTAAATATTTTTAATAACTTTGTTATGCTTTAAAAGCATTAAATAAACCTATTAAAGTTTTTTTTGAATATTTAAAACTAATTATATGAGCACAAGATATACTAAAGCAGACTTAGAGCAATTAGTCTATTCACAGTTAGAAAATCTCAATGCTATGCATGACCTATTAAGTATCATGAAACATCAAAATGAGTTAATTGAAAATGCTAATAAGAAATTGAAAGACGAAATATCCGAGTTCAAGGAAAGCCAAGTCAAATATCCTGTTGGTAAACGATCTAGAAAATGAATCTAGGAGGGTGGGAGATTTAAGCTCTTTTGGTTTTTTAGGGGTGGCTTTGTATGATGGCAAAAACCAAATGTGCTTAAATGTGCGGTTGGTTTTTCAGTCACGGTATGAAACCTAACGGTCTTGTGTATGAAACGTAGCGTGTAAAAAGACGCTAATTTTTCGGTTTAACACAGAGCCGAATTTTTATGTTTTGTTTTTACTTTTTCTTTATTAAAAGCCAAATTTAAAAATTTGGCGGTCTCAGCAAATAAGCACAAATCTTTTGGTTTAGCACTTATTAGCTATGTTTTATACACCGTGTTAGGCACTGGCTTTTTATATAATATTTGAATTAAATCCATTTTCTCGTAATACAGCATTTAGATGAATTTTATAATCATACCATTGAGAGCCATTATGATGTTCCGTTTTGTCTATTTCTTTTATTAATCTTTCTATTTTTTTGAAATCAGATTGTGATGGTTTTTCTATTAGTTTAATCATTTTATTAATCTCATTGGAAACTTCGTACTCTGGAAGATATAATTTATTACTCTTCGAGTTTGACTCAAAAGTTCTAGTCATCATATTCATTCTGCCAAAATGTTCTACAGATATTCTTTTCATCATTGAGTTATTTCTCCCAAATTTTACGAACTAACTTTAGAATAGGCAATTTTGTTTTTTCTTTTTTATCAGTGTTAGTTTCTTTTTCAATTTCAGAGTGAGTTTTTTGCTTTTGTTCTTTTATTAATCTAGCTCTTGTGACCGACCAATCTTCAGTTTTCGGTTGTTCCAAATTAGCACCTCCTTTATGGGCTTTTTGAAAATAATTATCAGCTGGTTTTGGTAAATTTCCTTCGCATTCTTTTGAACATAAGTTTGCTAGTAATGGAATAATATCAGTTCCAACCTGCAGAGTAATCCACATTTGATTTGTTTCCTCCTGCGTTATTTCCTTTTCGCAAACACTACATTTTAATTTGTTTTCAAAGTATGTAACAGGATTGTGGTCAAGAAGCGGAAAAAGTTTTCGGTTTTTAAAATTTCCAAAAAGCGCTCTCGTACTAATTCTACTATCTTTTAAATTTTTGCATTTGGTAATTTCGTATGGAAACCATTTTAAATCATAAGAAGTGTAAGGGTCAAAATATTCAAGGGATTCCATTTTTCCGATTTCAGGTGGAATTCTTTTTAACTTACTACCATAGAGTCCAATTTTCTTTACTTTTTTAAGTTTTGCAATAGATTCGGGTAGTGTATATATTTGAGAAAACAATTTGTCACCAAGCGCTTCTCTCGGCACAAATTCATCAGTTCCGTTTTTTGCAACTTCATCTACATATTCACACAACTTTTTCCAAGCAACAGAATTCCTGTCTTGGAAATTGTTTTTTATCTTAGAAATATTGTTATTCATATGAGTGAATTTAGCTTGTGCCTAACGTGTTTGTGTATGGTTAGTTGCGTGTTTCAGCAACTAATTTAGCAAACATTCACGAGCCAGAGAAAATTCCGAAGGAATTTTCCGAGTAGACTTGAACCAAGCAATTAATTATACACGTTGTTGTACAACGTTTTTATTTTAATTCCATTTTTCCCCATCCACAATATGACCTTATCCAATCTACTTCAAAAGCCACTTTTTCCAAATCAGTCGTAAATTGTTTGTCAATTTCATAATCTTTAGGATACATACTACAGCTTAAAAAATGAGCAATAATCCATTTGTCAGTTTGATTAAAACTAATTCCTCCTTTCCAAAAAATCCCGTAATAATCAAATAGTTCTTTTTTGTCTTTCAGAGATTTTTCTGCAACTGTCTTTATTTTATTAAATTCATTTTGAGAATCTGAAGGGTTTTCAAATTCAATAATTAGAAACTCTGAATATCTCTTAAAAGTCTTTACCTTATTTGAATCTATAAGTGTAAAATATTCATCTTTCAATGGCTTATACATCTCTTTCAATTCAAGATTTTCAATTTTAAAAGTTGATTTTATAGTTTCAGATATTTTTTCAAATTTCAATTTTGATTTTGACTTTCCGTTTTGTTTTTCATCAGTTTTAATTATCAATTCAGTTGAATCAACCACAATTTGTACTTCTTCAGTTTCTTTTTCGGTCACATTTTTGCAACTCATAAAAGCTAAAAATAATATCGTTAAAACTTGGATTTTCATTGTTTAGTCAAATGTTGTACAACGTTGTTGTGTATGGTTAGTTGCGTGGTTAAGCACCTAATGTAGCAAATAAATTACAGATAGAATATTCCGAAGGAATGTTCGTAAGTCGGCAGTGAACCAAGCAATTAATTATACATGGTGTTAGGCAACGTTTTTATTCCTATTCAATTGTAATACTCTTTAAAATTTTCTTTATTAATTTTCTGTCATTTCGGTATTGATAACTCGAATCTGGTATTAGATAATTAGTATCTATAATCAAGTCGTAATTATCTAAAGGACTACTATACCTTAATGACTGATACTTCGCCTCTTTATCATTAATATCTTTGAGATAAATATTATGTTCAAAGACATAAAATTTGATACCATTTATTATTTCAATTCTAGAAGTGCTATCAATTTTTTTTCCATCTTCTTTTAAAGTTTTTTCTTTTACTAAATCGTAAAGAATTATTTTGAAATCCTTCCAATAGGTATGATAATTTTGATTTATCTCGTCGTTTAGCTTAGAAGTTTTAGCTTGTAAGGCTGTGAAATCGCCTTTTTTGAAGCTAAATATTAACTCTTGGTTTCGGCTTACATTTAATCCGTTGATACGGATACTGTCAATTCCATCGTTCAGTTTTTGTTTCGCAATTTGTTTATCAATCTTTTCTAATGATGAGGGAATATTAATGCTTAAGTCAAATTTTCCAATATTGTATTTTTCCTTTTCACAGGATAGGTTCAAAAAGATAATTACTATTAAAAATATTTTGAATGAGTATTTCACTTGGTCTTAAATGTTGCCTAACGGTCTCGTATAACCGTCAGTTACGGATTAATATACGCAGACTTTTCGGTTTAGCACAGGCTTTAGCAATTCCGAGTGGATTCGGACGTAGTCGAATCCGCCGTAATTGCGGTTATACATTGTTAGCCACTGGCTTTTTCAGTTCCATATTGCTTTAATTCTGTCAATCCAATTTTTTTTGGCGTGTTCAGTTTTCATTCTCAATTTTTTAATCGGATTGAAGTCAACTTCGTAAGCGGTTTCAATAATTCGCTTTTTCGGTTTGTAAATTTTTCCATTTTCGTCCTCAATAAACGGATAGCAGTAAACTGTATTTTTAAATTTCGGATTGTCAATAGGTATTTCAAATTTCATAACAGCCTTTTTAATAAAGTCCATTTCAAATCCGTTATTCGACAGTTCCTTTTCAAGTATTCCGCGCAATTTTTTCAAATCCGCTTTTAATGGTTTAATATCCGTTTCTTCTGGGTCAATTCCGTTATTCAGAATGTCAATCTCAATTTCTTTTACATTTTTGTCACGAGCTATGAAATTCAGCCAGTCTGCCATATATCCGCCATCATAGTATCCGAGTGTACTCAAATAACTCAAGGCTAAATTTCCTGGTATTCCGTTTAAGTTTCTCGTCTTTCCCATTGTTGCTTTTAGCTTGTGGCTAACGGTTGGGCTATGGTTTGTTGCGAAAAACAGTCACTGTTTTTCGAGTTAAGGGATTAAGATAGTAAAAGGGGAGGAATTTTCCAGCGGAAAATTCCGACGCAATGAACTATAGGTTTTGTTAGCGGCTTTGTTTTTGTATTCAGTTCCCGATTGTTCGTTGAGCTTTTTATTCCGACATATCCAGTTTGGCTAGCGACTTAGATCGCAACGGCACTGAATTTGGCGGACACGAGACAAGTCCGACGTAAGATGTAGTTTTCAGTTTTAGAAGGCTTAAAAAAACAAAAAAATAGCTACGCTAAAAGATGGCAAATAGCTGCGTTTCGCACATTGCCGCTAACAATTATATAAACGCACTTTATGGCGTTTATTTCACTTTCAAATGTAGTTATTTTGAAATGCATTTCCTATAACAAATCTAGCGGGCTTGTAATGCTGTTTAAATGTGATGTACTTACATGTGTGTAAATTTCTGTAGTTTTACTGGAATTATGTCCCAACAGTTGTTGAATATAACGTAGATTAACCCCAGACTCCAATAAATGAGTTGCGAAAGAATGCCTCAAAGTATGTACAGTGGCAGGTTTAACAACCCCTGCTTTGTGTTTTGAACGATAAAATATTTTACGAATACTACTAACACTATATGGAGCTCCCTTAGGCCCCTCAAAGAGCCATTGTTTTGGAGTATACACTTTATAATAGGACCTTAAGAGTGCCAGTAATTTTTTTGAAAGTAAGCTATAGCGGTCTTTTTTACCTTTTCCTTGTCTAACTATAATTCGCATTTGCGCAGAGTCTATATCGGCAACCTTGAGGTGCACACACTCAGAAATCCTTAGCCCAGCTCCATAAATAATAGAAAGTATCGCCTTGTGTTTAATGTTATGGGTCGTGTTAAGTATTTTAGCTACTTCATTTAGCGAGAGTACCTTTGGCAATGAAGCTACTTTCTTAGGTCGCTTTAAATCGTAATAAGATTTAGGGTGTTTCATCACTATCTCTAAATAAAACTTGATGGCATTAATACTTTGATTTTGGTATGAAGCAGACCGATGCCTTTTTTGGATTAAATCAATATGATAATTTGTGATTGTTGAAGTGTCTACTTTGTATAAAGGTTTTGGATGAACAAACTTTAAGAACATGTTAAACATGTGCATATATGTTTTTTTAGTATGGATACTATAATTTTTTAAAATCAGTGCTTCTTCCAATGCTTTTATTGCATGAAGATACTCTTTGGAAAACCTATATTGATGGTCTGAATGTCTCATTTTATAAGTAAATACATGCAAAAATGAGGTAGATTAAAACAATAACCGTATTTTTAAACAACTAAAAACGTATATATACGTATAAAAAGAAATATAATGCAACATAAATTTTGTTTATCATGTAGCAAAGAACTAATAGGAAGAACAGATAAAAAGTTTTGTGATAGCCATTGTAGAGCAACTTTTCATAATAAAAATAAACCTCCTCACGAATATTATATTATAGAAATCAATGGAATACTTCGCAAAAATAGAAGTATATTATCAAGTTTAAGCCCAGAAGGTAAAACAACTGTTAGAACATCTCTAATTAAAAGTATGGGATTTAGCTTTAATTACTTTACAAATGTTTTTAAAACAAAAACGGGAACCTATTATTTATGTTATGATTATGGTTACCTATTACTAAATGACAAGGGACAAGAAAAAATACTTATAATTAAAAAGCAGGATTATATGTAGATAATCCATCTTATCCTTTTATTTTTTCGTTCGCCTTAGTTGGTAATACTTCAAAACCCATATTGTATAATGTAAAACCAAAAATATCAGCATATTGCTCAATAGTTTTACTAACAGGAGTGCCTGCTCCGTGGCCCGCATCCGTTTCAATACGTATTAATGTTGGGTTGCTTCCTGTTTGTTTACTTTGTAATTCGGCAGCAAATTTAAAACTGTGAGCAGGGACAACACGGTCATCGTGATCTCCAGTAGTAACGAGAGTGGCAGGATATTCTACACCCGCTTTAACATTATGTAGAGGTGAGTATGCTTTTAGGTACTCGAACATCTCTTTGCTTTGTTCTGCTGTTCCGTAATCGTAAGCCCATCCTGCACCAGCAGTAAAGGTGTGGTATCGCAACATATCAAGTACACCAACTGCAGGTAAAGCTACTTTGGCTAAATCTGGTCGTTGCGTCATGGTTGCACCCACTAACAAACCACCATTAGAACCACCTCTTAAGGCTAAATAATCTGAAGAAGTATACTTGTTTTCGATTAGGTATTCGCCAGCGGCAATAAAATCGTCAAATACATTTTGTTTTTGCAGTTTGGTTCCTGCATTATGCCATGCTTTACCATATTCGCCACCTCCACGAAGGTTGGGAACTGCCAAAATACCTCCTTGCTCCATCCAAACGGCATTGGTAATGCTAAATGAAGGGTTTAAGCTAATGTTGAATCCGCCGTAACCATATAGTATGGTTGGGTTTTTGCCATTTAGTTCTATGCCTTTTTTATGAGTGATTATCATAGGTATTTTAGTCCCGTCTTTTGATGTGTAGAAAACTTGGTTACTTTCATAATCATCAATGTTAAATTCTATGGAAGGTTTCCAATACAATTCCGATTCACCTGTTTCAATATTCAATTTATAAATGCTGGAAGGCGTGTTATAGTTTGTAAAAGAATAATAATCTACTTTTTCTTCTTTTTTACTGCCAAAACCATTCACATTCCCAACACCAGGTAGTTCGATCTCTCTAATTAATTTACCGTTATAATCGTATTGCATCACTTTAGAAATGGCATCAATCATATACTCAGTAAAAAAGTAACCTCCGCTTATAGAAGGATTTAAGACATCCTTAGTTTCAGGAATCAAGTCTATCCAGTTTTCTGAAGTAGGGTTGGAGGCGTTAACGGTCACTATTTTTTTATTTGGTGCATCAAGATTAGTAACCAGAAATAGTTTGCTGCCTTCGTTTTCAATAACATACGTATCGCTATCTGTATGATCTAAAATAGTAATTAGTTTACTGTTAGGAACGGAAAGGTCTTTTATATATAATTTATTTCCAGATGTAGAGATACGGGGGGTAATAACTAAATAGTTATCATCTTCGGTTACGTTAGCATATATATAGCGATGTTTTTCTTCTGGAGTGCCTCCAAAAACTAATGTGTCTTCTTTTTGAGGGGTTCCTAATTTATGATAATATACTTTGTGTTGATCTGTTTTTGCTGAAAGCTCACTACCTTCAGGTTTATCATAGCTAGAATAATAGAATCCTTCATTTTTATACCACGATATCTGGGTGAATTTCACATCTATAAGTGTGTCTTCTATAATGTCTTTAGTTTCAGTATCCATGACCAAAATTTTTCTCCAATCACTACCGCCTTCAGAAATAGAATATGCTAAAATACTACTGTCTTTTGAAAAACTTGTACCTCCTAAAGATATTGTACCGTCTTTAGAAAAAGTATTTGGGTCTAAAAAAACTTCAGATTCTTCGCTATTCTCTTTTTTTCTATAAATAACGGATTGATTCTGCAAGCCATCATTTTTATAAAAGTAAGTATAATCACCTTCTATAAATGGAGCGCTTAACTTTTCGTAATTCCATAAAGAAGAAAGGCGTTCTTTAAGTTCTTTTCTAAAGGGAATATTGTTTAAATAATTATAAGTTGATTTATTTTGAGTTTTAACCCAAGCTTCAGTTTCTGGGCTTCTGTCATCTTCAAGCCAGCGGTATGGATCTTTTACTTCAATACCAAAATAAGTGTCTAGAGTATCTACAGTTTTAGTTTCAGGGTAATTCACAGTAATAGTTTTTTTCTGTTCGCTTTCTTTTTTACAACTCATGATAGTTATAACGGTTAAAAGACTGATTATTAATTTTTTCATAATTGATGAATTTGATATATCAAAAATAATCAAAAAAAGCCTCTGTTTTTACAGAGGCTTTAAAGTAGTCTATAAAAAAATAGTACTTACACTAAATCATTTTCAATCAAATATTCTGCTATTTGAATGGTATTAGTTGCAGCGCCTTTACGTAAATTATCAGATACAACCCACATATTTAATGTGTTTGGCTGAGTTTCGTCTCTACGAATTCTACCAACAAAAACATCATCCTTATCATGCGCGTAAATAGGCATTGGATACGTATTCGTATCTGTATTGTCCTGTACAACTACACCAGGTGTTTCATGAAGCATTTTGCGAACATCGGCCAAATTGAAATCATCCTCAAACTCTACATTTACAGATTCAGAATGCCCACCTGCAGTAGGTATACGAACCGCTGTTGCGCTTACAGAGAATGTTTTGTCATTAAAGATTTTTTGAGGCTCTCTGGCTAATTTCATTTCCTCTTTTGTGTATCCATTTTCCATAAACACATCACAATGTGGTAATGCATTTCTTCCAATAGGATAAGGATATGCCATTTCGCCTTCAATCCCTGCTATTTCGTTTTCTAATTGTTTCACGGCTTTTACACCAGTACCAGAAACAGATTGGTATGTAGAAACGATAACACGTTTCATTTTATATTCTTTATGCAATGGCGCTAATGCCATGACCATTTGTATGGTAGAGCAATTAGGATTTGCAATAATTTTATCTTCTTTAGTTAATTCGCTAGCATTTATTTCTGGAACTACTAGTTTTTTAGTAGGATCCATTCTCCAGGCCGATGAATTATCAACAACCGTGGTACCAACTTCTGCAAATTTAGGAGCCCATTCTATAGAGGTGTCCCCTCCAGCAGAAAAAATAGCAATTTGTGGTTTCGCTGCTACAGCATCAGCTAAACCAATTATGGTATATTCGTTATTTTTATAAGTCAATTTTTTTCCAACCGAACGTTCAGATGCTACAAGTAATAATTCTGTTACAGGAAAATTACGTTCCTCTAATACTCTAAGCATCACTTCGCCAACCATACCTGTGGCTCCTACAACTGCTACTTTCATTTTGTTTAATTTTTAATAAATTTCTTAGAGTACAAAATTAGGTATTAATTCTATTTTAGAATCTAAAAAAAGACCTCATTTTCTAATAATGAGGTCTTTTTAACAAGAAATAACACAATGTTATTTATTTAACAAATAGTTATTTTTTAAGTAAATCTCGTATTTCAGCGAGTAAATCTTCTTGTGATGGGCCTGCTGGTGGCGCTGGTGCCGCTTCCTCTTCTTTTTTCTTCATTTTATTAACACCTTTTACAATCATGAACATTACAAACGCCACAATAACAAAATCGATCACATTCGTTAAGAAAGCGCCCCAAAGTACAGATACTTCGCCTTCTATAACACCATCGGCATTGGCAATGCCTTCTTTAATAACATATTTTAAGTCTTTGAAATCTGAATTGAAAATTAATCCGATTAATGGAGATACAATACCTCCAGTAAATGAAGCAACCACTTTATTAAAAGCTGCACCCATTACAAAACCGACAGCAATGTCGACTAAGTTGCCTTTCATTGCAAAATCTTTGAATTCTTTAAGCATAATTTTAAAATTTTTAGTTAGCGATTACTAAAATAGATAAAAAAATGTTAAAAAGTTAACATTTGTTAAATTGCTTATTTTAAGAAAACGCGTTTAATACGTTGGGAAAGAGCCGTTATTAGTTCGTAAGAGATCGTATTGGTTGTTTCAGCTAATTGTTCTGCAGAGATCTCTTTTCCGAAAATAATAGCCTCATCACCTTCACTACAATCTATATTGGTAATGTTAACCATAATCATATCCATGCAAACATTTCCAATAATAGGAGCTTGTTGCCCTTTTATGGTCACAAAGCCTTTACCGTTGCCATATTGCCTACCAATACCGTCTGCATGACCAATAGGTAGTGTGGCAGTTTTTAAAAATGAATTAGATTTAAAGGCTCTGTTATATCCAACAGATTCTCCTTTTTCGATACTATGAATTTGAGAAATTACGGTTTTTAGAGAGGCAATAGGGATTAGTTTTTTGTTTTCTTCTTCAGAATTTCCATATCCATAAAGGCCAATACCGCCTCTAACCATATCAAAATGCGCTTCAGGGTAATTTAATATTCCCGAAGTATTACACATGTGAAGCATAGGTTTATAAGCAAGCTTATCAATTAAAATTTTAGAAATAAGATTAAAATTTGCAATTTGATTTAAAGTGAATTCTTTTTCATTTAAATCTTCACTAGCAGCCAAATGAGAAAAGATAGAGGTTATTTTTATAGTGTCTGTTTTTTCTATTTCTGAGAGAATATAAGCGATGTCATTTTTACAAAATCCAAGACGATTTAAACCTGTATTAAATTTTATGTGGACAGGATAGTTGCTTAGTTTTCCTTCTGAAGCAATGTTAATAAACTCCTTTAAGATCTTTGGATTATATAAATTGGGTTCTAAGGAGTATGCTATTAACGTTTTTAAGTTTACTGCTTGCGGGTGTAATACTAAAATAGGTTTTGTAATACCAGCTTCACGTAACGCTACACCTTCATTTATATATGCCACAGCAAAATAATCAGCTCCTAATTCTTGCAAGTGACTTGCTATTTCGCAAGCACCACTTCCATAGCCAAAAGCTTTAACAACAGCTAAGAATTTGGTATTGTTGTCAAGTTTTGATTTTAGATACTCAAAATTGTGTTTAAGCGCTTTTAAATCAATTTCAAGCACAGTTTCTTGCGCTTTAGACATCGGAATTTTTAGGTTTAGAAGTGACTTCTTCAGCGTCTTTAACTTTCATGTTTCTAACTTTATCACGCATCATGGCTTTGTAATAAGCAGCTCTACTTAAAGGTTCGTATTCATCGACTTCGCCAAGAAGTACTAAGTTATCACTTTTGGCTTTGCGGTAACTGTATTGTGCTAAATTGCCAGTTCTGGTACAAACTGCATGTACTTTTGTAACATAATCGGCAGTTGCCATTAAAAAAGGCATAGGTCCAAAAGGGTTTCCTTTAAAGTCCATATCGAGTCCAGCAACAATAACCCGTACACCTTTATTGGCTAAATCGTTACAAACCCGTACAATTTCATCATCAAAAAACTGTGCTTCATCAATACCGATAACATCGCAACCGTCGGCCAAAATAGGGATGTTAGCCGCAGCAGGAACAGGCGTTGAGCGAATTTCGTTAGCATCATGAGAAACAACCATTTCTTCGTTGTAACGCACATCAACCGCTGGTTTAAAAATCTCTACTTTTTGCCTTGCGAATTGCGCGCGTTTAAGCCTTCGGATTAATTCTTCTGTTTTTCCAGAAAACATGGAACCGCAGATAACTTCAATCCATCCAAATTGTTCTTTATGATTTACTGTATTTTCGAGAAACATTTCGTAATTTTAGCACTAAACAAAGCAATTATTTGTTTGTATAAAGGTGACGCAAATTTATTAAAATCAAAAGTCAAAATAGCAATAATTTAAAAATTATAAATAATGAAGAAGAAGTTAGAGTCGGAACTCATTAGTATAGCACATAGAATTCTTAAATTAAAAGGGAAGGAAGATGTTGTTAAAATGCATACAGAAGCATCAGCTCTTTATGAAAAATTGTCGGTATTAAAGTTTGCTCATGAGAATTTTGAAGATGGTATACCTACAATTGGGAGCGACTCGTCCTTTTTTGGTATGCTAGATGAAGCTTTTAACAATAAGGTTAGTGATACTATTGAAATTGAAGACAAAATATATATTAATCTTGATGAGGTAGAAGATGATGATATTATGGAACCTGTTATAGAAAAGATTAAAGACATGGTGGCACAGATGCCTCATGAAACACAACAAGTTGACGCTATTTTTGATGAAGCTATTCCTAAGCGATATCATAAAACGGATTTAGAAGAAATTACTGCAGGATTTAAAGAAACACCAGTTTTTGAACCTGCTTCTAAAATGGCGAAGGAGAAAGTAGATGAAAAAAAATCATTGAATGAGAAATTAAAAACAGGAGGACTTAATATTGGGCTTAATGATAAAATTGCTTTTATAAAACATTTATTTGATGGTAGAAGTGAAGATTATGATCGTGTAATATCCCAATTAAATACATCAGTTACTTTTAATGAAGCTAAACGTCTAGTAGAAGATATAGTTAAGCCAGATTATAACAATTGGCTTGATAAAGAAGAGTTCGAAACACGATTTATGCAAATTGTTGAAAGTAAGTTTGAATAAAATTTCTCGACCATAACCTGATGAAAATAAACAAAATTTTATATTGGACAAGCACAGTACTTTTGTGTTTGTTAATGGGGTATTCTGCCTCTATGTATTTTACGAGTACAGAAATGATTAAAGGTTTTTTTGAAAGCTTTAATTACCCGACTTACATTGTTATTCCATTAGCTATATTAAAAGTTTCAGGTATAGTTATGATTTTATGGCGAAAAAGTACTTGGTTAACAGAATGGGCTTATGCTGGTTTTTTCTTCGATATGGTATTGGCAACAGCTGCACACCATTATGCAGGACATGGTGTTATAGGGTTTTCTCTTTATGGATTATTACTAATTTTCCCATCTTATTTTTTAGGAAAACAAATTAGAGCTTAATGAGTAAACTCTATATTGTACCAACACCTATAGGAAATTTAAAAGATATGACTTTTAGAGCTGTTGAAGTTTTAAAAGAAGTTGATTTAATTCTTGCCGAGGATACACGTACCTCAGGAAAACTCTTAAAGCACTTTGAAATTACAACACATATGCAATCCCACCATATGCATAATGAGCATAAGACGGTTGCCAATGTTATTCAGAAGTTAAAAAGTGGAACAACTGTAGCATTGATTAGTGATGCTGGAACACCAGCAATTTCAGATCCAGGATTTTTACTAACGCGAGCTTGTATAGAACATCATATTGAAGTAGATTGTCTACCTGGAGCAACAGCTTTTGTACCAGCTTTGGTGAATTCTGGATTACCAAACAATAAATTTGTATTTGAAGGTTTTTTGCCTGTTAAAAAAGGACGGCAAACACGATTATTATTACTGGCAGAGGAAACCAGAACCATTATTTTTTACGAAAGCCCTCATAAATTAGTAAAAACACTTGGTCATTTTTGTGAGTATTTTGGTGAAGAAAGGACAGTATCAGTCTCTAGGGAGCTTACAAAACTTTATGAAGAGACCATGAGGGGAACTGCTAAAGAGGTTTTAGAATATTATATTAATAAACCACCAAAAGGGGAAATAGTGATTGTTGTTGAAGGTAAAAATAAAATATAATGACCATAGAAGCATTTAGAAATAAACTCAAAAATACACCAAAGGATATCGAATTTTCCGAGACGATGTGTGTCATTGAAGCACATTATAACTTTTCTCCAGTGGCATTTAAAAATGGTGCGTTGCAAAACGACAGCGGAGAGAATTCAGGTTCTTGCAAATTATTTGCTTTTGCAAAAGCACAAGATTTAACAAAAGAAGAAACTTTGGCTTGTTTTGGTAAGTTTTATTTTGATGAGGTGTTGAATGATCCTGATGGTTCAGGTCATCAAAACATTAGGAACTTTATTAAAACGGGCTTTACTGGGCTTTCTTTTAATGAAGAACCGTTAAGTAAAAAACAGGTTTTATCTAATGGATGACTTACTTTACGATATTAGGCAGTGTACTATATGTTCAGAGCATTTACCATTGGGCCCTCGCCCTATTGTAGCAGCACATCCAGATGCTAAAATTATTATTATAGGTCAGGCTCCGGGCACGAGTGTTCATAAAACAGGTGTTCCCTGGGATGATCCAAGCGGTAGGCAATTACGAAAATGGTTGGGTGTTACAGACGAACAGTTTTACGATGAAACTAAAATTGCTTTAATCCCTATGGGGTTTTGCTACCCAGGAAAAGGGAAAACAGGTGATTTGCCTCCAAGATCTGAGTGTGCTCCACAATGGCATGAGCCCTTATTAAATAAGCTACCAAATATTGAGTTGGTTATTTTAATAGGAATGTATTCCCAGAAGTATTATTTAAAAAAAGAAGCAAAGAAAACGTTAACAGAAACGGTAGCTAATTATAGATACTACTTACCAAAAAACTATTTACCCCTGCCTCACCCATCACCTAGAAATCGGTTTTGGTTAACAAAAAACCCATGGTTTGATGTTGAGGTTTTGCCTGAGTTGCAAGCAAGAGTAAGACGGTTAACCTAGATTTGTTAACATTTTAAAAAAACAAAAACCCCACTAAAAAGCGAGGTTTGTTTATTTATGTAGAAAGATACTGTTAAAGACTACTTATATATTTTCTATACTTTGAGATTTCTCTTGGACTAGTAGCGAAATTAATACGTTTTATTTCTTTACCTTCTTCATTTAGCTCTACTAAAAATGTTTCTGTGCCTTCATCTATCATCTGTAGATAAATATCTAATGTGCTATCGTCATTGTAAAATTTCACACCTTTAAAATTATCATAATTAGAGGCTATTTGTTCCTTAAATACTTTACCATTTTTAATATATTGTGTTATGCTTTGGTCTTCTTCTATATACGTTTTAGATTCAATATCCCCTGTATCGTTAAAAGTTATAGAAGCAATAAGTTTGTTCTCGTTAAATTCCGATTCTGATAGTGTTTTACCATTTTCAAAATAAGAAATACATTTTCCTTCAAGTAAACCGTTTTTATAATTATTGATTTTTTTTAATTTTCCAGAAAGAAAAAATGTTTTTTCTTGACCATGGAGCTTTCCTTTCTTGTATATGGAATGCATAAAGACTTCTCCATTTTTATGATAGAAATAATAATCACCATACAAGAGACCTTCTTCTATATGAAATTCTTCCCATTTAGTTGTTTTGTCTCCAACGATAAAATGGCCATCCATAGGTTTTCTGTAGATATTGTCTCTATAAATTTTTACACTTTGATGATTATCTACGAAGTAGGAGTTTCTTGGAATATACGTGACTTCATTACTATTTTTACTTGCCTTTTCATTGCAATTAAATAGACTTAAGAGCACACAAAAGAGTAGCACTCTAGTAGTTTTTGTAGGTAAATTCATTATAATTGGGTTATAATAGTTGGGGCTAACATAGGTAATAATTAGCGAATGACCAAGTTTTTTAATTTAAAAATACTTATTTTCTCACAGTAAGATTGCTTGTAAAGTGCCTCTATTCGCGCTAAACTACTCTTGTTTAGTAACTAAGTATTTATCCGTGTTTCCCTGTTTCCCAACCATTTTTTTCAAGGTACTTTTCTCCACTTTCAACAGCGCCATCTTCAATAGAAGTTCCCATAGAATCGTTCCAACGGTTTAAATAACCAAATAAAGAAATAACACCTAACATTTCTACAATTTCACCTTCATCCCAATGGTCATATAAACGTTTCTTTATGCTTTCATCTACATTGTTTGGAACCTGTGAAGCTTGTAAAGAGAAATCTAAAGCGGCGCGTTCTGCATCACTAAACGCAGGATGTGTACGATATTCCCATATATTGTCCAATTGTTCTTGCTCTGCTCCATAACGTTCGGCAGCACGAATAGCATGTGCTTGACAATATCTACAGCCTGTTGAATTACTGCTTACCCAGGCAATCATTCTTTTTAAAGCAGAAGTTACACGTCCTTCATTAGCCATAACGGCTTTATTTAAGTTAATAAAAGCTTTGCTTATGGCAGGACGATGTTGCATGGTAAGTACAGAATTTGGGCAAAAACCTAAGGTTTCATTAAAGAATTCAGCAAGTTTTCTGGTTTCTGAATCATGATCGGCAGATAAAGGCGTAACTAAAGGCATATTTTTATTTTTTAATAGTATTTTTGGAGTTACAAGTAACAAAAAATAATTCATAAAAAATGACAAATCATATAACGACAACTTGGTTGGGAGAGATGAGGTTTGAAAGTACGAATCCGTCAGGACATAATTTGTTTATTGATGCAGGAGAAGAAAACGGTGGAAAAAGCGAGGGATATCGCCCTAAAGCTTTAATGTTGTCGGCTTTAGCTGGTTGTTCAGGTTTAGATGTTGCTTCCTTAATTAAAAAAATGAAGTTAAGCGTAGATGATTTTAAAATAGATATTGATGCGAATCTCACTGAGGAGCATCCAAAATATTATGATAAATTGGCTATGCATTTTCATTTTTATGGAGCAGATTTAGACGAAAAAAAATTACAAAGAGCTGTTGACTTATCTATAGAAAAATATTGTGGTGTTATGGAAATGTTCCGAAAATTTTCAGAATTAAGGATAGAAACTCATTTTCATAATAAATAAAAGGTCAATCAATCCATGCGTTGGACATTAAAACCTAAACCAGAAATTTCTAAAATTGAAGCCTTGCAAGAAGCGCTTCAAATAGATGAGGTATTGGCAACATTACTGTTACAACGTGGTATTGAAACGTATGATCAAGCTAAATCTTTTTTTAGACCAAGCTTGGATGATTTGCACGATCCGTACTTGATGAAGGATATGGATAAAGCTGTTGCTCGTATTGAAAAGGCAATAGTAAATAATGAAAACATCTTAGTTTATGGCGATTATGATGTAGATGGTACCACTTCGGTTGCTTTAATGTCTACATATTTAAAAACACGATACAGTTTAGTCCATACTTACATTCCAAATAGGTATGATGAAGGCTATGGAATTTCTTATAAAGGAATCAATTTTGCTTTAGAAAATGACTTTACACTTATTATCGCTTTAGATTGCGGTATAAAATCTGTTGAAAAAGTAGCTTTTGCCAAAGAGAAAGGGATCGATTTTGTTATTTGTGACCATCACAGACCAGGAGATGATATTCCAGAAGCTGCCGCTGTTTTAGATCCAAAACAAGAAGATTGCGAGTATCCATATAAAGAATTATGTGGTTGTGGTGTCGGTTTTAAATTAATACAGGCGTTAGCACAAAAAGAAGGAAAAACATTAGATGATTTAACAGAGTATTTAGATTTAGTTGCAACTGCCATCGGAGCAGATATTGTCCCCATAACTGGAGAAAATAGAGTATTAGCCTATTTTGGACTTTTGGTTATTAATACAAATCCACGACCAGGTATTAGAGCTATTTTGAGTCAGGTAGAAAAGACAGAACTAACAATTACCGATGTGGTGTTTGTTGTCGCGCCAAGAATAAATGCGGCTGGACGTATGAAGCATGGAAATTATGCTGTGGCTTTATTAACAGAAACAGAAGAAGACTTGGCTGTTAAATATGCTTCTGAAATTAACGATTATAATCTTGATAGACGTGAAACAGATAAACGAATTACAGAAGAAGCTCTTAAGCAAATTGAAGAACAAAAAGAACAGGAAGGTTTTACTACTGTTGTTTACGATGAAACTTGGCATAAAGGTGTTATTGGTATTGTGGCTTCTAGATTAACGGAAACGTATTATAGGCCCACCTTGGTGTTTACAAAAAGTGGTGAGAAATTAGCAGCTTCGGCACGTTCGGTTAAAGATTTTGATGTTTATAATGCTTTAGGCGCTTGTAGTGAACATCTTGAACAATTCGGGGGGCACAAATATGCTGCTGGGTTAACATTAAAAGAAGAGAACTATGAGGCTTTTAAAAAGGCTTTTGAGGATGTTGTTGCCAGAACCATAGATAAAAACCTATTAGTTCCTGAGATAAAAGCAGATATTGAAATTGATTTGAATCATATTACTCCAAAGTTCTATAGAGTTTTAAAACAGTTTGCACCTTTTGGGCCAAATAATATGGCGCCCATTTTTATGACTCAAAACTTAAGAGACACAGGTTATGGTAAGTGTGTGGGAGCAGATAAAACACATTTACGATTAACGGCTACACAATCTGGAGCTAATAATATAGTTTGTATTGGTTTTGGTCTGGGAGATAAATTCAATTTAATTACTGATAAAAAACCATTTAGAGCCGTTTATTCTATAGATGAAAATGAATGGCAGGGAAAAGTATCCTTACAACTTAAGTTAAGAGATATTAAAGCGTAATTTATAATTTATGGCGAAAAAAGACCCGTATGCTGCTCTAAGAATTAGAGAATTCAATATTTTTTTATTAGTACGCTTTGTATTGGTTTTTGGATGGTCCATGCAATTTATTGTTATAGAATGGCAGGTTTATAGCCTAACTAAAGATCCGCTTTCTTTGGGGATTATTGGACTTATGGAAATAATTCCAGCGTTTACCATGGCTTTATTCGCAGGCCATATTGTAGACCAGAAAGAAAAGCGAAATTTGTTAGCCACTTGTATTGCTGCGTTTTCATTAATTAGCTTAGGACTCTTTCTATTAACTTGGGATGAAGTTGTTAGGGATTGGAGTACCAAAGCTATACTTTATTCTATTTATGGCTTAGTGTTTTTTGGAGGCTTTTTGCGTTCCTTTTTCGGACCGACCATTTTTTCCTTAGTGGCGTTGATTGTCCCTAAAAAAATATACCCAAATGCTGCTACCTGGAATAGTTCCACATGGCAGATGGCAGGTGTTTTAGGTCCTGCTATTGGAGGCCTTTTTATTGGGTGGATAGGCGTACATTGGTCACTTTGTATTGTTTTTGGCTTAGTTTTATTGTCTTTATTTATTTTATTACAGATAAAAAAGAAACCTATTTTAAATCCTAAAATTGGAGAGTCTGTAGTACAGAGTCTTAAAGAAGGGGTGGAATTTGTATTTAAAACCAAAGCGATTTTAGGTGCTATGACTTTAGATATGGTGGCAGTTTTATTTGGCGGGGCGATCGCCTTATTGCCTGTTTTTGCTCAAGATATTTTAAAAGTAGGGAGCGAAGGCTTTGGTGTATTACGTGCAGCTCCTGCTGTTGGTGCTTTTTTAACGATGTTAGTGACTGCATATATACCAATAAGTAAAAATGCTGGTATGAAATTACTAGCAGCTATTTTTGGTTTTGGTGTTTGTATTATAGTCTTTGGACTGTCGTCTATTTTTTGGGTGTCGCTACTAGCGTTATTCTTTAGCGGGATGACAGATGGTGTTTCTATGGTGATTAGACAAACGATTTTACAGATTAAAACACCTGATAATATGCGCGGACGTGTATCTTCTGTAAACTCAATGTTTGTTGGGTCTTCTAACGAGTTGGGTGCTTTTGAAAGTGGAATAACTGCAAAGTATATGGGAGCAGTTGCTGCCGTCGTTTTTGGAGGCACGATGACGTTAATAACCGTTATAACTACAGGGTTGGTATCACCATCGTTTAGAAAGTTAGACCTAACAAAAGATATTGAGGATCATGAGAATGCCGATTAATACTCTTTTAACTCAAAATTTTCTCCGTCAAAAACACCGTAGGTGTAATATCTAATCCAATCACCAAGATTGATGTATTTTGAATGGTCTTTTAGGTCTATATTTAATGGTAAATGACGGTGTCCGAACACAAAATAGTCACGATGTTTGTCTTCTAACTTTCGTTTGCAATATTGTACCAACCACTCATTATCTTCGCCTAAAAATTTGGCATCTTCATCACCAGAAATAAGTTTGTTTTTAACCGATAAATATTGTGCCATTTTTACACCTAAATCAGGATGTAACCATCTAAATAACCATTTACAAAATGAATTTGTAAATACCTTTTTCATACGTTTATAGCCTTTGTCTCCAGGACCTAAGCCATCACCATGACCAATAAAGAATGTTTTGTCATTAAATGTAAATTCTTTTGGTTTGTGGTACACAGGGATATTAAGTTCTTCTTCAAAATAGCCATTCATCCATAAATCATGATTACCAACAAAATAATAAATTGGAATCCCAGAATCTGAGATTTCAGCTAATTTACCAAGTGTTCTGGTAAAACCTTTTGGAACTACTTTTTTATAATCCATCCAAAAGTCGAATAAATCGCCTAAAAGAAAAATGGCGGCAGCATCTTGCTTTACTTCATCTAACCAAGCTACGAACTTTTTTTCGCGCGGAAGTGATGCTTCTCTGGTTGGTGCTCCTAAATGATTATCGGAAGCAAAGTATATTTTTTTCCCTTTTGGAATTTGGATTTGCATGCTGTAAATATAATATAAATTCCTGCGAAGGCAGGAATCTCATTACTGATAAGTTTTAAATTTCAATTGAAGTTAGTACGCTGATTTAAGATTTTTTTTTGACACGAATTAACACGAATTCTAAAACTGCTAACTGAATACTTAACACTGCCAACTATTAAAAGAACCCTAACTATTATCGGAAGCATACCACTCTGCAAAAGACGTGTCGGTTTCTTGAAGCTTCAATGAGTGTAGCGAAATATGTTTTGGCAGACGCTTTTTTATTTTTTTCGAAAAATCGATAACCATCATCTCGCTGGTAGGTTGGTAATCTACCAATAGCACATTGTGACCTCTGTCTTTTAGTTCTTTGGCAAGCTCTACGTGTGGTGTATTTTTATTAAATACGGTCGCATGATCGAATACATTAACGATTTCTTCTTTTACGATCTTTTTTAAATCTCCAAAGTCGATAACCATTCCGAACTTTACATTGGTATTATCTGTAATAGGTTGTCCTATAACTGTTACCGATAGTTTGTAGCTGTGACCATGCACGTTCTTACACTTACCATCATACCCGTAAAGCGCATGACCTGTTTCGAAAGAAAATTGTTTTGTGATACGAATGTTGTGGCTCATTATCTTCTTTTTCTTTTATTTACAACGTAAACAATTATTAAAACTAAAGCTATTAACAGAAATAATCCGTTTCCACTTATAAATGACATAATTTCCATAATAATTCTTTATTGGTTCTTCTTTTTGTTATATCTATAAATTGAATATGCTATTAAAACGAGAACAACAAACGGTAACATGGAGCCAATAAAAACACCTATTTCATAACCTTGGTCAGGAGCGTTTTGTATTTTTTCTTCTATATTAATTTGTTGAAGGAAGTGGGTTAGTAAAAGCATCTTTATTTTATACTGTACGGCAAAGTTAATGGTTTTGAGAGAGTGGAATAAATATTTTTCTAAATTTTATAATTAAAGGAATACCTCTGGCAATAATCCAGAAAGTAAGTGCAATAAATATACCGTGTAGCTTGTAGCCTAAACTGTCTAACCAAAAAAGAATTGGCACAAAAACAATAAAGGTTGAAAATAATAACACGTTTCTTAAAGATTTCATTTTACCCAGACCTTTAAACATGCCATCAAAAATAAATGCTAATGAGCATAGGGGTTGCATAACAAGTATGATCCAAAACGAGTCATAGAAAAGCGCTAATACTTCTGGGTCTTTAGAAAAAAGTCTTCCTATCGGATAATAAAAAACAGCACCAACTAACGCTAATACAATACCTATAATTATAGCATATTTTATTAATTTATTACTTAGTTTAATAAGTGAACCGTATTCTTTGCCACCAAATAATTTTCCTGATAAAATATTGCCGGCACTTGCATAACCATCAATAAAAAAAGCAGCAAAAAACCATAAGTTTATAGCAATAGTATATGTTGCTATATATGCAGCGCCGTAGCCTGTAGCAAAGCGGGTTGCAAAATAAAGCGTAACATTAAGAGCTATGGTTCTAACAAATAAGTTAAGAATCATTATAAGGAACTTATTGATTTCTTTGTTAAAAGGAAAGCTTACTTTTAAAGGGATTGGTGTTTTTTTAAGCAGATAATACGCTGAAAAAGCCGCCATCATTAGTTGTGCAATAACACTGGCATAGGCTGCTCCTTTTATATTCATAGCAGGAATAAAATCTGAGATACCATATACCAGAATAACGTCTAATATAATATTGGCAGAAGCGCCTATAATGGCAATTATCATAGGATAGTAAGTATTTTGTAAGCCCCTGAAAGCCCCGAAAACTGCTATGGTAAATAATGTAAATGGAAACCCGAAAACACGAATTTTATAATAATCTACGCTATAATCTAAAATGAGTTCGGAGGCATTGTATAGTTTAAAAATACGTTGAGCAAAAGGATAGGTAGCTACTATAATTAAAATACTTAAGGATGTAATAATGAAAATAGCTTGAGCTGGAAGGTTCTTTACTTTGTCAAGTTGATTGGCTCCAACATATTGTGATACAATAGATGATATGGCACTTCGTGTTTGCCCCAATACCCATATTAACATAGATAAAAATGTGGTAACAATACCTACCGCTGCTAAAGATTCTGTAGCAAATAAATCGATGTTGCCAACTATGGCAGCATCAGTTAATGATAGGATAGGTTCAGATATACCAGAGATTAGTGCCGGTATTGCCAATTTGTTTATATGTTTTAGACTAATGTTGCTGCTCAAAATGTTAATTCATAACAATAAAAAGGGTGTTCGCTTTGCTTTGGAAAATAAATGTTTCCTAAGCGCTTATAGCCCCTATGTTCATAAAACTTATGATTTCTTTTATTTTGAGAAAAAGTATCTAATCTCACTGAAATAAAGTCATTTTTTTTGGCATATGTTTCAGCAAAGACCATGAGTTGTTGTGCATATCCTTTTCCTTGATGGGTTGGGTGTACAGCTAACCTATGGATGTAAATATTGTTTGTGTTTTCTGTTAACCATGAAATTGGAACGTATTCTTCATCCATAAATGTAGAAATGGTTATACATCCAATAATCGTGTTTTCAATTTCTAAAACGTATAATTCGTCGCGTTTAATATCTTTCGCAAAAGCTTCTTTAGTAGGGTAGTGTTCATTCCATTGATAGATGTTTTTCTTGATCATATAAGCTGCACAAGCTTTAGTAATGGCTATAATATTATCAATATCTGAAAGGCTTCCTTTACGAATCATTTAAATGTTTTACTTTTGCATAAATATCGTTAAAAATTTAGTCAGTAAACTATATTTATTATGAAGAATATTTTAGTTCCTGTTGGATCATCAAAAAATAGTTTAAATCACTTACAGTATGCTGTAGATTTTGCAGAAGCTTTTGGTGCTAAGCTTTTTATTGTTCAAATATATAATGTCTATACCAAAGCAGGAACCATGATTAAAGTAGATCATATAATTGAACGAGAAAGTAAATCTTTTTTAAACGATTTAGTGTCTAAGATTGATACTAAAAATGTTCAAATTGTTAAAAAGACTTTAAAAGGTAAGTTGGTTAGTACACTTGAATTGGCAAGTAAAACCGCTAATATTGATTTAATTTTGGTTGAACCTAGAACTAATTCTATTAGAGAAGAGGTGTTTTTAGGCAAAACTTCAGGAAAGATTATAAAACAAACCCAGATTCCAGCATTAATTGTACCCGAAGGATACAAGTTTAAACCGTTTAGTCATATTTTATTAGCTATTAAATCTGCGATAATAAAAAAAGACGATGCTTTAGATCCTTTGTTAAGTATTAAAAATAATTTTAAAGCTTCGGTAAATATGTTATTGGTCAAAACACCTTATTATAATGAGGGTGATTTTAATATAGAACAAAAATTGTTAGATACTGCAAATAATATAACCGAGACAGAGAATGCGACAACGTTTCATGGCGTATTGCAGCATTTAAAGTCTTTTAACCCAGACATGCTTTGTGTTGTTAGGCGTAAAAGAGGGTTTTTTACTAAAAAATGGGAAAAGAATGTCATTCTGAAAAAAGACTTCTCAAGTTCCATACCTGTTTTAGTTTTAAGAGGATTGAAATAGTTAATAATCTTCGTATGTAGTGTTGAAATACATACTATCAATATTGTCTGTTTGATTTGTTATATGTTTTAAATCTCGAGATAAATTGAAATTAGTTTAAAAGGAAAGGTTTGTTTTTTTAAGTCAGATCTTTGTTGTAGCACATTATTTTTCCATAATAATATTTTCAATTTCCTCATTTTGTATTTTATTTTGAACGTGTTTAGAATTTTCAAACAATTTACTTTTTTTTAGTGATGGAAATATTCTTGATGCTCTTTTTATCATTTTATTTCCTGGAAAAAGTATGTCATTTTTACCAGCAAATAATGTTATAGGTGTTTTAATAGACTTAGCTTTAGTTTTATTTATTACTGGTAAAGATGTAAAATCCATTTTGAAATGTAAAAATACTTTTGAAAGATATTTAATTGCAAATTCATCACGTTCGGTAAATACTTCATCCAAAAAACTTTCAACATATTTAGTTTTTTGTGTTTTCATGTACCTTTTCATTGGAATAAATATTTTAAATAAAGCTTTAATTGGGTTGCCATTTACAATATAAGCTGGGGATGATAAAAAAACTTCCTTTATTTTACTTTCGTCGTATTCAAGGGTTTTTAATATAACGAATCCTCCAAATGAAAATCCTGCCATTATAACATTATCAATATTTAACGATACAATAACTTCATCCATCCATTTTCCATAAGAACTATCTTTCATACTTAGTCTAGTATTAGCACTTTTATTTGGTTGAGCAAGAACATCAATTGCATAAACTCTAAATTTTTTAATTAAATTAGGATATGTTTCAAATGCAATCGGTGCACAACCATTTGAACCGTGAACTATTATAATTGGTGGATTTGAAGAATTTCCACTTACAATAATATTGGTTTCACCATAACTGGTTTCAACATTTAAATATTGATAGTCGATATTTAAGTGTGCTAATTTTTCATTGTAAAGACTAATAATTTCCTTTTTCCCTTCTTCCGATTTGAATAAAGATTTCATTTTATTATTTTTAGGACAAATTTACTAAAATTAAATATTAGGGCAAGTTTACTAATGAGAAACACTAAAAAAAATATTCTATCTACTTCTAAGCTAATGTTTAACAAGAAAGGATACAGCCATGTAACAATTAGAATGATAGCGTTGAAACTAAAAATTAGTTCAGGCAACCTAAACTATCATTTTAAAAAAAGGGAAGATATTTTGGAAGCCCTATATTTTGAAATGGTTTCAGAATTTGATAGTAGAATTAAACATTTAGATAAAAAAGAGATTACTCTAAAAACCATAAAAAAGGACATACATCTAAGTATGCAAAGAATGATAGATTATCGTTTTTTTTGGACAGATTTATATAATTTACTTCGTCAAAGCAAGAAGATAAAAACGCATTTTGAAGAAGTATATACTAATCGAATTAAAGGGTATCATTTCTTATTGGACACTTTAGTCAATATAGGATTAATTCAAAATTTTGAATTTGTATATGAAAGACAATTCTTGATAGAAAGAATGATAGGTTTTAGCAATACTTGGATATATAATTCTCTAATTTGTAATGAAAAAATAAATGCAGAGTACATAGATTTACAATCTGATAATTTGCTTTATATGTTGTATCCATATTTTACTGATTTAGGTAAAGAGCAATACAAAAGTCTTACTTCACATTTTTTTGAGTAATGTCTAACCTTTTTTAAGGATAGGTTCTTGTAAGTAAATATAAAAAATTAAAATAGTGGTGGAATTTAGTGGTAGCTTTTTGCACTTAAATGATTTTTTAAGCTAAAGAGTTTCCATTCATTTCCAAAACTTCCACCATATCTTTTTGTAAGTACTACCTAATGATTTTCCTTTATCATCTTTTGTGAGGTCAATAGTAATATTACCGTCATCTTCTATTTCCCAAACTTTCGTACTGTTGATATTAATATTATTCAAGTTTAGAAAAGATTCTGCTTTCGATAAAAGGATTTCATTTTTATATTTGTTCCAGTTCTTAATAATATCCTTATTACTTTCAATCTCAAATTTTCGATTAAATATTGTTCTATCTGTGTTTAAATAAAGGTTTTTAATTCTTTCCTTTTCATTCTCATCATTAACAGAATCAAGAAATTCAATCAATATCTTTTTTCTTTCGTTAAAAGATAATCGAGGTACTTCAATTATTTGATTATCATTGTTTTCTATTCTTTGAATTCGATTTATTAAATCATTTTCATTTTTTTTAGAATAGGATGTCGAAGTATTTTTTGCAAGATTAAAATTATCATCAAGCATAAAATAGTCAGTTGCCAAAATGGAAAAAAACTCATTAATTTTTTTATCTAAATAAAATACTTCATTCAAACTAAAAGGTGATTGAGATATTCCTATCATTAACCAATTTAATACTTGATTTTCATTATCCATTTTTAATCGAAATATTTATTTACAATCAGATTGTACAATTTTATTTTTCCATTGAATCCAATATTCTTGCAATCCTTCAGGTGTAGTTTTTAAGTCACTAATATCCAAAGATTGTCCATTTATCAAAACCTTACTTAGTTCCTCTTTTCTTCTAGATAAAGCAGGTTTATGGTTCCACCCACCAGCATGGTCAAAAGATGTATAGGCATCACATTTTGCTTTAACAGCAATAAAAGGTATTGATAATTTGTAAGTTACAATACCAGACCCCATGCCTTCAGTAGTCATAGTAATGTTTGAAAAGTCTACTTTAGAGTATTCGCCTTTCTTATAAAGTTCTTTCAATTTATCACCTACTGCACTGGACATTTTATTCGAAAACTGATGCGCTATGTCTGAGCCATCAATGAATTCTGGTCCATGATATTGTCCTTCGCAACCATAATTGGAACAAGTTATTTCAGTTTTGTCTTTAGTTATATGTGTATTTATGTTTTCAGGTCTGTCATGATTAAGAGTATCCTCACTAAATGTTGTGTTGCTTGACACTATTTTAGGAGACATGTAGGAAATTAAGAGCCCTACAGCAAAAACAATAGCAATTTTGAATATTACAGGTTTCAATTTCATTTTAATTCTTTGTCTTTTTCCTTTTCGGTAATGTTATTTATTAAATCTTAAATTCTTTTAAAGGGATATTAGTATCAATATTAAATAGACTTGAGTCTAATTTCTTGTGAAGAATATGAATTGCTGTATATTTTAGATGAAAGGCTGGTGAAGTCATTTCATATTTTAAACAATGAGACTTCGCTTTAGAATAAACTGTTGACGCGTAACCAAAATTATAATTCTCGAACCGCTCTATATTTAACTTCAAATAATCAGGACTATAATAGTATTTATAAACAAATATGTAATCATTATTATCTATGATATTTTTTGTTTTGAACTCAATCATATTACATTTACGACCTAAAATATTTTCTTCAATAGATTCTTTATTAGTAATCTCGATTAATTTTGATGAATCGTTTTTTTTGATGTTATAAGTGTAGAGTGTATCGACTCCAACTAACTTCATATACATCATTCCTTTATCTGGATGTAATATTTCTTCTTTAATTCCTCCTTTGTGTTTTGTGTTATAGAGGTTTTTGATATAGCCATCTTTAATATATACAGTTAAAGTATCACCGTAGCCATTATCGTTAGATTCAATTTTATAGGTTATAATACCTTCAAAAAAATGTTTCTGTTGTGAATTTGTGTATTGAATTGAGAATAAGAAAAATAGAATAATAAATAACGTTCCTTTCTTTGTCATATAATTTCAGTATTGTTACAAATGGTGTAATAAACACAACAAGGTATTTATTTTAACACTTTTTAAAGATACCTCCTACAAGCAAATAAACATAACTATTTAAAATAATAAATCAAAAAGATGATGGTTTTTTTGTCCAGCTGTCAAAATATTCAACAAAATTTCTTAATTCAGTTTCTGTTTTCTTGTCCGATATTTTTCCCTATTTTACTTTTTACTCCTTGAATTAAAAGAGTTGTTTCGTCCGTAAATTTAGTTTGGATAGTTTCCATAATCAGTTTCAGTTCTTCGTGTCCTTTTAGTCCACTTGCAGAAGCTGTAATAAGTCCAATTGACTTGTCAGAGAAAACAGTTGTCGATACGCACCATTCAATCAAATTTTTTAAACCACTCGGAATACTGAAAACATATTCTGGTGTACAAATGATAATTCCGTCTGCATTCGCAATTCTATTCCGAAAGGCAACAATTTGTTCAGGTACATTTTTGTCCGTCAGTTCTGTATTAAAATGTGGTAATTCGGTCAAATCATCTATAATATCCAAATTGAAATTTGATTTTTTAGATTCCGCTATCCACTTGAGAATTGATAGATTTGCAGAACTTTGACTAGCACTTCCACAAATTCCAATTATATTTTTTATCATTCAATTTGTATTCTTAGTAGCTTTTTCAGCTAGCAAAACCGCACTATTCTTTGATTAAGTACTAACACTTATACATTATTTTTATACGTTGTGGCTGTTGCGCAACTAACTTTTTTAAGTAAATTTTGTTATTTCCACGAATTTCAAAAAACATTACTCCTAAAAATCAGTGATTTGTAAGTTTAATAAAAGCTAAAAATATATGGTTCCTTAATTTTTTGGGTTGTGCAACATTCACCGTTGTTATGGGCTTTTATTTAGAGTATCTTTCTTTTATAATTTTTTCTACGGGTTTGTCATTAACATACCAACCATTTCCATTAGGGTTATTAACCTCTCCGTTTGAAAGTATTTTCCATTCCCAAAAAAAGCCTCCAGCAACCCAATCTTCATCCCAAAAAGTATCATAAAAAGCAGTATAACCGCTGTTTTGAGCTTCAAAATTATGATTAGCTGTAGATACGTCTCCCAATAGCCAAGCTTTCCAAGCTGCATAATCTATACTTCTATACCCATACTCTGTAAATAAGATGGGTTTATCGTAGGTACAGGACAAGTCTTTTAGGTTATTCTTTATTGGGCTTAAAGCTTGTTTAATTTCGTTAACAGTAGGTGTCTCCTTATTAACTAAAGGAAAATAAGAGTTTACACCTATATAGTCTAAATCCTCCCAAAAAGAAACCGATTGATACTCATCCCAATTGGCTGCGTATGTCAATTTTAAATTAGGAAAGTCTTTTCTAATACTAGCAATCAATGTTTTAAAAAATTGAGGGCGTCTTTTTGTAAATTCTTTAAGCTCGTTACCTATGGACAGTAGTTTTACTTCAGGAAATTCTTCAGATAGTTTTGCAAATTCGTAAAACAGTTCTGTATATGTTTTTTCTATGGGCTTCCATTCTTCTTCGGTGTTTACATAAAAATCTCCCCAAAAACCAGAACCATTTACAGTCCAAAAAGACGTCAAAGGTTTCAACATTATATTACTTATTCCACTTTGTATCATATTAGGAATAACAACTTTCATTAGCTCAACTTCATCATTTACATCAAAACAAGGATGATTATCACATAACTCTTCCAATTGTACTAAAGGAGATAGTGCTACCCAATTAATATTAGTTTTTTGAGCTAAATCAATTATCTTTCCATCGATTCTAAGCCTATAAACTTGAAGAATAGAACCGCCTTTTATTTTGTCGTTTGCGTTTATTTTTTCAGTAAGGCAATCTTCAGGAAATCCATCACCCTCCTTTTCACAAGAAAAAAAAGCCATGGCTATACAAAATATGAGTAGTCTTTTCATTTGATATTTAAGTCAAAAGTAGTGCCGATTATGTTTATTAGCAATCAACACTACTTTTTTAATTTTGTGTTTAGGTGAGAGTACTTGTCTATAAACACACCTTATAGTGTCTTTATATAATACTTTTTAAATATAGTTGCTACAGGTAAATAATCATAATTATTTTAAATAATAAATCAAAAACGTGGTGGGTTTTGGTGGTGGGTTTTAGCACTTAAATGATATTAACATAGTACTTTCAAGTTTATAATGTAAAATAATATCCAATAAAGTGTCATATTTTTAAAACTTTGCTAACTAATATAGTAGAGATAAGAACTAAAAATGGAAAAAGAACATAAAACCATATTTCTTAAAGCACTGGAAGAAAATCAGCAGAGACTGTTTCGGATTTGTTTAATTTACTCAAAAGATGGGGAAGATGCTAAAGACCTTTTTCAAGAAGTGTTGGTTCATATATGGCAATCAATGGCTATGTTTAAAGGTAAATCTTCCTTCGGGACTTGGATGTTTAGAATCGCCCTAAATGTTTGTCTTCAATTCAAATCTAAACACACGAAGAACCAAAGTCGGTTAATAAAATTAGATAGTGTTACAATTGCCAATCTCTGGTCTGAGGATAAGATTGAAGAGCCAAATGAAAAGCTAAAGCACCTAAGAAAATGTATAAAAAATCTAAAGGAAGGGAATAAGGCAATTATCTCCCTTTATCTGGAAGAGCTTCCTTATAGGGAAATTTCAAGTATTCTTGGTTTGACTGAAAATAATGTAGCGGTAAAAATCAAGCGAATTAAATCGAAATTATTAAACTGTATAAATGAAATATCATGATAGAAGATGAATTGATTAAAATCTGGCAGTCGTCAAGCAATCAGGAACTTATAAAGTTCGAGAAATCAAAATTGATGATAGAATTACAATCAAGTTTAGGACGTTTATACCGCTGGTGGAAATATATAGAACTTGTAGAGGTGATTTCTGTAATTATTGGTATTCTATCATTTGTTTTCATCGCTTATTGGGTTCCTTTTACTACTTCTAAAATTGCTTCTGTATTAATAATTATCTTTAATATTAATATATTAATTCAAGTGCTTGGCATAAAAAAAATTAAACCTAATGATTTGGAAGAAAATTACCTTGAATATCTCAAAAAGACAAAGAAATATCTTGAATCCCAAAAGAAATTGCTTGAAACTGCTGTTTATTGGGTGGTTTTGCCGATTTATCCAATATTGCTGCTCTTTTTTATTGGTCTTTGGAAGATGTCCTCAACACGCTATTTAATAGTTGTAATTTATTTGGTTGCCATAGGAATGGGGATTTACGGATATTTTTTAAATAAAAAAAGAGTGAAAAATGAAATTGACCCAAGAATAGATAGGGTTGATGAATTGATAAAAACGTTAAAAGAGTAAATCTAATATATTTTTAACGCTAAAAAAATTAAAAATGGTGGTGGGTTTTAGTGGTGGGTTTTTGCAACTAAATGCATACATTTGCATCATTATGCAGGTAAATGCAGCATAACTTAAATGTTGTAAAATACTTGTAAACACTGGAAAGTGTTGTGAATAAAGGTAATGGGGATGTAGCTCAGTTGGCTAGAGCGCTTGACTGGCAGTCAAGAGGTCGTCGGTTCGAATCCGATCTTCTCCACTTAATAATCAGACAGTTACATTGATTTGTGATTGTCTTTTTTTAATTCAGCATTTTTGTTATATGCAGGTTTTATTTCAGTTTTTCAATCCGAAAAATGAGATGGAAAACAAAACGAAATAAAATTTAGCATTTTCTTTCGCAAAATTCTTCATTTGTAAAGCTTGAAAAGTTGGTATAATTTTCAATTTATGAGACTTATTTTAAAAATTCTTTAGCAAACTTAGTGGTCATTGTCTTAACATAGCCATAACCGTTTTTCATGGCGTCTTCCAATCCTTTAGCGTAATTCATAACGGCATCGGCATATTGAATTCCAAAATCTTCTGGATTTTTACCTTCTAAATCTATAGCACCACAAAAAGCTGCTACGTGTATCTGTTTCGCTTTTGCGGAGGCTAATACGCCTTGTATTGTTTTTCCAGACATGGTTTGTGTATCCAATTTACCCTCGCCAGTTATAATCCAATCTGTATTTTCTAGCTTAGTATCAAATTGTGCTAAATTTTTAATCAGTTGGATCCCTGGTTCTAAATTTCCATTTAGAAATACTTTTGAAGCAATACCCATGCCTCCTGCGGCTCCAGCTCCTTTTACAGACTGAGAATCAATATTAAAAACTGCATTTAGAATTTTTGAAAAATGGCTGAGTCCTTTATCCAGCATTTCAATATCAGTTGACGATGCTCCCTTTTGAGCTCCATAAACATGAGCTGCTCCATTTAAACCGTACATCGGATTAGTAACATCGCAAGCGACACTAAAATCAACTTCATGTAAGCCATCGTATACATTGGAAACATCAATAGATTCTATTTGTGATAAATTTGCACCAATAGGTTTTACTTCATTATTCTTGTTATCTAAAAACCGATATCCTAAAGCAGTTGCCATACCAGTACCACAATCGTTTGTGGCACTTCCGCCAATACCTAAAATGATTTTTGAAGCTCCTTTTTTAATAGCATCTAGAATCATTTCTCCTGTCCCTAAAGTCGTAGCATTTTTACAATCAAATTGTTCTGGCTTTAAAAGTTTCACACCCGAAGCTTCTGCCATTTCAATAAAGGCCGTTTTCGAATCTTTAGCATATAAATAAGAAGCTATTATAGGTTGAAAAAACGGGTTGTTAACAGTAACATGAATCACTTCACCTTTGAGATAATAATTCACGACTTCAATAGTACCATCGCCTCCATCGGCTAATGGTAATTTTACGATTTCAACATTAGGCGTTATAGCCTTAATACCAGCTTCAACTGCATTACAAAACTCTAAACCTGTTAAAGAATTTTTAAACTTATCTGGTGCTAAAACAATTTTCATACGTCAAACCTTTAACTTAATAGTGCTGGTAAAAAATAACTAAGGATTAGAATAAATACAAAAAAGGTTAGAAGGATATACACTTCTTTTATCATGAAATCTTTCTTTACTATTTTGACGTTAAAATTGGAAATCTTTTTAATTTCCGTTTTACTTGTTAAAGCGCTAACACCATAAGCGACTACCAATGCTATAATAACACCCGTAAAGTTTAGCCATATCCAAAAGATATTAAATCCTAAATCGAGATGAAATAATTCTTGAATGGTTTTTGAAAACACTAAGTTGATAAGTACAGCAGAGATAATAGCGGCGTTCATACCTATATGATTGACTTTTTTTGAAAAGAAGGCTAAAAAGAACGTTACTAATACCGGACCATAAAATACAGAACCAATAGCATTTATAATTTCTATTACCGCACTTTTACTTCCACCAAATAAGAAGGCACTAGCAATACAAACAGTGCCCCAAAAAACCACTGACCCTTTTGATATAAACATGTATTTCTTGTCTGTTAATTTTACTTTACCTCTATTAAAGAAATCTTCTACTGTTACCGCAGAAAGAGAATTTACCGTAGAACTTAAAGATGACATAGCTGCCGATAATATTCCTACCATCAAAATCCCAATTAAACCATGAGGCAAATATTTCATAATGAAAACAGGCACCATTAAATCTGCTTTTACACCATGTGTAGCGTATTCATCGGGAAAATACTTTTGAGTAGTCATCGCAATTTCTTCAAGAAAATCTGGCGCTAGAGTAATCAAACCTCCAATTACTAAACCCATAATACAGTATATTAAAACCACTGGAAATCTTAAAAGCCCATTGGCTAATAATAGTGTTCTTATTGTTTTTTCATCTTTTGCAGACAACATACGTTGCGCCTGAGTTTGATCGCATCCGTAATAGGAAGCATAAAGAAAAAAGCCTCCTATTATCATTGGTAACAGACCATATTCATTCCCTTCCCCTATTCCTAAATTGTAATCTATAACTTGTAATCTTTCAGCATCAAAACCGGTAGTTAAACCGCCATGTTCTTGGAGTAGATTCCATCCAAAATATAAGCAAATAATTAAGCCTGAAAATAAAATAACCATCTGTATAGCATCTCCCCACACAACAGCTTTCATTCCTCCTTGCCAAGAGTAAATAATAGTAATAACACTTATTATTAGTATTGTATAAACAAAGTCAATATCTAAAACTGCTTGTAATATAATGGCAATAGTATAAACCATTACTCCAGTTCCGAGTGCTCTACTTATTTGAAAAACGATACTTAATATTAATCGTGTTGATGTGCTAAAACGTTTCTCTACAAATTCATAAATACTAACAACTCCTGATCTAAATAAAGGCGGAATTATCACTATCATAATAAAAATCATGGCTAGAGGAACTGCAAACTCAAAGGTTAACCATTTCATTCCTCCTCCTAACTTTAGACCTACAAAAGCAGGGGCTGAAATAAAACTAATAGCAGATAATTGAGTTGCCATAGTTGATAAACTTAATGGAAACCATCCCATACTTTTGCCTCCTAAAAAGTAATCTTTAGAATCTTTATTCTCCTTAAAAAAGAATCCCATTCCTAAGAAAAATATAATATAAAATATGACGATACTATAATCTAGCCAATTCATAATTTAAAGCTTTAGTGTTTAGTTAGTTTATTCTTTAATTCTGTTTTCACTGTTTCAAACCATTCATCTTTTAGAATGCTTAATAAAATGACATCTGCTCTTTCCTTTCCATCAAATGATGGAATAAAATTTCGTAATAGGCCTTCTTCACTACAACCAACACTTTTCATAGCGGCTATACTTATTTTATTTTCGACATGCGCACCAAAACCTACACGTTCTAATTCTAAGATTTCAAAAGCAAAGTCAAAGAGTAAATATTTGCAGCGTTTATTTAACCCTGTACCGCGAAAATCCTTTCCGTACCATGTATGTCCTAATTTAATAGTTTTTAATTCAGATGAATAATCATAAAATCGTGTTGTTCCAGCATATTGCTTTTTTATTTTATCAAAAACTACAAAAGGATATTCTTTTTGAAGCTTTCTTTTATGAACAGTTGATGAAATATAATTAGTTAAGTTTTCTAAACCGTTACCTTTATCAAGAAAATAGGTCCACAGGTTTTGTTCATTTGAAATGCCCAATAAATACTCAATATGTTCTATTTTAAGGGGCATTAGTTTTACATAACCATCCTCTAAAACATAATCCTGTGAGAAATCTAATTGTGGCATTTGTATTTAACTTTCAAGTAAATCTATTAATAAAGCTGCACTCCAAGAAAAATTGTTTCCACCATAGCCTGCTTTTCCATTTTGATGCATTTCTTTTCTTGAATCAAAATATTCATAAAAACCATTCTTTTCCAAAATTTGAATGGTATCATGCTTCACTCGTTCTGCAATATCTTTATAGCCATATCTCTTCAATCCGTTATGGAGCATCCAATTCAAATTTACCCAAACAGGCCCTCTCCAGTATTTTTTAGGATTAAAGCGTTCGCTAGTCGGATCGAATGAAGCACATAAATATTGATGGTCTCCTCCAAACTTTTCCATCATAATCTGTACCATTGACGCTGCCCTTTCCGTACTTGGAATACCTGCATATAATGGAGAGAATGATGATGATGATAAATATCTTAAAGGTCTTTCATTACGCATATCATAATGTACATACGCCCCTAATTCTTCATCAAATAACTTACTATTAAATGACTGTTTACTCTTTTCTTGCCATTCTTTAAGTTGATTTACTTTTTCAGAGTCTCCGAGTTTTTCATATAAATTGATTAAGCTCTCATTAGATTTAATTAACATTGCGTTAAACAGCGGATCTTGCACCAAAAAAGGTGAAAGTTCTGCTATTTTTTCATCACTATAATTATGTTCTTTTGCTATATCAATGATATATAAATAATGATCATACTCTCGTTTTGATGGCCTTTCGGAAGCATCTACATGAGTAGTATCCCTTCTCTCAAAAGTATATTCTGGCGGATTCATAGTATCCCAAATATCGTCCCAAATGGGCGAATTATCTGTGCCAGATTCCCAATTATGATAAATGTAAACTAACCCTTCATTTTGAGGGTCTCTATTCTCATAAAAATATTTATGATTAAAATACACCTTATCAATAAGAGATTTAATAAATTTTAATACGGCATCTTTATCTTTTGCAATGTTATACATTTTCTCTAACACAAAACCTGTTACAGGTGGTTGTGTCATTCCTGTTGATCTGTATTTTTTTGATGATTGTGGGTGTAAATCTGAACGATGAAAATCTGGTCCTGGAAAATAAGAATCACTATCCGTATGGAAAATAATATGCGGAATGAATCCATTTCCCCATTGTGTATCGAGTAAAGTTCTAATCTCTTGTTCAGCTTTTCGCATATCGAAATGGGCAAAACCTATAGCTATTAAACCAGAATCCCAAAACCATTGGAATGGGTATAAGTTTGCACAAGGAACACTAAAGCCAATCTTATCTTTCCAATTACCATTTAGCACCTCGATAGCATGATTTTTTAATCCTTTCATACTTTTAACTTTTTTGTTTATTTCTTTTTTTATAAAAAACTCATCACTTACACTTAGTAGTAAGTGATGAGTAACCAAACTAAACTCGAACTAATCAATATGAATTAAAAGTTAAACGTAGCCGTTAAGAAAAATCTACGTGGTAAAATTGGTCTTCCAAAGAAAAATTCTGCATCTCCCTGTTGGTTTATATTTCTAGGATCGCCTTCTGTAACACCTTCATCATTAAACAGATTAAAAACAGAAAAGCCTAACCTTAATGTATCATCGCTATCTTTATCTCCTACATTAAATTCGTATCCTGCACCTAAACGAGCAATAGTTATAGCATCTAACTCTACATTATTATTATCTGCAGCAAATTTGCTTCCTGTATAATTTAAAGAAAACAAAGCATCCCAGTTACTATCATCAAAATAAACACCTAACGCTCCAATAAAATTAGGCTGTCTTGCTAATTCATTGCCTTCATCTACAGTTGTAGTTGTATTAGCTACTAAATCTGTTCTTTCATTTTTAGTAATTTCATGAGCTTGGTAGGTTGCAGAACCTCTTAAGTTAAAATTTTCTGCAAATGCCCAATCATAAGTAGCCTCTAAACCAATAGTTCTTGTACTTTGATCTGATCTAAATAAATCTACTAAAGTTCCATTACTAAAACCTTGGTCTATCTTAATTCTATCGCTTAATCCAACATAATATGCAGCAATAGATCCTTTTAATTTCTCAGTACCTATCTTAGCTCCAGTTTCAAATTGAATAATTCTTTCTGAATCATACTTACTTCCAGTAACACCTGTTGCTATTGGAGCAAAACCTCTTATTTGAGGAAAAAAGAAGCCTTTAGAAAAGTTGGCATATAAATTAACTTTATCGTTTAATTTGTATAAACCAGCCAAAGACACCGCCCAATCTGTAGCGCTAACATTAGCTCTTGTAAAACTTCCATCTGCAAAATTAACGTTTGCCAATTCCGGAGTTAATGAAGTGTCATCATAAACTTGACTTTCAACAATATTACCATCATTAAACGTGCCTTCAGTATTTTCAATTCTAAAACCAACATCAAAACGCCATTTATCAAACACCATCTCATCTGTTAAATAAAATGCTGATTTATTTTGAGATAAGAATCTATTTGAAGTCATCCCAATTCTGTTATATAATCCTCCTGTAGAAAACGTTACATCGTTACCACCAGCATCAACATAACTTAAATTTACTAGCTTAGGATTATTATTAAATTCTGATAAAACCCTGTATTGATAATTAACATCTTCGGCTTCTGTTCTTGCTAAAAAGAACCCTCCAGTAATGTTATGAGTTCCATTTGTTACTTCTAATGTTTTAGTTAAAGATGCTTCACCGGAATAATCGGTCATTGGTCTTAATCTGTCAATATGTAAATTATCTACTACTAAATCTGATCCATTAATTGCAGTTGATGTTCCTTGGTACTGAGCAGTAAACCCTAAGTTCCCTGGAGCTACATTATCAACATATTCATTTAAAGTAATAGGGTTGTTATTATCTCCATTACCCCCAACATATAGTGCGAAATTGTGTTTGTAATTCGCGTATTTTACTTTTGATTTAAATTTTAAATCATCTGAAAAATTATAATTAAAATCTGCCATTAAATACCCTCCTTGTGTAGAAACACCATCCTCAATTGGACTTTCGTAAACACCTCCAGGTGTTAAAAACGACGTATTTGCTAACTCACCAGACAGTAGTTGCTCAACTTCATCACCATCATTACCTGCAATTCTTTTTCTATTTCCATCTAATGGTAAAGGCATAATGAATTGTGCATTATCATTTATAAATTGTCCATGAACTGTAAAAGATCCATTTTCAAACTTCTTTTTAATATTAGCTCTAAACTGAACCCCTTTTGTAGGTAAACCTGTATCAATAGGACCGTCATCTTTTCTCACAAAACCTGTAAAAGCATAATATGTGTTAGAATCTTCTCCTCCTAATTTTCCACCTGTATAAAAGTCTGTTTTTAAACGCCCCTGATTTGCCCATTCTACATTTATAATGTTTTCATCATTAGAATCACCTGTTTTACTTGTATAGTTAATGATACCCGCAACCGATCCAGCACCATACAAAACGGCAGCACCACCACGAACAAATTCTACACCTTTAAATCCAATATCTGGTCTAGCATAAACATCATGAGCAGAAGAGTTTAATCCAAACGTACTCATTAATGGCATCCCGTCATATTGTAACGGATTAAATACATATTGACCTCCTGAAGGCAAACCTCTAACAAACACATTTGAAGCAGTTTCACCACCACCACCTTCAGCAGTTATACCAGGTATACTTCTTAATATATCAGCTTGACTATTTGCAGAAAGCTTAGTGATTTCTTTTTGCTTAAGTGAACTAATAGACATTGGTATTTCTTTTTGTGACCTAAAGGTTGCCGAAGCAGTAAGCACTACTTCATCTAAAGAGTTCCCTCCTTCTTGCAAAACAAAGTCTAAAGTAATTGGGTTACCGTCAAGAGTGACAGCTTTTTCTTGTGATTCATATCCTAAGTAAGATATTTTAATAGTTTGGGTACCTTCTAGACTAGTTGAGAAACTATAGTTTCCATCAAAATCTGATGTTACACCAGATGTACTACCTACAATAAGCAAGTTTGCTCCTGTAATTGGCACACCAGCTTTGTCCTTAACAGTTCCTGATATATCCGTTTGCGAAAACGTTGCGGAAATGCTAAATAGACATAATAATGTAAAAATAATTTTTTTCATGATATTTAGAATTAGTTAATCTTTTATCAAATTTATAAGCAAATACCTAATAAAAGTTCTGAAAAAATATCATATTTTTATGCAATCGTTTGCGGGAACGTTTGTTTTTTGCATTTACAAAATAAAAAGACGACTTAAAATGAAAAAGGAAGTAGTTACTCTAAAAAAATTAGCACAGATACTCGATTTATCAACCTCAACTATTTCAAGAGCACTAAATGATCATCCCGATATTAGTGAAGTTACAATAAAAAAGGTTAAGCATCTTGCTCAATCCATGAACTATGTTCCAAACATTTTTGCTAAAGGTTTTAGAAAGCACAAGACAAATATTATTGGTGTTGTTGTGCCTAATATTACCCACTACTTTACAACTACCATAGTAAGGGGTATTTTGGAAGAAGCAGCTATAAAAGGATATCGGGTTATTATTTCAGAATCTAACAATGATGTCATAAAACAAACGGAAATGCTTAATACCATGATACAATTTGGTGTAGATGGTATTTTAGCATCTTTAACAAAGATGACTCGAGATGTTGATTCTGTTTTACAAACGTTAAATACATCTCCTTTAATTTTATTTGATAAAGTATCAAGCAAAATACCATGTACGCAAATCACAATTAACGATGAAGAAGCGGCTTATAGTGCTATTGAGCATTTAATAAATATTGGTAAAAAACGTATTGCGATTATTAAAGAGCGTGAATTTTCATATAATTCAGAGAAACGATATGCTGGCTATTTAAGAGCTTTGAAAGATCATAATATTGATGTTGATAAAAAAATAATTATTAGCGTTGATGATATTTCTTTACAACAAGGGAAAAGAATGGCGAATCATTTACTAAGTATGAAAAAAAAGCCTGATGCCATATTTGCAATAACCGATAGTGCTGCTGTTGGTGTAATTAAAACCCTTAAAAAATTCAACATAAAGATTCCAGATGAAATGGCCGTGGTTGGTTATAGTAATTCAAGACTTTCAACAGTTATAGAGCCAAATTTAACAACCGTTAATCAACCTGGAGAAACTATTGGCAAAAATGCTGTAAAATATTTAATTGAAGAAATAGAAAGTAACGCAGACACAATAACTAATAAAATGATTGAAATAAAAGGAACACTAATAATAAGAGATTCAACATTTAAAAGTTTAAAATAAGTGAGTTCGACGTAAGCTTTGTTGAAGACATCATATTATAATGAGATTCTTCCTCGTCCTTCGTTCGGAATTCGAATCCAATCTTCTTCATATAAAAATCAAGTATTTGCAAATTTTTTGCAAGTACTCTTTTTTGTTTTTGACGGTATAGTTGATTAATGAATCCTTTATTCAAGAATCCTGAAAGTTCTTTATATCTTTAAACAAGTGCCTAGATTTCATTTTTAATATGGCAGTTGCACATAATATTCCCGAAAGCATAGCTCCAGAAACACCAACCAACGTAATGTCTTGCCCGACCAATTTCAACCCTTTTATTTTAGTTTTTGGTCTTAAAAAAGGGAGTTTAAATCTTTCAGGGGTATGCTCTAAACCATATATTTCACCATGTTTATAGTTTGAAAAATGCTTCGTAGAAAGCGGTGTGGAAACTTCGGTTTCTATAACATGACCTTTAAGTTGTGGAAATAGATGATAAAGTCTATTAAGCATGGTAGTCTCAAAATCCGCTTTTAGTTTTTTATAAGCTAATTCTCGTTTCATCCAGGGCTGATTTTCATATTCAGAAAACCAATTATAATGACCTACAGACATCGCTTGAATGGTTGATTTTTGGTCATTATTAATATCCCATTCGGGGTCTTTTGCAGAAGGAAATGAAATATATGCAAAATTATTTGGGGCTTCTGAAAGTGTTGTCTTTTCAATTAATTCATCCGTATTTTCATGTGCATAATACCAAACATTGTGCTTGGGTAAATTTAAATCTGCACTAGATTTATTTAACCCAATGTATAAACACATATGACCAGTTGCAGGTTTTACATCTTTTATGTTAAATTTACAATGGTGTTTTGCCTTTTCAGAAAGTAACTGATTGAACGTATTATTTACGCCTACATTGCTAATAACACTAGTGCAATTTATAACCGTATTGTCCACTTTTATTCCAGTTACTTTGTTATTTTTTGTTATAATTTCTTGTACATCGGCATTAATAAAAACCTTGCCTCCAAGCTTATTTAAGACATCTATAGTTTTATAGCTAATTTGGTCAGCACCACCTATTGGATAATAACCACCTTCCATAAAATGAGAAATAACCATAGCATGTGCTCCAAAACTACTGTATTTAGGTGAAAGCCCGTAATTACCACATTGGCCACAGAGTACAGCAATTAATAATTTGTTGCTTGTAAGTTCATGTAAGACATTACTTGTGGTTTTTTGAGAATACTGTGCGTAGCGTTTTCTAATAATCCACCCTAAAGATTTACTTAACCAAGGTTCAAATACTTTTTCAAAAAAGAATAGTGCGCCACGCTTGTTCGCTTTTTCTATTAGAGATAGGTAGTTGTCAATGGCTTGTTCATCTTCAGGGAAATATTCAATAAGCTGCTTTCTGAAGTTTTCTTTACCAGCTCTAAATTCGTATTTTTTATCTCCAACATATACCACGTCATATATGTCTCCCATAAACTCCCATTTAAGTTGTCTATCAGTAATAAAATTGAACATCCCAAGAAGGGATTCTTTTTTATCCAAATTACCAACATAATGAACACCAACATCCCACTGAAACCCTTGTTTTCTTTTAAAACTATGTGTAAAACCACCAGGAACATAGTGTCGTTCCAATACAGCAACTTTCTTACCTGCTTTAGCTAACCAAGTAGCGGTGGTTAACCCACCAATGCCTGAACCTATAACAATATGATCGTAATTAGAAAAATCAATATTTGTAGAAAATGGCTCATAATTTTTTTCAGTCATAGAAAGTTTGTTAGTACGCTATTTCCTTTTATCAATAACCATCATAGGTTTTCTACTCAATTTTGGAAACTGGAGTTTTTGAATCACGCTTTTATCATGAAATTCTATTTTTGGGAGTACTCTTAATTTGGCTCTAAAGTGATCTTTAATCTCTTGTAATAGAGTGTCTGTTGGTTGAGGTGCTGATATTTTTAAAAGAATTTCATCGGTTCCTATATCGTTTTGATAAATTTCAATAATATAAGTGTCTATATTATTAAAGTGATTTAGAACATTATGCATTGCCGGTGGATATAAAGTGGTACCTTTATACTTAATCATTTGTTTTTTCCTTCCAAGAACAGGACTTAGTCTAACCGTATTTCTACCGCACGAACATGCATCTGAATGAGCTTTTACCACATCCCCAGTTTTAAATCGTAATAACGGCATGGCTTCTACACCTAGAGACGTAATGGTTAACTCTCCGGTTTCCCCTTCTTGTACGGGTTTGTCCTCATCATTTAATATTTCTATGATGATTAGTTCTGGGTGATGATGGCCGCCTTGTTGTTGTTCGCATTCCGTAAATGCAGTATTCATTTCTGTGGAAGCATACGTTGAATATAATTCAATATCCCAAGTCTTTTTAATTTTTGTAGCTAGCAGGTTTAATGAGAAATCTTCATTTCTTAATGATTCACCTATGCAAATAGCGCCTTTTATTCCTGAAGCATTAACATCTATATTATTTTGTTGGGCATACTCAATGAGTTTTAACAGAAATGAAGGCACAACAATAATATAAGTTGGTTTAAATTTTAATATGGAATCCCATTGTAATTCTGGAATCCCATTACCAACACGAATAATACCAGCTCCAAGTTCGCGCGCTCCTAAAAAATAGGCTAATCCAGCCATGAATCTTCTATCTATGGTAGTCATAAGCTGAATAATGTCATCCTCATTTATACCTGCACAGGCAAAAGAAATGGCTTCGTTATAAGCTAAACGTTTTAAATCGTTATCGGTTAAAGCAAATGTTACAGGTTCTCCTAATGTTCCGGAGGTCGTTACATAATCAATAATTTCTTTTTTAGGGACACAAATAAAATCGTTGTTGTACTGCTGTAAGTCGTCCTTAGATGTTGTTGGTATAGTAGTTAAGTCCTCAAGTGTATTAATATCATTGATATTAATATTATGTTTATTAAACATGCGCTTGTAGAAAACAGAGTGCTTGTTTAAATAGGTTAAAAGAAGTTTTAACTGATCTTCTTGAAAGCTTTTTATTTCTGATGTTGGGGCTTTTTCTATCTTAGGAATCATAGATTCAATTTCCTTTTTAGTTTTGTAATATACAAATCAATTTCACGTTGATCTGGCACCGTAGTGATTTCTTTAGTGTTCGCTTTTTCAAAAGCATGTAATGCAGCGGTAAAATACCCTCTTTTATAATAGTATTTCCCTACTAAATAATAACCTTCCCAATATTCGGGATTTGTTGTTTGTATTTCTGAAATAATCGATGGATCTACATGCTCATCATTTTTTATTGAAGATTGAATTTGAGTACTTAGCTTTCTGTAAGATTCATAGTTTTTATAGGCATCAGAAAATTGAAAAGGATCTTTTTCTATGGTTAATTGCGTATTGGAAAGTCCCTTTTTTGCTGGATTTTTAAACACATCATTTAAGTTGTAAGCGGCGAATTCACCTAATTGATACGGGTTTGATGATACCCAAACCAACCGTTGCTCTGGTTTAAAAACGATAGCATGATGTGCTAATAATTGGTTAAGTGCTTTTTCATTACCATAACCAATACTTTTGTTTTGCAAACCTTCTTTATTTCGTAATATATCTACAGCAATTTGAGGTGTTATTTTAGGTTGTTGATTCAAAAGTTCTTCCATTCGCTGGTAACGATATTGTGAATGACTTTCGGTTTTATGTTTTATGTTTTTTTTATCATCTGCATAAGCTTTACTTTGAAAATGATTCGAGCAGATTAATTGATTGGAATTAGCAACCTCATATACTCCAAAATTTTCTGGAGAAACTTCTATGGTAATTGCTTTTTTATCTTTAGCACTGCCAATTAATATAGATTCGGATACAAATACCTGGCGTTTCTTTGCAATAGCAATTGCTTCATCAATAGTAGAGGCATACTGGAGTATTTCCCTATTTAAAATAGAAATAGGTGTTTTAGCGATTAAAGGTATTTTAGACTTTCCGGCATTTATAGTAACTGTAATACCATGCTCATTCATTCCCGAAACAACACCAATCATCCCCCCCCAGGTTACAGACATAAATTTGTGTCCATCTGTTGGATTTACAAATGCAATTATTTTTTCTTTTGCGAAATCATCACCAGCATAGAAGTCAAAATTTCTACCTATTATTAAGCTCCCGTCATCTGTTTTTTCTCCCCAAGCAGCAAATGAAGAGCAACCAACTAAAGCCAAATCTTGTAGTGCATGTCCAATATCATGAGCGCCATGTAAGTATAGAACTCTTAAATAAGGGTTGGCGATGTGGTCATAACCTAATGAAGCATATTTAGAAAGTCCGTATATCTCGGTTTTATATTCCTCGGGAATATGTATATACATCTTTCTATTAAACCAAGCTAAAAATTTACGTAATAGTGCTTGTTTTGTTTTTGAAGGTACAAAATCATTAATCTTAGATAAGAAAACCTGTTCTTGATTATGAAATAACTCTTGTGTTAAGTTTCCAATAATTAAACCTCTTTCATACGGATCACCTTCTACATAAAGTTCCCATAAGCCTTGTTTGTTTTTCGTAAGAAAGTTGTCGTGTAAAACATACGTGGAGTCCGAAACCTTAACTCTTTCAGGGATAGATGAATTGTATTTACTAACATCTGGAACATCATTAAGAGATTTTGAGATACCACACGATGATACTAAAAATAGAAGCATAAAAAAGCAAAACCACTTTACTATTTTCATCTTCTTTAAATACATATAATTGAAGTTATTTTAAGGGGTTCATTGCACATTATTTTTGGCTTATTTCCTGTTCGTTATTGGCTTTTAATATTTTATCTAATAAATAGTCTTTACCTAAAATTTCGGAGCATGTTGTAACAGCACTTATTGTAACACCCAGAATACCGTGCATATTTAGACTTTGTCCCGTAAATAGTAAGTTTTTAACTTTTGTTCTTGGCGATAAAAAAGATTGCATGGGTCTATTAATATCTTTAACATAACCATACATAGAACCTCTATTGCTGCCTATATAATCTCTATAAGACAATGGAGTAGATGTGTACATTTCTTGAATGCAATCTCTAATATTTGGAAATTTAAGCTCTAATTCTTTTATCAGTTTTTCAGCTTTTTCTTCTTTAAACTGTTCATAGGTTTGGCCTCTTTCATTTTTATGGGCAACCGTGTTAAATGTATCTACCCAAGGTTTAAGTTCATCATAATGCATGTAGGTCATTACCGTTATATTATCGCCATAATCATCCATATTTTTCTTAACTGACATGGACATCATGTATCCTTCTGGCCAACTTTCCTGTGTGTATTTATGAACATCCCAAACATTATCGGGGTTTTTAAAATGATAGAAGTTTTTATTTTCGTATTTAAATGAATTTGGTTTTAAAACAATGTATAAACTAAATGCAGCAATGGTGCTTTCAATTTTATCAACTCTATTGGTGTAGGACTTTCTAAATTTATCTTCGCCAACAAGCTTTAAAGTGAGTTTAGGTTCAATATTAGAGATAAACAAATCCCCTTTTATTTCTTTTCCGTTCGAGCAAATGGCTGAAGTGATTTTACCAACATCAAAACCAAATTTAACAACGTCATGATGCTTATAAGTTTCTCCACCATGCGCTTTTAATCTTTTAATTAATGCTTTAGTTATTTGGCTGCCTCCATTGATGCATCTATAGGCACTTTCTATATACGAATTTATTGTTAAAGCATGAACATAAAATGGTGTACGTTCACCATCACCAGCATATAAAAAGTTTGTTCCTGCAAGAACCGCTTGCAATTTTTTATTATTAGTAAGTGAATTGATAAATCCTTTTGCCTGAAGCTGAAAAATGGCTGTATTATCATAGTATGGCTTGCCTTGTTTCATGTTATACAACGGAAAACTATCACAGGTTTCCTTTAACTTGTTACAATAAGCTACTATGGCAGATTCTTCTTCGGGAAACTGTTCTACTAAAACTTTAATGAATTTTTTGTAACCTTGAGCATGCTTATATTCGATAGGGTCATTATCGAAAGTAACAATGTCAAACCCATTTTCATCTAGCTTTTTAAGGGATAAATCATCTATAATATCAATATATTTAAAGTATTGATACAGGTTTTGCCCTTTGCTTAGTCCACCAATATAATGTACTCCAGTATCAAATATGGTTTTGTTTCTCACAAAAGTTTGCAAATTACCACCATATTGATTGTTTTTTTCAAGTACACAAACACTATAACCTTCTTTTGCTAAAATGATTGCAGACGCCAAACCTCCTAATCCACTTCCAACTATTACAATATCATAGTGTGCTTTCATCTATTTTTTTATCGTTTAAAAATAATAAGGTTTTCATGCTCATAATACGACTTAAAACCTAAATCATTAATTGTTTCAGAATATAAATTTCGACTTTCTTTTAATAGAATTAAAAGATTAATACGGCTATTCAAGATGCTGTTTATTTGCTCTGAAGAGATCTCGTTTGTATTGATTATTAATACGTTTGCGTGGTTCTTAAGAGCTTCATCGATAGTGTTTTCAAAATGAATACGATGATGCTTATTTGTAATAAAACTATTTTGAAGCATCATGTTAACAGCAGAATCTTCAATATAAGAAATTATTTTTCTGTCGATAGCATCTAAAGACAACAGAAAATCCAGTTGACCATAGTCTTTTGAAAGATGAAGAATCGTATCTTTTTTATCAATCGTATTTAAAATAGCACTATAAGTCTCTTTATATGCTTTAAGGTCTTCTTTAACCGTTTTGTATAAGGCATCTCCTTTATATCTATAATCATCTAAGACTATATCATGAAAGTAAGCATTGTGTTCAACTTCCTGTCTTAAATCATTAAATTGCTGTTTGAAATCTGTGCTTATATTTTTTGTGCGTTGTTTGTAGCTTTCCCCAAATGATTTATTTTCAATAGGAATTCTCTCTAATATTTTTACAGTAAGACTTCCATTTCTAATAAGAAAACTACCTTTTGGATTAACCTCCGAATTACCATGAATAAGTACTGGGATAATATCTAAATTTAATTGTTCTGCTAAATAAAAAGCCCCTTTATGAAAGCGTTTCATTTTATTTGTTAAAGATCTTGTCCCTTCTGGGAAAGCCATTAACGAATACCCTTGATTAACTTTTTCCTGAAGATGAGATACCCCGTTTTCGATACCACTGGAAACAGGGTAAAATCCAGCAGCTTGGACAGCTTTACCAAAAACTGGCGAATTGTAAACCCAATCGTTCACCAAAAATATCATTTTTGGATGGAGCATCCCAACGGCTAAAATGTCTAAAAAGGAGGTGTGATTTGCAATAATTATTGCAGGTTTTTCAAACGTTTCATTACTAAGGTTTATAACGTTCTTTTTTAGAAAAGGATTCGTATATAGAACCGATTTCATAAATTTTGAAACAGCTTTATGAAACCATTTCATCTTTGCTTTTTTGCTCCCAGGAATAATTTTGAGTAGCGTAGCACTAAACAAGGATATAAAAATCCCTCCTAATCCAAAGTATCCGAACGATAGCATGGAATGTATTAATAGTCTTAATGTTATGGGGCGTTTTGTTTTGCTACCAATAAAGAGCTTAAATAATGATGGCTGAATTGAGAATGAAATAATTACTGCAGATAAAATCCCAATAATGGACACTAAAGAAATAGAATATAATGCGGGATGCTTAGCAAATATTAAAACACCAACTCCTAAAATAGTTGTGATAACAGATAAAATGATGGATGTTTTGTGCGTTGTAAAAGCCTTTTCTCCAGTTTTATATTCGTGAAGTAAACCATTAGTAATAAAAATACTATAGTCTATTCCTAAACCAAAAATAAATGTGGAAATAATAATATTGAAAATATTGAATTCAATATGAAATAAGCCCATGACTCCAATGGTCAATAACCAGGTTAATGCTATGGGGATACTTGTTACTAAGGTTAATGAAAGGCTTCTGTAAAACAGTAAAAGAAGTAGTAATACAACAACCAATGAATAAACAACTAAATTATTGAAGTCATTTTTTAGATTCCCTAAAAAAGTTTCATTCATTTGTCGTCTATCAATAACTAAGGTTTGTGGGTTGTTTTTAAAAATATCTATTAATTCTTGTGTCTTTTCATCTTGAACTTTAACTAAAGTAGTTACCGTAATAAAATGGTCTTTTGAAGTAATATAATCTTCGGTTGAAATAGTTTTTAAAGCCTTATAATCTTCAGTTTGTAAAGGTTTAAAGGTGGTGTTTAAAAGTGTATAGAATGAATGAAATGTAGTGGGTTTAAAGCCAAAAGTATTACCGCTTTCAATAAGGTTGTTTTTAGTGCTTGTAATAGTTTCATCATTCCAAAATGTATTCCATTTTGCAATACGTTGTTTTTGTTTTTTTTCTGAATGAATCAAAGTTCCAATAGAACTGAAATCTATAATTTGTTTTTCTTCTTTAAGTACTTGTAGTTTTTTATAAATGTTATCATTTATTTCTAGAGCATCTTTTTCAGAATTACCATAAGCCGCTAAATACACAGATTTTGATGCTATATTAGTTAATGCATCTAAGCGCATCTGAGCTCCTTTAAGATGTTGTGGTTCGTAGTTAAGCTTTGTTAAGTCCTTATTAAAAGTAACTGTATTATAGGTAAAAAAACTAACAACGAATGCCACTAAGAGCGTTATAATGAGTCCCCTTTTTTTATGAAAATGAAAACCAGCAAGGCTGTCTATAAGGGTGTTTTTTTTAACTTTTTTTACAGAATCTTTGTAGGCGAGAGGAATAAAGAGCAAGGCAAAAACAGAAGCGCCTATAACACTTATTGCAGCAAAAATACCTAAATCCTGTAAAGCTTGCGAGTTTAAAAATAACAAACACAAAAATGCCAAAGCAGTCGTTAAGCTGCTCATTAATAGTGGTTTTGTAATCTCTTTATACAGGGCTTTTACATTGTTATTACTTCGTATATGTGTTAATATATGAAGCGAATAATCTAAAGTAACACCAAGTAGGACAGAGCCTATGCCCAGAGATATTGCTGAAATTTTCACACGAATCAGATAAAGCAGAGCAACTGCCAATAAGCCACCAAATAGTGTTGGGACAAACAAGATGATCGGAATGCTTATCTTTTTATAAAAAAGAATGAGTATGATTAGTAAAATACTCATTGCAATACCAACTGTAAATTGAATATCGTGTTTTATTTGTTTGGCATTTGCAACAGCAATTAATACACCTCCAAAGTATTCGCTTTGCGCTTTGTTTTTAAATGTATTATTAAGTTGATTATTTATTTTATATAAATTCTCAGCAAATTTTGCGTTTTCGGCCGTTTCGCTAGAGCCGAAAGTTGGAGTTATAAATAGCAAAACATGACTTTTATCTTTACTAATCAAAAAGCCATTATGAAAAATAAAATCATCGCCAAAACCTAGTTGTTGTAGTTTTTTTAAAGCAATAAACGACAAGCCTAAAGGATCTTTTAAAATACTCTCTTTGGCAATAAATCCGGAAGGAGACACTAAGGTCTTGTAATTGCTATTTGTTATGGCATTAATACTATCTTTTTGAATTTTGTTTTCAATGGTTGTATAATCACTTTCGTCTAAAAAAAGCGGCAGATTTTTATAAACAAAATCTAAAGTTTCAAGAATATCTTCATCTTCAACTTTTCCCTGAATTTGTTTAACATGGTTACTGGACGTTTTATTTATACTGTCCATTAATTGTGATGCATATTGTGTCATATCATCAACAGTACCATTTGGGGTTTTTGTGATATTTACAATAATTTTATCGGCAAAATTTACGGTTTTTAAAACCTTTTGTGCTTCAGAGGTTTTATCATTCGATGGAATGAGTTTCGTGATATCTTCTTCAAATTCAATTTTGGATGCTATAAATAACAATGATACAAGCGCTAGGAGGAAAACACCAAAGCTTGATAGCTTTTTAGTAACAATTTTTTTATATATGTTGTAAAAAACACTATCCATTATTAAGTACCACTTTTTTATCTAAAATTAAAAAAAGGAAATAACTTAAAAGACCGAAGCCAGTTGCGGCTATGATCGCTAAAGAAAAACTACCGACAATATAGGTTTTAAGATGCTTTAAAACTTCAAAATTTTCAATCATTTCTTCTCTGGTGTATTCTAGTTTTATTCCTAAAAGATATTGTCCCATTTTTGAGCTGGCATAAAGTATAAAAGGAATAAAAGGCGGGATGCTTATGTTTGAAAAAATAAAAGCGATGGTTTTATTTAATTTGAAAATAAAAGCTAAAAAAATAACAAGTGCTGTATGAAATCCCCAAAAAGGAGATAGACCAATAAAAAGACCTAAAGCTATAGATAATGCTTTTCTAGAAGCAGGATCTTGTGATCCAAATAAGTCTTCCTTAAAAAAGCGTTTAAATCCTTTTTTTTTTAATTTTCTAAAAAAACCTCGTGGTTTAATATACAGAAGTGTCAGTATTACAAACCATGTGTTTAAAATGCTTATCCGCGTAAAATCTTTAAATGGTCTAAAATGAGAAACACGTTCGGTTTCATCATATAACACGCGAACAGGGATGTTTTTAACGTCCACTCCAGACCATGCTGATTTTACGATGACTTCGATTTCAAATTCAAATTTAGATGTAAAGAATTTAAGCTTTTTTAGTGCTTTTAATGGATACATTCTAAATCCAGATTGTGTATCCTGAAGTTTAATCCCAGTTTCTGCCCAAAACCAAAAGTTTGAAAATTTGTTGCCAAAACTACTTTTTTTTGGTACATCCTTTTGACTCATATTTCGAGCACCTATGAGTAGTATGTTTTTATCGTCACTTTTTTCAAGCTCATCAACAAAAGTAGGAATGTCTTCTGGAAAATGCTGACCATCAGAATCTATAGTAATTGCAAAATGATATCCTAAAGTTTCGGCATGTTTAAAACCCATGCGTAGCGCATTACCTTTGCCTTTATTTTTTTCTATATGGATTTGTTCAAGCTGTGAATATCCTTCAAGAATTTGTGATGTAGTATCTGTAGCCCCATCATTAACGATAATAATGTGTTCTGTAAATTGTAAAACACCATCAATAACTCGCTTTAAGGTACGATCATTATTATATGTTGGAATTAACACACATACGCTTAAATCGATGATTTTTTGTTTGGTTAGGTTAATATTCACTTTATTGCAACCTTAAAGCATTATTGGCCCGAAATTACTGTTTTTTCTTCATCACTAAAAGCTTTGGACTGTAAAATATAATCTTTAATGTGATACTTTAAGTTAGAAGAAGTAATGTCTTTAAAATGTTTTAAAATAAATTGTTTATCTTCTTCAATATGATCTTTGTATTTTAAAAGCTTTGGTGTGTTTTCTTGAATCCCTAACCGAACAAAACGAACTTCTATATTATTTGATGATTTTTCTATGGCATACTCTACATATGAAACACCTTCTATAAATAGTTTCTTTTTGTCTTTAACTTTTTTTTCCTGTTTAGCTAATAAAGCAATTGCGGCACCCTTGTAAGCGACTAAGGTCGCTTTATCTTTTTTAGTGATTTTTAAGAGGAGGGTATTAAAAGTTTCTATTTTGGTATGGTCTTGGGCTGCTTCTTTATATGCATTTCTAACGGTACTCATATCTATTGATAGACTATTTATACTTATTGCAGATATGAGTACCATTAAAAATTTCATATATAAATTATTTTACTATAAAATTTGTAGTTGCTTTTAAAGCTACGGTATCTTCAAATTTAGAAATGTTTTTTACTTTATAACCTTCATCTGTTTCAGAAATATCTAGCTTTAACTCTAATTCTGGTGTTTTAAAAGGGTTAATTATTGCCATGAATTTAATATTACTTGCAGATCGCGTAAATAACTTTTTTTTGACAATATTTTCGGTAAGTTCTTTAATAATTTGCATCATACAAACACCTGGCATCACTGGGTTACCAGGAAAATGCCCTTTAAAAATAACATGATCTTTATTAATAAAAATATTCGCTGTTATCGAATTATCGACAACCTCTAAATTATTTACTTTATATAAGCCTTCTAATAACATATTTGTTTAAAAATTGAATTTATAAAATAGCCCCAATTGAAATACGCCATTAAATTGGATCTCATCTTGATACTGCTCCGATTCAAAATCGTGCCAAGTACCTGAAAAAACATCTATCAATCCTTGCTTGTATCTGGCTTCAAAACCTAATCCATTTTTAAACTCTAATCCAATACCAAGATTAATAGTAAGATCTATAAAGGTAACATCGTTTCCTTCGTCTCTATTTGAGATTCCAATGACAGTATCGTCTACGTCAAAATCAAACCCAGGACCAATTAAAAAATGAAATCCAGAATCTTTAACAAAGAATTTATTGATTGCTGAGATTGAAATATAATGTATTTCAATATCGTCAATATTGGAAATATTTCTAGCGCGTCCACCCTGATTGGAATATCCTATTTCTGGTTGTAACGCATATAAATCTGAAAATCTAAAATGCCCAAAGACACTAAAATACCCACTTGTTTTTTGGTCTAAGTTGGCATTAGAAAGATTAGACAGGTTAATTCCACCACGTATTCCGAACGATTTTTTTGTTTGCGAATAGGAGCTTGTGAAAATTCCAAATGCTACTAAGATAAATAAAACATTTTTCATGATTTTTTATTTATTGATTCAAGGCTCGTAAATTTAATATTTTATATGACTGGCAATATACTCATTTAAAAATCGAACTTATAAATAGCTCCTATTTGGAAAACCTTGTTCAATATTAAATCATCTACATTATTATTTCCATTGGTGTTGTTAACATTGCTTCCAAAAATATCAACTATTCCTATATTATATCTAGCTTCAATGCCTAAACCAAAAGGAAAATCAAAACCTAGACCACCAAAAAATAAGAAATCAAAACCTTCTGCATCGTCATTAAAATTGTTCTCAAAATTATCGCTTACTTTAATATTTATAGCAGGGCCAACAATGGCATGTAAGCCAATTGCTTTAGAAGGATAAAATTTGTTTGCTAAAGCGATGCCTAAATACTGGATTTCTAAATCATCAGATCCAGAAACTATAGCTTTGCCTCCTTGTCTTGAATAATTTATTTCTGGTTGCAATGCATAAAAACTTACAAATTTAATTTCGGCAAGTGCCCCAATATATAAATCTGTTTTACTATCTAAATCGGTGTTCGTGAAATTTGAAAAATTAGCACCAGCTCTAACGCCTGGCTTAATTGTTATTTGGGAAAAGGCGATTGCGCTTACTGCGATCAACGTCCATGTTAAAAGTGATTTTTTCATTTAATTAATTGATTTTAAATTAATTTTTAGTTTAATATTTGAATGTAAAATTTTAATTTGATTTGCAATGATATTATTAATTTCTAAAAATAAAAAAGTGACTTTTTCTTTTGCATTTTTAACACGTATAATTTTATTTAACTGTTGTGTTTTAAAATAAAAATGTTTTTTGTTGCTTAAAGCAGTTTCATAAATTAGAGTGTCTTGTAATGAATACGATTTAATAACCGGTATTTTTTCTTGAATAAGCGCTTTAAAATCTTTTTTTAAGATGTTAATTAAAATAGCTTTATCGATAGCTTCAATAATGAAATTAACCTTAAAAGTATCATTCAAAAAGGAAAAGTCGAAAATTTTATTCCCCATTTCTGTTGTAAATACGATGCGATGGTTAGCTTCTCCTAGTTTTTTCACTATAAAAATACCGCTAAAAAGTTTATCATAAACTGCAATATTTGCCTTATAGACATAATCTTTTTTTTCATCTGAAAAGTATGGATTATGAATTGTTTTATTTGATGTTGTCCGTAGTTGAAAATTATGTTTTTTAGGATACGGACCACATGCTATAAAAAGTAAACAGAAACTACTGATTAAATATCGCATCTGATAGGTTTGTGTTTACTATTCGATTACTAAAAACAATTTTTGTATAATCCTCTGATGGTTCTATCATTTTCAATTCTACAACATCGCCTTCCTCATTGAATAGTATCTGAAATGCTTTTATGTATTTCGAAAACTTTTTGTCCTTTGGATTAAAGTAAACTTTACTATTGACACCATCTTTAAAATATGTAATATCAAATTCATTTTCATCAAACAAATCCCCTTTTACGCTATTTATAATTAGGGTGTTTAGTTGTTTGAACATCTTGCTTGACCCAATATCTATATTACTTTTTTTACCTTCATCATTAATAAAAAGGGTTTCATTTTTAAATAAAACAGCATATTTAAAAGGTGTTAGATATTCCCATTTTACCATATTGGGAGATTTAAACGACAGTTTACCCGAAGACGTAATATCGTTAGATAAAAAGTCCAAATGTTTGTATTGCGTAAAGTCGCTTAATAAGGTTTTTATTGTAGCTGCTTGTGTTTTTACCTTAGCTTTTAAAGTTGCTGATTCTGCTGTGCTCATTTTGGTTTGTGCATGCAGTAGAGTGCCCATAAAAAATAATATATAAATAATATTACGCATATGCTTTTATGTTAAATAGAGAGTCTATGGTAACAGATTCTATATTTTGTTTCTGTAAAAATAGCAATAACTGTTCCAATACTGTAATTGTTTTTAAACTTGTATCGTGAAGCAAAATAACATCGCCTTTTGAAAGGTTTTTTGTAACGCGCTTAAATATCCTATCGGGGGTTCTTGATGTGGTATCTAAAGAGCGGACATTCCAGCCTATAGACTGCAATTGGGTTTCTTTTATGGCTCTTTTTATTCTTGGGTTGGTAACACCAAAAGCCGGTCTGTATAATTGCATTGTAAAACCCATGATATTTTTTACAATGTCATTCGTTTTTCGTAATTCTCTAATGACCTTTTTAGTTTTAAAAAAACCAAAATTATTAGCATGTGTATAGGTGTGATTACCAATAGTATGCCCCTGTTTTATAATCTCTTTGAATACATTCGGATATGCTTCAATATGTTTGCCGACACAAAAAAAAGTCGCTTTGGCATTGTGTTTTTTTAAAAGCTCTAGAACTTTGGGTGTGAATTCTGGGTGTGGACCGTCATCAAAAGTAATAGCGATTCTATTTTCTTTAATTGTTTTATTAGAATGAAGCGATTTAAGATGGTAATTCCATTTCACAAAAAAAGAACCGGCTGTGGTAACCAAAAACCAAATAATAGCCAATATGATTAAAGGCCACAAGGACCATTTATAAAAGTAGCTTACAAATAGTAAAACAAGCGAGGCTATAACTGTAATTATATTTACTGATTTATAGTTTAGCATCTACGCAATAAAGTGAAGCTATGATTCTCTCCTCTATATTGATTGTAAAGTAAAATAGTTTTGTAATTTGAAACTTGAACAGTGTTAAGTTTTACCGCTTCTGGAAGTTTTTGAGTTTTCAAAATTTTGGATGCTAACCACATACCAAATGACGATGCCGTGTTAAATTCACCACACAAATGTTTGTAATAAACTTGTTGTGTGTTTTCAAAAATTCCTGAACTTAATTCATTATAAAAACTGTCATGCGCAATATCCCCATTGTTTCCTAAAACCAAAAGGTCTATAGCTTCAATATTTAAGTTATTCTCTTTTAAGAATGTATTGGCAACATCGGTAATATTTGTATTTAATGTGTTGTATGTACTTATTGCTACAATTTGAGCATAGCTAGAGTCTTGTTTAAGATTAGATAACACAAAGAAATTTGCACCTTCACTAAAAACAGCTCCCTCTGTTTTAGAATGCAATAAATCTGTGGAACTTACTTTTTCTTTTTTTATATGATTAACGAGCTTATGTAAGGAGCATGTATAATCTTCAATTTCATCAACACCTCCAACCAAAATAGTATTGGCTTCATTGTTTTCTAACATTAACTTCGCATCCAATACTGCAGATTCAAAAGAAATACTTGCATGTACATAGGTGAAATTATAACCTTTACATTGTAAACCAAGTGCTATTTGTCCTCCAACAGTGTTGTGTGTAGATTGTATAAAAGATGTTGGTGTTAAAAACTGTTCATCATTATCTATAATGGCACTTAAAAATTTCTTAGAATCCCTAAGGCATCCCATTCCTGTTCCTGTAATGATAGCATCTACTGTGTCTAAATTAGCCTCATTTAAAGCTATTTTAGAAGCTACAACTCCCATTTTAATCCCTTTTCCCATTCTACGGGAATTTGCGGGAGAAATATAGTCTTTGTAGTTTGGATCTACTGCTAAAATGATATGGTCTTCATAAGAAATAATGTCATCTAAAAACGATGAATTATCAAACGTTTTTTGGGATGAAATGGAACCAACACTATTTATATAAACGGCTTTCATTGTTTTTTAGAAAAAATAATAGTTGAACAATTGCCTCCAAAGCCTAATGAGTTTGATAATACGGTATGCAATTCTTTTTCTTTAAGCTCCAATTGCGGGGTCATACTAAATTCTTTCATCGGAGTTTTAAAATTCAGATTGGGATAGACTACATTATTCTGAAGTGCCAAAACAGAATACACAGCTTCAATAGCTCCAGCTGCAGCCAGTGTATGTCCCGTATATGCTTTTGTAGAACTAAAATCAGGAACACCTTCTTCAAAGACTCTTAAGATAGCTCTCCCTTCAGATAAATCATTATTTCCGGTTGCCGTGCCATGTGCATTAATATAATCAATATCACTTGAAGGTAGTTCGGCTACCTTTAACGCTTTTTGCATAGCTAGCGTTGCGCCATCTCCATTTTCAGATGATGCTGTTTGATGATAAGCATCATTGGCATTACCATAGCCTTTTACATAAGCTAAAACAGGTTTGTTTTCGGCTTGCACGACCTCATCAGACTCCAACACTAAAAAGGCAGCAGCTTCACCTAAATTTAATCCTTTTCTGTTTTCATCAAAAGGTGTATTGTATGTATCTGATAAAATCATTAAGGTTTTAAAACCATTTATAGTGAATTTTGATAAACAGTCCGATCCTCCAACAATAACTCTGTCTAATTGTCCAGATTTTATTAATCTGGCGCCAAGCATAATCGAATTCGCAGCAGAAGAACAAGCTGTGCTTATTGTTGTTACTAAACTTTGTTCTATTCCTAATTGTTCTGCGATTTTTTGAGTAGAATGTCCTGCATGGTGCCCAGCTATATACTTTTGAGTTGCTTTGTTTTCAAAATAATCATAATAATATGCTTCGGTCTTATCCATTCCACCAACACTTGTTGCTGATATTAACCCAGTTTTATAAGTGTTTATATTAGAAATACCTGCGTTTTCAACAGCTTGTTTTGCTGCGATTGCACCTAGTAATGCCGTTCGGGAATAATTATTATCTGGTGTTAGACCAAGTTGTTGTTCTAATTCTTGGTTTGTAAAAGCAATTTCGCCAACCATAATATGATCCCTATGAAGGGTTTTGATTTTTGAAATTCTTGAAATTCCAGTTTTACCTTCTATAAGTGACCTGTAATTCTCTTCTACATTGTTTCCAATAGAAGAAATAATTCCCATTCCGGTAATAGCTATGCCTTTACTCATATTTTATCATTCCTGTGAAGATAGGAAACTTATTAGAGGTTAAACAACAATCGATAACCATTTCTGAATTTGTGATGGTGTTTTTATGAACGATTTGACAACTTCTAGTTATATAGAGGTACTGGCACTCGTAAAAATGATTAAATATTTTACTTTGTTCTATTCTCAAAAATATATTTAGCCATAACATCAATAGATTCAAAAATAGCACGTCCTTCTTTTGGATCTGTTAATTTAATACCATAATTTTTATCTAGCATGACAATAAGTTCTAATGCATCAATGGAATCTAAACCCAAACCATCTCCAAATAACATATCGTTGTCATCTATATCTTCTACTGCAATATCCTCAAGGTTTAGCTGCTCTACAATATTTTCTTTTAGTTCTTGTTTTAAATCGTCCATATTATGTATTATATAATTTTAGTATATTTTCTTTATTATGTGTTGTTAATCCTTTTTTTGTAACCAAATATAAAAATGCTTCATAGTGATCTCCATCTAATTCAACCCAACCACATAGCACCTTCTCTGTTTTATCTGTCGACAATAAACTATTGGTATAGTCCAACAAATGTTGTGCGTTAAAAGCGTCAAAGATAAAAAAACTATTTTCAGAAAACAGCTTGTATTTTATACTAATTTCTCCAATACAAATATTTGGTAATGTGTACACAAAAACAGCTGGGCTTGGAAAGTAATCATCTTTATCTTGAATGGACTTTTGATGCTTTCTATCTGTATCGATGCTAGATGCTTTGTTTGAGAATACAATAGCGATATTATTTTCTTCTTCCTGGTTTAAATCTTCGTTTTTTAATAAAACATCTGCAGCTAAAAATGCCAATTTGCTTAAAGCATCCATTTTAAAAAATTTCGTATAATCTGTTTCAAAAGATTTATACGCTGCTTTTATAAATTCTAAAAAATCATTGTTTTCGTCATTATAAATCACGGAACCATTTAAGGATACCGTATTGTTTTTAATGCTGCAAAAAGAAGTTATATGATATTTAGAATTCATAGTCTATTACTTTTTTTTGCAAACGAACATCGTATGATATTCTCCAATACTAATATCTTCTTTAATTACAAGTCCGGCTTTATCAATTAATTTTAAAAACACTTCCGCTGGATACATTTTGCTATTTCCATTTGCTAATACAGTAAAGTAAAGAGAGGTTGCTTCTAAAATAAATTTAGCATTATCAAATCTCTGTCTGTCTGTAAACGTCTCCATTATCAACAGTTCGGTATTATCGTCCATGGAGGCAACACAAGTTGTTAATACCTTAAGAATTTCTTCTTCAGAGAAACAATCTAAAAATTGGCACATCCATATAACGTCTGCTCCATTTGGAATTTGAGGATTGTCTTTTAACCAATCTATCGCATAACTGGAAACTCTTTTTTCAAAGCCTTCTTTTTTAATATTGTCGAGTGCTATATTTATTTGCCCAGGTAAATCAATTATTTTTACGGATACATCTTGATTATAGTGACAACAGCTTATTGCAAATTTCCCTGTGTTAGCACCAATATCGAATATGGTATTTGGGTTACTTCTAAAAGCTAATTTTAAAGCATCATTAAATATTCCATCAGAATAATGATGATCAAATTCAAACCAAGATTTTTGAATTTCGGGTGTTAATTGAGATAACCCTTCATAAACCGTGTTCCAACTACCAAGTTCTTTTAAGCCTTCTGGCTTTCCGGTTTTTATAGATTCATTTAAATGGAATAAGCCTTTATAACAAACATCATTTGTAAAGTTTATATTAACGTTTACAGTCTCATGATAATTTAAAAAATAACCCGTAGTGGTTAATTGATAATTACCTGTGTCGTCTTTACTAACAATACCAGAACTTTCGGCTATTTCTAATAAAACACCTATGCCATAAGGACTAACAGATAGTTCTTTTGACATGGTATCTATTGTAATGCCTCCTTTTTTCCTTTTATCAAAAATCAAGCTAAGAACACCTAGCTTTCTTAATGAAACTGTAGCTTGAAATACAAAAGGAGCAAAAGCAATTTTTTGTGCTTCTTGAATAGCGTCAATAGCTCTTAACGTAGTATTTTCCATAATTAATTTTTATCTTTTTTTACTTTTTTAAATATTACTGCTGTATTACTGCCACCAAAACCTGACGCTGTTTTAAGAAAAAAGTTCATTTTTTTAGGGGTTATTTTTGTAATGATATTTATTGGCTGTGTAACACCTAATGTTTCAAAACCTAAAGAAGGGTATAAGGTGTTATTATAGAGTGAATGCATTCCAACAATAGTTTCTAATAAACCGGAAGCTCCCAAAGTATGCCCGAAATAACCTTTTAAACTATTTATAGGAACATCTTGAAGGCCTAATCTATTGAAGGCAATGGCTTCCATCTCATCATTATATGGTGTCGCTGTTCCATGAGCAGAAATATAATCGATACTCTCATGCGATATATTTGCTTCTTTTAGGGCTGATGTTATGCTTCTAAATAGCCCTTCTCCAGTTCGTGAAGGTCCAGAAATGTGATTGGCATCGTTACAAGAACCTTCACCTAAAATGGTTACAGCTTCTTTTGCCAGACTTATTTTATTATTAGTTACCAACATACTTGCAGCAACTTCGCCAATATTAATCCCAGAGCGATTTTTGCAGTAGGGTTTACAAGGAGCGTTACTTAATGCCTGAAATGAATTGAATCCAGACAAAATAAATTCTGTAACGATATCGCCACTCACAATAAATACATGATCGTAAACACCCTGATTGATATAACGTTTTGCAACAGCAACTGCTAAAACCCCAGAAACACAAGCATTAGAAATAACAATAGCATCGTTTTTAAATCCAAAAAAATCTTTTATTTTTTTTCCTAAAACACTTAAATAAGCACGTTCTTTAGGGAATTTACTGTTTTTATCTAAAACATCAATATTACCTTTTGTAGTCGAAATAATTAAACCAACATTTTTGTTTAAAGGAATTTTAGACGATTGAATCACATTATTTAACGATGTTATCATCATCTGTTCTAAGCGAGTAAAATGGTCTTTATCTTTTAAATATTCAAAACGCTCACTTAATGCCTTTGTATTTATTATTGATGAATAAAAAGGTTGAGGTAATAGATTTTTATCGTCAATCAACTGTAACCCGGAAACTTGATTATGAATATTATCCACAACAGTTTCGCTATCAAATCCAAGTGATGAGACTATATTATTATATGATAGGTAAACTTCAGTCATCTAAAAGGCCTACTTTTTCTTTCCATTTCTTGAAAAACTCTGGAATTGTTAAAGATAATTCCCCTTGACCTGTATGATCTACAAAAACCTGAACTGTTTCACCAGTGCAAACAAGTTGATCTTCTTGATTAAAAATTTCATATCTAAAAATCATTTTTGCAGCACGACTGTCTACATATATTGTTTTTATTGTGGCAACATCTCCATAACGCAATGGTAATTTATGCTCGCTACTTGATTTAACAATTGGTGTTGCATAACCAAAATCTTTTTGATTTAAATATGAAATACCATGATGTCTGCCAAAAGCTTCTCTTCCATCTTCGAAATACTGTATATAGTTACCATGCCAAACAATTCCTAAAGGATCTGTTTCAACAAACCGAACCCTGACCTTGCTGATGAAACTAATTTCTTTATTGCTTTTAGACTGCATTTTTCTTTTCATTATAAACGATAGCAATTAAGGTTGTGATGATAAAAAACAAAAATAGTAATGTTATTTCTGGAACGATCTCCAAAAGACTAGAATTCCTCAGAAAGACATCATAAAATGCATTTAACCCCCAATTCATAGGAGAAATCTTAGATAGTGTTTGCATAAATTCTGGCATAATAAACACTGGAACCCAAACACCACCCAAAGCAGCCAAAATAACTACAAAAGTTGCTCCAAATGGAGCAGATTGTTCTTGCGTTTTGGCTATGGTTCCCAAAAGCAGACCTAGCCCAATAGCTGCTAAACCAGCAAAAATAGCAACTAAAAATAAAAGAGAAAATTTACCAGAAACATTTAATGTTGGTAATCCTATGGCTGGGAATAAATAAATCCCAATAAGTAACATCAACACAAACTGAATTAAGCAAACTATTAAATAGATGACGGTTTTTCCTCCAAGTACTGTTAAATAAGATACTGGATTTGTTCTTAACCGTACAAAAGTACCTTGGCTTTTTTCTTTTACAATATTAATTGATAATGGTACAATAATAAAGAATATGGCAAAAAGCGTCCAAGCAGGAACATTATGTTGAACAGAGTTTGGAATAATATTTTCATCTTTGTTTTTTGGCAGTATTTCTTTAAAACTTATAAAGTTTTCTGTTTCAAAAACGATTTCCGAAGGATCATCTGTTATCTGTTTTTGAAATGCATTGTAAATAGATTGGGTTTCTATTTTAGAAATCATTTTATCCACCTCATTTTTCACTGAGTTTTTAAAAGAGAACTGTGTTGCAGGATCAAAATATAACTTGACTTCTTTTGCTGTGAAAATTTCTTTTGGTTGATTTTCTACTTCATCTTCATCTAAACCAAATCTATCTAAAATGCCTTCAACATTTTGGTTTATTTTTTTTTCCAGATCTGAAGATAAGTTTTCAGGAATTACGATAGCTAATTGGTTTTTTCCTTTAAAAACCAAGTTCTTGGCATCTTCTTCAATAGCAATTTTAATAACTTCAAATATATTGGATTCTTTTAGTCCTTTAATGATGGTTTCAGAAACAGACCCTTTATCATTATCTACTAACAGTATAGGTATTTTAGTTTCACTTACACTTTTAAATGTGCTATCTTGAATTATGGTAATAGTAACTATTAACACTAAAGGCATAATGAATAATATGGCAATCCCACCAATATCTCTGGTAAGTAATAAAAACTCTTTATATGTAGATGCTAGTAGTTTACGCATGATCTCTTAAGGCATGTCCAGTTAGAGCTAAAAATACATCTTCAAGGTTATTGGCATTTTTTTGATCGCTAATTAAGCTTTTTGGGGGGCCTTGGGTTATTATTCTTCCATGATCTATTATAGCTACCTTAGTACAAAAGGCTTCGGCTTCATTTAGATGATGTGATGTATAAATTATAGTCGTTCCTTTTTCGTTAAGTTCTTTTAAATAATTTATGATGACATTTTTGGATTGCACATCGACTCCTACTGTTGGTTCATCCAAAAACAACACTTTTGGATTGTGTAGAATACTTGCAATTAAATTTATTCGACGTTTCATCCCACCAGAAAAGGTATTTATTTTTTTATTTGAGAATTGCGATAATCCTAGAGTTTGTAATGCTGCTTTTATTTTTAATTTTAACTTGTTTCCTTTTAAACCATACATGCTTCCAAAATACATAAGGTTTTCAAAAGCGGTTAAAGTTGGATATAAAGCATATTCTTGAGGTACTATACCTATAAGCTGTTTTAATTGATTTTTGTTTTTTTTATAAGTAAGACCATTAATAACAAATGAGCCTGAAGTTGGTTTAATTAACGAGCATAAGAGCGAGATCAATGTTGTTTTTCCTGCGCCATTTGGACCTAACAGCCCAAAAATGTCCTTTTCAGAAATACACAAGTCTAAATCGGACACTGAAAATATATCTGTTCCTTTATACTTTTTAGATAATTGTTTAATCTCAATCATGTGTCATTCTTATATGGCCTTTTTTAATTCTTTAAAGAAGGTTTCTTCCTTGTCTGCAATGGCTTCTAATTGTGATGCCGCATGATTATAAGCATCATCTTTCGCACTCCTGCTTTTATAAATACGAGAGGCATCTAAAGCAAAATCCCTCCATAAATCACCAATAACTGTCATTTCTTTGGATAATTCTGCCAATTTGTTATTATTTAGTATTTTACTGGACTCTTGTAAAAAGGCTGCATAAATATATCTAAATCCACCACCTCCCGTTCCAATTTCTTCTTGCATTCTAACAATTTGTCCTAAATAATGATTAGCTACTTTAATGCCTTTTTTCTTAGGCCATTTACGTATTAATTTTGCTGTATACCTTATGCCTTTAACACCTATAATTGGCATTGGTGCAAGCATATCTCTACAAGTATTTTTTATTCCTTTAATAATAGCCTCTTTTATATTTAGCTCTTTAGGAAAACCTACGGGATAATACATGTGTCCATTTGGAGCAAAAGCACCTTTAGCAAAACGAACTTTTTCTAATTCTTTACTGGTTAAAGTCGTAACTGTTTCCATAACGGGATCACTAATTAAATAGTTTCCATCTTGTTTGCCATATACAATTAAATTATGTGCATTAAAATGAAAACGATATTCGTCTGGAAAATATACTAAATTATAAACGCCAACTTGAAGACCAACGGGATTGTTTTTTTCTAAATTTTCATCTAATACTGCCTCAGCATCCTGTGGCTTTTTAAATTTTTCTTTTTTAATTTTTATTCCTACGCGTTTAGCAAATCGTTTAAAAATTTGACCTGGCATTGTTCTGTATGATATTGCTGGGGCATGATTTACTTTTAAGAAAGGGATATAACAAAACATTAAGCCAGAGCCTATACCAAATACCATAGGTTCACTTACATCAAAGCCATTATACTTCATCAAATTTGAAACGACCCCATTTTCACAATGTGCAGTTTGGTGATGAGTAAAATTAATTTCCATAATCAATATCCTTTAATTGATTCATCGAAATTTCAAAGACATTAGCATATTTCTCCAATGTTTTTTTAGATAATTTATTGAATCTTTTCAATTTAAAATGCCTTTTGACTTGCCATTTAAACAGTCCTACATAGCTAGCTAAAATACCAACATCCATTTTATGAAGTTCCATATAATACTCAATAGGACTGGTTTCTTTATTTAGCACTCTAGTTTTTGCTTTAGAGATACGGTTATTAATTTCTTCTATAGCATTATCTAAAGCAATTGCTTTAGGTTTCCAGCCAGTACTCTGAGCTGTAGTATATTCCCCTTTATCATCAACAGCATAACAAAGCTCTTTATGGTTGCCTGCTTTTAAATGACTTGTATCTTGAGGAACATCACTTTTTTTCATAAAACTACTTCAAATCTTTAATAACTAAATTCATCTCACAAGATAATAATTGAACAGATTCTTCGTAAATATTGCATTCTAAAGAACAGATACTATAATTAATCGTGTCATATCTTGATGTTAATTTTGCTTTAGATACTATCGTACTACCAACCTTGGGGCAAGAAAATACTGTTATTTTTTTAATAGCACTAATAAAACCAATTAGATTAGCACCTTCTCCTTTAATATCATCATCATTAAAAAAACTTTTGCCAACTATTGAAGAGCAAGTTTGAGCTGCATTTTCTACTAATCCTATTTCGTTAAAATAATTATTCTCGACAAAAATACTGTCTTTTTTAATTTTAAATAACGTAGAGACTTCTTCATCACTAAGGGTTAGAACTTTGTCTACCATTAAAAATGGAGGGCGATGCGGTAAAAAATCAGAGACATCTATTTTATCAAGATCAATCATTAACTTGCAATAACAGTTTTCATTATACTTGAAGCAATTTTTTCTTTTTTGGTATTATAAACAGTTATTTCAACTAAGGTCACTCCCATAAATTCGTGTAAAATATGAGCTTCTGTTTTTATAGTTTCATTTAATTGTGGTAGTATTGAGATCTCTATTTTTTTAATAGAACCTATATAGCCTGTTGGTGCTGGGGCTCCTTTTAAAAAATAATCATATCCAGTATGTAGCGCCACTGTTTGTGCCATATTTTCTATTAATCCAGGCTCAGATAGTGCCTTGTTTTCAAAAAAAATATTAGTGTCTAAAACTTTTAATGAGGATACTACATTTGTATCGGAAAAACCTAACAAACTATCTACCATTACAAAAGGTGCTTTTTGTGGAATTAAGTGTTGAATATTTGTAATTGGTTTTTGTAATAAAATCATTTTAACAAACAGTTAAATGTGCATAAGCGTAAGAAAATCTTCCGCTTTCTGGCACTGATAGCATTATTTTGTCTCCTTTTTTCAACTTTCCAGAATACATTAATTCTTCAAGCATTAAGTAAATAGAGGCAGAGCCAACATTGCCTACTTTATCTAAATTAGTAAACCAACTACTTTCTGGAATTTGCAACCCTTTTTCTTTAATGCCATTTTTTAATTTTTCAGCAAAATAATTTGACGATAAATGGGGTAGAAAATAGTCGATATCTGAGGGGTCTTTAGCATGTTTTTTAAAGACCAGTTCTAAACTTTCGACACCTTTATTGATAACGTGTTTTTCTAAAATTTTAACATCTTGCTTTACAGAAAAAATAGATTCTTCTAACCATTCTTTAGAACTGTATTCTGTCCAAGGTTTAATAGAACCATCGGCAATTTTTTCTCCACCAGAATACATACAGGTTTCCAATTCATGCGCATATGAATAGGCTTCCATCCAATCTACTTTTAAAGAGGTCCCTGTTTCATTTTTTTTGTTTTCTAACAGTATTGCACCTGCTCCATCTGATAGCATCCAACGTAAAAAATCTTTTTTAAATGCTATGATAGGCTGCTCTTCTAAAGATGAAAGCGACACGGCTTCCTCATTAAACATATTTGCCTGTATTCGCGTAGAAGATCTTTCAGATCCTGTACAAACTGCATTGTTTGAATTTCCTGATTTTACAGATAAAAACCCAAACTTTAAAGAACTCATACCTGCACAACAAATACCTGAAGCGGAGTTTATCTCCAGATTTTTATTTGCTAATAAACCATGAACCATGGCTGCATGTGAGGGCAATAATTGATCGGGAGAAGAGGTGCCACAGCATAATAACTCCATACAGTTTTGAGTAAACGAATCGTCAAATAACTTTGTAATGGCTTCTTGGGTTAGTTCTGCATTGCTATGGGTGATTTTACCTTGACTATTAATAGCGTAATAACGCTCCTTTATCCCATTATTTCTTAATACTATTCGTTTTGCTCTAGAAGGCTTCCCATTAATTTGACCTAAAATGTTTTCCATTTCATCATTACTAATAGGGTTGTTTGGTAAAAATTTTGATATCCTTGTTATGTAAACGTCTTTCATTTAATCCCTTCTATTTAATTTCTACAGATGAATAATATTTTTTATCCTTTTTTATCTTTCCAGACAAAGGCAAATAAGTCAGCAAAAATAAAATAAAAACCACGGGAGCAATAATCCAAATGGCAAATAATAAATAATAGTTAAACATTTTTATCCAAATTGCACGCTTATTGATACTTATCTTTCCTTTAGAATGGATAAGTTTTGCCCATTTACCAAATAAAATATTAGCTCTTTTATCTGCTAAAACTAAAAAAGGTTTTATTAGTACAGCTTTTTCTTTTACTAGGTTTTTTTGAAGGTCTTCGAGATTATTATTGATTACATGATCTAATATAGTATTACCAAACCTTGAAGATTCGTCAATATCTTTTTGAGATACGCCTGGCTTAGGAAATATACCTAAATACTTCTTTTTCTTTCCGGTAAACATCCATTGTACTATGGTAATAACACTTATGTGATTTATATGTCTATCTCTTAAAACAATGTTGCCAACTAATTTCGAACCACATCCCTTAAGTAATGTTTTCATTTTTTCTTGAGCCATTATCCACATATTTCTACAACCAATAACTGTAATTACTGGTGTATTTGCCAGTAACTGTTTGGCTTCTGGGTTACAGAAGAAGGAGTTTGTTGGAATAGATGGGCTTAAATACCAAACGGAATACCCTAAAATTACTAAATCGAATTTTTGATTTAGAATAGCTTGGGGAATCGGTTTTATTTTTGAAGGGATTTGAAGAAAAGATTCTGGAAATACATCTAAAAAATCTTTTTTTTTCCATGGAAAGGCAAAAGGCGTTTCCATTTCTATTTGATGGTGAACAACTTTTATGTTTTTGGAATTATTAAGAGGCATCGTTATATTATTTACGATTTCTGTTAATTGACCAGATTGAGAATAATGTAAAACTAGAATATTCTTCATGTTATTACTTATTTTTTGCATCCCAAAAATCAAAATAATTAAACCATTGCAATGGATATTTTTTAATCATCCATTCTAAGCTTTGTGTATATTCTTTTAGTAATGCTTTAGCATCCCTATGCTTTATCTCGGCTGTTCTTGCATAAAGGTGGTAGTGTTTTTTTGTTTCTTTCAGGACATATACAAAAAGCACAGGAACTTGTAATCGTGAGCTTATAAGAAATGGGCCAGCTGGAAACTTAGTTTCTTTACCTAATAATTCTTCTTTCAAATATTTTGAATCTTTAATGTAACGATCTCCTGTTATACAAACAATTTCATTTCTTGCCAATGCTGCATTAATTTCAAAGATATGGGAAAGATCTTCTTTAATAAGAATAATTTTTATATTGGGTTTTTTTGTTACACTATCAAGGTAATCTTTTATAGCTGTATGCTCGACATTAGTTGTGAGTAAACTGATGCATTCATTTTCTTCTAATTCTCCAAAAAAGTGTTGAGCAATTTCAAAATTACCCATATGGCCACTTATAAGTATGCCTCCTTTTTTTTGTTTTAGTATTTCTTTTATACGATCTACACCATCATAATCATATGTGAATTTAGACTTTAACCCAGAAGAAATAGCAATTTTGTCTATTATTGTTTGCCCAAAAACAAAATAACATCTGTAAATACTTATGATACTTTTAAACTTGGAATACTTTAGTCTTTTATGGAAGTAATAGTAGGTCGCTTTTGTGCTATCCATAGCAAAAAGGCAGAAATAAGCAGCAACAAAATATAAAATAAAGTATGCCGAACGCAATCCCAGTTTTTTGATACAAAATATGAATATTTTATAGCCTAGAACTGTACCTCTGGACTTTCCTTTCCATTCAGCAGCCATATATGTTAGAGTAAAATTGTTTTATTCCTTTAATTTATTTTCAATAAGATTGTAAAAATCTTGAAGTGTAATAATATTTATAAAATCTTCTCCTACTAATTTAACACCAAAATTAGATTCAATGGATACAACAAGATCAACAAAGTCTAAACTGTCCAGCTCAAGAGTTTCTTTTAAGTTAGCTTCGGGTGAAATATCATCATTTTCAACTTCAAATTCATCTATAAGAAAGTCGTTTATCTTTTCAATAATAACTTCTTTATTCATCTTTGTGCTTTATTTTTTTTATTATTAATGCTGAATTTGTTCCTCCAAACCCAAAAGAGTTGGACAAAAATACATCAATTTTTTTATCTATCGTTTTGCTTACCAAATTTAATTTTGCGGCATCTTCATCTGGTTTCTCCAGATTTATGTTAGGAGCAATAAAAGAGTGCTCCATCATAAGCATTGAGTATATAATTTCACTAGCCCCAGCCATCCAGCATTCATGTCCTGTCATAGACTTTGTTGAGCTCACATAAGGGCCGTTTTCTCCAAAAACATCGAATATTGCTTTAGCTTCATTGGCATCTCCAACGGGTGTTGAAGTCGCATGTGCATTAACATAGTCTATATTCTCTACGGGAATGTTTGCTTGTAAAATAGCTTTATTCATTGCGCGGGAAGGGCCATCGACATTTGGTGTCGAAATATGTTCTCCGTTTGATGAAAAACCATAGCCTATAATTTCACCTAAAATAGGTGCTCCTCTCTTTATGGCAGACTCATAACTTTCTACTACTAAGGTTGCCCCGCCGCCACTAGGAATAAGACCGTCACGATTTTTATCGAATGGTCGCGATGCCTTTGCTGGTTGTTCTTCGTTTGAAGAAAATACTCCTAAACCATCAAAACTGGCCATGGCTAGTTCATTAATTTCTTGAGCACCTCCACATATAATACAGTCTTGAAGTCCGCTTTTTATAAGTTGATATGCCATACCAATAGCGTGAGAGCCACTTGCGCAGGCAGCACTTATGGTGAAATTAACACCTGTTAATTTAAAAATAGTAGAGAGATTCATGGTTACGGTAGAGTTCATGCCTTTAAAAATAGATCCTGAACCTACTAAAGTGGTGTCTTTTTTCTCTCTAATCTTATCAACAGATTCTATAATAGACTTCGCGGTACTATCATTACCGTAAAGGATTCCTACTTCGTTGGCATCTATAAACTCTTGAGTGATTTTTGCATTTTCTAAGGCTTCAATAGTTGCCATATAGGCATATGATCCTTCTTCTCCTAGACTAATGCGTTGTCTTCTTGTAAGGAGGTTTTTAAGGTTAGGTGTCTCTACCATCCCTGTTAAGGATGAACGATATCCAAAAGGTTTTCTTTTTTCGTCAGAGATAATTCCAGAGGTACCGTTATAAAGAGACGTTTTTACTTCTTCTAAATTTTTACCAATACAGGAATAAATCCCCATACCAGTTATAACAACTCTTCTCATCTTTCAAATTATTTATGAATAAATGCCACCATTTATATTTATAACTTCCCCTGTAATGTAAGATGCTTTTTCAGATGCTAAAAAAGATACTAAATGTGCCACTTCTTCGGGCTCTCCAAAACGATTTGCAGGGACTTGTTTTTTTAATTCTTTTTCATCTAAATCCCCAGTCATATCTGTTTTAATAAATCCTGGAGCTACTGCATTTACTGTAATCTTACGTTTGGCTATTTCTTGAGCTAAAGCTTTAGTGGCTCCTATAACTGCTCCTTTTGCTGCAGAATAATTGGTTTGACCTGGAGTGCCTTTAAGACCAGATAATGAAACAATATTAATAATACGTCCATATTTTCGAACCAACAACTTTTGAATTAAATGATTCGTTACATTAAAGAATCCATTAAGGCTAGTATTAACAACATTATTCCAGTCTTCAGAAGTCATCCACATAAATAAGCCGTCTTTTGTTATTCCAGCATTATTAACTATCACTTCAATAACAGCGTCTTTATTGTTTTCGTGCCAGTTATCTAAAACAGATTTCACTTCTTCATTATCAACCACATTAAATTGTAATAATTCACCTGTACCACCAGCGTCTTTAACACTTTCTAATGTGTCTTGAGCAGCTTGTTTATTATTTTGATAGTTAATTAAAATGTGATAATTAGTGTCTTTGGCTAGTTGAATACAGATTGCTTTTCCGATCCCTCTTGACCCACCAGTTACTAAAGCGTATTTTGTAATCTTATTTTTGTCCATTTTTAGAATGAGAGTTAGGGCTTATTGTTTTTTTGAAAAAAGTTCAGCATTTTGATACCATTTATTGCCTAATGCTTCCCCTTTTTTATTTATAAACCCCCATAGTTTACCTTTTTTTACGCGAGCTAATCCGTTATGAAAACCTTTAACGGCGTTTTTACTGAATAAAGATAAGCCCCCTGCTGTAATTTGATATTCTGCAGGAATTACAATGTCTCCAGATTTATTAATAAAACCCCACAGTTTTTTTTCTTTCACGGGTGCTAACCCATCTGCTGAAAAGGTCTCTGCATCTCTAAAATTGAATGCGACCACTTCTTCCCCCTTTTCATTAATGTACCCCCATAGTTTTTTATTAGAAACAGGTGCTAACCCATTATTAAAGGCTCTTGCTTTATCAAACCTAGGTTTTATTACCCATGCTCCTGAATTGTTTATAAAACCAATTTTCTTATTACTTCTTGCATAGGTTAAGTTGGAATTGTCATTAAAATCCCAAATTTTATCAATTCCTACGGTTGTGTTAAATTTATTATTGCTTATAACTCCAAAAGTTTCTCCTTTTTTTGCCCAAACACCTTGTTTATTGTAGCTCCCTATTTCATCATATTCCGTAGGAATGAAAACTTTTCCTTGTTTATCTATCATGCCCCAAAAATCTCCTTTTCGTACTTTAGCATAACCATTGACAAACGGTTTAATGATATAGTAAGTTGGTTCTAAAATAACTTTACCATCAGTTCCGATAAGTCCGGTTTTTTTAGCTTTTTTTAGAAAAGCAACTCCATCATTAAAATCATAATGTTTTTCTGTTACCGGCGTGCTTAATTTTTCTCCCGAAGCATTGACGTAACTCCATTCGTCATTTTGGAGCACTAGTACATAACCAGAATTGAAGCTTTTTACTCTATCGAACTCAGGATTAAGTACCCACTTGCCAGATGTGTCAATTAAACCCCATTTATCGTCTTTAATAACCGCAGCATAGCCTTCAGAAAAATTTCCTGCTTTTTCAAATTGAGGTTGAATGACATATTCTCCAGATGTGTTAATGTAACCAAAAAGATTATTGTCTCTAACAAGAGCTAATTCTTGCGCATTAATAGATGTTAGATTTAAAAGAAACGTAAAAAGTAAAGTGTAGTAAAATTTCATCATACAATATTGTTTTCATGATTCATAATAAAGTCTTTAACCTTATTTACATAAGGGTACATGACCATGTCTTCTGTAAATATAGGAACTAAATGTCTTATAGCATCATACATTTTTTTAGTTTTTGTAGATATTTTATCTTGTGTTTTAAGATATTCAATTGCTTGTATTATGGTTATCATTTCAATAGCAACGACTTCAAAAGCATTTTCAATAACTTTTTTTGTAATTAATGCTGCATTGGTTCCCATACTAACAATGTCTTGATTATCATTATTATTTGGGATACTATGAACATACATAGGGTTGGATAACATTTGATTTTCGGCTGTAGTAGATGTTGCCGTAAATTGAACACCTTGCATACCAAAATTTAAACCTAAGGTCCCAAGGTTTACAAATGCAGGAAGAATATTATTAAGATTAGGGTTTAGCAAGTAGTTAAGTTGGCGCTCAGCCAGCATACTCATTTTGGCAACAACTAGTTTTAATTTATCCATTTCTAACGATACATAATCGCCATGAAAGTTTCCACCATGGTATACATGTTGTTTTTCTACGCTAACTATAGGGTTGTCGTTTGCTGAATTTACTTCTTCAATTAAAATATTTTCTATATTATTTAAAGTATCCAAAACAGGCCCTAATACTTGAGGGACACATCGTAAGGAATAATATTCTTGTACTTTTTCTTCAAAGACAGTAACCTCTGGGTTTTTATTATATAAAAACTCTTCACGTTTTCTGGTTAGCTTGCTGTCATTTAAATGTGTTCTCATTTGTTTAGCGACTTCACGCTGCCCTTTATGCTTTTTTGTTTGGTTTAACTCAAAGGACAAGTGGTCATCGTAAGCCTGAACGATTTCATTGATTGCTGAAGAACACAAGATCACCCAATTAAGTAATCGTCTGGTGTTTATGGTGTTTACAATACCAATACCAGTCATTACAGACGTACCATTCATTAAAGCCAACCCTTCTCGTAGAGCAACAGTAATTGGTTTTAAGTTTTCTATTTCAAAAACTTCTTTTGTGGGTTTTAATTCATTCTTATAAAAAACTTCACCTTCACCAATTAAAACAAGTGCTAAATGAGCTAATTGTACTAAATCGCCACTAGCACCAACACCACCATGTTCGTAAATTAACGGAATGATATCTCTGTTAATTAATGCTCTCATTAATTCTATTACCGATTTATGTACTCCAGAATGACCTAATGACAACGTATTTAATCGCGCTAGCATAGCTGCTTTTACATACATAGGATCAATAATATTTCCTGTACCAGAAGCATGACTTCTAATTAAGTTGTACTGTAGTTTTATACGATCTGTATCATCTATTTTATACTGCGCCATGGGACCAAAGCCTGTATTAACGCCATATATAGTTTTGTTTTCCGAAAACGTTTTTAAAAAATTAAAACTATTTTCAATAGTTTCAAAAACCGTATTATCAATTTCGATAGGATTGTTTTGAAAGATGATTTTGTAAAAATCTTCGATACCTAAAGTTCCATTAAGTTTTAACATCTAGCCTGTGTTGGTAAAATTTAAAAATAATATTTTAATAACTAAAGATAAAATAGTTATTTTGGAATGCAAATTTAGAATAATAAATGATACCAACTAAAAAGATTATGAGTGAAGAAAGTGTTGACGTACTAATTATAGGCGCAGGACCATCTGGATGTGTTTCGGCATCATATTTGTACGACAAGGGCTGTAGGATAAAGGTGATAGAAAAAAGTAGGTTTCCAAGGTTTGTTATAGGAGAAAGCTTGTTGCCTAGATGCATGGATCATTTTGAAGAAGTAGGTTTGTTAGATAGTCTAAAAAAGTGTGACTTTGAAGTTAAAAAGGGTGCACGATTTATTAGGGGAGAAGAGGTGTGTAATTTCGATTTCAGTAAGAAACATACAGAAGGATGGGATTGGACTTGGCAAGCACCGCGAGCAGATTTTGACAATGTACTTGCAAATGAACTTATAAAACGAGGTGTAGATATTACTTTTGAGCATGAGGTGGTTGATGTTGTTTTTAATGAAGATGGTAGTTCTCTAACAACCATTAAGGATAAGAAAGGTGAAAGTAATACCATCAGAGCAAAATATATTATTGATTCAAGTGGATATGGTAGGGTTTTACCGCGACTTTTAAATTTAGAGAAGCCATCAGAACTTCTTAATCAGTCTTCAATATTTACACATGTAAAAGATATTAAACGTCCTGAGGGATGGGAAGGTACACGCATAACATTTGATGTCATAGATAGGCGCGTATGGTTATGGGTTATTCCGTTTTCTGATGATACAACGAGTATTGGTTATGTTGGACCAACAGAATTTGTAGAATCTTTTGAAGGTACACCAACTGAAAAGTTAGCAAAAATGCTCAAACTTTCAGATTATTATAGTGATAGGTTTGATGGTGTTGATTTTTTGTTCAATCCAGTTGAAATAAAAAATTACTCTAAATCTGTGACTCAACTTTATGGTAAGGGATATGTGCTTACTGGTAATAGTGCCGAGTTTTTAGATCCTGTATTTTCTTCTGGGGTTACATTTGCGACAGAATCTGCTTTACTTGCTGCAAAATTAATTACTAAAGAATTACAGAATACTGAAGTTGATTGGGAAGTAGAGTATTCAGATTATATTAAAAAAGGTGTTAATGTTTTTGCAACTTATGTAAAGGAATGGTATACTGGAAATCTCCAAAAAATATTTTTCCACAAACCAGAAAACCCTGAGATTAAAAAACAAATATGTGCTGTTTTAGCTGGATATGTTTGGGATGAAACCAATCCTTTTGTGAAAAATCATGATAGGCTGGTTAAGACTGTTGCTCATATTATTGATATGGAAACAGAAAAAGCGAATAATTAAAAAATTATTCGCTTTTTCTGTTAATATCCGTTTTACTGATCCTAATTATTTTAGTGCTTTTTTCTTTAGGTTTTTAGCAAATTCTTTAGCTAGTTTTGCATAAGCTTCAGAGATGCGGTATCCGGAATTATAGTCATTCCCCATAGCTCCATATCCTTCTACTTTAGTATAATCTGCTGAAAATAAAATAACATCAGGAGTTTTAGTTTCAAAAGCAACAAGGGTTGCTTCTATTTTTGAGTTTTGTCTCACGATGCCAACATTATAACCTGCGTACATCATAGTAGTTTTTACAAGCAAAGTATATTTTGCAGCAGTATTTTGAGTTACTTTTACTTCACCATCTTCAAATCTTTTGTTAAATGATTCTATAAATTTTGGTTCATATCGGTCTTTTCTATCTGCAAACCATGACGCTTTAAATTTTTCTCCTGCTCCAGCTTCTTTGTCTTCTCTCTTTTTCATTTTATCTTTAAGAAAGTCTTCTTCCGAATCGTACTTTGGGATCTTTAAATCCGAGTACTCAAATTGTAGGTTGTACTCTGTGATTTCTTTTAAGTTTTTAAAATCACCTTCTTTAACTTTGACCTTTTGAGAAAACATCAGAGATGTAAAAAAGATTGCTGAAATAATTGTTAATTGTTTTTTCATAAAATATATACTAAGTGTTAAAATTGTAGTTACGAACTCTCAAATATAAAAGAAATCACTTATAAATAAAACTTTAATTAATTGTCTGCCTTTTGCTTTCTCTAGGTGTTACTTATAGAACTCGTTTAAACTTTTTTATTTTTGGAAGGCGCTTTTTTTTAAATCATTTATTTTTTTCAAAAAGAAATTTCGTAAATCGTTGTTTAGAGTTGAATTATAAAATATTAAGTTCTACAAAAGACAGGGTTGCTTGTGTTACTTCTTGTAAATGCATTGGTAAATTATCTTTTTCCCAAGGATGTGAAGCTCCAAAAACGTGGTTTGCGTTTTCTATAATTACTAGTTTACTATTTGGATTCCATTTGTGAAGTTTTTCGGCTTCTTCAATAGAAATACTAGTATCTGCATTACCATGAATAATTAAATGGGGTATTTTTAAATTTGACACGGCTCTTTTAATAGTTAAGCGTTCTTCATTTTTTACAAAATCTTCATAGAATTGATAGTAATGGGGCATTTGTTGCTTTGTCCGACCATTAAGAACATATTTTACTCCGTCTTTTTTCCAGGATTCTAAATCGCCAATTGTTGCTGTTCTTTTACCAAAATCACAAATACTTGCCAAAGTGATTACATTTTTAATGCGTGAGTCTTCTTCTGCTTTTATAGAAACAATACCACCGCCACGGCTATGGCCAATTAGACTAATGTTATTGGTGTTACCTATGCCTTTTATCTCATCATTTTTAAAAACCCAATCGATTACAAATTCTAAATCATCTAACTCCTTAGTGTAATTATTATTACCAAAGGCATCTAAATCTGGAAAATCTATGGGTTGCTCAATCGTTCCTCCATTGTGCGAAAAATTAAATTTTATAAAGCAAAATCCAGTTTCAGCAAAAGTTTCAGCCATTAAATTCCAAGTACCCCAATCTTTAAAGCCCTTATAGCCATGACAAAATATAATAATGGGTCTATTACTGTTTTTTGAATCGAAAGTCAGATCTATTAAAATGGGTTTTTCGTGTTTTCCTTCAATAACACTATTTTTTTTGTTAATCATTTTATACTTCTTTTTCTGTGAATGGAATATTGGGATTGCAAATCTCTAAAATGAGACGTTTTAATTCATTATAAAAATTATTGAGGGTCTCTTGAGTAATCAATGCATCTTTTTTAGCGTATGCTCCTGCTTTATCTTTTTTAGAGAATTTTAAAAACCCTTTACTTAAGTTTTTAAATGATATAATGCCTGCTTCAACTGGAAGTTGAATTTGATTTGATACATGCATCATATAAGCATAGGTAAGTACTTGAAAACTTTTACTGTATTTAGAGTAATCTGTAGTAATAGATTCCCAATCTACAATTTCAACACTGTTTTGTTCCACTTTTCCTGTTTTGTAATCTACAATTCTGGTTACACCATTATATTCATCAACACGGTCAACTTTACCTGTAATAGTTACTGGGAAATCAAGTTCTGGAATATCAACGATAACCTTGTTATTTGCTTCAATAGCTATTATTTTTATTTGATTTCCAGCTTTTAAATCTTCAATTTCTAAGTCTAAAAAATTTGAGACATACCTTTTTGCAATTTCAAAAATTATTAAGTTCTTACCTTTAGTGATATCCCCTTCTTTATAAACATCTGTAAAATGATGTGTAACCGTTTTTACAATATTAGTTTTTAATTTTTTAATATTATCTACAGATATAAAAGTGCCAATTAATGGTTTGTAAAAGTCTTCTAGAGTATTATGTACTACAGTCCCTAAAGTATTAGCAGCTACTGTTTCCTCTACATTATCATGTTCTTTTATTTTTAATATTTTCTGATAATAAAAATCGATAGGGTTTCTTATGTAGTTCGTTAATGATGATGGAGAAAACCCTTTTTGAGCAACATTTTTTAGCTCATTTAAAGCCGAATTGGTTTTCTCTACTACGTTTAAAGAGGTTTCAATTATGGGAACTTGAGGTGCAATAATTTGGTGGTCTATATGATGTATCCCTTCTAATTCCAATTGAGTTATAAATCTACTTTTCTCTCCACCGGTTAAAATATCGGCCTCTGTATTGTAAAGTATATAAACATGCTTTGCACGTTGTAACAGCCTGTAAAAGTGATAGGTATAGACGGCATCTTTTTCTTTATAGGTGGGTAGATTGTTTTCTATTTTAACATCGAATGGAATAAATGAATTATTAGTTTTTCCAGAAGGAAGAATGCCTTCGTTTACAGATGAAATAATAACGGTTTCATAGTCTAAAACACGAGACTCTAGCATACCCATAATTTGAAGACCTTGTAAAGGTTCTCCCTGGAAATCTAAAGTTTCTGAGCTTAATAGCTCTTTATAGACACTATAGAGTGTTGAAATGTCTTTGATGTGATGGTATGCTGTATTTAAACGAGATAGTTCGTTAAACAGTTCATTAAAGCGAAATAGGTATTCTAATGACAGTAAATTAGAAGCTTTTTTATCGTCTAGATAGTTTTTAATGTGTAATATTAATTGAGAGCAATTGTTTAAAGCATTATCAACAGATTGATCCCAATTTGAAAATAACAAATCAATAATATTTGAATTGCATGCCAGTTGTTTTAAACGCTCGGCTGTTAAGTAAACTAAGTTATTAGCATCAATGGATTCAATTATTTTTGATGCCATATCAACTTCATTAGTGTAAAATAGAGGTCTTATAAATTGATGGGATAATATATTTATAACATCCTTATAGTAAAATATGTTTGATGGTGTTTTATGTAAATGAAATAAAGACTCAAAAAGGGATGCCACGGGAATAGATTTTAAAGGGAACCCCATGGTTATATTTAACGCTTCAATATCTGAAGGAAGCGAATTTAATACTGGTATAAGTAAATTTTCATCACCTAAAATCACAGCAGTACTCTGTAATGATTGATTGTCTTTTTGTAAATTATTTAGAAGTGTACCAATATATTTTGCTTGTCCAATATTTTTAGGAATACCAAAAACAGATATGTTTTTTTCTTTTGAATAATTTGTTGTTATCCAGTTAAAAGGCTTGTTTTTAAAAAATGCCCAATTATTTTTATGCTGCCGTGTAAATAAAGCAGCGTCATGCTTGTAGTTGTTTATAAATACGGCATCTATATCCCAATAAATTTTCGCTAAGTTATTTTGAAGTAATTTTTGTATGATGATCTCTTCAGAAGTATTTAATGCGTTAAACCCTAAAAATACATGTTGTTTTTCGGGGTTATTTTGAATATAAGACTCTAAATTATTTGCAGCCTCTCTATATATTAAACCTTGATAACCTATTTTTTTATTTATAAGTTGTTTGGTGAATTCTACATAGTAGTTATGAAGTTTATACCAAAAAGATAAATAGTTTTTAACAAAATCGGTTTTATTATTTTCTAAAGACCAGTGGTTTAAGTCTTGTATAGCACTTAAGTAATCAAAAATGTTTTTTTGAGGTATGAGATATCGGTCTATTTCGTTAAAATCTTGAAGTAGTATTTGAGCCCATTTTGAAAACGATTCAAAAGAATCTGCTTCATCATTTTTAGTTAATTTAATATAGGTATTGTAAAACTCAAAAAGAAGTTCTGTATTAGCAACATTTTTAAGTTCTGATAAATCTTCTACAAACTCTTCAATGCTTATTATACTAGGAGAAAAGATAGTTTGTTTAACAACTTTAGAGAGTTGATGTTTTAGAAATAACCCAGCTCTTTTACTTGGTAAAACAAAAGTTAATTCGGAAAGATTTTGATTATTATTGTGTAAATCTTTTAGAACATCGAAAATAAAAGTCGTCATTGAAGTTTAATTGGTATTGAACTCATTTAGACTTTTTCAATTTGCTAAAAAATGGCTGTTTTCAGCTCTGTTTTTGTCTTTTTTTCCTTGCGTAGCTCTGCTATGCAAGGAAAAAAAGTCTTCAACATAGTCAAAAACTTCTAATTTTCGCTTAAATCCAAAAAGTCTAAATGAGTTCATTATATAAAAATAAAAAACGCTTCGGATATCCGAAGCGTTTTTTGTAAAACTTATTTTAAAAACTAATTAATAGTTTTTTATTTTACTAGGTTGATTTCAACTCTTCTATTGTTAGCTCTACCTTTTCTAGTTTTGTTAGAATCGATTGGTTTATCTTTACCATAACCAATAGCAGATAATCTAGAAGTGTCAACTCCATGAGAAACTAAATAATCTTTTACAGAGTTGGCTCTAGACTCAGATAATTTCTGATTAGTACTAGCTCTACCTGTACTATCTGTATGTCCTTCAACAGTAAATGTTGCAGTTGGGTATTCGTTAAGAATTTTGATGATATCTTTTAAAACAGTTTCAGATTGTGTTTTAATAGTAGATCTTCCCGTATCAAATAAGATAGTTTTAGCATACTCATTTAAAGTTTTTTGAACTTCTTCAGTAACTTCAGGACAACCATTGTTAGCAACAGTACCAACAACATCTGGACATTTATCATCTTTGTCTAAAACACCATCACCATCAGTATCAGGCCAAGGGCATCCGTTATTTGCTGGAGCACCTGCAGTGTTAGGACATTTGTCATCACCATCTTTTACACCGTCACCATCAGCATCTGGACAACCAGCTAAAGCTTTTAAACCAGCAACTGTAGGACAGCTATCATCTTTATCAGCAATACCGTCACCGTCAGTATCAGGACATCCATTAAGTTCAGCTGAACCAGCTTCGTTAGGACAAGCATCTTTACTGTCTTCGATACCATCACCATCAGTATCAGGACAACCGTTGAATTCTTCTAACCCAGGAACATCTGGACAAGCATCATCTTTGTCATAAATACCATCACCGTCAGCATCAGCTCCACCAAATTTGATAGAAAGACCAACTGAGTGTTGGAAATGAGTGTTTAAGTAATCCTCAAACGCGTGCTTATATGAAGATTGTAAAGTAAGACCAACATTATCGCTAAACCAAACATTGAAACCTAAAGTTCCGTTTAAAGTTCCAGCTCCAACTTCGTCTACCCATGTGTAACCACCACCAACACCTAAGAAAGGCTCGAAAGTGTTCCAGTCTATAGCTTCTCCAATACTATACTTAATAGTACCGTCTACACCATAATAAGATAAATCATCTACTTTAAGAGCGTCTCCGTTAGCGTCTTCACCCCAGTTTTCAATTTTGTTTAAAGAACCACCAATTCCAAAAGAGAAACCATCACCTACATATTTAGATACAGAGATAGTTGATAAAGAAGGTAAGATGTTCCAGTTATCTACATCTACATATTTGCTAAAGATAGTCTCACTAAAAGGAGCACCATCACCAGAAGGGTAAGCATCAACTGCGTTTGTCCCAATGGTAATTTGCCATGGATTGTTTTTGTCTTGCGCATCAACGTTGCTATAACCAAGTACAAACAACACAGCGAACAATAATCTGCTAAGATTTTTCATATTCAAAAGTTTAATTTTTAAGTGTTAATTGTAAACAAAAGTAAGTTGTTAAATTTTATTAACAAAGACAAATATATAAAAAAATGGGACATTCGGTTTATTCATAGATAGTTCATAATGGATTTAGATAATATTAAAAGTTTCAGAGGTTTTAGTAAACCTAATGATAGCCTTGCCTGAAATACTTGCTTATATGGTTTGTATAAACGTGTCCGTGCATTCTTGCTTTTTTGTTGATTAAAGGAAAAAACGAGTATTGGATGAGACAAATATCTTGTTTTTAGAGCAATAAATCGTTTTTTCTTACGCGAAATAATGTTTTCATAGGGTTACGCTTCTTTTATTTTAATATCCTTGTTTATATAGATAAGAATTTTGTTTGTAACGGTTATTTGCATGTCTTCTAAAACGTCTTGATAAGATTGTAATTGTTGCCAGTGTTTTTTATCTTCAATACCCGTTTTATAATCAATAATTACAGCTTCATTTTTTGAGTTTAAAGCTAATCTGTCGGGTCTTAAAATAATACCTTCTTTAGTAATAATATCTCTTTCATTATGTATATTATAGTCTGAACTATAATAATTTTCGAGTTTGGGATGTTCTACTATTTTAATTAGTATTCGTTTTAATTCTATTGTTTGTTCTTCTGTAATTAAACTAGTGTTTATAAAATCGTTTATAACAAAATCAATATCCTCTTTTGTTTTAATTTGAGACATGATATCGTGAATAAGGTTTCCTTTTTCAATAGCCTCTTGTTGGTTCGTGTCCCAAAGAAGTCCAGATTTGGTTATAACTTTTATGTTATGAGTTTCTTTTGCAGTTGAAATAAATTCTTGTTGAATATTGGCTTCCTTTGTAATGGCTGAACTTTCGGTAGTTTTTTTGGAATTCCCAAAGCTGTATATAGATTGAGAATCATTCCATAAGCCTAAGTGCTGTAGATAGTTTATAAATAAACCTGAATACTTTTTATTGTTTGGGACTCCTTTTGACGTTATATCTTTTGTTGAAATGATGTGTAGTTGCTCGACAGGGCGCGTTAAGGCGACATACAATAAATTAATGTTATCTAATTCTTGTTCAGATTGATGCTTGTTATAAATACGTTGCCCTTCATCTCCATAATTTTCAAAATCTTTGCTGTAATTTAACAAGGTGTGTGAAAAACCAGCATATTTTTCTTTATCTATCTGGAACCATTCTCTTGGGTCTAATTCTCTATAAATATCTAAATCGGCATAAGGGAAAATAACCACAGGAAACTCCAAGCCTTTAGATTTGTGGATGGTCATTATTTGAACGGCATTTTGTCCTTTAGGAGATACAATACTTAAGCTTTCCTTTTTCTTGTCATAATATTCCAAAAATCCAGAAATATTTGATCCCTTTTTTTGAGAAAAATCTAAAACAATGTCTAAATAAAACTGTATGTAAGCGTTGGAAGATGCAACCAAATTAAAATCTCTCACTACGGTTTCAGCTAAGTCATAAAGAGGGAGTTGTAGTAGTGAATCGCTATTTATAAATATATTGAATGCTTCAAAACTTTGAAATAGATTAGAGATGGACAAATTTACATGCTCGGAAAAGAATTCATGCTTGTCTTTAACATTAAAAAGGATACTTAAATAATTGAGAACCTCAATTTTTATTTCATTGTTTTTTGGCTGAATTAAGAGCGCTAAAATGTTATTTATAAAACCAACTTTGGGTGAATTATTAATTAATAAGGTTTCAGAAGAAATGATAGGGATTTGGTGTTGCCCTAAATAATTTGCAATTGCAACGCCTTCTTTTTTCTTACGTACTAATACGCAAATGTCTTCAAATTTGAAGCCGTTTTTTAAACAGTTATTAATAGTTTTTAGAACATTTTCAGAAAATAATTCGTCTCTATCGTCTTCTGTATTAATATCTAAAAAAGTTAATTCAACATAGCCGGTATCCTCTAAAAACGTGTTTTGATGTGCATTTTCATAGAGATATGTATAATCTTTTTTACTAAAAACTAGGCTTGATAGGTAATTAAAAAAGCCGTTATTAAAAGTTACAATGTCTTTGAAACTTCTATAATTTGTTGGAAGATTTTCAACGTGTTTTTCAATATGAAATGGGTTTTCGTCATTAAATAAGCCAATAAACTGTTCTGCTTTTCCACCTCGCCAACGATAAATAGCCTGTTTTGCATCACCAACCAACATCGCGTTTCCTGTTTCGGTAGATAAAGAATTTCCTAAAAGTGGAATTAAATTTTCCCATTGCATTACTGAAGTATCCTGAAATTCGTCAATAAAATAATGGTTAAACTTTTCGCCAATACGCTCGTAAATAAAAGGCGTAGGTTGGTTCCTTATTTCTTTACTAATAATAGTATTGAACTCAGAAATAAGCATTTTATTTTGTTCTGCTTTAAGCGCCTTTAATTCATTATTAATAACATTTAAAACAGATAGTGGCGTTATATTTTTATAAAAAGCTTTTAAAAACTTAAGACGAAAAACCAGTTGTTTGGTTTCATGAAAACTAGCAGCTATTTGTGGTTGAATTTGCTCTATTATAGACGCTATCGTATCTGTAACACGTTTAGGGTATAATGTTTTAGTTTCAATATCTTCTTGCCACTTGGCTTCAAAGTTTAAATCTAACTTTTTACTGGCCAGGTTTTTGAAATGCTTTGGTAGATAACTTCCAGAAAAATCGTTAAATTCCAAACCAGCCTCTTCAATTAAGGTTAAAATGTTTTGCGCTTTTTGAGTCATGTTATTTTCTAAAAATGCAAGCTCTTTTTTTAATTGTGACTTAAGTATTTTAAAATCACCTAGAGTTTTGTCTTTTAACGTTTCAATAAAAGGAATATCGTTTTCATTAACCAATAGCTTTGCTATTTTATTAAAATCAAAAGAAACATCCCAGCTTTTATCATCATCAGCTTTCTCAATAGCAAAATCTATAAGTACTTTGGTAAGTGCATCATTTGTTCCAGCCTTTTCAATTAAACTATTAACAGCTTCATTTAATAAGGCATCCTGATCTAGCTCCACTTCAAAATTTAAGGGTAATTTTAAATCGTATGCAAAGGTTCTAATAAGTTTGTGGGTAAAACCATCAATAGTAGAAATATCGAATGCTGCATAGTTATGTATAATCGTGTTTAATAGTTTTTCTGATTTATTGTGAAGGACATTCGCATCCATTTGCAATTCTTCACAAATAGTACCAAACATACTATTAGGCTTATTTAATATCGTTTTATTAGAAAATTCTTTTAGTGTTTCAATAATTCGTTCTTTCATTTCGGCAACAGCCTTATTTGTAAACGTAATAGCTAGAATGCGTTTGAAATGTTCATAATTATTAGACCGAAATAAAATTTTTAAATATTCTTTTACCAATGTAAATGTTTTTCCACTTCCAGCAGAAGCATTATAAATAGTAAAAGAATGGTTTTGGCTCATGAATTATAATTTTGGATACAAGATAAAAACTATCAATGGTTTCATAACAATTAATTATTTTTAATTACCCCGTTTTATATGTAATTTTGAAAGAAATTAAATATTAATATTATAAAACTAATAACTATGGCTTTCGAATTACCGAAATTAGGATACGCATATGATGCATTAGAACCTCATATTGACGCTCGTACTATGGAGATACACCATTCTAAACATCATCAAGGGTATACAAATAATTTAAATAATGCTATTGCTGGAACAGATTTAGAAGGGAAGTCTATTGAAGATATACTTGGAAATTTAGATATAAATAATAGTGCTGTAAGAAATAATGGTGGTGGATTTTATAATCACTCATTATTTTGGGAATTAATGAATCCTGAAGATAGAGGTTATTTGTCTGGTGATTTAAAAGATGCTATTGAAGCTGAATTCGGATCTAAAGATGAATTTATTGCTGCCTTTAGTAAGGCTGCAGCGACTCGTTTTGGTTCTGGTTGGGCTTGGTTGTGTGTACACAAAGGGGGTAAAATAGAAATATGCTCTACACCAAATCAAGACAATCCATTAATGCCAAGTATTGGATGTGGAGGTACACCAATTTTAGGTCTTGATGTTTGGGAACATGCTTATTACTTAAACTATCAAAACAGACGTCCAGATTACATTAATGCATTTTTTAATGTTATTAATTGGAACGAAGTTGAAAGACGATACGCAGAAGCAAAATAAATAGTTTCTAGTAAAAATAATTTTAAATTAAAAAACGCTTAGTAAATAGTTCCTAGGCGTTTTTTTTATGCCTTAAATAGTTGAGTTTACTTTTCTAAAAACCATGCTAGTAAGAGTATGTGCTTGACGATGCGCTTTTTAGGTTTTTGCCACCCCCTGTTTACAGGGTATCCTTTTTCACTGAAAAAGATGTTTCTTAAATATTAGTACTGCCGCATCTTTGCCTCATGATATTTTATAGAATACCAATAAAATGAATATTAACCTTTTAAAAATTTAAAATTATGACTTGGGGAATTACCTTAATCTTATTAAGTATTATTGCCGTACCATCTTTACTTCTTTCAAAAAAACCAAATGCAAAAGAACTTTTAGAAAAAATTGAACCTTATCAAGGTTGGATTGGATTTGCCTTTTTTTGTTGGGGACTTTGGGGCGTTATATCAGCTGTTTTAAACATCGGTTGGCTTACAACAAATCCAGTATGGTGGATCACATTATTAGCAGGAAATTTAGTTGAAGCTATTTTAGGGTTTATGTTAGGCTTTGGCTTAATCAATAAGTTTATTTTGTCTAAAAACGAAGAAGCAAAAGAAAAAGCAAACAAATTAAGAGAAAAATTAGCCCCAAAACAAGGAAAACTGGGAGTTATAGGACTAATTGTTGGAGCTTGGATGATCGCAGCTTCTTTTTTATATATCTAGGATAAATATTAATTAAAAGTGAATAAAAACGAAAAAATGAAAACAAAAAATGTAATTGCAATAGCCTTATTGGTTATTGGTAGCCTCGTATCTGCAAATGCTCAAAAATTATCAAAATTTGGTGGCTTAACCGAAAAGAAAATAGGGCCAAAAACTATAAAAGTTCCATACACAGACATGATATCTTATTTAGGATATGCAGCTCCTGGTAATGAAGATGAAACAAAAGATGGCAAGAAATTTTATTATATCTATGTATGGATACCTGCAGTAGCTCCAGAGTTGGGAGTAAGAATGATGTCTCCAGTTGGAAAAACTAAAATTAAAAAAGCTACAAAGTCTAAAGCTTATGCAGATAATGCGAGTTCAAAGGAATATTTTGATACGTATATTACTTTAGAGCGTTCGGATATTTTTAGCAAAGATAAAATTAGCGAAGCAGCTGTAAGTAGTGCTAAATGGACTGTGTTAGAACGTAATGATGATAGTAGCGAAATGCCAAAACAGCCAAGCGGTAGCAAGTATAACTCATTGTTAAGATATAAAAGCGAAGTTAGTAATCCGGAGAAAGCATTATCTGTAGGTTTATATCGTATTGGTTTTACAACTTATAAAAGAGGAGAGGTAAAGGGAACATTTTTAGCGCAGGTTGGTGCGCCTATAAAACTTCCTGGTGTAGTAATGGCTAAGACCATTGAAGATTTGAAAAAAGGATTGTAAAATTTCAAAGAAACTAAAGAGACATTCTTTATAAGAATGGATCTTTAGTTTTATTCATCTTATAACTAGACGAATAAAAACTTATTTAATTAAAAATCAAAAGCTGTTTTATAAAATGTTATTTTTAAGCAGCTTTTTTAATACAATATATGTTGCCTGCTTAAGATAAGATGTCAGTTACGTTAAAGTCATTATACCATTTGTTTTTACAAATCTTACTATTGTTTTCAACTACAATAGTCGCTCAAGTTAATGACTCGTACTCTTATTCTAAAACTAATATAGCATCGATAGAAGAAGAAGAAATAATAGATGCTTTCAATCTTTTAAATCGAGGTGATAAAAAAGCGTATACTATTGGCCATCAACTACGAAAAAAAGCACGCACACATTATGCTAAAATAAATGCTTATTTATTATTAGCACATTATTTTAAAAATAGAGGGTTAAGTGATTCTTCGAATTTTTATGTCAAAGCATTTATAAATTTAAATACAGTAGGGAACGATTCTCTGATCTGTATAAGAGAAATGGCAGCTTATAATATATTAGCCATTAATTGTAATACTAAAGGCTTAGTAGAAGAAAGTAAAAAGTGGCATCAAAAAGGGATTACATTAGCTAAAAAATATAATGAACAAGAGAGTTATTTTACACACTTACACGGGCTTGCGGTAAATTATGTTGCTATGGGAGACTTAAGTCAAGCTTTAAGACTCTTTAAAGAATGTTTGTCGTATAAAAAAGACCCTGAAATAACAATGGGGAGTTATATAAACATAGGAGAGATTTATGCTAAAAATAAAGATTTTGAAACCTCTGATCTGTTTTTAAAAAAAGGACTTAAACTAGCCCAAAAACACCAGGCTAATTCTGCGAAAACAGCCATTTTATTGAATTTGGCAGCTAATGCTCAAGTTCTGAATAAAACAGATAAAGCTTTGGTGCTTTATGAAAGAGCTATAGAAATAGCAAGCAAGCATAAGTTTTATAAAGAAAAATTAAACGCTGAAATGAATATAGGTAGCATTTTGATTAATGCCGAAGAGTTTCATGATGCAGAATTGATTTACTCTTTGGCTTTAGTGAATGCAATGGATTTAGGATACCTAGATCAGCAGTTGTTTATTTATGAGAACTTAAAAAATATAGCAGTATATAATTCTAATTATCGAAGAGCATATAATTTTTCTATGAAATACTTTGCTATAAAAGATTCTATTAACCAACTTCAGAGAAACAAAGAAATCAATGAGCTAGAAGTTAAATACCAAACACTTCAAAGAGAAAAAGAAATTAGTATTTTACAAGTAGAAAAAATCAATCAAGATTTAGAATTAGCCAATCAAAAGGAGACTATTCAAAATTTGGAGCTGCAAAGAGAGATAGAAAAGAAAGAGAATGAAAATGAATTATTATCTATTCAAAATACTACAGAAAAAGCGATTAATGAAAATAGTTTACTTAGAAAAAATCAAGAAATTAAAGAGGCCCAATTTTTAGTTCAACAAGCAGAGGCAAAAAGGCAAAGAAGTATTAAAAATATAATTCTATATTCTTTTCTTGTTTTTTTAATACCAATCATAGGGTTATTATATATATACTATTTAAAGTTAAGAGCACAGAATGAGCTAAACCAAAAACAAGAAGAAGTTAATGAGCAAAAAATAGCATCTATTTTAAAAGATCAAGAATTAAAATTAGTAAAAGCGTCTATAAAAGGTCAGAATAATGAACGGAAACGTATTGCTCAAGAATTACATGATTGTATTGGTGGTAATTTAGCAGGTATTAAGTTACGATTAAATAATTCGGATGCAAGTGATTTAGCTTCAATTAACCATCAAATAGATGATACTTATAGGCAAGTCCGGAGTTTATCGCATAATTTAATTCCTAAAAAATTTAGTGAAAATAATTTTTATAATATTCTTAAAGAGTATCTTAATAATATTTTAGAAGGAAGTTCTATTTCTTCAAATATGAGTGCCTATCCGGTTGAAGAAATTGATCTTCTAAATGAGGGTTTACAAGCTGAAATTTTTAAAATTATTCAAGAACTAATAACCAATACCATTAAACATGCTAAAGCAAGCTCGATTAATATTCAGATTAATTTAATAGACAACACACTCGGAATTATTTTTGAAGATAATGGAATTGGGTTTAATCTTAAAAAAGAAACCAACGGAATTGGTTTTAAAAATATGAAAAGCCGATTGAAAAAAATATCCGGAATTTTAAATATAGACTCCAATCCTAAAATAGGTACTATAATAAGTATTGAAATTCTCAATTTGAAACCCCATAAACAATGAAATATAATTTAATTATTGCAGATGATCATAAAATGTTTTTAGATGGTTTGTTAAGTATTTTTGAATCTGAAGAAGCATATAATATATTGTTAACTGCAAAAAATGGAACTCAAGTTGTCAAGTATATAGATATTAATAGTAACGAGCAAATAGATTTAGTTATTACAGATATTACCATGCCAGAAATGGATGGAATCACATTGACTAAAACGCTGAAAGAAAAGAATAGCAATCTTAAAATTCTTGCCGTTAGTATGCATACCAATCCCGATATGATTGATTCACTTATTGAAAGTGATGTAGATGGTTATGTTCCTAAAAATGCGGAAAAAAAAGAATTACTCAAAGCAATAGAAACTATTTTAAAAGAAGATAAATATTTTTCGCGAGAGATAACAGATATCTATATGGAAAATAAATTTTCTAAAAAGAAAAAAGAAAACATTAAACTAACACAGCGTGAAATAGACGTGATTACTTTAATAGCAAAAGAGTTTACTACCCAGGAAATAGCAGATAGCTTATTTTTAAGTAAACATACCATTGAAAGCTATAGGAAAAATTTGATTGCTAAATTGGGGGTAAGAAACTTAGCGGGATTAACTAAATATGCTATAAAAATGAAGTATTTGGATTAAGGGATTCTTACTTTTATATGTTTTAGTTTTTTTGAAAAGTGGTTTCATTTCTAAAGGGCCTCTTATGTTAAATAGCTTACACCTTAATCTATATTTAAAACGATTAGCAGCACACTCTAAGCTGTTCATGAACCATTACAAGCTTTTATTTTGAGTTTTAATGGATTGTACTTGTACTTCTAAAGTTTAATACACTATTTTTTGGTTTTACATACCCGGTTTTCAGGGTATTTTTTTTCACTGGAAAAGATGTTTCCATAATGTTTATGATGGCGCACCTTTGTTTTATGATATCCTAATAGAATAACAAAAACAAATCGTAAAAAATAATTACCAAATTAAAAGCTTAACCTATGAAAAATAACATAAAGCACCTTTTATTTAATTCACATAAGGGTTCCAAGATCACAATGAGCCTGGGTATTAACTTTTAAGCAATTTTTTAGTTTTAATAAACAATTATACTAGAGTGATTTAGTTGTGTTGATTCACAATGCACTTTCATTTAAACGGGTTGTTAAAATTAAAAACTTACACAAAAAGGACTAACAACATAATCTGCCATCACATTTAACTTTATTAGAGGTCGACTTATTAAAAGATATTATGCCATGATAAAAAATGCTCTAACGATATTCCTTATTTTCTTCTGTTATAATTTATTCGGACAGACATTTAATTCTATTTGGGATACTCGGCAAACAGGAACTTCGGATTCAAACCAAGTTACTATTCCCACGAATTCCAGTTACACATATAGTTACAACATCGATTGGGGAGATACTACAACCGACAATAACGTAACAGGAGATATTACACATACATATACCACTCCTGGTAGATATACTATAAGCATAAGCGGTGATTTTCCTGCTATTTATTTTAATAATGCTGGTGATAAGAATAAGATTGTAGAAATACTAGCTTGGGGAAATATTCAATGGCAGACCATGGAGAATGCTTTTTATGGTTGTGGAAACTTAAATTTTGATGCTATTGATAGTCCTGATCTGTCACTGGTAACAACCCTTAAGAATATGTTTAGAAGTGCTACCGTTTTTAATGGTATAATAAACAACTGGGATATAAGTACTATAACTGATATTTCAGGAATGTTTGCAAGCGCTGTAACTTTTAACAGACCATTAGATAATTGGGAAACAGGTAATGTAACCGATATGTCTGAAACTTTTTTAGCTGCAAGGTTGTTTAATGAACCTTTGGATAATTGGGATACGGCGTTGGTTACAAGTATGTTTAATATGTTTAGCTCTGCAAATGCTTTTAACCAAAATATAAGTAGTTGGGATGTTTCTAGGGTTGTAGACATGTCGGGTATGTTTAGTTACTGCCGATTTTTTAATCAAAACATAGAAAGGTGGGATGTTTCTTCGGTAACCAATATGTCTTCGATGTTTTTGAGAAATATAGCGTTTGATCAACCTTTGAATAATTGGAATGTGAGTAATGTTACTAATATGTCTAGGATGTTCGATGGTTATTACTTGTCTGGTAATTTCAACCAACCATTAGATAGATGGGATGTAAGTAAGGTGACGGATATGAGTTTTATGTTTAGGGATACACGAAGATTTAATCAACCACTAGATAGTTGGAGAGTAAACCTTGTTACAAATATGGATGGCATGTTTGAAAGAGCGAATAGCTTTAACCAGGATATAAGTATTTGGGATGTAAGTAATGTAACTAGTATGAGTTCTATGTTTGAAGCAACTGGTAGTTTTAATCAGGATATAAGTATTTGGAATGTAAACAGCGTTACAAATATGCATTCTATGTTTGAAACTACACAAGTTTTTAATCAGAACATAAATGACTGGAATGTAAGTAATGTTACAGATATGGGTTCTATGTTTAATAATGCTCAGGCTTTTAATCAACCTATAGATAGGTGGAATGTAAGCAATGTTACAGATATGGGTTCTATGTTTCGAAACACGGAGACCTTTAATCAACCATTAGACAGCTGGAATGTAAGTAATGTTACAGATATGAGTTCTATGTTCTATGATGCTTTAGCTTTTAATCAACCCTTAAATAGTTGGGATACTGGTGCTGTAAGAAACATGACTGGAATGTTTTATTCTTACAATACTACTACCGTTTTTAATCAACCTTTAAATAATTGGGATACAGGTTCGGTATCTAACATGTCTAATATGTTTAATAATGCCAGTGCTTTTGATCAAAATCTAAGTAGTTGGAATATTACTAATGTTAGTAATATGACCAATATGCTTTCAAATTCAGGAGTGTCAAAAATTAATTATGATAATACTTTAACAGGTTGGGCTATGCAAACAGTAATGCCCGATGTAGAATTAGGAGCAACAACTTTAAATTATTGTGATGGGCGTCATGCACGTCAAGAGCTTATAGATGACTTTAATTGGACTATTGATGGAGATATTATAGACTGTCCTTTTGTAATTTGTACTTCGTTAGTGTCTCCAAAAAATGGAGATACTAATGCACCGTCTAATGCCGATATCGTATGGGAAGCTGTACCAGGTGCAACAGGGTATAGAATAAGTGTTAGAAGAGTAAATGGAGGAATTACTCAAATTATTTACAACAATGATGATGTTGGTAATGTAAATGGTATCGATTTTACAACAGATTTTACTCCTGGTGATGAGGTTTTTGTTACGGTTGTGCCCTATAATGCAGCTGGACCTGCAACAAGTTGTGTTGAAGAGAGTTTTACGGTGGTTGAAAATTGGGTAGACAGTCCTGATGCTTTTGTACTTACTTATGATACTCGTAATACATCTCCGTTCACTTCTGCTGAAAATCAACTTAGAATAATAGCCAAAGGAGGTTTAATATACGATTACTCTATAGATTGGGGTGATAACCAATTTGACAATAATGTTACTCGTACTATAACCCATACGTATGAAACACCAGGAGTTTATACAGTAACCATTATAGGAACTTATCCCGCACACTATTTTTGGTATTCTACAGATAATATAAAATTGCTTTCAATAGATCAATGGGGAACACAACAATGGAAATCTATGGAAAGAGCATTCTTTGGCTGTCGTAATATGACTTATAATGCTACAGATGTACCAGATTTATCTCAAGTAGATAGTATGTTAGAAATGTTCTATCAAGCGGATCTTTTTGATGGGAATATTGATTATTGGGATGTGAGTAACGTGACGAATATGTCTAAGGCGTTTTTTGGGACAAGAGCATTTAACCAACCCCTAAATAGTTGGAATGTAGCTAATGTAACAAATATGGAGAGTATGTTTTATAACGCTCGTAGTTTTGACCAACCTCTAGATAATTGGAATGTAAGTAATGTAACAGATATGAGTTCCATGTTCCATTTTGCTCAGGTTTTTAACCAACCATTAAACAGTTGGAATACTAGTGCAGTAACTAATATGACTAATATGTTTAACTCTGCTCAAGCTTTTAATCAACCCTTAAATAACTGGAATACAGTTGAAGTAACTGATATGTCTATGATGTTTACACAGGCCAATGCTTTTAACCAGTTTATCAATAGTTGGAATGTAAATAAGGTAACCAATATGAGTTCTATGTTTCACAACGCTCATAGTTTTGACCAACCTCTAGATAATTGGAATGTATCATCGGTCACTACAATGGCTTCTATGTTTGAAAGTGCTCGGGTATTCAATCAAAACATAGATAGTTGGAACGTCACTAATGTCACTAACATGTTCTCTATGTTTAAAAATGCTAATGTTTTTAACCAACCTTTAAACACATGGGATGTTAACTCTGTTGTGAACATGTCTTCTATGTTTGAAAGTGCCCAGGCTTTCGATCAACCTCTTGATAGATGGAATGTTAGTGCAGTAGCAAATATGTCGGCTATGTTTAAAAATGCTTTGTTGTTTAATCAACCACTTAGTACCTGGAATGTATCATCTGTGACCTTAATGAATTCGATGTTTGAGGATGCAGAGTTATTTAATAACTTTATAGATAATTGGACTGTAGCATCGGTGACTTCGATGGAAGCTATGTTTAAAGATGCGATAGCGTTTAATCAGCCATTAGGAAGCTGGGATACAGGAGAAGCTTTAACGATGGCAGAGATGTTTAATGGAGCCTCAGCGTTTGATCAAAATATAGATCGTTGGAATGTGTCCTTTGTAACAACTATGCGAGCTATGTTTAGAAATGCTGTAGCTTATAATCAACCTATAAATTCTTGGAATGTAGCCTCTGTTACAACGATGCAGGAAATGTTTAGCGGAGCTTCTGCTTTTAATCAGTTGATAGATAGCTGGAATGTAAGAGGGGTTACTAATATGTCATTAATGTTTAATGGTGCTACGGTTTTTGACCATACCATTAATAATTGGAGAGTTTCTGGAGTATCAAATATGGAATACATGTTCAGAAATGCAACGGCATTTAATCAATCTTTTGATCGTTGGAATATAGGTGCTGTGAGTATGCGCTTTATGTTTATGAATGCAACAGCTTTAGATCAAGAGTTTAGTACTTGGAATGTTAGTAATGTTTCTGATATGAGAAATATGTTAGACAATACAGCATTGACAAGAGAAAACTATGATACGACTTTAATCGCTTGGTCTAGACAGACGCTAACTACTGGAATTATTTTAGGTGCTCAAGGGTTGTCGTACTGTGATGCATTGGAAGAAAGACAATCGATGATTGACAACTATGGTTGGTCTGTTGTCGGTGATATATTAGATTGTCCTATTCCTGTATGTACGCAACTCGTTGCACCGTTAAACGGAGCTACTAATGTTCCTGTAAATACTAACTTAAGTTGGGAGCCTACCCTTTATGCTAGAGGATATAGGCTTACAGTACGAACCAATCCTGGTAATATTACAATTGTTGATAATGAAGTAGTTACTGATACTTCATATGAATTTGCTACTGATTTTTCTGGCGGAGAAACAGTTTTTGTAACATTAATACCATTCAATGACGAAGGTGATGCCACAGCTTGTACCGAAGAAAGTTTTGAAATTACAAGTAGTGCTACCCCAACCGTACCAGATTGTACTAATTTAACCATGCCTGCTAATAATGCTATTAATGTAGCAGTAGGCTCAAATCTAGAATGGTCAGTGATAGCTAATGCTGATGGTTATCGTATAAGAGCAGGTACTACAATTGGAGGCAGTAATATTATAAATAATGTTGACGTTGGTAATGTAACCACTTATGATATCCCTACAGATTTACCACAGGATACAACCATTTTTGTTACGATAACGCCATATAATACTATAGGAGATGCAATGTCTTGTGTCGAAGAAAGTTTCATAACAGAAATTATTCCGGTTCCACCAGTATGTACAAGTTTAACTAGTCCATTAAACGGAGTTAGAAATGTTCCAATTGATACGGATCTTAGTTGGAGGCCCATAGTCAATGCTACGGGATATTTATTAACAGTCGGCACCACCGGAGGAGGTTTTGAGGTTCTTAATAATGTTGATGTTGGTAATGTAACAACCTATGACTTACCTGATGACTTACGAGCTAACAGGCTTATTTTTGTAACCATTATCCCTTATAACGATGAAGGAGACGCTACAAGTTGTATTGAGGAAAGTTTTAGAACAGGAGACTCTCCTACAGTTATTCCTAGCTGCACAACCTTATCGAGTCCTTTACATGGAGCAACAAATGTTGCAGTAACTACAGATCTTAGCTGGAATGCTGT
>NZ_JAUOEM010000002.1:216925-785422 GCF_030540875.1 Flavivirga amylovorans
TTCAGATGCTACCGGATATAGGATCCATGTTGGAACGACATCAGGAGGCGTGGATATTTTAGATAGTGAAGATGTTAGCGGAACGACCTATAGTTTTACATCTAACTTATCAAATGATACAAGGTATTATGTAACCATCATTCCTTATAATGCTGTAGGTTCTGCAACGGGCTGTACAGAGGAAAGTTTTAGAACAGTTGATCCACCTACAGTTATTCCTAGCTGCACAACCTTATCGAGTCCTTTGCATGGAGCGACAAATGTTGCAGTAACAACAGATCTTAGCTGGAATGCTGTTTCAGATGCTACCGGATATAGGATCCATGTTGGAACGACATCAGGAGGCGTGGATATTTTAGATAGTGAAGATGTTAGCGGAACGACCTATAGTTTTACATCTAACTTATCAAATGATACAAGATATTATGTAACCATTATTCCTTATAATTCAGCTGGAGATGTAACAGGTTGTTCAGAAGAATCGTTCACAACAGAGACAATAGTGGCAGTACCAAATTGTACTGTATTAACAAATCCATTAAATGGTGACAGTAATATTGCATTAAGCACAAGTCTTATTTGGGATGCTGTTACAGGTGCTACAGGATACAGAATAAATGCAGGAACATCATCAGGTGCTACAAATATATTAAATGCTGAAGATGTAGGTAATGTTACGATGTTTGATTTATCGGATTTGCCTGAAGGAGAGACGATTTATGTAACTATAACACCTTATAATGCTGTTGGGGATGCTATAAGTTGTACAGAAGAATCGTTTACTACTGAACCTTTGATAGAATCAAAATATGGTGTTTCACCCAATGGTGACGGAATTAATGATTTTTGGGAGATAAAAGGAATAGAAAATAGCCCACAGAATACTGTAAACATCTATAATAGGTGGGGAGATTTAGTTTTTTCAATTTCAAATTATAACAACACCACTAATGTGTTTAGAGGAGACGCTAATAGCCTCACTAAGTTAGGAGCAAACTCGTTGCCGAATGGAACCTATTTCTTTGATATTAAAATATCTGGAAACCATAATCTGAAAAAGCTAAAAGGATTTTTAGTATTAAAACGTTAATATAATGGATAGAAAAAATAACTTTTCCGCTTATGCGGCTGTCTTATTATTTTATATTTTAAAAACGAGTATTTGTTTTGGTCAGCAAACACCAACGTTTTCTGAATACAATTACAATCCCTTTATTATAAATTCTGCATACGCGGGTTTAACTCCAGATACAGAGCTTTCCATAAGTAATTCGGGTTATTTTAATCAATTTGAAGGAAGTCCAAGAAGCTTTTCATTTAGTGGACATGGCGCATTAAGTAGAGGTAAAATGGGTGTGGGAGCTGGTATTATTAGAGATGAAATAGGAGTAACTACTTCGACTAATTTTTTTGGAGCCTATTCTTATAAAATATTCTTTGATTTAAAAAATGGTCGTCCTTATTGGCAACATTATACAGCAGGAGTACTTTCTTTTGGAATCACAGCTGGTCTACAACAATATCAAGATAATTTATTGGAGTTAGGAATTACAAATGACCCCCTTTTTTCTGAAAACATCAACGCAACTATCCCAACAGTAGGGCTTAGTTTTTTGTTTAATTATGCGACGTTTTATTTAGGAGTTTCAACTCCAAATGTTATAGGGGAATCTCTAGCTTCAAATAATAATTTAAATCTTGTAAATCCTTATTATGGCTATTTTGGATATCGTTTTTTTAATAATCCTTATCAAGAAATAATGATAAAGCCAAATGTACTTTTAAAATATGAAGAAGGAGCTCCATTGCAAGCTGATATAAATGTAGCCCTAAGTTTTAAAAATAAATTTGAAATAGGAACAGGCTATAGAACAAAATCTTCTCTAATTTTTTTAGCAGGGGTTTATTTATTTAAAAATGCACGATTTATTTATAATTATAATGCAGCAAATAATGATTCACCACTAGGGAATGCGCATGGCTTTATTTTAAGTTACCAGTTTGGAAATGGATATAGAATCGATTAGAAAAATATTAGAATATAGTAAAAATGAAAAAGGTGAACGAATGTTCACCTTTTTGCCCCAAATCTACCATGAACTTAACCTACTTATGTTATGGTGAGTCAAATATATGAAGCTTGTTAAGTTTAATAAAATATTTTAGTTAAACTACTCATATATTGGCTTAAACGGTTGTATTAAAGCTATTTTGATATAAAACGGAATAATAAATAATTTTTTGAGATAGATTTATTGAAAAGAAACAAAATTGCATAAAAAAAGGCGAACAGTTGTTCACCTTTTTTTGCCCCAAATCTACCATGAACTTAACCTACTTATGTTATGGTGAGACCAAGTTATATGTATTTTAGGTATTCTGATTATTTTTTAGACGAACGGCACATTTTTTGGATTAAGTGTGTTTTTTTACAGATTAAGTGGAAAATTTTGACAAATCCTAAATTAATAAGCACGCTCATTATTTCCTTCATAAAAGTTTATAAATGCCCTATTTACAACTCTGTTTCCACCTACAGTAGGATAGTTTCCTGTAAAGTACCAATCACCTAAATGATCTGGACATGCTTTATGTAAATTTTCGACAGGTTGAAAGATTATTTTAACTTCAGCATTAATACTTTGATCACTTAATAACTCGGATATTTTATCTGATATTTCTTCATCAGTAAAAGGGTCATAAATCTCTTTTACAAAATTTTGAACATGTTTATCATCTAAGTCTGTTTGATTCATACATTTATTGTATACGTCTTCCACAATATGATATTTATTTGCATCTTTTAATAAGCCTAAAGCAGCTCTAAAAGCGACTAGACTTTCAAGGTTAGCCATATCTATACCATAGCAATCTGGGTATCGAATTTGTGGTGCAGAAGATACTACAATGATTTTTTTAGGATTTAGGCGATCAAGCATTTTTAAAATACTCATTTTTAATGTCGTACCTCTAACAATACTGTCATCAATAATAACCAAATTGTCTTCAGGTTTTATAACCCCATAAGTAACATCGTAAACGTGAGCGACTAAATCATCACGGCTACTATCTTCGGTAATAAATGTTCTTAGTTTAACATCTTTTATAGCAATTTTTTCAATTCGTGCTCGCTCCGATAAGATTTCGGTTACTTTTTCGGCAGATAAAGAACGTTGCCCGTTTAAGATCGTATGGGTCTTTTTTTTATTTATATAAGCTTCAGCAGTTTCTATCATTCCAAAAAATGATGTTTCTGCTGTATTAGGTATATATGAGAAGACCGTATTCTTAGTGTCGTTATCTATGGCTTTAAGAACTTTTGGCATTAATAGTTTACCAAGCATTTTTCGTTCTTGATAGATTTCAGCATCGCTACCTCGAGAAAAATAAATACGTTCAAAAGAACAAGATTTTCTTTCTAAAGGTTCAAGTATTTGCTTAAAGCGTACTTCTCCAGATTTTTTAATAATAATGGCTTTTCCTGGATCTAACTCTTTTACGTCTTCAAAGTTCACGTTAAATACGGTTTGAATAACTGGGCGTTCTGATGCTACAACAACTATTTCATCGTCTTTATAGTAGTATGCTGGACGAATACCTGCAGGATCTCTTAAAACAAAAGAATCACCATGACCAATAAGACCAGCCATAGCATAACCACCGTCCCAATTTTTTGCCGCACGTCTTAATATTTTAGCAACTTTAAGTCGCTCGGCAATAAGAGGAGAAGCGTCTCTTTTATTATATCCTTCTTTTTTTAAATCTTTATAAATTTTACTTACCGCATCGTCTAAAAAATGACCAATTTTCTCCATAATAGTTATGGTATCGGTATATTCTTTTGGGTGCTGACCTAACTGAATAAGATTGGCAAAGAGTTCTTTAACATTAGTCATGTTAAAATTTCCAGCCATTATTAAATTTCTGTGCATCCAATTATTTTGCCTTAAAAATGGATGTACACTTTCTACACTATTTTTTCCAAAAGTACCATAACGAACGTGTCCTAATAATACCTCTCCTATATAAGGAATGTGTTGTTTTTGTAAAGCAACATTATTAGCGTACTCAGGGTGTGCTGTTAACTCGTTATTAATTCTGTCGTTTATTTTTCCAAAAATATCTTGAATAGGTTGTTGCGCCACAGAACGTACTCTGCTTATATAGCGTTCACCCGGTTTTGTATCTAATTTAATACTTGCAAAACCAGCACCGTCCTGACCACGATTATGCTGCTTCTCCATCATAAGATACATTTTGTTTACACCATAAAATGCACTTCCGTATTTTTCTTTATAATATTCTAGTGGTTTTAAAAGTCTAATAACTGCTATTCCACATTCATGTTTTAAGGCATCACTCATATGTAAAATTTTTCGCTTTCGCGGAAATAATAAATTATTAATTAAAAACGCGCTCTATGTCAGAGCGCGTTCGTATTATGTTAATTATTTTATGTGTAATTAATATGTGTTTCTTAAAAATCATATTTAATCGTCTAATTCTCATTAGGGATTGCTACAAATTATCGTTTAAGACGATTTCAAATTGTGTTAACTGTTTAAATTGTAATAAACGTTTATAAACTTCCTCACTTGATAAATCTTGCATACGCTCTGTTCCAAATTTTTCTACACAAAACGATGCTAAAGTAGAGCCGTAAATAACCGCATTCTTCATGTTTTCAAAAGAAGTGTCTCCTGTTTTTGCAAGATATCCTGCAAAGCCTCCGGCAAAAGTATCACCTGCTCCTGTTGGATCAAAAACTTCTTCTAAAGGTAATGCTGGTGCATAAAACACATTGTCATCATGAAATAATAACGCGCCGTGTTCCCCTTTTTTAATAACAACATATTTAGGTCCCATATCATGAATCTTTCTTGCAGCTACAACTAAGGAATATTCCCCTGTTAACTGTCTAGCTTCCTCATCATTTATGGTAATAACATCTACATTTTTAATAACGTTAAGTAAATCTTCCAAAGCACAATCCATCCAGAAATTCATAGTGTCTAAAACTACTAATTTAGGTTTTGTTGCCATTTGGTCAAGAACACTTTGTTGTACTAAAGGATGTAAATTTCCTAGCATAACAATTTCAGCATCTCGGTGACTTTCTGGAACTACAGGGTTAAAATCTGCAAGTGTATTTAATTCTGTAACCAAAGTGTCTCGAGAATTCATATCGTTATGGTAGCGACCGCTCCAAAAAAACGTTTTTCCTTCCTTAACTATTTCAATACCTGAAATATCTATGTTTTTGTTTGATAATAAATCTAAGTAATCTTGTGGGAAGTCATCGCCAGCAATAGATACAATAGATGAGTCTACATTAAATTGTGAAGCCGATAAACCAATGTAAGTTGCGGCACCGCCCAGAATTTTATCGGTTTTACCGAAGGGCGTTTCAATAGCATCAAATGCTACTGTGCCAACTATTACTAATTTACTCATAAAAGAGACCTGATAATTTTCTGCAAAGATAAGTCTTTTAAGTACTAATTCAAGAATATTTTTTTTGAATGTAAATACATCTGTTAGTGATGAAGATACGGATTGATAGACAGCTTATTTTCTTCCAAAATCAGCAGGGATTTCTCCCCATGCTTTTGTTTCCCATTTTACAATAACAGTCTTGTAGGTATTATTTTTTAACCAATCAATAGCCCTGTCGGTTAATTCAAAAAGCGCTTTATTTTTATTATTTCGCTCTAGCTTAGTATTGCATTTTTTCTTTTTCACCCAACTAATAGCTGTTTTGGAATCGGTATATAGTATACGATCACTATTGTTTTTTTTAAGCAGAGCCAAACCATGTACAATAGCCAAAAACTCACCTATATTGTTTGTTCCTTCTTGAAAAGGGCCTTGTATAAAGAGTTGTTTTTTCGTTTTAGTGTCAACACCACGGTACTCCATTTTTCCAGGGTTCCCACTTGAAGCTGCATCAACCGAAATAGAATTATAATTGGGCTGGCCTATTTTTTTTAATTGTTCTTTTGAAAGTTCACTTTTAAATTTTGAAGATTTCCCAATATAATCTTTATAGTTACCTTTTAAAGCTTTTTTAGCAGCTTCAAATGTTGAAAACGATTTATATTGTGCGCCTTGAAAATCTTTTATTTGTGCCTTACAATCGTTCCAAGATTCAAAAACACCAGTGTGATGTCCTTTCCAAACAGTATAATATTTTTTTTTCTTCTTTGACATTTTTTGTCATTCCCGTGAAGGGAATCTTTATAAATAAAAGTTCTAAATTTCTTTAAGAAGTAGTTTTTCAACCACTTTAGGGAAATGTTCCATTTCTAGTTTATGAATTTTTTCAGCGATATTTTCGGCTGTATCAGAAGTGCTAACATCACATTTAGCCTGAAAAATAATAGCCCCTTCATCATAATGTTCGTTTACATAATGTATGGTAATACCTGTTTCTACTTCATTATTAGTAACAACAGCTTCATGCACATTCATACCATACATGCCTTTGCCTCCATATTTTGGTAATAAAGCAGGATGTACATTAATTACTTTATTAGGAAAGACTTTTAAGATAGATTCGGGAAATTTCCATAAGAATCCAGCGAGGATAATTAAATCTGGTTGAGATGCTTGTAATATATTTAATACGTCATCTGTTTTTGTAAACGCGATTCTATTAAAAGACATGGCACTTACTTTTAAATTTTTAGCACGGTCTAAAACTTTGGCATGAGGATTGTTGGTAAGGATCTGAATAACAGATGCATTATCGCTGTTGTGAAAAAACTTAACTAGATTTTCAGCATTAGTACCACTTCCGGACGCAAAAATTACAATACGGTTCATTTTACAGTTTATAATGTTAGAATTATTCAACAAAAAAAAGAATAATTATTAACAATTTGAAGGTGAAATATAAATAGTTAAAACTTATTTTAGTAAATTACAAACACATTTTTATATGAAAGATGTGTTTTAAAAATAAAGTTTTTTATTTTTGCCAACTAATTAAAATTTAAAATTAAAATATTATGTCAGACATTGCATCAAGAGTAAAAGCGATTATCGTAGACAAATTGGGAGTTGATGAGAACGAAGTTGTAACAGAAGCAAGCTTCACAAACGATTTAGGAGCGGACTCATTGGATACTGTTGAATTAATAATGGAATTCGAAAAAGAATTCGATATCCAAATACCAGACGATCAAGCTGAAAACATTGCTACAGTAGGTCAAGCTATTTCTTATATAGAAGAAGCAAAATAAGCATTACACTTTATGGAACTAAAGCGAGTTGTAGTCACAGGATTGGGGGCTTTAACACCTATAGGTAATACCAAAGAAGAATTTTGGGAAGGACTTATTAGTGGTAAAAGTGGTGCTGCGCCTATAACATATTATGATACCGAGAAGTTTAAAACAAAGTTCGCTTGCGAATTAAAAGGTTTTAACGCAACTGATTTTCTAGATAGAAAAGAGGCTCGTAAGATGGATAAGTTTGCGCAGTATGCTATGGTAGCTTCAGATGAAGCTATTGCAGATGCTAAATTAGATCTTGATGAGGTAAATAAGTTGCGAGTAGGTGTTATATGGGGTGCAGGAATTGGAGGCTTAGAAACCTTTCAGCAAGAAGTTTTAAACTTTGCTGAAGGTGATGGAACTCCAAGGTTTAATCCATTCTTTATTCCAAAAATGATCGCAGACATTGCGCCAGCCAATATTTCCATAAAACATGGATTTATGGGACCAAATTATACAACGGTTTCTGCATGTGCCTCTTCTGCAAACGCTATGTTTGATGCTTTAAACTCGATTCGTTTAGGGTATTGTGATGTAGTTGTTACTGGAGGAAGTGAAGCAGCAGTTACTATTGCTGGGATGGGTGGTTTTAATGCCATGCATGCATTATCTACTAGAAATGAAAGTCCGGAAACAGCTTCAAGACCATTTGACGGAACCAGAGATGGTTTTGTTTTAGGGGAAGGAGCAGGCGCTTTGATTTTAGAAGAGTACGAGCATGCAAAAGCAAGAGGAGCAAAGATTTATGCTGAAGTTGCAGGAGGCGGATTGTCTTCTGATGCACATCACATGACAGCTCCACATCCAGAAGGTATCGGTGTTGTTGAGGTGATGAAAAATTGTTTAGAAAATGCCAACCTTAAGCCAGAAGATGTAGATCACATAAATACACATGGAACATCTACACCTTTAGGTGATGTGGCCGAACTTAAAGCTATTTCTAAAGTTTTTGGAAACCATGCTAAGAGTATAAATATTAATTCAACAAAATCAATGACAGGGCATTTATTGGGTGCTGCTGGAGCTATTGAAGCGATTTCGGTTATATTGGCCATGGAACACGGAGTTGTTCCCCCAACAATTAACCATACTACAGTAGATGAAAGAATTGATCCTGAATTAAATCTAACTTTAAATAAGGCTCAAAAACGCGAAGTTAAAGTAGCTATGAGTAATACATTTGGATTTGGTGGACACAACGCTTGTGTAGTATTCAAAAAAATTGATTGAATTCCGAATGAAATAAGCCATAAGATACATTAAATTTTATAGTAAAATGAAACATGGTTTATTACATCTGACATTAAAATAATAGTATTAATTATCAGATGAAAAGCATTCGCAACATATTAAATTCCCGTTTTAAACGCAACGGGAATTTTTTTATGCAATTAACTAAAATTCTTGGCTTTAAACCTAAGCACATTAAATTCTATAAAACGGCTTTTACACACCGATCCATGAATATAAGGGATAGTAAAGGGAATGCTATTAATTATGAGCGGTTAGAGTTTTTGGGAGATGCTACATTAAGTGCCGTAATTGCGTCACACTTATACCTAGAAGTACCAAGTGGAGATGAAGGCTATCTAACTAAGATGCGTTCTAAGATTGTAAGTAGGGAGCATTTAAATGAGCTAGGTAAAGACTTAAATTTAATAGACTTAGTCGAGAGTAAGATTCCTCCAGGGCAATTTGGAGACAATATTCATGGTAATATCTTTGAAGCTTTAATTGGCGCTATTTTTCTTGACAAAGGCTATAAGTTTTGTGAAAAGTTTATATATAAGTGCGTTATTATTCCTTATGTAGATATAGAAACTTTAGAAGGTAAAGTTATTAGTTACAAAAGTTTGCTTATAGAATGGTGCCAAAAAGAAAAGAAAACATTTGGCTATAATGTGTATGAAGATACAGGTAATGACGAGGTTCGACATTTTTCAGTAAAACTATCTATAGACGAAAAAATTGTTGCAAAAGCACGAGCAACATCCAAGAAAAAAGCGGAAGAAAAAGCTTCAAAACGTGCTTTTTTTGCATTTCAAAGTAAGATGTCTAAGATGATTTAAGAGATTTTAGACAAAAGGACTAAACTATAACGTTTTCGTTTACTTTGTTATTAAGATATAAGTTAAACGTATTCCGATTGACTGTTTTTAATACTATATTTACCGTGATTAATATAAGTTATGGCTGTACACAAACTTATTCTTGATGATGTTTTTGAAGAAGATTTATATACTTTAATTGCAATTCATTGTACACTTGAAGATTATCGTTTAGTATATCTTTTAAATAAGTATTTAGGAATAAGTCTTATTAGAAACCCATTAGATTTAGATTATCAAAATGGAAAATCCACGTACTCTTTTTTTGAATGGGAAGATGATAAACAACAGACAATCTGGAATTTAGTGTCTAATGTATGCAAAACAGAAGATTATAGACAAAGGAATGGTGAATCATTATTTGATTCTGAAGAAAAGATAACGAGGATAGCATATTTAATACCAGAATATAAAATGGTTAATTATTTTTTAAAAATAGATAATGAAGTCAATTTTAGCAAACAGAAATATATTCTAAATAATGTATTAAAAGTGCCTCAAATAGCTACAGCTTATAGTATTGATATTAATCAATTGAAATCTAAGGACAATTTAATTTTTAACTAATGTCAACAACAAAGAAAACGAAAATAGTAGCAACATTAGGACCTGCTACAAGTACAAAAGAAGTTTTAAAGGGAATGCTTGAAGAAGGTGTTAACGTATTTAGAATAAACTTTTCTCATGCCGATTACAGCGATGTTACAGAGCGTATCACAATGATACGAGAGTTGAATGAAGAACATGGTTTTACTGCTGCTATTTTAGCAGATTTACAAGGACCTAAACTTCGTGTTGGTGTTATGAAGGAGGAAGTCGTTGTTCATCCTGGTGATGAAATTGTATTTGCAACTGGCGAACGTTTTGAAGGAACAAAGGAACGTGTTTATATGACCTACGAAAGGTTTCCTCAAGATGCAAAACCAGGAGAGCGTATTCTTTTAGATGATGGAAAATTAATTTTTGAAGTTGTTTCAACTAACAAAGAAAACGAAGTTGTTGCTCGTGTGATTCAAGGAGGTCCCCTTAAATCTAAAAAAGGAGTTAATCTTCCTAATACAAATATTTCGCAACCAGCTTTAACCGAAAAAGATGTTGAAGATGCTATTTTTGCTGTTAGTCAAGATGTAGATTGGATTGCTTTATCATTTGTGCGTCATGCAGAAGATTTAATGCAACTGCGCGATTTAATAAATAAACATAGTGAGCATAAAATACCAATTATAGCTAAAATAGAAAAGCCGGAAGCTGTAGAAAATATCGATAAAATTGTAGCACATTGTGACGGTCTTATGGTAGCCCGTGGTGATTTAGGAGTAGAGGTTCCTGCAGAGGAAGTACCTCTTATTCAAAAGCAATTGGTGTTACGTGCTAAAAAGGCGAGAATTCCTGTAATTATAGCAACTCAGATGATGGAGACTATGATTTCCAGTTTAACACCAACAAGAGCAGAGGTGAACGATGTTGCAAATTCAGTTATGGACGGTGCGGATGCTGTGATGTTATCTGGTGAGACATCTGTGGGTAGCTATCCTGTGCAGGTTATTAAACAAATGTCTGATATACTTAAAAGTGTAGAAGACTCAAGTTTGATTAAAGTACCACAATTACCTCCACATATTCGTACAAATCGTTATATAACAAAATCTATTTGTTATCATGCCGCTAATATGGCAAACGAAATTAATGCAAAAGCCATTTCAACATTAACAAATAGTGGGTATACAGCATTTCAAATTTCAGCATGGAGACCATCATGTCATATTTTAGTTTTTACATCTAATAAACGTATATTAACACGTCTTAGTTTACTTTGGGGGGTTCGTGCTTTTTACTACGATAAATTTGTAAGTACAGATGAAACTATTGAAGATGTTAATGCTATTGCATGTAAAAGAGGTTATTTAGAGGAAGGTGATATGCTTATTAGTTTAGCAGCAATGCCAATTAAAGACAAAGGTATGGTGAATACATTACGTGTTACAGAAATAGAGACTTGTAATTTTTAATAATTCATTTAAGCGTTATTCTTATTAGGGGTGACGCTTTTTTTATAGTATCTAAAATAAGGAAAATTGGTCCGGAGAGAAATTGAAGGGTTTCAATACATTTGACCGATTAAAACTTAAATTTTAATTGAACACTTACGCTTTTTTGCTCTGGTTTTTTCTTCGCTTCTGTATTTAAATTAGACATTGATATACCCAATAAGCGTACGGAATTGTTTAATTTTTCTTGATATAACAAATCCTTTGCGGTTTCTAAAATAACACTCTTATCGCTTATAAAATACTGCAATGTTTTACTCCTTGTCTGTAATGTGAAATCACTATATTTTATTTTTAATGTAACTGTTTTTCCAGCTACTTTACTTTTGTCTAAACGTCGTGAAACTTCGTCAGCAATATGCTCAAGTTTTTCAAGCATAAATATTTCACTCGATAAATTTTCGCTAAAAGTCCGTTCGGCAGCCAACGATTTTCGTATCCTATTAGGTTTTACCTCGCTATTATGAATGCCTCTAACTATATGGTAATAATAGCGTCCAGACTTTCCAAAATTTTTATCAAGATACTCAAGTGATTTTCCTTTTAAATCCAATCCCGTAAAAATACCTTTTTGATACATTTTTTCGGCAGTCACTCTACCTACACCATAAAACTTCCTAATATCTAATTGTTCCAAGAATTCAATAACTTCTTCTGGATTTACTGTTTTTTGCCCATTAGGCTTATTGTAATCACTTGCCACTTTAGCTATGAATTTATTAATAGAGATTCCAGCAGAAGCCGTTAAACCAACTTCCTTAAAAATGCGTTCACGAATTTCTTCAGCAATTAAAGAAGCACTTGGATTCCCTTTTTTATTTTCAGTAACATCTAAATAAGCCTCATCAAGTGAAAGTGGTTCTACCAAATCGGTATAATCATAAAAGATAAGCCTAACTTTTTTAGAAATTTCGCTGTATCTATCAAAACGCGGTCTTACAAAAATCAAATCCGTACATAATTTAGAAGCCAGATTACCAGCCATGGCACTTTTTACTCCAAATTTTCTAGCCTCATAACTAGCAGCGCTAACAACACCTCGTTTGCCACCACCGCCAACAGCAAGGGGTTTCCCTTTAAGATCAGGATTGTCCATTTGCTCAACGGATGCATAAAACGCATCCATATCTACATGAATGATTTTTCTTATTGTTAAATCGCCAGACATACTGTAAATTTATGAATTCCTGCGGAGGCAGGAATCTCAATTTATGAGATTTCAATAAAATTAAGTAAGATACCCACTTTCGTAGGCATTATTATGATAGAAATAGAACGTAAATTTTTAGTGACATCAAGAGCTTATAGAGATGAAGCATTTAAGAGTACTAGAATTATTCAAGGGTTTTTAAACACTCATAAAAAACGTACGGTTCGTGTTAGATTGAAAGGAGATATAGGTTATATAACGGTAAAAGGTCAATCAACACAAGATGGTCTATCACGATTTGAATGGGAGAAAGATATATCTAAAAACGAAGCAGAATCACTGTTAAATATTTGTGAATCAGGAGTTATTGATAAAATTCGCTATGAAGTAAAGATTAAAAATCATATTTTTGAAATAGATGAGTTCTTTGGAGATAATGAAGGATTAGTTGTTGCAGAAGTTGAATTAGGAAGTGAAAATGAAATCTATGAAATGCCTCATTGGTTAGGACAAGAAGTTACAGGACATATAAAATATTATAACTCCCAGTTAAGCAAACATCCATATAAAACATGGCAATAATTTAAAAAGACCTAATTATGAAACATTTAATATTACCAGTATTTTTAGTATGTGTTCTTTTTTCGTGTAAAGAAGGAGCAAAGGCATCTATGTCGGACATTAAAGAAGGTACTTCAGAAGTTAAAGAAGAACAAGTAGATTCAATAATAGAAGTTGTAGAAGAACCTATTAAGAAAACAACTAAGCAAATTAAAGAAGAGCTCATAGCAAAAGGTTTTAAGGTTTTTGATTTTGTTGATAATAAAACGCAAGACACCATTATAATGCAGCAATATTTCATGGCGTTTTTAAAAACAGGGCCTATAAGAGGACAAAACGAAGAAGAAACAGCCTTGTTACAGGAAGAGCATTTAGCACATTTAACAAAGATGTACGATCTAGGATATGCAGATATTTCTGGTCCTTTTGGAGACGACGGAGATATTCGCGGGGTAACAGTTTATAATGTCCCCACGTTAAAAATGGCAGATAGTTTAGCAAACTCTGATCCTATGGTAAAAGCAGGGCGCTTAGAAATTGAAATACACCCGTGGTGGGCAGGAAAAGGATTTCCTTTGCGATAGATGTTAAGACTTTTAAAGCTCCTATTTCATATCATTAATGTTGTAATAATTATAGCGTTATTGATCATTCATTTTTTTGTGAAAGAAAGTAGTTACGAGGCATCTTTATATTTTTATACGTTTCCTTTACCAATAATTATTCTTATCATTTTAATACTTTCTATTTTTATCAAAAAAAGGAAGTATAACATAATATTAGTAGGGGTTTTATTAGCTATCTGGTTAGGAAGAAGCTTTAGAATTCATTTTGCAGAAGATATTAAAGAAACAGACTTAGAGGTTGTTTTTTGGAATGCTTCACATGACAGGAATTTTGAAGAAGCTTTTAATGTCAATAAAGGTATTCCAGATGTGCTTGTTTTGGTTGAACACGGTGAATTTATAGTAAAAGAGTTTCAGCAAAAGTATCCTGATTATACTTTTTACAGGTCTATTAGAGGAATCAGTATTTTTTCAAGAACATCGTTAAAAATTATAAATGAAACAACATCAAATTATAAATCCAACTTTATAAATTTTGAAACTCAAGGAATCAATTTCTATGTTTTTGATGTGTCGGCAAGCATGGATGTACCTCGTGAGTGGGAGTTAGGATTTGTAAACGCATTAATTCAAGAAACAAATAATACGGTGATTCTAGGAGACTTTAATGTGCCTTATGAATCTAAATATTTCGATGCTATTAAAACGAATTTTAATCATACTTTCTCAGAAAAGGGAAATGGCTTTAGGGAAACTTGGTTTTGGAATATTCCTTTACTGTCTTTAGATCATATTTGGGTTTCTAAAGATTTAAAAGTCCTTAAAACAGAAAAGATAGCTACTTTTAAAAGTGATCATAGCATGATTAAAACCTTTATAAGAAAGTAATTATTCTGAAATTGTAATTCTTCGTTTCGCCTCGTTCCCAAATTTGTCTACAACAGTAATTATATGGGGGCCTTGTTTAGGCATAATTGCCATATCATGGATGTCCTTAGTACTTCCAATAAAAGTGTCGTTTAGGTACCAAAACAAAGTGCTTTCGGGTTTAGAATGTGCTATTTTTAAAATAAGATCATTGGTGTTTCCATCAAAATCTTTGGGTAAGAAAATAGCATTATTCTCTTTTGGATAAATAAATTCCATTGAGGCGGTATTTTCTCCTAAACAATCACTTCTGAATTTAGGAAGTGGTTTGTAAAATGGGTTTTTGGTTTTGTAATAGTGAGCCATTAAAGGCGGTAAAACAAACCAGGGTTTATGAATGATATTGTTTAAATCTTCACAAGATGCACTCACTTGAAAGGATTCGTTATTATCTACATGAATTAATACGTGATAGGGGCATGGCTTTGTTTTTAAGCCACTTACCTGAATAAATTTTTGCTCAATATTTTTGCAATTTTGAGATGCTCTATGTCCGCTTTGTTTACAAATATCGATCTCTTGCATTTCATCAAAAGGTTTTGAAAACCAATTACTATTTGGTAATAAATCGAACACATCAAATAAAATAGGAGCTGCTGTTTGTACACCAACTAAACCCGGTCGTCCTTCTCCATCCGCATTACCAACCCAAACCCCAACAACATAATCTTTAGTAGTACCAATAGCCCAGGCATCCCGAAACCCAAAACTAGTACCAGTTTTCCATGCAACCTGTTTAGAACCATCAAAAAATTCCCAACTTTCATCACTTTCAGGTCTGTTTACTTCTTTTAAACTTTCATAGGTCAAATAAATAGATGCCGCATCAAAAAGGGTTTTACCACTAGTCTTATCTCCAAAATCAATATTGTTTGAAGCTAAAAAAGTAGGTTCGCAAAACTCATTTGTAAAATACTTACTGGAAGTTTCCGTAAAATGATTTAAGGTTGAAGAGAGCGCCGCATAACTTTTACATAAATCCCAAAGGTTACTTTCTGCACCTCCCAAGATAAGAGATAGACCATAATGATTGGCGTTATACTTTAAGTCTTTTAATTGTAAAGTTTTTAAATAATGGTGGAACCTATCTAAACCGAATTCCTGAAGCATTCTAACAGCTGGAACATTTAACGAACGTGATAAAGCTCTACTAGCAGGAACTGCACCATCGTAGGTTTTGTTATAATTCTCTGGATTGTAACTACCAAATTGAGTAGGAACGTCTGCAACCAAGGTATTAGGCAATAAATCCCCAGCATCTAACATAGCGGCATATAAAAAAGGTTTTAAAATGCTACCTGTACTTCTTGGTTTATTTATAATGTCAACATCTTTTTGATGCCTTTTATCAGTGGGTGTATTGCCCACATAAGCTAAAACCTGTCTAGTCTTTACATCTAAAACCAACACGGCTGCATTATAAATTTCATTCTGGCTTAATTGATTATAATGGTTTTTTATAATATAGTTTACGCGTTGTTGAAGTTTAGAGTCAATAGTTGTTTTTATACGCTTACCATGATTGGTTTGGGATACTCTTTGTAATAGATGAGGTGCTATTTGTGGTAGTGGATATGGTTTTTGAGGTAAGCCTTCTGCAATTGATAGTTTATAGGTTAAAGAATCAATCAAGGCGTTTTCTAAAAGTTTTTTTAAAAGACGATCACGTTTTTTTAATAATTGACCCTGGTTTTTCCCTGGGTAAATTAAACTAGGGGCATTAGGCAATACGGCTAGCGCGGCGCTTTCCGCCCAAGATAATTGATTAGCATTTCTATTAAAATAACGCCATGATGCAGCATCTAATCCAACAACATTCCCTCCAAAAGGAGCATGACTACTATAATAGGATAATATGTTGTTTTTGGATTCTCGTAACTCTAATCGAGTTGCCAAAATAATTTCTTTAAGCTTTTCGAAATAGGTTCTTGATTGCCCTTTTCTCGACAATCGAATGACTTGTTGTGTAATGGTGCTTCCGCCTCGTTTTACAGAACCAGATTTTAGATTGTCTCTTAATGCTTTATAGATGGATATGGGGTTGAAACCGGGATGTTTATAAAAATATTCATCTTCAAATTGAACGATACAGATTTTAAATTTTTCAGGGATACTATCGTTTTGAGGAAATCGCCATTGGCCATCTTTGGCAATTTGGGCACCTAGCAATTCATTATTTGAACTAGTAATAACGGTTGTTGTAGGGTCTTTAAAAAGTTGATTTGGCAGACAGAAATAATAAGCAATTAATAATACAGCTAATATTGCGGATTTAATTTTATGGCGTTTTATATAGTTTTTTATTCTGTTCATTTGGTTTTTGACCCTTCCGTCTTTGATTTCTTTATTGAAATCAAATCCACCTTTCCTTTATAAGGGAAGGAGTTAAGTGTAACTTCATTTTAAATTTCATTTAATTGATCCATATTAATTCCTGTTTGATTCTCCCCCTTTTTAAGGAGGAGTGGATCCTATTTCAAAATATTGAAATAGAAGACGAGGAGGTTTTAACCTTTAAAATGATTACTTATTTCCTCTAATACATTAGCAATATTTTCAAAAACTAATTTGTTTTCGAAACGAAGTACTTCAAAGCCTAATTCGTTTAAATCTTTAGTTCTTTCACAATCATAATTTTGTTGAGCAGAATCAAGATGATAAGCTCCGTCTAATTCTATAATTAGTTTTTCTGATGCGCAATAAAAATCAACAATATAGTTTTTAATACTATGCTGTCTTCTAAATTTTCTTCCTTCTAGTTTCTTTTTTTGTAAAAATGTCCATAATGCTGCTTCTGCTGAAGTTGAATTTTTCCGTAATGCTTTTCTGTATTCTTCAAGATACTTGTGGTTATGGATTTTGTTGCTCATATTTATGATTTTACCCTTTCGTCTTTGATTTCGATTTTAAATTTTAGTTTCATTGTTTATTGTATACTCTTATTTAACCCTCCTCCTTAAAAAGGAGGAGTGGATTCAGATTTCTTAAAAATCTGAAGACGAGGAGGTTTGAAACTCATACTCACGTTCCACTTTGCATATTTTCACATTGTACCAACTATACCATTCAGCTCTTCCTTTTTGCTGTGCTTTCAGATGATCACTTTGCTGTTTCCAATTTTTTATAGCCTCTATATTTTTCCAATAACTTACAGTTATGCCGACGTCGTTTCTAGCACTGTCTATTCCTAAATAGCCGTCTTGTTGTTTTGCTAAGGCTTCCATTTTATTAGCCATTTCGGAATAGCCTTCAATATTCTCATCATGTGTTGATGTAAAAATGACTGCATAATAAGGTTCAAAATCTTTGTTCATATTTTTTAATTAAAAGTCGCTTAGTGATAGTTTTCTTTTGTCCCAGGTTAATACTTGTACACCACAGGAATAATGAGCCTTATCAGGTTTGTTATTTATTAAATGATTAAACTTAGGGTAGCTTAAATCTAGCTTTTTAATTATAATTGATTGCATAGGCCATTCAATATGATGTACGTCGTATTCAATAATATGTTTTTTATGGTTCTGAAAAACAGCATATCGTTCGGTTAGCCATAAATCGATTTCATCTTTTTCAATAGAATCATTTTCTGTACCGTATTCAATATAAAACGAGTCTTTAAATGGTTTGTTTTTTGATGTATAGGTGGTGTCATTTCTACTCATCTTTGAATATTGATAAGGGAATTTTGACATCATTTTTAAAACCTTACAAGAAGATCGTTTGCTACCTTCCATACTTAAAAAATAAACACTTGGTTTGCCTTTACAAGTAATATATACTCTAATATTGATTTCAAAAAAATCTGAAATATATGGTACTTTGGGGAGGTTTCTAATACCTATATTATTCATATTAAAAGCGACTAGGCTTACCCAGGTTTTACCATTAATAATATCTAGTTTTATACCTTTTGGAAGAAAAGGAGTTATTAATTCAGGATTTACTTCCCAATGTAAAAAAACAGCTTTATTCCATTCTTGATAATACCTCCAAGGATGTTCTGGGTGCGCAAACGAGCGATGTTTTTTTTGTTTTAATATACCTTTTGTATTCATAAAACTTATTAATAAAGCCCAATTAAATCTTCCGTTTTTGATTCCTAAAAGAAATCAAATCCACCTTCCCTTATTTCCAAGGGAAGGTGTTTTAAGGGTTTAAAGTAATTACTTCTTAACAGTAATCCATTTTCCTTTAGTTCTTACCAAATACTCATTATCATACATGGCTTCTGCTTGAACACCTGGTAAATAATAAGTGCCTAAATACGATGCGTTTAGCATAACATTAAATATTTTGGTACTCTGTCTTCCTTTTCGTTGTAAATCGAAATAGAAATTAACGCGATCGTCTCTAATATCTGTAAACCTGGCTTGACTGGTTGCCGTGCTTCCAAAATCTGTAAAACGGGTATTTACAATGTCCCAACCTGATGGAAATATTTGTGTTAATGCCACATCATTTATAGCTTCATTTTTAAGATTGCTAACTTTTACAGTTGCTACAAAATCCTGACCTTGTTGTAGTTCTGAGATATTAATTGTATGTCCTCTCAAGTCTTTATATTGTATTGAAACACTTAATCCGCGTTGTTCTGTTAATTCCTGGCCAAGCGGTAATTTTCCGGAGTTTAAAACACGTACATAAACAATATTGTCTTTATTATTAGTAAAGGATAATGTGTTTTCTCCATCAACAATGTTTAATTCGCGTTGTGCAATGGCACTTTTAGTGTTTATGGTTTCTGCTTTTCCGTTTATAGTGTAGTTTACATGAAGTGCTTTACCGCCATTAGCAGTTACCATTTTTGCAATAGCTAATAAACTGTAGGCTGTTGTTTGGGTACTCATCCAACGATTACTCGATAAATCTTTGGCAATATACTGGGACAGTTCTCGTCTTTTTGAGTTTTTAGTAAGCACCATCGTTTCTAAAGCCATGGCACGATTTCTATCAACAGAGCCGTAAGTATAATAGTTGTAACGAACAGGCTTAAAGTTGATATTTGCTGATTTAGAAATAGATTCGCTGGCCTCTTTTTGACCTGCCAATGCATATGCTGCTGCCAGTCGCCATTTGGCTTCGTTTGATATTTCGCTAAACTCACGTAATCTATTCATTGCAGCTAAATCTGCTTGTCCTGCTAACGCTAGAGTATACAACCTATAAGCTTGTGCTAAGTCTGAATTATAAGACCTATAACTCGGTCTCCACTCTCTTGCTATTTGTTGTTGGTATTTAACCCAATTACTTTTAAAGGTAAGCGGTAAAACAAAACCTTTCTTTTCAGCTTCAAGCATAAAATGGCCTGCATAACTGGTTCCCCAATCATTCGTATCGTTTTCTCCCATCCAATAGCTTAAACCGCCGTTTGGTTTTTGAAAATGACCCAAACGTTTGATGCCGTTTTCAATATTACTCTTGATTTTTTGCTTTTTATCATGTGTTAAATCGAAAATATCATTTAAAAATAACTGCGGAAATACGCTCGATGTCGTTTGCTCTACGCATCCATGTGGGTATTGAATTAGGTACTGTAGCCTACGTGAGAAATCCATTGGAGGCATCGTAGAGAATTCCAGGGTTGCTGAATTAGTTCCATAAACTCCAAATGTTGAGAATGCTATAGATTCTGATGCATTTGCTTCTAAAGTTTGATCTATTGGTTTTGATGTAATTGGATTTGGATTTATCACATCTAACTCAACTTTAAAAGTCGATTTTTCACCATTCCCAGAGGCGATCACTTCTACAGTGTTAACCCCTTTTGCTTTGCTAACATCCAGTTCAAAATAGACCATTTTTTCATCTGGATTCGCAAAAGTGAGCGTTTTTGATTTGTGGCCAACAACAGAAATTCCATTACTGAGTCTCAAGCTAATGTTTACGTTTTTTACTTTGGATTCCATTGCGAAAACAGTAACTGGAAGCATAACTTTTTCACCTGGGCTTAATTTTCGCGGAAGCGATGCTAATACCATTAAAGGTTTTTTTACTGTAACCGTTTTGTCTGTACTTCCATAAGCTTCGTTTGTATTGTTTCCGGCTACCACCATAGTTCTTACGGATCCGATGTAATTAGGCATTTTTATTTTATGCGTTTTACGATCACCAGCATTTAAAGTAAAAGGTCCTAAATAAGTAACTACAGGTTTAAAGCGGTTTGCTTTTTTGTTCTTTCCACCAGCAGCACTTCCATCACCACCTATTGCAAATACTTGATCGATACTGCCAGAATAAGCGCCGATAACATCATCAAAAATATCCCATGTTTTTACTCCCAATGCTTCGCGAGCATAAAAAGAGTTCCAAGCGTTTGGTGTTTTAAAACGTGTTAAATCCAATAGACCTTCTTCAACCATGGCAATGGTATAAGTCATGGCTTTATTGTTTTTTTCTGAAACAGTGATCTCAAATTCTTGCTCTGGACGCAATTTGTCGGGCATTTTTAATTCAGGCTCTAATTTAGTTTTTGGGTCTTCAACTAACATAGGGATGACTCCAAATAGTCGAATTGGTAAATCGTTAGCCGAAATAGCATGTGGTTGTAATAATGAAATATTGATAAACACATTAGGAGCCATTTCAGACGTTACAGGGATATTAACTATGGTTTCACCTGGTTTTGTTTTTACCCATTTATGTTCTAGCACTTCTGTACCATTTTCAATGCTTACTAATGCACGTCCTTCGCTACCCGATTGAAATGTTACCTTAGCCGTTTCTCCAACATTGTACTTCTCTTTATCTGCCGAAAAAACAAGCATTTTTGCAGCATCTTTATTACTTGAAGATGAATTTTGCCACCAATTTTTATAAAAATAGGCTGTTCTTCCTGTAGCATGACCACTAACAGGATCTTTAATTCTTATAAGATAACGACCACGTTCGTCATCTGGAATATTGATGTTTAATGTTGCTTTCCCGTTAGCGTTGGTGCTTATTTTAGAGTTTAAATACGGTCTGTGATAGCTACTGGATACATAGCTTGATAAATTGTCGTAAGAGGAGTTCCACCACCAACGCCATTCAATTTTATAAACCTTTACTTCTAGGTTATTTCGTTGTATTGGATTTCCTTTGGCGTCGACTACGACTAAGTCAAAGCTTTGATTTTCGTCTGTAAAATAAGAACCGTAAGCATTGCCTTTTGGAGAACGTAACCCAACAAAAGACTCGTAAGGCGCATATTGTTTTGTAAAAGCATCTAATGAGAAATCACCACCATTTTCGAAAGCACGTACTAAAAATTGAACGTTTAACATGCCTGGGGCATTTTTACCAACAGCTATTTTATTAGTAATTTTAGCTCGTCCTTCTTCATTTACTTTCCCTTCAAAAACATTAATCTCTTCAGTATTAAATTGACGAGTAGGATCATTAAACGTATAGCCTTTATATTTTTTAAAGCCAGCATGCGAGCTACTAAATTTTGCTTTTATTTCAGCCTTTAGGTTTTTTCCGGGAGCACCATGAAGCCACTTTATATCTAGATTTCCTTTTAAAGGTGCTGTACTGGTAAGCACATCATTTTCAAAATCAACTTTAATTTTTAATCGGTTAGGTTTAACAGTTTCAATTTTTAAGCCTTTATGAAACGTAGCGCCTCCAACAGAGACCTTGGCATTGTAATGTCCTGTTTTATCTTCTGAAGACGTAGGCACTGTAAATTTGAAAAAATTATTAATGTTATCTGTGGTGACTTCTTTAAAGACTAATTTTCCATTAGGATCAGTAACTTCAAGTTTTACAGGGTGCTGTTTAGGAAGATTATTCGCTTTGTCATTTAACATGAATGTTAAGTGCAGCGTATCACCAGGTCGCCAAACTCCACGCTCACCGTAAATATAACCTTTAAGTCCTCGTTGTAATCTGTTTCCAGAAACATCAAACTTACTTAGCGATAAAGAATTGCCATCGTGAAGTTTTATGTAACTAACATTATTTCCTTTTGAAACAATCGCAAAAGCTGCATGTTTTTCAGCATCAATAATGGTTAAACCTTCTTTATCTGTAGTTTTTTCTTCTAGTTTTTGTTGCTGGAAGTTATAAAGTGATACGGTTGCGTTTGCTTCTGGATTGGTATTTAAAATATTTGTAACCGCAAAGTAATATGAATTGTTGGTGCCTCGTTTCGCAATCACGCCTAGATTTGAAGCGATAAGATTTTGAGATGTAATACGGTTTTCGTTATAATAGGCACTATGACAAGGGTTTTCTCGCTCCCTCCAGTTGTACGAATAGTTTCGGTATCTGTAATTTAGGTTATTCCAGTAGGCTTCTTCTTTTAATTCCTCATCGTCAATAGTTTCTTCGCCATAATCTTCTTCATAGTATTCATCTTCGTAATAATCATCTCCGTTTTCAACATTATTCACATTAGCAACAGCATCGCAATCATAGAGTGAATAGCTTTTGTTAAAACTAACTTCTACACGGTAAATAGCACCTGGATCTGCTTTGAAAAATTTTGAAAGATCAATACTGTAAGCTTTCCATTTCCCTGTATTTTCTGCTTCCGATACTAACGGAATGGTCTTTTTTGCAATACGACGCCCTACTTTTCTAATTTCATGACTATTATTACTATTCATGTTATTGTCTTGTAAAAATTGAAGAATATTATCTTCAAAAATTTTAATAACTCTAACATCAACAGCACTTAAATTAACGGCTTCAAAATTAAATTTTAGTTGCTCCGAATTTGGTAAAATACTACCATTGCTAATTAAACGTACTTGCGGTTTTAATTCTTCAAAAGCAATAATTTCAGAAAAAGGGTTTTTAAGTTTTACGCCATCTGTGTTTTTAATGCCTTGGAAAATATCTACCTGAATATTGCCCACCAATTTAGTGCCTGGATATACTTTTAGTACATTACCATCAACCACATATTTTGGGTTTTTTGCATTTTGAATTGATACTAAACCATCAAAGTTTTGTTGTTTTTTTAACGGGTCTGAAAAGTTGATCAATAAATGTTGCTCAGGTGATTGAATAACATCCGTTTTAGTAATGGTGAAGTTGTTTACTCCCGGAATAATTATTTTGTTTTCCCCTTTATTACCAGCCTTAATAGATTTTCCATTCCAGGAAACGGTAATATCACTATCATCTGTTAAACGATTTATACTATCTATTTTAAAATCGAAAACCTTACTTTTTTCATTTGTTTCGTTAAATACAATGTTTAAGTTACTTCCGTTTTGGGAAGCTTTTACTAATTGTTTCGCATGGTCTAGACTAATAACATCAGCCGATTTAATAACACCTTCTAAGTACTGCCAATTTTTACTATAAGATTGAAGATTATTAGTAACAATACTAAAGCTTGGTGTAATGGTTTTAAATTGAAACGTGTATGCTTTAAAGTCTTTAGGGATATCCTTATAAATATCGTTAAGTTTAATTGTGACTGCGTATTCGGTATCTGGTTGAAGTGGTTTGTCTGGAGTAAATAATAAAGCATGCTTGTTGGCTACCATCAATTTACCTTGCACATGTGGTTTTATAGAAATAATAGGATCTGTAATCTCTTGGCCCATTTCCCAACCTTCAACATCTTCAGTTAGACTTATTTCAATGGGGCTCATCACTGATGTTAACCCAGAAGAAGTGAAACTTATATAATCTTTGAATTTAAAAAGGTTATCAGTTTCAACAACTTTTTCTTTACAGGATATAGCTAACACAATAAGGAGTATGAGAGCAAATGATTTTTTTAATAGCATAAGTGATGGTTTTAAATGAAAAAATAAAAATAGCTTGAAAAAAGAAAGTGTAGGCTGTTTCTTGTTAAACTAGTTACGTTCAAATTTTGTTCTTTAGATTTTGAGTTGTTGTTAAATTATTCTTAAAAGCTTAATCGTTATAAATACCAATTGATAATTCGCCTTTGTCATTCATTGTTGCTCGATACATGCCAGTTGTATTAAACTCTGTAACCATATTACCGTTTTTATCAACAGCAATAATGCCTCCTGTACCTCCTAAATTTGATAGCTTGTTTTGGATAACCTCTTTGGAGGCTTCTTGCAAAGATAAATTTTTATACGCCATAAGGGCAGAAATATCGTGCGCTACCATAGCACGAATAAAATACTCTCCCCAACCAGTGCCGGATACCGCGCAGGTATTGTTGTTTGCATAAGTACCTGCTCCAATAATAGGCGAATCTCCAATACGTCCCCAGCGTTTATTTGTCATGCCTCCAGTCGATGTGCCTGCAGCCAAGTTTCCATTTTTATCGAGTGCGACACAGCCTACAGTTCCAAATTTAGAGTTTTTAATATCATCATCGTAAAAGCAGGCCGTTTTTTCATCATGATCTAATTCAATTTTTTCCGATTCTTTTATTTTTTCAAGGGACTTGTGTCGTCTTTCAGTATAAAAATAATCAGGAGGAACAAGTTGTAGACCTTGCTCTTTAGCAAAAGTATTGGCACCATTTCCAGATAGCATAACATGAGGTGAATGATCCATGATAGTTCTTGCTAAATCTATAGGGTTTTTAACAATAGTTGTTCCTGTAGACGCTCCGGCATTTAATGTTTTTCCGTCCATGATAGAAGCATCATGTTCGTTGGTGCCTGCATTAGTGAAAACAGCTCCTTTTCCAGCATTAAATAAAGGCGAATTTTCCATAACATTAATTGTTTTTTGTACAGCGTCCAAACTAGACCCACCATTTTTTAAGATGTTGTACCCAATTTTTATGGCTTCCTCTAAGGTTGCTTTATAAGCAACTTCTTTTTCTGGAGACATATTTTTTCTTAAAATAGTGCCGGCACCTCCGTGAATTATTATCGAGAACTCTCGTTTAACTTTATTTTGGTGGTGTGTTTCTGTGTGTGATTTCGATTCATTTTTACAGGAGGTAAATATCAGTAAAACAGCAATTAAAAAAGTAAGTTTTTTCATGGTGAGTAGTAATGATTAAGCGGAATAAAGTTAGTGGTTTTATTGAGAACTTTATCCTAAACCTTTTATATGATTTTCTATAATATCATCATTTAATTCTCATATTTTGGTTTTCACACACACAAAACTAAACACATCGTTTTATTTTTACACCCCTGAATTCCGTGAAATCTACTTTTAATAATTATGTTGTAATATGTTAATACCCATATATGGGTATAGTAGCAAATAAACCATAAAGAGAAAAAGAACGTATATTTGAATATCCCAAATCAAATAATTCATGAAAAACTTTTTATTAAAAACTGGACTTGCAATAGCATTTTTAACCATTTTAACTTGTAATATAGGATGTTCTAAAGACGATTCGGCTGCCGATATTGAAAAGGAAATGAGTATTAATATAGTTAATGAAATACTACAATTAGTTAATAAACATAGACTTAGTATAGGAAAACAAATTTTAGAAACTAATACGTTAGCGGAAGATTTAGCCGAAGAGCATAATACATTCATGATTATTCAAGGAGACATTAGTCATGAAAACTTTGATCATCGAGCAGATAGATTGTTTGACGAGGAAAATGCGAAAGGTGTTGGAGAAAATGTAGCAGCCAAACAAAAATCTGCACATGATGTTATGACTGCCTGGTTAGAAAGTAAAGGGCACAGAGAGAATATAGAAGGTAATTATACACATATTGGTATTAGTGCTATCAAAAATGCGAAAGGGCAGTATTATTACACGCAACTTTTTCTAAAAAAGTGATTTTAAAATTTTGTGATTTCTTCATAGTGCATAGTAATAGATAAATACAATACAGGCAGTGCTTTTACCATTGTTTATTTTGCATTTAAAATACTTTTTATTGCTATATTCGCAAATAATAACACAATAAATAATAATTCAATAATTAATGCAAGCAATAGCAACTGATTTTGGTATAGATAAAGCACTTAAAGTATTAGGTGTAGAAGGTGTTAACGAAGGGACTTCAACGGGTTCAAATAGTTTTTCTAGTGGTAATATTATAGAGTCTTTTTCTCCAGTCGATGGTCAGTTGATTGGGAAAGTAAAAACGACTACTAAAGAAGATTATGAGAAGGTGATGGAAAGTGCAACAAGTGCTTTTAAAACTTGGAGAACGATGCCAGCACCACAACGTGGAGAGATTGTACGTCAGTTTGGTGAAAAACTAAGAGAAAAGAAAGAAGCTTTAGGGAAATTAGTTTCCTATGAAATGGGTAAATCTTATCAGGAAGGATTGGGAGAAGTCCAAGAAATGATTGATATCTGTGATTTTGCAGTTGGATTATCTCGTCAGCTTCATGGTTTAACAATGCATTCGGAACGTCCTGGGCACAGAATGTATGAGCAGTACCATCCATTAGGTGTGGTTGGAATTATTTCTGCATTCAATTTTCCAGTGGCAGTTTGGGCATGGAATACGGCCTTGGCTTGGATTTGTGGAGACGTATGTGTTTGGAAACCTTCTGAGAAAACGCCTATCTGTGGTGTAGCTTGCCAGAATATTGCAGCCGAGGTTTTCAAAGAAAATAATCTGCCAGAAGGAATTTGTAATTTAATTAATGGTGATTATAAAGTAGGAGAGTTCATGACGAAGGATACTCGTGTTCCATTAGTTTCTGCAACGGGCTCTACTAGAATGGGTAAAATTGTAGCGCAAGAAGTGGCTGCACGTTTAGGTAAAAGTTTATTAGAACTTGGTGGTAACAATGCGATTATTGTAACACCAGATGCGGATATTAAAATGACGGTTATAGGAGCTGTTTTTGGAGCAGTAGGAACTGCAGGACAACGTTGTACTTCAACACGTCGTTTAATTATTCATGATAGTATATATGATCAAGTTAAGAATGCGGTTGTAGATGCTTATAAGCAATTACGTATTGGAAACCCATTGGATGAAAACAATCATGTAGGCCCTTTAATTGATACGGATGCTGTTAAAATGTATGAAAGTGCATTAACCAAAGTTATTGAAGAAGGTGGGAATATTGTTGTTGAAGGTGGCGTGCTTTCTGGTGAAGGTTATGAAAGTGGTTGTTATGTAAAACCAGCCATTGCTGAAGCAAAACCTAATTTTGAAATTGTACAACATGAAACTTTTGCTCCTGTTTTATATTTACTTAAATATTCAGGAGGTGTTGAAAATGCTATAGATATTCAAAATGAAGTAGCTCAAGGGTTAAGTTCTGCTATTATGACCAATAATTTAAGAGAAGCAGAGCGATTCTTATCTGTAAATGGCTCAGATTGTGGTATAGCTAATGTAAACATAGGAACTTCTGGCGCCGAAATCGGTGGTGCTTTTGGAGGAGAAAAAGAAACTGGGGGTGGCCGCGAATCTGGTTCTGATGCTTGGAAAATTTATATGAGACGTCAAACCAATACTATAAATTATACAACAGAGTTGCCTTTAGCCCAGGGAATTAAATTTGATTTATAAATCGAAAATAAAATATAAAATGATTAAAAGCCGTTTCAATTTGAAACGGCTTTTTTGTATCTTGGTTTTAAGATCTATTTCTTGTTTGAAATATCCATAATGAAGACAAGTAGATACATCAAGGATTAAACCTTTTTAATTAATTCAAGTCAAAGCAATTGTAAAACACTCATAATCCTTCAAATTCAATTTATATGAAGACTAAACATGTTCAACATTTATATTGGCGTATTGGTTTTGGAATTTTACCAACAGAACTTGAAAAGCTTTCTAAGAAAAATAAAAAGGCTGTAGTTAATGGCCTTATTAATGCTTCAAAAACAATAACACCTTTAAAGCTTGATACTTCCGAACTTGATGATTTACTAAGTGGATCTTATGAAAAAACTAGAGAAAACATCAAAAAAGTTCAAACGATAAGTCGACAAAAAACCAAAGAATTGAATGTGGCTTGGGTAGATAGGCTTGCAGGTACAAAAGAATTGTTACGAGAAAAAATGACCCTGTTTTGGGCGAATCATTTTGTATGCGAAGACAATAATTATGTATATAGTCAACAATTTCATAATACTTTGAGGACTCATGCTTTAGGAAACTTTAAAGATTTTGTTATGGCCATTTCTAAAGAAGCGGCTATGACGAAATACTTAAATACCAAGCAAAATCGTAAACAAAAACCTAATGAGAATTTTGCACGTGAGCTTATGGAACTATTCACGTTAGGTGTTGGACATTATACTGAAGATGATATAAAAGAAAGTGCCAGAGCATTTACAGGTTATAGCCACAATTTACAAGGGGGATTTGTTTTTAGAAAGCGCCAACATGATGAAAGTATCAAAACCTTTTTTGGTAGGTCAGGAAATTTCAATGGTGATGATATTGTTAATATTATTCTAGAAAACAAACAATGTGCAAAGTTTATATGTAGAAAAATGTATCGTTATTTTGTTAATGACATTATAGATGAAAACCACGTTAATGAGATGGCAGATGTGTTTTATGCTGATTATAACATAGAGAATATTATGCGTTATATGATGCTTTCAGATTGGTTTTATGATGAAAAAAATATAGGAACGAAAATAAAATCTCCTATCGAATTTTTAGTAGGTATAAAAAAGATTGTTCCTGTAAACTTTAAAAACCCGAAACAGCTATTATACATTCAAAAATTATTAGGTCAAATATTACTAAACCCACCAAATGTAGCAGGCTGGAAAGGTGGCAGAAATTGGATTGATAGCAATACCATAGTTATGCGTTTAAAATTACCATCACTAATTTTGAATAACGCTTATATTTCTAAGGCTAAAAAAGGAACGTCTGATATCGTTGCGGAAACTAAAAAGCAGATGTTTAAAAAGAAGTTTGAAAAACGTTTTAAAACAGAAAGTAATTGGAGCTATTTTAATGATCAGTTTAAAAATGTAGATATCAGTAATTTAGAAAACTACATGCTTGCATGTACTATGGGTGAAACTGCTAGCGTATATTTAGAATCGCTAAGTAAAGTGTCGAAACAGGAGCATTGTGTGCAACTGATGTCATTACCAGAATATCAAATGTGTTAATTATGGACAGAAGAAAATTTTTAAAAAAATCATCTTTAGCGAGTAGCTTATTTTTTGTTCCAAGTTTTGTAAAGGCTTTTGAGGAAGTAACGAGTAGCTACTTAGGTTATAAAAGATTGGTAATTATACAATTATCTGGAGGAAACGATGGCTTAAATACTGTGATTCCGTTTAGAAATGATTTGTACTATAAAGAACGCCCTACTTTGGCAATTCCAAAAAAAAGTATTATAAAGCTTAACGAAGATATTGGATTGCACCCAAGTCTAACACCTTTAAAGCGTTTATATGATGAAGGTTATCTGTCCATCATTAATAATGTAGGGTATCCAAACCCTGTTAGGTCGCATTTTAGATCTATGGATATTTGGCAAACGGCCACAGATTCAGATAAATATATGCAAAGTGGATGGTTAGGACGATATTTAGATCACTACGGAAAACATCCGCACAGTGCTATTGAAATTGATGAAAGCTTATCATTAGCTATGAAAGGTGAAGTTATAAACGCTATAGCAACGCAAAACCCTAAATCTTTCTATAACTTATCAAAAGATCCATATTTTAAAAATATCCATAACCATCAAAATGATGCGCATTTAAGTGAACATAATTTAGGTTATTTATACAAGTCTATGATTGCTGCAGAGTCTTCTGCTAAATATATTTATGAAACTTCTAAAACAATTTCGACTAGTAAAGAATACCCAAATAACTCTTTTGGAAAACAGTTAAAAACTACAGCTCAATTTATCAATTCAGGCATAAATACTAAAGTGTTTTATGGGTCGCTAAATGGTTTTGATACGCATGTAAACCAATTAAATGCCCAAAAACGATTATTAAAGAATTATGCTGATTGTATGGGGACTTTTGTACAAGATTTAAAAGATAACGGAACATTTAAAGATACCTTGATTTTAACCTTTTCGGAATTTGGACGTCGTGTTAAACAAAATGCAAGTATAGGTACAGATCATGGTACTGCTAATAATGTATTTATTATTGGAGAGCATTTGAAGAAACAAGGTCTTTATAATAATATGGCTAGTTTAAGTGATTTAGATGATAATGGCGATTTAAAATTTGAAATAGACTTTAGAACTATTTATGCAACAGTTTTGAATAAATGGTTAGAAGTAGATGATGAAAAAATCTTAAATAAATCGTTCAAACAACTAGATTTTATTTAATGTTTTGGTAAAAGTGATTCAGCTGTAGGATTGAAAATCATTTTTGATTTGAAACTGCTTTTTATGCTTTAAAAAAATAGCATAAAAGAAAAAACCTTGCTCCAACTCCAAATTTATCGGGTAAAACAAGGTTATTCTAAAAAGATTAATAGCGGTGCAAAAATAACGCTTTTTCTTGCATTTCAAAATTTGCAGGTCAAGATTATTAACAAATGTTAATTAACTGTATTTAACCTTTCTTAAAATTCGTAATGATTCTTTGTGAAGATTATAAAGCTCTATGCTATGAGCTTTTAAATAAGGTTTAGCTTCATTAAGTTTATTTATGGCTTCCTGAAATGAATTAAGAAAACAGATAAGGTAAGTTCCGGGTAGATTTTTTAAATCTATTTCTTCTCTTTTTGTGAGTGTGAGTCCCTTTTTTAGTTTCTCTAAAATGGCATTATTGGCATTGTAAATATGATGCAATGCTTTTTTGTCAAATTGAGGAGGTTCGAATAATAATGTTGTTTCAATATTATAGCTTGCATTATCTTCGAAACGAATGGTAGTTTCTTCTAATTGATAGTACTTGTTTGTGTTTTGTAGTCCCAGATCTACATATTCAATAATTTTAAAGCTTTCATCATCAAATGAAATAGAGACTTCATCCAAAGCAGAAAAGAATAACCGCACTTGTTCGTTAATTAATTCAATATCTACTCTTGAAAAGAAAACTTCATCCTTTACGGTCTTTTTTTGACCAGCCCAACAGACTACAAAGTACTCTTTAAATACTTTATATTGCGCATTATAATCTTTACGGGTGTTCATGAAATCAAAAACACCATTAAGAGTATGTTCTATATTGTTTTGAGCGTTATTCTCAATAGCCTCAACAATTTTAGAATTAACATCTTTTATTTCTATGTCAAATACTTTAGGCATACTCATACTGCCGTCTCTAAAAAAAACAGAGCCTCCGTAGTATTTCCAGATGTTTTTTCGAAGCGATGTCATTTTACCCGTAGGTCTAATAGTTACTAAACCAACTACTTTATCATCGGGGAGGTGTGGAAATGGAATGTTTTCATATTGTACTATGGGAGGATTGCTCAAGTAAGCATTGATGAGGTTTTGTATTTTGCTATCATCAAAAAAATCGACACCTATAATATTATTGTCTTCATCTTCAACGCCAATAACTATGTAGGAATTATTTTTTGGGTTGCTGTTAGAAAGCGCACAAATATGCTTTAAAAACTTAGCTTTTCCTTCTTTATGACTAATATCTATTTTTCGCTTTTTATCATAAAAACTGTTCTCATCGTTATGAGCTAAGAGATGTTTTATGAGAAGGCGTTTGTTGATCATATCTGTCATTCCTGCGAAGGCAGGAATCTTATGAGTTTTAGTTTAAAATTCTATTGGAATGAAAAATTGATCTTTGTATTTGATCGATTCAAATTGTACTCTATGATTTTGATACCACTGAATTAGCCCTTTCATTTTTTCAATGACGTTCTCAGAATTAGAAGGATCTTGAACATATACCTTGGTTAATTTAGGCATTGCATCTAGCATTAACTTATCAACTTTTCTGTTGAAAAACGGAAATGAATAACCAATGACAATTAAAATTTCAGTTTCTCTAATGGATTCTTTTAAACTTTTGTTAAAATAGGAATCAATATTAAAATTTTCCCATGCAAAAGACATGTTTGGATTATAGTCGTTTTTAGAAGAACGTTTGTTTATATCTAAAAACACTTCTACAAGAGAAGATTCGATACTATCAAATTCATTTAAAATCTCGAATAGTTCTTTGTTTTTATCTATAAATCCAGTGGTTCCATTGATTTTAAAAACACTAAATTCAGTTTCGTTTTTTATTATATTACTACCTTTAGAAAACAGGTTTAATATATGTTTAGAGTTATTTATTGTTGTATTGACAAAACGATTAAAAGCTATTTCTAATTGAGAATCATAATTCCAAGAAAGAATTTTTAAATTTTCAGGAAGTTTTGATAAATCATCTAAAATTGAAGCAAAAAAGCTGTCATAACGTTTATCAAATTTTTTGGTTTGTAAATAGAGGAAAAAACAAGACAATATGATTTTAAGCTTTTTTAGGTTTTTATTATCTTTTTGTAAGTAAAGTTTTTTAGCAAAAGTATCTATACTTGTATGGTTTTCAGCTCCAGTTTTCAGCCAAATAATATCATTATAAAATTTTTTGACATTTTGAGAAATATTTTCGTTTGCTTGATGTTTAGAGAGATACCGATTAATAATACTATCTCTAAATACAATAGAATGATTGGGTGAACTAGAAGTCAAAATACTTGGATTGAATTCTTCTGCAAAATCGTTTAGAGCATTAGGGATTTTATCTACAATTGGTAGTGCTCCAATACTTGCTCCCGCACCTAATAAGTAAGTTATGTTTTTACTCATAATTACACGTTCTTTTTCACAATCGTACTACTAGCTTGCGCAGTAGGAAACACCAATAAATCTGCAATATTTACATGAGGAGGTCTAGAAATCGCAAAGTAAATAATCTCTGCAATATCGTTAGCTTGTAATGCTTTAAAACCTTTATAAACCGAGTCGGCAACTTCATCCCCTTTAAAGCGAACTTGAGAAAACTCAGTTTCTACCAATCCAGGACTTATGGCACCTACTTTTATTCCAAATGGATTTAAGTCTATGCGCATACCTTCCGTAATTGCTAAAACAGCATGCTTGCTAGCACAATACACATTTCCTTTAGGATAAACTTCTTTACCTGCCGAAGAACCAATGTTAATAATATGTCCAGATTGGCGGGCAGTCATTTGTGGAATAATAGCTTTGCTTACGTAAAGTAATCCCTTTACGTTAATATCCATCATGGCATCCCAGTCATCAATACTTCCTTCGTTTATAGGGTCTAAACCATGCGCATTACCAGCATTATTTATTAAAATATCAATATTTTGAAAAGCATTAGGAAGTGATTCAATAGCTTGAAGTGTTTTCGTTTTGTCACGAACATCGAAGTTTAAAATATGCACATTGGTTAACCGTTCCAATGCTTTTTGGATGGTGTTTAGACGATTTAAACGCCTCCCACATAAAACTAAATGAATACCGTGTTTTGCAAATTCATAAGCAGTAGCTTCTCCGATACCGCTTGTTGCTCCGGTAATTAGGGCTGTTTTTTTCATTTCCTTAATTATAATTAAAAAACAATTTTTTATGCTTTTTACAGGTTATATACCTTTTTTAGCAATTCACGTATAAAAATACTTAAAACTGGTTTAATATCGTATTATTGAGTTTAAATTATAATTAATCCCTAGACTATAAGTTTGTTGCAAGTGGAAAGATGTTTTTTAATGACATCTAAATTCATTGGAATAACTAGTAGCTTAAAAATTAGAATGATAATATGAGAACTTTAAATAAACTAAAGTTATCACTCTTTTCCTTGATATTAATATTCATTTTTGGATGCCATAGTTCGGAATCAAATAATACAAACTTATTAGCTCCGACTATTTCCATTAAATTGGTAGATAAGTCTGGAGATTTTGAAGAAGTGAATGTTGAAGTTGTAGATGTTTTGATTAAAATGGATAATGATTGGATATCACTTAATTCAAATCAAAAAGTGATAAACTTATTAGATCTTACTGGCGGTGTTCATGAAATTTTAGTGGATAAGTTTCCTATTCCTCCTGGAACTTTAAAGCAAATAAGATTAGTATTAGGAGAAAATAACACGATTGTTATTAAAAATGATTTTAATGAAGGTGTGGCGCATGATTTGAAAACACCAAGTGCACAACAATCTGGTTTAAAATTAAAAGTAGATGCGTTAATAGAAGAAGGCTTTACTTATGATTTTGTTTTAGATTTTGATGTTGATAAATCGGTTATAATTGCCGGAAAATCTGGGAATATTAACTTAAAACCAGTAATGAGGGTAACGACAGAAGTGAGTTCTGGGATTATAGAAGGATCTGTACTTCCTGTTGATGAATCTGCTGTAGCATCTGTTGTAGACACCAAAGGAACATCTGAAACTGAAGATGATGAAGTTATTTCTGCGTACACTAATTATAACGGGGATTTTGCGCTCTGGGGAGTTCCTACTGGAACCTATGAGGTTGTACTAACTCCTGTAGATTCAAATTCTAAATACAAGGTAACAACTGTTTCTGATGTAGAAGTAGTTAATGGTGACATTACTGTTATTAAACCTGCTATAGAATTAGCATTAAAAGAAGGGACTATTACAGGGGAAATACTTAATAAAAATGTTGTGGTGACGGCTTCTATTGTAGTGAACGGTATTGATATTCAGGTTAATACAAATCAAGAAGGTGTGTTTCTTCTTGAAAATATTCCAATCGGAGTTTACAAAATTACATTAACACCTGCAGATGGATCGGGACTTGTGAAAGTCGAGTTAAATAATGAAGAAGTAAAAGAAGATCAAATAAATGATTTAGGAGATATTACTTTACCAGAAGTGTAAATATTTATTCCATTAAGTATAAATATTAAGGGCGGTTTCGAAAGAAATTGCCCTTTTTGTTTTAACCAATTATTAACTGAGATTATTAAATATTTTAACCTATCCTTAACAGGATTAAAAGAAAAATTTTAACAATTTGCATTGCTCAAATAAGCTTATTATATTCGGGCTTTAAAAAAATAAAGAAGATGCAAGAAACAGGTACAATTGATATTAAGACAATTAACGAGAAAATTGAAAAGGAAAGTGCTTTTGTTGATTTACTGATGCTAGAAATGAATAAAGTAATTGTAGGCCAAAAACATATGGTTGAACGATTGCTTATTGGATTGTTAGGACGGGGACATATTTTACTTGAAGGTGTTCCTGGATTAGCAAAAACATTGGCAATAAATACTCTGGCACAAGCGGTAGACGGAAGCTTTAGCAGAATACAGTTTACTCCCGATTTATTGCCCGCCGATGTTACGGGAACATTGATTTATAACATGAAGGTTAATGACTTTTCTATAAAGAAAGGACCTATATTCGCTAATTTTGTATTAGCCGATGAGATTAACAGAGCACCTGCTAAAGTACAATCGGCTTTACTAGAAGCGATGCAGGAAAAGCAAGTAACTATTGGCGATGAAACCTTTGTATTAGATAAGCCATTTTTAGTAATGGCAACACAAAATCCAGTAGAGCAAGAAGGAACTTATCCGTTACCAGAAGCTCAGGTTGACCGTTTTATGCTAAAAACGGTTATTGATTATCCGAAAATTGACGAAGAGCAAATGATTATGAGGGCTAATTTGAAAGGCGCTTGGGATAAGGTAAATCCTGTTGTTACAGTATCCCAAATACTAAAAGCTCAAGAAGTGGTTCGCGAAGTGTACATGGATGAGAAAATTGAAAAGTATATTCTAGATATTATATTTGCAACGCGATACCCAGAAAAATATAAACTTGCAGATTTAAAACCTCTTATTTCTTTTGGAGCATCGCCACGTGGAAGTATTAATTTAGCAACCGCAGCTAAATGTTATGCTTTTATTAAACGTCGAGGCTATGTAATCCCAGAAGATGTTCGTGCAGTTGTTTATGATGTATTAAGACATAGAATAGGTATTACTTATGAAGCTGAAGCCGAAAATGTAACTTCAGTAGACATCATTAACAAAATTGTAAACGAGATAGAAGTACCATAAATAATGAGTCTTCAGTATTCAGTAACAGTTAGCAGTTGTTCACTCATAACTGAATACAAAAAGATACAATCAACGGTTTACTGAAAACTGCGACTGAAAACTGTTTACTTAATAGATGGATACTAAAGAATTACTAAAAAAAGTACGAAAAATAGAGATTAAGACACGTCGTTTGTCTGATCATATATTCGGAGGCGAATATCATTCGACCTTTAAAGGGAGAGGTATGACTTTTAGTGAAGTACGCCAATATCAATTTGGTGACGACGTTCGTAATATAGATTGGAACGTAACGGCACGCTACAGCGAACCTTTCGTAAAAGTTTTTGAAGAAGAACGAGAACTTACCATGATGCTTATGGTAGATGTATCTGGTTCTGAATTGTTCGGAACAGAGCAGCAATTTAAAAACGAAGTCGTTACAGAAATTGCAGCGACCTTGGCTTTTTCAGCAACTCAAAACAATGATAAAATTGGACTTATCTTGTTTTCTGATAACGTCGAACTATATATTCCACCTAAAAAAGGACGATCGCATGTACTTCGTATTATTCGTGAACTTATAGAATTTAAACCAGCTAGTAGACAAACGAATTTGGTAGAAGCATTGAAATTTATGCAAAATGTCATGAAGAAAAAAGCCATTGTATTTGTGTTGTCTGATTTTATTGCGGATGATTATCATCAAACCATGAAGATTGTTTCTGGGAAACATGATGTTACTGGTATACGAGTTTACGATAAACATGAAGAAAGCATACCAAACTTAGGAATGGTTCAAATGCAAGATGAAGAAACTGGAGAATTGATGTTAGTAAATACATCATCAAAAAAAGTAAGGCTAAATTATAGTAAATTCTATAATGAAAAAGTAGCTTACTATAAAGAGAGCTTTACAAAATCTGGAGCAGGAGCAATTGATTGTCGTGTTGATGAAAGCTATGTGAAAAAGCTATTGGGATATTTTAAAAGAAGAGGATAAATGTAAATGTAATGTTTGGTTGAGCTCAGTCGAAACCTACTCGAAAATGAAAAAAAGTTATTTAAATATTAAGGAATCAAGAATCAAGAATCAAGAATCAAAACGGTCTTATCTTTTTGTTAGGTACACCTTGTCTTGCGTCTTTGTTTTCATATCTTTTTTCTCTTTTGCTCAAGTTACTTCAGCAATCGATTCTACATCTATAAAAATAGGTGAGCAAATTACATATCATATTCAAGTAGAAACAGATACTACGAGTTTGGTTGTTTTTCCAGAAGGGCAAACATTTCAGCCTTTAGAAATGATTGAATCTTATGACGTTGATACTTTAAAAAAGAGTGATAAATATAGCTTGATTAAAAAATACGGTTTAACACAATTTGATTCAGGAGCCTATACCATTCCCAGACAAAAAATAATTATTGGGGATAAAACTTTTTTTACTGATTCTTTAAAAGTTGAGGTGAATAATATTGTCGTAGATACTACAAAACAAGGGTTGTATGATATTAAGCCTATTATTGAAGTTAAAAAACCTTCAAGTAATTGGTGGAAATATGTATTAATAACACTTTTAATAATTGGAATTGTAGCCTTTTTATTGTTTTGGTTCATTTGGAGAAAAAAGCCATTAACAGAAGAAGAAGAAATTGCGTTACTTCCACCATATGACAGAGCCAAGTTAGCCCTTAAAAAGTTAGATGAAAGTCACTATTTAGAGCATTCAGAAATAAAAGAATATTACTCAGAATTAACAGGGATCATTAGAAAATATTTAGATGAAAAAGTATATGATCATTCTTTAGAAAGTACGACCGACGAACTTGTTAACAGGCTACGATTACTTAAAGAAGGGAATCAAATTGATTTAAGTCAGGAAACAATTAAAAATATTGAAAGTATTTTAAAACGAGCCGATTTAGTAAAATTTGCAAAGTCAGCACCAGATATCGCATTAGCTGAATTAGATAGAGATACCATTGATAGTGAGATTGATCATGTAAAAGAAGTGTTACCTGAGCCAACAGAAGAGGAGAAGCTTTTAGATGAAAAATATAGAGAAGAATTAGAGCGTAAAAAAACTCGAAAAAAGATCATTATTACGGTGGCTATAAGTGTCTTTTTATTAATAGCCACTTTTGTAGGCTTTTCAATAAAATATGGTTTCAATTATGTAAAGGATACCATTATTGGTCATGAGAGTATTGAGCTTTTAGAAGGAGATTGGGTAACTAGTGAGTATGGATTTCCACCTATAACCATATCCACACCAAAAGTGTTAAAAAGAATGGATCCTAGTATCCCAGATGAAATGGCGCAAATGGTTGAGGTTACTATGTTTGGCTATGGAAGTCTAATGGATAAGTTTAGTCTTGTAGTTGCCACTTCTAAGTACAAAAATTTAGGCGAAAATAAAATAGACCTGAAACAATCTATAGAAGGAAACTTTAAAATTATTGAAGAAACTGGCGCAAAGAATATCATAACAAAGAATGATGAATTTGTGACTCCTAATGGCGCTGAAGGGTTAAAAGTTCATGGTACTTTAGATATGCCAATACCAAATTCGGATACATTTGAAAAAGGTAAGTATGCTATTCTAGCATTTAATTCAGAAAATATTGTACAACAAGTACTTATTTCATGGAAAGAAAATGATGTGTATGCAGATCAAATAGTTGAGCGAATTTTAAATTCAATAGAACTTAAAAAAGCAGAAGAATAATGTTTGAGGGAATCGAATTTTTAAATAAAGAATTTTTCTGGTTGCTATTAGCGCTTCCATTAGTTATTCTATGGTATATATTTAAGAACAAAAAACAAACAGCAGAACTTAAAATATCAAGCTTAAAAGGCTTTAAGATTACCAATTCTTGGCTACCAAAATTAAAGCATATATTATTTGTTTTTCGTTTACTAGCACTGGCTTTATTAATAACGGCATTAGCAAGACCTAGAACAGTTGATGTTTCAACAAAAACAAAAACAACAAGAGGAATAGACATTGTTATGGCCATAGATGTTTCTGCAAGTATGTTGGCTAAAGATTTATCGCCAAATAGATTAGAAGCTTTAAAAAAAGTAGCAGCAGAGTTTATTAAAGGCAGACCAAACGATAGAATTGGTTTGGTAGAATACGCAGGAGAAAGTTACACGAAAACACCAATTACAAGTGATAAAGCTATAGTTATACGCTCTTTAAAAAGTATAAAATATAATAATATTATTGAAGGAGGAACCGCTATAGGGATGGGTTTGGCAACCGCAGTAAACCGATTAAAAGATAGTAAAGCAACAAGTAAAGTCATTATTTTATTGACCGATGGTGTTAATAATTCAGGGTTTATAGACCCTAAAATTGCTAGCGAATTAGCAGTTGAATATGATATAAAAACCTATACAATTGGTCTAGGAACTAATGGAATGGCATTGTCTCCAGTCGGTATTTTACCCAATGGAACATTTCAATACGGTCGTATTCAAGTAGAGATTGATGAAGAATTACTTAAAGAAATAGCCAATGTTACTGGAGGTAAATATTTTAGAGCCACCAATAACAGAAAGTTAGAAGAAATTTATGATGAAATTAATAAGCTGGAAAAAACAGAAATAGAAGAGTTTAAGTTTTATAATTACGAAGAGAAGTATCGCTCATTAGTATTTTTTGCAGGACTATTACTCCTTATAGAAATACTGTTGCGTTTTACAGTTTTTAGAAATTTCAATTAGTATGAGTGAATTTGTTGCAAAATGAATTCACAACGAACAAATAGACACAATGTATCAATTAGAAGAGAAAATATGGTTTTGGGTATTAGGTGTTATTCCTGTAATAATCCTGCTCTTTTTGGTGCTTCAATTTTGGAAATATAAAGCACAAAGTAAATTTGCTGATAAAAAATCACTTAAAAAACTAAGCCCAAATACATCGCTATTTAAATCCATTTTAAAATTAGTTGTTTTAAGTCTGGCCTTTGCGTGTTTAGCAATAGCATTAGTAAATCCCAAAATAGGTACAAAATTAGAAACGGTAAAGCGAGAAGGCGTAGATATTGTTTTTGCGGTCGATGTTTCTAAAAGTATGTTGGCAGAAGATATTGCGCCAAACAGATTAGAAAAATCAAAACAACTCGTTACACAAATCATCAATAATCTGGCAAGCGATCGCATAGGTATCATAGCTTATGCAGGAAAGGCATTCCCGCAATTGCCTATAACAACAGATTATGCATCGGCTAAAATGTTTTTACAAAGCATGAATACGGACATGCTTTCATCACAAGGTACAGCCATAAACGAAGCTATTAAATTGGCAAAAACGTATTTTGATGATGAAGAACAAACCAATCGGGTACTTGTTATTATTTCGGATGGTGAAGATCATAGTGAAGAAGCGGCTGCCATTGCAGAAGAAGCTAATGAAGAAGGCATTCGAATATTTACCATAGGTGTGGGAGATATAAAAGGAGGGCCTATTCCAGAAAAACGAAATGGCATTGTTTTAAATTATAAAAAGGACAGTCAAGGAGAAACAGTTATAACACGTTTAAATGAAGAAACTCTTATAGCCATTGCAGAAGAAGCCAATGGAGCTTATATAAATGGAAAAAATACAAATGATGTTGTAGAGACTATTCGTGAAATTTTAAACAGCATGGATAAAACAGAATTTGAAGCCAAACAATTTGCCGATTTTAAAGATCAATTTCAATGGTTCTTAGGTTTTGGTATTTTCTTTTTGCTTTTAGATGTTTTCTTATTGGAGCGTAAAACAGCATGGTTAAAGAAGTTGAATCTATTTAATGAAAATCTGTAACTTTCGAGTCAAACCGAAAGTTAGGCGATTTGATTTAAAACTTTTATAAAATTTTTAACGAACAAAAGTATTAAGGTTTTATATCTTAGAAATAAAAAAAATGAAACGTATAACATTAATTCTATTAACATGTATAGTCTCAATATCTTTTGCACAAGAAGATAAAGAGCAACTGTTAGCGCTTAAAAAGGCCAATGGCTTTGTTTATGAAGGTAATAGTTTAATAAATGATGACGATTTTGTTTCTGGAGAAATGGCATATAGACAAGCGATTTCCAAACAACCAAATACGGTAGCTGGGATTTATAATCTAGGTAATGCGTATTATAAAAAAGGCAATTTTGAAGAAGCACTTTACCGTCATGAACAAGCGGCAAAAGCCACCTCTTCGAAATCAGAAAAACATAAAGCATATCATAATATTGGCAATATATTAATGCAAAATAAAAAATGTAAGGAAGCTGTTGAAGCTTTTAAAAATGCTTTGAGAAATGATCCTACAGATAATGAAACCCGTTATAATTTAGGTGTGGCCAAGATTTGTGCAGAAGAACAAAAGGATCAAGAAGATCAAAATAAAGACGATAAGAACAAAGACGAGAATAAGGACGATAAGGATAAGAAAGAGAACAAAGACAAAAAAGATAAAGAGGGCGACGATAAAGAAGAGGACAAGAAAGATAAAGGCGACGAGGAGAAAAAAGAGGGTGACGACGAAAAGGATGATAAAGGAAAGCCCAAAGACGAAAAAGAAGATAAAGGAAAAGGAGATGAAGATAAGAAGAAAGAACAGCAAAAGCCTAAGCCTCAACCCGGGCAAATGTCGCCACAGCAAATAAAGAATTTACTGGAAGCGATGAATAATCAAGAACAAAAGGTTCAAGAAAAAATGAATGCAGTAAAAGAAAAAGGTGCAAAAATCAAAACTGAAAAAGATTGGTAAAACTAAAGAAATCTGATTAACGATTGGTGAGTTTTGAATTAAATAGAAGTATTAATGAAAACAAATGACCTTGAAGACAGAATAATTGATTTCACAGTTTTTATAATTAACATAATAGAAAAGGTGAAGAATAATTATGCTGGTAATTATTATGGAAATCAATTAATACGTTCTTCTGGTTCTCCAGCCCTTAATTATGGAGAAGCTAGAAGCGCTGAGTCGCACAAAGATTTTGTTCACAAAATGGGAATATGTTTAAAAGAGCTTAGAGAATCATATAATTGTTTAAGAATAATAAATAAGGCTAACTTATTTGAGGGAAATCAAGATAAAATGGATAAAGCTTTAGATGAAAACAACCAACTAATATCCATTTTTGTTACTAGTATTAAAACGTCGAAAAGCAATAATTCAAACATCAAAAATCGCTAATCGTTGTTCGTTAATCATCATGAAAATTATCAAACACATATCAATAATATTATTACTACTTACAACAAGTATAGCTTCAGCACAAGTTAAATTTGAAGCGAAAGTAAGTAAACAAAAATTAGGTATAAACGAGCGTTTGCGTATTGACTTTGAAATGAATAAAGATGGAGATAACTTTAATCCTCCAAATTTTTCAAATTTCACAGTAGTAGGCGGGCCAAATCAATCTGTAAGTAACTCCTGGATTAATGGTGTGAGAACTTATAAGAAGACCTATAGTTATTTTTTAGCACCAAAAAAGCGAGGTAATTTTACTATTAGACAAGCAACTATTTCCATTGGCGGTGAAACCTATAAGACATTACCATTAAATATTCAGGTTACTGCGGCAGTAGACAAACCAAAAGATCCGAATGATGCAAATTTTATCGCTTCAGAAAACATTCATTTAGTAGCAGAAGTTTCAAAAACAAATCCCTATTTAAATGAAGCCATTACGGTTGTTTATAAGCTATATGTGTCGCCTTCTATAGCAGTCGATAATTGGAATGAGATGGATAGCCCAAGATATAATGATTTTTGGAGCCAGAATATAAATACCCAAGGACAAAAAGTTCAAAACGGTACCTATAATGGTAAAGATTATCGTTTTTTGATTTTACGAAAAGCAGTATTATATCCTCAAAAAACAGGCAAGCTAAATATAGAGCCGTTAACGTTAGATATCTCTTTACGCGTACCTTCTAATAGGCGAGATATTTTCGGAAGCCTTTTAATGACTCGAGTTAATAAAACGGTCTCTGCAGGTAATAAAACAATTCATGTTAAGCCTTTGCCAGATGCTGGTAAGCCTGTAGATTTTGCAGGAGCTGTTGGTGATTTTAAACTTGATGTCTTAGCCTCAAAAAGAGTATTAGACGCCTCGGAATCATTCCAAATAAAAGTGGCTGTTAAAGGAAATGGGAATCTAAAGCTTTTTAAGTTGCCTAAAATATCATTGCCAAGCTCTTTAGAAGTTTATGAGCCAGAGCATAAAGAGCAAATAAAAACAAATCTATCTGGGATGAGAGGAAGTATTTCAGATAGTTATACCGTTGTACCGCAATACAAAGGTAAGTATCCAATACCTAGTATTTCCTTTTCATATTTCGATTTAAAAACAGAAACTTATAAGCGATTATCATCTGACGAAATTATAATTGATGTTTTAAATGGACCATCAAATACTACTAGCGGAGCTTCCAACGGAAACCTTACAAATAATACTAAGCAACGCGTAGTTTTAAATAACGATCAATTTGCATTTATCAAAACAAAGACAGATTTTGTTAGTACCAAATCAACTTATTTCTTTAAAACAAACTTGTTTTGGAGTTTGTTATTATTCCCTTTTTTACTAATTCCTTTAGCTATAATTGTTCGTAAGAAAAAAGCAAGTAGAGATTCTGATGTATATGGCAATAGAATTAGAAAAGCAGATAGATTGGCAAAGAAGTATTTGAGCAATGCTAAAAAATCACTTGGTAAAAAAGAAGCCTTTTATATAGCCTTAGAAAAAGCATTGCACAATTATCTAAAGGCCAGATTGCACATAGAAACTAATGACTTAAGTAAAGATAAAATTAATAGCTCGCTAAAGGAAAAGCAAGTTGATGAAGGGGTAATAAAAGATTTTATTGCTATTGTAGAAAACTGTGAGTTAGCAAGATATACACCAATAGATATTGTTACTATGCAAGATGATTATGAAAAGGCAGCAAAAACAATTTCTTTAATAGATAAACAAGCACGTTAAGATGAAAAAAGTTTTTTGCATAGTATCGTTTTTGTTAGGCCTAGTCGCTTTTTCCCAAAATCAAACACTATTTGAAAAAGCCAATGCCTTGTATAATGAAGGTAAATATGCCGAAGCGATAGATAATTATAATGCTATTTTAGAGACACAGAATCATTCAGCCGATGTGTACTTTAATTTGGCAAACGCACATTATAAACTAAACAATATTGCACCCAGTATTTACTTTTATGAAAAGGCATTACAATTAGCGCCTGATGATGATGATATTAAAAACAACTTGTCATTTGCTCAAAACATGACCATTGATGCTATTGATGTTATTCCAGAAGCTGGACTTTCTAAACTCATAAAAAGTATGACCAATATGATGAGTTTTGATAATTGGGCAAGAACGGCTGTAGGTCTAGTGTTTTGTTTTGTCATTTTAGTGCTCGTTTATTACTTTGCTTATTCAACGTTAAGGAAACGTTTAGCGTTTATGGGAAGTTTAGCCTCATTAGTTTTATTATGTGTGTCGCTTGCATTTGCATTTCATAAATACAACTTAGATAAAAAAGATAACCCTGCCATTGTTTTTGTACAAGAAAGTAAAGTGAAAAGCGATCCAAATCCTAAAAGTGAAGAGTCTTTTAGATTGCATGAAGGCACTAAAATACAGGTGTTAGAGTCGTATAATAATTGGAAAAAAATTAAGCTTTCTGATGGCAAAATGGGTTGGGTAAATTCAGAAGATATTAAGTTGTTGAACGATATTTAACTTTTCCCTAACAAAAAAAAGTATATATTTGTTTTTCATGTTTTTTTAATAAAATGTTTAGAAATATAGTTTCTGTATGCTTGTCAATAATCTTTTTGGTGTTTTTATCAGCACCAACGGTTATTACTATAGTAGACGATTCTATTGATGTCTCTTTCTTTTTTGCTTCATCTGAAGAAGAAGAAAAAGGCGGTAAAAAAGATAAAGATGTAGAGATTTTGGTTTTTGATCTTAATATGAGTGAATTAGATTTTGTTTCAAACGAATCGGAAAATGATTTAGAGTATTATTTCAAAAACTATCCTAAACCTCATTTAAACCTTATCTCCCCCCCTCCACAATTGCACATATTATAATGTAAGTTTTGTTGGCTTTTTAAGCTATTTTATCTAATTAATCACTCTTTGATTTTTCAATGAAGGAGAAAAAATTTATTGTAATATGTTTAAAACTATTAAGAATGACTTACCAGCGAGTATAGTCGTATTTTTTGTTGCACTACCATTATGTTTAGGTATTGCATTAGCAAGTGGAGCTCCCCTTTTTTCAGGATTGATAGCAGGAATTATAGGAGGGGTAGTTGTAGGCGCTTTAAGTGGCTCAAAAATTGGAGTTAGTGGACCGGCTGCGGGTTTAGCAGCAATTGTTTTAACAGCTATAGGAACCTTAGGAGGGTATCAAAACTTTTTAGTAGCTGTTGTGTTAGGAGGCGCTATTCAACTGTTATTCGGCGTTTTAAAAGCAGGGATTATTGGATACTATTTTCCGTCTTCAGTAATTAAGGGCATGTTAACAGGTATTGGTATTATCATTATTTTAAAGCAAATACCTCATTTTTTTGGCTATGATGCCAATCCCGAAGGTGATTTATTTTTCTTTGAAGTAGACAGTAAAGGAACTTTTTCAGAACTAATAGGTACTATAAACCATATAAAGCTAGGCTCTGCTTTAATTGGCATAATAGGATTAGCCATTTTAATACTTTGGGATAAAGTACTATCTAAAAAAGGTAAAATATTTCAATTGATACAAGGACCACTTGTAGCTGTTGTGGTTGGAATTATTTTTTATGTTATTACATTATCAAATGAAGTTTTAGCAATAACACCATCACATTTAGTTAGTGTCCCAGTTCCTGAAGATGCTTCGTCATTTTTTGGTCAATTCAGTTTTCCTAATTTTAGCGTTATTACTAAACCAGAAGTATGGATTGTTGCATTTACAATTGCCTTGGTAGCAAGTTTAGAAACCTTGCTGTGTGTAGAAGCAACTGATAAGTTAGATCCTAACAAAAATGTAACACCTACTAATAGAGAATTGTTAGCTCAAGGTACAGGTAATATTCTTTCTGGGCTAGTTGGAGGGTTACCGATAACACAAGTAATAGTTAGGAGTTCAGCAAATATTCAATCAGGTGGCGTATCAAAAATGTCAGCAATTATTCATGGGTTTTTCTTAATAATCTCAGTTATTTTAATTCCTAAGCTGTTAAACATGATTCCGTTATCTGTATTAGCCGCTGTACTATTAGTAGTTGGATATAAGTTAGCAAAGCCTTCTTTGTTTAAAAAAATGTTTGATTTAGGATGGAAACAATTTATACCGTTTACTGTAACAGTTTTGGGAATTGTCTTTATCGACCTTTTATATGGAATAGGACTTGGATTAGGAGTTGGTATTATCGTTATCCTTATTAAAAGTTATCAAAACTCACATTTTCTACATATTGAAGATAAGAGTAATGGAAAGCATAAAATAAAAATGACATTTGCCGAAGAGGTTACGTTTTTTAATAAAGGAGCTATTCTTAAAGAATTAGATAGTTTACCAAGAGACACCTATTTAGAGTTAGATGTTAGGAAAACAAGATATTTAGATAATGATATTATTGAGATTTTAGAAGATTTTGCATTTAAAGCAAATGAAAGAAACATTGATATTAAATTGATTTCAGAGCGTGGTATGGTTGAAAACCCGTCAAGCTTTATTGAGTTTTTTAAATTGAGACCCAAAGCAACTTAAACCTAAAAATCATGAAAAAAAAATATAAAATATTAGTCCTTTCAGATTTAAAAAAATCGACAAATGCTACATTAAAAAGCACAGTCAGTTTAGCTAAAATGATAAATGGAGACATAGAATTTTTCCATGTTAAAAAGCCCAGCGACATTGTAGAAAAAGAAAGTCAATTATCAGCTATGCGTACTATAAATAAGGAGCATTTTGCAATTGAAAAGGAAATACAAACTTTAATAACATCTATTTCTAAAGATTACGGAGTAAACATAAATTATTCATTTACCTATGGAAATGTAAAGGATGAAATGCGTAAATACATCAAACTTAATAAACCCGACATCATTGTTTTAGGTAAAAGAAAACCTAAACCACTTAATTTTATAAGTTATGGCATTACAAATTTTATTCTTAAAGAACATAATGGTGTAATCATGTTGGCAGATAATGATAATATATTAGAACCAAATAATGACATATCGCTTGGTGTACTAAACGGAGTTGAAGAATCATTTAATCTAGAATTTATTGAGGACTTGATGAATCATAGTCAAAAGCCCTTAAAATCTTTTAAAATTGTTAAAGGCGATTCAAATACAAACTCAAAAGCAGATACAGATATTAGCAAAAAAATGGTTGAATATGTATTTGAAACGAGTGACAATATTATTGATAACCTTTCTAATTATGTATCAAAAAATAATATTAACTTATTATGCGTAAATAGAGAAAAGAAAAATACCGTAAAAAACGAAAACACATCAGCATCTGATATTAAAACTTTTATGGGGAAGCTTAATGTTTCATTTCTAGTTACAAGAGGATAAAGACTATTAGCACAATAATAATTTTATGAAAAATGAATTTTAATTAAAAAATTATGAAAGCACATACAAAAGAAACACAAGCAGCAATGACACCTCAAAAGTCATTGGAATATTTAAAAGCGGGAAACCAAAGGTTTCAGGATAATTTAAAAGTGGATAGAGATTTATTGGATCAGGTTAAAGATACGAGCAATGGGCAATATCCATTTGCGACTGTTTTAAGTTGTATAGACTCTAGAGTATCTTCAGAATTAATTTTTGATCAAGGTATAGGTGATATCTTTAGTGCTAGAGTCGCAGGGAATTTTGTAAATGAAGATATTTTAGGAAGCATGGAATTTGCTTGTAAATTAGCAGGTACCAAGCTCGTAGTTGTATTAGGGCATACCAGTTGCGGCGCTGTAAAAGGTGCTTGTGATAATGCTAAAATGGGCAATTTAACCAAACTTATCGAAAAAATTACACCAGCAGTCAATGCCGTTTCAGAACCTAAGGATGCAAGTTTACGAAATTCAAAAAACATAGAATTTGTAGACAATGTTTCTAAGAAAAATGTCGAGTTAACTATTGAAAGAATTATGAAAGAAAGCGATGTATTAGCAGATATGCAAAATAATGGCGAGATTATGATAGTTGGAGCTATGTACGATATTCATTCAGGTGCCGTGACATTCTATGAGTAAACAGCTTAGCTTATAGATGGGAAAGAATACTATGAAAATAAAAACAAGTCTGGTAGCATTAGTTATGGCATTAATGTCTCCCTTATTTATGCAAAGTCAAGACAGTGATTTTGGAAATTGGCTAATATATATAGGTAATAAAAAACTTAATAAGAAGTGGAACATCCATAACGAGATTCAATACAGAAACTATGATGCTATCGGAGACCTTGAACAATTGCTTTTAAGAACAGGTTTGGGGTATACCTTTAATGAAAGTAAGAATAACGTATTATTAGGTTATGGCTATATCCTTTCGGAGAATTACGTAGGAAATACAGATGATAAAGTCTCTGTTAATGAACACAGAGTTTTTCAGCAGTTTACATCAAAACAAAACATAGGTCGCGTAAAATTAAATCACCGGTATAGATTTGAACAACGTTTTGTTGAAGATGATTTTAAATTACGTTTTCGCTATTTTTTAGCGTTAAATATTCCTTTTTGTAATAAGGAGGATCAAAATAGTAACTATTATTTTTCTGCATACAATGAAATATTTTTAAATACAGAAACAGCAATTTTCGATAGAAATAGGCTATATGCAGGTATTGGTTATAATATCAATAAGAATATAAGACTCGAAGCTGGCTACATGAATCAATTTTTCGAAACCAGTAGCAGAGATCAATTGAATATTATCACTTTCGTTACATTTTAAGTTAACTTTAATTAAAAAAACCAATACTTTTGAGAGTTGGTTTTTTTTTTGAACCAAGATGAATTAACTTGGAACTTCTAAATAGTTACTTAAAATATGAAAAATCTTTTTTCAAATATAAAAGGAGATGCTTTTGGTGGTATTACTGCTGGTATAGTTGCATTACCCTTAGCGCTTGCTTTTGGAGTGTCTTCTGGGTTAGGACCTACAGCAGGATTATATGGGGCTATTTTTATTAGTTTTTTTGCTGCTCTTTTTGGAGGAACTAATACACAGATTTCTGGGCCAACAGCACCAATGACGGCAGTTAGTATGCTTGTTATAGCAGGTATCATTGCAACAAACGATGGCGATGTTAATAAGGCACTACCAGTAATTCTTACTGTATTTTTGTTAACAGGATTAATGCAAGTTGGATTAGGTATTTTAGGTTTAGGAAAGTATATAAGGTACATTCCTTACCCTGTAGTTTCAGGTTTTATGACGGCCATAGGCGTTATTATATTACTAACTCAAATTTTACCTTCTATAGGGTATTACCCAAAGGAAGATATGGAGTTTGTAAACACATTTAAGGCACAAGCAGAAAATGTTATTCTTAGGAATATTATCGAAGAAGAAAAAAGCGAAGGTATTTTAGTACTAGAAAATTTTAAAGAAACAATATCCAGATCTGAAGCTATTTCGCAAGAGGATATTTTACGAGAGTCCCAAACATTAGCTAAAAATGAAAGTAAAAAAGCTTTCGGAATATTAAAAATTCTACCAAGAGCATTACAAAATATTAATTGGTTAGAATTAATGCTAGCTTTAGGAACCATTTTTATTATTTATGGCTTTAAACGTATTACTAAAGCTGTACCAAGTACATTAGTCGCTTTAATAGTGATGTCTGGAATTGCATTTGGTTTTGGATTAAACTACAGACCCATTGAAGAAATTCCGAGCGGATTACCGATTCCAAATTTAGAAATTTTTACAAATTTTAAATTAAGTAGTATAACCCCTTATGTTTTTACTGCATTAACATTGGCTTTATTGGGAGCGATAGATTCATTGTTAACGAGTGTTGTTGCCGATAATATGACAAAAACGAAACACAAACCAAACAAGGAATTAGTAGGCCAAGGTATAGGTAATAGTATTGCCGCAATTTTTGGAGGTATCCCTGGAGCAGGAGCAACCATTAGAACCGTAGTAAATATTACCTCTGGTGGTAAAACAAAATTATCAGGGATGATTGCTGGTGTTTTATTGTTAATAATATTGCTAGCCTTAGGGCCTGTAGCATCAAAAATTCCTGCGGCAGTCCTGGCCGGTATCTTAATAACAGTTGGTATTGGCGTTATGGATTACAAAGGCTTAAAAGCCATTCCAAGTTTACCAAGAGATATAAAACTAGGGCCACTAAAACTAAGTTCAGAAGTATTGATAATGCTTGTTGTTTTGTTACTTTCTACTTTTTGGGACCTAATTTATGCTGTTGGTATCGGACTTGTAATAGCGTCTTTAATGTTTATGAAGAAAATAGGGGATTTAACAGCAGAACGTTCAGATGTAAAACCACTAAAAGAAGAAGCTTGGGCAGATGAAGCTGGGTTTCCTGAAAATTTAAAAGAAGAAGTCTTTATAAAACACTTAAAAGGCCCTTTGTTTTTTGGATCAACAAGCGATTTTCAGCAATTAACAGCACAAATTCCCGATACAGCTAAAACAGTTATTATAAGATTAGGACGTATGCAGTATATGGACCAATCCGGGCTATATGCTATGGAAGATATGTTACAAGAATTAAGTAAAAAAGGAATTGCAGTCTTATTTGTTGGGTTGTTAAGACAGCCGAAATATATGATGGAACGAATTGATATCATTCCTGATTTAATTCCTAGAGAGCATATATTTGATAGTTTTAAGGAATGTATTGGTTGGATTAAAGAGAATGTGCATGAAAATGATTAGAATTACGGGTTTCAAAAGTATTTAAAAGATATTATGGAGACCGATCATGAGTCATCCTAAAATAAATTAACAGTTTTTAAATAACAAAAAACCATTGAAACTAGCTTCAATGGTTTTTTTGTTACGTAAAAATCAGGCATTTTATAACGTTGTTTTTAGTGGCCTGTTTTAATCATTTTATTGCAGCAAACTATAAACAAACTCAGGGTATCCACGTACTCCATCTTCATTTGTTAAAGCTAAAAATTGTAGCTTGTAAAGGTTTCCGTCAGTATCATTTACAACATAAAAAACAGTTGTTTTTAAAGAAGGTAAGCTTCCTGGTCCCCCACCATTTCTCCAACTACTTCCAATACTACGTTGGTCTGAAGTAAAATTACTTTCAACAATATCTGCTAATGTAAAATCAGCATAAGTTAATGTGTTATCAATCTCAGTATCTATCATGTATACTTTTGCATCAGCTTTAGCATTGTTAACTACAAAATCGGAATAACCATAAGAACCAAACCCTTCAATTTCGTTTGTAAAAACGGTAAAGTTTAAATCCCAATTTTCCTTTTCTGGTTCTACATTAATTTTATCTTTAGTATCGAAGCTGAAAAAAGTATAATTATAATCAGAATTTTTAGATATAGTTATTTCTTGGTGCGTTGTAGCATCCAAATCTGCATATTGTAGAACATAATCACTGCCATTTTTTAGAACTCGAATTTTTTTCCATCCTCTTGAAATACCTGAAATAGCTACACTTCCTGTAGATGGGGTTTCTGTTCCTACCTTATAACCTAAATTCAATAAGTAAACGTTGTTATTAGCATCTGTATTAGAAATTTCGTCAATAGCTGTATTGGTAATTGTACCATCTGGAGCATCTACATAAGCTTTGTTTGCATCATCAAAAGTACCAACAGCTACTTGAGGCTGTAAATCTTGTACTTCTGTAGAAGTTGAATTTATGGCATCTATATCTGTTGCAGATAGTTTAGCAGTAGCCATATAGATAGATCCGTTAATTATAACTCTAAAGTTTGTCCCTGAGTAAAACCCCAGATCCCACGAATCTCGTTGTACAGTTGAAGAGGTATTACTACTTAAATCAATATAGACTTGATTTTGTTGGTTAGGGCCTCCAACACTTGGAGATACTGATGCACCTTCAATTATAACTTTGATAGGCTCGGTTGGTCCATCGTCATTAGTACTACAACTAGTAAAAGCTAGAACAGTAGTACATAGAATAAGGGTTAAAAATTTGTTTAACATAATTAGTGATTTTAAAATTTAAGATTATATAATAGTTTTAAGTAATATGAACGGCCATAGCCCAATAAAAGCCCACTATTATTTAAAGAATGAATAGCCCCATTTCCAGAGCTACTAACATTTACATTAGTAACATCTAGTAGGTTTCTAGCTCCAACTGTGGCTTGAATTGCGTTATCGAAAAAAGATTTTTTTATAGAAGTATCTAACCAGTTATAGGCATCAGTAGTCGTTTTAGAAAACAAAGAATTTCCATTAGCATCCGTTCCTACAGCACTATAGTTTTGTTGTTTTCCGTTGTGTTTTAAAAGAACTGTTACTGCTGTTTGCCATTTTTTAATTTGATACGTGCCACTGGTATTAATTTGTACAGCATAAAGAAAGTCATCTTCAGAGTTTAATTCATCATTAGCTATTTGAGAAATACCTTGTAGTGTAGCCCCTAAATTAAACGTCCAATTATCAGTTTTCAAACTGTTTTCTGAAGTAATTCCCCATAATTTGTAAGCGTCAATGTTTATGTATTGAAACTGTAAAGGTGTATTGTTAACAATAGCTAGATCAATTTTATCCTGTAAATCGATATAGCTGATCTTTAGGGTATTTATAAGTGAAGTATTTTTAAACCAATTGCGTTTTTTAAAGTTTACAAAAGCAGTGAAACCATTTTCTGGATTCAGATTTTCATTACCTCTTACATCATGATTACTATCTACGAAATAATAGTAAAGTTCTTCAAAATTTGGTGTTCGGTAGGAGGTACCAATGTTTCCTCGTAGCTCAAAACCATGTTTCATCAAATAGCGTGCGCTTATTGAACCTAAAAATTTTGATTGAAATTGTGAATTATATTCATAACGCAAGCCGGGGCGTAATAGAATTTTATCAGAAAGATTGATTTCTGAAGAACCAAATAAGGCATAATTATTTTGAGACTGTTCTTTGTCTTGTTGTGTAATAGCTCCCGAAGCTTGTGTGTCAAATCCTTTTATTAGGCGAGTTTCATAGCCCAGCTGAAAGTTATAAAAGTTATTTTTAACCAGATTATTGATGTTTCCTTTTGAAAAAAACACCTTGCTAGACTGATACACTTCGTCAGTCTCATTGCTCCTCTCTTCAGTAACGATGAAGTAATTAAATTCGTTTAAATGACGCTTTTGTTGCTGATAAGAAACAGAAGCATTGTAATTCACTCCAGAATTTAACTTACCGTTTACGCTCAAATTATTAACGAATCTATTGGTTGTAAAAATTCTATCAGTTGCAGATGGGTTACTTGTTTGTGATTGTGTATCTATATTAGCTCTAACTGCTGCATCGTGATAATTTATAATTTCATTGAAGTAATCAAACTTATAAAATAGTTTAAAGTTCTCTTTACTATAGTTTAGTAATGCGTTAGTGTTTATTTGTGTTTTAGGCAACCAATCGTAGCCCCTTAAACCATCATTTTGATAATGGTTTTTTCCTTGTCTATCATTATAAAACCCAGCAAATTGATTTCTGTTAACACCAGCCCTAGCAAACCAATTTTTTTTGAAATTATGACCAATGTTTAGGGCTTGTATATGTCTACCTTTGTTAAACCAAGCATACTCATCACTTACCGTTTCTTCTTGTATAACTGTTTGAATTTTCCATTCACTACTAATTGTCTTTTTGGTTATAATATTAATAACGCCAGAAACAGCATTGGCTCCATATTCAACCCCCATAGCACCTTCAACGATCTCGATACGTTCTACATCATCAAGATTTATTTGTGTTAAATCTATATTGTTTCCAAGTCCGCTATCGCTTACTAGCGGAATATTATCGACCAGAATATTGAAGTATTGAGCGTCTAAACCAAAAAAAGAAATAGTTGATTTTCCAGTTTGCGCATTCGGAATGATAGTTAAGTTTAAATTGAAATTTAATAGGTCCGCTAAATTATTAGCTGCCTGATTTTCAATTTGCTCTCTTTTTATTACAATAACGTTATGAACCGATTTCTTTATAGATTGCGGATTATATTGTCCAGTAACAACAACCTCTTCTAAACTATTAACTTTTACTGAATCTTGTTTTACTTCTTGAGAAAATATCAGGCAAGAAAAAAAAATTGAAAAATAAATGCCGAAATAGTTTTTATTTAGAATCATTCTTAATTAAATTTGCTGCAAATATATATCTTATTTTAATTCAGTCTAAATAAGAATAGATTAAATTTTAATTTTTTTCAATTAATAAAATCAAACCATTAAAAATGAGACAATTATCGATTTTTTCACTATTAATTCTAGCTTTTTCAATGCATGGAAATGCTCAAAGCAAGAAAAAACAAGATGCAGAAGCCATTAAAAAAATGTGTGGATGCTATGAAGTGACTTTCAATTTTGCAGAAACCTTTAACTATAGTGAAGACTCACTTTACAAGCCATCTAAAACAAAGAGGGATAAAGGTCTGGAGTGGGCACAATTGGTTGAAGATGATAAAAACAAAATAGCTATTCAGCATATTCTTCAAGTGGGAGATTCTTCTAAACCACATATTGTAAAACATTGGAGACAAGATTGGCTTTATGAGAATACTGATTTTTATATGTTTAATGGGGATAACACTTGGAAATATGTTTCTAAGCCAAAATCTGAAGTTAAAGAGCAATGGACTCAAAAAGTATATCAGGTTGACGACAGTCCAAGATATGAAGGTACAGCAACTTGGGTGCATGTAGATGGTAAGAGTTATTGGGAAAACATAACGGATGCACCATTACCAAGACGTGAATATACTAAACGAAGTGATTACAATGTAACCGTTAGAGGCAACCGCCATGAGATTACTAAAAATGGCTGGGTACACGACCAGGATAATGCTAAAGTAATTCGTGAAGATGGAAAATCAGATGTGATTTTGGCAAAAGAAAAAGGTTATAATACGTATGTGCAAGTTGATGACAGTAGGTGTAAGGCTGCTGCAACTTGGTGGAAGGAAAATCAAGGAAAATGGGCTTTAGTACGTGCCAAATGGTCTGATGTTTATAATAGAAATCAAAACTTAGCATTAGAACCAAAAGTTGAAAATAAACAGCTTTATAAATATTTGTTTTCTGATGATTACAATAAAGCTGATGACATAAATAAAGTGATAGAATCTTTTGTAAAAAAATAACCAAAAAATTAGAGAACCAAGAAATTAAAGATGAAAAAAATACTATCAATATTACTACTTAGTTGTGGTATTATACACTTTGCTTACAGTCAGGCAACACTTAAAGGAATTGTGAAAAGTAATACGAATGAAGCTATTCCATATGCAAGTATATCTATCAACGGTGCTAAACTAGGAACCAATGCATCAACCGATGGTACTTTTACGATTAATAATGTGCCTTTTTCCACGTATAAAATTATTATAAGTGCTGTAGGTTATAAAAAAACCATACAAGAAATTAATGTAAATGGTGATCTTTTGGATATCATATTCATACTAGAAGAAGGTGATGAATTAGACGAAATTGAACTTTTTGGTTCAAGAAATAAAAGGGCAGAAAAACTTGAAACACTTACAAGGTTACCTCTTGCTCCCAATGAACAATTGCAAAGTATTTCTATTCTATCGAACAAGCTTATTGAACAACAAAATGCTTTAACACTTAGTGATGTTACCAAAAATGTTGCCGGTGTTTACACCTTTGCTACTTACGGAAATATTAGAGAAAGCATGTCTTTAAGAGGGTATAGAGGCATTCCATTACTTAAAAATGGTGTTAGAATTAATTCTGATTTTAGAGGCATAGGCGTTATTACAGATATGGCAGGTGTCGATAATATCCAGGTACTAAAAGGAGTATCAGCTATTAGTCAAGGTTTGGGAGGTGATTTAGGTTCCGCGGGAGGTGTTATTAATATCGTTACAAAAACACCTAAATTTTACGATGGTGGTGAAATAAGTTTAAGAGCCGGTAGTTTTGGTATGGTACGACCTGTATTTGATTTTTATGGGCCTTTAGATAAAAAGAAAACAGTGGCTTTTAGAGTGGCAGGTTCTTACGATAGAGCAGATAGTTATAGAGTAAAAGTAAATTCAGAACGTTTTTACATCAACCCTTCAATTGCCTGGAAACCTAACGATAAAACCAAGATCTTTTTTGAAATGGATTATATGGATGATAGTAGAACTCCAGATCAAGGCACTATTAATTTAGGCGATTATGCGACCAATAATATTTTGAAATTACCAGACAATAAATTTTTAGGCTTTGAATCGGATAGAGCGAATAGTGTCAATACAACCTATGCGGTAAGATTCGAAAGAGAAATTAATGATCATCTAAAAATTAAAGGTGGGTACTTTGCTTCAGATTTAGAAACCTATAGCGAAACATCTTATGCATTTGAAGGTGGTGGAAGAACTGGTTTGCCAGAACTTGCAAGTACGCAACGATATAGAGAATACTATGCAGATGGAAGAAAAGATAAAAATAGTGTACTGCAAATAGATTTAGTAGGCAAAGATGTAAAAACAGGAGCTTTAAAACACACATTTCAAGTTGGGATAGATTATAGAAATACAAATTTCGATAACACGGCATATATAACCACATATCCAAATACTGATGCCTATATAGATATTATTGATGTTAATCAGCCTATAAATAATATATTGCCAGAAGGTGTTTCTGTTGCTCCAAATCCTGCCAGGGCATCAGGGTCTCAAACAAAATCTTATGGGTTTACAATTCAAGATAAAGTTTCAATAACCTCATGGGCAGATGTGTTTTTAGGTATTCGCTATACCTCTTTAGAGCGCACCAAAGGAAACTTTATTGGAAGAAGCTTAACAGGAGCAAAAAGAGATGACGCGTTTAATCCTTTAATGGGATTCAATATAAAACCTATAGAAAATATTATAGTCTTCGGATCGTATGCCAGCAGTTCAAATCCTATGACCTCATTTTATAGAGATATTGATGGTAATGAATTAGGAACAGAACGTTGGGATCAATTTGAAACAGGTATAAAATCGACATGGTTTGATAAAGCCTTGCGTTTTAATGTTACTTATTTCTCTACTTATAGCAAGAATTTAAATTTAGAAGCTATTGACGCAGCTGGAACCTTTTTAGGGTATTATTTAAAGGGAGGAGAAGATACCAGAAGTGGTGTTGAGGTTGAATTAATAGGTCGCATATTGCCAAATTTAGAGATCATAGGAGGCTATTCTTATTTAGATGCCAAGTATAAAGACCATATATCGTATTACTTTAACTCCAGTCCTATTAACACACCAAAGCATACAGCAAATTTATGGCTACACTATGGATTTAAGAACGTTCTAGATGGACTGTCTTTAGGTGCAGGAGCTTATTATTTAGGAGAGCGGCCACATAATGTATGGTCTAGAAACTATACCCATACGGGAGTCGTTCCAGGTGTTAAACCATTCGATTTAAAAGCATATACAACGGTAAACGTGCAAGCGTCCTATAAGTTTAATAATGCTTTGAGTTTAGATGTTTTTGGGAATAATATTTTCAATGAATTAGGATTTAACGCCTATAGAACAGTATACATTAATAGAATACAGCCAGCTAGTTTTGGAAGCACCCTACGCTATAAATTTTAATTTGAGACAATGAATAAATTAAAAACAGTACTGCTAATGGTTTTGCTTGTAAATGTTTTACAGGCCCAAACAAAAAACATTTTTTTAAGTAGAGAATTCTGGAAAACATCCCCAAAAATAGAGATTGTAGAGCAAAAAATTAAAGAAGGCCATAATATTTCAGAACTCAATCAATATGGGTTTGATGCTGTAGTATATGCCATATTAGAAAAAGTACCTAACACCCTAATTAAGTATTTGCTTTCAAAAAAAGGGAACTCGGTTAATAAGCTTACTCATGATAAGAGAACTTATGTTTTTTGGGCAGCCTATGCGAATAATGTTGAGTTAATGGCTTATCTCATAGATAGAAATGCGAGAATGGATTTAAAGGATGCTCATCATTTTTCAGTATTAACATTTGCCGCAGCTACAGGTCAAACAAATAAACAAATTTATGATCTATGTATAAAAAACGGCATCGATATTAAAAATGATAAAGATGAACATGGTGCCAATGCATTATTATTGATTGCTCCCTTTCTTAAGGATATAACACTAATAGAATATTTTACATCCAAGGGCATAGATATTCATAGTACTGACGATATTGGTAATGGTATTTTTAATTATGCAGCAAAAAATGGCAATATAGAAATAATGAAACGCTTAATTAAGTTAGGTGTTTCATACAATACACTAAATAATGAAGGCGGCAATGCTATCATTTTTGCGAGCCAAGGTACCAGACAACACATTAATTCTATAGAAACTTTTAAATATTTAGAGTCTTTGGGAATTAATTCAAATGTTACAACTACTAAAGGTGTAACGCCTTTACATGCTTTGGCATATAGAAGTAAGGATATCTCGACATTTAATTATTTTATAGATAAAGGCGTAGATGTTAATCAAGCTACAAGTGATGGTAATACTCCTTTTTTAAATGCAGCAAATAATAATACAATTACTATTGTTTCTCATTTATTCAAGCAGGTAAAAAACATCAATTTTACAAATAAAGATGGTAAATCTGCGCTCACAAATGCAGTATATAAGAATAGTATTGACGTTGTTGAGTTTCTTTTAAAGCAAGGAGCAGATACTTCTATTAAAGACAAAAACGGGAACAATCTTACATACTATCTTTTTAAAAGTTTCGATTTAAAAAACATAGATACATTCAATAAAAAGTTAGCCTTGCTTATCAAGCACAATTTGGATTTAAAGGAGACTCAAGGAAATGGAGATACGCTATTTCATTTAGCATTAGAAACAGGTAATTTGGATTTATTAAAACGTGTAAATACTATGGGAATAAATATAAATACTAAAAATAATGATGGGATTTCCCCTTTGCAAGAAGCAGTTATGAAAGCCAAAGACGATACTGTATTAAAGTATTTATTGTCCGTTGGCGCAGATAAAACTGTTAAAACCGATTTTGATGAAACAATTTATGATTTAGCAAAAGAAAACGAATTGCTCAAAACTCATAATATCGATATTAATTTTTTAAAATAATAACAGATGAAGCGTATTAAAACAATTAAAATAATATCACTTCTTATGCTTTTTATGCTATTAGGGTTTAAAAATAAAGCAGAAACCACAACATATAAGTGCATGATCCAAATGACGAATTATTCTGGAGAAGGGGCTTATGTTATTATTTCATTATTAAATCCAGAAGGCAAATATGAAAAAACATTATACGTGCAGGGAGATGATGATGAATGGTATTCTGAAATAACAGCCTGGTGGAAATTTCAAGGAAAAAGACGGACAGATATTGATGCCATAACAGGAGCAACAATAAGTGGTGGCGGGCGTATGATAAGTGTTATCGAGATTGAAAATAGCAAAATAGATACGGGTTATAAAATACGTTTTGAAACCGCTGTGGAAAATCAGGAATATTATAAAGATGATGTAGAATTTGAGCTTACATCCGAAACCATAAAAAATAAAATAGAAGGAACAGGCTTCATACGTTACGTTCGTATGATGGCACAATAAAAAGATCCCAAATGACCATTTCTATATGGAGATATAGCCACCTTACTTTGGCTATATCTTCTTCTATATTCATATTATTAGCAGCCTTAACAGGTATAGTTTTAGCGTTTGAACCTATTTCAAATCAGCTAAAACCTTATGCTGTAAAGCATGCTGATGCCCTTTCGCTTTCTAAAACCGTAGAAAACCTACAAGCTGAATATGATGAGGTAATACATGTAGAAAAGGATAAAAACAATTTTGTAATAGCTTCTGTTATTACAAAAGACGGCAAAAATGAAACCTTTTATATAAATCCATTTACTGCTAAAAAAATAGGCGATATTATTGAAAAAGCACCATTTTTTAAATTTGTTACCAATTTACATAGGTCATTGTTTTTAAAGTCTACAGGAAGGGTTCTTGTAGGTTTTATATCCTTTTTACTCTTTTTAATGGCCGTTACTGGTGTGTTTCTAATTATTAAGCGACAAGGCGGTGTAAAACGTTTCTTTTCAAAAATGATTAAAGAAAATTTTAATCAGTATTACCATATCATTATTGGAAGGTATGTTTTAATACCTATTGTAATAGTTACGCTTTCGGGCGTTTATTTATCGTTGGAAAAGTTTTCGTTATTGCCATCAGAAAAAAAACCACATGACATAAATGAAGAACTTTTAGTAGGAACACCTAAAATAAAAGTTCAGGATTTCAGTCTTTTTAAAACCCTTACTTTAAATGATATTCAGCGTGTTGAATTTCCTTTTTCTGATGCTATTGAGGACTATTTTGTTTTAAAGCTTAATGATAAAGAATGGCTTGTAAATCAATATAACGGAGCCATAATAAGTGAAAAAAAACAAAATTTGGTAGCTTTAGTTTCAAGTTGGAGTATGCTATTACATACAGGCCAGGGTTCTATAATGTGGTCTGTTATTTTGCTGTTAACTTGTATTGCTATCTTGTTTTTTATGTTTTCGGGGTTTGCTATGACACTAAACCGCAGAAAAAATAGTATCAAAATTAAAAACAAATTTAGCAAAGACGCTGCTGAGTATATTATTTTAGTTGGTTCGGAAACAGGAAGCACTTATGGTTTTGCAAAAGCTTTGTATAAAGCTTTAATTGCAGAAGGTAAATCGGTATTTGTTTCAGAATTAAATGCGTATTCCAGCTATAAAAAAGCAGAACATTTGGTGGTATTTACATCTACTTATGGGGATGGAGAGCCTCCCACAAATGCAAAGAATTTTGAAAAATTGGTTGGTCATGTTTATCAGAACAAGATCCTTAAGTACTCCGTTGTTGGTTTTGGTTCTTTAGCTTATAAAGGCTTTTGTAAGTATGCTATTGTGGTAGATTCTTTATTGCAACTACACCAGAAGTTTATTCCGAATTTATCCCTTCATAAAATTAATAACCAATCTTTTGACGCTTTTAAGGACTGGGCATCTTCGTGGAGTAAAAACAAAGGCTTAAATCTAAAAATTGAAAAACCTGTAAACACACCTCAGCCTAAAAATTCAAAATTATTTAAAGTGGTTAGCAGATCTATGGTTAATTCCGATAACTCTTTTTTGCTTGAATTAGAGCTTGCCCAGAAGTTAAAATTTAACTCTGGAGATTTGTTTAAAGTATATCCAAAGAACGAACAAAGAGAACGTTTATACTCTATTGGTAAAATAAATGAAAATATAGTATTAAGCATTAAAAAACATGAGTTCGGAGTATGCTCAGGTTATTTTAGTAAACTTAAAAAAAACGATATGGTACTAGCAGATATAAAACAAAATAAAGATTTTAATTTTCCTGTAAATGTGAAAGAAGTCGTTATGATTTCTAATGGGACGGGGATTGCACCATTCTTGGGGATGATTAATAATCAGGATTCTAATTCTGTAAAATCACATTTGTTTTGGGGTGGACGGACGAAAGATTCTTATCAAATCTATTCAGAATTAATAGATAAAGCTTTTTATAGCAAAAAACTATCTGGACTTTACATTAGTTTTTCAAAAGAGGAAAGTCAAAAAAGATATGTGCAAAATTCAATAGTAGAAAAAAGTGATTTAATATCTCGGGTATTAAAAAGTGATGGTGTTATTATGATTTGTGGATCAATAGCTATGCAAAACGATGTTCTGGAAACATTAGAAAGTATCTCTGAATCTAAATTGAATAGGCCTTTAAATCTAAATCAAATTAAAACAGATTGTTATTAATATAAAAATGTATGTGCAATAGTATAAGGACAATAGCAAAAGTAACTAGTGGAGAACTTTCAATATGTGAGCAATGTAATGTCTATCATGTTGAGTTTAATAATATTTATTTTGAATTTACTCCAAATGAGTTTGATCATTTTAAAGACTATCTTTTAAACATCGAGTTGGATTATTGGGAAGAAAGATATTCTTGCGCAAAGGTTAAAAGAAAAATCCCCATTCCGTCAATGCAAAAAAACCTGGTTTTAATGTTCAATAGACAAGAAATAAAAGAATTGAAATTACTTTTTTGTGGAGAAGAATGTGGTTTTGAAAATGTATTATATGCTAACGATATAGATTATAAATTGATTTTAAACTAATTAAAGCATGGACGATATAAACACGATTTACTATAATGATTTTGGAATCGCTTTCCACTGGAAAAGATGTGCTGTTAAAGATTTTAAGAAGATTCAATTAGTCTTTAGAGACACAGGGTTATTACTAACGTCCCATGAATTGCTATTATTCTCTGAAAACATAGATAGATCTTTAAACAGAAACTGTTCATGTATAGATTGTATAGAATATAAAACTTGCAAATTGTTGGTTGAAGCTCCAAATCCGCAAATGACTTTCGCCATGACTTACACAGAAATAAAAGACATACAAGATTTAGTAAAAGGAACTTTATTTCAAATGGGATTAAATAAGATACTTAGCGATAATACAATTAAATAGCTTAAACTTCACCTGCTTCTATGGTATCCTCTTCCTCATTTTCATTAGAATCTAAAATATTTGGAAGAATCATAGGCACCAAGGATTTTACGGGGTTATAGAATACAGAAGCTTTTAAATCGTCTTCATTTGCAAATGGTATTGCTCTATTCATTTTATCAAAAACGATTAAAATCACACTTAAAATCAATGCAATTTTAAGACTTCCAAAAATGCCTCCAAGTAGCTTATTTATAATGCCTAGAGCAGCAAAATCTGCTAATTTAGTTAGTGCTTTTCCAGCAAGCGCAATGGCTAAAACAATGATTACAAAAGTTATTATAAAAGCAGCAATATTAATGGTTTTTTCATTCCAATCTACTTTACTTTCTAAAAATTCACCAGCAAAATTGCTAAAATGTATGGCGCCATAAACCCCAGCAATTAAAGCAACCAAAGAGGCAACTTCAACAAAAAGCCCTTTCATAAAACCACGAATAAGTCCGAATAAAATTAAAGCTCCTAAAACAATGTCTATAATACCCATAAAACAAATGTATGATAAATATATAACTAAAAATATAGTCTAAATGTTGCATTTGGTGTAAAGCCAAGTGATAATTGTTCTATACGATCTAATTCTTCTACGCCTGTATTTGGATTTGTATCCACTCTGTAAAATACAGAAAGAGGGATTTGTCTTGAGTAGATATTTTGTAATGATACTCCAAAAACACCGCGCGTTTTGTTACGCTGTGATAGTTTAAAATGATACAATAATGACGCGTCTAGGCGATGGTAATTTGGTAAACGCTCACTGTTTATCAATCCAAAATCAATATCACCACTAGTCACATTAAAATTATCCACGGGAGTAAAAGGACTTCCCGTTCTATACATCCATCCTAGTGATAATTCCCATGTTCCTAAGTTGTAAGATGTTGAGGCTCTGAAATTATTGGTAACATCATTATTCCCAGGAAACGAGCTATTTTGTAGGCTTTTAAAAGTGTATTGTACATCATTAAAAGTATAGCCTAACCAAAAATTAAAGTCATTTATTTTCTTTTTTAATAAAACGTCTATACCAAAAATATCACTTTCCCCTGTTGAAAAGTCTTCTGAAGCATTCGTGAAACCATTTGTAAAAGAAGTGAGTCCCTCAATATTTTTAACATAAGCATCTATATCAAAAATCCAGCCGTTAAGATCAATTAAAAAGCCACTGGAAAACTGTGTGCTTTCTAAAACAGGAATATCGCCTCCATCAGATAACGTCCATATTTGATTTTCTAATCTAAGTTGTGTGTCTTCAAAATTAACTAACTGACTTATGGTTTGGTATCTTTTTTCGGCTGTAACTTTTAATCTAATGTCTTTATTTATAGGGAATTCTGCATTTAATCTGGGTTCTATAAAATAATCATTAATAGCCGAATAATGCGAAGCACGAACACCAAGACTCAAAACGCCTTTATTATTTGGACGAAAAAGGTATTCTCCATAAATACTGTGCGTTTGGTTTTCTTGATTTTTAATTTCGTTAAAATCTCTAGTGTCACCACTAAGAATAACATCCTCGTCATCATCAGGATCAATCGTGTTATTGTCTAGTTCATCTCTAAACAATTGAAAAAACACACCTGTATTTGTATATTGATAGCCTAATTTTATGGCATGATTGTCAATAAACTCATATTCTATTTTAGCATCAAAGCCATATTCTTCAACTCTGTTTTTTCTTAAATTCTCTTCTTCTACAATGCCTTCTTCTGTAAATAAATTATCGTAAAAACTATTAAAATAAGAGTAATAGCCTTTAAGGGAATGTTTCATTTTTTTAAATTTAGTACCACTCCAAAGTAAGCTGGCTCCTTGGTTTTCTATTTGCAATTGATCTGAAGTGTTATCTTCATCGTCAATAGTCGAAAAATTCAAATCATTTTTTGTTATTAAACCACTAACTGTGATTAAGTCATTTTCTGAAGGTTCAGCAATTAATTTTATGTTAGTATCATAAAAATAAAATTCATTTTCTCCCGAAATTTCAGAAGTATCATCGTCGTCTTCAACAACCACTCCAGCATTATTGGTGACTACTTTTGTATTTTGAAATACCTTATCTGCAATAGCATCATAGGTTGGAGTCTGAAATACATCTGTAAGCGCACGTCTTGCTGAAGCTGTAATACCAACAGACTTTGCTATTGGTGTCTTTATAAATGCATCTGCATGTGTACCATTTATGCCAATACCAATAGTTGTAGAATCTATAACAGTGTTAGCACTTGAAATATCAATAACTCCAGAAACACGATCACCATATTCTGGGCTTGCTCCGCCTTTATATATTTTAGTACTTTCTACAACATAAGGGTTAATGGATGAAATCATTCCAAAAAAATGTCCGGTATTGTACATTTTAATATCATCAAAATAGATTAAGTTTTGATCTTGGGACCCTCCTCTAATTTGAATATCGGAAGCACTTTCATTTAAACTTGTGATACCAGGAATTAATTGTAGACTTTTAAAGACATCGGGTTCTGTAAGACCTGGTAATAATCCCAAGGCGTCGTTTCTTATTAAGGTAGAGCCATCATTGTTTTTATTTAAACCTTTTGTAATATAAGCTGTTATAATAATATCATTTAAAGCCTGTGCATTAGTCCTTAAATAGAGGTTTTTACAGGTGCCCTCTTTTAATTCTAATGCAGGAAGCCTCATGTCTTTATAGCCCAAATATTGAATAACTATGTTGCTATTAGGATCCATATTATGGAGTTCGAAAAAACCAGATTCATTAGTTGTTGTACCATGATCTGTACCTTGAACAACTATGGTAGCAAAAGGAAGATTGTCTTTAGTGTCACTATCAAATAAATACCCGCAAATATCAATCTTTGGTGCTTTTATTATGATTTGTTTTTCTGAAATTTTATCAAAAGTAAGCGCTGTTTGCTTTTTTAATTCTTTTAATAAATCTTCAATGCTTATGCTCGTAGCAATAAAATTTATAAGCTTGTTCGCTACTAAAGTTTCGCTATAAGAAAAAAGTAAACCTGATTTAGTTTCTATATCTTTTAAAACTGTTTTTAAGTAAGTGTTTTGGTAATTAATACTAAGCTTTTCTTGAGATAAAGACAAAAATGGTATTAATAAAATAAAGAGGTAAAGTGTTTTTTTCATAGCTATTATTCTTTTGAGCTATTTAGTAGTAAGATATTTTTGTTGATTGTGTATTCTATTTGCATCGGAACTAAAACTGTTTTCAAAGCAGTTTCCAGATCGTTATGTACAAAATTACCTGTAAAACGTTGAGATAGGTCAACACCATTTGTTTTAATAGTGATCCCGTATTGTGCTCTTAACTCATTTAAAACATCACTAAGCATCGTGTTATCAAACGTACTGATCCCTTTTAACCAAGAAGGACTCGTTTTTGTAGTAGTAGCTTCATTAAAATCATTATTTATTATAGAAATAGATTTTCCAGCAGTTAAAACAGCCGTTTTCTCTGTTTTATTTTGTTTAAACATAACTTTACCTTCGTAACAAATTAAATTATAAGCGTTTTTTCTAGACCTTATATTAAATTCTGTTCCTAAAACACTAACTGTTCCGTAGTTTGTTTTTACATTAAAAGTACTGCCTTTTTCTACTATAAAATAAGCTTCTCCGTTTAGCGAAACGTTGCGATTGGAATTCCAGAAAAATCGATTATGCTCTAATTTAGAATTGGCATTAAGTTGAATTTTTGAATTATCGGGGAGTGTTACAGCTAATTGCTCGCCTATTCCCGTTTTGTAAGTTATATTATTAAAGAAAACACCAATTATTAAAACAATGGAAGCTGCAACAGCTATTACATAACTAATAGATTTTAGAGAAATAACTTTAGTTGATTTTTGATTTTTGCGTTTTGCAGCAATATTGGTATATAGCTTTTCTTTATTAAAAGCAGGTTTTTCAAAACGATTTGAAGCGGTAACAATAGATTGATACTCCGCAAATTCTTTTGAATTTTTGAATTCGGCAAGCTCTTCTTGGGTAAGCGTTCCTGCCAACCATCTTGCTAAAATTGTATCGTCTTTTTCTTCAAACATAATATCTTTGTTCACTTAGGTAACCAGCAAGTATCTTTTTACCCTACCCCCATTAAATATTTTTAATTGTTAATCTTAATTTAATGAGTGCTTTATGCATTCTTTTTTCAATGGCTTTTTGAGATACCCCAAGCATTTCTGCCATTTCTTTATATGTTTTTTTATCAACCCTATTTAACAAAAAAACTTCTCGCTGGCCTTCAGGCAAAGATTGAATGGCATTTTCAAGTTTAACCATAAACTCATCTTCTTCCATTTTATATTCAGGCGTTTCAATATCTGAAATTTTTTGTGGCTGTTTAGCATATTTTAAAATCACTTTTTTATGAGCAACTTCATTATAAAATGCATTTTTAGAAATGGCATATAAATAGCCGCGTGCTTTTTCTAGAAGTACTTTTTTGCAATTATTCCAGAGTTTAATAAAGGAATCCTGAACAATATCTTCGGCTTGTTGTAAATCGCCACATCTGTAATAAAGATAGTTCCGAAGCTCTTCAGAATGATTATCGAATACTTTTCTATAGTTATGTTCTAAACAAACCGAATTGCTGTCTTTCATTAAAAATAAAAATTATTTTTTCTAAAGAGGGGTAGGGTATATTAAAAAATAACTGTTCCCCTAACAAATCTAATAATTTAAATCATGAGATCATTAAACAACTTCAGAATAATTTTAACCCTTTTGTTAGTAGTAGCTTCTTTAGTTTTATTAGTAAAGGCTATTTCTTTATCTGGTAAAATTGGAAACTTTTTCGCAGAAGAACGTTATACGGTAAATTATCAATATTTCTTCAAGACAAATGACGAAACCACTAAAATAAAAACCTTTTTGCCCAAAAATTCAGATCGACAACAAATTACTTCAGAATCATTAAATACGAGTCCCAGTGTTACATTTGAACGTAAAGCTTCAAATAATAATATTAGAGGTATTTGGACAGCCAATAATGCTGAAGCATACGAGAACATTGATTATAAATTTGAATTTGAGGGAAAATCTAAAACATTTAAACTTCCAAAGGTTTTTAAGTACAATAGAGATGTAGATCTTACTTATTTAAGTGCTACAGAAAATATTCAGTCTGATAATACGAAAATACAAGTATTGGCTAAGCAACTATCCAATGATAAAACGAATGATAAGGAAATTGTTAAATCACTTTTTAGTTATGTAGAAGCAATTCCTAATGCACCAATAATTACACTAACCGATGCTGTAACAGCTTTAGAACAAAATATTGCATCCTGTAATGGTAAAAGTAGATTGCTTGTCGCTTTATCGAGAGCTCTAGGGTATCCTGCACGAATAAAAGGGGGGATGATTTTAAATACCGAAAACACCCGTAGTTCTCATGTATGGGCAGAACTTTTAATAAATAATCAATGGATTCCTTTTGATGCTATAAATAATCATTTTGCCTATATACCAGCTAATTATTTAGAATTGTACGAGGGTGATGAGTTTTTACTAACCCGTACTTCAAAGATTAATTTTGATTATAATTATGAGCTTAAACGACAAGTTAATATTCCTTTTATACAAGCTAGTGCATCAGAGATAGGTGCATTGATTCCTTTTTCGCTATTAAATTTATTAGAAAACAAAGTCATAACTTATAAGTTATTGGTATTGTTGTTAATGCTTCCTTTAGGAGGTTTTATTGTAGCGTTATTAAGAAATGTTGTTGGACTTAAAACTTTTGGTGTTTTTCTTCCTGTATTAATAGCTTTTTCTTTACTAAAGACAGGTTTTGTTATTGGAATTAGCATCTTTTTATTTTTAATTCTTGTTATAGGACTATTATCTCAGCCATTTTCTAAACTAGGGTTGCTACATACCCCAAAGCTGGTAATTTCATTAACCCTTATGGTTATTGTCATTATTGTAGGGTCTTATTTAGGGCTTTTAACCAATAATGCCTGGTTAGGATCATTAAGTTTCTTCCCTATAATTATTTTAACAGTTTCGGCAGAGCGCTTTTCAAATTTAATAGTAGAAGATGGATTTAACGAAGCTACTAACATGCTATTTCAAACATTGTTAGCCGTAAGCATTTGTTACTTATTATTATCTAATAAATGGTTGTCTTCCATACTAATTGTATTCCCGGAAATATTACTAATTATAGTGAGTTTATCTATGCTTTTAGGGCGTTATCTAGGCTTAAGATGGTCAGAATTAATAAGATTTAACCCAATTTTTAACCTTAAAAACACAAGCTATGCGTAGAGACTTATTCACAATAAAAAATAGAAGAGGTGTTATGGGGCTTAATCAAAGAAATATAGAATTAATATACCCCAATAATAAACGCAAACATTATCAATTAGCAGATAATAAAGTAAAAGCGAAGGCTATTTTACATAACAATTATATTGCTTGTGCTGAGACTTATGCTGTTATAGAGCGAGTAAGCGATATAAAGAATAAGTGGGAACAATGTAAGACATACAAGAGTATGGCGGTTAAGCCAGCTAACGGTAGTGGAGGCGGAGGCATTTTGATTTTAAAAAAAGACGCGAATTCTAATTGGAGAAATGGCGGAGAACCAATTACCGAGACACAAATTTTTCAACATATTACAAGTATTGTTTCTGGGTTTTATTCTATGAATTCTCAAGACAGTTGTCTTATTGAAGAATGCATAGTTCCACATCCATTCTTTGCCGAAATTTATGATGAAGGTGTGCCAGATTTTAGAGTCATTACTTTAAAAGGACAACCCATTATGGCGATGCTTAGAATGCCAACATCAAAGTCTAATGGAAAAGCAAATTTACATCAAAACGGTGTCGGTATAGGTGTCGATATTAATAAAGGCGTATTAACACAAACCTACGATGGGAGACAGTATCTAGATTGCCACCCAGATAATCCGATACCCATAAAAGGAAAACCAATACCATATTGGGAAGAACTCATAAAACTATCTATTGATACCGCAAAAGTATTTCCTCTGGATTATTTAGGAATAGATTTAGTCATAGATGCTAAAAAGGGACCACAGATAATGGAGGTTAATGTAAGACCAGGTTTAGGGATTCAATTAGTCAATCAAATGGGTTTGGGAGATGCTATAAAATTAAATTATAAAAACAAATAAAATAGACATGAAATATTTAAAAATAATAACAGGAGTTATATTAGTAATGAGTCAAATCCAAGCTCAGTCACAAATTAAATTAGAAGCTGGTACCCAAGCAGGTTATGAGTATAATTATTTTAAAAGCCCAGATCAAGTTCGTTTTAATGGCATGTTGCTTGATGAAAACGATTTAATAGCAAGTAGTATTTACCAGGAAGTAAACATTGATTTTGAAAACCGCATCAAATGGAATCGTAGCAAATTGAGACTTATTGCAAAGCCTAATATTAAAGTGTTTTATGAGAATTTAGAAGATAGTTATTGGGACATTACTGGGCAGGCAAAATATTACCATGATCTGTCAAGATATACCACTTTATTAGGAGAAGCAAGTATAATAAGAATGAATAGAGAAGGTTTAGATGGTGCCCAGGATGTTATTGTTAATCCGTTAGGTTATACAAATGTTGGAGCAAGCATTGGTGTGCAATTCGAACCTATTGAAGCTAATAAAACAACTGTTAAAGCATTTTATAATTTTAGGGATTATGATGCCTATGGAGAAAGAGATTTGCAGTACAATGAAGCAGGGGTAAATCTATCAACAAAACAAGACCTAGAAGTTAATGGAAGTGAGCACAGTATAGGCGTATTAGCTTATTTTAAAGTTAGAAAATATGATACATTTAATGCAACAAACATCATTTCTAATGGCGTTAGAGATTGGAGCTATCTAAAAATTAATCCGTACTATAAAGTGCCATTAGGAAACAATTTAGAAGCAAAACCGAGTTTTGTTTTTTATCAAAGAATGGATAAAATAGATCGGTCTGGATTTTCACAATTTGGTCCAGAACTAAAGTTAAAATACGAGAAATCTAACACTGAAATTACAACAGATTTTTCATACTTAAACAGACATTACAAATCTATTGAGGCAAGAGATAATGATGGTTTAATAGGAGATAAATTAACGTATGAATATATAGAATTTAATCTTTCAATAGCACATAAGTTATCAAATAACCTATTTTTAACTGCTAACATTTATAGTAGATTGAGACATACAAATTATACCGATATTGATGCACGATCTTTTAGAGGGTATCGTAACCAATATGCAGGTTTAGGAATAAAATGGAAATTATAATTTTTAGTGTTTAAAAGACCAGATAAACACGTAACTTTGGGCTTTTAATTTTGAACTTTATAAATGTCTAGAGACGAACAATTAAAAGAACGTTGGCAGTTGCTAGTTAAAAAACTATCTGATCAATTTGCAGATGGCGAGACTTTAGACCTCGATGCTATTATTTATTTAATAGGGGTTCAGGAACTTGGTCAACTGGATAGGAGCTTTAAAAAAGATCAGAAGTTAGATCTCATGCATATTGCGATTTGCAAATTGCTTATTCCTTATGGGTATTACGAACTTGATTTTGTAGACGAAGAAGGGTGGCCACATTATAAAACATTAGAAGCCCTTCCTCATTTAAAAGCAGGTGAACAAAGTATTTTAATGAAAGAAGCCATCGTGAACTATTTTTTAGAAACTGAATATATTAGTTAGTTTTTAAGCGTTACTTTTTAGGTTGCATTCCTGCAAGTTGTTTTTTTGCTAGTCATGCTGAATTTGTTTTAATATCTTACAAAAGAGTTCTAACAATTGCTTGAATACGAACGTATTTTTAACAAAATTGATTAAATTTGCCATTCATTTTTGAAATGACACCATGATAGATAAGATAAAAGAACTCATAGCTGAAGCAGAAGACTTTAAAACGCAATCTAAAGAAGAAGTAGAAGCATTTCGTATAAAATATTTAGGTAAAAAAGGCTTATTAAACGACTTTTTTGCTGAATTTAAAAATGTAGCAAACGATCAGAAAAAAGAGTTTGGTCAAACTATAAACAAACTTAAAAAAACAGCAGAGGATAAGGTGAATGCCTTAAAGGATGAGCTTGAAAGTAAAGAAGAAGTAAAAGGTGTTTATGGTGATTTATCGCGCCCTGGAGAACCTGTTCAAATTGGTGCACGTCATCCTATTTCTATCGTAAAAAATCAAATTATTGATATCTTTTCTCGCATAGGTTTTAACGTAAGTGAAGGCCCTGAAATAGAAGACGATTGGCATAATTTTACAGCTTTAAACTTACCAGAATATCATCCAGCACGTGATATGCAGGATACATTTTTTATTCAAACAGATCCAGATATCTTGTTGCGTACACATACCAGTTCTGTACAGGTGCGTTATATGGAAAACAATAAACCGCCTATTCGTACTATTTCACCAGGTAGAGTATATAGAAACGAAGCTATTTCGGCAAGATCACACTGTTTTTTCCATCAGTTGGAAGGATTGTACATAGATAAAGATGTAAGTTTTGCAGATTTAAAGCAAACACTTCAGTACTTTACAACTGAAATGTTTGGAAAGTCTAAAATACGATTGCGTCCGTCGTACTTTCCATTTACAGAACCAAGCGCAGAAATAGATGTGTATTGGGGATTAGAAACCGAAACTGATTATAAAATTACCAAAGGCACTGGTTGGTTGGAAATTGGAGGTTGTGGTATGGTTGATCCTAATGTTTTAGAAAACTGTAAAATTGATCCAACTGAATATTCAGGATTTGCATTTGGAGTAGGTATAGATCGTATAGCTATGTTACTACACCAAATAGGTGATATTCGTTTGCTGAGTGAAAATGATGTTAGGTTTTTGGAGCAGTTTAAGAGTGCTTTGTAATTTATTGTAAACCATAAGCTTTTTTAGCACTTTCTATTTGGTCTTCTTCAGTGGTTTCTGGATAAAGAATATATTTAGGGGCGATTATTTTTTTAACATTATCAATTGATATTTTGATAATATTAGAAAATGGAAATTTGCCTTTTGTCATTTTCAATAAAATGGTTTCCATGGTAACATATTCTGTATCGTTTTTAGACACAATTTCAGCTTTCCCTTTAATTTGATACCCTTTTTGCACTAAAACATCTATAAAACTTACGCATACATTATGGTTTTCCTTAATATTTTTAACCGATTGAGGAGATGCTATGTTTGCAATTATGATATTATTTTCTCTATAGTGTGCAAATATTTCTTTAGGTGATACATTAGGAATATTCTCTGAGGAAGAAGTCGCTAACCAACACAATATACTTTTATCAATATAGGTCTTTATATCATTCATGATTATTTATAAGAGTATAATTAAAACGATTATGGCTAATATAAATGTTTTATCAAAATTACCATTCTTAAAAAAACGATTATTTTTGTGCTTTTAAATTAAATAGATAAGTGAAAAAAGACATTCAAATCCCAAAAGTCGAAGACGTTTACATAGCTGTTGTAAACGAATACAATGATATATACAAAACGCAAGATTGGAATGCCTACATAATAAATGATAAGGATGTTGATCTAGAAATGATTCTTATCGTTACCAGTGGTTATTCAGAAAATAAAACGACTTCTATTTTCAGAAAAAAGCTAGATAAGCTTCCCAAAAAAAGTTATGCAAAAATAGAATTGATGCAAGAAGGGTTATTTGCCCTGAACAATACCTTTAAAGTTTCTTTTTTTGAAGGTAATACCATGTTTGATAAAACTTATTTATTTAGAAAAAACACGATTAATTTGAAAGCTTTACAATCAGTTCCTTTAATGGATGTTAAAGGTGTTTTAGTGAAGTAAACCCTTCCGTCTTTAATTCCTTTTATGGAATTAAATCCACATTCCCTTAAAATAATGGAAGGATTTAGTGTCGAGTTTGATCTTAGGCTCTAAAGAAATAGATCAAATTCCAATAAAAATTTTATTTTGGCCAGTTAATAAAAGAGGCTGTCTAAAAAAGTGTCATTCAGAATGAAATGAAGAATCTCTTTAAATTAAACATTTTGAATACCAGCATATTGAGATTTTTCGGCTGCGCTCAAAATGACAACTTATAGACTTTCTAGACAGCCTCGACTTCAATTTCGAGGTATCGAAATTGAAGTCGAGGTGGTTATTTTTATTAAATGAATTGCAATTCTTGGAAAATCTAATCCAACTTCTCAGTTAACTTTTTAAACACTTTTTTAGGGTTTTTGTTTTCGTATAAAACCTGATAAACTGCATTAATTATAGGAAGCTGTGTTTTTTTTGTGTTTTTTATATTGAGTAAATGAGCACTTTTTGTCGCATAATAACCTTCAGCAACCATATTCATTTCCATTTGAGCCGATTTTACAGTGTAACCTTTACCAATCATATTACCGAACATGCGATTTCTAGAAAAAACTGAATAACCAGTTACTAACAAATCACCCAGATAAGCAGAGTTATTAATATTACGTTTCATTTTATGCATTTTTTTAATAAAACGTTTCATTTCACGTATCGCATTACTCATTAACACACTTTGAAAGTTATCACCATAACCCAAACCATGTGCAATGCCTGCAGCAATAGCATAAATGTTTTTTAGCATAACAGCGTATTCTATGCCTATAATATCATCACTGATTTTTGTTTTTATGTAATCGCTAGATAAATTATTAGCTATCTTTTTTGCTTTTTCAGTATCCGAACATGAAATAGTTAGATAAGACAAACGTTCTAAAGCTACTTCTTCTGCATGGCAAGGTCCAGCTATAACCGCAATATTATCATAAGGAGCATTATAAGCATCATGAAAATGCTCACCAACTAAGAGTCCCGTTTCTGGCATAATACCTTTTACGGCTGATACTATTGTTTTACTAGAGATATCAATATTTAGTTTTTCTAGTTCACCATGAATAAAAGCCGAAGGAATCACAAAAAATAAAACATCTGCATAAGCAGCTATTTCGTTAATATCGTTGCTGATTTTTAATTGCTTTAAATGAAATTCGACTGAGCTTAAATAATTAGGGTTGTGTTGCTCTTTTAGTAAATGCTCTTTGGTGTAGACACTTCGCATGTACCAACCAACTTCATCTAAATTTTCACAAAGCATTTTCACAATAGCTGTAGCCCAACTTCCGGCTCCAAACACTGCATATTTTAAAGGTTTATCCATAGATAACTAATCATTTTCGCTTCAAAAATACACAAAATAATAATGATTGTTAAACTAAGAAAAGATTAAGAAATTGTTTTTTGGCACGCGTTTTGAAATCACTAAAGTATAAACCCAAAAAAATGTTTGATTATGAGGACTGTAAAATTACTTTTAGGCTTTGCTTTAACAGCAACATTATTTACATCATGCTATACAGAAGTTAATGTTGATGAACTACAAGACCCTGGGATATCTATAAATCAATTATTAAACTCTCACGAATTATGGTATGTTGATATTAATAGGACTAAAGGATTTGGTGAAACCCCCTTTTTACAAAAAGCATTTACAATATCTTTTAGAAATGGGGTGGTATATGCAAACAATAATATAGTTGGATTAGGAGATAATGGAGATGGTTTTGGTATAGATATAGGAGAATATGATGCGTATGATATGGTTTTAGATGTTTCTCATGATATTGATAGATTTGAAACTTTTGATGTTTTTCAAATAGATAGCAATACGATTGAACTTTATAACCCTAATAACGATACATCTTATTTTCTAGAGGGTTATCAACGTAGTAATTTTGATTACGATTTTGTTTTCTACGATAATATTCATTATTTCTTACAAGAATATGAAGCTTGGGAAAAGACTTATACAAGTGAATTTGGAGCTATAAACGAGTTTGATAATGAAAATTATTTACAGTTTTTAGCTGGAGGAAATGATTCTACATTTCAAAGTTCACAAGATGTAAACGGGACAGCAGCAAACAATCTTATATGGGATTATACAGGAATATATGGTGTTGGAAATGTTACTGGAAATATGTATTTAAAAACTTTAACATTAGATTATGATTTCTTCAACAATGAATACTTCGAATTGAGCGTTATAAATGATGTAAAGATAGAGTTGTTTCACCCATCGTCTGAAACAGTTTATGAGTTTGAAGGTAGAGGGTATATACAATACCTTAAAAATGGAGATACAAAAGCAAAAGGAAAAACGACGGTTGATAAGAAGCGTAAGTTTAGAAAAGATAAAGTAGAAAACCCAAGAGAAAGTACTAGGGTTAAATAAAAATTTTGGTTGGTTATTTAGTTTAGAAACCGCTTAAGGAATTATTCTTTAGGCGGTTTCTTTTTGTTTAATTAAAAATAATTTCCAGAGGCTAGACTCAGGATTTAAGGAGAATACTCTTAAGGTTATCAAGAAGTTATATTTAGAGAAATTCTTTATTAAAAAAGATATAAAATATGTGACCTTGTGTTTTTTTTGGTGTCTAAAAAGCATTAACCCTCAAAAAATTACAAAAAATCATGGGATTGTTTTCATTTATTAAAGATGCTGGAGCTAAAATATTCGGAATTGGTAAAGTAGATGCGGAAGATGCTATCGAAGTAGCTGTAGAGGAACTTAAATTGGAAAAAGCAGCAGTAAATAAACTTAGGGAAACGATTGTAGGTTTACAGTTGCAAATAGAACATTTAAATATTTTTATTGATGGAGATATTGCTGTTGTTACTGGATTGGCATCCGATCAGGCTACTAAAGAAAAAGTAATTTTAGTTGTTGGTAACTCTAAAGGAATTTCGATTGTTGATGACCAAATGACTATAGAGCATAAAGAGCCAGAAGCACAATTTTACACTGTGGTAAGTGGTGATACTTTGGGAAAAATAGCCAAGGAGTTTTATGATGATGCTATGAAATACTCTGTTATTTTTGATGCTAACAAGCCCATGCTAACAGACCCAGATAAAATATATCCAGGACAATTAATACGTATCCCTGTTATAGACTAAAGTTTATTTAATAGCTATTTTAGTTTGTAAAGTAAAGCCAGCTTATTTTTAAGTTGGCTTTTTTGTGAGTTCCATTTAACGTTCCGTAAAACAGGTTTAGTATAGATTTTATTAAAACTAACGTTGTTTGTTTTTTATGACCATCAAATTTGCATTTCAATTTTATTTTTAGAGATTTAGGTAGGTGTACATATAAATATGGTGATTCAATTGTTTAATCCTAATTGATTCCACAATTCAGAATTCGATTTTAGATATCGAGATTTTGCTATTTCCTCCTCCCATTTTTTAGATATTAATTCACTGGTTTGAATCCGAGAGTCAACTTTTTGAAAAGTGGGATTATTTATCCACATAGGTTGAATAGACCAATTAACGTTTATATAACTAAAAGCTTTAATAATGTCGGCATTTCGATTTAAAGTATCAAAAAATGGCAAAAACCATTGTTTCCATGCTTTTTTTGCTGTTTCAGAGTCAGTAAGGTGGGTGTTAAAATATAAATTATCTATTTCAAATACTGGTGCTGCTTCAGCAATGAATATAGGTTTGTTATGCTTTCTTGCAAAAGTTAGCATTTCTTTATCGGGATTTCCAAAATATGAATAGCCACACCAATCAACCAGATCATCTCCTGGATACCATTCTTCCAGAGTTTTTTGATTTGAGCCTGTTCCCTTGGATTGCCAAACAAAAGCGACATTAGAGATATTCATTTCATTAAAAATTGTACGAAGACGTTTCCATGCAGATAAATAATGTCTTTTTTTATAGTGATTCCATTCCCATCCATCAAATTCATAACCAATTCGAAGAAATACAGGTCGTTGCCCTAATCCTTTAATCCACTCTCCTAGCTCTTTAATAAGGTGGTCTTGTTTTCCTTTAGCGACTTCTTTTTCATGATTAACCAATGATAAACCAATGGAGATTACACTGTATTTAAAATCAGGGTCGTCTATGAAACATTGAGCGCAAATATCTCCAGCTCCCCAATTGGAAATACTCTTAATACCATCATTACCTTTATTTGTAAAACCGAAGGACTGATCTCCCGGTGATAAACTGGTATATGTAGTAAATCCCGCTGGAATATCAAAATAGTTACAATAGCCATCATTGTATTTATCAAGCCCTCCAATTGCAGCCATGTCCTGTCCAATGAAAAAAAGACATTTTCCGTCAGCAGGTTCAAACTTCGCCAAATTTGTTTTGATTATAATTTCAGAGTTTTGAGCATGAATAGACTGTGGTAGGCCGTATACGAATATTATAAAAAAACCTAAAACTAGTTGTAGACTATTCATTCTTTCAATTAGGCACTATGCTTAGATATGGTTACGTTTTTAATACTGAAGTAGGTTCAGTATATGTTGAACTATATGGGGGTGTTAAACGAAGTTATCATTTTTTCTCACAATATCAAGTAGTTTTAGAACATATCAGAGTTTCATTTATAAAAATTCATTTCATCTAAATACTCCCAAACAAATTCTGGAAGCATGGGTTTTACATTTTTACCTGCTTTGATACCTTGGCGTATTAATGTTGAAGACAGTTCCATAATAGGAGCATCAATATGGTGTATTTTTTTATGGTTCTTAAATTGTGTTTCTATCTTGTTTTCATAAATACGAGGGTAAACATATATATGATGATTTTCAAGAATTAACTCGTAATTTCTCCATTTATGAAAACTCTTTAAGTTGTCTTCGCCCATAATTAAAGAAAATTCATTGTCAGGATATTTTTCTTGTAAATAAGCAAGTGTATTGATGGTATAGTTAGGCTGTGGTAAGTTAAATTCTATATCGCTTGGTTTGAGCTTTGTATAATCTTTAGTAGCACGATATACCATTTCTAAACGTTGGTAGTTATCTAGTAAACTGCTTTTCTTTTTAAACGGACTATGAGGGGTTACTATAAACCAAATTTGATCCAAATCACTATATTCAGCTAAATAATTGGCTATAACTAAATGTCCAATGTGAATAGGATTAAAAGAACCAAAATATAACCCAACTTTCATTCTGAATAATTTAAGAGTTTAGAAAATCACCAACTAGCTTATGTGCATTTTCAAGCGCTTTGTTTAAATCGTCATTTACAACGATAACATCAAATAAAGGAGCTGTTGCTAATTCTGCCGATGCTTTTGCAACACGCATATTGATTTTATCTTCGCTTTCTGTTTTACGCTTTTTTAATCTAATTTTTAACTCGTCAATGCTTGGTGGTTTTACAAAAATAGCTAAAGTTTCCTCTGGGAATTTTCGTTTTATACGTAAACCACCAGATACGTCAATATCAAAAATAACATGTTTACCCATAGCCCAAATACGCTCCACTTCAGTTTTTAGAGTGCCGTAAAAATTATCGCGATAGACTTCTTCCCATTCTAAAAATTCATCATTTTTAATTTTGGTTTTAAAATCTTTAGCCGATAAAAAATAATAATCTTTTGCATCTATTTCTTCACCTCGTTTCTCTCTGGAAGTTGCTGATATAGAAAACTCTAAATTCAAATCTTCGATTCCTAATAAATGCCTTACAATGGTTGTTTTTCCAGAGCCTGAAGGCGCAGAAAATACAATGAGTTTGCCTTTCTTCAATTTCAATGCGTTTTAACGTTTTATAGTACGTTTAATAATTGTTCTTTAACTTTTTCCAGTTCATCTTTCATTTGAACCACTAATTGTTGCATAGGCGCATAATTACTTTTAGAACCAATGGTATTTATTTCTCGTCCCATTTCCTGACTAATAAACCCAAGCTTTTTTCCGTTAGAGTCTTTAGAATTGATACATTCTGTAAAGTAATTTAAGTGATTTTTTAAACGTACTTTTTCTTCGGTAATATCAAACTTTTCTATATAATAAACTAGCTCTTGCTCAAAGCGATTTTCATCATATTTCTCTTTTAAATCTTCGACGCCTTTAAGTAGTCTTTCACGAACTCCTTCTACACGTTCAGGATCCATAGCAATAACTTGTTCAAGTATATTATCAATTGTGATGACACGTTTATTGAAATCCTGTTCAAGTACCTTTCCTTCATCTAATCTATGATTGATTAAGTCATTTACAGCAGTATTTATTTGTGCTTCGATAGTCTTCCATTCATCATCATCAATTTCCTCACGAACTGTATTTAAAGCATCTGGAAAACGAACAGCCATTTTAAGGAGTTCGATCGCGTCCCCATCAACTACATGTTTTAACTGTTCTATATATTGTTTAACAACAGGTGTGTTTATTTGCGTAGATGTGTCTTCTGCAGTAGCTTCAACATAAATAGAGAAATCAACTTTGCCTCTTTGTAATTTAGCAGCAAGAAGCTTTCGAATGGATAATTCCTTTTCTCGATAAATAGAAGGCATTCTCACATTTAAATCTAAATTTTTACTATTAAGAGATTTAAGCTCTATTGTTATTTTTTTAGTGGGTAATTGCAATACAGATTTTCCATAACCTGTCATTGAATATATCATAACGCTTGTATTAGGTTTTGCAAAGGTAATTAAAACCTAAAGGATAAGGAATAGATAATTAAATGTTAAAAAATTACGTGTGATCTTAATTTTGGTGACATATAGTTTCAGGTATTATAATTTTTTGAATACCCCAAGAAAACCTACTAATCTCGGGGTATTCGCAAAAACACTCTATAAAGAGCTTGCATAGTGTTAACTAGCTTAGAGAACACTACTTTTTAAACCAATAAATGGTTTGTAATTATGTTTGAACTGCTATTTAATAATTTAAAAACGTTCATTAATGTAATATTCGTATTTCGTTGAGGTGAATTTTTTAATCTTTTTTAGGATATAGCTAGGTGGTTAAAACTTAAATTCCAACAAGCTCAATAATGGAGATGTGTTTTACTTTTTCAGCACTAGGGATTCTTTTAAAAGACCTTCTTCTTCTTCAATGTGTTGTTCAACTTCTTGAAGCGTTGGTAAATTATAATCTTTATTGAAAACAAAGTCAGCCCAATTAGCATATACTGCAACAAACTTCACCAGAAATTTGGATTTAAAGAAGTAGCACATCTAGAAGAAGTGGGCTTAAAATTTGGAGCATGGCAAGATGTTGGCATTTGGCAATTATGCTTGAACACTTCAAATAAATAAGGATAAGAGTTTGTTTCCCTGTTTTGTGTGTTAGATGAAATTCTTTCAACTCGAGTTCATTTTACGATTGAAAAGAAAATTAATAGCTAGAACCTGTCTGCTGACAGCTACTGTATACTCATAAATATATGAGTAGTATTTTTAAATATAGTTAAATCAAAATAAAATATCACATAGAGTATTGTAGACCTGTCAGGTTTTTAAAACCTGACAGGTCTTTCTAGTCGAATAAGTTTATCACACACTATGTCAATGTCAATTAAGATTTAGCTATACTTACGAAACTGCCTATCTGTTTTTAAAGATTTCGACTATGTTGAACCTGAAATAGGTTTTAATTTGTTGAAATTTAATAGTTTAAAAAAAATGTTATGTTACACTCACGCTATTTTAATAACCATAGAGCTCTTTAAGTTTCGCATCTAAGGCATCTTTACGTAGTTGACGTCCTACAATAATGCCGTTACTGTCTATTAAGAATGTAGTTGGTAAAAAAGGTACTTTATAAGCTTTAGCAACAGCGCCATAATCTTCTTCACCACTAATATCTTCGTCAAATACATTATTCCATACGGTTTTATCTTCAACGATAGCATTTCTCCATTTAGCTTCATTATCTGAAGTACCTACGGCAATGACTTCAAAACCATCATTTTTATACTTTTTATAAAGCTTTTTAAGGTGTGGAAACGCTGCACGACAAGGTCTGCACCAACTGGCCCAAAAATCTAAATAGATATATTTGCCTTTCATTTCAGACAATTTTAATGTATTGCCATCTATTGTTGTGAGTGTAAAGTCTGGTGCTTTTGTACCAACAGCTAAATCTTTAAATATTTCGTTATATCTTCTGGTGTAATATTTATACATAACTGTGTGTTTAGCTTCACCTTCAAATAGATTGTAGAACTCTTTGAGTTCATTATTGGACATGTAGGCTTCTCCATAGATAGTTCCTAGTACGTAAGGCGAAACTGGTAGCGCTGGGTTATCTTTGGTAAATTGGATTTTGAAATCATTTACCTCTTTAAATTTTTGTTTGGCTAACTTCTGGAATGCAATGAGTGCGTTTTCATATGCTACATCATCTCCCATCTCCTTAAATTTTAAGACCTCTTTAAATAGAGTTTCGGTCTTGTCGTATTTATCCTGATTGGCAATACTATCTGCTTTTTTATTGTGCTCTTTGAGAATGTTATTATATTTTGATCCAGATATTTTTGTCTTAACAAAACCAAAATCGTTTTTTTGATTAACATCTAGTTCTAGGGTCATATCACAGTTTTCCAAGAAAATAAAGCTCTGGTTGTCCTCATCAATACTGAGTATTACCATATCAGGATGTTCAATAGTTCCTTTAAATTGAAAATGACCATCAATTATTTGAGAGCTGTCAAATACTTTAGCTCTAGTATCATCAAATATTTTTCGTTCCAATAATTTTACAGAACCACTATCCATACCTTTAATAGTTCCTTTTATAACGTAGCCTTCTGTTTTTTTTATGCTTTTATTACAAGAGACAGCAGTTATAATAATAAGGCATATGATAGCCATTTTTGATGCAATAGTAATTTTTGTTTTTATTTTCATAATAGTTGATTAAAAATTTAAAAAAAGTTAAACTCATTTAACGCACTTCCGGACTCCATTACTTCAATATGTTTTAGCATATTTTTTGCATAAGCTTTAGTAGCTACTTCTTTAGCGTGCGCTGTAATTAATTGTTTATGCTTTTGAATATGCTCAATAGCTTCTTTTCTTTTGTCTATCTTATACAAGTAATAACCATAAATAAATTGAGGCAATGCATCATCTGTACTTTCATCTGAATAGGATTTAACCAAGGGAAAGATTCTCTCAAAATATGTCGTGTCAATATTTTTTATCTGCATGATTTCCATGTGTATAAAAGGCTCAAGATCTATGTCTAGTTGCCCTTTTTCTATAATATCAAGGTAATCTTCTAAATATGCCTTATCCTTCTTTTTTCCTCTATAATTTTTGTTAAGTTCATAAAATTGAATGGCTAACGGTCCGTACTTAGGAAAGTCATTTGTAATAGATGTCTTCACAGTTTCAAGACTCATAAGTTTGAACGATTCACTTTCATGAAATGAAATAGTTGTAGATAACCATCTTACTAAGTTATCCTTCTCTTTAAAAAAAGGAAATTGCTCAATATTTTCGATAATATAGTCATAGACTTTGCTTCCAGGCTTTGAATCACATCTGTTTAGTAAATAGGAAGTATTATCTCTATCTTTGATTTCAGGTAAAGCATTAAGCCATTCTAGGACTAAATGCGGAGGAGGATATGTAAATTTTTCCTCACTATATTTACTTAGATACCTTTTAAGGAATGCTGCATCTCTATTCCCATTATTATAGTCTAACTCATAATCTTTCAGTATTTTTATTTTTCCTCCATTTGCTACAGCCTTAGTAAATTCTAACATGGCTGGTATGGTAGAAATATCATCAGAAAGGCCAGTACGCCTGCTTATTAGACTTCCATCAGTCTCTAAATAAATATAAGTAGGATATGCTTTTATATCAAATGTCTTGGCTAATGAAACTCCTACTCCTTTTTCTGCATTTATTTTATAATTAATAAAGTTTTCATTATATATAGTGCCAATTTCTTCTTTGGAGAAGATTTCTTTGTCCATACGTTTACATGGGCCACACCAAACTGTAAAGAAGTCTAAAAAGATCTTTTTGTTTTCTGCTTTGGCTAGGGCTTTAACTTCTTCAAATGTAATACCGTCAGTTGACTTTTTCCATGAAACTCCCTGTCCATATACACATTGAGATACTAAGATGATCGTTATTATTTGAGTTAAAATATTCTTTTTCATAATTTTAATTACGTTTATAGATTGATTGCTTTTTACTTTGGAAAGTTATGCCCAATAATATCTTAGAATTATATTGTTGGGCTATAACTCCCATAAGTGGATTTTTATAGTAAATTTTAGAAATTTGGATTCTCATTTAAGAAACGTTGATTGTATTTAAGTACAAGACGGTCTTCGGTTAGGTTAAATGTTTCCTTTACAGAGGCATCTGCATTATATATAGTGTGAACATAAGTTTTGTTGCTAAGCATTGGGTCTGAAAATACTCTTCTTGTAGTAAACCACTCCATGCCTTTTACTGCAAACTCCCTTTTGCGTTCGTCCATTATATATTCTAAGAGTTCTTGCTGAGATAAACCACTGGGAATACTAGCATCTGTAACAGGCATTCTGTGTTGTCTAAAAAACTCAATAGTTTCAACTGCACCATCTAAATCATTTAAACGGGTTTTACACTCAGCAAGCAATAAGTATAGGTCTGGTATGTTTATACCCATGGCCGCAAAGGATCCTCCTACATACCGCAAGATGTTTGGAGTAGGTAGTGGAGGTGTAAATGGGCCAGAGTTATTTACGTAAAACACATTTCGCCTTATATCTGTTGGTTCAAAAAGTTGGGTAGTTTCTGGAGATGTCAATAACTCTGCGCTAAAAGACCCATCAATATTTGTATGAGCTCTAAGATAAGGGTTTTCAATATCTGAATTTACTGGTGGTACACCTGGTCCAACAAAACCAGGAGCGTGTATACCTCCTGGAAGTGTAGTTACGTTATAGTCGTATAACCCTATTTCTACATCAGACGTTTCAAACTCAGCAAAAGCATTATTTATCTGTTCCATGCCTTTTTGATAGTCTCCCATAAAAATGTAAACTTTACCCAAGAGCGCCATAGCAGGTCCCTTAGACATGCGAAGCCCGTAAAATGTATTTCGTAGGTTTGGAATGGCTTTGTTGAGGTCGTCTATCATAAATTTGTAAATAGCTTCAACAGTAGCTTGTTCAAATACAGATTCTGTAATATCTGCTTCGGTAATAATAGGGAATGCTAAATCTGTAGTTGCGGTATCTGGATTGTATGGTTTCCCAAAATAATTTATAAACTGAAAATAAAGCCATGCTCTATTAGCTAGAGCTTCTGCTTGTATGTTTAACTTTTCAGTTTCTGTACCGCCTGTTGAGAAGGGCACCTCTTCAATTATTTTATTATATGTATATAAATTTGATACATACTCCTCTATAATGACCATGTTTTCATCAGGAAGATAAATACTTTCTTGCCATTTAAACGCAGGGAGTTTAGTGGGGAAAAAAGGCCCTGAATTAAATGGCTCTAGCATGCATACTTCTGGAGATAAGGCAATGGGCAATGGGCTAAAGAATTGATGTAATAGCCTGTTATTGAATAATAGATTATAATCTTCGGTAGTTTCTGCAATGATATTACCTTTAATGTCAACTTCTAAAAATTCTTCTGAACAAGAACTGGTTGTTAAGGTGAAAATAAGCCCTAATACTATTGTTATATATTGAATTAAATTTTTCATAGTTTTAAACTTTTAAAATGATTAAAAGGTAAGATGTATACCTGCTGTGATAGTCTCTTGATTTATAAGAGGACTTCTTATTCCAAAAAATGATTGATGAAACTCAGGATCTATGTTTCTGTCATTTTTACGCCATAACATGACGTTTGATAATTGCAAACGAAATGCAATGTTATCAGCATTTAGAAAGTCTAGTGCTTTTTGGGGCAAAGCATAAGATAATGTTATATCTCGTAGTTTTATATAATCGGCTGAAAGCACATTTATATTTCCAAACCTATAAAAATCAGTATTTCTACGGGTGTTGTGTGTCGAAATATCAGCCACAAATGAAGGTACATTGGTTAAGTTTTCGTCACCAGGTTGCCTCCAACGGTTAAAAAAGTCGGCATGTACGTTACCAGTATTAAGGCTTTCATCACCTACACGTGATGATGCTGTACCTGCTGTTAATCTCCCTTGTGTAAAGTCTAGTTTACTTGGAACGTCTGCGCGCATTACAGCACCAAAGTTATATACAATATTAGCATTTAAAGTAAAGCCTTTATAAGTAAGTGTATTACCAAAACCTCCTGTGATTTTAGGCAAATAGCTTCCTTCAAATTTTAAATCTTCTGCAACTGGCTCACCAGGAGTTTTGGTTATAGTGCCATCTGCCAAACGTACTTGTGGGTCACCAAGATTGTCTAGTCCTGCATAGTCGTATGAATATATTGCAAAAGCCGATTGCCCCTCTACAAATCTTGCTCTTATTAAGGCCTCTGCAGATGTTAATGGAATCGGGCTATTTAATTTTGTGATAGTGTTTTTATTGTATGCAAGATTAAATGTTGTACTCCAAGAGAAATTAGCAGTATTTATATTTAAAGAGTTTATTAATAATTCTATACCATTGTTCTCCATATTACCTAGGTTACCAAAGACACTAGGAAAGCCAGTTAGAATATTATTATCTAGCGCACCAATTAAATCGGTTGTTTTTCTTTGGTAATAGTCTATAGAACCATTAATGCGGTTGTTTAATATTGTATAATCTAAACCTACGTTTATGGTTTCGGTGGTTTCCCAGGTTAATTTATCATTTCCTGGTGTTAGGATTCCTAATCCTATATTATTAAGAAGTATTGGATCTGTTATGGGTTCAAGTACATCAAAAGATGAGGATTCGCCTGGAATAGGGGAATTACCTGTAATACCATATGTAACCCTCAATGCCAATGTGTTTATCATTTTTGAATTTTGTAAAAAGGGCTCATTACTTATATTCCACTTACCACCAACACTCCAAATAGGTTTGTTTTGTGCAGACTTATCAATACCAAAAAGGTTAGATTCATCTATACGCCAACTTCCATTTAAAGAGTATTTCTGGTTATAAGTATAGCCGAAATTACCATAGAAAGATGATATTCTATTAGTGATTTCGGTTTCGGTAAATGGGGCTGTTGCTTCATTTAAGCTCAATTCGCTAGTGCCGCCAAAAGATGTATTAATTATAATTGGAGCTTCAATACCTTCTTCTGAAAGGGTTAGTAAATCTACAGGAATAGAAGTAAGTAGTCTGTTGTTATAGCCTCGAACAAACGAACGATTAAAACTATTGAAATTTTCTTGGACTTCTTGACCTAATAGTACACTTAATTGATGTTTTTTATCCAGCCATGAGTTTTCATAGTTAAGCTGGTTTCTTAGCAACCAATCTCTTTGTTTTATGTTTTGAATGGCATAGTGACCTCCATCTTCTGGTAAAAAATAAATGGGGCCAGCTTCAACAAATTGTGCTCTTTCAAAACGGACTGTAAAGCTGTCCTCATTATCAAATTTTGATGTTTCAGAATTGCCGTGTACATAACCATAGCGCCCCTGGAATTTTAATTTTTTTGATAGGTCAATATCTAAACCTAAATTTATTCGCGCATTTAAATCATTACCTTTAGTATATCCTTTGTTTACTTCCTCAAGTGGTGTGTAGTTTAAGTTGATACCAGTAGCGTTTTCATAAAATGCTAATTCATCATCACCAGAAAATCCTGAAAAAAAGTTTGTGCTTAAAGGATTACCAGATTCATCTTGAAACCTTATGTAGGGTAGCGTGTTTCCATCTACATCTATAGGGCGTCTACTTTTTGTATTTCTATTGGTTAAATCTGCAATAAGGCTAACTTTAATAAAGTTATTGAATCTGTAATCTTGATTAACATTTAGTTTGTATGTCTCATCTATATTATTGGGGGTATCGTCTTGAGCATTGGTATAAGCTATAGACCCATAAATACTGTATTTTTCACCTCCACCCCTTACAGATAGTGTATGGTTTTGAAGTATTGCATTTCTATAAAATAAATCTTCAATTTGCCCTAAATTATCAAAACTAGCCAAGGCGTTTAAGCGTGATGTTGCCGTTGCTTGATCGATAGTACCATTATCAAGATCGTATAAAATTTGTTCGTGGGGTTGCACGCCTACATGGCCAACATTGGTGAAATTAGAAACTTCTGAGTAAGGATTGTCAGATGGGGAAAATATTTCTTCTGCGGTTTGTATAAATTGCTGGCTGTTTAAGCGTGGTGTATAGTTAAGATCTGTTTTGCCCTGAAATGCTATATAACTATCATAATCTACTTGCAGTTTGTTTTCAATTCCTCCTTTTTTTGTGGTAATTACGATAACACCATTAGTAGCCCGTGAACCATAAATGGAGTTAGCGGTAGCATCTTTTAAAACATAGATGCTTTCTACATCTTGCGGGTTTATACGGCTTACATCGTTTATAGGTACACCATCTACTACAAATAGAGGTGAGCGATTTGCATTTATAGAGCTAAATCCTCTTATGCTTATGGGGAGGCCATCATCTGATTGATCAGTTGGAGCATTATTAATGAATAAACCTGGTACCAGTCCATCAAGCCTGCTTAGTACATTAGTGCTAGTACTTCGGTTTCTTAGTACATTAACATCTGCTTTGGCATAAGACCCTGCGTTACGCTCTTTAGATATGGTTTGGTAACCAGTTGCTACCACAATAACCTCTTCTAGAGTGCTAGCCTTTTCCTCTAGCATAATATTAAAGATAGTTGTATCTGCCGTTATTTCCTGAGTTGATAATTCATAGCCAAGGCCAGTAACTACCAAGTAGTAACCAACTTCACCTATAATTTCAAAGGAGCCATCAAAATTTGTAACGGTGCCGCGTATTAAAAACTCTTGGTCAAAAGTTTTACTTTCTGGTAAGTTATTGGTAACATATATGGTTATTCCAGCTAGAGGAATGCTGTTTTTATCTGTAACTTTACCTGTTATTTTTTGTTGTACTAAATTGTTTAAAGACAATTTATCTTTGATGATAATAACATTATTTGGAGACAATTCGAAATCTAAATTATTACTGGATAAGCTTTCTCGTAATAGTTTGGTAATACGTATTTCCCCTTTTTTAAGTTGTACTTTAGGAGTGTCCTTAAACAAGCGTTTTGGGTATATAAACCGGTAGTCGGTTTGCTTTTTAATAATTTTAAATACCTCGTTAATACTTGCCAATTGATCTTTTTGAATAGTTACTGTCTCTTGAGAAAAAGAGACCTCAGTTGTAAGGCCGAAAACGGATGTGCACAATAAGAAGATAAACGTTCTCATAATCAATAGAAGATTCCACTTTTTAAAGAGAGAAAAGTGGAAAATAGTTAATTTAATTTCCATAAATTTGTGTGGTGTTAGTTAGACATTAGTTTTAATTTTCACGGTTTTGGGACGAAGTATGATATCGCCAAATACTCTTTACTTCGTTCCTTTTTTATTTTTATTTTAATTCAATTGAATTGTTTTACCTTTTATAGTATAGCTGTTAATAGTGCCAAAATCTTTAATAATAGTTAGTATATTTTCGATTTTCTGTTCTTTGCCTATAACTCCAACAAACTCTTCTGTTTCTATATTTTTATTTAGGAAAACAACATTTATATCGTACCATCTGGATAGTACTTTCATAATATCTTTTAAGGACTTGTTTTCAAAACTAAAAACACCATTCTTCCATGAAACTTCATTATAAACATCAACTGGTTTAATTATGATATTCCCCTTGTTTTTATTAAAGTTTGCTTGATGGTTAGGTGTTAATTGCTCATTTTTATTAGTTGTATTAATAGCGACTTTCCCTTCTACTAAAGTGGTATAAATAGCGGTTTCATCTTTATAGGCTTTAATATTAAATTCGGTGCCTAATACTTCAACATTATGATGACTGGTAACTACATTGAATTTTGAACCATTGTTTAGCTTGCTTGAAGTGACATCAAAATAGGCTTCACCGTAAACTAGTTCTACAGTTCGGGTTTCGTGTCCTTTAAAACTAATAGGATACTTTAATTGCGACTCTGAATTTAACCAGACCTTGGTGCCGTCTGGTAAAATAATTTGATATTGCCCACCCCTCGGAATCGTTAAATAGTTGTATGCCACGTTTTGCGACATAGAGTTTTTATACTTCAAAGATTTACCATTGCTAGAAAAGTAAATAGAATCAAGGTTTTTATGATTAGTTAAAGCTATAGTGGAACCATCATGTAGTGTTAACGTTGCCTTATTAGATCCAGGTACTATGATGTTGCTAATAGATGCAGGAGTTTTTATTGGGGTATTAATTTCATTAATAAAAAAAGGAAGGGTTATAAGTAATACGATTGATGCCGCTATTGCATATTTAAATATTGGCTTATTATAAAATTTTATAACTTTTACAGACTCATCCTCATTTATTTGTGCTTTAACCTTATTAAATATTTTTTCTTCTATCTGTGCTTTTTCTTGATGGTTTTCTGGCCACTTAGTGATTTTTTGATTGTTGATAAAAAAATAAAATAAGATGGAAATTTCCTTTTTAGATATAGAACCATCTAAAAGTTTACGTATTAAAAACAATAGGTGTTGTTTGTTTTTTTTGCCCATTTTTCGTCTTAAATAAAAGGTGTATATAATAAGAGTCGAAAAAAAGGAGTGTTACACCTACTCCAAATCAAAAAAAATTAAAAAATTAATTTTTGTTTTGTAAAATAAAGGTTATAAACTCTAAACTTAGGGATACGTTTAATGATGCTCTTAAATATTTCAATGCTTTTGAAATATGATTTTCAACAGTTCTAGGTGAAATATTTAATTTCTTTGCAATTTCTCTGTTGCTTAATTGATCTTCCCTACTTAATTTGAAAACAAGTTTACATTTTTCTGGAAGATTTTCAATAACAGAATCGATATGCTTGATTAATTCTCCGTGCATCAATATGGTTTCTGGATTAGATGATTGAATTTTTTTATCAAAATTTTCAAATAATTCTAATTTGATGATATGTTTGTTTTTTTTGAAATAATCGTAAACTTTATAGATAGTACTTGTGTAGAGATAGCTTTTTAGGGATGTTTTTATGGTTATTTGATCTCTTTTATGCCATAGGTTAACAAAAATATCTTGTACAATATCTTCTGAGATTTCTTTGTTTTTAACCATATTATAAGCGGCCAAATACATGGTTTCCCAGTATTTTTTATATACTAAAGATAACACTTTGTTGTCTCCTTTGTTTAAAAGTGTAATTAAGGTTTCATCATTTTGAGAGTTGGTCATCCTTATTTATTCTTTGAAGAATTACAACAAAAATACATAATTATGCATGATATTTTTATGAAATATTAATAATTAAGTTAATTTCATGAATATCTTATTGAATATACTGTAAAAAACTACATATTAATAAAATGTTTTTATTTATGATAGCGTGTTTAGATGATATGGAGAATTAAATTAAAAAGAACCATGTTTCACATAATGAAACGATGGTTCTTTTCTAACTAAACTCAAAATAACTTAATAAAACTAATACGAGACTTTAACTAATAAGCGCAATAATCGAGCTCTTGCGAACCACCGTTCAAAGTTCCTATAGCGACATCTGCTAAACTTCTCCCGCTAGGAGCAATTATTTTATAACCACGCTTACTCCTATCAAAAGCACCAAAATTTTCTGAAACATCAATTTCTACAGATGTTGTACTAGGTGGAATATTAAAGATAAATTTTTGTATATCACCACCACCACATACTGGTTGGTAAGTTGTGCTAGGGTTTCCATCAACGCTTATTTTTATTGAGCCTAAAGTAAATCCACATCCGCCATTAAAATACCATCCATTATCTACACCTAAAAATGTAATTTCATAATCTCCAGCAGTAGGAGGAGTGCTAGAAGGACAAACTACTTTTACGTTATAAGGAGTTGTATCTAATGTTCTATTATCATAAAACACTCTAAATACAATATTAAACTCGTCAGAGCCATTTACATCGTCTGAAGTAATTCCTAAAGTAGCAATCATGTCTTGAAGCGTAACATTATAGTTGAACTCAGGACGCAATGTTTCACTTCCAATATTGAAAGTATTAGGAGTAATGGTTTCGAGCATTACAAGTTCCTTGCTTAAATCGGTTCCTTCATTAACGATATCATTAAATGATAAAAAAACCTCAATTTGTTCAATAGTATCACCATTTTGAGGTGCTTGAATTACAAAATCGCCATTGAAAGATTCAGTTACTACACCTACGGGTAATTCGTTTGTAGCATTATCACTTGATATTACTACAGCTAAAAAAGCATCATTATTTCCTATAAGATCATCTTCTTTATCGCAAGAATAGATACTAAACGATAAAATGATAGTTATGAATACGATATATATATAATTAATTATTTTCATGATTTTGAATTTTAGTTAGCTATTGGGAATGTAGGTGATGCCGGATTTGTATCCCAAAACACTTGATCGCTAGTAGGTTTATTACCATTAGGGATGTTTGTGTTATTTAGCTCTGTTTCTGGATATGCTAAAGACCTTGGGAAAGTGCCTGGGCTAGTGCTCCAGGTTGGTGACAATGTTGTTGGGTATCCTGTTTTACGGTAATAATTATAAGCTTCTATACCATTGCCATACAGGGAAATAAAATACTGCTCTGCGAAGATGTCTTCTTTTGCATCTCCAGAAGCAGATGCGAAAGAATTTGTGATATCGGTAATGTAGTTTTCTATATCAGTAGTACTAGGTATAGTTGTTTCAGTCATAGGATCAACTGAAGTATCTTGACTAATGAATGTCGTTACTTTTGCAATATGTTTTTCCATGGCACTTCTCAAGAAATTCATTTTTTCAGATGAACTAGAAGCCATTTGACCTCTCCAAAAATCGATATCAGAGGCTTTCAATATTGGTAATACACCATTACCAGTATCTTCAACAATCATTGGAAAATTAACATTAGAAGCTTCTTGGAATCTATCATTATCAAATAGTCCGCCAAAAGGATAAACCCCATACAGAGTAGCTATTGAATTACCAGGTCTATCTGTTATTAAATCAGCAGGTTCCAGAGTACTCCCATGCGATCTGCCAATATAGCCGTTTTCGACTGCACAATATGCAAAACCGCTATAATGCCCAGGAGGGGTTTCATCACTACAGGGTAATAAAACTGTATTAGCTGGAATATCTATTCCGGGGGTTTCTCCTGTTTGTCTGTAAAAATAATAACGTATCCTAGGATCGTTTTTGGTTTGCATAGTATTCATTAACCAGTTTGATTTGCTAACAGGATCATTGTCGGTATTTGGGTAGTCGAAACGATATCTATTTGATTTTGCATTTCTATAGGCTCCATAAGAAAACTCCATATTATCACTACTTTCTGAGATAAAATTACCACTACTGATGATGGCATTAAAAGCACTAGTATTACCTGTGTTTTTGTACATTCTTAATTTAAGCGAATTAGCAAATTTTAACCATTTAGTTGCATCTCCATCATAGAATAAATCGGTGAGCTTAGTATTTATTGGAGCTGGGTCAGCACCTAATATTGCAATAGCTTCATTTAATAAATTAAAGCATGCTTCATATACGTCTTCACCTTTATCTAATTTAGGATTACGAATGTTCAGGAAATTACCGCCTTCAGAGTATGGTATGTCTCCATAAAAGTCTACCAAAAGTGAAGCGCAATGTGCCTCTATAATATTGGCAACAGCTAAATTGAAATTGTAAGTTCCAGATGTATCAGCTCTTGCTTGCTCTTTTAGCAATTCAATGTCACGGAGCATATTAACATAAAAAACCTTCCAAGTTTCTGATAGTATGTTACCTCCTTTTGCTGTAGTACGTTCATAGTTCAAAAGATAGGCGTTATAGCTTCCATCTTCCTGAGAACTCATACCCATAGGACTTATTCTGGTAAGCCTTGATATGATGAATTCAGAATTGCTAATGAAATCGTGATAATCCAGTTGTAATGCATTTAAGAGAAATTCTGGATCGGCATTTTCTACTCGTATAAGATTAGGGTCTTGGGTTAAGTCCAAGTCTAATGTTTCACATGATACAGCAGTATACATTATGATGAAGGTTATACCTATATATTTGATTATTTTTTTCATAATAATTTTATTTTTAGAATGTTGCTCTAAGCGTTATACCATATCTTCTTGCTGATGCGTTGCTAGAATAATCCAAGCCACGATTGTTGCCATTTCCAGGTCCAGATGTGTTAGGATCAAAATTGGTGCCTTTAGGTATGTTATAAGCACTATGCCAAAGGTTATTGCCTTGTGCTTTAATGTTAATACCTGAAAAAGGTGTTTTCTTAAGAAAAGACTTAGGGAAATTATAAGAGATTGAAAGTTCCTGTAGCCTTATTACTGAAGCATCATAAATGTTAAATTCTGTATAATCTCTACCTCGGTTAAGTAAGTAATAAGAAACAGGGCTAATAGGTACAGTATTTGGTTCTCCTGATTGAGTAATACCATCAATAACCAGCGTGTTTCCATGTGCAGATAGATTGTCCTTAATTAGACCTCGACCCAGTAAAGATGCAGGGACAGGAGTATAAATATCACCTCCTTTTACATGTTGTACAAGAAGATTTAGATTCCAGTTTTTATATTTAAAGGTATTTATAAAATTCATGCGATAATCAGGTATGGCATCCCCCAGTACAAACCTGCTGTTGCCATCTTCATCTACAAATCTTATGTAATTACCATTTCCATCTACAATAGGAATGCCATCATCGTTACGCAATACTTTTGTTCCTACTATTGCGCCAAGTGATTCGTTGGGAATTGCAGCATTGGTAGCTACACTTGTTAAATCTCCAAATCTAAAAACAGACCTTCCGAAATCTTCTTGTTCGTCATCTCTTCTAATAAGAATTTCTTCATGGCTTGTAAAGTTTATTCTTGAATTCCAGTTGAAATGTTTAGATTTTAGAATGTCAAATCCTAAATCTAATTCTATACCTTTAGATTCAGCCAGTCCTAAATTCGTAAAAAAGCTTTCGGCACCAGAAGAAGGAGCAATAGCATCATCATTACTTTGAATGCCCTCGATACGTCTTTTCCATAGCGATACATCTAGAGTTCCTCTATTGTTAAAAAAACGTGTTTCTAAACCAATTTCTATTTCCTTAATAATTTCAGGTTCAAAAGACACATCTTTTGGACCAGATATATTTTGAATTGGTATGCCCCCAGTTGAACCTGGTATAACACTTTCATCTGTTGGGTAACCTAAAGGGAACCTTGTAGATTCTCCATAGCCTCCTCTAATTTTTAAATAGTTTAAACCATTATCTGTTTTTAAACCGTCAAATGCTTCTGTAGTTATAAAAGACACACTCACACCAGGGTAGGTTGCATTATTAAACCCTGATATTAAGTTTGAGACCCAGTCTGAACGTATTGACCCATTTATGAATAAATAATCTTTATAGGAAAGTGTCATGTCTCCAAAAACACCAACTTGGTTTTGAACAGTATTTCTAAGCGTTACAAAGCTTGATGCATCAAAGACAGCTGAGCTTCCTTGAATGCGGTCAAAATTAGTAATCAAAAAGTTATTTAATAGTAGTTGTCCTTGGGTTCTAAAGGTCGTACTCTTAAACTCATCTCGTCTGGCATTCCCACCTAGTGTAAAATCCAACCCTATAGTTTCACTTAATTTATAATTTCCATTTAAGGTTACTAAATGATCCCAAATGCTACCTTCAATATTTCCAATTCTTAAGAAACCATCAAATCTAGAAACGGGGCCTTCTCTGTTAACCATTTCTTCTTGTTCGGTGCTATAAAAATCACGACCAGTTCTCCATGCTAGAGATAAGTTATCATTTAAACTATAATCTAATTGAAAGCGCCAATTGTGTCGGTTTGTTTTCTGCTCATTAAATGAGTTGGCTAAGGTCCATCTTGGATTTCTTGCAGAATTTAAGAAAAATGTAGAACTATTATCTGTAGGATCAACAAAAGGTTGTGCAAATAAGTCATAACTTCTAGGTAGTGATAGTGTATTCGAAATGGGATTACTAAACCTAAATCCATTATTGTCAAAAGAAAAGTTTGGAGAACTTTGATCGGTTATTGTAAAGTTAACACTAGCTGTAACTTTAAGCCTTTCTAAAATTTTTGTAGACCCACCAACATTCATATTTAATCTTGTAACACCGTTTGTGGGAAGAAATGATTCTTCATCTAAATATGAAAAACTTGCATTGTAATTGGTATTGGCATCAGATGAGGTACCTCTAAAATTAACGCTAGTTATACTTGTATAGCCTGGTCTAAAAAAGTTTTTAATGTTTTTATTTCCAACAGCTTGATAAGGTAATCGTGCATCTTGGAATTGGGGGAAACGGGGATTACCTGAAAGCGGATGTAAATAGGTTCCATTTTCGTCAATATTAGGATCTAATCCCCAACCAAGAGGGCCATCTTTTTCAAAACTTGGCCCCCATGATAATGAACTGTTGGGATTAAACACGCCGTTGTTACCTTGCCCATATTGATTTTGGTAGTCTGGTATGTTTGCCATAGCATTGATAAAACTCGATTGACTTACGGTAACTGTAGACTTGTTTGCTTTATCTTGAGTACTTGTTTTAGTAGTAATAAGAATAACACCATTAGCGCCTCTGGAACCATAGAGCGTAGAAGCGGCCAACCCTTTTAAAACTTCAATTTTTTCAATGTTATTTGGGTCAATATCAAAAGCCCTGTTTGTAGTTTCGTTACTATTTAAATAACCTCTGCCGAACAAATCTTGGTTTTGATCGTTGTTGTAAGGGACACCATCTACAATATAAAGAGCTTGATTGTCTCCAGTAAACGATGATAATCCTCTAATAACGACGTTTGTTCCCGATCCAGAAAGACCAGAACTACTTGTAACATTTAGTCCAGAAACTTTTCCTGTTAGGATTCTTGTAAAATCACCTTCTGCTCTGTCTTCAACCGACTCTGACTTTAAAGAGCTTACAGAATAACCTGCGGCTTTCTTATTTTTTTTAATACCTAGAGCGGTTACAACCACTTCTTCTAAGCTTTCGTTACTATCTTCTAGCGTTACATTTATAGTAGTTTCTTCCTCAATAATTATTTTTACATCTTTCTTGCCCAGATAAGAAAAAATTAAAGTTTGCCCTGCGTTTACTACTATTCTGTAGCCACCATCAAAATCGGTAAGCGTACCTTTATTTGTGTCTTCAATTGAAACGGTTACGCCACTAAGAGGGAGTGCATTACTGTCTGTTACAATGCCTTTAATACTTTGCTCTTGTATTTTGGCATTTTTCTCTTTCAAAACTATAGTTCTGTTTGGTGCTAACTCATAATAAAGGTTGCTAAACGATAGACTTTTTAGTAGTAAATCATGAGCATTAATTAGTCCTTTTTTTAAATGTACCTTAGGTGCATTTAAAAAAGTACTAGATTTATAAGCAAAACGATAGTTGGTTTGCGACTTAATAAGTTCGAAAATTTCATCTACAGTAAGCGTTTTGTCACTATCGATAGAAATTTTTACATCCTGGGAAAACATACCCCCTGGTGAGAGGCTAAATACTGTTGTACAGAACAGGAGAAGAAATGTTTTCATAATAAAAGCTAAGACCTCTTTTCTCTTAAAGAAAAGAAATAGTTTAAATTTTATTTTCATAAATTTGTTAGGTGTTAGTTGATTCATAATTAATTAATGCGTTAGAGGGAAACATTGGTTTGTAGTGTGAGAATTTCGAACCTTGTTTTCCTTTCTTTATTTGAATATAATTGTTGTATTTTCTATGTCATATTGTATCGTATTAGAGTTAGTTATTATTGAAAGAATGTCTTCTATATCTTGATCTTTACCCAAAACACCATTAAATTCAATCTTTTCTGTTTCTGGGTTTTTAAATATTACAGATGTATTATACCACCTGTTTAGAACAGTCATCATATCTTTAAGAGGCATATTTTTAAAACTAAAAACTCCATTTTTCCATGCAATAACTTCAGATATATTTACTGATTTTACCTCGAAATTCTTAGTATTTATATTTATAATAGATTGGTAGTTAGGACTTAATATTTTAGTGCTATTTTCGTAAGCTACAGCAATACTGCCTTCTGCTAAAGATGTATAGATTGTATCTTCTTCAAGGTAAACTTTAATATTAAACTTAGTGCCTAAAACCTCTACAGCTTGAGATTTAGAATGTACTATAAATTTTGACCCATCATGTTTAGAACTAGGGGACACCTCTAAATAGGCTTCGCCATATACCAGCTCAACGATTCTAGTTTCCCCCTCGATAAAGTTGGCGGGGTATTTTAGTTTTGAATCTGAGTTTAACCAAATTTTAGTGCCATCTGAGAGTATAACACTGTATTGTCCGCCTCTAGGTATAGTTAAATAATTATAAGCTATTTCTGTATTGTCATCAGTATTATTATATATCAAATTTTCACCATCACTTTTGATATAGCCAGAGATGTATGTTTCTTCTTTCTTTAATTCAATCTCTTTACCATTATTTAGAGTAAGTATGGCTTTATTTGATCCAGTTTTAATGATGTCTTCCAAAACAACAATTTCATCTTTAACTACTTTTGAAGTAGGTTTTTTTGTAAAAAAAGGAATAGAAATTAATGCAGCTATAATAATTGCTGCCGCATATTTGCTAAAATGGACAATCCATCGTTTGCGTGCGTTAGTTTTTAGTTTTTTCTTAACTGATTGTTTTGCTTTTTCAATATCAAACTCATCCATACTTGAAGAAATTAAGTATTCCGTTTTCACAAACTCATTAAAAAGAACTTGGTTTTTTTTATTTCTCAACCATAAGTCAAGCGTCATTAATTCATCTTGACTTGCCTCCTTATTTAGAAATTTAACTATTATTAACTTAATCTTTTTTTGTCCCATTTTGGCATACTAACTTATATAGTAGAGAGAAAAAAAAGTAATACCCCTCTCTTTTTTTGAACTTTTTACTCATATTTAACAATATATTGATAAATTTGATAAAATATCTCTCTTAAATTTTGAATTTTAAAAACCATAAATTTCTATCCGAAAAGCTAAAATCTGGTGATGAAAAAGCTTATGATTTTTTAATGGATAGCTTTTATACTAAGCTATGTTCTTATGCACGTTCGTTAACGAACGATAGAGAAAAAGCTGAAGATATTGTTCAAAATGTTATGGTTACTATCTGGACAAATAGAAAAAAGATAAATTATAATACGTCTATTCGAAATTACCTATATAAATCTGTTTATAACGAATTTATAGCACAGTTTAAAAAGAATGCTAAAGTTATTTATCTAGAAAAGAAATACATTGAAGCGATTGATCTGGTTATTGACAATGAACATTTAGATATTGATACATTGATGCAAATCGTAAATAAGGAAATCAATAATCTACCATCTAAGTGTAAAGAAGTTTTTCTTTTGAATAAGAAAGAAGGGCTAACACATATTGAGATTTCTGAGTATTTAAATATTTCAGTTAAAACTATTGAAGGTCATATAACTAGAGCATTCAAAATATTAAATAAAAAATTGGGAGATAAAGTAAAACCTATATTATACTTGTTATTTGGTTTTAAGAATGGATTAAAAGCTGTTAATATAACACACTTTTAATTATTTTATAAAGGCAAGTATTCGTCATCGTTTAGTGAATAGACTTTTATCTATCCCAATTGGCTCAATCAAACAACTATTCAATATTTTTGCTCAATAAATTTGAAGTTAACCTATCAACATTCAATTAATAATGTCCATATATTGTAGTTCGAGAACGTCTGTTGATTGTTTGAACGTTAAATTAAAATTTAGAGTTCTACCTCTTAACATAAGGCGTTTAAAATTCATGTTTTGCTTAGTGTTGCTAAAAACAGCTTCCAAACCTTAAATCCGTATGTCTAAGTTCATTTTCTATATACGCTTAGAAATTTTAGATTTAGGGTTTAAAATTCATATTTTAATTGACGTTATTGTTTTTACAGGATATAATAAAGCATAGCTTTCCCATTAAAGCATTTCAATCTTCCCTTTGTGGTTTTACAATATTTAAAAGGGAGTTGTTATTAAAATCATTGATGCCTTTATTCGTGATACTAAAACTAAAAAAGCTTACGCATAAAAAAACCACAATTTTTACATTGTGGCTTTTTGTTTATATTCTTGCTTATTGGTTCGAAGTTACAAACCAAGGCTGTAAGGAACTTTGGGTTTAAGTTTTGAAAGCTATCATTTTATTGGGATCACCACCACAATGCACTACAATGTTTTTAAGAATTTGATTTTGTAATTCGTTACAAAACTTAATTTTGGGAATCTTGTAGCCTTTCAATTTATTAAGCTTTATGTATGCCAAAAGCATTATTGATGCTATCAAGATGATGTAGGTCATGACCTGAATACCATTCCATTTTCTTGAAAAATAATGCTTAAAATTTAATTCTTGTTTTATAAATCTAAAAAAGCTTTCGATTTCCCATCGATTTTTATAAATCCCTGCAATTTGCTCTGGTGTAAAGACATCATCGGGCAAATTGCTTAAAAACAATATTTTTTCTTTATTTGATTTAAGGATTCCTTCTACCAAACGAAATTCTATTTCCACTTTTTTAGAATGACTTTTGTACAAATGGACTCTACGGTGTGCAACCAACTTAATCATGTCATTCTCTAAATTTAGAGTAGTTTCTAAGCTCCCTTCAGCTATACTATATTTGGATGCCTTATAGATTTCTAGTTACAAAGTATTTACCTGTATCTGATAGGGTTTTCATCGTTCTGCGATCTTGCATTCCTCTATCAAAAACAGCAATGTCTTCCTTATTGGGTACATGGTCTTGAAGAATATCACTAAGAGCTAAATTCTCACTAATCATTTTTTGTTCTTTGTGAAACTTTACCTCAAATGGTAATCCATTAAAACCAATAGTGAATTTAATACTATGTTTCCCTTGTTGTCCTTTCCTGTTCTTTTGTCCATTAGACATCCCAAAATTCAACAATAACGATGACAAGCTGGTTATAGTAGAATCATATAGACACAATGTTGTCTTATCTTTTTCACTCAGTTTATTTTTAAAAGTTTTGACGGTATATCGATACAATTTTTCAAAAAAAGAGACTTGTATATTACCTACACGCTCACAAATACTACTATGGCTAACTCGTTTACCTTCTGGTATACCAGCATGTTTGCAAAAAAAATAATTATCGTAAAAACTTTCAAAAACTCTGGAACTTGCTCTGTTTTGACTTAAGACTCCGTAAATACATAAATTAAATAATTCCTTACCTGTTAGTTTTTTGGAATTCCAATCAACTTTAGTCTCTTCTGCAAAGAAATCAAGTTTCTCTTCTGGTATAAAGTTTAAAATGCCTTGTACAGGAACTTGGGCTTTCATAGCTATATATGGTTAGTATATAGGAATGTAAAACTAACATTTTATACCTGTTTTTAAAAGTTCCTTACAGCCTTGGTTACAAACTTCGAAGAGCGGCGAAATTCTTTGGCCAATCCAAATTAGCACCTAACATTCTCTCTATTCTTCTACCTCTTTCAAATCTACCTAAATTCCATATTGTCTTGGCTTTTTTATATTGCATTAACAAACCTGCACCTACCACATCAGCGGACATTTCTTGCATACCAATACCGACCCCTTCAGCAACCATTAGACCTGATTGAGGGTATAAATATTTGGCTCTACTAATATGAGATGTTGGATATTGTATTGTAGCACCTGATGAAGGTGTATCAGCTTGAGCAGCTACAATTTTTTTAACAAAATTTCGAGTAGCGTTTTTTGTTTATATTCTTGCTTATTGGTTCGAAGTTACAAACTTCGAAGAGCGGATATGGATTTCTAAATGTTTTGTGGTGTATTCGTAGTTGTTCGGATTGGAAGTATTAAACATTTTTAAAAATATTTTTTAGTACCTATTGGTAACAAAACTAATAAATAGGTTCTAATAAAACAACATTTATATGATTTGTTTAATACTTATAAGTAACTTACATTTGCTATAAACCTCTTAAAAGGGTTACTTACAATACTTTTATATGACTTTTGGAGAACGAATACTATCTATTAGGAAGCGATTAAAATGGTCGCAAGATGACCTTGCTAAAAAGATTGGCACGTCTGCTCCAATCATTGGACGTTACGAACGTAACGAAATTAAGCCTGCTATCGATACAGCTAAAAACATTGCTGACGAACTTGGTGTCACTATTGATTTTCTACTTGGTGGCGATAAAAAACACTTATTCGCTTTACTTGATGCGTTCCTACGTGATGCTAAAGCTAAAAAGGCTTACTCTTAAAAGATTATGAAAAAGATTTTAGCTAACTATAAAAAAGCAATTATAATATTTATAAGCTTTTTTATCATAAGTCGTTTAGTAACAATTATTCTTTTTTTTACAATAGATTATAATAGTTTTTTATCTGACTCCTCATATTCTTTTGCTTTGTCAGATGTTATATATTCTATCATAATGCTTATAATCATTGCATATTTTGACAAAAAAAATAAAACTGTTAATAAAACGGATTTATCTTATGACAAAAATTACTCTTTTTTGTTATTGTTAATTTTAGGCTCAATACTTTTTAGGGTATGTATTGACCCTATTATTAGATTAGATGAAATTTTAAATATTTCAAATCTTCCTGCCGAAGACCAACGAATAAATAAAACAGTTTATGAAAACATTTTTATCTTCTTAGATGTTGTATTATTAGCCCCAATTATTGAGGAAATTGTGTTTAGAGGTTATATTTTAAATGCACTTAACAAAATTAAATTTAATTCAAAAATATTACTTTCGAGTTTGTTGTTTACTCTTATACATGTTCCTTTAGAGTTAACATCATTGATTCCTGTATTTATTCTTGGCGTGATTTTAGGATATATAGCAATGAGGTTCAAATTAATTTACGCCATTATATTTCATGCACTATATAACCTTATTTGGTTCATTATAGACTTTAACTCAAATGACTACTGGGATTTAATAAGCTCATTGAATTTCAGATATACTTATTGGGGATTGGTATTAATCTGTTTAAGTGCATTTTTATTAGTTTTTAAAAAAATTCATCATAAAAAATCCCCGATTTAAAACATCGGGGATTTTCTTTAGATTAAGTTTTATTTATTTCCTAACATGTTCCATCATTCCATCAATGAATTCTCTCTTTCTTTCATTGTCTTTCCTTCGAGATTCTATAGATTTTTTTCTTTCCTCAATTCGTTTGGTCTGTTTATGTTGACCAAAATAATAAAACATTTTCTTTATGGATTTCAATCCTCGGCCATTCCTTGAAGGGTCTCCAGGAACAGCATTTTTAGAAGATTCTACTAATGCTTTATCTTCTTTTACCTGTTCAATTGAATCTATTTCATGCTCTAGTTTTGCTATTTCTTCATAATTTGATTCCATTGTCTTTTCTGCTTTTTCAATAAAACCAATAGCTTGTTTTTCAGATTCCTCTTTAATAGCCACTTCTTTAGGGTTAGCTATTGAGGTTACTTCAGGGTGTACATTCGACTTTTCTTCTCCATCTTCTCCAATAAAGTTAGCTCCTTGTTGGTTCACAACAATCTCATTTACTTCCTCTTTTGTATATCCCCATTTTTTTAAGTGTTGAGTATATAATGTCCATGCACTATCTCCTTTTTCAGCAGTATAAGTACCATCTCCATTATCTATCCAATCGGGTCCCATACCTAATTTATCAATAAAAAATATAGGATTGTTAACTGCATAAGCATAAGGTGATTGAAATGAATAATCTTCTGCCAATGGGTCAACAGTTACAAACCTCCCCAAAGCAGCATCATAGTGTCTCGCTTCATATTCATACATATCATAGTCAAGAGCTTCTTCGAGCTCTTTTCCATTGTACTTATACTTAAGCGCAGGGTTAGTAGAGTTTACAACGTTATTATACCCTTTATGTTTAAGTCCAAAGGGGTAGTAGTTGTTCTCTTCAAGAATTTCAGAATTATTAGTAGGGTCTACACGAGCAATTTTTACATCATCAAACCAAACTTTTCCGGCATGGTCATTATCTATCCTAATATTTAATTGGGTGATGTTAGAAGGTACACTTACTGTTTTCTCAAGATACACCCATTTCTCTTTGGTATAAGTTGTTTGTGAATCTAATAATGTATAATACCCCGTTTCTCCTGGTTCATTCATAAATAAGTAAAAATCAGCATTATTTCCTGATACATTTTCAAGATAGGCCCAGCAAGAATAAATATAATCTGTAGTTGCCGTATTATTTATTTGCACCCATTCATTACTGTGAGCGACGTTTTCATGATGAACTGTTGGATGTGGATCCAATCTTGCAGCATAATTACCTTGAAACTTAAAATTACTATCAAACTCATCTACATCCCAGCCCCAAGTGTGCCCCGTTCCATCCCAACCAGAGGCAGATTCAAAGCCATCACTAAACACAGTTACATAGTTATTTTCACCTATGATGGTTCCACTATTATCACTATCCTTATAACTCAACCTAATATTTCCAAGGTGGTCTCTGTACTGGTATACATATTCATAGCCATTTTCAGCATCCACATACCCTTCCTGGTGGTTAAAGAATTTCAAAGAACCGTTACCGCTGTCACCGATCCTATCATAAACGTAATTGCTAGCATAAAACGTATACTTGTTTGGGTTTCCGTTTTCAACTACCTTCTTCTCCAGTTTCACTCCAGTGGCATCGTAAATATAAGAAATAGTTCCCACATTTCCACCACTGTTTATCGAAACACTGGTTGGTAAGTTTAAATGGTTGTAGGCAACGCCATTTGTGACCGTATTTCCAATGCCCTTGTTCAGGTCCATTACCATGTTCCCATTGGCATCGTACCTGTAATCATCTCCCACGGTATTACCATCCTTAAAACCTTCATTTGTATCAGTGTTAATGTAGCCTTCATTAACTGTAAGCAATTGATTGCCGTCATAAGTATAGGCCAAATTATCCATTACAGTTCCGCTATTTGAAATTGAAGGATGTGGCATGTTTCTTAGCAAATTTAATATATTGCCATTGCGGTCATACTTAGAGATAAACGAACCGTACTTACTTGAAAAAGAATTATTCTCGCCATAGTATGCCGATACAAATCTATTTAATGCATCGTACCTGTAAGTGTAATGCTTTAAATCATTACTTTCATTGTTGGTCCTCCAGTACGTGTGGCTTATATTTCCATTGAAAAGAGAGAGGTTAAGAACTGAATTTGTTGATGGGTATTCTGGCTTGTTGTAGTTCAGTCCAAAACTGAACAAATCATTACCTTGGGTAGCGTTAATAGGGTCGTTTATACTTTTTAACCAGCCCCTGACGTTATAGGCGTAGTCTACCTCTTGTAATGGCTGGGTTTCCGTATTGCCTACATCCTTTTTAATAAGTTGCCCCAACTCATCATAATGGTTTTTGGCAATAAGCTCCTCACCTTGGTTATTGATATTTTGTTTTTGGGCAATTAAACGGTTCATATGGTCATAATCAAAATCATCTTCTATGGTCAATGTGGAATGGCCTGTTTTGCTATGGGTTGCAGTAGACTTTTTGACCTTTCCCACAAAGTTCAGTTCATTTTCAACAATATCGGTAGTTCCCAAATAATTGTTCTTACTAGCTGAGTAGACTACCTGCCCCTTGTTATCATAACCAGTAATGGTTGTTATCCAGTCATTGGTATCTAGAACCTTTACTTTGCTTCCTGTAGCCAACCCCTTGGTCCTTAAGGGTTCTGTATTGTTATGATTTACAACGGGCTTTCCGTCCGTGCCTGTTGAAGGTATGGTCAATCCATCTTTATCAAAGCCATAGTCATCATAATAGTTAATGGTATATATTTCTGCAACCCCATGCGGTATGGCTGTATTGGTATAATAAATAGTAGTTCCCGCTATGGTTTGGGACGTAGTTCTTTCTACAAACTGGGTGTAGGTGTTTGTATCGTTAGCAGAGTTCTGCATGGTAGCCCTGCTTACTGTACCTGGGTGTATGTGCAGGCCAGTGAAGGCTACCCTACCAAAGGCGTCATATTTAGTAAATAACCATTCATTATTTACCCTTAAATTGGCATCTTGGGTCATAATGGATTGATCCAGTTTATTGTACACAATATATTCCCAATCCTTACCCGGTATTTTCTTTTCTACGAGCCTATTCCTGTTATCGTACCTGTACTGATAGGCTAAATCATCTAATAAGGCACTCAAATCTAAGGAAGGTGGCACATAAACGGATTGATAATTTGAAAGTGGAACCTGCACAGTAGTGTCCAGCTCCCCATAACCAGAATACCCATCATATATACCAATATTAGTTGATGTAAAATACAGGTCTCCACCTTGGATATATGCCGTAGCCCCTACTACAGAGTTACCGTTTACATCTTCTACCATAATGTTCCCTATGGTCATATCAGGTAGTTCGGGAGGTAAGTTCGAATCAGCAATCTTTCCAGATTTAAAGGGAGTCCCAAGGGGGTAATCTTCTGCATAGATATATAAATTTAATTCCCCATTTGCAGTTACAGATAAAGCAACCTCGTTCCAGACATCCCCATTATCAAAAAATGAAACATTGCCACTATAGTCATTGAATAGATTTGTTCCTAAGTACGGTTGGGATATTTGTTGGTAAGTGAATAGTTTGGGTGGTAGTACATAGGTAAGGTTCCCAAAATCATCGTATACATAATAGGTATCGTACCATCTATTGATATTGAAGGTACGTTCTAAAATAATACGCCCTAGTTTGTCCTTGTATCCCTCGGTGGTATGGTCATTAGGGTATTGTTGGTTTGGTTGCCAGTTCTCGTCCTTGGTTACAGTTTTATACAGCTGATTTTCAGGGTACACTCCATTGTCGACCAATTGGGGGGCTTCTGTATCCCCTGTCGGGAAGGATACGCTATAACATTTTACATAATCACTATCTGCATTTGTGAGGTATCCGAACTTGATGGTATGGTCGCTGTCACTGTTTTTATTGACCGCCCAGTCCTCGCCTGGGGCCCCTTGTTCCAATACCCTGTTCAGCGGTGAAGCCTCCAGATGCTTTTCCGAATAGGGGTTTAAGGTGTTCTCGTATTTGGTGGTATTGTAAAAAGAAGTCGTGGCTACCAGAGCCCCCGTTCTATATAGCCCGCCATTGCTACTTATAGCATAGGGCAGATACTCTTTGTCCTGCCTGCCGAAAGGGTCATAGTCTATATGGGTAATGATGTCCTCACTTAAGCCACCACCTCTGACAGCTACACTTTGCATAGGGCGCCCTAAACCATCAAAGTATTGCACTGTTTCTATTCTATCGTCATCTGCCAGTGCTGTTTGTGTATCCGCACTTGTTAACCCATCAAGTGTTTTTACTTGATAGGCCGTAGCTTTAACATAATTTTCAGTAATTGTTTGTGCCATTGCCAAAGACGACACTAATACAGTCACTATGGTATATAACAATCTTTTCATAATCATCTTTTTATCGGTTATAGTTGTATTGGTTTTGTGATAATATATTGCAACTGGCACCCTTTATATAGTGCAATCGGTCAAAGTCATCATATTCATAACAATTGATGTTATTACAGCAATATGCCATGTTGGCGGTGCCAATCAGGGAAGTGCAGGTATAGGTGGCAAGTATAGTCCCGAATAAAGCCGCTGTGTTTTTAAGCGTATCTAAGGCCGGACGCAGGGCTTTAGGGATTGTGAAAACAATTGATATAAGTGCCATTATATGGTGTGATTTCATAGTCTTATGATCTTTAAGTTGAAAATTAACGGAGGCATTTAAATTAGATATGATTTAAGGACAATCCCCAATATTTATAACTACAGTACTGTAGGCTGTTTTTTCCGTGGTTAAATCTGTTACGATACAGGTCATGTAAATATTGGGGCAATCTAGCGCCCCTAGGGGCTCGGTTACCAAGCTCGCATTATTATATTCAGGTTTTCCATTTAAAGATACGTCTAGTAGCCACTCAGGGTTATCAACATATTTATCCCATTCATATTTGAAATTCCCGGATCCTCCAGAGGTATTTACTTGATAAGTTGCCCACGTACCAAACTGAATAGTATTAGTATTTTCTATAGAGTATGTAATGCTATCTATTACTAAAACATCTACGCATTCAAGGATAATACTGGAAGAACTTACATCTCCATTTACATTGTCTGTAACTATAACAGTAACTGTGAATCCCGGTAAATGATTACCTGTAGTGGTAAGATTAAAAACATCCGTAAAAGAGGTGTACTCGTCATTTATATTTTCATTAGATACCAGCCATTTATATGTAAAGTTACCGGAACCTCCTGTAGAGCTCAAAGTAACTTGAACATTATCACCAACAGCAACTCCTGGCGTAGGGGTGCTTAATTTGGTTTCAATACCAGGTCCCCTGGCAACATAATTATATGAGTTTTCAGATAAGATATTGCCATTGGTATCTTTTACCTGTTTTAAACGGTTAAATTCATCGTACTCATAATAGGCAACATAACCTTTAGGATCGGTTATACTTGTTATCCCTACTAGTGGGTCGTATGTGTAGGTGGTTACAAGAGCATCTGTTAGTACCGGCAAGTCCCTTAAGGCCCTTAAGGCCGACCTAAGTGCCCCCTCATTGCCCTGATGGTTCATACTCCCGTTTGTATTTATAATATCAACTGTTCTGTCATTATCGGCATTTGATAAGTTTTGTAAATTACTTACTTGGCCGGAAACTTCTGAATAGGATGCATTTTCTATTTTAGCTATCGGGTACTGGCCATTGTAGCCCCAAATGTAAACTATACGTGCTCCATCTGTTTTTGAAACCTCCACAGGTTTACCATTAGTCCCATCATAACCTGAAAAAGAAATTCTTTCTTCTGGCGGCGAGGTCCCTTTAAGGGATTCTATATCCTTTAATTCTATGATATTAGAAAACCATTCAAAATAATTATTCTTTAATTTAGAAACGGTCTCATTACTTTCTTCTATAATATTATTAGAATTCGTGTCTATAAAGGATGTGGTCTCTATTGGCAGCCCTACCCTGTTCTGATCTATCAATTTTTGCTCTGCACTAGTTGGAGATGCGATATCTTGTGGGTATTTAGTGGTTGTTTGAATTAATTGCCCCTTACTGTTCCTGGTTTCAGTTTTAGTGGCCTTCTGATGGGCAAAATTATCATAAAAATAATCCGTGCTGGTAGTGGCAATATCGCCGTTATAATAGTTTTCAATAGTTTCATTGGATAAGGTTTTGAAAAAAGGTATAATTCTATAAGCACCGTACTCATCTGTGTTATATTGAAACCAATAACCGTAACTGTTTGGGTAACTATGAAATTCTGGGTTATGACCAATCCAAAGTTCATGCAATTCATTTTTATTCCATTCAGTACACATAATATCAGTATTATTACCAAACTCCGTGCGATAGTTATAAGTCAGTTTTCTCTTTTGAACTGGGACAAAAGAACTTACTTCTTTTTTATAGATAGTTTCTTCCAGTAAATTACCTCTTTTCATGGTAGTAAAATTGATTGGAAGTGGTACAGAAACATTGAACCACGATTTAGGAAGATTTGCCCCAGTGATGTCAAATTTATATTCTGTATAACCAGATTGGTCGGCATCATTGGTTTCAACAATTACATTTCCATATCCAATAATGTTTTCAAAAAAATCAATAGCCTGTAGGGTGCTTTCAGAGGTTATTTTAGCAAAGGAAGTGACTACTGCATTCCACCCTGATTGTGGTACGCTCGCATGCATGTAGTATGTAAAAATACTATGATATGAAAATAAGCGATGGTTAAAAATATCGCCAGAGGAAATATTGGAATTGTAATCTGTGGTGTATTTATACTTATATGTTACGGGTGCAGCTATGCCCTTTTTGTGGTTTCTAATCTCTTTAATGCGTAAGCCTCCTACATGATAATTGCCATGGTTGTCTGCTACAAAATCTGAAGGTAATTCTTCAATAGCGGTGCTAATCATATTGCTTTCAAAATCATATTCTGTATAACCGCCGGTAGGGTATATTATTCTCTTTAATATTCCAAATTTGCACTTATTTGTATTTACTTGTCTGTCCGCACCTTCAAATACTTCATCTTTATTCTTTAAGAAGTTGAATACCGTCACTGTAGGAACTAAATTTTCATTAGTTTCTGCACCATTATAATACCCCCAATAATCTTGGGCACAACTTGTTCTCCTTGAAGGGATATAGGTTTCATCATATGAGAAGTAATGGGTTAACTTTTTTGTTGAAACAGGTGATAACTCTTCAAGGGATGCCAGTAACATCCACTTAGTATAACTAGGATCGCTATAAGGTGTATTGGCAATAACATTATCGCCACCACCTGTTAGATATTTATAATTAAACTTATATTTTTTTATACATGTACTGTGTTTGTTATAAACATTAATATATTGTAAGTTATAAGATGCATTATTATAGGATGTAGCTATGTCTTCCCTGGCAATGGGGTTTTCTTTAAATTCTACAGACCCATTTGCAAAAGTAATTTTAGATAACCTTTTTGTGCTGAAATTATAAAACCCTGCTTGAAGACCAAAATCCCCAAAACCATTACTTGGATAAGCAGGTGCTACTGTATTTGAGAGTGATAAGAATGAGGCGCCCAATGCTTCGTACCTAACACCTTTTCCAAATACAAAATTTGTGTATTGTTCATCTTCATATTCAAAAACGATACTGTCTTTTTTGGTTGCAGATAGTATCTTAGAGGCTTTCCATGTAGATGTAGTAATGCTGCCGACAATATTGGTATTTTCTCTAACATCAAAAATATACTCTTCTCCCGTTTCGGTAGTTAGCTTAAAGGTCAGTTTTAATGTTACCGCATCTCTTTCATAGGTAATCTTAGTATTTGTATGGGGAATGGTCACAAACTCCCGTATCGATTCATTAAACATAAAACGACCGCTTTCGGTTGGTAAATTGTAATAAAAAACGTCTGGTGATGCATCTCTGCTATAAGGCGTCTGATATAAGTTCTGTCTAAATGTAGAACCATTTGTGGAATTAAAATTAACTGCAACCAGTTGTTCAAGAGGATCAAAGTTATTATTTGGAATTATACCATATTCATCAGCAATACCTTTAACAGTTCTGGAAATTGATGGAATTGAATTTAAGGACCAGCCCAAGCCGACCCAAGAAGCTATAGATGTTACTTTATTACCACCTGCATGGTAACTTAAAGATAAAGGGAGTTTTAGTTCTGAGGACTCGATTGTGTAGAGTGGTATCCCAATATTTGGAACCCCTGTGAAAGTCCCTGATGGCATTTCCCCATATTTTGCAATAGACGCCGCATTGGGCGATAACGGGCTTAGGTCTGGCAACTCTTGTGTTTGCATTTTGAATGTAGCCAAAAACATAAGAAAATTGAACAGCAAAAAAGTTTTCATTTTAAGATGAATTTTAAAGATTTTCATCTAGCAAGTTATTTTAAACCGGGCCAATAGCAGTAAGGTGAAACCTTATTTCTTGTAAGGTTTAACAAATTTTTTTAACTATTTGATATTTAGTGTTTTGCGCGTGTAACAAGTCACGTTCTTTTTGTCAATAACGCTGTAAGGCATTGTGTTTACTGTAGGTTTTAAATTGTGAACAAATAAGAATCATAAACATTACTAAAAGTAAGGTCTTACATTACTTCAAGTAGTATTTATACTTAAATTTAAAGTGTGGGACATATTTTGCATTGCGAATTTGATGGGCACGGTGATTAAATAATTAATATCAACTATTATGTTGGTATTATATTGAGCAAAAGTTGGTCCATAAGTACCTGAAGGAACTTTTGAATTACTACTAAAAATTTGTCCACTTACTCCTGCCGCTTCTGTAACATGCGATTGTATTTTGATTTATGGCAGACTCCTTAGTGGGCAACCGCTGTAGTTTTTGGCCTATTACCTGTGTAGTTCTTGCCCAAAACCGTTTTTGGCTTTCTTTTTATAGCTGCCAATGTTGGTCATGGTGCCCCATACATGGGATGGTAAATTTTATCTGTTTCTAAAACAGATTATAATTTAAGATTTAATAAATACAAAGCAGTATCACTAAAAAATTATCGCCGGCAGTTTCAATAACAATTACGAGTTAAATTATTATTCAAGTTCAAATTTAAGTACAGTAGCCAAATCGTTCATTTCAACATCTGGCATGGTTAAATGGAAGGTTTCTGGAGTTAATTCCCATTTAAGTTCAGTATCAATATCGGTACCTAGTAAAGTAATACGCTTTATTGGTGAACGTGTAGGGTATCTGTGTAGACCTAAAGGTCTCATTTCTATACGTTTTCCAGATTCTGGTTTGCCTAAGAAAAAGGCATACATCGTTTTATTGTCTTTAGAGACTGTAAATCGTACATCGTCTGCAGTATATTTTGTTTTTGCAGATTGCCCTCCAAAATGACCCGCTGAAGTTTTTGCATTACCATATCCATAATGACTAAACGTTCGTGTTCCGTATACTGCTTCACCGTGTACCTTTAACCAATTACCAATATCTTTTAAAACTTGGCGTTGCTCATCTGGAATAACACCGTCTGCACGAGGAGAAACATTAAGCAATACAACACCATTTTTGCTCCAAACATCAATCATATTTCGGATTACCAAGGCGGAATTCTTGTATTCATGTCCTTCTACATACATCCAACGGCTTTGTCCTAATGTAATGTCTGTCATCCAGGGCATAGGATTGATTTCGCGACGCCCACCTTGTTCAAAATCTAAAACACTTAAAGACATAGGCATATCTTCTTGCTTATGACAAATTACTAGTTCTTTATCATGTTTTAATCCATTATTTAAAAAGTGCATCGCCATTTCTTGTCGATACTGCTCTGGTATCACATTTAACCAAGAATCAAACCAAATAATATCTGGATTATAGTTATCTACTACTTCATTGACTTGGTTTAACCAGTATTGATTGAATTCATCTATGGCTTCGAAATTCCCATAAAGTTTTCTGAGCTCAGGATCTGTTGTTGATGTTGGTAAATCTGGATGATATGGGTAATGGCTATTATAACCAGCTTCACCCCAATAATTTGGATTTTTAGCGTTTCTTTGACCATGACGCGCATGGTGAAAGGTCGCTATGGTTTTCATATCTCTTTTCTCCAGAGATTTAAAAAGCTCTCCCAAAATATCTCTTTTTGGTCCCATATCATAAGCATTCCAAGGGTTTATTTTACTTTGCCACATTGCAAAACCATCATGGTGCTGCGCTACTGGTCCAGCAAATTTTGCTCCAGATTCCTTAAAGAGTTCTGCCCATTCTTCTGGGTTAAAATGTTCTGCTGTGAACATGGGAATAAAGTCGTGATATCCAAATTCGGCAACATTACCGTACGTTTTTTTATGATATTTATATTCTTTACTGTCTTCAATATACATATTACGTGGGTACCAAGCACTACCAAATGCAGGAACACTATAAACACCCCAATGAAAATAGATACCTAGTTTTGCATCTACAAACCATTCTGGAGCCGCTTTGTGCTCAGATAAAGATTCCCAATTAGGCTTATACTGCTTTGGAGTCGTTTTGTTTTCATCTTGCCTTACTTCATTTTTACAATTAAATAAACTTGAAAAAATGACTATTACAATAAATAACTTCGAAATGTTCATTGTAGTTAATTTTAATGTTTAAATATAAGATATACTATATTAACTTATTATCAATTGGGAAATTAAGCTTATAAATTCTAAAGGTTATTTTTCAATTTCCAAATAAGTTCCTTTAAAATTTTGATTTAAAACCATAACATTGATTTTTTTTGATGTATTATCTGGAATAACTTCAACTGATGCTTTTCCGTTCGCCATATCTATTATATTACTGCCAGTTGGCGTACCTTGGTATTTGAGTAATGTGCCACCTTTCATACATTGAAAATAGATTCTGTCTTCAAAATCCAAACATCGTAGACCATTTCCATCATAAGCTATGGCAGTTACTAAATAATTGCCATTATTCAATTTTTTTGAAGTCAACTTTATCGATTTTGCTCTATCATTTTTAGTAAATCTGTAATTCACATGAATTGTATCGCTTACTACTTGGTTTTCGGACGAAAGACCTTCAGCAATCAGTTCGTTTTGACCTGCTTTAAACAATATGTTCCAAGTAAGTCCGGAAGCTGGAAATTTGTTTATGTCCTTGATTTTCTGCTCTAACTTCTCTCCATTATGGTACAATGTTACTGCACTACAATTGCTAAAAACACTAATAGTCCTTTCTTTTTCCTTGGGGCCTTGGCGCTCTGTCCAAGTATGTGATTCTATATATACAAAAGGCTCTTGTGCCCAATAGCTTTTAAAAACGTAATAAGCATCTTTAGGGTTTCCATCTCTATCAACCAATCCTTTTTGATTGATATATGGAATATCGTTTTCGGGTCGCAATGGGGTGCCAAAATCTTTAAACGCCCATTGTGCATTACCTACAAAGGAAGAGTCTGTTTCTGTTAATCTTAAATGCCAATCGAAAAGATCTACAATGTAGTTTTCGCTCCAATCTCCAATTTGGGCAATATTAGCCACTTTAACCTGTACAATAGGTTCTTCCCAACCATCCGATTTTATGAGATTATCGCCAGTAATAGGTGTTTCTGAATGCCTGCCTAAATGACTTGCTCCACCATATTCTGCATGAAGAAAATGTGGATATTGCTTTTTGTACTTATCAAGAGCTTTATGGTAACTTTTATAACTTCCAGAGTACCATCCAGACCAAATAGAAGGCGAAAACACATCCACAATATGAGCGCCATCGTAATATTTACGAATTGCCGTTTTACGTGTAGGATCTAAGTTATGAGCTAAATCATTTAACTCTTGAAGATAATCATTGATTTTATTGGTATTGTCGCCGTCTTTAAAATCTGGCAACCAATAAATTTCATTGCCCAAGGACCATAATATTATACTTGGATGGTTATAATTTTGGGTAATGATTTCTTTTAATATTTTTTTAGTATTGTTTTTCCATTGCGCATTTCCAACACCTCCTCTACACCATGGTAACTCATCCCAAACTAATAAACCTAACTCATCACAAGCTTTATATACTTCTGGATCTTGTGGATAGTGTGCTAAACGCACAAAGTTGGCTCCCATACTCTTGATTTGCTCCATGTCTTTTCTATGCTGTATATTACTCATAGCAGCTCCAACACCAGCATGTTCTTCGTGTCTATGAGTTCCTCGTAATAATAAACGTTTACCGTTTAAATAAAAAGCGCCGTAATCCTTAAATTCAAACCATCTAAATCCAACACGTTCTGATATTATATCTTTCTCTAATTGCCCTTCTATTAAAGCTATTTTAAGAGTATACAAATTTGGATGATCAATATCCCAAAGTTTAGGATTTTCAATGTTTTTGAAACTTATTTCAGAAGATGCTTGGGTAACTTTAAAACTATCAGTGGCAATGGTTCGATTTTCATCATCAATCAATGTAGCTTTCAATTTTAAACTAGGCGAAGTTGTGTAATTGGTAATATTGAAAGTGGCTAAAATTGAAGCGTTTTTATTAGAAACTTCTGGAGTGATTATCTTAAGATTTGTTATGTGCATATTTGGTTTGGTTTTTAGCCAAACATCCCTTGTTATACCACCAAAAATGAAAAAATCGCTTTTTTGTGATGGAATAACTTCTGGGTTATAACTGTTATCGGCTCTTACTAAAATGGTGTTTTTGCCTTGTATAAGAGCATTTGTTATATCTATGCTAAATCCAATGTAGCCACCAATATGCTTGCCAACTTTTTTATTGTTTACATAAATTTGACTAGTTATATTGACGCCTTCAAAATAAAGTTCGTAAATGGTATTGCTATTAATTTTAGGAATCTCTAATTCTTTTTTATACCAACTAGCATTACGTCTGTAACCAGGTTCTGAATCTGTAGCATCTAAATTATTCCATGTATGTGGTAAATTTATTTGAATCCATTTTTTTTGGCTTATTGCGAGATCTAGATTTTCTGTATTGTTTTCTAAGTATAACCAATTGTTATTGATATTTGTTGTTGTTCTCTGAAAATCTGTAACATTATCTCTAGTTGGATTACATGAAATAAGCATGAGTAGAGATAATGATATTGCTAGGTGTATTTTTTTTATCAAAAGAAATAAGATTTAGATTGTGTTTACATTTTTTAGCCTTAGAAGTGTTTCTAAGAAATAGTAGTCTGCATAAATTATAGGAACATCAACTTCATCATTTTTAGGCCAATTTCCAGTACTATGTTTTAAAATGAAAGGTGCATTAACGGAGGTTTCAAGTATGTATTCTTCGGATTTTAAAGCTTCTACTACCTTTTTACTATAATTTAGATACGTTTTATTTTTTGTAAAACCGTAGAGTTCTACGAGTGCAGCTGCTACTATAGTTGCAGCTGATACATCTCTTGGAGCGTTAGGTATCTCTGGATCGTGGAAATCCCAATATGGGATACCATCATCTCGTAATTTTTTATGATTTAAATAAAAAGTTGCAGTAGCTTCTGCTTGCTTTAAATAGCGTGAATCTTTAGTATACCTATAAGCCATAGTATAACCATATATACCCCAAGCTTGCCCTCTAGCCCAAACGGATAGATCATTTAATCCCTGATGGGTTACTTTCATTCGAGGTTGATAGGAAATCGTATCATAGTCTATAACATGAAAAATACTGTGGTCATCTCTAAAATGGTTTTTTAAGGTAGTATTGGCATGTTGTATTGCCATATTATGATAGGTGCTATCTTGAGATAATTTAGTAGCTTCAAAAAGCAATTCTAGATTCATCATATTATCAATAATTACTGGGAATTGCCATATATCTTTATTAAAATCCCACGACCTGATACAGCCAATGCTATCATTAAAACGTGTGCTTAAGGTTTTAGCACTTTTGATGATAATACTTTTATAGTCTTCACTATTGGTGTGCTTTAAACCTTGACCGAAGCTGCAAAAGACTTTAAATCCCATATCGTGGGTTTTGTCATTATGTTTTTCCTTTTCGATAAAAGCGGTCCATTGTTTTGCATGATGTTTATAGCTTTCATTTCCTGATAGCTTATAGAGTAGCCAAAGATTTCCAGGATAAAACCCACTAGTCCAATCTTTAGAAGGAACTTTTCTGATTTTTTCAGTTTCAAAAGAATAACTTCTAGGCATTGCCAAGGAATCTGGAGTGTAGCTTAATAGTATATCATATCTTTCTTTTAGCAAATTTTCAATAAGATCAGTCTTATTTGAAGATGGTTTGCATGAAAAAATTAGACCTGCGATAAAAAATTGTGCGATGTAAACAAAATATCTATTCATTACTTTTTATTAAAAAATACCAAAAACTTCAAAATCATTAAAATAAGTGTTAGGTTTTTAAATCCTTAACATCTTTCTATGTTTTAAAGCTAAATTAAAAACAGAAACAACTAGCTCTTAGAAAAGAAACTAATGATAACTACAAGCACAACTTCTATGTTGGTTGTTTTTAATTTAACTTCATGATCATGGCAAAAATAATAAAGCCTTTAGCATTAAAAATTCAGGAATAGAGTAAAATAGTCCTAAGATATAAATATACAGATGTAAGAAAACAGAAACAACTTATAATGTATAGTTTTGAAGTCAGAATAATTATAAATTACCAAACCAGCTTTTATGCTTGGTAATACAAAATAGGGAGAAAAAAATACGTAAAAGTAATATTAGAAGGTACTAACTTTGCAAGAATAGTTATATACATAATATATTTAGCAATAGAGTTCGTTTTTCAATAAAAAAACTTAAATAACGTCAGTTTCTATGTTAAAAACCAAATAAAAAGGCATTATTTAAACCTGTTTCAAGAGTAAAATGAACTATTCTTCTTTAACTTTTATTCTTAAAACGTCCATTTTTATACGTGTATTATAATCTTTATACTCGGAGTATCTATCGTTATACATCCATAAAACTTGGATTTTGGAATCTTCATTAGTGTCTTTTAAAACAAAAGGACGTACGTTATCTTTCATGGAATCTGAGGTTAATGCTGTTTCCTCCCAATTTGCACCTAGATCTTTTGTTTCAGCCGTAAAAATTTCAAAAATATCATGCACAGGTTTTGAATAATACACAATATTAGTATTGTTATGGTCTAAGTATATCCCTCCCGAATAATGAGGTTCTGGATCTCGCATTTCTTTTGTTCTATTATATCTAGGGAAAGAAGAACCTGCAGCAGCAATTTTTGAGTTTTTCCATGAAGTTTTATCCCATATAGCATAGTAATATTCATGTTTGGTTTCTTCAGGCAGCCGAGTATAAACAACAACTGGATTTCCTTTTTTGTCACAGCTTACATCCCAAATCCAAGCAGGAACACCATTTCTGTGTTCTAAAAAATAGTCATTAGCATTATAAACAACATCACATGATTCATGTTCAATAGGTAAAGCATCTAAAGTACCTACTACAGAACCATCTGCTTTATAAAATTTTCCAGCTTTATATTTTAAATAATAAATGCTATTTAAAGGTTCGTTACGAGGATGTCCATCTGTAAAAGCAAAATAAATTTCATCTTTATTATTACTAGAAACTTTTACATAAGGTCTTTTTAATCCATTTAAAGAAGATTTTATAAGACTTGTAGATTTTGACCAAGTCTTTCCAAAATCATCTGAATAACTAAATGTAGGCTTCCAATCTGCGCCTCTCCAAAACAAATAGATTCTGTTATTCTCTTCAGATAGTAGTACTGGGTTTGTATAGCAAAACCCTTTCGGGCCTTCCACATTTTCTGTTTTTCTTTGCAAAGGTTCCCATTCTGATATATCCTCAGGCTTTTTAGTAACAGCATAAAGTATTGAGGGTGCTTTTTCATCTTTTCCCATGCCGTTATGGGAGGAGAAGAATATCATTATTTTTTTATTTGGAAGTATTAAAAAGGACGGATTTGCATGATCATCTTTATTAAATTCTGGAAATAAATTTACTTCTTTAATTTCTGAAGTGTCTTGATTGTAACTTCCTACCATTATACTACCGTTTGAAGTTACCCAACCTGAATATATTTTATTGTTCAAGCTTACGGCGCGAGGATCTGCAAACCAACACCAAGCACCGTTACTGGTAAATGTTTTATATAAATCCGAAGAAAAGCTTCTTTCGGGTTTTTGAGCGAAACAATTTAAACTAAAAAAAAGTAGGGTAATCAAAGTGAGTTTCTGTAAATTCATACTAATATAATTTTTTTACAACTTAATAATTTTAAAAATACTATTTAATTCCCTTCATATTATTAAGATAATTACAGTTTGTGCATAGAATGTATTATAGTATACCTTATTTGAATTATAACATCAATAGTTTTTGATAATATTGAATACAAATAACATCATGAAAAAAATATTACAGTACACGAAAACAATTTGCTTGATAGGACTACTATTTTTTAGTTTGAATATTTATTCACAATCAAACAAAGAAGCAAATTCTCCTTTTATTCAAAATATAGATTCTAGAGAAAGAACCTCGTTAAATGGTTTATGGCAAATTATTATAGATCCATTAGAAAATGGGTATTATAATCATAGGTTACTACCAAGAGAAAAGAGCGGCTTTTTTGCCAATAGAAAAATGGAGTCACCATCCGATCTTATTGAGTACGACTTTGATACTGATTATCAATTAAACGTTCCTGGTGATTGGAATACACAAATGGAAAAGCTTTACTATTACGAGGGAACAGTTTGGTATAAAAAAACATTTGATTACATACAAAAATTGGAGAAAGAACAGGTGTATTTGTATTTTGAAGCAGTAAATTATGATGCCAAAATATATTTAAATGGAAAAATGATAGGGAGCCATATAGGAGGGTATACACCCTTTCAAATTGATGTTTCAGGTAAACTTTTAAAAGAAGACAATCATCTTGTAGTTAAAGTTGATAACAAAAGAAAACGAGAAGCTATACCTACTGTAAATACAGATTGGTGGAATTACGGAGGCATTACAAGATCTGTACATTTAATCCATGTGCCTAAGCAACATATCTTAGATTATACAATTGGATTAAAAAAGGGTAGTAAAAATGAAATCAACGGTCATATAGAAACAAAAAATGGAGTTAATGGCGAAAAGGCTACTATTACAATTCCAGAATTAGGGATTAATAAAGAGGTGGTCATTAAAAATAACAGCACCAATTTTACCATTAAAGCCAACCCAGAATTGTGGCACCCAAAACATCCTAAATTATACGATGTTAAAATCTGTTTCAAGAGTGATACTATTACAGATAAAATAGGTTTTAGAACTATAGCAACCCAAGGCTCTAAAATTATTTTAAATGGTGAAGCAATATTTCTAAAAGGGATAAGTATACATGAAGAAGCACCTTTTAAAACAGGAAGAGTAGCTACCAAAGAAGAATGTATTACGCTATTAAAATGGGCAAAAGATTTGGGTTGTAATTTTATTAGATTAGCACATTATCCGCATAGCGAAAGTATGGTAAAAGAAGCGGAAAAAATGGGATTTTTAATTTGGTCTGAAATTCCTGTATACTGGACTGTGCTTTTTGACAATCCAGTTACATACGATAATGCTGAACAACAGTTGTTTGAAATGATATCCCGTGATAAAAATAGAGCAGCTATTATATTATGGTCTATTGCAAATGAAACTCCTGAAGGAAATGATAGATTGGACTTTTTATCTAAACTATCAAAAAAAACTCGACAATTAGATGATTCAAGATTAATAACAGCAGCCTTAGATACGCAAACAGGAAGTAAAAATGAAAAAATTATAGAAGACAAATTAGGCAATTATGTAGATGTAATAGGTATAAATAGTTACTGTGGCTGGTATAGCGGAGCGCCAGAATCATGCAATACGCTACGTTGGAAAAATCATTTTAATAAACCTATGATTATGAGTGAACTTGGTGGCGGTGCTTTACAAGGGCTTCATGGAGAACCTAATCAACGTTGGACCGAGGAGTACCAAGAAGCTGTTTACATAAATAATATAGAAATGCTTCGGAATATCGATTTTTTAAGTGGTGTATCTCCATGGATATTAATGGATTTTAGATCTCCTCGAAGACACTTGAGAAGAGTACAAAAAGACTTTAACAGAAAGGGATTAATCTCTGAACAGGGCATTCCTAAAAAGGCATTCTACACCTTGCAAGAATATTACAAAAACGAAAACAATTAAATACTAATTTATCACTATCAGAAAACATGAACACACTATTTACTAAAAATGTTAATGCTAAAAATAGAATTGTATTCATTTTAGTTTTGAGTTTATTTAGTATAATGGAAGCTCAAGAATTTCCAAAAATACTATCAGATAAACAAACCTCTACAACACATTACTTACCAGATTTTAGTTATGCAGGTTATGAATATGGAGAGCAACCTATTTCAAGGTCTAAGGGCAAAATAATTTTAGCTACAGATTTTGGTGTTATTCCTAATGATGGTTTAGATGATACCAAAGCATTAAAAAAAGCTATGGAAGTTGCCAATAAAACTGATGGCACTGCTATTTTACAATTACCAGCTGGAAGAATTATTTTAAGTGAAATTTTATATGTAGAGCGTAGCCATTTTGTGCTTCGTGGCACGGGAACTGGCGTTTCTGGTTCAGAAATTTATTTCCCAAGACCTCTAATGTATGTTAAAGATCCAGAAGATTTAAAGGAGCTAAGAGAATATCTTATAAAGTTTGATAAGCGTCAAAGAGAAAAAGAAAACAATATAGACCTTCCGTTTTCTCAATATGCCTGGTCTGGAGGCTTTATTTGGACACGAGTTCCTGGAGTTCGTGTAAAATCTTACTTGAAAAAATACGAAAGACCATACAATGTTTTGGCTAAAGTTCATGAAGGTAAAAGGGGAGATTATACGTTTACCGTTTCTGATGTAAAAGGCTTAAAAAAAGGAGATGTTGTAGTACTTCAATTGTTTAATAAACAAGGTGAAAAAGGTATAGTAATAAAGGATTTGTATAAAGGTTGTGATGTGAAAGTAGGCTCGCATCATTGGATGTTTCCAGATTTACCAATTGTAAGACAGCAAGTAGAGATTGTTAATGTTTCAAAAAATAAAATCACTATTAAAACACCATTAACAATTGATGTAAAGCCAGAGTATGAAGCCCAACTATCAGAATGGAAACATTTAGAGCAAGTAGGTATTGAGCATATAAAATTAACCTTTACACCTAATGTAAGAATTGCACATCATGTTGAACGAGGCAATAATGGTATATTTTTAACAAGGGTGTTTAACAGTTGGGTTAACGATATTGTTATTGAAAATGCCGATAGCGGTATCTTAACTGAAGAAATAGCGAATGTCACCATACAAAACATAACATTGAAAGGTACAAATATTGCCCATTATACAGTGGCCATGGCTGGAGTACATAATATTTTAGCACAAAACATTAGAGTATATAATAAAGCTGAACACCCTTTAAGTTTTAATACCTTTTCTACTAAAAATGTATATCATAATTGCGAAGTGTTTAGAGACCCTATTTTAGACCAGCACTCTGGCGCTAACCATCAAAATTTATTTGACAAAATAACTGTACATGTATTGCCATCAGAAAAAAGATCTTATCCTTTATTTGCAGGTGGCGGTGCACCTTATTGGAAACCTTCTCATGGGGCTTACAATACCTTTTGGAATATTAAAGTGCATTTTTTGAGTGGGTTAGATAGTGAGGCTCCTTTTTTATTGTATGGAATGAAAGACGGTGTACATGCAAGACTTATTGGTATTCATGGTAATAACCCCCTAAACATTAAATATGAACCTGAATCATATAAAGAGTTTATAAATAAACCGTTACATAGTGTGCCATCATTATATGAGTATCAATTAAATAAAAGGCTTAATAAAAAATAATGATTTTTACGGTAATTAACTTATAAGTTATTGCTTATACATAGAGTAGTTATTTTACATTTTTTACTTGGCTTGTATCTAAATTGTCTATACAAGTTGATTCTCTTTTAAATCCATTTTTCAAATAGTACAGGTAATTTATTAACTTTATCAACAAAAGTTGTGTTTTTATCTTAAATTGCTAACTGCCATGGGGAATGAAATTTTAGTCTTTTAAAGTAATTTGCTAATGAGGGTTTTATTGAAGACATTTTATTTAATTATAGTATTAAACATTTACTGTAATCATACTTTTTCTCAGACAGATTACAAGTTTAAACATTTAAACACTACAGATGGCTTAAGTCAAAGTACTGTTATTGCAATAAAACAAGACACACTTGGTCAGATTTGGTTAGGAACAAGAGATGGTTTAAATAAATATGATGGTACACACTTTGAGGTTTTTAAACACAATCCTCAAGATTCTACAAGCATAAGTAATAATGATATTTTATGTATTCAAGAAGATAAAAACCATTATTTATGGGTAGGTACTAGTAACGGGCTTAATCGCTACAATCCATTTCTTAAAACCTTCAAAAGATTTTTATATTCTAACTCTAATTCTGGGCAAAGAGTCTTAAGCATGAAGAGTATGCTCAATGGAGATTTGTGGTTTGGCACTAGTAATGGTATAAGTATTTATGATATTGCCTCTGACACTTTAAAAACTAACATTGATTATCTCAATGAAGATTTTTCTGGAACAGTAGTTCAAGTTATTGAGCAATCTGCCAATGGAGTTATTTGGTTAGGAACACAAAATGGGCTATACAAACTAGAGGGTACAGAAAATGGTAAATACAACTTTAAAATATTTGCAGATGGTGAAAGAAGACTAAATATTACTGATATATACGTAAATAATAATAGTTCCTTATTTGTAGGCACAAAGAATAATGGATTATTTTCTCTTGATGTGGCTACTGAACTATTAAGTCCAATAAGCCTTCCTGATAATGGTTTAAGAATCGCACAGGACATCCGTTCTATTATTAAAGATAAACAGGACAATTTATGGGTGGGTACTAACTCTGGGATTTATATTTTTTCTAAAGGGAAAAAACTTATAAATATAATTACAGATTCAAATAATCTTGAGGGAATTTCAAACAATTACATAAAAAAATTATTTGTAGATAGAAAAGGATCGGTTTGGGTTGGTTCTTATTTTGGGGGTATAAATATATGGGATCGCACTAATACAAACTTTGTAAATTATTCAAAAAAGATTACAGGCCTTGGATTAAGCCACAATGTAATTGGAGTATTAGCTAAAAAGGATGATACTACAATATTAATTGGAACAGAAGGAGGAGGTGTAAATGTTCTCGACCATAAAAAAAACTCAATAGAACATCTTGTTCCTGAAAATTACCAACGTCTTTTAAATGAAAATGTAAAATCATTACTCTATCATAATGATCAATTATGGATTGGAACTTTTAGTAACGGTATATTAATATATGATTTTAAGACTAATAGAATTTTAAAAAATAAACTTCCTGAAGCGCTAAGTCAAATTTTAAAAAATTCAGGTATTTACTCCCTAGAAACTTGTGGTAACGATGTGCTTTTAATAGGCACATTTGGTGATGGATTAATTCAATATCATTTAAAATCTAAGTTCTACAGGTTTTTTAGACACAATTCTGAAAACAAAAATAGTATTATAAACAACCATATAAGACGTATTCTAGTTGAAAGTGAATCAAAAATATGGCTATGTAATACCAGAGGTATTTCTTTAATAGAATTTAATGATGATCTAAAAAACTCTTTTAAAGTATCTCGTTATTTATATAATGAAACTACCCAAGTTGGAGAAAACATAAGAACACTTTTTAAAGATAGTAACGGAATTATTTGGGCAGGTTCTAAAGATGGCAATATTTATAAATTTTCAGAAAACAAGTTTGAAAAAATACCGTTAAATATTCCTCTAGCCGCCATTCAAGGCATTTTAGAAGACAACCCTGATAATTTGTGGTTGAGCACTTCCAAAGGGTTGATTAATTTTAACAAAAAATCACAAAAAGCGATTCGCTACGATGAAAGCGATGGTATGATTGGTAGTGAATACAATGATAATGCGGCACTTAAAACAGTAAATGGTACATTTTATTTTGGCAGTACATTAGGTTTAACATCTTTTGTTCCTAGTAAATTAACTAAAAATACTTATGCGCCTAAAGTTCTACTTACCAATTTGATGATTCAAAATAAGTATATAAAACCGTTAGATTCAAGTGAGGTTTTATCCCAAAATATAACTTATAATAAAACATTGGTTTTAAAACATACAAATACTAATTTTTCAATTCACTTTTCCATACCTAATTTTATAAATCCAAAAAAGAACCGTTATAAGTATAGGCTATTAGGACTAGAAACAGCATGGAAAGAAACCAACCAAACTAGTGCATATTATACCATACAAAATCCTGGAACATATAACTTTGAAGTTATGGGAGCAAACAATGATGGTTTTTGGAATCCTAACCCAACAAAATTAAGTGTTATAGTGAAACCAGCACCATGGCGAAGTAATTGGGCCATATTTATTTATTTGCTAACTCTTTCTGGAATTGTTTATAGTGTCTTTTCTTTTTTTAGGTCTAGGTCTAAATTAAAAACACAATTACAGATAGAGCACCTAGAAAGAGAGCGGGATAAAGAGATTAACCAAGAAAAGCTGGAGTTTTTTACAAATGTATCTCATGAGTTTAGAACGCCTCTAACACTTATAACTGGACCTTTGCAACAACTTTTAAAGGACTATAAAGGAAGTAACGAAGTATACAAAAAACTATTACTAATAGAAGGTAATGCTAAACAATTGTTACAGCTTATAAACAGGTTAATGGATTTCAGAAAACTTGAAAACAAGCAATCTAGTTTGAAAGCCGCAAAAGGTAATATTGTAAAGTTTGTAAATGAGATATACTTATCATTTACCGAGTTAGCACGAATTGGGAACTATACATATAACTTTGAAGCATCTCCAAAAGAAATTTTGGTCTACTATGACAGGGAAAAATTAGAACAGGTTTTCTTCAACCTATTATCTAATGCATTTAAATATACACCTAAACAAGGCAATATTACGGTACAGATTGAGAAAACCAAATCAACAATAACCATGCGGGTAATAGATTCTGGATGTGGTATTAACGAAGTGCATGCAAAAAAGTTATTTGATCGTTTTTATCAAACTCCTAAACAATCTGAGTACCACAAACAGATTAAAGGGACTGGAATAGGCTTATCTATCGTAAAAAACATTGTAGAATTACACAGAGGTACAGTTGATGTTGTGTCTAACGCATTTGGCGGCAGTACTTTTACAGTCACTTTACCTCTTGGGAAATCACATTTGCATCCTAAAGAAATTATAAAAAACTTTAAGTTTAGTGATGATATTTCTTTATATGAAAATCCGTTTCAGAATAAATCTCTTAAAAAAATAGTTGATTTTAAAAATGCTGTTCCTATTGAAGAACAAGCGACTATTTTAGTAGTTGAAGATAACCATTCGCTTCGAGCATTTATTAAGGATGTGCTTAAAAATAGCTATAATATAATTGATGCAAGCAATGGAAAGGAAGCGCTATCCAAAGTTTTGAAAAAAGCTCCAGATCTTATAATTTCTGATGTTATTATGCCAGAAATGTCGGGGACAGAACTTTGTGAAAAAATTAAAAATAATGTAAAGACTAGTCATATTCCAATCATTCTTTTAACCTCAAGATCAGCACTAATTTATAAAGTAGATGGATTAGAACGTGGTGCAGACGATTATATAAGCAAACCCTTTGATGTAGAAGAGTTTTACTTAAGAGTAAGAAACATGATTATCTCTAATAATCGTATGAAAGCGAGATACAAAAATGATGATATACTTATTCCTGAAGAAGTAACAGTATCGTCAATTGATGATACACTATTTAAAAAGGCTATTGTCTTAGTTACAGATAATATAAGTAATGAACAATTTGATATCCCTACATTTAGTTCAGAGCTAGGAATAAGTCGCACACTTCTATTTACAAAAATTAAGGCGTGGACTAACTTTACACCTAATGGCTTTATTAACGAAATACGTTTGCAACGAGCTAAAGAAATACTAGAAAATAATGCAGAAATAAATATTTCTCAAGTAAGCTATATGGTCGGTTTTAAATATTCAAAATATTTTAGCAAATGTTTCCAAAAACGTTTTGGTGAAACGCCAAAAAAATATGTGAAAAAATTTAATTCTGATTTTATAGATTGATATTCTTTTTATGTTATTTAAGTTGGATTGTTATTACTATGAACTCATTTAGACTTTTTCAATTTGCTAAAAAATTGCTGTTTTCAGCTTTGTTTTTGTCTTTTTTTCCTTCCGTAGCTCTACTACAATGTCATTAAGTTAAGACTGTGGTGTCAGTCTGAGCGCAGTCGAAGACATTTAAACTACTTGCTTTCAATAGCGTTTCGACTGCGCTCAACGTGACAAAATAAAATAAATTCCTTTAAATTAATGACATTGAGCTCTGCTATGCAACTCAAAAAAGTCTAAATGAGTTCTATTATAAAAAAGCACAAAGCACATTGTATCATGTGCTTTGTGCTTTTAATATTTAAGTAGTGTAATTAGAAACAGATGGGAGCTCCTGTTTTAACACTAACATCGTCAACCATAATTGTTCTAAAGTCTCTACTATCAGCAACCGAAATCTTGATGTTAAGATTACCATCATCATCTGCAATTCCCATACGAACTCTTTCTGTAAATATTCCTGAACTTCCGCCAAAAGTATTTGTACCACTCCAGTCTTCAAAAATATCTTCTGTATTGCCTGTTACTTCAACATTCAAAGACCTAGGGCCACTACTTCCTCCTGGGCGCACCCAATAAGAGACGGAGTAAGTTCTGCCTGCTTCTAATCCTAAAAAAGATATTTCAAAAGAAGCATCTAACCCAGTATCTGTTGCCAATACTATACTACTTCCACACCCACTATCTGCAGTATTATCTGGACACCTAGCTCTACCTGTTTCTAGCTCAATTCTTAAATCATCATCATTTCTACCGGGTGCTGGATCTGAAGCAACACGATGTTGTACCGTTATACCGTCTAAAACAGTTGCTGCTCTATCAAAAATATCTGTGGTAACACGTTTATCTGTTGCAGGGTCAGCAATTGTAAAGTCCATACCATGAGCGTAAATTTCAACACCTTCGTCTAAAGTCTCTGGTTCTGTAATATTAGCTGTTACAGAAATACTTTTAGAGAATCCGTTTTCACCATTAAATACAATAGCACCTACATCTGTAGCCCCAAGAGGGGTGCCGTTCTCTGGAGTAAAAGACACAAAAAGCGAATTTCTGGCATTTGCAGCATAAAATATATCTTTATTAACAGAAAGGTTCGCGCTAGTTGTAGTTACGTTTAATGGTAAACGCATGCCTTTACCTATTACTATCATGGATAAACTACCTGTTGTGCATAAAGGAACGTCTCCTAGATCTACAGTATTTTCTAAACCTGTGATTTCATCTTCTGCAAGAAATTCAATGTCTGCAGAAGAGCCACTATCATCATCTTCACATGATGATGTAATGGCAAATAACAATACGATTACAGGAAGAAGAAATCGTATTTGTATATAAATTAATTTTTTCATCTTAAATATTTTTATATTAAACTTGTTTAATAGCCAGGGTTTTGTTCGATTGGAGCCCCAACATTAGAGTCTATAAAATTTTGTGGTATAGGATATAACCTATCTCTATTTGGGTTTATGTTTCCAACAACTTTGTTATACAAATTGGTACGCTCAACCCATTTATTATTTCTCAATAAAGTATAACGCCTGTGTTCTTCACTAAATAGTTCTCTAGCGCGTTCGTCTAATATATAATCTAGGGTTACATCTCCTGGCGAAATTAATGGGGCATTTGCACGCCCTCTTAATTCATTGATGTAAAAAGCCGCATTTGTGTTGTCTCCATTTTTAAAATAGGCTTCAGCAAGTAAAAGATAAGTATCTGCCAACCTAAGATAAATTTGATCCTGAACTGTTTTCTCAAATCTAGGGTTTTCTTCTGGCGCATCATCCCATTTCCTTACAAAAGCTCTATTTCTCTGCGCAGTTGCTTCTTCTGAAATAATCATTTCTACAGTATCTCCATAGCTTTGTCCTGGTAATAATGGATCGTCACTAAGGTCTGGATCGATTAGAGAGTGTTGTTTCAATGTAAAAGATAATCGCCATGCATGCTCATCACCTCTATCATCTATAATGTTACCTAAATTGTCTCTATACAAATCAAATTGGAATTTCGTAGCGCTAATTCTATTAAGTCCTCGTCCCCCTCTTTCTACTGTATAGGTCAATCCTTGAGCACCATCAGAAGTGCTACCATATTCACTATGAAGCCAACGTCTCATAATGCTTGTTCCGGCAGGACTTCCTAGTTCTATAAAATTTGCATATTGAAATACCCACAAAACTTCTGTATTTCCTTCATTAGGGTTTGAATTACCTTTTAAAAACATATCGCTAAAAGGTGTACCAGGCATTGCTGCATTAACACCATACCTTGACCTTACTAGGGATCTTGATCCATTAATGGCATCTAAAGCTACATCTATTGCTTCTTGATATGTAGCTCTACCTGCATCTGCTTCCATAATTAACAGTTCTGCTAAATAGTGCTGTGCTACGGCTTTTATTATTTTACCGTTAGAGATGTGATTTTCAGGTAAATTTGCGACGGCAAATTCAAGATCTGCCCGCATTGCTGCTCTAATATCTTCAACCGAATTTCGTTGCCAGTCGTCTCTAAAATTATCACCTGTAATTTCTTCTAAGTTTAAAGGGACATCCCCAAACAAAAAAGTTAGATGCCTATATGCCCAAGCTCTTATCGTTCTAGCTTCACCAAGTATACGATTTAAATCTTCTGGCGACACTCCAGATATTCCTTCTGCCCTATTTATTAATATGTTGGCAGAAGCGATAATATTGTAAAGCCAATCGAACACTCCTGTAAAATATCTTATGGTGCTTCCATTAAGAGAGCGGTCGCCCCATTCATTCAAAAACCTTTCTATACCTAAAGGACGATTTCCATAAATGTTATCGGTACCACCTATCATTGTAGAAGATAGAAGCATATTATTTCCATTTCCACTAAAATCACTTTCAACCCCCGCACGTTCTATACGTACAAGTGCGTATAAACCATTTAAACCAGTTTCTAAGCCACCTGCGGTTGTGTATAATGCATCAGGACCAACAAGGTTTTTAGGTACTGTATTTAATACTTCATCTTCGTTGCAAGACGTACTAAATAATACCGTAACAAGAATAACTATTCTTGATATTACTTTTGCTGTTATATATTTTTTCATTTTATAGAATTTTAAAAATTAAGGTTTAATCCAAACACAATTTGTTTTTGATTAGGTATCCTCGTTGCAGCATCTGAACTACTGATACTTCCATTTATGACACCAAGTTCAGGATCTATTCCTCCGAAATTAGTGAATGTAAATAGGTTTCTGCCTGTTAAATACACTTTTGCAGAGTTGCTTTCGCCCAAAACCTTATCAATGTTATAAGCTAAAGTGATGTCTCTAACCCTAAAGAAACTTGAATTTTCATAAAATCGAATACCATTGTCTGCGCCTTGAGCATTTCTGTGGAATGTATTGATGGGATTATCTGGAGTCCAATAATCTTGTACAAATATATTTCTTCTTACAGGGTCGAAGGGATTAACATCTTTTACATTATTTTGCCTTGTAAGTCCTCCTAAACCGTTACCAGAAATACTCAAGCTTATATTTTTGTAGCTTAAGTTTGTAGAAATTCCGTAGGTCGTTGTAGGGTCTCTTTGTCCTTGAACCACACGATCTTCTGGAGTAATACTAAAGTCTGAAGCATCTATAATACCATCACCATTGATATCCCTATCTACGACGTTAAGCAAACGTACATCCCCAGGTAGTGCATCTTTTTGTGCTGAGTTTGCAAAATCGTCTCCTATTTGCCATATGCCATCAAACTTTTCATCAAAATTAACTAAAATGGGTTGTCCAACAATAAGTACACTCGACCCTCCTTGAATTTGTTGCAAACCACCAAATAGTTCAACTACTTCATTTTTGTTATAAGCAAAACTACCAGATACATTCCAAGAGAAATCTTCTGTATTAATGATATTTGCATTCAAACCAATCTCAAAACCTTGATTGCTGGTTTTTCCAACATTTTGAAATACATTAGTATCTCCATTAATTCCAGGAATGAGTGTATTGAACAATAAATCTCTTGTGGTTCCTTTATACCAATCTAAGTTTAATTGTATTTTATTTTTTAATAAACCAATATCCAGGCCAATATTTGTGGTTGCAGTTGTTTCCCAACTTACTGAGGGTGCAGAGATCTCGTCTAATACAAAACCTGCTAAAAGTGCATCACTATCATCTACTATATTTAATACATCTAATCTCGCCAAAGAGGTAAAGGCTCCAACAGCCTCATTACCAACTTCGCCATAAGTAAGTCTTAATTTTAAATTATTAAGGATGCCGTCTGTATTGAAAAAGGATTCATCGCTTATTTTCCAAGCCAGAGCTGCAGAAGGAAATACCCCAAATTTATTATTTATTCCAAAGCCAGAATACCCATCTCTACGTACCGTTAATGTTGCTAAATATTTTCCTTTGTAAGAGTAGTTTAGTCTACCCATTTGAGATATTCTGTTCTCTTCAATTGAAAAATTGTCATTATCATCAGCTAAAATTCCACTTTGGGAAGATTCAAATTGACGAAATGTAAGATCATCACTAGGAAACCCTGTAGCTGAAAATTGGCTTTGATTTATATTTTCTCTCTGGACGCTATACAAGCCTGTAAAACCAATATCATGATCTCCAAATGTTCTATTGAAATTTAAAATATGTTCTATGAGTAAATTATCATCAATTCTCGTAATGACTTCTGCTTCTCCATTTGCATCAAGCCCTCTTCTTGTTGTTCGCGGATAATATCTATTCCTGTTTCTGGTACGATACTCGCCACCAACATTTAATCGATATGAAAGCCCCTCAATAAAGGGAATTTTATATTCAACAAAGTTGGACGTAAATATTTTGTAGCTAATATCTTCATCTGTAACCAAGGTATTTGATAAAGGGTTAACAAAAAACTGATCCTCTGGCCAAGGATTGATGGTTAAACTACCATCATCATTGAAGGCATTTCCTAGAGGGTTTGCAAAAAGAATTCCTCCAGAAGTCGATGATAGATTTACTCCAAGACCACTTCTATTTAGGCGAGTTAACAATACAGAAGCCCCAAATTTTAAATTCTCACTAATATTTAATTCAATATTGGCTCTTAATGAAGCCCTTTCAAAATCATCATTGAGCATAATACCTTCGGCTTTATGATATCCTCCAGAAACAAAATAGTTTGTATTATCTGTTGCACCAGATATAGAAAGATTGTATTCTTGTGTATAACCTGTACGAGTACCCAATTCTACCCAGTCTGTCTCTCGTCCTGCTAAAAGACTATTTATTTCTGTATCTGTTAGTTGTCCTGCTTCACGATTTTCTTTAAGCGCAGCAAAACCGGGGCCATCATGAAGTGCTGGTAAATTATCGAGCGTATTAACCGCAGTAAATGCATTAAAAGAAATTTTAGGCTTTCCCTTTTTTCCTTTTTTACTTTGTATGAGTATAACACCATTAGAACCTCTAGAGCCATAAATAGCTGTAGCAGAAGCATCTTTAAGAACGCTCATGTTCTTTATGTCGTTAACATTTATGTCAGATATATTACCAGAGTATATAATCCCATCTAAAACTACAAGAGGTCTGTTTCCCGCATTAATTGAATTACGACCTCTAACAAGTAGATTAATATCACCTTGTTCTGCACCAGCACTATTTAGTGTTACAATTGCTCCAGGAATAGCTCCTTGAAGCGCTTGCCCAAAATTACTATTTGGTTGTTCTTGGAGTTTTTCTAAAGAAATAGTCGCTACAGAGCCAGTAACGTCTCTTTTCTTTTGTGTACCATAACCTATAACAACAACCTCATCAAGCGCATCTAAAGATTGCTCAAGTTCTATATTAATTACTGTAGTTGTCCCAACGGGTTTTTCCATTTTGGTGTAACCAATGTAACTTATAACTAATATGTCTCCGGTTGAAACCTTTAAGCTATAGTTTCCATCAAAATCTGATGTTGTTCCCCGAGATGTCCCCTTGACTATAATATTAGCTCCAGCAATTGGAATTTTGTCTGTCTTATCGACTACAATCCCAGTAATTGTTATTTGTTGTTGCGCTAGTAAATGTAAACTAGAGAAACAAATAAAAAAGACTAAAAGTGTCTTACTTAGTTTTGTTTTCATATTAAATGGTTTAGTTGTTATAAAGCTTTTATTTTAGCGAATAAACCTAAATTTAGGAATTCTACATGTATTCAAGAAGACCTGTATAGGCATTATGTACAGTATTAGACCTTTAATGTATAAAAAAGGGGTTGAGACACTGGTTTTATTAATAAACGCATTAGAAGAGTAATACCATTAATTGGGTTAGCTAAAAGCAAACAAAAACCTGTAAATTACAACAATAGTTCAGATGTTTCCCTGAATAGTACAAAGCTGTGCTTAAATGAAATCGTGATATGGTTTCATTTACTAACTTTATATCTGTATATCCTAATTTTAGGCAAAAAACAGATAACAAGTTTATTATGAAAAAGAAAGGTTTATTTTTAATATTTGGATTTGTAACCTGTTTTTTGTTTGCTCAAAATGAGAGTAAGATTGTTTTTCAAACAAACAATGGTTGTTTACAATATGTAACTGATGATGAAGGAAACTATATTCCTGATTATAGTTATGCAGGTTATAAATATGGTGAAGAGCCACCTGATGTCTCAGTTTCAATGACTATTTCTCCTGTGTCTGGAGATAATACAACACATATACAAAATGCATTAGATGCAATGGCAGCATTACCATTAAACAGTAATGGATTTCGCGGTACGTTGTTGTTGCAGGCTGGTACATATCCTGTGTCTGGAATCGTAACTGTTAGGGAAAGCGGTATTGTTTTAAGGGGTGTGGGTCAGGATTCAGATCCATCTACAAATACCATAATAGAGTCAACCTCTACTAATTCCAGTACCATACCTATTAGAGGAGGTTACACGTCTAGTGTTAATGATAGTTGGACTACAAGAATTACAGGAACAACAACTAAAGTAACAAGTTCTTTTATTCCTGCTGGGTCAAGAACTATTGCCTTAGAAGATGTTAGTTTATATCAAGTGGGAGATAATATTGTTATTACTCATCCAAGTACTAATGCATGGTTGTCCTCTATAGATAATGGAGCAACAGCTTCTGATGCACCGTGGGTCACTGGTGAATTAGATATGTTTTTTAATCGGATAATTACGGGTATTAATGTCGCTGAGAGCAAAATTATTCTGGACGTTCCAGTATATGATCATCTTGATTTGAGCTTGTCTCAATCTGAAGTCTACAAATATGATCGCTCTAAAATAAAATCTAATATAGGTATAGAAAATCTTCGAGTAGATATAAGGACTACTGGAGAATTTGATGAAGCCCACGCCATAACAGCGATAAGATTTCAAGGTGTGGAAGATTCCTGGATAAGAGATGTTACAGCATTGCATTTTGCCTATGCAGGTATGGATATTAGAACCGCCAATAGAGTATCAATAATAGGATGTTCTGCTATTGAACCACATTCAGTTGTAGAGGGAGGTAAACGTTATAACTTTGCAGCAGCTCAACTTACAAATAATATCCTTTTTAAGGATTGTTTTGGTAATAATGGCAGACATACTTTTGTGTCTAATGGTCGAAATGAAGCCTCTGGCATAGTGTTCTATAATTGTTCCTCTGATAATGATCTAGCAACAACTGAAGGACATCGTAGATGGACGCAAGGGATGCTTTTTGACAATATTACATTTACAAATCCACAAGTAAATAGGGTGTTAGGGCTATATAATAGAGGAGATTTTGGTACTGGTCATGGATGGAGTACAACGCATAGTACTGCATGGAATATTACCATGCCCGTCGATAAAGGCTATATAATACAGAAACCGCCTGGACGTCAAAATTATGCCATAGGCTGTAAAGGAAACCCTAATATATCAGCACCATTTACTCAGCCAAAGGGGTATGTTGAATTGGAAAATCAAACACCTCTTATTAGCTCATTATATGAAGCACAATTAAATTTCAGGTTAAATAAGGTGCTTCCTCCTGACGCACCATCAAAGTTGCAGGTTGCATTTTTAAATGGGAATGCTAATATAGAATGGTTGGACATTGCTGCTGATGAGACTGGCTATATTATAGAATTTAAAACTAAAGCTTCTGATGATTTTAGCCAATTGATAGCATTAAATGCAAATGAAACCGTATTTACTCATGATCTAACAAATACTTCTGCTGACAGAGTATGGTACAGGGTTATGGCAACTGGTGTAGAATGTCTATCACCATTTTCAAATGTTGTTGAAGTTAGCTTAGATAATGACAATGACGGTATACCAAATAGTTTTGATCAATGCCCAAATACACCTAATGGTGCAACTGTAGATGTTAATGGTTGTGAAATATTTAGCTTACCTGCCGACAATTTTAGCATAAAAGCTATTGGCGAGTCTTGTGTAAATAGTAATAATGGAACTATAACTATATCCTCTGCCACAAATTTAAACTATACCGCTACTATTTCCCTTTCAGGTAATTTACTTGACACTCAAAATTTTAACAATAATACTGTTTTTGACGGGTTGATAGCTGGAACATATACTGTATGTATTACACTAGAGTCTGAACCCACATTTAAAAGATGTTCTACTTTACTCATTGGAGAACCTGAACCGCTATCTGTATTTTCAAAAATAAATGCAAAAGAAAAATCTGTTACGTTACAATTAGAAGGAGCAGAGACCTATATAATCGAGCTTAATAGTAGTATTTATACTACTTCTAAGCCAGAAATCAAATTACCTTTAAATAATGAAAAAACACTTTTACAGGTAAAGACAAATTTAGATTGTCAGGGTATTTATGAAGAAAATATCATTTTAGGAAGTGATTTTACAGTATATCCTAACCCTGTTAAAAATAATACATTAAATGTATTGATTAGAAATTTAGATGATTTAAAACCTGTAGAATTACGTCTCTTTGATATAAATGGCACACTAATTTATAAGAACTCTAAGGCACTCAATGACGGTAAGTTATCAATTGATTTTTCTGGTCTATCAAAAGGTGTTTATTTATTTAGAATAAATACCAAGACAGGTATATTTAACCAAATGATTATCAAGTAATGAAGAAAAAAATAATACATACCATCAAAATATTAAGTATAAATATTATTGTACCCCTTTTATTTTTTTCTTGTGGAGGGGGAAGTGATGAAGGAGAAAGTCTTGAAATACCAAACCCTGAAGCTGCAGTACTTATATTTCCAGAAAATAATACCGAATGTAATGAAGGTCAAATCATTAATGATAATCAAAGTAGCGTAGTTTTTAAATGGTCTGTAGCTGCAAATACAGACATCTATGAAGTTAATTTGAGAAATTTAAACACAAGTGCTGTTAGTAAAGTAAATGCAACTGCTAATGAAACACCAATAACTATAGATAGAGGTACTCCGTATGCTTGGTTTGTGGTTTCCAAGGCTTCAGGGACTCAAGTTACTGAAAAAAGTGTCGAGTTTCGATTCTATAATGAAGGGCCTGGGGTATCTAATTATGCGCCTTTTCCAGCAGAAGCTATCAGTCCAATACAAGGAGCTATTGTTGATGTAGCTGATAGCATAACTTTAGAGTGGACTACTAGTGATATTGATAATGACATTAACGAATATGAAATTTTATTTGGTACGGATGCTGAAAATCTAGTATCACAGGGTACTACTAACGCTACAAATAAAAGTAATATTAGCATTGTACCAGATACCATTTATTATTGGCAAATATTAACTACAGATATTTATGGAAATACAAGCAATTCTGATATCTTTCAATTTCGGGTTAAGGCTATATAATTGTAGTTTCAAACACTTGAAATATAAAGAAGTTTAGAATCATTGCCATTAATTTAATCTTTAAGTTACGTTTAGGTTTTAACTAAGTTTATTTAAACTTTAAAATTCTATTAGTTATTTTAGTAGCTTACTTACAAGATGAGGTATTTTTATATGTGTTTATAAAACATCAATAAATCTATTTGAGTTATCATTTTAAAATGGAAATACTCTAGAATCAAGTTTAAATAACCAAATCTGGGCACATGATATTTGCAATAATTTATTAATACTTTTTGTGAATAATCAATTAAAAGTAAACTTAAAACTAATATAGTATTGGTTTTTAATAATTGTTTATATACTTAAATATGCAAAAAAAAGAGTATACTATTTTCTTTCTATTTATATTTTCATTCGTTTTAAGTTTTGCTCAAAACGAAGCATACCAATTTAAGCATATTTCTACCTTAGATGGTTTATCACAAAGTTCGGTAATGGCAATACATCAAGACAGGTTGGGTCAAATATGGATTGGTACCAGAGAAGGACTTAATAAATATGATGGTAATTCTTTTAAAGTTTATAAAACTGATCAAGACAATAAAAATTCAATATGTAATAACGATATTTTATGTATTTATGAAGACAGCGAAGGTTTTATTTGGATAGGTACGCATAACGGTCTAAGCAAATACAACCCTCAAAACGACACCTTTAAAACTTACCTCTATAACAACAAAACTAACTCATTAAGTAATAATACCATAAGGTCTATTCAAGAAGTTTCCAATGGAGATATTTGGATTGGTACAGCAGATGGTATATCAATTTACAATAAAACTAAAGATACGTTCACAAGAGTTTTTAATGATCCTAATAAAGAAAACAGCCTTTGTAATAATGATATTTTTAAAATATACAAAACACCAAATAATGATATTTGGATTGGTACAACTAAAGGTTTAAGCAAGTTTGTTAACAGAACTAATAATAGCTTTAACTTCGAAAACTATACTTATATTGAGCATGAAAACATCCCATTTTCCGTTAATGATTTAATTGAAAATGAAAACAAAGAATTACTTATAGCCACGAGTGCTAACGGGATGTTGTACATAAATCCATTAGAGAAAAAAGTATCTAGGTATTTATCTCAAAAAAGTATTCTTAATAATGATGTTAGGCAATTAGCTTTTGATACTAATGGGGCACTTTGGATTTGTACTTATAAAGGTGTAAATATCCTTAATAAGGATAATAGTTTCATAACCTTAACCAGTGATATAGGCAATCCAAAAAGTTTAAGTAAAAATTCGGTAAAGTCTATTTTTAAGGATAACAAAGGCTCTATGTGGTTAGGTACTTATCATGGAGGGTTAAATATATGGGATAAAACCAATGCTAATTTCACCAACTTTACACCAAAGTCTAATAAAAACATGTTAAGTTATGATGTTGTAAGCTCCATTGAGCGTTATAACGACTTATTGCTATTTGGTACTGAAGGAGGTGGTATTACGGCATTCAATTCTAAAACACAAGAGAATAGTTACATTACAATTCAAAACAATAAAAATTTACCCGAAAACAATATTAAATCGCTTTTAGTTTCAGGCAATACTTTGTGGATAGGCACTCTAAAAAAAGGATTAACTGTTCTAGATATAACACCTAATGGTTTTAAGCTTAACAACACAGTTTCTAGTTTAAAAAAGCACCTTTTATCTAAAGGTATTTATGCTATTAAAGAAGACCATAACAATAATATATGGATAGGAACTTTTGGTAATGGGTTGATAAAATATAATAAAGCCTCTAAAGTTTATCAAATCTATAAACACAATCCAAAAGATAAAAACACACTTAGCAGTAATTTTATTAGAACAATAACTTTAGACTCTAAAAATAATATTTGGGTAGGAACCTTGAAAGGAGTGAGTTTGATTAAAGATTCTCAAGAAATAGAGCGTTTCTTCTATGATGAAGAAGTAAAATCCGGAGATGATATTTCTTGTGTTTTTGAAGGAAAAAACAAACAAATTTGGGTAGGAACAAAATCTAAAGGTTTATTTAAATTTCAGGATAATACCTTTAAAAGCATCCCCTTATCACCAAAAGGCAATAAAATATATGCCGTACATAGTATATTAGAAGATGATAAAGAAAATCTTTGGATAAGCACTAATCAAGGTATAGTTAAATATGGCATAACCACTAAAACCCAAAAACTTTATAACCAAACAGATGGTTTAATAAGCAACGAGTTTAATGATGGCGCAAGTTTAAAGGTAGGCAATTCTAAATTCTACTTTGGAGGGTTTAGTGGTGTTGTTTCTTTTGATAGTAATACTTTGTCAACAAACACCTATGCACCTCAAGTCCTAATAACAGATTTAAAAGTTAAAAATAAATCTGTGCCTGTTGGTGAAAATAACATTTTAAAAAAGTCTATTACATACACTAAAAACATTATTTTATCTCATAAAGAAGGTATATTTTCTATAGACTTTGCCATTCCTAATTTTATAAATCAAAAAAACAATTCTTACCAATACAGGCTTATTGGTTTAGAAGACGCTTGGACCTATACATCACAAAATACCGCATCATTTACCATCCAAAACCCTGGAGATTACATTTTTGAAGTAAAAGGCGCAAATAATGATGGTGTTTGGAATAAAGAGCCATCTCGTTTAAAAGTAAGAGTAAAACCTGCTCCATGGTTTAGTTGGTGGGCACTACTGTTATATGTAGCTTTAATTTCAATAGCATTAATACTTTTGGATAAAATTTTAAAATCAAAAGCAAGATTAGAACATCAGTTAGATTTAGAGCATCTAGAAAACGAAAGAAAAGAAGAAGTCAACAAAGCTAAACTTGAATTTTTCACAAATGTTTCGCATGAATTTAGAACCCCTTTAACACTGATCCTTGGACCTCTTCACCAAATATTAGAAGACTACAAAGGAAGTAGTGTGATGTATAAAAAACTACTAGTAATAGAAAATAGTGCCAAACATTTACTCCATTTAATCAATAGATTAATGGATTTTAGAAAGTTTGAAAAAAATGTATACAAACTTGAAACTGCTGAAGGAAATGTTGTAAAATTCATGAAAGAGATTTACTTGTCATTTTCTGAATATGCTAAAGATGGGGACTACGATTATAGTTTTCATACTACAGAAGAAGAAATTTTAGTGTATTATGACAGATATAAATTAGAACGGGTTTTTTATAACTTAATATCAAACGCCTTTAGATATACCCCAAAAAATGGAAAAATAGCAGTTAGAATAAAAAAAGAAAAAAATAGTGTAGTCTTTTCGGTTGAAGATACAGGTATTGGTATTTCTGCTGATTATAAGGATAAGATATTTGAACGTTTCTTTGAAGTTAAACTTAATAACAACCCAGATAAAAATTACAATGCAGGAACAGGAATAGGGTTATCTATTGCAAAAAATATTGTAGCATTCCATCATGGCAAAATTTGGTTAAAAAATAATAAAAACGACAAAGGGTCTATTTTTTATGTGGAATTACCCTTAGGAAGAAACCATTTGTCTGATGACGAAATTATTAAAGACTTTAAATTTAGTGATGATGTTTCTCAATATGTCACTCAACTAAAAACTCAAAATGTTATTTATGAAAGTGAATTAAAAGATGATGTGGTTTTTGAAGACAAACCTACTATTTTACTGGTAGAGGACAACAAACCCCTGCGCGCTTTTATGAAAAATGTGTTGATAAAAGATTATAACATCCTTGAAGCAGAAAATGGTAAGATTGGTTTAAGTATAGTATCAAAGCATTTGCCTAATTTAATCGTTAGTGATGTAGTTATGCCAGTTATGGCAGGTACAGAATTGTGTTCAGAAGTAAAAGGAGATATAAAAACAAGCCACATTCCTATTATATTATTAACCTCTAGGTCGTCATTGGTATATAAGCTAGAGGGCTTGCAAAAAGGTGCAGATGATTATATAAGCAAGCCATTTAATATCAGTGAATTTAAATTAAGAATTAAAAACCTTCTTGAAAACTCCGCAAGACTAAAGCAAAAATTCTCTGGTACAGAAACGCTACTTCCTGACGAAATGGTAATCTCCTCTTTAGATGAAAAACTATATAAAAAAGCCTTAAAAATCATAGAAAATAATATTTCTAATAACGATTTCAATATTCATTTTTTCTGCTCAGAATTAGGCGTTAGTAGAACTTTACTTTTTATTAAGATTAAAGCTTGGACTAACTTTACGCCAAACGAATTTATTCAACATTTTAGAATGAAACGAGCAGCGCAACTACTAGAGCAAGGAAAAATGAATATATCAGAAGTAAGCTATGAAGTCGGTTTCAAAAACCCTAAGTATTTTAGCAAGTGTTTCCACAAAAAATTTGGAACAACACCTACTCAGTTCCAAAATAAGTTTTCAGATATACTTAATTAATAGTTTAAGAATTTCTACATGTTGAATTATATATAAGCTATACAGGTGTTATTGGTTTGATTAGAGTTAATATATCTGTATATATTAATCGTTCAACATTGGTGTATTAAAGTCCAAAATTAAAAATCTAATCTAAACAATCAAGGTATTAGTATTAATATAGCCTTAAGAATAAAAGTGTGTTTAGAAATTGATGGCTAGTACATAATTTCTAAGAAACTTTTAAAAACTAAACTATATTAAAAACTAATTTTATGAAAAAAGATTACAAGTATTACCATTATGGTAATCAAACAAAAATGACTTGTTTTTTAATTTTGTGTTTTAGTATCTTTATTAATGCCAACGCAAGTGTTGTTATTAATAATGATGCTTTAAATAATAAAAATACCACACAAGTACAGGAAATAATAATTGGGGTTGTTACAGATGCAAATGGACAACCTTTACCAGGTGCTAGCATCATAGAAAAGGGGACTAAAAATGGGACACAAACCGATTTTGATGGTAAATTTTCAATACAAACCTTTGGTGAAAATGCTGTTTTAGTTATTTCCTTTATTGGATTTACCAAAAAGGAGGTGCCCGTAACCAAGCAAACAACGAATCTAACTATATCTTTAGAAGAGGATACTGCTCAATTAGATGAAGTCGTGGTGATAGGTTACGGTTCTGCCAGGAAAGGTGATTTAACGGGGGCTGTGGCTTCTATTTCGGCTAGAGAAATAGAGGATTTACCAGATCCGAACCTCCTTAATCAAATACAAGGTCGTGTAGCAGGGCTTACCATTACCAATAGTAATTTTACCCCAGGAGATAGCCCCTCTATTTTAATTAGAGGAAAAAATTCAATTACAGCTGGAAATGAACCTCTTATCATTTTAGATGGTATCCCATATTCGGGAAGTATATCAACCATAAACCCTAACGATATTGAAACCTTTAATGTATTGAAGGATGCTTCTTCAACGGCTATTTATGGTTCAAGAGGATCTAATGGGGTTATTATTATAACGACTAAAGCAGGCAAAACGGGTAGACCAAAAGTAACATATAACGCTAGTGTTGGTTTTAATTCTATTATTCAGAAGCTTGATTTGTTAAATGCCGAGCAATATGTAGCATTTAGAGATTTTAATGGTACTTTACAACCTTCAGAGCAAGCAAATCTAGCAAGCGGTAATATTACAGATTGGCAAGACTTAGTAACTCGAACTGCTATTCAACAAGAGCATTCCCTTGGAGTTTCTGGAGGTACTGAAGATTTTAGTTATTATTTAGGTCTTGGGAATCTTGATCAAGAAGGTATTGTATTAGGTCAAGAGTTTAGACGTACTTCTTTTAGATTTAATGGGACTTATACCATCACCGACTGGTTAAAAATTGGGACTACTAACCAAATTACTGAAGAAGATTTTGGAGATCAAGGCGATGTAAATTTAAGAAACACGATACGTATTAGTCCATTAGGCACACCTTTTAATAGTGATGGTTCACAGACCTTTTATCCTATTACAGAAGACGAATTTTTTGCAAATCCTCTAGATCCGCTGCTTACTCAAGATACCCGTGTAAGAAGACAATTTGTAAACAATGCCTTTGTAGAAATAAAAGCACCTTTTGTTGAAGGATTGTCTTATAAGTTAAATTATGGAAGAAGTGAATTAAGAGATGATAGAGATAGATTTGAACCTACAACTTCAGAAGCCGGTGCAAATATAGGTGGAGGAAGAGCAAGAAGGCGAAACCGCAATATTATTAATTCTACAACGGAGAATATATTGAATTATGATCGTCAATTCGGAGATCATCATCTCGGATTAACTGCTCTTTATAGTTTTCAAAGGATAACACTTGAAGAAAGTAATATGGAAGGGAGAGGGTTCGTTAATGATCAATTAGGTGTTAACGGTATTGGATCAGGAGAAATAGTAACAGTAAGTACACCTTATGAGAGAGAAACATTGATATCTCAAATGGGGCGTTTAAACTATGACTATAAAGGAAAATACTATTTAACCGCTACAGTAAGAAGAGATGGTTCTTCTAATTTTGGTGATAATAATAAATTTGGTGTATTTCCTTCGGTGGCTTTGGGTTGGACTATTACTAAGGAGGATTTTGCTCAAGACATAGATTGGTTAAACTTTTTAAAACTTAGAGTGTCATACGGTGAAAACGGAAACCAGGATATTAGCCCTTATAGTGATTTAACACAAATATCCAATAGATATCTTGATGCTTATGATAACAATAGAGAACTATTTTTAAATTACCTCTCTAATAATGAACAGGCAACAGGTTTTGCACCAGCAGTACTAGGTAATCCTGAACTGGCGTGGGAAGCTACCAAAACATTCAACTTTGGTTTAGATTATTCACTATTAGATGGAAAAGTTTCAGGTAATATTGAATACTACAGCAGTACTTCAGATGGGTTATTGCTTAATCGACAATTAAATGCTACTCAGGGATTTAGTTCCATACTACAAAATATTGGAGAAGTAGAAAATAAAGGTCTTGAAATCAATGTAAATGTTAAGCCTATACAAACTGAAAATTTTAATTGGGATATAGGGTTTAATTTCTTTACAAATAAAAACAAAATTGTAAAGCTTGCTGATGAGTTTACAGATGATATAGCTAATGGTTGGTTTATTGGTGAAGATATAGACAGTAACTTTAATTTTGTTGGAGATGGTGTTCTAGGAACACAGGCTGAAATTGATGCATCTGCCACTCCTGATGCGGCATTAGGTGATCGAGCATTTAAAGACATAGATAATAATGGCTTTATAGATGATAAAGATAGAGCTATACAAGGATCTAGAACTCCAGATTTCACACTCGGAATCAATAATAACCTAGCTTATAAAAACGTTACATTATCCTTTTTAATTTATACTGTGCAAGGTGTTACTGAAGCTAATGGTGTTTTAGACCCAAGATCCTATTTAAACGATCGTGCCAATTATGCAAACCTAGATTATTGGTCTCCAGATAATACAGATGCCACGTCTCCTAGACCAGATTTTGAAGCAAGAAATAGTGAATATTTTCAAGACAAAAGCTTTATCAGGCTTAAAAATATCACATTAGGTTATAAGTTTAATCAAGACTTAATTGATAAAATAGGACTATCTGGTTTAAACCTTTATGTTACGGGAAACAACTTATGGACCCAAACAGATTGGTCTGGTTTTGACCCAGAGAGCACTGGTACAAGTAGAACCGCTGCAAATGGTGATGCCAATCCTTCTTTTAAGACCGTAGTATTTGGTTTAAACTTAAGCTTTTAAGCCATGGGATATATTTGTAAACTGAAAATTTCAAAACGTATGAATAATATTTATAAAATAGTTATGGGTAGCGTATTAGTAATGATATGCCTTACCTCATGTAGTGAAGATGAGCTTGTAGAAACTCCAAGAGATTCATTTTCACCCGAAAACCTTTTTGCTACCTCAAGTGGTTTTAATTCTTCTATGGCCGCTATTTATGATCGGGTAAGAGCAGAACGTAGCTTTGTGAATAAGTTAGCCTCTATGCAAACAGGAACAGATCTTTGTTATGGAGGGTTAACACATCCAAATATTCAACCACTGGAAACTTATGGAGCCGCAGTAACACCGTCATTTATACCTGGTTCAGATTGGTGGGATCATAGTTACCAAGTTATTGCTTGGGCTAACCTTATTATTGAGAAAGCTCAAGATGAAAATGTATCATGGAGTACTCCGGAAGATCCTGCAACCTTTAGTGGTGAAGCACGTTTTTTTAGAGCGTATTATCATAATTTAGTTGTAAAACTGTTTGGAGATGCCCCTATAGCTGATGAGTTTTATACATTTCCTAAGTTGGATTTTGTGCGTAGTCCTAAAAATCAAGTATTAGAATTTGTAAGAGATGATCTTATTTTTGCAGCAGACAATCTTCCTTCAGATCCATCAAGTGTAGATCCAGGACGAATAACAAGATGGGTGGCTTTACATTTATTAAGTGAAGTATACCTTCAGTTAGGTGAAAATGGACTCGCTGAAAGTACAGCTCAAGAAGTTATAGATGGTCCTTTCCAATTAATGACTGATAGGTTTGGTCCTAATGCCACGAACCCTAAAGGAAATGTATTTCATGATTTATTTTTAGAAGATAATGTAGATTATCAAGACGGAAACCTAGAGACTATTTGGGCCATACAAAACAAATTTAATGTTATAGGAGGGCAGTCTGATAATAATGGCGATTGGACAAGAAGACAAATGGTAGCTAGATATGAAAGAGTTCCAGGGATGACTATTGCAGATTCTCTGGGGGGGCGAAGTATTGGAAGAATAACGCCTACCGAAGCTTTCTTAAATTTATATGAAGCAGGTGATATGCGAAATGATAATATTAATATAAGAAGAGATTGGTATTATAATAATGCTAGTACAATACCCGCAGGGAAAAGTGTTGGCGATTTAGTTGAAATATCTGATTTTGCAACAACTCCTGAGGAATTGCAAGCTGCTAGAGATGTACTTTTATTTCCTTCTGTAACCAAATGGGATTTTGGTGTACAAAGATTTGAGGGGTCACCTAGATACATTGGTTCAGATAAAGATCAAGTTAAATATAGATTAGCTGAGACGTATTTGTTATTGGCAGAAGCACAACATCTTCAAGGTAAAAATATTGAAGCAGCAATTAGTATTAATACTGTAAGAAATAGGGTTAATGCGACACCTATTGCTGCGGGTGATGTGGATATGGATTTTATACTAGATGAAAGAGCTAGGGAGCTTTACGGTGAAAAGTATAGAAGACTTACGTTGTCAAGAACCGGAATGCTAGTTGAACGAGTTAGGGCAATGAATCTTGAAGCTGCCGCTGGAATAGGAGATCAACATTTGTACTTTCCTATACCACAATCAGTTATAGACGGAAATCCTGATGCGGAATTTCCGCAGAATTCTGGATATCAATAAAAATAAGATATAGCTTATAACATTAAGTATTCAAATTATTTAGTAGTTAGTTTATTCTGAGTTTATTTTGAGTTAGTTTTGAAAGGCTTTGAAACCTAAAAATGGTTTCAAAGCCTAATTTTATATTTTATATTTGTAGAAAAATTAATTCTACCATACATAAATCGTATAAATACAAAAACAATAAACACACAACTTATTGGTTAGTAATTATTTACGTATTTTATTTGCACTTAATGAGAGACTTAAACACTTATTGCTAATGGACATTGGATTGAAAACCAAAAACCAAAGTGCATTTAGAATATATCATTTTGGACAATAGTATCGTAAAAGCAAACTGTAATACTAAAGATGCCAATACATCAAATATTACCAGAATATGGATGCAATTTGATTTTGGTGCGGATGCTGAAAATCTGATATCACAGGGTACTGCTAGCGCTACAAATAAAAGTAATATTACTATTGTACCAGATACCATTTATTATTGGCAAATAATTAATTACAGAATTTATATATTGAAGATAAAATTGATTATTATCAACCCAATCTTGTTAATGATTTCCAATATTAACAAGGTATTCAACGGAAATAAAAAGGGACAAATCAAAAAAATCTAATTTGCCCCATGATGTACACTACATTGACCTATTCTCGAACCAAGTACTAAAATTATTCAAACAGTTAATTGATTTAGATTGATCCTGATTACGCCTAATTATACACAGCAAAAAACCAGAGAATCTAGATTCTCTGGTTTGATTTAATTTATTCTAAAATCTGTCAACCTATTTTATTTTTTAGGCAATCTTTAATCGCTGTCTAATATCAATTAAAGATTCATCTATTATGAGTTCTCCATCTCTAAAAACCTCTTTTAATTCACCTTGCTTTTCTTCCTCCCATGTTACCTGATCTATAAGCTTGTACGTCCCATTTGATTTGATGATTTTTAAAAGTCCTTTCGCTGACTTTTTTGTGCCATCATCGGTAACAGGGTCTTTGAATATTTCACGCCCTTCACCATCCACTTCTCCATAAGTAGCTTTCATAGCGAAACCAAAAGTATCACGAGTATTATATTGATATGTAAAAGAGCCTATACCCAAAACCACATTGGTAGAAGCAAATCCTTTCTGTTTTAGTCGTTCACAAATTTGAGTAGCTCTCTCTAAAGTTATACTATCGCCATAAATAGCTCCAATATGAGAGTCTAACTCTTTATATCCTTTATTGTTTATAGTGCCTCCAAAAACATCCCAAAGTAATTCTATGACACCTTTCTTTTCTTTTATTGTTTTACCATTTGGATTACCACAAATAATATCCACGGGGTCTCCACTATCAGGACGAATAACAACTTTTCCATTTCGCCCTAAAACCTCTTCTTTTAAATTAGGAAGATATTCAGTTAAGACTTTCCATAAATCCCAAGTATCTGAAACAATAGATACAATGCCATTTGGATATACTTCTGTTATTAACCTTTTGAAAGTGTCTTGTTCCCTTGTATCTGTACCCATACACATTACAGAGTGCTCTGTTGCAGCTACAGATCCACCTATTAATTCAGTATCAGAATCTGCATTATAATACATCTCTAAAAAATCTATTGCAGGAATAGTGTCTGTCCCCGTAAAACTTAATAAATGACCTGCTGCACTTAGTTTTGCTGCTTCAAGTCCTGCCATTCCACGCATAGAGAAATCATGACCTTGCCAATCAACAAATTCAGGTATCGATGATGTTTCCTTAGCATATTTGTCTAAAATGATTCGATATTGCTTAGCTATTGTAGCCGAATTGCATGTTAGCCAAACTGTTGTTGATATTAATGTTTCAAAATAATTTGTTAACCAAAAAAACTCTGATTTTGTATTGTACATTGTAAACATAGGAACCCTAATTGGAACAGAAACACCTTCAGGCAATGCTTTTATTACCATAGGTATGTAGCCTAAATCATGTAAATCTGATATATGTTGAATACCTACCTTGTTTTCTCCTAAATAGTTGTTGATTCGTCTTGCATACTTTTCGCATACAGTCTTCTTTGGTTGGTTGAAAAAATTATCCTGAAAATCTTCAATCATATATTTTTCTATGAAATATTGCAACCCGAAAAAGACAACTTCATTAACACCTTCAATTCTGCTTTTTCTCGGTGTCCAATTAGAATAGACTAAAGTTGTACTGTCTGGGTATTGTCTCCTGTGATCTACTTTATAACCGTCTGTGTATAGTAATGGATTCATGTCTTTAGTGTTTAAATTAATTTGCGTAATTATTACACAAATATATAAACAAAAAAGATCTAAACAAATTAATTTGTGTTTTTTTTACGCAAATTGATTCGATTATAATTAAAGAATAGAATTTACCGCAATACTTAGACTATTAAATACACTAACTTTGTATTTATTACAAAGGGTTTTTATATATCTACTTTGGTAAAATTCATTAGGGCAAACTACAACTAACTTGGATGTTTTAATATACATGCCTAATTCTATTAACGAAATTGGTGATTTTGAACTTGGTAAAAAATTTAAAAATACTTTATCTGCTAAATGTAGCGCATCCAATTCCCAATGTATATGATTTTTCATTTGAGAATCATTTAACTCATTATGATTTATTATTGTTGGGTCTAGAAAATGAGCTTTGGCTCCAATTATATCAATTACTTCTTTCCTCCAATTACTAGGTAAGTTCAAATCAATACTTCCTGCTAAAAAAATATAATTTTTATGTTTTTCTTTAATCGGTAAGGTAATTGAAGAAGTGTATATCATAATAATTTATTTGATAAATCTAAAATTCAAAAAGGGAAATTAAAACACTTATGTATGGTTGATTACCCTATAAAGACTTTAGTTTCTGCCTTTTTCATTAGGGTATAACTCGTTTACATTATCACTTTGCCAATATTGCTTAGTATTCACATCAAGCACGGTTAATTTACCTGTAAAAGCCGCGCCAGTATCTATATTCCATACATTAATGGCATTCATAGGAGTTTCAATATTATAGTATAACGTTGGAGTATGACCTATGTAAATCTCATTATAGATTTTTAAGCGTTTTGGATATAAAACAGAATGCTTTTTAACTCGTTTATCCATTGTTAGAACCATTTCCCACAATGTTCTATCCCAATTATAATTTGATTTGTAAAACTCTTGTTCTGGACCTTTCATAGAAGTATATCCTGCGTGAATAAAAAGATTATTGTTATCATCCACATAATACAACTTCATACGTTCAAAAAAGTTTAGATGCTTCTTCTTTTCTTCATCAGATAGTTGTTGGTAACCTTCAAATGTTAAAGCTCCCCCATGAAATAACCATGTTCGATTAGCTTTTCCTATTCTTAAATAATCTTCGCACCATACATCATGATTACCTTTTATAAATATACACTCCTGCTTTTCAGACAGCTCAATTAAATATTGAATAGTCTGAGCCGATTCACTCCAGCCATCTATATAATCTCCTAGAAAAATTAAAGTGTCGTCTGTCGTTACTTTAGCTCGTTCTAAAACTTGAATTAAGGCTTTTAAACCTCCATGTATATCTCCTATTACTAATGTTCGCTTCATTTTAATGATGCCAAATTAAACTGTTTTCATTTAACTCATACTGAAATCGTTGAGCATCTCCAAATTCTTTAAATATCCGTTTTTTGTTAAGAATAATTTCTTCATAAGCTAAAAACATTTGTTTTGCTGCAATATGATATGGCATTCTTCCACAACCAGTACACAATCCTGGAATACTAACAGACTCAATTTTTGGATGCTTTTTGCAAGCTATCAATATTCCTTTCATCGCCAAATAAGGGTTTATGGAGGTAGCAATATTAAAATTCATAGGCACTCTCATTGTTGGTGCCGAAATTAAAAAAGGGACTTCCGTGTCTCCAGTCTCTAAAGTGATTGTTTGACCAATTAACAACTCTCCTTCAGCAGAATTGTAAATTTGCTTTTGAAGATTTTCTTGAATATGCCAACCAAATCGTTCAGATAACACATAGTCTAGACTACCATCCATGAATCCGAATGAATTAGCAGGACTAACAATGGCATCGCTTTTAACTTTAGTAATATCTTCTTTAAGAATTTCTACATTTTCATATTTAGAAAAGTATTCTTTCCATTCCTTTCCTAAATTATCATCTAAATAAACTAATTTTATTTTTAACATAACTCTTTAAAATTTATAAATTCAAATGGCACAGCATCAGCCAGCCAAACTCCGTTTTCCGAGATGAAAAATTGATGCCCTTCTTTTTGCATTTCTAAAGCCCTAATACTAAGTATTACAGGTTTTCCTCTTCTGGAACCTACTTTTATAGCCGTATCTCTATCTTTACTTAAATGAACATGCTGTCGACTCATTTTCTTTAACCCATGTAATTTAATCTCAGGAATAAATTTTAACACGGTACCATGATATAAAAACGCTGGAGGTGTTTGAGGTTTCAATTCCAAATCTATTGTTTTTAATGAATGTCCTTGATTTGCTCTAATTTTAGTTTTATCATGATTAAACGAAAATCGTTGTTTATCATTCGTGGCAACAATCTCATCTAATTCCTCAAACGAAAACCGCAACTTAGACTTCTCTAAAATATCACTTATAGTAGCCCAACCATTTTCATCTAGTGTAAGTCCAATTTTTTCAGGTTGATGTCTTAATATCAAACTCAAAAACTTACTAATTTGTTTTTTATGTTGTTCTGTCATTTCTCTTTTATTCTATATTTCATAGATAATTCATCACATAATTTTGTAATATCTTCTTTTCTAGATAACACATTTATCCAACTATATGGGATAGCATCATATCCATATAATAAGCCCGCTAGCCCTCCTGCAATTGCTCCAGTTGTATCTGTATCTTTTCCCAAATTAACAGCTTTCAAAACAGTTTCCTCATAATCCTCAGAATTTAAAACACACCATAAGCTAGCTTCTAAACTGTCTAAAACATATCCACTAGAATTAATTTCATTTTCTTCAAGCTTATGCAAGACTTGTACTTGATAATTTTCAACTTGATTTTCTAATATTTTGTGAAATTTGTCCATTTCATTCTGAGAACAAACAGCATTATTATTCAAAAAATAATTTACTTCAATCTGCATCTCTTTATAGGCTTCCCTTTTAGTTTTATCTTCTAAAAGTTTAATAGCATATTCTAAGTAAATAAAACATGCTAAAACCGATCTAATATGAGCATGAGTAATTGATGAAACATCTTTTATTATATCAAATCTCTTTTCTATTTTAAGATCTTTTATATAAAACAATAAAGGTAAAATTCGCATTAAAGAACCATTACCGTTATCCATTTCTGAATAACCACCTGCAAGTATTGGTTTTGTCCCCGTCTGTATGGAATGAATGGCTTGATTTGTAGAAATACCAATATCAAAAACCTGACCGTGAGGTGTCCAAATTTCCTCATTTCTCCATTGAACAAACTTTTTACCTATATCATTAATGTCATATTTCTTGCATAAACTTTCCGCTAGGCAAAACGTAAGTGAACTGTCATCACTCCAAGTTCCTAAAGGTTGTCCATGAGCTCCGTACTCTAACATCCCTTTAACAGGAAACCGTTTTAAATAATCCCTGTCTTTAAATTCAACAGGTACTCCTAAAGCATCGCCTACGGCTAATCCAAATAATGCTGCATGTACTTTATCTTGGTTCATCTTTTATATTTTTATTTAAAATCATAAACAATTGTTTTGATTTCGTTTTTAATTAAACAATCTTGAAGAATCGGTTCTATTCTTTCCCATTTTCCTCCTGCTAAACCACATCCAATTCTTGGCATGTGCACTGAAGCATTTAGTTCTTTTGCTTTTATCAAAACTCCTTGCATTCCTTTTTCAATGGCTTCATATCGAATTGGTGGATTTCCTTGTTCATCTTTTCTAATTTTATGTTGACCAATTACATTGGCAATCCATAAATCATTTTCAACTTTTACGAACTGTACCTTTCCTAATTCGAAATTATTTTGTGATTTATGCCATGCTCTATAAGATGACTCTGGCATTGACCATCTTTTTGAAATAGCCATCACAAATCCCTTTCCCCATCCACCGATATCATTACAAACATGTACAATAATTTTTTATAAACCCCATAATTTTCATCATCATAACAAACAAAAATCACCTCATCAATTATAGGGTTTTCTTTTATTGTATTTACAGCTATAAGTGCTGCTTTCTCTTTTGGAAACTTATAAATTCCTGTGCTTATATTTGGAAAAGCAATACTCTTAGCATTATGTTCTTTTGCTAATTTTAAGCTATTGCTATAGCAATTTTTCAACAACTCTTCCTCATTATTGCTTCCTCCATTCCATACAGAGCCAACCGTGTGAATCACATATTTGGCAGGTAATAAACCACCTGTGGTAATTACTGCTTCTCCAGTTTTACAACCGCCCTGTTTGTTCCTAATCTTTATACATTCTTCTAAGATAGTTTTACCACCTGCCTTATGAATAGCCCCATCAACACCACCACCGCCTAACAATGACGTGTTTGCTGCATTAACTATAATATCAGCAGTTACTTTAGTAATATCTCCCTGTACGCATCTAATTTTCATTATTTCTCAATTTATCAATAACACTTTTCGGGATAGGATGCATAGCTTTTTTAAATTTCTCTCCAATAAAAACTTTAATTATATCTATTTCTCCAACAATAGCCTTATTGAACGTTTCTAACTCTTCAGAAGGCACCCATAATTCATTATGATGAGAACCTCCTACATTTTCTATTTTATATTTTAAAAATTCTTCTTCGGTAACTTCAAATGCTGTTACAAACCCTAAATAATTACCAAACTCATCTTTCGTATTCCACTGTGAGGCAATCTCACAAGCATATAGTTCATTTAAAACGGGATAAAAAATAGGTTGCCACTCTAATCTAGGAGGGAATTTTTTAAAATCACTTTCCGCAATTAGAATTAACTCTTTTTCACCGATTGGTCTATATAATGTTTTTGTTTTCATAACTCAATTTTCAAACGTATTCTTGTATTATCATTTTTAGGTAAATAAGGCTTTTCTTCTGGGATAATTAATTTATCTAAATCTTTATTTAATACATGCTGATATTGTTCTCTAACAAAATCGGAAATATCATGTATTTCTAAAATATCCTCTTTTGAATACCTTTTAATGTCTTCATTTCTAATCCCCACTTGGATTGCTCTTCTTTCTATTTTTGCTCCATATGGATCATGATCTGGATCCCATTGTAAACGAATATTAGAGTTTTTTACAGCTTCTTGCCATACGTCTCTATTATCATAAATGCTACTTTGAAAACTAGAATAAACAGCAGCATCCAAATATCGTTTAAAAACTTCTCGTTTTAAGTGTATTGCTAAAACAACCTCTTGTCCCTCTTTAGTTCCCCAACCATTACGATACATCATCCACAAAAAATTAGGTTTAATCCATGTCATTCTATCAAGGCTAAAAGCACCTCCGAAATATTGATTCTTTACGGCAAAATGTCCTATTTCTGACCTATAAGATTGATATACTATTATTTTATCATCATCATATTGAGCCATAATATGATGCCCGTTTCGAGGCCATTCTTTAATTTGTTCTTTATATAATTTTAATTTCATTTTTCTTTACTTATTAAAAGCATTTAAAAATGCTTCTATGAATTTATCATTCCTTGAATAGATAGCAAATACAACTCGTTTGAACTGTCCTTTAAACTTTTCAGTTAGTTGATTATAAAATATACTAGCGATAGTATCTGGATCATTTTGAAATACGCCACACCCCCAAGCGCCTAAAATTAAAACCTGTTGATTCTGCTTAACGCAAAGAGTTAATAGTTTCTCTATTCTTTGCTCCATCAAATTAGAAATAGAATCGGTTAAATGAGGTTCTTTTCTCCTTACTACACCGGCATTAATGGCTGCACTTGTTATAAAATTTACCTCAACAGCTTTATCCTGTAATTCTCCTTTTTTATTTCTAAACACAGGAACTTTTGGGCTATATATCATAGAGTCGGTATAAATACACGATTTCATATTTCTATGAGTTTCGTAAAACTCAAACGTATTTAATTGGCATCCGTATAAAGCAGATGAGACTGCTAAACTTTCTTCTTGAGCTAAGGCTCCATTTAAAAACCCACCACCAGGATTTTTTGCTGAAGCAAAATTTAAACACATTATATTAGTTTCTCCTTCTTGCGATAATCTTAGAATACAACTAATAGAATCTTCACCTGTAATTTCAATTTGAGTATTTTGCTCTAACTTCAATTCTACTGTTTTTGATAATTCCTCTAAATCATTTGAGCTATAATATTTTGTATTCTCCAAAGTATATTTAACTCTATCCTTTATATTAATATTCTTGTTAGAATTTGTATATATTCCTTCCTCAATAATCTGAAGAGTTTCTTCTGCTTTTATTTTTCTTGTTGATTTTTTCATTTTCAGTTTAATTCATCTCTCACTTCCATTAAAGCAAAACCTAAAAGGTTTTTACCTCGCCATAAAAGTGGATTTTTAGCTTTCTCATTAGATGCTCCCATGCCAATACCCCAAATGCGATCTCTTGGACTGGCTTCTACTAATACTCGCTTTTTTGTATTGAGTAAAAACTCTTCTAATTCTGGATGCTGTGAAAATTTATGGATGTTCCCTAGCTTTACGATTTCATATTTGTGTTCGTTCCATTTCTCAGGAGTAAATCCTATTACTTTTCTCCCCCACTGTTTAGCTTCCACTGGTGAATTAGACTTTATAATCTCTTCTAAGTTTTTGTCATCATTAAATAGTCGAGCCTTTTCTGCCATCATCCAATGCTCAGCAGTTTTATAAATTATATTGTCAACGGTAAAAGGAGCTATCCACCATTGACTAAAACAACTTTTACTAATACTACCATCTTTATTTGGCGTATGCCCCCAAAAGAAAAGGTATTTAATTCTATTTTTTCGTTTAAACTCTGTTATAAGTTGTTGTCTACTATATTTCATCGTTGATTATCTCTTTTAATTCAATTTCCTTGAATTGGTTTGTATTTTCAATGCTCTTAAAAGAGTCAGTACTATATATTTTATCAAAATATTTGCTAAGCTCAGTTAATCCCTTGCTGAAAATTCCATGACTAACAGCTAAGTATAGTTTACCTGCATTCTTATTTTTTAACTCTTTAGCTAACCCCATAAAAGTCCCACCTCCATCACATATATCATCTACAATTAAACATGTTTTCCCTTTTAAACCTTCCGTATATACTTTAAAATCTGATATTTGCCCTGTCTTTACATTTCTTGATTTAGAACATTCTATAATTTCAATACCTCCTAAAGTACTAGTCAATTTGTATATTTTTTTTAAAGCGCCTCCGTCTGGTGAAATTAGAATCACATCTTCATTTATTTCTTGCATCACTTTTTCTATGAAGCTATGATTTGAAATCACCTTACAATTATTTAATAATGCAGGAACCACTTCTGAATGTGGATCATAAACTGTCACACAATTCAAATTCAAAGCATTTAATATCTCTGTATATACTTTAACAGATAATGATTCACCATATACCATAACCCGATCTTGTCTCGCAGCAGGAAAATAAGGTATAAATACATCAATTGATTTAATACCTGCTCTCTGCAATGCGTCAATAGCTAATAGCAACAATCCAAAATCATTAAATGATTGTATTCTATGCGTTACGGTTACATTTTGATCCTCGTTTATTGATGTTAAAATCTTGATATGTGGCTCACCACCTGAAAACGTAAAGCTTTCAAAATCAATATTTTTTTTATCGCTAAATGGTCTAAAATTATGGTCTAGATTCAAAATCATATTGCGTTTATTTTACGCAAATATATAAAGAGAAAACGAAATAACAAAACTTTGTGTAATATTTACACAAACTTTATGTCGAAATGGAAGTCATTAACAGTTAATTGTTTGAATTTCTTTTTATTGAATTTAAAAAGTTTAGCAGGGCGACCACTTCCAATTTTTTCTATTTTATTGGTTTCTTCAATAATGCCAAAGCTTAGCATTTTTTTTCTGAAATTTCTTCGATCTATTTCTTTTTCCAAAATAGTCATATATAAATTTTCTAAATCGGAAAATGGAAATTCATCACTTAGTAAATCAAAACCAATAGGTTCATAGCTCAATTTTGCTTTTAGGCGTTGATGTGCCATATCTAAAATCTGTTGATGATCGAATGCTAATTTTGGTATTTCGTTTAGATGAAACCATTGTACATCAGCCGCATCAGTGTCTGCCTTAATATTGAAATGATTAGGTTTTACCAATCCAAAATAACTTACGGAAAGCACTCTATTTCTTGGATCTCTTTTTGGAGTACCAAAGGTGTAGAGTTGCTCTAAGTAATCTATAGTTATTCCTGTTTCTTCACTAAGTTCTCTTTCTACTGCTTCTTCAAGCGATTCATCATTCATTACCAAACCACCGGGTAAGGCCCACTTGCCTTTAAAAGGTTCAATTCCCCGTTTAATTAATAACACCGATAAATTGTTTTTAGACTCATATCCAAACACAACTGCATCTACAGAGACTTTTATATCTTGATTCACTTTCATTTATGCGTATTTAGAACACAAAGATACAATACTGAAAATGAAATTAAATATTATTCAATTTACCATTTCTATCATCCCGATATTCAATGAGCCACAAGATTTTGTAATCTTTCATATTTTTTTAAACCCTACAATGAATCTTCAAATCAGCAGTATCCATCGATAAACTAGAATGAAAACAGCTTAAGTTATAAATACAAGTCATTTTTTAAAATTAATCAGCAAAAGAATTTATACCACCTGAATGCAAAGGCACATATTTTTGGATTATATACGGTGTTATTTCATCAAGTGTCTTACCTGTAATAGGGTGAAGTCCAGGGCTTGTAAAATACTCTATTTCACCATCTTTATTTTTAGTATACCATATTAAAGGTTTATTGGTTTCTTCTACAAAGAAATCTGTCTTCATAGTTACTTCTACCTTCTTAAAGTTTGCAATTTTCTTAGAATCATAGGGTTCAATTGTTGTTCCGTATTTTTTATGTAAAGCTAAATTACATGGGACTTTTTCGTATTGATTTTTTGCCCAGGCCATGCAACGATTTTCAAAAAGATTAACAGGTTCTTTGTTTATAAAGTCTTTAGTAAAAAACATTACTAATATAATAGATCCCAAAACAATAAATCTAATAATTTTCTTTCTTCTTTTTGTTCCTTTTTTTTCAACATCTTCTTTTTCTATTTTCACCCCTGAAGTTCCAGTAGAAATTAAATCTTCATTTTTTTGATTTATATCTTTAAAAGCATCACTAGACAAATAACCTAATTCATCTGCGCTGCCCTTTTGTAAATACTCGAAAAAGGGTCTTGGACTATAATCAACTAACCAACTTATTAATTCCAAAGTTGAAGAATTTGGGTCTTTTGTATCTTCTTTTAAAAAACTAACTACAGGCTTAAACTTAGTAGTTTCTATTCGGTGTATTGCTGATAATATATTTTCATTCTCCTTTGGTTTGAAAAAGTTTCTTAATATTCTAATATCATTATCTGCTTTCCTTTTTTCAAAAACAACCTCACAGGCTTCTTTAATTAATCCTGGTGTTGGGTTGAAAAGATAAGAACTTAATTCTCTTGTTTTTTCAAGTTTATACTTCTCTAAAATCCCCTTTTTATAGGTCTCCTTAGTCTTTTTTTCCATAGTAAATTGTGGAATTATTCAATTTTAAACAGAATTCTATAGAATCTTTGGAATTCTTGGAATTCTATATAAATATAAGCTTTTCATGATTATACCTTTGTGTCAGAGATGATTAACCGCAGTGTTTAGCTAACATAGTAATTCTAGAAAATTCATTCTAACAGAAATCTGTAATGTAGTTAGTAATTAACGCATTGAGAAGTAGTTACACACTACTGCATTACAATTTTACTTCTCAAAAAACAACGGAGTACTCCAAACACTCACGAGTGGTTGATTAACAAAAACAAATCTGGGAAAACCCCAGACAGCCACTCCTTTGTTTAATCCTAAAATTTTTAAATTATGAAAACAATAAGCATAGCCTTAATGGCACTAGTTTTAAGTATATCTTTATTTTCTTGTACGGAAGAATCAATTTCTGAAACGGACAACCTTTATGATACGCATGCTACGGAGGGGGATGACGGGCAAATAAAACCACCGCCTACAGATGGTAATTAATTCAAATTAATCAAATTAAGGCTATACTTTAATTATGTGTAGCCTTTTTTTGAATATATTTAATAAAATAAAATTCTTTTGAATAAAATCATATTAATCATTTTCTGCTCTTTATTTCTTTCATGTAATTTGAATAATAGTATCGACGCTAAATTTAATGAATGTATTCAGCATTACTATAAAGCTTCTAAAGATAAGTCCACTTCTCTAAGTCAAAAAAAGAAAGCTATAAATACCGCTTTGCAATGTACTCAGAAAAGAAATAAAGACACTTTTTTTTCTAAGATTTTATATCAAAAAAACGTTATTCACCTTCAGAATCAAGAATATGATAGCCTTTTAGTCTATCAAAAACTTTTATTAAATCATGCTGCCACTATTAATGATAAATTATATCTAGCGAAACAATATCTCATTAAAGCATTTTACTTTGATGAAGTTCTTCAATTACCTGATAGTGCTTTTCATTATTATAATATCTCAAAAGATCACTTTATAACTATAAAAGACAGTAGTGGTGTTGGAAAAAACTTATTATATATGGGTTTAATACAACAAAATCAAAACGATTACTTTGGAAGCAAAGAAACCTTAACAGAAGCTTTACAATATTTGAATCCTACAAAAAATATTAGATATATTTCATCAGCTTATAACGCCCTAGCTACTAATCACAGAAAACTTTTGAATTATGAGGATGCTATTAACTATTATTCAAAGGCAATCAAGGTTGCAAATTCAGAAAAAGATAAATTGATTTGTAAAAATAATATAGCCGTCACCCATGTAGACCATAAACAATATGAAAAAGCCATTGCATTACTTAGTGGTATTATTAAAGATTCTTTATTCCAAAATATCCCGAAAGAATATAATAGAGCCATAGACAATTTAGCTTATGCAAAATGGCTTTCTGGTCAAAATAAAACCGAAAAACCTCTCCTTGAGGTACTAAACATAAGAATCAAAAATAATGACAAACGTGGCCAAATAGCCAGTTACACACATTTAGGAGAGTTTTATTCTAAGGACAATAGCATGAAAGCTTCAGCATATTTCGATTCTGTTATTCGTTTGTCAAAAGATTTAAAAATGCCAAGAGCCGAAAAGGATGCTGTTAAATTCTTAATGAAAGTCTACCCTAAAAATGTGGAACTACGAAATCGTTATGTCTTTTTACAAGACAGTCTTTATGCTCAAGAACTAAAAGTAAAAACACAGTTCGCCAAATATAAATATGATGATAAGCAAAAACAAGAATCTATTCTACGCTTGCAAAAAGAAAAAGCAGAGAAAGATTTAGCATATACCAAAGAGCGGCATTCTAAAATAATTTATTTGTCTGCTTTTATACTTGCCTGTTTAATTATAGCGTTTGCTATTTACTTTTTTAAAAGGCGAGCAGAGGTTTTAAAGCAGCAAAATGAGTTAGAAAAACTAGAAGCTGTTTATAATACAGAAGCCGAATTATCTAGAAAGCTACATGATGATTTTGGCGCAAAAATAAACCACTCCATGCTCCTGGTTCAAAACGATTCAGACAAATACAAATTGCTTGATGCTCTAGATGAACTTTACAATCAAAGTCGTGATTTTTCAAGGGAAATAAACGAGGTTGAAACTGGAGCTAACTATAAAAACGAGCTTTTTGATATGTTTAGTATATATACTTCAACACAAGTTAAATTATACACTACAGGAAGTAAATCTATAGACTGGTCTACCATAAATGATTTAAGTAAAATCGTTTTGTATAAAGTTTTGAGAGAATTAATGATAAACATGTTAAAACACAGTAATGCTACAGCAGTCAAAATTGCGTTTAAGACATTATCCGATGGCTTACAAATTAATTATTCAGACAACGGTGTAGGCGCTTCAAAAATGGCTATGCAAACTAAAAACGGACTTCGCAATACAGAAAAGCGTATTCAAGCTATTGGTGGAACAATTATATTTGAAACTGATAAAGGAAAAGGGTTTAAAGCCGAAATTAAAACCCCAAATTAAAAAGCTTCTATTATGTTTAAAAAAGTTTTGATTGCAGAAGATTTTCAAGATACAAATGCTGGTATTGTTAGTGCATTATCAAATAAACTGAATATCCATGAATTACAAGAAGAACTCTATTGTGACAAAGCCTTTAACAGGATTAAAGTAGCACATTCTAATGGAGTTCCTTTTGAATTATTGATTACAGACCTTTTATTTAAAGAGAATCATGTAGACCGTAAACTCACCTCGGGCGTAGACCTTATAAAGGCTGTAAAAACCATACAGCCATCCATAAAAATTATTGTAAATTCTATGGAAGATAACCCATCAAAAGTAAAATCTCTTTTTAAAGAACAAAACATTGATGGCTATGTTTGTAAAGGACGACATAGTCTAAATGAATTAACAGCGGCTATACTTGAGGTTTACCAGGATAATACTTACCTATCTCCACAAATAAATATGACTTCAAACCAAAATGTTATTGAATTGGAAGAATTCGACATCTCTATTTTAACAGAATTAGCAAATGGTTTAAGTAAAAAAGAAATTGCAGAAAAATTTAAACAAAATAATATGACACCAAATAGTGAAAGTACTATCGATAAAAGAGTAAGTAAATTATTTGATGATTTTGGTGCCAAAAACACTACCCAACTTATCGCTATACTTACTAAAGATGGACTGATATAAATATAGAAACACATCTCTAATTTAAACAATTCCAACCCCTTACAGATATCTGTAAGGGGTTGTTGTTTTATGAACGTAATTTTGGGGTATTATTAATTTAAAACACATATTATGGCAGTTAAGAATACAGAAACAGGTGAAGTTCATAGAGGATATAAAGGAGGAAAAACAGAGTGTGGTTTTGACACATCTGAAAGTCATTGGGAAGCCTCAAACGCATCAATTACTTGTGAAAAGGATGGGTGTAAAAATTAAATCTATTTTATAACGAAGAGATAAAGTATTAAACTTTCTAAAACAAAATAGCTCTATGAAAAAAATATTTTTATTAATCACATTTATCACATCTCAAATTATAGCAGGACAGAACTTTAAAAACCAAGAAGAAGTTTTTCAAGAATTCAAAAATTTATATACAACATTATTAAATTTCAAAGACAGCACTGATTTTAAAAAATATGGTTTTGCAATTGATGGCTCTTATAATATTTGGCTCAAAAAAGTTCAAAGACTAAAAAAAAATCCAAATTCAAAAACATTAATTAAAAAAGGGTTTGTAATTGGAGAACTAGAAACTCTAGGGTTAGAGTATGCTAAATCCAAAGGAAAAGAAACAGAAATAACAAAATTCTTCAATGATATATTTTCAAAAGCAATTTTTGATAAAAAATAAACCATGGAAATCCAAAACCAACTTAAATCCTTAGCTGAAAAAATAACCAAGCTTAAAGATAAAATAGACACTGAAGAGTCTACAAAACACGCTTTTGTATTACCCTTTATAAATATATTGGGATATGATACCTTTAATCCTACCGAAGTTATCCCAGAATATACAGCAGATATTGGTCTTAAAAAAGGAGAAAAAGTAGATTATGCCATTTTTCAGAATGAACAGCCTATCATTATAATAGAATGTAAAAATTGGAAAGAGAACTTAGACGCCCATAACTCTCAATTATTTCGATACTTCCATGCTTCAAAAACTCGTTTTGCATTATTGACAAATGGAATAGAATATCGCTTTTATACCGATTTAGATGCCAGCAATAAGATGGATGAAAAACCTTTTTTAGAGTTTAACATTACGACTCTAAAAGATACTGTAATACATGAAATTACGAAATTTCATAAGTCTAATTTTGATATTGATAAAATAGTCAATAATGCGAGCTCTTTAAAATATACTAAAGAATTAAAGAAATTGATATCTGAACAATTACAAGCTCCGTCTCATGGTTTTATTAAGCTTTTTGCAAAAGAAGTGCATACAGGTATTGTAACCAAACGTGTTATAGATGAATTTACTGATTTGGTAACAAAAGCCTTTAACCAGACTATTAGCGAAAAAGTTAATGACCGTTTAAATGCCGCGTTAAATAAAGAGACCGAAAAGCAACAAGAGGATATTGTTGAAGTAGAAGAAATAAGTAAAATTATCACCACAGAAGAGGAGTTAGACAGTTTTAGAATTGTAGTCGCCATTTTACGAAGAAAGCTACCTGTAAAACGAATCGCCTATAGAGATACGCAATCTTATTTTGGTATTTTGTTAGATGATAACAATCGAAAACCTTTATGCAGAATTCATCTAAACAGCAGTAACAAATACATTGGTCTCTTTGAAAAAGACAAAGGTGAAACTAGACACTTAATTCAGTCAATTGACGAGATCTATGAATTTGAAAAACAGTTATTACAAACCGTTGATTATTATGAATCAGAATAGAACAAAAATAAAATGAAACTCCTTTATATTTCCTCCTCAATAATAATTCTTTTGTTTTTCACCTCTTTTAACAATTCCAATGTTTACATCTGTAAAGGCAAAGGCAGTAAACGCTATCATTATACAAAACATTGTCGCGGATTATCTAATTGTTCTACTAAGGTTTATGAAGTAAAACTATCTAAAGCGAAAGCATTGAAAAGAACCTTATGTGGTTGGGAAGATTAGGCCATTAGTCAATAAATAAGATAAAAAAGAATGGTGCATATCATTCTTTTTTTGCTTTACAGATATCTGTAAGGATTTGTCTTCTGGTGGGTTTAGATTTGAAGTATTAATAATTTAAACACATAATAATGGGACAACCAAAATTCGAAATTAAAAACAGTACTAATGAAAAATTCTATTTTAATCTTAAAGCTGGAAATGGAGAACCTATTTTAACGAGTCAAATGTATGCCTCAAAGCAAGGTTGTGAAAACGGTATTACTTCGGTAAAAGTGTATGCACCAGAAGATAGTAGTTATGAGAAAAAAGTAGCTTCAAATGACAAATACTTTTTTATTCTAAAAGCCAAAAATGGAGAAACCATAGCTAAAAGCGAAATGTATAATTCTACACAAGCCAGAGATCATGGTATTGTATCAGTAAAGACAAATGCGCCTATTGCAGAAACTTATGATTTAACTGCTGTTTAAAGATTTCAAATGAGCACTAAAACCTTCCATAATACAGTACGAATTACATCTATTATTTGTGCAATACTACTTTTTATGGCAGTACTAAAGGCGCCAAGAGAATATTACTGGCTACTACGCACAGTCGTTTCTATCGGAGCTGTTTTAGTCATTTTTAAAAATATAGCAACTACCTATTGGGTATTGCTATTTCTGATTGTTGCCATTTTATTCAATCCTATTTTTCCCATTTACCTCTATAAAAAGGTTTTATGGATGCCTTTGGACATAATAACTGGCCTACTATTTCTTATAGAAATTATTACCAATAAACCCAGAACAGAAAAGGTCATAATTCAAAAAAAAGAAGAGAAAAAATACCGACGTGATCGAATCCTTTAAATTAACTTATTATGGAAAAAACAAAAATATCAGCAGTTCTAAAAAGTCATTTTTTAAGATTATATCAAATTGCACTTTCTGATGGTGAATTTAGTGCTTTAGAAATTAAAATGTTATACGAATTTGCAGAAGAACGTGGGGTTTCTAAAGAGTATTTGGATGAGATCTTATTACATCCGCTAGACACCAATAATCTTATTCCTGAGAATATTCATGAGAAACTCATATTCCTATGTGATTTTGCTATTATGATATGGGCAGATGGCGTTGTAACTGAAGACGAACAAATGGCTTTAGAAAAATATATAAAACTCTTTGGGTTTATGGATGAAAACATAAAACCATTAGCAAACCATCTCATTGAAGCTGTTAAGGCCAATAGAAGTAAACAAGATATTTTAATTGAACTAAAAAACTAATTATGGGATTCAAAAACTTAATACAATTAAAGCCTAAAGAATCCTTATCAAAAATAAACGATGAGGAGGTTCCACAAGAAGTAAGAAAGCGAACATATCACGAAACAGGCTTTCGTCATAGTTCGAGAAATATGGGTAATTCCCAAACACTTGGCATTTGTTTGGATGCTGTATATGCTAAGTTCGAGAATGAGGAAAAAGAATTAAACCATAAGCAAGAAGAGTTAAAACGACCGTATTTTCAAGAACAGCGTGCTAAAGAATCAGAAATTAAAGGGTTTCAAGTAGCCATTGATAATGCAAATGAAAATATTAAACAAAAGGAAGATAAGAATCAAGACATAAAGGATAGCATAAAAGAGTTAAAGTTTGAGATTACAGACCTGCCCTTAAACCCTGAAGTATACGGCGTTCCTGCAAAAAAAGGAGCATCTGCAAAATTTTGGATTGGACTCACTGTCTTAATCCCCATAACAGTATATCTATTTATGTTTTATGCTTCTGTTGTCTATTCGGCTATGGAAAAACAATTTACTTATGACGATCTGCGGTGGTATGTACCAAATGCCATTTTATTAGCCGCAGAAGATGGTTTTCAAGCATTAGCAACTGTCATATTTGCTCCATTTATTTTTATAGGGTTAGGATACCTCATCCATATGTTTTATCAAAAGAAAAAACTAATATCCTATTTTAAACTTGCTGGAGTCGTTTTAGCAACATTAGCTTTTGATGTTTTACTTGCCTTTTTTGTGGAGAAAAAACTATGGGAACTAAACGTGGTTGATGAAAATGCCTCATTTGGATTCTCCGAAGCTATGCAGAGTCAAGAATTCTGGTTAATTATCTTTTTAGGGTTTATAGCTTACCTCATTTGGGGCTTTATTTTCGATTTTGTAATGGAAGAAAATAAAGAAAAAGATAAAGTGAAAAATGCGATTCGCAAACGCAATGAGCAAATTGAAATTCATCAAGAACAAATACACGACAATACAGTCAAAATAGATGAACTTAAGTCTCTGATCAGAACTATAAAAGAAAAAATTTCGGTCGCCAATGGTAGAATTCATGAGCTACAAAGTATTATAGATGGTACTATTATTCCAACTGCAGAATACAAGTTATATGCTTCTGAATATTTGCAGGGCTGGTTAACATTCGTAAATGAACAATTACCAATTGCAAAGTCAGAAAAGGACAACTTAATTACAGCTTGTATTGATGTAAATAAACTTCACCTTGATGCTGTAGGCGTTCGACAAGATTATCAAAATACTGTATTCACAAAAACCTTGTAAAATGAAAAAAGTAATCTTTACTAGTTGCTTATTGCTTTTCTTTATGTCATGTAGCAATGATAAAAAAGAAAATTCTAAAGATCTTACAGTTGATAAAAATCAAAAAACACAAGCTAAAAATGATTGCTCTGATTTTTTGATGAAGCGAAAACAAGAAAACCTAAATATTAGTATTCTCTTAGATCTTTCTGATAGAATTGACTTACCAAACCAACAAGTTAAAGATTCAGCTTATATTCTATCATTAGCTAAAGCATTTAACACCCACATTAAGGGAAAAAAACTAGGGTTACTTTATGATAAAATGGAGGTGTTCTTTGAACCAGTTCCTTCAGACCCTAAAATAAATCAAATATCAAATCAGTTAAAAATTTCATATATAAAAGGGGTTTCAAAAAAAGAATGGATGCCCAAAACTCTTAATCTATATGAAAACAACCCTTCTTTAATTTATAATCTAGCAAGATCATCATCTATAAAGGGAGGTTATCCTGGTTCGGACACTTGGCGTTTTTTTAAAGATCATGTAAAGGATTATTGCATAGAAAGTTGTCGTAGAAACATATTGGTTATTCTTACCGATGGCTATATGTATCACGAAAAATCTATACGGAATAGCAAAAACCAAACCTCTTATTTAACGCCTCAATACCTATCTAAATTAGCATTAAATACTCCCAATTGGAAAGAAATCATGGAAAAACGTAATCTGGGTTTTATACCAGCTAACAACAATCTAAATGATTTAGAAGTACTCGTTATTGGTATTGAAAATCAAAATTCAAAACATCCCTATGCTCAAGATATTATTGAAACCTATTGGTATAATTGGCTCAAGTCTATGGGAGTGAAAAATCCGAAAATTAAAAACTCAGACTTACCTTCAAATATAGAAAAGATAATTTTCAATTTTATTCTAAACAAATAACTATGTCATTTAAATTCAACAAAAGAGTAAAACTAGGCAAAAACCTTGGTGTAAATATTAGTAAATCTGGTACTACTCCAAGTTACAGAACAAAACGTGGAAGTATAAGCACAAAAGGCTATTCCATTCGTACAGGAATCCCTGGCTTATCTTATCGTAAAAATTTCTCTAAAGCTAAAAACACAGGATGTATGTTAGCTTTGATTCCTTGGATACTTCTTGTCCTAATATTTTCTTGTTCTTCCAGCGAAAATGTTAACAATCCTAGCCCTTGCAGAGATACCAATTGCGCAAATTATACCTCTCAAGCTTCTGCTCAAGCAGCTTATGAAGCAGATCCAGATTGCCGAAACGATTTAGACAGGGATAACGATGGTATTGCCTGTGAAGAACCTGGAAATAGTGTGAAAAACTGCGCTACGACATCCAATTGTGGTTGCTCAGGAAAAAACAAATCTCCATGTGAAGCAGATCCTTGTTGTAAATGGATTGTTGGATCAGGGTGTAAGTGCGAATAAGAAACTCCTATGGAAAAGTAAAAAAGTTATCAAATAGAAAATTTTAAAAAAACAGGTAAATGATCTGATAATTTTCTTGCTTTTTCTAAGTTTTCGCAAAATTTCACAAAATCGATAACCTTACTTTCTATTTTATCAACTTCTTTGGATGAAAAAATATTATCAATAGAATGATTTAAATATTTATTTTGTTTACAAACTTTTTTCAAGGTTGTTTTTTGATTATTAACAGCAGGGGTAAATCCTATACTCTTAAAATCATCAAATACGGGTTTCGTTTCATTTACATTGAAATCTCCAGCTATAATTAATGGTCTTTCAATAAAATCACTTATAAAAGTAGCTAAAGCTTTAATTTCACTTTCTGGATTCTTATTAAAAGGTCTAGAATGAAAATTAACAATAGAGAATTTCTTTTTATTTATATAAAAATCTAAAAGAAACGGTTCCCTGTCTATTACAGCATCCAATTCGGTAATCAATCGGCCTCTATTTTTTATTTTAATATGTTTATTTTTCCAAATAAAGGCGTAGCGCTCTGTAACATATTTCGAGCTGTTTGTTGGGTTACTTATTGCATAATCCCATGTGTTCCCTTTTCGGTTTAAAATATCGGTAAGTTTAGCAACAGCTTGAGCTCCACCATATCCAGCAACAACTTCTTGTATCGCTATGATATCAACATACCTAACAATTTCTGCAATCTCATCTAATTCCTCACTACTTTTAGTTTTTCCAAAATCTTGTATGTTCCATGATATCAAAGTAACACTTTCTAACTGGGAAAATATATTTAAAGAAAAAAGTAAAAAAGGTATTACGAGTAATTTTTTTAGCATCGGTTTGATTTTAAGCTCTAAAATAGACAAAAATAGAGTTCCATTTATTACAGAAATTCGTAAAAAGAGTATTGTATTTACGCTGGGTTTTACAATTTCTAAAAGTTGTCCCTCTAAAAAAAATACATAGAGCACTAATTATCCACTGAACGAAAACATAGATATAAAACTCAAATTTTTGACCGACATGTAATCTATGCGATATCATTTGTGTTACAAATATGAGTTTTTTTAATCAACTTTTCTTTATAATATTCTTCTCTTATATTAATTAATAAATCATTTATTCTATTTAAGTCTAGTCTTTCAGGTAAATTAGAAGTAGCATATAATTCCTCTAATTCTAATTTTCGTTCTTCTGCCCAACTTACTAATTCATCGTACTCGAATTTCCCTTTCTTAATATCTAATAGAAAGGCTTTATCCCTACGTTTTACATTAATGGTGCTTTCGGAAGCTATTTCCTTTGCCATATATAATAATCTAAACGTATACATCATATTTTTAGAATCGTAATTCTTACCATGTGATACTTTTGTTTTATAACGTTCTTGATTGCGCTTGCCTACCCAATCCCAATATTCTTTATACTTTTTACAGTATGTAGAATAACCATCTTTATTAAAAAACAGCATACCTATAGCAGCTTCTCCCTTAGGGATAGAGCTTAATGCAATATCGTTTGCCCTATCACTTCTAGTAATGCCTTTATAAGGAATCTCTAAATTGTGATATAGATTGTTGCAATCTTTTAAGTGTGCAATATTTGCTACTCCACAATTTTCCTGTTTTATATTTTTCATGTCTAAGAATACCTTTAGAGGTGTAGACTTTCCATGTTCATATACAAAACAAAAATCCAATACTGATTTACGCTCTTTTTCAACTGGATTAACAATTTTCTTTTCTAAACCTCTAGCTTTTTTTATTTGAGCATAGGCATAATTAGCGAATAACTTCTCACATTGTTTAGATAGAAAATAGTCAAGCTTTATTCCATCAAAAAGGGGATGCCTGTAAAGCACACATTCTTCTGGTACGTTTAGCAATTCTAGGATATTAGGATTGTTTTTTGAACAGAGTTCTATAAACTTTCGTAATTCATAATATACAATATCATTAGATTCATTATTCACCTGACCTACATAATCCAAAGAATAAAAACTCACTTTTGGAAGTATGAATACACCTCTTATATCAGTATCTGATGTAGGTGTGTCCAATCCATAAGCTCTACTGCCACTTATACATTCAAAAATGATATGTCCTGATGCTTTTAATTTTTCTAATGTCATTATTTTAGTGTTTTTAAAAACAAGTCGTTAAAGTCATCTGGATTCGGTTTTTTATTAACTAATCTATCTTTAACACTATTGTTTTCGTTTACTATATCTTTTACTAAACTTATTAAATCTGTTTCGATGGAATCATTACTTTTCTCAATGCGCTCACTTTTTAATGCAATAAGTGCCTCTAATTTTGAATGATAACCTACATTTATTAATGAATACATTTCTCTGAATAGTACTGGTGGAATAGTTTCATTTTTACAAATCCAATTTGCACAAAGTGCAGTACGTATGGCATAAAAGAAACTCTTTAATGTCATTTTTTCTGAACCTAATGTTTCTTCAAAATTTTTATTCATACTATGAAAATGATAAAACCCAGAAACAGGGTTAAAGTTAGCATTTGCTACTTTTTTTACCTCATTTAAGAAATCATTATTTGCACGATATACTATTGGTGAAAATAACCATCCTGTAAATGACGCATTTGACTTTGCTAGTAATCGCAATGCTTTGCGAATATCCCAACCAGAACCATCTAAATCATCTTCAGTCATAAACTGCATAGTATCTGTTTGTTCTCAAAGATTTAAATACCAATCCTTAGAATGTTTGTACACAAAACGTATATCATAATCGGAATCTGGAGAAGCAAAACCCCAAGCTCTACTTCCTGATTCTACAGCGAATAAGATTTCTATATTTTTATCTTGTTCTATTTGTTTTAATTTGTCTAATATTTTCGCTTTCATATTTCCTGATTTCTTAATTACCCTACAAATATTAGAATATATTGCGTAATGTTTTTGCGCAGTTTATTTTTTAATAATATCAAAGTGAAATTTATTATCACAAGGACATTCTTCAATCAAACCTTCTTCATGATAATTTATGTAATGCCTTATTGAGTATATTACTTCAGAATATTTAAAATCAATTACTTTCCTATAGAACTCTTTATATTTAGTATTAGTTATTTCATTTTTTGGTGTTAAATGAATCAAGTCATTTCTAAAGTTCTTAATAGCTAAAATTTCCTGATATTTTGCTTCATGTTCAACTGTATAGTCTCTTTCTGTACAATTAGGAATTATCTTTTTTGTTTTAAAATCAATACTTTGCCTATGAATCCATTCAATATCTTTTTCTATACCATCTTTTGTCGTATATGTGTAATCAATTGGAATTGATTTATTTACAAAAGCCTCTAATGATGCGCTTAACATAATTATATAGCTGGAGGCGAATTGAAAAAAGGTTTCGAATTGTTTCATAGTATCATCTAAAGATTGATTAGGTTTGTCTTTAGCAATATCCTTTAGTGAGAATGAATTTCTTAAAAGGTCTTTTTTATAATTATAAATCATTCCAGAAAATAATTGAGCACTTGAAAAATAAATTACGCTCGGATCTAATTCAGGAATAAATTTCTTTTCACTTTTATACAAAAAATCAAAACCAAATGTTGCTTTATTATTAGAAGTATGAACCATCAAATCAAATTCATCGTTATAAGACTCTGACTTTAAAAATTTACTAGCTATCTCATTACCTTTTTTCGTATTATCTTCAGATGAAATTGAGTTAGAGTCAAATGATGTTTTAAATGTTTTTATAGTTTTTGGTAATATGTGTCTCATAGTTTTAATTTTCAATTTAATTAAAGAAAGACCTAAATTTATTAAGTTTAGGTCTTTTTACTACTTATTTACTGAGAAAATATCCTTTAACTGTTCAATAACGTTACCATTACCAGCAACAGTAATCTCACCAATTTTATCGGCAATTTTCTCTACGTATTCCATCTCTTTTAATTTAAACAACATGCTGTTGTCTTCCATTAATTTTGCGGTATTTAACAAGCTTCGTGTAGACGCTGTTTCTTCACGTCTAGTTACCACATTGGCTTGTGCCTTTTTGTGAGCAATCAATACTTGGTTCATGATATCTTTCATATCACCTGGTAAGATTACATCTCTAATACCTGTATGCAATACGTTTACACCCAATTTGCTAGCTTGCGTTTTTACATCGCTTAAAACTGCTTTAGCAATGGTTTCCTTTTGCTCTAACAATTCGTCTAATGCATACCCACCAACAAATGCTCTCAATGCCAACTGTAAGATAATATACAATTGCTTTTCGTAATCTTTATTATGCATTAATGCAGTCTCAATGTTTGTGACTTTATATTGCGCATAAAAGTTAATACGAACTGTTGCCTTGTCTTTAGTTAACAATTCTTGACCAGCAATTTCTAATTGTAATTGACGTAAATCGGCTTTTGCAATTTTAATGGTTTGATCATTTTTCCAGAAATGGTATGTACCATGTTCTAAAGTTTTTTCAAACTTATCGTTTACAATCATAACGGCTTTTTCGTAAGCAGCTACCTCAAATACTCTAATGTATCTGCTCAATTCTGGCTTATTGTAGATTGCTTTTTTGATAGCTTCTGTAATCTCTATTTTACTTAAATCTGCAGTTACATATTTATAGTCAATCAAGCTATTCCAGTAGGTGTAACGACCAGCTGTTAATATCTGCTTAAAGTTACCATTTTCGTATACCAAAACAATCTCATTATCCTTAACCTCAATTACGGTTAACATATCTGCCAAAGCCTGATCTTTAAGTAAGATCTCTAATGCTCTTGGCGCGTTAAATGGTTGAGATAAGCTATATTTTGCAACTTTTGCTCTAAAACCTATCCAATGTTTACCTTCAGTAATCACATGTGTGTAATTCCCATTTTTAAACACTAAACCTACCATACCTGCATGAATTCTTACTCTTTTCATGATTTCTAATTTTTTGTTCTGATATTTTCGTTTTTGCATCAGAACGGTTAAACATTTATAATAGAACTCTCAAATTAAGAGTGACTATTTTTTTGTAAAACAAAGCGAAAGAAAACCATCTTTCTAACTACGGAAATACAACCGATTTAAAGTGCCTTTAAGCATTGTTTTTTAGATGGTTAATTAAATTAAGACACTTATGGAATTCATAATATCTTTTTTTGAAAAATGAATCTTTAAAAGAATACCCAAAACATCTTAAAATACAGGTGCATTTCAAGGTGTTATCTAGACTGCTCAAACAACAAGTTGCTATCGCCAGCTTTAATTCACTTTGTTTTTGTCGTTTAGAGTGAGACACACTTGAGACCTATTTTTTAAAGTTGGTCTTCTTTTCCTAAAGGTGGATTAAAGTCCACATCCTACATTATGAGTGTAGTGCTCTAACCTACTGAGCTATATGGCCTGAAATGGTGGCCACAACAGGATTCGAACCTGTGCAAAAAAATCTATTGCTCTAACCGCTGAGCTACTTTCCCATTTTATTAATTATCATTTAGTGGGAAAGATGGGATTCGAACCCATGACATATAGATGGTGGTTATTGTTTAACCAAACAACCAATTGGTATCAAGTCAAGTTGAACATAAAAACCTCATACTAAACAGTAAGGATTTATACAATAGTGTTATAATGAAACACGTAACAAGACTCGCTTGATATTTTTGTTCCTGTATACGCAGGAATCGTAATTTTATTAGTACCTCTTACCAGATTCGAACTGGTACTTTCACAAAAGTGAACAGATAGGCTCTAAATGCGCTTCCCTACTTTTTATCTTGTAAATTTCGGTGCTTCTGCAAAACCTAGTCATTGGCGAGCTCGCCACCAACCACATCATCCTATCACTCCACGGTCACGTAAATCTTTTTCCGCAGCTCTTCCTTTTAAGCTAAAGAGGTATTTATTTAAAGAACGTTTATCAAGCTCCGCTAGATTGCTTATCTAGCAGAGCCCTACACTGAAAACAAGTTTTATAGGTTACCAATTAAATACGATACAAACATCCAATACTATTACTGATTAACCTTGCATAGTAAGTTTATCTTAATTCATTAAATTCTTTCATCGGAAATGGATGTTCTATCCACAATTCCTTATATTCCTTTTCAGTATGTTTTTCCATAAGTTGGAACAACACATTTCTAACTTGATTTATATATTTAGGAACTGTTGTTTCTCCCGACAATTCTAATACGAACTTATCTTCTGGGTACATTCCCCAACTAAACCAATCGTTATACCAGCGTAGTTCATACAATATTCTAATATTGTCTATACGCTTAATTACTAGAATATATTCCCCAGGTTCATCCATAAAAACAACTCGCTTTGAAGTCATTTTCTTTATATCAATTGCGGATTGAGCCAATTCTAGCAAACTATTATGTAAATAAGATGCTACGAATTTGATTTCCTTTTTCGAGTTTCCAATTCTTCCAAATGCCCAACCCGCTTTATCTAGTTTATATTCAATAAAAAACATATTCAAAAAATTAATTATATTACAAATGTTATGCATTTCTACGCAATTATTCTGCGTAGATAATATTATTTAAATGCCTAACTAGATTTCACCATTTTATCTGCACAAGATGAACTTGCAAAAGCGTATGGTTTTGCTTTAAAAACAAAGCCCATTCCTAAAATATAGCCCATAGCTTCTTTAAGAGCCACATTAGATTCAAACTTTGGATCTGTATTAATATCGGCATGTACTTCAAGTTCAACATTATATTTATCCAAAATATGACATACTGAATATGCTGTCTCCACAGACATAGTCACCTCTTTAAGCATACGTTCTTTAGTACTTATTTTAGTAATGCCTTTCTGGTTTTTGATAAACATAAAACCACCTTTTCCTTCCCTAAGTACAACAATGACTGTTGCATAAGCCACATGTGATTTATATGCTTGCGAATCTGAACCTACACAGATTTTTAATCTATGACCAGCTTCTTGTTCTCTTGTAATAGCATTTTCAATAAGTGTTGTAATGGGTTCATTAAACACTTTCCCACTAAAGTTTCTCCATTTGTTTGATACAATTTTCATGTTTTCTACTTTGTTTATCATTCTTTTGTTGTGGAACAAACTGGACTCGAACCAGTATCTTCGGAGCTTCAATCCGACGCATAGACCTGCTTTGCTATTGTTCCTTTTTGGGTGACTTTGGGATTCGAACCCTATTTTCCTCATTCACAGTGAGGTGTTTTACCACATAAACTAAAGCCACCATAGCCTGTTAATCCGATAGGACTCGAACCTATACCTCAGGAGTCAAATCCCTGTATGCTGCCTTTACATTACGGATTAATTTGAACCCATACCACAAGGGTCGAAACCTTGCATGCTATCCATTACACCATAGACCTTTTCCTCCAAGCCAACTGGCACGTTCACTAAAAATGTCTACCAGACATTTTCTTAACGTTTCGTCCTGTACTCCACCCAAGATTCGAACTTGGACTGAACGGGGCTTAAACCCGATGCCTCTTCCATTTGGGCTAGTGGAGCAAATTGTACAGGGAGAGAGACTCGAACTCTCAAATTTCAGATTCTAAATCTGATGCCTATACCAATTCGGCTACCCCTGCATGTGTTGAGATGTCAGGAATCGAACCTGAACCCTTCGCCTTATGAGAGCGATGCTCTACCAAATTAAGCTACATCTCACTATGCTTTGTTGAGATATTAGGACTTGAACCTAAACCTATCATCGTATCAGGATGATGCTCTACCAATTAAGCTATATCTCAATATGTTGAGGCAATAGGATTCGAACCTATGACTTTCACGATGTAAGCGTGACGCTCTTCCACTGAGCTATACCTCAATTTGTACTCCGTAAGATTCCGAGTATGCCTCGGACCAACCCTTAATTCCAAATAGAAATGAGTTTACGAATTCAACGAATCCTATTTCTCAAAATCATCTGGCCTGAGTTAAAGTGTGGCCGTCTTAACCATTTGACCAACGGAGCCATTTGCGGTTCATACGAGAATCGAACTCGTATCTCCCGAGAGACAGTCGGGAAGGATAACCATTACCCCAATGAACCAGTTTTGTACATCTACTAAGATTTGAATTTAGACTCAGAGATTAGAAATGCTTTAGCATTCACGAACTCCGAAATTTCAAATAAATAACACGTGAGCTAAACTTCTTCTGCTATCCCTTACACCATAGATGCATGTTGTGGAAGTGGCAGGACTCGAACCTACAAGCTCATAAGAGACCAGATTTACAGTCTGGCAAGCCAACCAATTGCTCAACACTTCCTTTATTTGAGACAAGGATGAGATTCGAACTCATAAATAACGGATTTGCAATCCGTCGCCTTAACCATTCGGCCACCTTGTCCTAGCGATATTGGAAGGATTCGAACCTACAACTTCAGACTTAACAGGTCTTTGCTCTGCCATTGAGCTACAATATCATTTGCGGAGAGTAGAGGAATCGAACCTCCACCGCCTCTGGTGCGGCCTTGTTTAGCAGACAAGTGCAACAAACCAATATTTGCCTACTCTCCATTAATTACTTTCGTCTGAGAGACAGGATTCGAACCTGCAACCTCTCGCTTCCAAAGCGAGTAAACCAACCATCGTTATCCTCTCAGTTTTGCGGAAGGAGTGGGAGTCGAACCCACACGAGTCATTAACTCCGAACACTTTTACCTCCCATTCATTATTTTATATTTCGGTCTCGATGAATTCACAAGCTCATTTCAAGAGTGTGGCCACCGCCTATTGGCTTGTCCTTCCATTATAGTTGACGCAGTGAGAGTCGAACTCACATCACCTCGATTAAAAGTCGAGTGCTTTAGCCAATTAAGCTACACGTCACTATTTTTTTCAGTAAACACCATAAAAAAAGCGCCTCGTTTTACGGAAGGCGCTTTCTTTAAATCTATAAACACATCAACTCATGTATCTATTACCTTCCTATTAAATTTTATAAATCTTTCATCACAACTATATGCGACCATGTTATATTTCGGCGAGCGAAACCAGAGATTTTTTTGAATTATATGTTGTAAATAATTTTGCATTATTATTTTAAATAATTTGATGGTGCAAATATGAAAACGTTTTTTGAATTACACAAGAAAAAATTCAATTTAATTTACTGACAATCAATAAGTTATATTTTAATTTAGACAATATAAACCCTGTCCGTTTTTTACGGATAATCGGTATTTTTCACAATAGTCTGTCTCCCTGCTGTTTATCAATTACTTGTTATTTTTATGCTAGCTTAACTTTTCATCTTATTTTTAAAAAAAAATTCATAAAAAAAGCGTCCAATATTTTTATTGGACGCTTGTATTACTATTTATAAGTGTATTATTATTTCAAAATTTATTCTTTAAATAGATACATGACGCCCTTTTTATACAGTGACATTACATTTAATGATCCTCTATAATCACATTCACTAAAGCGTGATTTCGGTTGAATATGTATCTGTTTTATTCTCATTTTGTTGTACAAATATGCTATTTTAATTTTAAAACGCAAATATTTAATATATCTACGCATTGTTTTTACGCAGTACAATTATTTCTTTTTCTTCTTTTTACTTTTTTTAGCTTTCTTAGGCACTTTTTTATTTTTATCTAACTTCATCTTCTTTTCTACACGCTTTTGTTCATCAATCATAAAATCATAATAATGATCATTATAACAATGTTTCTTTGCTTCTTTTAAATATTTTAAACAGGTTTTGTAGTTTCCTAGTGTTTCCTCTATGTAAGAAGACAGCCAGTTTATTTCAGCTTTACTTATCGTTTCTATAGTTTGCGAAAAGTCTACTAACTTTTTGGCTCTATCTGCTTTATTATACCAAATAAGATATTTGATATACATATAGTAAACATTTTCGTAATTGGTATCTATAGCAATAACTTTATCAAAACATTCAAATGCCTTCTCTGGCATTGATAAATGTTTTGCATAGATCTCTCCCAATAGGCAAAGTGAAGCACAATGATTTTCGTCATACGAAAGGGCATAGTTTAAAGCTTCACAGACTTCTTCCCAATCACTACAAAACCCACTTGTTGCTGCTTTTGCTTTTAAATAGTAACTGTCTGCTAATGTTAATCTCATTTTTGTTGTCTTAAATTATTCTTTGATTCTTGTCTTTTAGGTTTATAACTTTTAGTCTTTTTCTGTGTTTTAAAATCTGTTCCTGTAAAAACACGTACTGGGTTCCCTCTTTCTAAACTCAGGTGGTTTTCCCATTTATTCTGAACTGATGCTTTTAATTGTTCATTATGATATTCGGCTACTTTCTCTTGTAATCGTTTTAAAGCGATTTTTCTATTTTGATGCTGAGACCTACTGTCCATTACCAAAACCTGTATGCCCGTTTTTGTATGTGTTGCTCTAATGGCTGAACTCACTTTATTGACATGTTGTCCTCCTGGTCCTGAACTGCGAATAGCTTGAAATTTAATATCAGATTCTTTCAAGTTTGTTTGTTCTGTTTCTTCAATTTCATAAATTCCTATAAACCAATTCTTTCTCTTATGAAATTTTCTGAAAGATGATTTCCCTATCCATTGTATAGTTCCTAACCAATTGCTTAAAAAGGATTCCAATGCTTTTCCTTCTAATTGAATAGTTGCAGATTGTAGCGTTCCGTTTTCAGTACCAAGTTCTCTTTGTAAAAGCGTATATTCTATCTTCGCCTTTTTTATCTCTTCAATGAAATACTTTAAAATTTGAGCCACAACCCAACAACATTCAACAGGTCCTCTTCCTGATGTTATTTGTATAATCTTCGTTTTCATTATTTATCCATTCTCACAATCTTTGGTGTAAATGTTCCTAATACTTCTACCAATTCTTGTTGATTATTCATTACTTTTTTAATGTCTTTATAAGCCATTGGTGCTTCATCCACACCTCCTCCAATAAGGGTAACATCATTCATTTTTAATTGCTTTTTCATATCACTTTTAGTGAATTTCTCTTTACACTTTCTTCGTGAATGCAAACGCCCTGCTCCATGAGAAGCTGAGTTTAAACTCTCAGTACTTCCCAAACCTCTAACAATAAATCCTGGAGCAGTCATCGACCCAGGTATAATACCTAATTCACCAAGTGAAGCGGGTGTAGCTCCTTTACGATGTGCAATGCATTCTTTTCCGTTTACCGTCTCTTTCCAAGCAAAATTGTGATGATTCTCAATCTTTGCAACTGCTTTAGACCCTAACAACTTACCTATGCGATAATGAATATCATCATGACAAGCCTTAGCGTAATCGCCCGCTAAATTCATTGCCAACCAATATTCTTGCCCATCATGCGTGTTTAAATCTAACCATGCTAAATGTTGAACATTTTTAGGTAACGGACATTGTTTCGTTGCCAAATAGGTATAATGTTTTGCAATGTTTGCTCCTAATCCTCTTGAGCCACTATGTGATAACATACCTATGTAATCTCCAGGTTTAAGCTGCCATTGATTGTCTGTCTCGGTTATGGAAACGACTCCAAACTCTACAAAATGATTTCCTCCTCCTGAGGTTCCTAATTGTTTAAAAGCTTTAACCTTCAATCTTTTAAGCATAGGAATATCATTAAATTCTTGTCTTTCAAAAATCTCATGATCATGTTTTTTATCATGTGTTTCATACATTCCAAATTTGGTGTGATCAGACAAAATATTTTCCAGTTGATGCTGTTTTCCTTTTAGGTAAGATGCTTTCACTGGGTAGATCGTTAAACACATTCTACAACCAATATCTACACCAACGCCATAAGGGATTACGGCATTTTCTGTTGCTAAAACACCTCCTATCGGTAATCCATAACCTGTGTGTGCATCTGGCATTAAAGCGCCTGCAACGGCTATTGGTAATTTTAAAGCATCATATAGCTGATATTTTGCTTGTTCATCAATTTCATTCTCTCCATAAATAGTAAAAGGTGCTCTCGTATTTTTTAGTTGATGGAACTTAACCTCCACAGGTTTTACCAAACCTTCAGCTACTTTTCCCCAAATGGCGTTGCCCTGAAATTTTTCAGGATTAAGCAATACTTCTTTTGCTTCTTCCAATATGCGTTCTTTCTTTTCTCTTTTTCGGTATCGATTGATTTGCCCTAAAGCAATATTGATACTGTTATTCTTAGGGAAGCCTAATTTTATTAAGTCTTTCCCTCTTAGTTTATTTCCCATGATATGTTTTCGTTTAGAATATCCTCAATAGCATATTTTTTAAGACTTTTGAGGGCTTTTTCTATTTGTAATCGTTCTTTTTCACGTTCTTCTATATCCCAGTAATTTCTCCAGTTATATTGTTTTTGGTCTGCTTCGTAATACCCACTTTTTAAAAGCTGTTGTTCTAACAAAGCTGACTCACTTTCTAATAATGGGTCAATCCGTCTTGAATGTGTTATATAGGCTCTGGTGTATTTAATTCTATAAGTCCCTTTTGGAATCCTTATATAAAATCTAAGCTTTAGTTTTTTGTGTTCGTTTCTATAATAAAATGGTGTACACATACACTGTGCTTTAAAACTTAGCTTGTTAAATTGCCTTTTACTTATAGTTGGGAAATCTTTATAAATAAGATGCTTTGAGGTTTGTTGTTCCCACTTTTTTTGTGCTTCTGCTTTTGTTCTACCCCAAAAGAATTTTTCAATCTTACCATACACTTCCAAAATAGTTGCTTTGTTTTTGTAGCGTTCTACTTTGTGAGTAATTGCTATTTCTTTAAACCAACCATGACGAATAGGTTTCTTCAACTCTATATAACCCAATCCTTGCATTTCCTTCCAGACTTCAGAACGCCTTTTCCAAATGCGACGCACTTCTTTCTCTCTCTTTTCTTTGATATGCTTTGATTTCAATTATCATATTTTAATCTTTACTATTGATCTCGTGAACATTTAAGTATGACCAAAATATGGCGTACAAAAAAGTCCGAAACGTTTTGGCTTCGGACTCTTTTAATATGATAGATGAAATTCTATGTAATAGGAAAGTAGTCTCGAAGCGTATGCACAATAGAACCTCGTTCTTTTTGCATGGTATTATGTAATTTGATAAATAACATTGTTGCTTCTTTTTAAATTGTTTGTGCTTTATTGCGATGCAAACCTATAACGCTTTTTTAAATTATGCAAGAAAAAATAATATTTATTTATTTGAAAACCAGTAAGTTATTCTGTTTTTAGACAGTAGAATCCCTGTCCGTATTATACAGATAATAGCTATTTTTTATAACTATTTGTTAGGCTGATATTTAGCTTTAAACTCACATTTTTCAAATCAGAAAAAAAATTATAAAAAAAGCGTCCAAGAAATTGGACGCTTTTTAGATTTTATATCTTTTTAAAGTTTTTTCGCTATGTCATATACAATAGAAATAGCTTTTCAGCATCCTTTTTATGTTTAATTAATATACTATTCATAGATCTAAACTTTGTTTTGTTTGTAATTCTTGAGTGCAAATATGCAAAACTATTATTTAATTTCCTCTAATTCTTCATTTAAAAGTATCCGAATCAACTTTGAAAGAGCTTTGGAAACTTCCAAAACTAAAGTAGTCAGCTCTAACCAACTTCCAATCTTAACATGAGAATCATCTTTCGACATATAATAAAATGTCCTTTTAAAATTTTCATTTTCTTCTTGTCCAACTATCATATTAAGATGATGTTGAAAACTAAAATGTACATATCCAGATGTACGGTCATAAACATTAATTATCCAAGGATAATCTGTCGATAATGATTCAACAAGGTAACTATCGTACATCTTTTTATCATTCTTATCCTTTAAATCTTTGATCTTTTTTCCAGATAATACTTCGATAGCTATATTGTTCGGGTTATCACATAAACTAAATGCATGTAATCTAATAAGATTATCAAGATACATCCTAGATAAAGGAGCTGCGCAAGTAAAATTCTTATTCTCAATAAGAACTTTAATCCCTTCCATCGTTGATAAAGCTCTTTTTAAAGCACTCATAACGCACAACTTTAAATCCTTTTGTTTTTCATTTTCAAATAAACGAAGTATTACTTTAGAGATGTTAAAAAAATGCTCTTGATAATCACCTATTTTCTTTAAGTGCAAATCTAATTGGTTCTTTAATTCCATTGATTAAGATCTTTTCTTTTAATTTATTTAGTGTTTCTATTTTCATTGTGATTTTCTAATATAGAATAAGCGATAGCTATTTTGTTTAACTCCATTTTATCTTTGGTTTTAAAATATAACTGTTCTACCTTTTTAACAATCTTTTTACTGGCATATATATTTAGTAGTTCTTTATCTACTTTCCAGTAACAATCGTTAAAAACTTCATCAACAATTTTTTGAAGTAATATTTTTGAATCTGAATTCTGTAATATTTCAGTTAACCTTTCATAATTATTATAAATCAGATTTAATGAGATAGAATCATCTATTATTTCGAAATCTTTGTCCAAAGCATTTATTAATAAAGCTTCGAAGAACGATTTTAAAGCCACTATTTCTTCTGTATTCCAGTTTAACCACTCACTATAGTTTAATTTTTCATATGTTAAAAAATCATCAACCACATCTGAGTTATCAACTATTAACTCTAAAATTCTAGGTAGAAAATGTTTATAATCTTCGACTCCTCCAAAAGTAGTTATTGCTGAAGCCATAAAATGATTTAAATCATTTGCGCTTAATTCTTTCAATGGTTTTGAAAGTAATAATTTTATCTCTTCATCAGAAACACAGCATTCACAACTTCTATATCTTAAGTTCCCCCTAATGATATAGCCAGAGAATACTGTGTATAAATTATCTATTGATTCTTTTAAATTCATTTTAATTATCTTCTTCCCTTTTTCCAAGGCGCATTTTTCTTCCAATCGCCTGCCATAATACACCCATAAGGTAATACTTCATCAATAACTTTTCCAAGACCAAATTCATTCATTTGGTTTCTTACAGTTTCAGCATTTTTATAAGCACTTGGTAATTCTGTAATATCGATCTCTTCAGAGAAAAACCTAATATCTAAACCTTCGGTTTCTTCATTAAAAATTTCTTGGATAGTTCCTGTTTTACTTTTTCTATGTTGAGTTCTACTCACATTTCTTCCAGCTCCATGAGGCGCAAAACCTAAATTGTTATTTGTAGTTTCACCTTCCACAATTAAAACTGGCTCAGACATATTTAAAGGAATCAATCTTGGTCCTGTAATATCTGGCATAAATTTTTTGTCTAATGGTGTAGCACCCTTTGCATGGTAAAATAAATCTCCATCTTTGAATACAAAGTTATGTTCGTTCCAAAATCTATTTTCTTTTTCAATCCCTAACTTTTCTAAAGTTGCATCATGAAGACATTCATGATTTTTCTTTGTCCATTTTCTAATGATTTGTAATGCTTCCCAATACTGTTTTCCTTCTTCTGTCTCAAAAGGAATCCAAGCATTTTGTTTTAAGGTATCTGGTGATAACTCTTTTCTATAGCGTTCTGCTACTTTCATCCCTTTAGAATACAAATTAGCTCCAAAACCTCTGCTGCCATGATGTGTAACCATCATCGTATTTCCTGTATTTTTAGATTTACCAATAAACAAGAAATGATTTCCATCTCCTTGAGTCCCTAAATGCGATCTCGCAGCAGAAATACATTTTTGGTCATTTAAGAAATAGTTTGCTTCTATCTCGGCTAATAAATCCATTGGGAAACGAAACTGAGTATTTCTATCTCTTCCTCCTGGTCCAAAATGTGTAATACTATGAGCAGCATCTAAAACAGCTTTAGGGTCTGCTTTTCCAAAATCAGTAAGCATTACCGAACAACAAATATCTGCACTATGCATGCCTGGATGAATCGCATTTTTAGCAACTACAACACCTCCAACAGGAATCGTTCCTGTTGAGCCTGTAGGACAAGCATCTGGCATAATAGCACCATCAACTAGAGTTGGTGTTTTCATTAATACTTTCATTGTTTCAACAACCGAATTTACGTTTGATTCTTCTAATTTGTTTTCCGCTTTAATATTTATTGAGAAAGACACTAATTCTTTATGTAATTCTATTGGGTCAGGAGACTTAAATTGCTCTAAATAATTCTTTAAAGCTTCTCCTTCTAATTGATTTTCATTAATATGATCTAAAGCTTTTTTAAACCATTTTCCTGATCTAAATCCCATTTCAATTAATGTATGTCCTGTAATGTTTGTTCTATTTTCCATTTCTAATTCATTTTAAACTCCGTCGACTCCTCGTTCGACGGAGCATTTCTTTCAAGCCTTTTAAAAAGACTTATTTATAATTCCAATACAAATATTCCATCTATGTGCGCAATGTTTTTGCGTAGGTTAAAATATTCCGTATTTTTCAATAAAATTATATTCATGGCTTTAAATAAAAACGCATTAATACGCTATAAAACGATAGATAAATGTTTACAAAACAATTATAGACAATGGACGCTAAATGATTTAATTGCAGCTTGCTCTGACGTCCTATATGAGTATGAGGGAAGGGAAGTTAATGTTAGTAAACGCACTGTGCAATTAGATATTCATATGATGCGTAGCGATAAACTAGGTTATAACGCACCTATAGTTGTCTATGATAAGAAATTTTATAAATATGAGGATGAAGATTACTCTATAACTGACATACCTCTGAACGAAAATGATATGAATATCCTTTCGGAAACTGTTGAGATGCTGAAACAGTTTAAAGATTTTTCTTTGTTCTCAGAACTAGGAGGCATTATACAGCGTTTAGAGGATAAGGTTTATACTGAAAAGACACACCAGTCCGCCATCATTCATTTAGATAAGAATGAAAAATTAAAAGGCTTAGAACATTTAGATGTCTTATACCAAGCCATCATCAAAAAGATGGTTCTGAGAATTAAATACCAGTCGTTTAAAGCTCGTCAAGCTTCTGAGATTGTTTGTCATCCTTTTATCCTAAAAGAGTTTAATAACCGTTGGTTTTTAGTCGGTAAAACTTCTGCAAAAAAACCTGTTTTGACTTTTGCTCTTGATAGAATTATAGAAATCGACTACGACATCTCTATTCCTTATTTAGATGAGAATTTTAATGGAGATACATTTTACAAAGACGTTATTGGAGTAACGGTTTCAAATATACGTGCGGAACGCATCCAGTTTAGAGTAGATAGGTACAATGCGCCTTATGTAATAACGAAGCCTTTTCATAATTCACAGAGAATTATAAAAAAGACAGATGATGGTGTTATCTTCAATATTTTTGTACAAATAAACTTTGAACTAGAACGTATGCTCTTAGGGTTTGGAGACTCTATTGAAGTTTTAAAACCTAAACGCCTTAGAGAACGCATGCAACAAAAACTGGAAAAGGCAGTAAGTTTTTATAAATAAGGAATTTGTGTAATGTTTTAAAAATTAGACTACAGCACACTATCACGTGTCATTTATTTTTTATAATACACTTAGAAACAAAAAAGCCTTATAGTAACTAAAAGGTCTTGTCCTATTATTTCACATAAATTTGTTAGATTAGTAGAGTGTTAGCGTGTAAGTGTTTTTTAATAGAAATATCGAACAACTTCTTCTAAGACTAATTATCTAAATCAATATTAATGACAACACTTATAATAAAAGATGAAACTGCTTCGGGCAATATTCTAAATGAAATACGAATTAAAGTAGAAAACGAAAGAACTACATTAAAAGATATTATTACAGCTCGTGTATTAACAGAAGTACAGGTATATAATAGTTCTAAACCTGAGTATTTTAAAGGATTGATTCAACCAAGTGATACCGAGAAAACATTAAACGGATTTCGAGTTAAAAAAAGAAAATCCATAGATGGAGAGCAGCAAGTTTATGTTGCTCTTGATGCATTTATGCGTAATGGCTTTTTTGTAATTGTAGATGATGAGCAAATTACAGATTACGATCAGGAAATTCTTGTTAGTTCAGAAACAAAAATTAGTTTCTTAAAATTGACTCCTTTAGTTGGAGGTTGAGAAGATGAACGATTTTTTTAAAAAAATATTTGGTCACCAAGCTAAAGAAACTCAAAGAGCAACATCAATAAATAGTGAAGTACAATTATTTCTGAATGAATTTATCAATGAAGCTATTAATACAAAAGAAGGCTATTCAATAAAGCTAAGTGGTCTGGAACATTATAAAGTTCTGAAGTCCAAATCTGAAGTCTTTAAAAAGGATATTATTCATCTTCTAATTTACTATAAAAACATTGGATATCAAGGTATCAATAATATATGGGCTAAAGAATCATATTTTGTAAAAGATGTGTTTTCAAAATTATTAAGCTTATTAATGCGTTCATCAGACTTAACCTTTGATGAAAATGAATTATTGCAGTTCAGTAAAGAGCTGACAGCTAAGAAGAAAGATTATTTTTACACCTCGCAATGGCCAATTATTCCGTTTCTAAGTAGAGTTGAGAAAATAGTACAAAAAAATGGGCTTACTCCAAAATTAAAACAGTCCCTTAACGATATTCAAAAATTAATTTCAAATCAAGGATATATTTATGCTGATGAAACTAAAGCCTTAAATAAAATTAAGCTCATTAAAGAAGGCCCAAAACAGTTTTCGGTGAGTGGCAGGGATAAGTTAGGAAAAGCTATTTTAGATACTACAAAAGCATTTAAAGGTGAAAAGCAAGATGCATTTATTTCATTATTAAACCATTTTTCAAAAGGAAGAGAAAAAAGTGCGCCAACAAATGTTTGGTTAAAAGATGTTCAAACCCAAATTGAAGTAATTGGGAGAAAATTCTTGATAACAAGTTTCATATCATGGATTGGGTTAATAATACAGTTGTTAAAGGAGATTCACAAAGATAAATCTTATGAATTTACATTTGCGTCCGATGAAAATATTCAATTGTTGCGTTCAGCTATTTGGATGAGTTCCTTGTTGAATGATGATAATTTAAACCAAGCAGTTGAAGATTTAGGACTATGGAGTTTTAAAAAGTTGCCTGGTCATGGGGCGGTTAGTGTTAAGTTGGGCAATGCTTGTATTTATGCATTTTCCAAATTGCCATATAAAGATGGGGTTTCAAGATTGACAAAGTTTAGAATGAAGATTAAATACCCTTCAGTCCAATCATTAATTACTAAGGCAATTGTTAGAGTTGCGGAGGCAGAAGGCAAGACAATGGACGAAATAGAGGAGCTTGCTGTTCAAGATTTTAAATTAAATGATGATTATCAATTAATAAAGAAATTTGATTCTTATAAAGGGATAATAACAATTATAGACAGTAGCACAGTAACCTTGTTATGGGAAAATGAAAAAGGAAAACAAATAAAAACAATTCCTAAATATGTAAGAGATAATTTCCTAGCAGAATTAAGGATATTTAAAAAACACGTAAAGGATATTCAATCTAATCTTAGCGCACAAAGAAATAGGATAGAAAAAATATTTCTAAGTAAGCGAAAATGGACTTATTCACAATGGGAAGAACTATACCTAGAAAATAAATTGTTAGCCTTTTTTGGGACTAAACTTATCTGGAACTTTACTGTAAGTAATAAAACGATAAGTGCCATTTTTCATAAAGGAAAGTTTGTAAATACTCAAGGAGAGATAAATATTGATTATAAGAAATCCATAGTAGAATTATGGCATCCTGTTACCGCCTCCGTGAAAGAAGTAGAATTATGGAGAGCATGGTTACTTGAGAACCAAGTAAAGCAACCATTTAAGCAAGCTCATCGAGAAGTGTATATAGTCACAGACGCTGAAAAGGCAACAAATTCTTATTCTAATAGGTATGCAGCACATATTATTAGACAACATATTTTTAATGCTTTGTGTAGAGAAAGAGGGTGGCGTTATCAACTTCAAGGGCAATGGGATTCGCATAATATTCCAACTTTATATATTCCCTCGTGGAAGTATAGAATAGAGTTTTGGACTGATACCGAAGGTGTTTATGATTCAGCCAATGACATGGGGATATTTAATTATTTACAAACTGATCAAGTTCGCTTTTACGACGAGAATAATCAAGTAAATATGATTGATGTACCAGCAATAGTTTTTTCTGAAGCTATGCGAGATGTTGATTTGTTTGTTGGAGTTACAAGTATTGGTGCTGATCCTAATTGGCGAGATGGTGGAGAAGAAAGGTATCATGGCTATTGGTCAAGTTTTTCTTTTGGAGAACTAGCTACGAGTGGTTTAGAGCGAAAAGCTTTGCTTGAAAACCTAATACCAAAGCTTCAAATAAAAGAACAATGCAGCTTTGAAGGAAATTTTCTTGTTGTAATAGGTAAACTAAGAATATATAAAATTCATATGGGCAGTGGTAATATTTTAATGAAACCCAATGATCAATATTTGTGTATTGTAGCAGATAGAAAAAAAGAGGCAAATGTGTTTCTGCCATTTGAAGGAGATTCAACATTATCTACCATATTAAGTAAAGCATTTATGTTGGCAAATGATGATAAGATTAAGGATAAGACAATAACAAGTCAAATTAAAAGATATTAAACTTAAATATTGAGTAAATGAAAAAAATATTAGTTCTTTTTTTTGGGATTTTCTTTAGTTATTATCTAGCAGTGTCTCAAGGCCAAAAGGAACATTGGGAATCTTATATAGCATCTTATGAAGGTGGGAAACCTGGTTCTACAACAGTAAGAATGGATTTAGTTAATTCAGTTCCGCTTTCAGGGTTCAATTACGTTTTAGTCACTGGAATAACTTATGAAAGTAAAAGAGAAGATGGTTTTCCAAAAGGAGACGAAACATTTAACCTATTGCATAAAATTGGTAATCAATTAGAAACAGTTCTTAATAAAAGTGTAGAGAATATTTTAGTTGGTTCTTTTATGCACAATTTTGAAAGATTAGAATACTTCTACTTAAAATCTGACAAGGGTATTAAAGAAAAAATTGAACAATTTTATAAAACTAACTATCCAAATAAAAAGCGTTATTTAAACATTAAAGAAGACAAAAATTGGGAATATTATACTCAGTTTCTTTACCCTAATGAAGAAACTATTAATTATATGGAAGATCAAAAAGTTTTAGAAGCTCTAAAAAATGCTGGTGATAATTTGACTAAAGCAAGAAGAATTGACCATTGGACTTATTTCTCAGACGAAGCTAGTTTGGAGTTATTTAAAAATGAAGTGGTAAGACAAGGATTCAAAATTGAATCTTCAGGTAAGATTGAAGATGAAAATATGCCTTACAGGTTGCGTTTCCATAGAGTTGATAATGTAGATATTGATTCTATTTATCCTGTTACAGCATCATTGCGTAAAATGGCAATAAAATACAAAGGAGATTATGACGGTTGGGAAACTTCTGTTGAAACTGATTAAACTAAAAAACAAGACTTGAAAAGACTTAAAATAATACTTGGTTTTCTTTTGCTCTACGGTACAGGAAAAGAATACGTAAATGCTAGTAGGCAGTTAGGCTCTTTATATGATATTGGAATTATTATTCCAATAGTACTTCTCTTATTTCTGTGTACTTGGTTGATAGGAAGTGGGTTTTCAAAAACCAAACTTAAATTTAAGACCTTAAAATTTTTAAAGTATTTTGGATTCTCATTCTTAATTTTCGTCATAGTAGCATTTTTCAGTTTAATGTCTTATGTGATACCAACTAATTTTAAAACAATAAATGGTGTTAAAATTCCAATAAATAAATGTATTGATGGCAGCGTCAGAATGATACCCAAAGAAAATGAAAGAGAAGATTATTGTATTTGTTTGGCAGAGAAAATAACTAGTGATTCTCAATTAAAGGAAAAGTATATAAAAGACCTTGAAATGGGTGAGTTTGATAAAATCATTAAAGATTTAAATGATACTGATAAAATTATTGAATTAGGAATAGAGAGTTGTTTTACTTCTCTTGAGATGCAATGGACTAATACCCTTGCAAACTCAATGAAAAGAAATTGGAAAAAGCAATTTGAAGGTACAGAGTTTGAAGAAAGTAATGATGTAGATAAATACTGCGACTGCCTTATTGAAGAATATAGAAAATTTCCATTGACAAAAATTATGGAAGTTGGATTTAACGAAAGTGAAGAAGCGATGGCAATTGATGAAAAGTGTACTAAAGAATCTTTCAGAAATGAATAAATGAAACAAATTCTAAGAGCCACAATACGTCCAATTTTTATTGGTTTTCTGTTTTACCTTTTTGTTTTATTGGCAAATAATTCAGGATTTATCGCCGAAGACTTAATTCGTACATGGACTACTTTAATAGCAGGAGTTCTTTTTTTATATTTAATTGCTTTTGCAGCTATAAAAGACAGGAAAAGTTTTGGTATAGCTACTATTGGTTTTAGCATAGCACATCTTTTATTCAGTATTGGAATGCCAGTTTTTATGATTATAAATGAGGTGTTTTTTGTTGACCACTCTAAAAAACCTCCACGCTCATTATTAGAAAAGGATAATATTCAAATTATAGTAGATTTTAAAAAATGTCATAAAATAAGATATGGAACATTTATATTAGCATATGATACCATTATACGATATTCTGAAAACAATAAAGATTATGAAATTGTTAAAACCTTTGACTCACAAACTACAAATAGAATAAAATGGTTAGATAGTTGTTCTTATGTACGATTTAATGAGGATAATGGTTTGACATCAGAATATCTCAGACTAGGAAATTTTAAAGGTGGAACTCATGATATTTATTCCAAACCTACGAATTTACACAAGTTGTCCGATGAAAAAATTGAAATGGCTAGTGAGCTTAAAAACTAATATTTGTTATCTATTATAATCGCAATGAATTCTTTTGTAATCTTCATTTTTATTATTTGTGGAATTTCAATCCTATTTTGTTTATATATAATGTTTAAACCCAGAACAAAGAAAGAAAAAGAATATGACAGAAAGCTTAAAGAAAGTTTAAAAGATGAATATATAATTGACCCAGAAACAGGTGCTAGAATAACTTTAGAACAGGCTGAATCTGGACATTGGATAGCCCATGATAATGAATTTAAAACGATTCCAGAATCAGAATTGGATAAATTGCCTACTGAAGGAGCAAAACAAGCTGAAATAGCTTTAAATTATTTAAGAGAGAGTAAAGACTACAGGAAAACTAAATTCTCAAAAGAGCAACTCAGTATTTTAGAAGAAATAAAGACTTTAAGTAATTATGATGATTGGTCATATTCAGATTTATATAGATTTGAAGGAGGAGTTGTTTTTCTTCCTTCTGTTGAGTTAAACATTGCTGGTCATTATAGAGAGTCTCATTTAATGTTTTGGGTGAAAATAAATGACATATCTGGACATTACTTTTTTAGAGAGAAATCATCATCAGAAAAAATATTTGACCTCATTAGAAATGATGATGAAATTAAATCAGATCTTTATGAATGTTTTACCATTAAAAAAAGTCATAACATTATACAGATTAAACGAATTCTAGAGAGTTTTGAAAAAGAAAAAGGGTTAGAAATTGAAATCATTAATAATAATTTATTTATTAAGACACTTAAGCTTGTCTCTTTAGATGATGTTATTAGAGTTGAACAAATATTAAATAACTTGAACCCTTAGTCCCCTTATTAAAATTATGAAAACTAAAAATTACAATTACGTTTCAATTATAATTATAGGTCTTGTTATAGCTTTAATAGGTTTTTTAGTTTCAAAATTCACATACAGTCCAGATGCAGAATTTTGGGCTGACATTGGTCTAATAATAAGTGAATTTACTGGATTTATTATGCTAATTCGCAATGGTACTTTTATCCGAACTAAATATTTCAGAATATTCAAAGGAGTATTTGCAATTATAATTATTGGTGCATTGTCTAAAATAATGCATTGGCAATACAATAATGTAATTATGATTATTGGTTTTGTATTGGCTGTATTAGTTTATTTTTTTAGTTTTCTTAACAAGCCGATAAAAAAAAGGCTTGATTACTTAAAATTAATATGGGTTATTGTTGCGTATTCTGGGGCTATTCTTCGATTTTTGCATGTTATTAATGATGAGTATCAAATAATGTCAAGTGCTATTATGTGGCTTGCAATCATTGATTACATGAAAATAGAAAGAGGAAAAAGAAGATTATTTGAATAAACTAATCAAGGTATAGTCACATCAAAATTAGAAGGATCTATTTTTTACACAAAAAAAGGTTATGAGTTTATAATTTTTCAAAATAAAACATTATTCAAACCGAGAATATAAAATTGAAGCCCATCACTCTTAACGTATTATTTTAAAACATACTAAAGTTAGTTAGTAATCTAATAGGTACAGTTTTTGTGTATAAAAAAGAAGCAATTATTTACCCTTCATTATGAAAAGCATATCAGCATTCTTATTTGTTTTATTCCTTCCACTATTAGTGGCATGCCAAGAACCAAATGTAGATTCAAAAATCAGTAAATCTACTCAGCGAATTGTAAAAAAGATCGAAAAAGTTAATGAGTTAATGGGTTCGGCAGTTTACTATGGCGGAATCAGACCTAAACAATATGATAATTTCTCTCAATTAAGAAAAACAGCAAATAAGAAGGAGTTGATACTATTGACAAGCCATAAAAATGCTGTTGTTAGATGTTATGCTTTTTGGGCATTATCCTATGATAATACTGCTAAACTTTTTCCTATTATATTAGATCATTTAAATGATGATGAGCTTGTTAGCACCCAATTTGGGTGCACAGGAAGTCAAGAAAAAGTAGGCGACTTTTTTATAAGTATAGCTACTCCACATCATGTGGATCTTAATTCGGCTAAATTAAGCGAAAAGGAGTTCAAGGAATTAGATAGTATTCTTATCTATAAAAAGAACAACTTACAAGCTAAATCTAGGGCAATTGAAAGAATAGAAACAACTAATTCTCACTATAAGAAAATTAAGAACCTTTTCATTGAAGATAAGGATCAAAGTGCGTTAGTAAAACTTGCTAAATATAATAAAGAAGAAGATGTCGAGTTAATTTTAAATAATAAAGTTGATTATGATTCAGATGAAAATGGTTTTTTTCATACCTATAAAGCCATTAGCCATTTTCCACATCCTAAATTTTTACCATTACTAGAAGTAAACTTAAAAAAGACGTTAGATAATTCTCATTTTAGTAATGAATGGTCACAATTATACAGAGCTATTGCCAGTTATAAAAATGAAAAAACAAGAATTCTTTTAGAAGTTCCATTTACACAAGTTGAACACAAAAGCATAAGAAAGTATCATTTAAACTTTGTTTTTGCCGCTTTAAATGAGTTCAAATCTACTTATTATGACGAATTACTCTGGAAGCTTTGGAAAGAAGAAAAAAGAATTTCACCTAACATCTATAACTATTTAAACAATATAGATTCTGAAAGAGCATTTGTTTTGACCAAAGAGACACTAAAAGAACCCAATAATATATCTATCCTAGATTATGGATATGATGAATTTGAATCTTCACTGAGTCTTTCTGAAATTATGCTTGATTTAATTCTTCAAAAAGAGAAAGAGTTCGGCTATCAATTAATTCATGATAATATCAAAAAGTCTAATGTACACAATTTCCCTTTATATGCAAATAAAGCAGCAGAGTTAAGGCGTCAAATGTTTATTCAGCCATTACTAGATATTCTTCATAAAGAATGGAATGCTCATATTTATTTAGCTGCAACAAAAGCCTTAATTAAATATGGACGCAAAGATATTAACCAAAAAATAATTGAAGCTAAATCTATAAACCCAAAACTTACTCAAGATTGGGGAGGAGAAGCTTTTGATAAATTACTTAAAGAACATAGAATAAAATAAGAGTAATTAATACTTTTTAGCTTCAATAAATTGTTTGTTTTCTTTACTGTAAAAGTTCTAATTTATTCGTTCCGATGCCAAGTTTGATTTCAGTTTGTAGTAACGAAATTACAACGCCCCGTTTAGGCTAAAAGCAGTAATTATTTTCGTCATGTTAGTCGCTAGTTTTTTACTTTTTTTTCACCCGTAATTTTTCAACTTCCTCCAGTGATAGCCCAGTTGATTCAGAAATTGTTTGTTCGTCAATTCCTTTTCTTTTCAGTTCTTTTGCAATCTCAATTTTTTCATTCCGTTTTGCAATTTCAGTAGCCTCTTTCTTGATCCTCTTTTCCAACACATATTTAGGAACATATTTTGTGCTTTTTTTTAATTCGCCTAGAAGACCTGTGTCTGAAAAACTCAAATAGCTTTTAGTTGAAATAATCAAATGATCAATTACTTCAGTATTAACAATTATCCCTACTTGAATTAATTTGTCCGAAACATCTTTGTCAGCCTCAGAAGGTTTTAACTCCCCACTAGGATGGTTATGGCATAGAATTATTTTTACAGCTCTCTTTTGTAACGCAAAGCTGAAGACTTCCATAGGCTCTGCAAATGTTTTATTTACAGTTCCTAAACTAATGAGTTCGATAAAAAGAATTCGATTATTGTTTTCTAGGCCAATAACCCAAAAGTGTTCCCTGTTTTGGTCAATTTTGTTTTCTCGAAGTAAAATCTTTTGCATAATTCCGTATATGTCATCGGAATTCAGGATTTTAATTTTTTCTTCTTCTGTCAGTTTTATGTCCATAACGTAAATGTAAGACTTTTTTCAAAATCGAAGATGTGTTTTTTGGCTTGTGCTTAACGTTTTATACATTGTGTACTTGTTTTTTTAATCACAATATGCAATCATTTACTTCTAATACTTTACAATCTTATTATTTAAGACTTCAAAAAAGGTTATACAAGTAACTAAATGGTTCTCTTGAATTATCTGAAGAATGACATGCTAAAATAGAAGAGTACTATTCCAAACAATCAAAAGAGCAGAAGAAGATATTAAAGGGAAAAGATTATTGAAGAATATTTTTCAAAGATAAAATTGTATTTAAAAATAAATTTTATTGTAAAAAACAATAATCTGGAATTGTGTTTATGGGTAATTAATTTAAAATCTTATTCCATTTTTTTGAGAATCAACCTGAGTCTTTAAAAAGTTATTAAGAGCTTTAAGCAAATTGATTTCCTTCTTAAGCGAATCAATTTCATTTTGAAGTTCCTCCTCTCGATATGAATTTATTTTTAATTCCCCGTAAGCATTTTGATAGGTGCTTAATATACTTGCTGCCCATTTTGAGAGTGAAACATTATTTGATGAAGCTATTTTATTATACCTCATTTTTTCAAATGCAGTTACTTTTAAGGAAACCGTCATTGTTCGTGAATTTATATCTTTCATTGGATTGACATTATGTATACTTTAGGTAAACCTTTGGTTTACTTAAGGTATATTTGATTATTATTTTTTAAAATATATGTAATTATGTCGCATAATTAAATCAAATATATGTGTTTTGTTCATTATTTAAAAATTTATAGTATATTAGTTGCATTAATTTAACCTTATGAAAGCAACAGAAATACTAGAATTAGGCGATATTGTTTATGACCAGCGAGATATTAGCCCAGCACAACTCGATGTAACTTCCAGACAAATTAATTATTGGATTGATGAAGCTATTGTTCCTTTTGTTCAAAAACAGCAAACTACAGACACTATTGAATCTAAAACTGATGTAGAAAAAACCAAAACAAAATGGATTCGTTTAAATCTTGCGCAGGCCGTTTGGGTTTCAATAGTAAAGGAGCTTTTTCAGTTTAAAGTTTCTTCAGAAACACTAAAAGAATTAGCTAAAAAAGTATGGCAGGATCCCAGAGAAAAAAAGCATGCCGATAAAGTATTCAAATATCATATCGATAAAAACCCTAATGGTTTGCTCAAAGAAGAGATTATAAAACTAAAAAACCATATAGAAGACGAGCTTTTAATGGAGCATCATTTTAGGACTATTATAAATCCATTTACTGATATGATAAAGTCGGCTATTGAAAGAACTAGTCTCCCTTATGCGATGCTTTGCGTTCCTGAAACCAACGACTATGATTTCCGTTATGGAGATAATAGCTTAATTATTGATTTGGCAAGTGTTTATCTTCAGAAACCGATGATTAGTTTACCATTAACGCCAATAATAGCCAAAGTGCTTTCTGTAGATTTTGATAATAGAAAGAAAAAAGATTTAAACTACTTATCTAACGTAGAGAGACAAATAAGAGATATTGTCGTTTTTAAAAGACCAAAAATTGTCGAAATTGCTTTTGAGAATAATGATATAAAACCCATAATTATTACAGAACAACATAAAAGCAGAGAACAACTAGCCCAATATATTCTAGAGAATAAAATAGCAAAAGACGCAAAGCTTCTTATTGATATTAGATCTCAAGACAATTACAAAATAACCTTAATTAAAAAATAACATCATGAAAATAAATGTAGCACATAATCAGTCCCTGAAAACACAGCCTGGTTTTATCCCTAACAAAGATGGACCAGAAATCAAATTGGTTTGCAAAGGCTAAAAACATTTTAAATAATCAAAACCCAAGCCCATATTCAGATAATGAAGTAAATGAGATTATACAGTTATTGGAAATATTTACAGATGTACTTTTCAATAACATAATTCAAAATAAATAAGACCATGAAAAATGTAATACTATATGTTAGAGTATCTACAGATGAACAAGCAGACAAAGGGTTTTCCCTAAGAGATCAGGAACAGAAATTATTGAATTATTGTAATCTTAATAATATGAATGTACTGATGATTTTTAAAGACGATCATTCAGCCAAAACATTTAATAGGCCTGAATTCAAAAGGCTAGTTCAATATGTAAAAACTAATAAATCTAAGATTGATCAACTCTTATTTACTAAATGGGATCGTTTTTCAAGGAATACAACCGAATCCTATAATAAGATTAAAGACTTTAACGAATTTGGAATCATTGTCAATGCCATTGAACAACCTTTAGACTTATCAATTCCTGAACAGGGTTTGATGCTAGCGGTGTACTTATCGATGCCAGAAGTTGAAAACCATCGACGTTCCTTAAATGTCATAGCTGGAATGCGACGTGCTTTTAAGGAAGGGCGTTATGTTGTTTCACCACCTAAAGGGTACGATATGGGTCGAGATAATCAAAACAAACCCATATTAATTCCTAATAATGATGCCAGATTTATTAAAGAAGGTTTTGAACTACTAAGCGCTGGCTTGTATTCTCAGAAAGAAGTACTCCAAAAACTAAAAGGCAAGGGGTTCAAGACCAGTAAATCTGCATTTGGACGCATCATCAGAAACCCTATATATCATGGGGATATTCATTTAAAAGCTTTTAAAGATGAACCTAAACAAATTATTAAAGGTATTCATGAATCTTTGATTTCTAAAACCATCTTTGATAAGGTTCAATATTATATTGATGGAGGTAAAAAGCAATATAAAGTCGCCCATAAAAAAGTGAATGCAAAGTTTCCTTTGAAAGATTTCGTTTTATGTCCGAGTTGTCACAAACCCCTTAAAGCTAGTAGTTCAAAAGGTAGAAATCAATACTACTCTTACTATCATTGCGCTAAACCATGTAATACCAGATATCGAACTGAGGATATTGAAAATTGGTTTAATAATTTTCTTGGAGGAATTACATTGAATGTAAATGCTCGAAAGCTGTTATTTAAAATGATTGAAAGGCGATTTAAGGAGCAAACTAAATCAAAAAAACTCAGTCCAAAACATTATCAAGAAATAGATTCATTAGAGCAAAAGCTTGCCAAGTTACAGGATCTTTATCTTGATGGTGAATTTGATAGTACAGAATATCGAAACGCCAAAGAACGCTATTCTAAGAAACTGAACCAACTCCGAGAAAAACAGGACAATTTGAAAGAGTCAAACAAGGTTTTATCTATTTATAAAAATGGCTTAGAGAAACTTCAAAATTTCGATAACCAGTTTATTAATAGTGACATAGAGCATAAAAGAAAACTCTTGGGTTCAATCTTTCCCGAAAAATTCCAATTTGTGAATCATAAGGTTCGAACCGAAGACATCAATCCTATACTTTTAAAAATTGCTAGTATTAATAAGGGATTGAAAGGAAATAAAAAAAGGGACAAATCAAATAATTCTGATTTGTCCCATGAAGTACTCAAGGTGGGAATCGAACCCACACTCCCGAAGGAACTGGATTTTGAATCCAGCGCGTCTACCAATTCCGCCACTTGAGCATTTAGGACAGCAAAAGTATATATTTTTTCGATATTAAACATAAAAATATTACTCAATATACTTTTTAGGTTAAAATAAATGTATAAATTTGCACCTCGTTTAAAATAAGGCACTGTATTAGTGCTGCAAAACAACAAGTTAACTATGCCAATTGTAAAGACCGAAGCTAAAATTTTTGCATGCACACAAAGTAAAGTTCTTGGAGAAAAAATAGCTAAGGCGTTTGGTGCAGATTTAGGTAATGTAATTACTTCCACTTATAGTGATGGAGAATTTCAGCCATCATATGAAGAATCTATTCGTGGGACTAGAATTTTTATTATTGGTTCTACAAATCCAGGTCCTGAAAACTTAATGGAAATGTTGTTGATGATCGATGCCGCTAAGCGTGCTTCAGCAAGGCACATTACTGCAGTATTACCGTATTTTGGATGGGCAAGACAGGATAGAAAGGATAAACCTCGTGTACCAATTGCAGCAAAATTAGTTGCTAAAATGTTAGAAGCAGCAGGAGCAACTCGTATTATTACAATGGATTTGCATGCCGATCAAATACAAGGTTTTTTTGAAAGACCAGTAGATCATTTATTTGCATCTACTATTTTTCTACCTTATTTAAAAAGTTTGAACTTAGATAATTTAACCATTGCGTCTCCAGATATGGGAGGTTCTAAAAGAGCTTATGCTTATTCTAAAGCATTGACAAGTGATGTGGTTATTTGTTACAAGCAGCGAGCCAAGGCTAATATAATTTCGCATATGGAATTAATTGGTGACGTTACTGGCAAAAATGTTGTATTAGTTGATGATATGGTAGATACTGCTGGGACATTAACCAAGGCGGCAGATTTAATGATGGAACGAGGAGCTTTAAGTGTTAGAGCAATTTGTACGCATCCAATATTATCAGGAAAAGCTTATGAGAATTTAGAAAACTCAAAATTAGAAGAACTTATAGTAACAGATTCTATACCTTTATCGCAAAAGAGCGATAAAATAAAAGTTTTAAGTTGTGCAGACTTGTTTGCAGAGGTTATGGAGAAAGTTCATAACAACCAATCTATCAGTTCAAAATTTGTAATGTAATCCTTTCCACCCTCCAAAAGGGATGGAGTGTTAGATAAGAATAATTATTAATATATAAATAGAAAATGAAATCAATTACAATCAACGGATCTCAAAGAGAAAGCGTGGGCAAAAAAGCGACAAAAGCCTTACGTAATGCTGGTCAGGTTCCTTGCGTATTATACGGAGGAGATAAGCCAGTTCATTTCGCAGCAGCAGAATTAGCATTCTCTAAACTTGTATACACACCAAATGCGCATACAGTTGTGATTGCTCTAGACAATGGAGAAACTTTAAATGCAGTACTTCAAGACATTCAATTTCATCCGGTTACAGATAGAATTTTACATGTAGACTTTTATCAATTATTTGAAGATAAAGAAATAGCTTTAAATATTCCGGTACAATTAGTAGGAAACTCAAAAGGTGTTAAAAATGGTGGTGTTTTAAGAAGAAACAACAGAAAACTACGTATTAAAGCACTTCCAGTAAACTTACCAGATTTTATTGAAGTAGATATTACCCCTTTAAAAATCGGCGATAAAGTTGCTGTAGGGGATTTATTAAATGACAAGTATACATTTTTACACACAGACAACACTGTAGTATGTCAAATTAAGACTTCTAGAGTTGCCGTTGAAGACGAGGAAGATGAAGAAGAAGAAGGAGTAGCTGAAGGAGCAGAAGCACCAGCAGCAGAAGGAGCAGAAGCACCAGCGACTCAAGAATAGAGATATATTCTTAACTTAAATATTAAAAGCATCCTGATTATTCAGGATGCTTTTTTATTTTTACAGAAACATAATAAGAATGTATCGATTTTTATTCAAACTATTTAAAAGAAAAAAGGAAAAAGAAGAACAAGATATAATGAAGAAGTATTTAATAGTTGGCTTGGGAAATATTGGAGAAAAATATACAAACACACGCCACAATATAGGCTTTAAAATATTAGATTATTTTGCTAGTAAAGAAGCTTTAACATTCGAAACTCAAAAGCTAGGAGATATTACTACATACAAATTAAAAGGAAGGACATTTATTTTTTTAAAGCCCAATACTTATATGAATTTAAGTGGCAAAGCTATTCTATATTGGTTAACGAAAGAAAAGATTCCTTTAGAAAATTTATTAGTTATTACGGATGATTTAAATCTGCCTTTCGGAAGTATTCGATTAAAAGCTAAGGGAAGTGACGGAGGACATAACGGATTAAAGGATACTCAAGATAAATTAAATACAACTAAATACAATCGTTATAGATTTGGAATTAGTGATGCTTTTAATAAAGGGAGGCAAGTTGATTATGTTTTAGGAGAATGGACTGAAGAGGAATCAGATAAACTCAAGGAGCGTTTAGACAAGTCGGTTGAACTTATAAAAACCTTTGCTCTAGCAGGAATGAATATTGCTATGAATACATTTAATGGTAAATAAAAAGAGGGTGTCTAAAAGTCCAATTTTTGTCTGTTCGAGCCTTTCGTCTGCCCTCAAGACAGGCTAAGTCGAGAATTAAAACGTCTCATTAAGTATGAAGGTTTCGACTGCGCTCAACCGGACATTCAATTTTTATTTACCTTTTTAGAAAGCCTCTTTCTATTTATTTAACAATGACCTTTTTGATACGTTCTCGAAGACCATCACTCACCTTTAAAAAATACATGCCTGATTGTACATTGTTTAAATCTATACGTTCATTAACGTCTCCAGTGCTTTCAAGGACATTTTTATAAATAAACTCGCCTCTAACATTAAAAACTTCGATAGAAATCTCTCTTGATAAAGTGCCGTTTAATTTAATATTGAATTTTCCGTTGTTGTGGTTTGGATACACTATTAAGTTTTCAAAACCAGATTCTTCAATAGCTAAAGTTGGTATTATTCTAATGGAGTAATCTTCAACTTCACCATCAAAGCCATTTTCCGTAGGAATTGGTAACTGATCTCCAGAGTTTCCTATATATCTTGTGGCAATTCTCATAATAGTATTTCCTAAAATAGCATTAGTAGGAATATTAATAGAAAGCGGTGAATTATTAGTAGCTTCATTTGAAACATTGATAGCATCACCTAAATCATATTCTTCACCAGGATCATTAAAACTAGAATTTTGATTCCAGTCAATCCATGCTTTTGTTGCTGTAGTAAAATTTCCTTCAGTATTAACATTTACAGTTAAATCGTATACATTATCTCTATTTACTTCTGTAATAACAGATGAGTAATCGGAATAGTCAGAAGGTTTTTCAGAAGTTTGATTAATAGTATTGAATTGAACCGAAGTTATCGAAGTATCATATTCAAAACCTGTTGGTAGGATATTGATTGTGTAATCTTCAACTTCACCATCAAAACCATTTTCACAAGAAGTCGGTAGCCCATCGTCTTTATACTTTGTTGTTATTCTCATAGTTGTATTTCCAGGAATAGCATTCATAGGAACCATAATTGAAAATGGCGAATTGCTTGTTGCTCCATTAGTAACATTAGTAGCATCTCCTAAATTATACATTTCACCAACATCATCAAAACTACAATTTTGATTCCAATCTATCCAAACTATAGTGGCGGTAGTGTAATCACCATCCGTATTAACATTTACAGTTAAATCATACGAGGCATTTCTATCTAAATTTGTAATTATAGAGGTGTAATCTGAATAGCCAGAAGGCTTTCCCGAGGCATTATTAATAGTATTGAATTGAACTCGTGTTGTACTTGTTGGATAATCAGTGTTTGCAACCGAATTACAAACCCCGTTGAAAAAAGAAAATGTAATATTTTTATTTTTTGTGATAGATGTTGAAGTTCCTGTAAGTATTAAAGGATAATCAGCTTGTGCAACACCATCTAAATCACTAATAGTCATGGTGACTGTTCCTGAAGCACTCAAATTAGTTGGGGAGAAAGTGACTGTAGAACCTCCTGGATTTCCAGAAACACTAAAAACGGTGTTTTCTGAAAAGCCATTTGCTGTTACATATTCAAAATGAAATACTGCTGTAGTAGCAGCGCAATCAATCGGGGTCAAAGTTTCTTCAACTATAAAAAAACTAGGAGTAGAAGAAATAGAAAAATCAAAGTTAGAAACGTCATAAAAAATATTGTCTACGGCTTCAATTAATAGTCGTGCTGTAGAGGTGTCGGACATAGCAGGTACAGTATAGTCAAAAGAACCGTCATTTGGTGTGTTTGATGCTATAGTTGTAGGGAATGTAACGCCTCCATCGGTTGATAGTTTTATGTTTACATTTTGACAATTTATTGTAGCATTGGTTGTTTGCCCAACCTCCCATTCAATGGTTTGTATAGACCCTTGAGTCCAAGATACAGGATTGGTAATAGTAAAAGGAGTGACATCTTCAACAGTAATTTGCATGGTATCGTAACTACTCTGCCCGCCGGCAAAAGAAGTTGGTGATCTATCTCTAACAGTTAGTGCCCAATTTAAGGATCTTGCTACAGTAGAAACCGTTTCCCAATCGCTACCTAATGTAGGATTAGCTTGTATAGTGTTACCAGCAATGACACTACTGAATCTGGGAATATATCTGTCTGGGGAATTTGTAGGAGGAAGCGATCTATTAGTTGGAGCAGAAACTAATGTTGGCCCAAAGTTTTGGAAATTACTAATACCATTGTCGATTTGTTCCCAGCAATATGTTAGGTTATCTCCACTGTCCAAATCGGTAGCAGCACCTTTTAAAACATAAGCGGTTCCTTTAGGAATGTTGTAATCGTTTCCGGCATCTGCACTTGGTGGATTATTTGAGATGGCTTCTGTTGTCTGGCAACTTTTAGTACTCAAATTGTCTAATATTTGTTTAATACTATGATAATGAAAATAATCGTCACCATTTAATTCTACATTATTGGCCCCTTCAATACCAGCATACCCCATTATAGTTGATCCACTCCCAGGTTCAGAATTAACACCTGTTCCTTCGCTCTCAAAAGCCCAGGTGTGATTAGCTCCCATTTGGTGGCCAATTTCATGAGCTACAAAATCAACGTCAAAAGAGTCGCCTTCTGGCCCACCACTTGATGGTGATGTATATGCACTACCTTTGTTTATATCTGAGGAATTTCCAGCATTGTCATTCCTACAAACACATCCAATACACCCAGCATTTCCACCACCGCCAGTAGCTCCAAAGAGATGTCCAATATCGTAAGCAGCATTACCAAGTTCTGCGGTTAGTGTATTTTGTAATTGGAGACTCCACCCGTCGAGGCCACTACTACTTGTTCCAACAGAGGCGTCAGAATATGGGTCTGTAGCGGCATTAGTATATATTAATTGCGTAGCGTTGACAAGCTCAAAGGTTACGGCCATATCTGTCTCAAAGACTTCATTAACTCTACTTAAAGTTGCGTTTATTGCTTGGAGTGCATCCGCAATAGCATCGCCATTACCAGCATTGCCATCATCGTGATAAGCAGTGTATTCTGATGTTGTAGAAATTGCAATTCTGAATTTTTGTAATGTTTGATTGTTGGCACCACCTTCATTAACTTTTGAAGTATTATTCGTCTTATTGAATGATTTATTTAGTTTATCTAGAGTTTTGCATTCAAATTTGTCAGCGAAATTACTTTTAGAACCTTTATCATAGACAACATATTTACTAGAACCCTTGCTTAAGGGTTGCATAAACACAGTGGGTTTGTTAACATAAGAAATCATGGTCTGCACCCCCTGGGGAGACATGCTCATTCGTAAACGTGTTCCAGAATTATCTGTACTAATACCTACATATGATTTGATGTTTGGGTATTTAGAAGCGAGTTCAGGAGAAAAAACAGGAGCTTCATAAATTTTAAAACGTTCTATTTGGCCGTTAATTCCAGGCACAGTAATAATCGTTTCTTTTTTGTTTTTAGAACTTCTTAAGGTTGTTGAAACCGTACTTTTTTTGAAAGACACCATGTCAATTTCAAACAAATGAACTTTATCTTTATTTAAATGAAATTTAGATAATTTTTCAGAATCTTTTAGATTTTCAACCTGTTTCCACGAAGAATTTTGACCAATAGCTGAAAATGCAAACAAAAGCATTGTTATTGAAAAAACATAATGTAGTTTTGTTTTCATAAAAAATATTTAGGGCGTTTTTATTAAGCGATCTGTTAACAAATCTAACTTTTTTAGGTGAAATTAACAATTTAACTTATTAAATGGGTAAGATAAAACATATAGAAACTTATAAAGCTGTAGAAGCTACAGTCGTTACAATTGGTACTTTTGATGGGGTTCATATTGGGCATCAAAAAATAGTTAAGCGGTTAATTTCCAGTGGAAAAACAGACAGGTTAAAATCGGTAATTCTGACTTTTTTCCCACATCCGCGAATGGTTTTGCAGAAGGATTTTAATATAAAATTAATTAATACGATTAACGAACGTCGAAGTATTTTAGGTGAGTTAGGCTTAGACTATCTAATTGTTAAAGAATTTACTAAAGAATTTTCACGACTTTCTGCTGAAGATTTTGTGAAACAAATTTTGGTAGATAAACTAAATGCAAAAAAAGTAATTATAGGCTACGATCATAGGTTTGGAAGAAATAGAAATGCCGATATCAATGATTTAAAAACGTTTGGTGAAACTTATGGGTTTGAAGTTGAAGAAATATCAGTGCAAGATATAAATGATGTCGCCGTTAGTTCTACTAAAATAAGAAAGGCTTTAAAAGAAGGCGATATTATAAAAGCCAATTCTTATTTAGGGTATCATTTTACAATAACAGGGACAGTAACAAGAGGAAAGGGGTTGGGCAGGCAATTAAATTTCCCAACAGCTAATATTAAAGTAGAAGAAGATTATAAATTAATACCAAAACACGGATCTTATATTGTAAAAGCTGTAATAGATAATACTACAATTTATGGTATGATGAATATTGGCTTAAACCCAACGGTTAATGGTGAAAAAGAAACAATTGAAGTTCATTTTTTTAATTTTAATAATGATATTTATGACAAAAATGTTCAAATTGAATTGTTAAACCGTATTCGAGATGAAGAAAAATTTGAATCTGTTGAAGCTTTAAAAGGGCAATTAAAAAAGGACAAAGAGACTGCACTTACTTATATAGCTACATATCATGCTTAATAAATGGTTGTTTAAAAATATTGATAATTCCTCATTAGTAGTTTTTCGAATTATTTTTGGATTGCTTTGTTTTTTAGAATCTGTAGGAGCTATTTTTACTGGTTGGATAAAAAAAACACTGGTAGAACCAGAATTCACTTTTTCTTTTATTGGGTTTGAGTGGTTGCAACCTCTTCCGGGAAATGGGATGTATTATTACTATGCAGTCATGGGCATATTTGGATTGCTCATTATGGTAGGTTATAAATATAGATTGAGTGCTTTATGTTTTACTTTCATGTGGTCTGCAACTTATTTAATGCAGAAATCATCCTATAATAACCACTATTATTTATTGATGCTTTTAAGTAGTATTATGGTATTCCTCCCTGCTCATAAATATGCTTCAATAGATGTAAAACTGAACCCTAAATTAAAAAGTTTTTCAATGCCACGTTGGTGTCGTTTGGTTATTATATTTCAGCTTTTTATTGTTTATAGCTATGCATCTATTGCGAAACTATATCCAGATTGGTTAGACCTCAGTGTTATGGAAATGCTTATGAAAGGTAAGCAGAATTATATTTTAATAGGAGACCTGCTTCAACAAAAATGGCTGCATTACATGTTAGCTTATGGAGGTATTGTGTTCGATGGTTTAATTGTTCCTTTATTATTATTTAAACCAACAAGAAAATATGCTTTTATGGCATCTATCTTCTTTCATTTATTCAATTCATTTGTATTTCAAATAGGTATTTTTCCGTATTTATCATTAGCATTTTCTCTGTTCTTTTTTGAAGCTGAAACGATTCAAAAATTATTTTTAAAAAAGAAACTATTTTATAATTCAGATGATATTGTAATTCCAAAGTTAAAAACACCTTTATTAGCTATTTTCTCTGTTTATTTTTTAATTCAAATAGGATTGCCTCTACGCCATCATTTTATTGAAGACGATGTACTTTGGACAGAAGAAGGGCATAGACTTTCGTGGCGTATGATGTTAAGATCGAAAAGTGGTAGAACAAGTTACAGAGTTGAAAACAAAGAATCAGGTAAAAGTCTTAACATTAATTTGACTGATTATTTAAGCCCAAAACAAAGGCGTACTGCAAGCACAAAACCAGATGTGATTTGGCAATTTGCACAACATTTAAAACAAAAGTTTGAAGATAATAATCAAGAAGTAGCTGTTTATGTAGATTGTAAAATAAGCGTTAATGGAAAACCATATAAAACATTAATAAACCCAGAAGTAGATTTGTCAAGTGTTGAATGGAATACGTTTAAACACAACGAATGGATTTTACCTTCAAAAGACGATTAAATATCTTAGCAATTCCCTAAATTTGTCGCTTAAATTTTCAAGACATGTTACAAGTCCCTTTTATTAGAGAAAACAAAGAATTAGTAATTGAACGACTAGCAAAAAGAAGTATTGATGCTACTCAAATGATAAACGATGTTATTTCCTTTGATGAAGATAGAAGACGAATTCAAACAGAATTAGATAACACATTAGCAGAGTCTAATTCATTGTCTAAAGAAATAGGGAACTTATTTAAATCTGGAGAAGCTCAAAAAGCAACTCTTTTAAAAGAGAAAGCGACACAATTAAGAGATGCTTCAAAAGAGCTTGCTGAATCGCTTAATACTAAGTCTGATGCGTTAAATGAATTGTTGTATAAAATTCCTAATGTACCAAATGAGATCGTACCTCCAGGGAATACAGATGAGGATAATCAAGAGGTTTTTAAAGAGGGAGAAATTCCTGTTTTACATGAAGGTGCATTACCGCATTGGGAACTTGCAAAGAAATACGATATTATAGATTTTGAACTTGGCAATAAAATTACAGGCGCTGGTTTCCCCGTTTTTAAGGGAAAAGGAGCCAGACTACAACGCGCGTTAATTGCTTATTTTTTAGATAAAAATACAGCAGCAGGTTATACAGAATATCAATTACCACATCTAGTAAATGAAGCGTCCGGTTTTGGTACAGGTCAGTTGCCAGATAAAGAAGGCCAAATGTATCACGTCACAGAAGATAATTTGTATTTAATACCAACAGCAGAGGTGCCTGGAACCAATATTTTTAGAAATGTGGTTTTAAATGAAAGCGAATTGCCTATTGGCATTACTGGTTATACACCATGTTTTCGTCGAGAAGCAGGAAGCTATGGTGCACACGTAAGAGGCTTGAATAGATTACATCAATTCGATAAAGTTGAAATATTACGAGTAGAACATCCTAGCAAATCTTACGATGCTTTAGATAATATGGTAAATCATGTAAAAACGATTCTTCAAGAATTAAAACTACCGTATAGAATTTTAAGACTTTGTGGAGGCGATTTAGGGTTTACATCGGCACTAACTTACGATTTCGAAGTGTTTTCTACAGCACAGGACAGATGGTTAGAAATCTCCTCAATATCTAATTTTGAGACTTTTCAAGCGAATCGATTAAAGTTACGCTTTAAAAATAGTGATGGTAAAAATGAATTAGCACACACGCTAAACGGAAGCTCATTAGCACTACCTAGAGTGCTTGCTGGAATTTTAGAAAATTACCAAACCAAAGATGGCATTGTAATACCAGAAGTACTTCAAGCTTACACAGGTTTCAATATTATTAATTAAAAGTAAAAGATTATAATTTGTAAGATTATTAATGGTAAAATCGATGAAATGCGCTTTTGTCATGCTGTTTAACGATTAAGCTGTAATTCTTTTTGTGTTAAGGTATATATTTTAGATGTTAGCTAGATCAAACCTACCTAACCATGAAGAACTTAAAACGCATAGTAATATTAATTACATTAATCTTTTTTGCAAGCAAAGTTTTATTCTCAGATTTCGAAATTTCTAAATCTGAAAATGAAGTTACAGCAGTCGTGAATAAATAGAGATTTTATTTCATTTATAAAAACTGTCCCCAATCATTTATTACATCGTTTTTAATATTAACGGTAGTTAATGGAACATTTATTTTGGTTGGTTAGTGCCCGAATTTTATTCGGGCATTTTTTTTAACGAAACGCTGTTTTGAAAAGTTTTTAGAACGTATTCAAAATAGTAAGTTGAACTAATGCCACTATAGAGCGGGATCTTTTTCACTTTTGAGATTTTTATATGATTTCAAAAATTCATGAATATTACAACATCTACATTCTACATTTCTTATATTTACAATATGAGATATATTCATATTTTATTCATATTAATAAGCACAACAATGTTTTCTCAAAATGATATTCTTGCGAAAGAATATTTTAAAAAAGGAGACTTTGAAAAGGCATTGTATGAGTATAAAAAATTATATGCTAAGTCGCCCTCCAACATTAATTATATCAATCAAGTTGTTCTTACACACCAGCAATTAGAGCAATATGATGAAGTGGAAACATTTCTTTTAAAATTAATGGAAAGAATTAATTATCCTGCATTTTTAGTAGAATTAGGTTATAACTATCAGCTTAAAAATGATTTCGAAAACGCCACAATTAATTATAATAAAGCTATAGCAACTATAGATGTTAGAGCGAGTCATGTGTTTTCTGTAGCTAGGAGTTTTCAGAGTCATGCGCTTTTAAATGAGGCCGTTATATCGTATGAAAAAGCGATGCTGCTAAATCCAGATTTTAATTTTAACCTACAATTGGCTAAAATATATGGAGAGCAAGGAAACATAGAAAAAATGTTTAATAGTTATATTCATTTTGCAGAAGCTAACCCTGTTAGTTTAAATAATATTAAAAGAGCAATTAGTGATTTTATAAGTGAGAACAGTGCAAGTGAAAACAATATTATATTTAGAAAAGTTTTACTTAAAAAAAATCAGCAAGAACCTAATTTACTTTGGAATGAATTGTTAAGTTGGTTATTCATTCAGCAAAAAGACTTTAATAAAGCATTCATTCAAGAAAAGGCAATTTTTAATAGACAGCCAGATAATCTAAATAGAATAGAAGAATTAGCATCCATAGCTTCTAATGAAAACGAAAATGAAGTTGCTAAAGAAATTTTAACATACATAATTGAAACGGCACAAGATTCAAATACTAAACTAAAAGCACATTATAATTTACTTCAATTAGAAACGAAAGAAAGTTTAAAAGACAACTATACTGTTATCAATACCAAATACTTAGACCTTTTTAAGGAATTTGGAACATTTTCGCAAACCTTAAAACTACAAATAGCTTACGCTCATTTTTTAGCGTTTTACATGAACGAAACCAAAGAAGCAACCACGTTTTTAGAAAAGGCATTAAAATTACCGTTAACTAAATTACAGAAGGCAGAGGTGAAATTAGAGCTAGGAGATATTTTGGTATTACAAGAAAAGTTTAACAAAGCTTTAATTTATTATACACAAATTCAGCGTAATTTAAAAAACAGTACCATTTCTCAAGAAGCACGTTACAAAGTAGCAAAAGCGAGTTATTATAAAGGCGATTTTAAGTGGGCAGAATCACAACTCAAAATCTTAAAAGCATCAACCTCCCAGCTTATTGCTAATGATGCGTTAGATTTAAAACTCCTTATTTCTGATAATAAATATGAAGATTCCCTACATACTGCTTTAAAGCTGTATTCCAAAGCAGATTTGTTGGCTTTTCAAAATAGAGACGAAGAATCTATATCATTATTAAATAAGATTTTAAACGAACATAAAACCGAACCCATCATAGCTCAGACATTATATAAGCAAGCTCAATTATTTGAAGCTAAAAAGGAATATGAGAAAGCAGAAGCCAATTACGAGGCAATTATTGCGAATTATAGAGACGGTATTTTAATCGATGATGCTTATTTTAAATTAGCTAAGATTTATGAAAAACAATTGAACTTGCCCGAAAAAGCAAAAACGTTGTATGAGTTAATAATCTTTGATCATGCCGATAGTATTTATTTTGTAGATGCTAGAAAGCATTATAGAGCACTTCGGGGTGATGCTATTAATTAGGATATGATAATAGCAGAAACTGAGCGTTTAATTATTTCAGAATTTACAATAGAAGACGCACCATTCTTTTTAGAACTAGCAAATACTCCTAATGCGCTTAAATATATTGGTGATAAAAATCTAAAAAGTATTGAAGATGCAGAAAAGTATCTTACAAACAAGACGATTAAAAGTTATCATGATTTCAATTTTGGATTTTATAAACTTGAGTTAAAAGAAGAAAAAAATAAATCTATAGGAACCTGTGGACTTGCCAAACGGAGGGAGCTGGAAGACGTAGATCTTGGATTTGCTTTTCTTCCTGAATATGAAGGCAGAGGTTTTGGTTCTGAGTCCTCAAAAGAAATGATGACATTAGCAAAACAAACGTTTAAGTTAGATAAGCTTATCGCGATAACGGTGCCATATAATAAAAACTCCATTAAGTTATTAGAAAAATTAGGCTTTGCTTGTGAAAAAAGAATAAAACCTTTTGAAGATGACGAAGAACTCCTGTTATTTGCAAAAAAATTATAAGTAACATGTCATTCCTGACAAGGTAAGAATCCATAAACAGACTAAAATGATTATATACAACGTAACCGCAAACATAGAGGAATCCATTCATAAAGAATGGTTAACATGGATAAAAGAACACATTCCCCAAGTGTTAGCTACAGGGAAATTTGAAAAAGCAACCTTAAGTAGAGTTTTAGTAGAAGAAGATATGGGAGGAGTTACATATTCCATTCAGTATCGATCGTATTCACGAGAAGCCCTAGATGCGTATTATAGAGAAGATGCCGAAAAATTACGAGCAGATGGCATGAAAAAATTTGCAGATAAGATGCTAGCTTTTAGGACAGAACTAGAAATTATTGATGAATATACAGTAAACTTTAAATAGTCTGTAATTCCTGCAAAGGCAGGAACCTTATAAAAGGAAATGAGAAGAATAATATAATTAAAAAAGTTTCTCTTCCTTAATATATATGAAGATTTCTTTAAACGTAATAAAAGTATTTAAAGATACTAAGGTTAAAAATAAGAATCCATTTATATAACTTACTTTTGTATTCAAAATATCCGTAATTCGTGGCGCGCAATCCAAACCAACATCAAGTAAAAGCAAAAAAATATTTAGGACAACATTTTTTAAATGATGAATCTATTGCACAAAAAATTGCAGATACACTTAATTTAAAAGCCTATAAAAATATTTTAGAGATTGGTCCAGGAATGGGTGTGTTAACAAAGTATTTACTAAAAAAAGATATCACAACTTATGTGATAGAAATTGATACAGAGTCGGTAGAATATTTAAAAGCCAATTACTTAAATCTGGCTCCGAGAATCATAGAAAAAGATTTCTTAAAGTACGATTTAAACACTGTTTTTAATCAGGAACCATTCGCTATTATAGGTAACTTTCCATATAATATTTCAACACAAATAGTTTTTAAAACTTTAGAAATGCGTGATCAAATCCCCGAATTTTCTGGGATGTTTCAAAAAGAAGTAGCACAGCGCATTTGTTCTAAAGAAGGCAGTAAAGTTTATGGAATTCTATCGGTTTTAGCACAGGCGTATTACGATGCCGAATATTTGTTTACGGTACCATCAGATGTTTTTAATCCACCGCCAAAAGTAGAATCTGGTGTATTAAGACTCATTAGAAAAAAGGATTATACCTTACCCTGTGACGATACATTATTTTTTAGAGTCGTAAAAATGGCATTTCAACAACGCAGAAAAACACTTCGTAACAGTTTAAAAACATTCAATTTATCCGATAATTTAAAAGCAAATGTTATATTTGGCAAACGTCCAGAACAATTAAGTGTTCAAGAATTTATCGAACTTACGCAATTAATCGAAAAGGACGTATAGAATCTTTTAAATTTTCCTTTTTTGTTAGAAGAAAAAGAAAACATACAATTTCAACTTACCAATGAGCTCATTGAGCGAGTAGAGTTATTGGTCGAAGAACAAAACGACAAAGAACTACAAACGCTTTTAAATGAGTTTCACTACGCAGATATTGCCGAAATTTTAGATGAATTAAATTTAGAAGAAGCAGTATATGTTATAAAACTTCTAGATTCTGAAACGACTTCAGATGTCTTAACAGAATTAGATGAAGACAATCGAGAAAAGGTATTAAAAAACTTATCGGCAAAAGAAATTGCTGAAGAAATTGAAGAGTTAGATACCGATGATGCAGCAGATATTATTTCAGAATTACCAGAAGAACGACAGCAAGAAGTCATTTCGAAAATTGAAGATGAAGAACACAAGGCAGAAATCACAGAACTTCTTACTTATGATGAGGATACTGCTGGTGGACTCATGGCAAAAGAGCTTGTTAAAGTTTATGAGACCTGGACGGTTGCTGGCTGTCTACGACGTATTAGAGGACAAGCTAAAGAGGTAACCAGAGTACATTCTATTTATGTGGTCGATAAGGAAGATAAACTTGTAGGGCGCCTGTCCTTAAAAGATCTTATTGTTGCTAAAAACGAAAAAAAAATTGCAGACATATACATATCAAATGTAGATTATGTTGGAGTCAATGAAGATGTTGAAGATGTTGCTAAGATCATGGCTAAATACGATTTAGAAGCCATTCCAGTGGTTGACGAAAATCAGATTTTATTAGGAAGAATAACCATTGATGATATCGTAGATGTTTTAAAAGAGGAGGCCGATAAAGATTATCAGTTAGCAGCTGGTATTACACAAGATGTAGAAGCCGATGATAGTATTTGGGAACTTACCAGAGCTCGATTACCATGGTTGGTTTTGGGCTTAGTTGGTGGCGTAGGCGCTTTTTTAATAATGGAAGGCTTCCAGGAATCATTTAAAGAAAAAGCGATCCTTTTCTTTTTTACACCTTTAATAGCCGCAATGGCGGGTAACGTAGGTGTACAATCTAGTGCTATTATTGTACAAGGTCTAGCGAATGATGATGTAAGAGGTAGTGTTAATAGCAGGCTAATAAAAGAAATGCTTTTAGCTGCACTAAATGGTGTGATACTAGCCGTTTTTTTATTTTTATTTGTTTGGTTTTATAAAGGAGAATTAGACAAAGCTTTAGCAATATCAGTGTCATTAGTAGTTGTCATTATTGTAGCAGGTTTAATAGGGACTTTTGTACCCTTATTTTTAAACAAACGTGGTGTCGATCCCGCTATAGCAACAGGGCCGTTTATAACAACCAGCAATGATATTTTAGGGATTCTTCTTTATTTTTGGATAGCAGAATTAATAATAAGTTTCTACAGTTAAAATTCCCAATTTACCTCTCAAGAATATTAATATTTAATTATTGGTAAATTAAATTGGTATAACCATTTTGAACACAGAGAGAAATCACATCATTAATCTGTAATTTTTAGACATTTGTTATATTTACCTACAAAAAAAGATAAAGATCATGAATTTAATCAAATATGATACCTTCCATTATGTATGCCTTTGAGATTTAATTTTACAATATGCGAGCAATAAATATCAAAAATAAATTTTCAAAATTTAATAAAAATTGGCATCCACATCAAATTGCTGTGGTAGACAATATGCAAGTTATTTTAGCCAAACTTAAAGGTGAATTTGTATGGCATAGTCACGATGATGAAGATGAATTATTTCAAGTTGTAAAAGGAACTTTATATATGCAATTTCGAGACAGAACAGAAATTGTGAACGAAGGCGAAATTATTGTAGTACCTAAAGGTGTTGAGCATAATCCATGTACAAAAAATGACGAAGAAGTACATGTGTTACTCTTTGAAAAGTTATCAACCTTACATACAGGACATATAAAACATGAAAAAACACAAACCCATTATCCGAAAATTTGACTTTTGTCATGCTGAACTTGTTTCAGCATCTCATAGTTTTACTTCTTAATGATAATCAATTAAACACTTACTTTTTATAGGTAATTATTATGAAAATACTTCACTTAGACACCAATCATGAATTAATGATCAATCAACTTAATGATCTAGGTTTTACCAATCATGAAGATTACACATCATCAAAAGAAGCCATAGAAGCAAAAATTAAAAATTATGATGGTATTGTTTTGCGAAGCCGTTTTGTTATCGATAAACAATTTTTAAATGCAGCGACAAACCTTAAATTTATAGGTAGAGTAGGAGCAGGGTTGGAAAATATAGATTGCGACTATGCCGAAAAAAAAGGAATAACTTTAATTTCGGCTCCCGAAGGAAATAGAAATGCAGTGGGAGAACATGCATTGGGTATGCTATTATCACTATTTAATAAACTCAATAAAGCAGATTTAGAAGTTAGGCAAGGAGTATGGTTACGTGAAGATAACCGAGGGATAGAGCTTGACGGAAAAACTGTGGGAATTATTGGTTACGGAAATATGGGGAAAGCTTTTTCTAAAAAGTTATGTGGTTTTGATGTTGAGGTGCTTTGCTACGACATTAAAGAGGATGTAGGAGACGTTAATGCAAAACAAGTATCGTTAACAACGTTTCAAGAAAATGTAGATGTAGTGAGCTTGCATACTCCAGAAACACCTTTAACTTTAAATATGATTGATAATACATTTATCAATCAATTTAAAAAACCGTTTTGGTTAATAAACACAGCACGAGGCAAAAGCGTAGTGACCAAAGATTTGGTTTCAGCTTTAAAAGCTGGTAAAATATTAGGAGCTGGGCTTGATGTTTTAGAATATGAAAAAGCGTCGTTCGAAAATCTATTTAAAAAGGATATGACCCCTAATGCAGTTGAAATGCCAGAAGCTTTTAAGTATTTAATTAATTCGAAAAACGTTATTTTATCACCGCATGTAGCTGGCTGGACGATAGAGAGTAAGGAGAAATTAGCACAAACCATCGTAGATAAAATTAAAGCGAATTTTTGCTAAATTTAACGAGTTAGATTTAAAAATTACTCATATTGAATTACTCATATTGAATTAGTTGTATTTAATGAATACTTATATGTCACCTTGAGCACAGTCGAAAGGTCATTAAAATCTATAAATTTAATAGGTTTCGACTGCGCTCAACCTGACTTCAGTCTGAATAAAAGCTATCAAAAACTATTGGTCTAACTCGTTAAATTTAGCATATGAAAAAAACTATTTTAGTTTTTACACTTTTAATTGTTTCCCTTTATATTATTTTCAGGATTAGTAAATATTCTTTAATTCTGGGAGGAACCTCAATGGAGTTTGTTATTACGATTATTGCCATTGTGTTTTTTATTGTTGGTATTTATATTAACAAAAAAAGTCTTCATAAACCACAAAACATTTCTAAGGACATTAATCATAAAAAAATTAAAGCACTAGAAATTACATCTCGCGAATATGAAGTGCTACAAGCAATCTCAAAAGGATTATCCAATAAAGAAATTGCCGAAAAATTATTCTTATCAGAAAGCACCATCAAAACACACGTTTCTAACTTATTAGTAAAACTTAATGCAAAAAGACGAACACAAGCCGTTCAAATTGCAAAAGACCATAAGATTTTATAGCTTTAGGACTAAAGTATGAGATGTTTGGTACTTTAGTATGAGGCCGATTTTAGTAATAGCTAGTAGTTTTATACCAGTAATCAATAATTTTAAAATAAACAATATGACATTAGGGGCATTTTCGGTAAGTCTAAGCGTTAAAGATATTAACGCTTCTAAACTATTTTATGAGAACCTTGGATTTGAGGTTTTTGCTGGCGATTTAGAAAGAAACTATCTCATTATGAAAAACGGAAATGCCTTAATAGGGCTTTTTCAAGGCATGTTTGAGAATAATATTTTAACCTTCAATCCCGGATGGGATGAAAGTGCAAAGACATTAGATGCTTATACAGATGTTCGAGATATTCAAAAACACTTAAAAAGTAAAGGCATCAAATTTGAAAGTGAAGCAGACGAAAATACTACAGGGCCAGCAAGCTTTGTTGTTATGGATCCCGATGGGAATGCCATTTTAATAGATCAACATGTTTAATATAATATAGAAATTATGCTAAGTACAATTAAAAAATTTGGTAGTTACGCCGCTTTGGTTGGGGTGCTTTTATTTATTGGTAGTCATTTTTTCAATTGGAATGTTGGTTTTAAAACCTTAGAAATTTTTGGTTACGCGTCTATTTTGGCCTCGTTATCTTTTGTATTCTTTGGAATAAAACATTTTAGAGATCAAATAAATAATGGTGTGATATCATTTAAAAAAGCATTGCTTATCGGATTAGTGATTTCTGCAATTTCCGGGATAGTTATAGGTCTTTTGGATGTTGTTTATGTTACCATGATAAATCCTGACTTTGTTGTTGAATATACAGAATATGCCTTAGAAGGTATGAAAAACACCTTATCGGCAAGTGAATTTGAAGTAGAAAAAGAAGCATTAAATGAACAAATGAAATTATTTGAAAATCCAATATTTACTTGGTCAATTATGTTCACAACTGTATTTGCAATTGGAGTCATTATATCCTTATTCTCATCCTTAATTTTACAACGTAAAAGCTAATATTATGCAATCAAAAGCGACTTCACCACAACAGTACTTAGATGAATTACCAGAAGACAGAAAAGAGCCCATTAATAAATTAAGGCAACAAATTTTAGATAATTTACCAAAAGGTATTGAAGAACAAATGAATTATGGTATGCTAGGATATGTTATCCCACATTCAGTATATCCCGAGGGGTATCACTGCGATCCAAAATTACCATTACCGTTTATGAATCTGGCTTCTCAAAAGAATTTTATAGCCGTTTATAGTATGGCGCTGTATTCAAAAAAAGAATTAATGGATTGGTTTACTTCAGAATATGCCAAGCAATGCAAGTATAAATTGGATATGGGAAAAAGTTGTATTCGTTTTAAAAAAATGAATGATATTCCTTTTGAACTCATTGGAGAACTTGCTGGTAAAATTGAAGCAGACGAATGGATTAATATTTATGAAACAGCTATAAAAAACAGAAAAAAATGAAAAAACGTGTTACAGGTTTAGGTGGTTTTTTCTTTAAATCAAAAGATCCCGATAAACTAAAAGCATGGTATGGTAAACATTTAGGAATTCCGGTAGATAGTTATGGTTGGACATTTAAATGGCAAGACGATATAGAAGGAGGAACGACTCAGTGGTCGCCTTTTAAAGAAGATACATCTTATTTTGAACCAAGTGAGAAACAATTTATGATGAATTTTAGAGTAGAAAATTTATTGGAATTGTTAAAAATATTAAAAGAAGAAGGTGTTACTATTGTTGGAAAAGTTGAAACGTACGAATATGGAAAATTTGGTTGGATTGTTGATCCTGAAGGAAACAAAATAGAGCTTTGGGAACCAATCGATTCAGCATTTTTGTAATTTAGCCCTAAGACTTTAAGCATAAGTAATTGACTTATTTAGAAATACTAGAATCATACGGCCTGACTGCATTACAATGGATAGCTATTTGTTTTGCAGTTTTTTTATTAGGATTATCCAAATCCGGAATCAAAGGAATAGGGATTTTAATAGTCATTATACTTGCTTTTGTTTTTGGAGAGAAAGCTTCCACAGGTGTTTTACTTCCTATGCTCATTGTAGCAGATATTTTTGCAGTAATATATTATAATAGACATGCGCAATGGGGCTATATAAAGAAATTAATACCATGGATGATTATAGGTGTTTTAGTTGGTGTTTGGGTAGGTAACGATATCTCAGAAGTTCTATTCAAAAGAATCATGGCAGTTATTATAATAATTTCTGTTCTAATTATGTTTTATACAGAAAACAGAACATCTAAAGACATACCAAAAAACAAATTATTTTCTACAGGGGCAGGGTTCTTAGCAGGTTTTACAACCATGGTTGGTAATTTAGCAGGGCCAATTTCTAATATTTATTTTTTGGCGATGCGTTTGCCTAAAAATGAATTTATAGGAACTGCTGCATGGCTGTTTTTTATTATTAATGTCTTTAAGTTGCCCTTTCATTTTTTTGTTTGGAAAACAGTTACTAAAGAAACACTGGTTCTAAATACGGTTTTAATCCCAGCAATTATCATTGGTTTTTTTGTAGGCGTTACCATTGTAAAATTAATTTCTAATGTGAATTACAGGCGCTTTATATTAATTGTCACAGCAATAGGAGGTGTAGCTATGTTATTTAGATAGTCTTTTTCTTGTAACATTATTACATATTGGTAGACACATAGATAGTACACATTAAAAATGAATGATCATGTCTGAAGAATCCAAAAAACAACAACCAGAAGATAAAGTTTATGAAGCAGAAGTTCTTAAAGTCGATTCGTATAGCAATAAAGGTTCTGTAAATGATAAAGCTGAAAAGCTAAAAGCAGAAGCTAAAGAGGTCTATTATAAAACAAAAGAAAGAGCAAATGATTTTTTAGATGAAGCCACTGAAAAATTAGAAGACTTAACGGAAGTCGCTAAAGAGAAAGGGACTAAATTATCTGTTGAGGCGAAAGAAAAATATGAAGAAGCTAAGGTTAAGGCAAAAGGATTTGCGGAAGAAGCTGGAGAAACATTAGATAAAGTTGCTGAGAAAACAACTGTATTTGTTGATGAAGCTAACGATAAATTAGAAGAATTTGCAGAAGAGACAAAAGAAACATTATCTGAAGTGTCAAAGAAAACAAAAGGCTTCCTAAAAAAGATTTTTGATAAAAATTAAATAACTAATAGTCTGTTAGTTAAGGTGACTATTTTACCAGTGAATTTAATTTTTTAGTACCTTTATGTTGTAACCAAAAATTTTAAATATTATGTCTGACGAAAAGAATTTAAGTGACGACCTAAATGATATGTTAGGTGATGCTAAAGAAGGCGCAAAAAAAGCAGCTGATAAAGCAGAAGAATTTGCAGAAGAAGCAAAAGAAAAGGCCAAAGAAACTTTTGAAGATGTTAAAGAATCTGCTTCTGAATTTGCAGAAGGAGCCAAAGAAACGTTTGATAATGTAACGGGTGAAAATAAAAAAGTACTAGCTGGGGTTTTAGCTATTATATTAGGCCCTTTAGGTATCCATAAATTTATTTTGGGATATAATAAAGAAGGTATTATTATGTTAGTAGTAACCTTTATACTAGGATTTATAACTTGTGGTTTAGGTGCTGGTTTAACTGGACTTATAGGTTTAATAGAAGGTATTATATATCTTACTAAATCTGATGAAGAATTCTATAACACCTATCAAGTAGGTCAAAAACCATGGTTTTAATTTATAGTTGTTCTATTAACAATATTTTATGTTGTTTTTTTACGAAAAAGAATTCGATTTTGCATAATAAAATGAAGCCTTCAAATTTAATTTGAAGGCTTCATTTTATTTATGAATAATCTGTCAACCTAATTTAAGGAAGACTCAAAATAGTAAATTATTCTTGACCAATTAGGTCTATTTCCTCAGCATCAGATTTTGGATTAGGCCCCCATTTATTAGAACCAGCCTCACTATCTGTACAAGCTAAAATTAAATTATAAATAGGGATTAGTAAGAACCAGCCACTTTTACCAGCATCATGCATTCTTCTTACACCTACAGCAATTCCTGGAATTAAAACTGCTAAAGAGTAAATAGAACTTACAATAGATAAAGAAGGCATTTCCAATCCTATTGATATAAAGATAATTCCGTAAGAAATAAGAATGTTGAATAAGAAAAACATCCAATATTCTTTTCGTCTTGCTCTTCCAGAAAAATCCGCGTACTGTTTTAATACTTTTAAATACCAATTCATGATAATAGTTGATTTTGGGGTTAATATGTCTCAAATATAACTTTTTTATTTAAATATAATATCGTAATATTGCAATATGTAAATACAACAATAAAGTATATGGGAATTACTAAAACTCAAATGTTTACCGAAAAGCAAAACGACTTAGCTCAGTTTTTTAAGGTTTTGGGACACCCTGCTAGAGTTGCTATTTTACAATATATAAGTAATCAAAATGCTTGTATTTGTAATGATTTAGTTGAGGAAATAGGATTGGCACAAGCTACCATTTCTCAACACTTAAAAGAGCTTAAAACTATAGGGTTGTTAAAAGGAGAAGTAGAGGGTAAAAGTATGTGCTACTGTATTAATATTGAAAGATGGAATGCCGTTCAAAATCAGTTAAATTTATTTTTTAATACAACAAAATCAAATTGTTGTTAAATTTTTAATTATGAAAACACAAGAATTATTCAACGTATTAAATCAAAATCAAGATAAGTCATTATTATTTGAATATGCCCCCAATTTATTAGTGGGCGCTAATTATCATATAACAGAAGTAAAACATTTGGTGGTTGATTCTGTTGATTGTGGTGCTCAAGTTGATAGCTGGAAAGAAACTATTGTTCAACTTTGGGAAAGCCCAAACGAATTAGGAAAAACAGAATACATGTCTGTTTATAAAGCCTTAGCTATTTTAAAGAAAGTTGGAAAAATGAAACCTTATGAATTAGATGCTGAAGTTAAGTTTGAATATAGTAATGCAACATTTCATACGGCACAACTATTTGTTAACGATTTCGAAATAAAAGGGTCGCAATTAATAGTTAAATTAGCCATCGAAAAAACGGACTGTAAAGCAAAAGAACTTTGTGGTGTGCCTGAAGAATCTATAAAAACAGTGTCTAAAGAGGTTGAACCTTGTTGTTCTCCAGATGGAAACTGTTGTTAAGAGATTAACTAGGAGTGATTGGAGTTCCGTTTCAAAAATATATAAAGAAGGTATCGCTACTGGAATAGCCACTTTTGAAACGGAAGTTCCTAACTGGAAACAATGGGATGCTAAGTATATTTCAGCTTGTAGATTTGTAGCTTTAGTAAAAACTAAGGTCGTAGGCTTTGCGGTATTATCAGCAGTTTCAAAGCGAGATGTTTATAAAGGAGTTGCGGAAGTAAGTGTATATGTTTCAAATGAGTTTAAAGGAAATCATATAGGAGAAACATTGTTGAAGAGATTAGTTAAAGAAAGTGAAATTAACGAGTTTTGGACTTTGCAAGCAAGTATTTTTTCAGAAAATATAGCCAGTATTAATTTGCATTTAAAATGTGGCTTTAGACTAGTTGGTATTCGTGAAAACATCGGACAATTACATGGAAAATGGTATGACAATCATTTTCTTGAAAGAAGAAGTCGTAAAATAAATTAAATAATTATGTTATTGCTGCGAAGGCAGGAATTCATTATAAAAATTAGTTTCAATTAATAAGGTTCCTGCCTTTGCAGGAATGACAAATAAATATGAAAAACATTTTAGTATTATGCACGGGGAATTCATGTAGAAGCCAAATGGCACATGGATATTTAAACCATTTTTTAGATAACAGAACAGTAAACGTTTACAGCGCAGGGATAGAAACACATGGTTTAAACCCAGGAGCCTTAGCTATTATGAAAGAAGATGGGTTAAATATCGATCATCATACGTCTAATCATGTAGATGAATATGCTGATGTGGATTTTGATTATATTATCACAGTGTGTGATCATGCAAATGAAAACTGTCCTTACATTCCAAGTAAAAATGCATTGCGTTTACACCATAATTTTTTCGATCCATCAAAAGTGGTGGGTACAGATGTCGAAAAACATGCTGCCTTTTTAAAAGCTCGTGAAGAAATAAAAACGTATTTTAAAGAGTTTGTAGAGCGATATAGTTTAGTTTAAACGTCTCCATTATTTTCTAATTTACTTTCTAATTCAGCCTGGAACTCTTCCATAACTGGACGTACTGTGCTTTCTGGTAAGTCAGCAATTTTAATGTACATCAAACCATCAACAGCATTGTTGAATAATGGATCTACATTAAAAGCAACTAGTCGTGCGTTTTGTTTTATATACTTTTTAAGTAGTACAGGTAAGCGTAAAGCACCAGGCTCAACTTCGTCTATAATTTTGTCGAATTTATTTAAATCGGCTTCAGTAGCGTCAAAAACAAAGTCTTTATCGGCATCTTTAAGGATGACTTTAAACTCTTTTTTAGGATGTACATATTGTGCAATGTATGGATCGTAGTAATGTGATTTCATAAACTCGATCATTAATGATTTAGAGAAATTAGAAAACTGATTACTAATACTAACTCCGCCAATTAAAAACTTGTGCTCAGGAAAACGTAATGTTGTGTGCACAATACCTTTCCAAAGTAAAAATAAAGGCATAGGTTTTTGTTGATATTCCTTAATGATGAAGGCACGCCCCATTTCGATAGACTGGCTCATCATTTTGTGTAACTCAGGCTCAAACCTAAAGAGGTCTTGCAAATAAAACCCATCAATACCAAAGCGTTCAAAAATTTTAGACCCGAGCCCCATTCGGTAAGCACCAGCTATTAATTTCTTTTCACTATCCCATAAAAACATATGGTGGTAATAAGTGTCAAAAGTATCTAAATCAATCGCTTCATTGGTTCCTTCCCCAACCTCTCTAAAAGTAATTTCACGTAAACGTCCAATTTCGCGCAAAATATTAGGAATGCTTTTTGGCTCTGCTAAAAACACTCCGTAGTTTTTACTTTGTAATAGGCGGGAATTGTTTTCAATTAACAGTTTAACCTCTTGCGTCATCAATTCATTGTCAACAGGTGTAACAATATTTTTAGGCGTTTTAGGGGTTTTTAAGGTTGATGAAATATTGTCTAAAATCTTTGACTTTTCCTCAAAGGCATTTGATAGCATATAGGTTTTTCGTCTTAAAAAACCAGAAAAATCATCAAGAGATACGTATTCTTTTTGATCGTCAACAGAGATAGGTTTTCCTATTCTAACCTTAATAACGCGTCGTTTTTGAGTTAATAACTCAGAAGGTAATTTAGCAGTTCTAAAAGTATCACTAATTTTAGAAAGCTTGTAAAACAATTTGCTGTTTTTAGCATGAAAATAGATGGGAACAACAGGAACTTCTGCTTTTTTAATAAGCTTCATAGCAGCTTCTTCCCAAGGTTTATCTACTACCAATTTACCATCTCGATATGTTGATACTTCTCCTGCAGGGAAAATACCTAGTGGATGTCCATCTCTTAAGTGTAAAATAGAATTTTTAAACCCAACGATACTAGATTTTACATCTTTCCTATCCTCAAAAGGATTAACGGGCATGATATAAGGTTTTAAAGGCTCTATTCTATGTAGTAAAAAATTAGCTATTATTTTAAAATCTTTTCGCTGCTCAAGCATCAGCTTTAAAAGTAAAATACCATCAATACCGCCAAGTGGGTGGTTAGAAATAGTAATATAAGGGCCATCTTTTGGTAAGCGCTTTAAATCTTCTTCAGGGATTTCGAATTTAATTTGAAAGTCATCCAAAATACCATCTAAAAAATCCAGATCATTAAGGTGTTTGTTGCGATTGTATATTTTATTAAGAGTAGATATTTTAAGAACTTTCATTAATGCCCAACCAATAAAAGTACCTATAAACCCATATTTGTCTAATTGGATAGCTTTAGCGACTTCTTTGGCAGTTACCAGTCCCGTATTTTGTTGTTTGGTCATGAGCGTAAATGTACTAAATAGTTTATTTAGTTACTATCTGAACGGTTTCTTGAGTTAATTGTTTTAATAGCACGGTTTTATCTTCTTCAATCTGATTAATGGCATTTTCATTGTAATGACGAATCGTATAAAGCGATACATTTTCGTGGCAAGTTACTTTAAATTTTGCTCTTAAATGGTGTAATAATTTGTCAAGATTGTTAAAAAGATTATCCACGCAAACAGAAAAGCTAATAGCTGAATTTTGAATCATATCCACTTTCATTTTATATTGATGTAATAAATTGAAAATGTGACTAATATTTTCTTCAACTATATATGAAAAATCTAAAGATGATAATGAAATTAAAGTTTGGTTTTTCTTTACTATGAAACAAGGAATCATTGGGTCTAAAGTAACGTTTTTTCCAATTTTTGTTCCTGGCTCGTTAGGGTTTAAAAACGATTTCACATACAATGAAATTTCTTTACCTTGTAGAGGTTGTAATGTTTTTGGATGAATTACAGAAGCTCCGTAGAAAGCCAATTCTATAGCTTCTCGGTATGATATTTTATTAAGCAATTGGGCATTTTCAAAATAGCGAGGATCTGCATTTAAAACCCCAGGAACATCTTTCCAAATAGTAACGCTTTCAGCATTTAAGCAATAGCCATAAATGGCCGCTGTATAATCACTACCTTCTCTACCAAGAGTTGTTGTAAAATTATTAGAATCGCTGCCCAAAAAACCTTGAGTGATATTTAAAATAGTTTTGTTGAATCCTGAGTTTATTAAGCGTAGCGTTTCTTCCCAATTTATGTTAGCACGTCTATAGTAACTGTCTGTTTTAATTTGAGTTCTAACATCAATCCAATTATTCTTTATGTTGATGGTATTTAAATAGTCGCTTATTATTGTTGTAGAAACTAATTCTCCAAAACCTATCACTTGATCATAAACAAAATTATAATCTGGGGACTTATTAGTTGATAAAAAATTATTGAGCTCATCAAAAAGGGTTGATACTTTTTTAAAAACAGCATGGTTTTCATTCTCAAATAAATCTAATAAAATGTCATTGTGATATTTTTTCACCTCTTGAAGTGAGCTTTGTAGTCGTGTTTTATTTTCAAAATAGTTTTTAATAACAAGTTCCAAAGCATTGGTTGTTTTCCCCATAGCAGAGACAACAATAAGTGTGTTTGTATAACCCACTTTTTGTAAGACCGAAGCTATATTTTTTACACCTGTAGCATCTTTTACCGATGCGCCACCAAATTTAAATACTTGCATTTTATAATTTTGATATATAATCTTTAATGCCCTGTTCATTTAAGTGAACTACATCCCAATCGCGTTTTACCTGTGCTCCCTTTTTTTCATAAAAAACGATAGCTGGCTCGTTCCAGTCGAGTACTTCCCAATTAATGCGTTTTACACCTAAACGATGTCCGTATTTAATAACTTCATCTAAAAGTGCAGTTCCTAAGCCAGCCCCTCTCATAGATTCACTTACTATTAAATCTTCTAAATGCAATGCATGTCCTTTCCATGTAGAATAGCGGTTGTAAACCAAAGCAATCCCTTCAATTTTATTATTAACTTCGGCTACAAAACATTGAAATGCAGGCGGATCTCCAAATCCATCTGCTTGCAAATCTTCAACAGTAACTTCAACAGCATCGATTTCTTTTTCAAAACTGGCCAATTCTTTTATTAAACGATGTACTTGAGGCATATCATTTTTAGTGGCTTTTCGTATAGCGTAATTCATAGGATGATTATAATTATTTCAAATATAGTTCAAAGTTCATTATTTAGAGCCATTAATCTTTATCGAAAACGTTGTAGTTCATTAAAAAATAATTGATATTTGCACAAACTAAACCGATACCTTTATGTCTCATAAAAAACAAACTCTAGGAGAATTTATTATTGAAAACCAATCATCTTTTAAATACTCTTCAGGTGAATTATCTAGTCTTATCAATTCCATTAGGTTAGCAGCAAAGGTGGTAAATCATGAGGTTAATAAAGCAGGTTTAGTAGATATTATTGGGGCAGCAGGAGATATGAATATCCAAGGAGAAGATCAACAGAAGTTGGATGTTTATGCAAATGAAAAATTTATACAAACACTAACAAATAGAAATATTGTTTGTGGTATAGCTAGTGAGGAAGAAGATGATTTTATTTCTATTAATAGTCAAGATGAAAATCACCAAAATAAGTACATCGTTTTAATAGATCCTTTAGATGGTTCTTCAAATATTGATGTGAATGTATCTGTAGGAACTATTTTTTCAATTTACAGACGTGTAACTCCTGTTGGGACTCCTGTAACTTTGGAAGATTTTTTACAAAAAGGGAGTGAGCAAGTAGCAGCTGGTTATGTTGTGTATGGGACATCTACCATGCTTGTTTATACAACTGGTGATGGTGTTAATGGGTTTACGCTAAACCCGGCAATAGGGTCCTTTTATTTGTCACACCCAGATATGCAATTCCCAGAAAATGGAAGTATTTATTCTGTTAATGAGGGTAACTATATTCATTTCCCACAAGGCATAAAGAATTATATAAAATATTGTCAACAGGAAGAAAATGATAGGCCTTATACATCAAGATATATTGGATCATTGGTTTCTGATTTTCATAGAAATATGATTAAAGGAGGCGTTTATTTATATCCACAAAGCTCAAAAAACCCTGATGGGAAATTACGATTACTATACGAGTGTAATCCTATGGCATTTTTAGCTGAACAAGCTAATGGAAAGGCAAGTGATGGTTTTGTTCGGACTATGGATGTTGAACCTACGGAACTACATCAACGTGTGCCTTTTATTTGCGGTAGTAAAAACATGGTTGAAAAGGCGGAAGAATTTATGCGAAAAGGGCAATAAAAAATGCGAACTGAAAAGTTCGCATTTTATAAGTATACCAATTATTAGTGGAAAATAATTAGGAATAGAAACTAAAAAGGATACGCCATACCCAGCTTCAACAAATTTTAATTAAAAAAGGGCGTTGGGTTTTATTGTGTTGTTAGTCAGTATTTTAATTGTAAAAAGACCTCGCGTCTAGGTGTTATATAAAAAAATCCTTCTACAAGTGTAAAAGGATTTTAAACTAATATATTTAAAATTGCTTTGCTGCTTACATCGCAACCAAATCTCCAGTTATATCTTTTGATGGTAAATTCGACTTACCCATTAAGTATAAGTCTACTTGACGTGCAGCCTCTCTACCTTCAGAAATAGCCCAAACAATTAACGATTGTCCGCGACGCATATCTCCTGCTGTAAAAATATGAGGAATGTTTGTCTGATATTTTCCGTATTCAGCTTTATAATTAGATCGTGCATCTTTTTCGATACCTAACTTGTCTGCTAACGTGCTTTCAGGACCAGTAAATCCTAATGCTAATAATGCAAGATCACAAGGCCATGTTTTTTCTGTACCTTCGATTTCTATTAATTGCGGGCGTTCACCAGGAACCATCTTCCACTCAACATTAACTGTTTTTAGGGCTGTTAATTTACCGTTCTTGTCTTTTATGAATTCCTTTGTATTAATTAGCCAGTTTCTTTCAACACCTTCTTGATGAGAAGAAGACGTTTTAAGTTGTAACGGCCAAAAAGGCCAAGGTGTTGTTGGTGAACGATGTCCGGGAGGTTTTGGCATGATTTCAAAATTTACTACAGATTTTGCGCCATGACGATTCGATGTTCCTACACAATCTGAACCAGTATCACCACCACCAATAACAATAACATTTTTATCGGTTGCTAATATTTGGTCTTTAACCTCTTTGCCAAATAATACTTTAGTCTGTTGGGTTAAGAAATCCATAGCTTGTACCACACCATCTGCATCAATGCCTGGAGTTGGTAAGCTTCGTCTTTCTGTTGCACCTCCACAAAGAACAACCGAGTCGAAAGCTTTTAATTCCGAAACATCGTAATTAACACCTACGTTTACATTTGTTTTAAAAGTGATACCTTCTGCTTCTAGAATAGCCAGTCTACGGTCTATAATTTCCTTTTCCATTTTGAAATTAGGAATACCGTAACGTAATAATCCTCCGACTTCATCATCTCTTTCAAAAACGGTTACTGTGTGGCCAGCTCTATTTAATTGTTGAGCAGCTGCTAAACCAGCAGGGCCTGAACCTACAACAGCTATGGTTTTTCCTGTACGTGTTTTTGGAGGTTGAGGTTTAATCCAACCTTCTTTAAAAGCACGTTCTACGATGTTTTTTTCAATATTTTCGATAGATACTGGATCTTCAATAATACCTAACACACATGACTTTTCGCAAGGTGCTGGACATAAACGACCTGTAAACTCCGGAAAGTTATTTGTTGAGTGTAACAACCAAGAGGCTTTTTGCCATTCACCTTGGTGTACCATGTGATTAAAATCTGGTATTAAGTTACCTAATGGGCAACCGCTATGACAAAACGGGATGCCGCAGTCCATACAACGTGATCCTTGTTTTGTTAATTCAGGTTCACTTAAAGGAACTGTAAATTCTTTATAATGTTTTACACGATCTTCTACAGATGTGTATGCTTCATCTTGTCTTTCAAATTCTTTAAATCCTGTTACTTTTCCCATGACACTATGCTGTTGTTAGTTCTTCTACCATTTGTTCTTCAGTCTCTAAACGTATTAAGGCACGTTTGTATTCTATTGGCATTACCTTTACAAAAGAGCCTAAGCTGGCATCCCAATTTGCCAATAAATCTTTACCTCTGTTACTGTTTGTGTAAAGTACATGCTTCTCTATAGATGCTTTTAAGTCTGCAGCATCTTCTGCTGAAATATCTTCAAATTCTATAGTTTCTGTGTTACATAAACCATTAACAAATTTGTTTTCTGGATCATAAACATAAGCAATACCACCACTCATACCAGCAGCAAAGTTTCTTCCTGTGCTACCCAGAACAATGACCTTTCCTCCAGTCATATATTCACAACAATGATCTCCAACACCTTCTACAATTGCTGTTGCTCCAGAGTTTCGTACTGCGAAACGTTCACCTGCAATTCCGTTGATGTATGCTTCTCCTTCTACAGCACCGAATAAACAAACATTGCCAACAATAATGTTGTTTTCTGCTATGAAGTCTGCTTTTGCTGGTTTCTTAATGATTAATTTACCTCCAGATAACCCTTTACCTAAATAATCATTGGTGTTTCCTTCTACAGTGAATGTTAATCCATGAGCTCCAAAAGCACCAAAACTTTGACCAGCAGAGCCAGTGAAGTTTATATTTAATGTGTCTTCTGGTAGTCCTAGATGACCGTAAATTTTTGATATCTCATTACTGACTATAGCTCCAACAGTTCTATTAATATTCTTTATTGGATATGCTAAGTTCATTTTCTCTTTTCTATATAAAGCTCTATGAGAATCTTTTAATATAGTATGGTCTAAAACGTCATCTAAATTATGGTCTTGCGTTTCTGTATTTCTTATTGTAAGCTGGCTATAAACAGATGGTCTGTGTAAAATACTTGATAAATCTAAGCCTTTAGCTTTATAGTGCTTAATCGCTTTGTTTGCATTTATCTTGTGTGTTTGCCCAACCATTTCTGCTAAGGTTCTAAAACCTAATTGCGCCATGATACCTCTTAATTCTTCAGCAATGTAGTAGAAGAAGTTAATAACATGCTCAGGTGTACCTTTAAAGTTTTTACGTAACTCTTTGTCTTGAGTTGCGATACCAACTGGGCAAGTATTTAAATGACATTTACGCATCATAATACAACCAGAAGCAACTAATGGAGCTGTTGCAAATCCAAACTCTTCAGCACCTAACAAAGCAGCTATAGCAACATCACGTCCTGTTTTTAATTGACCATCACATTCTACAACAATTCTACTTCTTAATTTATTTAAAACGAGTGTTTGTTGTGCTTCAGCTAAACCAAGCTCCCAAGGTAACCCGGCATGTTTTAGCGATGTTAATGGAGATGCTCCAGTACCACCGTCGTAACCAGAAATTAAAACAACATCGGCTTTAGCTTTTGAGACTCCTGCAGCAATGGTTCCTACGCCTACTTCTGATACTAATTTAACATTAACTCGTGCGTCTCGATTGGCATTCTTTAAATCGAAAATTAATTGTGCTAAATCTTCAATAGAATAAATATCGTGATGTGGCGGTGGTGAAATTAAACCAACAAATGGTGTCGAGTTTCTAGCTGCAGCAATCCAGGGCAATACTTTTTCGCCTGGTAATTGTCCGCCTTCTCCTGGTTTTGCCCCTTGAGCCATTTTAATTTGAATTTCCTTCGCATTGGTTAAATAATGTGAAGTCACTCCAAAACGACCGGATGCTACTTGTTTTATTGCTGAGTTACGGCTATCACCGTTTATATCTTTTTGAAAACGTTTTCTATCTTCCCCTCCTTCACCAGAATTTGATTTACCACCAATTCTGTTCATGGCAATAGCTAAGTTTTCATGAGCTTCTCTAGAAATAGATCCGTAAGACATCGCTCCTGTTTTAAAGCGCTTAACAATGTCTGTCCAAGGTTCTACCTCTTCCAATGGAATAGGGTCTAAGTTATCAAACTCAAATAACCCACGAATGGTCATTAAGTTTTCCGATTGCTCATTGATTGCTTTTGAGTAAACGTTGTAACTCGCTTGGTCACTTAACCTAACAGCTTGCTGTAATTTAGCAACAGTAGTAGGGTTAAATAAGTGTCTTTCACCATTACGTCTCCATCTATAGTCTCCTCCAATGTTTAAGCCTAAACGTTTATCTATTGCATTGTCTGGATAAGCTTGTTTGTAACGTTCGTTAATTTCTTTTTCAATTTCATATAAACCAATACCTTCAATTCTAGAGGCTGTATAAGGAAAATATTTTTGAACAAATTGAGAGTTGAAACCAACAATTTCGAAAATTTGAGAACCTCTATAAGAGTGAAGTGTAGAGATCCCTATTTTGTTCATGATTTTTAAAATCCCTTTTCCAATAGCTTTATTGAAATTATCAACAGCTTTTTGCTCGTCCATATCAACAATGAAGCCTTCTTTTACTTGCATTCTGATAATTTCATTTACCATATATGGATTGATGGCACTGGCGCCATAACCAAATAGGGTTGCAAAATGGTGTGGTTCACGAGGTTCGGCAGATTCAATAATAATATCGAAATAAGAACGCTTACGTAAACGATTTAATTGATGATTAACGTAAGAACATGCTAATAAAGCAGGGATAGGAGCGAACTCTTGATTAACACCTCTATCTGAAAGAATTATGATATTTGTTTTTCTCTCAAGTGCTTTTTCAACTTGTCTGATAATATCTTCTAAAGCATCTTCAAGACCATTGAGACCTTTTGCTTTAGGGTATAAAATCTCAATTGTTTCAGCTTTAAAGCTTTCAATTGAGATACTTCTTATTTTTTCTAAATCGGCATTAGAAATAACAGGGTTTTGAATTCTAAGTTTTCTACACTGTCTTTCTGTAATACTAAAAATATTCCTGTCTTTACCAAGATTTAAACTAATATCGGTTACGATTTCTTCACGAATACCATCCAATGGTGGATTGGTAACCTGTGCAAATAATTGTTTGAAATAGTTTGAGATTAGCTGAGGTCTGTCTGATAAAACGGCTAAAGGCGTATCAATTCCCATGGATCCCAAAGCCTCTTTACCTACAACAGCCATAGGGGTAATCACCTCTTGGATATCTTCGAATGTATAATTAAATAAACGTTGCCTGGTTTTTATATCAATGGTTTCAATAGAGCATGTTTCGTTATTGTAAGGCACATCTTTTAAATGTAATCTCGTTTTGTCTAACCATTCTTTATAAGGTCTCTCTAAAACAATTTTACTCTTAATTTCTTCATCTTCAATAATACGTCCTTTATTCATGTCTACCAAGAACATTTTTCCAGGCTCTAAACGACCGTGTCTTTCTACGTCTTCAGCATCAATTTCTACAACGCCAATTTCAGACGACATAATTAATTTACCACTTTTGGTAACTGTATACCTAGAGGGTCTTAGACCATTTCTGTCTAATAAAGCGCCTATGTAATCACCATCTGTAAAAGGCACAGATGCAGGGCCATCCCATGGTTCCATAAGGCAAGCATTGTACTCGTAAAATGCTTTTCTCTCTTCAGACATGGTTTTGTGTTTCTCCCATGCTTCAGGAATCATCATCATCATAATTTCTGGTAATGATCTTCCTGTATGTGTTAATAATTCAACGACCATATCCATAGAAGCAGAATCCGACTTACCTGGTAATATGATCGGGAATAATTTATCTATTTGAGGTCCGAAAACATCACTTTTCATGATCTCTTCACGAATACGCATTCTACTTACGTTACCACGAAGCGTGTTAATCTCACCATTTTGACACATAAAACGAAATGGTTGCGCTAATTCCCATGTTGGCATCGTGTTGGTAGAGAAACGTTGATGTACTAATGCTAAACGTGTTACTAAATCTTGCTGTTGCAAATCGGTATAATAAGGCCCTATATCTTCAGGCATTATTATTCCTTTATATATTAAGGTTGTAGTTGATAAACTTGGTACATAAAAATACGAGCTTTCAGAAATTTTTGATTTTCTAATGGTATGCTCCGTAATTTTACGTGCTGCGTATAATTTAGCTTTAAAATCGGCTTCGGTAATAGCTTCTGTTTTTCCAACAAAAAGCTGTTCAATATTAGGTTCTGACGCTAAAGCTATTTGACCTAACTGTGTAGAATCTACAGGAACTTCTCTCCATCCTAGGGTAGACAGCCCTTGTGCTTTTATTTCATTTTCAAATGTATCTTTACAGAATTGATATTGGTTTGATGTTTTCGGTAAAAATACCATACCCACAGCATATTCTCTTTGAGCAGGGATATTAAAATTGCAAACGCGTTTAAAATAATCATGAGGGATATCAATTAATAAACCAGCTCCATCACCGGTTTTTCCATCGGCACTTACACCACCACGGTGTTCTAGCTTTACGAGAATTTCTAAGGCGTCATGAATGATTTGATTTGTTTTATCTCCATTAAGATTACAAATAAAACCTGCGCCACAATTTTCGTGTTCAAATTCGGGTAAATACAGTCCTTGTTTCTTCAGCATAATCAACAAACTTTGGTTTAAAAATCGAGTTGAAGAGCTAAGATATGCACTAAGATTCGAATTACAATAGGGCCTATTTCATTATTCCGATTATAGAAACGAAGTTGAGATAAAAATAATTATATATCAATATTAAACGTGTTTTTTAATAAATATTCAATCTATAAATTTTTAGGAATAAATAAGGATATGTGAATTAATGATAATAAATAATCAGATTAATATAAATAATATCATAAAAAATTAGAAAATACTGACAATCATTCAAATAAACTGGTTGTTAAAAACTCAAAAAACTCCATTATAAACTTAATACCTATAAAAAAATAGGGTAAAAAATGAAATATTGATAAAATTAACTCAATTACCCCTATTTTTTATGGGGTGTATGTGTTTTTTATATAGTTTAGCGTCATTAATTAGAAAACAAACACTAAAAAGTCAATAACTTAAACGAAAACAATTATGAAAAAATTAATGACTCTTTCAATGCTTTTTATGGCAACAGTTTTATTAGCACAAGAAGAAGAGGTTTCTAAGAAGAAAGTATCTATAAGTGGTACAGTTGATGCTTATTATAAAACAAACTTAACATCTACCGATGCGGCTAACCCTGCATTTAATGGTGGTGATGGTGGTTCTCAAAATTTCGGAACATCATTTGCTAACGAAACAGGATTTGCTTTAGGTATGGCAAATATTATTGCTAGTTACGAAGGTGAAAAAACAGGAGTGGTTGCAGATGTGGTTTTTGGACCGAGAGGAAATGATGCCATTACAGGAAATAATATTAATCAGTTATATGCTTATTGGAATGTATCTGAAGGAACGACATTAACTTTAGGTCGATTCAATACATATTTAGGATATGAAGTTATTTCGCCAGCGGCAAACTTTAACTACAGTACGTCTTATTTATTCTCTAATGGGCCATTCTCTCATGTTGGTTTAAAAGCAGATTTTGCTCTATCTGATGATTTTAGCTTAATGTTAGCTATAATGAATGCTACAGATATTGATAGCAATACTACTGGCGATTATGCTTTAGGAGCTCAGTTAGGATATTCAGGTCAGTTTTTAAATTTCTATTATGATTCTGGAATTAAATTAGGATTTGAAATTGATTACACAGGTGGATTTGATTTATCTGATGATTTCTTCTTAGGAATTAATGGAGCTTATGCAGATAATGATGGGAATGGATTTTATGGAGCTGCTCTATATCCGCAACTTTCAACCTGTGATAATTTCTCAATTGGTTTAAGAGGGGAGTATTTTAACTGGATGTTTGATGGTCCTGTAGACGATACAAATGTATTCGCAGTGACTTTAACAGGAAGCTATACTCTAGAAAACTTGATTATAAAACCTGAATTACGTTTAGACAGTAATTCTGAAGAGGTTTATTTTGATTCAGATTTAGAGGCTACAAAAAGCTTAGCTGCTTTTACACTGGCTGCTATATATTCTTTCTAACTAAAACTAAATATATACAATCATGAAGAAAATTGAAGCAATTATTAGAAAATCAAAATATCGTGTTGTTAAAGAGGCATTGCACGATGTTGGCGTGAACTTTTTCTCTTACTGGGATGTTACTGGTTTAGGAAATGAAAAAGAAGGACATGTATATAGAGGCGTATCATATAGTACAAGTGATATTCAACGTAGACATATATCAATTGTCGTAAATGATGATTTTGAAGAAGTGACTATTCAAGCAATTCTTAATTCAGCTGGAACAGGTGAAGTAGGAGATGGAAAAATATTTGTATCAGATATTAATGAATGTTACAGAATACGAACAGGGGAAAAAGGTGGAGACACTTTAAAATAATTAATCATCATCTAAAAAATATATAACATGGAATTATTTACAGCTAACAATGTATGGATGATGGTCTGTACAGCACTGGTTTTCTTTATGCACACTGGTTTTGCATTTTTAGAAATCGGGTTAACAAGACAAAAGAACACTATCAATATTTTATTTAAAAACATTTTTATTATCACTGTTGGACTTTTATTATACTATATAATAGGGTTTAACTTAATGTATCCTGGTGAATTTAACGGATATATAGGATCTATAGTTCCTGGTATTTCGCCACCAGAAAACGGTATGACTCCAGAATATGCAGATGGCGGTTATACATGGTGGACAGACTTTTTATTCCAAGGGATGTTTGCTGCAACTGCTGCAACAATTGTTTCTGGAGCTGTCGCTGAACGTATGAAGATTGGACCTTTTATGATATTCACAGTCATATATGTAGGATTGGTTTACCCAATTGCCGGATCATGGAAATGGGGTGGTGGATTCTTAGATGAATTAGGATTTTATGATTTTGCTGGTTCTACCTTAGTGCACTCTGTAGGAGGTTGGGCTGCTTTAGTAGCCGTTTGGTTACTAGGTTCTAGAATAGGTAAGTTTAAAGACGGTAAGCCACAGGCGATTCCTGGACATAACATTCCTTTAGCAACTGCTGGTGTTTTAGTGCTTTGGTTAGGATGGTTTGGATTTAACGGTGGTTCTGTACTTTCTGCAGATCCAGAATTAACATCATTAACTTTAGTAACAACATGTTTAGCTGCTGCGGCAGGTGGTGTAGTAGCTGCTTTAGTGTCGTTTTTAAGATATAAGAATTTAGATTTAACAATGTTCTTAAATGGTATTTTAGGTGGTTTAGTAGGTATTACTGCTGGAGCAGATGTTATGACTCCGGAAAGTGCTATTATAATTGGTGCTATTGCTGGTGCTTTAATAGTATTTGCTGTAAGCTTTATTGACGCTATTAAATTAGATGATCCAGTTGGAGCTATAGCAGTTCACTTAATTTGTGGTATTTGGGGTACGCTTGCTGTAGGTATATTTTCAACCAACCCAGAGCATAGTTTCTTAATACAATTATTGGGTGTTGCATGCTATGCAGGATTTTGTTTGGTAACATCATTCATTATCATATTCACACTTAAGAAAACAGTTGGAATACGAGTTTCTGAAAAAGAAGAATTAGAAGGACTAGATGGCCATGAACATGGCATGAGTGCTTACTCAGATTTTAGAATGAATGAGCATTAATAAATTAGTTTAGTTAGTTTAGTCTAAAGTAAAGGGCATCTTAAATTTATTTAAGACGCCCTTTTTTATTAATAAAGTTACCCGAATAAAATAGTTTCATGTATTCAGTTTCAATAACCATGAAAGCATCTTTATATTTACGAACTTTACTCTTTTTTTGGAGATATTTTTAGCCCTAAATTTTATAACATGAAAAAACATTTAATTTTATTAGCCTTAATTAGTAGTTTTAGATAGACATAATAAGACGGTTGTAGCGCCAGATAAGAAATGGAAGGTGTTTATATGGAAAAGGCTGAACAAAAGAAGTTACGGAGAAGGTGTGTTCCGATTATATGATGAAGACTATAATAAAACATATATCTCTGCTACCAATGAGAAAGAAATTGTTGTTCCTGTAATAGAAGTGTGATGAGGAGGATATGATAATTGAATCAACAGAGAATGATTACATATCAGGAAATGGTCTTAGTTGTAAGCACGATGATGAGTTAATTAGCGAACATGGAAATCATCAAATTAAGTCTTGTAGTAAGAGTAAAATTATAAACCTGCCTGAAGGCTATGAATTACTAAGTTTATTAGGGGTTGAAAAAAATTTAAAGCCCGATTTTGTTTATGTTTCTCATAAAAAGAAAATTGGAGTATATAGTATTTTAAGTGAAAAGATAATTATAGAACCAATATATAATGACTTAGAAAAAATAGAGGACACAGACTATTTTTTAAGTACTAATGGGAAACACGTAGGTTTAGAATATCTTGGAAAAGATTATAATGGAACTATTGAACATCTGATGATTTCTAGTCCCAAATTTTCTAATATAGAAAAATTTAAAACGGCATATAGCATATTCTTAGTTAGCTTACCTAAAAACATAAGTGGTTATATGAAGTCAGGAAAAGATAAAGTTGTCTACTTGCCTAAAAAGATTAGGAGTAAATACAATTTAGATGAATAGGAATGCATGTTTGTTTATTGCATTGCTTCTATGTACTAAGGTTTTTAGCCAAACACCATATTATGATGGCGAAAAATAGGGCTTAGTAAGTAGAGACGGAGTTATTGTAACACAGCCAAGTTACGATAGTCTTCCTGTGTTGTTTTCGCTTAAAAACAATAGTGTCTTTAAGGTTGAAATAAATAACAAAGTACTACTTGTTGATAAAAATAATAATGTACTTCTTAATGAATATGATGATTATTCAAGGTTATATTTCCCAATACTTGGAGTTAAAAAAATGGTAAATATGGCGTATATAACCTCCTTAAAAAGGAACGCCTGGTAAAGCCGATATTTGATACCATAATATCAAATTATTCTCTTTCTGATGTTGTTTTTGAGGTTAGACTTGATGGAAAAAAGTCTATAATTAATGAAGAAGGTAAATTACTTATACCATGGGATAACTATAAAAAATAGAAATGGATACATTTAGTGAGGCGTCATATATAATAGCTCATTATTTAGGAGGTAAGTTTGTCGTGTTTGACATAGATTGAAACCCGAAAACTGATTCCTATAGGAGAGATATTAATATAGAATCTATCTCATTATTAGAAGATGATTTTGAGTATGTATTAAAAAATAGACGAGGATATAATATATTCAAGACGGAATTGTCGTCAGATGTAAGACCAGACCGTTTATTATTTACAAAAAATTATCAAGCACCATTAGAGCGTATGGTGTTAATTACAGTTTATAAAGATTCTGGTAAAGAAGGTTTATTCGATATGGCTTATGGGGAGACTATAGCAAAACCAGTATACGAGTCTATTTCTACTTTAGGAGGCTCAAGTAAAGTTATTGTTACAGATAATGGTTTGCAAGGTGTAATGTGGTTCGATTCTAAAGAGGATCCTGATTATGAAAAGAATCATATTATAACTAATGTAACTCCTATAGTTTTTTCTAACATTGAATTTGTAAATGAATATATGCTCCTATTTGAGTTATCGAATGGGTATAAATGTTTTCATTCTCATGATAATGATGAGGGTGAATATGAATTTTATCTACCCACAGCTATTAAAGAAAAATATGGTTTGTGATTTTTTTTTCATTAATGACTGACTGAATTATTCTTTTGTTTTAAAAACGGCTCATAATTAGTACAACTCAATTGGTAAATTATCTGGGTCAGTTAGAAAGGTGAATCTTTTTCTTGTGAATTCATCAATTCGAATTGATTCTGTTTCAATGTTTTTGTGCCGAGGAATTTTATCCACCCGTCAAGATCATTAACATCAAAAGCGATGTGTCTTAAGCCTGTAGCTTCAGGTTGGCTTAATCTGCTTTGAGGAGACGAAAATGAAAATAACTCAATTAAATATTCGCCATTTAAAGAAAGGTCAAGTTTGAAAGACTTGCGTTCTTCTCTGTAAATTTCATTATTAATATTAAACCCTAAAATCTCAGTATAAATTTTTTTGGATTTCTCATAGTCTGAACATATTATAGCAATATGGTGCAGTCGGTTAATTTTTTTCCATATAATGTTTTTTAAACCCCATCTACTTATATATTCGTCAGCTCTTTAAATTAGTTTTAAAATTTAAAATCTTTAATAGGGGAAGATATATCAACTAAAGTTCCATTAGGGTCTTTAAGTAATAATCGTCTTTGTCCGTAAAATGTGTCGGTAGGTTTGCTAATAATTTCAAATTTTTCCGATTCTGCTATTTGAAATATTTCGTCTGCATTATCAACTACGAACGTTACGTAAAATCCTTGCGGGTTATTTTGAAAGTCCTTCGGTACTATTTCGTTTGTTCGGTCAATTATTCCCAATTCCAGCTTTTTGTCATTTGAAATTAGATGGACAAACCAATCACTATCATAGTCTACGTTGAAGTCGAATAGTTTTATATAAAAATCGCTGCTTTCTTGTAAATTGTCCGAACAGATGTTCGTTATTATTCGATTTATTTTCTTCATTTCTGTAGCTTTATTCAAATATAGCGTGTTTTTATCCTATACTGAATGAAAATGAGGATATTTCAGTTGTAATGCTTGGCTTTAAAATAGCTGTCCTTGCTCGTCACAGCCTTAAATCCGTATATCTGTAAGAATCTGCAATTGATATTTCTAAGATTAGACTCAAAATCGTTTTGAGTCTAATAATTTGATAGTTATGCCCAGTGTTTTTGTATAATAAATGGTTACCTGGTCTATCAATAAGATTAGGCAACATTATCAAATCCCGAACAAAAATGTTCGGGATTTTTCTATTGTGAATAACTTAATTTAAGGTTGGTTTTTTTATTATCAATATTATTCTATTTTTATAACCATATATAAGGTTGTATAATATGGTTATAAAAGATTATTTTTCAGTCTCCGAAGCTGCTGAAATATTAGGTAAAAACTCAGAAACTCTCAGAAGGTGGGATAATGAAGACAAGTTAAAAGCTGTTAGGGAACCTATTAGTAATTATCGTGTATACAAAAAGGAACAACTAGAAGTTTTTCCCGAGTTTAAATTATACTTCAATAAACTTGATAAAGGAAATTTTGTTGAACCATTAAAAGAGTATCAAGTACTGGAACTTTTTGCTGGCGCAGGTGGATTAGCAATCGGATTAGAACAAGCTGGGATAAAATGCAAGGCTCTTAATGAAATCGACAAATGGGCATGTAAAACATTACGTACAAATCGCCCCAACTGGAATGTGATCGAAGATGACATCAAAAATATTAATTTTACAGGTTTTAAAAATAAAATTGACATTGTAACTGGCGGATTTCCTTGTCAAGCATTTAGCTACGCAGGTAAAAAATTAGGTTTACAAGATGCCCGAGGAACTTTATTTTATGAATTTGCTAGAACAGTAAAAGAAACTGAACCGAAAATATGTATTGGAGAAAATGTGCGTGGACTTATAAGTCACGATAATGGCAAAACCCTAGAAGGCATGATTTCAATTTTAGATGAAATCGGTTATAATGTAGTTTCTCCTGTTAAAGTTTTAAAGGCAATACATTATAATGTTCCTCAGAAACGTGAACGACTTATTTTGGTTGCTGTTAGAAAAGATATTGATATAGAATACAACTACCCTTTAGCATTTTCTGAAATATACACACTTAAAGATGCCCTTAAAAAAGGCTCATTATTCAATAGAAATGTTCCAAAATCCAAAGGAGCTAAATATCCAGAGCACAAAAAAAAGGTATTGGATCTAGTACCTCCAAAAGGTTATTGGAGAGATTTGCCATTGGATATCCAGAAAGAATATATGCAAAAAAGCTTTTACTTAGGTGGCGGAAAAACTGGAATGGCAAGACGCATTGGATGGGATGAACCTTGTTTAACACTAACCTGTAGCCCAGCACAAAAACAGACCGAAAGATGTCATCCAGATGAAACTAGACCATTTACAGTAAGAGAATATGCAAGAATTCAGACTTTCCCAGATGATTGGCATTTTGAAGGTTCTGTATCCCAACAATACAAACAAATAGGAAATGCAGTTCCTGTAAATCTAGCTAAAGAAATTGGATATTCTATAATTTCATTCTTGAACGAAGTACATAAAGAAGGGTTTAAAGCAAATGAACTAAAAACTCTAGCGGTTTAAGCTATCAAAACCATCATAATGACAAAAGTTTTCAAAAGTAATATCGTCTAATATATTTCTATTACACTTTTTTGCATTTTCCGAAATATCGCTTAAGATAGTGCTTTCTTTTTCTGATTTGCTTTTAATGGTTTTTAAGAAATCATCTATGGCTTTAGGTAAAATTTTATACAATTTAAAAAGCGCAGCTTCATCGCCTGTAAGCAACCCATAAAACTTATCACCAGAAATCATATAAACTCTACTATGGCTATATTCTTTACCATTAATTATTGCTTCCCACTTTTTCACAAAACTTTTCTTTGCTAAAATTTGTACCAAATAACATTTAGCTTGTTTGTTATCATCTGCAAACCTAGCTAATTTCTGAAAAGCACTCTCAGCAGAACTACTATTCATCGTATTATGCTTGTTCTTTATTTCGGCAAAAATGGAATCATCATTCGCCTTAATATCATAGCCACTTAATGTCCCATTATTGTATCCACTAATCCCTCCCAATACTTCTTCATGAAAAGTTCCAATGGCATTATTTACAGACTTATCAATTTGTCTAGCCATTTCTAATTTTATTAAATCTTTCTCAGAAATTTCATTGAATTTAGAATCAAATGTTAGTTTGAAAGTATCAACCTTATTCTTATAAAACTTTGCTTTTGTAAATTCTTTTTTTGCTTCTAAATATGATTGGTATAAATTTGAAATACAATGTAACAAATGTTCATCGAACACATAGCTCAAATATTTGTTTTTTGATTGATTCATTTTATTTGTATTTTAGAAATAATCATGTCCTACGAATATAAAAAAATAAAAGTTCCTAGATTCAATGAAGCGTCTGGGTTTTATACCTCAAAAAAACGCTCTAAAATGATGAGCAAAATTCGTGGTAAAAACACCAAACCAGAAATGCATTTTCGCAGAGCACTTTGGAAAAAAGGTATACGGTATAGGGTGGATAGCAAACAACTTCCTGGACGCCCAGATGTAAGTATAAAAAAATATAAGCTTGTTATTTTTATTGACGGCGAATATTGGCATGGCTATAATTGGGATGAACGGAAGGGGAAGTTAAAAACAAATCGTGATTTTTGGATACCCAAGATCGAGAGGAATATGCAACGTGACAGAGAAGTTAACCAACAATTAGAGAATATGGGTTATACCATATTTCGATTTTGGGCTCACGAAATAAAAACCAATCTAAAAACTTGTATTAACGATGTTATGGTATATTTAGATATTGAAAGGTTCAAAATTAATTAAAAAATAACGTTTTCATTTTGCTTATAAATAATTAGTCAACCTATTAGGCTCATCTAAAATTAACAGTCCAACCATTTTTTAAAATTACTAGTTCGTTCTCTGGACACTATAATTTGTTCTTCTTCACAAGGCTGTAACTTCAATAATAACCTGCTATTAAAATAGCTATGAATTTCGTTTACAGCATTAACAGAGACCATATACTTTCGGTTTATTCTAAAAAACTGAATAGGATCCAGAATATTTTCTAATTGATCTAAAGAATATTCAATAGGGAATTTTTTTCCATTAGTATTTCGCAAGTAAATCAATCCGTCATGGGATTTAAAATAAGCGATATCCTCTACATTAAAACTATTAAACTGATTTCCGATTTTCACCATAAAACGTCTCTTATACGCTTTAGAAAAAAGACTTTTTAACTGTTCATATTTTTTCTCATTCTCTTTTTCCGGAACTAATTTTGTTTTTCTAAATTTATTTAAAGCGGTTTCTAAATCCCTCTTATCAATTGGTTTTAACAAATAGTCTAATCCATTATATTTAAAACCTCTTATAGCATACTCGTTATAAGCGGTTGTAAAAATTATTGGTGGATGCTCTTTTAGTCCATCAATAATATCAAAGCCATAACCATCATTCAACTGTATATCTAAAAATATTAAATCTGGAAGGACATTATTTTTAAACCATGCAATGCCCTCTTCAACAGAACTTATAAGCTCTAAAATCTCAACATCGGGAGCTAGTTCTTTCACAAGATTCGCCAGTCGTTTTGATGCTATATTTTCGTCTTCTATAATTAAAGCCTTCATATTAAGAATCTAGAGGGATATTAAATTGTTTTATAGTTTTCTGTAATAAAGGAATTGCAATCTTATAAATATCATTTTCTTCTTCAATAGTTACAGGGTCATTTGTATAAAAAGCATAGCGTTTTTTAATATTACTAATTCCCAATTTAGTAGATGGCTCTTCTTTTCTTTTTCGCAATGTATTTTGCACAACTAAACTTTTGTTATTAACAGAAAAAATACTTATTTCTAAAGGCTTTTCCTTAGAAAAATAATTATGTTTTAAAGCATTCTCAACAAGCATTTGCAAAGACAATGTTGGTATTAAAAAATCTTTTGGATTAACAGAAATATGCGTTGTTATATATAAAGATTCTTTATGTCTTACATTCATCATAAAAATAAATGAATCTAAAAAGTTCATCTCCTTCTCTAAAGACACCAAATCTGCTTCTTTATTATCTAAAATATAACGGTAGCAAGATGCTAATCGAGTTACAAAGTCGGATGCCAAATCACGATCCTGATACATCAACGAGGTTAAAATATTTAAACTATTAAACAAAAAATGCGGACTAATTTGATTTTTTAATGAGTTATATTTGGACGTCATGACCTCTTGTTTTAACCGATGCATCGAATTTTCAATTTCTTTTGTTCGCTTTGTCATATAATAAAACAGATTACATACACTAAGTGAAAAAAGCAATAATACCGCTCTAAAAAAGTCTATACGAAATTGCAACCACGGGTTTTCTGAATCTATTTTGCATATGTAATTAAATTCAAAAATGGCTAAATAATATATTAATGCCGTAAGAGGTAAAACTATTACTAATGTTTCTATTAAAATTTTTAGACTATTAGAAAAGCCTATATTAGGTTTTAATATATTCTTTTTACTACTCCTTTTAATCAACCAATCGTTTACTTGCCAAGTTAACAGAAACAGTATAACAGCAGATATGTAATAAAAAATAGGTTCGTTAATCGGGTCTTCCCCATTAAGCCTATTTTCTTCATGGTTAACAGTAAGCTTAATCAATAAAAAAACAATATTGACAACAAGAAATCTATAGCCTATTTTTTTTATATGTGTAATCTTAATCATTTATACCACGTTCTAACAATCTCCAAATTCAAATATACAGCGTACTTCGTTAATAAAGAATCTGTTTTTGTATGAATTGTCAATTGAAGGCTTAAACTGTTTCATTTTTATTTAAGCTGAAAAAATACTTTAAAAAATATGCTTATCATAATTCAAACGAAAAATGACACGATTCAAACTATAATAAGGCAATTTAGAAATAATGGCTTTCCGTTATGTGTTTTCTGTTTCAAATTTGACAGAAATAAATTAAACACAAATGAAGACTATATTAAAATTATTCATTCTATGCTTAACATGCTCTCTAAAGGGACAAACAGGAACCATTAAAGGTTTAGTAATAGACAAACAATCTGAAATTCCGCTTCCGGGAGCTACAGTAGAATTATTAAATCAGGATAAATCCATAGGAGTTATTACTAATAAAAATGGCTATTTTACTTTAAAAAATGTACCTCTAGGCAGACAAGCTATACGTATTAGTTATGTGGGCTACGAACCTTTAACACTTCCTAATTTGGATGTAACTTCCGGTAAAGATGTTGCTGTAAATGCAAGCTTAGCAGAAGCATTTGGAGCATTAGATGCTGTAATTCTAACTACTGAAACGAATAAAGATAGGGCAGTTAATAAACTTGCATCAATTTCTGCTCGCCAATTTAGTATGGAAGAAGTTAATCGTTTTTCTGGAGGAAGAAGCGATGTTGGTCGATTAGCATCAAATTTTGCCGGTGTTTCTGCACCCGACGATAGTAGAAACGACATTGTGGTACGTGGTAATTCGCCATCGGGATTATTATGGCGATTAGAAGGTGTTCCTATACCTAGTCCTAATCATTTTTCCTCATTGGGTACTACGGGAAGCCCCGTTTCTGCATTAAATCCTAATATGCTTAAAAATTCCGATTTTATAACTTCTGCCTTCCCTGCAGAATATGGGAACGCTTTAGGAGGTGTTTTCGATTTAGGGTTTAGAAAGGGAAATACAGATGATTATGAATTTACGACTCAAGTAGGGGTTTTTACAGGGTTTGAAGCTATGGCAGAAGGACCACTAGGCAATAAGCAAGGTTCTTTTTTAGTTGCAGGAAGATATTCTTTAATCGGTCTGGTAGGCGGAGGTGGTACATCTGCAACACCAAACTACAGTGATATTTCCTATAATATTGATTTAGGAACTGGAACTTATGGTAATTTATCACTATTTGGAATTATTGGAAATTCAGACATTGATTTTTATGGTAATGACATTGAAAAAGACGACCTGTTTGCTGCTGAAGATGAAAACTCATTTGTTAAATCTAATTTTAACGTTTTTGGTTTTAATCACCGCATTACTATTGGTAAAAAAAGCTATTTAAAAACAGTAGCATCTGTATCTGGTTCTGGTAATAATTATACAGAAGATCGGTTTATAGAGAAAAATACACCTAATGAGCGCATTATTAAGTATACAGAATCTGACAATAAACAAAACCGTATTACAATTTCGTCCTTGTTCAATTCTAAACTCAATAGCAAGATAACATTGAGGACAGGGGTTCTTTTCGAAAATATTAAACTAAAATCTTACCTGCAAGACAGAGATGAACAACCCGATTTAAACAACGACGGTGATCCTGACTTATTTACATTTAGAAATACAGATGAAAGTTTAAATTTATTTCAACCTTATGTTCAAGGGCGTTTTAGATTGTCTGAAAAACTTACTTTAAACGCTGGACTGCATTCTCAATATAGCTCTTTAAATAGTCAATTTGTAATAGAGCCAAGAGCCGCATTAAACTATAAAATAGCGCCTAAGCATAGCTTAAGCTTAGGTTATGGCATACATCATCAAAATATACCATTACCAATTCTATTTTTAAACGAAGATATTAACGGCGAGTTAGTACAAACTAATAAAAATTTAAAATTTACAAGAAGTGATCATTATGTGCTGGGTTACGATGTGAAACTAGCAAAAAGCTGGAGAGCTAAAGCAGAAGTTTACTACCAAAATATTAACAAAGCAGCTGTAGAACCTTTTCCGTCAAGCTATTCTTCATTGACTGAAGGTGCCGATTTTGATTTTAATAACAGCGTCTTTTCTCTTAAAAATGAAGGAAAAGGCTATAATCAAGGTGTTGAGTTAACTGTCGAGAAGTTTTTTAGCAATGGGTTTTATGGATTATTAACATCGTCTTTTTTTGAAAGTAAGTACAAAGGTAGTGATGGTATAGAAAGAAACTCACCATTCAATAATGGCTATGTCACAAATCTATTGGCAGGTAAAGAAGTTACCGTTGGCAAAGCACAAAAAAATGTTTTATTTTTTGATACTCGATTTACAGTTTCAGGTGGACGTTATTACACCCCTGCAGATTTAGAAGCTTCTCGCCAAGCAGGTTTTGAAGTTCTTTTAGAAGACCAGGCTTTCTCCAAACAGCATGATAATTACATGCGTTGGGATTTCAAAGTTGGTTTTAAAATAAATAGCAAGAGAAAAAAGCTATCGCATCAATTCTTTGTAGATCTACAAAACTTAACCAATAGGAAAAATATTTTTGAACGCCGTTATAACCGTTTAACAAATAACATAGATCAGGTAGACCAAATAGGTTTTTTTCCTGATGTAGGTTATCGTTTCCAATTTTAATTAAGAGTGGTTAATAGCGTTTATTTTTATTCCAGGCAAGGACTTAGTTTCTTGTCTGGGTTTTTATTGTTACTCTATAAAGACACAAATCCGAATAAATAGAAGGGAAACGATTTTTTTCATTTTAATAAAACGAAAAAAATTAAAAAATCTTGCCTGGAAGAAAGACCTAACTATTCTGTAAGATTAGCTATTATTCATCAACCATATCCTTCTCAAAATACCACCATAAACTAGAATCAATAGACGTTTTCATTTTATTAATATCTACACCATCTTTTAAAAAAACAGTAATATTTTCGTCTGCTCGGTTTTGCCCAATACTTTCTCTAATTTCGATAAACTCTATTTCTTTAAAATGTTCTAAATGTCTTTTAATTTTGTTATCTAAAGATTTATCTGTTAAAAAAATCTTGATCGTTTGATGACTTGGGGAGTTTCTTATTTCAGATCTAAAAGGTAGCATAGCATATAGTTTTAAGTAAGACAATTTACAGATTGCAAATGCAACACCCTAAGTTAAGCATTTATTCTTATTTTTTATAATTATATTTAACAATGTACAATAAAAAAATAGCCATTCTAAACAATCTATTATCTCAAATAGAACAAAATATTCCTTTTAAAGATAAAAGTAATCCCATGGTATCTAAAGCTAATGTGGGTTGGCAATTAGACCATACATTGAAAGTAATAAACAGAGTTTATAAATACTTAGAGCTATCTAATCCGCATGATCACAAAAAAGATTTTAATGTCAAAAGAAGCATTTTATTTGCATTATGTTACATCCCAAGAGGGCGCGCAAAAGCGCCAAAAGTTGTCAAGCCTCCAAATGTTATCTTAACAGCTGATTTACATACACAGCTCAATGAGGCGAAGAAACATATAAACAACATAGCCTTTCTTGATAAAAATGTTCATTTTAAACATTTTATATTTGGAACTCTATCAAAAACCAAAACGCTACGTTTCTTAGAAATGCATACCAAACACCATTTAAAAATAGTTCATGATATTTTGAGCAAATAAAAACCCTTCCTGTTTACAGAAAGGGCTATACACCTTTAAACTAAGGTTATTTTATTCTAATAATTTAAGTTTTTTTAAATCGTGAAAAAAGAAATTCTTTTTATTGTTCATAGAAACAAATAATCCATTAGGGAATTTAGCTCCCAATTTAGCTGTTGTTACATCACAACCGTCTGTTTCTATAGTTCCTAAATTAATTTCTTTAATAAAAGCATTTGTTTTTAAATCGAAAACATTAAATGTATGTGCTTGCTGGTTTGATACGATTAAGTATCCTTTATCTTGGTACTTGGCAATAGCAATACCTTCAATATCTTCTTTAAAATACTCTTTACCAAAACAGTAAATTTCATCATCCCCTTTTAAGGGTTCGGCATAGTATTTACGAATACAATACATCTCATCAGAATAATATACAATACCTGTCTCATCATCAACTGCAATGGCTTCAATTTCTTTTACACCACTAAATTCACCAAACTTCCTAACTAATTCAGAATGCACTCCTAAACTATCTGAAATTAAATGATATTGATATAAATACTTATCCTTAGGCCCCGTTTTTCTACCTACAATAGCATATAACTTGTCTGTTTCTGGCGATTTATAAAGCGCTATACCCATTGGTAAATTCGCTTCAGGTCCTTTCTCATCTGTAAAAACAGGAAATCCTCCGTTATCGAGCGGTTTCATATCTGGGACAGAAAACAAACGTATTTGTTGTCGTTCTCTTTCTGTAAATGCAATAACATCAACTTTAGTAGAATCGTTAAGTTGAAAACCATATTCTAAATCGACATTATTTGGTCGCTTCAAATTTCTTATTGTTTTGTCTTCTATAATCTTACCATCTAAATCAAAGGCATAAATAGCGCCTTCTGTATTTTTATCGGTACCAAAAACAATACTCTTCGAAGCATTTTTTGGATTAACCCATATAGCAGGATCGTCTGTATCGTGTAAAGTTGTTTCGGTAACAACATCAGCTACAATTTCAGGTAATTTTGTAGTACATGATATCATTAAGACAACGAAACAAATAAAAATGATGTTTGCTTTAAGCTTTTTCATTATTGCTTTTTCTTGAATAAATCATATTTTAAACCAAATGTAATACGTCTTCCATAATACTCTACTTGCATGGTTCTGTTTTTAACACCTTGGAAATAACGTAATGGCTGATCGGTGATATTATTTAAATCGAAGTAGACACTAATGTTATCGTTAACTGCATACGAGGCATTAAAATCTAAAAAGAATTGCTGATCATAATATCTGTCTTCGAAAGCATTTCCGTTAACTTCATCGATATATGAATCCGAAAAGTTAGCAGACAAACGCAAGTTTAATTTTTTACCACCATAAGCTAAAGAACCGTTAAACATATTTGGTGCTGTACCAGGTAAATCTAAATCGATACGCTCATCACCATCTTCATTTCTTATACCATCTGCACTAGATGTTAAATACGTGTAATTTAAAAGCACACTGAAGTTTCTGGCAAAGCCTGGCAAAAAGTCTAACTGACGTTGAAAAGATACTTCTGCTCCCAATATAGTGGCATCGTCTCCATTTCGTGGTTGTAGAGCATCAAAACCAGTTGACGGATCTACAAATTGAAAATCATAAATAAAGTCTTTAATACTTTTATGAAAAATTCCACCTGAGATAATACCAACATTGCTAAAATAATATTCCCCCATTAAATCAAAATTCATCGATGTTGTAGCACTTAATTCCGGATTCCCCACACTTACTTCCTCATCTTCACTAACCACATTTCTAAAAGGTACTAAATCTACATAATTTGGCCTTGCCAATGTGTTTGTCCAGGCAAAACGCAATACAGTATTATCAGCTACATTATATTTTAAGTGAATCCCTGGTAAAATGTTAACATAAGAGTTATCATCTTCAATCTTTTCTGAACCTACAAAATCTCCATCTTGATTAAATTCAACTAAATATCCATTGGTTTCTATTTCTGTATTTTCAATACGAATACCTGCTAAAACCGATAATTTATCAGATAATTTTTGATTAATCATTGCATACCCAGCGTAAACATTCTCTTTAACTTCATAATTCTCCGCTAAAAACTCATCAACAACAGGCACTCTGTCAAATAAAGACGCATTTAACAAATCTAACTGTCCTAAAAAAGCAGGATCAACAAACATTCCTGCAGCATATTTATCTCCAGCTAAAAAGTCAGTATCAGTTTGATCTACTAATGGTAAAGCACTTAAATCATCAAAACTGCTATTAGTAGACTCAAACTCAAAGAAGTTATTATCTCTTTCTTTTTCTTTTATTCTTATACGTCCTCCAAATTTAATAAACCCACTACTTGTATTAAGAAGATCTATTGGCAATTTAAAGTTAGCAAAGAAGTTAAAATCTTTTTCCTCTGTAAATTGATTTTCTTCAGTAATTTCTTTTAAACTAAAATTGTTTAAAGCAACATCGCTACTATTAGCAGGCGTAATTAACGGAAACTTTTGATTAGCAAAATCCGTATTAAAAGGAATAGGGTCGCCTCCGCTGGTTTCTTCTAATTCATACTCAATATAACGTTCATTTAATCGCTCTTCTGAAGCACTAGCATAAGATGCCAACCAATCAAGTTCTAGTTTACCAAATAAATGATCTCCACCTAAGCTATAATTTTGCATGCGTTGATCTTCTAAACGGGTATTCTTATTTCTATTATTATCTATACCTCCTTTAGTTTGTCTTCTTATTTCACCTTGGTATCCAGTAATAGTTTCTGTACCACTAGCAAATATTGGCTCAATACTTCTGTAACGAAGTCTAAAACGATTTTCTCTATCGTCTCTCCAGTTATACATAGTTTTTAAATAGATCCTATTATTAGAATTAAAGGTATAATCTAAATTCGCAGAAAAACTTCTTCTGATACGTTGTACTAAATACGTTCTAATATCTGATTCTTCTACAAAAGGATTTACCTCAATATCTTCGCCAGAGAGCGGGCTTTCAGCCTCATTTACCCATTCAGCTTCTACATTGTCCGATCCAAAATCACTATCATTAATAGATGCAGCAAGCATCCATCCAAATTTATTGTCATTTGATCTGTCTCCAACTAAAAATGAGCCATTAATAATTCTTTTATCAGTAATAAAATTAACTCCAGATCCAACAGTAGCAGCAACTCTAAATCCGTTAGGCGATGTTCTAGTTACTAAATTCACAGAACCACCTAAAGCATCGGCATCCATATCTGGTGTCACCGCTTTATTAACTTCTATAAGCTGGATCATATCTGCTGGAATTAAATCCATTTGCACGTTTCTGTTATCTCCTTCTGCAGAAGGAATTCTACTTCCGTTTAACGTTACCGAATTTAATTGAGGCGCTAAACCTCTCACAATAATATTACGAGCTTCTCCTTGATCTACTTGCATAGTAATTCCAGGAATTCGCTTTATGGCATCTCCTATGTTAGCATCAGGAAACTTTCCTATCTGATCGGTTGAAACGACATTTGTAATATTCTGTTTATTTTTTTGAGCGTTTAGTGCTTTTGCCTGACCGCTGTTGTATCCCGTTATTAAAATACCGTCTAGCTCTTGAGTTACTGGAGATAATACAATAGCAACCTCTGCTGTTTCCCCTGTCTCTACAGTAACTTCTTTTTCTGTATCTGCATACCCTAAATAAGTAATTTTTATTGTTTGGGTTCCAATAGGAACATTAACAAATAAAAAGCTTCCATCAAAATCTGATATGGCTCCTTTATTTAACGATTCTATTAATACATTTCCAAAAGGAATAGACAAGCCATTTTCGTCAATAATTTTTCCTTGAATATTTCCGTTTTGAGAGAATCCAAAAAAGGAAAACGACATCGCAATCAATAATAATAGTAAGTAATTTTTTCTCATGATTTTTGTTAGTTGAATACCTGACGAAATAACAAAAATGATGAGAAAAGAATTTTAAGTGTTATTTATGTAATTGTTATTTATAGAAAGGAAAATCTCCTTGTTTTACCATTAATTAACATTAAAAACAACTTTTGGAAATACATAAATAAAAAGCAATAAAAAACCCTTTCTGGAAACAGAAAGGGTTTTAATATTTTTAAAGAAATTTATTTCTTAAGCCTCAAAAGGCTCAATAGAAACAAAAGATTTGTTATCTTTTTTCTTTGTAAACTTTACAACACCATCAACTCTGGCGTGTAATGTATGATCTTTTGAAGAATACACATTCTCACCTGGGTGATGTGTATTACCTCTTTGTCTAACGATAATGTTTCCAGCTAATGCAGCTTGACCACCAAATATCTTAACACCTAAGCGTTTCGATTCTGATTCTCTACCGTTTTTCGAACTTCCGACTCCTTTTTTATGTGCCATTTTATTTCGATTTTAGTTTTTAAAATTAACTTAAAGCAGCAATTAAATCGGCTTTCTTCATAGAAGAAATCCCTTCAACTCCTTTAGCTTTAGCCATCTCTTTTAATTCAGCAACAGTAAGTTTGCTTAAATCTTGAGTAGCTTCTGCTTTTTTAGCAGCTGGCTTTGCTTTTGGCGCAGCAGTTTCTGCTTTTGCTTTTGCCGGAGCAGCTTTTTTAGCTCCTTCGTTTTCAACTTTGGCAGCTTTTTTAGCTCCCGAAGCAGCAATACTTTCAATTACAATTTCTGTTAAAGATTGACGGTGACCATTTTTAACACGGTATCCTTTACGTCGTTTCTTCTTAAAAACTATAACTTTATCACCTTTAAGGTGCTTTAAGACTTTGGCTCCTACTTGAGCTCCGTCTATAGCCGGGGCGCCTACAGTTACTTTGTCACCATCTGCTACAAGAAGTACGTTATCGAAAGAAACTTTCTTACCCTCTTCTGTTTGCAAACGATTAACAAAAACTCTTTGGTCTTTTTCAACTTTAAATTGATGCCCTGCTATCTCTACAATTGCGTACATAGCGTAACGTTTTTATTAATTAATTTGTTCAAAAAATGAGTGCAAATATACTGCTAATTAATTAAACTACAAACGTTTTATTCATTTTGAACGATTATTTATTCTTGATTTTTTTAATTGAAAAATCTTCTTAGCAATAATTCACCAGAATTTAATAACTAAAATTTTTAAAGTAAAGGAGGATTTTTTGATTGTCAGACGTTTAACAGTTAAAAAATGCTATTATTATGAAAAGATTAAAAGAACAATTTAAAGTAAACACAAAAAGAATCAACGAATTTATTAAAGAATTACCTGCGGCGGCTTCTTATGTATTAAGGCATTAAAATGTGAACATTAAAAGGTTGTCGTTTGGACGCTTCTTTTAAAAAGACACGAATACTACAAATTTGCACGAATCTATTGTTTTATGGTTACTTAATATGTAACTGATCATTAACACGAATCCGAGCTTGTATAGGCTTTAAATCTGTAGACAAACAGATTAATTAGTGAAAATTAATGGTATTCGTGTCTAATTTTGTTTTTCGTTCACCTATCAATATTCATGTACGCACGGTAGCACTTAAAGGTGATTTTGAGGAATATTTCTGGTCTTTTTAAAAAACTGCATCACAGCAAGCACGGCTACTACAGTTGTTGCTAAACCCATAACAGCAACTACAAAAGTCACCATACCAATATCTACATTAAAACCACCTTTAATAGTTTGAAGCAATGCTGGTAAAAAGGCAACGTTAATTTCTGTAGCATAAAGCAAGAAAAAAGCAGTAAATACTAATGTCGCAGTAAAACCTGTAACAATACCTGTTTTAAAGCCTTCTCCATAAGAAAAAGCGTCTGGGTCTTCAAGCTTTTTTAAACGTACAGCTTCACAAATTCCAAAAGCAGTAATAATGGCATTAAAAAAACTAAATGCAGGATTAATGTGTTTATTGAATAATGCTAAAATTAAAAAATACGCAATTAATAAAGCACTTGTAACGAATCCAAATCGAATGGAAAGTGATATCTTTTTCATCTTTTTGCAGATTTACATGTACTTCAATTTCGTGAAAATTTATGTATTAAAATAATTTTAAAGCTATTTTCTTAATTAAACTCACTGTTTTTAAGAGAATTAGCTTCGTTTTGGATGCTTTTTATGAGATAAATACACCCCTAATAAGATAATAATACTGGCAACTCCCTGAATAAGACTAAACGCTTCCCCATCTAAATATCCCCACATTAAAGCCACAATTGGCATAACAAAGGTTACAGAAGAAGCAAATACCGGCGTTGACATATGTACTAGTTTATTAAATAATATTTTTGCCATAGCTGTGCCAAAAAACGACAGAATCGTAATGTAAACCATTGCCATTTTAAATTCTGGTTTTTCAAATGTTTTAGCTGAAAAGAAATCTGTAAACAATAAAATAATTATTGCCGGAATAATAATAACTGCAAAATTGCCAGCAGCGATGGTTAATGGTTTTACATGTTGCAAATGTTTCTTAATAATATTAACATTAGCTGCATACATTAAAGTAGATAAAATCACGAAAATAGCATACAGATAATTTTGATTGGGATTTAAATCTGCGCCTTTCAGAATTAAGATAGCTGTTCCTATAAATCCTACTATAACACCAAGCATCTGGCGTTTTGTTGATGTTATTTTAAAAACAGCAAAGCCTAATAAAATAGTATTTAAAGGGACTAACGAATTTAAAATAGAAACTACCGCACTATCAATTTCAGTTTCTGCAATAGCAAAGAAAAAAGCAGGTATTAAAGATCCTAAAACTCCCGTTATTATAATCCATTTCCAATCAGGTTTCCTAATAGTTTTAATGGTTTTAAACCCTATTAATAAAAGAAAAAAACCTGTAATAATGATTCTTAAAGCTCCTAATTGATAAGGCGTTAAACCTAATAATGATTTTTTTATTAAAATAAACGAGCTTCCCCAAATTATAGAAAGTACAAAAAGATAAATCCATTTCGATTTAATGTTGTTCATTTAGAGCTATTTTAGAAATCACAAAATTCTACTTTTTAATGCAATAAACAGCTTTATTTAGTAGTTTTGTAAACAAATTAATACTTATAAATAATGAGCGCATTAAAAAATATTATAGCAATTGTAATGGTAGTATCTATTACCATGAGTTGCAAAAATGAAACGAAGCCAGAAGTTAAAACCATAGAGGTTGCTACTGAGACTGCTACGAAAGAATTAGATCCTAATGCTACTTATGCTAAAGCAGAATTCACCATTGATGGTATGACATGTGCTATAGGCTGTGCAAGAACTATCGAGAAAAAAATTGCTAAAATGGAAGGTGTAAAATCTGCTATTGTAGATTTTGACAGAAAACTAGCCATGGTTGAATATAACAACGCTAAAGTAACACCTACTTCTCTTGAAGAAACGGTTACTAAGGTTGCAGATATTTACAAAGTTAGTGACATGAAAACTGTTGAAGGTTTTTCAACTAAGTAAAGCGTGTTATGCAAACAAAACGGGTGCTGAGAAAAAAGCATGTGCAGCAATTAGTATATTTTGTCATTCAGAGTACTTCGACTGCACTCAGTACAGGCTCTAGCGAAGAATCTATTAAAATCTTCAGTTTTGAGATCCTCTACCTTCGGCAGACAGGTTCGCTGCGCTCTGGATGACACTCTTTTATAGTCAATACCAAACTAGAGAACTTCTCCGCATTATTTTTCACATCGTGATGCAAGCTCCCCCTTTTGCAAGAAAATATTAGTTAGAGATATTATTGCTGCTTCAAAACAAATCGCGTATTTGCTTACCAATAATTGGAGAGACTAAATTTTCCGTGATATAAAACACAAAAGGGAATTACTTACATCTTAGAATAACAACCCAATGCATATTACTCACTACTCATATGTATGATATCGTCTGTAGTAATACACAATTTTATATTTTTTATAATCATATCTACAGGAATTAATCCACGGTTATTAAAATAAGTGCTTGGAAATAGTTTGAAAAACGCATCGAATTCCTTATCCCGTAAGGCATCTATTCCTATGTTATAAACTTGGTGGGCATATATAATTCCAAGAACCTTTAACCCCGTTTTGCAATGTTGTTTAATGGTATTTGAAAAGCCCGATTTATCAAATATTAATATTAGCAAGGCTAAAGTAATGTAGTGTGATAATAAAAAATTCTGTGGCGATTTTTGCGTTTCGGTTTCTGGCATGGTTAAAATTTTAATGTTAATGAAACTCAATTTTGAGAATTCGCCCCAAGCGAAGCACTCAAAATTGTAAGTTGAATTAATCCCGATTCTTATCGGGATCTCATTCATTATAAGTTCAAGTTGCCTAAAACATAAGATAAATGCCTCATTAACCTTTTTATGTAGGGAAATAAAAAGGCGTGGAACTCAACTTACCGATCTGAGGTACTGGTATACCCACACACAATAAGAGAATCCACGCCCCGGGTCGTGAACATCTTGCTTATTATCCTGTGTGTTAAAAATTACCAGTTTTCAGATCAGGATTCTAAACGAATGCTCCTAATATTTTCTAATAGAAGAATCGCAAAACTACATTTTCAAAATGTAATATTCTTACAAATGTAGTAAAATATTTGATCATTACCGAATTCGGTAATGATTTTATTAAGTATAAGATTCAAATTGCGATAAACATAGCAATTATGAATGAGTACAAGACAAAAAAAATTAAGAAATTGATTGCACAAAAGGTAAAAGAAGCAAAAGGAGATATGCCTTATAGCAAAATAGCTGAAAAGTGCAATACTACGCCCGCTAGAATTAGTGATGTAGCAAATAATAGAATTGATTGTCGATTAAGTACTTTTATTGACATCGCTACAGGTTTACGTATTCATCCAAAAGAGTTATTTAATATATTATTTGAGTTTGAAGAATACTATACTAATTTAGATGGAGGTGTTAAAAATAATATTAAAATGAAAAAATAAGTATTCCTCTAGAAATTGACGAGTTTAAGATAAAAACATTATATAGTGAAGACTTTACATGTTTTTATTCATATTATAAATATCATAGTTCAAAATCAACTTCTTTCAAGAGGCAACTCTATTATCTCCTCTAAATTTGTAAGTATTATTGTATATTTGGGTGTATATATAATGAATGTAACACCAGTGTAAATATTCACATTTTAGCTAACATTTGAAATGACAGAGGTTTTAAATAAAATATTAGAATATAATCCAGGAATAGTTACAACTATTGTAACGGCTTTGATGCTTCCGATTTTAATGCTTGTTATTACAAACTGGCAAACAAGAAGAATGAAGAGAATTGAACAAAAGTTTGATATTGAAAAAGAAAAATTGAGAAAACAAATTGAGTTAGGAATTGACCCTGAAAACTCTCAAAAACTTCAAGAGAACGTAGTCTATTCTTCATTAATTAAAATTCTATTTGAAATACAAAAATTACATATCGAATTATCTGGAAATTGCTCTGTCGACTATAGTTGTATAACTAAAGCGGTTGAAAAATTTCAAAGTAAGTTTTCGGAATACCAAGAAATTATATCAGAAAATCAAATGTATTTAAAACCCAAAGTTACTAATGAACTTTATGATTTCTATCAGAACTCAGGAAACTTACTTATCGAACTAAAAGAAATTGAGAATGACAAAAAATATGAATTAGCACAAGTTTCTGTTTATTTTCACGCACAAAGCTTAGCTTCAATAATTTTAAGAATACAAGAAAACCTTTCTCACATAAAGAAAGAACTGGATTATGAAATTAAACAAGAAGAAATGGGGAATTTCATAAATTGTTGTGGTCGTAAACCTGATGAAAAAAACATTGAAGAGTATAAAAAAATGAACCCTTTGAATAAAGGACTTATAACATTAATAAATGCTTCAATGGAAGCAGAAAAGGAAAACGTTAGCTAACACCATATTAATACTTAATCAAAGAATAGTGCCATTTTGTGTACGAGAATGTTTGCTACCATAATGAAAAAATAAAATATGAAATACTATTTGTCATCATATAAATTTGGTAATCAAATTGAAGAGTTAAAGCAGTTAATTCCTAAAAACAATAAAATTGGCCATATTAATAATTCAAGAGATTGGGTTGGTTCAGACCCTGAAAAAGCAAACAAAGATCAACAAGAAGAAATAACTCTATTAAATGAAACTGGGTTTAAAGCTGAACCACTAGATTTAAAAGGCTATTTCCATAAGACTGACGAACTAAACGAGAAACTAACTTCATTAGGAGGTATTTGGGTAAGTGGAGGAAATACATTTGTATTGAGAATGGCTATGAAATTAAGTGGATTTGATAAAATTTTCGAAGCATTGAAAAATAGAGATGACTTCCTTTATGGAGGTTATAGTGCTGGAATTTGTATTTTATCTGAGTCTTTAAAATCAATCGAATTTGTTGATGACCCAAATAATTTTCCATACAAAGGAATAAATACGCCAATCTATGGAGGATTAGGGGTTTTTAATTATTCATTTATGCCACATTATGATTCTGATCACTTTGAGTCGGAGGCAATAGGAAAAGAAATTCAAAGATGTATAGATAACAAATGGTTGTTTAAAGCTCTAAGAGATGGAGATGTAATAATTGTAAAAAAATGAATACGGGAGCCAACAAATTATATGACGTTTATACCCAGAAAAATCCGGTCATGCTACATATACAGACCCTTATAGGCAATAAATAGAAATCTAAAAATGATAAATCATGAATACTTACGCAGATAAAACGCAAAAGAATAAAAGCCAATCGGTTTCGAATAGCACCTCTAAGATGCAGAACAGTAGTAAGTCTTCTCTCCAATTTGTAGACAATCGCCCAGAAGCTGCTGCTCAACAAAAAATGCAAGAGATTGCTAGCGAATATTCTGCACAAAAAATGAGAAACAGTGTAGAACAATTTGATAATTCGAATATAGAAAGCAACACTCAAATAATTCAACCTAAATTATATATAGGGGGTAGCTCCACTCCAGAAACAAGAGAAACAGTCAAAGCAGATAAGCTTAATCAAGACCCTGAGATAATGAATGGGATATATTCCATGGTTGATTCACGTAATAAGATTGAGTTCGAAGATTGGGTTAGTGCAATATTACATATTCAGCGAAATCCTAAAAATTACGCAAAAACGGGTGAGGGGCTAGCTTATGGAAGAAGAACCATTACTCTTGACGATACTGAAGGTGGATATTTTGATAGCAAATTCAAGGAAGCAATGGCTTTTATTAGGGAAACAGAGGATCTTTCAGGTCAAGTTGCTAGGCTACTAATTTATACTAAAAATGCAATTGAATACTCGGATGAAGAAAGAGATACCACATATACCAAAACGACTCCTGCAGATACACCAGCAAGAGACACTAAATTCACTGGTGATTTAGGCAAAATATTATCTAAAAAGGCCACCATATGCCGAGAAAAATCCGCATTCGCACAAGTTTTGTTATCTGAATTAGGGATTGATTCAATTGCTATGTATGGTCAAGGCCCCACTGGAGCTCACGCTTGGCTGGAAATTCCTAGTGCTAAAAGTGAAGATCGGAAATTTGGAAGGGTAGATCCAACTTGGGGAAAAGCTGGAGCCTCACTTCGTCAAGCTCATAATAGTGAATTCACTACTAAAATGGAAACAGCAAAAGGCAAAGCGGCATTAACTGAACCTAGTTATCCAAAAGAAGGCTCCCAGATTGTGGAAGCAATTAAGCAAGCTGAACAAATTCTGAAAACGCAAAGCGGAGATTTGAAAGCTGCATTAACCGAATTCTTAAGGGATAAATAGACCAATAACAAACGACATTAAAACGGCCTTTTATTCAGGACGCTACAAACCATTTAAATAAAACTCATTGTTAATGATGAAAAAAGGTCTTTGTTTTATTTTATTGATATTACTAACCAGCTGTAGTGCATATAAATCAATGTTCATTTTTAGCAGGTTTACGATTAAACCTAATACCAATGCCGAAGCCTTTAAAATTATTGATACAACAAGTCTTTATAAAGAAGTAGAATCTGTTAACTTAACTTATAATACAAAACAGAACTTCAATGAACGTCAATATGTTAAATACATAAGGTTCAAGGAAAATGGAGAATTAGTTAAATTACTTACAGACAAATTAACTGATTGGAAAAGCAAAGAATCCGAACTGAAAAGAATGCAAAGATATAACTATAGTAAAAAGGGGTTCTTTATAGAATATCATTTCCATACTATTCAAGGAGGTTGGTCTATTTGGAAAGCAAAACTGATTAAACATACTAGTGATTCACTAATTTTTAAGCATAAGGATTACATAACAAAATACGCCAGAACAACAATGCCTAAGCAGCAATTAGAAAGTGCTAATAATAAGAAGGTTGCATTATAAAAGTTTAAACATCATGTACTTTTTTTCTAGACTTTTCTATTAAATACCAACACATAAAATAATGTGTCAGGTTAAAAAGTATAATGGCAAGAAACTCTAGTAAATTGGTTTTTTCCATAAATAAATTATACCCTTGTAAATAAGAGCTAATAAGGATAGAAATTGTTGAGAACAATAAAAATCGGTTCGCTTTAGTTTTGTTATTTGAATATAGCAAAGAAGCACTAAATATAAATATTGTAACAGAGAAAGCATAAAACAAAGTTTCATAAAAAAGATGCATTTCGTTCATCCCTTCAGAGTAAATTATTGTAGGTACAGCCGCAAGTATCACAATTAAAAAAGAAAATTTTAAAACCCTTTTTATATTAGCTATTTGATAATACTTGAGTAAAATAAGGAAGTAAATAAGAAAAGCGATGGCGTGTAGAATGATCCCTATAGCATTGTACTCCTTATATGGGTGATTAAAGTGATAAAGACCTACAAAGTTAAATACTAAAGAGAGCAAAAACCATTTATTTATTTTATTTGCATTTATAAGATGTATAATACAAATTAAAGGAAGGGGAATAAACAATGTTATCTGCCTATCTAAATATTTAGGCAGAATAGCCCCGAGAGCATCCAAGAAAATAATACCTATATAAAAAATGCTCACCAAGACTTTTTGGCTAACTAGCTCTCGTATTTCATTTTTAAGTATCTTCAATTAGATAATTATTTTTACAAAACTCCGAGGGGCGAGAATTCACACAGTCTTGTTCGAAAGATAATGTTTTTATATATGACTGAATAAAATATTTAAAATTTTAGATGAAATACGTCCTATTTCCACTGTATAGTTTCCATAAGATGCTTAATATCTTTTTGCAAATAATTGGCAGCGGGTAAAATAGAATCGTAATTAGGCCTTGCATAAAAATATAAGGATCCTGTTAAAAAGTGATTAACGCTATCGGTGACATAAAACTGAGCTGGAGATGCCACATTGCCCTTAACTTCGACAAAACTACCATATACTTTCTTTTTCTCATTAATAAATGGGTACTCAGGAATCTCATCGGCTTTCGTCATATGTTTTTCCGTAAACTTCCTGGCGTCCCGCAAAAATTTCACTAAGTTTTCTTCATTATTTTCAACTGCTTTGTAGGTCAAAAAAATGGTTCCTTTTAAGGTCGGGTACTCTAAGTTTAACCCATAGCTCTTAGTGGCAGCATCAACATTAACAGAACTGATTTTAGTCGCCAGTATATTTGTTTCAAAAGAAAAAGGCACATCTACTTTAGCTTCTACATACTTCGCTCTGGGATATTCTAATCTTAAATAGCCCTTTGGTTTTGGTACATAGTCTTCACCGCAAGATACTAACATAAAACCTCCTATTACTAAGGATATTTTTAACAAAAAATTGAAAGTCGGCTTTAAAATCATATAATATTCGGTTTGCAGTGGTAGCATTTAGTCTTTGATAAAAAAGGTTAAGTAATTGTAAATTTTACAAGTTTAATTCGTTTCTTATCTAAAGCTTCTATTATGAAAACGTAATTTTTAAAATTTATTTTGCTGTTTAATTTCGGAAAGCTCTTGGAAATTTCTAATACAAAACCAGCTATGGTTTCCGCTTCTCCTTTATTATCTTCAAAAATAGTGTCATCTTCAACCTTAATAATTTTATAAAAATCTTTTAAAGCCGTTTTCCCTTCAAAAACAAAATTATTATCATCCAGTTTAGAATACATCAAGTCTTCATCATCAAATTCATCACTTATATCTCCCACAATCTCTTCAATAATATCTTCTAAAGAAATCAAGCCTGAAGTGCCTCCATATTCATCTACAACAACAGCCAGATGGACTTTTTTCTCTTGGAATTCGGCCATTAAATCATCTAATTTTTTATTTTCTGGCACGAAAAAAGGGTCTCGTATTAAACTAGTCCAATCAAACTGTTTTCTATCTATATAAGGCAATAAATCCTTTACGTAAAGAATCCCTTTTATAGTGTCTACATTATCCTCATAAACAGGAATTCTAGAATAACCGTTAGAAATAATTTCGGGAATTATCTCTGCATACTTTTGTTCTATATTCAGTGCAAAAATATCTATTCGGGGTCGCATAACTTGTTTGGTATCTGTATTACCAAAAGATACAATACCTTGTAATATTTTATGCTCTTCTTTAGTGGTGTCTTCTTCACTTGTTAATTCTAGAGCTTGAGAAAGTTGGTCTACACTTAAATTAGATTTTTGTTTTCCTAGTCTGTTATGAATCGCCAAGGTTACACTTCGCATGGGCATACTTACTGGCGATAAAACAATATCTAAAACACGTAACGGATAAGCCATGAAGGAAGCAAACTTCAAATTATTTCTACTGGCATATATTTTAGGCAAAATTTCACCGAATAATAAAATTAAGAATGTAATTACTATAACCTCAACAGTAAACTTAATTAGTGGGTTCGTAATAGTATCAAACATAAAATCACCTAAAAAGGCAAACAAAATAACAATACCTATATTAATGAAGTTATTCGCAACTAATATAGTGGCTAACAATTTTTTGGGACGTTCTAATAATTTTGATATAATTTCAATGGGCTTGGATTTTTCTTCTAAACCATCATCGATGTCTTTTCTATTAAGGGAAAATAAAGCGACTTCTGCTCCAGAAATAAGCGCAGAACAAACTAAAAGTAAAAACAGTAATACAAAACCAGTAACAACTGAAAAATCAATTGCAATAAATAACGATTTAAAACTCGAGGGGTCAGGATCCAAGTACTATCTTTTTAGTTTAACTTAAATTAAAATGGAAGATCGTCATTTTCCTCTTCAATAGGCTCACTTTTTGATGTCTGATCTTCAACAGGTTTTTGAGCAATAGGTTTATTCGATGCTGCTGCATTATTTTCGCTCTCTTTTTTAGTTGAAAGAAACGTAAAATCGTTACACTGTATTTCGGTAGAGTATCTCTCATTGCCACTATCATCCTGCCATTTTCTCGTTTTCAACCTGCCTTCTATATAAACCTTATCGCCTTTACTTAAATATTTTTCGCATATCTCCGCGCCTTTGTTTCTAACAACAATATTATGCCATTCTGTGTTTGTAACACGTTCGTTAGTTTGTTTATTCGTATAGGTTTCGTTTGTTGCTAAAGGAAACCTGCCAACACAACCACCACCTTCAAAATAATGCATTTTAACTTCATCTCCTAGATGCCCTATTAGCATGACTTTATTTAATGTTCCAGACATAATTATTGTTTACTTTAAAACGCAAAATTACAATATTGCGCTGCATTTTTTTAAAATTAATAAAAAAATATGATTGTTGTATCTAAACTAATCAAAAATAAAGAATTACTAAAAATCATTATCAATAAACACTTCAATTTCATTGAAACAATATTTCAGTATTACGTTTAAAAGATTACTTTAAAAATTAAACGCTTCAATAAAATTCCCAATTAGAATTGGTACTGCATAATTATGTATTTGATTTGTTGGAATGCCTTCAACCAAAAGCTTATTTACATTTACAACCCAAAACTTAGTATATAAATGTTGATGAGATAATTTATGTACGACAACATCTTTATTATATAGTGATAATTCAAATGGCATACCTTTAATTAAATCATGCTCTTTAATCTGTTTCATTAAAGTATGGTCATCAATATTTTTATTGGTCTCTATTAAAGGGAATTGATATAAGTTTTGCCAAATACCTTTTCCTTCTCGTTTTTCCAACACAGTCTTCCCTTCTTCAGAAATAAACACTAGAAAATTGAAGTACTTTTTTTTCGCCTTTGCAGATTTTATTTTAACCGGTAAATTATTTATGGTCTTTTTGTTGAAAGCAATACATCCCTTATTATAAGGACAAATATTACAATCTGGATTTTGAGGCTTACATTGCATGGCTCCAAACTCCATAATTGCCTGATTAAAATCTGCTGGGTTCTTTTTATCAATTAATTCTTGTGCGAGTGCTTTAAATTCTTTTGCTCCTTTTGAAGAATTTATAGGCGTGTCTATTCCAAAATACCTCGATAAGACCCTATATACGTTACCATCTACAACTGCAGCAGCTTCATCAAAACAAATAGATGCTATAGCACTTGCCGTATAATCTCCTATGCCTTTTAGTTTTAATAATCCCTTATAATTATTAGGAAACTTTCCTTTTAATTCTTCTGCAATGTATTTGGCAGTTGCATGTAAATTTCTGGCTCGCGAGTAATATCCAAGTCCCTGCCATAGCTTAAGCACTTCTTCTTCATCTGCCTTAGCAAGGTCAAAAACTGAAGGGAATTTTTCAGTAAATGACGTATAATAAGGAAGTCCTTGTTTAATTTGTGTTTGCTGTAAGATAATTTCTGATAGCCATATATAATAGGGAGCTTTAGTTTGCCTCCAAGGAAGGGCTCTCTTATTATTTGAATACCAGCGAATTAAAATTTCTGAAAATATCATTTATACAATATATGCTGTGCACAAAAATAAACGTTTATAATCTTAAATTTTAATGAATTAGGTTTGAAATATTGAATATTAAATTCCTATATTTGCATCCCTCGAAATTGATAGTAACCTAAAAATAAAATATTAAAATGACGAAGGCTGATTTAGTAGCAAAAATTTCTGAAAAACTAGGAATTGAAAAAGGAGATGTTCAAGCAACTGTTGAAACATTTATGGAAGAAGTAAAAACTTCTTTAGAAAGTGGTGATAATGTATACTTAAGAGGTTTTGGAAGCTTCATTATTAAAACAAGAGCAGAAAAAACGGGTAGGAATATATCTAAGAACACAACTATAAAGATACCAGCTCACAACATCCCTGCATTTAAGCCAGCAAAAGTTTTTGTTGAAGGTGTTAAAACCAATGTAGACGTTAAATAAAATATTAAACTAAATAATTATTAATTTAAAAGACACTATGTATGCCAAGTGGTAAAAAACGTAAAAGACATAAGGTAGCAACGCATAAGCGTAAGAAACGCAGACGTGCTAACCGTCACAAAAAGAAAAAATAAATCAAAGAAGTAGTTAATCTAACTACTTCTTTTGGTTTTAAAAACAACAAGTTCTTTGAAATGAGTTCATTATAAATAACGAACGCTTTTAGCGTTTTATGAACTCCACGGATTCAAAAATCCTGTGAAATACCTTAATAAAAAGTTAGTCTTTAATTATTAAGATTAATTTAAGGTACAATATCCAACAATAAATAATGTTTTTTTATTGTTAGGTAGAAATAATGTATAATCCATCTGTACTTAATTGTATGGATAAAAATTAACTAAATGGATAAAGAATTGATCATTCGATCTAGTTCCGACAATGTTGATTTTGCCTTATTAAAAGATGGAAAACTTATCGAATTACAGAAGGATGAAGATAGTAATGACTTTTCTGTTGGTGATGTGTTTATAGCCAAAATAAGAAAAGCCGTTCCTGGTTTAAATGCTGCATTTGTTAATGTAGGTTACGAGAAAGATGCATTTTTGCATTATCACGATTTAGGACCAAAACTACCTTCACTTTTAAAATTCACAAAACGTGTAAGCACAGGTAAATTAAAAGATTTTTCTTTAAAAGACTTTCCATTTGAAAAAGATATTGAGAAAGACGGCAAAATTGTCGACGCCTTAAAATCTAATCAATCGCTATTAGTACAAATAGTTAAAGAACCTATATCTACAAAAGGCCCTAGAATAAGCTCAGAGCTTTCTATTGCTGGCAGATATATTGTTTTAGTTCCTTTTTCTAGTCGTATTTCTATTTCTCAAAAAATAGAAGACAGAGAAGAAAAAGACCGACTAAAACGCTTGGTAAAGAGTATAACTCCACCAGGTTTCGGTATTATTGTACGCACCGTAGCACAAGGCAGAAAAGTAGCAGAACTAGATAAAGATTTACAAAATTTGCTTAGTCGTTGGACGGCAATGTGTAAAAAGCTACACAAAGCACATCATCCAAGTAAAGTATTAGGAGAAATGAATAAGGCCTCGTCTATTTTACGAGACATATTTAATGACACCTTTACGAGTATTCATGTTGATGATGAAGAGCTTTACATTCAAATTAAAGATTATGTGCAAGAAATTGCACCAAAAAAAGAATCAATAGTTAAATTGTATCAGTCTAAAGTTCCAATTTTCGAAAAATTTGGAATTGAAAGGCAAATAAAAACTTCCTTTGGTAAAACCGTTTCTATGGCTAAAGGTGCTTATTTGGTGGTAGAACACACCGAAGCACTACATGTTATAGATGTAAATAGCGGCAACAGATCCAACAAAGCCAACAACCAGGAGGATACAGCATTAGAGGTAAATCTAATAGCAGCTACCGAAATGGCTCGTCAATTGCGTTTACGTGATATGGGCGGCATTATTGTAGTAGATTTTATCGATATGACCAATGCTGAAAACAGGCAAAAATTATTTAATCACCTTCGCGATGAAATGAAGGATGACAGAGCTAAACACAAAATATTGCCTCCTAGTAAATTCGGATTGATACAAATAACAAGACAACGAGTTCGCCCAGAAATGAACATTAAAACCAGAGAGGAAAATCCTAATGGTTTAAATGGCTCTGAGGTTGAAGCACCAATTGGACTGGTGCAAAAAGTAACACAAGATCTTGAACTACTATTAAAAAAAGACTATAAAAAGTTGACTTTAAACACACATCCTTTTATAGCAGCCTTTTTAACAAAAGGTTTTCCATCGATACGTTCAAAATGGTTTTTTGAACACAAAAAATGGGTTAAAGTTTTACCAAGAGATGCTTACACATATCTAGAATACCACTTTTTCGATAAAGATGGTAATCAAATTAAATAATTAAAAACCCCCATACTTTTTAAGAGTATGAGGGTTTTTGTTTTTATGACATTTTTTTATATTCCCTTACAAAATTAAATCTGTTGTAATCAATCTATTCTCGAAAAAACTATCATCTAAAACAATAAAAATTTTAGTGTTTTACAAGCCCCTATTAAGGTGCAGGGTTAGGCATTACTGAATGTGTTTCATTAATCTTATCCAATACCTCTTCACTCAAATTTACATGAATACTATCAATATTTTCTTTAAGTTGTTCTAAGTTAGTTGCTCCAATTATAGTACTGGTAACAAAAGGCTGTTGATTAACAAACGCCAATGACATTTGTGCTAAGGTTAAACCATGATCTTCTGCTATTTTTAAGTACCGCTTAGTCGCTTCGGCCGCTTTCTCCCCACTATACCTAGCAAATCTTGGAAACAATTTAAGTCTGGCATTATCTGCTGCATTTCCTTTAACATATTTACCTGAAAGCACACCAAATGCCATTGGAGAGTATGCTAGCAAGCCTACATTTTCCCTTAAAGCTACTTCTGCTAAATCAGTTTCAAATGTCCTAGTTAGCATAGAGTAGGCATTTTGAATGGTTACTACTCTAGGTAAATCGTGCTTTTTAGATTCTTCTAAATAACGCATGGTTCCCCATGAGTTTTCATTAGAAAGACCAATATTCCTTATTTTCCCTTCTTTTATAGAAGTATCCAAACTGTGAAGAATTTCATTAAAATTGTCTTTCCAATTGGTGTCATGCTCATAATTTCTAATTCCAAATCTATTTGTGTCTCGCTCTGGCCAATGTAGTTGGTACAAATCTATATAATCCGTTTGCAACCTTTTTAACTCTAAGTCTATAGCTTCTTTTATGGCATTTGGACTGAATCCTGTTGTACGAATATGTGCTGTATAATCTCCTGGTCCTGCAATTTTAGAAGCGATAATAACCTTATCTCTATGTCTGGTTTTCTTTAACCAAGTCCCAATTATGTTACTAGTTCTCCCACTCATTTCTGCAGTTGCTGGCACTGGATACAATTCTGCAGTATCTATAAAATTAATACCTTGGTCTATAGCATAATCCATTTGAGCATGTCCTTCGGCTTCTGTGTTTTGGTTTCCCCAGGTCATAGAACCTAAACATATTTTACTAACTTTTATATTGGTATTTGGTAGTGTTGTATATTTCATTTATAAGTTTTTTATTATTCCCATTAAGATGGGAATAACAGGTTAGATTGTTTTGACTAGTCGTTAAAGATAAAAAACCTTTCAGAATCTTATAATTCTGAAAGGTTTTTTAAGTGAATTCCTAATGAGTTAGTTTATCTTGAGCGAAGACGAAAGGCAAGAATGTAATATGATTAATTCTCGTTTAATAATTTAGATAGTTCGTCTAACTTTGGTGTTAAAACCACTTCAATACGTCTATTTTTTGCTTTTCCTTCAGCAGTCGTATTTGTAGCAATAGGTGCAAATTCACCACGACCAGCTGCAGTTAAATTTTCTGGATTTATAGACGTGTTTTCTTTTAAAATTTTCACAATAGCCGTAGCACGTTTGGTTGATAAATCCCAATTGCCACTTAATTGTCCACTTCCTTTGTAAGGCACATTATCTGTATGTCCTTCTATTAAAACTGCAATATCAGGATTGTCTCCAAGTACACTTCCTAATTGCTGCACAGCTCTTCGTCCTTCTACACCAACTGCCCAGCTACCAGAACCAAATAATAGTTTGTTCTCCATAGATACGTATACTTTTCCGTCGCGTTGCTCTACAGTTAAACCTTTACCTTCAAAATCTGTTAAAGCTTTTGAAATAGCATTCTTTAATTGTGTCATCGCGGCATCTTTTGAAGCAATAACACTCTCTAATTCTGCTACTCGGTTAGACCTGTCTTCTAATTCCTTTTTAAGTCTTGCTAAACGTGCATTTTCATCAGCCAATGCTTGTTCTTTTGCTTCTAATTGTGCTAATAATTCTCTATTTTTTTTAGAATTTCTAGCTATGGCACTAGAACTATTCTTTTCTAAGGCATCATAAGAATTTTTTAAATTATCATAATTAGATTTTGCAGCATTATAGTCTGATTGTAGCTTGTCACGTTGTTGAATAGCTTCATCATAGGCTTTTTGAATTTGTTTCAATTCATTTTTCGCTGCATTCTTGGCACTTAAAAGTGCATCATTCTCATTAGAAAGTTTTCGATTCTCTTCCTTTAAATCAGCATATTTGTTTTCTAAATCTTTATACACTTTTGGTGACACACAAGACACTAAAAATGTTAAGGTTAATACGACTAATAAGGTTTTTTTAATCATTCTGTTTGGGTTCATTTGTTATTTACTTATTTATAAAATATGTTTTAATTATCCATTTCTAATAAAATTGGACAATGGTCACTATGCACTGCTTCAGATAGTATAACGGCTCTTTTTATTTTTTCTTGTAATGGTTGGGCTACCATAGCATAATCTAATCGCCACCCTTTGTTATTAGCACGAGCATTAGCTCGGTAACTCCACCAACTATATTGCTGGGTTTCTGAATTTAAATACCTAAACGAGTCTATAAATCCACTATCTATAAAACTCCCAATCCACTCACGCTCTACGGGTAAAAACCCTGATACCCCTTTCATTTTAGGATTATGAATATCAATCGCTTCATGACAAATATTATAATCACCACAAATAACTAGATGAGGTCGTTCTTTTTTTAGATTATTTATATAATCTTGAAACAAATCCATGTACTCTAACTTATGATTTAAACGTGCATCGTTGGTTCCAGATGGCAAATATAAACTCATAACAGATACACCGTCAAAATCGGCACGTATATTTCTACCTTCAAAATCCATTGATTCTATACCCGTACCATATTCTATATGATTGGGTTCTGTTTTACTTAAAATTGCTACACCGCTATATCCTTTTTTTTGAGCACTAAACCAATAGTTATATTTATATCCAGCTTCCTCAAAAATATCTAAATCCAACTGTTCTTTTAATGCCTTTATTTCTTGTAAGCAAATAACATCTGGATTTGCACTTTTTAACCAATCTACAAAACCTTTATTTATTGCTGCTCGAATGCCGTTTACATTATATGATATAATTTTCATTTGTATATGGTTAAGGTTTTAATTGTTTGATGCCTAATCATTAATTATGCATATTTCATCTAGCTAAAATAAATAATACGTTACTTTTACGCTATCAAATAAAAATAAATTTTTATTTAGATTCCCCATTTACCATGAAAGACAAGCTTATAAGATATCTTTAAGTTTCCTTAAAGGGGTTATATTAGTTATTGCAACAGATTTAACGAATTATATTAACAAAATATTTTAAACTATTTGTAGTTTAAGTATATAATGAAATTTATTACATCAATTCTTATATTTTTAATTGGTTTTTGCGGATTTACTCAAGAGCCGACTTCAAACTATAAAACTATAAAGGTTGCAGTAAAAGACTCCATTCGTATAGATAGCGTAAGTATAAATTCCAACTCGTTTTCAATTAAAAGAAAAGATCATACGATTATTGATTCAACGTTCTATGCTGTCGATTTTGCGAAAGCAGTTCTTATTTTTAAAAAGCCTATTGAAACAGATTCCATTATTATAAACTATCTAAGGTTTCCCGATTTCTTAACTAGAACCTATCAACAATTGGATGAAAATATTATTGTTGAAAACAATGATAATCTTAAAAAACTATATAAATTATCGAAACCAAATACCTCTAAAAATTTCACTCCTTTTGATGGTTTAACAACTTCTGGTAGTATCTCGAGAGGTGTTACTATTGGGAACAATCAAAATTCGGTTTTAAACAGCGAATTAGATCTTCAAATAACAGGAAAACTAAATGATAAAGTATCTCTTAGAGCATCTATACAAGACGCTAATATTCCTTTACAAGAGAGCGGTTATTCGCAACGTTTAGATGAATTTGATCAAGTTTTTATTGAGCTATTTAGTGACCGTTGGAATATTAGAGCTGGTGATATTGATTTAATAAATACCGATTCTTATTTTGCAAGTTTTTCTAAACGTGTTCAAGGTTTATCTGTTAAAGCTCGATTAGGCGATGAAGATTCTCAAACAAATTTATTTGCTTCTGGCGCTATTGTTCGTGGGCAATTTACAAGAAGCCAGTTTACGGCACAAGAAGGGAATCAAGGCCCTTATAAATTACAAGGACAGAACGGAGAGTTATTTGTGCTTATTGTGTCTGGCAGTGAAACGGTCTATGTAAATGGTGTTGCTGTAAAACGCGGTGAAGATCAAGATTATATTATAGATTATAATGCGGGGGAAATTATATTTAATGCTACATATCCTATAACTTCTGAGATGAGAATTACTGTCGATTATCAATTTAGCGAACGTAATTATTCACGTTTTGTAGCTTATGGAGGCGGACGATATGAAAGTGACAAATTAAAAATAGGTGTTTCAGTATATTCTGAAAATGATGCAAAAAATCAACCACTCCAACAAAACTTATCTGAAGAACAGGTTCAAATATTATCTAATGCTGGCGATGATAGAAGTTTAATGGTAGCGCCTTCTGAAATTCAAGAAGCTCTGAATGAGAATCGAATCTTATATAAAAAAGAACTCATTGGAGGTGTTGAAGCTTTTGTTTTTTCTAATAATCCAGATGATGAATTATATCGCGTTACTTTCACGCAAGTGGGAGTTAACCAAGGTGACTATATTTTAAGTAATACTACGGCTATTAATAATATCTATGAATTTGTTGGTGTTTCTCAAGGAAATTATGCGCCTATTGTTCAATTGGTAGCTCCAACAAAGCTTCAAATTGCTGTAATAAACGGAAACTATAATCCATCAGAGAAAACCAGTATCGCTTTTGAGGTCGCAGGCAGTAAAAATGATTTAAACTTATTTTCAGGTTTAAATGATGATGATAATGATGGTTTTGCCGGAAAATTGAATATTGAACAGACACTTATAAAAGAAGATAGTCTTTGGAGTGTAAGCGCTTTTGTTAACACAGATTATATTCAAGAGGATTTTAAAACGATAGAACGCTTATATAATGCCGAATTTAATCGTGATTGGAATTTAGAATTACCTTCTGGAAATCAAACCGTAATAAACTTGGGTGATCAGGTTTTGCTAAACTCAGGCTTTCGGGTTTTTCACCCGGATAAAGGGACTATAAACTATCAATTTGAGCATTTAGGTTATTCCGAAAACTTTAATGGCAATAGACATGTTACTAATATAGATCTACGCCTCAATAGGTTTAATATAACATCACATTCTAGTTTTTTAAATGCTAATTCTAGTATTAATACCTCAACTTTTTTAAGGTCTTATAATCGTATTATTTATGATATGCAAAAAGGTTGGTTAGGAACCAAGATAGCCATTGAAGATAATGAGCAAAAAGATATTTCTACTCAAACACTAACACCTTTAAGTCAAAAGTTTAAATCCTATGAAGCCTTTATTGGAGTTGGAGATAGCACCAAAGTCTTTGCCAAAATAGGTTATAAACACCGGGTTAATGATAGTATAAGGAATAATGAATTACAAAAAGTAAATACTTCCAACACATTCTATTTAGATTCGCGATTGGTTAGAAATGAAAATACAAACTTGTCTTTATATGCTAATTATAGAACTTTGAAAAGTGAAGATAGTGATATTGAAGATGAACGTTCCATAAACTCCAGATTACAGTTTAATCAAAAGCTTTTTAAACAAATTGTGCAATGGAATACTATTTTTGAAACCAATTCTGGGACATTGCCTCAACAAGACTTTACTTATGTTGAAGTTGAAGCAGGGCAAGGAACTTATACATGGATTGATTATAATGAAAATGGTATTCAGGAACTTGAAGAGTTTGAAATTGCTCAATTTCAAGATCAAGGAAAATACATAAGGGTTCTTTTGCCCAATCGGGTTTTTATAAAAACACATCAAAATAGGCTAAGTCAAACCATCACATTCAATCCATCTCAATGGGCTGTCAGCAAAAGTAAATCCAAAAAATTCTGGTCTCATTTTTATAATCAAACCAGTTACTTAATTGATAGAAAAATAAGACGAGAAGGCAATGACTTTAACCTCAACCCTTTTAAAGATGAAAAAGAAAATCAATTAGGATTGCAATTGAATTTTAGAAATGTTTTGTTTTTTAATAGAGGAAAACAACGTTATACAACGTCTTATACCTATCTTGATAATGTAACCAGAAATATTTTATCCGTTGGTTTTATTGAAAACGGTTTAAAAAGTCATCAACTTAATTTTAACCATAAAATTGCTGAAAGTTGGTTAATAAATATGCTTTCATCTTTTAACAATAATGAAAGTATTAGCGAGAACTTTGCTAGCAAAAATTATAATTTTGAAGAGGAGTTACTTAACCCAAAACTATCCTATTTATTTAATGACAATTCAAGTTTTGATATATTTTATCAGTACGCTAGCAAAAATAATACGATAGGCAATCTAGAATCTTTAGAACAACAAAAATATGGTGTATCCTTTACTTTAGCCAACGGCTCAAAAAATGCTATAAATGGGGAGTTTAATTATTTCTCAAATATTTTTAATGGAAATCCGAATACTCCTGTTGCTTATCAAATGCTAGAGGGGTTACAGCCTGGTAAAAACTTTACATGGTCCTTATTAGCCCAAAAAAAATTAACTGCTTTCTTAGACCTTAATTTAAGTTATTTCGGAAGAAAAACAGAAACCAGCAAAACCATCCATACTGGGTCTATTCAATTAAAAGCCTATTTCTAGAATTTTAAGGTATCTATTTTTTTAAAAACTGAGACAATAACATTTACAGCTTCTACATAGAATTTCGGATGAATATTTTCGTAATCATCTGTAGGTTCGTGATAATCTTTATGATCCTCTACTCCAAAGTATAAAAAGGGAATGCCTTTTTTATAAAAATTCATATGATCTGATGAATAGGTCCAATTCTCTAAGGCATCACTATCATTATGACCTTCTATTAGTTTAATTTTCTTAGAGTGTTGACAATAGCTAACAGCGTATTTCAATTTTTTGTTATGCTCCGTTCCAACAACAAATAATTCGTTTTTTTCACTCCTACCAATCATATCCATGTTAATATTAACTTTGATATTTTTTAATGGAATAATTGAATTTTTTACAAAATATTTAGACCCTTGTAATCCTAATTCTTCGCCATCAAACGCAGCTAAAATAACAGAATGTTTAGGTGGATTATTTTTAAAATACTCACCAAAACTAAATAATGCACTCAAACCAGAGGCATTATCATCGGCTCCATTATAAATGGCTCCTTTTTTAATGCCTTCATGATCATAATGAGCACTAATAATTATGTATTCATGAGGGTTTTTAGTTCCTTTTATAAGCCCTAAAATATTTATTGCTTTATATTGTTTCCGCTTTTCTACAAACAAAAAGGGCTGCTCATAGTTTTTTCCTAATGGTAAAACATTTAACGAATAGAACTGATTAATTATATACTTTCTAGCCTTTAAGGCTCCTCTAGTCCCTGTTCTTCTTCCTTCAAAAGCATCAGATGACAATGATTTTAAATGTTTCAACATAGATTCTTCACAAAAGAAACTAGCTTCTTTTTCACATATTTGTGAATTTACATGTATGCATATAAAGTGATAAAGAAAACATAGGGCTATCAATTTTATTTTCATCTACTAGATTTAATTTCTTAAATCTAAACAAAAAAACCCAAGCATTAGCTTGGGTTCTTAAATTTTAAGATATGTATAACTAAAATATTATGATATATTAGCTTTCATTAACTCGCGATTCATTCTAGCAATATTATCCAAAGAAATACCTTTAGGGCATTCAATTTCACAAGCACCAGTATTTGTACAGTTACCAAAGCCTTCTAAATCCATTTGAGCAACCATATTTTTAACACGATCTGCTGCTTCTACTTGTCCTTGAGGTAATAGTGCATATTGCGATACTTTAGCTCCTACAAACAACATAGCTGATGAGTTTTTACAAGTTGCAACACAAGCACCACAACCAATACATGTAGCTGCATCCATGGCTTCATCTGCTGCATGTTTTGAAATAGGAAGTGAATTTGCATCCTGAGTATTTCCAGAAGTATTTACAGAAATATAACCTCCTGCTTGTTGAATGCGCTCGAAAGCCATTCTATCAACTACTAAATCTTTTATTACAGGAAAAGCTGCTGCTCTAAATGGCTCGATAGTAATTGTATCGCCATCATTAAACATACGCATGTGCAATTGGCAGGTTGTTATGCCCCTATCTGGACCATGAGCTTCTCCATTAATGTACATAGAACACATTCCGCAAATACCTTCTCGGCAATCATGATCGAATGCTACAGGGTCTTCACCAGAATTCACCAATTGTTCATTCAAAACATCCATCATTTCTAAAAAAGACATGTGTTCTGAAATATCAGTAACTTTATAATCGACCATTTGACCCTTTGCATTTGAGTCTTTTTGTCTCCAAATTTTAAGTGTTAGATTCATTTTCTTCTAGTTATTTGGTTATTGAGTTATTTGGCTATTGAACGATAGTTTTATGATACAATTTCTAATTAACTTAATAACTTTATTTTTCTTTTTGATTCTTTAAATATTTAATATATCCATTTAAAATCAAAAGAGTTTTATTATGTATTATTCTTAATTCATTTAAATTTTCTTCTGAAATATAGCCTTCATCAAAAGCTATAATTCCATGATCAAGAGTTTCAAACAAAGAGCCTCTTGCTATCCTACAAAACTGAATGTTCTCTTGAAAATGAAATCTTCCATAACCTTCAGAAATATTATTTCCAACAGAACGTGATGAACGTTTAATTTGATCAATTAGAGCAAACTTCTCAGAATTAGGGATCTTAGTAATTAATTGGTTCTTTACAAATAATCTTAAATTCCTTGCTTCTTTCCAAAAAGCCAATTCTTCAAAAGATTTAAAATTACTCATCCAAAATAACTAAATAATTAATAATTATTTATAAGATCTCTGCTTCAATTCAATGTCTTTAAATTCTAATTCTTCTTTATGTAAAACTGCATCGGCAGGTTCTCCTTTATATTCCCATGCAGAAACAAATGCAAAATCTTTATCATTACGTTTAGCTTCTCCTTTTTGAGGGCCGTCTAGTTCAACAGACTCTTCTCTAAAGTGACCTCCACAAGATTCTTCACGTACTAAAGCATCTTTTGCAAATAATTCGCCTAACTCCAAGAAATCGGCAACACGACCAGCTTTTTCAAGTTCAGGGTTCATTTCATTTGCACTTCCTGGTACATTAACTTCTTTCCAGAACTCTTCTCGAATGGCTTTAATTTCAGCCATAGCTTCTTTTAAACCTTTTTCATTACGTGCCATTCCTACTTTATCCCACATGACTTTTCCAAGTCGTTTGTGAAAATGATCTACAGATTTTGTTCCTTTATTATTGATGAAGAACTCGATACGTTCTTTTACTTCTTTTTCAGCTTCATCAAATTCCTTAGTATCGGTTGGTATTTTTCCTGTTCTAATATCATCTGATAAATAATCTCCAATGGTATATGGTAATACAAAATAACCATCAGCTAATCCTTGCATTAAGGCAGAAGCTCCAAGTCTATTTGCTCCGTGATCTGAGAAATTAGCTTCACCAATACAGTACAGACCTTCAACAGTGGTCATTAAATTATAATCAACCCAAACACCGCCCATTGTATAGTGGGTTGCTGGATAAATCATCATAGGTGTTTCGTATGGGTTCTCATCAACGATTTTCTCATACATTTGGAATAAGTTTCCGTATTTCTCTTCAACTATCGCTTGTCCTAATTCATATATCTTTTCAGCCGAAGGATTATTGATGTTTTGAACTTTAGCTTGTGTTTTACCATAACGTTCAATAGCTGATGCAAAATCTAAAAACACAGCCTCTCCTGTTGCATTGACTCCAAAACCAGCATCACAACGTTCTTTAGCGGCTCTTGACGCTACATCGCGAGGTACCAAGTTACCAAAGGCTGGATAGCGACGTTCTAAGAAATAATCTCTATCTTCTTCAGCAATTTCAGTTGGTTTTAATTTTCGTTCTTGTATTGCTTTAGCATCTTCCATGTTTGCGGGCACCCAAATTCTGCCATCGTTACGTAATGATTCAGACATCAACGTTAATTTAGATTGATAATCGCCTGAACGCGGAATACAAGTCGGGTGAATTTGTGTAAAACAAGGATTTGCAAAATACGCTCCTTTTTTATGAATTTTCCAAGCAGCAGTTGCATTACTTCCCATGGCATTTGTTGATAAGAAATATACATTTCCGTATCCACCTGATGCTATAACAACTGCATGTGCAGAATGCCTTTCTATCTCACCAGTAATTAAATTACGGGCAATGATACCTCTTGCTTTTCCGTCAACTTTTACAACGTCAAGCATTTCGTGGCGATTAAACATTTCAATTTTACCACGAGCAATTTGTCTATTCATTGCTGAATAAGCCCCCAATAATAATTGTTGTCCTGTTTGTCCTTTAGCGTAAAACGTTCTTGACACCAATACACCACCAAATGAACGGTTATCTAATAGCCCTCCATAATCACGTGCAAAAGGAACTCCTTGTGCGACACATTGATCAATAATATTTGCAGACACCTCAGCTAAACGATGCACGTTTGCTTCACGAGAACGATAATCACCACCTTTTACAGTATCATAAAATAACCTATATGTTGAATCACCATCTCCTTGATAATTTTTTGCTGCATTAATTCCTCCTTGCGCAGCAATAGAATGTGCACGTCTAGGAGAATCTTGATAAGCAAATGCTTTTACATTATATCCTAACTCAGCTAGAGTAGCAGCAGCTGAACCACCTGCTAAACCAGTTCCTACTACAATAACATCTATGTGGCGTTTATTAGCGGGATTTACTAAATCGATATGATTTTTATAATCTGTCCATTTATCTTTAATTGGACCTTTTGGTACTTTTGAATCTAAAGCCATACTAAACTTATTTAAGATTAATGGTTAAGGTGATGATAAAGTGCAATTATTATAAATCCTAGCGGAATAACAATTGAATATACTTTTCCAAATGTTTGTAATGCTTTTTTACGTCCGGCTGTAGCTCCTACCGATTGGAATGCTGATGTGAATCCGTGTAATAAGTGCAACGCTAAAAATATAAAAGCAACAACATAGGCACCTACTCTGGCCGGGCTTAAAAACTTGTGCTGTAATTCATGGAAATATCTAAAACTTCCATCATGCATTCCAGACATATCACCCTGAATGTATTTAACATTTATTTCTGGAAACCAGAAATCTATAAAATGAAGAACAATGAAAGCTAAGATTGCTACCCCACTATAAATCATATTCCTACTCATCCAAGTAGAGTTTGCTGCGCCATTGTTTTTGGCGTATGCAACGCCATTTGCTTTTTTGTTCTTAAGTTCTAATACAAAGCCCATTACAAAATGAAATACAACACCAAATATTAAAACTGGTTGTAATGCAAATTGAACTATAGGATTTGTTCCCATAAAATGAGATAGCTCGTTAAAAACATCTTCACTGAATAAAGATGTTATATTTACCGCTAAATGCATTATTAAGAAAAACATGAGGAAGAAAGCAGAAAGAGCCATTGCAATCTTTCTTCCAATCGAAGATTTAAAAAATCCACCCATTATTTTGAAGTTATTTTTGTTTTTACAAAGGTAAGTTAGGACGAAGTTTTAGACAACTAACATATGTCATGTTTTTACTATTTATAATGATTTTAAGTTAAATTTAGCTTAATTTATCACTAAAACTTCTTTTTGAGATCCAATTTGGATGTAGTATGTCCCTATCGGTAAATAATACTTATCATTCTTTGCCTTATTGATTTCTATACTATCATTCTCTTTGATAAGCGCTTTTCTGCCTTTTTTGGTTACGGTTAAATCATAACTTGCGTAGTTATAGCCTTTATCTGCATTAACTTTAACCTGATTAAGTAACACGCCTTCTTCAGAAAGCACTTTAATGTTTTTTTCTTCTGAAGCATTTGAATAGAATGCAACATCTACTTTAGGCTCAGAAGCTTTAAACCATTTACTCCAAGTGCTTCCCCAACTAGAAGAATGCTTTAGGGCTTTCACTTTAAAAAGTGTAACTGATGCTGAACGCATACTATCATTCATCTTTTGGAGTGGCGCAATATCTGTTTTGTAAATACTTCTTCCGTGAGTTCCAAGCAATAAGTGTTTTGCTTTAGGCTGTATAACCAAATCATGAACAGCCACACTAGGCAATCCGTTACTAAACGCTTCCCAGTTTTGACCTTGGTTAAATGAAATATAAGCACCATTGTCTGTTCCTAGATACAATATATTCTTATTTACAGGATCTTCTTTAATAACGTTAACAGGAGATGTTGGTATATTAGCACTAATGTTAGTCCATGTTTTCCCATAATCATTACTCATATAAACATATGTTGTAAAATCGTCCCAACGATACCCATTCAAAGTTGCATAAACACGTTCTTTTTTATGCTGTGAAGCCACAATGCGACTTACCCATAAATCCTTAGGTAATGATTTTGAAATAGTTTCCCAACTCCCTCCAGCATCTTTAGTAACTTGTATTAATCCATCGTCACTACCTGTATAAATGAGTCCAAATTGAAATGGAGATTCACTAATAGTTGACAAGGTTCCATAAGCAATATTACCTTTTTTTCCACCGTTGGTAAGATCATCACTAATGGCCTCCCAATCGGTTCCTTGATTCATTGAACGCATTAATTTATTTCCGCCTAGATATAAAATATCTTGATTGTGAGACGATAATAAAATAGGTGTCTGCCAATTAAAGCGGTATGGGTTTTCTCCCAATTCATGCTTGGGTTGTATATAAGTCCGCTCTCCAGTTTCTAAATTAAGCCTGTAATAATTTCCAAACTGGTAGCCTGTATACACAACATTGTTACCTCTATTATCAATTTGAACTTGCATACCATCACCTCCCATGATACTTTTCCAAGGATACTGCCCACTTTGATGCCAACTCTTATCTTCACGAGCATTATTTGCACCTACCCACACACCATTATCTTGTAAACCTCCATAAATATTATATGGATTAGCATTGTCTACATTTATATAGTAGTATTGACCAACAGAATTAACATTAAGCTTTTCCCATGTTTCACCATCATCATAACTCATATTTAGTCCACCATCATTACCATTTATTAGGTGACCAGCTTTTTTTGGGTTTACCCATAGTGCCTGATGATCTGCATGTACATTTTCCCTACTTATAGAGGTAAAGGTTTGTCCTCCATCTTTAGATTTTAAAATAGGAACTCCTAATACGTAAATTCCTTTTTCATTTTGAGGATCTACTCTTATTTCTCCAAAATAATAACCATAACTAAAATATAAATCATCTAAATAACCTTTATGTTTTTTTTTCCAACTTATACCACCATCTTCACTTTTATAAACCTCAGCTCCAATAACAGGCGTATCAAACAACATTGAATTAGCATTTTCAAGATATTTTGCAAGGTCGATTGGTTTTACATTACCACTTCTCACCATTTGCTTTACATTTTCAGCTTTGTATTTTTCTTGAAATCCATTCGTTTTTAAAAAACCATTGAGTTTTTTATCATCGAGCTTAAAAAAGGCTTCATTTGTCATGGTCTTAAAATCTTCCTTAGTTAAACCACGTTTTTCTTCATCGTTCTCTTCAGGGACTCTCCGAAATTGACTATCGTGTAAAGCATAAATTAGATTATCGTTAAAAACAGCCAGTCCAATTCTACCAACACCTTGTCCTGTTGGAAATCCACTTTTTTCAGTAGAAACTTTCACCCATGTATTTCCTGCATCTGTACTTCTGTAAATTGCAGAATTATGTCCACTACCATCAAAATTCCATGCTTTACGATCTTTAGTCCAAGACGTTGCAAACATTAAATTAAAGTTATCGGGACTACATTGGAGATCTATAATACCACTCTTATCGTCTACAAATAATTTTTGCGTCCACGTTTTTCCACCATCTACTGTTTTGTAAATTCCCCGTTCTTGATTTGGAGAATACAAGTGACCAGTAACCCCAACAATAACCTCGTCGGGATTGTTCGGATTGATTAAAATTCGACCTATATGATGTGAATCTTTAAGCCCCATATTTTGCCAAGTCTTACCGTTATCTATAGACTTTAAAACGCCAATACCAGCATAACTTGATCTAGATGAATTATTCTCTCCAGTACCTACCCATATGGTTCTATTCTTCCAATCAACAGCAATATCACCTACATTTTGAGTATTAGATGAATCTAATATTGGATTAAAAGTTGTGCCATTATTGTTAGTATGCCAAACACCTCCTGACGCATATCCTACATAGAATTCGGTTGGATCTTCTGGATTAACGGATAAATCGGTGACCCGTCCGCTCATAACCGTAGGCCCAATATTTTTAAAAGCCACATTTTTTACTAATGATGTTTGAGTAAGTTGCTCCTTTTTAATAAGAGCCTCTTCAACTACTTTTGAAGGTGTTGCCGCTTGTTGAGCAGAAATTTTTAAAAGAGAAATAAGAAAAAATAAATGGAGAATTTTAAATTTCATATGGCTAGTTTTAATTATTGAAAATAACTAAAACTAGCCATAATAATACTATTCTAATATGCTATAGTTTTGTTAAATTAATCTAGAATCATTTTTCTGGTAATCATCGCTCTTTCAGAATGAATATTTACAAAATAAATACCTTTGGACACTCCAGTTACATCAATACTTTTGGTTCTTGATGCATTAGAAATATCATATTCATTAATAAGCCTTCCACTTAAATCGTAAATCACGGCTTTCTCTAAATTAATAAATGAATTATTTTTTATATAAAATATACTTTGAGCCGGGTTAGGGTATAAACCAATGGCTTTGTTTAGTTCTTCATCTTCTATGCTAAGAGAACAAGCATGCGAAGACATACTTGACTTTCCTGAAAAACATGAAAAAGCAGGAACACTGGATTCGCTCCTACTTTGCACATTATTTGCAGCAGTAATATTATTAGGGCTTAAATCTCTTAACAATTCTCCTAAACCAAGATTAAAATGCATCACATCATTATTTGTATCTATTACGTGACCTAATTGATGTGCATGACCTAATTCATGAAGCGCTACACTTTCAAAATCAATTTCAAATCCCGGCCCTGGATTTACACCACCATAATACCAAGTTTCTCCATCATCAAAGACAATATCTATTTCTTCAGGAAATGCTTGTATACTTGCTAAAGTGGCCCCACCACATCCCAAAAACCGATATGAAGTTTGCCCAAGTGTTCCTGAATCTAGCTCATTACCATTATCAAATCTTACAATATTGGTTCCGTCTGAAGTATTGGCAACATCAATAGGGCTAACTGCACCTATGGTGAAATTAATACCTGTTTCACACCTCCAAGTTTCTAAAGCACTTAAAAATGCTGCTTTAGCACCAGACTCTTCAATATCTGCATCAAAACTTGTCTCCATTTGTAAAACGTATCCGCCACTTCCATCATTATCTACATGTCTAGTAGGAAATGCATATATGGTTCCAGAGCCTTGAGGTACTTCGAATGTCACATTAATTTCTGCATGGGTAACTGTTAAATCTGAAGAAGAAACTATAACGTTTGAAGAAGCATCAGTAATTCTAATATCACCCGTCCCTGCTTCTGAAGGCACTTCTACAGTAATAGACGTAGTACTCCAATTTAATATTTGTGTATCTAAAGCATCAACATATACTGGATTAAATGCAGGAGGCCCATCGTTACCACCAGAATCTGCATCTCTAAAACTAACTTTACCTTGAGTACTACCAAAATTACCAGTCGCTCCTCCAGCAATTGTAATAGTAATTGTAGATTTTGTACCAGCAGAAACACTTGTTGGAGAAAAGACGATACCAGTAGGGATTAGCAATCTTTTATTTAGACTTGACTTAGATATTCTTTTTTCAACATCAAAAGAATTTAGATTCTTATAATTAGATTTAGTAAGAGTAATAATCTCTTTATAAAATACATTAGAAATTCCTTTCTTTCCATTAAGAGTATTAGTTACCGTATCATCATATAAATTATACTTATAAAAACCTTGTAGCGAACTATATACTTTGAATGATTTATTTGCAACTTTATCTTTGTTAGATTTAGGTATATCACTATCATATAAAGTAAACACACCCAAATCTCCTTTACGTAATTTTAAACTAGGAGTTATTATTTGACATTCCATTCCAATTGTCCCTCCTTTTGTTATAACATCAACATGAGTTATTGGTTCTCCTTTAAAAACTTTATATATTTCAACTGTATTTGTAGTGTAAATATTCCCATCTAAACTCTTAAAGGCTTTTTTTGAAATTACTTCACCTTCAACAACCAAACTCGAGTTTTCGATTTGTTGTTGTAATGGAATCTCTCTAAGAAGCTGTTGAGCAAACAAAACAGACGAGTTAAAAAAATAAATGAGTGTAATAGCAATTAAATGAGATAGTACGCGTGTTTTCATCTGATGTTTTTTTGTAAGCATATTGAGAGTGTTGTTTGCTGATATACGTATTATCTTAGTTTTTAGATGTTAAACCCTAATACTCTAAGACAACTTTGTTCTGCGAAATTTTTTCAGAAACTATCAAATATAACAAATTATAATCTAAATGATTTATTTAGCTTTGCTACATCTAGAAAACTTAATATACATTTAATATGAAATACCATCCAATTAATAGCGAACTCTTTATAAAAAATCGTAAAAACTTCGCTTCAAATATGAAGCCTAAAAGTTTAGCTGTTTTTAATTCAAATGACATCTATCCAATAAGTGCAGATAGCACTATGCCATTTGAGCAACATCGAGATATATTTTACTTGAGCGGCGTAGATCAGGAAGAAAGTATGCTTGTACTATTTCCAGATTGTCCTAAAGAGAAACATCGTGAGATTTTGTTTTTAAAAGAAACGAATGAGCATATTGCTATTTGGGAAGGTGAAAAATTAACCAAAGAAAAAGCTTTTGAAACCAGCGGTATTAAAACTGTTTATTGGCTGCAAGACATGGAGAAAATCATGTTTGAAATCATGACGCAATGTGATACGGTTTATATTAATACAAATGAACACTACAGAGCAAATGTAGAAACTGAAACACGAGAAGATCGCTTTACAAAGTGGTTAAAAGAAAAATATCCTGCTCACGCTGTTGCAAAGAGCAATCCTATTTTACAAAGACTTCGTTCTGTAAAAGATAACATTGAAATAGATTTAATTCAGCAAGCTTGCGATATCACAGAAAAAGGATTTAGACGTATTTTAAATTTTGTAAAACCTGATGTTTGGGAATATGAAATTGAAGCAGAATTTATGCACGAATTCTTGAGAAATCGCTCTAAAAAATTTGCTTACACACCTATTGTTGCTTCTGGAAATAATGCGAATGTACTACATTACATAGAAAACAATCAACAATGTAAAGCAGGAGAACTAATACTAATGGATATTGGTGCTGAATATGCTAACTATTCAAGTGACATGACGCGTAGTGTACCTGTTTCTGGAAAATTTACTCCTAGACAAAAAGATGTTTACAATGCTGTAAATAGAGTGAAAAACGAAGCTACAAAAATGTTAACTCCAGGAACTATTTGGGCTGAGTATCATATAGAGGTCGGTAAAGTAATGACTAGTGAGTTATTAGGCTTAGGATTGTTAGACAAAACCGATGTGCAGAATGAAAACCCAGAATGGCCAGCTTATAAAAAATATTTAATGCATGGTACTAGCCATCACATGGGTTTAGACACACACGATTACGGTATATTAACAGAACCTATGCAAGCAAATATGGTATTTACCGTAGAGCCTGGAATCTATATTCCAGATGAAGGTTTTGGAATACGGTTGGAAGATGATGTGGTTATTCAAGAAAATGGAGACCCCTTTAATTTAATGAGAAATATTCCTATTGAAGCCGATGAAATAGAAGATATTATGAACTCATAAAAAGAAGAAAGGGTCGTTTTTAAAAACGACCCTTTTGCTAACAATACTAAATTTTTGCAATTTAAAGAGTGACTAATTCAAATAAATAATCGTTTAGTTTTTGTAGCGAATTAATTTTATCTTTTGTATCAACTAATAGAGAAATATTATTTTTACTTCCTCCATAAGAAATCATTCTAATTTTTACATCTTGTAATATTTGGAACAGCTTAAAAGTATCTTGATGATTAACAACCGAATGCCCTACCAAACAGATAATACTTTGATTTGTATCAAGTTCTATTGTTGCTATTTTTTCTAATTCCTGAATAATTTTATCTAAGTTTCTATCGTCATCAATCGTTAAAGACACAGCTACTTCAGATGTTGTGATCATATCTATAGAGGTCTTATATGTTTCGAAAATTTCGAATACCTTTTTTAAGAAACCATGCGCCTGCAACATCCTTGCAGATTTAATTTTTATAGCTATAATGTTATCCTTTGCTGCTATGGCTTTAATGCCATTTTCCGAAGTGATATTAGAAATTAAAGTTCCATGAGCATCAGGATTCATCGTATTCTTTAAACGTACAGGAATGTTATCCGCTCTAACGGGAGTAACAGTTTGTGGATGTAAAATCTTAGCTCCAAAATAAGCTAACTCTGCAGCTTCATCAAATGACAAATTAGAAATTGGTTTGGTGTTTTCAACATATCTAGGGTCATTGTTATGCATCCCATCTATATCTGTCCAAATTTGCACTTCCTTGGCTTTTATAGCCGCTCCAATTATAGTTGCGGTATAATCGCTTCCTCCTCGTTGTAAATTAGAAACTTCATCATTAGCATCTAAACAAATAAATCCTTGCGTGATATATATATCCGAATTCTCCACAGCATTTATAGCAGCCTTAAAATGTTGTTTTATATAACTTATATCTGGTTCTTTATCCTCATCAATGCGCATAAAGCTTAAAGCTGGTAATAAAACAGAATGTATACCTTCCTGCTGTAAATAGCAGTTAAACATATATGTTGAAAGTAATTCCCCTTGAGCTACTATATTATTTTCTAAACCTATAGAAAACTCCTTATAAGTACATGTCACTAAAAAATTAAAAATGCCAGAAACATATTCTTTAACGTCTTTATTTAATTCTTTATTAGTTAAAAGTTTATCTATAGTAATAGTATATGCTTCATGCAGCTTATTAATTTTATCTACGGCCTCGTTTGGTTTATTTTTTGAGATATTATTTGCAATTGCTACTAATTGATTTGTAGTACCAGACATAGCCGAAAGCACAACAATTTTCTTGTCTCCATCGCTAATAATATTCTTAACGTTATTTATGTTTTTAATGGAACCTACAGATGTTCCTCCAAATTTTAAGACTTTCATTTACCCTTAATTTGAGTGTAAATCTAAAACTCCTTAAACCAAATACTATATTTATTTAAAAAAAAGATTATTTTTGCACAAATTGTTAAATAATTAACATGAGAGCAATAGATATAAGCATATGAAAACCGTATCTAACTGTGTTGAAGATATTTTAATAACCCAGCCTTATTTAGAAGAAGCGTTATCTAGAAACATTATTAACTTTAGCGCCTTAGCTATTGAGTTAACAGAACCTATTAGCAAAATGCTAAAAAAAGATGTTAAACCAGGCGCTATTATGATGGCTTTAAGGCGATACAACCCACCTACAACATTAACCAATTCTGTAAAAATGAAACGGGTTATTCAAAATTTAGGTGATATAACAGTACGATCAAACTTGACAGATTTTACCATTAAAAATTCTGACACTATTATAGACAATCATGCTAAAATTCTGGATAGGATAAATCAAGAATCGAAATTATTCTATACGTTTACCAGAGGTATTCATGAAAGTAATATTATAATTTCCAGCAGCTTACAAGATTTCATTCTTAACCAATTAAACAACGAAACCTTTCTAGCAATACAAGACGGGTTAACCGCAATTAGTATAAACCTTCCTCAAGACAACTCTAAAATTGCGGGTCTGTATTATCATTTCTTTAAACGTTTAGCATGGGAAGGCATTGTGCTTTATGAAGTCATATCAACCACAAACGAATTTACAATTTTAGTTGAAGATGAATTTGTAGATAAGGCCTTTGCCGCTATTAAAAAAGTAAAATCCTAGTATTTCTTATTTGAATGAATTTACAATATAAAGGCATTAATGTTTTTTATACTGATCATGGAAAAGGTAATGCCGTTGTTTTACTACATGGGTTTTTAGAAAATACCACAATGTGGAATCCTTTTATTCCAGCATTATCAAAAAAAAATAGAATAATTTGTATCGATTTATTAGGCCATGGCAAAACGGAGTGTCTAGGATATATACATACTATGGAGCTAATGGCTGAAATAGTTCAAGTTGTTTTAAAACATTTAAAAATTCGTCGTTCTACTTTTATTGGACACTCTATGGGAGGATATGTAGCACTCGCTTTCGCTGAAAAAAATCCAGATGCATTAAAAGGGTTATGTCTAATGAATTCTACAGCAAGTGCAGATACTCCCGAAAAGAGAAAAAATAGAGATCGAGCAATAATAGCTGTAAAACAAAATCATAAAACATTTATTAGAATGGCTATCTCTAATTTATTCAGACCAAAAAATAGAGTCATTTTTTCAGAAGAAATAAAATATTTAAAAAAAGAAGCTCTAAAAACACCTTTACAAGGAATAATAGCATCCTTAGAAGGTATGAAAATTAGAGATGATAGAGAAGCACTCCTTCACTTTACACCTTTTAAAAAGATGTTGATTATTAGCAAGAAAGACCCCATTCTGGATTATAACGCATTGATTTCTCAAACTAAAAATACTCATGTAGAAGTGGTGGAATTTCCAGATGGACATATGAGTCACATTGAAAATGAGAGCGAATTTTTGCATACAATTATGCATTTCATCGAAAATATATAACGTTTTGTCGTTTTATTGGATTTTTTATTTTAGATTTATTGCACCCTAAATTTAACACCATGAATAAACCTACTACTAACCGACCTACTTTTATTCCTAAAATGTATTGCAATCTTTTTGGACATCATTATCAAGTAACTAAAAAAGTTACATATCATGTTAAGGAATATACATGTTCTCACTGCAAAAAACAATTAACAACAAATAGCAATGGACGTTTAATCGAACTTACTCCTAAGTTTAAAGAGATAAATGCCATCTTGGAACGTATACACGCTTCAAGAATGGAACGTTCAAAGAAGAAAACACTCGCTTCGTCGATTTATTGACAAATTGTTTTTTATGTGTGATTGTTTTTTAATATTTTAATAAGCTCTAACTAACTAATTAATCTAATAGTGCTAAATGAAAAACATTCATTGTAAGGTATTCGGACACGATTTCCGAGTATCAAGAAATGTTACTTACCATGTAAAAGAGTATAGTTGTAGAAACTGCAAAAAACAACTCACTACCAACGGAAGCGGTCACTTAACAGAGCTTACTCCTAAATTTAAAGAAATAAATGACGTTTTAGAACGTATTCATATCAAGCGACATAGGAGATCGGTAAATACGCCGTTCCATTTCTCAAACACAGATTGTGGCGACATAGGATCTATTCATATCAAGCAAGAAGTAAGTATAAGCAATGAACAACCTGTTACTATAAACCCTGCTAATTTATTAGTGTTTAAGCATTAAAATTTTTCCACCCTTGAGCTTTAATAGGTATTTTAGTATCTGCTCTAGTTACTAAATGCATACCTGCTTGCTCCTCTTTCATATAACCAATGACTGTGAAATTTGGATTTGCTTTAATTTTAGAATAATCGTCTTGAGAGATTGTAAATAACAATTCATAATCTTCTCCACCATTTAAAGCTACAGTCGTACTATCAATATTGAACTCCTCACATGTAGAAATTACTTGAGGGTCTAAAGGAATCTTGTCTTCATATAAATCACAACCCACTTTACTATGTTTACATAAATGTATAATTTCTGAAGACAAGCCATCACTAATATCAATCATTGAAGATGGTTTTACTTCTAAGTCCTTCAATAATTTAATAATATCTTTTCGCGCTTCAGGTTTTAATTGGCGTTCTATAATATAAGAATAAGTCTCTAAATCTGGTTGATTATTAGGGTTTACTTTATACACTTCCTTTTCGCGTTCTAGAACTTGTAAGCCCATATAAGCAGCGCCAAGATCTCCAGTAACTACTAGTAAATCACTAGATTTAGCACCTTCTCTATACACTTCATCATCATCTTCAACTTCTCCAATGGCTGTTACAGAAATCAACAAACCTTTATTAGAAGATGTAGTATCACCACCAACTACATCAATATTATAAATCTTTGCAGCAGTTTCTATTCCAGCATATAAATCTTCAAGAGCCTCTAATGGAAACCTATTTGATACCGCTATTGAAACTGTAATTTGTGTAGCCTTTGCATTCATAGCATACACATCGGACAAATTAACGATAACCGACTTGTATCCCAAATGCTTTAAAGGCATGTAACTTAAATCGAAATGGACCCCTTCTACAAGTAAATCGGTTGTAACTACAATTTTTTTATTTTTAAAATTTAAAACAGCTGCATCATCTCCAATACTTTTAACGGTCGATTTATGGTTAATTTTAAAATTCTTAGTTAGGTGATCTATAAGTCCAAACTCCCCTAAATCACTTAATTGAGTTCTCTGTTGATTTTTATCTTCTATCATAATGCAAAAATAAGAAGCTTAAATATATAAACAGATAAACTTTAATATTAAATAACCTCAAATTAATCGACTAATATTTTTTTTTAACCTAAAACCCAGAAGCCAGAACACTTTTTGATCGTTAATTAAACTAAATTTATTACTTTACACTGCTAACCATATTGTAATACATGCAAATACAGTAAACAATATGTTCATTATAGAATTCGTTTTAATTTAAAGACTATGAAATCCTTACAAATTCTATACTTCGAAAAAGATTAATTAAAAAAATTGCAAATATGAACTACTTAAAAAAAAGTATTCGTTTTATTAAGCTATTTGGTTTTGGTTTTCTATTATTTTTAGCTTCACAATCTTGTGAAAGAGATAATAATGTACCTATTGGAAATGAAACAGAAACACCAAATACAAATACACCTAATGAAAATACATCTGTTCCATGTGAAAATGGTTTTGCAGGGATATATCCTTGTAGTGACTATGATTTAATGGCACAAATGCCTATAAGTACTTTTGGAGCCAAAGAAGGAAATGACTCTTGGGGCTGGGTAGATCCTGTTACCGATAAGGAATATGCATTAATGGCCACAGATACAAATGTGTCTTTTGTTGATATCTCTGATACAAATAATCCAATATACTTAGGAAATGTTCCAACCGCTACGGTAAGTAGTCCGTGGCGCGATGTAAAAGTTTATAATGACCATGCCTTTATTGTAGCAGATAATGCAGGAAACCATGGCATGCAGGTATTTGATTTAACACGTTTGAGAAACGTTGCCAATCCACCTGAAACATTTACTCCCGATACTCATTTTACCGAATTTGGAAGTGCGCATAATATCGTAATTAATGATGTTAGTGGGTACGCCTATATCGTAGGTACTAATAGAAGTGGGACATTTGCTGGAGGCCCATTATTTATAAATATTCAAAATCCTACGTCTCCAGTTTCTGAAGATGGTTTTGGTGAAGGAGGCTATTCTCATGATGCTCAAGTTATCACCTATAATGGACCAGACACAGATTATACGGGACGCGAAATATTAATAGGTAGTAATGAAAATGAAGTTGTTATTGCCGATGTAACCGACAAATCCAATCCAATAAAAATTTCTGATATAAGTTACTCAAACGTAGGATACACACATCAAGGCTGGTTTACAGAAGACTTAAATTATTTCATTTTGGGAGATGAAACAGACGAAAGGGATATTGGCACCAACACACGTACCATTGTTTTTAACTTCTCTGATTTAGATGCACCAAGCTACCACATGGATTATCTAGGTGCATCAACAGCAATCGATCATAACGGATACGTAAAAGGCAATACATTCTATCAAGCTAGCTATAGAGCTGGCGTGCGCATGATAGATATTTCGGGAATTGCAAGCAGTACTATGACAGAAATAGGATTCTTTGACACCCATCCAGAAAATGATAATACAGGTTTTAATGGAGCGTGGAATGTTTACCCGTATTTACCAAGCGGCAATATTATTGTAAGTGATATTGAAAGAGGTTTATTTATTATTAAAAAAAGTGGCTCTTAATAAAAGATCTCTATGCAAGCTTCAAAAACAAACGCGCTACTAGTAATTGCTATTGCTTTTTTTTGCAGCTGTTCTAATAATGATGACTCATCTAATGAAACAGACAATGCGACAAAAAAGGAACTAGCTTTTGTAAAAACTATTGGAGGCTCAAAAAACGAAAGTGCACAATCCATAACCAAAACCTCAGATGGTGGTTATGCCATTTTAGGATACGTACAAAGTTCCGATGGTGATGTTTCAAATAAACTGAATGACTCTTTTGATTATTGGTTGTTAAAATATGATCAAAACAACACGTTACAATGGCAAAAAACCTATGGCGGTAGTGATGATGACCGAGGTAGTGATATTATTCAAACATTAGATGGTGGATTTGCCGTTTTGGGATATAGTAAAAGTAATGATGGTGATGTTATCGAAAATAGTGGTTTTAATGATTTTTGGGTTTCAAAACTAGATGCTTCTGGATCTGTTTCCTGGGAAAAATCTTTTGGCTTTTCGGGAGCGGATAATGGTATTTCAATCATTCAAACTAATGATGGCGGTTATCTTTTAACTGGTGTCTTAGATGTTTCGGCTTCAAATGGAGAAGGAAACAGTAAATCTATTTCATCAAGTAAACATGACGGTGGTGATTACTGGGCAATTAAGTTAAATACTTCTGGCGAAAAGCAATGGAGTCAATTTTTTGGAGGCTCGTTTACAGATACACCTTACGATGCTATCCAAACAGACGATAATGGCTATATTATTGTAGGTTCATCAGACAGTGACGACGTTGATATAAATGGAAACAAAGGATCATACGATTTTTGGGTTATTAAAATATCCAATACGGGCAGTTTAGTTTGGGAAAAGTCTTTTGGAGGATCTCAAACCGATGAAGCCAGAGCCATCACAAAATCATCTGATGGTAATTATATTATTGTTGGAGATACCAGAAGTGATGATACTGACATTTCAACTAATAGAGGCGGCGCCGATTTATGGGTTATTAAAATATCACCAACAGGAAATTTAATCTGGGAGAAAACGTTTGGTGGTAGCAATTTTGATGTTGGTCGTTCCATTTCTAAAACTCAAGACAATGGGTTTATAATTTCTGGTAGCTCTAGAAGTTCTAACGGAGACCTTTCAAATAATAATGGACAAAATGATGCCTGGATTGCAAAAATTGATGATAATGCAAATTTAAAATGGCAAAAGACTGTTGGAGGTTCCGACATTGATCTTGCTAATGATGCTATAGAGTTTAACGACGGAAGCGTTATCGTTGTTGGAGAATCTAATAGCGCAAACATCGACATTCCAAACAATAAAGGGTTCACAGATTTATTAATTTTCAAAATAAAATAAAAAGATGAGAAAAACACGCTTCATATTCATTTTAAGTTTAATCACATTATCGTCCTGTGGTAAAGACAATGATGATGAAGTGTCTCAAGCAAATGTTACATTCAATTTCAGTCATAATTGGGATGCAACAGATGTTACTAATACTAATTTTAATACCATTCAATACACCAATGCTAATGGTGAGGAATTAAGTATAACAAAGCTACGATACATTATTTCAAACATAACATTTCAAAAATCTGATGGAGAAATAGTCGTTCTTGACGGTTATAATTTAGTAGATGTTACTAATAGCACAAACCTTTCTTTTTCACCAGTTACAACTATTCCAACGGGAGATTATAGCAACGTATTTTTTACTTTTGGTTTTAATAATGAGGCTAATTATAATAACAATTATCCTGATTTAAACTCTGCAACCTGGAACGTTCCAGCTATGTTAGGAGGCGGCTATCATTACATGCAATTAGAAGGTAAATTTATTGACAATACAACTACAGAAACAGGCTATGCATATCATGCTATAAGAGCTGTAGACAATAGTGGCGCAACACAAGTTTTTGAAAATACTTTTTTTGAAGTTGATTTGGGAGAAGTTACAATCAATAACAATGCAATTTTTGAAATCGATATGAATATTGCTGAATGGTTTAAAACTCCAAACACTTGGGATTTGAATGTTTTAAACAATATGCTGATGCCTAATTTTAATGCGCAAGTGATGATGTTTCAAAACGGACAAAATGTATTTAGCTTAAACACTGTTAATCAATAAAATGTTTAAATGGATTTTATATTATATTCTGCTTTTTTTCATTTGTATGTCATGTTCAAATGAAAGCGTAAATGAATATGTACCCGTCCCAAGTCCATTAGAAATCCCTCCGTTTTTTCAAGACAATATACTTGCACCTGTTATTCCCACTGACAATCCTCAAACTGTTGAAGGAATCGCTCTGGGTAAAAAACTATTTTTCGACCCCATATTATCAGCAGATAATACACAGGCATGTGCAGACTGCCACGCCCCAGAAAATGCATTTTCTGATGCCGACAGATTTAGCGATGGTATAGATGGTCTTTTAGGCAATCGTAACTCCATGCCTTTATTTAATTTAGCTTGGAATTACGATGAAAAATTCTTTTGGGATGGTCGCGTGTTTGGGATAGAACACCAAGCATTTCAGCCAGTAACAGATCCTTTAGAAATGAATAATACTTGGATGCAAGTAGAACAGAAATTACAACAACATTCAGAGTATCCTAATTTATTCGAACAGGCATTTGGAACCACAACTATAGATTCCACATTAGTTACTAAAGCCATTGCTCAATTTGAACGTACTTTAATTTCTTCCAATTCAAAATTTGACAAGTTCCTTTTAAACGAGGCAACTTTAACACCAGAAGAACTTAATGGTTTTAATGTGTTTATGGATGAAACAAAAGGAGATTGCTTTCATTGTCATGGAAGTGATAAAAACCCTTTGTGGACAGATAATATTTTTCATAATAATGGTCTAGATGCTACTTTTACTGATTTAGGTTTAGGTAAAGTTACCGGAGACCCTGCTGACAATGGAAAATTTAAATCCCCTTCATTACGAAATCTAGTATTTACAGCGCCATACATGCATGATGGTCGATTTGAAACACTAGACGAGGTTATAAATCATTATAGTGAAGGTTTGCAGAACTCTCCGACTATTGATCCATTAATGAAAAAAGTAGCACAAGGCGGTGCACAGCTTTCAACTCAAGATAAGACAGACTTGAAAGCCTTTTTACTATCTCTATCTGATTTTGAATTTATAAATAATCCTGCCTTTTCAAATGAATAAACGCTCCATTAGGGTATAAAACCATCTTTTAAATGATCATTAAAAATTAATCAGTTTTCACAGATTTTTTATGACATTTTCAGCCCTAAATTTCGCATATCATGATCTATAAAAAACGTATAGTATAGATTCTGTTCCATATTTGGGCATAACTATTTACATGTAGATAGAATAAATGAATTCTATGTTAAATACTATATGAACCTCAAACTTTTAAAAGCTGAGAGATACTAATTTTTGATTAAAGTTATACTAAATTAAAAACTTTTTACTTTTTTTTAATAATTATCCTTTCATCGACAAAAGCTTATTTTAACAGGTTAAAGCCCACAAAATTCATTATTATTAGTTAAAAAATTAGAATTTTTCTTTCATATAAGTAAGATTTTACTTAATTTAAAATTCTAAAAAATGTCAGGCTTATGAAAACCAATGTAACTTCAGCCCTATTTTGCTCTACTTTTGGACACAATTATTTTCGTCTGAATAAAACAAATACTAACACTCCTAAATTGATTTGTAAGTGTTGCAAAAACTATTTTAAGTTTAACAAAAATGGAGATATTGTAAAGGTAAAACAGAAACAGAACACTTTGTTTATTGCAAAAGTAAAAAGAATGGTTTAATAAATTAAACCCTAGAATCCCTAAACACAATAAAGAGCTTTGAATTAAGCTCTTTATTTTTTGATAAGAAAAACCTATAAACCTATATACTAATATAATGTTAGGTTATATGGTAATCCATGACTTATATTGTATATTTGTACTTTATTTAGAAACTGTCTTAATTAAATCATGTATGAGCACATTTCTAAATCTAAACTAAAAAATAATATGATAAAAGTTTCTGATACAGCTAAGAAGAAAGTTATTGAATTAATGACAGATGATGGCTATGATCCTTCTACAGACTACGTACGTGTAGGTGTTAAGAGTGGTGGTTGTTCTGGGCTATCTTACGATCTAAAGTTCGACAAAGAAAATCAAGAAAATGATAAAATGTTTGAAGATAATGATGTGAAAATTATCGTTGATAAAAAAAGTTTTTTATACCTAATCGGAACAACACTTGAATATTCCGGAGGATTAAATGGAACAGGGTTCGTATTTAACAATCCTAACGCAAACCGCACTTGTGGTTGTGGAGAATCATTTTCACTTTAAAAAGCCCATCTAAATCTTCCCAAAGGGAAGGCATAACCAAAAAGAACAATGAGTAACAAATACACAGAGGACGATTTAAGGGAAGAACTTAAAACCAAAGAATACGAATATGGTTTTTATACTGATATAGAATCAGATACGTTCCCTAATGGTTTAAATGAGGATATTGTACGTGCTATTTCTCAAAAGAAAGAAGAGCCACAATGGATGACCGATTGGAGATTAGAGGCTTTTCGTGTTTGGAAAGAAATGGACGAACCAGAATGGGCAAATGTACATTATAAAAAACCAGACTTTCAAGGTATCTCATATTATTCCGCACCAAACAGCAAACCTAAATATGATAGTTTGGATGAAGTAGACCCAGAGTTATTGGCAACTTTTGAAAAACTGGGTATCTCTTTAGATGAGCAAAAAAAACTTGCTGGTGTCGCTATGGATGTCGTTGTAGATTCCGTTTCAGTAGCAACAACATTCAAGAAAACCTTAGGAGAAAAAGGCATTATATTTATGAGTATTTCTGAAGCTATAAAAGAGCACCCAGAATTAGTCAAAAAATATTTAGGTACAGTTGTGCCTCAAAAAGACAACTTTTATGCTGCTTTAAACAGTGCTGTATTTAGTGATGGTTCTTTCTGTTACATCCCTAAAGGAGTAAAATGCCCAATGGAATTATCAACATATTTTAGGATCAACCAAGCGGGTACTGGGCAATTTGAAAGAACATTAGTCATTGCAGACGAAGGGAGTTATGTAAGTTATCTAGAAGGTTGTACCGCACCAAGTAGAGACGAAAATCAATTACACGCAGCTGTAGTAGAGCTTATTGCTTTAGACGATGCTGAAATCAAATACTCAACAGTACAAAATTGGTACCCTGGAAATGCCGAAGGCAAAGGTGGTGTTTACAATTTTGTAACCAAACGTGGTTTGTGCGAAAAAAATGCGAAAATCTCTTGGACACAGGTTGAAACAGGATCGGCAGTTACATGGAAATACCCATCATGTATATTAAAAGGTGATAATTCTGTTGGAGAGTTTTATTCAATTGCAGTAACTAATAATTATCAACAAGCAGATACTGGAACAAAAATGATTCATTTGGGAAAAAACACCAAATCGACTATCATTTCAAAAGGAATTTCAGCAGGTAAATCACAAAATAGCTATCGTGGTTTAGTACAAATAAATTCCAGAGCAGAAAACGCACGTAATTTTTCGCAATGTGATAGCTTGTTAATGGGGAACGAATGTGGAGCACACACGTTTCCATATATAGAAGCAAAAAATAAATCGGCTAAAATAGAACACGAAGCAACCACTAGTAAAATTGGTGAAGATCAAATTTTCTACTGTAATCAACGAGGTATTGATACAGAAAAAGCCATTGCTTTGATTGTAAACGGATTTAGTAAAGAAGTATTAAATAAACTTCCTATGGAATTCGCAGTAGAAGCTCAAAAATTATTGGAAATAAGTTTAGAAGGAAGTGTTGGGTAAAAGTAGTTTGCAGTATTCAGTCACAGTTTGCAGTTCGCTCACCTTAACTGAATATTCCAAAACCTTAAAAAATAATAAATAAGCTCTTGTTAAGTACTAAGATAAATTTTAACGAAATGTCACACTGAGCGCAGTCGAAGTGTCTCATCAAATTAAAACCAAATTTTATAATGAAAAAAGCATTTTTTATCGCAATACTTCTGGCAGTATTTATAAGCTGTGAAAAAGGTGAAATAATAAAAGGCGAATTTGTTTACTATGATGGCGCTGCTGTATTACAAACACAGGATGAGATTTATGGTGTTTTAGTTACAGATAAAATGCACGAACTAAACAAAAAAGCAGAGGCCTTTAAATCAGAACCCACAGATATGGTTCCTGTAGAAATTAGAGGACGGATTACAAATAAAAAAGACGAAAAAATACTTTGGGAAAATAAGGTTGAAATTGTTGAAATTTTAAACGTAACAGCACCGAAGAAAGAAGATAACAACGTTGTAAAACTAGTGAAGTAAATAAAAACTATGTTAAAAATTGATGATTTACACGCAAGTGTTGAAGATAAAACCATTTTACAAGGCATCAACCTTGAAGTAAAAGCAGGTGAAGTACATGCCATTATGGGACCTAATGGTTCTGGAAAAAGTACATTGGCTTCTGTTATTGCAGGAAAAGAAGAATATGAAGTAACTAAAGGTAATATTGAATTTAACGGTGAAGATATTGATGAGTTAGCTGCTGAAGAACGCGCCCACAAAGGCGTGTTTTTATCGTTTCAATATCCAGTTGAAATCCCTGGTGTCTCTGTTACCAATTTCATGAAAACGGCTATTAACGAATCTAGAAAAGCTAAAGGATTAGAAGACATGCCTGCAAAAGATATGCTTAAATTAATTCGTGAAAAGTCTGAACTTTTAGAGATTGATAGAAAATTTTTATCACGTTCTTTAAATGAAGGATTTTCTGGAGGAGAGAAAAAACGTAACGAAATTTTTCAAATGGCTATGCTAGAACCAAAACTAGCGATCCTTGATGAAACAGATTCTGGTCTTGATATAGATGCTTTGCGCATTGTTGCAAATGGTGTAAATAAGCTTAAAAATAAAGACAACGCGGTGGTTGTTATTACGCATTACCAACGTTTACTGGACTATATCGTACCAGATTTTGTACACGTATTATACAATGGCAAAATTGTAAAATCTGGAACTAAAGAACTTGCTCATGAGCTTGAAGAAAAAGGTTATGACTGGATTAAAGAAGAAGTGAACGCATAGCTAGTCCGCAGTATTCAGTTAGCAGTTGGCAGTTTTGCTTACTCAAACCCTGATTACTCTTACTATTCTATTCAAAATAAAACAGCAATAAATTACACAGATTTGGTAACGCTTATGACTGCTTACTGAAGACTGATCACTGAAGACTGAGAAAATGGATTTAAAAGAAAAATTATTATCATCCTTTTTAGTATTTGAAAATCAAGTAGACATTGATAGCTATGTGCACGATGTAAGAAATGATGCTATCAAAATATTTGAAGAAAAAGGCTTTCCCTCAAAAAAAGAAGAAGCCTGGAAATATACCTCTTTAAATAAAATATTGAAAGAAGATTATAGTGTATTCCCTCAACAGGAAAATGCTATAGAATATAAAGACATTAAAAAATATTTTATCCACGATATAGATACCTATAAAATTGTATTTATTGACGGTAAATATTCGTCTCATTTATCGCAAACAACTCACGACGGAATAGATGTTTGCTTAATGTCATCAGCACTTACAAAACCTAAGTACCGCATTTTAATTGAAAACTATTTCAATAAGGCAGCAACAAAAGATAGCCTATCATCACTAAACACGGCATTTTCAAGTGAGGGTGCTTACATTCATATTCCTAAGAACAAATTGGTAGAAAAACCAATTCAGATTCTCCATTTTTCAACAGGAAATGAATCGGCAACTATGTTACAACCTCGAAATTTGATTGTAGTTGATGAGAATTCACATGTTCAAATTATAGAACGACACCAAAGTTTAAACGATAACCCTGTACTTACAAATAGTGTTACCGAAATTTTCACAAATAAACGTGCTATTGTTGATTATTATAAAATTCAAAACGATAATTCGAACGCATCTTTAATAGATAATACCTTTATAAAACAAAAGAAAGAAAGTGTTGCATCAGTTCATACCTTTGCTTTTGGTGGAAAACTAACACGTAACAACTTAAACTTCTTTCAAGAAGGAGAACGCATTGATTCTATCTTAAAAGGCGTGACTATTATTGGTGAAAAACAACACGTAGATCACAATACATTAGTGCATCATATAGAACCAAATTGCGAAAGTCATCAAGATTACAAAGGTATTTTTGGAGAGAATTCAACGGGTGTTTTCAATGGTAAAATTATTGTTGAAAAAGAAGCACAAAAGACCAATGCATTTCAAGCAAACAACAATATTTTAATAAGCGATAAAGCAACTATTAATACCAAGCCACAACTTGAAATTTTTGCAGACGACGTTAAATGCTCGCATGGTTGTACCATTGGACAATTAGACGAAAGTGCTATGTTTTATATGCGTTCGCGTGGAATTCCAGAAAAAGAAGCCAAAGCACTTTTAATGTATGCCTTTAGTAATAACGTATTAAGCTCGGTTAAAATTCCCGAAATGAAACAACGTATTACAAAGATTATTGCGAATAAATTAGGTGTTAATCTTGGTTTCGACTTATAAAATTATTTGTCATTCCCCGCTACCCGCTGCATCTTCTTGAGCGAAATCAAAAGACTACACTATCCAGACTAAACAAAAAGCCATGTTCAACGTACAAGACATAAGAAAAGACTTCCCCATTCTTTCACGTAAAGTAAATGGTAAACCCCTAGTATATTTCGATAATGCTGCAACATCACAAACACCACAACAAGTTATTGATGCTATTGTAGATTATTATTCCAACTACAATGCTAACATTCATCGTGGTGTACATACTTTAAGTCAGGAAGCAACCGATTTATACGAACAAGCACGTCATAAAATACAAGCACACTTTAATGCTAAGTTTTCGCATGAAATCATACTAACATCCGGAACAACACATAGCATCAATTTAGTAGCAAATGGTTTTTCTGCCCTTTTAAAAAAAGGGGATGAGATTATTGTTTCAGCTTTAGAGCATCATAGTAATATTGTACCGTGGCAAATGTTATGTGAACGCACTGGAGGCGTCCTCAAAGTCATTCCAATGAATGACCATGGTGAATTAGTGATGAGCGACTTCGATAACTTATTATCTGAAAACACAAAACTTGTTTTTGTAAATCATATATCAAATGCTTTAGGAACTATCAACCCTATTGAATATATTATAGAAAAAGCACATCAAGTTGGTGCAGCCGTTTTAATTGATGGCGCTCAGTCTTGCCCACATATAAAACCAGATGTTCAAGCATTAGACGTTGATTTTTATGTAGCATCAGCTCATAAAATGTGTGGTCCAACAGGAGTTGGCATGCTTTACGGAAAAGAATCTTGGTTAAATAAATTACCACCTTATCAAGGAGGAGGTGAAATGATTGCCGAAGTAACGTTTGAAAAAACCACCTATGCAGATTTACCACATAAGTTTGAAGCTGGTACTCCAAATATTGCCGGAGGTATTGTTTTTGGAGCTGCTATCGATTATATGAACAGTATTGGCTTTGATGCTATAGCTGCTTACGAAAACGACTTGCTAAATTATGCTACAGAAAAGTTACTGGAAATAGATGGTTTAAAAATATATGGAACCTCCAAGAACAAAACATCGGTTATCTCTTTTAATTTAGAGAATATACACCCTTACGATGTTGGAACTATTTTAGATAAATTAGGAATCGCTGTTCGTACAGGGCATCATTGTGCACAACCTATTATGGATTTTTACTGCATCCCTGGAACTGTTAGAGCCTCTTTTTCATTTTACAATACAAAGGAAGAGATTGATGCTTTAGTTGAAGGCGTAAAAAAAGCAAAAATGATGCTATTATAAATTTTGGCTTCTTTTTTGTAATGTCCATATAAAATCAAATCCTATGAAATACGTTTTTATATTATTAACTCTGGTTTTTGTAGATAATCGCTGTTCAGAATTAAATATAGACCAAGAAGCTATTTCATTTGAATATTCGACACAATCAAGAGGTCAATATAAAAATATTAAAATCAATAAAAAGACTATTTCTGTTGTTGATAAAAGAGGTAAAACACCACAAGTTGAAACATGTAGTGAAGCACATTGGAAGACCCTTTTAAAAGCCGTCAAACTCATTGATGTTGAAAATATACCGAATCTAAAAGCACCTTCAGAAAATCGCTTTTTCGATGGGGCTGCTATCGCAAGATTAAAAATAATTTACAATGGCACAACATATGAAACACAAGCTTTCGACCATGGAAATCCGCCAAAAGAAATAAAGGAACTTGTTAAAGAAATACGATCTATTTCAGAAAACATTGAATAGGAAACTTTCTTGTTGTATTTTTGTATAAAATTGTTATTGTGACTATTGAAGACATACAAAACGAAATTATAGACGAATTCTCAATGTTCGATGATTGGGAAGAACGTTATCAATATATGATTGATTTAGGTAAAGATTTACCTTTAATAGACGACCAATACAAAACGGACAGCAACATTATTAAGGGTTGCCAAAGTAAAGTTTGGGTACATGCCGAAATGAAAGACAATAAAATAGCCTTTACAGCAGATAGCGATGCTATTATCACTAAAGGTATCATAGCTATTTTAATACGTACTTTTTCAGATCAGCACCCAAAAGATATTATTGATGCCGACACAGATTTTATAGATAAAATTGGTTTAAAAGAACACTTGTCTCCCACAAGAGCCAATGGTTTAGTAAGCATGGTAAAACAACTTAAAATGTACGCCATAGCATACCAAACACAACTTAATTGATTTCCCGTATGTCATACTGAGCGCAGCCGAAGTATCTCAAGTAAGAGTAAGAATTAAAATAAGATTTCCGTTTTCACGGAAATGAAAAAAAGTATAATTATGAGCGAAACAACAATAGATACAAACGCCTTAGGCGAAAAAATAGTAAACGTTTTAAAAACTATTTACGATCCGGAAATACCAGTTGATATTTACGAATTGGGTTTAATTTATGACGTATTTGTTAACGAAGATTACGATGTGAAAATACTAATGACCTTAACAACTCCAAACTGCCCAGTTGCAGAAACGTTGCCATTAGAAGTTGAAGAAAAAGTAAAATCTTTGAACGATGTTAAAAGTGCCGAAGTTGAAATCACCTTCGACCCACCTTGGACGCAGGAATTAATGAGCGAGGAAGCTAAATTGGAACTAGGAATGCTTTAAGCACAGTTAGCAGTAATCAGTCTCAGTGTCCAGTCGTATTTTCTGGTAGACATATCAAAATAATTTAACAACTTATATTTTTGAAAGACGAAATTATAAATCGCGTAGCGAATAGCAAACTAGTCACTATAGACCTAGAAGATTACTATCCTGAAGGACAACGGGTTCTTTTCGATATTAAAAACTGGTTGTATGAAGGCTTTGTGTTACGTGAAAAAGATTTTAGAAATCAAGCTTCAGAATTTGATTGGACTCAATATCAAGATTGCTATGTAGCCTTAACATGTAGTAGCGATGCCATCATTCCAGGATGGGCTTATATGCTTCTTAGCATTCATTTACAACCATACGCAAAAAAGATCGTCATAGGCGATTTAGAAACACTGGAAACTTCCATATACCAAGACATTTTGAATCAACTGGATATTACCGAATTCAATAACAAACCTATCATTATAAAAGGCTGTTCTAAAAAACCAGTACCACAAAATGCCTATATTATACTTGCGAATAAACTAAGACCCTACGCAAAATCTATTATGTATGGAGAGGCTTGTTCTTCCGTTCCTCTTTACAAAAATAAATAATTTTCCCTGTGACCTAATTGTAAAAAAGTGTCTAACTATTAATTCAAATTTTAACAAACTAAACATGAAAAGATTATTTTTATTACTCACCTTTTTTATTGGAATTACTTCAACACATTCACAAGAAACTTTAGAAGAATTAAAAGCCATTCAAGGTCCTAAAAAAGATTCCATTGCAGCAATTCAAGGGCGCGTGGATGCCATTCAGGCAAAAATAGATGCGTTACCAGGATGGAAAATAGGTGCTTTTGGTATTATTGGAGGTAGCATATCTAGCTTTGAAAATTGGTATGCACAAGCGAAACCAAATAATAATTCAGGAAATATTGGTTTCACTGTTAATGCTTTTGCTAATTTAAATAAAGAAAAATTCTTCTGGAGAAATGCTGCTAATGTAAACTTATCTTGGGTTAAATTAGATGACAAAGATGACCCAACTGATAGTGACTCATTTCAAGAAGCAACAGACGTTTTTAACATCTCCTCTTTATATGGACATAAACTAAGTGACAAATTAGCACTTTCTGGATTGGGTGAATACAGAACAACTGTATTAAGTAATTTTAACGATCCTGGATATTTAGATTTAGGTGTTGGTGTCACCTGGACACCAATAAAAGATCTTATTGTAGTAGTACACCCTGGAAACTACAACTTTGTTTTTAGTAAAGAAGATACCGTTTTTGAATCTTCTTTAGGAGCAAAAGTTCTTATAGACTATACAAAACAAATAAAAGCCATTAGCTTTAAAACAAACTTTTCAATGTTTCAAAGTTATGAGAGTTCTAACTTATCAAACTGGACCTGGACAAACTCTTTCGGATATACTATATGGAAGATGATTGGTGTTGGTTTTGATTTTGGATTAAGAAGCAATAAACAAGAAGCACTTAATTATGCTTTGGCTCAAACGCCACCTACAGCAACTTCTTTCGAAGATGTTGATAATGAATTACAAAGTTATTGGATGTTTGGACTAAACTATAAGTTCTAAACATACTTATACCATTTCTGCATTGAAATTACTGTAAAAGAAAATGATGATTTTTTTCTTTATACAAAATAGAAAGATAAAGCATAGCCTTAGTTACGGTTTCTTTTTATGTTGAAGTAGAAAGGAGAAAAGAGCGTTTTATTACGGTCATTTGGATGTAGAAATGGTATTAAATAAATATAGCATATAAATAAAATCGCTTCAAAAGTACGCTTTTGTCCGTTCGAGACCTTAGAAAAAAAATTTATCAGGCGTATGAAATGACGTTATCGGATGTCATTCAGAAGGAGGAACGACTGAAGAATCTCTAGAAATTTATCCAAAGATTCTTCGCTTTAGCCTGTCTTGAGCGAAGTCGAAAGGCTCTGACAAATAGCTTTAAATTAACCACTTATAAAATAACGTCAATGGTAGCATTACTGAGTTATAAAATATATTTTGTAGCGAAAGTAGCAAGTGTAGCTTGTCGAGAACTAAAACAGCTCATTAAACATGAAGGTTTTGACTGCGCTCCGGACATTCAATTTTTATTTATCTTTTTTGACCTCTTTATTGTATTAAGGAATTAAAGAGACATCCTTTTTTATAAAAAAATAGCATAAATCTTATAAATTAAGGTCATTTTTCTTAAAAAACAAACCTTCCAACAGCACTATAAAGACTACATTTACAACATACATTTCTTACTTTTTAAATCCATTTGTCGTATTTTATTGCGTTTAATCGATATAATTTCATATATTGCAATCGTATTTGAAAGAAAATTCTAATTATTTAAGGGGAAATTATGGTTAAATCGAGTTATGAATACATAGATTTAGATGTATTAAAAGAAAGCACGTTTGATGATGTTTCCATTATTAAAGAAATAATGGAACTATTTCTCGAACTTATAGATGAGTACTTAGACGTTTTAACGCTTCAGTTTCCCAATAAAAACTGGTATTTGCTTTTTCAAGCGACCCACAAGATAAAACCAAACATAAGTATGTTTGGTATTTTTAAATTAGAATCCATAATACTTCAATTAGAGTCTAATTTTAAAAACAAACAAAACTTAGAAACTACTGGTCCAATTGTTACAGAGTGTTTAACTCTTTTTAAAGAAGTAAAAAGAGAAATACTAATCGAACTTAAATCAATCAAAGAATGACTAGAAAGAAAATTGTTTTAGCAGAAGACAACTCGACGCTTTCATTGTTATTGAAGTTTAGATTAGAGAAAGAGGGCTACGAATTGTTTATGGCACAAGACGGCAGAGAGGCTTTAGACTTAATTGAAAAAGAAAGCCCTGATTTAATTTTAACAGACATTATGATGCCGTTTGTTAGCGGATTGGAAGTAATAAGTCACGTCCGATTAAAATTAGATTCAGACACACCAGTTATTGTATTCTCATCTGCTGGTCAGGAAGAAATGGTTATTAAAGCATTTAATTTGGGGGCGAACGATTTTATGGGCAAACCATTTAGTCCTAATGAATTAATAATTAGAGTAAAAAGGCTTTTAAACTAAAAACACAGTGTTTAACATGGCAACTTATCAATACCTTATTGATTATTTTAATGAAGCCCCGCTCTTAATACAACTAGCTTGGGCAGTTAGTTGCATTTTATTTACAGCCATTGTTATTCTTACATTATACTTAAAGTTAATACGAGCAACACTTAGAAAAAAAGATATAGAAACCGCCAGATTTAGAAAAGATTACGAATCGACATTAATTGAGTATTTATATTCTAGTTCTGAAGATGGAAACATTAACGACCAACAAATAGCAATAATAGAAAAACTAAACGTTTCAGTACATATAAAATCGAAACGTAAAATAATTATTTCCATTTTATACAATTTAATGAATGAAGTGTCCGGAGAAATGTCCGACTCCATTAAAACACTTTATTTTAAAACAGGTCTTTACGATTATGCTTTAGCTCGTTTAGAAAATAAAAACTGGTATATCATAGCAAAGGGTATTGGTGAACTAACACGCTTTAAAATTGAAGAAGCACATGATCTTGTAGAGCCTTTTATTAAACACCCAAGACATGAAGTTAGAAAAGAAACGCAACTATACATGGTAAATATGTTTAGATTTAAAGGACTCTCTTTTTTAGATGAACTTAAAACGCCATTATCTGAATGGGCACAAGTACAATTACTGGAAACACTTCAAAAATTTGACGATCAACAAATTTGTGATATTAAACCCTGGTTAAAATCTTCAAACGAAACAGTCATCTTATTTGCCCTAAAACTAGCCAAGATGTATAATCAATTTGAGGTTAAAGACACTCTAATGGAATTACTATCGCATCCAATAAAAAAGATTAGAGTTAGAGTTATTGAAGTACTAACAAGCCTTTATGGTATAGAAGCAAAAGAAATGCTAAAAGCTAATTTTAATGATCTAAGCTTAGAAGAACAAATTAGTTTCTTTGGTTTACTAGAAAAATTAGTAGTCCCTTCTGATGAACCCTTTATCGAAAAACATCTTTTTCATAAAAATTTCGAAATACAATTATTAGCCCTTAAAATATTAAAATCTATCAACATAGATAAATTTATGGGGCTTAGTAAATCCACAAAAAGTAGAGGTAATAAAAAAATCATACAATTTGTAACTAATACATAATTATGGATACTAGTACCGTTAAAATAATTTTGCAAATACTGCATTACCTCTTTTTTGGTTATGCATTTACTGCAATTACATCATATATCATTCTATCGGTAATCTCTGGTAAAGAAACTATAGAGTATCTTAAAAAAAACAGTTTCGTTAACTATAAAGATATCCTGTCTTCTACCATGTCGCCTTCAATAACCATTATTGCCCCTGCTTATAACGAGAGTTTAAATGTTGTTGAAAATGTAAGATCGTTATTATCTAATCATTACGTTAATTACAATGTCATTATTATTAACGATGGTAGTACAGATAGCAGTTTAGAAAAACTTATTGAGGCTTACGATTTAGAAAAAATTGATTTTATAATTAACCACAAAATCAAAACACAATCCTTACGCGCTGGTGTCTTTAAATCTAAAAACCCTGCCTTTGAAAAATTAATGGTAGTCGACAAAAAAAATGGCGGGAAAGCTGACGCTTTAAATATGGGCTTAAACATTAGTAAAAGTAAATATGTGGCCTGTATCGACGTTGATTGTTTGCTATTAGAGAATGCGCTTCAAAAAATGATCAAACCATTTTTAGAGGAAACCAGTGCCAAAGTCATCGCAACAGGAGGTGTTATACGTATTGCAAATTCCTGTATTATTAGAGGTGGTAAATTAATTGATGTTAATCTACCAAAAGCTCTTTTAGTACAATCTCAAATATTAGAATATTTAAGAGCTTTTTTATTAGGCAGAATGGCGTGGAGCCGATTAAATGGTCTATTAGTAATATCTGGTGCTTTTGGCATATTTGATAAAGAAATAGCCATTGCTGTGGGAGGTTACGATACCCAAACCGTAGGAGAAGACATGGAAATTATTGTGCGCATGCGCCGGTATATGGAAGAGAAAAACGAAAAATATAGAGTCTCATATATTCCCGATCCCTTGTGTTGGACTGAGGCTCCAGATAATTATAAAATATTCATTTCCCAACGTAATAGATGGACACGTGGTACCATAGAAACGTTAAAAAAACATCGAAAAATTGGTTTTAATAGAAACTACGGCTCCTTCGGCATGTTAAGTTATCCATATTGGTTAATATTTGAACGCTTAGCTCCAATAATTGAAGTAGTAGGTATTATTTATTTTGCCATTTTAGTCATTCTAAAAGAAGTTAGATGGGAATACGCCCTATCATTTCTTATGCTTGCCTATATCTTTTCTGTACTGTTTTCAATAATAGCGCTTTATTCTGAAGAGTTAACATTTCATCAATATAAAAAGAAAGGTACTGGCTATAAATTAGTTTTATTAACAGCGTTAGAGCCCTTTGTTTTACATCCATTTATACTATATGCAGCGATAAAAGGGAATTATGATTACTATTTTAATAAGAAAAAGAAATGGGGTGTCATGCAACGAAAAGGCTTAACCTCATCATAGTTTAAAAAACACAAGTACTAATGAAACTTAATATCGAAAAAGAAGCTATAAAAACATATTCGTATTTAACGATATCCTTAATTGGCGCACTATGGTTTGTTAGTTTATTTGAGCTTTTTGCTACAAAAACATCAGAGACTAATATTTTTCTAGGAGCTATATATAAACTTGTCAATGATTTTTGGAGTGGTCTAATTATAGGCATCATACTACTTCCCTTTTTTTTACTATTAAATTCATTGATAAAAAAACGGGCCTTAATCATTACAAAAGCATTGTTTATTTTATTCGTAATTATTCAGTTTGCACTTGTAAAATATAGCTTAACAACCAATTCAAATCTGGGAGTCGATATATTAGGATATTCATTTGATGATGCCTATAGTACTGTCTCAGTATCAGAATCAATCTCTATCACTTATTTTTTTCCATTTATAATATTCCCGTTACTATTCTTATTATTATATAAATATATTGACAAGTCTTTATCTGGGAGAAAACTAATAGGGTTAGGCATTCTATCTATTGTATTATTAGGGTGTTTAAAATTGATTATCCCTGGAGCATCCAGTAAATCACACCAAAATAAAATATCCTTTTTAGTAAATGATATTATAAAATTTCAGCGCGAAAAGAGCAAATTAAATACATCTAGTTTTGTAAACAGAACCGATTACCCGCTATTAAAATCATCTCATAATTCCGAAGATGTATTATCGCCGTTCTTAACATATAAAAAGGACAAACCAAATATTGTTTTTATTGTTGTAGAAGGTTTAGGAAGTGAGTTTGTACGTGGAAACCAATACAGCGGTTTTACGCCATATATAGATTCATTAATATCAAAATCGCTGTATTGGGAAAATTTTGTAAGCACAACAGGGCGATCATTTGGTATATTACCTTCTTTATTTGGCTCGTTACCATACGGCGAAACAGGTTTTTTAGATGTAACAAAAACGCCTTCACATATATCACTTATTAGTATTTTAAAAGCCAATGGTTACAAAACCTCATATTATTCTGGCGGTCCATCAAGTTTTGATAGAAAAATTAATTTTTTAGAGTATAACGGTATTGAAACCCTAGTTGATGAAAACAAATACGGTCCAGCCTTCAAAAAAACAAAGGGTAACGATGGTGGCTTTTCCTGGGGATATCCAGATAGTGAAATTTTTAGAAAAGCATTGACTTCTTTTGAAGCAGAAAAGCAACCTCGTTTAGATATTGTTATGACGCTTTCCACACATGAACCTTTTGAATTTCCTAAAAAAGAAGAATATATAGCTGAAGTCGATAAACTATTAGCGGCTTCTCGAGAATTGGAACCCATAAAAAAACAGGTCAATGATCATAAAGACATTTTTGGATGCCTACTTTATACCGATAAGGCCATAAAGGAATTTATGCATGGCTATGAACAACGTCCAGATTACTCAAATACCATCTTTATAATAACAGGAGATCACAGGATCATCCCAATCACTCAAAAAGACAAACTTTGCAGGTTTCATGTCCCTTTATTAATATATAGTCCTTTATTAAAAAAAGCCGATACATTTAAATCTATTTCATCACACTGGGATGTAACGCCTAGTGTTCTAAATAGCTTGATGAAAAACTTTAAATTCAAACCATTAGATGAAACTCCTTGGATTGGAAACGGATTAGATACCACCAGACATTTTAGAAATATTCATAAAATACCTTTAATGCGCTATAAAGGAAGTATCAATGATTTTATATACAAAGACTATTTCTATTCTGATGGGGAACTGTTCAAAATAAATGAAGATTTTGGAATCTATAAAGTAAATGAAGAAGTGATAGCTAAAACCATGGCAGATTCTTTATTAGCTTTTAAAAGGATGAATGCTTATGTAACACAACAGAATAAAATTTTCCCAGAATCACTTAACATTTATGTGACACCAAAAATAGAATTCTCTCCAGAGCAATTAGTGGAAATTAATGCACATACAAAAGGAAAAACATACGATGAAATTCTGTTTATAGCCAGAGATTTATCATTTAAAAAACAATATAAAATAGCCCGTTTACTATGCGATTTTATACTAAATGAATATCCTAATTACACGGATGCCATAATAATAAAAGGGAGGTCTTTAGCCTGGGAAAGAAACTACGAAAAATCTGAAAAAGTATTATTAAATGCTATTAAAAGATCTCCTTATTATGATGATGCTTATTTAGCAATTCTGGATATGTATTGGTGGTCTGGACAAGACGATAAATCGGTACAGATATTCAACCAAGCCATGAAAAATGATGTCTTAAACCCAGATATTTCCTTTAAAATGGCTAAAGCTTACAGTCGATTAGATCGCACAGAGTATGCCATTAAACTTATGGATAGTATTATTAAAATTCATCCTAATAATTCTGATTATCTAACATTTAAAAAAGGCTTAAGCCCTGAATTTAATTAATATGTTATAATCTATTTGTCTCCTCGAGCGCAGTCGAGAGGTTGTTAGTTTTAATACATTAAAAATAGGTCTCGACTTTAGTTTATGCTGAGCATAGCCGAAGTACTCGACCTGACATAAATACAATTAGTATTTTGAATTTGAGAAAAAGAACAATCGAACTCATATTTAAAATAAAGATCAATTCAAGTTATGAGTAAGTATGTTTTTATCATATTAATGTCTATACACTTTTGTTCTTTCGGGCAACAAAAAGCCTTTAAGGGAGATCCAGACTACGCGTTTAAGGTAGCAAGAGATTTGGCCTTTAACAAACAGAGGACTCAGGCACAAGACACCCTGCTTCATATTTTAACAAAATACCCAGACTATCATGATATCCGTTCGTTTTTAGCAAGTACATATTCTTGGGATGGCCATTATAAAAAAGCCAAAAAGGAATTTGATTATGTATTAAATAAAGCTCCAGATAGGTTAGACACCTGGGAAGCTGCTATAAAAAATGAACAATGGAGCGGGGCACCATTTAGTGCTTTAGAAATGATAAAAAAAGCCTTAAAATATTTCCCCGAAAACTCAGAGATTTTATACTTAAAAGCAAGTGCAGAAGATGCATCAAACAATCCTGAAGAAGCACTAGCAACAATAGAAACCATTTTAAAAAAGGACTCCAAACACGAAAAAGCATTAGCCTATAAAGCTAGTTTAACCACTAAACTGAGTTTAAATACTATTGGATTAAGAGCTTCTATAGATTTATATTCTCAAGTCTTTGACCCCATGCAGTATTATCTAATAAAATACGCCAGAGCAACTAAATACGGAAGTATTCATGCCAAAATAAATATTAACAGACGATTTCAATCGAATGGAGCACAATTTGAAATTGATATGTATCCTAGAATAGTAAACGGGTTATATGCTTACTTGAATTTTGGTATAGCTAACTCATTTTTATTTCCAGATATAAGATATGGGGCAGAGTTATATAAATCGTTGCCTAAGGCTTTTGAAGCTTCATTAGGTTTTAGAGCTTTAAAGTTTAGTGCTACAACCACTATATATACGGGTTCTATTGGTTGGTATCAAAAAAACAATTATTGGGCATTTAGAGCATATGTAACCCCTGGCGAACCTAAAGCAAGTAAATCTGGAACCCTAAGTTTTAGAAAATATAGGAAAGATGCTAACAACTATTTTAGTGTCGATGTCGGTGCAGGTTTTTCTCCTGAAGAAAACAGGTTTAATTTTGGAGGCAATGAAGATTCCATTATCAACTTGCAGTCTCAAAAATTTAATTTAGGGTATTATTTTTCTTCAAAAAACAACAAGAATCTATGGGGAGCTCAGGCTGGCATAGCGCATCAGGAAATCAGCTTTAATCCAGGAACTTATTTCTGGATTTATTCATTTTCATTATCTTGGGACTTATTATTTAAGTAATAAATTTCAATCAAAAATCAAAAAATATTAGATGAATCAGAAACTTAAAACATCTTTAGCATTTGCAAAAAACTTACTCGTTACTGGTGCCATATCTGAAACCAGCAGACAGGTTGAAATTGATATTTGCAAGCACGTTTCTAAAGAAGACCATAAAGTTATTGTAGAGTTTGGAATGGGGCATGGTAATATTACTCAAGAGATATTGAACACGATATCACCAACATCAAAACTATATGCTTTTGAGGTAAAAGAAAGCTTCTGTGATCATGTAAGAAAACATATTATAGATGATAGATTAGTTATTGTTAACGACGGCGCTCAAAACTTAAAAAAACATATAAAAGAGAATGTAAATACTGTCATTTCATCCATTCCATTTTCCTTTTTTAGTAAAGAAAAAGGCTTAGCTATTATACAAGATGCTTACGATCTTTTGGAAAATAATGCCTACTATAGTCAAGTGTTATATACAAAATTCAACTTCAAGAAATTTCAGCAAATATTTGAGGCATGCGAAATGACTTCAAACAAAAACTTTATAACAGAATATATTTATCACTGTAGAAAGGTTAGAAATTAAAGTACAATACAAATGTCATCCAGAGCGTAGCGAACCTGTCTGGCCGAAGGTAGAGGATCTCACTATATTTAAGAACTACCAGTAGTAAAGTAAAAACAAAATTAGATTCTTCAATCGTAAGCTTCGCTTATATCTTCAAACAAATAGTTGTTTGATAATTTTCAATATATTTGGTGAGATACAACCTTTTTAAACACCCTCATTATTTTTTACATTATCAACATTATAATAGCCCCCTTTATTTTCTTTTCTATCTAAAGATTGCCTGATGATTAAGTGAGATACATTAACCATATTTCGCAACTCACAAAGCGATGTGGTTATCTTAGATTCTTTATAAAGGTCTTCAACTTCATTATATATTAAATCTAAATGTTTGATCGCCCTTTTTAATCGTTTGTTACTTCTTACAATCCCGACATAGTTTCTCATCAGGGCTTGTAGTTGTTTCAGGTTATGTTGTATTAAAATATGTTCTTCTGGAATAGTGGTTCCTTCATCGTTCCAATCTGGAATTATTAAATCTGTTGATTTATACTCCTTTTTACTATGATGCTTAAAAATATTATGAGCATATACCAAAGCTTCCAATAATGAATTTGACGCTAATCTATTGGCACCGTGCAAGCCTGTTCTCGTGCATTCACCGCATGCAAACAAATTATCTATAGTCGTTTTTCCTTTTTTACTAACTTTTATTCCTCCACACAAATAATGCGATGCTGGGATAACAGGAATCCAATCGGTTTCAATATTTATATGATGCTCTAAACATTTTTTATAAATGTTAGGAAAATGATCTTTGAACGCATCAATATCTAAATGTGTGCAGTCTAAATATACGTGAGGCTCTCCAGATTTTTTTAATTCACTATCTATACTTTGAGATACGATATCTCTAGACGCCAATTCTGCACGTTTATCATAATCCGGCATAAAACGATAGCCTTTTTTATTTCGAAGATAGGCACCAAACCCTCTAACTGCCTCAGATATTAAAAATGAAGACTCCCCCTTTTCTTCGTATAACGCTGTTGGGTGAAACTGAACAAACTCCATGTCTTTAATTCGTGCCTTAGCCCTGTAAGCCATTGCAATACCATCTCCAGTTGCAATAACCGGATTTGTTGTATGTCCGTACACACAACCTATACCACCAGAAGCCAGTAGCGTACTATTTGCCTTTATAGTAAAAATATCACCCGTTTTTTGATTAAAAACATAAGCTCCAAAACATGTTAAGTTTTCAGACTCATGGTCTTTAATATGATGATTTGTAACCAAATCTATAGCAAAATGGTGCGCTAAAATGGTGATATTTGGTAATTGATGTACGCGTTTTAAAAGAGCTCGTTCTATCTCGTAACCTGTAATATCTTTGTGATGAACCACTCGGTATTCCGAATGCCCGCCTTCTTTTCCTAAATCGAATTCTCCACTAGAATTAACATCAAAATTAGCGCCCCAAAGCAGTAATTCTTCCAATCGTTCAGGTCCTTCTTTAACAACAAGCTTAACAACATCTTCTTTACACAGACCATCACCCGCAATTAAAGTGTCTTTTATATGCTTCTTAAAAGAATCTTGCACTTTATCTAAAACCACAGCAACACCGCCTTGGGCATATTTAGTATTAGACTCATCTTCGTTAGCTTTCGTAACAACAACAATCTTTCTTTCTGGGAATTTTTCTGCAATTTTAACTGAAAATGTTAACCCTGCTATTCCTGAGCCAATTACTAAATAGTCTGTAGTAATCATTTTTATTTAGATAATTCTAACATACGTTCTATAGGTAGTAACGCTTTTTCTCTAATCGGTTCTGGCACTTCAATTTGTGGAGATTCGTTTAATAAACAATCATACAATTTCTGCATGGTATTCATTTTCATAAAATGACACTCACTACAAGCGCAAGTATTATCCTCTACAGCAGGTGCAGGAACAAGTTCAGTATTGGGCATCTCCTGCTGCATTTTATGTAAAATACCTGCTTCTGTTGCTACTATAAATTTCTCTTCCTGATGCTCTTTTACATAATTTATCATACCCGAAGTAGATCCAACATAAGTTGCTGTATTTAAGATATGCTCTTCAGATTCTGGGTGTGCTATAATTTTATAGTCTGGATATTTTTTATGTAATTCAATTAATTTATCCATTGAAAAGGCCTCATGCACAATGCAGCTACCATCCCAAAGCAACATATCTCTTCCTGTTTCTTTAATAACATATTTTCCAAGATTTTTATCTGGTGCAAAAATAATAGGTGTGTCTTTTGGTACCGATTCAACAATCTTTAAAGCATTTGAAGAGGTACATACAATGTCACTTAGCGCTTTAATTTCTGCCGAGCAGTTTACATAAGTAATCACAATATGATCTGGATGTTGCTTTGTGAATTTTTCAAAACTATCTGGCGGACAAGAATCAGCCAAAGAGCAACCAGCATTTAAATCTGGCAATACCACCGTTTTTGTTGGATTTAATATTTTGGCGGTTTCTGCCATAAAATGTACACCTGCAAAAACAATAACATCTGCATCTGTTTCAGCTGCCTTTTGTGACAAGCCTAAACTATCTCCTACATAATCTGCTATATCTTGTATCTCTGCTATTTGGTAATAATGCGCTAAAATAACAGCATTCTTTTCTTTTTTAAGGCGCTTTATTTCTTTTACTAAATCCATTTTACTAATCTTCAACACATTACACAACAAATCAATGTTTTTGTAATATCATTATTTCTGCAAATATCTTAATTAAAACTGTATTGAAAATCACATTACGGTAAAAATTTATGAAGAAATTAAGCATCTTCAAAAAAACATTGGATAAAGTAGTCTAACTTAAATAAACACTTTAATATTTCATAAAAATAGAATTAAATTATATTTAAAAACGCTATCAAGCAATAGCAGGTTGGCTTTTCATTGATAAACCTTCAATTTCAACTTTAATTAAACTTAAAGCCGTTTCACTTTTATCTAACTCATTTAAAACAACTTCTTTGATATCTTCAAAAGTATGTTTCAATTCACAAAACATGGTTTTGTAATAAGACACGCCTTCTTTCATATTGTTTGCAAAAGTAAGCAGGTATTTCTCTTCTTTTTTAGTAATTGATCGTCTCGCCTCTTCCAATTTATTCCTTAAAAAATCCATATAAATGTGTAATTCCTTAATAAAGAAATTAGGTCTATCTTGCCTTGTAACCATATTATCTCTTCCATAAATATGGTCAGTAATATTTTTCAAACTCATAACATCAGAATAATATGCCATGTTAGGGCCAGGACAAATAGACACGCCTTCCCCTTCTACTTTTGTATCTAAATTGTATGCTAAAAGAGCAGAAGTTCCTAAGCCTACACAGGTGCAAGATTTCTCTATTATTTTATTAAACTCAACTTGATAGGCTTCTAATGACAGCCCTTGTTCGTCTAATGCTTTTATTTTTAAATGTTGATATTCTCTGGAAGCAGTACAAATACCTTTTTCTTTAAACTCTTTATTTAAAGCAACAAATTTCTTTGGACAGGCACTACCTGGTCTTCCTTTATTAATGTACCCCTCCTTTTCAAGGTCTTTAGTATTATCTCTAAGATTATTAAATGGAATCCCTAATGGTGAAATATCGCTTAAATATAAATCTTCCTCTTTTGCTTTAGTTAACTTATCTAATGTTTTCTCATCTACAGTTGTCGCTTCTGGAACTAGTAAAAAAGGGGTTCCCCAACCTACTGAATCTAATTGATATTGGTTTATTAAAAACTCGTGCTCTTCCTGAGTTCCAACACCGCCTTGAGCCGTTATTTTAATATCTAACAACGCCTTTGGAATAACACGTTCTTGATTTAAAAGTTCTTGGTTTAATAACTGTTGTATAGAGGCTCTTAATTCATCTCGTTTTTCTTTAAACTCAGCTAAAACCGGTCCTAAAAGATACCCATCTGTGGCAAAAGCATGTCCGCCACAGTTTAGTCCAGATTCTATTCTATATTCTGAAACCCACAAGCCTTTTTTTGCTAAAAATTTCCCTTGAATTAAAGCCGATCTATAATCACTTACTTTTAGAATAATCCTTTTTTCAAACCCTCCTTTTTTATCTGGAAAAAAACCATCAAACTGCGACATGTAGCTATACAATCTTGGGTTCATACCCGCAGAAAGTACCACAGAAGAGTTTAGCTTACTATTGGCAAACCCTCTTAAAGCAGCATGCGCATCATTATATTCAACCGATAATTTTTCATTTTTCTTATAGTTATCTTTATCTACTTTAGTCATGATGTTAACATCAATAGATCCCATAGATAAATTGCCTGTTGCCCATTTTTTAACCTCAGAAAGGTTAAACTCCTTCGAGGTTAGTTTTTTAAATTCGTCCTTTATTTTAGAACCGTCAGGCAACATATTAATATAGGCACGGAGCTCATCACTTTTCTCTGTAGTTATATTCTTTAACGATTCAAATTTTTTATCAGCTAAATCACTTATTAAATTCAAATACGATGTGATTCTTTTCGCCCTAAAATCATCTATCTTATCTGTAATTTCTTTGTAAGGAACCTCAAATTTCTCACTGTACATTTTTCTTAATTTCTCTAGTAAAATATCATCAACTAAAGAAATCACAGAATCCATTCCGTATTGTGCTACTTTTAATGGTGTGTCTATTGTAAAACCTATGCCCATTACAGGAATGTGAAACGAATGTGTCTTTTTCATATTTGTTGTTATGTTAATCTACAAATATATAATCTCTAATAGGTATAGAACATGACATATATCATGCTTTAAATAACCAAACCCTTAATAAAATTGACAATGAAGCAGTTAAAAACACTAATTTTCACTAAAAAAATTAACGCTTTAAATCACGTATTTAGCAGATTTAAGACGTTTAAACATACGTTTTGTATTAAAAAAGCAATAGAAATCGATCTTTAATTTTCCTTAAGTTTTTAATATCTTTTTAAAATGGTATTTTCATTGTAAAGAAAAAGGGTTAGCCCCCTTTTTTTTTAATTATTCACAATTAGAATTCATCAAACTAAAAAAATCGATAAATCTCAATCGAGCCTTCGTGCTTTAATGAAAGCTTCACTATTTTTACAGTTAATTTTCAATAGAACGAGATTATGTCTGTAGAACCTAAGCTAACGCGATTTAATCAAACAGTATTGTCAAAATATCAGATATACAATAGTATATTTATGACATTACCTTTTGATTCTATAACAAAAACAGGAGTCTTACTCCCTTTATTTCATGAAACCTGTAAAAAAGGATTTAAACATGGTGATGATCCAACTACCATTGTTGAAACATTTTTTGAAAAATACCAAGCTCGTAGAAATAAGGAAAGTCAGATAAACTTATTATTTAGATTTATACAATACATTGAAAGACAAGTGGTTTTATTTGACGCCATCGAAGATGCCGCTTATTCAGTGGTAAACAATATGGATGGTATTGGCACTCTTAGAAACCTAAAAGGATCTGCAAGGTCTGAAGGAAATTTAGAAGAATTAAAAAACTTTCTGGAAGAGTTTAAAGTTCGTATTGTCTTAACAGCACACCCTACACAATTTTATCCAGGTTCTGTTTTAGGGATTATCACAAACTTAACAAAGGCTATCGAGGAAGATAACCTTTCTGAAATTCAGAACTTGTTTGCTCAATTAGGTAAAACACCTTTTTTCAAGCACAAAAAACCGACACCATACGACGAGGCAAAAAGTTTAATTTGGTATTTAGAAAACGTATTCTACCAGTCTTTTGGAGATATCTATAACTATATTCAAACTAATATTTATGCTGATGGGAAGAAGCATAATGATATTATAAATATTGGATTCTGGCCAGGTGGTGATAGAGATGGAAACCCTTTTGTAAAACCAGAAACCACTTTAAAAGTTGCTAAAAAACTTAAACGATCTATCCTTAAAAAATATTACCAAGATCTTAAAGATCTAAGACGCAAACTTACGTTTAGAGGTGTTGAGGATCGCATTATAAAACTTGAAACGATACTTTATAAATATAGCATCGATTTAAACTACAAAAAGGCTATTACAGAAAAAGAGTTTATTATTGAGTTAATAAGTATAAGAAATCTGGTTGTTAAAGAGCACCAATCTCTTTATGTAAATGAGTTAAACCACATTATAAACAGAGTACATCTTTTTGGTTATAGATTTGCAACTCTTGATATTAGACAAGATAGTAGAATTCATCATTCTGTTTTCACAACAGTAATAGATCATTTAATAAAAAATGGGGATAGCTCATTTCCAGAAAATTATCATGATTTATCTGAAAAAGAGCAGATTGAAATCCTATCTGAAGCATCAAGTCCTTCTATAGACATAAGTGTTTTTGAAGATGAAATGGTTTTTAATACCTTAAAAACTATTGAAGCCATTAAAGAAATCCAAGAGCTTAATGGCGAACGTGGTGCTAATAGATACATTATTAGTAACAATCAAACCGCTTTAAATATGATGCAGCTTTTTGCTATGCTTAAACTGGTTGCTTTTAAAGATAATTTAACGGTTGATGTGGTGCCGCTTTTTGAAACTATTACAGATTTAGAAAACGCCCCTGCTGTTATGGAGCAATTGTATACGAATCCTGCGTACAAAGCACACTTAGAAAAGAGAGGCAACAAACAACCTATTATGTTAGGTTTTTCAGACGGAACAAAAGATGGTGGTTATTTAATGGCGAATTGGGGTATTTACAAAGCCAAAGAATTACTAACAGAAATGTCTAGAAAATATGATATTACAGCTATTTTCTTTGATGGTCGTGGTGGACCGCCAGCTAGAGGTGGTGGTAAAACACATAATTTCTACTCTTCATTAGGCCCAACTATTGAAGATAAAGAAGTACAGCTTACCATTCAAGGACAAACCGTAAGTTCCAATTTCGGAACTTTAGATTCATCACAGTATAATTTAGAACAGCTAATCAGTTCTGGTATTAAAAACCGAATAGACGGAGAGAAAAATAAAATGTCTGATGCCGACAGAACCGTAATGAATGACCTTGCTGAAACTAGCTACCAGACTTATAAGGATTTTAAAAGTCATGCTATGTTTATTCCTTATTTGGAACGTATGAGTACTTTAAAATACTATGCTAAAACAAATATTGGTAGTAGACCATCTAAACGTTCTAATTCTAACGAGTTAGTGTTTTCAGACTTAAGAGCGATTCCGTTTGTAGGCTCTTGGAGTCAACTAAAACAGAATGTACCTGGATTCTTTGGTGTTGGTACTGCTATGAAAAAGTATGAAGATAGTGGCGAGTTTAATAAGGTAGAGCAGCTTTATAATAATTCGAAATTCTTTAAAACACTGTTAGAAAACAGTATGATGTCTTTATCTAAATCATTTTTTGATTTAACCAAGTACATGGCTAAAGATGAAGAGTTTGGCGAGTTTTGGAATATTATTTATGACGAATACCTAACAACCAAAAGACTCCTACTAAAACTAACGGGTTATGACGAGTTAATGGAAAACGAACCCGCAGGAAAAGCGTCTATTGAAGTTAGAGAATCTATTGTATTACCGTTGTTAACCATACAGCAGTATGCACTTAAAAAGATTCAGGAATTGCAAAAGGCAGATGTAAAAGATGAAGAACAAATAAAAATCTTTGAGAAGATAGTAACGCGTTCTTTATTTGGTAACATTAATGCTAGTAGAAACTCAGCTTAAACATATCGCAAATATTTAATAAAGTAAAGCCTTCGATTAATAATCGAAGGCTTTACTTTTTTTCATCGGATTTCAACCATCCTGATAGAATTTGAAAATCAATAGATTAAATAATTTAAAACCATACAAAATTCAACTTTAGTTTGTCAATTCTACTCCAAACTCTGAGAGTTGCTTGGCCTTTAATTTACAGGAGTTATTAAAAAAGGAAAGTTTGTAACTAATGCTATAAAGTTACAGAAGTAAAAACCTGTTTTTTTGTTAAAAATACGCAACCTAAATCCAATCTTAGCATCTACTTAAAAATGGAAAATTATGAGAATTTGGATTTTTAAACTAGTAGTATGTTTTAGTCTATTTAGTTGCAACTCTAACGACAATGAAATTGACAATATTAAATCTATCGACAACAACAAACCTTTTGAATATAGCTTTACAAAGTATCAATTTAACCATGAATTAACCAAAACAACAATACCTTATCACTTATTTGAACCTGAACAATCAATTAATACTGATGAGAAATTTCCTTTAATTGTTGCTTTACATGGTTCTGAATTTTTTGCTTCAAAAGAAGAAGACTTTTTATTTAGTGAAAAATTTGGATATTATGCACTTGCTTGGATTAAAGAAAGTAATCAGAAGAAGTACCCAGCTTACGTTCTTGCTCCTCATATACATGAAAATCTGTGGAAAGAAAATTTGTACGATACATGGGGTGCACTAAATTCTATTGATTTTATAGATAAATTAACAGATTACATCATTTCTAATAAAAACATTGATATTGACCGAATTTATTTAACAGGACACTCTATGGGAGGTGCAGGTACTTGGATTATTGGTGCCAAACTTAAAGATAAATTCGCGGCATTAGTTCCATTAAGTTCTGCATTAACAACTGGTAATAATTTATTTAAAGAGTTAAAGGAAAAAGTTGACAAGGGCATCTTTAAAGATCTTCCTGTTTGGAGTTTTATTCATAAAAAAGATGCCGATAACGGAGATAGAAGTCATAGTGGGCACGGATGTAGAGTTTTATTTGAAATATTTAAGAATAAGAACTATAAACCAGTAATTACTCATGGCTTTAGAGAAGAAGTAACAAATTTAAGCAAAGAAGAAATTGAACAAAAAATTTCTAAATGTTATATCCATTTTTATACAGAGTATAATTATGCTGATTGTACAGGAATATGTCACTATTCTATGACTAGAGCACTAAAAGAGCCTTTACTTTTTAAATGGCTTTTTCAACAAAAAAAATGATTAATACCCGAATAGTTTTGAAGTGTTCTATAAATAATTTGAATTATTTTTTATTCAGATAAAATACAAAATATAATCATAGCATTAGTTGATGTTTATTGTTCGAGGGAATTCAAAATTTGAAAAATAATTATCTGTTAAAAACAAAAGTGCTTTTTTAAGTGACTGAAAAATACCGCCGAATTAAACGAAAAAAACGCAATGAATTTTCTTGTAAAATATTTCCAAATGCTGAAAATTTTTGAATTTTAAAATATAAAACGAACTCTTTGTTGGCTATTTTTGACCTTTTATGAATCTGGAACAAACTTTTCCCAATTTCCATGTTTGCTAATTAACTCATCATCTTGCTTACAACTAAGACCATTTCCTGATATGTAATCATTCTCTGTTGATTCAATTATCATATCCTCCTCATCACACACCTGCTGTTTCCTAGAATGCGCTACCGCTATGTGCTTAGTGGCGGTAAGAGTAAGAAAAAGAAGAAGATAAACCCCAACCAAGTTGGGGTTAAACTATATTAAATCAGAAATAGAAATAAATTCAGTTTTATTTCAATCTAGTATCTGTAATGTTCAGGTTTATATGGGCCTTCAACAGTAACACCAATATAACTGGCTTGTTCTTCTCTAAGCTCTGTTAGTTCAACACCAATTTTTGCTAAGTGTAATTTAGCTACTTTTTCATCCAATGCTTTTGGTAGCATATAAACGTCATTTTTGTAAGCATCTGCATTATTCCAAAGCTCTATTTGCGCTAAAGTTTGGTTAGTAAATGAGTTACTCATTACAAAACTTGGATGCCCTGTAGCACAACCTAAGTTTACTAAACGGCCTTCAGCTAGGATAATAATATCTTTTCCATTTACTGTGTATTTATCTACCTGAGGCTTAATCGTATTCTTGGTATGACCATGATTATCGTTTAACCAAGCCATATCAATTTCATTATCAAAATGTCCAATGTTACAAACAATAGCCTTGTCTTTTAAAGCTTCGAAATGACGACCTTGAACGATATCCTTATTTCCAGTTGTAGTAATTACAATATCGGTATTACCAATAACAGTTTCCAGTTTTTTAACTTCAAAACCATCCATAGCAGCTTGTAAAGCACAAATAGGATCTATTTCTGTAACAGTTACAATACTTCCAGCACCTTTAAAAGAGGCAGCAGTTCCTTTACCAACATCACCATAACCACAAACAGTGGCACGTTTTCCAGCTAACATAATATCTGTAGCACGACGAATAGCATCTACAGCACTTTCTTTACAACCGTATTTGTTATCGAATTTCGATTTTGTAACCGAGTCATTAACATTAATTGCAGGCATTGGTAAAGTCCCATTCTTTACACGTTCGTAAAGTCTGTGAACCCCCGTTGTAGTTTCTTCAGACAAACCGTTAATTCCTACTGCTAATTCTGGATATTTGTCTAAAACCATATTAGTTAAATCACCACCATCGTCAAGTATCATATTAAGAGGTTGTCTATCCTCACCAAAGAAAAGAGTTTGTTCTATACACCAATCAAACTCTTCTTCTGTCATATCTTTCCATGCATAAACAGCAGTCCCAGCAGCAGCAATTGCAGCAGCAGCTTGATCTTGAGTAGAGAAAATGTTACAAGAACTCCAAGTAACTTCTGCTCCTAAAGCCTGTAAAGTTTCAATTAAAACCGCCGTTTGAATAGTCATATGTAAACAACCAGCAATTCTAGCTCCCTTAAGAGGTTGTGAGTTTTTATATTCTTCACGTAAACTCATAAGCCCTGGCATTTCTGCTTCAGCTAATTCTATTTCTTTTCGACCCCAATCAGCAAGTGAAATGTCTTTTACTTTGCTGGCAACATAAGGAATTGTTTTTGTACTCATATTATTAATGTTTTCTTTTGTTTTTAATTCTAAACAAGATTGTGATTAGCACTTAAATAGTTAAATTCGCTTATCAAAAAATTACAATCCTATTATTAGGAGATGCAAAGATAACCAATAACTTTAAGAATAATAAATGCCTCTTTATAAAAGCATAAGTCCAAATTCACAAACTACTGTTAAAATCTGGAAGATTGATGAGTCTTATGATGATTTAATGCAATCAATAGACCTAAAACCTGAAAGCTTAGAGCGTGTTTTAAAGATGAAAAGTGAACTGCACCAACGCGGATTTTTAAGTGTTCGTTGTTTATTGGCAGAATTTGGATATCAAGATTCAGACTTGTTTTACGATGACCATGGGAAGCCGCATTTAAAAGATGGAAAACAAATTTCTATAACGCATTCATTTAATTTTTCGGGAGTCATTATTAGTGACTTAACTATTGGGATAGATATTGAAAAACAGCGTGATAAAATTACTATTATCGCTCATAAATTTATTGATTATGAAAGTGATTATTTAAATGAAGAAGACGATAGCTATATAGAAAAACTAACTGCTATTTGGTGTGTCAAAGAATCATTATACAAATTATTTGCGACTCCTGGATTAAGTTTTCAAAAACACTGTTTGGTCATTCCGTTTTCTATTAATGATTGTGAAACAGTTGCCTGGATTGATTATAAAACAAAAAAGCGTCGTTACAATATTCACTTTTTAACGTTTGAAGGGTTTACCTGTGCTTACGCCATTTCTTAGATGAAGCATATTTATAACGATATATTAGCATCAATTTCTAAAGGAGAAAAACTACTAGCTGTTTTAATAGATCCAGATAAAATAAAGATTGATAACGTATCAGGTTTTATTGAAAAAGTGAATACATCTATAGCAACTCACATTTTAGTTGGAGGAAGTACTGTGGATGAGAATATTACAAGTCTTTTAGTTGAAAAAATAAAGAAGTACACAACGTGTCCTGTTGTTTTATTTCCTGGGGATGTTACTCAAATTACGAGTAAAGCAGATGCTATTTTATTTCTCTCTTTAATTTCAGGAAGAAACCCAGAGTATTTAATTGGCAAGCATATAAAGTCTATTTCGAAATTAAAAGAAACAAATCTTGATGTCATTTCAACAGGTTATATTCTAATTGAAAGTGGAAAAGAAACAGCTGTTGAAAGAGTGACAGAAACGGAGCCTCTATTAAGGACTAATATTCAACATATCGTAGATACAGCAAAAGCAGGAGAATTACTTGGAATGAAACTCATTTATCTTGAAGCAGGAAGTGGCGCCAAGGTTTCGATCTCAAAAGAAATTATGTTAAATGTAAAGAAAGCTATAAATATTCCGTTAATTGTTGGAGGCGGTATTAGAAGTAAAAAACAATTAGAAACTGCTTACGATTTTGGAGCCGATTTAGTGGTGATTGGCACAGCTTTTGAGGAAGATGAATCTTTTTTTGACGAATTAAAACCCCCATGGTCCGTTGGACATTTCTCCAAAAGGGGAAAATAAAAATGAGGATATAACAAATTATAAATTAAGTTTAACATAACAATGTCGACCCTAAGGGAGATTAAGAGGGGAATGAAAATATCAGTAGAATTAACGATAACACCTTTGCAGAATGATTTTGAACCTGCAATTATTCATTTTATTAAAAAATTAAGAGCTTCAAACCTTAAGGTTATGGAGAATCCTTTAAGTACACAAGTTTATGGCGATTATAACGAGGTCATGGAACTTCTTACTACAGAAATTAAAGAAGCTTTCGAACTTATGGAAAGTGGCTTATTATATATGAAAATTGTAAAATCGGATAGACACGATTATGAGCCCCATTTTTGATTTTTTTTTCGGACAGTATTCAGAATATGAAACGATTGATATTTTATTAGAAGTCGTAGCAATTATTTTTGGGTTTCTGTCTGTCTGGTATTCAAAACAAAATAAAATTTGGGTGTTTCCAACAGGTATGATAAGTACAATAATATTTGTGTATTTATTATTCAAGTGGGAGCTTTTGGGAGATATGATGATAAATGGGTATTACTTTATAATGAGTGTTTACGGATGGTACATTTGGACAAGAAAAATAGATAATACGCATGTAACTCCAATTTCAAGGACCACGGTTAAAGAGAAAGGAATTAGTACATTTATATTTTTGAGCACTTTGCTATTTGTGTTTTTGGTATACAATACTTTTGAGAAATGGACAAGTTGGGTTGCTTATATTGACACAGTTACTACAGCAATATTTTTTGTAGGCATGTGGTTAATGGCAAGAAGAAAATTAGAACATTGGATTTTTTGGATTATAGGGGATTTAATATCAATACCTCTATATTTTTATAAAGGATTTACATTTACGAGTTTTCAGTATTTAGGGTTTACATTAATAGCGGTATTTGGTTATTTATCATGGAAGAAAAGTATAAACAGCAATCTGCAAACTGTATAAAAGTAGTTTTGTTTGGTCCCGAATCTACAGGGAAAACAACATTGTCAAGACAATTGGCAAGACACTACAATTCAGTTTGGGTACCAGAATATGCACGAGACTATCTCCAGAATAAATGGAATAATGAACGAAAAACTTGCGAGGAATATGATTTATTGCCCATAGCAGAAGGACAAATGAAACTTGAAAATGAATTGGCAAAAAAAACAGATTCGGTTTTAATTTGTGATACCGATTTATTAGAAACCAAGGTGTATTCTGAAGTCTATTACTCAGGGAATTGTGATCCAATGCTTGAAAAATATGCATTAGAAAACACTTACAATTTATATTTTTTAACTTATATTGACACACCCTGGGAAGCGGATGATTTGCGTGATAAACCAGAAGATAGAGAAGGGATGTTTAAAGCTTTTCAAAATGAATTGATAAGAAGTAAGAAACCATATGTATTGTTAAAAGGCGATAAAAAACAACGCCTGGAAACAGCTATTAAACATATAGACAAACTACTAAAAAAATAATTGATGTTTATCGAAAAAGACATTCAACAAATAGAAAATAAAGGGATTACAGTAAAACAGGTTAATGATCAAGTGTCTCGTATAAAAAATGGGATGTCTTATTCTAACTTAGTAGCAGCTGCAACCATAGGAGAAGGCATTGAAAGTTATAACGAACAAGAGAAAAAAGATTTTATTAAACTGTATGAATCAAAACAAAATTCTTTATCCTCTTTAAAATTTGTACCAGCATCTGGAGCAGCAACTAGAATGTTTAAATTTTTATTTCAGTTTCTGAAAAATTTCAATCCTTCAAAAGAAAGCATTGAGGATTATGCTAAAAAATATAATGATACATTGATTAAAACGTTTGTTTCTAATTTGGAAAAGTTTCCATTTTATGATAAAGTCGTATTAGAAGTTAAACAAGAACATTCAAATTTTGATAATTTACCGCAAGGAGAAAAATATCTACAATTTGTAAAAACTATATTGGACGTAAACAACCTTAATTATAGCTTTTTTCCTAAAGGATTGCTTCCTTTTCATAAATATAACGATGCTGTAATAACCGCTTTTCAAGAACATTTATTTGAGTCAACGCTGTATGCGTCATCAAACAATAAAGCAAATCTTCATTTTACAGTTTCAGAAAAGCACCATGCTTATTTTATTGAAGAGTTAAATCGTTTAAAAGAAGATCTGGAACAAAAAAGAGACACCACTTTTAATGTGTCGTTTTCATATCAGCAAGAAGCAACAGAAACGGTTGCATTAACAACCGAAGGACAGGTTTTTAGAAACGAAGATGGTTCTATTTTATTTAGACCTGCTGGGCATGGTGCCTTACTAGAAAATTTAAATGATTTAAACAACGATATTATTTTTATTAAAAATGTTGACAATATTGTAGTTTCTGATAAAAATATAGAGGTTTCTGAGTATAAAAAATTACTTGCAGGCATACTAATAAAAATTCAAGAGCAGATTTTTACGTTTTTGCATAAACTTGATGAAGCCTTAGTTTTAGAAGAACAACTTCTTGAAATTGTTGCCTTTCTATCAAGTAAAATGCATGTTTCTATTGATGAAGACTTTGAAGATTTTACTTTAGAAGAAAAAAAAGAATATTTAAAAGATAAATTAAACCGTCCAATTCGTGTATGTGGTATGGTTAAAAATGAAGGTGAACCAGGAGGAGGGCCTTTTTGGGTGAAAGATAAAAACGGAGTCATATCATTACAAATAGTTGAATTTGCTCAAATTGATATTCAAGATAGTACACAACAAGACATCGTAAAAAATGCAACTCATTTTAATCCAACAGATTTAGTTTGTGGTGTTAAAAACTATAAAGGAGAAAAATTCAATCTTAAAGAATTTGTAGATCCTGAAGCGGCCTTTATAACCTTAAAAACCCAAAATGGTATAGATATAAAGGCATTAGAACTTCCTGGTTTATGGAATGGTAGCATGGCATATTGGAATTCTATTTTTGTTGAAGTTCCTTTAAGTACTTTCAATCCTGTAAAAACGGTTAACGATTTACTTAAGCCAGCACACCAGATATAGTAATGTTTAATAAAGAAACCTTAATACAGGAGTTAAACTTTAAAGCAATTAGAAGCTCAGGAAGTGGTGGCCAACATGTAAATAAAGTGTCCTCGAAAATTGAATTAACTTTTAATTTAGTTGAATCGCTGGTTTTTAATGAAGAACAAAAAATACGTCTTCAAAATAAGCTAAAACAGCGATTGACTAAAGATGGCTGTTTAATTTTACAATGTGATGAAAGCAGAAGCCAACATAAAAACAAAGAACTTGCTATAAAACGTTTTCTAGAATTAATCCGTGTGGGTCTAATTATTCCAAAAAAACGCATTCCTACTAAAATCCCTAAAGCAGTTATTAGAAAGCGATTAAAAAATAAACGTAATCTTTCTGATAAAAAAACAAATAGAAAGAAACCAGATATTGACTAAAATAATTGTCAATTAGTATCTTAACAATTATTAATTGTTAGTATCTTTGCGGCGTTCTCAAAAAAGGGGTGCCTTTGAAGTTAACAATCATCAGTTTTTCAGTTAGCAGTCTAAAATATATCGACTTTTATAACTTTAAACTTTTAATTTAACTGTCATAGAGCTGAGATCATACCCAATGAACCTGGAACAGGTAATGCTGTTTAGGGATTTTAAAAATTAACTTTAACTAACAATAAAGAATAATTACCTCTTTTTATTCGATTATAAAATATAATCGTAATGAAATCGACTTCTAAAAAGTTATTCTTAAACTCAAAGAATGATAATTTTTTTAAACAAAGATTCAATTTTGACTTTCAAAATAACACCTTCAAAATTAAAAATTCAGTTCTTTTTTTAATACTATTAGTGTTATCGGTTAGTGCGAGAGCACAAGACAATCAAAAACAACAAGATTCTACTAAAACAGAAAAACTAGATGAAGTTCTTCTCTCTGCAACTAGAGCGAAAGACAAAACACCAGTAGCTTTTACTAACATTACAAAGGAGACATTAGAATCCATTAATTTAGGTCAGGATTTACCTATTTTATTAGATCAGTTACCATCGGTAGTTACCACAAGTGATGCTGGTGCGGGAGTTGGTTATACAGGTATTAGAGTACGTGGTAGTGATGCTACCAGAGTAAATGTAACCATTAATGGAATCCCTTATAATGATGCGGAAAGCCAAGGAACATTCTGGGTTAATATGCCAGATTTTGTGTCTTCAGTAGAAGATATACAATTACAACGAGGTGTGGGGACATCAACAAATGGCGCAAGTGCTTTTGGGGCAAGTTTGAATTTAAAAACCTTAAACCCTTCAACCCAAGGATATGCTAGAACGACTAATGCTGTTGGTAGTTTTGGAACTAGAAAACATAATATTAGCATTGGTTCAGGACTTAAAAATAACTTTTATGCAGAAGGAAGATTGTCTAATATTCAAAGTGATGGTTATATAGATAGAGCAAGAGCCGATTTAAATTCGTACTATTTAGAAGCAGGGTTTTTAAATAAAAAAACAGCAGTAAAAGCTATTGTTTTTGGAGGAAAAGAAGAGACTTATCAGTCATGGTATGGTACACCGGAAGCTGTTGTAAATAACGATAGAGACGGAATACAGGCATTTATTGATAGAAACTTTCCCTCTGATGAAGAAGCTCAGAATCTATTAAATTCAGGAAGAACGTATAATTTTTATACTTACGATAATGAGGTAGATAACTATCAGCAAACACATTATCAGTTGCATGTTTCTCATCAGTTTAATAATCATTTTTCTGCAAACATTTCAGGGAATTACACCAGAGGAAAAGGGTATTTTGAGCAGTACAAAGATGACGAAGAATTAGGTGATTATTTTCCTAATAGTGTAAATGCATCAGACGAAGGTGATGTTATTAGAAGGCGTTGGTTAGATAACGATTTTTATGCATTTGTATATTCCTTAAACTATAAAAAAGAAAATCTAAACTTATATTTAGGTGGTGGTTATAATACTTATAAAGGCGATCATTTTGGAGAAGTTATTTGGGATTCATTTGCGTCTTCAATCCCTATTAGAAGCAATTACTATTTTAGTTATGGAGACAAAAAAGATTATAGTACTTATGTAAAAGCAGAATACACTATTAGTAGTAATTTATTTGCCTTGTTGGATTTACAATATAGATGGGTAGATTATGAATCTGTAGGAACAAGTTCAGATTTGTTAAATATTAATGTAAATGAATCGTATGATTTTTTTAATCCTAAATTCGGATTAACATATACACTAGATAACTATAATAGTATTTACGGATCTTTTGCTATAGCAAATAGAGAGCCGAATAGAGATGATTTGACTAAAAACCCAGTGCGTCCAAAATCGGAACAACTTCATGATTTTGAGTTTGGTTACAAACTAAGAAAAGAAAAATTTTATGCTACTGCTAATTTATACTACATGAATTATAAAGATCAGCTAGTTTTAACAGGAGATCTGGATGATGTAGGAGACCCTATCAGACAAAATGTAGACAAAAGTTATAGAGCAGGAATAGAATTGCAAACAGGTTATAAAGTATCTGATCAATTTAGAGTGGATGCCAATGCGACATTTAGTCAAAATAAAATAAAAGCTTTTGATTATGTAATTTATGATACTCAATATGACCCAAATACGTTTGATAGTGTTTCTTATGAACCTGTCGTTACGCAATTTGAAGACACAGATATATCCTTTTCTCCAAATGTTATTTTTGGAAGCACTCTAACCTATTCTCCAATTAAAAACGGAAGTATAGCTTTACTGTCTAAGTATGTTGGAAAGCAGTACTTGGATAATACGTCTAGTAATGATAAAAGTATGGATGCTTATTTTGTGAATAATTTAAATGTATCCTACAAGATCAAACCAAAATGGATTAAGGAGATAGGGATTAATTTGTTGGTGAATAACTTATTTGATTCGGAGTATGTTTCCAATGGTTATACCTATAGTTATTTTTATAGACCAGTAGGCTCGTCTGATGCCCCTATAACTGAGAATTTTTACTATCCCCAAGCAACGACTAACTTTTTGTTAGGACTTACATTAAAATTTTAAAAACTAAGTGCATTGTTTTGATGTTGTATTGAGTTTGTCGGAGGCATCTTGTCATGATGAGATGTCTCGCCACTCATGCTTCGCTCCGTCGATGACAAACAGTTCTATTTAATTGGATTATATAAGATGTTTTTAGTAAAGTTTACATCGACTCAGGTTAAATTATAAAGCTTTTTAGGCCTCTTAATTAAATATTAAGAGGTTGTTCCCGTTTTTTTCTACTCTATAATTTTTCAAACTACATGGCAAATTTTTATTTCCTAATGATTGACCAGTAACTAAGCTGTATTCGTTTTTATCGTCACAGCCACAAGTAGCGTTTAATCCAGAAGGAACAAGAGAAGAACAAGCACTGGGTACATGATTTGGATCACTGGCATCCCATGCAAAAAAATCGGCACCTGTACTAGCAACAATAATCCCACCATTTCCTGCATTTTCTATATATACAGAATTTCCTGCAAAAGGTAATTGACTATATTGAGGTAAGCTAAGATTGATATTAACATTAACACCTAGATCTAATAAAAATTTACAATTTTCATTATCAACAGAATTTTTACTGCAAGATGATAAAATAACGAGGAAAATAAGGTAGTAAACAGGCTTCATAATAATTTTAAAAATTAAAAATGCAATTTACAACAAAAAGCAAATTGAGTTAAATATTTTGTATATTTGTTATACAATCTCGTGTTAGCGAGATTTATATATGCTGAACCTGTGTGTTCGGCATCTTTTATTAAGTAAAACGATGAAGTTATGAGTAAAGTATCGTACTATACACCTGAGGGGTTAAAAAAATTAAGAGACGAGCTACAGCAATTAAAAGATGTAGAGCGAGTAAAAGCTTCTAGAGCCATAGCTGAAGCTAGAGATAAAGGGGATTTAAGTGAAAATGCTGAATATGATGCTGCTAAAGAAGCACAGGGGATGTTGGAAATGCGCATTTCTAAATTAGAAGATGCATTAGCAGGAGCTAGGGTTATTGATGAATCTCAATTAGACAATTCTAAGGTATTGGTATTATCTAAAGTTAAAATAAAGAATCAGACCAATGGTATGGAAATGAATTATACTTTGGTAGCAGATGGGGAAGCTGATTTAGCTTCAGGCAAAATTTCTGTGAATTCGCCTATAGGTAAAGGTTTACTTGGAAAATCTGTAGGTGATGTTGCTGAAATTCAAGTGCCTAATGGTGTTATGAAGTTTGACATTATAGAAATTTCCAGGTAAAAAAGATATTTTTATTTATATCTTTCGACCAATACTTCAGATGAATTCTAACCAAAAGCATTTCTGAGTAATATACGCTCTCAATTAATATGGCTTCAATTTTCACAAAAATAGTTAACGGAGAAATCCCTTGTTATAAAGTAGCAGAAACAGACGATTTTTTAGCATTTTTAGATGTAAACCCAAATAGTGAAGGACATACACTCTGTATTCCTAAACAAGAGGTTGATAAAATTTTTGACTTAGATGAAGCAACTTATAATGGGTTAATGAGTTTTTCAAGACATGTTGCGCTGGCAATAGAAAAAGCAATACCTTGCGAGCGAGTAGGAATGTCTGTTATAGGTTTAGAAGTGCCACATGCTCATGTACACTTAATCCCATTACATACGATGGAAGATGCTCGTTTTATTAAAAAGGCAAAGCTGTCAACAGAAGCATTCCAAAACTTAGCAAAAGCGATTAAAGCGCAATTATAAGTTAGGATACATTGCAATTATTACTGCTATAGCTATGAAGCCAGTTAAAATAATAGCCACCCACCACAATGTTTTCTTTAAGTAGGTTGATGCCTTTTTGGGAATAAATGCTTTTTTCTGATACTCGAAAACACGCTCAATATCATCAGTCCATTTTACTGGATAAATAATCGTATTACACGTTTTGCAGACAATTTCATGACTAATTTTAGAAGTAATAGACTTGTAAAATTTAGTATCAATTACTTTCTGTTTAAAATACAAGCGTAAGCCTTCTTTGCTATAACACTCTGGGCAGTTGTTTGTCAATACAACTTCTTTAATGGTAACTAGTTTTTTGGACATAATTTGGGGCACGTTTTAAACTAATTTGTATAGTGGTTCCTTTTTCTTTTTGAGATTGTAAAACCTTTATTTTACCGTTATGGAAATCTTCTATAATGCGTCTGGTGAGTGATAATCCTAAACCCCAACCGCGTTTTTTTGTAGTGTATCCAGGAGTAAAAATTTTATTAAAGTCTTTTTTAGGGATTCCTTTTCCTGTATCAGTAATACTAACTTTCACATTGTTTTCTAATTGAGAAATTTCAACGATAAGTTTACCTCTGCCCTTCATAGCATCTATAGCATTTTTTACCAGATTTTCAATAGTCCAACTATATAATTGTTTATTGAGATTTACTGGGATGCCGCCTTCAGGAGTTATGATTTTAAAGTCTATAAGGTTTGAGGATCTCGCTTTTAAATAATCGTAAGAGTCAATGGTTTCTTTAATAATATCGGTTACTTCTAAAGTAGGCAAAGAACCAATTTTACTAAAACGTTCGGTGATGGTTTGTAATCGGTCTACGTCTTTTTCAATTTCAGCAATATAATCTGGATTTACATGTTCGCTTTTTAAAATTTCTGTCCAACCTATTAAAGAAGATAACGGAGTTCCTATTTGATGTGCAGTTTCTTTAGCCATACCAGACCACAGCTTATTTTGGGTAGCATTCTTATTACTGCTATAAAAAAAGAAAATAACGGCGCCAAATAACACAACAATAAGTAAAAGCGCTAATGGGTAATATTTTAATTTATTTAGTAATGGAGAATTTCCATAGTAAATGGTACTGGCGATACTGTTTCCAATTTTTATAGGGATGGGGTTATTCTCTTTTTCGAATTTTAAAATTAATTTATTAACATATACAGAATCAGTAATTTTATTGTCGTCTATATTATTGTATGTTCCTAAACTACCATCTTCATTTATAACAATCATTGGAGTTGTTTTGTTACTAGTTAAGATTTGTAGAGTTAGCTCCATATCGGAATTCACATTAGAATTCACAAATTCATTTTGAGCCAATGACCAATTTTCCATTTTGGTACGCTCTTCCTCCTTAAAATGCTGAAAAAATTCATAGGTTTTCCACAAAATAAGAGAGACTATAAAAAAAGACGCAATTATAATAATCCAACGAAACGCGTTACCATACTTTGTAAAAATCATTGATTAATTAAATTTAACTTGTAATATAATGCAAATCTGTTAATATTATTGTTTAAGATGTTAGTAAATTGGTTTTTAGTTAAACAACATAATAGTTACATTTGTTAAAACTAAAAGCTAATGACATCGTTTGAGCCAAAAAGCTTATCTACCAGTAAATTACATGGTTATTTGTTAAGCGCAGTAGCACCAAGACCAATTGCTTTTGCTAGTACAATAGATACGGATGGGAATCCGAATTTATCGCCGTTTAGTTTTTTTAATGTATTTAGTGCGAATCCACCCATTATGATATTTTCACCTGCACGGCGTGTTAGAGATAATACAACTAAGCATACGTTAGAAAATGTTGAAGTAACCAAAGAAGTAGTTATTAATGTGGTGAATTATGATATGGTACATCAAATGTCGTTAAGTAGTACAGAGTATCCCGAAGGAATAAACGAGTTTGATAAGTCGGGATTAACCATGTTGAAATCTGATATTGTTAAACCATTTCGCGTAGCAGAAGCGCCAGTACAATTTGAATGCAAGGTGAATGATATTATTAAGTTAGGTACAGAAGGTGGTGCAGGGAATCTAATTATATGTGAAGTTGTTAAACTTCATATAGATGAAGATGTATTGGATGAAAACGGTGTGATAAACCAACAAAAATTAGATTTAGTTGCCAGGGCAGGCGGTAGTTATTATACGCGTGCTAAAAAAGGCTTTTTTGAAATCCCTAAGCCTTTATCAACACTAGGAATTGGTGTAGATAACTTTCCAGAGCATGTTAAAAATAGCATGGTTTTAACTGGAAATGATTTAGGAATGTTAGCTAATATAGAAGCGTTACCCACAGAAGAAAGTGTGAAGTCTTTTGTTGAAGATTTAGGGGAACGATATTCGAATATTAAAACAGCTACGCACAGACAAAAACATAAACTAGCACGTAATTACCTGAGTTTTGGTGATGTTGAAAGTGCTTGGAAAATATTGTTAAGTTAAATAAGTAATAAATAATAATTAATGGAAGTTCAAGGTAGAATTAAAATGGTAGGAGAAACTCAAACTTTTGGGAGTAATGGGTTTAGAAAAAGAGAGATTGTAGTAACAACAGAAGAGCAGTATCCGCAACATATTATGGTGGAATTTGTTCAAGATAAAACAGATTTGTTAAACAGTTATCAAGTAGGACAACAAGTAAAAATTAGTATTAATTTAAGAGGAAGAGAGTGGGTAAATCCACAAGGAGAGACTAAATATTTTAACTCTATTCAAGGTTGGAGAATAGAAGCCTTACAAGCTGACGCTTCAGGTGAAAATTTACCACCAGTACCACCAGCAGATGCTTTTGAGCCTGCAGGAGATTTAAAAGAAGAGGATCATGATGACCTTCCTTTTTAATTAGAATGATTTTTCATCTTTAGTCTATACTACGTGTAGCCGAAGTAAAGACAGGAATCTTATAAAAAGCAACCTCAATGTTTATTTTAACGTTGAGGTTGTTTATTTTTATATAAATAATTTTAAATGCAATACCTAACGGAAGATATTTGGTTTCCAGATGTAAATAAAGCTACTAAAGATGGTTTATTAGCTATAGGAGGCGACTTGTCTGTAGAGCGCTTACTGCGAGCCTACAAATTGGGTATTTTTCCATGGTTTGAAACAGATGAACCTATTTTATGGTGGTCACCAGATCCACGTTTTGTACTTTTTCCAGAGAAACTAAAAGTTTCAAAAAGTATGAAACAAATATTACGTAATAAGAATTATATAGTTACTGTAAATAAAGCTTTTAAAGAAGTAATTACTGCATGTTCCGAAATAAAGCGTGACGGACAAGCGAGCACTTGGATTACAGGTAGTATGACCGATGCCTATATAAAACTTCATGAATTAGGTTATGCAAAATCTGTTGAAGTCTGGAAAGACAATGTTTTAGTTGGGGGGCTTTATGGGATCGATTTAGGAAATGATGTGTTTTGTGGAGAAAGCATGTTTGCTAGAGAGAGTAATGCTAGTAAGGTAGGTTTTATAACGTTTATTCAGAATACGAACTATAAACTCATAGATTGTCAAGTGTACACAAATCATCTGGAAAGTTTGGGAGCCAAAGAAATTTCAAGAGATGATTTTTTGAGTTATTTATAAAGAACCTCTTAAATTTGTAGGTAATATATGAAAGGAATGAACGAAATTGTGTTTATATTATAGTTAGCTGTAATTCCGAAATGATAACATGGGAAGAAGAATTCTTATTCAATTCATTCTTGTTTTAATATTTACAAACTGTAATTGTAATAATATACTCGTGCTAAATTCTGAAAACACTAAATCGTTTCATCTTTAGTCATTTAAAATTATAAATAAAAAAACCAACGAACTCATAGGAGAAACAGTTAAAAAATGAAAGAAGGTATCGTAAAATCTGTAAGCAAAAGTAGAACACATACTTTTAGTAAAAATATCTGTGATAAAATTATTTTAATCAAAGGATTAGGCGTAGAGGGAGATGCTCATATGGGAGAAAAAGTAAAACATCGTTCAAGAGTTGCAAAAGATCCTAATCAGCCAAATCTGAGGCAAATTCATCTCATTCATTCTGAACTGTTCAAAGAACTAAAAAATAAAGGGTTTAAAGTACTGGATGGAGAATTGGGCGAGAATATAACCACAGAAGGAATAGATTTACTAAACCTACCTAAGAATACCATACTAACTATAGGCGATACCTCAAAAATAAAAATAACTGGATTAAGAAATCCTTGTAAACAAATTGATTTAATACAAAAAGGCTTAATGAAAGCTGTTCTAGATAAAGACAAAGAAGGAAACTTAATTAGGAAAGCTGGAATAATGGGAGTCGTTTTGGAAGGAGGAGAAATAAAAGTTGGAGACAAAATTATTATTGAATTACCTCAAAAGCCTTATGTTAAATTAGAAAGAGTGTAATAAAATCAGTAGCTAAGAATAGATGCTATAAGTAATTGCTAATGCAAGGATACTTGCGAAATTTTCTATGCATAAATTATGCTTAAACGACGTAACTTAACTTATATTGAATTAGGAATAAGTCGAAAAAGAACAGATGAATAATATAGATTGGATTGGTTTTATAGGAGTTTTCCAAATTTTATTAGCGTATATATTAAATGTAATCGGTAGACTAAAAAGCAAAGACCTAACTTTTATTTTATTAAATTTAATTGGTGCTAGCATGGCTTGTTTAGCATCCATACTTATGGAGTATCTTCCCTTTATTATATTAGAGGGAGATATGGACTATTGTATCACTAATTGCGCTTTTAAAATATAAAAAACATTGAATGACTGGGGAACTAATTTATCTGAATTAATAAAGGGAATGACTCCAAAACTGAACGATGGAGACTATGTGTTTTCTACAGTAAATGATGTAAGTGAAATTGATAGAAAAGATACCATTTGTGAATTCAAAGAGAAGGGAGGAACGACTATAGTAATTAAGAAAAATAAAGCTAGTTGTTAAAACCTTAAAATAAAAGAAAAACCAAAAGGTTACTATGAGTTTTTAAATTACAAGTTTTACTTTGATGATAGAAAACTTAAAATTTTAGTGTGAAACTTATAGATTATCTGTCAATCCAGAACAAAAGGATTTTTAACGACCCATATCTTCTTGTCTTAGTGGTTAAAATTGTATTTGAAAGAGCTTAAAAAGAACGATTTCTTCATTAAAAGAAATTTTTGAGTTATCGATTTGACAAAATAATCACTGTAAATTCCATAACTCATTTTTAAATATTATTAAAATTTTTGAAGTGGTAATTTATTATACATAACCTTTCAAAACCTTCCAGCTTTTTTTATAAAAATGTATCTTTAGTATATACGAACTTTTATTTTATTTACATGCGAATAGGTATTATTATTGGTAGAATTGGAGGAGTAGATGGCGTAGCACTTGAAACCGAGAAATGGATAGAAGTGTTAAAAAAGTTAGGTCATGAAGTGTTTATCATGTCTGGAGAATTCGAATCTTGGGATATGGATTATGAGCACGATTATCTCTTTCCAGCCTTATCCTTTTTTTCGGTTGAAGCTGAATGGGGACAACGTAAAGCATTTTATGAACCCGATAAAGATCCAGACCCATTACTAGATCATGTTGAAAACGCGTCTAACATGGTTTATGAAGCCATGCTTCAATGGGTTGCAGATAAAAAAATAGACGCTATACTTTCAGAAAATGCTTCAGCGCTTCCATGCCATTTATCTATGGGAGTTGCTATTAAAAAACTGATTAAAGATACTGGATTACCTATTGTAACCCACGATCATGATTTTCATTGGGAACGTGGTCAACGTTATGTCTCATCTCATTCTGAAATTAACCAATATGTAGATGATAACTTTCCGTTGTTACTACCTAATGTTAAACACGCAGTCATTAATACCTTCGGAGTAGAAACTTTTAAAAACAGATTTAACATCGATGCTACATTGGTACCCAATGTGATGGATTTTAATCGTGTTTACGGTGTTCCAACTCCAGAAAACCAGTTTTTCCTTAAAGATATAGGCATTACAGAAGATGAAATTGCATTATTGCAAGTGACGCGTATTGTAAGGCGTAAAGGTATTGAAACTGCTATTTCATTAATTGATAAGCTAGATGATAAAAAGCTGAAACTTGTTATTACTGGAAATAACAATGATGACGAAAACAAAGAATATTATAATGAATTAATCGATCAGATTCATGAATTGAATCTATCTAATCAAATCATATTTGCAGCACATAAGGTATTAGATCATAAAGACTTATCTAATGTTTATGCACACGGTAGAGCCTGTACTTATTTTAGTACTTATGAAGGTTTTGGAAATGCTTTTGTTGAAACCGTACTTGCAAAAAAACCCATATTTGTAAACAACTACAAACCTGTATATATGCAAGATATTGGCAATAAGGGGTTTGAAACAGTAATGATAGAAGACGGAAATCTTACTCCTAAAAGTGTTCAACAAATGTCAGACATCATATACAATCCAAAACGATGTTTAGAAATTGGCGAATATAACTTTAACCTTGGTAAAAAATATTTCTCATTTGATGTCCTTGAAGAAAAATTAAATAGCCTATTTACATTTTAAGAAACGAACAAATGACAAAGACTGCGAAAATCACTAATATCTTAAATGAACTTAAAAGTGAAAAAATAAATACCTGGTTTGATTTAGGGTTATTTATTGATAGATTTAAAGAACAAAATTCAAAGTCGGCCTTTAAAGGAGATGCGTCATCATTTGATACTCACATTGAAAAAGGAGGTATTGCTTTTTTAACATTTTACTTCACCATAGATGGTATTACGGTAGAAACAGAAAAATACGCCAAGACTTTTAAGACCATTTACCCAAATATTCCCATTCATTTTGTAGCAGGAGATATTAAACAAGAGGCCGACGAGTTAATTCCAAAAGATGCCTTTAAAAAAGTATTTCCAGAAATGGAAGCTTTTGATGCGTGGCCGTTATACGATGATTTCTTTAGAATAAAAATGGAACGTGGTAGTGACGCTTACAATAATCTTATTGGTAAGTTTTGGAAAGAGGTTTTAGTTCTTGTAGAAAAGTTGGGAAGTTATATTGAAGAACATGATATTTCACTGTTGTATTTAATCAATGTATGCTCTAATCCTGGTAATGTTCCTTTGGCCTTGGCTACGGTTTTGATTTCAGAATATTTAGGGATTCCAGTTATTAATAATAATCATGATTTTTATTGGGAAGGTGGTAATAGAAAAGTAGAAATTAAAAAGAAAGGCCTGAAAAAAGGTCCAAGAGATTTCTTTTTTCATAATGCACATGTTGGAGAATTTTTCTCAATTATAGAAATGATATATCCATGGGAAAGTCGCTCTTGGATGAATGTAAATATTAATAAAATTCAGCAAAACCATCTTATAGACATCAATGGTCATAATCCCGCTAATGTGGCTTTATTAGGAACAGCGGTAGATACTAAAATGCACCAAATGAGTAAGCGCGATATTATTAAAGCGTTTATGCAGGTGTCTACTATTTTTGCTAATAAAAAAGATACGATAACGGTTCATACAGCTGCGCACCATACGGATAGTGAGCGGTCATTAAAACCCATATTATTGGGTCACAAAACCATTCGTAAATTTGATTTTGTAAATAATAACATTGTATTCTTACAGCCTACACGGGTAATTAGTAGAAAATCTATAGAGCTTAATTTTAAACTTATTAAGCGCTTATTTTCTTATGATTCATTTGCCGAAAAATTTATCACGAATCCACAATTAAAATTGTCTTTAATTGTGTCAGGACCTATACCCCATGGACAACAGAATTATTATCACGATTTAAAAAAAGACTTTAAAAATTTTCTTAAAGAACTTCCAAAACAATTCAAATCAAGAGTACTTCTTGGGTTTTTATTTAGTGAATTTGATAAAAATGAATTCAAGAAAAAATATAAAAAGCCATTAGATATTGAACAATTGTATGATGTTGCCTCCTTAATTTTATTACCTAGTCAAACCGAAGGTAGAGGCTTACCAATTATTGAAGCTGCAGCTTGTGGCACACCAATATTTTGTAGACAATATGAGCCAAGAGAAGTTTATGACGAGGTTATTGGTCGTCATTTAGATGAGTCTTTACGTCTAAATGTTTTTGAATTCAAAGGCTCTAAAGTCCCTAAGCAATTGGCTGAAAAAATATGTGATCACGTGTTTTATCCTCAAAACAGAATGGTTGATGTGACACATAATAGAAACGTTATTAATAAACGTTATAGTTTGGAATCACTTCAAAAAAATATGCAATATATTCTAGGGCGACTACATTTGCAGTTAGGTGCTATTTCTAATGAAGTTAACTCGCAAGTGGTTAATTTATTAGAAGAGTATAAAGACATGATAAGTTTTGAGAATGAAGATCTTCATGCTATTCTTAATAAAAAAACCAGACATTATTTACCTGGTTACGGCAGATTGTCGTTTATGACTTATTTGAAATCGTTAATTGATCCTAGTTTTTTTAGAGTAGAAGAGCAGCTCATAAAAGGAAAAGTAATGAGTTATGCTAGAATGATGGAAAATGATATTCCAGATTTAGTGAATACCAATCTTGAGTTAATTCATAAATACTATAATGCTATTGATGATATTTTTAAATATGTTGATGGAGAACTAACTATAAGACACGACCATGCCCTGGCATACAGACATAGAAATAAAAAGAAGTTTGCTTATCAAGCATTTACGTATCATGAGGTAACAGGTTTGGTTAATATGATTTATAGCGACGTTTTTAAACCAAAACATCTACCAGATTTAACCTTGGCACCACAATTTTTTGCCGATTGGGAATTGGCTTTATTTCAGCTAACCAATAGTAGGTTTTTAGGTATTGATGACCGAAAAATTTTAACAGAAAAACTAAAAAACAATGTGCCAAAAGGGTATTTTCCAGGACGCTACATTAAACATGAATTAGAATATTTTGTATTGCAACCTATTCGTGCGCAACTTAATCTTAAAATAGAAGAAGAACTTACTGCTGAAGTCCTTAAAGAAAGAGGTCAAGAATTAGAAAAGGTCTACATTTTTATACACGAACCAAGAATAACAAAATGGTTTTCAAATGCCAATATTAAGGAGTATTTAGAAAGTGAAAAGGAGCCCGAACTAGGACTGTTATTTAAAACAGGCATTGTTCAAACAATAGAAACAAAACAATGGTCTGAAGGCGTACATTTTCCACAAATGGGAGCCAAAGCTATTAAGATTTTACGAGACATCAAAGAATCGAATGGCTTTATAATTACCAATGGCGAGTATGCAGCGATGATGACCGATATTATAGAAATTGATCATTTCCATATCGGGAAAGTACAGCATAACATGACCGCTAAAATTATGGGAATTCCAAAGGATAGTGGTTTTATTCAATTTGTGCCAGCTGCCGTACGAACTACTTTAGCATTTCCTACACCCATACAAACAGCAAAAGATTTTGATATTGTTTTAAAAAGTGATCTATATAAAACACTTAAAAACACCCTTGGTGAAAAGGAATTGTTGCAACTTATTTCTAAAGATGCCATTGAAAATGGAACTCCTATTGCGAAGCTATTAGAACAAATAAATGAGAATTTAAAAAACACTAAAACCGTTGAAAAAGTAAAGTCATCATTTACGGGAGGTGTTTATGAAGACGGTTTACCTTGGAGTGGCGTATTAGCTGAAATTGACACCAAACAACATAATTGGAAGTTCGCAGCACATATTGCCAACAAAGAACCTAAAAATGTACCTGCGCTCATTAATGAGTATAAGAAGATAAGTAAAAACCAGAATAAAATAGAATTAGCTTGGAATGGTGGTTACATTTTAAATCCTGAATTGGTTGGAAAACTAGGCTTGCCAGAAACCTATATTGGCTCGCCTTTGGGTCTGTTGATTATGAACAATAACGTATTTTGTCCACCACTTTTTAACAAACCAGCATTTATTATTTATAAAAATGGTGATGTGGATATACGAAAGGTAAACAGTAAAGCAGGCTTTATTGTAAAAGGAAAGCAAAATATAGTATTTGCACCAAGCCATTATAATACACATAGCAATACAGAACCTTGTTTTTACGATTTGTCTTATACAGAAGATACTATACAAGGCCATGGTCATGTTATTTTAAGAATAGCTGGCCATACGATAAAGCAAATTATTAAGACTAAAGGCAATGAACTTGTACCCGTTATTCCTGTTGGTATTACGCTGTCTATACCTGCAGAGGTATTTGCTAAGACTGATTTTAAAGAAGGTATGCTATTAGATATTCAGTTATTAGAACCAGAAACCAATCCTTACAAATGGGATGAGATATCCTATGCTATTGAAGCTGGACCCATGTTAATAGATGACGGAAAGCAAATTTTAAATATGGAAGATGAAGGTTGGAAAACATCTAATTCTATAAAAACACAAGCCGCTAGATTAGATTTTACAGATATGCGTGGTCCGAAAATTGCCGTAGGTATTACCAAAGCGGGCAAACTTATGGTGCTTATGGTAAATGGTAGAATTAGAGAATCTGTAGGCGCAACCCATTTTGATATGGTAGATATTCTTTTAAAATATGGTATGGATAAAGCGATGGGCTTTGATCCTGGAGGAAGCAGCACCTTGGTAGTTGATAATAACATTATGAATATTTCGCCATACAACAAAAATTATGAGGAAGATATTTATTCATTACCACCAGAACCACGATTTGTTGCCAATGCAATTATGGGTTGGATTGAAGGATAAGTTTCTTAACTTCATTCTGAAACAAAAAAATGTTATATCTAAGAACGTATTTGAATAAGATAAAAGAGTTACTCCAAAGTTTCTATTATTTCCAGAGTATTAGCTGTTGTTGTTTTTATGGGATTTTTAACCTCTAATGTTGTTTGGGATCGTCGCAAAAGTTGGATAAGTACCATGTTTTTTAGTATCATGGTTGTTTTGCAAATCTGTTTTTTTAAATAAAGTTTGGAAACAACGGGTTAAAAAAATTGAAAATCAGATTAATATTTTAGAGGAATCAGAAAAAGCTAAACCTGATTATATCTAAAACAATCCACCACATGGTCGTTTACCATGCCAGTGGCCTGCATATGAGCATAAACAACTGTAGTGCCTACAAATTTAAACCCTCGTTTTTTTAGGTCTTTACTAATAGTATCACTTAAAGGCGTGTTCGCAGGAACATCTTTTAGCATTTTAAAACTATTTCTTATAGGTTTACCGTTTACAAAGCCCCAAATATATTTACTAAAACTTCCGAATTCTTCCTGAACTTTCATGAAAGCTTGTGCATTGCTAACTGTAGCATTTACTTTTAGTTTATTTCTAATAATACCAGTATCCTGAAGTAGAGAATCAATCTTATCCTGCTTATAGTTAGCAATTTTTTTATAATCAAAGTGATCAAAGGCTTTTCTGAAATTTTCACGCTTTCGTAAAACAGTAATCCAGCTTAAACCAGCTTGAAACGTTTCTAAAATTAAAAATTCAAAAAGAGTATCATCGTCATAAACAGGATTGCCCCATTCTTGATCGTGGTAAGCTTCATATAGTTCGTCACCAACACACCAGTTACATTTATGTTCTGTAGTCATTATTTTTTAATAATTTTTAAAGTTGAACCATGTTTTATTTTTAGAAAATATATTCCAGAAGGATACAAAGCTACTGAGAATTCTTTGTTTTTACCTGTTTTAATAATTTTTCCTATAGTATTAAAAAGTGCCCATTCGCATTCAGTATTTAAATTTACCAATCCAGTTGTTGGATTTGGATATAAATAGAAATTAATAGTATCTGAATAATTTGAAACATTCAATAAATTGCCTGACAACCATTGTGCTGTATTGTTAACGCTTATAGATCCTGCATTAGAGAAGTTTCCGCCAACGAATATTTTATCTATTCCATCTGTATCTTGAGCAAACTTTATAGTATTAATTTTTATGTCTACACCTACATCTTCATTTGTGCCCAATGTTTTCCAACCATTAGTTTCACTCCATTGCGAAATATTGTTTACTATAATACTATTGCTAGCATCAACATTCGCAATATTGAAAGCTCCAGCTGCATATAAATTAGTACCATCGTGTATTAAACTGTTCACAATGTTATTTACACCATTACCTAAGGCCGACCAATTTGTACTTGCTTTATTCCATTTGGCAATTCTGTTTACGTTATTTCCGCCAGCAATTGCAAAGTTTCCACCAATATAAATATCAGTGTCTGTAGTTGCAATAGCTTCTACAAAACCACTGGTTCCAGAGCCTAATGTTCCCCAATTTGAACCATCCCATGTTGCAATTCTGTTTGCCGTTATACCTCCAGCTTCATCAAAGTTTCCACCTACATATAAAACAGTGTTATCGAATGCAAGAGATCTAATCTCGTTATTAGTCCCAGAAATAGTAGTTGCATTATCTGTTAATGGCGACCAGGAGTTTCCATTCCATAGGGCAATATTTTTTACAGTCATGTTATTTGCCGTTTCAAAAACGCCTCCCACGTATAAGTTGCCCATGGCATCCGTTTCTAATGCTGCTACGGTACCATCTACTCCGGTCCCAAGAGCTGCCCATGAACTGCCATTCCATACAGCAATGTTATTGGCGCTTACGCCTCCAATTTCTGAAAAGGCACCGCCTGCATATAAATTACCATTAGGAGCAATTTTTAAGGCATTTATAGCGCCATTTGATCCACTTCCTAAAGTTTGCCAGCCAGAATTCTTATTCCACAAAGCAATATTGTTGGCATTTATAGTTCCTGCTTGATTAAAAATACCACCATGATAAACATCACCGTTAGAACTTGTAGCAATGGTTTGCACCACACCATTTATGATGCCTTGGTCTAAATTTTGCCATGTGCCAATACCGTTTACAGTACTTGCAGATGAGGTTGTTGTGCCATCAACTAACTTGTATAGTTTCACATTATTACCATAGTCACTAAAATAGAGCTCTCCATTTTTGTCTGTACCAAATGAAGACACAAACTCTCCATTCGTTTTAAATAGAAACGTACTACTAGAACTATTAGTTGTTGGATTATAGTCTAGTGCCCAAACCCGTCCGCTTATATAATCGCCAAAAATATATTTAGAGTTTATATCTGGATTTAGACTGGTTATTTCTGACCCCCGATATACATATCCACCAGTTATAGACCTGTCTCCTTGTAATCTGTCATAAAAAAACACGGGAAATTCGGTGGTTTCAGATATGGTAACTCCGCTATTAGCTACCGATTCTGCTTCAAAACGACTCCATCCATAATTTTTACCGTTTTCAATAATATTTATTTCTTCGTAAGCACCCTGCCCAACGTCTGCACCCCATAATGTTCCAGTGGTATTATCAAATGCGAATTTCCAGGTGTTTCTTATACCGTATGCATAAATTTCATCCAAACCATCAGCATTTACTAAAGGATTATCACTAGGAATTTCATAATTCCCATTCGGAAGTGCCGTATTAGTTTCTATTGGATTACTTCCATCTACATCAACATCAATTCTACAAATACTTCCGAAAACCGTATTTACGTTTTGTCCGTTTCCTTGGGGATCATTTCCACCGCCGCCATCACCAAAAGAAATATAGAGGTAGTTATCTGGTCCAAAAGCTATTTTACCACCATTATGATTGCTATTATCTTGGTTTTTATCAGATTCAAAAAGAATGAGTTCGCTATTTGGATCGGCTAAATTTGCATCTCCTGCGCTGACTGAAAATCTGGATAACACAATTTTAACATCAATTCCAGTAATAGAACTATCGGCAGTATAATAAACATAAAAGTAACCATTGGTAGTATAATTAGGATGAAATGCTAATCCTAGTAATCCAACTTCTTGCCCGTTTCTAAAACGCACAATATTTGTTATATTTAGAAACGTATCTACATCTGCAGAAACAACGTCTGCATTCCTTGGAAATACTTTTATACGTCCTCTTTGTTCTACTACAAACATACGGTCTGTCCCGTCTTTTGGTGATTGTATTTCTACAGGAAATTCGAACCCTATATTGGGGAATGCCGATTCATAAGTGATTTGAGCATTTGCAAATGAAATAAAAGACAAAAAAAAGGTATAAAAATAAAGTTTCATAGCATTTATCTTTTATGGTTAAAAGAGTTTCATTTAAAATTAGGAACAAACTAACCATGTTTTTAAATAATAACTTAGATAGCTTCAGATTATTATATTTTGTAAGGTTTAAAGTAAAAGTATGACAAATATCATCTTAATTAAAAAATCAAGATGCTAATTTTGCATTATTCATTAAAAGAAGATTATGGACATCATTATAAAAAATAGCTTAGATAAAAGTATTTCATATCAGGATTATAGAGATTTGGTAAAGCAATTAACAGAAAATAATTCTACTACTGGAAATGAAAAAACAGAAGCTTTAATTAGTTATACAAAGCTTAATGACCGACGTATGAAACGTTGGGATAAAACTATTAAAGTAACAGATGAAGCCTTAAGTAAAATAAAATCTTTTAAAGAACCTATTACCTGGTTAGTTATTACAGAAAGTTGGTGTGGTGATGCAGCACATATAGTGCCTGTGCTAAATAAAGTTTCCGAATTAAATGATAATATTGATTTTAAAGTAGTACTTCGTGATGAGAACCCTGAGCTGATGGATGCCTTTTTAACTAATGGAGGAAGAGCTATTCCTAAAGTAATTATGTTAGATAATAATACAGGGGACGTTTTAAATACTTATGGACCAAGGCCTAGTGAAGCAACAAACTATGTAAATAGATTCAAGGCTATGCATGGAAAATTGACTCCAGAATTTAAAGAAGACTTACAGCATTGGTATAATACCAATAAAGGACAAAATATTATAGATGATTTAACCGATATACTTTGCGAGTTAGAACCTAATGTTTGCCTATAAAGTGAAATGTAATAGATCCTAATTGTGTTTTCTTTGAAGGGTCTTCACTAAATCGAGAATCTTTAGCGTATTGTATAGCATGTTCTATAAGGCACTCGTTGTCTGAAGTAGAAGAGGTGTTAACATAGGCGTCTATAACATTTCCGCTTTCATTAACTGTAATATTTACAACTATTTTACCATCCACCTCACACAAGTAAATAGGAATAGGGATATATCTTTTAGCTCTATCAACTAGAGAAAAACTAATGGTACTTTTTGTATTAGCGCCGTCGTCTTGCTGTTTTTTCAATAAATCATTGACTTTACTAAATGATGATAATTCTTCTTTTTTTACTTTAGTATTATCTAAAGCTTTGTATTCTTTAGTATAAGATTCTGTATCTTCTGAAATGCTGCTAGATTTTGGAACATAATCTTCAGGTGGTGCAATGGGTTTAAAAGCTTCAGCAAAATGCTTATTTTGTTTTGTTTCATTAAAGGCATTATTAGTTTCAGCCTTGCTTGCATTAAGTTTCTCTAAAGCTTCTAATAGTTTAACTTCTTCTTCGGTTAACTCCTTTTCAGGTTCTATTTCATAGTAGCTTTCCGAAGCAAATTTGTCTTGTTTTTTGAGACTTAAATTAAATATAGACATAACCACCGTACCTGAGATCAGGAACGTAATTAGTAGGGCTTTATGCTGATTTGTTAGGTGCAAATCTTATTTAATTCTTGAGAGTTATTTACAAAATATACGGCAAAATACATTAAAAAGTTTAGAATAGCATAAATTCTAAGAAAATTGAGACACTTGATAAGCCTTCCAGAGTTTCATATTCAAAGCGTTTCCTTGTAAAATCTAACCCTATAAGAAAAGAGTTTCTGAAATTTTGATCAAAAATTTGAATACCTATACCAGCTTTAAATATATTACCTTTTTCAAAATTCCTGTTTAAGCTTAAAAGCGTTCCGTACCCAGCTCTTACAAAGATATTCTCGTCATCTACAATAATATTATGACGAAGGTTTAAATAGGTTGGAAAAAACTGAAGTTTTTGTTGTGAGTGGTAGTCATACTCGAAATTTAATCCTAATGAGGTACGTTTATCAAACTGATAACCAACAGTATTATTTAGGAAAACGGCACTTGGATTAAAAAAGGTTTCGCCTTCATCATTGTTAATATTATAATCTTTGTTGATAGTTAATGTTGCAGCCAGCGAAATTTTATAAAAAAGACCATGAGATTTTTCTTTGCGAATTTGAGAAAAACCGAAAAAGGGTAAACATAAAAGTAAGATGTAAATTTGCTTCATAATAGTGTGGTTTTGTGAAACAAATTTTATTTATCAATAACTATTCCATGGAAAGGTCTTTAATAAAAGATTCAATAGAAATAGCATTAGTGACATCAAAATCACCAATTTTAGTGCGTCTTAGTGCAGATAGGTGGGCTCCAGAGTTTAAAGCTTTTCCAAAATCATTTGCCAAAGAACGAATGTAAGTCCCTTTACTACATACCACTCTAAAATCAACATTTGTACTGTCAATTTTTGTGATTTCGAATTCTGAAATAGTAACAGTTCTTGGTTTTATTTCAACGGTTTCGCCTGCTCTCGCAAATTCGTATAATCGCTTTCCATCCTTTTTTAATGCAGAAAAAATAGGCGGATATTGTTGAATATTTCCAATAAATTGTTGCGTTGCATCAAGAATTGAGGCCTCTGTAATATGACTGGTAGAGAATGTTTCGTTGATTTCAGTTTCTAAATCATAAGAGCGTGTTGTACTGCCTAAAGCAATGGTGCCTGTATACTCCTTAATCTGCCCTTGAAATGTGTCAATTTGCTTGGTCATTTTACCTGTGCAAATAATCAGCAACCCTGTTGCCAGAGGATCAAGCGTACCTGCGTGTCCGACTTTTATTTTTTTAATATTGAAAGCTTGTCGGATTTCCCAACGCAATTTATTAACCACTTGGAATGAAGTCCAATTTAAAGGCTTGTCTATTAACAAGACTTGTCCAGAAAGATAATCTTCTTTCGTAATCATTTTACGAGTTTAATAATGAAAATGCAATGGCAATAACGCCAACAATAATACAGTAAATAGCAAAATAACTAAGCTTGCTTTTTTTAACCAAAGCAATCATCCATGTACAAGCAAATAAACCAGCAATAAAGGCAGCGATAAAACCAATGGATAGTGAGGTGAAGTTTCCGCTATCATAAGTTAAATCACCACTCATAACATCTTTTGCGATTTTACCAAAAATTAAGGGAACAACCATTAAGAATGAAAAACGAGCTGCTTTTGTTTTGTCGTTTCCTAATAAAACAGATGTTGAAATTGTGGCTCCAGAGCGCGAAATACCAGGAAGCATAGCAATAGCTTGAGAAATTCCTATAATGAAGGCATTTTTAAAAGATACTTTTTTATTAGTGTCTTTAGCCTTATCTGCTAAAAATAGTAAAATAGCAGTTATAATGAGCATACATCCTACTAGTAAAATATTGCCTCCAAAAAGTTGCTCTAATTGTTCTTCAAAAAATAATCCGACAATAACAGCTGGAATCATGGACACTATAATTTTTGAAACGAATTGTAAATCTTCATTCCACTCAAATTTCAATATACCTTTAATAATATCTAAAATATCTTTTCTAAAAACAACCATAGTACTTAAAGCAGTTGCAAAATGTAGAACGACTGTAAATAGTAAACTTTCTTCTGGTACAGAGCTATCGCCAAGAATGGCTTTTCCAAGTTCTAAATGACCGCTTGATGATACAGGTAAAAATTCAGTAAGCCCTTGAATGATACCTAAAATAATTGCATCGATTATATCCATGGCGCAAAAATATCAAAATAGATATAGCGAAACTTATAAGTTTTAAATTTTATTTATCAGGATTTAATAAAATAGCATAAATTTCTATACCAAACCCGAGTAGTATAATTGCGGGTGCAAGTCTTATGCGTCTCCAGTGAAAGATTTCAGGATTAAAAACATTAGGGTCGTCACTGCCGCCGCCAGACATTAAAATAAAACCTATAGCGATGCAAGCTAAACCAATAAACATAAATTTATAGTTTTTCTTTCCAAAAACAAATATACTTTTAGCCTCTTCTTTTCGTTTTTTTTCTCCCATAGAATTGTGTAATACAGATATGCAAATTAACGGATTTATTTAAAACTTGAACGTTAAGACTTTCTAAATTTAATTGATTGTTTCATATTAATACAGTTGATCCGTTTTTAAATTCAAGAAACGCTGTGTTGCAAAATGCGTACTTATCCATGTGATAATAATGCCAAGAGCAAAAATGAAAAGGAATAAAAAAGCCATTAAAACAGGATTGCTTAGTAATTCTAACTCTAAAAAGGTCTTATTAAGATAATACAGAACAATGGCCATGCCTATGAGTGCCAGAACAGCTCCAATTATTCCCAAACGAACACTTTTCATAATAAAAGGAAACCTGATAAATTGTTTTGTGGCACCTACCATTTGCATGGTTTTAATAGTAAAACGTTTGGAATAAACTGCCAATCTTATAGAGCTGTTAATAAGTAAAACAGCTATTAAAGTGAAAATAGCACTTATAATAAGTACCCAAAAACTAATCTTTTTAACATTATCGTTCATCAAATTAACTAAGTCATTATCATAGTTAACCTCGTCAACAAAGTTTTTGTTTAACGCCTCAGCAGAAATTTTCTCTAAATGCTCAGAAGTTACAAAATCGGCTTTAAGATGCACATCAATGGAATTTTGTAATGGGTTGTAACCCACAAAATCCATAAAATCTTCACCATTTTCAGCTTTCATAAATTCAGCAGCTTGCTCCTTAGAAACATATTCAGTAGATTTCACATACTCTGCCATGGCTAAACTTTTTTCAAGCTGTTTCGTTTCAACCTCTTTAGCAGAATCTTTTAAATAGATCGTTACTACGACCTGCTCTTTAAAATGGTCAGATACTTTTTTAGCATTTAGAATAAGCATGCCCAATAAACCCAATAAAAATAACACTAAAGCAATACTTAATACAACTGAGAAATAAGAAGAGATAAGTCTGCGCTTTTGGTGTTTTTCAAATGATGAACTCATAAAATGATGGATTAATGTGGTAAAAATAATAAAGTATATGAAAAGAAACTTCAAAAGATTTAAGTCTTTTAATTTCAAAGACATGTCTTTCAGGTAAAAAAGGGAATCTTATTAAATTGAAATTAAAAACAAACTAAGCTTCAAGCTTCTATAATTACAACGTTTTAACTTTCAACATTGTTATAATAAGTTTAAATTTGCGCTTTTAAAATCTGTCATTCCGAGTGAAGCGCGGGAATCTTAAGTTCTAAATTAAAAAAGATTGCCACAGTCGTACCTCCTTCGTAATGACAAGAACCTTTATGTAAGATTATAATGAAATACAATTTCAACGAGATAGAAGCCAAATGGCAAAAGTATTGGGCAGAAAACCAAACGTTTAAAGCTGTTAATAATAGTGAAAAACCAAAATATTATGTTTTGGATATGTTCCCTTATCCAAGTGGTGCAGGTTTACATGTTGGACACCCATTAGGATATATCGCTTCAGATATCTATGCGCGTTATAAACGTCATAAAGGTTTTAATGTATTACACCCTCAAGGCTATGATAGTTTTGGACTACCAGCAGAACAATATGCTATTCAAACTGGTCAGCATCCAGCAATAACGACTGCTGAAAACATAAAAACATACCGCCGACAGTTAGATCAAATAGGGTTTTCATTCGATTGGTCTCGTGAGGTTAGAACGTCAGATCCAAGCTATTACAAATGGACACAATGGATTTTCATTCAATTGTTTGAATCCTGGTTTAATAATGCAACGAATAAAGCAGAAGACATTTCAAGTTTAGTAACCATTTTTGAAACTGATGGGAATACGAGTGTCAATGCCGTTTGTGATGATGATGTTGAAATGTTTTCTGCTAATGAATGGAATGGGTTTTCATCTGAAAAACAACAAAAAGTATTATTACAATACCGATTAACATATTTAGCTGAAACGGAAGTAAACTGGTGTCCTGCATTAGGAACTGTTTTAGCAAATGATGAAATTGTAAATGGTGTTTCCGAACGTGGAGGACACCCTGTTATTCGTAAAAAAATGACCCAATGGAGTATGCGTATTTCTGCATATGCAGAGCGTTTACTTCAAGGACTAGAGACTATTGATTGGACAGATTCTTTAAAAGAAAGCCAACGTAACTGGATTGGAAAGTCGGTTGGGGCGTCTGTAGTATTCCCCATCCTATCCTTCCCCCGAAGGGAAGAGAAAGCAGGCTCTGAAAAACGCCCTGGTTATATGACAGGTGGAAATAATTCTCATTTATTGCTTGAAAGGGCTAAAGAAATGCGAGCTAATCCTACTCAGGCAGAAGAAGCGTTATGGCAAGAACTTAGAAATAAGAACCTTGATGCTAAGTTTAGACAGCAGCATTTAATTGGAGATTATATTGTTGATTTTGTTTGTTTAGATAAAAAGCTGATTATTGAAGTTGACGGAAAAATTCATGAATCGCAAGTTGATGAAGATGCTAAGAGAACCGAAGTTTTAGAAAATGATTATTTCAAAGTTATTCGATTTACAAACGAAGAAGTTTTGAGCAATATTGAAAGTGTTCTAAAAATTATTCGAGAAGAATTAAGTCAAAGAGAATCAATCAAGAGTGAGAAAGTTCCCCCTTCGGGGGTTAGGGGGATTGAAGTCTTCACAACAAGACCCGACACCATTTTCGGAGTAAGTTTTATGACCCTAGCACCAGAACACGAACTAGTATCACAAATAACCACCTCAGAACAAAAGGAAACTGTTGATGCATATATACTTGCATCTGCAAAACGTAGTGAGCGTGATAGAATGGCAGACGTTAAAACCATTTCAGGTGCTTTTACAGGAGCTTATGCAGAACACCCATTTACAAAAGAACCTATTCCTATTTGGATTGGCGATTACGTATTAGCTGGTTATGGTACAGGAGCAGTGATGTCTGTACCATGTGGCGATCAACGTGATTACGATTTTGCAAAGCATTTTAATATTCCAATTCCGAATATTTTTGAAGGTGTAGATATTTCTGAAGAAGCGTTTTCAGATAAAGAAAAAACCATCATCGCAAATAGTGATTTCATTAACGGAATGAACTATAAAAAAGCAACCAAACGCATTATTTTTGAGTTGGAACAATTGGGACAAGGTCAAGGAAAAACGAACTATAGGTTGCGTGATGCCGTATTTAGTAGACAACGCTACTGGGGCGAACCATTTCCTGTGTATTATGTGAATGGCATGCCACAAATGATTGCTAAAGAGCATTTACCAATAAAATTACCAGAAGTTGAAAAGTATTTACCAACCGAAACAGGCGAGCCACCATTAGGAAACGCTAAAAAATGGTATTGGTTACAATATGGTGATAAAGCAGACATCGTATCCAAAGAAGAGTTTGAGAATTCCTCCCCTTCGGGGAGGTTAGGTGGGGCTTTAGAGTTGAATACCATGCCAGGTTGGGCAGGAAGTTCGTTTTATTTTAACAGATATATGGATCCTACCAATGATAATGAAATGGCTTCTAAAGAAGCATTGGATTATTGGAAGGATGTCGATTTATATATTGGAGGAAGTGAGCATGCTACAGGACATTTATTGTATTCACGTTTTTGGCAAAAATTCTTGTTTGACAAAGGCGTTGTACCTGTTGATGAATATGCAAAAAAACTTATTAATCAAGGGATGATTTTGGGGACTAGTGCCTTTGTATACCGTATTGAAGGTGAGAATAAATTCATATCGAAAGGATTAATAGGAAAAAATAAAGTACAACCAATTCATTCAGATGTATCTTTTGTAAATAGTTCTGATGAATTAGATATTGAAGCATTTAAAAATTGGAGAGAAGAATTTAAAGATGCAGAATTTATTCTTGAAGATGGGGTTTATAAAGTAGGTCGTGACGTAGAAAAAATGTCCAAATCTAAATACAACGTGGTTAATCCAGACCAAATATGTATTGATTATGGAGCAGACAGCCTACGTCTCTATGAAATGTTCTTAGGACCTTTAGAACAATACAAACCATGGAATACAGCTGGTATTACAGGTGTACACAATTTCCTGAAAAAACTTTGGAAACTTTACCATCAAGGAGAAAATGGAAGCTTCTATGTAACGAGTTCCCCTCCTTCGGAGGGGTTAGGGGAGGCTCTTAAAACACTCCATAAAACAATAAAGAAAGTTGAAGAAGATATTGAGAATTTTTCATTCAATACATCAGTGTCTACTTTTATGATAGCAGTTAACGAATTAACATCTCAAAAATGTACAAGTAAAGAGATTCTGGAACCTCTATTGATTTTAATGTCTCCTTATGCGCCTCATATTGCAGAAGAATTATGGAACCAATTAGGACACAACGAATCTATTTCAACAGCAGATTTTCCAAAATTTGATGGAAGTCATTTGGTAGAAAGCAGTAAAAATTACCCCATTTCATTTAATGGGAAAATGCGATTTACACTAGAATTGCCATTAGATATGAGTAAAGAGGATATAGAGAAAACAGTTTTAGAACACGAAAAAACGAAAGAACAATTACAAGGACGTGAACCTAAAAAGGTAATTGTGGTTCCAGGAAAAATAGTCAATATTGTAGGGTAATGTGATTTTTGGAAACTATAATGATAAGAATGTATTATTATGAATGAAACAGGAATTATCTCAAAAATAAGTCATCAAGATTTTGATACAACCTATCAAAAATTGAAAGGTGTTATCGAAAACAATCCAAATTTAAAGATTATAGCAGAGCTAAATCATCAAGCAAATGCTTCTTCTGTCGGTTTAGAACTAAACCCAACAAAAATCATCATGTTTGGAAATCCTAATTTAGGAACACCATTGATGCAAAACTCGCAAACCATGGGTTTAGATTTACCGCAAAAGATATTAGTATATCAAGATAATGAAGGCGTTGTAAAAGTATCATATAATAATCCTCTGTATTTAAGAGATAGGCACAGTATTACGAATCAAGAAGGGATACTGAATAAGATAGCCGGTGCATTAGATAACATTACAAATGCTGCAATAGCAGGATAGTTGAAAAACTCTCCTTCTTAAAAAAGAGGAGTGGATTCAGTTTCACAAAAAGAAACTGAAGACGAGGTGGTTCAGTCTACCTGTTTTAGTCATGTCCGAAATGAGACACGGTAGAGAATCGCATAATGTATTGAGTATATAATTTTTTCTAAAGCTCTTATATTGAGCTTGTCGAAGTGAATGCAGAAATTAGCAACTTTTAAACAGTTATTACACTGAATGAATCACATAGAAATAATAGGTTTTATAGCAGCGTTTTTAACAACCGCAGCCTTTTTACCCCAAGTTTATAAAACTTGGAAAACCAAAGATGTATCTAGTTTATCGTTGCCTATGCTATTCATTTTTTTCATAGGTATTTTAATGTGGTTAATCTACGGTTTTCTAAAAAATAGCCCTCCAATGATTTTTGCAAACAGTATTACCATCGTATCAGTATTTTTATTAGTGTATTTCAAAATTAAATACGGTAAAAAATAAATCAACTTGATAATTTTGAAGCTAAATTTTAGTGTTGAATTTCCTATTTAATAAAATAGTTTTTTCAGTTTTATTAAATTCATAAAAATCATCTAATCTTAATATTATGGTACCTTAATTTCTGTATTTCATTGTAATTTGTAGGAATAAAATAACCTAAAAATGACAACTATGAAAATCGGTATTCCTATTGAAATTAAAAATAATGAAAACAGAGTAGGTATGACGCCTGCAGGCGTTTTTGAACTCACAAAAAACAATCATACCGTTTATGTGCAAACCAATGCTGGTTTTGGAAGCGGTTTTTTTGATGAAGATTATCAAGAAGCTGGAGCAATTGTTTTAAATTCTATTGAAGAAGTATATGCATCCAGCGATATGATCGTGAAAGTAAAAGAACCGATAGAAAAGGAATACACACTAATAAAACCAGATCAGGTTGTATTTACTTATTTTCATTTTGCCTCGAGTGAAACACTAACAAAGGCTATGATTAAAAGTAACGCAATTTGTATTGCTTATGAAACGGTCGAGGATACTGATGGTGCTTTGCCACTATTAATACCTATGTCTGAAGTGGCAGGGAGGATGTCTATTCAACAAGGAGCCAAATATTTAGAGAAGCCTATAAAAGGAAGAGGCGTATTGTTAGGTGGCGTTCCAGGGGTGCCGCCAGGTAAAGTATTAGTTTTAGGCGCAGGTGTTGTAGGAATTCAAGCGGCTAAAATGGCTGCTGGGTTAGGCGCTCATGTTACTATTATGGATATTAATATGAAACAATTGCGTTATGTGAATGATGTGATGCCAAATCATGTCGTTACAGAATTTTCGAGTGAATATAATATTAGAAAACGCATTAAAGAATCTGATTTGATTGTCGGTGGTGTTTTAATAAAAGGCGCAAAAGCACCAAAGTTAATCACTAAAGATATGCTTAAAGACATGCGACCAGGCACGGTAGTCGTAGATGTGGCAGTAGACCAAGGCGGATGTTTTGAGACTACCAAAGCAACCACTCATGAAGATCCAACGTATGTTATTGATGATGTGGTCCATTATTGTGTTGCCAATATGCCTGGAGCTGTGCCCTATACCTCTACGGTAGCACTAACCAATGTAACTTTACCATATGTTCTTAAACTAGCTAATTTAGGCTGGAAAAAAGCCTGTGATATGAATCCTTTATTAGCAAAAGGGCTTAATATTGTAAAAGGAGAGATTGTTTATAAAGAAATAACAGAAGCGTTTAATTGGGAAGTTGAAGTTGCATGAAACTGACATAATTTCATATTCAAATATTGGCGTTATTTTTGCTATATTTAATTATAATTAAAAAAGAAAGCAATGTTAATACAATATTATATATTATTAGGAGCGATAGCCTTAGTAAGTTGGCTAGTAAGCAGCACTTTAAAAAGAAAGTTCAAAGAGTACTCGAAAGTACAGCTGCGTAATGGTATGAGTGGTGCAGAAATAGCAGAAAAAATGTTAGCAGATCACGGCATTAGAGATGTTGAGGTGATCTCAACACCTGGTCGTTTAACAGATCATTACAACCCTAGAAATAAAACAGTTAATTTAAGTGAAGCAGTTTATAATCAGCGTAATGCAGCTGCTGCGGCAGTCGCGGCACATGAATGTGGTCATGCCGTACAGCATGCTCAAGCTTATAGTTGGTTACAAATGCGCTCTGCTTTAGTTCCTGTGGTTAGTGTAACATCTGGAATGTCTCAATGGGTGGTTATTGGAGGCTTAATGTTAGGAGCTGCTGCTGGTTTAGGTTTTGGGTATTATGTAGCAGTTGCTGGACTAGTGATGATGGGGTTTGCTACCTTATTTAGCTTTATAACGTTACCTGTAGAATACGATGCTAGTAATCGCGCTTTAGCTTGGTTAAAAAACAAAAACATAGTATCTCAAGAAGAATATGCAGGATCTGAAGATGCACTTAAATGGGCAGCAAGAACTTACTTAGTTGCTGCAATTGGCGCTTTAGCATCTTTAGTGTATTGGGCACTTCAAGTATTTGGAGGACGAGATTAAATAATGCATTTTCAAACATATATTAAACCGAATTTTTCATAAAAACTGAAGAATTCGGTTTCTTTTTTTAGTACATTTAAATTTCAAATTAATATAACGAATCGTAATTATGGAAGAAATTCAAAATAATAAGTTATTACTCAGTCAAACTTCAGATTTAGATCGTGTGGCATTTTATAAAAAAACCTATGCTCATGTCGCTGGAGGCGTTTTAGTATTTATTCTTTTTGAATACTTATTACTTCAAAGCAATACAATTGTTGAGTTTGCATTATCAATGACAGAAGGTTACAGATGGCTTATTATGCTAGGTGGTTTTATGTTTATTACAAATTATGCTGAGCGTATGGCTTTAAAAACACCAGATAAGAATAAGCAGTATTTAGCCTATGGATTATATATATTAGCAGAAGCTTTTATTTTTGTGCCGCTAATCTATATTGCCGCATTTTATATGGAATCTGGTCCAGAAATGTTAAATCAGGCAGCCATTGTTACATTGGCATTATTTTCAGGATTAACAGCCATTGTTTTTCTTACTAAAAAGGATTTTTCTTTTTTAAAAACAGGACTTACAATCGGATTCTTTATAGCTATAGGACTTATTATAGCAGGCTCACTATTCGGTTTTAATTTAGGTTTATGGTTCTCTGTCGGTATGTGTTTGTTGGCAGGAGGTTCTATTTTGTACCAAACTTCTAATCTAATAAATAAATATACTACCGAAGATTATATTCCAGCAGCATTAGGCCTATTTGCCTCTCTAATGTTACTATTTTGGTATATCCTTAGTATTTTTATGTCACGAGATTAAAAATCATTAAATATAAACTTAAAGCTCTGAATCATTTCAGGGCTTTTTTGTTTCTTTACTCGAAAAATAGCCCTCGATGTGATGTTTCGAGGTTTTCTATGAAAGTGTTATTCTCGCGAACGCGGGAACCTAAATCAAAATTAAAAATGGATAGCCCAATATCATACTATAAAGAACATTCAGAAACGTATAAATCTGAAACTCAAAGATTATTCAAAAAAATGACAGCCTTAAGCATGTTAAGACTCTCTATATTTTTGATAACAGGTTTTGGAATCTATTTTACATTTCAGTATTGGCAAGTTGCTATTGTTATAGCCGTCATTGGAATTGCTGTATTTGTTTATGTACTATCAAAGTATACCGATATAAAATCGCAAAGAAATTTTAATAAGGCTTTAGTTGAAATAAATGAAGAAGAAATTAAAATAGCCTCTGGTGATTTTCATGATCGAGATAAAGGTTTGCAATTTCAAGACCCTAATCATTTTTATAGCTTAGATATTGATTTATTTGGTCGTGGTTCTTTTTTTCAATTTATAAATAGAACAACTATTAATGAAGGGACTCAAAAGTTGGCAGATGCTTTAAAAGCAAATAATATTGATGCTATTAAATTACGCCAAGAAGCGATTAATGAATTGAGTTCTAAACCAAAATGGAGGCAATATTATTCAGCTACATCAAGTTTAGTTGAGGTTGAGACACCTGCTAAAAACATTATTAGCTGGTTACAAGGATATCAATCTTTTTTACCAAAAGTGATGCGACGGTTGCCAATAACCTTTGCCATATGCTCAATAGTCATATTTGGTTTAACAGTTTCAAATATTATTAGTCCAGATCTTATTGGGTATTGGCTATTTTTAGGACTTGGTATTACTGGTGTTTATGTTAAAAAAACGAATATTTTAGCTTCAAATACAGATAGAGTTAAAGATACATTTCGTCAATACTCACTATTATTGGATTTAATAGAAAATGAAACGTTTTCTTCAGAATTATTACAACAGAAACAAAAACAAATACAATTAGATACAGAAAAAGCATCTCATATTTTTAAAAAGCTTTCAAAATCGTTAGATGCTTTAGATAATAGAAATAATATTATAGGTGCTATTTTTGGAAATGGATTGTTTTTAACAGACATAAATAATAGCTATAGTATTGAGAAATGGATTGAACAATATAAGACTAAGGTTGCTGATTGGTTTGAGGTCGTATCATTTTTTGACGCTTATAATTCATTAGGAAACTTTGCTTTTAATAAACCAGATTTTATATACCCAGAGATACTAGAAAAAGGAGCGGTTATTAATGCTAATAGTTTAGGACATCCTTTGTTAGATAAAAACAAACGAATAGCTAGCGATTTAACAATAGATAATGAGCAATTCTTTATAGTAACTGGGGCGAATATGGCAGGTAAGAGTACCTTTTTACGTACGGTGTCTTTGCACATTGTTATGGCTAATGTAGGACTTCCAATTTGTGCGAGAACAAGTAAATATTCACCAGTGAAATTGATTACCAGTATGCGAACAACAGATTCTTTAACAGATGATAGTTCGTATTTCTTTTCAGAATTAACACGTTTAAAATATATCGTTGATGCTATTGAAAAAGAACCTTATTTTATTGTTTTAGATGAAATCTTAAAAGGAACAAATAGTACAGATAAGGCCATAGGCTCCAGAAAGTTTGTTGAAAAATTGGTGGCTTCAAACGCCACAGGGATTATTGCTACACACGATTTAAGCTTATGTGAAATTGAACAGGAACTAGAGGATGTGAAGAATTATTATTTTGATGCCGAAATCATCAATGATGAACTTCATTTTGATTATAAATTAAAAGTAGGGATTTGCCAAAATATGAATGCTTCTTTTCTTTTAAAGAAGATGAATATTGTTTAAACGCATACTGTCTTAATTGTATTCTATTTCTAAATTACTTGAAAAGATGATCTGATGTTCTGAGTCATTTCGAACCGAGAGAGAAATCACATAATTAGAATAACAGAAATCAATAGGGTGTGATGTCTCAATCGTGTCTCATTCGACATGGTCTCAAGGTTAATTTCGTATTATGAATGACTTCAGTGATTAATGATTAACTACAATTAGTTCTCGATACAATTCTGTAAAAAACAGAATCACTCGAAGTTGACAACATAGTTAATAACTTAATTTAGAACTCTATTGTCATTTCGACGCTAGGAGAAATCACATCCTAAAAAGTATTATATAGACGATGTGATATCTCAATCGTACCTCATTCGATATGACTTCAATATTGAATTTGTATTATAATAAAAATCAACATGTTAAATATATAATCTTATCTTCTCAATCATTTTAACAGCATGTTCATTATCAGGTTTTATACTTAGTACTTTATAGTAGTTTTTTAACGCTTCTGCATAATTTTTAATCATAAAACAAGCCTCTCCCAAACTATCATAGGTATTATATTTATAAGGAAAAATCTTAGTATTCAAATCAAAAATGTATAAGGCTTTTTTTGGTTGATTAGAACTTAAAAGCACATAGCCATAAGTGTTTAATTCTCTGCTTCCTTTTACAAATTCTGCGAGTTTGGGAATTAATTCCGATTCTTTTAGCTTTAAATCATCCAAAGTTTTAGAATTGAATAAGTCATTCATATAATTAGCTGCCCAATAATTTGATGAATAGTTGCTATTAGAAACAATCTTAAGAATATCCCGTTCTAAAGTTTCCTTGGGCGATTCTACAATTCGATTAACTTCTTTACCATCCTTATAAAAAATAAAGGTCGGTACACGATGTACGTTTAAGCCTTTTTCTTCATGATTCGGACTTTGTTTATAGGCTTCAGCAGTTCTATTAACAGCTATGACTTTTAATTGACTTTCTGGAAAATTTGCAGCATCTAAAACTTTATAAAACCTAGGAACTTCTCGCTTACTATCACCACACCAGGTTCCTAAAAAGACCTTGATTTCATAATTCTTTAATGAGGTTTTTAATAGCTTCACAACTTTTTTATTAACTAAGTAATCCTTATGATTTTTAGAAAACCAATTGTTAAAACTGTTTTTTGTTAATCCGTTTCTATTTATCTCGCCAAGTAAAAGCTCGTTTCCTTTTTTATCTAGAGACAGACTATTTAATGTTTGAGAAAATACAAAATGTAGATTAAGTAACAGGGTAAAAAGGATCATTGTTCGTTTCATGATTTAGATTGTTTAAAACCAAAAATAGACAGCTATAGCATGTAATTCCATAAAAACGGATAGCTTACTTAATTAATAATGCGAACGATTATAGTTTATTTACAAACAACATTTATGACGTTTGTAACTACAAAACTGATTTTTGTACTTATTTTTTGATAGTTATGGCTTTTCTGTTTACTTTCATTTAGTATAATGACTTTTGTAAAGAAACATACTTCGCAAATTTTAGTTCACATCCTATTTTGGATGCTGTTTGTGTTTGTATCACTGTTTTTATTTTCAGACTTTTATTGGAAAGAAAATCCATTTCTTCAATACCTAGCACTTCTAGTCTTCATTGTTTATGGAAACAATTTTTTATTGCTTCCCTTTTTTGTTAAGAAGAAAATGTACCTGCTTTACACACTTGTATTTGCTGCCATTTCATTTTTAGCAACACAGTTGTATTGTTATTCATTTGCCAAATGCGGATGTACCATTGTTAAATGCTTAAGTGACTATTTATGGCAATCGCTAGTACCATTAATTTTCTTTTCTTTTATATGGATACTATATCGCTTTATTGATAAAGAAAATGAGATTGAAGCTATTAAAAAGGAACACGTTGAAATGGAGTTGAAGTTTTTAAAGTCACAGATAAATCCACATGTGTTATTCAATAATCTGAATACGATTTATTCGTATTCATTAGAAAAACCAAACGAGGTTCCAGAGATGATTTTAATGCTGTCTGATAATCTTAAACACGTACTCTATGAAAGTAATTCCAAAACAATTTCTTTAGAAAAAGAAATTAAGTTTATAGATAATTATATGAAGTTCCAAGTGTTACGAACAGAAGGAACAAAGAAGGTTAGTTATAAAAAAGATATAGATTCTTATAGTCATAAAATAGCACCATTACTTTTAATAACCATTATAGAAAACGCTTTTAAACATAGTGTTTTAAATAGTATAATTTCTATTTCTATTGGTGTTGAAAAAGGTGTTTTAGAATGTGTTTGTGAAAATGATTACGATAAAGACAAAGTAAGTACAGACGATTTCAGGATTGGGTTACAAAATCTGGAGAAAAGGCTAGAGCTTATTTATAAAGATGCTTATGAGTTTAGAATCGATAAAGGTGAAAATTTTAAGGTGTATTTAAAACTTAAATTATAATAGAATAATGTTCGACCAGATAACTGAATAGATAAATGATGAATTGTGTTATTATAGAAGACGAAATACCTGCTCAAAAAATCTTAAAGAATTTTATAGGCAAAATACCAAGCCTTAATTTAGTTGAGACTTTTAAAGCAGCTATTGAAGCAAATACATTTTTAAATACGAATAAAATTGATGTTGTTTTTCTGGATATTAATTTGCCAGATATGTCTGGATTAGATTTTATAAAAACAGTTAAAAACCCACCAGCCATTATAATGACCACAGCATACCCAGAGTATGCGGTAAGCAGTTTTGAATTGCCAACTATTGTTGATTATTTGGTAAAACCTTTTTCTTTCGATCGGTTTTTAAAAGCCATTAATAAAGCTAAGGATAGAATAGAGTTGCCTGAAAACACATTAGAAGAAAATAATGATGATACCATTTTTTTAAATGTGGACAAGACACTACATAAACTTGTTTTAAGCAACATTTTATATATTGAATCAGATAGGAATTATATAACAATAGTGACTGAGACCCAAAAATTATCCTACGTAGATTCGTTAAAAAACTGGGCTGCTAAGCTTCCCAAAGATCAATTCATTCAAGTCCACAAATCGTACATCATCAACAGCAAATTTGTAGATAAGATTTCTGGTAACAGTATTTTTGTGAAAGCTAATAAAATATCTATTGGTAGAACCTATAAACAAGAATTACTGAAAGCATTAGGCGTGTAAATTTTGCATATCATCTCAAACCCTTCCAACTCTTTTCATCGGTATGAATTTGTAAGTTGTTATATTTACATGAGATAACAATTGCATTTATGAAGTTTAGAAAAGCTACAAAGAAAGACATTCCAATTATTGTAGAAATGCTTGCCGACGACGAACTTGGAAAAAAAAGAGAAAACTTCCAAATACCATTACCGTCCGAATACTTAGAGGCATTTACCAAGATTGAATCTGATGAAAACCAAGAGCTAATTGTTGTAGAAAATGAAACTTCCGAAATTATTGGAACGTTACAACTCACATTTATTCAATATCTAACCTATCGTGGCGGAATAAGAGCCCAAATTGAAGCCGTTCGAATTAAAAAAGACAAAAGAGGGTTGGGAATTGGAAAAACGATGTTCGAATGGGCTATTAACAGAGCAAAAGAACGAAAGGCGCATGTGTTACAATTGACCACTGATAAAAAAAGACCAAAAGCGATTAAGTTTTATAATGATTTAGGTTTTGTTCAATCTCATGAAGGTATGAAGATGCATTTTACTCAAAAAGAATTCTCTGAGGTTTAGACTCGGAGTTTCCGTTGAAATTGTCATTCCCGCAAAAACGGGAATCAAATTAATTATGATTTTAGTAGATATTAAAGAAAATTTCTAGAAACGTTATGCAGCATAAATCTAAACTACCCAATGTAGAAACTACTATTTTTTCAATTATGAGTAAGTTGTCTAACGATCATAACGCCATTAACTTGTCTCAGGGGTTTCCGAATTTTGAGAGTGACCAGAAATTAACCGATTTGGTTAGTAAAGCGATGAATTCTGGGTACAACCATTATGCGCCTATGGCTGGAAACTTAGAATTAAGAGAAGCCATTGCAAAAAAAATAGCATTATTATATAATACAGGTTATCATCCAGAAAATGAAATAACAATAACTGCTGGTGCTACTCAAGCCATTTTCACAATCATAACAACATTTATCAATCCCAATGATGAGGTTATAATTTTTAGACCGGCTTACGATAGTTACGAACCTGCTATAACGCTTAGTGGAGGCAAAGCAGTTTCAGTCCAATTAGAGGCGCCAGGTTTTGAAATAGATTGGAGTGATGTAAGAGCGAAGGTGAATAATCAAACGAAGATGATTATTATTAATACGCCACATAATCCTTCAGGGACTATATTATCAAAAGAAGACATGCTACAATTGGAAGACATCACCAGAAACACGAATATTATTGTGTTGAGTGATGAGGTTTATGAGCATATGATTTTTGATGAAGAAAAACACCAAAGCGCCTGTTTATTCCCCGATTTAAAATCACGAAGTTTTGTGGTCGCTTCCTTTTGCAAAACATTTCATAATACAGGATGGCGAATAGGCTATTGCTGTGCACCGAAAGCACTCATGGAAGAATTTATGAAAGTACATCAATTTAATGTGTTTTGTATTCATCATCCCACCCAAAAAGGAATTGCAGATTATATGAAGCAGCCCAGTCGTTATCTAGATTTACATACTTTTTATCAAAAGAAGAGAGATTTGTTTTTAGACCTTATTAAAGATTCTAGGTTTAAATTCACACCTTCAAAAGGTACCTATTTTCAAGTATTAGACTATTCAGAAATTACAAAAGAATATGATGTTGATTTTGCAAAGCGTTTAACGATTGAATCTGGGATTGCTTCCATTCCATTATCAGTTTTTAATAACAATAATTTAGATAATAAAGTACTTCGATTTTGCTTTGCTAAGACCGATGATACTTTAAGAAAAGCAGCAGATATATTAAATAGTATTTAAAAGATGAAACATCCATAACTAAAGGTTTGATACACAAGGACAATGGTTATATGGATGTTACGTGACAAATAAAAAACAATAGATATAGACACATGAAAGAGACCTTAAAAATAGCATTAATTCAATCTGATTTAGTTTGGGAAAACCCTAAGCAGAATCTTGAGAATTTTTCTAAAAAAATAGATCACATTTCTGAAACAGTAGATTTAATTGTGCTTCCGGAAATGTTTACAACTGGTTTTACTATGAATGCAAAGGATGTTGCAGAACCTATGAATGGAAAAACGGTTGAATGGATGCAATCTGTAGCATCAAAATTTAACACAGCCATAGTTGGTAGTTTTGTTGTTTTGGAAGAAAACAACTATCATAACCGATTGCTTTTTGTGGAGTCATCAGGAGCTATTCAATATTACGATAAACGACATACGTTTACTTTGGTTGGTGAAGATAAAATCTACACAGCAGGCGTTAAAAAACTAATTATTGATTATAAAGGATGGAAAATTTGTCCATTAGTTTGTTATGATTTACGCTTTCCAGTTTGGGCAAGAAATGTTGAGGATTACGATGTGTTGTTGTATGTTGCTAACTGGCCAAAACCTAGAATATCTGCATGGGATGCTTTATTAAAAGCACGTGCTATTGAGAATATGAGTTATTGCATTGGTGTAAACCGTGTTGGTGTAGATGGTGTTAATAGTGAATATTCAGGGCATTCTGCGGCGTATGATGTGTTAGGAAATATAATGACTTCGATAACGCCAAGTAAAGAAGAAACCCAGATCACCATTTTAGAAAAAAGACATGTTGAAGCTTACAGAAATAAACTTAAATTTTTAGATGATAGAGATCTGTTTATTTTGAAGTAAAATTAAGCGTTTCTGAGATCCCCCAATCTGCTCTAATTTCTATTTCTTTAAAATGACTAACACGTTCTGGTTGTATTATTTTAAGATAGCTTCCTGTGTCATGTTTTTTGTTACCATTAGCATCATGTATAACACGAATATTATAGATTTTAGGAGACAAATTTAAAAAATCGACAGGGTCTGAGTTTTCAACAAATTGTTCAAATTGAACGTCCCCATCTTTATTAGTTAATTGTATAACAACTGGATATTTGGCATTTACCAATGTAAAACGCACATAACCATATTCAGATGCTTTCTTTGTTTTAAGAGAATAACTTAAAGAGTCATTTTTATCATCAAAAAAATCTACAAAAGCTTCAGGAAGTATTTGCATATTATAGGCATTATCCTCTGTCTTATCAAAATTGAAAGCATACGTATTGGTGATCGTATCAAAGTCTGTAGTGAAAGCTATTTGAGTAGAATCTTTATCTATTAATGTGATTTTAGAGGTATCTATAGTAGAGAAAGGCGTACTACCAGAAATTTTAAATGATTCATCTTTGCGAATAATTCCAGATGGTGATGCTTCGATTACTAATGAGTCTCTTTTTTGCTCGCTAATTCTAACAATAAACTCCTCATCTTGAATGGTAGGATGTGTTACTTTAAAAAGTAACGAGTCAACTTCAAGACGGGGTTTGTACCAATAGTTAAGACTGTCTGTTTTTTGGTCTTTTGTAATGCGATATTCAAATTCTGGAGGTGTTTCAGATAGCATATTAATAGTCATACCTTTATAATCACCTTCATATCCAAAAGCAATTTTCTCACCAGATATTAAACGAGGTCTAGTGGCTTTAAAATCTAAATCTTCTGAAAACAATTTTAAAGTATAAATTGTATCAGAAGGAACTTCAATAAAATCTTGAAGAAATGCGATTTGATCGGTCTTTTGCTGAAATTTATTATCTCCATTATTATCTTTTAAAGCGACAAGCATATACTTCCCTTCTTTAATGTTATCGATAGAAAATGTTGTAAGACTATCTAATGTATTAGTAACATATCTAGGATTCTCTTTATAAACAATAGAATCGCTAAATGTAGAATCTACTTCATATAAAGCTACAGAAACAAAAGTTTCTGGCTCTGTTTTTACAGCGTCTACTATATTACCTTTTACACTAAGAGAATCTATATAGTCCCCAGTTGATAGTACGTATCTGTAATACGGGTATGGGTTTCCCTCGTTATTATCTGCTATACTATTTCCAAAGTTAAACGCATAAGTTGTATTGGGTTGTAGTGTATCATAAATTTTAATAGTAATATATTTACTTGCACCACCTAAAGGTGTAACCTCAGGTTGGGTATTCATAGGAGGAGAAATAATAAGCTGCTTTTGTAAATCTTTAATTTTAACGTATTCATCAAAGTAAACCTTTATTTCATTACCAGTAAAATTGGTAGAATAATTCTCTGGATTAGATTTAAGAATAACTGGAGGCGTTTCATCTTTTGGCCCTCCACCAGGAGTCCCTCGGTTAGCACAATTAATAAAAAGTACACTTAGAAAAACAACTAAAATAAAATTTGAAAGGGTTTTATTCATTACCAATTTTAAATTTTGCACAAACCTACATAATTTTGAAGATATAACGATGAATACCAATTTAACATTGCAATATCGTGACTAATTTATTTCTTTTTCATTAAGCTATTGCCATTGTTGCGATACTTATTTTTATGTTTTTTGCTTGGCTTAATACCGCAATACAAGCTTCTAGAGTAGCTCCGGTAGTAATAATATCGTCTACTAACAGGATATGTTTGTTCTCAATAGATTCAGAATTAATAAGTGTGAATAATTCATCGCTATTGTTCCAACGTGCCAATCGTTTTTTATCGACTTGAGATTTGGTATTCGTGATCTTTAAAAGTGCATCATCCTTGTAAGCTACTTTTAAAGCTTCGGCAATTTGTTGACCAAATTTTGAAACTTGGTTATATCCTCTTTTTTTTAGCTTCTTTTTATGAAGCGGCACGGGGATTACCATATCAATAGTCTTGTATGATTCTATGTTTTTTAGTTCACCACCTAACCAATCTCCAAGAAACAAACCAATGTTTTCATAACCTTTGTATTTTAGTCCGTGAATGAGTTGTTGTACAATTCCTTTTTTTTCAAACCGAAAAAGAGCCGTTCCATTTTCAACTTTAGCACGACCATATAAGACTTTAGTAACGGCATCGTCATTGTTAAAATGAAAATTTGTAATGGGTAAGCCATGCCTGCAATCAATACAGATTGTTTTTTCATTATCGCTCAATAAATTAAGACAGGCGTAGCATACCTTGGGAAAGAATAAGTTAACTATTGAGTTAATCATTTATCGTTAATAAGAATGTATGTAAACTTAAATAAAAAATAACAATTAAAATTTCTATTTTACAAGGGACTTAGTAACTATCCTCTAAAACATTAATAAGTTAAATATAGTATACTTTTTCATTCATGAATTCATAGTTAATACAACCTAAAACTTATGATAAGCTCCAATATTTAAAGCGGCTTGTTTAGCTACGTTGTTTCCAAAAAAAGCGCCGCCAAAACCAGCTGTTAGTCCAAATTTGTTTGTGATTTCTCCAATACCTTTAAAACCGTAAGCACCATAATCTTGGTCGTTTACATACAGACCATTAAAAGTGTTTTCTACTGGTAGCTCAATGTTTCCGTTTTCTAAGGATTTTACAATATCTACAAAACCAATTAACCAAATATGTCTGGTAATTTTGCGTCCTACTTCTCCACCAATTTTAAAGTTAGAGCTGTAATTATTGGTTCTAATATTGGCTCCAATAAAACCTTGAATATAGTTTCTTTTAAAGCTTTTTCCTGCTAAAAAAAGTGGTGTAAATGTAAATGCATCGTAACCAGTTCTAATTCCAGAAGTTGTATCATAAGAACCTGTATTTGCTTCAATAGAAAATTGCCCAGAAAGAACCCAATCTTTTTTATAAAAATTATGTTTTATACCAATTTCTAGATTTCCTAGTGCTGTTTTATTAAAATCTTTAGAGCAATCCGAAGTACAATTAGTCAGAAGGTTTTCAAAATCGTTAATTGAGATTAACTTTAAAGGGAGGTTTAAAACCAGACTAGTTTTATCTGAAAACGCATATTCTCCATAAAATTGAATGGTATTATCTGAAATTTTCCCAGAAATAGTATAATCAGGATCGCCAAAAAAAGTATCGTAATTTGGTATAGTAGTAAATGTAAGTTGCGTGTATAATTTACCTTTTTCTTGTGTCCAAGGACTTTGCGAAAATGCAGAAACACCAATAAGCAAGAATAAAATTTTAATATGACCTTTCAAGAGTTTTATTTTTTATGAGGTTTTAGTTGTAAAAACTTATAAAAACTAACAAATAATTGATTGTAACTTACAACTAGCAATAAACCATTTTAATTCAATAAAATCTAATCGTATAAAAAATACTTTAAATTTTGTTTTTTTTAGAAAACAACTCCCTTTGTTTCAAGCGGTTTTTTATTTTTGCAGAATGGCAAATCAAGACGATCAATTTAAGAAGGTTATTTCGCATGCGAAAGAGTATGGATATGTATTTCAAAGTAGTGAAATATATGACGGATTAAGTGCGGTATACGACTATGCGCAAAATGGTGCAGAGTTAAAGAAAAACATACGTGATTACTGGTGGAAAGCGATGGTGCAAATGAATGAAAATATTGTAGGTATAGATGCGGCTATTTTTATGCATCCAACCACATGGAAAGCGTCTGGACATGTTGATGCGTTCAATGATCCACTAATTGATAATAAAGACTCTAAAAAAAGATATCGCGCTGATGTTTTAATTGAAGACTATTGTGCTAAAATTGAATCTAAGATAGACAAAGAGGTTGCAAAAGCAAAGAAACGTTTTGGAGACGCCTTCAATAAAGAAGAATTTGTTTCTACAAACGGACGTGTTGTAGGCTATCAGGAAAAAATAAACACAACGCTTTCCCGAATGGCAAAATCTCTTGAAAGTGAAGATCTGGCAGATGTTAAAGCGCTTATTGAAGAATTAGGAATAGCAGACCCATTAACGGGAAGTAAAAACTGGACAGATGTTAAGCAGTTTAACCTCATGTTCGGTACTAAACTAGGTGCTTCTGCAGAGTCTGCAATGGATTTATATTTACGCCCAGAAACAGCACAAGGTATTTTTGTAAACTTTTTAAACGTTCAGAAAACGGGACGTATGAAGATTCCATTCGGAATTGCACAAACAGGAAAAGCGTTTAGAAATGAAATTGTTGCAAGACAATTTATTTTTAGAATGCGTGAGTTTGAACAAATGGAAATGCAGTTTTTTATAAAACCTGGGACTCAAAAAGAATGGTACGAGCATTGGAAAGAGCATAGAATGAAATGGCATTTGTCTTTAGGAATGGGAGCTGATAATTATCGTTTTCATGACCATGAGAAATTAGCACATTATGCGGATGCTGCTTCCGATATTGAGTTTAAATTCCCATTTGGTTTTAAAGAATTAGAAGGAATTCATTCACGTACAGATTTCGATCTAAAAGCGCACGAAGAACATTCAGGAAAGAAATTACAATATTTCGATCACGAAGATAATGCGAGTTACACACCATACGTTTTAGAAACATCTATTGGTTTAGATAGAATGTTTTTAGCCGTATTTTCTAATTCGTTACAAGAAGAAGCATTAGAAAATGGAACAACACGTACTGTTTTAAAATTACCAAGTGTTTTAGCGCCAGTAAAAGCGGCTATTTTACCATTGGTTAAAAAAGATGGCTTGCCTGAGGTGGCCCGTAAAATTGTAGACGAATTAAAATGGGATTTTAATGTGATTTATGACGAAAAAGATGCTGTTGGAAGACGTTATAGAAGGCAAGATGCTAACGGAACACCGTTTTGTATCACTGTAGATCATGATACTTTAGAAGATAATACGGTTACCATTCGACGTAGAGATACTATGGAGCAACAACGTGTTAAAATTGAAGATTTAAGAGAGATCATTAAAAAAGAAGTAGATGTACGTTCTTGGTTAATGAAGATGTAAGAAATAAATCAATTCCTTAGAAGAAAAGGCCTCTTACAAAAGAAAGATAGGTCTAAAAAGAGATGTGTTTTGTCATCAGAGTACTTCGGCTGAGCTAAGCATAAACCAAAGGCGAAGAATCTTATTTATCAGTAAATTAAAATTTTAAGAGATTCTTCATTACATTCAGAATGACACTTTTTAGACCTATTTATATATAAAGTTTGTTAAAACCTATAACCTAAAGAAGCGGCTATTCTAGGGACAAGTTCTGTGCCAATATCATCGTTAGATTGTGATAAGTTTCGACCTAAACCACCCAGAAACTCGAAAGCAAATCCTTTTTTGCTTACAAATTTACCTCCTAAAGAGATCCCTAGAGCAACGTTATTTGAAGTGCCATCTCTAAAGACATCTTGACCAATACTACCATCGTAATAACCATCAAAATCTTTTTGAACATTATACATCCCAAAAGCTTCTAGGAAAAATCCCCAAGCATACTTATTGGAAAAATAATGTCTGTAAAAAGGAGTCAATGCAAATTCTTCATTGTAAATAGGACCATTATCATCATCAAATGATCTGTCATCAGAGTCATGTAAATTAAAAAAAACAGATACACCTATAGAAGATTCTGAATCGATTAAATACTCATAAGAGAAATCAATAGATTTAAAAATAATAGCATTAAATGCATTTAGTTTTATTTCATGAGATTTTATATTTTCTTCTTCTTGAGAAAAGGAAAAGTATGACACTAGGAGTAATAATAAACAAAGTACTTTTTTCATAATTTAGATTTAAGATTAAATATGGCTTATAATCAATAACTGTACCATCTAAAAGATGAAGTGTTAATAAAAAGGTTGCTTAAGAAAAGCGCTTATTTTTTATGAAGGAAAAGGAGTGAGTACAAACCTTTTAGTTATTATTCATTAAATTTTTATTTGTCTGTTAATTTGTTGATCTAAAGAAATGATAGATTCTGTTCTTAAAACGCCTACTATGGTTTGAATTTTATTATTTAATAATAGCATTAAATGATTGTTATTGTAAGCCAGCATTTTGATAAAAATATTCCAATCGCCAGTTGTGTAATGGCATTCTAAAACCTCTGGAACTTTTTTTAAAGCTCTAATAACATCTTCTGTATTTACAGCCTTCTCAAGATAAATACCAACAAAAGTCATGGTTGTATAGCCCAAAACTTTTGGATCTATAATGAATTGTGAACCAGAAATAAGTTTAGATTTTTCTAATTTTCGTAAACGTTGATGGATAGCAGCGCCAGAAATACCAACATTACGAGCTATTTCTAAAATAGGTATTCTTGCATCTTCTGTTAATGCGCGCAGTATTTTTTTATCAATCCCATCTATTATTATAGGCTTGTTTTTAGACTTCATTAGTTGAATTTTAAAACATAAAAATAACTATTTGATTTCAAATTGAAACTGTTTTATGTAAAAGGTTACTCATTAAGCCATGTTTTATAACCTCTATTAAATGAAAAATATATTCAATTCGTTTTGCCCCATCGAATGCAGTCGAGAGGGTTTTAAACTAATTATTTAATGGATTGTAACCTAAATAAGGAACCTCTTTTTCATGAAAAGTTACACCAAAAGTTTCCAGTTCTTTTAAAATAGGTTCGTAAACTTCTTTTGTAATAGGGATTTGAACACCAGGGGAGGTGATTTTTTTATTCAGAATAGCCAGAGTAGCCATGGCAACAGGTAAGCCGACGGTTTTTGCCATAGCTGTATAAGTTTGATCTTCACCTAAAACGACCATATTAGCGTCTATTTGATATTTTTCCCCATCTTTCTCGTAACCGAATTTATGATACATGACAATCATATCCTTATCATCCGAATCAAGCGTCCAACTGTCCATGAGTATTTTTTGAAGTATTTGAGCAGGAGTAGCTTTTTGAAGTCCTACTTTCTTTTCAGGATTAAAGATATCAAGCTCTATAAGTTTGTCCCATACAATATCATCCTGATCAATCTTAAGCGCATGTCTTAGCTTCAATTCTACAGAATCAAAAGGGCTATAGGTTAAAAAGGCATTGATAAAATCACGATAACTCATGTTTTCACTATCGTCTATCGTATAACTATCATCCGTCATTCCTAATATGACAAAAATATTCCACGCACGACTAAAACCAACACGCCTTATAGTGCCTCTATATAATGTTTTAACATTATCAAGACCATAAATGCTTTGATATTTTAAAGAATCTCTATTGGCATAAACTTCAAAACGACCATAATTATCAATATCCAGAAACTCAGTGCGCCTAAATAAACGGTGATAAGGGATATATTTATAAGTGCCTTCCTGTAAAAATTTAGCCGTCCCGCCTTGCCCAGCAGTAACTACGTTCCTTGGGTTCCAGGTGAATTTATAATTCCATAAGTTATTATCACTTTCGGGAGCTACTAAACCACCCGTAAATGATTCAAACAAAATTATTTTTCCACCCTTGTTACGTATACGATCTAAAACTTGCATCGCGCTCATGTGATCTATACCTGGATCTACACCAATTTCATTCATAAGTACAAGCCCTTTGGCTTTGGCATCGTCATCTAAAGCTTGCATTTCTGGACTTACGTAAGAAGCTGTTACCATATGCTTTCCTAGTAAAACACAATCTTTGGCAACTTCTATATGAAAACGAGCAGGTAGCATGGATACTACAATATCTGCATTTTTTATAGCATCAGTACGAGATGCTTCATCGAAAATATCCAATAATATAGCTTTCGCATTTTTATGATTATCAATCAGTTTTTTAGCAGCATTAATGTTTAAATCGCCAACGGTAATGAAAAGATTTTCAGAAGTCGATTTATCTAATAAATATTTTAGAAGACTGGAAGCCGATTTTCCTGAGCCAATGACTAAAATTTTTCGCATAATAAGAATAGTTAACTTAGTTTTGTAAAAACGAATTTAATAAATACATTAGGTTTTAATAGTCTTAACGAAACACATATTATGAACAAAAAAATAGTAATAACGGCTTCCTTTTTTGGTTTATTAGCTGTTGTTTTTGGCGCATTTGGAGCCCATGCGTTAAAAGAATTAATTACAGTTGAAGCAAAACAAACTTTTGAGACAGGTGTGAGATATCAGATGTATCATGCTATTTTACTACTATTTGTAGGAAGTACTACATATATTCAACAAAAGACGAAGAACGTTTTATACTATTTAATTGTATTGGGAATCATTTTATTCTCAGGATCTATTTATGGATTAGCAACAAATTTGTTAACAACTTTTGATTTCAAAACGATCGGTTTTATAACTCCAATAGGTGGAATGCTCCTAATTTTAGCATGGGGCGTTATGATTGCGAATTTCTTAAAAATTGAATCTAAAAACGATAATCAATAACGGATAATTTAAAATAATTGTTTTAGTTTTGCACAATAAATAATTTTACAACAAATTATGATAAACGATAATCAAGTTACGAAAACGATTTCGCTGGAAGCATATGGAATTAAAAATGCCAATGTACAGTATCAACTTTCACCAGAACAACTTCATAAAATTACGATTGAAAAGGGCTTAGGTTATGAAGCATCGTCAGGAGCTTTAGCAGTTAATACAGGTGAGTTTACTGGGCGCTCTCCAAAAGATCGATTTATTGTTAAAGATGATATAACAAAAGATCGAGTTTGGTGGGGTGATATTAATATTCCGTTTGATGCAGACAAATTTGATATATTATATAATAAGGTTGTTAATTATTTATCTAATAAAGAAATTTTTGTAAGAGATAGTTATGCTTGTGCAGATGAAGATTATAAGTTGAATATTCGCGTGATTAACGAATACCCTTGGAGCAATCAATTTGCTTACAATATGTTTTTAAGACCAACAGAAGAAGAGTTAACAGGCTTTGATCCAGAATGGACAGTGGTTAACGCTCCAGGTTTTATGGCGAATCCGGAAGAGGATGGAACACGTCAACATAATTTTGCTATTTTAAATTTTTCTAAAAAAATAGCATTAATTGGAGGTACAGGATATACTGGAGAGATTAAAAAAGGTATTTTTTCAGCTCTTAATTTTATACTTCCAGTATTTAAAAACACATTACCAATGCATTGTAGCGCAAATGTAGGTAAGGAAGGTGATACGGCTATTTTCTTTGGATTGTCCGGTACAGGAAAAACAACGTTATCAACAGATCCAAATAGAAGTTTAATTGGAGATGACGAGCATGGTTGGACTGCAGGAAATTCAGTGTTTAATTTTGAAGGTGGATGCTATGCTAAGGTTATTAATCTTTCTAGAGATAATGAACCAGAAATATACGATGCCATTAAAAAGGGAGCTATTCTGGAAAATGTTATTTTAGATGCAGATGGTCACGTAAATTTTGAAGATACGTCAATTACTCAAAATACAAGAGTTAGTTATCCAATCGAACATATTGAAAATATTCAAATACCTTCAACTGGTGAGAATCCAAAAAATATTTTCTTTTTAACAGCTGATGCCTTTGGGGTATTGCCTCCAATATCTAAATTAACACCTAGTCAAGCGGCCTACCATTTTATTTCTGGATATACAGCAAAAGTAGCTGGAACAGAAGCTGGGGTTAAAGAACCACAGCCATCTTTTTCGGCCTGTTTTGGTGCGCCTTTTATGCCTTTGCACCCAGCTAAATATGCCGAAATGTTAAGCGAAAAAATGATACAGTCTGGGGTTAATGTGTGGTTGGTAAATACAGGTTGGACTGGTGGTCCTTACGGTATTGGTACAAGAATGAAATTAAAGTATACGCGTGCTATGATTAACGCTGTATTAAATGGTGATTTAGGTTTATATAACTATGATGATTACCATATCCATTCGGTTTTTGGTGTTGCACAACCTAGAGAATGCCCTGGAGTGCCAACGAGTGTTTTAAGCCCTAGGGCGACTTGGAACGATGATGAAAATTATTATAAAACAGCATTTAAATTAACCAATGCGTTTCGTGAGAATTTCAAAAAATTTGAAGCACATTGTAATGAGGAAATCAGACGTGGCGGTCCGCAACGTTATGCCTTTTAAATATAAAGAAGTAGTTAAATAAAAAAAGAGGGCGTCTAAAAAGTTTTTTCAAGTCCTTGAGAATTGCGTATTTGAAAAATCTCTCCGATACCTATCCGAATAAAAAAGAGGCTGTCTTGACTTTTTAGACAGCCTCTTTTCTCTATAAGAATTTTAAGTTTATTTTCCTTTATTAACTTTATCAATATACTTCTGTAAAGCCATTGTCATTGATGGTGTTTCTGGTGTTGGTGCAGCAATATCTACTCGCAACCCTTTTTCTTCTACAGCTTTTATTGTTGTATTTCCAAAAACAGCAATTCGTGTATCGTTTTGCTTAAAATCTGGAAAATTATGAAATAAAGATTCTATTCCAGAAGGACTGAAAAAGACTAAAACATCATAATATACATTCGCTAAATCAGACAGATCACTAACCACAGTTTTGTAAAAAGTAGCTTGTTTCCAATTAACACCTAAAGCATCTAAAGTTTCAGGCACAGCTGGTTTTACCTTATCTGTATTAGGTAACAAGAAGGTTTCTTCTTTATATTTTTTAATTAATGGGGATAATTCAGCAAACGTACGTTTACCAACATAAATTTTACGTTTTCTGTATACCACATATTTTTGTAGATAAAAAGCAACAGCTTCAGACTGACAGAAATACTTCATGGAGTCAGGAACTTTGAATCGCATTTCTTCAGCAATTCTAAAAAAATGATCAACAGCATTTCTACTTGTTAAAATAATAGCTGTGTAATTATTTAAATCTACCTTTTGATGTCTAATTTCTTTGGCAGATACACCTTCAACATGAATAAAAGGTCTGAAATCTATTTTTACCTTTTGCTTTTCTTGTAAATCAAAGTAGGGTGAGTTCTCTATTTTGGGTTCTGGTTGAGATACTAGAATTGTTTTTACTTTCATACGGGTAAGTAGTTTGTTCTCTATTATTTGGTAATAAACACCTTATACAAAATGACGTAAGGTGAGATTTCGAGAGTGCAAAGATACAAAATAAAATAAAAATAATTGTGTTTTATTAAACTTTGATGTGTTTTAAAAGAAGTTATTAGCCCAATAATATTAACAATTAGCAATAAAATAATTACGAAATAGATAATTGGTAAAGAGGGGTTAAAACTAAATAGTAGAAAAGCGTTTATAGGAAGTAATAATACACCTAAGAAATTTTTATAGCTAATTTTTTGAAAAAGATATTGATCTATTAACTTATCAATTCCAAAAAGACTCCCAATAAGTCGTTCAATAAGAACCTTTATCAAGATAAAAACAGCAATACCAAAAGATAGTTTAAACATTAAATCTATTGAAAGCGATTTGCTGTTAGTTATATTTTGGTAAGCGATGAAGCTAAAAACAGATAATGAAAGAATTAAGTTGCCAAATAATAAGGCATCAAATTTGTCAAGAAATTTTTGTTCTCTAGAATAAATCTTTAAGTATTTGTAATTTCCTAAAACAAATATAAAGTCATCAAAACGTTTTGGGGATACTAATTTTGCCACAGCGACAACAACTAGTCCTGTGACTAATAAAATGGTATATAATTCATTTGATACAATATCCCGAAGCATGGTATAAAATTATCATAATTATTAATAATAGACTTATAATTATTAAGGAATATTTAAAAAAAATGAGCGGTTATTAATGTACATTTGCTAAAAATTAAAAAGATTTTAATAAAGTTAGAGAATGAAAGATACGGTTGTTATCATTCCAACATACAATGAAATAGAAAACATTGAGGCTATTATAAAAGCTGTTTTCTCTCAATCTGATAGTATTCACATTCTTGTTGTTGATGATAATTCACCAGACTTAACGGCTTTAAAGGTCAAAGAACTTCAAGCTGATTTCCCAAACAGATTATTCTTAGAAATTCGAAAAGAAAAGTCGGGATTAGGAACTGCTTATATTTATGGTTTTAAATGGTGTTTAAATAAGCACTATGAGTATATTTTTGAAATGGACGCAGATTTTTCACATAATCCAGACGATTTGATTAAATTATATAATGCTTGTCACATAGATGGAGCAGATTTATCTATAGGATCTAGGTATGTTACAGGTGTTAATGTTGTTAATTGGCCAATGAACCGTGTTCTTATGTCTTATTGTGCATCAAAATATGTACGTATTATTACAGGCATGAAAATTCATGATACAACGGCAGGCTATGTTTGTTATAAACGTCATGTTCTTGAGACAATAAATTTGGACGCTATAAAGTTTATTGGTTATGCGTTTCAAATTGAAATGAAATTTAAAACCTATTTAAAGAAGTTTAAAATTATAGAAATACCGGTTATTTTTACAGATAGAACAAAAGGAGAATCAAAACTGAGTTCTGGTATTATCTCTGAAGCTATTTTTGGAGTTATTTCGATGAAACTTAAAAGTCTTTTTAAAAAATAAGAATTTATATGAAATTAAAATCGACACTTATTAAGAATGCGAATATTGTAAATGAAGGCGTTATTTTTAATGGCGACATATTAATTGAAGGTGAGTACATTAAAAAAATAGGAAAATCTATAAGTGCTAAATCTGCCGATGTGCTTGTTGTAGATGCCGAAGGAAAATACTTATTACCTGGAGCTATCGATGATCAAGTTCATTTTAGAGAACCAGGATTAACACATAAAGGTAATATAGAAACTGAATCTAGAGCCGCTATTGCAGGAGGGATCACCTCTTTTATAGAAATGCCTAATACAACCCCTCAAACAACAACCATTGAGAAATTGGAAGAGAAGTTTGAAGTAGCGGCAAAAACGTCTTTAGCTAATTATTCGTTTATGTTTGGAGGCACTAATGATAATTTAGATGAAATTCTAAAATTAGATATAAATCAAGCAGCAGGTCTGAAACTATTCTTAGGATCTTCAACAGGTAATATGTTGGTTGATGACCTAGATGTTCTGGAGAAGATTTTCAGGAGTACCAAAATGGTTATTTCTGTTCATTGCGAAGATGAAGGTACCATAAGAAAGAATCTTAAAGAACATTTAGAAACGTATGGAGATGACATTCCTATTAAATATCATCCAAAAATAAGAAGCGAAGAAGCTTGTTATTTGTCATCTTCAAGGGCGATAGAATTAGCCAAGAAAACGGGGGCAAGATTGCATGTATTTCATCTTTCAACCGGAAAAGAAACTAATCTATTTGACAATAAGACTCCTTTAAAAGATAAAAAGATTACCTCAGAAGTTTGTACACATCACTTGTGGTTTAGTGATGAAGATTATGATGAAAAAGGGACTTTTATTAAGTGGAATCCAGCGGTTAAAACCAAAGAAGATAGAGCGCAATTATGGGAAGCTTTATTAGATGATAGAATAGATGTTTTAGCTACCGATCATGCACCGCATACTTTAGAGGAAAAGAAAAATATTTACACCAAGGCACCGTCAGGAGGCCCGTTAGTACAACATGCATTGCCAGCCATGTTGGAAATGTGTCATAAAGGCAGAATTACTTTGGAGAAAGTCGTTGAAAAAATGTGTCATAACCCAGCAATTCTATTTCAAATTGCAAGGAGAGGTTTTATAAAGGAAGGTTATTTTGCAGATTTGGTGTTGGTAGATTTAAATAATCCGTGGACAGTAAAGAAAGATAATATTTTATATAAGTGTGAATGGTCTCCGTTTGAAGGAACAACATTTAAATCAAGAGTTACGCATACCTTTTTAAACGGTAGTTTAGTGTACCAAAACTCTAAATTTAATGGTGTAAAAGCAGCAAAACGATTAACTTTTAATAGATGATTTTTAAACGATTAACTATATATTTAAGTATTTTAATAGTCATTTCGGCCTGTCATGATTTAGAGAAACCAAAGAAACCCGATAATTTAATATCTAAGGAGAAAATGGTTGATATTTTAATTGATGCTAAAATAATATCATTGGCAAATCCTGTTAATAGAAAAATAATGGAAGATCATGGTGTTAAGTTTAACACCTATGTTTATGATAAGCATAATATAGACAGCTTGCAATTTGCTTTAAGTAATGAATATTATGCTTTTTATATAAAAGATTATGAAGAGATTTTTCTTAAAGTTAAAGATAGCTTAGAAATACTTAAGGTTAAGTTTAAAGATGAAGAAGAAAAAGAACGAATAGAAGCCGAAAAAAGAAAAGAAGACTCACTTATAGTGGCATTTACAGAAAAGGATTCAACAAGTTTATTAAAAATTAGAGATTCGTTAAAAGTATTATCTATAAAGGACTCTATTACTGAAATGTTAATAGATAGAAGACTTGAAGAAATAAGAACTGTAATAGACTCTATTTCAGATAAAGATTCCCGATAGTAGTAATCGTTTTATCTATAGGCTTAAACTTGTAGTTTAAAGCAGTTATAACTTTATGACTACTGTAGTTGGTTTTTGTTGATAAAGATATGGCAATGTGTTTTGTTAATTGCCTTCGTTTACCCGTTAATCTGGTTTTTAACCAATCTAATTTCCATGCCAATTTTAATAACCAATTGCTAATCATCTTCTCTGGAGGCTTTGCATTTACAGACTTAGATAAAGCTTGTAGAAACTTTTTATATGTCCAATGTTCCGCAACTAAAACAAAACGTTCATTTATGATGTCACTCTTTATAAGTCTTATCATAATCGAAACGACATCCTCAACAGCTATAAGAGCCACTGTTCCAGAAGTATAATATTTAAAGCCTTTATGTGCTTTTTTGAAAAAACTTCCAGTTCCATAACGCCAAATACCAGCACCTAAAATAACGCCAGGATTAACAATTACGACATTAAGTCCTTCCTGTGTTGCACGCCAAATTTCCATTTCGGCACCATATTTTGTAATCGCATAAACACTATTATCATCTTCGGGGTTCCAAATAGTATCTTCGTTTATATCTTCATTATTAATAGCGTTACCTAAAGTAGCAATGGAACTTACATAACAAAGTTTACTAACAGTATTTGATAAACATAGATTTGCAATATTAGCAGTGCCTTCAATATTTGTTTTTCGTAATGTTTGATATTTATTGGGATCAAAAGATACAAATGCAGCACAATGATATACATGAGTAACCTCTTTAAATGCTTCAGATAATGCAGGAATATCCAAAAGATCTGCTTTCACCCATTCAATGGTTTTAAAAAGAGGCTCGTAATTATTCGTATACGTAGCAAAAACAGATTTTACATTAGCAAGTTTGCGTTCTGTTCTATAGATAGCCCTAATTTTCTCATTACTGCTAGCAAGCTTATAAAGTAAATGAGAACCAACTAAACCCGTACCACCTGTTACTAAAATCATGCAACGAAAGTAATAAATATTTAAGAGTACTTAGGTTCAAATGTCATCTATGTAAAATATTTATTGTTTTAATCCTCACTTATAAAGGATGATAATTTCAATTAAAATTGCGATGTTAGATTAGATCTATTTTTCCAAGTAAAGAATTATTCATAATACCTAAGTAATTATACATTGATTTTTATCTTTGCATAGTTTTGTAAAAATTGAAAATAATGATAAAGAACTTTGTTGAAGAATTAACGTGGAGAGGTATGATACATACCGTAATGCCAGGAGCTGAAGAGCATTTAATGGAAAGTATGCGCAGTGCGTATGTGGGGTTTGATCCTACAGCAGATTCTTTACATATTGGAAACCTGGTTCCTATTATGCTTTTGGCGCATTATCAGCGTTGTGGGCATAGACCACTAGCTTTGGTTGGAGGTGCTACAGGAATGATTGGAGATCCGTCTGGTAAATCAAACGAACGTAATTTGTTAGATGAAAAAACATTACGTCATAACCAAAACGCTATTAAAAATCAATTATCACATTTTTTAGACTTTGAAAGTGATGTTGAGAATGCTGCGGTTTTAGTGAATAATTACGATTGGATGAAAGACTTTTCATTTCTTGAATTTATTCGCGATGTTGGTAAGCATATCACTGTAAACTATATGATGGCAAAAGATTCTGTGAAAAATAGAATTTCGTCTGAGGCGTCCGAAGGAATGAGTTTTACAGAGTTTACATATCAATTAGTCCAAGGGTACGATTTTCTTCATTTGTATAAAGAAAAAGATTGTACAATTCAAATGGGAGGAAGTGACCAATGGGGAAATATTACAACTGGTACAGAATTAATTAGAAGAATAGATAGCGGAAAAGGCTTTGCTATCACCTGTCCGTTAATTACTAAATCCGACGGTTCTAAATTTGGAAAATCTGAAGGCGGCAATGTGTGGTTAGATGCTAATAGAACCTCACCATATAAGTTCTACCAATATTGGTTAAATTCTAGTGATGAAGATGCTGAAAAATATATCAAAATATTTACTTTTTTAACAGAAGGGGACATCAATACTTTAATAGATACTCATAAAGAAGCTCCTCATTTACGTGTTTTACAAAAGCGTTTAGCCGAAGAAATAACCATGATGGTGCATTCTAAAGACGATTTAGAAAACGCAATAAAAGCAAGTACTATACTTTTTGGTAAGTCGACAAGCTATGATCTAAAAGGACTGAATGAGCAAACATTTTTAGATGTATTTGATGGTGTGCCACAAACAGAAATATCTCAAACAGATATTGATAATGGCCTAGATATTATTGCAGCTTTAGCCGAGAAAGGTGGATTTTTGAAGTCTAACGGAGAAGCAAGAAGGGCGCTTAAAGAGAATTCTATTTCTGTAAATAAAGAAAAGGTAAAAGACGATTACCGTATTACCACAAAAGATTTAATTAACAATAAGTTTGTATTGTTGCAGCGTGGTAAGAAAAATTATTTCGTATTACGAATTGTATAAAAATAACAAAGCCTGATTTAAGAAATCAGGCTTTGTTTTAACCAACCAACTAAAAACTAAATTTTTCTTTTATCTTAGCTGTTGGTTTTGTCGTAGCTATTTCGAATAACTTACACAAAGATTAAATTATTTTCTATTTTTTTTTGTAATTAAAGCACCATAAGGTTACATCCGCGAATATCCGAATTATCAAAACGACCAATAACTTCGAATGCCCCGTTATTGTTAACACGGCCTAAATCTTGAGTGGCAATAAAAGAACAGGAGTTTATATTGGCTAGGTCAATAACATTTATCCCACCTGTTTTGCCTAACGGTTGTATAGAAAACGGGTCTTCCGTATCTCGTGTTAAAATACGCATCCAGTTAGGGCAATTAAAAATACCATGCCCTTTAGAATATCCTTGACTTAAAAGCTCGGTCATTCCATACTCACTATGTATTACGTTAATTCCAAAGCCTATTTTTAACTTTTTATGCAAGGCTTCTCTAATAAGTTCTTTTCTTCTCCCTTTCATACCGCCAGTTTCCATAACAATGGTATTGTTTAGATTAAACTGATGTATTTCAACAAGATCTAACAAAGCAAAAGATACGCCTATTAATAATACCTTTTTCCCCTGTGAGTCCAATGTTATTAATGTGTCTTTCAGCTCGGAATAATTATTTAAATAAAATCCGCTTTCAGGATGTTTTGATTGCTTAATCATAGCATCTACCATATATATCAAGGAGGAACCTTCACGCTCTAAATAAGAAGGTAATAATGCCAGAATCACATAGTCTTCGATAGCTTCATAGAATTGTTGAAATCCTTTGGTGAAACTTTGGGTATAAATATCTAAATCTGTTACTTGATGTTTGCTAGTCATACTTCCAGTAGTGCCAGAACTAGAAAAAGTAGTTTTAATAGTGTCTTTAGAGCTTAGAATATTATGAGATTTAAAGAACTGGATAGGTAAAAAAGGGATGTCCTTTATAGTCTTAACATCGCTGGGATGTTTATATATTAAATCGCAAAAAGAACGATAAACACGATTATTTTCAAATTGAAACTTAAAAACTTGGAGTGCCAAATCTTCAAACTCTGTTTGCGTATTAATATTGAAAATAGAATTAGTGTCAATCATAATTAATCGAACAGAATTCCTCCGGGTTTTGTCTTGAGGATAGTCAGTTTTAAGAATTTTTATTAGAAAGACAAAAATATATAAATTTAAAAAGCGTTACTATATTAGTAACGCTTTTTAAATTTATGAATTGTAATATTTATTTAATCACTAGTTTTCTTGTCTCACTAAAGCCTTTTTCAGTAATCTTTAAAATATAGACGCCTTTGCTTAAATTTGAAATATTTAATTCTTTACCAGTTAAAACAATAGAACGAATCTGTTTTCCTAAAACATTAAAGAACTCAATTTTTTTAGTCAAATTACGTTTTGATGTTATATTTACAAACGTTCTGCCAATAGGAGAAGGGTTTGGATATAAAGATAATCCTTCTATTTTTTGTTGAATAGGAGAGTTGTTAACATTGTTTTGAGCAAGCCCGTATTGGGTTGCAGATAATGTTAATGCTAAAAACAAAATGAATAGGTAGTTTTTTTTCATATACTCTTTTCAACACTATAAAGGTAATAATTTACTACAAAATTGATGCCAAAAAAGTGTTAAAGATTTCGTTATTTGGTCGAAAGTTTAAATTACTGTAACTTGTCTGTTACGTTAATGTTATTAATTTTAGAGTATCAATAAAACGGTGTTATTTAGTTTTATCTTTACTTTAAGAAATAAATATAATTGTTATTTAAGTATGAAAAAGAATGATATTAAGATATTATTAGTTGACGATGAACCAGATATTTTAGAGATAGTTGGTTACAATTTGTCAAGTGAAGGCTACCAAGTTATTACTGCAGAAAACGGTCATGAAGGGGTTAAAAAAGCAAAAAAAGAGCTTCCACAATTAATCATTCTAGATGTTATGATGCCAGAAATGGATGGTATTGAAGCGTGTGAATTAATTCGAAAAAACCCTGATTTAAAAAACAGTATTATTACTTTTTTAACAGCTAGAGGAGAAGATTACTCTCAAGTAGCTGGTTTTGATGCAGGTGCAGACGATTATATAACAAAACCAATAAAACCAAAGGTTTTAGTTAGTAAAGTAAAAGCCCTTTTAAGACGCTTTAAAGAAGAGGATACTTCAGATACGGTTAAAATAGGGAATTTAGTAATAAATAGAGATGAGTATAAGATTATTTCAAAGGGTGAAGAAATAATTTTACCAAGAAAAGAATTTGAATTGTTATCTTTGTTAGCTTCAAAACCAGGAAAGGTTTTTAAAAGAGATGAAATTCTTGATGCAGTTTGGGGCAATGAAGTTGTTGTTGGAGGAAGGACAATCGATGTACACATTCGTAAATTAAGAGAAAAATTAGGAGATACTAGTTTTAAAACCATAAAAGGAGTAGGTTACAAGTTTGTAGAATAATGCAGACAAAATTTAAAAGGTCATATAGGTTTTCCATAAAAACATCATTATATATAACTTTATTTACAACGCTCTTAATGAGTGTTTTTTTATATTATTTATATGAGTTTAATTGGCTTCACGCATTTGCTTTTGCAGTAAGCGTTTATGTATTTTCTTTTTTAGTCATTCAGTTTAGCGTAGAACGATTTATATATAAGCGTGTTAAAAAAATATATGACGATTTAACCCTTTTAGAATCTGCTAGTTTAAATAAAGGTCCTATTACTACAGATATGCGAACACTTACTCAAGAGATTGATAAGTTTGCGAGAGACAAAAAGCTAGAAATTGAAACTTTAAAAGTTCGTGAAAAATATAGGAAAGAGTTTTTAGGTAATGTATCTCATGAATTAAAAACGCCATTATTTACAGTGCAAGGTTACATACTTACTTTGTTGGATGGTGCTATGAATGACGAAAAACTACTAGAAAAGTATTTGGAACGTGCTAGTAAAGGTATTGAACGCTTAGGCTATATTATTAAAGACTTAGATATGATCACTAAATTAGAAGTTGGTGATTTAAGTTTAACTATAGAAGAATTTGATATTGTTGAGTTAGTTGAAAACGTATTTGAGATGTTGGAGATGAAAGCTAACAAAAGAAAAATCACACTTACTTTTGATACAGATTATAAAAACTTGGTGTTAGTTAAAGCAGATAAAGAACGTATACAGCAAGTATTAGTAAATTTAATTGTGAACTCTTTAAAATATGGAAGAGAAAAAGGAACTACAGAAATAAGCATAGAAAACTTAATAAAAAACAAGGTTATTGTTCGTGTTACAGATAATGGAGAGGGGATAGAAAAAGCACATCTTCCTCGTTTGTTTGAACGTTTTTATAGAGTTGATAAAAGTGGCTCTCGTAAAGAAGGAGGCTCTGGTTTAGGACTTTCTATTGTAAAACATATTATTGAAGCTCACGACGAAAAAATATATGTAGAAAGTGAGTTTGGAGTTGGTAGTGAGTTTTCATTCACACTCGAAAAGATCGAATAGTTTTTTAAAATTCACATGATAATCAAAGGATTTTAAACCTTTAAAAGAGTCTATGTCTTTTAATTTGTCTAATGAAAAATCCTCCTGGTTACAGCTTGATACTAACTCTAGATCAGTCAATCTTTTTGCTAAATATTCTTGCTCAAATTGTCCAGGGGTAGGTATAAAAAAAGCTTTTTTGTTGAGTTTAGCTAAATCCATAATGGTTGTATAACCAGATCTTGATAAAATTAATTTGCTCTGATTAATAGTTTTTTCCAATAAATTAGAGGTCATAAAGTTATAAATAGTCATATTTCCTATAATTTGGATCGTTTGTTCCTTTTCCATAATACCTTTAACAAAAACAATTTTTCCGTTATACTGTTTTAATTCAGAAAAAAGGATTTCTTCTAGTAATGTACGTTGCGGTTCGGGACCAGACAATAATACCATTAAATCATTTTCAATGCTTGAATATTTGTTGTCAAACCTACTTAAAGGTCCAATATATTCTATAGGTATTTCAAAACTATCAACATGTCCAAGTTTGCCACTTAGATTAATATCTCCTTTAGTATCGGGAACCCAGCATACATCAAATTTCTTTATGATTTTTTGATGCATTTTTGTACTTAGCCATGTCGTGCTTCCTGTTAAAACATTAAGTTGATGTGTTATAAAAACAGAAGGTATTTTTTTACTATATACACCTAATCGGTTATCGGAAATAATTCCTTTAATATTATGAGTTTCTACAATAAGCTTCGTCGCTTTTTTCTCAGCTTTAATAGCTTTAATTAATTTAGGAGAATCCTTAATCAGTTTTAATTTAAAATGCTTTCCTTTTTTAGCATAGGTAATGTTATAAGAAGGTAACGTTATAGACGAAAGCATTGGGAACTCTTTTTGCAGAAGTGTTAAAGCTACTCCGTCACTGGCAATAATAGGTTCAAATCCATGTTTTATCAATTCATAAATAATAGGAATGCTTCTAGTGGCATGCCCTAAGCCCCAATTTAAAGGAGCAACTAAAATTCGTTTTTTCATCTGTTAAATATAACCTGCCTTTAACTTTGCTAAAGACGAGTTTTCTACAATAATCTTTTTAATTTAAACAATACGACCAAGTTAAAAAGATGTTGTTACTGTTCTTTGCTCAAGTTTTTAGTAAAATCAAAGATAAGCATATAAACGCTCTCGTATATTTCCTTAATTTTACCAAAATTTTAAATAATAGTGGGAAGTAAAAATAAACTCAAGAGATTTAAGGAAAATGAAACCTTTTCAAACGTGTTTCAACCATCAAGAGAAGAATTGGTTAATGAAGAATATGAGTTAAAAGGTCATTGGAGACCATCTGTATTTAAAAATGAAAACCCATTAGTGTTAGAACTAGGTTGTGGAAAAGGAGAATATTCTGTAGCATTGGCAAAAAAGTATCCTAATAAAAACTTTATAGGAATAGATATTAAAGGGGCGCGCTTTTGGAGAGGAGCAAAAACAGCTATTGAAGAAACTATTTCTAATGTTGCTTTTTTAAGAACTCAAATCGAATTAATAGATCATGCTTTTGCAGAAAACGAAGTAGATGAAATCTGGATAACCTTTCCAGATCCGCAAATAAAGTATAAGCGAACAAAACATAGAATGACCAATGAAGCATTTTTAAAACGCTATAAAAAAGTATTAAAAAAGGAAGGTGTGGTTAATCTAAAAACAGATAGTGAGTTTATGCACGGGTATACACTCGGTTTGTTGCATGGTGCAGGGCATGAGGTGCTTTATGCCAATCATAATGTATACAAGCAGGAAGGTAGCCCCGAAGAAGTTACAAGCATTCAAACATTCTATGAATCGCAATATTTAGAACAAAACAAACCAATTACGTATATTCGGTTTAAAATTAAGCATTAGTGAGCATAACTCTTATCTTTATTTTTGGTTTATTTATAGCTTTAATTGGAGTGATCCCTCCAGGCTTGTTGAATATGACGGCTGCTAAAATAAGTTTAAAAGAAGGACACGCGAGGGGTATTATGTTTTCTATTGGGGTATGTGTTGTCGTTTTACTTCAAACATATCTTGCTGCAGTTTTTGCAAGGTATTTAAGTAAGCACTTAGAAGTCGTAGACATTCTGCAACGTGTTGCATTCGTGATTTTTGTATTAATAACTATTTACTTTTTGATTATAGCAAAACCTAAACCACCAATTGAAACTCAAATGCGCCGTAGTAAACATAGTCGGTTTTTCCAAGGTATGTTTCTATCAGCAATAAATGTGTTTCCTATTCCTTATCAGGCGTATATGACGATTACATTGGCTTCTTTTGGATGGATGTCTTTTGGTCAAACTAGTATTATATCTTATGTAGCCGGAGCAGCGATGGGAACTTTTGTAATGTTATACATGTATATTTTCTTTTTTGATAAAATAAAAGGAAAATCGTTTACGTCTCAAAAAAACATGAACTATGTTATTGGAAGTATTACAGGCGTTATTTCAATTATTACACTAATCAATATCATCAAAGAAATATAGGCTATGAAACCTGAAACCTTAAATTTTTTTGACAAAGTTTACGAAGTAGCTAAACAAATCCCCTATGGCAAAGTTACAAGTTATGGTGCTATTGCGGTCTACTTAGGAGCGGCTAGGAGTGCTCGTATGGTGGGTTATGCTATGAATGGTTCTGGAGGCAAAGATGTTCCAGCCCACCGTGTTGTAAACAGAAAAGGCTTACTAACTGGTAAGCATCATTTTGATGGAACTAACCTTATGCAGCAACTACTAGAAAGCGAAGGTGTTGAGGTGATAGAAAATCAAATTCAGAATTTAGAAAAAGTGTTTTGGGATCCTTCAAAAGAATTATAGTGAAATAGAATCAAATTTATCTCCTTTCCAATAATTAAATGTTTTTTATTGACGGCCACTTTTTTAGATCTTCAGATTCAATTTCTGTATTAGGTGCTTTTCAATCATAATTCACTAATATTTCCTAATTTTATAAAAATTTACAAATAACTACATATTGGTTTTCTCCTATAAATAAACCGAATAATCATATAAATCATTTCAATAAAATGGCTTTAAAGTCTAAACAATTCACTGTATATTTGCATATTAGAATTAATCTAAATAAGGAATGAAGCTTAATAAACAAGATATATTAAAAGCATTAGAATCTATTACTGTACCAGGAGAAGGACAAAATATGGTTGAAAGCGGTGCTGTGAAAAATGTGATTACTTTTGGAGATGAGGTTATTGTAGATATTACCATTAAAAACCCTAGTTTACAAGCTAAGAAACGTACAGAGGTAGATATCTTAAAAACAATTCATGAGCAGGTTTACGAAAAAGCTAAAATTACAGTGAATGTAAAAGTAGAAGCTCCTGCAAAACCAAAAGCTAATGTTATTAAAGGAAACCCTATTCCAGGGATTCAAAATATTGTAGCTGTAGCATCTGGTAAAGGTGGTGTAGGCAAATCTACGGTTACTGCAAATTTAGCAGTTACTTTAGCAAAAATGGGCTTTAAGGTAGGTGTTTTAGATGCCGATATTTATGGGCCGTCCATCCCTATTATGTTTGATGTAGAAGACGAAAAACCTTTAGCGGTAAATATTGGTGGGAAATCTAAAATGAAACCTATAGAGAATTATGGTGTTAAAGTATTATCTATCGGTTTTTTTACGCAACCTAACCAAGCAGTAGTTTGGAGAGGCCCCATGGCTGCAAAAGCATTAAATCAAATGATTTTTGATGCGCACTGGGGGGAATTAGACTTCTTACTTTTAGATTTACCTCCTGGTACAGGAGATATTCATTTAAGTATTATGCAATCTCTGCCAATTACTGGAGCCGTTGTAGTAAGCACTCCTCAAAACGTAGCATTAGCAGATGCTAAAAAAGGAGTGGCTATGTTTCAGCAAGAGAGTATAAATGTGCCTGTTTTAGGAATTATAGAAAATATGGCTTATTTTACACCAGATGAATTGCCAGATAATAAATATTATATCTTCGGAAAAGAAGGTGCTAAAAATTTATCTGAAGATTTAGAAGTGCCATTTTTGGGAGAATTACCTTTAGTACAAAGTATAAGAGAAGCAGGTGATGTTGGTCGTCCAGCAGCTTTACAAACTGCTACAGCATTGGAGCAGGCTTTTGAAAAATTAACTCAAAATGTGGTGCAAGAAGTTGTAAGACGAAATGATGATTTACCTCCAACAGAAGCAATTAAAATAACAACAATGGCTGGGTGTTCAGCAGTTAAAAAATAACAAATGACTTCAGAAGAATTAAAAGTAAATGTTGAAAAAGCCCTAGAAGAAATCCGTCCATTTTTACAAAGTGATGGTGGTGATATTTCTTTACTATCAATAGAAGAAAACGATACTTTAGTTAAAGTAAAGCTAAAAGGAGCTTGCGTGGGTTGTAGCGTTAATCAAATGACCTTAAAGTCTGGTGTAGAAATGACTATTAAAAAGTATGCACCTCAAATAGAACAGGTTATTAATATTGAAGACTAATTCACTTTTTTTAATTCCTACTAAAATAATAGAGAAACTTGTCTCTAAATAATTCAGAAAGTTTAAATTTGCGGCACGAATTGTGAAATGCTTTTAATTAAAAGTATAAAAACTTAACAATGGAAGACATTAATATAAAAATTACAGATAGAGACGGTGTAACTCATGATATTGTTGCGCCAACAGATATGGCAATGAATCTTATGGAAGTTGTAAGATCTTATGAGTTAGCTCCAGAAGGCACTATTGGTGTTTGCGGAGGTATGGCTATGTGTGCATCCTGTCAGTGTTATGTATTAAGTGAAACAGATTTACCAGAAATGAGCGACGATGAAGAAGCGATGCTATCAGAAGCTTTTGATGTAAAAGATAATAGCCGTTTAGGTTGCCAGATTCAAATGACTTCAGATATGGAGGGTCTCGAGGTCGAGTTGGCACCAGAGAGTTAATATATTCCTGCGACTTGTGCTGAATTTGTTTCAGTAAGGTAGGAGATCTCATAAATAGTAACTAAGAATACCAAATGTTTGGGCGTTACCCTATTGGGGCGGGCTTTCACTACTTGCTCTCAAAGAGGAGCTCAAACATGCCGCTTAATCCCTAACGCAAAAAAGTTCCTATTCTAGATCCTCAAAAGTATAATCACCACCAAACCAAGAATATTTTTTTTAATTCACCGTTTTTTAATTTCACCCAGCATAGTGGAGAAAATTGCTGATTAAAATAGTCTTTAGCAACGGTTTCAAATTCGTTGGGATGTAACCACTTTACATTTGTATGCGGAATTACTAACCAATCTTTCTTTTGTGGGATATAAAACTTGCAATCATTAAATTGATTTAGCTGATTTTTATTGATATAGAAACCGTTAATACAGTCGTTATTTAGTGTTTTAAGTTGAATATCTTGATTTGAAAAAGGAACAAACAATTGAGCTTTAAAATAGACCTGTTGCGAAATATCTTCAGATTTTAGATTAAGTGTTTTTAAGTATTCTTTACATTCGTTGGAATGCAAAAGAGGTAATTGTTTCTCCGTTAACTTAGTGATTTTTTCTTTTAAAGAGTCTTTTCTATTTGGTCCAATAAAATGTTCGATTTCTGTTTCTCCAATGGAAGTATCATATACGTAGAATTTGTAAACGATCTCTAAATGAATAGGTTTGTTGTTTTTAAGCAGTAAACAATCAAGTTCTCCTAAAGTTATGTTATTATCTTGAATTTGTACATTTTCTGCTATAATGGAAATGTTTTTATACTGTTCTAATTCAAAAGAAACAAATCGCTCTACATATTTTCCTAAGCGCAGTTTTTCATCAATATTAATAGCAATTTTATTAGATTTTGAAATGATTTCGAATGGATTTAAATTTGAAAGGACACCACTTTTCCATAAAAAAGGCGTGTTTAAAAAACCTTCATATCGTTTTTGGAGTATATGCTTAGTCACAGGAAGTAATAATGGATATTTTATGAGATTTTTTTAACGTCAATTTTTGTGCAATGATATTAATTGATTGTAAGTAGGTATATTTTTATTATTCGTTTTCCAGATTTCAATTTCATAATAATCATCACCATCAAGTTCATCCTTACTAATTTTGTCTAGATCACAATAGTAAATTCGAACTCTATAAATTCCATTTTCTAATTCAATACGTTTTGCTTCTGGAAAATATTCAGTACATCCCATCACTACTAATTTTTTAGATATAATCAATAAGTCTGATTCATTAATTTGAAATATAGAATCCTTGTTATTATTTTTTGGCACTGGTTCAGAGTCAAGTATTTTAATTAGAACTTTGACATCCATATTTCTACGAGTACCTACGGCAATGCCTTCATCTGTTATAGCTAGAAGGTTTTTTGTAGTAAATTCAGTCCATGCATTTCCAAAATTTGGATTATATTTTTCATCATGCAAATGAAATTGAAAGTAATCAGCAAAAATTTCTAATTTATATTCTTTCATTTTCAATTTGTCTTATAGTCAATCAATTTCATAGGACCTTCAAGTACTGTTCTAACAATTTGAAGTGTACCATCTTCTTTAGTCGCTATATGCCATTTAATTAATGAAATGGTACCGTTCTCTATTTCAATCCCCGTAATGCTTCGTGGGTGTACACAACTACCATCATTAAAAAAAGCTATATCTCCGGGTTCGGGAAAACGAGGTCGGTGTGTATGACCAACAATGGTTAATAAATTATCGTTATCGCTAATCCATTTTTTAGTTCTACGTTCTACTTTTATGAGTTCTTTGTAGTTCTTAGCTGGGCTTGTAGGGTCTGCTATTCCCATAACATTCAATGGTTTCCAAAGAACACGAACCATAAACCGACTCCATTTCCAAAACAAGAAGTTCCACCAATCGGCTTGATGCCCATGCGTTAAAAATAATTCTTGTTCAGTCTTTCGGTGTTTTAAAACAATGCCTTCATGATATGTAATGTCTCCAAAGAGTTCCACATTTTCACCAGTTTTGGCATCAAAATAAGTTGATAAATGCTTTTTTACATAATTAGGGTTTCGGTAAACCATATCATGATTACCCCAAATCATATGTAGTCTATTTGCTTTATGAAACTGTTTCATAAGCATGAATACATTTTTATGTGCATTTAAAATAGCATTGAAAGAAATGTTTTCCCAGAGTTCATCACCATCACCAACCTCACAATACTGAAAACCTTCAGTATAATAATGCTTTAAAGCATGAAAGTAAATGTTTCGGTTATTTGCAAAATCGTCGGCAAAACTATTATCTCCTCTATGGCAATCACTAAATAGTATAAATTTACTATCATCATCAAAATCAATGATCTTAGCATTTTTATAAGCGTTGTCTAATCTTTTTTTAGATGAAAACATGAAGTAAAAGTACGCAAAAAGAGGCAGCCTAAAAAGTGTACTTAGATGTCTGTTCGTGGGCAGTCGAGAATTTTTAAAAACATCTCGACTGCATTCGGTGTGACAATTTTAAGCTTCTAAACTTTTAAGGAAGCCTCTTTTTATGATTTGAAAAAAAAGGTTTTAATGAAAGGCGTACTGCAATCCGAACGTTAAATTATAGTTCTATTTTAATTGAATGCCATTTAGGTCTTGGTAAAGTGGAGTTGAACATTCTGCAGCAAAACGAAGGCCTTTTTTTTGAGATTCTGTATTCCCATCTTCTTTTGGAATATCTAAATCTATATTTTGAGTTTTATCGTCTTCTTTAAGAGTAAGTATCTTTATCATCACTACAACAAAACTAAGGGTAAGAAAGTATTATTAAGTAAATACTCTTTTTCATGTTTATTAAGATTAAAGATTCGAATTTCCTTGTTTTTCGATTTTTTGAATAAGAACTCATTTAGACTTTTTCAATTTGCTAAAAAAATTGCTGTTTTCAGCTCTGTTTTTTGTCTTTTTTTCCTTCCGTAGCTCTGCTATGCAATTCAAAAAAGTCTTCAACATAGGCAAAAACTTCTAATTTTCGCTTAAATCCAAAAAGTCTAAATGAGTTCTAAAAAAAAATGCTTCTTACAATAAGAAGCATTTTTAAAAAGGTTGTTTTAAAGAATTAATTTACTTTCTAAATAAAGGATCGGCTCCAATAGTGCCAATTAAACTGTCTAAATATGAATCGGATTTAACATTATTATATGACTGTTTTACAGATTTTAAACGACCTTTAATATTCATTTCTGAAACTAATACGCTATTATCTGGATTTGCAATGAAATTTTCTAGGTAAGCGATTTGAGAATCATAAAAACGGATATCTTTTTGTTGTTTTAACACCAATCGTTCTTTATACCAACTACTATTTAAAACGTAATCTCTATCAAAGAATTTTCGTAACTCAGGGTCACTTATCTGTTTACCTTCATAAGTACCGTAAGCCATAATATGTAATAGGATTTTAAGAGGTGGTATTGCTGCATCTACACTTCCATCTTCGAAGTAATTCATAGCTACTTTTTGCTGGGTTTCAACAATATTTTTAATACCGTCTACATAATCCTCCAGACCTTGTAATTCTGGTTTTAACATGTGTTCATTGAAAACAGCAGTTGGTTCATCGAATAGACGATTTAAACACCTTAGAGAGAATGTCTTAGTGATTCTATACCCTAAACGACTTGCTAAAATAGTGTCTCCGTTATACTCGAAATCTTCCAGTTTTTCTAATGAGCCGTTAGCGATTAACTCTTTAGGGTCTCTATCTTCTGGCTCTAATCTTGCCCAGATCTCCGGAATTAATAAACTTATATCATGGTCTACTTTATTCTCTGCGCCTACGTAACCAGCTGCTGTGCTGAATCCATTTGACTCTGTTAAAATATGCGATAATAAGGCATTATTTAAATCGGTTGTTGGTGTCAGCATATTAAAAGGCGCTTTGGTTAATGCACCTTCAGATCCAGCTCCTGTTGTTGATGGTGATTTACCTGTTAAACTGCTAACAAAATCCATAAACAATTCTGGTGTTTCTTGATAGTGAATTGGATTGTATACTGCCAATGGACGTATTCCTGCTTTTTTATCCACAGGGTTATTTCTTCTACCTGGTAATACGGCATTCACCACATGAATTACTGGTTCATCAGATTTTATTTTTCTAACTAAACGAACTCCGACATCAGCCAAATAACTTGCTTCGGTTTCATTTACAAATCGATTTGGTTCTAGATAACGTGGGTTTTTTGTTGGACCGTCACTTATAATTCTTGTATGCGAAGGCACTACAAAGAACTCTTCTTCGTTTGGACTGTTTACAATACTTATTATGAAATCTTGAACGGGTTGCGTGTATTTATCAAAATTAATAGTGTCTTCATAAAGTGCTATAGCATCTTTTTTCTTTAACAGTTCATAATTTGTTAAGAATCGGCCATCAGAAACAATATCTAATTCGGCATTCTTATCGTAACCTCTTACAACAGCTTCATCTGGTCTTTGAAATAAATGAGCCTCACAATTAACAAGTACTTTTACACTCTTATTGTCAAATTCCGGATTTAAGTTTTTAAATTGTTGTCTCGGTAACGTTATGGATGCTGAGATATCATCTTCAGTCTGAATTTTTTCACTTGGTGAAAAATCAGATCTTAATTTGTTGAGCATCCAATTGCCTTTTTGATTAAAACCAATACGAACATAACTACCAACCACAGGAGTATTGTTATGTAAAAGGCCTGTGCCTTTTTCCCCGTTAATAATTTCTACAGACATATAATCTTTCCAGTTTAAGACACCGTGGGCTTGTCTGTATAGTCGTTTTACAAATAAAACTAAAGAACGGATATGTACTGGAATATTCTTTAAGAATTCATTGAATTCATCTGAGTTTTCTTCAGAAGGAATTAACAATTTTACAGCCGAACTTAAAGTCCGTTCTTCACTTAAGAAAGGTCTTGATTTAGGTCTGTTAGGGTCTTTAACTTTCCATCTTGTAGAATAATCAAATTCTATAATTTCATCTGCTTTTTTAAAATCTTCATCTATATTTTGAATGTTGAACGTGCTATATGTGATAGCATTTTGCATAGATTTTGAAATCTCAGATTTACCTCCACCAGATACAGTACATGGTTTATGGCAGAATATCCCCTCGGCAAAGGTGTCAACAATACGCCATAAATCAACGGACTTATGCTTTTCTAATCTGAATTTGTTTCCCGTAGGATGAACATACGTTTTATAAGGAGACAAAATTAATTTTTGCTCTTTATTATTATATGTCCATGTAATACTATTTGTATTGGTATTTACATAAGCGAATTCAGGGATGTAAATAATATTTGGATATTTTTTATCGATGGCATAGTTTTCTGGTTGTACCTCAATGCGATCCCCCATTAATTTTTTGACGTCTTCGAAACTATGACGGTTGTTATGAAAGTCTGAGTAATCTTTCCCATCTAGAGTGTCTCCCATAACTCTTCTTGCAAAGGCTATAGCACCTCCTGCGTGTTCTTCCTCAAGGATACCAAATAAATTTGCAGAGTAACTTATTTGTGTTTTGATTTCTTTTTTTGAATATCCATAATAATTATCTGCAATAAGCGTAATAACAACACCTCTATCATCCCTACAAGTAATTTTAAAAGCACCCCCGTTGTTATAAAGTTCGTTTGCATCTTTCCAGCACATACCATCTTTTATTTGACGCTCTGTCGCATCATCAAAATGAGGTAATCCAACATCCTTTTTCTTTAAATCTTTTAATTGTGGTGCTAAAATGATACAACCTGTATGACCTGTCCAATGTTCAGGATCTAATGCTGCGTCGTTATGCACTAAATTAGGATCTCCAGCGTTGCCAAAAATAGACTCTACAAAGTCAAGATTGCTCACTAAAGTACCAGGAACAAAAAAGCGAACTTCTAATGATTTTTTAGCAATAATTCCTGGAACCTCTGGACAAACAGTAGGTCTTAATAACATTGAAACCATCGTTTTTGCTTGATCTTCTTGACTAGAAGTAAATGGAAGTGTTTTTAAATCATCCGAAGGGTTAAAAGCAGCATGTAAAAAATGCGCAAATGCAATTTTTGGAACTTCTTTTTTGTCAAGAGGAACAGGTAAATCTCCTTCTACAATATGAAAGGTGCCTTTTGTTGTTCTTTTATCATGTAATGGGTTATTTAAAATCCCCTGTTTTACACGACTTGAAGTTACTAAATCACTTTTAAAAGAATTTCCATCTGGAGGTAAACTAATCTCTCTGGCTTGTCCTTTTTTTGATAAAATCAGTGTATTGTTGGGTAGCTTTAATGATTTACCTATTGAAATGTCTTTTAGATAATCGTCAATAAAATTTTGAATCCTCGAGTCTGCTGGTGCCTGATGGTCTGCTAATAATCTTGATTTCTCTCTCAGGCTCATTATAAGAGCTCTAGTAGATTTTTCAAATTTTGGATCTAAAAATTTATCAGTACTTTCTGGTTTATCTTTAAAAGTTGGTTGTCCTATTGAAGCTAACTGTAAGTTAATAAACTGAATGATGTCTTGTCTTGATTCTCGCATGATTTTAAAGGTTAGAATACGCATAGTATTCAAATTCACAGACAAAGTTAAAATGCGAATTAGATTAAAAACATGTCAAAAGTCAGTTCTCCAATAATTTTATAAGAAAACGTTTTCGTAAAAAAAGGAAGGAAAATTACGATTATTTAAAAGCGTTTAAACCAGTAATATCTAAACCTGTAATAAGTAAATGTATATCATGTGTCCCTTCATAAGTAATAACGCTCTCTAGATTCATGGAATGACGCATAATACTGTATTCTCCCGTAATTCCCATGCCACCAAGTATTTGCCTAGCTTCTCGGGCAATATTGATAGCCATATCCACATTATTACGTTTCGCCATAGATATTTGTGCAGAAGTCGCTTTATTATCATTACGTAAAACACCTAGCCTCCAGGTTAATAGTTGAGCTTTAGTGATTTCAGTAATCATTTCTGCTAATTTTTTTTGTTGTAATTGAAATTGACCAATAGGTTTTCCAAATTGCATACGTTCTTTGCTATATCGAAGTGCCGTATCATAACAATCCATTGCAGCTCCAATGGCGCCCCAGGCAATACCATAACGTGCGGAGTCCAAACACCCAAGAGGTGCTCCTAATCCAGATTTATTAGGGAGTAAATTTTCTTTTGGTACTTTGACATTATCAAAAATAAGTTCACCAGTTGCAGAAGCTCGCAATGACCATTTATTATGAGTTTCGGGAGTTGTAAAACCTTCCATGCCACGTTCAACGATTAAACCGTGGATGCGTCCCTCTTCATTTTTTGCCCAAACAACTGCCACCTGCGCGAATGGTGCATTGCTGATCCACATTTTGGCACCATTTAAAAGATAATGGTCTCCCATATCTTTGTAATTTGTAACCATACCAGATGGGTTGCTTCCATGATCAGGTTCTGTTAAACCAAAACAACCGATCCATTCACCACTGGCTAATTTTGGTAAATATTTTTGGCGTTGTTCTTCATTACCATATTTCCAGATAGGATACATAACGAGTGATGACTGCACAGAAGCTGTACTTCTAACACCAGAATCGCCACGTTCTATTTCCTGCATGATTAAGCCATAAGAAATTTGATCTAATCCAGCACCACCATATTCCATTGGAATGTATGGGCCAAAAGCACCTATTTCTGCCAGCCCATTAATAATTTGTGTTGGAAATTCTGCTTTTTGTGCGTAGTCTTCAATAATGGGAGAAACTTCTCGTTTCACCCATTCACGAGCTGCATCGCGTACTAATTTATGTTCATCTGTAAGTAACTCATCTAGGTTATAGTAATCGGGAGCTTCGAATAGGTCTGGTCGCATAAAAACTGAATTTAAGTATATTTGAAATCAAATTATTAATAAAAATGCTATTTTTTTAACAATTCAATATTTTTAGAGCTCAAATTTAATTAATTCATATCGATTCGATTACATTTTTAAGTAAAAATCTTTAGTAAGATTAGTGTAATCTTGAGTATATTGATGTCTTCCTGTTTCAATAATCAAATTGTCAACTTTTTTATCGCTTTCGTGGAAGGAGAATTCGATTAAACTTCGTTTAATTTCAGAAGTTGGAGTTCCTTTTACATGTAGTATTTTGTTTGGAATGAGTTTGAATTTTGATGCTAAATGAATTAGTTTTTCTTCTTCTTTAAATGGAATAATCACTGAAAATATGCCATCTTCTGATAATAGTTTAGATACACTTTCAATTAAATGATTAAAAGGCATAGCGTCTTGAAAACGTGCAAGGTCCCGTTGCGTATTTTCTGTTTTGTAATCTTCTGAATAAAAAGGAGGGTTAGATATAATGAGATCGTATTTGTCGTCTATCTCTTCAGCAAATTCTTCAAGTGAAGCATGGTAACAAAATAATCGATCTCCCCAAGGAGAGTTTTCAAAGTTATCAACGCATTGTTCGTATGCATTATCATCAATTTCAATGCCGTCAACCACTTCAGCATGGCTGCGTTGTGCTAACATAAGTGATAAAATACCTGTACCAGTTCCAATATCTAGTATAGAAAAAAGATTATCTTTAACGGATGTCCATGCTCCTAATAAGACACTATCGGTGCCAATTTTCATCGCGCATTGCTCTTGTTTTACGGAAAATTGTTTAAAAACAAAGGGTTTTTTAGACATGAAATGATATTTTGAATTTTAAAGCAATAGTATAAAATAAAATGAAAGAATGAAGTGAAAATCATAAAAGTATATTAAAATTAATGTTAAAGATATCCATTTATTTTATAGTTAACGTATATAAAAAAATAGTGGTCTAATTGAAGAAAATGAAAAAAGAAAACAAAATTTTGGTAAAGTTGAACGACGTCTTATTAATGAATGAAGTCATTGAAAAAATCTATATAAAAACATGTGAAAAAGCGTCTGATACAAATATAGAGACCTTTTTAAAAGGAAAAATCTTAGAACAACAAAATTTTGGTAAAATATTACAAAATGAAATTAAAAAACTTGATGGAGATGTTCAAGAGTCGATAATGTCAAAAAGGCGATACCATCTTTATATGAGAGATTTTAATAATTTATTGCAACTAGGGAATAATAGTGATTTGATAAATGCTATTTATAAAATCGAGCTATTATGCATGGAAAAATATAATGAATTACTTAGGGAAATTAATCTGTCTTTGTCACTTTGCAAATTATTGGTAAAACAACAAGATAGTGTTCAATACGGATTGCGTTTAATAAAAAAAGAATTGATTGTTGCTGATTAATTTTTTAAACATCAAATAGTTACAAATATAAGTCGATTAGTCCTTCTGGTGTTTCAACCAAAATAGTTTTATTTTCCCTATCCACCTTTACTATAAATTCATCATTCATAGGGATTAAAATTTCAATACCATTTCTGTCTATTTCAAAAAGTGATTGAGCAGTCGAATCGTTTATCGCTTTTATAGTGCCCACTTTTCCGTAATTTACATCTTCAATAGTAAAACCAATGACTTCATGAAAATAAAACTTATTGCCTTCCAGTTTAGGTAATAAGTCTAGAGGTAAATACAAATCACTTTTCATGATGGCATCTGCATCAGCTTCCTCATCTACATCTTCAAATTTAATACGTAATAATTCTGATTTGTGCAGCTGAGAACGTTCAATAAAAAAAGGAACCAGGTTATTTCTTAAGTTTAAAAAAATAGCGTCTAAGTTTTCGTAAATTTCAGGCTGATCAGTATCTAGCTTAGCTAAAACTTCTCCTTTAAAACTATATTTTTTAACAATTTTACCTAAGTAAAAACAATTTTCTTTTTGCATGACAAATGGTTTTTTGTCATTCCCGGCTTGCGGGAATCTTTTAAAGTTTATGAGATTCCCACCTTTGTGGGAATTATTTAATCAAACTTGTGAAAGTTTGTGAGATCCCGCTTTAGCGGGATTTGTTCAATTACGTATTTTGCTTTTTGACAAAATACTATTTCACAAAAAAACTCCGATAAAAATATCGGAGTTTAAAAGTATAAAAAATTATTTTTTTATTCTTCTTCAGTTGAAGCTTCTGCTTCGGCAGCAGGAGTTTCTTCTTCAGCAACTTCCTCTTCTACAACAGGAGCAGCTGCAGCAATACGTGCTTCATTAGCAGCCTTTTCAGCTTCAAAAGCTTTTGCTTTTGCTTCTGCCTCGGCTTTAGCTAAACTATCAACTTTAGCACCAACTTTGCTTTCTTTTTCTTCTACCCAAGCAGTAAACTTAGCTTCTGCTTGCTCTTCAGTTAAAGCCCCTTTTCTAACACCACCTACAAGATGATTTTTTAGTAAAGCACCTTTATGAGATAAAATAGCTTTGGCTGTATCTGTTGGCTGTGCACCATTCTGTAACCATTGCACTGCACCATCAATGTTTAATTCGATAGTTGCTGGGTTTGTGTTTGGATTGTAAGCACCTAATTTTTCTAGGTATTTACCATCTCTTTTTGAACGTGCATCTGCTGCTACGATCCAGTAGTAAGGTTTTCCTTTTTTACCGTGTCTTTGTAATCTAATCTTTACTGGCATAATAATTAATTATTTGAGGTTCTCGACCTCGGTTATTAATGAGGGCGCAAAGATACTATATTTTTTTAATTATCAATGCTTTATTTTTAATTAGAAAACTTAAAATAATAAGCAAACAGGAGCTGGTAAATCTGTTGAATGCAGGAAAGATAGTTTTCCTGATTCAGGATCTATTTTAAATACACTAATATTATTACTTTTTTTATTTGCTACTAAAAGAAATTTACCCGTTGGATCTAATGAGAAATTTCGAGGCCAATCACCATGAACACTCATGTTTTGGATTCTGTCTAAAGTACCATTTCGAGTATTTCTTTTAAAAACAGCAATAGAGTTTTCACCTCTGTTTGATCCGTAAAGAAATCGTTCGTCTTTAGATAAATGAATGTCGGCACAAGAATTTTTTCCTTTATAATTTTCATCCAGAGTAGAGTCGAAATCTATTTGCTTAAAGCCTTTTTTTGTTTTCTTAATTGAAGTAACCGAACCTCCGTATTCATTAATAACATATAAAAACTCATTCCCTTTGTCTAATAAAAAATGTCGTGGTCCTGGGTTGCCTTCCATTTCAACGATAGAAGGAGATGCAAGTTTATAATTCCCGTCTTTTAATTTATATTGATAAACGGCATTTCTTCCTAAATCGGCAACAAATAAATTATCTTTAGAGAACTTAGCGGAATGCGCATGTGATTTTTCATTTTCTGAATTATGATTAAAGATTTGAGAAGCTTCTTTTAGACTGCCATCCTTATTAATAGGATAAATGGATACGGTGCCCCCAGTGTAATTAGAAACGACAACTTTATCTCCACTTTCATTTATAGAAATATGACAAGGCCCTTTACCATGACTGCTAACACGTGTTAAAAGTGATAACGTACCATCGGTATTAATTTTGTAAGATGATACAAATCCATCGTCACTTTGATTTACAGAATACAGATATTTCTTGTCTGGAGAATATGTCAGAAATGAAGGGCTATCTATGTTTATAGCAAGCTGTTTGTTTTCTAAATTCCCGGTTTCAGTATTGAATTCGAGTTGATAAATGCCTTTGCTATCACCATTGGTATAGGTGCCGACATATAAACGAATATTTTGCGCTTGGATATTTAGAAGGATAAAAACAAAACTAAGAAAGGATAATTTAAATTTCATGTGTTAAAGATAAAAATGACTTTCAAAAGTAACATAATTAAAATTAAGTTTTTTTGTTTAAAACTGTTCATAACTTTCATTTCCATAAATTATAATATTCTGTATTTTTATAAACTGCGTTTAATAATTCTAAACGGCTTAACACCAAACATCTAAATATATATGTACTTAATTTTCGATACAGAAACTACTGGATTGCCAAAACGTTGGGATGCACCCATTACCGATACAGATAATTGGCCAAGGTGTATTCAAATTGCATGGCAATTACATGATGCTATGGGGAACTGTATTGAACATCAGGATTATTTGGTGCAACCGGATGGGTTTAATATTCCGTATGATGCAGAAAAAATACATGGTATTTCTACCGAATTAGCTCAAGAACAAGGTATTCCATTAGCGAAAGTTCTTGAAAAATTTAATGATGCTTTAAGTAAAACAAAGTTTGTTGTTGGGCAAAATGTGAAGTTCGATTTAAATATTATGGGCGCCGAATTTGTTCGAGGTGATGTTTCAAACCCATTACAAGAATTACCCGTTTTAGATACTTGTACAGAACATACAGCAAGTTTGTGTCAGATTCCAGGAGGACGTGGTGGTAAATTTAAATTGCCTACACTTACAGAGTTGCATGAGTTTTTATTTAAGACTCCTTTTGCAGAGGCGCATAATGCTACAGCTGATGTTGAGGCAACGACACGTTGCTTTTTTGAGTTGGTTCGACTGGGGGAGTATACCAAAGAACAACTTGATGTAGAACCTGATTATTTTCAGAGTTTTAACGAAGCCAACCCGAAAGAAATTGAGCTTATAAAATTAAAGCACGTTAATCTTAAACAAGAAAGTGCTGAAATTCGAAAGCGTCTTCAAAGTCTTAAGCAAGAAACAGTTTCTACAGAAGATATTAAGAAAAATATATCTGATTTAGCAGATGCTAGTTTTGTACATCTTCATAACCATTCACAGTTTTCTGTATTACAATCAACTATGAGTGTTGTTGACATTGTAGCTGCTGCTGCCTCTCATAACATGCCAGCTGTGGCGCTTACCGATCATGCAAATATGATGGGGGCATTCCATTTTATAAATGCTGTTAACAAACAAAATAGTAGTATAAAGGCGAGTATAGCAGAAGCAGAGGAAAGAGGGGAGGCTTCAGAAAAAAAACTGATAAAGCCAATTGTAGGCTGTGAGTTTTTTGTCTGTGAAAATCATGAGGATAAATCGAGAAAAGATAATGGCTATCAAGTCGTATTAATAGCTAAAAATAAAAATGGTTATCATAATCTAGCAAAACTATCTTCTCATGCCTTTGTTAATGGGTTTTATTATGTCCCTAGAATAGATAAAAAATTGATACAACAATATAAGGAAGACATTATAGTACTTACTGGGAATCTATACGGTGAAATACCAAGTAAGGTTCTTAATATTGGTGAAAAGCAAGCAGAAGAAGCTTTGTTATGGTGGAAAAAAGAGTTTGGAGATGACCTGTACGTAGAACTGATGCGTCATAATCAGGAAGATGAAAATCGCGTAAATCCAACCTTGATAGCATTGGCTAAAAAGCATGATGTAAAATTAGTGGCTACAAATAATACGTATTATCGAAAACAAGATGATGCGAATGCACATGATATTTTATTATGTGTAAAAGATGGAGAAAAACAAGCAACACCAATAGGTCGAGGAAGAGGATATCGCTACGGACTCCCTAATCAGGAATATTATTTTAAGTCTCCTGACGAAATGAAACAATTGTTTCAAGATCAACCTGACGCTATTTTAAATATTGAAGAGTTAGTAGATAAAATTGAAGGGTTTCAGCTTGCAAGAGATGTTCTTTTGCCTGCTTTTGATATTCCTGATAAATTCAAGCATGATGAAGATTTAGTTGATGGAGGAAAACGTGGAGAAAATGCTTATTTAAAGCATTTAACATTTGAAGGCGCTAAAAAACGTTATGGAGAACCGCTTTCAGAAGAAGTGGTTGAACGGCTCGATTTCGAATTAAGTGTTATCGAAAATACGGGATATCCCGGATATTTCTTAATTGTAGAGGATTTTATTCGAGAGGCTCGAAATATGGATGTATCTGTTGGTCCTGGGCGTGGATCTGCTGCTGGATCTGTAGCAGCATACTGCTTGTGGATTACCAATATAGATCCGCTTAAATACGATTTGCTTTTTGAGCGTTTTTTAAATCCGGATCGTATTAGTATGCCCGATATTGATATCGATTTTGATGATGAAGGAAGAAGCCGCGTTATGGATTATGTAATTAATAAATATGGAGCTAATCAAGTAGCACAAATTATTACTTACGGTACTATGGCAGCTAAATCGTCCATTCGAGATACAGCTCGTGTTTTAGATTTACCTTTGTTTGATGCCGATAGAATTGCAAAGTTGATACCTAACATGTCTAAGCTCAATAAGATTTTTGGGTTAGACGAAAAAGCGTTGGCCGGTAAGTTTAGAGCAGAAGAATTAGAAAAGGTTAATGAGCTTTTAAATATTTCTGAGGGATCAGGTTTAGAAGCTGAGACTGTTAACACCGCAAGAGCTTTGGAAGGTTCTGTTAGAAATACGGGAATCCATGCCTGTGGGGTGATTATAACACCTGACGATATTACAAAATTTGTTCCTGTATCTGTAGCTAAAGATTCCGATTTATATGTCACACAGTTTGATAACTCGGTTGTTGAGGATGCTGGTTTATTAAAAATGGATTTCTTAGGATTAAAGACACTAACTTTAATTAAAGATACTGTTAAAATCGTAAAAGCAAAACATAATATTTTGCTGGATCCAGAATCCTTTCCTTTGGATGATGAAGAAACATATGCCTTATTCCAACGAGGAGAAACAGTAGGGGTATTCCAATATGAATCTCCTGGTATGCAGAAGCACCTTAGAGATTTAAAACCAACAGTCTTTGAAGATTTAATTGCCATGAACGCTTTGTATCGTCCAGGGCCTATGGAATATATTCCGAGTTTCGTTAGAAGAAAACACGGAGATGAAGATATTGAGTACGATTTACCAGCCATGGAAGAATACTTAAAAGAAACGTATGGTATTACAGTATATCAAGAGCAAGTAATGCTTTTGTCCCAAAAATTGGCTGGATTTACAAAAGGTGAAGCCGATGTATTACGTAAGGCAATGGGAAAAAAACAAATTGCGGTACTAGATAAAATGAAACCAAAATTTGTAGAACAGGCGAGTGCCAACGGCCATGATGCTAAAGTATTAGAGAAAGTATGGAAAGATTGGGAAGCTTTTGCAAGTTATGCCTTTAATAAATCTCACTCGACATGTTATGCTTGGATAGCTTACCAAACAGCCTATTTAAAAGCGCATTACCCTGCAGAGTATATGGCTGCTGTATTATCCAATAACATGAACGATATAAAACAAGTTACATTCTTCATGGAAGAATGTAAACGGATGAAGTTGGACGTGTTGGGGCCAGATGTTAACGAATCGTATTATAAGTTTTCCGTGAATAACGACTATGCGGTACGTTTTGGGATGGGAGCTATAAAAGGTGTTGGTCATGGTGCTGTAATGACCATTGTAGAGAATAGAAAAGAAGATGGACCGTATAAATCTATCTTCGATTTAGCAAAACGAATCGATTTAAGAGCGGCGAATAAAAAAGCTTTTGAAAATTTGGCTTTAGCTGGAGGTTTTGATTGTTTTGGAGGTACACATCGCGCGCAGTATTTTCATAGAGAAGGAGATGGCATTACCTTTTTAGAAAAAGCAGTCAAATATGGAAATAAACATCAAGAAAATGAAAACTCATCTCAGGTAAGTTTATTTGGAGCATCAAGTGATGTACAAATAGCAGAACCAGAAGTACCGCCTTGCGAAGAATGGGGAACTATGGAAAAATTAGCTCAGGAACGTGAGGTTGTAGGAGTTTATATTTCGGGCCATCCATTAGACGATTTTAAAACGGAAATGAAAACATTTTGTAATGGAACCATTGCTATGTTTAATAATTTAGAACCTTATGTAAACAGAGAAATTGTTTTTGGCGGCGTTGTAACCGATGTACAACATCGTGTGAGCAAGCAAGGAAAAGGATGGGGCATGTTTACTGTTGAAGATTACACCGATAGTTTTGAGTTTAGGATTTTTGGTGAAGAATATTTAAAATACAGACACTTCCTAATGAAGAATAACTTTGTATTTGTAAAATCGTTTATTCGAGAAGGTTGGGTTAATAAAGACACAGGGAAAAAGAGTGACCCAAGATTGCAGTTTAATAGTTTTCAATTATTACATGATGTCATGGAAAACTATGCTAAAAAATTGTCCATTCAGCTGAACATTAAAGACTTACATGAAGAAAGTATTTTGCGTTTAAAAGAATTATTACAAATGCATCCAGGAAACCAAGCATTAAATTTTGTAGTGTATGACAATAGGGAGAAAATAAAATTACAGATGCCTAGTAGAAGACAAAAAGTTAAGGTGTCTCAAGAATTGCTTAGTGAATTAGAGAGTCAAGACGTAATGTTTAAGTTAAATTGATAAATCCCTGCGAAGGCAGGGATCTCATTTCCTGAGCCACCCTTTTAAGCGTTAAGAAAGAATCTGATCGATTATTGAAAGGTTTATTTTTTCGTCTCTAAAAAGTTTTTCAAACCGTTAGTAATAAAACGATCCCAAGTATTAGAACATACGTCATAGCAATCAATATTTGGAGTAAGCCCAACTTGATGAAAGTTAATCACACATTTTCCATTTTGTTCTTCTATTTCCCAATGTAATACGTGACCGATCCATTCTTTATTAAAATCAGGTTCACCATCAATACATTTCCAAACCAATTCCAGATTAGGAGTATATTCAATAATTTTAAAAGTCCACCAATACTCATTTTCGAATTGTATAGTGAATTGCCCACCAGCTTTAAATTCAGAATTACTTATTTTTCCCCACCATGAATGGAGTCCTTGGTTTAATGCTAAGAACGCTTGTTCTGAACTAGTATTGACTTCTAATTTGTTTTTATAGTTCATATCCAGATCTTCCATTAAATTTGGGTTATTATTCATTGTCTTTTGTATTTAAATAATTTTCCAAACCTTGTAGTGAATTATCCCAGAATTGTGAGTAAAACTCAACCCATTTACTAACTTCCTTTAATGGTTTAGCATTGGCATTACAAAAACGTTCCCGTCCGTTTGTATTAATATTAACAAGACCAGCTTCTTCCAATGTTTTTATATGTTTAGTAACGCCTTGCCTGCTAATATCAAACTGACTGGATATTTGTGTAATAGATAAGGCTGAGGTTGCTATAACCAAGGCGTGAAAAATATCACGCCTTGTTGGATCTGCAATAGCTTTAAATAGTTTTGTTATTTTATCCTGCATTAACTAATTGTTTTAAGTAATCTGTTAATCCATTTATACAGTTATCCCAACCACCGTTGAAGCTTTCAAACATTTTCACTGCAGTTTCTCCTTCGTAATTAGAAATACCTGAATGTTCTAGATATAATTTAGTGCCATCTTCAGTAGCTTCTAATTCCCAGGTTACTGTAGTTTCTGTTTTAATTTCAGCAACTACCCAGGTATAAACTAATTTGTAAGGGTTAGATTCTTTTACTTCTCCGCTAATAGTTGTGCATCCTTTTTCGTTAGGTTCTGAAGTAAAGGTGTATTGATATCCTTTTTCAGCTTTAAAATCAGCTTGAATAAACCAAGCAGAGATTTCTTCAGCTTTTGAAATGGCATTCCATACTTTGTCTATGGAGTGCTTAAATACCTTTTCTTTTTTGATAACATCATTCATAATAAGTTCGATTTTAATTAATATGCAACTTTATGGTTGCTAAACTAAAATAAATATTTTTAATACGCAACTTTTTGGTTGCTTAACGTGATTTTAATCTAAGTAAAGAATTGCATAAAACTCTGAAAGGCTAAGGTTTATTGTGTGTCTGTTTTGTTGTTTTGGTAGCGTGGATTTATCTGAAGACTATATTTCATATGGCTTGAGAGTATTTATATAAATATAATAGTGCTAAACAATGTTGATATAGATAAAACAAATTGTTAGTTTGTAAGCTTTCGTAAATATTTTGACTAATTTTGTGATAATAAATAATGAAATACGAACTTAAAACATAAATATTATGGCATTAGAAATAACAGATGCAACGTTTGAAGAAACTGTATTAAAAAGTGATAAACCAGTATTAGTTGACTTTTGGGCAGCTTGGTGTGGTCCTTGTAGAATGGTAGGGCCAATTATTGAAGAAATTAGTGGAGAATATGATGGTAAGGCTGTTGTTGGTAAAGTAGATGTAGATGCTAATCAAGAATTTGCTGCTAAATACGGTGTGCGTAACATACCTACAGTTTTGGTTTTTCAAAACGGAGAGGTTGTTGGAAGACAGGTTGGCGTAGCACCAAAAAATGCATATACAGAAGCTATAGATTCGCTTTTATAGTCAATACATTAAAAGAATATTGAAAAGGTTTGCCATTAAGGTAAACCTTTTTTTATTTTAGATGAAACTTAAAAAGTACATTTACAAAATGAATCTTTTTAAGATTTTTAAAGAGCTCGCTAATTGGTTATGCGTGTTCTCAATTTTATTATTAATTTTAAAAAAAATAATAATGTTTAAACGAGCAAAAATTAAAAATAGATATGAGTAAAGAAATAAAAGTACAAAATGCTATTGATAGTAAATTAATAGAAGAACGTAAAGTGTTTTTATGGGGACAAGTTGATGATGATTCAGCAAAGCACGTCATAGATCGCTTAATGTATTTGGATGCATTAGAAACTAAAGATATTCATTTATATATAAATAGTCCTGGAGGTTATGTAACTTCTGGTTTTGCTATTTACGATTGTATGAAATCTTTAAAGAGTGATGTTTCTACAATTTGTACAGGATTTGCAGCATCAATGGGCTCTATAATATTATCTGCTGGAGAAAAAGGTAAACGTTTTATACAACCTCATGCACGTGTTATGATTCACCAACCAAGTGGTGGTGCACGTGGGCAAGCAAGTGATATAGAAATTACAGCTAAAGAAATTATTATTACTAAAGAGTTAAGTGCGCAACTATTAGCAGATAATTGTGGGCAAACTTTTGCTAAAATAATGAAGGATTTTAATCGTGACCATTGGATGGGAGCAGATGAGTCTGTTTCTTATGGTATTGTTGATGCTGTCTTAAAATAATTTTTACTTTATAAACCTTGAACTTACAAGCAGAACTTAATAAAGCCGATGGTTTTAAAAACCTAGAATTACTTGCAAAACAAGTAGTAGAAGGTTTTATAGCAGGAATGCATAAAAGTCCGTTTCATGGGTTTTCTGCTGAATTTGCTGAGCATAAAATTTACAATCAAGGAGAGAGTACACGCCATATAGATTGGAAACTATTTGCTAAAACGGATAAGTTGTATACCAAGCGTTATGACGATGAAACGAACTTACGTTGCCACATTATTATAGACAATAGTAGTTCAATGCATTATCCAAAAATGGATTCTTTTTCTATTGATAGTTTAAATAAAATAGGGTTTTCTGCATTAGCTTCGGCATCTCTAATGCATATTTTAAAAAAGCAAAGAGATGCAGTTGGCTTAAGTATCTATAGTGACGATTACGACTATTATGCGCCGGAAAAGGGTAGTGAACGTCATCATCAAATGTTATTGAGTCATTTAAGTGATGCGGCAATTTCTAGGTCTTTAAATAAAGAAACGGAAACCTATAAGTATTTACATGAAATAGCTGAAAAGATTCATAGACGTTCCATGATATTTTTATTTACGGATATGTTTCAAACATCGGAAGATGAAGTAAAATTGTTTGAAGCATTACGTCATTTAAAATACAATAAGCATGAAGTGATTTTATTTCATGTATTTGATAAGCAAAAAGAATTAATTTTTGATTTTGATAATAAGCCTAAGCGTTTTATTGATGTTGAAACAGGTGAGTATATTAATTTATATGCAGATACTATAAAAGATAATTATAAAAAGGACGTAAGTAATTATTTTGAAGCCTTGCGTTTAAAATGTGCTCAGTATAAAATTAAATATGTTGAAGCAGATATTAATAAAAATTTCAATAACATCCTCACAACATACATGATAGAGCGTCAAAAGTTCGTGTAGGGTTATTACAGGAAACATTTTTTAAAAATAAAATCCAAAAAACTTTAAAAAACATTTGAGATATAAAAAAAGGCGTGTATATTTGCAACCGCAATAAAGCAACGGTCTGGTAGTTCAGTTGGTTAGAATGTCGCCCTGTCACGGCGAAGGTCGCGGGTTCGAGTCCCGTCCAGACCGCAAAAATTGCAAAAAAGAAAGCTCTGAGAAATTAGAGCTTTTTTTGGCAATAAAAAGAAGTTGTGTTGTTTATCTCAATGAAAGTTGAGGTAAAAAGGTAGAGTTGCTGAAATAAATTCAGCACAAGCCAATGAGAAGCTTTCCTTTTTTCTTTATAGAAGATTGGGATGCTTTTTTGTTTTAGTGAGGTTTCTATGTGATTTTTATTCATCATGTGTGTTTAAATTGCTATTAATAAATAAAAGATTTGCTATGAAACGCATATTTTTAAAAAGAAAAGCTGTAATTTTTTACAGTTTTTTTACTTTAGGGAGAAGCTAAATGAGAAACTTTCTTTTTTTATGTTTTCCGCATAAAAGAGTATAAACTAGGTCGTACTCAAACTTGTAAATATTTATTTTAATTGTGCAGATTTAAATAAAGATATCGACGTCAATTTAATGATGATGGGGAAAATAAATTATTAAAACATAAGCAGTAATTAGATTGATTTAGAAATGATATGGATTGAAAACACAAGAAAATTAATCTTAAAATACATTTAATCAATATAATTTAACCGTTGAACTAATAATTCTTAGTAGTTAAGATGTAAACAACTAAATTGGTCTCACCATAACATAAGTAGGTTAAGTTCATGGTAGATTTGGGGCAAAAAAAGGTGAACATTTAGTTCACCTTTTTTTATTGAAGGGCATTATGTGACTTTTTATTACATCCTGTGTCTTATTAATATTCTTAATTATTATTAAACCCTTATAAGATGGCAAAATTTGAAATTTATAAAGACAAAAGAGGAGAATTTAGATTTAGATTAAAAGCAGGTAATGGGCAATCAATTTTAGCAAGTGAAGGTTATGCTGCTAAACCTGGCTGTACTAATGGTATTGAATCTGTGAAGAAAAATTCGAGAGATGATGCAAGATATGAACGCTTAGAGTCTAAAGGAGGGAGTCCTTATTTTAACTTAAAAGCTACAAATGGACAAGTTATAGGAACCAGCGAAATGTATTCATCTACAAGCGCCATGGAGAATGGAATTGCTTCTGTAAAAAAGAATGCATCAGGAGCAAGCATTGATGATTTATCTTAAGACTAATTAGATTACTCATAATAGATTGTTTTAGGGTTACAAGAAATTGTAGCTCTTTTTTTGTATTAAAAAGGGTTGCAAAAAAGCAACCTTTTTATCTTTCAAAATTTATTTGTTGACTAACTCAAATAATTTACACTAAAACAAAGTTTTATGAAAGATTCTATATTCTTACTTTCCCCTTTTTTGTTAAAAAAACTCATCCTAACTGATAGGTTTTCAATTAATTCACCCGAGTTTCCTAAAAAGAAGAGCCAAATGAGTTTGTGAATTTGAGATACGAACTCCAAGAACAACTCAAGATGCTTCAAGACAACGTTATATCAATTTATTGTTTAGTTGATGACCTCTTGAGCAGTTTTCTTACTTTTTTATTTGAAGTGTTTTTCTTTGAAAAGTCTTCGTAGGCAGCTAAAGAATCAAATATTAAATCGTTATTCAATGTGTTATGAATAGATAGATGATCTTTAAAAATTTTAAGGGTATCTTTTTTCCAACCATTCGCTTAAAGCATCCATTTCAACTTTTGTAGCTTTACTATTAGTATATTTAGAAATAATATTTTCTATGATTTGGTATGAATAGTCTGTGTATTTGTATGAATTTATTTGTTAAATTTGGAATGTAGAAGTAATGTTGTTTTAAATTATTAAAATTAGTTATGAAAAATATTATCCTATTTACTGTTATTTTAATTTCAATGCTTTCTTTCTCCCAAAGCAATTCGATTAATACAAAGTTTTCTTATGAAGAAAAAGGGCTGGTACCCAGAAACTTTATTGTAGAGGTGAAAGGAAAGAATAAAGATGAATTACTATCTAAAACAGAAGCATGGCTTAAAGAAAAATACAAGGAACTAAAGAGCGATAACGATGATAAAAATGATAAGACGGATAAAACCGATAAAACAAAAAGAACTATTATTGGTTATGAAGTTTTTAAAGATGATGAGTTAGATGAAGCAGATAAAAGCGACGCAGGAAAAGCAAATAAAAATATAAAATTGCGTTTTACTGGTTTTACAAATAATGCTATTTGTTTTGGTGATAAATCTAATTTCAGTTGTGAAAGACTTGAATATATTATAGAGTTAAGATTTAGAGATGGAGATTATAGGTTTAGGCCTATAAAATTGATCTATAAAACAGCTTCTGATAAAAAGGAGCAAACCATAAATTTGAAAAAGCATAAGTTTTATTCTAAGGATGGAATCATAAAAAAAGGCTATGAAAAGGTTTCATCACAAGTAGAAGATTTACTTAATAAAATGAATAAAAGCCTTTTAAATTATTTGACTGACAAACCGCAGGAGGATGAATGGTAATTCATTATAAATTGATTAGGTGATCAGAGGATAAATCATCTTTAATTGAAGTTTTTTCTTGCTTTCCGAATAAGTTAGGGTATACTTTATGTTAAATAAAAGCTTTTGTGCTAATTTTAATATAATTAGACTAACTTTATTTTTCTTAATTGACTACTAAGAATGAAATACTACCTATTAGCCCTATTACTATCTTTAACTTCTATCGATTTAAGCTTTTCCCAAGCTAAATCCTCAACAGAAACATATTATAAGTTATTCGATTCGTTTTTTGAATACGATAATAGTAGTGTTTTTAATGGTTTAGAGTACGTGGATCATTATCCAGGTACTTTAAGAACTATAGAAACTAATAATAAATTTTATAAGTCATTTAACTTTCAAAAAGGGTTCGTAATTTATGATGGGCAACCCTATTATGACTTAAAGATGAAGTATGATTTGCTTAATGATCTAGTAATCTTAGAATATGTAAATAAAAAGGTTAATTACTTAAGTCTTAATTCAACAATTATTAATCAGTTTGAATTAATGGGAGGTAAATTTATACGATTAGAAAATAATCCTGTTTTGAACTCAATTTATGGGAATGGATTTTTTGAAGAAAAATATAAAGGAAAACTGTCCTCCCTATATATTAAGCATAAAAAAAATAAATTCGAGAGATTAAGAGGCAAAACAGTGTCTTATGTTTTTAAAACATATAAATTTTATGTGGTAAACATTAAGGACGAATTTTATAGAATAGATTCAAAAAAAGACATACTTAAAGCACTTCCTTTTAAAGAAAAAGAAATTAGAGCCTATTATAGTAAAAATAAGGTCGTCCTCAGAAAAGATAAAGATCTATTTTTAGTGGGGCTCTTAAAATCTTTAGATGCATCGCATCTCTCAAAAATAAGCAAGTAAAGAATATAGATAATGAAAATAATTAAAATCACATGCTTATTCATTTTACTTTCTCATGTGGCTTTTTGCCAATCTAAAGAAAAAATCTCTATTACTTTTAACGAAGTTGAAATTGTTGAAGCTTTATCTGAATTAGAGCGTGTTTCTAGCTATAAGTTTTATTTTAATAAAACATGGTTTAATAATAGTTTTTTGATTTCAAAATCATTTAATGATGTTAGCCTTGAAGACGTATTAACGGAAATTTTAGAGGACACCACCATCAATTATTTTGTGTTAAATGGTAAAATAATTTTAACAAACAACAATATTATAAGGGATAAATTACCACCCAATTTTTTCGGTACTGAGCTAACTGTTGAAGCTGAAGAGATAGAAGAGGAAGTTGATAAGGTTCCTGTGCTTAAAAAACAATATCTTAATAGATCTAAAATAAACAAAACCAAGATTTTTTATATAGGTAAAGAAAGTGAATCATCATCTCAAAAAATGATTACACTATCAGGTTATATTAAGGATGAGAAAACAAAAAAACCAATACAAAACTTAGATGTATTTATCCAAGGAACTAGTATAAATACAGTAACCAATAATCTAGGATACTATTCTCTTAAGGTACCCATGGGTTTTAATGTTTTAGAAATAGCCTCATTAGCTTATGGAAAACATCAAAAACAAATTGTTGTTTATGGGAAAGGAACACTTAGTTTTCAATTAAGTGAAGCCACTGAACAATTGGAAGAAGTGGTGATTAAATCAGACAGAAATGAAAATATTAAAAGTGCTACAGTTGGAGTAACTAAGATAGATGTTAAGGGTATAAAAAACATCCCATTAATTCTAGGAGAAAGAGATGTTTTAAAAGTGGCAACAACAATGCCAGGGATAAAAACGGCAGGAGAAGGTGCATTAGGATATAGTGTTAGAGGCGGGAAAGTAGACCAAAACTTAATCCTCTTTGATGGCGCCGCTATTTATAATCCGTCTCACTTTTTTGGAGTATTTTCTGCAATTAATCCGTTTGCTACTGGAAGTGTCGATATTTATAAAGGAAGTATTCCAGCCGAATTTGGAGGAAAACTGTCCTCAGTTATAGATATTTCTACTAAAGAAGCAAACATGGAAAAGTTTTCTGGGGAAGGTAACATAGGACCCGTAACAGGAAACCTTTTGATTGAAACACCTATAATTAAAGATAAAATATCTGTTTTGGTAGGAGGAAGGGCAACATATTCGGATTGGGTGCTTAAAGCTATTTCAGAAGAATCTATAAAAAATAGCAAAGCCAATTTTTATGATGCCATTATAAAATTCAATTATAAAATTAATGAAAAAAATGATTTACAAGCTACGGGGTATTACAGTAACGATGAGTTTAGTATAACTTCGGATTCTGTTTATAATTATAGTAATCGGATAGGGTCGATAAAGTGGGATCATAAGTTTAATGATAAAAATAGACTTACTACACAATTAGCTTCGAGTCAATATAAATTTAATATTATTTATGATGGGATATTTAATAGGAATTTTGATTTTGGCTATAGTATAAATGAAACAGAACTTAAGTTAAAGGCAAAATATTTATATAGTAAAAAGCATAAATTTAGTTATGGGCTTAGTAGTAAGCTATACAGTATTAAACCAGGGGATATAGTGCCCTTGGGAGGTGAATCTGTAATTGAAAGAAAAAGTGTTGACAAAGAGAGAGGTTTAGAATCTGCTTTATTTATATCAAATTTGTTTGAAGTGAATGATAAGTTGTTATTAGATATTGGTTTTAGATATTCATTCTACGCAGCATTAGGAGCAAGTACTCAGAATGTTTACGATCCAACGGTGCCAATAAGTGCGGAATCTATTATTGAAACTAAGACTTATGAAGAAAACGAGGTTATAAAAACTTACGGAGGTCCAGAAGTCCGATTTTCAGCTAGATATTTTTTAACGCCTAGTATTTCAATAAAAGGTGGGTACAATAGAACCATTCAATATTCTCACTTACTTTCTTCTAATACCACAGCCTCCCCTGTAGATTCATGGAAATTATCAGATTTAAATATTGAACCTCAGAGAGCTGAGCAATTTTCGTTAGGCTTGTACAAGAATTTTGATGATGGTATACATGAACTTAGTATTGAGGGTTACTATAAAAAAATGAAGAATCTTTTGGATTTTAAAATAGGAGCAGAATTACTGTTAAATCAAGATATTGAGACGGAACTATTGCAAGGTGATGGGAAAGCATATGGAATAGAATTCTTGCTTAAAAAGAAAGAAGGTAGGTTGAATGGATGGTTAGGCTATTCTTATTCAAGATCTTTTGTTAAATTAGATAGTGAATTTTTAACGAATCAAATAAACAGTGGCGACTATTTTGCTGCTAATCAAGACCGACCACATGATGTGAGTTTGGTGTCTAATTATAAACTCACCAAACGTTACAGTTTTTCGTTAAATTTTAATTATCAATCAGGGAGACCCATAACATATCCAGTTGGGAAATATATTTATAATGGCGAAGAACAGGTGTTATATAGTGATAGAAATAAGTTTAGAATCCCCGATTATTATCGGTTAGACCTTGGTGTTAATATAGAAGGTAATCACAAAAACGTAAAATTAGCGCACAGTTTTTGGAATATATCGGTTTATAATGTTTTAGGAAGAAATAATCCGTACTCGGTGTTTTTTGTAAATGAAAATGGTCAGATAAAAGGTTATAAGTCGTCCATTTTTTCAATCCCAGTTCCTACTATAACATATAATTTTAAATTTTAAAATGAGATTAAAGAAGATATATTATAATGTATTGTTTCTAGTTTCACTGTTATGTGTTTTTAGTTGTACAGAACCGTTTTCTTTGGTTACAAAATCTTTTGAAGATGTAATTATAGTTGAAGCTACCATTACAGACGAGCTAAAACATCAGCAAATTAAAGTCTCGCGTACATTTTTATTAGAAAGTGACAAACAAGTTTTTGAGAAAAATGCTATTGTTAAAATAGAAACTAATACTAACGAGGTCTATAACTTTTCAGAAACTCAAGATGGGTTATACACATCCGATATCGCTTTTAAAGCAATAGAAGGTTTGTCATATAAACTATCAATATCTACTTCAGATGGAAGTAGTTATAGCTCTAATGAGGAATTTTTGCCTCCTAAAGCTGAAATAAAAAATCTTTATGGAGAATTAGTTAACTTAAACGGCAAGATAGGAATTCAAGTTCTAGTTGATAGTAATGAAAATTTAGGTGATGCAAATTTTTTTAGATATGAGTATGAAGAAACATATAAAATAGTGGTTCCTTTTTATAATGAATATAATGCCTTAATCACTAACGTAATAGGCTCTGGAAAGGATATTGAATATGATATTGAATTTGAACTTAAAGCTCAACAAGGAAAAATCTGTTATTCTAATAACTATTCAACAGAAATATTGTTGGCTAATGTTGATGGCATAAATGAAAATGCGTTAACGCAGGTTCCTATTCGTTTTATTCCTGCAAACGACCCTGTTATAAGAGAACGGTACAGTATTTTAGTAAAGCAGTATGTGCAATCTGCTGAAGCCTATAACTTTTATGATATTTTAAAAGAGTTGAGTGCAGATGAAAGCTTGTTAGTAGATAATCAGCCTGGTTTTATTCAAGGTAATATGTTTTCACTTCAAAGCTCAAGTGAAAAAGTTATAGGGTTTTTTAATGTATCTACAGTGAGCACAAAAAGAATATTTTTTGATTATTCAAATTTTGAAATAGGGTTACCAACATATATTTTTGATTGTGATCTCACTGTATTAGATTATAATATAGATGAAGAACCAACTAATGAAAAATTATTATTATATGAATCGTTGCTTTTTAATGGTTACAAGTATGTATCTCATGTCGAATCTGATAACCCTGATTTAAAACCAACATATACAATCGTGCAGTCAGGCTGTGGAGATTGCACAACCTTTTCATCTAATATAAAACCAGCATTTTGGGAAGATTAATTTATATATATATTGGCGTTTTTAGCTTGATTAGCCTTTGTGTGCTAGGGTGTACAGACCCGTTTCAATTGGAAACAGAATCTTTTGAAGATGTTTTAGTAATAGAAGCTACTATAACAGATGAATTTAAGCGTCAGGAAATTAAAATTTCACGTACGTCTTTATTAGAAAGCGACATGCAAATTTTTGAGAACAATGCCAATGTTAGAATAGAAGCTAGCAATGGTAATGTTTATAGGTTTTCTGAGACCCAAAATGGTCTGTATCATTCAAATGTTCTTTTTCAGGCTGTAGAAGGAATATCTTATAAATTATTAATAACTACAGCTATAGGAAGAGAGTATGTTTCTGATGATGAATTTCTACCACCTAAAGCCGAAATAGAAAACCTTTATGGAGAAGTCGTTAACTTAAATGGAGAAATAGGAATTCAAGTCTTGGTTGATAGTAATGAAGATTTAGGAGAAGCTAACTTTTTTAGATATGAATATGAAGAAACCTATAAAATTATTGCCCCTAATTTTAGCTTTTTTGACGCTACGCTTATAGGTGATGTTATAACTTTAGTGCCAAGAGACCCAAGTAAACAAACGTGTTATTCAACTAATTATTCAGGTGACATAATATTAACTAGTGTAAGTAGTTTAGCAGAAAATAGAATCTCAAAATTTCCTATTCGACTTATCCCAATCAAAAGCTCCATAATAAGGGAGCGTTACAGTATTTTGGTAAAACAATATGTGCAATCTGTTAATGCTAATACGTACTATAAAATATTAAAAGATTTAAATTCTGATGAAGAAGGTGTCTTTATAGATAATCAACCAGGATTTATTAAAGGGAATATTTCTTCAAAACAAAGTATAAATGAAAAAGTTATCGGTTTTTTTGATGTTTCTTCAGTCACTTCAAAAAGAATTTATTTTAATTACCTAGACTTTAATTTAGAGTTGCCCCCTTATTTATTTGCTTGTGATTTTTTAGAATTAGATTCGGCAATGACAGATCCTATTAATGAGCGGTTGATACTCATTGGTTCGTTTAGAGATGGTTATAAATATGTTTCGGGAAATGATGGAGGTGTATTTACAATCGTAAATCAAGAATGTGGAGATTGCACAACGTTTTCTTCTAATATAAAACCAACATTTTGGATAGATTAGTTAAAAAAATAAGAGTAGTTAGCATCATAGTTTTGTGCTTGTTTTTTAATAAGATATATGGTCAATTAAACACTGATAACTATAATTCTTTAATAAATACCGTCCCTAAAGAAAAAGTGTTTCTTACAACAAATACAAACATGTTTTTAGCAGGTGAAGCATTGTATTATAAACTCTACTGTTTAATTAAGGCTCAAAATATATTGAGCCATATTAGCAAGATTGCTTATGTAGAACTCATAGGGAAAAGTGACAATATTTTATTTGAACACAAATTAAAATTAGTTAATGGTATCGTGAATGGTGATTTCTTTATACCTGCATCAACCAAGACTGGGCATTATAAGTTAATAGCATATACTAAATGGACTCTTAATAATTCACAAAATTCCTTTTTTGAAAAGGATATTTATGTTATTAATCCATATATCTTAAACGAAGAAGCGTCCAATAACAAACTAGGACAAGCTAATGATATTAAAATAGGAGTAAAAGAAACTAATATTTTAGCTCAAAAGGATAGTTATGATCGTTTTAGAATTAGTACAGATTCGGAGGTTTATAAAAGCAGATCCAAAGTTTTATTAGAAATTGAAAGCTTGCTTGAAGGTCAAAATCATGGAAATTATTCTATTTCAGTAAGAAAGATAGATTCTGTTGACATATTAAACGTTGGAGACAATTTTAGAGGAGCTAGAGAGGGTATCGATAACAAATTAATGGCTCTTCCTGAAATTAGAGGAGAGATCGTTTCGGGGAAAATAAAACCTCTTAAATCGGGACTAACAGTTTCAGATAAAATAGTGGCGTTAACAATTCCTGGGAAAGATTATGTTTATAAAAATGTAAGCACTAACAAATTGGGTGAATTTCATTTTAACCTTTACGAAGCATATAATAACGATAAAATTATTATTCAAGTTGTAGATGAACATAAGGAAGATTATGAAATTGATTTGAATATAGAATTTATAAAACCAGATGGATTAAATTTTTATAACCTTGCTTTAGAAAAAAATATTAGTAATTGGCTATTAGATAAAAGTATTCAAAATCAAATAGAAAGTGCCTATTATCATTCTAAGCAAGATAGTATAGTTAGCCCAAAGTCTAATGAAATATTTTATGGACGACCAAGTGTTGAGTACTTATTGGATGATTATAAAAGATTTCCAACTATTAAAGAGACTTTTGTAGAAGTTATTGAAGAAGCTGCACTTAGAGGGAATAGTGATGAACAATATAGGTTTGTTGCTTATGACTATGAAGAAGCTCGCAGTAATGCGTTTAATCACTTGAGACCTTTGGTACTCTTTGATGGAGTTCAAATTCAAAATAATTTAGATATAGTACATTACGAGTCAAGTAAGATTAAAAAAATAGATGTAGTTAGAGGAATTTATTTTAATGGTCCAAGCGTATATAACGGTATCATTGACATTAAAACAAATAATGGAGATTTTGATATAGTTACCAAAGCCTATTTAAAGCATTTTGATTTTCGACTGCCACAAAGGAGTAAGATATATTTTAACCCTAAATATGAAAGCAAATCATTAGATAAAATTCCAGACTATAGAACGCAATTACTTTGGATGCCAAATATTACCATTGATTCTAATTTAAAAGAAATAAGCTTTTATACTTCCGATGTGGAAGGTGCCTTCGAGATATCCATAGAAGGATATAACACTAACGGAAACTATATAAAATTGAAAAAAATTATAGAGGTTAAAAATAATTAGGAATTAAAACAATCCATTAATTTCGGCATCTATAGTATTAATAACATTACCTAAGTCTTCAGGGTTATCTACAAAGTTTAAATTATCAACGTCTATAATTAAAAGTTTTCCTTTATTATAACCATGAATCCAAGCTTCGTAACGCTCGTTCAACCGACTTAAATAATCAATACTGATTGAATTTTCATAGTCACGACCACGTTTATGTATTTGAGATACTAAATTAGGAATTGAACTTCGCAAATAAATTAATACATCTGGACCTTTTACTAAGGATTCCATTAAATCGAAAAGCGATCTGTAGTTTTCGTAATCACGATTTGTCATTAAACCCATAGCATGCAAGTTAGGAGCAAAAATATGAGCATCTTCATAAATGGTTCTGTCTTGAATAATGTCTTTACCGCTCTGGCGAATCTGCTGTACCTGACGGAATCTACTGTTTAAGAAATATACTTGTAAGTTGAAGCTCCAACGCTCCATCTGGTTATAAAAATCGTCTAAATAAGGGTTGTCTACAACATCTTCCAGTTGTGCTTCCCATTTATAATGTTTTGCTAATAATTTAGTGAGAGTGGTCTTTCCGGCGCCAATATTTCCAGCAATAGCAATATGCATAGTTTTTCAGTCAATTTTTATTTTGTACTCATGTAAGATTTCGTTTGCGTAAATATACAAGGTTTCATTGGTTACAAAAAACGCATTTATTAATAAATTCGGTATTAATATTGGAATTATAGTTTCAGTACCCTTTTTCAAATAAACTAGAGCGTTTTCCTTTTTTAAAAATATATCTCCATTACTTTCAGATAGTTGGGTATGTCCGTTATTTTTTATCCTTTTTATCAAGCTTCCAAAATAATTGTAAGTATACAAATAGTTTTTTGTGAGTAAATAACAAAAATTGTAATTACTTTTTAAATCTAAAACGATACTTTGAATGGGGACTGTTTGAGCTCGTGTGGTGAGCGATCTATAATCAAAAAGTTCTAGTTTTTGATTATTTTCATTAAAGATCCATATGGTATTATCATGTCCTGTAGAAACATGCGATACATTTTTATAGTCTGGGAGTGTGTTAAAATCAATTTTGAATATTTCAGCTAATCGGTTGTCAAGAATGATAACGCTATTAAAATCTTTATAAAACAAATTTATTTTTAAAGGATTAAAAGCGTTTGCTGTTGTTATATTACCAAGTTGTAAATTGTTATAAGTAATCGTTCTATCGATGCCTTTTTTATTAAAAACATTATTACTTATGAAGTATTTGGTTCCAAAGTTGTCAATAGTAACTATTTGGCTAGCCTTAAAATCTGTTTTTTTTATAAATGAGGTCTCAATAGTCTTTTGAGCAGATATTGAACAAGGTAAAAGTAAAAAAAGATAGATTACATATTTCATACTGATCTGAAAAGTACAAAAACCTTACCACTTATTTATAAATAAATTTATAACCAAATCTTAGAATATTAATAATTTATATAGTATTGTCTTGATACTGTTATCAGAGATATTATTAATAGTGTTTTCAAAATGAAATACATCCAAATTAGCCATTATAGAATTTAATAGATGATAATAAAGTTTATTGTTTTATTTTAGTTTGTATATAGAATTACACATCGATGATGGTGAAAGGGTTGAAATTAGAATAGGCGGATAATTTTAAGACTTATTTAACATTAAGTCATTAAACTACATAAGATGGTTTTAGTCAAATTAAAATTGAAACGTCGTTTTAATAACCTAACTAAAATATCCTATTTTAATGAAAACGAATTCTAAAAGATTAGCAGTACTTATTTTTCTTTTCATGTTTTCCATGACATTTGCTCAAAAAAACTTCCAAGGAAAAGCATATTATCAAACTAAGACAGCTCTTGATATGAGTAGGTTTGGAGGAAGGCAAATGAGTGAAGATCAAAAAAAACGTATTGCAACACGTATGAAAAGTATGTTTGAAAATGTATATGTTCTAACGTTTAACCAAATTGAATCCATTTATAAGCAAGAAGAAAAACTGGATGCTCCTGGCACTGGATCTGGACGTTGGAGAAGTATGATGAGTAGTTTTACAGTAGGAAATCTATATAAAAATGTGAAAGAGCAAACATTGTTACAAGACCATGAGTTTTTTGGAAAACAGTTTTTGATTAAAGATTCCTTACCGCAATTAAAATGGGTCATGGAAAATGAGACAAAGCAAATAGGAAAGTATACTTGTTTTAAGGCTACAGCTATAAAAACCAATACTGAGTTTGATTTCAATAGGTTTAGAAGACCTCCTGATAGAGAAGGAAATAAAGAAAAAGATTCTGCCAATACCCAAACCCAGTCTATAAAAAAAGAAACTCCTGATTTGATTGAAGTCGTGGTATGGTATACGCCTCAAATTCCAGTGAATCAAGGTCCGGGAGAATATTGGGGGCTCCCAGGTTTAATTTTAGAAGTTAATGAAGGGAGAACAACCATTTTATGCTCTAAAATTATCTTGAATCCAGAAGAGAAAGATGATATTAAAAAGCCATCAAAGGGTAAGGAAGTATCAAAAGAAGTATATAATGCTATTGTAAAAAAGAAAACCGAAGAAATGCGAGAAAACTTCAGAAGAGGTGATGGTCGCCCAGGCGGGAGGAGAAGGTAATTTCTATAAATATGTAATCAATCAAAAAACATGTAATGAAATTAAAAATAACCATGTTACTGTTACTGGTAACAAGCTCCTTTTTTGCTCAAGTCAAGCTGGAAGGTTTTGTAAAAGATAGTATAGGCAATCCTTTAGAGTTAGCTAATGTTGTTGCTATAAATCAAGAAACAAAAGCTTTGGATTCTTATGGAATTACAAATGATAAAGGGCGTTATAAACTTAGTTTGAAAAAGAATACAGGATATAAAATTCAAGTGAGTTATATAGGTACAAAAACCAATGAAAAACTGCTGGAAACTAAAGAAGAGCCTATTACAAAAAATTTCATATTACAGTATGATAATGCTTTGGATGAAATAGAATTAGTTTATGAAATGCCCGTGACTATAAAGGGAGACACAATTGTATACAATGCAGATTCTTTTAATCGAGGTACAGAAAGGAAACTGGAAGATGTGCTTGAGAATTTACCAGGTGTAGAAATCAATGATGATGGCGAAGTAGAAGTAGAGGGTAAAGTCGTTTCTAAAGTGATGGTTGAAGGCAAAGATTTTTTTGATGGAGATTCAAAATTAGCAACAAAAAACATTCCTTCTAATGCTGTTGATAAGGTTGAGATTCTTAAAAATTACGCTGAGGTAAGTCAGTTAAGCGGAGTTACTAATAATCAGGATAATATTGCCATAAATATTAAGTTAAAAGAAGGAAAAAAGAGTTTCTGGTTTGGCAATATTACTGCTGGTGGTGGTGCTTCAAGTGAAAATGAATTGTATTTATTTCAGCCAAAATTATTTTATTACAGTCAGGAGTACAGTATCAATGTTATTACCGATCTAAATAATGTAGGCGAAATTGCCTTTACAAGACGCGATTATTTCAATTTTTCAGGCGGGTTTAGAAGTCCAAGCCGACAAAGCGGTACCAATATTAATTTAGGAAGTAATAATCTGGGGTTTTTAACGGTTCAAAACAATAGAGCAAAAGATATTAATACTAAGTTTGGAGCAGCAAATTTTAATTGGTCACCTAATAAGGCATTAGACTTAAGTGGTTTTGCTATTTTTTCTAATAGTAAAACGGAATTACAGGAAGATAGGGATATAAAATATACGAATCCTGATTTAGGTATTCCTGACGAAAATACAGAAAGCAATACCACTCAACGCAGCGATTTAGGTATGTTGAAGCTTTCTGCTAAGTATAAGCCTAACGCCAATAATCAATTAGATTATGATATTTTAGGTCGCGTATCAAAAGAATCACAAGATCAAGGTTTTTTTTCGTCAGTTATTGGAGATATTAATCAGTTAGAAAAATCGAGTCCTTACAGTATCAATCAGAATTTAAACTATTATTATACGCTAGACGACACCAATATTTTTGCACTAGAAGTTCAGCATTTATTACAAGATGAAGATCCTTTTTATAATGCCATTTTAGATGATAAAGCGAATTATGATGACACAGCAAATAATTTAGGCTTAGATGGGGCACAATTAGATTATAATGTGGCACAAGATAAGCGTATAAAGTCAAATCAAATTGATGCAAAATTAGATTATTGGAATGTCATAAATAATAAGAGTGATATCAATTTTACCTTAGGAACTATATTTAGTAGTCAACAATTCAACTCTAATATTTTTCAATTCTTAGACGATGATTCCCAGTTTAATCCAACACCAACTATTAATGATGGCATGGATACAAACGATATTAAATATAATTTTAGTGATTTATATTTAGGTGTTCATTATAGATTAAAGGCAGGTATTTTTACATTTACACCAGGTTTTTCAGCGCATGGCTATAGTTCGAAAAACACGCAGTTTGATAATCGGACAACCGATAATTTTTTCAGGTTATTACCAGATTTCAATATGAGAATGCAGCTAAAAAAGAGTGAGCAAATTATTTTTAATTATAAGATGCAAACACAATTCACAGATGTATCGAAATTTGCAAGTGGTTTGGTTCTTAATAATTATAATGCCTTGTTTTCTGGTAATCCTGAGTTGGAAAACGCTTTATCACATAATGTGAATTTGTCCTATTTTAGTTTTAATATGTTTAATTATACAAATGTGTTTGCTAATATTAATTATAACAAAAGTATAGACAATATAAGAAATATATCTACTTTCGAACCTGGAAGTGTAATACGAGTTAGTTCACCATTTAACTCAGCTTTTGCAGATGAAAGTTTAAGCGCAAATGGGAGCTACGAACGCACATTTGGTAAAGTAAAAGCGAATTTAAGAGGTAGTTTTAATTATTCAAAGTTTAATCAATTTGTGCAAAATGTACAGTCTGTTAATGAAAGTTTTTCGCAAACGTATAGAGCAGGCGTACGAACTAATTTTAGAAATGCTCCTAATATTGATATTAGATACCGCTATAGAATTCAAGATAACAACCAAGGAACTAATAATACTAAATTCTTTACTAAAACACCTTCGGTTGAGGTGGATGCACTCATATTAAAATCTTTTACATTCAGAACAGATTATTCATATAATAACTTTAGTGATGTTTCTGGAACAATAAATAGTTATGAGTTTTTAAATGCGTCTTTGTCTTATAGAAAAAATAAAGACGCCAAGCTGGAATATGAAATAAAGGCAACGAACTTATTTGATACGAAATCGCAAAACAATAGCAGTACAACCAATATATCTGTAAGTGCTACAGAATATTACATTCAACCACTATTTTTATCGTTTAGACTACGCTACGAGTTATAAAAAAATATAACATTTTTATTTGTAGAATTAAAGAACAGTAATATATTTGCGCTCAGTTTAGGGGAGATACTCAAGCGGCCAACGAGGGCAGACTGTAAATCTGCTGACTACGTCTTCGCAGGTTCGAATCCTGCTCTCCCCACTTAACTCGAAAAGTTTGTATTTTTATGCAAACTTTTTTTGTTTTATAATAAAAAGGACGTTGCGATAGTAACGTAGCTTTTCATTTTCAGGAGTGAGAAACCTGTTCTTAGTATAAAGCTCGTTTTTTATTTTGTGGATTCTTCTATTTTCAAAACGTAGCTTACTGGAAAAGCATAATTGAACCAACTTTCTTATTTTCATTCAAATAAAGCATTAAATACAGCATTGAATTGACTTTTCAGATAGTCTCTTTTACTTTAAACAGTCAAAGTTTTTTATTTATAAATCTTGATAATTAAGATTAAAATATTAAATTCACGTCCATTTTTAAATGCTTAACATATTAATCCCAAATCAATATGCTTTTAAAGACTTACTTAGAATATACTGATGAAAAGTCCTCTAAATTTTGGACGATTGAAGTTGATGGAAACAATTATATCGTCACTTATGGAAAACTGAATACCAAGGGGCAACAAATAACAAAAAATGTTGATTCAAATGAAAAAGCCCTGAAAGAAGCCAAAAAATTAATCAATTCAAAAGTAAAGAAAGGTTATGTTGTCGTACCTTCAGAGGAACAAGCAAGGGAAGAAAAAGGTTGGTTTGAAAACTTAGAAGATACGGTTTACAGCATTTATAAAAATGAGATCCTACGCTATAAAGAAAAAGACTACCGCTCGATTCGCCTTACCAGAAGAGGAGATTATAATCGATATGCCTTAGGGTTGGAAACAAAAGAGAATGGTGATTATTGGGAAGGCATAAATGCTGCTTACGATTATGAGTATGAGGTATTTGAATCTTTTTGTTGGGAAGTATTTGGAGAAAAAGGTATAAAAAACAATTGGCCTTCAGAAGACCATTATTTTGATTTAGATGCTTTTTTAACCTCGATCATTCTAGGGAAGGTGTATTTAAAACTTAAACAAGCCCCAGAATTAAAAGGCTATTTAAAAAATATTAGTACGGTATCTATAGATTTCGACGATATGCATAAACTGCCATTTACCGAATATTTTCCAGATGAAGTTACACGTACGGTCTTTGTGAAAAAAGTGGCTGCACAAGAGGTAAACCAACAATTAATATTCGATTTATGGGCAGACAAAGTAAACGGTACTGGAATCGATTTTTTAACGGAATTACAAATACCGTTGCCCCAAAAAAAAGCAGACTCAACAATAGAGCAGTTTAAATCTGTTTTAGATACTTCCAAAGATTTATGGAAAGAAGATAAAACTAAAAAGGCAATTAAATTGTTAGAACCCGCCCTGCACGATTTTGTCACAAATAGCAATGCCGGTCAAAATAGCTTAATAGATGAGGCTAGTGGTTTCCTAGCGAGTTATTTCAAAGAACTTAAACAAATTCCCGAAGCTGTAAAAGCTTATCAAATAGGAATAGCCCACGTTCCTAATGGTTACACTGCTCTGAATTTATTATATCTTCTTAAAGAATCTGCTTTTGATAATGAACTGATGTTTTCTACAGCAGAAGCCTTAGTAAAAAAAGGAAAATTCAATAATAAAGAATACAGGTTTTATGCCTATTATTATTTTGGATATGCCTGTGTCGTTACAGAGAGAGAAGAGGAAGCAAAAAAGACTTTTCAAACGGTTAAAACTTTTGTCGATTCGCTAAAAGATTTAAATAAGCTAGAAGAGATTATAAAAGACCTATCGGCACTTGTAGAGTCTGAAACCCAAGAGGCTGAAATAGCAAAGGAAATTCTTCCCCTTTTTAAAGGTGATATACAAGAAACAGATGAAAAACAAGCAGATAAACTTATAGAATGGTGGGCTTCTGTACCTTCTAATGTAAAGCGTACAGCTATGAAATATGCTAAAGTAAAAGGTGATGCCGACCAATTAGCGCCTTCTGCTTTATTACGGGTTTCACGTATGGATTTTCTTCCTTTAATGAAGCATGAGTTAGAGGAAATATCTTTTTTAACAGGTTTTACTCATTTAGAAACACTTTATATTAATAGGAATCAGATAGCCGATATAAGTGTACTCTCCAAGTGTTTTTATCTTAAAGAATTATACCTTTCCAGTAATCCAATTACTTCAATTGCTTCTTTAAAAAACCTTTATAGGCTTGAAAAATTAGAAGCAGGTAGGTGTGAAATAGACAATATTTCTGTGCTGAGTAATTTGAAAAGACTAGAGGTGTTGGAACTAAATAATAATAAAGTTTCTGATATTGAGTCACTTAATAACTTACATGCGCTTAAGGAATTAAAGCTGTCTAATAATACTATTTCAGATGTTTCTGTAATTGGTACGTGTACAGGTCTAAGAAAATTAGACTTGGAAAACAACCCGATAGAGAAAGGCATGGAAGACATTATTAAATTACCTATTTTACAGAAAATTGAACTGGATTATAGTCTAATTAAAGAATATTTATCAGATTTACCTTATTTAATGAAAGATTGGGAGCATTGGAAAGAACATGCTTTGGAAGAAGAAAAAAAGGAATTAAAGACTTGGTTAAAGGATGCTAAAACACATCCAAAATTCAAGGAAGTATGGTGGAAAGGAGAAGAGCCTAGTGTTAAAGAATTGGCTAAGTTCGTTTATACGGAAGATCATATTAGTCTCGAAAACAAAAAAATAGGAGATTTATCTCTATTATATATCTTTAAAAGGTGTTATTATTTGAATGTTGAAAACACCAAAATTTCAAGTCTAGAAGGCATTGAAAACCTATCCTTATTGGAGTATCTTATAGTAAGTAATAACGATATTTATAATACTTCTGTAGTTGAAAATTTCGAGTATCTTAGAACTTTAAGAGCTTCAAATTGTAAATTAAATAATTTGAGTAAATTAGAAAATTGCCGTAACCTAAAGAACCTAAATGTTAGTGATAATAATTTAAAAGATTTATTTCCTTTAGATAAATTAGAAAACCTTGTTAATTTTAGTGCTTCTAAAAATAAATTAAGGGATATCAAGCCTTTAGCGAATCATAAAAAGTTGTCGAGAGTAACTATTGAAAACAATGAAGAGGCATTAGATCTTTCTCCTTTGGCATCGTGTGGAGAACTTCGTATTATTAAATGTTCTAGCCCAAGAGGCATAACAGGTTTGGTAGCACTTGCTAAGCTTCCTTTATTAAGAGAAGTAAATACAAATGGTACGGCCAGTAAAATTCAAATAGATATGTTAAGAGCAAAGAATCCAGATTTATTAATTAGTTAAGAAGGATTTCTGTAAATATAAAAGAGGTTGTCTAAAAAACATCGAAGATTACTTTGTCAGTTTGAACTTGTTGAAAATGATATTAATTATAAAATAAATCAAAAATATTTTCAACAAGCTCAATGTGACTTGCTTTTTGCTTTTAAACAGTCTCTTTGAAACCTTAATTAGAAGTCAGGATTATAACCCAAACACTTCTTTTACTTTATCAACATAATCCAATTTTTCCCAAGTGAATAATTCTACATCTAACGTTGTAGCTTCTCCATTAGGTTGTGCGAATGTTTTGGTAACCGTTTCGTTATTACGTCCCATATGACCATAAGCAGCAGTTTCACTATACATTGGGGAACGCAGTTTTAAGCGTTCTTCAATAGCAAAGGGGCGCATATCAAAAACCTCAGAAACTTTTTCAGCAATTTCACCATCGGTCATGTTAAAAGAACATGTACCATAAGTATCAATAAAAATCCCCATAGGTTCTACCACACCAATAGCGTAACTTACTTGCACTAAAACTTCGTCGGCTACACCAGCTGCAACCAGATTTTTTGCAATATGACGCGTTGCATAAGCAGCACTTCTGTCTACCTTACTAGGGTCTTTTCCAGAAAATGCACCGCCACCATGAGCGCCTTTACCACCATAAGTATCTACAATAATTTTTCTTCCAGTTAACCCAGTATCTCCATGAGGACCACCAATAACAAATTTTCCAGTTGGGTTTATGTGGTATTTAATATCATTATTAAATAAAACCTGAATTTGCTCAGGTAGTTTAGCAACCACACGAGGAATTAAAATGTTAACAATATCTTTTCTGATTTTGGCTAACATAGTCTCATCTTCATCAAAATCGTCGTGTTGCGTTGATACTACTATAGCATCAATACGTTGAGGGACATTATCATCACTATACTCAATAGTTACCTGACTTTTAGAATCTGGACGTAAATAGGTAATCTCTTTATTTTCTCTTCTTAATTCAGCAAGTTCTATTAGGATTCTATGCGATAGATCTAAAGCCAAAGGCATGAAATTTTCAGTTTCATTAGTGGCATAACCAAACATCATACCTTGATCACCTGCTCCTTGCTGTTCTTTACTTGCTCTATCAACCCCTCTATTAATATCGTCAGATTGTTCGTGAATTGCAGAAAGGACTCCACAAGAGTTACCGTCAAACATATATTCTCCTTTGGTATAACCAATTTTGTTTATAGTTTCTCTGGCAATTTTTTGTACATCTAGATACGTTTTAGACTTTACTTCACCAGCAAGTACAACTTGACCTGTAGTAACTAAGGTTTCACAGGCTACTTTTGAGTCTGTATCGAAAGCTAAAAAATTATCAATGAGAGCATCACTAATTTGGTCTGCTACTTTATCTGGGTGTCCTTCAGAAACACTTTCCGAAGTAAATAAATAAGCCATAAGTTATCTTTTATATTTTAGGATTTGACGATAGCGTCGAAGGAAGTTTACACTGCCTTTAGCATTTTTATTTTATGCTGAAAACAAGCTCAGCATAAAGAGGTTGCAATCAGTCAAATCTTTCCTCTGTTATTTGTGTTGGCAAAAGTAAAAAAATAAAAGGAAACGATAATTTGTTTTTCTTTTTTTTAAAAATAAATTGGTTATTTCATAATAATTGTAAATATTTGTAAAAGTAAAATGAAAAAGCAAATATTAAATATCGTTTCTATTATTGTCATTGTGATTATTTCGCAACGATAGGGAACGCTATATATAAATTTTTAAAAGCCTTCCTTAATCGGAAGGCTTTTTTATTGCATATTTTTTAAATTTTGAACATCATAAAAATAACAGTTTAAAACATTGTTGTACAGTTGTTTATGTCTTTTTAGGTGGTTGTGGATTTAACCAGAAAAACCAAAGAATAATGTAAACAAATACCTAAATAAATTAATTTCGAATATTATTTTAGACGGTTATAGGATTTTTAAAAGAATTCTTAAATCATTAAAAGATTAAATCAAAAAAAGGAAAAGTATAAAATTATCTGTAATAAAGATGAAGGAACTTAATAAATACAGTAAAACAGTAACTCAGGATTCAACACAACCAGCGGCACAAGCCATGTTATATGCCATTGGTTTTTCTGAGGAAGACTTTTTTAAACCTCTTGTAGGGATTGCCAGTACAGGTTATGAAGGGAATCCTTGTAACATGCATTTAAATGATCTAGCAAAATTAGCTAAAGAAGGTACGAAGAATGAAGATCTGGTCGGATTAATTTTTAATACAATAGGTGTGAGTGATGGTATTTCGATGGGAACACCGGGAATGCGTTATTCATTACCTTCAAGAGATGTTATTGCAGATTCTATGGAAACTGTTGTACAAGCTATGAGTTACGATGGTTTAATTACTGTTGTAGGTTGCGATAAAAATATGCCGGGCGCATTAATTGCAATGCTACGTTTAAACAGACCTTCTGTTTTAATTTTTGGAGGAACAACAGACTCTGGCTGTCATGAAGGAAAAAAATTAGATATCGTTTCTGCTTTTGAAGCATGGGGAAGCAAAGTTGCGGGAACAATGGAAGAAAGTGAATTTAAGAGCATTGTAAAAAAATCTATTCCTGGTGCAGGTGCTTGTGGTGGTATGTATACTGCAAACACAATGGCATCGGCTATAGAGGCTTTAGGAATGTCATTACCATATAATGGCTCTAACCCAGCTGGTAGTGATGAGAAAAAAGCAGAATCTATAAAGGCAGGAGAAGCTATGCGTTTGTTGCTTGAAAGAGATATTAAACCTTCTGATATTGTGACGCGTAAATCTTTAGAGAATGCCATTCGTTTGGTAACTATTTTAGGAGGATCTACCAATGCAGTATTACATTTCTTGGCTATAGCCAGAGCAGCGCAAATAGATTTTACTCTTAAAGATTTTCAAGATATAAGCGATACAACACCATTTTTAGCAGATTTAAAACCTAGTGGAAAATACTTAATGGAAGATTTGCATGCTGTAGGAGGTATTCCAGCGGTGTTAAAATATTTGTTGAAAGAAGGATTATTACATGGCGATTGTTTAACTGTAACAGGAAAAACATTAGCCGAAAACTTATTAGATGTTAATGACCTTTCCGAAGGACAGGATATTATAAAACCTTTAGAAAACCCTATTAAAGCAACAGGACATTTACGTATGCTATATGGAAATTTAGCAGAAGATGGAAGTGTGGCTAAAATTACAGGAAAAGAAGGTTTGAGTTTTGTTGGTAAAGCGAAAGTGTTTAATAGTGAATACGACGCGAATGATGGTATTCGTGATGGATTGGTAGAAAAAGGGGATGTCGTTGTTATTCGTTATGAAGGACCAAAAGGAGGACCAGGCATGCCAGAAATGCTAAAACCGACTGCTGCTATAATGGGGGCAGGACTAGGTAAGGATGTTGCTTTAATTACAGATGGTCGTTTCTCTGGTGGAACACATGGTTTTGTTGTGGGGCATATAACACCTGAAGCTCAAGAAGGAGGCACTATTGCATTTGTAAAAGATGGCGATATGATTACCATTGATGCCGAAACAAATAGTATTTCTTTAGAAGTTTCAGAAGAAGAATTACAGGAAAGAAGACAAAATTGGACAGCACCGAAATTAAAATTTGATAGAGGTGTTCTTTATAAATATGCAAGGTCGGTATCATCAGCATCAAAAGGATGTGTTACTGATGAATTCTAAATAGATATTTTTTCATTTCTGCGAAGGCGGAAATCTCAATTTAATGAGTATGGATACAGAAACAGCAAATAAAACACGGGAAGTGCTAAGTAAAACAGAACGAATTACAGGTAGTGAAGCTATTATTAAATGCTTGATAGCAGAAGATGTAGATATTCTTTATGGATATCCAGGAGGTGCTATTATGCCAGTTTATGATGAGTTATATAAATTCAGAAATGAAATTCATCATGTATTAACGCGTCATGAACAAGGTGCAGCACATGCGGCTCAGGGATTTGCAAGAATTTCTGGTAGAGTTGGTGTTGCCATGGCAACATCTGGACCGGGAGCTACTAATTTAATTACAGGAATAGCTGATGCTCAAATCGATTCTACACCATTAGTATGTATTACAGGGCAAGTACCATCTCATTTATTGGGTACCGATGCGTTTCAAGAAACAGATATTATTGGTATTTCTACACCCGTTACTAAATGGAACCACCAAGTTACAAAAGCATCAGAAATTCCAGAAGTTTTAGCCAAAGCATTTTATATAGCTAAAAGCGGTCGTCCTGGACCTGTGTTGATTGATATTACAAAAGATGCTCAGTTTGGAGAACTTGATTTTAAATACGAAAAATGTACAGGTGTAAGAAGTTATATTCCAACACCAAAAACCAATTTAGAATCGGTGAAGGCTGCTGCCGAATTAATTAATGCCGCAAAAAAACCAATGATTGTTTGGGGACAAGGTGTTATTTTAGGAGAAGCAGAAACAGAATTAAAAGCAGTTATTGAAAAAGCTGGTATTCCTGCTGCTTGGACTATTATGGGGGCTTCGGCAATACCAACATCGCATCCCTTAAACATTGGTATGGTTGGAATGCATGGTAACTACGCACCAAATAAATTAACCAACGAATGTGATGTGCTTATCGCAATCGGAATGCGTTTTGATGATCGTGTTACGGGCAGTTTAGATACTTATGCTAAACAGGCCAAGGTGATTCATTTTGAGATTGATCCAGCTGAAGTTAATAAAAATGTATATGCAGATGTAGCGGTATTGGGTAACTCTAAAGATAGTTTAACAGAATTATTACCATTGTTAAATGAAAATTCTCATGAAGCATGGCACCAAGAGTTTAAAGATTTATATGCTATAGAATTTGAGAAAGTAATTAAAGACGATCTTCATCCAACCAAAGAAGGATTAACGATGGGTGAAGTTTTAAAAGAAATAAATGTACAAAGTGGAGGTAACGCTGCTATCGTATCAGATGTTGGTCAACATCAAATGATTGCTTGTCGTTATTCAGAATTTAATAAAACTAAAAGTAATATAACTTCTGGTGGTTTAGGAACTATGGGATTTGCACTACCAGCAGCTATTGGCGCTAAAATGGCAGCGCCAGAACGTGAAGTAGTAGCAATAATTGGTGATGGTGGCTATCAAATGAATATCCAAGAGTTAGGCACTATCTTTCAACAAAAAGTACCTGTGAAAATTGTGGTATTAAATAATGAATTTTTAGGAATGGTACGTCAATGGCAACAGTTGTTTTTTGATAAACGTTATGCATCAACAGAAATGACAAACCCTGACTTTGTGACTATTGCTAAAGGATACCATATAGATGGAAAACGTGTTACTAAAAGGGAGGAATTAGCAGATGCTATTAAAGAAATGATAGCTTCTAAGGAGTCTTATTTCTTAGAAGTGTGTGTAGAAAAAGAAGATAATGTATTCCCAATGATTCCTTCAGGAGCATCCGTTTCAGATATTAGGTTAAGTTAGTTGATAAAATAAGAACAAAGAATATAGAACAAAGAATAAAGATGATACACAGAGAACACTTTTTGCAAACAATGTAATTGTCTTTTCTCTTTCATCTTTCTTCTATTATCTTTTATAAAATGAACGAAGAAATAAAATCATTCACGATTTCAATCTATACCGAAAATAATATAGGTTTATTAAATCGTATTTCTGCAATTTTTCAACGCAGGCATATCAATATTGAAAGTTTAACAACGTCTCAATCAGAAATTGAAGGCGTAAACAGATTTGTCATTGTTGTAAACATTACCGAAGCTCAAGCTCAAAAAATTATAGGACAATTTCAAAAACAAATTGAAGTTATTCGTGCCTATTATCATACAGAAGAAGAAACTATTTTTCAGGAATCTGGTATGTTTAAAATAAAATCTGATTTATTATTTAATGAACCACAAATTCAGAATATAATTAAAGAAAGTAATGCCAGAATAGTTACAGTAAACAAAGAATTCTTTGTTTTGGAAAAATCTGGTAGAAGAAATGAAATAGAATCACTTCGCAGAGATTTAAACATTTTTGGAATCATGCAATTTGTGCGATCTGGACGTATTTCAGTAACCAAAGAAGAAATGAAAATAACAGAAATGCTTTTAGCATTCAATAATCAATAACAACAATAAAATTAAAATGGGAAATTATTTTAACACACTTTCACTAAGAGATAAACTAGATCAATTATCAAAGTGTAGATTTATGGATGCTTCAGAGTTTTCAGATGGAGTAAACGCTTTAAAAGGTAAAAAAATAGTTATAGTAGGGTGTGGAGCTCAAGGGCTTAATCAAGGTTTAAATATGAGAGATTCTGGATTAGACATTTCTTATGCTTTACGGGATGCTGCAATTTCTGAAAAACGTGCCTCTTTTGTTAACGCATCAGAGAATGGATTTACGGTTGGTACTTACCAAGAGCTAATCCCATCTGCAGATTTAGTATTAAACTTAACACCAGACAAACAGCATACCAATGCCGTTAGTACAGTTATGCCTTTAATGAAAAAAGGAGCAACATTATCATATTCTCATGGATTTAATATTGTTGAGGAGGGTATGCAAATTCGTAAAGATCTTACCGTAATCATGGTAGCACCTAAATCTCCAGGTAGTGAAGTACGTGAAGAATATAAGCGTGGTTTTGGTGTGCCAACACTAATTGCTGTGCATGAAGAGAACGATCCAGAGGGAAAAGGTTGGGCGCAAGCAAAGGCTTATGCAGCTGCAACTGGAGGAGATAAAGCAGGTGTTTTAGCATCGTCTTTTATTGCTGAGGTTAAATCTGATTTAATGGGTGAACAAACCATTCTTTGTGGTTTGTTACAAACTGGATCTATCCTTTGTTTTGATAAAATGGTTGAAGAAGGAATTGATCCAGGATATGCTTCAAAATTAATTCAATACGGATGGGAAACAGTAACTGAAGGTCTTAAATATGGAGGTGTCACCAATATGATGGATCGTTTATCTAACCCAGCAAAAATTAAAGCTTTCGAATTATCTGAAGAATTAAAAGATATTATGCGTCCATTATTCCAAAAACATATGGATGATATTATGGAAGGAAATTTCTCTAAAGGCATGATGGAAGATTGGGCTAATGATGATAAAAACCTATTGGGTTGGAGAGCTGCAACAGGAGAAACTGCTTTCGAAAAAACACCAGCTGGAGATATTGAGATTTCAGAGCAAGAATATTATGATAATGGTGTGTTAATGGTAGCGTTTGTTCGTGCAGGTGTTGAATTGGCTTTTGAAGCGATGACAGAATCTGGAATTATTGATGCTTCTGCTTATTATGAGTCTTTACACGAAACACCACTTATTGCAAATACGATTGCAAGAAAGAAGTTATATGAAATGAACAGTGTAATCTCTGATACAGCTGAATACGGTTGTTACCTATTTGATCACGCTTGTAAGCCTTTATTAACAGACTTTATGAAGAATATCAAGACAGATGTTATTGGTAAAGCGTATGCTAAAGATAATGGTACAGGTGTAGATAATGCTAAACTTATTGAAATCAATAAAGTTTTAAGAGACCATCCAGTTGAAAAAGTAGGTGAGTTTTTGAGATCATCTATGACAGCTATGAAGCCAATAGTTTAGTAAATGAAATGATAGTTTTTCAGACCAGTCTGGTTTTAAAACCAAATTGGTCTCATTAACATAAATATATATTATGAACAAGGAGGACAAAACATATTTTCCTAGTATTGATAATATAAAGGTAGCTGCCGATACTATTAAAAAAGTATCGGCAGTTACGCCTTTAAGCCTTAGCTTAAGGCATTCCGATTATTTTAATGCTAACATTTTTTTAAAACGCGAAGACTTACAACAAGTACGCTCTTATAAAATTAGAGGTGCTTATAATAAAATAAGTTCATTAACACCAGAACAATCTAAAAAAGGCGTTGTTTGTGCTAGTGCGGGAAACCATGCACAAGGCGTTGCATTGTCTTGTAAATTATTACAGATTGAAGGTACTATTTATATGCCAGCTCCAACACCAAATCAAAAAGTAGAACAGGTTAAAATGTTTGGTGGAGATTTTATCGAAATTAAACTTATTGGTGATACATTTGATGATGCTTACCATGCGGCCATGCTAGAATGTGAGCAATTACATAAAACGTTTATTCACCCTTTTAATGATGAAAAAGTTATAGAAGGTCAAGCTACTATTGGCTTAGAAATTCTAGAACAATCTACGGCGCCTATAGACTATGTTTTTATAGCCGTTGGCGGTGGCGGATTGGCGGCAGGCTTATCTACAGTTTTTAAGCAGCTATCACCGAAAACAAAAATTATAGGAGTCGAACCAGAAGGTGCCCCTTCTATGTCTGTGTCTATTAAAAATAATAAAAATACAGAGTTAGGTCAAATCGAAAAGTTTATTGATGGAGCTGCGGTAAAACGCGTTGGAGATTTAACGTTTTCAATTTGTAAAGAGAATTTACATGGTATGATAACGGTTCCAGAAGGGAAAGTATGTGAGACTATTTTAGAGCTTTACAATAAAGATGCTATAGTAGTAGAACCTGCAGGAGCATTAAGCATTTCTGCTTTAGATTTTTATGCCGAAGAGATAAAAGAAAAAAATGTGGTATGTGTTGTTAGTGGTAGTAACAATGATATTACCAGAACTTCAGAAATTAAAGAACGCGCCTTACTGTACGCTAATTTAAAGCATTATTTTATCATTAGGTTCCCACAACGTGCTGGTGCGTTAAAAGAATTTGTTGTAGATATTTTGGGAGAGAATGATGATATTACCTATTTTCAATATGCTAAAAAAACAAATCGTGAAAATGGTTCAGCAGTTGTAGGTATTCAATTAAAATCTGCTACCGATTTAGAACCACTTATAAGCAAAATGAAGCGTCAAAATTTTTATGGCGATTATCTTAATAATAAACCAGATTTGTTTCAATTCTTGGTGTGATATTTTTTAAACTAATATAAATCATATTGTCAGAAGGAGGAACGACTGAAGAATCTGAACAAATCTAAAATACAGATTCTTCGCCTTTGGTTTATGCTGAGCGCAGCCGAAGTACTCTGAATGACAAAATTCCATTATTCCTTCCAATACCGAATATCTTCATTATACATAGCATCTAAAGACAGTTGTACGGCTCTGGAAGTATTGGCTCCAGTAAGCACATTTGAAAGAGGTTGTTTGTTTTCTAAAATAGAATCCCTAAAATCTATTAAGGCTTGTCTACTTGGATCTAGGTGTGATACGTTTATTGGAAACCCTTTACCTTGTTGCTGACTGTTTCTAGTAGCTCCCGAAACACCATCTACGTCCGCTATTTCCTTTTTATACCCCTTTTCATAATAGATCCAAGCTTTAGCATAATCTAATAGAATAGTGCCTTTACTGCCATGTATTTTTATTTGATAATCACCTAAAGCATTATTAGTTAAACAGGTGAATTTGGCTTTCACCCCACTTGGATATTCAAATAACAAATGAATATTATCAAAGGTTTCTCTACCATCTTTCCAAAAATCAATACCGCCAGTTCCCATGATTTTTTTAGGATTTTCACCTAAGACCCAGTGTATAAAATCAATTTGATGAGAGCAAAGCTCAGCTGTCATACCTCCAGAATATTCTCTGTACATACGCCAGTTTATGGCACGTTCTAAAGAAGGATCAGGAAGAGGTCTTCTCCAGTTGCCATTTCTATTCCATTGACATTCAAAAGAAGTTATTTGACCAATTTCTCCCTGTTTCAGAAGATCGACCACATGTTTATATAGTTTAGAACTATGATATTGATGACCTGTTTGAAAAATTGTTTTTGAATTTGAAACGCTATCTACAAGATTATTAATTCCTGTAAACCCTTTCGCCATTGTTTTTTCACAATAAATATGTTTCCCGGCATCTAAAGCATCAATAGCAATAGGAGCATGTGTGCTAAACGGAGTTGCTATTAGTACGGCATCGACATCTTTATTGTCTAATAGTTTTTTATAATTTTTATAAGCTTCAACTTTATTCGAAGCTCTAGAAATGCCTTGCTCTAATCGAAAGGGTAAAATATCACAGACAGCAGAAACATGAATGCCTTGAATGTCGTTTAATATAGGGATAAGCCCGCCTCCTCTATTTCCTGAACCTATAATCCCAATATTAATAGTGTTGGTGGTACCGAATCGTTTTGGGATAGCACCTAAGGTAGTAGTACCAGCAATAATTCCAGCAGTTGCTATGCTGCTTTTTGTAATAAACTCTCTTCGTTTCATTAATTATAATTTCTAAATAGTCCTTTTTAAAGGGGGTAATTTATATAGGTTTTATTTCCCAACCAGGTTCATATGTTCTTGACCATAATTTCATGGCATCACGATCGTAAATTCTACCAGTGATTTCATCTACTTCAAAAGATTTATTAATTCTCGAACTAATATTGGCGTAATGTGTTAACATTTGGCTAATAACACCTTGTTCTATGGGTGAAGTTAATGATTCTTTTCCTCTTATTGTTTGAAAAAAGTTTATGGAGTGTCTTGTAGAAAGACTGCCGCCACCGCCAAGAGCTAGACCATCTTCGATTCCTTGCAACAATTTGTCTCTAATTATTTTACCTTTAAGGTCATACAATTTATAACCATCTCTATCTATAAACACGACACCTTTGGAACCATAAATTAAAGTACCCCTACCTGCTCCATATTTATCATATCCATTTCTACTTTGTCCGTCCCACTGAATGGTTTTGTTATTGGAAAACTTGAATGTAGCTTCCATAGTATCATACATTTCCCATCCATCATTTTGGTATTGAAATTTTCCTGAATATACATCTACATGTTCAGGGTATTTAACATCTAAAGCCCAGCGTGCAATGTCTAATTCATGAGTTGCATTGTTGCCAGTTTCAGCAGTTCCATAATCCCATCCATACCAGTGCCAGTTGTAATTCCAGATATCATGCATATACGCTTTTCTTGGAGCTGGTCCTTGAAAAAGCGCCCAATCTAATCCTTCAGGAGGAGCCGCTTTTACTGGAATAGGAACTTTACCTCTGGAATTTGTGTAAAACGCAATGGCTTTATAGGCATCTCCTATAATACCATTGTGAATGTCTTTAATGATTTCAGACGATTCCAAAGAAGACCGTTGCTGATTACCCATTTGGATATGCTTATTATATTTTTTTTGATAAGCAACAAGTAGCTCGCCTTCTCTTGGGTTATGGCTGCAAGGTTTTTCTAAATACACATGCTTATCGGCTTGCATGGCCATACACGCGCCTGGTGCATGCCAATGATCTGGTGTTGCCATAAAAACAGCATCTACTTTTTTATCATCTAAAATAATCCTAACATCATTTTCTAATTTAGGAGTATGATCGATGAATTTTGAAAACCTGCCAGCTGCTTTTTCTCGTTGACTTTTCATCACATCACATAAGTACATGAGTTCAATATTATTTTTTTTATCTGAAATGGCTTCAACAAAACCTCCTAGGCGTCTTCCTAGTCCCTGAACAGCCACATGAATTCTGTCATTGGCTCCTATAATTCGTGAATAACTTTTTGCAGAGGCGCTTGTAATACCTCCTGTGAGTGCTACGCCTAGAGCACCTGCGGATGCCTTTTTTATAAAATTTCTTCTATTTGAACTCATACTTATATAGTTTTAATTAAACTCTCTGATTTTTATACTTCTATAATGTACGGTGTCTCCATGGTCTTGAAGTAAGATATGTCCATTAGGCCATTGCCCAAATTTGGGCCAGTTTTTGTACTTGCTATAAGCTACAAGGGCTCTGAACATTTGTGAGGATCTATCATATTCTATAACCTTTTCATTGTTTAACCAATGTTCAACATGCGCGCCTTTGACAACGATTCTTGCTTTGTTCCAAGCACCAATGCCTTTAAATTGTTTGCTTCTTCCAGATATCGAAAGATTTTCAGCTGTAATTAAATCGTAAAGAGATCCAATGGTTCTATTTCCATTAACACCAGCTTTTGAGTCAGGATGGTTTATGTCATCTAAAATCTGAAATTCACATCCAATAGCAGAACCAGACCCTTTATTAAGTTCGGCATCTACAAAATATTTAATACCACTATTAGCGCCTTTTGTGATTTTAAATTCTAATTCTAATTCAAAACTACTGAAAACTTTTTCGGTAATAATATCTCCAGGACCAGTTGATTCAGCACCATCGGTTGATAAAATAGTTAATTCACCATTTTTAATATCCCAGCCAGATTCAGGGAAATAATCTTGTTTTGCACCCCTCCACCCTTTGGAAGTTTTGCCATCCCAGAGTAAACGCCATCCTTTATCTATTTCATGCTCTGTGAGTTTATTAACTAAATAACTCATTTCTTTTACTTCGGGATCTGAAGCCCAACGCTCTTTTTCTAAGTTATTTGTTTTAATTCTAATATTTTTCCATTTGATTTCTTTACCTACTCGGCTTACATCCGAATAGATTTCATGTACCTGTAATCCTATAAACCCGGAAGCTGTTAAATCATCAATTAAATTTGAGCACTGGATACCATTTACCCATGTTCTGATAGTAGAACCAATGGCTTCAACTCTACATGTATTCCATACACCATTTTTAAAAGTTTTGCGCCCTTTTTGATTTAAAGATAACGGATACAACCAGCCTCTTTTTCCTTCTTCATATATGCCCCCACTAAAAGCACGAGCAGTAGGATCCAACTCAAATTGATACCCATGAACCTGGCCTTTTTTATATTCCTTAAAACTATTTGATCTGAATTGAACACCAGAATTAATGGTTGGATCTAATAGAACATCAAATTCTAAAATAAAATTACTGTATTCTTTTTCAGTGCATAAAAAACTATTTGGAGTTTCTGTTTTTGCAGTACCAATAATTTCTCCGTTTATAACTTTATAAAGAGCAGTTCCGTTTAATTGCTTCCAACCAGTTAGATCTTTCCCGTTAAAAAGAGATATCCATCCGTCTTCTAATGTTTGTGAATTTACAGTAATACCAGTAAAATTTATTACAAGAAAACTAGTAAAAAAAAGGATTTTAAATTGTAGTGCTTTCATGTTTGTTTTTACATTTCGTGTACGTACACAAAATACGGATATTTATAGTGAAAACCAAAATGTTTACCTAGTTAAAATAATTAACAATCGAAAACGATTTCGCTGTAAGTATTTTGTTATCATGTAGTTATTTTGCTGGGAATATCATATTTATTTGAATAAACCTTTTTTTTAAAGCATTATTTATTGATATTAAGAATATCTTAGTCTAAGTCATAATTATTAAATCCAAGTAAATGAGTGCTACTTTTTTAGAAATTCCGGAAGCTTATAAAATTACCTCACTTTTGCATCAAACAGCCTATTTGGTTGATGGTGAATTGAAACAATGGAAAGGCAATACCGCTGAGGTGTTTTCTACTATTTCATCTACGAAAGATTATAAACCAACACTTTTAGGAACCATTCCTCAATTAGGAGAGCAAGAAGCTTTATCGGCATTAGATTCTGCTTGCTTAGCGTATGATAAAGGACAAGGACTGTGGCCAACAATGAAGGTGGTTGATAGAATTGCTTGCATGGAAAAATTTGTAGAGCAAATGAAAACCAAGCGTGAGGAAATTGTGAAACTATTAATGTGGGAAATCGGGAAAAACCTTCCAGATTCAGAAAAAGAGTTCGATAGAACCATTGATTATATATACGACACTATTGAAGCTTATAAACAAATAGATAGAGATTCTGCTAAATTTGAAAAGAACGAAGGTGTATACGCACATATTCGTAGAGGACCTTTAGGGGTTGTTTTATGCCTAGGGCCTTATAATTATCCGTTAAATGAAACATTTACATTGCTTATTCCTGCTTTAATTATGGGGAACCCCGTAATCTTTAAACCTGCAAAGTTAGGTGTGTTATTAATTTCACCATTATTGGAAGCTTTTCAAAATAGCTTTCCTAAGGGAGTTGTAAATGTTATTTATGGGCGTGGACGTGTATTGGCAACACCAATTATGCAATCAGGTAAAATAGATGTATTAGCATTAATAGGTAATAGTAAATCTGCGAATGCTATTCAAAACAATCATCCAAAAAAGAATAGATTACGTTTGGTGTTAGGGTTAGAAGCAAAAAACCCAGCAATCGTTTTGCCAGACGCCGATATAGATTTAGCAGTGAGCGAGTGTATTGCTGGAACATTATCTTTTAATGGACAACGTTGTACCGCTTTAAAAATATTATATGTACACGAATCTATTGTAGATGAATTTAATAAACGATATTCTTCAAAAGTAGATGCGCTTAAGTTTGGGAACCCATGGGACTCCGGAGTTAAATTAACACCGCTTCCAGAAGTAAATAAGCCTTCATATATTAAAGAGTTAATAGATGATGCTCAGGAAAAAGGAGCAAAAATATTAAATAATAAGGGAGGTGAGCTTAGTGAGAATTTTATATTTCCAGCAGTTTTATATCCTGTAAATAAAAACATGCGAATTTATAATGAAGAACAGTTCGGACCATTAGTGCCTATTGTTCCATTTACAGATATTGAAGAGCCTTTAGATGATATGGCAGCATCGAATTACGGACAGCAAGTGAGTTTATTTGGTAAAGATATAAATACATTATCACCATTAATTGATACTTTGGTAAATCTAGTCTGTCGTGTTAATTTAAATAGTTCTTGTCAACGAGGTCCAGATGTATATCCTTTTACTGGAAGAAAGGATTCTGCCTTTAGTACCTTAAGTGTACATGATGCACTGCGATCTTTTTCTATAAGAACTTTTGTAGCATCAAAAGATAATGATTACAATAATGCTATTTTAAATGAATTGCTAGAAAAGAAAACATCCAATTTTATAAGTACAGATTACATTTTATAAACTCATTTAGACTTTTAGGATTTAAGCGAAACTTAGAAGTTTTTGCCTATGTTGAAGACTTTTTAGAGTTGCATAGCAGAGCTACGGAAGGAAAAAAAGACAAAAACAGAGCTGAAAACAGCCATTTTTTAGCAAATTGAAAAAGTCTAAATGAGTTCTATAATAAAAGAGTATTAGCAATAATTATTTTGCTTAGCTTAATAATAAAACAGTGCAATATTTTTCAGTGAAAAATACTGCACTGTTTTTTTTGTTTATCCTACTATCTTTGGTTAATTTATAGCCAGATTTGGGGCGTTTTGTATGCCATCTATAGTAATTCAATATTCTGTCTTTGGGTATTGTTATGACTTAAATTATTAAAAGAAATAACAGATTTTAAAAAAGATTTAAATGAAATTAACAAAGTATGTATTAGGAACCATTTTTTCTTGTATGGTATTAATAGCCTGTGGAGGGAAAGACGAAAAGAAGAAGGAAGGATTTAGTTATGAAAATAAAAAAGACACTTCTAAAAGTACGGAAGAGACAAACGCTAACGAGATCGTTATTTCGGGCAACGATTTAATGCAGTTTGATAAAACTGAAATTAGAGTAAAAGCGGGAGAAAAAATAAAACTTACTTTAAGGCATATAGGAAAATTAGATGTTAATGTTATGGGACATAATTTTGTACTTCTTAAGCAAGGTGTAGATATTGCTGGGTTTGCTGGTAAAGCAGCTACAGAAAAAGAGAACCAATACATACCAAAAGGTGCAAAAGATGTTATTGCTTTTACATCTTTAATTGGTGCTGGACAAACAACTTCTGTAGAGTTTGTTGTACCCGCGGCAGGAACTTACGATTTTTTATGCAGTTTCCCTGGTCATTATGCTATGATGAAGGGTAAGTTCATCGTAGAGTAGTTCCTTTTTCCGAAAATAACCTAATACCTATTTATAAGTATTGCAAAAATGAAAGCAAAGAGATTCAATATAATTATTTTTTCCTTTATAACTTTAACTGTTTTCTGTTGTTAAGAAAAGGAGAATATAGATGAAATTTACGAAAAACCAGAAATGATGAGGGAAGCACCTTCATTAGTTTGTCTTTTTTAATAAATTATTTGAAACCAAATTTATCAGAGTTTTGTACTTTAATACATTACAATTCCAAAATCTCGATATTCTTAAACTCAATTGGGTGACTTTCGCTTTGTAACGAGATATACCCACTTTTTAGAGGTTGAGTCTCCAGAGATTTCCAATATTCATTATTGTAGTCCACTTTGCCGCCGTATTGAGGTTTGTAGTATCGCATCACTTCTTCATCGTTGATGAAATGCTTGATGATGGAGTCGTTCCTAACTTCAATTTCAAGTTTAACCCATTGATCACCGTGATACGTTTTTGAAGAAGATTTAAAACAATGGTCAGTTGCAATGTCATTATCTAAAACAACATGTGTTCCTGGAGTACATAAATTTCCGGTTGGTCTTTCGCCTGTGCCTAGCCCTCCTAAAAGTTGTACCTCAATTGAAACAGGGAAGTTTTGATCTAACCCAATTTTTTTTGGGTCTTCACAATGTATCATGACACCACTATTAGCAGTTGCCCATGATTGACCGTCACTTAATTGTTTTCCTGTAAAACGATATTGTAAGCGTAATTTATAACTAGAAAAAGGCTTGCTATAGTAAATATGACCAAATGTTGAATTGAAAGTGTCATTATATTCGTCATAATTGACTTTAAGAGAACCATCTTCTGCTATGAAAGTATTTTTGTAATTATCGCCAGCAGGATGTCCTTTAATTTTAACGACCCAATCATCCAAATTTTTTCCATTAAATAAAGAAATCCATTCTTCAGCTGTTTCTTTTGTTTCGATTTTCTTTGTGTTTGTCTTTTCTTTACAACTTATTAAAAGTAAAATAAGTATAACATAAATGACACGTGGATAATGATTCATATTTCTATAAATTTTATAAAGACCATGCTTTACTGTTAGTTGATTTTTCAAGTGAAATACATCCTATTTGAGCTCCAGGAATTGGATCGTATGCCAAAACATTTTCTCCAATTTGTTCACTGGTTTTATAGGCCCAGACAGCATTGTTTCTTAACTCTGAAAGTGCATTGAAAATAATAGCATCTACATTGTTCTCGTCACTTTCATTTTCATAAATAATTCTTTGTTCTTTGGAAGCTTTTAAATATTTAGCTAACAAGGCATCATATTCTTTATGCTCTAATTCAGAAGTTCCTTCTTCGGGAATATTCAAGGCTTTTGTAATGGCATCAATTCCTTTTTTGAATTTAAGTTGCTCTTCATCATCATACATTTTATAAGCCAATAAATCGATAAATTCAGGAACATTAACATCGAGAGCTCCCGGAGTTGTTTCCGTTGCTGGAAGTATAATGTCTATTAATTTTTTTATAATAATACCTTCATCTACAGATAAGAATTTAGGGACCCATAATGTTACTTCTGTTTTACAACTTTGAAGCAAACTCATTATACTAGGAGCAGCAATGGTGTAGCCTAATGTAAGTCCTAATCCTTTTAAAGCATCTCTTCTTTTCATCTTACATGTTTTTAAATTGCTTTGCTGCATGGTTTGCAGCTCTTGCTGTTAAAGCCATATACGTTAATGACGGGTTTTGACATCCCGATGAGGTCATACATGAACCGTCTGTTACATATACATTAGAGACTTTGTGTATTTGGTTGTGTTTATTCAAAATAGACGTTTTTGGATTTCTACCCATTCGGGCGGTTCCCATTTCATGAATTCCAATGCCCGGTGCATCTGGATTATCAAATGTTTTAATATCCTTAAAACCAGCCTTTTCTAACATGACCGCAGCTTGCAGAACCATATCTTTACGCATCTTTAGCTCATTTTCTTTCCATTCTGCATCAAATGTTATGGTTGGTAATCCCCAATCGTCTAATTTGTTATAATCCAATGTCATCTTATTATCATGATTGGGCAAGCATTCGCCAAAGCCACCTAGTCCCATGCGCCATTCTCCAGGTTCCAGTATTTTTTCTTTGAATTCTGCACCATACGCTAATTCTGCAACATGCTCAGAAATACCATTTCTACCTGCGCCTCCTTGATAGCCATAACCTCTTAAGAAATCTTTTTTATGTGTTTTATCATCACCCAAATTTCTAAATCTTGGAATGTAAATACCGTTTGGGCGTCTTCCTTTGTAATATTTGTCATTGAATCCATCAAATCTTCCTGAAGCTCCTGCCCCTAAATGATGATCCATAATGTTATGTCCCAATTCTCCTGAATCATTCCCTAGGCCATTTGGAAACCTATCAGATTTAGATTGTAATAATATAGATGTAGATGCCATAGACGATGCACAACAAAAAATGATACTTGCATTAAATACCATTGATTCTTTAGTTTCTGTATCAATAACCTTAACTCCTGTTGCTTTTTTTAAATCTTGATCATAAATAATTTCATGGACAATAGAGTTTGGTCTAAGTGTCATGTTACCAGTAAGCTCTGCAGCTGGTAATGTTGAAGAGTTACTACTAAAATATGCCCCAAATGGGCAACCTCGCATACATCTGTTTCTAAATTGACAGTTACTTCGTCCATCGTGGCTTTTAGTTCCAGTTATGTGAGCTATTCTTCCTATGGTAAGTAGTCTGTCATCAAAATTCTCTGAGAGACTATTTTTTAAGTGTTCTTCTACACAATTAAGTTGCATGGGAGGGCTAAAAATACCATCGGGCAGTTGAGGAAGTCCTAATTTTTCTCCACTAACACCAATATATGATTCTACATAATCGTACCAAGGTGAAATATCTTTATAGCGAATAGGCCAATCAACACCATGTCCGTCTTTTTTATTAGCTTCAAAATCCAGATCACTTAAACGATAACTCTGTCTGCCCCATGTAATAGAACGGCCTCCTACATGATAGCCGCGCATCCAATCGAATCGTTTCGTTTCATTGTAAGGGTGTTTTAAATCGTTAACAAACCAATGTCTGTGTTCTGCTCTTGTAGTATAGCCGGTTCGACTTTGTTTTTGTTGTGTTTCTTTGTCTTTTACAGATATATTTCCTCTTAGTTCAAAATCCCAAGGATCCTTATGCATAGTTGGATAATCTTCGATGTGCCTCACCATGGGGCCACGTTCTAAAACCAATGTTTTTAGTCCGTTTTTACAAAGTTCTTTGGCGGCCCATCCACCCGAAATACCAGTACCTATTACAATGGCGTCATAAGAATCCCTCATTTGTATGTTTTAAAATTTATAAAGCCCATGCGCGACCTCCAGTGGCTTCATCTAGTGAAATACAACCTTGATAACTACCAGGGATTGGATCATAAACTAAAACGTCTTTACCTACTTTTTCAGAGGTAAAATACCCAAATAGGGTATAATATTTAATAGATAATAAGAACTTGTATAAAGAATAATCATCCATTCGATCTTTTTCAATTTTTGCTACGGGAAGCCTTTGCTCTTTTAATATACTTTCTGTATCTTCTTCTGAAATATTAAAATAAGATGATAATGATTTTTCAAAATCCTCTTTTTTAGTATCTAAAACAGATGTGTTCAGATTTTTAACAAAAATAACAGCACCTTTTCTAAAGAGTTCTTGATTTTCTTTTTTCTCGATGTCGTTGTACATTAAATCTAAAAATTGAGGAATATTAACATCAAGTGCTCCCAGTGTATCCGAGGCAGGCAAAATAATATCTGCTAAATGTGTTACCATATGTTTTTCTTCTGGAGATAAAAATAAAGGTGTCCAAGTTTCGGTTTCTGCATTGCAGGAAGCAAGCATATTGAATATAGTTGGAGTGGCTACTGCATAGCCTAAACTCATGGTTAAGTTTTTTAATGCGGATCTTCTGTTCATAACCTTAGCTTGTTTTATTTTTTTTGAATTCTGCAGCTGCATGGTTTGCAGCTCTTGCTGTTAAAGCCATATATGTTAATGACGGGTTTTGACAGGCAGACGATGTCATACAGGCCCCATCTGTAACATAAACATTTGGCACTGTATGAACTTGATTGTGTTTGTTCAAAATGGATGTTTTAGGATCATGCCCCATTCTCGCGGTACCCATTTCATGAATACAAGCGCCAGGAACAGCTTTTCCTAAATGACCTTTTACGTTTTTGTAACCTGCAGCTTCTAGCATGGCGACAGCTTGGTCTCTCATGTCTTCTCGCATTTTTATTTCGTTTTCTTTTATTTCGGCATCCATATCTAATGTAGGTAAGCCCCATTCATCCAGAACGTCATAGTTTAGAGATACTTTATTTTCATGATAGGGCAAGCATTCACCAAAACCAGACATGCCTATACGCCATGGACCAGGTTTTAAAAGGTCCTCTTTTAATTCTTTTCCGAAACTTAATTCTGAAACTGCACGTTGCCATCCTGTTCTGCTAGCACCACCTTGATAACCATAGCCTCTAATAAATTCTTTCTGTTCGGTTTTGTTATCTAAATTTCTGAATCTTGGAATGTAGAAGCCATTAGGTTTTCTGCCTTTGTAATATTTGTCATCGAAACCTTCAATTTCGGCTGATGCTCCTACAGCGTAATGATGATCCATAAGGTTGTGACCGAGCTCGCCGCTATCATTACCCAATCCGTTGGGAAATCTTTTAGATTTTGACTGTAATAAAATAGATGTTGACCCTAATGCCGATGCACAATTAAATATAATATCTGCTTTAAAGAAGAACTTCTCTTTGGTTTCTGCATCAATAACTTTTACACCCGAAGCTAAACCAGAAACTTCATCATAAACAATTTCATAAGCAATAGAATTTGGTCGTAAATGCATGTTGCCAGTTCGTTCTGCCGCTGGTAATGTTGAGGAATTACTACTAAAATAACCACCAAAGGGACACCCACGAATGCATCTGTTTCTATATTGACAGTTAGATCTGCCTTCATGTGTAGCATTTCCTGTTTTATGAGCTACTCTACCAGGAGTTAATACTCTGCCGTCATCAAATTTATTTTCTATTTTTTCTTGTAAATCCTTTTCAACACAATTTAATTCCATAGGATCGGAAAGTTTTCCGTCGGGTAACTGAGAAAGTCCTAAGTTTTGACCTGAAACACCAATAAACTCTTCTACTTTGTCATACCATGGTGCTATGTCTTTATAGCGAATTGGCCAATCAACACCGTGCCCATCTTTTTTATTGGCCTCAAAATCCATGTCACTTAATCTATAACTGTGTCTGCCCCACATTAAAGAACGACCTCCAACATGATAGCCACGAAGCCATAAATATTCCTTTACCTCGTTGTAAGGATGTTTTAAGTCGTCTACAAACCAATGTTTGGTTGCTGGTTTTGTAAGTGCTCCTCTCCATAACCTACTTTGAACTTTTTGATTTTCAAGGTCTTTTTCGGCTATTTGGCCTCGGTGCTTAAAATCCCAAGGATCCATATGCATAGTTGGGTAATCTTCAATATGTTTTACCATACGACCTCTATCAAGAACCAACGTTTTTAATCCGTTTTCGCAAAGTTCTTTAGCTGCCCATCCACCCGAAATTCCAGTTCCTATAACGATTGCGTCATAGGAAGTTGGGTACTCTGTTATTGCGTTTTCTATCATTATTATATTTAGTGTAATTGTTTGTGTCTTTCTTAAAAGATTACTGTAAATGATGATTTGATAATATTCTTTGTTAAAAAAAGAAAAAACAACATTTTAAATTTCTAATTATTGGGAAATTAATTAATTTGCATGATAACAGTGTTCAAATTATTTCAATGAAAGCAAACATACAAGAAATAGAGCCTTATGAAGCAGATGGTGTTGTTTACCATGCAGACACGTGTTTGCCTCTAATTGATGCTTTTAAACGCAAAAAATTAAAGTTTAAAGCGCTGGCTAGACATACTTATCCAGGAGATAGATTGGACGAAAACACACTTGGACTTAATAGTATTGGGTATTGGGATGCTAACGAACCACAAGACTGGGGTTTAGATTGGCATCGAAATGAAGGGATAGAGTTTCATTTTTTAGAATCTGGATCTATGCCCTATGCTCAAGAGAACAAAGAGGTTTTGTTAATGCCAAACCATTTAACAATTACACGTCCTTGGGAAGCGCATAAAGTAGGGAATCCGCATATAGGTATGGGGAAGTTTTACTGGGTAATTATAGATTTGGGGGTTCGTAGACCTCATCAAGAATGGGTTTGGCCAGATTGGATTACTTTAACACCTTCAGACTTAACAAGGCTTACAACTATTTTAAGGCAAAATGAAAAATCCATTTGGAAAACAGATCAGAGAATTCGAGATTGTTTTATGCGAATAAATAAAGCGGTAAATACTGATATAAATGGAAGTAATGCATCTAGAATAAGATTGCTCATAAATTACTTGTTAATTTTATTATTGGATTTATTGAATACCGACGATATTGTTTTAAATGAGTCGCTTACCGATAGTTCTAGAAGTGTTAAGTTCTTTTTGAAAGAACTTGAAAAAAAACTTTCTGAGAATTGGACAATCGAATTGATGGCACAATCAGCAGGAGTGGGTTTGACTCGATTTACGCATCATTGTAAGCGGTTAACAAACTTAACGCCCATGCGTTATTTGACTATGAAGCGATTGGAAATGTCTAAAGGAATACTATTGGAAAATAAAGATTTAACGATTGCCGAGGTTGCTTATATGTGCGGGTTTACTACAGGACAATATTTTGCTACAGTGTTTAAAAAACATGAAAAATGCTCGCCTAATGAATATCGTTTAAAATGCACGATTGATAATCTTCAATTGACCTGAATCTAAATTATCAAATTTGATTTAAAGATCTAATTCCTAATGCTATTTTGGGCATAGAAGTATTGGTACATATAATAAACTTACTGATGTTTAAATTCTTTCACTGAATAAAAATACACAGTATTTTAAATTCAAATATATATTTTCACATAATCATCTCAATTCTTTTATTGTGAGGTGTTTAACTAAAAATGCTTTTATGAAACGTAGAGATTTTGTTAGTAAGACAACTTGTGCTAGTGCTGGACTGTCCATATTAGGTGCTTATGCCTGTAAAGACTCCGAAAAAAAAGAGGTTATGTCTAATCGAATTGAGAATAAGAAACCTTTGTTTTTTAAAATGTCCTTAGCAGAGTGGTCATTGCATCGCGCCTTGTTTGGAAATAAAATGAACAATTTAGATTTCGCAGCAAAATCTAGAAGTTTTGGGTTCGAAGGGTTAGAATATGTAAATGGTTTTTTTAAAGATAAGGCTAAAGATATGCCGTATTTAAAAGAGATGAACTTACGAGCTAATTCAGAAGGGCAGCAAAATGTTTTAATTATGATTGATAGAGAAGGAGCACTTGCGAATGCAGATAGTAAAGAACGAGTTAAAGCTATTGAGAATCATTACAAGTGGGTGGAGGCAGCTAACTTTTTAGGTTGCCATGCTATTCGAGTTAATTTGGCAGGTGGTGTAGACAAAAATGAAGCCTTAAAGGCAAGTATTGATTCTTTACATAGACTTTCAGAATTTGCAAAAGGGTCAGATGTTAATGTTTTGGTTGAGAACCATGGAGGCTTCTCTTCGAATGGAAAATGGATGACCAATGTGTTTTCTCAAATAGAAAGTGAAAATTGTGGCACCTTACCCGATTTTGGAAATTTCTGTATAGAAAAAAACAAAGAAGGTGTTTGCATTGAGGAATATGATAAATATCAAGGCATGAAAGAGTTGTTACCTTATGCTAAAGCTGTAAGTGCAAAATCTTATAATTTTAATGAAAAAGGAGAAGATACTGTTATAAACTACCTTAAGATGATGGAGATGGTTAAGGCATCAGGTTATACTGGATTTGTTGGTGTTGAATATGAAGGTGATATACTACCAGAAGAAAAAGGGATTGAACTAACCAGAGATTTATTGGTTCGTGTTGGAAAACAACTTTCGTGAGAAACTAATTAAACTAAATGTATAATGGAGAATATTAATAAAAACAGGCTTTTTCTGGCAAGTTGTCTTGCGTTAATTACTACAGCAATGACTTTTGCTATTCGTGCACGTTTAGAAACTGTATTTGGTCCAGAAGGTGTAGGGCTTACCCTTGAACAAATAGGATATGCCTTTGCACCTGCTTTTTTTGGATTTACTATAGCTATGATAATAGGTGGTCCATTGGTTGATTTACTTGGTATAAAAAAAATAACCTGGATGGCGTTTATTACACATGCAGTTGGCATCGTTTTAACTATTATGGCAGATTCTATAACGTCCTTATTTATTGCAACGTTATTTGTTGGCATTGGTAATGGATTTGTTGAAGCTGCTTTAAATCCGTTAGTAGCATCCATGTATCCAAATGAGAAAACTAAAATGCTGAATAGGTTTCACGTTTGGTTTCCTGGGGGGATTGTAATTGGAGCACTTTTAGGATGGTTAACAATGGATGTTATGGGATTAAATTGGCAAGTTATGGTGGGAACTTTATTTATTCCATTAATTATTTACGGTACATTATTTATAGGTCAAAAAATTCCTGTAACCGAACGTGTTCAATTAGGAGTTAGTAATAAGAAAATGTTTGCTAGTGTTTTAAATCCTTTGTTTCTTTTTATGGTGGCATGCATGTTTCTTACGGCTGCTTCAGAACTGGGAACAACCCAACGTATTGAGTCTTTATTAAAAGAATCTGTCGCACAACCATTATTAGTATTAGCTTTTATAAACGGTATTATGGCTTTAGGACGATTATTTGCTGGTCAGGTGGTTCATAAATTAAAACCTTCTGGAATGCTATTGTATTCTGCAATATTCACCTTTATAGGTTTATGGATGCTCACAGTAACAAATGGTGGGATGACTTTTGTTGCGGCTGCTGTTTTTGCTATAGGCGTTACTTTTTTCTGGCCAACAATGCTCGGTTTCGTCGCAGAATATTTACCAGAAACGGGTGCTTTAGGGCTTTCTATTATGGGAGGTGCTGGTATGTTTTCTGTGTCCATAGTATTACCTGTTATGGGAAGGCTTATGGATGGAGAAGGAGGTATTAATGAAGCTTTAAGAACCATGTCTATTCTACCTGCTATTTTAATTGTATTATTTTTAGGGCTAAATATCTATATGAAAAAAAGAAATCAAACAGCAGAAGTATAATTAAAATATGAATAGAAAATTAAGAATGGGAATGATTGGTGGAGGCACTGGATCATTCATTGGAGATGTGCATAGAAAAGCGGCATCCATTGATGGCATGATAGATTTGGTATGTGGTGCTTTTAGCAGTAGTGTAGAAAAATCGATAGCATCTGGAAAAGCTTTATATCTTCCTGAGGACAGATGTTATGGGAGTTATGAAGAAATGATTTTAAAAGAAAAAAAACTTCCAGCTGATGTACAAATGGATTTCGTAGCTATAGTAACGCCAAATCATATGCACTTTCCACCTGCAAAACTGGCCTTAGAGAATGGGTTTCATGTGGTTTGTGATAAGCCAATGACTTTAACATTGGATGAAGCGATTGAATTAGAGAAGATCGTTGCTGAAAGCGGAAAATTATTCGCGCTAACACATAATTACACAGGTCACCCATTAGTAAAGCAAGCCAAAGCTATGGTTGCAAATGGTGATTTAGGGAACATTAGAAAAATACAAGTTCAATATTTACAAGGTTGGTTGTCTACGGCAGTAGAATCTACAGAGAATAAACAAGCGGCTTGGAGAATGGATCCTAAGCGCTCTGGAATAGGTGGTGCCTTAGGAGATATTGGTACGCATGCCGAAAACTTAGTAGAATATATTACAGGTTTGAATATAGATGAATTAGCTGCCGATTTAGGGACGTTTGGAAAAGGCAGAATTCTAGACGATGACGGTAATTTATTGCTTCGTATGGAAAATGGAGCAAAAGGCACGATGTCTATTTCTCAAATTGCTTTAGGAGAAGAAAATAATTTAGCCATTAGAGTATATGGTGAAAAAGGAAGCTTAGAATGGCATCAGGAAAACCCAAATCAATTGATTACACGTTGGCTTAAAAATCCTATTAAGATCTTTACACCAAACGGAAACGATCTTTATCCAGAAGCATTAAACGTTTCTAGAATTCCTGCTGGACATCCAGAAGGTTATTTGGAAGCTTTTGCTACTATTTATAAAAATTTCGGAACCCATTTAATGGCAGTCTTAAATGGAGTGACGATAGAAAGGCCAGATTACCCAACAGTAAAAGATGGTGTTCGAGGTATGAAGTTTATTTATGCTGCGGTAGAAAGTGATACGAACAATGGGGCTTGGACAAAGTTCGAAAAGTAATTCTTCGACTTTTTTGTCGAAGTTTCCATTAAAATTCTCATTCCCGAGGCATCGGGAATCCAAAAAAACAAATAACAAATGAAAACAATAAAAGGGCCTGCTGTTTTTTTAGCGCAATTTGCAGGAAGTGATGCGCCATTTAATTCTCTAGATGGAATGTGTAAATGGGCATCAGATTTAGGATATAAAGGCATTCAAATTCCAACTTGGGAATCTAGTTTGATTGATGTGGAAAAAGCAGCAGAAAGCCAAACGTATTGCGATGAGTTAAAAGGAAAAGTAGCATCGTATGGATTAGAAATAACAGAACTGTCCACACACTTACAAGGTCAGTTGGTGGCCGTTAACCCTGCTTATGATACTATGTTTGATGGTTTTGCACCCGAACATGTTAGAAATAATCCCAAAGCAAGAACGGAATGGGCTATAGACTTTGTTAAAAAATCTGGAACCGCCAGTGGAAGATTAGGTTTAAAATCTCACGCTACGTTTTCTGGGGCTTTAATGTGGCATACCATGTATCCATGGCCACAACGACCAAATGGTTTGGTAGAGATGGGCTTTAAAGAATTAGCAAATCGTTGGACACCTATTTTAAATCATTTTGATGAACAAGGTGTTGATGTATGTTACGAAATTCATCCAGGTGAAGATTTACATGACGGGATTTCTTATGAACGATTTTTAGAAGCCACAGGAAATCATAAACGCGCTAATATCTTGTACGATCCAAGCCATTATGTATTGCAGCAGTTAGATTACTTAACGTTTATAGATCATTACCATGAGCGTATTAAATCTTTTCATGTTAAGGATGCCGAATTTAACTCAACAGGAAAACAAGGTGTTTATGGAGGGTATGCCGATTGGAAAGATAGAGCTGGACGCTTTAGATCATTAGGAGATGGTCAGGTAGACTTTAAAGGGATCTTTTCAAAACTAACAAAATATGAATGTAACGTTTGGGCTGTTATGGAGTGGGAATGTTGTATAAAGTCTGCGGAACAAGGAGCAAGAGAAGGTGCCCCGTTTATTCAAAAGCATATTATTGAGTCAGCTGAGCGGAGTTTCGATGACTTTGCTGGTGGCGAGGTTAATGAAGAACAGTTGAAGAATATACTAGGATTGTAATGTCAAACTGAGAGTAGTTGAAGCCTTTAACTAAACTTAAAACGTATAAATTTTGAATATTAGAAAAACAGTTTTAATCGTCTTGGCAGGAGTGTGCGCCTTTGCATGTATTGACGATAAGGAAAATAAAACGCCAGTAGAAACTAAGAAGAAGGTAGAAATTCAAAAAGAACCAACAGATCCTAAAGATACTGAACTTTATGAACCTGTCCCACCTATAGTAAACCCCACAGGACAAGGGGGCGTGCCAAGCGATGCTATTGTATTATTTAATGGTAAGAATTTTGACAATTGGATACATACGAAAGACGAAAGCCCAGTAAAATGGATTTTAAACGATGATGGCTCTATGACCGTTAAAGATAAATCTGGAGATATTCAAACAAAACAAAAATTCGGTAGTATACAGTTACATATAGAATGGCAATCTTCAACAGAAAAAAGAGCCAGCGGTCAAAACAGAAGTAACAGTGGTGTTTTTCTTCAAGAGCGATACGAAGTACAGGTATTAGATAATAATGATAACGATACCTATGTTAACGGACAGGTAGGATCTATTTACAAACAATCTATCCCTTTAGCAAAAGCATCAGTGCCAACTGGAGAATGGAACACCTACGATATTATTTATCATGCGCCCGAATTTAACCCAGAAGGCGAAAAAACAAAGTCAGCAACCATTACCGTGTTACATAATGGTATTTTAATTCAAGATCATTATGAAATAAAAGGGACGACTCCATATATAGGCTGGCCTAAAAATAATCCACACGGAAAAGGTGCACTAAGACTTCAAGACCACGGTGATAATAGTGGTGTAAGTTATCGAAATATTTGGGTTAGGGAGTTGGATTAATTCCTTAGTATTTGAGGGTATATTTAAGGCTGATTTTATTTTCAGCTACTGGTTTCGTATAAGGAAAGTACGGGTTTGTAAGCAAGAAAAATGTACTTATCTTTTGATTAAGAAATAAAAATAATATTTTTTTAGCATTGTTAGCTTTAGTTATTCTTATTTCCTTAAGTTATCGATAATTCTTTTTATAGCAAAAACAACATTCTGAATATCTTTTCGGTCAAAAGTATCCTCTTCTATATAGAACATCATCTCGACTCCCAAATCTAGGCATTTTGCGAATTCCTCTGGAGAAAGTGAACAATCATTAACTAATTTAGAAAAATCTATTTCTTGTTTTTTCATAAAACTTGTCATATATGGCATTAACATATGCAAATATAAACCTTTTATTGACTTGTCAAATATGGCAAGTATGAAAAAGTCAGAAGTTTTAAAAATTGTAGGTCAGAACATAAAAAGAATTAGACTAGAAAAAGGTTTAACGCAGGTGGATTTGGTCGGTAAAATAGAGGCACGAATTGATACAACGAATATTTCAAGAATTGAGCAAGGAAGGACTAATGCTACTATTCATACTTTATTCAAAATAAGTCAAGCATTAGAGGTTCCATTGTCCGAAATATGCGACGTATATTTTTCTGAAAGAATATAATTTATAGTTTTTTATCCTGAATTTAGATTCCACTAGGTTGTTGCCCCGCTCCGCAAAGCCTCCCGACTTTGAGGTCATTATAATTTCGAAAATATTCATATAAAACTTTCATTTTCAATACTGATTATATTTTGTAATTGATGACTTCTTTAAAACGTCTATTACAGGATTATCTATAATTTCAACTTCAATTAAACCTTCGTTATTCACATAATTGCTCGCACTAGAATATCTATAATAAGATGCTTTTTCTACAATTCCGGCACGCACAGGGGTTTAAATGGATATAGTCTAACTTAGACCACATAAACTTGTACGAATATATTTCCTCTGCATGATTTCCATATTGCCAAAATTGATAGTTGGTATTTCTACTATGGGTTTCTGTGGCTTTTTTAAATCTTTCTAGCATCCATTCTCTTCTACTTTCGGGTTCGTTTTTGATTTTTTCTAATATGCTTTTAGCCGTAAATTTTTTTAAATCTCTTATTAAATCTGATAGTTTACCATCTTTAGATTGAATGATTAAATGTATATGATTGCTCATGATAACATAACCATACAAAAGCATGCCTTTATTTTCTATGCAGAAAGCTAAACAATCAATAACAATATCTTTATAAGACTTTCGCGTAAAGACATCTATCCAATCTACTACTGTTGCAGTAATAAAATGTATTTTTTCTTGATCTCGTATAATGTAACCTTCTTTCAAATTTTATACGCTTGGTTGATTAATGTTCCGCTAAGTCGGGAGACTTTGCGGAGCGGGGATTATTTTTACACTTTGTTATGGGCTTTTATTTTGAGTATCTTTCTTTTATAATCTCTTCTACGGGTTTATCGTTAACATACCAACCATTTTCATTAGGATTATTAATCTCTTCATTTGAAAGTATTTTCCATTCCCAAAAAAAACCTCCAGCAACCCAATCTTCATCCCAAAAAGTATCATAAAAAGCAGTATAACCTCTGTTTTGAGCTTCAAAATTATGATTAGTATTAGAAACGTTTCCTAATAACCAAGCTTTCCAAGCTGCGTAATCTATACTTCTATACCCGTACTCTGTAAATAAGATGGGTTTATCGTAGGTACAGGACAAGTCTTTAAGGTTATTCTTTATTGGGTTAAAAGCTTGTTTAATTTCGTTAACAGTAGGTGTCTCTTTATTAACTAAAGGAAAATAGGAGTTTACACCTATATAGTCTAAATCCTCCCAAAAAGAAACCGATTGATACTCATCCCAATTGGCTGAATAAGTTAATTTTATATTAGGAAAGTCTTTTCTAATACTAGTAATCAATGTTTTAAAAAATTGAGGGCGTCTTTTTGTAAATTCTTTTAGCTCGTTACCTATAGACAGTAATTTTACTTCAGGAAATTCTTCGGAGAGTTTTGCAAATTCGTAAAACAGTTCTGTATATGTTTTTTCTATGGGCTTCCATTCTTCTTCGGTGTTTACATAAAAATCTCCCCAAAAACCAGAACCATTTACAGTCCAAAAAGACGTCAAAGGTTTTAACATTATATTATTTATTCCACTTTGTATCATATTAGGAATAACAACTTTCATTAACTCAACTTCATCATTTATATCAAAACATGGATGATTATCACATAGCTTTTCCAATTGTACTAAAGGAGATAGTGTTACCCAATTAATATTAGTTTTTTGAGCTAAATCAATTATCTTTCCATCGATTCTAAGCCTATAAACTTGAAGAATAGAACCTCCATTTATTTTGTCGTTAGTGCTTATTTTTTCAGTAAGGCAATCTTTAGGAAATCCATCATCATCTTTTTCACAAGAAAAAAAAGCTATGGCAATACAAAATATAAGTAGTCTTTTCATTTTAAATTATAATCAAAAGCAGTGCCAATTATGTTTATTAGCAATTAACACTATTTTTTAATTTATGAAAGGTTCATAATTTAATGCGTACTCTTATTAATATTTCCCTATTTCTTTCCTTTTTCATAAAAATTAGTTCTTTTCGTTTTTTATAATCGCAATGTTCATTTTAATTCTGACTAACGTTTAAATTTAGTATAATTTTCTTATACAAAATTTGACTCGTTAGCTTAAGAAATTAATAGAGTTTTTTTATGTGGAGAATTGCCCATAACGGCAGACTGTCTCAAAACCCAATTTTATAACATATGTATTCGGATACCTGTCTTTAAAAATTTTAAAATACTCAATTCTCAGAGAGCGAATCTGAGTTTTGAGACAGACTGACGGTTGAGCTATGAATAGTACGGGAGCAAACTAGTGTTTGCTTTCCGCCACGCACATAGCAAAATCTTTTTGTTTTGTTTTTTCTTTTCCTTGTTTAAAGCAAAATCTCAAAGATTTTGCGGACATCATAAAAATACACAAACCATTCGATTAAGCGCGAAGCCCGTATTGTTTATAGGTTGTGTTAGCACATGGTTTTTATCTTTTGTTTAAATTATCGTTGTACTGGAAATTCATTAATCCAGTTAAAACCTCTTTTAATAAGAAAGAAATCCTCTCTATCTTTTTTTAAACCAGTAATGTTAATAGTATCATTGTTTAAAATACTTTTTAAATATAGAACACTATCTTTTTTCTTATACTCTAAAGTGAATTTTACATCATCATTAGAATAGGATATTAATGTTAACAATTTAGAAGTTGTGTCAATTTCATGACGCATAGCCATTCCGCTATCATCCATGTTAATAATCTTGCTACTTCTCTTGTCTATAATGAGTTTTTTCCATCTTTGCTTATCAGTTGTTAATGGTGGTTTTGAATTACCATTAACAGTAAAATCACTCACATGGTATAAGCCGTAAAGTGTACTAGGTTCTGCTTTTTCTTTTTTTCTTTTTACGTTTTTATTAATTATATTAAACAGGACAAAACAGATTAAAAACCCTTTTAAAAAGTAAACCCCATACCTATTAATACCCTTTAGGACATAAGGTTCAATTTGATTAGGAATTGTTGGTTTGTTTAAAAAGAAAAAATGATAGACATTTTTAATATTTGAACTTATAATAATTAGAGCGATAAAACAGAGATGAAATGAAAGAATTTTAACAGGAACATCAAAAGTCATATTTAATATAAAGACATGCAACATTACTCCAAAGGTTATAAACCCTCCCAACAATTTTGTATGCCTGAATAAGAGAAATATTCCTCCCAGAACTTCAATTAAACCGGTAAAAACAGAATATGCTTCCGAATATCCCATAAATCGCCATAATAGTAGCATAGGAGATGAATCGCCAAAAGTTCGTGTCAAATCGAAAAAATCTAACTCGGTAAATTGTAAGTAAAAGATTTTCAAAAAGCCGTAAAAAAACATTATGAAAGCTAAATAATAGCGCAAAGCAACAATTAAATAAGTCCACAAAGATTTTTCATCTCTTTTTAACCTATCTAATCCTGACCAAATTAAGATTATAATTAAGGAGCTTAAAAGTCGGGTCGCAAGTAAAAGAAAACCGTAGGTATTGTCCCCGCTTCCAATGAAAGAGATTTTCTTTTTATAACCAAAGATGAAATTGGCGAATAAAGTAGTGTACTGCTCCCAAAAAGAAGCCACAAATTTTGAAATAGTATCACCAATTCCGAAAGGAATATAAGAAAATGGAAAAGGAAAAATATAAAGCATTAAGTACACTAAAAGAAATCTAATCGAAATTTTTTTTAACGAATTCATGTTTTTAAACTTTGTGCTAACGTGTTTGTATAAGAATAGTGCGGTTTTGTGTCCGAGGATTTTCCGCAGGAAAATCAGAGTGACCAAAAGAGCACTATCGTTTAGATTTAGGAATAAACTTAAGCATTATTTTTATACTTTGTTAGCCACAGTTATTTCTTTCTTTTCGTAATATTCTAGCCAAGATTTTATTCTTCCAACAAACATTTTTAGATAATTTTCAGTCAAAAAAATATTTGACCAATCAAATCTTTGCGCTTGTATTCCAAGATAAAAAACAAAAACAGAAGCTCCAGCTTTCGGAATTAGCCCAAGTTCCTTTTCCGATAAACTCCTATCTTTTCTATACCCATTCAGGAAACTCTGAACTTTTGATTCATACTTTTCTTTATCCGATTCTATGAAAAAAAGCTGTTTGCAAAAGTATGCGACATCTAAAATTTGATTTCCATTCCCACAAAAGTCAAAGTCAAAAATTGTGATTTCTCTTTCATCTGTAACAGCCATATTATCATACCAAATATCCATATGTAGAATTCCATTTTGAGTATTGTCAAAATCTGTATCTCTAAAATCTTGTCCGAATTCCTTAATGAATTCCATTTCTGGTAGTTTGTCAGAAAAGAATTGGTTTAAATAATTGTAAGGTTGTTCTACAAGCGATTTTTTATCGTAGGAAACTCGGTTAATAGTTTTATCTGAAGTAAGATTATGAATTTTTGCCATTAGAGAACCTATTTCGAGACAAGTCTCATTATCCATAAATCTAATTTTATCACCTTGAGCAAATGAGAAAAGTACAACATACCTAATTCCTTCTGGTGCATTTATTTCTTGAATCAATTCTCCATTTTTATCTTGAATAGGAAAGGATACGCTTAAATTATTTTCTTTCAGCAACTTTAAAAGTTCTATTTCTTCGACGATTTCAGATTTTGTTCTCCAATTATGACTGTAAACTCTTAAAACGTATTTATCTTTATTGTTAGAAAGAAAGTAAGTGTGATTCATTCCTGTTCTAAATAGTTCACATTTGAAATCTTCTTTCAATTGATACTTATCTTTTATAAACTCGCCCAATTCTTTTGCTGAAAGTGTAGAAGTTATAACTGGAAATGTTGTCATTTTTTGATTGCTAAATTAATTGTTTCGTTAACAAAATTTGTTTTTCCTAAAACGTAAGCTCCTCTATCATTTTTAAATTTAGAAGCTAATTCAAGTTTCAAGTTTTCGTATTCCTTTGCTCTTTTTTTATTTGTATTTAGATAGTCTCTAAAGTCAATTTGTTCCCACATGGCATTGTCTTTAGGACACATATGAATGTGGAAAATCTGTTCTTTCGTGCCATCAACATTGTATCCTTTTCCAAATGTTGAATATTCATCTATGTTTTCTCTTGCAGGAACTTTAAAATGAGAATATCCTAACTCAGCTAATTTGTCAATTAGTTTTTCATCAAATAGTAATTCTTTTGGAATTTCAATCATTAAATCAATGTAGGGTTTGGATTTGATTGAAGTAATAGATGTGCTCCCGAAATGCTCAATTCGTAATATTTTTTCTGTTCCAACTTTATCTAAAATCCGTTGTTTTTCTTTTCTGTAAATATTTTTCCATTCGGGGTTGTGGTCAACCAATTCAATTGGAAAAAGTCTGTTCCAATCCTCTTTCTTTAATTCTTTTAGACTTTTTGTCATTACTATGTTCTAATTGTGGCTAACAATAGTATAAAGAACATATGTTCTTTATACACCCAAATATAGGATATATATAACATATGTTACATATATCTTTTATATTCTTAAATATCTAGAGGGATCTTTATTTTCTTAAAAGTAGTCATGGCAACATGGGGCTAAATCTCCGTTGTTTTGGAAGAGCTGTAACCTAATAAAACTTGAATTTGCCTTAAAATCAACACCGTCTTCTAAAAAGTGAGTTGGCAGATGTATTATAACAACTTATAAAAAGGAGCTTCTATATGTGGAATTATGAATAGACAAGTTTTTAAATAATAAAAGTATCATTGCATTATTTAAAACAAAAACATTAAAATATCGAGATATTAATAATTTTCATGAAAAAACGATTCATTTTTACAAGTTGTATTAAATAAAGTTTTAGATTTGTGCTATGATAAATTTAAAAAATAAAATACGTTGTTCTGTTCCCGGTTTGCCCGCGCGCAATAGCCGCCGCTGTATCTAATCTTCCTGATAGCAAAACCAAAACGTAATTTTAATTTTTTCATAGTGTCCAAAATATTTTTTATAGCATTTCAAAATCAAGTTAATTTCTTAGTTAACACACAAATTATGCGCCGTATTTTTCCGCGTCGCCCGTAAGGGTGTACTTCAATTTTTGAACTTAGGTGAGTCCAGTTCAGCAATCAAAAAAAGGTTAAAATTCAAATAAAAAAATAGATCCAAATACATGGAGATTGTAATTGCCAATAAATCACATACTAAATACGCAGAAATTATTTGCGAAACCATTGCAGAATCAGCAATGGTTAGAGGTACAGGTATAGCCAAACGTACCCCTGAATATATTTCGACAAAAATGGAAAATGGTAATGCTGTTATTGCTATAGACGGCGACGTATTTGCAGGATTTTGTTATATAGAACTTTGGGGTCATGGAAAGTTCGTAGCGAATTCAGGTTTAATTGTACACCCTAACTATAGAGGTAAAGGTCTTGCTAAAAAAATAAAGCATAAAGTATTTGAGCATTCAAGAACAAAATTCCCCGATGCCAAAGTATTTAGTATTACTACAGGTTTAGCTGTTATGAAATTAAATAGTGATTTAGGATACAAACCTGTGACATTTTCAGAATTAACAGACGATCAAACATTTTGGGATGGTTGTCAAACCTGTCAGAACTATGACGTTTTAACACGCACCAATCGTAAAATGTGTTTGTGTACAGGGATGCTATACGACGGAAAGTCAAAAGAAAAAAAGGAATCAAGAAAAGTAAAAGAAAAGGTTTTTAAAAGATTGAAACATATTAAAGAAACCATGTTTTTAAAAAAGGATAAAAAAGTAAAGTAATGAAGAAATTAGTAATAGCATATAGTGGCGGATTAGATACATCTTATTGCGCAGTTAGTTTATCTAAAGAATATGATGTCCATGCAGTAAGCGTGAATACAGGCGGATTCACAAAAGAAGAAATTGGACATATAGAAAGCAATGCCTATAAAATGGGTGTGACTACTTATAAAAATATAGATGCAGTTGCTACATTTTATCAAAAAGTAGTAAAATATTTAATCTATGGTAATGTTTTAAAGAACAATACTTATCCACTATCTGTAAGTGCAGAAAGAATTATTCAAGCCATCGAGATTGTAGAATATGCAAAAAGTATCGGTGCAGGATATATTGCGCATGGAAGTACAGGGGCGGGAAATGATCAGGTGAGATTCGATATGATTTTTCAAACTTTAGCTCCAGAGATTGAAATCATTACACCAATTAGAGATCAGAAATTAACTAGGCAAGAGGAAATAGATTACTTAAAATCTAATGGAATTGATATGTCTTGGGAGAAAGCACAATATTCAATAAACAAAGGGCTTTGGGGAACTAGTGTTGGAGGATCTGAAACCTTAGCATCTGAAAAACCATTACCAAGTGAAGCTTATCCATCTCAATTAGAAAAAGAAGGTGAAGAAAAAGTAACACTAACATTTAAAAATGGAGAGTTTGTTGCATTGAATGGTCAAGAAAATGCACCAGAAGTTAATATTGAACTATTAAATGATTTCGCTTCTGCCTATGCCATAGGAAGAGATATTCATGTTGGTGATACCATTGTAGGTATAAAAGGACGTGTTGGTTTTGAAGCAGCAGCAGCTTTAATTACAATAAAAGCACATCATTTATTAGAAAAACATACACTTACCAAATGGCAGCTTCAACATAAAGAATATTTATCAAGTTTTTATGGGATGCATTTACATGAAGGACAGTATTTAGATCCAGTCATGAGAAACATCGAAGCCTTTTTACAAAGTAGTCAAGAGCAAGTAAGTGGTGATGTAACAGTGACTTTAAAACCATATCACTTCTCATTAGATGGTATTGTGTCAGAACATGACTTAATGAATGCTAAGTTTGGAAGCTACGGAGAAGTCAATAAAGGATGGACTGCAGACGAAGCCAAAGGATTCATTAAAATTATTGGAAATCAAAATAAAATATATCAACAAGTAAACTCTTAAGGAAAGGAGCTGTGAGACCTGTCAGGTTTTTAAAACCTGACAGGTCTAGCAAACACAGTAATAAATTGTATAAAATGGAAAAAATAGAAGTTGGTATCATAGGAGGCGCTGGTTATACAGCAGGAGAGTTGGTGAGATTATTAGTGTCGCATCCAAAAACGACTATTAATTTTGTGTTCAGCACATCCAATGCAGGTAATAAAATTAGTCATATCCATCAGGATTTAGTGGGATCTTTAGATTTGAAATTTACTGATACCGTTAATCCAGATGTCGATGTGTTGTTTTTATGTTTAGGTCATGGAAATTCAGTAAAGTTTTTAGAAAACAATACGTTTTCAGATAAAACAAAAATTATTGATTTAGGAAACGATTTCAGATTAGAAAAAGATACCATTTTTGATGGTAAAAACTTTGTGTATGGTTTACCAGAATTGCAAAAAGAAGCTGTAAAATCTGCTAATTATATTGCCAATCCAGGCTGTTTTGCAACTGCTATTCAATTAGCATTATTACCATTAGCAGAAAAGAATTTGTTGAATAACGATGTGCATGTTAATGCCGTAACAGGAGCCACAGGTGCAGGAACATCATTATCGGCAACAACGCATTATACATGGAGGGATAATAACTTTTCGTATTACAAACCGTTTACGCATCAGCATTTAGGAGAAATTAATCAATCTGTAAATCAATTACAAAATGATTTTTCATCAGAGATTTTGTTTATGCCAAATAGAGGGAATTTTTCAAGAGGCATTTTTGCAACTCTTTATACGGATTTTGAAGGTACGATTGAGGAAGCGATCTCGATGTATAAAGATTTTTATAAAGATGCCAAATTTACCTTTGTTTCAGATGCGGCCATACATTTAAAACAAGTGGTAAATACGAATAAGTGTATTATACATTTACATAAACACAATAATAAGTTGTTGATTACAAGCGTGATTGATAACTTGTTAAAAGGAGCGTCTGGTCAAGCGATTCAAAACATGAATTTAATGTTTGGATTTGAAGAAACAACTGGGTTGCAGTTAAAAGCTACCTACTTTTAAAAAATATTTTAATTGTCATTCCTGCGAAGGCAGGAATCCACTTGAAACTAAAAGAACCATGAATAAGATTCCCTCCTTTGAGGGAATGATAAAAAAAAGTATTCAAATGAAAATAGCAATCATAGGAACAGGGAATTTAGGAAGTTCAATCGCTAAAGGGCTTATAAAGAATAAGTCATTTACATCGTTGTATCTAAGTGATAAAAATACATCGGCAGTAAAAACTTTTGAGGAAGAACCTCATGTTACGATTACAAGCGATAACGCTAAAGCAGTTGAAGCATCAGATATTGTTCTTTTTGCATTACAGCCCAGACATATTGAAGGCGTATTGAAAGATGTTGCACCACTTATAAAAGCTGATCATGTGGTGCTATCTGTAGCTGCTGGTTACGAGATTTCAAGAATAGAAAGTATTATTGGAAGCGATAAAAATATCATTCGTGTGATGCCGAATACAGCAATCTCAATAGGGAAATCCATGACATGTCTTTCAGCGAATGATAAAGGCCAAGGGAAAATTGAATTAGCAAAAAATATATTTAATCAGTTAGGAACTACCATGGTCATTCCAGAAGAACAAATACAAGCTGCTACGGTTATTTGCGCTAGTGGTATCGCATTTTGGATGCGCTTGGTGCGTGCGACAACACAAGGCGCTATTCAATTAGGTTTTGAAGCACATGAGGCGCATGATTTGGCTGTACAAACTTGTTTTGGTTCTGCGAGTCTATTAATTGAATCTGGAAGACACCCAGAGCAGGAGATTGATCGTGTAACAACACCTAGCGGATGCACCATTGAAGGCTTAAATGCTATGGAACATCAAGGTTTGAGCTCAGCCTTAATACAAGGTATCGTATCATCATTTGAAAAAATTAATCAAATTAAAAAGAATTAAAATGCCATTATTTGACGTTTATCCATTATATAATGTAACGCCCGTTTCTGGGAAAGACATTCTCGTTTATGATAACGAAGGAACCGAATATTTAGATCTTTATGGAGGGCATGCTGTGATTTCTATCGGACATGCACATCCAAATTATGTGGAGGCAATCACGAACCAAGTTAACACCTTAGGGTTTTACTCCAATGCGATTCAAAACCCATTACAAAAGCAATTAGCAGATAAAATTGAAGCACTTTCTGGGTGTCAAGACTACGAGTTGTTTTTATGTAATTCTGGAGCAGAAGCCAACGAGAATGCTTTAAAATTAGCGTCCTTTAAAACTGGTAAAAAACGTGTGGTGGCCTTTAGTAATGGATTTCATGGAAGAACATCTGCAGCTGTAGCAGCAACCGATAACAAAAGTATTATTGCGCCAATAAATGCACAACAAGCTGTAACAATCTTGCCTTTAAATGATGTTGAAGGTGTTAAAAGAGAATTAGAAAAAGGTGATGTTTGTGCTGTAATTGTTGAGTTTATACAAGGTGTTGGTGGATTAGATCAAGGCACTGTAGAATTTTTCGAACAAGTAGATGCACTCTGTAAAGCCAATAACACGATGTTTATTGCAGATGAAATTCAATGTGGTTATGGACGTTCAGGAAAGTTCTTCGCATTTCAACATTATAATGTAACGCCAGATATAATTTCTTTAGCCAAAGGGATGGGGAATGGTTTCCCAATAGGTGGGATTTTAATTCACCCAGATATTGAATCCAAATATGGTATGCTAGGAACGACCTTTGGTGGGAATCATTTAGCATGTGCGGCAGGTTTAGCTGTTTTAAATACGATTGAAGAAGAAAATCTTATTGAAAACACAAATAACATTTCTGAATATTTTATTGAAAAAGCAAAAGCTGTTCCGCAGATAAAAAACATAAAAGGACGAGGTTTGATGTTAGGTTTAGAATTCGATTTTGAAGTTGGAAATATCCGCAAAGCATTAATATATAATCATAAGATATTTACTGGAGGCGCATCCAACAAGAAATTACTAAGGATTTTACCTCCATTAACTATTAAAAAAGAACACGTAGATCAATTTTTTGAAGCTCTTAAAAAGGTTTTAGAAGAAATACAAGAAACAGTTTAAACTATAATATTATGAGATGTCTCAATCGTGATTCATATCGACATGACAAAGCCATATTAATAGTATTGAGTCATTTCGACCAAAAGGAGAAATCACATAAGAAGCTAACGAATATAGCGAGACTGAACACTGAGACTGTAAGCTGAACACTAGAACAACTGAATACTAAAAAAATGAATACCTTATTATCCATAGAAAAAAGAAACGCCGTACTACTTAAAATGGCAGTGCTTTTAGAACAAGAAAGAAATGCCATTATTACGATTAATAAAACAGATTTAGAAGCATACGATGGGGATGATATTTCAATGTACGACAGACTTAAGGTGGATGATGCCAAGGTGGACGAAATGATTGCCTCAGTAACACATTTAGCATCTCAAGAAGATCCTGTTGGGGTAGAACGCTTTAGTTTTAAACATGATAACGGGATGCAGGTTTATAATAAAACAGCATCGTTTGGGACTGTGTTAATTATTTACGAATCTAGACCAGATGTAACCGTTGAAGCGGCAGGTATTGCTTTTAAATCAGGTAATAAAATATTACTTAAAGGTGGTAAAGAATCTCTAAAGTCAAACTTAAAAATTGTTGCCTTATGGCATGAAGCTTTAAAGGCAAATGAAGCATCAACAGATTGGGTAGAGTATTTACAATTTAACAGAACAGAAACGCAAGCATTTTTAGAAAAACCAACACAGAAAGTTGATTTAATAGTACCTCGTGGCGGTGAACGTTTAATTGCCTTTGTGAAGCAACATGCAACCTGTCCGGTTATCATTAGTGGTCGTGGTAATAACTTTGTGTATGTACACAAAGAAGCCAATTTAAATATCGCCATAGACGTGATTATCAATGGGAAATCAAAAATATCGGCTTGTAATGCGGTTGATAAAGTTTTAATTGATAAAAACCTTCCTAATAAAGAGGCCTTCATAAAAGACTTAATTTCTAAATTAAAGGCATCTAATATTCAGATTTTAGGAGATAAAGCAACCTGTCAGTTTGATGAGATTGAAGCATTTGAATCTGATGATATTTGGTATGAAGAGTTTTTAGATTATAAGATTGTTGTTGGAGAAATAACATCGAATGCGGACACTATTGCCATGATAAATAAATATTCTGGCGGACACTCATCAGTTATTGTGACAACCAATGAAACTGAAGCTAAATTATTTATGGAGAATGTAGATACCGCTGCCGTGTATCACAATGCATCTTCACGTTTTACAGATGGCGGACAACTGGGCTTGGGAGGCGAGTTAGCTATTAGCACCGATAAATTACACCAAAGAGGCCCTATAGGCTTGCAACATTTGGTAACTAATAAATGGTATGTTCATGGAAATGGACAAATAAGATAACCATGAAGAAAAAAAGAATATTACTTAAAGTTGGGTCTAATACACTTACCAAAGAAACTAATAATATTTCTAGAGGTAAGATTGAAGACATTGCAAACCAAATGGCACAATTACAAGATACTTGTGAATTTATTATTGTAAGTTCTGGGGCGATCGCAGTAGCAAAACAGTTTGTAAAGTTGGAAAGTAAACAAAAAGATGTTTTTGTAAAGCAAGCCCTCGCATCTATTGGTCAGCCACATCTTATAAGGATTTATCAAGAGATTTTCAGAGAATACGGATTGCTAACATCGCAATGTTTATTATCCTATTCAGATTTTGAAAAACAGGAAAGCAAAACCAATATCGTAAATACTATAAATGTACTTGTTAATAATAATTACATCCCTATTATTAATGAAAACGATACGGTCGCTACCGACGAAATTAAGTTTGGAGATAATGATAAATTAGGAGCACTTACCGCGTCGCTTTTAAATGCCGATCTGTTTATAATAGCAACCAACACAAATGGTATTTATACCAAAGAATCCATAGAAAATGGCACCCCAAAAACCATAGAACTCGTTGAAGACTTTGATCAATTAAAGAATCAAGTCGTAAACTCTAAATCTACTCATGGTACTGGAGGCATGCAATCTAAAATAGATGCCATTTCAGTAGCAAAAAAATCAAACGTAGAAACATGGATAGTAAACGGATTAGAAGATAACTTTATAACGAATGCTATCGAAAATAAAATTCCGTTTACCAAAATAATGTAGACCTGTCAGGTTTTTAAAACCTGACTAGGTCTAAAACAACAACAATGAAACAATGAAACATTACACCTCCATACACGACATAGATGACATCGATTCGTGGATTGCCGAAGCAAAAGCTATAAAACAAGACCCTTTAAAACACTTAGCATTAGGAAAAGATAAAACCATCGGGTTATTATTCTTTAACTCTAGTTTACGTACCCGTTTAAGTACGCAAAAAGCAGCATTAAATTTAGGGATGAATCCAATTGTTATGAATGTATCTGGTGATGCTTGGGGTATCGAATTTGGAGATGGAACAGTGATGAACGGAACTACGGCAGAACATATAAAAGAAGCAGCAGCAGTAGTATCGCAATATTGTGATATTATTGCAGTAAGAGCATTTCCAACGTTGAAGGATAAAGAAAAAGATGAAAGCGAGCAGGTTTTAAAATCGTTTGTTAAATATGCGTCCGTTCCTATTGTGAACATGGAGAGTGCTACAGGACATCCATTACAAGGATTAACAGATGCGTTAACCATTTCAGAACACACTAAAGTTGCAAAACCAAAAGTCGTATTAAGTTGGGCACCACATGTTAAAACCTTACCTCATGCAGTAGCAAATAGCTTTACTCAAGCCATGCAAAAAATGGATGTTGAGTTTGTGATCACAAATCCAGAAGGTTACGATTTGGATCCTAAAATTACTGGGGATACTCCAATAATTCACAATCAAGAAGAAGCTTTTGCAAATGCCGATTTTGTATATACTAAAAACTGGAGTTCTTATGTCGATTATGGTAAGGTTTTAAGTGAAGATCCTAATTGGATGATAACCAAAGACAAAATTGGTGACGCTAAATTTATGCACTGCTTACCAGTAAGACGAAATGTAGTCGTAGAAGATGCTGTTTTAAATAGCGATAGTTCATTAGTGATTCAACAAGCTAATAACAGAACCTATGCAGCGCAATTAGTGCTTAAAAAATTATTGGAAAACTTGTAACAGATTATTCGGATTACGAATGTCACACTGAGCATTGCTGAAAATGAAAATATATTTTTATTGAAAGTAGCTTGCGAAACAAGTCGAAGTGTCTATATTTCGAGTCTTTCGACTCCGATCAAGGTAAATTAAAGTTGAAATGTCAGGTTGAGCGCAGTCGAAACCTAAATAAGATAAATTAAAATGGAAAAATTATCCATAGTAAAAATAGGAGGCAACATTATTGAAGACGAAACATCTTTAAAGGCCTTTTTAAAACTATTTTCTAATTTAGAAGGAAAGAAAATCTTAGTACATGGAGGCGGCAAACGTGCTACATTGGTGGCATCTAAATTAGGGATTGAATCTAAAATGATAAACGGCAGACGTATTACAGATGCCGAAACCTTAGAAGTCATCACAATGGTTTATGGCGGTCTGGTAAACAAAAATATTGTTGCTAAACTCCAGTCTTTAAATACCAATGCCATTGGGTTAACTGGTGCCGATATTAATAGTATAACCTCAGATAAAAGACCTGTAAAAGAAATCGATTTTGGATTTGTTGGAGACGTTAAACGAGTCGCTCACGAATCTATAGATAAATTAATTCAAGCCGATTTTGCGCCTGTTTTTTGTGCGATCACCCACGATGGTCATGGACAATTATTAAACACCAATGCAGATACTATTGCGTCTCAGGTAGCTGTAGGGATGAGCCATTTGTATGAAACATCTATTTATTATTGTTTTGAATTGAATGGTGTTTTAGAAGATATAAACAATAAGAATTCGGTAGTAAAACATATTAACTCAAAGACTTATAGGGAGTTATTAGAAAAAGGTATCATAGCTGATGGGATGTTACCGAAATTGGAAAATTGTTTTGATGCGTTAAATAACGGAGTAAGTACAATTAATATGGGAAACACATCCATGTTAACCAAAGAAAATGATAATTTTACAACCATAACTTTATAACATGACGCAACAAGAATTAACAAACGATGCCATATCACTTTTAAAAAAGTTGATAGAAACACAATCTTTTTCTTCAGAAGAAGATCAAACAGCATGGCATATAGAAGATTGGTTTAAGCGTTATGAAATCGATTATAAAAGGACGCAGAATAATGTTTGGGCCATTAATAAGTATTTTGATGAACGCAAACCAACATTATTGCTAAATTCCCATCATGACACCGTAAAACCAAACAGTGCTTATACTAAAGACCCATTTAAAGCCATTGTAGAAGATGGTAAATTATATGGTTTAGGAAGTAATGATGCAGGTGGATGTTTAGTGTCGTTAATTGCGACATTTACTCATTTCTATAATCAAGAAGATTTAAAATATAACCTAGTAATCGTCGCTTCGGCAGAAGAAGAAAGCAGTGGGCCAAACGGATTGAACAGTATGTTAGCTGTTATTCCAAAAATTGACGTAGCGATTGTAGGAGAGCCAACACTGATGAATTTAGCAGTAGCCGAAAAAGGTCTAGTCGTTTTTGATGCAGTTGTATCGGGAACACCAAGTCATGCAGCGCACCCTAACGATGATAATGTACTTTATAATGCTATTGACGTATTACAATGGTTTAAAGACTTTAAGTTTGAAAAAGGATCGGAAGCCTTAGGAGATGTAAAACTAACAGTAACGCAAATTAATGCAGGAAAGCAACACAATGCCGTACCAGCACATTTAGATTTAGTTGTTGATGTTCGTGTAAATGATGCTTACAGCAATGCTGAAATTGCAGAAATACTACAAGAACAGTCACCTTGTAAAAGCATTACACCTCGTAGCTTACGTTTAAATTCATCAAGCATTCCTATAGATCACGATTTGGTTAAAGCAGGTATTGCCATTGGTAGAACAACCTATGGCTCACCAACACTATCTGATCAGGCGGTATTATCCTGTCCATCGTTAAAATTAGGGCCAGGAGATAGCACACGTTCACATTCGGCAGATGAATTTATTTATGTGAATGAAATTGAGGAAGGTATTAAAATTTATGTTGAATTGTTGAATCGTGTAATCGTTTAAACAAATCAACCTAATAAACAAATAAACATTAAGGAAATGAAACTCTGGGATAAAGGCATATCAATCGATAAAAAAATAGAACAATTTACTGTTGGAAACGATAGAGAAATAGATATTCATATTGCGAAGTATGATGTTATTGCATCCAAAGCACATGCTAAAATGCTTCAAAAGATTGGCATTATAACTGTTGAAGAATTAGTTGAATTGTTAGGAGGTCTAAAGGTTTTAGAAAACCAGATTGAAAACGGTACGTTTGTTATTGACCCTCAATTTGAAGATGTACATTCTAAAATAGAATTCGAACTCACAAAATCGCTGGGTGAGGTTGGCAAAAAGATCCATACAGCGCGTTCTAGAAACGATCAAGTTTTAGTGGCTTTACACTTATATTATAAAGAGAATTTGGGTATAATAAAAGAAAAAACAAAATCCTTCTTTACCACACTTCTTGAATTAGCAGAAACCCATAAAGATAAAGTATTACCAGGGTATACGCATTTACAAGTGGCTATGCCATCATCTTTTGGATTATGGTTCTCTGCCTATGCAGAGTTAATGATAGACGATGTATACTTACTAAATGCTGCCATTCAAACAGTAGACCAAAATCCGTTAGGGTCGGCTGCAGGTTATGGTAGTTCATTCCCTATAGATAGAGAATTAACTACCAAAGAAATGGATTTTTCTACCTTAAAATATAATGTAGTTGCTGCCCAAATGAGTCGCGGGAAAAGCGAGCGAACCATCGCTGCCAGTTTAGGTAGTCTGTCTAATACCATGTCTCGTTTTGCTATGGACATCTGTTTGTATATGAGCCAGAATTTTGGTTTCATTTCTTTCCCAGATGAATTAACTACAGGGAGTAGTATCATGCCTCATAAAAAAAACCCCGATGTATTTGAATTAATTCGAGGAAAGTGTAATAAAATACAAGCTTTACAAAGCGAAATGATTTTAATAACCAATAATTTACCAAGTGGTTATCATAGAGATTTTCAGTTATTAAAAGAAAACATCATTGCAGCTTTTGAGGAAGTAAAAGATATTCTGGATATTTTTAATTATTCCATTCAACAAATCATTGTAAAAAATATAGATATTAATAGCGATCTGTACAAATACTTATTTACGGTAGATAATATAAACACCTTAGTTGTAGAGGGGCAAAGTTTTAGAGAAGCTTACCAGAAAATTGGTGGAGAAGTGCAAGACGGTACTTATGTTCCAGATACCTCTAAGCATCATACACATGTTGGTAGTATTCATAATTTAAGTTTAGATAAAATACGAGCTAAGTTTCCTGATTAATTTAATCATGCACGATACATGTTCAAGTAGTATATTATATCTTCTGTATAGAAAAACGTGTGTTAAATTTCCTGAATAAAGTATTATTGCAATTAATATTAAGTAAATTGGAATCTATTATATGAGTAAATAAAAAAATAGGTACAATGAAAAAAGGACTGGTATTTCTTGGCTTTTGTTTAATAGTCTCTTTCTCAAGTTTTGCACAAACAGGAAAGGTCTTCGATAAATTATCTCACACGAGTAAAATCTTAAAAGGAGATCGAAACTTTGCCATTTACCTACCGCCAGATTACGAAACGTCTCAAAGAGATTATCCTGTTTTATATTTATTGCACGGTGCTGGTGATGATCAAACAGGTTGGGTTCAATTTGGAGAAGTGCTGCATATTACAGATAAAGCCATAAAAGAAGGTAAAGCAACCCCTATGATTATCGTTATGCCTGATGCAAAAACGAAACGCTTAGGTTATTTTAATGACGCAAGAGGTGATTGGAATTACGAAGACTATTTTTTTGAAGAGTTTATGCCTTACGTGGAAACGACTTATCGTATAAAAAGAGAAAAACGATATAGGGCTGTTGCAGGATTATCTATGGGCGGTGGAGGCTCTTTTATGTATGCATTACATCACCCCGAATTATTTTCATCGGCATGTCCGTTAAGTGCTTATACGGGTCCATTAACTGTTGGTGAAGTAAAAAAAATGGCAAAACAGTATTATAATTTAGAAATCAGTGATACCGATGCAGAAAAATATTTCTCAACACATAGTGCGTTACCACTTATAGAGTCCATGACCAAAAAACAGGTTGAATCTGTAAAATGGTATATTGATTGTGGTGATGACGATTTTCTATACGAAGGAAATAGTCTCGTACATATTGCGCTTCGTAAAAAAGACGTACAACATGAATTTAGAATTAGAGATGGCGGGCATACCTGGACGTATTGGAGAGAATCACTTCCTGATGTTTTAGAATTTGTATCGAATACGTTTCATCAGAAATAGAAAGTATATTTAAATATCATAATAAATAACTGAGGAGTATTTGAGTGATTGAATTAATATTAGAAACTTTAGTAGATTTTGGCCTCATTCGTGAAGATTATAAACATCGAAAGCGGGTAAGTAAAAAAGAAAAAGAAGACGGAATTAAAAGACCGATCCAAAAGTATGTTTTTCAACCAAGTGCTTTGGTAATTATCAAACTTTTAATTGTTGTGAGTATCATTGCGTTTATATTTCTTAGTTATCAAAACGCATTTCTTTTTCCTAAAAGAACTAAAAAAGAAATTTCTCAAATAAGTGATCGAATAGAAAAATGGAATGAAAAATTCGAGCAGTACCCTAAAGAAATAGATGAACTAATTGGGAATGATCCAATGAAACAAAGCTGGATAAAAGATGCTTGGGGTCGACCTTATAATTATGTCATTAAAGGAAATGAAAAAGGTTTTTTGATAATATCTGCTGGTTATGACGGGCAATTTGAAACGGAGGATGATATTAAATCGGAATGAAAATTATGAGCAGTCACTACAATAACCAGATATTAACCCATTGAAAGTTTCTGAAGTATATCCCTTTGGTAAAGACACGTCAATTTCGTGTTTAAGACACTCCATTTTACCACATTTAAGACATTTGAAATGAAAATGATTATGCGTATGCTGCTTTTTTTCTTCATCGCAATTTAAGCAGAAGGCAAAATATTGCTTACCATCGTCACCAATAACTTTATGTACTATACCATCGTCGCTAAATCGGTTTAAAATACGATAAATGGTAGCTCTATCAACCTTTTTAGTTAATTTAGCTTGCAGCATATCATGGTTTAATGCTGATTTTGAATCTTTTAAAATTGTTAAAATTTCTTCCTGTGATTGTGTCTTTCTTCTCTTCATGATTTGTTAACGCGACAATATTGCAATAATATTATTTTTAGTATTTTTGTCAAAAATTATCGTAAAGTAAATTTTTTATGAGTCTCTACAAATTTAAAAACTTAAAGATAGAAAAATGACAAATAATAATTTTGACGTAATCATTATAGGTGGTAGTTATTCTGGTCTTTCAGCTGCTATGGCATTAGGTAGGTCTTTAAGACAGGTTTTAGTTATTGATAGTGGAAAACCTTGTAATAGACAAACACCTCACTCGCATAATTTTCTAACTCAAGATGGAGAAACACCAAAAAACATTTCAATAAAGGCAAGAGCGCAAGTTGAAAAATATGAGGCTGTAAAATTTTATGCTGGATTAGCAACAAGTGGGGTAAAGACTCTAGAAGGTTTTGAGATAACAACGGAATTCAATGACAAATTCATATCAAAGAAACTAATATTTGCTACAGGAGTTAAAGATATTATGCCAGACATAAAAGGCTTTTCAGAAAGCTGGGGCATTTCTGTTATTCATTGTCCTTATTGTCATGGGTATGAAGTAAGACATGAAAAAACTGGTATATTAGGAAATGGAGAGTATGGTTTTGAATTTTCTAAAATGATTAATAATTGGACAAAAGATCTGACGCTTTTTACCAATGGAAAATCAACCTTAACAGAAGAACAAACAGGGAAATTAAAAGCACATAACATAAAAATAGTAGAAGAAGAGATTGATAGTTTTGAGCAGACTAATGGACAAGTTGAGTATGTGATTTTTAAAAATAGGCATAAAAAACCAATACAAGCTATTTACGCAAGAGCTCCATTTGTTCAACACACAGATATCCCAAAAACATTAGGTTGCGAATTAACAGAGGAAGGATATATCTCAGTAGACCCTTTTCAAAGGACTACTGTTCAAGGTATATATGCTTGTGGTGATAATACAACATTTAAGCGTTCTGTGTCAAATGCAGTAGCCATGGGGACTTCTGCAGGAGCTATAGCCAATAAAGAAATCATTGATGAAGCGTTTTAAAGCGCTTTGAAATTTATATCATTAAAAAAGCACATCGGTTAGATGTGCTTTTCGTAAATCCCAATAATTTTAATTTTGGTGACTAACTCAAATAATTAAATGATTGTGGACTGTCCTAGATGTATGTTTGTAAAATTTAAATTAGTTTCTTCTGGGTTATTTATAAAATCTTCTATAAAATCACCAACCTTAGTGGTGGTTACATGATTGTATTTTGTGTTTAAATCCGGTGTTGTAATATGAAGTTTCAATGATTTATCGACACCTTCTCTAATTAAATCAGCTTCTTCATGTAATTCAAAATGATCTAATAACATAGCGGCCGATAAAATGGACGCAATTGGATTAGCAATTCCTTTATTAGCAGCTTTTGTATAAGCACCATGTATAGGTTCGAACATAGCATATTTGTCGCCAATAGATGCCGAAGCTAACAAACCTATAGAACCTACAATAACGCTGGCTTCTTCAGATAAGATGTCTCCAAACATGTTTTCAGTTAAAATAACATCAAACTGTCTTGGGTTAATTATAAGCTCCATGGCGGCGTTATCTATATATAGATAATCTACTTTTACATCAGGGTACGTTGGAGCTAATTCCTGAACTACTTTACGCCATAAGCGAGAACTTGCCAAAACATTAGCTTTATCTACCAGTGTTAGTTTTCGTTTTCTGGATTGAGCAGCTTTAAATGCGCGATGAGCAATGCGTTCTATCTCAAAACGGGTATACTCACAAATATCGGAAGCTGTATTACCGTCTTCACTTAGCTCTTTTTGTCCAAAATAGATGCCACTTGTAAGTTCTCGGTAAATAAGAATATTAGTATCCTTAATTTGTTTTATCTTTAATGAAGATTTATTTAGTAAATCGTCATAAGCTATAACAGGTCTTATATTTGTATATAAATCTAAGACTTTTCGAATCCCCAAAAGACCTTGTTCTGGTCGTATTTCAGCATTAGGATCTATATCGTATTTAGTCTCACCGATAGCACCAAATAAAACAGCATCCGCTTTTTCACAAATAGTTATGGTTTCTTCTGGTAAAGGATCTCCTGTTTTTTCTATAGCAGAAGCTCCTACTAATCCGGTTTCGAAAGTAAATATATGGTTAAACTCCATAGCGATAGCTTTCAATACCTTAACGGCTTGTTCTATAACTTCTGGACCTATACCATCGCCTGGCAAAACGGCAATATTTAGTTTCATTTATTTATTTTTAGTTCCCGTTTTTTGGGAATGACAAATTCAATAGTAACCTCAAAGTTACGCCTTTCGGAATTCTTTTTCAATTAAGCAGAAGTAATTATTTCATTATATACTTTGCTGCTTTCTATTATTTGATGGATATCACTATCATTAACTTCTTTCTTTTTGTCGGCAAAATTTAAGAAATTTACATAAATTTCATCCAACTGAAGTTTTGTTAATTCATATCCAATATTTTTTGCTCTATATGCTAAAGCGGCTCTACCACTTCTAGCTGTTAATACAATAGCAGATTCTGTAACACCAACATCTTTAGGATCAATAATTTCGTAAGTTTCACGATTTTTAATAACACCATCTTGATGAATTCCAGAACTATGAGCAAATGCATTAGCACCAACAATAGCCTTGTTAGGCTGTGTGTAAATACCCATACTATCCGAAACCAATTGACTAATACCGTAAAGCATTTCAGTTTGTATTCTAGTGTCTAGATCTAAATATGGATGCTGCTTTAAAATCATTACCACTTCCTCTAAAGCAGTATTTCCAGCACGTTCTCCAATACCATTAATAGTGCATTCAATTTGTCGTGCACCGTTAATAACACCTTCAATTGAGTTAGCAGTTGCTAAACCTAGGTCGTTATGACAATGGCATGATAAAATAGCATTATCTATACCTTTAACATTTTCCTTTAAGTATTTAATTTTTGCACCATATTCATGCGGTAAACAGTAACCAGTTGTATCCGGAATATTTAAAACGGTAGCTCCAGCTTTAATAACAGCTTCACAAACACGTGCTAAATATTCATTATCAGTTCTCCCAGCATCTTCAGCATAAAACTCTACATCTTCAACAAAAGATTTAGCATAACTAACTGCTTTTACAGCACGTTCAATAATAGCTTCTTGTGTAGATTTAAATTTAAATTTTATATGAGAATCTGATGTTCCAATACCAGTATGGATTCTTGGTGTTTTAGCATATTTTAATGCCTCAGCAGCTACTTTTATATCATTTTCAACAGATCGTGTTAACCCACAAACCGTTGCGTTTTTTACAATTTTAGAAATCGCCTCAACCGATTTAAAATCACCAGGACTTGATACAGGAAAGCCAGCTTCAATAATATCAACTCCTAAATTATCTAACTGTTCTGCGATAATTAATTTTTGTTCAGTATTTAATTTGCAGCCAGGGACTTGTTCGCCATCTCTTAGCGTAGTATCAAAAATTTGGACGTTATTATTAGACATTTATATAAATATATTTTCTTATTGTATTACGAATTTATATTTTGGTTTCCTAAAACGAGGATTAAAGCTTTCGTTTTTACGATGTTTAACCTACGTATTGTTTAATTAAAAAACTGTTAATCAACATGTTAGTGTTGTGTTTGCAACTATGACAAGAGAGCAAAAAGATAATTTGTTTGTTTTAATAAAGTCACTGTCTAAATCTGAAAAGAGACAGTTTAAACTTTATGTAGGACGTTTAGGTGTAAATGAAGATTCAAAATTTTTGACACTTTTTAATATTCTGGATAAACTTTCCGTTTACGATGAAGCTACCATTCTTAAAAAAGGAATCGTAAAAAAACAGCAGCTTTCTAATTTAAAGGCGCATTTGTATAAGCAAATTTTAATTAGTTTAAGATTAAATCCATCCCATCAAAATGTTAGAATTCAAATTCGGGAACAGTTAGATTTTGCGACTATTTTGTACCATAAAGGACTTTACAAACAAAGTTTGAAGATACTAGATAAAGCAAAAAGTTTAGCGATAGCTAACGAAGAAAAAAACATAGCTTATGAAATTGTTGAGTTAGAAAAAATAATCGAATCTCAATACATAACCAGAAGTCTTAATAACAGAGCAGACGAGCTATCTGTACAAGCAAAAGAACTAAGTCAGCAAAATGTAATAGCCAGTAAATTGTCTAATTTATCACTCCAACTATATGGTTTGTTTTTAAAAACAGGCTATATAAAAAATGATAAAGAAAATCAAAGAGTCACTAACTATTTTAATGACAGGTTACCAAAATATGATATTAATAAATTAGGTTTTAGAGAAAAACTTTGGTTATATAAAGCCCATTTATGGTATAGTTTTTTAACCTCAGATTTTTTAGCAAGCTACAAATACGCTTCTAAATGGGTGGATTTGTTTTATAAAAATAAGGATATGATTATTTTAAATCCTGTCTTTTTTTTAAAAGGAAACCACTATTTACTTGAAGCATTATTTTATTTAAGACAGTATGAAAAATTTAAGGAAGTACTTTTTAATTTAGAAGCTGTTACAAAAGAAAAATGGTTTCCAATAGATGATAATGTAGACGGATTAGCTTTTTTATATATTTATAATAATAAGTTTAATTTACATTTTATTGATGGAAGCTTTAAAGATGGATTACCTCTAATAGATGAAATATTAGAGCGGTTAAGAAATTATAAAGATCGCATTGACGAACACCATATTATGGTATTCTATTATAAAATTGCGAGCATGTATTTTGGGGTAGGAGAAAACAAAAAATGTATTTACTTTTTAGAAAAAATTATAAGTAATAAGTCCCTGCAAATGCGTGAAGACTTATTGTGTTTTTCAAGAATTTTAAATCTTGTGGCTCATTATGAAGCAGGTTTGGATTATAATCTTGATGTTTTAATAAGAAGTACTTATAAGTTTTTAATTAAAATGGAAGACTTGTATGAAGTACAAAAGGAGTTTATTAAATTTTTGAGAGGTTTAGGTGATATTTATCCTAATGAAGTGAAAGGGGAGTTTATTAAACTTCACAAGAAATTAAAGGAGTATGAAGATGACCCTTACCAAAGCCGTGCTTTCTTGTATTTAGATATTATTTCGTGGTTAGAATCTAAAATAGAAAACAGACCAATAGACCTGGTTATTAGAAATAAGTTTCTTGAGGGGAAGCGAGGTACTTAATCGTGAAAAATAACGTATTCGAAGAGTATATTTACTTACCTAAATAAAGTTTTTATAAAATTTTTCAAAAAAAATTAGGTTTTTAACTTTTTCTGAACGAATATTTGCATTCACAAAGTTCAATCACTTATTGAAATGTTATCAAGAAAGGCGGAGGGATTAGACCCTATGAAACCTTAGCAACCCTTTACACGTAAAGAAGGTGCTAAATTCTACCCCGTCCTGAACCCGTTTCAGGATTACACGGATAGATAACCAAATGAAATTACTTTCGGTAATTTTAATTTTCTTTTTAACATTTTTCTATATAAGTAAGCTATTCGTAGCATATTTGGCTTAATCATAAGGAATTTCTAAATATTTTTATTTAGACAACCTTTAAAAATGTCATTCTCGCATAAGCGGGAATCAATTAATTCAAAAATTAGAAAAATGAGTACTCAAAAATTAGCAACAAACGCACTACACGCAGGACATGATGTAACAGCAAACGCAGGTACAAGAGCAGTACCAATATATCAAACAACATCGTATGTTTTTAACGATTCAGATCATGCAGCAAACCTATTCGGATTAAAAGAATTAGGGTTTATATATACCAGACTGAATAACCCAACAAATCAGATTTTACAAGAACGTTTAGCTGCTGTAGAAGGTGGTATTGGAGCTGTTGTATTTGCTTCGGGAACGGCTGCTATTTCAACAGGATTATTAACCCTTTTAAAAGCGGGAGATCATATTGTAGCATCTAGTAGTTTGTATGGAGGAACTTATAATCTGTTAAGTGTAACATTACCTAGACTAGGGATTACTACAACATTTGTAGATGCTTCTAATCCAGAAAATTTTAAAGGCGCCATACAAGATAATACGAAAGCATTTTTTGTAGAATCTTTAGGGAATCCGAAATTAGATGTTTTGGATTTAGAAGCTATTGCTGTACATTCTAAAGCCGCAGGAGTCCCTTTTATTGTTGACAATACTGTAGCAACTCCAGCATTATTAAATCCATTAAAACATGGAGCTAATATTGTAATTCATTCGCTTACTAAATATATTGGAGGTCAAGGAACATCATTGGGAGGTGCTATTGTTGATGGAGGTACCTTTGATTGGACAAACGGAAAGTTTCCAGAATTTACAGAACCATCAGCCGGATATCATGGTCTAGTTTATAGTGAAGCTTTAGGAGCTGCAGCTTATACTTTTAAATTAATTTTAGAAGGATTAAGAGATTTTGGTGGCGCATTAAGTCCAACAAATGCGTTCAATATTATTCAAGGCTTAGAAACGCTACCAGTAAGAATAAAGCAACATAGTAAAAATGCTTTAGAGCTTGCAAAATGGTTAGAACAACAAGATGAGGTTGCTTGGGTAAATTATCCAGGTCTGGAAAGTAGTAAATACAAAGCTTTAGCCGATAAATATTTATCTGAAGGACAAAGTGGTATCGTTACTTTTGGAGCCAAAGGCGGGTATGATGCTGCCAAAACAATTGCAGATAAAACGAAACTATTTTCTTTATTAGCGAATATAGGTGATACAAAATCATTAATTATTCATCCGGCAAGTACAACCCATCAACAGTTAAGTGATGAGTCACAGGAATCCGCAGGGGTGACTAAAGATCTTATCAGATTATCGGTTGGTTTAGAAGATATAGAAGATTTAAAGACCGATTTAAAAGCTGCTTTTAGCGAGATTTAAGGTTTTAAAATAATTATCAATGAAAGACGTACTGTCACATACCATAATTCCAAATTATACGACCGAAAGTGGTGTTTTAGTCTCAGAAATTAAACTGAGCTATCAGCTATTTGGTAAGAGCTTAGGCACAGCTCCAGTTGTTTTGGTAAATCATGCTTTGACCGGTAATAGTAATGTTGCTGGAGATGATGGTTGGTGGAAAGATTTAATCGGTAACGATAAAGTAATAGACACTAATTTATACACTGTTTTAGCATTTAATATTCCTGGAAATGGTTTTGATGGTTTTGTAATAGATAACTATAAAGATTTTATTGCCAGAGATATTGCAAAACTATTTTTAATAGGTCTTAAAGAATTAAAAATCGAGAGGCTGTTTGCCATTATAGGAGGCTCTTTAGGAGGTGGTATTGCATGGGAAATGGCTGTTATAAAACCAGATGTTACAGAGCATTTTATACCTGTTGCAACCGATTGGAAATCGACAGACTGGTTAATTGCTAATTGTCAGATTCAAGAGCAATTTTTATTAAATTCAAAAAGCCCTGTGCATGATGCCAGAATGCATGCTATGTTATGTTATCGTACTCCAGAATCATTCAAAGAACGCTTTCACCGTTCTAAAAATGAAGATTTAGAGATTTTTAATGTAGAAAGCTGGTTACTGCATCATGGTAAAAAACTACAAGAACGGTTTCAATTGTCAGCTTATAAATTGATGAATCAATTGTTAAGAACAATTGATGTTACTAAAAATAGAGCGGACGATTTTAATACTGAATCAAGTTCAGCAGAGGTTGTTTTAGAACGTATCGATGCTAATATTCATATTGTGGGCGTAGATTCCGATTTGTTTTTTACAGCAGAAGAAAACAGGCAAACCCATAAGCAACTGGCATTAACACATCCCAATGTAACATACAATGAGATACATTCAGTACATGGCCATGACGCTTTTTTAATGGAATACGAACAATTAGAAAAAATTATAGAGGGCATTTTTGTGCCAGATTCTAAAAAAAGAAAAATGAAAGTATTAAAATTTGGAGGAAAATCTTTAGCAAACGGAGATGGTTTGGATAAAGTTCTTTCCATTATTGAAAACAAAGTCAACAATGGCGAGCGAATTTCCGTTGTAGTTTCGGCAAGAGGACAAGCAACGGATGAATTAGAGAATATTTTAAATAAAGCTTTAAAAGGAGTACCTTTTCAAGATGAATTGGACGCTTTTAAAGCGTACCAAAAAGAACCATTAAAAACCATAGATTTTTCTGAACAGTTTTCAATTCTTGATAAACTTTTTGAAGGCGTTAGTCTGTTGCGTGATTGTAGCCAAAAAACGAAAGATGAAATTTTAGCTCAAGGAGAACTATTGTCTATTAAATTACTTTCAGAATTACTTAATCAACGCGGCATTAAAGCAAAAGCTACAGATTCAAGACAGTTAATTAAAACGGATGACGCCTTTGGAAATGCACAGCCTATTTCGCAATTAACGAAAGATAATGTTAGACATTATTTTAAACAAAATAATGGAGATACTGTTAACATAGTGACAGGGTTTATTGCTTCTAATGCAAAAAATGAAACGACTACCTTAGGCAGAAATGGAAGTAATTATACAGCTGCTTTATTAGCCAATTATTTGGATGCAGAAGAGTTGCAAAATTATACACATGTAAATGGTATTTATACAGCAAATCCTGATTTGGTAGCCGATGCTCAGAAAATTAGAGAATTATCGTTTAGTGAAGCGAATGAATTAGCTAATTTCGGGACAAATGTTTTACATGCTAAAACCATTATTCCTTTAGTAGAAAAGAATATCAATCTTCGTATTCTAAATACGTTTAATTCAGATGATGAAGGTACTTTAATAACAGCAAAACCAAGCTCTAAAGAAGTTACATCCTTATCAGTTTTAGATAATGTGGCTCTGTTAAATTTAGAAGGACGTGGTCTATTAGGTAAGATTGGGGTGGATGCTAGAATTTTTAAAGCATTAAGTATTCATGATATTAGTGTGAGCATTATTTCTCAAGGCTCTTCAGAAAGAGGTATTGGATTAATTATAAATGCAGAACAAGCAACTCAGGCGGTTATTGCTCTAGAACGTGAATTTGAAAACGATTTTTATGCACAGGATGTCAATAAAATTGAAATTGTAGATGATGTGTCCGTAATATCCATTATAGGGATTGAATTAAGTTCGTTTCATAAACCATTTAATGCATTGATTAAAAACCAGATTACACCTTTACTGTTTAATAATACGGTAACAGGTAGGAATGTAAGTTTGGTGGTTAAAAAGGATCAATTGCATAAAGCCATGAACGTGATCCATGGTGAGGTTTTCGGTATCTCAAAAAAGATAAATATCGCCATTTTTGGCCATGGTTTAGTTGGAGGCGCTTTAATTAATCAAATTCTAAAGTCTAAAAACGATATAGAAAAAAGAAAAGGTATTAACCTGAATGTGTTTGCGATTGCTAATTCAAGAAAACTCCTTTTAAATAAAAATGGTGTCGAAAATAATTGGCAAGAAGCTATACAATCAACATCACAAGAAAGTTCCATTCAAGATATTATTACTTTTGCGAAAACACACCATTTAGAAAATTTAATTGCAGTAGATAATACAGCGAGTTCAAATTTTCATGCAAACTATATACCGTTAGTTGAAGCTGGTTTCGATTTAGTATCCTCTAATAAAATAGCGAATACGATCTCGCATGCCTTTTATACAGAATTGCGTTCGCAATTAAATGAGCATAATAAGCAGTATTTGTATGAAACTACGGTTGGTGCAGGGTTGCCCTTAATTGATACGATTAAATTGTTGCATGAATCGGGAGAAAATATTACTAGAATACGCGGTGTTTTTTCGGGAACATTAAGCTATTTATTTAATAACTTTTCAGTTGAAGACAAACCATTTAGTGTGATTGTTCAAGAAACTATAGATAAAGGTTTTACAGAGCCTGATCCAAGAGAAGATTTTTCTGGAAATGATGTTGCCAGAAAGCTATTAATATTGGCCAGAGAACTAGATTTGCAAAATGAATTTGAAGATGTGGCCGTTCAGAATTTAATTCCAGAAGCCTATCAAAATATTTCTGTTCAGGAATTTTTAAAACAGTTGGATGTTTTAGATGAAGAATTTCAAAAAATAAAAGATGAACAGAAAGAAGGGCATGTATTAAGATATGTGGGTGATTTATTTGGCGATTTATCTCAAGATAAAGGGAATTTGGAAGTAAAATTAGTATCTATTCCAGAGGATAGTACACTGGGGCATGTAAAAGGATCGGATGCTATTTTTGAAATTTTTACAGAATCTTATGGTGAACAACCCATTGTTATTCAAGGTGCAGGAGCAGGTGCAGAAGTAACAGCCAGAGGTGTTTTTGGGGATATTTTGAGATTATCTAAACATATAAATTAAATAATCTTGTCATTCCGAACGAAGCATGAGGAGGAATCTCATCATTATAGGATTTCTTGTCGTTCATTCTTCACGCTTTCGAAATGACAACTGGTCAGTAAATAGATTGTTAGTGTAAAAAACTGAATAGGTTTTATACTGAGTTAAAGAAAAATAAAATGAGCAAAGAAAAAAAACAATTTGAAACAGAAGCCATTCGTACGCAATTAGAACGTACCGAATTTTTGGAACATACAAGTCCACTATATTTAACATCAAGTTTTGTATTTGAAGATGCCGAAGATATGCGTGCTTCTTTTACAGAAGAAAAGGAACGTAATATATACAGCCGTTTTACAAATCCTAATACATCTGAGTTTGTAGATAAAGTTTGTAAAATGGAAGGTGCTGAAAGTGGTTATGCCTTTGCAACTGGAATGGCTGCCATATTTTCAACCTTTGCAGCGTTGTTGGATAGTGGTGATCATATTGTATCAGCTCGCTCTGTTTTTGGTTCTACACATACACTATTTACAAAATATTTACCTAAGTGGAATATTGAAACGACTTATTTCGACATCAATAAACCAGAGACTATTGAAAGCTGTATCACATCAAAAACAAAGATTCTATATGCTGAGTCACCGACAAACCCAGCGATCGATATTATTGATTTAGAATTGTTAGGTAACATTGCTAAAAAACACAATCTAATTTTAATTATAGATAACTGTTTTGCGACTCCTTATATTCAGCAGCCTATAAAATATGGTGCGCATTTGGTAGTGCATTCGGCGACAAAACTTATGGATGGTCAAGGACGTGTTTTAGGAGGCGTTACAGTAGGTGATGCCGATTTAGTTAGAGAGATTTATTTGTTTGCTAGAAACACTGGGCCAGCCTTGTCTCCATTTAATGCATGGACTTTGTCTAAAAGCCTTGAAACGCTTCCTGTAAGAGTCGATAAGCATTGTGAAAACGCCTTAAAAGTGGCTGAGTTTTTAGAAAATCATCCAAAAGTAAATTGGGTGAAATATCCATTTTTAAAATCACACCCGCAATACGAAGTAGCCAAAAAACAAATGAAACTAGGAGGCAATATTGTTGCTTTTGAAGTTAAAAGTGGTATTGAAGGAGGTCGTAAGTTTTTAAATGCTATAAAAATGTGTTCATTATCTGCGAATTTAGGAGATACAAGGACTATTGTAACACATCCAGCATCTACAACACATAGTAAACTATCAGAAGCAGATAGGCTAGAAGTAAGTATTACTGATGGTTTGGTAAGAGTATCAGTTGGCTTAGAACATGTGGATGATATTATACAAGATCTAGAGCAGGCGTTGCAAGAATAAAATATTTTGATATTTCAACTTTAGAAGCGTTGAAATATCAAAATATTAAATAAGCTTTTAGAGATAAAAAGAAGAATGTTCTAATTAGTTACCTTATTATAAGTAAAGGTAATTTTACTACTAATACGATTTCCTTTTACATCAGTAATATTGAAGTTATCTTCTATTAAGAATGAATTACCATCCGTATTAATCTCAATAGTAATTTCTCGCGTACTACAAAAACTTACCAAGGTTAATAAGGTATTATTTGTTAATTTCCAGGTGCCAGTAGATGTCTGTTTGTTACTACAATTTGAAGCCGTTACTCCCTGTTCAAATGTGTAGCTTCTATCATTATTGAAATTATAGAAGGCATCTTTTTCACATGCTCCGTATTGTTCAAATAAATTGGTACTTGGGTTATCTTCGCTGTCATCTGTTAAATCTATTTCCTTATCTGAAACAATTTCAGCTAAAACCCACTTGTGGGCAAATGCAGTTTCATTATTACTTAGTTCTCCAGTTAGGTCTTGAGCGCAATTTGAATCGTCATCATTACAACCAACAATTAAAAGTGCAATTGCCATAAGAATAGGTACTAGGGCATTAGTTTTCATATTTAATAAACTTTAACATTATAGTATAATAGATGCAAAGCATAGGAAATAGTTGCGTGACATGTTAGATTATTTTGAAATAATTTTTATATAATGTCTTTAAGGTAATGGTTTTTACCATCAAAGAATATACCTTTTAAAGCTTCCATAGCTTCCTAATCTGCCATGCCTAGACGTCTGTATTTAAGACTGTTTCTTTGTTACGTTTTTCAGCTCTAACTCAAAATTTGCGTGGATCATCACCTTGGAACGTCACATCATCTTTTTGAGATTGATATAAGAATTATCATATAAAAAGTTCTATCATTGTAAACCAATAATAGGACTAAATTATAGTTGTAAATCTATTTTAGGATTAAGTATAAATTTGTAAACTTTTTTTAGGAAGAGATTCACGGATTTAAGTTACAAGTCCGCGCTATCGGGGTTATTTTATTTCTTACTCTCACCTCCACTAAACACAGTTTAGCGGGAGCGGGGGTCAATTTTTACAAAAACTTCCTTTTTTAAGGCTTAAATCTTTAAAGTTCTTCACGTAAGATTGATAGGAGATACAGCCATCTCCAATAATATCTAAAAGCTCAATTACAACACCTCCATCTTTATTAACCATTTTCATTTCATCAGTTAGCTCCATTTTATCCTCATCAAATTTCTGAATAAAACTACATTCGCTAATCCATTCAATAGAATAATAAATTTTATTCCCCAATTGGTCTGTCTCAATTTGAGTATTTTCAGTCCTTTCATATTTTGAATAAACTTCAGTGTCCAATTTTATAATAAAATTACCTTTCTGAAAATCTTGACATGTAGATTTTTGATTACACCCAAATAAACTTGACAAAAGTATTGACATGAAAAAGAATCTTAAAACCATTTAATATTATTTTTAATAGAATACAACATTAATATCACAATAATTGTAGAACTTATTATATATGCAAAATAAATAAATTTATATGTATTTCTATTATTTCTAATAGCAGTATTATAATCATTTTCTATTTTTTTTAGATTAGCTGATTTAAAATAAAAATAGTTTACAGCTAAAAGTAGAGTAATAATTATAAAACCCAAAATAGGCGTCTTATCAAATAAAAGGTCTCTTTTATTGGTCAAATGAAAGAAAAAGAGTCCCTGTAAAAAAATTAAATTTAATACTTGCAATCCTACTATTGCGCATACAGAGGAAAATAAGGGGTCAATCTCTTTTCCTTTTTTAAAATAAGAATATAAAAACCAAAAAAAACTCTTATAAATCATTTTACCATCTTGAATCATTATGAATAGCATTAAAATACCAACTACTTTCTACTATTGATTTTCCAATTCCCGTACCCAAAGACCAAGCCGCTACGTTAATATTTTTACTACCTATTCCTGCTGCATCTACTCCTCCAATATAGGATGCTCCCAACCCTGTCAAAGTACCATTTGCATATTCTCCTGCTGTATTGTATAAACCATATACTCCAAATAACTTACCTGCACTACCTACATATTTGCCATATTTTTGAGATAATTTTCCAATATATTTATCTCTACCTCCTGTCGAACCGTTTCCAGTGACAGACCAATCATAGAATTTGTTCACTTTTGTTGAAAACCACCAATTTCCAGGGTTATATAATAATTTTTGTGCATATCTCCCTGCAAAGAAACCCAGTTTAACACCAGGGAATGAACCTCCATTTTCATACCAACTACGTTCTCTAAAATACTTATATGAATAAAAAAGGCTATTATATGAAGAAGATTTTTCATTCCACGGATTTGAACCATAATTTTCATGCTGATTTCTTATATTATCTACTTGTCTAGCACTGAATCCATTTGAATTGCCATTACTATCACCAACTATTACTTCTGTATCTAATAATATACTACCATTACTTAGTCTTCCGCCTGAGCCTCTAAATTCTTCAGAAATAAAAGTATCTATCTGTGCTATTGAAGCTTCTTCTCCATTATTCATTTCTTCAAATCCTAACATACTTACGAATCTTTCAATATCTTTAGCATCGTCTGTATACCAATTCCCATCTTTAATTTCCCATAATCCAGTAGGGTCACTAAACAATATTGGATTATTAAAACCAAAACGATAAGGAGTCCAGTTTTGAGCCATTTCAGCAGCTGGGTCAATTACCATAAACCTTCCGATAGCAGGGTCGTATTGTCTAAATGTCATTTCATTAACATTTAGTCCTAATGCTTCTTCAAATTCCTGTCCATTATACCTTTCATATTTATGATTGGTTAACGGTACATTATTGTACCCTTTATGTTTTAAACCAAATGGGTAGTAGTTGTTCTCCTCCAGTATTTCAGAGGTTTCAGCAACTCCATTATTGTTACTATCCTTATAACTTAAGCGTACATTCCCTAAATGGTCCTTATATTGGTATACATAGCTATAGTTGCTACCATTAACATCCACATACCCTTCCGCATGGTTAAAGAATTTTAAGAGATCGCCCGCACCAGAATCTTTATATACATAATTACCGGCATACTTCGTTTTTGTCACAGAACTTCCCTCGGTCACTACTTTTTCAAGTTTTGTACCAGAGGCATCGTAAATATAAGAAATCGTACCCAAATTACCATTACCATTTATCGAAACACTGGTAGGTAGGTTCAGATGGTTATAAATAATATTGGTAATACCCTTGTTTTTGTCCCATCTCATATTGCCGTTCTTGTCATAATTATAATCAGCCACTCCAGATACATTATAGTCCTTGAACCCATAGGTGTTTATTGCACTGGCCATATCGCTCACCCTTGAGAGTTGGTTGCTGTCGTCCTTGTACTTATAAAAGAGCTTGTCCAACTTTACGTTATCTGTAAAGGTAGCGTTAGGCGCATTTCGTATGAGTTCCTGAATGTTACCATTCTTATCGTAAACCACGTCCTTTAAACTAAAGAACTGGTTCTCCTCCCCAAGCCATTTACCGGCCTTATAAGTGGCATCCGTAATCCGGTTCAGGGCATCATATCTATACCCGTAGCCTCGTTTCTTATTATCATTGGCCGTTTTCCAGATAGTCTCACTGATATTGCCGTTGTATAGAGGCTCTGTATCTAACTTAAGATGTCCTCCGCTATAGGTCACCGTATTATAGTTTATCTTAAATGCGAAAAGATCCTTGCCCAACCAGTCCGTATCATTTATCTGTTTGAGCCACCCCCTGATGTTATATGTATAATCAATATTCTGTAGTCTCTTGGGAGCAGTCTTTTTACCTCCCACACCCTTAGAGAGCAACTGCCCCAACTCATCATAAGTATTCTTTACGATAACCTCTTCACCAGCCACATTGTTGATAATCTGCGATTGTTTGGTTAGACGCCCCATATGGTCATAGATAAAATTATCCTTGGTTTTTACTGTCGTGCCATTTTTGGCATGTTCTGTTTCAGAGAAGATCACTTGTCCTGTAAAATCATATTTGTTTTCCGTCTTGTCTGTCGTAGCCAGATATTCGTTATGGCTATATATATGGATAGGCCTGGCCTTTTCATCATAGTAGCTTACCGTTGTAATCCAATCGTTGGTATTAGGGTCATCATCCAATACCTTGACCTTGCTACCTGTAGCCAATCCTTTTATCTTATCTGTAGGTGATACACTAAACACATATCCTGGATGGACTCCTCCACCTATATCAAAATCATAGTTGTCGTAATAGTTTACGGTAAGCACCTCCACATTAGTGGCATCGGTAGTAATCACATTATTGGTATAGTACACATCTCCCAATGTAGCATTGAGCTGCTCTTCTTTGGTCTCATGTACCGTAAAGCTGTCGTTGGCATCTTTCTGAAGCTGTTTCCTGTTCTTTGGGGAACTGTAAATACCTGTGTAAACGACTCTGCCAAAGACATCGTATTTTGTAAAAAGCCATTTGTCCTGAACCTTAAGGTTGCCATCTTGGGTAAAGATAGGCCTGTCCAGTTTGTCATAGACGATCTCCTCAGGGTCTTTGCCCGGGATGCGTTTTTTAATGAGCCTATTTCTATAATCATAGGTATACTGGTAGCCCAGTCCGTTCAGTTGTTGGTCGATAACGGTCAGGGGATTGGTGGTGGCGTTCATCTGTGGGGGGAGCACGTAGGTAAGGTTGCCGTAGTCATCGTAGATGTAATAGGTGTCATGGGGCTGTTCATTTACATTGGCATAGGTGCGCTTTAGTACTACCATACCCTGCTTGTCCTTAAACTCCTCGGTGGTATGGAGCTTACTAGTGCTCCCATCATGGTTCTCATCTTTTGTAATGGTCTTGTAAAGCTCGCCCTCCGAATAAAATTCGGTACTAGTGTTCAATGTAAGAACAGGATCGTAGAAGGTGCCCCCATTGGTGGTTACTGCTGTAAGGGCTACATCGAATTGTCTTACCTCTCCAGTTGTATTACTTTGATATTCAAACTCTATTTCATGCCCGTTACCTAGTTTCCAGTCTTCTCCAGGGGCTGCTTGTTTTAAGACTCTATTAAGTGGTGAGGCCTCAAACTGTTTTTGAGAGTATGGGTTTAATGTGTTCTCATATTTTACAGTGTTATAAAACCCCTCTGTATCTACTAAGGCATCTTGTTGATATTGTCCACAAGCATTTGTATTAGGTACATAAGGTAAATAGTCCTTGTCTTGCCTACCAAAACCATCATAGTCTATATGAGTAACAATATCCTGTTGACCACCACCAGAGCGCATACCTATTGATTGCATGGGTCTTCCTAAACCATCATAGTACGTTATACTTTCTATTTTCTGATCATCTGTAAGAGTAGACAGATCTGTCGTGGCTTCTCTTGGATTGATAACATGAATATAATTTTCGTTACTTGGCCCACATGTTGGTTGAGCATGAATTATTACGTCATTTGATGGATTTGAAGTGCATCCAGATGTATTATTAGTAACTGTGAAATTATAAGTGGTATTAGCAATTAGACCTGTTATGGTTGTACTTGAACCAGATCCAGAAATATTACCAGGGTTTATCGTCCAACTACCAACAGGTAAATCTGTTAATTCCAAACTTGCTGTTGCCACATCAATAGTAGGCTGATTTATGAAATTTATCGTAGGGGTTAAAGGAATTTCAGGTTGGGCATTAATGGTTATAGTGGTAGAAGGTGGTGAATTGAATCCTCCTGAGGTAGCCGTTATCGTATAGTTTCCTTCAGGTGCCCAAATATCAGATCCTGAAATACTAACATCTGTAGAAGGGCTAGCGGAATAAAAATATGAAGAATTATAATTAGTGATAGAAAAATGCCCTCTATACGAAGAACATGATGGTTGTGTCACAGAGCTAAGTGTTGGAGCTGCAATATTAACGGGAGTTACATCTACGTCTATCTCCGAAAATAGCCAATTCCCAAATGTATCGTAATACTCAACATATACAAAATAAAATACGTTTGGGTTATAATTATCCCATTTAATATCAACATAAGATACATCAGAAACATCACCTTGAATGGAACCGCTACTTTGCCCCCACCAAATCTCACCATTAAAATCTATTTGATTTAAAGGGTCTGTAAGTGTATAACGCCAAGTTTCCCCCTCATTTACTTCAGTTGGCCCAGAGATGTAAGTATCTTGTCCTAAATCTTGTCCTATTGCTAAACTACTTGTTAACAAGATTATAAAAAAGATATAACCCCTTATTCCTTTATTTAAAAATTGTAAATACATATTCTTAGTGTTTAGTTTTTTATATAATCCAACTCAGTTAGTATTGCTCTTGAATTTCCTGTAATAACTAACTTCAAAGTCATTGCTGTAGTAGAAAGTGATTTAATCTTAAATTTCATGGTTTTTCCCAATGAATTAGTTAAAATAATGGTATCGCTGGTTACTGTCCAGTTACCCATAACTTGTCTTCCATTAGGAGATACTTGCAAAAAGGTTCCATCATTATTAAAACTTAAAGTTCTATTTTTATAAGACTTCTCAAAACTTAGTTTTCTTGTCGTTTCCATATTGATGTAATGCTCCTTTGCTTTTGTTTTCATTTTGGCTAAGGAAGAATTATAATTAAAAGTCCATGTCCCCTCAAGTTGTTCTGTTATGTTCTGTGCTTGCATTGAAAAACTTAAAGTGATAAACAAAATCACTCTAACATAATGTATTGGTTTCATATTAATGAGATTAATGTGTTTTAGAAAAGATATAATTACTAGATCTTTTATTCATTCTTATAGTGGTATTCATTTTGTGACAAAATATTACCATCGGTATCTTTAACCTGTTTTAAACGGTTAAAGTTATCATACTCGTAATAGGTAGTATATCCCTTAGGGTCGGTGATACTGGTTACGCCTATTAAGGGATCGTAGGTGTAGGTTGATACCATAGCATTGGGAAATTCATCGCGTAACAGTTGTAATTTTGTCCTCAAAATGTTCTCTGAGTTATTGTCAACTTCATTACTTGTAGCTGTTACAGCATTATCAATCAATGTTTGTTGAGAGTCGGTAATGGTATAAGGTTTACTGACTTCAAATGTGGCGTTTTCGATCTTAGCTATAGGATATTCTTCATTATAGCCCCAAATGTAAACTATAGAAGTTCCGTCTGATTTTGCAATTTCTTTTATGTTACCATTGGAATAATAGCCTTTATAAGTAACACGGTCTTCCAAATTTTCAGTAGCTTTAGATGTTTGAACTAATTCTGGTAGCACTATATGCCCAGTTCCAAGATAATTTAAGCCCCAATCTTTGTATTGTGTAAATTGTGTTGAAAGTGCCGCATCGTTTAATGTGCTCTTTTGTTCTATAAGAGGTGATAAAATATGGTTGTCATTTAAATAATCAATAGCTGTACTTGTGCCTTCGGGAAAATCTAAAGGATACTTGCTCTCTGCCTTTAAAGTTTGACCTTGGCTATTAATTGTAAATACTTCTGTTGGAAATTTATGGTATTCATTATCATAGGTATAAGTTGTACTTGTTATTATTGGGTTTTCTCCATTAAGGTCGTAAATGATTTCTTCTGTATCTGTTAGATACCACCACTCTGAATAGATATCATAAAACGTCGATGGGGATCCTGCTAATGGCTTATTTGATCCTGGTTGTAGATAAGAATTAAACCCTTTGATTTGATTCATTATTTGAGAATCATAATTATTATTTTTTTCATACACCAATACACTATCAATGTTAAATGTTTTTTGCATTAACAACTTCCCATTACCTAAATGAGGTCTATAGGGGGTTCCAGGTACGTCTCCAGTGCCTGTATCTATCTCAGATTTATTTATATAATAATACCTAGTGGTACCATTATCTGTTTGAGCTATTGTGGAAAGTTGCTTTATAGATACTCTATCATAGCCTATAGGACTTCCTAAAGCAGAGTTGCCAAAAGGAGTTGTTGGCTCAGAATTAATAACTACTCCAGATTTATAGGGAATGGGATATCCTAGATTATATAAAGCATCATCAAGTATCGAATAAAGAATTCTCCCTTTTGGACAATCTTTGTAAGGCACAATATTAAATTTAAACATATGACTTTTAGGTTTCATTAAAACCCCAGATGACTCCTCTTGATCATTATAAGTATAATCATATATCTTTTCATTGATCATTTCTGCACCCTTATTAAAGTTTCTAATACTAGAAATTCTCAAACCAGATCCATATTTATTAAGTTTCACCTCAGAAAAATCAATATAATAAAGGCTTAATTCCAAATCTAGATAAAAATTATTACCGTTATCAACTTTAAGTTTATAATTTCCCGCAGGCAAATCTACTTTAGCAACCATAAAAGAAGTCTCTAATTCTTCTTTGGGGTTAAAACTAACAATAGGGAATTGTTGTCCATCAGCAAATGTTAATTTAGCTTCAATCTCATCATTGAATATCCCCCCAGAGGAATGTAACATATGATAATTATACTCCATATCGAATCGTAAATAAACTGTTGTGGTTTTATCAAGTGTAAAAGTACGCTCTTTAATAGCATCTGGATGGGAATTCTTATTTGGTGAGTTTGGGTCATTATAATCTTTAACGACTAAAGTTTCTTTAGAAAAATTAGTATATGGTTCAAAATATTCATTGGTTTGATAGGTGAATTCAGTTTTTCCACCTGTTGGATATTGTATTGATTTTAAAACACCCGCTTGATTTTTATCAATATTTGGAGCTTTTAATTTAACTTTTTGTATTTCTAATTGGGTGGGAGTAATTTGACCGATAGCTTCATTACTAATAATTAACCTGTTTCCAGAATCTGTATTCTCTACATTATGGAGAATGGAATGATAAGCATTTTCTAAGGTTAACTCTTTAGCATCAATTAGTCTGGTTGGACAATAATACCCCCATAAATCTATTTCTTCAGATGTTTTACTAGGTAATTTAGTAGTATCGTATTTAAAAATATATGGAGGGATATTAAAGTCATCAGCACTGCTAACATGTATCTGTTCTAATTTTAATCGTAAATCGTTAGCGGGGTTTACTGGACTAACAGTTTCGGAGCTAAAATAATTGTACTGTAAATTCACTTTCTTAATTAAGCTATTTGATAAATCAAAAACCTCTATTGATTTTAATCTTTGTGGTAAGGGATCATCATTATTTCTTGTTCTAACATCTAATCTATCCTCAGTGTTAAAAGAAATATATCCATTTTTAAAATTTATTTTACTTAAATATATAGCATCTGTTTCTTGTTGTGAAACATACGAAAATAAAGGGATGTATTGTTCTTCGGCAGGTTGTGTATAGTGAAACCATTTACGTCCAGAAGCTATCTGACTCAGAATATTTCCTTCTACGTAATTGTATTCAAAAGAAATAAAATCACCATTTGGAGTTTTAATTTCATCTAGATACCAAGCATTATCAATAGGTAAGAGATTTGTTTTTCCAAAAGGTATTATACCTCCTGCAAAATTGAGATTACTCCCCAAAGCTGAATAATAAAAATTATTTGTACTTTCTTTTGTTTGAAAAGTATATATCCACCCATTTTGATCCTTAACAGTCCATTTTTTATTATTCCTATTAAACTTAAATTCAATATTGTTATTTTCAATAGGTAGGGCAGTGTATTCCATTGGATAAGTTAAAACACCATTAATTTCTTCTTTAGGGTGTCTATCAAATATCATTTTGCCATTGTTTCCAAAAAAATTATAAAAAAAGTAATCTGGTTGTCCGTCAAAATGGCCTGCTACTAAGTTATCACCATAAACTTCGTGTGGAGTACCTAGGGAAAAACAAGTTTCTGTATTTTCAGGGGTGAAAATTTCATTATTTGCACCAAGAGGAAGATGTTCTGTTGAAATATTAATATATCCATTTGGGATTTCAAAATCATCCCTACTTCTTATTTGCCTAGTAATCATACCCCCTGCATTTAAAGCCCAACCTAAGCCTACCCAGCTAGCTTCTTGACCAACTTTAATACCGGAAGCATGGTAACTCAAAGAAATAGGCAACTCAATATCTCCTGACTTTATATTGTACAACGGTATGGAAATATTAGGGACTCCAGTATAGTTGCTTACGGGAATTTCTCCGTATTGAGCCAAAGAGGCCGCATTTGGCGAAGGAGGAATAATAGTAGGGAGTTCTTGAGCTTGTACTCTAATAGAATATAAAATGATTAAAGCAAATACGATCAACGAAGAAAGTCTTTTCATAAGGCTATGGATTGTTTAATTATAAAATAATAAGCCATAAAATTACTGAACACTCAAAGAATAAAAGTAAGATTTCACCTTACTTTTGGTAAGGTTTAGTGTTAAAATCTGGTAAGGTTTTATTTATTTAATCTTGCTTGAAATAAATTTTCATCTTAGTTGTAAGTAGTTTTTACAGCTAACTATAATTTGAAAGGAAATTGAATACCTTTGATAAATAGTTGATTTTTAAAATTTTATAACATTTTTTTGTTTTTTTGTAACATTTGCAACAAGCTATAAATTAAGTATATTAGCAGCATGCTATCCAAGAAGACTAAATACGGCTTAAAAGCACTAACCTATATAGCCAAAAATGAAGGAGATAATCCTGTCCAAATAAGTGAGATTTCTAAGAATGAAAATATCCCGCAGAAATTCTTGGAAAGCATTATGCTTACGCTTAGAAAATCTGGTTTTTTAGGCTCAAAAAAAGGAAAACACGGAGGGTATTATCTCATTAAAGAACCTGCTAATATTAAAATGGCAGATGTTATGCGTGTTTTAGAAGGTCCTATTGCTATGGTGCCTTGTGTAAGTTTGAATTTTTATGAAAAATGTGATGACTGTCCAGACGAGCATGACTGTAGTGTTCATAAACTTATGATTCAAGTACGCGATAATACTTTAAAGGTATTAAGGAATAATACCTTAGAAGATCTGTCTGGATCTTAAGCGTTGAAAATTTCATAAAATAAATCGATTTTCTCTTCAATTTAGGTTAATTAACCTGAAAATATTCCATTATTCTAAATAAGTTGTTAATATTTTTTGTCATGTAACAAAAAGTACTACTTTTGTAATTCCTATTAAATCGATAGGATTAATGTAATACAACGACAAATGATAGCGCAGATGTTATTAAAAAACAAAGAAAAGTCTACTTATAAAGCCGATAGTACTGGTGAAAAACCTATCAGGAGTATTGCTAAGGCTTTAAGTTGGAGGGTTATAGGGACTCTAGATACATTGATTGTTTCTTATATATTAACTCAGGAGATAACAGTGGCATCACTTATAGCATCTGTGGACTTTTTAACTAAAATGGTATTATACTTTTTCCATGAAAGACTTTGGAATAAGATTAAATGGGGAAAATAAATAGAAAGAAGATGTTTACAGAAAATCAAATACAAGAATTGAATGAGGCATTTAAAGAGGCCTCTCCAATAGACATTATAAAAAAAGCTTTTGAGCTTAATACTAAAGCTTTAGTAACAACTAACTTCAGACCTTACGAAGCAGCTATTTTGCATGCTGTAAATTCGGTTGAAGCAAAAGTGCCAGTTGTTTGGTGCGATACGGGTTATAACACGCCCCAAACATACAAACATGCAGAGCAGGTGATTAAAGATTTAGATTTAAATGTCTTTTTATATGTTCCAAAACAAACATCATCACATCGCGATGTTGTTATGGGAATTCCTAGCATTGATGCTCCAGAGCATGCATTATTTACAGAACAAGTAAAACTGGAGCCTTTTAGAAGAGCAATGGAAGAACACAAGCCAAACGTTTGGTTTACAAACCTTCGTCAAGGACAAACAGCATTTAGAAATAGCATTGGGATTTTTAGTTTGAGTAACGATGGCGTATTAAAAGTGAGTCCTTTTTATTACTGGTCTGATGAAAAATTAGACCGTTATTTAGAAGAAAATAATTTGCCAAACGAATTTAAATATTTCGATCCAACGAAAGCATTAGAAAACAGAGAGTGTGGTTTACATGCGTAGAACAGTATGCAGTTGTAGTAAACAGAATAGATAAAAACATTAAAATAACAAATATTCTTGCTTTTACCCGAGTAAGAATTCCTCCCCTTTTGGGAGGCTAGGAGGGGCTAATTATGAATAAAGATACATCACATATCAACTCATTAGAGAACGAAGCGATATACATCATGAGAGAAGTAGCGGCACAGTTTGAAAAACCAGTGTTGTTATTTTCAGGAGGAAAAGATTCTATTACTTTAGTGAGGTTAGCTGTAAAAGCGTTTTATCCAGCTAAGATCCCATTCCCTTTAATGCATATTGATACAGGGCACAATTTTCCTGAAACTATAGAATTTAGAGATCGATTGGTTAAAGAATTAGGATTAGAACTTATTGTGCGGAATGTGCAAGATTCTATCGATCAAGGAAAAGTGAAAGAGGAAACAGGTAGATATTCAAGTAGGAATCAACTTCAAACAACAACACTTTTAGATGCTATAGAAGAGTTTAAGTTCGATGCTTGTATTGGTGGTGCACGTCGTGATGAAGAAAAAGCAAGAGCTAAAGAACGTATTTTTTCTGTACGTGATGACTTCGGACAGTGGGATGAGAAAAACCAACGCCCTGAGTTATTCGATATGTTGAATGGAGATATAGAACATGGACAAAATGTTCGTGTATTCCCAATTTCAAACTGGACAGAATTAGATGTTTGGTCTTATATAGAGAAAGAAGATATAGAAATACCATCAATTTATTTTGCCCACAAACGCAAAGTGTTTTTAAGAGACGGTATGATCTGGTCTGCAGAAGACGATGTTGTTTATAGAGATGACAATGAAGAAGTGGTAGAAGAATTAGTGCGTTTTAGAACGGTAGGAGATATGAGTTGTACAGCGGCTGTATTGTCTGATGCTGTTTCTATCTCTAAGGTAGTACAAGAAATTAGAGAAAGTACTATTTCAGAGCGTGGTGCGCGTATTGACGATAAACGTTCTGAGGCAGCCATGGAGAAACGTAAACAACAAGGGTATTTCTAAAATACCAATTTTTGTCATTTCCGCGAAGGTGGAAATCTTTTAAAAAGAATATTTAATAAGCTAAGAGCCCAGAGCAAATAGCAAAGCCAAATAAAAATGGAAGTATTAAAAATTGCAACAGCAGGAAGTGTAGATGATGGTAAGAGTACCTTAATAGGGCGTATTCTATACGATACAAAATCATTGACTACAGATAAGTTAGAAGCTATTGAGAAAACAAGTAAACAAAGAGGTTACGATTATTTAGATTTTTCTTTAGCAACCGATGGTTTGGTAGCAGAAAGAGAACAAGGAATTACAATAGATGTCGCTCATATTTACTTTTCAACAGCTAAGAAAAGTTACATTATAGCAGATACACCTGGCCACGTGGAATATACACGTAATATGGTAACAGGAGCTTCAACATCTCAGGCGTCTATCATTTTAATTGATGCTAGAAAAGGGGTGATCGAGCAAACAAATCGTCACTTTTTCATCAATAATTTATTGAGAGTTAAAGATATTGTTGTTGCCATTAATAAAATGGACTTAGTAGATTATTCTGAAGAAACCTACAATAAAATTAAAGCAGATTTTTCAGAATTAATGAGCAAAAGAGACTATCAGGACCAAAAAATAACTTTTATTCCTGTTAGTGCTTTAAAAGGAGATAATGTTGTAAATAAAACGGATAAGATGCCATGGTACAAAGGTCAGACTTTATTAGAGCATTTAGAAGAAATAGATAAAGCAGATATTTTTAATATCGGAACCCCAAGATTTCCGGTACAGTATGTAATACGTCCAAAAACTGAAGACTTTCACGATTTCAGAGGGTATGCAGGAAAAGTATACGGAGGAAATTTAAGTGTTGGAGATGATATCGTTGTATTACCGTCGCAGACAAAATCTAAGATAAAAGATATTTATTTCTATGATGAAAAGTATGAAACGGCTTCAAGACGTTCATCAGTAACCATCACTTTAGAAAATGATATTAATGTGAGTAGAGGAGATATGATTGTAAAAGATGGTGATTTGCCAACTATAGAGAAACAATTTACAGCCAATGTATGCTGGATGGATTCTAGCCAGTTAACACCTGGAGGTAAATATGTCGTACAACATGGAGTGAATAAAGTATTAGCGAAAGTTGATAGAATTAATCATAAAATTAACCCAGACTATTCTGGAATAGAAGAAAATGTTACAGGTTTAAATGTTAATGATATTGCTTCGGTAACTTTCAAATTAAATAAGCCAATCTTCTATGATCAATTTAGAAATCATAGAACTAACGGTTCGTTTATCTTAATCGATACACAAAACAATAATACCGTAGGGGCTGGCTTCATTCAATAAAAAAAAGAAAAATGCAAAGTTTTAGAACAGAAATAGAAAATCCAATTGTCGAAAACGACATTATAGAATTAGCGAATAAAATCGAGCTTTTTCATAATGGTAAAATAGACGAAGAAAAGTTTAGAAGTCTTCGTTTAGCAAGAGGTGTTTATGGTCAACGCCAAGAGGGTGTACAAATGATTCGTATTAAATTGCCTTACGGAAAAGTTAAGAGTAATCAATTGCGAAGAATTTCGGAAGTATCTGATGAGTATTCTCGTGGACGTTTACACATTACAACACGTCAGGATATTCAAATTCACTATGTTGATTTAAACAGAACACCAGAACTTTGGGCTGAATTAGAACGTGATGATGTTACTTTGAGAGAGGCTTGTGGTAATACGGTTAGAAATGTAACGGCTTCTGAAACGGCAGGGATTGATGTTAACGAACCATTTGATGTATCGCCTTATGCAGATGCTTTATTTCGTGCGTTCTTAAGAAACCCTATCTGTCAGGAAATGGGACGTAAGTTCAAAGTGTCTTTCTCTTCTTCAGATGAAGACACTGGGTTGTCATACATGCATGATTTAGGTTTTATTGCTAAGATTGAAAATGGTGTACGTGGATTTAAAGTGATGCTTGGAGGGGGACTAGGTTCCCAGCCACGACATGCAGATGTATTATATGATTTTTTAGAAACAGATAAGATCATTCCCGTAATGGAAGGTGTTTTAAGGATTTTTGATCGTCATGGTGAGCGTAAAAGCCGCGCCAAAGCACGTATGAAATTTTTAATAAAAGATATCGGATTAGAGGCTTTTAAGGCATTAGTTGAAGAGGAGCAAAATGCAATTGAGTTTAAATCGGTTGCTATTGATGCAGATGTGTATGAAGCTTCAATACCAGTGGAAATAAGTGAGATTCCACAAGTTGAAATAAAAGACCAAAAAGCTTTTGAAACTTGGAAGTCAACGAATCTGATTCCTCAAAAGCAGGATGGTTATGTAGCGATAGGCATCAAAGTACTTTTAGGAGATTTTTATACAGATAAAGCAAGATTGTTAGCAGATCTAGTTGAAAAATATGCAGCTGGAGAAATAAGACTATCATTACGTCAAAATATTGTTATTCCTTTTGTAAAAGAAGCATTAGTACCATTTTTTTATAACGAATTAGAAAAATTAGGATTTGTAGAAGCGGGTTATAACAAAGCAGTAGATATTACAGCATGTCCAGGAACAGATACTTGTAATTTAGGAATTGCAAGTAGCACAGGAATTGCAGATGAATTGGAGCGTGTTATCAAATCAGAATACCCGCAGTACCTAAGTAATGAAGATCTAGTTATTAAAATTAGTGGATGTATGAATGCTTGTGGACAACACAATATGGCAAATATTGGTTTCCAGGGGATGTCTGTTCGTACACCAGACAAATTAGTAGCACCAGCATTACAAGTATTATTAGGTGGAGGTAATTTAGGAGATGGTAGTGGTGTATTTGCAGATAAGGTGGTTAAGGTTCCAAGTAAAAGAGGTCCAGAAGCTTTAAGACGTATTTTAAACGATTTTGAAGCAAATGCCAATGGAAAGCAATTTGTAGAATACTATAAAGAAAAAGGAGAAAAGTATTTTTATGATTTCTTAAACGATCTTCAAGACGTTACTAATTTAACTCAAGAAGACTTTATCGATTGGGGAGAAGAAGAGAAATATGTTAAGGAAATTGGTATTGGAGAATGTGCAGGTGTTGTTATCGATTTAATTGCGACATTATTTTTAGAAAGTGAAGAAAAGATTGATAATGCAAAAAAATCCTTTGATAACAAAGTGTATTCAAGTGCTATTTATCATGCATATAGTTCTCTAGTTAATTCCGCGAAAGCGTTGCTATTAGCAGAAAACAAGAAAACAAATACGCATGCAGGTATCGTGAGTCAGTTTGACGAATTATTTGTTACAAGTGGAAATATAGATTTAGGAACATCTTTTTCAGAATTGATATATCAAATTAATAAATTTGCACCAACAGAAGAGTTTGCTGCAAAGTATATCGAGAATGCAAACTTATTTTTAGATAAAGTAAGAACATTCAGAGAAACTGAAACTGAGAAACTTCAGAAAAAAGCTGTTTAGGAAGTGTCATTCTAAATGTAATAAAGAATCTTTTTTACAGAGGTTTTTATAAAGATGAGTAAAAAAAACGAAAATAAAGATATAGAGAATTCTTTTCCCCCTTCGGGGGTTAGGGGGCGTTTAACGGTCGTAGGAGCTGGACCAGGCGATGTGGATTTAATAACGCTTAAAGCGATAAAATCTATAGAATCTGCAGATGTTATTCTGTACGATGCTCTTATAAATGAAGCCTTATTAGAATACGCTTCAAGCGAGGCAGAACTCATTTTTGTGGGGAAACGTAAAGGTTGTTATGCTTTTCAGCAAGAACAAATAAATGAGCTTATAGTTAGTAAAGCTAAAAGCCATGGTCATGTAGTGAGACTGAAAGGTGGCGATCCATTTATATTTGGAAGAGGCGCAGAAGAGATTGATTATGTAAGACAGTTTGGGTTAGAAACCTTTGTGGTTCCTGGAATATCATCGGCCCTTGCAGTCCCAGCATATCAAGGGATCCCTTTAACCAAACGAAACGCTTCAGAAAGTTTTTGGGTTATTACGGGTACAACTAAAAATCACCAATTATCATCAGACGTTGCTTTAGCTGCAAAATCAACAGCGACTGTAGTAATTTTGATGGGAATGGGTAAGTTGACCGAAATAGTTCGTATTTTTTCAGAGGAAAACAAACAAAACACATCTATTGCTATTATTCAAAATGGCACCAGAGACGATGAAAATGTTGGTATTGGTACTATTGAAACCATTAGCGATATTGTAGCTGAAAAACAATTAACAAACCCAGCTATTATTGTTATTGGCGATGTTGTTAAAGAACGTGCTGTATTAACCTCTATTTATAAAGAAGTTAATAGTATATAGCCTGATTAAGTATGGAAGAAAGGAATAATTTATATCCTATTTTTTTAAAGACAAAAAACTTACATGTACTTATTGTAGGTGGTGGTTTTGTGGCTGAAGAAAAATTAACTTTTTTATTAAAGTCTAGCCCTGATGCGAAGGTTACCATGGTATCACCTATGTTTAGAGACGGTACTATAACGCTAGCAAAGAAAGGTGATGTTGCCTTGGTTGAGGATACATATAATAAAAGTTATTTAAACGGAAAGCATATTGTTGTAGCTACGACCGATGTTCCCGAAGTAAATATAGACGTTTGGAAAGATTGTAGAGCAGAGGCCAAATTAGTTAACGTTGCAGATAATCCGCCATATTGTGATTTTTATATGGGAGGTATCGTAACAAAAGGTCATGTGAAAGTAGCGATTTCAACAAATGGAAAGTCGCCAACAACAGCCAAAAGATTACGTCAGTTTTTTGAGGATGTCATTCCAGAAAATGTAGACGATTTGGTTAAGAATTTAAATGAATATAGAAAAACAATAAAAGGTGATTTCGAGCAAAAAGTAGAAACGCTTAATGAATTTACCAAAGGATTAATTTCAAAAAAAGAATCATAATATGATTAAAACAGATATACTTATAATAGGTGCAGGTCCAACTGGATTATTTACGGTTTTTGAAGCAGGTTTATTAAAACTTAAGTGTCACTTAATTGATGCACTACCACAACCGGGTGGGCAATGTTCTGAGATTTATCCAAAAAAACCTATTTATGATATTCCTGGATTTCCAGAAATTTTAGCAGGAGATTTAACAAAAAACCTTTTAGAGCAAGGGAAGCAATTCGAGCCTGGATTTACATTAGGTGAGCGTGCAGAAACTATAGAAAAACAAGAAGATGGCTCTTTTATTGTTACAACAAACAAAGGCACACAACATCATGCACTTGTAGTTGCTATAGCAGGAGGGCTTGGGTCTTTTGAGCCTAGAAAACCAGCTATTGAAGGTATTGCAGATTATGAGGATAAAGGTGTTGAATACATTATAAAAGATCCTGAATTTTATAGAGATAAAAAAGTAGTGATTTCTGGAGGTGGGGATTCTGCTTTAGATTGGAGTATTTTTTTAACCGATGTGGCTTCAGAAGTAACATTAATTCATCGAAGAAACGAGTTTAGAGGCGCTTTAGATTCTGTAGAAAAAGTTAGAGAATTAACACTTCTAAATAAAATAAAATTAATCACACCAGCTGAGGTTAAGGAACTTCATGGTGATGGAAAAATAGAAGCAGTTTCTGTGGTTAAAGACGGTGAAACGACTAAAATAGATACCGATCACTTTATTCCTCTATTTGGTTTATCTCCTAAATTAGGACCTATAGGGAATTGGGGGTTAGATATAGAAAAGAATGCTATAAAAGTTGATAATTCCTTAAACTACCAAACAAATATTCCTGGTATTTTTGCTATAGGTGATGTAAATACGTACCCTGAGAAATTAAAATTAATTCTTTGTGGTTTTCATGAAGCGACGTTAATGTGTCAAGCAGCATATAGAATTATCAATCCAGGTAAAAAATATGTATTAAAATATACAACCGTTAGTGGTATTGATGGTTTTGATGGAACTCGTAAAGAAGCACCAAAAGCAGTAGTCCAAGCTATTAATTAGAAATATATTTAATACATGAAAAGCTATAACGTTTGCCTAAAAGATACGGTTAAAACATTCACAAAACGACTGTTTTATTCGCTATTTGATTGCGAACAAGAAGAGATTCATGGTGATTATTTAGAGAAAACATTTCTTAAAATAGTGTCGTCATTAGAAATAGAAAATGGCGAAACATTATGGAAAAGCTTTAAAGGGGAGCTTCCGGAAATTAGAAAAACGTTAGACCTGGATGCTATTGCATTTGAGAATAATGATCCGGCATCTCATTGCTTGGAAGAAATATATTTAGCGTATCCAGGTTTTCATGCCATATCTATTTATAGGTTAAGTCATGCCTTGTATAACCTTGGTGTGTATATTTTACCTAGAATGATGAGTGAATACATTCATGGTATTACAGGAATCGATATTCACCCAGGTGCTACTATAAGTGACTCGTTTTATATAGATCACGGTACAGGGATTGTAATAGGAGAATCTTCTATTATAGGTAAACATGTTAAAATATACCAAGGGGTAACCTTGGGTGGTATTCAAGTGGCAAAAAGTCTGGCATCGACAAAAAGGCATCCTACCATAGAAGATAATGTAACTATTTACGCAAATGCTACTATTTTAGGTGGTGATATTATTATTGGAGCGAATTCAACTATTGGAGCCAACGTTTGGATTACACAATCCGTTCCAGAAGATTCATTAGTGACCTATCAAACTGAAATTAAAATCAGACCCAAAAAGAATGGCATACGGTAAAAGAATCCTTGATCAAATTGGAAATACGCCAATTGTAGAAGCAAGTCATATTATTGAAAATAAAAACGTTCGATTGTTTTTTAAGCTCGAAGGAAATAACCCAGGAGGAAGTGTAAAAGATCGTGCCGCTTTTAATATGATTAATGAAGCATTAAAACGAGGTGATATTGAAAAAGGAGGAACCTTAGTTGAAGCTACTAGCGGGAATACAGGCATTGCTCTAGCATTTATTGCGCAGTTATTAGGGTTGAATATGGTACTAATCATGCCAGAGAATTCTACCGAAGAACGTGTTAAAACAATGCGAGCTTATGGCGCTGAGGTTATTTTAACGCCTGCAGATGTAGGTATTGAAGGCTCTAGGGATTTGGCGTTTAAATTGAGAGATGAAAAAGGATTTACGCTTTTAAATCAGTTTGAAAATAACGATAATTGGAAAGCACATTATAAAACGACCGGACCAGAAGTTTGGAGAGATACAGAAGGAGAAATTACGCATTTTGTATCTGCGATGGGAACAACTGGGACCATTATGGGGACGTCAACTTTTCTAAAAGAAAAAAATAAAAATATAACCATTGTAGGAGCGCAACCGGCAGATGGTGCTAGAATACCAGGGATTAGAAAATGGTCACCAGATTATGTCCCTAAGTTTTTTGATCGTTCTAAGGTGGATGTCGTAGTGGATGTTAATGAAGAAAATGCTAAAGTAACGACCCAACGTTTAGCCAAAGAAGAAGGTCTTTTTGCAGGAATGAGTAGTGGAGGCGCTGTTTATTGTGCTTTAGAAATTGCAAAAACTATTGACAAAGGTGTTATAGTTGCTATTATTTGTGATAGAGGTGATCGGTATTTGTCGTCACCATTGTTCGAATAATACAATTTTTAATAAAATTATAAGGATAAGAAAAATATAGTTGTTATTTTTGTCCCCAGTTCATAAATGTATTAATGTTATCAAGAAAGGCAGAGGGAATAGACCCGTTGAAGCCTTGGCAACCCTTTAACTTTAAAGAAGGTGCTAAATTCTACTAATGTTTAGAAATATTAGAAAGATAACGAAAAGTGTTTCCTTTACTTTTCTTGATGACATATGATATAGAATAAAAAATATCAAAATGTCGAATATACAACAAGCTTTACAAGAACGTATTTTAGTGCTGGATGGTGCTATGGGTACGATGTTACAAGCTTATAAATTTACCGAAGCCGATTTTAGAGGAGATCGATTTAAGGATTACCCAACACCATTGCAAGGTAATAATGACTTGCTGTCTATTACACAGCCACAAGCTATTAAAGAAATACATGCTAAATATTTTGAAGTAGGTGCAGATATCGTAGAAACCAATACCTTTTCCGGAACAACAATCGCTATGGCAGATTATCAAATGGAAGATTTGGTATACGAGCTTAATTACCAATCTGCAAAGATTGCCAAAGAGGTTGCCGATGCGTTCACAGCAAAAGAACCTCACAAACCACGTTTTGTAGCTGGATCAATCGGTCCAACAAATCGTACAGCAAGTATGTCTCCAGATGTTAATGACCCTGGTTATAGAGCCGTTACATTTGATGAATTGCGCATAGCTTATAAACAACAAGTGGAAGCTCTTATTGACGGAGGATCCGATTTATTATTGGTAGAAACGGTTTTTGATACCTTAAATGCTAAAGCGGCGTTGTTTGCTATAGAAGAAGTTAAAGACGAACGCAATATTGATATCCCTATTATGCTTAGTGGTACGATTACAGATGCATCAGGAAGAACACTTTCTGGACAAACGGCTGAGGCATTTTTAATTTCTGTATCACATATTCCACTATTATCAGTTGGCTTTAATTGTGCTTTAGGGGCTAATTTATTGCAACCACATTTAGAGGCAATTGCTTCTAAAACAGATTTTGCAATATCGGCACATCCCAATGCAGGTTTACCAAATGCTTTTGGAGAATATGACGAAACACCAGAAGAAATGGGCGCACAGATAGAAGAATATTTAAAAAAGAATTTAATAAACATTATTGGAGGCTGTTGTGGTACAAGCCCAGAACATATTAAAGTCATTGCAGACTTAGCTGCTAAGTACAAGCCAAGGACTGTTATTTCTGAGAAAACAGAAACCTTATAAAATAGACCTGTCAGGTTTTTAAAACCTGACAGGTCTCGCTAAGTAAATAAAATATGATACTAGAAGTAGCCATACTAAATATTAAAAAAGGACTTTCAACAGATTTTGAAAAAGCTTTTAGTGAGGCTAAGAATATTATTTCATCAATGAAAGGATATATATCCCACGAATTAAAAAAGTGTGTCGAACAAGAAGATAAATATATATTATTAGTGAATTGGGAAACGATTGAAGACCATGAAGTAGGGTTCAGAAAATCGAATGAATATCAAAAATGGAAAGCTTTATTACATCATTTTTACGAACCATTCCCAATAGTAGAACATTATAAATAATGAGCAAGATTCAAGAAAAATACATGCGTTTATCAGGATTAGAACCACTAGTCCTTAACGAAAACAGTAATTTTATTAATGTTGGAGAACGTACTAATGTTGCAGGGTCGCGTAAGTTTTTAAGATTAATAAAAGAAGAAAAATTTGATGAGGCATTAGATGTTGCACGTCATCAAGTAGATGGAGGCGCACAAATAATAGACATCAATATGGACGATGGTCTTATTGATGGAAAAGAATCCATGGTTCGCTTTTTAAATTTAATTGCTGCCGAGCCAGATATTTGCCGGGTTCCTATCATGATAGACAGTTCTAAATGGGAAATCATTGAGGCAGGACTTCAGGTGGTACAAGGTAAATGTGTTGTAAACTCTATTTCTTTAAAAGAGGGTGAAGAAAAGTTTATCTGGGAAGCAAAACAGATTAAACGATATGGAGCAGCCGTTATTGTAATGGCTTTTGATGAGGTAGGACAAGCCGATAACTACGAGAGACGTATTGAAATATCTAAGCGATCTTATGATGTTCTGGTAAATAAAGTTGGCTTCCCATCGGAGGATATCATTTTCGATTTAAATATTTTTCCTGTAGCAACAGGAATGGAAGAGCATCGTAAAAATGCTATTGACTTTATAGAAGCAACACGTTGGGTACGCGAAAACTTACCAAATGCAAGTGTTAGTGGAGGGGTGAGTAATGTATCATTTTCTTTTAGAGGTAATGATGGTGTTCGTGAAGCGATGCACTCAGTATTCCTATACTATGCGATTCAGGCAGGTATGAATATGGGAATTGTAAACCCAGCACTTTTAGAGGTATACGATGATATTCCTAAAGATTTATTAGAACACGTTGAAGATGTTATTCTAGATAGAAGAGAGGATGCTACTGAGCGTTTATTGGATTTTGCTGAAACTGTTAAAGGGTCTAAAGTAGAAAAGACTGTAGATTTATCATGGAGAGAAAATTCACTTCAGGAACGTATTACACATGCCTTAGTAAAAGGAATTGATGCCTTTATTATTGAAGATGTTGAACTAGCAAGGCAAGAAGCTGAAAAGCCTATAGATGTGATTGAAGGTCATTTAATGATTGGAATGAATGTGGTTGGTGATTTGTTTGGAGCTGGAAAAATGTTTTTGCCGCAAGTAGTTAAATCGGCAAGAGTAATGAAAAAAGCTGTGGCTTATTTAAACCCGTTTATTGAAGCTGAAAAAGGCGAAAAACAACAAGCCTTAGGAAAAGTCTTGATGGCAACCGTAAAAGGTGATGTACACGATATTGGAAAAAATATAGTAAGCGTTGTTCTTGGCTGTAATAATTATGAAATAGTTGATCTGGGAGTTATGGTGCCGCCAGAAAAGATAATCTCAGAAGCTAAAGAGCATAATGTAGATGCTATTGGATTATCAGGTTTAATTACACCGTCTTTAGATGAAATGGTGTACTTAGCTAAAGAAATGGAACGCCAGAATTTTTCGGTACCATTACTTATAGGAGGCGCAACAACATCGAAGGCACATACCGCAGTTAAAATTGATCCTCAATACAAGAATGCTGTGGTGCATGTAAATGATGCCTCCAGAGCGGTAACTGTTGTTGGAGACTTATTGAATAAGAAAACGTCTAATGCATATGTTGCAAAACTTAAAAAGGATTATGATGAATTTCGTGAAAAGTTTTTGAAACGAGGCAAAGAGAAATCATATATATCCATAGAAGAAGCCCGAACTAAAAAATATAGCATAGACTGGGAAACGTCTAACATTGTAAAACCTAATGAGCTAGGAATTCAAAAATTAAAACAACTAAGTTTAAAAGAATTGTTGCCATACATAGATTGGAAACCGTTCTTTATTTCATGGGATTTACATGGTAAATTTCCTGAGATATTAACTGATGAGGTTGTGGGTGAACAGGCTACCCAATTATATGAGGATGCCCAAGAAATGATTAAGCAAATTGTTGCAAAACAGTTATTAAAACCAAAAGCTGTATTTGGTTTGTTTGAAGCTAATACTATTAATGATGATGATATTTCTATTCAGAAAAAAGGCCGTGAGATTGCAGTATTTAGAACCTTGCGTCAACAATTAAAGAAAAGAGATGGCATTCCAAATATTGCCCTGTCCGATTTTATTGCTCCAAAGGAAACAGGTAAAACGGATTATATGGGGGCATTTTGCGTTGGTATTTTTGGAGCACAAGAATTAGCAACTTATTACAAAGAAAAAGAAGATGATTATAATTCTATAATGGCACAAGCCATTGCAGATAGGTTTGCAGAAGCATTTGCAGAATATTTACACAAGCAAGTGAGAGTAAAACATTGGGGTTATGCATCAAATGAAGATTTATCTAATGAAGAATTAATAAAAGAAACCTATAAAGGGATTCGTCCGGCACCAGGTTATCCAGCATGCCCAGATCATTTAGAAAAAGAAACGATTTGGGAGTTATTAGATGTAGAAAAACTTATTGGAGTGACATTAACAGAAAGTTTAGCCATGTGGCCAGCAGCAGCGGTTTCAGGATATTACTTTGGAAATCCAGAAGCTAAATATTTTGGTTTAGGGAAAATTACAGATGATCAGGTAACCGATTATGCTAATAGAAAAGGTATTGAAAAAGATAAAGCTCGAAAGTGGTTGCATCCTAATCTTGCTGAGGAGTAAAAGCCCCTCCTAGCCTCCCCAAAGGGGAGGAACAAATGAGGTAAAGAAAGAACTTAAGAATTTATAAAAGAATTTAAAAATTAAAATATGCCCATTAAAAGCCCATCCGAAGGAGGGGTTGGGGAGGCTTATGAAAGTAACAGATCACATAAAAAAAGCTAACGGAAAAACATTATTTTCCTTTGAAATTATTCCGCCGCAAAAAGGTAGAAATATTCAGGAATTGTATAATAATATAGATCCTTTAATGGAGTTTAATCCACCATTTATTGATGTAACAACCTCTAGGGAACAATACATATATATTGATAAAGGTGATGGGTTATTAGATAGGAAAATAACGCGTATGCGTCCGGGAACTGTTGGTATCTGTGCTGCTATAAAACACAAATATAATGTAGATACAGTGCCACATGTATTATGCGGGGGCTTCACAAAAGAAGAAACGGAATATTTGTTGGTCGATTGTCATTATTTAGGTATTGATAATGTGATGGCATTACGTGGTGATGCCATGAGTCATCAAAAATATTTTGAACCTTCAAAAGGAGGGAATCACTATGCAACAGATTTAGTGACACAAATTCAGAATTTGAATTGCGGAAAGTATTTGCATGAGGTTATAGAGTCAGATCATAAATCTGATTTTTGCATTGGTGTTGCTGGTTATCCTGAAAAGCATATGGAAGCACCTTCTTTACAAGCAGATTTAAGACGCCTTAAAGAAAAAGTAGATGCTGGAGCAGATTATGTCGTAACACAAATGTTTTTTGATAATAAAAAATACTTTGATTTTGTAGATCAAGCTAAAAAGGCAGGTATTAATGTTCCCATAATTCCGGGTATAAAACCTTTAGCTGTTAAACGTCATTTACAAGTGCTGCCTCAAGTCTTTAAAATAGATTTACCAGAAGATTTAATTGATGAAGTTGAAAAGTGCAAAGACAATAAGCAGGTAAGGCAAGTGGGGGTAGAATGGGCTATAAAACAATCGGAAGAACTTAAAAAAGCAGGTGTCCCAGTGCTTCATTATTACTCTATGGGTAAGAGTGATAATATAAAAGCTATTGCATCACAGTTATTTTGATAATTCTGTTATTTTTGCTCTTCAAACAAATCTATTAATCTATTAATGAGGTTATTTTTAGTCTGTATTTTTTGTGCAGTTCTTAGTGTATCTTTCTCACAAGAAAAGAAGCATACATCTTATATCGATGTTAATTACCTTAAAGGAAACATTGCGTTACACAATAAAGATATTCTGCATTTAATAAAAGGGCATCCTGAAGGTTTTATTTTAAGTTGGAATAAAAAAAACTATGGGTTTAAAGATTGGGAACAGCGCTACAACTATCCAGATCATGGTGCGTCTTTTATATATCAAGATCTAAAAAATGAAGATTTAGGTAACGTTGCTTCGTTATACGCACATTACAATTTTTACTTTTTAAAACGGAATTTGATGTTTCGTGTAGGCCAAGGTCTAGCTTATGCAAATAATCCTTATGATAAAGTAGACAATTTTAGAAATATAGCCTTTGGTTCTAAAATACTTGGTTCTGTCTATGTCATGCTTAACTACAAAAAGGAGCGTATTATAGATAAGTTCGGTTTACAAGCTGGAGTGTCACTTATTCATTACTCTAATGGAAATACAAAAGCACCCAATACAAGCATAAATGTTATTGCTTTAAATGTCGGGGTGACCTATAGTTTAGATGATGAAGCCCCAGAATTTCAATATACATTAGATGAGAATGACCGTAAATTTACAGAGCCTATAAAATATAATATAGTATTTAGAACTGGTATTAATCAAAGTGATATTGTTGGTAGTGGGCAATTCCCTTTTTATGTTTTTTCCGCTTACGCAGACAAGCGTATCAATGTGAAAAGCGCATTTCAATTTGGAGCCGATATTTCCTTTTCAAATTTTTTAAAAGAGTATATTTATTATAGATCGGTTGCTTTTCCAGAAGACAATTTATCTGGAAATGAAGATTATAAAAGGGCAAGTGTTTTTGCTGGACATGAATTATTTATCAATAAAATATCAGTCATCTCACAGTTAGGGTATTATGTGTATTACCCATTTGATTTTGAAGGACGTACATATTTTAGAATAGGTTTGAAACGCTATTTTGGAGAAAAGTGGTATGGTGCTTTAACGCTAAAATCGCATGGTGCAAAAGCAGAAGCGATAGAATATGGAATAGGTATTAGGTTATAGATTGCCATTCCTGCGAAGGCAGGAATCTTATAAATTGAAACTTAAAATATTAAAATGAATTCCTGCTGTAGTTTATCTTGAACGAAGACGAAAGGCAGGAATGACAAAGTATATGAAACGAATAATATACATATTTTTAATAATTATTATAGTTGCTTGTGATAGTGAAAATGCAAATGATTGTTTTCAGAGAGCAGGAGACATTATTCAACAAGAGGTTATTGTAGATCCTTTTAATAAAATCTTCATTAACCGCAATATTGAATTGATAATTAAAGAAGGCCCTATACAGGAGGTTGTTATTGAGACTGGCAAAAATCTATTAAATGATGTTATTGCTATGGTTGTTGATGGCAAATTAACGTTGACAGATAATAATACATGTAATTATGTTCGTGACTACGAGTCTACTAAAGTATATGTAACATCTCCAAATATTACAGAAATAAGAAGTTCTACACAGTATGATATAAGCTCCGATGGTGTTTTAACGTATCCAAGTTTAACTATTTTGTCAGAAGATTTTGGAGACCCAAGCACCATTACAATTGCTAATTTTAGATTACAAATCGATAATAATACATTTAGGGCGGTTTTTAATAATATATCTAATTGTTTTATTTCGGGCAAAACAGAAAATTTGAGTCTCATTTTTGCGTCAGGAATCTCACGCTTTGAGGGTCGAGATCTTATCGCTCAAAAAGTGGATTTATGGAACAGGGGATCGAACGATATGATCGTAAATCCGCAACAAGAAATAAAAGGAACCATTTCTGGAGTAGGCGATGTTATTTCTGTAAATCGCCCACCTATAGTTGAGGTTGATCAATTATATACAGGGCGTTTAATTTTCGAATAACTTAGTAGACTGTTTCGCAATTTCCAATTCTTCATTCGTTGGAATCACTAAAACTTTTACTTTAGAAGTATCAGTATTAATAGCATGTGTCGTTTTTGATCTGATTTTGTTCTTTTCAGTATCTAAATGAATACCTAAAAATTCTAAATCTTTAGAAACAAGTTCTCTCATTAATTGTGAGTTCTCTCCAATACCCGCAGTAAATACGATGGCATCCAATCCATTTAAAATAGCCGCATAACTACCAATATATTTTTTTATACGATACACATTCATTTCTAAAGCTAGTTGACATGCTTTATTTCCTTGGGCGGCCTGATCTTGGATATCTCTTAAGTCACTAAAACCAGTGAGTCCCAACATACCGCTCTTTTTTTGTAGTAACGTGTTAATATCGTCTAGCTTGAAATTTAATTTGTTTGCTAAATGAAAGATAATAGAAGGATCTATATCTCCAGAACGCGTTCCCATTATTAAGCCACTTATAGGCGAAAACCCCAAAGAATGATCAATACTTTTGCCATCTTTTATAGCTGTCATACTACAACCATTTCCTAAATGAATGATGATGATTTTAGAATCTTTCTTACCTAAATAATCGATGGCTTTTTCTGAAACATACTTGTGACTGGTGCCATGAAAACCATATAAGCGAATATGATGATCATTTAAAAACTCATTAGGAATCGCATATTTATAGGCATGTTCTGGTATAGATTGATGAAAAGCCGTGTCGAAAACAGCAACTTGCTTTGCGTTAGGAAATATATCTTCAGCAACTTCAATACCTTCAAGATTAGCAGGGTTGTGTAAAGGAGCAAGTGATGATAGTTCTTTTATTTTTTCTTTTACAACACTGGTAATTTGAGTTGTTTCATTAAAATGAATACCGCCATGAACGACTCTATGTCCAACTATTGAAATATCTTCTGGAGATTTAATAATCCCCGTGTTATTATCTAAAAGCTGTTTAGATAATAATTTTAATCCATCTTTATGGTCCAAAATAGGTGTTACAAATTCAATAGTATCATTTTGAGTTTTGAATTTAAAAATCGCATCATCAAAACCAATACGTTCAATGAGTCCTGAACATAAAATACGTTCTTCAGGCATTGAAAATAGTTGAAATTTTATAGAGGAACTCCCTGAGTTTAAAACTAATACTTGCATGTTTTTTTATTGGTTTTGAGCTTGAATAGCAGTAATAATAACGGTACTGTAAATATCATCAACAGTACAACCTCTACTAAGATCGTTTACTGGTTTATTTAATCCTTGTAAAACGGGGCCTATGGCTAATGCACCTGTTTCACGTTGTACAGCTTTGTAGGTGTTGTTACCAGTGTTTAAATCTGGAAATATTAAAACACTAGCGTGTCCTGCTACCTCAGAATCTGGTAATTTTGTTTTGCCAATGCGCATATCTACAGCAGCATCATATTGAATAGGGCCTTCTATTTTTAAATCAGAACCTTGTGTTTTTACAATATCGGTAGCCTCTCTAACTTTTTCTACATCAGCACCTTTGCCAGAAGCACCAGAAGAGTAAGAAAGCATGGCAACTTTAGGATCTATGCCAAATTCTTTTGCAGTTTGAGCTGATGAAATAGCGATTTCTGCTAATTGCTGGGCATTTGGATTTGGATTGATAGCACAATCTCCAAATACAGAAATCCTGTCTTCTAAACACATAAAGAAAATAGATGATACCAGGTTTACTCCAGGTTTTGTTTTTATAAATTGTAAAGCAGGACGTAGAGTATGCTGCGTAGTATGTACAGCACCAGAAACCATGCCGTCTGCATGTCCTTTATAAATCATCATCGTACCAAAATAGGAAACATCAGTCATGGTATCTTTTGCCATTTCTAAAGTGACATTTTTATGTTTTCTAAGTTCATAAAAGGTATTAACATAATCTTCAAAATGAGGTGATTTTGTAGGAGATACAATGTTTATTTCATTGGTATTTAGAGGGATGTCTAATTTTTCAATAAGCTCTTTAATTTTATCTTCTTCCCCAAGAAGTGTTAATTCTACAACATGCGCATTAATCAATCTTGCTGCAGCACGTAAAACGCGTTCATCATACCCTTCTGGTAAAACAATGTGTTTTTTATCGTTTAAAGCACGTTGTAATAAATTGTATTGAAACATTCTAGGAGTAAACACTTCAGATTTAAAGGTAATAAGCTTATCTGCTAGCTTATCTGTATCTACATGCTTTTCAAAAGCGGCTATAGATGTTGTTATTTTTTCGGTGTTTTCAGCATATATTCTTGATTTAATATGACCAATACTACTGGTTACATAATATGTGCCTCCTTTTACACTAATAATAGGAACAATACTGGAAAGCCCTTCGATAAGTTTTAAAATAGTTTCTTCGGGCATAAGTCCCCCGGTCAAAATAATTCCAGCAATTTTCGGATAGTTTTTAGAGATATTGGCTTGTAAAGCACCTAAAATAATATCAGCTCTATCACCAGGAGTGATAACCAATGCGTTTTCCTTAAGGCGTATTAAGTAATTACGTAATTGCATGGCACCTACACTAAAACTTTCTGAGAGGTTATTTAGCATGTCATGCCCAAAAAGAACTTCACCATCTAAAGCCTTCGAGATTTCTTTTACAGTAGGACTACTAAGATTAGGTATTTTTGGAATAACCGTAATATCTGTTCCGTTGGTTATGCGTGTTTTTAATTGTGCTTTAAGTATAGAAAGATCATCAGGATTTGCTTTATTTGTTATGATTGAAAGCACATCTACATCTTGCTTAAAGGTATTATGAGCCAATTGAACGCTATCCACAATTTCTTTAAAATCTTTCTTGTCTCCTTGAGACACTATAATAACAGGAAGTCCAAGGTTTTTAGAGATCAAAATATTAATGTCTAGCTCTAAACTTGAGTTTTCATGTGAGAAATCGGTGCCTTCTACCAAAACAAAATCAAAACGCTCTTCAAGACTTTTGTATTTTTTTATAATCTCATCTAAGACTTCACCAGATTTCCCTTGATTGTATAAATCAAGTACTTGGCTTCTTGTATAGGCAAATGTTTTCTTGTAGTTAATATCTAATTCAAAATGGGACATTACCGTATTGATGTGATTATCCATTTCTCCTGTTTCAAGATCTTCAATGATTGGTCTAAAATATCCAACCTTGGCAGTTTTTCCCAAAAGCATACGCATTAAGCCAAGAACAACAACAGATTTACCGCTGTTAGGCTCAATAGTAGCTACATAAATTCCTTTACTCATAGTGTTTTTTAGTATTATAAGATAGCTAATAACTTATTTTTAAGATAAGTTATTATAACTCTATATATCATAAATGTTATACGACAAAATTAACATCTTCATGTTATCATAAGGATGATATTTATCATACTTTTCATTTAAAACTTATCGATATAAAAGAACGACTATTTTGAAGTTAAATCTCTGAAAAGTGATTCCAAACTAGCATTCTTTTGATTAAGCTGCAAAATTTTTAATTGATTATCGTGAGCAAAATCAAAGACATGAGATCGCATGTCTTCTGAGGTTTTAAAAGTAATTTCATAAACAAAGCCATGTGTGTTTGTTACATTTTTTACTTTTGGGAGTTTAAGTAAAAAAGCATCTTCAACACGATAATCGAATTCTACAATAACAGTTTGTTCTTTTTCATCACGCAGTTCACTTAGTTTTTTATCTGCAACAATCTCCCCTTTGTTAATTATGATTACCCGATCGCACATAGCTTCAACTTCTTGCATAACATGTGTAGATAGAAATACGGTTTTAGTTTCTCCAATCGTTTTTATAAGATGTCTAATATCAACTAACTGATTGGGGTCTAAACCAGTGGTTGGTTCATCTAATATTAAAACATCGGGGTCATGTAATAATGCATTGGCCAAACCTACGCGCTGGCGATAGCCTTTAGAGAGCTGCCCTATTTTTTTATGAACCTCAGGTGTTAAACCAGTAAGTTCAATAACATCATGAATACGTTGTTTAGATACTTTGTAAATATTGGCGTTAAAGTTTAAATATTCTTTAACAAACATGTCTAAATATAAAGGGTTGTGCTCTGGCAGATATCCAACACTTTGTTGTACATGCTTAGTGTTTTCTTTTATATCATGTCCATTGACCTTAGCTTCACCTTCACTAGGGTTAATATAAGTGGTTAATATTTTCATCATAGTAGATTTCCCAGCACCATTAGGACCTAGAAATCCAACAATTTCAGGTTTGTTGACTTTAAATGATATATTGTTTAAAGCTTTTTGCTCGCCATAACGTTTTGAAACTCCGATTACTTCAATAGACATAAATTAAAATTATTTATTCAAAAATAATAATTATATAATGCAATAGAAGTTTTGTTATATAATCTTTAAAACTTTTGAAAAATTCAAAAAAAACTAATAGCACAATTTTGATTTCTTAAAATATTATTTACTTTAGCCTCATAATTATGACAACAGTATATTATACATATTTTAACAACTGGTTTTATTTCTTTTTTAGCAAAAGGGACGAGGCGTTGTATGTATAATTTATAACTATAAATTTTAAATATGAGTCTCGATGAAAATCGGGACTTTTTTTTGTTCAACTTTTAGTTGAACAACCTCAATAAAGATTGAGGGCTTAATAAAATAAAACTAGATTTTGATTAAAACGGTAGCTATACAAGGAGTAAAAGGATCTTTTCATCACATTGTGTCTCAGCAATTTTTTGATGAGCCTGTTGATGCGATTGAATGCTTAACATTCGATAGGGTGGTTGACTCTTTAATTACTAAAGAATGCGATGCGGCCATCATGGCTTTAGAAAATTCTATAGTAGGATCTATTATTCCTAATTATGCTTTGATAGATAAATATGAGTTACATATAGTTGGTGAGCATTATTTAGATATACAGCATAATTTAATGGCATTGCCAGATCAGAGTATTGAGGATATAGAAGAAGTGTACTCTCACCCTATGGCATTGCTGCAGTGTAAAGAATTTTTTAAGCAATACCCGCATATTAAGCTAGTCGAAGATAAGGATACAGCAGAAGTTGCTCAACGTATTCAAGAAAAGAAGCTTAAAGGAGTAGGTGCTATTGCAAGTACTTTGGCAGCCGATATATTTGAGTTAGATATTTTGGCAGCAAGTATTCAAACTATAAAGCATAATGAAACACGTTTTGTTATTGTAAAACGAATAAATTCTGAGGTATCTGAAAATGACATTAACAAGGCTTCTGTTAAATTTGAAAGTGATCATAAAAGAGGTAGTTTAGCGGCAATTCTTAATGTGATGAGCGATTGCAAATTAAATTTAACTAAAATTCAATCATTACCAATAGTTGAAACACCTTGGAAGTATGCTTTTTTTGTTGATGTTACTTTTGAAAAATATACAGATTTTAAAAAATCAAAAGCTATAATTGATATTATGGGTGAAGGATTTAAAGTGTTGGGTGAATATAAAAATGCCAAATTATGATTGAAGCAGCAAATAGATTACAAACTGTAGAAGAATATTACTTTTCAAAAAAATTAAGAGAAGTAAACTTTCTTATAACTAGCGGAAAACCTATCATTAATTTGGGTATTGGTAGTCCAGATTTACAGCCGCCACAAAAAGTTGTAGAGGCTATAAAAGAAGGATTGTTGGCATCAAACGCTCATAAATATCAAAGTTACCAAGGGTTGCCTGAGCTAAGAGAGGCTATTGCTGAATTTTATAAAGAACATTTTTCAGTGTCTTTAAGTGCTACGACAGAAGTTTTACCTCTTATGGGCAGTAAAGAAGGGATTATGCATATTTCGATGGCATATTTAAATGAAGGTGATGCCGTGTTGATCCCAAATCCAGGATATCCAACCTATCAATCTGTTACAAAATTAGTAGGAGCGAAACCTGTTTTTTACGAATTAGATGCAGCAAATAATTGGTTGCCAGATTTTGAAGCTTTAGAACAATTGGACTTGAGTAAAGTGAAATTGATGTGGGTAAACTATCCGAATATGCCAACAGGAGCTCAGCCAAATACTTATTTGTTTGAAGAATTAGTGGCATTTGCTAAGCGACATAATATTCTAATCGTTAACGACAATCCGTATAGTTTTATATTAAATGAATCTCCAAAAAGCATATTAAGTATTGAAGGAGCAAAAGACGTTTGTTTAGAACTTAATTCGTTAAGTAAGACCTTTAATATGGCAGGATGGCGTGTAGGAATGGTTCTTGGGGATAGTAAGCATATAAATAATATTTTGAAGGTGAAAAGTAACATGGATTCTGGTATGTTTTATGGCATTCAAAAAGGAGCCATAGAAGCCTTAAAGTGCTCAGAAATGTGGTTTGTTACTTTAAACAGTGTGTATAAACAACGTCGCGATTTAGTTTGGAAATTAGCAGACGCTTTAAATTGTACTTACGATAAAAATGCCACAGGGCTTTTTGTTTGGGCTAAATTACCTGACTCTGTAAAAGCAGAAGCGTATATAGATTCGGTGCTTAAAGACAAACATATTTTTATTACGCCAGGAACCATTTTTGGTAGTAAAGGAGAAGGTTATATTAGATTTTCTTTATGTGCAACAAACGAAGTTTTAGAAGAAGCTATAAAAAGAGTAGAATAAGTATTCAGTTAGCAGCAAACAGTAGTATAGATTGTAAAATATAAATAGTAATTAATAATTCTTCCCTTAGGGAAGATGTCTCAAAGAGGCAGATGTGATGAAAAATATATACATTATAGGAGTTGGGTTAATAGGAGGAAGTCTTGCTATAGATATTAAAAAGAATAATCCAGAAGCGGTTATCCATGGTATTAGTAGAAAACAGACAACACTTGATGAAGCTTTGTCGCTTAACTTAATTGATAAAAAAGCAACTTTAGAAGATATTGATAATGCCGATTTGGTTATTATATCTATACCTGTAGATGCTACGGTAAAGCTATTGCCAAGTATTTTGGATAAGATATCCGATTCAGGGTTGGTTGTAGATGCTGGATCTACTAAAGTAGACATCTGTAAGGTTATTGAAAATCATCCAAAACGTAGAAATTTTTTAGCCATGCATCCTATAGCAGGAACCGAACATTCTGGGCCTACTGCTGCAATCCCTAATTTGTTTAAAGGAAAAACAAATATTGTTTGCGAAGTTGAAAAAACAGCATTCAAACTTCAAGAAAAAGCATTGAAACTTTTTGTAGATATTGGGATGCGTATTCGCTATATGAATCCGGAAGCACATGATAAACATATTGCGTATATGTCTCATTTATCTCATATTAGTTCATTTATGTTAGGTAAAACGGTGATAGAAAAAGAAAAAAATGAGCGTGATATTTTTGATATGGCCGGTAGTGGATTTGAGTCAACAGTTCGTCTGGCAAAGAGTTCTCCGGAAATGTGGACGCCTATATTTAAACAAAATAAAGAGAATGTCATTGAAACTTTAAAAGAATACATCGATAACCTAAATCAGTTCAAAGAACTTATGGAAAAAGATGATTTTGAAGAAGTTTATAATGAAATGAAAAATACAAACCATATAAAACAAATTTTAAACGGAATAGCTTAATCGGCTAAATATTAAGTAAAGATGGAGAACAAAAAAGAAATGAGAAACTGGTTGGATGCATTAAACTTAGATCATCCTTTGGTTATTGCAGGACCTTGTAGTGCTGAAACAGAAGAGCAGGTATTAAAAATAGCCCATGAGCTAAAAGATACAGATGTTAGCTATTTTAGAGCTGGTATTTGGAAGCCAAGAACAAGACCGGGAATGTTTGAAGGTGTTGGTGCATTGGGTTTAAAGTGGCTGCAAAAAGTAAAAGCAGAAACAGGAATGAAAATCTGTACAGAAGTAGCGAATGCTGCTCATGTAAAATTAGCTTTAGAACATGACGTAGATTTATTATGGATTGGAGCACGTTCTACAGTGAGTCCATTTATCATGCAAGAAATTGCAGATGCTTTACAAGGGACAGATAAGCCTGTATTGATAAAAAACCCAGTAAACCCAGATTTGTCTTTATGGTTGGGAGGTATTGAAAGAATATATAAATCAGGCGTTAAAAATATTGGAGCCATTCATAGAGGGTTTTCAACATATGAAAAAACCAAATATAGAAATATTCCGGAATGGCAATTGGCTATCGAGTTTCAAAATAAATATCCAGACATCCCTTTAATTAACGATCCATCACATATTACTGGTAATCGTGATATGATTTTTGATGTATCCCAAACTGCTTTAGATTTAAATTTTGATGGATTAATGATTGAAACACATTACGATCCAGAAAATGCATGGAGTGATGCTGCACAACAAGTAACACCTAGTAGTTTAGTGCAAATTATGAAAGATCTTAAAATTAGAAAAGAAACCAATGCAGAAGCGGAGTATAACAGTACTTTGGAGAATTTAAGAGCGCAAATTGATGTTGTAGATAATCAGATTATTAGTCTATTGGGAAAACGTATGGTAGCAGCTGATGGTATTGGAGCCCTTAAAAAACAGAAGAATGTTGCAGTATTACAATCCAAACGATGGAATGAGATTTTAGGGAAAATGGTTTTAGAAGGTCAAGATCATGGACTTAGTGAAGAGTTTATCTTAAAAATGTTTAAAGCTATTCACCAAGAATCAATTAATCATCAAGAGAAGATTATTAATGGGTAAGAAATTATGTATCCTATAAAAAAGCCTCGCAATTGCGAGGCTTTTTGTTTTTTTAATGCAAAAAACTATGGCTTGTTTCTTTTAAAAATATAGCGTGTTATAAAAATACCTTTGCCATCATTTTTACCAGCGTCACTTTCTACAGCACTGGTAACAAACGCTAATTCCCAACCTTCTTCTATCATTGTGTTGATTTTAGAAGTTATTAAAACATCGTTGGCAGCAATGTTTTGAAAACGAATTCCTCCTATGTTATAAAAATTTAACAATTTTGTTTCGTCAAAATCTTTAACTCTTATCTCTCCACGTTTTGATTTGTTGCGGGTGTTATCTTCAGTTGTTTGCGTACTAGTAAATTCTTTATAATCTTTTTCTTCGTTAGCACTGATAATTCTAGAACGCCCTAGACCACCAGAGACAATAGATTCTACACTAGTAACAACTTTATACTCTACTTGAGCATTGGTGTCTATAAAAGAGAATAACGCAAGAGTAAAAACAAAAAGTAATTTTTTCATAATAGAGGTGTCTTTTTAATTAATAATTACAAGATTAAACAATATCTATACCAAAAAAAAGATTTTTAATTTTACATTTGAAAAAATATGACAGGACTCGTTTATAAATCTACAGGAAGCTGGTACACGGTTAAAACCGATTTAGGCCACATTTACGAATGTCGTATAAAGGGTAAATTTCGCATAAGTGGTATTAAAAGTACAAATCCTATATCGGTTGGAGATATGGTAGATTTTGAGCTTGAAACTGACAATAATCAAGAATCTGGTATCATACATAAAATTCATGATAGAGCAAACTACATTGTTAGGAAGTCGGTTAATTTATCTAAACAAACACATATTATTGCAGCTAATTTAGATCAGGTTTTTTTAATGATCACGATTAATAATCCACCAACATTAACGAGTTTTATCGACCGATTTTTAGTAACGGCCAATGCATATTCTATTAAAACAGTATTACTGTTTAATAAAGTAGATACTTACGATGAAGAAACACTTTTAGAAGTGAAATATCTTGCACATATTTATAGGAAAATTGGATACGAGTGTATAGGTGTTTCAGCTAAGACAGGTAAAAATGTAGATAAGGTAAAAGGGTTAATGGTTGATAAAGTTAGTATGTTTTCAGGACATTCTGGTGTTGGTAAATCTACACTTGTAAACGCGATTGAGCCAACTTTAAATATTAAGACAAAAGAAATTTCAACACAACACATGCAAGGGCAGCATACTACGACGTTTGCAGAAATGTTCGATTTAAGTTTTGGAGCAAAAATTATTGACACACCTGGTATAAAAGGCTTTGGAGTGGTAGATATGGATAAGGAAGAAGTAGGCGATTATTTTCCAGAAATATTTGAATTGAAGCAAGATTGTAAATTTAATAATTGCTTACATGTAAAAGAGCCTAAGTGTGCTGTTAAAAAAGCTCTAGATAATGACGAGATAACGTTTTCTCGATATAGAAGTTATTTGCAAATTATTGAAGGAGAAGACGAGCATTATAGAACAGATAATTGGGAATAATCCCCATGATCCTTCGGACATTTCCCCAAAAAGGAAAAATAAATATGAACCAAATAGTTCCCTTTTTTTGAAAAGGGTTAGGGATAGGAAAATGAAAGCGGTCATTCAAAGAGTTTCAAAAGCAAGCGTAACTATAAACGGAGAACAAGTAGCATCCATTTCAACAGGGCTTTTAGTTCTTTTAGGTATCGTTAATGAAGATACGCTCGAAGATATTAAATGGTTAACGAACAAAATAGTGAACCTTCGTGTTTTTGCTGACGAAAATAATATCATGAATACCTCTTTATTAGATGTTAATGGAGATGCTATCGTGGTTAGCCAATTTACGTTACATGCCTCCACAAAAAAAGGGAATAGACCAAGTTATATTAAAGCAGCAAAACCAAATGTAGCTATTCCTCTTTATAAAAGTTTTGTGAAACAATTAGAAGATAATTTGGGTAAATCTGTTCAAACCGGACAATTTGGAGCCGATATGAAAGTAGAATTGCTTAACGATGGTCCAGTAACAATAATAATCGATTCAAAAAACAAAGAATAATGGCATCTATATTTGGTCATGGTGTGATTGGTTTTACACTAGCTAAAATTATTGATAGGCATAATGCAAAATGGTTAATAGTATGTGCTATATTTTCAACCATTCTTCCGGATTTTGATGTTATTGGCTTTAAGTTAGGTGTGCCTTATGAGCATCCTATGGGGCATAGGGGCTTCACACATTCTATATTGTTTTCAATTATATGGGCCTTAGTTTTGGCAGTTACCATGGGTAGAAAAAATAAAAAAATCTGGTTTTTAGTTATTCTTTTATCAACACTCTCACATGGTATTTTAGATGCTATGACTTCTGGCGGTATGGGAGTTGGTTTTTTAATTCCATTTAATAATAACCGTTTTTTCTTCCCGTTTCGAGGCATACAAGTATCGCCAATTGGAGTGAGAGATTTTTTTTCAGAATGGGGTTTGAAAGTGTTTCTTAGCGAGTTTAAATACGTTTTTGTCCCATCTTTTCTTATATTGTTTGTGAGATTTTTAATTTATCGGACGAAAGGTTTTGTAGATGATAAAAACTGAGCTTTCTCATATAATAATCAGTTTTATATAAATACCTTTAACGCATAAAGCCATAAAATAAATGATTACAAAAAAAATTATGAGTATGATTATTTTACTCATTACTTTATCAGTTACTTCCCAAGAAAATTTATATACAAGTTTCACCATTCCAGCAAATCTTAAAGAAAAAGCAAATGCGGTTATTCGATCTAATGATGTGCATATTTCGTTAAAATCATCGAGCGAAATGCATATTACTAAGAAGCGGATTATTACTGTGTTGAACAAAGAAGGAAATGATGATGTAGATGCACATGCATACTATGATAATAATGTAAAAATTAAGAGATTAGAAGTATTGGTTTTTAATAATTTTGGTAAAGAAATTAAAAAAATTAAAAAAAATGACTTTAAAGATGTTAGTGCAGTTGATGGAGGTACGTTATATTCAGACTCTAGAGTTAAATATTTAGACTATACACCCATTGAGTATCCTTACACTATTGAGTTTACTAGTGAAGTAGCAAATAATAATACGGCATTTATTCAATCTTTTCTACCGGTTAATGACTATTTTTTAAGTGTTGAAAAAAGTACTTATACCATAGAATTTCCTGAGGATATTACTATTAGAATAAAGGAAAAGAATTTTGAAACTTTAGATTTACATAAAGAAGTCCTTTCAGGAAAAATTAAATATGAAGTAAAGAATATCCAAGCTGTAAAACCTGAAGCATATAGCCCGGCATCCATTAATATGTCTCCTAGGGTTTTAGTCGCATCGAAACAATTTACATTAGAAGGTGTGCATACACAAGTAGAAAATTGGAATGATTTTGGGAAATGGATGTATCACGATTTAATAAAAGATACGTATGATTTGTCTGCAAGTACAATTAATATCGTTCAAGACTTGGTGAAAGATGAACCAAATGATGTTGCAAAAGCCAAGAAAATATACCAGTATGTACAAGATAAAACACGCTATATAAGTGTGCAAGTAGGAATTGGTGGCTGGAAACCTTTTAATGCTTCAGAAGTAGATAAATTAGGTTATGGAGACTGTAAAGCCTTAACAAATTATACCATGTCACTTTTAAAAGCAGCAGGAGTTAAATCTAATTATACAGTTGTTTATGCTGGTAATTCACAAAGAAGCTTAGAAAAAGACTTTGCAGCTATGCAAGGTAACCATGTGATTCTTAATATCCCACAAGAAGATAAAGAAGATATCTGGCTGGAATGTACAAGTCAGAAATTACCTTTTGGTTTTATTGGGGATTTTACAGACGATAGAGACGTACTGGTTATAACACCAGAAGGCGGTAAAATTCAACATACAAAAAAATACAAGCCAGAAGAAAGTCTTCAATTAATTAAGGGAAACTATACTGTTTCAAACAATGGAGCTATTGAAGCAAATGTTAATGTTAATTCTAAAGGGATACAATATGATGACAAATATTGGTTAGAAACCGAAACAGAAAGAGACCTCGATAAACATTATAAAAAGCGATGGAAATATATCAATACTATTAAAATCAATAGTATGCATATAGCTAATAATAAAGAAACTATTGAGTTTATTGAAGATGTTAGTTTTCAGGCAACGAATTACTCTAAAAAGTTAGGAGATAGAATGTTGCTTACGGTAAATGCTTTGAATAGAAATACGGAAATTCCAGATCGCTACAGAAACAGAAAACATCCACTTAAAATTAGAAGAGGATTTAAAGATGTTGATGAGGTTGAAATTAAGTTACCACAAGATTATAAAGTAGAATCTAAGCCTGATAATAAAACCATTGAAAATAAATTTGGGAGTTATAAAGCTGAGGTGATCGTAAAAGATGACAATACCCTTATATATAAAAGAGAATTTGTAGTAAAGGATGGTGAGTTTCCTAAAGAAGATTATGATGCGTTTAGGACGTTTTACAAAGAAGTAAATAAACAAGACAACTCAAAAATAGCATTAATTAAAAAATGATTAAATGAAAATCACAGTGATTTTATTTAGCTTATGCTTTACAATAACAGCATTTGCTCAAGATTACAAATTTGGAAAAGTCTCTAAAGAAGAATTAGAAGAAAAGTTTAACCCGTTAGACTCATCTGCAAATGCAACATATTTGTATAAAAACAGAAAGACGTTTTTTCAATATCAACAAGGAGAAGGGTTTAGCTTAATAACCGAGATACACGAGCGAATAAAAATATATAATAAAGATGGTTTCGATTATGCCACTGAAAATGTGGGGTTATATAAAAACGGAAGTGATATAGAAGAATTTACTAATATAAAAGCTTACACTTATAATTTATTAGAAGGGAAAGTGGAAGAAACTAAACTCACCAAAGAAGGGATATTTAAAACCGAAAAGTATAATTATCTTGATGAAGTAAAATTTACCATGCCAAATATTAAAGAAGGTAGTGTGGTTGAATTTAAGTACCGGATTACGTCGCCTTTTTATTCTAATGTGGATGATTTTGATTTTCAGTATAGTATTCCTGTAAAAAAATTAGAAGCTAAATTTGAAGTACCGGAGTACTTTGTTTTTAAGCCTAATATGAAAGGGTTTTTGTCTGTAATTCCTAAGACAGAAACCAAAAGAGATAAAATTACTTTTAGAAGTAAAACCAGGTCTGGTGGAGGCCTTAGTAGTGGTGCGAGTACATCATATAGTTCATCAGACGTAGAATTTACTAAGAGTATATCATCATTTAACCTTAAAGATGTACCTGCTTTAAAAGAAGAGCCCTATGTAAATAGTATAAATAATTATAGATCGTCTATGAAATACGAATTGTCGTATACAAAATTTCCACAATCTACGGTTAAATATTATTCAACAACCTGGGAAGATGTGGTAAAAACAATTTATAAGAGTCCTAATTTTGGAGATGAATTAAATAAAACGAACTACTATGAAGATGAATTGGATGCCATAATAGGTTCAGTATCTGGGGCTATGGAACGTACATCCTTAATTTTTAATTTTGTTAAATCCAGAGTAAAATGGAATGGTCGTTATGGTAAATACACTAACGAAGGTGTTAAAAAAGCATTCAAGGATCATGTAGGAAATGTTGCAGAGATAAACTTAATGCTAACCTCCATGCTAAAATATGCAGGTTTGAATGCCTATCCTGTTTTAGTAAGCACAAGGAGAAATGGTGTGCCATTATTTCCAACTAGAGAAGGTTATAATTATGTTGTTAGTTATGTTAAATTTTCAGATGGCTATATGCTACTAGACGCCACCAGTAAATATAGTGTTCCCAATGTATTGCCATTTAGGACATTAAATTGGCAAGGGCGTGTTATTTCAGATAAAGGAGGATCTACATTGGTGAATTTATATCCAAAGAACAAATCAAAGGATAATGTTTTTATGATGGTTAATCTAAATGAAGATGGTAGTATAAATGGTGGTTGCAGAAGTTTAAAAACTAGCCATGATGCCTTACGTTATAGAGAGCGCTATAATAATAAGGACGAGGAAGATTTTATAGAAAAGCTAGAAAATAAATACAATGGCCTGGAAATTTCAGACTTTAAAGTAACCAATGGTTTAGATTTATCGAAACCAGTGACAGAATCTTATAAATTCATAAAAGAAAGCCAGGCAGATATTATAGGAGATAAAATTTATTTTTCACCCATGTTTTATTTGAGAACGATGGAGAACCCTTTTAAATTGGAAAATAGAGAATTTCCTGTAGATTTTGGGTATCCTTCTACTTCTAGATATCAAATTACAATAAATTTGCCTGAAGAATATAAAGTAGAGTCTATTCCAGAATCGGTGGCATTTAGTTTACCGGATAATTTGGGAGTTTTTAAATTCAACATAGTAAACAGTGGATTGTCAATTCAGTTAGTGGTTAATGTTGATATCAATCAATCCATTGTTACTCCTTTATATTATGATGCTTTAAAAGAGTATTTTAAACAGATGATTGAAAAAGAAAACGAACAAATAGTATTAACCAGAATATAATGGATATTAAAAACGCACAAAAAATAGTAGACGATTGGATAAATGAACACGGTGTTCGCTATTTTAACGAACTTACTAATATGGCTCAACTTACCGAGGAGGTAGGCGAAGTAGCTCGTATTATCGCAAGACGCTATGGAGAACAAAGTGAAAAAGAAAGTGATAAGGATAAAGATCTTGGAGAAGAATTGGCAGATGTCTTATTCGTAGTCTTGTGCTTAGCAAACCAAACGGGGGTCGATTTGCAAAAAGCATTTGATAAAAGAATGGACAAGAAAGCAAAACGAGATCACGATAGGCATCATAATAACGAAAAATTAAAGTAAATTTGCATCTTGTTTAAAAGAGAATTAAAAGCATGCAAATTACACTTCAAAAATCTACAGTAGCTAAGCAATCTTCAATTCAAATAACAGGATCTAAAAGTGAATCCAATAGATTATTACTTTTAAAAGCGCTATATCCAGAAATTAGCCTTGAGAATGTATCTAATTCTGATGATAGTAACTTAATGACTAATGCTTTAACTACCAGCTCAGATTTAGTTGATATCCATCATGCGGGAACAGCGATGCGTTTTTTAACGGCATACTTTTCTGTTCAAGAAGGGAGAGAGGTAACACTCACGGGATCTAAACGAATGAAAGAGCGCCCTATTGAAGTTTTAGTAGAAGCACTTCAAGAGCTTGGAGCAGATATTAGCTATGTTGAAAATGAAGGATTCCCACCAATAAAAATAAAAGGAAAGAAATTAACAAGGCATAAAGTGTCATTAAAAGCAAATGTGAGTAGTCAGTACATTTCTGCTTTGTTACTTATTGCTTCTAAGCTTGAAAATGGCTTAGAGTTAACACTAGAAGGTGAAATAACATCGGTACCATATATAAAAATGACCCTTAGTTTGTTAGATGAAATTGGGGTAGAATCCTCATTTAATGGACATGTTATTACGGTAAAACCAACAACCAACAACCAACAACCAAAAACATTAACAGTAGAGTCAGATTGGTCGTCGGCATCCTATTACTTTAGTATTGCTGCTATTAGTGAGATTGGAACAGAAATCACATTATCTTCTTACAAAGGAAACTCTTTACAAGGCGATTCTGTTTTAACAGATATTTATAAACACTTTGGAGTAAATACTGTTTTTAATGATAACAGTAGTGTTACTTTAAAGAAAGAATTTTCAAATTTAGAGCCATTGACTTTAAATTTAAAAAATGCTCCAGATATAGCACAGACTATAGCTGTAACATGCTTTGCTTTGGGAATGCCCTGTGATTTGACAGGACTTCACACGCTTAAAATTAAAGAGACTGATAGGTTAGTTGCACTAAAAAATGAAATTGAAAAATTCGGAGGACGTGTTGAAATTACAGATAAATCCTTACGTTTATTAGCTTCTGATAAAATTAATGAGATGGTATCAATTGAAACATATCATGATCATAGAATGGCCATGGCGTTTGCGCCTTTAGCGCTTAAAGTACCTATAAAAATTGAAGACGCTATGGTTGTTTCTAAGTCGTATCCAACATTTTGGGATGATTTAGAATCTATCGGATTTAAAATAACTAAATAATAATCACTCATTTACTTGACAACCCCTATTTGCAGATTGTATATTTGCAGCTTTCAAAAAAACTAATACAGCTTATTGAATACATCTTTACAATAATTCAGGTTATAAAATAACCTGAATATTTATATTATTGAAAGTATCATTTTTTATATAAACAATAAAAACTAACAAATGAAATTATCAAACTTTGGTTTCAATCTCCCAGAAGAATTATTAGCAGAATATCCAGCAGAAAATAGAGACGAGTCACGTTTAATGGTTTTAAATAGAAAAGAGCAAACTATTGAGCACAAGATGTTCAAGGACTTAATAGACTATTTTGACGAAGAAGACGTATTAATACTTAATAATACGAAAGTATTTCCTGCAAGATTATATGGTAATAAAGAAAAAACAGGAGCGAGGATAGAAGTGTTCTTATTAAGAGAATTAAATGAAGAACAACGTCTTTGGGATGTTTTGGTAGATCCAGCACGTAAAATAAGAATTGGTAATAAGTTGTACTTTGGTGATGATGATACGTTAGTTGCAGAAGTTATAGATAATACAACATCTAGGGGACGTACATTACGTTTTTTATATGACGGATCTTATACAGAGTTCCGTAGAAAATTAAATGAACTTGGTGAAACACCACTTCCTAAGTATATAAAAAGAGATGTAGAGCCAGACGATGAAGATCGTTACCAAACGATATATGCAAAAAATGAAGGAGCTGTAGCAGCTCCGACAGCTGGTCTCCACTTTTCTAAGCACTTACTAAAAAGATTAGAAATTAAAGGTATTGATTTTGCTGAAGTAACTTTACATGTAGGTTTAGGAACTTTTAATCCAGTTGAGGTAGAAGATTTATCAAAACACAAAATGGATAGTGAAGAGCTGAAAATCGATGAAAAAGCAGTCGATATTGTAAATAGAGGTATCGCTAACAAAAGACGTATTTGTGCTGTAGGTACTACTGCTATGCGTGCTATAGAAAGTTCTGTGTCATCAAATGGTAAACTAAATGAAATTGATGGATGGACTAATAAATTTATCTTCCCGCCATACGATTTTAGTATCGCTAATTGTATGATTACTAATTTTCATACGCCTAAATCAACATTGTTAATGATGGTTTCAGCATTTGCTGGACATGATTTTATCAAAAAAGCATACGAAGAAGCTGTAAAAGAAAAATATAAATTTTACAGTTATGGTGATGCCATGTTAATCATATAATTCTGAGCTTGTTTCAGAGTCTTATTAAATATATTTTAAAGCCTTGTTATTATTTAACAAGGCTTTTTTATTGAGTTGAATTTTAATAAAGCATTCATCGAAATTCGAAAAACCTTTCACTATTTTTGCAAAACTTATGGCAACAGGTAAAAAAGACATTCGTTCATTAACCAAAGACGATTTAAGAGAGTTCTTTGTAAAACAAGGAGATAAAGCTTTTCGAGGTAATCAGGTTTATGAATGGCTTTGGCAAAAAGCAGCGCATACTTTTAAGGATATGACGAATGTTTCAAAAGAAACACGTCAGATGCTGGAAGACCACTTCGTTATCAATCATATCGAAGTTGATACCATGCAACGTAGTAAAGACGGTACAGTAAAAAATGCAGTTCGCTTGCATGATGGTTTAATTGTAGAGTCGGTTTTAATACCAACAGCAACAAGAACAACGGCTTGTGTGTCCAGTCAAGTCGGGTGTAGTTTAGATTGCAAATTTTGTGCAACAGCACGTTTAAAGCGAATGCGTAACTTAAATCCAGACGAGATTTATGATCAAGTAGTTGCTATTGATAAAGAAAGTCGTTTATATCACAATCGCCCGTTAAGTAATATCGTGTTTATGGGTATGGGAGAACCACTCATGAATTATAACAATGTTATAAAAGCTATTGATAAAATTACGTCTTCAGAAGGTTTGGGAATGTCTGCAAAACGGATTACCGTATCCACATCAGGTGTGCCAAAAATGATAAAAAAAATGGCAGATGATGCCGTTAAATTTAATTTAGCAGTGTCTTTACATTCAGCTATTGATGAAGTTCGTACATCAATTATGCCTTTTAATGAAACGTTTCCTTTAGTGGATTTAAAAGAAGCATTGGAATATTGGTACGAAAAAACAAATAGAAAAATTAGTTACGAATATGTGGTTTGGAAAGGTATAAACGATACGCAAAAAGATATTGATGCCTTTGTTAAATTCTGTAAATATGTACCATGTAAAGTGAACATAATTGAATATAATCCTATTGATGATGGTGAATTTCAACAGGCTACAAATGAAGCTTTAGAAAACTATATCAATACTTTAGAAAAAAATAGAATTGTTGTAAACGTGCGTCGCAGTCGAGGAAAAGATATTGATGCTGCTTGCGGACAATTAGCAAATAAAAAATAAAAAAGAACTTCAAATCGAAGCCCTTTTTTATTTTTTCCGTTAGAATAGTATTATTTTTTGTGTTTCCTTTCAATGATTTAAATAATAAAACAGTCCAAAACAAGTATTAAAAGAATAATGTGTTAACTGTTTATAATAATATTTAAGTTATGTGAAATTTCTTGTAAAACAGCATTTTATCGATTAAGCGTTTTTTTTAGAGATTATTAGTAAATCTATAGAATGAGAACTTTAGATAATCTATAGTAGTAATATCTTAACTTTATTAGTAATTTCGCTGAGATTAAGTTTGAATATTGAAAATAGTAGAGCAAATAAAGCAACCGATAGCTTATGAGATGGATCTTTTCGAGCAAAAGTTTCAGCTCTCTATGTCTAGTAAAGTTGCATTACTTAATAGAATTACACACTATATTGTAAACAGAAAAGGAAAACAAATGCGGCCTATGTTCGTGTTTTTAGTTTCTAAAATGGTGTCTAATGGCGAAGTTAATGAACGGACTTACAGAGGTGCTTCAGTTATAGAACTTATTCATACGGCAACTTTAGTACACGATGATGTTGTTGATGATAGTAATCGCCGACGCGGATTCTTCTCTGTAAACGCGCTCTGGAAAAATAAGATAGCAGTTTTAATTGGTGACTTTTTACTATCTAAAGGGTTGCTTTTAAGTATCGATAATAGTGATTTTGATTTACTCAAGATTATTTCTATTGCCGTTCGAGAAATGAGTGAGGGTGAATTACTTCAAATAGAGAAAGCGCGAAAACTTGATATTACAGAAGACATTTATTATGAAATTATCCGTCAGAAAACAGCAACTTTAATAGCTGCTTGCTGTAGTTTAGGGGCGGCATCTGTAAAACCAGAATCAGATCATGTAGAATCCATGCGAAAGTTTGGTGAACTTATTGGTATGGCGTTTCAAATAAAAGATGATTTGTTTGATTATGGAGAAACTCAAATTGGAAAACCTACAGGCATAGATATTAAAGAACAGAAAATGACCTTACCTTTAATTTATGTTCTTAATCAATCTTCTAAAAAAGATAAAAACTGGCTCATTAATTCCATAAAGAATCATAATAAAGACACTAAACGTGTTAAGGAAGTTATTGCTTTTGTGAAAAATAACGGCGGTTTAGATTATGCTGTAAAGAAGATGAAAGCATTTCAGGAAGAAGCCTTACAAATGCTTCAAACATTTCCAGAATCAGATTATAGAAATTCACTGGAGCTTATGGTGAATTATGTGATTGATAGGAAGAAGTAAGTTGTTCTGTTAAAAGGTATTGAGCGTCGTAATTTATATACAGTCGAGATCGTGACCTTATATTCATCCATTATTTTTATATAATTCCACGGAATTTCAAAGACATTTAACTCTTGCTTATTTTCTCAATTTTAAGGCTTTAGATCTTTTTTGAAGTACATTTATAGAAATATTTTAACACTTGGGCAACCATTAGTATAAAATTTGCGTCTTTAAAAATAGAAGGCTAAATGAAATCATTGTTGAAAGTAATACAATTGCATAAAGACGAAGCGTCACTTATAAAAAAAGCGATTAAAAACAATCGTGAGGCACAGCACGTATTATTTGAATTGCATGCTCCAAAAATGCTAAGTGTTTGTAGATATTATATAAAAGATTTGCAGCAAGCAGAAGAAGCCATGCTTAACGGGTTTTTTAAAGTATTTTCTAATTTGAAGAGTTTTAAAAGTGAAGGTAGTTTTGAAGGTTGGATTCGGCGAATTATGGTAAGAGAATCTATTTCTTTTTTAAGACAAAAAAAACAAATAGAATTTTCTGTTGAAGATTTTGAATTCAAGAATGATTATACGAATAATATTAGTACCGATATTGAAGTTGCCGAAATACAGGAACTTATTGATGCACTTCCCGAAGGTTATAAAATGATATTTGTTATGTATGCGATTGAAGGTTACAAGCATTACGAAATAGCAGACATGTTAAATATCGCAGAAGGGACATCAAAATCGCAGTTATTTAAAGCACGAAAGTTGCTTCAAGAAAGAATTAAAGAATTAAATAAAACGACAAGCTATGGAACCAATTAAATTTGAAGAAGACATAAGAAATAAGCTTGATAAAAGAACATTGCAGCCATCTGATAATGCCTGGAGCAAACTTTCAGACCGTATAGATAATCATCAAGGAAAGAAAAGAAATAAAAAGCCAATGTTATGGATAGGTTTGGCAGCGAGTATTGTTGGAATTATGTTAGTGATATCTCAGTTTTTTAATGAAGTTACTAGTGTTGATGATATTCATAAAACAGTAGTGAACCCTAAAGTTATTGAAGAAAATAAAAATAATGTAGCGGTTGAAGCTGATATTACTATAAAAAAGGCTTCTGATAACACTCAAGTAAATGAAGAAAAAAAGATTAAAAAATTAGTTAAAAGGCCAACCCTGATTAAAACAGAACTTGTTAAAGAAGAAATTACTATTGCTCAAGAAAACAATGTGAATAAACTAAAAAAGGAAGCTGTCAGTTCTGTTGAAGTTGTACCAGAGCCTTTAACTTTTGAACAAAAAAAAATACAAGCAGTCGCAAATCAAATACAATCCTTAAGGGATAATAATAGTATTACTGATGATGCCATCGAAGCTTTGTTACTGGAAGCCCAAAAAGAAATCAGATTAAACCAATTATATAATGAAACCACAGGAGTGGTTGATGCTAATTTATTACTTCAAGACGTTGAAGCAGATTTAGATCAATCCTTTAGAAGTAAAGTTTTTGAAGTTATAAAAACAAGTTATGGAACAGTAAAAACTGCTGTTGCTCATCGTAATGATTAACATATATTCCTGCGTAGGCAGGAATCTCATGAATTATAACTATAAATATCATCAAATCAATTATCAACAGATGCTGAAATAAATTCAGCATAAAAAAACGAACAGTTATGCAAACTATTGCTAAATATTTGGCGCTTGTCGTGCTATGTGTAAGCGTGCAATTAATCAATGCACAAGACACAATACAGAATGTAAATAACAAAGATAAAATTGAAACTTTAAAAGAAATTAAAGAACGCATTAAAAATGAAGAACGCAATTTTTTAAAAGCAGAAGTAGAGGCTATTAATATGCGCTTAGAAAAGGGCGAGCTTTCTAATGAAGAAGCTAACACATTAAAAAAAGATGTAGCCAAAAAGAGAGCTTTAAATATTGAAAACCGTATTTCAATTATAAACAATAAAATAGCACTTTTAGAACGTAATGAAGAAGGATATAAAACAAATGGAGATGAAGAGTTGTCAAAAATAGGTTTTACTGTAGGAGGTGATGAGGGCAGTAGTTTTGCTGGCATTAAGATTAAAAACAAAAACAAGCCAAAGAAATATGATTTGCGAACGTCTAGCGACTTTGTGTTGGCTTTTGGTTTTAATAATTCGATTATAGAAGGAGAGAGTCTTGATGATTCTCCATATAAAATGGGAGGCTCTCGATTTTTAGAATTAGGCTGGGCATGGAAAACACGCGTATTTAAAAATACTAATTTTTTACGCTTTAAATATGGGTACTCTTTTCAAATAAATGGATTAAAACCAGACGATAACAAATATTTTATTCAACAAGGGAACCAAACTGTATTGGAAGAGTTTCCCGAAGATCTCAAAAAATCTAAACTGACGATTACTAATTTAGTATTTCCTGTTCATTTTGAGTTTGGACCTTCAAAAAAGATTGATAAAGACACATATTTTAGATACTCTACGGAAAACCAATTCAAAATAGGCTTAGGAGGATATGCGGGTTTTAACATTGGTACTCGTCAAAAACTCAAATATGAGTTGAATGGAGAGAAAATAAAAGACAAGCAAAAACGGGATTTTAATACCAGTAGTTTAGTATACGGATTAAGTGGATACATTGCTTTTGATGATGTGGCATTATATGTTAAATATGATCTGTCTCCTATCTTTAAAGACCAGATTGTCGATCAGAATAATATTTCAATAGGTGTTAGGTTTGATGTGGATTAAAACATAAAAGACTATCTAAAAAGTTGAAAAATGCCATTTTGAGCGCAGTCGAAAAATCTCGAAAATATTGATAAATATTCAATTTAAGGAGATTCTTCACGTTCGTTCAGAATGACATTTTATAGACTTCTTCTTTTTTTAATAACTATTAGAAAGGTTGTAATGAACTCATCTTGACTTTTTCTATTTCCTAAAAAATGGCTAAAATTCGCACATATTTTGTTGCTTTTTTTATGCTTAGCACTGCTATGCCTTGCAAAAAATGCCTCATATGAACAAATTTTATCTCATTTTCGGTTAAAAACAAAAAGTCAAGATGAGTTCAATGAATTAAATCTAATATCAATTATTTTTTTCCTTAAAAGAATCAAACTCAGAAGGTGTTTCAACTTTAGGAAACGAATTGTTTTTCATGTCTGTATCAGCATATTCAAAATTAGGATCTAAATTAACTTCCTTGACATCTTTTTCTTTTATAAACGTTTTTTGAATTTCATATTCATTTCTACGCCATACTTCGGCAGGAATTATATCAATTTCTTTAGAACCATCAGTAAATATCCATTCAACAGTAACAGGCATAACAAGTCCTCCTACATTTTTAATAGTAATTTCGTAAATATTTTTACCAGAAAGTTGTTTACGTAATTCAGGCTCATTAAGTCTAGATAAAAACTGGCCGTATGCAGCATCTGGTGTTGTATTCATAGTAATCGTTTCAGGACCATTAGAGAAATCTTTTGCTTGAGATTGTGTGCTACTTTTACCTGACGTTTCTATTTTTACTTTAGAGGCGTTACTTTGATCCTCAATATTCGAATCCTCTTCATACACTTTAAACCATTTTACATGGCTTAGCTCCATGTCGACATGGTCGGTAGTAAAAAACCAGCCTCTATAAAACCAATCCAAATCGGTAGCAGTAGCATCTTCAAGAGTTCTGAATAAATCAGCTGGGTTTGGGTGTTTATATTTCCATCGGTTGGCATACTCTTTAAAAGCTTCATCAAATAACTCTTTTCCAATAATAGAGTTGCGAAGCATTTGTAGACCAACGGTCGGTTTTAAATAAAAATTAGCACCAAACTGAGACATGAGTTCGCTGTCTGACGTCGTCATAATAGGACGTAAAATGTTTTTGTCACCACTCATAAACGGGACAATACTTTTAGGAGTTACACTGTTAAAACCTGGGTAACGCTCTGCCACAGTTCTTTGGTGTAAAAAGGTGTTTAAACCTTCATCCATCCACATCCATTTACGCTCGTCCGAACTCACAATCATTGGGAACCAGTTATGACCTACTTCATGAATAATAGTGCCTATCATTCCTTGCTTAGCACCATCACTTATTTTTCCATTTTTTGGTCGCCCACCGTTAAAGCTAATCATTGGGAATTCCATACCAATATTAGACGTGTTTACTGAAATGGCAACAGGATAAGGATAATCGAAAGTAGCTTCAGAATATACTTCTAAAGCATGCATCACAGCTTTAGTAGATTCTTCTTGCCATACAGGTAAACCCTCTTTGGGATAAAAAGACATCGCCATTACAGTATTGGTTGGCAACTTTACTGCTTGTGCATCCCACATAAATTTACGGGAAGAAGCAAAGGCAAAATCACGAACGTTTTTAGCACTGAATTTCCACGTTTTTTGCTTCTTTGATTTTTGTTTTTCGTTAGCTTCTGCTTCTTTTTGAGTAATAATCATTATTGGTTTGTCAAAAGATTTTCTAGCGTCATCCAATCTCTTGCGTTGTGTTTTTGTTAACACAGATTCACTGTTTTGAAGTAAACCAGTAGCCGCAACAATGTGGTCTTCCGGAACGGTGATTTCTACATCATAATCACCAAATTCTAAAGCAAACTCGCCCAATTTTTGAAATTGCTGATTTTGCCAACCTTCAGTATCGTTATAAACCGCCATTCTTGGGAACCAATGTGCAATAAGATAAACAGTATTGTCGTCAGATGGAAAATATTCATACCCTTCACGAGATAATAAATACATACTCCTATCAGTAATAGGATAAGACCATGCTATTGAAAAACTTGTAGATTCTCCAGATTTTAGAAGCGTATTTAACTTCATCTTCATCATGGTATTGTTAACCATGGTTTTTATGTTATTTCCGTTAGAATCTTTTACATATTTAATAGAATAACCAGCCGGAAAATTAATAGCTCTAGTAAGAAATTGCATTTGTCTGGTAGTCATACCATCCTTTATACTATTGTTAATGCCTCCAAAATCTTCATTTCCTTTTTTATTGACATTTTGTTCTAGTTGTATCCATAAATAACTTAAATCATCTGGAGAATTATTATAATAAGTAATCGTTTCTTCTCCAGAAATGGTATTATTACTTTCATCAAGGATTACTTTTATTTTGTAATTAGCCTGTTGTTGCCAATAATCTCTTCCTGGAGCACCACTGGCAGTTCTATAGGTGTTTGGAGGTTTAATTAGATTATCAATAGGCTCAAATTTACCTTGCCAGGATTGTGTTTGCGCTTTAACCGACGATAAAGAAAATAGGATTAAAGACGAAATAATAAAAAGTCTCATAGTTTTTTAAAATATTATTTGAATTAGTCAGCGACAAGATAGCAATATTAATATAAAACAAGCTAGTTTTTTATTGCTTAAAGTCTAAGGGTTCAGTACATTTGCCTCCCTAAAATATTTATAAACTATGAGTAAGAAAAAAGATTTAACATTTGATGTGTTAATTGAAATACCAAAAGGAAGTAGAAATAAATATGAATACGATTTTACACTACATAAAATTCGTTTCGACCGTATGTTATTCTCATCAATGATGTACCCTGGAGACTATGGGTTTATTCCAGAAACTTTGGCCTTAGATCAAGATCCGTTAGATGTATTGGTTATGGGAACAGAGCCAACATACCCTATGGTGGTTATGGAAGTTAGACCAATTGGTGTGTTCCATATGACTGATGAAAAAGGCCCTGATGAAAAAATTATTTGTGTCCCAGTTTCAGATCCTATTTGGAGCAATAAAAAAGATATAGTAGACTTGAACCCTCATAGATTAAAAGAAATAGAGCACTTTTTCCAAGTATATAAAGATTTAGAAAAGAAAAAAGTAGATACAGGAGGATGGGGAAATGCAGAAGAAGCAAGAAAGATTTATCACGAATGTGTAGAACGATATGATAATAGTGAACATAAGAAAAAACGAACGTTTACTATTTAGTTGAAAATTTTCACATAAAATTTATAAAAGCCATCCTAGAATTAGGATGGTTTTTTTGTTTATCAGTTTTCACATAAGGAGCGTTTTTGGATATAATTTAAGTGCAATATTTGTATAGAACATATTATTATCAATAGTCTCGTTAGAAATGAAATTTCATCTAAATAGACAAGAAAAAACTAACATATGTCATTGTATTAAAAATAATATATTTAAACAGGTGTTTGAATGTATTATCTTTAATTAATGGAGGCTTTTTTTATCACTTATATTTTCCTATTTTTAGCTCCGTTAAAAAATAATAACTAATAACTAATAAAAAGAACTTATTAATATGGAATTAATAGTGAAATTTTTACCAGTGTTTGGAGTTTTAGCTTTGGCGTATGTCTTTATAAAAAGTGCATGGGTCTCCAAACAAGATCAAGGAGATGATAAAATGATTCGAATTGCTAAAAATATTGCAGATGGCGCAATGTCTTTTCTAAAAGCAGAATACAAAATTTTATCAATATTTGTAATTGCTGTTGCTGTTCTGCTGTATTTTAAAGGAAATGCAGAAGAGGGATCTAATGGTATGGTTGCCGTATCTTTTATAGTTGGAGCTATTTGTTCTGCTTTAGCAGGATTTATAGGAATGAAAGTTGCTACCAAAGCAAACGTAAGAACTACGAGCGCTGCAAGAACGTCCTTAGGAAAAGCTTTAGAAGTTGCCTTTGCTGGTGGTGCCGTTATGGGACTTGGTGTTGTTGGGCTCGGTGTTTTAGGCCTAAGTGGTCTTTTTATGATATATCAAAATGTGTGGAGTGGTCCTGAGAATTTATCATTAGTACTAAATGTGCTTTCAGGTTTTTCTTTAGGAGCATCATCTATAGCTTTATTTGCTCGTGTTGGAGGTGGTATTTATACCAAAGCGGCCGATGTTGGAGCAGACTTAGTTGGCAAAGTAGAAGCGGGAATACCAGAAGATCATCCTTTAAATCCTGCGACTATTGCAGATAATGTGGGTGATAATGTAGGTGATGTAGCTGGAATGGGTGCCGATTTATTCGAATCTTATGTAGGATCAATTATTGGTACCATGGTATTAGGAGCTTTTATTTTAACACCAGACTTTAATGGATTAGGAGCAGTGTATTTACCGTTAGTATTAGCTGCTGTTGGTATTGTAATGTCTATTATAGGAACATTCTTTGTAAGAGTAAAAGATGGTGGAAATCCACAAACCGCTTTAAATATTGGTGAATTTGGTTCGGCAGGTTTAATGGTTATAGCGTCTTATTTTATTATTAATGCTTTAATACCAGAAACTGTTGAAGGTTTACCTTTTGGGGCTATGGGTGTGTTTTGGGCAACTATAGCCGGTTTAGTAGCTGGTTTAGCTGTTGGTAAAGTAACCGAATATTATACTGGAACTGGAAAAGGACCAGTAAATTCTATTGTTAGACAATCTGAAACTGGTGCTGCAACAAATATCATTGCTGGTTTAGGTATTGGAATGATGTCTACTGCGATTCCTATTATATTAATTGCGGCGGCTATTTTGGTATCACACCATTTTGCGGGCTTATATGGTATTGCAATTGCTGCGGTAGGAATGCTTGCTAACACAGGAATACAATTAGCGGTAGATGCTTACGGACCAATTTCTGATAATGCTGGTGGTATTGCTGAAATGGCAGAGTTACCAAGTGAAGTTCGTGAACGTACCGATAAGTTAGATGCTGTAGGTAATACAACAGCTGCTATTGGTAAAGGATTTGCAATTGCTTCTGCTGCATTAACGGCATTAGCATTATTTGCGGCTTTCATGAAAACAGCAAATGTAACTGCTATTGATGTATCTCAACCTCAAATTATGGCAGGATTGTTAGTAGGAGGTATGTTGCCGTTTGTATTTTCAGCATTGTCTATGAATGCCGTTGGTCGTGCTGCCATGGCTATGATTGAAGAAGTACGTCGTCAGTTTAGAGACATCCCTCAATTAAAAGCAGCTTTAGAAGTAATGCGTAAGTATGATTCTGATATGGGTAAGGCTTCAGAAGAAGATAGAAAAATATTTGATGCTGCAGATGGGTATGCTGAGTATGACAAATGTGTAGATATTTCGACAAAAGCGTCTATTAAAGAAATGGTGTTTCCAGGGTTATTAGCGATAGCTGTTCCTGTTGCTGTTGGCTTTATTGGAGGTGCGGAAATGTTAGGTGGTTTACTTGCAGGTGTTACTACTTGTGGGGTGCTTATGGCTATCTTTCAATCGAATGCAGGTGGCGCTTGGGATAATGCTAAGAAAACCATTGAAGAGCAAGGCAAAAAAGGGACAGATGCACATAAAGCAGCTGTTGTTGGTGATACTGTAGGAGATCCTTTTAAAGATACATCGGGACCTTCTTTAAATATCTTATTAAAACTAATGTCTGTTGTAGCGTTGGTTATTGCGCCTAGTATTGCATTATCTTCTGATATTGTTACCGCTTACACTTCTGAAGGAAATGAGATAGAAAACGTTGAAGTTTCTAAAGAAATTGAAGTGAAAATGACTAATAATGATGATGGTACTGTTAAGGCGGTAGTGACTACTGTAACTATTGAAAATGATGAAGAATCTATAAGTTATGAAACTTTTAACGGAAGTGAATCTGAAGTAGAAGCTAATATTGAAGCTTTAAAAGGAAGTTATAAAATAGCTGGTGTAGAGGTAAAAGAAATTATTAGAGAGGTTCAGACTCTTAATTAAAAGAAGATAACCTATTATTTACTATAAAATATAAAACCACGCTTAAAGCGTGGTTTTATATTTTGAACTCATCTTGACTTTTTCTATTTCCTAAAAAATGGCTAAAATTCGCTCATATTTTGTTACTTTTTTTATGCTTAGCACTGCTATGCCTCGCAAAAAATGCCTCATCTGAACAAATTTTATCTCATTTCTGCCCGTCCGGCAGGCGGGTTCGGTTAAAAACAAAAAGTCAAGATGAGTTCTTTATAAAAAATGGTTACTTCTTAGGCTTATCTCTATTCATTTCTGTAATATCAATGCTAGTAGCTTCCTTTCCTAAAAAATGTTTGCTAAAATGATCTGCTTTTAGCCAAAAGGAATATTCCGTCATATTTCCAAAACCATGACGTTGCCCAGGCATAATCATAAAATCAAATCGCTTATTAGCTTTAATTAAGGCATTAGCTATTCTAATAGTTCCTCCAGGATGTACATTATTGTCTATATCCCCAGTAATCAACATAAGGTTACCTTTTAAGTTTGATGCCAAAGATTGATTTTTGTCGATAGTATATTCGTATGATATATTATTATCGGCGTCTTTTTTTTCTTTAACGCCATGATGTGTTTCGCTCCACCAGCTATTGTACATGGAATTATCATGATTACCAGCAGAAGAGACGGCTGCTTTAAAAAAATCTGGATATACTAACATAGCTGCGGTAGACATAAAGCCTCCTCCAGAATGGCCGTAAATACCAACCTTATCAATATTTATATAAGGGTGCTTTTTTGCTAATTGCTCGGCCACATATTTTTTATCTGCTAAACCATAATCTCTAAGGTTTCCGTACCCATAATTATGATACCATTTTGAGCGATTAGGGTGCCCACCTCTGTTGCCCAATGTAATAACAATAAAGCCTATTTGAGACATACGATCTAATCTATCCATTCTAATCGAAAAGGATTTATTTACAGCTTCGGTTTGAGGTCCAGGATACACATACTCTAATAAAGGGTAGCTTTTGGTGTCGTCGAAATTAAAAGGCTTGTACATCACTCCATAAAGATCTGTAATACCATCATCTGCTTTCACTTTAAAAGGTTCAGGGAATTTATACCCAGTTGCAAAAAGTTGAGAAAGATCAGCTTCTTCCAGGGTCATAATAACAGAGCCATTATTATTTCGTAATTCCGACATGGGAGTCGTATTGACTCTGGAATAATTATTTACAAAATATTTATTAGAATCGGACATGCTGGTTGACGTATTGTAGTCTCCAGAGTTGATACTTCTTAAATTTTTACCATCTAGATCAATACGATATAAATGTTCGTAATAAGGATCTTGGTCTTTTGAAACGCCATTTGCTGTAAAATAAAGAACACGTTCCTTTTCGTCTAAATTAGTAAATTGGTTAACATGATAAGACCCCGAAGTTACTTGACGTTTTAATGTTCCTGTAGAACTGTATAAGTAAAAATGAGCCCAACCATCGCGTTCAGACCAATGAAGAATCTCTTGCTCTTCATTGAATAAAACCAAAGGTCTCGATTCAATATAAGTATTAAATCGTTCTTCAATTAAAACAGTCACGTCTCCAGAATTAATGTTAGCCACACATATATCCAGTTTCTTTCTGTCTCTGCTTATGGTATTAAAATAAATGTTTCCTTTTTTTGAAAGTAACAATGATGGTTGAAACTCATCATCTCTATTCGATTGCTTTCTCGGAGCTCTATAAACTGAGATACTTTGTTGTTTTGTTGTATCTAGTTTAATAGTAACTACTTTTTTAGAAGGCATATCGAAAACCAATAATTCTTGTTTGTAGAATTCTTGCTCTCCAGGCATATGATACTTATAGGTTTCCAAGGTTGGTCGTTTTTTAGAAACAGAATTTATAACCCATAGATCTTTAATATGTCGAGAATCAGATTTTCTAAACACAAACTTTTTAGAATCATGAGACCAAATACCGCTAATTCTCTTTCTGTCATCTTTCTTTTCTTCTTTGGTTTCGTTATTTTCTCCTCGAGTAGACCCTCCATAACTATAATATTCTACGCCATCGGTAGTCCATTGGTTCTCAACAATAGTTGAGTCCTTTTCGTCTTTAACAGCTTTCAGAAAATTTTCTTTATCCATCCAAAATAAGTTGTAATTTTTTGAAAATAATACAATGGTACTATCTGGTGATATGGTGGCCCATTTTTTCCACGGCTCTTTCTTTTTCTTTTTATTGTCAATAATTGTTAGTGAATTACTGCCTAACATGTATTCAAGATGATATACCTTTTTTTCCATTTTAGGCGCCTTCTTTTTTTCTTTTGTAGTCGTAATAGAATCGTTTTCAATGGTCTTTTCGTCTTCTATAACTTCAACTTCCTCTGTAGAAGTCACTCTAAAACGTATTGCCGTTTCATTTTTTACAAATTTAAAATTAAAACGTGGTAAATGTTTTGCATCATAAGGGTCTTTTGTGATTTCCGTTAGCCATTTTGCCATTTTCTCATTATCAAATAATTTCGTTTTTGTTTTTGTGTCTGCATTTACTAAATAATAGTTAGAACCCTCAGTAGTTTTATATTGATACCAAAAACGATTCCCATTTTTTAACCAATGTGGCCTAATACTAGTAGAGTGTACCAATTTTGCAAGATTAGTTGGAGAAAACTGCGATGCTAAACGATAATTAGGTTCAGGTGTAGCTGAATTGTTAGTCTCTTGGGCTGTAATTAAATGGATGTTTAAAAAAAGAATAAACAGCAAGGTAATGTTTCTCATGTTTGGTTATTTGTTTGTATTAGCCCACGAAATTACTGTTTTTAACTAAAACGATATGAGAGCGTTATGTTAAAAATTTACTAATGTGTAAAACCGTTTCTGGTAGGATTAATTATATAAAAGGTATGTAAAACTCTTTAGAAAACATCTCTTCTTATTTTTGTAAGGTTTTTCGAATAACTCATGCTAAATGTAAGTGAATCAGAACTATAATTTTTAATTCTTATTTAAAAGTAGTCCTAGTATTACTTTTTTCATTTGCGAACACCAAGAATAAAACTTACATTTATAAAAGTGAAAATTTAACAAAAACAAATCTAAAATTATGGAAGGATATTGTGTAAAGTGTAAAAGTAAAAAAGAAATAAAGGATGCTAATGAAGTGACTATGAAAAATGGAAGAAAAGCAATGAAAGGAAGTTGCCCAACCTGTGGAACAGGCATGTTTAGAATATTAGGTAAGTCTTAATTTTTGCTTTACCTAAAATGAACAAAAATATTAACTAATATTTGACTATTATCAGACTAGTCAAGTGTTGGTATGTTTTTTGTTTGACTATCTTATTTACATACTTACTATTTCTTTCCTAAGAAACGTTTTATATACAATTGCCCTAGTTTTAATAATTCTACTTTACCTATGAACTCATTTAGACTTTTTGGATTTAAGCAAAAATTAGAAGTTTTTGCCTATGTTGAAGACTTTTTCGAGTTGCATAGCAGAGCTACGGAAGGAAAAAAAGACAAAAACAGAGCTGAAAACAGCAATTTTTTAGCAAATTGAAAAAGTCTAAATTAGTTCTATACTAAAAAAGAACCAATCTTCTTAATTAGCCTATTTGCAAAGAGTAATTTTGTAAATTGCGATATTTATAATTTAGACGTAAAATAGTATGGTTACTTTAAAGCAGTTAGCAAAAGAGTTAAATGTTTCTATTTCAACGGTTTCAAAAGCATTAAACAATAGCGAAGAAATTGGAGAAGATACAGTAAAGAGAGTTAAAGAACTTGCCGAGCTATATAACTATACACCTAATAAAGTAGCTTTAAGTTTAAAGCAAAATAAAACTAAAACGATTGGAGTTATAATTCCTAATATACTCAACCATTTTTTAGCTAAAGTATTGTTTGGTATCGAAAGAGAGGCCAATAAACTAGGCTATAATATAATTACATGTATATCTAATGAATCTTTAGAAAAGGAAAAAGAAAGTTTGTTGTTACTTGCAAATGGAAGTGTGGATGGTTTTATACTATCGGTTGCCGAAGAAACTCAAATTAAAAATGAAGTAGACCATTTTAAGAAAACCATTAGTCAAGGATTGCCTATTGTTATGTTTGATAGAGTCGCTCATGATGTGTTGTGCGATAAGGTTATCGTAGACGATTTTGATGCTACTTATAATGCCACTAAGAACTTACTTCTTGAAAAGCGAAAAAACATAGCCTTTATTAGTAATGTAGGGGACTTAAGTATTGGTAAATTAAGAGAAAGAGGTTATAACAAAGCAATATTAGAAGATAATAAGCAAGAGCCTTTGATTTTAAAAATTAAAAAGAAAGATGATCATCAGAAAAAAATAAAATCTTTTCTTAAAAAGAATAAGGCGATTGATGCGATAATTGCTGCAGATAGCTCTTCGGGCATTATTGCTATTAATACGGCTGTTAATTTAGGTTTAAAAGTACCTAAAGATATGTCCGTAATAGGTTTTGCTAGTAAAGCAGATTCAAATCATTCTTTACCAAGGTTAACAACAATAAGGCAACATGCGAAAGTTATCGGAGCAAATGCTGCACAAATGCTTATTGATAGATTACAGAAAATGCATCTAAATGAAGATGTGAAAACTAAAATTGTTAAAACAAGTTTGGTGAAAACGAAGTCAACGCTTAAGTAGTTTTTAACATCTTATCAACAGTGTTGTCTATAAAATTTGCATTTAATCGTTAAAAAAGAGCACTTCGTCGAATATATTTCATTCAGAGATACAGTTTAACCAAATTTACACCGTCTTAGAGTGCGCCCCAAAATAATATCCCTAAGTTCTTCAAAAGACAAATTAATTCATTTACAAATCCCTTAAAAGTATTTTATAGAATCGCTATGTTTTATGCATTCGATTTTAAGTTAATTATCCATTTTTTCCCTCGTCTAATGTGCCTTTTTACAGCATTTTAGATAACAGTTTTGTTTTGTACAAATAGAAAAATAATATAATAATAACCTTAAAATCGAAATATTATGAAAGCCCTAAAAATTACTTTATTCGTAACATTATTTATGTTAACATTAGCATCTTGTACTAAGCAAGACTTAAACGAAGATGATGTATTACTTACAGAAGAAAATACTGAAGCAGGAAATAATACTAATATGCCAACCCCATATACAGGAGGTGGAGTTAATGACTAATATTTAAAAAAACATTTATTAGAATATTTTAAAGACTCTTTGCTTTTGTAAAGAGTCTTTTTTTTAAATAATTTAAAAAATTATAAATACATTTGAGGAAATAGCTAATACTTTTTCGCTTTTGAAATATATTTTATATAGTTTAATTGTTTTCTTTTATGTTAATTCTGCTTGTGCCCAGAAGAATAAACAATATTTAATTGATTCAATACTTGATACTTATATAAATTCTAAAATTAAGGATTCTTTATTAATCGCTAATGCTCATTATAAAATAGGGGAATTATATAGGTATAGTTTTTCAGGTGGTGATAGTGCTTATTATCATTACTATAAAGCTGAAAAAATTTTTAAAAACTTGAATAATGATTACAAAACAGCACTTGCTTTATATGGTATTGCCGTAATTCAAAAAGATGAGAAAGATTTTACGGGAAGTGAAATTACTTCTATTGAAGCAATATCTTTATTAGATAAGGTAAGAACAACTAACAATAGCAAGAAATATAAGTCATTTTTGTTCAATAATCTTGGACTAGTATTTGATCAGTTAGAACAATATGAAGAATCTATATCATATCATATAAAGGCATTAAATATAAAAAATAATTTAAAAGGCAATAACGAATCAACTATAGATAATTCTAAAAATAATTTAGCATTAGCCTATAAAAACAAAGGAGAATATAAATTAGCTATAGAGTATTATAATCAAATTTTAGAAAATAAAAACTTAATAAATGAGCGTCCAGATTTTTATGCATTAGTTTTAAATAATTATGCACATACTTTGTATTTGTCTAAAAATAATGAGGAACTTCCTAAATTATATTTTAAAGCTTTAAAGATTACAGATAGTGTTAATCCAGGAGGGTATAATTCTATAATTATTAATCAGCATTTAGCAGAATATTACGATGATAAAAAAAATAAAGACTCAGCAAAATATTATGCTTATAAAGCTAAGGGCATTTCGCAAAAATATTATAATGATGATTTGTTAAAATCTCTTTTGTTACTTTCTGAGATTGAAGATGGAGATGTAGCTGCTATGTATTCAAAAGAATATATAAAGCTTAATGATAGCTTACAAAAAAATGAGCGTGCCATAAGAAATAAGTTTGCCAGAATTCGTTTTGAAACTCAGCAAATAGAAAAAGAAAATGTTCGAATTGCTAAAGAGCGTATGTGGCTCTTAATAATATCGGTAGTATTAATAATTTCAACTTTTTTGCTATATATGGTAATCACCCAAAGAAATAAAAATAAAGAATTGAAATTTATTCAGAAGCAACAAGAAACGAATGAAGAGATTTACAATCTGATGTTATCTCAAAATGAAAATATTGAAGAAGCCAGAACTTTAGAGAAAAAACGTATTTCGGAAGAATTACATGATGGAGTTTTAGGGCGCTTATTTGGCACGCGTTTAAGCTTAGATAGTTTAAACTTGAACAACAGTGAAGAGGCTATAAAAATTAGGGGTCAATATATAGATGAGCTTAAAACTATAGAGCAGGATATAAGAAAAGTGTCGCATGAATTAAATACGGACTTTATTTCCGGATCTGGGTTTATAGATATCATAAAAACATTTCTGGAAACACAAACTACCGCTTATAAATTAAGCTATAAATTAGAACATGATGATACAATTCATTGGGATGAAGTCCCTAATAAAAACAAAATTCACATATATAGAATTATTCAGGAATCTCTTCATAATATAAATAAACATGCAAATGCAACAGAAGTAAATATTAGTTTTAAATTAAAAAATAATGTAATTTGCCTAATAATGAGTGACAATGGTTCTGGGTTTGATGTTAATAAAGCGAAGTCTGGTATAGGATTAAAGAATATGAATTCCAGAATAGATGATATAAACGGAAGCATAAATATAATTTCAGATAAAAATGTAGGAACTACAGTAACCATACACGCCCCAATTACCTAAAACAAAAATTTTTTATGAGTGAAAAAATAAAAATATTAATGATTGATGATCACCCCATGATTATTGAGGGGTATCAAAACACATTACTTTTTACTAAAAAGGAAAGTCAGGAACTCGAAATTGATATTGCAAATAATTGTGATGAAGCCATTGTGTATATGGATAAATCAATTGAAAATGAGTTGCCTTATAATGTGTTATTCGTAGATATTAGCCTACCTCCTTCTACAGATGGAGTCATGAGTTCTGGTGAAGATTTAGCAGAATATGCGCGCCGGATTTTACCTAGAGCTAAAATTATTATACTCACTATGTTTAATGAGTCTTTTAGAATTCATAATATTATTAAAACAATAGATCCGGAAGGGTTTTTAATTAAAAGTGACTTAACATCTAGCGAACTTGCTAGTGCTTTTCAAGCTGTACTTAACAATCCACCATTTTACAGTGGAACAGTAAATAGTCATATTAGAAAAGCGATTACAAGTGATATTGTTATTGATGATAAAAACAGAAAAATACTCCACCTATTATCTCAAGGTGTAAAAACTAAAAATTTAGCATCTCACTTAGATATATCTTTAAGCGCAGTTGAAAAAAGGAAAAAACATCTTAGAGATGTCTTTGAGGTTAATGACGGGCAGGATGAAACGTTATTGAATGAAGCACGAAAAAAGGGCTTTGTTTAAGATAAATATTCATGTTATGTGAGTTTTTTTCTAAAAAATCATATTTTTTTTGTTCTGAAAACCATTGTTATAGCTCAATAGTACTACTAACCCGTAATGGTGTTACGGGTTTCCCACAGTTCAAAGACGGGGCTTATGATTATATTTACAATATCAACACTTCAAAAAATTAATTAATCCCTCAATTTTTTTTGTTGATAATAGCAATTTACAGACCCTATGGAGGTGAGAGACCCATAGGGTTTCTTCTTTTTACCATTCCTGTAAAGGCAGGAATCTCTAATTAAAAAGAATCAGGTTTTTTTATATTATATAAATACCTTACTCATAGGGCTTAAGAGAGTGTTCGACTTCTAATTAGGAACCATTGTTATAGAGGTCTCTTTGTCAATGTCGACGAGTGAGAGACACCGCATAAAAAATATTCTATACCATTGTGATATTATCTTACTATACCGCACTCATTATAATAAAGACGGTTATTTAAACATCTAACAAAAAACCTATAAAAAAACCTAAGTAAATAATAGCCGCAATAAATTTTATAAATGTAGAGGTTATAAAACCAATAAAAGATCCAAAAGCAGCTTTAGTAGCAGTTTTGGAATCACTTTTGTTTAAAAGCTCACCTATTAAAGCTCCAACAAAAGGCCCAATAATAATACCACCAGGAATAGGACTTAAGAGCCCCACTATAAGACCTATAGTTGTGCCAATCATGCCATATTTAGTACCTCCAAAACGTTTTGTACCCATAGCTGGAATAATGTAATCTAACAACCAAATAAGAATCGCAATTATAAGCGTAATAATTATAAATGAGTTGCTCATTAGTATAGAGTCTGCGAAAGAGAGTATTAATAGTCCAACCCAACTGGTAAGTGGGCCAGGCAATACTGGTAAAAAACTGCCTATAATGCCTAAAACCATAAATAAAGCAGCGATAATAATTAAAATAATATCCATAAAAGTATTTGTACTACAATAATTAGACGTGCAAGTAAAGTAGATGTTACATTTTTAACCCCTCGTGTAAAGAAAAAGGGATAATAAAGAGGGAAAATTTAATTGTTTTCTAATATCAATAGCTGATAGTTTATATCTAAACAGTAATTATTCTAATCGACTGAATAATATAAAATTATAGAAAATCAATCCGAAGTTTATAACAAATTTGCTAAGACATATATTGTTATTGAAAATGATGATGAAGTGTTCAAGAATATATTGATAAGCATATTAGAGAGTTATAGGAAGAAAAATTTATCAAGGAAGGGATTAAAAGCTAATTAAAATGTAAAAAAATTGTACATTTCGGTCTCAGTTTTAATCCATGAAACAGATTTGTGTTTTTCTAGTAATCATATTACTTACTTCTTGTGAGTATTTCAATGTGAAAAAAACTTCTTCTGATGCCATTTTAAATGAAGAATTGCAAACGTTCAATTGGAATGATGTGGATAAATATCCAACATTTTCTTTGTGCGATTCGGTATCTACTAAACAAGAAAAAAAGCAGTGTTTTACAAATGTTTTAACAGGTAATATATTAAAATATCTACAAAGCGAAATTATTGTTGTCACTAAAGATCTTAATGACACCATAGATTTAAGACTTCAAATATCGGAAACAGGGGAGCTCTCTTTATTGGAAACTAAAATAGATAGCCTTATTATACAAGAAATACCAAATATTAATGATTTGTTGTCTAAAAGTTTGGAATCGATACCTAAGATTTTTCCAGGAATAAAAAGAGGACAAGAAGTTACTACAGAGTTTAAATTGCCTATAATTATTAGTGTTAATTGATTGGCTATTGTTTAAATGTTCTACCTTTCCATTTGTAGGTTCTAAAAAGCGATATAAAAGCTATGTAGAAGCTAAAAAAAGGATACATAATAAACCCGAAAACAAAATGTCTTAAAACGGGTTTCTGATTAAAAAAATGAGCTGATTTATATATTAATAAGAAATCGATACTAAATTTTATCATTAAAATATAAATCCAGATTTTAAAATTAAAAACATGAAGGATAGTGAGTAATAAAGTTGCAATTACTAAAGCATTCATAAGTAAAACAATAAGACCAGTAAATTTCCCAAACCAATTATTATAAGCGCTGGTTTTTGCAGCCCATCGAATACGTTGTGATATTAAATCATTCCAAGACGGTTGTGATTGCGTTTTTACTATGGCTTTGTCACATTTTAAATAATGAAGTTTATCAGGATGTGTTTTAGCTATTTTTTCAAGTAGAAAAATGTCATCACCACTAGCAATATCCGTATTGCCTTCAAAACCATTTAATTCTTGAAATAAAGATTTTTCATATCCAAAATTAGCACCATTACACAAAAAAGGATTATTAATACCAAAACCACCTATAGTAGCTCCTTGAAGACTTAAAATATCCAGTAGTTGAAATTGATTTAAAAAACGACCAGAATTGGTATAGGTTACAGGAGCTGCAATACATTTTGCGTTTGTTTTTTGAATAAACTCATCAAAGCTATTGATCCAATATTTTGGCAGTATACAATCGGCATCAGTTGTTATAATCCATTCGTTTTTAGAATGCTCAATAGCCGTTGCTATAGCATCTTTTTTTGGAGAATTAGAAACTCTTTTATTCTTAATAACCTTTATGTCATTTCTAGCATTATTAAGAAATTTCATAATGATGTCAACTGAATCATCCTCAGAGGTATCATCAACAAAAATGACTTCAAATAAATGACTAGGGTATTCTAACGATTCTATAGATTTTAATAAATCAGGTAAATTCTCTGCCTCATTCCTAAAAGGAATAATAACAGAAAATGTGGTTTTAGAAGGCATAGCTTCTAATTTGAATAGCTTGATCTTATCAAAGCCAAAAGCGAAACATCCTATTAAAAATAGATAGCTTATTGTAATAATGATGCTTATCAAAATCATAATTGGTTAGTCTCTTTAGGTAAATTAAAATTAATAACATAGTAACTTCCAAGAAGACTTGGAAAAACAAAATTGAATAACCACATGATGGTCGTAGTACTCAAGATCGTAATATCGCTAAAACCCATAATTCCAAACAAATAAATAGCAACACTCCCTTTTATAATAACGTCAAATACAAAAATAGAAGGAATTATTGAAGCCAATAAATACATAGAGGTAATAACAATCATAGCATTGAAATATGATATTTCGGTTCCGAGAATTTGTAATATAAAGTAAAATTGAAATGAAAAAACAAGGTAACGAAGCAATGACAAAATGAATGCGGAAATGAGGGCTCTTTTAGGGAATTCTATAATGAAAAGTTTAATTTTTTTTAAAGAAAACCCCTTAATAGTAAATTTTGTTTTTTGTATTCCAAAAATAATTAAAGTAATGATCAGGAGGCTTATTAAAAGAAACGGAGTGAGTTTATAATAATCAATATTAACTCGATATTTAGTTACCAGAAAATATAAACCAATAATCCCAAAAATAGTAGTGACGGCCATTTGTAAAATATTCCCCAATAGATTAATGAGAAGAATACGTTTTCTGTAGTTAGAAGTATAATAAATAGCTTTAGCACCGTATTCACCAATCCTATTAGGTGTAAATAACGAAGCTGTTAAAGATCCTAAACTTTGTTCAAAGGCATTTTTTAAATTTATTTTTTTTATAGGAGCGACTAATGTTTGCCATTTTTTAATTTCAAAGAGCCAATTTAAAAAGGTTAAAAAGAATAATAAAAGTATGTTTTTGAGTGAAAAAGTACTTTTTTTTGATAAAAAAGCAACAAATCTATTAAAATCTAGTTCTGGATTGTTTACCAATTTGTGGTATATAAAATAGAAAGCTCCTATAACAATACTTAATTTAATAAGCCCAAAAAAGAATTGTTTAATTTTGTATGGTAACATATTAATTATATACCGATTATAAGTGCAAATTAAATCATTATTACGTTATGACCTCGAATTTTAAAATATATAGGAAGGCCTTTTGTATGATAGTTTTTATAATGAGTAGTTTTTTGTCTTTTTCTCAAGGCGATACAAGTACTTTTAAAGCTCAATTGGCACTAGGGTTAAATAGTCCATCACAGAATGGATTTGTTAGTGGCTTTGAAGGAAAGACGTTTAACTTTCCAACTGTAAATTTGGGCATTCAATATTTGTTTAGACCCATTTTTGGAGCAAAGTTAGATTATAGTTTTAATAGAATATCGAACAAAAATAATACGCAGGAATTTAAGCTTAACTATTCTCGCATCAATTTACAAGCCGTTTATAATGCGAATAGACTATTTAATTTGCCTCAAAATAAAGGTTTGTTTCTTCATGCCGGACCAGGTCTCTCAACAGTGAAGCCTTTGGGGAATTTTACTCAAAATAAAACATCGTTTGTTAATGCGATGGCTGGTATAGAGCTGCATTTTGGAATTTCGGATGATCTTTCTATTTATACAGATATTTCATATATACATGGGTTTGCAAAAGATTTTGCGCCCATATCGGAGGGGTTTGGAGCATTTAACGGGAATCTCTTAACATTAACAATAGGAGCTTCTATATCGCTTAGTGGCTGTTATTATTGTGAACAAAATGACTAAAGAAAGAATTATTTTGGGTATTGACCCAGGTACTACTATTATGGGTTTCGGACTTATAAAGGTAGTTGGGAAAAGCATGCAGTTTTTACAGCTTAACGAACTTGATTTAAAAAAGTACGATGACCATTACTTAAAGTTAAAACTCATTTTTGAACGTACCATCGAACTAATTGATACTCACAACCCAGACGAAATTGCCATAGAAGCTCCTTTTTTTGGAAAAAACGTACAAAGTATGCTAAAGCTGGGGAGAGCACAGGGTGTAGCCATGGCAGCAGGTTTGAGTCGGGAAATACCAATTACTGAATATCTTCCTAAAAAGATAAAGATGGCCATAACGGGTAATGGAAATGCTAGTAAAGAACAGGTCGCTAGAATGTTGCAAAGTATGTTAGGATTAAAAACCTTACCTAAAAATTTAGATGCTACAGACGGATTAGCTGCAGCAGTTTGCCATTTTTATAACTCAGGTAAAGTAAGTGTAGGCAAAAGTTATACAGGATGGGATGCTTTTGTAAAACAAAACCCTAATAAATTGGGGTGATTTTAGTATTCAGTAGCAGTTGGCAGTTCTTTCGATATTCAATTAATACCACTAGTTTTTATAAAAAGTTATAATAATTCAAAACCTATAGTTTAAATCTAAAAGCATTGTTTAATATTACTGAACACTGAACACCAAAAGAATGTCAGGCATCTACATACACATACCATTTTGCAAGCAAGCTTGTTTTTATTGTGATTTTCATTTTTCAACATCATTAAAAAAGAAAGATGAACTCATTAACGCCTTAGTAAAAGAGTTAGAAATAAGAAAAGACGAATTCGAGGATCAAATTATCGAAACCATTTACTTTGGTGGTGGTACTCCTAGTTTATTAACGAACGACGAACTACAATTATTAATTGATTCGGTATATAAAAATTATTCGGTAATTGATAATCCAGAAATCACCTTAGAGGCAAATCCAGACGATTTAATTGATAATGATTTGTCACCTCGAGCACAGTCGAGAGGTCTCATGGATAAGCGTATTTTTGAAAACTATAGAGCTATTGGAATAAATCGACTCAGTATAGGCATTCAGTCTTTTTTTGAAGACGATTTAAAAAGTATGAATCGCGCTCATAATTCTGAAGAAGCTAAAAAATGTTTAGAACTAGCGACGCAATCTTTTGATAACATAACTATTGATCTTATTTATGGCATTCCAAATATGAGTTTAGAAAAATGGAATGAAAATCTTGAAATAGCCTTTGGTTATGGTGTTAATCATATTTCCAGTTATGCGCTCACTGTCGAACCTAAAACAGCGCTTGATAGCTTTATAAAAAAAGGCGACTATCCTCCAATTGATGAAACCTTGGCTCTGGAACATTTTAATCATTTAATTGATAAAACCAAAACCCAAGGATTTGTACATTATGAGATTTCAAATTTCGGAAAACCTAATTACTTCTCAAAACACAATACAAGTTATTGGAAAGGAAAACCATACATAGGTGTAGGCCCTTCAGCACATACATTTAAAAATAATCAACGTAGTTGGAATGTATCAAATAATTCAAAATACACACAATCTATTCAAAATTATGTATTGCCAAACACAATTGAAATACTTTCAAAAGAAGACCAGTATAATGAGTATGTTATGACAGGTTTACGAACTATTTGGGGGGTGTCTTTAAATAAAATAGAAAAAGACTACGGAGAAGATTTTCTTAATCATTTAAAAGCATCGTCAAAAAAATATATAGAAAAAGAGTTCCTTATACTTTCGAATAATATGGTTGAGAATCAAAAACGTATAGAGACATTAAAAACAACACAAAAAGGTAAGTTTTTAGTTGATGGAATTGCTTCCGAGTTGTTTGTCTTAAATTAGTTTTAGAATCTAAATTAAATAACAAAACCCAGAATTAAAAAACTTATATTTGGAGTGATAGTATCTTAATTAAGAGATGCTGATATATAAACTCAGCATAAATGATTGCAACAATTCAATATAATTCAAAAAAACTTCAAATAGATTTATCGCTACCTATTGATCTTTCAATACCGCTTAGTGCATCAAAAAACAATGTAAATGCATGGTATTTAGATGCGCCTATAATTGAACCAGCTAAAGATGGCGACCGAATTGTTAGTGTAGAAGAAGGCGCATGCGTAAATTTTAATAACATTTCGTTTAATCCACATGCTCACGGCACACATACTGAATGTGTAGGACATATTACTAAAAAAGTACACTCTGTAAATAAGAATTTAAAACAGTTTTTCTTTTTGGCAGAGGTTGTAACTGTGGCTCCGGAAAAATTAAATGGTGATTTTGTTATTTCTAAAAAGCAATTACGATTTGCAATTGGGAATAAAAAAAGAGATGCTATCGTGATAAGAACAATTCCTAATACAAAAGAAAAATTAACAGCGCAATATTCGCATACCAACCCTCCTTATTTGCTAGAAGATGCTGCTATTTATTTGAGAGAGAAAGGGGTTAAACATTTACTAATTGATGTGCCTAGTGTAGATAAAGAGAAAGATGAATGTGCACTATTGGCACATAATGCCTTTTGGAATACTAAAGGTAAAATAAGATTAGATGCAACGATTACAGAATTCATTTTTGTACCAAATAAAGTAGAAGATGGGATGTATTTTTTAAATCTTCAAATGGCTCCATTTGAAAATGATGCATCTCCCAGTAAACCTATTTTGTATAAAATTATGAGTTAAATTTAAAGCTTATAAGCAAACAATATTTATGGAAGCGTTTTTAGGAATTATAATAGGAGTTTTAACGACTTTAGGTATCGTTACTTATTTTAAGTCATTAAAGAAGAAACAATTAGTTAAATCTCAATCGGTACTACTATTAAACAAAATAAAAACGGTTTGTAAATTTATAACAGTTGAAGGTGATTTTGCTGAAATATATCATTATGAGGATGTTAAAGAGCGTTTTTTAAAATTGATTTCCAGTAAAAAGAAAGCTTTAGTAGTCGTTAATGCAAAAGCATATGTGGGATACGATTTATCAAAAATTGAATTGTTAGCAGATAATGACAAAAAGAAAATTTTACTACAACACTTTCCTCAACCTGAAGTATTATCAATAGAAACAAATTTAAATTATTACGATAAGTCTGATGGTTTATTTAATAAGTTTGAAGCAACAGATTTAACCGATTTGCATAACGAAGCTAAATCACATATTCAAGATAAAATCCCTGAAAGTGGTCTCATTCAAATAGCTCAAAAAGAAGCGTTGGAAACTATTTTACTTATGGAAACGATAGTAGAAACCATAGGCTGGAAATTAGATTATTCAGCATTAAAAATAGATGAGAAACCTGTTAAAAAACTTCAGTAATTACAAAGCGTAAAAAATATGCACATAGATCAACTACGTGAATACTGTTTGAGTAAAAAAGGTACAACAGAAGACTTTCCTTTTGATGAAGAAACACTTGTTTTTAAAGTGCTTGGGAAAATGTTTGCATTAGCGTCATTAAAACGTTGGGAAGCAGGAGAAGCAGCTGTGAACTTAAAAGCAGATCCAGAATATTCTGAAGAACTTCGAGTTGAACATAATAGTATTCGTCCAGGGTTTCATATGAGTAAAAAGCATTGGAATACGTTATACATTCATGAAGGTGAGTTACAGCCTAAGCTAGTGTTTCATCTTATAGATCATTCTTACGATATGGTGGTTAAAGGGATGACGAAAAAGATGAGAGATAGTCTGTTAAGTATTTGAATATTAGTTACTATAGTAGGAAACTATCTTTTTTGTTGTATATTTAGATACTCTCGATCTCCATTTTATTTATTATTAAGACATACATATTAGGTTGTCCTGAATCTTGTATCGCTCCATAATCTTAAAGTTGTATTGACTAATTCAATTATATTAACTTTAAATTTTAACAGATTATGAAAACAACCAACCGAATTTTTGCAACTGTTTTAACAATGCTATTATTGTTAAGTCCAACCATTATTTTTGCACAAGAAGAAGAAGCTCCAGAACGCCCAGAATTTATTGCGGTAACCACCATGCATTGGAATATGGATATGGAGGATTTTGATATGGATACGTGGAAAGCCATTGAGAAAGAGTTTTTAGAAAAAGTGACTATGAAGAATGAATTTATTTTGGGAGCGTCTACTTACTTGCATTTGTTTACAGCAGACAATACAGAATTAATTTATGTGCAAACATTTGCATCGTGGGAAGATATGGGTAAATTTGGTGCTAGAAATGCCGAATTAATTAAAGAAGCATGGCCGGATGAAGCAGAGAGAGAAGCCTTCTCTAAAAAGCGCATGGCATACTATGCACATGAACATTCTGATGAGATTTATGCACCAATGCCAGGTGTTAAGCTCATGACTGAAAAACCAACCAAAGATATGGTGACTTACGTAAGGAAAAATCATTTTTCATTTCCTGAAGACGGTACACAAGAAGAATTTATGGCATTAAAAAAAGAAGGATTTGATGCTGTGATTAGTAAAAATGAACATATAAAAGCATATTACCCACATGTTCATGCTTGGGGATCTGATAGGACAGAATATTTGGAAGCATTCTTCTTAGATTCCATGGCAGATCTAGATAAAATGTATGATAGAAACGCAGAGCTTATGAAAGAAGCATTTCCAGATGAAGAAGCAAGAAAGGCTAAAGGTAAAGCGTGGAATAATTATTTCACGGGTGTACACGGAGACTATTTATATACCTGGGTACATGACCTTTCTAAATAGGTTATTAAAAGTAATATTTAAAAGGATGCCTAATGGTATCCTTTTTTATGTATCGATATTACTAATTTGTAGAACCTTGTATTAAAACGTATTATTGCAAAAACTAAAAGTAACGGATGAGCGTATTACAAACATTACAAGAAAGAAACAACAATGCCTGCGAATTATGTACTTCTATAGAAGAATTAAAGCAATATACCATTCCGCCATCATTAAACGAAAATGTAGCCAACGATGTATTAGTTTGTAAAACCTGTTTGGATCAAATTGAAGGTCATGTAGATATGGATCTTAATCACTGGAGATGTTTAAATGATAGTATGTGGAGTGAACATGTAGCTGTACAGATTATGGCTTGGAGAATGCTTCAAAGATTACGTAATGAAGGATGGCCACAAGACTTGTTGGATATGATGTATTTAGATGGTGAAGCGTTAGCCTTGGCAAGAGCAACAGGCGAGCATGAAGATGCAGCAAATAAGATTATTCACAGAGATGTAAATGGTGTTATTCTAGAATCTGGAGACTCTGTAGTGCTAGTAAAAGATTTAAAGGTGAAAGGGTCTAGCATGGTAGCAAAACAAGGTACAGCGGTTAGGAATATTCGTTTAGACCATGAGAATGCAGAATTTATTGAAGGTAAGGTAGGTGCGCAACAAATTGTAATTATTACCAAATACGTAAAGAAACTATAGCGTTTGGATGTTGTTCTATAAGTACTGTTCAACAGATCGATAAAATAGTTTATAAGACCCATAGCTTTTTAATACCATTTCTGCATTGAAATTACTGTAAAATAAAACGAGGATTTTTTTCTTTATACAAAATAGAAAGATAAAGCATAGCCTTAGTTACGGTTTCTTTTTATGTTGAAGTAGAAAGGAGAAAAGAGCGTTTTATTACGGTCATTTGGATGTAGAAATGGTATAAGAATAGATAAAAACTAATCTAAATTTTCAATATCCAAACGCATATTAATCATATGCTTTTTAAATCCGACTTTTTCGTAGGCTTTTATAGCTGGTATATTATCGTCATAAACATCAAGTCTGATTTCATAAATATTACGCGCCTTACACCATTTCAATAAAGCATCAATAATCATTTTGTTTAAGCCTTGACCTCTATGCGTATCTGAAACAAACATAAAGCCTAAATAACCTTGGTAAGCATGTTTTAAATAGTGCCTGTCCGTTTTTATTTTGGCATATCCAGAAGCAACAATGTCCCCATTGGATTCGGCAACGTATACATCAGAATATTGGCTTGTTATTAATTCATTGATATCATAATAATTAATATCCCCACCTTTTATTGTAGGGTCAAAAGGGCGTTCTGCTGTAATAACCCCCTGTTCAAATTCTAATAAAACAGGTAAATCATTTAATGTTGCTTTTCTAACAATTACAGACATGGTTTAGCTAGATGTGTCGGCAATAATCTTCCACTTACCATCAATCTTTTTAAAGATAATCATAAAAATACCATCGGCATTTCCGACTTCACGTTTTAAATGATACTCACCCATAACATAATAAGCACCTTCTGCTATTTTAGTAATAGCATTTATTTTAAAGTTTAATTTTCCTGTATGGTCTTCTGTGGGATAGGCCTTTTTGTATCTGTCTAAAGTGTTTTCCCAACCATGAGTAACCCCATTGCTTCCATAAAATTTAAGGGAATCACTTTTCCAGTAACTTTCCATGAATTCTTCAATGTTATTATCAGACCAGGCAATACGTTGTTTTTTTAATACTTTAAGAATGGCCTTTTTATCATGCTCTTCAGACGTTTGAGAATAGCCATTAAAAATAGATACTAAACAAAATAATAATACTAATCTTTTCATTTTTTGATCAATTAAAACGTTTTATTGAGGTAAAAGTAACGAAATCTTGATATTAATAGCTATTTGTCGATGAAATTGACACAGAATATTTTTTCATCTAAAGTTGAAACCGGTTGATCGAAAAAATAATATTTTAGGCCTTAGTTTTTATACTTTTGATTTGTTATCAGTTGATTAGTCTACCCTCAAGTCTGTCATTTAACAATTTAAAAATATTTATTATTATGGATTTAACAATTTCAAACTGCAACAATTTTTTCAAAATTAAAGGCATTCTAAACAGAAATAGTTTAGAAGTATTTCAAAATGAATTCAACAATATTTTTGAAAAAGTAAATAATCTTACCATTAGCATTCAAGGTATAGAAAGTATGGATCGTTACGGAGTTAAAGCTTTCGTTGAACTTCATAATGAAGCCATTCAAAAAAATAAAAACTTATCAATTATAGGTGTGGGGTGTAAAGACCTTTATAATCACTTTAAAGCGGAAAACGCTGCGTAGAATCAGAAGGCGTTTTTTTGATGTTTGAAAAAAGCATCAGCTTGAAGTTGCATTAGTTCTCTCACTTTTTTGCGCTTATAAGTGTATAATTCGTCTTCTTTTTCTATGTCACTATAAATACGGTCATTAATAATATTGTCAGTTTTTAATAAAGCCTCTCTTTGGTTTTTGTTTTGAAGAACATTAGTCTTAATGGCTGTTTCTTGATCTTCTAATCTAAAGTCGTAAGCACTTTTAGGAGATAATAATTTTGCTAAAATAGGAGATGTTTCAATTGCTAAAAACAACAAGAATATAAAAAAGGAAGGTAACCAAGGTAGTAGTGGTCGGAAGAAAAAATCTTCCGACCTTTTTGTTTTTATATTTCTAAACTCACTAGGATTAACCGACTGGTTTTTAGTTTTTTACTTAGGTTTTCACATGTGTTTTTTGTATCTTAT
>NZ_JAUOEM010000003.1 GCF_030540875.1 Flavivirga amylovorans
ACTATCACTTTTACGTCTGCAGTAACAGGAAGTGGAGTTGCACCATCATTAAATTGTACGACTACAGCGGGCATCAATTTTATAGATCCAGCGATAATAGGGATAAGCTGTAACCCAACAGCAGATGATTACCAAGAAGCCTTAGCAAACGATGGAAGTATCGCAACCAATGCCAACCCGTTGGTATATAGCGTAACAGGCGATACCTTTATAGATACAAACAATGATGATATCTTGGATGCAGGCTTTAGCATAAGCAATTTACCATCAGGACTCACAGCACGATTTATATTGAGTAATTCAGATACCACAGCCACATTAGAACTAATCGGAAATGCTATAAATAACAACATTGCTGATAATGTGGGGGCATTAACTATCACTTTTACAGCTGGGGTAACAGGAAGTGGAGTTGCACCAACAGTAAATTGTACGACCACAGCAGGCATCAATTTTATAGATCCAGTAATAGGAATAAGCTGTAACCCAACAGCAAATGATTACCAAGAAGCCGTAGCAAACGATGGAAGTATCGCAACCAATGCCAACCCGTTGGAATACAGTATAACAGGCGGTACCTTTATAGATACAAACAATGATGATATCTTGGATGCAGGCTTTAGCATAAGCAATTTACCATCAGGACTCACAGCACGATTTATATTGAGTAATTCAGATACCACAGCCACATTAGAACTAATCGGAAATGCTATAAATAACAACATTGCTGATAATGTGGGGGCATTAACTATCACTTTTACAGCTGGGGTAACAGGAAGTGGAGTTGTACCAACAGTAAATTGTACGACCACAGCAGGCATCAATTTTATAGGTCCAGTAATAGGAATAAGCTGTAACCCAACAGCAAATGATTACCAAGAAGCCTTAGCAAACGATGGAAGTATCGCAACCAATGCCAACCCGTTGGAATACAGTATAACAGGCGGTACCTTTATAGATACAAACAATGATGATATCTTGGATGCAGGCTTTAGCATAAGCAATTTACCATCAGGACTCACAGCACGATTTATATTGAGTAATTCAGATACCACAGCCACATTAGAACTAATCGGAAATGCTATAAATAACAATAGTGCTGATAATGTGGGGGCATTAACTATCACTTTTACAGCTGGGGTAACAGGAAGTGGAGTTGTACCAACAGTAAATTGTACGACCACAGCAGGCATCAATTTTATAGGTCCAGTAATAGGAATAAGCTGTAACCCAACAGCAAATGATTACCAAGAAGCCTTAGCAAACGATGGAAGTATCGCAACCAATGCCAACCCGTTGGAATACAGTATAACAGGCGGTACCTTTATAGATACAAACAATGATGATATCTTGGATGGAGGCTTTAGCATAAGCAATTTACCATCAGGACTCACAGCACGATTTATATTGAGTAATTCAGATACCACAGCCACATTAGAACTAATCGGAAATGCTACAAATAACAATAGTGCAGATAATGTGGGGGCATTAACTATCACTTTTACAGCTGGGGTAACAGGAAGTGGAGTTGCACCAACAGTAAATTGTACGACCACAGCAGGCATCAATTTTCGAGATAATTTTAATATAGACGCACGGATGCGCCATGGCAAGTTTTTCCTAAATGGTAGCGAACAACCCATGGTAACTGGTACTGGTAGAAATGCGAACTAAAAAACATGGTAAAAGGTTAACATATTATAGGGTGGTATCATTGGTTAGTAGTCAGTAGGTTGCTCTGCTATCTTACTTGTAAAAAGGGAAAGTAGGTTTGTAAGTAAGACCATCCATGGTTAAGGTAGGGGCTCTTAATAGAGAGCAATCAAATACCACCCTTATATTAAGAATAATGAATAATTAAGTAGTACAATATACTAATAAGTAAATATTATGAATATAAAAGCGCAAATAAAGCGATTACCAATATTAGTAATGCTCTTACTAATATTGCAAACACAGGCACAGACGACCAATACTGGAGAGATGGTGATATTGCCAAATACACAAGTGAGCCTTGTTAATAATTTTAATAATACCACAAGTGGAAATATGCTTAATGATGGAGAGCTATTTGTTTACGCGAATTTTAATAACGACGGCGCGGTAGATTTTATAAACGAAGGGCTTACAAGTTTTCAAGGCACCAGCACGCAGCAAATAACAGGCGCTAATGAAAGCTTTTTTTACAATGCCATATTCTCTAATACCAGTGCCATAGCACCGTTTCAATTATCTGGAAAAATAACTATAGATAATGAAAGTGAGTTTGATGAAGGCGTTATTGATAATGCTAATTTTGGAGGCAGCTTTACTTTTTTAAACGATGCAGACCATGTTAGTGCCAGTGATAATAGCCATGTAGATGGTGAAGTGGTAAAAGTAGGAGATACCAGTTTTGAATTTCCTGTAGGCAATGGCGGGTTTTATAACCCGGTAAACATGAACGCGCCAGATTTAGCAACAGACACGTATACAGCACAATACTTTTTAGAAGATAGCAATACCACGGCGACGCCTCATAATTTAGCAGCAGGCATTATAGAACAGATTGATAATACCGAACATTGGGTTGTAAATCGTACCAGTGGAAGTTCGGATGTCCTAATAACCTTAAGATGGGATGCCGATACATCGCCGGCATTTATTAACGATGCAGATCCAGAGGCCATACATATTGTACGTTGGGATGATGCCCAGGGTTTTTGGGTAAACGAAGGGGGCATTCCAGATGCCGCTAACCAAACCATTACAACCATAGCACCAGTAACGGGCTATGGCATATTTACTTTGGGAACAGTAAAAACAGATTTAGTATTACCAGACGATTTGGTTATTTATACAGCAGTATCTCCTAATAGTAATGATAAGAATGACTTTTTCTTTATAGATGGTATTGACCGATACCCAAATAATACCGTTAAGATTTTTAATCGTTGGGGTGTCGAGGTTTTTAAAACAAGTGGTTATAACGAAACAGATAATGTGTTTAAAGGATTTTCAGACGGTCGTATAACGGTTAGTAATTCAAAATTACTACCAACAGGGACTTACTATTATATTTTAGAGTATGAATTTCCAGGTAATGCAACTGTAGCAGCACAACGCGTAAAAAAAGCCGGGTTTCTTTATATAACAACAAATTAACAATTAGAACAATAAGCAAGACAATTTTTAAATAGATAATATATGATCTTTAAGAATAAAAATATAAAATGGGTAGTATTTTTAATGCTACTCTCATTACCAGTGCTAGCGCAACAAGACCCCCAATACACGCAGTATATGTATAATACAGCTGCTATTAACCCGGCGTATGCAGGTAGTAGAGGCATGCTTAGTATCAATGGCATTTACAGAAGTCAATGGGTAGGTTTGGAAGGGGCCCCAAAAACAGCTCAATTTTCTTTAAATACACCAATAGGAGAAAGAGGTGTTGGTTTGGGGTTCTCATTTTATAATGAAGAAATTGGACCATCTATTCAAAACAATTTGGTTGTAGATTATTCATACACCATCCCATTTGCTGGTGATGATACAAAATTTAGTTTTGGACTAAAAACAGGATTTCAATTATTAGATGTAGATTATACTAAATTGTTAATTTATAATCCCACAGAGCCGGTTTTTCAAACCAATATAGACAATAGATTTCAACCTGTTATCGGACTAGGAGGGATGTTGCATACAGATAGGTGGTATGTCGGTGTATCGGTTCCAAATGTTTTATCTACCGAGCATTACAGTAATAATACCATTTCTACAGCATCAAGCCGTCCGCATATTTTTTTAACAGCAGGCTATGTGTTTAATTTAAGTGATACCTGGCAATTTAAACCGGCTTTTTTATCAAGGTATGTATCCGGAGCGCCTTTAGGTATAGATATGTCGGCAAACTTTTGGTATAACCAAACACTTACTTTAGGAGCTGCCTACAGGTTAGATGCAGCAGTAAGTGCTTTAGCTGGGTTTCAGGTAACAGACCAGCTCATGGTTGGCTATGCTTACGATTGGGATACTACAGATTTGGGACGCTATAATGATGGGTCTCATGAAATATTTTTAAGATGGGAACTATTTACCAGAACCCGTAATAAAGTGTCACCAAGGTTCTTTTAAAAACCTGTCATAATAAATGAGTGAAAACAAAAAATATAATATATGAAAATCAAAATAGTTACACTTAAACTTTCTTTAGTACTAGTACTGTTTATGATATATCAGTACAGTCCAGCACAAACTGAGAATAGTAAGCTCATTCGTGCAAATAAAAAATATAATGAGTACGAATATGTTAACGCAACCGATATCTATTTACGCGTTGTAAATTCAGGATACACATCCGAAGAAGTATTTCAAAAACTAGGGAACACCTATTATTTTAATTCAAAATACGAAGACGCATTAAAATGGTATAAGGAATTGATGCAGTTAAATGCCAACCCCGAAGATCCCATTTATTTATTAAGATATTCGCAAACATTAAAAGCTTTAAGCAAACATAAAGAATCTGAAGCCGTGTATAATAGCTTTTTAAAACGCATAGATAATAACGATTCAAAATTCTCTACAACAAAAAGTTATTTAGACATTATAGCAGAAAACTCTAACCGGTATGCAGTAACTCCAGCCTCTATAAACACTTCAGAGAGTGAATATGGAAGCACCATTATGAATAATAAATATATATATGCCACTGCCCAAAGATCTGGTAGCCTTTCAAAGACTATAGATAATTGGACAGGAAAATATTTTTTAGATTTATGGGAAGCCAGCTATAACGAAGATGGTAGTTTAGGAAAAGGAAAGAAGATGAAAAATGGACTTAATTCTAAGTATCATGAGTCGTCTTTAACGTTTACTAAAGATCGTAAAACCGTATATTTTACACGAAGCAGTAACACGTCTAAAACGAGTAAAAAAAAGAAGCAAAGTAGTAACTTAAAAATTTATCGCGCTACAAAACAAGCGAATGGTGACTGGGGAAATATTGAAGATTTATCCATAAATGGGGATAGCTACTCTACCGCACATCCATCATTAAGTCCCGATGAAAAAACATTGTATTATTCATCTAATCAACCAGGGGGCTTAGGAGAAACAGATATATATATGGTTACTATAAATAGTAATGGGTCGTTTAATGTGCCAAAAAATATGGGACCTAGTGTAAACACCAAAGGAAGAGAGGCTTTTCCGTTTATAAGTAAAGATTATGAATTGTATTTTTCTTCAGACGGCCACTATGGTTTAGGAGGCTACGATGTTTTTTATTTAGATCTTAAACAAAAAGTACTACAAATGATAAATGTTGGCGTGCCAATTAATAGCCCGGAAGATGATTTCGCATTCTTTATAAATAATACCACAAAAAAAGGCAGCTTTAGTTCTAATAGACCTGGAGGTCAGGGGGCAGATGATATTTATTTATTTGAAGAACTTAAAACGATTAAAGAAGCCACCAGAGCCATTTTAGTGGGAACTGTAGAAGATGAAGATACGCTAGAACCCTTAGCAAATGTTCTTGTACAGCTTAAAGATGAACAAAATAATATAATAGACGAAATGACGACCACTAGTGGTGGCGTTTATAATTTTGATTATAACCGGTATTACAATCATATAGTAGAAGCTAATAAAACCGATTATGTAGGAACTAACGAATTTGTAAAAGCCAATATTACTGCTAAAAAAGTTGTTAGAGATTTAAAATTAAAACGAAACATTTCAGAAGTTAAAGACAATACAGAAATTACCGATGCGGTAGATTTACAACCTATATACTTTGACTTTAATAAAGCGACCATACAGGAAGATTCAAAAATTGAATTAATGAAAGTGGTTGCCTTTATGAAGGAACAACCAACTGTTAAAATAAAAGTAGGAGCCCATACAGATAGTCGCGGAAATGATGCCTATAATTTAGCATTGTCTGAGCGTAGAGCTAAGTCAACAATAAATTTTATTATAAAACAAGGCATCTCAAAAAACCGTATTATGGGTGAAGGATATGGTGAAAGTCAATTAAAAAATAATTGTACAAATAATTCTAATTGTAGTGAAGAAAAACACCTTCTAAATAGAAGAAGTGAGTTCATTATTGTTAAATAAAAACGAAGTAAACAAACAAAAGAAGAAAGAATTTTTAAAGCAATCATATTCTCTTAAACAATGCACTATATAATAAACTAATTTTTTTTAAGTAAGTAAGGTTAATTTAGTTTGGGTTAGTTTAATGCTAGTTTGTTTAGAGATAAGGCGCACAATTTTTTTGTGCGCTTTTTGTATGTTTTTTAAAAATGATGAGTAAAACTAATTTTTTATTGAACCAACCCCTGTTGCAGAACAAGGATGCTTTTGTAGGAAATCATATAACCTCAAGATGACTTCATTAAAAGAATAGTTAAAAAGTAATGAAAATTATAGTTTTTCATACAGAAAAGTTAATTATTATATGTAGTTTTATACTTATAAATAAACTATTTAGTCTTCAAACAACAATAAATGCTTGTAAGGTCGAGCATTTGTATAAAAATCATGTAAGCCATGATATTTAGAATCAATTTTATTTAGTGTTCTGTTTTTGAGAGATACAGGTTCATCTTAAAAATACATAAAAAACTAAAAACACATTGAATTTATAAGGAATATCAAAAACCTCAATAACCTTTAATTTGAAGTATTTCTTAGTTTAAAAAACGATTAGTTCAACGAAACAAACCGCAAATTTTACTTATGGAAGAATATACCGCCATCGTTATTGACGACCACAATGATTCAATGGAGCTTTTAAGGCTCTGTTTGAAAAAATATTGCCATAATATTAAAGAAACTTATGGCGCTACAGATATACCAGACGCTTTGCTAAAAATACAAAAGTATGAACCAGATATTATTTTTTCAGATATTATGCTAGGTGAAGAGACCGCTTTTAACCTTTTGGATAGATTAGGAAAGGTTGATAGCGAAATTATTTTTACAAGCTCATTTAAAGAGTTTGCTTTAAAAGCTATAGATTATGACGCCTCTAATTATTTATTAAAACCTATAGATGTTAAAGAGTTGGTTGTAGCCGTTAGCAGGGTATCAGAAAAATTAAAGACCAAAACGTACCTGAAGGAATTAGAGCAGAGCAACGGCAAATTAAAAAAATATAGTAACAAAGATATTATTGCTATTCCTTCTACTATGAAGGTAGAGATTATAAAAGTTAATGATATTATTTTTTGTGAAGCCGAGCGTAGTTATACGATGATATACCTTATAGACGGCTCTACTAAAGTGTCCAGTAAAAACTTGTTAGAATACGAAAACTTGCTAGTATCAAGAGGTCCTTTTTTTAGAATCCATCATAAATATCTAGTTAACTTAAATATGGTGGAGAATATTAATAAGGCAGCAGGTAACTATTGTGAGATGATTAATAAAAAATCATTGCCCATTTCGAAACGTAAACGTGAAAAACTATTTAAGTTTTTAGGACTCTCATAAAAGATAAGGTTGTACACATATTCTTCATAACGCCCACTTATCAATTTATATTATCGTTTGTAGGAAATGCTTGTTACTTTTATTTAAGCCAATTAACAAAAATGGTTTATTGGCTTAATTATTACTATACAAAATTTAAGTACAAACATGGAGAATAATATTAATTTAACAAATAATGAAAAGTATTTTTTGAGGTTATTGGTTCATAATTTCGATGATGACTATATTTCTGATTTTCTCAAAATACAAAAAAGCGATTTAGGATATATAAGAGGTAAATTAAAAATAAAATTTAAAACTAAAGATTGGGTTGTTTTAATTAAAAAAGCATTTGCGCTTGGAATTTTAAATAAACAAGATTATATAGATCCAACTATAAATAAAATAGCATTAGGCTATGCATCAAAAATCTTTGACGATTTTAAAAACAGACCCTATGGTTATAAACTGCCGCAAGAGGTTTTATCTGATTTTGATCACTCTTGTAACAACTTTTTGTCTAAAACGGTTAAAATTACTTTAAAATGATGGAACGTTATACAGTAAAACTATTTAATAATAAAGAGCTAGACTATTTACGTTTAACATATAAAGGTGTAGATAAGGAAGAAATAGCTAAAGAATTAGAATTTAAGCACAAAAGAGAGCATAAAGATATGGAACAATTGATCTGGAACAAGCTCTCTGTTAATAATTGGTATAATGCTTATAGGAAAGCATTTCATTTACAGTTGCTAAACAGAAAAGACTTTCTTTTTCTAAATATTAGAGATGAGGCGTCAACATTTTCTACAAAAATTACGAATATTTTATTTTCTGTAGGGCTTAGTGATAAAGAAAAAGAACTTAAAGTGTATTTGGCTTTATTATCCTTTTACATTAGGGTAGAATATAGTTATTTATTAAAAGGAGAAACGCATTGACTTGGTAGGTTCGCTTTTACAAAGCTTATAGTTAGTCTATAACACCCTTAAGAATTACGAAAAATAAACATGACATGACAGTTATTCCTTAAATCGACTACGGTATTGTTTAGGGATCAATTGTCATGTCTTAACTTTTTTGATATTACTTTTAAGATTGTTATTGGCAACTAGCGATGTAACATGCTATGCCTTACCATATTTTCTTATATATAGATGGCATTGAACTATAATAGCCATGGGTTTAAGTTAACGTTGAGGCTAAAAAGGAAGCCTTGTATCTCTCTTTAGTTAGTTTGGGTTTACAGGGCTATCCGCCTCTTCTTTGAGAAATATATTAATATTATAAGCTTACCCATAAAAGAGTACTACGTTAAAGAACACAAACCTTTAACACAAAATATAAATGTATAAATTAAATGAATAAAATGATCATGCACCAATTACAAAAAAAAATACAGGGACTCACCCTGTTGTTATTGTGCTCTATGGGGGCTATGGCACAAGCAGAGTATATTACCACATGGAACACGGAAAACTCTGGAACATCTAATAATAACTCTATAATCATACCAGCTATTGGCCGCTATGATGTGGATATTGGTAATGATGGAAGTTATGAGTTGCTTAATCAAACAGGTACAATTACTATTGATGTTACAACACATGGTTATCTTGGGGGAGAGATACAAATAGCTATGCGTAATGCAATTTCTGGAGCAGGAAATTTAGAGCGCATTTTATTTGGTATTGGTAGTACTGATGCCGAAAAAATAATCTCTATAGATCAATGGGGGAGTAGCATTGCATGGACTAGCATGGAGTCTGCTTATGCAGGATGTATTAATTTGGATGTGCTAGCTAACGATACGCCAAATTTAAGTATAGCAACAGATTTGAATCGTATGTTTTTTGGTTGTAGCTCAATGGTGGGGTCTTCGGTATTTAATTCCTGGGATGTCTCTAATGTGACTATTATGGCTAACATGTTTAATACAACGCCCTTCAATCAGCCTCTAAACAATTGGGATGTCTCTAGTGTTACTACTATGTTAACTATGTTTGAAAGAACTCCTTTCAACCAGCCTCTAAATACTTGGGATGTCTCTAATGTGACAAATATGAGAGGCATGTTTTTTAAAAATACAGCATTTAATCAACCTATAGATACTTGGGATGTCTCTAGTGTTACTAATATGTTAGCTATGTTTCAAGGAACTCCTTTCAACCAGCCTCTAAATACTTGGGATGTCTCTAATGTAACTCTTATGCAAGGTATGTTTCAAGAAACTCCTTTCAACCAGCCTCTAAATAATTGGGATGTCTCTAGTGTGACAAATATGGGAGTGATGTTTTTTAAAAATACTGTATTTAATCAACCTCTAAATACTTGGGATGTCTCTAATGTGACAAATATGAGAGGCATGTTTTTTAAAAATACAGCATTTAATCAACCTATAGATACTTGGGATGTCTCTAGTGTTACCAATATGCAAGTTATGTTTCTAGGAACTCCTTTCAACCAGCCTCTAAATAATTGGGATGTGTCTAGTGTTACCAATATGGAGAGTATGTTTGCTTTTTCTCCATTTAATCAACCTATAGATACTTGGAATGTCTCTAGTGTTACTAATATGGAGAGGATGTTTTCTGGTAATCCATTTAATCAGCCTATCGATGTTTGGGATGTCTCTAATGTGACTAACATGAGAGGCATGTTTTTTACAAATCCAGGATTTAATCAACCTATAGGTACTTGGGATGTGTCTAGTGTTACCGATATGCGAGGTATGTTTAATACAACTTCTTTCAATCAGCCTATAGATGCTTGGGATGTCTCTAACGTGACTAACATGAGTGATATGTTTTTTCAAAATGCTATATTTAATCAACCTCTAGATACTTGGGATGTCTCTAGTGTTACTACTATGGAATCCATGTTTACAGATGCTTCAGTATTTAATCAATCTCTAGATTCTTGGGATGTCTCTAATGTGACTAATATGAGAATCATGTTTCGTGGTGCTTCAGCATTTAACCAAAATCTTGGTAGCTGGGATATAGATAACGTAACTGATGCAAGGGGTTTTTTAAATAACAGTGGTCTTTCAATTGCCAATTGGGATGCCACGTTAACAGGCTGGCATGCACAAGGTTTTAACAATTCTAATGTTGAGGTAGGTGCCAGAAGACTGCAATTTTGTAATGCACAAGCACAGCGTGAAGCTATGGAAACAGTTGGTATATTTACGTTTGTAGACGATGTTTTAAACTGTAGTACACCAATTAATTTGAATGTAGACGCAAGGTTGCGCCATGGGAAACTTTTCTTAAATGGCAAAGAACAACCTATGGTTACTGGTAGAAATACGAACTAAAGGAGATGGTAAGTAGTCTCCTTTTACATTAAGGAGAACATAGTTATTTATTAAAAGGAAAGACTCATTGACTTGGTAGCTTCACTTTTACAAAGCAATATAGTCAGTCCACAACACCCTTAAGAATTACGAAAAACAAACATAACACGACAGTTATTTCTTAAATCGACCACTTATCGTTTAGTATTGTCATGTCTCAACTTTTGATTTTACATTTAGTATTGCTATAGGCAACTAGCTATGGAATATTAAATTATTTAAACCTCAAAACCATTATGGAACGATCCAGAATTATAAAAATAAAAAGAAGTAGAATAGATAGTTTGTTAAACTATATGTTATCTAAAACAAATGACTTTATAAAGAGTTGGTCTATTCATAATGACTATAATGAAAACACCCGTGTTTCTAAGTTTTCAAATACACAAGATGATCTTATAGACACCTATAGTTCTCTACAGATTAAATACCATATTAATACGAGCTGTATTTTAAAGGTCATGGACTATAAATTAATTGAAAATAGTTCATTTAAGTATGAGAAAAGAAATGGTTTTAACGCCATTCCATGTCGATTTTATTATACACTTACAGATCGTAAACAAAAAATTGTAGATAAAGGCGCTTTGTTAGAATTAAGGAATTTTCCTTCTTTAAAAACGACTCTTTTTAATATTGAGATTCCGCTTAGAAACCACGGAAAAAGAATAAATATTTATAGAGATGATACGCTTTTAATATCTCATTTGGTACCAACATCTGAAATGAAAACGAAATTTCACTCATTTATATAAAAGTAGTATCATATTCTTATCATTCATGTTTACTTATACAGATGTGCCTGATCGTTTAAATTCCTCAAAAGGTCTAATATTAGGTTTGAAGTCAGGTCTATATGGTTCACATCGCAACCCCACTAGTAATAGTGGGGTTTCTTTGTTTTTGGCATTTCTTTATATTTTAAAAAAAATTGCTTTTTAGGGTAAAAATGGGTGAAATTACAGTAAGAAATGTACGTAATTTGAAAGCTTCTATTAAATTAATTACTACTGAAAAACCAACTGCAGATGGGTATCCTGTTTATGTAAGGTTAAACAATAAAAGAGTGTCCTTTAAGAGAATCGAAAAGCCTCGTTTAACAAATGAGGATTTTAAAAAGATAGCCACGTTTGATTTAAGAAATAATATTACTTTAGAAGTGTATAGAGATCTTTTTTTATTTCTCTGTTATACGGGGTTAAGTTTTTGTGATGCTATCGATATAAGTATTTACAGAGTAACGTACAGCGATGCAACAATCTCATTAAAGAAATGGATACTAACAATTAACTACCTTAAAACATATAAAAAACTATTCAAAAAAACAGTTTTGTAAAATCCCATAAAACTTCTTTTTAGTCCCTCTTTTAATATGATTCAGCACTTTTTTTATCAAAGTAATCAAATAGGATGAATCTTCGCTTTAAAATTAAGATAAAGATAGAATTGATACGGTTACAAAACATACAAGCAATCCTCTTTTTAGTACTAAGTTTTACCTGTTATGCTCAGGCTCAAATAACTGTAAACACTAATAAAACTGTCGTTGTTATAGCATGAGTTTGTCAGGCAATGAAAACATCATGGCTATAGGAACCCATGAAGCCAATAATAACAGTACAAAATCGTGGCGTATACGCATATATAAAATAATTCAGGAGTATGGGTAGGAGCACATCAAACAAGGAAATGTGTTAACAGGTTATGTAAGCGTGTATAAAAACATATCAGGAAACTGGGAGCAAATAGGAAACGATATTGCAGGAGAACCAAAAGGTAATTTTTTAGGATGGAATATCAGTTTGTCCAATAATGGTACTACTGTGGCTATAGCAGCATATAAGAATAATAAAAAAGGAAAAAGACATGCGTACGTCCGTATGTATCAAACCAAAGGAGGGACTTGGGTTCAAAGAGGTACAGATATAGACGGTAAAACAACGGGCTATGACGTATCAGGCTTTAATAATATAAACTTAGGTAGGGATACAATCACCCTCCTGGGAGCCTATGATAAAGATAGTAGCCTAACATACACCAATTATAAACTATGTACGTGTGTATAAATGTAACAGTTCAGATATATGGAAGCAGATAAATACAAATATATAAACCCTTGGGTGGTATAATTGAGAGTATAGGTTGCTCCGATCTTACTAAATATTGGATTTATTAATTAATTATAATAACTATTAATGGTAAGATAAGAAGATCAAGTTATTGGTTGATTAGCTTTCGAGTCTTTTAGTGAGCAACCTATGTACCACCTGATACATAACAACTGAAAATATAAAAACATGAAAAGACAATTACAATTATCTGAGATTCAGGAATGAAGAGACGCAGAGTTGAGTTTGGCTTAATGCGCCGTAAAGAAGCATTAAAATTCCTATCGAAAAGTCGAAATGAGTTCGTAAACAACATGTAATAATATTATATAATAATGCCCAAAAACTATCGAGACGAAAACGTCTATATCTCAGCTAAAAAGCGTATGCAAGATATATTTAACACCTTTCCAAAGGTATATGTAGCATTTAGTGGCGGTAAAGACAGTACCGTTATGCTACATTTAGCCTTAGAAATAGCCAAATCCGAAAACCGCTTACCACTTGATGTCTTATTTGTTGATTTGGAAGGACAATATGATACCACCATTAAGCATATTGAAGAGGTGGCTGTAAAAAAATCAGAAGAAATTAACCTACATTGGGTTTGTTTACCTTTAAACCTTAGAAATTCGGTGAGTGTTTTTCAACCACATTGGCGCTGTTGGGATCCAGAACAATCTGAAGCATGGATTCGTCCCATGCCACAACATCCTCAGGTAATATCAAACCCAGAACAGTATCCATTTTTTAAATATGGAATGGAATTCGAAGATTTTGTATATCAATGGGGCAATTGGTTTTCAAACGGCGAATTATCCACATGCTTATTGGGAATTCGGTCAGACGAAAGTTTAAATAGATTCTTTTCGGTAACCACCAACGGTTGGCGCAGAAGAAACTGGATGAGTAAAGCGTCAGAAAACCTCATATTTTCATATCCTATTTACGATTGGCGAACCGAGGATGTCTGGCGTTATGTAGGCAAGAAAAAAATAAAGTATAATAAACTCTATGACTATTTTTATTTATGCGGAATCTCCATTCATAAAATGCGTATTTGCCAACCTTATGGAGATGATCAGCGTCAAAGTTTAGTCTATTACCACCAAATTGAGCCAGAAACCTGGAATAAGGTGGTAAGACGTGTTCATGGCGTTAACTTTGGTGCGTATTACAGTAAAACAGCTGTTCTTGGAAGAGTTAAGGTAATACTTCCCGAAGGCCTAACATGGAAAAAGTACGCTTATATTTTACTAGAATCCATGCCGGAAATCACCAGAAAGCATTATACAGGCAAAATCAAAACCTTTCTCAGATGGTGGGAGAATAATGGATTTTCTTTAGAGCTTATCCCAGATCAGGGCAACTTAAAATTAGAAAACTCAGGAAAGTTACCGTCTTGGAGAAGAATATGTAAATGTATCATTAAAAACGATTGGTGGTGTAGAAGTTTAGGCTTTACCCAAACCAAAAATACATATAAAACTCTGTATGCTAAAAAGATAGCCTAATGATCAAGAATATCGAACAAGAGGTCCTCTCTATTCTAAAGGAAAGTCAAGATATCCCAGAAGAAAACAAAACGGAGTTAATAAAGAAGGTCTTAGACGTCTGTAATCAATTTGTAGAACCTGTTTCACAAGTGTTGTGGGTACCCATAAATACCATTATGCCAAATGCTTACAATCCTAATAAAATAGCCATGCCAGAAAAGCGTTTGTTACTCCGTTCTATGCTAGATCATGGCATGACTTTACCCTTAATAGTATCAGTTAAACAACAACAGCACTATATGTTGATTGATGGCTACCACCGTTGGAATCTCATTAAAAAAAGTAAAGTATTGCAGCGTAGATTAAACCATAAAGTACCAGTAGTAATATTAGATCTTCCCAAAACAGAACAAATAGTGGCTAGCATACGGCACAATAGGGCTAGGGGAAAGCATCAAATAGCAGAGATAAGCGAGGTAGTAAAAACATTATCAGTCAATGGGTGGTCGTCAAAAAAAATTATGGAAGCATTAGGGATGGATGCAGATGAGGTACTAAGACTTAAGCAATTCAAAGGTCTTGGAGAATTATTTAAAGACGAAGATTATTCTCAATCATGGTATTGAGTTGTCATCTTATTGACTTTACCAATAAGTATGAATACAAAAGAAAACACATCAGAAGAAATAGATTTAGGACAGTTATTCAAACTTATTGGTAATGCGATAAATACTTTTTTTAATCGTATTGCTTTTATTTTAAAAACGATATTTCATCTTTTCATAGTTACTTTGCTGTTCTTTAAAGGTCATTTTTTAAAGTTTAGTTTGGCGACTTTCTTGGGTGTTGGGGTCGGAGGGTATATAGATTATACAGCATCACCGCTCTATAAATCCGTTATGATTATTCAGTCTAATTTTAATAGTACGAGACAACTTTATAGTAATATTGATTTTTATAATCAGTTAGTAAAAAATCAAGAAACCAAGGAGCTATCTGAAGTATTGCATATATCCCAGTCAATAGCAAAAAGTATAAAAAATATAGAAATAACAGGAGTTTCAGATGAAATACAAAAACTAAAACAATTTGGCGAGTTTATTAAAAACCTAGATTCTGTAACATTAAAGAATGTAGATTATCAAGACTACTTGCAGGAGTTTAATGATATAAATGCAGAATTTCACCAAGAAGTCCAAATAGAAGCTACAGCACCCGAAACGGCTAAACAATGCCAAAAAGGAATCGTTACATCTATAGAGAACAATGAATACTTCAAACTTCAGAAAAAAGTTAATGAAGATAATATCATGGTCATAGACTCCATGATAAAGAAGCAGCAAAGGGAAATCAATAAATTACAATCGTTTTATAAAGAGATAAGACTCTTAGAAGCGCAACAACCGGTAGGAGCAACTAATATTAATTTAACAGATAACAAAATTGAGCGAATATCAGAAATAGAACTATTTAATCAGATAAAAAAATTAAAAGAAGAGGAAGTAAAACTAAACATAGAGAAAGCAAAAACAAAAAGTACTGTTAATATAATTTCAGAATTTCCTGAAAGAGGAATATTGAAAAATGATTTTTTTTCTAAAAAAATAATCCAGATGCCACTCTTTTTTATAAGTGGGTTATTTTTAATATTAATAATGTATGTTTTTAATAAGTACTTGGCCAACTACACTAAATAATAAACCTATCTGTTCACACTCAGCATTATTGCTAAAAACAAAATAAAGTAGCTAGAAAAGCTAGTTGGGGTAGGTTTATTTTGCATCAAGGCTAATGTTTTAGCATTCATTAACTCATATCAATTTTGCTTAAAACACAAACATAAAACACTAATCCCTTAAAACTTATAGTTAATCCCTAGGTTTCCCACTGTCGTAACATTTTATTTTCTTTTTGGTTCAGTTAGGCTTGTTTTGAGATAAAACAAGATAAATGAGAGCACCATGGAAACTATTACTACCGCTATTACTTATAGATTTACTTTCCTGTTCAACAAATGAAATGGAACAAAACCCAACTCAGGAAAAGATTGATTTAGCATTGGTAAATGAGAATGAATGGGACATATCTAATGCCATTTTAGAGGCTATAAATAGGCATCGGGAAAACATGGGAATAAACATATTATTAAAGGATACATCCTATGCAACAGCTTATGCTGTTCGCCATAGTAAGTATATGGAAGCCACCAAAAGTGTAAACCACAACAACTTTTTTATTAGAAGTGCAGCCTTAAAAGAGAAAGGAGCAAAAGAAGTGAGTGAAAATATAGCCTATGGGTATAGCACAGCAGCAACAGTAGTGAACGCTTGGTTAAAAAGTGATGCACACAGGAAAGTTCTAGAAGGTAATTTTTCGCATATAGGATTTGGAGTTATAAAATCGTCAGATGGCAGGTACTATTATACAACCCTATACTATAGTTTTGGCTAGTAAAAAATAAAGGAACGGCAGACTTCCTGCCACCATGGTTCCCGAACAAAAGCAAAAGACCCTTTTTTAATAGAGGTGTTCTATTTACTGACATACCTATTGCTTAATGCCTCTTTTTATCTTTTTTAGAACATTGATGGATTGTTCGATTACCCATTTGATATTCCAACTTATCAATGCCGACACAACTAAAATTATCAATATCATTAGAATCATAAGAATACTAGGGGCTAAAACATTTTGGCTCAAAGCTTCCATGATGTCAGCGGTTATTTAGACATCTTGTAAATGTCAATGGCACATAGTCGGTAACCTCCACGAGTACCGAGTTTCCATTTTCCAAACGTTCCATCATATGTTGTTTTCCCGTTCTTTTGGTTTTCAGGATACTTCTTTTATTCATGTAATATTTTGGTAATATCTTTTTTTCCATTGTTATTTTTTTTTCATAAACGGGTTTACATTGAATTACATTTTGACTTCCTTATATTATTGAATAAACTTCCCGAAGATCAGACAGTACAAGAAGCTATTATTTGGGTCTAAGAGCTGAACTACCAAAAAGAAGCAAGTAGGAACCTAATCAATAGCTTCGTTTCAATGTTTATGGATTCATCTGTTAGCCTTTTTTATATTGATTTGAACCGATCCTCGGTCTTTGAACAATCGTTTGTGCTACCTATAAGGATCACCAAATCCCATCATCACGATTTTTGAAAAGAGCTCTTTACTTTTCTTGTTATTACTACCTATCATTAGGGAAGCGGGAAGATTAATAATTGACATATATCATTTTTGTTTCGTGTCCCAGCTCTGGTTCGTTGTAGTCTATAACACATACATAGGAGCCAACGGGCACCCGTCCGCCTTTATGGGTGCCGTCCCAGGCATCGCCGGGGCCGCCATAATGGGCGCTAAACAGCAACCGCTGGCTTAGGTTATATATTTTCACCACATTGTTTCTATACTTTTCAAGGCCTTCGATCACCAGGGTATCGGCAATGCCATCGCCGTTGGGAGAAAACCCTCTATTGAAATCCGCAAGAGGTTGGTCCTCACAATTGTTGGTAGTTTCTACGGTAACCAGAGCCATCGCTGTGGCTGTATTGCTGCCTTGTTCAGCGGTAAGGGTCACCGTTACCGGGGTACCAACATCGTCACAGGTAAAAGTACTCTTGTCCAGGCTCAATTCCGGGATGTTGCCACAGCCATAATTGGAACCATCGTTCACATCTTCTGGTGAGATGGTCGCCTGCCCGCTGGCATCCAGCTGCACGGTAATATCTTTTGCAATGGCCACTAGATTGTCCAAAGGCACTTCCACGGTCACCAAGGCCCTCGCTGTGGCTGTATTGCTGCCTTGTTCAGCGGTAAGGGTCACCGTTATCGGGGTGCCCACATCATCACAGTCAAAGGTATCCCTGTCCAGGCTCAATTCCGGGATGTTGCCACAGCCATAATTGGAACCATCGTTCACATCTTCTGGTGAGATGGTCGCCAGTCTATCGGCATCCAGCCACACGGTGATATCTTTTGCAATGGCCACCAAGTTGTCCAAATGTTCTTCAATGGTTACCACAGCGGTCGCCGTATCTGAATTATTGCCCTGTGTAGCTGTAAGGGTCACCGTTATCGGGGTACCCACATCATCACAGTCAAAGGTATCCCTGTCAAGGCTCAATTCCGGGATGTTGCCACAGCCATAAGCGGAACCATTGTCCACATCTTCTGGTGAGATCGTGAACTGCCCATTGGGATCCAACTGTACGATTATATCTTTTGCAATGGCTACCAGGTTGTCCAAATGCGCTTCTACGGTTACTGTTGCTGTTGCCGTTGCCGTTTCACTACCCTGTTTGGCCGTAAGCACAACGGTCGCCATGCCCACGTCGTCACAGGTAAAAACGTTCCTGTCCAGACTTAATGAAATGGGGTTGGTGTTGTTACAACCACTCCCGGAACCATTGTCTATTTCCCCGGGGCTGATGGAGGCCTCTCCGTCGGCATTCAATTGAACGGTCATATCTTTGGCCGCTGCCACAAGGTTATTGGTATTATTTTCCACGGTCACCACAGCGGTCGAGATATCCGTTTGATTACCAGAAGTAGCAGTAAGGGTTACGGTTACCGGAGTTCCTACATCGCTACAGGTAAAGGTATCCCTGTCCAGGCTTAGTGTGAGCGCAGCTCCATGGCCGCAGTTATGGCCGGAACCGTCGTTCAGATCCTCTGGTGAGATGGTCGCTAGACCATTGGGAGCCAACTGTACGGTAATGTCCTTGGCGGACGCTACAACCCCGGTGTTGACAACGACCTCCTGCGCTGCTAAATTGGGGATGTTGGAATTTATATCGAATGCCGAACTTGCAGGAATATTAATGGTAATATCGTCATCGTCGCCACATATGGATATAGGTGTAACGGCAACTGTATATGTGGATGCGTTGACGACCGTAAAATTACCAATTGTGGCATTGGTAACAGCAATATCTCCTTCGTTAAAATCGGTAACGCCTCTATCGAAGGTAAAGGTCACTTCAAAAGGATCTGTAGTATTTACTGCTGCCGGTGCGCCCTGTATGGAAACACCAATTTCGCCTATATAGTACATACGTGCCCGACCAATTAACAGATTGTACCCAGTAGTAGTATTAAAACCATGGTCAGAAGCTCCCATGGCTAACACAGCCCCATCTGAAGATAAACTAAGACTGTTACTGCTGCCCAACAGATGCCCTCTATGTTCACCATCAAAATCAGTTACTAACTGCCAGGTATTATAGGAACTATATTTATAAATACTTACTCTGCCCACACTTAATAGATTATTAAGACTGACATGGGGCGTCCCTACCACTAAAGTATTTGCATCATCAGATAATGCTATGCCATATCCAAAAGCCCCTTTTAGTTCATTGCCTTTCTGGGGCCATTTATCATTATTATTGGCACTTCTTTTATACACACGTACAGATCCATCTACAGCTGAAGTTATGGCCAGGGTATTCCCGTCTCTTGTTAGCCGTACATAGCCCCCTCTATCATCACGGGTAACCGTTCCTTGATTACCTGTAAAATCACCTGCCTGAACCCAAGTGCCGTTATCATTTTTATATACTCTTGTTATTAACCCCTTAGAATCCCATCTTGTTCTATTCTCGACAGTATATGGTGATCCAAGATGAAGCGCTACCATGGCCAGGGTGTTACCGTCATTGGATATGCTCACACTTACCCCCAACCGTTCGCCCTCTGACCGCCCTTCAATATCGCTGCCTATTTGTACCCAATTATCATTGGTATCTCTTCTATATACCCGTACCTGGCCAGCATTAGAAAGGCCGTTAACGTCAAAAAACGGAGCTCCTATGGCCACGACATTACCATCTCCGGACAAACTCACATCAAATCCCGATAGGCTCCATGCTTGCGTACCATCAATATCATTGCCTATTTGTACCCAATTATCAAGGGCATCTCTTCTATACACACGTACATGGCCTGCATCTGTACCCGTTCCATCATTACCTCTGGCTCCTATAGCCAGAACAGTACCATTATGCGACAAGCTTATGGTTCTTCCGAATTCTTCTCCTTTACGGGTTCCTAAATTGGTTTCTGATGCTATTGTATCACCTATTTGTTCCCACTTAAAACCACCCGGAGATTGGGTATCTCTTATTTTTCCATAAACACGTACAGTTCCATTATTACTAAATTGATTTACACTCCAGCATCCTATGGCTACGGTATTGCCATCTGCCGACAGACTTGTGGTTTCCCCCAGACCATGATGATCTTGATCCCCTATGATAGGGTGTCCTATTGGTTCCTGGCCATAACTACTTAAGCTTATGAAGCCCAAGAGGATGGCATATCGTTTTAATTGTAATAGTATTTGGGTTTTCATGTTAGTTATTTGTTTTTTAGGTTTATAGTTTTATAATTATCGTCCTGTTTAAGTTTATTTTAACGTAAATTTTCGACTGATAAAGCTTCTCGATACACTACGCTTATGACGTGGCACTACCATTGACGTCATTTACAAGTAGCTGTTTTTCATAGTATTGATAATGTCTCCTCGAGCATTTCGACTTTGCTCAATATAAACTCCGTCGAGAGGTTGTTAATAGTTCCTAATTTAGAAAGGTCTCGACTGCGCTCGACCAGACATACGTCACTATAACCGCTTGATAAAATTTTTGTCCACAAGCTCGAAGTGCATCTTGAACTTTTAAACAATATTCACGTTATTTTATGCTAATTTTTTTAACAGCTTTAGCGCCTGTTTTGGTTGTTACTTCCAGTATATACATCCCGCCGGATAAATGGCTTACATCTAATGGTGAGGTGTGTGTTGTATACAAATGGGCACCTAGCATGTTGTAGATGTTTACTTGCTCTAACGCTTGCCCATCGCTTAATCGGATGTGGATCTTATCTTGTGCCGGATTGGGATAGACTGTAAAATCCCTGAGCTCATTTGTATTATTTAAAGACATTGTCACATCACCATTGATACTTTTAAACCCTCCCCAGAAATCATCATCTCTATAAGCTTGTTCGGCACTTTCAGGTACTATCAAATCTATTTCATGACGACGGTCTAGAAAATTAAGACTATTGTCTGTTAGTGATACTGATCCTGTCGTAAAGACTTGTTGGTTAATATGTCTACCAGGTATTAAACTACCAAGAGTTGTCAAATCTATAATATGTGATGGGGGGGACTCTGCCTTTATCTCCACTTTCACAAGGGCTGGGGCAATCGAAAAAGCCCATGCCCCAATAGTATCTAGTTCTTTTGGTAAGATTACTTCCTTCAATTTGGTCTCAGCAAAAGCTCTGTTTCCGATAACGGTCACATTATCTGGTATCACAACTTTGATAAATTTTGAGTTTGAGTTCTTACTAAACGTACTATTTGGGATAAATTCCATTTTTTCTGGAATGGTAACTTGTTCAAAGTTGTTTTTGCTAAAAACATTTGTCCCCATATGTCCCTTTGTGATATTTTTTGATATGGTAACACTGGTCAATCCGTTTCCTTCAAAAGCAGCAGCTCCAATAGCTGTTACACTGTTGGGTATAACAACATTGGTCAATGCATTAAACTGAAAAGCAGCAGATCCAATACTTGTTACACTGTCTGGTATATCAACGCTCGTTAACCTGACGACAGGAGCGTTAGGATCCTCTGGTTTTTGGAATGCTGCAGGCCCTATAGCAGTTACCTTAAACTCAATTAGGTTGCCTACCGTTCTGTCTTCAGGAATCTCTATATCGGTATTGGTAGCTGAGTCGTCGTATCCAGATACTCTAACCTCATAATAGGGGTTATTATTTAACGATGTGATTTCGTATTCGATGTTTTTATCATCGGTAAAGGTATCTATAACGTTGTTAAAGCCCGTCCAGCCATCTACAAATTTATCTCTATTATCTACACTTATTATTAAATCTATTTGGCTGCGGGCTGCTGCATCGCCAAAGGGGTTTTCTGAGTCATCCATAGATATAGATGGGGCTCTGGTACTTTTTATGTCACCTTCTACTACCACTATGTCAAGGGCGTTATCCTTAAAAGCATTATTACCAATACTGCTCACTCTGTTTGGTATGGTCACACTGGTCAATTGGTTATTAGAAAAGGCGCTTTCCCCAATACTTGTTACATTCTCGGGTATGTCAATACTAGATAATTGTTTACCACTAAAAGTCCCCGGACCGATGCTGGTGACCTTATATTCATATCCTGTTACCTTATATTCCGTAACATCATTAACATCATCATTATTAATATCAATATAATTATATTCAAATACAATATTACTAACTGTTTCAGGGATATTTACATTAGTTAGTTGTCCCTGTCCCTGATACCCCATTACCATAACCTCGCCACCACCGGGAGTTATTTTTGTTATTTTGTACGTGATATCATTAACGGTAAAGCTCTCTTCTCTAATGGTTTTAAAATAGTTTCCAACATACCAATTTCTATAAACAGACGCTTTCCCTTCGGGCACTATCAAATCTATTACACCATTGCGGGGCAGAGGGGGTAGGGGGTCATTTGTCCCTGCAACTACATATTGAGCACGTGTTGTTGTAAATATATCGCTTCCAACAGTATGAATCTCCGGTTTAGTAATCGGCGTACCCGGCGGTTCAATAGGTTTCATAAACACTGTGACAATCCCACGTTTTACTGGTAGTGGTACACCTTGTCCATGATGACTAGGACCTGAGGGGTTATTTGCAAAAGCCCATTCTTTAATAGTTTTTACATTTTCTGGGATGGTCACACTATTGATTAATTCGTTGGTGCCAAAAGCACTATTTCCGATAGTTTCCACACTATTCGGTATCTCAATACTTCTCAATTTATTGTTCTTAAAAATAGAGTCTTCGATGGTTACCAAATCTTCGGACATAGTAACACTGATCAACAGATTATTTTCAAAAGCTTGTTTTCCAATGGTGGTCACGTTCGATAAATCAATACTAGTTAATTCGTTATTAGCAAAAGCCTCTCTTCCAATACTAGTTACAGTAGGTGGTATGGTTATTTCCTTAAGCCTTTCAGAGCTAGAGGCGGTGGTAGGGTTAAAAAAAGCCTTTGCCCCTATAGCGACTACCGTATAGTTATTAACAATTTCGGGGATATCGACTTCTCTTGCCGTACCATCATAGCCTATAACCTTTACCTCAGTAGTCCCAGAAACAACTTCATATTGAATGTTATTATGAGTAAAGTTTTGTTGTCCATAAGTAGCTATTGATAGTAACAACATACTAAAAAACGTAAAACTCCACTTTTTTAATTTTAATTGTCTTTTCATAACTTTTATATTTATTAATTTATACTGCGTCGTTTATTTTATAATGACTCGCTTCACCACTTTCTCTCCTGCTTTGGTTTCTATTTCCAGCATATACATACCGCCAGGTAAATGGCTTATATCTATTTGCAGGGCGTTTGCCGAATACACATGTCTCCCCAGAGTATTGTATAGGTTTACTTGCTGTAACGCTTCACCATCACTTAATGTAATGTGGATATTATCTTGTGCCGGGTTCGGGTAAACTGTAACAATGTTGCCCGCATTACCTTTATTATTATGGGCAGGTGCAAAGGCATCTTCGCGGAGCGATGGAGGAATGGTTCCCTCTGCTACCACTGTGGCAAGACCTGAGTTGTTCCAAAAAGCCCAATCCCAAATATAGACTACACTGTTCGGTATGGTAACCTCGGTCAATTGATTGTCTAGGAAAGCATAACTCCCAATGCTGGTCACACTGGTCAATCGATTATTGGAAAAAAAACACTCCCAAATATTGGTGACACTGTTGGGTATGACGATACTATCCAATTGGTTGACCACAAAAGCATAACTCCCAATATGTGTCACACTGCCCGGTATGATAACCTCGGTTAAATTGTTAGTGGAAAAAGCCCAATCTCTAATATTAATTATACTGTTTGGTAGAGTCACACTGGTCAATCCTTTTTCTTTAAAAGCGTCGTTACCAATAACGGTCACCGTATAGTCCTGAACCGTTTCGGGGATAGTGACTTCTGTTGTTGTACCCATATAATCCGTAGTCTTTACGGTATTAGGGCTCAACGATGTAATTTTATATTCAAGGCCATCAACGGTAAAGGTGTTTCCTAAGTTGTTTTGACCGTAAGTGGTCACTGTTAACACTATAAAAAGAATGGCAAAGCTCCATTTTAATTGTAATTGTTTTTTCATTTGGTTATTCTTTTTTGACTTCTTGAATATTAATTCAAGGCAAAGAATGACCAAACAGAGAAAATATTCAATAATTAGTGTTAAACTCCTTTAAAAATGGGATATTATACGGTATTTTTGGGATAATAGAAATCCAGATAATCCCCTTTGCTGGTTTGTTTGTCCTGGTTTTAATCGATATGGGCACTTTTTATCGTCCACTCCCGTACTAAAACCCCACCTTTGTTTCCAATAAAGGGCTATCCAACAAAATGTATGCGCAGTGAAGTGATGGCATAGAACTAGATCAACCATTGGTTTATAAGAGTAAAGTGTTTATTGAGTTAGATCTTAGTTCAATTGGCAACGGCGGGGATTTGAAACAATAATTAAACCGTTGAAGCTAGCTTCAACGGTTTAATTTAATTTATTTAAAAACTGCCAACCTATTTTAGGACGGCTCACAGGGTTTACTTGCTTTTAAAAAATAATTGCTTTTGTTGGTGAAAAAGGATTGAATTCTTTCTACCTTTTTACTAATGGTATTTAAAATTATGGTTTATTTATAATAAGTAAGAATAAACTTATTTTAATATAAGATCTCTTGTTTGTCTTAAATTTTGATTATTCACTTTCAATCATTTTCTGCCAATTGTCTAATAGTTCTTTACATACTTTTGTGAATTTATACTTCATTAAAGGATGTACAAGAATGTTTTGTATTGCCTTTTTATATTCGAATTCAAAAATCATTGTGATTTCGTTCTCATTACTTGAAATTGTGTCAACGATCCAAGTGCCTTTTAAAGATCTTAGCGGATAAGGGTAATCGGGTGCTTTTGTATTAACTATAAATGAATACTGTTTTTCATCTTCCCATAACGTGCATGTTTCGGTCCAACTATCTTTACCGTGAGAGCAAGAACGTACCATACCTTTTTTCTCTCCTGAGATTACTTTAGAATCATCAATATTTGGAGCTACTTCATGATAGTTTGCTACATCAGAGATTACTTTCCAAACTTTTGATTTACTGCCATGTACCTTTCTTTTAAATTTAAACACTTTTAGACCTTTTTTACTGCCTTCATCCATTCTTGCTAAACCTTTTGCTTGTCCATAACCTAACACAAGTACTACTAATGCAATTAGGGCTATTATTATATTTCCTTCTGCCGATATATAAAAAGGGTTAAACAGTAATAAAATACTACTTGCTATAACCCATAGTGCATCTTGAATGATAATCCATAAAACAGCTAATGCTCTCTGTTTTTTAACCTCAATAATTATCGTTAAAGCAAAGAAAATTAGTAATATGCCAAGTATAAAGAAAAAGTTGCTAGGTTCTATCTTAAATATTTGTTCTACTTTTTTTTGAAATGTTAATAATAGAGCGCCATTTAATATTGAAAATATGGCATTTGCTGTTAAGCTTTTTTGTAATGTATTCATGCGAGTATTCTTTGTTTTAAAGCTCTAAATTAGTATTATCATCATTTGTTTTGTTGATACTTTGCGCCAAACTTTAATATATTTACAATATGAAAATTTTTGCACCATATTTGCTTAGCTTATTAGATTATGCATCGTATTATAATCTTGATGCTTCTATGTTGAAGCGCCTTTTGGCGAACCAAAATATTGATATCAATAATCATGAAGGAATGGTTGATGCTGAAGCGTACTTAGTGGTATTTGATCAAGTCATTCAATTGACTAAAAATGATTATAGTGGTCTGTATTTTGGGAGTTACCTTAATTTAGGAGCCTTAGGATTAGTACTGAACATATCTTTGAATACCTCTAGTATAGAACAAGGCGTTTTAATTCTTCAAAATTTTCTAGATAATAAGTTTCCATTGGTTTCGGTTGAGGTGGTAGATGACTCACAAAATTATATGTTACAATTGGATAGTTCTGTTAAAGATTCAAAACTAAAGAGACATCTTTTAGATATGGTGTTAAGTATTATATATAGAGAATTAAAACTAATGCTTCCTTATCCTTTTGCACCAAAAATCAGGTTACCATATATTGATGATAAGCCTTATAATGATTCACTAAAATTGGAAGTAACTCATCATTCTAACTATCAGATTGTACTACCATTGGAGATTGTAAATACTGAGATTAATAAAAATAAGATTAAAGAGATTGAGCTTTTATTACCAAAGTTTATTGCTATGCTAAATGAAAATAAGGAAGATGATAAGGCTTTCTCGTATTTAATACGAAATATGACCTTGAATATGTGCTCGCCTGAGATTCCAAATTTCGAGCAGGTTCAAAAACAATTTCCTTATAGCAAACGTACAATGCAAAGAAAATTAACTAATGAAGGTATGTCTTTTAGAGGTATTGTTAATACGATTAAAGAGGAACTTTCTAATTATCTAACAAATGAAAAGCATTTAAAAATTAAGGATGTTGCACATATTTTGGGTTATTCGGAATCTAGTGCCTATTTACATGCGGTAAAATCTTGGAAGCATAAAAGAAATTAGTGTTGGAATTTATTCTTTAGTTTTTAGAGTTATAATGAGGTAGGTGAGTTAGGATTTCATGAATAGGCTTACATATTTTAAGACATATAATTTTTATCTGTTAATATTGTAAAAAACAAAATATCAAACCTTATTTTTGCACACATATTAATAAGAAATGGATACTATAAAGCAGTTACAATGGCGTTATGCTACTAAAAAATTTAATAAAAATAAGAAGCTTTCAGGCGAGAATCTTAATATTTTAAAAGAAGCTTTTAATCTAACGGCGACTTCTTTTGGACTGCAAACTATAAAATTAGTAGTTGTTGAAGACGAAGCTAAACGAGTGCCATTGGTTAAACATTCATTTAATCAGAAACAAGTTATAGAAGCATCTCATTTACTTGTGATTTGTATTCAAAATGATATTACTGAAGAAGATATTAATATGTATTACGGTAATATTAAATCGATAAGAGATACATCAGATGCTATTTTAGATCCTTATAGACTAGATCTTATTAATACCATGAAGAACATGTCTATTAAAGAACGTCAACAGTGGTCAAAAAATCAAGCCTATATTGCATTGGGTAATTTAATGACTGTATGTGCTGTAGAAGGGATTGATTCATGTCCTATGGAAGGTTTTTTACCTAAGGAATTTGACGATGTGTTAGGATTAGATGAAATGAATTTAAAATCTGTTTTATTATTGCCTGTTGGTTATAGAGCAGATGATGATATGTTTTCTGAATTTGAAAAAGTTAGAAAGTCAATTGATGACGCAATTATTGAATTATAAATTAAAATACAACTATATTATTTATGCCAGGATTTGAATTATTTGGAGAATTAGAACGTAACGAGGTTAATGACGTTTTAGACAGCGGTGTTTTAATGCGCTATGGATTCGATGGTATGCGGAACGGCCATTGGAAATCAAAAGAATTAGAAGCTGCATTACAAGAATCGTTTAAAACAAATCATGTACAGCTTGTTTCGAGTGGTACCGCTGCCGTTTCTGTAGCGTTGGCGTCAGCTGGAGTAGGAGCAGGAGATGAGGTTATTATGCCTGTATTTACTTTTGTAGCAAGTTTTGAAGCTATAATGATGCTAGGAGCCGTTCCTGTTTTAGTAGATATTGATGAGACACTTGCTGTAGATCCTAAAGCCGTTGAAGCAGCTATTACTCCAAAAACAAAAGCCGTAATGGTGGTGCAAATGTGTGGTAGTATGGGAAATATGAATGCCATACAAGCAGTTTGCGATAAACATAGTTTATTATTAGTTGAAGATGCCTGTCAAGCCATAGGAGGGAGCTATAATGGTAAACCATTAGGGAGTATAGGTGATCTTGGTTGCTTTTCTTTTGATTTTGTAAAAACAATTACCTGTGGTGAAGGTGGAGCTGTTATTACAAATAATAAGGAATATTACATAAATGCAGATCATTACAGTGACCACGGACACGATCATATTGGGATTGATAGAGGAGCTGAAACACATCCTTTTTTAGGATATAATTTTAGAATTTCAGAATTGCACGCTGCAGTTGGGTTAGCGCAAATAAAGCGATTACCTGAGTTCTTAGAGATTCAAAAGAAAAACTATACCATCATTCGAGATGCTCTATCTCAAATTCCAGAAGTTACCTTTAGAACTGTTCCGGAAGGAGGAGAAGAAAGTTATTCGTTTTTAAATTTCTTTTTGCCAGATTTCGAAACAGCAACAAAAGTGTCACAAAGTTTTAAAGAAAATGGTATTGATGCTTGTTGGAATTATTATAACAACAATTGGCACTATATTAGAAAGTGGGATCACCTAAAAGATTTAAAATCATTGTATCCAATTTCAAATGAAGTTAAAGAAAGTATATCTAAGCTTAAAGATAAAGATTTTTCAAAATCAGATCATTATATAGGAAGAAACATATCTTGCTTAATAAAACTATCCTGGACAGAAGAAGAAATAAGAGATAGAGCCAATAAAATGAAAGCATCAATACTTGAATCATTGTAAAAAAATATAAGAGCTTTGGCTATCGTTTAAGGGACAAAACTTAAAAGCAACAATTTACAACCTTGTATAGTTTTTGTTGTGGTTAATTATTTAAGTTTACATAAAGTAATTCATAGTTTTGAAACTAATAAGTTCAAACTATGGATAAACGTCACTTAGAATTATTTTTAATACTATTTTTTATATCAGGCTTAACATTTGGACAACAAATGCCAATTGATTTTTCTGACGATCCTGCAGATAGTTTTATTGCTTTTGGTAATTCCGTTTTTTCAAAACGAAATAATCCGGAAGATTCAAATGATAGCGTCGGACAATTTTTTAATGATGGATCTGATTTTTGGCAAGGTTTTTTTATTGATTTGGCTTCACCTATTGATCTAGATTTACAAAAAACAATACAGCTAGACTTTTATCAGTTTGATCCAGATGCTCATACCATATTATTAAAACTTGAAAATGGAGGCGCTAACCCAGATGTTCAAGTTAATGTAAATACCAATGGTTTTGGTTGGAAAAATGATATTACTTTTGATTTTGCTAATGCGGTTTTAGGTTCAGACGGTACAACAGCAATTAATGCTTCTGGAACATACAGTAGATTAGTAATTTTTATTGACGGAGGAACTAATAAGTCGGGTACTTACTTAATTGATGATATAGAAGATGTTGCTGTGCCACAAAATCCTAATGCAATTGATGTAGAGTATACAGATCTGGTTTGGGCAGATGAATTTGATATAAATGGTGCTGTAAACTCAACTAAGTGGCATCACCAAACCGTTGGTCCAAATGGAGGGAGATGGTATAACAATGAAGAACAGCACTATACAAATAGCCTTACTAACTCTAAAGTTGAAGACGACTGTTTATACATTACTGCTAAAAGTGAGACCATTACTCAAAATGGCGTTGAATTAGATTATACATCTGCTAGGTTAAATTCTAAGTTTGCATTTACTTACGGTCGAATAGATGTTCGAGCAAAATTGCCAGAAGGAGATGGTACATGGCCAGCTATTTGGACTTTAGGTAAAAATATAAATGAACCTGGAGGTTTTTGGCAACCAACTTACGGTACAGTAGGATGGCCTGCTTGTGGGGAGATTGATATTATGGAACATGGATTAGGTGCAATAAACCATGTATCTAGTGCATTACATACGCCTTGTACAGGTTGTAATGGCAATACAATGAACTACAAGTCGAAAGTACTTACAGATGTGGCAAATAATTTCCATGTGTATTCAGTTAACTGGTCACCAGATCAAATCACATTTTTAATTGATAATGTCGGTTATTACACTTACAATCCATCTGTTAAAGATGCTTCAACATGGCCATTTACTCAAGATCAATATATTTTACTTAATGTTGCTATGGGGGGAACTGCAGGAACTATAGATCCTAGTTTTAATCTGAGTAGTATGGTGATTGATTATGTTAGGGTATATCAAAATAATATATTAAATATAGGGGAAAATTCTAAGCAAGAATTTAAAATATATCCAAATCCTATATCTGATATAATAAATATTAAGGAGATTAGAGATATAGATAAAATTGAAATTTATAATCTAATCGGAAATTTAGTGATTGGTAAAGAAAAGCCAAATCATACTATAAATATTTCTAATATAAATTCTGGAATTTATTTGCTGAAAATTTATTCGGATAACGATGTTACAATCAAGAAAATTATAAAACGTTAATATTTAACATAATCTACGATCTCTAAGCCATAACCAATTAAGCCAACGCGCTTGGTTTGTGTTGAATTGGAAATGAGTCTTAGCTTATGGATATTCAAATCATGAAGAATTTGTGCACCAATACCAAAATCTCTCGAATCCATATTTATTCTAGGTGCTTTGTATATGTCACCAGATTTTTGATTTTCTTTTAAAACGGATAGGCGTTTTAAAATATTCATAGATTGAGACTCTTGGTTAATGAAAATAATAGCTCCTTTGCCTTCATCATTAATCACTTTAAACATGTCAACTAATTGTTTATCGACATTATTTGTTAGAGTACCTAAAATATCGTTATTAACTAAAGTTGAATTTATTCTGGTAAGGACTTCTTCATTATCTTTCCATTGCCCTTTTGTTAATGCTATATGTACTTGATTATTAGTAGTTTGTTTGTAAGCTCTTAATCTAAAGCTTCCAAATCGAGTTTCGATTTGAAAATCTTCTTTTTTATCAATTAGAGAATCGTGCTGCATTCTATAAGCCACTAAATCTTCTATTGAAACAATTTTAAGATCTAGTTTTTTAGCAACTTCTATAAGTTCTGGTAACCGTGCCATGGTACCATCTTCATTCATGATCTCTACTATAACACCAGCAGGTTGTAAACCAGCTAATCTGGCAAAGTCAATGGCAGCTTCTGTATGTCCGGTTCTTCTTAGTACACCACCTTCTTTAGCTACTAAAGGAAAAATATGCCCAGGTCTAGCTAATTCAAAGGGTTTAGTGCCTGAGTCTATTAATGCTTTCACGGTTTTTGATCTATCTCCAGCTGAAATACCCGTAGTAACACCGCCTCCTCTTAAATCTACAGAAACTGTAAAGGCTGTTTCCATAGGATCGGTATTGTTACGGACCATCATATTAAGCTCAAGTTCTTTACATCTGTTCTCTGTTAATGGTGTACAGATAAGACCTCTGCCATGAGTTGCCATAAAGTTTATCATTTGCGGTGTTACCTTATCGGCAGCGGCAACAAAATCACCTTCATTTTCACGGTTTTCATCATCAACAACTATAATTACTTTTCCATTTCTAATATCATCAATGGCTTCGTGTATCGTATTTAATTTGAATTTAGAGGGGGTCGTTTTTTGTGTCATTGTATCTGCTATCATAGTGCAAAGATATTGCTATTTTAAAGAATTTAAACAATTTAGCTTTAAGTCTTCCTTAATTTTTACATTTAAAAAAGCATATGAAATCATATATAAAGGAAGTCCTATTAATAAAAAGAAAAAGTTAGGTCTTTTATCTTTCTTTTTAATATGATTATAAAACTTGAAGGTTTTAATTAAAAGCCTTATATAAAACAGCACAAATAAAACAAATGCACCAATACTGACTTTAATTAATACTGCGGCTAATGATGGTAATTTATTATTGTTACATACAAAAAATAAAATGAGTAATATCGCACCTATAGCATATGAAATAATAGCAAATTTAGCTTGACTCTTGTATTTTTTAACGATGTGTTCTGAGACATCATAATCACCATTGATGTTAACTCCTTTTTCTCTAATTTGTTTTATTGAAAGTCCTCTACCGGCTAACAGTTTTATGGCTTCGTAACGAATGTTTTCGTCATGTCCAAGCGACTCGTAGTTATTAATGACATTACAGAGTTCTTCATCTTTATAAGGAGAAAGAAACTTATAATCAATAGCATCTTTTTCTTTAATATTTAAGACCCTCTTTAATGGTTCAATAATATTTCCTAACTCGAATATACCTCTATCTTCTGTGGCTCGTTTAGTTAAGAAAATACCTAGTGGAAGCATCATTAAAGTTGAAAACCAACTAGCTAAAATAGGGTTAAGGTTTCCGCTTTTAGCACTATTAGTGGCAAAAATACCTATAAAATGGTACGTTAAAAATAACAGTATGGCGATAACCATAGGCAAACCAATACCTCCTTTGCGTATTAAAGCTCCTAAAGGTGCTCCAACAAAAAACAAAATGATACAAGCAAAACCTAAAGCAAATTTTTCGTGCAAAGAGATAAGATGTCTGTTAATTAAAATTTTAGAGTTTTTTCTGGTCTTTTCTTTGGAAATAGTGATTTGTTTTGCACTGGTTATTGATTTCTCGACTTTGTCGACTAACTCAGACTTTTTTGCAGGGCTAAAAAGATCAAAAAGGTTTCCTGTATTAATAGAATCATTAATAGCTTTCTTTGTTTTTTTTGTCCTAATAGTTTTGGTTATACCAGATCGTTGAAATAAATTTTTTGAAAACGATTGATAATCAGTCTGTCTTTTTTCGGTAAGAGAATCAATAGTTTTATTTAAACTGCTAATATTTAGCATACTATATTTATCTGTTTGTGATTTTTTGTCAAAATCTACTTTATTGAAATCTGATAAGTCAATATTAATAATATACTTTTCGAAAGTACTTTTAACAAATGGCTTTTTGTTCTTTGCTTTTGTGGTTCTTGGTAAAATATCCTCATAATAATTACCATCAAAGAGTATAAGCTTTAAAGTATTGGAGTTTTTTTCACTCACTAATTCTCCAGTTTTTGACTTTATAGTTTTTAAGTTTAATCTATTACGATTGCCTCCTTTAATATGAATGGTTACATCGTTAAGTATGCGATCATTATCGCCACTTTTTTTTGCTACTTTAATATTAAAGTTTTCTCCAATGGGGTTAAACTGACCTTCGGCAATAGCCATTGCAGGCTTGGTGTTTTTAATGTTTATTCGTAGATTAAGTATATTATATTCGGCCCATGGAATGACATTATTAGAGAATAAAAAAGTAACAAACCCTAATATGACAATAAAGATGCTAAGTCCAGACATGGCGCGTTGTAAAGATATTCCTGTCGATTTCATGGCAGCAAACTCATAGTTTTCTGCAAAAGACCCAAATACCATAATGGATGCAAGTAGTATAGTAAGTGGTAATACCAAAGGGATTAACTTAGGCATGAAGTAAATCAGGAATTTTGCTATAACTCCAATATCTAAATCTTTACCAGCAAGTTCCTTAATATATAACCAAATGGTCTGTAAAATAAATATCAGCATGAGTATAATAAACACACTGATAAAAGTTCTAAGATATGTTGTTAGTATGTATCGGTCTAATATTTTCACATGTTCAAATTTTACTAATCATTTGTTTAACAAGCTAATTATAAAATTAAGAACGTATATAAGTACTTCGTTCTCATATTAAATCTTTAAAACAAGTCTTTATCTAATCTAATTTATTAATGTAATAATCTTCATATTTACTAGCATCAAAGGTAAATAAGGTTTTTGATAAAGGCTCGTTTGTTTTAAAAGAATTAACAGTGAATGTTGTTTTTGTACTATTTTTTCCAAGTTGGATTAAGTTGTATATGTGCTTAGTTTGTGCATCAATTCCTAACAGAATGTATTTTATTTCAGATTTTGAATCTATTGGTATTAATTTGATATACTGTATTTTTCTACCTTTTATATTTTGCTCAATGTCGGTAGAGTAAATATAACCGTCTTCATAAAAAGATAACATTTTACTAGGTGTGATAGCATCTTCTTCGTTATCATTTTCAGATGAAATGGTTACTTCCTCATCTTCAGGACTTATAGTGTAAAGTGTTTTTCCATCAAAAAGACGTACAATTCCAAGAATGTTCAATTTGTACTGATCTCCTTTCATGATAACATCTCCTCTCGTTTCTTGTTTTATATTTTCAGAAGTATTTTCAAGTGTATATTTAAAGTCTATAGCTATATTTTCATAGCTTTTTACTTTCTGGGACACCTCATTTAATAATGCTTTTGCCTTGTTTTGGGCTAAACTTGTGGTTATTGTAAAAGCTATAAGTAAGTATGCAGTAATATGTTTCATTGTCAAATTTAAATTAAATCTCGTTTTCTAAATGTTGATCTAAAGCTGTTAAGTCGGTAATTAAAACTTGTCTAGCTTTACTACCTTCAAAAGGACCTACGATCCCAGCTGCTTCTAATTGATCTATTAATCTTCCAGCTCTATTGTAGCCTAGTTTTAGTTTTCGTTGTAATAAAGATGCTGAACCTTGTTGTGCTGTTACAATAACAACAGCAGCATCTTTAAATAGTTTATCTCTGTCTGATATGTCTATATCAAGACCTGTGCCACTTTCTTCACCAACGTATTCAGGCAATAGGTAAGCGTCTGGATATGCTTTTTGTGAGCCTATGTAATCTGTTATTTTTTCAACTTCAGGCGTGTCTACAAAAGCACATTGTACACGAATTACATCGTTTCCTTGTGTAAATAACATATCACCACGACCAATTAATTGATCCGCTCCAGATCCATCTAAAATAGTTCTTGAGTCAATTTTAGAGGTTACTCTAAATGCGATACGAGCAGGGAAGTTTGCTTTAATGATACCTGTAATAACGTTAACGGAAGGGCGTTGTGTTGCAATAATTAAGTGTATGCCTATAGCTCTGGCTAATTGTGCTAAACGGGCTATAGGTGTTTCAACTTCTTTACCTGCAGTCATAATTAAATCTGCAAACTCATCTACCACCAAGACAATGTATGGTAAAAATTGATGACCGTCATTCGGATTTAATTTACGGTTTTTAAACTTTACATTATATTCTGCAATGTTTCTACACATAGCATTTTTTAACAGTTCGTAACGATTGTCCATTTCAATACATAAAGAGTTTAATGTATTGATAACTTTGGTGTTGTCAGTTATAATGGCATCTTCACTATCTGGTAATTTCGCTAAATAATGACGTTCAATTTTATTAAAAAGCGTTAATTCTACTTTTTTAGGATCGACTAAAATAAATTTAACTTCGGCTGGGTGTTTTTTGTATAACAACGATGTTAAAACGGCGTTCAAACCTACCGATTTACCTTGTCCAGTGGCACCCGCCATTAATAAGTGAGGCATCTTAGCAAGGTCGACTACAAACGTTTCGTTACTAATAGTTTTTCCTAAAGCTATAGGTAGTTGCATGTCTGAAGTTTGAAACTTTTTAGATGCAATTACCGAACGCATGGATACGATCGTAGAGTTTTTATTAGGAACTTCTATACCAATGGTGCCCTTACCAGGAATAGGAGCAATAATACGAATACCTAGTGCAGATAATGATAAGGCAATATCGTCCTCTAAATTTTTAATTTTTGAAATACGAATACCAGCTTCAGGAACTATTTCATATAACGTAACTGTTGGGCCAATAGTCGCTTTAATACTAGCAATACCAATCTTATAGTTACTTAAGGTTTCAACAATTTTATTCTTGTTTTCTTCTAACTCTTCTTGGTTTATGGTAATGCCTTCGGAGTCATATTTTTTTAAAAGATCGAGAGGAGGAAATTGATATTTAGCGAGTTCTAATGTTGGGTCGAATTGCCCAAAATCTTCAACTAGTTTATTTGCTAAATTATTTGTTTCTGAAAGTTCTTCTGCTACTTTTTCAACTTTCATTTCAAGATCAATTTCTTCTTCCTCTTCTTTTGGAGCTACTTTAACTTCTAGAGGCGCTGTCTCTTTAACAGGGTTCGTTTCCTTTTTTAATGTAGATTCATCATTTTGTAAAGGAATTTCGTATGCAGATTTTATAGCTTCGGCTTCTTCAGATAAGTTATTATCTAAAGGAATAATTAAATCATCTTTTAAGTCAGAAATCTCATTTTTAATATCCTTTTTTGCTGACTTAAATATACTGGCTAAGCTTTCAAAAGTGACTCTAAACCGAATGGCTAAATATGTTATTAACCCAAGTAAAAGGAGTAGGGACGTGCCTATTTTTCCAATATAATCTTGCAGGAACGCGTTAACTTCAAAACCTATGGTACCTCCAAGAATATCAGTCTTGTTTCCAAAGAACCCAAAGAGAACAGATAACCAAACAGATATTAAAATGCCCCAAAACCAATGTTTTCTTAATTTAGCTTTATTAAGGTTCATTAAAACATAAATGCCCGATAAAAAAATCAATCCAGAGTATATAAATGAAGCAACGCCAAAACCACGTTGAATAAAAAACTCACCTACCCAGGCTCCAAATTGGCTTACCCAATTTTGAGTTTTAGAAGTTCTGGAAGGAAACGTATTGATGATACTTTGATCTGCTTCTCCTGTAAAAAAATAAGACACTAAGGCTATGCATAACCAAACACCACATATAACAAGTAGAGTACCAAATACCAACTTTTGTTGATTTGATAGTTTAAAACTTGGCTTTTTGATTTTTTGTTTTGGTGGTTTTTTAGTCTTAGTGCTTCTCTTCGCCATTAATGCGTTGTTAGTTTAAACAAAAATACAAATTACTAACGTTTATCCTAAAGTAATAGTATTTTAAAAAATCTTTGGAAAATAAATAATAAAACCAATAATGATGGCAAAGGAGGAAGCAATGAATACGGCTCCAGCTGCTATATCCTTTATTAAACCTATTTTGTTATGATGTTCGGGGTGAATAAAATCGGCTATAGCTTCTATAGCGGTATTCACACCTTCAATACTCATTACTATACCTATGCACAATAGTTGAATAAGCCATTCTGTTGGTGAAATTTTATAATAAAATCCAGCTATTGTAAGTATGATTGCAATAGCAAATTGAATTTTAATACTGGCTTCTGTTTTTAAAAGTAATAAAGCCCCTTTATAGGCATAACCAATACTTTTTAATCGATTTACTATAAAGGAGTCTTTTTTTGTCATACTTATAATGAAACGTATTAACGTTTTTTATAAAGCTTCAAGAGCTGCTTTGTAATTTGGTTCATCTACCGTTTCCGCAACTTGTTCGGTATATTTCACAGTGCCATTCTCATCTACTATGATTACACTTCTAGAATGCAAAGCTTCTAGTGGCCCCGTAATGAAATTCAATCCATAAGCTTTTCCAAAGCTACCATCTTTATAATCAGATAAACTTATAACATTTTCTAAGCCTTCAGCCCCACAAAAACGAGCATGTGCAAATGGTAAATCGTGAGAAATACATAAAACTTTAGTATTTTCTAATTGACTAGCCTCTTTATTGAATTGTCTCACCGATTGCGCACAAGTCCCTGTATCTATACTAGGAAAAATATTTAAAACTAATTTCTGACCTTTAAAATCGTTTAAAGTCTTAGTAGATAAATCGGTTGCTGTTAATGTAAAATCTGGAGCTGAACTCCCAATTTCTGGTAAATTCCCAGATGTTTCTATTGAATTTCCTTTTAAAGTTACTGTTGCCATTTTATTTTTTTTTATTAAACTTTAAAAGTAAGCATATAAAATTGTTTTGAAATGCTAATTATAAAAATTATTAGCACCATTATTAAAAACTATAATTTTTATATGTTAAATAAATTTTGATTATGATTTTATAATTCATAAGTATAAAAAATAGGTTTAACTTTATTATTTAAAAAGTAAATTTGAGTAAATGAACCAAAGAAACTTAAAATAAATATAAATGGATACAAAAGGAGGAGACATAGGCAAATGCCCATTTATGGGTGGAACTCAAAAAGAAACAGCTGGTAGTGGCACTAGAAATAGAGATTGGTGGCCAAATGAACTTAAATTAAACATCCTCCGTCAAAATGGAGTAAAATCAAATCCAATGGGAGACGGTTTTAATTATGCGGAGGCTTTTAATAGTGTTGATTTTCCAGTTTTAAAACAAGAGGTTATTGATTTAATGACAGATTCTCAAGACTGGTGGCCAGCAGATTACGGACATTATGGGCCATTTATGATTCGAATGGCATGGCATAGTGCAGGGACATACCGTGTTGGAGATGGACGTGGAGGCGCAGCAACAGGGAACCAGCGTTTTGCACCGTTAAATAGTTGGCCCGATAATGGCAATTTAGATAAAGCACGTTTGTTACTTTGGCCTATAAAAAAGAAATATGGAAAGAAAATTTCTTGGGCAGATTTATTGATCCTTGCAGGCAATTGTGCTCTAGAATCTATGGGGTTTGAAACATTTGGTTTTGCTGGTGGACGTGAAGATGTTTGGGAGCCAGAACAAGATATATATTGGGGTTCAGAAACAGAATGGTTGGGAAATAAGGAGCGATTTGAAAAAGAAGATACTATAGAGGGGCATTTAGGTGCTGCACATATGGGATTAATTTATGTAAATCCTGAGGGACCCAATGGGGCATCTAATCCAATAGGTACTGCTAAACTCATGAAAGAGACTTTTGGTCGTATGGCTATGAATGATGAAGAAACGGTTGCTCTAACTGCAGGTGGACACACATTTGGAAAAGCACATGGAGCTGCAGATCCAAATAAATATGTGGGAGCTGAACCAGCTGGAGCTTCTATTGAAGAAATGAGTACTGGATGGAAAAACACATTCGGAACAGGGGTTTTAGATGACGCTATTACAAGTGGTCTTGAAGGTGCTTGGACTCCAAACCCATCACAATGGGATCATGACTTTTTTGATGTTTTATTGAATTATGATTGGGAGCTAACTAAAAGTCCGGCAGGAGCAAGTCAATGGACTCCAACAGCAGCATCGCAAGCTAGAATGGCTCCAGCTGCTGGGGATGCTTCCAAGCGTCAAGCTTTAATGATGACGGATGCAGATATGGCTCTAAAAATAGATCCAACTTATCTGGAGATTTCTGAACGTTTCCATAAAGATCCTAAAGCCTTTGAAGATGCATTTGCCCGTGCTTGGTATAAATTAACACATCGTGACATGGGCCCTGTATCTCGTTATTTAGGTCCTGAAGTACCAGATGAAGCGTTGTTATGGCAAGATCCCATACCTACGGTTGATTATAAATTAAGCAAAGATGATGTATCGTCTTTAAAAGAAATGATTCTAGCTTCTGGTTTATCAATCTCACAATTGGTAATAACAGCTTGGGCATCGGCATCTACATTTAGAGGTTCAGATATGCGTGGTGGAGCTAATGGAGGCCGTATTCGTTTAGCGCCTCAAAAAGATTGGGAAGTGAATAATCCAGAAGAATTATCAAAAGTACTTGCAGTATATGAAGGTATTCAGAAAGATTTTAGCGGAACTATATCTATGGCAGATTTAATTGTTTTAGCAGGATCTGTTGGTGTAGAACTAGCTGCTAATAATTCAGGTTATCATATTACTGTCCCTTTTACCGCTGGTAGAGGAGATGCTTCTCAAGAGCAAACCGATATAGAATCCTTCGGTTATTTAGAGCCACAAGCAGATGGTTTTAGAAATTACATAAAATCAAATCTATCTATACCTGCCGAGGATTTATTAATAGATAAGGCTAATTTATTAACGTTGTCTATTCCGGAAATGACTGTATTAATTGGTGGATTACGTGTATTGGAAACAAATTATGATGGTTCAAACCATGGTGTTTTTACAGACAACCCCGGAAGCTTAACCAATGATTTCTTTACTAACCTTTTGGACTTTACGTATACATGGAAAGCAACATCGGATGATGATACATTGTTTGAGGGAAGTGATCGTAGAACAGGTGTTGTAAAGTTTGCAGGAACAAGAGCGGATTTAATTTTTGGTTCAAATACTGAATTAAGAGCGGTTGCAGAAGTTTACGGAGCCGACGATGCTCAAGAAAAGTTTATAAATGACTTTGTTAAAGCTTGGGTAAAGGTCATGAACTTAGACCGTTTTGATTTAGACTAATTTTTAGTTTTTTTGATATTAAAATTGGGATATGTATTTTGTTATGCTTATCCTAATTTTGTTTTAAAGTAACGTCAGTTTTGATGTTTTATAAATTGATAATCAAATACTTAAAATATTTTAAAGAAGGAGGCATGTCATTCCTGACGCTATCGAAAACAAAATATATTTTGTTTGAAGATATCAAGCGGAGCTTTCGAGGAAGAGTCTTATCGTGATGAGATGTCTCGTCACTCATGCTTCGTTCCGTCGACATGACAAACAGTTGTATTTCATTGGATTATATAAGATGTTTTTAATAAAGTTTACGTCGAACTCAGGCTAAAGTAATACTATATGAATGATACAGATATTTTTTTCAGCATAATTCAATCTGGTAATAAGGACCAGGTTGTGGAGCAGCTTAAGTCTTGCCCAAGTTTAGTTGAAGCTAGGGATGCAAGAGGTTTTACACCATTAATTTTTACAGCATACTTTGACAATGCGTCTATAGTTAAAATATTAGTGGAAAATAAAGCGGATATAGATGCTACAGATGCTTCTGGTAATACAGCCTTAATTGGTGTATGTTTTAAAGGAAATGAGGCTTTAGCTGAATATTTAATACAAAACGAAGCAGATATAAATGCTAAAAACTCAAATGGAATGACTCCTCTAATTTTTGCATCTACTTATAATAAACAACATATTGTCGAATTGTTGCTAAAACATGGAGCGGATAAAAGCATTAAAGATAATGACGGTAATACAGCCTTGAATTATGCTGAAGATAAAGGGTTTGAAATTATTGTTGGTCTTTTGAAATAGCGTCCTATTTTTTGATTCTAAAAGAGGGGAGACGACATTTTTAATAAATAACGTGAATCTTGGATAAGAAAATTTATGTCAGTTTGAGTGATTTTTGCAAAAAATCGTATCGAAAACAAGTAAATTTTTGCCCCAAAAAGTTTCTCGATACAAAATTCTTCCAGAATTTCACTACCATTGACGTTATTTTATAAGTGGTTAATTTAAAGCTATTTGTCAGAGCCTTTCGACTTCGCTCAAGACAGGCTAAAGCGAAGAATCTTTGGATAAATTTCTAGAGATTCTTCAGTCGTTCCTCCTTCTAAATGATATCCGATAACGTCATTTTATGCGCTTGATAAACTTTTTTTTTGTCTAATGTCTACCATTGACGTCATTCTGAGGAGCTCCTTAGAGCGACGTGAGAATCTCTTAAATTGAACTATAATTAGACAGATTGTTACGGTCGTTCCTCCCTCACAATGACACATAATAGCGTCATTTTGTACGCTTGATAAAATCTTTTGTCCCCAATCTCGAAGTGACATCTTGAACTCTTAGGCAAAATTCACCTTAAATAATAATAACTTCAATGCAAATAAAAAGCCGCTCTGCTTTCGCAAAGAGGCTTTTTATTGGTCATTTTTCTTTTTCAATTATGTATCTATAGACCCTAAAACACGTTTCATAAAACTATTTAAGGCTTCTTTTTTTTCTGTACCATCTTGTATCATTTTATTGACTTCAACGGCACCATACATATTAGAAATAAGTTCCCCGATAACATCTAGTTCTTCGTCTTTTAAAGAAGGAACTTCTGTTAAAGCTTCAAGGGTTTCGATAGTTTCTATTACAAAATCTTCATCGTTGTCCTCAATAAATTGAGTAAGATGTTTAATTACTGGTAATTTCATTTACTAATTCTTTTAAAGCTTCAAATTTGTTTGTTTGAACTTGTTTTACAAACTCACCACTTTTAAAAGTAGCGAAAGTTGGTAAATTATCAACAGTTGCTAACTTTCTTGATTCTGGAAACTTTTCAGCATCAGCAATAATAAAAGAAACATCTTCGTTTTCTGAAGCTAGTTTCTTAAACTTAGGTTTCATAATACGACAGTTACCACACCATGTTGCAGAATATTGTACAACTACGGTCTTGTTACTAGCAATTAATTCACCTAAATTATCTTGATTTAATTCTTGTACCATTAAATTAGTTTACATGAGCTGCTAAATACTCAGCAGTTCCTTTAGCATTAGGAGCCATAGCTTCTTTTCCTTCTTCCCAGTTAGCTGGACAAACTTCTCCTTTTTCTTGTACATGAGTTAAGGCATCAACAAGACGAATATATTCACCAACATTTCTACCTAAAGGCATGTTATTGATGCTTTCATGTTGTACGATACCATCTTCATCAATAATATAAGTAGCTCTATAAGTTACATTGTCTCCTTCAACTTGAACTGTACCAGTTTCTTCATCGTAAGTTTCATTAGTAATATCTAGAATCCCTAAAATACTTGATAAATTTCTATTGCTATCAGCAAGAAGCGGGTAGGTAACGCCTTCAATTCCTCCATTATCTTTTGTTGCGCTTAACCAAGCAAAATGAACTTCTGGTGTATCACAAGAAGCTCCGATAACGATCGTGTTACGTTTTTCAAATTCTGGTAAAGCAGCTTGAAATGCATGTAATTCTGTTGGACATACAAAAGTGAAATCTTTTGGATACCAGAATAAAACCACTTTTTTCTTGTTATTAACAGCTTCTTCAAGAACGTTTACTTTAAAAGTATCGCCCATATCATTCATTGCGTCAACGTTTAAATCTGGAAATTTTTTTCCTACTAATGCCATGTGTTTTTTATATTTATTATTAATTATTTTCGACGGTGCAAATATAAAATAGAATAGTGATTTTAATAAGAATAGAAATTTTTATTATTTATTTTATTATAGATTTTGTCTATTTTAAAAATAAGTAACAATAACTTAATCTTATTTTTCAGTGAGTTGCTTAATTTTGATTGAAAAGCCTGCGAATAATAATGTAACGAATGGACTAAGAATACTAAAAAAGACATACGGAATGTATGCAGTAGCTCCAGCATATCCAAATAAAACCTTTGAATGATAAGCGCCACAAGTATTCCAAGGAATTAGGACCGAGGTTACGGTACCAGAATCTTCCAACGTTCTACTTAAATTCTCGGGAGCTAACCCTTTATCTTTATAAGCTTGTTTGAACATTTTCCCAGGGACTACTATGGCTAAATATTGATCGGATGCTGTAAGGTTTAAAGCTAAGCAGCTAGCAACAGTACTTGCAAATAAGCCAAATGTAGTGGTCGCTAAGTTTAATAAAGATTTGGTAATTCTAGACAATGCGCCAATGGCATCCATAACACCTCCAAAAACCATAGCACAAACAATTAACCAAATAGTTCCCAGCATGCCTTTCATGCCTCCAGATGTAAATAAGTCATTTAATTCTTTACTTGAAGTTTCAACAGATGTGTCTATTGTTAAAGCATTCATAACACCTTGATAAGCAGATTGAAAGGTTAATGATTCTGCTCCAGCTATCTTTATTATAATATCGGGCTGTGCTATAAGTGCAGTGATACCTCCAAGTAAAGAACCTGTTAACAATGCAATTAAAGGCGGTGTTTTCTTTACAATCATGATAATAACTAAAACAGGAACAACAAATAGCCAAGGACTTATATTAAAGGCACTTTTAATAGCAGATAGTTTATCATCTATTTGTGGTGTGCCGGTTACATCTATATTTAATCCTATTATTATAAAAATGATAAGCGTTACTATTATAGTAGGTACTGTTGTTAATGCCATATACTTTATATGACTAAACAATTCCCCTCCAGCCATGGCTGGTGCAAGGTTTGTAGTGTCGCTAAGAGGCGACATTTTATCTCCAAAATAGGCCCCGGATAAAACAGCTCCAGCAGTCATGCCAACCGAAATACCTAATGTTTCTCCAATGCCCACAAGAGCGATACCTACAGTTGCAGAGGTTGTCCAAGAACTACCAGTGGCTATCGAAATAATAGAACAAATAATGACGCAGGCTGCTAAAAATATTGTTGGGTTTAGTATTTGTAGACCATAGTAAATCATAGTTGGTATAATACCACTAACTAACCAAGTTCCTGCTAATGATCCTACCATTAATAATATAAGCAAAGCTCCAGTGGTAGATTTTATGTTTTCTGCAACTTCCTCAAGCATTCTTTTATAAGAGACTTTGTTTCTAAAACCAACAATCGCAGCAACTGCAGCTCCTAATAATAAAACAAATTGATTGCTTCCGCTTAAAGCATCATCGCCATAAACATATATATTATATGCTAACATTCCAACTAGTGCAATAACAGGAATGAGTGCTTCCCAAATATTAAGCTCTTTATTATCTATTATTTTTTGATCTTCGATTTTTATTTCTGAAAGATTATTATCGTTTTGCATATTTGCAGTTATGTTTTAGTCACGTAATGTTACAATAATACTTGTCTTTTAGCAAATTGCTGAGCTTCGATTTTTAAATATTTATTAAAAATTATTTATAAATGAGTTAAAAGTCAAGTGACTTTTCTGTAGAATTTGTGTCATACAATTAGTACATAGTTAATCTTTGTATTTATAACAAAATCAAACAACTTATAATGTTGACTTTTTACAAGTGTACTACTGATTTTGATACAATTGATTTACAATTTAATTCTCTCCTCTTGAGTTGGTTTTGCCTTCTAACTTATTAGAAAACTCTCTCGCTTAGGCTTAAAATAAATAAACATATATTTAAAAGTAATGGAACATAATGTAGTATCAAGTAAAAAAATAAGACTTAACGTTAAAGATGTAAAGCTAAAACTTGAAAAGCATAATCGGCAATTATATAGAAGTTTAAAAACTCTAGAATATATTTACGTGATAGAAGTTAATTATGAGAAAACGCATAAAAAGAACCAATTTGAAGAGTTTTTAAAATTCAAAACTAATATTCAAAAGCATATTATAAAGACGACTCAGAAAATAAATTATTATAAGTCTTTGCAAAATAAATTAAAATATTAGAGTATGTAATTACATCTTGGATTAAGTTGTATTTTTATTGCGTACTATGGATTCATTAACTCAAATCGTTTTAGGAGCCGCTTGCGGTGAAGCCACTTTAGGAAAGAAAATAGGGAATAAAGCTTTATTATTTGGAGCTATTGGCGGAACGATTCCAGATTTAGATGTATACATTGGTAGTTTACTTTATAATAATGAAATAGATGCTATGCTATTTCACAGAGGCTTTATGCATTCTATCTTTTTTTCGGTGATAGCTGCATTTCTTTTGGGGTGGGGCATTCATAAATTATATAATTCAGGAAGACGTATACATACAACGACTAAAAATGATTGGATTCGTTTGTTCTTTTGGTCTTTGTTCACACATCCTATTTTAGATTGTTTCACGCCTTATGGAACTCAATTGTTTGCACCATTTAGTAATTACCGTGTGGCTTTTAATACTATTGCTGTGGTAGATCCCATTTATACATTACCGTTCCTTATCTGCATGATTGTTCTCATGTTTTTTAATAGAAAGTCTAACAGAAGAAAACTTTGGTTAAAGTTTGGAGTAGGGATTAGTTCTGTATATATGTTGTTAACTATAGGTAATAAGTTTTATATAGATTCAGTGTTTAGAAAATCTATGGAAGAAAACCATATTAAATTTAATCGTTACAGTACACAACCGGCCATATTTAATAATGTATTATGGTATGGAATCGTAGAAACGGATTCTTTATATTTTATTGCTAACTATTCTTTGTTAGATAGCGAGCATAAGTTTTTGAATTTTAAAGAATTACCAAAGCAGCGTGATTTAAAACCTTCTGAATTTAATGATATTAAAGACTTAGCCTGGTTTAGTAATTATTATTATAGCGTTTATAAGATTTCAGACGATCACTATCAATACAACGATTTAAGGTACCCCATTTTAGATGAAAACGATCCCAATTCTTCCGTTTTTAGTTTAACACTCTATAAAGATAATGATCGATTAAATATAAAACCCTTTGAACCTAAATTTGATAATTTTGAATCTGTTATGTCAGATTTATGGGAACGTATTAAAGGGAATTAACAGTTTTTGTTTTAAAATCCAGAATATTAAGTGATTCCATACATGTTCGTATCGTTTTATAGGTGCGTTCAATGTCTGCGTCTAAACCTATAGAAAAACGAATCAATCCATCACTTAATCCCATTTCTTTTTGTTCTTCTTCAGGAATTTCAGATGATGTTGAACTTCCAGGAGCACTAAATAATGTCTTGTAAAAACCAAGGCTTACAGCTAAATACCCTAGGTTTTTATCTTGCATCATTTCCATAAGTTCATTTGCCTTGTCTAAAGAACCTACATCAATAGTTAGCATGCCTCCAAAACCGTATTTTTCATTCATCATACTTTTGAATAATTCATGAGATGGGTGAGACTCTAATCCTGGGTAAACAGTTTTTAATCCGTCTGCTTCAAATTTATTAGCTAAATATGTAGCATTATGGCTATGTTGTTGCATTCTAATGTGTAACGTTCTTAGGTTTTTCAATATAGACGACGCTCTTAAACTATCCATGGTAGAGCCTAATAGCATAGATGCGCCATCATTAACATTACGTAAATCGTTTATAAATTCTTGAGTCCCGCAAACTACACCACCCACTGTATCACTAGATCCATTAATAAATTTTGTTAAACTGTGTATCACTATATCTGCACCTAACATAGCTGGCGATATTGATAATGGAGAAAAAGTATTATCTACTACTAATTTTAGATTATGCCTCTTGGCAATATCTGCTAATCCTTTAATATTGGCAACTTCTAAAAGGGGGTTGCTTACAGATTCGCAATACAACACTTTTGTGTTTTTTGTAATAGCATTTTCTACAATTTCTAAGTTCGTAATATCTACAAAAGAAGTATTTATATTAAATCGAGGCGTGAAATTTTTCAAAAATGCATAAGTACCTCCATAAATAGTTCTACTAGATATAATATGATCTCCCGCACCACATAATTGAAGCAATACAGGTGTAATAGCTCCCATCCCAGATGCAGACACATTAGCGGTTTCTGTACCTTCCATAGCGGCTAATGCCTCTCCCAAATATAAATTTGAAGGTGAAGAATGGCGGGAGTATAAATAACACCCATCAGCATTACCTTCAAAGGTGTCAAACATGGTTTTTGCAGATAAGAATGTGTATGTTGAAGAGTCTGAAATGGAAGGATTTACACCTCCAAATTCACCAAAATATTGTAAGTCTTGTATATTATTTGCTGGTTTAAAGCCCATGGTGTTTTTAGATTTGATTAATTATATAACAAAACTCAATATTATATGACTATAAAACAATGAATATGTATATATTTAGAAAATAAAACTAAATTATGTTTAAAATTTAGATTATTATGTGGCTGATTCATTGTTTTTATATATTTTAATGAAAAATTTTCAATTATGGTTTTTGATGATATTGATAGAAGATTATTGGATTATTTACAAGTAGATAGTAAACAAACCAATAAAGAGCTTTCTAATAAATTAAACCTTTCAGTAACTGCGGTTTATGAGCGTATAAAAAAGCTTGAAAGAGATGGGTATATTAATAGTTATGTGGCGTTAGTAAATAAGGAGCTTGTGGATAAAGCATTTGTAGCATTTTGTCATATTAAGCTCGTAAAGCATAGTCAGGACTATGTTGTGAAATTTGAAAAAGAGGTTACTAATATCAATGAGGTGTTAGAATGTTATCATGTTAGTGGTGATTACGATTATTTATTGAAAGTTTTAGTAAAAGACATGCAAGCTTTTCGTGAGTTTATGGTAGAAAAGTTAACCACGATTAATCATATTGGAAGTACACATAGTATGTTTGTAATAAATGAAGTAAAGCATACAACAGCAATAAATATGTAATTAGGAGTACCACAACCTATAAAGGCATTGAGTTTTTAATTATTTTTATTCTACTGCCAGTTAGTCTTGCTATTAATTTAGGAAATGAAAACCCATTAAGTGCCGCAAGTGTGTTTTAAAATCTTGCTGAAAAATGATGTATAATCCATTTTTTTTCAGTTTCATTTAAAGTCGCACACATTATTGTTTCTCCATCAGTTCTAACATTGACAAGGCCATAATGGTTTTTTTCCATTATTCTAGAACGCCATGCTCTTTTGTCTGTGGTTCTCGTACCAAATGGAACAATAGGCATAGATAAATGGAAATCAACTCTAATATCATTAGAAGCCATTTTTTCTTCAGTATCCCTAACATGATCTTCAATAGAGTCTCTTAATTCTTTGCTCATTTCATCCAAATTTCGACCAAGTACTGAACCATTTGCTAATGAACCGTCTCCATTAGATGGAAATTTTTTGATTTCTATTGTGTTAAGAGCTCCAAGAGAGACACTTCTTTCAATTTCAGTCATGTATACTAGCGGAGTCAATAGTTTGTCGTTATTTCTGTCTATGGAGACAAAACCAGTTAAAGCACTAGCGCTTACTATTTCTGGTTTCGGGTGAGCGTGTCCTTCAGCATCACCAGATGAAATAATGGTTGCCGCTGGTTTTAGTTCTTCTAAGAATCGATAGGAGATATCATCACTACCATGATGACATGCTTTAGCAACATCACACGCCCATTGCCCCATACGATCTCCGTATGATTTCATAAGCCAATCCATACTTGCTTTATTCAGGTCACCAGTTAATAGAATACGTGCATTTTTGTAATCAACCCTTAAGCAAATACTATGGCCATTACTATTTTTGCCTTTATCACCAATGTCCTTTAAGCCTATCTTTTGGTTAACAATTTTAGTTACTGGGCCTAAAACTTTAACAGAATAATCATGTTTAGAAGATTTCCATAGTTCCGGTAAATTTTTACCTGATTTTAAATCTTCTAATTGCACTCCAACCCGTTCAAAATTTGTTCTTTTGCTATTCTTTAAAACATCTTTAATAAAAGACCTCCAAGGGCCAGAAAGTTTTTCTTCAGAATTCCAATTTACTGCCGCCTCTGCATCATCTCTATTACCTAATAATTGAACAAAATAGTTCTCGTCTACCATGCCTAATCCGTCTCTATGGGGGAGTGGTGCATTAGCGTTTTTAGTCCATCTCGAAAGTCCGGGATGATGCAGTGTTTTCACGTCTACACTATCAGAATCTAATTCCCGATCAGCGAGTTCAGATTCTTTTACCAGGTCATGTAAACCACCAAAATGATCTGTATCAGAGTGAGAGGCCATCATACTATCAAGTCGAACTTTAAAATCGCCGTAATCAGAAAAGAATTTCCAATCAACAAAATCGGCGGCATTTTTTCCTGTTTGTTGACTTTTTCTTTGTAGTCCACCATCTATGAGCATATGCTTTTTGTCGGGGGTTATCATTAAAACACCATCACCTTGAGCAACATCAATAAAATAAAATTCCAGAAGGGCGTCTATTGTTAAATCAGATTTTTTAATCTTACCAAAATGCCCTCGTGCCCGAATATCATAGGTAGTGGAGTTTTTCGCAATTATTTGTACTGTATCCCCCCAAAGTAAAGTCTTTTTTCTATTTCTACTAGTGGTAAAAGTGGTGCTAAAAGGATATTTAGCATTTGAGCGTTTTCTGTCTACATAGGCAATTTCTACAACATGATCACTTTTTAGATATCCAATTTTACCATTATATTTAATTCTAGTCCAAGTGGTTTTAGATAACCCATTAGGTAAGTCAACCGTCCTGCCCCAGCCAATTTCTTGTATGGTAGTAGAACTAGTCTTTGCTTCTTCTTTGAATTCGGTTTTAAACTTTTTTCGAAATTCTGCTTGTTGCTGCTTTCTTTTGTAATAATTAGTAGTGTTAATTGCTGCTTTTTCTTCTGAATACGCACGAATCCATCCTGTAGCCATAATTATGAGTTTTATAGTTTAATACTCGTTTAATAAGAATAAAAGAAAGTCCATTGTACACAAAATTATTGGGAGATAAAAATTTATGTACTTACTAACAAAATACACTATCATTAGTTCCACAAATTAAAAAAGGTAGAAAAATGCCTTTTACTTTTAATTTGTAGTGCTTATAAAGATAGTAATCTTTTTAACACAAAGTAAACGTTGAATATAAATTTTAAAGTATGCAGATAAACGTTGTTTTAAAAAGTCTAATGGTAAGACCTCAATATCCCTTTTTTAAAACTCGCCGTCTTAACCCAAAAACCATAAATAAAAAATGCTGCACCTTATCCTTTAATTTACTTCGCAAAATAGAAAAAGCTCTGGCCATATGGCTCTCAACAGTACTTACGGAGATGTTTTGGTATTCAGCGATTTCGGTATAGGTTAAACCTTCTTTTTTGCTTAGTAGAAAAGTTTGTTTACATTTTTTAGGCAGCTTTTCAATTTCCTGCTCTATAATAGTTTTAAGACCTTTGGTATCACGTTTCTCTTGGTTAACATAAACAGTATCTAGACCCTCAATATATTTTTTTTCTAAAGCGGTAACGGCACTATGCTTTCTATAATAAGTTACAAATTCATTATATACCGATTTATAAAGATAATTCTTAATAGAAATTTGAGCATCCAATTTATGTCTACGTTGCCATAATCGTACAATAACATTTTGCACAAAATCCTCACTTTCAACGCTATCTCTCGCTAGGCTACTCGCATAATTACAAAGTTTGTCATAATAAAGGTCAACCAAGAGGGTATAGGCGGCCTCATCACCTTTTATAAGGTATTCCACTAAATTATCCTCATGTAATGTTGTGTTTTTCAAGATATCAATTTGTAATAAATTAATGTAAAGTTAATTTTTTTTTAATGAAAACTAGTGGTATGGAATTTCAGCCTCGTTATAAAAGTATAAAAGTTACCAAAAAATAATGAGTAAAGATATTGAAAAACTTATTGTAAAGTTCTTGCTGAAAGAAGCCAATTTTGATGAACTACGACAATTGGAGCTATGGGTATCAAACACTAAAAATGAAACCTTGTTTTTAGAATATATAAAAACCAACACTTTTATAAATAATGTGATGAATAAGTACGATAGGGATAAGGCCAAAGAAAAGATTTTATACCGAATAGGAATACTTAGAAAATCTGCACCAATATATAAAAAATCATGGTTTAGGTTTACAGCTGCTGCATCCATACTAATTTTAATTGCAGCTGGACTATGGTTCACAAAGTTGGGTAATACTACGGAACCACAATTTATAGAACCAATCATAGTAAACAACCAAATCCAAACAGGTACCGATAAAGCAACCCTAACATTGGAGAGTGGGGAACATATAGCATTAGCCAAGGGTGCTTTGTTCCAAACACAAAATGCCACCAGTAATGGCGAAGAAATCATTTACAACGATGCTTCTAAAAGCCAACAGCCAACAGCCAGTAGCAATATTACCTACAACTACCTAACAATCCCTAGAGGGGGGCAATTCCAACTAACCCTTTCAGATGGGACACAAGTGTGGTTAAATTCAGAAAGTCGATTAAAATATCCAGTAGCATTTAATAAGGGAGAAACAAGGCAAGTAGAACTGGTATACGGCGAAGCCTATTTCGATATATCACCAAGTACAAATCACCATGGTGCAGATTTCAAAGTATACCATAAAGAACAAGAAGTACAAGTATTAGGTACCGAGTTCAACATCAAAGCCTATAAAGATGAGGCTAATATTTACACAACATTAGTAGAAGGTAAAGTGGCCATTAGTGCAGCGAATCAACATAAAACACTAGCACCAACAGAACGAGCAAATTTAGATATCTCTTCCAATATTATTTCTATTAGTAAGGTCGATGTCTATAACGAGGTGTCTTGGAAAGAAGGTGTTTTTAGTTTCGAAGGTAAAACGCTTAAAGACCTTATGCAAGTATTATCTCGCTGGTACGATATGGAAGTACAGTTTGAAAACAAAGACCTCGAAGATCTTCAGTTTTTAGGAAAATTAAAAAAGAGTCAAAGTATCGAAGAAATACTATCAGCAATCAAAAACTCGAGTATAATCAACAATTTCGAAATAAATAGTAGAACAATAATATTAAAGTAATGTGAATTAAAATAATGAAAACGAAACCACGATTTGAAAACTTGGCCTAATAAAATTTTACGTAAAAAATGAATTGAAGTGAAGGGTCAAGTAAAAATAGTGTGACAATTAAATAATCAATTAGTACAAAAGTTTCTAAGCAAAAACATTAATAGCATATGAAGACAACAGACCATTTTACGCCGAAACGAAAGAAATTTTTAGGAAAATATTATTAAGCCTTGATTTTTTTGGTTCGTTTTTTCATCAAGGAAAAAATGAATAATAAGAATTCTGGTTCGTTTTTTTGGAAAGACAAATGCGAAGCATCCATGAATACAGCTTTAAAACAGTATGAATCCATGAATAAAAAGATAGGAAAGAAAAAAAAACATTAATAGCTAAATAACTCAATTATAAACAACAAAAATATATGGAAAAATAAATACTAAAAAAAAAGGGGAATAAAGTTTAGATCTCGCTAAAAATTTAAGACTTCATCCCGGATCAAACGTAAAGAAAATGTCTAGTAGACATTTTTAGTGTAGGTGCCAGAATGCGCACAGGCACTAAAAAAGGAGGAAACAGTTCATACCTGGAAAGTTCAAACTGTAAATCCCCCTAAAGCGTATCAATTAATTAAATGTTTAACTAACTAATAACAAGCAAATTTATGGAAATTAAATTAACTAATGTCGGTTTCTTCTCGATACTAATCGGGATAAGAAAAGGGCTAATAATGATTCTTATGAGAACATTTATCTTCTTATTGTGCACAACACTGTTCAGTATGACGCCCGAGAATACATTCTCACAGTCAAAAGTTGTGATTGATACAGATAAAGAAGTATCAATAGACGAGGTCTTTAAGATTATAAAAGCACAAACCGATTATACCTTCGTATACCAAATGGACATTTTCAAAAATGTTCCAAAAGTACAGCTAAAAAAAGGTTCGATTAGGGTCGATAAACTATTAAACCAAAGTATAATATCAAAAGGGTTTAATGTAATCCTCTCTAATGACAATACAATTATCATCAAGAAAAAATCCAAAAGCCAACAACGCCAAGTTACTGGTAAAGTAATTGGAGAAGATGGCATGTCACTAGCAGGAGTAACGGTCTTGGTAAAGGGAACAACAAGAGGAGTCTCTACAGATTTTGATGGTAAATACACCATTTCGGTTATCGATAACTCCAATGTCTTAATGTTTTCATCTATTGGTTATGCTACTCAAGAGATTGCAGTAGGGAATCAAAGTATCATAGATGTTACTCTTAAAGAGGAAATAAGTGAATTAGACCAGATCACTATAAATGCTGGTTACTACAAGACTTCAAAACGTCAGGCTACAGGCAATATTTCTCGAATTACATCAAAAGAAATTGAACAACAACCTGTTAATAACCCTCTACAAACGCTACAAGGTAGAATGCCAGGGGTATATATTCAACAGAATACTGGAGTGCCAGGTGGGTCATTTGAGATAAGTATTAGAGGACAAAATACATTACGTCAAGATGGTAATGAACCACTTTTTCTTATAGATGGTGTGCCATATCCTACAGAATCTTTAGAAGATGTTTTTACAAGTTTTGCGAATAATGGAGGAAGTCCATTAAGTGCTATAAATCCAAATGATATTGAAAGCATTGAAATTTTAAAGGATGCTGATGCTACGGCCATTTATGGATCTCGAGGTGCTAATGGTGTAGTTGTAATTACAACAAAAAAGGGAAATGTTGGTGAGTCAAAACTAAACATTAGACTCTCTCAAGGTATAGGAAAGGTTAGTCATAAAGTCGATCTTTTAAATTCTGAACAATATTTGTTAATGAGAAATGAGGGGTTTCGTAATGACGGCGTAATATTGCCTCAATTTATTTTGGATTTAGTTGCTCCAGATTTATTCGTATGGGATTCTACCAGAGAAACAGATTGGCAGGAAGAACTTATAGGTGGGACGGCTGAATATACTAATGCTAATATTTCACTTTCTGGAGGGACTAGTCAAACAAATTATTTGATAAGTGGTACTTATTTTAAAGAAACAACAGTTTTTCCAGGCGATGATAGTTTTAAAAGAGTTTCTGGACGTTTCAATTTAAATCATACATCAAAAGATAACAAATTTTCATTTAATCTTTCAACTTTATATACAAATAGCAATAGTGATTTACCGCGTAATGATTTATTTAACCAAGCAATAACTTTGGCGCCTGTAGCTCCAGCATTATATGATGAATTTGGAGAATTAAACTGGGAAAATGGTACCTGGACTAATCCTTTAGCACCAACGAAACAGCGTTCAGAAGATATAACAGATAACTTTATTAGTAATTTAAAAATTAGCTATAAAATAACACCAAAGTTAAAAATAAATACAAGTCTTGGTTATAATAATTTTAGAAATGATGAGATTCTAATAGATCCTCTAGCGGCTATTAATCCTGCTCTATTAACGAGTACAAGTACAGGTTCCTCTAGATTTGCAAATGGAAATGTAAAAACATGGATAATTGAGCCTCAATTCGAGTTTAAAACAAATGTTTCAAAAGGTAGTTTAAATCTTCTTTTGGGAACAACAATACAAGGTACTGTGAGTGAAAGAGAAGCTTTACTTGCAACAGGTTTTTCTAGTGATGTCTTTTTATACAATGTTGAAGCAGCAACAGAAGTTGATGTTACTAATTATGACTTTACAGAGTATAAATACAGTGCTATTTATGGGCGATTAAATTATACTTGGGAAAATAAATATTTATTAAATTTAACAGGGCGGCGAGATGGGTCTTCAAGGTTTGGTCCAAATAAAAGGTTCGGTAATTTTGGTGCAATTGGTGCTGGCTGGGTATTTTCAGAAGAAGACTTCATAAAAAATAAATCGTCTTTTTTTAGTTATGGAAAGTTAAGAGGGAGTTATGGTTCAACTGGTAATGATCAAATACCAGATTATGGATATTTAGATACATTTTCATTTATTGAATCTTACAACGAAATTAGTAGTTTAGAGGTAACAAGATTGAGTAACCCAGATTATTCATGGGAAACAGTTAAAAAGCTAGAGTTTGGATTAGAACTTGGTTTTTGGGAGGATAAATTTATACCTACTATAAGTTGGTATAGGAATAGAACAGAAGATCAGTTAGTGGGGTTGCCTTTGTCTGAAGTGACAGGAGATAGTCAAGTACAATTCAATCGACCTGCTGTCGTTGAAAATCGAGGTTGGGAAATTGAACTTAATGCAACTCCTATTAACACTTCCGATTTCACGTGGTCAACAAATATTAATTTAACAATTCCAAAAAACGAATTGGTTGAGTTTAATAACATTGAGGAGTTTCCTGTATTTGATAATTTATATGAAATTGGTAGACCTATTAATGGCGGGAGTAGAAAGTATTATAAATTTACTGGTATCAACCCAGAAACTGGTAGGTATAGCGTGGTAGATTTTAATGGTGATGGAATTATAAATATCCAAGATAGTCAAAATTTTGTCGAACTCGGTCAAGAATATTTTGGTGGCTTCCAAAATTCTTTTTCGTACAAATCTTTCCAATTAGATTTCACATTTCAATTTGTGAAGCAAAAAGGTGCTTCGATAGCTAGATCCTTTGATATGCCTGGTAAGATGAGTAATCAACCCGCAAGTGTTCTAAGAGATAGGTGGTCTAATCCAGGTGATATAAGTAGTCATGGAGCGCTATCTGCATTTGGTATAGGCGGTACTGAGTATTCTAATTTTATTGATAGTAACAGTAATTTTATAGATACGTCATTTATACGTTTAAATAATATTTCCTTTTCTTTTAGTCTCCCAGAAAAATTCTTAAAACAAGTGAAGCTTAATCAATTTAGACTTTTTATAGAAGGGCAAAATATATTCACTTTAAAAAAATCAGAAGGTAATCCAGAGATAGGATCTTCTTTTTCCATCCCATCATTAAGAAGGTTAACTGCTGGTGTCAATATTGGACTTTAAAAACAAAATCATGAAAAACATAAATATAAAATTAGAATTACGTAGGGTTAAATGTCTAATAATACTCATAATCTTTATTAGCTTTATTTCCTGTGAAAATATTGTGGAAATAGATGCTCCAAGAAATGAAATTGTTAGCGAATTAGTTTTTAGTGAAGACGCTACCGCTGTTGCTGCCATCAGTGGTGTTTATAGTAATATGATTAACGATGTTGGTAGTATGACAAGTGGAGGTATTGAAAAGTATTCTGGTCTATGCAGTGATGAATTCAATTCTGTAGCCTCGTCATTATTTACAGAATTTCAATTTGCTAATAATAGTTTAGAACCTGAGAATAATAGTGTTTTACTTTCATCATTTTGGGCAGATGCTTACAATTTAATTTTAAACGCCAATACAATCCTTGAAGGCTTAGGGTCTTCAAGTAATATTACCGAAAATGTTAAAAATCAAGTAGCAGGAGAAGCAAAACTAGTGAGAGCTTTTTGTCATTTTAATTTGGTTAACTTTTTTGGTGATATACCACTTATAACTACTACTAATGTCGAAAACAATAATACAGCCTCTCGTACATCTGTAGAACAGGTTTATCAGCAAATCATTATGGATTTAAAAGATGCAAGCGATTTAATGACTTCAGATTATTCTTTTGCTTCAGGTGAGCGTGTTAGACCGAACAAGGCTGTTGCTAATGCTTTACTCGCTAGAGTATATTTATACATTGAGGACTGGATCAATGCAGAACAAATGGCGTCCAATGTAATTAATAATTCTGGACTTTATAGTTTAGAATCAAATTTAGATGCTGTTTTTTTAGCTAATAGTACTGAATCCATTTGGCAATTAAAGTTGGTAACTCCTCCTAAGGTTGAGACACCACAACTCCAGTTATTTTTCTTAACATCTGGACCTGGAGGCATAAAAACAACTTTTTTAAATGATAATTTACTTAATGCATTTGAAGCTAATGACAACAGATTTAATACTTGGGTAAGTAATATTGTATTTAATGGTAGTACTTTTTATTTTCCTATTAAATATAATAATATTGCAAATACTCAAGAGGAATATTCTACAATATTACGTTTAGCTGAGCAGTATTTAATTCGTGCAGAGGCAAGAGCCCATCAAGGAGTCTTAAATGATGCAATCCAGGACGTAGATATCATACGTAATCGTGCAGGTCTTCCATTAATTCAGGATACAAATCCAACGATTTCACAGGCAGATTTACTTGATGTTATAGCTAAAGAAAGGCAGATTGAATTGTTTTCAGAGGGGCACCGTTGGTTTGATTTAATACGAACTGATCAAGCAACGAATGTTCTATCATCAATAAAATTCGATTGGCAACCTACAGATGTATTATGGCCTATTCCTGAAATTGAAATTGAAAAGAACCCTAATCTTTTACCTCAAAATCAAGGGTATTAAAATATAATAAAAATGAAAAAGCAAACTATAATAAAAGTATTTGCACTATTGTTATTTGGGATGTCAATATTAGCTTATGCGAGTAGCAATAATAATGGAAAGATAGCTTTTAATGATAATTATTTAAGTGATAGTTTTAGTAAGGAAAAAATTGAAAAATTAAAAGTTGGAGATCCTGCACCTCCAATATCTGCTTTTAAATGGATTAAAGGACAGCCTTATAAAAATGGTAAGTTACCCAAAGGAAAAGTATATATCATTGAGTTTACAGCAACTTGGTGTGCTCCTTGTTTAGCAGCGGTACCGCATGTAACAAATTTGACCAATAAGTATAAAAATAATGATGTTGAGGTTTTGAGTTTTTTTATACTAGAGCAAAACGTTGATAAGGAAGCAAAAGAAAACTCTCCTCATATCAGAACTATAGAAACATTTATTCAGAAGCATGGAGCTAAAATGGATTATAATGTTGCTATCGATGCATTGGATAAAACCATGGAGAAAAATTGGTTTAGAGCATCTGGACGACCTGGGATCCCTACTACTATCATTATAGACAAAGAAGGTCTTGTTTCTTGGGTGGGATCTACTTCTCACCATGAAGAAATAGACCAGTTTATAAGTTATATAATATCAGATAATTATTCTATAGAGGGAGCTATGGGGTATGATCAAAAAGCCAATCCTTCATCTACTTATGATTCATCAAAATTGCTATTATTAAATGGTAATGGGGGTGGTAAGGAAGATGATTTCATGTATAGATCTTTAATTAGAAAATCTATAAGAGATATAGAAGATGGTAGAATGAGAGATTTTGTGTCGAGTAGACATTGGTTTGGGAACTTAACTTCAGAAATAAAAAGTAGGTATAGAAAAGGCAGAATGCAATTTGAAAACATGGGTTTATTTGATTTATACCATTTGGCTTTTGGAGATACACTGGCAAACGCGCCTTTAATTAAATTACCTAACGGACAGTTTGTAGATACAATTACTTACCCATACCTAAAAACATCCTATGCAAAGTTTTGGTATGAGCCAATTTTGGAGGTCGGTGATCCTTCAAAGTTCGAACCAACCAAATGGTCAGATAGAAGGGGTGAAAGTGGTCGTTTAAAGTTTATTAAATTAGGTAAGTTGTATGATTATAGCGTTCAGGTACCAAAAGAAAAAGCTTCAGCAAAATTTATTCAGGAAGTAATGCAAAGAGATTTAAAAAACTATTTTGGATATGATGTTAGTATTGAAATTAGACAAATGCCAGTTTGGAAATTTACTGCAGATGATAGAGTTAGGGTAAAAACACCTGGAGAACAACCCAAGAGTAATTGGAAAGAGAAGAAACCAACAATTACAATAAGCAACTTTTCTCTATTTGATTTTATCCAGCAATTAGCACTTATATATGGCTACCAGTATTATGATTCAGGGCTTCTATCTATTGATGAACAATTTCCTTTTGTCAATGCTACGGGATTAAAAGAGGTGGATATTTCAATACCAAGTAATTGGCAGAAAGATTTTCATGGCTTACGAAAGCATTTGAGAGAAGAAGGCTTGTATTTGGAGAAATCTACTCACCCTATGAAAGTTATAGTAATTAGAGACCCTAAAGTAGAATAATTAAAAATAAAAAAATGAAATTAAATAATATTAAATGTATAATTATACTAGCAGTTTTTATAGTATCCTGCCAAGTAGAAGACCAACCGATAAGTACTGAATCCTCTTTAAGAGTATTACATGCCTCACCGAATGTATCAGGCATACACGTTGACTATTTTCAGCAAGAAATAAACTTGGCTACTAATCCAGCTTTGTTTTATCAAGAAAATATTCGTTTTACTCTTCCAGCCAATGAAGATAGAAATGTTCTGGTTATTCCATCAAATGATACTTTATCAATTGCTTATCAAAAATCAGTAAATTTCAGGAGAGGCGAATCGCATACATTGGCTTTAACTGGTAATGTAGATTCAATAGAGGGTATTTTATTTAAAGACGAATTATTAAAAATAACCGATAGTATTGTAGGAGTTCGTTTTATTAACTTGGCTAGTAATATTGGTAGTATATCTGTTGGAACAAGTGGAGGCTCCAGTAACATCGTAGAATCTATCAATTTTGGAGAGGCTTCAGTATTTAATGAAGTCACAGCAACACAAGCATCTGGCTCTTACTTATTTCAGTTTAAGGATACTAATAATAATGTGCTGGCAAGTACATTTTTAAATCCTTTACCTCCTTTTGGCATAAAACCAATTTTTAAAAATTTCACTTATGCTTTAGTTGGTAATTCAGGTAACTTATCAGTAGTTAAAATTGATCATTTCTAATAAGTTAACTTTTATGTTTAAGAAAGTTACTCAACTATAAGTCAAGATAGGTTTTTAAGTAACAAGCTTATAAAATGGAGTCAGTGGTAATGTCTAAAAATGAGTGTTAATATTACAATTCACTTTTTTGTAAGATATTTAAGATAGCTAATCAAAATAATCTTGCATCAATCAATTATGTAAAATTTGTTTCATAGTATTTTTTGAATTAGTCATTCAAGTTTATGAAATAATTATTTTGAGATTGTTTGCTCGGTATAATGGCATAGTGAAGCCTTATTGGTAGAAGGTAATGCTTTTTATAAAGTAAACAAAGAAGGTTACTATTTAAATCAGAAAAAGAATAATTATGCGAATAAAATTAAGAACCTTTATTTTGGGGATAATACTACTGGGTGTTTTCTCATTGCATGCCCAAATCCTAGAACCAGCCAAATGGTCTTATACAATTCAGGAAAACTCAAGCCAAGAGATAGAATTAACGTTTAAGGTCAAATTGGATGATACTTGGTATGTGTATGCTACAGACCAAAACCCAGATTTAGGTCCCATATGTTCCATGGAAACTGTACAATGTGTATTCGGTGAGCAAGAATTTGATATTAATCTTAATCAGAGCAAATAAAAAATGTCTACTCGGAAACGGTTATTGTTCATGAACTGTTTATAGCTTATTTTTTTAGTTGAAGCTCCCGTTCCCTTTTAGGCCAAAAGTAGTAATACCAAAATAATACGCCCTATAACTTAAGTTTTTTTCATTGTAATAGTTGTTTTTTGAATTAGTCACTCATAGCAGATTATTTTGAGTTAGTTGCGCACGACATCTCGTTTGACTACTTGGTGTTGTGCTTTTTTGTTGTCCGCCAGACCCAATAGAATAACGCTTCAAATCCAAAATATTATATTTACAATGCATCAGATAATTAAAGGACAAATTTACTACACCCCATATAGAGACAAAACAGTGCGGCCAACGAGAGTCAAAAAAATTTAAAACAGAACGATAGCAAAACACAATAGTATAAATAATTAAAGCTTATGTAAGTTAGCTTTTAATGAGCTAAAAGAAATGTCAAACAGATTTAGACAATTTTCGGTCTCCAAACAATAAAAACAATAAAAGCTTTATTTTTTTGCCAACACCTTCACGAAGCAAATAATATGCTTTGCTAATATGTCCTTCTACTGTTTTGGTCGAGATATTCAAATACTCGGCAATTTCAATATTGGTAAGCCCTTCTTTCTTGCTCAATAAGAAGGCTTCTTTACATTTTTTTGGTAAATCGTTAATCCCTTCTACAATTAAAGCAATTTTTCGTTCGAGTAATTCGGTATTGCTATCATCAAAAGTTTCATCCAGAGCGTCCATGTAAGCACGTTCAAGAATAGAGATAGCACGATGTTTATGATATTGATTAATAAACTTATGGTAAGCTATTTTATACATGTAATTTTTTAAAGAACGTTTTACGTTTAACTTCTTTCGGTCTTTCCAAATATCCAGAAAAACGTCCTGTATAATGTCTTGAGCCTGATCTCTATCATTGGTCAAACTCATGGTATAAGTAAATAATAATTTATGGTGTGCATTGATAAGATATACATAGGCTTTTTCGTCACCATTTCTAAGGTGAGTAATCAAATCTTCAAGATGTTCAAATTTCGAGGACATATATCTTAAGATAATTAAATCGAACCAAATATTATGTAAATGTGATAATAAATTTAATAAAAAGTAAAAAAACTTATTAAAAAAAGCAAGGGTATTTAATTTTTGCTTTGCTATTAATAAAACGAACATCAAGAAATATGGCTCAAAACATTGAGAAATTAATAGTAAAGTATCTAACTAATTCAGCAACTTCAACGGATTTAGATACGCTTTCTGAATGGGTTGAAAAGCGAACAAACAGACCTCTATTTAAAGAGTACATACAAACACATGTAGCGATTAACCATAACATGAATGAACCAGAAACCAAAAAAGTTATTGATCAATTCTTAAGTAGAATAAGGAAAGAAAGATCTTTGGGGTATAAAATTAGAAAACAACCTATTTATAGATATATGGCAGCAGCATCTATAGCAATTTTAATTGCAGCTGGACTATGGTTCACAAAGTTGGGTAATACTACAGAACCACAATTTATAGAACCAATTATAGTAAATAACCAAATCCAAACAGGTACCGATAAAGCAACCCTAACATTGGAGGGTGGGGAACAAATAGCATTAGCCAAGGGTGCTTTGTTCCAAACACAAAATGCCACCAGTAACGGCGAAGAAATCATTTACAACGATGCTTCTAAAAGCCAGCAGCCAGCAGCCAATAGCAATATTGCCTACAACTACCTAACAATCCCTAGAGGTGGTCAATTCCAACTAACCCTTTCAGATGGGACACAAGTGTGGTTAAATTCAGAAAGTCGATTAAAATATCCAGTAGCATTTAATAAGGGAGAAACAAGGCAAGTAGAACTGGTATACGGCGAAGCCTATTTCGATGTATCACCAAGTACAGAACATGGAGGAGCATCTTTTAAAGTGATTTCTCCCAACAACCAACAACCAACAACTAGCAACCAAATAATAGAAGTACTAGGTACCGAGTTCAATATCAAAGGATATAAAGATGAGACTAATGTGTACACTACGTTAGTAGAAGGAAAAGTGACTATTTATGCCGAGAACCAAAACAAAATATTAGCACCTAATCAGCAATCAAATTTAGATACTACAACTAATGATCTATCAATTAGTAACGTCAATGTAAAAGGAGAGATTGCTTGGGTAAATGGTGAATTCATAATACAAGGTAAAACCCTAAAAGAGATCATAAAAGTATTGTCACGTTGGTACGATATGGATGTAACCTTTGCTAATAGAGATTTAGAAGAAGCAAGGTTTGTTGGGATATTACGTAAAGATCAAAATATCGTAGACATACTAAACATGATCAAAAATTTCGGAGTCATAAACACTTACGAAATCAATAATAAAACGATAACACTCAAATAAATTGTCATTGCGAGAAGCGCAGCAAGCTTGTATTGAGCATAGCCGAAATATGGCAATCTTATGAATATAAACTAGAAACAAAAAAAGAGAGCGAAGTTCAAACATTTCGACGTGAATAAACTTAACTCCCTAAAACATGAAAATTAAACGAATGTTTAATCTAATTACATGCCCGAACGTAAAAATAGTCCACTGGATCGATACAGGTGACTTACAGATGTGCTATTTAGTTTAAAGCAAGATGAAAGCGAAAACCAAATATGTTAATATATTAAATATTAGAAATAACAATTAATCTAAAGTTTAACAAACACTAAAACAGTATGAACAAATAAATACATTTTAAAAAAGAAGGGGAACAAGGTTTAAACCCGCAAAAGTTCAAAAACCACGTCCCCTCGATAACATTATTAATTAATTAAAAATTAACTAACTAATAACACGCAAATTTATGGAAATTAAATCAATTAAAATCCATGCAGTCCCTATGAAAATAGAGATCGGCAAAAGGATATTATTAATGATTATGAGAACATTCATTTTCTTACTTTGTACAACAGTTTTCAGTTTAAATACCGAAATAGGATTGGCACAAGAAAAAGTCACAATCGATATTGATAAAGAAGTTACAATCGATGAGGTGTTCCAAATTATTATGGACCAAACTAAATTCAACTTTTTATATCCCGAAAACTTGTTTAAGGATATGCCCAAAGTACAACTAAAAAAAGGAGTAATAAGGGCAGATAGACTCATTAGTAAAAGCATAGCATCAGGAAAGTTTAATGTAATACTTACAGAAAACAATAACATTCTTATAAAAAAGAAAACTAGGAAACAACAACGCCAAATTACAGGAAAAGTTACTGGAGAAGATGGCATGTCACTAGCAGGTGTAACAGTCTTGGTAAAAGGAACTACAAGAGGGGTCTCTACAAATTTTGACGGGCAATACACCATTACAGTAGCAGATATAGCAAACGTTTTAATGTTTTCTTCTATTGGTTATGCCTCTCAGGAAATCACCGTTGGTAATCAAAACACGATAGATGTGGTAATGAAAGAAGAGATTAGTGAACTTGATGTTGTAGAGATTAATGCGGGGTATTATAAAACTTCTCAACGCAAAGCAACAGGTAATATCTCTAGAGTAGAATCAAAGGATATAGAACTACAACCAATATCCAACCCATTACAAGCTATACAAGGAAGAATTGCTGGAGTTTCGATAACTCAAGTCTCGGGTGTAGCTGGAGGAAGGGTAGATATTCAAATAAGAGGTCGTAATAGTTTGAGAGAGGATGGCAACAACCCCTTATATGTCATAGATGGTGTACCATACCCTTCTAATACTTTATTAGATGGAAATCAAGTTGGTATTGGTGGTACGAATCAAACTGGTAGCCCATTATCTTATATTAATCCAAACGATATAGAATCATTTCAAATATTAAAAGATGCCGATGCTACAGCAATATATGGCTCCCTGGGAGCTAATGGAGTGGTGTTGATAACAACCAAAAAAGGAACAAAGGGAAAAACTAGTGTAAGTATTAATTTAGCTTCAGGTTTTTCAACGGCAAGCAAAAAATTAGACCTTTTAAATACTGAACAATATTTAGAAATGCGTTTTGAAGGTAATCCAAATGCTGTTGTCTTTCCACCTTTCTTACAAGAACGTTTTTTTCCAGATTTATATCTATGGGATCAAAATAGAGAAACTGATTGGCAAGATGAGCTTTTAGGGGGGACAGCAGAACAAACAACGGCTAATATTTCAGTTTCAGGAGGCAATGAGAAAACTCAATTCAATTTTGGAGCTGGTTATTTTAAGGAAACCACAATATTCCCTACAGATGAAGGTTTTAAGAGAATTTCAAGTTTGCTAAGTGTAAATCATACGTCCTTAAATAATAAATTTAATGCACACGCTTCTTTAAGTTTTTCTAATACAAAAAATACACTTCCTAGTGCTGACCTAGCGAGATCTGCATTGACAACAGCACCTAACGCACCAGCATTATATGACGAAAATGGTGAAATTAATTGGGAAAATGGTTTCGATAATCCTATAGCATTACTTCACAGAGAATATAGTGACGAAACTCAAAATATTATTTTAAATACAAATCTCAATTATGAAATTTTCAAAAACTTAAAATTAGGAGTCTCATTTGGCTATAATTCCCAGCATACAAATGCAAATCAAATAACACCTTTAAATACGATCAATCCAACTTTTAGATCATCTTTTGGTAGGGAAAGTAGTTTTGTTAAAGGTGAATTCAAATCCTGGTTGATGGAACCAAAATTAGAGTTTAATAAGACGTATAACAAATTAAAACTATCGACGTTAATTGGTATGACTTTCCGAGAGGATATTCTTCAATCTGAAAGCACAAATGCCACAGGATTTAGTAGCGACTTATTTCTTTTAAACTCGAGCGCTGCTTCGGTATTAGAAGTTAGAGGGACTTCTTTTTCACAATATAGATATAATGCAATATATGGAAGAGTTAATTTAGATTGGGCAGACAAATACATTTTAAATTTAACTGTTCGTAGAGATGGCTCATCAAGGTTTGGCCCTAACAAGAGATTTGGAAATTTTGGTGCAGTGGGTGCGGCTTGGTTATTTTCAAGAGAAAATCTTTTAAACGATTCCTCATGGTTAAGTTTTGGAAAACTTCGTGCGAGCTATGGTATTACCGGTAATGATCAAATTCCTGACTATGGTTATTTAGATTCGTTCGCTTTTTCAAATTTGCCTTATAATAACGTTGTTGGCTTTGAGGTGTCAAGATTGGCAAATAATAATTATTCATGGGAGTCTGTTAAAAAAATTGAAGTTGGTCTAGAGTTTGGCTTGTTTAAAGACAAAATATATACAAATATAAATTGGTACAGTAATCGTGCTACTGATCAGTTAGTTGGACTCCCGTTATCCCAAGTAACGGGGGATAACAATATCCAATTTAATATACCTACTGTAGTAGAAAACCGAGGGTTGGAGTTAGTTATCAACACAACAAATATTAACACTAAAAATTTTAAATGGAATACAAATTTTAATTTAACCGTTCCTCAAAACGAGCTTTTAGAATTCGATGACATTGAAAAATTCCCTTTCTTTAATAATAAATGGGTTGTTGGCGAGTCTATTAATGGTGGTATTGGTACAGTTATTAATAGTGGAAAAGTTTTTGAATTTATTGGATTAAATAGCGATACTGGCGATTATGAATTTACAGATTATAACAATGATGGTAGTATAACTGTTGAGGATCGTCAAAAATATGTAGAGATTGGTCAAAAATATTTTGGTGGTATTCAAAATACCATTACTTACAAAGGATTTGAGTTAGATTTTTTGTTCCAGTTTGTTAAACAAAAAGGGTATGATGTATATTTTCCATTTAGCTCACCAGGTGCTTTTGCCCCAATATCTAATCAACCCGTACAAGTATTAGACCGTTGGCAACAATCAGGAGACCTAGCAACGTTTCAAAGATTTGGATCATCTGCCTTGTATAATAGGTATATATCTTCTGATGCTATTATTACAGATACTTCTTTTATTAGATTGAATAACTTATCACTTTCTTATAATTTATCAAATGAAATTTTGGAAAAACTAAAATTACAGAGGATAAAGGTTTATGCGCAAGGGCAGAATTTGTTCACTATTACAAATTATAAAGGATTAAATCCAGAAATAGGAGGAATAGCATTTTCCCCTCCTTTACGCACTATATCTTTAGGAATGGAAATAACTTTTTAAAAACAAAATGATGAAGAATATTAAAAACGATATAAAAAGAGGTTTGCAAAAAGTTATATTTGCAAATTCACACTCAAAATTAGCTTTAATTTTAATACTATTTATTTCATTTATAACTTCTTGTGAGGATTTTGTTGAAATAGATGCGCCACGCAATGAAATTGTAAGAGAAACTGCAATAGTAGATGATGAAACGGCAATTGCAGCTGTAAGTGGTATTTATAGTAAAATGATGTCAGGGTCATCTTTTAATCTACCTACTGGTGGTCTTGAAAGACTTATGGGTTTATATTCAGATGAGTTCTTAAGTGCATCAATAGATGAAAATATCTTTGAATATGTAGAAAGTAACTTGATTGCTTCCAATAATAATTCTGGTGGATTTTGGGGAACATCATTTGAAGTTTTGTTAAATATAAACTCACTTATTGAAATACTTCAAGATAATGAAAATGTTACTCAAGGGACTAAAAATCAAATTATTGGAGAGGCTAAATTTTTACGAGCTTTTTATCATTTCTACTTAACTAACCTTTATGGTCCAATCCCAATTGTTACCTCATCAAATGTTGAGTTAAACAATACCATTTCTCGTAGTTCCGAAGAAGCTGTCTATAATCAAATAACATTAGATTTAACAGAGGCTTTAGAATTAATGGCAAATAATTTCGATTTTATTAGTGGCAAAAGAATACGCCCTAACAGAGATGCAGCTATCGCTCTATTGGCTAGAGTGTATTTGTATGCGGGTGATTGGCAAAAGGCAGAGGATAATGCTACGCTATTAATTAACAACAATTTGTATAATCTAGAATCAGATTTAAATAACACATTTTTAGCCACAAGTAATGAAGCCATTTGGCAATTACAGCCTGTGTTACCAGATATGTTGGTTCCTCAAGCCAAATTCTTATTGCTAACCACTGCTCCAACAGGTAATAACATTTTTTTTAGAGAAACTTTTCACGATGAGTTCGAAATTAATGATCAAAGATTTACAAACTGGGTTGGGCTATTTTCAGATGTTACTACAGGAGCGGATTATTATTTTTCATTTAAGTATAAAAACAATGCAAATGTCACAAACACGACACAAGAATATCTAATTATGTTTAGGCTGGCAGAGCAATATTTAATTCGTGCAGAGGCGAGAGCACAGTTAGGAGATATCTCAGGTTCACAATCCGATTTAAATGTCATTAGAGGTCGTGCCAGTTTAAACGATACATCAGCAGTAACGGCTAATGATTTATTAGATGATATTTTCCAAGAACGGCAATTAGAATTGTTTGCAGAATGGGGGCATCGTTGGTTTGATATGAAAAGGACAGGGCGAGCTGATGAAATTTTAAGCCCATTAAAAACAACATGGAAATCAACAAACATAATATTACCAATTCCAGAGATTGAAATTACTAACAATCCTAACTTATTACCACAAAATTCTGGATATTAAAACTAAATAAGTATAGATATATCCCTCTGTTAATAGAGGGATTATCCAATTAGAAATTATTCTCAACAAGTAAAAATCACATTACTTTTAATTTTAATAATATCAGATAATGTTAAAAAATCATGTTATGAAGAAAAAAAAATATAAAATAGCAACAATTATTTTACTGTTTGCTCTATCAATATGTCTTAAAGTTTCAGGCCAAAAAGTAGAGTTAAAAGTTGGCGATAAAGCTCCTCCAATAAATGTATTCAAGTGGTTAAAGGGTAATGAAGTTAAAGAGTTTCAAAAAGGGAAAGTTTACATGGTAGAGTTTAGCGCTACTTGGTGTGTGCCCTGTAAAAAAGTCATTCCACACTTATCAACCTTGTCCAATATGTATAAAAACGAGGCTGAAGTATTAAGTTTTTATGTAATGGAAATGAATACAGAGCCATTAGACACTAAACAACCTAAGTATGTTCAAAAAGTTGAAAACTTTATCAAAAAACAAGGTAATAATATTCAATACAACATAGCAGTTGACACACCTGATAGTTTTATGCAAAGTAATTGGTTAAGACCAGCAGGAATATCTGGAGTTCCACATGCTTTTATTGTAGACAAAGAGGGCTATATAGCGTGGATAGATGTTAGTACTGCAGGTAAGGGGTTAGGTGCCTTGAAGCAAGCTATGGATTATGCATTATCATATGATTACAAATTAAATCATATGATAAATCAGGCTAAACAGCGAGAAGCAATTGAGGCTAAATTTAATCCAAATACTGTATTAGCTGATAAAATTAAAGAGGATGAAGAACAATTTTTGTTTCGTTCAGCAATTAAGAAATCAAACAAAAATGTTCCTGTTGCTCAAAACATGCATTTTGATACAAGACCTTGGCATGATAGTTCATTACCAGAAAAATATAGACGCGAAAAGGGTAAAATGAAATGGTTTAATATGTTGCCCATAGATTTATATCGTTTAGCCTATGGAGATACTTTACCCTGTATCCTACCTGATCACAGACGTCCAGAACATCATGGTAAGTTTTTTTCAAAAGTGCATCCATATGCAGGAGGTACTGTTTATGGTGAGATCTGGCATACACCAATTTTGGAAGTGGAAAACCCTAAATTAGTTGGAGAAACAATTTGGAAAAACCGAAAGTTTAAATCTGCAGACAACAAGTATCATTATAGTATTCAAGTTCCTAAAGAACAAGCAAATGTGAAATTTTTGCAACAGACAATGCAAAATGATTTGAAGAATTATTTTGGATATGATGTATCGGTTCAAATCAGAGAAATGCCATGCTGGAAAATAAAAATAAAAGATAAAGCAATTGTAAGACAAAATTTGAGAACAAAAACAATTGGCCAGAACTGGAGATATGACTACAAAGACGGTGAGATTAATTATAATAATACTACAATTGAATCTTTAGTTTATGTATTAGCTTTTAATTTTGGTTATAGAACTTCTGATTATGGACTTATAGATCTTGAAGACCAAGCACCGTTTATTGATGAAACAGGTATAGATTATGAAATTGACCTATTCATCCCTAAACAGGCAAAAACAAGTTTTCAGGCATTCAATACTTACTTAGAAAGTATTGGCTTGTATCTAGAAAAGTCCACAAAGCACATGAAGGTCATTGTAATTAGAGATAGTGAACGAACCCTTAACCAGTAGTTATGAAGGTAAAAAAAACAATGCTTCTATATGCTTTATTTGTATTAAGTATAACCTACTTACAGGCCCAAATCCTAGAACCAGCCAAATGGTCATATACAATTCAGGAAAATTCAAGCCAAGAGTTAGAATTAACGTTTAAGGTGAGCCTGGATGATACTTGGTACGTATATGCAACAGACCAAAACCCAGATTTAGGACCTATTCCAACAACAATAAACTTAGAAGGTTCAGGTTTTAAAATTATAGGAGAACCAAAACCAATAAAAGTAAAAACCAAATACGATGAAATTTGGGAAGGAGATACTCGGGTTATTACAGAGTCAGGTGGTGGTTTTACACAACGCATCAAAGTTTTAGAACCTAATCCTAAAATAAAGGCAACCATAAACTACACAGTGTGCTCCATGGAAACAGGCCAATGTGTATTCGGTGAGCAAGAGTTTGATATTAATCTTAATCAGAGCAAATAAAAAATGTCTACTCGGAAACGGTTATTGTTCATGAACTGTTTATAGCTTGGTTTTATTAGTTGAAGCCCCGTTCTCTTTTAGACCAAAAACATAAAGGTCAAAATAATACGCCCTTCAACTTAAGTTTTTTTTCATTGTAATAGTTGTTTTTTGAATTAGTCACTCATAGCAGATTATTTTGAGTTAATTGCGCACGACATCTTCTTTAGTTATTTAGAGATAGGTGTCGTGTTTTTTGTTGTCATCCTGAACTTGCCAGTGCTGAACTTGTTTCAGTATTTCAGGATCTCATCATGTCACTTCGAGACCTTAGAAAAAAAATTTATAAAGCGTATGAAATGACGTTATCGGATGTCAGAAGGAGGAACAACTGAAGAATCTCTAGAAATTTATCCAAAGATTCTTCGCTTTAGCCTGTCTTGAGCGAAGTCGAAAGGCTCTGACAAATAGCTTTAAATTAACCACTTATAAAATAACGTCAATGGTAGTATCTCGCTGTTTTGTAAGATGTATCGAGACCAATTTCATAAGATAACCAGCATACTATTCTGTTTTTTGTCTAATGCCTGATGGATCAAAGACAAGTAGCTTTTGCACAGCAGTCATGGAGTAAATACCTTTTCCAATACTACCCAAATAAGTAACTGGAGCAGCACTGAACTTACAACAAAAAGACGGATAATTTAAACCTAAGTAATAACATAACTACCATAAAGTACAAACATAGGTTAGTATGAAATCCTATATGAAAAGTAATCAGATTAAACCTACAAGATATATAAACAGCATCAATCTGTATGGGTAATTCATATTAATTTGTTTAATTTACAACGTGTAAATTGTTTATTAATAACATTATTTTTTTTTGAAAGCTAATAGCAAAGTGCTTCCTAAAAGCGATTTAAGAAAAACTTTCGATACATATTACGATGCACTCGTACAATATGCAAATCGCTTTTTGGTGTCAAAAGACGAATGCGAAGATCTCATACAAGATATTTTTGTCGACCTATGGGAAAAAGAAAACACGTTTCCAGACGAGCCATCATTAAGAGCATATCTATATAAAGCCGCTCGAAATAAATGTTATAATGTTATTAAGCACAATAAGGTAAAAAATAAATATGCTGCTAGCACCATTCAAGAGTTAGAAGACGATAATTTATTCCTTAAGCAAATCCTTGAAGAAGAAATCGTAAGGCAATTGCATAAAGCCATAGACGTCCTTCCAGAGCGTAAAAAAGAAATTATCAAGTTAAGTCTTAAAGGGATAAAAAATAATGAAATTGCAGAGACCCTAGGTATAAAATTACAAACCGTAAAAACGTTAAAATCGCAATCTTATAAAATTTTAAGAGACCAGTTTAAAGATTTAAGCACAATAATTTACTTCTTATTAGCATAACAACAGGCTTTATCTCATAGTCTTTTAACAATAATTTTACCATTTCTTAAAAAAAGTATAAACTTTAGTAGTACCTTTTTAATTAATAGTTGTTCTATACATAAATGCACCAATATAATGAACGATATTTTTCACATATCAAAGCTAGTAATCAAAAAGAAGTTAAAGGTTTTAACCGATGCCGAGAAATCGCAATTAAAGCAATTTAAGAGAAACTATCCATTTTCTAAAGGCATTAATTTCGAATATATAACTCAAAGAATATCAGAGCACATAGCATTAGATAAACAAAAAGCTTGGGAGGCGGTAGTTATAAAAGCACAGCAAGGACAAAACACACCAGTGATTCCTATCTACAGAAAGCCTTGGTTTAAATACACAGCTGCAGCATCAGTAGTATTCGTTTTGGCACTAACGGTATTCTTAAATAAAGATAACAACCAACAACAATTTACAGAGCCTATCATAGTGAACAACCAAATAGAGAAAGGAACCGACAAGGCAACCCTTACGTTGGAGAATGGAGAACAAGTTACTTTAACTAAAGGCGATACCTACCAAACACAAGATGCTACCAGTAACGGAGAAGAGATCATTTACGATAGTAGCAGTACTTCAAGCGAATTAGTCTATAACCATCTAACAATCCCTAGAGGGGGGCAATTCCATTTAATCCTTTCAGATGGTACACAGGTATGGTTAAATTCCGAGAGCCAATTAAAATACCCGGTAGCATTTAATAAGGGAGAAACAAGGCAAGTAGAGCTGGTATATGGGGAAGCCTATTTCGATGTGTCACCAAGTACCAATCACAATGGTGCCGACTTCAAAGTATATCATAAAGATCAGGAGGTGCAGGTGCTAGGTACCGAGTTTAACATTAAGGCATATAAAGATGAGGTTAATGTATATACCACATTAGTAGAAGGTAAGGTGGCTGTTAGTTATTTAGATCAAAGTCAAAATTTAAACCCAGGGCAACAAGCCGCTTTATATACAGTACAAAACAAACTGGAGATAAGTAATGTAAATGCAATTCGCGAAATCGCTTGGATAAATGGGGAGTTCATGCTAGAACATAAAACATTAACAGAGATTATGCAAGTATTATCGCGGTGGTACGATATGGATGTAATCTTCGAGACAGAAAAATTAAGAGATGTGCGCTTTGTAGGAGTTCTAGGTAAAGATCAAAGCATTATCGAAATACTTGAAACAATCAAAAATTTCGGAGTCATAACTAATTACGAAATCAATAATAAAACCATAACACTCAAATAAGTGAAACTCAACATTGAAGTCCGAAGGAAAATTCAATGTTGTAAGTTGAACTTATCCCGACGAATATCGGTATCTATAAAAAAGTATTAAAAAAACATAAAAAAAGGGAGCGAAGTTCAACCATTTCGACGTGACAGAAACTCCGTCCCTAATACCAATTTAATTAAAACTAATGTCTAACTAAATCAATACAAATTTATGGAAATTAAATTAACTGTGGTTCATTCCTTTTTTAGGAAACGGACTCTAATGATGCTCATGAGAACATTTATTTTCTTATTCTGCACAACGGTCTTCAGTTTAAACACTGATATTACCAATGCACAAGAAAAAATCAAAATCGATCAAGACAAAGTCATGACCGTCGATGAGGTGTTCGATATGATTATAGACCAAACCAAATACCGTTTTATGTATCCTGAAGATTTATTCAAGGGTATCCCTAATGTACAGCTCAAAAAAGGAGTACTAAGCGTTGGCAAGCTACTCCAAAAAACATTACCTAAAGGCAAATTCAATGTCATTTTAGGTGTAGATAACAGGATAACTATAAAAGAGAGGTCTCTAATCATACAACGCCAAGTCACTGGCAAAGTCACTGGAGAAGATGGCATACCCTTAGCAGGAGTAACGGTCTTGGTAAAGGGAACAACAAGAGGAGTCTCTACAGATTTTGATGGTCAATATGGAATTGTAATAGTAGATGACTCCAATGTACTTATTTTCTCTTCTATTGGTTATGCAACCCAAGAGATTGCGGTAGGAACACAGTCAACTATTAATGTGATGTTGAAAGAGGAGGTAAGTCAATTGGATGCAATTGAAATTAATGCGGGTTACTATAAAACTTCTAAAAGACAAGCAACAGGAAACATTTCGCGTATTACATCAAAAGATATAGAAAACCAACCCGTAAATAATCCGTTAGTAGCTATTCAAGGCCAGATAGCAGGATTACAAATCCAACAAACTTCAGGTACACCTGGTGCGGGTATTAATGTCAATATTCGTGGATTAAATAGTTTAAATAATGGCCAATTACTTAATGACGGAGAGACAAGCTTACCAAATGCTAATAGACCTTTTTACATTGTAGATGGAGTTCCATTTATATCCGAATCAATAAACTCTGGATTTCTTCCATTAGGCGGTGGCAATCCTCTAGTTTCAATTTCACCTTCAGATATTGAAAGTATTGAGGTGTTAAAAGATGCTGATGCTACTGCTATATATGGATCAAGAGGAGCTAATGGTGTAATATTAATTACAACGAAAAAAGGTGAAACAGGAAAAACAAACGTTACTTTAGACTATTCCCATGGACTCGTTCAAGTCAATAACAGGGTAGATTTATTAAATACACAACAGTATATAGAAATGCGTAGTGAAGCCTTTAATAATGATGTTTTCACACCTAATGAAAACAATGCTCCAGATTTATTGTTATGGAATCAAAATAGGTATACCGATTGGCAAGAAGAATTATTGAGTGGGACTGGAGAACAGACTAATACATCAGCATCAATTTCAGGCGGTAATTTAAACACGAATTTTGTGTTACGTTTTAATGCCATAAAACAGACTAATGTTTTTAATTATGATGATTCTGCATTTAAATCAGGTTCAGGACATTTAAGTATTAATCATAATTCTTCGAATGGTCGATTTAATGTGGTTTTTTCATCAACTTATTCTTCAATAGAAAACCAACAGAATGCTACAGATATAACCAATCAAGCTTTAACACTGGCACCTAATGCACCTGCTTTATTTGATGAAAATGGTAATTTGAATTGGGAAAACAATTTTAGAAACCCAATTGGCTTCATAAGAGAAAAATATACTAATAAAACTCATCTTTTTAACATGAACATAACCCCTTCATATAAAATAGTTAAGGGATTGAGATTAAAAACTGCGTTTGGGTTTAATAATACACAAGTTGATGAAACTCAAATAAGGCCACTTTCATCAAAGCCACCAGAAGAGCAATTTGGCGACAATAGAATAGCCGATAGTAGAAATAATACATGGATAGTTGAGCCTCAATTAGATTTTTCTACATCTATTGGCGAATTAGGAGAAATATCGATTCTGTTAGGAGCAACATTTCAAAAATCAACAATTGAAGGAAAAACACTTTTTGGTAGAGAATATACTTCAGATGCCTTAATTAATGATATTCAGGCTGCTGGAGATATAACTGTACCTTCAACAAGATTTAGTGAATATAAATATAATGCGGTTTATGCCCGAGTAAATTATAATTATGACGGGAAATATGTTTTAAATTTAACAGGAAGAAGAGATGGCTCAAGTAGGTTCGGTCCAGGTAAACAGTTTGGAAATTTTGGTGCGCTTGGTGCAGCATGGTTATTTTCCGAAGAGAAATTTTTTAAAAGTTCTTCTTGGTTAAATTTAGGTAAACTTCGTGGTAGTTATGGTGTGACAGGTAATGATCAAATTAATGATTATGGTTTCTTAAACACTTTCAGAACAGTAAATGCTTATAATAACACTTCTTCTTTGGAACTTGCCAGAGCTAGTAATCCGAATTATTCATGGGAAACCACTAAAAAATTAGAATTTGCTTTAGAGTTAGGGTTTTTTAGCAATCGCTTAAACCTTGAAACAAGTTGGTATCGTAATCGTACATCAGACATGCTAATTGGTAGACCGTTACCAGGAACTACAGGTTTCTCATCACTGCAATTTAACTTGCCTGCAACTATTGAAAATAGAGGATGGGAGTTTACATTAAATTCAACAAATATTTCGAATAGAAACCTCAAATGGCTAACATCTGCAAATTTTACTTTCTTCGATAATGAGTTGTTAGAATTTTCAGAAATAGAAAAGTTCCCTGGTTTTAATGATACATATGTGATTGGAGAATCAATATTTGGTGCAAAACAATTCAAAACATTGGGAGTAGATTCTCAAACTGGAGAATATCTTTTTGAAGATTTCAATAATGATAGCGAAATTGATAGACTTGACAGACAAGATTATGTTGAATTAAAGCAAGACTTTTACGGAGGTATCACTAATAGTCTTAACTATAAAGGCTTTCATCTAAACATATTTTTTCAATTTGTTAAACAGAATGGTATAGCGTTTTCTTCAGAGTTTGGTCAACCTGGTGCACAAAGCAATCAATTTATAGAGGTTTTGGATAGATGGCAGAATCAAGGAGATAATGTCAGTTTTAAATCTTATAGTGTTTCATCTTTAGGAAGAACAAATTATGGAAGATACCGTACTTCTAGTGACGCCATCGTCGATGCATCCTATATCCGTTTAAAAAATTTATCACTATCGTGGTCATTGCCTAGTAGATTAACAGATAAGTTACATTTAGGAGGTGCAAAAATATTCATCCAAGGTCAAAATTTGTTAACCATTACACCTTACAAAGGGTTGGATCCAGAAACTCGGGGTACTGGATTACCTCCAGCTAGAATTATTACAACGGGTTTACAATTAACATTTTAATAAAAGTTTAATCATGAAATATTTAGTAAAAAATAAGAACAATTATTTAAAACTTAATATAAGTTGCAGTTTACTGGTTTTTTTAACGGTAATTACATTTCTTTCTTGTGAAGATTTTGTCGATATCGATGCGCCAAAAGATCAAGTGGTAACAGAAGAGGTGTTTAGTACTGATGAAACTGTGACAGCTGCTATAAGTGGAGTTTATAGCTTAATGACTTCTAATTTTGATAATATTTTTAACACAAGTTTAGAAGTATATACAGGAATCGCATCTGATGAATTTACCAATCACAATACTGCCATTTCACAAGAACAGTATTATACAAATGAATTGCAGTCAGATAATACTCTATTGTACACACAATTTTGGGGAATCCCTTATAACGTTATCGCTAACGTAAATGTAATAGCGGAAAATTTAGAAAACAACACAAATGTTAGTGCCGAATTACGTGATCAAGTTTTAGGTGAGGCATTATTTGTAAGAGCATTTACTCACTTTTATTTGACAAATTTGTTCGGTGATATACCATATGTTGATACATCTGATGTCGAAATTAATGCTTCAATTTCTAGATCTTCTCAAAGTGAAGTCTATAATTTTATAATAGAGGATTTGCTACGGGCTCAAAATTTAATGATTGATGGATTTGAGTATTCCAGTGAACAAAAAGTACGCCCAAACAAATCTGCTGTTACAGCCTTTTTAGCAAGAGTGTATTTATATGTTGAAGATTGGGAAAATGCGGAAATCCAAGCCACCAATATAATAAGTCAGTCTGGTGTTTATAATTTGGAAAATAATTTAGATAATGTCTTTTTGCCTGATAGTAATGAGGTAATATGGCAGCTAAAATCTGTTTTTTTTGAAAATAGAACAAGGCAGGGTGATATTTTTGTACTGGGCTTTCCACCCGGTAACTTTTTATTTACAACATCTTTGTCTCATTCATTAGTCAATGCTTTCGAGTTAGGTGATAGTCGCAGATCTCAATGGGTAGGGTTATTAGATTTTGGTTTTGCATCTTGGCATTATCCTTTTAAATACAAGAATGGTATTTTTAATCAACCAAATGCTGCAGAATATTCTGTTGTATTGAGATTAGCGGAGCAATTTTTAATAAGAGCAGAAGCTAGAGCTCAACAAGGAGATCAGGCAGGTGCTGTTTCGGATCTTGATGAGATACGTAATAGAGCTAACTTACCTTTAATTCAAGTTACAAATCCTGGTATATCACTTCCAAATTTGCTGTTAGCTATTGAACAAGAGAGACGTGTGGAACTTTTTGCAGAATTTGGTCATCGCTGGTTGGATTTAAAACGTACTAGTCGTATCGATGAAGTTTTAGGAGCAATTAAGACTAATTGGGAATCAACAGATGCATTTTTTCCTATACCTGAACAAGAAATTATAAATAACCCTAATCTATTACCACAAAACGAGGGGTATTAGGTAGTTATTTCATTTTACATACAAGTTTAGGTTAACCTTCCTTTATAATAGACTAATTCCAAAAAGAAAGGTTAGCCTAGTTGTAAGTGATTTTTAATTAATTAAGTTTTTATAAACGAAATTATACTCAAATGAATTGTGATAAATATAATATAACAAGCAGATTTAGTAATACTAGTTTTTTTCTTCTATTAATATCAATGTTATTATTTAGTTTTAAATCTAATGCCCAGCAGGAATATTTAAAAATAGGAGATAAAGCACCACCTATTAATGTACATTCTTGGCTGAAAAACAAACCTATTACTGAATTTCAAAGAGGGAAAGCCTATATAGTAGAATTTGGTGCCACTTGGTGCAGAGGCTGTACAGAAATGATTCCTTATTTAACACATTTCTCAGATAAGTATTCTGAAGAGTTAGAAGTTATGGGGGTATTTGTTAAGGAAACAAATATGATTCCTGAAACGGTACCTAATAAAAAACCAAAGTACATAGATCGGGTAAATCAGTATATCGAAAGGCAAGGAGATAGAATGCAATATAGTGTTGCTGTAGACGGTCCTGAAAAGTATATGGAAAACTACTGGATCAATGCTAGCGGGTTTTCTGGTCTTCCAAAAACATTTATCATCGATAAAGAGGGTTATATTGCCGCAATGGGAATTATGCAACCAAAAACTATAGATAGTATAATCTCTCAAATTACACTAGATAAATACAATAGAGAAACTGTAATGAAAAAAGCATCAAAAGTCCAGGCAATGCCTTTTGATAGTAATAAATTATTGTACTTAGATAATAATGGAGGAGAAAATCCACATTTCGAGTTTAGGTCAGTATTAGCTAAAAGTAAAGGTGAGATCATTGCAGGTAATATTCCTTACGTCACTAGTAATGTTTGGATGTCTGAGGATAACGAGAGTTTAAAAGGAAGAGTGCAAGCTATTAATGTTCCTCTTGAACAGTTATACTATTTAGCTTATGCAGATACATTGCGTAATGTTATGAATACTAGATTATATGGTACTAATAAGTACTTTGATACTATAGTTAATCCCTATCGTAAATCATCATATGGCAAATACTGGCAGAAACCTATCCTTGAAGTTACAGATAAATCTTTATTTATTTGGGATAAGAATAACTACAATAGCCCAAAAAATAAATGGCATTATAGTTTAAAGGTTCCTAAAGAAAAAAATACCGCTAGATTTTTACAAAAAGTGATGCGAAGTGATTTGCGAAATTATTTTGGTTATGATGTGACTGTTGAAACGAGGGAAATGCCTTGTTGGTATTTAAAGGCAGAATTTGGTGCTGCTCAAAACTTAAAAACTAAAACCCCTGGTAGGGATTATGAATCTACTTCAATATCCAAAACAAGTTATAAATTCACTAATGCGGAAATCAGGGACATACTCTCTAGGTTTTACTTTAGTTATCATAATAACAAGAAGAGTAACCCAGAAATGTATATGGTACCATTTATTGATGCTACGGCTATAACTACAGAGATTGATTATGACATTACGAGTGAGGAATTTCAAAATTTTAAAAAAGATTTTAATTCGGCAAAAGCTTATATAAAGAGATTTGGATTATATCTTGAAAAAGGCACTAAAACCATGAAAGTAGTAGTAATTAGAGACCCTAAAGAACTAGATAAATAGTATGAACAATAGATTTAATATATGTGCTGTTGTTGCAACTTGTTACTTTCTATTACTTGCCACTGGTTGTAAAACGATACAGTCCACAACAAGTAATTTAGTACCTACCCCAATAGTTAACAATGGAGCATTAACTTTTAAACAAACTGCTCTACCAGAAGATGTATTGCCAATATGGTCATACTTGGATCTTGTTTCAGATTCCATTTCGGGAATGAGTTTGGATAAAGCAAAACAAATTGTAGCAAATAAAAAGGTTAAGCCACTAATAGTAGCGGTTATAGATTCGGGTACAGACTTAGAACACGAAGTATTACAAGGTTTGGTATGGAGCAATCCAAAAGAGGTAGTAGGAAACCAAAAGGACGATGATAGTAACGGCTATATAGACGATATCAATGGTTGGAACTTTTTAGCAGACGCCTATGGCGCACCATTGGCGATCACGCGTTTAGTAGCTAAATGTGAAGAATTGTGCACAGAAGAAAATAGAAAAGATACATTTTGTAGCCGATGTGAACCACTGCAAAAGGAGTATGACGTAGCTTCAGAAAAAGCCAGTGAGGCTTATTCAAATACTGTTCATTGGTATAATGAAGCTACGACTTCAGAGGCACATAAATTAGCCTATGATCATATTCTGGCATTAAACCAGTATCATTATAACCCTTTGTATAACCCAAGAGAAATAATTGGAGATAACGTAAACGATTTAAATGATAAGTACTATGGAAATAACAGTGTATTACCGCAGGAAAAAAGTGAAACTCACGGTACACATGTAGCTGGTATCGCCGTAAAAATAACAAGGCAATTTACCGATGCAATTAAATATTTACCAATTCGTGCGATCCCTAATGGTGACGAATACGATAAAGACGTAGCGTTGGCCATCCGATATGCAGTAGATAGTGGAGCTAAAGTCATTAACATGAGCTTTGGTAAAGCCTATTCAGAACATCCAGACTGGGTACAAGAGGCGATAAAATATGCTGCATCCAAAGATGTACTAATGGTTCATGCAGCTGGAAATAATTCAAAAAACATAGATGAGTCGAAAGTATTTCCTAACGATCAGAATGCCAATGACAATGAGATAGCCGATAACATGATTACCGTTGGTGCCATTACTAGGTATTTTAACGAAGCTTTAGTATCGGAGTTCTCCAATTATGGAGAAAAGAATGTGGACATTTTTGCACCGGGGTCAAAAATCTATTCCGCATTACCAAATAACGAATACGGTTATCAACAAGGTACATCTATGGCGGCTCCAGCTGTGGCTGCAGTAGCAGGATTGGTACGCTCGTATTATCCAAAGCTATCCGCAAGTCAGGTAAAACACATTCTTATGAATTCTGGTATTGAAGTCCCCTTTGAAGTTTATGTTCCAGGAAAACCAGGTGAGAAACAACCCTTTTCAGAACTCTGTAAATCGGGTCGTATTTTAAATGCTTACAATGCCCTATTAATGGCAGAAAAAATGTCAAAAAATAAATAGAAATGAAAAGAAAGAATTTGATAATGCTGTTAATAGTGATTTGTTCCTTCAGTATAAAAGCACAAATCCTAGAACCTGCCAAATGGTTTTATACGGTTCAGGAAAACTCAAATCAAGAGTTAGAATTAACGTTTAAGGTGAATCTGGATGATACTTGGTACGTATACGCCACAGATCAAAACCCAGATTTAGGCCCTATACCAACATCACTTGAGTTAAAAGGCGAAGGCTTTAAAACAATAGGAGAACCAAAACCAATAAAAGTAAAAATCAAATACGATGCCATTTGGGAAGGAGACACCCGTGTTATTACAGAGTCAGGTGGTGGTTTTACACAACGCATTAAAGTTTTAGAACCTAACCCTAAAATAAAGGCAACCATAAACTACACAGTCTGTTCCATGGAAACAGGCCAATGTGTATTCGGTGAGCAAGAATTTGATATTAATCTTAATCAGAGCAAATAAAAAATGTCTACTCGGAAACGGTTATTGTTCATGAACTGTTTATAGCTTATTTTTTTAGTTGAAGCTCCCGTTCCCTTTTAGGCCAAAAGTAGTAATACCAAAATAATACGCCCTACAACTTAAGTTTTTTTCATTCTAATAGTTGTTTTTTTGAATTAGTCACTCATAGCAGATTATTTTGAGTTAGTTGCGCACGACATCTCGTTTTACTACTTGGTGTTGTGCTTTTTTGTTGTCCGCCAGACCCAATAGAATAACACTTCAAATCCAAAATATTAAATTTACAATACCTCAAGTATTTAAAGGGAGCATATACTGCATGCCTTACACCGCTAAAATAGCACGACCAACAATGGTCAAAAAGATTAAAATAAGGTGAGTTCGATTTAACTTAAATTATTTAACTTCATTGTAAGGTTTTGTTTGTATTTAAAAACACCCTCCTTAATCCTCCCTCGAGGGAGGAATCTCACTCGGTAAAATTGTCCCCTTGAGGGGACTTAGGGGTGTTTTTCTGTAACTAATTGAAAATCAATAACTATTAAGTCGAATTCACCTTTAAAATAGAACTACAGTAAAATGTAATTAATGTAAGTAAGGTCTATAGAAGCTAATTTTTAGTCCTCTAAAAAGAAATCTTAAACAGATTTAGATAATTTTCCTGAACCAAACAACAAAAATACGACCGAGATCGGAATGTAACGATTTACATTTCGAGTGAGGTGCGAGTTGATGTGGCTGGAGAGTAGTTCTTTTAATGAGTTAGTTTTTTGCTAAATAGTAGAAACAATAAACTTTCCATCCTATCGCCCAATTTTTCACGCATAATTTCAAAGGCTCGAGCCATATGCATTTCAACAGTTCTAACGGCAATTTTGTTATGTTCAGCAATCTCGTTATAAGTCAAACCTTCCAGTTTGCTCATAACAAAAACAGCTTTACATTTAGGAGGCAAATTTTGTATTTCACTTTTTACCAGTTCAATCAATCGGGTAATTTCAGTGACATCCTTCTCTTGGGTAATGGCATTGAGCTGCTTAATATGCTCCTCTTCAAGAGACGTTAACAGTTTATTTTTTCTATACTGGTCAATAAACTCATGATAAACAGAACGGTACAGATAATTATTTATAGAATAATTTGTTTTCAATTTTTTGTGCATTTCCCAAATCCTTAAAAAAACATTTTGCACAATATCTTGGGCAGTGTAGGGGTCATTGGTAAGATTGGTAGCATAAACACAAAGTTTATCGTAGTGGGTATCCATAATATAAGCAAAAGCATTAGCGTCACCTTTTTTAAGGTGTTTTAAGAGGGTTTCATTATTTAAATACCTGTTTTTCAATAGTAAATTGTATTAAATCAATTTAAAATTTATGTAAACTTAAGTAAAAAAATATTCAAAAAAACATGTGGGGTTTAAAATATCATCCGTATTAATAGTATAAGCTTAGACAAAAATGAAGAAAGACATAAAAAATATTTGTGTTAAATATTTGATGAATGAGGCCAATGCGCAAGAGTTGGAAAACCTAGAGGCTTGGTTAAAAAAGGGGAAGAACAAGGAGACTTTTGCTACTTATATTAAGATCAACTACGCCATGGACGTAAATATGAATCCGTTTGATAAGGAAACCGCTAAAAAGGAGTATTTAGAAAGAATCTGGAAAGACAAGCGCTCCCATAAAAAACTAAGACGCATCAAAACCTTTAGTTACGCAGCAGCATCCATAGTCGTTTTAATAGCGGCGAGCTTTTGGTTCACAAAGATGGGTAATACTATTATAGAACCACAATTTACGGAACCAATCATAGTAAACAACCAAATCCAAACAGGAACAGACAAAGCAACTTTAACATTAGAGAATGGTGAGCAGATAGCGTTAACCAAGGGTGCTTCGTTCCAAACACAAAATGCCACTAGTAATGGTGAAGAAATCGTCTATATAACAGCCAACAGTCAACAGCCAATAGTTAAAGACAGCGTATCCCACAACACTTTAACAATCCCTAGAGGCGGTCAGTTCCAGTTAACCCTTACAGATGGTACACAAGTATGGTTAAATTCAGAAAGTCAATTAAAATATCCAGTAGTATTTAATAAGGGAGAAACAAGGCAAGTAGAGCTGGTTTATGGAGAAGCTTATTTTGATGTGTCACCAAGTAACAATCATAAAGGGGCAGACTTTAAAGTATATCACAAACAACAAGAAGTTCAAGTCTTAGGTACTGAGTTCAATATAAAAGCTTACAAGGATGAGACAAATGTGTATACTACATTAGTAGAAGGAAAAGTATCTGTAACAACAGGAAGTAAAACTAAAATACTCTTGCCAGCTCAACAATCCAATTTAGATATAGTGGTCAATAGTTTAGGAATAGCAAATGTAGAAGTCTATGATATAGTATCTTGGAAGGAAGGCATCTTTAGTTTTGAGCGTAAACCTTTAAAAGAAATAATGACCACCCTATCACGCTGGTATGATATGGATGTGATATTTGCTAATAAAGACCTTGAAACTATACGCTTTATGGGCTCTCTAAATAAAGGGCAGAATATTGTAGATGTATTAAACGATATCAAAAATTTCGGAGTCATTAACACTTACGAAATCAATAATAAAACCATAACACTTAAATAAGTGAAACTCAACATTGAAGTCCGCAGGAAAATTCAATGTTGTAAGTTGAACTTATCCCGATGAATATCGGGAACTAAAAAAAGTATTAAATATCAATAACAATAAAGTATAACTAACAAAAAACCTAAAACAATATGAAATAACACTACCAAACAAAAAAATGGGGCGGAGCTTAAAAAATATCCAGTGGATATTTTTGGCGAACCTGTCTACCGACAGGTAGGCGAGCCAGAATACGCGCAGGCCTCTAAAGTAAAGGGAACAATGTTTAAACCCGGAAAAGTTCAAAAACAATGTCCCCCTATAGCATTATTAACTAATTAAATGATTAACTAACTAATAACACGCAAATTTATGGAAATTAAACAAACCAAAGCTTGGTTTGTCCCGACATTTATCGTCGGGATCCCAAGGAGGATACTCTTAATAATGATGAGAACATTCATTTTCTTACTCTGTTCAACACTTATGGCGCTTTCACCAGGGAATTCATTTTCTCAGGAAAAGGTCAAGATTAATGCAGATAAACAAATCTCGGTCGATGAGGTTTTTAAACTCATAAAAACCCAAACCAAATACACGTTTATATATCCCGAAAGTTTATTTGAGGATGCCCCAAAAGTAGAGTTAAAAAAGGGAGTTTTAAGTGTGGGCAAGCTACTCCAAAAAACATTACCAAAAGGAAAATTCAATGTCATTTTAGGAGCCGATAACAGGATAACTATTAAACAAAAATCCCAATCTCAACAACGCCAAATCACGGGTAAAGTAACGGGAGAAGATGGCATGCCACTAGCTGGAGTAACAGTTTTGGTAAAGGGCACAACTAGAGGTGTGGCAACCAACTTTGATGGGCAATACACCGTTACAGTGATTGATAATTCTAATGTTATAATATTCTCTTATGTAGGTTATACAATTCAAGAAATCACTGTAGGTAAACAAACTAAGATAGATATTGTAATGAAAGAAGAGGTCAGTGAACTTGATGAAGTAGTTGTAAGTACAGGTTATTGGAAAGAATCAAAAAAAGTATCTACTTCCAGTATTGGTAAGATTGAAGCCAAAACGATTGAGCAGCAGCCCATAGTAAACCCTATTATGGCACTTCAAGGACAAATTGCAGGAGTGCAGATTAATCAAACCTCTGGTGTGCCAGGTACAGCAATAGATATTAATATCCGGGGATTAAATAGTTTAAATAATGGGCAAGACGATCGTCCAAACGCCAACTTACCCTTTTATGTGATTGATGGCGTGCCCTTTCCCTCCTCTTCACCAAGCTCTCTACAAGGAATATTTTCAAATAGCAATCCATTAGCAAACATACGTCCTGATGATATTGAAAGTATTGAGGTCTTAAAAGATGCAGATGCTACAGCCATTTATGGCTCGCGTGGTGCCAATGGGGTTATTTTAATTACTACCAAAAAAGGGAAACCAGGAAAAATGAAAATTGATTTGGATGTGTCACGAGGCTTTGGCACAACCAATTCCAGAGTAGATTTATTAAATACAGCGCAATATCTTGAACTCCGTAGAGAAGCCTTTGCCAATGATGGACTAACACCAACTGAAACCAATGCTCCAGATTTAATGCTTTGGGATCAAAATCGCTATACGGATTGGCAAAAAGAATTGTTAGGTGGTACTGCAGAACAAGCTAATACAAGTGTCTCATTTTCTGGAGGTACGGAACAGACCCAATATCTAATTCGAGGAAATTTTATAAGGCAAACCAATGTGTTTAATTATGATGACTCAGAGTTTAAATCAGGATCTGGTCATTTTAATTTAAACCATACCTCAAAAGACAGCCGTTTTAATATTAATTTATCAGCAACCTATACCATAACAGATAATATACAGAATTCATTTGATTTAGTAGGAGATGCTTTACGTTTAGCACCCAATGCACCTAGGTTATTTGATGACAATGGAAACATCAATTTTGCAGATAGTTTTGATAATCCCTTAAGTAATTTAGAGAGGACTAATATTCTGCAAAGTAATAATCTGGTTTCTAACCTTAACCTAAATTATGAATTTACCAGAGGTTTAAGCTTTAAAGCCTTATTAGGTTTTAACAATATTACTTCAGATCAATCTTCAATTAATCCTTTATCCTCTCGCTCAATTAGCAATCAGGGTACTGGTGCGTCTTCTTTAAAAGAGAATTCAGGGGTTGAATCTTATATTATTGAGCCTCAACTTGAATTTACGCATAAACTCGGAAAGGGAGGAATTAATGTACTCTTGGGAGCCACATTTCAAGAATCTACTAGCGAGACTTTAAGTATTGGCGGATTTGGATATGATTCAGATGCACTACTGGGTAACTTACAAGCTGCGCCTAATACTTCAATATTTAATGATGCATATTCGGAATACCGTTATAATGCGATATATGCACGTTTAAATTATAACTGGCAAAGGAAATATATTTTAAATTTAACAGGAAGGCGAGATGGATCTTCTCGCTTTGGTCCCAATAAGCGATTTGGGAATTTTGGAGCTATTGGTGTAGCCTGGGTGTTTTCAGAAGAAACCTTTATAAGAGATAAAAACTCTTTTATTAGCTTCGGGAAGCTTAGAGCTAGTTATGGATTAACTGGAAATGATCAAATAGGAGATTACGGGTTTCTAAGTTCATACTCAGTTGGTGATGAAGATGGATACAACGGTAGTACAGCGTTGATAATTACACGAGCTGCAAATCCAAGTTTTTCTTGGGAAACCAATAAGAAATTGGAAGTTGGTCTAGAGTTGGGATTACTTAAAAATTCTATTAATGCAGAAATCAGTATGTTTCGCAACCGCTCGTCAAATCAATTGATAGGTCGACCATTATCTGCAGTGACTGGTTTTAATACGGTACAGTTTAACTTACCAGCTTTGGTTGAGAATCGCGGTGTGGAGATTACATTAAATACTACCAATATAACCACGGATGATTTTAATTGGAGTACATCAATTAATTTTACAAGTTATCGGAACGAGCTCGTGGAATTTCCAAATATTGAAGATTTTTCAGCATTTGACAACCGCTATGTGGTAGGCGAATCCATTTTTGGGAGCAAACAATTTAAAACATTAGGAGTAAACCCAGAAACAGGAATTTTCGATTTTGTAGATTACAATAACGATGGCCTTATTACAGCATCAGATAGTCAGGACTTTGTGGATCAAGCACAAGACTTTTTTGGAGGCATTAGCAATAGTATACGTTTTAAAGGCTTTCAATTAGATTTTTTATTCCGTTTTGCTAAACAAGAAGCCACAGACTTTAAGTTTATTACGTCATCAGGAGGTTTTAATCTAAGTCCAATATCTATATATTCACAAGATCGTTGGCAAAACCCTGGTGACACAGCGATTATAGGAAGAGCAACAACACTAAGTAACACCAATGGTAGTGGTACTGTCTCAGGCTCTAATTCTTCTAGAGTTGATGCCTCTTTTATACGTCTTCAAAATGTGTCTTTAGCTTGGTACTTTCCAGAGGCTATATTAAATAACCTAAAACTAGAGCAAGCAAGACTATATTTTCAAGGACAAAATTTATGGACCATTACTAAATTTGATGGTTTGGATCCTGAAACAGGTAATCGCAGTTTACCCCCTTTAGAATTTTTAACCTTTGGATTACAACTAACCTTTTAAAAAAATAATTATGAGAAATAGATTTATATATTGCTTTGAAAATATTACTCTTTTATTCATATTAAATATCACATTTTTTGGTTGTGAGGATTATATAGAAATTGATCCGCCGCAAACAGAAATAGTCTCTGAAATTATTTTTTCGGATGATATTTCAGCGACTTTTGCCATGAATGGGGTTTATGTGTTAATGAGAAATAATGATGCGATCTTTAATTCTGGACTGGAGATTTTTACGGGATTAACATCAGATGAGTTGAATAATGAATCCTCAAGCATAATAGACTATATAGAGTTTAATGCTAATGAAATACAACCCGATAATACCAGTATCTTTAACCGTTTTTGGCAAAACGCATACCAGATTATCAACAACGCCAATGGTATTATTGAAGGTGTTATTGATAATGATCAATTGACACCCGAAGTACGTGACCAGCTATTAGGTGAAGCCTTATTTATTAGAGCTTACACTCATTTTTATTTAGTAAACTTGTTTGATGAGGTGCCTTTTGTAGAAACAACTGACTTGGAAGTCAATGCCAATACCTCAAAGCAATCTGTAACCAACATTTATAATCGTTTAATAGAAGATTTAATTCAAGCCAAAACCTTGATGGCAGATGGCTTTGAGTTTGCAGGTGGAACCCGTGTACGTGCCAATAAAGATGCAGCCACCGCTTTATTGGCACGCATTTATTTATATACAGAGAATTGGGTTTTAGCCGAACAGAATGCTACGCAAGTTATAAATACAGGTTTGTTTGGTTTAGAGACAGATCTGAACAATGTATTTATAGCGACTTCTAACGAAGCCATTTGGCAATTGGGGTCTGAAGATGATGGACAAACAAGATTGGGGTTGATTTTTCCAATTACTATTTTTGGAGCAGGTAACTTTGTAAATTTGGGAGCCACATCTTTAACGGATGAATTTTTAATGGCGTTTGAGGAAAACGATTTAAGATTTCAAAATTGGATTGGCGCAAATTCAAGTAATCAAAGTTACCCGGTCAAATATAAAAACTCGACAAGTCTGTCTATTGGTAACACGGGAATACCCGAAAATATTATCTTGTTACGCTTAGCCGAACAATATTTAATAAGAGCTGAGGCACTAGCTCAACAAAATGATATTACGGGCGCACAAGCAGATATCAATGCCATTCGTAATCGTGCTGGGTTATCAGATACTACTGCAAACACACAGCAAACCATATTGGACGCCATAATGCAAGAACGTCGTATTGAACTCTTTGCAGAAGGTGGCCACCGTTGGTTAGATTTGATTAGAACAGAGAAAGCTACGGAGGTATTGAGTCCCTTAAAGCCTCTTTGGGATAACACAGATGTATTTTGGCCTATCCCAGAGATAGAACTTTTGAATAATTCAAATTTAGAACCACAAAACCCAGGCTACTAATTTTTTATTTCTAAACAAGTGTCATTGCAACCTTTTTTATGCTCTTTAGAAGCAGAGAAGTAAAGCAATCCTATTATATAAACACGTTGAATAATGATACATATTACGAATTATCTAAAAAGAAAACAATTATTATCGTTGATCTTATTGTTTTGCTGTACAGGTCTAATAGCCCAAAAATCTTCTCTAGAACTGGGTTATCCAGCACCACCTTTAAAGCCCTATGAATGGATTAAAGGCAAGCCTATTATGGAGTTCAAAAAAGGCACGGTCTATGTGGTGGAAATGGGTGCTACTTGGTGTAAGCCTTGTGGGGAAGTCATTTCCAAATTGACCAAATTAGCAAAAACATATCAAGGAAAAGTTGAGGTTATTGGTGTGTTTGTTCAAGAAGTTAATAGAGAACCCTTGGATATCAAAAGTCCACAATACGTCGAACGAGTAAAAGATTATGTCCATAAAAAAGGTGATCAGATGAACTATAGTGTCGCCGTGGATGATCCTCAAAAAACCATTGAAAAAGTCTGGATTGATGGGTACGGAAAAAGCAGAGGTGTACCACAAACCTTTGTGATTGATAAAAAAGGAAGACTAGTTAGTCATTTTAATGGTCTTGATGAAACAAGATTGATAAATACTATAGAAAGCTTGTTGGATGATAGCTTTTCACTGGAAAAAGAGATAAAAGAAAAAGAGAAAGCAGCTAAAGGTATCTTAAAATTCAATATTAAGAAGCCTCTTTATATAGATAACAATGGTGGAGAAGATGAAGATTTCATGTTTCGATCCATTATAGGTAAATATCCTGAAAATATCAGAGCCACCAGTCCAGTCTATTATGTAAGAAGTTTTAAGGCGTTGAATGAAGTACGTCCGAAAAATGAAACAGAGAAAAAAGAGGTCGAAGACTTTAAATTATCACGCCAAGGTAGAATCTTTGGTTTAGGGGCACCCTTATCCAATTTATATTACGCTGCTTACGCAGATACCTTATCTAATAGTGCAAATGTCCGTCATCCTTTTACAAAGGAATGGCCAGATTTAGACTCGTTATGGTGGTTTAAAAAATCCTATGGCAAATATTGGCCAAAACCTGTTTTAGAAGTAAAAGATACATTGCCATTTGAGTTTGATTCGAAGTCCACTAAAAACAGATGGAATTACGAATTGAAAGTACCTGATAGAAAAAAGGCAACAGCTGCTTATTTGCAACGCTTAATGCGTGAGGATTTGCAACGATACTTTGGGTATAACGCAATTGTAGAAACTAGGGATATGCCTGTTTGGTATTTAAAGTCAAAGCCAATAGCAAAAAATATATTGAAGTCGAAAAAACTAAACGCTAAATATAACCAAAAGGATATTACCAATAAGTATGGCGGGTTTACAAGAGAGTATAGGAATGCGGATATTAGAGATGTTATTTACATATTATGTGATTACTTGAATAATGGTTATAATATATGGCTAAAAGGAAATATTGACGAACCCTTTATAAATAAAACAGATATTAAAGATGGTGATTTTATAGATTTTGATATAGCGGATAACGAATTGAAGTATTTTGAAAATATGAATTTAGAAAAAGTACAAGAGTACCTAAATAAGATTGGCTTGTATCTAGAAAAAGGTACGCAACCTATGAAAGTAGTAGTCATTAGAGATCCTAAAGAATAATATGATGAGATCCATTATAAAATTTATATGTATTACTTTTTTAGTACAAAACCTAATTGCTCAAAATGTTGTTTCTGATGGTCCTTATTTGTTTAACGAAGACGGCAAACAAATGATCTATTCTATTATTGATGGTCAACTTAGTAAAGAGACATTACCAGAAAACCGAATAATGACAAGTTTTCAGGTTGCTACCGACATAAAGGGAGAGAGTTTTCAGGTATGGTTAAAACCTGGATTGTCCTATGAACTGGCAACTTACCATATGCCTAATAAACTAGTAGCCATTTCCGATATTGAGGGCAACTTTGCACCATTACGTTTACTATTGCAGTCTACTGGAGTTATCGACAATGATCTAAAATGGAGTTTTGGTTCTGGCCATCTAGTTTTAACTGGCGATTTCTTTGACCGCGGCAACCAAGTAACTGAAGTGCTATGGCTTATCTATAAACTAGAATGGGAAGCACAAGAAGCTGGTGGACACGTCCACTTTATCTTGGGCAATCATGAGATCATGAACCTAAGGGGCGATCTTCGATATGTCCACGACAAATACCAACAGTCTGCAAAATTAATGGGTAAAGAACTCATAGACTTGTATGGTGCTAATACAGAGCTGGGGCAATGGCTACGCACCAAGAACATTGCAGAAAAAATTGGTAACCATTTGTTTGTCCATGGAGGTATTTCTGAGACTATAAACAAATTAGATGTTTCCTTAATGTCTATGAGTAATTTGGCACGTCCATTTTACGATAGGGAAACAGGATATGACAAAATAGAAGAAATACTCTTATCTGGTCAAGGACCATTATGGTATCGTAGGTATTACAATACTTACAAGGGTAAACCAATTACTGAAGACATTATTGATTGCACATTAAAAAAATTCGAAGTCTCTAAAATCATTACCGGTCATACGGTAATAGACAAAGGAGAAAAAATAACCACACATTATAGCGGTAAGGTTATCAATATAGATACCCATCACGCTGCTGGAAAATCGGAGGCTCTTTTAATTCAGAGCGGTAACTATTATAGACTGAATATCAACGGCGAAAAGCAAGCACTATTCAAAAAATAAAACATTCAAATCATTAAAAAATTAAAATTATGAAATCATTTAATATACTAATTATTCTACTTCTTATTTGTAGTATCTGTTTTGTCTCTTGTGAGACTAGTGATGATAGCGAATTTCCACAAGCTGCATCACTAAAAGTAGTTCACGCCATTAATGGTGCGCCAGGCATTTATGTTGAAAATTCTATGAGCGAAGACACGCCTTTTACCAATTTACCAACCTTGGATTTTTCTGAATTTAGAAGGTTTACCTTGCCCGCAAGGGAATCTATAGACATAGATGTTATTTTTGAAACGGATACAACGAGTCAGGTAGCCTCGGAACAGTTCAATTTGGGAGCAGGTAAAATCCAAACTTATTTTTTATATGGCGATGAAGCTAACGTGTCTTCAACATTGGTCGAGGATATTGGCCTAAGAACAATTACAGATAGTACCAATGTAGTTCGTTTTGTAAACCTAACCAAAGATGTTAATACATTTAGTGTTGATGCTGGCGGTATAGATAATCTAGTCTCAAGCATTGAGATAGCTGAAGCTTCAGAATTTGTTACGATAGATGCTACATTAGAAAATTTGGAATATACCTTTTCTTTCAAAGATGAACAGGGTAACGAATTATCAAATTTCTTTTACAGACAATGGTTCTTTTTTCCAGGCTTTGGTGCTTTTGTGCAATCATTTCAGGATACAATAACATTTGCACTTGTTGGAGCTTTGGATGATGGGCAAGGAAACAATACTCTTAATGTGATACAGATAGATCAGTAGTGGAGTAATTACTGCAAAGAAATAATAGTAAAAATAACTCATGAAATATATTTTAACCTATCTAATAGCATTATTTCTGTTATCAGTTAGCAATGCCCAAATACTGAATCCCGCTGATTGGACATACCAATTATCAAAAGAAGATCACGAACTGGAACTGCAATTTAAAGTAAAGTTAGACGATACATGGTACGTATATGCCACAGACCAAGATCCAGATCTAGGGCCAATACCAACATCACTGGAGTTAAAAGGAGAAGGCTTTAAAAAAGTAGGTGCGCCAAAACCCATTAAAGTAAAAACCAAATACGATGCCATTTGGGAGGGAGACACACGTTTAATCACAGAGTCAGGTGGCGGTTTTACTCAGCGTATTAAACTCTTAGAAGCTAATCCTAAAATTAATGCAACTATAAACTACACGGTCTGTTCCATGAAAACAGGCCAATGTGTATTCGGTGAGCAAGAATTTAATATCAAATTAAATCAGAGCAAATAAAACGTCTAGTTGGGAACGGTAATAGTTTAGTTTATAGAAGTAAGTAGTTATGAACTGTATATAGCTTAGTTTTATTTAGTTGAAGCCCGTTCCCTTTTAGGCTAATAATAGTAACACCAAAATAATACGCCCTACAACTTAAGTTTTTTTCATTGTAATAGTTGTTTTTTTGAATTAGTCACTCATAGCAGATTATTTTGAGTTAGTTGCGCACGACATCTCGTTTGACTACTTGGTGTTGTGCTTTTTTGTTGTCCGCCAGACCCAATAGAATAACACTTCAAATCCAAAATATTAAATTTACAATACCTCAAGTATTTAAAGGGAGCATATACAGCATACCTTACACCGCTAAAATAGCACGACCAACAATGGTCAAAAAGATTAAAATAACGTGAGTTCGATTTAACTTAAATTATTTAACTTCATTGTAAGGTTCTGTTTGTATTTAAAAACACCCTCCTTAATCCTCCCTCGAGGGAGGAATCTCACTCGGTAAAATTGTCCCCTTGAGGGGATTTAGGGGTGTTTTTTATGTAACTAATTGAAAATCAATGACTATTAAGTCGAATTCACCTTTAAAATAGAACTACAGTAAAACGTAATAATGTAAGTAAGATCTATAGAAGCTAATTTTTAGTCCTCTAAAAAGAAATCTTAAACAGATCTAGACAATTTTCTTGAACCAAACAACAAAAACAAAATAGCATGCATTTTATCACCAACCTTTTCTCGTATTAAGGTAAATGCTTTACTCATTTGGTTCTCTACGGTTCTAAAAGAAATGCCTAAATGCTCAGCAATTTCAGCATAAGTCAAGCCTTCGTGTTTGGCCAGAGTAAATACCGATTTGCATTTAGGGGGTAAGTTTTGTATTTCTTGTTTTACAAGAGCAATTAATTTGGGCAGCTCATTAGTGTCTTCTTCCTCAAGAATAGTATTAAGCGTGCTAATATATTCTTTCTCTAAACTTAACAGATTCTTCTTTTTACGGTGTTGGTTGATAAACTCATTATACACAGATTGATAGAGATAGCTTTTTAAAGAATAAATATCCTTAAGCTTTTGGCGCCGTTCCCAAACCATCATAAATATATTTTGTACAATATCTTCAGCTAGGTAAACATCACGACAAAGACTTTTTACATAAACACAAAGCTTTTGGTGGTAAGTATCCATCAAATAAGCATAAGCATTTTCATCACCCTGCTTCAAGTGAGTAATAAGTATTTTGTTATTAGAATAATCTGGATGCACCTATTAAGATGTATTAAAATTACTTTATTAAACTGTAAAATTAAGTAAATATTTTTTAGTGGATTTTGTGGGTGGTTACATTTGGGAAACGTAATAGTAACAAAGCGCCTGTTTAAAATGAATCAAAATATCGAAAAAATATTGACTAAATTCTTGATGAATGCCGCCAATATAGACGAATTAGAAATACTAGCTAATTGGTTAAAAAAGGACGAGCATAAACAAATTTTCAAGAGTTATATAAAGACCAACTATGCTATGGATATTAATACCAACGAGTTTGATACCGAAAATGCTAAAAAAGAATATTTACGAAAAATTAGGTTGTCCAAAAAAACAACTTATAAATTTAAGATATATAAAGTCCTTAAATATGCAGCTGCAGCTGTCATTATTTTTGGTATGGGCTATTTCTTTCAGCAAAAGGGAAATACGGGTTCTATAGAAATCACTGAACCAATCATTGTCAATAACCAAATAGAAACTGGGACCGACAAAGCAACCTTAACGTTGGAGAATGGAGATCGGATAGCTTTAGTAAAAGGCGATACCTACCAAACGCAAAATGTTACCAGTAACGGAGAAAAAGTCATTTATAATAGTAGCAATACTTCACGCGAATTAGTCTATAACCATCTTACAATTCCTAGAGGGGGTCAGTTCCAATTAACCCTTTCAGATGGTACCAAAGTGTGGTTAAATTCCGAAAGTCAATTAAAATACCCCGTAGCATTTAATGAGGGCGAAACAAGGGAAGTAGAGCTGGTTTATGGAGAAGCATATTTTGATGTGTCACCAAGTTCAGAACATGAAGGCGCAAAGTTTAAGGTGTTTAATAACAGCCAAGAAGTAGAAGTATTAGGCACCGAGTTCAATATTAAAGCCTATAAAGATGAAACCAATATTTACACCACATTGGTAGAAGGCAAGGTTGAGGTAACAGCAGGTAATACTGTCAAGATACTGTCACAATCCCAACAAACCAATTTAAATATCGTAACCAAAAATGTGAGCGTACAAGAGGTAAGTGTTCGTTCTCAAATATCATGGAAAGAAGGTTTGTATATGTTCAAGGACAAATCATTAAAAGAGATCATGACTACCCTATCACGTTGGTACGATATGGAGGTTGTCTTTGCAGATGAGAATTTAGAAGGTATACCATTCAACGGAGCATTATATAAAGACCAAAGTATCATAGATATCTTAAACGATATCAAAAATTTCGGAGTCATCAAAAACTACGAAATCAATAACAAAACTATAACACTTAAGTGATGAAAACGAAATCATTAATTGAAGGCAAACGGCCTCAATATTAATTCAGTAGTAAAATCAAATTACTGATTAGATAGGGCAGAGGAGCATCGCCGAAGCGCAGCGGTTGCGATGCACATGAAAAATCAGTAATGCTGATTTTCAAAGAATTAATATGCAGCCTAGATTTTTTGAATACTTTTTCATCAATGGAAAAAGTATTAGATGTGAATAAAGCTTTAAAACAGTATAAATTAATTAATAAAAAAGATAAAGACTTAAAGCAATTAACTAAACCTAAAACAATATGAAATAACACTACGAAACAAAAAAAGGGAGAAAAGTTTATCCGTCGAAAGTCAAACCTTATCCCCCTATAGCATTATTAACTAATTAAATTTTAACTAACTAATAACACAGCAAATTTATGGAAATTAAATCAATTAAAATCCATGCAATTCCTATGAAAATAGGAATCAGCAAACGGATACTCTTAATGATGATGAGAACATTCATTTTCTTACTATGCACAACGGTTTTCAGTTTAAATACTGATATCACGAACGCACAAGAAAAGGTCAAAATAGATCGGGATAAGGTCATGACCGTCGATGAAGTCTTCGATATGATTATTGACCAAACAAAATACAGCTTTCTATATCCAACCAATTTATTTGAGAATACCCCAAATGTAGAAGTGAAAAAAGGTGTGATGAGCGTTGGTAAACTCTTACAACAAACACTGCCCAAAGGCAAATTCAATGTCATCTTAGGAGCCGATAACAGAATTACTATTAAACAGAAATCCCAATCTCAACAGCGTCAAATCACAGGTAAGGTTACTGGAGAAGATGGCATGCCACTAGCTGGAGTAACAGTAATTGTAAAAGGGACTCAACGAGGAGTAGCAACCGACTTCGATGGGCAATACACTATTACTGTCATTGACAATTCTAATGTCCTAATGTTTTCATCTATCGGATACGCAAGTCAAGAAATTACAGTAGGAAATCAAAAAACTATAGATGTTGTATTAAAGGAAGAGATAAGCGAATTAGATGTTATCGAGATTAACGCTGGTTACTACAAAACCTCTCAACGAAAAGCAACAGGTAATATTTCTAGGGTAGAAGCGAAAGATATCGAGTTACAGCCAGTTACAAATCCATTACAGGCAGTACAAGGAAGAATGAGTGGGGTATCCATTGTACAAAATACTGGTGTTCCTGGAGGTGGTATTAGTATCCAGATTCGTGGTAGAAACAGCTTACGTAGAGATGGTAATGATGCCTTATATGTAATTGATGGTGTGCCTTATCCAATAAGGGGATTTACAAATGGGTCTATTGGAAGTGCTCTAAGCGCAGGAAACCCACTTGCATTCATAAATCCCAATGATATAGAATCTTTTCAAGTTTTAAAAGATGCGGATGCCACTGCTATTTATGGTTCTTTAGGAGCTAATGGTGTTGTTCTAATAACAACGAAAAAAGGAAAAGTAGGCAGAACCTCAGTTAGTGCAAATATAACTACTGGTTTTGGTGAAGTCAGTAAAAAACTAGATTTGTTAAATACAGAACAATACTTAGAAATGCGTTTAGAAGGGAATCCAAATTTACCTAATTTCCCACCATTTATTCAAGAACGATTTGCACCAGATGTTTTTGTCTGGGATCAAAGCAGGTATACAGATTGGCAAGAGGAGTTAATTGGCGGTACTGCTATGCAAACAAATGCAAACGTTTCTGTTTCCGGTGGTAATGAAAACACTCAATTTAATTTCTCAACAGGTTATTTTAAAGAAACTACGGTGTTTCCTACAGATGAAGGTTTTAGAAGGGTTTCGGGCTTATTAAATGTAGTTCATACTTCTAACAACAATAGATTTAATATAAATGCATCAGTAAAGTATTCTAATAGTAGAAATGCATTGCCTGTTATTGATTTAACGAGAACAGCAGTAACGTTACCACCTAATGCACCTGAATTATACGATGCTAATGGAGGCATTAATTGGGAGAATAATTCATTTAATAACCCATTAGCGTTTCTTGAAGGAGATTATAATGATCAAACAGAGAGTATAATAGCAAATGCAGATTTAGGATATCAACTGTTTAACGGTTTTAAAGTAAAAGCATCAATAGGTTACAATTTTCTAGATTTTAATGGTAATAGTATTCGTCCTTTATCGGCCATAAGACCAGATAGTAGATTATTTTCACAAAGAAGTAGTCGGTTTAATCAAGGAAATAATAAATTCTGGATATTTGAACCTCAATTAGAATATAATAAGAATTTCGGGAAGCTAAGATTAACTACGTTATTTGGGACTACTTTTCGAGAAGATATTAGAGAAACAACGGATATAAGAGCCGAAGGGTTTTCAAGAGATGAATTTTTACTTAATGTTGACGCAGCTACATCAACAGAGGTGTCTTCAACGTATACACAATATAAATATAATGCTTTTTTTGCCAGAATTAATCTAGACTGGGGAAATAAGTATTTGTTAAATTTAACGGCTCGTAGAGATGGTTCTTCACGTTTTGGTCCAAATAAAAAGTTTGGAAATTTCGGAGCAATTGGTGGAGCATGGATTTTTACAGAAGAAGATTTTACTAAAAATATTTCTTGGTTAACTTTTGGGAAGTTTCGTGGGAGTTATGGAATTACAGGAAATGACCAAATCGGAGATTATAATTTTTTAGACACTTATTCATTTGTTGATAATCCATATAATAACATTACTGGTTTTAATGTTACGCGATTGGCTAATCCAGATTTTTCATGGGAATCAGTAAAAAAGTTAGAGTTTGGTTTAGAATTAGGATTCTTTAATGAAAAAATATTAACAAATATTAGTTGGTATCAAAACAGGGCGTCAGATCAGTTGATTGGTCTACCCTTATCTACTGTAACTGGTGCTAGCTCTTTACAATTTAATTTGCCAACAGTTGTAGAAAACACGGGGCTAGAAATAGAACTTAGTACAGCTAACATAAATAACAAAAATTTTAATTGGTCAACCAACTTTAACTTAACCATTCCAAGAAACAAGTTACTTGAGTTTCAAAATATCGAGGATTTTCCAACTTTTGATAATGTATGGGTAGTAGGCGAATCAATTAATGGAAATAGTGGTAAGTATTTTGAGTTTATGGGTATAAATGATAATAATGGAACTTATGACTTTACAGATTTTGACAATAATGGTTCAATAAGTGAAACTGATAACCAGAAATATATTGAAGTCGGTCAGAAGTATTTTGGTGGAATTCAAAACATTATTAGTTATAAAGGCTTTACTTTGGATTTTTTGTTTCAGTTTGTAAAACAGACTGGACGTGATGTGTATTTTGGATTTGCCTCCCCAGGTGCTCTTACAGCAAGCAATCAACCAGCACAGGTTATAGATCGCTGGCAACAAGCGGGTGATCTAGCAAGGTTTCAAAAATATGGAAATAACAGCAATTATTTTCGTTATATACAATCAGATGCCATTATAACAGATACTTCATTCATTCGTTTAAATAATCTTTCATTATCATATAGTCTACCTAATACGGTATTGGAAACTCTAAAGATGCAAAATTTAAGGGTGTTTGTACAGGGGCAAAATTTGTTTACTATTACAGATTTTAAAGGATTAAACCCTGAAGTAGGCGGTTCTTCTGTCGCTTTACCTCCTTTACGTATAATAAGTTTAGGACTAGATTTATCATTTTAAAAAAACAAATTATGAATAATAAAATATATAAGTTAAATACATGCTTAATATGCATATTAATAGGAACTTTATTGTGGAGTTGCGAAGATTTTGTTGAAGTCGATGCACCAAGAAATGAAATCATAAGAGAAACAGCTATTACCGATGATGAGTCAGCGGTTGCAGCCATAAGTGGTATTTATAGTGAATTTGAATCAAACGGAAGCTTTACAAATAGTGATTTAGATAGACTTATGGGACTGTATTCAGATGAACTATTAGCTTCACCAAATAGTGAAACTGAACTTGAATATTTTCAAAGCAATCTAACTGTAGAAAACGGTCATTCAGATATTTTTTGGTCTAGTAGCTTTAATTCTTTGCTAAATATCAACTCCCTTTTAGAGATATTAGAGGATAATAACCAAGTAACTCAAGAATTAAAAAATCAAATTGAAGGAGAGGCTAAGTTCCTACGTGCATTTAGTCATTTTTATTTAACAAATTTATTTGGTAGGTCTCCTATTATCACATCATCAGATGTAGTAACAAATAATACCATTTCGCGGAGTGATGAACAGATGGTATATCAGCAAATCATTTTAGATTTGGAAGATGCTATCGGTTTAATGGCAGCCGATTTCAGTTTTATAGAAGGTAAAAGAATTCGTCCAAATAGAGATGCAGCCATAGCTTTGTTAGCGAGAACATATTTGTACATTGAAGATTGGGAAAAAGCTGAAGAACAAGCAACACTTTTGATAAATAATAATTTATACACTCTAGAAACTGATTTAAATGATGTGTTTTTAGCTGCAAATGATGAGGCCATTTGGCAAATTGAACCCTCTCAAATAAGTACAAACTTTACTGTACTACAGGCGAATAGATTTGTTATTCAACAAACAGCAATAGGCCTTGGTAGTCGCTCCGTTTTTAGAAATGAACTTATCAATTCTTTTGAAGTTGGAGATAGAAGGTTTACAGATTGGGTAGGTAGTTTTAATGACCCTGGAACAGGAATAAATTATTATTTTCCTTATAAATATAAAAATGTTACGAACAATATAGTTAGAGATCAAGAATATTTATCGGTTTTCCGTTTAGCCGAACAGTATTTAATCAGAGCTGAAGCTCGAGCCAAACAAGGTAATATAATAGGTGCTCAATCAGATGTTAACAGCATTCGGAATAGGGCAGGTTTAGCAAATACTACTGCAAATACCCAAGTAGATCTATTGATGGCAGTGGAACAAGAGCGAAAAGTTGAGTTGTTTACAGAATTTGCTCATAGATGGCTTGATATTAAGCGTACAGGTAAGGCGGATGCAGTTTTAAGTCCTATTAAAACCGATAGTTGGAGGTCAACAAATACACTTCTTCCTATTTCATTATCAGAAATTGAAATTAATCCCAATTTATTACCTCAAAATCAAGGATACTAAGATCAACTAATATTTTAAACAAACCCCTCCTGCTAGAGGAGGGGGTATCCAATCATGTAAGGTGTTAAATATCTCTACATAGAATACTTATAATTCAATATAAAAAATAAACATATGAAAAGAGTCAATATTTACAAAGAAATCGTAATAATGTTCATGATTTTAATGTGCGGTTTTTGTACAGATGCTCAAGGGCAACAACCTACCTTGAAAGTAGGCGATAAGGCACCCGAAATATCTATTTTTAAGTGGATCAAAGGCAATGAGGTCAAAAATTTTGAAAAAGGTAAGGTGTATGTATTGGAATTTGGAGCTACTTGGTGTACTGGCTGTATAAAAATGATTCCTTTTTTATCATATTTGGCAGAAAAGTATAAAGACGAGGTAGAGGTGCTTGACTTTTTTGTGATGGAAGCCAATAATGAACCCATAGGAACTAAAAATCCAAACTACGTGCAACGTGTAGAACGCTTTGTTACAAAAAAAACAGATGAAATAAGCTATAGAGTAGCTGTGGATACAGAAGATGAGCGTATGCGGAATGATTGGTTAAAAGCTGCTGGACTATCTGGATTACCTCAGTCTTTCGTAATTGATAAAAATGGATTTATTGCTTGGATTGGAATAGGGAAAAAGAGTCTAGAAGAAGCGGTTAAATTTGCTTCATCCAAAGATTATCAACTAAAAAAAGCCATTGAGAATTATAAAATAGAGCAAAACCGTATTGTAAAAATTGATATGGATAAACCTTTATTTGTCCATGAAGGTAAAGGTGATAATAATGACTTTATGTACAGGTCGGTTTTAAAAAAAGCAAAATCAATCCTACCAGTAGAGAACCAGGAGTATTACTTATATACTCGTACTTGGTTCGACAAAAAGACTCAAAACGATTCATCTTTAAGCCGTCCAGGATTAGCGCAATGGGTCAATATGGAACCTATTGATTTGTATAGAATAGCTTATGGAGACACCTTAATCAATCAAGCAATGCCTTTCAGACACCCGTTTAAAAAAAAACAAATCTGGGTGGATGAATGGTCTCCATTTTTTAAATCAGCTTATGGAATGTCTTGGCATACACCCATTATAGAAGTTAAAACCAATCCAGAATTAGTCGGCACTGACCTTTGGAAAAACAAAAACTTTAAGTCGGTCAAAAATAAATACCATTATAGTGTGCAAGTACCAGAAGAAAAGGCATCGGGTCTATTTGTACAAGAGGTCATGCAACGTGACTTAAAAAACTATTTTGGGTATGATGTTTCTGTAGAAATAAGAGAGATGCCCATATGGAAATTAAAAGCAACCCCAAATGCTATGGGGTTGTTAAAAACTAAAACACCAAATCAGAAATATAGAGAGGAATTTCCTGCAGATGGGTCATGGAATTATAAAAATGCCATTATGAGAGACATGGTTCGTTTACTTGGAAACTCACTTTTTGGTTGTCGTCAATATAGTCAAGGTCGAATCAAGGTACAGGAAGAAGTTCCATTTATTGATGAAACTGGTTTCGGAGATTATCACATAGATTTTGAGGCTACTGAAGCTGACAGAAAATCATTTAATAGCTATGGTAAATATCTAGAATCAAAAGGTCTTTATTTAGAAAAATCTACCAAGCCTATGAAAGTTATAATTATCAGAGACCCAAAAAGTAGATTATAAATTAGTTTTGCTTAATAAATATTATGGTAAATAGCATATTAAAAGTACAGAACCTCACACACTATTATGGAAATAAAGTTGCAGTTAACGATATATCATTAGAAATTAAGAGTAATGGAGTACTTGGTTTATTGGGATCTAATGGTGCAGGTAAATCTACTACTATAAATATTTTGTGCGGTGTTTTAAGCCCTACAAAAGGAGATGTTTTTATTAATGGAATTAATATTCGCAATAATCAAATAGCAAGTAAAAAATTAATAGGGTTTTTACCTCAAAAGGCACCATTGTATTTTGATTTAACAGTTAATGAATATTTAGAGTATTGCGCTAAAATAAGACTAATACCAAATGTAAAAATTAGAAATGCTGTAGAAAGAGTAAAGCAGTTATGTAATATATCTCACTTCAGTAAAGCTCTAATACGCAGTTTGTCTGGTGGCTATCAACAAAGAGTTGGTATTGCACAAGCTATTATTCACGATCCAAAATTAGTAGTTTTTGATGAGCCTACAAATGGTCTAGATCCAGTACAGGTACTTGAAGTTAGGAAACTTATTCAGACTATAAGTAAAGATAGGGCTGTTTTGTTGTCTACTCATATTCTTTCAGAAGTACAAGCCACTTGTTCTAATATCATTATGATTGAAAAGGGAAATAAGGTGTTTTCTGGTAGTATAGAAGATTTTAATAATTATGTAGCGCCCAATACTTTATCCATAAAAATGATATTACCTCCAGAATTAGAGGAGTTTCTTCTAATATGTGGTGTTGAAGAGGTAGATTTTAAAAATGAAATAATTCTTGTTAAAACCAATGACATTATAAAAACTTCAAAAGCGATTATTGAGAGAAGTATTAAAAGTAATTGGGGGCTAATAGAGATTTTTCCATTAAAAAATTCATTAGATGATGTATTTGCAGAGTTATCTTCATCAATAAATTAAGACAAATTATGATTATAATAAAAATAGCATTACTTGAATTAAGGAAGTTCTTTTATTCACCAATAGCTTGGTTGTTAGCAATTATATTCATTGTTCAAGCTGGAGTTTCATTTATTGATTTGTTAGAGACCTACGAAAGTTACCTCCAAAGAGGCACTTACCAAATTACAGATTTAACTTATAGAATTTTCTCTAACGAGCTAGCGTTATTCAATAATATTGTAAAAAATGCATTCATATATATCCCTCTTTTAACAATGGGTATTATTAGTAATGAATTAAATACTGGTTCAATAAAGTTATTATTTTCATCTCCAATCTCAATTAAACAAATTGTTCTTGGTAAATATTTAGCCTTGTTATGCTATTGCTTAATGCTATTAGGTCTTCTTTTTTTGGTCAGCATTATTGGTATTTACTCAATACAGTTTGCTGATGTAGGGTTAATAATTTCAGGGTTATTAGGAATATATTTCCTTTTGGCAACCTATACAGCTATTGGTCTATTTATTTCAAGTTTATCTTCTTATCAAGTAGTAACGGCTATAATAACATTTGGTGTTATAGCTTTTCTAAATATTGTAGGCGTTACTTGGCAGGAAACACCTGTAATTAACGAAATTAATTACTGGCTTTCTATACCTGAAAGAACAGAACAACTAATAAATGGTCTAATGACTAGTGAAGGCATTTTTTATTTTATAATAATCATAGTAATGTTTTTAGTCCTTACTATTTTAAGGTTGTCATTTAAAAAGAATGACAAACCTTGGTATTATAAGTCGTCACTATACTTGTGTACTATAGTTTTGTCATTTGGGTTAGGTCACTTAACAAGCAAGCCAGAAAACAAGTTTTATTGGGATATGTCGAGAAATAAAAGAAATACTCTTTCTAATGAATCATTAGAAATTGTTAAACAATTAAAAGATCGCCCTTTAAAGATGGTATCCTTTGTAAATCTATTTAGTGAAAATACAATTATTAGTGGTCTTCCAAGACACCATAATAGAAATGCCAGATGGTTTGAGAAATTTACTAGATTTTTACCTCAATTAGAAATGGAGTATGTGTATTTCTATGATATTATTTCAAATGCAAATGATAGTATATTTGAAAAGTATCCAGATCATTCATTAGAGGAAATTGCAAGAATTTATGCTAAATCATATGGTTTAAATTTTGAAGATGTTTTAGGACCTTCTGAAATCAAAAAATTAATAGATTTAAGTGATGAAGATAATGAGTACGTAAGAATGTTTCAATTAAACAATGATGTAAGATCTTTTGTTCGCATATTTTATGACACACAACATTTTCCATTAGAAGCAGAAAATGCAGCATCCTTAAAACAACTGTTGGGCAATGAGGTTAAAGTAAAGTTTATTCAGGGGCATCTTGAACGCGGATTTAACGAATTTGATTCAGGTTACGGTCATATGATAAAGGGTTCCAAACAAAGAAGCTCATTAAGAAATGCAGGTTTTAAATTTGGTTTAACTTATTTAGAAAGAGACACCTTAAATATAAATCATGACATTCTTGTATGGGCAGCTCCTAATGATTCTCTATCAGAAAAAGAGCTTAATCTATTTAGAAAATATATTAATGATGGCGGGAACGCATTATTTTTAATAGAGCCAAAAAGAAGCAGTCAGAATATCGAATCCATTAATAGTTTGCTAGGTGTAAATTTTAAATCAAAAATAATAAGACAGGATATTAAAGATATGGAAGACGGTTTTGTTATTGGTAAGGTAACAGAAGCCGGTAAGCATTTAAATAAAAATAATGGTTATAGACAATCACCAAATCATTTAGCTAATGATAAAGAACTTACATTCAACGGTGCTCTTGGTTTATATCTGTTAGATGAAAATAATTTTAAGGTAACATCTGTTATAGAAACTACTAGTTCAACTTATACAATTGTAGATAGCACTCAAACCCCTATTGATAAACCAATACCATTGGTTATTGCTCTCGAGAGAACTGTAAATCAAAAGAAACAAAAGATTATGATTGCAGGCGATGCTGACTTCTTAAGTAATAGAGAATTAAGAAGTAGAGTTGGTGTGGGTATAAGAATGGCTTTTAATAGGGGTTATATAAAAGACATATTTAGATGGTTGTCAGATGGGGTATATCCAATAGATACATTTAATAACAGACTTAAAAATTTCAAGGATTCAGATACAAAATTCAATGTAAATAGTCAACAAATAAAAGTATTAAATCTATTGTTAGTCGTTGTGATTCCATCAATTATTTTCTTAATTGGCTCAATAATATTAATTATAAGAAAGAAGAGATGAAAAGAAAATTCATTAAAAAATTAATAGTACTATGTGTATCTATTATGATGGTTTTAGGTCTTAACGCTCAAAGTTTGGTATCCGCCCACTGGTCATTAGAAAAATCAATAACCCTTATAGAGCCAGGGCAAGAGCTAGAACTAACGTTTAAGGTGAATCTGGATGATACGTGGTACATATACGCCACAGACCAAGATCCAGACTTAGGACCAATACCAACGTCTGTAACGCTAGAGGGTCAAGGTTTCAAATTAATAGGAAATCCAAAACCAATAAAAGCAAAAACCAAATACGATGAGGTCTGGGAAGGCGATACACGAGTAATCACAGAATCAGGTGGTGGTTTTATACAACGCATCAAAGTTTTAGAACCTAATCCTAAAATAAAGGCAACCATAAACTACACAGTGTGCTCCATGGAAACAGGCCAATGTGTATTCGGTGAGCAAGAATTTATTATCAAGCTAAATCAGAGCAAATAGAATGTCTAGTTGGGAACGGTTGTAGTTAAGTTTTATAGAAGTAAGTAGTCATGAACTGTTTATTATAGCATAATTTTTTTAATTGAAGAGTCCGTTCCCTCTTAGACCAATAGTAGCAATACCAAAATAATACGCCCTACAACTTAAGTTTTTTTCATTATAATAGTTGTTTTTTGAATTGGTCACTCATAGCATATTATTTTGGTTTAGCTCGCACGACATTATTAGTTTCCTTAAAACATGCCATTTATGGTTGTTGGCTATTTACAGTAGGAATGGGAGGTATGTTGGGTTTTCCTGCATAATTTTTATAAACGCTTAGGAATTGTATAAAAAGACTACGTTCTTAAATCTTTTTCTTATTTTTAACCCCTAACTTTATTAACCATATAACCATACTAAAACATGAAAAAACTAAGTTACATTATTTTGGGACTTATTATCGGAGCTTTACTAACTTATTTCTTTTGTCCAAGAAATCCTGAATTGGATTCTATGCAAACAAAACTGGAAACAGCAGAAAAATTTGAACTCCCAAAAGGGCTTCTTAAGCAAGATTATGCCAAGGAATTAAACAATAATTGGACTAAATACAGAAAACCAGCAGTAGACTCTTGTGCAGCAATGGGAGGGCATAAAGAGGACGATCGTTCTGTATGGTGGTCTTCTAAAGAAATTAGAAATTATATAAAATACGCTAAAAAGCAAGCTGATAGTTTAGATTATAAAATTACTGGCTACCGAGTTTATTTAGGTGTTTATGGACAAGAAGCGGGTCCTGAAAAATGTGATTTAACGACTATGTTTCTTGTACCTACAGGCAAAAAAAGACATGCTGAAGCTAGTGTGAGCCCGTTTAACTTTAGAGGAAATGATCAAGATCTTCCTATTCCTCCTTTAAATAGAGGCGGAGGAGGTTCAGGAGGCTATCCTAACTAATTTTTTTGTGGAAGAATTTATTGGAAAAAATTATCTTTTACTTACAACTATAACTGAATCATTAGCAGCTGTAACTGGTTTGTTGCTTTATAAAAAATACAAACTTACAGCTGCTAAATATTTTATATATTTTTTAGTATATCTAACTATTTGTGATTTTGCCAGCTTTTATGCAAGGTATGTATCTCCTGGGAAATTTTTTGATTTTCTTATGGGCACTGTTTTAGAAAAGAACCATTGGTGGGCAACACTCTATTGGCAAATTGGTGCTATCCTGTTTTTTTCTTTTTATTATCGTAAAATATTAAAAATTAAGGTGTTTAGAGAGCTTATCAAGCTTTTTACATATGCTTTTTTCTTTTTTTCTATTACTTATATTGTTTTAAACTGGGAAGTGTTTTTTTATAAGTTTTTTCCAGTAATAAATATTATTGGTGCTATTATCATATTGTTGTGTACAGTATTTTATTTCATAGAAGTGTTATTAAGTGATAAAATCTTAACTTTTTACAGATCCATAAATTTCTATATTAGTTTTGCAATATTTATCTGGTGGCTCATCATTACACCTTTAGATTTTTACGAAGCTTATTTTGCTTATGAAGCAGGGAACCCCAATCGAGACTGGAGTTTTATTTTTTTGCAATGGGAAATTTTCTTATTTGCTAATATATTTATGTATTCAACCTTTACATTTGCTTTAATATGGTGCAAACCGGAGAACAATTAGCGAGTACAGCTGCCGAACGCTATCTACTAATATATATGATTACTGTTTTAGTAATTGTTACATTCTTAGTTGTAATCTTTTTTATTGTATTTCAAAAGAGAAAGAATAAACTACTGTTGGATAAAATCAAGCAGAAACAAGCTTTTGAAGAAGAAATAGCACAGGCACAAACCGAAATACAGGAGCAAACACTCAAAAATATAGGATGGGAATTACATGATAATGTGGGGCAATTATTATCCTTTGCAAATATGCAGTTAAGTATTTTAAAAATGCAAGTAGCAGATGATATAAAGGAGAAGTTTAAAGATACGAGCGATGCGCTTAAAAATAGTTTATCTGAAGTACGGGCACTTTCTAAAACATTAAATAATGAGGTTGTTTTAAATATTGGTTTTGAAAAGTCTATTACCAATGAATTAAATCGACTTAAAAAGATGAAATTCGCTTCTGCTGAGCTTAAAACAGTAGGGGAGAGAATTGACTTTGCAAATAGCAAACACGAAATCATTATTTTTAGAATCATACAAGAATTTTTGTCTAATTCTGTAAAATATTCTGAAGCTGAAAATCTGGAGATTACTATAGAGTATCAGACAAAAAAACTAAAAATAACTGCCAAGGATGATGGTAAAGGATTTGATATGAACGATACAGAAAAAGGATCTGGATTGATAAATATGAAAAGTAGAGCCTTTTTAATTCATGCAGAATTTAAATTGTCATCTAAGCCAAACAAAGGTGTACAATTAGTATTAGACTATCCAATCGCTAATTAAGAGAAATATTTAAACATTTTTTTTAAAAGATTAAACTTTCCCTTGTAGGGTGCATATCTTACACCAGGATCAATCCAATTTCCCCGCTTGGATATGGATTTATTATGAGAAAATGTATCGAAGCCAGTTTTTCCATGATAGGCTCCCATACCACTAGCTCCAATACCTCCAAAAGGCAATCTAGAGTTTCCAAAATGAATTAATAAATCATTTACTACACCGCCTCCAAAACTATATTTTTTGATTATTTGCTCAACGAAAATACTATTATTTGAAAATACATAAAAAGCTAAAGGTTTTTCGTAATTCCAAATAATATTTTCTATATCCTGGTTATTATTATAAGTTAAAATAGGTAAAACTGGTCCAAAAATCTCCTCGTTCATTATCCTACTATTCAAATTTGGAGAATCAATAATTGTAGGTTCTATATAACAATCTTCTATATCCACATGCCCCCCAAAAACTACGTGAACATCTTTCAACATGTCTGCTATTCTTAACACATTTTTCTTATTGATGATTCTTGGTAGATCGGGAGATTCTTTTGGATTAACACCATACCTTTTAATGATTTCGGTTTTTAAAATATCTATAAAAGCATCTTTAATATTAGATTTTATAATGATATAATCTGCAGAAATACATGTTTGTCCGGCATTTAAAAACTTCCCCCAGGATATCCGTCTAGCGACTAGTTTTAGATTAACGGTTTCATCAATAATACAAGGAGACTTGCCTCCTAATTCTAAAGTAACTGGAGTTAAATGATTAGCAGCAGCACGAGCAACAATTTTTCCAACAGGAACGCTGCCAGTAAAAAATATATAGTCCCATTTTTGAATTAATAATTCTGTAGCAGTCTCAACACCGCCTTCAATGGAAGTTGCAACTGTGTTAGGAAATACTTTTTGAATAATACTAGTAATGAGTTGTGAAGTGTGCTTAGTTAGTTCGCTAGGTTTTAAAACTACTGTGTTTCCAGCTGCAATGGCCATAACTAAAGGCTCGATTGCTAATAAGAAAGGGTAGTTCCAAGGAGCGATAACCAACACATTCCCGTAAGGTTCTTTATAAATATAATCTCGAGATGGAAATGTTAACATTGACGATTTTACTCGTTCTGGTTTTGTCCATTTTTTAAGGCTCTTAATGGCTAAATTTAGTTCAGAAATAACTAGACCGAATTCGCTAATAAATGTTTCGAATTCAGGTTTTTTGAAATCTTTTTTTAAAGCATCGTAAATGGCTTGTTCTCTAGCCATTATTTCTTGTTTTAAAGCCTTTAAAAGAGATACTCTATAAAAAATATCTTTGGTTTTTTGAGATTTAAAAAAATCTCTCTGCTTGGCAAGTATTTCGGGTATAGTATCCAAAACGTGTTTTTTATAAAGATATTCAAATTATGGGAAACAAGCATCCCAGATAGCATCTTTTGGCAGTGGTGTAGAAATAGTTATCGGTTCTTTTTTTACTGGATGGATAAACTCTATATGCCTTGCATGTAAATGGATACTGGCGTCTTTATTACTTCTATCGAAGCCATATTTTAAATCTCCTTTGATAGGGCATCCAATATTAGATAATTGAGATCGTATTTGGTGATGTCTGCCAGTTTCTAAATTAATTTCAAGCAAATAATAGTTGTCTAACTTTTTTAATATTTTATAATGAAGGATTGCTTTTTTACTGTCTTTAACCTCTTTTATATATGCGGTTGATTTATTGTTTTTTGGATTCTTTTTTAACCAATTTATTAAAGAGTCTTCAGTCTTTAAAGGCTTGTTTTTTACAATGGCCCAATATGTTTTTTTTATATCTTTTGAAAGGAATAGTTTATTGAGCCTAGGTAATACTTTACTAGTTTTGGCAAATATAACAAGACCAGTTGTTGGTCTGTCTAAACGATGCACAACCCCTAAGTATACATTTCCGGGTTTGTTGTATTTATCTTTAATATACTCTTTTACGACGTCGCTTAATGGTTTGTCTCCTGTTTTGTCTCCTTGCACAATATCTCCTGCACGTTTATTTACAACAATGATGTGATTGTCTTCGTAAAGGACTTGTAAATTAGATTTGTTGGAAATAACTTTAGACATGTTGGATGTTTGGATCAATCGATTATTGGGTTGTTTTTTAGAAAGAAATTTTTAGCCACTAATACACGAATAATTTAATTTCGCCTACTGCCTACTGCCTACTGCCTACTGCCTACTGCCTACTGAGATTAATATTGCTCACTATCATTTGGGAAATCGTGAGTTTTCACATCATCGACATATTGAGAAATCGCATTGGTCATATCTTCATATAAATTCATATAACGACGTAAAAAACGAGGGTTGAATTCATGAGTCATTCCTAGCATATCGTGTAGTACCAATACTTGGCCATCTACACCATTACCAGCTCCAATACCTATGATTGGAATACTCACACTGTCTGCTACTTCCTTAGCTAGTTTGGCAGGTATTTTTTCAAGTACAATTGCAAAACAGCCAATACGTTCAAGCATTTTAGCATCCTCAATAAGTCTTTTCGCTTCTTCCTCTTCTTTAGCTCTTACTGTATAAGTTCCAAACTTGTATATAGATTGTGGTGTTAAACCTAAATGTCCCATCACAGGAATTCCAGCATTTAATATACGTTTAATGGAGTCTTTTATTTCTTTACCGCCTTCTAGTTTAACTGAATGCGCTCCGCTTTCTTTCATAATTCTAATCGCAGATCGTAAGGCCTCTTTAGGATCACTTTGGTAGCTTCCAAAAGGTAAATCTACAACAACTAGAGCACGATATATAGCACGAATTACAGAAGAAGCATGGTATATCATCTGGTCTAAAGTAATGGGCAATGTGGTTTCATGCCCAGCCATGACATTACTGGCAGAATCGCCAACAAGAATAACATCGATACCTGCACCATCAACTATTTTTGCCATAGTATAATCGTAAGCAGTTAACATGGATATTTTTTCACCATTAGTTTTCATATCTACTAATGATTTAACTGTTATACGCTTATATTCTTTTTTAGCTACAGACATATTTTTTCTAATTTTTAAAAAGTATGTAAAAGTAATGAATTAAGTATATATGTTAAACTTTTCTTTAAGGGGACGCATCATTACGTATCTTATTTTACTTTAGTTAAAATTTAAATATTATGGCACGAACTATATTCTATTTATTTGTTTTAATTACATCTACTATATATTCTCAAAGTGATGAGCAAGCTGAAGTAAAAACAGCAGTAGATACCTTTTTTGAAGGATTCCATAAAGGAGATACAACTCTTATGAAATCTGTTATAGCGGATAAAATAATTATGCAAACAGCTTACAGAAATAAAGAGGGAAAAGATATTTTAGTAACAGGTGAACCTGGAAAACTTATTAATGCCATTGCAAATAGGCCAGCTGACCAGAAATGGGACGAACGCTTATTGGATTATAGTATTCAAGTAGATGGTAATATGGCTAATGTCTGGACACCTTATGAGTTTTGGTATAATGATACATTTAGTCATTGTGGGGTTAATTCATTTCAATTATTCAAGGCTGGAGACCAGTGGAAAATTATTTATTTGATCGATACTCGTAGAAAATCTACTTGTGATAGGTAGGTTTTTTTGATATTGGGATATTTTTTCGCAAAGTAGCTAATGAGGAGTTATATGTGTTTTTCTCTCTAAGAAACAGAGCTGCAAAGTTTTTTTTGATTGAACTCATTTTATTTACTATCGTTCTGCGCAAGGGATAGGAAAGGAAAGCCCACAGAGAGGAACGAACGAGGACTTGTATTGTATAGCCCGACCTTGTGAGGATGCGCCCAAAAAAATAATTTAACAATCAGACATATTTACTCCAACAGCTAAGCCACCTTCAGATGTTTCTTTATATTTTGTGTGCATATCTTTTGCTGTTTCCCACATAGTAGCGACCACTTTATCTAGAGGGACTTTTGCATTTTTAGGATCAGTATCCAAAGCCATTTCAGCAGCATTTATAGCTTTAATAGCCCCCATAGCATTGCGCTCAATACATGGTATTTGTACCAGTCCACCAATAGGGTCGCAGGTTAATCCTAAATGGTGCTCCATAGCAATTTCAGCGGCTACTAGTACCTGTTCTGGAGTACCTCCTAAAAGTTCACAAAGCGCTCCAGAAGCCATAGCCGATGATACGCCTATCTCTGCTTGGCAGCCTCCCATAGCAGCACTAATAGTAGCTCCTTTTTTAAAGATGCTGCCTATTTCGCCAGCAACTAATAGAAAACGTTTAATATCTTCAAAGTTAGCGTCATGATTTTCAATGACTAAATAGTACAGTAATACAGATGGAATAACTCCGGCACTTCCATTGGTAGGCGCTGTAACAACACGTCCTAAAGAGGCATTAACTTCGTTTACAGCTAGTGCAAAACAACTAACCCATTTTAATATTTGTCTAAATTTTACTTCGGTATCTCTTATAGCGTATACCCATTCAACTGGATTGGTATAAGGTGTTTGTCCTTTTAAACTTTCGTGCATGTCGAATGCACGACGTCTTACATTTAAACCTCCGGGAAGATTTCCTTCGGTATGACAACCAATATATATGCATTCAAGCATAGTGTCCCAAATGCGTTTCAACTCTTTATCTATGTCTTTTTCCGATCGAATTGATTTTTCATTTTCTAAAACAACTTCAGATATAGGTTTATTTAAAACCTCGCAAAACTTAAGAAGCTCGGTGCCTTTATTAATAGGATATGGGAATGAGCATTTAATTTCAAAATTTTTCTTAGAGTTCTCAAGCGCTTCTTTAACCACAAAACCGCCACCAATAGAATAAAAAGTTGACTTAATACTTTTTCCATTTATGTTAGCAGTAAAAGTTAACCCGTTAGAATGAAATGGTAAAAACTCTCTGTTGAAAATAATATCAGTTTCTGTATTAAACGCTACAGGCTTTTCATTATTAAAGTGTAATATGTTAGTTTTTTTGATTTTAGAAACAATATCGGGAATCGTTTCTGTAGGAATAATTTCGGGGTCAGAACCGTTTAATCCAAGTATGACAGCATAATCTGTTGCATGTCCTTTTCCTGTTAAGGATAAAGAACCGTAAAGATCTACAGATATTTGTTCGACTTTATCAAAATTATTTGAGTCTTTTAGCTCTTTTATCCACCTTTCAGCAGCTCTCCAAGGCCCCAATGTATGCGAACTCGATGGTCCTATACCAATCTTTAACATATCAAAAACAGAAATACATTCCATGCAACTATATCGTTTTAGTAGAGCAAATATAAATTGTTTTGTTACATATAAAGTTATTCTTTTAAATATATACTAGGGAATGACAGCTTGTCAGTATTTTTCATATGGCATAATGATTGACTATTACAAATCGAGTTTAAAAATAACATTGAACACAAATAAAGTATAAAATATTATGAGTAAAATTATTGGAATCGATTTAGGAACAACCAACTCTTGCGTTTCTGTAATGGAAGGAAACGAACCTGTTGTTATCCCAAACGCAGAAGGTAAGCGTACTACACCATCTGTAATTGCTTTTGTAGAAGGAGGGGAGATTAAAGTTGGTGATCCAGCAAAACGTCAAGCAGTAACAAACCCAACAAAAACAGTTTATTCTATTAAACGTTTTATGGGAAATAAATATTCTGAATCTAAAAAGGAAGCAGAACGTGTACCATATACAGTAGTAAAAGGTGATAATGATACACCTCGTGTAGATATTGATGGTCGTCTATATACCCCACAAGAATTATCTGCTATGATTCTTCAAAAAATGAAGAAAACCGCTGAAGATTATTTAGGTACAGATGTAAGTGAAGCTGTCATTACAGTACCAGCTTACTTTAATGATTCACAACGTCAAGCTACTAAAGAAGCAGGAGAAATCGCAGGTTTAAAAGTTCGTAGAATTATCAACGAACCAACTGCCGCTGCTTTAGCTTATGGTTTAGATAAAAAAGGACAAGACCAAAAAATAGTTGTTTTTGATTTTGGAGGAGGAACACATGATGTATCTATTTTAGAATTAGGTGATGGTGTCTTTGAAGTACTTTCTACAGATGGAGATACACATTTAGGTGGTGACGATGTAGATGAAAAAATCATCAACTGGTTAGCAGATGAGTTTAACGCTGAAGAAAACATGGATTTACGTAAAGATCCAATGTCTTTACAACGTTTAAAAGAAGCTGCTGAAAAAGCTAAGATTGAATTATCATCTTCTGCGCAAACAGAAATCAACTTGCCATATATCACAGCGACTGCAAGTGGACCAAAACACTTGGTACGCACATTAACACGTTCTAAATTTGAGCAATTAATTGACGATTTAGTAAAACGTACTATAGAGCCTTGCGAATCTGCTTTAAAAGCGGCAGGTTTATCTAAAAGTGATATTGATGAAGTTATATTAGTAGGAGGTTCTACTCGTATTCCTGCAGTACAAGGAGCTGTTGAGAAATTCTTTGGAAAAACACCAAGTAAAGGTGTAAATCCAGATGAAGTTGTATCATTAGGAGCTGGTATCCAAGGAGGTGTATTAACAGGAGACGTTAAAGATGTATTGCTTTTAGATGTCACACCATTATCTCTAGGTATAGAAACTATGGGTAATGTATTTACAAAGCTTATTGAAGCTAATACAACAATACCTACTAAGAAGTCACAAGTATTCTCTACAGCGGCAGATAATCAACCATCGGTTGAAATCCATGTATTGCAAGGGGAAAGAGCTATGGCTGCAGATAATAAAACAATTGGACGTTTCCACTTAGACGGTATTCCACCAGCAAGACGAGGAACACCACAAATTGAAGTGACGTTTGATATTGATGCCAATGGTATCATTAAAGTTTCTGCTACGGATAAAGCGACTAATAAATCACAAGATATTCGTATTGAAGCATCTTCAGGTTTAACGGAAGAAGAAATCCAAAAGATGAAAGCAGATGCAGAAGCGAATGCAGAGGCAGATGCAAAAGCAGCCGAAAGTGCTCAGAAATTAAATGAAGCAGATTCTATGATTTTTCAAACGGAAAAACAATTAGAAGAGTTTGGTGATAAATTATCTGACGATAAAAAGAAACCAATCGAAGAGGCTTTAGAAGAATTGAAAAAAGCTTACGAAACTAAAGATTTAGAGGTTATTACGCCTGCTTTAGATAAAATAAATGAAGCTTGGAAAGTTGCTTCAGAAGAAATGTATAAAGCACAAGCTGAAGCCCAAGGAGGTGCACCAGGACCAGATGCTGGAGCTGGAGAACAAACTCAAGCTGAAGAAGGAAGCGACGTAGAAGACGTAGACTTCGAAGAAGTCAAGTAGCCTGTCCTGAGCGAAGTCGAAGGATAGACTTCGAAGAAGTTAAGTAAGTAGAGAACTAATTTTGTTTGACAAAATTAAGTGAATCACTTATCCTGAGAGAATTCGAAGGATCTTAATATAGATTAAAAGTAAAGAGGCTGTCTAAAAAGTCAAGACAGCCTCTTTTTTATTCGGATAGGTGTCGGAGAGATTTTTCAAATACGCAATTCTCAAGGACTTGAAAAAACTTTTTAGACGCCCTCTTTATTTCGTTTGTTTTTTAATCACTTTTAAAACCCATACTTTTGAACGCTAGTAAATCACAATATGTTATTTTCAACTAAAATTCAATCAAATTATAAGCCCAAACGTTTAGCTGTAAAACTAAATGCAAAAGGGGAGCAATTTGTCGTAAAAAAGCATCCATGGGTGTTTTCAAATAACATTGTAAAGATTAATGATGATGCTAAAACAGGTGATTTAGCGATTGTTTTTAGTAAGAATAAAAATAAAGTCGTTGGTTTAGGCTTGTATGATGCGAATTCGCCCATACGTATAAAAATAATTCATAGTGACGCTTCAAAAGCAGAAATAAACGCCGATTTTTTTCATCTAAAAATAGAAGAAGCTTATAAAAAACGATTAGAATTATTAAAAACAAATACAACTAGTTATCGTTTATTATTTGGCGAAAACGATGGTTTTCCTGGGTTAATTGCCGATGTTTACGATACTGTTTTAGTTGTGAAATTATATTCGGAGATTTGGCTACCGTATTTGGAGCCTATTTTAAAAAGTTTGCAAATCGTTTCTAATGTAGATACCGTTGTTATTCGTTTAAGTCGTGGACTAGAACAATCAAAAAACCATCAATTAAAAGATGGAGAAGTCGTTTTCGGAACTTTAGAGAATGAAGTTGTTCAATTTATAGAGCATAATGTAAAGTTTTCAGCGAATGTTATTAAAGGCCATAAGACAGGTTATTTTTTGGATCACCGGGCAAACCGAAAACAAGTAGGTGAATGGAGTGGAGGAAAAACAGTTTTAGATGTTTTTTCCTATGCAGGAGGTTTTTCTGTACATGCTTTATACAATGGAGCTAAATCGGTTACAAGTTTAGATATAAGTAAACAGGCATTAGAAATTGCCTATCAAAATGGAAAACTAAATGATTATTCAGGGAAGCATGATACCATTGCTGGAGATGCTTTTGTAGAGCTTAAAAAAATGATCAAAAGCAAACAAACTTTTGATGTCGTGGTTATTGACCCTCCGAGTTTTGCCAAACAACAATCTGAAATAGATCTTGCTAAAAGAAAATATGCACAATTAGCTGAATTAGGAATTCAATTAACTGCTAGTAAGGGGCTTTTAGTTTTAGCATCTTGCTCATCAAGAGTTCTAGCACAGTCATTTTTTGATATTAATCTACAGGTATTAAATAATCAATCACGACCGTTTAATAATATTTTAAATACGTATCACGATATAGATCATCCAATCAGCTTCCCTGAAGGTGCTTATTTAAAATGTGGGTATTATAGATTTTTAAATTAAGCCTTAAAGGAACAAGTTTTACAGAAAAATTCCTTTTTCATCGGTTTTTACCATAATAGTTTTGTTGTTGTTTTTTATTTTGACCTTGTATTTCTGAATTAAGGAATCTTTATTATGATCATATCTTATGAGATAGGTATCTTCAATGATACCCCAATTTGGAAATCGTTTGGAAATCGCTTGCATAACAGCTAATGGTAACTTTACGTTTTTATACTTTTCGTTAGTTCGTATTATTTTCCCTTTTTTATTATATGCAGCGATTATTATTCCTTCAGGAACAGAAAAAGATATTTCGTAAATATCATCTATTCTATCATAAAGCTTAGAGAGTTCTTCGTGGTCATAATTTAGAATTTCATCTTCTAATTTTTTGACGCGTTTAGGCGTATGATCTAAATCTGTTACATCCAAATATTTGTAATTCACAGAAATTACAGTGTTTGGTAGTTCAATTGTTTGAGAATTGATTTGGGTGGTTAATCCAAAAATAAAGAAACCAAATAATATTTTTTTCATGGCTAACAATATTAAATTTAATGCCATTAAAATTAACTATGCATGCATAATAAAACTATGATAAAAGTCATACTTTCAAATATTTATGCTAAATATTATCTAATAGTTTGATTTTCATTCAATGGAATGTTATTGCTAAGGCTATAACATATCTTTTAAAAATTATAGATAACCGTAGTAATGCTTTTAATAAGAAATTAATAAAAAATACTGTGATTATGTACAAGCATAAATATATTATGCATGCATAATATATTTATGCTTATATTTGTATAGATTAATTTAAAATAGCTATGCAAACTAAATTGACAGAACTACTTCATATAAAGTATCCCATAATACAAGCCCCAATGTTTTTGGTATCCAATGTTGCTATGGTCACAGAAGCTATGAAAGGCGGTATAGCTGGGTGTATTCCTGCGTTAAATTACAGAACATTGGAAGAATTACGTTCCGCTATAAAAGAACTAAAAGCAAATAGAGTAGAAGGTGGTTCTTTTGGGTTTAACTTAATCGTAAATAAATCAAACGTAAAATATAAAGGCCAATTAGAAGTGATTTGCGAAGAAGGTTGTGATTTTATTATCACATCTTTGGGCAGTCCTGAAGAAACAATTAATCAAGCCCATAAAGTAGGGATTAAAGTGTTTTGTGATGTGGTCGATTTAAAATTTGCAAAAAAAGTAGAGCAACTTGGTGCAGATGCTATTATCGCTGTAAATAATCAGGCTGGTGGTCATCGAGGTGATAAAACCCCAGAAGACTTGATTAAAGAACTAAGTACAGATTGTAGTATTCCTATAATTTCGGCTGGCGGTGTTGGTAATAAAGGAGATATTGATACTATGTTAGGTTATGGAGCAGCTGGGGTATCTGTTGGAAGCCCATTTATTGCCTCTATAGAAGCTGGTGTTACCGAAGAATATAAACAAGCTTGTGTTGATTATGGCGCGAATGATATCGTTATGACTGAACGTATTTCGGGTACCCCATGTACAGTCATAAATACACCTTATGTTCAAAAAATTGGAACGAAACAAACTTGGTTAGAATCGGTTTTAAATAAAAACAAGAAGCTTAAAAAATGGGTAAAAATGATTCGTTTCTCAATTGGTATGAACGCTACCAAAAATGCAGCAACCAAAGCAACATATAAAACTGTTTGGGTTGCAGGTCCAAGTATTGAGTATACAAAAGAAATTCTACCAACTAAAGAAATTGTTAATCGCTTAGTTAATTAACCAAAGCGATTTTAGCTTTCTTTTTTTTGTTCTTGTTCTTTCCAACAAATAAGTTCAATGTTGTACTAACTGTTAAACCTCCAACGGTTGTAGCAATAGCCTCTCCCGTATCAAACCTTTCATTTTGTATACCACCATCGTAAACCTCTTTAGCCAAACCTGCTAATGCAGAAGCTCCTAAACTATACCAAAAGGCTTTTTTCTTATTTTTTGTTGTAGTATAAACTATAGTATAAGTAGTAGCCGATATTAATGCACCAGCCCCTAGATGTAACTTGTCATCTGCCGAAATAAATTGTGCACTGCATAATCCTGTAAAACAGAAGATTAAAATGGTAATTAGAGTTTTCATTAAATTATTAGTGTTTGGTTTGTTGGGTGTAATTTTATATAATATTTACAATAAGGTTAATAAATACTTGTTGAAATACAGTTTTATTTGGTTACAGAGTATTTTTTTTGCCATAATAGTTACTTTTGATAATCATATTCTAATCCATTATTATGCAAATTAAAACAGAATCACAGCTTCGTGAATTATATGGTTTTCCTAAAGGAAGAGCCAAAGAAAAAGTACTCTCTAGTTTAGAAAAGCATGCCATTCGCTTTATTGAAACGTCACCATTTCTGGTTATGTCAACATGCGATAATGAGGGCAAATTAGATGCGTCTCCAAGAGGCGGTACTTCTGGATTTGTAAAAGTAACTAGTAACACAGAAATAGTAATTCCTGATGCTAAAGGAAATAATATTGTTGATAGTATTGGTAACATTATAGAAACAGGTATGGTTGGTCTGTTGTTTGTAATACCAGGATTAGATGAAACACTTCGTATTAACGGCCAGGCTATTGTTAGTACAGATGCTAAACATTTAGAATTATTTACTTCAGAAAAAAACCTTCCAAAAGCATGCATAGTTATTACTATACAAGAAGTGTTTTTACATTGTGCAAAAGCCTTTATGCGTTCTAAGTTATGGGAAGAAGGATCAAAGATTGATAGAAACTCATTTCCAACTATGGGGAAAATGTTAAAAGATCAGCTAGGATCTGATGAAGCTCCAGAATCCAGAGAAGATATGGTTGAACGCTATAAAAAAGACTTATAAATTCAATTTATAAAAAACATATTGCCAGAAGGGCTATCCATGGTAGAATTGGCTTTGCGTTGGATTTTAGATCACCCGTCTGTAAGTTGTGTTATTCCGGGAGCTAGTTCTACAAAACACGTTTTATCAAATACAAGTGTTTCCAATTTTAAACCATTGTCTGAAGACACCCATCGATTATTATCAAATCTGTATTTAAAAGAGATCCATCAGTGCATCCGTGGATCTTATTAATTATAAAAATGATATATTTGAGTATTATTTAAAGGTTTAGCTAACGCTGAATAATAAGGAATTGTGTTAAAATCACAAGCTGTCGCGCAACTGTATGTAATATAAAATATTACAAGCCAGATACTTCCCTTTAAAAAATGACAAACGTGCTTTCGCGATTTAAAGCCAAGTCAAGACACATACGTTTCCAACATGCTAAATGTAATTAGTTTATTGTTGGGGTCTTGCTTCTTTTTATCTCTGCACATAAATACAGAAGCAATGAAAATGAAATCAAACACATTACAGGGGCCATTAAAATGCTGGGATATTTACTCAATGCATCTAGCAAAACAAGCCTTAAATTTTAATAAGCAAAACGATATTGAAATTTTAAAAGCTTATAAAATGAAATTTGATTGGTCTTTTGATATTGAAGCCGTACTTGCCAAAAGTGAGTTTGAAGCGTTAATTCTTACCGATTTAATGCAGGAAATACAATGGGTAAACGGTGGGTTTACAAAAATGACAGGCTATTCTTTTAAATATGTAAAAGGAAAGAAACCTAATTTTTTACAAGGTAAAAATACATCTCCCAAAACGTTAAATAATATACGTAACTATTTAAAAAGTGGTGTTCATTTTAAAGAAAATATCGTTAACTACAGAAGAAATGGTGAGATGTATAATTGTAATATTGAAGTCTATCCACTAAAAGATGGTAATAATATAATTACACACCTTTTAGCTTTAGAAAAAGAGGTTAAACTATAAGTCTATACTTATTTTATTGGTATATAAAATTCGGTTTTTAGTTTATGCGGCTCAACACGTTCTGGGTTACTTATATATTTTTCTCTAACAACGTCATCACGTAATTCATAATCGTTATTTAGTAACCATTCATTAAAAATGTAATTGTATACTTCTTGAAAAAAATCATAACTACCTTGATATAAAAAGATAGCAAACTTACCACCTTTAAGTATTTTAGTGCCAATATCTCCAGAGGCTTGGGCATCTTTGCGTATAACTAAACAAGAATCATATCTAATTTTATCTTCGTCTGTTACTTTTGGGTCATCATAAGGCAAACCTAGGTGTTCTATTCCTGCTGTAAATAGCTTTTGTTCTTTTACTAGACCCCAAAGCTTTTTCCAGGCTCCCATATAATCTAATGTTTTATAGGGACCTTGCATGCGCAGGTAGATACATTTTTTGTCTTCTATATCTAGAATTTTAGGTTTTTTAATGTTTAAACTTTGACTTTTTTCAATGTTGGATGTTGTTTCCATAATGTTCGATTTTTTAATTGTGAAAAATTTGTTTTTGCGATACGCAGTTGGAGATACTCCAAAATGATTTTTAAACCTTTTAGATAATGATGAAGGTGTTTCAAAACCAACATTATAAGCAATGCTTTCAATATCTAAAGACGTATAACGAATCATTTTAGCAGCTGTTTCTACACGTGTTCTAGAAATGTATGCTCCAATGGGTTCTCCTAAAAGCGCTCTACTAATACGATGAAAATGAAACGGCGAAAAATGTGAGATCTCGGCCAGCGTTTTTATGTCTATTTTACTATCTAGGTTATTGTGAATATATTCTACAATAATATTTAGTTTTTGTTCGTAAAAAGCCTTGTTCGTTTGTTTCCGTGTCATTTTTAAAGTATTGATATTGCAAATGTATTCACAAATCAATGTACAAACTTTTCCAAACTTGCTGAGTTATTATAATGAACTCATTTAGACTTTTTCAATTTGCTAAAAAATGGCTGTTTTCAGCGCTGTTTTTGTCTTTTTTTCCTTCCGTAGCTCTGCTATGCAACTCAAAAAAGTCTTCAACATAGGCAAAAACTTCTAATTTTCGCTTAAATCCAAAAAGCCTAAATGAGTTCAATGTCATAATCATATAAAATAAAAATTAATCATTTATTATGTAACGTATAAGGCATATTGGTCGTCATACTTTAAAATGTTTAATATTTAAATGGAATCATTGTAAAATTTAAATCTTATGATTTCTTAAAACGAACATGGAAACCTAAGCTTTTTCAATATGTAAATTATGTGAAAAGTTTGTGAAAGTTTATAATTTCATTATTACTTAAGTAAAGGAAATTCTAAGTTTGTTTATGTAAAGTGATCTCATGTTAAGGTGTTATCAGTCAAACCATTTATTAGAACATAATAATCTAAAATTTAAGCAAATCAATCAAAATTCAAACTTATGAAGTCAATGTCAAATTACTTTTTACACAAAACAGGGTTTTTAGTACTTTTTTTATTATTAATGAGCAGTGTGTGCTTTGCACAATCCAAAGTAGAGCAAATAGATAAACTTATAACTGCCTATACAGAATATGGTAAGTTTAATGGTTCTGTATTAGTATCAGATCATGGTAAGGTTATTTATAAAAAAGGATTTGGTATGGCAAATATGGAATGGGATATTCCAAACCAAACCAATACAAAACACCGTTTAGGGTCTATTACTAAACAGTTTACAGCGATGCTTATATTACAATTGGCAGCAGACGGAAAATTAGACTTACAAGCTCCAATCACTAAATACCTTCCAGATTACCCAAAAGAAACTGGAGACAAAATAACGACCCACCATTTACTAACACATACATCTGGAATACCAAACTACACAGCATTTCCTAAGTTTTTTCAAGAAGAAAGCCGTAATTCATATACACCAGATGAGTTTGTGAAAAAGTTTGCAGATAAAGCGTTGGAGTTTACACCGGGCGAAAAATTTAATTATAGCAATTCAGGATATTTTCTTCTTGGTGTTCTTGTTGAAAAATTATCTGGTAAAACTTATGAACAAATGCTTCATGATAAAATTTTCACACCATTAAGCATGAATGAATCTGGTTACGATAATCATGGTGAAATTTTAAAAAATAGGGCTACAGGTTACGAAAAAAGAGGTGGTAAGTTTATAAATTCAAATTATTTAGACATGTCTATTCCATATGCTGCAGGCTCCATGTATTCAACTGTGGAAGATTTATATAAATGGGATCAAGCACTATATACCAATACGATATTGTCAAAAGAATACATGGATTTATATTTTAAACCTTATATCTCTGCTTTTGGAAACAGTCATTATGCCTATGGTTGGGGTGTTGGCTATAATAAAATCGGTAAGTCTTCCGATAGTATATACACCATAGGTCATGGCGGTGGTATTAATGGATTTAATACCAATATTTCCAGAGCACCGTCTGATAAATCTTTGGTTGTACTTTTAAATAATACAGGACGTGCACCACTTAATCAAATGACCAGAGCTATTAGGGGTATTATATATGGTAAGGATTATAAAATGCCTAAAAAATCGGTAGCCAATGAGGTATTAGCCGTTATAGAAAACAAAGGTGTTGATGCAGGAATTGCACATTATAATACCATAAAGGATTCTAAAGATTATGATTTAAGAGAAAATGAAATGAATGGCATTGGTTACCAACTTATGGGGTCTGGTAAGGTGGATGAAGCAGTAAAAGTGTTTAAGCTAAATGTTGAGGCATTCCCAAAATCATCAAATGTTTATGATAGCTATGGAGAAGCACTTATGAATTCAGGAAAGAACGATTTGGCTATTGAGAATTATAAGAAATCTGTTGAGATAAACCCTAATAATTTAGCAGGTATTGAGGCTTTAAAAAAATTAGGAGCAGATGTAAGCGATATAGAAAAAGAAGTCGTTGTACCGGATGATATTTTGGAAACCTATGTAGGTAAGTTTGAACTCATGCCTAGTTTTATTATTACTATAACAAAAGAAGGCAGTCAATTAAAAGCACAGGCCACAGGACAAGCAAAATTTGATATATTTCCTAAATCTGAAAATGTATTCTATTTAAAAGTGGTGAATGCACAATTGACTTTTAATAAGAATGAAGCTGATAAAGTAGATAGTGCAACATTATTACAAAACGGACAAGAAGTAACTGGTAAACGTATTGAAGAATAATAATTATGTAAACTTAATTTATTATTTGTTGAGATTAGATAAACACTTTTCATGTATTACCTACTTACTAGAGCATACGTTTTTTGTCATTACTGTCTTTCAGCTTAGCCTGTTTTGGGCAGAGTCATAAGCTTTAATGATAAACTACAGCAGGAATGACAATTTAAACTAAATCATTTATAATATCTACATTAACTTCATGTACACCTTCAAAGGGGATGATGTTTACATGACTTCCAAATAATTCAATGGCTCTTTTAGTTTCAAGTGCCATACGGTCTTTACTTAAAAAAGTATCATTAGTTCCATAGACTAGTGATACTTTAGCTTTTAAAAATTTTAAATCATCAACAATTAATTCTTTAGGAATACCTCCAGAATGTAGTATTAATTGATCGCATTGTAATTTTCTTTTAACTACATAACGTGCCGCAATACTCACACCTTGCGAATACCCAAAAACGATTAGTTTTTTATCTTTTGGAATATTTTCAGCTTCTAGAACAGCATCTAAATAGCTTAAGATATTCTTGGTCTCTGCTATTGTATTTTCTTTAGTTAACCAACTAGCACCAACATGTTTAAACTTAGAACCTAAATAATATTTGCTACTTGCCTGCGGTGCGATAATATAATTCTCTTCAGCATTTATTTGTTTAAAATATTTTAAAAAATAACGGCTCAGATATCCCATACCATGGCATACCAGCCAAACATGTTTTGTTTTACTGCTTAATATATTTAAAGTAGAATACGTATTTGTTGTTTGATATGATATTTCTTTTTCGCTAGAATTCATTTGTTAAACTGGTTTTGTACTTTTGTTTCGTCATTAAAAATAAATTATTATATGCAATTATCTAAGGAAAAAGTATTGGCTAAAGCTAATTCAGCTTGTAAAGATACTTTAATGGAAACCTTGAACATTGAAGTTGTAGATTTTGGCGATAATTTTTTAGTGGCCAGGATGCCTGTGAATTCTAGGGTATATCAACCAGATGGAGTGTTACATGGTGGTGCTACAGCTGCTTTAGCGGAAAGTGTTGGCAGTTTTGCAACGCATATTTTTATAGATACAGAAAAATTCTTTGTACGTGGTATAGAAATTACAGCAAACCATTTAAAGAGTGTAAAAGAAGGGTTTGTTTATGCAAAGGCTACCTTTTTACATAAAGGCAGAACTACACAATTATTAGACATACGAGTAACGGACGAAGCCGATAATTTAATATCAATTTGTAAATTGTCTACTATAGCTTTACCAAAAAGAAATAGTTAATGGTGCTGGACTTTTTTAAACGTATTGAAACCCAATACAACAGTAAATCACCCTTTGTAGCTTACAGAAAGCCAAATGAGAAGAAGGTGAGTTCCTTATTGCAAGAAACAAACGATTTACATTTTACAAACGATTTTACGGAAAAAGGATTTGTTTTTTCTCCATTTGATGATGCAGAAAAAACAGTTTTAATACCCTTTGGAGGCTCTGAATCTATTGAAGTAGATATAGATTTAGAAGATCATAGAGCGTTTATAAAAGAAAAAGAATTCGATATAGTTAAAGCGGAAGCATTAAATGAAAAGCAACAACACATCAATCTAATTAAAAAAGGAATTGAAGCTATTTCTAATGGTGGATTTAAAAAAGTAGTGCTGTCCAGACAAGAATCGGTTAACATTTCAGAACCAAATCCAATAACTATTTTTAAAAACCTTTTACATACTTATAAATCTGCATTTGTGTATTGTTGGTATCATCCAAAGGTAGGACTGTGGCTAGGAGCAACACCAGAAACATTAATAAAGATTGAAGGGAGTAGATTTTCAATCATGGCATTGGCTGGTACACAAGATTACCAAGGTACTTTAGATGTGGTTTGGCAGGATAAAGAAAAACAAGAACAACAATTCGTTACCGATTTTATAGTAGATAACTTAAAATCTTCAGTAGAGAATTTTAAAGTATCTGATGTAGAAACAGTAAAAGCTGGTAACTTACTACATTTAAGAACGATGATTTCTGCTCGGTTAAAATCGGAATCAAATTTAAAACAAGTCATTTCTCTGCTACACCCAACACCAGCCGTTTGTGGTCTGCCCAAGCTTGAAGCAAAAGCGTTTATTTTAAATAATGAAGACTATGACAGAGCTTTTTACACAGGGTTTTTAGGTGAGTTAAATATGGAAACTCAATTACAATCCAGGTCTGCAAAACGCAATATTGAAAATAGGGCTTATACCATCAATAAAAAAAGCACAAGACTTTATGTAAACTTAAGATGTATGCAATTAAAAAATGCCAAAGCGTTTATTTATGTTGGTGGAGGTATAACGAAACATTCTAACCCAGAAAGGGAATGGGAGGAAACTGTATCTAAAACTTTAGTAATTAAAAACGTTTTGTAGTTAGGTATTTGGACCTATTTCTTATTTTTGTACTAGATTATTAATCCATGATTTATCCAAAAATTCCATTGGCGCAAACTGTTGTACAGTTATGTAAAGCAAAAGGTGTCAAACATATTGTTATCTCTCCAGGTAGTAGAAATGCACCATTGACCATTGGTTTTTCTAACGACGATTATTTTAAGTGTTATAGTATTGTAGACGAACGTTGTGCCGCTTTTTTTGCCTTAGGAATTGCTCAACAATTACAAGAACCAGCGGTAGTAGTTTGTACGTCTGGTAGTGCATTGTTGAATTATTACCCTGCCGTTGCCGAAGCTTTTTATAGTGATATTCCTTTAATTGTATTATCGGCAGACAGACCAAAGCATTTAATAGGTATTGGCGATGGACAAACCATTAATCAGAAAAATGTGTTTGAAAACCATGTACTGTATTCTTCAAATTTAAAACTCGATTTAAAAGAGAAAGATACTCATGGAGTAGAAGAGGAGCTGCCTATTTTTAAAAACATGGAGAATAAGGTTGAAACGTTACTAGGATTAAAGAAAACCATTCAGCAGTATAATGAAGAAGAGATTGATAAGGCCATAAATATGACACTTCTTGAAAATGGTCCTGTACATATTAACGTTCCGTTTGATGAACCATTATATGATATGGTTGAGGAGTTATATGTAAAACCAAAGTCAACAAATCCTGAAAATAAGCCGTTACAAATTGATGATTATATTTTAGGAGATTGTATAAAAAATTGGAATGCAGCCTCAAAAAAAATGGTACTTGTGGGGGTTAATCAGCCCAATCAAATAGAGCAACGCTGGTTAGACACTTTAGCAGCAGACGAAAGTGTTATTGTATTTACGGAAACCACATCCAATTTACATCACGATACATTTTTTCCAAGCATCGATAAGCTAATAGCTCCTTTAACAGGTGACCATTTTAAAAAATTACAACCAGATATTTTACTCACATTTGGAGGCTTGATCGTTTCAAAAAAAGTAAAAGCATTTTTAAGAGCATATAAGCCCCAACAACATTGGCACATAGATGAAAAGAAAGCAAATGACACATTTTTTAGTTTGAATAATTTTGTGAAAACAACACCAAATTATTTCTTTTCTAAATTTTTACCTCAAACAAGATTGGTTACAAGTAATTACAAGTCATATTGGAGTCATTTGAAAGCGTTGAGACTCGTTAAGCATAATGATTATTTAAACAGCATAGATTTTAGCGATTTAAAAGCTTTTGATACCATATTGAGAGCAATACCAAACGATACCTGTTTGCAGTTAGGAAACAGTTCTACAGTGCGCTACGCACAATTATTCGACTTAAATAAAACATTAAGGGTATTTTGTAATCGCGGTACTAGCGGTATTGACGGCTGTACAGCTACAGCTATTGGCTGTGCTGTGGTAAACAATAAGCAAACTACTTTAATAACTGGTGATTTAAGCTTTATTTACGATAGTAATGCCTTGTGGAATAATTACATTCCTAATAATTTTAGAATCATTGTTATTAATAATCAAGGAGGTGGTATTTTTAGAATTCTTCCTGGTCATAAAAACACTGAAAATTTTGATACTTATTTTGAAACAAACCATCAATTAACAGCAGAACATTTGTGTAATATGTATGGATTTAACTATGAATCTGTTTCATCTGAAACAGCCTTGAAAGCATCATTAAAATCATTTTATTCAGATGGAGATCACCCTAAATTATTAGAAATTTTTACACCAAAAAACCTTAATGATGAGGTACTTCTAAATTACTTCAAGTTTATTGGCTAAAACAATATGTAACTTTTTCTTACTTTTTGTCTTTAAAAATTGGTTACCTTTAAAACAGTTATTAAGACAAGTATTTTACAAACACATTAAAAACACATTATTATGAGTAAAAGAGATGAACTTATTGCAAAGTATGCTGCAGATTTAAAAGACAAATGCGGTGTTAATGCAGACATGGATTTATTAACCAAAGTGGCTATTGGATGTGGTCCATCAATTTACAATGCTGATTCTTCAACCGTTTCTGGTTCGGACGAATCTGAATTAGCTACAGTAAAGAATAATTTTTTAATTAAAAAATTAGGGTTAAATGATAGTGCTGATTTAGATAAAGGTATTACAATTGTGATGGATAAGTATGGTCAATCTAATCGTAATAAGTATAGAGTCGTCGTGTATTATTTATTAACGAAGCATTTTAAAAAAGAATCTGTTTATTAATAGGTCTTCTCTTATATAGAAATAATGAGCGCTACTATTTTTTTGTAGCGCTTTTTTTTACTCATAACCTTGAGCTTATTTTATTTATAAATCGTTTAGATTCAAATAAAAATACTCAGCCTAATATTATTACCTTTGTCGCATGATACATTTAGGACAGATAAATACATTAGAAATACTTCGTGAAACAGATCATGGTGTGTATTTAATTGATGATGAAGACAATGAAGTGTTATTACCAAATAGGTATGTACCAGATACGTTTAAAATTTGGGAGAAATTAGAGGTTTTTGTGTATTTGGATAACGAAGAACGCCCTGTTGCTTCTACGGATATGCCCTATATTAAGCGCGATGATTTTGCTTTATTGCGTTGTAATCAAGTAACTGATTATGGAGCGTTTTTAGATTGGGGGCTAGTTAAAGAATTGTTTTGCCCGTTTAAAGAACAAGCTTTTAAAATGAAACCCGGAGGTTGGTACTTGGTGCATTGTTATTTGGACGAAAAAACAGATAGGTTAGTAGCTTCTAGTAAAACAAATCGTTTTTTAGATAATAAAGAACTGACTGTAAAGGTGTTTGATGAAGTTGATTTAATTGTATCGCATCCATCGGATATAGGAATGAATGTTATAGTAAATAAAACACATGCTGGTTTAATTTATAAAGATGCCATTTTTTCAGACCTTAGTGTTGGTGATAAATTAAAAGGTATCGTTAAGAAAATCCGCCCAGGGAATAAGTTAGATATTACTTTAGGACAAATAGGGTATAGGAATATCGAGCCTAATGCAGAACGTATTATGCATGAACTTCATGATAATAGTGGATATTTAAAACTTACAGACAAATCTAGTCCAGAAGTTATTAAAGAAACATTGCAAATGAGTAAGAAAAATTTCAAAAAGGCAGTAGGTACGTTATATAAGCAACGCCAAATCGAAATAAAACCTGATGGTATTTATTTAGTTTAATGTGTGCATAAGTTGCTGTTTTACTTTATTGTAAACACTATCAATAGCTTCATATAAATTATCATAATCAATGTTATCAGAAAGACAGAAATTGTTTTCAATTTTTGCATTCATTTTACTTGCTGGATTATGCCCTACAACTCCATAAGCACATAAGTTCTTTGCTTGATTTCTAAATAAATCAGCATCCATTAGCTTTACAGAATATGAGTATATTCTATTAGCAATAACACCAAATGGTCTTGAATTTCCAAAATATGATTTAAACTCATCAAAAAAACCAATGGAGTTATTAATATCAATATCGACCCCTTCATTAAATTCAATTACAGCGATATGGTTGAAAAAAAAGATGGTTCCTAGTTCTTTTTTTTTAGTTTTTATAATATGGTTAGAAATTTCAGACTCAATTATTTTCATATCCTTTAATTTATTATATCCTTCTTTTTTAATTTTAATTATTCAAATTGAAGTTATAATGATTTGATTATTAATAAATAACCTTTTATGCGTGCTGAATTTTTTCAGCTTGCAAATATACAATGCTTGCATAATATATTTACATCTGTTTAATATTATTATGTAAATTTTATTCCTAGATTAAATAAGTTAACTATTCTGTAAGTGGTTGACTATGTTATTGTTAATAGTTTAATTAATTGAGAAAAGTTTTGAATATTATCTATTATGTTATTAGTGAAATAGTATGGAAGCAAACATTAAACTTGGTCTAAAAGTACTTTTTTACATTAAGCTTGAAGATTACAATACTTTTTCAATTTGCTAAAAAATTGCTGTTTTCAGCTCTGTTTTATCTTTTTTTCCTTCCGTAGCTCTACTATGCAACTCAAAAAAGTCTTCAACATAGGCAAAAACTTCTAATTTTCGTTTAAATCCAAAAAGTCTAAATGAGTTCAGTGTAAAGAAAGCAGAATGTCATTTTTTACCTTACTGTAAATACTGTTCATGGCTTCATGAATGGTATTGTAATTGATTTTATTCCTATCACAGAACCTATTCTCAATTTCAGCATTCATTTTACTGGCATTATTATGACCAACTACCGCATAATAACATAAGTTACTAATCTTTTTCCTAAATAAATCTGCATCCATTAGCTTTACAGAATAAGAGTTTATTCTATTAGCTATGACTCCAAATGGTCTGGAGTGACCATAATAGCTTATTAGCTCATCAAAAAATTCAGATGAATTATTTATATCAATATGTACACCTTCGTTAAATTCTATAACAGCTATGTGTTTAAAAAAGAAGATGTTTCCTAATTCTTTTTGTACAGATTCAACAATGTGAGTTGAGAAGTCAGATTCGGCAATTTTCATATGCTATTATATCTTCTTTTTTTAGGGTTGAGAGTATGGAAGTTATAATTTCTGTTAATTTATATCAGAAGACTATAAAATGACAGAACGTAAATATACTATGAGCGAATATTATAGTCAAGATTAAATACAAGCCAATCATATTATTATGAATAATTCTTTATTTTTTGTTTTGCATTATTTAATTGTTAAGATTTTGTTTAAAATGTTAATAAATGTTTATCTTTTCTTGTTTTATTATTCTGTATTTAAGAATCAAGAATTAATTCTATTCTTTTGTTATGTGAAAATTCTTAATCAATAACGCGCGTTTTGTGGTTTAACTTATAGGCATTAAGATTATCAAATTTAGTATTTTTGCAAAATGATTAATCAGGACACCATAGTAGCTTTAGCAACACCATCTGGAGCTGGAGCTATTGCTATTATAAGATTATCTGGAAAAGATGCTATAGACTTTGTAGAAAGCCAATTTAAATCTGTTTCGGGAAAGAAGCTAAGTAAACAAACTACTCATACAATTCATTTGGGTCATATTGTAGATGGTAATAGAACCATAGATGAAGTATTAGTATCGGTTTTTAAAAATCCCAATTCTTATACAGGTGAAAATGTTGTTGAGATTTCATGTCATGGTTCCAATTATATTCAGCAAGAAATTATTCAATTGTTTTTGCGTCAAGGCTGCAGAATGGCTACAGCTGGTGAGTTTACCTTGCGTGCCTTTTTAAATGGTAAATTAGATTTAAGCCAGGCAGAAGCTGTGGCAGATTTAATTTCTAGTGATAATGAAGCGTCGCATCAAATTGCCATGCAGCAAATGCGTGGTGGTTTTTCATCAGAAATAGCAAAACTTCGTGAAGAGCTTTTAAACTTTGCATCTTTAATAGAATTAGAACTTGATTTTGCCGAAGAAGATGTTGAGTTTGCAGATAGAACACAATTTAAAGATTTAATCGAACGTATTACGTTTGTTCTTAAGCGTTTAATAGATTCATTTGCTGTTGGAAATGTTATTAAAAATGGTATTCCAGTTGCGATAGTAGGAGAACCAAATGTTGGAAAATCGACACTTTTAAATGCACTTTTAAATGAAGAACGCGCTATTGTAAGCGAAATAGCAGGGACTACCAGAGATACTATTGAAGATGAAATATCTATTGGAGGGATAGGTTTCAGATTTATCGATACCGCAGGAATAAGAGATACTAAAGATGTAGTAGAAAGTATAGGGATAAAAAAGACCTTTGAAAAAATAGAACAGGCGCAAGTTGTTGTATATCTTTTTGAGTCTAATGTTATTTCAAATACTAATGAGAAGTCTCAAAATATTAAGATAGAGATAGAAAAGATTAAGAACAAATACCCTCAAAAACCATTGGTAGTAATTGCCAATAAAGTTGATAAGCTTTCAGAAAATGAAGTTGCTATTTTAAATGATGAGCTCTATGTCATTTCCAGCGCTAGCGAGAAATCCCATATTCAGTTACTATCAGCAAAAAAAGGTATAGGCGTAGAGGAGTTAAAAAACAAACTTTTAAGTTTTGTAAATACTGGCGCTCTAAGAAATAATGATACGATTGTTACAAACTCGCGACATTACGATTCTCTTTTAAAAGCGTTTGAAGAAATTGATAAAGTTAAATCTGGATTGGATTCTGGCTTATCCGGAGATCTTTTAGCTATAGATATTCGTCAAGCATTATTTCATTTTGGAGAGATTACAGGAGAAATCACAAATGATGATCTATTGGGGAATATCTTTGCTAATTTTTGTATCGGGAAGTAGATTTCAATTTTTTAGTATGATTAGATTCCATGGTTGATGTATAGTTGAGAATAGCTTATAAAGGATAAATAGTTTAAGGGTTTATATGATTTTACAGTATTATAGTTAGATATAATATTTCACAGTACATTCTACATGACAAAAAATCAATTAACTTACTCTTTATTGTTTACTTTAATATTAACCGCTTCTTGTCGTCAATCTAAAAATATTGAAATTAAAGACACCCAAATCCAATTAGATTCACCTCTTAATATAAGATTTGGTAAACTGGTTACCTATCCAGCAGATTCATCATCCATCCCGAGAAGTATCGATTTAGAATCTGGAAAAGAAAAAACCACATCGTCTAGAACTTGGACAAGTGGTTTCTTTGCAGGTAATTTATGGTATTTATATGTGCTTACTCATAATGAGCTATATAAAACCAAAGCTATTGAATGGACTGAATTTATTGAAAGAGAAAAAAATAATGATACCGACCATGATATTGGTTTCAAGGTCTTTAATAGTTTTGGTAATGCATATAAAATAACAAATAATGATTCTTATGCTGAAATAATTGCAGAAAGTGCAAAAACGTTGATAACAAGGTATGATGCTAACATAAAAGCCATTAAATCTTGGGAATCAAAAGAGGGGAAATGGGAATATCCAGTTATTATAGATAATATGATGAATTTAGAACTCCTGTTCGAAGCATCCCTAATAACAAAAGACAGCATATATTACCATATAGCAGTAGAGCACGCAAATACGACATTAAAAAATCATTTTCGTAAAGACAATAGCACCTATCATGTTGTTGATTATAATGCAACAGGAAAAGTTAAAGCGAAAATGACTCATCAAGGACTTCATAACGAATCTGCGTGGGCTAGAGGACAAGCATGGGCTATTTATGGATATACTATGGCTTACAGATTTACTAAAGATGAAGCATATTTAAATCAGGCAGTACAAGCAGCAGCGTTTTATTTAAACCATAAAAAATTGTCATCCGATGGCATCCCGTTTTGGGATTTTAATGATCCCAATATACCGAATGCCCCTAAAGATGTGTCTTCCGCTACTATTATAGCCTCTGCCTTTTTTGAATTAGCTGAATACACAAAGAATAGCTTATATCTGAATTATGCCAATAAAATTTTGGAGACTTTAAAACAACCTCAATATTTGTTGGGTAAAACAATAAACGCTCCCTTTATTCTGAATAGAAGTACAGGTAATTACAATAAAAACAGTGAAATAGATTGCCCTATTGTATATGCCGATTATTACTTTTTAGAAGCTTTAATCAGGCAGCAAAGCGGCCTTTTTTTAATCCAAACAAAAGAATAAGTCTAAAAAAGAAGTTATAATCTGGTTTTTTATTTTAGAACGCATCTGGACTTTTTAAACTAACATTTAAAGTCGGCTATACATAAAATAGCAATATTGAATGAAATTTATCTTAATAGTAAACCACTATTTATGTTTTGATTTAATCAGAGGGTAAATTATCTTTAAAATAATAGCTTTGTTTAATAAAACCCCGACCAAATAAGAGAAAGAAATACGAATCCTCTTCAAACCCCTCTCTAATCTTCTTAAAAGCTATTCTCATTTGAGATTCAACCGTTTTTATTGAAATACCCAAACTTACAGCTATATCTTTGTATTTTAAACCTTCAATTTTGTTGAGTAAAATAATTTTTTTGCACTTTGGAGGCAAATTTACTAATATTTGGTTCATTTTTTTTAGTCTTTTTTCCAATACAAAATCATCTTCTTCAATAACACTTTCTAAAGACCTTTTCCATATTTCGCTTAGATAAAGCTGCTCTTTTTTATTTTTATTAATAGTATCTATAAATCTGTTTAAGGTAATGGAATATAAATAACTTTTTGGACTTTTATTTGGATCTAATTTAGCCCTGTTTTTCCAGAAATTAATAAAAGCATCTTGTACAATATCTTCAGCTTTTTCTTTGTCGTTATTAAAAGTAACAATATATGCGACTAAACGATTGTAATATTTATCAAAAAAAAAGTTGAAACCTTCCTCTTCACCCTTTTTTAATTTTAATACAGCCTCTAGTTCATTCATAAAATTTAAATATACTCTTTGTTAAATCAACAAAATTTCTGAATTATTTTCAAAAATATAAATTTTTATTAAGGGTTTTTTTAAAAATATAGTAATAGTAGTGTAATTTAAACATATACAATTGAATAAACTTGTTATAAAATTAATTGTTGGAACTATAACTAAAGAAGAAATTATAGAACTTCAGAGGTTATCAAAAGAGTCTAAAAACAAAAAGAAGTTAGAATCTATTTTAAGGAAGTATCATGACCTTAATCTTTCTCTTTTAGAAAATGATCTTGATAAAGCACATCAAAAAATCATAAAGGGTATAAGAGTTAATGATAGAAAAGTTAGAAAACCGTATTTCTACTGGACCAAGTATGCCGCAGTTTTTTTAATCTTACTAAGTATTGCTTGGGTTTTTAAAGATAGTTTTCTTAAAACGAATACAAATGAAACAAATTTATTTCCCAAAGATGAAATTATTACACTAGAACTAAGTAACGGAGACATATTACCTATTAATATATTTGAAAGCCAAAAGATAAAAAACACAGATGGAAAAATAGTTAGTTATCAAAATGCAGATAGTTTAAATTATACGTTTGAAAATGCTGAAACAAAACTTACCTATAATACACTTAATATCCCAAACGGCAAACAATTTAAATTAAGGCTCTCAGATGGTACCATGGTGCATTTAAATTCGGGTTCTTCATTAAAATATCCAGTGTCATTTTTTAGTAGCGGTAGTAGAGAGGTCTTTTTAGAAGGAGAAGCTTATTTTGATGTTGATCATGATAAAAACAGACCATTTTTAGTAAATACCAATAATTTAAATATTAATGTTTTAGGTACTAAATTTAATGTAAGCTCTTATAATGAAGATGCGTTTACTGAGGTTGTTTTGGTTGAAGGTTCTGTTGCACTTCAAGACTTTAAAAACTTAGATACTAGTATCGTATTAGAGCCTAAGCAAAAAGGAATTCTTAAAAATAACTCGCAAAATATCGAAGTTTCATTAGTAAATACGGCATTTTATACGGCATGGATTGATGGTAAATTAGTGTTTAGAAATATGTCTTTTAATACCATTATTAAAAAGTTAGAACGGCACTATAGTGTACAAATTGAAAATAACAACAAAATTTTAGGTGAAGAAATTTTCAATGCCAGTTTTGATCCTATGACCATTGAAGAAGTTTTAAGTTCTTTTAAAGAAACCCACAAAATAAATTATACAATTAAAAACAATAAAGTACTAATTAATTAATTCTAAAAAATAATTATAAGAATAAATAAAATTAAAAATCCGGAAGGTATTGCAGTACCTCCCGGAAATAATAAGTGATTAAACTAATTGAGTAACCACCTTTAAACATTCAAATTTATGAAAAAACTCAAAACAAGAGTTAAAAACGCAGATAATTCTCTATGTCCTAATTTTAAAATCAAGATGAGATTGACAATTTTATTTATGTTTTCGTTGATTTTTGGGCTTCAAGCTAATAATAGTTATTCTCAAAAAACTAAGATTACTATTAATATTGAAAATAGCTCTGTTGCTGAAGTGATTGATCATATTGAGCTTACAACCGATTTTAGATTTGTTTACAAAATTAAATTTGTTGATATTAAACGCAATATTTCAATAAAGGCAGAGCAGAAAACGATACATGAAATTCTTGACATTTTATTTAAAGACACGAATACTGATTACATTATAAAAGATACCCTGATTGTTCTCAAACAAAGAGAAACAATTAAACCTGCTCAAAAAGAAAGGCAAATTCAAGATAAAATTAAAATCACGGGTAAAGTACTTGATCAAAGTAATGTTCCTTTGCCTGGGGCGTCAGTTTTAGAATTAGGAACAGCAAATGGTGCCCAAACTAATTTTGATGGAGCATTTACACTAGAGGTAACCAACCCAAATACAATTCTTAAAATTTCGTATTTAGGATATACAAGTGTAGAGGTGCCATTAAACGGGCAAATAAATATAGTTGTTAACTTAAAAGAGAGTTCTGAGAGTTTAAGTGAAATTGTTGTTGTTGGTTATGGTACGCAAAGAAAAAGTGATATTACGGGTTCGGTAAGTTCAGTTTCAAGAAACCGTTTAGAACAAGTTCCTAATACAAATTTTACCCAAGCCATACAAGGTGCTGTACCTGGTGTTAATATACAAACAACAGGGTCTTCTGCAGATGGTGATGAAATAAACATATTAATAAGAGGAAGAAATTCTTTTAGTAATTCAAGAAATACCCCTTTAATTGTTTTAGATGGTGTACCGTATAACGGAAATATGTCTGATATAAACCCTACGGATATTGCCTCTATTGATATTTTAAAAGACGCATCATCTGCTGCTATATATGGTTCTAGAGCTGCTAACGGTGTTATTTTAATAACCTCAAAAAAGGGCGTAAAAGGGCAAGTAAGGTTTTCTTATGACGGGTTATACGGTACAGAGGCTTTAACTGAGTTTCCAAAACCAATGTCTCCAGCCGAATTTTATAATTTTAAACGTATTCGCGATGCCAGCTTATTAACAGATTCTGAGATAGAACTTTTTGAAAATGGCGGAGGAACAGATTGGTTAGACTTAGCTACAAGAACAGGAACACGACAACAACATACATTATCTGCTTCTGGAGGTGGAGAAAAAACCAAGTATTACATATCAGGAAGTTATTTAGATGTACAAGGTGTAGCCGTTAATGATCAATTTAAAAGAACAACATTACGAGTTAATCTTGATACAGAACTAACAGATTGGCTAAAATTAGGAACCAATACACAAATGTCTTTCTCAGAGCGCGATGGCCAAAATGCAAGTTTTGGCTTAGCCTACAGAGTTAATCCTTTAACAACAGCTTTTGACGAAGATGGAAATTTAACTCTAGATCCTTGGCCCGAAGATATTCAATCACAAAACCCCCTTCACAACCTACTATATAAAGACAATTACGATACCTATAAAGTTTTTACTAACAACTATTTAGATGTTACGCTGCCTTTTATAAAAGGATTATCATATAGAATAAATACGGGTGTGGAATTTACATCAATTAACAGACAACAATATCAAGGTAGAGATACAAAAAATGGCTTTAGAGACCAAGGGCGAGCTGAATTAGAAGATAATATAAGCACTAATGTTTTAGTTGAAAACCTACTAAACTATAATAATAAATTTGGTAAAAATACTATTGGAGTAACAGCACTATATAGTTATCAAAAAATCAAGGCAGAAATTAGAACACTTCAGTCCAGGGGATTTCCAAGCGATGATTTAACCTGGTATCAGGCTGAGTTGGGAGCGGTAGTGGAACCAGGTTATAGTTTTTCAGAACAGATTACGTTATCTTCAATGTTAAGGATAAATTATAATTATGACGATAGATTTTTGCTAACATTTACAGGCAGGCGTGATGGTTATTCAGGATTTGGTGAAAACAATAAATGGGGTGATTTTTTGTCAGGAGCATTAGGTTGGAATATACATAATGAAGCATTTATGAAAAATTCCATATTTAATACACTTAAAGTTAGAAGCTCTTATGGTTTAAATGGAAATCAAGCCATTGGACCCTACCAAACCTTAACAACATTAGACAACAGGCCTTACTTAAATGGATCTGAAACAGCAATAGGATTTATTCCAGATGATATTGGTAACCCAAACTTAAAATGGGAATCTACGCTAATGGCGAATATTGGTTTGGAATATGCTTTATTAAATAATAGAATAAGTGGTTCTATTGAATATTACTCCTCAAAAACTAAAGACCTTCTGCTTAATCGGACCATTTCATCAGTATCTGGAGATAATGCTATCATAGATAACATAGGAGAGCTTACAAATACAGGTCTTGAATTGATGATTTCAGGAGATATTATTAGTAATGACGATTTTCGTTGGAACGTATCGGCCAACGCCACATGGACAAAAAATGAAATCACTGAACTTTATGGTGATGGTACCGATGATCTGGAAAACCAGTGGTTTATAGGTAGGCCTATAAATGTTGCTTTTGATTTAGAATTCGATGGTGTTTACCAAATAGGTGAAGATATTGCATCATCCGCTCAACCAAATGCCCAACCCGGATTTGCAAAAATTGTCGATCAGAATAATGATGGCGTCATTGATGATGAAGATCGGGCGATTTTGGGTAACGAAGATCCAAATTTCTTTGCTGGTTTTAATACCACTATAACTTACAAAGATTTTTCTTTAAATATATTTTCACAAGGTGCATTTGGAGCTATAAAAGAAAATGATTTATTAAAGGATGATGTTAACAGTGATATTAGAAGGAATACGATACCTAAAAATTGGTGGACTCCAGACAATCCTACAAATGAGTTTTGGGCCAACAATATAGATGCTAATCTTAGAAGTGTAGATATTTATGAAAGTATAGATTATTGGAGAATAAAGGATATTACACTATCCTACGTGCTTCCAAAAATTGTTTCAGAAAATATAGGAATAGATAATTTGAGATTATATGTAACAGGTCGGAACCTGTTTACAATAACTAACTATACTGGTTTAGACCCAGAACTCACGGGTTCTAGAGACATACCCCTTTCAAAATCCTATGTTTTTGGGGTTAACTTAAGTTTTTAAATCAGTTATAATTATTTTAAAATATACATGTTATGAAAAATTATAAATTCATAAAATCAATCATATTAAGCTTAATTTTATTAACCCTTTGTAATTGTTCTGAAAATGAGCTAATTGAAAATCCGCCAAATGTTATAGCACCCATATCGCTTTATAAAGATTTGGCAGGCTTTGAAAATGGACTTAACGGGCTATATGCTCAATGGGCCAGAGAACGAAGCGGGACTAGCTATGGCGATCCTAACAACTTAATGATAGACCCTTCAGTTGTAGGTGCGGATAATATGTATGGAAATAGACGCGCAGGTTGGAGTGCTGACGTTGCAAACCGTTTTGATAACAATACCTCTTTAAATGGTTTTTCTCGCGCCTTTTTTAATTGGTTATACGACATTATTAATGCGAGCAATACTTTAATTGGAGCGTCTCAAACTGCCGCTGGAGGTGCATTAGATGATCAAGACAGAAACCGTATTGTTGCAGAAGCTAAACTTTTTAGAGCGTGGGCTTACCGACACTTAACGTATTCGTTTGGTGATGTGCCGTTAGCATTGAATAATGGTACGCAAGGCACTCCGTTGAGAGATGATTGGACGAGACAATCTCTAGCAGAGGTGAGAAGTCAAATGCTGGAAGATCTTTTATTTGCAGAAGAAAACTTACCCGAAACTTCTCCAAATCCAGGGAAATTAGTTAAAGGAGTGGCCACCCATTACTTGGCAGAACTTTATTTAGAATTAGACGCAGAAAAAGCAGTTACTAAAGCAAAAAGCCTAATTGATAACGGACCATATAGTTTAGTAACACAGCGATATGGTGTAAATGCAAATAAACCAGGAACACCGTTTACCGATATGTTTTTGGATGGTAACTCTAACAAAGCAGAAGGAAATACAGAAGCGTTATGGGTCATGCAACACGAACCACTTACCATTGGAGGCGATTATAACATGATGCGTCGCTGGTATAGAAATAGATCGCAAGATGTTAGAGTAGACGGAAGATCCGGAACTATTATTTTTTCTATAGAAAATGGCGGTCGTGGTTTAGGAAGAAATGGGCCAACACGATATGCTATGGAACTATACGAAGATTCTGATCACAGGGGAGGTAGGTTCGCATGGAGAGATTACGAAGTACTCAATAATCCTGATAATGTACCGGGTTCAAGACAACTTGGAGATACGATCTTTTTTGACTGGAGAAATAAAGACGAAAAGATAAGGGATCCTTATTGGCCAAGTACCAGAAAATGGGACTATGCAGATCCTAACGACCTTTCAGGAACTACAAATTACAATGATCAAGTTTATCTAAGACTGGCAGAGACCTATCTGGTTTTAGCAGAGGCACAATTGCTAACAGGAGATATTAGTGGTGCCGTTCTTACGCTAAATACATTGAGGCGCAGATCTAATGCCAGCGATATAAACGGTGATGACGTAGATATTGACTTTATTTTAGATGAACGATCTAGAGAATTATGGTCAGAAGAACACAGAAGGTATAGCTTATCAAGAGCAGGAAAATGGTATGAAAGGGTAAGTCAATTTAATAAAGTAGGTGGACCAACTGCCACCGAAGGTAGAGATGAATTGTTACCAATCCCGCAATCTGTTATAGATGTAAATACTGTTGAATTTCCTCAAAATCCAGGGTATTAGTTAGAGTTAGTTTATTTAGTTGTTTAGTTATAGTGAGGTTTTGGTAGATGAATGCTATTCAGGCCTCCTATAATTAAAACACGTCTAAACTTCATTAATACGTATAATTTAAAAAAACTAGTTATGATTAAGAAAGCATTATTAATGTTAATACTTTGCTTATATATCTCATGTAATAGTAGTGAGAATGAAGAACAAGAACCTGGGGCTGTAAATCCTCCTAACGAAGAGGTAGTAAGGTTTAAAGATGGTTTTGAAGGTGTTTATAACCCAGATCCTTCCAACTTGGCTTATAATGTTTGGTATCAATCTCACCGGGGTGAAAGTACAGTAAAACCAACCTCAGAAATTCAAGCAAGAACAGGTGAAAAATGTTTAGCAGTAAACTTAGTAGCTAACGAAAATGGATTAAGCAGGTCTGAAATAGGAGTAAATCTAAGAAACTCCCTCGGAGACTACTGGTACGGATTTAGCATTTTTATTCCATCTGAATACGACATTAGTAAAATGGTGTTGGATAGAGACAACTTTGTTACAGTTTTAGCCCAATGGGGCGTTTGGGAAAACAATCCGGGGTTACCAGATTTTGCGCTTAGATTAGGTCGTGAAGATGGTCAAAATAAATTTTTTCTTACCTACGAGCCATCTACAAAATTAGAATACCTCTGGGATGCACCACTAATTCAGGGCGAATGGGTCGATTGGGTCATTCATATCAAATGGGCAAAAGACAATACGGGCCTTATTGAAGTTTGGCAGAACAAAAACCTGGTATTTAGCAAGTACAATTTTCAATCTACCGATGGTGATGGTTCAGAGGTAAAAAGCAAAATAGGCTTGTATTACTCATCCTGGGGGGATCGTACTCGTGGTTATAATGAAATAAAGGTGTATTACGATAACTACACTATTGGCAAAGGAGAAGATATGTTCGATTTGGTAGACCCAGGTAAATAACACATTAAAATTAATTAATCTAAAAACTATATTACAATGAAAACTTTTTACTTTTTATTCTTATTCGTTGTGTCTTTGTGCTCGGGACAAACAACACTAAACCCCGGAGAAATTATGATTACCGGATATTACGGTGACTCATTTGATGTTGAAGATGGTTGTGGAGATTCATTTGCGTTTGTGAGCTATGTACCTTTATTACCAGGAACAACCATACGTTTTTCTGAAGAAGATTTCGATCAATGGGCCACTGGTAATGAAGGCGATTTGGTTTGGGAAAATAATACAGGTAACACAATAGCAGCTTTGACAAACATAAATATTATAACCAGTAATCAAGAGCTAACTTGTGGAGCGAACCCTATTGCTAGCATTGGCTTAGCGCAATATGAAGAAGCAATTACTGGTGCTTTTTGGTCGTTAAGTACTTCAAATGAAGAAATAATAGTTTTTCAAGGCACAGCTGCAAGAACAATTGGAACAGCAATTTCAGTTTTTTTAACAGATGGTGAGGCCGATGCAACAAGTGTGCCTCCTTCTTTATTGGGTACCAATTTTATTACCAATTTTAATAATATTGATGATGATTTGGATGTCGCTGTTTATGATGCTAAAACAACATTCAATGATTTTAACGATTTTGTAACATTCCTTACTAATGCAGGAAGTACCTGGGCAACTCAAGATGAAGGAGGCGGAGTAGACAATGGTAAAGATGGCATTTTTCCTGATTATCCGGACGACTTACCAGAATTTGCAGGAAATCTATCTACAATTAGTTTTGATGGCGAAGTCCTTATTAATGCCTATCCCAATCCGGTAAAAAACAAGCTTGTATTGCAATCAAAAAAAAATATTTCTAGTGTGATAATACATAATAGTTTAGGTAAAGAGGTCTATAAAAACAGATCAAGTAGTATAAATAGTAATATCGATATGTCTGATTTTCAGTCTGGCATTTATTTTATTAAAGTATTTATCAATGATCTTTCAGGCACTATTAAAGTGGTTAAAATTTAAATTGCCTAACGGCTTATCAAGATGAGTTCTATTTCAAAATAAACAGAAATTGCAGCATAGTAAAACCACATTAGTTATTATGTCCATTACAGATTTGTTGTTAGATGATGGCTAATAGTATATATCATGCTATCCTATATAAACCCGTTGTGCTATTAAGATTCTACTCTAACCTTAGTAGCACACCAACGGGTTAATCGAAAAGAATTCCTCGACGCTTTGCGTCGGGTTTCCGATGAAATTGTCATTCCCATGCCTGTGCTGAACAGGTTTCAGTAAAAATGGGAATCTAAAGATGCAACCAACTTACAGAACAAATAAAATTAACGTAATACTAATACATGATGAACTTCCGATTTTTATTTTTCACCATTTTGAGTCTCTATGTTAGCGGAACATATTCGCAAGTTAATTGGGACATGGCGGATACAATTGTATCACATATAGTGCCTGTTAGTTTTCCAGATAAAAACTATTCCATTTTATATTTTGGTGCCCTTGGTGATGGTAAAACGTTTTGCAAAGAGGCTTTTGATAAAGCAATAATGCATTGTAGTGAAAATGGAGGAGGCAAGATAATTGTCCCCAAAGGCAATTATTACATGAACGGCCCTTTAGTTTTTAAATCCAACGTACATATAGAATTGGAAGCAGGAGCCATTCTTAATTTTAGCCATAACGAGAACGATTATCTACCAGCAGTGCTTGTTAGGTGGGAAGGAACAGAAGCCTATAATTATTCTCCGCTTATTTATGCGTATCATGTCAAGAACATTGCACTAACAGGAAAAGGAACTATAAATGGCAACGGTTCCAAAAATTTCTCAAAATGGAAAAAAATACAAAATACAGATAAAGAAACTCTAAGAAAAATGGGGCGCGAGAACCTACCTGTTTATAGACGGGTTTTTGGGGACGGTTTTAAGTTAAGACCTAGTTTTTTTCAGCCTTATGGATGTACAAGTGTACTTTTAGAAGGTATAACCATTGAAGACTCACCTTTTTGGGTTATACACCCTACATTTTGTGATAATGTTATTATACGAGGCGTAACAGTTAATAGTTATAACACAAATAATGATGGTTGCGACCCTGAGTCATGCAGTAATGTACTTATAGAAGGTTGTACTTTTTCAACAGGTGACGATTCTATCGCTATTAAAGCTGGTCGTGATAATGATGCATGGCGTATAGGTCGCCCTACAGAAAACGTGGTCATTCGTAATTGTAACTTTCAATCAAAAATAAACGGCGTGTGTATTGGTAGTGAAATGTCGGGAGGCGTTCGTAACGTATTTATTGAGAACATAAAAATTCCAAAATCATCCAATGCGTTGTATTTTAAATCCAATCTGGATCGGGGAGGCTATATTAAAAATGTGTTTGTTAGAAATATACAGGCAGATAGTGTAAGAACATCGCTTATACGATTTGAACCTAATTACAAAGGAGAGAAATCGTCATTTAACCCCACTGTTTTTGATAATTTTCACATAGAAAACGTTTACTGTACCCAATCAAAAGAAGTAGGGCTTTATTTATCTGGAATAAAAAACCACCCTATTAAAAATATCAATTTAAAAAATATTACTATTAATAATACCCCACAACCTTATGTTTTGGAGCATGCCAAAGATATCTTTTTTGAAAAAGTTAAAATAAATGGAAAATTCCTGAACCAATACCCTAAACCAATCAAATTAATACCATTAAAAACATTATAAAACCTAATCGTAAACAAGTGCTTTTAGGTTTTTCTAGATCATTTAAATACTAATATTATTACTATAATTTAATACTTCATCATATGATTAATCTTTTTTCTTCAAAAAGAAATTTATTTATAAAATTTAGTTGTATTACCCTCCAACTTCTATTTTTCAATGTACTTAGTGCACAAAAAAACAATGAATTGGATTCTCGAATAATCCAAAATATTGATTCGAGAGACAAAATAAGTTTGAATGGTTTATGGCAGACCATTATTGATCCATTAGAAAATGGATACTACAACCATCAATATGGTTTACGCACAAAGAAAGCTTTCTACAAAAATAGAAAAATGAAATCTCCTTCAGACTTAATAGAATATGATTTTGACTCGGATTACCAATTAACAGTACCAGGCGATTGGAATACACAAATGGAGAAATTATATTATTATGAGGGTACAATCTGGTATAAGAAATCGTTTGATTTTAAAAAGAAAACAAATTCAAAAGTGCTATTGTACTTTGAAGCCGTTAATTACCAATCAATAGTTTACTTAAATGGCAAAAAGTTAGGGGCTCATGTAGGTGGGTTTACGCCCTTTCAGTTTGATGTTACGGACCATTTGATAGAAGGTGAAAATTTTATTATCGTGAAGGTGGATAACCAAAGGAAAAAAGATGGCATACCAACATTAAACATGGATTGGTGGAATTATGGAGGCATAACACGATCCGTTCATTTAATAAACGTTCCCAATAGCTATATTTCAGATTATAATCTTCAAATCAACAAGCAAAATTCAAAATATATTGAAGGTTGGGTAGCCATAGAAGGTGCTGAAGACGGCGAACAAGTGGTGGTTGAAATCCCAGAACTTAAAAAACAGATTAGCGTATTTACTACAAATGGATTGGCAAAGTTTAAAATTAAGGCCTCACCAAAACTTTGGACACCTGGTAATCCTAAATTATATAAAGTAACTCTTAAAAGTAAATCAGATAAGGTTAATGATGACATAGGTTTTAGAACCATTGAAACCAAAGGCAGTAAAATCTTATTAAACGGTTCCGAGATTTTTTTAAAGGGGATAAGCATTCACGAGGAAGCACCATTTGGTTTGGGTAGAGTATCTTCAAAGGAAGAATGCTTAATATTATTGAATTGGGCCAAAGAACTGGGCTGTAATTTTATACGTCTGGCACATTATCCCCACAGTGAAACAATGATTAAAGAGGCTGAAAAAATGGGCTTTTTAATTTGGTCAGAAATTCCAGTGTATTGGTCTGTTGCTTTTGATAATCAGGAAACCTTCGCTAATGCAGTCATGCAACTTGAAGATATGATATCTCGTGACAAAAATAGAGCGGCTATTATCTTATGGTCTGTGGCCAATGAAACCGCAGAGGGAGCATCCAGAAATATTTTTCTAAAAAAACTAACCGATAAAGCACGTAAAGCAGATGCATCAAGATTGATTACTGCTGCTTTAAATTCTCAAACAAATAAAGGAAATGAAATAGCCATTGAAGATAAACTCGGAGCCTATGTGGATGTTATAGGAATAAACAATTATTGTGGATGGTATGGAGGTAAACCGAGTTCTTGTGCAGATATTAAATGGACTAATAATTATGATAAGCCAATGATTATGAGTGAAGTTGGAGCGGGAGCCCTTCAAGGCTTACATGGGGAAAAGAATGAAAGATGGACAGAAGAGTACCAACAAGCGGTTTACGAGAACAATATAAAAATGATGAAAAATATTGATTTTCTTAGTGGATCTACACCTTGGATATTAATGGATTTTCGTTCACCCCGAAGACATTTAAGACGGATTCAGAATGACTATAACAGAAAAGGAATTATTTCAGAACAGGGTATAAAGAAAAAGGCATTTTTCACACTAAAAGATTTTTATTTATCGCAAGATATAAAGGATTAGGGTTTTGAAAATCAGGAAAATGAGCTAAGTGATTCTATAATTAGTTAAAAACATATTTGGCTGAATAATTCGTTAGTAACTAAATAACTTACAAATCTTAAAAGTATAAACTTAAATACCAATAAAATATATTACTATTCAGCAAGATAGCTCAGAAATGTCTTCTTAATTTATTGTTTCATTTTATTTCATTTAGTTTCGATTTAATAAATAATTATTATATTTGAATTAAAATGTAAATAAAAATAATTATTTGTATAAAAATGGATCATATTAATAAATAATAAAATTTATATGAATCAATCGTTTTTATCAAATCAAAAGTATTAAATCCATGTTTATGAAAGTCTTCATTCTACTATTGTTGTCTTTTTTAGGATTCTCATGTAATTCAAATGTAAAATCAAGTTCTAAAGAAGAGAAAAAAAAGCCTAATATTTTATTAATAGTGGTAGACGATCAAGGCTATGCAGATTTTTCGCCTTTTGAAAAGCATGATACCAGCGTTTCAACACCAAACATATCCCGTTTAGGGAAATCAGGGACTGTGTTTACCCAGGCTTATGTTACAGCACCAGTTTGTAGCCCGTCAAGAGCTGGAATATTAACGGGGAAAAATCAATTCAGATGGGATAAACCCGCAAGTTGGGGCCCTGGATTACCAGATAATATAAAAACCATTCCAGAGTATTTAAAAGAAGTTGGTTATGAAACTGCACGTATTGGTAAAAATGACCTGGGACGAAATTTTCATAAAAACAATGTTCGTGAATATCCATTAAAACACGGATATGATGAGTTTTTAGGATTTAGTGCCCATGCCCATGATTATTGGTTGCATTCTAATGAAATTAAAGAGCGAACCCCGGATCCATATGGAACTAGTGCGCTTTTAGGACCACTGATGCATAATATGGGAGAGAAGAGTTATGATGAAGGCTATCTTACAGACATTTTAACAAATGAATCTATTGATTATATAAAAAGAAAAAGAGAAACCCCTTTTTTCTTGACCCTTTCTTATAATGCGGTGCATCATTTAATTCATGAAGTGCCAAAAAAGTATTTAGACAAATACAATGTTAGGGAAATCCCTAATTACGACCCAGATAGTTTATTGGCTTATGGTAAACATAAACCTGGAACATATTCTGCCTATTATGATAAATATTCTCGTGTTGGCGCTATTCAGCATAAAGATTTACGGAACTATTATTTGGCTAATCTTAATTGTTTAGACGATAATATAGGACGTGTTCTAGATGCTTTGAAAGAACACGGTCTTGATAAAAACACGGTTATAGTATTTATATCAGATAATGGTGGTTCTCCACTTACAGGCGCTAATAATTCGCCTTTAACAGGAGGTAAGTATTCCCTTTGGGAAGGTGGTATACGGGTGCCCATGTCTATAAGTTGGCCAAATAAAATAGAAACGGGTAAAGTTGAGACTCGTTATGTTTCGGCAACCGATATACTCCCAACACTTGCAAATATAGCTGGAGTGGAAATTAATGATGATGCCATTGATGGTATCAACCTCTTAAAGCCAGAAGCAAATCGGTTATTGGTTTGGAAATGGCAAAAAACTTGGGCAGTAAGACAAGGTGATTGGAAATTAACTAATGCGAAGGAAAACCATTGGAAAAGTGAGCCGTCTTCACAGTATATTGCTCCAATAGTTGATAATATGGAATTAAAACTTTTCAATATAGCACAAGATCCTGGAGAACGTATGGATCTAGCTGAACAACATCCCGAAAAAGTAAAAACCCTAGAGGCTGCTTATAAAGATTGGATTGATAAGAATGTGAAAAAATAGAGATAATATGACGTTAAATAATAGTGACTTCAACCCCTTTTTCTTCCAATTTTTTCTTGGTTAACGAAGATATTCCCTTATCGGTAATGATTTCATTTACAGCATCCAGATCACATATTTTTGCAAAACTTTTTTTACCAAATTTTGAAGAATCAGCTAAGACAATTGTTCTTTGGGTCGATACTAGCATTTTCTGATTTAGTTGGGCTTCTTCTAAATTTGTGGTAGATAATCCATAATCTAAATCAATACCATCTACACCTAAAAAAAGTTTACTACAAGAAACATTTTCCAAAATATGCGCAGCATAAGAACCTATTACAGAAGCAGAACTGTGACGTATATAACCTCCAAGTTGTAAAATTTCTATGTTTTTATCATGAATTAAATGCAAAACAGCATGTAAGGATGACGTGATAACGGTTAACTTGTTTTTTGGCTTTATAAATTTTGAAAGCGCTTGAATGGTAGTCCCCGATGCCATCATTATAGAATCATTTTCGTCAATACGTTTTGCAGCAGCTTGAGCAATGCCGTTTTTTTCTTCAACCGATATTTTTTCCTTTTCAATAACAGCCTTTTCATTTATATAAGGATTTTCTAAAGAGGCCCCGCCGTGTGTCCTAAAAAGTAAGCCTTTCTCTTCTAAGAGTTTTAAATCTTTTCTGATAGTAACAGCCGAAACATCTAGTTGTTTGCATAGATCTAAAACCTCAATATGTTTCTCTTTTGCTAATGTATTTAATATGATTTCATGTCTTTGCATAAGAACAAATATAATGAAATGAAAGAAAATGAAGTTAAATAGCACTTGTTTAACTTTTAAAAATAAAAATTATGTTTCATTTAGTTTCGTTTTATTATTTTATTTAATACATTTGAGATGAAATAAAATTAATCAAAACTAAAACAAATCGATTTGTTTAATAGGAATACATTAATTAAGCAGTTAAAAGAGCAGCTTCAATGGGATGTCATCATCGTTGGAGGTGGTGCAACCGGTCTTGGAATTGCATTAGATAGTACATCTCGTGGCTATAAAACACTACTTTTAGAACAAGTAGATTTTGCAAAAGGAACATCGAGCCGAAGTACAAAATTAGTACATGGTGGCGTAAGATACTTGGCACAAGGAAATGTGGATCTGGTAAAAGAAGCGCTTTACGAAAGAGGATTAATGCTTAAAAATGCGTCTCATTTAGTGAGTAATCAGTCATTTATTATTCCGAATTACAAATGGTGGGATAACTTGTTTTATACTATAGGATTAAAAATATATGATTTTTTAGCAGGAAAATTAAGTTTTGGGAAATCCATTAGAATCTCGAAAGAAGAGACCAAAACACGATTAGAAACCATAAAAGATGTAGATCTCAAAGGAGGTGTTGTATATCACGATGGTCAATTTGATGACTCAAGACTGGCCATAAATATAGCACAGAGTTCTATCGAATACGGCGCAACAGCTATAAACCACTTTAAAGTAGAGCAATTGTTAAAGGATGATGATGGTTCAGTAAACGGTTTAGTTGCCAGAGATGTAGAAACGAATTTAACTTACAGGTTAAAAGCTAAAGTGGTTATTAACGCAACAGGTGTTTTTACAGATGAAGTCCTAAAAATGGATGACTCCACTGCTAAAAACAGAATTCGCCCTAGTCAAGGTGTGCATTTGGTCATAGACCAATCATTTTTGCCTGGAAAGGACGCAATTATGATTCCAAAGACAGATGATGGCAGGGTTTTGTTTTTAGTGCCTTGGCATAACAGAGTCGTAGTAGGTACTACAGATACCTTACTGGATAGTCATAGTTTAGAGCCAAAAGCACTAGATAAAGAAGTTGGTTTTATTTTATCAACCGCCAATAGGTATTTAACAAAAAAAGTCACTAAAGAAGATGTATTGAGCATATTTGCAGGGTTACGACCACTAGCAGCCCCAAAGCATAAATCGGAAAAAACAAAAGAGATCTCCAGAAGTCATAAAATTATAGTATCAGACTCTGGTTTAATTACAATTACGGGTGGTAAATGGACCACGTATCGCCGCATGGCTCAGGATACCTTGAATAAAGTGATTGAACTAGGTAAATTGCCCAATGCGACATGTAAAACTAAAAAATTGTTAATTCATGGAGCAAATGGCGTTGTAGACAAATCAGATCACTTGTATATTTATGGAACCGATAAAAAGGCTATTAAAGAACTCATTAAGGAATCCCCGGAATTAGGCGAAAAATTACATTCAAGATTAGAATTTTTAAAAGCGGAAGTGGTTTGGGCTATACGAAATGAAATGGCCAGAACGATTGAAGATATTTTGGCAAGACGTGTAAGAGTCTTGTTTTTAGATGCAAAAGCAGCTGTAGAAATTGCCCCTGTAGTAGCGAATCTATTAGCAAAAGAACTAAATAAAAATAAAGATTGGGAGCAAGAGCAAGTTTCTGATTTTACAAAAATAGCGAGTCATTACATCATTTAAAACCAGTATCTTATAAGATTCTTAACAAGGTCTTTTCTAATTACTAATTTAACTATCATGGAAAAATACATACTAGCATTAGACCAAGGAACGACAAGCTCTAGAGCCATCGTTTTTGATAAAAAAGGCAGTATCATTTCAGTAGCTCAAAAAGAATTTACTCAGTATTTTCCAAAGCCAGGATGGGTAGAACATGATCCTGTTGAAATTTGGTCAACACAAGCAGGTGTTGCAGCTGAGGCCATAGCAAAAAAAGGATTAAACGCAGAAAATATAGCTGCTATTGGTATTACTAATCAGCGGGAAACGGTAGTTGTTTGGGATAAAAACACAGGAAAACCTATTTATAATGCTATTGTTTGGCAAGATAAGAGAACATCTTCTTATTGTGATGAACTCAAAAAACAAGGGTATGAAAAAACTATAAGAGAAAAAACAGGACTGGTCATAGATTCGTATTTTTCAGGAACAAAGGTCAAGTGGATTTTAGATCATGTGGAAGGCGCCAGACAAAAAGCTGAAGCTAATGAGCTTATCATGGGAACTATTGACACTTGGTTGATATGGAATTTTACAAAAGGAGACCAACACGTGACCGATGTTACTAATGCCTGCCGTACCTTATTGTTTAATATAAATACCATGGATTGGGATGATGAGTTACTTGATTTACTTACCATTCCTAAAAGTATGTTACCAGAAGTGAAACAATCCAGTGAAGTTTATGGGCATACAAAATCAACCTTTTATGATACCCAGATTCCTATTTCTGGAATTGCTGGTGACCAACAAGCAGCATTATTTGGACAAATGTGTACAAAAACGGGTATGGTTAAAAACACTTACGGAACAGGTTGCTTTATGTTAATGAATATAGGAGACAAACCCATTGTTTCTAAAAACAACTTGTTAACTACCGTAGCTTGGAAAATAAACGGAAAAACCACTTATGCCCTAGAAGGAAGTATTTTCATCGCTGGAGCAGTCGTGCAGTGGTTAAGAGATAGTTTAAAGATCATTAGAAATTCGTCAGATGTAGAAAAACTGGCTAGCTCAGTAGAAAGTTCAGAAGGTGTTTATTTTGTTCCTGCTTTTGCCGGATTGGGAGCGCCGCACTGGAACCAGCAGGCGCAAGGCACTATTTTTGGTTTAACTCGAGGTAGTACCGATGCGCACATGGCTCGAGCGGCATTAGAATCCATAGCCTATCAGACAATGGATGTTTTAAAAGCAATGGAAGCCGATTCTGGAATTTCCATAAAAGAATTGCGTGTAGATGGCGGTGCTACAGTAAATAATATGCTCATGCAGTTTCAGGCAGATGTTTTAAATACAACAACGGTACGTCCAAAAGTAGTGGAGACTACGGCCATGGGTGCTGCTTTTTTAGCAGGATTAGCGGTAGGGTATTGGGAAAGTCCTGAAGAGATTCAAGAAATATGGCAAACAGATACGCATTTTAAACCAAATGAAGAAAGAAAGACCATTGATGAAAATATCAAAGGATGGTACAAAGCTATTGATGCATTGGAATATTGGTCAAAATTAGATTAGTATCAATGTTAAGTCCAGACTTATAAAGTCATATTAAAACTAAAAAAACACAAATTTAAACGAGTATCAAGTCTCAATTGAAAATAACAAATCATTCGTATATCAATAATTGTAAATCTTAAATAGAAATGACACCATTTATTGCAGAAATTATAGGAACAGCCATACTTATTTTATTAGGAGGTGGTGTTGTAGCGAATGTGGTATTAAAGAAAACCATAGGTAATAATAGCGGTTGGATCGTTATAACTACAGGTTGGGCTTTAGCAGTTTATGTGGCAGTTGTTATTGCAGGACCTTATAGCGGTGCTCACATCAATCCAGCAGTTAGTATCAGTTTGGCAGTAGCTGGTAAATTCCCTTGGGAATCTTTACCATTATATGTTTTAGCACAAATGATTGGGGCTATGTTAGGAGCATCAATAGTTTGGCTATTCTATAAAAACCATTTTGATGTAACGGATGATGCCGATGCAAAAAAAGCAGTATTCTGTACAGCACCAGCCATAAAACACTCATTTTCTAATTTTTTTAGTGAAGTAGTAGGTACCTTCGTACTCATATTTACTATTTTGTATTTTACTAATGCCACAATAAACGATACAGATACCATTATTGGTTTGGGGTCTCTAGGCGCATTGCCAGTTGCTTTCTTGGTATGGTCTATTGGTTTATCACTAGGAGGAACAACGGGATATGCGATAAATCCAGCCCGTGATCTAGGACCAAGAATTGTACATGCTCTACTGCCAATTAAAAACAAAGCATCCAATGATTGGGGCTATGCCTGGATTCCCGTTTTAGGCCCTATAATTGGAGGAATGTTGGCAGCATTACTTATGCTGGCACTTTCTTAAGGTTAAAAAAATGTTTCTTTAAGAGAAGTAACACGTGTCATTTTGTATATTCATTTTCTAGAAGTACTTTTATAAAGTGATCCTGTTATAGCATAAATTTTTACTAAAATTGAAAACCTTACTGTTTGTTTTTCTAACACTGTTTAGCCTGATATCTTTTGGTCAGGAGTTACCGCCTATTGAAAAATTTACTACAGAAAGCTACAAGGGGGATAACCAAAACTGGATGATTTCACAGAGTGCCAACAATTATATTTACGTAGCCAATAATAAAGGCTTACTGGAATACAATGGTGCTGAATGGACATTATATGCTTCGCCTAACAATACCATTATACGAGCGGTGAACGTTATTGGTAACAAAGTTTATACAGGATGTTACGCAGAGTTTGGCTATTGGATAAAAAATAAATTTGGCACTTTAAAATATAGCTCCTTAAGATCCAAACTTGACAAAAACATGTTGGAGGATGAACAGATCTGGAATATCATCGATTACAATGAATGGGTTATTTTTCAATCTAACTCCAAAATTTATTTTTACAATACAGAAACCGAAAGCTTTAAAATAATTCCAGCTACAAATACCATTTATAAAATTTTCAAAGTAAACAAACGGATCTATTATCACGTAGCAGATAAAGGTATTTATGTTATTGGAAGTGGTCAACCAAAATTAGTCATTGACAATCCTATTGTTAAATCTGAGCGGGTCATCAATATATTTGAAAATGGCGAACATCTCATCATCCTTACCCGAAATTCTGGATTTTACAAGTTTTTAAACGGTAAAATACAAGCATGGAAAATACCTGCGGACACGTTTCTAAAAGGAACCAATGTGTTTAGCAGTATTCAGCTTGAAGATGGCAGTTTTATTATGGGAACAATTTCTCATGGTATCCTACATTTAAATGAAGGTGGAGATATTGAATATCAAATTACTCAAAAAAACGGATTAAGTAATAACACGGTCTTATCCTTATTTGAAGATGAAGCTAATAATGTTTGGGTTGGTCTGGATAATGGTATTAATTGTATTAATGTTACATCGGCCATAAAAACATTTTTTGATTATGAAGGTGTTCTAGGGACGGTTTATACGACACAGGTTTTTAAAAATATCTTGTACATAGGCTCTAATCAAGGATTGTTTTATAGGAAACGACATGCGGTAAATGAACCTTTTAAGTTTATCGAAGGTACCGCAGGTCAAGTATGGGATTTGTTCAATTATAATGATGAATATTTGTTTTGTGGTCATCATTTAGGAACCTTTTTAATTGATGAAAATAAAGCCAGTAAAATAAGTGGCGAATTGGGTGCTTGGACATTTAAACAAATTCCAAAGAAAGAAAATTTGTTACTACAAGGGAATTATAATGGGCTATTTGTTTTAGAGAAACATAATGGATCTTGGAAGATCAAGAATAAAATTGAAGGTTTTAAAAATTCATCCAGATATCTTGAAATTAATGATGCGAATCAAGTATGGGTAAGTCATGAATACAAAGGCGTTTTTAAATTAAAGTTAAATGATAGTTTAACAAAAGTTTTAAAACTGGATATGGAAACGAGTTTGCCTTTAGGAAAAAAATCAAGTTTAAATAAATATAAGAATGAGATCCTTTATGCTTCAGAAGAAGGTATCTTTAAATATAATGAATCAGATAAAGGATTTCAAAGAGATTCAGTTTTAAGCAAAACTATTAAAAATAGTGAATACATTTCTGGTAAACTGGTTGTAGATAAGAATGAAAAACTTTGGACATTTTCAAAAGACAATATAAGTTATATAGAAAACGACGATGTCACTAATAAACCAGTTATTCATGATATTCCAATTCCATCAAAATTAAGAAAAGGTGTTTTAGGATATGAAAACATTTCACTTACCAGCAAAAACACCTATGTTTTAGGCACAGCAAATGGGTATATAACGCTGGACCTATCAAAAATAAACAAGATAAAAGATTATTCAATTCATCTAAACTCAGTCGCTTTACAAAATAAGGATGAAGAGATAAAAGAATATGCCGTTAGCGATGAAAGTGAATTTAATTATAAAGCAGGCATATTGCTATTTAAGTATTCGGTTCCAGAATATGATAATTATTTAGAAGTAAAATATCAGTACAAACTACAAGGGCATTTGAATAAATGGAGTAAATGGACTGAAAATACTCAAGTTACTTTTGAAAATTTGTCTTTTGGAGATTATATTTTTAATGTTAGAGCAAAGGTTGGTAATAAATTATCAAAAAACACACTGTCTTATAGTTTTATTGTACAAAGACCATGGTACATTTCTAATACAGCTTTAATTTTTTACGTATTAGTGCTTTTAATAATTATTTTAATTACCCATAAAGCTTATAAACGTTTTTATGTAAAAAAGTTTGCTCGTGAACAAATGGAGAATAAACAAGTCATTATGCAAATTAAAAACGAAAAATTAAATCAAGATATAGATAATAAAAATAGGGAGTTGGCAATTTCTACGATGAGTATTATTAAAAAGAATAGACTTTTAAATAAAATTAAAAAAGAGCTCAAAAAGAATAAAGATGCAGATAATAATGTAGCCCTTAAATTAATTGAGAGTAACTTAAATGATGCCAAAGATTGGTCTTTTTTCGAACAAGCATTTAATAATGCAGATAAAGATTTTTTGGATAAGATAAAAAAAAGACATCTAGATTTAACACCTAATGATTTACGTTTTTGTGCCTATTTACGCTTAAACTTATCTTCAAAAGAAATGGCACCATTGCTAAATATATCTGTTAAAAGTGTTGAAACAAAGCGTTACAGATTGCGTAAGAAATTAGGTTTAGAACATGACAGCGGACTTGTTAACTATATCTTAAAGTTTTAGAAACACGACACACCCTCTTTTTACCACGACATTACCACTACAAACATGTTAATCCTAATGTTTTAAAGGGTTGACAAGTGATTTTTTTTGATTTTTAACTTTCTAGTGTTTACAAGGTTTTTTAGTCGATAATTGAAATAGTTTCTTCTTTTTAAATACGATGTTCGTTTTTTATCGGCGTAAAAATTATCAATTTCTCAGAGTTAGAGGTTAAGTTTACAAATACTTAATTCGAATTATTACCCAAAAATTAAATCAAGCTATAATTTTGAAACTAAACTAAATAACACACGTATGAAATTAAAACTCTGTTATCAAAAAATTAAAGTGCTGTTTTTGTCATTACTTTTGTTTACTTCTTTAGGAGCATTAGCACAATCACAAAAAACAGTTACAGGAACTGTACTCTCAGCAGCTGATAATATGTCATTGCCCGGAGCTACGGTTATTGTAAAAGGAACCACCAATGGCACATCAACTGATTTTGATGGAAAATTTTCATTATCAGTTGACAGTAGTGGAACTACATTGGTTATATCTTATATAGGATATGTAACTAAAGAGGTTGCAATAACGACTGGTCCAATGAGCATATTATTGGAAGCAGATCAAAATATACTGGATGAAATAGTAGTGGTAGGTTATGGTACGCAAAGAAAAAGCGATATCGTTAATGCCGTTGCTACTACCGATATGAAGAAAGCCATACTATCACCAACCTCAGATGTTAATGAAATGTTGCGAGGTAGAATTGCTGGTTTACAAGTTGATGTGGGTGGCGGTACTTTAAGACCAGGAGGTACTTCAGAAATTCTTTTTAGAGGTCGTGGTTCTATTGAAGGTAATGTAAGTGCCATTTATGTGGTAGATGGTATTATTAGAGATGGTGGTATTGAAGACATCGATCCAGATGATATTGATTCTATTGAGTTCTTAAAAGATGCATCCGCACAAGCCATATATGGTTCTAGAGGTGCAAATGGCGTGGTGTTGATTACAACCAAACGTGGGAAATCTGGAAAAGTTAGTGTTAGTTATCACGGGTTTATAACCACGAAATCAATTGAAAGAAATTTTGATGTTTATAATGGTCAAGAATTTGCGCAATTGAGACGAGAGGCTTTTAGATCGACAAATGCGGATGATATGTATTTAGATGATGCAGATGTATTTTCGGAATTAGAACTTGAATCAATCGCAGATAATCGTTTTGTAGATTGGGAAAATGAATTATTGCGAAATGGTTTTGTTAATAGTCAAGCCATGAGCATCAGTGGTGGTACAGATGTAACTAAAGTGTTTGGTAGTATCAACTACTTTAAAGAAGATGGGCTTATTCCAACTTCAAGTTATACAAGAAAAACATTGCGTTTAAATATAGATCAAAAGATTAGTGATAAATTTTCTATAAATTTTGATTTAAACCTTTTAAATGACGATACAGAACGCGCAGCTAATGTTAATGTAATTACAACATCACCATTGGGTAGAGCTTTTAATGACGATGGAAGTATAACTCGTTTCCCTAGTGGAGAAGAAGACACTGCTGTTAATCCGTTATGGAATCTTAGAGAACAAGACCATGATGAAAAAGGAAATGATTATGTAATTAATGTGACGCCTATCTGGCAAATCACTAAAGATTTACAATACCAATTAAAAACAAATTTAACACGAAGAACGTCTGAAAGAGGTCAGTATTTATCTTCATTAAGTTCTGCTGGTGATGACGTTAGAGGTATTGCAAGAATCGATAACCGATTGGAAGAGTCGTATTTATTGGAAAATATTCTTACTTACGATAAAGTTTTGAATGATAATAATAAGTTTAATGTAACTTTAGTACAGTCTGCTCAAGAAATTCAGACATCACGAACGTTTACAGAAGGTCAAGGATTTACAAATGAAGATTTAGGGTATAACGGTATTACTAGTGCTATAAATAATGTTTTTGTAGAACGTGATGTAAATAGAAGAAGATACTTAGGTTATATGGCTAGAGCACGTTATAGTTTATTTGATAGATATATGCTCGAGGGTACTATGAGAGCAGATGGAGCTTCGGTTAACGGAGAAGACAATAAGTGGCTTTACAATCCAGCAGGATCTTTTGCTTGGAAAATACATAATGAAAGCTTTTTAGAGGATGTAAGTGCAATACAAGAGTTGAAATTTAGAGCCAGTTACGGTTCTTTGGCAAATGATTTGGGACGTCCATATACATCACTGTTTACAGCAGATCCACAACCGTACATATTTGATTCTGAATCTGCATCTGGATTTTCACCCTCAACCACACTGCCAAACCCAGGTTTAAAGTCTGAAAGAATAACAACATTAAACTTTGGTTTGGATTTCTCTTTATTCAATAGATTATTAATAGGTAATATTAACTGGTATGATGCAAGAACTAATGATCTATTACTGAGAAGAGGCGTGCCTTCAATCACTGGGTTTACGGATACTTTTTTTAATGCAGGAGAAATGCAAAATTCAGGTTTAGAAATTGGTTTAACCGCTAATATTATCAATACGGAAGATTTTAGATGGTCAGTTTCTACCAATTGGTCTAATAACAGAAATAAAATATTGGAACTTTACAATGATGGAGACGGAATAGCTATTACAGAAGACAATACGTTTAATTACTATGTAGATCAACCCGTAGGTGTTATTTATCAATATGATTTTGATGGTATTTGGCAAGAAGGCGATGATTTTGCAAATGCACCGCAAGCTAATCCAGATTCCGCATTTCCACAAGCAGATTTAAGACCTGGTGATATTAGGGTTAGAGATACAAATGGTGTAGATGATGATGGTAATATGACGGGTGTACCTGATGGTAAAATTACTCAAGAAGACCGCGTCTTTAAAGATCCTAATCCAGATTGGTTTGGTTCTTTATCTACAACGTTGGCCTATAAAGGATTTGATTTATTTGTGGATTTTTATGCTGTAGAGGGGGCTACTAAAAGAAATCCTTTTTTATCAGATTTTAATAATGGAGGCACACTATCTGGAAAATTAAATGGTGTAAAAGTACCTTACTACACACCAGAAAATCCGTCAACAACATTTCCCAGAGCTAATTTTGATGTAGCGCCTCTGTATTTAAATGCATTAGCAATTAAAGATGCGTCTTACATTAGATTAAGAACGGTGAGTTTGGGTTACACATTATCAGATAAGGTAATTTCTAAATTAAACTTTGATCAAATTAGATTATATGCTACCGCAACTAATGTATTCACAAATACAGATTATATTGGGTATAGCCCAGAAGTAAATATTAGAAGCACCTTTTCTAATGCAGATACAGGTTATCCAGATGCGAGAGCATTTACTTTTGGAATAAGAGTTAAATTTTAAATTTAAAAAAATAATATTATGAAAGCGAAGTTTTTTTATTCAAAACTAAAAGGAGACTTATTGGTATGCATAGCGTTATTTTTCGTTGTGGTTTCTTGTGAAAATTACTTAGATGAGCAACCTAGTACATTAATTGACTCAGATTATATATTTACAACTGAAGAAGGCTTAAAATCTGGCGTAGTTAGCTTATACAAGTTTGACAGAGATAGATATGACCGAAGAATAGAAGATTTTATGGGAGCGGTTTTAATGTCATCTAGAAGTGATTTGGCATTCAGTAGAACAGGTTATACAGGCTTAATGGGCAGATATCAAAGAGGTGTTTCCCCTGTAGATCAAGGTGCAAATTTTGTGTCTACTTTATTCTGGAAACATTTTTATAACATCACAAATAAAGCGACCGAAATCATAAATGCGGCAGAGGTTATAGAAGGTGTAGATGACGATACTAGAAATCAAATTATAGCAGAAGCGAAATTTTTTAGAGCTAACTCTTATTTCTATTTATATAGAATGTTTAATAACATTTATGTAACTACTAAAACTGTAACTGTAGATAATGCATTTGATGTTATTAATGATAAATCCTCTAAAGAAGACATTTTTGCACTTTTAAACAGTGATTTAGATTTTGCGATTGAGCATTTAGAATGGACCGATACGTTTGGTCGTGTTACAAAAGGAACTGCAAAACATGTAAAAGCAAAAGTAGCCATGTGGGAAGGTGATTGGGAAGAAGCTAAAAGTCAAGCTTTAGATGTTATAGAAGATCCAGATAGCCCTCACGGTTTAGTAGCCAATACAGGAGATGTTTTTAAAGGCGATAGAAACCATTCAGAATCATTATTTGTGATACAGTCTCAGGATGACTTATTAGGTGGCGGTGATAACACCATGATGAATGCTAATTATGTAACACAATATTTTCAAATATCTGGCATAGAATCAAATATAGAACAAGGTGGGAGAGGCTTTTCTCGTGTATTACCAAACCTGTATTTGTTGGGTTTAATTTCTGAAGACCCCAATGACACTAGAGACGATGATACCTATTTCAGATTGAAATATTATTATACTTCAGGACCCAGAATTGGAGAAGAAGTAGATAACTATGCACCAATTACAGATCTTAATAATCCCAGTAGTACCTATCAAAGGTATTATCAAAGACAACATCCTTCCTGTATAAAATTTGCCCAGGAGGATGACAATCCCGATTCGTATTTAAATAGAAGTAATATTATGGTATACAGACTCGCAGAGACTTATTTAATTGCTGCAGAAGCTATGATGCGGTCTACAGGCGATCCGCTACCATACATAAATGCAGTAAGAACCAGAGCAAATGCAGCACCATTAACAAGTGTAGATGAGCAGGCTATTTTAGATGAACGTGCTCGTGAACTTGCTTTTGAAGGACAGCGATGGTTTACTTTAAAAAGAATGGGGCAAGCCGTTATAGACAGACAAATTACTAGTTACGCAGGTGATGGTGAATACTTCCCTGCTAATCTAGGTGTGAAAGACCCAAGAACCAATTGGCAACCACATTTTATTAATTTTCCTATTGCTCAAATAGATTTAGATTTATTAGGTGCAGGTTATCCACAAAATGATGGGTACTAATCTTAAGAATAGTTAGAGTTTTTTTAAATTGAGTTAGTTTGTTTTTTTAATCTAAGGGCAATATTATTGCTCTTAGATTTTAATAGTATTTGGTAAATTATTGTGAATAATATTTAGGAGTGGATCCGTCATCCTATGTTTGTATAAAATTAGTTTTTAATAATAGTTCCCAGGTTTATGATAAAAAGTATGCGATATTTGTTTTTATTGACTGTTCTTACAGCTTCAATCGCTTGCAATAGTAATTCTAATAAAAATGAAATCAACTTTGCAGACAATGTGGTTATTGCTCATCGTGGTGCATGGAAACAAAAAAATCTTCCACAAAATTCTATAGCGTCTTTAAAACAAGCCATAGCCCTAAATTGTACAGGGTCTGAGTTTGATATTAGAATGACTTCAGATAATGTACTTGTTGTAACACACGATAGAGATTATCACGGACTGGTTGTTGAAGCGTCAACATATAACGAATTGTCAAAATACAAGCTTTCAAACGGAGAAGCTCTCCCCACTTTAAAACAATATTTACTGGCAGGCATGCAAAATAATAGCACTACTGGTTTTGTATGTGAAATTAAACCTTCAAAAATCGAAGGCCGAAACAGTATGATTGCTAACAACGTATTAAGTTTAATAAAAGAACTAAAAGCAGAACCTTATATTTTATCATACATTAGTTTTAGTTATGATATCTTAAAAAAGATTAAAGTGTTAGATTCCGAGGCTAAAACACAATATTTAGATGGTTCAAAAAAACCTGATTGCTTAAAAAATGATGGTATTTCCGGGTTGGATTATTTGGTTTACAAATACAAAAAACACCCCGAGTGGATTGAAGGTGCTAAAGAAAATGGGGTATTATTAAATGCCTGGGTAGCTAATAAAACTGAAGATTTGGATTGGCTTTTGGCTAACGATTTCGATTATATTACTACAGATGAACCTGAATTGCTTTTTGAAAGAATAAAAAAGAGCCCTACCTATGATGGTTACAAATTGGTTTGGAGCGATGAATTTAATTATCAAGGAAGGCCGGATAGTACAAAATGGGCTTTTGAATATGGTTTAAAAAGAAATCAAGAAAAACAGTATTACGTTGATAGCTTAAAGAATGCTAGAGTAGAAAAAGGGTTACTGGTTTTAGAAACCCATAAAGAAACCATTAAAAACGAAGCCTTTGTTTCTAAAGATGCTAAAGGTTGGAAAAAGAATTGGGAATATGCAAATTATACGGCACCTAGCCTGACCACTAAAGGCATAGCCGAATGGACCTACGGACGTATCGAAATAAGAGCACAATTACCAAAGGGTGTTGGCTTATGGCCAGCATTTTGGATGATTGGCGCAAATTATGATGAAGTAAGGTGGCCGGAATGTGGCGAAATTGATATTATGGAACACGTTGGTTTTAATCCCGATTCTATCTTTGGAACCATTCATACAAAAGCTTATAATCACATGAAAGGCACAGAAAAGGGAAAGAAGATATTCATCGATAAACCTTACGATTCTTTTCACGTATTCGCATTGGAATGGACACCCGAAAAAATGGACTTTATATTAGATGATACGGTCTATAATCATATAGAAAACGAACATAAAACAACACACGAATGGCCATTTGATCAAGACTTTCATTTGAAGATAAATATCGCCGTGGGAGGTATGCTTGGTGGACAAAAAGGAATTGATGATACTGTTTTTCCGCAGCAAATGCTCATAGATTACGTTAGGGTTTTTCAAAAAAAAGAATAAATACATGACATATTATTCAGTAGTACTATTGGTGTTAAGCTTAGTTTTTACAAGTTGTAAAAGTGAAAACAAGAACCCAGACAATAATAAAAGTCAAAACCTGAGTGTAATGACTTATAACATTAGGTTAGATGTAGCTTCAGATGGCGACAATGCATGGCCAAATAGAAGCCATTTTTTAAGTTCACAAGTACAATTCTATAGTCCAGATATTATGGGCGTTCAAGAAGCACGACCCAATCAAATGGATGATTTAAAAGCAGCTTTAAAAGATTATGATGTTATTGGAACAGGAAGAGATGGTGGTAATAAAGGGGAGTTTTCAGCCATTTTTTACAATTCAAAAAAAGTAAAAGTTGAACAAGAAAATACCTTTTGGCTATCAAAAACACCAAACAAAATGTCTATGGGTTGGGATGCTGCATATCCAAGAATTTGTACTTACGGACTCTTTACATTACTTGAAAGCAATCAAAAGATATGGGTGTTTAATACGCATTTAGATCATGTTGGAGCGGAAGCGCAATTAGAAGGGATGGCGTTAATTCTCAAAAAAATAATAGCTTTAAATACTGCTAATCTTCCCGTAATTGTTATGGGCGATTTCAATGTAGAGCCGGATAGTCAGTTAATTGAGAGTCTTAAGCAAAACATGAATGATTCAAAAGATATAGCGAAAATTGTTTTTGGTTCTAACGGAACGTTTAACGGTTTTAAGTTTGAAGAACCAGTGACTAGAAGAATTGATTATATCATGCTTTCTAAATCTAATCATATAGAAGTTGAAAAATATGGTGTTTTATCGAGTTCAATAGATTTAAAATATCCTTCAGATCATTTTCCTGTGTATATAGAATTAATCTTAAAGTAAATCCATGTCAAAACAAATATCAGTTATAGCTTTAACGTTCGGTTTCATTTTTCTTATAATTATTTTTGGTTGTGATAATAAAGCAAGTGAAACGACTCAAAATAGCAAATCAAATTTCAATAATAACATCGAAAGGAAAGTAGATTCTGTTTTAGGATTAATGCATCTTAATGAAAAGATTGGACAACTGGTTCAATACAGTGGTAAATGGAATGCCACAGGCCCTTCATCTTCAAAAAACGATCAGCATAAATTAAACAAACTTAAAAAAGGCGAAGTCGGTTCTATGTTAAATGTTGTCTCAGTAGCTTCCGTTCGTGAGACCCAAAGAATAGTTATGGAGCATTCCCGTTTAAAAATTCCATTAATTTTCGGGTATGATGTCATTCATGGATATAAAACGATGTTCCCTATTCCATTGGGAGAAACTGCGAGCTGGGATTTAGATATCATTAAAGCATCTGCAGCAATAGCAGCTAAAGAATCAGCCGCTTCGGGTGTTAATTGGACTTTTGCTCCCATGATAGATGTATCAAGAGATGCACGTTGGGGAAGAGTTATGGAAGGCGCTGGCGAAGACCCGTATCTAAACACGGTTGTAGGCGTGGCTCGTATAAAAGGATTTCAAGGTGATGATTTATCACAAACCAATACCATTGCAGCATGCGCAAAACATTTTGCGGGGTATGGTTTTGCCGAAGCAGGACGTGATTATAATACGGTAAATATTGGCGAGTACGAATTGCATAATACTATTTTGCCCCCTTTTAAGGCTGCTGCAAAAGCTGGTGTAGCTACTTTTATGAATGCCTTTAATGATATTGATGGTATTCCTGCAACAGGACATAAAGTGCTGCAACGTGACATTTTAAAAAGAGAATGGGATTGGAATGGATTTGTCGTTTCAGATTGGGGTTCCATTGGTGAAATGATTGCTCATGGTTACGCTGAAGATAAAAGACATGCTACTGAAATTGCTATGAATGCAGGGAGCGATATGGATATGGAATCCTATGCTTATGAAGCACATTTAGAGTCTTTACTCAAAGAAAATAAAGTGACAATACATCAAATTGACGATGCAGTGAAGCGTGTACTGCGTTTAAAATTTCAACTAGGGCTTTTTGATGACCCTTTTAAATATTGCAATGAACAACGTGAAATGGATCATGTTTACACAGAAGAACATTTAGCAATATCTCGTGAGGTGGCAAAAAAATCAATAGTATTACTTAAAAACGAAAACAAATTATTGCCAATTTCAAAAGACGTTAAAAGTATCGCTGTTATAGGGTCGTTAGCCCATGATAAAGATTCTCCACTTGGTAACTGGAGGGCGAAAGCAACATATAACTCAGCAGTATCATTATTAGAAGGCGTTAAAAACGCCATTGGAGAAAACACGAAAATACATTATGCAAAAGGTGTAGATCTAACCATACCGACATTAGAAGCCGGTGCTAACCAATTTTTATATCCTTTAAAATTTAATACTACAGATGATTCCGGAATAGCAGAAGCTGTAGAAGTTGCAAAAAAATCAGAAGTCGTATTATTGGCGATAGGAGAGAATGCATACCAAACAGGAGAGGGACGAAGCCAAACGAATATTGGTTTTTTAGGACTTCAAAACGACTTGTTAGAAGCCATTTATAAAGTGAATAAAAATATTGTTGTTGTTTTGATGAATGGACGACCTATGGCGCTTAGTAGAGTTTCTGAAATCACACCAGCTATATTAGAATGCTGGCATTTAGGGTCCGAATCTGGAAATGCCATTGCAGATGTGCTTTTTGGTGATTATAATCCGTCAGGAAAACTCCCAGTATCGTTTCCTCATCATGTAGGTCAGGAACCATTATACTACAATCAGAAAAATACAGGACGTCCGTATAGTAATAAACACGTTACTTTTTCGAGCTATAGAGATGCACCTAAATCAGCATTATACCCTTTTGGTTTTGGGTTGAGTTATACGGTATTTAAATATGATAATTTGAATTTTGATAAAACCGAAATAGACAGAAATGGTCGTATTAAAGTATCTGTTGAGGTTTCAAATAAAGGAGATAGAGATGGAGAAGAAGTTGTTCAATTGTACATTCGAGATTTAGTTGGTAGTTTGGTTAGACCTATTAAAGAACTTAAAGGATTTGAGAAAATAATGTTGAAATCAGGGGAAACAAAAACCGTATCGTTTACGATAGATGCTAAAATACTTCAGTTTTATACCGCAAGTAAAAAATGGGAAGTAGAGCCTGGTGATTTTGAAATTTTTGTAGGAGGTAATTCTAAAACAACTTTAAAATCTAGAATAACAGTTATTGAGTAAAATATTTATACTTAATTTGGTATTATATCCAATCTGATGAACGTTTCTTTTTTTTACAAGCATTAACTGCTAAGTAGAAATACGATTATATCTGCAAGAACATGCCACATTTCATACAAGAATTATCTCAAAAGGAGTTAGCTTCTTTTTTGGGTATAACCAGAGAAACATTGAGTAGAATTAGAAAGTACTCATAATGAATTAAATACTTTACCAGCAGAAAACTTTCTTCAATTTATTGCTGTTAATAGAGGTTTAGTAACTCAACTCTCTTAAGATTTTACTGCAATTGATGTGATTTTGTCGTTATTGACATATGTCACGGATATCCATAATACTTCGATATAGCTTTGTATCGAAAATAAATCATTATGGAAACACAAAAACAGTTTTACCCTATTTTTAATAATAGTGCATTTTACCCAAAAACCTTAAGTAGCGTTTTAAGCATCTTTTATGTTTCAAATCAAAAATACTTCACTGTTGCACAACTCAAAGAAGAGACTCAATTGAGCGAAACTGAAATAGAAGATGCTTTAAGTTTACTACACAGCTTGGGAGATGTAGGAGAGAAGAAGAATGCATTCTCTGAACGCCACTTCTTTGTAGATACCGATGGTAGTATAAAAAACATTAAAAATAGTATTAAACAAAGCAAGTGTTTACTCAATGTTTTAGAGAAAATTCTTGAAAAACGAAATAACACTAATGAGGCATTAAACACTTTTATCAAAAAAGCCATCATGTTTTACAGTGAAACCTTAGATTTTATTTCCATAAAAACAGAAGAATATTTTAAGCACTAACATAATGAGAACTACAAAAGAACACCTTTTAGTACTAGTTTGTTTTTGGTTTCTACAGCTATCAGCCCAACAAAACACTTATCGTATAGGTATGTTATTAGATAGCAAAAACGAGCAAACAGTACCATTAATAGAACAGTTAAAAACAGAAATTAAGGCAACAGTAGGCGAAGATGCTACTATAGTTTTTTCTGAAAATATAACATTGGTTAATAACTATAGTATTGATATTGCCAAAAAACAATACGCACAACTTCTTGCCAATGATACTGATATACTACTTGTTTTAGGAGTTATAGCTAGTGAGGTTGTACGTGAACAAAAAAACTATACGAAACCTACTATTTTACTAGGAGCGGTAAATACCGATATGTATCGTATAGATTTTGATAAAAAGACTTCAGGTATTGAAAATTTCACCTATCTGGTGGAACAAGATTCTTATAAAGATGATTTAGAAACATTGCAAAAAATTACCGATTTTAAAAAGGTAGGTGTCCTTATAGAACAAGCATTTATAGATGTACTTCCTATAGAAGAAACTTTTAAAAATATTTCAAAATCATTGGATATTGATTGTAAAGTTATTCTTCTAGACAAGAGAACAAATTATGCCAAAATGCTTACTGATGTAGATGCATTATACATTGCTGGAGGTTTCTTTTTACCTAAAACTGAAATTAAAAGTATTGCCCAGATATGCATCGATAAAAAACTCCCTTCATTTACAATTAATAATAGAACACAAGTTGAAGCAGGTATTATGGCAACTCGTAGCACTAGCAATAATTTTAATCAAATCATTCGCAGATTAGCATTAACTGTAGAGCGCTATGTAAATGGTGGTCAGCTATCAAAAATGCAAGTTCATGTTGCTTCAAAAAAACAATTGGTAATTAACTACAATACTACAGATGCCATAGGTGTTGGTATAAAATACAGCATGGTAAACGAAGCAGAGTTTGTTGGTGCATTTACTAATGCTAACCCAGTTACGACATATTCACTTAAACAGGCCATCGATAAGGCCATAGGTAAGAATTTAGATTTACAAGCTGCTAAAAAGAATATTGAATTACAAGCACAAGAAGTTACAACTGCCAAAAATAATTATCTGCCTTTAGTAACAGCAAATGGTGAGGCAAATTATACAGATCCAGATATTGCAGCTTTAGGGTTTGGTCAAACACCAGAGTTTCAGACCTCTGGAAATATAAGTTTAGACCAGACTATTTTTTCAGAAGCTGCCAATGCTAATAAAACGATTCAAAAACAATTACAGGAAGCAGAACAAGAGCAGTACAAAGCAGAAAACCTAAATACTATATTTAATGTAGCTGCTGCCTATTTTGAAATTTTAATACGAAAAACAAATGCCGAAATTTTAAGAAGTAATCTTCAAACTACAAAAAAGAATTACATCATTGCCCAACAAAACTTTGAAGCAGGTATTTCTGGTAAATCAGATATGCTTCGTTTTAAAAGTGAAATTGCACAAAACACACAACTTTTAGTAGAAGCATTTAATCAACTGGAACAAGGATATATAGGTTTAAACCAATTATTAAATAATCCTGTAAACACAAAAATTGATGTTGAAAATGTGCCTTTAGAATTGGGTTTATTAGAAACCGTACAATACACAGAGTTAAATGCATTAATAGATAATCCAGTAACTCGCGGACCGTTTATTGCATTTTTAACAGAAGAAGCTAAAAAGAATGCGCCAGAATTGAAGGTATTGGGGCATAATCTAGAAGCTACCAAGCGCAGTGTTAAACTTAATAGTAGCGGACGCTTTTTACCTACTATAGGCTTACAAGCTCAATACAATACAGTGTTTAGTAGAGATGGTAAAGGCAGTACAACACTAGATGGTTTTATACTACCAGATAATACATATAATGTTGGTGTGCGTATGACTATTCCTCTATTTAACAGGAACCAAACACGTACTAACCAGCAAACTGCCATTATTCAAAGAGAGCAATTAAACCTAACTATAGAAAATAGTGAGCTAGCTATTAGTAGCAATGTAAATAATGGTATTCTAAACGTTATTAACCAAATGACTAACATCGATCTGTCAAAGGTTTCTGAAAACACAGCCAAAGAAGCTTTAGAGCTTATTCAGGTATCTTATGCCGAAGGTGCTGTAAATATTGTCCAGCTTATTGATGCGCAACGTAATTATCTAAATGCTCAAATAAACAGAACAACAGCTATCTATAGCTACTTATTAAGCATTTTACAGGTTGAAAGATCTATAGGATATTTCTTTTTAATGAATTCAACTGAATCTAATGCAGCATTTATATCTAGGTTTTTAGATTATCAAAAGAAATAAGAATTAATAAATAATATAAATCAAGATACCATGAAAAAGTTATTTCAAATCATAAGTCTAATAGTACTCGTCCTTTGCCAGTTATCGTGCTCTGATAAAGAGAAAACGACACAGCGCAAGCCTAAGTTGGTAAAATATAAGCAAATAGGGTTCAATAATCAAAATGCTAATTCTAGCTACAGTGGTATTACTCAACAGGAGTTGGTGATTAGTTTAAGCTTTAGAAATAGTGGTACAATAACTAAATTTAATATACAGTTAGGTCAAAAAGTAAGAAAAGGAGAATTATTGGCAACGCTAGACAATGTGTCTGCACGATTAGCGTATGAGCAAGCTGTAACCCAGAAAAATGCTGCAAAATCAAATTTCAATACCGCTAAACTAGCATTAGAAAGAGCAAGGAAACTTTATGAGAAAAGCGGTGCTTCATTAAGCGATTTTGAGCAGGCTAAAAATGCATTTCAAACGGCAAAAGAAAATTATGAAGCTTCTAAACGTACCGTTGCTATACAACAAGACCAAATTAATTATGGTTACATCTATGCGCCACAAGACGGAGTAATAGCAGCTGTTAATGCAGAAATTAATGAAAACATTGCGGCAGGTCAATCTGTAGCAACTTTAAATGCAGGTAAAGGTATGGAGATTAAGGTAGGTGTCCCCGAAAATGTTATCAATACTATTAAAGAAGGTGATGTGACAGATGTTTTTCTGGTCTCATTAAAGGATCAAAAATTTACAGGAAAAGTAATTGAAGTAGCACCTGCACTCTCTCAAGAATCTGCCACCTATACAGTACGTGTAGTACTTGAAAATGTAACAGATACTGTAAAAAGTGGAATGGCTGCCGATGTATATTTCCGCAATAGCGAAAAAGGAAAAATAGCAAGTATGCTTATAGTACCACCACAAGCTGTGGGCGAAGACTATAATGGTAATTATGTCTTTTTGATACAAGAGAAAGATAGTGTTTTGATAGTTAAAAAACATCCAATAACAGTAGGTAATCTTATGCAAAACGGATTTGAAGTGCAATCTGGTGTTCGTAAGGGAGATCGCATTGCTGTAGCTGGTCTTCATACATTATTAGATGGCCAAGTCATTCGATTAAAATAATAATACCATCCTTAAAATGAATTTAGCAAAATTTTCCATTGAAAAGAATAGAATTACCCTAATGGTTTTGGGTACCATACTATTGATGGGTATTATCATTTATTCTAGTTTATCTAGAGATAGTATGCCTCCTTATACAGTACGTGTAGCAAATATTGTTACAGAATTCCCAGGGGCGAGTCCAGATAGGGTTGAACTTTTAGTAACAGATAAGGTAGAAAAAATTTCTCAGGAATTACCAGAACTCAAAGAAATGAAAAGTATTTCAAGAACAGGATTATCTGTAGTTACAGTAACCCTAAAAGAAGAAGTAGGACCTGATAATTTACAAAGTGTATGGAACCGTTTAAGACGGAAATTAAATGGTATGGAAAATCTGCCAGAAGGCATTGCTCCTTTTCTTGATGACGACGGTATAGGTGATGTATATGGGATTGTGGTAGGCTTGGTATCTGATGGCTTTTCGTATGCCGAAATGAAAAGGTATGCAGACCCTATTAAAAATGAGTTCATCAAATTACCCGACGCAGCTAAAGTAGTACTGGGTGGTATTCAAAAAGAACGTGTATTTATTTCTTTTAATAACACGCGTTTAAAAAATTATGGACTTTCTGCACTAAAATTACAAGAGTTTATTGCAAGTACCAATATACTAACCTCTGGAGGAGAAATTAATCTAGGAGACGAACGTATTATTTTAGAACCTACAGGAAACTTCAATAATGTAGATGCTATTAAAAATATGTTGATTCCTGTAAGTTCGGGAGAAGTGCAATTAGTAAAGCTTGGAGATATAACATCTGTCACGAAAGGTTATGTAGACCCTTCAGAGCAACGCGTTCGTGTTAATGGAAATGATGCTATTTCATTACATATCAATTTGAAAAAAAATGCAAATATCATTAGTTTAGGAGAAGAAGTGGATAAGGTAATTACACGTTGGCAAGATAAATTACCTGCCGGATTAGAACTGCAAAGAATATCATCTTTAGATACTTATATTGATAATAAGGTCAACAATTTCGTAAGTAATTTGCTGCAATCTATAGGCATTGTATTGGCAGTGATGTTGGTCTTTTTAGGGTTTAGAACAGGCATGGTGATTGCAAGTTTAATTCCCATAGTTACCATAATGACTTTATTGATTATGGGGCTTATGGATATAGGGCTTAATCAAGTCACATTAGCCGCGCTAATTATGGCATTAGGTATGCTGGTAGACAATGCCATTGTAGTAGCCGAAACTATTATGGTAAAAATAGAAGCTGGTCAAAAACCCAAAGCAGCGGCTATTGCAGCCTGTTCTGAGTTGTTTGTTCCGCTATTGATTTCTACTTTAACAACGTCTGCTGCATTTTTAGCTTTTTATTTATCGCCTACTAACATGGGTGACATTGTTGGTCCTATATTTTTAGTTGTTAGCATAGCCTTGTTATCATCATGGGTTATAGCGCTAACTATTGTAACCATGTTTTGCTACTTGTTTTTAAAAGTAACGCCAAAAGCAGGGAAAAAGCTAAGTGCTATTGATAAAGCGATTAATAATTTAAAGCGTACTTATAAAAATATTATTGTTAAATCTTTATACCATAAATGGAAAGTGATAGGCGCTATTTCTATAGCCTTTATATTATCGTTAGTAGGCTTTTCTAAAATACCTTTTTTATTTTTTCCAGATAGTGACCGTAATATGTTCACGGTAGATATAAGTTTTCCGGAAGGTACTAAAATACAAACCACTTCAAATACTGTAGCATCTCTAGAAACATATATGAGAGACTCTTTACAAGTAAATACTGAAAGGGTAGAAGGTATCGTAGATTGGTCTTCTTACATAGGTCAGGGACCAGAGTCTTATGATTTAGGATATACCCAAGAGGAGGCCAACTCAAACTATGCTCATATTTTGGTAAATACCTCTTCTTTTGAAGTAAACAATGCAATGATTTCAAAATTAGATGCCTTTGCTTATGAAACGTTTTCTAATGCAGATGTTAAAGTAAAAGCATTAGCCGCAGGTACTGCTCTAGTACCAGTTGAAATAAAAATTATAGGAGATAATCCTGATGAATTGGCCAAAATAGCAACGGTTGTAAAACGTAGATTATCCGAAATTCCAGGAACAAAAAATGTAAAGGATAACTGGGGGCCGAAAACTAAAAAGTTTGTCGTACAAATAGATCAGAAAAGAGCATTAGCAGCTGGTGTAAGTAGTCAAGATATCGCCTTGTCACTACAAACCAATTTAGATGGTTTTCAAACTGGTGAGTATAGAGAAGACAATAAGTCAATTCCTATATTAATGCGAGGTGAGGTAAATAAAGAACAATCACTAAGTTCATTGCAAACGCTTAATGTATATGCACAAACAACAGGTAAAAGTGTACCATTACAACAAGTGGCTTCCATTGTGCCTTTTTGGCAATATGCTTCTATAAAACGCTATAACTTAAATAGGTCAATAAGTGTTACCAGCGAGCTGCATGCAGGAGGTAATGCTTCATCCATTACTGCAGAAATGAGCAATTGGTTAAGTGCCGAAGTTGCAAATTGGCCTGAAGACTATACCTATGAATTTGGTGGTGATGAAAAAGATACTGCCGAAAATATGGGTTCAGTTATTAAATACTTACCGCTTTCGGGCTTTATCATCGTGTTGTTACTAATTATACAGTTTAACTCTTTTAGAAAGATGGGTATGATTGTCGCTACCATTCCATTAGCTTTAATAGGCGTGGTTATAGGATTATTATGCTTTAGGGAACCTTTCGGGTTTATGCCCTTTTTGGGAACTATATCCTTAGCGGGAATCGTTATTAATAATGCCATTGTACTCATAGACCGTATGCAAATTGAAACCAATGAGTTGGGGAGACCTATAAAAGATGCCATCATAACGGCTTGTTTACAACGCTTTAGGCCTATTGTGTTAGCTACCTGTACTACGGTGTTGGGTTTAGTTCCACTTTATATAAGTGGTGGCGAGATGTGGGAAGGTATGGCCGTAAGCATTATGGTAGGATTACTTTTTGGAACCGTAATAACACTGGTTTTTATACCCGCATTCTATAGTATTCTCTTTAAAGTGAATTACAAAGGTTACGTTTTTGATGAAAAATTATTAGACGATTAAATAAAAAGAATATTAATTTTTAAAAAAGAATATCATGGATACTATAACAACATCTGAGAGAAAAAGTGCCCTTATTACGGGAGCTTGCGGAGACATAGGTTCGCGAGTTTCTAAAGATTTAGCTGAGAAAGGCTACCACCTTATTTTGGCAGATATAAATCAGGAAGCCAATGAGGCTTTAGTTGAAAGTTTACCAAGTGCAGAAGCTGTTACTATAGACCTTACCAATAGAGATGCACTGAGCAAATTTTGCGAAAAAATGCCAGAGTACAATCCGCATATTGTATTTATCAATGCAGGTATGGTACATCCTGGGGAAGTGGTAGACATTAGTGAACGCATGGTTGATTTACAGCTCGAAATCAACTTACGAAGCGCCATTATATTAAATAGAGCTGCTGGTATTCATATGAAAATAAAAGGTGAGGGACATATTGTAAACACGGTTTCTATAGGTGGTGTTTTTGGTTTAAAATCTAGTTCAATTTATAGTGCAGCAAAATTTGGTTTACGCGGATTTTTAATGGCATTCCATTCAGAAATGAAATCTTTTGGAGTACACGTGGCAGGAATCTATTCAGCTGCAGTAGATACCCAAATGTTGCGTTACGAAGCCAATAATGGAGGTAGTGTTTTAAATTTTGTATGCACACCTACAACGGTAGAGCATATTTTAAAAGGGTTTAATAAAGCGATTGAGAAAAAGAAGTTAGAGGTGTATGTACCGTATTCAGACAGTATCTTTCCAAGACTGTTAGGAGGAGTTATGCCTGGATTGATTGACAGATTTTACCCAATGCTTGAACGCATGGGTAAAAAGGGGCGTAAAAAATATTTAGACCGATTAGCAGCAAAAGGACTTTAAAAAATGGCTTTATAAATTTATGTGTATGAAACTAAGCAAGCGCATATTGCGGGAGTATAGGAACCACTTATGGAAGTCTACCTCATTTTGGACACTAGCTATGGCATTGTTTGGAATATTTAGATATTATGCTATAAGTGCGGAGGTAGGCATTCATATTGAGGATTCTTATGCTGGTGTATACGATATGAGGCAAGTTATGTTAGGCTTTACGGTAGTAGGGCTTTGCGTAGGTATCGTTTACGGAACAGTTGAATATTTCTTTGATAAATACGTACTTAGAAAAATAACATTAGGGATTAATATACTATTACAGGTAATTATTGTTTTTGTAGCCTTGATTTTTATTTCGGAATTGGTGATTAACATTTCATATCGAATCAATGGTTACCAATTTCCTCTGGAAATAGGTTGGTGGTATAAAGACCGTTCATTTTGGCCTGTTTTACTATATGTTGCTTTTACATCATTTGTGTTTTCATTGGTGGTTATCGTATCTGAGAAATTTGGGAAAGGCATCTTTTTTAAACTGCTTATCGGTAAATATAAATACCCCAAAGAAGAACAACGCATTTTTATGTTTGTAGACCTAAAGAGTTCCACCTCTATTGCAGAACATTTAGGACACTTAAAGTATAGTCAGCTAATACAAGATTGTTTTTATGACCTTAATGAACTGGTAGACAAATATCAAGCCGAAATTTATCAATATGTAGGTGACGAAGCCGTAATCTCCTGGAACTTTCAAAATGGGTTGAATAATAGAAACTGTATTGAGTTGTTTTTTGCGTTTCAGAAAAAATTAGATGACAAGCACAATTTTTATATGAATAAGTTTGGTGTAACACCCCAATTTAAGGCAGGCGTTCACGGTGGAAAGATTATGGTAGCCGAAGTTGGGGTCATCAAAAAAGAATTGGCGTATCATGGTGATGTGGTTAACACAACGTCTAGAATTCAAGGGGCTTGTAATCTGTATAAAGTACCATTATTAATTTCAGAAATGTTATTGGAAACTATGAGAGAACAACATAGCATAGTCTCTCATTTTTTCGGGGATGTAAAATTAAAAGGCAAACTAAAAGAAATTAAAATACACGGTATAATAGTTCAACAACAACATTAATTCATCAATTAAAAAATCATGAAATTTAAAAAACCTGCAGTATTAAAAGTGATTAAACAGCTAGATGTAATCATTGAAAAAATTAAAGTTGAAGAAAGCAAGCAGGAAGCAACGCTTGAAGGTGTGGCTAAGCAATATCGTAAAAGTGCCCAAAACTTATTGCATTATAATGTTTTGAGAACTTTCGATTTAAGAGAAATTCAAAAGCATCTTAAAAATTGGGGATTAACCCGATTTTCTAATGATGAGGCACATATTATGGCGAGTCTTCAAAGTACACGCTACGTATTAGCTAATCTTATTGGAAAAGATAAAGGTAAATCTTTAAAAAAAACATGGTCTATAAAAAAAGGGAAACGTATGTTGGCAAAACATACCAAAGAACTTTTAGGATACAGGTCTAAAGGAAGGCGTGTTCGTATTATGGTAACACAACCAAATACGGCTGCTAATGATTATGATATGGTGTATCAAATGATAAAACAAGGTATGAACTGTGCCAGAATTAATTGTGCTCATGATACTCCCGAAGTTTGGGAGGGAATTATTAAAAACGTTAAAGAGGCCTCTAAAAAATTAGGAAAAAATGTAAAAATAGCAATGGATCTATCTGGGCCAAAAATAAGAACAGGAAAAATGGCACCAGGGCCAAAAATTAGAAAATTTAAGCCAGAAAGAGATGTTACAGGTAATATTATAAAGCCTTCAGAAATACTATTAGTATCGAGCATAACACCATCATCACCTATAAATAGCTTACCCATTTCCCAAGAAGCATTACGATTGCTTAAAAAAGATGATGAGTTTCAATTTATAGATTCTAGAAAAAAAATAAGAAAGCTTAAAATCATTGATGTTAGTTTTACACATGTTACATCACATTGTTACGACACCTCATACATTGGGACTGGTTGCGTATTAAAATGCCAAAATAGAACTTTTAAAGATGTTATTATAGGTGATTTACCACCTGTGGAACAATCTATAGTATTGAGAAAAGACGATACCTTAATTATTACCAGAGAGGACATTTTGGGGCAACCGGCTATTATAGATGAAGACGGTGCACTTACCAAGCCAGGAATAATATCCTGTCAACTTCCCGAAGTGTTCGATTATATTAAATCAGGCGAGAAAATACTATTTGATGATGGTAAAATAGAAGGAGTTATTATGGAAGCTAACGAAACAAAGTTTATAGTTAAAATAACCTTAGCTAAAGATACGGGTTCTAATTTAAAAGCCTATAAAGGCATGAATTTTCCAGATACCAAGCTTGCTATTTCTGGACTCACTAAAAAGGATAAAATGGATTTACACTTTGTAGCGAAACATGCCGATATTATTAATTTTTCATTTGTAAACAGTCCCGAAGATGTAAAAGAACTTTATCAAGAACTTGAAAAGCTGAACACATTAGATAAAATGGATATTATTTTAAAAATAGAAACGAAATATGCATTCAATAACCTAGTGTCTATATTGCTCGAGGCCATGAAAATGCAACAAGTAGGGGTGATGATAGCTAGAGGTGATTTAGCTGTAGAAACAGGTTGGGATAACATAGACAATATTCAACAAGAAATACTTGCTATTTGTGGTGCTGCGCATATACCAGTGATTTGGGCTACTCAGGTATTAGAAAGTTTAGCGAAGAAAGGGTTGCCGTCAAGATCTGAGATAACAGATGCCACCACCGCATTAAAAGCAGAATGTGTCATGTTAAATAAAGGGCCGTATATAAACGAAGCTATTCATTTATTGCATGTCATTCTTTCAAAAATGGAAGTTTCTCAAGATAAAAAAGAAACTATGCTGTCAAAAATGGATGTATTGACAGCATAGAACGTTTGTTTATTTTCATAGTTAGTTTTGGTTGGTTAAGATATTCTATAGATAGAGTATCTGGTAAAAGCCCGTAATTATAGTTTGTTACGGGCTTTTTGCTATAATTATAAGGAACTCATTTAGATAAATGGATTCTACATCAGTAGTAACTTGGTTTACGGTTATAAAAAAATAGCTGTTCTCATTATTAATTGACATATATCACGCTTATCGTAGCAGTTGCTTTATAAGTTTGTTATCAAATAGAGTAAACATTTTTTCAAAAAATAACTTTTTAAAAATATATAATATGTTACGATACTTTTTAGGTGATAGCCCCAGATGGTTTAAAGCAGTAATGATAGGATTTTTTATATTCAATGTATTTTCGTATTACATTTTTGGGCCTTCTATAACCGCTTGGTTTATTATAGGTGAATTTATTTTCACCCTAGCAATGGCTCTAAAGTGTTATCCGTTACAATCAGGTGGCTTATTAACTATTCAAATTTTATTACTTAGCCTTACTACACCTAAAAATGCGTTGAACGAGGTCATTCAAAATTTAGAGGTTGTGCTATTACTGGTCTTTATGGTTGCAGGTATTTACTTTATGAAACCTCTATTGATGTATCTTTTTAGTAAGGTGTTTATAAAGGTGAAATCTAAAATATTGTTATCGGTACTTTTTGTATTTATTGCAGCTGTATTATCGGCATTTTTAGATGCACTTACCGTTACTGCAGTACTTATTAGTGTTGCGGTAGGTTTCTATGGAGTGTACCATAAAATTCATTCGGGTAAAAGTGATTATGACCATAATGGCGTTTTAGATAAAAAAGAATTAAGCGGCAAGACTTTAGATCAATTTAGAAGCTTTTTACGAAGCTTAATTATGCATGGTGTAGTAGGTACCGCATTAGGTGGTGCTTGTACGCTGGTAGGAGAGCCACAAAATTTACTAATTGGTGAAAAATTAGGATGGGATTTTATAACCTTCTTTCTCAAAATGGCACCCATAACATTGCCTGTTTTAGCTGCCGGATTGTTAACTACATTTATATTAGAAAAGACAAAAATATTTGGTTTCGGTGCTCAATTGCCTGAAGAAGCTAGACGTATTATAGAGAATTATACAAAAGAAGAAGATACAAATAGATCTGTAAAAGCTAAATATGGTTTATTGGTACAAGGCATTGCTGCTTTATTGCTTATTGCAGCTTTAGCGCTTCACCTAGCGCCTGTAGGTTTTATAGGTTTGACACTTATTATTGTACAAACTGCTTTTATGGGGATTACCGAAGAACATCAGTTGGGAAAATCATTTGAAGAAGGCTTGCCTTTTACAGGGCTTATTGTAGTGTTTTTTATTATTGTTGCCATGATACACGATCAGCATCTGTTTAAACCCATTATTAGTTGGGCTTTAACCTTAAATCCGGAAGATCAACCCGCTATGTTTTATGTTGCCAATGGGGTGTTGTCAATGATTAGCGACAATGTATTTGTAGCCACAGTCTACATAGGTGAAGTAAAACAAGCTTTTAATCAAGGGGCTATATCAAGATTACAATTAGAGCAACTTGCTGTTGCTATAAATACAGGAACAAATTTACCTAGTGTAGCTACGCCAAATGGGCAAGCCGCATTTCTATTTTTGCTAACATCATCACTAGCTCCACTTATCGGTTTATCTTATATGAAGATGGTTAAAATGGCATTGCCATATACTATTGTTATGGGCTTGGTTGGATTAGCTGGTATTATTTATTTTTTGTAAAACAAATAGAATTTTTAAGATATAAACAACATTTTCAGTTTTGGTTAGTAGTTAGTTTTTTTAGAAAAATCGTTCTAGTGATGGGGCGATTTTTCGCTTATAATACTATTTGCCATTTGAATTTATTGGAATAAAACACCCTTTATCCTTTCTGTTTTACCAGAAAAATAAAGCCATAGCTATGGCTGTGCCTTGATTTTGTGGCTTGCTTAAAGAAAAAATCATCATCTTACTTTTTAGTCAATTCAAATGTATTCACAGATTACTGGATTATGATGAAAAACGGATATTTAATTAATTTGTATCTCTATATCAGGTGATAAGTACGATAGTATTAATTTTTATAAAAATATACTTAGACTTCTTAATAACCATCATTTTGCTCTAAGTTGGGATTAAGGTCTATTTGTTCCTGAGGAAGTGGGTAACGAATATGAAAAGTTTGAGCGGGTTTTCCCCTAGATATGGCACTCTCAATAAATTTCCCGTGTCGTATTAAATCGTCCCTTCTCAAGCTCTCTGTAAAAAACTCTCGTGCTCTTTCTTCTAAAATATAGTCTCTTAAACTATCTTTATCGGCAAAATCAAATAAGTTAATAGATTCTACTGCTGCACGATTACGAACGATATTAATCAAATCGATACTCTCTTGATTTGGACCATTTATTTCATTCAATGCCTCAGCTTTTGCAAGAATAATATCGGCCAAACGTACTAAAGGGACATCGTTCCCGTTATATCGTCCTAAAGCATTGGGGTCAGGTACATATTTAAAGCTACGTACATTGTCTAGGGCATTGCCTTGTGTATCTCTGTCTAATAAGATTAACTCACCTGTTGTTACAGAGGTATATTCTTTTATGAAAGATTGCTTTCGCACATCATTTAAATCAAAAGTTTCGAAAAATGCAGTATAAGTTCTGGCTTGAGCACCAAAATTTTCCCAATTGCTTTGAATGGGGTAGTTAGGTGGAAATGCCAATGGAATATATACATGTTGTTGATTGCTTCCCACTAGGTTTTCAAATCTAAATATATATTCATTATTACTTTCACCATTTACTGAAAATAGATTTAGATAATCACCATAAAGGTCATATCCACCTTCAGATATTACTTTTTCAGCAGAAACTGATGCTTCTATCCATTGTTTATTATTGAGATAGAACTTGGTTAAAATAGACAAAGCGCTACCTTTGTTTGCTCTACTAGAAACACCTCCATAGGTTAAGTTGTCTGTAGCAAACCTCAAGTCCGATTGTACATAATCTCTATATTCGCTTTCAGTAGCTCTTGGTGTACTTCTAACGATGGTTTCTATTTCATCAATTGTTGCATCTTTTGGGATTTCTATTATTTGGGTAGGTCCAAAAAAGCCATGTAGTATATAATAAGATGTTCCTCTTATAAATCTTGCTTCTGCTTGGACTTGTAATTTAATAGCATCATTTAAATTATCAAGTTCTTCTATTTCCATAAGGACATTATTTGCTGTGGCAATTGCTTCGTAAAACTTATCAAATTGAGAAGCAAAATACGGATGCCCAGAATCCCATGTAAACTCAGTTAAAGGTAAGAGTAGTGCGTTAACTCCACCACCAGATCCCCATGTTATATCTGTATTTACTTCTTGTAGCCAAAAGTAATTATTGCCAGAGAAATTACTGATGGCAAATTTACTATAGGCTCCTGTAAGTAAAGCATTAACACCTTCTATATCTTTTAGAAAGGTAGAAGGGTCAATTTCTGTGAAAACCTCTTCTTCTAAAAAATTATCACAGCTAAGTATCGTTGAGATCGTAACAAAAACCAATATATATATTTTCATAATATGTCTTTTGTTTTAAAATTTAACATCTAATCCTAACCTTATTGTTTTTGCTAAAGGATAGCTATTATAACTCACTCTGGCCACTGCAGTTATATCAGATCCCATAGTTCCACTTGGGTTCACTGAAGTAGCGCTGGCATCTGGATCATATCCTTCAAAATCTGTAATTGTGAATAGATTGTCAGCTGCTAAAAAAACTTTTAAAGAAGATATACCCAATGTGTTTTTTAAAGGCACATTATATCCTAATGTAATGTTTTTAAGTCTAATGAAAGAAGCGTCAGTAACAGTTAATGAGTTTATAGACAAAGCACCACCATACAAACTGGGGGTTTCTCCTGAAGGTAATTTATTTGTTGGGTTTGAAGACGTCCAACGTTCTGTGTAGTATCTTGAAATAGAATTTCTAAAAGAATTTGTAGGATAAAGAGACTCCAAGGCATTAGCATCAAGACTCTCTATCCCAATAACTCCTTGTAAAAAGGTGTCTACATAAAAGTTTTTGTATTTAAAAGAATTACCAAACCCAAAACTATAATCAGGAAAGGGATCTCCTAATATGACTCTATCGTTTGCATTTATTTCTCCATCACCATTTTGGTCTACAAAGCGTGGCATACCTGCAGCATACCCTTCAGCAACAGGAAAAGGAGTTGGAGAATTCTCAATGTCATCACCTAATTGAAAAATACCATCAATTTCATAGCCATAAAAAGATCTTAATGGAGATCCTTCACGAACAATTGTGTATTGCGAAATGAAAGTTCCAATATTGCTACCAATAATTTCTTGTGCAAAATCAGGTAATTTCTTTACCTTGTTATTCAAAAAGGATATTGCTAATCTAGAACTCCATTGACATGATTCAGAATCAAAATTAAGTGTCTTTAAACTAATATCTAATCCTTTGTTTTGTACCTCTCCAAAATTGGTAAATACGCCCTTAAACCCCACAACTGAAGATATAGGTTTATTAAATAATTGATCTGTAGTTCTACGATCAAAATAATCCAGACTGCCTGAAAGTCTATTATTTAATATAGAAAAATCAATTCCTACGTTTATCTCTTTTGTTGATTCCCATTTCAAGTCTGGATTAGCCCATCTGGTTAAACTAACACCTTGTGCTACAGATCCTCCAAACACTGAATTGCTGCCCACAGTTAGTGTTCGTCTTGTTTCAAAATTATTGATACCCTGATTACCAAGTACTCCATATCCCAATCTGATTTTAAGTTTATTTATTGGTTTAAACTTTTTAATAAAACGTTCCTCACTTAGCTTCCATGCAATAGATCCAGATGGAAAAAAGCCATATTTATTACCTGGAGCAAACCTGGAAGAGCCATCTATCCTGAATGTTCCTGTTAAAAGATACTTCTCCTTATAATTATAAGTTAGCCTTCCAATAAAGCCGTTTAAACGGTTTTTGAACTTATCACTAAATAGATTATCAATATTTTCATCACCACTTTGCAATAAATCTGTACCAGTTACATTAGGTGGAAAATTACTTGCTGTAGCCCTAAAACTTCTGGAAGTAAAATCTTCAAAGGTTGCACCACACAAAAAATTAAAATTATGTTCATTATTAATAGATTTTTGATATTTTATTAATGCTTCCACTAACCAATGTGTTTTTTCATTTGTATCAATCTCAGCAATACCTCCATTGCTTAATCCCATTATTGTGGATCGATCTTTGAAAAAATCAGTACGAGACCAGTTTGATTCAGTTCCTATGCGGAGCATAGTGCTAATATTGCTGGTGATTTCGTATTCAGAGCTTATTGTAGTATAAAACCTGTTAAGAACAGATTCATTGTTAATACCGTTAATTAAAGCTAGTGGATTATCTAAAGCTATAGTTGGATTTAAAAAATAACGTCTATTTTCATCTAACTCAGGAGAGAGTGTTGGGTCGAATTGAATGGCTGAATTAATAGGGCCTGCTCCTTCGTTTGCGCGATTTGAGAACAAAATCTCATCATTTGTTTGATGCGTGTAGTTGGCATTAACAGAAATTAAAAGTTTTTTTATAGGTTTAGATTGAACATTTAGTCTGATATTATACTTCTGACTGGAAGAACTTTTGACTATTCCTTGCTGGTCAAAATAATTCAAGCCTAAATAATAGTTAGTTTTGGGATTGCCAGCAGAAAACGATATTTGGTGGTTTTGAACTATGGCTTCCCTAAAAATTTCATTTTGCCAGTTAGTACCCTTTCCAAAAGAAATGATTTGCTCTTGAGTAAAGGTGCCTGGACTTCTGGAGTTCACAAGAGTAGCATATTCAGTTGCTTCAAGTACATCAAGATGTTTTGTAGCACTTTGAATACCAAAATACGTGTTATAAGATAAACGAGGTTTACCAATACTTCCTTTTTTAGTGCTGATTAAGATGACACCATTTGCTGCTCGAGTACCATAAATAGCTGCAGACGATGCATCTTTTAAAACATCTATACTTTCAATATCTCCAATGCTCAAAGATTGTGGATCTACACCGGGTAAACCATCAACTACAAACAATACAGAGTTATCACTATTAATAGACCCAGCGCCACGAATTTGTACTTTTAAGCGAGATCCTGGTGCTGAATTTACTTGACTTACATAAATACCCGATAAAGCTCCATTAATGAGTTGTGTAGCATCATAATTGACTCCTTTTGTAAAGTTTTCCTGCTTAATGGTTGCTATAGCACCTGTAAGGTCTTCTTTCTTTTTACTTCCATAGCCAACAATGACTATTTCATCTAAATCGGCCACTTTTGGTTGCATTTGAATAGTAATCAAATTTTGATTACTAACAGTTACTTCTTGGGTGATATATCCAATGAATGAAACCACTAGTATAGCATTATTATTATTATTATTATTATTATTATTATTATTAGAAATGGTAATATTATAATTGCCTTCAAAATCAGTAGTGGTACCAATGGAAGTTCCTTTTAAAACTATATTTACTCCAACTAAAGGAAAGCCTTTATTGTTGGTTACTTTTCCCGTAATACTTTTTTGAAGAGTATATGAAGCTGTAGGTAGTGTAGATTCTTTAGATACTGTTATAATCATTGCATTTCCTGTAAGTTGGAAAAACAGCGTTGCAATGCAAATAAACAATAGCCTTATTTTTTGACTACTGCATCTTAAGATAATGATATATGTTTTGCATATCACCTTACCAACTTCCATATTCTAGATACCTATTAAAAATAAAACTATAATTCAAAAATACTCATCTCAAAAGACTTGCATAAAGAACAAAGGTTTTTATATAATTAAATAAAAAATGCTCTAATATTAAATCTAGTATGTCTATAAATGAGTTCATTGAGTATTTATTGTACATTTTAATTGTAAAATAACACGAAATTAATGAAACTTTACCTGAGCCACTTAATTAGCTTGTTAAAATACAACTATAGTGCAAACTTTAAAATTATATTAGTAGCAGTACGTTTTTCAATCTTTTTGTATTTTATGTTTAATAGATAATGAGCTTAACATAGACGCTGAAGTATAATGTGGTGATATGATGATAAAAAATATAAACTTATTTATTGGCTTTTCCCTTAATCATTGTAAATTGCAATAAAGACCAATCATTAAGGTAGGAGAATTAAAAAAGAAATGCTATATGTATCGTAATTTTCAATTGATTGGATATTCAAATAGCAAAAATCAATGCATTGATGGTATATTGTTTATTTCTAGATAACTTGCGGTCATTTTTTGAACTTAAGAAAAAAATATCCTTTTTCTTTCTACTTCTTCTTTTTCATAGTGGATATACTCAAAGTAATAAACTTGCCAATACCTTAGAAAGCTTTAATTCATATGAGGAAAAATGGGACTTTTATTATTCGTCTGAAGTCCATCTTGATAGCATATCACAAATGTTAGAAGAAAGAATTCCTGATAATGAGTTACTTGAATTATTGTTGTTTTACAAATATAAGAGTGGTGTTAAGAATGTTTCGAAAACAAAAATACAAACAGAAAAAGCTTTAAAAATAGCAAGGAACTTGCGGAAACCACTACAAGAGGCTATGGCGTTACGTTATCTTGCGCTTCCAGTTTCAGATAAATCGTTCCAATATGCAGATGATGCTCTTAAAATAGCTAAGGCTATTGATGATCAGGTGTTAATAGCAGATATTTATAATAGTATGTTCTTTATTTATAAACACAGAGAAGATTATATTAAGGCTACCAATTATTTTCTAAAAAGTGTTGATCTTATTAATGAACATGGAGGGCATTCTATAAAAAATGTAAAATCAATGGCTATAGCCAATATATCATTGAAAAATGATAATTTACCCCTGGCAGATAAAACGATAAAACTTGTTGATTATAATGATTTAAATATAAGCTATAAAAAACTTTTTATGGAATTGAAGACCGAAATTCTTAGAAAGAAGAATGATGTCGATTCTCTTCAATTTTATTACAGTAAAATGCTATCTGAACTACCTTCTAATCAAACATTTCAATTTATTGCAGACGAATCTCTACAGAGGGGAGACTTAAGTATGGCTCTGGATTTTTATCATAAAGCGGCAAAAATTAGATCTAATTCATCTGAATATTCATTTAGAGTACATGGAAAAATTGCTGAGACCTACCAAAAAATGGGTGTTAAAGACAGCACAGAGCTTTTTTTAAAAAAGAGTCTTGAAGATGCTGTCCTGTTTAAAAGCACACATGATATACCTAAAGCTTATGCAGCCTTGTCATTATTTTATATTGAAGAAAAGCAGTACAATAAGGCTAAAGACTATGCTGTTAAGGGATATACGTTAGCTAAATCTAAAAGTCTTACAAAGTCTTTGGCTGAAATCACCCAAGTATTAAGTAGAATATATTCTTTGGAAGGTAAGTATGATAAGGCTTATTTGTACTTAAAAGAAAATAAGTGGTATACAGAAAAGTTGACCATACAAGAAGCTTCAGAACTCTTACAGAAAACAGAAATAGATCGTGAATTGAGAATGTGGTCAGAAATTCAAGAGCAAAAGATTGCCTTTGAAGTTGAGCAAAAAGATAAAGAAATTTCTATTCTAAAAACAGAGAGAAAACTCCAAGATGTTGAGGCTAAACAACAACGAAACCTTAAAATAAACCTTATTATTGGAAGTCTTATGCTCATTGCTTTACTTCTAATTATTTGGAGTAGATTTAATATTAAAAAGAAAGCTCTTAAGAAAATAAAGAGTAAGAATGATGAAAATCTTCTATTAATGAAAGAAATTCATCATAGGGTAAAAAATAATCTTCAGATTGTACTAAGCCTTCTTAATGCGCAATCAAGTGCTTTTAATGATGATAAAGAGCTTAAGCTTGCATTTGTTGAAAGCCAAAATAAAATTAAGGCTATGGCTATTATCCATCAAAATCTTTATAGTTCTAATAATTTTGTTCGTGTTCCTTCTATGAATTACCTAAATGAGCTCGTTGCGAATATTCAAGATTCATATAAAGGGAGTGATAAAAAAATTAGTTTTAATGTTAATATTGAAAATAGTGAGATTAATATGTCTATGGCGGTGCCATTAGGATTAATAGTTAATGAGCTTGTTACCAATGCTTATAAATATGCTTTTATTTCAAGTGATAGTAACAATAAGATAACTATACATTTCGGTGAATTAGAAGAGAGTGAGGTTTATAAATTAGAGATTTCTGATAATGGTATAGGTTTAGCAGAAAGTATTAACATAGATGAACTAACCTCTTTTGGTTTACAATTAGTAAAAGGTTTGGTACAGCAATTAAATGGAAAAATTGAAATTAAGAGTGAAGCCAATAAGGGGACTAAATTTATAATTCATTTGACACAACCTGAAACCGTATAGCTTGAAAATATATAAGTTATTGTCCAGGCTATAAGTTTTATCTAAGAATTCTATCTATACTTACGTATTCTACTCAGTGTCTCAGGAGATACTCCAATAAAGGAAGAAATTTCTTTGCAAGACAAATTTTGAATGAAATCAGGGTAATTCTTAATGATATAGTCATATTTCTGCTTTGCTGTTAAGGCTAATAAAAAAAATAGTCTTTCTTGTGAATCTATGCAATATGCTTCTGAAATTTCTCGAAAAAAGCTATCAACAGCATGGTACTTCATTTTCAATTTATAATACATATCTCTAGAGATACTATAAAAATCACAGTCCTCTAGAGCTTTTATGCCTTCTTTACTAGGGGTTTGTTTGATAAAGCTTGTATAAGCTATTACTACATCGCCTTTAAAATTAAACCAAGTAGTATACTCGTTACCATCTTCCTTGTACCTGAATTGCTTTACAATTCCTGATTTTAAGATATAAATATTATTGCTAATTTCATGAATTCTATTTAGAAATTGCCCCCTTTTACAGTTCCCCTCTTTAAAGGAGACCATGAATTCATTATAGGCATTTATATCTCTTGATTTCATTTTTTTGAGAGCTGTGTAAGTTGCTGTACACTCAATTTGCATTGATTTTGAGCTTATTTCTGATGCTTCTTTTATATGTGATAACATGCTATTTTGTCTTTTAGATTGAACGTAATGTGAGTTTTCTTATATAATTTGAGCATTGTTTTATAATTGATAGTTTTTATGCATGCCATTAGGTATCTTATATTGAGGGTTAAAATCTTGAGTCATCCCTATTAAGAATAGATCAAATACATACGGTTTTCTAATTCCAGCTTCAATTGCCATAGTCTCTATCCAACGAACCACCTCAAAATGCTCATGATGTTTTATGGATAGCCCATCAATTAACGTTCTATCTGTTCTCCATTCCAAATTGTAAGAATCATAATTAAAAAACAGCATGTCTCCACTTTTAGTAAGCTTTTGAGTATGAAGGCTACTACTATGGAGACTATGGTATAATACGATTTGGGTAGCTTTAGAAGAGAGTAAAAAACTTCGCTCTGTCGAGATTAGATATTTAATGGCTATTTTAATGTAACTTTCCATAACTTTTTATGTGAATTTCACTTTATAAATTCAAAAAACATATATAATGCATCATATATATTGAGTGCTTTACGAAAGCCATGCCAAATATTAATTATATGTTAATAGACTGATTGTCATATTGTTATATTATTTTTTTGTATGTGATATTTCAAATAGTAGTACAGTATTTTGTATATATACAATATATTATGGCTAGAGAAGGTTTCTATTCAATTTATGATGAAGCCAGAGTCGTTCTCAAGAAAAAAAGAAAGTTTAAATATGTAGTAAATTATAGATTTATTGTGAGAGATTTTACATGTAACACCTTGTTTTTAGGCATATACTTGTGTTTGATTTTTATGATTAATGTTTATATCTTGTGACGTATTAAATTGTATTAAAAAATTAATATCAATAAATAAATGAATGGTAAGCTTTTGGTTGTTGAAGATGAATTTGTTATTGCTCAGGACTTACGAAGAATTTGTACAAATTTAGGATATGTTATTATGGGAATGGCTAGATCTGTAAAAGAAGCTTTGTCCCAAATTGAAATGGAGAGACCAGATTTAATTTTGCTTGATATCAAAGTGGAGGGAAAGCTTACTGGAATAGATTTGGCTCATATTATTGATAAAAAACTTCAAATTCCTTATATATATGTAACATCGTATTCTGATTCTGATATTTTAAACCAAATGAATGCTACAAACCCAGTAGGGTATATATTAAAACCATTCGATGAAAGAGATATTAGGGTAGCATTAGAAATAGGATATTCTAAAATTAATGATAGAATTGTTTCAAAGAACTCTAAAAAAGCTATTTCTGCTGTAAATGAATCGGATTTTCCTATTATTGGAGAGAGTAAATCTATAAAAGATGCATTAAAGAAGGTGAGTCAGGTAGCTAGTACAGATGTTACAGTCTTGATACATGGAGAAACAGGTACTGGTAAAGAATTATTTATGCAAGCTGTTCAGAAGATGTCGAATAGAAATGATAAAATATTAATTAAGGTAAATTGTGCAGCTTTACCTGTTAATCTTATAGAATCTGTACTTTTTGGACATGAAAAAGGAAGTTTTACTGGAGCAACAGAAAAACGAATTGGTAAATTTGAATTGGCTGATGGAGGGACTATTTTTTTAGACGAGATTGGAGAATTACCTCTAAGTAGTCAGGCCAAATTACTTCGTTGTTTACAAGAAAAAGAAATTGAAACTGTAGGAGGTAGTGTTTCTAAGAAAGTAGACATTCGTATTATTGCTGCTACAAACAAAGACCTTGCAGAAGAAGTAAGAATTGGAAACTTTAGAGCAGATTTATTCTTTCGGTTAAATATTTTTCCAATTTATGTTCCGCCGCTCAGAGATCGTGAAGATGATATTATTTTACTGGCTAATTTCTTTTTAAAAAACGTTACCGATAAGATGCAAAAAAATGTAAACTTAATTTCTTCTAAAACAATGGAAGATTTTAAAAGATACAACTGGCCAGGTAACGTTAGAGAGCTTCAGCATTGTATTGAAAGAGGTGTGATTTTGGCAGAGAGTAATGAAGTCTCCATAACTATTGAGAACCCTAATTTAAAAGGATATGCAAGACATCATGAAGAATTTCAATTAAAATCATTTGAAGAGACTGAACGTGAGTTAATTGTGCAAACTTTGAACTATTGTAAGGGAAAAATAAGAGGTAAAGATGGTGCTGCAGAAATCTTAAAAATGCACCCTAACACATTAGATTTTCGAATCAAAAAACTTGGAATCAAAAAGTCCATTTACCACTCTAAGGAAGAATAACTATAGAAGATAATTGAATGAGTACGTATTTTAGTAAATATTCTTTTAAGAGTAAAGAATGAATTACAGATTTGATTATTTTTGTTGGGAAAGTTTCTTTAAAATGGGGTATTTCTAGACCATAAAGCCTGTAAACTTGTTGAAATAACTCCTCTATGGGAAGATACTGAATCCACTTATAATGTATCTAAAGAACGCATTCAAGAATAAAACTATTGAGTAGATATTGCTTTATGAGAGTGGTTCAAAATCAAATTCTAAGGCCTTTATAAAGACCTTAGAATTTAATATATTATATCCAACTCTATGTTTTGATATACAATTATTGAAATTTTAACTGTCTAGATATAATACTACAAATATTATGTAGGATCTCCAGAAACTTTCAATTTTATATCTGTGTATATCCATAGACGTTATTAGGCTCATTCTTCACCCTATTTTATTCCATAATTATAGGTTTTCTATGGCTTTTCTAAGATTACTAACTGAAGGATGGTTATTATTACCTCCCGCTTTTGCGTTTTCCTCAAAGAAAATATCAAAACTTGTTTGCGCCTTTTCCTTATCTTTTTTATGCAAATAAAGTTTGGCTAACATTATATTGCCCATAATAATGCCGTTTTCTCTATCTGCGGCAAAATTTTGAGCAATTGTAATAAAATTATCTATAATTTCATTTGATGCAGCTAACTTTGGTGTTCTTAAAATTTCATCACAAATATCATAATACACATATATGTGTTGTTTTTCACCTTTTAAAGCTTCTGCATCTTTTAACTTATTAACGTACCATGTTTGTAATTCATTATTAGCAATATAAAAATCGTAGCTCAAGTCTTTTTTAACATCTCTAAACTTGCTTATATCAAATAGGGTATTGCTATTTTTAATTTCTAGGTGAAGCGCTTCTAAGCTTTTACATTCTTTTGCATACTTCTGCAAATGACCAAAAATTGGCCTAAAATAAACCGTACCATACTCATAGTCTTTCGTAAGAGCCTTTACGTTCTCTTTATTGTTTAGCAAATAGTTGAATTCCTTAGTGCCATAAGAAAAATTGGCTGCTGCTATTACAAAGAATAAATCATTAGTCATGAATTTTTCAATGGACGACTGAGCAATTATCTCTTTTGCCACAATGGCAATATTTGCAGCGTTACTTTCTGCTTGTAAAGCTTTTAAATAAGTTACCAAGAAATCATGATCCTTGTTTCCGTTGTTGTATTTTTCTTTAAGACTACTTATTCTCGTGTTTGGGTTTAGGGCGGCCTTTGCACCTTCAATTAAATCCGGAGCTTTTTTCCCACCAACAAGTTTATGAATTTCCTTGCCACTACTATCGATAAAGAGTAAGGTAGGATAGGCATTTACTCCATATTCACTATTCAGTGCAATACCTTCACCTTTTTCCATATCAATTTTTATACTAATGAAATTTTCATTAAAAAAATCACCAACTTCTTTTTGGGGAAATATTTCTTTGGTCATCCATTTACAAGGACCACACCAAGTTGTATAGCAATCCATGAATAAGATTTTGTTTTCTTTTTTTGCCTTTTGTAGAGCTTCTTTAAATGAGGTTTTTTCGAATGAAACACCTTGACAAAATGATAGGTTTAACACGCCTATAGCTAATAATGTAAATATTTTTTTCATATAATAATTATTTTAATTAGTCGCATGACTTTTAAATAATGTTAAAAACACTGTTATACCTTGCCCACGATTATAAACTTTGTCCATTACCTTGCGCTTGGCTTGAAGATATTCTGAAACACCTGCTCCTTCACCTGAAACCTATAAGGTATTTTCTTTTTTACAGGAAAGAAATGTACATGTCGCTACGAATACAATTAGCGTTTTTATCTATTTAAGTATTTTTTTTAGTTCTTCCGTTAAGTTATCTTCGTATTTATGCTTGTAAATAATTTTACCTTCTGGAGATATTAATACTAAATGAGGAATAGCTACCACTGTATATTTAGAACCAATGTCTACTTTTAAACTGTCATCATCTATAACCTGCGCCCAAGGTAATTTGTGTTTCTCAACAGCCTCAATCCATTTATCATAATTTTTATCTGTGCTAATACTTATCATTTCTAGTTTTTCTTTACTGTAAGATGCTCTAATTTCTTTTAGCTCTGGAAAACTAGCAATACAAGGCGTACACCAATATGCCCAAAAATCAATTAATAAATATTTTCCTTTGAAATCTGTAATTGATATATTTTTCCCTTCGGGGTTTTTAAGTGTAAATAGAGGTGCCGGTTTACCAATTTTTACCAAATGTAGATTTCTTTGTCTTTCAAGTAAAGGTTGTAGGAAATAATTATTCTTAAAACTACTGTCAAAGCTTGAGATTACCTCATCCAAATTACTCCCATCTGCACTCCAAAATTGACTATAAGCTATTTGTGCTAAACCAGAATTAGTAGGATGTTTTTTAATAATTTCAATGAGCTTACTAGGAAATTTTGTAATAAAGTCTTCTTCTTCTGAAGAACGCTCCTTTTTATATCTTAATTTTTCAATTTCTGATATTCGTAATTCTTCTTTTATAGCCATAAATTCGTTGTGTCTAGCAGGCCCCTCAACAGTAAGGTCATTGTTTTCAATTGATATCTTAAATTTTCCGACACCAGTAAACAACTCTGTAGAATAACTATTAACTCCAATCTTTAAGTTAACTTTTCTCAAAGCTTGTACTGTATCAATTTCAATTTTTGTAATGCTTCCTTTAATAGAATCTTTAATGGTTAGCTTATTATACTCTTCCATACTTTGAACACGTTGATATGGAGAGATAACCAAGACTCCATTTTCATTACCATCTGTATGAATTTCGATTTGGCATGTATTCAAAGGTGTACTTTCCTTTTTTTTACAAGCTCCTAGAAATATTACAAGCCCAAGTGTTAAAAAAAATAACTTTTTCATAAGTTTTGAATTTATAAATTATGATGTTTATAAAAACAGAAAGCTAAATAAATATTTAGCTTTCTGTTGTTTTGATTAAAACGTATTTTATTCTCGAATGTTTTCCCCAATTTCTGGGCTTTGCAATATGTATTTTGCTGCTATTGGAAATGCCCAATTAGTACTATTGGCATTTAATGTATATGTGGTTCCGTTAAATACATGTGTAAGATCAGTTTTAGGTGTATCATAAACATTATATCGCTTTAGATCAAAGAAACGATGTCCTTTCATTATTAATTCAAGACGCCTTTCTGTTTTTATCCAGTTCAACACTTCCGTTTGATCAGCACTTGCAAAAGGTGTAAAGGTACCTGTATCAACACGCATTTCTCTTAATGTATTTAAATCATTCAAGGCTTCAGACAAATTACCTAATCTTGCGCTGCACTCAGCTCTAGTGAGGTGCATTTCTGGCACAGATGGTCCAATCTCTTTAAAATTTCTTGCAAACCCAGTAGCATAGATACTTTCTGTCCCGCCTAGACCGAAAAGAAATGGTCCTGCAAAACGTCTTCTACGTTGATCATTTGGTGCTATTAAACTTAAGAAATCATTAGAAGCGATTCTAAACGAAAATGTATTGTTACTAGCTTTATGCCAAATAATCTCAGCATCATCTTCAGGTAAATCACCAGGATTCACAACACCAGGAAAGAACCAATCTGGATGCGTGTTAAAATCTACTAATGTATTTGATAGTAGCAACGCATTATTTGAAGCTTCCCAGGCTTTTTGAAACTCGCCCATATAAAGATAAACTCTTGCCAATAAACTGTATACGCCAGCCTTTGATGGTCTATGTACAAACTCAGGAGTATCAGGTAAATTGTCTAGAGCTTCATTTAAATCATCTAGTATTAGGTTATAAACATCTTCAATTGTAGCTCGAGGAAACTCAATGCCCACCAGTTCAGTTCCTAGCCTTAGTGGCACTCCCAAATCGGTAGTCACAGATGCCGGGTTATAATGAACACCATATAAATTCACTAAAATAAAATAAGCAAATGCTCTATGTGCCTGTGCTTCTGCTTTTAAAGCTAGCTTTTCTTGTAGTGTTCCATTTGTTGCGTCTAAAATTTCCTCTAGAACGATATTCGCAGTATATATTTGACCATATAACAATTGCCAATCTTCATCTTCTTGGTCCTGTGTAAAAATATTATCACTCCAAGTATAGATATTTACATCAGGGGTACCTTCGGGATAATTATCAGATAAATTATCAGTAATCATTACATCATCACTGGCTATTTCAGTCCCAGAAAATGTTTCTACAAATCCAGCAGAAATGCCTCCAAAATCCAATGTTTGATCCAATAAAAGTCTGTAGTCGTCTACTTTATTTGGAATTATTTGACCTTTTGGTTGTATGTCTAAGTACTCTTCTCGATCACAAGAGAATACTAAAAATGTAAGGCATAATATATATAAGTATTTTTTCATTTTATTTTTTTTAAAAGTTAGCATTTACTCCAATGGTGAACGTAGGTCTCTGTGTAAAAAATGTAGGCTTGTTTTGTGTAACAATTAAGCCTTCAGGATCTACATCCCACTTATTGAAATTAATTAGCGCAAGGTTTCTACCTTGTAGATTTATACTCAATCCATTTAAACCAATTTTATTTGCTATTTTTTGATCCAACTGATAAGATAAAACGACTTCTCTCAATCTAATATGTGAAGCATCATCAATGTTTTGACTGCCATATTTATAGAAATTGGAGTACATAGCTAGAGTAGCGTCAGCTCTTGTGGTTGGTGTTCTTGGAATGTTTGTGTTAGCCTCATCACCAGGGTTTTGCCATCTGTTCTCAAATTCTTCATGAACAAAATGATTGCCACCAAAAATATTTGGCAACTGATTATAATCTAAGAAATCTGGATTTCTAAACACATGACCAAACTTAAAAGTCGCTAGTGCCCTTAAAGTAAAGCCTTTGTAAGTGAATTGATTTATCCAACTTCCATAAAATTTTGGTAATGTGGTACCCTCATATTTAAGAGCATCAACATTATCAATAACATCATTCACCAACTCTCCATTTTCGTTTAAAAATAATGGGTCTCCTTCGTCATTTAACCCTTGGTATTGATAACTATACAAATAACGAAGAGGTGTATTTACTAATGGAGTTCTAGTTACGGTATACGTAAAAGGAGTATCGTTTGGCACATCAACTTTGGTAACTTCATTTTCATTAAAACTGAAGTTTAGCGTCGTGTTGTAATTAAACGATTTAGTTTTTACTACGTCTCCTCTAATTGAAATATCTAGTCCTTTATTTACCATTTCGCCTGCGTTAATTAAGGCCGAATTAAAACCAAGTATTGAAGGGAAAATAACGTTAGATAGCAATTCCTGACTTTTTCTTTCGTAATATTCAATGCTACCAGAAATACGGTTATTAAATAATCCAAAATCTAAACCTAAATTTGTAACAAATACTCTTTCTAGTCTTAACTCAGGGTTTTTTACATTAGATATATAAGCAAATGGGTTGCCTGTATTGAAATCACTAGTTACTGTTAATTGCACATTGGGACTGGTCTGGTTATTGACATTTCCGTTACTGCCGTAAGTCGCTCTAAGTGCCAAGTTGTTTATAACAGCACTGTTAAAAAAGTCTTCATTATGTATGGCCCATTTACCTCCAATAGAGAATAGGGGGATATTTTTATATTCATCACTAGCTCCAAAAAGGTTAGCGTCATCTAAACGAATGCTTCCTGTTAAAGTATATCTTCTATCATAATCGTAAGAGAAATTCCCATAATAAGAGATAAACCTATCTTCTAGATCACTAATTCTCTCTAAGTTTGGTATGTTTCTCTGACCAAAAAAGAATACTGTTGGAAATAAATCAGCATAGTTTATATTGCTATTAAAATCTAATGACTGGTCGTCATAGGCATACAGCCTATTTCCATGCGAACTTGATTGTACTTTCCTTACCTCATAACCAGCTAAGGCAGTAACATTATGCAAGTTATCTTTAAAGGACTGATTATAGTTTAATTGCAGTCTTCCTGATTGAGATTGACTTGTTTCATTATTAAAATCAACCATAGCTCCTTTTGGAATAGCACTTACAATGTCACCAGTAGCATTTCTTGTGGTAAAAGTGTTTACAAGATTTCTTACGGTGAATGTATTTTCGTTAAATAAGTTTTTTGTATTTATGTGGCCTCTTTCATATTGATACCTTCCTTCAATTGCCAAATGATCTGTTATATTATAATTCAAGGCTCCTTGCAATCTTATTTGCGAATTGGTACTTCTATTATTTTTATTTTCTAATTCTTGTAATAGATTATAGTCCCAATTATAAGGATAGCCATTTTCTACGCTGCGTTCTTCTTTAAACTCCTCATAAAAACCTCTAGGTTGTGCCAAATAATTACCATTTTCATCAATAATATTTTGATATTGATCCAAATCTTGTGCGTCAGTCAAACTTAAGCCATTTGGTTTGTTTCTTGTATGAGAATAGTTGATGCCACCCGTAAAACTAAGCTTAGGTGAAAGATCTATTTGGTTTCTAATATTTGCAATAATTTGGTCTCTATTTGCATGGTTAAATGAGCCAATATTTCTATTTTGGTTATAAGCCAAAGAAACTTGGTAACTGCTGCTCTGTCCTCCACCGCTAATACCTAAGTTATGTTGCATCCATGTTTCATCAGAAATAAATAGATCTTCAAATTGTTGTCTACTATCAATAGACCTTAGACCATTAATTATGTTATTAGCTTCATCTTCGGAAATTAAACCAGCATTTAACTGAAGATAAGTATTTAACCCATTACTAACATTAGAAGAATTAAATGCATTTGGTAAGGATCTCCATTGGTTGTCGGCTATATGTTTTTCTAAATCTAAAAAACTTGAAGTAGATGCATAGCGTTGCTCGTGTAAGTCCAATTGCGATGTAATAGAAAAATTAGAAGCATAACTTACTGAAGTTCTGGTATTTTTATGGCCTTTTTTTGTTACGACTACTATAACTCCATTTGCAGCCCTAATACCCCAAATAGATGCTGCAGCTGCGTCTTTAAGAATTGTAATACTTTCCACATCATTAGGGTTTATGGTTTCTAAGCCCTGTTCAACAGGAAAGCCATCTATTACAATTAGTGGTTGGTTAACTGAATTTATAGTACTAATTCCACGTACTACCGCACTTTGTGTTCCATCTGGTGCTTGATCAAAAAGTACACCAGCTACCTCACCTTCTATTTTATTAAAAACATTTTGAGCAGTTTTAATTCCTAGTGTCTTTTCATTTATATTTTCAAAAGACCCAGTAGCTCTTTCTTTTGATATTTTTTCATATCCAGTACTAAGTACGATTTCATCTAAAACATTTGTGTTCTCCTCAAGCACAACATTAATAGTAGTACTATTTTCTACAGGAACTTTTTTTGTTTTATAACCGATATAAGAGAAGATTAGTAGTTCAAATTGACTGGCTTTAATTTTGTACTTACCGTCAAAGTCTGACGATGCACCTCTTATAACAACACTATCACTGTTAAGAATAGCTATACTGGCTCCTGCAAGTGGCAAGCCATCTTTGTTGGTTATTGTTCCTTGTATTATTTGCTGATCTTCGGAGCGCATTATTCTATTAGGATCGGAAAGTTGAATGGTTTCCTCACTTACCAAAGAAAAATTATAGCCTCCTAACGATAATGTCTTTTTTAACAGTGCTTTTGTTCTAATAGTTCCCTTACTAAGATTTATCATGGGATAGTTCTTGAACATATCCTCATGGTAAATAAACCTGTAATCGGTTTGGTCGCTGATAATACTAAAAACATCATCTGCTGATACTACCGTATCTTCTTCAATCGTAATTTTTGAATTTTGTGACAATACGTTGTTGGGAGATAAACCAAACATTGTAGTACAAAATAGAAATACAAATGTTCTCATCATTATTGATAAAATTTTCTTTCTTCTTAATAAAAAAGAACAGCTAGTTAATTTTAGTTCCATAAATTTGCATGTGTTAGTTAATTAATTATTAATTGATTAATACTTATCAAAAGAGGGTTAATTGGAAAAGTTAGCGGTGAGATGTTGCTTTTCCTTAACCCTTTTAATTTATTATGACTGTTTTATCCTTAATTTCATAATTGTTTATTATTGTGGTTTGCTTTATTAATTTCAAAATTTCTTCTAAACTTTGATATTTACTTAGTTCTCCAATGAATCTTTCATTTTCTAAACTCTCATTCTCAAAAACTACGTTTACGTCATACCACCTTTCTATAGTTTTCATGATGGTTTTAAGAGGTAGTTTATTAAAAACAAAATCACCATTTACCCAAGCTATTTCTTGTTTAATATTTGCTTCTGCAACTAAAATAGTTTTTGTTTTTGAGTGAATAACTGATTGCTCGTTCGGTTTTAAAATTTTTGAATTTATATCGGTCGATACTTTTACTTTTCCTTCAACAAGGGTAGTTATAATGTTATCTTCGTCACTGTAAGCTCTTATATTGAATTTTGTACCCAATACCTCAATCTCTTGGAAGTTATTTAAAACCATAAAATTATCGCCATTATGGTATGTGCTAGGTGATACTTCAAAATAAGCTTCTCCATATACCAGTTCAACGTGTCTAGTTTCACCATCAATAAAGTTTACAGGGTATTTAAGTTTTGATTCTGAATTTAACCAAACTTGCGTTCCGTCTGATAGCTCAACATTATATTGACCACCTCTTGGAACGGTTAGGGAATTATATGTTATTTCTGTTATATTAGATTTAGCGTCATTATAAATAATTTTTGTGCCGTTGCTTTTTGCGCTATTGGTTACATAATTTTGACCTTTCTCTAGAGTAATATTACTACCGTCTTCTAATGTAAGCGTTGCTTTATCCGTGCCTTCTTTAATGGCGTTATTTACAATAATTGGTTGCTGGCTTGATTCTGACTTGTTTTTTACAAATAATGGAATGGTGATTAGTATTGTTATAGTGGCAGCAACAGCGTATTTCCAGTATGCATGTCTTTTCCTTTTATCTTTAATATTATGTTCAATAGCATTCCATACAAGACTTTTGCTGTGATTTTTTCTATGCTTTAATTGTTCGATAGAGAAATTTAAAGCCACATACTCTTGAAATATGATTTTATTATTTTTGTCTATTAACCAATCGTTAAGTTTCTTTGTTTCTTCATCATTGATTTGATTTGTAAAGTACTTAACGATTAAGGTTTCAATTTTTTTGGGTACCATTTTTAGCTATTTATATATTTTTATACACAATACTATAAAAATACCCCTATTATTATTTTACTTTTTTTAGTTTAGCTTTGTTTTAAATTGTTAATGAAGAGGAAACAAAAAAATAATTATTCAATAAAGGAGGCCTTTGAAGCGGGCAATAGAGAGGCGTTTAAACTTTTGTTTGAGGCATATTATGATAAACTCTTTGTGTATATTAATGGATTTACTAATGACTCTTTTTTAACTCAAGACATTATTCAAGATACTTTTGTTAAACTTTGGAACCGTAGAGATAGTTTAAAATTAGAACAATCTGTTACGGGATATTTGTACAAGACAGCATACAACACATTTTGTAACAATTACAGAGACCAGAGAAAAGAATCTAAAATGCTTGATAGTTTAACCTATGAAAAAATAACAAATCTATTAAGTGAAGATACTGATGAAAGATTGGCAAAGATTGAAAGAATAAAAGCAGTGATAGAAAAGTTACCTCCAAAAACGTTAAGAGTGTTTAAAATGAGTAAGTACCAGGGGTATAAATATCATGAGATAGCGAAAGAGTTAAATATTTCAATAAAAACTGTAGAAAATCAAATGACGAGAGCTTTTGCTTTTATAAGAAAAGAAATGAAGGATAAAGATACTTTTTCACTATTTGTAAGTCTATATTTTTAGGTTTGAAACTCGTTTTTAACGATAGATTTTCAACTAAATATTTTGAAATAAATTAAACCAGAAAAATCTAGTTTCTCTGGTTTTTTTCATTTTACTATTAATCAATAGTTAATATTTCGAAATTGCGCAAAGTATTCCTCTAATTTAGAGGATTACAATATGTTTTGCTTAAAAATACTTTTAACATCGATACTATTGAATTTATAATGTACAAAATATTCTATTCTATATATTTAATTCTTTAAATAGCACTTTTAATTTATCACTTGAAGGCCTTGGTGCATCTGCATTAACTACATTTCCATTTGGATCTATTAAAATAAATCTAGGTATTCCAGAAACTTTATATTCATCAACAAAAGTTTTATCTTCTTTAGCCCACAATTGTATCCCGGATAATGCTTTGTCTTTAACCATATTTCTCCAAGTATTGTAAGCCTTTTTTTTGTCAATAGAAATACTAACGAAAGCAATATTTTTATCATGATATGCCTTTTCTACTTCTTTTAAAAAAGGGATTTCTGCTTTACATGGACCACACCAAGTTGCCCACATATCAATATATACGTATTTCCCTTTTAAATCATTTAAGGAAGTAGTACCTCCCGCATAGTTTTCATAATCAACAAACTTTGGAGATGCTTGACCTTTTAAAGCTAATAATTGTTTCTTTTGGTACGTTCTCTTTAACATTTCAGTCGTCATTTTAGTATTCTTTTTCTCGCTTGCAACAAACGAAGAATCTAAACTTTTAGTAGTTTCTAAAAGTGATGTAACTGATTTTGTATACTCATCCATTGTTCTATCTAAACTAGCTTGATCCATAGCCAATAATGTTTCGTAATCGAATAGTCTTTTTTCAAGGATACCTTTTTTAACTAGGTAATTGTTAGCTTCTGCACCATTACCTGAAAAAACAAGTGTTTCATGAAATTTTTTAGTGTCTAAATTGATATTTAAATCGTATCCGTTTTTTAAATAAATACTGGCACGCTGTTCTCCATCAAAAAGAATATAATTACCAGTTTCTTCTACCTTTAAAGTGTCTGAAAAATTGCCTTCGGCATCTACTTTCATCTTTTTAATAACACTACGCTTGCCTATTAGTAGAGAATCTGAACTTTGATTTTTAATAGTTCCCGAAAGAGTGACATAGTCCTTTGTTGATTCTTTTTTACAAGCAACTATTACAATTACAATTGATACAATACAAATTAATTTTTTCATTGTTTTATTTTTAAATTTTTAAATCCCTTCTTTTAACCAAGCATTATACTCATCAACGTTTGGAGTATACGCTACAGGATTTATTAAAATTTCTTAATTATAATCCATGGTATTAGAGTGTAGTTTTTTCTTGCTTATATATTGCTATCTGTTTTCACATAGTTTTATTTCTTTGATTAGATATTTTGCTAAATATTAATTATAGTATGGGTTTCTGCTACTCCCTTTTTTTAGTATTATAATTAATGCTTTGTTAATTTGTTATAGACGATAAGTTTCACTTAAACAGGAAGTTATTTTAAATTTTATATCTAGACAAATTCAATATTATACTTCCAAATGTTTAATGGTTTTAAAGATAAAAAAGGCTGTCTAAAAAGTCTATAAGTTGTCATTTTGAGCGCAGCCGAAAAATCTCAACACGCTGGTATTCAAAATGTTTAATTTAAAGAGATTCTTCATTTCATTCTGAATGACACTTTTTTAGACAGCCTCTTTTATCTTTGTTCTACATTCCTAAAGAAACATTATCCCTTTGGTTTTGTTCCCAATCAGGATTAAAATCCATTACGTTTAGGGGGATATTTATCACCCAATTGTTAGCATTAGGTGCCATAGGAAAATCTCTACCAAATAGACTACGAGTTAATGTTTCGGTAAAATCGCCAGTAACCATTAACCTTTTCATATCGAATAAGCGCATATCTCTGAATGCCAATTCCTTTTTTCTTTCATCAAGCACAAAAGAAAGTGCTTCATTCATATCTGAAATATCAGAGGTTGTTAAATCTGTATATGTTCCAGTAGCAAAACGGAATACTCTAACTGTATTTAAATCATCCAGAATGTTTTGCAAATCTCCTCCTGGAAGCCTCGCTTCACACTCAGCTCTAATTAAATATAACTCTGGGACTGAAAGCCCAACATTAATATTACGTTCACTAGCCTCTATGTAAAACTCACCATTATCATTAAATCTGGTATTTCTTGTTAAAATTGGAAGCCTTATATCTCCAGTTTCAAAGGAATCTGAGAAATCTGAATCTAAAGAAAAACCACCTCCAAATATTGGATTGCTAGCATAAGATATACCATTTATCCAGCCAAACCTTTCTTTTAAATAAATAACTTCTGGATTATCAACTATTGCTGGGAATGGTCTATTATTGTAATCATGAATACTACTTTTAATTGTTAATGCCAAAGTTGCATTTTCTTTTGCTTTAGTATAATCATGCATAAATAAGTATACTCTTGCTAAAAAAGCATAAGCCATATCCTTACCTGGGTAAAAAGTCTTTAGATATTCTGTCTCAGGTAAATCTGGAAGCGCCTCATTCATTTCGGAAACCATATAATCGTAAACTTCTTGAACAGTATGTCTATTAGGAATTACCGCATTTAAATTTGGGCTAGTAATAATTGGCACTCCTAGGTCCGTTGAAGCTGTAGCCTGATTATAGGATTTACCAAAAGCATTAACAGCATCAAAATATTCATAAGCACGAGCTGCTCTTGCCATAGCTACTAACCTTTTTACTTCGTCTTCACTTGCTTCTTCTATGTCTTTACTAGTAGCTTCATCAATAATGCTATTATAAACAAAAATTCTTTCATATATATTATCCCAAAGCTGATTGCTTTCGGATGTGCTTTCATCTAAGAAATCCGTTCTTACAAAACGTCTTAAATTAAATAGACTAGTTGCATTTTTAAATCTATCATCAGCTGAGACTAAATCAGTCATCATAAGCATTGAAAAGGAAGAACGTGCTTGCATAAGGTCATATTTAATCATTAAAGACTCAAAATGCCCTAAAGTTGTAGGAATGAAAGTTCCATTTGGTTGAACGTTTAAGTAATCTTCACATGAAGTAATGAAAACCGTAAAACAAAATATTATGGTATATATTCTTTTTTTCATTTGTTCTAATTTTTAGAAGTTAATATTCAAACCAACAGTATAAGAAGTCATAATAGGTAACAATCTTGTACCATAAGATAATTCATGAGCTTCTGGGTCTATACCGTCATTATTCGCTGTCCATCTCCAAGGATTATTTACTTGTAAAATTAATTGAGATGGACCAATTGATAAACTAGATAAAACAGACTCTGGTATATTATAAATAAGACTTACTTCTCTTAATTTAATATAATCTGCGGATATTACATTAATATCAGCAAATTGATACAAATTATTGCTTAATATTGGTTCTGTAAAACGTGTTCCAATTCTTGGTACATTGCTAGTAGCTTCATCTCCTGATTGTTTCCAGCGATTAACCACATCTGCATGCGGTCTAGTAATTTGATTAAAATTAAGGTTAGGAACATCTCTACGCATTACATGCCCAAAACTACCAACAAACATTGTAGATAACTCTAAGTTTTTATACCTAAATTGAGATCTAAAACTACCAACCCAATTTGGTACAACAGAACCACTAAAAACAAGCATATCAATTCCAGTTAAATCAGTATACTGGGTTGTTGCTTCTCCATTTACGTCTAAAACTTGCGGCAGCCCTTCTTCACTTATACCGGCCCACTGAAGGCTATACAATCCATTTGCAGGAAGCCCCGGAGCTGAATATAAACCTCGCAATAAATTTTCTGGGACCTCTTTCCGCTCTGATGTTTCTACATCAAGTACTTCGTTTTTGTTATACGATACTAACATTGTAGCTCCCCAATAAAAATTTTCTCTCTGTATTAATTTAGTATTGAGTTCAAGTTCAAATCCTTTATTCACAATAGTACCATTATTTGCTGTAACGCGTCTTATTCCATATGTAGGGTCAATCTCTCTACTAGATAAAACATCAATACTTTTCCTGTGATAAAAATCTAAAGAACCTGATAACTTATAATCAAACAACCCAAAGTCTAGTTTAATGTTATTGGTTACAGTTTCTTCCCATTTTAGGGCATCGTTTTTTGGGGATTCTATTGTTCCAATTATTTGACCTGCAAAGGCATCAAAATTTTGTGATATTTGTAGTTCAGGAATTGCTCCCCTAACTACATTACCATTGCTGCCATAGGTATATGCTAACTTTAAATTGTTAATCCAGGAAATACTCTCCATAAAGTTTTCTTTAGAAATATTCCAGCCTGCTCCAAGAGACCATAATGGTTGCTGATTAAACCTGGCATTGCCTCCATACAAATTAAAGTTGTCTACACGGGCACTGGCATTAAGAATATATTTCTTGTCAAAGATGTATCCCATATTCCCAAAATACGAGGCAAACCTATCATCTTGAGATGTTATCTCTCTAAAATTTTCAAAATCATCAAAATAGAAAGTAAATCTATTCGCATTTAGTGATGGAAAAATAACTCCATTAAGATCATTTATATCTACAGGTTTTTCAATTAATGTTGAGGGGTCAAATCCAAATTGGGTTGATTTATAAAATTCATTAAACCTTTTATTAATTTCTCCACCTCCTAGTAATACAATAGAATGTTTACCAAAAGTTTTGTCATAGTTTAATGTTCCTCTAATAGTATAGGCGTAATTATCTCCTGTATTGACCTGTTGAAGTGCTCCCTCTGGAATTATCTCCTCAACAATATCACCAGTAACAAAATCAGTACGAGTAAAGGCAGCTCTTGACTGATTAAGAATTCTTGCATTTTTACTCCAAAAACTCTTATCTGTTCTGCTTCCTCTCTCATACTGAAAACCTGCGTTAAAAGTTAAATCTTTAGTGATTTTATAGTTAATATTCGTTTGTAATCTTGTTAAAAAAGATTTAAATCCTCTACTTGTTTCATCTATATCGTTAAGTAAATTGCTATGAGTTTCTATTCCATATCGATCTAATACAAAATCAGAATGCCTTAGATTAAAAAAACCTCTTAGTCCTAATGGTTCTCCTATGTAATTTCTAGACTGATTAAGATAGTTACCTTGATCATCTACTAACTGCTCCCAAGGAGCAATTTGATCTATAACAGCTGATCTACCACCTACACCTGGTTCCCTTGCAAAAATTGGCGAGTAATCTGCATCTTCGTAAATAAAATTCAACCCTAAACTCGCTGTTAAGCGATCACTAATTTTAAATTCATTATTCAATCTAAAATTGATTTTTTCATTTTCATTACCAACATAACCACCTTCTTTAGATAGGTAGTTAAGGGAGGCTCTATAGTTAATTTTATCTCCGCCTCCTTGAACAGCTAAGTCATGTTGTTGAATAGTTCCAAATGCCAATAGTTTATCTTTAGACTGATCAAAGTTGTCACCCCTAGCTCTAATTTCAGCTACAGCAGCATCGTACGTAATTTGATCAATAGCTCCATTTCTCAAATCACGCATTAAATAACTTAACTCTGTTGGTCTTGAAGTTTCAATAGTATTAGGGCCAATTCCATTAAGTGCATCTCCAAGCACTTCTTCTAAATAATCAATTGTTTCACTTGCATTGGCTTTATTTAAATAGTCTAAATCCCATTTTGGAGTTAACTGATGTGTATATCTATAAGATACTTTTGGTACTGAGGCAGAACCTTTTTTTGTTGTAATTACAATAACACCATTAGAAGATTGTGCTCCCCAAATAGATGCCGCAGCTCCATCTCTCAAAAAAGTAATTTTTTCAATGTTATTTGGGTTAATACTAGATAATCCTTCATCAGTAGGAAAGCCATCAATAACTACCAATGGAGAAGAGTTTCCTGTAATAGTTGAAATACCACGCATGATCAACCTATTATCGTTATCTGAATCTGGTAAAAAGTTTACCATAAAGTTAGCATCTCCAAAAGTAGAATTTAAAACTCCGGGAACAAGCCCTTCCAGCCTAGCTTGAACGCTAGTTTCCAATGTTTTTACATCTTTTCCTTTTATTACTGAATAAGAACCAGTAGCTCTTTCCTTAGAAATTTTTTGATATCCAGAAGACACCACTACTACCTCGTTTAATTCACTAATACTCTCTTTTAGCGTAATATTGTATACTGTTTGTTCTGCTTTAATTTGATCTTTGAAAAATTCATATCCTAAACCAGAGACAATTAAATAATGGCCAACATCTGCTTTTATGGTAAATTTACCATCAAAATCTGTTGATGTGCTTCTCACAACAAAGTCGCTGGATATTTTTTCTGATGTAGGCTCTCTATTTGATACATAAACAGTGATTCTAGATAGTGGTAGATTATTTTCATCTGTTACTGTACCAGTTATCACAAGTTCCTGTACCTCTGAAGCTTGACGTATAGTAATAGTGTTATTGGCCGAAATATTAAATTTGAAATCTCCTTTAGAAAGGCTTTTTTCTAATAATCTATTAGCGTTTATTACCCCTTTTTTCACATTTATTTTGGGATAATCTTTAAACATGCCAGATTTGTAGATAAAATTAAAATCTGTTTGGGTTTTTATAATTTTAAAAACCTCATCAACGCTTATGGTTCTATCTGCATCAATCTTGATTTTTGCATTTTGAGAGAATACCCCATCTGATGTTAAGCTAAAGACTGTAGAACAAAATAAGAGTATAAATGTTCTCATAATAAATTTTAGTAAGTTCTTTCGTTTGAAAGAAAGAACACTTGTTAATTTAATTTCCATAAATTTGTGTGTTAGTTAATTTATTAATTGACGTGTTAGGGAAATTGAGGTTTGTTTGGTGAGATATTCTAACCTCTTTTTCCTTTATTTTTAGTACTACCTAAAAATGATAGTGTCGTTGTTTATTTCATATGTAATATTATTTATAGTTCTAATAATTTCTAATATTTCTTTTATACTTTGATTTTTTCTTAAAATTCCTGTGAATAGGATGTCTTTAAGGGTTGGGTCTACAAAAATCACATTAAAATCATACCATCTGGCTAACACTTTCATGATTTTATCAAGAGGCATGTCTTCAAAACTAAAGATGCCTTCCTTCCAAGAGATTGCTGAGAACGTATCTACGTTCACTACTTCAATTCCAGAAGTATTCTGTTTAATTATAGCTTGTTGATTTGGACTTAAACTGGTACTAGAGGCGCCATTTACGATATTCACTTTACCCTCAACAAGCGTTGAGTATATGTAGGCTTCATATTTGTAGGCTTTAATATTAAACTCAGTGCCTAGAACCTCTAATTCTTGGTTGTCTGTAATGACACTAAATTTTGCACCATCGTGCTCGCTACTTGGAGATACATCAAAGTAAGCCTCTCCGTATATTAATTCTACCTTTCTTAATGCTCCGCTAATAAAATTTGTTGGGTATTTAAGTTTTGATTCTGAATTTAACCACACCTTAGTGCCATCAGAAAGTTTTACGTAATACTGTCCTCCTCTTGGTACGGTTAAATAGTTATAAGCTATTTCTGTTTTAACAGAATTGGTTTTTTCATAAATGATCTTTGTACCATCACTCTTTATATTATCAGTAACATAACTTTGATCTTTTACTAAAGTTATATCTGTACCATCTTCTAATGTAAGTGTTGCTTTATCTGTACCTTTTTTAATGGTATTATTTACAATGATAGGCTCGTGGTTTACTTTTTGTGTATTATTTTTTATTAATAAAGGAAGAGAAATAAGAATTGCTATAACAGCTGCCGCAGCATATTTAAATACGCTTCTCTTATACAAAGGTATTTTCTTTAATGGCATGCTAGTTTCTTCTATCCTTTTAATCACTCCCGCAAAAGCTTCATCAATATTAGCTTTAGACTGACTTAAGTTTATATCGTAATTGTCTCTAATATAATTTTCGAGCGTTATTTGATTTTGAGAATCTTCTAACCATTTTTGAAGTTCTCTGAGCTCAGCATCGGTGATTGTACGATTTAAAACTTTATATATTAAATATTTCATAATTAAATGTATAATTTGGGGTTTTGAGTTTTTCTTTTAATTTAATAGCGTGACTCTTTTTTTTAGAAAAACCCCCAAAAAAAAATATTTTTTTTTTAATCTTTGAGAAACTTTTAAATTTTATGAATGAAAAAGATGCCATAAAAAGGTTGCGAGAAGGGGATAAAACGGCATTTAAATATTTGTTCGAATTATTTTACGATAGGCTAGTAGCCTATATACTTACCTATACTAACGACAAAATGCTAGCTGAAGATATTGTGCAGCAAGTATTTTTGAATCTATGGAATGGAAGGGCTAAACTTAATGAAATTAAAAACCCGAAAAGCTACTTATACACAATGGTTTATAATCTTTTTATAGATAGCAGGAAACATGAAAAAAAAGTGAATAAACTTTTAGACAATATTTATGAGAAGGCTCTAAGAGAAAGGATTAAAGAAGATAAGTCTCTCATTGATTTAAGAATTAAAAAAATGAATGCTATCATAGAAACCTTACCTCCAAAATGTAGAGAAATACTTAAAATGAATAAGGTACAAGGTTTTAAGTATAAAGAGATTGCAGAAATTTTAGGGATTTCTATCAAAACGGTGGAAAATCAAATGGGGTTGGCTTATAAAAAAGTTAGAAAAGCATTTGAAAACCCCTCATTAATCTTATTCCTTATTAAGTCAAGAAATCTATTAAAATTTAATTAAATCCAAAATTGGCTAAGCTAGGTGTAGGAAAAATAATAATGGAGGCAGACCAAGAGGGGTGTCACAAAGATTAATAGATTTAACCCCTAAATTATAAGTTGTTTTATCAAAAAACTAAAAACAATTAATTATCCACTTTTTTGTTGCAAGTCCAGTTTTCTATGTTGCTAAATAGTAGTAAATAAGAAAGATATTGTTATAAGAGAATAAAAATAGAAGTAATTTTAGTTGTGCTTTTTCTTAAATTTCGTGAGTTATAGAGGCAAACATTTCATGTTTAAAAGCAATAATTTTCATTTTTGAGCTATTTTTATCTAATTGTAACTCACTGTTATACCATATATTTTAACAAAATTCAGGATAAAATGCAAAAAAATCGGTTAAAATGTTGTTTTTTAAGATTATTTGCATAGTTTTGCTATTCATAATCAAGAAAATTTTGTAATATGAAAATGAAAATTATATTTTTTAGTCTTAGTTTATTTTTAATAACGGGCGCAAGTTTTGCTCAAAAAGATGCCCCTAGAAGTATTATTAGTGAAAAAGTAGGAATAAAAAAATACCATGACAAGGATGAATTGGATCGCATGCAAAAAGGACAATTGTTAGAGCTTTATATTGAAAGAATAAAGCTTCTTGTTAAAACGTTGCCTTATATTGCATTTGCAACAAAACCAGGTGTAACAATGTCTACTTTAGGTATTCCAAATACAAAAGATAACAGATCTACTTTAGAAGACGAATTTGAAGCATCTGATGCATTTTTAGAAACAACTCTAAATTTTCAGAGAACCATGCTGCCATACTCAGATAAAAGTAATTTAGTAGCAGCTATTATATTCTACGAAGATACAATGAAAGCACTGCATCAATACAGTGAATTTCGTTAATTAAGATTTGTTTATATTATTTGTTTATCGGACTAATGATAAATAATTTTTTTCATTAACAATACAATATATAAAGGTTTAATTCTAAATTAAACCTTAAGTATCATTCTATAGTTTATTTTATAGTATACATTATTTGTATAATATATAAATAGACAAAATCATTTTAGTATACAGATTTTCTTTAGGTTATAAATTTTATAAAAATAAGCTTTTTTGTTTTTATAAAATTTAAAACATTAGCAATGTAAGATTTTCTATTCGCAAAGAGTAGTTAAAATAGATACAGTGTATTACATCGAGTAAATTAATAAGTAAATTCTTTCAATATTATGCATTTCATCGAATATATTCGCTTTTTATGGAATTAAATTGTAAATAATTGTAAATTTGAATATTGAACTTAACAAGTGTTAAATATTAACAGCTATGAGAAAAATTATACAAATAGTGGTGTTGCTTTTATTGACTGGAAGTGCATCAGCCCAGCAAGAAAAAGGAATAATTGGTACAGATAATTGGTTGAATAATTGGACCGATTTTGATCCTAAAAGTGCTGACTACGGAGAACCGAATGAGATTCTTACAGGAAATATAACCGAGGATAAAAAACTATATAAGAAAGATATTTACCTATTAATGGGTAATGTTTTTGTTACAGATAGTGTTACGCTTACTATAGAGCCAGGAACCGTAATTATTGGTGATTGGGAATCGCAAGCATCTTTAACTATTGCTAAAGGAGCAACTATAATGGCAGAAGGTTTAGAAACAGATCCAATAGTATTTACTTCTAATAGAAGTGTTAAAAAACCGGGAGATTGGGGAGGTATCATTTTATTAGGTGATGCCCCGACCAATAAATTCGGAAACGGTTCTGTTGCATCTATGTATGCTAATCTAGACCAATCTTCGTATCAACATACAAATTATGGCGGCGAAAATGTTAAAAGTAATTCTGGTGTATTGAAGTATGTTAGAATTGAGTATGCTGGAGGAGGAAAGAAAGGAAGAGGAGCGGCTAAATTTGATGGATTGCTATTGGCTGGTGTCGGTAACGAAACAGTATTGGAAAATATAATGGTAAGCTATTGTGAAGGAGATTCTTTTGAAGTAATGGGTGGAGGTGTTAATTTTGTTAAAGCAGTTTCTTATAGCTCTAATAGTAACGATTTTAAATTTAATTTAGGGACACAATCTAGGTTAGATAATTCATTAGCTATTCGATCTCCATATGCTACCAGTAGTAAAGGAGCAAGATGTTTAGATATTTCTTCATACGATAAAAAAGAACAGGTTGATTTTACAAAGCCTGGAACATCAATAATTGCTAAAAATATGACGATGTTAAATATGAGTGATGATTTAAATTCCCATATTCAATTAGGCTTAATTAAAGAAGCTGTTTTTATAGGAGAAAAAGCGTCTCTGGATATTAATAAAAGTGTTATTTCTGGATTTAATCCAGCTGTAATATTAGATGATAAAATAATTATTAATCAAGAAAATTTAGAGAAAATTAAATTCGTTGATATGTTTTTTAATAACTGTAATGGAAACATATTTAAAGAGTATAACTCTAATAATGAGGATTTAGAGAATTGGTATGGTAATAGATCTTTTTACAATGTATATTCCAAAACTCAAAATTCAGAAACATTTATTGATTTAAAAAATAGAAGAAGACCTGACTATAGATTGCGTATTAATAAAATAATAGCAGCCAATGGCAAAAATTAAATTTACTGGAAGGGGTTCAGTTCATATAAGTTGAACCTTCCCATAAATTTAAGCAGAGTTCTTTTTAATTAAACCAACCAACAATTATTAAAAGTGATTTTCTATTATTCTAATGGTATCGTCGTTAGAACGGTAATTGTTTCAAAAAGTTTTATTAACTAAAGACAATAATATCGTATGCGAAACTTTACTATTACTACTAATATTATCATTGTTGTTTTTCTGTTTTTTGCCGGACAAATGAAGGCGCAAATTATACGAAACCCAACCTTAGAAATTACTAGCAGAGCTTGTGCGAGTGATACTTTTAATTCTTTTGAGGCAGAATTTGTATTTGAAGAAGGATCTATAAACACGTCATCCAATCAATTTATATTAGAACTTTCCGATGAAAATGGAAGTTTTTCAAATCCAGAAATACTTTTTACTTCTGCCATAGGAGCCATTACCACTTCACCAGGTATTATTGATTTTTCTTTGCCAACTACAGCAGCAGGAGATGCATATAAAATAAGAATAAAAAGTACTGAAACCGCATTTACAAGTAGTGGTTCTAAGTCTTTTGCAGCATACTATAAAATTCAAAACACACCTTTTACAATTAATAACTTAAATGATACTGCTGTTTATTGTGCAGGAGGAAGTTATTTACTAACCATAGACAATCCAGGAACAGGAGAAAACGATTCGCCATTACAATACCCTTCACTTACATTTAGATGGTATAGGGAAACAAGTCCGACTACATCTGTTTTTGTTACAGATGGCGCTAGTTTAGCTGTAAGTGAACCTGGGACTTACTTTGTTGAAACAAATTATGGTCCTTGTAGTACTCCAGATTCATCTTCAAATAAAGTAACAGTCAGTCAGGCATCCTCAGGAGGTGCTTCTACCGATATAAATTCAAGTTTAGGTAATCCATACTGCTCTAGTTTAGGAGAAACAACTTTAAGTACAGTCTCTGGAGGTGATAGCTATCAGTGGTTCAAAGATGGTAATGAGATTGATGGTGCTATAACAGAAACATATGTAACAGACCAATCTGGTTTATATGAAGTAAATGTTTCTTTAGGAACATGCTCAACAAGTGGATCCATTAATTTAGATGCCAATCAATTTACAAGCAGTATTGATGTTGACGAAAAGCCAGATGTAAACTTATTGCCAGCAAGTGGGACTTTAACAATTACTTTAATAGATACAGCTACTAATCCAGAATATGAATGGTATTTAAATGACGTTTTAATTCCTGGAGCTACTAGCGATAGTTTTGATGCAACACAAACAGGTGATTATAAAGCTGTTATAAAGCAAACAGTAGGATGTATATCATCAAAAGAATTTCTTTTTGCAATACAAGAAACATTTCCCGATGTAGAAAATATTCCCAATTTAATAAGCCCTAATGGAGATGGTGTAAATGATACCTGGGTCATCCCTAAAGAATATATTTCAGGAACAAATGCAGACATTGTAATAATTAGTTCTCAAGGAAAAATAGTATTTCAAACCAATGATTATCAGAATAATTGGCCAGATACAGAATTAAATCTTAAAGACGTAAACCCAGTTTACTATTATATAATAACGACCGAGGGTCAAAAAACAAAAAAAGGATCAATAACGGTCATAAAATAACGTGAAAAAATATCTAATACATATCGTTTTATTTTTATGTTGCATACAACAATTCCATACTCAAGAAGAAGTAAATGGAGTTGTTTCGTTTGCTATACCCGTTAGAAATTCCTTAAAGTTTAATAGACATATAGTTAACCCGACTTTTAGTTTTGTAAGAGAACAAAATAAATATGTTAGTTTTAATAATAAAAGACAATGGGGTCAATTTGATAATGCTCCACAAACATACTTATTCGGTTATTCAGGAAGGTTTAGAGAAGACATAGGAATAGGTGTGAGCTTATTTCAGCAAAACTACGGTGTATTAACTACTTTCGGTGGTCTTTTAAACTTTGCCTATAACGTTGCTTTAAGTAGAGATAGTAATCTAACTTTCGGTATTAATCTAGGATTTTATAGAAGTGGTTTAAACGAAGGTAAAGTAGTAACAAATTTTCCAGACCCTTCATTAGAAAACATACCTTCTAATTCTTTATTAACTATAAATCCGGGAATAAATTATGGAACAGATTTCCTCGATTTTGGACTCTCAATAAACAATGCCGTTTTATATAACCTTAACGGTTCTAAAATAGTAGAAGATGATCCTGAGCAAAGTATTCAAATTCATGCCATGTATACTGGATATACAAATTCTCGTGGATTTTTTGATGAAAGTAAATTTTCTGCATTAATCAGGTCAGAATTCAAAAAAGATAACACCGTTATTTCAGGAATGGCGATGCTAACAATTCCTAAAGGTATTTGGGCCCAAGCCGGATACAATACATTATACGGATTATTTGGAGGCATAGGCTTTAACATAAGTACTCAAATTTCTATAGAGTATAATTATGAAAAAGCTATGGGGGATTTAGTAGATTTTGGAAACTCCCATGATATTACTTTAGCTTATAAATTTAAAAACAGATACAGGTATAGATATAGTGGTGATGATGAAGAAGGTTCTATGATCATACCAGCTAAGAGATCAAGACGTGCAATAGCAAGACGAAAAGCTCCTTCTAAACCAAAAGTATCAGCACAAGATAGAGCAGCGGCAAGAGCAAAAGCTAAAGCAGATGCAGAAGCTAGAGCAGCAGCAGCAGCAGAAAGAGCCAAAGAAAGAGCAGATGCCGCAAATACCGCAGCCGCGAAAGCCAAGGCGGACGAAGAGGCTAGACTGAAACGTGAAGCAGATGCCGCAGCCGCGAAAGCCAAGGCAGATGAAGAGGCTAGACTGAAACGAGAAGCAGACGCCGCAGCCGCGAAAGCCAAGGCAGACGAAGCAGCTAGACTGAAACGGGAAGCAGACGCCGCAGCCGCGAAAGCCAAGGCGGACGAAGAGGCTAGACTGAAACGAGAAGCAGATGCCGCCGCCGCGAAAGCCAAGGCAGATGAAGAGGCTAGACTGAAACGGGAAGCAGACGCCGCCGCCGCGAAAGCCAAAGCGGACGAAGAGGCTAGACTGAAACGAGAAGCAGATGCCGCAGCCGCGAAAGCCAAAGCGGACGAAGAGGCTAGACTGAAACGGGAAGCAGACGCCGCCGCCGCGAAAGCCAAGGCAGACGAAGCGGCTAGACTGAAACGGGAAGCAGACGCCGCAGCCGCGAAAGCCAAAGCGGACGAAGCGGCTAGACTGAAACGAGAAGCAGATGCCGCAGCCGCGAAAGCCAAAGCGGACGAAGCGGCTAGACTGAAACGTGAAGCAGAAGCAGCAGCCGCGAAAGCCAAGGCAGACGAAGAGGCTAGATTGAAACGTGAAGCAGAAGCAGCAGCCGCGAAAGCCAAGGCAGACGAAGAGGCTAGACTGAAACGTGAAGCAGAAGCAGCAGCCGCGAAAGCCAAGGCAGACGAAGAAGCTAGACTGAAACGTGAAGCAGACGCAGCAGCCGCGAAAGCCAAGGCAGACGAAGAGGCTAGACTGAAACGTGAAGCAGAAGCAGCAGCCGCGAAAGCCAAAGCGGACGAAGAAGCTAGACTTAAAAGAGAAGCAGAAGCAGCAGCGCCTTCACCAGTTGATGATATTACTAAATCGATGAATGATTTATTAACAAGACTAGATGAGACAGTAGCTAGTAGAGATAAAGACCTTAAAGATTTAAAAGAAGAAAATGATTTAGGAGAGAAAGGAATTTTTACAGCTCCAAAACCTTTTAAAAGTATAACAGCTGAAAACGCTGCTTTAGAATCTTTAAAATCTGAGCTTGATGGTGTTATTAGTACTCGTAATAATAAAATTACAGCATTAGAAAAATCATATAAAGGGTCGATTAATCCAGCAGAATTAAAAATGCTGGAAAGATTGAAATCTGAACAAGCACAGGCTTTAAATTCAAGAAAAAATTTAATGGCCACATTAGAAAAAATTAAAGTAGCTACAGAAATAGAGAGAAAACGAAGAATTAAAAGAGCAGCTTACGATAATGCAGATGATAGGTATTCTAAAGATATGGCAACATTAAATAGAATTAAACGAAATACACCTGTTAGCGCAGTGCCTCTTAAAGAAGAAGATTTTGATTTTGGAGAAAAACAAAGCGGAAACATACGAATTGTAAAGGATATTAAAAATGTAGAAAGCGGTTATTATTTAGTAATTGCAGTACATAATGATGTTGATAAGAGAGATGAATTTGTGAAGAAAACGGTCTCTGCTGGACAAGCAGATGTAAACTTTTTCTACGATGAAAACACTAGTAAATATTTCATTTATTATGAAAAATATAGTAGTGTAGAACAAGCAACTAGAGCTTTACAGTCTAAAGGAGATAAACCATATAATGGCAAAATGTCAATGGTTAAAATAGAAAATTAAAATATATATATGTAATAAAATTAGCCTAGCATACTTTATCTGATAAAGCCCTAACTATAAGGATAAAGAAGCGTCAAATATAAACTATTATGAAAAAACCTACTACTTTAAAAAAAGAACTAATTGTTCTGCTGATATTTTTGTTCAGCGTACAATTGTTTGCTCAAAATCAAGTGCCCTTCACACCTAGATTTAATCAAGATTTGAAGGGTGATATCATATTGATAGGTAATAATATTTTGGGACCAAACAACAATGATTTCAATAATAATTCGACATATAACGATAATGTTAATATGCGATATATCGATATTGATTCGGATGGAACCACGTTTAGCTCATCGAGTGCGGATTTACAAATCCCTATTAATCCTAATATCCCACCTGCAGCTAACGATTGTTATGAAATTGTACATGCAGGTCTATATTGGAGTGCCGTTACAGATGGTACAGAACCTATTACCGCTGTAAAATTAAGAGGGCCAACCGGTGGGTATAATGATATTACAGGAACTGTTATTTTTAATGCAGGTACAACATCAGTAGATGGGGGTAATAGTTTTCCATATGCATGTTATGCAGATGTAACAAATATTATAAGAGCATTAGGTACCGATCAGGGAACATATACGGTTGCTAATGTATCATCGGCTCAAGGTCAAACAGAGCTTTTCGGTAATAATACTGGAAATTCAGCAGGATGGTCTTTATTTATAGTTTATCAGAATCCGTCTTTACCAGGTAAATCCATTACTAGTTTTGATGGTTTTAGTACGATCACAAGAAATACTCCTGGATTAGATGTTGCGGTTTCAGGATTTAGAACCGTACCAGCACCTGCTCCAGTTAGAGCGAATTTCGCATTTGCTACTTTAGAAGGAGATAAACCAATTACTGGTGACCGATTAATAATTAATGGAACCAGGCTGTCTGACCTGAATCGAGATCAAAATAACTTTTTCAACAGTTCGGTAACAGGACCACCAGTTAGGGTACCTAATAGTAGTAATTCCTTAGGGTTTGATACGGGTATATTGGCCGTACCTAATCCAGCAAATGCCGTTATTAATAATAATGACACAAGTGCTACAGTACGTTTAGAAACAGGTCAAGATACGTATTTCCCATATTTCTTCGCCTTTGCGGTAGATATTATTGCGCCTAACATGGTGCTTACTAAGACCGTTGAGGATGAATTTGGAAATAATATTGGAGGCGGATTAGTCGCTCTCGGTGATGAATTAAATTATGTAATAGGTTTTCAAAATACAGGAAACGATGATGCTACAGGGTTAACTATAAGAGATGTACTTCCGAATAATATTGAATTTGATTACCCAGCCGATATGGGTTTATTACCTTCAGGGATTACAGTTCAAAGCTATACCCCAGCAACGCGAGAGCTTATTTTTGCTGTAGATGATTCTGTAATAGAGGAAAATGACCCTATACTAGAAATCCGTTTTAGAGTGACAGTAGTAAGGGAATGTAGTTTGCTGAATGATGCCTGCGATAATATTGTAAGTAACCAAGCTTTTTCAACTTATAGAGGTACTTTAAACCCTTTGTTTGTTATTTCAGATGATCCAAGTTTCAGTACCAATACAGGTTGTTTGTTAATACCAGGAGCTACTAACTTTATTGCCGATATTGATTGTACGTTTGAAGAAGACGTGATTCTTTGTGGTGATAATGTGGTATTAACGGCAGGAGATGATTACGATTCATATTTGTGGTCTACAGGAGAAACAACACAATCCATAACAGTTACAGCTCCAGGAACGTATACTGTTCGTAATACAGCAACAGCACCTTGTCAATCTATCGACCAGATTTTTAATGTAATTACTTTTGGTGCAGGAGTTCCAAATCCAGTAATTCCTTTTGCAGATCAGGTAGTTACTTGTCCTGATGACGGAACAGAATTGCCAAACATTTTTATGTGCGGTGCTTCCGATACAACATTTATTGATACAAATATTACTGATGCTAACTCAATAATTTGGCAAAGACTGGACGAATCAAGCTGTACAGCAGTTGCAGATATAAGATGTCCCAATGTGGAGGCAACTTGTACATGGGTTACAGTACAGACCGGACCAGATTATTTAGTAGATACAGCTGGGCAATACCGATTAACGTTAAATTATACAGGTGGTTGTTTTAATGAGTATTATTTTAATGTTTATGAAAATGTATTGTTACCAACATATACATCAAATGATATTATTTGTACAACACCAGGAGAAATAGTTGTAGCAGATGTACCTAGTGGATACGAGTATAGTATTGACAATGTAAATTTTCAACCTAGTAATATTTTTTCTATAGCTACCGCGGGTATTTATACTGTTTATATTAGACAAATAGGTGTTACGCCTAATCCTTGTATCTTTACGATACCAGATATTCAAATAAGAGAAAGAAATTTTACTGTTACAACAGACATTACACAACCATTATGTCATAATGGTCAAGGAAGTGTCTTAGTAGCAGCTAATGATGTACGTCCACAATATTACTATTCAATTTCCTTAGGAGCTACATTAATAAATAGTGTAGGTCCTATAGCGGCTAGTGATTATACATTTCCCAATTTAAACCCAGGAACATACACTATAGACGTTACTACGGACGATGGTTGTGTATTTAATGGTGATATAGATATAATAAACCCGACATTGTTGGAGGCTACCGCGGCTTTAACAAGTCCTTTAACTTGTACCGATGGGGAAATTACCGTATATCCAACAGGAGGTACATCGCCTTATTTCTATTTTGTAAATAGTACAACGGTATTCCAAACACTACCACAAATACCAGTTACAGCAGCAGGAACATACAATATTAGAGTTGTAGATTCTAACAACTGTTTTGTAGATATATCAATAGATGTAGATGCCATACAACCTCCTGCCTTTACTGTTTCTAAGACGGATATTTTATGTGCCGGTACTGGTAATGTTGGAGAAATAGATATTAATGTTTCGAACGCTAACGGAAATACGTTGCGATATAGTATTGATAATGGAGTAACATTTTTTAATTCACCTACTTTTACAGGGCTTGCAGTTGGAAGTTACGAGGTCGTAGTTGAATATACTTCAGGAACAGATGTGTGTCTAGCTGCACCACAAACTATAGATATTATAGAACTTTCAGCAGTTATAGGAACAGCAACATTAACAACACCATATAATTGTGATACCGATGGAATTATTACTGTTTCTGGAGTTTCAGGAGGAACTGCTCCTTATACATATAGTATAGATGGAGTTACATTTCAAGCTGGACTTACATTTACAGGGGTAACAGATGGTTCTTATACAGTAACAATAAGAGATGCTAATGGTTGTACGTTTACTGCACCTGCTATAGATATTAATCCATTAGACCCACCAACAAATTTAACTTTCAGTAATACGCCTTTAACCTGTCCAACAAATGAATCTGATGTTACAATTACGAATACAACAGGTGGAGTAGGAACCTTAGAGTATAGAATAACAGCACCAGCAGCGGCAATTACAGGGTATCAAAGTTCGACTACTTTTTCAGGTCTAACTCCTGATATTTATACTTTCGAAGTTAGAGATGCTAATAACTGTACTTATAGTGAGTCTTACGAAATTGAGGCACTTCCAGCATTAACGGTGGTAGGTCAATTAATAAATGATATTACTTGTGTCGGTGCTTCAGATGGAGCAGTTCGATTTACAGTTTCAGGAACAACAGGTTTTACCTATACTATTAATGGAGGATCTTCCACGGCTGGTTCATCACCTATTGATTTAACAGGATTATCAGCAGGATCTTATGCAATTGTTGTTACAGATACAGCTACAAATTGCCAGGAAACAGCTTCTGTAACAGTAAATACACCAGCAGTAGCATTAAGTGCTACAGCAACCGAATCCCCTATTACTTGTCTTACAGATGGTAGTGTTATTATTAATGCCGTAGGCGGTTGGGGTGGAAATTCATATACACTTACTCAACCAGATGCAACGGTTTTAGGGCCACAAGGAAGTAACACTTTTGGAGGTTTAACGCAAGCAGGATTATATACAGCGACGGTTACAGATTCAAATGGATGTACAGCGACAGATACATTTACTTTAAGTTTAACAACATTACCAGTTGCTTCTATAGATGTGACATCAGACTTATGTTATGATACGACTAATGCTGCAACACTAGTGGCAACAGTAACATCTGGAGGACAAGCTCCTTTTGAATATAATATTAATGGAGGGCCTTTTGGTTCTAGCAATACATTTGCGAGTTTAACTCCTGGAAGTTATACCATTATAGTAAGAGATGCTTATGGATGTACAGTTACTTTACCAGCACAAACCATAGCACCACAATTAACATTAAGCGCCGTTTTAACAAAAGATATAGATTGTTCTGCATTTCCAGATGCTTTAATTACGGGTACGATTTCGGGAGGTACGCCTCCATATCAATATACAACATCTTTTAATGGAGGTGCGTATAACCCAGTACTTACAACAGTACCAGGAACAACATTTGCACCAGCAGTAGCTGCTGCTGGAGATTATAGATTTAGAGTAGTAGATGCTATAGGATGTGAAGTAGAATCTGGAATTGTTACTGTGAATCCATTAGTACCACTAACAGCTTCTGAAACCACTGTAAATATAACTTGTAATGGTGGTACAAATGGTTCGGTACAAATAACAGCAACCGGAGGAGAAGGACCTTATGAATATAGTTTTAACGGAAGCGCTTTTACAACAACATCATTTTATAATACGCTAGGTGCTGGAACATATACGTACCAAGTAAGAGATAATAAAGAATGTATTGCTAATGGTACAGTAACGCTAACAGAGCCGTCAGCTTTATCAGCCACGGCAGCAGTAGCGCCACCATTAAGTTGTAGCCCTACGAATACGAATCAACCGGCCACTGTAACAGTAACAACTACAGCAGGAACGGGAACAGCACCATACGAATACAGTTTTAATGGCTCGGCATTCGGTACAACAAACACATTAACCGTAAACGATACCGGAGCAGACCAAACAATAAATTATATCGTAAGAGATGCTAACGGTTGTACCTTCCCAGGTTCGATAGTGGTCACGGCGCTAGATCCGCCAACAGCTTTAAGTTTTGCTTCAACGCCAGTGACATGTTTGGCGTCAACAAGCGACGTTACCTTAACAGCGACAGGTGGTGTAGGGGCCTTAGCATATGCGATCTTATCACCAGCATCAGCAACAGGAAACGTAACAGGAGCAGTCTCTGGAATTTTTACAGGACTAGCCCCGGACACCTATTTATTTGAAGTAAGGGATGCCAATGGCTGTTACTATACAGAATCGTATACCGTAGATCCAGTAACCAATATTACAGTAACAGGAACATTGGTTAGCGATGTAAACTGTAATGGCGGTTCGGACGGAGCAGTCACGTTCACAGTTGCAGACTTCGCAGGAACCTATGGCTATTCGATTACAGGAGGTGCATTACCGGCAACAGGTGCTGCACAATCAGCTTCAACCATTAATTTCCCAGGATTAGGAGCTGGAACTTATGCAATTACCATAACAGATGATAGCACAGGGTGTACAGCAAATGCTACAGTAGTGGTTGTAGAACCAGCAAATCCTTTATCATTTACAGCAACAGCAACCAATGTATTCTGTAGTAATGATAACTCACAGATTACGGTTACAGCAATAGGAGGAACAGGCCCTTATACTTATGCGGCAGTTGTATCGGGAGCAGGAGCTCCATTACCAGCAGCTTATGGGATCAATAATGTTTTAACAGTCGATACGAATTCGGGAGCAGATTTAGCCTGGGATGTATATGTTTTAGATGCCAACGGTTGTACTCAAACTCCAATATTCGATACTGTTACTATTATTAACGATCCGGTACCAACAATAAATCCTGTAGTACAACAATGTTATACAGGTAGTCCTATAAATATTACTTTAGTAGAGGGTACGGGTACAGCAATTGGACCATTGTCCTATAGTATTGGAAGTGGTTTCCAGGCGAGCGATAGCTTTACGATTAATGCTCCGGGAACCTATACCTTAACCATAAGAGATGCCAACGGATGTGAGGCTTCAACCCCATATGTTGTTGATCCTCAATTACAGGCAAGTGCTGTCTTAACGAAAGTTTTAACATGTTCTGCACCAGCTGATGCTACTATTGATGTGACTATATCTGGTGGTAATGCGAATTATACCGCTTATGAAGTTTCTATAGATGGCGCTGCTTATACACCAGTTTTACCAGCACCAGTAGGCGCATCATTTACTTATACGGTTTCTACAGCAGGAACGTATCAGTTTAGAATTACAGATACAAAAACTACAGGAGTTACATGTACGATAGAAACAAATGTTGTTACAGTTATTTCTATAGTTCCAGTTGCAGTTACAGAAGCACATGTAAACCCTAGATGTAATGGTTCCACAAATGGTTCTATTACCTTAACAGCTACAGCAGGTCAAGCTCCTTTTACTTATAGTATTAATGGAGGTGCTACTTTTGCATCTACAAATGTATTTGGTGGTTTAGGAGCAGGTACTTATAATTATGTAGTAAGAGATAATTTAGGTTGTGATTCACCACCAGCCTCTGTTACATTAAATAATCCAGCACCTATTGTTCCTGATATTGATATATTTGGATTATCATGTGCAGGTAATGTAGCAACACCTGGAAGGATTGAAGTTAGTATAGTTTCTGGAGGTACAGAATCTTATACATATACTTTATACGATAATACGTTTACGCAAATTGGTGTGGCGCATGTTGAAGCATCTGCAGCACCAACTCCAGTTCATACTTTTGGAAATTTATCCTTTGGAAATCATTATGTTAGAATTGTAGATAGCAACGGTTGTGAATACAACAGTGGACCTCTAATGGTTAACACAACGCCCGATTTAACATTAACAGGGACTTTAAATTCGAATAACTGTGCTACCGGAGTGGATTATACTGTTACAACAATAGGAGGAACAGCTCCTTATAATTATTCGATTGTAGGGCAACCTGAAACAGTTGGACCAGCTACTTATACTTTTACAGGACTATTACATAATGTAAATTACTTTTTACAGGTAAGAGATGCTAATAATTGTATTTTTGTGTTACCTATTCTAACGCCAGCACCGCCATCTACGATAGCCATATCGGGTACAACAGCTACCAATATAACTTGTAATGGAGTAGATAATGGTAGCTTTGCGTTTACCGTTCAAGATTATGATGCTACGGTTACAAATATTGATTATAGATTATTAAATGCACTAACATTATTACCTTTACCAACACCAGTAAACGGAACATTGGTTGGGCCTGCAGGAGGACCGGTATCACATACTATTTCTGCTTTACCTCCGGGTAATTATGTTTTAGAGGCTAGAGAAGCAGCAGGAACGCTTTGTGCTAGTACATCTACTTTTACAATTACGCAACCAGCGCAGCCACTTACTTTTACAGAAACATTAGTACCATCAAATTGTAACGCAGGGGCTCAAATTACAGTTTCAGCAAGAGGAGGTACAGGACCATATAGGTATGCGGCAGTTGTATCAGGAGCAGGAGCTCCATTACCAGCAGCTTACGGTACAAGTAATGTTTTAACAGTTAATACAAGTTCAGGTACAGCTTTAGCTTGGGATGTATATGTTTTAGATGCGAATGATTGTTCCGATGATCATCCTGTTAATGTTACACATCAAGCACCACCAACAATAGATCCAGTAACACAACAATGTTATACAGGTAGTCCTTTAAATATTACTTTAGTAGAGGGTATGGGTACAGCAGTTGGGCCATTGTCTTATAGTATTGGAAGTGGTTTCCAGGCGAGCGATAGCTTTACGATTAATGCTCCGGGAACCTATACCTTAACCATAAGAGATGTCAACGGATGTGAGGCTTCAACACCATATGTTGTAGATCCTCAATTACAGGCAAGTGCTGTTTTAACGAAAGATTTAACATGTTCTGCACCGGCTGATGCTACTATTGATGTGACAATATCTGGCGGTAATGTGAATTATACCGCTTATGAAGTTTCTATAGATGGCACTGCTTATATACCAGTTTTACCAGCACCAGTAGGCGCATCATTTACTTATACGGTTTCTACAGCAGGAACGTATCAATTTAGAATTACAGATACAAATGTTACTGGTGGTACATGTACCGTAGAAACAAGTACTATTACTATTGATGCGTTAGTAAATCCAACAGCTACAGTAGCGCCAATAAACCCTACTTGTAATGGAGGCACAAACGGATCGGTACAAATAACAGCAGCGAATGGTGTAGGACCTTATACCTATAGTTTTAATGGAAGTGCTTTCACTTCAACTGTATTATACACAGGGTTAAGTGCAAATATTGCTTACCCTTATACGGTAAGGGATAGTAAAGGCTGTGAATTTACCAGTTCAGTAACGCTAACAGAGCCGTCGGCTTTAGCAGCCACGGCAGCAGTAGCGCCACCATTAAGTTGTAGCCCTACGAATACGAATCAACCGGCCACTGTAACAGTAACAACTACAGCAGGAACGGGAACAGCACCATACGAATACAGTTTTAATGGCTCGGCATTCGGTACAACAAACACATTAACCGTAAACGATACCGGAGCAGACCAAACAATAAATTATATCGTAAGAGATGCTAACGGTTGTACCTTCCCAGGTTCGGTAGTCGTTACGGCGCTAGATCCGCCAACAGCTTTAAGTTTTGCTTCAACGCCAGTGACATGTTTGGCGTCAACAAGCGACGTTACCTTAACAGCGACAGGTGGTGTAGGAACCTTAGCATATGCGATCTTATCACCAGCATCGGCAACAGGAAACGTAACAGGAGCAGTCTCTGGAATTTTTACAGGACTAGCCCCGGACACCTATTTATTTGAAGTAAGGGATGCCAATGGCTGTTACTATACAGAATCGTATACCGTAGATCCAGTAACCAATATTACAGTAACAGGAACATTGGTTAGTGATGTAAACTGTAATGGCGGTTCGGACGGAGCAATAAGATTTACAGTTGCAAACTTCGCAGGAACTTATGGCTATTCTATTACAGGAGGTGCATTACCGGCAACAGGTGTTGCCCAATCAGCAACAACCATTAATTTCCCAGGATTAGGAGCTGGAACTTATGCAATTACCATAACAGATGATGGCACAGGATGTACAGCAAATGCCACAGTAGTGGTTGGGGAACCAGCAAATCCTTTATCATTTACAGCAACAGCAACCAATGTATTCTGTAGTAATGATAACTCACAGATTACGGTTACAGCAATAGGAGGAACAGGGCCTTATACCTATGCGGCAGTTGTATCGGGAGCAGCAGCTCCATTACCAGCAGCTTATGGGATCAATAATGTTTTAACAGTCGATACGAATTCGGGAGCGGATTTAGCCTGGGATGTATATGTTTTAGATGCCAACGGTTGTACTCAAACTCCAATATTCGATACTGTTACTATTATTAACGATCCTGTACCAACGGTAACAGCAGCTGTAGACAATCAGTGTTCAGGAACAACATCATTTACTATTACAGCAACTCCGGGAGCAGGAGCAATAGCACCATTAAGCTACAGTATTAATGGCGGTGTATCGTATCAAACAAGTTCTATATTTACGGTAAGTACAGCTGGAAGTTATACGATTACTATTAGAGATGGAAACAATTGTACGGCTAATACTGTTGCGCCAATAGACGTTTTTGCACCACTTGCAGCAAGTGCCACTTTAACTAAAGATTTAACATGTTCTTTACCAACAGATGCTTCTATGGATATTGAGGTGCTTGGAGGAAACGGACCGTATTCTTATAGAGTTAGTATAGGGGGAGGAGCTTATGCAGGGCCACAAATACCATTTGCAGGAACTACATTTACTTATAACAACACTACGGCAGATACATATCAGTTTGAAATTACTGATGTAAATAGTTGTACAACAGAAACAAATGTGATAACAACCAATGCTACAATACCTGTAACATTTACAACAACTGTAGTTGATGTTAGCTGTAATGGGGGTAATGATGGTTCAATCACTGTAAACTTAAATCCAGGTAACGATAATCCAATTTATAATTATGAAATTATAGCTGGACCTATTGTAAGACCTTCACAAACCTCAAATCTTTTTGAAGATTTAGTAGCTGGAGATTACACCGTAGAAGTAACTTCTGGTAAAGGATGTACCAATACTGCAGTTGTTCGAGTTGATGAGCCGTTAGCTTTAACGGTTTCAGGAACCGCAACACCTTATACATGTGCACCAGATAATTCTGTAAACACGAGTACATTAACTATTAATGAAGGCGCAGGAACAGGAACGGCTCCATATACATATAGTATTGATGGTACAAATTATTTCACAACCAATACATTTGATATCATTGATACAGGTGTTTCGCAGACCATTAATATTTTTGTAAGAGATGATAATGGGTGTATTGAGACCAATACTGTAAACATAGCACCATTGCCAACACTAACTGCTGCAACAGTAGCGGTAGCTACGCCTATTGATTGTAATGGCACAGGTTCGGTTGATATAACTGTAACAGGAGGATCAGGTAACTTTACTTTTCAAATGTTGCCTGGTGGAACGCCACAAGCGTCGAATACATTTAATATAACAAATCCAGGAACTTACCATTTCCAAGTAAATGATATAACTACTGGATGTACTATAGATGCATCATACGAAGTATTGCCTTTTGATACTATTGATGCAGTAATAAATGCATCAACTCAAGTCACCTGTTTTACAGATAATAATGGTGGATTTGAACTTAATATAAGTGGTTATACAGGACCTTATAATTATGATATATTAAATAGCACAGGAGCTTCAGTAAGAGGTCTTACAGCAGCTAATACATCAACGAACCCTGAACTGGTAACAGGGTTACAAGGAGGTAATTACACCGTGGTAGTAACAGAAACGGCAAGCCCATTCTGTACTACAACATCGAATGTAATCACTATAGATTCTCCTGTCAGTGCATTAACATTGGTAGCAACAGAAACAGCGAATGTAACCTGCGATAATAATGTAGGTACTATTACTGCTGTAGCTAGTGGGGGAAGAACACCTTATGAGTATGAATTAACAGGAGCGGCTACAGTAGGGTATTCTCCAAATGGAACGTTTAGAAATTTATCGGCAGGAGCTTATATAGTAAATGTTAGAGATGCCGGAGGATGTATAGAGCCTTATCCAATTACTTTGAATATTCCAACACCAATTTCAGCGACCGTGACTCCAAGTGCAAGCTTATTATCTTGTTTTGGTGATACAAATGGAACGATTACTGTAAATGCTACTGGCGGACAAGGAAGTAATTATTCTTATACGCTTAATATGGTCTCACCAATAGTAGCATCGTCAGGACCTCAAACAGATCCAGTATTTACAAACCTGGGTGCAGGAACTTATAATGTTACTGTAACCGATGGATATAATTGTGAGTTTAATTCGCCTAACGTTGTTATAAATGAGCCAACTCAAGTACAAGTAACTTTGGCAAAAGAGACCTCACAAACTTGTTTAACAAGTGCTACGTTAACATTAAGCGCTACAGGGGGAACAGGACCATATACATATAGTGATACACAAAATTTTGTTACGACTCTAGGATCATTCCCTTCGTCGATAACATTCCCTGTATCTGTAGGATCACATGTTTATTATGTGAGAGATGCTAATGGATGTCCAGCAAATGTTTCTAATGAAATCATAATAGATCCATTACCAACTTTAACAGCTGATCCTGAATCGGTTGATATAAACTGTGCTGGAGATAATACTGGTGTAATAACAGTAACAGCTGAAGGTGGTTTAGGTAATTATGTTTATACTTTACAAGATACATCTGGAAATGCTATAACACCAGTGGTACAAGATACCCCAGGTGTTTTCACAGAACTCCTTGCTGGAAGTTATCAGGTAAGAGTAGAAAGTGGTGATTGTTTATTCACTACTGTAAGAATTGACATTACCGAACCTACGGATCCATTAATAGCAAGTTTTGTACCAACAAATGAAACCTGTCCAGGTTCTAATGATGGTGTATTACAAATAAATGCATCTGGAGGTACTGGATTAATTAGATATGCCATTTCACCTCGATTAGATCAATTTTTCGAAACATCTACATTTGAAGATCTTGCTCCTGGTACCTATCAGGCTATAGCTCAAGATGAGTTAGGATGCTTCGTGTTTGATACTTTTACGATTGGTTCACCAACGCCAGTAATAGTAAGCGTAGTACCTAATTCATTAATCCCTGAGGTTTGTGAAGGTGATGCAGATGGATCATTTAGTATTGATATAACAGGAGGCAATATGCCATATAGTGTTGCCTTAGATGATGTTAATGGAACTTATACAACAGGAACAGCAACTCAAACACGATTTGATTTTGATAATCTTGTTGGAGGAGACCATATTGTCTTTGTTAGAGATGCTAGCGATTGTTTATCAGAATGGACTATAACGTTCCCACCATCAGTAAGAATAAATCCTGAAGCTGCTATAGAGTATGCTTGTACTGGAAATATAACAACAAACACCGTTACGGTAACTGTAGATGTTAGTATAACAGACTTAACAGATCTGGATTATTCATTAGATGGTGCACCATATCAAGCTAGCAATGTATTTGTAAATGTGCCAGCTGGGTTAGATCATTATGTAGACGTAAGACATACAAATGGATGTATTCAAAGAACGGAAGGTTTTGATATTGATCAATCAGATCCATTAACGCTTGTTTTAGATGACGGTAACTTAAACGAAATCGTTGCTGTAACAACAGGAGGTTCAGAACCATATGAATATACACTAAATGGTGAGTCTTATGGTAGTACAAACACATTCCTTATTTATTCGTCAGGCGATTATACAGTCACTGTAACAGATAGAAATGGTTGTGTGGCGACTGTTACCAGATATTTTGAATATATAGATGTATGTATTTCTAATTACTTTACCCCGAATGGAGATAATGATCAAGACGAATGGGGACCAGGGTGTACATCTCAATATAAAGATCTTACTTTCGATATTTTTGATAGGTATGGTCGTATAATAGCAACTTTAAGTGTAGGGGAAAAATGGGATGGTAAATATAATAACGCGGAGCTTCCAACAGGTGATTATTGGTATGTATTAAAACTTAATGACCCAAAAGATGATCGTGAATTTGTTGGACACTTTACACTTTATAGATAATCAAAATAAAGGATTATGATATTGAAAATTAGAATGATACGTATACGGAAATTATTTATATACATGTTTCTCTTGGTTATAGCAAATAGCTATAGCCAAGAGTTAAACTTGCCAGTTTTAACACAATATTTGGCAGAAAATAATTTTGTAGTCTCTCCGTCTTATGCAGGAATAGGAGATAATTTAAAAATCAGAGCTAATGGATTAACACAGTGGGTTGGTATTAAAGATGCCCCACAGAACCAATCTATCTATGCCGATTTTAGAATTGCAGATCGTTCTGGTGTGGGCGTATCTTTCTATAATGATAGTAATGGAAATACCATTCAAAAAGGCGCTAAATTTTCGTTTGCGCATCATCTTATTTTAGACTATTATGCTAAAATGTACTTATCATTTGGTATTTCTTATAACCTCAATAGTTTTAGGATTGATACTTCTAAATTTGTAAATAATGGTAATGGTCAAAACCCCCCTGTCACTAATATCCCAACCGATGACCGGGCGATTACAAATAATAACTTTGATGTTAGTGCCTTGTTTAGACTTAAAGGGTTCTTTTTAAGTTTTAATGCCAATAATGTTTTGGGTAAGGATTTTGATTTTGAAGATACAGTTAATGCTATACAAGAACCTAATTTACTTTTAAATTATCAAATTTATTCAGGATATACATTTAGAGGCCCTAAAAAGAGTGGTTTAGAATACGAACCATCTGTTTATTATCAATTATTTAGTAGTGATGGCAGATCAAGTACAGATGTAAATTTTAAATTTAGAAAGTTTAATAGAAAAGAAGATTATTATTGGGCTGGAATATCCTATCGTTTTCTTAATGATCAATTTTTTAAACCTTTAAACATAGGACCCATGGTAGGTTTTAAGAAATCTATTTTCTACTTAGGGTATGCCTATCAAATAACGACAAACAACTTATCAGGTTTCAATTCAGGGACTCATATGGTTACAATAGGGTTAGACTTTTTACGTGGTATTAGTAATTGTCCGTGTACACAAAGTCCAGTGCATTAATATATCATTGGAGAATATAATATTATTATACACAAAAATTAAGGCTCATAACAGGTTAAATAGTGTTTTTAGGAAAACAAACATAGCTCAATATTGAGATAGGTTAAAACTTGTTATTTCTAATATTATTCAAATTCAACATCTATAAAAGTTTCGGTATAGTTTTATATTCAAAGACTCTGAAACATTACTATAAGCTTAGTAAATCATTAGCTAAAATAATAAGGATGAAATGACTCTTTATTACTAAGTATGGGTATTTAATAGTTCTTTCTATACACGTTTTTTTTCTTAAGCTTTTCTTAAACTTAGTACCAATATTTCTAGAGCTGTTTTATCTTTGTTTCTTATTAAAACCCGAACACACCATAATTAATTATTCCTGCTTCAGAACTATTTTGGTTAAACGTTTTTAGGATAGATAAACATTGGTGCTTTAAAGCAAATATAGTTGATATGTTGTCCCCAATTAAAAGGAAGAAAAGCCTAAAGAACAAAATTTCATTACTAGTCTTTTTATTAATCATTTGTATTGTTAATGCCCACGAAATAAATGGCATAATCATTTCAGAAGATACAGGTAAACCCTTGCAAGGAGTAGGGGTTTATAATAAAACTACAGGGTATTATATGTACAGTAATGTCTCTGGTTATTTTGAATTAGATGATGTTTCAGAAAACGATACGATCTATTTTTACAGATTAGGTTATGAAACTCAAGAGCTGGTCATTAAAGAATCTCAATTTATTAGTAGCATTAATATGACTTTAAAGATATCTCCTGCATCATTAGATCAGGTATTAATAGTATCTAAAGCTAACGTATTAAGTACTTTTTTTAATGTAGATTTAAAAACAAGCCCGGTAAAATCATCACAAGAGATACTTAGAAAAATTCCTGGATTAATAATAGGACAGCATGCTGGAGGCGGAAAAGCAGAACAAATATTTTTACGAGGATTTGATATCGATCATGGTACGGACATTGCAATAGACGTGGATGGCATGCCTGTAAATATGGTGTCTCATGCACATGGACAAGGCTATGCAGATATGCATTTTATAATCCCCGAAACTATTGATAATATAGATTTTGGAAAAGGAACGTATTATGCAGATAAAGGTAATTTTAATACCGCGGGCTATGTTGACATAAATACGAAAAAGACTATTGATGATAATGTGATTTCTATAGAAACTGGTCAGTTTAACACATTACGAGCATTAAATATGACGAGAATTATTGATGAAGAAACTAGCAGTGCCTACATCGCTTCAGAGTTAATGCTTTCAGACGGTGTTTTTGAGTCTCCTCAAAACTTTAATCGCATTAATGTTATGGGACGTTATAATTTTAATAATTATAAAGATGAATCATTTAATATGGCAATGTCTCATTTTCAAAGCAAATGGGACGCTTCTGGACAAATTCCTATAAGAGCTGTCGAGAATGGACTAATAAACCGATTTGGAGCTATTGATGATACAGAGGGAGGTAATACAAGCAGGAGTAATTTTTGGATAAACCACAATAAGCAATTAGATGAACATTCGTCAATTAAATCGTCTGTATTTCTTTCAAAGTATGATTTCGAACTATATTCAAACTTTACATTCTTTTTAGAAGACCCCGTAAATGGTGATCAAATTCATCAAAAAGAAGATAGAACTATATTCGGAGCCAAAACGACCTTCGATCATTCATTCCATCTTGAAGATCATGACGCTCAGCTAAAGTATAAATTAGGAGCTGGGTTTAGGTATGATGATGTAAACGATGTACAATTATCAAAAACGTTAAACAGACAAACCATTTTAGAAAGACTAGCTTATGGAAATATTGATGAATTAAACGCATTCTCTTTTGCTGATTTAACTTATAAAAAGAATAAATGGACGCTCAATCCTGGTTTCCGTTTAGATTATTTTAAGTTTGATTATGAGAATTTGTTAGCTACATCATATGATAATAAAAGTGAAAATAAAGTATTGTTTAGCCCTAAATTAAATATCATCTATGCAGCATCACCTAAATTACAGTTATTTACTAAAACAGGATTGGGGTATCATTCTAATGACACACGAGTGGTTACAGCAAATAACGGAAAAGAAGTGTTGCCAACTGCATTTGGAACCGACATAGGTCTTATTATGAAACCTATGGATCGGTTAGTTATTAACGCAGCTTTATGGAGTTTGTTTTTACAGCAGGAATTTGTTTATGTTGGAGATGCAGGTATTGTTGAGCCCAGTGGGAAGACAAAACGCTATGGTGCAGATTTAGGATTAAGGTATCAACTAACAGATTGGTTATTCTTTAATACAGATGTTAATTATACTTATGCTCGAAGTAGTGAAGACCCAAAAGGGCAAGATTATATACCATTGGCACCAGATTTAACATCCTCAGGCGGGTTAAATTTCAAAAACCTAAATAATTTTTCTGGCGGATTGAGTTATAGGTTTATAAAAGACAGACCAGCTAATGAAGATAATTCTATAGTTGCAGAAGGTTATTTTATAACAGATTTTAATTTGAATTATACCCACAAAAACTGGACGGTTGGTTTCATTGTTGAAAATTTATTTGATACCGAATGGAATGAGGCTCAATTTGCTACAGAAAGCAGATTGTTTAATGAAGTGACTCCAGTTGAAGAGATTCATTTTACACCAGGGACACCTTTCTTTCTAAGAGGAAAAGTATCGGTACGTTTTTGAATTAAAAATAAGATCAATGAAATAAATTATAGAGAAAAGCTCCAAGTTTGGAACGTTCTATCTCACCATTTTTAATTTTTAACCTATGTTCCTTTGCTTGCTTTTTATAAAATTTAAAGTAGTTATTCCTTCTTAATTCATTTAACCTTCTTTTTTCTAACTTTTCAGGAAAACAAGTATAATTTGGGTTTCCAACGGCTCTACCAATCACAATGGTCACAAGTTCACCCATAATACTTTCCTCTAACTCTAATAAAAGAATATCGGTCGTTTTTTTATTAATTTTAATTTCTTTCGATTCATATCCCAGATAACTTACCAGTAATATGTCGTTCATTTTGGCGTTGATAGAAAAATTACCATCAAAATCGCTGGTCGTGCCCCTAGATGTTCCTTTAATCAAAATAGTTGCTCCAGATAGTGGCGTTTTACTTTTATCCGTTATAGTGCCTGTAATTTGATTGTCTTTAGAGTTTTCATATTTATGAATATTGTTTTTTTGTAGAGAATCTAATTGCACGACTTTAGGTTGTCCCTGTGAATATGTATATTGACTGGATAGTCCCAGTACAGCAAATAGACCAGATGCTAGAAAAGATAATCGATTATTAGTATCTTTTCTACTAAATACCAAGTCTCTTTTTAATTGATTAGATTTAAAACGACCACAAACATTGTAGTTTTCTGTAAATGTTTTAACAATATACTCATCGGTTTGTGCCGTGAAATCAAAAACAGTTTTTTGACAGACTTTACAATGTTTTCCTTTTTCTTCGAGCGTCATTTTATTCCAATCTTCATGACATGGTTTCGGGATATCAATATTTATTACTTTTCTCATGGCTCAAATATCCATAAGAAGCACATAAAATAAAACCCAGAATGAGTAAACACCTCTTTTGAGTGAGTAAGCAACCTTTTAAGAAAAGGAGTTGATCGTTTATTTTTCCAAAACCTTTATCATTTTAAAAGACTTAAAAAGGTGAAATAAACCAGGTAGAATTATGAGGCCCCCAATAATTAAAGACATGCCTAATACGTTAATAGCTTCATCTACTGCAGCAGTCTCTAGAATACTAATTTGGCTGTTAGAAGTGATAATTAGATTAGGGAAATGGGTTACTATGGCCGCTATCAAGATTAAAACGACTTGTAAACCAGCTAAAGAGCGGCTTATAATTTTTCGAGCCTGTTTAATACTTTTTAATAACGGGAAAATTAAAACAGCAGAAAGTAATACTAAACTAATAGTATATGGGTTTTTAAGAAACTCTGTAACAAAAACAATATTATAGATAAGACCATAACTTAAAACTATAAAACCTAATAGAATAACAGCTATAGTAGCATTTCTAGACTTTTTTACATAAATAGGTCTATCAGTCCCTTCAGCTTCTCCAATTAATAATATAGACGTTAAAAAAGTACATAAAGAAGCAAAAAACAATCCGATTAAAATTGAAAAACCATTAAACCAGGGCTTTATAAATAGCTCGTAAAATGTAAAACCTTCATAATCCTGAGTAATGATTAATTCACCAGATAACATACTTCCAGCTGTCATTCCTAGAAAAATAGGCGTTAAAAAGCTCGATATTCTAAACATCCAATCATATAAAATTTGAGATTTATCTTTATAGGCATCATAATGTCTAAAAACAAATGCAACACCACGCATGGTTATACCTAATAAAACTAAAGTTAAAGGAATGTGTAAATACACGGTAAGCACATTATAAAATTCTGGAAATCCAACCCATAGAATAACAACTAAAATGATAATCCATATATGGTTAGCCTCCCAAACAGGCCCCATAACACGATATACAGTCTTTTTTGTGATTTGTTGGCTCTTTTTTGTAGAAAATAATTCTACTATACCTGCACCAAAATCTGCTCCAGCCAATATAACGTACAGTAGTAACGAAATCATTAAAAATAATAAAACAACATATAACATTTAAGCAAGTTTTGAATTATTAAGTGATTTTATTTGTCGTATCATAAGCCAAGTGACGGCTACAGTTAATATGCTATAGAGTGTTACATACATATAAAAACTGTAAATCATACCAGGCATTGGAGTTACCGCATCTTTAGTTTTCATAATATTATGAATAATCCAAGGCTGCCTACCTACTTCGGTTACTATCCAGCCAGCTTCCAATGCAATAAAGCCCATGGGAGCAAGTAACGTGAATAATAACCAAAACTTAGTATTGTCCCACCAAGTTTTCTTTTTCAAACTAATAAAAAATAGCAGACCTATTACTAATAGTAACGTTCCAATGCCTACCATGGTTTGAAAAGCATAATGAACTATGGCAACATTAGGACGTACATCTTCAGGGAAATCATTTAGTCCTTTTACTTCAGCATCAAAATCACCAAAAGCCAGAAAAGACAAAGCCTTTGGTATTTCTATTTTATAAGACACTTCTTGTTTTTCAGCATCTACAATACCTCCAATATAAAGAGGGACTCCTTTTTTTGTTTCATAATGAGCTTCCATAGCTGCTAATTTAACAGGTTGTCTTTCTGCAATATCTTTTGCAGAAAGATCTCCGCTTATAGGTTGCAAAATAGCAGCAATAGCACCAAATGTAATGGCTATTTTAAATGCTTTTTTATGAAGGTCTGTTTGTCTTTTTTTATAAACTTGATAAGCGTGCACACCAGCTACAGCAAATCCTGTAGCAGTAAAAGCAGCTAAAACCATGTGTAAAGCTTGTGTAAACCATGCAGGATTCAATAAGGCCTTTATAGGATCAATATTTAAAAATTCACCATTGATATAGTCAAAACCAGAAGGCGCATTCATCCATCCGTTAGCAGAAACCACTAAAATACCAGAAGAGACACCAGCAATACCAACAATAACTCCAGTAAACCAATGGAATTTTTCGGGAATCTTTCCCCATCCATATAAATAAAACCCTAGGGCTATTGCTTCTACGAAGAAAGCAGCACCTTCTAAAGAAAAAGGCATCCCAATTATAGGGCCAGCATGTTTCATGAATTCAGGCCACAGTAGTCCTAATTCGAAAGATAATGCAGTGCCCGAAACAGCACCAATAACAAAAAATATGGCAACACCTTTTTGCCAGGACTTAGTGAGCTTTAAATAAATAGGATTTTTGGTGTTCAACCATTTTTTATGAGCAACAATCATAAAAAAAGGCATTACCATACCTATACAAGCGAATATAATGTGAAAGATAAGCGTAAATGCCATTTGCAATCTGGCAGCATCTAAATTATCCATAAGAAAGGATTTAAAATAGTATTGCAAAGGTACTTTATATAGGCTAATTTTAAGCGAAAATGGATCCATAATATTCCAATATTTTTAGATCCATTCAAGGGATAGTTTTTAACATAAAATATCGTAATATATTTTAATATTTATAACAGTCTAACAACAGTTTTTATGTTAAACTTTGTATAAATCCATTTTATAAGCCACCCTTTCTAAGTATTATTTGTTGATACAATTAAATATTAAGGAATAGTTAAAAATCAATTTTAACATTTTATTAATAGGGGAAAACAAGTTTAAGACCGTCCTTAAGAGTATATAATCAAAAAACAATTACTAATGATTAAACAACAAGTTAAAGTAATTACATTTTTACTTTTTACAGCAGGTATAACAGTTCATTTATTTGCACAGCAAAACGCAGTTAAAAATTTAGAATTAAATAGTCTATTACCTGTAGATCAAAGTATAAAAAAAGGCGTCCTTCCTAATGGGTTAACCTATTACCTTAAAAGTACAGACGTTACTAAAAATGTGGCCAGTTATTATATCATCCAAAATGTAGGATCTGTTCTGGAAAATGATGACCAACAAGGTTTAGCTCATTTTTTGGAGCACATGGCATTTAATGGGACTAAAAATTTTGAAGGAAAAGGCATTTTAAATACCATGCAAAAGCATGGGTTGGTTTTTGGAAAAGATATCAATGCTTATACGTCTTTTGATGAAACAGTATATAACATAAATAATATTCCAACGACACCAGAACTCATAGATACAGGTTTATTGGTGTTACACGATTGGTCGAATTATTTATTACTCACAGATGAAGAGATTGATGCAGAAAGAGGTGTTATTAAAGAAGAATGGCGTACTCGCCAAAGCGGAAATATGCGAATTCTTCAGAAAAACATAGGAACTATGTTCAATCACTCAAAGTATGCAAAACGCTTACCAATTGGGTTGATGGATATCGTTGATAATTTTGAATACAAAGCATTACGCGATTTTTATCATGATTGGTATAGAACCGATTTACAAGCTATTGCCATTGTTGGTGATATAGATGTTAATCAGGTGGAAGAAAAAATTAAGGCATTATTCTCGAAAATTCCAGCAGTTAAGAAAGCTAAAGAACGCTTTGTGGTTAATATACCAGAAAATGACGCCATGTTATATTCTATGGCTATGGATGAAGAAGTCACCACGTCTAATATAAGTTTTGGAATAAGACACCCAAAACCATTAAAAGAAGAAACAGTAGCTAACCTAAAAGAGTCCCTTTTAAATAACATGATAACAACTATGTTATCTGCAAGGATTACTGAACTTTCCAGAAAACCTGAAGCCACTTTTTTAGGCGCACGTATAGATTACGGAGGGCATTCTAGATCAACAAAAGCCTTTAATATTTCTGTATATCCAAAACCAAATCAGCAACACGCGGCATTTAAATCTGTTTTAACAGAAGTTAATAGAGCGGTGAAATTTGGTTTTGCTAAAGCAGAAATAGAACGAACTATTACAGATTTCACAAGCTATTACGAAAACCAGATTAGTCAAAAGGAAGATATGTCACATGGACGTATTGTTAAATTAATACAAGATGATTATTTAGATAATGTAGCTATTACAGATGTTGAAAAGGAATTTGAAATTGCTAAAACAATATTTAGCACATTAAAATCTGATGACATTCATTCAGCGCTTAAAAAATTATACACAGATAAAAACAGATATTTAACCCTAACAGGAGTAAACGGTAATAATAATTTAACGAAAGAAGATGCATTAAATATCATTAATGACGTAGAAAATGATGCCTCCATAGGAGCTTATACAGACGAATTTGGAGGAAAAACATTAATCTCTGGTTTAACAATAAACAAAGGAACGATTAATTCTGAAGAAGTTAATAAAACGTTAGGCTCTACAACATTTACTTTAAGTAATGGTATAAAGGTACATTATAAATATGCTAATAAAAATGCAAATGATGTAAAGCTAAGAGCTATAAGTAAAGGTGGTACATCTTTATTAAACGATACCGATTTACCTTCTGCAGATTTATTGGATAATGTTATACAATATTCTGGGTTAGGAGATTATTCTGCTACAGACTTACCAAAAGTATTAGCAGGTAAAACAGCCAGTGCTTCTATTAATATTTCTGGGTTATCAGAAAGTATTTCAGGGGCATCTGTAACAAAAGATACAGAAACGATGTTACAGATGGTATATCTTCGTTTCGTAAAACCTCGTTTTGATGAGAATGGATATAATGTCATTATGCAAAATGTGGAAAATTATAAAATAAGAAGAAAGGAGAATATTGCAGAAAAAATGAAGGATAGTATGACGGTTACTTTATATGGAGCTAATAATTCTAAGAGGCGTATATTCAATGATGATTTCATTAAAGACATTTCTTTTGATAAAATAAAGACGATCTATAATGATAGATTTGGTAATGCCGCAGATTTTGAATTTTTTATTGTAGGAGACATAGATAAAGACGCTTTAAAACCTCTATTAGAAAAATACATAGCTAGTATACCTACTAATGACACAAAAGAAAATTGGAAAGATAATTCTACGCCTTGGTTAAGTGGAAAAATAGATAAAGATATTTATCTAAAAATGGAAGACCCAAAAAGTTCTGTAAGGATTTCATATAAAAATGACTATGATTATAGTTTGAAAAATGCTTTAATAGCTCGTGCATTGGGTGATATGTTGGATTTAAGATATACTGAAACTTTAAGAGAAGAAGAAGGAGGAACTTATGGAGCTAGAACAAATGCTAGTTTGTCTAAACGACCTTTACAAAAGGCATCCGTCTCTGTTAATTTTGATTGTAATCCAGAAAAGGTAGAAACATTAATAGCGATTGTTCATGAAGAAATAAACAAAATGGCAGAAGGACATATTCTTCAACTAGATTTAGATAAAACATTAACAAACTATTTAAAAGAGAGAAAGCAGCAGAAAGATTATAATAGCTATGATATGAGGTTGTTAACACAGTTTTATCGTGAAGGATACAATATGAATGATTCAAAGAATTTTGAAGATATTGTTAATAATATTACAACAAAAGATATTCAAAAATTTGCCAAAACACTTTTAAAAGACGCAAAGTCTTATGAAATTGTATTCAAGCCTAAAGTTTAAAGTAAAAAAATATAAAATTAAAATAGATACATCTTTCTTAATACTTTTGTTTTAGTGTTAATTATATTCGAGTTAGTCCGTATATATAATATATGAAGAAAGATAACAAAAGGGTTGTTTATACAAATAACCCTTTTTAATAAAAAAACATAAAGTAATATTATGAGAAAATTTATTTTACTATTAGCCTTATTTTTTTTGACTGTAAGTCACTCTCAAGTTTTTGATCCCGTTAAATGGTCAACTTCAGTAGAGAAAATATCTGATACCGAATATAAATTAATTTCAAAGGCAAATATAGAATCTGGCTGGCATTTGTATTCTCAAGATGTTCCAGAAGGAGGGCCTATAGCAACAACATTTACTTTTAATGATGCGGGTGGTGCTTTTAAAGCTATCGGAAATACCATTGAAGAAGAGGGGCATACAGTTAATGACCCTATTTTTGAAATGGAAATTAAGTTTTTTGAGGATAAAGCAGCTTTTGAGCAAAAAATAAAAGTTTTAGGTGATAAAAAGACAGTGAATGCTACTGTAGAGTTTATGGTATGTGATGATACCAGATGCTTACCTCCCAAAGAGGTTGATTTGGTATTTAATTTACCCGCTATAACGAAGCCAGAACCAAAGGACGTTAAAGAAAAAACTGTAGTAAACGAAACCCCTTCAATTACAGAAGCAAATGAAGATACGCATGCTCCAAAACCTAAATTAAAAGAAGAGAAAGAAGAAACAGTTACCGAAAAAACGGAAAAAGCATCTTCAAAATCAGGATCAAAGAAAGGGCTCTGGACTATATTCTTTATTGCATTTTTATCTGGATTTGCAGCACTGCTAACACCATGTGTGTTTCCTATGATTCCAATGACGGTAAGTTTCTTTACTAAACAAAGTAAAAATAAAGCCGCAGGTATTAGAAATGCTATTATTTATGGTATTTCAATCATGGTTATTTATGTATTACTAGGCGTTATAGTTAGTCTAATTTTTGGGCCAGACGCTTTAAATGCGTTATCTACCAATGTTTGGTTTAATATTGCTTTTTTCTTACTACTAATAATATTTGCAGTATCCTTTTTGGGAGCATTTGAGATTATGCTTCCAAACTCTTGGGCAAACAAAGTAGATAGTCAGGCAGATAGAGGAGGCTTAGTTGGTATCTTCTTCATGGCTTTAGCCCTAGCTATAGTCTCTTTTTCTTGTACAGGGCCTATAGTAGGAACCTTACTGGTAGAAGCAGCGGCTGGAGGTAGTCAAATAGGTCCAATTGTTGGTATGTTAGGATTTTCGCTTGCTATTGCCTTACCTTTTGCATTGTTTGCAGCTTTCCCAGGTTGGTTAAATTCATTGCCAAAATCTGGAGGTTGGTTAAATACAGTAAAAGTCGTTTTAGGCTTTTTAGAATTAGCTTTAGCATTTAAATTCTTATCAAATGCCGATTTAGTATTACAATTGCATTGGTTAGAACGTGAAGTGTTTATAGCCATTTGGATTGCTATATTTGGAGGTTTGGCTTTATATCTTTTCGGAAAAATACAATTACCACATGACTCTCCATTAACCCACATTTCGGTAGGACGATTATGTCTTGGTTTGTTAACATTATCATTTACTATTTATATGATTCCAGGGCTTTGGGGAGCACCTTTAAACTTAATTAGTGCGTTTCCACCACCACAACATTATAGTGAATCTCCGTATGGTGTTGGCTTTGCTAAAACTAATTCAGGCACAGCTTCAGCAGATAATCATATAGATATTCCAGAAGGTGCTCATTTGATGCCACCTCATAACATTTTAGCTTTTAATGATTACGATAAAGGGCTTGCCTATGCTAAAAAAGTAGGCAAACCTGTCATGATTGATTTTACGGGACATGCTTGCGTTAATTGTAGAAAAATGGAACAAAACGTTTGGGTAAAACCCAAGGTGTTAGACATTCTTAAAAAAGATGTTGTTCTTATTTCTTTGTATGTAGACGACAAACGTAAGTTAGAAGCTTCTGAAGTTATTGATTCCAAACTACGCCCAGGCAAGAAATTAAAGTATATAGGTCAAAAATGGAGCGAATTACAAACGATTAAGTATAAAACTAATTCCCAACCATTTTATGTTCTTATGGATCATAATGAAGGAAACTTAATAGATCCTGTAGCTTATACTCCAGATGTTGACGAATATTATAAATGGTTAGAAAAAGGAATTTCAAATTTCAAATAAAATAAACAATGAAAAAACTATTATATATAGTATCTATTGCCCTATTATTAGGAGCTTGTAAACAAGAAGCACCTAAAGATTACGTGACCCTATCAGGGATAATAAAAAATCCTAATTCAGACTCTTTAATTGTTGCACAACGCAGTATTTTAAAAACGATCAAGGTTAATACTGATGGATCATTTTCTGATACACTTAAAGTTGAAACTGGATCTTACATTCTTTTTGATGGTAAAGAACGAACATCAGTTTACTTAAAAAATGGCTATGATTTAAATTTAAGCGTTGACGCAAAAGAGTTTGATGAGACCATTACATACAATGGTATTGGTTCAGAAGCTAATAACTATTTAGCAAAAAAAGCACTTCTTGAGGAGGGTTTAATAAACTATGAAGCATTAATGACTTCAGATAAATCAAGCTTTGATAAACAACTTAATGCTGCTAAAAATGAGTTTAAATTACTACTGGATGCTACCAAAGGCTTAGATTCTGCATTTATTGCTAGTGAAGAAAAAGAGTCTGAAATGATGACAAAGCAGCTGGCATCCATGTTTGATGGAAAACAAGCTATATTAGCCATGAAAGGTAAAGAATCACCCAAATTTACAGATTATGAAAACTATGCAGGCGGGTTAACATCATTAGATGATTTAAAAGGGAAATATGTATATATAGACATGTGGGCAACTTGGTGCGGACCTTGCAAAAAGGAAATTCCATTTCTTAAAGAAGTTGAAAAAGCTTACCACGGAAAACCAATTGAATTTGTTAGTATTTCAATTGATCGACAAAATGCTTACGATACATGGAGAAGTATGGTTAAAGAAAAAGAATTGTCAGGTATTCAGTTATTTGCAAAAGAAGACAAAACATTTGCTGATGCGTATAAAATTACAGGGATTCCAAGATTTATTTTGATTGATCCCCAAGGAAATGTTATTGATGCTGATGCACCAAGACCTTCTGATGAAGAATTAAAAAGTTTATTTAATGAACTTAATATCTAATAAATTTCATAGCTTAAATGATAGTTTTAACTAATTGGAACAAATGAATTTTGATAGTATTTTTAAATCAAAGCCGAAAGAAGTGTGTAATCTAGAAGTTTATTTTGACAGTTTTCGAAAAAATATTGTAGGTATTGATCAATATTTTGAATCACCATATGGCAGAAAAAAAGTGATTTACGCCGATTGGACTGCAAGCGGTAGGCTATATAGACCTATTGAAGAAAAAATACTAAACGAAATAGGGCCTTTTGTAGCGAATACCCATACAGAAACATCTATTACTGGCTCCGCTATGACCCTAGCGTATCATGATGCCAGAAATATTATTAAAAAGCATGTAAATGCGTCAAAAGAAGATGTGCTTATAACCGTTGGAACAGGTATGACAGGTGCCATTAATAAGTTTCAACGTATTTTAGGATTAAAATTAAACGAGAACCTTAAAGACCATACTGTAGTACCAGAAGCTTTAAGACCTATCATTTTTGTGTCGCATATGGAGCATCATTCTAACCAAACATCTTGGTTAGAAACGATTGCACGCGTTGAGGTGATCCCTTCAAATGAAGCAGGTTTACCATGTGCCAAAAATTTGGAAAAGCTAATTGCTAAATATAAAGATTGTCCTATAAAAATTGCTGCTATTACCGGATGTTCTAATGTAACTGGTATTAGAACCAATTACCATGAAGTTGCAAAAATTATGCACCAGAATAATGGCTTGTGTTTTGTGGATTTTGCATGTTCAGCACCTTATATCGATATTGATATGCATCCAGAAGATGAAGACATGTATTTAGATGCTATTACATTTTCTCCTCACAAATTTTTAGGAGGACCAGGAGCTTCAGGCGTATTAATTTTTAATAAGAAATTATATAAAAATTTAGTACCAGACAATCCAGGAGGTGGTACCGTATCTTATACAAACCCATGGGGTGATCATGATTATATAGACGATATTGAAACCCGGGAAGACGGTGGAACACCAGGATTTTTACAAGCTATAAAAATTGCATTATCCATTCAACTTAAAGAGAAAATGGGAGTACAAAATATTCTGGATAGAGAACATGAGTTGAATGCTATCATTTTTGAAAAACTGAGAGCCATAGAAAATCTAACCATACTGGCACCAGAGCATACAGATAGGCTAGGGGTGTTCTCTTTTTATATTGAAGACGCACATTACAATTTAATTGTTAAACTATTAAATGACCGTTTTGGGGTACAAACCAGAGGTGGCTGCTCTTGTGCAGGAACTTACGGGCATTATTTATTAAATGTGGACGAACCAACATCTAAGTCTATAGAACAAAAGATATTAGAAGGTTGTTTGATAGAACGTCCAGGTTGGATAAGAATGTCTATTCATCCTACAATGACTAATGAAGACATCCACTTTATTTGTGATGCTATTAAAGAGGTTGCTGAGTATTATGAAGTTTGGGGAAAAGATTATGAATACAACGCTATAAAGAATGAATATGTTCATAAGAGTAATAAATCTATTGAAAAAGAGATTACTCAAAATTGGTTTAAATTATAAATGGTTTTATTCATTAAGCGATCAGCAAAGTCTCTCAATAAGACTAGAATTAACTTATCATTTTCAAAACCTTTACGATTTTTTTATATGCTACGCTCATTTGAGCTTCGACTGTTTTTATAGAAACCCCCAAGGTTTCGGTTATATCTTTATGTTTCCCCATTTATCTTTTTTAAAGTCATGGCGACAAAAAATGCAAAAAAAGAATATTTTGACCTAGTGCTTCCTAAAATTAAAGAAATGATGCTCGCAAGATCAGATTATGCGCTATCTCAATTTATGTATGGATACTTTCTCTATAAATTAGATCGATAGGAAGGAAGAAGCACAAGCACAATTCTAAAGGATAAAGCATTGATCCTTGATTTTGTTAAAGAGGTGGTACCAAGAAAACTCACTTGATGATTTTTTATTTCAAGTGAGTTTAATAAATATTTAGAATTATTCAAACAATATAGAGTTATTATTAATTACATGGTACTGGATGGAAACCACAATAAAGTATGTTGCAATCAAAAAATACTGCTGTACCTTGAAAATTACAACAAAAATGACAGCCACTTTCGCACAGAGAGCAATTAGGGTTCAAACTATTATATACAGACATGCAAGCTTCTGAAATTAATGCTACAGATTCCTCGTGATTCATATCTTTAAGTTGAGGGTACTTTTTTAGCAAAATTTCACCAATAAATTCATCTAAAGCCTTACCCCGGTCATAAGGGTCGTCTATATTCTGACTCGAATCTTTTATAAATTTTTGAAGATCAACATCAGTAATCAGAGTTTCTAGTGTGATAGGGTTTTCAAGTGATAAAGATTGTACTTTAATAGGTGTAATTAAAACTAACCCTACAATTAATAAAATAAGATTTGTTCTTAAAGTTTTTGTTTTCATAATAAAAGATTTAAAAGTTAACAACCTACTCTATTTTACAGGTTTTCGGTCTTAGCCCTGACTGCAGTTATTGTGAAGATAAGAAATGAAATTTGCTTTTTAGGGATTAAAACTTGCCCAAGAGGGATAATTTTGTAGCATATAGGAATATAAATACTTGTTTGGGTTACTTAAGTATGTTATTGCCTAATAAATATTTTGTTTAGGCTATAGGTTACTTAACAACTGCATAAGTGGTAGTATAGATTAATAATAAAACCACAGATTTAATGAGATTTTTAAATAACAATATTTTAACAGGGACTCTAGTTTAATAGGAAACCTAGGAGATATAGAAAATATAAAAAAGTATACCACAAAATATGGAAAAACATGTACAAATTATTGAAGATGGTGGGAGTTAGGTGTTTATAAAAAGAATTAGTCGTTCAGAGAAAATATGTTGTACCATGATAAAAAAGAGAAGCCACGTACTTCTCTTTTTATTTAAACATCTGTCTCTAAACTAACTTTATTCGATAGTCCTGAAACAAAATCAAAAACACGATTCAAAATAGGATTTCTGTTATTCTTGTTCCAAACTATTGAAAGCGTCGTTTTTTGTTTTATTTTAGTTAATTCAATGAATTTTAGATTTTTATTGTTAATATCAGTTAATGATTTAGGAACCATAGAAATCCCAAAATTATTCTCCACAAGCTTATATATAGAACTTGCATGAATGGTATTATGAGAAACGATAGGAGAAAAGCCACTGTCATCGAAAATTTGCATCACTTTTTCAAAATAGGTAGCACTATATTTTGGATCGAATAAGATAAATGATGCTTCTTTTAACTGATGTAAGCCTTTAAAGTTTTCTTTATTAAGCGTATGATTATTTGGTAATACTAGACAAAAATTTTCTTTTAAAATAGGTTTGATTTCCAATTCTTTAGGCACTCTGTCCAAACGCACAAAACCTAAATCAATATCAAACGAAAGCAACTCTTCTATTTGTTTATGATTTCCCATTTCTTTTAAATTGAAAAGCGCATTAGGATGCTCTTCCTTAAATGCTACTAATAAATGGGGAATTATTTCTTGCATGGCAGACCCAACATAGCCAAATTTTAAATCGCCTTTTTTACCATCATTCAATAATTTGGCATGATAAAAAGTGTGCTCCAGACTTTTTAAGTTTAACGCTAATTCTTCTTTAAGGTATTCACCAGCCTTAGTGAGTATGACTTTTCTATTATGTCTTTCAAATAAAAGAACTCCTAGATCATTTTCCATTTGTTTAATTTGCCTACTCAATCCTGGCTGAGAAATAAATAGACGTTCCGCAGCTTTTCTGAAATGTAAATCTTTAGCAACTGCTAAAAAATACTTGATATGTCTTAACTCTATTTGATAACTCATAGTTATTATTATAAGACTTAAATGATATTGTTGGTTATCAAATTTAAAAATAACTTTGTTATTCACCAATTTTTATAGCATGTCATTCAAATACGGTATAGATAATTTAACAGTTAATAAGGTATTAGCTATTTCTAAGGGCGAATTAAACGCTGTTATTACTGATAAAGCAAAGGAACAAGTAATAGCATGCAGAAAAAAGGTTGAAACCATGGCTGCTGGTAATAAAGCAGTATATGGCATTAATACTGGATTTGGACCATTATGTGATGTTCAAATCACATCGGAAGAAACTAATAAATTACAAGAAAACCTGTTGATTACCCATGCCGTTGGCGTAGGAACTCCTATAGATAAAGAACTTTCGAAAATCATGATGATTTGTAAGGTTCATGCTTTATGCAGAGGGTATTCTGGAGTCCGACTAGAATTAATTGAACGCATGTTATATTTCATTGAAAATGATTTATTGCCTGTAGTGCCTAAGCAAGGTTCGGTTGGAGCATCAGGAGACTTAGCACCTTTGTCACATTTATTTTTGCCATTAATAGGAGAAGGCGAGTTTTGGATAGGAGATAACATTGAACAGGCTAAAATTGGATTAGATAAACATCAATTAGCACCTTTAGCGCTGCAAGCTAAAGAAGGTTTAGGCTTAATAAACGGCACACAATTTATTTTAGCCCATGCTATTATTGGTTTGAATAAAATGGCATATTTATTAGATTTGGCAGATGTAGCTGGTGCGATGAGTATTGAAGGGTATCAAGGTAGTTCGTCTCCGTTTAGAGATGAATTGCATAAAATACGTCCTTTTAAAGGTACTATTGAAGTGGCCGAAAGAATGTTTATGCTGCTTTATAAGTCACAGAATGTAGACTCGCATGAAAATTGTGAACGCGTTCAAGACCCTTATTCGATGCGTTGCATTCCTCAGGTACACGGCGCTTCCAGAAATGCCTATTACCATTTAAAGGAATTAGCAGAAATTGAAATGAATTCTGTAACCGATAATCCTATTATTTTAAGTGACACGGAAGCTATTTCCGGAGGAAACTTTCACGGACAACCTCTAGCCATGGCATTAGATTATGCTTCAATAGCCGCATCGGAATTAGGGAATATTTCAGATAGGAGATGTTATTTATTAATAGAAGGTAAGTTTGGCTTACCACGTTTATTAACTACAGGAGGCGGATTAAATTCTGGATTTATGATTCCACAGTATACAACAGCAGCTTTAGTAACAGAAAATAAATCATTATGCTTTCCGCCATCAGCAGATAGTATTCCAACATCCTTGGGACAAGAAGACCATGTGTCTATGGGAAGTATTTCTGGCCGAAAATTCAATCAGATATTAGGGAATATTGACAAAATATTAGCTATAGAATTAATGTATGCTGCACAAGCTTTAGAATTTAGACGACCGAACACGTTTTCGGATATCATTGAAGAAAATTTTAAAATTATTAGAGAACGTGTCCCGAAATTAGAAGATGACAGAATTTTAAAAGACGATATTAATGCTGTGATTCAATTAGTTAAAAACCAAGCTTTCAATTTAAAGTAGACAAATAGATGACGTTTCAAGATCAAATATTGCAAGGAATTCCTCATGTTTTACCTGCTAAAAGAGCATATCCTTTGGATGCAAATAGAGCGCCAAAACGAAAAGATATTTTATCGGTAGAAGAAAAGCAATTAGCTGTTAGAAATGCATTGCGTTATTTTCCAAAAGATTGGCATCAGGAACTTGCAGTTGAATTTGCTGAAGAGTTGAAAGAATATGGCAGAATTTATATGTATAGATTCAAACCAGATTACGATATATACGCCAGATCAATTTCAGAATACCCAGCTAAATCATCGCAGACTGCGGCTATCATGCTCATGATCCAAAATAATCTAGACCCTGCGGTAGCACAGCATCCAGAGGAATTAATAACCTATGGAGGCAATGGTGCTGTATTTCAAAATTGGGCACAATATCTTTTAGTGATGCAGTATTTAGCAGTCATGACAGATGAGCAAACCTTGCATATGTATTCTGGTCACCCTATGGGATTATTTCCTTCTTCTAAAAATGCACCGAGAGTGATTGTAACGAATGGTATGATGATCCCTAATTATTCACAACCAGATGATTGGGAAAAATTCAATGCCTTAGGTGTCACGCAATACGGGCAGATGACGGCAGGTTCATTTATGTACATAGGGCCTCAAGGGATTGTTCATGGCACTACAATTACAGTTATGAATGCGTTTCGTAAAATTTTACCAAAAGGGCAAGATTCAAAAGGAAAAATATTTTTGACTGCAGGATTAGGAGGTATGAGTGGCGCACAGCCAAAAGCGGGAAATATAGCAGGTTGTATTACTGTTTGTGCAGAAGTGAATCCAAAAGCAGCTACAAAGCGTTATGAGCAAGGATGGGTAGATGTATTAATTGACAATATAGAAGACTTAATTAGTAGAGTTCAAGAAGCACAAGTCAATAAAGAGGTTGTTTCTATAGCATTTATAGGAAATGTGGTAGAGGTGTGGGAGCGATTTGATGAAGACAATATTTTTATTCATGTAGGATCAGATCAAACATCGTTGCACATTCCTTGGACGGGTGGTTACTATCCTGTTGATGTTTCATACGAAGAATCAAATCGATTAATTCGTGAAGAACCAGAAGTATTCAAAGAGAAAGTGCAGGCAACATTACGTAGACATGCTTTAGCAATAAATAATCATGCTAAGAAAGGAACTTATTTTTTCGATTATGGGAATGCGTTTTTATTAGAATCCTCTAGAGCAGGAGCCGATGTGATGGCGGAAAATGGTATTGATTTTAAGTATCCATCCTATGTTCAGGATATTTTAGGGCCTATGTGCTTTGATTATGGTTTCGGACCTTTTCGTTGGGTTTGTACTTCTGGAAAATCAGAAGACCTAGACAAGACAGACACTATCGCTGCAACTGTTTTGCAAAACATCATGGAAAAGGCACCTGAGGAAATTCAGTTGCAAATGCAAGACAATATTACTTGGATTAAAAATGCGAAAAGAAATAAGATGGTTGTAGGCTCTCAAGCACGCATCTTATATGCAGATGCAGAAGGGCGTTCTAAGATAGCAGAAGCATTTAATAATGCTATTGAAGCGGGAGAAATTGGGCCAGTGGTTTTAGGAAGAGATCATCATGATGTAAGCGGAACAGATTCACCTTTTAGAGAGACCTCTAATATTTATGATGGTAGTAAATTTACAGCGGATATGGCTATTCATAATGTTATAGGTGATAGTTTTAGAGGCGCCACATGGGTATCTATACACAATGGTGGAGGCGTAGGCTGGGGAGAGGTGATGAACGGCGGGTTCGGGATGTTGTTAGATGGTACACCAGAAGCGGAAGCACGTTTAAAAAGCATGTTGTTTTACGATGTAAATAATGGAATTGCTCGTAGAAGCTGGGCTCGAAATAATGAAGCTATCTTTGCAATAAAGCGAGAAATGGAAAGAACACCCAATTTAAAAGTAACAATCCCTAATTTAGTTGCGGATAACATACTTAACAATTTATTTTAATGGCTACATTATTCAAAAATATAAAAGAACTCATCCAAGTTCGTACAGAACCCATTCCTTTTGTAGCTGGAAAAGCTATGAGTGAGTTACCTACCATAAAAAATGCTTTTTTGGTTGTAGAGAATGGGTTGATTTTAGATTTCGGAACTATGGCAAGTTGCCCAAAAGCAGCATTTTCTGAAGTTATTGATGCTACTGGAAAAATGATATTACCATCTTGGTGTGATTCTCATACGCATATTGTCTATGCAGGAAACCGTGAAGGTGAATTTGTAGACCGAATAAAAGGATTATCTTATGAAGACATTGCGGCTAATGGTGGTGGGATATTGAACTCAGCTAAAAAATTACAAGACACTTCGGAAGAAGAATTATACCAACAAAGTAAGGAACGTTTAGAAGACGTTATTAAATTAGGTACAGGAGCTATTGAGATTAAATCCGGGTATGGTCTCACTACTGAAGCTGAATTAAAAATGTTACGTGTTATTAAGCGTTTAAAAGAGAATTATCCTATTGAAGTTAAAGCTACTTTTTTAGGCGCACATGCTGTGCCTACAGAATACAAAGGAAATAAAGACGCCTATTTAAAATTATTAGTAGAAGATACACTTCCAAAAATAGCTAAAGAAAATCTAGCAGAATACATCGATGTTTTTTGTGAAACAGGTTACTTTTCTGTGGCAGATGCAGAATTGATTTTAAAAGAAGGAAAAAAATATGGATTGATACCAAAAATTCATGTGAATCAATTTACAGCAATAGGAGGTATTCAGGCGGGAGTCAATCATAATGCTTTATCTGTAGATCATTTAGAAGTGATGCGTGATGAAGATATTGAAGCTCTTAAAAGCACGGATACCATGCCTGTGTCTTTGCCAAGTTGCTCTTATTTCTTAAGTATCCCATATACGCCAGCTCGTAACATGATTGATGCTGGTTTACCATTAGCATTAGCAACTGATTATAACCCAGGTTCAACACCATCAGGAAATATGAATTTTGTAGTGGCTACTGCTTGTATAAAAATGAAGATGACGCCAGAAGAGGCTATCAATGCAGCTACTTTAAATGGCGCTTATGCTATGGGGTTAGAGGGAAAAGTTGGATCTATAACTAAAGGAAAACAAGCTAATTTAATACTTACTAAACCAATCAATTCTTACGGGTTTATTCTATATTCGTTCGGTGCTAATCAGATTGAAAAAGTCTATTTGAAAGGGAAAGAAATTAGTATTTAGTACAATGAATTGTTTGTCATTTTTTATGTGATTTCCCACATTCGTTCGAAATGAATGACTCGGAACGTAATTAAGTTTAGTGGTCAATGTCGACAGTAGGAGACATCGTATTGTGAATTTTGACAAAACGAAGGTGTCATTTATTAATGTCTCAGTCGTTCCTCATTTGACATGATGACTAGTGAACTACTTCTCAATAACTTCTACTTCAAATAATTTATCCCAGTATTTACCCGTTACAAAAATGGTATTCCTTTTTGGGTTATAAGCGATGCCATTAAGGACATCTAATTTTTCATGTTGAGTAACCAATTTTTTAAGAGGAGAAAAGTTAATAACACCCGTAACAGCTCCATTTTTTGGGTTAATAATAGCTACACCATCTTTTTGATAGCGATTAGTATATATTTTTCCGTTGATCCATTCCATTTCATTGATACCTACAATTTTTCCTTTGTTAGTATATACTTGAATGTATGATTCTTCAACTAAAGTTTCAGAATTTAGTAACCATATTTTTTCTGTACCATCACTTTTATAAATAATATTTTCGTTGTTACATAATCCCCAACCTTCTTTGCTATTTCCGTATTTGAAGCTACTTATTTTATCAAACGAATTTACATCGTAAACAAAACCAGTACCTTCTTTCCATGTTAATTGATATATTTTATCATTTAAAATAGTTAGTCCTTCACCAAAATATTCATCTGCCAAATCAATGTTTTTAATAATTTTACCCGTTTTATAATCAATTTTTCTAAGCTTAGATTTTTTATATCGCCCCGTACTTTCATATAATGTATCATTAAAGAATTCAATTCCTTGCGTGTAAGAAGAGATATCGTGCGGGTATTCATTAATAATTTTGTAGCTATAAATTTTTGGTGGCGTATCATTTAATATAGTGACAGTTGAACTAACTGTTTCTTTTTCGTTACCATTAAAATACACTATAGATTCAATAGTCTGTTTTCCTAACTTAAAATTAGCCAGTTGAATAGTTTCATTAACCTTAATTCCATCGAGAGTATAAGAAACAGAATCTATAATATGCTTTTTTTTGTTTTCTAAAGACAGAGATAAGCTCTTATTATTAGAAATATCACCTTTAATAGCATTTGTTTTTATAGAAAATGCGCTTTTATTTTTACCAGAATTTGGACCACAAGATAGAATTAACCCTCCTAAAAATATGATTAATAGATACTTGAATATTTTCATTACTAAATTTTAATTTGAAGCAAGATATTTATTTAAAATCAGTTTAAAAAATCATTGTGAAAATTTTAAAAGATTGTATCTTTGCATCGGCAAGTCCTACACAACCAGCTCCTGTTGAATCCTCCAGGTCGGGAACGAAGCAAAGGTATACGGTCGTAGCGGTGTGATGTAGGTAGCTTGCCTTTTTTTGTACAATAAACTTAAATCTTGAAAGCTTTAGCGACTCAAGATTTTTTAGTTTAATGTATACCTATGAAGATGGTAATCTTTTAATTTTAATTGTATTTTTGATACTTTAATTATTTAAAAATGTCTAAAGTTGTTTTAATAACAGGAGCTTCCTCTGGAATCGGAAAGTGTATTGGAGAATACCTAATCCAAAAAGACTTTATTGTGTATGGAACCAGTAGGAATCCTGATAAATATAAAGATAGTAAGTTTCCAATTTTAGCATTAAATGTTAAAGAGAACAACACCATACTAAAAACAGTGAATACTGTTATTGAAAAAGAAGGACGATTGGACGTTGTCATAAATAATGCAGGGGCTGGTATAACTGGGCCCATTGAAGAAACACCAGAAGTGGAAATTAAGAACAATTTTGAGACAAATTTTTTTGGTCCCATTAATGTTATTAAAGCTGTACTGCCGCAAATGCGCGAGCAACAATCTGGTTTAATTATAAACATAACATCAATCGCTGGCTATATGGGATTACCTTATCGAGGTATTTATAGTGCAAGCAAAGGAGCTTTAGAACTTTTAACTGAAGCTTTTAGAATGGAACTTAAAGGGTTTAATATTAAAATGACTAATGTTGCCCCTGGTGATTTTGCTACAAACATTGCTGCAGGGCGTTATCATGCACCACTTCTTGAAACATCTCCATACCTAAAACCATATGGGGATACATTAAATTTAATGGACGAACACGTAGATAACGGAAGTAATCCAAATGTAATGGCTCAGGCTATATATAAAATTATAAATACCAGCGATCCTAAAGTACATTACAAAATAGGGGAGTTCATGCAAAAATTCTCAATTGTTTTAAAACGAATATTACCAGACAAGGTTTATGAAAAGCTATTAATGAGCCATTATAAATTATAAAGTGTTTTTTCGGCATATTATTTGATAAATATTGTTTTTAAACATCATATTATGAAACGATATTTACCTATAATTCTTTTAGCTTTCCTTTTCTCTTTTAGTGGTTGTGATGATGCATTAGATTGTATTTTTAATGTAAGACCAGATTTGCATGATAAAACTTTGGCATTAGGATTTGTAGATGAATACTATTCAGAAATTATTACTGCGGACATTAAAAATGAAGTAAATGATAATGATTATGATTACTATTTCGATGTTACGGGAAGGCTTCCAGAAGGGATAGAAGTATTTTATAACCGACGTAGAGAGGTCGTTATTAAAGGAACTCCTGTTGAAGCTGGTCGTTTTAATATTGAAGTATACCTAGAAGTAACACCTTATTATGACGAACACGGAAGAATTAATGGGCCACTATGCTCCGATAATACCTCCAATTCGTACCTCCTTGTGATTCGATAATTTTCTCTTAGCGATTTATTAAATCTAAAAGTTGTTTCTCAAATTTTATAGAAAAAATATTTGTATTATTATTTACTATTTTTTTGTTTTGATCAACAATCATCACTTTAGTCATTGGGTAAATAGCTAAAGCTCTAGAAGCCTCTTTTGGGTTTTTAAATGTATATTCATTTTTGCTGGAAAATCTATATTTCTTCAATGATTTTTTCGGTTTTTCTAAACCATAATCATCAATATTGATGGTAATGAATACAACTTCTGGGTATTTTTTTTCTAGCTCTTTAAGCTTTTTATGGCTGTCTTTAAAATGTTTATGAAAAGTATGTGACCAAAAGCTAATAGCAGTGGGAGATTTTATAATTGAATTAATATCAAACTCAACATTTTCATAATTAATAAGTTTAATATCTGGAAAGTTAGAACCAATCTTAAGATTATTTAAAGCGTTAGTAAAGCTTGTAAGTTCTTTTTTTCCTTTTTTACTCTTAGTTTTATTTAAGTAAGACTTTAAAACTACATTATTATTTTCTATATTTTTGTTTTTAGAAATATAGTTTATTGTTAATTCATAAAGCAATTCATCTTTAATAGAGGTATTGGTTACTAAACTGTCAATAAGCTTCAGTCTGTCCAAATTATAACATAATGAATATCTGTTAAAGTGTTCATCATTAGAATGTATGCCGTGTTCTATTAAAGAAAGATTGCTAAAAGTATATCTTAAAAATTTATTGTATTTATAATAATGAATAGATAAATCATCATTATAATTAATATCTTTTCTATAATTATAAAAATCTTCTGGAAGCGATTTTAAAATAGCTACTTTATCCTTACCGTAGTGAACAAACGGATATATTTCTTTACTGGAGTAATAGTCATAGTCTATATTTGCCAATGCTATTTTTTCAAATAGAGGAGACACTTTATGTCTGCTTTTAAAAGACTTAAAACTTTTTACTTTTAGAGACCTTAATGAATCTATACGGTTTTGATAAATAGTTGGGGTTAACTGACAAAGTTTAAAAATGTATTTTTCTTCAATTTCGTTTTCTAAAAACTCATTTATTAAATAATTATTTTTTTTAGCACCTTTACCAGTAAAAACAAGAGATTCATCAAAATCTAAAGTATTTAATCTAAATAACACACTGTCTTTTGGTTCTAACAGTATCATTTGATATTCATAACCATGCCTGAAGGAATACAGACCTTCTTCTAAATTATTAACTTTGTATAAAAACCTGTTTCTATTATCAAGTTTTATAGTATCAATAATGGCTTCAGTCTTGAATAATACGACATAATTAGTAGTAGGATTAATAATTTCACCGCCTATATAGGCATAACGATCCTTTATGTCACTTGTATCCTTGCAACTGGAAAGTGCCAATAATACTAGTAATATTGCTGAAAAGTATAACTTCATAAAAATCCCCCGATAGTATTTAATAGTACAAAAATATGTGTTGTATTTATAAAGTGCTGTTAATGCGTTGTTAAATATTACTATTGCTGAGAAAAATGATACTTTTTTATTTAAAAAGAGCACACCTAAGTTTCTTTGTAACATTTGAATTTTCTACTTTTGCAAAAACTTACTAATGAGGCGTATGTCAAGGAGTAAATCTTATTAAAATAGTGAGTTGGTGAAGACCTATTTAATAAATAAAATATCTGAGTAAATTAAAACAACTTTTATGTTATCAGTATCAAATCTTTCAGTTCAATTCGGAAAACGTGTTCTTTTTGATGAAGTAAATACAACCTTTAATAATGGTAACTGTTACGGTATTATTGGAGCCAATGGTTCTGGGAAATCAACATTTTTAAAGATTCTTTCTGGGAAGCAAGATGCCACTTCGGGTCATGTTTCTTTAGAATCTGGAAAGCGTATGTCTGTTCTTGAGCAGAATCACAACTTGTATGATGAGCATACTGTTTTAGAAACTGTTTTAATGGGCAACAAACCGTTGTTTAAGATAAAATCTGAAATGGATGCACTTTATGCTGATTATTCTGATGAAAATGCTGAAAAAATAGGAGAACTTCAGGTACAATTTGAAGAAATGAATGGATGGAATGCAGATAGTGATGCTGCAGCCATGTTATCTAACTTAGGTATTAAGGAAGAATTTCATTATACATTAATGAGTGATTTGGATGGGAAACAAAAAGTACGTGTTTTATTAGCACAAGCGTTATTTGGAAACCCAGATGTACTAATTATGGATGAGCCAACAAATGATTTAGATTATGAAACTATTGCGTGGCTTGAACACTTCTTAGCAAATTATGATAACTGTGTAATCGTTGTATCGCATGACCGTCACTTTTTAGATGCTGTATGTACTCATATTTCAGACATTGATTTTGGAAAAATAAATCACTTTTCTGGTAATTATACATTTTGGTACGAATCGTCTCAATTGGCTGCCCGTCAACGTGCACAGCAAAATAAAAAGGCTGAGGAGAAGAAGAAAGAATTGGAAGAATTTATTAGACGATTTTCTGCCAACGTGGCAAAAAGTAAGCAGGCTACCAGTAGAAAGAAGATGATTGATAAGTTAAATATTAATGATATAAAACCGACGTCTCGTAGATATCCTGCCATTATTTTTGAACGTGACAGAGAAGCAGGAGATCAGATTTTAAATGTGGAAGGTTTGGCTGCCTCTGCAGATGGTGAGACGTTATTTAAGGATATCGATTTAAATCTGGCAAAAGGAGATAAGGTTGTTGTGTTTTCTAGAGATTCTAGAGCTACTACGGCTTTTTATCAAATATTAAATAATAAAGAAAAAGCTGATGCAGGTAAATTTGCTTGGGGGGTTACTACAACTCAGTCATATTTACCATTAGATAATAGTGAATTTTTTAATAACGAATTAAGTTTAATCGATTGGCTCCGTCAATGGGCACAAACTGAAGAAGAAAGAGAAGAAGTTAATATTCGTGGTTTCTTAGGAAAAATGATTTTTAGTGGGGAAGAGGCCTTTAAAAAATCGTCCGTATTATCTGGAGGAGAGAAAGTACGTTGTATGCTATCTAGAATGATGATGACAAGAGCCAATGTACTTCAATTAGATGAACCTACCAATCATTTAGATTTAGAGAGTATAACAGCTTTTAATAATTCACTTAAGAATTTTAAAGGCACTATTTTGTTCACTACGCATGATCATGAATTTGCGCAAACTGTTGCAAATAGAGTTGTGGAACTAACCCCAAGTGGTGTTATAGACAGGTACACAACGTTTGATGAATACATGCAAGATTCTAAAATTAAAGAGTTACGTAATAAAATGTATGCCGTTACAGCATAACAATTAACAATTTATAGCTTGTATATAGCTTTAGCATTGATATTGAGCTTTGTCTTCCTTGTTTTAGGAATGATCCATTTAAATTGGGTTATAGGAGGCACATTTGGATTTGCTGAATCATTACCTACTAAAGAAACAGGTGAGCGTGTTTTGAACCCTAAAAAGTTTGATAGTGCCATTGTGGGATTAGGGCTTGTGTCTTTTTCCTTTTTCTATTTAATAAAGATTGGTTTTATAAAATTAAATTTACCCGATTGGGGCTTGAATTATGGTAGCTGGGTTATACCCACCATATTTATTTTAAGATCTATAGGTGAATTTAAGTATGTTGGTTTTTTTAAAAGAGTAAAGACCACCACTTTTGGGAAATTAGACACAAAAATTTATTCTCCTTTATGTCTTTTCATAGGAGTCATTGGGATTATATTGCAATTATTAGCGTAATACGGTATCTTTTTTATGATTTCAATTCAGAAGATATATTTTCAACAATATGTACCGCTTTGTCAAGCTCATCTTTGTTTACAAAAACTTCTTGAAAACCTGGTAGTATCCCCCCTCCAAAACCTGCTAAGCGTGCAGACTCGGTTGTGTCTTTTACAATAGCATTAATATTAATGGATTTTAGCTCGCTAATAATTCGCTGAACAATTATAAAATCGCCTGTAAATATTTTTATATAATTAGAATCTGTCATAGATATAAGGTTTATGAGTGTCTCTTAAAGATACGAAATTTTGAATAAAAATAACAGGCTTTAGATGAAATCGGCATTAATAATTTATTCAAAGAAAGCTTAATCGTTTTTTTATGTTAATTTTAACATTTTTTTTCATGTATAAATTCCTATTTAGGGCTTTATAAATTTCCTTAATTGTTTGTAAGACAGATAGTTTTAGACGAACGGATGCGTTTTAACATATTTGTAATCAGTTAGTTGCAGTTCATTTTGTTTTTATGTATACTTGTTGACCCCTAATTAAAATTAAAATTTAAAATGAAAAAACCTACTCTAATTTTTATTCTCTTTTTCTTTATTTCTATTACTTATTCCCAAGTTGGTATTGGTACTGTATCACCAAATAATTCATCAGCACTTGATATTCAAAGTACTAACAAAGGTGTGCTACTCCCAAGATTAACTAACACACAAAAAAATAACATTTCCAACCCAGCAACTGGGCTCATGGTATATGATTTAACCAATAAGTGTACATCTGTAAATATTGGCCCTCCTTTTTCACCTAATTGGGAGTGTTTAAATAAGACGGACAATTCAACAATACCTACCGTTATTGTTTCTAACAGTTCTTTGGTGATTAATACAACAAATGATGAACAATGGCTTGATGTACCAGACTTAAGTTCTACGTTTACAATTTTGGAAGATGAAACCATAAAAATAGATTGGACCTTGTTTACCGGTCAATTAAATTCTTCAACTACTTCTGGCTTTGCTCAAATGTTTACCATCCTTGAAATTAACGGCGCTAATGATGTTAGATCGTCTAATTATTTACCGATGATTCACAATCCAGGCGGAAATAGTTATAGACTTTTAATGAATAATTCTACATTTTCGCACGCTATCTCCCTTAATGCTGGTGTTTACACGGTAAAAGTAAAAGTATATGCAGCGAGGTTCTTGGGCTCTACAGAAGGCGAAAGTGTTAGAATTGGTGCTCGAATTGATAGTTGGGCAGGAGGTAATAACATGTCGTCTGAAGAAAAGTTAAATGCAGCATCAAACAAACTATTAATTACTTTCTTATAGAATGATAGTAAGGATCTAAAAAGACTAATTTATTATTGAATTAGTCTTTTTTAGATTTTTATCATTTATTTTATTCTTCAAAATTATTATTTTTAAGATTGAAGCTGTTTTATATTATCAAGGAGAATAGATAACACTTAAAATACACCAACAACTCCAATTTTATTTCCTGAAAAGTTAAGCTTCCAGGAAATACGATTCTTTTTTTTCACAGGATAGTCATAAGCTTTAGTATTGAATAGAAATTTATCTACAGAATCTACAACAGCAATACTTATAATAGCTCCTAATGCAACATCTGTAAACCAATGAGCTCCTGCAAATAATCTTGAAATTGGAGCTACAGATCCTAATGTATACACTGTAACTTTAGACCATATATTGTCAAACTGCTTAGCAATTGAATGAGCCATGGTCATAGATAAAACGGTATGTCCAGAAGGAAAAGAATGAAATCCAGGTTCATTTGACCAAAATCTAAATTCTGTACTTTTATAACCATTCCCTGGACGGGCACGACCGAAAGCAGTTTTGCTAAAGCTTTGTATGAGCCCAGTAGTAAATGAAGATGAAATAATTAGGACACTTGTTTTTCTAATCTTTTCATTTTTAGTTAATAAACCGAAACCATATAGTCCTGCATTAGCAATAAAATAAACTTGAGGGCTTCCAAACCTAGTACCGGCTTCCATAAATACATTTGGAACATCTGGTTCCTGACGAATAAGAAATGCACTCCCTTCATCATCTATAGTTGAAAGAGCAAAAAGCCCTACACCTATAGCCCCTAAAGTTGCAAAATCTTTCTTTTTCCAATGAAAAGGTCTTGTAAAAGCATGTTTAACACCTAAAACTGCTTGTTTTGCATCATAGACAGCTAATTGTCCTACGGAAGAAGTGTCTTTAGTTGTTTCTAAAGTTAGTTCTTGGGCACTCAATTTAAAAGAAGCTAAGAATAAAACGATTAGAAATAATCCTTTTTGAAATGCCATATATTATCGTAGTTCAGCACCAAGCTGTTTTTCAAAATTAGCTTGCAATTTATTCATTATTTTGTCTATTTGTTTATCTGTAAGCGTTTTATTTTCATCTTGCAAGGTAAAACTAACAGCGTAACTCTTTTTTCCTTTAGGTAAGTTTTTACCTTGATAAACATCAAATAGATTGACATTTTTTAATAATTGCTTCTCACTTTGTTTTGCAATTTTATAAATAGATTCAAAAGTAACGTTATCATCTAATAATAAAGCAAAATCACGTCGTACTTCTGGGTACTTAGGAATAGCTTTAAATTTTATCTTATTATGTTTAACTAAATCCAGAATAGCATCCCAATTAAAATTAGCAAACAACACGTCTTGAGAAATGTCAAAATGCTTCAATATTGGTTTTTTTATCAATCCAAAATCAACTAACTTGTTTTTTCCTTGACTAAATTCCAAACCTTCACTAAAGAAATCGTTTTTAACAGGGGCTTCATTAAATCTTGAAATACCCAAACGTTGTAATATGCCAATAATATAGCCTTTAATTAAAAAGAAATCACTTTTTTGGTTTGTGTTATGCCAGTTTTCAGATGTTTGATTTCCAGTAATAAAAAGTGATAAGTGTTTATACTCTTCTCTTGTATCACCAAACCCATGATAGGTTTTACCATATTCAAAGAACTTTAAATCAGCACGTTTTCTATTGATATTAAAGGCTATGGATTCTAATCCAGAAAATAATAGTGACTGCCTTAAAACCGATAAGTCATTACTTAAAGCATTAAGGATGGTAATATCGTGCTCCTCCTTTAATTGTTCACTTAAAGCAGTATAATTTGGAGTTGTTAACGAATTAGTAAGGATTTCATAGAAGCCTTGCGAGACTAATTGATCTCCTATAATGTTTTGTATTTTATAATCTTCAAATTTTGACGTACCAGAAATAGAAGCGTTTAATTTTTTAGTAGTTTTAATATTATTGTATCCGTACACACGTAGTATTTCTTCAATAATATCGGCTTCTCGTTGTACATCATTTCTGTATGCAGGTACTGTTAAACCTAAACCAGCTTCTGTAACATTATTTACTTTTATATCTAATGATGCCAAAATACGTTTGATAATTTCTTTAGGAATTTCTTCACCAATTAATTTTCTTGCATTTTCAAAGCTTAATCGAACTTCAAAATCCTTAATCTTTTTAGGATATACATCAATCAAATCACTTGTAATTTCTCCACCAGCGATCTCTTGAATTAATAGCGTAGCACGTTTTAACGCATATTCTGTTATATTTGGATCGATGCCACGTTCAAACCTAAAAGAGGCATCTGTATTTAATCCATGTCTTTTGGCAGACTTACGAATACTAATAGGATTAAAATAAGCACTTTCTAGAAAGATGCTGGTTGTTGCTTCGGTCACTCCAGAATCAATACCACCAAAAACCCCTGCAATACACATTGGTTTTTCAGCATCACAAATCATTAAATCATCTTCATGTAATTCACGTTCTACACCATCTAGCGTTGTGAATTTTGTCCCTGCTGCCAACGTTTTTACGATCACTTTGTTACCAGTAACTTTTACTGCATCAAAAGCATGTAAAGGTTGACCTAACTCATGTAGTACATAGTTAGTGGCATCAACCACATTATTTATAGGGCTTAAACCAATTGCTTTTAATCGGTGTTGCAACCATTCAGGAGATTCTTTAACTTTTAAACCAGATATGGTAACACCACAATAACGAGGTGCTAAATCTTTGTTTTTTACATCGATATCAATCTTAAGCGTACGGTTATCTATGCGAAAAGAACTTACAGATGGTGTAATAAGCTCCAAATTAATATCTTTTTGTACTAAACCGGCTTTTAGGTCACGTGCAGTTCCTAGGTGACTCATGGCATCTGCTCTGTTTGGGGTCAACCCAATTTCAAATACCTGATCGTTTTCAATGTCAAAAACATCAGCAGCAGGCGTTCCTACTTTCAAAGAAGTATTTAAAACCATGATCCCATCATGAGATTTCCCTAAGCCTAGTTCGTCTTCGGCACAGATCATTCCATGGCTTGCTTCACCACGTATTTTACCTTTCTTTATGATCCATGCTTCGCCTTCTTCTGTATATAGTGTCGTTCCAATAGTCGCTACAGGTACTTTTTGCCCGGCAGCTACATTCGGAGCACCACAAACTATTTGTAAAGGTGTTTCTTCTCCTATATTTACAGTCGTTATTTTTAGTTTATCGGCATTAGGATGTTTTTCACAAGTTAGAACCTCCCCAATAACGATACCTTCCAGTCCACCTTTAACAGATTGGTATGTTTCTACACCTTCAACTTCAAGTCCTAAATCTGTAAGTAATTCACTGGTTTGTTCTGGTGTCCACTCCGTTTTTAGAAATTGTTTTAACCAATTGTAAGAAATTTTCATAAAAAATTTACTATTTTAAGAGTGCAAAGATAAAATATTGAAGCTAGCATTCAAACATTGCGTGCATTTTGTCGAGATAAAAAGAACGATAATTATCTTTTATTTGTTAGTATTGCGACCATATTTCGAATAATATAATCCAAATAACCTTTTATGAAACATTTCACTTTAATACTATTCCTTTTTTTTGCCTTTGCTTGCAAACAAAACGTTAAAATAAATACGCTGGAAACGGGTACATATCGAGCTTTATTAAAAGTAAATGAGACTGTAGATTTACCGTTTATTTTTGAAGTAGTTTCTGAAAATAAACTAAATATTTTTAATGCCGTAGAAGTTATTGAAGTTGATGATATTACTTATGAAAATGATTCAGTATATATTAAAATGCCTGTTTTTGAAGGGTATTTAGTAGCAAAGATTGAAGGTAATAGGCTAGCAGGGCGTTTTGTGAAAGCTAGTTTAAATAGAGTAATGGGGTTTTCTGCGGAAAAAAATAAAACTCGTTTTAATGATTCTGAAAATGCCAATCATGATATTACAGGCAATTGGGAAACTGTTTTCAGTCCAGATTCTGAAGAAGATACTTATACTGCTAAAGGTATCTTTAGTCAAAAGGATGATATTGTTACAGGGACTTTTAGAACAACTACAGGAGATTATCGTTATTTAGAGGGAGCATTACATGGAAATAAACTTAAGTTATCTACGTTTGATGGTGCCCATGCATTTTTATTTACAGCTACGGTGACCGATAGTTCTATGGTTGGGACGTTTTATTCAGGAAATCATTTCCAGGAACCTTTTGTTGCCAAGCGTAATGATACGTTTGAATTACCAGACGCTAACAGTCTTACCCTTTTGAAAGAAGGATATGATAAAGTTGAATTTTCTTTTCCTGATGAAAACGGAACGATGGTTTCTTTAAACGATGCTCGTTTTAAGGATAAAGTCGTTTTGGTACAAATTATGGGAACTTGGTGCCCGAATTGTTTGGATGAAAGTAAGTTTTACTCAGAGTTTTATAAAAAGAATAAAGCTAAAGACATCGAAATAGTGGCTTTAGCTTTTGAATATGTAAAAACGGAGAAAGCTGCTTTTAACAATATTGAACGTTTAAAGGATAAAACGGGTATAGAATATCCAGTTTTATTAGCACAGTATGGTTCTTCGAGTAAAGTTAAAGCACATGAGAAATTGCCTATGCTTAATCATGTGTTATCATACCCAACGACTATTTTTATTGATAAAACTGGAACGGTTAGAAAGATTCATACAGGATTTGATGGCCCTGCTACTGGTGATAAATATATGGTGTTTAAAAAAGAGTTTGAAAACTTTGTTAGTGAGCTGTTAAGTGAGTGACTATCTGTATTATGAAACATAGCGTGTAAATAACCACTATGTTTTCATAGAATATGCTGTTGACAGTAGCCTTTTTATTTATTTCTCTTTGTTTTTCTTAAGATTAAACCATTCCCTTGTTTTAACTAGTAACTAATAGAACGAAACGGTACAAGTAAGCTTTATAAAACAATAAATAATGAAAACTTCTTACTATAATTAATGAAATCTTTATTAGAAGAAAACAACTATTGATTTTATTTGAAACTCAAATATGTTTCTTTGGTAGAAAAAAACAAACAGGGAGAATTGTAATAGCTGTATAAAACTTATTCATGGAGCTTTGTATATTATAAGTTTATTAAAAAAAAATAAACGGAAAAAGAAAATGGGTGAAATGGCTATTAATATACTTAATATCTATCTGGTTTGCACATAATTTATATTTTATCTAGAATTGGCTAAATATTAAGGGAGTATATAATTATACTATTGGAATGATATTTCTTGTTTATCAACTTATATATTCTTTACCCTATTAGAGGAACGAATAAGGAGATTAATAGAAGTATTAAATATAAAGGTTCAAATTTAAATCAAAATTGATACTGATGAATTATATAATTTAATCATCACTTACTTTGACAGCAATAAGCCTAAACCTTTCTTAAAGAATACACTCAAGAGCAATTGCCTATTTCAGAGGTATATTACTCAGTATACTTTAATTATAAATCAGCTTTCAATACTTTATTTAAAAAGATTACAGGTCTTAAACCTTCTCTGTTTAGAAAAGAATATTACAAAAAGTAACTTTTTAAGGTTCTAGAACAAGTTTTAAAACCATAACACCACATTTTTACTATTTATTTGGTTTCATTATTAATCTAAAAGTATTTTAAATGAAAACTAAAAAAACAATTGCACAGTTATGTTTATTACTATCTATATCCGCATTTTCATGTGAAGAAAAAGGTGTAGAAGAGGATCCTTCAAAAGGTGACAAGGTTGAAATTATGGCTAAATCGTTTAATGCTAGTATAGAGGAAGGTAAACCTCAAGGAGTAACTATTGGCAAAGTTGAAGCATCAGTTTCATCTGGAGAATTGATTTATGAAATAGAGAGTCAACAACCCGAAGGGGCTATTGCAATTAACAGCTCGACTGGAGAAATTACCATTGCAGATGAAAGTAATTTTAGTTACGAACTTAACCAATCAATTACTGGAATGCTAAAGTTATCTAGTGGCAATACAGAGAAACTGATTGATTTTATCATTTATATTAGAGAGGTAAAAACAATAGAGGTAACAACTATTACTGGACATAATAAACCTGGTTTTGTTAACGGAAATGGGAGTTCAGTCAGGTTTAACATTATATCAAGTATTTGTTTAGATAAAGATGATAATATTTATATTACGGAGTTTAACAATCATTGTATTAGAAAAATCACGCCAGAAGGAACTGTAACAACTATAGCAGGCACAGGAGTTGAAGGTTTTGTTAATGGAAAAGGGGATATAGCACAGTTCTCTAATCCTCAGGGAATAGATATTGATGCCCAAGGAAATCTATATGTATCTGACGCCGGAAACGATGCGGTTAGGAAAATTACCCCTGATGGGAATGTTTCAACTTTTGCAGGAGGAGAAGAAGGTCATAAAGATGGCATAGGTACAGAGGCCCAGTTTGTAAATCTTGAAGGGCTAACTATAGATGATGAAGGGAATGTATATGTTGCAGATGTGAGTACTATCAGAAAAATCACACCTTCTGGAGAAGTTACAACATTGGCAGGTGCTCAAGAAGAAGGTTATGCAGATGGAAAAGGCACTAATGCAAGATTTTATTATATTTTTGACATTGATATAGATAGCAAAGGAAATTTATATGCTTGCGATGCACGAAATGAAAAAATCAGAAAGATAACTCCTAGTGGTGAGGTGAGTACGGCCAAAATGATAGATGATAAAGGGGATTCTATAGATCAATTTACATGGGGAATCGCTTTAAATGAAAAAGATGAGATTTATGTTGCAAGTGATGTTTTCACAATTCATAGGTTATATGCTGATGGTTTTTTTCCAATAGTAGCAGGAAAAAAAGGGGTTAAAGGTGGAGTTGACGGAGGAAAAGAAGAAGCTTTACTTAAATTCTCTAGAGTTATGGCTCTAGATAGTAAAGGAGATATTATTTTTGCAGATCCACATAAACTTAGAAAAGTGAGTTTTAAGTAAATAATAATATTAAAGATTACTTATAAAGTCTATTGTATACCTCATTTTAAATTTAAAATGAGGTATACAATAGATTTTTTATGTGCTTGCAAAAAAATAAGTAAAGGGGAGTAAAAGTTATGGTAGAGATAAGTTTGGTAGATTATGAGGTAGTAATTTTAGTATTAGCCATTATAGTATTTGCTTTGTCTTCCCCATTGACAGTATACTTTTTAATTAATAAAAAGAAACAAGGGTTTTTTATTAAAGGCGTACTCTTATTTTTATTTACGTTAATAGTGATTGCTAATTTCATGTTTGTTAGCAAACAGATTCCATGGAAAAAACTTCACTATTATTATGTTTTTAAATGGTTATGGCTATTAATTATACCCCTCTATTATATTCATATAAAATCGTATATACAAAAAAAGAAGACCAGATTAAGCGAGTATTTAATTCATTGTGCCCCATATTTTATTGTAATAGCTATAATATTATTTCAATATAGCGGGAAAATACATAACATATATAAGTCTAATTCCAAGATACTCGTTATAATGATGTGCTTTGAATTTGGAATATTTATTCATGGTATAGTATATATTATTAGCTCTTTTTTTTACTTAAAAAAAGAATCTATAAAAGCCCTTTTAAAAGGAACTAATCAATGGATAAAACGGGCTTTTATTGGAATATCTATTCTATGGTTTATAGGTCGTCTATCTGCATTTGGAATGATTTTTATAAGAAGCAAAGAAGTATGCCCTTATAAATCGGAGATGTACTTTCTTAGTGTTCTTTTAGTCATATACATAGTTTTCTATTTTAGAATAGGAATTAAAATAATAGGTCTTAAAAAGATAAAATATAAAGACTCAATATTGAATAAAAATGAAATAAATGATTTGTATAATATTGTCGTTTCTTATTATGAGGATAAAAAGCCTTTTTTAGAGAGTGATTTTTCTTTACAGTTTTTATCTAAAAAGTTAGGCTATCCAGTTAAACAGGTCTCTCAAGCTATCAATTCTAAATCACAATTAAACTTTAAGAGCTTTACAAACAACTATAGATTAAAAGAAAGTAAGCGATTGTTATTGGAAAATAATAATGAAGAACTTTCAATTTCAGAGATATATTACGCCGTAGGGTTTAATTCAAAATCTACCTTTAATACTTTATTCAAAAAAGAGCACGGAATAACTCCTTCTCAGTTTAGAAAAATACATACTTAAAAGAGGGTTAAATTAAAACGTCTTTAGGTTCTGAATCTTACATCAGAACCCGTATATAAGTATTTTATTACAAAAGAATAGTAGCGCAAGTAACTACGATTGCAGTACTAGAAAAGAAGGATTTGTAGGCGGAGAAAAAAAATAATACTATTTACATTTGAAAACCAAGCTGGATTTAACCATGAAACTAGCTTTTGTTCCAATACCAATCAATATTGCTTCGATCATACTGAATCAAAATGCAATCAGAGAAACGTCTCTATGACTCCATATTCAACGTATTTGGTTTAATAAATTTTATTAAATATGCATTTTGTCGATAAAATTTGCATTTCATGGATAATATTTATAAATTTGAAGGATGCTATTATTAATGATTATTTAACATGAAAAATTTTTTTACAATATTTTGGATCTTTTTTTTGCTAATCCATAGTGCAAATGCTCAGCAGGAAAAAGAAATAATAACAAAGAACGTATGGTTAAAAAATTGGACGGACTTTAAACCAAACTTAGCTGATCATAATGAGCCTTCACACATATTAACTGGTGAAATTGTTGAAGATATTAAACTTTATAAAAAGGAAACTTACTTGTTATTAGGGCATGTTTTTGTAAAAGAAGGTGTTACCCTTACTATAGAGCCAGGCACGATAATAATTGGAGATTATGATACAAAAGCATCTTTAACAATAGCAAAAGGAGCAAGTATAATTGCAGATGGTTTAGAAACAGATCCTATTGTTTTTACATCAAATAGAAGTGTTAAAAAAGCCGGAGATTGGGGAGGCATAATTTTATTAGGTGATGCACCTTTAAATAAATTTGGAAGAGGTTCTGTTGCTTCTTTTTATTCAGAATTAGAACCTAAATTTTATAAAAATACAAATTATGGAGGTGAAAATGTTGTAAGCAATTCTGGTATTTTAAGATTTGTAAGAATAGAATATGCGGGTAAAAAAGAATACACAGCTGGTGGTAGTTTTAGTGGATTGTTTTTAGCAGGTGTAGGAAATGAAACCATTGTAGAAAATATAATGATAAGTTATTCTGCTGGAGACTCTTTTAAAGTTTTTGGAGGGGAGGTTCATTTAAAGAATATGGTTTCTTATGGGGCTGCTGGAAATGATTTTAGTTTTAATTTTGGTGCTAAATCTCATTTGATTAATTCATTAGCTATTAGATTTCCATATTCATCCAATAGTAGAGGGGCAAGGTGTTTAAACATAAAGTCTTACAACAAAAAAGAAGAAGTTGATTTTTCTAAAAAAGGTACAAGTTTAGTTGCTGAAAATTTAAAATTAATTAATAATAGTAAGGATTTAGAATTTGATATTCAAGCAGGGTTGATAAAAGAAGGCATTTATGTGGGACATAATACTTCTGTTAGCATGAATAAAAGCGTAATCTCATCTTTTAAACCAGGTGTTATATTGGAAGATAAAATTCTATCAAATCTGGAAAACTTAGAAAAAATTAAAATCACGGATATACATTTCAAAAATTGTGAGGGGTATGTATTGTCAAAAAATGATTCTAACGACTTAGCTTTAGAAAATTGGTATGCTAATAAAGCATTTTTAAATGCATTCTCTGTAGGTAACCGTCCAAAAATATTTATTGCTGATGCCAAAACAGCAGAAAAAGAGAATAAAATAGCCAAAAATAAAGTGACAATAAATAAAGATACTGCTATCCCTTTTGATTTTATTGACAAAGCCCCCACATTTCCAGGATGTGAAGGGGTAACAAAAGAAGAATCTAAAAAATGTTTTAAAAAGGAAATGCGATTACATATAATTGAACATTTTCGCTACCCAGAAGAAGCACAGAATAATAATATAGAGGGGCGTGTATTTGTTATGTTTGATATAAATTATACTGGTAGTATTACTAATATCCGATCAAGAGGACCACATAAAAGTTTAGAACAAGAAGCTGAGCGTATAATTAAGCTATTGCCTAAAATGCAACCAGCTAAAAAACAAGGGCAACCAGTGAAAGTGGTTTTTGGAATTCCTATTGCTTTTAAAAGCTTATAGAACTTATAGTTTTTATTGGTTATTTCTATTAAATAAATATCCTTATTGGTATAGTGATATCTAATTGATGCAATTCAGCCATCTGTTTTTGAAACAAAAGTTTTTAACAATATTAGGATTAAAAAGGACTTTTATACAAAGAACGTAGATTTGTTTGATTCCAAATCTAAAATTTTTAGAAAATAGACACCATTTGTAAGGTATTGAATATCTGATTAGAGCTTTATGTCTACGTACTAGTTTAATATACCTTACAAATCTTCCAATATCGCATTAAAATCGTACTGTAAGTCTTCATGCAATTTTGAAATGATTTTTTTAGAAAGTAACAATTGTCTGTTATACATATTCTGTAATTGTACGCTTCTATTAATACTAGGAGAAAAGCCTTTTAATTTCTGACAAAAATAGAGGAGGAGTTCTACTTCTGTTTCTTTATTTTGTGAATATCGAATGTATTTTTTGATGTTTCTTAAAATTTTCCGAGTACTTTTTCTAATGTAAAAGTAGCTGTCTCTGTTAATTAATTCAAATTCTTCATCTACATAGCTTTTTACACTTTCAATATAACCAGATTCGTTATGAGATTCAAAAAGCAAATAGGTGAGGAGCTCTTTGTTTTCTTTTTTAAATCTTGATAAACGAAGACAAAGTTCCTGTATTTCTTGTGTTGAAAGTGTGTTTAATTCTTGTTTGATTTCTCTTAGTGTGACAGCTTTCATTTTTTAATGGCCTTTTAATAAGTTAATGCTTACCGTTGTTAATTCGTTGTTGGGAAATGTTGTGAAATAATTTGGGTCTGGATGTAATCCAGCTTTTACTGCCACTTTATTAAAAACATCAACCTCCAAGATAAACTGGTCGCTATAGCCATGGGTAGCGTCATAGGCTGTTGCTGCTATTTTTCCTAAATTGTTTGCCGTTAATTTGGGATCTATGGTGTGTAATTCTATAATTAATAAACCAAACCGTTCTACATAGGGTTTCCATTTTTGCAAATGCTCTAATAAAGAGTTTTCAACTAAATTATTATGTATTCGTTTGCCTTCGTAACTATAGGCTCCTGTTGATTCACTTAGGTGATCTGTAATTTGTTTTGGAGCTTCCCATATACGATTGTGGTCTAAAAAAGTTCTAACGTTTAATAAATCTTTTAAATCAATATTGTAATCCTCTTTTAGATCTTTGGCTAAGATATCTGGTCTGCCAATGTTGCCCCAAATAACCTTGGCCCAAATATCTGCTTTAATTAAATTAGCTCTTGTTACTTTTAAAGCTGCTTGATTAAAGTCTGCACCTACAAGCAATAAAGGATGTTCATCAAGCATTTTGCCTCTTAATGTTTTAAATTCTATGACATCAAAAACATGTTGAATAAAAGCACCATTTCCACAACCCATATCTAAAATTCCTTTTGGCTGATCTTCAATGGGTTTGTTAAACAACTCAATAATAATAGCATCTATTACTTTAAAGTAAGTCGTATGTGCACCGCCGCTTCCCCAAACATTCATTTCTCTATCTACATGCTTTTCTTTTTCGTCGGGTGATTTTGTTTTTAGAACTAAGGGGTTTCCAAAAATAAGGTCATCTAATGTGATAAATGTTGGTAAATATGAAATGGTAACGCCATAAGCGCTAGCGCGTTTTGCAAAAAACAACCCTTTATCAGTAAATTGATAGGTGTCTTTTTTTTTAGAGAACCAACCCAAATGAGCTAAAAAATCAAGTATCTTTTTAAAACTTTCGGGGTCTTTATGATATTCTTGAGCTCTAAAAGAAGCTTCCATAAAGTATTTGTGAAAGAAGCCGTTAAGGCCTAGCAATACAATTATTGGCGCGGCAATAACACCTTCTATATGCTTAAGTATTTGATATTCGATGGTGCCGTGTTTTATTTCTAAAAGTCCAAAATTTTGTTCATATTTTGTAAACACTTTTTCTAAAGCATTAAACGCATCTGCTCCGATACCTTCTTCTGGAAATTTAACAGAATAGTTTAATAATTTTACTGAGTCTTCATATATAGGGACTAACTTAAAGGCTTTTTTACTTTTAGTATTTGTTTCGTAATGAACTGTGTTATCTGTATTGTTAATATGCATGTTTAACCAGCCTTGTGATGATAACACACGTAAACCAACATTTAGGTAGCCTTCATTTGCATTGAAGGTTTTTGATAGATTTTTAACACTGGATTTTTTATTATTTAACAAATATTCAAGAACACCATTCTTATGAAGTGAGTAGGCAGTTGTTGTTGTTGCAATACCATCTAAGTGCCTAAAAATAGTACTTCTAAATTGTTCTTTATCTTGCTTTGTTAACATAATAGGTTGTTTCGTATATAAATATAAAAAGAAAAACCTTTCCAATTTGATTAGGAAAGGTTTTTAAAAATATTTTGTTTTATGATTTACCTTAATTTAGGAAATTCAGCAGGATTTAATTCGTGTATAACATCATAAACGGCTTCAAAGATATCTTCTGCGGAAGGTTTTGAAAAATAGTCCCCATCATTCCCATAAGCTGGTCTGTGAGCCTTTGCTGTAAGTGTTTTTGGCTGACTGTCAAGATGCTGGTACCCATTTTGAATATTCAATATTTCGTTTAAAATATATGCCGAAGCACCGCCAGGGACATCTTCATCTATTATCATAACACGATTAGTCTTAGCAATACTTTTTACAATGTCATGGTTTAAGTCGAAAGGTAATAATGATTGTACATCTATAACTTCTGCATCAATGCCAATTGCTAAAAGGTCTTTTGCAGTTTGTTCTACGATACGTAACGTAGATCCGTAAGATACTAATGTAATGTCTGTACCTTCTTTAACAGTTTCAACAACGCCAATAGGGGTTTTAATAGCACTTAAGTTATTTGGCATTTTTTCTTTTAACCTATAACCATTGAGACATTCAATAATTATGGCAGGGTCATCACCCTGTAAAAGCGTATTGTAAAAACCAGCAGCTTTAGTCATGTTTCTTGGTACTAAAATATGTACGCCTCTAACTAAACTTAAAAGACCGCCCATTTGAGAACCTGAATGCCATATACCTTCAAGTCTGTGACCTCTCGTTCTTATTATTAAAGGGGCTTTTTGTTTGCCTTTTGTTCTATAGTGCAACGTCGCTAAATCATCACTGATTATCTGCAATGCATATAAAATATAATCGAGGTATTGAATTTCTGCTATAGGTCTTAATCCACGGAGTGACAGCCCTATACCTTGTCCTATAATGGTTGCTTCTCTTATGCCCGCATCTGCTACTCGTAATTCACCGTATTTTTCCTGTAAGCCTTCTAAACCTTGATTTACATCACCAATATTCCCTGTGTCTTCTCCAAAAACTAGTGCTTCTGGATAGTTGCTGAAAATTGAATCGAAGTTATCACGTAGAATAATACGACCATCTACTTGAGTTGCATCGTTATCATACGTTGGTTTTACCTCTTTTATAAGAATGTTTGATCTATCTGTTTCAGAATATAAATGAGAACTAAAGTCTGGTTGTCTCTTTTCAAAAAGACTGTTAATCCAATCACCAAGTTGTTGCTTCTCTTTGGAAGTTTCATTTATAACGAACCTTAAAGCTTTCCTTGCATTGGATAGAATGTCTTTTCTGGTAGGCTCATCGATACTATTTAACTCGTCTTTAATTTTAGATATGAATGCACTGTTGGGACTAGATGGGGCAACTTGCGTTAATATAGAAACCAACTCCTGCTTTTCTTTTATTATAGGTTTTAAAAAGGTATTCCATGCTTTCTTTTTAGCTTCTCTAACATCTCTTTTAATAGTCCGTTCAATTTCTGTAAGTGTCTCATTCGTGGCTATACCGCTTTCTATAATCCATTTACGCATTTTGAGATTACAGTCGTTTTGGGATTCCCATTGTAAACGCTCTGAAGATTTATATCTTTCATGAGAGCCGGAAGTTGAATGCCCTTGCGGTTGTGTTAATTCTAATATGTGAATAAGTACAGGTACATGCTCTGTTCTTGCAATATTAGAAGCTTCTTGATAGGTTTCTATAAGATTGGCATAGTCCCAGCCTTTAACACGTAATATTTCGTAGCCTTTATGCTTGCTATCTCGTTGAAATCCTTTTAAAATTTCTGATATATTTTCTTTAGTTGTTTGGTGCTTAGCATGAACAGAGATTCCGTATTCATCATCCCAAATACTAATAACCATAGGGACTTGTAAAACACCAGCTGCATTTATAGTTTCAAAAAATAGACCTTCACTAGTACTTGCGTTTCCTATAGTACCCCAAGCAACTTCGTCTCCATTAATGGAAAAATTATTTGTGTTGATATTATCAACATTTCTGAAGATTTTTGAAGCTTGTGCCAAACCTAATAAACGAGGCATTTGTCCTGCGGTAGGAGAGATGTCTGCACTTGAGTTATATTGTTTGGTAAGATCTTTCCAACTACCATCTTCATTTAAACTATGCGTTACAAAATGACCGCCCATTTGACGACCAGCAGACATAGGTTCTAATTCTAAATCGGTATTGGCGTATAACCCTGCAAAAAACTGTTCAATTGTTAATTCGCCAATAGCCATCATGAATGTTTGGTCTCTATAATAACCAGATCTCCAGTCGCCCTTTTTAAAGGCTTTAGCCATAGCTAATTGAGGAATCTCTTTACCGTCTCCAAAGATCCCGAATTTTGCTTTACCGGTTAATACTTCTCGTCTACCTAGTAAACTACATTCACGACTTTTAATAGCAATTTTGTAGTCATTAATTACTTCTGCTTTAAAATCATCAAATGATATGTCGTTCTTCAAATTTGGAATAGTTTGCATTTAGCTGTGCTTTTTGCTCGTGCAAAAGTAGCAAAACTTTGTCGTTTTTCCAATTTTTTAGGCGTCTAAATTTTTGACGTATTATTAATAATAATCATAAAAAAGGATTTATAATATGAATTATTCAACAAAAATAGGTTAAAAATGATTATTCGTTAAAAAATTAGTACCATCTTCTTCTAAAAAGGCCTAAAAGTATTTGTGGATCTACAGTAAATTTAAATCTGATTTTTTCATCATAATTGGGTTGGCCAATTTCCCAGCCAAGGTTAGAATATATAGGAAAGTAAATTTCGAAATAATCGGTAACTAAATTAATTCTCACACCAGAATCATATACAAAGTGAGGATCGTCAAATTTGTTTTTAAGAAACCCGATGTCTCCGTATGCTAGTATGTATTTCCATAATGTGGTACTTGCATTAAAGGTACTAATCCATTGGTTTGCAAAAGGTGTTTCTAATTTAGATTTGAATCCGCCTTCGACGTCTAAATATTGCTGACTAAATATGCCTGTGGCTTCAGAACGACCCAAATAGGGGAGATCAAATAAGTAATCTGTTGGCCTGTCTAATGCAAAACTGAAAAAATCTGAAGTTATGTCGGTTTTGTTTTTTATAAAAGCACCAGTAAACATACGTAAATTTAATTGTCTGTTGCTTTGAAAAAGGCGTCTATATTCGTAATTAAAAGATATTTTGCTAAATTTTTCTCCAACTTGAAAATCGACATACCATTTATTGAAGTTTATTAGGTTGTCATCTGAATTTCGGTAACGAATATTTAAGAGCTTATAGTTTGGACTAAATGTAGGGGAGATGTTATTAACGTCTTCATCTCTTTTTATATCTAAATATCTAAACTTTAATGATTGTCTTTTGTTCGATCGTAAATCATCATCCTTTCTAAAAAAGAATGTTACAGAAGGTTTTATTTGTCTAACGAATAAGTCTTCAGCATAAGAGGTGTAACTTCCTGCGATGCCATAATTAATAGCATATAGATTTTTTTTAAAGTAATGTGTTCTTTGCAGTGAAGCAGAGCCTGTTAAGGTTTTGGATTTAAAAGCGTATGACGGTTCAATTTTGTATTTAAAAAGCTTTCTTAAAACGGTTGTGTTATAAGCTCTCATCCCTAAAGTGAAGCCATCATAAATATTATTGAATTCTGCAGTAGGCATGAAGAACACTTGATTGTAATAGGGGTCTTCAATATCTTTGAAAAGTCTAAATTGAAAAGGTTTATTGTTAAAAAAGAAGCCTTTTAACGATTTCCAATTATCTCTTGTATTGATTTCCGGAACTGTTTTTTCGTAATTTAAAACAAGCTTATTTGCTTTGTTTCTGGTGATTGTAAGTGTTTTGCTTTCAGTTACATTTTCTATCCATGTTTTAGAAATAATGCTGTCATTCTTTAAGGTATATAAAGAAATAGGCATATTATTCTTTTGTTTATTCTTTATGGTAAGTGTTATAGAGTCTTCTGTTTTGGATACTTGCTTTATTTTGAAATCTATTTGTTTTCTGGTGCTTAAGTAATCTTTAAAAAACCAATCAATATTTTTGTCGGTTTTAGATTTTAAATAGGATTCAAAGTCTTTAGTTGTGGTATGTTTTAACTTATTATCTAATACAAATGATGTTATGCTATTTTCTAGTATTTGACTATTTATAAAATCGTCTAAATATTTGAGTCCAATACCTGCTTTGTATTTATTGGCAATATTGGCGTTAAACTTAAGTAGCGAGTCTTTTTGCATCGTTAGTGGCTGATCTCTATTTGTTCTAGAGGAAGACATGACCGCTAGTGTGTATTTGTCATTAAATTTCATGTCGGCAGCATGAAAAGATCTAATCCCCCAGATTTTGGCTAAGGCTCCGAGGAATTTCATATCTGGATAGTATTCTTGTACATAATTCATTAAATAATAAATTTGAATACCATCTAATAGCCATTGTTCTTTTCTTGGGTTTACAAGTAACGTATTTTCTAAATAGTTGTGCAATGCAATTTTTAATAGTTTAAGCTCATATTGAAAATGATTGGGATAGGTTTTTAAGAATTTAGGTAAAGAATTTAGACCGTAAACGGGATCTTTTACATTGTCAATTTCAGTTAACAAAAGTCTTTTATGTGGATATTCCCCAAAGTTTTTTAGAATAAAATTTGTGACTTTTTCTGTAATTAAAACGCGATCTATTATTTCTAAACCATCATCATCTATATTAGAAACTAATGCAAAATTATCGGATTGTATCGTTTTGAAATTCGAGCCTTTACTTAAAAATAATTTATTGTTGTTTCTGTTTTTTCCGTGAAGCTTAACTATTTGTCTGTTAGTAAGTTGTTCTTTGTTAATTAAATCTAATTCTGAAGTTAGCGTGTAACTGTTTGGATGTTCGATTTCTAGCGTAATATCAGATTTTGGTATAAATAAATCATCTAAGTTTTTATTGCTATAGTATTGCCATTCACCATTATAAACTGCTGGTGTAATATACCAATACCTTAAATTTAAATCACCTGAATTTGTAATACCATAACTTGTGAATTTTGCATTTGGAATTTGGACAATATATTCAAGGTTTATGCTGTATGAATCATTTGGTTTTAAAGGGTCTTTTAACGCTACTTTAATAACATCTATCTGATCTTTTAGTTGCTCAAATACGAGGTCTTGATTATTTTGTTTAATGGAAGTGATAGCAGAAAACCCTCTATCTCTGTTTTTTGCTAAATGAAAATCATTTTTATATTCATCAGCAATTCGTATTGCTAGTGGTGTTTTTTTTGTTGAATAACTATTGCTCCAATCATTTAAATAAATAGTTTGTAATTCGTCTTGTGTAGTGTTTTGGTATTGAATAGTTTGTGATATTTTGATTTGCTTGTTTTCAATATCAAAAACAGCCTTTACGTCAATCTTATTTTGACTGAAGCTCGAAAAACTTATTAGAATAATAATGATGTAATTAGAGAGACGTAATTTCAATTTATTATATAACATTTAGCGGTTAATAATTCAAACAAGGCTTTACAATATAACAAAATACTGCGGTTTTAAAATTTACTAATGATAACACTAGGTAACTACTTAGTCGTAAAAAAGCTATAATATTTAGAAATTAGGACTTAAACCAGATTTTTTATAGAATGCGTCAAGAATAGTTATAACTTCATCTTCTGTGTCTACCAAATGAATTAAATCTAAATCTTTTGGACTTATATTTGAGAATCTATCCAACAAAGTCTTTTTTACCCAATCCAACAGACCTTCCCAAAAATCTTTACCCACCAGAATAATGGGGAACTTTCCTATTTTATGTGTTTGCAAGAGTGTTATGGCTTCAAATAACTCATCTAAAGTCCCGAAACCACCTGGCATGGCTACAAAACCTTGGGAGTATTTAACAAACATAACTTTACGAACAAAGAAGTAATCGAAATCTAAACTTTTATCTGTATCTATATATGGGTTGTCATGTTGTTCGAAAGGCAAATCAATGTTTAAACCTACGGAGGTACCACCAGCTAGGTGAGCCCCTTTATTTCCAGCTTCCATAATTCCAGGGCCACCCCCGGTAATAACACCATATCCTGCTTCCACAATCTTTTTTGCTACATTTTCTGCTAATTTATAGTATTTGTCTTCTGGTTTTGTTCTTGCAGATCCGAAAATAGACACACAAGGGCCTATTTTACTCATCTTTTCAAAACCATTAACAAATTCCCCCATTATTTTAAAAATAGCCCAAGAATCATTTGTTTTTATTTCATTCCACCCTTTATGATGTTGTTCCTTTCTCATATATATAAGTTTATGTATTTGTCTGTTTTTTTAGCGTATTTAAATTTTACATAAATATCAACTTCACCAAATTTAGATATTTTCTACTTGACTTGCTCTATGTATACTACTATTTAAATACGGTTTACTAATTCAATTCTTTTTTTAGAAATTTAGCGGTATAGCTTTTTTTATGTTTAATAATATCTTCTGGAGGGCCTTCAACAATAATTTCTCCACCACCTTGTCCACCTTCGTAGCCAATATCTATGATATGGTCAACGGTTTTTATAACATCTAAATTGTGCTCGATAATGAGAACTGTATTGCCTTTATCTGCCAATTTATTAAGTACAACCATAAGGACTCGTATATCTTCAAAATGTAGCCCTGTGGTAGGTTCATCAAGGATATAAAAAGTGTTTCCTGTGTCTCGTTTGCTTAATTCTGTTGCCAGTTTAATACGTTGCGCTTCTCCACCAGAAAGGGTGGTGCTTTGTTGGCCTAGTGTAATATATCCTAATCCAACATCTTTAATGGTTTTTAATTTATTATATATTTTAGGAATGTGCTCAAAAAATTCAACCGCTTCGTTAATAGTCATGTTTAATACATCACTAATTGACTTTCCTTTATAACGAATCTCTAAAGTTTCTCTATTAAAACGTTTTCCTTGGCAGGTTTCACACTCAACATATACGTCTGGAAGAAAATTCATTTCAATAACTCGTAGACCACCACCTTGACAAGTTTCACAACGGCCTCCTTTTACATTAAAACTAAAACGACCCGCTTTGTAGCCACGTATCATGGCTTCTGGAATTTTCGCATATAGGGCTCTAATTTCGCTAAAAGTACCTGTATATGTTACTGGATTGCTTCGTGGTGTTCTTCCAATAGGGGATTGGTTGATATCAATTACTTTATCAATATGTTCTAAGCCTTTAATGCTTTTATAGGGCATTGGTTTTTTTACGCCATTAAAATAATGGGCATTTAAAATGGGGTATAGGGTTTCATTAATTAGTGTAGATTTTCCACTGCCTGAAACTCCCGTAACTCCTATCATTTTTCCTAAAGGAAATTTAACCGATACATTTTTTAAATTATTTCCTGTACAGCCTTTTAATTCTAAAAACTTACCATTGCCTTTTCTTCTTTTTTTAGGAACTTCAATTTCTTTATTACCGTTTAAATAATCGGCAGTTAATGTGTTATGTGTTTTTAATTCATCAGGATTACCAATACTAATTATTTCACCACCATGCTTTCCTGCTTTTGGTCCGATATCTATAACATAATCGGCGCGTTCTATCATATCCTTGTCATGTTCTACAACAATAACCGAATTTCCTATGTCACGGAGTGCTACTAACGAATTAATCAGTTTTTCATTATCACGTTGGTGTAGGCCAATGCTAGGCTCGTCTAATATATACAATACGCCTACTAATTGAGAGCCTATTTGGGTTGCCAGACGAATACGCTGTGCTTCACCTCCAGATAATGACTTAGAACTTCTATTTAGTGATAAATAATCTAACCCAACATCTAATAAGAATTGTAGTCTGGATTTTATTTCTTTTAAAACTTCTTCTGCAATCTTAAATTGCTTGGCAGATAGATGTTTATGTAAGCTGTTGAACCAATTAGCTAGCTCAACAACATCTGTATTGGCAAGTTCTGCTATGTTTTTATCATTTATTTTGAAATAGAGTGATTCCTTTTTTAATCTAGAACCGTTACATTCTGGACATTTAACCTTGTCCATATAATCTTTGGCCCAACGTTTTAGCGATGTAGATTCGGCATTTTTGTATTGATTTTCTATAAAGTTTGCAACACCTTCAAAATCTATTTTGTAATCGCGGGTAACACCTAGTGTTTTGCTTTCCACAGAAAATTTTTCATTCCCACCATATAAAATCATTTGTTTGGCTTCTTCGGGAATATCTTTGTAGGCATCGGTTAAATTAAAGTTGTAACGCTGAGCAATGGTTTCGAACTGTTTGAATATCCAGCTTTTCTTTTCGGGACCATGAGGTGCTAATGCCCCTGCTTTTATTGATAGGCTATCATCAGGAACAATTTTTTGTTCGTTTATTTGATATAATTCTCCAATACCGTTACAATGGGAACAAGCTCCTTTAGGGGAATTGAAAGAAAAATTATTAGGCTCTGGATTTGGATATGAAATTCCAGAAGAAGGACACATTAAATTTCTGCTAAAGTAGCGGGTTTCGTTAGTATCTTGGTCAATAACTAAAAGTACATCTTCACCATGATACATTGCGGTATTTATGGTTTCGGTAAGACGTTTGTCGTTGTCTGTAGAGGTGTCTATGACTAACCTGTCGATAACAATTTCAATATCATGGGTTTTATAACGATCCAGCTTCATGCCTTTTGTTATATCTTTAATCTCACCGTCTGTTCTTACTTTTACAAAGCCTTGTTTTGCTATTTGTTCGAATAATTCGCGGTAATGTCCTTTACGAGATCGAACTACAGGTGCCAGTATATTGATACGTTTCCCGTTGAAATCATTAATGATGAGTTCTTTAATTTGCTCATCACTATAGCTTACCATTTTGTCTCCTGAATTGTAACTGTAGGCATCGCTAGCTCTTGCGAACAATAAGCGCATAAAATCATAAATCTCAGTAATAGTACCTACTGTAGAACGAGGCGACTTACTTGTCGTTTTTTGTTCGATAGCAATAACTGGGGAGAGCCCGTCAATTTTGTCAACATCAGGCCTTTCCAAGCCTCCAAGAAATTGCCTTGCATAGGCTGAAAACGTTTCAATGTATCGTCGTTGCCCTTCTGCATAAATAGTATCAAAGGCTAATGATGATTTTCCACTTCCAGATAAGCCTGTAATGACTACAAGTTTTTCTCTGGGGATGGACACGTCTATATTTTTTAAGTTATGTGCTCGGGCACCTTTTACTTCGATTAAATCGTCAAATTGGCTCATAAAAATCGCAAAACTGCGAAGTTACGATTTTAGAAGTTAAATTTTTGTAAACTTTTAGTTAGACTTAGAACTCTTTTTGAGGTAATATGAAACAATTTCAAGAGGATAGGTTTTAAAAAATAAAGCACTCCATTTAGAGTGCTTTTAAGCTTGTAAAGTTTTAAATATTATAATTGTTATTTAGACTATGGGGTAACCGTTGCTAATTCTCCCGATTCTATAGATTTGCTATAATTTGCTTTTACTGTATTTAGGTATCCAAAGAATTTTTTCCCATTTTTCTTTTTAAGAACAACATAAGTGATACCATTATTTTCATTTATAATATCTTTTACAATGACCTTATTACCATAAACATTTTTGTAGTTTGCTAATCGTCCTTTTTTAACTAGAAAATTTAGTCTTGGAAAGTCTATATGGTTATAGCTCACATTTTGAGGAGCGTTAATAATTAACTCATCTCCAATTTTAGGGTTATCTTGTGCATTTGTGAAAAAGCAAAAGCTAAAAAATAACATTGCAAAAATTAAATTTTTCATAAATAAAAGGCTTTTTAGGTTAAACAACAAGTTAAAATAAAGATACGCGTTTATTGTCGTTTTTCCAACCATTTTTCTAGATACTACTGGGTTTTCGAGTGCTTAAAAATAGTATTAACCTATTAGTAAACAGGGGGGCTTTAAAGAAAAACATATGTTTGTGTTAATAGACGTTTTTTTAGTAAGTGTTAACTTCTAATTAACCCATTTTTTTTGTTTTATACTATCCTTTTTAAAGGGGTGTTTTGAAAACTGTTTTTATTACGATTTTAACAAAAATTTATGAAAATATTTAGCATATTTGGTCAATGAAGTCAAAATGTAATTCTACATTTTATTTTCAGAGTATGATGAATTTAAAATTTACACGTTTATAAAATTTAAAAATATTAATATGAAATTATTAGGAATAGGTTCAAGGATTAATCATTCAGAATATGGGAAGGGTGTTGTAACTAATGTAACAACTCAACATTATTGGGTGACTTTTATTGAAAACGGGTTAGAAACTATAGATTTGGATAGTGATTTTGAGGTTATTGAAGCTGCAGATGGCGATGTGGATACAGTTAGTTTTTTTGATGTTGAAAGTAGTTTAGTCAATATTTTAAAAAAGTGGAGTGATACGAGTGAAGTTGTGCCTATTGCAGATAAGTATAAAGGAGGTAAGCTAATTTTAAAGCCAGGGGATGAGAGTTTAAAGTCTTATGAATTACCAATTGACACGTTTTTTCATAAAATAACGATGGTTAGAGACCGATTACGTGTTATGGAGCAACGTATTAACTCTAGTGATTTAGATGAACAAGGAAAGATAGATTTGCAACAATATATTACCAGAATTTATGGCAGTTTAACTAGTTTTAATGTGTTGTTTAAATCGAAGAGCCATAATTTTGTTGGGCAGAGGAGTAAGTAAAAGAGGTGTTTATTTAAAGCTTATTAATCGATCGAACCTTTAATGTGATTTATCTCCAAGCCTAAAACAAGCAGTTTGTGAAATGTAGGTAGTTGAGCACCGCTTTCTGTCGTTGTCCAATCGCTCCATGAGGCTTCTAAACCTTCTATCGGCAGTATAGAAGTCCACATTTTAAAGGCTTTAGGTTTACCCGTATTATCGAACAACCATAAATAAGAATCTCCAGGTGTAGATCCGCCAGTGGTGTAAGTAACTAAAAGTGCGTTGTCTCCATTTTCAAGTTTTACTAGCCTGCGTTCTGCACCTTTATCAAAAACCTTATAAGGTGCTACTAGCCAAAATGAATCGTTATTAAAGTAATTTAGAGCTTTGGCTATTAATTCTTCAGACATATTTTTTTCCACTTTAAAACTATGTATATAAGCTTTACTTTGGCTATGATCGTTCAAATCTAAATTTACCTTAAACTCTTTCCAGTAAACTTTACAAATGTTTTTTGCTTTATCCCATTCGTAATGATGTCTTTTTTTGAATGTCCATTCAATATAATTGGTGTTCTTAAAAGCATCATAATCTAAAGCCTCAAGCATTTTATAAGCTAAAGCATCGGCTTCTTCTCCTTGAACACCATTTGGTAAGTCTTCATTAAATTTAAAGAATAAAAAACCAAAGAACAATAAACTGGGTAAGGTGAGAAATATAATCACCCCAGTTATTATTTTTACTATTTTTTTTGGTTTTTTAGGCATAAAAAACTTTTATCGTTTTCTGTAAAATAGAGATCTAAATTATTAAATCCTATCATCTTAATAAAAGAAATACTCTAAAAACCGACAGCAGTATCATCACCTCGATGATCTGCACCGCCCTCTAACAAGTTATCGTCTAAAACAAGTATTCCGTCGACCTTGCCAATTACAGGAGAATCTTTTTCGTTTATAGTATATCCTAGTTGTTTAAGTTGAGAAGTCAATGTGCTATCAAATGAATTTGGTTCCATTCTAATTTCATCTGGTAACCATTGGTGATGAAAACGAGGGGCATCTACTGCTTCCTGCATGGTCATATTATACTCATGTACATTGAGGATAGTTTGTAAAACAGAGGTTATGATGGTGGACCCACCAGGTGTTCCGACGGCCATGAACAATTTACCATTTTTCTCAACAATAGTAGGAGTCATAGCGCTTAACATGCGTTTTTCAGGGAGTATACTATTGGCATCACCACCTATGAGTCCAAACATATTAGGAACACCAGGTTTGCTGCTAAAATCGTCCATTTCATTGTTTAAAAAGAAACCTAAATCTGAGCAATATAATTTTGAACCGTAAGCACCATTTATAGTTGTGGTTACAGATACAGCATTGCCAAATTGATCGATAATAGAGTAGTGGGTGGTTTCATCGCTTTCAATGACTTGAACATTGCCATGCGATACATCTTTTGATGCCGTTGCTTTTTCAAAAGAAAAACTCTGCATTCTATCTTTTAAATAGGTTTTACTTATTAATGTATCACCTGGAATATTGACAAAATCTGGATCTCCTAAATAAAAACTCCTATCAGCATAAGCTCTGCGTTCTGCTTCTGTAATAACTTGAATCGATTTAACAGAATTATGTCCGAAATCGTCTAAATCATACGGTTCAATCATGGTCATTATTTGCGCTAAACAAATACCTCCACTGGATGGTGGTGACATAGAAATAATTTTTAAATCATCATACATAAATGTCGTTGGTGTACGCCATTTAGCGGTGTATTTTGCCAGATCTTCTTCGGTAAGAATACCACCATTTTCTTGAATAAACCTTACCAGTCGTTTAGCTGTTTCACCTTTATAAAATTCATTTTTTCCATGATCTAAAATACGTTCTAATGTTTTAGCAAGCGCAGGATACTTTATGGTATCGCCCATTTTCCATACTTTGTTAAATAGAATAGAATCTTTATTAGCTTTAAAAAAATAGGGCTGATATCTTTTTATTTTGGCTTCTTGCTTTTTGGTAACAATAATCCCTTTGTTAGCTAAATTAATAGATGGTTTTATAATGTCTTCTAAAGGTAAGCTGCCAAATTTTTCATGAACAGCAAAGATGCCGGCTACAGATCCGGGTACTCCAACTGCCATAGCTCCTAGGGTACTTTTTTCAGGAATAACGTCTCCGTTCTCATTCAGATACATGTCTTTAGTAGCTGCTAATGGTGCTTTTTCTCTATAATCTAAAGCTCCTATCTCACCATTAGATTTTCGATATACCATAAAACCACCACCTCCTATGTTTCCTGCATACGGGTAGGCAACAGCTAAAGCTAATTGCATGGCAGCCATAGCATCAAACGCATTGCCTCCTTTTTTAAGAATGGCACTACCAATTTCTGAAGCTTCAGCTCTTGCAGAGACTACCATGGCATTTTTTGTTATTAACCCTGTCTTTTTGGGCTCGACCGTTTTTTTACATGAAGTATAAAGGATGCATAATAAGATTATATAAAGTAGTCGTTTCATAATTTATGCTTTGCTTAATTCTTTAAGTGTTTGTTTCGAAAAGGTAATTAATTCATTGAAAAACATCGTAAATTCATTTTCAAATTCTTTATAGAACGCTTCAAGTTCAACGATGGCTTCATTCATTGCAGATCTATTTTTAGTTCTTCTATTCATCCCATCTAAAACTCTGGATATCCCATCGATAGATGCGTAACTTAATAACCAATTATTGGCTATCATGTATGGCATTATCTTTTGTATTCTTGAAGGCAGTATGTTATAATGTTCTTCTAAAGAATCATAAAAAGAGGCCACGTATTTGTCCAAAGGAACTGTACTGTACTTATGCCAGTTTTTAGCAAGAAAATGATCGTAAAGAATATCGACAATAACACCTGAGTAATGCCCGTATTTTTCGTGTAATCTTTTGGTGCTTATTCTAACGGTTTTATGAGCATCTGTAAAAGTATCTATATTTCGATGTAATAAGATACCAATTTGAATGTCTTTAGGATACGTTTTATAGTCTTTTCCTTTTATGCCATCAGCAATAAAATTGCCAATAGTAATTAAATCATTTTCTCCCGAAAGATAAATATGCGCTAAGTAGTTCATTTGTGAAATTTACGAATTCAAATTTTAGGAAGGTATTTTAACTTTAAAATTCTTCTATTTGTCATTTTTTAAGTCTAATTAAAATACAAGCTAAAAAAAATATGTAGGTTTGCTAAAATTTTGAAAAATAACAACATGACACTTATAAAATCAATTTCAGGAATTAGAGGAACTATTGGCGGACAGGTAGGAGAAAATTTGACACCTATAGATGCTGTTAAATTTGCAGGAGCCTATGGTACTTGGCTAAAACAGAATAGAGAAAAAGAAAACTATCGTGTAGTTGTTGGTAGAGATGCTCGTATTTCTGGCAAAATGATCCAAAACTTAGTAATGAATACATTAGTAGGTATGGGGATTCATGTTATTGATTTAGGACTTTCTACAACACCAACAGTAGAAGTTGCAGTACCTATGGAACATGCAGACGGCGGTATTATATTAACAGCAAGTCATAACCCAAAACAATGGAATGCTTTAAAATTACTAAATGAAAAAGGGGAGTTTTTGGATGCTATCGAAGGTGCTAAAATTTTAGATATAGCAGAAAGCAATAATATGAATTTTGCAGATGTTGATAGTTTAGGGAAAATAACAAAAAACAAAGCGTACATAGATTTACATATTATTGAGGTTTTAGATTTACCATTAGTCACAGTAAAGCCTATTGAACAGGCACGTTTTAGAGTTGTAGTAGATGGTGTGAATTCAACAGGAGGTATAGCAATTCCATTACTTTTAGAACGATTAGGTGTCGATGTTATAAAACTGTATTGTGAGCCTAATGGGGAGTTTCCACATAACCCTGAGCCTTTAAAAGAGCATTTGACAGATTTATCTGATGCTGTAAAAAAACATGGTGCTGATTTTGGTATTGTAGTAGACCCAGACGTGGATCGTTTAGCTTTTATGGATGAAAATGGAGAGATGTTTGGAGAGGAATATACTTTGGTAGCTTGTGCAGATTACGTCTTGAGCAAAACACCAGGTAATACTGTTAGCAATATGAGTTCTACAAGAGCATTACGAGATGTTACCGAAAAACATGGTGGTACTTACGAAGCTAGTGCGGTAGGAGAGGTGAATGTTGTAAAGCTTATGAAGAAGAATAACGTTGTTATTGGAGGAGAAGGTAATGGAGGTATTATTTACCCTGAATCTCATTATGGGCGTGATGCATTGGTTGGAGTTGCTTTGTTTTTAAGTTTACTGGCCGAAAAAAATATAAGTGTTAGTGAACTTAGAAAAACATATCCTAATTACTTTATGAGTAAGAAGAAGATTCAATTAACACCGGATTTAGATGTTGATGGTATTTTAAGTACCATAGAAGATCGTTACAAAAATGAACAGTTAACGACTATTGATGGTGTAAAAATAGATTTCCCCGAAAGTTGGGCACACCTTCGTAAAAGTAATACGGAACCTATTATTAGAATTTATACTGAAGCAAAATCTCAAAAGGAAGCAGATGCATTGGCTGATAAATTTATTGAAGAGATAGGCACTATTGCCAACTCATAATACTATCGAATCATATAATAATTATGAGGCTGTCTAAAAAAGTGTCATTCAGAATGAAATGAAGAATCTCTTTAAATTAAACATTTTGAATACCAGCGTATTGAGATTTTTCGGCTGCGCTCAAAATGACAACTTATAGACTTTCTAGACAGCCTCTTTTTTGTACTACAGTTTTGTGATTTAAGTAAAGTATAAATTATAGAACTTGCTATGAAGGATTATTATTTTTTATGTTTCCAGCGTTTATGAGTCCAGAAATAATATTCAGGAGCTTCATGAATTTGCTTTTCTACTTCTTTAAGAAATAGATCTGTTAACTCATAATCTTTATACTTATTAGAGTCTTCTGCAAGTGTTATAATTTCAGCTTCATAAAATCCTCGTTTTACTTTGTTTACTTTTAAGTAAGCAGTAGATAAATCTAATTTTTTTGCTAAACGTTCTGCACCAGTAAAACATGGCGTTTTAATTCCCATAAACTGGCTCCAATATACATCTTTGGTTAGTTTGGGTGATTGATCGCTTAAAAAACCAGTAATACTTTTTATACCGTTGGACTCGGTTTGGTTTATAATACTTATGGTTTCTTTAGTACTAATAAGCGTTGTGTTGAATTTGGATCGTATGTCTCTAATTAACTTATCAAAATATGGATTTGCTAGTTTTTTATAAACAGCCAGCCCTTTAAAGTTTATATAATTCTGAAGTACTATAGACCACTCCCAACTGGCATAATGACCAAAAATTAAAATAATGCTTTTATTTAAAGATTCTAAACGTTTAAACTCTTCTGGATTGTTAATTTTAAAACGTTTTTTTAACTCTTTTTCAGAAATTGACATGGTTTTTGCCATTTCCAGAAACATATCACATAAATGTTTATAGAATTTTTTTCTAATAACAGCTATTTCTTTATCTGTTTTTTCAGGGAAAACAAGTCTTAAATTGTTGTTGACCACCTTTTTTCTATAACCTATTATGCGGTATAGTAATACGTAAAGACCATCAGAAACTAGATACAATAATTTAAAAGGTAATCTGGATGTCATCCATAAAAAAGGATAAACAATAATATAAATTAGAAATTGCATTAATTAATTTAGATTTGTAGTGGCAAATATATGTTAAATAGATTTTAAACGATTATTCTAAATGGGCAAATTAGACTTGGTTACCATAATTATAATAGCGGCAAATGTAATCATATCCTATAAAGGTTTTGGCGATTATAGTTTTTTTGATAAGTATAAATTTCATGTAGGTAGTGTACGAAGAGGCGAGCAAATTAGAATGTTTAGTTCAGGATTTTTGCATGTAGATATGCAGCATTTATTGTTTAATATGATTACGCTGTACTTTTTTGCAGGTGTTGTTATTACACTTTTAAATCCACTATATTTTGTGTTAATTTATTTAGGGAGCTTGGTTATAGGAAGTTTACTTTCTTTATATTTCCATAAAAATGAATACCATTATAGTGCTGTTGGTGCTAGTGGTGCTGTTACTGGAATTTTATACGCCGCTATTTTATTACGACCAGAAATGGACTTGTATGTGTTTTTTATCCCAATTCCCATACCAGCTTATGTTTTCGGAATAGGGTATTTGTTGTATTCTATTTATGGAATGAAAAACAGAATAGGTAATATAGGACATGATGCGCATTTTGGCGGTGCTATAGGGGGGTACGTTATTACTTTGGTGCTATCGCCTAGATTGTTTGAAACCAATTTGCTAATGATAGGTTTATTGGCAATACCAATAGTCTTATTATTTGTTTTGAAGAAAATGGGGAAGGTGTAAACTGTTAGATATTAACTCAGTTTTCAGATTGCAAAATCATCCTTGTGTTTTTGAAAAAGTATTTCTTTTAAACTTTCTTTAGAAATTAAAAATAATTAAAAGCATTTTATACTGTGGCATAGCTATTGAATTTATAGTAGTAATGTATATCGTTATTCATGATTTAAGTAGCTGATATTCATTGGTTTAGTTTTTTATAAAACAATTATAATAAATGATCAATTCTGTTTTAATGACAGATTGACCTAAATATATATATGAAGAAATCTAATTTTATAGCCCTTGACAGTTTGTCATTACAGGAATTTGATGAAAACTCAGAATTAATTCCACTAATGACACCAGAAGATGAAGAAGCCATCAATAATGAGGAATTACCAGAAACCCTCCCTATATTATCATTACGAAATACGGTATTGTTTCCTGGAGTAGTGATTCCTATTACTGCAGGTAGAGATAAATCTATTAAACTAATAAATGATGCAAATAAAGGCGGAAAAGTTATTGGTGTAGTGTCTCAAAAAGATGAATCTGTAGAAAACCCAACTGCAAAAGATATTAATGAAACAGGTACTGTTGCAAGAATTTTACGTGTTTTAAAAATGCCAGATGGTAACGTAACGGTTATCATTCAAGGAAAAAAACGTTTTAAAGTGGCAGAGGTTCTTACTGAAGAACCATACATGAATGCGACTATTAGAGACTTGGCAGAAGCAAAGCCTGCGGTTAACAACAAAGAGTTTTCAGCAATTATAGATTCCATAAAGGATTTGGCACTAGAGATTATTAAAGAAAGTCCAAATATTCCTAGTGAAGCTTCTTTCGCTATAAAGAATATAGAAAGCAATTCATTTTTAATAAACTTTGTGTCTTCTAATATGAATCTTTCGGTAGCTGAAAAGCAGGCGCTTTTAGAGATGGATGATCTTAAAAAGCGTGCTTTGGCTACACTTAAGTTTATGAATGTTGAGTTTCAAAAATTAGAGCTTAAGAATGATATTCAGTCTAAAGTTCAAATGGACATGAGTCAGCAACAAAGAGAATATTTCTTGCATCAACAAATGAAAACCATTCAAGAAGAATTGGGAGGTGTTAGTCATGATGAAGAGCTTGAAGAAATGAAGTTACGTGCTAGTGAGAAGCAATGGGATGAGCAAGTAGCAAAACATTTTGATAAAGAAATAGCTAAGATGCAACGTATGAATCCGCAAGTTGCAGAATACTCTATTCAACGTAATTATTTAGAGCTATTTTTAGATTTGCCTTGGAATGAGTTTAGTACGGATAAATTCGATTTAAAACATGCTAAAAAGGTTTTAGATAGAGATCATTTTGGATTAGAAGACGTAAAAAGAAGAATCATAGAATATCTAGCGGTATTAAAACTACGTAATGATATGAAATCACCTATTTTATGTCTATACGGGCCACCGGGAGTAGGTAAAACATCATTAGGGAAGTCTATAGCAGAAGCCTTAGGTAGGGAATATGTACGTATTTCGTTAGGAGGGTTACGTGATGAAGCCGAAATTAGAGGGCATCGTAAAACCTATATAGGAGCTATGCCCGGGCGAATTATTCAAAGCTTAAAGAAAGCAGGAACGTCTAACCCCGTTTTTGTTTTAGATGAAATAGATAAACTATCTAATTCACATCAAGGAGACCCATCATCTGCTATGTTAGAGGTTTTAGACCCTGAGCAAAATAGTGAGTTCTATGATAATTTCTTAGAAATGGGATACGACCTTTCTAAGGTTATGTTTATAGCAACATCAAATAGCTTATCTACCATTCAGCCAGCATTACGTGACCGTATGGAGATTATTAATGTAACTGGTTATACTATCGAAGAAAAAGTTGAAATAGCAAAGCGTCATTTATTACCAAAGCAATTAAAAGAACATGGTTTAAATACTGATCATTTAAAGATTGGTAAAGCACAGTTAGAGAAGATTGTAGAGGGCTATACACGTGAATCTGGTGTTCGTGGTTTAGAAAAACAAATTGCAAAAATGGTACGCTATGCAGCCAAAAATATTGCAATGGAAGAAGATTATAATATTAAAGTGTCTAACGAAGATGTTGTTGAGGTCTTAGGGGGCGCTAAATTAGAACGTGATAAATATGAAAATAATAATGTGGCTGGAGTTGTTACGGGATTGGCCTGGACTCGTGTTGGTGGCGATATTCTATTTATTGAATCTATTTTATCAAAAGGAAAAGGCGCACTTACTATTACCGGAAACCTAGGTAAAGTAATGAAAGAATCTGCTACCATCGCTATGGAGTATATTAAATCTAATGCAGACCATTTTGGAATAGATGCGACTATCTTCGACAAGTATAATGTACATATTCATGTACCAGAAGGCGCAACACCAAAAGATGGGCCAAGTGCTGGAGTTACTATGCTAACATCATTAGTGTCTTTATTTACACAAAAAAAGGTAAAGAAAAGTTTAGCTATGACTGGAGAGATTACACTCCGTGGAAAAGTGCTTCCAGTTGGAGGCATTAAAGAAAAGATACTAGCTGCCAAGCGTGCACGTATAAAAGAGATTTTATTGTGTGAAGAGAATAGACGCGATATAGAAGAAATAAAAGCAGATTATTTAAAAGGGTTAACATTTCATTATGTAACAGATATGAGTGATGTTATTAAAATAGCACTGACAACCCAAAAAGTAAAGCATGCTAAAAAGCTTTAAAACGGCACAAGAAAAGGCCTCGATTTATTTCGAGGTTTTTTTTATGGTTTAAAATAAAAGATACCTACCATCGTTTTAAGATAGATTTACTTACTTTGTGCCGTAAATATGCTAAAGAAAATTATCACTTTTTTTTGTTTGTCTTGTAGTTCTCTTATTATTGCTCAGGTAGGGGGTGAAACGACGTATCAATTTCTTAATTTGATATCGTCACCAAGGCAAGCAGCATTAGGAGGTAAGATACTAACCAATGTTGATTACGATGTCACCCAAGGACTTTTTAATCCAGCAACTATTAATGTTGACATGGATAATCAATTGGCAGTAAATTACACAAGTTATTTGGGTGGTATTGGGTATGGTACAGCTTCTTATGCATATACTGTAGATAGGCGTACCCGAACACTTCATGCAGGTATTACCTATATTAATTATGGTTCGTTTGATGGTTATGACGAGAATGGTGTTAGTACAGGGACATTTTCAGGTAATGAAGCAGCGCTTTCTTTGGGATATGCACTTCAAATAGGTTATTCCGATTTTTATTTTGGGGCTAATCTCAAACTTATTACTTCAAAATTAGAACAATATAATTCTTTTGGTGTGGCAGCAGATTTAGGTTTGATATATATAAATGAAGACTTGGATTTTAATGCTGCTTTAGTTGTGAGAAATGCAGGAACTCAAATTACTACCTATGCAGGACTTAATGAACGATTACCATTTGAAGTTGCTTTTGGAATGACCCAACGGTTAGAAAATGTTCCTATCCGTTGGCATATTACTTTAGAGAACTTACAACAATGGCCAATAACTAGACCAAATCCAGCTCGATCGGTTAGTGATTTAGGAGGAGAACAATCAAATGAGAAAATTGGATTTTTAGGACAAGTAATAAGACATACTATTATTGGAGCAGAACTATTTCCAGAAGGTGGTTTTAATATCAGACTTGGTTATAACTTTCGAAGAGGTGAAGAGTTGCGCATTGTAGATCAGCGTAATTTTTCAGGAATATCTGCTGGGATTTCTATTAAAATGAATAAAATGCGTTTTAGTTATACGCATGCCAGATATACCAGTGCCGCTAATTCAAACTTTTTTGGATTGCAAATAGATTTACGTTGATGCTTGTTTAGTCTCAGTATTCAGTGTTCAGTTTCAGTAATCATCAGTATATTTAGTATTTGCTTTCCCCTAACAAGAAAAAAATAAGTGCTCAAGGCCGTATTAAATATAAATTATAAGAATTAGTTTTCTTGCTTAAAGCGCTTTAAGTATTTTTGGTACTTCAAATATAAAAAATGAATAAAATTACAATAGCTATAGATGGGTTTTCCTCAACAGGTAAGAGTACTGTGGCTAAGCAGCTTGCAAAGCATTTAGGTTATGTATATGTTGATACAGGTGCTATGTATCGAGCTGTTACATTTTATGCAATGGAAAATGCGCTTATTAATGATAATAGGTTTAACGTAAAAGGTCTTGTTTCTCAATTACCAAACATTGAAATAAGTTTTAAATTTAGTGAGGTTGCTGGTTATGCAGAGGTGTATTTAAATGGTGTTAATGTTGAGAAAAAAATAAGGACATTAGAAGTTTCTGGTTTTGTTAGTAAAGTGGCCGCTATTTCTGAAGTTAGACAAAAGTTAGTAGATCAACAACAGGAAATGGGTAAGAGTAAAGGCGTCGTTATGGACGGACGAGATATTGGAACCGTAGTTTTTCCTAAAGCTGACCTTAAACTATTTATGATAGCTTCTGCTGAAACACGAGCTAAAAGGCGTTATGATGAACTTACCAATAGAGGAGATGATATTAAATATGAAGACGTCTTAAAAAATGTTCAAGAACGCGATTATTTAGATTCTAATAGGGAAGATTCTCCATTGGTTAAAGCCAAAGATGCTATTGAAATAGATAATTCAAATATGACACCAACTGAACAGTTCGATAAAATCTTAAGTTTAGTTAATATGACACTTGAAAGTTTAGAATAGAAACTTGTATTTTTTTATCTCTATTTTGATCTTTAAATTAATAGAACTTCTAGCTGTGTTTTTATAAACATTATTTCAGTATACTTTCTAAAACTTTTCAATTGTATAACAATGATTTTGCTAGTTTAGCATAGAAACTGGCGTTAGTTTAAATATAAGCTTTATCAACAAGTATTGTAGAAGGGCTAAAATTAATACGAAAACTAAAATGTCGTAAATAGCATGCTTCTAGTAAGACAAAAGAGGCAGTCTAAAAAGACAGCCTCTTTTATTTAGGGATTTTAAATGTTCTAAATACTAGAACATATAAATATTATAGATTAGGAATAATCAATTCTTGATCAGGATGTATTAAATCCGGGTTTTTTAAAATATCAGAATTTGCTTTAAAAATATCTTGGTATTTTGATGCGTTTCCATAATATTGTATAGCTATTTTTCCTAAAGTTTCTCCACTTTTAACCGTGTGCCTGTGAAAAACACTTTCATCGGCAACTTTAATGTCTGCTTTAATGTCTGTTGGGTTTTCGCCTCCAATTTCTTTTATTTTATCCCATATAAGGTTTTTTTCATAAGGAGTATTGGCCGTTCCCCAAACCTTTAAAATGCCATTTTCCTCTTTTACATCACCGTTTTGAATGTTTAAAGATTCTCCCAAATCTAATACTGATTGGTATTTTGCTCTCATAGTCATAAGTGTTAATTTTAATAATTTATTCTGTTTACAATATAATAAATTTCTTATTGTAAAATTTATTTATTTAAAGATTAAGTTTTTATTCTGAACTCATCTTGACTTTTTGTTTTTAACCGAAAATGAGATGAAATTTGTTCAGATGAGCCATTTTTTAGGAAATAGAAAAAGTCAAGATGAGTTCTCTATGTATTTTGACACAAAAAAACATAAAAGTCACATAAAAGTTTATGTATCAAAAATTAGGCAGGTTTACTGAAAAAATGTATTTTTGCACTCCTTTTAGCAAATCATCGGAGAGATAAAAGGGATTGACTTATAACTTAAAATAACACTTCTGTGTGTTCATTGCATAAATCTTCCGAAGCATACAGAATACAAATTTAATCAGCACATGGCTGAAAAAGCAAAACAAGCTGAAGTTGAAGCAACAGAAGCTCCAACAAAAGAAGCTCCAGTGGTCTCTGAAGCTCAGGCAAATCCAGAAAAATTCTTAAAAGAGTTCAATTGGCACAATTACCAAGAAGGTATTGATGAAGTTGATGATAAACAACTTAAAGAATTTGAAAAATTAGTAGCAGAAAATTTCGTTGATACGCTTAATGATGAGGTTGTTGAAGGTACTGTAGTCCACATTTCTGATAGAGATGCAATTATTGATATCAATGCAAAATCTGAAGGTGTTATTTCTTTAAACGAATTCCGTTACAATCCTAACTTAGCAGTTGGTGATAAAGTAGAAGTATTAATTGATGTTCGTGAAGATGCAACAGGACAATTAGTATTATCTCACAGAAAAGCACGTGTTATTAAAGCTTGGGATCGCGTTAATGCGGCTCATGATACAGGTGAAATCGTTAATGGTTTTGTTAAATGCAGAACTAAAGGTGGTATGATTGTAGATGTTTTTGGAATTGAAGCATTCTTACCAGGTTCTCAAATTGATGTTAAACCAATTAGAGATTACGATCAGTATGTAAATAAAACTATGGAATTTAAAGTTGTTAAAATCAACCACGAATTCAAAAACGTAGTAGTATCTCATAAAGCACTTATTGAAGCTGATATTGAAATACAGAAAAAAGAAATCATTGGTCAATTAGAAAAAGGACAAGTATTAGAAGGTGTTGTTAAAAACATTACTTCTTACGGTGTATTTATTGATCTTGGTGGTGTTGATGGTTTAGTTCATATCACAGATTTATCTTGGTCTAGAATTAACCATCCAAATGAAATTGTAGAATTAGATCAAAAACTTAATGTTGTAATCCTTGATTTTGATGAAAACAAATCAAGAATCCAATTAGGATTAAAACAATTAAGCAAACACCCATGGGAAGCTCTTGCAGAAGAGGTGAAAGTTGGTGATAAAGTAAAAGGTAAAGTAGTTGTTATTGCTGATTACGGTGCGTTTATTGAAGTAGCTGATGGCGTTGAAGGATTAATTCACGTATCTGAAATGTCATGGTCTACACATTTACGCTCAGCTCAAGATTTCGTTTCTGTAGGAGATGAGGTTGAAGCTGTTATCTTAACTCTTGATAGAGAAGATCGTAAAATGTCTCTTGGTATTAAGCAATTAACTCCAGATCCATGGACAGATATTACAGGTAAATACCCATTAGCATCTAAGCATACAGGTGTTGTACGTAACTTTACAAACTTTGGTGTATTTGTTGAATTAGAAGAAGGTATTGACGGATTGATTTATATCTCGGATTTATCTTGGACTAAGAAAATCAAGCACCCATCTGAGTTCTGTGCCGTAGGAGATAAGTTAGAAGTTATTGTATTAGAGTTAGATGTTGAAGGACGTAAACTAAGTTTAGGTCACAAACAAACAACTGATAATCCTTGGGATAAATATGAAACAGAATTCGCTTTAGAAACTGTTCATAATGCTGCTATTGCTGAAATAGTTGATAAAGGAGCTACTATTGAATTTAACGAAGATATCGTTGCTTTTGTACCTTCTCGTCATCTTGAAAAAGAAGACGGAAGCAAACTTAAGAAAGGTGAAGCTGCAGAATTCAAAATCATTGAATTTAATAAAGAGTTTAAACGTGTTGTAGCGTCTCACACAGCTGTATTCAAGGCTGAAGAGGTTGCTAACGTTAAAGCAGCAGTTAAGAAAGCAGCTAGTGCAGCAGCAGAAGCAAAACCAACTTTAGGTGATGCTAATGATGCTTTACAAGCTCTTAAAGATAAAATGGACGGAAAAGCGTAATTAAAAAACTTTTTCATTTCCGTAAAAACGGAAATCTATTTATAAAATTAAAGCCTTCAGGAAACTGAAGGCTTTTTTGTTTTTAATTGATTGCCTAAGTGAAGTGTTAACTTTTATGTTTCTACTTCTAAAATTTTGCATTATCTTTGTGCTCCAAACACGTTTGGATAGAATATATGAGTCAAAAAGTTTTACTTAACGCAAAAGAGGTAAACATCATTCTTCACCGATTGGCTTGTCAACTTATTGAAAAACATACCGATTTTTCTAATACCGTTTTAATTGGTTTACAGCCTAGAGGTGTCTTTTTAGCAGATAGGTTAGCGAAGGTTTTAGAAGATCATTACAAGGTTAAAAACATTCAATTAGGACATCTGGATATTACATTCTATAGAGATGATTTCCGTAGAGGAGACAAAACGCTTGAAGCAAATACGACAAAACTTAATTTTTTAGTTGAGGACAAGAACATTGTCTTTATAGATGATGTTTTATATACGGGACGTAGTATTAGAGCTGCTTTAACAGCTATTCAATCTTTTGGAAGACCAAATGAAATAGAATTATTAACGCTAATTGATAGGCGTTTTAGTAGACATTTGCCCATACAACCAGATTATAGGGGGAGACAAGTGGATGTTATAAATAATGAAAAAGTAAAAGTAAATTGGGAAGAACATGATAATGAAGATTCCGTTTATTTAATTGAAAAGTAATCGTTTTTCTGGAATAAAAGCCATTAAAAACAACAGCTAACTGAATAATAAAAAGCATGAGTGAATTAAGTGTCAATCACTTATTAGGAATAAAATATCTTAAAGAACAAGATATCCAACTTATTTTTGAAACTGCCGATCATTTTAAAGAAGTGATTAATAGACCTATTAAAAAAGTACCTTCGCTTAGAGATATTACCATTGCAAACCTTTTCTTTGAAAATTCAACAAGAACAAAATTATCATTTGAATTAGCTGAAAAAAGATTATCTGCAGATGTTATCAATTTTTCATCAGCACAATCTTCAGTAAAGAAAGGGGAGACGTTAATTGATACTGTTAACAACATCTTATCTATGAAAGTGGATATGGTTGTTATGAGGCATCCAAATCCAGGAGCAGGTGTCTTTTTATCAAAACATATCAATGCCAGTATTATTAATGCAGGTGATGGGGCTCATGAGCATCCAACGCAAGCACTTTTAGATTCATATTCAATAAGAGAAAAACTAGGCGATGTTAATGGAAAGAAAGTCGTTATAGTAGGAGATATTCTTCATAGTCGTGTAGCACTTTCAAATATTTTTGCACTACAACTTCAAGGCGCACAAGTGATGGTTTGTGGACCAAAAACATTGTTGCCAAAGTACATTGGAGATCTTGGAGTAAAAGTTGAAACAAACTTACGTAAAGCATTAAATTGGTGTGATGTAGCTAATATGTTACGTGTGCAGAATGAGCGTATGGATATTAGTTATTTTCCATCAACCAGAGAGTATACACAACAGTTTGGAATCAATAAAGAATTATTAGATTCATTAGATAAGGAAATTACGATCATGCATCCAGGCCCTATCAATAGGGGTGTGGAAATTACTAGCGATGTTGCCGATTCGAAACAATCCATTATCCTAGACCAAGTTCAAAATGGTGTAGCTATAAGAATGGCAACTATATATTTATTAGCGTCCAAAATAAAACAGTAGATTATGATTTTAGACCAAAACGGAAACACTTCTATAATCACACAAGAAAAAGCCACGATTATAGAATTGGTTAAGAAATTACAGGCTTTATACCCAAAATTTAAAAACAACAACATTATTGTGGTTTTAACAGCTTTAAATAAATTGGGTTTGCAAGATATAGTTGAGTTTCTTGAAGTATCAAATATACATCGAGCATCTAAACAGTCTTTTGTAATTGTTTCAAATAATATTAATTTAGATAATATTCCAGACGAAATTATTGTAGTGCCAACTATTCAAGAGGCTTATGATATTATTGAAATGGAAGAAATGGAACGTGACCTAGGATTTTAATATGAGTGAATTACATCTTGCACAAGTAAACATTGCAAAAAGATTAGCCCCAATGGACGATCCTATCATGCAAGATTTTGTAAATAATTTGGATAGAATTAATGCTTTAGCCGATGAAAGCGAAGGTTTTGTATGGCGTTTAAAAGACGAAGACAAGGATTTAGGAACTCAAGTTTTTCAAGACAATGAATTACTTATTAATATATCTGTATGGGAAAATCTAGAAACATTATTTAATTATACTTATAAATCAGGTCATATAGAAGTATTTAAGCGAAAAAAAGAATGGTTTAGTAAAATGAAAATGATACATATGGCATTTTGGTACATCCCTAAAGGTTACGAACCCACGTTTCAAGATGCTAAAAATAGGTTAGATTATTTAAATAAACACGGTGATACACCTTATGCTTTTAGTTTTAAAAGTAAATTTACTCCATCAGATTCATTAAATTACAAACCTCTTTTGTAATATGCAGCTCACGATTTTAGGTTGTTATAGTGCAACACCAAGAACACTAAACAATACGACATCACAAGTATTGGAGATTAACAACCATATGTTTTTAATAGATTGTGGAGAAGGTACGCAAGTGCAACTTCGTAAGCATAAAATAAAATTCAATCGTATTAAACACATATTTATATCGCATTTACATGGCGATCATTTTTTTGGTCTAGTCGGTTTGATATCAACTTTTAGACTGCTAACCAGGGAAGCAGATTTACATATTTATGGTCCAAAGGGAATTAAAGAAGTCGTTATTCTTCAAATGAAATTGGCAGACTCCTGGACTAATTATAATCTTATATTTCATGAGTTAACTTCTAATAAGTCAGAATTGATTTTTGAAGATGAAAAGGTTCTGGTTCATACAGTTCCATTAAGCCATAGGGTTTATACTAATGGGTTTTTATTTCAAGAAAAGGAAGGAGATCGCAAGTTAAAAATTGACGAGGTTAAAGCTGCAAATATCAATGTTGCTTATTACAGAAAGCTAACCCAAGGCTTTGATGTTGTAAACGAAGATGGAGAAACAATAAAGAATAAATCTGTTACAAAAGCCGGTATAAAGCCTAAAAGCTATGCGTTTTGCAGTGATACTATGTACAAAGAAGATATAGTACCTATTATAAAAAATGTCGATGTGCTATATCATGAATCTACTTTTTTAGAAAAACACGCTCATTTAGGCCCAAAAACAAAGCACTCTACAGCAAAAGAAGCTGCTACAATAGCAAAATTAGCTAATGCAGGTACATTATTACTAGGACACTATTCAACGCGTTATGATGGCTTAGATGCTTTTAAAGAAGAAGCTCAAGAAGTTTTTGATAACGTTGAATTATGTGAAGACGGAAAAACTTTTAATTTTTAAGATTTAATTTTTTCAAGTGTTGCACCCATTCTATAGCTTCATCCAAAGATAAACAAGGGTGGATTTTAACTTTTGAAAACCTTTTTTCTAAAGACGCATTCATGTACATTATTTTGCTATAATATACAATAGCACGCTTTTCTATAATGTTATAAGTTTCAATTTTAATCCAATTATGTGGATCAATTGAATATGAATTAATTCTGTTTGATATAAAGTCTAATTTAACATCGTTGCCATAAAACTCTATAATTTCTTTAATGACAAGTTCAAGTTTAGACCAATCAAAATGGACTCCAGCATGCAATTCTGCGATTATAAATTTTTCACAAAAATAGAAGTTACCAAACGGCATTTCTTGTTTATAATAGCTTATGCTATTACAGTAGGTTGAATTTTCAAATTTCATAAGGGGCTATTTATGATGGTGCGAATTTACAACGTTTGATGAAATTTTATGCCTACGAAAACATAAAATTTTGTTATTCTTTTTCTATTACCAGAGTCATAAATAGTTATGGCTAATTTTGATATAATTCTTGCTATTATAAGCAAGAATATTTTATATGCTAAGCCCTGAAATTTTAGGAGTGAAAATTATTTTAGCGCTTCCAAGCTAAGAATCCATTCTATAGCTTCATCTAAAGATTGGCATGGATGAAGATTAACTTTTGAAAACCTTTTCTCTAAAGACGCATTCATATACATCATATCATTGTAATATACAATAGTACCACCTACTACAAAATTGTTGTTATTATACTTTTCAACTTTTGCCCAAATTTGTGGGTCAACGGAGTATGAGTTGATTCTATTAGAAATATAGCCCAGTTTATCTTTTTTATCATAAAAATTTAAAATATCTGTGACTACTTCTTCAATCTTAGGCCAATCAAAATGAATACCAGCATTTAATTCTGAAATTATAAATTTTTCACATAAAAAAAAATTACCAAACGACATTTCTAATTTATAGTAGTTTGTTGTTTTGCTAAAGTGAGAGTTTTCAAATTTCATAAGGTTATTAATTTGGAGAGAGTTCATGCTAAATTACAATGTTTCATGAAATTTTAATGTTTATGAAAACATTATTTTTCGTTATTTTGTATTTATGGAAAAAGATTTAAGCAATTATAGAAAATCTTACGAGAAGCACGAATTACTTTTAAAAGATGTTCCAGAAAATCCAATGGAATTATTCCAAAAATGGTTTCATGAAGTAGATGAATTCTTTGTAGAAGATGAAACTAATGCTATGACAGTTTCTACAATTGGTTTAGATGGTTTTCCAAAGAATAGAGTTGTCCTGCTTAAGCGTTTTACTTATGAAGGCTTTATTTTTTATACAAATTATAACAGTGAAAAAGGGAAAGCGATAACTCAAAACCCAAATGTATGTTTATCCTTTTTTTGGCATGGTGCAGAACGTCAGATTATTATTAAAGGGAAAGCGGAAAAGATTGCTGAGAATTTAAGTGATGGCTACTTTGAGTCTAGACCTAGAGGAAGTCAATTGGGTGCTATTGTTTCAAATCAAAGTGAGGTTATAGAGAGTAGGGATACTATTGAAAAAAGACTTTCGGAATTAGAGAATGAGTTTGAAGGTAAAGAAATACCAAGACCTGATAATTGGGGTGGATATATTATTAAGCCTGTAGAAATTGAGTTCTGGCAAGGTCGCCCAAATCGATTACATGATAGAATAAGATTTATACTACAAAAAGATTATAGTTGGAAAGTTGATCGGTTATCTCCTTAAACAATCGCTGAAAATCATATTATTTTTATTACAAAATGTATTTCGTCGATCAAAAGCATTATTATACGATAAAATACGTGTTTTTAATCGATTTTAACATTTAATTAACATTTACTTCAGAGTAGGCTGCTAATTTTACATCACCTAATCTAAATTACCTACTTATGAAGTCATTAATTAAACTACCATTATTGGTATTGTTTGCTGGGTTGACACTTTCTTCTTGTTCAACAGACAGCATTGATGATAAGGCAGATGCTATTGAATTAAGCCTTATCGAGCAAGAAGCAAAAGACATTGAAATAGAAATACTTAAACTTATTAATGATTATAGAGTATCATTAGATTTAAATGCTTTAAAAGATATGTCCTTAGTTAAATCTGTGGCATTTAGCCATACAGACTATATGGTGGATAATAATAAAGTATCACATGATAACTTTTTTACACGTAGCAATTACTTAAAGTCGAACGCTGGCGCAGAAAAAGTATCTGAAAATGTAGCTTACGGATATAGTTCTGCAGAAACGGTTGTTAAAGCTTGGATTAAAAGTGAAGGACATAGAGGAACTATTGAAGGCGATTTTACAAACTTTGATATTTCAGCAGAGAAGAATGAAAAAGGAAGATGGTATTTTACTAACATCTTTATTAAAAAATAAGATTGCTTTTTAATAGCAATTAAAACATAACCTAATTTAATGTACTAATTTTTAGCGAAATTTGCATGGTTAATTCATGCGATGTAAAATTAAATAGGTTATTTATTGATAACTTAATTGTTATTGAATTTAGCTTTAGGTAAAAAACCCTCTCAGTTTATGGGAGGGTTTTTGTTTTCTATATGTTGTCTTATGGTATGAAAAACCATCGAAAAGTAAAACACTCTTGATGGTTTTTAATTATTATTGAATTTGCTTAAATTATTCCATCTTTACTACAATAAACTGTGTACGTCTGTTTTCTTGATGTTGTTCTTCTGTACAATTAACAGTGCCATCACACTCGTTAGCTAACTTTTGCTTACCATAACCTTTGTGTTCGGTAATTCTAGATGGATCTACACCTTTTTCTACTAAATATTTGTATGTGGCATTTGCTCTATCTATAGATAGTCTATTATTGTATTCTGATGAACCTCTGGAATCTGTATGCGATTCTATTTTAATTACCATGCTTGGATAAGTGTTCATCATTAAGTTAACTATTCTATCTAATTCTACAGTGCCATCTCTTCTAATATCAAACTTATTGAAGTCAAAGTAAATAGGGTAGAGCTCCGTAATTGGAGTTACCTTTTTTACAATATGATTTAGATTAAAGTCTGCAGTTATACTTGTAACTTTATTTTCTACGCCTTTAGAGGTAACATGTCTAGTATCTTCTATATAATCATCTTTTTTGATGTTTACAATATAGTCCGCATCTCTATCTATGTTTATTTCATAGTATCCGTCTTCATCTGTCTTCAAAAGAGCTATTTGTTTATTATCACTATCAAGTAGTGTAACAATGGCATTAGGTACAGGCTCATTTGTAATGACGTCTGTAATGATTCCTTCTATTTTTAATTGAGGGATTCTGTCATAAGCGTAAATATCGTCACCTCCAGCACCACCGTTTCTATTAGATGCAAAATAGCCAGACAGTCCATCTTCATTCATAAAAAATGAGAAATCATCTTTACTAGAGTTTACCGGAACTCCAAGGTTTAAAACACTGATAATATTATTGTTTTTATCTGAAACAGTTCCAAAAATATCTAAAAGACCTAATCCTGGATGGCCGTCGGAAGCAAAGAAAAGAACACCTTCATTGTTAATAAATGGAAACCGTTCGTTTTTATCTGTATTAACCACATTTCCTAAATTCTGAGGGGTGCCAAAAGTACCATCATTATTTATATCTACATGATAAATATCTGTACCTCCAAAACCATCAGGCATGTTAGAAGCAAAATACAACTTCGTTCCATCATTATTTAATGCTGGATGCCCATTAGAAAAATCATCACTATTAAAAGGAAGTTCTTGAATGTTTGTCCACTCATCTTCAATTAAAGAGGCTTTGTAAATTTTAAGGTTTGTCATGCCTTCTTCATCTTTTCCTAGAATATTTTTATTAAAATTATTTCTAGAGAAATATATGGTGTTACCATCTTTTGTTATCGTAATTGGGCCTTCGTGGTAAATAGAATTTATATCGCCTTTAAGTTTAGATTTGTGATCAATAACAACAGTGCTATCATTAGCCTTTTTGTTAGTAACATATATGTCTAAAAAAGGTTCTTCATTCCAACCGTATATATGCTTAGTTGAAACTCCAGTATTTCTGGAAGACGCAAAGTAAATATTACCATTATGCTCGTAAGCTCCAAAATCGCTATATTTTGAATTGAAATTAACATCGGTTAAAAAATATTGCTGTTTTGCATTAAAAATAGAATTAATGAAATCAGAGTCTTTTAAATACCTCTCTTCATTGATGTCTCCACCAGCTTTTTTAAAGCGTCTCATCCAAACACGAGATTCTTTATAGTCTTTAATACCTCTTAACGCTTGAGCGTAATTGTAATAATATGCTATAGGAACATTAGGTTGTTCTACTGCTTTTCTATAATAAACCACTGCGCTGTCTGGATTCCTCAAGAAAGCATAGCTATCTGCTAATTGTCTTGTTGCATAGTCAGCATTAAAGTCCTTTTCTATAAGATTATGATAAACTTGGGCAGCATTAACAAACGAAAATTTGTTAAACAGATTATCTGCCTTTTTTTGAGAACCATATTGTGCAAGAGCTGAAAAGCTCAATAGCAATATAATATTTGTTAAAATATAATTTTTTAATCTCATGGGGTCATTAGTTTTAATTAAAAACCTATACTATAAGTGATAGCTTTTGTTTATTTAAACTCGGTCGGTCAATGCCAAGTTGTTTGTTATTCCATCTTTACAACTATAAATTGAGTACGTCTGTTTAATTGATGGTCTTTTTCTTCACAATCCTCACCATCTTCACAACCATTGGTTAATCTACGTTCACCAAAACCTTGGTGCTCAGTAATTCTTTCAGGAGCAATACCTTTAGAAATTAAATATTCGTAAGTTGAATTTGCTCGATCTATAGATAATTTATCATTGTATGTTAGATTACCTCTTGAATCGGTATGAGATTCAATTCGAATGACCATATCCGGATAATCGTTTTGCATTAGACTAACTATTTTATCTAGTTCTAAGGCAGCATCTTTTCTAATATTATACTGATTGAAATCAAAATAAATCGTGTTCAATTCGGCAAGCTTTATAACATTTGGAGTTGGATTCAACAATAAATTAGCTGTAATAGTAGTAAGCTCAGTTTGAATGTTTTTTGATGTAAACTCTCTGTAATCGTCTATATATTTATCTTGATTGGCAACAATTTTATAGTCTTGGTTTCTATCTATGTTTATTTGATAATAGCCATTTTCATCTGTTTTCATGTAGGCAATTTGGTTGCCTTTATCATCATATAATTTAATTATAGAATTTGGTACTGGATTTGTATTAATAGCATCAGTTACCACACCTTCTACATGTAAAACAGGCTTTCTGTGGTATGCGTAAATATCATCATCTCCACGTCCTCCTTTTCTGTTTGATGCAAAATATCCTGTGATACCGTTTTCATTCATTGTAAATGAAAAATCATCTTTATTGGAGTTTACTGGAACTCCCAAATTTATAACATCTACAATCCCACCGTCTTCATCTTTAATCGTTCCGAAAATATCATATAAACCTAAACCAGGGTGTCCATCTGATGAGAAGAATAAAACCCCTTCATTATTAATAAAAGGAAAGCCTTCAGAACTTTCTGTGTTTACAACATTACCTATATTTTGAGGTTCTCCTAGCGTCCCATCAATATTAATATCTACTACATAGATATCTGAACCACCATAGCCACCTGGTCTGTCTGATGAAAAGTATAGTTTAGTCTCATCAACATTTAAAGCAGCATGTTGTGTAGAAAAATCATCACTATTTATTGAAAGGTCTTCTATATTTGTCCATATACTATCTTGCAATGTTGCTCTGTATATTTTCATGTTTGTTAACCCTTTTTTGTCCTTTTTTTCAATATCTTCTGTGAAGTTATTTCTAGAAAAGTACATGGTATGACCGTTTTTCGTAATGGTTACTGGTCCGTCATGATAAATAGAATTTACATCGCCTTTTACTTTAGCCGTATGGTCTACATTTTTTTTAGTTCCAACGTCTGCGACATAAATATCTAAAAAGGGTTGTTCATTCCAACCATATAGACGTTTTATAGAAACACCTTCATCTCGGGTAGAGGCAAAATATACCTTACCATTTCGTTCAAAAGCTCCAAAGTCACTAAACTTTGAGTTGAAACGAATTCTGTCTAAAAAGTATTGTTGTTTAGCACCAAAGACACTGGTAATAAAGTTTACATCTTTTGAAAAGTCATTAGAATTTACGACACCTCCAGAATCTTTAAAACGCTGTAACCAAACTTGAGAGTCGTCATATTTTTTCATCCCACGCAGTGATTGTGCATATTTATAGTAATACTCAATAGGCACATTTTTTTGTTTAACAACATTTTTATAAAACCTTGAAGCATTTCTAGGGTCTCTTAAAAAAGCGTAGCAATCTGCTAATTGACGAGTTGCATAGTCTTTGTTATAATTATTTTGAATAAGCTCTCTATAAACTTTAGCAGCTTTTACAAAAGAGAATTTATTGAATAATGTATCGGCTCTTTTCTGTTTTCCTTGTTGAGAAAGAGCAGAAAAGCTTAACATTAGAGCGATACAGACTAATATGTAATTTTTAGTTTTCATGTAAAAAATCTTATTAGAAATATCTAGGTGATTTTAATTTTGAGCTTAAGAATTTAAACTCATACATAAGTAATATTTCGTGAGTTCCTGTAGTATATCTGGCTATGTCGGAAATTGGTTTTTCGTAAGCATAACCTACTCGTAGTTGTCTTGAAACTTGAAAGTCTACTATACCGCCAATAGCAGCAGTTTGTTCATTGATTCTGTAAGACCCACCTAGCCAAAATTTCTCTTTAAATAAGAAATTAGCCGTAATATCATATGATATTGGAGCCCCATTGGTCGCTTTTATTAAACCAGCCGGTTTGAATTTAAAGTTCTTGCTTAGATCTATAACACCACCAAGCGTAAAATAGTAACTTACACGTTCTAAAGCTTTGTAGTCTCCTTGGCTATTTTCATCCGTGTTTAATATTCTAGGTGCAGATAGTCCTGCATAAAATCTGTTGGTATGGTAATATACACCAGCACCAAAATTAGGAGCCCAACGATTTTCTGTTCCACTAAAAAATGGATCTGTAACAATGGATGGATCATTTATAAAATCCTGATCAAAACTATAAAGAGTTGCTCCACCCTTTACACCAAATGCCAATTTTCCGGTTTTTCCTGTAGGGATCGTATATGAAAAGTCTCCATAAAGGTATGAGTAGTTTTGTGGGCCTAAATCATCTTCGATAAAAGATAAACCTAAACCGATTCTATCGTTTCTAAGCGGCGTATGTATAGAAAGTGTTTGTGTTATTGGACCTCCTTTAAAACCAACCCATTGGCTTCTATGTAATCCAACTATACTTAATGCTTCTCGACTACCCGCATAAGCTGGATTTATTGAGATTGTATTGTACATGTACTGTGTGAATTGCGGTAATTGTTGTGCAATTCCAACCGTACAGCTTAACAATGCAATAGCGATTATATTATATTTTATAAGTTTCATAGGTTATGTTTTTATTTGGTTCCTAAATAAACAGGTCCTGTAATAGGATTCAATCCACTATCTTTTAAAGTTATTATATAATAATACGTCCCATTTGGTACTTGACCAGCACCACCTATAGATGATTTATGTGCTGTACCTTCCCAACTACCGGCTGGGGGGCTATTGTATTGATCGAACTCTTTTGTAAGAGGATAGGCATTAGATTCGAAAACTAAAGCACCCCAACGATTAAATATTTTTATTTCGGCAGTGAATCCGCATAAATCAATACCAGAGATATAGAAAAAGTCATTTTTTAAATCACCATTAGGAGTTACAGCTTTAGAGATTGTGATATCGTTCTCACCACAAGGTAATACCACACAATCTGCATGTACGTTCATGATAACCTCAGTAATGCTTATACAGCCATTGTCTGTAGTTGTATATCTGAACCTATAATCAATTCCACCACTTTCTGGTAAGAAGTCAGCGCTTAATTCAAGATTTGAAGGATCGAATATACTACCGTTTAGTGTTGCAACTGGATCACCTTCCAATAATTCCCAAGTACCATTCGTATTGAGGTCACTAGGTAATAAATTATTCATATTAATAGCACCTTCATCATAACACCAGTCTGGAGCAGATAAATCTGTAATAATTTCATCAAGTGCTACTTGAAGTGTTTGTGTATAGGTTTCTTCATTATTACATTCGTCTCTTACTATCCAAGTTCTAACAATTTCATAGTCGGCAAATACATTTTCCTGATATGAGTTTGTTTCATTGAATAGAACTGTAATATTAGTTGAACAGTTATCTGTAAAAGTTAATTCTGGTGCGTCTGGTATATCGGTGCAACTAACATTTAAAACGTCTTCAAAAGTTGATGCAGGTACAGGAGCTTTAGTATCTTGTACTGTAATAACTTGTGTGTGTGTTGTTATTAATCCACATTCATCAGTAGCTGTCCATGTGCGAGCTATTGTATAATTGTTAGGGCAATCTCCATCTGTTCTAGCATCTGTAACAATTACAGTAGCAGTGCCACAATTATCTGTAGCTGTTAATGTTTCTGCATTTGGTATCGCATCACATTCTGCTGTTATATTAGCTTGAGGAAGTGTTACTTGCTCAAATACTGGAGGTGTTTTGTCTTCAACTATAATTGTTTGGATGTGTGTATTCGTTAAACCACACTGATCAGTAGCTGTATATGTACGTCTAATAGTAAAGTTATTAGCACAATTTCCATCAATTCTTTCATCTTCTACAGTAACGGTAGCAGTACCACAATTATCTGTAGCATCCAAATCTTCCGGAACTGGTACATTACTACCGCATTCTATTGCGATGTTTCCAGGAAGTGTTGTTTGAACAAATTCTGGAGCAGTAGTATCTGATGTAGATATTGTTTGATCTGCAGTTATTTCATTTCCACACGCATCTACAGCTTTCCATGTACGAGTAATTGTAAAAGTACCAGGACATGATCCGTCTGCTCTAACATCACTAAAAGTGATTGTTGGATTTGCATCACAATTATCTGTAGCTGTAGCTGAACCAAAAGCTATTGGTGATAAGTCATCACTACATTCCGCAGTTTGATTGGCTGGTAATGTAAGTACAGGGGGTGTATTGTCTGTAACTGTAACAGTTTGAGTGTGTGTTGTAACAATTCCACAAATATTAGTAGCCGTCCAAGTTCTTAAAAGAGAATATCTATTTGGACAGTCACCATCTGTTCTTGCTTCAGTAAAAGCCACATCAATGTTACCACAAGAATTTGATGCTGTAAGAATCTCTGCAGGAGCTAATAAATCACATTCTACTGTTAGATCAGCAGGCAATGTACTTTGATCAAAAACAGCTGAAGTTGGTTGTGTAAATGTATATGTTGCAGTTTGAGTCGTAATTCCACATAAATCTTCTACAGTCCAGGTAATAGTAATTGCTCCACCAGTGCAAAAGTCAATAGATTGATTAAGAAAATCACTAGTCACCGTTGGAGAACATCCTCCAAGTATACTACCACTAATTGTATTAGTCTGATTTGAAACCCATGTAGCTATATCTGAATCTAAATTCGCTTGAGAAGCAACAAGGTCTGTTGTGCCAAATTCACATGCATCAGAAGAGTCATCTGTAGGGTTGGTATATGTAACTACCGTAGGTATAGTTAATGAATATGTAGCTGTAGGTGTTATAGTTTCACAAATATCATCAATAGTCCAAGTAACCGTAAGGTTACCTCCTGTACATAAATCAATAGATTGATTTGTAAAATCATTACTTACAGTAGGAGATCCTCCAGTTAGACTACCTGTAATTACAGCAGTTTGAGCAGTAACCCAAGCAGCAATGTCAGCATCAAGATTAGCTTGAGCGACCGTAGGATCATCATTATCGAAATCACAAGAATTAGCTGTGTTTCCAGATGGATTCGTGAAACTGATTCCATCCGGCTGAGTAAATGTATAATTAGCTGATACATTAATAGTTTGACAAAGATCTGTAATTGTCCAAGTAATTGTTATTGAACCTGAATTACAAAATGTAATAGATTGATTTGTAAAATCACTTGTAACAACAGGAGCACATCCGTTAGTAATACTTCCATCAATAATAGCCGTTTGAGCAGCAACCCATGCAGCAATATCAGCATCAAGATTAGCTTGAGCGATAGTAGCATCTGGATCATCAAATTCTGCAGCTATTGAAGTATCATTAGCAGGATTGGTAAATGAGATATCTGTCGGTGCTGTTAAATTAAAATCAGCAGTAATAGTATTAATTGTTTCGCAAAAATCTGTGATCGTCCAAGTAACCGTCGTTGTGCCACCATCACATAAAACAGGAGCAGACACTGAAGCACTGTTATTGGAAAGAACAGGTGTACAACCATTGGTAGGAGCAATAGCAGCAGATTGAGCGATAACCCAATTATCAAATGCTGTATTTACCTCATCTTGATCATCAAAATCACAGGATTGTACATTGTTATCTGCAGGATTGGTAAATGAGATATCTGTTGGCGCTGTTAAATTAAAATCAGCAGTAATAGTATTAATTGTTTCACAAAGATCAGTGATCGTCCAAGTAACCGTAGTTGTGCCACCATCACATAAAACAGGAGCAGACACTGAAGTACTGTTATTGGAAAGGACAGGTGTACAACCATTGGTAGGAGCAATAGCAGCAGATTGAGCGATAACCCAATTATCAAATGCTGTATTTACCTCTGTTTGATTATCAAAATCACAAGATTGTACATTGTTATCTGCAGGATTTGTAAACGAGATTGCAGTCGGCAGAGTCAAATTAAAATCAGCAGTAATATTAATTGTTTCGCAAAGATCAGTGATCGTCCAAGTAACCGTTGTTGTACCACCATCACATAAAAGAGGAGCAGACACTGAAGTGCTGTTATTAGAAAGCACAGGAGAACAGCCATTAGAAATAGTAATAGCAGCAGATTGAGCGACAACCCAATTATCAAATGCGGTATTTAGCTCATTTTGATCATCAAAATCACAGGATTGAACGGTATTATCTGTAGGATTGGTAAATGAAACTACCGTAGGCGTAGTTAATGAATACGTAGCTGTAGGCGTTATAGTTTCACAAATATCATCAATAGTCCAAGTAACCGTAAGATCACCACCAGTACATAAATCAATAGATTGATTCGTGAAATCATTACTTACAGCTGGTGATCCTCCAGTTAGACTACCAGTAATTACAGCAGTTTGAGCAGCAACCCAAGCAGCAATGTCAGCATCAAGATTAGCTTGAGCGACCGTAGGATCATCATTATCGAAATCACAAGAATTAGCTGTGTTTCCAGATGGATTCGTGAAACTGATTCCATCCGGCTGAGTAAATGTATAATTAGCTGATACATTAATAGTTTGACAAAGATCTGTAATTGTCCAAGTAATTGTTATTGAACCTGAATTACAAAATGTAATAGATTGATTTGTAAAATCACTTGTAACAACAGGAGCACATCCGTTAGTAATACTTCCATCAATAATAGCCGTTTGAGCAGCAACCCATGCAGCAATATCAGCATCAAGATTAGCTTGAGCGATAGTAGCATCTGGATCATCAAATTCTGCAGCTATTGAAGTATCATTAGCAGGATTGGTAAATGAGATATCTGTCGGTGCTGTTAAATTAAAATCAGCAGTAATAGTATTAATTGTTTCGCAAAAATCTGTGATCGTCCAAGTAACCGTCGTTGTGCCACCATCACATAAAACAGGAGCAGACACTGAAGCACTGTTATTGGAAAGAACAGGTGTACAACCATTGGTAGGAGCAATAGCAGCAGATTGAGCGATAACCCAATTATCAAATGCTGTATTTACCTCATCTTGATCATCAAAATCACAGGATTGTACATTGTTATCTGCAGGATTGGTAAATGAGATATCTGTTGGCGCTGTTAAATTAAAATCAGCAGTAATAGTATTAATTGTTTCACAAAGATCAGTGATCGTCCAAGTAACCGTCGTTGTGCCACCATCACATAAAACAGGAGCAGACACTGAAGCACTGTTATTGGAAAGGACAGGTGTACAACCATTGGCAGGAGCAATAGCAGCAGATTGAGCGATAACCCAATTATCAAATGCGGTATTTACCTCATTTTGATCAACAAAATTACAAGATTGAACGTTATTGTCTGTAGGATTGGTAAATGAGATATCTGTTGGCGCTGTTAAATTAAAATCAGCAGTAATAGTATTAATTGTTTCACAAAGATCAGTGATCGTCCAAGTAACCGTCGTTGTGCCACCATCACATAAAACAGGAGCAGACACTGAAGCACTGTTATTGGAAAGGACAGGTGTACAACCATTGGTAGGAGCAATAGCAGCAGATTGAGCGATAACCCAGTTATCAAATGCGGTATTTACCTCATTTTGATCATCAAAATCACAAGATTGTACATTGTTATCCGCAGGGTTTGTGAAAGAAATTGCGACAGGAGTAACATTTATAATTTGAGAAGCTGTAGTTGAGTTATCACAAGCATCCGTAATAGTATACGTTCTGGTAACAACAACTGGGCATGTGCCAGTAGCGCTATCAGAACTGGTTACCTCAAGGCTGGCATCATCAGTACAATCCTCTATAGTAAGGCCTAAAGCTTCAAGAGCAGCTACTGTATTTACAGGTGCAGTAACATCAGTAGCAATACATCCCTCAACTGTAGATTCTAAAATTGTTCCAGATACTAGTGGCCCCATTGTATCAACAATAGTAATAACTTGTACATAATCACCAATAGTAACACCACAAGCATCAGTGAAATTCCACGTATTAGTATATGTTCCACCACTAGGACAAGTTGGATTAGGAACAAATGCTCCAGGTGTTTTTGTTAATGTTAAGTTACATTTGTTTGTAACTGGTTCTAAAGCTTGTGCAGTAGTTAAACCTGCAGCGTCACTACATTCAATAGTTGCGTCTAAGCCATTAATAGGTGTTTGCCAAGATATAGTAGGCTGTATTACGTCAATAACTATTGGGTCTAATATTCCCACCCCACAATCATCTAGATTTGCAGAACTTACTACAGATTGAGGACTAGGATCTTGAGTCCCAGTGTAGGAGGCTTCTAATTGTAAGTTAAATTGAAGGTCGCAACTGGTTTCTAAAAAATAACACTCATCTCTAATTTCTAAATCAAAATCAACATTTACAGCTGCAGCCCCAGCATTAGCAACACCATCAGCAACAAAGAACTCTAATAAGTTAGTTCCTGTATTATAGTTATAAGTAATTCCAGTAGGAAGCGCAGGGCTTATAGGTTCTACTAATGTTACTTGTGGAGGGAGTATAGTAGAAATTTCTAAACTTTTGGCATCATCATTTCCTTTGTTTTCAACAGTAAAACTAGCTCCGAAACTTGCTCCAGGATTTAGAGAGGTTGTAGGTGTGTCTAGTGTTAAATGAATAGGGCCTAAATTTGGAGACCAAACATCTATAGATAAGCCCAATAAAAACAATCCATACGTTTCCTTGTTAGATGCTAGTCTAAATGTTGCGGAAGTTTGATTATTATCAATAATAGTATTGCCTGGGTTTGATAATTGAAAAATTGCAGCATCAAAACCTAGAGTATTTGTACTAGCAGGGGTTCTATTTGTGAAATTCGCATTATCAATTGTAATTTTACTATTAAAAAAGTTATTAGCATCTCTAATTGGACTTGTTGGCGATGTCGATAAGTCAACAAAAGTATTAGATGTATTTTCTATTTGTAACCTATCACCATCTAGTCCTAAATCACCTTCTAAGGCACCAATAAGAATATTAGCATTTACATCACCAGTTGGTACCGTTTGAAAACCATTAAAATCAATATTATAGCTACCCTGTCCATTTACAACATGTCCATATCCGTCAAAGATTGAAATATTCTTTAATGGTAATAGAGGGCTTTCATATACAAATACTATTTGCCAACCCCCAGAGACACCAGTAGGTAAACCATTGTCATGATCATTTAAACTACCTATTTTCCCTTCAACATTAGCAACTAGATAATTACCATAAGGACTTATATTATTGTCAATTAAATTGACAACAGAACTTGTAATGTCTTTTACACAGATATATGGATCATTACTAAAATGTCCATTGTGAGGCGGTCCTATATGATCTTCCCGGCCTCTATATATAACTTCATCTGCGGTATATGTAGTATATGCTGTTTCCGATGGAAGCATAAGTTTTATATCATTATAATTCCAATCAGGTTGATTTTCAGAATTTGGATCTAACTCATTTGGTTCTTGATCTGCAGCAGCCCAATACAATAATACTTTTTTTATTGTTAAACAACTTGTGGTGGGAGCGGGATTAGCAAAATTAGCACTACTTGAATTGAATGTCGTATCGTCAGTATCAATATCAACATATACAAGGTTAGAAAATTGGTCATTATCGTTTCCTCCATTATAATTACCAGTAGCTGTTGTAGAAATCATATTATTTGCGATAATAGTGAAATCTCCATTTACAGCCTCATTAAAACGAGGGGCAAAAGCCTTTTTTAATTGGGCTTGGGTAAAAGCACTTATCAATAGGAAAACTACCAGTATTATTTTGTGATAGTTTATATGTTTAGTAAAGATTTTCATAAGCCTTTAATTAACTAATTAATATTTTTTATAAGTTTTAGTGTCTTAAAATGTTTGGGTTCGGAATAAAAGCTCTTATTATGACATATTTTCCGATTGTTTCATTATCCAATAGGTGTGTAGCTATTTTAAAACATTTCGATGTTCCCATTTCTGTATTGTTGTGACGTGTGATTTTAACATAAAACTCAATCGATTCATTTGGGTCTAAAATCATTTGATCAATCTTTTTGCTTAATGTTTTATTATAGATTTCAACAGTTAAGCTAGAGGAGGTTTTTTCATTAACTGAAACGTCTTTATTACTATCTGCATGACCAATTTTATTCCTAACAACATCGTCATACTCGGTTTTACAGATTATCTCTTGACTTGAAATATTATAATTCATCACTTTATTTGAATTATTAGTGAGAGATAGAAGATGTAAATGTTCAATATTAGCATCTGGTTTATCGCTATAATTAATTATATTTAAATCAAATGCATCCTGTTGTGCGTTCATACATAATGAAAAGGAGCACGATAATAGAAAAGAGTAAAGAGTTAAAATCAATTTATTTTTCATGATTTAGTAAAATTATTTTGTTTTAAACGATATATAATAAACACCAAAGTGTTGAAATAGTCACATTAAGGTATTAGCGTTAATTGTTAATAAAAAAGTTTTCGAGGGAAAAAACTGTGAGGGAAAGACATTGTTAAACAATGCTGTATTTTTATATGATATTAGATTCAGGTTCATAACTTTGTAATGTTTAAGTAGGTGCTACAAAAGAACGCATATGGAACTATGTCTTCAAAAATAAATGGTAAATCACTTATAAATTCGTTTAAAAGCTTTTGATAATCTTTTGATCGGTATAATAAGTTTTTCATCGGTTTCTGAATCTTTAACTACTATTATTAGCCTATTTTTTTTACCTGTTTTTACAACTTGTAACAATATTTTATACGTTAATTTTAACTAATTTTGTAAGGTAAATGAATTGAATTTCATCGATAAAAAAAACCTTTAACCGATGAATTTTATCTCTTAATCGATTTTTATGAAAAAATTAATTCTAGTAAGGCATGCCAAATCTTCGTGGAAACATAATGTGATAGATCATGAAAGACCTCTTAATGAAAGAGGCTTTAAAGATGCTGACTTGGTTTCGGATAATTTAAAGGCAACAGGTTTGAATGTTGATTTGGTTTTATCGAGTGATGCTATGCGTGCAAAAACTACAGCAGATATTTTTACCTCTAACTTAAATATTAATGCAAGTATTGTTCATTTAAACCATGATTTATATGATTTTTCTGGAGGTAATCTTATTGAGGTTATTAAAGCGTGCAATGACTCTGTGAACACGCTCATGCTTTTTGGACATAACCATGCTATTACAGCTTTCGTGAATACTTATGGTAGTATAAGTATAGATAATGTTCCCACTAGTGGTGTGGTTATTATTCAGTTTGATATTGTTAATTGGAAAAAGTTAAAAGAAGGGAAAACAATACAAACGCTATTTCCCAGAGATTTAAAATAACTTAGTTTTCGCTTAATTTTCCAGAATAAGAGAACAGGTGTATTCGTATAATGATTAATTAATTTAAAAACCTTACTATTTCATAATGGTTTTTGCAGATATTATTAAGCTTAAATAGAATATATTTGTGTATCTATTCTAATTCATGAATTATTCTAAATGACGAAACCAGAAATACAAGATAATAAATACATTAATAGAGAAATAAGTTGGTTGCAATTTAATGCTAGGGTTTTACAAGAAGCATCAGACGAAAATAATGTACCACTAATAGAACGTTTAAGGTTTTTAGGTATTTTTTCTAATAATCTAGATGAGTTTTTTAAGGTCAGATATGCTACGGTTAAGCGTATTGTGGATGCTGGAAAAGGAGGAAAGAATGCTTTGGGAGGGATTAAAGCTAAAGAGTTATTGGAAATTATAACTCAAATTGTAATTAATCAGCAGAGCAAAAGTTTAGAAATATTAAGTACCATTCATCAAAGGTTAGAGGACGAAAATATTTATATCATTGACGAGACTCAAATTGATAAAGCGCAGCATGACTTTATAAAGAAGTACTTTTTAACAAAAGTAAGCCCTGCTTTAGTGACTATTATTTTAAACGATTCTATCGTTTTACCTAATTTAAAAGATAGTGGTGCTTATTTAGCTGTTAGGATGGTCATGTCTGATAATGAAAGACAGTTTGCTTTAATAGAAATACCCAAAACCTTTAATCGTTTTGTTGAATTGCCAAAAGAAGGCGAAAAGAGCTATCTTATAATGATTGATGATTTGCTTCGTCATTGTTTGAGTGATATTTTTAATATTTTCGATTATAAAAGTATTTCTGCTCACATGATAAAGATTACTCGTGATGGAGAATTGGATTTTGAAAGTGATTTAAGTAAAAGTTTTATTGAGAAAATATCAGATAGTGTTAAACATAGACAAATTGGAGAACCTGTTCGTTTTGTATATGATAAAACAATAGATAAAGAAACTTTAGAGTATTTAATGTCTAAGATGGGAATAGATGATACAGATAGTATTATACCCGGAGGTCGTTATCATAACAGAAGAGATTATATGGGGTTTCCTAGTTTAGGAAGAAATGATCTTCTTTATAATAAAATTGAAGCATTACCTATTAAGGGACTTAGTTTAGAGGCTAGTATTTTTGAAGCTATTAAAGAAAAAGATTATTTACTTCAGGCGCCTTATCAAACCTTTTCCTATGTTGTTAAATTTTTACGAGAAGCTGCCTTAGATCCAAATGTAAGAACAATAAAAATCACTATTTATCGCTTAGCCCAAATCTCTCATATTGCAAGTTCTCTTATTAATGCTGCTGTTAATGGTAAATCGGTTACTGTATCTATAGAGTTGCAGGCTAGGTTTGATGAACAAGCAAATATAGATTATGCACAGCAAATGAAAGATGAAGGTGTCAATTTGGTTTTTGGAGTGGCTGGCTTAAAAGTGCATAGTAAAATGTGTGTTATAGAACGAGAAGAAGGAAAAAAACTAAAACGATACGGTTTTATAAGTACAGGGAACTTCAACGAATCTACAGCAAAAATTTATACAGATTATACGTTGTTTACTTCAGATCAACGTATTTTAAAAGATGTAAATAAAATTTTCAGTTTCTTTGAGACCAATTATAAAATTTTCACTTATAAACACTTAATAACATCACCTCATTACACTCAAAAAGCGGTTTTTAAGTTAATTGATGCTGAAATTGAAAGCGCTAAAAAAGGAGAACTAGGCTGTGTAAGACTAAAAATGAATAGTATTTCCAGCTATAAAATGATTGATAAGCTTTATGAAGCTAGCAGAGCAGGAGTGAAAATTCAAATGATAGTTAGGGGGATTTGCTGTTTAATTCCTGGTGTGGAAGGGATGAGTGATAATATAGAGGTTATTAGTGTTGTCGATAAATTTTTAGAACATTCTAGAGTTTATATATTTGGCAATAATGGAGACTCTAAAATTTATATTTCTTCTGCGGATTGGATGACAAGAAATATTGATAATAGGGTAGAAGTTAGCTGTCCTATTTATGACGAAGACATTAAACAAGAAATTATAGAGACGTTTAATATTAGTTGGAGTGATAATGTTAAAGCGAGGCTATTAAACGAATCACAAGAGAATAATTATAGAATAGATGATAAAGAAAAGGTGAGGTCTCAATTTGCTATGTATAATTATTATTTAAAAAAGTTAGAGGAGTAGTATGCTTAAAATAAAGAAATATGCAGCTATAGATATTGGTTCTAATGCTGTAAGGTTACTTATTTCAAATATAATTGAACAAAAAGGGGAACCTGTACAATTCAAAAAAAATTCATTAGTTCGTGTGCCTATACGTTTAGGAGCAGATGTATTTATAAAGAATAAGATTTCTGAAGAAAATACTCAGCGAATTGTAGATACTATGATTGCTTTTAAATTGTTAATGAAATCTCACAAGGTAGTAAAATATAAAGCCTGTGCAACATCAGCAATGAGAGAATCTTTAAATGGCAAAAAAGTAGTCGATTTAGTTTTAAAAGCATCAGGAATAAGTATTGATGTTATTAAAGGAAAAGAAGAAGCTGCTATAATAGCCGCTACCGATTTACATAAGTACATAGATAATAATAAAACATATTTATATGTAGATGTTGGTGGAGGTAGCACTGAGTTTACAGTAATACATAGAGGGAAACAAGTAGCGTCTAAGTCTTTTAAAATAGGCACGGTTAGGCTTCTCAATGATATGGTTAAAAATGAATCATGGATTGAGTTAGAGGAATGGATTGGAAAACATGCAAAATTCTACCATAAAATTGAAGTTATAGGTTCTGGAGGTAATATTAATAAAATATTTAAAATCTCTGGAAAGGCCATTGGTAAACCATTAACATATTTCTATTTATCGTCTTATTATCATACGTTACAAAGTTATTCTTATGAAGAGCGTATCACAGATTTAGGTTTAAATCAGGATAGAGCAGATGTTATTATTCCAGCCATGCGAATTTATCTTTCTTCAATGAAATGGAGTGGGGCAAAAAATATTTATGTGCCAAAAATAGGATTGGCAGATGGTATAATTAAAAGTATCTATTATGATACAGTTTCTAGCAATACACAGTAAAATTGTGCACTTCACCTTTTATAGTTGTCGTTTTTTAATTTTATAATATATATTCGTACCCAGTATAATTGCTGAAAATTATATCCCAAACCTAATTTATTATGAAAAAAATATTACTATTAGCAATCCTATTTAGTTTTACTATTTATGGCTTTTCTCAAGATGTAAAATATGGTGTTAGAGGAGGTCTTAATATTTCAAATTTAGATTTCGACAATAATGCTACGGGTGTTACAAACAAGCACAGGAATAGTATGTATATTGGTTTTTTTGCAAACATCGGTTTGTCTAAAACTATCTCTGTAATGCCAGAAATACAATTTTCTGCTGAAGGAGCAAAAGCAGAACCTTTACATTTAGATTATATTCAAGCACCCATTTTCTTTAAATTTAGATTGAGTGAAAAAATCCATTTAGGAGCTGGCCCACAAGTTGGACTTAAAGTGCATAAGGAAGAAGATGGTGTAAAAAACTTAGCTTATTCTGGTGTAGCTGGTATAGAATATAAAATTAACTATGCCATATTTGCAGATGTAAGATATACGTATGGTTTGTCTAATGTTTTTGATGATGATTTACTGGTTGAAGCTAAAAATTCAAATATACAAATAGGTATAGGGTATAAGTTTTAACCGTGTATAGCTTCAGTATTTCCTAAATTAGACATAATTTCCGCTTCATATTCAAGAAGTTGTTGCCATTTGGTATCAACTTCTTTTTTATTTCCATATTTACGGGCAAATCCTAAAAACATGGTATAATGGTTTGCTTCACTAACCATTAAATTTCTGTAAAAGGTCGCTAGTTCTTTGTCTTGAAGCTCTTCAGAAAGTAACCTGAAGCGTTCACAGCTTCTAGCTTCTATTAATGCTGCATATAATAAACGATGAACCAATTGCGTTGTTCTACTACCTCCTTTAGGGAAGAATTTCACTAACTGGATCACATAATCATCACGTCTGTCGCGGCCAAGAATCCATCCGCGTTCTATAATCTTATCGTGTACCATTTTGAAATGACTCATCTCTTCTTTTACCAGTGCCGTCATTTCTTGTACCAATTCGGTATATTCTGGAAAGCTAACAATAAGAGAAATGGCAGTACTCGTTGCCTTTTGTTCACAAAAAGCATGATCGGTAAGTATTTCTTCTATATTTTTTTCTACAATATTAACCCATCGTGGATCTGTAGGAAGTTTTAGTCCAAGCATTATTATATGGTATTAGAAAGAATATCTATTTTTTCAATTTGAATACCTCCATTTTCATCTATTTTTATAATGAAATCTTTACATTCTTCAGTATTAGGAATGCAAAAAGACGTATTTAAGTAAAGTATATCGTTATTTGATGCGTCATGATCTATCCATATAAATTGCATAACGGCGCTTGCCCAAAATGTAGGGTTTTCAAATTCATAAAAAAGCTTTTTACTGATTAAGCTTTTGTTAATAATAATATCATCCTTAAATACAAGAAGTTCGGCTTCAAAATTTTTGTGATGAATTTTAGCTATAGAGTCATTTTTCATTTTTCTGGACTCTAAAACAAAATCATTTTCTAAAGAATGATAAATCATTTTAACTTTAAAGCCATTGCTTAAAATAGTATCTGTTTTAATTTCAGTATATGTTTCTGGAATAAATTTTATTTCTTCAGTAAAGGATTCTAAAAGCTTATTTTCTGTTAAAATCTCAGCATTGGTTTTATATTTCCTATCTCTACCATCACAACTACTTAAAGTCATAATGCATGTTAAAATTAAAAGTGTTAATATTCTCATTTTGGGGCTTTTATATATCTAAATCGAAAGTTTTTCTTAAGATGTCGATGTTGGGGTTTTTTTCTTTTAATTTCTCAAATTTATCAGCAGAAGTATAAACATATTTTTTTTCCATAATTTCGTTTATACTAATGGATAAACTAATATCATAGTTGTTTAAAGACTTTCTAACGTAAGATAAAAGATCATATTGATTGCGTTCTACTTCTACCTTATTTGTAGCATTAGGAAATTCTAAATAGACCTTAGTGCCTTTAACTTTTGGAGTATCAATAGATAGAATAGAGGCTAAATTGTGTTTCCCTTTTCCTCTTATTATTTCTATAAAAGTATTCCAAACGTTAATGAGTTCTTCCTCAGTAAAATCTTCTTTAGGTAAATCTTCTTCTTCAATAACAACATCCATTTGCTTTATAAGATGTTCTTTTTTTGCTCGTATACTACTTAAGGAAAGACCAGAAGCACGTTTTGTTTCTTTTTTTAAAAGAATTTTTGGAGGTTCATTTACCTGAAAAGGATTTACTTTATTGGAATATGGTAATTGAGTTTTTACATGTTCCTCTTTTGTACTGTCGGTTCCTACATTATTTTGTTCTTGTTTAGGTGCCGTTACCGGAATAGGTGTAATGCCTTTCTTTTTAAAGTATGAAGCTGGAATTATGTAATGTCTGCTATTTTTTTTTTCTCCATCAAAAGTGATAGAGGCAAGCTGCATTAAACATAACTCGATAAGTAAGCGCTGATTTTTACTGGTTTTGTATTTGAGATCGCAGTCGTTAGCGAGGTTTATGCCTTGGAGGAGAAACTCTTGTGAAGCCTTTTTAGATTGCTCTAAGTATTTTGCTTTAGTTTGATCTCCTACTTCGAGCAATTCAATCGTATCAGGGGTTTTACTTACTAATAAATCTCTAAAATGAGATGCTAAGCCTGCAATGAAATGATGACCATCAAAGCCTTTGGACAATGTATTATTAAATTGTAGTAGTAATTCTGGAATCTTGTTTTCTAAAATTAAATCGGTACTTGTAAAATAAGTTTCGTAATCAAGTACATTTAAATTCTCTGTAACGGCTTGCCTTGTTAGGTTTTTACCTGAAAAACTTACTACTCTATCAAAAATAGACAGAGCATCTCGCATGGCACCATCTGCTTTTTGAGCTATAATATGCAATGCATCATCATCTGCAGTTATATTTTGTTCTTCTGCAATATATTTTAAATATTCTTTTGCATCTTTTACAGTGATGCGTTTAAAATCGAAAATCTGACAACGGGATAAAATAGTTGGAATTATTTTATGCTTTTCGGTCGTTGCTAAAATAAAAATACAATGCTTTGGAGGTTCTTCTAACGTTTTAAGAAATGCATTAAAAGCCGCCTGAGATAGCATGTGGACCTCATCAATAATATAGACTTTGTATTTTCCAACTTGTGGTGGTATTCGAACTTGATCTGTTAAGCTTCTAATATCATCTACAGAGTTGTTTGAAGCTGCATCGAGTTCAAAAATATTGAAGGCAAAATCTTCATCACCAGTTTCAGTGCCATCACTATTGATCATTTTCGCAAGAATACGTGCACAGGTAGTTTTACCTACACCACGTGGTCCTGTAAAGAGGAGGGCTTGAGCTAAATGATGATTATCTATAGCATTCAGTAAAGTATTTGTAATAGCCTGCTGCCCCACAACATCTTTAAATGTTTGTGGTCTGTATTTTCTAGCCGATACAACAAAGTGTTCCAATCTTACTGAATTTATCTTGTTTTAATATTCGGTATTTTTTGATGCCGATTTTAATGTTTAACAAAGTTAAAAATTAAGCTTAAAATTAAAGGAAAAGCTCATGAAATTTAAAGCGAGTTATTAACAACTTACAATAATGAGACTAAGAACTCATTTAGAGGTTTTCAATTAGTTAAAAAATGGCTGTTTTCAGCTCTGTTTTTGTCTTTTTTTCCTTCTGTAGCTCTGCTATGCAACTCAAAAAAGTCTTCAACATAGGCTAAAACTTCTAATTTTCGCTTAAATCCAAAAAGTCCAAAATGAGTTCTAAAGTAAAAAAGTGTTTTTAAGATTTAGGAATAGTTCTGTTTATTTTTTGAAATTTAAACTTTCTTTATTGTAATTTTGCGCATAAGTAGATTGCCTTATCGCTCTTGTGCTGAACTTGTTCAGCGCTGGGGAGGAAAGTCCGAACACCGTAGTGCAATATAGTGGTTAATTACCACCAGCCGTAAGGCTAGGAAAAGTGCAACAGAAAGTATGTACAGGTTATGCTGTAGTGAAATCAGGTAAACTCTATGTGGTGCAATGTCATGTATACCAGTGTTTGAGGGCTGCACGCTCGATGCTGGAGGGTAGACAGCTAAAGTGTATTGGTAACAATGCACTCAGATAAATGATAAGGTATTTTTCTACTAGTTTTTGGAGTTCCAAAAACTAGTAGAAAATGAACAGAATTCGGCTTATAGATTTACTTGAATATAAATAAACCCTTCTCTATTACAAAGAAGGGTTTATTCTTAAAATTGGTTGGTGAGTTGTCTTATTTAGGAGAATAAGATAAATCAGGTCTCATTTCTCCACTATACTCTTCCATTCTGGTTATGTGGTTTATTACTTTACTAAAAGTTTCCCAGCGATCTGGCCCTAAAACGTCTTCATTAGCCTTGGCCTGTGTTGCACCATCTACTTCATCTTTAGCGGCAACAGATACCAGATAATAGTTTTCCATGGCTCCAAATCCATTTCGGTATATACGGTAATAACTTTTGGACCCTTTGCTTGCAAATAATTCTTTAACGGCTTTCATGCCCTCTTTTACCTTTTTGGCATTTTTGGGTGCATAATACATATAAAACCATTTGCGGTAGTTTTTACCTTCTATTGCTTCTTTAGAGCCGTCTGGCATATAGCTAAGTTCTTCATCATGTACCACAATATAAGAGCCATGCGAATTGTAACATTTATCATAACGTTCAAACATTTCTCCAAATTTATCTCCCATGGCCTTTGCCATATCAGCCATTGGACGTTTATCTAATTCAGCAAAATTTTCAATAGGAGTGATATAAAAATATTTAAAATCATTAGATACTGCCGTTACCCATTCGGTTTGTAAATTATGTTCTACAGAGGCGGCATGGAATTCTTTAGCAATTTTCTCATATTCCATCACCTTTGATGGTTTTACATTGTCTTGGTGTACCAAGAACATTTGTTGTGCTTGCGATAGGTTACATATTAAGCATAAAATGAATACTGGAATTAAAGTTGTTTTTAATGTTTTCATAAATTTAATATTTGGTTAGTTAGTCGTTTTTATTCTTTTTCGGCCTCAGCCTCAACTTCAGCTTTGTCAGTTGCTATGGCGGCAAATTCTTGATTCATTGCAGTACCATCAAAGTAAATATGTTCTTCTATAATTTTTCCTTTATCAAATCGTACAGCTAAATGTACAGGTATCGATAATTCTTTGTCATTTGCTGCAAAGGTACCTTTGTGTAAGGCCCAGTAATAAACCCATGTTTCATCATCTTTATCTAGTACCATTTCTATATATTCCTTATCATGATTAAAACCATAAGTAGACATGGCATTAGTCATAGCCTTTAAGCTCTCTAGTCTTTTTCTGCTGTTATTGGTTTAATAGAATTAACAAATATTTTTGCTGTGTCTGCAAAATGACTTTTCCATGTGTCCCAATCGCCACTTTCGTAAGCTTTAATGCCAGCTTTTAATGTTTCAATTTCAGTAGATTCAGCAAAGTAGCGCTGTGGCTTTTTTTCACAAGCAATAAAAATAATTACTGTAAATAGTAGTAAAAGAAGTTTTTTCATTTTGTTTATGGTTTTAAAGTTAGTACTCAAATTAAGCCATAAGTAACTGTGAGAAAAATGTGCTTTCAGACTCGTTAAATAGTAGTGGGGTAGAGCCTGGTATCTTTAAGGAAAGATTCTAAAGTACTGAAAAAAAAGGAATTAACAAAAAAAAGGAATAGCCATCTTTAAGTTACTTCAAAAAAACTGAACATATTACCGCCATAACTTTTAGAATGACTATAATGATTTAGGTCAGATAAATTTGTGTGCTTGGAATGTTCGATAATTAGGATGCCATCTTCCAGCAGCATGTTGTTTTGAAAAATTAATTCTGGAATTTTGGCAAATTGTTCTTCCGAAAAACTATAAGGAGGATCCGCAAATATAATATTGGTTTGTAAACTAGATTTTTCTAAAAATTTAAAAACGTTACTTTTTATTGTATTTATTGGCATTTCAAAAGCCTCGGCAGTTTGGTTTATAAACTTAATACAACCATGGTCTTGATCTACACAAGTAATATTTTGAGTACCTCTTGATGCAAATTCGTAACTAATATTACCTGTTCCAGCAAACAAATCTAAAACAGAGATCTCATCAAAATAAAACTGATTATTTAAAATATTGAATAAGGACTCTTTAGCCATATCTGTAGTAGGCCTTACCGGTAAGTTTTTTGGTGCAACAATTTTTCTACTTTTATAAATACCAGAAATTATACGCATTAAAAACTTTTTATTAGAGTGAAATCTGAATGACTGTATTTTGGACTTTCATCATAATTATAATCATCATTTCGTTTAGAAAAACTTATATTCCTAATGTATTTATATGCGATTTGATATAAATCGTCATTTTCATTTATATCACCAATAAAAGCTAAATGTAATGTTTCTGGATTTAAACCTAATTGTTCTACGGTAAATAGAACGTAGTATATAAAGTCTTCTTTAGTAGTGTATTCAAATGTATTATAGAGTAGCAATTTGCCTTTTTCAATAATAACTATTTCAAAATGGTTTTTGCTAATGTTTAAGTATACTTTAGGGGTGTTATTGTTCTTTTCAATTAATAAAATTTCTTCAATTAAAATAGTAGAAACATGTTTAAAAGTAAACGCTCCAAATTCTTCGTATATAAAATTATTAATGTTTATATATGGGACATAAACATTAACACTATCGTTTAAAACAATTTCATCGTAAGTGATAAAATCTGTTTTAAGAATTTTAGAATTAAACTTCAAATAATCAGCTAAACTATCTTCTTCGAAAAGAGGTTTAGGAACTAGAGTGGACAATTCGTTATCATGAATGACACAAATATTATTAAATGATTCTTGTAAATCTGTTTCTGTGTTGAAGATGTTCTTGCAAGAATCTAAAAGCTCTAAAGGCGTCAGCCTTTTGTTAAAATCAAAGTGCTTTAAGGCAGAGATTTTATTAGAATCTTTTTGTAGTATAGAAAAAGAAAGTCCACTCAAACTTATTTGAATGGACAATTCTACATTAGTTAGTTTATTAGTGTTTTTATTTTGCTGCGGCATAATTAGTTGGCCAGTTTCCAACAGTTTTAACTTCTTCCATAGAACCCACTACTAATTGATCTCCATTTACACCGTCCACCGAAACAATTTGGTTTTCTTGCATAAGAAGATCTCTGTTTTGATCGTGTAAAATAACATTCTTTTTTACAGAAGCTTCAAAAACAGGTATTTGTATATCGTTTTGTTCTATATATCCAGCTTTTAATTTAAATCTGGCACCTTCTTCACCTACAGGCACGTTCATCATTTGTTTATAACGATCTGAAGATTTAAATAACGAATCTTTTACAGAAACAAAACCTAAAGTATCAATAATAACAATTTCTTTAGTAGTATCAACACCGTATAATTTTGTTAACTCTTCATCTATAACAGTTGAATCACGACGTTGAGTAATTGTGTATTTAGCTGTGTCAATAAATTTAATTAAGCTTTCAAAATTACCTGAAAATTTACCAGTTACTTGTTTATGAGCAAGTTGAGAGTCTCTAATATCGATTAAGCTTGTAATAACTTCTTTATAGCGTTTATTTTTAAGTTTGTTAAATTGAATAGGCTCATAAATAGACATATACGTTTGATAGCCTAGAAAACCAATTAACACCCAAAGCGCTATGGTTAAAAAAGGTTTAAACTTTGAAGGTATAAATTTGTCAACCAGCTTTACTAAGCCAATTGTAAGTAGTATCACTGCTACTGCGATAAGAATAAATGTCAACATAGGATGTTCTATTAATTAAAAGTCTTTTCGCAAATCTACAATTTTTTTTTAACCGTAAAAACCTAAGAGAGTAAAAATCATTTCTATCTTTGAATAATTTTTAATTTGTCGAAATTTTAGATGACGTCATCCGAATTTTATTCCCTTATAAACCAGCAGTTCCCGTTTAAACCAACGTTAAAACAAAATATTGTTCTGCAACAGCTTTCAGAGTTTATTTTTAACAAGGCACCAAACCTGCTCTATGTGCTCAAAGGGTATGCAGGTACAGGTAAGACAACAATAGTAGGAATTATTGTGTCTAACTTATGGAAAGCAAAAAAAAGTGCTGTTTTAATGGCTCCTACGGGTAGAGCGGCTAAAGTTATTTCTAATTATTCGGGAAAAGAAGCATTTACGATTCATAGAAAAATATATTTTCCGAAGAAAGATAAGGGAGGTGGGGTTAAGTTTGTTTTACAACCTAATAAACATAAAAACACTGTTTTTATAGTTGATGAGGCATCAATGATACCAGATACTCCCGGGGAATCAAAACTTTTTGAAAATGGTTCGTTGTTAGATGATTTAATACAATATGTGTATTCTGGGCATCAATGTAAGTTGCTTTTAATTGGTGATACAGCTCAATTACCTCCAGTAAAGTTAGATATTAGCCCTGCTTTAAATGAAGATTCCCTTGGATTAAATTATAATAAGGAAGTCACTAGAATGGAATTGGACGAAGTTGTAAGACAAGGACAAGATTCGGGTATTCTTGCAAATGCAACTGTATTGCGTGAAGCCTTATCACATAGTATTCATGATAATTTTAAATTTGATTTAGCCGATTTCAAAGATATTATTAGGCTAATAGATGGCCATGAAATAATGGATGCTATTAACGATGCTTATAGCGACTTAGGTAAGGAAGAAACAGCTATTATTGTGAGAAGTAATAAACGAGCTAATTTGTATAACCAGCAAATACGTAATAGAATATTATTTAACGAAAGTGAACTCTCTGCTGGAGATTATTTAATGGTTGTTAAGAATAATTACTTTTGGATTAAGCCTACTACAGAAGCTGGTTTTATTGCTAATGGAGACATTATTGAAGTCCTCGAAATTTTTAGTATTCAAGAGCTTTATGGTTTTCGATTCGCCGAAGTTAAAATACGGATGGTAGATTACCCTAAAATGAGTCCTTTTGAAACAGTTTTACTTTTAGATACTATTGAAGCAGAAACACCGTCTTTACCCTATGACGACTCCAATAGGCTATATCAAGAGGTTATGAAAGATTTTGAAAGTGAATCCACTAAGTATAAAAAATTTCTAAAAGTAAAAGGAAATAAACATTTTAATGCACTTCAGGTAAAATTTTCTTATGCTATTACATGTCATAAATCACAAGGAGGGCAATGGCATACTGTTTTTGTCGAGCAGCCTTATTTACCAAACGGCATAGATAAAGAGTATTTACGTTGGCTATATACAGCTGTAACTAGAGCTAAAGAAAAACTATACCTTATTGGTTTTAAAGATGATTTTTTTGAAGAAGATTGATTCGGTATGTAACCTTGATTTATAGAGTACGCTTTGCAAATTGTCTTCACTAAAAGAGACTTTCACTTATTAACTTTACTTGGTGAAGCTTATCATTTTTATACTGTTTAAAAAGTTTAGACTGGATAAAAGTAAAATCTATAATAATTGTTCTATTTTTGAATTAGATTCTGACCTTAATAATTATGAAAATTATTTCAATGATTCCTGCGCGTTACAGTGCATCGCGATTTCCAGGAAAACTTATGCAAGACCTAGGGGGAAAAACGGTCATATTGCGTACATATGAAGCCACTGTGGCCACTAATTTGTTCGACGATGTTTTTGTTGTTACAGATAATAAAATTATTTATGATGAAATTATAAATAATGGAGGCAAAGCAATGATGAGTAAAAAAGAGCATGATTGTGGTAGTGATAGAATAGCTGAAGCCGTCGAATTTATGGATATAGATATTGTTATTAATGTCCAAGGAGACGAACCGTTTACAGATAGAAAGTCGCTAGCAAAATTGATTGAAGTTTTTAAAGAAGATCATGATAAAAGTATCGATCTAGCGTCTTTAATGGTTCATATTACGGATTTGGATGAGATTAATAATCCGAATACTGTAAAGGTGATAGTAGATCAATCAAATTTTGCGCTTTATTATTCTCGAAGTCCAATTCCTTATCCAAGAGAAAAAAATGTAGGTGTAAAATACTATAAACATAAAGGCGTTTATGCTTTTAGAAAAGATGCTATACTTGATTTTTATAAGTTACCTATGTTGCCATTAGAAGCTTCAGAAAAAATAGAATGCATTCGTTATTTAGAATATGGGAAACGAATTAAAATGATAGAAACAGATATTGAAGGTGTTGAGATTGACACACCTGAAGATTTGGAACGTGCTAAAAAATTGTGGAAATAAAGTATGTGCAAAACTTATTTCAGTAACTAATTAAATAAAATTAATTGATAAAAGACTACAAAAACATAAAAGTTATAGGCTTTGATGCAGATGATACCCTTTGGGTTAATGAAACTTATTTTCGTGAGGCAGAAGAAGCTTTTGGGAGATTATTGTCAGACTATGAAACCCCAAATAAAATAGACCAAGAATTGTTTAAAATGGAAATGAGCAACCTGCCTATATATGGGTATGGAGTTAAAGCTTTTGTTTTATCGATGGTTCAATCTGCTTTAGAATTATCTAATTATAATGTGCCCCATAAAACCATTGAAGAGATCCTTAACATAGGTAAAAGTATGCTCGAAAAGCCAGTTGAGCTGTTAGATGGTGTTGAAGACGTTTTAAAAGCATTATCAAATAAATATCGTTTAATATTGGCGACTAAAGGCGATTTATTAGATCAGGAACGCAAATTGGAAAAGTCTGGTCTTACAAGTTATTTTCATCATATAGAAATATTAAGTGATAAACAAGACCTTAATTATTCTAAACTGTTAAATCATTTAGAAGTCAAACCATCAGAATTTTTAATGATAGGAAACTCTTTGAAATCGGATGTTTTACCATTGGTAAATATAGGAGCTCAAGCAATTCATGTCCCTTTTCATACTACTTGGGCTCATGAAGAGGTTACTGAAAAGGATACAAATGGAAAAGCGTATAAAACGATAAGTAGTTTGCGAGATGTTATAAAATTATTAGAGTAGTTGAAAACAATAAATATAAATACTTGGAATAGAAAGCAGCACTACGAGCATTTTCGTGGGTTGAAGGATCCATATTTTTCTGTAGTAATTCCTTTTAATGTTACTAAAGCATATAAATTTTCAAAAGAAAATAATACAAGTTTTTTTGCTAAGTATCTACATGACTGTATGAAAGCCATTAATGCTATTGATAATTTTAGATATAGAATAGAAAATGAAAAAGTAATAGACTATGGAATAATTCATGCGTCAGCTACGATCATGAGATCCAATAAAACATTTGGCTTTTCATTTATTGAATTTAGTGATGATTTGAATATTTTTGCAGAAAACATAGTAATAGAAAAAGAAAGAATTGAAAATTCAGCTGAGTTATATCCGCCTCAAAATGGATTAAACTGTATACATTGTTCTGCTATGCCCTGGCTTCATTTTTCCGGACATAAAGAACCTGCTTCTGGAGAGTTAAATTCTATACCTGAAATTGCGTTTAGTAAGATAACTCAAATAGACAAAGAATTAATTATGAATGTTTCTGTTAACGTAAACCATGCATTAGTCGATGGTTATCATGTTGGTTTGTTTTCAGAAAAGTTTCAAGAATATTTAAACGAATAAAATTTAAAATAAATACATATTTTTACTTTTTGTAAAAAAAAATCTGTTAAATGAATTATAAAAACTTTCCAATGGTGCCAAGAGTGATTTTTGGCAGAGGTAGTTTCAATCAGTTAAACGAAATTTTGACCCCAAAACGTTTAAACATCAATGCCCCTTTTATTTATTTGGTAGATGATGTTTTCAAAAACAATTCTTGGTTAACTTCAAGAATCCAGTTATCATATGATGATAAGATTATTTTTATATCTTCAAAAGAAGAACCAAAAACCACTCAAGTTGATGCATTAGTTGAAGACATTATTTTATTAACAAAAGAACGCCCATCTGGAATCATTGGTATTGGAGGCGGAACACTTTTAGATATGGCTAAAGCTGTAGCTATTATGCTAACCAATGAAGGAGAAGCTAAAGATTATCAGGGCTGGGATTTAGTAAAAAATGAAGGAATATATCATGTTGGTATTCCAACAATATCTGGAACAGGAGCAGAAGTTTCTAGAACAACTGTACTAACTGGGCCACATAAAAAACTTGGTATAAACTCGGATTTCACACCATTTGACCAGGTTATATTAGACTCAGAACTTACAAAAGATATTCCGATAGACCAATGGTTTTATACAGGAATGGATTGCTATATTCATTGCGTAGAATCATTAAATGGGACTTATTTAAATGCTTTTAGTCAAAGCTATGGTGATATGGCCTTAAATTTGTGTAAAGAAATCTTTTTAAGTGATGATCTTACAGAAGTTGAATCTCAAGAAAAATTGATGATGGCTTCTTGGCATGGTGGTATGAGTATAGTATATTCTCAAGTTGGTGTTGCTCACGCTATGAGTTATGGTTTGTCTTATTTATTAGGAACAAAACATGGAATTGGTAATTGTATTGTTTTTGATCAGTTAGAAGAATTTTATCCAGAAGGGGTAAAACTTTTTAAAGACATGAAAGTAAAGCATAATATTGAATTGCCTGTTGGTATTTGTGCTAATTTATCGGATGATGAATTTAATATAATGATTGATATCTCATTAAGTTTAGAGCCATTATGGGAAAATGCTTTAGGGAAACACTGGAAAAATACAATAACCAGAGAAAAACTAAGAGCTCTCTATCAAAAAATGTAGTATGCGATGGCTGGCTAAACTTTTTTATTTTAAAATTTTAGGGTGGAAAGTTGTTGGTAATACTCATATATCTAAAGATTCAGTAAAAAAAGCAATTATTATTACGGTGCCGCATACAAGCTGGCATGACTTTTATATTGGTATTTTATTACGTTCTGTATTACATATAAAAACAAATTTTATTGGTAAAAAAGAACTATTCGTATTTCCCATTGGATGGTTTTTTAGAGCATTAGGAGGTATACCAATAGATAGACACAATAAAGAAAAGAAAGTAGATATAATAGCTAAACTATTTGAAGAAAAAGAAGAATTCAGAATGTCTTTAGCGCCAGAAGGAACTCGTAAAAAAGTTAATAAATGGCGTACAGGGTTTTATTATATGGCTAAAAAAGCTAAGGTGCCTATTATAATGATTACACTTGATTTTGAGAATAAGCAAAATAAGATTTCAGAACCTTTTTATCCGACTGATGATATGGAAGCTGATTTTAAGTTTATGTACAATTATTTTAAGGATGTAAAAGGAAAGATAGTTAAATATTCTTGATATTTTTATGCATATTTAGAATATGGCACAGAATTTGAATATTGCTTAATTGTAGGACTGAAACATAAAGTAAACAATTTATTTGTCCCTAAAAAGAAACATTTCTACTCCATAGAAACAAAAGCTACCGCATAAGTAATGAGGTAGCTTTTTTGTTTGAAACATATGGTGTCTTTAAGAAACTTATTATTTCACTTCTTTTAAAGCGTTATCAATAAGTGTTCTTAAATGTTGTTTATGGGCTCTGGATGATACATTTCCTGTATTTGAAGCCATGGTCTTAATATTTTTTAAATTATATAACGCCATAGACTTCGCATTATTGGTATATATACTATTTTGCTTACCTGTAAGCATATTTATGAGCATATTGGTATATTCTAACTGCAAATTTTGTCTAAAAGAGTTTATATTAGAATAAATATCGGTCTTAAAGATAGCACGGTTTAAATCATTCATAAAGGTAGACATCCCATATGCATTACCATATAGTTCTGAGTCTGTAATTCGTTGTAATGTATTGGGGTGTAATATGTGATTAAGTACATTTTTTTGATATCCTAAAACCTGTTTATGAATTTTAGGGTCTTCAGGTGTTCTAAAATTGTATCCTCTTCTTTGCATAGCCAGATAGTTATATAAATCATTTGGTGCATTAAAAGCATTAGGAGCAAACACATATTTGCTTAAAGCAGACATGGCTCTTTTTTGATCTTCTAGACTGACTGGTGTATAAGGTTGCTTTTCACCATTTTGTCCTGCCATAGCTCTGTCTACGTATACGCCACCAATAAACCTGGAAATCACATTAGCAGCATTACCTCTTTGACTACTTAAAATATAATAAGCTTGTCTTAACTCTTGATAGGATTGGCCAGACTTAGTAAACTTATCTTTTATGCCAGACATCATCGTATTAATAGTCTCAAATCGATCAATAGAATATTTAATTTGATCATTCGACATGTCTCCAACCATAACCCTTGGGTCAATCGCTTTTCCAGGGGAACGCATATCATCTGCATCATTACCAAAAATAAGTTCTGGTTTGGTTGATTGTTCTAATAGTGTCGTTTTTTCAAGTTTAGTTTTAAAAGGCGTATATCCAAATTGAATGGCCCAAACATCATAAGGTCCAACAGCCGTATCATAGTATTGACCTTGCTTTGTTCTGTCTTTAGTTATATTGATAGCCGCATAATCCATCACAGAGCCTGTTAAGCATTTGCCTTTAATAAAATCGGCATCTGCCAATTGCTCAGGAGAGAATAGTTGACTCGCTTTCATATTATGGTTTAATCCCAATGTATGACCAACTTCATGCATAATTAAAGCCGTCATGGCTTCTTTTTTCATACGTTTCATTTCTAAATCTGAAGCATTTGTAGCTTTTAATACCGTATTACCAAAGAGTGTATTTTCATGCATAACATGACCTAAAGAGCAATACATATTATGATCTTCTTCAATATTTGAATTTTCAAAAGTATGATGCAATGACGTTAAATCAAATAGCTTATCATACATCACTCTGTTAGTAAAATGTACATATTCTAACATGATGTCTGCTCCTAAAATTTGCCCTGTTTTTGGATTCACAAAGCTTGGTCCATAACCACCAAAAGGAGGTTGAGGAGAGGATGTCCAACGTAACACGTTATAATTTATATCTCCAGCATCCCAATCGGCATCGTCTGGTTGAATTTTAACAGCCATAGCATTTTTAAAACCAGCTTTTTCAAAAGCTACATTCCATTGTAAAACAGCTTTTTCTATAGTGTCTCGCCATTCAACTGGCGTTGAGTTTTCTATCCACCATGTAATAGGTTCAACAGGTTCTGAAATAGTGGCATTTGGATCTTTCTTTTTTAAGTTCCAACGATGTACTAAATCTCTATATGGTGTTGAGCTAGTAGATGTTTGGTCATCTACTTGACTTGTAAAATAACCAACTCTAGGGTCGTCATACCTAATTTCATAATCGTTTTCTGGCATGGCAATTAGGCTATGAAACACTTTAATACTTACATTTCTTCCATCAGCCAAAGCATTAGAACCTCTATTTAAAACAGAAGAAGAAGAATATACATATTCTACTGCTAGATCTGTATTGTTATCATAATTACGAATCTCTTTTATTTTAGTTTTTGCTTTATTTAAATTCCCTAATTTAAAAGCGGTTGGGGGAGTTCTTGGGGAATTTGGCCGCTTAATTTGTGATAGGGTTTCTGCTAAAAACAGATTGTCAGCCTTTATTAAATAAAGCCCCTTTTTTTTGTCGTGACTTTCAATTTTAATGCTGGCCATGTTTCCGTTACTAATATTGGCGTCTTTAGATTTTGAAAGTGCGCTTTCAGGGTCAAAATAAAACGATGTGTTTTGTGTTATAAATTCAATTTTATCAAAATATTTTTCAATTTTAAACACTTTAGATCCTCTGTAAGATCCTCTAATGATTCTTCCTGCATCCATAACACCATCAGCAATTTGACTGAAATAGATATACTCTTTGTTTAGTTGATCATCAGAAATAATCATTTGTATAGAACCTGTTATGGTATCTCGGTAAATAGTAAATAATCCGTCAATTTTTTTACTTGATTTAACGAGGTCAGTAATTGTTTTTGCTTTCTTCTTTTCAGGTTTTGCAACAACTTCTACTTGATTTTTTTTCTTTCCTTTTTTTCTTTTTTGAGCTTGAGCATTTTCTGATACAGAGAAAAGCAATAGTGTCAATACAAAACAAATGAGTTTTGTTACTCTCAGTTTTTTTAAATTCATAGTGTTAAAAACGATTATAGTTTTATTATTTCATTAGGTTATTTGAATTAGTCACTATAAAATTAAAAATAAAGAATAGGTTATATCCATAATTAAATGTTAAAAGAAACCTAATGTTGCATATTTTAAAGACGTTCAATAAATAATATATCTGTATCTTTAAACATTATGATAAAAGATACTAAGATTGCCGTATTAATTGATGGAGATAATATTCCATCAAAGTATATTTCTGAAATGATGGAAGAAATAGCAAAATACGGTACACCAACCATAAAAAGAATTTACGGAGATTGGACGAAGCCACACCTCACCAAGTGGAAAAACATACTCCTTGAAAATGCGATTACACCCATTCAGCAGTATGGCTATACCACAGGGAAGAATGCTACAGACTCTGCTATGATTATTGATGCTATGGATATTTTATATTCTGAAAAAGTAAATGGTTTTTGTTTGGTGTCCTCAGATAGTGATTTTACAAAATTAGCAACACGATTACGAGAAGCAGGTATGCAAGTTTACGGCATGGGAGAGAAGAAAACACCTAATCCGTTTATTGTTGCTTGCGATAAGTTTATTTATTTGGAGATTCTTAAAAAGGATCTTGAAAAAGATGATAAAGAAGGTAAATCTAAAAAAGCTAACTTATATAATATTACACCTAAGGTTATTAGACTTCTTAAAAACTCAGTATCGGATGCTGCAGATGATGATGGATGGGCATTTCTTGGTGATGTTGGCTCTTTGATACTGAAAAAACAACCTAATTTTGATTCCAGAAACTTTGGTTTTGATAAATTAACACCTCTTTTTAAATCGTTAGATAATTTTGAAATGGAACAGCGAGACCAGAGTAATGGACGGTTTAAATTAATTTATGTTAGGAATAAATAGATTAGATATTTGTCATTCCTGCGAAGGCAGGAATCCACTTATGAATGATAAAATATTCAAGATTTAACTAAGAAGACTTATAATAATGAGATTCCTGTTTTCGCAGGAATTAATTTCCTAAAATCTTATCCATAACCCAACTCGTGTGAAGTCCAGAAGCTCCAGAGGAAGGGTGAATATAATTTTTTTTGATAAGCATATCTCTCATGCCTTCTACATGATGAATTTGTATATGCTTAGGGTGACCAATCATCAATTCTTCATGTTTTGTATTACTGTTTAATATGATTGGATTATCATGGAAAACAGAAAATTGAATGGATCCTTTATTTCCAAAAATTTGGACTTTATCAATATGCTCATTGCAACCAAAATTCCAATTACCAGCTCCCGTAATACCATTTTCATGTATCCAACATGCTGTGACTGCATCTTTTGAAGTATAAAGATTTTGCTGATTAATGCTTAAACCATGAGCAGTTTTTATATTACCAAGTAGATAAGTAAACAAATCAATTCCATGACTAGCCAAATCATCAAAGTAGCCACCAGGAGCTATTTTAGAATCTGTTCTCCAATTGTATGATTTTGATTTATCTAAATCGCTAGCAGGTTTACTCAAATGCCAATTTATATGCCTAACATCCCCTATATATTTATTTTCTAACCAGTTTTTAATTTGATTGAAACGCGGTAATGATCTTCTGTAATACGCAATAAATAAAGGCAAACCTTTATCCTCGAATGCGTTATAGATTTCTAGGCTATCTTTATAAGAAGGAGACATCGGTTTTTCTATGCAGCAAACTTTTCCTGCGTTCGCAACTTTTAAAGCATAAAGTTTATGTGAGTCTGGAGGTGTAGCGATATATACAGCATCGATTTCAACATCATTAATTAAATCATCTGCATTGTCGTAAACCTTTTCTATATTATGTCGTTGTGCATAGTCCTTAGCTTTAGCCAAATCACGTCTCATAACAGCAGTTAGTTTAAAACCTTCTGTTGCGTTATAAGCAGGACCGCTTTTAACCTCTGTTACGTTTCCACAGCCTATAATTCCCCATCTAATTGTTTTATTGGATTCTTGGGAATGTGGTTTTTCGACTGCGCTCAAAATGACAATTTTTAGACGTTTAAAATTTCTTTACTCAGCACTTTCTTCCATGGTATGGTACACGTTCTGTACATCATCGTCTTCTTCAAGTTTTTCTAAAAGCTTTTCAACATCAGCAACTTGTTCTGTAGTGAGCGGTTTTGTTACTTGAGGAATACGCTCAAAACCAGAAGATAAAATTTCAATGTCGCGTGTTTCTAATTCGGCTTGAATAGATCCAAAACTTTCAAAAGGCGCATATATTAATATACCATCGTCATCTGCAAAAACTTCTTCAGCTCCAAAATCTATAAATTCCAGTTCAATTTCTTCGGGGTCTAAACCTTCTGCATTGATTCTAAAATTACAAGTATGATCAAACATAAAAACAACAGATCCGGATGTGCCTAAGCTACCATCACATTTGTTAAAATAACTACGTACGTTAGCAACAGTACGGGTATTATTATCGGTTGCTGTTTCAACTAAAATGGCGATTCCATGAGGTGCATATCCTTCAAAAACGACTTCTTTATAATCCCCTTGACTTTTATCACTGGCTTTTTTAATAGCGCGTTCTACATTGTCTTTTGGCATGTTAACGGCCTTAGCATTTTGTATAACGGCTCTTAAACGGGAATTACTAGCTGGGTCTGGACCTCCTTCTTTTACTGCCATAACAATATCCTTACCTATACGTGTAAAGGCTTTGCTCATTGCAGACCAACGTTTCATTTTCCTTGCTTTTCTAAATTCAAAAGCTCTTCCCATAATACTGATATTTTATTTTTAGTGTCCTCGAAAGAGGAAATCTCATTAATTTTAACAGACTGTTATTTATATTGACAAATTTAAAAAAATCTACTAACCAAAATAATAGTTGCCTGTTTAAATTTTTAGAATATATTGATAACCTACTGAACACTGAACACTGAACACTATACTTTACTCCTCGTCTGGTTCTACTATTGTTTCTATAGCTTCGGCTAATTTAAAATCTTTGTTGGTGACGCCATTGGCATCATGGGTAGATAGCGAAATGGTGAGAACATTGTATACATTAGACCAATCTGGATGATGGTTTAATGCTTCGCATTCAAAAGCAATTCGACTCATCGCGCTAAAGCAATCTTTAAAGTTTTCGAATTCAAATTCAGCGTGAATGGCGTTATCGTAATAATCCCAATCAGGAAAGTGTAATAATCGTTTTTCTATATCTTGTTCTGAAAGTTTACTCATAAAATATGTGTTTATGTGAATGTATTTTACTAATTTAAAGATTTCAGAGGTGATAATCAATTATAATTTTAGTTCTGATAAAATTTGTTGACTTGTAAGTTGAAGATGTTTGGGTAATAGGTTATACTTTGGTAATACGGCTAAATACCTGTCGTCATTAGTTGTGTAAACATTTTTATAAGTGACCGTTTTATTATTCAATTCGAAGGAAGCAATAATTTCTTTTATAAAATCGTCATGGTGCACCAAATCACTACTTCCTAAATGAAATACACCCGATTTATTTCTATTTATTATATAATGAACTTGTTGTGTTAGTTTGAAATCGTTCGTCACATTCATAATCAGGTTTGGAAATACTTCTATGGGCTCTTTTTCTTTTATATGTCCCTGTATTTCCAATATTCTTGGGGATTGTGCTCCAAAAACCATTGGCAATCTTAAAATGACGATTTGCTTTTTAGGCATGCGTAATAGCATGTTTTCAATTTTAATTTTGAAATGCCCGTAAATGCTATTGCTTAAGGTTTTATCTGTTTCGTAACTAGGATATTTACTATAGGCATCAAAAACATTCGCAGAGGATATAAAAATGAGTTTTATTTTATTTGTAAACACATATTCTGCCAAGTGCTGATGTGCTATTACTTGTGCTGAGAAATCACCGCGTACTGCTGAAATAATAATGGTGGGTTTTACTATTTCTAATATTTCGTAAACATCATCTTCCTCAATATTATATTGAAAAAAATGTTTATTCTTTTCATGCAGTTTATTTGAAGTATTGTATGTCCCAAATGTTTTAAAGTAGGAGCAGAGCTCTCTATAAATAGCACCACCTAAAAAACCACTAGCTCCTAATATTAAGATTCTATGTTTACTTTCTTTCGCCAGCCCTTTCATTTAATAAAAACTACTTTTTAACCTTTATAAAAAGGCAATTTCACTACGGTTGCAGGAACAGCATTTTTACGTATTTGAATATTAATTTTGCTATTAATGTCTGTAAAAACAGTAGGAACATAGCCTAAGCCAATACCTTTCCCTAATGATGGTGACATGGTGCCCGAAGTAACAACACCTATTTTATTGCCATTACCATCAACAATATCGTAGCCTTGTCTAGGAATACCTCTTTCATCTAATTCAAAAGCGATTAGCTTTCGTTCTACCCCCCGTTCTTTTTCTGCTTTTAAAGCTTCAGAATTTGTAAAGTCTTTTGTGAATTTTGTTATCCATCCTAAACCAGCTTCAATAGGAGAGGTGGTGTCGTCAATATCATTTCCATAAAGACAATATCCCATTTCTAAGCGTAAGGTATCACGAGCAGCTAACCCAATAGGTTTGATACCATAATCTGCACCAGCTTTAAATACGTTATCCCAAATTTGCTTTACTTCACTGTTCTTACAGTAAATTTCAAAACCACCACTTCCTGTATAGCCTGTGGCCGATATAATAACATGGTCTATACCAGCAAAGTCACCGACTACAAAATTGTAGAATTTTATAGCGGATAAATCATGACTGGTAATAGCTTGCATAGCTTCGATGGCTTTTGGACCTTGAATAGCTAATAACGAGTAGTCTTCACTTAAATTGCGCATGGTAGCACCAGCATCATTTTTTGACTGTATCCAGTTCCAATCTTTTTCAATATTACTAGCATTGACAACTAATAAGTAAGTCTCTTCTTTTACTTTATATATGATTAAATCGTCTACAATTCCGCCATCATCATTTGGTAAACAACTGTATTGTGCTTTACCAATTGTTAATTTTGAGGCATCGTTACTAGATACTTTTTGTATTAAATCTAATGCATGTTCACCTTCAATTAAAAACTCACCCATGTGCGATACATCAAACACACCAACAGCTTTTCTAACAGTTTCGTGTTCTATATTTACACCTTCGTATTGTACAGGCATATTATAGCCCGCAAAAGGAACTATTTTTGCTCCAAGAGCTTCATGTGTTGATGTTAATGCAGTGTTCTTCATGGTTGTTTATTAATAATTAAATTTTGTAGCGCAAAACTACACAAATTCGCAATATTCCCAACTAAAAAAGGTTTGTTAAATGGTGAAGATTTTCAGTTTGGTTTAATAGTCTTATGTTTTTAATCATTAATGGCTTTTACTTCTTTCATTTTCTCTTTAAAAAAGGTTAATTGGTCATATAACTTATTAAATTAAAAAGCCATAATGATTTGAAGTGATCCCCAAATTAAATTGCTATTGCTTTTATATTTATTTTATTTGTTTTGCTAAAGATTATTGATAGCTTTTTTTAAACTCTAAAGGCGTAACATGCGTTTTTAACTTAAATACTTTAGAGAAATAAGCATAATCTTGGTATCCCAGTATTTGTGCAATAGAAGATAAAGAATTTTTGGAATGAACAATTAATCGTTTAGACTCGAGTATCACACGTTCGGTAATTAAATCGGTAGTTGTTTTTCCTAAAGTTGCTTTTACTATTCTATTTAGATGTTTGGATGTGATATTTAAAGCATTAGCATAAAATTTTGCCGATTTTTCTGTTCGATAATGGATGTCGATTATTTTTTCTAGCGATCTCAAGGCTTCTATATAGGTAACAGATGTTATGTCTTTTAAGGGTTCGGAGATATTATAGTGTCTTGCTAAATCTATGTAAGCTGCGTTTATTAAACTGGCTATTTTTTGTTTTTTATAGACGAAGTTATTATGGTATTCTTTATTGATGGTTTTAAATATGGGCTCTAAAGAAGTTGTTTCATTTGAATTTAAATAAAGTGCTGGTGTATTTTTATATGAGTAGTAATACGGAAATTGTTCAAGTTTGCTTTTTGAAAAATGGAGTTCATAAAAGTTTTGAGTATGAAAAAAAATGTATCCTTCCGGGGTTGTATCGAATGTCCAATAATGTGTTTGACCTGGCTTTAAAAAATAGACACTTCCAGGTTTTATTTTATAGGTGTTAAAATCTATTTCATGTACACCAGAGCCTTTAGTAAACAATACACATAGAAAAAAATCATGCCTATGAGGTTTGTGGAAAAAGTCTTTATTCCTATCTAAATGACTGGTTAAGTCATTACTATAAAAATCGGACATTGGAACATCTTGCTCAAATTGTTGAATGTTTAAAATAGGAATCGTATTCATAAAGCGTAATTATGTCCTAAAAGTACAAAAAATGGCGTGTTATTTATGAACGATGTTTTTATATGTGATAGTAACTTTGCAAAATGATTCTCAATTATAAAAGATGACACTAATTTCAATTTTTAAAGGTAAGTGCCCCCAATGCAAAAAAAACAACATTTTTAGTTCAAATGGTAATTTACTATTGTTTAAAATTCCAAAAATGAATGATAGTTGTGAAACTTGCAATTTCAAGTTTGAAAAAGAACCCGGTTTTTTCTTTGGAGCTATGTTTGTGAGTTACGCTGTTGCTGTAGCAGAATTTGTAGGTGTTTTTATAATTTCTTATTTCTTTCTTGGCTTATCACTTTTAGCGTCCTTTTTTGGAATCATAATATCTGCCATTTTGTTTAGCACGATAAACTTTAGATTATCAAGAACCATTTGGATTTATCTGTTTTATAAAAAGTTAGAAGCTTAATGTAATCCCTATATTCTTTTTGTTCGTATTGAACATACTTTAAAACATTTTGCAAAAATAGAATAAGGTTGTTTTATTTTAATAAAAAAGCTTTTAAATCGTCGTAAGTAGAAATTGCTATAGCAACTTTCTCTTTGCCCATTACGGATTGAATTTGTTCTGGTAATGGTTGTTCTTCTTTTATAACGTCTTCCACAACATCTAAAAATTTGGTAGGATGTGCTGTTTCTAAAAAAACACAATGCGCATTCGGATTTTCTTTTAGATATGCTTTAGAGCCTAAATAACCCACGGCACCATGAGGATCTGCCACATAATTATATTGTGTGTAGATTTCTTTCATAGCTTCTCTGGTTTCATCATCAGAAAAACTAAAAGAAGATACATTATCCTTTAATGTCTCAAATTTGTTTTTATAGATTTCCTGAATACGAATAAAGTTACTAGGATCCCCAACATCCATAGCATTACTGATGGTTTGTACTGACGGCTTTGGAGTGTATAACTGTGTTTTTAAATACTCCGTAACCACATTGTTTTTATTGTTTGATGCAATAAAGTGATTAATTGGTAGGCCTAATTGCTGTGCCATCATGCCTGCACAAACATTTCCGAAATTCCCACTTGGTACAGAGAACACAATATCATCATACTTTTTATGAAGTTGCTTGTATGCAAACATAAAGTAGAATAATTGTGGTAACCAACGGGCTACATTTATAGAGTTAGCAGAGGTTAACTGCATGTTGTTTGTTAATGTATGATCTAGAAAAGCTGTTTTAACCATAGCTTGGCAATCATCAAATGTGCCATTAACTTCTAAGGCAGTAATGTTTTGTCCAAGTGTGGTTAATTGTTTTTCCTGTATATCACTCACTTTTCCGCTAGGGTAGAGGATCACTACATTTACACCCTTAACGCCTAAAAAACCATTAGCTACAGCACCACCGGTATCACCAGAAGTAGCGACTAAAACAGTCACTTTATTGATGTTATTTTTATTAAAATAGCCTAGACAACGTGCCATAAAACGTGCACCTACATCTTTAAATGCCATGGTTGGACCATGGAATAGCTCTAAAGTTGAGATATTATCATTCAATTGAACCACAGGAAATTCAAAAGACAAGGTTTCCTCAACAATAGTTTTTAAAACATCTTCTGGAATTTCTGGAGATACAAATTGTTTAATGGCCTGAAACGCAATCTCTGTATGTGATAATTGATCTATATTTTTAAAGAAATCATCACTTAAAGGGGTAATGCTTTCTGGAAAATAGAGTCCTTTATCTGGCGCCAACCCTTTTATAACCGCATCTTTAAAAGATGTATTTGGTGCTTGTTTGTTTAGTGAGTAATAATTCATTTTTCTATCATTCCTACGAATGCAGGAATCTGTTTATTAGTAATTTGTAGTTTTATTTTTATAATGTGATTTCTCACATGAGTTCGAAATAACAGACTTTTCAAATTTAAAATTAGTCATAATGATTAAATGTATATCATTTATCATAAAACCTTAATGCCTTCCGTATTAATTTTCGTTATATGAATTTCGAATGCAATCTTTGTTTTAGAATACACGTTATTCATGGCTTCTTTTACATTTTTAGCGTTTTCTAATCCTTTGCTTAACGCAAAAATGGATGGGCCAGAACCAGATATTCCAGCTCCTAGAGCGCCTTGTTCTAGTACAGCTTCTTTTACTTCTTTGTAATGAGGAATTAATTGACTTCTATAAGGTTCTACAATAACATCATGCAACGATTTTTGTATTACATTATAATCACTTGTGTGCAGTCCATGGATTAAACTTCCAAAATTTGCCCATTGCGTAATAGCATCTTGCAATGGTACTTCTTTTGGAAGAATGCCTCTAGCTTCAGATGTTTTTACTTCTATTTGTGGATGAATAATGGTCGCATATAAATCCTTAGGAGAAGGAATTTCTAAAATATCTATAGGCGAAACACTTTTAACCAATGTAAAACCTCCAAAAATAGCAGGAGCTAGGTTATCTGCATGGTCACATTTACTTGCTAATGCTTCTCCTTTAATAGCAAATTGTGTTAATTCCGTTTTGCTATAAGGTCTCCCTAAAAGTTCGTTCATTCCAAAAACACTACCAACAGCACTGGCAGCACTACTACCTATACCACTACCAGGTTTTATATTTTTGTAAATTTCAATTTCAAAGCCACAATCTGGTTTAGCAGCTTCATACATGGCCAAAGCTGAAACACCAGCCACATTCAATGCTGCCTCAAACGGTAAATCAAAGCCTTCAATTTTGGTGATGTGAATCCCTTTTTTATCGGTTTTTCTTATCACCATTTCATCGCCAATACTGTCTAAACAGAATCCTAATACATCAAATCCACAGGCTACATTAGCAACCGTTGCAGGCGAAAATATTTTTATTTCGTTTTTCATTCTAAATTTAACTCTAAATTATGCGATTTCTCACATAGGTTCGAAATGACTAATCTTTATTACTGTAAACTACGACTGAATACTGTTTATTAAATTAATTATTCCCTATTCTAATAATATCCGCAAATAACCCCGAAGCTGTTACTTCTGCACCTGCACCAGCACCTTTAATAATCATAGGCTGTTCTGGGTAACGTTGTGTGTAAAACATAACAATGTTATCTTTCCCTTCCAGGTTATAAAAAGGATGCCCTTCTGGTATTTCCTGTAGACCAACATTTGCTTTGCCGTTATTTAATTGTGCTACATATTTTAATTGGCAGTTTTTCGCTTTCGCGGAAGCGTATAAACCTTGATAATGCGTTTCATCTTCTATTAATGTTTGATAAAAATCATCAACCGAATCACTTTTCAGTCCAGATTCAGATAAGAAAGGTGTATTTGAAATATCTTCCAAATTCATTTCCATACCACTTTCACGAGCTAAAATCAATATTTTTCTAGCCACATCAACACCACTTAAATCGATTCTTGGATCTGGTTCTGTATAGCCCTCTGCTGCTGCTTGTTTAACAACATCATAAAACTTAGTAGTATCATTAAAATTGTTAAATACAAAGTTTAAACTTCCAGATAAAACAGCTTGAATGGATGTGATTTTATCACCTGAAGCTATTAAATTATTCAGGGTATCAATAATAGGCAAACCAGCCCCTACATTAGTTTCAAATAAATAAGGCGCATTATATTTAAGAGATAAACGTTTTAATAAACTGTAGTTTTCATAATCACTTGAACAAGCAATTTTATTACAGGCTACTACACCAATACTTTGACGTAAGTAGTTTGCATATAAATTTGCAACATCTTTATTAGCTGTAACATCGACAAAAATACTATTACGTAAGTTTAGAGACTTTGTTTTTTCAAAAAAGCCTTCTAACGTGGCTTTTTCTCCAGAAACGAGTTGATCTTTCCAATTGTCTAAATTGAGACCTTCCTCATTAAAAATCATGGTTCTGGAATTTGATAATCCAGCAATGCGTAAATTGATTTTTAAATTTTCTTTTAAATACTTGTTTTGCTGCTCTATTTGATCTACTAATTTTTCACCAACGTTTCCAACACCAGTAATAAATACATTTAACTGTTTTGTTTCAATTTCAAAGAATTGTTCATGTAAGGTATTTAAAGCCTTTTTTACATCGTTTTCTGATATTACGGCTGAAATGTTCTTCTCGGAAGCTCCTTGTGCAATAGCACGGATGTTAATATTGTTTTTTCCTAAAGTGCTAAACATCTTACCACTAATCCCTTGATGGTTTTTCATATTGTCACCAACCAGTGCAATAATGGAAAGGTTTGTTTCTACTATAATAGGATCAATTTTATTTAAAGCAATTTCGTTTTCAAAAGCAGTGTCAATAGCTTGTTTAGCCATTTCAGCATCTTTTTCTTCAATCCCTAAACATATGGAATGTTCAGACGATGCTTGAGTAATCAAGATGATGTTAATCTTTTCCTGAGATAAAGTCTCAAATAAACGCCTAGAAAACCCAGGAATTCCAATCATACCACTGCCCTCTAAAGTTAATAAAGCAATATCTCCTATATTACTAATACCTTTTACAGGAGATGTAGAGTGTGTTTCTTCATTGGAAATAATGGTTCCTACAGCATTGGGTTCTAACGTATTTTTTATGTGAATAGGAATTTCTAAGTCTAATACGGGTTGTACTGTTGGTGGGTATAAAACTTTGGCACCAAAGTGAGATAATTCCATAGCTTCCTGATATGAAATTTTATCAATAGGATAAGCTTGTTTTACCAGTTTAGGATTAGTCGTATACATACCACTAACATCTGTCCAAATTTCTAACTGATTAACTTTTAATGCAGCAGCAACAATAGCAGCAGTAAAGTCTGAACCGCCACGACCTAAAGTTGTTTGTTCTCCAACTATAGATTTTGAAACAAATCCGGGAAGGATCGTAATTTGCTGTGCAGCCGTTTTGAAATAATCTACTATATTTTTATTAGTAAGATTATATTCAACTTCAGCCTTGGTGAAATTTGAATTTGTTATGATTAATTCTTGAGAGTTTTTACGATTTACAGATAAACTACGATTTTTCATAGTTTCTGAAATAATATATGAAGACAATAACTCACCAAAACTCACTAATTTATCGGATGTTTTTGGAGATAACTCGTTTATTAAATAGATACCATCTAGTAAACTTTTTAATTCATCTAGTCTGGTTTCTGTGTATGCTATAATGGATTCTGCACTGTCTGGGTTTAATTCATTTATAGTATTTAAATGAATATCTTTTATAGTATTAAAGGTGTCTCTAAAACCTGTGTTTTTATTTTGAGCTTGTTTACCAGCTAAAAGTAGCTTGTCTGTAATACCACCTACAGCAGAAACAACACATATTATGGAATCTTCTTGTGAATATCTAGTTAAGATATCTATGACGTTATTTATGTTTTTTGCAGAACCAACTGAAGTTCCTCCAAATTTTAAAACTTTCATTTTTAATGAATTGATAATTGAAAAAATATTTTTTGATGTTGTAATTGTATAAATTACAACGATAGCCTGAAGAATATATAGTTAGTAACCCCAAAGGGTTGTAATAATTGTAGTTGTTCCAAAAATAGCAGTAGTTCCTTCTGTTAAAGAAGAGATACGTATATCTGTATTTTGGTTTAAATGATTCACTATATTCTATATATTACTACTCAAAAGTATTACTTTTAGCCTAATAAAAAAACAAATGTTGCTTTATTTATAATATTCTTATATAGAAGCTGTTTTCTTAAAATAAACGCGACGAAAGTAATGGAGAATTGAAAAATTAATAATAGAACTCATCTTGAATTTTCACTTAAATATAAAAGTATGGGTTTATCAATAAAAAAGAGTAAATGAAAGTATTTTCTAAAGAACAAATTTATGAAGGAGATAAATTAACTTCAGAACGTCAAAAAATATCATCAACAGATTTGATGGAGCGTGCAGGTACGCAAATATTTAATTGGATACATATGCGCATGCAGGGAGCGCAGGTTCCTATTCATATATTTTGTGGTATTGGAAATAATGGAGGAGATGGTTTGGTGTTAGCTAGACATTTAATTCTAGATGGTTATAATGTTAAGACCTATATTGTTAATTGTAGCGACAAAAGGTCAAAAGATTTTTTAATTAATTATGACAGAATTAAAAATGTAACTAAAGATTGGCCAACGCTTTTAAGTTGTACAGAAGACTTTCCCGAAATTGATCAGGATGATATTATTGTTGATGCTGTTTTTGGTATAGGCTTAAACAGACCTGTAGGTGATTGGGTAAAGTCATTGTTCATGCATTTTAGAAGTACTAAAGCATTTACGTTATCTATTGATATTCCTTCAGGGTTGAGTACGGATAAGGTTTTAGAAGATGAAGATAGTGCAGTTTGGGCTGGGTATACACTAAGTTTCGCATCTCCTAAATTGGTCTTCTTTTTACCAGAAACGGCAAAATATACTGTACAATGGGAAGTGTTAGATATTGGTCTTGATCAAGAGTTTTTATTCACGACTAATACAGAGGCGGAATTAATAGGGAAGCATGACGTGTTGCCATTGTACAAACCGCGAGAAAAGTTTTCTCATAAAGGGCAATTTGGTCATAGCCTTATCATTGGAGGAAGTTATGGGAAAATAGGAGCCATAACATTATCAAGTAAAGCCGCTTTATCTGCGGGTGCTGGTTTAATTACGGCCTATGTTCCAAAATGTGGATACATACCTTTGCAAGGATCTTTCCCAGAGGCTATGGTACTAACGGACATAGATGAGGACATCATCACAGACATTAAATTTGATATAGAACCGACTGTTATTGGTTTTGGAATAGGAGCAGGGACAAATACCAAAACGATAAAGGCTTTTGAAGCTTTTTTGAAGAATAACAAAACACCTTTAGTTATAGATGCAGATGGTATTAATATACTAGCAAAAAAGAAAGCATTATTAAAATTGTTGCCAGAACAAACCATTTTAACGCCACATCCTAAAGAATTAGAGCGTTTAATAGGCACGTGGAAAGATGATTTTGATAAATTAAAAAAAGTAAAGGCGTTTTCGAAAAAATATACGTGTATTGTTGTAATAAAAGGTGCCAATACAATTACTGTATTTGATGAAAAACTTTATGTAAATACTACAGGGAATCCAGGACTATCAACCGCTGGTAGTGGTGATGTGTTAACTGGAATTATTACAGGATTGATGTCTCAAGGTTATATCCCATTAGAAGCTACAGTATTTGGTGTGTATTTACACGGAAGGTCGGCAGATATAGCCGTTGAGAACTTTGGCTATCAAAGTTTAATCGCTAGTCACGTTATAGATTATTTAGGTGAAGCTTTTATCGATTTGTTTAAACAACCAGAGCAACCTACAGCTCCAGAAGAACAAGAGCAAGACTAATTATAAAGCAGCTTGATGTTTCAATCTTGGAAATATGCTAAGCTGTTTTTTGAATAGTGGTGAACTCATTTAGACTTTTAGGATTTAAGCGAAACTTATAAGTTTTTGCCTATGTTGAAGACTTTTTAGAGTTGCATAGCAGAGCTACGGAAGGAAAAAAAGACAAAAACAGAGCTGAAAACAGCCATTTTTTAGCAAATTGAAAAAGTCTAAATGAGTTCGATACTTTACAAAAAAAATAGTACAAAAGGAGGGTTTTTTTAATTTGAAACGTTTGATAGTAGGATTACTGTTTATATTAAACCCTGAAATATTTTAAATTAATGAATTGTGATGATTACTCATCTAAAGATTCTATTTGTGAAGAACGTAATTATAACATAGCTTTTAAGAAGCATTCTAAAGAAGTTTTTAACTATTTAGTATATAATTATGGAGATAAGCAATTAGCAGAAGATATTATACAAGAAGCATTTTTAACATTATGGAAAAACTGTAAAAGTGTGCCTTTAAAAAATGTGAGAGCTTATTTATATACCATTTCTAAAAACAAAATAATTGACGCTTTTAGAAATCATAATCATGCTAAAAACTATAAAAAGAATGTTATAAATACAGCAGAAAAACGAACACCTGAATATATTTTTGAAGAAAAAGAATTTCATCAAAAATTAAACGGTATTCTGGACAAAATGCCAGAAAAGTATAGAGTGCCATTTTTACTTAACCGAATAGATAAAAAGAAATATAAAGAAGTTGCTGAAATAATGGATGTTTCAGTAAAATCGGTAGAAAAAAGAATTTTTAATGCTTTAGAATTTTTACAAAAAGAATTACAAATTGATAAAAAACGATTTTAAAAGAGTTTTTTTAGTTTGAAACATTACATAATTAATAGCAATTATTATGAAAAACAATAAATCTAAGGATATAAAGAACTTTTTAAATTTTGAATTTTCTTCTGAAGAAGAAAAAGAAACTTTTAAGAAATCATCTAAGACATATTCAGAATACAAAGAAATTATTGAGCTATTTGACAATGTTAAACCCTTAGATTATAATGAAGAGGTTATTTTAGAACAGTTAGACCATGCTCGTTTAAAACCATCTACTAAAAAACAACAAGTCATTCCATTGTATAAAAAGTGGATGCCTATATCTATATCTGCTACAGTATTACTATTCGTTTCAGTAGCTTTGTTCAATATTAAAAGTAACCTTGAACACCATACGCTTGCTGGAGAGTCTGTGCAAATTTCACTTCCCGATGCGTCTAAGGTTTGGTTAAATGCAAAATCTAACATAGCCTATAATAAGGCTTGGGAGAAGTCAAGGGCAATCAACCTAAAAGGGGAAGCTTATTTTGAAGTTGCAAAAGGAGAAACATTTACGGTTAAAACACCTCAAGGAATCGTGACGGTTTTAGGAACTAAATTTAATGTAAAACAGCGTGATACTTCTTTTGAAGTTTATTGTTACGAAGGGACTGTAGCTGTTATGTATAAAGGAAAAGAAACCATTTTAAAAGCAAATAATTTTTTCAATTCGAAGACATTAGATATAGATATGCAGAAAAGCATTGCTGCTAAAACGAAACCAAATTGGATAGAAAATGTATCGATTTTTGAAAATACACCAATATATGATGTCGTTTCAGATATAAGTATTCAATACGATATAGAGTTTGACATAAATAGTAACTTAAATAAAGACTTAAAATATACAGGTAGTTATCATTATGATGACACATTAGAAACGGTTTTAAGTGTTTTTTGTGAATCACTGGATTTGGAGTATGTTAAGAAAGGAAAAAGTATTTATTTGAATAAAAAGTAGATGACCTCCAAAAAAAAGCCTACAGCAAATATATTGACTGCTCTATTTTTGCTTTTTTCAGTATTCACCTTTGCTCAAAAACATGCTATTTCACTTGAAATGCATTTAAAAAAAATAGAAACCTTTTTTAAGGTTTCTTTCAACTACGAATCATCATTGCTTAAAGATGAAATATGCGCAGATTGTTTTTATAATGAAAAAGCAACTTTAAAGGCACATTTGGAGTATTTAGAAAGAGATTTTATGATTTCTTTTACGGTAGTTACGCAAAATAAAATTATAATAAAACCTTTTAAAAAGGAAGCATTGTATTTTTATGATCATGAAGACGGCACACCTTTAGAGAATCTGTTAATAACAGATGTGAACAGTAGTAAAATATGGGCAACTAATAAAGAAGGAAAAGTGTTTTTTGAAGATGTGATCCCTAAAGAAGTTTTAATATCTCACCTTATTTATGGAAAACAACATATAAATGTTAGTAAATTAAAAACTAATAAAATATATATTGCTAAACGAATTCAAGGTTTAGAAACCTTATTTATTTACCCCTTCTTTTCTACGGGAACTTATAAGCACACAGATGGTACTTTTTTTATAAAAACTAAAGAAGTAGGTAATTTGGCTGGGTTAACATCACATGATGTTATTAAGAACCTAGAAAATTTACCCCAGGTTAGTAGTAATAGCGAGTCTATTTCAGATTTAATCGTAAAGGGAAGTACTCAAGATCAAAATTTATTTGTGTGGAATGATATTAAAATTTATCAGAACAGTCATTTTTTTGGGATGATTTCTGCATTTAATGAAAACCTGCTATCAACAATTACTTTGTATGATAATGCGACACCAGCAGAGTATGGGAATAGCACAAGTAGTGTTATTAGTTTGGAGCATGACAATGCTTTTTCAAAAAAAATAACAGGAGGTATAGGGGTTAATTTTTTAAGTGCAGATGGATATGTTAAAATACCTATAAATAAGAAGTCAGAATTATTACTTTCAACAAGAAAATCACTCACAGATATTTGGGGTTCACCAACGTATTTGAATTACGCTAAAAAGGCTTTTCAAACGTCACATATTTATATTGATGGGGCATCAAATACTACTAATAGTAATATTGTAGATACTAAAAATACAGTTGATTTTTATGACTCGCAATTACAATACAAATTAGCAATAAATGACTTTAATACTATTGGATTTAATGTATTGTCCTTTGCAAACAATTTATCTTATGAAGAAACAAGTGTATTAAATAATACCCGTAAAGAAAGTACGTTAAGACAAGAAAATATGGCTTTAGGCTTTAATTGGCAGTATGTTTTTGCTAATAAATCTCAAATAGAAACTATTATTAATTATTCTAATTATAAGCTAAGTGGCGGGAATTTTTTGTTGTCTAGAGATATTTCAAGTTTCCAAAGTAATAAAGTTAGAAATTATGGAACCGTACTAAAATATAGTTCTAAAGCCAAAGTTTCGGGCGTTACATACGAAGTAGGAATTAGTCAAGAACATTTAACTGTAACCAATAGGATTAACAATTTTAATCAGTTTTTTAAGAGCTATAAAAAGCAGCAGAGTAATATTTATGGGGTATTTGGAACACTTAATTACTATAAGAATAAAGTTAAAGGAGGGCTAAACTTAAGACATGTTTATTATAAATTTTTAGAATCATATCAATTCGAACCCAGATTTCACCTCACTTATAACCCAATACCAGAAATAGATATTCAAATTAGAGGAGAGAGAAAAACGCAAAACATTTCCCAGGTTATTAATCTGGAGAATAATTTTTTAGGAATTGAAAAACGACGATGGTTCCTTGCAAACGATTCTATTGCACCTTTACAAAAAAGTAAACAGTTGGAATTATCTTTTGGTTTCAAGAAAAGAAAACACATGTTTCATGCTAGTATTTATGCTAAAATTGTAGAAGGCACCACTACCAATAATCAGGGTTTTCAAAATCTTAATCAGTTCGATAACCTTTTTGGTTCCTATGATATTAAAGGGTATACATGCCATTATAATTATAAAAATCATTATTTAAACGCTTGGGTAAGTTATAATTATAGTACAAATAAATATGAATTTAAAGACCTTGATCCATCTCGTTTTTATAATAATAATGATATTAGGCATAGTCTTATCTCTGGAGTAAATATTAAGCATAAATCATTAAACTTTTCTTTAGGGATGGAATATAATTCAGGGAAGCCCTATACCTCAATAAATGAAAACACACCAATCATAATTGATGCCTTTAACAGGATAAATTATAATGAACCCAACACAGAACGGTTAACGGATTATTTAAGATTTGACGCTTCTGTAAGCTATAGTTTTAACATATCAAAAAAGATAGATTACGAACTAACATTGGGATTAATTAATATAGGGAATAAGAAGAATATTCTTAACCGTTATTATACTTTAACAGAAGACAAAAAAGACATAGAGATTTTAGATAGATATGGATTAGAGTTTACTCCAAACGTATCGCTAAATATTGATTTTTAATATAATTTTTTTTTAACACAAAGAGGGTTTTATATTTTACAATCGTTTCTATAGTATGAAACCCAATAAATTAATAACATGAAACATTTTTTTAAAACCCCATTTATTACGGTATTGTTTTTAGGAAGCTTACTATCTTGCTCGTCTGATGAAACGACAACTGAAACAACATCGGATGAAAAGATTTCATCGAGTTTAATAAATAAAATAATTGAAACTGCAGCCTCAACTAATGATATTGATATCATTAATTTTGAATGTGATAGGGAGGTGACTCTAGTTGGTCATTTTATAAATAATCAAGGAGATTACTATGGGCCATTTAATACGCCACTACCAAAATGGGATGAACGAATTTTATCTTCTAAAGAACATGCTTTTTCTATGACAGGGATTAAGTTTACTAATGATGATTACTTTATAGATCTTATATTTGATTTTAACGGAGGATTTGGCATATTACAAAGTAAGGAGAATATGATTGATTATTTTCAAGACTGTAGTTTTGAAGGAGATATAAAATTTTTCCCTGAGATTGGGCCAATAACTGTATCCGAGATCAATTACAGTTGTTCAGGAAAGGCAAAGTATTATATTGATGTAGCAGATGATGATGTGTACATTACTAATGATCCTATACCATTAAGTGGTGGTATTAATGCCGTAGAAGAGGCTTTGTTAGCCCACAACACAGCAAACAATTCTACATACTCTCTGGATGAACTTAGAATTAATTCTGTTGAGTTTATTTCACCAGGAGGCACCACTTCTTTTGCTATTGGTAAACCTCAAATGGTTAATTATTTTGAAGACTGTGTTTTAGATAGAAATACTAATGACTGCATAAATTTCACATATCCATTAGTAATGAATAAGATTAATCTTCAAACAGATGAAATTGTACCTATAACGATAACTAACGATAGTGAATTGACTCAAGATTTCTTTGATCAGTTTGAGAATTTAACAATTGTTTATCCTATAACTCTAAGAACATTAAACTATGATATTATTGTAGTGGAATCGAATGAGGAGCTTGAAAACGTTTTGACTGACTCAGCAACTTTTTGTACAGATGACGATTGGTAGCAATGTAGTAATAAATTAATTTACTTATTATTAAATCTATTTACTACAAAAGCCTATGAAACTTGTTTCATAGGCTTTTATTTATATGCTTTTAATATATTAAATATTTAAAGAAGTAAATAATTCGATTAGCTTTGGGCTAGATGGTCTAGGCGCATCGGCATTAACGACATTACCAGCTGGATCTATAAGGATAAAACGAGGAATCCCTTGAATCTTATAACCTTGAACAAATTCCGATTGCCAATTATTATCGGCAAATAATTGTACACCACCTAATTCTTTATCCGTAACCATTTTTTTCCATGCGTCATGGTCTTTTTGGTTATCAATAGAAATACTAACAAACTCAATGTTTTTTCCATGATATTGACCTTCAACTTTTTTAAGATCAGGAATTTCTTTTTTACAAGGTCCACACCAAGTAGCCCATACATCTATATAAACATACTTTCCTTTTAAGTCTGTTAAAGATGTTGTTCCTCCTTTATGATTTTCATAATTAACGAAGTCTGGAGAAGGTTTACCTACAAAGCTTGATAATTGCTTCGTTCTCTGTTTTTGTTGGGTATAAGCAGCTGTAATCCCTGCGTTAAATTGCTCAAGACCAGCTTTTTCATTTGCATGAATTGAGGAATCGATATCTTTATTACTTTCAATAAACTCAGTTAGTGTCTTCTCTATTTCGCTAACTTTAGTTTTAAAAGCGGCTTCTTCTAATTCAAATATATCTGGTGAAAAAATACTTTCTTGAAGTAGCATTTTTTTAGCTAGATAATTACTGGTTTTTGCACCCGTACCTGTATATTTAATAGTTTCATCAAATTCTTTTGCATTAAATGTTAAATTAATATCAAATCCATTTTCAAGAAACATGTTAGTAGATTCTGCTCCATCAAAAAGGTTGTGAATACCAGATACTACTTTTAAGGTATCACTAAATGTGCCATCTTCATTAACTTTAATGGTTTTTGAATATGTTCGTGTTCTAACTACTAAGGAATCGCTGTTTTTATCAGTGATTTTACCTGAGAAAGTTACGTAGTCTTTGGGAGCATTTTCACAAGCTACTATAGCTACTGTTAATGCTAAAAAAAGTATTTTTTTCATATTTTCGTTTAATTAATAAACCAAAAATAAACTTTTATACAAAACGGTGTTAATTATTAACATTTTGTTAGGTATTAGATCCTAGTTACTTGGTAGGGATTAAGGTGGATGTTATAGCAAATAATATTTATTTATAGCTCACAAGTTAATGTCTTGTAATCTACTATTTCTGGTATAATATTTAGAGCGTACAATTGTTTTTGCACATTCATTATGGTTGGCTTATCAATTAAATTTTGAGACCATTCAGTAATGCTTAACCATTCTTGTACGTCTTCAAGTTGCTGCTCATAGCGATTTGAAATTGTTTTATCTATACTAGGTATCTCTTTAAATTCTGAGGTGGTATTATTTATAATCTCTAAAATGGTTTCTAAATCTTCTTTATTCGATGTAATAAAATCTTCTCGTACTGCAATCACAAAACAGGGCCATGGTGACGGACAATTGCCTAGTCTTCTAAATATACCATCGTCTACTAATGGTTTTGTTGTGAATTTTTCCCATAAAAAATAATCAGCTTTACCAGTAGTAAGTCCTTCTACAGCACCGTTTAAATTTTTTATAATCTCAAAATTAAGATCTTTTTCTAAATCCCATTTGTTGTTTTCAGCATTGATATAAGCCATTAAATGAGACCCTGAACCATATCTACTTATAGCTGCTTTCGTTCCTTTTAAATCTTCAATAGTTTTATAAGAGGAATCATGAGCAACATGAATCCCCCAGTTTAAAGGTGTTTGAACAAAAGTTTGTACAATTTTACTAGGATTACCATCTATGATATCTTTTATAATACCTTCCGTAAGTATAACGGCTATATCAATTTCTTTGTTCCGAAGGGCTTTACACATTGCGCCAGTTCCACCAGCGTAATCATGCCAACGCAAATTAATGTCTTCCCTTTTATAATCCCCATTTTTTAGTGTTAAATACCAAGCTAAGTTAAAATGCTCTGGTACACCACCAATATTTACTTTCTTCATTAAGTCAATCTGTTAGTCTGTAATTTTATTGAGAGTATATTTAATAAGTTTATCAATAACCTCTGACGGGTTTTTACTAAAAGTTCCACTAGCTCTATTAGCTATAATAGCGTTTAGAGACAAGGCATGATGTCCCAATAGCTTTGCTAATCCATATATAGCAGATGTTTCCATCTCCAAATTAGTGATACGTGAGCCTTTAAAATTAAAGGTATCCATTTTGTTGTTTAGGCTAGCATCTTGAACAGGTAACCTTAAAACACGTCCTTGAGGGCCATAAAAGCCGCCAGCTGTAGCGGTTAGTCCTTTGTGAGTTTCATTGCTTTCAAATTGTGTTTCGAGTAAATCACTGTTTTTTATAATGATTGGTCTTGCCTTGTGTTCATGCCAATTTGTTTGCTTTATGAAAGCATCTTCAATATCAGGATTGTTGATGGTGTTTATTTGGTAAGCATGTAGCATACCGTTAAGGTCTAACCCATGAGTGCTCAAGAGAAATGAATCTACAGGGATATCTTTTTGTAAGGAGCCAGAAGTACCTATTCTTATAATGTTTAAACTTGTGATAGTGTTTTTTGGGACTTTAGTAACTAAGTCAATATTAAAAAGGGCATCTAATTCATTTAAAACAATATCAATATTATCTGGTCCAATACCAGTAGATATAACAGTTATGCGCTTGCCTTTATAATAGCCAGTTTGAGTTTTAAATTCACGTTTTTGCGTAGAGAATTCTATACGGTCAAAATATTTAGTGACTTTTTCAACACGATTTTGATCACCAACAAAAATGATGGTATTCGAAACATGTTCAGGTTTTAAATTTAAATGATAAACGCTACCATCTGGATTTAGTATAAGTTCAGATTCCTTAATGGGCATTTAATACAGTTTTTACAAGTTTATTTTGTTTCTTATTAAATTGAAAATCGAACTTTTTAAGTCCTCCATAAACCATGTTGTTGTCAATTTCTGTGGCAACATTGTGCTGACCCAATAAGGCTTCATGCCCATTTCTGTTAAGGTGGATATGCTGACCTTCATTTGTAAAAAAGACACTAAGTTTATCTATAATTCTAGAAATTTGAAGGTCGCCAAAGCCATAGTATCCCTGATAGTTAAGAACGTACCCTAATAAATGATGCTTGGATTTTATAGTGTTGCTTTTAACAATTTCCAATATATTTTTTTCTAAAGCATTTAAACCATGTACAGAATCTGGAAAACGCTCTAAATGTGCTTTTAGACAATTACTTAAATATTTAAATGATGATACAGTTATAATATAAGGTTTTAATAAATTATGATCTTTACCACAATAAATACCCCAAATAGTCTTAACTAAATCTAAATCATCAGAGTTTAGTTTTACTCTGTTTTTATAGTGATTTATTAATTGCTCAGCATTAAGTTCGGCTAAGCCTTTTAAAATTTTACTGCCTTTAATTCTGCCACTACAAACTAAGTAAATGGGGAGGTTGATTTTCTTTTGTATTATCAAGTTTATAACCGCTATCATGTTGATATGGCAAAACAAATCGTACTCAAACCATAGAATAATTTCTGAATAGTTTTTATAAGCATCCAGTTTGTTTAATTCAGATTTAATTTTGTCTGTATCTAAGTCTATATCATAAAACTCACTAAAAAAAGATTTTCTTACATCTAAAAAAGTTTCAGAATTTATGTCTACAATAGTAGATCCTTCGCAAAGCATTTCTTGCCAGGTTAGTTTTTCTCCAACAATGTCTAACTCATTTAAATAGTTGGTTAAAACATCGCCATTAGTAATATGAAGAGGTTGTTTGTCCATAATTAACCGCCTACGCGTTTTACTTTAAACCCTTTGTCTTGGAGTATTTTCATTATTTTATCACGATAATCCCCTTGAATAATAATCTTATCATCTTTAAAACTACCACCAACACTTAGCGTTGTTTTAATGTCTTTCGCTAATGCCTTAAAATCCTCATTAGCTCCGGTATAGCCTTCTAAAATAGTGATAGGTTTCCCTTTGCGCTTTTCATATTTGCAAATAATAGGATCGTCTTGCATCCATATTTCAGAGGCTTCACTATCATTTTTAATAGGTTCTTCTTGTACGTGATCTGGAAACAAATTTTTTAATTGGTCTTGTAAATCCATCTTTTTAGTGTTCAGTATTCAGTGGTTCGGTTGACATTGTTTACTGGTTAGTTAGCAGTTTTTTGCATTGCTATTTTTTACTGTTGACTGTAAACTGAATATTGCCAACTACTTTTTAATTAGCCCTAATTCTATTAATCGTTCATTTAAAAATTCACCAGCGGTAATATCTTCAAATGCTTTAGGGGTATTTTCATCAATACAACCTTCTAAAACATCCAATTTCATATCACTTATTGGGTGCATAAAAAATGGAATAGAGTAGCGTGATGTTCCCCAAAGTTCTTTTGGTGGGTTTATAACGCGATGTATTGTCGATTTTAATTTGTTATTAGTATGTCTTGATAACATATCTCCAACGTTAATCATAAGTTCATCAGGTTGAGCTATTGCATCAATCCATTCACCTTTATGATTTTGCACCTGTAAACCACGTCCTTGAGCCCCCATTAAAAGTGTAATTAGATTAATGTCTCCATGTGCCGCAGCACGAACAGCTTCCTTAGGTTCTTCAGAAATAGGGGGATAATGAATAGGCCTTAAGATGGAATTTCCATTATGGATAAATTTATCAAAATACGTTTCTTCAATACCTAAATGAATTGCTAATGCACGTAACACATACTTAGCCGTTTTTTCAAGCATTTTATAAGTCTCCTTGCCTACGGCATTAAATTCTGGGAGTTCATTAACAATCACGTTTTTAGGATATTCAGCTTCAAGTTTGGGATTGTTTTCAACATATTGACCAAAATGCCAAAACTCTTTTAAATCACCTTCTTTTTTGCCTTTAGCACTTTCTTTGCCGAAAGATACATAACCACGCTGTCCGCCAATTCCTGGAATTTCATAGTTTTGTTTCGTTTCTGTTGGCAAGCTAAAAAAATCTTTAACCTCTTTATATAAGTTTTCAACTAAAGTATCATCAAGAAAATGACCTTTTAAAGCAACAAACCCGATGTCTTCATAAGCCTTTCCGATAGCATCAACAAATTGTTGCTTTTTTGTTGGGTTATCAGAAATAAAATCGCTTAAATCTACACTTGGAATACTAGTCATGTATTATTATTTAATATGGATGTATTACAAATGTACAAAAACATTGCAAAGTTTGGTATAAGGAGGTTTATATAACTTTTATATAATTTTTATCTTTTTATGGTATATTTGATCAAGATAATATATTTAATCTATGAGTACAGAATCCACTCCAATTGTTATGGAATACAATATTGAAAATCTTGAAAAAGATGTATTGATTCAATTGTATAAAAATATATTAAAGCCAAGATTGATAGAGGAGAAGATGCTTATTTTACTACGTCAAGGAAAAATAAGTAAATGGTTTTCTGGCATTGGTCAAGAAGCTATTGCTGTAGGTGTTACCATGGCGCTAAATAAAGATGAGTATATATTACCCATGCATAGAAATCTAGGGGTGTTTACGTCTCGTGAGATTCCTTTGTACAGATTGTTTGGACAGTGGCAAGGCAAAGCATCTGGATTTACAAAAGGTAGGGATCGATCCTTTCATTTCGGAACTCAAGACTATAAAATAGTTGGAATGATTTCTCATTTAGGACCGCAATTAGGTGTTGCAGATGGTATTGCTTTGGCTTCCAAATTGAAAAACAAAAATAGCGTAACAGCAGTATTTACAGGTGAAGGAGGTACAAGTGAAGGTGATTTTCATGAAGCTTTAAATGTGGCATCAGTATGGCAGTTGCCTGTATTATTTTGTGTTGAAAATAATGGTTACGGATTGTCGACTCCCACAAGCGAACAATATCATTGTGAAAATATAGCAGATAGAGGTCTTGGATATGGTATGGAATCACATATTATTGATGGCAATAATATTGTTGAAGTTTATAAAAAAGTTAGTGAATTATCACAAAGCGTAAGAGAAAATCCTAGGCCTATTTTATTAGAATTTAAAACATTTAGAATGCGAGGGCATGAAGAGGCAAGTGGTGTTAAATATGTTCCAAAAGAACTTATGGATGCCTGGGCTGTTAAAGATCCTGTTTTAAACTTTGAAACTTTCTTAAAAGAAAATGATTTTTTAAGTAACACAGAAAACACATCTATTAAAGCTGAAATTATAGCAGAAATCAATAAAGGCTTGGATACCGCTTTCGCTGAAGAAGCTGTGATTCCAAATGAAATAAATGAATTAAGTGATGTGTATCAAGAATTTGATTATAAGGAGTTTGGTGATAATTTAAAATCAACAGAAATTCGTTTCATTGATGCTATTTCTGATGGATTAAAACAAAGCATGGAGCAACATGAAGACCTGGTTATTATGGGGCAAGATATTGCTGAATATGGAGGTGCTTTTAAAATAACACAAGGGTTTGTTGAGCAATTTGGAAAAGCGCGTGTACGTAATACCCCCATTTGCGAATCAGCAATTGTAGAAGCTGCCATGGGATTGTCTATAGCGGGTATTAAAAGTGTTGTTGAAATGCAGTTTGCAGATTTTGTGACATCAGGATTTAATCCAGTCGTTAATTATTTAGCAAAGTCTCATTATAGATGGGGACAACAAGCCGATGTTGTTATTAGAATGCCTTGCGGCGGCGGTGTGGCAGCTGGTCCTTTTCATTCACAAACTAACGAAGCCTGGTTTACAAAAACACCAGGTTTAAAAGTCGTCTACCCTGCATTTCCTTATGATGCTAAGGGGTTGTTGGCTACAGCTATTAATGACCCTAATCCTGTCCTGTTTTTCGAACATAAAGGATTATACAGAAGCATTCGTCAAGAAGTACCAACAGATTACTACACATTGCCTTTTGGTAAGGCTTCTGTGATTAAAGAAGGTCATAATGTTACCATTATTAGCTATGGAGCCGCTGTTCATTGGGCTTTAGAAACTTTGGAAAATAACCCTGAAATGTCAGCAGATGTCATAGATTTAAGAACACTTCAACCTTTAGATACCGAAACATTGTATACTTCAGTTAGAAAAACGGGAAAAGTGATTATTTTACAAGAAGATTCCCTATTTGGAGGTCTTGCAAGCGATATTTCTGCACTCATTATGGAACAGTGTTTTGAGTCTCTTGATGCGCCAGTAAAGCGTGTTGCTAGTATGGAAACACCTATACCTTTTGCTAGTCAATTAGAAGCTCAATATCTGTCTAAAAACAAGTTTGAAGGGGAGCTAAAAAAACTTTTAGAGTATTAAACTATTTTAGTATTCTAGTTAAAAATAACATCATGTAACTTTTGTTACAATCGTAAAAGGTTATTAATTGTAATTTTTACAAAAATTAATGACTCTTTTTATATGAAAAGACGAAAGTTTATCAGAAATACTTTTTTAGGTACAGCTGCATCACTCATGGGTGCAGACATAGTATTTTCGGCATCAATACCTAAAGGATACACACCAATAGCATTACAAAATCCAGACCCATACAAGTTATTTAATAAGGATAAAGGGATGACGATATTGAATGATAAGCCATGGAATATAGAAGCTAAAGCTCATTTGTTGGATGATAACATTACACCCAATAAATACATGTTTATTAGGAATAATGGTTTAATACCTCAAAATATTGATATAGCTAACTGGAAACTCACTATTGATGGAGAGTCGGTTTCCTCTCCAAAAACATATACACTTCAAGAGTTAAAAAGTAAATTTAAAAACTATACCTATCAGTTAACGTTAGAATGTGGAGGTAATGGGAGAAGTGAATTTAATCCACCTGCTAAAGGCAATCAATGGACAGTTGGTGCCGTTTCTTGTGCAGAGTGGACTGGTGTAAGGTTAAAAGATATACTTGAAGATGTAGGTGTTAAAGATCATGCTGTTTACATAGGCTATCATGCAGCAGATACGCATTTAAGTGGAGATCCTAAAAAAGAACCTATTTCTAGAGGGGTTCCAATGCATAAAGCACTTCAGGAAGAGACCTTGCTAGCTTTTAAAATGAATGGTGAGGATATTCCACTTGCTCATGGGTATCCATTACGATTAGTTGCCGGTGGTTGGCCAGCATCAGCTTCTGGAAAATGGATAAACAGAATAAGTGTTAGAAATAAAGTTCATGATGGTACAAAAATGAAGGCACCAGCCTATAGAGTGCCTTGCAAACCTGTAGCGCCTGGAGAAAAAGTAAAAGATGCCGATATGTGCATTATTGAAAGCATGCCCGTAAAATCTTTAATTACGTATCCCAAGTCTGGAGCTATGATTAATGAAGAGGAAATACTAAATATTAGGGGGCATGCATGGGCTGGAGAATTACAAGTTGAAACTATGGAATATTCTATAGATTTCGGAGCTACTTGGAATGCTTGTAAGTTAGAAAATCCAGTAAACCGTTTAGCATGGCAACATTTTAAAGCATCTATTGAATTTCCAAAGAAAGGTTATTATGAAATTTGGGCAAGAGCAACAGATAATAAAGGTGTTAGTCAGCCCATGATATTACCAGGTTGGAATCCTAAAGGGTATTTAAATAATGCATGCCACAGAATAGCTGTTAAAGTTAAATAATGAAAGACCAGGAATTTAGAAATAAAGTAAAGCGAATTTATTTAGGCGTCACTCTTTTTTTTGGATTGCTAGTAATAGGGGCGGGCGCATTGATTTATAAGCTGGCATACCCTTCATTCCTTTCATTTGATGATGTAAAACAAATAGAAACGTATCGTGAAGTAGAAGATCTCGATAAAATAGAAAATGGTATTCATTTAGCTACTGGTTTTAAAGATGACGTAGGACTTCAAACTGTTATAGTAAGTTGTACGCCCTGTCATTCGGCAAAGTTAGTGACTCAAAACAGAGCAAATAAAGAAGGTTGGGTGAGCATTATACGTTGGATGCAGGAAACACAAAATCTCTGGGATTTGGGCAAAAATGAGTCTGTAATAGTTAACTATTTAGCTAAAAACTATGCGCCAGAAGAAAAAGGTAGACGTGTTAATCTGGAAGATATAGAGTGGTATGATTTGGAAAAATAAAATAGCTATCCTGCTTATATGTTTTGTGTCTTGTAAAAAAGATTCAAAAACACAATTAAAAGATATGTCTAAAGAGCGTCTTAATTCTAATACAGGTTACTATAGTACAAAACACCTTATAGAATGTGAGGAGTTAATGATGCTACAAACAGCTTCTAACATTAAAATAATTGATTTTAGAAAGCCAAAAGTATTTCTAAAAGAACATATAGTGAATGCTATAAATATTTGGAGAACAGATATTGAAGACAATTCGCTTTCTTACAAAGGAATTATGGCCAGTAGGTCTAAAATTGAAGCTCTTTTTAGTCGATTAGGAATTAAACAAGAAGATGAACTTATTATTTATGATGATAGTGGAGCTTGTGATTCGTCTCGTTTATGGTGGCTCTTAAAAAATTATGGGTTTCATAATGTCAAAATTTTAAATGGTGGGTTCACAGAGTGGAAACGCAAAAAAGGAGGGTTGACTTCTAACTTTATAAAATATGACGCTTCTAATTTTAAATTTCCTTTTAAAAAGAACATGTCTTTATATGCAAGTTTAGAAGATATAAAATCGCTAATAATTGATGAAAACACCATACTTCTGGATACAAGAAACGAAGATGAGTTTTCAGGAAAACGTCAAAAAAAAGGATCAAGTAGAAGTGGGCATATTCCTAATAGTACATTATTAGATTGGGCACATGCGGTAGATTTTAATACAACAAAAAAATTCAAATCTTATAAAGACTTATTAGATTTGTATCAATTAAAAGGAATTACAAAGGAAAAAGAAATTTATGTCTATTGTCATTCTGGAGTCCGATCTGCTCATACCGCTTTTGTGTTAACAGAATTATTGGGGTATAAAAACGTTAAAAACTATGATGGATCATGGATAGAGTGGAGTTTTAATAAGGATTTACCTGTTCAACAAGATACGATAACGACCATATTTAAATAATTATGAATACTTATATAGAAGCTTTTATAAATGCATTTTCAGGAACTGTAAATTGGACATGGAAATCGATACTCTTTGAAGTGCCATGGTATACTAATTATTTCTGGGGATTAGTTGTTATATCAATCGCTGTTTGGATTTTAGAAATTATGTTTCCTTGGAGAAAAGAACAGTCTATTTTCAGGAAAGACTTTTGGATAGATGCTATTTATATGTTCTTTAACTTTTTTGTTTTTGCGATTATTATAAGTGGTATCTATGCCATGTTAGAACAACTTTTTTCAAGTATAGGTGTTACAATGAAATCTGTTGCCTTGATAAACCTAAAAGAACTACCAGTATGGGGACAATTATTGATTTTCTTTTTAATATCAGATTTTGTGCAATGGTTTACGCATGTGTTATTACATCGATTTAACTTTTTATGGCGTTTTCATAAAGTACATCATTCAGTAAAAGAAATGGGTTTTGCTGCCCATTTACGCTATCATTGGATGGAGAATATTTTTTATAAACCTCTAAAAATATTTGCTGTAATGTTACTTGGTGGTTTTGAGCCAGATCAAGCTTTTATTGTACATTTTGTAGCCATAGCCATCGGTCATTTAAATCATGCCAACATTAAGCTTACCTATGGGCCTTTAAAATATGTATTTAACAATCCTGTTATGCATTTGTATCATCATGCATACACGTTACCAAAGGAGCGTAATTATGGCGTTAATTTTGGGATTAGTTTAAGTCTTTGGGATTATATTTTTAAAACTAATTATATACCAGAAGCTAGTGGTAAATTACCATTAGGATATTCAGATGACACAAGAATGCCAAAAAATTTCTTTGCCCAGTTGCTTTATGGTTTTAGAAACGGAGACTAGCTGGAATATTTTGTAATTCATATCGTAGCGAAGAATTTTTATGAACTGTAGGAGATTAGCTAAGAGAGTCCTCGGTCTTTCCTCCCTCTTAATAACAGGATGGTTTTACTTTGTATAAAAGGTGTTGCTATTCTAAGAAGCATTAAAGTGTGATGTGTATATCTGTTTGATTCATAGCTATAATCGTTTAAAATAACTTTTTTCTATCTTCAACGTTATTAATGAGTTCAATATATAAGATTAACCTACATATATTTTATGATTCGTAATAGATTTTTAATACCAGTTCTTTTCTTAGTCCTTTTTCATTGTAAAAAAAAAGAGAGTGATAGTGATAAAGATATTTATGAGTGGAAAACTATAAACGTTACGGCATCTGCCTATAATTCATTAGCATATCAAACAGATTCTAACCCAAGTATCGCAGCTTTTGGAGATACTTTAACTCCAGGAATGAAATGCATTGCTGTATCCAGAGATTTGTTAGAATTGGGGCTAGAACATAATACTCCTGTTAAAATTGAGGGGTTAGATAGTCTTTATTTAGTTAAAGATAAAATGAATAAACGCTGGAAAAAGCATATAGACGTTTATATGGGAACCGATGTGAAAGCAGCAAGAAAATGGGGCAAGAAAAAAGTGGCTATAACCTATGGTGTTCTCATAGAAAAGTAGATTATGGATCTATCGTTAGGATAGTTTTTAAAAGACACGAATTTTCACTAATTAATCTGTTTAGATACAAAGTAAGACAACAGATTCTTATAAATTAGTAAAAATTCGTGTCCAACTTTTAGTGTGTCCATTTCATATGTCAATATTTGTATGCACAATAGGTTATAGATCTATTTCTTATTTGGTCTCCGCTTCCGAAAGTATAAAAGGATAGGCATCTTTCACTTGTTTTAACTCTTTCTTAGATAGTTTGTCAGAAGGTTTTTTTAATACATTCATGCTATACGTATTTCTTAATTCGTAATAAGCTTTTGAAAGTTCATCCTGTACGGCAATAAATTGTTTATAAGACGTGTGTCTTCCATTTTGTAGTGATAGGACGGCTTCTTTAGGATTGTCAGATGCATTTGAAGCTTTTGTACCATGGCAATAATGACAACTACTATCACCATTATTATCCAAAAAAGTTTTAGTAATCTCTTTTAATTCAGAAATTGGAATAATGTTATTTTCAATCATAATGTCATCATCATTATTGATCATAATGCGAAGGATATTGCGTTCCGCTATTACAGCATCGCAAACCTGTCCAGGTGGGCATTCTTTTGGAAGTAATCTATTTATACCCTCATCTGAAGATATGGTAGCAGTCACTAGAAAAAAGATAAGTAGTAAAAATGCAATGTCCGCCATGGATCCTGCATTTACTTCAGGAATTAATTTTGATCGTCTCATAATTATATATTTAAATGTTAATATGTTAACGGAATCACAAAAACGATACCACATTCTTACATATTGCTATGAGTGATAAATAGTTACTAATTGTTAAATAAATGGTAATCCGATAGTGTGGACTTAAGGTACAAATCCGATCCATCGGGGTTCGGTTAAGAATTGTGCCCGCTGTTTCTTGGTATGTAGCTGCCGCTAATTTCCAAAACTAGGGCAGTCAAGAGTAAGAAATAACAAGCTAAGAAGCTACTTTAGAAAAAGAGTAGCCTTTCTATTTATAGTTTTTAACTAAAACATTCATAATTTTACTTATAATTATATTTTTTATTTAACAATAGTTAAATTTAGTTGTTAAAGTAGAGATAGGTTCCGCAGTTTTCTTGTGGTTTGCCTCTAACTTAATAACATTCAACTAACGGTACATTTAATAAACATAACGTTTCAAACGCTTCCAACCATCCCGCAAAGTTTTTTAACCGTTTTCATGTGTCTTCATGAGAATTGATACAGTTCGGTATCATTATATTAGTAAATAGTTTTTATTGAACCATGCTTCCTTTAAAAGATAAGGTAAAACCTTACTTCTAGTAAGGTTTTGTTTTTCAAGTTATTAACAAATGGTAATATAATATGAAATCCTTTTGTTTTAAAGACTTAAAGCTTTTAAAAGATTATGAAAATAATGTCTTTAAAAAAAAATATGTCGTGTTAAATATTTGATTATCAAAGTATTATATAAAGTTATTAACCTTTACTAGAAGTAAGGTAAAACCTTATTTTTTATTCATAAGGCATTTCTAATTTTATAGACACATCTCAAAACCTAATATTTTCCTATGAATCCACGTTTTTTTATTTTGTTTTTATTTTTCATTCTTTATTTTCAAATCAGTTTTACTCAAAATATGGAAAGACAAATTATTCCACCCTCACCTACTGCTTCTGCCTTAGCACAGTATGCTGATGTCCCAGTAGGGTATTACACAGGAACACCTAATATATCAATACCTATATATGAAGTTTCTGATAAAGATATTTCTCTATCTATTAGTTTATCCTATAATGCTTCGGGAATTAAAGTCAATCAAGAAGCTAGCTGGGTAGGACTTGGTTGGTCTTTAAATGCAGGCGGTGTAATAACAAGACAAGTACGAGGTCTTGATGATCTTATGGAATACGGAGCAGGTGGGGAAGCTGGATATACAGTTGCAGAATTACCAGAGAGAGATGGTAACGGCGTAAACACTTCTTTTAATACACAGTGGAGTTTAAATGATTTTACAAACTTGTTAAATGATTACAAAGTTTCAACGCAGGATCCAGAGCCAGATATATTCTATTATAATTTCGCAGGAAAATCTGGGAAATTTTATCTTGAGAAAGGCTCTAGGAATAATGGTGTTTATACTGCAACCTTAGAGAAGAAAGAAGGGTTACTTATAGAATATAATACTGCTGGGAAGTATTGGACAATAATAGATTTAGATGGTACGGTTTATCAATTTAGTGTTAAAGAGACAACAAATGTGCGTTCTGCAGTAAAACAAAATCCAGTACCTGATTCATTCGACTTAGATTTAATATCAAACGGAACGACGAGCAAAGCAAATTCAGCGTGGTATTTAAATGATATTAAATCAAGATCTGGGGGGCATATTATTTTAGAATACGACACTGGTTTTGCTTCCAAAAGTCAATTGAATAGGTTAGAAAAAGTTTTAAACGCCTATAATATGAGTAATATTGCATGTACTAATAGTTGTTTTTCTACTAATGGATTCTTGGACTCTCAATATTATGAATATGCACTTTCTAGAACTGATATTGACGAAGTTTATTTGAAAGAAATAAGAACTTCAAATTTTAAAGTAGAGTTTGTTAAGAGTTCTAGAGAGGATATAATTCCTCTTTATAACATTGTGTCTACGTTTCCTCAAAAACTTGATGAAATAAAAATATTGCAAACAAATAATCCAACTCCAGTCAAATCATTTATTCTAAATAACGATTATTTTAAACAGAACCCAACCGATCAAGATTCTCGATCTCTGCGTTTAAAGCTAAAAGAAATTCAGGAAGTTTCAGGAACTGAAAATATTCCTCCATATGTGTTTGATTATTATGACGATATGTCTTTGCCATCCAAATTGACTTATAATATTGATCATTGGGGATATTATAATGGCTCATATAATGATAACTTAAGTAGGTGGGGGAATGTATCCTATCCAAATGCAGGTACTTTAATTCCTACGTTTACATATCAAAATCCTTATAATAATAATCAGTATACCACAATTGAAGGAGCAAATAGAGAACCAAATTTTAATTTTGCGAAATTATTAAGCCTTAAGAAAATTAAATATCCTACTTCTGGAATACACTTATTTGAATACCAACTTAACGAATATGGTAACTTTAGTGCGTCTTCTACAACGGAACTCGTACCTACTTTTTTAATAGCAGAGGAGATTTGTAACAATACGGGATATTGTGATGATGTTCCTGGGAATTATCCAACGGAGATTGATGAGATTTTTGAAATCACATCCGCCCAAACGCCTGTTGATATTTATTCTGAGCTATTTGGTTATATGCCAGATATACAAAGTATTCCAAATGGGTATTTTGTAAAAATATATAATGTAGCTACAAATCAGGGAGTATATCAGCATGATTATCCTGGATACAATAATCCCAATACCATACCTCAAGGTGAATATATGTACGATGACAAGGAAGTTACCATATATCTTGACCCGGGTCAATATAGAGTAACAACATACTTAGCGGATACAATGTTTGGTAGAGTAGATGTAATTAGAAATGATTTGGTTACAACAACTACGGAAACCAAAAAGAAAGGCTCTGGATTAAGGTTAAAAAAACTGACCATTAAAGATGGTATTACTAATAACGACATTATTAAATCATATACTTATGATAACGGTAGTGCTGAAAGTACATCAGGTATTTTAATGAGCTCACCCAAATATTTCTTTACTGATTTAGTTGTGGGAGCTACTACTTTTGTAAGTAATCCTAGTTGTTTGGGGCAATGCAATCAATCAGCCCATTATATGTATGCAACTTCAAATAGTATTTTACCTTTATCATCTTCTGCCAATGGAAGTTATATTGGATATTCTAAAGTTCAAGAGCATTTCGGAGAAAATGATGAAAATGGTAGTGTTAAATATATTTATTGGAATGGAAGTGATTTGACAAACTCGGCGAATTCACTAGGAATGCCTACTTATCCAGTACTGAGCAATGGGCTTTTGTCAAGTATTGAATATTTAGACAGTAATTCTAATTATAAGAAAACTATTGTTTACGATTATATTCCTGAAAATTATGACGAATTAGATGATAAAACAATACCAGGGTTTTATATAAATTCAAATTCTTTTTTTAATTCTGAATTTGGAATTCATGAAGGTGCATATAGTTATGGGTTTTACGACATACCCATAAATTGGTGGAAGTTAGATACAGAAACAACCACGGCATATTTTGATAATGGCAATTCTGTTACAACTAAGAATTATGAAAGATATAATGATGTAAACAAATTACCCGAAAAAATTAGTTTTCTAAATAGCAAAAACGAAACAGTGGAGACTGAAATCTGGTATTCTACAAGTTTTGCCAGTAATGATAATGCATTTGGGGGTAATCTACTAAGAGATGCCCATATGATTTCTATCCCTCTACAAGAACAAACTAAGATAAACGGTATTATAACTAATAGAACAACCACAGACTATGAAATAATAGGAAGCCTTAATAATATTGATTTAATTCTTCCAACTAAACAATCTGTTATCCCTAAAAATGATCTAAATAGTTTAATTGACTTTAATTATAGTTATGAGAATGATACAGGAAACCTTTTAGAATCCTATCGTACAGATGGAACAAAAACAAGCTACCATTGGGGGTATAATGATACTTATCCTGTTATAAAAGCAGAAAACATTACGGTTAACCTTTCTAGTATAGCTGAAAATACTTCCTATCTGCCTTCAGGATATAGCAATATGGAAAGTCTATTGCTTAGTTTAAACAATATAGCCACCGATTCACAGCAGAAGCTACGTTGGAAAACTTATAATGAAAACCTAAGAGCTGCCTTACCAGATGTCATGGTCACTACTTATACCTACGATCCACTCATAGGCGTCACGAGTATCACAGATCCCAAAGGTTATACTATGTATTATGAGTACGATGAGTTTAACCGATTAAAACAGGTTAAAGATGCTGATGGCCATATTTTAACCAAGAACGAATACAATTATAAACAATAAATAATGATGATTATGAAAAAGCTACTATTTTCAATGGCCACTATTTTTGTTTCATCATTAGTTATGGGGCAAACCACAACAGAGAACTATATTAAAAACACCACTTATCAAACTGAAACTACTACGGGAAGTGTTTCTCCAGATGATAAAATAGAAACCATAACTTATTTTGATGGCTTGGGTCGCCCCAAACAAAATATTGGTATTCGAGCTGGAGGAAACAGCGAAGACATTATTACTTATATGGGTTATGATGATTTTGGCAGACAGGATAAAGACTATTTACCTTATGCACTATCAAGTGGAGATGGGAGTTATCAACCTAATGCAGAGAGTGACACACGAAGTTATTATGATACAGCCACAAGGTATACAGATGATTTTATAGGCATGACTACTACTGAGATTAATCCGTTTTCCCAAAAGGAATTTGAAACCTCACCACTTAATAGAGTCTTAAAACAAGCAGCTCTAGGAAAAGATTGGAAACTAGGTAGCGGCCATGAAATAGAGTTTGAATACCAAAGTAATGCCACTGGAGAGGTGAGACAATTTGATGTTGAGCTAACTGCTGTAAACACTAATGGAGGCACCTTCTACGATCCTGTTCTTACATTAAACACTAATTCCGAATTTTATTCTGCGGGTGAGCTCTACAAAACCATTACAAAAGATGAGAACCATGATGGAAGCACTAGCAAGGAACATACCACCGAGGAGTTCAAGGACAAACAAGGTATGTTGGTACTCAAGCGTACCTATACTTTGGCAAACAATGTAGAAATACCCCATGATACTTATTACGTCTACGATGACTATGGTAACCTTACCTATGTGTTGTCCCCTAAGATGAATGCAAGTACCAATACATTAAGTGTAATTAACCAACAATTGAATGGACTGGGCTATCAGTACACCTACGATTACAGAAACCGCCTTATAAAAAAGCGCATACCAGGCAAAGCCCCTGAGGAGATCGTCTATGACAAACTGGATAGACCTATATTCACCCAAGATGGCAACCTTAAGGCTCAGGGCAAATGGCTTTTTACAAAATACGATGCCTTTGGCAGAGTCGTTTACACGGGTATTTACAGTTCCCCAAAGAACAGGAAACAGCTCCAGAAAGATGCCAACGAGAGCTCTGCGGTACATGAGACCAAACAACAATCTTCAAACATGACATTATCTGGTATTTATTATTCTAACAATAGTATTACTACAGACGCTTCAAATGTAGAGGTGCTTACCGTAAACTATTACGACAACTATGATTTTGATATAGATGGAGGAGTCCATCCAGGATTTGTGTTTAGCGTATCCCCTACAGATAAGGTAAAAGGATTGACTACAGGTAGCAAGGTCAAGGTATTGGATGATGACCCTAATACCAACGATTGGATTACAACGGTAAGCTACTATGATGAAAAGGCCAGGCCTATCCATATATATAGCCATAACGAATATCTGGTTACGACAGACAGGACGGAAAGCAAATATGATTTTACAGGGCGAGTGATCTTCTCTGAAACAGAGCATACCAAAAATGGCACGACCGTAAAAACGAAGGATAATTTTATCTATGACCATATGGGACGCCTAACCAAACAATCGCAGATTATTAACAATGTGGCTGGTGAAGAGGTTATCGTAAAGAATACTTATGATGAGTTGGGGCAGTTGATCTCTAAGGGTGTGGGCGGTAAGAAAACTGCTCCCAAGAGACTACAGAATATTGATTATACATATAACATCAGGGGGTGGCTCAAACAGATAAATGATACGGACTGGTTGGGCAAGGATCTTTTCGCATTTAAGATAAACTATAATACGGTGACCTATAGCGGAGGACATCTTAAGTTAGATACAGAGCCTCTATACAACGGCAACATCAGTGAGACCATCTGGAAAACGGCCAATGATAATAAGAAACGAGGCTACGGGTATAGATATGATGCCCTGAACCGGATTACAGATGCCACTTATAAGGCCGGTAAATGGCTTGGGGAGGAGAACCAGTTCTTTAGTTTAAAGGACGTGGTTTACGATAAGAATGGTAACATTCAGGAACTCATACGAAATGCGCCTAACGCTACCTTTACAGATAACGTAAAGTTGGACAAGCTCTTTTATAAGTACAAGGACGATAGCAATCAACTCTCAAGGGTAAGCGATATGGCCAGTACAATAAACACCTATGGGTTTAAGGACTATAACGAAGCTGGAGTCCCAGACTACGACTATGATGCCAATGGTAATATGATTGAGGACAAGAATAAGCATATAGGAATTATAAAATACAACCACCTGAACCTACCTGCAGAGGTATTGGTCGACGATCTAGACGGCTACCATCTTGCTTTTATCGAATACGTCTATGATGCTTTGGGCAATAAACTCTCCAAAAGAGTAGAGGCAGGCAATTATGAAGGACCAGCACATGAAGAGTATGTTATCATAGAATACAAGCTGACCGAATACGCAGGTAACTATGTCTATGAGACAATCGATTTAGTGGAATCAGGAACACTGAAGTTCTTTAACCACCCTGAAGGCTATGTCGAGCCCAAAGATGAATTTGATTTATCTCTGGGATTTGACTATATTTATCAGTTTAAGGATCACTTAGGGAACATTAGATTGAGTTACAAAGATAGTAACAATGACGGTACGGTTAATTCTTCAGATATACTAGAAGAAAACAACTACTATCCCTTTGGACTTAAACATAAAGGGTATAATACAAATGTTGTATCGCATCATCCTTATAAAGATTATCAAGGTCAAGAATTGACTGAAGAATTAGGTCTTAACATGCATGAATGGAAGTATCGTTTTAGTGACCCTGCATTGGGGCGATTTATAAGTATTGACCCGTTAGCTGAAGATTACCCTTATAATTCAACTTATGCTTTTCAAGAAAACAAACTTGGTATGGGAATTGAATTAGAAGGAGCTGAACTTTTAGAAAGAGTTAAAGACGCTTGGAAAGGGTTAAAAAGAGTATTTGTTACACCTGTTCAAGAAGCAAAACCACATTTACTTGATAATACCCCGACAAGTTCAACACCAACCAAAAATATTACGGGGAATTACTTTGGCGATGCTTTATACAAATTAGCTGGAGGTGAAACAATTTCAAAAGCAATCGATGGTAATCATAAGGCTCAAGGTCAAGTTATAATGAATACCCTAGTAAGTCTAGCACCGGGAAGTAAGGTTAACCCAGTAGATAACATAGCAACCAAGGCAACAGTAGTGACTGAAAAATCAATTGTAAAAGCTCTAGATGGTTCTCCTATGAAAACTATTCAATCAGAAGTGTCGTTGCCTGTAGTACAAAGATACGTAGATAAATTAGATGCAGGACTTACTGCTCCGGCAATTAAGGTAGATAACGGTGTTATTGTAGAAGGTAATCATCGTTTTGTAGCTGGGCAAGTTCAAGGTACACCTCCTGCTCAAGTCCCCGGTGTAGTTCCTCGCAGCTCAAGAGAGTTAGTAAAACCTGTGAGTGAATTGAAAGTTAATCCAATAGATTATGGCAATAAATAATCATTATGAAAATAGTATTTGCTACAGATAAAATTTTAGATATTCCTTACAATACATTAAAAGGAATCAATTTAAGTAATGAATCCTTACATAGAGCATTATTAGAAAATGTAGATATGAGTAATTCTAATTTTATAAACACAGATTTTAGAGGTGCTTTTTTAAGCGGTTCTAATTTATCTAACTGTAATTTTTCTGACGCTAGTTTTATTACAGCTTTTTTAATGGATACAAATTTGGAAAACTCAAATTTAGAAAAATGTAGGATTATAGCATGTAATTTAAAAAATGCTAATCTAAAAAAGGCCAACCTAAATGGTGCTAATGTCAATGGTGCTATATTTGATAATTGCAATTTAGAAGGGGCAATAATGACCTGCATAGACATAGAAAAAGCATCTTTTAAAAATTCTACATTTAATGATAAGACTGAATGGCCTAAAAATTTTAACCCAGTTTTTTTTGGTTCAAAAAAAGCAGATACTTAGCATCTAAGTATAATTTAATTAAAAAGCAGTTGTCAATTTTGATTACTACTTTTTTTATATCTTTAAAGATATATTAATTAAATTATTTGAGTTTGAAATCGTATTCTAATGATTCGGAGATAAAAGCATCTATTAAGAAAAATGTTAAAGACCATGGTTGTCATATTTCTTTAATTAAAAGTGATGGCTATAACCCATCTTTTGGTTATACCGTTGGATTGACAAAACAATATAATCATCCAGAGATTATAGTTTTAGGATTAGATGTAGAATCAACCCATGCAATACTTAATTCCGCTTTTTTAGATATTAAAGAGGGGACTAAATTCATTACCGAAATTGGGTATAATGGTTTTTTGGATGGATTTGAAATACAATTTGTAAATGTTTCTGGAGAATATTATTCTGATTATTTAGGCTATGCGGGTTGGTTTAACGAAAACAGTTGGAACTTTAAGGCTTTGCAAATGGTATGGCCAGATAAACAATCTCATTTTCCTTGGGATAGTGATTTCGTTGAAGAGCTTAAATTTAGGCAACCCCTTTTAGATAGAAATCTTGATTTCAAGTTTCTAGAACTGAGAAGTCTCTCCGTTTTTACTACTGAAGATGTACTTAATGGTAGTACAGTCACTAATGTATTTCATGATGAAAAAGGAAACTGGCTATTCTATTCTGAAAATGGTAATGACACAAATTCTACTAAAATTGTTAGACTGGAAGATTTGGTTAAAGATGATATTACCTTAAATCATATATATTTTTTAAATTATGGAGAATCTGCTTTTAGAAAAGATAAATTAAGTGATTGGATTATAGATTCTCATCCAATACGAAAAGTTATATCTGATACTTTAAATAATGATAATGAATCATAAGATACAACTAAATATTAATATAGCTTCCAAACCATCGTGTCCATCATTTAACATGAACACATTGGCATAATCAATACATAAATATCCAATACATAGATATTAAAAACAAACGAGTGTACTTTATGTATGCTCGTTTTTTGTGTGTAGTAATTGAGGCTAGATGTAAAAATAGATACCCCTGCTGGAGCTAGTATGCGTAACGGCTACCGCTAGCATTTGCTAGTGGCGTACTGAGCAAGTTTTAAGATAAAGAAAGAATAATATAAGAAGCTATTTTAGAAAAAGAGTAGCCTTTCTATTTATAGTTTTCAACTAAAATATTCATAATTTTACTTATAATTATATTTTTTATTTAACAATAGTTAAATTTAGTTGTTAAAGTAGAGATAGGTTACAGAAAAAGTTGTTTAGCAATAAGTACCTTGCGATTTACCACTAGTTTTTATGTAACAATGCGAAGTTTAAAACTTCGCACAGCTAAAATATAGTTGTAGATTTAATAAGCATAACGTTTCAAGCGCTTCCAAGTATCCTCATGGGAATTGATATGACTTGGTATAATTCTATTGGTAAATAAACTCTCTTGAGTGATACTATTTAAGCATCTCGATATTCTGGTAGTTGATTTCATTTTTGATTGTTTGATTGGTACTGAAATACTGAAACTAGTTCAGCACAGGTTGATGAAAGAATTGTTTTTAAAAGACGCTACTTATCTGTAGCGCCTTTTACTGTTCCAAGTGTAACTTTTAGTATTGTTTAAAGTTCCGCTTAATTGATTAGTGTTTAATGTTCTCATGATTTGTGATTTAATTTTGATTGATGATTTTTTGTCATATAAAAGACTTATCTAAAACGTCTTTTATTGTTCCATTTATTACTTTTAGTTCCTGTTAATGTTCCGCTTACTTGATTGTTGTTTAATGTTCTCATAATTGTTGTTTTTTGATTGATTTATACTAGATAGACGATCATAAATTAAAAATGTTACAGTACTATGTATAACAAAGTAATAAATTAACATATTTTAACAATTTTGATAGGGTAGCGGTAAGTAATAACGCATTTTTTAGACTTTTAAAGTATTTAGGAATGGTTATTGTGTTAAATGAATACAAAATATCAAATAAGAGTAGATATATTTTCAGATAAAAAAATATCTTTGAAACAATTTACATATTAATTCAGTGGAATAAAAGAAACAGATGAGACTTTATTTTTCATTTTTTGTACTTCTTGTTTTTTCGTTATCAACTTATGGTCAGGTAGATGCGAAAAGAAAATCTATTGCTATTCCTGCTATAAAAAGTAAAGATTCTGTTGATGCAAATCCGTTATTGCCATCTAGACCTATAAACAATAATACATCGATCAACAATATAAATACGCCTAAGGTTTCTAAAAACCTTAATATGCCTAAAAAAGAGTTTTCCATGTTCCCTGCTGAAGAGTTTGGAAATCCGGGAGAACTTTATGAAGATAGACTTAATAAAAGCTTAGATCATTTAAAACTAAGCGAAGCAGAGTTAGAATTGAAAAACGGAAGTACCACAGATCAATATTTTGGCGATTTTAGAAGTAAGGCCAAGTTTGTAAATGTGGTCTACCGAGATCATGGGTATGTTGATGGGGATGTTATTCAGGTTTTAGTTAATGATGATGTTATTCATGCCAGAGTGTATTTAACAAATGGCTTTAAGGGTTTTAAACTCGATTTACAACCAGGTTTTAATAAGATAGATTTTTTAGCTTTAAATCAGGGAGAGTCTGGTCCCAATACAGCTGAGTTTAGGGTTGTAGACGATCTAGATAATTTGATATCTTCTAATCGCTGGAATCTGGCTACAGGTGTGAAAGCTACCATTATTATTGTAAAGGAATAGGAGAGAGGCTCTATTTTGTTACAGGCATAATATAAAAAGAACAAATCCCCTCATTAGGTTCTTTAAACTCGTTTTCTTTTACAAAACCTTCTTTTTCATATAACTTAATAACTCTTTCATCAATTGTATAAACATCTTGCAGACCTTTTTAGTCTTATTAGTGTTTAAAACAAATAGCTTTAATTAATTCAATAATCGTATTGTCGTAGCCCATACAATCTTAAATTTAAGAAACAATCTTATCAATTAATTTTAATTCGCCTTCAGAGAAACTTAAGTTGTCTACAGCCTTTATATTTTCTTTTAATTGCTTTGGAGAACTGGCTCCTATTAAAACAGATGCTACTTGTGGTTGCCTTAAAATCCATGCAATGGCCATTTGTGATAGTTTTTGCCCACGTTCTTGAGCTATCGCATTTAAGTGTTGAATCTTTTCGATATTACTAGTTACAGTATCCACATTTAAATAGGTGAGATCTTTGGCAGCTCTGGAACCTTCAGGGATGCCTTTTAAGTACTTATCAGTCAATAAACCTTGAGCCAGTGGAGAAAAGGCAATACAGCCTACGCCGTTTTCTTCTAAAGTGTTTAAAAGCCCATCTTCAACCCAGCGATCGAACATAGAATAACGTGCTTGGTGCAAAATAAAAGGCACATTCAGTCTTTTAAGAATCTCGGCAGCTTTTTGTGTGTCTTCTGGTTCGTAATTAGAAATACCAACATACAGTGCTTTTCCTTGGCGTACAATATCGGCAAGTGCACCCATCGTTTCTTCTAAAGGTGTATCAGGATCTGGTCTGTGGTGATAAAAAATATCTACATAATCTAACCCCATACGTTTTAAACTTTGGTCCAGGCTTGACATCAAATATTTTCTCGATCCTAAATTACCATAAGGTCCAGGCCACATATCGTAACCAGCTTTGGTAGCAATAAATAACTCATCTCTATAAGATTTAAAATCTTTTTTAAAGATGGTACCAAAGTTTTCTTCGGCAGATCCGTAAGGAGGCCCGTAGTTATTAGCTAAATCTAAATGTGTAATTCCTAAATCGAAAGCACATCTAATAATATCTCTACCATTTTGTATGTTATCAACAAAACCAAAGTTATGCCATAAGCCTAATGATATAACTGGCAAAAGCACACCGCTTTTTCCAGATCTTTTATAAGTCATGGTATCATACCTATCGTTTGAAGCTTGATAATTTGTTGTTCCGGATTTGTCGTTGATTTGCATATTTAGAGTAGCTAATAATAAAGATGTAAATGTATAAATTAGTTTTTAAATTTGGTTATGAAAAAAGAAAATCCAAAACTCTTATTTAGTGTCATTGCGAAGGAGGCACGACTGTGGCAATCTTTTTAATCGTTTAAATTGCAATTTGAAAGATTACCACGTCGTTTCTCTCCTCGTAATGACATATCATTTTAGCTTTTAGTTACGATAACGAAAGGAGGTTGCTAAAAAATATTAGAAGTAGAAAGTTGTCCCATCGAGCGCAGTCAAGATGTATTATAAATCAATATTTTAAATAGTTCTCGACTGCGCTCGAACGGACATCTAAGTCTTATTTTTAGGTGGTTTCTTTTAGTAAATTAATTGTATTTAATCCTTTAAAGGTTGCTTAATATCCTTTTTTAAGTGTTTGGCATAAAAGCCCATCATAGATTTATAGAGGGCAATTCTGTTTTCTTCTTTACCAAATCCATGGCCTTCATCATATTTAACCATGTAAGGTACATCAAAACCTTTAGAGCGTAATGCGCTTACAATTTGGTCAGACTCATCTATATTAACTCTAGGGTCGTTAGCACCTTGAACTACAAAAAGTGGTTTTTTAATTTTATCTATTTGGTATACTGGTGATACCTCTTCCATGATGGCTTTTTCTTCTGGCACATCTTCATCATACCAAATTTCTTTAATAATTTTTAAATAAGGTTTCCAATATGGAGGAATGGTTTTCATGAAAGAGAACAGATTAGAAACTCCAACATAATCTACACCGCACGCATATAAATCTGGTGTTTTTGTTAACCCACGAAGTACAGCATATCCACCATGACTCCCCCCGTAAATAGCTGCATTGTCTTTATCTATCCATCCTTGATCTACTACATATTGTAAACCATCTTCAACGTCATCCATGGCTTTTCTACCAATTTCTTTAAAACCAGATTCTAAAAATTCTTTACCGTAACCACCAGAAATTCTAAAGTTAACTTGTAATGTAGCATACCCACGACTGGCAAATAATTGGGCTTCTGGATTGAATCCCCAAGAGTCTCTTATACCTTGTGGCCCTCCATGAGGGTTCACGATTACGGGTACTTTTTCTCCATTAAGAGCTTCTTTTGGCAAGGTGATGTAACCATGTATGGTTTTTCCATCTCTACTTTTAAAAGTAATGGGGCGCATTTCTGCCATGTCCTTTTCAATAAGATTAGGCATGAGGTTATAAAGTAAATTAAATTCATCTTTTTTAGCATCATATGAATAATAAGTACCATATAATTTGTCACTTTGCAGGAAGATTAAATACTTGCTTTCATCATCAGTCACATCTGGGATTGAATAATTATATCCTGGAAATTTTGTTGTAATTCTGTTATGTAACTTTTTGTAATATTTACTTACTGGTATCACATAGCTTTTTTCACCTTCATATGAAAAGTAGTCTAGTTCGTAGCCTCTGTTTCTAGATAGTCTTAATCCTGAAACATCATAATCATCATTTGAAAATAGTTTTTTAATGACTTTATCTTCTTTAAGATCGTATAAATATATTTGAGTTTTATCGCTATCTAAGTTTGATGTTACATAGGCTTCATGCGGATTTTTGGAAGCATAATTAAAAGAAGCTATATTAAAATTATCTTTCCAACTTAATTGTTTTTTTATTTTGTAGTTTTCTCCGTCAACAGTATAATAGAGATCAATGTTAACGCCATCACGTAGTTTTGCAAAGCCGCGTAATTTTCCGTCTTTATCAAATACATAGCTGTTAATTGGGTTAGCAGCATCTTCATTTTTATATAATTGCTCTAAAGCTCCTGTTTCAATATTGATTTTATATGGTTCGAATATCTGAGGATTGTTTTGATTCATAGAAATAATCATATGATCTTTATCTTCTTTCAAACTTTCTAAAATATTAACTTTTACACCTTCAAAAGGGGTTAATTCTTTAGCATTGCTACCGTCTATATTTACGGCAAATAAGTGGTAATCTTCGTTACCGCCTTTATCCATAACATACACCAAGCGCCCTTCGTTGGCCCAACCAAAACCTCGTATTAATTCATCTTTTTCTTCAATAACTCGCGTTACTTCATTTGTTTCAAGATTTTTTACGTAGATATGGTTTTTGGTGTTTTCGTCTTTTTCTCGATACGACAAATAGGTTCCGTTAGGCGAAAAACTAAAAGATCTGGCCTTTGGTCTTGCAAAATAATCTTCAACTGCGTATTTGTAATTTGTAGGATTCCAATTAGCTAACGCCTCCAGATCTTCATCAGAAGTTGGTAATGCAGTATTGCCGGGAAGTGTTTTTACTGTTTTTGATAGTACTAACGGAAATTCTCCACCTCCTTGGTAAAAAGTACCAGATAGTGTGTTTTCTTTTAATGTAGCAATGTATTTTATTCCTGCTTGATTAAACTTGATTGTAAGGGTATCATTTGCATAATGTGTTTCGTCCATGGGGATGCCTGTAGCGCCTTGTGAAGGACTGTCCATAGTTGAAACATAGGCGTTTTCTTCACTTTTAATATCAAATACCAAGGGGACTTCTGTTCCTTTAACAGATAACTTTCCTTTCCAAGAACCTGTAATATCTTGGGCGTTCATTTGGAGCACGGTGCATAAGAAGATGAGTAATGCACTGCTTAATTTAAAAATGGTCGTTTTCATTTTTTGATTGAATTAAAGAATTAATATTTTTTAAGCGCAAATTATCGTATCATAATAAAATGATATCTTATAGTTAGAAGACAAAAAATGAATTTTGTTACAAATTCATTTTAAAAATATCATATCGCTCGAATAAAAAATCAATTTCTAATTTTAGCTAATTCAGTCGTTAACTCATCTTTTATAGCAGAATTACTATCACTTAAAGGTAATTGATTGGCATTTAAGAGGTTTGGGTTTTCCAATGGATTGCTGTTTAAGTTGTATAAAGCTTCAGAGCCATCGTCAAAATAAATGTATTTGTGAGTACTATTCCTAATAGTTATATCTTCATTTTCGGCATACACATACTGTCTCTTACTCACATTCTCTGTGTTTGAAAGTAATTCTTTAAAACTTCTGCTATCATTAATTTCAGTAGTAGATGCACCAGCTATATTTGCTATGGTTGCAAATAAATCGGTTGTATTTATAAGAGCATCTTCTGTTTCATTAATGCGGGTTACGTTTTTTCCGGAAATAATCATAGGAACGTTAACGCCTCCTTGATATACACTTCCTTTAGCTCTAGCAGAAGCATATTCTTGTACCACTTGATTTGGAGTACCATTATCTCCTACAAAAATAATGACCGTGTTTTCTTTTTCTTCTTCAGACATTGAATTGATTAATCTTCCCATTTCACTATCCATAGCTTCTAGTGCCGCCATATAATAGGGAAGTGGATTACTGTTTATACTGGCTTGGTCTGATGGTAAAACACCTTGAGAGTGTAAATTGTTTGGGGGTAAATGAAATGGTGTATGTGGTGCATTGTATGCTAGCCATAAAAACCAAGGAGTTGTTTGTTCTGCCACCCAATTAATAGCTAGGTCTGTAAATTTGGTTGTTGTATATGCAGTTGATTTTGTTGTAACACCATTTGTTGTCAGGTTCCAATCCCAATATGATTGCACACCGCCACCCAATAGACCAGCAAAATGGTTTATGCCCATACTGTTTGGGTGCGTTTCATTATTAGATAAGTGCCATTTGCCAATAACGGCATGATTATATGCCCTGTTCGTATTTGTATCTATATAATTTTGTAAAGAAGTTTCGGAAGTCGATAACCTATCGCCAGGATCTAGTACATTAGTTTTAAAGCCATACTTTCCTGTTAAAATGGTTGCTCTAGTGGGAGAACAGGTAGGGTTGGACCATAGATTTGAAAACTTAATTCCTGAGTTTGTTAAACTTTGTAGCGTAGGCATTTTTGGTTTAACAGTTCCTATATCATAACCAGGCGTGGCATCTAATCCCATATCGTCCGCAATGATTAGTAAAATGTTAGGTACTGTATTTTGTGTGTTTTCTGTGGTTTCTTCAATAGTATCTATGATTTCTGACGAGTTATCACAGGAAAGAGATAATAATATAAATAGGTTGATTGCTAAGTAACGTCTCATAAAGTTATGTATTATGTTATTGTTATGACTAAATAAATGTTAATAGGTTTAATTGAGTGTATAACTGATTCATTTTCAGTAGAAAAAATGTTCATTTGTAATTTTCGCATTAAAGATTCTTGATAAACCCCATAAAGATGCTATTTTTGCACGTCACAAAATTATAGGGATGTCCATTTCAGTTACAGAATTAGAAGAAAGAAAAGAAGGCAAAGATTTATATAGCTATCAAAAAGGGGCTATAGATAAAATTTTTAAGAGTTTTGATGAATCGCCTCTTGATTATCATTTATTGTATCAACTTCCAACTGGAGGTGGAAAAACAGTTATTTTTTCTGAAATTGTTAGACAATATCTTAAAAACCATAAAAAAAAGGTATTGGTGATGACGCATCGTATTGAATTATGTAAGCAGACATCTAACATGCTTACAGAGTTTGGTGTGATGAACAAGGTTGTGGACAGTAAAGCTAATTTGAGTGATCAAGCTGAATATAGCTGTTTTGTAGCTATGGTTGAAACGTTAAATAATAGGCTCCATGATGATAAATTGGATATTTCTGATATTGGCTTGGTTATTATTGATGAAGCTCATTACAATTCATTTACCAAACTCTTTAAATTTTTCAGTAAATCATTTATTTTAGGTGTTACGGCCACGCCTTTAAGTTCTAGTATAGAATTACCAATGACCGATAATTATGATGAATTAATTGTTGGGGAAAGTATTGAATCTTTAATAGAAAATGGGTTTTTGGCTAGAGCAGAAATGTTTTCTTATAATGTAGGGTTAACGTCGTTAGTGGTTGGTGCCAATGGTGATTATACTGTGAAATCTTCTGAAGATTTATATACAGATAATGATATGCTTAGTAAGCTATTACAGGCTTACGAAGAGCGCTCTAAAGGGAAAAAGACATTAATTTTTAATAATGGAATTAATACGTCGTTACATGTTTACGATACGTTTAGAAGAGCTGGATATCCAGTAGCACATCTTGACAATACAAATACTAAAAAAGAACGTGAACTAATTTTACAATGGTTTAAAAAGACACCGGATGCTATTTTAACATCGGTAAGTATTTTAACTACTGGATTTGATGAGCCAACTGTAGAGAGTATTATTTTAAATAGAGCAACAAAATCATTAACGCTTTATTATCAAATGATAGGTCGTGGATCTCGTATTTTAAAAGACAAAAGTACATTTAGTGTTATTGACTTAGGAAATAATTTTCATCGATTTGGCCCTTGGGGTGACAACTTGGATTGGCAACGTATTTTTAAATCTCCTAATTACTATTTAGATGCTATTTTAAGTGATGAAGAATTAGAAAGCAATTTCAGATATGAAATGCCAGATGAACTGCGTAAAGAGTTTTCTAAATCTAAAGATGTTCATTTTGATATACAAAGAACTTATATAGAGTCTATTAGAAGCGGAGAGTCATCTAAAGTTGTGCTAGAACGTTCTATAGAACAGCATGCTAAAATTTGTATTGAAAATAGTGAAGATGTTTATGATGCATTGGGCTTAGCAAAAATGCTAGGTGACGATATCGATTTTAGAATACAACGCTATACTAAGTGTATAAGTAAGAGTACTTACAATTTTGTAGAGTGGTTAAAAGGCGATTATAGAAAAAAATTAAACGCTTATTTACGTTCAAATTTTGATGAAGTTTTTGAAGCTATTCATGGCTATCCGCCAGAAGATTAGAGTACTTATATGATTTTACTTTTAAAATTATTACAAGATCCTTAAAATAAGGCGTATCTTTGTATTTAATTATTCACATTAAACAAGTACTGTAATATAAACTATGGCAAAATCGCAAGTAACTTTTAACAAAATAGAAAAAGAAAAAAAACGCCTAAAGAAAAGAGAAGAAAAGCAAAAAAAGAAAGAAGCTCGTAGAGCTGAAGCTAAAGAAAACCCACAAGGAATTCAATTTGCGTATGTTGACTTTAATGGCAATTTAACAGACACGCCGCCAGATCCTGCTATGCGTGAGAAAGTTGAAGCTGAAAGTATTGAATTAGGAATCCCTAAGAAAGAAGATAGAGAAGAAGAAGAACCAGCAAACAAAGAAGGAAAAGTGTCATTTTTTGACCATTCTAAAGGTTTTGGTTTTATAATCGATAGTGTAAATCAAGAAAAATACTTTGTACACGTTAGTGGATTGCTTGAACCTATTGAAGAAAATGACAAAGTTACTTATGAGTTAGAACGTGGTCAAAAAGGAATGAACGCAGTTCGAGTGAAAAAGATTTAAAGTATCTTTTTCTTTACTTTTGGATAGTTTTTCGATTATCTTATTTATTTTCTAATTATAGCATAGATGAGTATATCTCGAAAAACGATTCTTATTATTTTGGCATTCTTTGCTATTTATGTTATTTGGGGATCTACCTATCTTCTCAATAAAATAGCCGTAACAGAAATACCACCGTTTTTTGTAGCCTCCATACGTTTTTCTATGGCAGGAACTATCATATTCGTAATAGCTAGGTTTATGAAACTTAAGCTATCCATTAGTAGAAAGCAATTTATTAATTGTACCATCGCTGGTTTTTTATTCTTAGTATACGGTAACGGTGTTTTTATTTGGGCTCTAAAATATTTGGATAGTGGTTTTGCTGCTCTGGAAGCTTCAACACAACCTCTTTTTGTATTATTATTAATGCGGCTTTTAGATGGTAAAAAAATGCAAACCAGATCTCTAATTGGTGTTGGTTTAGGCATTATTGGTATGTACCTTTTAGTTAGCCAAAAGGAACTCATTACTAGTGATGAAACCTTGCTGGGTATGGGTATGGCTTTTACCTGTGTTTTAGCGTGGAGTTATGGCAGTGTATTTGTTGCTAAAGCCGATTTACCACCCAATTTTTTTGTTAGTACAGCTTATCAAATGATTATTGCTGGTGGACTTTTAGTAATTATAAGTTTACTTTTAAATGAAAACTGGGTATCGCCTTTAAATTGGACTCCCAAGGTACAGTGGTCTTTAATTTTTTTAATTGTATTTGGAGGCGTTATAGCTTTTACAGCATTTAATTATTTGCTTAAAGTTGTTTCTACAGAGAAAGCCTCCACTTCTGCGTATGTAAATCCTATTGTTGCCATACTATTGGGTTGGTACGTACTAGATGAAACTATTACAACCCAAACCATAGTAGCAGCCTGTATCCTTTTAACAGGTGTTTTCTTTATTACGTCACGTAAAAAAATAAAAACCAGAACTATTGGAAGTTAAGAGTGCCATAAAGTTTATGCTTATTAGTACTTTAGCATTTGCCTGTATGAATGCTATCATTAAACACTTAGTACATGTTAGTGCATATCAAATTGTTTTTTTTAGATCGATAAGTTCTTTAGTATTCACATTTACTTTTCTAATAAAAAATAATATTTCAATTTTAGGTAATCAGAAAAAGCTTCTGGTTACTAGAAGTATAGTAGGTGTTACTTCCATGACTTTCTTTTTTATGTCTACCAAACATTTACCAATTGGCACAGCGGTTTCGTTACGATATATAGCGCCTATTTTTGCAGCAATTTTTGCTATATTCTTACTGCGTGAAAAAGTAAAACCTTGGCAATGGTTTTTTTTCGCAATGGCTTTTCTAGGTGTTTTAATTTTAAAAGGCTTTGATACAGAATTGAATACTTATGGTCTTTTATTAGCTTGTCTTTCTGCCGTTTTTAGTGGATTAGTATATGTAACAATAAGTAAAATAGGAAAAGGAGATCATCCTGTTGTTGTTGTTAATTATTTTATGGTAATTTCAACCATAGTAGGAGGGATACTTTCTGTCAATAATTGGGTAACTCCAGAAGGCATTGAATGGATGTTGCTATTTGGACTGGGAGTTTTTGGGTATTTTGGACAGTTATTTATGACGAAGGCTTTTCAAGCAGCAGCTACAAATGTTGTAGCGCCACTTAAATATTTAGAGGTGCTTTATACCGTTCTGTTTGGAGTATTTATGTTTAGTGAGGTTTATACATTTTGGAGTTTATTGGGGATTGCATTAATTATAGCAGGATTGGTGCTTAATGTCGTGTATAAAGGCAAATCGAAGCAGAATAGTAGTCATAGATGATAGTCATATTATTTTAAGCGAAGGAAATCACATAATCAATAACAAAGAACAATTTATAGATAGTTCGAGAATAAAATCAAGAATTTATCCAGGTGTAAAGTGTGATATCCTCCGCTTTATATAACCTCAAAACCGTAGTTTAAAGGAGCATTAAAATTTAGATGTTTAAATAAATAGGTTTAATAGGTTTCGACTTTAACCTGTCTTGAGTAGAATCGAAAGACTCAACCTGACCATTTAGATTTAACTTAGAATACGTTAAATAATTAGTGTATTAATCAATTTTAATAATCCTGGAATCTTCTTTTAAATTTTCACGAATAATGGTTGCATTCCCTTTATAACGTAGTGTACAGTCCTCAATAGCTTCAATATCTATCGTTTTAGTTACGGTTATATTTGCATTACAATCGGCAGTCATTTTCATTTTTAAATCCTCAATTTGCAAATCATACCCCGAAAGCTTTGCATCGCCAGAAAGCTTGGCTTTCATAATGTTTACATAACCAGATAAATCGGCATTAGCATCAGCGGCTGCGTCAAACTCTAAATAGTCAGCCTCTATTTCGCCTGAGAAAAAACTATCGGCAGTTACTTTTATTTTTACATCATCTTCAACCAAAGTGTTTTCGAAGTAGATTTGAGAATCTGCCGTTACAATAAAATCATTGATAGGTTTAGTTGTAATGTACACATTTAGAGTTTCTTTTCCTTTGATTCTAATGTTGTTTTTAAGGCGGATAACTAGTCTATTGTTTTTTTGAGTAGCAATAATATAGTCATGTAGATTTTCATTTGCTTCTACTTTTATCGACTCTTCTGTATCAGAAAATGTTATATAAGCGGTGAATCCATTAGCTATTTCAACTGATGTGTAATTAATGATGTCTATGTCTCTGTAAGTCACAGTATCATTGGCGTTTACACGAATAGTATCTACAGTACATGATGATAGAATGAAGCCTATAATTGTTAGTGTTATATAAAGTCTGTTCGTTTTCATGATTTATTGATTAATGTTTACTGATTCATATTTTTGTTAAGTTCCATAATTGGAATCCATTGAAAATTAATAGGGTACCATTCATTAGCGTCGTTATTCATTTTTACATACACTTTGTTGTCTTTAGAATGCACATATAGTGAATTCATACGGTTTGATTTTTTCTTAAATGTCATCTCTTAATTTTTTTTTATAACGATTTCGACCCATATTAAATACCCCTATTTTGATTCCCATACCTCCAGAAATACCATTTATTCTAGTTAAATCGTATTCAGGGTCAAGTTTTACTTTGCTGGAAAGTCTGTATTTTATTCCTGCTTCCAGTTGTATATATCTATTAATATTATAAAGTATATTAATACCAGGTTCAACAACGAAAACATGTTTCCAGTCATCATCATCTAAAATAACTTCCTCATCATGATCAAAATCATCTTCTACAAATATTACAGCACCACCTCCAATAAGCACAGGAAATGATAGGTTAACTTTAGATTTGCTAAAAAGTATAGGTTCTAAATGTAAGCCAGCATAACCACCCGTTAAATCTCTATTCTGTGCATCTAATCCCAGTTTATTTTGATCCGAGTAGAGCCAAGTACCAACAAAACCAACTTCGAATTGTCGATTTGCCACATATGCAATTTTAAAACTTGACGAATATGTTTCTGCTTTGTCTATGGTTCCATAATTAAAGCTTAACCCTAAATAAACACCGTGTACAGTATTATTACGGTCGTTAAACTCAATATAATCTTCGGATTCTTGCGCATTTAGGTTATTTACAAAGCAAAATAATAGTAATAAAAGAAAAGCTCTGAGAGGTTTCATGATTGATGTATTTAAGTGTATATAGTTATAGACACTAGAATTCTTGTTTGGTTGCATAAAAATGATTTTTTTTTTGATTGTTTGATTTTACTATAAAAGATTCTATTCTTTTAAAACGATAATACCTTTTTTTCCATTGAATGAAAATATACCAGAAGCAGATTTTCCGTAGATAGCATTGATTTCTCGTATTCTTTTACTTTTATCGATCATATTGTTTTCAATATTGTAAAAAGTTTTAGGTAATCTTAATAAGCCTTGTTCCAGTGTCGCATTAAATTTAAAGGACAAGCCAGTGATATTGATATTAATATCTGATGATTCCTGGTTTATGGAAACGTAAGCATCTGGTTTATTTATTTTTGCAATACGCAATTCGGCAACTTTCATGTTAAGGGTGATTTTTTCTTGAACATGTTCTATTTGAGCATTAGAAAAGTTTAATTCGCCTTGAATTTTGTTAACTTCTTGAATTATTATTTCGTCTTTGCTTGAAATGATTTCTAAATCTTCAACATGATCAATTTCAACTTTTGTTCCACTAGTTCTCAATAATAATTTGTCAGAAGATGCAATATCTAAATCTCCGTTTTTCAGATTAATGGTTCCATAAGTAATAGACTTACTTCTTAGTTTACCAAACTTCATAGTTATTCTTGCATTGGGAATATCTTCGTTAATCCACAAATCCCCATGTTCTATATTCGCTTTCAATCGACCCGTCCAATTGTCAATAATAACATCACCAAATTTATTTGTAATATCAATTTCTGCATGCATGGGTAAATAAATAGTCATATTTATTTCAACATTACTTTTGTCAAACTCAAAGGGGTTAACTTTATTAAAATACCTGGAAAAAAGACTTGTATTTTTATCTGAAATTTCTGAAATTATGCTAACAAAATCATCTACTGTTTTGCTATTGGCAACAATACGATCTATAAGGATCTTTGCATCGTCTTTTTTCTTGTTGCTTACTTTTACATCAATTTTTATAGAAATATCGTTTTCCTCCCAACCATTAATAGTAACGTTACCATATTTGTTTTCTAAATGTAACTCACCAGAATTAGTCATTTCATATATCTCTTCAATAGTTTTTGTTAAAACTTCTTGAGAGTACATTGAAAAACTCAATAACAATAAAACGATCGGAATTATTTTTTTATAAAGTATATACATCATCGTTGTCCAATTTTTTAGAACTATTAATTTGTTCTAATAAGTTTTCTATTAATTCAATTCTCTTTTTGTAATTAATTACTATGGCTTCTAAAATCCTTTCACTATCTACATTCTTTTGTAACTCTACTTTTAGTAATTCATATTCAATATCTAATTCATCCATAAAGGATAAAAATTCTTTTTTCTCTTCAGATGATAATTGTGTGCTTTTATTAACAAGTTTTACTTGGTAAGCAACTAAACCTTTGTAGTGTGAATTAATATCGTTTAGCTCTTGTAATGCCACATTATTTTGTGTGTTTTTATTTGCTTTGCCAATTAATGATATATTAATTAATGAAAACAAACCTAAAGCTATAAAGACTGTTGCTGCAACTTTAAATAATGGCATACTCCATAATTTAATAGTTTTTGTGTTTGAATCTGGTTTATTTAATCCAGATTCAATGTTTGACCAAAGCTTACTTTTATCTGCTTTATGTACATCAAAAAGCGCTTTGTTTTCTTTTATATATTTTTCAAAATTATCCATTATAATGTCTTTACAATTTCAATTAATTTTTTCTTTGCCCTGTGATACTGAGATTTAGAAGTAGATGGACTTATCTCTAATATTTCTGAAATCTCTATATGGTCATAACCTTCAATTAAATATAGATTTATAATTTTCTGGTAACCAGACGGTAATAATCTGATTCCTTTTATTATATTTTTAATGTCTATATCTGGCGGCACATCTTCTGTATCTTCTTTTATATGATACATTTGATTTTCTATTGGAACTACTGGTATTTTTTTCTTTTTCAATTGGTTAATGCTTTTATTAATCACAATACGTTTTAACCAAGAACCAAAAGTACTTTCATATCTAAAAGATGATAAATTATTAAATGCTTCAATAAAACTATCTTGTACAACATCTTCGGCGTCTTCTTTTATATGCATCATGCGCATACTTATATTATACATAGCATCGACATATAGCTCGTACAGTTTATATTGCGCATTTCTATCACCTAACTTGCTTTTTTCAACAAGTGATTTATGAGTGTATAATATATTAGTCTCCAATTATTTTGCTAGCTCTAATTTGCCTTAAAAATAGTTCTATTATTTAAGCTACTATTATAGACAAACAAAAAAATAAAAGGTTGCATTTTAGATGTTTTTTATTTTTTTTGTCAAAAAGGCGTATTAATAATATGGTATTTATACGAATATCTCAGGACTAAAATGTTAATCTAAAGACTGGTTAACTTTATAGTAAAGGAAGTATTACTACAAATACGAATAGAATAAGTATTGGTGATTGGTTTGTTAAAATAGATAGAATACTTAATCAATGTAGATATTAATGAGTCGCTCCTTAAAGAATATGAGATGCAAAGTTCGATATTTTGAAACCATATTGATAAGCTACTTTTAAAAATAGGGTACAAATATTTGTTCTTTAGTTTTTCCATCATTTTCTTTAAGTTCCATCCAGTAGCAGCTGAAATCGCATTGATTTTTGGTGCATTTAGGCAAGATAGGTCATTCTGTTGCATACGAAAGTTCTTTTTAAGATGTCCTATAACTGGTTCTATAACAGCCATTCTTCTAAATTTCTTTCGTTTTTTACGTTTTTGATACTCAGTATCGTTTTTAAGAAGAGGTGCAGGTATGGAGATTTTTGTGTCATTAATTCTAGATTTGCCTCTACTGCCCCTGTCATAGAAGACTTCTTCAGGTTGGTGCTTATGCAATCGTTGGCTTTGATCTAATAAGGGTTCTATGGTCTTGCTAATGTGGATTGCCCTTGAAGGCTTTTACAGCAGTAATGACAATGCGCTTACTTTCAAGGAATTTCAAAATATCAGCCTTGTAGCCTACATTTGGTATTCCTTTCTCCTCAAATTTAAGATTGATTTCATCAATTTACTATTAGCAACATTGTAATTACTAGAAAAAACAGCTTAATTCTTATAAAATGATATATTACATATCAAAGAAGATAAACCATACTTTAATCTAACTAAAATTAATTGATTATTATGAAAAAGAAAATACAATACATTGCACTGATGCTTTGCTTATTTCATCTTAATACGTTTGCCACAGATTTTAATGTAGGCTCTCAGGCTGAGTTTGACACCGCGCATACCAATGCTGTTGCAGGAGATGTCATTATATGGAATGAAGGTACTTTTACCGATATAGTAATGACTATTACAAAAAATGATTTAACCATACGTTCTATTATCTCTGGAAAAACTATTTTTAACGGTAATTCTAAAATAGACCTTCAGGGCAGTAACAATATCATTGAAGGCATTCAATTTATAGGTGCTGATATATCAGGAACCCCTGTAGATATTATAACTATTAGTGGTGGTGATAATAACGTGTTACAACAAATTAATATAAAAGATTGTAGATCAAAAAAATACCTGATCATTAAATCTACTTCAAGATTTAATGTAGTATCATATTGTAATTTTGAAAATAGAATTAATACTCCAAATCAAAATATTGTTCAGATAGAGGCTCACAAAAATTACCCTGGATATAATAAGATTGAATATTGTTCATTTAAAAATTTTAGAGGAAGCTCTAATGGAGGTGATGCAGGTGTAGAACCTATAAGAATAGGTACCAGTAAGCAACAAACTAGAAATAGCAGAACTATTGTAGAATATTGTTATTTTACGCAATGTAATGGTGATGGAGAGATTATTTCAAATAAGAGTGCTGAAAATATTTTTCGATACAATACATTTGAGGACAACCCTTACGCAGAGTTGGTTTTAAGACATGGTGATAAAGGTGTTGTGTATGGTAATTTTTTCATAAATGGATATGGAGGCGTTAGAGTAACGGAAGGTGCTGGTCATGAAGTTTTTAATAACTATTTTGAAGGATTAACAGACAGATCGATTATAATTGTCAATAGAAGTTTGATTGTTAATAATGGGATTGAATTGGGTACAGGAGTTAAAGATGTTGTGATTGCTCACAATACTATAGTCAATAGCGCACCAATTATTTTAGAGTTTATCTCTACCTCGGCAACAGATCCAGAAAAAAACGAACCTGTTAATATCACATTGGCCAATAATATTTTTGACAATCCAACTGGGGGATCGGGTGGGTTTTTTATAGATCCTACCGGAACCGAAACTTGGATAGGTAATATTGTTAATGGCGGCTTGGGTGATGTTGCTTCCAATTCAGGTATTACAGAGGTTGATCCGCTTTTATCGGTTAATGTAGATGGATATTCAGAACTGTCAAGTTCAAGTATACCAGCGTTAAATGCTGCACAATCTGGTTATACGCCATTATTGAATATACCTGATGATTCTGGCAATAATATGATAGATTCCAATATTGATTTTGATATTGTTCTAAATAACAGACCAGTTACTGTAACTTCTAGGGATATTGGTGCTTTTGAGTATTCAGCAGGTGCAAAAACAATTAAGCTTTTTGTGACAGCTGCTAATACAGGCCCGAGTTATTTACAGACCTTATCTACAACTACAATCGATGCAATAAACACATCTAAGCTAAAATTGTTTCCAAACCCAGCAAATACAACACTAAATTTAGGTGTTTCTAAAAAACATAATATCTTATCAGCTAAGGTTTATGACTCTACTGGACATTTGGTTTTAGAAGTAGGGGATTTTAAAATGATACATCAAGCTAAAACTATTGATGTTGCTCGATTGACTCCGGGTATATATTTCGTGGAAATAGCTACAAATACCAAAAAGGTCTTTGGTAAGTTTGTTAAGAATTAAAAGCGTATTTTTTACTTTAAAATTATTAATATACTAGCAAGTAAAAGGTCTAAAAAATCAATACTATTTGGTAGATAAATTTGTTATTCCCATCTCAATGCCATTAGGATGGGAATCTAAATAGAAAGTTTAGGTTTTTGATCTCTAAAAGTGAAAATAGAACGAAATATCCTTATAGCTCTAAATGGATTGAGTACAGTTTGTTCCAAGAAATTTTTAATGATTTGACTCTGATGTATTTATTGTAGGTCTAGCTTCTATTGTTTAAAAGCTAAGTGGGAGCTCTTTTGTCTTTTATCGGATATCACTATTACTTATTTTATAATACATACTGAATTAATATTTCCTTTTCCGTCATACTCTCGGATGGGGTTATCAGAATCCGTCATCCATTTACCATCTACTATAAACTTATAATATAATGATGCTTTCCGCCAGATAGCGGTAAGGTATACACCCAACCATAAGTAGTTTTTTATCTTATAAGTTGGTTTCATCCCAATCATTAAAACAACCTACAAGTATTACTTCCTTAGCTTTGGGATATCCAACTAGGGCAAAAGTAGCATACTCTTGAGTATCTATTACCGAATTGTATTCGTGAAATTCATTGGTGTTTTATTAGAGTTATGTGGGGCTTCCATCCATTTGTCATCAACAATAAAATAAGATTAGTTATGGTAGTTACTAAATAATGCATTCAGCATTAGCAATTGTATGTTTTACGTGTATTGGCATACTTAATATAGGAAATGGAGGTGCATCTCCAAAAATATTGATCGATGTAGGTCGTGTACAAAGATTCTGGAATGATTTAAAAACAATGAACAAAAATGATGAACAGTTTAAAAAAGTAGACCGATATGATTAAAGAATTTCCTTTTGGAATTTATAAAAAAAGTAAAGAAAGGGAAGTTATAGTAATGCGAGATGGTATGTTTTCCCTGTATATGTCAACTTGGAAAGATGTAAATGATTACCAATGTTAAGTGTTTATGTCAAGCACTCTAGAATGGCTGATTAATTAAAACTACTATTATAAAGTATCCGCTTTTAAAATGTGTATTCAAGAATTAGTTTTTGACCAATTTTTATCGGAGTTGTTTTTCTAATATGATTAGACTTACATATGGATGTTACAGAGACATTGCTTTTTGATGAAATTCCAGACAAAGTATCACCGCGCTTGACAATATAAACTTTTTTACGTGTTTCTAAACTTGCAATGGCCTCCTCTTTGGTATGTAAAACAGTTAATTTTGTTTGTCTTTTTGAGCTATGAAGCCCTGGTTGTACCCAGTTTTTGGTTACCCAAATATTTTTAGAGTGTACCATGTTCTGCTCGCTAAAATCGAATAGATATTCTGGGTTTATAGATATGCCTTTATAGTTAACAACTAAGTGTAAATGACTCCCTCTAGCATTGCCAGAAGTACCACCATAACCAAGTAGCTGTCCTTGTTTTATGGAGTCATTTGCTTTTACTGCATATTTTGATAAATGTGCATAAACAGTTTCCAATCCATTATAATGTCTTACAATCACTGTTCTTCCATGACCTCTAGTATACCTTGCAAGACGAACAATACCATCAAACATAGAAGCAACACTATCACCAGTAACTAGATCTATATCGATACCTCTGTGCGCTCTCCCTCTTCGCCATCCATAACGAGACGTTACAACTTTTTTAAAGTTAATAGGAGACGTATACAAACTATCATTAAACTTGATTTCTAAAGGAAATTTAACCTTAACATTTCTATAAGGATTATAAGTAATCGTATCCCAATATTCTTTTGTTATATCCAAGAGATTGCTATTTAAGTCACTAGTATTGCTAGAATGAGTAACCTTTACATCCGTTTTAATAAATGGAAAATCTGAATAATCAATTAGTTCAATGGAGGTTGGATTATCTTGTCCGAAGCTAAAAATAGATAATATTAAAAAAAAGAGAGACGGGAGACACTTCATGTTATAAATTCGGTACTATTAAAAAATAAATGTGTTATTTTTTTAATTTTTGCTGGACGAATTTAGATAAAAATATTAAAATAACATGTTAATATACTGTTAGAGTCTTATGTAGTCGATTTATGACATAAAATTAATAAGCAAATTAAAATAGGGTAGGAAAAGATAGAAGTTACTTGTTATATTATTTTAAAAAGAAACACTTTAGTACCAATAAAGGTTGCTCACTTTAGGTACTAAATCAATCCCGAATCTATTAATCAAATAACAATTATGAAAAACCTACTTTTAAACCAACTAAGTTTAGTGTTTAACTATTTTAACCATGTAAAAACTTACTTTACTGGCGCCAAAACCCTTATTTTAATATTATGTTTTCTCATGCACTATATAGCAATGGCAGATCCCATAGCTCAAATAACTGCAACTAGATTATCAGGGCCAGCTCCTTTATCTGTGCTCTTTGACGCAACGATGACTACCGATACGGATAATGCTATAGATCCTTTTAGACAATTAGGTTACTCGTTTTGTTTTGGAGATCCTGGTAGTGGTACTTGGGTACATAGCGGATTAAGTAAAAATATAGAAACAGGAGGGCCTCTAGCAGCACATGTATTTAATATTCCTGGTATTTATGAAGTAAAAGTTACTGTTAGAAATCCAAATGGTAGCATATCTCAGGCAACAGAAACGATAACAGTTTTAGACCCTAACACGCATTACTCAAATACAAATACGGTTGTTATTTCAACGGGTTCTAATTTTAATGGAGCTCCAAGTGGAGCCCAACAAATAGCTAATGCCACCTCATGGCCAACATGGGAAAGTAATAAACGGTACTTACTTAAAACGGGCGATGATTTTACAAGTCTGGGTGCTATAACCATCAAAGATCGCAGTAATTTTCATGTAGGAAGTTTTGGTTCCGGAGTCAAACCAAAAGTAACACAAGTAACTGTTGATATGGATGAGGATAATGCTGCGACACCTCCAGAAAATGGTGTAATACAAGGATTAGATACCCCTTTTATATTGCAGAGACTAATGTTCAATAATTTGTTAATATATCAAAACGATGTTATTGGTAATGGGGCAAATATCGTATTTGCCTCAGCGAATGCATGGTATGCTATAAATCAAAGAGGAACCTCTTCTCCTTCAGATTGGAAACAACCTGGCTCTATATTCGTAGTAGAGAATCATGTGAATATGTTAGGAGACCCTACAGGATATCTAAACGCTATAGCAGGATTAGCACATCACGTTGCTGTACTTGGTAACACTTCAGAACAAGCAAAAGAACATACACTTAGAATTTTTGGAACGTATAAATCTGTTATTGGGCATAACTTACTTTCTGGGCCTGCAACAGATAATATACGTACAGACTTTAAATTAATGTCAAACGGCATTAACGATTGGCCAGCAGATCATGTTATTTTCAACCCAGGAACTACTACAGAGGTTTTACCCAACACAAGATATGTAAGAATTCATAATAATATATTTGGTAGAGCAGGAGCTCCGCATAGCTGGCATTTGCAAGTAGCGCCTCAAGATGATGGGAATAGTAATACTGTAGAAGGACTTAGAGATATTATTATAGAAAACAATGAATTTATTGATGGTAATCAAGATGATGGACTAGAACGTGGTATACAAACTTTAGGTCATAATATTATAGAGCGAGGAAACCAATTTCCAGCATCCTGGTCACAACCAGTACTTCAAGTAAGTTATCCGTCTAATTATTCAGCTTACTCATCTTTATATACTCCATTTTGGCATGGACCGTATTATATTAATGAAACACTTCCAATTTTGAGTGCAGATCCTTGTGCAACCCTTGGTACAGATTCTGAGTCTTTCATTTTAAAACCTACTCTAAAGACTTACCCCAACCCTTTAGGTCTTGGAGACGATTTAACTGTGAAGCTTCCTCCAAAAATGACCAATGCTAGCCTTGAGGTTTATGATATTTTAGGAAAAGTGATTTACACACAAAAAAATATTCAAAATATAACAAAGGTTTCTGGTAGTATATTCAAAAAAGGAATATATCTGGTTGTTATTTATACAGATAAAGGTTCAGAAGCTAATAAAATAGTTGTAACGAATTAATTAACAGTTCACTAAATGGTACGTTTTTTTAACGGATTGTGTGTTAATAAAATGCTTAATTTAATAAATAAAGCATTTTATTGTGATTAAATTGTAGTTATTAGATTACAAATATATAATTGAGATTTGAAAAAAAACATACGTTTTGTCGATAAATTTTACCTTCAAAATCATTTCATCGTGTAATTTAAGAGTTCACATGATTTTTATTTTTTTATGAATTTAAAGACTTAATTTTATATAAATTATTAAGTTTTAGTGTTATGAAAAATCTAATGTCCCTTTTTTGCTTCGTATGTTTTATAGGCTTTTCTCATACGATTATCGCTCAAGAATCTGCAAGTATATCAGATGAAATACCTGAAGATTACAAAAAACGTAGTCCTATTTATGACTATTCAGAAAAGCAATTGAATAATGTAGATACTATTCCAGATTATGCATCTAAAAAGAATAAGCTAAAAATTACTGGTACTATTTATGAAAATGATGGTGTGACGCCAGCTAAGAATGTACTTCTTTTTATACATCATGCAGATGAGAATGGAAATTTTGAATTAAAAAGGCATAATAAAAAGCGTTATGTACGCCATAGAGGTTGGATACGAACAGATGAAGATGGTCATTATACCTTCTATACGTTTGTACCTGGTAAATATATATATGGTAATGAACTTAAACAGATTTTACCAATAGTTAAAGAACCTGGTAAGCCTGAATACAAAATTGAAACATATCTTTTTGATGATGACCCATTATTAAATGATAAGCGTTCGAAAGTAAAACGAGCAGATGTTGCGAATAGAATTCTTAAACTTGACAAAAAAGAAGGTGTATTTGTAGCAAAAAGAGATATTGTTTTAGGCAAAGATATTATTGACTCTTATGCTGAATAATGAATTTATACTTTGTAAAAAGATTTAAATAATTAGATATTTATTATAAAGGCCATCCTATAATTAGGATGGTTTTTTTATGGAATATATTAGCACCTTTACTTTTAAGTTATCATGCTCTACTAATGTTTGTATACTTTAGGAAATAATAAAAGGGTATAGAATAAACACTTTTCATACAGTAATGAAGAGGAACATACGATGTTTAATAAACCGAAAATTCTAAAATATTTTTATTATATTTAAACCATCGCTTAAGCAATAAGTGATAAATCTCTCCCTATTAAATAATAATACGGTTTACTATCTAGCATGATACCTTTAATAAGGTATTTTATTAAAGGATATGTTTAATGAATTTTGCATTAGCAATTGTTATTGTTTGTGTATTATTTATTAGAACGGTTATTAATTATATATACTTTGAATATTAAAATTATTTAAAAATGAAACCATTTAAATATGTATCAATAGCTATTTGCTGTTGTGTTTTAACGTCTTGTTATTCCGTGAGATTTCGTAATGTGAATGGAGCACCACAGCCTGATCCGTTTTCAGACAGAGATGATTATTACAGAGGCATGGCAGTCGTAGAGTTTGACACTGTTATAGGTATAAGCGCCACTTCAAAAGATTTTACGTATTTAATCAAAGAAAAAGAAGCCTGCGAATCGGGAAAACTAAACATTATTGAATATCGCAACACCTTTGGAGGTGTCTTATTAAGTGCTATTACTTTTGGAAGAAAACGAAAAGTAAAAGTTAAGTATGTATGTGAAAAACTAACAAACTAAGTATTATGGCTACTACTAAAAGTAAATTCTTAAATGAATGGAATACATTACATAAAAATGGCCCATTTCCATTAAAAATTCTGTATCAGACCAAATTGGAAGGGGAGCGCGCCATGCCAAAAAAGTTAGATCGTTATAACGATGCAGCAAAAGAAATACAGCGTTTAATAGAAGAAACACATACCGCTGGAGAAGGATTTCGTGCTTATGGATCTGCATGGTCAATGAATAATATTGCCAGTCATAAAGATAGAATGCATTATAATGGTTTTATGAATATTTCTTTGCCTATAAATGCTAGTGATTGTCACGCTAATTCCAATTATGATGCGTCTAATCTATTTTTATTTGAATGTGGAACGACTATAAAAGAAGTTTCAGAGATTTTGGCAGAAAATGGAAAGTCTCTAAAAACAACTGGAGCAAGTAATGGTCAAACGTTAGCAGGTTGTATCTCTACTGGAGTACATGGTTCTGCTTTAGATGTTGGATCTGTACAAGATTATGTTGTGGGATTAAATTTAATAATAGGCCCTAATACAGAAGATATAGTATATATAGAACGAGATTCGAAACCCGTTTTAAGTAATGAGTTTGTTAATAAGTTAAATGCAAGAATTATAAGAGACGATGATTTATTTCATGCAGCCATGGTTGGATTAGGTGGTTTTGGTTTTATACATGGTATTGTTATAGAAGCAGAGCCCATTTTTTTACTCAAGCGCTATGTGAAAAAAATTAGTAAAACGACTGCTTATGAATTAGCAGAGACTATGGATTTTAAAAATGCGTCGTTCACTATTCCAGAAGAAACAGATACCAGTGGAAAAGGAAATAGGCCGTATCATTATAAAATCTTTATTAATCAGTATAGTGATGATCCAGATTGTGTTGTGGAATTAATGTATAAGAAACCATATATAGAACCTTATCCCGATCCATTTCCAGTAATTAAAGAATCTCTTTATAGAGATCTTATTTTTCTGTTTGTAAAGCTTGCAGAAAATTTACCTAAAAGTATTCCCTGGTTAGTAAAACGATTACGCAAAACTATTTTACCTAAGGTTGATGATCAAACAACGGGCATGTTAAAAGAAATATTTTGGGACGCACCTTATCAAGGTCCTGCTTTTGCTTGTTCTTTTGGAATAGATCATAAAGACGGACCAAAAGCTATGGAGCTACTGGGGAAATTGACCAGAGATGAAGGTCCCATACCAGGCATCTTTGCCATGCGATTTGTTAAACAATCTCAAGGGACTATAGCTTTTACCAGGTTCCCTATTACATGTATGATAGAAATTGATGGTGTACTTTGGAAAGAAACCAGAAAAATTATGAGCTTAAAGAAGTTTTCGAAACGAATGATAGAAGTTCTCCAAGGTAATAATATTCCGTTCACTTTGCATTGGGGTAAAAATAGTGATTGGACATTTCCTGGATTGGTAGAGTATATGTATGGAGATGATGCAAAGAAATGGATTCAACAACGCCAGTTATTATTATCGGAGGATATGTACGAGCTATTTTCAAACAAGTTTTTAAAAACTACTGGTTTAGCTCCCAAAGCTATTACTTAAGCAGTTCGGTTTTATATGATAATTATTTATGTGTTGATTTTCAATTATTTAACGAAATGTTAAGCAGCACTTAAAAAAAGCAAAGATTAATTGGTTTCCAACCTCCACAGGAATGCTTGCCAAAGTATTTGTACGCATAAATAACCTCATACGTTAGGTATATCATACAACTAATAAAATCACTTCTTTTTCTTTTTGCTTTTTGGTAATACGTTGTTGTTTTTATGTAATACTTCCTCAGGAAAAGGAAAAAGAATGGTCGAATTTTTCTCTGCAGCAATATTAGACAACGTTTGGTATAGCCTTAGTTTTATGGCAGAGGGCGACTGATCTATCAATTTTCCTGCTTCAAGTAATTTTCCTGCAGCCTGTTCTTCTGCCTGTGCTAGTATGATACGTGCTCGCCTAGAACGCTCAGCTTCAGCTTGATTAGCCATCATACGTCGCATATTTTCAGGCAATTGGATGTCTTTAATTTTAACATCATTAATATGAATTCCCCATTCTTTGGTTTCAATTTCAACAATACTTTTTATATTTTTTCCTATCTCTTCGCGTTTTGATAAAATAGTATCGAGTTCTACTTTACCACAAACGTCTCTCAAAGCAGCTTGTGCCAGTTGAGTAATTGCAAATTTGTATTCTTCAACTTCAAGTACAGCTCGTTCTGGATCATCAATCTTAAAGAATAATACCCCATCGATACTACAAGGAACATTGTCTTCAGTCATCACTTCCTGTGACACAATATTAATGGTAATGACTCGAATATCTACTATTTGAATTGTTTCTACAATAGGAATAATCCATCTGAAACCTGGTTTTAAAGTCTTAACATATTTTCCAAATCTAAATTTAGGAGCTCTTTTATATTCATATATAATGCGTATTCCTGCTAATAAGAAAATAAGAACAATGATGCTTAATATTTGTATTGAATTCATAATTACAAAGTTTTAGAGATAAAGTCCAATCTGCAATTTGAGTCTCGATAACAGACTGTATTTATTAAGTTTTAATATTAAATAAACACCTATAATATAGCACTTTAAGATACGAAAAATGTATAACATTTAAAAATAATGAGACCATTAACATTATAATAATTCATTTCTGTTTACAACATATTAACCAAACATTTTTAGACGCTTGATAAATCTAGAAGTTAGGCTATGCAACTATAGAGGCCTATTTGTTAAAAACAGGAAAAACACCCTTTCGAAAAGGTGATTAAGCTTACATTTTGTATTTGTTATCGTATAATTTTACAATGTGATAACAATTTGATTTTTAGCATTTAATAACTCTAAAACAACTAAATATAATTATGAAAAGTAAAAAAAACTTACAATCGTTTTCGATTCTTGCAGGTATAATGATGATGGTACTTCTATCATCTTGCGAAAAAGACCCTGTTACATTAGCTTTACATGAGCCAATTCATCCTACAAGTAGTCAACAAGTAACATACAATCTTACAAAGGTGACCTCTGGAAGTATTAGCTCAGCAAAATTGTATGAACAGGTAAATACAATTAATAGTAGTGGGACGATTACTTCAACGGGCTCAGATGTATTATTACAAACCTGGACAAGTCCTCCGGGTGATTTATCCTATACAAAAAGTAGCGGACATGGATCAAATAAATTAATAAAATATCGTTGGGAAGTTACTACACCAGAGCAAAGTAAAACATTTGAAGTTACTTATGTAACGCGACCGTATCCTGTAACAAATATGCCCGCTCCAGTATATTGTCAAGGAGATCCTGACGATGTTTTTGATGTCGTATTTATTCCAGACACAGATATTACAGTCATGCCCGATTTTTATGATAATTGCCATGGCGCTATAGAAGAAGCCTTTTTTGATGAACCCCATACGAGGTTTTGGAGGCGTCAATATAATTTTTATATTAATAAAGAAAAAGGTACAGCTACAGATTATGATGATATTGCCACAGACGGGACACATCAAGTGCCTTCAAACAATGCCAACCTAGCCTTTGCAGAAGGAAGGGTTTTAATGCATGAAAATAACTTGAGAGATTACGCTTCAGGAGGGTTGTTCTCTACAGAAATGCAAAATAGAGGAACTATTATGCATGAATCTGGACATGCTCTATACGATCTTGCAGATGAGTATGGTAGCGGTGTACATTGGGAAGAAGCTGATTTTCCCAATAATTGGTCAACCTTAGCAGATGCTCAAGCTGCTGGTAGTAATTATGGGAGTTGTAAATCGTCTTCAGATGCTACAGAAATGGGAACTAGTGGATGGTATCATTTGTGTGTGTCTAATTGCCAGATGGTAACTTCTGGACTCAATCATACAACGTATGACTGTCCTTGTAAAACGAGAATTACATACACCGTACTTGATAACGCTATAAATTAAAATACTATGAAAACTATATATAAAATAGCATTAGTCTTTATGTGTCTAAATAATGTTTTAGCTATACAAGCTCAGGAAGGCAATGATAAAAAAAGAAAGCAAGCAGAGAAAAATACATCTCCATTTACAATAGATCATTTTTCGATACAAGAACAGTCCTTTTATGTTTTAACCGTTCATGTAACAGATGGAAATATTGTATTAGATGAGCGTGCTGTTTTAAAAGAAGTAGGGGGAAAGCTTCCGTATAAAAGAGGTAATTTTAATATCGAACTTTTAAACACAGAAGGTCGAGTTATTAGTAATTATAGTATACCAGACCCCTTTTTAATCAGATCTTGTGAAGAAGGAAAAGATAACTATACATTTTTAAAAACAGGAACCGTTCAAATTCCTTTCCAAAAGTCTCAGGATATGTCACGATTGCTTTTAACCAGAGATAAGCAAACTGTTGGGGATTTAGATCTTTCAAGGTTTATAAAAGGAAAAGATAATGAAGATGAAGAAAAACAAGATTAATCTTTAGTATGTCGTAGCTATATAGTCACGTCATGTGTCTCAATTAATTATTTGTTCTTTGTAATGTTCAGCGTAACAATTTTTATCTGGCTGTAAGTATTTTTAAAAAGTCAACCAGTCTTATATCTATTGTATGCTGAACATCTAAGAATATTCTATACTTAACCCCAAACATTTACCATTTTAAATTGTACGTAATGAAATACCTGAAAAGTAAATATTTTAAATAATTTTTATATATTTACAGTAATTACTTACATTAATAACAAATAAATTCTTCCATCTAAAATTTTGAATAGCAAACTAAATTATATTAACTCTAAAATCAATTTATTTTGGGAAAACCTAAACAAACCCCTCCTTACAATTCCTTTATGCAAGAAGCAGGAGAAGTTAATCAATCTTTAGCTAACGAAAGTTCAATTTTATCAGAAATTGCATCTGCTGAACCCGTTGTAATAAGCGAACTTTTATCTTCGGAACCTGCAATGATGGAAAAAATATTATCTGCTGAACCAACTATGCTATCAGAGATTGCCTCTGCAGAACCTACTATTCTTGGAGAATTACTAGTAGCAGAACCTGCACTATTTGCAGAAATAGCAACCGCAGAACCTGCAATGTTATCAGAGATAGCTGCTGCGGAGCCTGTTGTATTTTCTAAAATCGCCGCCGCAGAGCCTGTAGTTTTCGGAAAAGCAATGGCTAGTGTCATTTCAGAAATAGCTAGCTTAAAAAAATAACATATATACATTTTTAAACCATATTCTCTAGGTACTTAGTTTCTTAAAGTCAATTTTATAAAAGGGTGCTTTGAGAATTTGGTTTTTTAAAATTAAGTTATCAGATGGATGACCAAATATTGCTTACAGAAAAGCGTCATATCACTATGACTCCAGATAGATTTCTATCAAAAGTTAAAGAATTACCAGAAACTTTACAGCCAAAGGATATAGGATCAAATATTCTGGCTCCTTTGTTTTCATACATCATTACAGAACCAGTTAAGTACCGGGAAGGCTATAAATTACTTCAAAATAAGCTGTTGGATATTACTTTAAGAATGGCTAAAGAAAATGCTTCTTACTACACTGAAATAATACCTAATGATGATAATTGGACCCTATCCAAACTAGATCAATTACCAACACTAAATAAAGAAGCACTTTATAACAACCGTTCAGGAGTTTTATCTGAAATCACAACATTTGGTTTTGTGACTTTTACAACAGGAACCACAAACCAGCCACCATTATTAATTGAAAGGTCTCAGGAAGAACAATTATACCTCCAGAACTTTTTTTCAATCTTACAGTCGGGCATGTTGCATTCGGAAAAATTAAAACCTCTTGGAATTGTTGAAGGTTCTATGAATCATGGTTCCGTTTTAAGGTTACCTGGTATTGGGTATAATTTTATGATTGAATTAACCAAAGACTATGGTGTTATTCGAACAGCCTGGCTATTACAAAACGAATTTAATTTTAAAGGCATAGAGCAAAAAGTTAGTCAATTAAATACAACCGTTATGGGATTGAGTTATTTATATCAATACTTAACAGAACAGAACATAGAAATTCCCCCCGACCAACTTAACGCCATTACAATTTTTGGTTGGCCAGTCCCAAAAAGTAGACGCAAAAAATTTGAAATGTTTTTTAATGTGAAAATTAGTGATAATTATTCCATGTCTGAAATGTTTGGAGGCGCAAAATATTGTCAACAGTGCGATGGCTATCATTTTGACCCGTTTGTTATACCTGAAATAGTTGATTTAGAAACAGGCAAACAATTAGAAACGGGTACGGGAGAACTTGTTTTAACACCTCTTTTTCCTTTTACGCAGCGTTTTGTTTTAATACGCTATCGCACTGGCGACCTTGTTGATGTAGCTAAGGTAAGTTGTGATAAAGGCACACTCGTTTATACGTTTAGAGGACGACTAAAACGTTGTGTCAAGATGAATTCAAACTTATACTTTGGTGAAGCTGAAATAGCAAAAGCGATTGATGAGATTGAAGAGCTCAATAGGGCTCCTACTGGTTTTAGCATTTTTAAAGATAATAACAAAAACAATTGGCCATTGTTTAAAATGGTTAAGAACGGAGAACAATTCGAAATTTTGTTTGAGCTAACATTTAATCCTCAAGAAGCCCCGAACAGATCTAATAAAGTTCTAAAAAAAATATATGACAAGATACTTTTTGAACTACCAGAATCAGTAATTAATTGGATACAAGAACACCCTAAAAATTTTAAAATAACCTTAAAAGCACCATCTAGTTTCGAGAAAAGAGACTATTGGAATTTATAACTAAACAAAATATTATGACGACACAAACAGTTAATGACACTTTAAAAGAAGAACCAATTGTAAAAGGAAAAAGTAAGTACTTATATAATTACGATAATGATCATTATATAGCACAGTTAATCCCTTCATTATCAAGTTTTACGTATGATAGGTATGAGATGGTTGAAAAAACCCAAAATCTACGCTTAGACTTTTATGAAATGGCTGTGGCATTGCTAAACAAACATGATATTCCTACAGCATTTGTTAAACGGTTGGATGTGGATAAATATTTAACAAGAAAATGTACAAGCCCTCCTTTTGAAGTGATTGTTAAAAATAATGCTGTTGGATCTACACAAAGAAAATATCCAGGGCTTTTCCCAGATAATCATAAGTTTTCAACGCCTATAGTAAAATTTGATTATAGAATTGATCCTGAGGATATTCCTATTTCCGCAGACTATTTAAAAGCTTATGGTGAAGATCCAGATTTATTAAAAAAGTTAGCTTTAAAAACAAATGAAATCTTATGCGAATGGTTATCTCCCAATGTTTTAATAGATTTTTGTTTGATTTTTGGAACCAATAGTGATGGACAGGTTTGTATCACTTCAGAAATATCACCAGACTGCATGCGATTAAAATCTGAAGATGGATCATCTTTAGACAAAGACTTATTTAGGCAAGGTAAAAGTCATGAAGAGATTATTGATACCTGGACGCAGCTTATAGCTGATATAAAAACAAAATAATGAGTAAAAAAGTATTGTTAATTACGGGTTCAAACCGCGGTGCAGGTTATGGAATTGCTAAATATTTTTATGATCAGGGGTATGACATAATATCATTAAACAGAACATTAAAAAATGAAGCATGGCTAGGAGAAATAGAGTGCGATCTCAGCCAGTCTGACCAAATAATTGATATATGCCAGGATATGGTTATGAAATCTGTAAACATTGATGTTTGTATATTAAACGCAGCGGTTAGAAAATTATCATTTATAGAAGACATGTCTTATAAAGATTGGGAAGACTCAGTCGCCACTAATTATTCGGCAGTTTTTTATATACTAAAATCGCTTTTACCTATCTTTAAAACCTCTAAAACTTATGTAGCTGTTATTGGAAGTCATGCTGCCACACATTATTTTGATGGGGGCGTGGCATATTGTAGTACTAAAGCGGCATTAAAAGCCATGGTTGAAGTATTTATTCAAGAAACCAGAGACTATGGAATCAGAACAACTTTAATAAATGCTGGAGCAATTAATAACAGACCAAAAGGGAATGATGATAAAAAATTACAGCCAGAAAGTATAGGTAAATGTATTTTCTCGCTAGTAAACTCTAATTCTGATGTTCTTTTTGGAGAGATGGAAATTCGTCCTTCAATACCAATAAAACCAAATGAGTCAGGAATAAGTAAATTGCAATATGTATAAACAGTCAAATTTTTCTAATACTATTTTTTATTCTGATCTAGATGGCACATTATTAAACAATAAGGCCAGGTTAGCTCCAAAATGTTGTACAAACCTTAAACGATTAATAGATGAAGGACTCATGTTTAGTGTCGCGAGTGCTAGAAATTTGACTACGATTCGAGATATGTTAAACGGAATACATTTAAGCTTACCAGTTATTAGTTTGAATGGCGCATATATCTCAGATATTAATAAAATGCAGCACATTCAAATTAATAGTATTGAAAAAGATATTAAAGAAAATCTTTCTGAGTACATTCAAAAAAATAATCTAGGCGTCTTTATTTCAAATCATCAAAATAATAAAGATGGTATTTTATATTATGGATTAAAAAATTATGGAGAGCAGTGGTATTTAAAGGATCGACAAAACTGTAGAAATCAATTTTTAATGACTTCAGATAAATTATCTGAAGTCATTAAAAGTGAAATCACCTGTTTTACATTTATAGATAGAAAGGAAAATTTAGAGGTTTTAAAGCGCTTTATTCTTGAGCATTACAATCACGGAGTAAAGACACATTTGTTTGAAAATCAATATTCAAAAGGCTGGTTTTGGCTTACAGTACATAGTAACTTAGCAACTAAATCTACTGCGCTTCAGTTTATAAAAAATACTTATGGGTATACGGATAAACTTTTAACAGTATTTGGAGACGGTATTAATGATACAGAAATGTTTGAGTTAGCAGATATGGCAATTTCTGTAGATAATGCTATCCCTGCTATTAAAGAAAAATCGGATTTTGTTATCGGGAGCAATGAAGCGGGTAGTGTTGTCAATTATCTTAACCAACTAAAAAAGCAATCCGTTGAACTCTAGTCAAATCATTAATTTATGCCTTTCGGAGGAGTTGCAACAAAAATATGCCTATCAAAGAACAATAGAAACGCATATTTCTTGGATTCTATTATGCAAAGAGTATGCATTCAAAATTAAAAAACCACTCAAGCTTAAATTTCTTGATTATTCAGAAGTATCAAAAAGAGAATTCTATTGTAAAAGAGAGTTAAGTTTAAATGATCGATTTGCACCAAATGTATACTTAAACGTACTGCCTATTAATAATTACCAAAATCAATTCAAACTAGAGGGTACTCATGGTAGTGTCGTAGATTATGCTGTCATGATGAAGCGGTTAGATGATGCCTCTTTGCTTTCTAATCGTATTAAAAATGATACATTAAAAGAATTAGATATATTAAATCTTTCTACATATATCTATAAGATTCATAAAGCAGCTAATATTTGCTCAGGTTTTAGTACTAGTAAATTAGAAGAAAGATTAAATCAAGTTTTAGAGTTAAAAGATATTATTCGTGAAAAAATTGGAAATGCAGGAGTATACTTTACACAAGAAATTATTACAACATCCAGTCGTTTTTTAAAAATATATAAGGAGCTCTTCAAAAACAGAATTGAACAGAACTATATAAGGAATGTTCATGGTGATTTGCATTTTGATAATATTTTTATAGACGATCAAGACATTGTATTAATCGACTGTATAGAATTTGAAGACAGTTATTCCCAAATTGATTTGCTAGACGATGTAGCATCTATATTAGTAGATTTTGATTTCTATAAAAGACCAAATGATGCCGTAAAATTTATGAATCTATACGTGTCATATTACGATAATAGTAAATCGATAAACCAGGCTTTATTAAACTATTATAAAATGCAGCGATCGGTTACAAGGTTTAGTGTCTGTCTCTTAAAGGATGATAAAGAAAGCTTGGTTAATGCAAAAAAATATCAAGCCTTAATGAAGCAATACAAAGACCTAATCTGTAAAGCGTTTTGAGCTATTAAATTATCTAATAAATTAAAAATAAAGCAATTACATTTATTTATATTATTTAAAACTTTAATGTAGATAGAATGCGCTCTAGATAGGATGCACCAGTTCTTACTTTGTTTTATTACAGAAAATTATAAGTTTTTAACAACAAGCGTTTTAGAATATTTTGTAACTTAGAAATTGTTTAATTTCTGAATTACAATGAGATGAAATCTACATATATTATTTTCGGAATTGCTTTCATGTTTTTCTCTTGTAAAGCATCAAAATCTACTGCAACTCAAGCAGAAATAGATTTTCTTAATACTGTTGTGAAAAAGCAGATGTTCACCATTAAGTCAGATTGGGCATATCCACAAGTAACAAATGCGTTGCAGCAAGTTCTTAATTCTGGATTAATGCAACCAGGAAGCAGTGCAAGTGCTATTTCTTTAATTGGAAATTATAATTTTTTAACCATATCTAAAGATAGTGTTTCGTCTTTTTTACCATATTTTGGAGAAAGGCAGATGCAAGTTGCTTATAATGGAGGAGATAGTGCCATACAATTTGATGGAATTCTAGAAGACTATAAAGCGATTCTGAATAAGGATAATAGCTATGCCATTTCGTTTCAAGCAAGAAGTAAATCTGAAGGTTTTCAAGTGTTTATTAAAATATCGCCCAGTTTAGAGACAAATATGACTGTAAACGGTATGTCTAGATTTCCAATTAATTACTCTGGTAATTTAGAATTAATAGATGAAGATATAGCTAAATAACACGAATTTTTAGTGAGTAAAAGAGGTTAACACCCTCTTTTGCTTTTAATTATTTTAAAAGACTTATCAAATTATTGATAGGTCTTTTTTAATGAACTCATCCTGACTTTTTCTATTTCCTAAAAAACGGCTAAAATTCGCCCATATTTTGTTACTTTTCTTATGCTTAGGACTGCTATGCCTAGCAAAAAATGCCTCATCTGAACAAATTTTATCTCATTCCTGCCCTTCCGGTAGCTAGGGTGTACCCACAAATATTGATAAAATATTAATACACAAAGATAATCGATGAGAACAGACCATAGGGTAAGTCCAGACCCTTCGTAAGAATAAAGAATAAAATTTTGAAAAACAGGAGCATAGCATTGGATAGAGCTATGGAGCGACGCAAAATTTTGAGCTTGGTTCTTCTTGAACGCAGTAAAAGAAGAAATTCCTATCGAAGGGGCGTCTTTTCTTTTGTTACTTTTCTTTGGACGGGCAAAGAAAAGTAAATCATTTAATGATCTATAAATATATAACTTTTTCAAAAGATGTGGGTACACTGTAGCCGTCTGGCAGGCGGGTTCGGTTAAAAACAAAAAATCAAGATGAGTTCAATACCATAATAATATTTAAATCAAAAAGCTAAAGTGTTTTTTTGTGGTTTAACCACAAAAAAATATGAATAATCTTACGTAATTTGGAAGAACATAACTATAACAACTATTTAATATGATTAATTTAAACCAAAAACATTATGAGAAAATTTTTACGAAATTTAGAATTTATTACAAGAAGCTTTATCATTATTGTTGCACTTATAGGTGTTACACTTAATGGTATATCTCAAGAACAAATCATTAAAATTTCTAATGAAGGAACAACAACATCACAGAATGAAAAGGATGATGTGCCTGTTAATAATAAGGAATTATTAAGAAGTGAATTAAAGTTTAAACAGAATGACAAATTAATACCTGTAAGATCTGTAATTGATAATTATGGAAAGCACGAAAAGTTCCAATATTATTATAAAGGTATTAAAGTACAGGGTGTCATTGCTACAGTGCATACTAAGAATGGCAAAGCCACCGAAATCTCCACAAATTATAAGCAAATACCAGAAATAGATGTGAAAGCGTCAGTTTCTGCTAAGAATGCACTACAATCTGCAAAAGAAAAACTTAGTTTTAAAACTATAGACTTAATCTCTAAAGAATTAATTGTTCTACCCATTGATCCAGAACAAAACATATGGAAATTAGCCTATAATTTACATATTAAAGGAGCTAATTTTGATGAAGACGTTAATGTTTACATTGATGCAAAAACAGGAGACCTCATTAAAATAATTAGTAAAATAAAACATTTAGGAACGTATAGTCATGCAAATAGGCATAGCAAAAGTACAGATGCTAATAATACATTAAAACAGAAAAGCTTTGTTGATCTAGCAAAACAAGAAAAATTAGGCCCTCTAGCACCAGCAACTGGAACACTTGCTACTAGATATAGTGGAACACTTAGCTTAACAACAGATAGTTTTCAAGGTCAATATAGATTACGAGATTATTCAAGAGGTAGCGGAATAATTAATTATAATAACGCTTCTTCAGGTCAGTTTCTGCAGTATATTGATTATACAGATAGTAATAACGATTGGACGCTTGCAGAACACGATAATGCTACGAAGGATAACGCTGCTTTTGATGCGCTTTTTGCTTCTCAGGTTACTTATGATTATTTTTTAAACGAACACGGTAGGAATAGTTACGATGGGTCAGGCTCTGTGATAACTAATTTTGTAAATATACTTAATTATCAGAATGCAGGATGGAGTTCTGGAAATATGCTTTATGGTGATGGTATTTTCGGCTCAGACCCGTTAACCTCTCTTGATGTTGGTGCTCATGAAATGGGTCATGGCGTTACCGAATTTACAGCTAATTTAGATTACGAAAGAGAACAAGGCGGAATAAATGAGTCGTTAAGTGATATTTGGGCAATGAGTGTAGAGCACTACGCCAATATAAATTATGGACTTAATAAAGATCTTGACTTATTAGGGAATGACTTTGGGTATACGCTAAGATCAATGGCAAACCCAAAAGCATATGGACAACCAGACACTTATAGAGGAACAAATTGGGTTGCAGCTACTGTTTCAGAAGGGTGTAGCGTTCCTCAAGGTGGAGCAGGAGGTAATGACTATTGTGGCGTACACACCAATAGCGGAGTAGGTAATTTTTGGTATTACACGCTTACATTGGGAGGTTCAGGGATAAATGATAATGCAGATAGTTACTCAGTAACAGCTATTGGTATTGATAAAGGCGGGAATATTGTTTATGCTTCACTTCAATATTTAACACCTACCTCTCAATATGCAGACTTTAGAGCTGCGACCATTCAGGCTGCACAAGACCTATACGGAGCAGATTCACAAGAAGAAATTCAAGTAACTAATGCGTGGTACGCAGTTGGAGTTGGTGCTGCTTATTCTGGCAATACAGGAGATACACAAGCGCCAACGGTACCTACAGGGCTTACTTCTTCTAATATTACAGCTTCTGGTTTTGATATGTCATGGAATGCTTCAACAGATAACGTTGAAGTGACAGAATATGAGGTGTTTATAGATGGTGCAAGTAGTGGTTTAACGACAACAACATCCTATACTGCTTCTGGTTTAAATAATAACACAACATATGCCGTAACTGTAATTGCAAAAGATGCTGCGGGTAATCAATCTGGTTTAAGCAATTCAATAGATGTAACGACATTGCAAGGTAATGGTGGAGGTTGTACGAATGCAACATACAATTCGGATGATTTCGAGGGAGGGTTCTTTTCAAGTATTTGGAATGATGGAGGATCTGATGCCAGAATAAGTACAAGTGATCAAGCGTTCGCTAATTCCGGAATTCGATGTGTTAGGCTTAGAGATGATCAAAACAGTGCAAATATCACTACAGATAATCTTGATTTATCATCATTTGAAGAACTTACAGTTACTTTTAGTTACATTACTGCTGGTTTAGAAAATGGAGAAGGTTTTTCATTACAAATTTCTACTAATGGAGGGGCTTCTTTTAATTTAGAAGAATCCTGGACTCGTGGAAATGAGTTTGCTTCTAATAACTCTAGGCAAAGTGGTACAGCAACAATTTCTGGCCCATTTACAAGTACAACCAAATTAAGATTCAAGCACAATGCAAGTATAAATAATGATAGAAGTTATTTAGATGATGTTGTGATTGAAGGCTGTTCAAATGGAACTTCAAATATTATCGCGTCTAATAATGTAAATAATTTTACAGAGACTAGTATTGAAGAATCAAAACCTGCTATAGAAAGCATTAAGGCATATCCAATTCCTGTAAACCAAATTTTGAATATTAAAAACGTTCCAGTAAAAAGTAATTTAAAATTACTAAGTATTTCTGGGCAGTTGCTTATAGAGGCAAAAGGGGAATCTCAAATAGATATGTCTGGATTTAAAACGGGAATCTATATATTACAGATTAATACAGAAGAGCAAACTAAATTCATTAAAGTTGTTAAGAAATAGCAACAAGATGTTCGTATACTATTTAAGTATAAGATGTCCTTTTGATATTTAGATAATAAGAAGGGTTGTGATAAAATTCATAACCCTTCTTAAGTTATTTATGTAATGTTCATAATGATAGAGCAGATTGTAAACGGATTTCTCTAATATGACCTATATAGGCAACTGGTGTTTGTCCTGTAGCAGATTTAATTTTTCTAACTAAACTACGTTTGCTGATAGAGTATTTCGTTAAAAATAATTATACCCTAAAGTTATTAATTGTAACAATTCTATTAAATTTGCTACTCATAAATTGTGATGCGCAAGAAGATATTTAAAGTTTTTCTTTTGGGATTGTTTAGTTTCTGTACTAGCTGTTTCGAAATTATAGAAGAGGTTAGTTTCAATAAAGATGGTTCGGGTCATGTTACACTCACCATGAATCTAAGCCAGAGTAAAACGAAGTTAAATTCTATGATGCTACTTGATAGCGTTAACAATTATAAGGTACCTTCTAAAACAGAGATTAAAAATAAAATAGCTCAAGTCATCCAGAAAGTAAAACAAATTGAAGGTATTTCAAACGTTCAAAATTCTTCTAATTTTAACGAATATATTTTTGTGGTTTCTTGTGATTTTACAAATGTTGAAGCCTTAAATATGGTAATCTCTAATTTTAGCTCAAAAAAAGAGGCAGCCATCATAAAACAACAAAAGCATTTTAGTTTCGATACATCTAAAAATACGTTTACAAGAAACTATCATTATGATCTTTCCAAAGCATTTGAAAAAACAAACATGGAAGATCGTAAGGTGTTCGAAACGGCTACAATGACTACTATTTATCGTTTTGAAAGCCCAATTGTTTCATCAAAAAATCCCACTGCTAAAATATCAGGGAGTAAAAAAGCAATTATGCTAAAGGTGAATGCTCAAGATGTCATTAAAAATAAAAATTCAATCAAAAACCAAATAAAACTACTCAAGTAATTATCATGAAAAAAAACCTACTATTAGCGGCTGTTTTTATATCATTTGTAAGTATAGCGCAAAACATTGAAAGCAAAATACCAAGCAGCTCAGAGGCCGTTATTTCCATAAATGGAGATCGTATAATCGAGTTGATTTCCATTACCGAATTTGATAATTTTAATTTTGCTAAAAAAATATTTAAAAAGGTAAATAGAAAAACGGATTCTACTTTTATTGTGTCTAGTATTAAAGACCTCGGGTTCGACATAAACTCAAAAGCATTTTACTTTTATACGAGAACAGATAGTATCAGTTATCATAATTTTTTAGTTAAGTTGACCGATAAAAATAAGTTTGAAAGCTTATTGTCTACAAGGGATAAAGAAAAAATCATTTCAGAAGGAGGACTACATATCATGGCAGATAACAGTTCCATTACCGTATGGAATGATAACTTACTTTTATTTACAGGGTATGAAAAGCATTATAACTACTTTAAAGAAAATGAAGAACGCTTTATGGCCGAACCAGAAAATGAAGGGGTATCATATTATAAAGTGAAGAAAAAAATCACTTCTCGATGGACCAAAGCACATGCTCTAAATATTTTTAAAGGACATGGGGGAACTTCTATTTCAAATAGTAAAAACTATATAGCAAGTAAAGATAAAAATGCAGTAGCATCTGTTTGGGTTCAAAACTACAGTCAATTAATTTTTGGAGCTATGTCTGGTATCTATAATAAAATGGGTGTTTCAAGTCTAGACGCATTAAAGTCTGCATCCAATTTATACGGGGTTAAAAGTATAACGGCTAATTTATATTTTGATGAAGAAGCTACTAGATTGACTACCCAAATGGAAGTGAGTTCTGAATGGCAAAAGACATTTAAAAGTTTCTATAATTCTAAAATGAACAAGAACTTTTATAATTATTTCAATCAGAATGATATCTTGGCTTATATGAGCTTTTCTATGAATACACAGGCGCTTCTGGAAGAATACCCTGCATTAATGACGAGCATGTATGGTGGAATTATGCCAAATTATAAGGAGGAAGTGAACCTAAGCGGCGAATTTTTATCTCTTTTATTAGATGAAGAAGCCATAGGGGAATTAATGACTGGTGATATGTTATTTGTGTTGAATGATTTTGGAGAGAAAGAAGTAACCTATACAACATACGAATACGACGAGAATTATAAAAGCAAAGAAGTAACAAAGACAAAAAAAGAAGTCGTACCCGATTTTATGATCATGATTGGGTCTAAAAAAGAAGCCTTGCTAAATAAGGTTGTTCGTTTAGGTATTAAACATAAACTAATTGCAAATAAAGAAGGTTATTATAAGATAAATGTACCCAAAAAAGACATGCCATTCGATTTATATGTGGTAGTGAAAAATGATATTTTATTCTTTACTAGCTCTGAGGAGAAAATCTCGAATATTGTGAATAACCGCTATGTTAAGAATTTAGGAAAGCATCAAAAACTAATAAAAAATAATAGCTCTGTATTTTATATAAATGGGGAGAAACTAATATCTAAAGTCCCAGTTTCAGAACTAAGCAGGAAAGAGCGTAGATATTTTGATTATGCCAAGGACAATCTTAAAGATGCCTATTTTAAATCCTCTAAGATGAAAGGAAATAAAATACAATCAGAAATAAAAATCAATACGTCAAATTCTCATGGAAATTCATTAAACGTATTTTTTAATCTTATTGAAGCTCTAGCTAAGTAAAGGTAAATGAAAAAAAAGCTAGGTTATCTTTTATTGGCTATTACTATTGCGGTTCTGGTACTATATCTTTTTAGGTATAAGCGTTCTTTAATAATAGAAAATAAAATCCCGATTACCGCTACCGAGATCTTGCAAATTGATCTTCGACAAATAGAACATCATTTGTTAGTTGATGCGATTAAGAATCCATTTAAATACATTAGCTTTAAGTCTAAAGAAGAAAAACACAAATCATCATTCAACAACGCATTTGTTATTCCAAGAAACCTGTTTTTTTTCTCCAACAAATCTAATTTTAAAGGAGCTTGGTTTAGTAATGCCATAAAGATTAAAGATCATACTGAACTTAGAGATTGTTTGTTGCAAGAAGGGTTTAAAGAATCTACAGATAAAAAACTGGAATTGTTTAGTAAGGGTAAAATTGTGATAGCGGTATCTGGTGAAAAGGTTTTAATTGTATATAAAAAGCAACAACATACATCTGTAAATACAGCTATTCAAACTGTTTTTAAAGAAACTAATTTTTATAAAAAAGACAAGGATCTACTCAAGCTAATTTCGAATTCAAAAAGTGATATTACCTATGCCAGTTTAGATGACGATCTTTTAGAAGCAGATTTTAAAAAGGGCCTTTTTGAAATTAAAGGAACGCTCCGTTCTAATCTATTTATAACAGATACTTACTTTAAGCATTCCGACAATTCAATTGGATTTTTTGCAAGTAAAATAAATAAAGATCATCATCTCTTCAGCTCTTTTATATTGGATAAGAACAAGAAGAAATTCGACAATTTCACAAAACTATCGATGGATTCTATTGTTGATAATTGGAATGGAAATATAACGTTTAATTTAAAAGCTATTACTAAAGAAGTTGATACTATTGTTACGTATGAGTACGATGATGATTTTAATAAAATAGAGAAAAAATCTGTTCAAAAGCTTAATACCCCAAATACGACAATTACTTTAGGAAATGAGGCTAATCTATACGAGTATTTTTATAAAAATAAAGCCATACAAATTATTGAAAATGACACACTTTTTGCAAGTATACCTATTTATAAAATGTATGCAAGAAGACAAGATAGTCGCTTAACTATTTTTACTAAAAAGCAGTTTCGTAGTGATTTGTTAAAAGAAGAAACGTATAAATTAAAAGCTTATATAGATATTAATGGTTATTTAGCAAACCCATTAGAGTTTTCTTTAACACCTATTAAAAAGGACTATTTGCAATTGTTAAGGCATGCTTCGGCCAAACTAACAATAAATGATGAGTTATTGATACAAGTGAGCTTGAAGGAGCATAGTCGTAATTTTCTTGGTCAATTTATAAAGCCTTAATCGGGATCTGTTTTATTGTTTATATACTATGGTGCTGGGATTAAAAGAACTACCATCAATGCTTCTTGCTAATCAAAAGTGATTCCTTTTTGTGTTACTGTTACAAACTTCATTCTAGAGTGTTTAGTGAATTAATTAGACATACGGGATATAAATTTTTGTCACAATTAATAAAGAACGTATTTTTCGACCCTGATTTAAATTAAAAAATGAAAAAATATTTTTACGTTTTTACTATCCAATATTTAGGATATCGTTTTCACGGTTGGCAGAAGCAGCCCAATGTAAAAACGCTTCATTTGATGGTAGACAGAACTTTAAATTTTATTCTTGAAGGCAAGCGATTTAAGAGTTTAAGTTCTGGTAGAACAGATGCTATGGTATCTGCCGAAAATGCTGCCTTTGAATTGTTTCTGTTTGACCCTATTGAAGATCATGAAGCTTTTTTAGACCTTTTTAATCATAACCTGCCTCAAGATATAAGAGCGACTAGTATACGAGAAGTAAACGCAGAGTTTAATATCATAAACCACTCAAAAATTAAAGAATATCTTTATTTGTTTACTTTCGGAGAAAAATGCCATCCATTTTGTGCTCCAATCATGACAACCATCCTTGATGATCTGGATATTCATGTTATGAAACAAGCTGCTAAACTTTTTGAAGGTGAACACTATTTTAAATCATATTGCTATAAGCCTACAGATCAAGGTATTTATAATAGAGAAATTTTACTATGCGAATTAGTAGAGAACACGATTTATTCAGCTAATTTTTTTCCTAAAAACTCTTATATATTAAGAGTGAAAGGAAAAGGATTTATGAGAAACCAGATACGATTAATGATGGGAACACTAATCGATTTAGGAAAAGGCAAACTAACAATAGAGGCTATTAAAACAAGCCTATTACCCAATAACAATACAAGAATGGAGTATATAGCACCTGCATCAGGACTAATTCTTAACAAGATTGAATTTGAATAATTAAGTGATTTTTGTAATTTACCTCACATTATATTAAAGCGCTAACCAAATTTTAACACGATAATCAATTTTTAAAATACATAATAAACATGAGTGTAACTGTTCCAAAAGAAGCATTAGATTTTTTCAAAAAATTAGAAAAAAATAACAATAGAGATTGGTTTAATGAAAGAAAGAAAGAATTTAAGACCATGGAAGCGGAGGTTAAACAAGTCTATAACTCGATTTTCGATACTCTTAACACACATGACGAAGTTGATAAGATAAAAATGTTTAGAATTTATAGAGACGTACGTTTTTCAAAAAACAAAGATCCTTATAAAACACATTTTGGAGGGTCGTTTCATAGAACAAAGCCTAGATTAAGAGGAGGTTACTATCTTCACATTCAGCCAAATAATGAAAGCTTTATTGCTACAGGTTTTTGGGAACCAGCTCCAGCGGATTTATTGCGTATTAGAAAAGAATTCGAAATGGACGATAGCGAAATTCGTGAGATACTAGCCAATAAAAAGTTCAACACTGTTTGGGGTGATAGTTTTGTTGGTGACGAGGTGAAAACAGCTCCAAAAGGCTTTAGCAAAGAACATAAAGCGATTGATCTGATAAAAAAGAAACAATATATATTCACTAAGAAGTATACAGATAAAGACGTTCTGGATGCTAACTTCATAAAAAACGTAAACGAGTCATTTAAGGCTATTAGACCTTATTTTGATTATATGAGTGATGTGCTCACCACAGATTTAAATGGTGTTTCTTTAATTTAACTTGTCATTTCGAGACCTTGAAAATTTTTTTATCAAGCGTATGAAATGACGTTATCAGATGTCATTCAGAAGGAGGAACGACTGAAGAATCTCTAGAAATTTATCCAAAGATTCTTCGCTTTAGCCTGTCTTGAGCGAAGTCGAAAGGCTCTGACAAATAACTTTAAATTAACCACTTATAAAATAACGTCAATGGTAGGAGAGAATCGACGTGGTAATCTTTCTAGTTCAACTAAATATCACTTGAATTTGTATGCCCCCCTCAGAATCTTTTTAATCTATACAGCAGTAAGCAACTCTGGTTTTTCGAAAAGTTGAATATTACTAAGAATGCGTTCTTTAACAATACGCATCATCCGTTTATTTAAAGCAGATGAATTTAGTATATATAACTCATATTCTTCAACAGTAAATTGTCCAATAATCATACCTTTTAAAGAATTTCTGAACTTCATATCTCTTTGAATCGCATTTTCAATATAGGAAATTCGTTTCTCTATAGATAAATCATAAAAACCTGATTTATGTTTAACAATATAGTTTTTAAAAACCGCTATGAGCAAATCACTTTGCAACTTTACTATGGGTCTTAAAACTAAGTTTTGAAAACGCTCATCACCACTCATCGTATCATTAATAGTAGTAGAAAGAACTTCTGGACGAATACTTTTTAGGTTAAATTGTCTTGTGTTCATGATATTGGTTTTTATAAAAGTATCGATTATTGAAACTAAAAAAAAACCAGATAGCTCATAATTGTTAACGATCTTATCAACAAAAAGACTGAAAACACTTGTTTTCAGTCTTTTATGTGTGGTTTGTCATTCAAGATACAGACTCGTAATTTCTATTGAAATTACCTTTAAAGTGAAATTTCAACAAAATTCATTAATTTAAATAATGGACAAATGATTAAAATGAACGTTAGATTTGACTCATACCTCCATCAATTTCTAATTCAACACCATTTATATAAGAAGCATCATCAGAAGCTAAGAACAATGCTGTTTTTGCTATTTCTTCAGAAGTTCCAAAGCGGCCTAGAGGTACCATCGCTGCGAACCCGTTTCCCGTTTCCTCTAAAACGTCTTCTGGCAATCCCATTTTTCCGTAAATAGGAGTATCAATTGGTCCTGGAGCTATAGTATTTACACGTATACCTCTAGATTTTACTTCCGATGTTAATACTTTTGAATAAGCACGTAAAGCACCTTTACTAGCAGAGTATACTCCAAAACCATCAAAAGCTTTTTGATTAACAATAGAGCCAGTAAACAATATAGTACCGCCATCATTTAAATGTGGCAAAGCTTCTTTTGTAGCTAGAATAGGGCCTTTTACATTCGTGTTAAAAACATCATTATAATGATGTTCGTCAATCGTTTCAGTAGGAGCAATAGGGGCAATGCCTGCATTTAGAAATAAAATATCTATGTTCCCGAATCTGTCTGTTGCTTCTTTTATAAGTTTGGTATTGTCTTCTGCTTTAGAGACATCAGCCAAAACCGTAATAAAATCGCCTTCCAATGTTTCTTTTACTTCATTTAAAGCTTCTTGTCGTCTACCGGAAATAACAACTTTAGCGCCTTCTTTTAAAAATAATTTGGCAGTTGCTAAGCCAATTCCACTGTTTGCGCCAGTTATAACGGCGACTTTGTTTTTCAATTTACTCATGATTTATATATTTTTATTTGAAATGATCGTTCCAAATAAGGTTAAAAAAAAATTAAATTAATGTTTGTATAATAATTTTTGCAATAGTTTGCAATGCTTTCTTGTTTGAAATTAAAATTCCAGCAGTTCTAAACCCCTGAATAGATGAAAATAAATACAAAGCATATTCATTAGGAGTTCTATTTAGATTGATCATAGATTCTTCCTGGCCTTTACTAACTAAGTCTTCAAGAAAACCAATAAAAGAATTTTGATTGGAAGACAAAAAATTAATAATAGATGCTTCTTGATTTGCCATTTCAGATGTGCAATTAGTAATCAAACATCCCTTGTCATCTTTGTCTTCAATAATTTCTTTCAAATAAAAATCAAAAAGAAGTTCAATAGCATGCAATGAATTATCAGCTTTATTTAAAGTCTTAGATATTTTAATCAAATACGTATCTTGGTATGATTTCAAACATTCTAAAAATAAATCTAATTTGTTTCCAAAAGAGTTATATATACTTGATCTGTTAAGAGTCGTAGCATCTACTAAATCTTGCATAGATGTGGCATTATAACCCTTGTCATGAAAGACTTTTGTAGCCTTTTTTAAGACTAACTCTTTATCAAATGTTTCTACTTTTGGCATATTTATTTGAAATGAACGTTCCAAATATATAAAATATTTTAGAATCAATTGTTAAATTTTTGTTATTCTAAAGAAATCAATAAAAATAACTTCAAAATATTTACTTTTGAATAAACTAGTATACTATGAAATTTGGAAGTGTAGAGAATCCCGAAATAATTGATTTTACTTTGCCTAAAGACCATTTGGACACAAATAAAGTGTTAAACAAAATAAAAGATGATAACATTCCCGAAATTTATGTTGGTTGTGCAAAATGGAATAGGGCAGACCTTAAAGGGTTTTATCCAAGAGGCACTAAAGATGAGCTAACTTACTATTCAAGGCAATTCAATTCTATTGAGTTAAATGCTACATTTTATAGAATTTTTCCAGCGGAACAATTTGCTACATGGTATGATAAAACACCATCTGGATTTAAATTCTTTCCTAAATTAAATCAAGAAATAAGTCATTGGAAACGATTAAATGAAACGCAGGCTATTGTTGAAAACTATTTATACAATGCTTCTAATTTAAAAGAAAAACTAGGAACTATTTTTTTACAAATGCATAGTAATTTTGCCCCGAAAGATTTTAATAGGGTAGTCACTTTCGTGGAAAATTGGCCAAAAGAAATGCCTTTAGCAATTGAATTTAGACATACAAATTGGTATAACGATACTACTATAGCCGAAGAATTGTACCAACTATTAGAAGAGAACAACATTTCTAATGCTATTGTAGATACCGCCGGAAGACGTGATTTAATGCATATGCGTTTAACCAATGCCACAGCATTTATCAGGTATGTTGGAGCTAATCACGAAACAGACTATTCTCGTTTAGATGATTGGGTAAAACGTTTGAAAATTTGGAAAGATTCTGGAATTAAGGAAATTGATTTTTTTATTCATCAAAACATAGAAAAAGAATCCCCTTTATTATCTGCCTATTTTATAAAAAAATTAAATAGCGAATTAGGCTATACGCTTACCATTCCTAATGAAAGCAAACAACAAACGTTACTTTAATATCCTGTTTTAAAATTATAAGCTATTTTAATAATCTGTTGCATTTTATTTAAAAAACAGACTATTCATTAGTTATTTTATAAAAATTTAATACCAAAGTGTCTTATTCACCTAAAAGACTGCAATAAAAAGTAGTTTTTTATAAATTTGCTTACCTGTAATATACAATACATTAATTTTAAAATATTTTATGAGTAAATCATTATTTGACAAAGTGTGGGATTCGCATGTTGTAAGAAAGATTGAAGACGGACCAGACGTATTCTTTATAGACCGTCATTTTATACACGAAGTAACAAGTCCAGTAGCATTTTTAGGCTTAAAAAGTAGAGGACTAAGCGTTCTGTACCCTGAGCGTACATTTGCTACGGCAGATCATAATACACCAACTATTAATCAACATTTACCTGTTGAAGATCCATTATCTGCAAATCAGTTAAAAGCTTTAGAGGATAACTCTAACGAATATGGTATTAGCCACTGGGGACTTGGTCATAAAAAAAATGGTATTGTTCACGTTGTAGGGCCTGAGAATGGTATTACATTTCCTGGAGCAACCATAGTTTGTGGAGATTCACATACATCAACTCACGGAGCATTTGGTGCCATAGCCTTTGGTATTGGTACTTCTGAAGTTGAAATGGTATTATCGACACAATGTATCATGCAGCCAAAACCTAAAAAAATGCGCATTAATGTAAATGGGCAATTAGGAAAAGGTGTGACGCCTAAAGATGTGGCGCTTTATATTATTTCAAAATTAACAACGTCTGGTGCTACAGGTTATTTTGTAGAATATGCTGGCGATGTTTTTGAAAACATGACCATGGAAGGTCGTATGACCGTTTGTAACTTATCTATCGAGATGGGTGCTCGTGGAGGGATGATCGCTCCAGATGACACCACTTTTGAATATTTAAAAGATAAGCCTTTATCTCCAAAAGGAGATGATTGGGATAAGGCAGTGGCACATTGGAAAACGTTAAAAACTGAAGAAGGCGCAACGTTCGATAAAGAATTAACATTCTTAGCCAGCGATATAGAACCCATGATTACTTATGGTACAAATCCAGGTATGGGTATTGGTATTTCAAATAACATTCCTAATGCTGATGCTGTTGAAGGAGGTGTTGCTACATACAAAAAGTCGTTAGATTACATGGGCTATGAAGAAAACGATTCTATGCTTGGTAAAAAGATCGATTATGTGTTTTTAGGAAGTTGTACTAACGGTAGAATTGAAGATTTTAGAGCATTTGCTTCTATAGTAAAAGGAAAACAAAAAGCAGATCATGTTACAGCTTGGTTAGTTCCTGGTTCTCACGAAGTAGAAGACAAGATTAAAGAAGAAGGTATTTTAGACATTATTACTGAAGCTGGATTTGTATTGAGACAACCTGGTTGTTCTGCATGTTTAGCAATGAATGATGATAAAGTTCCTGCTGGAAAATATGCAGTAAGTACCTCTAATAGAAACTTTGAAGGCCGTCAAGGCCCAGGATCCAGAACATTACTTGCCAGTCCATTAGTTGCAGCTGCAGCTGCTGTTACAGGGGTAGTAACCGATCCAAGAGACTTATTGTAATCCCCAAAGGGGACTTTTGAAGGATTCAAATAAAATATAATTAAAAATACTGCCAACTCAACACTGGCAATTGAACACTAAAATATGGCTTACGATAAATTTAATATACTAACAAGCACAGCGGTTCCATTACCTTTGGAAAACGTTGATACCGACCAAATTATACCTGCAAGATTTTTAAAAGCGACAGAGCGTAAAGGTTTTGGAGACAATTTGTTTAGAGACTGGAGATATCATGGTGATAATACACCAAAAGAAAATTTTGTGCTAAATAACCCTACTTATAGCGGTAAGATTTTAGTAGGAGGAAAGAATTTTGGTTCAGGCTCCTCTAGAGAGCATGCAGCTTGGGCGGTTTATGACTACGGTTTTCGTTGTGTAGTATCTAGCTTTTTTGCTGATATCTTTAAGAATAACTGTTTAAACATAGGTGTTTTACCTGTTCAGGTTAGCCCTGAGTTTTCTGAACAAATCTTTGATGCTATTTACAAAGATGCGAATACAGAAATAGAGGTGAATTTACCTGAACAAACTATTACTATAAAATCTACTGGAGCTCAAGAATCTTTTCATATTAATAGCTACAAAAAAGATAATATGCTGAATGGTTTTGACGATATTGATTATTTACAAAACATAAAAGGAGATATAGAAACATTTGCTAATGGATTGATGCTGTAAATGGCAATGAAGAAAATAGAAATAATGGATACGACATTGCGCGATGGTGAACAAACCTCGAGCGTGTCGTTTTCTGCTTTAGAGAAACTAACTATTGCAAAACTTTTATTAGAAGAGTTAAAAGTTGATCGTATAGAAATTGCGTCGGCCAGAGTATCCGAGGGTGAACTTCAAGCCGTTAAAGATGTTACTAACTGGGCAAAAGATAATGGTTATTTAAACACTGTAGAAGTGCTTACATTTGTTGATAAAGGAGTTTCTATAGACTGGATGCTTGAAGCTGGAGCCAAGGTACAAAACTTATTAACTAAAGGTTCATTAAATCATTTAACTCATCAGCTTAAAAAGACTTCTAATCAGCATTTTAAAGAAATTTCAGAAGTTACTCAGCTAGCTAAAGATAAAAGTATTGAAACCAATATCTATTTAGAAGATTGGAGTAATGGCATGCGTAATTCTAAAGACTATGTTTTTGAGTTTCTAGAATTCCTTTCTACCCAACCTATAAAACGTATTATGTTACCTGATACTTTGGGGGTAATTACACCTAAGGAATCTTACGATTTTGTAAAAGAGATTAAGGATAACTATCCGAATTTACATTTCGATTTTCATGCTCATAATGATTATGATTTAGGTGTCGCTAACGTTATGGAAGCACTTAAAGCTGGGGCAGATGGACTTCACTTAACCATAAATGGTATGGGGGAACGTGCTGGTAACGCTCCTATGTCAAGTACGATTGCTGTGATTAACGATTTTATGCCCGAAATAGAAGTAGGAGTCAATGAAAAAGGCTTATACACCTTAAGTAAAATGGTCGAAACGTTTTCCGGAGTTATGATTCCGGCTAACAAACCAGTTATTGGAGCCAATGTATTTACCCAAACGGCTGGAATACATGCAGATGGTGACAATAAAAAGAACCTCTATTTTAGTGACTTATTGCCTGAACGTTTCGGAAGAACCCGTAAGTATGCATTGGGAAAATCATCTGGTAAAGCCAATATTCAGAAGAATCTTCAAGAATTAGGACTTCAGCTAGACGATGATGATTTAAGAAAGGTCACGCAACGTATCATTGAATTAGGTGATAAAAAACAAGTGGTCACTAAAGAAGACTTGCCATATATCATTTCTGACGTTCTGGATTATACCTATGAGGAAAAGGTAAAAGTTAACTCATATGTATTAACACATTCAAAAGGCTTAAAACCTTCTACAACGGTTTCAATTACAATAAACAATGAAACGTTTGAAGAAAATGCTTCAGGTGACGGACAATTCGATGCCTTTATGAATGCCATCAAAAGCATTTTCAAAAAGAAAAAAATGGTGCTGCCAGGTTTGATAGATTATGCAGTTAGAATTCCTCCTGGAAGTCATTCTGATGCTTTGTGTGAAACCATTATTACCTGGAAAAACCCTGAAAAGGAGTTTAAAACACGCGGTCTGGACTCAGATCAAACGGTGTCTGCTATTAAAGCCACCGAAAAAATGCTAAACATTATTATTAATTAAGATTACAATAAAACAAAATAAATGAAATTTAATATTGCGCTTTTAGCCGGAGACGGTATAGGACCAGAAGTAATAGATCAAGCTGTAAAAGTTAGTGACGCTGTTGCTAAAAAATTTGGACACGAAATAACTTGGAAACCAGCATTAACTGGTGCAGCAGCGATTGATGCTGTTGGAGAACCTTATCCAGATGCTACACATGACATTTGTGCTGCTTCAGATGCGGTTTTATTTGGTGCTATTGGTCACCCACGTTTCGATAACGATCCTTCTGCAAAGGTACGTCCAGAGCAAGGACTATTAAAAATGCGTAAAAAATTAGGCTTATTCGCTAATGTAAGACCAACGTTTACATTTCCATCATTAATAGATAAATCGCCACTAAAAAAGGAACGTATAGAAGGTACAGATCTAGTGTTTTTACGTGAATTAACAGGCGGGATCTACTTTGGAGAAAAGGGGAGAAGAGATGAAGGTGAAACGGCTTACGATAACTGTGTGTATACAAGAGCTGAAGTACAGCGTTTAGCAAAAAAAGGATTTGAATTAGCGATGACGCGTTCTAAAAAGCTTTGTTGTGTTGATAAAGCAAATGTTTTAGAAACATCTCGTTTATGGAGAGAAACGGTTCAAGCTATGGAAAAAGACTATCCAGAGGTAGAAGTAAGTTATGAATTTGTTGATGCTGTTGCCATGAGACTTGTACAATGGCCAAATAGTTACGATGTATTGATTACTGAAAACTTGTTTGGAGATATTTTAACAGATGAAGCTTCTGTGATTTCAGGATCTATGGGATTGATGCCATCTGCGTCTATGGGAAGTGACATTGCTTTATTTGAGCCAATTCACGGATCGTATCCGCAAGCAACAGGATTAAACATAGCTAATCCTTTAGCAACTGTATTATCTGCTGCTATGATGTTTGAAACAGCTTTTAATTTACCAGAAGAAGGTGCAGCTATTAGAGACGTTGTAAATAAATCGTTATCTGAAGGTGTTGTAACAGAGGATTTAGCCAATGGTGAAAAAGCGTATGGAACCCAAGAAGTAGGGGACTGGTTAGCTGCTAATATTTAGAATTAATACTACTCTAATTATATTTAAAAACCTGTTAAGTATGATGCTTAACAGGTTTTTTTTTCAATAAAAAGAGCTCTTGCTATTTATTTTCATTGATAAACTGAATGACTTTTTCAGCAAATAAAGGACCTTCATTAAACATAGGGGAATGTCCAGACCTTTCAAAAATGACTAATTCTTTGTTACTAGAGCCTAAATTATCAAAAGCTTCTTGAGCAAACTTTGGAGGTACTATAGCATCATGTTTCCCCCAGAGTATTAAAGAAGGAACTGTGATTTCTGGAAGTCTACCGGTATAATTTAGGTCTTCCCAGAGCCCTTGATCTCCTAAAATGGATTGCGTTTTATTACCAGTCCATAATGTGGTTAATATATTATACTTAAAAATAGTCCTACTACTATCGTTTTTCCACTTATTAATAACATTATCATTTTCGAATTTTTCTTCAGCCTGATGGCCTTTATTATTCATTTTGGACGAATCATCTTCATTATATTGAGTTTGATTTACATTATTTACTAAATCAAGAACACCTTGCCAAAAATCGATGCTATTTCCAGCTTCAATTTGTTCTGAAGCTACTCTTTTAAAATTAGCGATGTATTCAAAATAAAGGCCTTGAGTATTGTGAGCACCGCCTACTTCAATCCACCCTGAAAAGTCACTTTGATCTTTTAATAAAGCAGAAGTCCCTAATGTGCCGCCCCAACTGTGTCCCATCAGGAAAAATCGAGAATCATCCCCATATTTATGTTTAATAACTTTTACGAGTGCTAATACATCTTCTGCCATAATATCAACGCTTATTCCGTTTTCAGAATAGCTACCTTGAGACATTCCTGAGCCTCTTTGGTCAAAATAAACAACGGCACATTCTTTTTCAATGTCACTTTTAATGGTATTAGCACGATAGGTTAATCCAGTACCTCCAGGGCCACCATGTAGTATGATAAGAAATACTTTTTCTGAAGCATTACCATGAATATAAGCTGGCATATCTGCATCTTTATGTCTCACAAATATGGTCTCATCTAAATTATTAAGGTTGTCGTTCTTAGAACATGAGAAGACGGTCCATAAAATAACTATTAGAAATAATAGTTTTGAGTTAGTATTAATTATTTTTTGCATCTCTTTTTTTCTTTTTAAAATTAAAACGGTAACCGTATTGGAAATTAAAAGCAGGTAAAGCACCTGCATTGTAAGGCGTTCGTAACATGAAGTTGATATTAAAAAATCGCCCTGTTAGTTTTTTACCTTTTCTTTGTTTACCAATACCTACAGAAATAGATGGTGCGTAATAGCCTCTTCCAGGAAGAAAGACTTTATCCACTTGATCTCCTTTAACTTCATAGGTTTCGGGTAAAAAAGAGCGATAATATCCTAAAGGATTAACTGTTATACTAAATTGTTTCCCCTTTTTATTAGTTCTTCTCCAGGTCACTCCATAATTTGTAAAGATTCCCGTGTCCGTTTTAGTTGAGAAATTAGTCGTGAAACCTAGATTTCCGTTTAGAAGAAACTGATGCGTATTTGTTCTTTGTCCTCGTTTTCTGTTTTTAGTTTTCTGCTTTTCTTTCCATAGGTATTCAGTCCCAAAGACTAAACCATTGTTCCAGAAAGTATTACCAAAATAACTCACTTTAAATTCGGTTCTATCTAAAAAAGATCTTGAAGAGATGTTAGTAGGGTAGTTTGTTTCCTCTAAATTTTGTGTAAACCCTATTTTTAAAAAGAACAATAGAAAAGGAATAAGTAAGTAGAATTTTAATCTCATATACTATTATATTTAAATGTACATAGGTTATAGACACTAGAATTTAGAATTGGTTGCATACAAAAAGATTTTTTATTGTTGATGCAGACAAAACTATCTTTATAACTTATCTATTCCTGTTAAAGTATATGTAATTAAAACTTAATGAATTAATAAAAAAAGTAGAATAGTGTTAAAGTAAGTTAGAAGTTTTTATTTTATTTTAAAATTAACACTAGTTTATTTTTTAAATGTTATCCTGCCTTTACATCATCCCTAGAGACAAATCCTTTTGAAGTAACATGTTATCCGTTAAAACTAAAATTATTCAGTAATATTTAATCCTTTGAAATTGGAACCACTAGGGAATTCAAATAGTTCCAAATCAAAGTAGGGAAGTGCTGCAATTAAATGATCGAATATATCTGCCATTATATATTCATAATTCTCCCAGCGCTTATCATTGCTAAAGGCATAGATCTCGATAGGAATTCCTTGAGCGGTAGGAGCCAATTGCCTTACCATAATAGTCATATCCTTATTTATAGCTGAGTGATTCTCGATATAGGTCTGGACATACTTCCTAAAAACGCCTAAATTGGTGAGATTCCGACCATTTAAAGGTATAGATTTATCAATATTATGATCATTATTATAACGATCAATATCAGCTTGTCGTTGCTTTAAATAAGTGCTTATAAGCTCAATACCACTAAGTGTTTTTAAACGTTCCTTATTAAGATAGTTTACACTATCCATCTTAATTGATACCGAACGCTTAATACGTCTACCATCAGAACTCACCATCCCACGCCAGTTTTTAAAAGAATCAGAAATCAACGCATAGGTTGGAATAGTCGTTATTGTTTTATCAAAGTTCTGAACTTTTACAGTCGCTAAATTGATTTCGATCACATCACCATCAGCGCCATACTTTTCAAACGTAATCCAATCACCAATCCGCACCATGTCATTAATTGACACTTGAATACTAGCCACAAAGCCTAAGATAGTATCCTTAAAAACAAGTATAATTACTGCCGAAGCTGCACCTAAAGCGGTTAAGAATTTAATAAAAGGAGTGTCTGTAATTATCGCAATAGCAGACATAAAACCTGCTACCCACGCAAAAATCATAAAAACCTGAATATAACTATCAATCGGTTTATCTTTTAGGCGAGGCAGTGTCTTAAAGTAATCCTTTAAGGTATTGAGAAAACTCCTTACAATCCATAGTGTAAGGACAATAGCAAAGACTTGAAGTCCTTTTTCAATAACACCATCGAAATTCGGAAAATCCCTAAAAATATTAGGTGTGAATTCCATGGCTATTAGGAGTGGAATGATATGTGCGATATTACGAGGAACCTTATTAGCAACTAGTAAATCATCAAAATTTGTTTTTGATACCGAAGCAAACTGATAAAAAGTCTTTACCAGAATCTTACGAATTACAAAATCAATAATAAATACAACAATAATTAATATAAGGAGTAGCCCAAACATATTTAAATATTCTGCTGTAGTATCAGAAATGCCAAATTCGGTTAGATAATCATAGATAAAATGACGGTATTTTTCTTGCATTAGGTAAGACGTTTTAAATATTTATGATCAATGTAAAAGGTTCCGAAAGGAATTATAGAGGCTAACAGAATGATTAAAAACTGATTTTTAGTCCATTCCGTTTCTTTTTTATACATAAAAGCTAAAATAACATAGCCCATAAACAAAAGACCGTGTGGCATGCCTAGCATTTTTACGTATTGTGGATCGCCAGAAATATACTTTATAGGTGTTGCTATAAAAAGTAATAAGATATATGAAACACCCTCTAGAAAAGCAACTAATCTAAATATATTGATAAATGATAACATAAGGTTTCTTTAAAATACAAAAATACAATGTGGAAACTTAAGAGCCTAGATTTTAGTCTCTTTTATAAGACATTAAAGATTATGAGTCCGTAAATGGCAAAACGCAATAAACGTAGTGAACCATAAAGGACAACACTCTTAAATGGAAAGTGAATAATCCCAGCAGCTATACAAGACATGGAAAAGGGTAGTGGCAATAAAGCACCTACAACAATAAGGAAGCCTCCCCATTTTTTAGAGTTCTTTAGCTGTTTTTCCATTTTAACCTCCAAATAGTTATGCACACTAGGAATCTCTGTAATGAAAACTCCCAACCAATAAGATATAAGACCACCGCAATATGATAAAAAAGCTAAAAACCCAAGATATAGCCAAGGACTAGGCATTTTTCCAGACCAGGCAATAAAAACCTCTGGAGGTATAATACCTAAAAGAGTTTCTGACACAAAAAAGAATGTGAGTACACCATATGCCGGAAGCGTTTCTGTTATACGGACCAAAGCATCATTGATATCAAAAAAGTGATTTATAACATAAATTACGGCAACTAGTATAAGAATTATTGGCAAAGCTTTTTTAACGGCCTGCCAAACAAAACTATAAAACCCAGTATAACTATAATACTGGTGTAATAAACGTATCCTTTTTTTATCAGTCTTAGACTTTGGTTTAGGCTTCATGGTTTTCATGTAAATTAAAGGCAAACAAATATAGTTGTATCAGTCGTATTATAAAAGAGGAACTTATAAGTTTAGTTGAAATTTAACATTACAGTGTGATATATAGAGGGGTGAATTAAAATTCTATTTTACATAATATTAATTATAGTACATTTTATAACAATTAGCGAAATATCTTTTGTCTTGAAACAAAAGAAACAAAAATTCAAGACTGCATATAATTTTGGAAACAATTACGGCTCGTTACGCTATATTTTAGGAAACAGGCTAACTTCTTAAGACTGCTTTTAGGTACATTTAAGATTAGAACTCTTAAGATTGTGTATTACTAGACCCCTAAAATATGGACGCTCCATTCACCTATTGTTTTAGCCAAAATTAGTATGAGGTCGTTTTAACATCCTGCTTCTATTGAACATTGAACTAATACAAGTCACAGGATTATAAATCTCTAATCAAAGATGTTTTAATACTTGATTTAGAAAAATCTAAGTTATCTATAGACTCCTCGTGATCGTAGAATAATACTATATTTTTAGCGTTAGAATCCTTTGCAGAATTATATATCATACCATCAACATTTAAATCAGGATTGTATCTTATATATTCTGTAATTACCTGAGTCGGTAGATATTCTAGAACCGAATCTTTTTTAAGAACAGGAAGACTTACTTCGGTAACAAATGAATTCATAAAGGAAATTATATCTATTGAATCGTTTTTTTCTTCATCAAAAATAGATGGTACATCTGGAAGTTTTGTTAAATCAACTAGCCTTAAAGCTTTTTTATTTCTGAAATTGTTAATCCTTTATGTTTGCTACAATAAAATAATGATATTCCAGCAGCATTCATTCTTCCTGCTGTTTTATTTTGGGAGTTAGGTAATGAAGCTATTTTAGATGCGTCACTAACTTCATTTTTTATTTTATAGTATGTTGTCTAGTTCTATATAATATTGTTTTAGTTTTGAGTATAGTTATCATATTATGCTTAAGTATAGTAGCTTCTACTTGATGTAAAATATCGGCAGGATCGGATAAATTCCATTGTTGAAATGTTTCAGAAAAGTGAAAAGCAAATCTAGCCTTATGCTTTAATACTTCTTTAAAGTGATTCCATAAATCATCTAAATATTCTTCGTGAGAGCCAAATTCATTTCGTTCACAATATAATTGACCTGTTGAAAGTTGATTACTTACGTCTTCAAGTAATTTATCATCTTCTATCCTTAAATCAAATGGATCATCCCACCATATTTCCTCAAAAGGTTGTACGTTTCCATCAAAACCATACTCAGAATCTTTATTCAAATATCTGCCATTTGCAGGATCTTCATAAACATAATCTAAACCAACAGCAATTAAAGTTAAAACAGCTTCTAGTTCAATTACAATAAGTCTCTTATTACAATAAGAACAAATACCTTTTTCTCCTTGTTTTCCGATGTATTCATTTAAAAAACAATCGTTAAAGTGGTTTTTACAAACATATGTTCCTATATCAAAATAGTATCCTTCTTCTACATCTCCTGGTTTTAAATATCTTTTTGTCCACGTCACGTTTTAGCCAAAATTATATGAGGTTATTACTTTAGTTTTTCAATCATGTTTTCTAGCGAATACTTTGCTAATTCTGGAATTGTATTAGCAGAAACATTAATCTCCCAATTAGACAAACTTGTCATTAAACTTACTTCGTTATGTGGTGTCTAAATCTATGGATTGTAGGTATAATTGATTATTTCCAATTAAAAAGTCAACTCCTTCCCTCCCATCAGTTTTGGCGGTTAATTCTATGTTATGACTTTTTAATTCTGATTTTAGAAACTCTAACGCAGTCATTTTGTAGAAACTAAAAGCTCTCTAATATCTACATCTAAGATTTTTGCTATCTTTTTTAAATCTTTTAAATGTGGTTGAGATTTATTGTTGCAAAATGCAGTTACAGAAGTCGTACTTTTTCCAAGTTCTTCTGCAAGCCATACTTGCGATTTTCCTTGAATCACTAAAACTTCTTTTATTCTATTTATCCTATCTACTGCCATGATTGTATGATGTATTCTACCTTAAATATATAATACATACTTATTAAAACATAAGTTTAAATTAAATTTTATTAATCCAAACTTGCGTTTTTGAATTTTTTATTATAAGTTTGAATTAACTTTATGTAAGTTAAAATTATATAAATATAATTTTTAGTTAAATTTTAATTGTTAATAACTTTATTTCAAATTTTATGCCATATCCTAAATACACCAAAGCCGACCTTGAGAAAATCGTATATACTCAACTAGATAATTTAAACGCGATTCACGACTTATTACGCATTATGAAAATTCAGAATGAGCTAATTGATAATGCAAATAAGAAACTAAAGGATGAAGTGATTGATTTTAAGAAACGGGTTAATTATGGGACGGGAAAAAGAAGTTAATTTTAGTAGATTAACCAATTTCTGAATATTTATCACCAATTATGAATCTATTTGATTTAGTGTAAATTGCCCTAGCGTAGTCGTGTATGTTAAAATCTAAGAACTTTTTAGAGCTATCATCATCTACTTTATCACTATTTAAAGTTAATATATACTGAAAGGAATTATTGTCCTCAATTGAATATAAAAAATTAAGGCTTCTTAGTAGTGTATCTTGGTCAACATCAAAAATATTATCGTGGATTAAAAGTCTTGGATGCTTAATCTTTGTAAATTGATTTAATAATAATGAGACATCATAAATGAAAACTTTTGCTCTTTCTACACTATGACTACCACCATAATCTATTGACATATTAAATTTCACTATGTCTCTATAAGTATCTCTATTAACAGTTTCAATAGTAAATGAACAACCTTTATTCCCCATAATATACTGATGAATATTAGCTATTGTTTTGTTAAAACTATCTATTTTACTATCATTATTAACAATCTCCTCGTCTACTTTTGTTACTAAATTAGACTTGTTTGATTTTAATCTATTTTTGTGTTGTTTATTATAATCATAGCTCTTTAATTGTGTTCTAATATTACTTGATTCTTCACTTTTTCTATGATATATTGCTAAACTTTGTTTCAAATTTTTAAACACTCCTTTTTTATCAATTGCCTTTAATAATCCTGACCTGTTGTCATCTAGAGATCTAATCTTTTTATTAATTATTTTATGTTTTGCTAAAAGAGTTTTTAATTTCTCGTTGACTATATGATTTTGAAAATTTTCAATTTTTTCTTTGAAACTGTTAACTTGTTCAAAAGATTTTTTTAATTGATTACCTAATCCTTGCTTAAATTGCTCGTAAATAAATAAAACATCTGCCTCATCAATCTTTTCTATTTCTGGTAATAATCTTATTTTTTGAATACTAAGTTTTAAATATGTTTGTTGGGTTCTTAACTCGTTTAAAGCCAAATCTATACTAATTAAATCATCTTCTACTTTCTCAAATGATTCATATGTTTTTAATTCCTCTAAATCATTTTCTAGTTTTTCTAATTCCTCTTCTTTAGAGTTAACTTCAGCTCTAACATCAGTTAGACTTTTTAGACCATTTTGAGTTAAACTTTTATTTAAATCGCTTATATAGCGAGAATATTTATCAATTTCTGTTATAGTATTTTGAGCAAGACGATAAGCGGCAATATCAAAATCAAGTAAATAAAGTGTTGTTGTATGATCTGCAGGAACTCTATTTTTAGTATCAAAATAACTTACAATATCTTTAAATTCAGATCGCTCATCTCTGATACTCGGGTTTAATAACTCTCTAAATGAAGGATTCAAATTTATCTTTGACTTATTAGTGTAAAATAAATCATTTAAATAATTTAAAGCATTTTCAATACTATCAAAAGTAACCGTATTCCCATCTAAAGTAATTTCTGGTTTATCATCTGTTGCAACTGTACGAATTATTGTTAAATCTTTATTGTTTATTTTTAAATCTAAACATATTTTGGTATCGGGATTTAAAATTGCTTTTGGGATTTTAAAAACTCTGCTACCTGTTTTCTTTCTTAACAAGCAAAAGTTTAAAAATTCTATTGACATAGATTTTCCAACTCCATTAGTCTTATTAGAAGATTCGTCTTTTTCACCCAATATAAAGTTTAATCCTTTTTTAAAATAAATCGGCTTAATTATTTCTGGATAAGTGTATAACTTTTTTATTCTTATCATTTTGAAAAAATATAGGGTTCTTCAAAATCAACAATATCTGTTGCATATAAAAGCATTAGTGAATAATTCAATTGTTCATTATTTAAAAGGTTTTCTTTTTTCAAAAGACTTGCAATATCGTAAATAGAAATTTTTTTATCTTCTCTTTTACTCAATTCTTTTAAAATTAAATAACCAATATAGACTATAGATTTCTTTACCTTTTCATCTTTAGATATTAATGAGCTCATATTAGTTTGGAAAAACATTGCATCTAATTAATTGATGTATTAAATAAAATTTCACAGCCATTTGATCAAAAGATAATCCTTCTTTTATAAAAAGATCGTTAAAAAAAGAACTTAAATTTTCTAATGCATCTTCTGGGTTATTATCACTACTCATTAGATGTTTATTACTAACATCTTTAAGGTAAGCACCTATTTTTCTTATTTTTACAGAAGAAATATCTGTATTGTTTTCTGCTAATTCTAATGCGTAAGCATAATCAAGATACAAATCCGAATATAGTTTTTTTAAAAAAGTTGCGTATTCCTTAAATCGTTTTTCAATTTTATATTTAGGGTCTGGTTCATCCTCTGTTTTAAAAGTTTTATGATTATCTTCATCACTAATGAAATCAATTAAATTAATAAATGTTTTTACTTCATTTGGTTTAGACTCTATTTTAGATTTATAGTAAGGATGAACCAATTCATCACTTAACCATTTTTCAATTTTAATGACCTTGTCTAAATCATCAATATCTTGAATTTTAGTTATAATATATGGAACATCTATTACATCTTTGCCCATATCAAAAGAAAAGTTATCATTTTTAATAACATCATCTCTTTTAATCTTATCTTTTATTACAAGTATTTTAAGCTTGTTGTAGTGCTTATATAATTCTTTTTCGTTAAAAGCAGAAACAGTTTCTTTTATTTTATTTTTAGAATTATCTGATGTAACTTGAATAGCAATTTTATTTATTCTATCTCCTAAATCTATGACTGCAACATTCTGTTCAACAATATTTATATTTTCCAAATTAATATCGAGAATGTCGTTTAGCATAATTTTATAAAACTGCTCAGCGTGTATATTAATGTCTTGCAGATTAACTTTACTACGCAAACTTACTTCTCCTTTAAGTATTGCTAAATGACTAATTATTTTTGTTATTAAAACTTCTCTATTACGCATTAAGTTATCATAGTGTAGAAATCAAATTTAGTAAATGTAAATATTTTATTACTAAAATTTTAAATATTTATTTTTTTTATAAGTTTATTAATAAAGTGTTTCTTCACTCAAGTACTAATTGAAAATAGGAACTCATAAACTCGAGGTTTAGTTTTTAACCAAAATTCAATAATGCTTCTATAGCTTTTTTTGAGCTATTTGTTAAATCATTTAAAGCTTTATCAATAGATTCTACAGATTCATTTCTTTTTGAAATTAAACTATCTAATTGGTTCTTCTGATTTATATAATCGTTGTCATTTTCTGGAACACCTTTAGCTTTCAATGCTTTTAGAGAATCAGTAAGTTTATTAATTTCAGGGTCATAAAAATCCATTATTCTTTTGCGATTAGAACTTAATTTATTTTTATAACATTCGAACATAGCTTTTGCAGGTTCAATAACTTCTGCAACAATTCTTTCCTTAATAGCCATTCTTTTTTGTGCTGAAGCCATTTCAGCTTGAGAAGCTATTGATCCAGCTGCTTCAGCCATCTTTTTCCCTGCATCTTTGGCAAAACGGATAGTAATTGAAGGAATTCTGAATATCATGTCTTTCTGTTCAAGTTTTATTTCAGGTATATCAAAAACTATTTTTTGCTCTTTCATTGTAACTTCAGGAACTCCAATTACAATTCTTTGTTTTCGATTTTCGTAAGTAGGCACATCTAAATATGTTTGTTCCCAAGTTATTGTTGTTTGTGGAACATCTAGACATACACGAAACATACCTGAACCAGTACATTTCGTTTTCATTCGAGTTGTACTATGAGGAATTTTAGGGCCTTTTTTTCTTTTCATCACCAAAGTTGGTACATCGAAGATAATATCATTGTCTTTGACTGTAACTTGCGGAACATCAAATTTCCAAGTTTCACTCCTCATTGTTATAGTAGGTATATCCAATGAAATTCGTTCTTCAGAATAAGAAGTTTCAATCGTAAATAGTGAGCCTATTAATTTTCCAGTTGCGCCACCAATAACAGCTCCAGCTGGACCTCCTATGGTTCCACCAATAACTGTACCTGCCGTAACAGCAACACCATTTGCTAAATCACTTTCTTGTTCAAATTCTTGCTCTAATTCAATAGATTTTTCTTCTGCTTCTTGGGCTATTTTTGCTAATTCATTTTCTAAATCAATTTGGACACTTTTCAAAGCTTGGTTAAATTCTAATTCTTTTGTTTCACAACTCATAATATTTTGGTTTAAAAGTTATTTTTTCAATTTGCTGGTAAATACTTATATAATGTTTTTCGTTTTTTGGATATATGGTAATAATGTTATATTTTATAAGAGAATGATACTTGAACTTGAACATCAAATATTTTTAAGAAGATTACTCTCTTTGAACATCTAAATCTGGAAGTTGTTCAGCTTTATCTAATATTTCCATTTTGTCTTTTCTGCTAATCTCCTCTAAATCAGTAACAATTTTGACAAATCTTGATAAACTTTGTTCATCATCAAGCCCTTCATAGCCATCAGATTTAAACTTGTATTTTCTATATTCAGATGACAAAGAAATATGAAATAATTCATAATTTTTCCATTGGCTTTTAAATTTAAATAATGTGTCAATGGCTGCTAATACACCAATAAAAAAGCTTACCCAAGCAATGATTTTTGTTAAATTTTTACCTGCAAAAATAATTGCAAGACCAGGAATTACAGCTCCAACCACTACAATTGACATTGCTTTTGTAAATAAAAAAAGAAATTTGTATAACTTATATCGTTGCCTATATTCCTCAATCTTAGAAATAATCTCCCCAATAAACAATTCTCTGGCTTTTGAACTCATAATAAAATTATAGAATTTGAAAATGCTAAAACATACCCAATAGTGGGTAATTATTAAAAACTGTGCTATTATTTTTGCTAAAAAGGAGAGTTAATCACTAAATATCAAATGATTGCAATAAATATAAGAAAAATATTTCAATTGCCATTCCACACACATTCCACTACTCTCCTATCGTCGTTTCGTAAAAAGCGTGTTCCATTAAGATTCTAGAGAAAATTTTTAGAAGAAAAAAATAAAGGAAATGATGTATTAAATTTCGCTTTTAGCCAAAGCAAAGTTACATAACGCAGAACATTATAGAACGTTTATATATTCCATAATCAGTCATTATGTAAAATTGCTTAATAAACTTTAGTTTTATGAATTTTATTGTAAAAGGTTTAAGGAAAGTTATAATTTATAGATTATTTTCATAATCCATACTTTGACTTAATACACGAACAATTAAAATATCAATATCTGTAGATAAATAAAAAATGGTATGAGATTTATAAGAAAATCTTTTTAATGACAGAATAAATTCAGATGCATCGCGTCCTAAAGTACTATTATCAGCTAAAATTTGAAATAGTGTATGCATTCCTGATAAATATGTTTGGGCTTGTTTTAATCCAAATGTTTCAATGCCGTACTCATACATTTTGGCAAGATCAATTTCGGCGCTTCTTGATACTTTATAAACGCCCATCTGCCCGCAGACGGTCTTCAACTTCCTTCATGATATCTGGAACGGATTTATCACTAATACCACTTTCCATGCCTTCAGTTATAGCTGCTTTGAGTGCTGAAAATTTGGCGTTTTTTGCTTGATCTCGTCTTACTAAATCACGAATGTATTCACTATCATTAGTAAATTCTCCTATTGTAATTCGTGACTTTATCCACTTATCCTGTTTTTCAGTAAATGTTATTGTTTTTCTAATTGTTGACATAAATACATGCTTTAATAATCATACTATTGATGCAATTTAATGTGTTTAATTGAATATTACAAAAATGGAGAGTGCGAATTGCTGTAATTCAATATATATACTTATATATTTTTTGAAAAAACTATATTTTCATATTCTTTTCCATTGACAAGAAAATTTAATTCTCCAACATTTATAAATTCATTTCTTTCATAGAATCTAATGGCTCTCTTATTTTTTATATAAACAGTTAGCCACATCGTATCTAATTGTAGTGCTTTAGCTTTTTCTTCAACAAAAGTTAGAAGTTGTTGTCCAATTTTTAAGGGTATAAACTCATTTTGGATGAAGATCCTTTCAAGACGACAATTGTTTTGAGAAGCAACATTTTCGTTTATAACGTTTACTACTAATTTTGCGTAACCAACAGGTAAATCATCGACATAAATAATATAGAAAAGATTCTTAGGATTGTTTATCTCTTGTTTCGTTTTAGAAATTGAAAAATTCGAGTTTAGGTATTCTAATAGATTGTTTTTATCATCTATGTAGTGACCATGAGATTCTGCCCATGTTAGTCTTCCTAAAAGTGCTAAAATGGCTATATCTGCTTCTTTAGCTATTTGTATTTTAATCATTACTGTTCTTTTTAATTTTTAATCGTCTTAGATGATACCCATGCAGAAATACAGCAATAGTGCATCCTACAATTATTGGAGCTGCGCTAATTAATGCGCCATATAAAATGTAAATTATATTAGCAATTAGTGAGATTAGCCTTAGTTTATATTCACCTTTAGTGGACATTGAATATAAGTTTATGACTAAACCTCCGTAACCAATACAATCAATTAAAATTGTGTTCATTGTTTATTTTTTAAAATTTATCCGTTTGGTTATTCACTTATAGTTGAAAAGTATATGTATACTTTAATTGGATACTTTTTGTATATACTTCGCTAAATCTTCTTTTGATATTAAATACCGATACAATCATAATATGAAGCTTTAATTATTTAACACTTCAAATTTAGGCTATATACTACATTATTATATTAATAATATAAGGTTTAAAGTGTTATATAATTAAACATATAATGTTTAATATATTTTATAAGTCATATAATTAATATTGGTTAATTATTTTAAGTTAATCATAATTATTACCGTGTAATAATTAGTTAAAATTCTATAATTCAAAATATATACATTATATTTATCGTATATAATAAAAGGTATCATGAAAATAGATAAATTGAATTGGGCAATTCTTACAGAGTTGCAAAAAGATGCAAGAATGGCTGTCAAGGATATTGCAAAAACTGTCGGCTTATCGTCGCCCGCAGTTTCAGAACGAATTCAAAAACTAGAGGATTTAGGTATTATAAAAGGTTATACCACCAAGATCAATATAGAAGCATTAGGATATCCTTTGGGAGTAATTATCTCAATTAAAGTAAGGTACGGACAGACACAAAATTTCATGGACTTTATCAAAACCGTTCCTGAAATATTTGAGTGCTATCAACTAACGGGGCGTGATTGTATGCAGATGAAAGGCTATGTAAAAAACCCTAGCCATCTTCAAAATCTCAATAGTAGGTTGGCCGCTTACGGTGAGATGACCACGTCACTTGTTTTATCCTCCGTGATTTCAGATAATGTATTGGATGGTGAAATGCCATTTTCAAATTAAATTTGCTAAAAACCCAATCTAATTTGGATACTAATATTTGGTTTCAATTTTCCTCAGTCACTTGATCGGATATTTCGAGTAACGATTTCCAGTTAAGGCATTCCACACACATTTCACTTCTCTCCTATCTTCGTTTCGTAAAAAGAGTGTTCCATTAACATGATTGAGAAACATTTGAGAAGAAAAAAATAAGTAAACGTAGTAGTTTAAACTTCGCTTTAAAAATTAAAACGAATGACTACATCTGGTGTCAGTCGTAATGACTTTCTTTCAAAAGTTTCTAAGATGATATCATTTTCCCCAGTTTTAAATGTGAACCCTTGATCAAGTGTATTCTTTCGATTATAAATATTGCGTAATGAGAAGCCAAACATCCCACCCCATGGATGTTTCGTTTTAAAATTAAACCGATATACAACAGAAGCATCTAATCGATGATACGCTTTAAATCTACTTGTATTAATTCCTTCGGGGTCAATTGTATTACCCAAAGCACCATTTTCGTCTGGTATAAGCTTCGTGTATGGGCTACCTGTAGCATAATTCCAGCCTAGAGCAAACTCAAAATCATTAACTTTTAGCGTTTGCGAGATATTAAGCACATGCCGTTGATCAAAATTTCCGGAAAAAGATTTCTGTTGTAATTTAGGAAAAGTAACCAGAGTTTTGCTTAATGAATATCCTATCCAAAATCGATAATTACGAATTCTTTTTTTTAACAGAAAATCAAAACCAATGCGTTCTTCTTTTCCTATACTTAAACCGGTATTATCCTCAGAAGGTACTACATCCAAAATAAGATCATTAATCGATGTTATATCGGTAAGCTTTTTATAATAGCCCTCCAGATCAAAATTCCAACCCTTATAGGTGTACAAGGATCCAAAAGTAAATTGCCTGCTTTTTATCACAGGAATGAAATATGAATCTCCTTCATATAAAATATTCCCCGAAAGCAACCATTTATTATCGGCCACTGGAAGCCCCCCTATCGACGGACTAATACTCCCAAAATCATTAAAACTATTAAGTTGTTGATTCTTTAATTCTGCAGAAGTCGTTATTCTAAAGTTTTTGAAAATTTCTATTGATGAAAACATACGAGGTTCTACAAAAAATTGATCTGTACTGCTTATATAAGATCCTCTAAGGCCAAAATTGGCATAGGTCTTTACTCCTTTATACATATACTCAGAATACACCGTGTGATTATTACTATACCCATTTGTAATATTATCAAAAACCGCTTCAAAATCTCCAGTAAAAACCTCTGCGAAATCATATTTTGTTTCATTATAGGCAAATTGATATCCTAATGCTAATGATTGTTTTTTGGCAATGGGAATATCTAATGAATATGCTATTCCAATATCTTTTACATCGTTATTTTGAGTGTAGTTAAAATTTTGATTTATATCTATGCCTTTTCTTTCGATTTTATATCTCGTATCATAAGAAGAGAAATAAAAGCTTGTTTTTTGGATACTATTATTCGAGTATTTTTTTTTCCAATTGAGACTAGCTCCTACATTCTTAATTTTATAAAAATCATTTGTGCTAAAAGAATTGGGACTATTTATTTCTTGGGGAGGAGTATCATTATCCAATCTGTTTTGTGCAAAGATTGTGCTTAATTTCACCGTATTCTTTGCATTAGGGTTCCAAACTACCTTGAAATTTATATCAGAAAAAGAGAAATTATCTTCTCTAGATTCTTCTTCCATAGTATCCACAAGGTTATCGTCAGAAATATCGCCCCTGGTATTCTGGAATACTTTTCTAGTAAGATTGTTAAAGGCTATATTTTGATAGATATCTGTAGTAGATCTACGGAAAGCTCCCATGACGCCAACTTTTTCTGATACAGGGGCTTTTATAAAAAGATCTGCATGAGTAAAATTCACCCCACCTCCTATTTTAAGTGCTTCGGTTAAGTCATCATCTGATTCTATAATAATGACTCCAGAAATTCGATCTCCATAACGTGCACTGGTTCCTCCTCGATATACCTTTACATTTTTAACAATATAAGGGTTAAACGTTGATATTTGATTAAAAAAATGACCATTATGATACATTTTTATACCATCCCATAATACCAAATTTTGATCTGGAGTTCCTCCTCGAATATATAATCCGGCTGGATCTTCTGTAGGACTACTTATTCCTGGTACTAATTGTAAGCTTTGTAAAACATCTGGCTCTACAAGCCCTGGAAGAATCCTAAGTTTTTTTGTAGATACGTTAATAGATGCATCTTTGTTTTTTTGTACACCTGTGGTAAGATATTCATTAATTATTATCTGACTTAAATTTTGAACTTCTGGTTTTAATTGAATCGTATCACAACGCGAAGCTGAAAAATTCGAGACTTTAATTGTCTTGGTATCATATCCTAAATAAGAGATAGAAATTGAATCCCGCGGGCTTAATCGTAATCTAAAATATCCTTGTTCATCAGTACTCTTAATGGCATTGATATCCTTTATAATAGTTGCCTGAGTTAGCTCAACAGTCGTTATTGAATCAATTACAAAACCACATATTTCTATAGTTTGATCATTTTTCACCAAAATATAACTACGATCGGCAACCTTCTGTAGAATAAACGGAGTCTGTTCTTTTAGTATATCTACTAATGAATCAATAGAAATCGAACTCTGACCTATTGTTAGTTTTATATTCTTAATCGCTTCAACATCATAAGAAAAGTTAAATTGATGTTGATTTTTGAACATTTCAAGAATCTCGAGTATAGACTGATTTTTAGCAGCAACTATTTGCTGTGAATAACCGAATACATTCCAAAAACATAATACTACTACAACGAATTTAAAACGTATCACTTATTTTTTAAGACTATAATTTTTTGGCTTTCAAATGTATAACTAATATTCATAGGGTCAAAGCTAGTAAGCAGAGCGGTCTCTAGATTAGTATGATTGAAGAACCCTGTGAATATTCTTTTTACATCTACGTTTCCTTTATGAATTTTAATATTGTACTGTCTTTCTAATTCTTTTATGAGTTGCTCAAGAGGTACTTCATAAAAACTACTTTTACCATCTAACCAATCTGGTTTTGAGTTCGTAATCTCAAATAGAGACAGATGTTCTTTTTCATTAGACCTAGCTCCTTTTCCTTGGGTAAGAATCACTTCATTTGTTTCTTTTTTTATACGTACTTTACCTTCAAAACAATGTACTTCTAATGTCCGATCTCTAGAATACACATTAAATTCTGTCCCTAAAACAGTAATCTTACCATTTTTAGTAGTAACTGTAAATGTAGATCCTTTGCTGACATCAAAAAAAGCTTCTCCTTTTAAACGCAGTACTCGATTCTCTATGAAAGAATCTTTATCGTATTTTAAAGAAGAACCTGCATTTAGCGTCACCACAGAATTATCAGGTAATGTTATGACTTGGGTCTGTGCCATTTCAGTACGTATGGTTACATCTTGAAAAAATAGGGTTTTTAATCCAAAAATAAGCAGAACTACTGCCGCTACACGATACATCCAAGTACGAAGTTTAATTACTTTTGATGTTTTGGGTTCTTTGTATGAAGCATTATAGATTTTTTGCTCTTTTAAACCCTTTTCTATATCAAAAACAGGTCTACTTAGTCGTTCTACGCCTCTTAATATATCATTATATGCTATGTAATCTTCTGATTCTTCAAAGGTCTTACGCTCTTCATTAGAAAGATCCCCAGACAACCATTTTCCTAAAAAATTATCTTTATTTATATCACTTTTCATACGGTTTCTTTTATAGGAACGCCATTGGATAAACTTGAAAGCACCAAATTTTTATATAGAGTTGAATTAACGAACGTATTAAGTTCTTTTGTTATAAGCACACCATATATCCTTTTAGTAAAAAACTTATTTTGATACTGCTGATCTAAAAAATTCATATATTACAGATTAGGTGTTTTTATTTTTTTTCTTAAAATAACCAATGTCAAGTGCATTCGTTTTTCTACCGCTTTTACCGAGATCCCTAACATTTCTGCAATCTCTTTGTATGTTTTCTTTTCGATTCGATTCAAAAGAAAAACTTCACGTTGCCCATTTTTTAAACCAGAAATAGCCCTATTTAATCGATGCAAAAATTCCTTTTCTTCCATCTGAAATTCTGGCGACTCATTAGTGTATGTTTTTTGAGCTATTTCCTGATACTTTAGAATCGTCTTTTGATGTACAAGAGCATTGATCGAGGCATTATTAGCTATTTTATAAAGGAAACTTTTGGCTGCACCAAAAAGTATCTTGGAACAATTAACCCATAATTTGGCAAAACTATCTTGCACAATATCCTGCGCTTTTTCCATGTCACCATATTTATAATAGAGATAGTAACATATTTTTTCTGCGTGCTCACGATATAATTGTTCGTATATTTTCTCTTCACAAACACTAATTACTTTCTCTGGCATTTTTAAAAAATTTAAATTAGTTTATATTTAATATAAAATGTTAATCGTTTTATAACTAGTATCAATACAAATATCACAATCTAAAATTGTGATAGTAGGCTAAATCTAGCACTAAGAAACTTAATTTAATAATCCTAAAACACATGAACTACTAAATACCCTACTAAAAAATTTAAAAAAGATAAATAAACATTACCAAGAATATCCTACAGTAAAGTCTATAACCGAATTAAATATAGTAAAAGTTCCATATTCTAAACCTCCTGCTACTTCGATAGCCATTCCTTTTAATGCATTTTTTAAGATCCATTGATGTCCTATTTTACCAGAAATACCACCCTGGATACGTTCAATATCGTTATTTTTAGATTCATTATTGAAATTAATATTAATATACTCTGCAAACAAAGCCCCACTAGCAAACCAACCTTCTGGTGCCTTTTTTCGTTTTGATAGATAACGTCTTACTCCTATTTCAAAAAACAGATAATAACTTCTTTCAGATAAGCTATTATAAAAACTTTGTTTATTAAACCCTTGAGTCAGTATAAAATTTAATGATGCTTTAGGCTTAATAGCACGCTCATATCCTATACCAATCTCACCTGTAAGTGCATTTAGTGGAAATACTTTAATTATGCTTTTAAGTGTAAATGTGTTTTCTTCTTTCTTATTATCATGTACTGTTTCTTGAGCATTTAATGATACTATAGCTAGTAACCCTATAAGTATACTCCAACCAATTTTTTTCATAATTCTGTTTTATATTCTTGCATTTAGAATTTTACAACCCTAAAACAAATAGCAAGAAAAACACCCTACTATGAATTTTTATTTTATCTAAAAAAACATAATTATTTTATTATCAATTAATTAGTAGATGAAAAAATAATTTCAAAAAGCTAACCGCTTCAATTTTAAAAACTCGTGTACAATATCTCACCTTATTTATAACTATGGTATGAGGTCTAGTATTCGAGCCATGAGACATTCATGTTTAAGTAATCTAAGCTTCTCTGTCTATTTTTAAATTTTTAGTAGGGTATTTGTGAGTTCATGTGTTTTAGAGTTATCAAACGGTATTATTAATAACCTTTAAATACTATTTAAAATGACTAAAGTAGTTTTCGCTTCCCTTTTAGTAATGAGTTCATACTTTGGGTTTTCTCAGAACACCACAGATGCATCAGTAGAGAAATCAGTTTTTGGTATTCAAGTTGGTCTTATTGGCATATGGGCTCACAATGAATTAAAATTATCAAATCAAGTTGTTTTACGAAGTGAAATTGGTTTAGCAGGTGTTAATACAGCAAATATTGAGCCCTTATTAGCATTAGAACCTCGTTGGTATTACAATATAAACAAGCGTGCTAATAAGGGTAAAAGAATAGATGGTAATAGCGGGAATTACATCTCTTTTAGAACAAGTTATCGTTTCTTTGATAGTTCTGAAGCTGATAAAAATGAACAAAACTATTTATTTTTTACTCCCACTTGGGGCATTAGAAGAAATATAGGCAATCATTTTAATTATGAAGCTGGAATTGGTGTAGGACTTGGATTTTTTAATAATAATGAAAAAAAAGTAGGTTACACATCTTATCTAAATCTTAAAATTGGTTATCGTTTTTAATACTATATAAAACAGACTTTACAATTTTTTAATTGTAGCAATAATTTAAAAAACTAAAACTATCAATGAATTTATTTAGCAACATTAAAACTGAAACAATAAAGCATTTTAAAGCGCATTTTCTACTATTGATTTTATTAATTTTTACTGCCTGTCAATCTGATGATGATACCACTACTCCACCAGAATATTCAACCAATGGCTTTTGGTCAGTAGCAGAAAAAGGTTGGGTTTTTGAATTTACTGATGGTGATGATATATTTTATAATGTAAATGCTGTAGGGTGTGCAATCCAAGATAATGACTTTATTCCTGCTGATTTTTATGGTTTTACAATAAATCAAACAAATGAAAATGAGTTGGTAGGAACCTCAGAATTATCAGATTCTGAAATAAAATTTGTCCGATTACCAAATCAAAATCCAAATTGCCTACCTAATCAAGTTTCTGCTACAGAAGATCCAATGGTGAATTTTGACCATTTCTGGAATATTTTTAATGATTACTATGCTTTCTTTGAAACCAGAAATATTGATTGGTCTCAGTATGAAAGCTTAAGAGATCAAGTAACAGATGATAACTTATATGATATTTTAGAAGAACTAGCTTATTTGTTGGACGATGGACATGTAAGCATCTACGATGAAGAGATTGGTATTGATATTCAATCTGGGGATCCAACATTATTAGAAAGATTGAATGTTAATCTAAGTGGAGATCTCATTATAGAAAATGAAGATGATTTTTTTGATCTTAGAAATCAAAAATTGATAACAATAATCACAAAATATTTAGGAGGAGAATTTGAAATTGATGAAAGAGATAATATTATATGGGGATTAATTAATGATGATACCGGGTACATTAATATTTTAACGATGGAAGGATATGGTACCAATTTTAGTAATGAGTTATCAACATTGAATACGGTATTAGATGCCATTATGGATGATCTTGAAGTCTCTGGAGTTTCTAAACTAATTATCGATATACGTTTTAATGATGGCGGGTATGATACTGTAGCTTTGAACATGGTATCTCGTTTTATAGATCAAGAACGAACTTCATATTTTAAAAAAGCTAGATTAGGTGATACCTTTACAGAAAATAAATCCTTTTCTGTAGGACCTCGCGGAAATTTTCAATTCACAGACGATATTGTATTGCTTACGAGTCCCTATACCGTAAGTGCAGCAGAACTTTTTACACTATGTGTAAAAGATTTACCGTATGTGACCATTGTAGGAGAGAATACAACTGGTGCCTTTTCTACTATTCTAACACATGTATTGCCGAATGGTGCAGAAGTAGGGCTATCTAATGAAATATATAGTGATGCACAAGGAATAGTTTTTGAAGTAGTTGGAATAGGGGCTGAAAATCAAGAAAACCAAGTACCGTTTTTATCAACTTCAGATTTTGAAGAAGAAAAAGATAGTGGAATAGATCATGCTTTAGAAGTGCTAGATAATTAGACGGTTTCTAAGCTATACACTTGTTTTATGTATAGCTTCGATTAAACTAATTTTGTTTAGCATTTCTAACATTATGTCAAATACGACAGAAATTTTAGAGATTTAGTATCTCTGAAATTTTGTGCGAGTTGGTGCGTTGGCATCGACTACTAGATCTTTATTAAAAGGTTTCATTATATCTTTTTTTCTTGATAAAAAAAGAAACAAAAAAAATCAAGACTGCATATAATTTTGGAAACAGGCTAACTCTTAAAATTGTGTATTACTAGCTCCCTAAAATATGGACGCTCCACTCACCTATTGTTTTAGCCAAAATTTTATGAGATCGTTTAGCATACCGCTTACCTAAATAAAAGATAAACTTAGAGCATATATAAAAAATTACTACTTTTAGCTTAACAAATATGAGCTACTTTAATAGCCTAGTATCTAAATTAAATAATGAATAAAATTCTTCTTTTTATATTCTTGAGCTTAATCAGCATTGAGCTTAATGCTCAAACTAATATATCAGGGTATATATCAATAGATGACAGTATCGTAGATAAACAACTAATTTTTTTATCTATAAAAAGCATCAATTCGACTGAGGAATCAAATATTATAACAAGTGGTCAATTAGATAAAAATGGCTTTTTTAATATTAATCATGGGCTTTTAAATGAAAATAAATTATATACCCTTTCTATAAATAATAATAAGCGCTCTTCTAAAAGTTTTATTTTATCAAATAATGATTCTCTTTTTTTTCAAAAAAGCAATACCCCATTTACAGTATTTACAAACACCAATAATGCAGATAAGGAATGGCAAAAGTTGAAAAAAATCATAGAAAAACAAGATGCTGGTATAAATGAAATTCACAATTACACTAAGGACTCTCTTAAAATTTTAGCAATTAAATTATTAAGTATAAAAGAGCTCAAAAACAGAAAGTTGCTTAAAAAAGATATATATCTTAATCCAGAATATTACTCAAACCTGCTTAAAGAATTAAAACAAAGTGAAATTGATGCAAATGAATATATCTTTCTCGAAACAGAATTGGAATTTCATAATTTAAAATCAATAGAAAATAAATATTCTATTAGTAGGCTGATTAATTTCATTCTTGGATTTCTGTTACTAACATTAATAGTATATAAATTTTCATCAAAACTATTGATAACGAAAAAAGAAAACTACGAATTAGAATTAAGCAAACAGGAATTAAATGTCAAAAAGCTTATACTTGATGGGAAAAGCAATAAAGATATAGCCGAAGACTTATTCATTAGTTTAAGTACTGTAAAAACACATATCACTAATATTTACAACAAACTTAATGTTTCAAATAGGTCTGAGTTAATTGCGAAATTCAAAAATTAATACTGGTACTAGTACTTTAATCCTACCCTAATCAGACCAGCCTCTCCTCTTTATTTCTGTTCTTTTATAGAAATTTTACTATAAATAAACAGAATAAAAATCTATAATGAAAGATTCTAGCTTTAAAATGTGGAATACTGTTTTAGGGTGGAGTGTTTTTTTAATAGCACTTATAACCTATAGTTTAACTGTAGAACCTACTGTGAGTTTTTGGGATTCTGGAGAATATATTTTAACATCATCAAAACTACAAATTGGCCATCCACCTGGAGCACCATTATATCAAATGATGGGTGCTTTTTTTTCTATGTTTGCTCTTGAACCTTCTCAAATTGCTTTTATGATGAATTTGATGAGTGCTACTGCTAGTGCATTTACTATTTCATTTATGTTTTGGACAATTACTCTTTTATTAAAAAAAATAGCTAGTTGTAAAAAAGAAACTACCAAAGAAGAATATCAAGCTATTTTAGGAGGTGGTTTGGTTGGTAGTTTAGCTTTTACATTTACGGATTCATTTTGGTTTAATGCGGTTGAAACCGAAGTTTATGCTATGGCAACCTTAATTATGGCTGTGTTGTTTTATTTAGGATTACGCTGGGAACAAGAGATGGATAAACATCGTGGTAATCGTTGGCTTATTTTAATTGCATTTGTTATTGGGTTATCTTTTGGGGTTCATTTTATGGGGTTATTGACTATTCCCGCTATAGGATTAATCTATTATTTCAAAAATCACAAAACAATTACGCTTAAAAGTTTTATAACTGCAAATGTAGTTTCTGTTGCTATTTTATTATTCATTTTTAAATTTTTAACTCCTAATATTCTTAGCTTTTTTAGTTATCTAGAGATATTTTTAGTAAATAATATAGGATTACCTTTTAATTCAGGTTACATCATTGCTGGAATTATTCTTGTAACAGCAATTTATTTCTCATTACAATACACAATAAGAAAGCAATATAAACACCTAAATACAAGTGTTTTGTGTGTCACTTTTATAATTATTGGTTTTTCAAGCTGGTTGATGCTTCCTATAAGAGCTAACGCCAATGTGGTCGTTAATGAAAATAATCCATCAAATGCTAGAGATCTATTAAGCTATTATAATTTAGAACAATATCCTGAAACTCATCTATTTTATGGACCTTTATTTACAGATCAATATGCTTATCTTGATAATAATAATCCTTATGTTGATGGCAAACCGAAGTATGAAAAAGACAAAGAAAAAGGTAAGTATATTATTATAAATGACTATAAAAACGCCAAACAAAATTACAATTCGAAACATGCTTCTATTCTTCCCAGAATGTGGAGTACTGAACATGCAGAAAACTATATGATGTTTACTGGTTACTTAAATTTCAAATTGAAACCTGAATATCAAATGAAAAATGAATTACGTAAGGTAGTTTTGGATTTTAAAAATCAAGTAGCCAAAGGTCTTATAGATCATAATGATTATAACAATTTCTTAAAACGTTATCAAGATTATATTGAGGTTGAAAAACCGTCATTAATGAGCAATATATCCTATATGCTTGAATATCAATTAGGTTATATGTATTGGCGTTATTTTATGTGGAATTTTGCTGGGAGACAAGACGATATTCAAGGTAGATATGATAATCATGGAAACTGGATAAGTGGTATTAAACCTCTTGATGAATGGAATTTAGGCTACTCGCAAGATAATTTGCCAAGTGATGTTAAAAATAACAAAGCTAGAAATACCTATTATTTATTGCCATTTACATTAGGGCTTATTGGTTTTTTCTTTCTGTTTAATAAAAATAAAAAGCGCTTCTGGGTCATGTTAGTATTTTTCTTATTTACCGGAATAGCAATTCAAGTATACACCAATGTACGCCCATTTGAACCTAGAGAACGTGATTATTCTGTGGTCGGATCGTTTTACGTATTTGCGCTGTGGATTGGTTTTGGAGTTTATGGAATTTATGGCACTTTAAAATCTTTCATGCCTAAAAAGTTAGCTGCCCCAATAATTACAATTGTTTGCCTAATACTCGTTCCTAGCATTTTAGCTGCTAACAATTGGGATGACCATAATCGTTCTGATAGGTATACTGCACAATCTATGGCTAAAAAATATTTAGATTCTTGTGCTGAAAATGCCATATTGTTTACTATAGGAGATAATGATACATTTCCACTCTGGTATGCACAAGAAATTGAAGGTTATAGAACTGATGTTAGAATTGTTTGTACTAGTCTCTTTCAAACAGATTGGTACATAGACCAAATGAAACGAAAAGTTTACGAAAGTGACCCAATACCATCTCAATTAACTCATGATGACTATAAAATGGGTACTAATGAGTATGTTAGAATTAAACCTATTACAAAAGACACTATAGAAATTAAAAAGGTTTTAAATTTTATTACTAGTAATAACCCAAAAGCCAGATTTAAGTTTTTTTTACAGCAATTTACAGATGCTGATATTAATATGTTTCCTTCAAGAGAACTAAATGCTAGATATATACCAACAGAGTTTTTAAGGCTTCCTGTTAACAAAAATAATGCTGTTAAATTTGGTACAGTAAAAGAAAAAGATTTCGATAAAATAGTTCCTTATATTGATATTAATATTAAAGAAGATGCTATTAACAAAAACAGATTACTAATGTTAGATATTCTTGCTAATAATGAATGGAAGCGTCCAATATATTTTAGCGGTGGTGCCTTTGCGGAAGAAGATTATCTTTGGATGAAAGATTATTTACAACTTGATGGCATGTGCTATAAATTGGTTCCGATTAAAACACCAATGGATAGTAGAGCCAGTTTTTTGGATATGGGTAGAATTGATAGTGAATTAATGTACGAAAAAGTAAAAAAATGGGATTGGGGAAATAGTGGTAGTACTACCATTTATCATGACGTAGAAACACGTAGAAATTCAATGACTGATAGAATTAACTTGGCACGTTTAATAGAACAACTTATAAGTGAAGGCAAGCTAGATAAAGCTGAAGAAATTACGAATCTAGCTATGACCAATATGCCAGTTAATTACTTTGGTTATTATCCTCTTTTAGAACCGTATATTAGTGCTTATTATGAAGTTGGAAACAAAGAAAAGGCACAACAATTATTTAAGGATGTTGTTAAGAAATATCAGGAAAACTTAAAATATTACGGGAGCTTAAAACTACAAAACCAAGAGCGAGTATTTGAAGAAATCTATACAGATATTCAACGATATAAAGCACTTGTTGATATTTTAATTGAATATGATATAGAATTTGCTAATTCTGAAAGTAATATGTTTAACGATTATTTAAGTTTATTTAAACATTTTTATAGTGATGAAAATGAAGAAAAACCAAAAGAAACTTTTATTGATAGTATTTCAAAACTTGAATAATCTACAAACTTCTATTAATTGTTTAGATATAAGTTAATTTATACCCATTCAACTACACTCCTATCACCGCTTCGTAAAAAGAGTATTCCATTACATTTTTAAAGAAACATTTTAGAAGAAAAAAATCAAAAAAAAATTTGAGTTAAGAACTTCGCTTTTACCAAAGCAAAGTTACATAACGCAGAACATTATAATTCATTTTCATATTATAATCTGACATTATATAAAATTGCTTTATAAACTTTAGTTTTTTGAGTTTGATTGTAATGAAGATCATGTAGGACAATATTAGAATTAAATATTTTAGAGCTTTTATAGCGTTCAGTATTGTCAACAACAAAACGACTGTATGTAGTACACCATCCATATCTGCGTCTCCAGATGGGTCTACTCCCAGACTATTCATCATTTACTAAAATCTATTTTAATTTCACAAAATACTTAACGCAACATAATTGCATTAAACTTATTGTATAAAAATATTTTTATTTAGTTTTGCATTTTATGGGAAAAAGCAGCAAGAATTTCGTTACTCTGTTTTTTGTCACTTTGTTTTTACTATTCAAGGTGACAGGATTGCATGCGCTTTCTCATCATGATGATGATTCAAATATTCAACATTGTGAAGTTTGTGAAATTTCAACTGCAGTTAATTTTACACCACTTCTAGAAATAGAAACTACTGTTTTACCAAATACAGACTTTTTTTTCGTAAAACAACAATTAAACGATAAAGCACTTGTTGCTATTTATAACAACAAATATCTTTCAGGTTATCTCTTTACAAGGCCTCCTCCACAATCCTTATAGTCCATTCTGTATATTTTACCAGTGCTTATTATATTAGGTAGGCATATACTTATTTTTTACTGTTTTTATAATACAAGCCTATTTGTAATTGGCATGTATTAAGCGTTATATAAAGTATTCTATATATACACCGGGCTAAAGTCCTTTTCTTAGGACAACTCTGCAGTACATTCAAACACCTCATTATTGTTAACTACAATAAATATTGGCGTTTGTACTATTTACAAATAATTTTAATTCATTAAACGTTATGTTAAAAGCAACTAACATAAGTAAGTCTTACAATGGAAAGACAGCTTTAAAAGATGTTTCCTTTGAAGTTTCTAAAGGCGAGATATTTTGTCTTTTGGGTCAGAACGGAGCAGGAAAAACAACAACCATCAATATTTTTTTAGGCTTTATTACTAAAGATGGCGGACAGGCATTTGTGAACGATAAAGAAGTTGGAAAAGACAACACCAACAACCTTACAGCATATATCCCTGAAACTGTGCAACTCTATGGTAACCTTAGTAGTGTAGAGAATCTTAATTTCTTTAGCCGTTTGGCGGGATTCAAATACACCACATTAGAGCTAGAAGGGTTTCTAACTAAAACCGGACTGCAATCAGAAGCACTACACAAAAGGCTTTCATCTTACTCTAAAGGAATGCGCCAAAAAGTAGGTATTGCAGTAGCATTGGCTAAAAATGCCGAAGTTATTTTTATGGATGAGCCTACTTCTGGTTTAGATCCCAAAGCGACGGCAGAATTCACTAAAACCTGTAAAGAATTAGCCAATATGGGTAAAGTCATTTTTATGGCAACACACGATATTTTTAATGCTGTAGAACTAGCTACTACAATCGGTATTATGAAAGAAGGTGTATTAGCGCAGCAGCTAAAAGCTAGTGAAATAGACGCAGGAAAATTAAATCAACTTTACTTAGAAACAATATAAAAAACATGAAAAATTATATAATAATTATACTAACACTATTTACTGTAAACATAACATTCTCTCAAATTTCAGTTAAAGGTAAAATTACCGATAATAAAGGGCTACCAATCGTTGGTGCAACCATTTCTTATTCAAATGAAAATTCTACAAAAAAAGATGGTACAGTAAGCCAAGAAAACGGAACATTTACTTTTAACCTTACGGAAACAGGAACTTACCAAATTAATATAAGCTACATAGGAATGAAATCCTTACAGCTACAAAAGTCTTTTGACCAAAATCAAGTCTACGATTTAGGAACATTGACATTACAGGAAGATCTTGAGCAATTACAATCTGTTGAAATATTAGGACGTGTAAGAAAAGATTATAATAGTGATTATTCTTTCTCTGCGACCAAAACAGCTATCAAAAATAAAGAATTACCACAAGCAGTGTCTACTGTAACCAAAGAGCTTATTGACGACCGTATAGCATTTCAGTTACCAGATGCTGTAAAAACAGTAAGTAGTGTATCAGCTACGGGGTTATATAATCATTATAATATTAGAGGTATTACGCAAGCTGATGATGGACAAATGCTTAATGGAATGCGCACACGCCAATATTACTTTTTACAACCAATTACGTCTCATTTAGAACGTGTAGAAGTTATTAAAGGACCGTCTTCGGTAACCTTTTCTAGTGCAGATCCTGGTGGAACTGTAAACATGGTAACTAAAAAACCGCTGACTGAAAAAAGAAATTCAATAGGTTTTACAACTGGGAGTTTTGGAACTCTTAGAGCTACAGCAGATTTTACAGGCCCATTAAATGATTCTAAAACCTTGTTATATCGTTTCAATGCTGCGTTTCAGGAAGCAGATTCTTTTAGAGATGTCGTTAATAACAATGCTATTTTAATTTCACCTTCATTCAGTTATGTCCCTAACGAAAACACATCGCTTAACGTGGAAATGATTTACAATGATGCTAAAGGAAATTTAGACAGAGGTCAGCCAATTTTTGGAGCAATTAATGGTGAGTTTGATTTAAATAGTACACCAATCACAAGGAATGTTGGTGCATCAAATGACCATTACAAAACTAAAGAAGTCATATTTATGGCCAACTTTACTCAAAAGTTTACTGAAAATTTTGGTTTCAATGCCCAGTTTATGAAACAAACTTGGGATGAAGATTTAGCTGAGCACAGAGTTGACGGTACAGCTGTTGATATTGACGGTAACGTGATTCCTACACTTGCTAGAATGCGATACGATAAAAGACAACAATTTTGGGAAACAGATAACTTTAGTGCCTTTTTTAATTATGACATCAAAAAAGGTAACATTACCAATAAATTATTAGTTGGATATGATGCTACACGATGGGAGAGACAAATTGGAGCCGGATTCCTTCGTGCTAGAAGATATTTAACAGTTAACGGTGGGCAGGCTAATTATGACTCAAGTAATCCTGGGAACTTTCAACAAATGGTTGTAGATGGTGTCACCATGCCGGTACCAGCTGTTCCGCATTTTAATTTAGAAGACCCTTTTAATGGAGCTAGAAATACAGATAATTATAACCTTGCTGAATTAACAATACCTGCTAATTTAAATACGTCAAGTGGTATCTATATTCAAAATCAATTTAAGGTTGGGAAATTTTCAGCTTTAGTAAACTTAAGGTATGAGTGGTTTACAGATATTTTTGATTATAAAGGTGATGAAGAAGAATTTGAAACTAGTGCTTTTGTACCTAGACTAGGTTTAACCTATGAAGTTACTAATGATATTAGTGCTTATGCCACTTATTTAGGAGGTTTTCAGCCACATACTAACACCGTGTCGTTGTCACCTACAGCAGAGGGATTCTTCTGGGCAGCTTCTCCAAGTAGATTTGATCCTTTAGAAAGTAGCTTAATAGAAGTAGGTGCTAAAGGAGAGTTCTTAAATGGAAGAATATTTGCAAACTTGGCAATTTTTAATGTTACACAAAAAAACATCTTACTTGGTGATACTTATGATTTAGATAACTTAACAACAAGAGGAGAGCAAAGAAGTAGAGGTTTTGAAACTGATATTTCTGGTTACGTACTACCTAATTTACAATTAACAGCTTCTTATTCTTATACAGATGCTACAATTGAAGAAGATACCGTTAAAGAATTTATAGGCGAACGAATAGGAGGAGCACCAAAACATAACGCAAATTTTTGGGGCAGATACGATTTTACTTCAAGCTCTATATTAAAAGGAATAGGACTTGGTTTAGGTGCTCAATATGTAGACGAGAGATATACTTGGTATAACCCAACATATGCTACCGATAGAGTATTATTACCAGAATATACAGTGTTTGAGGGAGCTATATATTACAAGCCAAATAATACAAACATGCAGTTGACACTAAAAGTAAACAACTTATTTAATGAAACGTATTGGCTAGGTGGTCTTAATCCTTCTAGGTTAGGTCCAGGTGCACCAAGAAATGTTTTGTTAAATGCAACATATAAATTTTAGATATGAGAAAAAGGATCATCTATTTATTGGCTGGTCAACTATGGAAGGATGCCTTTAGATCCAAAGTTATGAGTGTAACTTTGGGTTTAATGATATTTTTATTGATTTTCTCTACCTATAGTGGTTGGGAAAATTATCATGACCAAAATTATACGCGAGACATAATTCAGGATCAAGTGCAGCAAAGTTGGGAGAATAATCCTGATAAACATCCGCACAGAATGGCACATTATGGTTCTTTTGCTTTACGATTAAAACACATATTAAGCGTTTTTGATTTAGGCATGGAAAATTTTGTAGGCAATGCTGTGTTCTTGGAAGCGCATAAGCAGAATACTGTTAACTTTTCTGAAGCTAGCATGTCCACAGGTTTATTGCGCTTTGGAGACGTTAGTTTAGCGATGTTATTGAAAGTCATTGTACCACTTTTGATTTTCTACCTAGGTTTTGCAAGTATAGCTAGAGAGCGCCAAAACGGCACTTTAAAACTTTTAATAGGTCAAGGTATTAGTAGAAAAGAAATTGTTTTTGGGAAATGGTTAGGACTTTGGGGCTTATCCTTGATATTTCTTTTTTCGATTTTTTTAGTTGTATTAGTTTTTCTACTTATGGAATCACATGATACTAGTTACAAGGATAGCATGTTGCGGTTTGGTGTACTAGTCATTTCTTATATTATATTTTTTGCTATTCTAAGCGCTATTACCATTTTGGTATCCGCCTTTAGTAAAACTGCTAAAGGAGCATTAATAAAACTTTTAGGAATTTGGTTACTATTTGTAATAATTTTGCCAAAATCACTTCAAGCTATAGGTTATTACCTCTACCCTACGCCCTCTAAAATAGAAATGGAAACTGCCGTAGAATATGATTTAGTTAAACAAGGAGATAGTCATAATCCGGACGACCCACATTTTAATGCCTTAAAAGATTCTGTGCTTTTAGCACATAATGTAAAAAAGGTAGGAGACCTTCCTTTTAATTATGGTGGATTTGTAATGGCTAAAGGAGAAGCTTTAAGTACAGCTATTTATTTAGAGCACCAAGAACGTCTTTATAAAGTCTATAATAAGCAGAATAATTTAGAGCGTAGTTCTGCTTTTCTAAACCCATATACGGCAATAAAAAACTTATCTATGGGGTTCTCAGGAACCGATTTTAAGTCGTTTCTTCATTTTAAAGATAAAGCAGAAGCCTATCGCTATAAATTAGCACAAGACATGAATCAATTGCAAATGGATTTTATTCCCAATAAAGGAAAAGAGGGGCCAAATAAAATCTCCAATGATTATTGGAAAAAATTTCCACCGTTTGAATATCAGTTTTTGAGTATTAGCAAGGTATTTAAAAATGAGTTGATTTCCATATTAGCCTTATTACTATGGAGTATATTGACAGTTTTTGGGCTGCTAAGATTATCTACTAACCTAAAAGCCATTTAGATGTATCATTTATTATTAAAATCGTTTTTTAGAACTAAGATTTTTTGGCTAAGTCTTGTATTACTAATATCTGTTGGAATAATTAGCATACTCATTGGTAAGCAGTATTTGGTAAAACAGGAAAAAACCATTGTTGCTGCGCAAGCATTTCAAAAAGAAAGTATTAAAAGAAATTTAGAATATCACAATGACGATCTTGGCTTGTTATTATATTATTTACGATTTACATTAATAAAAAAACCAGAAAATATAAGCGCTATTTCTATAGGACAGAGTGATGTTAACCCGCTACTGCAAACAGTTACTATTCGTGGATTAGAGGGGCAGAAATATGATGCTAATTTTGAAAACCCATCCTTGTTGATGTCTGGTAATTTAGATCTAGGATTTGTTATTATATATTTATTTCCATTGGTGTTAATCGCCATGACTTTCAATTTATATTCAGAAGAAGAAGAATTAGGCACTTGGCGGATATTATCCGCACAAACCTCTGCAAAAGCTAAATTTTTGTTCAAAAAGTTAGTAGTAAGAATAGGTTTTGTTTTTGCTATTTTAATTTTTTTAATGCTTATGGCTAGTGCTATTCTTCAAATACCTTATAGCGCAAACTTTTGGGCTATTTTCATGCAAAGCTTACTGTATTTATTGTTTTGGAGTGTGCTTTGCTTTTTTATGGTTTCATTATTAAAAAACTCTAGTTTTAATGCGTTAGCATTAATTTCCATTTGGGTGACGTTGACCATTTTATTTCCTGCACTAGTAAACAACTATGTACTAAATAAATACCAAGTACCGGAAGCATTAGATGCCATGGTAGAACAACGTGATGGCTATCACGAAAAATGGGACTTAGAAAAGGATGCTACGATGACGGGGTTTTATGAAGCTTATCCACAGTTTAAAAAGTACGATGTACCTGAAGATAAATTTAGTTGGATATGGTACTATGGAATGCAACATATGGGAGATTTAGCTGCGAAAAATAAAAGTGCTGAAATGAAGGAAAAGATAATGATGCGTAATACTATAAGTGAAAAAATTGCGCTTTTTGTACCTACCATGCATGCTCAGCTAAGCTTCAATAATTTAGCAGGAACAGATATGGTTAGCCATTTGAATTTTTTAAAGGCACTAACGGAATACCATGAGACCTTAAGACTAAGTTTTTACACTAAAATCTTTGATTACAATCCAGCCGATGTAATTGATTGGGAAACTCATGAAGCTAAATTTTATAAATCAAAACGTGATTTTAGCTGGTTATATTTGATGCTTCCGACGCTGCTTATCACTTTAATAATAACAATTTTTGGTGGATTAAACCTTCGGAAATTATGAATAATATAAAAGGGTTAGATGCTATTTCTAGCCCTTATTATAATACTATTTACAGAATAAAATTCATAACTTATTTTCATTCCACTGCTCTACTCTTTCAGTAAAAATCGTATTCCATTAACATCGTAGAGAAACATTTGAGAAGAATAAATCAAAAAAAGCAGTGGTATAAACTTCGCTTTTACCAAAGCAAAGTTGCATAACATAGCCCATTATAGCACATTTTGTATTTTAGGTTTAGCTGGTGACTGAAGCTAAAATCAAGAGATTAATTTATCCAACATCCGTCCCAGGGTATGTTTTCTTGTAATGGTATATCAAAAGCATCTCCGTTATATGTGTTATCGTTAGCACTTCCCGAAACTTCTAAAAAACGATATGCCCAGCATTTTTGAGGATGTTCTACCCTATTATTTTCTAATGTTAGATTTGTCATTTCTTTAAATACCAAATGCCCATTGTTTAGATAATTATCTTTAACCACTAAATCGGCTCCTTTATACATGTAAAATCCACAGTTGTTACAAGTATTATTATAAATATAAGTTGTTGCTGGGTTTGTTTTTGGGCTGTCATTAGAATACATAATAATACCATTCCAGTTGTTTACAGAAACTGTTGTCATTGTTATATCATTATTTCTAATGGTTAGGTCTCCTTTTTTCCAATAAACTATAGGGCCGTCTATATATTGGCTTTCTTCTCCTTGTAACAAAATATTGTTTTCAATAATTACATTTTTTCCATCCGTGTTAACAATATCGCCTCCTCTATTATGGTGAAAATAATTATTTCTTATAGTAATATCTTGGCTGTTATAGCTTAAGCTTTCTACATCAATTCCAAACTGAGGTGCTGTTCCTTTGGTATGATGAATTTCATTATTTTCAATTAGAATATCTGTGCCTCCAACAATTGAAACGCCTTGTCTTCGGTTATCAACCATATTATTTCTTCTAATATCAATATGTTTAACAGAAGACCCCGCACCTTTTTGTCCCACCAAAAGAATGGCATCTCCATTTGCTTTTCCTAAAGTGACATTTTCTACTGTTACATATTCGCTTTCGTTCTGAATACAAATTAAATGACCTTCATCGTGAACTACGGATCCATCACTTTTTCTAGGGGTATATTCATGGTTTTCCTTATCTCCTAAAATAGTTCCACCAGAAATAATAACATGCACTTTCTCTGTTACAGCAATAGCACAGTAATTCCACTTATTATTAGGCGCCATTTCTATAATGGCATTTTGGTCTATTAAAAATGCCATATTACTTTTTAGTTCTATACCAGCTTGATAAATATCATTCCCATATTTACCAATGAGATAATGACCTTCTGGTAAACAAATTTGACCATATCCTTCAGATACCGCCCAGTCAATGGCTTGCTGAATATTATCTGTTGTTTTTTCAGGATCTTTTCTATCATTTGGAATATCCCATCTTTCTAATTCTATAATATACTTTTTGGCTGGAATTTCATTATAGGGCATTGTTTCTACAGGATTCATTACTCCCATAAAAGGATTGGGGTTATTAGAATCTGTAGAACTTAATTCCGAATTAACAAATATTTGAGAGTCATTTGAATCTTCGAAACATGAATACATGCAAAGTGTTAAACAAAAAAGAAGAATGTTCCTTTTTATACTAAAATGAGCTATCATTAATTAATAGAGTTTGGGGTTATTAATAAATTAATTTACGTAATAAAACAGAGAAAAGATTATAATTTATAAAACAAAAGGTATTAGAGTTTTCTAATACCTTTTGTTTTAATATTTATTAGGAGTTATTAACTTTTATGAGCATTATAAGCTTCCAATTGTTTTGGAGTTAATAAACTTCTTTTGTAAGCCATAGTTTCACTAAGTATAGGTGTCATAGCTTCTCTATACGCTTCTTTTTTCCTTTTCTTTGATCTTGGTAAGTCATTTTCAAAAAGAACAAGTTTTTTATAAGCTTCTTTAAGTTTTAATGTTTGTTCTTCCGTTAGTTTTAATGATTTATCATTTTCTGTTAACATAACATTATCTTTCTTTATTAATTCATTTACCTGATTATCAATATCTTGCTGGGAAAATGTAGCTGATGAAGCTGTTATGAAAAATAATAACGATAGGATTGTTTTTTGTAGGTTCATGGGTGCAATAATTTAAATTATAGAGTAAATATAATAAATTTTAATTATTTGTGCCTTCCTTTTAATTCTTCCTCTATATCATTTAATGTAAATCCTTTAGCTTGTAACAGCATTAAATAGTGAAATAATAAGTCTGCAGACTCATATAAAAACAAATCATCATTAGTATCCATAGCTTCAATAACGGTCTCTACAGCCTCCTCTCCTACTTTTTGAGCTATTTTATTGATTCCTTTATCAAATAAGCTGGCTACATACGATTTTTTAGTGTCTTTATTAGAAACACGTTCTGTTATAACGTCTTCTAAAGTAGAGAAAAAACCGTAAGTTGATGTGTTTTTGGTTTGCCAGCAGGTATCTGTTCCTTTGTGACATGTGGGACCAACTGGATTTACTTGTAGTAAAAGCGTATCATTATCGCAATCATTTTTTATATCAATCAAGTTTAGAAAATTCCCGCTTTCTTCACCTTTGGTCCATAAACGTTGCTTACTTCTGCTAAAAAAAGTAACCTGTTTAGTTTCAATTGTTTTTTGATAGGCTTCCTCGTTCATATAGCCCAACATTAATACGTTTTTTGTTGTAGCATCTTGAATTATTGCTGGTACAAGTCCGTTTGTATCGTATTTAATAGTCATCATTTTATTTTTGAATATTGAAAAGACCCTTCGACTACGCTCAGGGAGACATTCTCACTTTAACGACTAAAGTCGCACTTCTATATTATTTTCTTTTAACTCTTTTTTTAAATTTGAAATTGGTATTTCACCAAAATGAAACACACTAGCAGCTAAGGCTGCATCAGATTTCCCTTCTTTAAAGGTATCTATAAAATGTTGTGTGTTTCCAGCCCCGCCAGAGGCGATGATAGGGATATTCAGTTCTTCAGATAATCTAGCTAATGCTTTATTAGCAAATCCATTTTTAGTACCATCATGATTCATAGATGTAAATAGAATTTCTCCTGCACCACGCTTCTCAACTTCTTTTGCCCATTCAAACAAATCGATCTCGGTTGGAATGCTTCCACCTGCTAAATGTACTTTCCATTGACCATCGATTTCTTTTGCATCTATAGCAACAACAACACATTGACTTCCAAACTTATCTGATAATTCATTGACTAGCTCTGGTCTTTTAACAGCTGATGAATTTATCGATACTTTATCTGCACCGCATTGCAATAGCGCATCAACATCTTTAATAGACGAGATACCTCCTCCAACTGTAAAAGGGATGTTTACTTGCTCTGCTACGCGTAATACCATATCTAGAGTGGTTGCACGTGCCTCAAGAGTAGCAGAAATATCAAGAAAGACTAATTCGTCTGCTCCAATATCTGCATATTGTTTTGCTAATTCAACAGGATCGCCAGCGTCACGCAAATCAACAAAATTAATGCCTTTAACGGTTCTCCCATCTTTAATATCTAAGCAGGGTATGATTCTTTTTGTTAGCATTTTACTATAAAAATTTTTCTAATTCAAATAAGCTGATTCTGTTTTCATAGATGGCTTTACCAATAATGACGCCTTCGCAGCCAATCTCTTTTAAAATTGGTAATTCTTCAATAGATGAAATACCTCCTGAAGCTATTAACCTTATGGATTGGTCATTGCTACTATTTGAACATTCTGAAATGATTTGTTTATACAATTCTACTGATGGCCCTTCAAGCATCCCATCTTTTGAAATATCTGTACAAATAACATATTTAATCCTTTTCTTTTGGTATGATTTAATAAACGGGATAACATCTTCTTTACTTTGTTCCATCCAACCACTAATTGAGACCTTTCCATTGTTACTATCTGCTCCTAATATAATTTTCTCGGAACCGTATTTATTGATCCAACCTTCAAAAGTTTCTGGGTCTTTAACAGCAATACTTCCACCAGTGATCTGTTTCGCACCAGAATTAAAAGCAATATGTAAATCTTCGTTTGCTTTTAAACCACCACCAAAATCAATTTTAAGATTTGTTTTTGAAGCTATTTGTTCCAATACTTTATAATTTACTATATGTTTTGCTTTTGCTCCATCTAAATCAACTAAATGCAAGTATTCGATACCAGAAGCTTCAAACATTTTAGCAACCTCTAAAGGATTTTCATTATACACTTTTTTGGTTTCGTAATCTCCTTTTGTTAATCGGACACATTTGCCGTCTATAATATCTATGGCTGGTATAATTCTCATAATATTCCCTGCAAATGCAGAAATCTTTTAATTAATATTTATTTTTAAACAGAAGCATTTTGAGAACCTATTGCTTACTATTTTCATAGCAAAATATACTTTGTTGTTCAACAATGCTCAGTGTGATATATCAAATATTTTTTAACTACATCTCTTATTTTACCAATCAAAAATGTAGTTTCCTCTACGTGATCGTGATGCTTTTCTAATTTTTTATTACGTTCTTCCCATGATAAACTTTCGTTATCAATATAGCTTTTTACTTTAATCCATTCATAGTTTAATGAGTGAAAATTATAAATCTAAAAAATTTTGTAAAATTTTTGCTCCCGCTAAACTACTCTTTTCTGGGTGAAATTGCACGCCATAAAAATTATTGTGTTGTAATGCAGAGGCATAGTTAATACCATAATCCGTTTTTGCGATGGTTTCATTACAATGTTCTGCATAATAGCTATGTACCAAATACATATATTCATTGTCTTTAATTCCGGAAAACAGATCAGATTTTAAGTCTTTTATAACATTCCATCCCATTTGAGGGACTTTTACATCATTTGTAAAACGTTTTACTTTTGTTCTGAATATTCCCAGACCTTTTGTGTTTCCTTCTTCAGTTGATTCACATAATAATTGCATGCCTAAGCAGATACCTAAAACGGGTTGTTTTAGTTTGGGAATGAGTTTGTCTAATCCACTGTTTTCTAACATGGCCATAGCTGAACTTGCTTCTCCAACACCAGGGAAAATAATTTTATCTGCTGCTAAAATTTCATCAGGATCATTTGATAAAACAGCATTTATTCCTAAACGTTTAAAGGCAAATTGAATGCTCTTAATGTTTCCTGCTCCGTAATTAATAATTACAAGTTTCAAATCTTTAATTTTACTTTAATTAATTCTTTTAGGGATTTAGTTTTTAATAATTTACAAAACACCTTTTGTGCTTGGTAAAATCATCTTTTCCACATCTCTTTTAACTGCCATCTTTATGGCTTTTGCAAAGGCTTTAAAAATGGCCTCTATTTTATGGTGTTCATTTTGTCCTTCTGCTTTTATGTTTAGATTACATTTAGCACCATCTGTAAACGATTTAAAGAAATGGTAAAACATTTCTGTTGGCATTTTTCCAATCATTTCGCGTTTAAAGTCTGCTTCCCAAACCAGCCAGTTTCTACCTCCAAAATCAATGGCAGCTTGTGCATAACAATCATCCATTGGTAAACAAAAACCATAGCGTTCTATACCTAATTTGTTACCTAAAGCGGTGTTAAATAGCTCACCTAATGCGATGGCAGTATCTTCAATAGTGTGATGTTCGTCAACTTCTAAATCACCATCAACCTTTATGTTTAAATCTAACTGTCCGTGTCGCGCTATTTGGTCTAGCATATGGTCAAAAAAAGCAATGCCAGTATCTATATTACTTTTCCCTGATCCATCCAGGTTTACTTGAATAGCTATCTTTGTCTCATTAGTATTTCTAATAATTTCCCCGGTACGGGCACTGGTTTTTAAAAAGGCATAGATGGCTTCCCAGTCGTTGCTCTCTAATGCAATATAAGCATCTAATTGCTCTCTTTTTACAGTGATTTCATCAGTTCCTAAATGGGTTTCGTCATTTATAAAAATGCCTTTAGCTTCTAAGTTTTTTGCTAATTCTATGTCTGTTAACCTATCACCTATTACAAACGAATTTTCTAAATCGTAATCATCAGAAAAATATTTTGTTAGTAAACCTGTATTAGGCTTTCTTGTTGGTGCATTGTCTTTTGCAAAGGTTCTGTCTATAAATTGTTCTTTAAAAACAATCCCTTGATCTTCAAAACATTTGATAATGAAGTTATGTATGGGCCAAAAATCCGTTTCTGGAAACGCCTCGGTTCCTAATCCATCTTGATTAGTAATCATGACGATTTCATAATCTAATTCTTTAGCTATTTTCCCTAAGTATTGAAATACTTTAGGGTAGAATTCCAACTTATCTAATGAATCTATTTGCTCATCAGCAGGTTCTCTGATAATAGTTCCGTCTCTATCAATAAAAAGGACTTTTTGCATTATATTGATTTTAAAGTGTTTATTAATATCTCATTTTCCTCAGAAGTGCCAACCGTTAATCTTAAACAATTTTCACATCCTGGCTGCGTGGTTCTGTTTCTTATAACAATGCCCTTCTCTATAAGTTGATCATAACGTTTTGATGCATCATCCACTTTTACTAAAACAAAGTTGGCATCAGATGGATAAATTTTTGAAATATAGCTAACAGATTCCAATTCTGATATTAGCAGTGTGCGTTCTTCTAAAATGCTGTTGATTTGATTTGTTGCTAAATCTTTTATGCTTAGCTGTTGAACAGCTTTTTGCTGTGTTAGCTCATTAACATTATACGGTGGCTTTATTCGATTTAAAACTGAAATAATATCGGATGATGCATAACATATTCCTAGCCTAATCCCAGCCATTCCGTAAGCTTTAGATAAGGTTTGAGTGACTATTAAGTTTGGAAATTCTTCTAAGCGGTCAATCCAGCTATTTTCTTTAGAGAAATCGATATAAGCTTCATCAATAACAACTAAACCTTCAAATTTGTTTAGCAATGTTTCTATTGATTTACTTGAGAAACTGTTACCTGTAGGATTGTTTGGTGAGCATAGGAAAAGAATTTTACTATTATTATCCACTACATTTAATATGGTTTCAACTTGCGGTTGAAAACTGTTTGATAATTGTACTTCTTTAATGTCTATAGCATTGATATTAGCTAATACACTGTACATACCATACGTTGGCGGTAATATGATGATATTATCTTTGTTTGGTTCGCAAAAAGCTCTAAAAATGAGATCTAAGACTTCATCACTTCCATTTCCTAAAAGGATGTTTTTTGAGTTAATACTTTTTATTTTAGAAAGTATAGTCTTCAAGTTTCCTTGTTGTGGGTCTGGATAGCGGTTTACACCATTGTTAAATGGATTTTCATTGGCATCCAAAAACACCATAGCATTACTATTACCTTGAAATTCGTCTCTTGCAGACGAATAGGGTTTTAATGCCTTAACGTTAGAACGCGTTAGGTTGTCTATATTGAAATTTGTTGTTTTCATTTTTATTTTAGAACTAAATTCATGAGATTCCTGCCTTCGTAGGAATAATATCTTTTAATCTAATTGAAACCGCATTTTTATGTGCTTGTAAACCTTCTGCTTCTGCCATTAATTCAATGGTTTCACCAATGTTTAACAAACCTTCTTTTGATATTTTTTGAAAGGTCATGCTCTTTAAAAAGCTATCTAAATTCACTCCAGAATAGGCTTTTGAAAATCCATTGGTGGGCAACGTATGATTTGTTCCAGAAGCATAGTCACCTGCACTTTCTGGTGTATAATCCCCTATAAAAACAGAGCCTGCATTGGCTATTCCATTTACATAAAAATCTTCATTCTCAGTACAGATAATAAAGTGTTCTGGTCCGTATTCATTAATTAAATCAAGCGCTAATTCATTATTTTCTATATAGATTAGCTTAGAGTTAGCAATGGCTTTTTCTGCAATAGCTTGTCTTGGTAATTCCCTAATTTGTTTTTCAATTTCTTCTGAAACGGAGTTAATTAAATTTTTAGATGTAGAGACCAAAAGAACTTGGCTATCTGCTCCGTGTTCTGCTTGACTCAATAAATCTGAAGCTATATATGATGCATTAGCACTATTATCTGCAACTACCAATAATTCACTTGGCCCAGCAGGCATATCAATAGCCACTCCAAATTTTGTAGCAAGTTGTTTTGCAACAGTAACAAATTGATTTCCTGGCCCGAAAATTTTATAAACCTTTGGAATAACTTCAGTTCCAAACGTTAACCCCGCAATAGCTTGTATTCCACCTACTGTAATAACTTTTGTAACGCCACAAAGTTGTGCAGCAAAGAGAATTTCTGGTGCTAACTTGCCTTCTTTATTTGGAGGCGAACATAATACAATCTCTTTACAACCTGCAATTTGAGCAGGAACAGCTAACATAAGGACGGTTGAAAATAAAGGAGCTGTACCCCCAGGAATATATAAGCCCACTTTTTCAATGGGACGTTTTTCTTGCCAGCATTGTACGCCATTGGTCGTTTCAATGTTTATTTTAGAAGTCTTTTGAGCTATATGAAATGTTTCAATGTTTTTCTTGGCCTCTTTAATAGCATTTTGAAGTTTTTTAGGAACAATTAAAACCGCTTTTTTAATGTCTTCTTCGGTAACTATATTGGATTGTAAATCGATTCCATCAAAACGTGTTGTATATTCTTTTATGGCTGTATCACCATTTTTAATAACATTATTAAAAACTTCACTTACAATACCTTCAATATCATCAACAGTCTGTGTTGGTCGTTTTAAAATTTGCGACCAGCTTTCTCTATTAGGATTATCTATAATTTGCATATCGTATCTATTTAAAAGATACTGAAACGAGTTCAGTATTAAAGAACCATTTTTTCTATAGGACAAACTAAAATGCCTTGAGCACCGTTGTTCTTTAATTCATCAATAACATCCCAAAATTCATTTTTGCTTATTACTGAGTGAACAGAACTCCATCCTTCTTGAGCTAATGGTAAAACTGTTGGGCTTTTCATACCTGGCAATACATTTATAATATCTTGAATTTTTTCATTAGGAGCGTTAAGCAGAATGTACTTTGATTCACGTCCTTTTAATACGGACTGAATTCTAAACTGAATCTTGTCAAGAATAGCTTGTTTATCTTCACTAAGAACAGGTGAAACAGCTAGCACTGCTTCAGATTTCAAAATCATTTCTACCTCTTTTAAGTTGTTCTTAAATAAAGTGCTACCACTAGAAACAATATCACATATCGCATCGGCTAATCCAATATTTGGAGCAATCTCTACCGATCCATTAATAATGTGAAGGTTCGCTGAAATATTATTTTTTTCTAAATAGCTTTTAACAGTATTTGGATATGAAGTAGCTATACGTTTTCCTTCTAAATCCTGTATGCTTTTATAGTCTACAGACTTTGGTACTGCAATACAAACTCTACAGGTAGAAAATCCTAGTTTTTCAGCAACTCGAATGTCATTACCTTTTTCTATTAGAACATTTTCACCAATAATTGCTGCATCTACGACACCATCTTTAAGATATTGAGGAATGTCTCCATTTCTTAAGTAAAACACTTCTACAGGAAAGTTTCTGGCTGATGCTTTTAATTGATCTTTTCCGTTATCGATAGAAATACCGATATCTTTTAAAATTTTCATCGAATCTTGGTTTAAACGACCCGACTTTTGTACTGCAATTCTTAATTTACTCATTTTGTTGTTTTTATGAGTTCGAAACAATCAATTTGGAATTAAAATTAAAAAACCCGCTTGATTGTCTCAAACGGGTTTAAAAAATATGTTGATTTTATTCAATACATCTTCAGTTCGCTTGAGAGCAAATATGAAAATGATGATGATGTAATTGAATAAAGTTCATGACTTATTTTATTTATGCAATTTTATAATATATTTTTTTATTACACAAGTATTACATAACATAATTAAGAATCTCTTAATATTATAATATCTTAAATTGCTATAATATAATTGATCACACTTATTAATGTAAATACAATAAATACAATTTAGTCCTTATCCTATTTTTTCTTTTTATTGGTTGTTAATTCAAAATTAGTCGAATCTGACGTAGTTACCTTCCCTATTAATTTCCCTTTAATATTCTTTAAAGAAACATATATTGAATTTCCTTCAATATATAATTCAAAATGTAAAGTTCCATTCTTCAATCTAGTGTTGGTGGCTGTTAACTTTGTGTCATCAACAAACTTAACGGAAGTTATTATTTTATTTTCTTTTTTTATAATTTTAATTTCTCCTGTATAGTATGTATAATATGCATATTCTGCACCATGACATACATACTCCCAAGTTCCTAAAAAATCTTTTTCTGTGTTTTGTGCAGCTCCAGTAAAAGCTGCAGATAATGTTAAAATTAATGTTACGATAATTTTTTCTTTCATAATAGATTATAATTTAAAGTTAATATTTCAAGAGGGTTTATCATTTTTTGTTGGTATATTTATCTAAAAAATTAGAAGCCAACTTTTTTTGTTTTTAGGATGTATCTTTGATTTTGATTGACCATGGTCCACCAATAGCGGGAGCATAAAACAGTGAGCCTTTAAACCACGGTGTTGATTGAATCATACCAAGACCAGAAGCCTTTACTTGTATTAATTTAGGGTTGGTAGTAGGTACAAATACTTCAATAAGGTTACCTGTTTGGGATTTACTTCCGTATGCTGAAATTTCCGTATCATCCATAGACCATTTAACCTGATCAAGAGGCCCAGGAGCAAAACGTATCGCCATTTTTTGGATCACATCTACATACTCGATCCGCATCCCTTGATACGAATTATCTTCACAATTTTGGTTAAAGAACCCCCATACATTTGCTACATTGCCATTACGTGCTGCATAATAATAGGCATGTGGATCTCCACAAGATGTATGCCATGACCATATGGTAGCACCAAACTGGTTGTGATCCTGCTCATATAAATGACGTTTGAAGTAATCGTCTTTAGCGTCTTTAGCACGGCTGGGACTACCGCCCCACTCTCCAGTAACTACTGGTGCCCCATTGTAGAGCTCGATAGTTTCCTTTACCGCTCGAGCGAATCCTTCTTCAAGAGTACCGTCGTTAATCCCCTCTTGATAGATATGTGGAGAGAAAACTACCTGATCGTCATGATTAAATGGCTCTGGTGCAGGAAAACCGACAGCTTGCCAAGCAATAGTCGGCTCAAAAAAGAAAAGCCGTTTTGGGGCACCTATTTCTTTTTCGGCCTGACGCATTGCTTTCAAAGCTTTTTCGTAAAACTGTGACAATGATTTGTAGGTTTCTTCTAGAAACTGATTAGGTTCGTTCATAATATCATAGCCTGCCACCGAATTTTCGTGAGCAAAACGCTTCACAAGATGCGCAAACATATTTATGTATCGGGTTTGAATTCCTATATCACCAGGCCCTATCTTATTTTTAAAAAAATTAACCCATGCGGCTCTAACAGCTGGTGTGAGCTCACGAGGTCCTTTTTCACACCGTGGCTCTCCATCATCAAAGGTTGCCCATTCAGGAGCTCCATCCCAACCTTGAGCCGGCTTTCCTTCTGTGCATATTGTTCCGGGGAGTGCAGCAAGAGATGCTCCCCAAGCATCTTGATGTAAGTCTATTAAAGTATAGATGCCACGCTTACTAAGCATATCAACAGATACTGCTACTTCATCTAGATAAGACTCGTCATATTCGCCCGGTTTAGGTTCTACACGAGACCAACTTATTGCAAGACGGACCATATTCCACCCCATTGAAGCAATTAAGTCAGCATCGTTATCTGTAAATGGGTAGTTTGTAGCTATATTTGGATCATATTGCCAATATTCAATATGTGAATTCACATTTACACCACGGAGCAGAACCTGACGGCCTGAGGAATCAACAATAATGCCAGGTTCGGTTCCATTTACCACCGCTTTCAGGGATGGTAATGGATTGCTTGGTATTGGATGATTATGATTATTCTTTGTATCGCATCCCAAAACAATTATCAAAGAGACTAATAGTGTCGTTACAATAATGATAATTTCTTTTTTCATAAAAAATTTAAAGATTAAAAATTAATGTATACAAATGGTATGTATAGATACCTCATAGCTTGAACAAAGCTAATCGTTACTTTAAATTCATTAAAAAAAATGTGGTGAATAATGCTATTTAGGGATGGATGAAATAATTAATTCAAATGCTGTGTTATAGTTGCGTGATACAGGGATAACAGTTGTTGTGTTTTTTAGATGTAAATATAATTTACTTGATTTTTTTTGTGCCATCTTGATCATATTTATATTAACGATATATGACCGATGGCATCGTTTAAGTCTCGTGTCTGTGAAAATGGCCTCAATAGTTTTAAGAGTGTTTCTAATTAAAGTATTCTTTATTTGGTCATCATCTAAATAATATACCGCGATATAATTATCTGCAGATTCTATGTATAATATGTTTGAAAGCAATAAAGATAATTTTACAATACCATTTTCATCAGGAATACCTATTAAACCTGTTTCTTTACTAGAAATAACAGAAGAAGCTAACTCTTTTTGTTGCCGTAAATATATAATGAGTATACCCAAAGAATACGGAAGTAATATTCCCAAAAAGGTATAGCGAAGTGAATGCCAATACTCTGACCAAAAAGATAACGTAAAGCTGCCATACACCAGATAGAAGATGAGTGAAATAACAATAACTTCTCCCAAAAACCAAAATAGAAAACTTTTCCAAAAAAATGAATTTATATTAAAGAGTTTCCTAACTAAAAATTGAGAGCAAGCTATTATAATAGCTGCAATAAAACCAAAACTTGATAATCTAAAAAACTGTTGAATTCCTGAATCTTTTTCCCAAAGATTAATATTAAAAGGAAGAAATATATTAATAAAAATCACACCAAAAACAGAGCAAAAGCTAATTAAAATTAACTTTTGCTTTGTGCTATTTAGAAATGTAAAAGGTTGTGATAAAAAGTGTCTCATACACTTTTTTTAATAACTTATTTACTATTGATTACCTAAAATAATAGGCATTCCGCTATCTCCAGAACCAATAACGATAACCTTACTGTTTGGTGATTCTGATAATTTAATAGTTGCTTCAATACCTTTGTCTTGAAGAATTTTATCTGTTAAAGAAGCGCTTAAAATACGGTTCGCATCTGCTTTACCTTGTGCTTCGATGATTACTTTTTCCGCTTCTTTAGCTGCTGTAACCAATCTAAATTCGTATTCTAAAGACTCTTGTTCTTGTCTTAGTTTACGTTCAATAGCTTCTTTTATTGTATTTGGCAATGTGACATCTCTAACTAATACTTCATTTAATTGAACATATTGTTTTTCAAGTATCTTTTTTGTTTCAGCAAAAATTTCATCTTGAATGGCATCGCGTTTACTAGAATATAATTGTTCTGGTGTATAACGTCCAACAACACTACGAGCTGCACTACGAATAGCTGGCTGTATAACACGTTGCAAATAGTTCTGCCCAAGAGACTGATGTAAATTCCCTAAATTGTTATAAACTGGCTCGTACCAAGCAGATGCATCAATTTGAATCTCTAATCCATTTGAAGATAGCACTTTCATCTTTTCAAAAAGCTCTTGTTGACGTACTTCATATACATATACTTTATTCCAAGGAGCAACCACATGAAACCCTTCTCCCATTGGAGGCTCGTCGGTAACAACCCCTTCTCCGAAGGTCTTAAACAATACGCCTGCTTCACCAGAATCTATAGTTACAGCAGATTTAGCTAGTATTACAACAAGTATAATAGCAACAATAATTACAGGTAATGCAATTTTTGGTAATTTTTCCATTATTTATTTTAATTTAAATTAATCCGTTATATTTTCTAATAAACCACTCTAAACCTAGGCTTAAAGCTAGTATAATGAGCAGATATTTCCAATCTATCAAAGGTATGATATTTTTATTGCTTTTCTGGATAGATACGTAACGATTGTCGTTTAATAGATCGTTTATCAAATCGCCCGTGTTATCAATAAAATAACTCTTGCCTCCACTGTTAGTAGCTAATTGTTGCAACTTTGTTACATTGGCATTTAAAAATTGTTGTTCAACATTATATTCTAAAATTTGAAACCCCCCTGATTTTGATATATTACCATTGGTTGCTCGAACTGTAAAGCTATATTCTGAAGGCGGTAAACTACTTAAATCTACTTGAAAATTATTGTTTTTAAGAATAAGAGGGAACACTTTTTTTTCTTTTGAAATATTGTCTGTCACAGAAATATTAAGTGTTTCTCGTGCATCGAAAACATAATTTTTATTAAAAAATTCAGCTTTAATTATGATATTGCTACTACCATTATAAAAAGATTCATAATCAATATTCAATCGATCTTTTCTTTTGTTTGAAGCTAGATACTGAACAAGCTTTCCTGTAAAATCATCAAATTGATTAAATGATTTATTGTTCATATAGCTTTGTGCTCTCCATTGCCAAATGTTTTCTCCAAATAAGACGCCCTCTCTCCTACCGTTAGTTTCATAGGTAACTAATAACGGCTCATTTGTTGAAATTCCATTAATGCTTTTATTTAAAATGGATTCGAACGGGATGGTAAAAGATACCGCTCCATAATTAGAATTTAAAGGCGGAAATGATTCAAAATCAATATTATCAACTATAAAAGGTGTGTAACTGGTATTTAACTCTGCTTGATAACTTTCGGTTTGATTTGTTATTTCGCTTGTGAATCCTAGTTTATTATTGTTTATAAAATTTAAATCCGTTTTAGTTCCTATAATGGAGAAATAATTTCTATTTTCTTTTTTTAAAACTTCGAATAACTTCTTAAACTTATAGTTTGGCTGATTAATTATAATTAATTGAAAATCATTTATTTGATTTATTATCTTTTTTAAATTAACAACTGTAACTGAGCGTTGCTCGTTACTTTCTATACTCTTTTTTAAAGCTCCTATATCTGGATGTGGGAAATCACTAACTAGTGCAATTTTTGTTTTCTGATCGATAACTTCTACGGCAAAATTTTTAAAATTATTAATCTTGTTTTTTTCATTATCAATAGGAAGAATTGTCGCTTTATAACTATTCACACCTACTCCATTTGCTGGTAATGTAAAGTTAACAACCTTTGAGTTGTTTTCTTTTGAAAAACGAATTGGTTTAGAATAAACCGTAGTATTTCCTTTTGTTACTATAAAACGAGAGTTTATAGTATTATTGCCATTGTAAACGAGTATGGTTTCAATAGGAAATCTGTTTTTTAAATAGGCATACTTATTTACATTTAATTGCTGTATTTTTAAATCGGTATAGGTTACGGTATCTCCCAGTATTATTGGAAAAATATTTTGCTTGTAGATTGATGTTGCAAATTGATAATCGTTACCATAGGTTTGATTACCGTCTGAAATTATTAATGTGGGTGTCGTAGTTTGCCTATACACTTGAGATAACTGCTTAAAAGCGTTGTCTATATTTGTTTGCTTTTCTGAGAAAGTAGTTGAATCGGACGTTTTTAGTGATTCTCCAAACGTATATAGATCTATATTAAATTTGTCATTTAGTTTATCATTATTAGATAATGTTTCAACTAAACTAGTGGTTTGAGTATCTTGATTAAGGTGCTTAATAGAACTTGAGTTGTCTATGGCTACCACTAGGTTTGGTTTTTCAACGGAAAAACTATGTTGTTCAAACTTTGGGTTTATAAGTAATAGAAGTATAGAAAAAATACTAAGAAATCTTAAAAAAAAGAAAAGCATGTTTAATTTAGACATGCTTTTCTTTTTATTATAATACTGGAATAAGGCTAATAAAATAGCTCCTATTCCAGCGATAATTATATAAATAAGAGTTTCTGTTTGCATTTAAGATTATTGATTTTAGAATTAAAAATCGTGATTCATAAATCTAAAATTAAGTCAGCATACCTCCATCAACATTTAGAGTCTGTCCTGTTACATAGGCACTCATATCACTCCCTAAAAACACACAAACATTTGCAATATCTTCTGGAGTTCCGCCACGTTTTAATGGAATTCCAGCACGCCATCCTTTTACAATTTCCTCATCTAGTTTAGCGGTCATCTCTGTTTCAATAAATCCAGGAGCGACTACATTACTTCTTATATTTCTTGAACCAAGTTCTAAGGCTACTGATTTAGAAAAGCCAATAATACCAGCTTTTGAAGCTGCATAATTAGTTTGTCCTGCATTTCCTTTAACCCCAACCACAGAACTCATATTAATAATAGAACCTTTGCGTTGTTTTAACATGGTACGTTGTACTGCTTTTGTCATATTGAAAACAGACTTTAAGTTAACTTCTATAACGGTATCAAAGTCTTCTTCACTAATCCGCATTAATAAGTTATCCTTTGTGATACCAGCATTATTTACTAAGATATCAATAGATCCAAATTCAGAAACAACGTCTTCAGTTAGCTTTTGAGCATCGTCAAAACTAGCGGCATTACTTTGGTACCCTTTTGCTTTTATGCCCAAGGCATTCAATTCTGCTTCTAATGCATTTGCAGCTTCTACAGACGAGCTGTATGTGAATGCTACATTAGCTCCTTGTTCGGCAAATACTTTCGCAATTCCTTTACCAATTCCACGGCTAGCACCAGTAACTATAGCCGTTTTTCCTTGTAATAATTTCATTTAGATATTTTTAATTTAACACAAAAACACAATGGTACACATTGCGTATTTCATTCTTGAAGTTATTAATAAATTCGATATTCAAATATAGGAAATACAATGTTGTATCATATAAAAAATGATATAAAATCATATTTAAATAATAATTAAAAAAATCTTTTTTACGCAACCTTTATTTATTGACTGCATCTAATAATTGAACTTAATTAAATATAAAACCCAAAATACTATGAAGTACACTTTTCTTTTTTTATTATTAGTATCATTTTTAGGGTGTCATGAAACTGATGATGGTAATTCTTCTTCTAAAATATGCTCAGTAGATCCCCTTGAAAACATTGATTGGTTAAAAGAATTGTTAAACAATACAGATTCTAACGGTTTAGAAATTATACAATATGATTATAAAGGACAAATTGTTTTTTCAATAAACAATTGCTTAAACTGTGCTGACAACCTTATTGCAGTTTACGACTGTGAAAGAAATAAAGTTTGTGAGTTTGGAGGCATCGCTGGTCTAAATACTTGTCCTGATTTTGATACAGAAGCCACTAATAAAACTGTCATATTCACAGATAGATATTGTGAAAAGGGTACTATAGTTAGCCCTAAACTCTACAAAGAAATAAAGTCCTCACCTATTACATCTGCTGAAATTAATGGTAATTGCTTGGATGTAACGTTTAGCATTCTTTCTACTCAAGATAGAATTGAGGATGTTAAATTGGTAGATTCTGGAGAAGTATTAGAAAGTATGCCTATACAGAGGCGCATCAAATTTTATATTGAAGAAAACTTAACCAAACCAACTTCTATATCTGTTACAACCTCTTTTGATGTTTCTAACCTTGCAGAGGAAGGAGAAACGATTATATTAAACATTGATGGATTTGATACTTCGATTGAATATACTAGAGTACCTTAAATAGATATGTTTAAAGCTATGTAGCGAAGCTTATCTGGAAGAATCCCATCATAATGAGATGTCTCGTCACTCATGCTTCGCTCTGTCGACATGACAAACACTTGTATTTCAAATAATTAATTTGGTTCTCTTGAATAGTATTTACGTTCAACTGACGTTAAATTAAAATCCGCCAACTAATATTAGTTGGCGGATTTTTCATATTTCTTCTTTTTCATTTTGTAAGCATTAATTATTGGATATAAACTTAATATCTACCATTCCAAGATAAGATACTTCCGAAAATGTACTTGGTAGTGTTTGACTTGCACCAAAGTTAGATCCATAACCAGAAATTAGAACATCTCCCATTTCAATAGGAAATAAGTCGTTTCCAGCGTTAGTAAACTGGTAATAATCGTTCGTATTAACAGAAACAAAATATGGTGTGCCTGAATCTATAACTATAGGTTCTATATCTTCAAAAGATAAAAGTCCAGAACTTGACGTCACCATTGCTGTTGCTAAAATGGTTTCTGTTTCTACATTCCACAGTGTTACCCGATACGTCTCATTATTTGGTACTCTAATACCTAGCGCTGTAATTTTTCCACTTTTAAATGTCTTAAATTTATATCCCATCTCGAAGGTGCTAGGACTATTTATTTTTTGATAGTTTACTTGCATATGCCCACTTTCTATTAACGATTTCATTGGATATTGTGGCGTAGTTTCTTCTACTTCTACAACTTCTATGTCACCATCATCCTTCGAACAACTGTTAAAAAATAGTCCTATGATAATTAATCCCCAAATTAGTTTTTGTGCTTTCATGATCTTTGTTTTTTTAGCTTTATACTAGTATATCAATATGATCACATTTTTGTTACCCTCTATTTTTAATTTAATACAAAAAAAATCCGTTAACTAATAAAAGTTAACGGATTTATATTTTAAAGAACTATTAAGGTTACCCTAATACTTCCGCTATTTTCTTACCTATTTCAGCAGGAGAATCAACTACATGAATTCCACAGGCTCTCATAATTTTCTTTTTAGCTTGGGCTGTGTCGTCACTTCCTCCAACTATAGCACCAGCATGTCCCATAGTTCGGCCTGCAGGAGCTGTTTCTCCAGCTATAAAACCAACAACAGGTTTTTTACTACCACTTTCTTTATACCAGTTTGCAGCATCGGCTTCTAATTGACCTCCTATTTCGCCAATCATTACAACGGCTTCAGTTTCTGGGTCATTAATTAGTAATTCAACGGCTTCTTTAGTTGTAGTCCCTATTATTGGATCTCCACCAATACCAATTGCTGTAGTAATCCCTAATCCTTGTTTTACAACTTGATCTGCTGCTTCATAAGTTAATGTTCCTGATTTAGAAACAATACCTACTTTACCTTTTTTGAAAACAAATCCTGGCATAATACCAACTTTAGCTTCTTCTGGAGTAATAACTCCTGGACAGTTAGGGCCAATTAATCGGCAATCTTTATTTTTTATATAATTGGATGCAGTAATCATATCTGCAACTGGAATACCTTCTGTAATGGTAATAATAACTTTTATACCAGCATCTGCTGCTTCCATAATAGCATCTGCAGCAAAAGCAGGCGGCACAAAAATAATAGTTGTATCTGCTCCTACCTCTTTAACGGCATCTAAAACCGTATTAAAAACTGGTTTGTCCAAATGTGTTTGACCACCTTTTCCTGGAGTAACACCTCCAACAACATTGGTTCCATATTCAATCATTTGACCAGCGTGAAATGTCCCTTCACTACCTGTAAATCCTTGAACTATAATTTTTGAATCTTTATTTACTAAAACACTCATAGGAGATTATTTGTCTTTTATTAATTTAATTGAGCAAATGTAATTTTTTGTATCAAAATTTTAAAGTAAAAACGTACTTTTCTTTTTAGAATTACTATGTGCTATTTTTTGTCTTGTTCCTTTAATTTATCAAGTATTTCAGGAATCTTTCTTATGGATGCAATTTCTTTATATTTTGATCGAAAATCATCTGCAGGGATTCCAAAGTAACTTTTTCCACCCTCTAATGATTTACTAACGCCAGCCTTTGCCGATATGACAGCTTTTTTTCCAATTGTTATTCCGCTTGTAATTCCAACTTGCCCCCAAATAGTTACTTCATCTTCAATAACAACGCAGCCTGCAATTCCAACCTGAGATGCTATTAAACATTTTTTACCAATAACCGTATCATGGCCTATTTGTACTAAATTATCAATTTTAGTACCTTCTTTAATCCTAGTATCAGCGGTAACACCTCGATCTATGGTACAGCCAGACCCAATATCTACATGATCTTCTAAAACAACACGTCCACTGGATTTTAAGCGGTCATAACCTTCAGGTCTGTTTTTATAATAGAAAGCGTTTCCTCCTAAAACTGATCCAGCATGAATGGTAACATTATTTCCTATTATGGCATCATCATAAATACTTACGTTAGAATGGATCGTACAATTATCACCGATTACGACATTATGACCAATAAAAGTATTGGGTTGTATTACTGAGTTTTTGCCAATGATTGCACTGCTAGATATTTGACTATTAGCAGATTGAAAGGGTTTAAAATGCTTAGTGAGTTTATTAAAGTCTCTGAAGGGATCATCACTAATTAATAATACTTTTCCTTGAGGACATGTCACTTCTTTGTTAATAAGAATGATCGTTGCAGCAGAATCAAGTGCTTTATCGTAATATTTAGGATGATCTACAAAAACAATGTCTCCTGGTTCTACGACATGAATTTCATTCATTCCCAGAACAGAGAAATCATCATCACCAACAAAACTACAACCAATTAATTGCGCTATGTTTTTTAAAGTGTGTGGCTTAGGAAATTTCATTTATACATTATTCCTTTACACGTTCTTTATAGGTTCCTTTATCTGTTTCAACCTTTATTTTGTCTCCTTCATTAATAAATAAAGGGACATTAACAGTTGCTCCAGTTTCAACAGTAGCAGGTTTTGTTGCATTGGTTGCTGTGTTTCCTTTTACTCCTGGTTCTGTTGCTGTTACTTCTAATATAACACTTGCAGGCATTTCTACTGAAAGTGGCATATTGTCTTCAGAATTAATAATAACCGTTACAACTTCTCCTTCTTTCATTAAGCCAGGATTATCTAATGCAGATTCCACCAATTGAATTTGCGTATAATCTTCAGTGTTCATAAAATGATAATACTCACCATCATTATATAAAAATTGAAATTTATGGGTTTCAACACGTACATCATCTAGTTTGTGACCAGCAGAAAAGGTGTTGTCTAAAACTTTACCACTAGTAACACTTTTCATTTTCGTTCTAACAAAAGCAGGGCCTTTACCAGGTTTTACGTGTAAAAATTCTATTATTTTATAAATATCATTATTATATTTAATGCATAATCCATTCCTAATATCACTTGTAGTTGCCATAAAATATTTTTTGTGTAATCGTTAATTAATTTGATTTGAAATATCCTTTCATGATACCTCTATGTGAATTTTTAATAAACTGAAGAATTTCATCACGTTCTGGTGTTGCTTCCATTTCTGCTTCAATAATTTCTGAAGCTTGTGTATTATTATAATTCTTTTGATAAAGGATTCTAAAAATATTTTGAATCTCTCTTATTTTTTCTGTTGTAAATCCACGTCTTCTTAAGCCTACTGAATTTATACCAACATATGATAAAGGTTCACGAGCTGCTTTTACATAAGGAGGCACATCTTTTCTTACCAAAGATCCTCCGGTAACAAAGGCATGATTACCTACAGATACAAATTGATGTACAGCAGTCATACCTGCTAAAACAACATAGTCTCCTATTGTTATATGACCTGCTAGTGTGCTGTTATTAGAGAAAATGCAATTATCACCAACAATACAATCGTGAGCAATATGGCAATATGCCATTATTAAACAGTTGTTACCGATAACTGTTTTCATTCTATCGGTTGTACCTCTGTTAATAGTTACACATTCTCTTATAGTAACATTGTTCCCTATTTCTACAGTCGTGTCTTCGTCATTATATTTTAAATCTTGTGGAACTGCAGAAATAACTGAACCAGGAAAAATATTGCAATTTTTACCAATACGGGCACCTTCCATAATGGTTACGTTACTTCCTATCCAAGTTCCTTCACCTATTATTACATTATTATTAATGGTTGTAAATGGTTCTATTACAACGTTTTTAGCAATTTTGGCTCCTGGGTGAACGTAAGCTAGTGGTTGGTTCATATTATTTTTTAACTTTAGAGATTTGAGCCATTAGTTCTGCTTCTGCACAAAGTTTACCGTTAGAATAGGCGTAACCTTGCATGTGACAAATACCGCGGCGAATAGGAGTAATTAACGAACATTTAAATATTAGCGTATCTCCTGGGATTACTTTTTGTTTAAACTTAACATTATCCATTTTCATGAAAAAGGTTAAATAATTTTCCGGATCCGGAACGGTATTAAGCACTAGAATACCTCCTGTTTGCGCCATGGCTTCTACGATTAAAACACCAGGCATTACTGGAGCTCCTGGGAAGTGACCAGCAAAAAACTGCTCGTTCATAGTCACGTTTTTCATAGCAATAACAGCGTTGTCTGTAAGCTCAAAAACTTTATCTATTAACAAAAAAGGCTGTCTGTGAGGTAACATTGCCATAATTTGATTAACATCCATTAGAGGCGGCTGATTCAAATCTATATTTGGCACGTTATTACGACGTTCATTTTTAATTATTTTAGACAGCTTCTTAGCAAATTGTGTATTTACAAAATGGCCAGGTTTATTAGCTATTACTTTACCACGAATTCTTGTTCCTATAAGAGCTAAATCTCCTAAAACGTCAAGTAATTTATGTCTCGCTGCTTCATTTGGGTAATGCAAAGTCAGGTTATCTAAAATACCATTTGGCTTTACAGCAATAGAATCTTTATTAAAAGCAACTCTTAATTTCTCCATTGTTTCTGGAGATAATGCTTTGTCTACATAAACAATGGCATTATTAAGATCGCCTCCTTTAATTAACCCATGCTCTAAAAGCATTTCTATTTCATGCAAAAAACTAAACGTACGTGAATTTGAAATATCTTTTTTGAAATCTGAAATTTTATTTAAAGTAGCATTTTGTGTTCCTAAAACTTTAGTACCAAAATCTACCATAGTAGTTATTTGGTATTCTTTAGAAGGCATAACTAAAATTTCACTCCCTGTTTCTTCATCAGTATATGAAACAATATTAGTAATTACAAACTCTTCTCTAAAAGCATCAAGTTCTATGATACCAGCTTTTTCAATAGCATCAACAAAAAACTTAGATGATCCGTCCATAATTGGAGGTTCTGAAGCATTCAACTCAATAATAGCATTATCAACATCTAATCCTACTAATGCAGCAAGTACATGCTCTGAAGTTTGAATTGTTACACCATTTTTCTCTAAACAGGTACCTCGTTGTGTATTGGTAACATAATTAGCGTCTGCTTCAATTATTGGTGTCCCTTCTAAATCAACTCTTCTAAAAGCTAATCCAGAATTTGCAGGAGCTGGTTTAAAAGTTAAAGTAACATCTTTTCCTGTATGTAAGCCGACACCTGTTAAAGAGATTTCACCTTTAATGGTTCTTTGCTTTATTTCAGTATTAACTATTCCCATTTATTTTTTTCTAAATCATTAATATTTTTTACAATCTTAGGTAAGTTTTTAAAATGCACATATGATTTGTTATAATCACTTAATGCTAATGCTGGAGATCCTTGCAGTATTTCGTCATCTTTTACATTTCTTGCAATTCCAGATTGAGCTTGTATTTTAACATTATTACCAATAATGATATGTCCAGCGATGCCTACTTGGCCTCCAATTTGACAATATTCACCAATTTTAGTGGAACCCGCAACACCAGATTGTGCTGCTATAACGGTATGTTTACCTATTTCTACGTTATGTGCAATTTGAATTTGATTATCTAATTTAACACCTTCTCGTATTATTGTAGATCCCATAGTTGCTCTATCTATAGTGGTTCCAGCTCCCACATCAACATGATCTTCTAAAATAACATTCCCAATTTGAGGGATTTTGCTATAACTACCATCTTGATTTGGAGCAAAACCAAATCCGTCAGCTCCAATGATTGCACCAGAGTTTATGACGCATGCATCTCCCATAATAGTATCTGAATAAACTTTGGCTCCAGAAAAAACAATGGAATTATCTCCAATAGTCACATTATCTCCTATATATGCATTTGGAAAAATCTTAACATTATTTCCTATTGAAACACTTTTACCTATATATGAGAATGCTCCAACATAGACGTTATCACCATATATTGCAGATTCCGATATGTAGGAAGGTTGCTCAATGCCTACTTTGTTAAGTTTAACCATATTGTAATACTCAAGTACTTTAGAAAAAGCAGCATAAGCATCTTCAACTTTGATTAATGTGGTATTAATATCATTTTCGGGAACAAAGCTTTTGTTTACTATTGCTACAGAAGCTTTTGTTGAGTATATATATGGCGTATATTTTGGATTAGATAGAAATGTCAAAGATCCTTGAGTTCCTTCTTCAATTTTAGATAATTTTGAAACTTCCATATTTGGGTCGCCAACAATATCACCTTCTAATATTTCCGCTATTTGTTGTGCTGTAAATTTCACACTGAAAAGTTTGTAGTTTTTGTTTGATTGACGCAAAAATAGGAAAAATGTACTAAAGTTTTTCATGTACAGATGCTTATTGTTTTCTGTAAACATTTGTAGCATTTTGCTGTAGTAATTTTTTTAAATAATAAAAAAATTACTACAGTGTTTATTTAGGGCAACATATATAATATTTTGTCACTGGTTTAGATAAAGCCTTAAGGTTTAGTTGATCTGAAGCCTTAACAATATCTTCAATTTTTCCAGATTTGTGCAAAATGTTTATTCCTTGATGTTTTAATCGATAAGCTTGATTAGAGATTTTACCCGTAAATACAAAATATTCTGCCTCCTCTTCACTTATATTATGGGCGTTAATTAAATTTTGAATATGTTTTTCAAGGCTTTTTTGTTTTATTTCTTTCTTTTTTAATTTTACTTTCAACAAATCTCGATTAATTATCATTTTGCTTAGATGATTAAGAACAAAATCATTATGATATTGCCAGTTTTTCATAGCTGATATAATATCGTAATCATCTAATTGAGAAAAAACGTCAAGTATATCGTTACTAAAATCATCAATAGATATTTTATTTTCTAAAAAGAACAGTAAAGCCTTGCTGGCTTCCAGCTTAACCCCTCTATTGTATAACTCTTTAGCGCGCTTTAAAACTCGAATTAATAATTGTTCTGCTGCTAATCCGGTTTTATGTAAATAAACCTGCCAATACATAAGGCGTCTTGCAACAATAAATTTTTCGACACTATAAATTCCTTTTTCTTCAACAACTAATTCATCATTAACAACGTTAAGCATTGTTATTAATCGCTCACTATTTATATTGCCTTCTGCAACTCCTGTATAAAAACTATCTCTTTTTAAATAATCAGCTCTGTCCATATCTAGTTGCCCGGAAATAAGCTGACACATGAATTTTCTAGGGTACTCACCTTTGAAAATTTGAATAGCAAGCGTTAAACTTCCGTTAAATTCTTTATTTAATCGCTCCATAAAAAGCAAAGAAATATCTTCATGAGACACGTTATTTACAATACTATGTTCCATGGCATGAGAGAAAGGACCATGACCAATATCGTGTAATAATATAGCGACGTAAAGTCCTTTTTCTTCTTCTTCAGAAATCATAACTCCCTTAAAACGAAGTACATTAACAGCTTGCTGCATTAAATGTACACATCCTATGGCATGATGAAATCTGGTATGGTGAGCGCCTGGATAAACCAAATAAGACATTCCCATTTGGGTAATCCTTCTTAAACGCTGAAAGTATTTGTGTTGAATTAAATCGAAAATAAGCGAATTTGGAATGGTAATAAATCCGTAAATTGGGTCGTTTAAGATTTTAAGTTTATTCAAACTTGAAAAGTTAATGTTTATATAGACACAAATATAATTATATGTAGTCTATATATAAGAACATTATTAAAAACAATTACTAATACAAGACTATTTAAAAACACTTAAATGAATACAATACAAATACTTTGGGTAGATGATGAGATCGATTTGCTAAAACCTCATATTCTGTTTTTAGAACAACGTAATTATAAAGTTACAAAATGCATGAGTGGTACAGAAGCTATTGATGTTATAGATGAAAAAAGTTTCGATATTGTATTTTTAGATGAAAATATGCCTGGACTTACTGGTCTTGAAACTTTAAATGAAATAAAAGAAAAGCAAGACAACCTTCCTGTGGTTATGATTACTAAAAGTGAGGAAGAGTATATTATGGAAGAGGCCATTGGTAATAAAATAGCAGATTACCTTATCAAGCCCGTAAATCCTAATCAAATATTATTAAGTTTAAAGAAAAACTTAGATAATTCTCGGTTAGTATCTGAAAAAACGACTTCAAACTATCAACAGGAATTTAGAAAAATAGCCATGGATTTATCTATGGTTAATTCTTACGAGGAATGGGTGAATCTGTATCAAAAACTTATTTATTGGGAAATTCAGTTAGAAGACATTGAGGATCCTGGCATGTTTGAAATTTTAGAGTCTCAAAAAAATGAGGCAAACATTCAGTTTGGGAAATTTATAGAAAAGAATTATGCTGATTGGTTTGAGCCAAACACAGAATCTCCAATAATGTCACATACTCTTTTTAAAGAAAAAATCGCTCCTGAGATAAGTAAAGAGCAGCCTACGGTTTTAATTGTTATTGACAATTTACGCTATGACCAATGGAAAGTTTTTGAACCCATTATTAACAATTATTATAAAAAGATTAAAGAGGACGCATTTTTTAGTATTTTGCCAACGGCAACTCAGTATGCCCGTAATGCCATTTTTTCTGGATTAATGCCTAGTGATATGGAAAAATTATTTCCAGAATATTGGAAAAATGACACTGATGATGGTGGAAAAAACATGCATGAAGCCGACTTTTTAGATACACAGATGAAACGATTAGGGTTAACTCATTTGAATTATGACTATCACAAAATCACAAATCTAAAAAATGGTAAAAAACTAGCTGATAATTTCAAATCACTTAAAAACAATGATTTAACTGTTGTTGTCTACAATTTTGTTGATATGTTATCACATTCTAAAACAGAAATGGAAGTTGTTAAAGAACTAGCTTCAAATGATAAAGCATATAGGTCTTTAACATTAAGTTGGTTTAAAAATTCCCCTCTTCTGGATATGATACAGCAGGCTCAACAATTAGGATTTAAACTTATTCTAACAACGGATCATGGTACTATTAATGTTAAGAACCCTTCCAAAGTCATTGGAGATAGAGACACAAGTTTAAATCTTCGTTATAAAACCGGGAGGAGTTTGACCTATGATGACAAGGATGTGTTGGTCTTTAAAAACCCAAAAGAAGCTCACTTACCTTCTATTAATATGAGTAGTTCTTATATTTTTGCAAAAAGTGATTTGTTTTTTGCTTATCCTAATAACTACAATCATTATGTTAGTTATTTTAGAAATACGTATCAGCATGGAGGCGTGTCGCTTGAAGAAATGATTATTCCCTTTGTCGTATTTAACCCAAAATAATCTATAAAAAGCAAAAAACAACGATTAAATGCGTATTTTTGTTGCTTTTTTAATTTTTTATGATTATAATTGTGTGTAAAATTTTATGAAATTGGAAATTAATTTTGGATTAAATGATGTCGAAAATATTGCAAAACAAGTAGTTAAAAATGCAAAAACTAAGACATTATTATTTTATGGAGATATGGGAGTTGGAAAAACAACACTAATAAAAACCATCGTAAAAGTTTTAGGTAGTGATGATGAAGTTAGTAGTCCAACATTTTCTATTGTTAACGAATATCAGTTAAATAATGATAAAATATATCATTTCGATTTATATAGAATACATGATTTAGAGGAAGCCTACAATTTTGGAATAGAAGATTATTTAGATTCTGAACATTGGAAATTAATTGAATGGCCAGAAAAAATAGAACCCATTCTAAATGATCGTTTTGATAGAATTAATTTAAAATTAGATTCTGATAATCATAGAATTATAAAATTAAATTAACAAGCAAATTACTAACATAACATTAGCTTAAACAAATAAATAGCAGAAAAAGTACTCCGAATTTTGAAGTTTTACGGGAAAACCACATTGTAAATTTAAACAATGTTTGATTTTAACATTTTTTTAACATTTCGCGACATACTTCAAAATAGCCTTTAGTTACATTTGGGTATATTAATTAATAAATCCCTTTAAAATGAAAACTAAAAAGTACTTAATCGCAATCGCGATTTTCGGAGGAATGTTGTTTATGGCTCAAGCTGCTGATGCTTACAACCAAGATGGAGAACAAACAGCAAAAATTGACAAATCGAAAATCAAAGCAACGAACGTCAGATAATAAGAATATAGTAACTGGTAGTATAATTGCTACTTTAATAGCTATAACCCCTTATTTATTTTATTTGCATGAAAGTGTTCCAAATACAAAAATTTGGAACACTTTTTTGTTTACATATAACAGTGGACATTTTGAGAGTGCAAATGTTGCTATGTGGATTTTCACAGGCAAGCTAATACCTTTATTTTTATTGTTTATTTGGTTTTTCACATGTCGACATTGGTGGTATCATGCTCTTTTGGTGCCTATTGCAATGTTTACGTATCAAATATTTGGTACTTTAAATGAAGAGATAAAGTATATAGATACTAATCAGTTGATTTATTTAATACCAATAATGGCCATTATTATACCATCAATTTACCTCATTAGAGCTCGTATTTTTAATAAAATTAATGAAGCAAATAAATCTCTGGAAGAGTTGGAAGAAGAATTTAAAATATCCCCTAAAAACTTTTGGGGCAAAATAAAAGAATATTTTTAGTTATTATTTAGTCTATCTCTTTCTTGTAATTCAATTTCTTTTTTATTGGTATTTAATCTGAAGTTTCCAAAGTTGTAATGAAACCCTAATGTAAACAATCTATTTTCTATCCTGGAATTTAAAAATATATCTTGATTTAAATATTTGGTCATTTTTGTAAAGTTTTGTGTATTAAAAATGTCCGTTACACCAATACTTAAAGCCGCTCTATTGTCTAAAAATATTTTTCTCAAATTAATATTTAATCCAGATCTATTGCTTGTTATGGATGGGCCATCAGCCACTGGAGAAATATATAAAAAAGAAACGTCTGCAGTTAAACTCTTATCTTTTAAAAAGGAAAAATAATTAACGAATTGTCCATATAAAGACCATTTATCGTTAGTAGTTATTTCATTATTGCTTTCTAATGCAAAAAATCGATTGTCATAATAAAAAAACGATGATAATATATATAAATTCCAACGATTAGCCAACCTCGTATAGGTTGTGAAGTCCAATCCATAAGAAACACTTTTATTAATATTTGTGTTAATGTATTTTAAGACATTGTCATCATTATCTTGAAATACAATTTCTAAGGTTGGGTTATTTTCAGTACGATAGTAAATCTCAAAAGTATATTTGGCATTTAATGTATATCCAAGAGTGAAAACATCATCAATTTGAGGTTTTAAATCTGGATCCCCTGTATTATATGCATTATCATTTAAGAAATATTTAAAGGGGTTTAATTGATTATATCTAGGTCGATGAATGCGCTTGTTATAATTAAAATACAACTTATTATCATCATTTAATTTATGTAATAAATAAAACGATGGAAACAATTTCAGATAATCATTATCACTGTTTTGATTCGTTGACAATGAATTTCCTTTAATATCAGTATACTCTGCTCTTAATCCAGATTTAAAACTCCAATGCTCCCAATCTTTTGAATAACTTATATAGGCTGCATAATTAGTTTCGTCGTATAAAAAGGTGTCTGAATTTTGAAAGTCTTCTATCTTTTCGTCATTTTCAAAAATAAACTGATTTAAAACACTTTCTGAATTAATATTAGAGACCTTCCCTCCTGCTTCAAATTGTGATGAACCACTTATTGGCAATTCATAGTCTACTTGACCTGTGTATAATTTTATGACTTGACTCGAAAACGTTTGAAACCTATTACTTCTTATAGGTGTATTATCAGGGAATCGATAATCGGTATCGACGTTTTGGAAACTCGAAAAATCGTAGTTCGTATGATGTGCACTAATAGAAAGCTTCTCCCCTTCTTTTTTAAATTTATGAACATAATCAAGTGTAAAGGCTAGGTTAAAAGTTTCATCGACTAATTTATTAATAGTATTAAAAGTAGAATCTAAAACTTCATTTGAATTAAAAACTTCAGTTAATGAGTTAATAGATGTTTTGGTTTGGTCTCTAGGAGCAATGAGCATGCTTGTTGAAAAAGCTAGGCTATTACGCTCATTTATATTATAGTCAATATTACCATTAATGTTTTGGTTAGAAGTTTTGCGCACTCTTTTATAATCTGTTTCCCAACTTGAAGTATTTTGATTATTGTTATCTATAAAATTTATAGATTCATTATTATGCCTAAAATCTTTTCTAGGATTAACATTGTAGTTTATATAAGTACTAAGCTTTTTTGTTTTAAAAAAATGACTAGTCCCTAGTGAATATTTAGGAAATTCAGAACCTTGTTTATAATTTCCAAATACACTTCCGTGATAACCTGCAATAATGTTTTTACTGGTTATTATATTAAGTACAGCGCCACCTTCTGCTTCGTATTTTGCAGGCGGATTTGTAATAACTTCAATAGATTTTACATTAGTAGCGGAGGTGCCTTCTAAAAGTTGTTGTACTTCACTTGGAGATAAGTGAACCCTCCTATCGTTTATATATATCGTGGGTGTCGATTGTTTTATGGTTATAGCCCCATCATGAACCAATACACCTGGAGTATGTTTTAAAACATCTAAAACATTATCATTTGATAGTGTAGAGTTTTCAACATTAAAAACCAAACGATCTACCATGCGCTTAACGGTTGGTCTTTTTGCAACTACAGTTACTCCTTCGAGTGTTTCTAAATTATCTTCAAGTATTATAGTATCAAAATGAATGTTTCTATCAAGTTCAACTCTGGTAGAATACGCTTTAAACCCAAGGAAGCTAACCTTTAATATATAATCCCCCGCTTTTAGGTTTTCTATTATAAAATAACCTTTTTCATCTGTAGAAGTTCCATTCGCCATTTTCGAACTACCTAAGCTGGTAATTAGAACATTAGAATATGCTATTGGTTTATTATTACCATCTTTAACATATCCATTTAATCTATATTCTTGGGAAAAAGAAGAGAGAGAAAGTAGCAGAATAAAATGATAAAATAAATTTTTAATCATAGTTATATTTGATAGTGCAAACTTATAAATAATTAATTTAAAACAATTTAAGGAAAATTATAATTATTATATTTTTTTTCTTACAAAAACTCAAAACTATATATCTATTTTTGACAACTGTTAAAAAACTAAAATAATTATTTTCAGTTTGCATTAACAATAGAAAATTTATTTGTAATTTGATTTTTTATTAATTAAATCTAACCATGTCAAAACCACTCTCGCCTTTTACAAAGCAGCAGCTTTTACCGCAAGAAGAAACCCTTGAATTACTAAAGCGTAAGGGAGAATTATTTATAGGCATACCTAAAGAGACTGCTTTTCAAGAAAAACGTGTATGTTTAACACCAGATGCCGTGTTTGCTTTGGTAAGTAATGGGCATAAAGTATTACTTGAATCTGGAGCAGGACATGGTGCTAGTTTTAGTGATAAAGACTATAGTGAAGCGGGTGCTGAGATCACAAAAGACACAGCTAAAGTTTTTGCATGCCCTATGATTCTTAAAGTGGAGCCCCCCAGCATAGATCAAATTAAGCTTATTAATCCTCAAACGATATTAATATCTGCGCTTCAAATTAAAACGCAGTCAAAAAAATATTTTGAAGCACTGGCATCAAAACGTGTCACTGCGTTAGCCTTTGAGTTTATAAGAGACGGAGACGGAACCTACCCTGCTGTGAAATCGTTAAGTGAAATTGCTGGAACTGCCTCTGTTTTAATTGCTTCAGAGTTATTATCTGATGCTAAAGATGGCAATGGACTCATGTTTGGTAATATTAGTGGTGTTCCTCCTATAAAAGTTGTTATACTAGGAGCAGGGACTGTTGGTGAGTTTGCGACTAGAAGTTCTATAGGACTTGGAGCAGATGTAAAAGTCTTCGATAATTCTATTACAAAATTAAGAAGAATACAAGCCAATTTGGGTAGGCCGTTTTTCACATCTACACTAACACCAAAAAATTTAACCAAAGCCTTAAAACGTTGCGATGTTGTTATTGGAGCAATACGCGGAACAAATAGAGCGCCAGTAATAGTTTCTGATGCTATGGTACAATCTATGAAAAAAGGTGCTATCATAATAGATGTAAGTATAGATATGGGAGGTTGTTTTGAAACTAGCGAAGTGACCACACATAAAAAACCTACATTTATAAAACATGATGTGATTCATTATTGTGTTCCTAATATTCTTGCCAGATATTCTCGTACAGCATCTGTTTCCATAAGCAATATTTTCACACCTTATTTATTGAAAATAGCCGAGGATGGTGGTATAGAAAATTCTTTAAGATTTGATAGAGGTTTAAAAAATGGGTTGTATTTTTACCACGGAATTTTAACTAGTAAATCTGTTGGTGATTGGTTTGATTTAGATTTTAGCGATGTTAATTTGCTTATATTTTAATTGATTACGATTCTGATCTTGATTTATTTCACTAAACACATTAAATGAAACTTATACAACGCGTTGGCTATTATCTAGGCGGGTTTTCTATTGGATTAATAATTTTAGCTTTCTTTTTAAACGGTAAAAAAACCTCATGCAGCTATGGTCCAGACGCCAGAGTTTTAAAAAATATTAGACAAAAGAAAATTATTTACAGTGATCATATCCAATCTGGTTTAAAACTTAATAATTTAGACTCTACAGCAATAAATTATGTTTTAAAAAAGGGAAATATTAATTTTTCCGAAAGTAATGCAAGACAAAAGCCATGTGGCACATATAATGTTGAAGGAGAGTTCAAAAAGAAAGCCATTATTCTCATTGTTGAAAATTGTGATAGCATTGCTACCATTACTAATTTAAAAATAGATTAGATAATGATCCTTAAACGTAGTTTTGATGTTGTTTTTTCTATATTAGGATTATTAATCCTCTCCCCTTTTTTAATACTAATAGCTCTTTTAATTAAATTAGATTCAAAAGGTTCTGTTCTTTTTGTTCAAGGGCGTGTTGGCAAAAATAATATAGATTTCAATATTTTTAAGTTTCGTACTATGCACGTGCAATCTCAAAATAAAGGATTGCTTACTTTAGGAAATAATGATTCCAGAATAACCAAAGTAGGCTATTTTTTAAGACGCTATAAAATTGATGAATTTCCTCAGCTTATAAATATTTTAAAAGGAGATATGAGTTTTGTAGGGCCTAGACCAGAATTAAGGTATTATGTGAATTTTTATAATGAAGATGATATGCGGATTTTTTCTGTCAGACCAGGTATTACAGGGTTAGCTTCGCTAAAATACAGGAATGAGGTAGAGCTTTTAAAAGCAGCAGAAGACCCTGAAGATTTCTTCATTAATACCATTATTCCAGATAAATTAAAATACAATAAAGAATATATTAGAAAACAAACCTTCTTTTTTGATTTGAAACTTATATGTATTACCATTATTAAGGTTATTACTAAATAGTTGAATGAGATCTGCTTTTTTCAATGTATTTGGCATAAAACTTTATTATTCATACTTTGCAAGTATAACCTAAAAACACACACATTTAAGTGAAGTTAAAGCCAAATGAATAAATCTACCTCTAATTATATAGATCAATTATTAATTGAATCAGGTTTATTTCCTACTAAAAAAGCACCACAAAGGCCTTTAAATAATTTTGACTTTTCTAATGAAACTATTTTAATTACTGGAGCCGCAGGTTCTGTAGGGAGTGAACTCTCAAAACAATTATTAGCATGCGACTATAAAAAACTTATTCTTGTTGATGTTGCAGAATCACCGCTTTATGATCTTATAAATGACTTAAAACTTGAAAACATTACCACGGTTGATTTCTTCCTTCTAAATATTACAGACGAAGAAACATTAAGACACCTTTTTGAAACTTATAAACCTACACTTATTTTCCATACTGCAGCTTATAAGCATGTGCCTTTAATGGAAAAAATCCCTTATGAAGCAGTCAAACTTAATGTTTTTGGAACAAAAATACTAGCCGATTTATCTATGGAATATAATGTTAAAAAATTCATCTTTATTTCTACAGATAAAGCGGTGAATCCTATAGGTATTATGGGAATGTCTAAACGTGTTGCTGAAAGTTATTTATCAACTAAATCAACGACCAGATTTATTATTACTCGATTCGGTAATATATTAGGATCTAACGGATCCGTTTTACTCCTTTTTAAAAAGCAAATAGAATTAGGTGTCCCCCTTACAGTAACAGACAACGATATTTCTCGTTATTTTATTAATAAAAGAAAAGCTTGTAGCCTAATATTGGAAGTTGCTACATTAAATAGTAAAGAAAGTAATATTTACACTTTTAATATGGGGCAACCCATCAAAATAATAGATTTAGCAGAAAGACTGGCTTCTTTTTACAATAGTATTCAAACAAAAATTGAAATAAAAATTACTGAATTACGTCCAGGAGAAAAACTTCATGAGCATCTTATTTCAAAAAATGAAATATTAATACCAACTAAAAATAAAGATATTTTATTAGTGCAATCAAAAAATAATTTTAAAACTAAAAGGAGTGACTTTTCAGAATTAACAAGTGTCAATCCAAGTATGTCAAATTCTGAAATCAAATCTATTTTAGAAAAATATATCTGAATTATAATGTTTTCCGACGCTTCTTTTCTTTAGTTAAAAGTGACAATTCTCTGCCTGTTTGACCAGCAACAGATGTATTCTCTTCTGCTCTTCTAATTAAATAAGGCATAACATCTTTTACAGGTCCAAACGGAATATATTTAGCAACATTATAGCCTTTGTCTGCTAAATTAAAACTGATATGATCACTCATACCATATAATTGACCAAACCAAATACGACTATCATTGTTTTTTAAATTGTTACTTGCCATTAATTGCATTAACAAATATGAACTGTTTTCATTATGAGTTCCAGCAAATAAAGACATACAATCTAAGTTTTCAATCATATAAAGTAATGCCTTGTCAAAATTCTCATCTGTAGCTTCTTTATTTATGCAAATAGGCGATTTGTATCCTTTTTCGTCAGCCCTATCGTTCTCTTTTTCCATGTAAGCACCGCGAACCAATTTATAGCCAAGAAAATAATTGCCTTTCTTTGCTTTTTGATGCTCATTCTCTAAAAAGGTCAATCTATCGTGTCTATACATCTGCAATGTGTTGTATACTATAGGTTTTTCTGTATTGTACTTTTGCATCATTTTTGTGACTAATTCATCCGCCGCACCTTGCATCCAACTTTCTTCAGCATCAATTAATACAGCAACATCATTGTCCTTAGCTTTTTTACAAACAACATCAAATCTATTAACAACATTAGCCCATTCTTCCTGTTCCTTTTTAGTTAAGGCTTCTCGACTACCAATTTTCTCATATAAATCCAACCTACCAAAGCCTGTTGGTTTAAATACAGCAATAGGAATTGCATCAATATCTTTAGCGAAATCAATGATTTTAAGTATTGTATTCGTAGCTGAGTCAAATTCCTTCTCGCTTTCTTTACCCTCTACGGAATAATCTAAAACTGAACTTACTCCTTTTAAATACATCTTATCGATTACTGGTAAGCAATCTTCTTCATTTACACCACCGCAAAAATGATCAAATACTGTAGAACGAATTAAGCCTTCAATTGGTAAATTAGCCTTAATAGCAAAATTCGTTGCGGCTGTTCCTATCCTGACTAAAGGTTGAATAGATATCATTTTAAATAAAAAATAAGCGCGTTCTAATTCAGAATCATTCTTTAGTGAGAATGCAATTTCTGTGTTGTCAAATATTCGATCTGTACTCATGCAAAAAATTTGTGTAAATATAATTATATCCCCACTTCCTTTTATATAAAATACTATTATTTTATATGTGAAATACTATCATTTTATGTAAAATCTCCTTAATTTCACCAACTTTAAAACACAATAATTATTTCATGGATTCAATTATCACAAATGAGTGTACAATTCATTTTAATGGCGCTTGTTATGAGCCTTTAAATAAGCATATTAAAGACAATAATTTTTCTAAGGTATTTATTTTAGTTGATGAAAATACGCATCAATATTGTTTGCCTTACTTTTTAGAAAGATTAGAAACGGATATTGTTATTGAAATTATTGAAATTGAATCTGGAGAGGTCAATAAAACAATAGATACTTGTGTAGGTGTTTGGAATACACTTTCAGAATTGGATGCAGATAGAAAAAGTTTACTTATAAATATTGGAGGAGGTGTTATTACAGATTTAGGTGGTTTTGTTGCTTGTACTTTTAAAAGAGGTATCTCATATATTAACATACCTACTACCCTACTATCCATGGTTGATGCATCTGTTGGAGGGAAAACTGGAGTTGATTTAGGACATCTTAAAAACCAAATTGGTGTTATTAGTAATGCCGATTTAGTACTAATTGATACTAAATTTTTGAACACTTTACCTCAAAACCAAATGCGTTCTGGCTTAGCCGAAATGCTAAAACACGGTTTAATTAGTGATGAAGCTTATTGGGATAAATTTAAGGATTTATCAAAATTAAATTTAGACGACCTAGATGTTTTAATTTACGAATCTGTATTAATTAAAAAAAACGTTGTTGAAAATGATCCTTTTGAAGACAACCAACGTAAAACTCTAAACTTTGGCCATACTCTTGGTCATGCTATAGAATCTTATTTTTTAAGTAATCCAAACAAAGCAGCGTTGTTACATGGAGAGGCTATTATTATAGGTATGATTTTAGCATGCTATATTTCTACCAAACTAGCAGGTTTTCCAAAGCAAACAACAATAGACATTAAAAATTTATTTATTAGTTATTATGGTAAAGTAAAAATTGATGAAAACGAATATCCTGCTATAATAGAATTGCTTAAATATGATAAGAAAAACAATCATGGGAATATCAATTTTGTACTTTTAGAATCTATTGGTACGCCCAAAATTGATTGTTTGGTTGATGACAAAATAATAGTAGATGCTTTTCATTTTTATGACAACTAAAAATTAATTTAATATAATTTGCAACGTATAAATGTTTCATTTTTTTTCTAAGAAACTATTTTTAAAAGATTTATTAGAAGATTTTGTAGATATCCATAATCACATTCTTCCTGGGATTGATGATGGAGCAAAGACTATTGAGGACTCTTTACTTTTATTGAAAAAAATGAAAGCATTGGGAATAAAACAATTTATTCCTACACCCCATATCATGCAGGGTTTTTATCCTAATACAGATGAAACTATTGGAAGTGCTTATCAAATACTATTAGGAGCCTTAACGTCTAAATTACTTGATGATATTACGGTAAATCCGGCTGCAGAATATATGCTCGACAGTAATTTTGAAAGTTTATTAGAAAACAGAAACTTATTTACTTTAAAAAGAGACTACGTACTTATCGAAATGTCATATTTTCAAGCACCTCTAAATTTAGAAGACACTATTTTTAAAATTAAAACACAAGGATATATTCCTGTTTTAGCACACCCTGAGCGCTATTCGTTTTATCATAACAATTTAGAATACTACAAAAAATTAAAACAATTAGGATGTTTTTTTCAGCTTAACTTGTTGTCACTTAGTAATCATTATGGGAAAAACGTTGAAAAAACGGCTAACTATTTAATTGAAGAGCAATTAATTGATTTTGTTGGCACAGATATTCACAACGAAGGTCATATAGATAAATTATCTAATTTAGTATTAAATAAGAAAATCGTTAAAAGCCTTGATGAAATAATAGAGAATACAAACCGAACATTCTCAGTTATTTAAGCTTTTCTTCTAAAAAAACCTTTTTTTTCTGGAGCTCCGTAGTAACCGTATTTTGCTCCATACCCAAAGTTTGATTGTTTTACATCATTAACAACAAGCATCATTCCATTAAGTTTATTTTCTGCATGCAATTCTTTCGCAAAATTCAATATACGTTTTTCGGTGTAATCTGCTCTTGTTAAATAAATTGTATGACCTGCATATTCACTTATTAATAAAGTGTCTGTAACAAGCATGGATGGAGCTGTATCGACTATAACATAATCATATTGATCAGACACAGTATCAAATAAATCTTTTATTCTGTCATTCATTAATAACTCTGCTGGGTTAGGCGGTACTTTTCCTGAAAGTAAAATATCTATATTTATTCCATTAATGTCATAGGTATTAATAGTTTCTCCAACTATTATAGATTTATCAACTAAGAATTCAGTGAGCCCAATTTTTGAATGTTTTTTTTCCTTTTTATTATTAATTGCAGAATAAATTTGAGGGTTTCTAATATCTGCACCAAGCAGTAAAACTCTTTTGCCTGTATTTACTAGTGTAAGAGCCATATTTAAACTGAAGAAAGATTTTCCTTCTCCATTAATAGTTGATGTTACGAAAATGACGTTCTCGTAATCTTTAACTTCTCTACCCCTTTTTACATAATCAAAGTTCGTTCTTATTATTCTAAATGACTCAGATAAGATAGATCTGTCATTACGTTCTACTAAAGTGTCGCCATTTCTTTTTACTCTTGGAACTTCTCCTAATACAGTTATATTTTTAATTTCTCTTTCTAAATCTTCTTTATTATGAATCTTAGTATCTAATAAATATCTTATATATATTAATAAAAAAGGTATTATAAGTCCCAAAAATAATGCTGCAATGTATGTAATTTGCCTATTTGGGGATATGGGACCTCCGTTACTGTTATATGCTTCATCAATTATTTTTGCTGTTGGAGAAGTCGCTGTTAAAGATATGGTAGCTTCTTCTCTTTTTTCTAATAAATATAAATATAGTGATTCTTTAATACCTTGCTTTCTTTCAATAGATCTTAGTTTACGTTCTTGACCTGGGACAGAGAATATTTTGGAATTTATCCTTTTTGATTGGTTTTCTAAGCTACCTATTTGTATTCTAAGTGATTTACTTGAATTATTAATACTTTGTTGTAGATTTTGTCTTATGCTTCCTAAAGTTTGGTCTAATTCTACAACAATAGGGTTTTGTTCTCCTGCACTTTTTAAAAGTGTTTTTCTTCTTTCAAGTAACTCATTATATCTAGATGAAAGTTGGCTAATAGATGCATCCCCCAAGCCTAAATTAGCAGGGATAGCTTCGTACTTATCCTCACCTAATGACTCTTTCATATAATTTAATTGATTCAATTGCATTTTGGAGGCATCCAATTGTTGCTCATTTAATACACTTGAATTTAAAAACTGACCAGCTTCAGAAGCGACATCAGTTATCTTATTTCCTGTTTTAAACTTTACAATACTATCATCAACATTAACTAAGTCTGAGGCTATTAATTCAACACGCTTATTAATAAAATCGGCTGTGTTTTTTGATATTTCATTTTTCTTCTGAATAGTGGAAATATTATACTCATCAATCAGAGTATTTACAATATCTTTAGCTTTTTGTATAACAGGGTCAGTTATACTAACACTAACAACTTTTGATGATTGACCTGTTGGTAATATAGAAATTCTGTATTTAAGAGATTCTGCTAATGTTTCTAAAGGCGTTATTTTTACTCTGATGCTGCTCCCTATGTAGCCTTTTATGTTTTTTTCTGTAGGTGTAATTATAAGACCACCAAAAAAAGTAGGAATTGTTTCTCCAAAAGTATATTTTTTTGGAGGGTCTTCTTCGCTAATTTTAAAATTAAAATGTGTAACAGAAAGAATTTCAGTGTAAAAATTAAAATTAGTCGTATTAATAATTGAATCCGATTCAATAAAATTTACGACTATTGGAGATGTTTTATAAAGTTCAAATTCGTTAACTCTTCCTTTTGAAAAATAGTTAATGTTTAGATGTAATCTTTTAACAATATTTCTTAAGAAACTTCTAGATTGAATGACTTGTATTTCATCTTCAACCATCGCATCTTCTTTTTCAGAAAAAATAGATAGATCTTTTAAAGCCCCTGCAGAAGATGCATCTTTATCATCTAAAAGCATTATTTTGGCAGTTGCACGATATTGTGGCATGGTATATCTTAAATGTAAAAAAGCTAAACCTAAGCATATAATACAGCTAAATACAAACCATTTCCATTGCTTTAAATATACAAAAAGAGTTTTTTTTAGATTAAAATCTTCGGAAGTATTATCAGATAAGTTTCTATTGTCAACTAAAGCCATGTTGATTCTAATTTCTAGTAATTAATAAGAGGGTTGTAGTTATAAGAAATGATGCTATTGAAATTAGTGTTCCAATTCTTGCATCTCCAGAAGCTCCACTTATAGCTGAGTTGTTAGGCTCAACATATACGTAATCATTTTGTGTTAAATAATACACAGGGGAATTAAAAACCTCTTTATTAGTCAAATCAATTCTTGTATAGGTTTTTGTACCATTAAAATCTCTAACTATCAATATATTGTCTCTTCTACCTTTTATAGTTAAATCCCCAGCCATACCAAGTGCTTCTAAAATAGATATTCTTTCTCCAGTAACAGGGTAAACACCAGGGTTATTAACCTCACCTGCTACAGTTACTCTGAAATTTAGAACACGGAAAATAATTACAGGATCCTTTAATAGCTTACCTTCTGCAAATTTCTTCTTAAATAAAGCTTTCGCTTCCTCAACAGTAAGACCTAATAATTTTATTTTACCTAAAACAGGATAATCTATGTTTCCTTCTGCATCAATTAAATAATCTATTAAGTCTCCCCCTGCTCCAGCAGACCTAATTAGGTTGTACGGTTGTGTGACAGTTGGATCTAAAGTGGACACATAAATACTTACAACATCACCAATTTTAAGCTTGGCTGTAAAGGTATCTGTATCAACAATAGTTTCAAAATTTTTGGCGTTTTGAAAGTAAACAACATCTTGTTTTGATGCGCATGAAGTTAAAACTATACTAATTACTATACCAACAATAAATAATTTACTTTTTATAAGTGATATGATCATTTTTAATATTATTTGGGGAAAATAGTGAAATAAAATAGTTAATTATAGGTTTCCATAATTTTTATCGGTTCTGTTCTCCGATATTTCTTTTGCTTTTTTGTAAATCTGAACTCTTTTATCAAATCGTTCGTAATCAGAATTGTTAGATTTATATTCAGGGATTAGACGCTTCATTTTCATAACAATATTATTATTTTGAAAACGATTAGTAATACATAATTCCTCTATTTGTGTTCTAATTTTTTCGTAATCTAATTCTCTAGTTTTACTAATCATTATCTTTTTATGATAGGTAGACAATGTATTTTCACCATTAGCTAATAATTCTTCATATAATTTTTCTCCAGGTCGTAATCCTGTGATTTTAATATCTATATCTTCTGGAAATCTAAGACCAGAAAGTTTTATCATATTTTTAGCCAGATCATAAATTTTAACGGACTCACCCATGTCAAATATGAAAATCTCTCCTCCTTTACCCATTGTTCCTGCTTCTAATACTAATTGAGAGGCTTCAGGGATAGTCATAAAGTATCTGGTAATGTCTTTATGTGTTAAAGTAAGAGGGCTACCATTTTCAATTTGTTTTTTAAACAATGGAATAACAGATCCATTTGATCCTAATACGTTACCAAATCGTGTCGTTATAAATTTTGTTTTGCTTTCTTTTTGAAGGCAACTGATATACATTTCTGCCATTCTTTTTGTAGCTCCCATAACGCTTGTTGGGTTAACAGCCTTATCTGTTGAAACAAAAACAAATTTCTTCACATTATAACGAGACGCTGTGTCTGCTAGAAGTTTAGTTCCATTAACATTAATCTTAATAGCTTCATATGGCGATTCTTCCATTAAAGGCACATGCTTATAAGCTGCAGCGTGAAATACCATGGTAGGTTTATGGTTTTGAAAAATAGTATCTATTCTTAAACCATCTCGAATATCTGCAACTATAGCAGTAAAATTATGCTTGCCATTTTGTTTTAAATCTTGCTGTAAATCATAAAGTGCAGATTCAGCTTGGTCAACTAAAATTAACTGCTTAACATCAAAATTAGAAAGTTGTTTAACCAATTCACTCCCTATAGATCCTGCTGCACCTGTAACAATAACTGTTTCACCAGTAAACTCATTTATTAAATTAGGGTTATTTATTTCAATTGGAGGTCTTCCTAATAAATCTTCTATTTGTACTTGCTTGATTTGCTTAACATTTAATTCTCCATTAATCCAATTTTCAATAGGTGGAATTTTAGTGATTTTTATATTAAGGTTCACCAAATTAATTAGATTTTCCTTTTCTATGTTTTTAGAAGCAATAATCAATTCATCTATTTGGTTGGATTCAATATATTTATTGTTGATTTTTTCTTTTGAAAAAATAGAAATACCATTTATAGATTTACCTTTCTTTTTTGAATTATCATCAATAAATCCTACTACCTGAAATTTTGTAGTAACATTACTTATTAAGGCGTTATAAGTAACAATTCCTGAGTCTCCCGCACCATAAATCAATACTCTTTTTGAAGACATTAATTTACACTTTAAGTACTTATAAGACATTTTAAAGAGTAATCTACTTGCACTAAGTACTACAAAGCTTAATAAGGCATGCATTACGACTATAGATAATGGTATTGTAAATTCAGGAAGTATCTCAAACATTCTATTTACAGATACAACAGTTATGCATATCAACGACATTACGCTAATAGATTTGAATAAATTTACAACGTCAGTAAATCCAGTATGTCTAATAACGCTTTTAAATGATCCTATCAATAAAAAGCTGAAAGTTGCTACTATAAGCAAAAAAGGTAATTGGATCAAAAACTGCTTTAAATCGAAATTTAATGTAAAATTAAACCTAATTAAATATGCCATGAAAAATGTTGACAAAACAATTGTCAAATCGATAGCTAAAACAAGCCATTTTGAGGCGTACTTTTGAGAGAAATAGGTAAAATAATTATTTATCATAAGTTCGGGGTTTTTAAAATATTATTAAGGATCCTATCCAAATCATCTTGGCTTAAATTAGATCCACTTGGTAAACAAAGACCTTTATCAAAAAGATCTTCTGAAATACCATTAGTAAAATGCAAACAATCTTTAAAAATTGGCTGCATATGCATTGGTTTCCATAATGGTCTTGACTCAATATCGTCTTCTGATAGCGTAAGTCTTATTTGTTCACGAGTCTCAAAAGAGTCTGTCTTAATACAAGTAATCCATCTATTTGAAACGAAACCTTGCGGTTCTTGTAAAAATTCAATAGAATTAAATTGTGATAAATTCTTTTTATAAAATTCAAAATTTTGTCTTCTAGCATTGACTCTGTCGTCAATCACTTCCATCTGTCCTCTTCCGATTCCTGCTAAAACATTACTCATTCTATAATTATAGCCTATAGATGAATGTTCATAATGAGGTGCATTATCTCTTGCCTGAGTTGATAGAAAAACTGCTTTTTCTTTTAAGCTTTGAGTATTAGTTATTAAAGCTCCTCCCCCAGAAGTAGTTATTATTTTATTACCATTAAATGATAAAATGCCAATATCGGAAAGTGTCGCACAATTTTGATTGAAATAGGTACTACCTAATGCTTCTGCGCTATCTTCTATTACAGGTATTTCATATTTTTTAGCAATGGCATTAATTTCATTTGCCTTATATGGCATACCATATAAATGCACTGCTATTATAGCTTTTGGTTTTCTATATTTTTCAATTCTGTCTTTAATAGCTATTTCCAATAATTCTGGAGACATATTCCATGTATCTGTTTCACTATCAATAAAAACAGGTTTCGCTCCTTGATATATTATTGGGTTTGCTGATGCAGAAAAAGTAAAACTTTGACATAAAACTTCATCTCCGCTAGAAACATTAAGCAATTGAAGTGCTAAATGTATCGCAGCTGTACCAGAACTTAATGCTACAACATACTTATTATGAGCTAAGTAATTCTTTAAATCATTTTCAAAACCATCAACATGAGGGCCTAATGGAGCAATCCAATTAGTATCAAAAGCGTCAGTAACAAATTTTTGTTCTGTTCCTCCCATGTGGGGTGATGATAAATATATTTTAGTTTTAGTCAACATTTAAAAATTTTATATTTTCAGTTTATTGCATAAAATATCTACACAACTTTATAGTTACGCCTTATTTGCATATATTTTCCTGAATGATTTCCCTCTTTATCCATAAAACAAAAATTACTTATTAGCTAAAATTAAATAGTACTAAAAAATATCTTTAAAATATTTGTTGTTAATCTAAAAATTCACTTCTAAGTAGATTAACACTTGAGAGATTTTGAAAATATTTATATTTTATCCTTTTTAATACAATTAAATCAATAATGCTATTAATCAATTCAATTTGTGTTTTACGGCGTAAATTTAGTAATTGTTTTAAAGCAACATGGTTAGATTTGACTTAATTCGCTAAAAGAGTGATTAAAATCGGTTAAATACATACATGTTTTTAATTAAAAGTAAAAGTATGCACATCGTCGATTCTATATTTTAATTTTGGATTAAATAATTAATAAGTAATTGACAACTAATAAAAGAAAACAGTTACGTTATAATAATAAACTAAAAAGCCCCTGGAGGTTTAATTATTGATTCTTGCTAAAAAGACACTGTTTGATCGGTAATTTTTACACATATTTGAATTTCATCGGGAAAAATAGGACCTTGATATAATTAGTTAATCTATTAAGTTTATTTTTTTCATATTTGCCCCAAACTAAAAAATAAACCCAAATCTAAAAAATGACTGGACAACAACTAAATGCTTTACAAGGAAAAAGAATCCTCATAACTGGTGGAGCTGGTTTTATTGGCTCTAACTTATGCGAAGTATTATTAGATAATAATATAAAAGTAGTTTGCTTAGATAATTTCTCTACCGGAAAGCGAATTAATATAGCCCCTTTTTTTAATAATAGCAATTTCGAATTAATTGAAGGAGATATAAGAAACCTTGATGATTGTCATAAAGCTTGCGTTGATGTTAACTATGTATTACATCAAGCAGCTTTAGGCTCTGTGCCTAGATCTATTAATGATCCTATTACTACAAACGATGTTAATGTATCAGGTTTTTTAAATATGCTAGTTGCTTCTAGAGATGCTGGAGTAAAAAGATTTATTTATGCAGCGAGCTCTTCTACTTATGGAGATCATGAAGCTTTGCCAAAAGTGGAAGATACTATAGGTAAACCATTGTCTCCTTATGCAATTACAAAATATGTGAATGAATTATATGCAGATATTTTTTATAGCACATACAAATTAGATACTATTGGATTACGCTATTTTAACGTTTTTGGAAAAAGGCAAGACCCTAACGGTGCTTATGCAGCCGTAATTCCTAAGTTTGTTCAACAGTTTGTTGACCATGAGTCACCTATCATTAATGGTGATGGTAGTTATTCCAGAGATTTTACATATATTGACAATGTAGTCCAAATGAATATCAATGCTTTAACAATAGATAATTCAAAAGCATTGAATACAGTGTATAATGTCGCTTATGGAGAAAGAACAACTTTAATTGAATTAGCTACTTTATTAAAAAAGTATTTGTCCAAATTTGATGAAGATATAAAAGATATTGAAATAAAACATAGAGATAATAGAATTGGAGATATCCCTCACTCTTTAGCTTCTATTGATAAAGCAAAACAATTATTAAATTACAATCCAAAGTACGACATTAGTAGCGGTTTAAAAGAAGCCGTTAATTGGTACTGGGAAAATTTAAAATAAAAGTTATATTATCAAAATAAAAAAATGAAGGATATTAAAATTGCTGTTATAGGTTTAGGATATGTAGGCCTTCCTTTAGCGAGACTCTTTGCAACAAAATATGATGTTGTAGGTTTTGACATTAATAAAAAAAGAATCGATGAATTATTGCAGGGCAATGATTCTACTTTAGAAGTTGATACAAAAACATTACAATCAGTTTTAAAAAAGGATTCTGATAATGATATTGGACTATTCTGTTCTTCAAACATTGAAGACATAAAAGATTGTAACTACTATGTGATTACTGTCCCCACTCCTATCGACAAAAATAATCGTCCAGATTTAACACCATTGTATAAGTCTAGTGAAACGGTTGCTCAGATCCTTAAAAAAGGAGATATTGTTATTTATGAGTCTACAGTATATCCAGGGGTAACTGAGGATGAATGCGTGCCTGTATTAGAAAAAGTAAGTGGTTTAAAGTTTAACGAAGATTTTTATGCTGGTTACTCCCCAGAAAGAATTAATCCGGGAGATAAACTTCATACCGTAGATAAAATACTAAAAGTTACAGCTGGTTCAACTCTAGAAATTGGTAAGAAAGTGGACGATTTATATGCCAGTGTTATTACTGCTGGAACACACTTAGCACCAACGATTAAAGTCGCTGAAGCAGCAAAAGTCATAGAAAACTCACAACGTGATATAAATATTGCTTTTGTAAATGAATTAGCTAAAATTTTCAATTTAATGAATATTGACACGCATTCTGTTTTAGAAGCAGCTGGTACAAAATGGAATTTTTTACCATTTAAACCAGGTCTAGTTGGAGGACATTGTATTGGCGTCGATCCTTATTATTTGGCACAAAAAGCACAAGAAGTTGGTTATCATCCAGAAATTATATTAGCCGGACGCCGCGTTAATGATAGTATGGGACAATATGTGGCCTCTGAAGTTATTAAGTTAATGGTTCAAAATGATATTCGAATAAAAGGTGCTAAAATATTAGCTTTAGGAGTTACATTTAAAGAAAATTGCCCAGATGTTAGAAACACCAAGGCTGTTGATGTTATTAATCAACTTAAAAGTTATGGAACAGAAGTAACGATATATGACCCATGGGCAAGCCCTGAAGAAGTAAAACATGAATATGATTTACAGACAGTAAAACAATTACCAGAAGGTACGTTTGATGCTGTTGTTTTAACAGTGGCTCATAGTGAGTTTTTAGAAGATAATCTTGAGAGTTTATTAAACGAAAACGGTGTCTTATACGATGTGAAAGGTATCTTAAAAAGACATAATGTAAATGGAAGATTATAGTAATAAACCATTACAAGCCTATCATATCTTATAATTGGATTTAGATAAGGCAAAACAGAAAAAAATTAAGATATATGAAAATTTTAATAACTGGAGGAGCAGGTTTTATTGGTTCTCATGTCATTAGATTGTTTGCTTTAAAATACCCTGATTATCAAATATACAATTTGGATGCGCTTACATATGCAGGGAATTTAGAGAACTTAAAAGATTTAGAACACTTAAATAACTACACTTTTATTAAAGGTGATATTACTGACGAAAATTATATAAATCAAATTTTTGATAAGTATAGATTTGATGCCATCATCCATTTGGCTGCAGAATCACATGTTGATAGATCTATTACTGATCCTTTAGCGTTTGCTAAAACAAACATTTTAGGTACTATGATTTTGTTGAATGCCTTCAAAAATTTGTGGAAAGATAATTGGAATGGCAAATTATTTTATCATGTTAGTACGGATGAAGTATATGGAACATTAGGTACTCAAGGATTATTTAAAGAGTCTACACCATATGACCCAAATTCTCCCTATTCTGCTTCAAAAGCAAGTTCAGATCATTTTGTAAGAGCATATGGAGAAACTTATAATTTGCCGTATGTGATTTCTAATTGTTCAAACAATTATGGACCAAACCAATTCCCTGAAAAACTCATTCCTCTTTTTATAAATAATATTATAAAAAATAAACCCTTGCCTGTTTATGGAGATGGTAATTATACTAGAGATTGGCTATATGTTAAAGATCATGCTATAGCTATAGACATGGTTTTTCATAAAGGAAAAAATACAGAAACATACAATATAGGAGGATTTAACGAATGGAAAAATTTAGATTTGGTGAAATTACTTTGTGATGTAATGGATGAAAAATTAGGCAAAGAAGTTGGACAGTCTCAACAATTAATAACATTTATAAAAGATAGACCTGGTCATGATTTAAGATATGCTATCGACGCATCAAAAATCAATAATGACTTGGGTTGGAGTCCTTCTGTAACCTTTGAACAAGGTTTATTGAAAACCGTAGATTGGTATCTAGAAAACTCAGAATGGTTACAAAATATTACTTCTGGAAACTACCAATCATATTATGATAAAATGTATTTACATGATTAGTAACAATACTAAAAAATAATAAAATATGAAAGGAATTATTTTAGCAGGAGGATCAGGAACAAGGTTATATCCTTTAACTATATCCGTTAGTAAGCAATTATTGCCTGTTTATGATAAACCGATGATATACTATCCTTTATCAGTATTGATGATTGCTGGTATACAGGATATACTTATTATAACTACACCTCATGACCAAGAGATGTTTGTAAAACTTTTAGGTAATGGCTCTCAGGTGGGGTGTAACTTTGAATATGCAGTACAACCTGAACCAAATGGCCTTGCCGAAGCTTTTATAATTGGAGAAAAGTTTATAGGAAATGATAAAGTTGCTCTAGTTCTTGGTGACAACATTTTTTATGGGAATGGTTTTGGAAAGTTATTAAGAAGTAAAACCAATATAAATGGGGCTTCAATATTTGCCTATCCTGTAAACGACCCTGAGCGATATGGTGTAGTTGAATTCGATAAAAACGAAAAAGCCATTAGTATTGAAGAAAAACCGAAACATCCAAAATCATCATATGCTGTTCCTGGTTTATACTTTTATGACAATAGAGTTATCGAATTTGCGAAAATGGTTAAACCCTCAGATAGAGGAGAAAAAGAAATCACTTCGTTAAATCAAATGTATCTAGACCTTAATGAATTAGAAGTTGGAATTATGACCAGAGGTATGGCATGGTTAGATACTGGGACTGTAGATGCTATGGATAGTGCAACAGAGTTTGTTAGAGTTATGGAAAAAAGAACAGATAAAAAAATTGCCTGTATCGAAGAAATCGCATATTTGCATGGATATATTAATAAAGAACAAGCTATGGAATCATCAAGAAAATATGGAAAAAGTGGTTATGGGAGCTATATTAAAAAAATAATAAATTCATAATGGATCGAGTAAAACAAATCGATTTACCAAAAATTTTAGATAAACGAGGTAATTTGAGCTTTTTTGAAAGTAGTAATCAAATCCCATTTGATATAAAAAGAACCTATTGGATATATGATGTACCAGGTGGAGAAATTAGAGGGAGTCATGCTTTTAAGGAATCCACAGAATTTATCATTGCTCTCTCTGGTAGTTTTGATGTTGTACTCAATGATGGAGTTGAAGAAAAAAAGTTTAGTTTAAACAGATCTTATTATGGACTTTATGTTCCAAACTTATTATGGAGAAGGCTCGAAAACTTTTCAACTAACTCTCTAGCTCTTATTGTATCTTCTATGGAATATAATGAAAAAGATTATATAAGAGATTTTAAAAATTTTAAAATTATTAGAGATGAAGCTAAAAAATAATACAGTTTATGATTGCTCTGTAATCGATGTTTCCAAGATACATAATGATGCAGGAAATATAACAGTAATAGAGAACGGCCATAATATACCTTTTAATGTTAACCGCGTATATTATTTATATGATGTCCCAAGTGGAGAAGCAAGAGGAGGGCATGCACATTATGAACTGGAACAATTTATAGTAGCTGCTAGTGGGAGTTTTGATGTTATTCTAGATGATGGATTAAATAGAAAAAGAGTGTCTCTTAATAGGCCTAATTTAGCACTTCATGTAGTGCCGGGTTTATGGAGAGAACTAGACAACTTTTCTTCTGGATCTATATGCATGGTATTGGCTTCACACACTTATGATGAAAATGATTATATAAGAGATTACAATAAATTTTTAAAATATCGAAATTAAAAATGATTTATTGGAAAGGTCAAATAATTAATCCAGAAGATTTCAGAGTTCCTTCATACTATATAAGTCCATTTAATGTTAAAGAATTATCTAAAATTGATAAGATTAAATCCATTCCTTTAGATCATAATGATATGATTGCCAAACTTAATTCGAAGTTTGGCAATCATAAGTATTTAATAAACGGTAAAGAAGCTATATATAAAGCACTATCTTTCTATAACTTAGATAAAGGTGACGAAGTCTATATAGTTACAAGTACAGGTAATAAATATGTAAGTAGTTGTGTTACAAACGAAATTGAGAAGTATTGCAATTGGTCAAGGAAACGAAGTGATAAAACTAAGTTAATATTTGTTATTCATGAATTTGGAGTTGTTTATAAGCAGATGAATGAACTAAAAGAAACAAATTTGCCGATTATAGAAGATTTGGCGATGTCTCTTTTTTCTAATGATAGTGATGGTAAAATTGGAACCTATGGAGATTTTGCTATCTATAGTTTACCTAAGTTCTTTCCCATACAATTTGGTGGTGTTTTAAGATATAATAATCCCAAATTCAGTGATGATGAGTTAGGAAAAAACGACTTGCCTTTTCAAATTGATCTAAAACAAACATCCCATTTTTATTTTAAAAAGGAAAAAAAAATCATCAAAAAAAGATTAGCAAATTATAATTATTATGCTTTAAAATTAAATGAAATTGGATTAAATACTAGGTTTATTTTAAACTCAAAAGAAACACCTTCAGTTTTCATGTTTACTACTGATTCTTTGAATTTGAATGAACTTAAAGTTTTTATGCAAAAAAACGGTGTTGAATGTAGTGTTTTCTATGGAGAGAATGCCTTTTATCTTCCTGTACATCAAAACTTAAAGAGATTTGACTTAGATTTTATTATTAACCTTATTAAATATTTTACAATTGAAAACCAGTAATATTACATTAGGAAAGGATGTTATTGTAGACAGTACAACTTCTATCAATAATGTTACGATTCAAGATAATGTAAAAATCGCAAAATATTGCAGTATTTACGGATCAGAATCAAATATTTTAGAAATAGGAAGTGAAACTTATATTGGAATGTTTTCAATAATTAATGGTTTTTCTGAAAAAGTGATTATTGGAAACAATGTTTCAATAGCGCAAAATGTAAATATAATGAGCGATTCTGGCCCTAACGCAAGCTCAGAAATGCAAAAATACTTTCCTTTAATAAAAGGTAAAGTAGTAATTGGAGATCATTGTTGGATTGGAGCTAATGTGGTTATTATGCCAAATGTTACACTCTCAGAGTTTTGTGTGGTTGCTGCAAACAGTTTTGTTAATTCTAGTTTCCCCCCCTACTCTGTTATCGGAGGAAACCCTGCTAAACTAATTAAAACTATAACTAAATAGTAAAAAATATAAGAAATGGAAATTAAGAGATACGATAGTACTCAAAAAACAGTTTGGGATGAGTTTATTCCAAAAAGCAAAAATGGCGTTTTTCTCTTTTATCGAGAATATTTAGATTATCATAAAGATAGGTTCACAGATCATTCTTTAATTATTTTAAAAAAGAATAAAATAATAGCACTATTCCCTGCAAATGAAAATAATAATCAAATACTTTCTCATGGCGGCCTGACTTTTGGTTCTTTAATAATGAGTCATGATGTAAGAGCTGCAGAAGTATTAAATATATTTTTAAAAATTAAAGAATATTATAAAGAATTAAAATTCACAGACATAACATATAAAGCAGTTCCTTCTATTTTCCATAAATATCCTTCAGAAGAAGATTTATATGCCTTATTTAGAATGGATGCAAAACTTATCAGAAGGGATATTTCTTCCGTTGTAAAAATAAGTAATAAGATTCGTTTTTCAGAAAGTAAAAGGCAGGCAGTAACAAAATGCATTAAAAACGAAGTCGTTGTTTCTAAAAACAATGATTTTGGAGAATATTGGAATTTATTAACCAGTGTTTTGGCAAAATTTGATACAAAACCAGTCCATACACTGGAAGAAATTAATAGTTTAAAAGAATCATTTCCGGATAATATAAATTTATTTGAAGCAAGAAAAGATAACATCCTATTAGCAGGAATAGTGGTTTATGATTTTGGCAATGTTATCCATACGCAGTATATGGCTAACTCTCAAGACGGCAGAAAAATAGGTGCATTAGATTTTATAAATGATAGTTTAATAAATGAAGTTTATAAAGATAGGGACTTTTATAGCTTTGGCATTTCTACAGAGAATCAAGGTAGGGTTCTAAATGAAGGATTAATTCAGCAGAAAGAGATGATGGGAAGTAGAGGCATTGCTGTAGATTTTTATAATATTAGTTTGTAAATAAATTTAATAAAAAATGGTTAAATTTCTTGATCTTCAGAAAATAAATGCACAATATGAGCAGGAGCTTAAAGAGGCTGCTAGCAGAGTTATTGATTCTGGGTGGTATTTATTAGGAAATGAATTAGAATCTTTTGAAACTAATTACACTAAATTTTGTCAAACAAAGCATGCTATTGGGGTTGCTAATGGACTTGATGCCCTAAGACTCATTTTTAAAGCTTATATAGAATTAGGAATCATGCAGACTGGCGACGAGGTTATTGTTCCTGCCAACACATATATTGCATCTATATTAGCCATTACTGACAATCATTTAGTTCCAGTTTTTGTTGAACCTAATATGGATACTTATAATTTAGATTCCAATAAAATTGAGCAGGCAGTTACATCTAAAACAAAAGCTGTTTTAACAGTTCATCTTTATGGGCAGAACTCTATTGATGATACCATGTTAGATGTTTGTAAAAAATATAACCTTAAGTTAGTTGAAGATAGCGCACAATCGCATGGAGCCTTATGGAAAGAAAAGGTTATGGGAAGTATTGGAGATGCTGCAGGCCATAGTTTTTATCCTGGTAAAAATCTAGGGGCTTTAGGCGATGCTGGAGCAGTTACTACTAATAATGATGAATTAGCTCAAGTCATTCGTACTTTAGCTAATTATGGGTCTTCTAAAAAGTATGAGAATGTATATCGTGGTCTTAATTCAAGATTAGACGAAATACAAGCAGCTTTTTTGAATGTGAAATTAAAGTATATCCATACAGATATATTAGGAAGAAGACGTGTTGCTAATTATTATTTGAAACATATTAATAACCCAGATATCATATTACCTGAAGTTTTAAATCAGAATAGTCATGTGTGGCATTTATTCGTAATAAGGACTTCAAAAAGAGAAAAACTACAAAAGTATTTAAATGAACATGGTGTGCAAACACTAATTCATTATCCTATTCCGCCTCATAAGCAACAAGCTTATATGGAATTTAGTCATTTAAGCTTACCAACAACAGAAAAAATACATAAAGAAGTATTGAGTTTACCCATAAGTGCTGTATTGAGTGAATCTGAATTAGAAAAAATAACAAAAACAATTAACCTGTATTCTACTGATAATTAATGAAAAGATTGCTTAACATTATAAAAAGAATAGGATTCGGTCTTCCTTCGTTAACTCTAAATAAATCGATTTGCAATATTTAAATCGTATTAGTTGGTCAAGGGATATAAACTATTTTAAAATCGAAAATGAACGAAGATAAAAAGTCTTACCGTGATATAATGAAGGCTACTTCTCTATTTGGTGGTGTTCAGGTTTTTAATATAATCATCTCCATAATTCGATCTAAAATAATAGCTGTTTTATTAGGACCTGGAGGAATGGGAATAGCTGGGCTATTTGGATCTTCCTTAGGTTTAATATCCTCTTTAACCAATTTTGGATTAAGAACAAGTGCTGTTCGTGATATTGCATCAGCCTATGAAACAGGCGATCAAAATCGTATTAGTAAGGTTACTATTATTTTTAAACGTTTAGTTTGGATAACTGGACTCTTTGGTACTCTTGTTGCCTTAATTTTTTCTAAAACATTAAGTAATTTCACTTTTGGAAATACTGAATACACGGTGGCTTTTATGTGGTTATCTTGTACACTTCTGTTTAACCAATTAGCTAATGGCCAAGGTGTATTACTCCAAGGTACCCGAAAGTTAAAGTATTTAGCTAATGCCAATATGATTGGGTCTGTCGTTGGGTTATTAGTAACTGTTCCTTTATATTATTATTATGGAGTTGATGGTATTGTTCCTGCAATGATAATGATTTCCATATTTTCATTAATAGTTACCTGGTATTTTTCAAGAAAAGTTACTATAGAAAAAATTAAAGTGACTCGTAAAGAGACCATTTTCGAAAGTAAAGGTATGTTGAAAATGGGTTTCATGTTAAGTCTAAGTGGGTTAATAGGCGTGGCAGCTTCTTATATAGTACGCGTTTATATTAGTAATACCGGAGGAATTGATGATGTAGGTTTATATAATGCAGGTTTTACCATTATAGGAACTTATGTTGGCCTGATTTTTTCTGCTATGGCTACAGATTATTACCCAAGACTTTCAGGAGTTGCCGGGGACAATAAAAAAGCAACACTATTAATTAATCAGCAAGCAGAGGTTGGCATATTAATTTTAGCTCCGATTTTAACCGTTTTTCTAATATTTATAAATTGGGTGATTATTATTTTATATTCAACAAAATTTATTGAGATTAGTGGTATGATACATTGGGCTGCATTAGGAATGTATTTTAAAGTAGCTAGCTGGTCAATTGGATTTATACTATTAGCTAAAGGTGCCTCAACTGTGTTTTTTTGGAGTGAACTAATAGCAAATATTTATATTGTGATATTTAATATTCTTGGGTATAAATACCTCGGATTGAATGGTTTAGGGGTCTCTTTTTTAATAAGTTATATATTCGCATTATTACAAACATATCTAATAGCCAATTATAAATATAGGTTCACATTTAATTTTGTTTTTTATAAAATATTTAGTTTTCAGTTAATACTGGGAGTCATCAGCTTTTTAATAATCAAATTCATCCCTACGCCTTGGGCATATATAGTTGGGTTACCTTTTATTTTTGTTTCTTGTTGGTACTCATTCAAGGAATTAGATAACAGATTGAACCTAAAGGAAATTATTTCAAAATTTAGAAAAAAGTAATTCAAAAAAATATGATAGAAATAGACTCTGAAGATACTACGAATGATTTAAAACCAATAGTATCAATTATTGTTATTACTTATAATTCATCAAAGTATATTTTAGATACTTTACTAAGTGCAAAAAATCAAAGTTATCATAATATTGAATTAATTATATCCGATGATGGCTCTACAGATGATACTGAAAATATTTGCAAAGAATGGATTGAGAATAACAAAAATAGATTTGTAAAAACAGAATTAATTACCGTACAAAAAAATACAGGTATTCCAGCTAATTTAAATAGAGGGTTAAACAAAGCAAAAGGTGAATGGATAAAGTTCATTGCCGGAGATGATATTTTAGACATTAATTGTGTACAATCTTACATGAATTTTGTAAGCAAAAATCAGCTAAAACCTTCATTTTTATTTAGCAATCTGGTTTTTTTCCAAAACTCTATAGACAATATTGTAAGAGTTGATCAAATTGATAAGTTGATTACAAAAAAACAGAAACATCAATTTTTAGACTATTTATGTGACAGGCCTACCATTACGCCATCTGGATTCATTTCTAAAGAAGTGTTGATCTCGCTAGGAGGATACAACGAAAAATATAGATTGCTTGAAGATGTTCCACTATTTATAAAAGCTTTGAAAAAGGGTATTCCCTTTAATTTATTAAATGAAAATCTGGTTTACTATCGAATTTCTGAAGTATCCATTTCAAATGATAGTGAAAACAGTAATTCTGTTTCTAAATTGTTTCTGCAATCGATCCAACAATATTATAATTTTGAAATCTATCCAGAATTACTAAAAAGGTTTTTAATATTAAATTATTTTAAGGCAAAAGTGAAATTTAGATTTGCTTCTACTGGAAAATATCCTAACAATATTGTAACAAAGATTATATATAAATCAATAATAAAACTTGCGTTATTTGAAAAAAAGGTACACCTTTTTTTCAAATAAAATAATATATAGATTATGAAAATCAAAACAATAACCTGCCACGAGGTCTATAATTACGGCGCTAGCTTACAAGAATATGCGCTAATTAAATACCTTGATTTTTTGGGTCATGAAACTGAAGCAATTTATTACAAGCCAGACTATTTAAGCAATCATCTAAATATATGGCGTATACCCAATGCCTCGCTTAAAACTCCAATAATAAAACATCTATATTTATTAGTAAAATTACCATCTAGGATTGGTGAATTAAAAAAGAAAAAAGCTTTTGATGTTTTTTCGGAAAAATATATCAAAACAGGCGATGTTTTATATAAATCAAATGAAGAACTAAAAGAAAATATGCCATCGGCCGATGCATATATTTGTGGTAGTGATCAAATATGGAATTCGTTTTTTCAAAATGGTAAGGACCCCGCATTTTATTTAGATTTTGCTCCTGATGGTAAACTAAAGGTTTCCTATGCTGCCAGTTTTGCAATTGATGAAATAGAAGAAGACTTAAAACCTTTTGTGAAAGAAAAAATTAAGCGCTTAAATTCTGTTTCGGTTAGAGAAACTTCTGGAGTTGATATTTTAAAACAACTTGAAATAAATGCAACACAAGTTTTAGATCCAGTTTTTTTATTCAGCAAAGAATACTGGAGTGATAGTTTTGTGTTTCCTATAAATGATAAATTTATATTAATTTACGATTTTGACAGCAATTCACTTATACAAAAATTAGCTTTAAAGCTAGCAAAAGAAAACGGGCTCAAAATTTTTGCAGTCAATAAGAATATAAAATATGCAGACAGTAATTTTTGGCAAAAAGGCCCGGAATACTTTTTATCCTTAGTAGCAAATGCCGAGCTTATTATTTCTAATTCATTTCATGCTGTTGCTTTTTCTCTAATCTTTAACAAACAATTTTTAGTTGTTAATAGAAAAGAAAAAATTAATACTAGAATGAGAGATTTGTTAGCTTTATTTGGTATTTCTAATTTATTACTAAATGATGAAAGTGATATAAAAAATCTAACTACAAAGCCAATTAATTCTTATGACTCTATTAATAATAAAATACATGATGCAATAGATAAGTCTAAACGGTTTTTAAAAGATGCTATAAGTAGCTAAAAAATGAAAAAGATAGTTTTTATCATAGAGTCTTTACACCATGGTGGAGCAGAAAAGAGTTTGGTAACTCTCTTAAATTTTATAGACTATAATAACTTTGATGTAAAACTCCTGTTATTTAGAAAAGGTGGTGAATTTGAAAAATTTGTTCCGAAAGAAGTTGGTATTACGTACATAAACCCGTTCGATGGAATTAATAAAGTTTACCTTTTATTTTTAAGAGCTCGTTTTTGGATAAATAAAAAATTGAATAAGAATAAACGATACCATAACGCTCAACTATTTTGGAAAACATTTGGTAATTCTATCCGAGCAAATAAAATTACTTACGATACTGCTATCGCTTACAATCAAGGGTTTGCTACATACTACGTTGCAGAAAAAATCTTAGCTAAAAAAAAATACTCATGGTTAAATACAGATTATATTAAAGCAGGTTATCAAGCATCATTTGATTATAACAAATATACTCAGTTTAAAAAAATAATTTGTGTTTCCAAAGAAAATGAATCAGCATTCATAAAATCTAATAAACTAAATAATAAGGTTTTACCAACAGAAATCATTAAAGATATAACCGATGATTTAGACATTAAAAAGAAATGTTTTGAAAAAACTGAATTTGATTCAAAAGTAGATGAATTCAAAATATTAACAGTAGGTCGTTTAGCAAAAGCTAAAGGCTTTGAATTAGCTATTAAAGCTTCTAAAATTCTGAGAGATAAAGGAATCGAACATAAATGGTATGTAATAGGAGAAGGTTCTGAGCGCGAGAACTTGGAAAGAATTATATTAGAGGAAAACTTAGAAAACACTTTTATATTATTAGGTTATAAAGAGAACCCTTATCCATACATAAATACTTGTAACATATACGTGCAAACATCATTATTTGAAGGGTTAGGTCTTAGTGTAATTGAGGCTGCAATTTTGCAAAAACCAATTGTAACGACTAATTTCCCAACAGCGCCGTCTTTAATAACTCATAATGAAACTGGTCTTATTTGCAAGATGGATCCACATGATATTGCTGATAATATTTTGGTATATATTGAAAATAAAGAATTTAAAAATAAAATCATAAATAACTTATCTAAATTGAAAAATGATGATAAAGAGAAGTCATTAGCAAAATTCAATAAACTAATTTAAATAAAACCTATTAATATTACTAAAATGAAACTTCTATATATTACAAATGGTGTTGATGGATCTGGAGGTTTAGAACGTGTTTTATCAATAAAAGCAAGTTATTTAGTAGATGTTTTAGGGTATGACGTAGATATAATTACGCTTAACCAATTAAGTTCGTCTCTATTCTATAATTTTAGTGATAAAATAAGCTTTCATAATATAAAAGCTAATGGTAATGTTTTTAAATACATTAAAAGTTATATAAGTGGTATACGAAATAAGGTAAAAGAAATAAAACCTGATATTATTTTAGTATGTGATGATGGTTTAAAAGGTTTTTTTTTACCACGCTTATTAGGTAAGTCTTCAATTATGATATACGAAAGACATGCCTCGAAAGATATCATTAAAAAAACCGACACTCCAAATATTTTTCAGAAACTAAAATTTAAAGTGCTGAATTTATTGATGCATAAAGGAGCTAAAGCATTTAATGCCTTTGTTGTTTTGACAAATGATAATTTAAATGAATGGCCTCTTAAAAATTCACATGTTATCGCTAACCCCCTTTCTTTTTATCCAGAAGAAAGAGCTCCTTTAGCTAAAAGAAAAGTTATTAGTGTTGGTAATCATGGGTTTCAAAAAGGTTATGACAGGTTATTAGAAAGTTGGAAACTAGTAGTAAGTAAATACCCGAACTGGAATTTGGAAATATATGGAAAAATAGATGCTCAAAAAAAACATATTAAATTAGCTGATGATTTAGGAATTAAAAAGAATATTTCTTTTTTCAATCCAGTTAAAAATATTCAAGATAAATATAGAGAAGCTTCTATATATGCTATGTCTTCTAGATCTGAAGGTTTTGGCATGGTGCTAATTGAAGCTATGGCTTTTGGACTTCCATGTGTTGCATATGATTGCCCATGTGGACCAAAAGATATTATTACAGAAAACAAAGATGGTTTTTTAATAGAAAATGGAAATATTAATGAGTTTGCAAATAAATTAATCCTTCTAATAAAAGAACAAGAATTGCGCTCTAAAATGGGATTAAATGCAAGAGAAACTGCCAAGAAGTATTTAGCTGAAAATATTATGTTAAAGTGGGAAGAGTTATTTAAAAATTTAAAAAAACAAAATACTTTATGAAAAATATCCTTTTAATTATGCCTTATGGTAGTGTTGGTGGTATGGAGAGGTTAGCATTGTCTTTTCATAACCACTATAAAAAAAAAGGGTATAACGTTAAAGCTATAAAGTTTATAAAACTACAATCTGATATTATAAATTTTGGAGAAGACGAACTATATTTTAAAGACAAAGATTTTTATCAAATGTCAAAGTCTGAACGTTTTAAATTCTATTCAACCGCTCCTAAGCTTTTACGTAAAGTTATAAAAGAAGAAAAAATAACCCATTCAATTGCTTTTGGCGATATGGCAAATTTTTTTAGTTCATTAACATTCACAAAAGAATTTAAAATTGCTAGTATTCATGCTTTAAAAAGTGTTGAGTTTTCGAATAAATCTTTTCTTAATTCTATATTTAGATTAAGCTATAAAACTACTTATTATTTCATTAATAAGGTCGTTTGTATAAGTAAAGATATCAAGCAAGATTTAATAAGTAAATGTGGTTTTAAGTTTTCTAATAAGTTAAGTGTTATATATAACCCTCATGATTTAGAAGAGATAAATAGGTTGTCAAAATTACAAATAGACGACTCAAAAGAATTAGAACTTTTTTCTGAAACTGAAAATCTGGTTCTCTTTTTAGGCCGTTTATCAATTCAAAAATCTCCTTGGCATCTTATCAAAGCCTTTTCATTAGTTTTAGCAGAAGACCCAAATTCCAAACTTGTTTTTATAGGAGATGGAGATAATGAAGTCCGAGAGCATTTAAATAAATTAATTGACGAGCTTAATATTTCTAAAAATGTCGTGTTTTTAGGTAGAAAAAGTAATCCATATAACTACTTATCTAAAGCTAAGTTATTGGCGCTTTCTTCTCATTATGAAGGGACCCCTAATGTTATAGTAGAGTCTATATGTGTTGAAACCCCAATAGTTTCTTCTTTTTGCACCAAAGGGATCACTGAGCTTATGGGATTTTCTAATATCACAGAAGTAAATGATAACATTGAAACAGAAAGCGGTATTGTAACACCTAATCTTTTTTTTGGTAAATTGGGCATCCCTACAAGTAATCAATTTATTGAAGAAGAAATAAAGTTATCTAAAGCTATAAAGTCTGTAATTAAGTCTAATAAATATCAAAGTGTATTGAAAAAAAATAAGGATTCTTTACTTGCCAAATTTGATATAGATATAGTAACAAAAGAATACTTGAAAAGTTAAAATATATTAATATATAACCAACATGATAAATTTTATCCCCTTAGAATATTATTATTCTCTTTATATTAATTTAATGTTGTTTTTGGTTTTATTTACAATTTTTCATGCCTTACTTTTAAATTTAGATGATACAAAAAACGTTAAATATTTAAGCTTTACGGGTAATTTAATTTTTCTGTTTTTAGTTGTATATATTGGTCTAAGACCAATAAGTGGCATGTATTTCGTTGATATGGCTACTTATGCGAGGCATTATTATAATTATGCATATGGGGCTCCCATCCTCTCAAGCCATGATTTAGGGTTTCATGCTTTTATGAAGTTTTGCTCTGGATGGATGCCTATTCATTTATTCTTTCTGGTTTGTGCATTTCTTTATATTTATCCCATGTATTATATTTCGAAACGCTTTTTTGGAAAATATTGGTTTTATTCTTTTCTAATGTTTGTTGTATCATTTTCATTTTGGACATACGGTGTTAACGGAATTAGAAATGGAATTGCTACTTCAATTTTTTTACTTGCCTTTTCTGTTAAGGATAAAAAAATCTTGATGGCATTGTTAATGCTTTTAGCTTGCTCTTTTCACAAAACACTTATGCTTCCTACATTAGCCTATATCGCAACTTTTTTTTACAATAATCCAAAAACATATTTAAAAATTTGGCTTATAGCCATTCCTTTATCATTGTTTTTAGGTTTTGTATGGATTTCTCTTTTCACAAAACTTGGCTTTGGAGATGACAGATTGGGTGGTTATTTAACTGGAGAAAAAGATGCGAAATTCGAAAATGTAGGATTTAGATGGGACTTCTTAATTTATAGCAGTTCCGCTGTTTTTGCAGGATGGTATTTTATATTCAAAAAGAAATTTACTGACCAAAACTATTATAGACTTTTTAATATCTATTTAATTTGTAATGCATTCTGGATTTTGGTTATAAGAGCTAATTTTTCGAATAGATTTGCATATATTTCGTGGTTTATGATGTCTATCATTGTTGTTTATCCCTATTTAAAATCTCGATTTTTTGAAAAGCAAAACTTAGCTTTAAGTAAAGTTATATTTCTTTATTTTGCTTTTACATACTTAATGTCATATGTATATTATGCTTAAAAATTTTTAAATGAAAAAAATAACTGTTTTTACACCAACTTTCAATAGAGCATATTGTCTGCCTCAATGTTATAAAAGTTTGATAAAACAAACTAACCAGGATTTTTTATGGTTGATTATTGATGATGGCTCTACAGATAACACTAGAGAGCTTGTTGAAAGTTGGATTAATGAAGAAAAAATATCTATTCAATACCATTACCAAGAAAATCAAGGCATGCATGGTGCACATAATTCCGCATACAGCTTAATAAACACAGAACTCAACGTCTGTATTGATTCTGATGATTTTATGCCAGACAATGCCATAGAAAGAATACTCACATTATGGCAGAAACATGGACATGGCAATGAAAAATATGCAGGTATTATAGGTCTAGATATAGATAGACAAGGAAATATTATAGGAACTCCATTTCCTGAAAACCTCAAAGAATGCAAATATTATCAATTAAAAAGTAAATATAATGTTGTTGGCGACAAAAAATTTGTCTATCGTACCGAAGTAATAAAAAAATATCCTGACTATCCTATTTTTAAAGAAGAACGTTTTGTTCCTCTTGGGTATAAATATATGTTAATTGATCAAGATTATTGGTTGTTATGCTTTAATGAGGTTTTTTGCGATGTTGAATACATGGAAGATGGTTCAAGTTTAAATATTTTTAACCAATATAAAAAACACCCCAAAGGGTTTGCGCATGAACGTAAACAACGTATGAAATATTCATATACCTTAAAAGAAAAATTTAAAAATGCCATTCACTATGTATCAAGTAGTATTATGATTAATAATTGGAAGTTTATTAATGATTCTCCAAAAAAAATGCTAACAATTATAGCCATACCTTTTGGAATTATTCTATATTTCTATATTATGAAAACTACGAAAAAAGGCGTTATGAAAAAAAGTAAAGAATAAATGTACAATGGCTAGCAGCGGTAGAGAAAAATTAAAGAAATTCAATCTTATTATTAAATTCTTAGTGATTCTTAATAAGGTTGTACCTAGGTTTATAAATAAAAGATTATTTATTTATTCCCGAAATATATCGGGTAGAATTGGTATGTTAATTAGATTTGTGATATTCAAAAACCTATCACTATCATGCGGTGATAATGTTTCTATACATGAAGGGGTTTTTTTAAAAGGTTTAAATACTATGGAAATTGGTACTAATGTTAGCATACATTCTATGTGCTATATAGACGGTACTGGCGGTTTAAAGATAGGAGATAACATATCTATAGCTCACTCAAGTACAATTATGACAACTGGTCATACTTATGATGATATATCTATTCCAATTAAATATAATAATGCCACTATGGATTCTGTATTATTAGAAGATGATATATGGATTGGTGCTGGCTGTAGGATTTTAAGTGGGGTAACTATAGGCACCAGAAGTATCGTTGCAGCTGGAGCTGTTGTAAATAAAGTTGTCGAATCGAATAGTATTGTAGGCGGTATACCTGCAAAAATTATTAAAAAAATATAGGCTTATTTAATTAGGTTTTTATAAAAAATACGGGCATATTTAACATATGCCCGTATTTTTTTGTATTTATAACTGTTATATCGGTTTTTAATTACAAGTGTTATTTTCCATAACAATAGAGTTAGTATCATTACCAGATCCATCTAATACGTCAATACATTCTACATTTTGCGGAGCACTCATTATATTACCTCTAAGAGCTATGTGAGAGTTTTGAGTTCTCAAATATAATGGAGGCTTACTGTTTGATGTAACTGTATTACCAATAATATTTATATTAGAGCAAGTATAAAATTCAAAATTTTTATTAAAAGAATTTTCAATTAAATCAATATTATTAGAAGTTGTCATAGTTGTTGTATTTCCACCTACAATAGTATTTCCTTTAAACTCAAGTAAGTAGTTTGCAGACTCAACAGTGTTATTAACATTTTGAAAAACAACACCAAACCTTACTACATCTACATTATTATCTCTAACAATAACATTATTTATTTCTGCTGCCATTGAAATACCAGCACTTTTATCTGCATTACTTTTAATAGTATTCCCATATACTTCACTGTTTTCAACACCAGCAACACCTTCAACGGCTATGCCTCGTCCACAATTATTAATAGTATTACCATATACTTTCATATTTGAGTTTGAGACTGAAATACCTGTTGCAAAATCCGTAACAGTATTGTCATATACATCATTGCTATGTACCGCACTACCTCTATCGGCACGTCCAGTAATGATTCCTGAACCGTTAGATTTCATAATATCCGACTTGGCAATAAGATCATTATTTCTAACTACACATTCAGTTGCACTTTGCAAAACAATTGGGTTTTCTAAAGTATTACCTTCAATTGTTACTCTATCTCCAATTGCAACTATAAAAGCTCCTTTTCTACTTCCTCTCTCTCTATTATTTCTTAAAATAATATTTTCTGCTAATTCATTTGGCTTTAATGCCTCAATATCAAGCCCCCAACCTGGAGCAGTACCTTGAGACTTTGAAGTATTAATACTAGCATCAATAAAATCAGAATCTTCAAGAGTCATTCCGTCTACTGCCGTTATTGAAACGTTATTTCTCCTATTCCTAATAAACTTACATCCAGTTACTAATAAATCTTTAGTTGGTCTATAATCTGGATTAACTGCATGTCCTTCTCCTTGTATATCTAAACCATCACCCATTGCATCCATCATTGTTACATTTTTAACTAATACAGAGTTACCTCCTCTAATAGTAAGTAAATGTCCCCAATCATGAACTGGGTATTGAGAATAATCATGTTCATCTCTATCTCCATGTAGGTTCCCTCCTTCTATGCGAATATTAGAACCTAAATGTACCGACAATAAGGTACTATAAGGGTAATCATTAGGTTGGACTCTTAGGTGCGTATTATCGGTCATGATAAAATTAAAGTCCGATGGAATTTTAACAGCCTGAAGTACTGGCATAGCATTGCTAGCGTCTCCTTCTACTTTAAAATACGCGTCAATTTCATCAATTTTAAAAGTTGTAACTCCTAAATCTTTCGATTGAATCATTAACTCATTTAATATATCTTTATTCTTTTTAGCAATTTCATCAGACACTTTGCCTTCAACGATACCCCATCTCTTTGGGTTAAAGCTAAAAACCTCGTCTTTAACCTGAGGGTTAGTTCCTCCAATGGTTAACGTAGAATTTAATATCTCTCCACCTATAATACTGTTGTCTCCAAAATTAAGTGTTCCATTAATAATATCTCCACCTTCATAATCTAGAGTAACTCCAGCTGGAAGGTTTATAGTTTTACCTTCTAAATCTAAAAGACAGTCTATGATTATTGTTGAATTTGGCTCTACATTATCTAATGTGAAATCACAAGGTAAAATAGTTTCAGTTTGATCAGGAGTCTCAGGGTCATCTTCATCTTCATCATTTGTAGTGTCTTCTTTAACAACTTCAACAGGTTCTACAAATAATTCGTCTTTATTACATGATATTAATGATATCGTTAATAATAAAAATAATAGCATAAGTTTTAAAATCTCTTTCATAGTAATCATAATTTGGGGATGTATTAGTAATCTTTTCTTCTTCAATAGTAAAAATAATTTAAAAAACGCCGTTTAAGTGTCTTATTTTTTCGACAAAATACATTCTTGTTTTTGTATTTTATCGTTAAAATACCGTTTTAAACGATTAAGTGTCTTTTAAGAATTCTAACTTGCTCTTATATACGCATATGAAAGAAGTTTGGATTCTCCCCACCAAAAATATTAAGTGTAAAATTAGTTTAAAAAAGAATATTTGTGAAAAATTGTTAACAACTTTAATAAGTTTAACATGTCTTTTTGATCTCATAATCAATCATATAAATGTTATTGCAAGATATTTAAGACAGCTTCAACATTATTTTATTTAATAATCTATAAACCTTATAGATTATTCTTTAATTAAAATCTTATTACAACGAATATTTTAGTTTTTTCGTAGAATAAATGGTTAATGTTTAGAATGAATATTATATGTTAGCTGTATAATTATTGCCCCTCCAATAATAAATTTATATTTCAAAATGAACTTAACTTTAGAAATTCAATCGTCTATTATTACTAATTATAAAAACAATGCTTTTTACATTAGTAATACGTATTATACATATGAAGATTTAGCTCAAACTATATCTAATATAAGGCATGCTATAAAGAAAAATACTAAGAAGACAGAATGTTTTGTTGGATTAATAACCAATGATGACATTTATACTTACGCTTCAATAATTGCATTATGGATGGAGGGTAAAGCTTATGTTCCATTAAACCCAGACTTTCCAGAAGACAGGAATTTGGCAGTAATTAAGCAAGCAGATATTGTTACAGTTCTTGATTCTTCATCTAAGAAAGTTTTCAACAATTTAAATTCGATAATGACTGAAAATCTTAATGATTCAGATATCGATTTAAACCCTACTGAAATATCTAATGAAGATTTCGCCTATATATTCTTTACTTCCGGAACAACAGGAACCCCAAAAGGGGTACCAATAACCTTTGGAAATCTCTCAGGTTTTATGGAAGCTCAATGGGCTTTAGATTATATAATTACAGAAAATGACAGATGTTTACAAATGTTCGAGTTAACATTTGATTTATCTGTTGTTTCATATCTTGCTCCTATACTTAAAGGTGCCTGTATTTATACTATTCCTAAAGAAGAAATTAAGTATAGCTATATTTTTGAATTAATGGAAGACCATGAATTAACGTATTCATTAATGGTTCCTTCTATATTACATTATTTAAGACCTTATTTTGACGAAATTAATTGCCCATCAATGAAATTTAGTTTATTCTGTGGGGAAGCTTTACCTTTAGACGTTACAGAAGAATGGAGTAAATGTATTCCAAATGCGACAATTGCTAATGTTTATGGCCCTACAGAGTGTACAATTTATTGTATGGATTATACCTATAAAAGGAATGATGAAAATAAAACACATAATGGGGTTTTAACAATTGGCAAAGACATGATAAATACATCAACTATTATAGTAGATGATGATGATAATGAAGTTGAAACTGGAAAAGAAGGAGAATTGTGCTTAAGTGGTATACAATTAACACCTGGCTATTGGAGAAACGAAGAAAAAAACAAACAAGTATTTTTTAATAAACATTATAAAGGAAAAGAAACAAGGTTTTATAGAACAGGTGATTTATGTTATGCTGATAAAGATGGTGATGTTTTATATTTAGGAAGAGTTGATTTTCAGGCCAAAATTCAAGGTTTTAGAGTTGAATTATCCGAAATAGAGTTTCATGTAAAAGCTTCCTTAAATAAGATAAATACTGTAGCAGTAGCCTTCACTAATGATATTCAAAATACTGAAATAGGTTTAGTGATAGAATCAGAACCAATTGACACTAAAGAATTAATACAAAAATTAAATGAGAAACTACCTAAATATATGATTCCAACTCAAATTAAATTTATTAGTAGTTTTCCATTAAATTCTAACGGAAAAACAGATAGAAATAAACTAACAAAACTTTTTACTGAATAAATAATAATACCATGGAAACCTTAACTATAAAAGAGACTATAAGTGGCGTTTTAGAGTCTACTTTAGAACATACTAATTTTGAAATGCATGACGAACTAACAGCTAAAGATGTTGATGGATGGGATTCGTTATCGCACATGATAATAATAACAAAAATAGAAAAAGCTTTCAATATTAAATTTAAATTAAGGGATTTAAACAAGCTGAAAAACATGGGATCTTTAGTCTCTGTAATTCAAAGTAAAATCTAAATCACTCATTCGTTTTGGTATTTAATTCTATAAAGTTCGTAGTTTTTGTTCTACCCGTACTTTTTCTCTATTGGAGTTTTTTCAAAAAAAGTAAGGTCGCTCAAAATGTATTATTACTAGCCTCTAGTCTTTTTTTTTATGCCTGGGCAGATTGGCGATTCTTATTTTTACTAATTGCAAGCATCATAATAAACTATTACTTGGCATTAAAAATAAGGAAAGAAGTTGATGATGAAGCTAAGCAACGACGATTTTTATATATAGGCTTGGTGTTTAATGTTGGGCTTTTACTGTATTTTAAGTATTTCAACTTTTTCTATGAAAGCTTTGTGGAGTTAATAAATGTTTTTGGAATAACTTCAAGTTATACGACGCTTTCTATTTTGCTTCCTTTAGGCATTAGTTTTTTTACTTTTCAAACATTAGGATATTTAATTGATGTTTACAACGAAGAAATAGATCCAAGTCATAATTTCTTAGAATTTTCTCTTTTTGTTGCTTATTTCCCAAAAATCCTTTCCGGGCCTATTGAAAGAGCGACCAAGATGATGCCTCAAATCCAAGAAAAAAGAGCGTTTTCTTATGAGTTATTTGTTGATGGACTTAGACAGATTTTATGGGGTTTATTTGCTAAAATTGTTATTGCGGAGAATTGTGCTACAATAGCTAATCCAATTTTTAATAATTATGAAGATCAATCTGGAAGCACACTCATTCTAGGGGCTTTTTTCTATGCGATACAACTATATGCAGATTTTTCTGGGTATTCAAATATGGCGATTGGCTTATCAAAATTATTTGGAATTCAGTTAATGCGTAACTTCGCAACTCCTTTCTTTTCAACTAATATTAGTGATTTTTGGAGAAAATGGCATATATCATTAACCACATGGATGATGGATTATGTTTTTACGCCGCTTTCGTTTAGCTTAAGAAGTTATCAGAAAAACGGGTTAATTATTTCAATTATTGCAACTTTTGTCTTGGTAGGATTTTGGCATGGTGCAAATTGGACTTTTGTTTTTTATGGATTACTGCATGGTATTTATTTTATCCCATTAGTCTATTCCGGCAAAATGAATACTTCAGAAATTGTTGCAAAAGGAAAATTTTTTCCTTCAATTATTGAATTTATTAAAATGTTGTTATTATTCATTTTAATCATGGCAACCGATATCTTTTTCAGAGCTAACAGTATTAAAGAAGCCATAAATTACATTATTTCTATTTTTTCTGACGATATTTTTTCAATTCCTCAAGGATTATTTAACTCTAATTATTTGATAACCATATTTTTAATTTTTATATTCTTTTTTATTGAATGGAACAATCGAGAGAAAAAACATGATTTTGAAATTAACAATTATAATATTTTTTTAAGATGGAGTTCATATGTCTTTCTATTCTTGTTAATATTATTTTTTGGAAAAAGCTCAGAGACATTTATATACTTTCAATTCTAAATAATTATGAAACTACTTATAATTAAACTAAGCATTTTTTTTGTTGTCTGCTTTGGAATAATCACTGTGATTTTGATGAATTATGGAGGTAATGTTGATTATTTTTATCAAAAATTTACCACTCCGAAAGTTAAATCAATAATAATTGGGGATTCAAGGAGTTTTCAGGGAATACAACCTAGTGTAATTAATCAATATTTTCATAATAAAAACCAATATGATCTTCCTGTATTAAATTATAGTTTTACTGGAGCACAAGCTATTTCTGGCCCTTTATACACTGAAAGCATTCTTAAAAAAATAGATAAAACAGCAACTAATGGACTATTTATAATATCTATAACACCAGACTTTTTAACTTCAAAGGATGGATTTAGAAATGATTTAGGTGAATTTAGAGAATCAAATCAACCACCTCATAACATGAACCATGTGGATGTCAATCCAAATTATGAATATTTATTAAAAAACATGTCTTATTTCCATTTCAAGGCTTTATTTAGAAAGAACTCTGAAACACATAAAGATGGATGGTTAGAGGAATCTAATCTGCCAACAGACACTTTAGTTTTTGATACATGGAGAAAACATCAAATAGATTTATTTCTTGATGAAAGAGAGATGTACAAAATATCAGATTTTAGAGTTAACAGTTTCAATACCCTCATTAAAGAGTTAAAAAAGTTTGGCAAAGTTTATTTAATAAGAATGCCTATTAGTAAAGAATTTTTAAATCTTGAAAACTCTTATTACCCTGAATTAAATGCTATCGTTGATTCTATAGCAAAAATCAATGAAACACCTTTTTTTGATTTTAATAATTCTGGAGAACTTCAATATAAAACATATGACGGACATCATATAGACAAACATGGGGGTAAGGAGTTTACAAAAGCACTTTGTGATTCAATAACTCAGAAGTAATGTAATTATGTTATTTAATTCTTTTGAATTTCTTCTTTTCTTTCCAATTATGATTATTGGGTTTTATCTACTAAACCATAAATATAGATGGCTATGGCTTTTACTAGGTAGCTATTATTTTTATATGGCACATGAACCAGAATTGATACTATTATTAATAATATCTACTCTGGTAGATTATTATTGTGGTATAAAGATGTACGAGGCAAAAAGTAAATCAATAAAAAGACATTATTTGCTTCTAAGTATTATAACTAATGCTGGTATTCTGTTTGCTTTCAAGTATTTACTTTTCTTTACTACGAATATTCAATGGGTTTTTGATTTTTTTGGTGCAGAAGTATTAAATGATCAAGATGTAAATTCTTATAATTTCAACAATATTCTGCTCCCTATAGGTATTAGCTTTTATACTTTTCAAACTATGAGTTATTCTATAGAAATTTATAGAGGTCTAATTATACCTGAACGACATGTTGGTAAATTTGCTTTATACGTGTCTTTTTTTCCTCAACTTGTGGCTGGACCTGTAGAACGAGCCTCTAGACTATTACCTCAATTAAAATCAGATGTCAAAATTAATATCAACAATATCAAACAGGGTATAATAATGATGGCTTGGGGCTTCTTTTTAAAACTTGTGGTAGCAGATAGATTGGGGGTTTATGTAGATGAAGCTTTTAGAAACCCAGACTCACACCATAGTTTATCATTAGTTTTAGGGAGTATTTTCTTTTGTTTTCAAATATATTATGATTTTTCAGCTTATACGTCCATAGCAATAGGGGCTGCTAAAACAATGGGGTATGATTTAATTCAAAATTTTAATCAACCTATTTTTGCAACCTCTGTCGCAGAATTCTGGAAGCGTTGGCATATTTCTTTTACACAATGGATAAGAGATTTCATATACAAACCATTGGTGAAAAAAAATAGAACACCTAGACTCCTAGCAGTTTTTATTGTATTTTTTATTAATGGTTTATGGCATGGTGCTAACTGGACATTTGTTGTTTGGAGCTTATTGAACGCTTTAATATTAATTATTGAAATTTCTACAAAATCGATTCGCTATTCAATTTTTGATTTGTTACATCTACCAAAAAGAGCTAGAGAATTAATAGGATGGGGTACAGGTATAAGTTTAATTATTACAACACTAGTTTTCTTCAGATCTCCAAACATATCGCATGCAATGGTTTACGTAAAAAGCATGTTTACCTTTAATAATAGCTTTCATATTAATATCTTAGATAACTATTTTGAATTATTCTTAAGTGTTATTTTAATTTTTGTAGTACAAGCTATATATTATTATAAAGGTAATAGTAAAGTCTATGAGTTATTTACTGAGCGTACAAAATGGACGAAATATAGTATGAGTTTAGCTTATATATTAATTATTGTTTTATTCGCTATTAATAGACAAAATTCTTTTATATATTTTCAATTTTAAACTATGTTAAAAAGCTTCGTAATAAAATTATTCATAATAGCAATAACATTTATTACTATTTATATATTCTTTATAGATAAACTTTCTAAAGGTTTTGTCGATACAAATTATAATAAATTCACCCAAGAAGCGAGCGGCTTAATTATTGGGCTGTCTAGAGCAAATGAAGGTATATCTCCCTCTATTATAGAAGAAGAATTAAAAGAATATAACTTTTTTAATAAGCCTATAGTAAATTTTGCATTTAATGAAGCTCATTTCGGAGAGGTGTATTATGAAGCTATTAAAAAAAAGATAAAAACTGACAATGGGCTTTTTATTTTATCTATTAGCCCTGGTAATTTTACTTCACCGTTAGGTTTAGACGATAAAAAAGTTTTTGAATATGATGAAAGACTAACTCTAGGTAAAATAAATAACTTTGTGTCTTCTCCCAATTATAATTATATAATAAATGTCTATGGAGCATCTTTATATAATAGCTTACACAATTTAGATCAATGGAATCATAGGGTTTCACATCTTGATGGTTGGAATGAAGTTAAGTTAGCAAGCAAACTAGATACAATAACAGATAAAGATATAGAATATTGGAAATCGTTAACGCTAAAATTCTATGAACAAAAGATAAAAACCGAGCAAATATCTTCTTATCGGCACAATTATTTTATTAAAACTGTTGAGTACCTTAAAACTAAAGGAGAGGTTTTTTTAATAAGAATGCCATCAGATTCAACTATACTAAAAATTGAAAATAGTCATTGGAAAAATTTTGATTTTGAAATGGATAGCATAGCTAAATCATTTAACATTCCTTATTTAAATTATTCCAAAAAATCAAATAATTATAAAACATATGATGGTTCACATTTAGAATCCGAAAGTGCTAAAGAGTTTACCGAACTTTTAAGTAAGGATATTAAAAATAATTTAGTAGAGTAAAAAATGGGAGAAATAACAAGTAACAATCCATATTTATTAGACACATTTAGGTCAGTCTGGTTAAATCACTTTGGTGATGGTGAACAACCTATGGCTTTTAGTTTTGTAAACTCCCTCACTTTTATAAAGCATAAAAAGTTACCTATATATCATAACACAGGAATGACCAACACAAAAGGTATTAATTATAAGCTATCCAACAGCATTTCTAATGATTTTAAAGGTAAAGTTTTTATAATTTGTGATGTGCAAGGATTTATTAATGAAAATAATTTAGAAGACACCAATTTAGGATGTTATAGAGTCAAACAATACCCAGGATACATATGTGATCTGAAAGACTATAATTCGCTACAAGACTACATGTTGGGTGTTATTAGTAAAAAAAGTCGTTACAAATTTAATAGCTATAAGAGAAAACTAGAATCATCGTATAAGATACATTACAGAATGTACATAGATAATATTACACCTGAATTATACGAAAACCTTTTTTCTCATTTTAAACGGCTTTTAAAAAAAAGGTTTTTTGATAAAAAAACGGTAAATAACAATTTAAACCCAGATGAATGGGCTTTCTATAAGGAAGTTACTTTACCAATGATTTTAAATAAGGAAGCAGGGCTTTTTGTTGTGTATGATGACGATAAGCCAATAGCTATTACTTTGTTAAACTTTTCAAAAAACAAAATGGTTGATGTTATGAGGGTTTTCGATATTGATTATTCAAAATTTAGGCTTGGTACTGTAAGTATCATGAAACAATTAGAATGGTGCATTAAAAATAATTTTGAAGCATTGGATTTTTCTAAAGGTTACTATGAATACAAAAAAAGATGGGCCAATAAGCCATACTGGTTTGAGCATCATATATATTATGATAAAAGTTCTCTTATTGCAAAAATACTAGCTACTTTGCATAAACTTTTTTTTGCTTTTAAATTATTTCTGAGAAAAAAACATATTACAAACTACATACATGAACTGAATTTTTTTCTAAATAAAAAGAAATATGCAGAATAGATGTTAGTCAATAATTTATGATACTAATAAATTATGAAGTAAATTCAACTTTAAAACAAAGACATAAATTTTTAGATGTTTTACAAACTTTTTTCTTTTCAAGATAGTAGATTCATTTTTGATTTATTTTTAGAAAATAAAATAAGTTCATTTTACCTCCCTGTTGTTTCAAATAATTTTACTAACAAATATATTGAAACAGGAAGTTTTGAAAGCAAAAACAGCTCTAAAAACATACACATAGTTAAAGATGTTCCTAGCTACTTAAATTTTTCATTGCAAAAATTAAATTCTAATATTAAATTTAGAAAAGTACAGCAATACAAAGGATATTTAGTAAATATAAACGGTTTTAAAGACGTTACCACCTTTATAAATGATAACTTAAATAAACGAAATAGGAAAAATTTAATCTCTAAAAAGAATAAACTTTATAAAAACCACAAAATCTCATCTAAGTTCTTTTTTGGCGAGATTAGTAAAGATAACTACCAAAGCCTTTTTAAGGCTTTTTATAGGTTATTAAAAGTCCGCTTTAATGAAAAAAGAACATACAATCGCTATTTGTCAAATTGGGATACTATACAAGAAGTTACTTATCAGAAAATCTTAGAAAAGGAAGCATCATTACATGTCATTTTTGATAATCACAATCCAATTGGTATAACATTAAACTTTCATAAAGGAGACATCGTTTTTAGCCATATACAAACCTACGATATAAACTACTCCAAATACAATATGGGTGACATAAGTATGCTGCACCATATAGAATGGTTAATAACTAATAAAATAGCTGTATTTGACCTATCTATGGGGAAAACATATTATAAAGAAAAGTGGTGTAATCATGAATACAATTTTATATATCATATTTTTTATAAAAAAAACACCATTCTGTCTAGGGTAAAAATGCAGATAATTGTACAAGAATTAAAGCTTTTACAATTTTTAAGAGATAAGAATATTATAGGAAAATTATTTATGTTTGATAAATTACTTTATACCTATAAAAACAGGCTAGTAAAATAAAAGCGTTATGCTGAAAAAAATTACATCAAAAAATTTGGATGTTTTAAGCGCTTTTCTTGAAAGAAAAAAAGCGTTGCCTATTTATAACGAAATTATAAATAGCATTACTGGCAATACTATTTACAAAAAGATAAATTCATCAAACAAAAGCAACGACTACATATATTGTATTTACGATTTTCCAAGTTACTTAAAAGGTCAGATGTCGAATAATGAATGGAAATCAAAAATAATAAACACCTACAAAGGCTCGCTCATTCTTTTAAAAAATTACAATAATGCAGACGCATATTTAAAGAATAAATTTAGTACAGGTAGACGTTCAAAATTTAGAACCTATCAAAAGCGTTTAGAAACTTGCTTTAACATTGAATATAAAAGCTATTTTGGAGAAATTTCTAAAGATGACTATGAGTATCTTTTTAAAGAATTCCATAAAATGATTCAAAATCGATTTCTAGAAAAAAAGATTCAGAATTATGATTTATCAAGATGGAACATATATCATGAAATAGCCTACCCTTTAATTAATAGTAAAGAAGCCGCTTTATTTGTTATTTTTAGCAATGGAAAACCTATAAGTATATGCCTAAATCTAGTAAGAGATAAAACTATATATGGTTACATAAGAACATACGATATTGATTATTCTAAATTCTATATAGGATTTACAGACTTTATTAAGCAATTACACTGGTGTTATGAAAATGATATCGAAATTTTCGATTTATTAAAAGGAAATTATACGTATAAAGCAAGATTGATTGATAGCCAATATGATTTTCAAAAACATGTGGTATATAATTCCAATTCATTACTAACATCAATCTCGGCAAATATTATAATTGCCAGAACTCGAGCATTTTATTTTTTAGTAAAGATTTTAAAAAAAATAAATATCAATGTAGTATATCACAGATTCTTAAAATATAAGTACAGAAATAGGGAACTGAGTAAAATTGAAAATACATCTAAAAAAATTATCATTAATAATAATGTCAAGATCGAGTCAGATGATCAATTACTTGAGGTTAACTTAAATGATGAGGCCCTGTCTTTTTTAAAAAGACCTGTATATGATTTTTTATATTCCAATCAAGAATCATTGCGGAATGTAGAAGTATTTAATTTGCAAAATGAATTAAACACATACGTTATAAAAGGAACGGTTAAGATGCAAAAAATAACATTTAAATAGTTTTGGTGAACACTCTATGACTAAAATTAAAACTATAACATTTTTGAAAGCATTTTTAGGCGAAAATAGCTTACCCCCTATTTATAGTAAAGTTACTGACGGGAATGGAGTTGATTACAATATAAATGTTAAATCCAATTTTGGACTAAAAGATCAAGTTCTTATAGTTAAGGATATCCCAGATTATTTGAATATTCATATAAACAAGCAACTAACTAATTTTGTTGTTAACAGAATAACAACCTTAAAAGGGCACTTTATTGAGCTCCATTCTTTTAAAAATATAGCAGATTATTTAAAAAGTAATTTTGGCACAAAAAGTAGGTCTAATTTAAGACGTTATCAAAATAGATTAGAAACCTGCTTCAACATAAAATATATTGTGTATTATGGTAGCATTGAAAAACAAGAATATAATAGGTTATTTATTACCCTGAAAGACTTGTTAATAAGACGATTCAAAGAAAAAAAAGAAGCTAATTATGAGCTACAACACCTTGAAGAATTTCAGGATGTTGTTTATGATTTAATCCTAAATAAAAAAGCTAATTTATTTGTTATTTACGATGGTAATAAACCTATAAGTATTAGAATAAATATGCATAAAAAAGCACTTTCATTTTATATACTTAGTGGTTTTGATATAGATTACTCTAAATTTCATTTAGGTACGTTAGACATGCTAAAAAACATAGAGTGGTGTATAGATAACGATTTTGAAATATACGATCTTTTAAAAGGCTATGATTATTACAAGAAAAAATGGGCTACTAAAACACATTATTATTACAATCATATTATCTATAATTCTAATTCAATAAATCTTTCTTTAATCGGTAAAAGCAGAACTATTAAAGAGAATATTAAATACAAATGCTATAATGTGTTTAAAAAGTACTATTTAGACACAAAATACAAAGAGTTTAAAAAGTCTATTTATAGAGTTAAAAATACTTTTACTAAAAAAGAAAAATTATTTAAAATATCTGATTTTGATTCAAAAATCTCTAATGAATTAATCAAAATTGATATTGAAAAAGATGGAGCATATGCCTTTCTAAGAAAACCGGTATATGATTTTCTGTTTATAAACAATGAATCTACAAATAATGTTACAGTTAGCAAGTTTGTAGAAGCCCCTAATCGTTTTCAAATAAAATCAAAAACAAAATATAAATTGTTAGAAGTGATTAACTAGAAACTTTAATCATGTAACATCAACACATTTATATACAGTCATTTAAATGAAATTAAATAATAAAAATATAGAATTTAGTTTTTTTTTAGACCTTTTCTTTAAAGAAAAGAGCTTCCCTCCTTTTTATAAAAAAATAACGAATACCTTTTCAAAAAAAGTCGTTTACGAAATACATAATGATACTACATTAGAATTAAATAGTAGTACCTATTCTATCAGTGATGTTCCAAGTTATTTTTTATCTGAATTTACAGAAACAGTCCATAATTTTAAATTACTCACTACCCCGCTCTATTCGGGGTATTTAATTAACCTTTCTAAATTTAGAGACCTGGAAGACTATCTAGATAATAAATTAGGAAAGCCAAGAAAATCACAACTAAAAAGATATAGAAAGCGCTTAGATAAATGCCTTTCGCCAGAATATAAAATCTTTCACGGAGATATTTCTAAAGAAACATACCATACACTTTTTAATGAACTGAGAACACTAACAGAAAGACGTTTTGCTCAAAAAGAAGAGTTAAACTTTGAATTGCCTTATCTGGAGCTATATCGAGACATGATGTATCCTCTAATAATAAATAAAAAAGCCAGTATATTTGTTATTTACAGTGAAGCAAAACCAATTAATATAACACTAAATTTTATAGATGATGATTCTATTTTCCATTGGAATAGTTGTTATGATGTAGATTACCAGATGTTTAATTTAGGCCATATAAACATGGTAAACCATTTAGAATGGGCTTTTAAAAATAATTTTAAATTATTTGATATGGGCAGAGGTGATTTTTTACATAAAAGAAAATACATCAATGAAAGTTATATGTATGAAGAACATATTATTTATAAACCAAAATCAATATCGGGGTCATTCTTTGCATACTCAAAGCTGTTAAAGTTAAAAGCACGATACATATTAATTCAATTTCTAAAAAAAACTAATATACATTTACGGTATCGCAACTATGTAAAGTATAAGTATAGAATTGTTAACTCTAAGAATAGTCCTCTTATAAACTTTAAAATTAATATTGACGAAACTAGTTCTGAAACCCTTAATATAAAGCCACTTACTTTACTTTGCTTAAGTAACAAGGAGTATAACTACCTAATAAAACCTCTAAATTATTTTCTCCATAAAACCCAAGAACATATTAAAGACGTTAGTGTTTATAAAGATTTAAACAAAGAACAGACCTTTTATTTTAAAGGAATTAAAAAATATCAAAAAATAATCATTACAAATTAGCTTGTAGCCTTAAGTTTATATTGAATGAGTATCAAAAACAAAATAGAAGCCTTCCCTGTTTTATTTAAAAGTAATGAAGTGAAACAGATGTATTCTAGTATAGAATATTTTGATTTAAAAGTTGCAAATAATGTACCTCATGGAGACTTCAAATCAACCCTAAAAGATGCTTACTCTCACAGGTTAATACCTGAATATTTTACGTTAAACTTGAGAGATTCTTCTCTTAAAAGCAAAGTAATACCTCAATATAATTGGGGATATTCGATTTTATTACATACTTCAGATTCTATTGAAGGGTATATGAATCGCCAATTTAATTCAAAAAAGAGAAATATCTTTACTAGATATGTAAAACGCTTAGAATCCTGTTTTAACATAAGTTATAAAATGTTTCATGGTGATATTTCCAAGATTGATTACGATTCTATAATGGAATCGCTTCGCCATATGATTACTCGTAGGTTTGAAGAAAGAAACGAATTGCATAAAAACTTACATGAATGGGATTATTTAGTAGAACATACTTATGCAGAAATCATTAATAATAAGGCCTCTTTATTTGTGATATATAACGAGGAAGAACCTATTGAAATATCTTTGAATTATCATTTTGATAAAATACTTTTCAGCTATATATCGTCTTATAATATAGATTACTCAAAATTTGGTTTAGGTCATGTGGAAATCTACAAACAAGTTGAATGGTGTGCAAACAATGATTATATCCTTTTTGAAATGGGGGTTGGCGGAATGGACTATAAAAGAAGATGGAGTAACAATATTTATAGATACAACCACTATGTTACTTATAAAAACTTAAGTATTAAATCTAAATACAAGGCAAAATTACTTATAACGAAAATCAAGATTAAAGAATATCTTAAATCTAAAGGAGTAAACGAAATTCACTCAAAATATAATAAATACTTTACAAAGAAATCAAACTTACAAAGTAATATTACACTATCTGAAATTAAAGTAACCCATGATTTAAATGTTACTAATTTTGAAGAAATACAGCAGCATACAATTAACACATATAGTTTTTTAAAAAAGCATATTTATAATTTTTTGTACACTACAAAAGGACATCTTAATGATGTGAAAATATACAAACACAATAAAGAGAATTCATTTTTAATCAAAGGCGAAAAAAGTTATCAAAAAGTGATATGTAACACTTAGTTTTTACTTTTAATCGTATCAAAATAAAGTAATTTTCAATTTATAAGCTGTTTATCCTAAAACTCAGTAATAGAAAGAGAAAAACAAATGATAACTAATTACTTTTATATATTTGTTACCGCACAATTATTAGGTTAATATAACCGATTTATGAAGAATAAAATTATTAGAGTTACTACAGTTCCTTTATCGTTAAGCGGTTTATTACAGGGGCAATTAAAGTTTATGTCTAACTATTTTGACATTTTAGCTGTGTCGTCAAAAGGAAAAGACAATGCGTTAGCAAGAGTTTCGGAGTATGAAAACGTTCCAACCGTCGCGGTTGAAATGACAAGAAAAATAACACCTTTTAAAGATCTTCATGCCGTATGGCAATTATATAAATTATTTAAAAAAGAAAAACCTTTTATAGTACATTCTCATACGCCAAAAGCAGGTACGTTATCTATGCTTGCAGCAAAACTGGCAAGGGTACCGCATAGATTACACACTATAGCAGGTCTACCTTTAGTTGAAGCCACAGGCTTTAAACGATTCATCCTTAATCTGGTTGAAAAAATAACTTATAAATGTGCTACCAAAATATACCCAAATTCTTATGGATTAGTAGATATTATTATAGAGCATAATTTTACAAATAAAGAAAAACTTAAAGTTATAGCAAACGGGAGCTCTAATGGCATCGACACCTCCTATTTTGATCCAACAATCTTTAATGATGAAGTTAAAAAACTTGAGCTTAAGGCAAGCTTACATATATCTGAAGATGATTTTGTATTTGTATATACAGGCAGATTAGTTACAGATAAAGGTATAAACGAATTAATGGTCGCTTTTGATAAAATAAGCAAAGAACACAAAAAGATAAAACTACTACTGGTAGGAACCTATGAAAATGAATTAGATCCGCTTTTACCAAAATCAATGAACATCATAGAAAATAATAAAAATGTCGCTTGTACCGGATGGGTAGATGATGTAAGGCCTTATTTTGCAATATCAAATGCCTTAATCTTTCCTAGTTACCGTGAAGGCTTTCCTAATGTAGTTATGCAATCTGGGGCTATGGAATTACCAAGTGTTGTTACAAACATTAATGGTTGCAATGAAATAATTGAACATAAAAAACATGGGTTCATTATTCCTGTAAAAGATGACAAAGCAATCTATGATTCTATGAACTATATATTATCACATCAAGAGGAAGTTGCAAAAATGGGATTACAATCTAGAGCAAATATAGTTTCAAAATTTGAACGAAAAAGAGTTTGGGAAGCTTTACTTTCTGAATATCAAAATTTAGAATAAATTACAGTCAGTTATTAGTTAAATATAATAAACTTATTATGGCTTCGAAACTTAAACTCCTAGGGGTCTTTTTTAAAGATAAAAACAAAAAAGGATGGTTAAGAATATTTAAAGAGTTACTACATTTTGCATGGATAAAAAAAGAAATCCCTATTGACTATATTAGAAAATTTTTATATAGAAAAGAAATTACAGATTATAAAAATTATTTAAGTCTAAAGGAATATGTTAGTATTATTGAATCACCAAAAATGCTCATTCCAGAAATTGCCTCTATTACAGATAATAAATTAAGTTTTTCGCTTTATTGCAGAGAAAACAAGTTGCCTAGCCCTAAACTTATAAGCTATAACTTAAGAAATACTTTTTTTTCAAACGATACAATTGTTTTAATAAATACGAAATCAGAACTTCATTCTTTTTTCAAAAACGTTTTATTTAAAAGTCATAAAAAGAAATTATTTTTAAAACCCTTAGACAGTTCCGGAGGTAAGGGCTGTATCCTCTTAGAGGAGGTAAACTTGAAAAACCAAATAGAAGAATTTAGTGAAGCTTTATTAAAAAATAGTTATGTCCATCAAGAAATTGTAATTCAACACCCAGTTATAAGTAAGATATATTCAAGTTCTGTAAATACATTAAGAATTGACACGTATATAGATCAACAACAAAATATCTATGTATTATCGGCACTCATGCGCTTCGGAATTGGAGGCAGTTTTATAGACAATGCTAGTTCTGGAGGCCTTTACGTTTCTGTGAATATAGATACAGGAGAGCTTAAAGGAAAAGGTTGGCAAGACATTGCTAAAGGAGGGCATGAATTTGCTGAGCACCCAGACTCTAAAACTATTTTAAATGGATATGCAATACCTTTTGTGACAGAATCTTGTGATTTGGTAAAAATAGCATGTAAAAGCTTGCCAAATAGAATTGTTGGCTGGGATGTTGCTATTACTGTAGATGGGCCAATAATTATTGAATGTAATTACGGACCATCCTTACATATGACAGATGTTGCTTATGGGGGGTATTGTAAGCATGAAAAAATTCAAGAAATTTTAAAAGAAATTAAAAACTAAAATGAAATTAGTATTATCAATACTTGAGCATGTAAGATTTGTATTATTCTGGCATTTAGACGTACTAAATGGAGCAAAAATAAGCAGACACTATAGGAACATCTCGTTTATTTTGGAAAATTTCTCATCACCTAAATCAAAGGCTCTGAGAGAAAAAAATTTAAAGAATTTATTAAATCATGCAAATAAGCATACTGTATTCTATAAAGATTTTATAAAATTAGAAGACTTCCCAGTAATCAATAAGAATATTTTAAGAGCTCGCATTAAAGAATTTAAATCGAGTCGTTTTATAAATAAAAAAACAAGAGTAGTATCAACAAGTGGTTCAACCGGTAGTGCATTAAAAATCAATCAAAATCAAAGTAAAGTTGCTAGAAATACTGCTGATTCTATTTACTTTGGAAAATTAGCGGGTTTTAAGGTTGGATATAAGCTTTTATATTTAAGACACTGGGACGATCTCTTAAGAAAGCCTTTATTTACAAAATTCGCACAGAATATTGAAGAGTTGGAAGTTGTTAATCTTAATGATTCATATATAGAAAGCATCATAAATAAAATTAAGAACGATAAATCCTCAAAAGGTTGGTTAGGATATGCATCTGGGTATGAACTTATATGTAAGTATCTTGATAAAACAAAATCTAAACCTGTAAACAGTTATGTGAAATCAATTGTAGCAATGTCTGAAGGTCTTAATAAATATACAAAAAGATCTATGCAGAAATATTTTAATGCAGATGTAGTTTCTAGATACTCAAATACTGAAAACGGGATAATAGCACAGCAAAAAATAAATAGTGATAGTTTCACAATAAATTGGGCAAGTTTTTATGTAGAGATCTTTAAACTAGATGAGGATGTTCCAGTGACAAATGGTGAAGCAGGAAGAATAATTATTACTGATTTACATAATTATGCGATACCTTTAATACGCTATGATACTGGTGATGTAGGAACTATTAACCACGAGGCTACCCCTCCTTTACTAAAAAATATAGAAGGAAGAAAAGCTGATGTTATATATAATACAAAAGGAGACATCGTTTCCTCATTTATAGTTGCTAATGTGGTGGAATATGAAGGTGTCATCCAAGGGCAACTAATTCAAGAAACTCAAAAGGGCTATTTATTAAAACTTAATATTACTAACAAATTTAAACAAGAAGTCGATATCATTAATGAATTTAAAAGTTATTTAGGTAATGATGCAGAAATAAAAATTGTTTATGTAGATGAGATACCACTACTCTCTTCGGGAAAAAGAAAAGCTACAGTTAATAATTATTCAAATAATAACTTTAGCGATTAAGTAAATTAACACCTCAACGATAAAAGAATGAAAAAGAACGGAATTAACAATTTCGAAGGTATTAGTTTTATATATAATTATATATTTGGTTCTAAATTAATAGCAACGAATAGAGTATAATTAAACCATATAGTTTGTATAAAATTATCTTTAAAAGATTATTCGACTTTTTTTTTGCCATTTTCGGGATAATTCTATTTTCGCCATTACTAATAACGATTACTTTTTTTTTGTTTGTATCTAATAACGGAAGTGTCTTTTTTCTACAAAAAAGACCAGGGAAAAATGAAAAAATTTTCCGTATTATTAAATATAAAACCATGAATGATAAAAAAAATGAAAATGGACACCTATTGCCAGATTGTGATAGACTAACCAAATTCGGTAATATTCTAAGAAAAACATCTTTAGATGAACTTCCGCAACTCATAAATGTTTTAATAGGCAATATGAGTTTTATTGGCCCTAGACCTTTGTTAATACGCTATTTACCTTATTATACTAAATTTGAAAAAAAGAGACATAGTGTAAGACCTGGTATTACAGGTTTAGCGCAAATATCAGGCAGAAACTTATTAGATTGGGATAGTAGGCTAAAAAAAGATATAGAATATGTTGAAAACTTAAGTTTTTTACTTGACTTAAATATATTTCTTAAAACTATAAAGAAAGTAATAACATCAAAAGATGTTGTCGCCATTCCAAATTCAGTTATAGAAGATTTAGATGCAAACAGAAAATAATATTAATTGGGCTATTTTAGTTACTGGTTGGGGTAGAAATGCCAGAGATACAATTGAAGCTTTTCATAAAGGAAAATTAAAAAAATCTTCTATAAAATTAGTTGTTTATGAAGAAGAACCATGCGGTGCAAAAGAGCTAGCTGAAAAATATGGCATTGAAACTCTAAAACTAGTAAAGTCAAACTTTTCAAGCTTAATAAGCTACCAAAAAGTACTAATTGAAGAAATGCAGAAAAGGGATATTGACTATATATTCATGTTAAATTACAAATACTACATAAAGAAGGAAATGTTATTAGCTTTTCCTAATAGAATTATTAATATTCATCCGTCATTATTCCCTAGTTTTTTAGCAACAAAAACAGCAATACAAGATGCGATAGATTATGGTGTAAAAGTAACAGGTATTACAACTCATATAATTGATCATAATATTGATCAAGGAATTATACTTTGCCAAAAAGCTATCAAAGTTAAAAATAAAGATGTATTTAATTCACTTTACAAAAAATTCGCCAAAGAAGGGATAAAAATAATAAAAAAGACAATACGTAAAATTGAAAAAGAACATTTTAAAAATTAAAAATATAACAGTTTTTAGCGCAACTATTTTTAATATGATAATTTGATGAACAAAAAAATAACGGTCGAAGGTTTAACTAAAAAAATGCTACAAGTTGCCATCGATCATAATACATATTGGAGGAATGGTCTTGCTCCTTTACCAAAGAGTAAAGCAATTTGGTTATTGAATAATCCACGAATTGAAGATAATGATTATTGTTGTTTAATTGCTCAGGAAGGCGAAAAAATTATTTCTTTCATTTACATGATACCTGATTTTTTGAATACAAGAAATAGCTTGCCTAGAAAAGTCTATTGGATGATTTTATGGTGGGTACACCCAAAGTATGAAAAAACAGTTCTTGGTACTTATGCTTTTTCTGAAGCATTAAAATTAGCTGATAATAAAATAATAATAAAATCGTATGCAGAACATGTTTCTGATTTTTATGAAAAACAACCTTTTACTGTAATAGCTTCAAGATTAAGGTATACCATATTTTTAAGTGTAGACCCTTCTATGCTAGTTGGAAGATTTAAATTTTTAAAGCCGTTTAGATACTTTCTTGATAGATTTGATTACATCGTAGCCACAATTATAAATAAAATTAATCATAATAAGCTGAAGAAAAACGCTAAAGACCTTATATACGATTATATAAACGAATTAGATGAAGATATATGGGATTTTATTGAGCCTTTATGCAAAAACGATTTAATTTTCAAATCGAAAGAATATATAAATTGGCAAATAGATAATAAACAGTATACCCAATTTGTTGTACCGGGAAAACAACAATATAAATCTTTAGAAACAGGTATTAGTAACAATATATACGGACACAGTTTAAAAATTATTAAAGGCAAAGAAATCATAGGTTTTTTATCTTATATAATAAATTATAATGAATTTAATGTAAAATATTTTATAGTTGAAAAAGAAAAAAATTACGATTTATGTATAGATGCATTAATCCATAATTTTATTAAAAAGAAAACTAAATTTATATTTACAGATGATGCCAAACTAGCAGAAAATATAAGAAAACGTTTTTTTACCGTTTTTACCCATAAAGCTGTAAAAAAGGGATTAGCACATAATAGTTTAGAATTAAATCTTGAAAAAATAAATCTTTTAAATAGAGATGGTCATTTTTACTAATGATAATTGTAATGAAATATTAAATGAGATTTATAAAAAACATACAAAATTCAATAAAACACAATAGTAGCCGCAATGTGCTTTGTATAAATAATACATATTTCACATATAAAGATTTTGAGATTGAAGTAAAAAAAATCAGATATGCCATTGTTAACACTATTGAAACTTCAGAAAAACTAATTGGTTTAGTAACTAACGATGATATACAAACGTATGCAAGTATAATAGCACTTTGGTTAGAAGGAAAGGCATATGTTCCAGTAAACCCAGATACTCCTCTAGACAGAAATTATTATATTTTTGAGTTAACAAAAACCAAGTATGTAATTGATTCTACTAAAGAATCAATTTATAAAGATTATAAAGTCATTAATTCTAGTACATTACAAGATCTTTATCAAGACCTAAATCCAAAAGATTTTTCTGGAGATAATTTAGCTTATATTTTATTTACCTCTGGTACAACTGGTGTTCCTAAAGGAGTACCTATCACATTTAATAATGTCGAAGCACTTGTAGATGCTATAGATGCCGAACCAGAATTTAATCTAAATAATGAAGACAGATGCCTTCAAATGTTTGAGTTAACGTTTGATTTTTCTATTGTCACCTATTTATTCCCTTTATTGGCAGGTTCCTGTATGTACACCATACCTAAGGGAACAATGAAATATTTTTATATTTTCAAACTCATCAAAGAAAAAAAGCTCACAGTGCTTACTATGGTTCCTTCCATAATAAACTATTTGCGTCCTTATTTTCCCGAAATTAATGAACCATCTGTAAGATATTGTAGCTTCGGAGGAGGTGCATTGCATAGTGATATAGCAAAAGAATGGAGTGATTGCCTTCCAAATTGTAAAATATTTAATTATTATGGACCAACAGAGTTCACAGTTTATAGTGGTTTTTACCCATACCAAAAAGAAACACATACAAAGGCTTATAATGGAATAATTGCAATTGGAACACCTCAAAAACACACATTATATCTTATAGTTAACGAAAATAATGAAGAAGTGCCTATTGGAGAAACTGGAGAACTTTGTTTAGGCGGTCCACAAATAACACCAGGTTATTGGGAAAATGAAGAAAGAAATAAGCAAAGCTTTTTTATTAGAAACGAGAATGGAAAAAAGATAAGGTATTATAAAACGGGAGATTTATGCATAAAAGATAAAGACAATGATTTTCTTTATGTAGGTAGAGCCGATTTCCAAGTAAAAATAAGAGGCTATCGTGTAGAACTATCAGAAATTGAGTTTCATGCTAAAACCAAATCAGAAAAAAAGATTAACATGGTAGCGCTAGATATATATAATGAACTTGGGAACGCTGAATTAGGACTTGCAATCGAATCTGACACTTTTGATACTAGTGACATCTTTGAATATATGAAAACTAAAATGCCAAGTTATATGATTCCGATGCACGTTAGGTTCATTAAAGAGTTTCCACACAGCATAAATGGCAAAATTGATAGAAAAGAATTAAAAAAACATTTCGATATAAATTAAGATTATGAGTAGAAAAGACATTTTAACAAAGGTAAATAAGGTATTTTCAAGTGTTTTAGAACATAATAATTTTGAGCTTACGAATACGACAACTGCAGATGATGTTGATGGATGGGAGTCAATAACTCACATGATGATTATTACTGAAATTGAAAAAGCATTTAGTATCAAATTCAAATTGATGGATTTAATGAATATGAATAGTGTTGGGGACTTATTAAATACCATAGAATCAGAATTGTTAATAAATTAGTAACTTCATCATTCTTATAAACACGAATCCCAAATATTATAAAAGTGAAAAAGATAGTTATTATTGGTGCCTCTGGTCATGCAAAAGTTATAATTGACATTATTGAAAAGCGAAATGAATATCAAATAATTGGACTCATTGATTCTTATAAAGAACCTAGTCAAAAAATAATGGGCTATCCCATTTTAGGAAAAGAAAGTTTAATTCCAGAATTAATGGAAAAACAGAACGTTATTGGTGGAATTATGGCTATTGGTGATAATTGGTCAAGAAAGAAAGTTAGGGATGTTATAAAAAATCTGGCACCTAAATTTAAGTTTTTACCAGCAATACATCCAAATGCTATTTTATGTAATAATTTAAAAATAGAACCTGGTGTAGTTATAATGGCTGGAGTCATTGTTAACGCAGCGTCTACAATAAAAGAGTTTTGTATTTTAAATACTAATTCATCTTTAGGACACGATAGCGTCATGCACCATTTTTCTAGTTTAGCTCCTAGCTCAGCTATTGGTGGACATGTTAGTATAGGAGCGTTTTCTGCTGTATCAATGGGAACTACAATCATCCAAAACATTACGATAGGGATACACACTATTATAGGTGCTGGTTCATTGGTCTTAAAGGATATAGGAAATAATATTATTGCATATGGCGTACCAGTAAAAGAAATTAAGAAAAGAGAGATAGGAGAACCATATTTAGCAAAATAGTATGTTACTCTAACAAATAACAATAGCATTTAATGTATTCATTATTCTTTAAACATTTTTTAGATTTTTTAATTTCGGTTATAGGCTTAATAGCTTTATCACCACTGATTTTGATCTTAATAATAATATTGCTTTTTACCAATAAAGGCAAACCTTTTTTCTTGCAGTCAAGACCAGGTAAACATGGAAAGCTTTTTAAAATTATTAAGTTTAAAACAATGACCGACTTAAACTCGAATGCTAAAAATGAAGTGCATAGTCTAAATCGTGTTACAAAGGCTGGGGCTTTTATAAGAAAATATTCATTGGATGAAACCTTGCAACTTGTAAACGTTCTAAAAGGAGACATGAGCATAATTGGCCCCAGACCTCTATTAGTTGAGTATTTGCCATTGTATAATAATATTCAAAAGACAAGACATAATGTAAGACCAGGTATAACAGGTTGGGCACAAATTAAAGGTAGAAATACATTAAGCTGGAATCAAAAGTTTGAATATGACGTATGGTATGTGAAAAATTTGAGTTTAAGTTTAGATATAAAAATCTTTTTTCTAACTATTTTAAAGGTTATAAAAAAAGATGGGGTTAACACTAACGAAAACATGACTATGCCTACATGGAGAGGTAATAGTATATAATAATTTACTAAAAAATTAAATAATGAATAGCAAAGTAAGAATATACGGTGCTGGTGGCCACTCTCAGGTTATAAAAGAGGTTTTAGAGATTAATAATTATACAGTTACAGAAGTTTTTGATGATAAACCAGAAGGCGTTCACCACGCTTCTAAAAATGTCGCTATTGGGGCTAGAGAAAATATAAACACTTTCCCTCATGATGGTGACCCGGTAATTATCGCTGTTGGAATAAATGCTGAGCGAGCAGAAATTGCAGAATTCTTAAACTGTACCTATGAAAAGGCCATTCATCAATCAGCTATTATTTCTAACACATCAAAAATCGGAGATGGCACGGTTGTATTCGCAGGAGCTATTATTCAACCAAATACGACAATTGGAAAACATGTTATTATAAATACAGGAGCAAGTGTTGATCATGATAATATCATTGGCGATTTTGCTCATATTTCTCCTAAAGCTGCTTTGTGCGGCCATGTAGAAGTTGGTGAAGGATCACATGTAGGTGTTGGTGCTGTTGTAATACCAAAAGTAAAAATTGGTAAGTGGTGTACTATTGGAGCTGGAACCGTTGTATTAAAAGATATCCCAGATTACTCAACAGTAGTCGGGAATCCAGGAAAAATAATAAACACAAAAAAATAGAGTTAGGTTTTGGATACGCATAAAAAAACATCGGACATTACATTTATTGGCTCTGGAATTTCGACCTCATTCAGTATTATAAATTTTTTAGATCAGGTTGATAATGAAGCGGTTATTAATAATAGAATATCAATTAACATAATTGAAAAATATTCCGAATTTAATCTAGGTATCCCATATGGTTCTAGATCAGGATTTTCAACCCTTTTAATAACCTCTTTAAGGAATTTTTTAATTGAACCAGAACTTAGCTTGTTTATAAAATGGCTAAATAAAAATAAAACTTGGCTTTTAGATGAATTTGAAAAAGAAGGTGGTATTTTATCCAAAGAATGGCTTTTAAATAATGAAGAAGCTATTAGCAACAATAACTGGGAAGATCTTTTTATTCCAAGACGTTTTTTTGGATGCTATATTAACTTAAGAGTTAATAATAAAATTGAAGAACTTACAGAAAAAGGGGTTATTGATGTTAATTTTATTTCAGGAGAAGTAATAGATATTGAAAAAGGTAAAGACATACATGAAATTTTTCTACAAGATGGCTCTGTAATCAATACTCAAAAAATTGTTTTATCTGTAGGTTCTTTGCCTATAAATTACCTCTGGCAAAATAAACACCTTATTGAAAAGAAAAATTTAATGTTTGTGAATAACCCGTACAAACCTGAACTAGGGGTTGTTCTAGACAAAATAAACAACTTTATTGATAATAGAAACGGACAAACAACAAACATACTTATTGTTGGAGCAAACGCTAGTGCTCTTGAGTTGATATATAAGCTTAATGATTGTTTAAAAAACAAGCGTGATAATACTAATTTTTCTTTCCTTTCTACACAAGGCACAGTTCCAGATGCTTTGGTTAATGAAGAAAAACTAAAAGGATTTATTCCCAATCATTTAAATGAATTAAAAGGAGAAAAAAACATAACAGCAAAATTAATTGCTGAAGCGACATTTAAAGATCTTGATTATGCAGATGAAATTAATTTAGGACCGGCATCTACTGTATATATAATTTCTAAATATTTTGGGGTTTTACTTGAGACCCTTAGTGTTAAAGAACTTGAAATATTTGCTTGTCAATATGGTAATGAAATTGGCAAAAGACAACGTTGTGCTGGTTTACATTATTCAAATGTTATAACAGAACTCGAAAAACAAAATAGATTTGAACATATTTCTGGTCGTTTCAATAACTTAGAATCAGATTCTGAGGAAAATTATAATATGGAGTACTTAGATACTTCCACAAAAAAGAAAAAAGTACATAATAAACATTTTCATATAGTTATAAACTGTGTTGGCAGCAAAAATTTAAGTCATGATGATATACCAATACTTCACCAAAATTTAATTAAAAAAGGGTATTGTACCCCTAATGAATCAAAAATCGGATTTCACATAAACAAGTCATTAGAAGCCAGTAAAGACCTTTATATAATGGGACCAATGCTAGCTGGAAATGTAATTGAAAATAAAGCAGTCTGGCATGTTGAGCATTGTGGAAGAATTATATGGTTATCTAAAGTTTTATCAAAAATCATAGCTGATGATTTATTTCAAAGCAAAAATTATACACCTAAAGAGTACAAATTAAAAGTTAATAGTTTAAATAACGATTTTGAAATAACTAAGTACAAAAAACTATTAAAAGAAAATTGGGACAATAATATTTATTATGCTTACGACCATTTAAAGTATTTTGAAAATGAGACTAATTCTCTGAAATATTTTCTATTTAAAGTTAATGATACCACTCAAATATTAATGCCAATTATATTAAGGCAAATTAAGTTAAATGAAGTTGACTTAAAATATTTTGATGCTATTACACCTTACGGGTATAGTGGCCCATTATATAATAATGAGATGACTGAATTAGATTTAAAAGAATTTTGGAAGGCAGTAGATAATTGGTACAAAGAAAATAACATTATAACTGAGTTTATTAGGTTTAGCCTAAATAAAAATTATTTAGGTTACTCAGGATTATTGATAAATTCTCTTTTAAATGTAAAAGGAGAGCTTCATGATGATTTTGAAAAACAATGGCAATCTTTTTTACCTAAGGTTAGAAATAATTATCGCAAAGCGGTTTCTTATAACTTAAGCGTTAAAATTTTTAATACTGAGGATATCAACGAGGAAATCATTAAGATTTTATTTGAAATTTATACTGAAACAATGATAAGGCATAATGCAAAGACCTTATACTTTTTCTCATTAAATTACTTCAAAAACTTAATATTAAATAATATAAATGAGTTCGCTATAGCATTAACGTATTTAGACGATATTCCCATTTCAACGGAACTCATTATTAAAAACAACAGTACCATATTTGCATTTCTCGGTGGTACTGATGCTAACTATTACAAGTACAGACCTAATGATTTTTTAAGAGTAGAAATTATAAAGTGGTCCATAAAAAATAATTATAAACATTATGTTTTAGGTGGTGGATTGAAAGATAATGACGGTTTATATAAAAGTAAAAAGTCGCTCTTTCCAAAAAACGAAGACGTAACATTTTATACCGGTAGAAAAATAATTAATTATGAAGCATATGATAAACTATGTGAAAATCATTTAGAAGATTATAATACGATTCATAAAGAAGAATTAAAAAATTATTTTTTCCCACTTTATAGGTTCCACAATAGGTAACTTAAATAATAGCCCTATATATAATGACGAAAAGTATTTCCAGTTTTTTTTCAAATATTATGAAAAAACACCATTCCAGATGTTTATTCGGATATGGCTTATATTAAAAATCAAAAATGCCCTATTTAGTTATAGAAAGTAAGAAAAGCAAAAAGTCATATTTGTAAATTATAAAATAATAAATGACTAAGCATATAGAGAATGAGTAATAAAAGTAAGCTTAAAAATAATTTTAAAATAATAGTAGATAAAGCTGAATGGCAACAGACATTAAATGATATTGGCCACTTTGATTTTTATCATACATACGATTACCATTATTTATCAAAAAAAAATGATGAAAAAGCTGTTTTATTCAAATATACTGAAGAAAACTATGTTATCTGTTTTCCATTCTTAATAAGAAAAATTAAAAATTCTGCGTTTTTTGATGCAACTTCTGTTTATGGATATGCAGGGCCTTTACAAAAAAACATAGACGCTAATTTCAATAATCAGCATTTTATAAAGACAATAAATGACTATTTTGTTGAAGAAAATATAATATCTGTATTTTCTAGATTAAATCCATTTATAAAAAATCAAAGTATCGTACTTAACAATATTGGGGAAACAAAAAGTTTAGGAAATATTGTTAATATAGATTTAACAAAAAACTTAGAAAAGCAAAAAGAAAACTTTTCAAAAACCACCGTACGTTATATAAATAAGGGTAAAAAACTATGCGATGTAAGATTAAGTAATTGTCCTTCAGATGTTGATAATTTCATAAACATCTATTATGAAAACATGGAACGGGTTAAAGCAAAAAAAGATTACTACTTCTCCAAAGAATATTTTTTAAAATTTATAAATAGTACCGATTACCAAACCGATATATTTTTTGCAATATATAAAGAAACAAAAGAAATTATTTCAGCTGCTTTAGTAGTAAAAACAAATGACGTTGTTCAATATCATCTTTCAGGCACAAAATCTGACTATTTACATTTATCTCCAATTCGTATGATAATTGATGAAATAAGAATTAGTGCTACGAAAGAAAATAAAACTTTTTTTAACCTTGGAGGAGGATTGGGTAATATGAATGATGGAATCTTTAGATTTAAATCATCATTTTCTAAAGATTTTAAACCTTTTAAAATTTGGAAACATATAGTAAACCTTAATGCATATAATAGGTTGACAGAAGAGCATGTTACTCCCGAATGCGATCCTGATTTTTTTCCATTATACAGATGTAATGAATTATAAAAAACACTTATTCTTCAGAGGCAAGTGTATGATCTGCAATTAATTCAGCTATTAAACTTCTTCCATGGTTATTCCAATGTCTATCATAAATTAGTGTTGTTGGAGATTTTGATTTATTTAATGCTTTGTAAGTGTCTAGATATTTATAATTATTACTTGCCAAATAATCTAAGAAAACCAAGGGCGTTATCTTAGTATCTAAAAGAAATACAAACCGCTCTTTGTCAAAGCCATAATTAGTTACGAGGCTTTTAAAATTTTCAATATAAATAAGATGTTTTACTTCAATATCTTCTTCGGAAATAACTTCTTTTAGAGTACTTGTCCGTTGTTTCCCTATAGACGATAACCGACCAGCTAATTTCCATAACGATTCTAATACACCTATGTTTTGAGCATAAACTAATAATTTTATATTACGAATTTTTTTATATATGGGAGATTCTAAATGCATTCTATCTTGTACAACATGATATTCGCTTCTAGTCAAATCATCTTCAAATTTTAATCCAATCACCACATTGTCTATCAAATCAAATTGATCTTTATAAGCGTAAATCAAATGTAATTGATCTGCTAAATCATAACCTGCATAACCATATTCATAAACTTCTACACCTTCTAGCCTATCCTCTATTTTTTTACCAATTGAGTTAAAGTAATTTTGGTGAAAGCCTTCAATAAAAGAATCACCAACTAGCGCAATTTCTTTTTTTTCTTTAGTAGGTATAAACTCTCTATATGAATTATATCCAGATTTATTTATATGAAATTCAGAAAAGTTTTGTCGTCTATTACCAGTCACAGAATGACCTTCCTGATTTGGCCACCACTTCTCTACTTTATGTTTATCGACAAATCGCGTAGGATTATCTTTAGCTAAATGAAAAACACGAACTATGATTTCTAATGATATTAAAATAAGAATAACATATAAAGCAGTTTTTAGAAATATTTTTTTCATCAGGATTAAAATTGAAAATAAATAAATGATCTATCAATATTGTCATCATAAAACAACAATAATAAAAGTATAACTAAAGTGTAAATAATAAATCTTATAAATTTTGATCTAAACTTAAATGGCTCTCTCTCATCTTTTCTTATTCTGTATTCGTACAATATGAACAAAACAATTAAGATGTAATAGTCGATCATTCTATATCCCATAGGATGACCATAAGGCTCGTAATTAAAACTAAATAACATTTTTTTAATAAACTCAAGTGCCTCTAAAATAGAGTCTGATCTAAAAAAAACCCATGCAAATGTTACTATGCAAAAAGTAAGCAAAACGTCAAAGAGCTCTTTTAAAGTTTTATTTAGGTCGCCATCTCCTATATTAGTATAGGCATACATTTTATTTCGGCCACTTAAAAAAGATGGAACAAACATTAAGGCATGTATTAGTCCCCAAACTATAAATGTCCAATTGGCTCCATGCCAAAACCCACTAACTAAGAAAACAATGGTTATGTTTCTAAGAGAGATCCATTTACTTTTATAAGACCCTCCTAATGGTATGTATACATAGTATTTAAACCATGTTGATAAAGATATATGCCAACGTCTCCAGAATTCGGCCACGTTTCTTGAAAAATATGGAAACCTAAAGTTAGATATTAACTCAATTCCAAAAAGTTTCGCTGTACCAATAGCGATATCAGAATACCCGCTAAAATCACCATATACTTGAAAACTAAATAACGTAACGCCTAAAATAAGAGTAGATGCAGGGTACGTAGTGTAGTTAGCAAAAATATCATCTACTATTGGAGCCAAAGCATCAGCAATAACGACTTTTTTAAATAGCCCCCATAATATTAGTTTTAAGCCGCTTACAGATTGATCATAACTAAATACCCTCTTATTAGTGATTTGAGAAAGCAAATTCGAAGCCCTCTCTATAGGGCCAGCGACTAACTGAGGAAAGAAACTAACAAAAGCAGCAAATGATAAATAATCTTTTGTAGGTTTAAGTTTTTTATAATAGATATCAAAGGAATAGGACATGGTTTGAAACGTATAAAAAGAAATACCTACTGGAAGAATAACTTTTAACGTCCAAGTACTTTCTATATCATACCCAAACATAGAAAACATATCTACCCATGAGTCTACAAAAAAGTTATAATACTTAAAAAAACCTAAAAGACCTACATTAAATACAACACTAGTCCAGAGCCATAGTTTTCTTTTAGACTGTTTAGAATTGGAATCTATCAGTATCCCAACAAAATAGTCTACAGTAGTACTTAAGATTATTAAGGATAAAAACCTCCAATCCCACCACCCATAAAATGCATAGCTAGCTACAAGTAAAAGAATGTTCTGAATTTTAACACTCCTCTTAAAAAGAAACCAATAAAGTACAAAAACTGTAAAAAGAAAAATAAAGAACTCTAAAGAATTAAATACCATGTATTAGCCAATTAAAATATATTGTATAATAGAAATGTTTATAAATATCATACAACCTATCTTGAACTTCAAAATTATTCTTTGAATTACATGATTAATATGTAAGTAACACAAAAACAAGTTTCATAAGCCATTAATTAAGTTGGTATACCGAAATAATTGATCAATTAATCTAATAATATGATATAAATAAAATAGCATTAAATATTTTGATACTTTTATCTAATAGAAATAGTTTTTATAGGCTATTTGAACCCTAAAATTACACAAAATGAATATAGTCTCTAAGATCTTGGATCAAAGTCAACCGATTGAAGAAATAACATCTATAGATGCTGCGTCCTTTAAAAAGGAATATTTTAATAAGAAAAAACCCGTTATTATTAGAGGGATAGCCAAAGAATGGGAAGCAGCAAAAAGATGGAATTTAGATTTTTTTCTGAGCCTTAAAGATGATAAGGATGTATACCTACTATCAGATAATTTTATTCAAGACGATAACAGATATAGAAAGGCTTCGTTTAAAGAATATATAATGCAATTAAAAGAAGCAGAAGCTAGTAATAAAAACTTCAAAGACTATTTAACAACATTAGACATTTTTGAATACTACCCAGAGCTCAAAAATGATATTGATTTCTCTTTTTTTGAAGCACACACAAAAGTAAACGATATAACTGCCTGGATCGGCCCCTCAGGTACTATATCTGGTTTTCATGCAGATACTGCCAATAATGTATATGCTCAAATAAGAGGAAAAAAAATGTTTATAATTTCTTCAACAAAATTTAATAAAACAATGTACCCAAGCAGTAAGCACATCTATGGTGCTGTAGCTAGCGATGTAGATATTAATAATTTTGATAAGGATAAATTCCCTAAGTTTTTGAGTAATGACTTTAAAAGTGTTATTCTAGAACCTGGTGATGTATTATTTGTACCTCAAAATTGGTGGCATTATGTGCAAGCTCTTGATTCTTCAATAAGCATTAGTAATTTTGGTTATACAAAATTTGAAGTGTATAGTTTAAAATTCAAAGAACGAATTATACAGTCTTTGCATAAAAGAGGCTATTACAAAGCTAATAATTGCTTTTGCTGTGAAAAAAGTTAATAACATAAAAAAGCTCTTTTCTATAAAAGAGCTTTTTTATGTTATATTCTCCAAAAATAAAAGAACCAATAATACTACATATTCTTAAATATAGAATGCATTAAACGTTTTTTATCATTAATGCTTTCCTCTAAAGATATCATAGTCTCTGTTCTGTAAACTCCATCTATATCATCTAATAAGAAAATAACTTCTTTAGCGTGCTCAGTACTTTTAGCTCTAATTTTACAGAAAATATTGAATTTTCCAGTAGTTATATGTGCTACAGTAACATAAGGAATTTCATTGATGCGCTCTAAAACAAACTTAGTTTGAGACGTATTATTTAAATATACACCCACGTATGCTATAAATGAATAACCAAGCTTTTTGTAATCTAGCATTAATGAAGATCCTTTTATAATTCCAGATTCTTCCATTTTTTTTACTCGTACATGTACAGTACCTGCAGAGATTAATAATTTCTTTGCAATGTCAGTAAATGGTATTCTTGTGTTATCAATTAACATGTCAAGAATTTGATGGTCGATTTCGTCTAATTTTATTTTCCCCATAATTAACTATTCTTAGATAAAAAGCAAAATTAATACATTTTCATTAATAATTATGCATAAATAATATGTTTTATTTCGGTATTAATGCGATTTTCTCATTATTTATTATTACGAAAACGTTTTCGTAATTAATTTTCACCAATTGATTGTTATTGTCTAATACCTCAAAACCATTGGCATTGATTTCTTTATGCCCATGAAAAGCATCTAAATTTTCAATTTTTTCAATTTTAGGAATAAATTCAATTTTATTATCGATTAACTTTTCCTGATATTGAATTGCTATATCATTAATTTCTTCACCCGAATCGCCTGGCACCTTAGCATGTCTTATAATAATATCGAAAAAACGTTTTTCATTTTCGGGAATTTTTAAATAAGGTCTATAATTATCACCTTTTACTGTACTATTAGCAATATAATTTAAAGATGAAATATATGATATGTAAATGAATTCGCGGGTAACTTCACGTTCATAATCGTTTTCATAATGACCAGCTTCAAATAAAATTGTAGGAATATTTTCATTTTGAAATGTATCACCAACACAATTTATATTAAATGCATCATCATACACTCCTATTTGATTTGGAATAACCTCTTGCAAAGCATTATTCATAACAGCAATAACCTCCATAGCTCTCTTCCTGTTTGGTGTAATAGTACAAGCCTTGTCTTGAGCAGGAGCTAAAAACGATACAGTTGCAGATTTATTAACGTTTCCAGCGCTAAAAATAGTTCGTTGCCCATGTAAGTTATAACAGAAATGAGGTTTAAATGATTCAAAAACTTTTCTTAAAACATTACTTTCTGGCTGAGATAAATTTTGAGCATCTCTATTTAAATCAACTTTATTTGCATTTATACGTGTATAAGCAGCTGCACCGTCTGGGTTTAATATAGGTATAATATACAGAGTACAAGCTTCTAAAACACTTTTTAAACCATTATGCTTACCAAAAAAGGTATTTAATAGATCAAATAAAGCCTTAGTAGTGGTCGATTCGTTGCCATGCATTTGTGACCATAATAAAATTCGCTTTTTTCCTTTTCCAACCTTAAGTCCATAAATAGGGTTGTTTAAAACGGATTTACCAATAACATCTATAATAACATGTTCTCTTAAGTTGTTTAAGAGAGGCTCTATATGCTTATTAGTTATATAACGGTGAGATAAACTAGTTTCTTTGTGTTTTAAAAACAGAGATTTTATTTCTTCTACTTGCATGCTATTTTTTTATGTTGACAAAGTTAAACAATTACAAATTCACAAATGTAAACAAGATAAATATCTCAAATGTTTACACGAATAAACAGTATTTTAGCGATTAGTATATAAATGTCAACTAAATATCTATAAACAATGATTGGATGACTTAATTATTTAATAATTAGTTATTTAAAATACTTTACATCAAGTAAATATCTATATATTTTCAAGCTTATTTTCGTGAATAACCTATTGTTTTATATAATTTTGTTACATTTGTAAATAAATAATTTAAATTAGTTTACAATGATAAACATGAATGATTTTGTAAACAGACTGCAGGAGATAATGGATTATTACGGTGAATCTGCGTCCTCTTTTGCGGAAAAAATTGGCGTACAGCGTTCCAGTATTTCTCATATATTGTCTGGCAGAAATAAACCCAGCCTAGACTTTATTCTTAAAATTCTGTCCTCCTATCCTGAGGTTGATTTATATTGGTTGTTTAATGGCAAGGGAAGTTTTCCTTCGAAAGGTAAATTTGAAGAACCCAAACCTATTCTTAAAAAAGAAACAGATCTTTTCTCTATAAATGAAACACCACCGACTAAAACACCTGGTGATAAAGAAATTGAACGCATTGTTATTTTTTATTCCGATGGAAGTTTTAAAAATTTTGAAAATTAGTGCAATTCTTTAGTAAATTTGCACTTAAATTTAATGTATGAGATTTTTATTCCTAATACTTTTATTAAGCCTTGTTAGTTGTTATGAAACAGCTCGTAATTGCAAAGACTATAAGAGTGGTGAGTTTTATAGCGAAGTCATGATTGACGATGAACTCTTTGTTTCCAAATTTAAAAGAACAGAAGACTTACAGGTTGAAGTTTACAACAACAAAATAGATTCGTCTAAGTTGCGTTGGATTAATGATTGTGAAGTTGTTTTTAAAACAATCAAACCAAAAAATATGGCGGAACAGAAAGATATTCATTTAAAAATATTAACGACAACTGACTCTTCATATACATACGAATACTCATACGTAGGTGAAACAAAAAAGCAAAAGGGAATCGCTTACAAGGTTAAGTAAGCACTATCTATCAAACGGATATAAAAAATATTCGACAAGGTTGAATTTAAGTTGTTTGCCTTCGGTTATTTCATAAGTTAAGAAGATTTCACCCCAATACTCTCCATCTGAAAAATCAGCAATGATCCACTTATGATTTAACATTTTCACTGTATTAATCATCATTTTTCTTCCTTCACTTGCTACATAAGGCACTATTGGATGCTCTCCTTTAACTTCATTTAATTTATAAAGTTCATCTTTTATAAACGGAATTAATTCAGATATGTCATATCCATCATTTTCAAAATAGCTAATAGCATCCTCATTTCTATCTAAATTGAAATGCGAAAGCTTTAAAATGTCATCTTGCAAAACAACTACTGAATCTTTATATTTTTCTAATGTTTTTTTATGACTTATTAGTGTATTATTAATATCTTCAAATATTCGTTTTGAATTTACATATTGAAATAAAACTAATAATGCCGTAAAAACGAACAGGTACATAAAAATTCTTTGTTTCATATTTTTTTATTTAAATTGTTATTTCTAAACCATCATATGCTAAAAAAACATTCTCAGGTAATGTTTTCTGTACCTCCTCGTGAAATCCAAGTAAATGACTAATATGAGTTAAATATGCTTTTTGTGGTTTTACTTTATTAATAAACCGTAAAGCTTCTTCTAAATTAAAATGTGAACGATGTGGATCTATCCTTAAAGCATTAATGACTAATACTTTTACACCAACAATTTTTTTAACTTCATCATCTGCAACAGTTTTCATATCGGTTAAATAAGCAAAATCATTAAACCTATAACCAAAAACCTGCAACTTATCATGAAAACCGTTAACTGGCATTACTTGTATGTTTTTTAATTTGAAAGGCTTATTTTTTACTCGATTTTCAATAACAGTAGGAGCTCCCGGGTATTTGTTTTTAGTAGCAAATATATAATCAAATCGTTTACGCAAAGATTTTAGCACGCGCTTGTGTGCATAAATAGGGATATCTCCTTGTTTAAAATAAAAAGGTCTAATGTCATCTAATCCCAGCACATGATCTGAGTGTTCATGAGTAAAAATAATACCGTCAATTTTATCACATTCTGCTCTTAGCATTTGATACCGGAAATCGGGTCCACAGTCAACTACGTAACGATAACCACCCCAAGTAATCAAAACAGAAACACGTAGTCTTTTGTCTTTAGGATCTGTACTTAAACAAACAGGATGCTTACTTCCAATAATTGGAATGCCTTGCGATGTTCCGGTTCCTAAAAAAGTTATTTTCAACTACGTTAAGTTTTGCACAAAAATAGCGTTATTTTTTTGTTTAGTACACATATTTAATACCTTTGTCGCAGAACAAAACAACTGGTTAATAACATGGAAATAACCATAAAAGGTGATAAAGAATTTAACGATGTTCCTTCATTGAAATCGAAGGCGCTTCGCATTAATTTAAACGAAAATATCTACGGAACATTTGCGGAAATTGGAGCAGGTCAAGAAACTTGCCGACATTTTTTTAGAGCTGGAGGTGCTTCAGGCACCATTGCTAAAGCAATGTCTGCCTACGATAAAGATTTTAGTGATGCTGTTTACGGGACTGAAGATGACGGACGATATGTAACTGAAGCTCGCTTGAGGAAAATGCTTAGCCATGAAATGGATCTCATGGAAACTAGGTTGACAAGAGAAAAACATCCAAATAAAATATTTTTCACCTACGCTAATACTGTTGCTACAATTGACTTTGCTAAGCAATTTAAAGGTCATGGATGGGTCGGTATTAAATATCAAGTTGAAGCCACTGGTGATTATAATGAGATTATTTTACATCTTCGATTTAAAGAAACAGATGCTCGTTTACAACAAGAAACACTGGGAGTACTGGGTACAAACCTAATATATGGTGCGTTTTATAAATATAACGAACCAAAAAAATTATTGCGCTACCTATATGATCATTTAGATAAAGATCAATTAGAAATAGATACTATCAATTTTTCAGGACCTGCTTTTCAAAATATCGATAATCGATTAATGAGTTTGCAACTTGTTAAAAACAATATGACAGATGCTGTTGTATTTGGTCCAGACGGAACTAATGTGCTTCCCGCTAGAGTTTTTTACAAAAAGAACATACTCGCTTTACGAGGTAGTTTTAGACCCGTAACTAAAGTAAATATGGCAATGTATGAAAAATCATACGAAATATTTATTAAGGAAAGTAAAGTTAACCCTAATAAAACGGTAGTCGTTTTTGAAATTACATTATCTAATTTAAGAGCTGAAGGAGAAATAGATGAACAGGATTTTATAGATAGAGCAGATTTATTATGTTCTCTAGGACAATCTGTTATGATTTCTAATTTCCAAGAATACTTTAAGGTTGTAGAATACTTCTCTAATTACACAAAAGCCCGAATGGGACTAGCCATGGGTGTTAGCAATTTAGTTGATATTTTTGACGAAAAATATTATCGTCATATAAGTGGAGGTATTCTTGAAGCATTTGGTAAATTATTTTTCAAAGATTTGAAAGTTTACCTATATCCAATGCTGGATCCTGAAACAGGAGAATTGATTAATAGTGAAAATTTAAAAGTATATCCACGTATGAAAGAACTATACAAATTCTTTAAATACAATGGAAAAGTAATAGATATTGAAGAATACGACAAAAGCATTATGGGTATATTCTCTCGCGAAATTTTACGTATGATTTCTGAAGGTGACCGCGGATGGGAAACTATGGTGCCAGAAGGTACTGCAGACTTAATTAAAGACTATCGTTTATTTGGATACACTAGAAAACCTTTAACCTTATCTAAACGCAAATAAATTATATTGCTTATATAAAAGGGAGTTGAAAAAACAAGCCTTCTTAGAATTTTAAGAAGGCTTGTTTTTTATTCTAATATTTGAGCCGCATGTATTTTGGCCTTTACTTTGTCTATCACTTTTTCAATAACACCATCTTCGTTAATAACAAAAGTGACGCGATGAATACCATCAAAAGTCCTCCCCATAAACTTTTTCTCCCCCCAAACACCAAAAGCATTTATGACTTCTTTATCAACATCTGCCAATAATGGATATGGGAAATTAAATTTCTTTTTAAAGTTTGACTGCTTCTTTTGAGTGTCAGCGCTGACGCCTAAAATTTCATACCCCTTCTCTTTTAAAACTGTATATTCATCTCTTAAATTGCAAGCTTCTACTGTGCATGTTGGAGTATTAGCCTTTGGATAAAAGAAAACTACTAGCTTTTTACCTTTAAAATCTGATAATTTAACTGTATTTCCTAGTTCGTCAAAAGCTTCAAAATTTGGTGCCTTATTTCCTACTTCTAATGTGTTCATATTTTATAACTTTGTTATTGCTAAAATACAAACGAATGACCAAACAAGAAAGCGTAAACTTTGTTATTAATACATTATACAAACTTTACCCAGAAATACCTATTCCGTTAGATCATAAAGACCCTTACACCTTACTAATCGCAGTACTTATGTCTGCACAAAGCACAGATGTTAGAGTTAATAAAATAACTCCCCTATTATTTGAAAGAGCAGACAATCCGTATGATATGGTCAAACTTTCAATAGAAGAAATAAGAGATATTATAAAACCCGTCGGATTATCTCCTATGAAAAGTAAAGGCATTCATGGTTTATCAGAAATACTTATAAAAAAACATAATGGTCAGGTACCCCAAAGCTTTGAAGCTCTTGAAGAATTACCAGCAGTAGGACATAAAACCGCTAGTGTTGTTATGTCGCAAGCCTTTGGAGTTCCTGCGTTTCCTGTAGATACACATATTCACAGATTAATGTATCGTTGGAATTTAAGTAACGGAAAAAATGTTGTGCAAACAGAAAGAGACGCAAAAAGATTGTTTCCAAAAGAATTATGGAACGACTTACATCTTCAGATTATTTGGTACGGAAGACAATATTCTCCTGCTAGAGGCTGGGATCTAGACAAAGACATTATCACTAAAACAATTGGTAGACAATCGGTTATAAATGAATATAATAAATTAAAAAAGTCCTAATAATATTAGGACTTTTTCGGAAACTTAATTTAGAAGCGCTTCAAACTTCAATTTATTATAATTTATAACACTTAAAGCCTTAGAGTAATTTAGAAGAAAATTTACCGTTTCTTCTTTCGGTTCACGTTCATTTAAGTTTTTAATAGAATTTTCAGAGTAAATTTTTGCCATTTTATCGATTTAAAGATTAATTCAAATTATAAACGCAACAAAATTTACTTTATTGTACTAATTTGTTAAAACAATATTGTGCTTATCTATGATTTTCCTTAAATTAATTAAAGCATACCGCATTCTACCAAGAGCCGTATTAATACTAACACCTGTTCTGTCCGATATTTCTTTAAAACTCATATCATTATAAATACGCATTAATAACACTTCCTTCTGATCTTCTGGCAGCTCATCTACCAAACGTCTTACATCAGTTTCAACCTGTTCTTTAATAATGCTTTTTTCAGCATTTAAACTAGTATCACTTAAAACAGAAAAAATACTAAATTCTCCTGCATTGTCAAATTTTGGCATTCTTTTGTTTTTTCTAAAAAAATCAATGACCAAATTATGAGAAATACGCATTACCCATGGTAAAAACTTACCTTCTTCATTATAAGAGCCACGTTTAAGTGTTTTGATAACTTTTATAAAAGTATCTTGAAAAATATCTTCTGCGACATCTTTATCATAAACTTTAGAATAGATGAAGCTATAAATTTTTTGCTTGTGCCTAGTAATAAGGATTTCTAAAGCACTTTCATTGCCTTTAATGTAGTTACTAACTAGATTAGCATCGGAAATTAATTCGTATTGCATAATAATTACTTTTAGCGCATCGAAGAGGGCTTCTTTGCTTGGGGTTACATGTTTAAAAGTAATGTTATGCTATAGGCGAGAGTTGATTGATTTATTAATAGACGAATCCAAATATAACAACAATAAGTTCTAAAAAACAAAAAATTGCATGCTTTTTTTAATATTTATTTACAATATGACGCATTTTTTAAGCTGCAATAGTTATAGTATCTTTGCAAAATTATTCCTTTAAAAAGCCTATGAACACTAACATTTCTGAAGTAGATCCTAAAGAAAACATCATCATTAAAGGTGCAAAATTGCATAATTTAAAAAACATCGATGTCGTGATACCTAGAAACAAATTGGTCGTCATTACTGGATTATCAGGATCAGGAAAGTCTAGTTTAGCCTTTGATACACTATATGCAGAAGGTCAAAGACGCTATGTTGAAAGCCTATCGAGTTATGCGCGTCAATTTTTAGGCCGGTTAAACAAACCGAAAGTAGATTATATAAAAGGAATTGCTCCAGCAATAGCTATCGAGCAAAAAGTGAATTCAACCAACCCAAGATCTACTGTTGGGACTACTACAGAGATTTACGATTATCTAAAATTACTATTCGCCAGAATTGGCAAGACCTATTCGCCTGTTTCTGGTGATGAAGTAAAAAAAGACACCGTTACAGATGTTTTAAATTATTTAAAAACATTCCCTGAAAGAGAAAAACTACTACTGCTCGCTCCTATACATTTAGAAGAAGGGCGTAGTATGCAGGATAAACTTAAAGCTTTACAGCAACAAGGCTATGCCAGAGTAAAAATAAAGGATGTAGTAACCCGTATAGATGAAATTGACAACGTAACAGATAAAGAAAATATACTATTAGTTGTTGATAGGATTATTTTTAAAGACGAAGAAGACTTTCTTAATCGATTAGCAGATGCCATACAAACAGCCTTTTTTGAAGGCAAAGGCGAATGTATTATTGAAGCCTTAAGCGATAACAAGCAGCGTGTTTTCAGCAATAGGTTTGAACTGGATGGTATTAATTTTTTAGAACCAAATGTACACTTGTTTAGCTTTAATAACCCCTATGGTGCCTGTCCAAAATGTGAAGGTTACGGTGATATTATTGGTATTGATGACGACTTAGTAATTCCTAACACAGGGCTTTCTGTCTACGAAAATGCTATTTTTCCATGGCGAGGAGAAAGTATGAGTTGGTACAGAGATCAATTAGTGAACAATTCTCATAAATTCGATTTCCCCATTCATAAACCGTATTTCGAGTTGAATAATGCCCAAAAACAACTAATATGGAATGGAAATAAACATTTTGAAGGACTGAATTCGTTTTTTGCCGAATTAGAATCTAAAGCGTATAAAATTCAAAATCGTGTCATGCTATCCCGTTACCGAGGAAAAACCAAATGTAAAGCATGTGATGGTAAACGCTTGCGTGTTGAATCAAATTACATAAAGATTGGTGGAGCCACTATTACAGATTTAGTAGAAATGCCTTTAGATAAATTAGCTGATTTTTTTAATAAACTAAAACTAAACGATTATGACACGCAAATTGCTACTAGACTGTTAAAGGAAATTAATAATAGATTATCATTTCTAGCAAATGTTGGTTTAGATTATTTAACACTTAACAGAAAATCAAACACCTTATCTGGTGGTGAAAGCCAACGTATTAATCTGGCAACATCCTTAGGCAGTAGTTTAGTGGGGTCTATGTATATTTTAGATGAGCCAAGCATCGGCTTACACCCCAAAGATACAGAGCGGTTAATTTCTGTACTAAAATCATTGCGCGATTTAGGAAATACAGTTATTGTAGTAGAGCACGATGAGGATATCATGATAGCTGCAGATAACATTATAGATATTGGCCCAGAAGCTGGAACTTTTGGCGGCCATGTAGTTGCTAGTGGTAATTATGCAGATATCCTAGCATCAGAATCTTTAACAGCAAAATATTTAAATGAATCGTTAAAAATTGAAGTACCAGAAAAGCGTAGGATCTCTAAGTATTATGCAGAAATAAAAGGAGCTCGTGAAAATAATTTGAAAAATATAGATGTTCGTTTTCCTCTAGGAATGTTAACCGTTGTTACTGGGGTTTCTGGTAGCGGAAAAAGTACGTTAATTAAAAAAATACTATACCCTGCATTACAAAAAAAATTAACCGATTTTAGCGACAAACCTGGTCAGTTTAGTAGTTTGGATGGTAATTTTAGTAATATAAAACATATTGAGTTTGTAGATCAAAATCCGATTGGGCGTTCTTCACGTTCCAACCCTGTTACCTATATAAAAGCTTACGACGATATTAGAGCATTGTTTTCAAAGCAAAAACTAAGTGCTATAAGAAATTATCAGGCCAAGCATTTTTCTTTTAATGTAGACGGCGGACGCTGTGAAACTTGTAAAGGAGAAGGTGAAGTAACTATTGAAATGCAGTTCATGGCAGATGTTCATTTAGAATGTGAAACTTGTAAAGGTAAACGCTTTAAAAAAGAGGTGCTTGAAGTTACATTTGGTGATAAAAGCATTGATGATATCTTAAATTTAACTATAGATAATGCTATCGCGTTTTTTGATAAAGAGAAACAAACTAAAATAAAAAACAAACTGCAGCCTTTACAAGATGTCGGCTTAGGCTATGTAACTTTAGGGCAGAGTTCTTCTACCCTTTCTGGTGGTGAAGCACAACGTATAAAATTAGCGACCTTTTTAGGTAAAGGCAATAATAAAGACAAAGCGCTCTTTATTTTTGATGAACCAACTACAGGTTTGCATTTTCATGATATTCAAAAGCTTTTAAAGTCTTTTAACGCTTTAATTGATAACGGACATTCTATTATAGTAGTAGAGCACAATTTAGAACTTATTAAATGTGCTGATCACATCATAGATTTAGGCCCTAAAGGCGGAGAGACTGGTGGAAACCTTGTTGCTACAGGAACCCCAGAGAATATAATTAAAGAAAAAACTTCAGAAACCGGGAAGTATTTAAAAGATAAACTTTAAACTGCTTGTAAAAACATCAGTAAAAAAAGAAACTTACCAAACCAACTATAACGATAGCTATAGGTATTACAAACATCAAATAGATAAAACTTGAAATACTGGTTTTTATAAAACTTACAAACCAGCCATGATTATAAAATCGCTTAATAGCTATAAATAAATAGAAAAAAGTAGACGCAACTAGCAGCCAATCTATCCAGGCTGAAATCTCAAAAAAGTTATTAGCTATTAAAATCAAGCTAAAAACCGTGAATAAAAAGGAGAAAAAGTAAAAGCTAAACACTAAATGATGTGCATAATGTCCACGCCTATAGAATAAAAGCTTTAGTATGAAAGCAAAAATGGGTAGTAAAACAAATAACGAAATAGGAATGGTATCGTAAACTGCCTGTAAAAGCTGTCCACCATTGCGTTTTTTGTAAAACTTAAAAACCTGCATATAGAACTTCTTAGTAATGTAACTAGCATCCTCATCCATCCCCATCTCCTTATAAATTTGTGCATCAGGAGCATCAATAGCAATCAAAGAATCTACTTTTTTTTGGTTAAAATCAAAGGTTAATGATTCATTAGTACTTTTTTTACTACTCACTTTTATTAAAGAATCCAAAGCCTCAATCTCAGATACCTTTAAACCTGGTATTCCTTTTTCTTTTAAAGGTTTTAAAACACTATCTAATTTTATAGAATCTAAAACCTGCTGCGCTTTTTCTTTTGTACTATCAGAAACCAAAGGCGTATCAAGGGTTTTCTTCATAGACGTGTCAAACTCCCGTACTTGATCCCTAACTACTACTGTTGATAATAAAAAGAAAAACACGACTGAGACAAACAAGTATAATTGAGCAGGATGCAGGTACATTAATCGTTTCCCTTCTATAAATTTTTTAGCTAAATATCCAGGCTTGAATAGTAAAGGCAAAAAGCTTTTAAAAAAGCGTGCATCAAAAGAGAAATAATTACTAATTGTATTATAAAACAAGACTCCAACAGTGAGATCTTCTTTAGCCTGCTGTCCGCAGTGTGGACAAAATTTAAAGGTTTCTTCAAATTGATTTTCACAATTTTTACAAGTCTCAAGGTTGGTTTTCATTAAAAAGTTAGTTTTTATAAAAATAAGGATTTTTATAAAAACACTTATGAATCCGATTAATATGACTCCCCTTCTTCTTTAAAACAACAAATAATAATATAAAATATTGATAATTAAAGTATTACATCTTTGGCACGCAAATTGAAAGATACTAAACAACAGCGGAAGCCGAAAAGCTAAAAGAGTAGGCAGAAGAATTAACCCCATAATCATGAAAATAAAAATTACCCTATTAAGTATTTGCTTTTTTTTAATTGCAGGTACTAGTTTCGCGCAAAAAAAGACAACACCTAAAAGTATTATAAGTAAAAACATAGGTATTAAAAAGTATCACGATGGTGAAGAACTAAGACGCATGCAAAAAGGTCAGTTATTAGACTTGTATGTGGAAAGAATTGAAGTCCTTGCTAATATTCTACCTTACATAGCTTTCGCTACTAAACCAGGTATTACTATGTCAACTTTAGGCATTCCTAATAGTAACGAGAACAGAAAAGCACTCGATAATCAAATCGAAAACACCACTAATTATGTAGAAAATACAATAGAGTTTCAAAAAGTAATTCTACCCTATTCCGATACCGGGAATTTAGTTTCTGCTGTATTGTTTTACGAAGACATAATGAAATCCATTCATTCTTACGATGAATATAATTAAAAGTGTTCATTAAATAATACAACCATTGAACTATAGCGTAAGCCGAAAAGCTAAAGAGTAGGCAAGATAATTAATCCTATAATTATGAAAAGATTAGTACTATTATATGCAGGTTTGTTAATAGGATTAACAACTGTATCCGCAACAGAACTAAACCACCAAAAAGCTGAAAATAATTTAGACATAACGAAACGTTATCGTTATGCACAACCTATTATGTTTGTAGAACGGGGCATTGAATTTTTAATTTTCCCTGATGGAAGTTTTGATTTTAATACTGATGCGTATAATGATTATTATGATGATTCATATTACAAAGGAAATTCTAGAAGAAACTCAGTAAATGTAACCTATGACACTAGAAAAAAAAGATATAAGTATAGCCCTAATCACTACAATAGAGGTGTTTCCATTTCACATGGTAGAGATGGTAAGGTAAGACGTATTGGTCATGTATATTTAAATTACGATAGATACGGAAAAATTAAACGAGCAGGTTCTGTATACATGAATTATAGTTATAGACATGGAAAATTAAAACAGGTAGGAGGCTTAAGTGTTCGTTATAATCACTGGGGAGGCATTATAAATACACGGGGACAAGTAAAAAGATTTAGTGAATACTGCAATTTTTGTGGTGTACAATCTTGTTCTGTAGAGCACACGTTTGGAAACAGAAACAGACATCATGATGATCATGACGAAGATGATTTGGAGGATGATATTTACGATAACGACAACAATTATTACTATTTTAAACGAAATGGTAAAGTAAAAAAGCACCGAAGAAATGACGACTAATTTTATTTAGTTGGTTAAAATTGAAAACTCGAAGTTTATGGCTTCGAGTTTTTTAAGCGCTTTATTTTACTCCTTAAATGCTTCTTTATTATAAAAACGAATCAAATCTTTATCACCTATTTTATCTTTAGGAATATTCTTTAATAACGAATATTTTTCTATTAAAGGCTTAAAATTTTCAAATCCGTTTGGACTCAACCCATTATAAAATAACCAAAGCAACTCAAAATCAGATAGTTGAGATCGCAATATTGATGTGTACTTATATTTTGTATTATAGTTTGACTGAGAATAAACAATTCTTTCTGTATGTGTAGTTGGATTTTCAACACAATCAAGTTCTTCTAGACTATGAAACTCATATTCATTAACTAGTTTTATTATTCGATATAGATTTCTGAAATAATGACTAAAATCTGTTTGAACAAACTCCCAGTAACCCATATAAATCTCGTCAAAATCTGATTCTTTCTTTTTAATTTGATAGTTTACTTGCTCGAATGAGTATTTAAAAACGTCTCTGCCTTTCAAAGTCACTTTATCTCGTTCAATTTTATCTTTTAATTTTATTGAACTTAAACTTAATCCACTTAGTGGTTTATTCTTATAAATATCAATGTCAATTGCATTGACTATTTGGTGATGTAGTTCTACAAGGTGAAAAAATGTGTTTTCGAACCTTTGAAGCTTTAGAGTTTTATTTTGAATTTTGAATTCTTCTCTAGTATCTCTTAACTCTTTTCTTTGCAATGAAAGTTCTTTTTTCTGTAAATAGATAGTATATATAATTCCAGCTAAAGCTAATCCAGAAAACAAAGAGTTTATTGCTCCGAAAGAATCCCCAAATTGCCCTTTTTTTTCAGAGTCTGTTATTAAAAAATTCAAACCAAAAAGAGATACAACCCAAACAATAAAAACTATTCCAAGAAGAATGTAAAGACCTACTAATCTATTTTCTTTTTTTTCTTCAGACATAAATTTCTCGATGTTTGTTTTAATGTGTTAACGACATGTGACATTGCTTTAACATTCTATATCAAATGTCAAACGAATTTAGATAATTTTTCCCACAAATACGACGTAACTACTTCTTAACTTAAAAAAGTTATCAACCATATATTTACTGATTTACAACAACTTAAGTGACGTTGTCCTTTTTTGGCACACTGTTTGTAATTGACTAAACGTATTCATCCATTAAAACAAATATTATGAAAAAGTTTATATTCTTAATAGCAAGTTTAATCCTTACGGGATTTACTGTTAATGCCACCGCAACCAATACAGATACAAATACAACATCTATTTACAGCAGAGGTTATGGAAACTCTTTCATATTCGTTGAAAATGGCATTGAGTTTTCCGTATTCCGTGATGGACAGTTCGATTTTAACATACAACGCTATTCTGGTTCCAATGTGAATGTTTCAATAGGAACTCCTAATATAAACTTCAGTTTTAATTCTGGATATGACTATAATGCCTATGTTCAATATGATGAATTTGGCGCTATTATTCAGATAGAAAACACCCCTATTTATTATGACTATTACGGACGTGTTAGTCAAGTAGGAAACGTAAATGTTTATTATAATAACTTTGGATATGTAAACCGCGTAGGTGGCTTATATGTACACTACAACAGATACAATCGTTTTTCACATTGTTCAGGCTTTATAAACGTATATAATAGAAGCTATGTTTACAGACCATGGCATCGTTATTACAGCATTCCTTCTTATGACTATTGTGTGGTTTACAATAGACCTTACAGAAGATATTATAGCCCGGTGCGTTATACTTATAACAGGCCATTTTATAATAACTACAGACCTAGAACCGCTATTGCTAGCAGACGTGGTCATGTTGTAACAAGAAATAAAAGGTATGCTACTGTAAATAGAAGTACTAGAAATGTAACACGAATAAATAGACAAGCAAATAACAGAAGAAGCATTGCGCAAACTAATACAAGACGTAGCAATACCATTAACGGAAATACTGGAAGAAACTATTCAACAGGAAACAGAACAACTACGAAACGCAACAACTCTAATATAAATAAAAACACAAGAGGCAGATCTGTTTCTGCTAGAAAAAACACTGTTATTAATCATAATAATAACACTAGAAGCGCTGGAAATAATAGTGTTAGAACAAATAAAGTGACACAACAACGTAAAAATGTTGTTACTCAAAAACCAAGAACGCAAAATGTACGTACATATAATAGAAATAGAAACACCCAACGAGTTGCTACGCAGCGTACGGCTCAAAATAAATCTGGAGTAACGCAGAGAAAAAGTGTAAACAGATATTCTCAAAGCAATAAGCCAAGAGTTACACAGAGTAGAAGTAAATCTAGTAATAACAATACAAGATCGACTAGTAGAAGACGATCATAACAATTTTGGTTGGTTAGTTTGGAAAGCCCTTCGACATGTTTGCCTCAAAGCGACATCGAGGGGTTTTCTGTTTTTACAGTATTTATTTAATCTTCAAATAGCGTTCAATTAATCTTGAAATATCTTCAGAAAACTTAAACCTATAAATTACAAATAGATATAACGCTGTAATTAAAGTAGACTTTAAAGCTATATTTATGATCGGGTAAAAAGGAAATTCCCAAAAATAAAAAAGCAAAACACTTAAAATTATTAAAACAGCTATCCTAAATATATCTGCTGTAAAAGGATGAATTCTAAACTTCTTATAAACAAAAAGCAACTTGATTGAATCGTATGCAAAAACAGCAATAGAAGTTGCTAACGCCGCTCCATTTATACCTAATAAAGGGATAAAGACCATGTTTAAAATAATCATTAAAATAATTAGGGCTATCCCTAAGAATAATACTGCTTTATAATAATCACTATTAAATAAAATAGCATTATTACTGCCTAAAAAGGCATCATACAATTTAGTGACACTAACTATAAGTACAACAAAAAGCCCGCCACCAAATTCTTCAGGAATTATATAATACAATTCATTAATATTCAACACTATTAAAAGAAATATAAATCCACTTATTATAAATAAATTTAAGGAGCTTTTTTTGTATAAATCTTCTAGGTCATCAAATTTTTTCTCATTTAAATACTTAGCCGATAAGGGAAGTAAAATTTGATGCATGGATTCTTGTGGCACAGCAATAACTGTAGCTATAAAAACAGCTACATTATAATATGCAATCTCCTTAATATCAATATAGTGTCCTAACATAACCTTATCGACATCCAAAAGTATGGTCGCTATAGATCCTGCAATGATTATTAAAAAAGAATACTTCAAAATATGACTAAGCCCATTCACGCGCTTAAACATAATAACAGGTGGCTTAATACTAAATGCGTACAAGTTCATAACAAGCATTCTTAAAACATAAACACCAACCAATCCCATCATAAATTGCTCAACACTAACAACTTTGAAGTGTAAAAAAAACAATAAGATCATAGTTCCAACTCGGTGAAAAACTTCTTTCATAAAGTTTCCAAATACGGTTTGCATCTGCACTTTTGCCCAAGCAAAGAATATTTCGAAATATGCCAAAGCAAGGGCTATTATTATAATATGCCACAAGTAATTTTTGATAATAACATTCTTTTCAGATAAAAAATCACCAATGATACTATAACATATATAGTTAAAAAAACTTAAAGGAATGACAATTATAAATGGCAAAAATAACATGAGCGTTAAAAAGCTATTTAATGATATCCGCGTTTTAAAAGATGAATAAAACTTAACTAACGTATTATGTGCTCCAAAAGCCATTAAGGGCATAATAACATATGCTAAAGACAGCATATACCCTACCATACCATAATATTCGTCACTAAGAAATTCCGTATAAAGAAACAAGGTGTTTATAGCTCCTATAAAAAAACCTAAATATGTTGAGACAACATTTTTAAAAGATTGTGAAGCTACTACTCCCATTAATTCTTTATACTATTTTATAATTAAATTTCGAATCCAAAGAGTATTAATATGTAATAAATTAAAACCTATTATGCTTTGTATTCTTATTTTTTGATTAGCGCTACTAACTGTTGTGTTAATTGTTTTCTACTGTATTTTTGCAAGCCAATTGGATGCGATTGTAAGCTTTTATTTTTAAACGCTTTGTAATGTTCTAAGATCGTTGTTTTTAACGATTCATAATCATCGTAATTAAAATAAACACCTGTATTTGTTTCCTTAATAATTTTTTCAACATCAGAACCATTGGGTCCTATTGCCATAATGGGTCTATTTGAAACCATATATTCAAATAATTTTCCTGGTATAATACATTTAGTATCCTCTGAATCGATTTCTATTAATAGCAATACCTGTGATTTTTTTTGACATGCAATAGCTTCTTTATGTGAAACATAACCCACTTCATTAACACAATCGCTTAAATCATTATTTCTAATACTTTCTAGCACATCCACACTAACAGCTCCTATAAAATTAAGCTGAAAATCTTTTAAGAAATCATCGTTTTCTTTCCTAAGATCACTTAACACGCTCCACAAAACATCTGGATTTCGTTTTGATAATAAAGACCCTATGTGTGCTATTGAAAATTTTGAATCCAACTCAAAAGCAGTAGTTGTTTCATAATCATAACCATTTGTAATAACTTCTATCGGCTGACTTGTTATTTCCTGAAATTCTTTTTTGGTAGTGAAGCTCGTTACAATTATCTGACTCGCAGTATTTAAAACCTTTTTTTCTAAAACTTTATGCTTTTCTTTTGAAGCTTTAGTTAATTTTAACTGCTTATGATAACCAATCGTTGTCCAAGGATCTCTAAAATCGGCCAACCACTCTACTCCTAGGTCTTTTTTTAATTGCAAACCAATAAGATGTAAGCTATGCGGTGGCCCAGTAGTTATAATAGTGTCTATATTATTTTCTAAAATATATTTCGAAAGGTACACCACTGAAGGCTTTACCCAACCAATTCTAGCATCCGGTATAAAAAAATTACCTCTTATGTAAAGCATCACTTTTTCAATAAAGCTTTGCTTTTTATAATCAGGTATAATCCCTTTACTTATAGTTTTTGATGATTTTTTTGAAAAAAGCCCTGCTAATTTATAAGGTTCTTTTATGGGGTATTTTAAAACTGTGACGTTATTCGGAATCTCAGAGACTAAACTTTCATCCACTAGTGGATAATTAGGTGCTTCTGGAATGTAAACAATAGGATCAATATGAAACTCTGGTAAGTATTTAACAAATTTCAACCAACGCTGTACTCCAGGGCCACCAGATGGTGGCCAATAATATGATATTATAAGTACTTTTTTTTTCATTAGGTTTTTCCTATGAAGGTGGACATCTAAACAATCGAAACTAGATTAATATCATGACTTCTTGCCTTCACTTCGACCCCACTCAATATAATACACATGAATGACAAATTATTTCTTTTTAAACCTATAGAACAAACCTCCAAGCAACAATATTCCAAATAAGACAGAACTCGCTAAAGCAATACGGCTACCCGTTTTAACCACTTCAGGGTCAAATTTAAATTCTATTGTGTGGCTACCTGCTGGTATTTGCATACCGCGCAATATGTAATTAACGCGCATATGCGAACACTCTTCTCCATCTACAAAAGTTTTCCATCCGTTACCATAATATATTTCAGAGAAAACGGCAAACCCTTCATTTGAATTTTTAGATGTATACTTTAAATAATTTGGGGTTACTTCAACTAAATCAATAGTGGCTAACGAATCAACTACATACTTCTGTTTTATATCTTTTAGCGTCTCCAAAGCCTTGTGTGACGAATAAATAGCCTTAATTTTATTAGGCAAGCTATCTAACTGCTTAATTTCTTCATTTGCCGATTCTACTTTTTGCAAACTTTGTATAAACCATGCATTGCCATTTGCTTCATTATTTTTATAAGAAAACAAACCTTCTTTCTCATCTTGGGCTATAATATATTTGGTATTAAACATGCTAAGCACATTCATATTGTTTTGTGATACATAAAAATCAAAAACTTCTCTGTAGCGCTTTAATTCCGCAGCATTATAGCCATTTAGTGAGTTATGGAAATATGAAGGTTTTGATGGGCCAGACACTAAATCAAACACTCTGAAATGTGAGGTATCTTTTAAAATCTCTTTATCCACTTCATTAGCTTGAAAAGGTTTATTTACTCTAATGGACGATACAAAATCATCATTATTAACATAACGCTTATTAACGCCAACCAAATCAAAAAGAATCAAGCCTAAAAATACGACTATAACCCATTTTTCCTTTAATTTATCTCTCAAGAAAGCAAAAATAACTCCTGCGGACAGCAATACTAAAATAAGTGTTCGTAAAGAATCTTGTGTGAATATGGTTTTTCTATCTTCTTTAAGGGCTCTAACAAAATCCTGTCCGTAGGCTTGTATGTATTGACCATCTCTGGCTCCAACAAAATCAAATAATGACGACTTAAACAGCAGGAATACCAAAGCAAGCCCGCCAGTAATGATACTGGTATACTTTAAAGCTTTAAGTTTATCCTCTTTTTTTTCAAAATCATTAAATAATCTTACTAATCCAAAAATTGCCAATACAGGAATGCATAACTCTAAAATCACTTGAATAGAACTAACTGCTCTAAATTTGTTATAAAGCGGCACATAATCAATAAAGAAGTTTGTCAAAAACCCTAAATTCTTTCCATAAGACAACAATAGCGACAATAAAACGCCTCCAACAAGCCACCATTTTAGTCGTCCTTTCACAAGAAATAATGCGAAAACAAATAAAAACAACACAACAGCTCCAATATATGCTGGTGCTTCAACAATAGGTTGCTTTCCCCAATACATGGGTGCGTGCTTAGATTCTTCTAATGCTTGTGTCGTGGTAGCTCCTAATCTTCTAAAAGCTTCGTATGTAGCAGAATTTCTACCAACATCTTCACCATTTCCTCCTCCCATGAATCTTGGAATGAAAAGATTAAAAGTTTCAACAATACCATAGCTAAATTGTGTGATATAATCCCTGTCTAAGCCTGAAGTTACTGGTTTGGGTGACCCATCTGGGTTTATAGTCAATTCGCTTTTTCCACGAGTACTTTCTTTTACATATTCTTGCGTAGCTAAGATATTTGTAGCATTTAAAGCTATTGAAAGCACAACGGCAGCAACTAAAACACCTATCGATTTAAAATAATGTGGTAATATCTTTTTTCTGTAAGCATCAACTAAATACGCAACGCCTAAAACAATGACTAATAATAACAAATAGTAAGTCATTTGAAAATGGTTAGCAACAAGCTCTAAGCCCATAGCTATAGTTGTTAATAAAAACCCAGAAATATACTTTTTTTGAAACACAAGTAAAATACCACTTAAAACTAAAGGCATATAAGCAATAGCATGCGCTTTACTATTATGTCCCACTCCTAAAATAATTATTAAATAGGTTGAAAACCCAAAAGCAATAGCACCAAGTGCAGCAAGCTTAAAGTCGACTTTTAAGACTAATAGTAATATATAAAAACTCAGTAGGTATAAAAACAAGTAATCTGCTGGTCGAGGTAAAAACCGTAGTGTTAAATCTAACTTCTTAATATAATTATGAGGATACTTTGCTCCTAACTGATAGGTTGGCATACCTGCAAAAGCGCTATTTGTCCAGTAAGTCTCCTCTCCTGTAGCTGCTTTAAAATCCTTCTGTTGCTTGCTCATGCCTATATATTGCATGATATCACTTTGAAAAATCTGTTTTCCTTTTAAAACAGGGCTAAAATAAGCCAGAGAAAGTATTATAAATCCTATTAAAACTAATAAATGAGGACCTATTCTTTTGATTGAAAGTTGCATGAAAGTATATTAAGAACAATGTTGGTGAAAATTAATCAATTTCTTCGTAATCGACATAATCACCTACATTTTTATTTGAGGTTTTGGTTTTAGGCATCTTATCGATGGTAACTTCTCCTTCTTTTTTTTGCTTTTCCTGTTGTTGTTGATTTCTAAATTGACCAAATTGGTCACCAAAACGTTGTTCTGCTTTCTTAGCAACATATTTAACAAGAAACGGAGCAAATAGACGTGATAAAATTTTTATCCCAAAGTAAATAAGGAGAATGATTAGTATCATTCTGACAAAACCTGTTACAGATGCAAATTGTAGCATAAAAATTATTTTTAACAAAAATACAATTCTATACGTTTAAAAAACGTTCAAAAATGATAAAAAAAGTATAAAATATCTATATTTGAAAAAAGTCTTTGAACTTAAATATGATAATAATGTATTACAAATATGTTACTAATTGTATACTAAAACCTTAATTATGAACCCAATGAAATCTACCTTATGCTTTTTATTGACTTTAATTTCAATTCAAGCATACAGTCAATATACAGATGTTATCAACTCAAATAGACCAGGTGTGTCGCGAAGTGCCTTTTCTGTTGGTACAAACGTTGCTCAATTTGAAATAGGGCCTTATATCACAAAAGAAAAACGAACACCAGCCCCTACTTATGAAGTATCGGGATTCGGAATTGATTTTGCTGCGCGGTATGGATTATTATTTGAAGAGTTAGAATTAAATATTGAAGGAACTTATCAAAATGACACTAAAACCTTCACTTCTAATTTTTCTGCTGAAGAAAAACGTTCCAACTTTAGAACGATAGCATTTGGAGCTAAGTACCTAGTGTACGACCCTTATAAAAATACTGCAGAAAAAAAGCCAAACTTATACAGCTGGCGCGCAAACCACAGCTTTAAATGGAGTTCTTTAATTCCTGCTATATCAGTGTATCTAGGAGCGAATTTTGATACAAAAGACAATCCATATACAGCTCCAGGAGTTGAAGGCTTTAGCCCAAAAGTAATGATAGCTACTCAAAATAATTTTCCTGGAGGATGGGTATTTGTTATGAATTTAATAAAAGATAGAATTGGATCTGAACAATCAGATTTTCAATATATTTTAACATTAACACATGCTTTCAATCCCAAGTTAGTTATATTTGGAGAGGCCCAAGGGATACAAAGTGATTTTTATGCCGATAATCTTTTTAGATTTGGAGGCGCTTACTTATTAGGAAGAGATCTTCAATTAGACACAGCATTAACTTTTAACACAAAAGATACACCATCTGTTTTTGGTGTCAATTTTGGAGTATCTTATAGATTAGACTTTCATGAAGATAAAGAACAAAAAGATAAAGATATAAATAATGGTAATTCAGCTAAAGAAGAAGGAAAAAGAAAATCCAGACGTAATAAAGGCAAAAAAAGTGATATCGATATAGATAATAATAACAATACAAAAAAACGAAAAAAACGAGACGATATAGATTTTGACGACAATTAAGAATCAAAACAACTATCATTTTAACCTTATATGATAATAATTAAAGAAATACATAAAAAGAAGGACTTAAAAGCCTTTGTTAAGTTCCCTTTTAAACTTAATAAAAACTCAAAATATTGGGTACCACCAATTATTAGTGAAGAAATTAAAACATTTGACCAAAAAGAAAACCCTGTATTTAATGATGCTGAAGCCAGATTATTTCTAGCTTATAAAAACGATAAAATTGTTGGTCGTATAGCAGCCATAATCAATTGGCTGGAAGTAAAAGATCAAAATACAAAAAAAATGCGTTTTGGCTGGTTTGATGTTATTGATGATGTAGATGTTACAAAAGCTTTATTAGACAAGGTCATAGAAATTGGAAAAGAAAACAATCTTGAATTCCTTGAAGGTCCCGTTGGGTTCTCTAATCTTGATAAAGTAGGTGTTGTTACAGAAGGCTTTGATCAAATGGGAAGCATGATCACTTGGCACAACCTACCATATTATGCTGATCATTTCAAAAAATTGGGCTATGATGTTGCAAAATCATACTCTGAGAATATCATGGAGTTTAAAAATATTAAATCTGATTTTTTTACAAGAATGCAAGGGGTTATAAAAAAGCGTTATGGACTAAGAGCTTTAAATTTTACAAAAAACAAAGACATACTTCCTTATACCGATGAAATGTTTGATGTATTTTCTAAATCGCACGCTGTCCTTTCAACGTTTGTAGAAATAAATGACGAGCAGCGTGAATATTTTAAGAAAAAATTCATTGGGTTTTTAAACCCAGAATATGTGAAATTTGTATTAGACAAAGATAATAAGCTCGTTGGTTTTGGAATCGTTACCCCCTCATACGCAAAAGCTTTGCAAAAAATGAATGGCAAGTTGTTTCCTTTTGGAATCAAACATTTATTACACGCAAAGAAACATGCCAAAACAGTTACTTTTTATTTAATTGGTGTTTTACCTGAATACCAAAACAAAGGTGTTACTGCTATTATTTTTGATGAATTTCATAAAACATTTACTGAAAAAGGCATTGAACTATGTGTAAGAGGTCCCGAATTGGACGACAATGTTGCTATTCAGCAAATATGGAAGAATTTTAAGCCTGTAGTTAATAAAAGGCGTTGCACATTTAAAAAAGATATCGCATAAAAAAATCCGATTCAATTATGAATCGGATTTTTCATCTATATTATGAAATATACTATTCGCCCATTGCTGCCATTACGGAAGCAGATAAGCGTTTGTATGTTCCATTTTCTAATCGGGATCTAATAGCTTCAAAAGCAGCTAAAGTTTCCGATACATCTTCTAAAGTATGGGTTGCTGTTGGTATCAATCTTAGCAAAATTAATCCTTTAGGTATTACAGGGTAAACGACTATAGAACAGAATATTCCATAATTTTCACGTAAATCCCTAACTAAAGCCATAGCTTCAGGAATACTTCCTTTTAAGTATACTGGGGTAACACAACTTTGAGTGGTTCCAATATCAAAACCACGATCTTTTAATCCAGATTGTAGAGCATTTACATTCTCCCAAAGTTTATTTTTAAGTTCTGGCATTGTTTTAAGCATCTCTAAACGCTTTAAAGCACCAACAACTAATTGCATTTGCAAAGATTTTGCAAACATTTGAGAACGCAAGTTATATTTTAAGTAATCAATTATTTCTTGATCTCCAGCAATAAATGCTCCTGTACTTGCCAATGATTTAGCAAATGTTGCAAAATATACATCGATATCGTCTTGAACACCTTGCTCTTCCCCTGCTCCTGCTCCTGTAGCACCTAATGTACCAAATCCGTGTGCATCATCAACAAATAATCTAAAGTTATATTTCTTTTTAAGAGCTACAATTTCTTTTAAACGACCTTGTTCGCCTCGCATTCCAAAAACACCTTCAGAAATCACTAAAATCCCTCCTCCAGTTTGTTCTGCCATCTTTGCCGCTCTGTCTAAGTTTTTTTCTAAACTTTCAACATCGTTATGCTTATAAGTAAAACGTTTACCCATATGTAAACGAACACCATCAATAATACATGCATGTGCATCCACATCATAAACAATAATATCATCTTTAGATACTAAAGCATCTATGGTAGATACCATACCTTGGTATCCAAAATTTAATAAGTAAGCTGCTTCTTTTTTTACAAATGACGCTAACTCATCTTGTAATTTTTCATGTAAATCTGTATGACCAGACATCATTCTTGCTCCCATGGGATAAGCTGAGCCATACTTAGCAGCAGCTTCTGCATCTACTTTTCTTACTTCAGGATGATTCGCCAATCCTAAATAATCATTAATACTCCAAGTGATAACATCCTTTCCTTGAAATTTCATACGATTAGAAATTTCTCCTTCTAATTTAGGGAATACAAAATAACCTTCAGCTTGGGAAGCCCATTTACCTAACGGTCCTTTGTCCTTATAAATCTTTTCAAATAAATCCTTCATCTATTATAATCTTATATCCATTAAAATTAAGACATAACTACATAGGTAGATGCTTTGAAGTAAAACAAAACAAATTTAGAATGTTTTTTGGGATGTTTCATGAAAGCTTTCTGTCCTTAGTTAGTTATTGCAAAATTAAATATTTATATGGTTTGAGCATAATTTTTACGGCCCAATTATTAATAAAATAAAAAAAGAGATACTATTTTGTTGTATAGACAAAATAGTATCTCTTTTTAAAGTAATGATTTATATTATTTTATATATTGAATATTCTGCGCTGCAGCTTCATTTTTACTGTCAAAAAAGCCTTGCTCATTCATCCATTTATCACTGTATACTTTACTCATATATCTTGATCCGTGATCAGGAAAGATAATAACAATATTATCACTTTCTTTAAACTCTCCTAGCTCTCCTAATTGCATAATAGCTTGCATAGCAGCACCAGATGTGTAACCAACAAACATACCTTCAGATTTAGCTATTAATCTGGCTGTATGCGCACTTTCTTCATCAGTAACTTTCACAAACTCATCAATAACATCAAAATTAGTAGCCGTTGGAATTAAATTTTTACCCAATCCTTCAATTCTATAAGGGTAAATTTCTTTTTCATCAAACTCTCTGGTTTCATGATATTTCTTAATAACAGATCCGAAAGCATCTACTCCAATAACTTTAACATTAGGATTTTGTTCTTTCAAATACTTTGCAGTACCTGAAATAGTCCCCCCTGTTCCGCTACACGCAACAAGATGTGTTATTTTACCTTCTGTTTGTTTCCAAATTTCTGGACCAGTTGATTTATAGTGTGCATCAATATTTAGTTCGTTAAAATACTGATTGATATAAACGGAACCTTTTATTTCTTCGTGCAAACGTTTCGCTACTTGATAATAAGATCTAGGATCGTCTGCACTTACGTGTGCCGGACAAACATAAACCTTAGCGCCCATGGTTTTAAGCATGTCTATTTTATCTGCTGAAGATTTAGAACTTACAGCTAAAACGCAATCGTATCCTTTTATAATACTTACCATCGCTATACTAAATCCAGTATTACCGGATGTTGTTTCTATAATAGTATCGCCAGGTGATAAAATTCCTTTTTTCTCTGCTTGTTCAATAATGTAAAGTGCTATTCTGTCTTTTGAAGAATGTCCTGGATTAAAAGATTCTACTTTTGCGTAAAAATTTCCTTTAAATTTCGAGGCTATTTTATTAAGCTTAATAAGTGGGGTATGACCTATTAAATCTAATACATTGTCAAAAACCTGATTTTTGTGTTTCATAAATGCTTTTTATAAGCTTAGGTAATATTACTAAAAATATTTGGAACCTAAAACCTGACAAAAATAAAACATTTTTTTATATTACCTATTAATTCCTTCTAAATCTAATAAAAATGCATATTCTAAAGAAACTTCTTTCAAACTCTCAAAACGCCCAGAAGCACCGCCATGTCCGGAATTCATGTCTATATGTAATAATAGCCTATTAGCATCTGTTTTCAATTCTCTGAGTTTTGCTACCCATTTTGCCGGCTCCCAATATTGCACCTGCGAGTCATGTAAACCTGTAGTAACTAACATGTTGGGATACGCTTTGGCTTCTACATTATCATATGGAGAATATGATTTCATGTAGTTATAATAGTTTAAATCATTAGGGTTTCCCCATTCGTCGTATTCTCCTGTCGTTAATGGAATACTATCGTCCAGCATGGTAGTAACTACATCCACAAAAGGAACAGCTGCTAAAACCCCATTATAAAGCTCAGGGTTCATGTTAATTATAGCTCCCATTAATAAGCCTCCAGCAGATCCGCCATAAGCGTATAAATGCTTATTTGAAGTGTATTTTTGTTCTATTAAATACTTTGAGCAGTCTATAAAATCATGAAATGTATTTAATTTAGTAAGTAATTTTCCGCTTTCATACCAGTTTCTCCCTAAATACTCACCTCCACGAATATGAGCAATCGCGTAAATAAAGCCTCTATCTAATAAGCTTAAACGAATGCTTGAAAAAGAAGGGTCTATAGTTGAACCATAGGAACCATAAGCATATTGTAATAACGGATTTGTTCCATCCAACTTAATCCCCTTTTTGTATACTAAAGAAATAGGGACTTTCACGCCATCTCTTGCCGTTGCCCAAATTCGCTTAGATTCATAATTATTTTTATCAAACTTACCCCCTAAAACGGTTTGTTCTTTCTTGATATCTTTTTGTTTAGATTTAAAATTATAATCTATTACTGAGCTTGGAGAAGTTAAAGAGTTAAAGCCATAACGTAATACATCGCTATCAAAATCGGCATTATTGCCTATAAATACCGTATAAGTTTCGGAATTAATGGGTAATTTATAGTCCTCTGTACCATCCCAACTGATAATTCGTAAATTATTGAGTCCATTTTCACGTTCATTTAACACTAAATAATCTTTAAAAATCTCAATATCTTCCAATAAAACGGTTTCTCTATGTGGAATGACTTCCTCCCAGTTCTCCTTTTGAGTCTTGGTTTCCTTTGTTTTAAGTAATTTGAAATTAGTAGCCCTGTCACTATTTGTTATAATATAAAAATGATCATTATAATGAGAAATATTATAATCTAATTCGCGAACACGCTCTTGGAACACCTTAAATTCATCATCTGGAGTATCGGCGTTCAATATTCTATATTCAGTAGTCAAAGTACTAGAAGCTCCTATGATAATATATTTTCTAGATTTTGTTTTATATACAAATGTATTAAAGGTTTCATCATCTTCATGATACACTTCGATATCGTTTTTTGTATCTGTATGTAATTTATGTTTTAAAATTTTATGTGCTCGCAGTGTCACTTGATCTTTTATAGAATAAAATAAGGTTTTGTTATCATTAGCCCATGTAACAGAGCCTGTTGTGTTTAAAATTTTATCTGAATAAATTTCACCTGTAATCAAATTTTTAATTTGAATATTATATTGCCTTCTACTAACAATATCTGTTGAAAATGCTGCTAATGTATTATCTGGACTTATGGCAATACCTCCTAAATTAAAATAAGTATGCTCTTTAGCCATGTCATTACAATCAAACAAAATTTCTTCTTTGGCATCTAAATGTTCCTTTTTGCGCAAATAAACAGGATAATCCTTACCTTTTTCATAACGCGTTATATACCAGTAACCATTAAGTTTATACGGCACTGTAGAATCATCTTGTTTAATTCGACCTTTCATTTCTTCAAAAAGTTCTTTTTGAAAGGCTTCAGTATGCTGCGTCACACTTTTTGTATAATCATTTTCGGCATTTAAATAATCTATAACTTCTGGGTTCTCTCTTTTATTTAACCAATAATAATTATCGATACGTGAATCACCATGTATTAAAAGTTCTTTTGGTTTTTTAGTAGCAACTGGGGGATGAATTGTATGTTTCAAAGAGTATGAATTTATTCTTAAAATTTAAGCCTTCAAAAATAGAAAAATTAAATAGCTTTGTAACGTAATAATCAATTAATAAAATTATGTTTGGAGATATGATGAATATGATGGGCAAACTTAAAGAAGCCCAGAAAAAAGTTGAAGAAACTAAAAGACGTTTAGATTCTGTTTTAGTTGATGAAACAAGTAGTGACGATAAACTTAAAGTGACATTAACAGCTAATCGAACTATCAAATCCATTGAAATTGATGACGATTTGCTTAGTGATAAAGAACAACTGGAAGATTATCTTATCCTTACTCTAAATAAAGCGATAGAGAAAGCAACAAAGATTAATGAAGCTGAGTTAGCAGCTACTGCAAAAGAAGGCATGCCTAATATTCCTGGTATGGATATGTTTAAATAATTGTTTGCAACGTACTTAATAATTTGTCATGCATTGCATTCGTGTAATCTAAATGTGTCACCATACGTAGTTTATTGCTTCCCATACTAATGATATGAATGTCTTTATCTGCTAGTTTTTGCACAAAAGAGTTTTCATTTACATCTATATTCAATTCGAAAATAACAATATTGGTTTCAATAGGCTCAACGGTTCTAATAATTGGTAATTTAGAAAGGGTCTCCCCGATCTCTTTAGCTTTTTTATGATCTTCTGATAATCTTTCAACATGATTATCTAAAGCATACAAACCAGCTGCAGCTAAATAACCTGCTTGCCGCATGTTACCTCCAAAAATCTTTCTAATACGTATGGCCTGTTTCATAATTTCTGAATCACCTACTAAAACAGATCCTATCGGGCACCCCAATCCTTTACTCAAACATACAGAAATTGTATCGAAAATAGTTCCATACTGCTCAGTTGTTTCATTTTTGGCTATTAAAGCATTCCATATACGCGCACCATCTAAATGAAATCCAAGGGAATGCTCATCACAAACAGCTCTTACTTTTTTTATCTCATCAAATTCCCAACAAGCTCCTCCTCCTTTATTTGTGGTGTTTTCTATTTCCACTAAACTTGTATGACTATAATAATAAGCCTCGGGATTTATAGCATCAAGAACTTGTTCTGCTTTAAACATGCCTTTATTTCCATCTATCAATTTACAAGAAATACCACTATTAAAAGATGCACCTCCAGATTCATAATTATAAATATGAGCATACTTATCACAAATAACCTGATCTCCTGGTTTTGTATGCAACTTTAATGCCGTTTGATTTGCCATGGTTCCGCTAGGAAAAAATAAGGCTTCACTTTTACCAAACATACTCGCAACACGCGCCTCCAATTTATTAACTGTTGGATCTTCTCTAAATACATCATCTCCAACTTTTGCCTGCATCATGGCATCAAGCATCCCTTTTGTTGGTTTTGTAACGGTGTCGCTTCTTAAGTCTATTGTCATTATCATCTTTATAAGCTTGTAAAGCTATAAAATATTTTCTCTATCCGTCAATTATATTTTTAATCATTATAACTAATAAAAAATAAAACAAACTATTATTCATTTTTTAGTAACATAGCTTTTAGACTATCTGAAGTTGGACTATCAAATTTCCTTGCAAATAACTTTTTAGATGCTTTAATCTTTTCAAAATCACTACTACTTAATACCGCAGGAGAAATACTATATTTATCTATACGAGTAGACTCCCAATCAATATACCTTAAATTATCATTTACAACTTTTTTTGAAGCATTAGAATTCATAATAATCGTTTGAAAATATATTTCTTCTGGACAAAAAGTATATTTAAGTCTATTAATTAAATAGGGACTATTATTTGTATAATAAATTACATATTGTAATGTTTTTCTAGACAAACTCCACCAAGTAGATCCACCGTATAATTTGGGAGTTTCGTCTTTAATTGATCTTTTAAAGTGAAATTTCTTTTGAAGTCTAACAAACCTCCATATCCATTTAATATGTTTTTTTGCGTCTAACATATCAAATAAATGGTAATATTGAATTCTATCTAATCCCCCATTTTCATTTGCCCAATGCTTTGTTGGAATTTCAAAATATTCTAAATAATCTTTCAAATTAGAACCATTGGTCGTTTTCTTGAATTGTGTGATGTTTTTAATTGGAAAATCTTGCCCACTAATTAAATGAAAATATTGATTAGCTGGTTCTTCTAAGGCTTTACTCGCTAAAAACAAAGAGCTTTTTAAATGATTTAAACCTCCCCAATTTACTCTGTATTTTCGTGATAGTATTTTAACATTTTTTCTTGCTCCTATTTTTTCGAAATCACTTTTCAGAACCTTACTTTTTTTATCAACATGAATATAAAATTCAAAACTTTCATCAAAAAAATCAATAATATCGACTAAATGCTTAAAGTTTTTATACGCAGTAATTAATATGGCTTGTTTCATCATATAATAGATAAGTATATAATTCTGAGTTTATTATATCTAAAATATCTTAAATCGAAATTTTAAATAAATTTTATGCAATCGAATGAACGTAAACAGTAAACCCTTATGATTAAAAATATAGACCAACACCTTGTATTTCAATTTTTTGTATTCCTCATCTATAAACGATTGTATAGGGTAAGCTTTAATACTTTCTAATTTTAATAATTTTTCTTTAATTATTTCTATACTGAATTCAGCCCTAATCATTTTTATTATTGTAAAAAAAGTAAAAGCATCTCTTCTAAATTCAAAATTGCTTTTTATAACATCTTTATGTGGGACAGGAAGTTTTTCTAAGTTATCTATTAAATTACTAAAGTCATAAATTAAAGCTAAAAAATACTCTGCTATTCTTTTTTCATATGTATAGTTTGCAGTTCGCATGGTAGACTCTTCGGACTGAAAATATCTATATATAGAAATTGGAGAATACGCTACTTTTTTTGCATATAAAAATGACCGTAATGTGAAAACTACATCACCATCATAATCTTGAATATCTTCGTTAAAAATCAGCTCATTCGTGCTTAAAAAATTTTTACGTATCAAAAACCACCAAATTTCAATACGAAGATTTTTATTCTCTTTAAGAAATTGAGTTCCAGATACAATTTTTGGTAACTCATATTCGCAAAATAATGTGTTCAGATTAAATAATGTCTCATTTTTCGTTACCAAAGTATTAAATCCCATAACATCTATTTCATTTTGTAAAGAAAACTCTAATATTTCCTCCAAAGAGTTATAAGCAACATAGTCATCTGCATCCATGAAATATATATAGGTGCCTTTTGCTAATTTTAATAGTTTGTTTCTAGTCGATATTACGCCTTCATTTTTATGTGAGTACAAAAAAACATTAGAATGGCTATTAACAAAATTTTCAACAATTGTTTTACTTGCATCATTAGATCCATCATTAAATACGATAACTTCATAATCCTGCTTCGATATGTTTTGATGCATTAAACTGTATAAACATCTTTCAATATAAGCTTCCGCATTATACATAGGAATTAAAACACTCAACTTCATAATATAATATTAAAATGGATAAGCAACTATAGGTCTAGGTTAACTAATTTAAACTTATAGAGAAGCCTAAGCGGGTACAAAAAAATATAGAAAATATATTTATGATTAAAAATAAACGCAGTTATCTTAAATTTTTTATGAAAGTATTGCTCTCCTATAAACCCTTTTAGAGGGTATATATTAATTTTTTTTAATCTAGTTAGAATTTTATTAATTTCTTGAATAGACATCTTGGATTTAATAATTTTAAAAAACATAAAATAGATGCTTACTGTACTTTTATATTTTATGTTCTTAACAATTTCTGAGGCATTTGAAATATTGTTCTCTAAAATCTCATTAGCAAGTGAGTTAAACCTATAAACTAAGGCAATATAATCTTCTATGACTTTTAATAAATGCTCTTGTTTATTATTGTTCATAATGGAATCATTAGTTTTAACATACCTGTGTACATCGATTGGTAAAAACATAGTTCGGTTGGCCTTCAAAAAGATATTAAACGTAAAAATAGCATCTTCCATAAACTTGCCTTCTTCAAATTTAAAGCCTGTTTTTAACAAATACTCCCTTTTAATTAGATACCACCATGCCTCAAGCCTATGATATTTATTCTTGACTAAAAAATCGACACCCTCTAGAATATCTGTATTATGTATTTTGTCTCTAGTTTTAGAAATAAATAAGTCTGTTTCTTTAGTAGAAATTGTATTAAATCCTAGCAATTCCAAATCCAACTCTTCAGCATACTTTAAGATGATATCCAATATATTAAAGGCCAAATAGTCATCGGCATCAATAAAATAAATATAGTCTCCTTTTGCTAACTCTATACCTCTATTTCTTGTAGCTCCTAACCCTTTATTATATTGACTGTAAATAAAAATGTTATCATAACTATCTTTAAAAGTTTTAGCTATTTCTATCCCTTTATCTGTAGAACCATCATCTACTAAGATTATTTCGTAATCGGTATATTTTATATTTTGATTTACTAAACTATGCAGGCATCTTTCTAAATGTGGTTGTGCATTAAAAAATGGAACAACTATACTTAATTTCATATATAAAAATTGTAATAACTAAAATAGGAAGAACCTATATTCAAGACATAAATTAATAGATTAAAAGCTTATTTAAACTTCAAAAGTTTAATTTATATATCTTAATAAGATAAAACTAAAAATAATATTTTAAAAATTATCCCTAAGTTTATTTTTATAAATAAAAACTATTACATTAACTTTATTCATAAATCTATAAAATATGTTAAAACTATTCTCTTCTTCGTACAATGTTTCTAAAAGAGTAATGTTAATTATTTTTATTACTCCCATAATATTAACAATTATTATGGGGCTTCTTTTCGTTTTTCCATCAACAGAAAAACTTGGTTTTTGGCTTCTTGAAGAAAATTCCCCAATTGAATTATTAACTTTTATTATTTTTTTATATACTGGAATATTAGGCATTTATACTATTAAGAATTTTAATAGACCTTTAGAAAAGTATGCAAAGGTTTTTTATCTTTTTTTTTCTATTTGTTTAATATTAATTGCTATGGAAGAAATTTCATGGGGTCAGTGGTTTTTTCATTTTGATACTCCTGAAGAATGGGCTAAAATAAATGGCCAGGGAGAAACTACACTCCATAATTTACAAGGTATGCAAGGCCATTCAGGGATTCTTCGTATACTCTTTGGTTTAGGTGGAATGTTTGGAATTATACTAGGCTCTTTCAATAAATTTAAAACAATAAGTGTTCCATATATACTTGTTTCTTGGTTTTTTATCATTTTTTGCCATGCAGTTGTTGATTCCATTCAAGATAGGGTTTCTATTAGTGTTAAATATGATTTTGCTATTGTAAAAACTTCTGAGTTTATTGAGCTATTAATAGCAGGAAGTTCTTTTTTATATTTTTGGTTAAATTTTAAGATGCTAAAAGATAAAAAGTAGAAACAAGCCATAAACTACTATATTTCAGCGCTTAATATTGAAAACTTTAAAAAATAACATCCTTATTTAGACTTAATATGTTTATGAAAAACATCACTAGCAATTTAAATTTGACCGACTATAAGCTTAGTAAAAAAACTGCACATATCATATTTGTTTCACCTATAATTATAACTTTCATAGTTGGACTACTACTAATTTTAAAACCTACTAAATCGTTTGGTTTTTGGCTGCTTGACGAAAACGCGCCAATAGAAATGTTAACATTTGTTTCTTTAATAATTGGTGGCATTTTTGGCAGTTGGTTTAGTTTAAAATATTCAAAATACATGGAAAAATATATAACAGTATTCTATTTGTTTTTTTCTATATGTTTGATTTTGATTGCCATGGAAGAAATTGCTTGGGGACAATGGTTTTTTCATTTTGATACTCCTGAAAAATGGGCTAAAATTAATAAGCAAGGAGAAACAACAATTCACAATATAAAGGGAATTCATGGCCATAATGAAAACCTTAGACTTCTTTTTGGGCTTGGAGGGTTAATAGGAATATTTGTGGGTAATTATAAAAAACTAAAAAAAATTAGTGTTCCTAAACTTTTATTTTTTTGGTTCTTAATTATTTTTTTTCACTCACTTCTTGATGTTCTAACATCTATGGATAATAATAATCAACCTATGCAAAGAATCTCAGAACTTATAGAAATGCTTATTGGAGGTAGTGCACTTTTATATTTATGGTTAAACTACAAAATGATAAAATCACATCATTTGTACTAACCTTATTTTTGCAAATACAATTTCAAATGGGAATAGTTCATGAAAACATATGATAAAATAATGCTCATGACCAACATTTCTCCGCCATCTTCAATAACTGCTATTTTATTTTTTTGAATGGGTAAAGCTACATGAATTAAATCTACAAATACACCAAAAAAAGCTAGCATTATTATAAAAAGAGCAAGTGTTCTTGTTATTTCTCTTTCTCTAATTCCACCTTTAATATATGCTAATAGAAGTAAAATCAAAAAACTAACACCTACAGAAAGTGACACAAGGATTTCACCGAAATCTACAGACCGTAAATTAAATTGAGGGGTTATATTAAAATAATTAGCTAATAATTCACCGTAGTTCTCGTGTATACTTAAGGAATCATCTAACAATAAATACAAAAAAAATACAGACCATATAAAATATGTTATTTTCTTTTTTCTAATAAAAATAAAAAGTAGTAATAAAAATATCCAATACTCTTTTATATATTGAAACACTTCTGAATAACCAAAGTCTTTCTCTAAGGAATAGTTAGAATTATCATCAGTGATACCATAGAGATAAAGTGTATGAATAAAAACAAATATCAAATCGGTTAAAATTAATAAGCAGAGTAAGCCATTTTCTTTTTTAATAAAAGTTTTAACATCTTTAAAGATCAAGTTTATATTCATAATTAAGAATTCATTTTCTTATTGATTAATTATTTCTTTTAACTGTAAAAATTCAGTAATTGTTTTTTGTGCAAAATATTCTTCATTTACTGTTTCTTCATCTTGTTTATGTATATTTAAACCATTATTTTTTAGACATATCGTTGTCCAATTAAGTTTATTTGGCGAAACAAAATCTTTACCAATATTATCACCTACATAATAATAAACACCTTCCCCAAACATTTTTTCAAAATGTTTGTAATTATTAATATTAGGCTTTTCACTACCAAATTCTTCAGATATTACAATTTCTGAAAACCATCTATTAAGCCGTAATGCCCTAATTTTGCTTCGTTGTTGAATGCTTCTGCCATCTGTTAATAATGCAAGATCTATATTTGCTTTTTTTAAGTTATTCAATACAGATATTCTATCTTCTGATAAACTTATATTAGGTTGATGCTTTCTGTATATACTCAACAATTCTTCTACAGTAAATTGTAAATTGTACGCTTTAATTATTTCTAAGAAAACATTTTTATTACTGTAAAAATAATCAAGCATCTTATCATTTATAGCATCTTTATTAATGTTGATCTTATTAGAGATCTTTACAGCTATTTCATTAAAAGCAGACTTTAAATAGTCTATTTCGTTATAAAGCGTATCATCTAAATCAAAAACAACTATTTTTTTAGTTTTCATAACTATGTACTAAAACTTCATTATCGTACCTAAGCATTAATAAATTTTCTTCCCAATCATTATAATAATTTAACTCTTCGTTTAAAAGGTATTCCTGAATTAACCATTTTGGGTAGTTGCCCCCTGCCAAATATGATAACGGATACCCTCCACCAAATCTAGGGTTAACTTCAATCCCCATTAAGTTTTTATTTGTTTTATGCAAAAACAATTGAACAGTGATGCATCCTCTAGCTCCTTTTAAATGCTTAAAATTACTTTCAATTAAAGGTATAATTTGGTTCTTTTTGGTAACACCTTTACTTACTTCTCCTCCACGTATTTCAATTCGTTTTCTTGGAATGACACATTTTAAAATACTACTTTTATCATAATATAGATCGCATGTATACTCATCATAATCATCATGGTTCAAATATTCAAAAAAGTAAAGTAGATTATTATTTTTGTGATATTTAGATATTTGATCTTCACTTTTAACAATGTAGTTTTCATCACTACCACTCCCATTAATTGGTTTTATAAATATGGGAAGTTTATAATTATCTTTAGAATAGACTTTGGGTACTTCAATATTTAATTTATTAAATAAACTTTGAGATAATAGTTTATTATTACATTTCTTTATAAGTTTTTTACTTGATAATACTAGCTGGATCTTAAATTTTAAAAACTTTTTCTTATTCTTTGCTAATACCGAAAGCTCTGTGTCTAGGGTAGGAATTATTAAGCTAACATTGTTTTCTATGCATATTTTCAACAATGCATCTATATAAGCCGGATCTTCAATCTCACAAATTTTAAATGCCTTATCAGAAATTTGGCTTGCAGCAGAGAGACTAGGTAATGCATCAACAACAAACACTTTGCCTGAAGGGTCAACTTTAGTTAGCTCGTTCTTAAATGCTTTAACTAGAGAAACTCTTCTTCCTCCAGAAGTTATTAAAATATTACTCATATAATTGGTTGGTTTCCTATTAGATAGGGTAATTAGTTTATAATAATGTCTTTTTTCTGAAAAATGGATTTATCATCCAAAAAATAAAATAATATAAAAATTTAACATTGAAAATGTTAGAGATAACAATGTAAGCTATTCCATTATAATCGTTTCCTAAAAAGGAAGTTAGAGGGTATGCCTTTATACGAGACATATTATTAATAATAACTTTAACTTGTTTTAATCTTATTGTAGATTTTAATATTCTTATCATCATAAAAAAAACAAAAGATTGTTGTCTTGCTTTTAATCTTTTAATGCAAAGGCTATTTTTATTACTGGGATTATTAATACTCTCAATAAGCGAATTAAATACCAATGCTGCATTCTCATTATCGTATATAACATTTAGATAATGGTCTGGTTCTCTACTTGTCATTGCCGATCCAACTCTCTTTACATGCCTGTGCACATCTATTGGTAATTGAGTAATAAAATGAGTTTTTATAAACAAAGATGTTGTGAAAATAGCATCTTCCATCCATCGTCCTTCTATAAATTTAACCCCACTTTTCTTTAGAAAATCTCGATTAATAATATACCACCAGACTTCACTTTTATAGCCAACATTTCCAATATAATCTATCCCATTCATTTTATTTAATGCATAGGCCTTATTTCTGTCTGAAACAGATTCTAGCAAACTAAAAAGACTTGTTCCTGTAGACAAAAATGTTAAAATTTCTAACTCGTAGGTATCACTATAATCTAAAATTAACCGTAATACATTATTGGCTAAATAATCGTCTGGATCAATAAAATAGACATACTTTCCTTTAGCTAAATCTATTCCTTTATTTCTAGCACTACCAACACCTCCATTTTCCTTATTATAAATAATAATATTTGAGTGTTTATCGCTAAACTGTTTTGCTATAGAAATACTATCATCCTTTGAACCATCATTAATTATAAGTATTTCATATTCATTTTCATGTAAATCTTGATTTAAAAGACTCTCAATACATCTAGCTATGTACTTTTCTACATTATAAACAGGAATTATGATACTTAATCTCAATATACTATTTTGTTTAGAATTGTTTCTTAGTTCGCTAGTAAATTAAGATAAGTAACAACAAAATTTATACTTTAATGATTATAAAAGTCGAAATAATAATAAGTAAGGTGCTCCCTCTTAAGTTAATAGCGATTAAATATAAATTTTAAATTTACAAAGCATCAATAAATTCGATTATCTGTTGAATTCTCCTATGTAAACATATATTATATTGTATTTTTGTTCAAAACAAAATAACCTATGATTACTTCAGATCAGATTAAAGATCTTAATACCCGCCTAGACAAACTTAGGCACTATCTTTGACGTAGATGTCAAGCTTATAGAAATACAGAACGAAGAAGAACAAACGTTCGATCCCAATTTTTGGAATGACCCAAAAGCTGCAGAAGCGATTATGAAATCGCTTAGAGTTAAGAAAAAATGGGTAGAAGATTATAATAAAATAAAAACACTGATAGAAGATCTAGAGGTGCTTTATGAGTTTTATAAAGAAGGTGAATTTACCATAGAAGATGTTGAAGAATTATATAACGGCGCATCAAATTTACTAGAAGATGTTGAGTTTAAAAATATGCTTTCTGATGAAGGTGATAGCCTAAGTGCTGTTTTACAGATTACAGCTGGTGCTGGTGGTACCGAAAGCTGTGATTGGGCCAGTATGTTAATGCGTATGTATTTAATGTATGCCGAAAAAAGCGGATTTAAAGTAAAAGAACTTAACTTCCAAGAAGGTGACGTTGCTGGCATAAAAACAGTGACTTTAGAAATTGAAGGTGACTTTTCTTTTGGCTGGTTAAAAGGTGAAAACGGAGTACACCGCCTGGTGAGGATTTCTCCTTTTGATAGTAATGCAAAGCGACATACCAGTTTTGCTTCCGTTTACGTATATCCGTTAGTTGATGATACTATTGAAATTGATATTAACCCAGCTGATATTGAAATTACAACTGCCAGATCCAGTGGTGCCGGAGGTCAAAATGTTAATAAGGTCGAAACCAAAGTGCAATTAACCCATAAACCAACAGGAATTCAAATTTCATGCTCTGAAACAAGATCACAGCATGATAATAGGTCCCGTGCCATGCAAATGTTAAAATCACAATTATATGAAATCGAACTTCAAAAGCAATTAGCGCAACGCGACGACATTGAAGCTGGTAAAATGAAAATTGAATGGGGTAGTCAAATTCGCAATTATGTGATGCATCCTTATAAATTGGTAAAAGATGTAAGAACTGCTCATGAAACAGGAAATGTTGATGCCGTTATGGATGGAAACATAGATGAGTTTTTAAAGTCTTATTTAATGACTATGGGACAAAAAGTAGAAGACGATAATCAATTATAAAACATTTGTAAAGAATCCTATATGAATTGATATTTAATTTAAAGACGTTATGAGGACACTAGTATTTTTTATTTTTTTAGCTACGAGTATCAGCTATGGACAACAAGGCGATAAAATTTCTACAATAGATTTTGTTCAAATCTTAAATGATAACAAAGAAGAAGCTGCATTCTACTATCAAAATAATTGGAAAGTGCTTAGAAAGATGGCCATTAAAAAAAAGTATATTCATTCGTTTCAAATATTAGAAACACCAGCAAATGAAGATGCTCCGTTTCATTTAATGCTTATTACTACTTATTTAAATGAAGAACAATATAAACTTAGAGAAGATCATTTTTCTGAATTAATAAAAGAAAAAGGCAAATTAGAGCTATTAAATGATAAAAAGCCGGGAGCGTTTAGAAAAACACTATTTAGTAAAGAAAAAACCCTTCATTGGAAATAAAAAAACGGCAGTAACATTATTTAAAAAGCAATACATGAATACAATAGATACAATAATTTTTGATCTCGGAGGCGTTTTAATAGATTGGAATCCAGAATATGTTTATTTAGATGAATTTAACGGAGATCGCCAAAAAATGCAGTGGTTTTTCGATAATATCTGTACAAGCGATTGGAATGAAAATCAGGACGCAGGTTACCCTATGGATAAAGCTACAGAAGAACGAGTGGCACTTTTTCCAGAACATGAAGCCTTAATTAGAATGTTTTATGGAAGATGGGTAGAAATGCTAGGAGAACAAATAGACGGTACTGTAAAGATTCTTAAAGCACTTAAAGAATCTAATAAATATAAAGTTGTTGCTTTAACCAATTGGAGTGGTGAGACCTTCCCTATCGCTTTAGATAAATTTGATTTTTTACAATGGTTTGAAGGTATTATAGTCTCTGGCGATGAAAAAACCAGGAAACCTTTTGATGAAATTTATAACCTTACTCTAGATCGTTTTAATATCACTGTTGAAAAATCAATTTTTATTGATGATAATTTAAGAAACATTGAAGCTGCTAATGCTCTGGGGATTAACGGAATTCAATTTAAATCTCCAGAACAACTTATTCAACAATTAAAAAATTATAACATTCATTTATAATGATAAAAATATACCATAACAATCGTTGTAGTAAATCTCGTTGCGGATTAGAAATACTTGAAAAATCCGGTAAAGAATTTGAGATAGTTAAATACTTAGAAGATGTACCAAATAAAAAGGAATTAAAAGATTTAATAAACCTTTTAGGCATAAAACCTATAGAGCTCATTAGAAAAAATGAATCTATTTGGAAAGAAAAGTTTAAAAACAAAGATTTAAGTGATGCCGAAATTATTACTGCTATGATTGAAAACCCAAAGTTAATAGAACGCCCAATTATTATAAATGGCAAAAAAGCAGTTATAGGTAGACCACCAGAAAAAATCTTAGATATTATTTAAGACCTTTACGCTCTCTTATTAACACAATTTTAACCATTCCTCATTAAACCTTAAGTTACTTTTACTGTTTATATAGTAAATCTAATTAATGAATAAATTTATTCCATCTAGCTTAGTACTATTGTTTAGCATATTTACAATGTATGCACAGCCAAAAAACACTAAAATTTCAAGTACATCATTAATATTAAAAGATGTCACGATAACCGGGAAAGTTCTCGATAAAGAGACTAAAGAACCTCTTGAATATGCAACAGTTTCTTTTTTAAACAAGCAAAAAAATAAAATTGTAGCTGGAGGTATAACAGATATAAATGGAGTTTTTAGTATTCCCGTTCCTAAAGGTGTCTACGATATTTCGGTTGAATATATTTCGTTTGTTACACAAACAATTCCAAACAAAAAAATTATATCCAACACTAACCTTGGAGTCTTTTATTTAGAAATTGATTTAGAATCACTTGATGAGGTAGAAATAATAGCAGAACGTACTACCGTTGAAATAAAGCTTGACAAGAAAATATATAACGTCGGTAAAGATCTTACCGTAAGTGGTGGTACGGTTAGTGATGTTTTGGATAATGTTCCTTCTGTTTCTGTAGATGGTGAAGGCAATGTAGCCTTAAGAGGAAATGATAATGTACGGATTCTTATTAATGGCAAACCCTCGGGCTTGGTAGGTTTAAATTCTACAGATGCATTAAAACAGTTGCCTGCTGAGTCTATTGAAAAAGTCGAAGTCATAACATCCCCTTCAGCCAGATATGAAGCTGAGGGTACAGCAGGTATTTTAAATATTATTTTGCGACGCAGTAAATTATTGGGCCTTAATGGTTCTATAACAGCAAATGTTGGACACCCAGATGCAGCTGGACTTTCTGGAAATATAAATTATAGAACTAGAAATGTTAATTTTTTTAGTACAACTTCATATAGATATAACGAACGCCTAGGCCACTGGTATAATGACGTAAAATACAATGATATTAATACACCAGATTTAGATGAAAAAAGAGATTGGATCGATATAAGAAAAGGCATTACAACAAATACAGGTATGGAATGGTATATAAATGATTTGGCATCATTAACTACAGGAATAGTATACCGTAATAACAATAAAGATGATCGTTCAATTAACAATCTGATTCAATTAAATAAAAATACTGGTACAACTACTAGAAACCTTAGATTAAATCCCGAACTAGGAGATAATGAAACGATACAATATTCAGTTAACTTTGTAAAAAACTTTGAAGATAGTGACCAGAAATTAACGTTCGATTTTCAATATGAAGATACTAATAATGATCAAAACTCTATAGTAAATTTTAATAGTGTAGATACAGAAATGGTTGCTAATTTTGAAGATCAAACAAATATATTATTACAAAGTGACTATGTCCTACCTATTGGAGAAAAAAGCCAATTTGAAATAGGTTATCGAGGTGATTTTAGTAACAATACAACAGATTTTAGAGTTGATACATTGAATGTGAATACAAATATGTTTGATGTCAATAAAAACCTTACCAATATTTTCAATTTCAAACAATATTTAACAGCTGCATATATTCAATTTGGTAGTAAAATGGATAAGTTTTCATACTTGTTAGGTTTGCGTTTAGAAAATACAAGAACAACTATAGACCAACCTACTACAGGAGACTTTAAAAGAAAAAATCTCACAGGCTTATTCCCTACTGTTAATTTAAATTACAAAATGAGTGAGGATGAAAGCATTACTCTTGGTTATAACCGTAGATTAAGAAGACCCAGAGGTTTTATGTTAAACCCTTTTCCTTCAAGATCGAGTATAGCCAATGTGTTTCAGGGTAACCCAGATTTAGATCCTACCTACACCGATAGGTTCGAAGTAGGCTATTTAAATAGGTTTAACAAATTTACATTAAGCTCTGCTCTATACTACGCCCATTCAACAAATGTCATGACATTTATAAGTAGAAGAACTGGAGAAACTGTTATCATTAACGATGAAGAATTTCCAGTTATAGAAAGAGGTCCTGTAAATTTAGCAACAGCAAACCGATATGGTTTCGAATTTAATTTAAATTATAGTCCATCCAGAAAATGGCGGGTTAATACAGATTTTAATATTTTTAAATTTAGAAGAGATGGTAATTTTGAAGGTATTGAGTTAGGTGCAGATAATTTAATCTGGTCTGCTAGATTGACCAACAAATTAACGCTACCATACAAAGTAGATTGGCAAACCAACTTGAATTATAATGGCCCTAGTGAAGATGCTCAAAATAATAGAAAAGGAAGGCTTTCTACTAACACCGCATTTAGTAAAGACTTATTCAAGGATAAAGCTTCTATAGCGTTTAATATTATAGATGTCTTTAATAGTAATATTTCCATGAATCATATTACGGCAGAAACGTTTACTGCATATCAAGAGATTCAATTTAGAGGAGGTCGTATCTATAATGTATCGTTTACTTATAGATTTAATCAACAGAAAAAACGGGAGCGAAGCGGTAACTTTGATAGTGACGGTGTTGAAATGTAATAACAACTAATAAAAAAAGGAAGCTAAATGATTAGCTTCCTTTTTTTATTATTAAGTCAAATAATGTTACGAATTTTGTCGTTTTGCTTTTTTCTCTTCTCTAATTTCTTTTAATCTTTCAATTAAAGAACCTCCTATCCAATAAGGAATAACGAAAGTTAATAAGAATATCATTAACCAAAATCCTATTGTTAAAATGGTTAAAAAAGCTAAAAATCCTAAATATTGATCAAAATCAAACATAATTTGTAAGTGTCTTTTAAAAAATCTTATGCAAAGATAATGCAAAGCTATTTGTTACACAATATCAAATTTAAGAAATTCTTTATTTAGATTCCCAATTTTACTGAAACAAGTTCAGCACAGGCACGAGAACAACAATTTTAATAGAAATTTAGAGGTTAACCTCTAAGAATTGTTTTTCAATTAAAGGAGCTATCACTAATCTAAATTAGGTTGAGGAGTCATTCTTAAATAAGGTTTAACTTCTTTAAAACCTTTTGGAAAAATCCCTGGAATGTCTTCTGTTGCAACAGCTGGTACAACTACACAATCATCTCCATTTTCCCAATTCGCAGGAGTAGCAACTTTATGATACGCTGTTAATTGCAACGAATCGATAACACGTAGTAATTCATCAAAGTTTCTACCAGTAGACGCAGGATATGTTATAGTTAACTTTACTTTTTTATCTGCACCTATAACAAAAACAGATCGAACTGTTAGTTTGCTATCTGCATTAGGGTGAATCATATCATATAATTCAGATACTTTTCTATCTTCATCTGCTATAATAGGAAAATTAACCGTAGTCCCTTGTGTTTCATTAATATCATTAATCCACCCATGGTGAGAATCAATACCATCTACACTAAGCGCTACAACTTTTACATTACGCTTATCAAATTCAGCTTTATATTTTGCCACGGTACCCAATTCCGTTGTGCAAACTGGTGTATAATCTGCTGGGTGTGAAAATAAAATTCCCCAACTATCTCCTAACCAATCATGAAAATTAATAGTCCCTTCTGTTGATTCTGCTGTAAAATTTGGAGCTACATCCCCTAATCTAATTGCTGCCATAATTATGATTTTTAAATGTTTATAAAATTAATTTTGTATGAATAAATGTCTATTTTTTATAATCCACTACAAGATACTATTTTTACTAGAGATATTATAAATAACTATGTTAGACAAGTGTTAAAAAGTCTTTAAAAAACTAACATATATCATATAAAAAAGCATCTCAAAACAATTAACTTTGCAACTTAAATTTAATCATTAAAGAGATGAGTTACAGAATAGAGAAAGATACTATGGGAGAGGTTAAAGTTCCTGCTGATAAACTTTGGGGAGCTCAAACTGAACGGTCAAGAAACAACTTTAAGATTGGAGCTTCCGCTTCTATGCCTTTAGAAATAATTTACGGATTTGCATATCTAAAAAAAGCTGCGGCATATACTAATTGTGAACTTGGAGTTTTATCTACTGAGAAACGTGATTTAATTGCTAATGTTTGTGATGAAATATTGGAAGGCAAGCATGACGATCAATTTCCTTTAGTTATATGGCAAACTGGATCAGGAACTCAAAGCAATATGAATGTGAACGAGGTCATTGCCAATAGAGCACATCAAATAGCTGGAAAAGTAATTGGAGAAGGAGAAAAAACGATTCAGCCAAATGATGACGTTAACAAATCGCAATCTTCTAACGACACCTTCCCTACTGGTATGCACATAGCCGCATACAAGAAAGTAGTTGAAAATACAATTCCCGGCGTAAAACAATTACGAAATACTTTAAATAAAAAAGCAAATGATTTTAGAGAGGTTGTAAAAATTGGACGCACCCATTTAATGGACGCTACCCCTCTTACTCTTGGACAAGAACTTTCTGGTTATGTGGCTCAATTAGACCACGGTATAAAAGCCTTAGAAAACACATTATCCCATTTAAGCGAATTAGCTTTGGGTGGTACTGCTGTTGGTACAGGGTTAAATACACCAAAAGGATATAGTAAACTTGTAGCAGAATATATAGCAGAGTTTACAGGTTTACCATTTGTAACAGCTCCAAACAAATTTGAGGCTTTAGCTGCTCACGATGCCTTAGTCGAAACTCACGGTGCGTTAAAACAAATAGCTGTTTCTTTAAATAAAATCGCAAATGATGTTAGAATGATGGCATCCGGACCACGTTCTGGTATTGGTGAAATTATTATTCCAGCCAATGAACCTGGAAGTTCTATTATGCCAGGAAAGGTTAATCCAACTCAATGTGAAGCATTAACTATGGTTTGTGCTCAAGTTGTAGGTAACGATGTAGCTATTTCTGTTGGGGGTATGCAAGGACACTATGAATTGAATGTCTTTAAGCCAGTAATGGCAGCAAACGTATTACATTCAGCACAATTGATTGGAGATGCTTGCGTAAGTTTTGATTTAAATTGCGCTATAGGTATAGAACCTAATAGCGAAGTTATTACTAAATTATTAAATAACTCTTTAATGCTTGTAACTGCCTTAAATACTAAAATTGGTTATTATAAGGCCGCTGAAATTGCTAATACTGCGCATAAAAACGGGACTACTTTAAAAGAAGAAGCTATTAATTTAGGCTATGTAACTGCAGAAGACTACGATAACTGGGTAAAACCCGAAGATATGGTAGGAAGCTTAAAATAAACTTAAATAAAATAGTATAAAAAAACAGGTAATAAATATTACCTGTTTTTTTTGGTTGGTTAGTTAGCTATCAATCCTTTTATTTAACAATTAAAAGGAAATGGTTCCAAATATATAATTAAACATTTTATCGATGATTAACAAATGTTAATTTTTGTCTATTTTTTTTCTAATTCTACTTAATTGAACTGGAGTTATACTCAAATAGGATGCTATATGGTATTGCGGAATCAAATCATCTATTCCCGATATTTTCTTTCTCAATTTTAAATATCGCTCTGTAGCATTCATAGAAATAAATTCCAATTGACGCTCTTCATATTTTATAAAAACCCGCTCTAAAACTTTATTGTACAGATTACTAATATGAATATCTTCTTTACAAAGCCTGGTAATATCATCAAAGCTTATCTCATATACTTTACACGAAGTAAGTGCTTCATAAGTTAATTTAGAAGGCTTCTTTTTTATCAAAGCCGTTAGCGACCCTACAAAACTAAAAGGCATAAAAAAATTCTTATTATACTCCTTCCCAGATTCAGAACTAAGATAGGCACGTATCATTCCAGATATAAGCATATAAATTTTGTCTGGAACTTCACCAGGTTTATCTATTTGATATCCTTTTTCAAGTTTCCTAAACGTAGATATATTAGCAAGCTTTTCGAAAGTTTCTTCCGAAACATCTAAAAATGAGTTTAAAAAAATAACATTTGGATTCATTATCTATAATTTAAAACTGTATTGGATACTTCTGGAGCTCTAGTGTATCCGTTTTGAAAACAAGTATTGAAATATTGGTTAGTTATTATCAATAATGATATTCCAGTATATTCTAAAATAGTACCTTCAGTTACATTAGTTATAAATTTCTCTATAATTTGCAGATAAATTTGTTTAGGTGTACTATTTCGAACCTCTTTTGAAAGCACAGGAGATATTATTCCATAAATGGCGACTTTTCGTATAAATCCCAATAACATTTACTTTGTAGGTTAAATCAAGGATAAAACTAATGGTTTTTCTTATATGTTTTTAGATTAAAATGTTAATAATTGAGTAGTGAAATTATGGCATAAAAAAAGCCTCAAGTAAAAACTTGAGGCTCTGCATTTAAGTGTTATATATACTTTACTTTAAAGTAAACTCAGAACTTGATACTAGGTCTTTTTCGTTAAAAACGTTTACAATATAACGTCCTTTTTCAAAATTATTTTTTCCTTTTGAAGCTACAAATTCACAAATATTAAGACTAGCATTTTCATAGTTGAATTTACTAATAATACTGTAGCTTAATGATTTACCATCAAAATAAACTTGCTTATTTAGACCTAAAGTATTGTTTTTTGGATCTATAACTTGAACATATAATTCTTGGTCTCCAGCTTGAACTAAACCATTTTTAGCAACAGTAAAACAAACTCTAATTTTATCTGTACGACTAGCTCTCTCTGTTGGTATTAGTTTACCAGAAGTTCTTTCAATAACTCCAAACCCTTTCAATCCAACTGTATTTAGAACTGCTGCATTTTCAACAACTTCAGCTAAAGCATTATTTTGAACTAATAAAGAATCGGTAAATATAGTACGCTCTTCTAAACGTACACGTGTGCTATCTAAAGACGTTGCTAAATATGAATTTTCAACTCTTAAAGAATCATTTTGTGCTAACAATACATCCATTTCTTTTTGTAAACCTTGGTATTTCTTTTTGTATCTCCATAAACTTCTTACGTTAGTTTCAGACATCTTTAATGAATCTATTAAGCCTTGAATACGTGATCTTGCATCAGTTAAGTTTTTGTTTGCTACATCATTTTCGCTAATGGCCACATCATATTGCTTTGCCATAGCGTTTAAATCATTCATAACCAATTGCTTTTCTTCTGTTAAATCTTTTTGTATCTGACTACTACTTTTATACAAATTCATTGTATAAAAACCAGTTCCTAAGAATAAAACTAATGCAATTCCTAATCCTACTTTAAGCCCCATATTGCTCTTGCTGTTTTCCATAATTACTTGTTTTTAAGTGTTTTTAAAATCTAGTGTTGCTATAATATTAATAGTTTATTTTTTTTATGCCTTAAACAAATATAATGGTGTATTTTTAGTACTCAAAAAATTTATTTAATAAAATGGATAAACTAGTTTTATTTAAAAATTCTTCTCGAAATAAATTATTAAACAAACGCGTTGGTGAATCCAAATTTGGTCAACATGTTAAAATATTAACCGGCATTTCCAATATATACGACCAACTTAAAAATTTGGATGTTGTTTATATAATAATTGGTTTACCTGAAGATGTTGGTGTGTTAGCTAATCATGGAAAAACTGGGGCTTCAAAGGCTTGGGAGGCTACACTTAAAATTCTGTTAAACATCCAAAGTAACGAGTATACAAAGGCAGACAAAGTTCTAATTTTAGGGCATCTTGATTTTTCTACAGAGATGTTAGAAGTTTCGGAGTTAGACATTTCAAAGAAAAAAAATATTTTAAAAGCTAGAAAAATAGTTTCTAAGATTGATAATCATGTATCACATGTTGTTAACCAAATAATTTTGGCTGGTAAAAAACCAATCATTATTGGAGGTGGTCACAATAATGCTTATGGAAATATTAAAGGAACATCGTTAGCTTTTAATAAACCTATTAATGTCATTAATTTTGATGCTCACTCAGATTTTAGACCTGAAGAAGGGCGTCATAGTGGAAATGGATTTAGCTACGCTTACGCTGAAGGGTTTTTAAAAGATTATTTTATTTTCGGACTACACGAAAATTATACTTCAGATAGATTATTTAATACGTTGAATAAACTAAAAGCTATTAAATATAATACATTCGAATCTATAGAAATTAGAAAAGAACTCGGATTTAAAGAAGCGTTAAATCAAGCATTAAATCATATTTCTAAATCACCTTTTGGTATAGAAATAGATTGCGATGCTATCGAAAACATTCCAAGTAGCGCCATGACTCCTAGCGGTTTTAGTGTTAATAAAACCAGACGATTTTTAAGCTTTTTTGCCAAACATGAGAATGCATGCTATTTGCATATATGTGAAGCTTCTCCTAGTAAAAAGACAAATAATCAAGTTGGAAAACTCATTACCTATTTAATCACAGACTTTATAAAAGCTTAGTATTTTTAAGAATATTAATAATTTACATATATTTGCATAAGCACTTATATAAATAACAATACTATGGATGCATTACGTGGTTATGGTGAATTAGGGTTAGGATCCAGACTTAAAAGAGTGAGTGAATACATGATGAAAGAAACACAATTAGTTTACAATCATTTTAATGTAGATTTTGACCCTTACCTATTCCCTATATTTAAGATTATAGTTAATAAAAATGGGGTAACAAATTCTGAAATACAAAACTCACTACAATTTACACAACCAGCAATCACACAGGCTATTAACAAATTAAACGACAAAGGTTTGATTATGTACAAGTCAGACAAACTGGATAAACGAAAGAAAATAATTTTCCTATCCGATAAGGGCCATCACGCATTAGGAAAATTAAAACCTATCTGGAAAAGTATTGATAAAGTCATTAAAGAATATACCTTGGAAAAGTCTTCGTCTTTAATAGAACATTTAAATATTCTGGAAAATAAGCTTAACACTAAAAGTTTTAGCAAAACCATTATTAATGATATAAAAATGAATACAACACAAGCACTTGAAATTATTTCTTTTGATAAAAAATATGCCAAGGATTTTTATGAATTAAACGTAGAATGGTTAAAGACATATTTTTATGTTGAGCCTTATGATGCTGAAGTTTTAAGCAAACCAGAACAGTATATTATAAAAAAAGGAGGTCACATATTTTTTGCGAAAATTAATGAACAAGTTGTTGGAACTGTTGCGCTTATGCCTATAGGTGATGATGGCCTTTTTGAATTAACAAAAATGGCTGTTTCACCTGAACATCGTGGGCATAAAATTGGTCAACAACTTATGCAACACTGTATTGATTTTGCTAAATCTATAGGGCTCCCAAACCTAATACTCTATTCTAATACAACTTTAGAAAATGCTATTTATATATACAAAAAGTATGGGTTTATTGAAAAGCCATTGGAACCAGACACGCCTTATAAACGAAGTGATATTAAAATGGAATTGGTATTTTAAGACATTCTTTTTATTTTGTCTCTTGTATTGAATTAATTCATGAAATAATAAAACGAACTAAAGAGAATCAAAAAAAGAATAAAGAACAATAAATAATCCTTTAATCTATCTTTTTTAAGGTTACTCCTTATACCTGCTTTTAACCTTTCAAGCTCAGATGCCCTTAAGTTTGGAGCATTAAATTCAAGTTTTTTCCCATATCTTTTGTTGAGTAGTTTCTTTTTATCGAACTTATCGCTGGCTATATCTTTTCGCTGGTCGCGTCTTTGCTTATGACCTTTGAAATGACCTAAACCACCTAATCCCAACATATCTATTTAATTAACCGCCTTTAAAGAATCAATTTGTTTCTGTAATCTTTCAATTTCTTCCACTTTTTCCCTGTCCTGAACTTGTTTCAGGACCTTATCATTTGGAATCGCCATAATAGAGTCTCTCACAGTTTCAGATACATCGATCTCTTTAGTGTCTTCTGCAAAGTAATAGCCTATACCTTCACTAGCTCTCCAAGCTTCATTCAGTTGGTCGTAAACTGTTTTATCCCATTGACTCGGGTGTTTTACATCAATCCAAATAACATCTCTATACTCGCTATCTATCAAGGCTAAATCTGGAGTTGCCGAACCATCAAAATTATCGGAACCTTCTCTTATAGCCGATATAGTCCCCAAAAAGAACATACGTTTTCTTCCCGCAAGTTCTTTTATATAAGGTCTGAATTCAACAGGTTTATTTACCGACCAATCAAATTCTTTACGAGATTCAATCACTTTTAAAGGCATAGCAGAAACGCCTGCGTATCCTTGTTTTTTTGATGCATGATCATAATAATATATCTTGTCGGTACCATCAGCAGGTATAAAAACACTAAACGTTAAACTGGTTCGCTCATCCCCCACTGGTTCTAAGCCAAACCAATGATACAAACCACTATATCCATCTGAATCGGTATCGGAAAAATCAAAATCGGTTACGAATGGTTGTTGATTCTGATCATCTGATAAATTAGGAATCTTAACAGCTGTTTCCATATTCCATGGCAACGGATCGCTAAATCCTCCTAAGAATTTTAAGGATTCTGCTTGTAAACGTGATACTTTTTCTGCTAATGTATTTTGTCTGGTGAGATAAGGATGATTTGTCATCTCTTCAGGACTTATATAAGTTCCTTTTCCTATTAAAATACGTTCTATATAATCGCTAAAATCATGCTCACCGTTTTCAATAACCATGACTCCTCCAAAGGTTGGGTAGGGAAACAAAAAACCTTTCCATTTAATTAAACTTACAACTTCTACCCACTGCCCTGTATCATTTTTCATGTAATAGGTATCACTGGGTTCCATAGTGAATAACTGAAAAAAGTTAAAGCGCTGTACTACTGCATTATAGGTGTTTCTACTAAACTTTAATGATTCTCCTATTGAAAAGGTTACTGGAATTCTATTCTCGTTAGAAAATCGTGGAAATGGCGTGGTGCTGGACACTGCAAAAACTTCTTCGGTATTATCAGTCATCCCCTGCCATACATATTTTTCAGTAGGTTGAATAGCCATCGTCCATTTATTCTCATCTCCTATTCTTACTAAATGTGGCAATGAAACGTCTTTAGTTTCTCCAACACTTTCATTGGCCATAGAAAACACATTTCTTAATGGTTGAATTCTTTCATTCTGTGTTAGGGGTAACTCATTAATTTCAACTCTGTTTAGATTATTAAAAACGTTATAAGTCTTCATATAATCATACATTTTGAAATGCCATCCGACTACATATAAAACTCCGAAGAAACCAACTAATAATCCTAAAATCCCTAGACGCTTTCCTGTACTTGCAGAATTTCTAAACTTTTTTAACCCAAAGAATAAAACAATAGCACTTAATAAAATGATGAAAATAAATTTTCTAACAAATAATAACGCTGGTTGATAATCGTCGCGTAAAACAAATAATAAGATCAGTAAGATTAACGCAATAATTAGTGTTGTAATCTTTTGACGTTTTCCTCTATTCCAATAATTTTTAATCATATTCTTTTTTTCTCATTCCCGTGAAGACGGGAATCTATTATATTTTTAACGGATTCTTTCTAAGTGGATTCCTCTTTTTACTTCGACAAGCTCAGCATGACAATTAATGTTATAATTGGCTTTTTAGTTTACAACAACCCTTTATCCTTCAAACGCTCTCTGGCACTCTTCTCCTCTACTTTGGGTGTTTCTTTTATTTCTTTTTCTTCTTCAACGACTTCAGCATCTTTAGTTTTTAAATCTTCAATAAAGTCTTTTCCTTTTTCAATGGTATCATGTACAATATCTTCTAAAGAATCTGATTTTTCCTCAATAACTTCTCCAGACTTAAATACAAAATTAGCTAAATAAGTACCAGCTAGTGTACCAACAATCATGGAAGCAAATATTGAAATAGTTGCTATATCTATTGGAATTAAAAAACGAGTGATAACAATACCTATTAAAAATAGAAATCCAATAAAAATGAGCCGCACTAAGAATGTTTGTTTATATACAAAGCCTTTTTTATCTGTAGGCTTCATTTGTAATGCCTTCGAATTAAAAACTTTATTAAAAAAACGGTATAAACCATTACCACGAGACTCTCTCCAATATAGAAAGGCTCCAAAAAATATGGCTGCAATAAAAATTATTAGTTCTAGTCCCATGTTGTTATATAGTTTGAAGCTTGGAGTTTTTTACTCATGCTTGTTATTTTATGTTGTTTGAAGTACGCCGTTAGAAGCTTGAAGTTCTTACTCATACCTGTTATTTTATATAGCTTGAAGTATGACGTTGGAAGCTTGAAGTTTCTTACTCATACCTGTTAATCATTTTATTTTGTTTCTAAACGCAATAGTCATATTCATTAAATCAAAACAGTTTTTATAAAACCTGTTAAAGCTTTCTTCCGATAAATAGTTTCTTCTTTTCGCTTTATGAAGACAAGTCACAACTTCAGCAAGAGAACGAATTGAATACCCCAAAAACTTTCTATATTCAGCACCTGATTGTAGAATTGAACCTTCAGAAATATTTAGTGCAATAGAATCTGAAGCTCTACGCAATTGTGATGATAAATTATAAAGCTCTTCTTTAGGAAACTTATGAGCTAAAACATTCATTTCTTCTCCTAAATCCATTCCTTTTTGCCAAATTATCAAATCTTCAAATTTAAATTTCATATTCTAAATTTTATGTAGGAGATAAAACTTCCAACTTCAATCTTCTGACTTCCTTCTTAATTATCTGTCTATAAACACTAAATTTTGTTACGAATAATAGCTATAGCCCATTCTTTAAGCGAATCGTCCCATTCTTTAAAGCTAGCATAAAAATCTTCCTTATCATACCAATACCAATATAACACATCTTTAGGTGATATATTTACTAACAGTTTCCAAATTAAATCTTGGTGTCTTCCTTCTAAAGAGGAATGTGGTTTATGTAATGCTTCAAACAATTTTAAATCTACAATATCGGCTATTTTATATTGATTACTTGTTTCCAGTTTCTCTAAATAGCGCTCTACACTCATCACCTTTTTACGTGATTCTATATCTAATTTATTAAGATAGCTTTTATATAGAATAGGGTTATCTAAAATATCTTTTACTGGGTGTTGCGTTTTTTCCAGGTATTGAGTCATTTCGAACTTTTTAATACGTTCGTAACGTTCTGTTTTCACCGCAGTTTCTAAATCGTATTCTATAATGACATGATCCCTCAATTTATCCATTAATTCAGGTTGATGAATATGATATATTAACACATCATAATTTGTATCTTTAATGGCTTCTTTATGCCAAGTCTCATCTTCAAAAACAATTATTGGTGTAATAAAATCGCGTAACACATAAACACCATTAAATGCTTTGGTATAAAAAGAATCGGTATTAAATTGTAACTGATATAGTTCTAGGTCTCTATTACGTAAATCTCCATAAGTTTTAGCAGATACTAATAGTTGCTCATGAATTCTTTCATCTATGAAATTATTATCGCTATTGAAGGTTTCAATGAGTTTTAATTGTTCTTTTTGAACATCTACCAAATTATTTATCAAGTGGAAATTTATAAAAACCGTTTTGTATTTTAAGACATCCAAAGGTTCATAAAAGGCATCAATACCCTGATCAAAATCTAAACAAATGGCACAATCACGGGTAATATCATGTATTTTTTCTCCATGCGTTTTAAAAACATGCTGCATGATTTCTCTATCGAATGTATGAAATGGAACATAGACAGGTTTTCCTTTTTGAAGTGGAGAAATGATAATACCATGTGCATTGGCATCACCATTATTCAAATAATGCATTGCTTCCTTTTCTTCTGCTATCTCAGGGCTCCATCCTATACCATCTATATGAAACGTTTTTAATTTCGTTTTTGTAAATCCAAGTTTCAACAAACATTTATTATAACGTTCCACCAGTTTTCCACTAACAGGAATGAGTTCGCTTCTGTATAAATTGGCTTCTTTTAGTTTTTGCATATTTACATTCCTGCGAAGGCAGGAATCTCATTATTTATTGTTATTAATTATTATGTTTGCTAAAAACATTATTTTATCTTTCAAAGTGGATTCCTGCCTACGCAGGAATGACAAACTACTCCAATAACTTATGAATCATCGCATACTGCAACAAAACAATAGTCCTTGTATCTACTATTTCTCCGGTATTCAGCATATTAACTGCTTCTTTAAAAGGTATTTCCAATACGTCAATATCTTCATGTTCACTATCCAATCCGCCACCATCACTAACTTTCATATCATCGGTATATTCACCAATAAAGAAATGCATCTTTTCGGTCATCACACCAGGTGACGAATACCCCTCATAGACTTTTTTTACGTCTTTTAATCGATACCCTACTTCTTCTTCGGTTTCTCTAATAACACAAGCTTCTGGATTATCTTTATCTAACATGCCCGCTGCAATTTCTACTAAAAACCCATCCTCATTATCATTCATATAAGTAGGCATTCTAAACTGTTTTGTTAAGATAACGGCTTGTTTTTCTTTATTATAAAGTAAAATACCGGCACCATCTCCTCTATCGTAAACTTCTCTTGCTTGCGTTACCCACCTACCATCTTTCATTAAATAGTCGAAAGTTAGTTTTTTGAGTATATAATAGTTATCTGAAAGTAATTTACTTACTATATTTTTAATACGATTAGTTGCCATTTTCAAAAGTACCTCTTGCTTCTCTTTCTATATTTAACTGATTGACTCTGGCATCTACTTTTCGTTTAAAGTCAGTATCTGCTATGGTTGCTACATTATCTAAATAACGGACTACTTCCTGACGACGAATTTCTGAAAAGTCTAAGCCTTTCATATTGGCACGCATTAATTCCTGAAGCATACTAAACTTCGTTTCATAATCTTGCTTAAAATAGATTTCCGGGTTTTCGAACCAATCTTCTTCTAAATCAAAATCTGTTAAACGCAATGATACAGCACTTTGAATATTCCTAACATCACGAGATGAAAAGAATGGAAATGCTTTTTGCATGTCTTTATAAAGATTTGCATAAAATACATGTTCATTCGTTTTGAATCGTTTTTCTACACGATCATAAATATCGTGTACGCGTTCTTCAGTTGGTTTATTGGAAACATTAAGAATTTCTCCCATGTTTTTTGCCAAACCTTGATCCTGTAAATAGGTATAGTTTTCCGGATCTTGCATGTTTACAAAATCTGGCATGGTTTCGTCTAATTTACGCCACCATAAATGATCTTGATCTAAAAAATCATGTTCAGTTCTGGCACCATCAATTTTAAAACGTCCTTGTACGCGAGAAATGACTGCTTTATCAAGCATTTCAGGTAGATTGGTAAACAGTCCAATTGAGCTATTTCCGTAGTTTACGGCATAAGCACCTTCTGTATAACGTAAAAATACGCCAATGACTTCTTTTACACCTGCCGAAACCCCTTGAGCTGTTCGCTCTTGTAAATTGTTTTCGGCATCATCTATAGGTGCGAAAATTAATTTTGAAGGGTCTTGCATGGGTTTCATCCACTCCACCATCTTTTCTGCCGAGCCTCCTTGAAATGTGCTAATTAGTGTATCTGGCATCGGGTGAAACAAAAACGGAATATCTAACGTATCACAGTGTTCTTTAAGCTTGGTTGCAATGGCAGCAATCAACATACTTTTTCCTGTTCCTGGAATACCATAACCCATAAAAACAGGCATAAAACCGCCCAGTTCTTGAAACGGATTCTTCTTTGCTGTAAAATCATAGCTCAACATACGCTCAGTTAAACGACGTGCAAAGTGTTTGGCATCACGGTTACCTACAATTTGTTCAAACTTAATTTTATTGAATTCTATGCTTTGTGCTGTGCCTTCAAATACATTGCTCCAACCAGAAATAGCAAATTCAGATTTTTCTAACTTATAGGTTCTGTCCTCAATGCATTCGGTATACTCTAAACTGCTTTTACGTAGTTGAATCTCGTCTATTAAGGCTTCAAAATATACAACTGTAAAGTCTATAACGTCTTTATCTGATTTAATAATTTCCGGATGTCCTAAATACTTATCATAATAGAATAAACTACATGAAATTCCTTTTAAAGGCGTCATTAGTGACACTTCTGGAATACCAGCAAACTTTTGCTTCATCACACTTAAATCATCTGATGCGTATGGCTTTAAATCGTTTAATATTTTATAGGCTGAACTGAAAAGCATAAAGGCCGTAGCAGTATGCATTTTACTTTCAAATTCGCGTTTTCCATTGGTATCTAAAGCCGATTTGTTTTCATTTAAACTCGATAAGCCAGAAGCGTCGTAATAACTATCTTTTATCCAAATTCCTAATGTAATACCTTCTTGTACGGCATATAGCGTTTGATTCAAATAAATAGGAATCGCTATAGAGTCTGGTAATAAACGCTTTTTTAAAGCAAGAATGGTTTTTGATACTGAGGTTATTTCTGCTGCATTGCTACCATTATTTGCCCGAGAGAGATATAACAAGATAGACTCATCTTTAGCATCTTTATCTTTATTCTTTGCTCGTTGTCCTTGCTCCCATTGTGTGCTTTTTAAATAGGAAGACGCTTCGTCACGAAGCATATCCAGTTCGGTTAGTTTTATTGGGAATGTTGAATTGTGTTCCATTTTTTTTCAGTGATCAGTGTTTAGTCTCAGTTTGCAGTGCTTACTGTTGCTTTGTTAGTGTTCAGTTTGCAGTGCTTACTCTTTCTCGTTAAATTTTGACTGTTATATTTTAATTTATACTTATTATATATTGTTTACTTATAGTTAAATTTAGTATTCAGTTTGCAGTTGCAGTATGCAGTGCTAACTGTACACTGTTTACTGAAAACTATCTGCTATTTACTTTTAATTTAAATTCGCTGTATATCGTTTACTTATAGTTAAATATTATTTTTCAAGTTCATTTCCTATTTACTGCCAACTGAACACTGAGACTGAGACTGAACACCGCCAACTATTTAGAGTATTTCAAGCTACTCATTTCAACAGGTGGTTTTGCTAAATCATTTATAAGTTCTGGTGTTTTATTATACAGTAATTGAATAATGCGATGTGGCGCAAATACATATTTTTGTTTAAACACGTTGTCCCATCTTTGAAGGGTTTGTTTATTAAAAAAACTACCTTCTTTAAATTCACTCTCAGATTTAACCTCGTCAATTTTAAGCGATATAGCATAGGATTCCAAAGGGATTTCCTTTTTTCCTATGCCTTCTAAAACAGCATGTGTTATATCATTTTCATCTTTTGCAAATACGTTATGTAATGGGCCTAAATCAATTCGTTTAATAAGCTTTGGTGATACTTTTGGCAATTTTCTATCTATAGTATATGCCATAGTATCTAAACTCATCTTTCTATCGGCCGTTGTTTTTAAAACGTCGTAAATGTCATCTTTATAATCGTTTACATCCGTTCCGCTATAATTGAAATACATAAAGCAGATAAACGGTCTGTTATGAGATACATCATAAAAACTCCAGCTGGTCATATATTTAGTATCAATGCTTTTTGGTGCACTTAAAATTTTGCCTTGTACAAAACGATTAAAAATGTATTGTTTTTTAACCGATGAGTAATACACTATAGATGAGGCCTGGAATAACTTACTTTTTTTAATGGGTTCTTTTTTACGCATTAAAGTATCCAAAAACTCTTCTTTTAAAGTATTTATTGGTGTTAACCTACCCAAATAATCGTCTCGTAATTCTAAATCGTTAAACAAATACCTAAATTCCAAATAATTTGGAAAGCCCGAATGGGTTAAATCAACCTTCATATTATCCTCATCGTCATACATATATTTTATACGCATGGCTTCAATGGAATATAATAACAGGTCACTGTATTGTTTAAACAATTGCACTTCTTGGTTGGTACAAAGTTCTTGTTGTTGTACAGCAACTATAAGTTCTTTAAATGCAAAATCGACCATTTTATGATAGAACACATAATGTTCTTTGGAGTCTAGAACTGCTGAATCTAATGGCGTTACAATGTGGTTAATGGACATTAATTAAGTATTCAGTGCAGTATTCAATTAGCAATAAGTTGCCACGAATACACAAATATTTATGTTTAATAATTTGAGCGTTACCGCAAGGGTCGGGCTTTCTCTACTCGCTCTCTTCGAGGAGCTCAAACAAACCGTTCAATCCCTAACGCGGAAATAAGATATTTTTAGATTTTTATAGTTTATTTAATGAGATTACTACGTCGTTTGTCTTCGACTACGCTCAGACTGACACTCCTCACAACGACATTACGACAATAAGTCGTCGTCGCTTGCTTCTGGTTTTGGCTTTGGTTTTCCTTCAGGTTCACCACCGTCGCCTTCTGAAGCTTTATTAGGATCGACTTTATAATAATCTTCAAAAATCTCTTTCATATCGATACCATAACGCTCTGCAAAATTCTTTTGAATATCGCTATCTTTAGCACGAATCTCTTGTAAAGCTTCGGCATAACTACTGTATACACCTTGCATGACTTTTTCGTGAACTGGAATATTATCCATCATATCTTGACGTGCTTTAGCACTTGCGGTATGCATAGATGCCAAAGTTTCTCCAATATGCTCATCGGTTTTTACACCTAAATGCTCTAAAATAGCTGCAAATTCCTGATCGGTTCTAGCTTTTAATGCTACTACATAGCCATCGTAATATTTTAAACGTTCTTCGGTATCACTCTTTAATTTTGCACGGTGTGTTTGCAAGTTACTACGTAAAGACGTTAATACCTTTATAGTTAAGTTATGCTTATGTACAAAACTGTCTTTACTGGCAGCTAATGTCGTATAGGCATTTTTTAAACCTTCTAACTCTTCTACTTTTTGCTCTAAAGTGGTCACTTTACCAACGGCTTGCGCATAATCTGCAGATTGTTTGTCTGCTATATCTTCAAGTTCTTGACGGGCTTGTTTTAATAAAGCGTATTGCTCTTCTAGCTTCGCCTCTACTTCTTTCTTTTTTTCTAAAGCTTTGGTGTGATTTTTAGTAGCTTCAACAATGGCTACTTGTAACTTATCTTCTACTTCTTTAATCTCTACTTCACGATTTTTTAATCTGCTTACAGCTGCTTGAGATTTATACGATAGTTCACTTAATAATGTTTGTACATCTGCGCTTTCTATACGTTCCTGGAACATCGCTTTTGCTTTGTTATCTGCAGCAGCACGTGTTTTTTCAGCAGTTTGAAGTTCTACTTGTGCTTTTTTAATTTTGCTTTTACGCCCCCAAAGGTTATTCCACCAGGTATCTGGCTTTGCTTCGGCATCTTCTAATTCTATTTTAGCACGCTCTAACGCTTTTTGAGCATCATCAATTACTTTTTGCTCGGTAGCATTAAGTGCTGAGAATTTTTCGAAAATAATACCAACTTCGTCTTGATAGTCGGTTAAATCTTTAATAGCATCTAAAAGCGTTGTTCTGTCTTTTTCTGCCATATGTACCACATCATCCAAGGTGGCATTCAATATTTTTTGTCGAACTTCTGGATCGTCTTCCTGAGACAATTTAGATTTCATAGTGTCTATGGCTTTTCCCCAATTGACATCTACTTTTTCTGTTTTCTCGTTAGAATTGGTTTCCAATAAATCAAAATCGTCAGACATAGAGTTAGAGTGTTTTTTTAATTATAAATATTTTTAGATAAGCAATGTCGTTAAAAAAAATCAATTTTAAAAGCAAACAAATGCTTTTAAACTCCCTTTTTATCGAAATACTGAAACAAGTTCAGCACAAGCAAGTTTAGTACAAACTTGGAAATAGCAATTAAGCAGATAAACGGAAATATCAAATTTTTATTTGTCAGATAATTTCTAAACTTACAATACTTTAACTATTAGTATAATTTATTATAAGAAAGTTACATTTTTTAAAATTTCACTATTTTATTTTGTCCTAAATGGTTGTCTAAAAATTGTCTACTGAATAAATTATATTATATTTGAGTGACTATTAATCAAAGACATACATCAATATATGTTATCTAACTATCCAGTTATATTTTTATTTTCTCCCTTCTTAATTAACCAAGCCAATATCGTTATTGTACTAATTATTGTTGTTGTTATTTTTTCAATTTTACTGCTTTTAGGCGTCAGAAAATCTTACAAACTAAAAAAGGAAAATGAGAAATTAAATAGTATGAATACAAAAATGCCTGATGAGGAAGAGGAAAATTATAAAGATTTTACAGAGGGACATATGTATGACAATAAGTAAACAACCTCCGTTAAAAACGGAGGCTTTGATTTTCAGATTAGCCCCAAAGGGGCATTAGGTTCATTCATGATGTTCTTGATATTTCACATATCTCCGTATCATATCCTCATCTAAACCTATGGTACTTACAAAGTAACCTCTCGACCAAAAGTGATTGCCCCAATATGGTTTTTGTATTAAACTGGGATACGTCTTGAATAGTTTGATTGCCATCTTTCCCTTTAGAATACCCATGAATTCTGATACAGAAACCTTCGGAGGGATTGAACAAACCAAATGAATGTGATCTTTTTGCACATTCATTTCTTGAATAATGACATCTTTCCAAGTACTGATGACCTGAAGGTCATGTTCGACCAAAGTTTTTACCATACCTTCTAGAACACGGAAACGACACTTGGGAGTGAAAACAATGTGATAGTCACATTTGTAGTACACATGTGTTAATTTTCTATATTTACTCATCTTTAAAAAGTTTTAGATGGTAAACCTAAAAAATGGCAGAGCCTTTAAAACATGACCACCGTCAAAGACGGTGGTTTTTTAGATTTAAATAAAAAAGCACATTTTTCAACTTATATTTATTTAATGATTTGACTTGGACACGAATTTTACGAATTCACACAAATTCATTGTCAAATGGTTATATTGTATTGGACAAAACATGAACACAAATCATTAAAGCTGTCTATTACAGATTAATTAGTGAAAATTTGTGAAATTCGTGTCTTTCTAAAATTATACAAAATAGCTTTTTGGCAAGCACTAATATTTTATACGCTTATCTTACTAGTTTTTTATACTTTATTCGTTTTGGCATTAAATCGCCACCAAGACGTTTCTTTTTATTTTCTTCATAATCACTAAAACTACCTTCAAAGAAATAGACTTGTGAGTCTCCTTCAAAAGCTAGTATGTGTGTACATATTCTATCTAAAAACCATCTATCGTGCGATATCACTACGGCACAACCAGCAAAGTTTTCCAACCCTTCTTCTAAGGCTCGTAATGTATTTACATCAAGGTCATTTGTTGGCTCATCTAAAAGCAATACGTTGCCTTCTTCTTTAAGTGTCATGGCAAGGTGCAAACGGTTTCTTTCTCCTCCAGAAAGTAATTTTACTTTCTTATTCTGTTCGCTTCCTGAGAAATTAAAACGGCTTAAATAAGCACGTGAATTCACTTGCTTTCCTCCCATCATAACCAATTCTTGTTCATCACTAAAGTTTTGCCAAATTGATTTTTCTGGATCTATATTGGAATGACTTTGATCTACATAAGCTATTTGGGCAGTGTCTCCTACTTTAAACTCACCTTTATCGGGCGTTTCTTCTCCCATTATCATTCTGAAAATAGTCGTTTTACCAGCACCATTTGGTCCAATAACACCAACAATTCCAGCTTGTGGTAGGTTAAAGTTTAAATCATCATATAGCAATTTATCATCATAACCTTTACTAACTCCAATAGATTCAATAACATTGGTTCCTAATCTTGGACCATTAGGAATATATATTTCCAGTTTTTCGTCAAGTTGTTTTTGATCTTGACTCATTAACTTATCGTAATTCTTTAAACGTGCTTTTTGCTTGGTTTGACGTCCTTTGGCTCCTTGTCTTACCCATTCCAGCTCACGTTCTAAGGTTTTTTGACGTTTAGAAGCTGTTTTACTTTCTTGTGCTAAACGTTTTGATTTCTGATCTAACCAAGAGGAATAGTTTCCTTTCCATGGGATTCCTTCTCCTCTATCTAACTCTAAAATCCAACCTGCTACATTATCTAAAAAGTATCTATCGTGCGTTACTGCAATCACAGTCCCTTTATATTGTGCCAAATGATGCTCTAGCCAGTGTACAGACTCCGCATCTAAGTGGTTGGTTGGCTCATCTAATAATAATACATCTGGTTCTTGTAAAAGTAAGCGACATAGTGCTACACGGCGTTTTTCACCTCCAGAAAGTACAGCAATTTTCTTATCACCATCTGGAGTACGTAAGGCATCCATAGCGATTTCTAGTTTGGTGTCTAGTTCCCAGGCATTGGCTGCATCGATTTGATCTTGAAGCTCGGCCTGACGGTTCATTAACTTCTCCATTTTATCTGGATCGGAATACACTTCTTCCAAACCAAACATGTCGTTAATTTTATTATACTCATCAAGAATAGCTACGGTTTCAGCAGCACCTTCCCGTACCACTTCCATAACTGTTTTATCATCATCTAGCTTAGGTTCTTGCTCTAAAAACCCAACGGAGTAACCTTGTAAAAAGGTAACATCACCTTGGTAATTTTTATCAACGCCTGCAATGATTTTTAATAATGTGGATTTACCCGAACCATTAAGACCCAAGATTCCAATTTTAGCTCCGTAAAAGAAGCTTAAATATATATTTTTTAACACAGGTGTATTTGCCCCTTGAAATGTCTTGGTTAAACCAGACATTGAGAAAATTACTTTCTTATCGTCGCTCATTATTAATTATTAATTTATAGTCATAAGACTTAATATGTAAAATTGTAAATAAAACTAAACTCTTCCTTTTAGGGCATTAAATACCCACGCATTGGCAAAAAAGCCTACTCCAACTGCAGCAAAGCCCCAGCCAGCAACATCATCATACCTAAATGCTCCCATAGCTATCAATGCTAATCCTACAAAAATCATTATCCATGTGGCCCAAGCCAACACCGTATTTTTATTCATTGCCATAATCTTTTCTATTTTGATGGTTAGTCAGAACGCAAATATCGTAAATTAATGTTTAAATTTAAATCATTCATATACTTATTCAATTTGTGCCTAACTATTTGTTTTATCATCAATATATACTACAATTCTTTTGCATAAAATCGTATAATTTCATTTTACCCTGCTTTTTTGTTATTTCTGAGCAAACGCTTATAAAAATGACTTCAAGTGTGATATTATTTGGTACTTATTTTAAAATAGCCTTAAGGTAAGGTTTAACATAAGTAACTATGATTCAATTATCCCATTACAGACAATTAAACTTAGGAGCGACGTTTCAAAATTTAGTAAATGACACTGTTATAAATAAAAACATGAGAATCGAACAAAGAGTAAGTTTATTCATGTATTTTATATACAAACATTACAGACATTTTCTTTAATTCATAGGCACCTCTATAATAATTAATTTAGAAGACTCTTTTGCTTCAATAGATATGCCTTCAGTTTCTGAAATTCCAATGGCATCACGAGAATTTAAAGTATTCCCAGCTATTTCTAATTGGCCTTCAACTACAAATATGTAGAGCCCATTGTTCTCACTTTTTACTGTTAATGATATTGAGTTATTTGTATCCAGATCAGTTCTATAAATGTATGCTTGTTGGCTTATAGGTAAGGCATCTCCTTCTAATTTATCCTTCGGCGCAACTACAGTTTGTAGTTCGTTCTTTTGAGCTAGAACATCAAATTTCCTTTGTTCATAATTTGGAGTAACTCCCATTTCTTCAGGAATGATCCAAAGTTGCAAAAAGTTAACATGATCAGTTTTACTATCATTAAATTCTGAATGTGTTAAACCTGTACCCGCACTCATTACTTGTACCTCTCCTACTTCAATAGCACGTTTATTTCCCATACTATCTTTGTGTGATAGTGCGCCTTTTAATGGAATAGAAATAATTTCCATATTTTGATGTGGATGTGTACCAAACCCCATTTTGGGTTGTACAACATCGTCATTAAGTACACGGAGTGCTCCGAAATTCATACGTTCTGCATCTTGATAACTTGCAAAACTAAATGTATGATGTGATTTTAACCAGCCATGATCGGCATATCCTCTGGTGTTTGCTTTGTGAATTATTGTTTTCATTTTTCACGTGTTTTTTCATTCCCTCGCCTGTGCTGAACTAGTTTAAGTAAAGGAGGGAATCTTATTATTTATTATCCTTTTTAATACTGTTATCGAACTTATATTAATATTTCTTTTGTCATGTCGAAATGAGGTACGATTGAGACATCCCATAATATTGAATTCTTCATTGTTGTTTTCAATGATTATGTGATTTCTCCCTTTAGGTCGAAATGACTACTATTCAGGTTTTATTATTTAATTTGCTGGAAGAAATCCCATTTTACCCATTTGGTAATCTCGCATGGCTTCCATAATTTCTGTTTGGGTATTCATGACATAGGGTCCGTAAGTTGCTACCTTTTCATTAAAGGGTTCTCCTGAAAGAAATAATATTTTACTTGTATTATGTCCTTTTATCGAAAAACCATTCCCATCTTGATTAAACTGAATCAACTGATTTTCATTTAATTTCAAACTTTCCGAATCGTTAACCGTTACATCTCCATGCAATAAATAGAGCATCGACTGATGTGTTTTTGAAACTTCAATAAAATGCTCTCCTCCTTCTTCAATGTCTATCATATAAACATTAACAACTGTTTGTGTACCTATTTTCCCGTAATTACTTTCTAATTCACCAGCAATAATTTGAATTTTCACTTTGTTGTCTTTAGAATTAACACTATTGAAATCCTCGTTTTTTGCATGCTGATAATTAGCAGGAATCATTTTCTTTTCTGCTGGTAAATTCAACCATAACTGAATCCCTTCAAGAGTTCCTCCTTTTTGAACAAACGCTTTTGTTGGTGCTTCGGCATGGATAATACCACGGCCTGCTGTTGTCCATTGCACATCGCCCGTTTTAACAATACTCTCATTTCCTAAAGAATCTCTGTGTAATTGTTCGCCTTGAACTAAAAATGTAATGGGTTCAAACCCACGATGTGGATGTGGTCCTAAATCAAAAGGATTATTGTCTTCTGAAATATCATAAGGACCATAATGATGTAATAATATAAATGGATCCACCATGTCTATATTTCGACTTGGTAAGGGTTGTCTTAATTGTATAGGTCCCATATTAACAAAATCACTGCGCCCTATTGTTTTTATTGTATTTGATTTCATTTTCATGCTTTCTTTTTATTCCCTCGAAGGAGGGAATCTTTTTATCGCAACCTCAAGAAGTATAATGAGATTCCCTTCTTCGAGGGAATGACAAATTAATTGTCATCGCATTTTATCGAGCAGATTACTTAATTGCTCTGCTTCCTCTTCATTTAAATTTTTTAATAAATCTTTATTAATGGTATGTGGAATAGACGCTAAAAGCTTTTTTCCTTCTTCTGTTATTATAATTTTTACCACGCGTCTGTCATGCTCTGAGGGTAAACGTTTAATATAATTCTTGGCACATAATTTATCCATTAACCTAGTGGCATTGGGAGAACGCTCTAGCATTCTATCTTTAATTACTTGTACCTTTAAAGGTTCTTTAGCTCCATTTAATATTCTTAAAATATTGTACTGTTGGGGAGAGATCCCAAATGGTTTAAAGAAATCATTCTGATAACTCGTTATCCAACTTGCTGTATATATAATATTCAACAAGGCTTTAATTCTGTTATTTGGAAATTTTGAATTAATATCTTTAGAGAAGTCTCCCATTTTTCTGTATTCAGATTGAATTATAACTCTTTTTGAAATAATTTCACCTTGCTTTTTAAATCAGAATCCAGTGCTTTATCTGTAATCTTTCCATCTGCAAAGTTTGTTCCAAATGATGGAAACGAAAATACTTCAACAATATTTGCCTCATGACGTGGAAATCTATCTTGTGCTATACTTAAAACTGAAGCACCTCCTCTGCCACCTGGAGAGGTTGCCATTAATAACATAGGCTTTCCAAAAAAAGTTTTTCCTTCAATTCTAGACATCCAATCAAACAGGTTTTTAAATACCGTTGAATATGCACCATTATGTTCTGCCAATGATAAAACAATACCATCTGATGCTTTTATGGACTCTAAAAATTTATGCGCATTATCTGGAATACCATGATCAACTTCATAATCAATACCATACAACGGTAATTCAAAGTCGTTAAGATCTAAAATATCTACTTTTACATTTTCCACCAAACTCGAAGCATATATTGCTAATTGATGATTTATTGAGTTTTTGCTATTGCTACCTGCAAATGCTATAATATGTTTCATAAGTACTAATTATTTTATAGTACAAATATAAAATAAAAATATTTATTTTCCAAGGAAACTAATTCCATGTAATATATTTTATGATTACATTAACAAAAATAGAATCGTAAGAAAATATTTTGCTTTTACACATTTCACAAGAATGGCAACTTTTGTACATTAGCAACAAACTAATTTATACATGGATATTAACTTCAATAAAAACGAAGATCATAATAAACTTTTACTCTCAGAATTAAACAAACGCTTAGCTAAAGTAAGTCTTGGTGGTGGCAAATCTCGTATTGAAAAACTCCACGCTAAAGGAAAAATGACTGCAAGAGAGCGTATTAATTATCTTTTAGATGCTAAGTCTAACGCTGTTGAAATTGCTGCTTTTGCTGGAGAAGATATGTATACTGAGCATGGTGGTTGTCCATCTGGTGGCGTTGTAATAAAGATTGGTTATATTAAAGGTAAGCAGTGTATAGTGGTTGCTAATGATGCCACTGTGAAAGCTGGTGCTTGGTTTCCTATTACTGGAAAAAAGAATTTACGTGCGCAGGAAATTGCTATCGAAAATAAACTTCCTATTATTTACTTAGTGGATTCTGCTGGGGTGTATTTACCACTTCAAGACGAAATATTCCCAGATAAGGAACATTTTGGACGCATTTTTAGAAATAATGCTATTATGAGTAGCATGGGAATTACCCAAATTGCAGCTGTTATGGGAAGCTGTGTTGCTGGAGGTGCCTATTTGCCTATTATGAGTGATGAGGCTTTAATAGTCGATAAAACAGGAAGCATCTTTCTTGCTGGAAGTTATCTGGTAAAGGCTGCTATTGGAGAAACTATTGATAATGAAACTTTAGGAGGTGCTACAACACATTGCGAAATTTCTGGAGTTACCGATTATAAAGCTAAAGACGATAAAGATGCTTTAGATACCATCAAAAACATTATTGATAAAATTGGTGATTATGATAAAGCTGGTTTTAATAGAAGTGATTCAAAAAAACCAAAAGAAAATACGGAAGATATTTACGGGATTTTACCGAAATCCAGAGCTGATCAATACGATATGTATGAGATCATAAAACGCTTGGTTGATAATTCTGAATTCGACGAATATAAAGCGGGTTACGGACAAACCATTATTACTTGTTATGCAAGAATTGATGGTTGGGCAGTAGGTATTGTTGCTAATCAGCGTAAACTTGTAAAAACAAAAAAAGGTGAAATGCAATTTGGAGGTGTTATCTATAATGATAGTGCGGATAAGGCAACACGCTTTATTGCGAATTGCAATCAGAAAAAAATTCCTTTAGTATTTTTACAGGATGTTACTGGCTTTATGGTTGGTAGTAAAAGTGAACACGGTGGTATTATTAAAGATGGTGCCAAAATGGTAAATGCGGTTAGTAATTCTGTGGTTCCAAAGTTTACGATTATTATCGGGAATAGCTATGGAGCTGGTAATTATGCTATGTGTGGAAAGGCTTATGATCCTAGATTAATTGTGGCATGGCCAAGTGCCGAATTGGCGGTTATGAGCGGGAATTCGGCTGCTAAAGTATTATTGCAAATTGAAAAAGCGTCGTTAGAAAAACAAGGAGAAAAGATTACACCCGAAAAGGAAGAAGAACTTTTTAATAAAATAAAAGACAGATACGACAATCAAGTCTCTCCATTCTATGCTGCTGCTCGTATTTGGACAGATGCGATTATTGATCCCCTAGATACTAGACATTGGATTAGTATGGGTATTGAAGCTGCTAACCACGCTCCTATTGAAAAACAATTTAATTTAGGAGTACTACAAGTATAAAAACATTTTCACCCCCAAATCTATTTATATTATGAAAAAAAGGAAGATTCTCCCCCTACTAGGTCTACTTTTTACTAGTTATGCGCTGTATTTAATTTACACGTTCTATATTGACACTAATGATAATATAAAATCCATTTATTTAGTTCCTAAAGATGCTGTTTATATTATTGAAAGTCAAAAACCAATAGATAATTGGAATACCATAAGTAAAAGTGATATTTGGAAACATTTAAATACCAATGCTTATTTTAATAGTCTTTCCGAAAGTCTTAATAAACTAGATACCATCTTTAAACAAGATGAAAGTACTTTTAAAAGATTTGGAGATAGAGAAATACTCATATCTTCACATATTTATACGCCTGGAAAATATGAGTTTCTATATGTTATTGATTTACAAAAAATAGCTAAACTTGATATATTAAAAAATCATTTAAACACCATTACCACAGCTAATTATAAAGTAAGTAAGCGTAAATACCATGAACATCAAATAACAGAGATTTATGATATAAAAACTCATGAAACGCTATACATTAGTTTTATAAAAAACCAAATGATTGTGTCTTATATGCACACATTGGTTGAAGCTTCCATAGATCAATATTTAGAACCAGAAATTGGCAGGGATCTCGATTTTATAGAAGTCAATAAATATGTTGGCTATAATGATATGTTTCGTTTATATTTTCAATATAAATATTTAGATGATTTTATTAAAATATTTTCGAATGACTCGGGTGATCTTGGAAAAACCTTAAGCAGTAGTTTAGAGTTTAGTGGCTTTAGTTTTGATTTAGATGATAATACTATTGAAGCAAACGGAATAACAAATTTTAATGATAAAGCTAATGCCTATTTAAAGGCTTTAGAGAAATCTGGAACGGGAACACGTAGCATTAGTAAAATTGCACCAAAGCAAACAGCACTTTATTTAAGTTTCTCATTTAATAGTTTTAATGAGTTTAATACTAATTTTGAATCCATTCAGAAAGAAAATCCTGAGCAATTTAAAAGTTATATTGAAGGTATAGAAAAAGTAGAAAACTTTTTAAAGATTGACTTAAAAGAGCATTTTATTAGTTGGATAGATGATGAAGCCGCATTACTCCAATTACACTCTACAGTATCTCAATCTAAAAAAGATGTTGCTATAGTGCTAAAAACTAATGATAGCGATAAAGCAAAACAAAACTTAGATTTTATTTTAGAACAAATACGGAAGCGTAGCCCAGTAAAATTTAAAGAAATAAATTATAAAGGCTATCCGATCAACTTTATGTCTATTAAAGGTTTTTTTAAGCTACTAATAGGAAAACTTTTTAAAGGCATAGATAAACCCTACTATACTATAATGGAAGACTACGTTGTATTTAGTAATCATCCTAATACTTTAAAAAGCATTATCAATAGTTATACAAATAAGGAAACACTAGACAATTTTGAAGCTTATAAAGACTTTAACGATGCGTTTGATAGTAGGTGTAGTGTCTTTGCTTATATAAACGCTCCTAATTTGTATAATAGCGTTTATAATTTTGTTGATACTAATGCAAAGAAACAGTTAAAAACGAATAAAGATTATTTTATTTGCTTTCCACAAATTGGTATTCAACTAACACCAGAAAAAGGTTTTTTTGAAAGTAAAATAGTCATTGATTATGAAGATCCTGATATCGTAAAAACGAAATATACTTTTACAGATACGAGGACACCTTTAAAAACAAACACCGCTTCTCCTATAATAGAAATTACTGAGGAGAATTTAAATAAAGAAATCATTTTCAATATTCCTGAAATTTTCCCCACAGATTTAACTGCTAAAGAGTTTATAAAAAAACATCCTAATGGAAAAGTTAAATTTTCTGTAGAACTAAAAGATGGATTAAAGCATGGAAACTATGAAGAATATTATAGGAATGGCAAACTAAAAATCTCTGGAAAATATTATAAAGATGAGCAAAATGGTGCTTGGCGGGTTTATAATTTTGAGGAGGATGTTGTATTTAAAAAACGTTTTTAATGTTATAAATTACAGACTTTGTTTTTATTAACGATTATTAAAATTCAATCGTTTAGGGCACTGATGTTCTGATAGTTGATCTTAATATTTTTCATTTTCTCACGGAATTTGTGTATCTTATAGGTTGATAATCAATATTTTTCAATCATGGGAACAATAAAAACGCTTAATAAATGGGCTAATGCACATACGTATTTACCGCTTGATTTATTACGTATCGCTCTTGGTGTCTTTTTATTTATAAAAGGCATTGGTTTTATGTCAGACAGTGCCATGCTAATGGAATTATTTAAACCAATACAGAATTTAGCTGGAGGCATTATGGTTATTCATTATGTAGCACCTGCTCATTTTATTGGTGGTATTTTAATTGCTTTTGGTTTACTTACCAGATGGGTTATTATTGCTCAGCTTCCTATTTTAATTGGGGCTATTGTTATTAATTTTGCTGGAGAAATGATTTCCAGTAATTTATTACTAGCTATTATAACCTTGTTTATTTGTGTGTTTTTCTTAATATATGGCTCTGGAAAAAATTCTTTGGACTATTATTTTAAAATGCAGAAATAAAATACGAAAGAGTGACTTTTGAGTCTAATTTTTGTCCGTTCGAGCGCAGTCGAGAACTAAAGCATCTCATTAAAAAAATGAAGGTTTCGACGAAGCTTGTGCTGAGCGCAGTCGAAGTACTCAACCGGACATTCAATTTTCATTTATCTTTTTAGGTAGTTAACTTATCACTCCAGAATACTTTTCTATTAATCTCACAATCAAATCGTTTAGCTTTTCAACTTCGAAATTATCTGTACTTGGCTTTAAATGTGGATTGCCAATCCCGCTATCATCCGTAATAAAAACATAAGTACCATTTGTTGAAACACTAAAGAAACGCATTAAAAACTCAACGTTTTTATTAGCACCACTCGCCACAACTGGAATTATTTTAATTCCTTTTGCCTGTGCCAATTTTATTTGTTCTTTAATTATAGCTACATTTTCTTTAGTAAAATGAGGCGGTGCATCTAGTAATAAAAATAACAATTTTGCTTTTGCATTAGTATTCCAACTTTTGCTCATAGATACTTTCAATGCTTGTTCAACAGCCTCTTCATAATCTCCACCGCCTCCTGCTCCCTGATGAGATAGAATATCTTTAACAGCATCGATATCTGAATTAAAGTCAAAATCTTTTACTACATATGCATCTCCAAAATCTCTATAAAACGTTAAGGCTACTCGCTTATCATCTATACTTTTATCTAATCTGGTAATAATATTTTTTAGTTCGGATTTTAAGTAGTTTATTTCGTCCCCCATCGAACCTGTAGCATCAATAGTAAACATAACATCAATATCATTCGATTGTGATTGCTCGTCTAATGTAAACTCAATTCGGTTGTATGTATTTGTGATTTTTTTACCAAATATCTTGTCGTTTTGTCGAATTTGAACAGTATAATAATCATCTTCACATTTTTGATTCAAATCCTTAAATAATGTAACTTCACCAGTAAAATCTGTTCTAGCTGCCATTATTAATTGGTTCGTTTCATTAAACAAAGACACTTTTATATTATTTAGGGGAACTCCATTATTATCGTTTATGGCTACTTGTATTTTATTTTCCAGATAAAAATTCCAGTTTTGCTGTATTTCTTTGTATTCATCTTTCTTTAAATTTTCTTTCCATTCACCCCATTTCTCTAAGTCATTAATTTCTCCAGCGGTTAATAATCCGGATTGAGGCTCTTGGTTATTAATTTTTACGCCTCTAACTTTTCCTGATAATGCTGAAGAAACCGATTCGGACTTAACAGTAGTAACAGCACTTGTTATTTCCTTCCTTTTTGTTGTACCATAACCCATTATCACAATTTCATCTAAGCTTGATGTATCTTCTTCTAGTACTACAGAAATCGTATTAAGGGTTCCAACTTTCTTTTCTTGTGTTACAAAACCAAGGTAGTTAAAGACAAGAATGTCCGTTGGTTTTACCTTAATTTGATAAAGGCCTTCAAAATTAGCAGTTACGCCCTTGCCCGTACCTTTAATTAAAATATTCGCTCCTGCTAACGGTAAATTATCACTTGCCGATGTTACTTTTCCTGATATTAGTCTTTCTTGCCCTTGAATTTGTATTGAAGTGGTCAATACAATAATGAATGTTAATAATGCTTTCATAATAGCTGATTTTAAAGTTTAGCATAAAACTAACCTCAAACCTTTTATTATAAAATCAACAATGAGTGAAGTGTCCTTTTGAATGAGTAAGGCACAAAAAAAGGGTAAACTTTCATCTACCCTCTACAAAACATTATATTTTGAACCTATTTAATCTCTAAACTATAAGGAAATAATAATTGAATTCCTTTTTTCTTAGACATTGATTTTATCTCTTTTAAAATTCTATAATTTTCTTCTCCTAGTTCTTCTTTCATAATAGTTTCTTTAGCCTTTACCAAGCCCAAATCGCTTAGCATTTCATCAAGATCTTTTTCATAAACAGGAAACTCTTCTATTTTATAATCTTCAATGCCTGCAGCTTCAGAAGCTCTTTGCAACGCTAAATCCAATCCGCCTAATTCATCTACTAATCCATTATTTAAAGCATCTATACCTGTCCAAACACGTCCTTGAGCAATAGCTTTTACATCATCTTGGGTCATATTACGTCCTACAGCCACTCTATTTGTAAACAATTCATAAATATCAATAATCCCTTCTTTTATAAAAGCACGTTGTTCTTCATTTAAAGGTTCGAAAAAGCTATAAGACACTGCATTTTTATTAGTGATGACTTGTTCTGCGTTAATACCCATGTTATCTGCTAGTTGTTTTCCATTAGGCAATACTCCAAATACACCAATACTTCCTGTAATGGTTGTTGGTTCAGCAATAATTTTATCGGCATTACAAGCAATATAATAACCACCAGATGCCGCAACATCTCCCATAGAAACGATAATGGGCTTTACTTTTTTAGTTAATTCTATTTCTCTCCAAATTAACTCGCTTGCTAAAGCACTTCCGCCTGGTGAATTGATCCGTAAAACAATAGCTTTTACTCTATCGTCTTCTCTGGCTTCTTTTAAAGAGGCATTCATAACACCTTGCCCAACTGTATCCTCATTACCTTCACCATAAATAATATCGCCTTCAGCATAAATAACAGCTATTTTGTTTTTACTCTTATTGGATTTTAATTTATTGGCTGCATGAATTGAGTAATCTGCAATGGTAATTGACTTTAAATCTTTTTCGAATGCAATTCCAACTGCATCTTTAATATCTTTAATATATTCATCATGATATGCAATTCTATCTATAAGTTGCGATGCTTTAGCTAAATCTGCTGTTCTACCTAACAAACTATCTGCAATCGTATTTAACCTCTCTAAGCTTAGGTTTCTACTTTTCGAGATATCATTCTTGATTTCATTCCAAAGACCATTTAGATACACAGAAATTTGTTCTCTGTTTTCATCACTCATTTCATTGGCTAAAAATGGTTCTACCGCACTTTTATATTTTCCAAATCGTACGACTTCCATCTTAAAACCTGTTTTTTGCTGAAAGTCTTTAAAATATAAACGTTCTGAATACAGTCCTTTAAACTCCATCATGCCAACTGGATTCATATAAATGGTATCAGCTACAGAGCTTAAATAATAATCTTTCTGCGTATAAATATCGGCATAAGCAACAATGAATTTTCCCGATTCTTTAAATTTTAATAACGCATTTCTCAATGCTTTTGTTTGTGAAATTCCTGCACTTATAAAATTATTATCTATAGAAATTCCTTTAATATTTTCATCAGTTGCTGCGTAATTTATGGCATCAATAAGGTTGAATAGACCATTCTTTTCGTCTTCATTTAAAAATGGATAGTCTGCAAACTCAGTTTTATCAGCATAATCTTTTATAGGAAAATCTAATTTTAATTCTAAAACAGAATCAGCTTTTACTTGAATCACTTCATCTGATGATGATCCGAACAAGAGTCCAATTAATAACAAACCAAAAAAACAGATCATAAGAAATACGATAATCCCTGTTACTGTTGATAAAACACGTTTAATAAAATCCATAATTTATATTTGTATTGAAAAAGGAGACAAAGTTACAACTTAAGCCTATAAATTTAATAACTCCAATGTTTTTTTGCGTTGAATCTTTCCAGAAGGTGTCTCTGTAAACTGTTCTACGGTATAAATCCTTTTTGGTTTTTCAAATTTATCTAAATCTAAAAAGGCAGACTCATCTAGCTTGTTAGAATCGCTTTCCAAAATCAAAATAAGTTGTTCACCCAAAGTATCGTGGGTGCTTGAGGCTACAAAAAAGCGTTCTTTTATTTTATCTTGAAGTTTGGCTTCTATTTTTTCAGGGAATAATTTAAGCCCTCCAGAGTTTATAACATTATCAAAACGTCCTAACCACTCAAATTCATTATCCGAAAGACATTTAACAATATCATTTGTTATAATTTTATCTTTTGAAAGCTTAGGAGCATCAATTATTAGACAATCTCTTTCGTCTTGTGAAATTGATACATTGGGAAGTGTTTGGAAGTAAGATGCTTCGACAAGTTCCGCATGACCTCTGCTCTCATTATTAAAATTATTAATTTTTTTAACCGCAATATGGGTTACTGTTTCGGTCATACCATAAGTTTCATAAATATTTGAATTTAGATTTTGAATCTTTTTCTTTAATGAATTTGAAACCGAAGCACCGCCTACAATAATCGTCTTAATACGATCACAGATATTTAATGAGTTTTGGAGTTGCAATGGAATCATAGCACAAAAATCGTAATGTTTTTTTGTATTAAAACCTGGTTGCAATGTTGGTTCTACTAAATCTAATTCCAGTCCAAGAATTATAGCTCTAACAAGCATCATTTTGCCTGCAACAAAACTTGAAGGCAAACAATGTAAAGCCTTATCTCCTGGTTTTAAATTGAAAAAATCACCTGTTGCTACAGCAGAGTTCACCATAGCTTGCTTATTAATTGAAATTGGTTTTGGTTTTCCTGTAGACCCAGAAGTATTAACTACTATAAAATTGTCATGATCTAACCAATCAAGTAAAAATTCACCAATGTAGGTCTCGTATGGCATACCTTCTTTCACAAAACTATAAGCCACTTCCATGAGATCTTCATAAATGTACTGAATCCCATTTAATTTAAATCTGTTATGTACTTTATTGTATTTAGGTGTCACTTATTGTATCTTCTAAAATTTTATAATCTTCTTTTGGTGGTTCAATAACATTTCCAAAAAGCTTTTCTTTCCAATTCGTCCAATTATACTTTTTAGAAAGGATGAAAAGTAAAATAGGAAATACTACAAATACTGGAAAAAATATTTCCATGAACCCCATGGTTTCTGGATCTGACATATCCTTAAAAATAGAATGTGTTTGAAAAGCAGTCCAATCTGCAGTAACTAAAAGCGCTGTAAACAAATTATTCGCAGCATGAAACCCTAAAGCTAACTCCATACCTTCATCCATAAGTGTCATGATGCCTAACACCAAGCCTGTACCTATATAATAAACCATGATTACATAGCCTAATTTTTCAACTTCTGGGTTAGCAATATGCAATAAACCAAAAACTATCGATGTAGTAAATAATGGTATCCATTTATTTTTTACGATAACACCAATTCCCTGCATTAAATAGCCTCTGAATAAATATTCTTCAAAACTTGTCTGTAATGGCACTAATACTATAGCGATAACACTAAGTATTAAAAATGGTACTAATTTGAAGTTAAATACATAATCCTCTGGACTTAAGTAGTAATCTATTAAAACAAAACTACTTGAAACGATCCCCCAAAGGAAGAAAATAAACCAAAACCGTTTCCAATCTATTTTTTTTCTGGATGTTGTTAAATGCTTAAATGATAGCTTATGTAAATGTTTAGTCACCAATAATAAACCAACCAAACCTATAGCAAAAGATATTAACATTAAAAATAAGTTTAGGTTAGGCTCTAAAAGTCCCATCATAGCTGTTTGGTCTAAATTTGTTATATCACCTCCTTCTTTAAAGGCTTTATATAAAACAGCTATCGTAAAAGGTATCTGCCCCATAACCACTGCTATAACAACAATTATTGACCCAATTATATATCGCCACCATTCATGTAATCCTTTAAAAGCTTGACTTATATACATATATTATAAATTTATATTCCATTTAATACTATTATTATATTGCAAAGTTCCATTTTTCACTTGTAACGGTGCATCAAAATTATTTGTGAACAATCCACCAGTACCAAGCCCTTGGGGAATATTATTCTGTTTGCTGTATGTATATTGAGCAATCGCATTTAGCCCGATATTACTTTCTAAAGCGCTGGTAATCCACCACCCTATCTGCTGTTGTTCTGCAATATCAATCCACTCATTACTTCCTTTGAAACCTCCAACTAAACTTGGTTTTAAAATGATGTATTGTGGATTTATGGTTTGTAGTAATTCCTCCTTATTTGTTACAGAAAATATACCTATTAATTCTTCATCTAAAGCTATTGGTAATGGTGTATCTATACACAATTGCGTCATAGCTTCAATTTGTCCTTGTTTTATAGGCTGCTCTATAGAATGTAAATCCAGGTCCGATAATATCTTTAATTTTTCTAAAGCTTCTGAAGGTAAAAAGGCACCATTAGCATCTACTCGCAATTCTATATCGTTGGATGTAAATTCATTTCTAATGGATTTTATGAGGTTTATTTCTGTTTGAAAATCAATCGCTCCAATTTTCATCTTTATACATGAGAAACCAGCATCTAGCTTTTCTTTTATTTGCTGTTTCATAAAAGCTTCTGTTCCCATCCAGATTAACCCATTTATTGGAATAGCATCTTTATTTTGAATGAATTTAGACGGGAATAATTCAAATCTATTTTGACTTTCTAAAGATTTGAAAGCTGTTTCTAAACCAAATTGAATACTTGGAAACTCAATTAATTCAGATAATAAATCATCAAAATTATTATTGATGTTTTTACAAAGCCACTGTAGTTTTTCTTCATAGTCTGGTCTATCATCGGCTGAAAGTCCTCTAAACAACCCACATTCACCAATACCTTGCTTTTCTTCAGTATTTAAAATAAGAAACCATGTTTCTTTGGTTTTTAAAATACCTCGTGAAGTCCCACTGGCTTGCTTAAAATTTAAAATGTATTTTTTATACGATGCAACTATCATCTAAAGTTCGATAAAATCACCTATTTCAAGAAGCATTAAGTCTTTTTCTTTTTCGAAAAACTTTCGTTTTGCTGCCTCATGATCAATTTCAATGTAACCAAATGTATCAAAATGATAGCCTAATATTTTATCGCAAGCAACAAAATCACTCGCTAAAATAGCATCATCAATACCCATGGTGAAATTATCACCTAAAGGTAAAATAGCTAAATCCAACTTTGTTTGTAGCGGTATAAGTTTCATATCGTAAGTTAAAGCAGTATCTCCAGCTATATAAATGTTTTTATGTTCCCCTTCAATCACAAAACCTCCGGGCTGCCCTCCATGGCTTCCATCTGGAAATGATGATGTATGAATTGCATTAACGTATTTAACGGTACCAAAATCAAAATCCCATTTTCCTCCATAATTCATAGGATGTCCTTCTATTCCTAATTTTTCGTAATGAGTTATAATTTCAAAATTGGAAACAACAACAGCTCCTGTACGTTTCGCAATAGCTTCAACATCCAGAATATGATCTTGATGTGCATGCGTTACTAAAATATAATCTGCTTTTAATTGCTCTATATTAATATGTGATGCATTAGGATTTCCTGAAATAAATGGGTCTACAAGTATATCAACATCATTTACCTGTATTCCTAAACTAGCGTGACCATAAAATGTAATTTTCATTATTTTGTGATATTAATTTAGTAAAAGTAAAATACAAAAAAACTATAACAAATGACCTACTCCCATAAGTATCGCTAAAAAAACAGTTGTTAATGCTAACTTTTTTAATTCAGGATCTAGCAGTTTAAGGTCTGTATTTTTACGCACTTTTTGAATATGCATTAATAAAGGAATATAAGCTACAATAAAAATTAAATTATATGGCGATGTATAATATAGTATTCCAAATATAGCAGATAATATAATAGCAAGACCTATTAATGCATAATGATATATCTTGACATGCTTAATTCCAATCATAACTGCCAATGTGATCTTATTTGATTTTTTATCAGATATAATATCTCGCATATTATTAAGGTTAAGAACGCCTGCACTTAATAAACCTATGGAACAAGCTGGTAAGAAAACAACATGATCAATAGTTTTTGCATATAATACATAACAACCAATAACGCTTACTAGACCAAAGAAAATAAATACAAAAACATCACCTAAGCCTCTATATCCATATGCATTACTACCAACAGTATACTTTATAGCACCAACAACGGATGCTATGCCTAGTATAAAAAACAAAAGTGTCAATAAAAAATGCTTAACTCCAAACGCACAAAAAATGAGTAAAAAGGCTAAACCAATAGATATTAAAACGTTTATCTTAATAGCATTAAACATGTCATCTGGTGATATTTTACCAGATTGTATGGCACGTTCTGGACCAATTCTATCATTATTATCGGTTCCCTTAACACCATCTCCATAATCATTAGCTAGATTAGATAATATTTGAAAACTTAAGGTTGTTAAAATAGCAAGAATCCCTATTCGCCATTGAAAATAACCATTATATTCCGCTAAACAAGATGCTAAAATAATCCCAGATATTGATAACGGTAGCGTACGCAGACGCATTGTCGAAATCCAAAGAGAGGCTCTATTCATTTATGGAATCCATTTTTTAACAAAATTAGGCTTACGTTTCTCTAGAAATGCATTTCTACCTTCTACAGCTTCATCTGTCATGTAAGCTAAACGAGTGGCTTCACCTGCAAATACTTGCTGTCCAACCATGCCATCATCAGTTAAATTCATCGCAAATTTAAGCATCTTAATTGATGTTGGCGATTTCGCTAATATTTCCTGTGCCCATTCATAAGCTGTTTCTTCTAACTCATCATGAGGTATTACAGCGTTTACCATACCCATTTCGTAGGCTTCTTGTGCAGAATAATTCCTTCCCAAGAAAAATATTTCCCGCGCTTTTTTCTGTCCAACCATTTTGGCTAAATAAGCAGATCCGTAACCACCATCAAAACTCGTTACATCGGCATCAGTTTGTTTAAAAATAGCATGTTCTTTACTTGCTAAGGTTAAATCACAAACCACATGCAAGCTATGGCCACCACCTACAGCCCAACCAGGTACAACTGCAATAACAGCTTTTGGCATAAACCTAATTAAACGTTGTACTTCCAATATGTTTAAACGATGATAACCATCTTCACCCACGTAACCTTGGTGTCCTCTTGCTTTTTGATCTCCACCACTACAAAAGGAATAAACACCATCTTTGGACGATGGTCCTTCTGCTGATAATAGTACCACTCCTATATTTACATCTTCATTAGCATCATAAAAGGCATCATATAATTCGCTGGTTGTTTTTGGTCTGAAAGCATTGCGGACATCTGGTCTGTTAAAAGCTATACGTGCGACACCATTATACTTTTTATAAGTAATGTCTTCATATTGTTTAACAGTTACCCAATTCTCTTGGTTCATTTTTATTATTTTAGTCAAAAATAAATTTTATTTCATTAAATCACTTACTTCACTATGAAAAATAACTTTTTAGCGTCTGTTTTAATTTTCTTTACGCTCTTAACTTATTCTCAATCGTATGATTTTAAAACGATTATAGACCTCGAAGCTACAAATGTTATTAGTCAAGGTAATACAGGAACATGCTGGAGCTTTTCAACATCATCATTTCTTGAAAGTGAAATAATTCGTCTTACTGGACAGAAAATTGATTTATCTGAAATGTATAATGTCCGTCATACATATCTTAATAAATCATGGAACTATGTTATGCGACAAGGCAAAGCTCAGTTTAGTCAAGGTGGCCTGGCTCATGATGTTATAAATAGTATTTCAGAACATGGGTTCGTGCCAAACTCTGTATATTCCGGTTTATTAAATGGAAATGAAAAACACAATCATTCTAAATTAGAAGATACATTAAAAAAAACGTTAGATCTGTATATAAAGGAACCTAAAACTTTTGATTGGAAAAAAAGAACTCATGACATTTTAGATACCTTTCTTGGTGAAAATGTTGAAAGTTTTGATTATGAAGGAACTCAATATACACCTTTGTCGTTTATGAAAAAAGTAAAAATTGATCCAAAAAATTATATTACGCTTACTTCCTTTTCGCACAAACCTAACTACATAAATTTTATACTTAATATTCCTGACAATTTTTCCAATGGCACATTTTTTAATGTTCCCATAGATGAACTTACTAATATTGTAAACAATGCCTTAGAAAAAGGTTTTACTATTGAATTAGACTGCGATGTTAGCGAAAAAACTTTTTCGGCGAAACATGGGTTAGCTATTATTCCTGTGGATGGTGTAAATATTGAGAATGCTCTGGTTAATCTATCAAAGGAAAAAGAAGTAACACAAGAATTTAGACAACAAGAGTTCGAGAATTATAATACTACAGACGATCATTTAATGCATATCACTGGATTATTAAAAGATCAAAATGGGACAACCTATTATAAAGTCAAAAATTCATGGGGAAAAAACTCAAAGAGAGTTAATTATGGAGGGTATATTTATATGAGTGAAGCATATTTTAAATTAAAAACCATATCTATAACCTTACATAAAAATGCACTTACTAAAAAAATCCTTAAAATATTGAGAAAAGCATAAATAAGTTAAATTAATTTTAGCAGAATGTTAAAAATACAAAATACGTAGATCTACGTATATAATTGTGGCTGTTTTTTTATTAATTTTGTACAAAATTTTAATTTAATCGATTAAATTCGTTTTTTAACGATTATTGTTGTATTTTGCCGATTATTAATACCCAAAACTATGCTACTTTCAATTACTATTTCCCTCGCAGTACTGGTAATAATTAATTTATTATTGCTAAAATTTAGCTCAAATAAAATTAATAAAACTGCTAAAACAAACAAAAAACCTGTAGTTATTACACCTCAAATTACCATTGAACGGGAGTCTGAGAGACTTGCTCCAACAGGGAGTTAGTTTTACTAAAGTGTTTATTACCAAACCAATAACCTCTATTAGCACTTAAAGGTGATGGATGCCCTGAAGTTAATATGTTGTGCTTATTTGCATTTATTAGCCTTACTTTTTGTTTTGCATACCCACCCCAAAGTAAAAATACGATGTTCTCTTTATTTTCACTTATAGTTTTTATAATAGCGTCTGTAAAAGTTTCCCAACCTCTTTTTTGATGACTTCCAGCTTGATGTGCTCTAACTGTTAGCGTAGCATTCAATAATAATACACCTTGATCTGCCCAGCGCATAAGGTTACCACTTTTTGGATATGGGATTCCTAAATCTGTTTCTATCTCTTTAAAAATATTAATCAATGATGGAGGATGTGCAATACCATCGTTTACAGAAAAACAGAGTCCGTTCGCTTGTTTGGGACCATGATATGGGTCTTGACCAATAATAACCACTTTTACATCATTAAAATGGCAATGATTAAAAGCATTAAAAATTTGTTTGCCTGGCGGATAACAAGTTTGAGATTTATATTCAGTTTTTATAAAACTTACTAAATCTTTAAAATAAGGTTTACCAAACTCTACTTCTAAGTATGGTTTCCAGCTTTCGTGAATATCTACATTCATATTAATTAGATAATATTCTTACTAATAATTCTTTTAGCAAATCGCCTTGCGGAACAGCATTAGCTCCTACGCCTTTACTTTTTACGTCAAAATCTCTCAATGTTGAAACTACGGCACTTACTTTACGCATTGGATAATGTCTAGCTGCTGCTATATATTCATTCACAAAATAAGGGTTCACTTTTAAAGCAGAAGCAACGTTTCTTGGGGATTTATCACTTAATCCATGAAAATGAAGTAATTGTGAAAAGAAATTAAACAATAAAGACACGGTGACAACCATTGGGTTATCCTTAGGATTCTCAGCAAAATAATTAATAATTCGATACGCTTTTATAGTATCCCTTTCACCAATAGCTTTGCGTAATTCAAAATTGTTATAGTCTTTACTAATACCTATATTTTCTTCAATATGCTCTGGCGAAATTTGAGTTCCCTTTGGCAAAATAATTTGAAGTTTTTCAAGTTCATTATTTATTTTACTTAAATCCGTTCCTAAAAACTCAACTAGCATTTGCGCTGCTTTAGGAGAAATAGAATAGTTTTTAGGGGATAAGACACGGCGAATCCAATCTGCCACCTGATTTTCGTAAAGTTTTTTGCTTTCGTAAACGATACCTGTTTTTTTCAAGGTTTTATAAAGCGACTTACGTTTATCGATTTTTTTATACTTATAATTTACCACTAAAACAGTTGTAGGCTGCGGGTTTTCTGCATAAGATGCTAGTTTTTCAATGGTTCGCGATAAATCTTGAGCTTCTTTAACTATAACGACTTGATAGTCTGCCATCATCGGATAACGCTTCGCATTACTAACAATATCTTCAATTGCTATATCCCGACCATACAAAACCATTTGATTAAAACCACGCTCTTCTTCTGCTAGAACAGTGCTTTCAATAAAATCGGAGATCTTATCAATATAATATGGTTCCTCTCCCATTAAAAAATAAATAGGTTTGAGGTTTTTATTCTTTATATCTGTTACTAATTGTTTGACTTCGTCCAAACTATCTTAATTTATGGAATTACAAACTCTAAATTTCAAAGTAAGAATGACAATTTACTGGGATTTAGTGTTTGAATATTGTGATTTCTGGTTTTGTAACTTAACTTTGAAAAAAATCAGTACGCATTAATGCAAGAGCTTAATTTTCCAAAGTTTTCGTTTCGATTCAAAAATAGCGAAAATAAAATTTCTATTTTCGATAGTATTCGCAAAAAATTTGTGATTTTACAACCTGAGGAATGGGTTCGTCAACACTGTGTCCATTATTTAATAAATAACAAGGGCTATCCTAAATCTTTAATCAATGTTGAAAAAGAACTGATTGTTAATTCTTTAAGGAAACGCTACGACATTGTCGTGTATAATTCCAATGGCAGTATTCATTTAATAGTAGAATGTAAAGCTCCAAAGATTACTATAAACCAAGATACATTCGATCAAATAGCGCGTTATAATTTAGAGTTAAATGCTACGTATTTAATGGTTACCAATGGATTAAATCATTATTATTGCCAAATGGATTTTGAAAATGAACGATATAACTTTTTAAAAGAAATCCCTGACTATAGCAAACAGTCACGGTGAACAGCATCTAGTAAATCTTTAGTAAATAGAAAACTAACGTTTAAACTACATCTTAAAACTTGAAAATAGCAATTGTCATATTAAATTGGAATGGTAAAAAACTTCTAGAACAGTTTTTACCACCTGTGATTGAACATTCTAAAGAAGCAGAGGTATATGTTGCCGATAATGCTTCAACCGATGATTCTGTTTCTTTTATAAAAACCAATTATCCAACCATAAAAATAATTCAAAATAAAGAGAATGGTGGATTTGCTAAAGGTTATAACGATGCACTTAAAGATATAGAGGCAGACATTTTTTGCTTATTGAATAGTGATGTGGAAGTTACCCCAAATTGGCTCCTCCCTGTTATTGAAACATTTAACAAAGAAATTAATACGGCCATAATTCAACCTAAGTTATTAGATTATAAAAACAAAAGCTATTTTGAATACGCTGGAGCTGCTGGTGGATTTATAGACAAATATGGATACCCTTATTGCAGAGGTCGTATTTTTAATACTATTGAAAAAGACATTGGCCAGTTTAATGACCGTTCAGAAATATTTTGGGCATCAGGAGCCTGTTTTTTTATTAGAAAGTCTGTTTTTAAAGAGATACATGGATTTGATGAATACTTTTTCGCCCATATGGAAGAAATAGATTTATGCTGGCGTGCTAAAAATTTAGGGTACAGTATAAAATATGTTGGGACATCTGAAATTTATCATGTTGGGGGTGCTACACTTGATACTACCAATCCTAAAAAAACCTACCTAAATTTTAGGAATAGTTTATTTGCTTTAACTAAAAATGCAAACGGATTATTATTCCCTTTAATATTAGTTAGATTAATTTTAGATGGCATGGCAGGAATAAAGTTTTTACTAGAACTTAAACCTATGCACACCATTGCCGTAGTAAAAGCACATTTAGGATTCTACAATAATTTAAGAAGACTATTAAAACAACGTAAATCCACAAAAAATAAAATAAAATATTACCAAAAAACATCCATAGTAGTTGATTATTTCGTAAATAAAAAGACTAATTACAAAAGTTTATAAATAGTTAGCAAAAGTTTTGTTAACATTGTTAAAATTTAACGTTTTTTATATATTTTTGTTTAATCAATTTTAAGGAAAATTAATCCACACAACACATTATGAAAAGACTTTTATTACTTAGTTTATCTACAACGCTTCTTTTAAGTTCTTGTGTTTCTAAAAAACAATTCGCAGACTTAGAAGCAAAACAAAAAGAAACTCAAGATTTACTTAACTCGGCAACAGTAAAATTAAACGCTTGTATAACAGATAAAGCTTCTGCAACAGCAAGAGCGACTGCTTTAGAAGAGCAAATAGCAGACTTACGTAAAAACAATGACAACTTACAGGTTCTTTCTGCAAAAGGCGCTAGTAATATTGAAAAAACGTTAGAAAGCATTAAAGAAAAAGATTTAAAAATTACACGTTTACAAGATGCCATCACTAAAAAAGATAGTGTTACTTTAGCTTTAGTAACAAGTTTTAAACGTGAAGTTGGTATTAATGATCCTGATATTGAAGTAAACGTAGAAAAAGGTGTTGTATTTATATCTATTGCAGATAAATTATTATTTAAAAGTGGTAGCTATAATGTAACATCTAAAGCTAAAGATGTTCTTGCTAAAGTAGCTAAAGTAGTTAATAGCAAACCAGATTTTGAGTGTATGGTTGAAGGACATACAGATAGCGTACCTTACAAAAAAGAACCTTTATTAGATAACTGGGATTTAAGTGTTAAACGTTCTACATCTATTATTAGAGTACTTGAGACTTTAGATGTTAACCCTGGTAGATTAATTGCTGCTGGTCGTAGTTCTTATGTACCATTAGTAGATAATGATACTGCAGAAAACAGAGGAAAAAACAGACGTACACGTATCGTAGTGCTTCCTAAAATCGATCAATTCTATGATATGATTGAAAAAGAAATGAAAAACCTTGAAGCTGGTGGAAACTAATCAGTTTTAAACATATAATATATAAAAGCTCAACTTTTTAAGTTGGGCTTTTTTTATGGTGTTATCTCATCAGAAGATCATTAATAAAATAATAATAGCGAATCTATTTTTAAATCCATTAGATTTGTAATTAATGTATATTGAATATTTGCACCAGTGCACATACCTATTGTTGTAAGCAATTTTAAAAACTAGCCTATGAAATATACTCTGCTAATCGGCTTAATCTTATTAAATTTTTCAAGCCATTCTCAAAACGCTATCATTATAGGTAAGACCACCACAATTCATTCAGAAATACTAGATGAGGATAGAATGCTGGAAATCCATCTACCTAAAAACTATGAAGAATCAGATAAGACTTACCCCGTTCTCTATTTACTTGATAGCTTTTATAATTTTTCGCATGCTGTAGGCTCTGTTGAATACCTTTTTTTGAATGAACTTATTCCTAAGATGATCATTGTGGGTATAAGGAATACTAGGCGCAATCGTGATCTGACCCCAGATTCTCCAAAGCTTAGTAAGAAACATAGAGAAAGGATGGGATTAACAGGTGGCGCTGATAAATTTATAGCTTTTCTTGATAAAGAATTAATTCCGTACGTAGAACAAACATATAAAGCAGCTCCATACAAAATAATCGTTGGACATTCCTTAGGCGGGCTTTTCAACGTTTATACTTTTTTAAAAAAACCAGAACTCTTTAATGCATATCTTAGCATTAGTCCTAGTTTATGGTATCCAAATGAATTAATCTCTCAAGAATTCGAAAGCGTATTTACTGATCATTTAGAACCTAATAGAACTTTTTATTTAACCTTAGCCAATGAAAATAGTGGAAATATGCGCGGGAATGTTCTTAAGTTAAGTGAAGAGTTCAAAAACTATATAAATGCTCATAAAGAGGCAGGTCTTCGATTCAGATATGACCCAATGCCTGAAGAATCTCATGGTTCTGTAGGCTTACCTTCGATATATAATGGTTTACGCTTTATTTTTAAACCAACTCAATATGAAATCCCTAAAACCAAGGAAGAAGTTATGAATCAAGGAGGGCCAGATGGTGCGATCGAAAAAGTCATTACATACTTCCGTCAACTCTCCGAAAAATATGGGTATGAAGTAACAAATGAATATGCCTTAGCTAATCTTGGCTATGCTTTTCTTAGAATAGAAGATTTAAATGAATATTCTGTAAATGCATTTAAAGCCAATGTCGATACAAACCCCAATTCCCATGATGCATACTCCAATTTAGGAAAGGCTTACGAAAAACTCGGTAAATTACAGAAAGCTAAGGATAGTTATGAGAAAGCATTAAAGATGATTAAGGAAACTGAAGATCCTGAATGGGAATTCTATCTAGCTGATCTGGTTAATCTGGAAAAGAAAATGAAGGCAAAGGCTAACAATTAGGATAGATTAAGAAATGATTCTTTTCCCTGGTTTTTGTTACATTTACTGCACAAAACATCTTGGTTCTGAAACAACAAACTAAAAAAATACATCAATCCAAATAACACTTATGGCAGCAAAAATAAGCTCTATATTAAAACTCAAAAAGTATGGCCTTGTTGCTTTAATTCTATTTACTGCTTGTGCTAAAAAGAAAGCAAGTATTCAAGAAACCGATTTTTGTTCACAAATTCATAGAAATAACGATGTAACACTTTCAAATGAACTTGAAGATGTATCCGAGTTAATGAAAACCAAAACAGGCGTATATGTTCTGGAAGATGGTAGTGGCTCTATGGTAGCTAGGGCTTGGTTAAGTGAATATGCCGAAAAGACCATAGACATTCAATACTTTATATTTTCAACAGATAATGTAGGTCTAATAGCTTGTGATTATTTAATAAGAGCTGCCGATCGTGGTGTAAAAGTGAGAATCATAGTTGACGATATTATGGTTGATGCCGATATAGAAGACTTGCTTACATTCAGTTCGCATGAAAACATTACAGTAAAAATTTATAACCCTGGAGTTAACTTAGGAAAAAACCTTTTAAAGAAAATCACAAAATTTGCAACAGATTTCAGGGATTCCAATCAACGAATGCACAACAAAACGTTTATTGTTGATGGTAAGATAGTTATTACTGGTGGTCGAAATATAGCAGATGAATACTTTGACTATGATCATGAATATAATTTTAGAGATAGAGATATTTTATTATTGGGTAAAGCATCAAAAGAGGTTCATAAGTCTTTTGATGAATTTTGGAACAGCCAATTAAGTAAGGATGTAACAAGCATTATTAAGGAGAATTCTAAAAAGGTCTATCCTGAAAATAGATTTGATAATCTTCATGAATACGCCTGTAATCCTGAAAACTTCTGGCCACAAGTTAGAGAAAGAATAGAGAAGTTACCAGCGACATTCAACGCTATTAAAAATTCTGGAGATTTGGTTTGGTTAGATGATGTTGAGTTTATTTCCGATATTCCTGGTAAAAATGATGGTAAAAGTGGCTTAGGGGGAGGTGGTATTTCTACTAGTGCTTTAATTAATTTAGTTAAAAATGCTGAATCTTCTATCGAAATTCAAACACCTTATTTAATTACTACCGAGTTAAGTCAAAACCTATTTAGAGATGCTGTTGAGCGAGGTGTGAAAATTAGAATACTCACCAATAGCCTAGCTTCAACAGATAATGTAGAAGCATTTAGTAGTTATCAAACAGATAGAGAGAAACTGTTAAACACGGGTGTTAAAATATATGAATTTCGTCCAGATGCAGCAGAACGCATTAAAATAGTGACTGGTGAACTACAACAAACCTTAGATCATAAACCTATTTTTGGGCTTCATGCAAAAACGATGATAATTGATAATAAAACGACTGTGATTGGGACATTTAACCTTGATCCTAGAAGTGCTAATTTAAATACGGAGTGTATTGTTATTGTTCACTCAGATAAAATATCAAACAGCGTTTTAAAAGGTATGGAAGAAGAATTTAAACCAGAGAATTCATGGGAAACAACCCTAGATTTTAATCCAGATTCAGAAGTTAGTAAGTATAAGCGTATAAAAACCTGGACGCGAAAAATAATTCCAAAAGACATTTTATAATAACTAATTAAAAAATCTCTAAACTACCCTTCCCTTCTCTTATAACAACAGGCTCGTTTTCAGACAAGTCTATCACTGTAGAAGCTTCATTATCCCCATAACCACCATCAATTACCAAATCGACTAAACCACTCCATTTTTCTAAAATAAGTTCAGGATCTGTGGTATATTCAATAACTTCATCGTCATCACGAATAGATGTAGATATAATTGGGTTTCCCAGTTGTTTTACAATTTCCAAAGCAATATTATTATCTGGCACACGAATCCCCACCGTCTTTCTTTTTTTAAATGGATTTGGTAATGATTTAGACCCAGGAAGAATAAATGTATAAGGTCCAGGAAGTGCTCTTTTTAAAATCTTAAAAACCGACGTATCTATTTGCTTAACATAATCACTTAAATTACTTAAATCGTGACATACAAATGAAAAATTCGATTTTTCTAGTTTTACACCTTTAATTCTCGCAATACGCTCTAAAGCTTTAATATTAGTGATATCACACCCCATACCATAAACGGTATCTGTTGGGTAAATAATAATACCACCTCGTTTTAGAATAGCCACTACCCTTTCAATCTCCTTAGGATTTGGATTTTCTTCATATATTCTAAAAAAATCAGCCATAATAATTATCTTGCAGTATCGTTTTACAAAGTAAATACTATTTTTGTTATGAAAAGTCTAAAATATCATTTCTTAAGTTTAATTTTTATAATAGTAAGCTTTAGCTGTTCAAATGAAACAACTGAAGAAGAGATAACTAATAGTTTAGATCCAAGAAGTTACTATGTAGAGCAGAATATTTCATACGGAACAGATAGTGATCAAAAATTTGATTTATATCTGCCTGCAAATCGAAATTCAAATACTAAAACAATGATTTTGGTACACGGTGGCGGTTGGACATCGGGTGATAAGGAAGACATGGATCCTATCAAAGATTTATTGCAGCTCGATTTTCCAAACATAGCTATTGTAAACATCAATTATAGATTAGCTGATGAAAACAATCCTCCTTACCCGATGCAAATTGAAGATATCACCTCTATAATTAACTACTTAAAGAGTAATAAAACAACATATAACATTTCTGAAAGTTTTGGTTTTATAGGCACCAGTGCAGGTGGACATTTATCCCTATTATGGAGCTACGCTTTCGATAGTGATAATAACACAAATATGGTTTGTAGCATAGTAGGGCCTACTAATTTTACAGATCCTGCTTATTTAGAAAACACAGATGTAGAATTAAAAGAATTATTAGATTTATTCGGTATAGATCCATTACCGTCCTTTTTAGAAGAAGTTAGTCCGTTACATCGCGCTACCGCTTCTGCACCTCCAACTATTCTTTTTTATGGAGGAAAAGACCCATTAGTGCCGACCACACAAGGAACCGATTTACGTGATAAACTTGAAAACCTAGGTGTAGTTAATCAATTTACTTTATATCCAGATGCTGGTCACGGTTGGAGTGGTTTGGAATTACTTGATACTTGGACGAAACTTAAAATTTTCATAAATAACAATTTATAACCTTAATAGTGTAACATTTCATCCTTATCTTAGTCTTAATAATATGCTAAGATTCGTTTGTTTTATATTATTTATAACTTTTAGTATCAATCTCACAAATGCAAATGACGATGATACCTATACTCCTATTTTTTTTACTCAAGCTGAAGTTTTAAATAGCCATACCACCAGAATTCCGTTTAAACTGATAGATCATTTAATTGTTGTTGAGGCAGAACTTTTAAACAATAAAGGAAACTTTATCATAGACACGGGTTCTGAAACCATGATACTTAATAGAGTTCATTTTCCCAATTTTTATAATCACCAGAGAAAAAACGAAGAGACTTCTGGAATTCTACAATCTATAGATAATTCATTCGAAAGAAAAGTCAAAGAATTTTCCCTGGAAAGTTTAAAACTTCATGACAAAGACTCTGATGTTATTGATATGTCCCACATTGAAAAAAGTAAAAAAATCAAGCTTTTAGGAGTTATCGGTTATAGTATTTTAAAGGATTATGAAGTTTTTATAGACTTATACTTAAACCAAATAACGCTTACAAAAGTAGACCGTTTTGGGAATACGTTAAATAATGATGTTTATCTTGAAAAAATTGTAGACAGTTTATCTTTTACTTTAAAAAATCATACGATTGTAGTTAACGGCACTGTCAATAATCAAAAAGTTAAATTTGGAATAGATAGTGCAGCAGAATTCAATCAAATAAACAGAAAGGTTCATAAAAAAGCTTTAAAATATTTCATTCCAAAAAGACGCTTATCTTTATCTGGAGTTGGCAAGAAAAAAATAGAAGTTTTAGCAGGAAAATTACATCGTGTCAAATTAAGTGAAACTGTTTATTTTGGTCCTATGCTAACTGTCCTTACAAATTTAAATAAAATAAATTCAGCCTTCGGAACACAATTAGATGGTATTTTAGGTTATGAATTCTTTGCTCAGAAAAGAACCATTATTAATTATCAAAAAGAGACATTATATTTTATAAATTATCCATTAAACACCCAGTGAAGCAAATAAAGTTACATATTAGTTATTTAGTTTTTGCTTTTATAAGTTTTTACACGTACGGACAAGACAAGACGTTTAAAGGCTATAAAATAGAGGGTGATACTATAGTATTTGCATTCGATGCTAGAGATTATTCTAAATTCACTCAAGAATACACAGGTCAAATACATGATTTTGAAGACTTAGATATTAAAAATGTTGTAGTATCTGGAGAATTTAACCTATGGTCTAGAGATAACTGGAAAATGAAAAAAATTAATGAGTTTAACTATGAACTCAGAAAACATATCCATGATTTCACTGATGAATTTTCATGGGAGTTTAAGTTTGTCGTAAACAATACTTATTGGGCAGAACCTTCAAAAAAAGACCCAAACGTATCCAAGGCACTTAAAAATGGGCGTAAAATCCACGGTGTATATAACTTAAAAATGTATACTGCTTATCCGCATAAAGATGGCAACGCTAGCTTTAAACTAAAAGGATATAAAAATGCTAAAAAAGTAATTTTAGCAGGTTCCTTTAACAAATGGAACGAATCACTTTTTAAAATGAATAAAACAAAAAGTGGTTGGGAGTTAACGTTACAATTAAAACCAGATATATACCAATATCGCTTTATAGTTGATGGACATTGGATGGAAGATCCTGACAACCCTAGCAAAGTGGAAAATGAATTTGATGAATATAACTCTGTTATCGATATAAAAGAATACACCGCATTTAAACTAAAAGGGTATACCAATGCAAAAAAAGTAATTTTGGCTGGTTCCTTTAATAATTGGAATGAACATGACTTTGTCATGCGGAAAATGGACTATGGCTGGAAATATGTAGTCCCCTTATCTGGAGGAAAACATCATTATAAATTTATTGTAGACGGCGTATGGGTTGTAGATCCTAATAATAGCGTAAAAGAATATGATGGCGAAGGGCATGTAAATTCGGTTTGCATGGTAAAATAATATTTTATAACTTATCGAGTTATCTTTAGATATTTTCATATTGGATGCATCATTCGATTATAAAAAATATGAGAAAATGTCTGAATTAGAAAAATATACCTTTAATTTTAAAGAGTCCGAGTTTTATAAAGGACTTAAAAAAGATATCCCATAAAAACCTATAGCGTAGTTAGTGATTAATAAAATTCTTACAGATAAGATTATCCTACAACCTCCAACTTAGCAAAACGCAATAGCAACTTTTTAACACCTCCATGCTGAAAATTAATTTCGGCTTTAGTATCTGCCCCTGCGCCCTCAATTTTCATAACTTCCCCAGTACCAAAACGAATATGTTTAACAATATTACCAACTACAAGTTTGCTATCAAATAAATTAGTATTTCCTCCAGTCTCTGTTTTTGAAACTGGCTTTAAGTTTTTTGGTGTGGTAACTTGGAATTTTTCAGGTACTTTCTTTGCAGGACTTCCTTTCTTTAAAACGGCCTGTTTAGCTGGCTTGTATCTAATCTTATTGGGTTCTACATCTCCAAAAATATCAGCATCTAGCATGGGGTTAAAACGCCGCTCTTCAATAGGTGTTAAAATTTCTAAGTACTGTTCATCAATTTCTTCAATAAAACGGCTTGGATCAGAATCGACCAGTTTTCCCCAACGGTATCTTGATAATGCATACGTTAAATAAGCTTGCTTTTCAGCACGTGTTAATGCCACATAAAACAAACGTCTCTCCTCCTCTAGCTCACTACGTGTATTCATACTCATGGCACTAGGAAACAAATCTTCTTCTAAACCAACAATGTACACATACGGAAACTCCAATCCTTTTGCTAAATGTATTGTCATTAGGGCAACATGGTCTGCATCACCTTTATCAGCATCTAAATCGGTAGATAATGCTACATCTTCCAAGAACTCTGCTAAAGACCCTGTGGTATCAGCGATTTCTTTTTGTCCTTCCACAAAATCCTTCATACCATTTAAAAGCTCTTCAATATTTTCCATTCGGGTAACTCCTTCCGGGGTTCCGTCTTTATTGAATTCTTTTATAAGTCCACTTGTTCTGGTAACATGTTCCGCTAATTCAAATACATCAGCAGTTTGATTTAATACTTGAAAGCTTTCTATTAGCGTAACAAAATTCTGAAGCTTCGTCTTGGTGCCCGAGTTAATTTTAACATCCGTTTTATCAATGTTTTTCATCACCTCAAACATAGTTCGATTATAGCCATTAGCAGAAACAATTAGCTTATCAACCGTCGTCTGGCCAATGCCACGGGGTGGAAAGTTAATAACACGTTTTAAAGCTTCTTCATCTGCAGGGTTAATAATCAACCTTAGATAAGACAAAACATCTTTTATCTCTTTTCTTTGATAAAATGATAACCCACCATAAATTCTGTAAGGAATATCACGTTTACGCAAAGCATCCTCTATAGAACGTGATTGCGCATTGGTTCTGTATAAAATAGCAAAATCACTGTTTTTTAACTGATCTTGCATTTTAGTTTCAAAAATAGTACTTGCAACATAACGACCTTCATCTCCGTCAGTTAACGAACGATTTACTTTTATTTTAGGACCTTCATCATTCGCTGTCCAAACGATTTTATCAAGTTTTGTTTGGTTTTTATCAATAATTGAATTTGCAGCATTAACAATATTTTTTGTAGAACGATAATTTTGCTCAAGTCTAAAGACTTTCACATCATCGTAATCCTTCTGGAAGTTCAATATATTATTAATATTAGCACCACGGAACGCATAAATACTCTGTGCATCATCCCCCACAACACAAATATTTTGAAATTTATCAGATAACGCTCTCACAATTAAATATTGCGAATGGTTGGTATCCTGATACTCGTCAACTAAAATATACTTAAAACGGTTTTGATATTTTGCTAAAACTTCCGGAAACCTAGTTAGCAGTTCATTCGTTTTAAGCAATAAATCATCAAAATCCATGGCACCAGCCTTGAAACAACGATCTACATACTCTTTATAAATATCCCCCATCCTAGGACGTCTCGCCATAGCATCAGCCTCTTTTAGCTCAGGGTTTTGAAAATAAGCACGTACTGTAATCAAACTATTCTTATAGGATGAAATTCTAGACCGTACTTGCTTATACTTATAAATATCTTTATCAAGATTTAGTTCTTTAATAATTGATGCAATCAACCTATCAGAATCTTGAGTATCATAAATAGTAAAATTGCTAGGATATCCTAGCCTATCAGCTTCTATTCTTAAAATTTTAGCAAACACAGAGTGGAATGTACCCATCCATAAATTCTTGGCTTCACTAGCTCCAACAATCGTTGCAATACGCTCTTTCATTTCTCGAGCAGCTTTATTGGTAAAGGTTAAGGACAATATATTAAAAGCATCAACGCCTTTACTCATCATATAAGCAATGCGATATGTAAGTACTCGTGTTTTTCCAGAACCTGCTCCTGCTATAACAATCATAGGACCTTCAATCTGTATTGTAGGTTCTAATTGCGCTTCATTTAACTGGCTTAAATATTTTTCCAAACTATATAAATTTTACGATGTGAAAATAACCATTGTTACGTTCTTAATTAAAGGGATTTATTAATAATTATAAACAATTATAACTAGCTTATTCTTTTTGAATATCTTTAAGCTTCAAAATCTAAATAAACGTTATGAGATTCTTTTTTTTAGTCGTAGTTTTCTTAGGAACATCAAACGCCTACGCACAAAATAATTTAGAACAACAATTTACAGATATTGAAGCAAAAGTCATTAAATGGCGTCGTCATTTTCATCAAAACCCAGAGCTTTCAAACAGAGAATTCAAAACAGCAGAAACGATTGCTAAACACCTAAAATCATTAGGATTAGAAGTAAAAACTGGCGTTGCTCATACTGGGGTCGTTGCTATTTTAAAAGGAAACACTTCTGGTAAAGTTGTTGCTTTAAGGGCCGATATTGATGCACTTCCTGTTACCGAAAGAAACGATCTTCCTTTTAAATCTGAAGTAAAAACGACTTTTTTAAATACTGAAACGGGTGTGATGCATGCCTGTGGACATGACACGCATACTGCTATTTTAATGGGAGTTGCAGAAATCCTGTCTAAAAACAAAGATAACATCAAGGGTACGGTTAAGTTTATTTTTCAACCAGCCGAAGAAGGTCCTCCTCCAGGTGAAGAAGGAGGTGCAAAACTTATGATTAAAGAAGGAGTATTAGAAAACCCAAAAGTAGATGCTATCTTCGGGTTGCATATACGCTCTAACTACGAAGTTGGAACGATCCACTATAAAAAAGACGGTATTATGGCTTCGGTGGAACGCTTCGTTATTAATGTTAAAGGAAAACAAACACACGGAGGAAGACCTTGGCAAGGCGTGGATCCTATTTTAATTTCTGCTAAAATTATCGATGGTTTACAAACCATAATAAGTAGAGAATCAAAACTAGTAGATGAAGCAGCCGTTATTACCGTTGGAAAAATTACGGCAGGTACGCGCTTTAACATTATACCAGAAAATGCAGAGCTTATTGGCACAGTAAGAACTTTAGACCCAAAAATGAAAGCTCATATTGAAAAAAGGATGACCGAAATGGTAACAACCTTAGCAAAAGCATACGGAGGCGAAGCCACTATTAGTTTTCAAAATAATACAGCGATTACTTATAATAATTCAGATTTGGTAGACCAAATGCTACCTACTTTGCAAAAAGTTGCTGGTGTTAAAAACGTACGCTTGAGAAAAGCCACGACCGGAGGGGAAGATTTTTCATATTTTCAAGAAGTCATCCCTGGGTTTTATTTCTTTTTAGGAGGTATGACTCCTGGAAACAAAGAAGCATTCCCACACCATACACCCGATTTTAAAATAGATGAAAGCGGCATGCTTTTAGGCGTAAAAACATTAACTCAAATTGCTTTTGATTTCTTAAATAATTAAAATGAATAACGTATTGGATTTTTTATCAAACATGTCTTGGTGGGGTTGGATTTTAATTGGGTTAGCACTTGTTGCTATACGCGATATTTTTATTCAAAAAAGCCATACCATTAGTCATAACTTCCCTGTAATTGGTCATTTACGATATTGGCTGGAAAGTATTGGTCCAGAAATGCGTCAATATTTTGTAGCAAATAACAGAGAAGAATTACCTTTTAACCGTATTGAGCGTGGTTGGATTTATGCATCCGCAAAAAAAGAAAATAATTACGAAGGTTTTGGTACCGATAGAGATATTTATGAACATCAGCATATGTTTATTAATAATGCCATGATGCCTTATAAGATCGATAAAGATCACCCCAATAGTATTGATAAAACGTTTTTACCTTGTGCTAAAGTTATTGGTGCGTTTAATAAACGTAAAAAACCATATCGTCCAGCGTCTGTTATCAATGTATCTGCTATGAGTTTTGGCTCCCTTTCTGCCAAGGCAGTAGAGTCTTTAAATAAAGGCGTTAAAATAGCTGGAGCCTATCATAATACAGGAGAAGGTGGCTTATCGCCTTATCATAGTCATGGCGGTGATGTCGTATTTCATTTTGGCACAGGTTATTTTGGTGTGCGTTCCGAGGATGGTGGTTTTTCAATGGAAAAAATGAAGAAACTGGTTCATGACAATCCATTTATTAGAGCTATAGAAATCAAATTATCCCAAGGTGCAAAGCCAGGTAAAGGAGGTGTATTGCCTGGAGCAAAAATCACTAAAGAAATTGCAGCAATTCGTGGTGTTGAAGTTGGGAAAGATGTGCTGTCTCCCCCTAATCATAAAGCGTTTTCCAACGTTCCAAAAATGGTGGATTTTATAGAAGAAATTGCCGAAGCTACAGGCTTGCCTGTTGGTATTAAAGCTGCCATCGGAAAATTGGAACAATGGAATGAACTTGCAGATATTATGTTAAAAACCGGAAAGGGACCAGATTTTATTACTGTAGATGGTGGTGAAGGTGGTACAGGAGCAGCACCTCCTAGTTTTGCAGATCATGTGTCATTACCTTGGGTTTATGGATTTGGTAATTTATACAAGCTTTTTAAACACAAAGGCTTATCAGAACGTGTCGTATTTATTGGCAGTGGAAAACTAGGCTTTCCAGCGAAAGCTGCTATGGCATTTGCTATGGGAATAGATTGTATTAATGTAGCTCGTGAAGCCATGATGAGTATTGGTTGTATTCAAGCTCAAGTATGCCATACCAATAAATGCCCTACTGGTATCGCTACACAGAGTAAATGGTTGCAAAATGGTATAGATCCAACCTTAAAATCTGAACGATTAGCACAATATTTTAAAACCTTTAAAAAAGAATTAGTCGAAATTACGCATGCAGCAGGATATGAGCATCCTTGTCAATTTAAAATGAATGATATTGAAATTAATGTAGATGATCACAATCTTTCAAAAGAATTAAACAGAACATACATGTATGAAAAAACACCTGTACCATTTAATAGTATGCAGGATTTAAAAGATTGTTTATATTTGGGATCAAATTATAACAAAACCCAAATCGATTAACATTTTATGGATGCACAAAGAATTTTAGATCTATTTTTATTCGCAATTCCGTCATTAATAACTGGTTGTATTGCGTATTACTTTTTTAAAGAGCATACTAAAAACGAAGATGGTCGTAGACGGTTTTTATTAAAAAAAGATTTACAGGTAACCGCAATGCCTTTACGCTTGCAAGCTTACGAAAGAATGGCTTTGTTTTTAGAGCGTATTACACCTTCTAAGTTATTAATTAGAACAACTCCATTAACCTCAAATAAAGAAGATTACGAAGCTTTACTTATACATACTATTGAACAAGAGTTCGAGCATAATTTATCACAACAAATATATATTAGCGATAAGTGTTGGAGCATTATTACTACAGCAAAAAACGCTACCATTCAACTTATTAGAAAGGCTAATTTGCTTGAAAAAACAGATACGGCAAACAAGTTAAGAGAAGTTATTTTAACTGAAATGATGGAACGTCATTCGCCTAGTGATGCTGCACTTTCTTTTATCAAAGAAGAAGTATCAGATTTGTGGTAAATCATCATCAATACGCAGCTCATTCGAACGGGCTTCACGGCATTTTTCTTTAGCATAATCATACCCTTGCTGCCACCATGATGTCATTAGTTTTTTATTAAAAATCAATGAGTTTTCAATAAGCTTTGCAGGCGTATAATATAAATTAAGCTTCACACCTTTATTCTTTGCTGCTAATTTACCTATGGTAATGTCACTACGTTCTACTTGATCCAGCAAGTGACTAAACAAATTAATCATTAAAGAAAATGGATTTTTACCCAGCACTTTATTGTATTCCATATTTTCGGATTCTAAAACAACGGCATCGACCTCTGTAGCTCCACGTAATATAGCCTCTCGAATAGGAATCACACAGCCTAATCCTCCATCTGCATACTCAAAACCATTTCTTTTAACTAAAGACATGAATGGAATATAGTTACACGAAATCCATACCCAATCACAAAACTCATCATAACTAAAATCTTTAATAGATTTATATTCAACTCTGTTTTTAGATAAATTAGATACCGTAACAACAACATCATCTTTAGTCTCTCTAATAACATTATATTCTGCTTCTGTAAAGTGTTTTTTTATATGACGCTTTAGTGCTTTACTCTCACCAAAAGTTCGTTTCATTTTTATGAATTGCCAGACTGTATTTAAAAAATCGATTGAAACGAATTCTCGATTTCCTTTTTTACGCATCACAAAAGGATTTACACTAAAAATATTACTTTGATTAACATTTGTAAAGACGTCTTTAATCTTGTCTATCTCACCGGCAGCCAAATGTGGTACTAGTAAACTTCCGGTAGATGTTCCTAAAAACATATCATAATTCCTGCTCTCTTCTTGTATTAAATACTGAGCAACACCACCAGCATACGCTCCTTTGCTACCTCCTCCTGAAATTACTAATGCTTTCATATTTTTTATTCTAATTGTAAATATAATAAGAACCCTTATCAATTTTGAAACTAAAAATCCTTTATTTTATTATTGGTCGTGTTGCATATCTATTTTGAGCATTTTGTGGAATAAATAAATATTAATCCACGAACTCGTTAAAAATCTACTAAAAAAACAAGAATAGCTATTTTAAAATATTCAAGAAGAAATAATGGTCCAAAAAATTCAAACATAATTAATTAACTGATAAATTGATGTTAACAGAATTTCGATCATGTGCCTTTTTCTATCAGATCATTCCATTTTTCAATTTAAATCGAAAAAAATGTATCATATCGAAATTTACTTCTTTTTAACCATAAATTCTTGCCCTATATTAACAAAACATTAGTTTAGCATTAACCTATGGTTACTAAATATTCTACATGAACAAGAATTCTTTTCTTACTCTTTTATTTTTTTTAATAATTGTTACTTTTTTTGGATTAAATAAATCTTATATATACAATAGTTCTAATATTGAAAATCCTATTAAACCGCCAACTGTTGATTTCTCCTTTAATAATGATGGTACATGTTCTGGAACAGCAATTACATTTGCACCTACAGTTTCTGGAGTGGCTCCTTTTACATTTAGTTGGGATTTTGGAGATGGTACGACATCTAATGAAAGGAACCCTACGCACCTATATACCGAATTAGGCTGTGGTTTTCAAAATAACAATGTCACGTTAACAGTTACAGATGGTAATGGAGACAGCACACCTGTAACAAAAATTATTTCAATACAACAACAACCAGATTTAGAATTTGTAAACCTAAATGCTCCTTCTGGTTCTAGTGCTCCTTTTGAAAAATGTGGAGACAACAATACAGATCCACAATACACCATAAATGTTGGCAACAATTCTAATTCTTCTGCATGTATAGCATCATACAATGTCGATTGGGGAGATGGGACTTCTGAAACCAATGTAACATTTCCTAAAATACATACCTATACATCATTAGGTTCCTACAATATGGTTGTAACTGGTATTGGTAATAGTGGCTGTAATAACTCAATTACTTACGTCATAAAAAATTCCAATAATCCTATTGGTGCTTTAATTGCCCCTGGTAATACAACTAATCTATGTACACCTTTAGCGCCTATGGAATTTGCCATTGGGTCTTGGGCATTAAACCCTTCAGATACTAATTATCAAATAAACTATGGTGACGGCAATACGGCAAGCTATACCCAAGCACAGTTAGAAAGCTCCCCTTATTATAATGCAGCAAACCCGCCTGCATCACAAGATTTTCCAATTCCGCATACATTTACTAGATTTAATTGTCCAAGCGGTAATACTGTAAGTTTAAGAATAACAACATCCTGTGGTAGCACGTTTCTTACTGCTGGTCCTATTATTATTTTAGACGTGCCTACAGTAAGCTTTAACGTAAACAGTATTGTCTGCGCAAATACATCTACTTTTTTCAGTAATACAACTATAGCTGGTTATACTAATGACTGTAGTACATTTAATGTATATACCTGGGATTTTGGAGACGGAAGCCTACCTTCAAGGGCTGTTAGTCCAAGTCATGTATATACAACTCCTGGAACTTACACTATAACTTTAGCTGCCGAAACACCTTGTGGAGTAGGAACCTCAGTCACAAAAACAATATGTGTAGAACCTATATTGGTTCCAGATTTCACATTTGGTAATGCTTGTCTTTCTGAAAACTTTCAAGTTACAAATACCACAGACGCCAGTTTAGGCTGTGGAGCTGAAACTTATCGTTGGGAAATTATAAGGTATTTTGATGGCTTTTGCGGCGAAGAACCAGAACGCTGGAGTTTTACAAATGGAACAAATTCAGCTTCTAGAGAACCTACATTTCTTTTCTCGACCTCTGGAACTTATAACCTAAGATTAACTACAAGAAATTCGTGTGGTGTATCCCGCTCTATAACTAAAACAATACAGGTAAAACAAAAGCCAAAAACGGAGTTAGATCCTATTTCAGACTTTTGTAATTCTGCAACTATTAACCCCGTAGGTAGAGTTTTAGAAACTTGTGCTCCAAGTTCTGAAACTTTAACTTATTCGTGGAGTTTCCCTGGTGGTACACCTTCATCATCTACATCATTAAATCCTGGCTCTATAGATTATTCTACAAGTGGAAATTATACAGCAACTTTTAGTGTTACAAATAGCTGCGGTACAACAACCAAAACAGCTAATTTTTCTGTAGACACAGTGCTATCTCCTATTATATCTGCAAAAACCACAGAAATTTGTAGTGGTGACACCTTTCAGGTTAGACCATTTACTAATAGTACAGATAATGTCCCGTCTGGGACTACCTATACCTGGTCTGCACCAGTAGTAAGCCCTTCTGGAGCTATTAGTGGAGCAACGGCTCAGTCATCTCCAAGAACTAATATTAGCCAAAGACTAACTAATAACACAAATACTCCAGCGACTGCAACGTATACGGTATCACCTATTGCAAATGGTTGTCCTGGTCCTGATTTTACAGTAACTGTAACGGTCAATCCATTAATCAATGTTACACGAAATATAACTAATAATACCTGTTTTGGTTCAGATGATGGCTCCATAGACATCACCATATCTGGAGGCATCCCTTTGTCAACAGGTGATCCTTATATTATTTCCTGGACAGGGCCAAATGGATTTAATAGCAATGATGAAGATATTAGAGATTTAGAACCTGGAAATTATACATTAAGAATTACCGATGATGGCAACTGCCCTTTTACTGATAATTATAGAGTTACCGAACCTGGTTTATTCAGAATCTCAAGTGAGAGTAAAAATGACATCTCTTGTTTTGGTTTAAATGACGGAAGAATTAACCTGAATATTAGTGGAGGTACAACACCTTATACATTTGTATGGACAAAAGTTGGAGATCCTACATTTTCTGCTTCAACTGAAGATTTAAACAATTTAACTCCTGGAGAATATGAAGTAACTATTACAGAAGTTAATAATTGTAATACGCTTAATAGTTCTTACGAAATCATAGAACCACCATTGCTCGAAGTTAATTTAGCGAGCCCTGTTGATATTATTCTTTGTTATGGAGCTTTTACAGGTAAAATAGATGTAAACGTAACTGGTGGTAGGGCTATAGAAATAACTCCTGGTGTTTTTAATTATAGATATAATTGGACTGGACCTAACGGATTTAGAAGTAGTAATAGAAATTTGAGTAATATTGAAGCAGGAACTTATAATTTAGTCGTTACAGATAATTCCGGATGTACGGAAAACCTACAAGTTGTTGTTCCTCAAAATCCAGAAATAAAATTAGATTATACCATCAAAGAAATAGTATGCTATAATGATGATAGTGGCGCTATTACTATTAATGGAATTTCCGGAGGTGTTCCGCCTTATGATCCCATTCAGTGGAGTAATTTAGGGACTGGCATGGTGCAGGACAACTTATCGCATGGTACTTATACCGTTACAATAACAGATGCTTTAGACTGTACTGTTGATTTTCCTATAGTTTTGGATAACGCGCCCATTTTTGATATTAATCCAGATGTTAAAGACGTATCTTGTTTTGGGGATAGTGATGGTAGTATAAAATTAAACCTGATAGGAGGCGAAAGCCCTGTAACATTGGTTTGGGATGATAGTTCGACCTCTGGAGATGAACGAAACAATATTGGTCCTGGAGATTATTCCGTAACCATTACTGATGCTAAAGGGTGTGTTTTACAAGAATCATTCACTATTCATGAACCTCCCCTCTTAACATTAATAGGTATAGCATCAGATGCATTGGACTGTGACGATGTTAACAGTGGTTCTATTGATCTGGAAGTGACTGGAGGCTCTTTACCTCTATCAATTGTGTGGAGTAATGGTTCTAGAACAGAAGATCTAGATAACATTCCTCCAGATATCTATACCGTTACAATTACAGATGCTAATGGCTGTATAGAAACTGAATCTTTTGAAATTAAAAGATTTGAACCCCTTGAAGCACCTTTTGAAGTAATCACCAATTTTAATTGTGTTACTAAAGAAGTCGATCAAACTTTTATAGCAGATGTTAAAGGAGGCATCCCCCCTTATCAACTTAGCTGGTCCAGTGGAACCATATCTGGTGATAATAATGAAATAATGAATACCGAAACCAATGGTTTGGTTATTCTTACAGTTACAGATAGTTTTGGCTGTGTTAAGGATTTTTCAATTCAAGTTGCAACTCCAGTAATAGATGGTTCTAGTTTTACTGTAAATTCCTTTGGCTTTAGTACTTATGATTTATATGCTATATATGATCCTATTCAATTTACAAACACAGCTATAGGAGATTTTATTAACATTAGTTGGGATTTTGGAGATGGAAATCTTTCAAATGAAATAAATCCTGAACACACCTATACTAAGGAAGGAACATACACTATTAAACAAACCGTTACCTATCCGTTTGGATGTAAATATTCTAGTGAAACAACAATTATTGTTGAAAAAGGGTATAGTCTTGTTATGCCTAATGCATTTACTCCAAATGGAGATACTCTTAACGATTATTTTTTTCCTGTCTTTATAGGTTTAAACGACATGACTTTAAACATCTATGATACCTGGGGCAGTGTAATATATTCTGAAAGTGGTGATAATATAAGAGGTTGGGATGGGAAAATAAAAAACTCAAGAGCTGAAAACGGGAATTACCAATTTAAATTTATGGCTAAGACCTTTTACGGTGGAGAAATAATGAGAGAAGGTGTTTTAGTTTTAATTAAATAATAGATAGAGCTTAATAAATGAAAATTAAAATATCAGTCCTAATCATTATAACTTACTACTGTTTTGAAGTGAAAGCCCAAGACCCTATTTTTTCTCAATATTTTTTAGTTCCAGAAACTATGAATCCTGGGTTTTCAGGTTTTGAAGATGCTACATACTTAGGATTGATCCATAGAACACAGTGGCCTAGCCTAGACCTAAGAATAGATACCGAATACGCCTTTTTTAATACTTGGCTTGAAAACATTGGAGGTATAGGTATTAGTATTTTAAATCAGCATGAAAATAACACCAGTTACAACCATTTACAAGGGAATATTAACTATTCATATCACGTAAAACTGGCTAACGATTGGTTCTTTAGACCTGCTGTAGAATTTGGCTTTGGCACAAAATCTTTTAATTTTAGAAACTTGGTATTAGCCGATCAGATCAATATTAATTCAGAAACCATAAATCCTTCTTCATCCGATGTATTTGCAATGAATGCAAATAGGAATGTTACTTTTTTTGATTTTAATGCTGGTTTTGTTTTTGATAAAAAAAATACACGAAATGATACCGATTTATGGTTAGGAGCCTCTATAAAACATCTAAACAGGCCTAATATTTCATTTGTTGAAAATGGAAACGTCCCCTTAGATATCTTTTATTCCATTCATGCCAATTACAAATTTCCTTATTTCGATTATAACGATATGCTTATTTCTGTTAATTATATGCAACAAGGTCAGTATAACAGATTAGACATAGGTACTACAGTAAAACTAGAAAAGCTAATGCTAGGGGCTATGGCAGTTACCAATCCCGCTAAAAATAGCTTAAACAGTCATTTGTTAACCTCAATTAACGCCTTTATAGGCTTAGAACTCGAACAGTTACGCTTTGGTTTCTCTTATGATTTAAATACAACCGATATTGGTAGAACCGATGGTGTTTATGAACTTTCTATCACCTATTTGGCAGGCTGCTTAATTTGCAGAAATCCTGCAAATTTAGAAAGGAGAAAATAATATTTATTTTAATTGTTTCAGCATCTCTTTTGCAAACTTTGAAAATTGCCAATTATGATGCTTCGTAGCTTGCTTCAAATTCTCTTGACATGTTTCACCGCAAGAACTAATCCACATTAAATAACTAAAGGCATTCATACGAATTTCAAAACCATATTTTGAACTTGTATAATCAAGCAGTTCATTGAAAAACAAGGCATCGTTTTCAGGTTCAAAATCATCAGTAATTAAAGCTAATGTTAACCAAAGGGTTCTAATATTCTTGTCATTAAACCCTTGAATATTCTTCGTTTTTTTCAAATATGTGTTTTGATCTTTTGGAAAGCTATTCCAAAGACCAAATAAAGCTGCCTCTATAGTTAAATACGATGCATCGTCCAGAAGTGTTTCATATTCCTTTTTTAACGTTTCTGGTACCTTAGGCAGGTTTTTAGCAATAGCTTGCCGAACTTTTACAGCGTTATTAAAGTCTTTCTTTTGCAATCGATTTGGTATTTGGGAAACAACTTTCGCTTTTGCTTCATCCGAAATCCCAGATAATAAATAACCCGAACATTTAGATGTGTACCCCGTACAATCTACCATCAAATATTCTTGTATAAATACTGATTTTTCAAGACTCTTTAAGGCGGCATCATAATTAAACTTTTTAGCCTGTAACCAAGCTTCAACAAATGCGTCTAAATCCTGACCACTAGCCTGCTCTACCTCATTTATAAAATCATCTGTTTCAACATTTTTGAATTGATTTTTATTCAGATAGTTTATAACCGCAGTTCTAAATACTGAATCCCCTACCTTTTCTCGCAGCATGTGCAATACCCAAGCTCCTTTTTTATAAAAAGTTGTGCTACTCGATTTAGGGTCTAAAAGTGATGTGCTTTGCCTGGCATTATGCTGTTCCAATAACTCCTGAGCATATTCGTAAAGCCTCCAATAGTAATAATTATCACCAAAAATATTACGTTCTGCTAGTAAAGCGTAATACGTTGCAAAGCCTTCTTGTAACCAATGGTGCGTTCCTGAAGTTTCTGTAACCAGATTTCCAAACCATTGGTGTGCTAATTCATGTGCATTAACATTTACATAATTTTTATCAATAAAAGCAATGGAATCTACCACAAAAGCATCAGAGAAGATCGTAGTACTTGTATTTTCCATACCGGCATACAGAAAATCCTTTACCGGTACTTGTTTATAATTTTGCCAAGGATACGGAACACCAATTTCTTCTTCTAGAAAATCGAACATTTGTTTGGTATAACGATAGGTTGGCTCAAACTTTAAAGAATCCGTTGGGTAATAGTACATTTCTATAGGAATACCGCTTTTTGAATAGACTACTTTTTTATGGTATTTACCAATAGCTAGAGCCACTAAATAACTTGACATGGGGTGTTGCATATCATAGTGCCAAATAATTGTTGATTCGTTTATCTGTTTATTTGTTAATTTTCCGTTGGCAATAACTTCGTAATCTTTATCGAAAGTGATTGTTAAATCAAATTCAATTTTATCATTCATATCGTCTATTGATGGGAGCCAATTACTTGTGTATTTACCTTGTCCTTGTGTCCAGATTTGTTTATTTCCATCATCGTGCTTCCAGTCAATAAAATAAAGCGCTTTTTTCGGTTTTGCAAACCACGATATCTGAATACGATGTGATGCATTCTTTTTAAAATCACTCTTTATAATGATATGCTTACCATCATATTCATAATCAAATACAGGAACATCTAGAGCTATGACTTCTTGATGTAAAAAGTTTTTTGCATCAATATAAATGGAATCAATATCTTTTAAAATATCAAATGTATATTCTATATACCCACTCACCTGTTCTATATTTTGGTCGAATGAAATATTTGCATTAGCCCTTTTAAAATCCATATAATCTGTTTGTTGAGACATTCCAAAACAAGTAAAAAGTAGAAAGAAAAAAAATGGTATATGTTTCATATGTAAATAATAAACAAGGATTAGACCAAGATAATGTTTTAATAAGAATTTATAAAGTTCCAATATGATAAGATTCCCACTTTCGTGAGAATTAATTAAATTCGCTTTTATGTCTGCAAAACTTCAAACACCAATAGATTATTTAAAAGGCGTCGGTCCAAATCGCGCTGATTTATTGCGGAAAGAATTAGGCATTCACACGTATCAGGATTTAATTAATTTATTTCCAAATAGATACATAGACAGAACCAAGTATTACAAAATTAACCAACTACAACGGAATAATGCCGATGTTCAAGTCATTGGAAAAATCATAGCTTTTAAAGAAGTGGCTCAAAAACGTGGAAAACGATTAGTGGCGACTTTTCAAGATGATACGGGCACCATGGAATTAGTGTGGTTTAGAGGACAAAAATGGATTCGTGATAACCTAAAACTTAATAAACCCTATGTAATTTATGGAAAAACCAATTGGTTTAGCGGCAAGTTTAACATGCCACATCCAGATATAGAAGCATTGGAAGCTCACAGAGAAAATTTACGTTCTGCGATGCAACCGGTATATCCTTCTACAGAAAAACTATCCAATAGAGGGGTTACAAATCGTGTGATTAATAAAATCATGCAGCAGTTATTTTTAGAAACAGGAGGCAGATTTACCGAAACACTATCTGAAAATCTACTTACCGAATTAAAATTAATCCCTAAAAGAGAAGCACTTTTTAATGTTCATTTTCCGAAGAGTCAAGAGTTACTTTCCAAAGCACAATTTCGATTAAAATTTGAAGAATTATTTTATATTCAGCTACAGCTTATCATTAAAAATTTAGTTCATAAATCAAAAATAAAAGGCTTTCCTTTTGAAAAGGTCGGCACCAATTTTAACACCTTTTTTAAAGAGCATTTACCCTTCGAATTAACTGATGCACAAAAACGTGTGTTAAAAGAAATTCGTGCTGATTTGGGTAGTAATGCACAAATGAATAGGCTATTGCAGGGCGATGTTGGTTCTGGCAAGACTATAGTAGCCCTTATGTCAATGTTAATAGCACTTGATAATGGTTTTCAAGCCTGCTTAATGGCTCCGACTGAAATTTTGTCAGTTCAACACTATAACGGATTACTTGAACACTGTAACAAATTGAATATCAGAATCGGAAAACTTACAGGTTCAACTAAAACTTCAGAAAGAAAAATAATTCATGAGAGTTTAGAAAATGGCGATTTACAAATACTTATTGGCACGCATGCTTTGCTTGAAGATAAGGTGAAATTTAAAAATTTAGGCCTTGCAATTATAGATGAACAGCATCGATTTGGAGTTGCTCAACGAAGTAAATTATGGAGGAAAGGATCCCCTCAATCCTCCCAAAGGGAGGACGCAAAATCCGTTCGCCAAAATAATGGGGCTCACACCCCTCCACATATTTTAGTGATGACGGCCACTCCAATTCCAAGAACTTTGGCGATGTCTGTTTATGGTGATTTAGACATCTCGGTTATTGATGAATTACCACCTGGCAGACAGTCTATAAAAACGGTACATCGTTATGATAAAAATAGACTGAATGTTTTTAAATTTATTAGAGATGAGATAACAAAAGGCAGACAAGTTTATATTGTATATCCATTAATTCAAGAAAACGAAAAGATGGATTACAAAGATTTAATGGATGGGTACGAAAGTATTTCTAGAGATTTTCCTTTACCAGATTATCAAATATCCATTGTTCATGGAAAAATGAAGCCTGCAGATAAGGATTACGAAATGCAACGCTTTATAAAAGGAGAAACTCAAATCATGGTAGCGACCACTGTTATTGAGGTAGGCGTCAATGTACCTAACGCTTCAGTTATGATAATTGAAAGTGCAGAACGTTTTGGTTTATCACAACTACATCAGCTTCGTGGTCGTGTGGGGCGTGGTGCAGAACAGAGTTACTGTATTTTAATGACGAGTCACAAACTTAGTAATGATAGTAAGACACGCTTAGAAACTATGGTGAGAACTAGTGATGGTTTTGAAATCGCTGAGGTAGATTTACGTTTACGTGGGCCTGGGGATATTATGGGAACACAGCAAAGTGGTGTTTTAAACCTTAAAATCGCTGACATTATAAAGGATAATGATATTCTACAATTAGCAAGGCATCATGCTAAAAACGTGCTCAAAAACGACTCTACACTTACTTCTATAGAGAATAAAGTCATTTTAGATACTTACAAATCTTTAGGTAAATACAAAAACATCTGGAATTACATTTCGTAATTTTAGTTGGTCGTTACTTATAATATTACTTTTACAAAAAAAACGATTATGCTTGGTTTAAAACTAGAAACGGATCCGCGTTGGGTAAATATTGTAGAATCTAATATTGAAGAGATTTTAACCGATCATGCCTGGTGTGAACAAAAGGCGGCTTCTAACGCTATAACCATCATTACTTTAAACTCAGAGTATACCGATCTGGTCACAGATTTATTAGTATTAGCCCAGGAAGAGTTAGAACATTTCCAAATGGTTCATGATATTATAAAAAAACGTGGTTATAAATTGGGCAGAGAGCGTAAAGACAGTTATGTTAACGAGCTTTATAAATTTATGAATAAAGGTGGTAACAGACTGCAATGTATGGTAGACAGACTCCTGTTTTCTGCTATGATCGAAGCCAGAAGTTGTGAGCGTTTTAAGTTATTATCTAAAGAAATAAAAGATCCTGAACTTTCTAAATTTTATCATGATTTGATGATTAGTGAAGCAGGTCATTACACAACCTTTATAGGTTTTGCTCGCAAATACGGAAAAGATATTGATGTTGACAAACGCTGGCAAGAACTCGTTGATTTTGAAAGCATCGTCATAAAAAATTACGGTAAAACCGAAACCATACACGGATGAAAAAAGCCCAACCAAAACGGTTGAGCTAATCACAATGTTTGTAGTTTGATTGATGATTTTTTATTAAGCTTCCAACTCTTCTAAAAGTTTTTCTGAATTTGCCTTTATATTAACGGGAGGATTTAAGCACATAAATAATGTGGTAAGGTTGTTAGTTTTCATTTTAGTTATATTTTGAGTTACGTTTTCAAGGTATGTACAAATCTGATCCACAGATGTTAGCATTTTGTTAAAGAATTACAACCCACTGTTAATTAACATTTTTTAAGAGTTTCAGATCTTTTATTTACTTCTCACAAAACCACGTCTTAATTGAATAGAATTTTTAACTTTGTTCTCTTATACCCAGATGAGAAAACGAATGATAAACATTCACGATAAAACATTAAAAGACTTAGAGTTTTCGACCGTCCTACAGCAAGTAAGCGAACACTGTGTCACAGCACTAGGAAATGAAAAAGCATTATTAACAGCTCCTTACAAAACGAAGGAAGAATTACTAGATGCTTTACAATTAACGAATGAATATTTATCTTCTTTTTATAATGATAACCGTATTCCTAATCATGGATTCGACGCTATCTCAAAAGAAATCAAACTATTACGTATTGAAAACACTTATTTAGAAGTACATGCTTTAAAAAAAATAGTTTCAATTTCGTTAACTTCTAATGAGATCGTTAAGTACCTAAAAAAGTTTGAAGAATATTACCCAGGACTTAACAATTATGCATCACATATTGAAGTTACCACAGTAATTATTGAAAAAGTAGATGCGATTGTAGATCGTTTTGGTGATATAAAAGACAATGCCTCTAGCCTACTTTTCGAGTTACGCAAATCCATTAATTCAATAAAAGGCAAAATAAATGCCAGCTTCTCCTCTGCCTTAAACACGTACCACAACCTTGAATATTTAGATGATATTCGAGAATCTGTAGTTGAGAACAAACGTGTACTTGCTGTTAAAGCCATGTATCGTCGTAAGGTTAAAGGTGCTATTATGGGTGGCAGTAAAACTGGCAGTATCGTTTATATAGAGCCTGAAACCACTTTACAATATTCGAGAGAACTTAATAATTTAGAATATGAAGAGCAAGAAGAGGTGATTCGTATTTTAAAGGAACTAACTAATTTTATTCGTCCGTTTTTACCATTACTGGAAAACTATCAGGTATTCTTGATTAACATCGATGTTATTTCTGCAAAAGCAAAATATGCACGATCCATGAATGCTATTCTTCCTGAAATATCTGAAGGAAGAAGTATGTTTTTAAGAGATGCTTATCACCCTTTATTATATTTAAATAATTTAGAAAAGAAAGAAACGACTTTTCCACAAACCATCGAATTAAAACAAGACAGTAGGATTATCGTGATTTCTGGGCCTAATGCTGGAGGAAAAAGTATCACCTTAAAAACAGTTGGTTTATTACAAGTCATGCTACAAAGTGGTTTGTTAATTCCTGTGCATGAACGCAGTAAAGTTTGCTTATTCGATAGAATTCTAAGTGATATTGGTGATAATCAATCTATTGAAAATCATTTAAGCACCTATAGCTACCGCTTAAAACAAATGAATTACTTTTTAAAGAAATGTAACAAGAATACCCTCTTTTTAATTGATGAATTTGGTACAGGAAGTGATCCTGAACTTGGTGGTGCTTTAGCTGAAACGTTTTTAGAGGAGTTTTACCATAGAGAAGCCTTTGGTATTATAACAACACACTATTCTAATTTAAAAATTTTAGCAAACGAGCTGCCAAACATGCTTAATGCTAATATGCTTTTTGATGAACGCACATTAGAACCTCTTTTTAAACTAGTCATTGGACAAGCAGGAAGTTCGTTTACCTTTGAAGTAGCTCAAAAAAACGGGATTCCATATAGTTTAATAAATCGTGCTAAAAAGAAAATTGAACGTAGTAAAGTACGCTTTGATGCTACAATTGCTAAACTTCAAAAAGAACGCTCTCGACTTGAAAAAACGGGTCAATCGTTAAAAATAAACGAGAAGAAAAAAATAGAGGAAGCAGATAAGCTTGAAGAGATTAATGCTAAAATTCAGAAGAAACTAGAAAGCTATCAAGAACTGTACGATAGCAACCAGCGTCTTATTTATTTAGGTCAGAAAGTGAATGACATTGCTGAAAAGTACTTTACCAATAAGCAAAAAAAGGAGTTAATGGCTGAACTTTTTAAATTGGTGCAAATTGAAAATTCCAAGCGTAAAAAAGTAACTGCAAAACAGAAAAAAGTCATAAAAGCGAAAGAAGAGCGAGTAAAAAAAGAAGCTGAAAAGGTAGTCACAGTTATACGTAAAAAGAAAAAAGAAGCCAAGAAAAAAGCTATTGAAGCACCTAAACCAAAACCTAATCTAAAAATAGGAGACCGCGTACGTATGGAAGATGGTCGTGCCATTGGAAGTATCGATAAAATTGAAAAAAACAAAGCTGTTGTAAACTACGGTATATTTACCACCAATGTAAGTATTGATCAATTAGAGTTAGTTGAAGCCTTAAAAAAATAACAGCCAGCACCAAGTTGCTGAATCCACAACTTTAGGTGCCAACTGTATTAATTGACTAATTTCTCTATTTACTTATGGGCATTTGAGCGCTCTAACCGTTACAGGTTGAAATAATTTTTTCTCCGCTATATAGCACTTATCGTAAAGACCACTACCTCCATTATGGATGTAATTACCTAATTCCTTTTTAAAATAACGCTGCTTATAATTTTCATCAACATGCCAATAATTAATTTTACCATCAGAATCTGAACCATCTTCATCATCTATTTGTAATTCAATATAAATTCGAATATCATAAGCTCCATTAGGTAGTGTTAAACCAGATGTGGAATCGTATACCTCATTTCTTTTCCATTTCTTATTTTTGGTTAAATCCCCATAACTTTGAGAAGGTTCTCCTGGTAAATTATTTTTATAGGTAAGCCCTATTCTAAAGCCATCATTCTTAGTATGGTTGTTAAATTCAATTTCTGGATGACTGCTACCTGTAGAAAAACACGTTACAGCTGTATAATCTGTGCTAAAGCCCATTTTTGCTAATGTATTATCCTTTAAATACCTTACTGTATAAGATATTGGCACTCCAGGATTGTTTCTACTATAAATGGCGTTTTCTCCTTTAATTACAGGTTCTAAATCTGCAAATTCTTTAGCTGAAACCAGCTCTGCCGTCGATGCCGCATTACCGCCAATTGCAAACGTTTTAATACTAGATTGTTCTAAAATGCTTTTAGCCTTCACTTCTAAATCGCCATCCACTTTATTCTTCCCAGTTGCATATTCAAAAGCTGTTTTTAACTCTAAATCCGTAGCTTCTGCCGTAGTTTCCATTCTAAACATAATAATTCGCCCATAGCTTACATTATGAATATATGCTGCTGGAGTATTAGCATTAAATATATCTTGTACTTCTTCTGTAGATACACTTTCACCAAAAACATCCGATGGTTTTAAAGGCTGATCCATAGAAATGGTATAAAATACTTGCTTATAAACCATCATAGCAACTCGTTTTTCTTTAGAGGTTTTGTAATCAAACTCAGATGATATATTACCTGTTGCCCATTCTGCGTTCAAGCCTAACTCTAAACTCATTTGCTGTTTAGAATACATGGTCGTTGCTTCTGATGTAGAGTTTGAAGGATTTACATAGCCTTCTCGATATGCATTAGCATTCCACCACTCTAAAGCGTCATCAATAGCGGAATTTGTGTTAGAATTTTTAGGCAATTCAACAGATACATTTCCTGCTTCTCCAATTCCGGGCAAGTCAATTCTTAAAGTCATTGGCGCTCGATCAATATTAATATTAGTTGGCATCCCTCTTTTAAGTGAAGCATCTCCGTAAACTAAAGCTCCTGGCCAAATGATTCCTTTATTCGGGTCTAAAATTGGAATATTACTAAAGTTGGTTTTTAAATTATAATCTGTAGATGTACATACAGTAGATGTATTTTCACCGTGTACATTATCATTAGAATCTGTAGATTCTCCTTTAGTTTTTAAAGACGATTCAGACCCCGTATCTTCTACCCCTAATAATTCGTTACTGCTATAATTAAGTTCCTTTAGGTAATTATCAATACTTTTTTGTAATTCTTGCTTTATGTCTTCCTCAGAGTCTTCTTTACTGCAACTCGGAAATAACACGAATACAAAAAGTAATGCATAGATCATACTTTTAAATAGTAATGGTTGTGTTTTCATAATTAGTGATTTTTGTGATTCAACACTTCAAAACTAGATAGGGATGCCTTCGAAAACTAATTTTTGGCATGGACAAAGTATGGACAACTCTTATAAAAATACCATTTATATGCAATGGACATCATAAAATCACTATTTACAACAAAAGAATACAAAACACTGAAAATCATATATTTAAAAAATAAACAAACGAGTTAAATAGATTAACATATATAGACTTTATATAGACAAGTCTATTTTGAGATGTAGATTAATTTGAAGTTTGAATGTTATAAATAAGTACCTTAGTGAAATCAAATAACATATTATGAAAGCCACTTTTTACATTGTTATAACTGTTTTAACATTTAACCTTTCGTTTGCACAAAATCAAAAATACATTGATAGTCTTAAAAATGAATACAACACCATGCCAGATACCTACAAAAAGGTTCAAACATCTGCTAGGTTATTTTATGCAGAAGTTTATACTAACCCAAAAGCTGGATTTAATCATGCTCTCCAAGCCATTGAACTATCAAAAAAAATTAAATATGAATCTGGTGAAACTGTTAGTTATTTTCATCTTGGGGTTTATTATGATCTAGTGCATAATATTGATTCATCAGAGTATTATTATAATAAAACATTAAAGTTGGCAAAAAAATACAACGATAATGTTATGCAATCTAAATCCTTATCTGTTTTAGCAGGTATAGCATTGGAAAGAGGTGATTTTGAATTAGCTATTACTCTAAGAAATAAAGCTACAGAAAAATTTATAAAAAATAAAGACTATTTAAGTTATGGTGTAAATGTTGGTAATAAAGCAATTATATATAGTGAAAAAGGGGATTACAAAGCTGCAATTAAGGAAAGTCTTTTGGCTCTAAACATTCTCGACACAATAGATAGAGAACCATACCGTAAAGCTGATATTAATATACAAATTGGGGATATTGAAATACGTAGAAAAAATTATTATGAGGCTATAGATTATTACAACAAAGCTTTAAAAGTTTATATTGAATTAAACGACAATATCTACACCAGCAACACGTATATAAATTTAGGCTCTACATATATAGATATTGATAATAAGGTTAAAGCAAAAAAATACTTAGAGAAAGGATTAAAAATAGCAAGAACATATGAAATAAAAGACAATATATATAAAGCATTAACCAGCTTATCAAAAATATATAGCGATGAGGGGCTTTTTGATAAAGCTGTGTCTTATTTAAGAGAAAGTGAACAACTTAGCAAGACTGAAAACAACTCCACAGATTATTTATACGTTATAACAGAAATTGGAAGTGTTTTATGTAAAAAAGGTAATTATAATGAAGGTGTTAAGTATTTAGATTTAGCCATAAAGAAATCAGATTCATTAGATTCAAAATATCAATTAAAAATTGCATATGATGAAAGAGCAAAAGCTTTTGAAAAAATTGGGTTGCCAAATAAGGCACTTGCTGATATTAGAAATTTTATTACCGTTTCTGATGAAATAGATAATATTAGTATATCTAAAGAAATAGAAGAATTAAAAACTATTTATAAAACCGAAAAAAAGGAAGCTGCAATTGCACTTCAACAAGAAGAAATAAAAACTTTAAATGAAAAAGCAAAGGTAGATAAGCTAACCAAAGGGCTTTATTCTGGTGGTATGTTCTCTTTTATAGCTGTATCTGGATTATTATTTTTTGGTTTCCAACAAAGAATTAAGAAAAACCGTATTGCCAGAGAAAAACAAGAAGAAATCTATAAACAAGAAATTGCTTTTAAGCAAAGAGAACTTACAAGCCAAACCCTACATCTTGTTCAAAAAAACACCTTCATTCAAGAACTTAAAGAAAACCTTGAAAAAATTAAAAAATCTCCTGAACTATTTAAAGTTGAGTTTAGAAGACTCGTGATGCTTCTAAAAAAACAAAATGCAGAAGATAAAGATTGGGAAGTCTTTAAATCCTATTTCTCTGAAGTGCATAATAACTTTGACAATAAGCTTAAGACCATCTATACAGATATAAGCGAAAAAGAAATTCGATTGGCTTCTTTTCTACGCATGAACCTTTCTACCAAAGAAATAGCTTCTATGCTTAATGTATTACCAGAAAGTGTTTTAAAATCTAAATACAGGCTTAAAAAGAAGCTTGATTTAGATAAAGAAACAGATTTGAATCACTTTTTGAATAATTTGTAAATTAATTAAAGTAAATGATTAACTGTACTACCTAGGTCTCATGTTATTACCTAACGAATCTTCATCTTCAATACTTTGAAATTCAGTATTAATAAGTTGCTCTACTTCTTCATCTAACGATTCTGACGTACAAGCATTTAATGATATAATTGCAAAAAGCCCTAGTAAATAAAAAACTATTTTTTTCATTGTTATAAATTTATGATTCGTATAAAAATAACAAATTCTTACAATACTGAAGAATTTATCTTCAAACATTTATTATGTCAAACATCAGTATTTTTAAATAGTTTAAAGAGCCTTATCTTTGCACTATGAGTATTGATATTCCAAAACATAAAAAGCTGATCTTATTTGATGGTGTTTGCAATCTTTGTAATACGAGTGTACAATATGTTATAAATCATGATAAAAAGAATGTATTTATGTTTGCTCCACTGCAAAGCGATATTGGTAAGCGTATAATTGAACGCTTTAATATAGATACCCAAAAAACGGACTCTATATTATTATATACTCCCGAAAACAGTATCGTTTCTAAGTCTACTGCTGCTTTAAAAATTGCAACGCATCTAGGTTTTCCTCAAAACTTAATGGGTGTATTTTTTATTATCCCGCCATTTATCCGAAATTGGGTTTACAATTATATTGCTAAAAACCGTTATAAATGGTATGGAAAAAAGGAGGCTTGTATGATTCCTACGCCGGAGTTGAAAAGCAAGTTTTTGGAATAGTTTTGTCATGTCGAAATGAGGTACGATTGAGACATCACATAGTGTTTTGCTAATAAGAAATGTGTAAGTTCTTTATGTGATTTCTCCTAACGTCGAAATGACTTGAACGCAAAATTTACTTCAAACTTCTCAAAATAAAATCTACCTTTTTATTTCTGTTTTTATTTACAGCATAAGAGTCAGTAATATGCTTTGCTGGAACTGCCAAGCCCTTTTTAATAAGAGCTTCTATTTCATTCGCATATTCTAGAGTTACCTTCCCTGTTAATAATAAACTTAAATCTTTTCCTTCTTGATAATAGTTGTAAATCTTTTTAAGCCCTGTGAGATACAAATAATCTTTAGTGAACCCGCCGCCTCTGTGTACTCTTACGGTTATATAAAAAGCCACGTCTCTATCTAAATCATATTGATTATGTAATAATCTAAAGGTTTTAGAAAATGAATACCCTTTTGCCAAACTATCTACAGCAATAACACGATATGCTAACTCTTTTAAGCGTCTTATTGTTAAGTTATCACTCATATATTCTGAGAAAACCGCTAGCCCTTCTTGTGTTTCCTCATTATTAGGAAATCCATGAGAAAATATTTTCAGAGGATGTAATAATCCGTTCATAGTTGTTACCATGTGCACCCCTATTTCATGGTTGGTTAATACAGCTATTTCATTATCAGAGTAAGTATGATTTGTGTTTAAAACCAAAGTCCTGTTATTATTCAGTACCATGGCTATTGCAGAAATTTTATCGGATTCTTTTATACTGTATTTGAAGTTATATCGTTTAGAGAACTCTTTAAAAAACGTTTCTGCCTCTGTAACACTATACTTAGGTTTAAAAACATGGTCATCCTTGTCTTCTTCTTCAAAATGAAGAATAAACTTTGCGTTTTCTACATCTCTTTCTGTAGGTGTTCCAAAACAACGCAAAGAATTATAATAAAATTTCTTTCCACTTCCTATGGTCTCTATACATTGTATAAGCCCTGAATATTCATAAATAATATCCTCATAAAGATTTTTAATTTCGGTGTCTTTAATAAGCTCTAAAGATTGAGAAAATAACGCCCTATGCAGTTTAAACTTATCAAAATTTATAGTTGGGTATTTAAAAATAGGATCAGTTAAATATTTAGATGAAAAGAATCTTGATTTTTCTTCTTCTATATTAGTAGGATTCACAAAGCTCAGCAATTCTATTTGTTTAACTAGGGAATCGATATTTTTATCAACTTGAGAAAGCGCCTCAGTTGACACATTATTTTCAATCTTCATAATGCTTCCTGTCTTTTAAACTGACTATACACACTTAACGCATGTCTTGGTATCCGTGATATTAATTCTTTTTCTACAGTCCGAACAATTTCCGGATATATAATCCCATCAGATTCATCACAATACACTTTTGCTATTTCGGTTGCCAAAACTAAGGTGTTTTCAAAGTTTTGGGTAATATATTTTAAGAAATATCCATGACCTTGAAATGTATCATTGATTTTTGAAGTTGGTTTAATTTCATTTGGAAATGTAATTTCAGATAGACTTAGCCTCCAACCTTCAATACTATCTCCAAATCTATCATTATCAACATTACTCGTACCTAAGTTCCATGTAGGGACTTCTCTATCCCAACGCTTCCAATTATAGCTATGCATATCATAAATGGTGCAAAAACTAAACTTCCTTTCTAATTTTTGCACAAGTGTATGTACAACTTTGTAAAAATTTGTATGTTTTCTAAGACTTTTATCTTTCATTTCTTGGGAAAGTGGTTCACGCCATAATTGCTTCCCCCAGGCAGTTTCAAAAACGGCTTCCTCTGGCGTTCTATTTAAATCGTATTCAAATCTGGAATCACAACCCGCAATAACAATGGGATGCGATTTAATCATGTTCTTAGTTTCTGGATCTTCTTCATACCAACGTTCATATTCGGTATGCATGCAGTTATCCCAAAGCTCTTTTCTAAATTGATGTCCGTCGTGTATAGCTGCGCAAGCATATGGTACATAAGAATCTATCTTTATTGTAAATGAATAATCTGAAGAAACCGCTTCAAAGGTTTCTTCTTTGCAAATTTTGCTTATAATATCTTTGAGCGAAAGCTTTTCCATGGTTTATTCATTAACTAAACTACCCCACTCGGTCCAGGAACCATCATAAACTGATATATTTTTATAACCAGACATATGAGCTCCCAAAGCTAGTACGCATGCTGTAATTCCCGACCCACAGGAAAAAATGACAGGATCTTTTTTATGGACTCTTTTATTCAAAATTGTTTCAATAATTTCTCTAGATTTTAATTCACCAGCATCTAATAAATCAGTATAAGGTAAATTTACCGAATTAGGAATAGTCCCCGTTCGCAAACCTTCTCTTGGTTCTGGTTCTAAGCCATTAAACCTCCTTTCGGAGCGTGCATCTATAATACGATGTGTTTTATTTTTTGAAGCTTCTTTCATGGCATTAAAAAATGTCATGTTTTCTGGTTTGTAATTAGCTATAAAATCACCTAATTCGCCATCATATTTTTTCATAGCCTCGGTATCATAATTCGCTTTTTTCCAGGCAGGAAACCCACCATTTAAAACAGCTATATTATCATATCCAAAAGACTTAAACAACCACCAAACGCGAGCACTTGAGTAAATACCTTTGTCATCATAGACCACAATAGCACTATTTTTATTTATACCTAAAGCTCTTGCTTCTCTTTGAAAATGTTCCTCTGTTGGAAATGTACTAGGAAACGGCCCATTAATATCACTAAACTTCTTTTTAATATCAAAAAATCGTGAATTAGGTATTTGGACTTGTGTGGCATCAAATACTTTATTTATAGTACCGTCTAAAATAACGAGATTACTTGCTATTAAGTTCTTATGAAGCCATTCTACAGATACTATTGGAGATGATATTGAAATACTGGAACTCATTTGAAGCTTTCTTTAACTGACAATAATGCTAAAATTTTATTTTATTCTTTAATCTAGCCATTTACTGATTAATAAACTGTTATCCAATCTACCTCGCAAAGGCACCAAGCCACTGAGAGATATCTAGTTATTAATTATTGCAATGGACACTGCGCCTATAAACTGTAACCGAACACTGAATACTACTACGCATCCTGAACTGTCTTTCGAAGCCTGGTACGTCTATCAAAAGCTTGAAGTTTATCCAAAACTTTCATTTCTAAAAAGTCAATGACTTTTTCTTCTATCTTGGTTTTTAGCTTGTACACTTTATTAATATATGTAATACCTCCAGGAGACATAACGTTAACTTCTACTAATTTCCCTCCAATAACATCAATTCCTACAAAATACAATCCATCGTTTACTAATTTGGGACCAATTTGCTTACATAATGCTTTTTCAGCTTTAGTTAAACTATGTTTTTGTACACTACCTCCTGCCGAAACATTGGAACGATGATCATCTGTTCCTGGAACTCGTTTCATAGCTCCTACAGGCTCACCATTTAGGATTAAAATACGCACATCCCCTTCATCTGCTCCCTCGATATAATCTTGAAGAATCACATAATTAGACGTCCCATTACTACTATTATTAATATAAAAATCTAATAATGAATTGATATTACTCATTGCTGATTTTTCAATTAAAATAACACCAGATCCACCAAAACCATTTAGAGGTTTTAAAATCATTCTATCCGCCGTAGATTCTTTAATCTGGCGTATTAAGTACTTTTTACTTTTTGATACGTGTGTGGCTGGGATAATGTTACTATGGGCATCACCAAAGGCAGCTGTGTACAATTTATTATTAGCTTCGCGCATACCTTCTAAAGAATTCATAATAAAAACATCGTCTTTAACTGAATCTAAAAAATTAAGCATAATAGGATCTAAAGGAGGATTTGCTCTAAAAAATATCACATCAAAGCCTGCCAACGGAAGCATTTCTTCTCGCAATTCTGCTTTATTATAAAATGACTTTAAGGAACTTGGTGTTTTTTCCATCCTACCAACTACCATACACGAAGCACTTGTAACACTATTCCGAATAGTTAAGTTGGCTGGTGAGCATAGGGCTACACCATGTTTTCTTTTTACACATTCTTTAATTAAAGTTAGAGATGTATCATTTTCAGGATCGATTTCTTCCCAAGGATACATTATAAAACACACATTCATAGTCACTCGTTTTTGGATAATTATTTCATTTTAAAGTTAAATATATTATTTTACTTTTTCATAATTATCGTCCCATTCTTTAGGTTTCGGCTCATGTAATTTGCCTAAAGACTTAGCTACTAACATAGATACAGTGGCATCTCCTGTTACATTTACAACCGTTCTACACATGTCCAAAGGTCTGTCTACCGCAAAAATAAGTGCTAAACCAATTGGTAATAATTCTGCAGGAAAGCCTATAGATTCTAATACAATCACCAGCATCACCATACCAGCACTTGGTACGGCTGCACTACCTATAGATGCTAATAGTGCTGTGGCAATTATTACTAATTGGTTAGTAAACGTTAAGCCCTCTGGCCAAATAACCTGCATAATAAATACGGCAGCAATACCTTGATACAAACTTGTCCCATCCATATTGACAGTCGCACCAACCGGTAGTACAAACCCGGAAACTTCTTTATCTACTCCAATATGTTCTTCTACACGTTCCATAGTAACTGGTAAAGTAGCTGCACTACTGCTGGTTGAAAACGCTAAAAGTTGTGCTGGACTAATCTGTTTTAAAAACCATAGAGGCGATTTTTTTGTATACACACTTACCAATATGAGATAAAAACCAATCATTAATATTAAACCACCAACAACACACAAACTGTAGTTTAATAGTTTTAGAAGTATTTCAGTATCATCAAAAGCTATAATAACATTAGCCATCAGAGCAAATACTGCATAAGGTGCAAAAAGCATAATAAGGTCTACCATTTTCATGACGACCTCATTTAACGAATCGAAAAAATTGACAAGAGGCCTTGCCTTTTCTTCTGTAATTAATAATAAACAAATCCCAACAAATAGTGCAAAGAAAATAACTTGAAGCATCTTTGCTTCTCCAAGCGCTTTAAATATATTACTTGGAAAAATATCAACCAATGCGCGTAATGGTCCCGCATCTTTTTGTGCAGATGCTTTAGTAAGTTTATCCGCAACACCAGCATCATTTTCATATTTTGATTTAATTTTCTCTATGGTTTCTTGCGGCATACCATCTCCCGGTTTAATAGTATTCACAATACCTAAACCAATAACTATAGCAACTAAAGTGGTTACCATATAAATACTTATAGTTCGTAACCCCATGGTTTTAATCTTAGAAATATCTTTTAAATCTGAAATCCCTTTTATTAAAGACGCCAAAATTAAGGGTACAGCAATTAGTTTTAGCAGATTAATGAATATCGTTCCGAATGGCGCAATCCAATCCGTAACAAAATCTTTTCCATCTACGGAATTCATAATAAAACCAAAAATAATCCCTAAAACCATCCCTATGATGATTTTCCAATGCAATGCTATTTTTTTCATTCTTTTCCTATCCTCTTATTTAGAGAGGGGTTTATTAATTAAAACTTTATAGAACTATTTATAATCAAATAAATTTGAGACAAGATAAGTATTTTTATTCTGTTTAAGATACAGGTAAAACCAGATTTGAATAAAAGATAACTTGTTTTATTCTGTATTTTTTATAATAGCATAATCCTTTTGAAAAACGCTTAAAATACTGGAGGAAACAAGCATTTCTTTCATAGCTATTCCAAAATAATTTAGATCCTATAAAAATGTAAAGAATATGCAACCAATAATAAATCATCACTGAAAATTTTATTTATTGGTTATTATTGGTGATTTGATACAAAAGGAATTATTTTGGACTCATATTGAGACCTTATTAATCTCTTAAATAGATGTTTAGCTATATATCTTGTTAGCCATACATCTTATTAATCAAGTGAAAGTCAGCTAAAACCAATGCTGCCATAGCTTCAACAATAGGTACAGCTCTTGGTACTACGCAAGGGTCATGACGCCCTTTTCCTTGCATTTCAACAGTATTACCGTCTTTATCTATGGTTTCGTATTTCTGAATAAGTGTAGCCACTGGTTTAAAAGCCACATTAAAATAGATATCCATCCCGTTAGTGATACCACCTTGAATACCGCCCGAAAAATTAGTTTTTGTAGTACCATCATTATTAAACGAATCGTTATGATCGCTACCATACATAGTGCTACCTTCAAAACCACTACCATATTCAAATCCTTTTACAGCATTAATAGAAAGCATGGCCTTACCGAGCTCTGCATGTAATTTATCGAATACTGGCTCTCCTAAACCAACAGGTACATTTTTAATAACACAACTAACAATACCTCCTACAGTGTCTCCTTTACTTCGTACTTCTTTTATATAAGTTTCCATATTAGAAGCCATGGTCTGATCTGGACATCTAACAATATTTGATTCTATTTGTGTTAAGTCTAATTCGGTGTAAGGCTTATTTAATTTCATAGTACCTACACCAGAAACATAGGCAGTAATTTCTATGCCTTTTAACATTTGCTTAGCAATGGCACCTGCCACTACACGACATGCCGTTTCTCTTGCAGAACTTCGTCCGCCACCACGATAGTCTCTAAAACCATATTTCTTGTCGTATACATAATCTGCATGACTTGGCCTATAACTATCCTTTATATGTGTATAATCGTGAGATTTTTGATTGGTATTTTCAATAACAAAACCTATGGACGTTCCTGTTGTTTTTCCTTCAAAAATTCCAGAATGGAATTTAACCGTATCTGGCTCCTTACGTTGTGTAACGATAGCAGATTGACCAGGTTTTCTTCTATTGAGTTCGTTTTGAATTGCTTCTAAATCCAATTCTATTCCAGGAGGGCAACCATCAATAACACCTCCTAAAGCAGGTCCATGAGATTCTCCATAAGTTGTTAAATTGAATAGTTTTCCAAAGGAATTACCTGCCATGTCTAAATTTTTGCTGCTAAAATAAAGCTTTTTTCCAAATCATGTATCCTAAACACCAAGCTATCATGGTATTTTTTTCATGTATTATCATAAACCAAATTTCTTTAAAGCTTTTTTGTTACAGAACTCATTTTTAATGAAAACAACGCAGTTTAAGGCTTCTTTTTATTGTAATAAACAAACGAACAATTGTTTAACATAATACTGACAATTAAATAATTATAAGGTAATATTTACATAATATAAAAGCTAGTAATTTGTAAAAAAAGATAAAACACCATTATTGAAAATTAAACGCAAAATAGAAATCGCTGCCATCTCTGATGTTCATTTAGGTACTTATGGCTGTCATGCTAAGCATCTACTCACCTATTTAAATAGTATTGAACCAAAAAAATTGGTTTTAAATGGTGACATTATTGACATCTGGCAATTTAGTAAACGCTACTTCCCTAAATCTCACTTAAAAGTTATTAAGAAGATTATGGATATGGCTTCTGAAGGTGTTGATGTTATTTACATTACTGGAAACCATGACGAAATGCTACGAAAATTCAGCAATACTACTATTGGTAATATTTCTATTGTTGATAAACTTGTTCTAGAATTAAATGGCAAAAAGGCCTGGTTTTTTCATGGGGATGTGTTTGATGTTTCTATACAAAACGCAAAATGGCTTGCTAAACTTGGTGGTTATGGCTATGATGTACTAACACTTCTTAACCGTGTGGTTAATTGGTATCTGGAAAAACGCGGAAAAGAGCGCTACTCCCTATCCAAAAAGATAAAGAATGGTGTTAAAGGTGCTGTAAAGTTTATTAATGATTACGAAGAAGTTATTTCCGATTTAGCCATTGAAAACGGTTATGATTATGTTATTTGCGGACACATACACCAACCAAAAATAGAGTATAAAGAAAATAAGCATGGCAAAACCATGTATTTAAATTCTGGTGATTGGGTTGAAAATTTCACGGCGCTTGAATATCAATTTAATCGCTGGAAAATATACAATTACAACAAAGACAAGTTTGCTCCTTTTTATGTTGATGAAGACATCGAAAATATGGAAGTGAAAGATTTAATTGCTGCAATTACTATTGTTGAGCAGCATGAAAAAAAGACCAAGTAGCCCTTTGGTCAAATTGTTTTATTTTTTCTAATTTTTTAAGTAAAACCTTCTGGATGTTATAAGCATTTGTATATATTTGGTATGCAATTATATCTCATTATTACGAGACAGTTGCTAAACCAGTTTCTACACAAATAATTATAATGAAAAAACAACTATTTCTCCTAGTTATCTCTGTTTTAAGTATAAATATTCATTCTCAAATTACTTTCGAAAAAGGATATTATATTAACAATTCCGATCAAAAAATAGAATGTTTAATTAAAAACAAAGAGTCAAGAAACACCCCGACAACATTCGATTATAAGTTATCAGAAGAAAGGGAAGAAAAAGTATTAACCGTAAATGATGTTAAGGAATTTGGTATTTATAATATAGTAAAATATATCCGATTTGAAGGTAAAATAGACAAATCGAGTATGGTCATGAGTAGCATGAGCAATACCAAAAACCCTGAATTTCAAAAAGAAACCCTTTTTTTAAAAGTTTTAATAGAAGGAAAAGCCAACTTATATTCCTATGAAGAACCGAACTTGTTAAAGTTTTTTTATAAAAATGAAAATTCAAAAATCAGCCAGTTAGTTTTTAAAAATTACATGCCTGTCAATGATGTTATTCATAAAAATGAAAGGTACAAACAACAATTGCTAAACGATTTGAAATGTGAGAATATTACAATGAATCAAATTAAAAATTTAGAGTATAAAAAAAATAGATTGGTCTCTTTTTTTAAAAAATATAATAATTGCAATAATTCGGAAAACATAACCTTTGAGAAAAAACAAAAAAGAGATCTACTTAATTTAACTTTGAGGCCAGGTTTTAAAAATTCTTCGTTAAAAATAGAAAATGGTAATTATAGAGGTCTAAGTATAAGAGATGCTGATTTTAATAATGAATTAGGCTTTAGGTTTGGCTTAGAAGTTGAGCTTCTTATGCCTTATAATAGAAATAAGTGGTCATTAATTATAGAACCGACCTATCAATCTTATAAATCTGAAAAAGAATACTCAGATCGAAGTGTTAATAAAATAACTGTTGACTATAAATCAATTGAAATTCCAATTGGTATTAGACATTATTTATTTTTGAACAACAACTCTAAACTATTTATAAATGGTTCGGCAATCTTTGATCTTAATAGTGATTCTAGTATTGTTTTTGATTTTAATGGTTCTTCATCTACGGAAAAGCTAGAGATTGAATCAAGACCAAATATGGCTTTTGGCTTTGGTTATAAACACCATGACAAATACAGCTTAGAATTAAGATATCAAACAAATAGAAATGTTTTAAATAAGTATGCAGCTTGGAGTTCTAAATATAGTGCACTATCCGTAATATTTGGATACTCACTATTGTAAATCAAGTGTCATTTTAAATTCTTTTTATTCACGATATAGAAGATTGGCCTGTAGCTTCAAATGGAATAAAGTATCAAAATTAGACTATGCATTAAACCAATGAACAGACTAACCAGAATAACCTCAATTCTTATCCAATTACAATCTAAAAAGGTAGTAACTGCTAAAGATATTGCTGATAGGTTTGAAATTAGTTTACGAACAGTTTATCGGGATATTAAAACGCTTCAAGAAGCTGGTGTTCCCATTGGTTCTGAAAATGGAATCGGTTACTTTATTGTTGATGGGTATTCGTTACCTCCTATAATGATTACAGAAGAAGAAGCTAACGCATTAATTGTTTCTGAAAAATTAATTTCTAATCAAGGAGATGTTTCGCTTATAAAAGATTTCAATTCAATACTTATAAAAATCAAGTCCGTTCTAAGAAATTTTGAAAAAGAAAATGTAGCCAAATTAGAAAACAGGATAACTCCTTCATATAAAAAAGATGTATTTGAAAGTAACTGGCTCTCATTAATTCAAAAATCTATTACTAATACAAAGGTTCTAGAAATCGTTTATCATTCCATTTATAAAGATGAACAAACATTAAGACGTATTGAACCTTTAGGTGTTTATTATACCGATAAAGCCTGGATACTGATTGCTCACTGCAAATTAAGAAACGAAATACGAGAATTTAGATTAGATAGGATTTTAAAAATAAATCCAACACTGGAAACCTTTGATTTTCAGAAAGATTTCAGCCTCTCAGAATATTTTGGCAGATTTACAGAATCAAGTTGACATAAGGCTGTCACCCTTCCATTTTATTTTTGTTCTATTATTAACTATAAATTAAATAATGATAGATGGAAAAAAATGAAATAATTCAAATCTCCAAAAAGCATCCGCAAGCTTTCAAGAACATGGATCTTGATTTAGTTGATCAGTTTTTCACTAAAAACGCAACAAAAACGGGATTTATGTATGATTATGAATCCAGCAAATGGACAGATGTAACTACCGTTGGTCTTTCTGATTTCAAAAACTGGGTGGCAGACTATAATAAAAATGATATCATGCCAAATTCAGAAATTAAAGTTCAGGTTCTTGATTTACAGGAAAAAATAGCTATTGTAAAACTTGAAATGGATTGGGCTCCAAATAAAAAAGGATGTGACTATCTGTTTCTTATAAAAGAAGACCGCTGGTTAATTGATAAAATTCTATGGCAAAGTATTTTGTAGCATCTATCATATAGCATTGATATTGAGCTTGTTTAAAATTTACTAATAAATAAGTAATAGGTTTTAGTAAGCACAATTTGACAAAATATACTATAACTATTTTTAAACAACCTCCTAGAAACAACTAATAATAATTAAATAAATAACTATTGAATTTATCTAATACTAAATCCAAAAAAAAATGAATATCCTAGTATTTAAAACAGACATAGATAATCCTCATAAACTAGCACTGATAAACAATTCTTTTGCTAAAATTCCAGAAATAAATCATTGGTCTGTTGATATGGAAGATATTGACAATGTTTTAAGAGTAGAAACTTCTGGAGATATATTAGAATCAAATATTATAGATTTACTAAATAAGGTTCATGTTTATTGTCAAGATTTAGTTTAACATTTCCAAAAGATTGAACTCATCTTGAGTTCGCTATTAAAACATCTAAATAAAAAACAAAATGGCAGAATTATTAAAAAATATATACAATACTAAATTCTTTGATCGCTTCATAACTTCTGTTGAAGAAGTTGTTCCGAATTTTAACAAAACATCGTTTTTAAAGCATATATATGATTCCGAATGGGACAATAGAGAGCTAAAACAACGTATGCGGCATATAACCCTTATGTTTAAAGATCATTTATCGGATGATTTTAATACGAATGTCAAGGTTATACTGAAACTCATTCCTGTATTGGAAAACAATGGTTTTAAACCAGATAATTTAGAATTCATCTTTTTTCCGGACTTTATAGAAATTTATGGTTTAGAGCATTACGAAACATCTATAAATGCTTTTGAAAAAATCACACAATTTGTGAGCTGTGAATTTGCCGTAAGACCTTTTATAATAGAATATCAAAATAATATGGTAAAACAAATGCTTCTCTGGACAAACCATAAACACAGCTCGGTTAGAAGGCTGGCTACTGAAGGTTGTAGACCAAGACTCCCTTGGGCGATGGCAATTCCATCTCTAAAAGCAAACCCTGCTCCTATTATTCCTATTCTTGAAAAATTAAAAAATGACCCTTCTGAGTATGTGAGAAGAAGTGTTGCAAATAATTTAAATGACATTTCTAAAGACAACCCCGAGACCGTTATTACGCTTGTTAAAAAATGGCAAGGAAAAACCAAAGAAACCGATTGGTTGGTAAAACATGCTAGTCGAACACTTTTAAAACAAGGCAATGCAGACATGATGATGTTATTTGGTTTTGGAACTGTTGACAACATAAAAGTAATCAACTTTAAAATATTGACGCCAAAGGTGAAAATTGGAAATTCTGTAGAGTTTTCATTAAAACTAGTCAACACAAGTAATCTAACCTCCAAAATCCGTTTGGAATATGGGTTATATTATCAAAAAGCGAATGGTACTTTATCTAGAAAAGTATTTAAAATAAGTGAAAAAGAATATCTCGAAAACTCGACTACAAATATTCACAAAAAACAATCGTTTAAGGTCATCACGACTCGTAAATTCCACGTCGGAAAACATCAGATTTCTATAATTATAAATGGAAAAGAGCTGGATACCATATTAGATTTTGAGCTTATTCAATAAGAATAAACACAAGAAAACTGGAGTTAAACATCTAATAACGCTTCTTTTAAAATAGTAATGGGGTGTTTTACTTCTCGTTGTGTGCCATCTTTTATCTGGTGCCTACAACTTGTTCCATTTGCAGAGATAAGAACCTCTTTCGGGGCTTTTCTAACAGCAGGAAACAGTGTTTGCCCCCCTATTTGCATACTCACCTCATAATGTTCCTTTTCATAACCAAAACTTCCAGCCATACCACAACAACCACTTGGTATAATAGTTACCTTATAATTTTTAGGAAGGTTTAAAACAGCAAAACTGGATAGTTGATTACTCATTGCCTTTTGATGACAGTGTCCATGAAACTTAATCGTCTTTTCCTCGTTAGTAAATTGTTCTGGGATTATATTTCCTAAAACTATTTCCTGTTGAATAAATTCTTCTATTAAAAAAGTTGATTTTGCTATAGTCTCTGCGGCTACTTTATCATCTGCTAATTTTAAATATTCATCTTTAAAAGTCAAAATAGCTGATGGCTCAATTCCCAATAATGGTGTATCTTCTGAAACCTTATCTTTAAAAATATCAACATTTTTATTAGCAAAATCTTTAGCTTGTTCTAGTAATCCTTTTGATAAAAATGCACGTCCAGATTCAACATTATCAATAATTTCTACAAAGTAATTTAAACGTTTTAAAAGTTCTAATGCTTCTAAACCTATTTGAGTATCTAAGTGGTTGGTAAATTCATCATTAAACAGATACACCTTTTTAATATAATTGCCCACACGCCTTTTTATGCTGAACATTTTATAATAGGCATTTAAATTACGTTTCGAAATTAGCGGTAAGCTCCTTTCTTTAGCAATACCAAAAGATTGTTTTAAAATGGCAGATGTTACCCCATTAGAAAACACAAAATTAGTAAGCTTGGGCAGCTTGCTTCCTAAACTATTTAGCTTATTATTATAAGCAAACAGTTTTGTTCGCAATGATACGCCGTTTTCTTTCTGATATTGGTACTGAAACTCCGCTTTTAAACTCGCCACATCAACACTACTTGGACATTCACTGGCACAGGCTTTACAGCTTAAGCATAAATCGAAAACTGATTTTAATTCTTTATGATTAAACTTATTTTTTTTATCTGAATTCGTTAAAAATTCACGTAAAGCATTAGCTCTCGCCCGTGTGGTATCCTTTTCATTTCTGGTGGCTCGATAACTAGGGCACATAGTACCTCCAAATTCTGGAAGCTTTCTACAATCTCCAGAACCATTACATTTTTCAGTTTCCCGCAATATTCCTTGAGATTTAGAAAAATCGAGCAAGGTTTCTATTTCCGGTTCTTCTCTGTTAGGAACATAACGCAATGAAGCATCCATTGGAAGTGCCTCTATAATCTTGCCCGGATTAAAAATAGTATCAGGATCGAATGCACTTTTAATTCGTTTTAATATTTGATAGTTTTCATCTCCAATCATCATGGATATAAACTCCGAACGTACAATGCCATCTCCATGTTCTCCACTCATGGAGCCCTTATATGTCTTCACTAAATGAGCCACATCTGTCGTTATTTTTCTAAATAACGTAATATCTGTTTGTTTTTTTAAATTTAAAATTGGACGCAAATGAATTTCACCAGCTCCTGCATGTGCATAGTATACTGCCTCTTGGTTATAACCTGCCATCAATTTTGCAAAATCTGTGATATAGTTGGACAAATCAGGTAATGCTACTGCCGTATCCTCAATACAGGCCACTCCTTTTTTATCACCAATAATATTTCCTAAAAGCCCTAGTCCAGCACTTCGTAAATCATTTGCTTTGTTTATATCGTCTCCTTTAAGTATAGGAAATGCATAACTTAAGTTAGAAGTCTTAATATCTTCCAATAAGTTTTTAACTAAAGTTTCTACATCATTTTTATTATTTGCTCTGACTTCACACATCAAAATAGCCTTCGGATCTCCTTCAATAAAGCGTCTGTTTTCTTGTTGTGTTTTATTATGTTTTGTACAATCTAAAATGGTTTTATCCATCATTTCACAGGTGTACAAATTATGTTTCATAACGGGTTCGACTGCTTTTAAGCAATTTTCTATGCTATTAAAATGCGCTGCTACCATAATTCCTTCTTGCGGAGGTAGTTTATCTAATTTTAAAGTTATTTGTGTGGTAAAAGCCAAGGTACCTTCACTTCCTGAAAGTAATTTACACATATTAAATTTTTCTGAAGTAGCTGTAAACACATCCGAATTTATTAATTCGTCTATAGCATACCCTGTATTTCTTCTGTGAATCTCTGGCTTTGGAAAATTATCAATAATACGTTTCTGAACAGTTTCAGAAATCAGCTCTGAATAAATGGTGTTATAAATATACCCTTCTAATGACTGTTCTTTTGTTTTATCAATAAATGCTTCTGATGATACTTCACCAAAAACAGCATCACTCCCATCGCTTAAAATGGTTTGCAATTCCAGAACTTTATCACGGGTTACTCCATATTGAATCGATGTGGTACCTGAAGAATTATTACCAACCATACCCCCTATCATACATCTGTTAGACGTAGATGTATTCGGTCCAAAAAACAGACCAAAAGGCTTTAAATAGTTATTTAATGTATCCCGCACAACACCAGGCTGAACGGTAATGGTTTGCTTTTCTTCATTAAGATCTAAAATATTTGTAAAATATTTAGACACATCTACTATAATACCTTCCCCAACACATTGTCCGGCAAGCGATGTCCCTGCTGTTCTCGGAATTAATGACGTTTTATGTGTTTTTGCAAAGGAAATTAAAAGCTTTATATCTTCTTTGTCTTTAGGATAAGCAACGGCCAGTGGTAAGATTCTGTAAACAGAAGCGTCTGTTGCATATATGGATTTTATTAAATCGTCATAATATAACTCACCAGAAAGTTTATCTCTTAATCCTCGAAAATGTGGAGTTAACCCCATTGTTTAATAAATATGTTTATAAATCTATAAAAGATGTTAAATATAAATACAATTTTGACGTTATTTTTGTTTATCGAATCAAATATTAATAGAATAATCTTTTTAACGAATAATATCGTATATCAATCATAAATCATTAATCAAACTAAACTTTAAACTTATGAAAAAATTACTTTTATTGTCAGTTGCTATTTTAGGATTCACTTTTGTTTCCAGCGCTCAAAGCATTTCAGATAATGCTATTGGATTGCGATTAGGAGATAGTGATGCTTTTGGTGCGGAGATATCTTATCAACGTGCTCTAGGAGATAATAATAGATTAGAAATAGATTTTGGCTGGAGAAACGCAAGCACATATGATGGTTTTAAACTGGCTGGATTGTATCAGTGGGTATTTCCTTTAGATGGTTCTTTCCATTGGTATGTTGGTGCCGGTGGTGGCCTTGGATCTTATAGCAATGACCTTTCTAACAATAGAAATGAAACGGATACCTTCCTTTTTGCTGCTGGTGATATTGGTATTGAGTATAATTTTGAAATTCCATTATTAATTTCATTAGATGCCAGACCAGAAATCGGTTTTGGAGATGATGCTTATGATAATGATGACTTAGATTTCGATATTGCTTTAAGTGTTCGTTATCAGTTCTAAATCAAATAATTACATATAAAAAAAGCGCCAATTAGGCGCTTTTTTTATATAATCATAGTTCGTTGTTTTACAAAACCAAACACTTGGTTAAAGTATCTTCATAAATAGCTTCATACTGCGGCACTATGGCGTGTAAGTCAAACTTTAAAGATTCTTTTCTGGCATTATCTTTAAAAGTCTGCAAACGACTTTCATCACTTAAAATGTGAAGTGCATGTTTCGTCATAGCTTCTATATCGCCAACATTACTTAAAAACCCAGAGACTCCATGAGCATTCACTTCAGGAATACCTCCTGTATTACTTGAAATAACTGGTACCCCAGAAGCCATTGCTTCCAAAGCTGCTAATCCAAAACTTTCTGTTACTGAAGGCAATAGGAATAAATCACTAAAACACAGTATCTTATCTATTTCATTACTTTTTCCAAAGAAAATAACCTTATCTATAATTCCTAATTCCTGACAACGTATTTCTATTTTTTCGCGCTCCGGGCCTTCTCCAACCAACATCAATTTAGCTGGCATTTCTTTTTGAATATTGTAAAAAACAGAGATCACATCTTGTGCTCTTTTTACAGGACGTAAATTACTAATATGTGTAATTATTCTTTCGTTATCGTCTGCCATCATACCTCTTTGACAATCTGTAAAGCCATGTTTGTATTTATCTAAATCGATAAAGTTTGGTACGACATGTATATCGTTTTTAATATCAAATAATCGTAATGTATCGTCTTTTAGACTTTGCGATACAGCTGTTACAGCATCCGACTTGTTTATACTAAATGTGACTGCTGGTTTATAAAAAGGATGACTTCCTACAAGTGTTATATCTGTACCATGTAATGTTGTTACTATTGGGACATAAATACCTTCTTCTTGTAACATTTTCTTAGCCATATAGGCTGCATACGCATGTGGAATGGCATAATGTACATGTAGAATTTCTATTTTATGAAGCTTTACCATATCTACTAATTTACTAGATAAGGCTAATTCGTAAGGCTGGTAGTGAAACAATGGATATTCTGGAACATTTACCTCATGGTAATGTACATTATTACTTAATAACTCCAATCTCACTGGTTGATTGTATGTAATAAAATGGATTTCGTGTCCACGTTTAGATAGTTCTAAACCTAGTTCTGTGGCTACAACTCCACTTCCTCCAAATGTTGGATAGCAAACAATTCCTATTTTCATATGCTTTAATTCTATATCTTTAAAGTTTTAAGCGCTTAAGTTTTTCAACTTTAAATACTATTAACTTATAACTTTAAGTACTTTTTAATCTTCTATCGCTTCGTAAATTAAGCGTTGTATTTCGGTTCTAATATTCTCTCTTAATAATAAATTTTTACCAGCTTTAGGATAGGTTCTATTTGCTAAAAAGATATAAACAATTTCTTCTTCTGGATCTGCCCAAGCATAGGTACCAGTAAAACCTGAATGTCCAAAACTTGTCATGGATATACATCCACATGTTGGCCCTTCCTCTCCTAATTGCGGTTTATCAAAACCAACGCCTCTCCTATTTCCTTTTCCACAATAATAACACGTATTGAATTTATCAATAGTTTCAGCTTTTAAGTAACGTTTACCACCATAAAACCCTTTTTGCAAGTACATTTGCAAAATTTTCGCTACATCGTTTGCATTACTAAAAATCCCAGCATGTCCTCCAACACCATTCTGCATAGCTGCTCCCATATCATGTACAAAACCGTGTACCTTTTGGTATCTGTAATAGTCGTCTACCTCTGTAGGTACAATTCTTTTACTACTTATTTTATAATATGGATTGTACAATGTATAATTAGCTCCTAATGATTGATAAAAATGATCTTGCACCAATTCATCAAGTCTTTTGTCGTAATGTGTCTCAATAAATTTCTTTAAAATATAATAAGGAAAGTCGCTATATCTATATCTCAGTCTATCCAACAACTCTGAGTCTTTGATAATAGCATTTATAGAATCCTTATAATCAGAACGTAAGAACAAATTCTTAGTAACCTCAATATTAAATTGATTGGTTCTTTTTCCTCTATAATATTTTTTACTTGGACGTTTGGTAACGGTATCTAAGGTATGATAATAAAATGGTTCCCACGGTCTCAATTTAGCATAGTGAGACAGCATCTTTTTTATCGTTATATCCTTTTTATTAGATTTTTTATATTCTGGTAATATTTTTGAAAGTTTGCTATCCAATGATACAATACCATTCTCTTCTAGTTCCATGAGTAAAGGTAAAGTCGCTAATATTTTTGTTAGGGATGCTACATCGTAAATATCATCAAATTGTACTTTGTTTTTTGCCTTGTAAGTATGTTTACCAAAATTCTTATTGTAAACAACTTGTCCTTTTCTTGCTACCAATAATTGAATCCCTGGGGTCATTTTATGATTGACAGCATGCTGAGCAATTGAATCTAATCGTTTTAACTTTAGAGAACTCATACCAACACGTTCTGGTATTGTATACCCTAGCCTTTTTATGGCATTGATATTAAATCCATCACCTTCTTTAAAAAACGTCCCTATAGACACTGGTAAATGCCCTTTCGCCGGAATAGCACCAAAAATGAGTTGTGCCGATTTTTGCTGAGCTATGTGACTGTTTTGATAGCTAACCACAATACCTTCTATATCATCTATACTTTTTAAATCTGAAAGTGAGTAAGGCTTCACAAAAACATCTAAAATAACAGTATGTGTTTTTGCTATTTTTTCTAACCAAATTAATTCTTCTTTGGTAAATTGATATTTATTCCATGGACTATCGTTAGAACGATGCAAGCCTATAATTACTGTATTATATACTCGAAGCTTTTTATTTAAATCATTTAATTTATCTGCTTCGATATAATGTACTTCCGTGTATTTTTTTAACTCATTAAAAAACGTAGCACCACTATCATCTCCCAAATTCACATAAGCAATCGTTTTAGTTTCTAATTCCCTTAAGGGCATAAAATGCTTATCATTCTTCACTACAGTAATAGCATTTTCAATCAATTCTTCATATAAAATATCATCTTCAAGTCTATTCAAATCTTTTGTTAAACTATATAGACCAATAGGTTCATAATTATGCAAACCAACTTTGTATTTAGCTTGCAATATCTTTTTAACCGAATGTGCCAAACGTTCTTCTGTAATATCTCCTTTATTACAGGCTTCTATAATTTTAGAAACACCTATACCTACATTTTCAGACATTAACATCACATCGTTCCCTGCATTAAAAGCAGCCAAATCTATATCGCCAGTTTCACTAAAATTTGAAGCACCTTTCATAGTAAGCGCATCCGTAAATATAAGCCCTTGAAACCCCAAAGAATCTTTTAAAATATCGGTTACAATATGCTTTGATAATGACGATGGATACCCTGAACGAGGTTCTAAACTAGGCACATTTAGATGTGCCACCATAACGCTAGACAAGCCTTCCTTTATAAGTTTTTTATATGGGTATAATTCTATTGAATCAATACGTTTTTCATTGAAATTTATGGTTGGTAATGTTTCATGCGAGTCTTGATCTGTATCACCGTGTCCAGGAAAATGCTTTGCGTTGGCCAAAACACCTGCTCCTTGCATGCCTTTCATAAAAGCTAATGCTTTTTCGGTGACATTATCTCTATCTTCACCAAAAGATCGGTTCCCTATTATTGGGTTTTTCGGGTTTGTATTAATATCTACAACTGGAGCAAAATTAAAATGCACTCCTAAGCGTTTACAATGCTCTCCTATTCGTTTTCCTGTTTGTTCTATAAGATCGTTATCTTTTATAGCTCCAAGCGTCATATTCCATGGATAAGAATACGTAGAGTCTAAACGCATACTAAGCCCCCATTCTGCATCCATTCCAACTAGCAATGGTGTTTTAGAAAACGATTGTAATTCATTATTCAATTTTGCTTGTCTAACAGGACCTCCGTTTGAATAAATGATACCACCAATATGATAATCTTTAATTAACTTAATGATCTCATTCTTTGTTTTTGCATCTTGGTTAGACATAACCTGTACCATATATAATTGCCCCACTTTTTCTGCTAGGGTCATGGACGTATACACACTATCCACCCATTTCTTTTGATCTGTAATATTTTCAGCTAGTAAAGGGTTTTCAATCGTCTGGCTAAACGCAGAAAAAATTGTGAAAAAGACTATTATTATATGAAAGATACTACGCATAGAAAGAAAGAATTAGAGGCATTAACAGCAATTAATTTAAACAAATGAAATGCCAAATTAACACTTTTAAAGAGAAGATGAAAAGACTTTCAAAGAGATTTTTAAAGAAACAGTAAACTCCTATTTTAAAACGAAGCTATGTGAAGGATTGTAGGTAACGGATTACCTATCTATTTAGGCTCTGAGATCTTATTAAATATAATTGTTAATGCCAGCTATATTTTCAAAAGACTTAGGCCTTTTTTGTTTTTTCTAGAAAAATCGAAGTTGATTTTACAGTTTATTCGATTAAATCGATATGTCTGTCGTGGTACCCCAATAAGTATAAGACACCATCTAAACCAATACTTGATATAGAATTTTGTGCATTATCTTTAACCGTTGGTTTTGCATGAAAAGCAATGCCTAGTCCTGCAAGGTTAAGCATTGGTAAATCATTAGCACCATCACCTACAGCAATAGTTTGACTAATATCTATACCTTCATTTTTAGCTATTTCTTTGAGATATTCTGCTTTTTTATTACCATCAACAATATCACCAAGGTAACCTCCTGTTAAAATACCATCTTTAATTTCTAATTGGTTGGCATACACATAATCCATTCCTAGTTTTTCCTTTAAGTAATGCCCAAAATATGTAAATCCCCCAGATAAAATAGCTGTTTTAAACCCATAACTTTTTAAGGTATCTATGAGTCTTTTTGCTCCTTTCGTTATTGGTAAATTTATGGCTACATCTTGAAGTACTTCTTCACTTAAACCTTTTAAAAGTTTCATGCGGCTTATAAAACTTTCCGTAAAGTCTATTTCTCCTTGCATGGCAGATTCTGTAATAGCTCTTACTTCATCTCCAACCCCAGCGAGTTCAGCTAATTCATCAATAACCTCTGTTTGTATTAATGTGGAGTCCATATCGAAACAAACCAAACGTCTGTTTCTCCTATAAATATTGTCTTCTTGAAAAGCTATATCAACATCTAAATCTCTAGAAATTTGCATAAATTTCTCAGTAAATTCAGCTTTATCATCAATTCTACCTCTTATAGAAAGTTGTATACATGCTCTAGGATATTCTTCTTCTTTAACAAGTGATAAACGTCCTGTAAGCCTTTTAATAGAATCTATATTTAAATTCTTTTCTGAAATTATTTTTGTTACTTCAGATATTTGTTCGGCTGCAAGTTTTTCTCCTAAAATAGTTACTATGTATCGATCTTTACCTTGTAGTGTTACCCATTTTTCATAGTCTTCCAAAGTAATTGGCGTAAATTTAGCCTGAATACCAAGCTCATAAGCCTTAAAAAGCAAATCTTTTAATACAGCTGCTGATTTTTTTCCAGATTCAATCTTAAACAAGATACCTAAAGATAGGGTATCGTGAATGTTTGCCTGTCCAATATCCAATACTTTAGCACCATATTCTGCTAAAACACTCGTTAGACTAGAGGTTAATCCTGGTTTATCTTGTCCCGAAATATTTAATAATACAATTTCGTTAGCCATAATTTCTTTTTTACACTTTATGAGCATAAAAATCATTATTCTATTTGATATATGAAAGCTTTTTCGGGTTTAATACCTATCCCCTTATGAATTTTGTAGTTATCCTAAATTTTAAGATTTACTTTTAAAAATTAATTAAGGTTTCAATAAAAAATTAGTCAGAATGGCAATTAAAACAAACTGATTACTAAATAAGACCAAATAATCATAAAAAGAAATACTAAAAATTAATTTGGTTTTTATTTAATAAATCTGCTATGCCAACTCTCACTCGCTGGTACTTCCCAATTCTCTTTAAATTCTGAGATATTAGTTACTAAGTTATTAAATACAATGGTGTTTTTAGAAATGGCTTTATCTTTTGCCATTTTCTTAAAGTCAAGAAGTGGCTTATAGGCAATGTATTCGCCTTGCTTGTAAGACACATTCATTTTATCCATTAAATCAACATGGTACTCATTTTCTAATTGTTGAATAAAATGAACTGATGCATCGATAGAACAACCTGTTGCATTATTTAATGTTTGATTTAAACCTATAATTATAAACCGTTTGTATTTTATTAATGAACCAGCTTGTAAATCACTTCCATGTGCAGTCCAGTTTTCAATAAATATATTTAGCTTCGACTGAATTTCTTCTATTTCTTGTTCTGTAAAAGAACGATTGGCTTGGTATATCCAAACCCTAGATTCTTCTGGTAATGTATTAAAATCTACTAACATGATTATTCTAAAAATTATACTTTTTCTTAAACCTTTCGGATGCTAAATAATTATAGATACTATAAATTAGGCTTCCTAAGATTAAGCATTTAAAAAAGATTCCTCTTGTTAAACTATCTGGATTTATAGCATAATTTATACCATAAACAAATAACAGAACAATTATTGGAATAATTAAAAAAAGCATGGGAGCCTTCTTTAAAAGAACCCCACTTGCTAAAATTACTATAATAACAACTGTATTAAAAATTAATGCTAATAAATCATTTAACAATACTGAAAAATTTATGATTACTCCTAAAAGATACAATCCTGCCGCTAAAAAAAGTAGTTGCTGGCTTTTAGTTAGGGAGTCTTCAGCATCAAAAATAATTCCCTTTTTCCCAATGAATCTACCTATATGAATTGATTTTTCTTTTTCAGTTCCATTAAAAGGGAATTCACATTTAGGACATAAATTCACATTAAGATCGCTATCATTTTTACAGGCTGGACACGCTTTATTTTCCATTACAAATCCTGAGCATTAGCTATTAGCTCAGCAATATCCATAACTTCAACATCGCTTTCTTTTTCTTTAGCTTTTACGCCATCGGTCATCATGGTATTACAAAATGGACAACCAGCAGCGATAATCTCTGGTTTTAATTCTAAAGCTTGTTCAGTACGTTCAACATTAACTTCTTTATCACCTTTTTCAGCATCTTTAAACATTTGAGCGCCTCCTGCCCCACAACATAAACCGTTGCGTCTACAATTTTTCATTTCAACGAGTTCTGCCTCTAATTTTTGTATAAGCTCTCTTGGAGCTTCATAAACATTATTGGCTCTACCTAAATAACAAGGGTCATGGAATGTTATACGCTTTCCTTTAAATTGCCCACCTTCTATAGTTAAACGCCCTTCATCCAGCAACGTTTTTAAAAACTGAGTATGGTGCATAACGTCATAAGTACCTCCTAATTCTGGATATTCATTTTTTATGGTGTTAAAACAATGCGGACAAGCTGTTACTATTTTTTTTACTTCATAAGCATTTAGAACCTCAATGTTGGTAACTGCTTGCATTTGAAACAAGAATTCATTTCCAGCTCGTTTTGCAGGATCTCCAGTACAACTTTCTTCAGTTCCTAATACTGCAAATTCGACATTGGCTTTGTTTAATAACTTAACAAATGCTTTTGTTATTTTTTTTGCTCTATCATCAAAACTACCTGCACAACCCACCCAAAATAATACTTCTGGTTGCTTGCCTTGAGCCATAAATTCTGCCATAGTTGGTACTTTTAATAATTCGCTCATTTTCTATTTTGAATTTTTGAATTTATAAATATTAAGCATGGAATAAACTATTCGTTTTTCCAATTTAATCGATCCATTTGGTTGTACGGCCATGGTGCGCCATTATTCTCAATATTTGTCATCATGTTATTTAATTCTACAGGAGCAGCAGACTGTTCCATAACTAAATAACGACGCATATCTAAAATGATCGATAACGGATCTATACTTACCGGGCAAGCTTCTACGCAAGCGTTACATGAAGTACATGCCCAAAGTTCTTCTTTAGTAATATAATCATCTAAGAGTTGTTTTCCATCTTCTTTAAACGTACCATTATTGGCATCAATATTTTTTCCTACTTCCTCTAAACGATCCCGCGTATCCATCATAATTTTACGAGGCGATAATTTTTTGCCTGTCTGATTTGCTGGACACTCACTAGTACACCGTCCGCATTCTGTACATGTATAAGAATTTAATAACTGAACCCAACTTAAATCTTGTACATCACTTGCTCCAAATTTAGCAGGTACCTCGCCTTCACCTTCAGTAGCTTCTTCTGGTGCTGCAAAGGGATCTATATTTGGATCCATCATCATCTTCACTTCTTTTGTTACAGCTTCCAAATTATCTAGTTGCCCTTTAGGTTTCAATTTTCCATAATATGTATTTGGAAATGCTAACAATATGTGTAAGTGCTTGGAATAATAAAGATAATTTAAGAATACTAATATTCCAACGATGTGTATCCACCATGCACCTCTTTCAATAAAATGCAAAGTACCATCAGATAAACCACTAAACCAAGGCGCTATAAATTGACTGATTGTGTTCCCCGAATTTAAACTCTGAAAATGAACATCTGTAGCATTCATAACTAAAAATAAGGTCATCAAGACCATTTCAAAATACAGAATGTAATTCGCATCATTTTTAGGCCAGCTAGTCATTTCTGATTTCCAAAAACGCTTCAGTTTTATAATATTCCTTCTAACCCAAAAAAGAATAACAGAAACAAACACTAAAACTGCTAATATTTCAAAAGCACCTATTAAAATACCATATAAACTTCCTATTGATGAAAAAATACGGTGTGTTCCAAGTAAGCCATCAATAAGAATCTCTAAAACTTCAATATTAATTATTATAAAACCAATATATACTACAACATGCAAAATACCTGAAATAGGGCGACGTACCATTTTGCTTTGCCCTAAAGCAATCATCGCCATGTTTTTCCATCGTTGGGATTTATTGTCACTAACATCTACATCTCGACCCAATTTAATATTTCTGGCAAGTTTTTTTACATTTTTAATAAAAAAACCAAGGCCTGCTATTAGTATAACTGCAAAAAGAATGTTAGGTAAATATTGCATAAAGTTTATTTAGTTTCGTCCTCTTTATATGGAATTTCTTTTTTTGATAAAATTCTAAAATAACGTTTTGGATGTAGTTTAATATCCTTTAACAGCGCTTCCATCTCTTTAGTAGCGCCTTCCAAATTCTCATATACAGCATCATCTTTAAGAAGTTTACCTAAAGATCCTTCTCCTTTGTTAAGAGCGCCTAACATACTATTTAAATTGTTAAGCGTTTTATTTAAAGTTTCTACAGTTGTACCAATATTAGCATTTTTTAATTCGGTACTTAATGCTGCTAAACCATCAGCAGTTGTTTTAAATTTTTCAAGAATACTAGCTAGGTTCTTATCATTTTTAGAAAGGACGCCATTAACTGTGTTTGAGGTATTTTTAAAGGATTTTAAAGTTTCATTTAATTCTTTGATCGTACTTTTTAATCCTGCTTCAGAATTATCATTAACAAAATCATTTAAACTATTAAACAAGGTATCTGTAGCTCGTAATGTAGAATTTAATTCACTACTAATTCCCGAAAAGTTTTTTGAAAGACTAGAAACTAAACCTGTTTCTACTTCGGATTTTAAAACGTCTCCAGATTTTGCTATATCACCATCTTTAGCCAATACTATTGCTATAGCGTTTCCTCCCATTAAACTAGTTTCATAAAGTCTCACAACACTATTTTTTGAAAACTTTAACTCTTCATTCACAAAAAATGACACTCTGGTTTTTCCAGTTTTAAAATCGTAAGCGATGTCTTTAACTTTCCCTACTGGGTTTCCTCGAACTGTAACGACAGACGACTGGGTTAAGGCATTATAATCAAACTCGGTATAATAAACATTATTGGAATCGAATAGATTTTGACCTTTTAAATAATTAAATCCAAAAATAAATAGGATGATTCCTAATATTAATAATATGCCTGTTTTAACTTCTTTTGATATTTTCAAACTAAAATGTATTAGAAAACAAATTTAAAATAAATTTAAAAAGAAACCGCTTAATTCGTAGCCGTTTTTAAAGCATCCATTAATGCTATCTTTTTACCATTTTTAAAAGCTACGATAAAACTTGAAGTATATCCTTTTTTTGCTGCTTCTGCTTCCAGTTCTTTTATTTTATCATAACTAGATGTTGCCCCATAAAAATACTTATAAATATGACCGTCTTTTAAACGAGAAATATCTTGTAATCCTTTAAAGTTGTATGGTTTTGTTTCAAGTACTCTAGAACTTGCTGCTATTTGAACTTTAAATTTAATGTTTTGAGAAAACGCAATGGTTTTTTCATTATCCTCTACCAAAGTTGTGTTATCTGTATTTATGCTTAAATATTTGAGGTATTTTTTAACGGCATTGAATAATGACTTGGTCATTATATTTTTACCCTTTTTTGAATTTAAAAAATCCTCTTCTTTTTTATGCGTTAAAAATCCTAACTCTACTAAAACACTCGGCATATAAGTATATGCTAAAACGTAAAAAATATTTTGTTTTACGCCTCTACTCCTTCTTTTTCCTATGATTTGAAATTCGTCCTCAATATATCTTGCTAATTTAATACTGTGATCTAAATATGCTTCTTGAGCCAATTCAAGCCCCAATATAAATTCAGATGAATTAGAATTAAATCCTTTATAAACTTCAGTATCATCTTCCAATGCTATTACACTATTTTCTCGTTTTGCTACTTCTAAATTTTGTTTATTTTTAGTCGTACCTAAAACATATGTTTCTGAACCATATGCTGTTCCTTTTTTACCTGGTTGCGCATTACAATGTATTGAAATAAACAAATCAACATCTTTTTTGTTAGCTAACTCAGTTCTACCTTTTAAAGTAGGAAATATATCTTTATCCCGTGTATAAACAATCGTAACATTTGCTAGTTGTTCTTTTATCATTTTACCTAAAGCTAATGAAACATCCAATGCAATATCTTTCTCTGTTGATTTGTATCTACCTGTACCTGGTGTCCCACTATCTCTACCTCCATGTCCTGGGTCTATCATAATTACAAATGAATTTGAAGGCGACTGACTGTAAGCGGATATATTGAAAGAAAGTGTTAATACTATTATAAAAGATACGAAAAGTAATACTCTGTGCGTTTTCATGTGGTGTATATAAATTAATTTTAATCGAAACGTATGTAACAACCTATAATATTTATTGCTTTAGAAGGATGCTTAAATAAGAGTTTTATCGATTAAAAAACTCAGTTTATTTTAATTTTAAATTTTTAATTGATTTATTAAATCAATCACAGAAAAATATATGTAATTTTGGCTTTTCAAAAACCGAGCCATACTTTTACAAAAATACATTTAAAAGCGTTGCATACAAACAACTTTAAAATACTTTTTGCACTAAGTTTTACAGTGTTTATTAACACGTTAAGCTTTGCTCAAGATATACCAAAAAAGGGAAAAACGATTAATCCAAGTATTAGGGATAGCGTTATTGTTAATACAGACAGCCTACTAGTTCCTGAAATATCCGAAAAGCGTCAAGATTCTACATTGACAGATTCAGTTCCTCCTAAAAAAGAACTTTTAGAGACTATAGTTACCTACCATGCAGATGATTACACAAAATTCAATCAAAAAAAGCAAAAACTATACTTGTATAACAATGCTAAGATTGACTATGGTGATATGAATATTACTTCGGGCAATATTGTTATTGATTATACTAAAAATACAGTATATGCAAAAGGTATCACCGATTCTATTGAAGGTTATACTCAAAAACCTGTTTTTACTCAAGGCAATAATGTTGTGGAACCCGACTCCATTATTTTTAATACTGAAACAAAAAAGGCACTTATATTTAATTCTAAAACGGAACAGGGAGAAGGTACCGTAGTTGCCCAGATTACAAAGAAGGAGAACGATTCTGTGTATTTCTTGAAAAATGCTAAATATACTACTGCAGAAGACCTTGAAGACCCAGAGTATTATATAAAGCTTAGAAAGGCAAAAATTGTTCCTGGTAAAAAAATAGTTACGGGATTGGCTAATTTATTTATTTATGATGTCCCTACTCCTATTGGAGTCCCTTTTGCTTTTTTTCCGCAAACCGAAAAGCAGACTTCTGGGGTTATAATACCTTCCTTTGGAGAGCAGAATGACCGTGGGTTCTTTTTACAAAATGGCGGGTATTATTTTGCGATTAGTGATTATGTCGATCTAGCAGTTATAGGAGACTATTACACCAATGGTAGTTATGGTATGCGAATGGAAAGTACGTATTCTAAACGTTATAAATATAGAGGTAATTTAGGTTTTAGATATGAAAATTTAATTAATAGTGAACGTGGTTTTCCAGACTACTCCAAAAACACCATTTACAATATACGTTGGTCACATAGTCAAGATTCTAAAGCAAACCCTAATTCACGATTTTCAGCGTCTGTTAACTTAGGTAGCAGTACCTTTTACCGTTCATCTGTAAATCAAATAAATACAGGTGCTTTTTTAAATAACTCTTTATCATCATCTGTATCATACTCTAAAACATTTCAAGGAGAACCTCAGGTAAATTTTAGTTTAACGGCAACTCACTCGCAAAACACTAATACAGAAGAAATAAACATGACACTTCCTACGTTTCAAGGGAGTATTGGTAGAATATATCCTTTTTCTTCAAAATCTGGCTCTAAAAAGGGGATTATTCAAAACATGAACCTCCAATATAATGTAAGAGGGGAAAATAGGATTAAAACGAACGATGAATTTTTCTTTAAAAAAGAAATGTTTGATGACGCTAAAGCCGGTTTTCAGCATACAGTTCCATTGAGTACAAATTTTAAAATATTTAAACATTTTAGTATTAGTGCTTCTTCTAATTACAATGAAGTATGGAGTTTTCAAACCAAAAAGAAAACATATCATCTTAGTGAGCGCGCTTTTGTAACGGATACTATTAAGAAGTTCGATTCCTTTAGAACTTACAATTTTAGTACTAGTTTAGGTACAACAGTTTACGGTATGTTCGATTTTGAAAAAGGGAAAAAAAAGGATCGAAAAATAAAAGCTATTAGGCATGTTATGAGACCTTCTGTTAGCTATAATATAAATCCTGCTTTTCATAGATATTATGAAACTGCTGAAGTTGTAAATGCTGACGGTTTAACTAAAGCAGAAGAAGACCTCATTCTAGAAAATGTTGATTTAGAATATACACGTTTTGAACAATTATCAATTTTCGGAACACCTAATAAAGACTTTTCTAGTTCTATGGGAATTTCCTTATCCAACAATCTAGAAGCTAAAATTCGTGATAAAGATAGTACAGCCACCGAGCCTAAAAAAGTGGTTTTATTAAATAACTTAAACTTTTCTACGTCTTATAATTTTGCTGCTGATGAGTTTCAATGGAGTCCCGTTAGAATGAGTGGAGGCACACAGCTTTTTGATGGAAAAATGAGTGTGAATTTTGGAGCTACTTTAGACCCCTACGCATTGGACAATAATAATAGAAAAATTAATGAATTTAATATTAATAACGGAGGGAGTCTTTTTAGATTAACAAGCGCAAACTTAACTACCAGTTGGTCAATATCCAGTAAAAAAGGGGATACAAAACAAAAAGATAAGAATATTGATGAGAATTTGCGGAGTGGCGGACGTGCAGATGATCTATTTGGAGTTTCCGAAGATTTTTCTAACCCACAGATGAATAATGATAGGGAGGATAAAAAAGAGGATGCCTCAAGTGAACATTATAATTATAAAATTCCCTGGAATTTACGTGTGGCATACGCTGTTAACTATTCGAATTCTGCACGACAGGATGAAATTTCTTCGCATTCGCTTATGTTTTCTGGAGACATCGAATTATCGCCTAAATGGTCCATAGGAGCTTCTTCTGGTTACGATTTAAAAAATGCAGGTTTCACTTTTACTCAACTACGTTTTGAACGTGATTTGTTAAGCTGGCGTATGAATTTTAGCTGGGTTCCTTTTAGCTCTAGAAGTTCATGGAATTTCTTTATTGGTATTAGATCAAGTATTTTACAAGATTTAAAATATGAGCAACGAAGACAACCAGATATTACACTCTAAATATTTATAGGTTTATTTTAACAGTTTAAGGAAAGTTTAATGAAGTTTCCATTTTCGTGGAAAAAAATAAAAAATATTTCAATGAAAAAGATAATTACAACAACGAATGCTCCTGCTCCTATTGGTCCTTATAATCAAGCTGTATTGAGCGGTAACACACTATATACGTCTGGACAAATTGCATTTAATCCAAAAACAGGAGTCCTTATTTTAGATGATATAAAAACTGAAACTGCACAGGTTATGAAAAACCTTAAAGCTGTTTTAGAAGCTGCTGGTATGACTTTTGAACACGTCATAAAAACATCTATTTTTATTAGTAATATGGATGATTTTACTCAGATTAATGAGGTATACGGTAACTATTTTAATGATGTAACTGCTCCAGCTAGAGAGACTGTACAAGTCGCCAGATTACCAAAAGATGTTAATGTAGAAATTAGCATGATTGCTATTAAATAAATAGTTTTTTAAGCTTATGAATCTTTTTTTGAGTATTTAATCAATAACTCTTTTAGCTTTTCTGTTTCTATTGGTTTTGCTAAAAACTCATCAATTCCTGCTAGTTTAGCATTAACAATATCCTCTTCAAAAGCACTTGCCGAAACGGCAATTATTGGTGTTTTATTAATAATATATTTTTCTGTAGCTTGAATAGATTTAGTGGCCTGATACCCATCCATATCTGGCATATAAATATCCATAAATACCATATCGAAATCTAAAATTTTGTATAGTTCTACGGCTTCAATACCATTTTTTACAAATGTACAATCGGCTCCTTGACGTTCTAACAAAAATTTAATAACCTTCTGATTCATTCGATTATCTTCTGCTACCAAAACACTAAATTTATCTAAAAGGATTGGGGCTTGCTCTCCACCTTCTATTTGAATATTTAATGTCTTTTTTAGCTGTAAACTAAAATAAAAAGTAGATCCTTCGTTCTCCTTACTTTCTAATTTTAAATCGCCTCCCATCAATTTTACCAATTGATGAGAAATAGAAAGCCCAATGCCTCCTCCTTTATAATATCTCATCATTGATGTGTCCGAATCATATACATTTGAAGCGTTATTAAAAATTCGTTTAACTTCTTCTTGTCGCATACCTATCCCGGTATCTTTAATATAAAACGTCACTATTTGATCTTCACCAATACTAATAGTTTGATCAACTATAATTGATATCCTTCCTGAGTTAGTAAATTTGATAGCATTGTTAATCAGATTAATTAACACTTGTTGAATTTTAGCCGAATCTCCTAAAACTGAAAACTTATCTTTTTCTTCATGTAAAAACTTAAAATCGAATTCTAAGCCTTTCTCCCAAGCTTGAAATTCAAAAACTTTAAAAAGATGAGACAAGTCCGATTTTAAATCTACTGCCAATAAATTTAAATCTAGATCTCCTTCTTTTACATCCGTATTATCAGTCACCATATTTACTAATTGCAATAAGTGCTTAGAAGAATACTCTGCAATTTCAACTTGTGCTTTTTGGTCACCATCAAGATTGGTCTGCTTTAACATATTTAACATCCCCAATACAGTACTAAGAGGCGTACGAACCTCATAACTCATATTTGTTAAATAAATAGATTTATGTTCAACCATTCTATCAGATTCAGAGAGGTTCTCTTTTAACTGATTAATTCGCTCATTCAGGTTTGATTGTATGGTATCATTTTTTAACTGGTTCTTAAAAAAATATTGTAATACAAAAACTTGAATTATGGTTAAAAGAAATAAGAACAATGCTATAGTTTCTAAATTTATTTTCTTTTCAAGAAATAAGTAGCCTCCCAACAAAATTGTGACTATAGAAATAAAAATAAAGAAAGATAAAACCCTTCTTTTTTTTATGGATCTAACAAAACGTAAGAAAAGACTCATTTATCGATAAATTTTTACAAACATATTCAAATTATAATAAAACTTTATAATTCCTTGATTTTTATTTCTTTAAATTCTATGCCTTGTCCCTCGGCCTGTAGACCAATAAAGCCTTCAGTTAGTTTTTTTCCATTAATCTTAACTGCTGGATCATAGCCTTTTGAGATACCACCTCCAATTTGTGGTTTTGTATACTGTAGCACGTTATTCCCATTTACAACGTGTATAATAAGAGAATCACCATAAACAATAAGTTCACCCTTTACCCATTCATTCCATTTATAAGTTTTTGAGGAAGAAGATACGCAGTGACGCAAAACCATTTCATTATTCACAAAAACTTCTGTACCTGGAGAACACATATTACCAGTAGGTCTTAATACACCTTCTGTTTCTTCTGCTAACGCCTGATACTCAATAGATATTGGCCAATTTTGCTCTTTTAGTATCGTTTTAGGGTCTTGAGAGTGAAACATAACACCACTATTCCTATACGTATATGACGCCGCATCTTCCATCCATTGGTCTGTAAATCGGTACTCAAACTTTAAATGGTACGATGAAAATGGTTTATAATAAAATAAATGACCATAACGATCACCAAACTCGGTATAACCGTCATAATTTACTTGAATAACTCCATCTTTTACTCGAAAGGTATTAGCGTAATTGTCTCCAAGTTCATGATGATAAAACTTAGGAATCCAACCTTCAAGATTTTTACCATTAAAAAGGTATTGCCATTGGTTGCCCTCATTATTATTAGCTTTTTTATCGTTTTTAGAACCGCATGATACAATTCCTAAAACAATTATTAATACCAATAAGGTTTTAAAATTATGCATTTATAAAAGTGCTTAAATTAATAAATAATAGAAACAACTAATATACTGAATTACATATTCAAACTAGAAAAGAAAATTGGTAGACCAAATATTTAATAAATGCTTTATTAAAATTTATATTTCAATAATATCTTCGATTATAATACGTGTTATACCCCCACAGGTATTATCTACTTCCCAATTTAATTTTACGTTTATAGGAAATGTCGCTTTTTGTAAATCTATATTTGAATTTTCTGGTAACATTTCAAACCGATAATCTGGTGTAATATCATCAATTTCGATTACCCATCCTCCACAGCAAGCGCATAGTGTAAGATCCTGTCCCTTAATTATTGCTGTAGATTCGTATTGAATTTTAGTGGAGTCGTCGTCATTTTTACAACTTAAAAACAACGAACATAAAGTGATGATCAAAAATATTTTTCTCATAAAGCGCATATAATGATTTTATAACTAAGATGATACATCATTAAAATGGTTGCGTGATAATAAATAATCCTCGGAGCAAGCTCACGAGGCATTCAATGGAAAACATTTTTAATTTCGAAGTAAACTTCGAGGTATTAGACCTAAAGATCCCGCTTTTTTAGCGGGATTAGTTCAACTAACAATTTTGAATATATTGCTTCACAACTTTTCAAAATTGAGTTTCACTAATAAAAAAACTTATAAATTCTTGGTATGAAAAGTAACCAACCCTTCAATAGGTCTACGTTCAAAATTACCAACAGTGAATCCCATCTCTTGAGCCACTTCTCTAATTTCATCTTGTGAGAAGTAGGCTATAGATCCTGCAAAATGTACTGGAACTGTTTTTAGTTCCTCTTTATATTGCATAATCATATTAGTAGTAAATAACCGAATGCCTTTCTTTATAAGGTTGATCGTATATTCTGAATCTTTATGTAAAAACATAAATTCAGCAAAATTTGCTAAATAGGCGTTAGGGTTAGGTTGCTTATATAAATTATACTTTATATAATCAGACTCCATGTTAAATTTGCTGCCAAAGGCTATTTTAACATCTTCTGGCATATGATTAAAGTAATAATCTCTAATTAATTGGCGTCCATAGTAATTCCCTGAAGCATCGTCCATAACAGAATACCCTAAAGATACCACACGCTGCTCTAATTGTTCGCCAGTATAATAGCTACAATTAGATCCTGTTCCTAAAATACAAACTACCGCAGCTTCTTTATCATGATTAATTGTAGAGTATACCGCCGCCATAGTATCTTCATTTACTTCTATATGGGCGTTTACAAAGATTTCTTCTAATACTCCTTTTAAAAGTGCTACTGGTTTTTCTGTACCACAACCAGCTCCATAAAAGAAAATATGAGTGACACTCTTTTTATGCTCTTTTAATAAACTATTAGATTTAATTATTTTTTTTAATTTCTTCTCTGGTAAAATAGCAGGGTTAAGTCCTTTAGTACGTATCTTTTCCAGTAATTGATTTCCACTACTGTCTACTGCTATCCAATCAGATTTTGTAGAACCACTATCAACAATTAAAATCATAAGTTTTTATATAAAAAATCCACAGAATTACTTTTTATATTAATAAAGTAATTCTGTGGACTAAATTAATAATTTATATTGAACCAATATGCTGTGCTAAGTCAACTAATTTAGTTGAATAACCAAACTCATTATCATACCAAGATACCAATTTAACAAAGTTATCATTTAATGCCATACTTGCGTTTGCATCGAATACACTTGTTCTTGGTTCAGACACGAAATCTTGAGATACAACACCTTCTTCTGTATAACCTAAAATACCGTTTAATCCATCTTCTGAAGCATCTTTTAAAGCTGCTTTAACGTCTTCAAAAGAAGCTGGTTTCTCTAAACGACATGTTAAATCCACAACAGATACATCAACAGTTGGTACTCTAAAAGCCATACCTGTTAATTTACCGTTTAATTCTGGAATTACTTTCCCTACTGCTTTTGCAGCTCCTGTAGATGCAGGTACGATGTTATTTAAAGATGCTCTACCTAATCTGTAATCTTTTCTTGAAGGACCATCAACTGTAAACTGAGTTGCAGTAGCGGCATGAACTGTAGTCATTAAACCTTCAGCGATACCAAATTTATCGTTAATTACTTTAGCTAAAGGCGCTAAACAGTTCGTTGTACAAGATGCATTTGATACAATGGTGTGATCTGCAGTAATTTCGTTATGGTTAACTCCCATTACAAACATAGGTGCATCAGCAGACGGTGCTGAAATAGCTACTTTTTTAGCTCCAGCTGTAATGTGTTTTTGAGCACCTTCTAAATTAGTAAAGATACCTGTACAATCTAAAACAACTTCTGCTCCAACGGCATCCCATTTTAAATCTTCTGGATTACGTTCTGCAGTAATTCTTATTTCATTACCGTTTACCACTAAGTTACCATTATTTGTATCTATAGTTCCGTCAAACTGTCCGTGAACAGAATCGTATTTTAATAAATATGCTAAATGATCTACATCTAGTAAATCGTTTATTCCTACTATTTCAATATCTGGTCTAGAAGCTGCTACTCTAAAAGCAATTCTTCCAATTCTTCCAAATCCGTTAATTCCTAATTTTAATTTTGACATAATCTTATTTATAAATGTTAAGTGCTCATAATGTCTGAAACACGCAATAATTCTAGGTTAATTTTTGACTTTCCTTTTATGGCTTTATCTAATGGTGTTAATTCTACACTATTATTTAACAAGCCTACCATATAATTAGTTTCTCCTTCTAATAAAGACTCTACAGCCTTCACTCCCATTCTACTAGCTAAAACGCGATCGAAACAAGAAGGTGCACCACCGCGTTGCATATGACCTAAAACTGATACTCGAACATCATAACCTTCCATGTTATCATCTACATAATCTTTAAGTTCGAATATGTTTTTACCAATTTTATCTCCTTCTGCAACTATAACAATACTTGATGTTTTGCCAGATTTTCTACTTTTATTCAAGGATTCCACTAATCTGTCTAATCCTAAATCTTCTTCTGGAATCAAGATTTCTTCTGCTCCACCCGCTATACCAGTATTTAAGGCGATGTGTCCGACATCACGTCCCATAACTTCAATAAAAAATAATCTGTTGTGAGAACTCGCGGTATCGCGAATTTTATCAATAGCATCTACAACTGTATTTAAAGCTGTATCGAACCCTAAAGTATGGGAAGTTCCATAAATATCATTATCAATTGTACCAGGGATTCCCATGACTGGAAAATCAAATTCCTGATTAAAAATTAGAGCGCCAGTAAAAGAACCATCACCACCTACAACAACTAACCCATCAATATTAGCATCGGTTAATTGTTTAAATGCTTTTTTTCTACCTTCTTCTGTTCTAAATTCTTTAGAGCGCGCAGATTTTAGTATCGTACCACCTTTGTTTATAATTCCTTTTACACTACGAGCATCCATAGCCTTGAAATCACCTTCAATCAAACCTTCATAACCACGATAAACACCTACACATTCAATATCATGGTAAGCACATGTTCTAACTACCGAACGAATAGCTGCATTCATTCCTGGAGAATCTCCTCCGGAAGTCAAAACGGCTAGTTTTTTAATTGCTTTTCCCATCAAAATATATTATTTACAGGTAAAATTAGTAAACAAAACGCACATATCTATAAGCATTTATCTTATTTTAACTATAGTTGTTAAACTATAACGTTTTAGTTAATAAAAAAACACGATTTGTTATGAAAACTGTTATAAATAAAGTAAAAAAGTAACACTTTATTTCTGCGTAGAAGGCTTTACTGTAATAAAATTAGGTAATGCGTTATTGTTAATTTCTTGTGTTTTTTCCTGCGGAGCACTTTCTTCTTTTTTAGGTCTTTTAAAGAAGTTTTGAAGTAATTCTTTGAAGGTATCAAAATCTACGTTATATGAAAGCCCGATACCTTGCGTATATCCTATGGCTTCTCCAAAATTTCTAATACTATTTTCCCTATTAAACACTTTAGCTGTTAGCGTACCTTCTTCATTTAACAGAAAATCAATCTCTACATCTCCCGCTATTACGGTTTCTGTAGCTCCTGCTCCACCTACAGGCACCCCAACTTTACCATTTATAAGCACACGATCACTAATTTGTGTTTGTATGGTGGCAACAACTCTGTCATCAGTTTGGTAATCTGGTCTGTTTTGACCAGCTTCATAATTTACACCTAGATTAAGTTTACTATCTCCATTACCAAAAATACCGCTAATAATACCGTTAAGTCGTTCGGCTATGGTACCTGAAAAATTTAATTCATTTAACCCTCTGGAGAATGACCCTGTCGATATTAAATACAAAGCTTGATTTTGCTTATCGTCTGCAGATTCTAATCGATATTGAAGCTCAGATTTAATGGTCGAATTTACATTAGGGAATTCGAAACTAAAATCTGGATCTGGTTTTTCTAAATCTCCTTTTAAACTAATGTTTAATTCAACAGGAATACTTCTATTAATTGGATTATCCAATAATGGTGAAGGGTTGGCTTGTGTTTTATAAATAGCATTCATATCCATTATGGCATTTAACGGATCCCCATTCCATGCCAAGGTACCACCTGGTTGTACTATAAATTCTTTTTGAATTAAGCCGCCATATGCAAAATTATAAACTCCTTCAAATACGGAAAAATCCCCCCACATTTTAAATTTACCATTGGTATTAATTTCGACTAGCAAACCTCCTCTACCACGCCCTTTTAGTGAATGTCCTGTACTTTTATCAATAATAATTTCTACTTCGGCTTCTTCTGTAAGATCCAAATCGAAATCTAATTCCAAACCTTTAATTTCATTAAAAACAACGTCTTCTCCTTTTTTTCTTGCCTCTTTTTCATCCTTAGTTATAAAATGAATAAAAGAATTATCTCCAAAAGACTCAGCATCACTAAGCGGTATTTTAAATACTGTTCCACGTTTTGTTTCTCCTACTACATCTATAACCAACTCATCTGTTGGTCCAGCAATACTAGCTCTTCCTCCTATAAAACCAGTGCCATAATATAAAGCATCTTCAGTTTCTTGAGTATCAAGTACTAATAACCGAGGTGTTTTTAAATTTAAACCTAAACTCCACTTAGAAAAATTGACATGATTTAACGAACCGTTAAGTTCTCCTTTAGAACCAAATTTTGTGTCGCTTAATTGCACCTTATTAAAAATGAAACTCTGATCTTTTAGGGTCACTGATGCTTTATTCTTAAAATCGTAATCTACATTAAGATACGGAATACCGAGTCCAGCATTGTTCAAAGTTAATGCCCCGTTAATATCAGGATGGTTAAGCCTTCCTATGACATTCACATTCCCTGAGGCTTCTCCACGAATATTGGTTAATACACCGTCTAATAATGGATTTAAAGGGTATAAATTAAAATCGTTAAAGTTTAGATTTACATCTATTGTTGCTTTTTTACCAACCACACGTATATCGCCTTCAGCTCCAAACGATTCTGATGCATCATTTTTAATTGTAGCATCTATTTTATAATTAGTAAGCGTTTTATTGCCTGTAATAGCGGCATCAAAAGAGCCTAATAAAAAATTATTGACCTTAAAATCATCAATTATAACAGAAGAATGCGGCAAATAATTTCCATTTTTTTGAAGTATATCCAACTTGCCATTTACATTACCTGCTAATGCTAAACTGTCTATATCTGGTGTTATTTTTGATAGGTCAACATTTTTAAAGTCTAATTTTAAATCCTTTTCTGTAGAATCTCTTAGAATACCAGAAAGTTTAATTTCTTCATTGTTATGATTAATTCTAAGTCTATCAATATCAAATTTTGTAAAATCTTTGCTGAACGATATTTTATTAAATCTATCCTTCTCTTCATTAATAAACCATTTATTATTTTTAATGGTGACATCCGATTTTTTAAAACCTATAACAGATTCTTTGGCTTCATTAATTGTATGGTAAAAACTCAGATTATAGCTATCGTTATTTCGTTTACCACCTTTAAATTCAGAACGCATAAATAAGGTGTCATTTACGGTTACATTAATTAAATTGAATTTAGAGATATTGTAATGCTTTGTTTTTAAACTATCTACTTCTATATAAGTATTGAAAAGCGGATTACTATTATCGACTTGTAGTTCAACATGATTAGCAAAATTATCTAGCAATCTAATTTTTGGTGATTTAAATGTAAGCTTGAATTTTTTCTCATCACTTTCTACTCTACCTCTTATAAAGGTATTTTTACCAAGTTCAACTTCGGGGTACACCACTTCAATAATCTTGTTATATATTTTGAAGTTAAAATCTATACTTTGATTTGTAGCAACTTCATATGGTTCATAATTTGTATAAATATGTCCTAATGAGTTTTCGAATAACTTCCTTAAATCTTTAAATACAAAACGTCCTTTTAAATCTCCTTCAATAATATCCGGGGAATTAAATTCAATAAATCGCGTATCCCCCTCAAATCGAGAAAGCACATCCAATTTATTAAAGTAATAATTGTCATTCTGATTTTTATATGATGTCTTTCTAAATGATATTTTACCGTAAGCATCATCATAGTTACTGGCATTCATATTCATTTTAACCCGACTTCTAAAAATAGAAAGGCTATCCTTCTTTACAAAATTCAATACTTTTAAATTCGCATAATCGACATTAGCTTCAAAATCGTATTTCTTAATAATTTCAGAAAAATCTACAAGCCCGGCAAAACTCATTTTTAGGTTTCTGTCATTAACTGTTAGGTTTCCATCAAAAATTTTGTTTCTAACATTTCCTGCAACCTTTACTCCTTTATAATTGTAATTGTTATAATCAACATTAAAAACATCTCCTTTAACCTGTGTATTAACATTTTCGGCAACAAATCCTTTACCATTTACATCAAAATTTAAAGAGGCATTTCCGACTGTTGGATCATTAAGGAATGTTCCAAAATCAAAGTCTTCAAAAATGATATTTCCTTTATAAGAAGCATTATCTATATCATTAATTTTTGTTATTTCTAAATTGGAGTCTACAAAACCTAATTCGGTAACTATTTCAATATCTGCTATAACTGTTGAGCTTGTTACTTGCGAATTTCCAACAATAATAAACATGCCCAATCGATTAAAGGACGAGGGTATCGCATCTCCTAAAACGTTTGGCAATAAAGATTTTAAATCTCTATATGTAGAAGATAGGTTCCGAAAATACCCATTCATATAAAAATTATCCTTCTCTTTATTAAACAGGTTTTTAAAATTGATATCTCCGTAAACCCTAGTATTTCTACTGGTATTCAATTTTAAATTTGTTGTTTGCAAATTGTTTAAAGTTCCTGATAGGTCAACACTAAACTTGGCTGATTGATTCGCTCCAAACTCATTATAAAATGTATTAAGTTCGTCTAATTGTACATTAGAATCTTTAAAATTAGCCGAGACCAAAACCTTATCTGTAAAGAACTGCAAATCTTTTCTATCATAAGAAAACTTTAAATGCCCATTTAAAACAGATTTAGGTGTTTTTATTTGAAGATTTGCAAACGTCATATCCTTTAATGTATATGCAAAATCTGTCATTAAATTTTCCATAACCAAACCACGACTGTCTCTAAGAGATAGGGTATTGATTCTGGCACTTACATCACTTCCTTTAATTAAAAAATTGGTGGCGTTAATATTTAAATTATTAAAATGTAGCACTTTTGTAGATTCCCTATTCTCATCTAATAGCTTAAAAACCCCATTATAAATAGAAACATCGCTAGAGGACAGTAAAAAACTACCATCACCTTTTGTTGGATTGTCTCCTTCTAATTTTGCTACAAAGATGTCTAGATTGGTCTCCCTTGAGCCTTCATATGTTTTTATATTGAAAACTAAATCTATAATGTCTATGTCTCCAAATTCTAATTTACCGTTGGATAAATTTCCATAGTTTAAAATAGACGTGTTTAATTCGGCTATGTTTATAAGGGTATCTTTTTTGTAATCTTCTATATAAATACTTTTAAGTTCTACATCTCCATTAAATTGTAAACCAATTTTATCGATGTTTATATTAGTCCCAAAATCTTCATTTATCCTTTTGGTAGCATAATTCCCTAAACTAGTCTGAATTGCGGGTATAGAAAGTACAAGCACCAAAATGATGAAAAGCAGCAAAATAATGCCTACTATTTTTAATATTATTTTTAAGATTTTTTTGATGCCTTTTTAAATTATAATTTGAATTAAGAATACCCTATTTTTGTACTTACGAATAGAAACTATGCATTAGACTTTTATTCTTTTTCAAAATTAACAATTATTGTGCCTAATATTTACTAATGTCCTCACAAAATATTTACATTCTAGGAATTGAGTCATCGTGCGATGATACAGCTGCATCTATAATACACAACGGTAAAATTTTAAGCAATGTTGTGGCTAGCCAAAAAATACACGAAGAATTTGGTGGCGTAGTGCCAGAATTAGCGTCTAGAGCGCACCAGCAAAACATTGTTCCTGTCGTGCACCAAGCGTTGAAAAAGGCAGGTGTAACGAAAAATCAACTGCACGCCATTGCATTTACTCGTGGTCCAGGTTTAATGGGTTCTTTATTAGTTGGAACCTCTTTTGCTAAATCTTTAGCTTATGGGTTAAATATTCCGCTAATAGATGTGAATCATATGCAAGCACATATTTTAGCACATTTTATAGATGAAGAAGGTTTTGAAAAACCGTCGTTTCCTTTTATCGCAATGACTATTTCGGGTGGACATACTCAAATTGTTGAAGTGAAAAGTCATTTTGATATGACTGTTATTGGAGAAACCATTGATGATGCTGTTGGGGAGGCTTACGATAAAAGTGGTAAAATTCTTGGTTTGGGATATCCTGCAGGGCCAGAAATTGATAAACGTGCACAAAAAGGAAACCCGAAAGCGTTTCAGTTCACTAAACCAAAAGTAGAAGGTTTAAATTTCAGCTTTTCTGGCTTGAAAACGGCTATTCTTTATTTTGTTCAACGGGAAGTAAAAGCAAATCCTAATTTTATTGAAGAAAATCTAAATGATATTTGTGCCTCTATACAGTATACTATTATTGGTATTTTAATTGATAAACTAAAACTTGCTACCAAACAAACCGGTATCAAACAAATTGCTATTGGTGGCGGGGTTTCTGCAAATTCTGGTATACGGCAAGCTTTAAAAGATGGTGAACAAAAATTTGGCTGGACGACTTATGTTCCTAAATTTGAATTTACTACAGATAATGCTGCTATGATAGCCATTGTAGGGTATTTAAAATATTTAGAAGGCAATTTTGCTGAACAGAATGTTACGGCGTCTGCTAGGTTAAAGATATAATAATTAGTAGTTTACAGTGTTCAGTAGCAGTTTTCAGTATAATACATTTAAAAATCGTAGCCATCATTCGTAAATTATAATTCCTTTTTTATCTTCGCTCCATGCAATTATTTTATAATCCAGACATCACAGACAGTACAACGCAATTTTCTTTTCCTAAAGATGAAAGTAAGCATATTGTAAAAGTATTGCGTAAAAATGTTGGGGATGTATTACATATTACAAATGGTAAAGGATGGTTGTTTACTGCCGAAATCACCATACCGAATATTAATAAGTGCATCGCTACCATTGTTTCAAAATCACTACAACCAAAAAGAGATTACAATTTACACTTAGTTGTAGCCCCTACAAAAATGAATGATCGCTATGAATGGTTTTTGGAAAAAGCTACTGAAATAGGTATTGATAGTATTACACCTATTGTTTGTGATCATAGTGAACGCAAAATCATTAAACCAGAACGTTTTGAGCGTATTTTACAATCGGCAATGAAACAGTCTCTAAATTGTTATTTACCAAAACTTAATGAGGCTACTACTTTTAAAAACTTTTTAAAGCAAGACTTTAATGGAGATTTGTTTATAGCGCACTGTGAAGAAACCGACAGAACATCTTTAAAAAAAGAACTAAAGCCAAAACAAGATATTACAATTTTAATTGGCCCTGAAGGCGACTTTTCTGTTAACGAAATAGAACAAGCACTTCAAAACAATTTCGCTCCAGTAACTTTAGGAAACACTCGATTACGTACAGAAACAGCTGCCATAGTTGCTTGTCATTCGGTAGCTTTTATTAACCAGTTATAATCTTAGTTGGCTACCTCCAGTAATATCTAAATTTTCAGTTTGTATTAATGCAACAATTGATAAATCATCACTTTGAGTAACTATACTCGGAATTACAACACTTAGTTTTCCTTCTTTCGAGTTTAAACTTAAGAACACTTCTTCTACAACAATATTAGAGTTTTTCAGTGTTCTATTTTTATTTTCTCCTCTCTTAATTGAAGTGATTCGTTCATTAATGACCAAAACGACTTGTAATGTTTTTTTATTAATAGTACCTTCTATTTTATAATCTAAAGAAATAGTATTATTATCTTTTTTAAGATTACTGAGTACCACCGTATTTGCCGATGTTTTTTCTAAATAGTCATTAAGTTTAGTGTTCATTATACCTCTATTAGAGCCAACAAAATGTTCCTTTCCATTTACAACAATCTGTGGTGTATAGATTGAACTGCTACTAAACTTCCTGCCATATGCACGCTGTTTGCTACTAAATGCTTTCTGACTAAAAGGATCGTTCCAACCAATATAATTCCAATAATCAACATGGTATGATAAAGCAACAACCTCACTATCTGAATATTTAGTTTTAACTTCATTTAACAAATTATCAGCTGGCGGACAACTAGAACACCCTTGAGAAGTAAATAATTCCAAAACAACAAAAGGTTTAAATGTTTCCTCTTTTTCTGGTTGAAATAAAAATGATGATATAATTATAGTTAAAAGTATCTTTTGCATAGCAATTCTTTTTATTTTTGAATCTATGATACTTAGTTGTGTGAAAATCAAAAATCTTACAAAAATTATCGTCATTAGCATTTTCTTAATGACTGGTAACTGCATGGCTCAAGATTTAGCCATTTTAAAATACAAAGGTGGCGGCGATTGGTACGGCAATCCGACAGCATTACCTAATCTGATAGCTTTTTGTAACCAAAACATAAACACTAAAATAGCTCCTAAACCGCAAACTGTTGAAGTTGGAAGTACTGATATTTTTCAATATCCTTTATTACATATGACTGGACACGGTAATGTGTTTTTTAGTGAAACCGATGCCGAAAACTTAAGAAACTACCTAATATCTGGTGGATTTCTACATATAGATGATAATTATGGTATGGAACCTTTTATAACCAAAGAGTTAAAAAAGGTGTTCCCTGATAAAGATTTAATAGAACTTTCTACTAGTCACAAAATATTTAATGCACCTTATAAATTCCCACAAGGTTTACCAAAAATTCATGAACATGATGGGAAACGTCCGCAAGCTTTTGGTATTTTTCAAGAAGATCGGTTAGTATTATTATTTACCTACGAAAGTGATTTAGGTGATGGCTGGGAAGACACAGAAGTGCATAACGATCCTGCCGACGTTAGAGAAAAAGCTCTTAAAATGGGGGCTAATATTGTTAAATATGCTTTTGAAAATTAAACTAATATGAAATTAAGTTATTACTGTAGTTCCTGTAAAAAAGAGAATTATTTAAAAACATCAGCACCTGATAGATATGCTTTTTTAATAGAATATGGTAAAAATGAGATTAATGAACGCTGTAAACATTGTGGAAACCACACAAAAAAAGATATAAATAGATTACATGCTGAACCTAATAATATAATTATAGTTGGGGGAGTTATTCTTGCTATTATTATTACAGTTTTTTTATGGGATTTTGGTTTTGTTAGTACATTAAGCGGAACTATTCCGATAGGAATCTGGGTGGATCAAAATAAAAAAACAAACTTGTTCAATAGGTCAAGAGTAAGATAATTAATTATTTATAAGGAGAAAATTTATTCAACACTTAAAAATATTTCTCGCAAAGACGCGAAGACACAAAGAAAACTGTTACTGAACACTGAGACTGATAACTGCTACTGAATACTGTCAACTAAAAACATGCAACTAACACATTATAATACAAACTTTTCACAACGCACTTTCCCTATTACTTTGGTTTGTGATAATGTAACAAATGCGCCAAATATTGGAAGTTTGTTTAGAATTTCTGATGCTTTTGGCATTGAAAAACTCATACTTTGTGGTGACCATATTCCGCTTGGACGAAAAATGACAAAAACGTCTAGAGCTACCGAAAAATCTGTTGATTATGACATTGTTCCATCGGCTTCAGAAATGGTTGAAACTCTAAAAAGCAATAACTATCAAATCATTTCATTAGAAATTACTGACATAAGCAAATCTATTCATGAATTTAAATTTTCTACAAAAAAACCTATTGCTTTGGTTATTGGTGATGAAAACTTTGGAGTATCTGATACCATTTTAAAAATGTCTGATGCTATTATTCATGTAAATATGTTTGGGCAAAATAGCAGCATGAATGTGGTACAAGCAACCAATATTGCTTTATATGAGATAACGAAGCAATTATTATAAATCATATTAGATATAAAGCAGTGACTAAATAAAATTAATATGCGATTTCTCCCTTTGGTTCGAAATGACTAGATTTACTATTCTAAATTAATATAATTGAATTCTAATACAATATCAAATGGTATTTTAAAAGCTTTAGCTATTATTTTAGGTATTGCTTTGGTACTATACTTTTTATATCAAATACAATCGGTTATTGGTTATGTGGCAATAGCTGCGGTTATTTCATTAATAGGAAGACCAATCGTTCTGTTTTTAGAACATCGATTAAAATTCAGAAATACCATTGCTGTAATAGTATCTATGGTGATACTTTTAGGGTTGTTTTTAGGCTTAGTTGGTTTATTTATTCCTCTAGTTATAAAACAAGGACAGAATTTATCGCTATTAAACATTGATGAATTACAGGTTAATATTGAAAATTTATATGCAGAAATCATCACTTATTTCGATTTGCATCAAATAGATTTAGAGCAATCCTTTAAGGAGTCTAATCTTTTATCTAAAATAGATTATTCATTGATTCCAGACTTTTTAAACTCGGTAGTTAGTGGCTTGGGTAGCTTTAGTATTGGCTTATTTTCTGTACTTTTTATTTCCTTTTTCTTTTTAAAAGATAGCCGATTATTTGAAAATGGTCTCCTAACGTTTATACCAGACAATAAAGAATCGCGTTGGAAAAGTTCATCAACAAAAATTAAAGATTTACTTTCCAGATATTTTGTCGGACTCATTTTCCAAATATTGATTCTATTTATTATCTACACAATCGGGCTACTTATAATTGGTGTTGAAAATGCTATTGTTATCGCATTTCTTTGCGCTTTATTAAACCTTATACCTTATGTAGGACCATTAGTTGGAGCTTTATTAATGATAACATTAACTATGACAAGTAATCTTGGAGAGAGTTTTAGTGACGTTATTTTACCTAAAACATTCTGGGTATTTATTGTATTTGCTATTGGTCAGTTGGTTGATAATTTTGGTAGCCAGCCTATTATATTTTCAAAAAGCGTAAAATCACATCCCTTAGAAATATTTTTAGTGATTTTAATTACTGGTATATTATTCGGTGTTATTGGATTAATTATCGCTGTTCCAGCATATACCGCTATAAAAGTAATTTTAAAGGAGTTTTTATCTGAAAACAAGATTGTAAAAAAACTCACTAAGAATTTATAATACGTTTTATTTGAACACCTCTATTTTAAATACTGAAATACAAGCATTTATAACTACTCATTTAAATTCTGACATCACCTCATTACTACTCAAAGGCACTTCTTTTCCTCAAGTTAAAACTAATGATATTATAGAACAAATAGAGGCTAAAAAACGCTGCGAAAAGAAGTTACTAACCTGGTTTAAATGTAACAACATATATTATCCAAATAAATTAAACATTGAGCAGACATCTTCCGAAATAACAGCTCAATATAAAGCTGGATTAATTGATGGTGAATCCATCATAGATTTAACAGGTGGCTTTGGAATAGATTGCTATTATTTTTCAAACGTATTTAAAACAGTAATGCATTGCGAAATCAATAAAAGCTTATCAGACATAGTTACTCATAATTACAAACAATTAGGCGTAGATACTATTGAAACCAAAAACGTAGATGGTATTAGCTATTTAAAAACCTCAAATAAACAGTTTAATTGGGTTTATATTGATCCTTCCAGAAGACATGATAGTAAGGGCAAAGTCTTCTTTCTAAACGATTGTCTTCCTAATGTTCCAGAACATATCGATTTGTTATTTAATCATACAAAAAATATCATGATTAAAACATCACCTTTATTGGATTTATCAATTGGTATCAATGAATTAAAGCATGTAAAAACAATTCATATTGTTGCTGTAAATAATGAAGTGAAAGAGCTCCTCTGGGTTTTAGAAAATGGTTTTGAAGGTGCTATAAATATAAATACAGTAAATATTAAAAAGGAGGCAAAAGAATCCTTTAATTTCTCAATAAAAACTGAAAAAGCTTCAGAATCAAAATACAGTCAACCACTCACCTATTTATACGAACCCAATAGTGCTATTTTAAAGGCTGGTGCTTTTCATACTATAAGTAATCAACTAAACGTTTATAAACTTCATAAACATTCACATTTGTATACTAGTAATTCCTTAATTGATTTTCCTGGCAGAGCTTTTAAGATAGAAAGCATAATGGCTTACAATAAAAAGGCGTTAAGAAAGCATGGAATTTCTAAAGCAAATATTACAACGCGTAATTTCCCTGAAACAGTTCAACAGATTCGGAAAAAATTCAATATTAAAGATGGTGGTAATATCTACTTGTTTTTTACTACTGACAAGGATGACAACAGAATTGTAATCGTTTCATATAAAACAGATTAAATAAAAACACTCAATATCTTTGTATTTAGATGTTTATTATAGAACTAACTATTCAAGACATTTTAATTTATCAATAAAAAACTCTTTATAATCTATATCTGTAATATTATGGGAACCTTCTGTACCCTTTAATAATATTGATTTAATTGGATATTTTTTTAAATGTATAATTTGAGAATTAGAAAGGTTCCCTTTAAATAAAAACGCTCCGCATTCCATGTTCCAGGTATGATAAAACGTTATCGTTTGATTATTTTCAAGTTTAACTCTTACTGACGAACGATTTTTAGAGAAATAACTAACACACCCTAAATCTATTTTAGAGTTAAAAAAGATACTTACTTGTCTCCCATATTTGTATAATTCTATGGTTAAATCATCACTTATTGAATATGGATCTGTTCTTATATGCATTTTTTTATAAAATTCATCATACATATTTATAGTATAATGACATATATTTCTATATTTTTCTCTTTCTGAATCTGTAGTATTATTTATTTCTTCTGTTGCCTGTTCTTCCTGAGGCTTAGCTTCATACTTAGCTTTAATAATTGAATCCTGGATTCTTACTTTTTCTCTTAATTCCGCTTCTCGCTTTCTAGCTTGTACTAATAACGCTTGCTGTTGTTTAGCATCATCTTTTGCTTTGATAATAGAATCCCGAACCCTTATTTCTTCCATTAATTCAGCTTCCCGTTTTCTGGCTTGTGCCAATAACTCTTGTTGGTGTTTGGCTTCTTCCTTAGCTTTATTAATGGAATCCTGAACACGCTGCTTTTCTTTTAATTCAGCTTCTCGCTTTCTAGCTTGTGCCAATAACTCTTGTTGGCGCTTGGCCTCTTCTTTGGCTTTATTAATGGAATCCTGAACGCGTTGCTTTTCTTTTAATTCAGCTTCTCGCTTTCTGGCTTGTGCCAATAACTCTTGTTGGCGCTTGGCTTCTTCCTTAACTTTATTAATGGAATCTTGAACGCGCTGCTTTTCTTTTAATTCGGCTTCTCGTTTTCTGGCTTGTACCAATAACTCTTGTTGGCGTTTGGCTTCTGCTTTTGCATTATTAATGGAATCTTGAATTCGCTGCTTTTCTTTTAATTCGGCTTCACGCTTTCTGGCTTGTGCTAATAACTCTTGTTGGTGTTTAGCTTCCTCCTTTGCTTTATTAATGGAATCCTGAACGCGTTGCTTTTCTTTTAACTCAGCTTCTAGCTTTCTGGCTTGTGCCAATAATTCTTCTTGTCGTTTAGCTTCTTCTTTGGCTTTATTAATGGAATCTTGAACGCGTTGCTTTTCTTTTAACTCAGCTTCTCGCTTTCTGGCTTGTACCAATAACTCTTGTTGGCGTTTGGCTTCTGCTTTTGCATTATTAATGGAGTCTTGAACGCGTTGCTTTTCTTTTAACTCAGCTTCTCGTTTTCTGGCTTGTGCCAATAATTCTTGTTGGCGTTTGGCTTCCTCCTTGGCTTTATTAATGGAATCCTGAACGCGCTGTTTTTCTTTTAATTCGGCTTCCCGTTTTCTAGCTTGTGACAATAACTCTTGTTGGCGCTTAGCTTCTGCTTTTGCCTTATTAATGGAGTCTTGAACTCGTAGTTTTTCTTTTAATTCAGCTTCACGTTTTCTTGCTTCTGCTAATAACTCTTGTTGGCGTTTAGCTTCTTCCTTAGTTTTATTAATAGAATCCTGAACGCGCTGTTTTTCTTTTAACTCAGCTTCACGTTTTCTTGCTTCTGCTAATAACTCTTGTTGGCGTTTGGCTTCTGCTTTTGCCTTTATAATAGAATCTTGTTTCTTCCTTTCTATTTCTTCCTTATTAACTATAGCTTGTATTTTTTTCTTTCTATTTGCTTCTTCCTCAATGGCTTTATTCAATTCTTTTTGCTCATTAGCATAATATAAATCCATCATTTCTTCATTAACCTCTAAAAAATCAGAATTTACAAAACCTACCCATTCTTTATACCTTATTTTATAGATGTCCTTACCTAAATACTCAGTAACTATACATGATTCTCCCTCTTTAAATTGAGCTAGAGGCTGTGTAAACTCATTAAGTTTCTTATACATACTACCATCCTCAAAAAAAGTTGTAGAAATAGATACTTCTTGCGAAAAAGCATTACTTGATAATACAAGGCAAATAAGTAGAGAGAAAAATTTCATATGGTCGATTGTAGAACATGTAAATATAATAACCTCCTATACTAATAACTAAGAAATACGACCTAATTAAAAAAAAGTCGAGGTTCAGTCATTTTTAACTGTTTTTACGTCTGATATGAATAATAAAGTCTATTTTAAAATGAGAAGAAATCCTTTGAGAGGATCGTTAAGTGTAACTATGATTAAAAAAACAGCGATAAAACGGAAGCACTTGCAAAACCTGTGATTGCCAGCAATGTAGTCATAACCGTCCAACTTTTAAAAGTTTGTTTTTCAGATAGTCCCAAATATTTACCAACCAACCAAAACCCGCTATCATTAACGTGAGACATGATACTAGCGCCTGAAGCTACTGCAATAACCAGTAATGCTTTTTGGGGATCAGAAATAGATTCAGCCAAAAGAGGTGCTGTAAGCCCTGCAGCTGTAATCATGGCTACGGTTGCAGACCCTTGTAAAATACGAATTACAGCTGCCGATAGAAACGCAAATAGTAAGATACTTACGCCTTCATTTGCGAAATAATTAGCTAACATCTCACCTGCTCCTGTATTTACCAACATTTGCTTAAAAACACCTCCAGCACCTGTAATTAATATTATCATACCCGCTGGTGCCATGGATTTTGTACTAATATCCAGCAATGTATCTTTGGTATAACCTCTACGAATACCTAATAAATACCAAGCTATAAGATTTGCTATTATCAAAGCTGAAAAAGGATGTCCAATCATTCCCAGCCATCGCAATACATTTTCAGGAATTATATTTTCTCCGATAAGCGGACTGTTAATTACTGTATTCACAACAATTAATAAAATAGGAATTGAGATGATACTAATTATGGCTCCAACTGGCGGAGGGTTTTCAAGCTTTTTACCATCAGTATCCATTTGTAAACCAGACACATGAACTCTTTTTGAAATATATTTTCCAAAAAGCGGACCACATAATATCGCCGTTGGTATTCCAGCAATAAATCCAAAAAAGATAACCCATCCTAAATCTGCCTTTAAAATATCAGCTACAGCAACCGGCCCCGGCGTAGGTGGGATAAAAGTATGTGTTATAGCCAATCCTGCCAACAAAGGAATTCCATAAAGTAATAAAGGTTTCCCCGTCCTTTTTTGTAGTGCATATATAATAGGAACCAAAATAATGAAAGCAACTTCAAAAAATACTGGAATAGCAACAATAAAACCAGTTAACATTAATGCCCATGGTGCTCGTTTTTCTCCAAATTTAGCCAGTAAAAAAGTAGCTAAAGATTCAGCGCCTCCAGAGTGTTCTAAAATAGCGCCAAATATAGCACCCAGACCAACAACCATAGCTACAAATCCAAGTGTATTTGCCATACCATCTTGTAGTGTTTTAATAATTGCCAATGGTTCCATTCCTGACAAAACGCCCACAAGTATACTGGCTATTAATAACGCAATAAAAGCTTGTATTTTAAATCGCAATATAAGTACTAGCAATACAACGACTCCTAATAATACGGATGTTAAAAGGGTGAAATCTATCATAATTAATACCAATTAGAATGAAAAAACTGATTTTCTGGTGCACCTACTTTTTGATAGGTATGCGCTCCAAAATAATCACGTTGTGCCTGAATCAAATTAGCCGGTAAGTTTTCAGTAGTCATAGCTATCCAATGATTATAAGCGGACCAAAACGTATCAAAGGGCATCCTATGAGATAAACTATAAGTAATACTTTTTGTGACTTCCTTTTCCGTTGAAATCAATACATCTAATACGTTTGTGGCATCTAAATAGCTTTCATGATCTCTAAAGACATCTACAGACGTTTCCATAAATTCAGAACGAATTATGCAACCATTGGTCCAAATACGAGCAATTTCCGATAGGTTTAAATGCCAATTATATGTTTTAGAAGCTAATCTAATCAGTTCGAAACCTTGATGATGATTAATGATCCTTGCAAATCGATATGCTTTTTCTAGACTATTAACATCAAGTGTATCGGTTGCTTTAGAATCCTTCTTAATAAACCCAGATAAATGATTTCTTTTTTCTTTAAAAGAAGATATATAACGTGCAAAAACGGCAGAAGACATCATCGTATTCACTGTTCCTAAATCGAAAGCTGCTTTTGTAGACCAAGAACCTGTCCCTTTGTTACCTGCCTTATCTAAAATAGTGTCAAGCACATACTCTCCGCTTTCTTTTGTTTTAAGGATATTAATTGTAATTTCTAATAAGTAACTGGATAAATCTGTCGTGTTCCACTGAGATAAAGTAGTTGCTATCTCTTCGTTATTTTTAGTTACAGATAATAAGGCATAGATTTCTGCTAGTAATTGCATCTCAGCATATTCAATACCATTGTGAACCATTTTAACAAAATGACCAGCCCCTTGTGACCCTATATGGGTACAACAAGAATGACCGTTTTTATCTTTTGCTGCAATGGCTTCAAAAACGGGTGCTATAATTTTATAACTATACTTAGCACCTCCAGGCATAATTGAAGGCCCTTTTCTTGCTCCTTCTTCCCCTCCTGAAACGCCACAACCTACAAAATAGAGTTGTTTACTTTTTAAATATTCAGATCTTTTATTTGTATCTAAATAATGGGAATTACCTCCGTCAATCAAAATATCACCTTCGGATAAAATAGGAATCAACGCTTCAATAACTACGTCGATGGCTTTACCAGCATTAATCATGATGAGTATTTTCCTGGGACGCTCCAAAGAATTAACGAATGCTTTTAAGTCTGTATAGCCTTTAATTGTCATCGTTTTATCAACTTTTTTCAAAAAATCTGAAACGGTATGTTCTTCTCCTGACGCGATTCTATTGTATACAGACAATGCGTACCCTTTTTCGGCTATGTTTAAGCTTAAACTGCTTCCCATAACACCTAAACCTATAACTCCAAAAAACGATTGTTCCATGTTTTTCAATTTTGAAATAATATCATCAACAATTTTTTCAGGTGATTTAGAAATATCTATATGAATAGCACTTTCTGGGATTTCTAAATCATTAAATTGAGATACCAGTAACTCAGTATTCATAAAATGTCCGCTCCTTTTCTCAATTCGGCTTTTAATGAGCTCCTGACTCCCTGATAAATGAACCCATGCAATATCATTATGTTTTGAAGACAGCAGTGTTCTATAACTTTCTTTTAATGCAGAACAAGCCAAAATAGCTCCCGTTTCTCCAGCCCATGTTTCAATATTATTTGCAAGCGTAAGCAACCAAGGATATCTGTCATTATCATTCAAAGACAGCCCCTTTGTCATTTTATCAATATTAGATTTCGGATGAAAATCGTCACCATCAAAAAAAGGAATACCAGTTCTTTCAGATAATTGTTTACCTATGGTTGTTTTTCCACATCCGCTAACACCTAAAAGTATAATAATCATAAGGATTACTTTTTAAGATAGAACGTGTCTTTTAACCCTGATGCCGCATTAGGACCTACCCAAAGATTAAAATCACCTTCTTCGGCTGCATGGATCTTTTTATGATTCGTAAACTCTAATTGCTTAACCGATATACTAAAAGTCACCTCTTTGGTTTCTCCAACATTTAAACTAACATGTTGAAATCCTTTTAACTCTCTAACAGGTCGCGTAATACTTCCCACGACATCCTGAGTATAAAGCTGAACAATTTCTTTACCTGGTCTCTCTCCTGTATTAGTCACTGAAACTTTTACATGCAATGCGTCGTTAAAACCAATGGTATCTTTTGATATTTTTAACTTGTCATATCTAAAATCTGTGTACCCAAAACCAAAACCAAAAGGAAAATGAGGTTTATAACCGATATCTAAATAATGTGAGTCATTACCTAAGGAACTTTGCCAAGCACCAACGGGAATCTCATACATGGAGACATAATCTTTTTCATTGGCTGGTCTACCCGTACTTTTATGGTTGTAAAAATAAGGCAATTGTCCAGCTGCTTTTGGCCAAGACAAAGGCAGTCTTCCTTCTGGTTCCCTGAATCCATAAATGATTTCCTGCAATGCGACGCCACCCATGGTACCAGAATGCCAGGACATTAAAACCGCATCGACGTTATCTATGATGTTCGTAATAGTAATGGGTCTACCTGCCATAATAACCAAAACTATGGGTTTCCCTGTTTTAGATAATTCCTTTATTAAATCTTCTTGTACACCAGGTAAATCTATAACAGCTCTGCTATGTGCTTCTCCTGAAAGAATAGCTTCTTCTCCTGCAACAAACACAATGACATCGGAATCTTTTACGTCATTAACTGCCTTTTTAAATTGTGATTTCGATGTATCTCTACTATGCGTTAATGCTGGTACATACTTGAAATTAACATTTGCTTCTTTAAAGGCTTTTAAAGGTGTTATGGTATGTTCTCTTTCACCATCGAAAGTCCAAGTTCCCATTTGATCTAATGGTGCATCAGCTAAAGGGCCTATTAATGCTACCTTTGTATTTGCTAACAAAGGCAATACATTCTTGTTTTTAAGTAATACTGAACTTTTAATTGCTGCTTCTTTCGCTTCAGCTAGATGTTCTTTTTTATAAAAATTTGCTTCATTATTTTTATCTCGATAGGGTGTTTCAAACAAGCCCAACCTCAATTTTATTCTTAATATATTTTTTACGAATGCATCTAATTGAGATTCTGTAACAGTTCCTTCTTCAATGAGATCTTTTAGATAATGCTCATAGGCTCTACTGGTCATTTCCATGTCTATTCCTGCAATAGCCGCCAACTCTCCTGCATGTTTTTCATCTTTTGCATAACCATGGGCAATCATTTCTATAACAGAATCCCAATCGCTAACAACAAAGCCATCAAATTTCAATTCGCCTCTTAAAACGTGTTTTAACAAAAATTCATTTCCAGTTGCCGGTACACCATTTATTTCATTAAACGAGGTCATAACTGTTGCGACTCCCGCATCTAAAGCAGATTGAAAAGGAGGTAAATACACATTGCGCAACAATGGCTCGGGAATTATAGTAGTATTATAGTCTCTGCCTCCCATAACTGCACCATACCCTATATAATGCTTAGCACATGCCGCTATACTTGTTGGATTGTTTAAAGAATCGCCTTGAAACCCTTCAACATAGGCTTTTCCTAAAACGGAGGCTAAATATGGATCTTCTCCTGGTGATTCAGCTATTCTTCCCCAACGGCTATCCCTGGCTATATCTAACATCGGTGCAAAAGTCCAACGAATTCCAACTGAACTGGCTTCTATAGCTGCTATTCTAGATGATGATTTTGCTACTTCAGTATCCCAAGAAGATGCTAAACCAATAGGTATTGGAAATATTGTTTTAAAACCGTGAACGACATCTCTTCCAAAAATCAAGGGGATTTTATTTGGACTTTCCTCTATTGCTATTTTTTGGAGTTCGTCCACAAATTCAACTTTCATGACATTTAGCAATGCTCCTACTTTTCCTTGTCTTACATCTTCTTTTAGGTCATCAGATAATGTTTTCGCCCTACTGGACGTTCCTCTTAAATTAGTCTGTCCTATTTTATCATCTATAGACATAGTTGCTAATACACTGTCTATAAATTTTTCCTCAACATTAGTTTTAGTTGTTGAAACTTTATTTTGAGAACACCCCATTAAGGTGAATGCTATAATTATTAAATAATATTTCATTAAAATGGCATTTAAATATTTAAGATTTCGAGACGTCATGATTCCTTTTCTTATGGTTTCTTAAATTTTTTTATTATTCGACTTCAAATGTTATTTTCTTAGAAATATTATTCGATGCATTTCCTATGTATGCGATGTAACTTCCTTTTTCTAAATTCCAATCTGAGATACGCTCGTCATAGAAAGCTAAATCATCCACATTAATGGATATTTCAACAGACTCTGACATGCTTTTTTTAACAGCTATTTTCTTAAATCCTTTTAACTCTTTAAGCGCTCTTTTTACTTTAGATTTCGACTTTCCAACATAAACCTGTACTACTTCTGACCCATCCAAACTTCCTGTATTTAAAACATTTACAGAAACAGTTATTTGTTCTCCTTTAGAATATATTTTTTTATTCAACTCAAAATCAGACAATTTGAATGATGTATAAGACAATCCTTCGCCAAAGGCAAATAGTGGCTTAATCTTTTTAGTATCATGCCAACGGTATCCTACTAAAATATCTTCTTTGTAATATTGATTAATACGATCTCCAGGATAAGACAGTTCTCCAAAATGATGGGCTGCATTATCTTTTAATTTTACTGGAAATGAGAATGGTAGTTTTCCGGATGGATTAACATCTCCACTAATAATATCTGCAAGTGCATCTCCTGCCATACTTCCAAGATACCACCCTTGTATAAGTCCGTTAATTTTATCTAACCATGGCATTTCTACAGCATTACCAGTTAGTAGTACCACACCAACATTTTTATTAACCGCCATAATATCATTTAGTAATTCATCTTGCCCAAAAGGCAGTCTAAATTGTTTTCTATCTGCTCCCTCACAATCTTGAAGATGGCTTTTATTCAAACCTCCTACAAACACTACCAAATCTGCTTTTTTTGCTACTTCAATAGCTTCCACTTTAAGAGCATCGGCATCATATGGAGATGGTTGTATTTCATCATATGTTGATGGCCCTGAAGCAAATCCCATAGCATGTATAATCTGTGCGTTTTTATAGCGTTTTTTTAAGCCTTCTAACGGCGAAATTTCAAATTGAGGTTTAAGCTCTGATGAACCGCCCCCTGCAGACATCGAGCGTGTTGCATTTTCTCCAATTACTGCAATAGTTAAACCCGCTCTGTCTTCTATTGGAAAGAAGTTCTCTTTGTTTTTTAATAATACAATGCCTTCTGTTGCCACCTGACGTGCCACCTGATGATGTTCCACATTATTCATCCTTCCAAAAGGACGATTCGAACTCATATTCGTTCTAAACATCAATCTTAGAATACGGCGAGCTTTATCGTCGACAACAGCTTCATCAATGTCTCCTTTTTTAATTAATTTTAAAAAAGGTGAGGCTAAATAATAATGTTCGTAATGGTTTAAAGTAGTCGTGCCTAATCCATCGGTTCCTGTTCCCATTTCCATGTCTAAACCAAACATCGCAGACTCATAAGTGTCATGAGCGCCTCCCCAATCGCTTATTACAACCCCATCAAATCCCCAATCTGTTTTTAAAATTTTGTTTAGAAGCAATTCATTATGGCAACAATACTGTCCTCTAAATTTGTTATAGGCTCCCATCATTGCCCAAGCGTCTCCTTCTAGAACTGATGCTTTAAAGGCGGGCAAATAAATCTCATATAGTGCCCTATCACTTACTTCAACATTAATATGATCTCTCCAAAGCTCTTGATTGTTTAATGCAAAGTGTTTGACACAAGCTGCAACACCATTTTTTTGCACCCCTTTAACATAAGGCACAACCAACTTGGAGGCTAAATGCGGGTCTTCCCCCATATATTCAAAATTTCTTCCGTTTAATGGTGTTCTATAGATATTCACTCCTGGGCCTAAAAGCACATCTTTTTTTCTATATCGTGCTTCTTCTCCAATACTAATGCCATAGGCTTCAGAAAGGTGTGGATTAAAAGTAGAAGCCAAACAGGTTAGAGCTGGAAATGCCGTAATGGAGTCATTAGCCCATTCTGCATATCCCCAGTTATCCCAATTTATTTCCGCTCTTACACCATGGGGCCCATCAGACATCCATATTTCTGGAATTCCAAGGCGTGCAACTCCAGGTGTACTAAATTTAGATTGCGCGTGACACATAGCTACTTTTTCTTCTATAGTCAATAAGGAAAGTATGCTGTCAATCTTTTTTTCTGTCATTTGATGCTTCTGTGCTTTTATTGTGCTAGTCATAAATAATATAAAAACTAAAAAAAGAGGTTTTCTATAAAATTGCTTTATCATAATTTTTCTTGGGATGAATTCGTTTTTCGTTTTTTTGAAAAAAGCCAGGGAATCAATTCTGCTTCATTGAAAGCTTTTTTGAATGATTCTCCATGCCCTGTATCTACATACTCTGTATATCTAACATCTGCGTTGCTATCGGACAATAATTTAAACATCGTCCTTGATCCCGTTACAGGATTCCATTTATCTATACTTCCATGAAAAATCCAAAATGGAATATGTTTTATTTTCTCTAATTGATTAGGATCCGAATATCCTGCCATAGGAATAGCTCCTGCGAATACATGCGGTTTTCTTGCTGTGAATTCCCAGGTTCCGAAACCACCCATGGACAGCCCTATGATATACACTCTATTCGCATCAATATTTTTATCTTTTATCGTTTGTTCTATTAATTCTAATGCGGCTTCTCCTGATTCGGAAGGTGAAGGACTCATTGTATAAGTGCTATCTGCTCCTAACCCTTTAAAAGGTGTTTCTGGTGAATTACCAACCCATTTCGCCCATTCTTCATTTTCGGTTTTATCAGAGCATTGAGGGACTAAAATATAACAGGGAAAATTTGATTGAATTTCTGCTTTCAATAATGAATTTGCGTTTACTATGATTCCTGCTTCATGATAAATTTGTGCACTATTATCACGCCCTCTATCGCCTCGACCATGTAAAAATATTACTAAGGGTATTTTTTCTGTGCTCTCTATAATTGGGCTAAACAGTCTATAAGGCATTTGCATCCCATTGGATGATGAAAAAACATGCTTAGCCATTAAAGAGTCAATAGTAGATGCATCCATTTCCAAGGTATTTTGCTGAGCGTCAGCCCACAAAAAACCGAGAGAAACAAAAAAAACAAATGGTATAAATAATTTTAACATCTTAACTGCTTCCAAAACGTTGAAATACCCCGTATTATAACCAGGGCAATTCAACGCAAAACTTAAACTAATTCAAGAGTTCTTCTATTAAAGCTCTTTATTAATAAGACCCATGAGAAAGAAAAACGGGTAGCGTTAAAACGATAATTATAATTTTAAAAAAGGAGAAAAATTATTTGGAACAATTACAAAGTAAATATCGTAGCATAAAATATTCTTTAAAAAGCTATAAACCTTCATAATACGTATCATTTGGAAAACTTTCATATTACATTATAGAATGAAATATAATTTTAAAAAGCCATTTATTTTTACACTCGAATAAATAACGATAAATTTAAAAGCAAACTATGAACTCAATTGAAATTATATTATTGAACTTTTCTGAAACAAGACGAAGAAGCATAAAATTATGGGAAGGTATTCCTGATGAATTTCTAAACTGGAAACCCGACAAAAAAGCGTTTTCTATTATTGAAATGATAAGACATACGCTTGAAACTGAGCATTTATTTCATGTTATTATAAAAAACAGAGGGGATTTAGGGGATTATGAATCGCCATGGAGAAATTTAGAGTACTCCAATTTAAAAAATGAACTTAATGCTGCTAAAAAATACCGTAAAAATTTTATGGATATGATAAAAGCATTAAATGAATCTGATTTAGAGACCATACGAATTGAAAGAAAAGAAGTCAATCAAAGTAAAAACTTAGGAGATTATTTAAATAGAATTGCTTATCACGAATCTGTTCATACAGGTCAAATGTTAGGCTATTTAAGAACCTTAGGTGTTAAACGACCATTGATATGGGATTAGATAAATACAAAAAATAATACTATCGAAGAATTAGAAAATCAGTTCAGCAAAATAGCCTCCATTTTAGGAGATAAATCTCGCTCTATCATCTTATGGAACTTATTGGATGGTAGAGCGTATACGGCAACAGAATTGGCAACATGTGCAAATATATCGTTACAATCTGCTAGTAATCATTTAAAAAAAATGACTACAGCAAATATCTTATCTGTAGAAAAACAAGGGAGACATCGGTATTTTAAATTTGCAAACGATGATGTTTCTCAAGTAATAGAATCTATGGCTAGTTTAATGCCTTTAAATAAAGACTATAAAAAAATAAAAACACCAAAATTAAATGATTTTACTTACGCCAGAACTTGTTACGACCATCTTGCTGGAAGTGTTGGTGTTAGAATTACTGATTCATTAATAGATAATAGAATCATTGAAATTTCGGATAAAAATTACAGAGTCACTAAATATGGAAAAAAATGGTTTCATGGAATAGATATAAATACAGATACTATCCAACTTAAAAAACGTTCTTTTGCACATCAGTGTTTAGATTGGAGTGAAAGAAAACATCACATAGCAGGAGCATTAGGAGCCTCTATTCTTGAAAAAATGGTAGAAAAAGATTGGATCCGTAAAAAACCAAATTCTAGAGAATTAATGATTACGTCACATGGTAAAATACAATTGAAAAACAGATTAAATTTAGAATTATAAAACACTTCCATGCAGCTCGAATATACCTACTGTGATAACGAATCAACGTAAATTCCAATAAGATGGGTTCTTACTTCTACCGCTTTTAATGTCCCTTGAGACGTTTCTATCTTCATGCCTTTTGAAAACGTCAAAGGCATATGGCATTGAATACAATTATTGTCAGAATTCTTTTTACTTTCTTCTGTTGCTGAGCAAATACGATGAGAACCTATCCCTGAATCATGACAACTTTGACATTTTTTATTGAATGCTATATGATCGTCTCTTTGGTTTTCATGAGGGTTATGACATGTTGTGCAATTCAGAACATCACTTTTCTTAAAGCATTTACTTGCAGAAAGTAATCCGTACTGATTGCCATGAACATCTAAGTTTTTCAGGTCTTTCTCTGTATAATCCGGAGTAGAAAACTGATTTAAACTATCACCAGCTATAAACGAAAAAGGGCTTTTACTTCTTCGCGCTCTTACTCCTGAATGACATAAGGCGCAAGCATCTAAATTTTGTTGTCTAGTTAAATCACCATGTTTTACTACGTGCATAGCCACCGTATCTAATGGATTTTTTCTATGAAAATTTACATGATCATTTGAAGGACCATGGCAACGTTCGCAATCTATACCGTATACCATTTGGGATTTCTCATAACTATTTCGTTTATAAAACCTTTCGGTACTTTTGGCATAGGTCATATGGCATTCAAGACACCTACCAAAAATAGGTCTATCTGTAGCCACTTGATCTGATGGATAACCAGGACTATTTACCCAGCTATTACTTGGAGTGAAATAAGTAACCTGTAATTGATACAAGGAACTATCTTGCCATTTTAAATAGGACTGCCCTTTAGTTCCTGAACCAATGACTATATCAAATCGTGAAGAACTAATATGTGCATTATTGGATTTCAAAAAAGCATCTTGATACAATACATCATTTCTAACTTCCATCTTAAATCCTATAGAATCATTTAAGTTAAAAATATTTTCATGATCTTTAAAGCTTCCTTTTACAGTCTTTAGATTTGCTTTTGCAGACGATTTAAAATGAGCTGTTTCAATATGTGTGTTGTAAATATCTAAATGACATTCTGCACAAGCTTCAGATCCGGTAAACCCTTTTCCATTACTATGTATCGCTATGGGTTCAATGGGAGAATAAGCACCTATGGAGAAGAAATCAGGAAGTAATTTAAATACTAAAAAACATACGCCCAATAGAATTATTAGAGCAAAAATATTTTTTTTAAGCTTTGTGTTCTTTAATTTTTCTGCCATCTAAAAATCTTAGATTATCTTAATGAATTGGGGATAGTCATTATTTTTAACAGCAATAATATATTTATGTCCACCAATATTAATTGAAGTTAAATCTTTTACATCTCCTCTAATAAACAAACCACATTTTTTATTAGGAACAGGCAAGAAATTACCATGACCATCTCCTTTTAAGTAGGTTCCTATACTAGAGTCATTCCTTGGGGTTTCTATTTCTGAAGCATATAGGTTTCCAGCAATCAAAACATCTTTAAATCCATCATTATCGATATCATCTGTAATGATTCTATTCACTGACGAGAACTGTGCTTCATTAGGTAGTTTGGTTAATTTAAATTTGCCTGTACCTAAATTCTCAATATAACTACTGGCAAAAGTTTGTGCTTTATAATGTATTTCTGCATTGCTTAATGCGCCTTTACCATATACTTCTGTAACTTCCGCTACTGCAAACGAACTATAATTTTCAAACTTTTTATTTAAAGATGGTATTTGTTGTGATGAACATGATTTTCCTCGCACTGGAAACAACTTTCCAAAATTATAATAACTTAAAACAATATCTTTTCTTTTATTATCATCAAAATCGTCTGCATATACTTCAAATGGTTCTTCGATAGTCGCTTTATATTTATAATTAAGTCCAAGATTACCAACTACATAATCTATATCACCATCATTATCAAAATCATTCTGAATCAGACTGGACCACCAACCATTGGTGTTTTCTAAACCTATACTTTCTGTAACATTTTTAAACGCCCCATCAGTATTACTATAAAATAAAATAGGAGTCCACTCGCCTACTATTATTAAATCTAAAGTGCCATTCGCATCAAAATCAGTCCAAACGGCATCGGTAATCATTCCCAATGTTTCAAAATCTGGTGCCAAAAGAGATGTTACGTCTTTAAAAAAACCTTTGTCGTTATTTAAAATATAGCTTTTAGTTGGCCATGGGTATTGACCAGCAACTAATCTACCACCAACAAATAAATCTAAGTCTCCATCTCCATCATAATCTCCTGCCTTCACTCTAGAACCACTGGTTACTATTTCTGGTAAATTATGTTCTGCTTTAGTAAATTTCCCTTGTCCATTATTAATATATAGACGGTCTTGATAGTGTGATACATCTTCACTTTTTTCATTACCTCCGCTAACAACATATAGATCTTGATCTCCATCTGAATCCGCATCAAAAAACAAAGCGCTCATATCTTCCCTTGCTTTATCAATATCCCAGACATCATGATTCGTTTTATCAAATTTACCTTTTGAATTCTGAATAAAAAGAGCGCCTGCTTGCTGAGACGAACCTCCTATATAAAAATCTTCCAGACCGTCTCCATTAACATCGGCTACGGCGACTCCAGATCCTAACATCGATGTTTTATGAGGAAGTAATGGCTCAAAATAATAATCATTATAGTTGTTTTCCGAATGTTTAAAATCTACTTGAAGAGAATCCAAGGCTACTGTTTCAAAAATCGTTGGTTGCTCAAAACGCTCTTTACTTTGATTGATTGCAGATGAAAAGTCTACAACCATGTTTTGATTTGCTTTTACATTTTTTATTTCAGAAATAGAACCATTAGGCCAAACAACCTTGACCATAGAGATGTTTTCAGTCTTTCCTAATCCAAAATGTAATTGAGGGGCTACTGAAGATTGGAAACCTCTCGATAAAGTAAGTTCATTGTATTGTTCTAATGAATCAGATGACACATAAACTTTAGTGCCTAGACCATTTTTATTTTTTTCAGATCCTTTTAAAGTAACTTGTAAATAGTTGTTTTTATCTAAATTATTGTTCCTGTAAATTGAAGCTTCTTGATCTATATTATTTATAACATAATCTAGATCGCCATCATTATCTAAATCTGCATAGATAGCGCCATTAGAAAAGGTTTTTTCTTCCCAACCCCATTCTGAAACCATATTCTTAAACGTATAATCTTTCGTATTTTTATAAATATAATTTGATACTTTTTCTGAAGGGATCTGTTCTATTTCTGCTGCAGATAGTTTGACACCTCCAAAGTGATTTCTGGATTTTAACTTTTTAAAATAATCTCTGTTATTAATATCTCTTCGAGTACCATTAGAAATGGTTACATCTTTCCAGCCATCATTATCCAAATCGGCAAAGAGAATGGACCAGCTCCAATCTGTTGTAGAGATACCTGCCAACCTAGACACTTCACTAAAAATGGGATTGCCATTAGCATCAGTTCCTCTATTAAGTTGAAGGCAATTTTGCATATATTGATAATTTAACCCAGCATTCACCATTTTTGTAAATCCTACGGGGTTCATACTAGCCATATTCGCTTTAGACCTTCTATTGTCTTCTGGCGTCATATCTACTTGTGCTATATCAATAAGATTATCGTTATTGTAATCGGCTACATCTGCTCCCATACCATATTGTGCTGTATGATTGACAGACTCTCCTGCTATTTCTGTGAATGTACTATTCTTGCTATTAATGTATAAATAATCTGCTGAATCAAAATCATTAGACACATAAATATCTTTCCAACCATCATTATTAAAATCAGCAATGGTAGCACTTAGGGATAGTCCAAAGTTTAGAATACCCGATTCAATGGTAACATCGGTGAAAGAACCATCACCATTATTTCGATATAAAATATCGGATTCTTCTATTTTGGGATGATTTGATTTATGTTGATACAATTCTACCGGACTTTTAAAAGGTGTCGGTGGGTAATTAGCAAGATAAAGATCTAAATCACCATCATTATCATAGTCAAAAAATGTACTTTGAGTAGTGTGTCCATTATGATCTATACCAAACGTTTTAGATTTTTCTGTAAATGTAGTATCTCCATTGTTTACATATAGTAGGTTATTTCTATTGTTTCCTTTTCCCGAAACACTTACATAGATGTCTAAATAGCCATCGTTATTAATATCGACCATTGTCGTTCCTGTAACCCATCTATCGTCTCCTGCCACTCCTGAAACACTGGTAATATCTTCAAATACAAAATCACCTTTATTCAAGTAGAGCATATTGGATTTCATATTAGCAGTAAAAAACAAATCTATAAGACCATCATTATTAATATCACCTGCAGATACACCACCTCCCATATACATGTAGGGGTAATTGAAGTAGTTTAAACTATCGGTCTCAACAATATCATTTGAAAATAAAATACCTGTCTTATCTGATGTAAGAAGATTAAATTGTTTTATATCTTGCTTTTTACAAGATAACACTAGGAATAAAAAAACAAAACTGGTATAAATAATCTTCATTTTATAAATTTAAGGAAAAAGAGGCTTTGAATATAATCCAAAGCCTCAACCAAATTAAACTAACTAAACATAAACCTCTACAAATGGATTAATACCCATCATTTTGTTTAAGATTTTCGTTAATAGCTAATGCATTATTAGGTAAAGGCAATAACTCATGCCCACTAGGAATTGTAACGCCTTTAACCCTTTGCATATAACTGGTAGCTTCTCCAGATCTTCTTATTACTGGCCATAACGAGAATTCTCCTCCTATCTCATGACGGTATTCGTCAAGAATATTATCCATTGAGACGGTTTTTGCTGGTGCAGTACCACCCCATGCTCTATTTCTAACTCTATCGAAAGCCGCTTGTGCTTTTGCCGTTTGTCCATCTTTGAGAGCAGATTCCGCTAAACTCAGCAATACCTCTCCATAGCGTATCCAAATATGATTTTGACCACCAAAAATAACGGCTTTACCCCAACCTTGAATCGTTGGGTCTCTCCAACCTTTAACACCCCAATAACCTGTTCTGTCAGCAGGATTGTTACCAGTCCAAGGCTCAGCGACTGTACCAACCGTATTAATATCTACCCCATCATAATCAATAATATTAATTAATGGATCTGGATGTTCTTCCCCTGGAGCTAGTACGGTTGCCTGTCTTCTTAAATCTCCTGCCTCAAAAGAATCGTAAAGATCTTTTCTTGGTAGACCTGCAAAACCACCTCCACCAGTAATATCTGTAGGCATAGAGAATAATTGCCAAATACTAACTTCATCATTTCTATTCCATCCTAAATCTCCATTTGCTGCCCATTGAATCTCAAATAAGGATTCTTTACCGTTGGGGTTAGCTAATGCATGAATATCAAGGTAATTCTCTTCTAAAGATGTTACTCCACCTGTTTCTATAGCTTCAAAAGCTGTAACGGCTTCTCCATACTGCCCCAACCACATGTGAGCATTTCCTAAAACAGCATAAGCCGTTCCTCTAGTTGTTCTTCCTTTTTCTTCAGAGTATGACCATGGAAGTCTAGTAACTGCATCTGTCATATCTGTTACTATCTGTTGAAAAACAGCATCTTGGGTATCTCTTGGTTTAAAGGCATCATCTAATGGATCTAACATTAATGGAACGCCTCCAAAAGTGCCGCCTAGGTATTGATATGCTATAGCTCTTAACACTAAAGCTTCACCTATTAGTCTACTACCCAAATCGGCATCTATATTTCCAGCATCAATAGCTGGTTGAATATTTACTAAAACATCATTAGCTCTACCTATAGTTCTATATAATATTGGCCACATTTTAGTAGGCACATCTCCATCAGGGTTAACATCTAATCTATCATATTCGGTATCAGAGCCACTATCCTGCCAATCCAAAGTCACATTATTTGCCATTCTGAAAATGCCTTTAATGTTGAACTCATTAGGGAATCCGGGGTCTCCCTGAGAACCTGCCTGAAACCCGTCATAAACACCTGTTAATGCTGCTATTGCTGTACTTTCGCTCGAATAAACAGTTGGTCCCGTTAATCCGTCTGTTTTTGTGTCTTGTAAGAAGTTATCTGAACAACTATATACTAATGCTAGTAAAATTGCCCCAAGAACTCCTATAAATTTAATATTTTTCATTTTTTTATTCATGACAATTTATTTAAAATTTTAAATTAAGTCCTAAAGTTACAGAGCTAGAAATCGGATAAGCTCCGGCATCGATACCTCTGGTCTGTACACTGGTAACACCATTAACATCTGTATTTTGACCTACTTCAGGATCAGAGCCATTATACTTTGTCCAAGTGATGACATTTTGTGCACTTAGATAGATTCTTAATGCGCTCAATCCCAGTTTATCAATAATTGAATCTGGTAAGCTATATCCAAAATTTAAATTTCTTAATCTTAAGAAAGAACCATCTTCGACAAAATGACTGGAAGCTCTATTATTTTGGATATCATTATCATCTAATAAAGCTCTTGCGTAAATGTTAGAAGGATTAGTAGGTGTCCATCTGTTATTGTAATAATCGGTTCCTACATTTGAAAATGAATTGGATGTACCATACGATGTAGGACTTTCTAATCCTCTACGCACAATATTCAACACCTCATTACCAGAGACTCCGTAAAACTCTAATCCTAAATCGAAGTTCTTGTATGCGAAGTTTAAGTTTAAACTCCCATAAAAATCAGGTACAGGGCTTCCTATTGTTGTTCTATCTTCCCCTGTAATTTCACCATCACCATTTAAATCTGCAAATCTACGGTCTCCTGCTGTCGTTTTTGAATCTTGATAAGCCCCACTTGGAGCATTTGCATTCAATGCATCTACTTCTGCTTGCGTTTGGAAAATGCCATCAGCTACAAACCCATAAAAAGAACCTACTTCACCACCAACTTCAGATCTTGTTACATCATACCAAAATGCACCTTCGTTAAATACCTGAAGGAATTCTGAAGTAAATACAACAAACCCTGGTCCTGTTAATTCTGTAATCTCATTATTTATTGATGTAATATTTGCCGAAATATCATATGTAAAATCACCTCCATTCTTTTTATAACCCATTAGGAATTCAAATCCTTCATTAACTACATTACCAGCATTAACCGCTCTAGTTGAAAAACCTGATTGTACGGGAATGGTTTCATTAAATAAGAAATCTGAAGATTCTTTCTTAAACCAATCTAACGTAAAGTAGAGTCTGTTATCTAACAACTCGCCTTCAAAACCAATATTTGTTTGTATTTGAGTTTCCCATGTTAGTTCTGGATTAGGTAAACCAGTTGCTATGAGTCCTTGTGCATCAACACCTCCAAAACTATAGCTGGCATCTGTATTATTACTAGGTCCATTATTATATATGGCAAGAAAACTAAACGGCTGAATTCCTGCAAAGTTTCCAGTCTCACCCCAACTGGCACGGAATTTTAAGATATCAAATGTACTATCGTCCATGAATGCTTCTTCATCAATATTCCATCCTAAAGCTACTGACGGAAAGACACCCCAAAAGTTATCCTTTGTAAATTGATCTCCTACACCATCTCGTCTAATTGTACCTGTTATGTAATATTTACTATCAAAGCTATAATTCAATCTTGCAAATGTACTTGCTAAGGTTTGTCTCGTAGAAGCTCCTGAAGCATTTGTAATATTAGATGCCTGAGAGATATCTCGTATTTCATTATTTAAAAACCCAGAACCTGTAGTAGATTGAAACTTATTATAAGTTCTCTGTGCAGATGTACCTGCTAATACACTTATCTTATGTTTATCTGCAAATGTTTTATTATATTCTAAAATAAATTCAGCCAACCATTGATTAGAGGTATTACTGTTATAATTAAAGGTGGCATTGTTTCGTACATCAAGGTTATTTATACTTCTATAGTATTGAGGATTAAAAGTCCAGCCTGAAAAATTATCGGTTCTGGCTCCAAAATTAAGTTTTGAGCTAAGACCATCAACAATATCATATTCCAGATTCATATTCGCCAAAACACTATTATTGATATTATCCTGATCTCTTTCCAATCCTTGTGCAATAACATTTCTACTATCTCTTAAGGACTCTGAACCTTCATCTGGATATGCTCCAAAGTTCCCATTACCATCAACTGGGACATCAGTTAAGTTGGGATCTCCATTTAAATTCACTTCTCCTATTGGTGCTAAGTGAGGTATATTACTATAAATCTGTAATAAGTTTCCACGACCAGCGCTAAGTGGTTGAAAGCTTTGTGAAGCTATATATTTTGTATTTGCTTTAAGTCTTAATTTATCACTTATATCAAACTGAGCATTAAAACCTAAATCATAACGCTTATATTCTGACCCTACAACTGTTCCTTCTTGATCAAATATACCTGCAGTAAAAGCCAATCTAGCTTTTTCACCACCTCCTCTTACACTAACAGTAGTACTTTTACTTACAGCTGAATTAAATGCTGCATCTTGCCAGTTAACATTTCTTAAACCCGATGGGTTGCTCCATCCTGAGTAAGGTACACCTGTTCCGCTAACTTCAGGATTTGAATCATTACTAAGTTCCAAGGCAAAAGGAGCAAATGTATTTACATCTAATACATCAACAAATTCTGGTTCAGATCTGAAACCTAAAAAAGAGTTTATTTCAACTTGAACCTTACCGCTTCTCCCTTTTTTTGTTTCAATAATTACAACACCATTACTTGCTCTAACTCCATAAAGCGCAGTAGCCGATGCATCTTTAAGAACTGTTAAAGACTCAATATTATTAGGGTTTAAAAAAGAAATATTCTGTGTTGGGAAGCCATCTACAACATATAATGGTGTTGTACTACCAAAAGAACCAACACCACGAATGTTTACACTAACGGATGAGCCAGGTGCACCTGAATCTGCTGTTATTTGTACACCACTTGTCTTACCTTGCAGAGCTTGATCTACTGTAGTAGCAGGAAAACTATTTAGGTCTTCCGTACTAACTACTGATACCGCTCCGGTTAAATCTTTTTTGGTTGCTGTACCATAAGCAACAACAACGATTTCACTTAATGACTGCGTGTCTTCTTCAAGGCTAATATTTATTGTAGTTCGACCATTAACCGCTATTTCTTGCGAAATAAAACCGACATAACTGACTATTAACACATCATTATCTCCTACATTTGAAATGGTATATTTGCCATCAAAGTCTGTTTGAGCACCATTCGAAGTACCTTTTACAATAATATTTGCTCCAGGTAAAGCAGCTCCATTAGCATCTGTTATAGTTCCTGAAATTGATTTCTGAACATCAATGTTATTGTTTTTGAGTGGTTCTATTTCTTCAAAAACCTTTTCAGTTTTCATATTTTCCAGATTCAGAGCAATATTTGTATTGTTTGAATACGCATAGGTCTGAAACGAAAAAAATGATATTATCAATAAAAGTAAACCTACCTTCATTTTTAAGTTAATTTTAAGTGAATTGAGCCACAATAGCCCAAAACTTTTACAGTTTTTCATATCTTTGAATTGTTATTAATAATTAGCTATTCGTTTAGTTGATTATTATGTAATCGAGAAGTATTCCAGTACTTCTCGATTTTTTTTATTCATAATCGGAGTGTAGTTTTTTATTTCATTCGAGCATATTTTTTGATTTTTAGTTAATTAGTTTGTACTTAGTTGTCTTTATTCTAGTTTTTGCTTCACACTTTTCCATGCAAATTTGGCATCTAATTCAATTATTTCTGAAATATCTTTTCCTCTACTTTTTAAAGCTTCAAGACGATAGAACATAAATTCATTTGTATACGACTCATTCATCCAGTTTCTAAAATACGCTTCTTCTTTTCCCGTTAAGTTATAATCTAGTTTTCTTATAATCAGTTTTACTATGTCCATTATATGACGCTACAAAAGCTATTTACAATTAAGACCCATAAAAACATAAAACGGGTAGCGCCAAAATGAGGAAATCACAATAAAAAACTTAAAAAAATATAAATCACTCAATCATAAGTGTTAAAAATACGTGTTTAATAATGTAATCCTTAATATTTTAAAAGACTTCTTTAAATGGAATTTTACTGTATTTATTGATATTCCTAAGGCTTCTGCTGCATTTTGATATTTTGCTCCTTCAAATACACATAATTCGAAAACTCGCTTACTTTGTTCAGGTAATATATTTAATGCGTCATTTATTTTAGCTTTGTTTTCAAAGTCAATTAAAAATTCTTCATGAGAAGGCGATAAAGCGGCCAAACTATAATCTTTAATCTGCTCAGTTTTTTTTGTACGCTGAACCTTTTTCAGGCTTGTATTGCGAACTGCCATACTGATATAGCTTTTTAGATCTAAAATCTCAGTAGTCTTTTTTCTGTTTAAAATTTTCACAAACACATCCTGAACCATATCCTCTGCTTCAGACATATCTTCCATATAACTATAGGACAGTAAACACCATTCTTTATAATGTTTCATAAACATAGCCTCTACCTGAGGTTGTTGACTAATTTGCAAAATATTATGATTCAACATACTTTAGTTACTTATCTTTTTTACCAAACTACCCCAACCTTATTGGTATAGGATTTTATTTAAATTACTTTTTAACCACAACAGATATAAGCGGTTTATTTTCTGTACCATCTGGGTAAATCAATCCAAAATTGTCACTTTTATAATTCCAATTGGCATACCCTATATCTGTTTCTTCAAAAAGTTTAATCATATCTTCATACCAAAGAAGCGTTTCTTTTTTTGGTGCATTGGAAATAATCCCGAACTCTCCGCAATACAATGGCAAGCCTAAGGCTTTAGCCTTATTAATAGGTTTTTGCCACATCTCAAGTAATATTTCTTTACTAAACTCCACATCAACCCATTTTTCAACTTCTACTTTAATATCCTCTGGAAGTGTTTCAAATTCTTGCTGAGTTAAAATCACACCTGGATAGTGTGCAGGTCCTTTATATGCTTTTAAGCTTGTCCATTCTGCTGCGTAATGGGTTAATAGAAAGGGCTTGTAAAAATGAAAACTTAAAAGAATGTTTTTATCATTAGCCGGCACTCTCAATGCATCGAAGGTTTCTACTGATTGCCAGCTATTAGACCCTATAACAATGGTACGTTCTCTTTCTAATTCGCGAATGGCAGTGAAAGCTCTGGCTAATAAACTATTCCAAGATTCATGATCATCTGCAACGGCTTCGTTCATTAGTTCATAGGCTACTAAACTATTTGGAAACTTTTTTAGTGATTTTGAAAGATCTCTCCATAGATCAAAAAATTTCTCTTGCTCTGCCGGATCTGTCCATAAAGGTTTTTCTTTTGCATTAAAATGATGTGATCTTAAAATGTGTAAATCAACAATAACCTTAAGATTGTTTTCAGCACACCAATTAATACTGTTTTCCATTAATTGAAATGCAGGTTCATATCTATTTCCATTGTCATCCCACATTTGTTCTTCATCAATTGGTAATCTAATATGATCGAACCCCATACTGGCAATTCTTTCAACATCTTTCTTTGTAAAGAATTGTTCTCTTTCTACTCCTCTTCTATCACTTTGCGACAACCAATGCGCTACATTGGTACCGCTTTTAACTTCGAACTTTTCAAAAACAACTGTTTTTTTTGAACATCCATTAATGATTCCAACTGTTACTAACAATACTAATACAACTGCTTTAAATGATATTATTTTAACTCCTAATCGCATATATTAAGTTTCTCAAATATTTATAAATACCATAACTAACAAAAACATTAAAACCCCAATTAAAAGGATTTCGAAGATTAGTTTTTTGTCTATTTTTTTCTGACTCATACACTATTGATAACACTCAAATTTAACATTACTTTAAGAGGTTGGTTATCACATAGAATGCATATAATGAAAGAATTGTAGCGTTTACAATGTTTTGAATATGCATGCAACATTTCTGTTATTTCATGCAACATTTGTACGTTTATAGCAATTCTGTTTTAGTGAATTTGCATCTTTATTGATACATTGAAACAAGAATATGTATGCAAGCAATCACCTCTAATTAGCATTGAGGTGCTTGGTTAGGTTATAAAAATAGCATGGGAAGAAATTCTTTGATTATCTGTTATTATTTTGTCTCTATGTCTGTTGGTAAAACCCCAAAATGAGCTTTAAAACATTTAGAAAAGTATGAAGGGGAAGCAAATCCGACACTATAACATGTTTCACTTATGTTTATGCTGCCTTTTTCAAGAATTTGTTTTGCTCGCTCAAGCCGTATTCTTCTTATAAATTCATTAACAGTTTGACCTGTCAACGCTTTAACTTTTCTATAAAGTTGACTTCTACTTAAATTTAAATGAGCTGCTAGTTCTTCTACGCCTAAATTTGAATCGCCTATATTATCATTAATATAGTTTAGTAATTTCTGTATAAATTCTTTATCGATTGAGCTTGTATTTGCATTGTCTTCGGCTCCACTAATTGCACTAAAGTATTTATCGAAAATAAGTTGTCTGCTTTTTATTAACTGGGTTAAACGAAGCTTTAAAAGCTTAAGATCAAAAGGCTTTACCATGTATGCATCTGCGCCATTTTCTATACCTTCAATTCTATTTTCAATAGTCGCTTTAGCTGTAAGCATTAATAAAGGGATATGACTTGTTGAAGTATCTGTTTTAATAATTTTACAAAACTCAAAACCACTCATTTCTGGCATAATAACATCAGTAATTATAACATCAGGAAACGATTCTCTGGCAATTTTAATACCTGCCTTGCCATTGCTTGCCAATAAAACTTTGTATTGATTACTTAGTTCTTGCTTCAAATAATCTCTTAACTCTACATTATCTTCAACAATAAGTATGGTATATGTTTTATGAACCTGAATGCTTTCATCTAATTGCTCACTTATCTCGGCTGTTGGTATTGTTAAGAAATCTTCTTTTTTCTCATGCAATGCCTTTTCGTTTAAGATGATCTCATTTTCATTAAAATGAGTATTGCCAGATGCTAATAATATTTTAAACGTTGTGCCTTCATCAATTTTACTTTTAACATTAATAACCCCTTTATGTAGTTTTACAAAGTTTTGAACCACTTCTAGTCCTATTCCAGTACCACCGAAATAAGTTTTATTCTGACCTTCAACCTGATAAAAACGTTCAAATATTTTTGATACTTGATCTTCTTCTAATCCAGGGCCTGTATCTGAGATTATTATTTCAACTGTTTTCACAGGGTTCACTTCATCAATTAGAGGTAATATGTCCAATTGGTCTGTAGATAGAAGCTCTATTGTGATAGTGCCACCAGCTGGAGTGGCTTTAATAGCGTTAGATAATAAATTAAAAATTATTTTTTCAAGCATTTTTCTATCCGCCCAAACTGTTATATCGGACATGTCTGCATCTACACTTAATAAAATATTTTTTCTATAGGCTTCTTCTTGGAAATAACCAACAATGTTTTCTGAGAATTCAATTAAATTTAGCTTTTCTGCTCTTACATTCATTTTTCTTAATTCGAGCTTTCTTAAATCCATTAACTCATTGATTAGCCTGTAGAGTCTATCTGTGTTTTTATAAATAATAGCATGCTTATTTTTAATTTTTTGAGGTAAATTGAGTTCTGTGTTGCTAATTATATCTTTAAGTGGGTTTAAAATTAGCGTAAGAGGGGTTCTAAATTCATGTGAAATATTTGTAAAAAACTGAATCTTCTTTTTGTGTAATTCATCATTTTGATGCTGCTGTAAACGTTCATTTCTAATTAATTCCTTTTCTTTAATTCTACTCTGCGTTAACTGATTTAATAGATAAATACCGTAAAGAAATAATAATAAATATGAAAAAATAGCCCAATTTGTTCGCCACCAAGGCGGGTGTACTGTAATTTTTAATTCCAGTGGGTTTTCATTCCAAACACCATCATTATTGGCTGCTTTTAACTTGAAAATATAATCACCTGCATCTAAATTAGTGTAGGTAGCACTTCTTTTTTGACCTACATAGTTCCAGGTTGTTTCGTAACCTTCTAGATAATATGCGTAATTATTCTTTTCTGGTCGGGTATAATTAACCCCAGAATATTCAATGGTAAAAACAGATTGTTTATGTGTTAAACTAATACTATCTGTTTCTGAAATAACTTTATTGAGAGGAGATTTTTCAACTCTTGGAATCACTTTTTCATTAAACAGTTTGAAACCTGTAAGATATAGTGATGGAGGACTATTATTTATTTTGATTTGCTTCGGATTAAAGTAGTCTACACCTTTAAAATTCCCAAAATATAGCAGGCCATTGCTCGCTTTTAATACGGAACCAAAATTAAAATCATTTGATAACAAACCGTCATTAATGGTATAGTTAGTGAAATTGCCCTCCTTTAAATCAATTTTTGTTAGCCCAGAGTTTCCACTTACCCATAAATCACCATAACCATCTTCTGTTATAGACGAAACATTTTCTTCATTAAAACCTACAAATTTATTATACCAAATAAATTTATCTTTTATTTTATCATATTTACAAATCCCTGCTCCTCTGGTACCAATCCATATATTGTTATTGGAATCTTCATAAATTGAAAGGATATGGTTGGCATCAGAAGAATTCTTATATTCTTCTGTCATTTTATTACCTAACACTGTAATATTAAATAACTCGTTACTTAATTTATAGACTTTAAACAAACCATTTGTAGTTCCTACCCAAATAACATCTTCTGAATCAACTAAAACTTTTCTAATATCTTTGGTAAATAGGCCATTTTTTATAAAAACTTCTGAGTTGTGTTTTTTAAATGTTTTAGTTTCGGGGTTATAGGAATGAAGTCCTTCAGCAAATGTACCTATCCAAATGGTTCCACTGGAATCTTCCGACAAGCTAATGATTTTATTCGACTGCAATGCTCCAGCCGTATTTTCTACATTATAATTAATGAATTTTTTTTCTCCTTTATTTAAAATAAAAACACCACTATCCCAACTGCCTGCCCAAATATTTTCTTGAGAATCAACAAACAGTGTTTTAATATAATCTGATGTCAATCCGGAATACATTGATTTATCCTGACTATTTATATGTGTCATTATAGCCGTTTTTGGATTATAAACATCAATGCCTCCTCCATCGGTAGCAATCCAGATATTTTTAGAACTGCCCTCAATCATCCCCATAACAGAACTTATTCTTAACGAGTTATCATTAGTAGGTAAACTCTCAATATTTAAGAACTTATCGTAGAGTTTATCACTAACAGCGACACCACTATTAAAATACCCCATCCAAATTCTTTTGTTATTATCTATAAATAAAGACCAGATTGAATTGTGTAAAATACTGTTTTCTTCTGTTTTACTTGAAACATAATTTTTAATAACCTCTCCATTATCTTCAATATGGAAAAGACCATCATTCTCGGTACCAACTATCAAAGTATTATCTGATAATTCAACAATGTCCATTATTTTTTTGGTTGAAAACTTTAACGCTTTAACCTCAATAATACTATTGTTTACATCATTACTTAAAGTACATTTAAAAAGTCCTTTATTAATCTGAAAACCTACCCATAAGTTGTTTTTGGAATCTATAAATAGTGTTTCTATATTGGTATCAATGGATTTATTATCTTTAAAAAACAGTCTGCTATGGATAAGTTTATTATTAACTAAATCAACTTCTTTGAGTCCAAAATTTGTACCTACAAATGTTTTTCCTTGTTTAGAATGTTGTATACTGTTAATATATAACTGCGAATCGTTTTCGAACGTTGAGTTTAAAACTTTTTCAAGGCTAAACGTATTTAGGTTAAGCTTAAATAAGCCCAAACCGTGTGTTCCTATTAATAAATTATTTGAAGAATCTTCTTCTAACGACAGAATAAATTCGCGATTAAGATTCGTAGTATCTAAAGTAATTCTTTTGAACTTATCTAAATCTCTATCATAAAGATTTAGCCCGTTTTCTGTACCAACCCAGAGTCTGTTTTTACTATCTAAATAAGAACATTCAATTCTACTACTGCTTAATGATGTTGTATCTCGTAATCTATGTTTATAGACTGTATAATCTATACCGTCAAATTTGTACAATCCGGTTCCACTAGTACCAATCCATATAAAACCATAATGGTCTTGGATAATATTTGTAACGCCTGTTTTTGCTATTCCGTCTTTTATATTAACAAAACGAAATTCCTGATTAGGCTCTTGCGACACCATATATAATGGCAGAAGTAAGATATAATAAGCAAAAAAATAAAATATTTTTTTCATGTAAGCATCACTCTTTCTATTTAACTATGTTAGGATGACAGTTTTTAGGTTTTATGGTCATGTTGTCTCATTCACTTAATGAACTCATTTAGACTTTGACAAGTCGTTTTCTTTACAGATTTACTACTTTTATTTAGACAGTTTATAAAACTTCACCCACATTCATCACTGGATACAATCAAAGATAATTATTAATAAACCTCATTTTATTTGTTTGTCTAAAACCCAAAACAAAACTGGTCTTTCAATACAAAAAATCAAAATGGGGCCAAACAAAAAGATTATGTTTAAAGTAAAAAGAGGGGCTTAATACCGTGTTAATTGGGTAATCAATCTTTCCTATTCGCTTATTTTTTTTAATATTAGTTGTTTAGTCTTATTCAAATGTTCTTTAGCTAAGGATTCTGCTAGATCTGCATCTCGTTTCTCTATAGCTTCAATAATTGCTAGGTGTTCTGGGAGTGTTTCATTTGGTAATCTTATTAAACCAATCAAATCAATACATACCAGTAAATTTCCCTGTTGAAAAAGCCTGTGTAAAAAACCATTCCCACTTCCTTCCATGATCATGTTATGAAATTTTGCATCGGCATGTTGGTATGTTGTATTATCGATATCTCCATCTAAAAAAGGAGAGAATAAATCTCTAAGTCTCTTTATTTCATATGGTCTAGCATGATTTGTAAACAATCTAACAGCAGTACCTTCTAAAGCCATTCTACAATCAAATATTTCCACGATTTCTACATCTGAAAATTCTTTTACTATAACACCTTTTCTCGGTAAAGACACTATTAAACCTTCTCCTTCCAGCATTTGCAATGCCGATCTTAAAGGTGTCCTACTGATTCCTAAAGTTTCAGCTAATTTATCCTGAACTATCTTTTGACCAGGAGCCAATTCTTTAGACATAATCATGGCTCTTACTTTATTATAAGCTTGAGCACTTAATTCATTATTGAAAATTTTATTCATTTATAATTATTTTTTGTATACAGTATATGTAAATGGTATACAATTTATAATGATACAAAAAATATTTATATTTAAAAACACCAGATATGCCTTATCTTTAATTGACTTGCTTCTCCCTATACACACCTTAAAAACAATATCATTTTACTATTATTTAGCCATTGAAAGCGTTTATTAGGATGAACAAATATTAAGTTCCTTTAATTTATTTTTTAGCTTGTTTGCTATTTTTTTTTACAAGACATACCCAATCTTGTTTATTAGAACTCATTTTTTTTGTTGGAGGGTTACCCAACTCGCTTACTGTTCCACCCTTGATTGTTTCAATAGATCCTGTTTGTAACTCACCTACTTCTAAGGGGTCAAACCATTGAATACTAAATACTCCTTCTGCATGAGTTAAATCAATGGTATTAATTCCAATTTTTGGCAAGTATACGGCATAGATTTCATCTGTTTTTCGAAGACAATAAGCGCCTTTTGAATTAATAAGATTATGTTCTGGCTGCATGTCCCAATACGGTAAATTATTTTGAACAAATGTCATAGCATGATGGGTTAATGTCCAAAGTCTATCACGCTGCCTCCAGTCTTCGGAAGTTAAATCGTTATGAGGATGCTTTGCTCCAAAATACCATTCAACGCCTGCACCTCCAGATAATAGTGTTCCCCATAACGCATAGTGTCTTATGGTATCATGATTTGGGTCTTCGTTATCTGGTAATACGGCAGTATGCCACATCCCTATTTCATCCATCGTAATTAACCAATCATGCCCTTTTTCTTTAGATTTTTCCCTCCATCTTTCAATCACTTCTGCAGTGTGCTCTCTTTTTTCTTGTTGAAGAGATAAACCGTCTATATACTTATAACCAACAATAGAATCTAAAATATCGCTACGTAAAGGATCGTGAGAATGTGTATGTAAAAGTACGGGGTGCTTATATGGGTCTGCTTCTTTAATAAATTTTGCCATGTCTTTTCGCTGTCGATCATTTTGACCAATTGGTGACCAATCTGCTGGACCGTTTTCTTCTCCTAAATTCCAATTTAATGCTAAATGATGACCAAAACGAGCCATTAATTCTCTAAAGTATAGCTGTCTTAATACACCGGTATCTCCATTATCCAGCATAGTTTCATTTTCAGTTTCCTGAAGTACCATATGTAACAAAATACCTTTTGACTGCATGTGTTGAAATACAATCTCCCACTGATCTAATTTACTTACATCAAAACGAGTAAAGTCTTCTGGGTTTACAAAAGGCCAAACATCCTTGCCATCACCCAGAATATTCATAGTCAAAAAATAAGATGAGTTCATCCCCTTATCAGACAGGTAATTATATGCTCCAATTAATGACTTTCCTTTTCCGTTTTTCCAAGTAGGATCTCCAGCTTTCCAATCTTTTAAATGTGCTTCAAAAGCATGTATTTCACCTGTAACGCTAGCTTCTCCTTCTCTACTCTGCGCTTGCATACGATACGTACCATCAAAATCTACATAACCTAATATATTTTCTGGACTATTTGCTCCTCCTTTTAGCCAATACTTATCTGAGTTTTGGAATTTATAATAGCCATTTGAAACTTCAAGACGACCATTCGCTCTAAAGTCAACACCATCTTTATCGGATGCTATTACTGAAAAACGACCTTCTTTATTCGTAATAGCCACAGGTTCTGCTTGTTTCAAATCACCTTTTAGAGCAATACTATCTTTATGATATAAAATTGCTGAGTAACTCCAATCACCTTTTAAGTCTGGAGTGAATTTCACTTTCCATATATTTCCTTTATCAGCCCCTGTCTCTGAAGCATTTCCATCAGCGGCATAAAAACCACGAATGGTATATTGTTTTTCAGCATGCTTAAATACGACATCTAAACGATAGTTTAAGAATGGATTGTCCAGATTCATTTCTGAAGTCTCTGGTCCTTCAAAAGGTAATGTAACGGTATGCCATTGTTTGTAAACTGGTGTAGGGTCTACAATATCATCGCTTTTATCATCAACATCTGTTGGTAATTTTAAACGTTCTATAGTCGTAAGTTCTGGTCCGCCTCCGCGATTACCACTACCAGATGCGGTGTAAACATAATCACCTACAATAGCAAACCCAGAACCATGACGGCCTTGATTTAGAGATGGCCAATGTCTCCATGTTCTAGTTTGGCTATTATAGGCTTCTACTTCATTGTGAGCCATTTCATGAGCTACACTTTCTCCTCCTCCTATAATTATTTCATTATTCCATGCAAAAGCCGAGTTACCCGCTCTTTCTGTTGGTAATTTTAAATTTTCGGTAACTGCTTCCCATGTGTTACTTTCAAAATTATAAACATTCCCATAACTACTAGTCAATGCCATATCCTGATCTGTTTTCTTAGAAGTTCTTCGACCAGCAAAGGCATATAATTTATTATTAGCTACCACGGCCTGAAAATGATCTCGTGCATCTGGAGCATCTGGTAAAACAAGCCAGTCTCCAGTCTCAGGATCGTAAGCATCAAACCAGGGTTTATAGCCATCTATGTGACCATTTGTAATGCCTCCTACCAAATAAACTTTATTATTATGATAGACTGCTCCTGCACCTCCTCTACGCCTATCTTCTGGTATTTGATGACTGTATTCATAGCGATCTTCTTCTGGATAATAAATAATGACTTTATCAAGCGGTTTTTCATTTGGCCATTTCCCAGTCATTGCTCCAATTAAATAAACAGCATCCCCTACAACAACTGGTTGAAAATGATGTAATTCTATAGGTGTTGTCGATTTTGCTGTCCAAGTATTTGTTTTAGTATCAAACACATCTGTTGGATTTACCCTTCGTCCCCCTATTAATAAAATCTTATCCTTATAAGCTACTAAACCTGCTTCATGTCTAGCCGTTGGAGCTCCTTTTGCCGTAACGGTTTCCCATTTCCAATTGTCTTTGCAACTTTGCAATAAAACAACGCTTATTACAGCCAGTAAAATGTATTGTAAACCAAACCCATGTTTCATAATGTTTAATGCTTTGTATATTAAATGAATCACTTTTATTTATTAAAATGATGTGTTTAATGTTCTTTATAAAGGCCTACCAAACCTTATTTTCTAACGCTTCTAAAACAACAACTTCATCCATTTCTGCATCCATCGTACCTGCTACGGCAATAGCACCTAATAATTCGTCTTTATACCATATGGGATATCCACCTTTTAAAGGAATATAGGATTCATGTGTAGCACTATCTAAAACCAACATGGGGGTTCTACCTTCAAGCACTACTTTTTCAATAGCTTTAGTGGGTCTTTTAAACGCTACTGCTGTTGCAGCTTTTCCTATAGCTATTTTAGAAGCACTACTCATGGTATTATCCAGACTTTCCAATAGAAGCAGGTTTCCTCCTTCATCGACAATAGCTATGGCTCCAGGGACATTATGATGATTTGCAGATTTAACAGCCTCGTTCATAAGTGATTTAGCATCACTATTAGTCATTTTAAATGTTGCTTTTGGCATCGTTATAGTCTATAAATTTCTTTTCTTACTAACGTCATTAAATCCATGTGTTTTTCTTCATGCATCATGCGTCTGTATTTATTTCTGTCTAGATTTTCTACAATATTCCAAATGGCTTTGTTCATTTCTGCATGCTCTCTGAAAAAACCAAGCATGTCAAAAATACGTGGAGACGCATCCGCAGTAAAATACTTGTCGTATCCAAATTCTTTAGCGTAAAAGAAGAATTCTACGGTATGTAAAAAGTTTCTTGACCCTCCTATTAAATCCCAATCAAACTGCCAATCATTATCATTTGTGTGCAAGTAGTAATCAATATTAGATTGCTCACACATGGCAAGTACTTCTGCAGGGTTTTCTTTAGCTAAAAGAGAGTGTCCAAAATCTATAGTGATTCCTGTAGCTGCATTTTGAACTTCTTTTAAGAATACAATTGTTTTGGCACAACTATCTAAAAAACAGTTAACTCTAGTTTCATTGATTTTGTACTCAACAAACAAAGGCATTTCTGGTTTGTAATCTGCTGCTTCTGAAAAAGCATCAATCATATACTTCCACCCTTTTTGATAATCTACCTGAAATAGATTATCGTAGCCATCTGATAAAGGACAGCATGTCACTAAAGGTGCTCCAACTGCTATGGCATAATCTTTAGCATCTTTAATCATTTGCACTGCATCGTTTCTCAAAAGTTCCTTTGGTCTTGATAATGCGCCGGGTACCCATTTAGTTTCTTTCTTAATATTTGCATTCACAGCTGCAAACTCCAGCCCCATGTCTCCCATTAACTCTTTTGTTGCAGCAGCTTCTTCTGTTTCATAAGGAAACACAATTTCTACACCCGTTACACCGTCTATTTTTTGAACAATTTCTAATCGTTCTTTTAATCCGGTTGGCTCTTGATATTCTGAAAACCTATCTTGTGTTTTACTTAAAAATGCTGTAATTATACTCTGTTTCATCTATTTTGATTCTTTATTTGATATTTTAATAGTCACTACTCGGTGCGCCTTCAACAATTGTACCTCTAACTATATTGGGGTCGGTAAATTGGTCATTTAAATCGGTTACTGTTGTTGAAAATGAATACATAACGGCTCCTTTTTTGCCCGCTTGAAACCAATGTTTCGTTCCAGCTGGAAGTTCTAATTGATCTCCAGGATTCATTACGACTTCGTTTCGCATGGTATAACAATCTTCTTTACCGTCTACAATGAAACCATGCTTCATAGTATCTTCTCCAGGAATATAGAAGTATAGCTCACCGCTAATAGCTCTTATAACTTCTTCTTTTCCTGCATCGTCTCCTACTGTTGGATGCCAATGTTCTGGTTCTGTTTGATTTGGTAATAACACCAATATTTTCCCAGCGATTCTTCCTGTTTGGAACATGGTTAATATTTGAACACCTTCTTTTTTTATATGGTTTAGTCCAAAATCTGCCGCTGTCATTTTCTCTTTATCTTCTGGAGTTAATAACAACCCAGCTTCTTCGATCATTTCGATTGATTTCTGGCAGACTTCTTTAAATTCTTCAAATTTTATCATTCTTTATTCCATTTTTTATTTTGTTAATTGTAATGCTTTTTCTGGTTTAATAGATAACCAAATAGGAATTGCTATTAAATTTAATGCTGCTGCTAAAAAGAAAAAGGGCGTATGTGACCCTGCAAAAGCCATCATATATGGAAATGCTAAGGCTGTAAAAAAAGATCCTAGATTACCAGCCATATTCATGGTTCCGCTAACAGTTCCTGAATGTTCTTTTCCTACATCTAAACATGTAGACCATGAAGGACTTAATGTCATATCGGCTCCAAAAACGGCTAAGGATATAAAAATAACGGCTCCAGTTACTTCGTTCATATACACACTGGCTATAATACCTATAGTAGCAAGCGTAAATCCTATAATTGCAGGCAATTTTCTAGATAATCCCCACTTATTCCTCTTATAAACAAAATCAACCATCCAGCCAGAAAACCAATTACCTAAGGCTCCAAAAATAAAGGGGGCCGAAGAATAAAAACCTGCTTCAACAACATCTAGATTGTACTTTGTTTTTAGGTATGGAAACAACCATGTAAGACAAAAGAAGAAAGTAAAATTGCTACAGAAATATTGTATCATAAGCAACCACATGGTACGTGAACCGAACATTTTCTTAAAAGAAATAGTTTTTTTCTCTTGAGCTTTTTCTTGTATTCCTGCTTCTATAGTCTTAAGTTCTCCAACCGATATTGATTTATGGTTTTTAGGATTATCTCTATACCACCAAAACCAAATCAAAGCCCATAGAATGCCTACTCCTCCAAGTATTACAAAACTCATTCTCCAACCTGCAAGATCAATTAACCAAGCGACTATCGGTAATGCGATAGCGGCTCCTATTCGTCCACCAGAAAAATTAATACCATGAACCAATCCTCTTTCTTTTACTGGTACCCATTTAAAAATAGCACGTGCCATACCAGGAAAGGCTCCTGCTTCTCCTACTCCAAAAAGAAACCGCACAATTAATAAGGCAAAGAAATTATACACTGCTCCTGTTAGAGCAGTAAATACAGACCAAATACTAACTACAACTGTTAGCACTTTTCTAGCGCCATATTTATCTGCTAAGTATCCTGAAGGTGTTTGAAAAAGCGCATAGCCTAGTGCAAAAATAGACAGTACCCATCCCATTTCTTTATCAGATAGTGATAAGTCTGTTGCTACGGGATCCTTGGCGACAGAAATTAAAATTCTATCAAAAAGCACTATCATCGATAAAATAAATGTACCAAAAACCATTCGGTACCTAACAGGGAAAAAGGTGCTTTTTTTATTCATTTATTTTTTTTAAAATTAATTGCTTCGTCTTATTTAAATGCTTCTTAGCTAGTGATTCTGCCAAATCAGCATTTCTTTTTTCTATAGCCTCAATAATAGCTATATGTTCAGAGAGTGTTTCTTTTGGTAATCTTAATAAGCCAATCAAATCCATACATACCAATAAATTTCCTTGCTGAAAAAGTCTATTTAAGAAACCATTTCCGCAGCCTTCCATAATCATGTTATGAAATTTTGCATCGGTATTTTTATATGCTGAATGATCGATATCTCCATCTAAAAAAGGTGAGAATAAATCTCTAAGTTTCTTTATTTCATCTGGTCTAGCATGATTTGTGAACAATCTAACTGCAGTTCCTTCTAAAGCCATTCTACAATCGAATATTTCAACGATCTCTATATCTGAAAACTCTTTTACTATGACACCTTTTCTCGGTATAGACTCTATTAAGCCTTCTCCTTCCAGCATTTGTAATGCAGACCTTAAAGGTGTTCTACTAATCCCTAAAGTTTCGGCAAGTTTATCCTGAACTATCTTTTGTCCAGGAGCTAATTCTTTAGACATGATCATGGCTCTTACCTCATTATAAGCTTGTGCACTTAATTCGTTATTGAAAATTTTATTCATACAAATTGCATTTCGTATACGGTATTCATTTTATGTATACGGTATACAATAATATAAAAAATAAATGAACCTTCCTAAATAATTTATTAAATGGACAAAATGTAATTAGAGTTAAATACGGATTTAAGTTAATATATTAGGCTGTGATGTCAGGAACGCAGCGAAGAATCTTTGGATAAATTTCTAGAGATTCTTCAGTCGTTCCTCCTTCTGAATGACATCCGATAACGTCATTTCATACGCTTGATAAATTTTTTTTCTAAGGTCTCAATGTGACAAAAAGGGAACAAATTTCCTTAACTTAATGACATTGGCCTGCCGGCAGGCATGGAATCTCATTATTTTGGAATTTGTGATGAGATTTCTCTCTGTGTTCGAAATGACAATCGGCACGCAAAAAAGTTTATAGAAACTAAAGTAACTGCAATGAAATTGCAGGGTTTTAACCTTTA
>NZ_JAUOEM010000004.1:0-321432 GCF_030540875.1 Flavivirga amylovorans
TGAAAATGGAAATTAGGAACCTTGCAATTGCAATAATTATAACTCATACTGGAGGTGATCCCAATATGATTTTTAAAAAAGAAACATAAAAAAAGTGGTCAGAATTTCTTCCGACCACTACTACCTATTTAGGCAGCCTTTTTGCGTTTATAAAAATTTTAACATTTAAAATTTGGATTTACTAGACGAGTGGTCATATTTTTGTATCCAACTTTATTTATATGCCGAAAACCATTAAACATGATGCCAAAGCAGATTTCCTTTTAGAAAAGGGAATAGAGATCCTGTGGAGTAAAGGGTATAATGGTACAAGTGTGAATGATATAGTAAAGGCTGCCGATGTTCCAAAAGGGTCTTTTTATTTTTATTTCGAATCTAAAGAAGATTTCGCAGTAAAAGCTATAGAAAAGTATTTTAATGGACATTTTGCTTCTTCAAAAGTAATTTTAGAAGACAGATCTATAGATCCAATGAAACGCCTTTTGGATTTTTATGAATTTAGAGCGAGTCTTTTAAAAGGTGAAATGGAATGTAAAATGGGGTGTATGGCATGTAACCTTGCTAGTGAAATGGCAGAGCATAATGAAAAGATAAGAACCGCTATTCTTGTAAAGGAGCAAACGGTATTATCATTAATTACTAGTGTCATTCAAGAAGCTCAAGATTTAGGGAAAATTAAAAACACTATGACAGCTGAGGTCATTGCTGCTTTTATTGAGGATGCTGGAAAAGGATCTATGATTAGTATGAAAGAAATGAAAAGCGCTGTACCTATTGACAATTTTATAACTATGGTTAAAGAGGTACTCTTAAAATAATTTTTAAAAAACATTAATAGTCGACTGGTCAACTATTAAAAATATTAACTATTTGTCCCTCTTATAGATATATAAATCGTCTTTAATATAAAAGAATTAATTATTAACCACCGATCTGTTCAATTTATAATTGACTGGTCAACTTTTAAAATCACTATATGAATACAATCAAAAAGGCAAAAGATGCCACCAATGCTTTTACGAGGAATTGGGCCAACTTCGTAATAAAATTTAAATGGCCAGTACTATTGGCTACGTTAATACTAGCCATAGGATTAGGGTCTCAAGGAAATATGGAATTTGATGGCGATTACCATGTTTTCTTCAGCAAATCGAACCCAGAACTAGAAGCCTTTGATGCTTTACAAGATAAGTATACCAAAGACGATAACGTCATTATTGTACTGTCTCCATCCAACGGTAACATATTCACTAAAGAAAACCTGACTGCTATAGAGGAATTAACCGCAGAATCCTGGAATACACCATATTCATCCAGAGTAGACGCAGTAACTAATTTCCAACATACAAGTGCAGTAGGAGACGATTTGTATGTAGATGATCTGTCTTATGAAACGGCTTTAAAAACAGAAGCAGAGATTCTGAAAATCAAAGAAAAAGCTTTAAAAGAACCTTTGCTGGTTAACAGAATTCTTAACGAAGCAGGTAGCGTTACTGCTATAAATATAACCGTTAGGCTTCCGGGAGTAGATTTAAATGAAATTCCTGGAGAAGTAACCCCCTTTGTTAGAAATATGATTTCTGATTTTAAAGAAAAGCACCCAAATTTCGAAGTACATACTTCTGGTTTAATACCAATGAATACCGCTTTCTTTGAATCTTCAATGAATGATATGGGTTTAACGATGATTATGTTAATCATCGTTATAATAACAACATTTATACTAACCAGAAATATATGGAGTACTTTGGCAACTTTAATTATAGTTATATTTTCTATAATGAGTGCTATCGGATTTGTTGGATTAATGGGTATTAAACTAACACCACCCTCATCTGTATTTCCAACCATGATTCTTACGTTGGCCGTAGCAGATAGTATTCACATACTCGTTACCATGCTCCAAAAAATGCGTAAAGACGGGCTTAACAAAGTAGATGCCCTAAAAGAAGCCATACGATTAAACTTCATGCCCGTATTTATTACAAGCTTAACAACAGTCATAGGGTTTTTAACCATGAATTTTGGAGATGTTCCACCATTTTGGGATTTAGGTAATATCACAGCCTTTGGTATGGGAATGGCTTTCCTCTACTCTACCACAACATTACCAGCATTAATGGCCATTTTACCAGTGAAGTCTAAAGTGAGAAAAGAAGAAATTAAAGCACATAATAATTGGTACACCAGCTTAGGAAATTATGTAGTAAAACAACCCGTAAGGTTAACAATCATATCCTTTTTAGTTATTGGAGGGCTCACATATCTAGCTACCAAAAATACATTTAACGACGAGTTTATAAATTATTTTGATGAAACTGTTGCATTTAGAACAGATACCGATTATATAAGAGACAACCTAACAGGTATTTATAATATAGAATACTCCATAGGAAGTGGCGAAAGTAGCGGTATCAACAATCCAGAATACCTTAAAAATTTAAATGCGTTTGAAGATTGGCTTAACGAACAACCTGAAGTTATACATGTTAATGCCTTTAGTGAAGTGGCCCGACGCGTAAACAGATCCATGCACGGGGACGACGAAAGTTTTTATCGCATTCCCGATAATAGAGATGAAGCAGCCCAATATTTATTGTTGTATGAACTCTCTTTGCCTTTTGGATTAGACTTAAACAATCAAATTAATGTCGATAAATCTGAAACAAGAGTCACTGTAACAGTGGATAACATTACCAGTGCCGATATGATTGCTTTTTCAAAAAAAGGGGAAGCTTGGTTAAGAAACAATACACCAAAACCGATGCATGCCATAGGCGTAAGTCCAACATTAATGTTTTCTAAATTAGGATTCAGGCAAGCAGACAGTATGTTTAAAGGAAACATTATTGCACTCATATTAATTTCTATAGTGTTGATGCTAGCATTAAAAAATTTCAAATTAGGCTTACTAAGTATCATCCCGAACGTCACTCCAGTGTTAGTTGGTTTTGGTATTTGGGCACTTTATAAAGCACAAATAAATACAGGAATGGTGATTGTTTTTGGGATGACATTAGGAATTATAGTAGACGACACTGTACACTTTATGAGTAAGTTTTTAAGAGCCAGACGCGAGTTAGGTTACGATGCCAAACAAGCTGTAGTGTATGCTTTTGAAACAGTTGGTAAAGCACTTGTAACTACAACCATTGTGTTATTGGCTGGTTTTGCCGTACTCTCTACATCGTCATTCGCCTTAAACAGTTATATGGCTAGAATAACAGTCATCATCATTTTGGCAGCACTCATAATAGATTTCATCTTACTGCCATCATTACTCATACTTACAAGTAAAAAAGAAGCAGTCTCAGCACAAAATATAAGAGAATCACAAATAGCATTCGATAAATAAATTAATAATATCAAATAGAAAAAAATGAAAAGAATAGTTTTTATACTAACCGTATTAATCACTTTAGGAATACAAGCACAAACACCAGAGGAGCGCGGATTACAAATTGCTAAAGCAGCAGAACAAGCAGATTTAGGGTTTAATAGCTCTACAGTGAATTTAAAAATGACCCTTAAAAATAAAAACGGTCAAACCAGTGAACGATCGCTTACAACAAAAACATTGGAGCTTACCGAAGATGGTGATAAATCCCTTATCGTTTTTAATAGCCCAAAAGATGTTAAGGGCACTTCCACATTAACATTTACTCATAAAGTTGGAGCAGATGACCAATGGTTATTTTTGCCATCCATTAAGCGTGTAAAAAGAATTTCATCCAATAATAAATCTGGGCCCTTTGTAGGTAGTGAATTTGCATACGAAGATTTATCATCTCAAGAAGTTGAAAAATATACATACAAGTTTATTGAAGAAAAGGGAAGCCTTATCGTAGTTGAGCAAGATCCTGTAGATCCTAAATCTGGATATACAAGGCGTTTAGTAACATATAACAAAGACAAAGGCTATCGTTTTGAAAAAGTGGAGTTCTACGACAGAAAAAATGCCTTACTAAAAACATTAGTATATAGCGATTACAAAATTTATAAGAACAAATTTTGGAGAGCAGGTACCTTTATTATGAAAAACCACCAAAGTAATAAAGAAACCATATTAAAATTTAGCGACTATAATTTTGACGTCAGTTTATCTGAAGAAGATTTTACGCAAGTCGCATTAAAAAGATCTTAACGTTAGACTAACTCGAGTGAAGCAATGCCATAGGCTGGAATTATCTTAATTGTCCTAAGTTTTTTGATTGATTTGATTGATAGCCCGGATTAATGATAGCCTTTTGGTGTTGCTTTTTTAATGTGAGTTCAATGTAATTATCTCAAAAAAGGAGAGTGGTGTCATTCCGAACGAAGAATGAGGAGGAATCTCATCCTTCTGGGATTTCTCGTCGCTCATACTTCGCTTTGTCGAAATGACAAATAACTAATAATTATAGACTTATTTTTTTGAAAAAATTACACCAAACCTAAGTTTTTTAATAAAACACAATGAACCAAAAAATAATATTTAATAGCATTAGTTTCATTCTTTTTTTGAGTATACAAGTAGTGCCTGCTCAAAATGAAGACAAGAAAATAAATCAGGATTTCGAGCTGGAAGTTGAAGCCGAATACAGATATTTTTATGACGATGCCGCATTTAACGAGCAAAAGGGACACTTTCCTTCCATAGCCTTTACCCCAGAATATTCATTAGATTGGAATAAAGGCTACGAGCAGTTTAATTTTACAGGTTTTTTTAGATTGGATGTGGACGATGAACGGACCCATTGGGATATAAGAGAACTGTATTATCAAAAAGCAAAAAAAAGCTGGGAACTAAGCATAGGACTTAAAAAAATATATTGGGGTGTCGCCGAGAGTAATCATTTGGTAGACATTATAAACCAAACAGATGCCGTGGAGTCTTTTGATGGTGAAGATAAATTAGGACAACCCATGGTACAATTTACCTATACAACCAATAAACTGGGGAGTTTCGATTTCTTTTATTTGCCCTATCACAGAAAACGAACATTCTCGGGAGCCAAAGGACGCTTAAGGTTTCCAGTAGTTATAGATAAAGATGATCTTCAATATGAAAGCAGTGCCGAAGCATGGCGCCAAGATTTGGCCTTTAGGTGGAAGCATTATTTTGGAGCTTTCGATGTGGGACTGACGCATTTTTATGGAAACGGAAGAGAACCCCTATTTTCATTCGATCAACAAGGGAACATCAACGCATTTTACCCCGTAATTAATCAAACAGGATTAGATTTACAGATTACACACAATGCCTTTTTATGGAAACTGGAATCCATTTACAGAAGTGCTAAAGCACAAGATTTCTTTGCGATGGTAGCAGGTTTGGAGTTTACCTTTAGCAATATTGATGGTAACGGATTAGACATTGGTTTACTAGGTGAATATCTTTATGATGAACGCGATGAATTAGCCTTAAACGCCTTGCAGAATGATGTGTTTTTTGGAAGCCGAATCGCTTTTAACGATACCCAAGATACCTCAATTTTAATCGGAGGGATTTCAGATTTAGAATCGAGCAGCAAGATCTTTAGTATAGAAGCCTCCAGACGTTTTGGAAGCAGTTGGACAGCAGAAATAGAAGCCAGAATGTTTAGTTCTATAGATACCAATGAATTTATACTATCTAATTTTCAAGAAGACAGCTTTTTAAGATTTAGTTTATCTAAGTTTTTTTGATAGAAGAGACTAAAAAGTATAATTTGGATGTCATTGCGAAGGAGGTACGACTGTGGCAATCTGTTTAATTTAAAAGATTCTCACACTTCAACTGTACTCAGTACTCAGTACAGGCTATAGCGAACCTGCCGTAGGCAGAGAATCTCCAAATAACAATATGTCATCCAGAATAATAAACAACCAAAGCGTCTAAAATTACTTTGCCCAATTAGGCATAACAATAATTAGGTGAGAGACTCCCTGCCTGCGGCAGGCAGGTTCGCTGTAATCTGAATGACATTGCTTCCCTTCTTTCATAAAAAAAGAGCCAAAAACATCTCAAACCGAGATGTTTTTTTGCTCTAACTATCAACACATTCTAAGTAATTATTTTTAATACACTGTTCTATGTTTTCAATAATCATAATAGCTGGAATAAGTGATCTGTTATTAAAAAAATCTTTAGGGAATAATGCAAAAAACGCATCAAATTCTTTATTTAATAACAAATTTGTACCAGTATCGTAGCCCTCGTCGGCATGAATAATGCCAATAACCCTTAACCCCGTTTTACAATGTTTTTTAACAGCATGGTTTAGCTCAGACTTATCCAGTAATACCATTAATACGGCTATAATAGCATAATGTGGTAGTATAAAACTATCGGGTAATGCATAGCGGTCTCCTTTTTTCATAACATGTTATGTTGTTAGTTAATAACATTTTAAGTTTAGTTCCTTAAAAAGGAGATATCATCTCATCAAAGCCTTAAATGTGTGGAAACAAAAAAGACGTGGAACTCAACTTATCTAAACTGAGGTACTGGTATACCTAGCACCGATAAGAGAGCCCACGCCCGGGTACCTTTAGATTTGTTTTAAATAAAAACACACATAAGAATGATTATGATTATGTTGAAAAGAGGGGGTTCGGGGGAGACTAATAACTCATAAAATTGTTATTAAGTTTGAGGGAATAAAAAAGAACGGAGTGAACTTGCACGCCTGTTAGTAAACAAGAACTATCTCACGTATTAGTCTCCGTTCTTTTCAATCGGTTACAAAGGACCAAATAGAATTTTAGAGTTTACCTATTAAAGGTTTTAGTCAAGGTAACCATTAACTTAAAACATAAAACTATGAAAATTAAAGAGACCGTAGGAATCGACATCAGTAAATTGACTTTAGATGTAAGAATTCATAGCAGCCAGGTGTTCGACGTTTTTGAAAACACATTGAAAGGTTATGGAAAAATGTTGAAATGGGTGAGAAAGAACACTCGTTATTTGAACTCGGAAACGATATTTGTTTTCGAACATACAGGCCTGTATTCATATGGACTGTCTGTGTTTTTGTCTAAACATAATATCCCCTTTGCAGTGGTTTCTGGACTGGAAATAAAAAAGTCTTTGGGAATAGTTCGGGGAAAGAACGATAAAATAGATGCTACTAAAATAGCCTTATATGCTTATAGGCTAAGAGATGAAATTACTCTGTTCCAAATGCCCACTAATGCAATTAATAAATTGAAACGACTACTTTCACTTCGTGAGCGAATGGTAAAACACCGTGCAGGTTATAAAAATTCTTTGGGAGAATATCAGAGACTATTTTGCAGAGTTGAAAACAGAAGCTTCTTTCAATCCCATAAGAAGTTGATCCGATATTTGTCAATTGAGATTAAATCAATAGAAGATCAAATGAAGGAAATCATTGATAGTAGCTCTAAATTGAAAGCGCATTACAGTCTCATAACTAGTATTAGGGGTATAGGGCCACAAACAGCTTTATTTTTAATCGTTTATACCAATGGCTTTACAAAGTTTAAAAACGCTCGGAAATTTGCTTCTTATTGCGGAATAGCTCCATTTCCATATTCTTCAGGAACTAGTATTCGAAGGAGAACTAGGGTAAGTCACTATGCCAATAAAAAGATAAAGAGTTTACTAGATATGTGTGCTAAAACAGCCATCCAATATAATATTGAAATGAAATTATATTATGAGCAGAAAGTAGAAGAAGGGAAAAATAGAAGGAGTACAATAAATGTCATAAGAAACAAATTATTGGCTAGGGTTTTTGCAGTAGTACAAAGAGGAACTCCTTATATAGATATTAAAAAATATGCTGCTTGAAAGAAATCAATAAATTTATCGGTAAAAACTTGTTTTAACCATAGAATACGTGAGCCAATCTACTTATCATCTCGTTGCAAAAATTACCAGTTTTCAGTTCAGAGACTCAAAGCGACAGCTTCAAATATTTTCTATACGAAGAATCGCAAAATTATTAAAAAGCTAATATACAAAAAAATGACCAAAACGTCATTGTTGTTGAAAAAATATGTTATGACCTTGGTGTCATGGAAAATACTTCTAAAGAATTAGCTTTATCTCTACTTGCAAAAAGAGTAAAAGAATTACGTCATAAAAAAGGCGTAAGTCAACAAAATGCTTATAATGATACCGGAATACACTTTGCAAGAATAGAACAAGGTAAAAGGGATGTTAGCTATTTTACTTTAGTTAAAATCTGTAATTATTTCAAAATAACCTTAACTGATTTTTTTGATTTTTAATACCAAAAGCAAAAAATTCTTGCCTATTACTTCTATATTTTAACTAAGAATTTTATTGTCATGAATAAAATAGATTTTATTAAGAAGAAAAAAGAACTTGGTAAGCATATACTTAAACTGAGAAAGGGAACTAAGAGTTCTGAGTATGCTAACAGATATATCTCACAACAAGAATTAAGTGATCGAAGTGAATATTTATCCAAAAAAACAGTGGGAGAAATTGAAAGAGGTGACACCAATCCATCTTTCGAAACCTTGCTAGCTCTTGCTATGGTATTGGAGGTACATCCAAAGGAATTATTAGATTTTGAATTGTAGAATGATGATTTTAAATAGACTATCATTTTTCTGCGAAGGATATTTCTTATATTTGGTTTGTGTATATAAAAAATAAACACACTTTATGGCGTTTATCCGGAAATATCAAGAAATAAATGCCATAAAGTGCGTTTATACAATTTTGTTAGCTACAATTAAAAATCTAAGAATTGATAAATCCTAAGGAGAAATACTTTCTTACCTCATTCAGGTATAATAAAAACAAACCCGAGGACTTTGGACTAAAACCTGACAGTGAAAATGACTGCTTCAAGGATAAGGATGGAGTTAGGTGGAAAGCGGAGCAAATGTGGGATGAAGGCTGGGGTGACGAATATGGCTTTGTCCGGCTTCCACTGCTAAGTCCAGATGAGCTTTGGCTCTTGCTTTTAGAATCGAATATTGATGAAAACAAACGAGGTGCTGCGGAATTCCTCGACAGATTATACCCTTTTGAACTTAAGACTAAGCTTAAAGAGCTCTTCAAAGGAAAAGACAAGCTAAATCGGAATCTGACAAAACGGTTATCTAATCTTGAAGTACTTCGAACTGGAACCAACAGGGATGAAGTAACGGGAAAGAGCTATGAGGAAGTCACCAAGGACTACCAAGATTGGAAAAGCCTAAAAGACGATTTCGAGAGGATGAGGACTGAAAGCATTTGGAAAGAATTAAAAAAACTGTAGCTAACATGGTGTATAAGCAATAGCTCGCACAAAGCCAACGCTTAAAGCCCGCTACTGCTCATACACTAACCGTTAGCTGCAAGCTGAAAAGCCAACGCGCAGTCAAGCACATTTCATTTTTTTCGTGCCTCAAAAAATAAAAAGAGCTTGCCTTTTTCCAACGCTCACTCAAATCTATCCCGATTCTCAAAACAGTATTAATCTGAATTGTCCCAAAAAAAGATGTTATTCGGGACAAAATAACATTGCATAGTCCCATTTTTTTACTATTTTTGGGACAATGTTAGATTTAAAAGTCATAAAAAAGAAAATTAAGCGTGGCGAAATTTTCTTTATCTCGGATTTTACCGAATTAGGTAACTATGAGGCTGTACGTAAATCTTTGCAGCGCCTGACTAAAGATGATTGTATAAAACGTATTGCAAAAGGCATATACTTTTTACCAAAAAAACATAAAACTCTGGGTATCATATATCCTCACGCAGAACAAATTGCAAAAGCCATCGCTAAGCGTGACAAAGCTAGAATCATAGCTACTGGTTCAACAGCTCTAAACTTATTGGGACTATCTACACAAATCCCACTAAAAGTAGTGTTCTTAACAGATGGTTCTGCAAGAAAAATAAAGGCGGGAAATCAAACCATTCAATTTAAAAAAACGAACCCAAAAAATCTGAGTATTGAACACCGACTATCAAACCTTATCATTCAAGCTCTAAAGGAAATTGGAGAAAAAAATGTTACAGAAAAACAGTTAGATAAAATACAGCACATCATTGAAGAAAGTGAAGAAATAGAAATCATCTATCAAAACTTAAAAAATGCACCTGTTTGGATTCAAAAAAAAATAATCAATAAATGAATAACTGGCTAACATTATCAAAAGAAGAGCAGATAGAGTTGTTCACCCAAATAGGTGTAAAAACCAATCTACCACCACAAGCGGTTGAAAAAGATGCTTGGGTAACACTAATACTACGAATGATTTTCACTTCTGAGGTAGCAAATCATTTAATATTCAAAGGTGGAACTTCATTAAGTAAAGCTTTTCATCTAATACAACGGTTTTCAGAAGATATTGATTTAGGTATTGACCGCAAATACTTAGGTTTTGACGGTAATCTATCAAAAGGGCAAATTCGTAAATTAAGAAGAGCTTGCCACACCTTTGTTTCTAATGAGTTATGTCAATTACTTCAAAAACAGCTAACAGCATACGGTGTTGACGCTAGTTTATATGAAATGGTCGTTGAAAACACACAAGTTTCTGACCAAGACCCAGAAACAATTAAAGTTATCTACCAATCGCTATTTGAAGATGTGTCCTATCTTCCAAAAAGAGTGCTAATAGAAGTTAGTGCAAGGTCTTTAATAGAACCAAATGAAGAAATTGCCATACAGTCAATGATTGATGAGCACTATCCTAAAACAGATTTTTCAGAAGAAAAATTTACAGTAAACGCAACCAATCCTCAAAAAACATTTTTAGAGAAATTAATTCTACTACACGAAGAATTTCAGAAGCCACAAGAAAAAATGCGACATCTACGAATGTCTAGACATTTTTACGATATAGGGCAAATACTAAATTCAGATTACGGTGCAAAGGCTTTAAAAAACACCACTTTATTTGAGAGTATTATTGCACATAGAAGTGTATTAACGCCTATGAAAACAACTGACTATAGGAGCTTAACACTAAAAAACCTTAGCATCATTCCACCAGAGGATTTACTTGAAAATTACAAAGGAGATTATAAAGAAATGCAGGATAGTATGATACACGGTGAATCACTTGATTTTGATACACTACTTAAAAATATAACAAACGAATTGAAATAATTAAATGTCAGACGAACAAAAACAAATATTACAGAACAGTCTTTGGGCAATTGCAAATTTGCTTAGAGGCAAAATGAATCCTGATGATTATAGGGATTATATTTTAGGATTTATTTTCTTTAAATACCTTTCTGAAAAGCAAAACATATACGTAACAGAATTATTACAAGGTGAAGATGAAACCGACTTTAAAAAAGTAACCGATACTGAAACTTTAGAAGCTTTACGTGAAGAGTGTATTATAAAATTAGGCTATTTTTTAGAGCCAAAAGAGCTTTTTGAAACCATCGCCGAAAAAGGAAGTCGCAAAGTTGAAGGTAAAAGTGAATTTATTCTAGACGATTTACAAGCAGTCTTAAATCACATTGAACAAAGTACAATGGGCGAAGACTCAGAAGAAGACTTTGCTGCTCTGTTTGAAGATTTAGATTTAACTTCAACTAAACTCGGGAGAACTGTAAGCGCAAGAAATGAAGTAATTGTAGATATCATTAAAGAATTGCATAAAATTGATTTTAAACTAGAAGATTTAGAATCAGATGTTTTAGGTGATGCTTACGAATATTTAATCGGAAATTTTGCTGCACTCTCTGGAAAATCTAAAGGGGAATTTTATACACCGCAACAAGTGTCAAAAATATTGGCAAAAATTGTAACACTTGGAAAAACTAAAATAAAATCTGTTTACGACCCAACTTGTGGTTCTGGTTCACTTTTGTTGCGCGTAAAACGAGAAGCAGATGTAAGTGAGTTTTACGGTCAAGAATTAAACCGTACTACTTACAACTTGGCTCGTATGAATATGATATTACACGATATTCATTACCGAAAATTTGACATTAAAAATGAAGACACTTTAGAAAACCCTCAACATTTAGACAAACGTTTTGAAGCTGTTGTAGCAAATCCACCATTTTCTGCTCATTGGAAAGGCAAAGACAATCCATTAAACAGTACAGATGAGCGTTTTGCGCAATACGGTAAGTTAGCCCCTAAATCCAAAGCTGACTATGCTTTTGTACAGCATATGTACCACCAATTAGCCGATAATGGAACAATGGCAGTTGTCTTACCTCACGGAGTTTTATTTAGAAGTGGTGCAGAAGGCGTAATACGTAAATATTTGATTGAAGACAAAAATGCATTAGATGCGGTAATTGGTTTGCCTGCTAACATATTTTATGGGACTTCTATCCCAACTTGCATTTTAGTACTCAAAAAATGCAGAAAAGCAACCGATAATATTGTGTTTATTGATGCAAGTGATGAAAAACATTTTAAAAAACAAAAAAACCAAAATTTAATAAGGGATGAAGATGTACAACTTATTATTGACACTTATACAAATAGAGAATCCATAAAGAAATACAGCAAAGTAGTTACAATAGATATAGTCAAAGAAAACGAATACAATCTAAATATACCTCGCTATGTAGATACTTTCGAAGAAGAAGAGGAAGTTGATTTACTTGAGGTAAGTGAAAAACTAGTAATGATTGACCAAGAATTTAAAATGGTAGATAGTGCAATTGCTAAGTTTTGCGAAGAATTAAACATCCCTAAACCTTTCTAAATGGAAAATAAAGAAATCATACCCAAATTACGTTTTCCAGAGTTTACAGAAGATTGGGTAAAGAAAAGATTAGATTATTTTGTTCGTAGAAGCGATAAAAAAAATAAAGAATTAAAATTCACCAAAAAAGATGTCCTTTCTGTTGCTGCGAAAGTTGGTGTTGTTAATCAAATGAAATATCACGGCAGGTCATATGCAGGTGTTTCCGTAAAACCATATAATATTTTATTAAAAAATGAATTAGTTTATACGAAATCACCGCTTAAAGAATATCCCTATGGTGTTATGAAATATAATGATTTTGAGGATGGTATAGTTTCTACACTTTACGCCATATATGCTGCAAAAGATAATTCATCACCAAAATTTATCGATTATTATTTTTATCATATTCCAAGAATTAATAGATATTTAAAACCTCTTGTGAATATAGGAGCCAAAAATGATATGAAAGTCAACAATAGTACTGTCTTATCTGGTAATGTTATTTTCCCAAAGCTTATTGAGCAACAAAAAATCGCTGATTTTTTAACTTCTATTGACAGAAGAATTAATTTATTGAATAAAAAGAAAGACTATTTAATAAATTACAAAAAAGGTGTAATGCAAAAAATCTTTAATAAAGAAATTCGATTTAAAGATGATTATGGAAATGATTTTCCTGATTGGGAAGAGAAAAAAGCAAATCAAATATTTAGAAGTTATACGAATAAGAATCATAATAGCGATTTACCCATACTATCTGCTTCCCAAAAAGAGGGAATGATATACAGAGAAAAGAGTGGCATAAAAATCCAATCTTCTGCAAAAAGTGTAAAATCATATAAAATAGTTGAACCTAATGATTTTGTAATAACTCTTCGTTCGTTTCAAGGAGGTATTGACTTTTCGAACAAATTAGGAATCTGTAGTCCTGCTTATACTATTTTAAAGAATATTGTACCTATTGATTATTCATTTTATAAATTTTATTTTAAAAAAGAACGATTTATTAATCGCCTAAGTAAGACTACAATTGGGATTAGAGATGGAAAGCAAATAACTTTCGAGAATTTCGGGAATTTATTTATACCGTATCCAAATCTAGAAGAACAGGCCAAAATTGCTAGTTACATCACCGCTTTGGATATCAAAATAGACACCCTAAAAAATAAAATAGATACTACTGAAGATTTCAAAAAAGGCTTACTTCAAAAAATGTTCGTGTAATATGGATTTAACAACAATAAACGATGAAATACAAAAGGAGTTTGAATCTTATTTAGTAAGTTTTTTAGATAATAAAAAATACTACTATTGGACATTGGACTATTTTGAATCTGTAGGCGGCTTATCGTTTCAGCATTATTTTCTTTCTGACGCGGCAAAAAAAGAAATTAATCTAAAAGGTGAAGTTTACTTTACAGAATCTAAAATAAGCTTTAGTATTAATAATAATTCTCACAGAAACGATTTAAACATAAAAAACATTACCACGCTTTTTGAAGACCATAAAGAAGAAGGTCAAACAAAAAGGTATGAATACATTAAAGAATATATCCTATGGCAACTACTAACACAACTCAATAAAAAGGACCCACATAAAAAAATTAAACTACAGAGAAATAATTTTCTATATACCTATTTACAATATCTCATAAATAATCAAGCCCCAAGAAAAAGGCCTGAATTTATCGCTTATTCAAAAGCAGAACAAGGGCGCGATTTGTTTATTCAATTGGCAGATTTAGTAAAAGAAAACAAAAACCCTAATCAAGAACTACAATCTAGAGTTGAAAAACTTTTTATATCAAAAGAATATGACGAAAAGATTCATTTTGTGTTTTCTAAAGTAGGTAAAGAGGATAAAGAAGAATTGAGAGAGTTATTAGATATTTTAAGTAAAGGAAGTGTAAATAACTATTACAGAGGTCAAGCAGATGCTACGTGGTACTTAGACTCTAGCCTTACAAGGGAAGAGAAGTATGTAGAAAATGAAGCTAGAATGTATTATGATATTCTCTCGCTAAAACCTGAAGCATTTACAAATGATTACAGTATTTATGACCGCTTAATTACAATGCAGCATTTTGGAATGCCAACAAGGTTATTAGATATTACTCGCAACCCATTAGTTTCTATTTTCTTTGCTTGTAATAACTTAGACCGAGCAAATGCAGATGGATTGGTATATTCCTTTGTGCCAGATTCTGACAACTTCTTAAATTTTGATGATGAACGTTTAAAATGTATTACAAACAATGTTGTAAGTAAAGATGAAGATTACAAAAATAACTCTTGCAACTTAACCCAAACGCAAAAAGAGGAATGTTTTGAACAAAATTGGTTTGTTCAAGGAATTGCGAAAAATCAAAGAATCAACAATCAAAGTGGTGATTTTATTTTTGTAAGTAGCGAAGCTTCAAGAAAAAGTTTAGACAGTTTACCCACCAAAATTGTCATTATCGATGCTAATTCAAAGAAAGTCTTACTAGAACAATTAGAGTCTCTAAATATTCATAGTGGTTCGGTGTATCCAGACCTTAGCCATATGAGTAGTTATATAAGAGAACGTTATAAAGATGATAGTTACATTGCAAGTATTTCGCATCGACCCATTCCTGTTTACATAGATTCTAAAACTATTAATGAAAGACCAAAAGATAGTACGCCTAAAGTACTGAGCAGCAAATTTGATGAAACTACTTTTTGGACAGACGATAGGAAAAAACAACTTTCTGCTTTCGCAAAAGCGGAAAAACTAAAAACAACCGAACTAAAAAAGGTAATCAACACCTATTTATATGATGAAAAGCCACCTTTACCAGATAGTGTGATTTCAGCATTAAAAAGTAAGCCTAGTTTAAAAAACCGCAGAACTATTGCAGAAGAAACTACAAATAAAATAGTCGAGTTTGCAAAATCTTTAAATAACGAATCAAACTAATGACCTCACAACCAGAACAAATACTAGAAAATAATTTGGTGAACCAATTAGTTCAATTGGGTTATGAAAAAGTGGTTATTAAAGATGAAGCAGATTTATTAATCAATCTAAAATCGCAATTAGAAAAGCATAATAAAATTACGCTATCTGATACCGATTTTAAGCAAATTTTAAACTACATAAATAAAGGTTCCATATTTCAAAGGGCCAAAATATTGCGTGATAGAGTTCCTTTTACCAACGACAAAGGAGAAAACAAAACCATAGAACTTATTAACCAACTGCATTGGTGTAAAAACGAGTTTCAAGTTACACAACAAGTGACTATGGAAGGTATGTACAAAAACCGTTACGACGTTACCATTTTAATAAACGGTTTACCTTTAGTGCAAATAGAATTAAAGCGTAGAGGATTAGAACTTAAAGAAGCGTTTAATCAAATTAACCGTTATGAGCGGCATAGCTTTGGTGCAGGAGCTGGATTGTTTCAATTTGTGCAATTATTTGTGATAAGCAATGGTGTAAACACAAAATACTACGCTAACAGCCCAATAAAAGCGCGTAGCTTTAAACAAACTTTTTATTGGAGCGATACCAAAAATAAATTGGTAACGCAGCTCTCAAAATTTGCAGATATATTTTTAGAACCTTGTCATATCTCTAAAATGATTACGAGATATGTTGTACAGAACGAATCTGCAAAAGTTTTAATGGTACTTCGTCCCTATCAATATTTTGCGGTAGAATCTATTATTGAACGCGTAAAAAATACTACCAAAAATGGATTTATTTGGCACACCACAGGTTCAGGTAAAACCTTAACCAGTTTTAAAGCCAGTCAAATCCTAACGAATATGCCAAAAGTGTATAAGGTGATTTTTGTGGTTGATAGAAAAGATTTGGATTACCAAACTACCAAGGAATTTAATAGTTTTAGTAAAGGTAGTATTGATGGTACAAACAATACTAAGGCTTTGGTAAAACAATTGGCTGGCGATAATAAGTTGATTGTTACTACCATTCAAAAATTGAATACAGCTATTAGCAAAGCGAAGTATTTAAATCAAATGGAAGTCTTAAAAGACAAACGTGTTGTTTTCATATTTGATGAATGCCACAGAAGTCAGTTTGGGAAAACACACGAAGACATTAAAAAATTCTTTGAAAAAAGCCAAATGTTCGGTTTTACAGGAACACCAATTTTTGAACCCAATGCAGGAACGAACGAGTTTGGAAAACGGACAACTGCAATGTTGTTTGGTGGCGAAAAAGCATTACACAAATATATCATCACAGATGCTATACGAGATGAAAATGTTTTAAAATTTTCTATTGAATACATAAATACATTCAAAAAGAAAGAACACATTTTAGATATTGATGTAGAAGCCATAGACGAAAAGGAAGTAATGGAAGCACCTGAGCGTTTAGATGCCATTACAGAATACATAATCGCCAACCACAATAGAAAAACACATAGCAAGGAGTTTACTGCCATTATGTGTGTAAGTAATGTTGAAACACTAATTAAGTATTATCAATTATTTAAAGCAAAAGACCACAATTTAAAAGTAGTGACTATATTCTCTTATCAAGCTAACGAAGAAGATAAAGATACTTTAGGTTTCACAACTTCTGATTTTGATGAAGTAGATTTAAACGAAATAGCAGAACCAAAGCCAACATATAATTCTAAACATACAAGAGAACATTTAGATAGTTTTATTGCAGATTACAACAAAACCTTTGGCACAAATTATTCTACAAAAGACACGCAAAGTTATTATAACTATTACAACGATATTGCCAAAAGAGTAAAGCACAAACAAGTCGATATTTTATTGGTAGTAAATATGTTTTTAACTGGTTTTGATAGCAAAACGTTAAACACCATTTATGTAGATAAAAACTTAAAATATCACGGTTTAATTCAAGCGTTTTCACGAACAAATAGAATCTTAAACGAATTAAAATCTCAAGGAAATGTAGTTTGTTTTAGAAATTTAAAACAGCATACAGATAATGCAATCGCTTTGTTCTCAAATATAGAATCTAAGGATGAAATAATTATTGAACCTTATGAAGATTATGTAAAAAAGATGAATGATACATTTATACAGTTACTGCAAATAGCGCCAACTGTTGATAGTGTGCACGATTTGAAAGATGAAGAAGATGAATTGGCTTTTGCTAAAGCATTTAGGGAGTTAATGCGAACATTGAATGTATTAAAAACCTTTACAGAATTTACGTTTGATGATTTAAGTATAAATGAACAAACTTTTGAAGACTATAAAACACAATATTTAGATTTAAGAGATAAGGTAAAACGAGAAAATGCAAAGGAAAAAGTATCGATTCTAAACGATATTGATTTTGAATTAGAACTAATTCATAGAGACGAAATTAATGTTGCCTACATTTTAAAATTACTAGCAAACCTTAAAAATTCTGTTTCGGCTGATGAGCAAGAAAAACAACTTAAAAACATTATGGATATTGTGGCTGGAGATACAAAGCTACGAAGTAAGCGTGAATTAATTGAAAAATTTATTAATGAGCATTTGCCTGTAATTGAAGACTCTGAAGATATTCCAGATGAATTTGTTCAGTTTATGACAACTGAAAAATTAGAAGCTATAAAATCTTTAAGTCAAGAAGAAGGATTAGACTCTGATAAACTGGAAAAAGTAATTGGCGATTATATGTTTACGGAGAAAATTCCTTTACGTGATGATATTATTGGAACTATGAATACTCGTCCAAGTCTGAAAGAAAGAAAAACTAAAGCGGAACGCATTACGAATAAAATACTGGAATTTGTGGAAACATTTATTAGCGGAATTATGACGGAATAGCCAACGCTGAAAGCCATACACATTTACAGTCGCACCATCCAAGCTAAATCCAAACTGTAAAAGAGTATATCTTTGCCAACGCTAGCAAGTTTGCGAAAAAAGCCAGCAGCTAACAATGTATATAAAACATAGCTATTATAGGCTTTCCGAGAGGTTATTGCTTATTTATTAAGTCCGCCAAATTTTTATTTTTATATATTTAGAATTTAAAAGATAAATAGAAAAAATAAAAATTCGCCTCGTGTATAATCTGAAAATTTAGTGTTTTTTATACGCTACGTTTCATATACGGAGACGTTGGTATTAATTCTGAAAAACTGTAACATTTTTTTCTATTTATTGTCCTATTATAAAGCTCAATCAAATAAAATGAAAAAAATACTCTTGGCATTATTCGCATTATTAATTTTTATCTCATGTAACGATGACAAAACTGAAAAGGGAAGAATATTGATTATAGTTTCAAATACAGAACACATGGGTGACCCAGAAAAACACTTTGCTGGAAACAATCTTTGGGAAGTAGCACCCCCATATCATGTTTTTGTTTCTCATGGATATAAAGTTGATTTCGTTTCACCAACAGGGGGAAAAGTACCTTTTTCAATGGATCCTATTGGAATAAGTAGTTATACTATAAAATATGAAAATTTTAATGGTAATGTTGAAAATTCATTAACGCCTGATTTAGTAGATTATAAAAACTATAAAGCTGTTTTTATTGGAGGTGGATATGGACCATTGTTTGATGTTGCCAATAACAACAGTTTATTATCTATTATAGCGAAAATTTATGAAAATGAAGGAATCGTAGGAGGTTGCGGACATGGCCCTGGTGCTTTTGCAAATGTCAAACTTAGTAATGGTGATTATATGGTTAAAGATAAAAAAGTAACTGGATTTCCAAATTCGACTGAGATTACTAAAAGTTGGGCTAAAGAAGGAACTTTATTACCTGTAATGCTGGAGGACCAATTGAGGGAAAATGGGGGAATGTTTCAAACTAAAAGAGATTTGAATGATAAACACGATGTAGTAATTGACAAGAGAATTGTATCGACCATGTTCTTACCATCTTCAGCAATAATTGCAAAAGAAATGATAAATGAAATAGAAAAAACTAATGCCAACAATGGTTATAAGTAATTGCTTGTTCTCTCCTACTTCTGAAGATCCTCGAGGATCTTCAGTTTGGTGTGTACTTGCAAAGTTAAGTGCTAAACCACGCAACTACTCATAGCCGAGACCGTCAGTCTGTCTCAAAACTCAGATTCGCTCTCTGAGAATTGAGTATTTCAAAATTTTCAAAGACAGGTATCCGAATACATATGTTATAAAATTGGGTTTTGAGACAGTCTGACGTTGTGTGTAATGTCCCGAAACCGATAAAAATCACATTAAAAATTTGTATTTTTACTATATGAAATCAGAATTAATAAAATCACTTTCAAACACTTTTGAAGACCATTCTCAAACTACAGAAAATGGAATTGAATTTTGGTTTGCAAGAGATATTCAGCACTTACTTGGTTATTCAGAATGGAGGAATTTTCAAAAGGTTATCGTTAAAGCCAAAACTTCTTGTGAAGCTACAGGTAATGAAATTTTAGACCATTTTGTTGACGTCAACAAAATGGTTAAACTCGGTTCTGGAAGTGAAAGAGAAATTGAGGATATTATGTTAACAAGATACGCTTGTTACTTAATAGCACAAAATGGAGACCCAAGAAAAGAGCAAATTGCTTTTGCTCAAAATTACTTCGCAATACAGACACGGAAATTTGAAGAAATAGAGAAGAGAATAAAGGATTGGGAAAGACTTCAAGCAAGACAAAAATTAACATTGTCTGAAAAGGAACTTTCTGAACTTATTTACGAACAAACTGGAAACGATAGGAATTTTGGACTAATTAGGAGTAAAGGTGACCAAGCTTTATTTGGGAAAACCACACAACAGATGAAAAAGAAGTTAGGAGTTCCTAAAGGAAGAGCACTTGCAGACTTCTTGCCGACCATAACTATTAAAGCTAAAGATTTTGCTGCTGAAATAACTGTTTTCAATACTAAAGAAAAAGGGTTGTCAACAGAAAGACAAATTTCAGCTGAACACATTACAAATAATCGTGGTGTCCGAAACATTCTGCTTAAACGAGGCATAAAGCCAGAGGAATTACCACCAGAAGAGGATCTTAAAAAGCTTGAAAGAAGAGTGAATTCTGAATCAAAAAGACTTGGGAAAAATCCTGATAAATTGAATTAAAAACACTACACACAACAATGGTAGCCGTTGCACAAGCCCCTAATTTGATAAAAAATACACGATTATAAGGTCTTTTTAGGGCTTTTCTATTTTCATATTATTTTATATATATGATAAAAATTAAAGGTCTTACCGATACCAATAATTGTTCTACGAAAGCTGTTTTTTCAAAACGGTTATGCTTCATAGCTTTTGCTTTACTATTCACCAGTTTTGAGTGAATTTTAAATATTTCTTTAGATTGTAAGCAATGGCAGAGAGGTGCATCACCTTATTAGCTTGTTTAATACCTAAGGTGTTTATTTTTCTGAGTCTCATAAATTGCGTTAATGTTCCAAAAACGGGTTCTACCGTACTTTGTCGTTTCCTTTTCATATAACACTATCAACACATTCTAAGTAATTATTTTTAATACACTCTTCTATGTTTTCAATAATCATAATGGGAGGAATGAGTGCTCTGTTATTAAAAAAGTCTTTAGGAAATAATGCAAAAAACGCATCAAATTCTTTGTTTAATAACAAATTACTACCAGTATCGTAGCCCGTATCGGCATGAATAATGCCAATAACCCTTAAGCCCGTTTTACAATGTTTTTTAACAGCATGGTTTAGCTCAGACTTATCTATATAATACCATTAACACGGCTATAATGGCATAATGTGGTAGTATAAAACTATCGGGCAATATAGGGCAGTCTCCTTTTTTCATAACATGTTATGTTGTTAGTTAGTAACATTTTAAGTTTAGTTCCTTAAAAAGAGATATCATCTCATCAAAGCCTATAATGCGTGAAAACAAAAAGGCGTGAAACTCAACTTAATGCCATTGAGGTACTGGTATACCATGCAACAATAAGTGGACCCACGCCAAAAGACCTTTTGATTGTTTTTAATAAAAAATTAATAAAAGAGATTATAATTATGTTGAAAAGGTAATGTCAGGGAGAGACTCATAGCCCTTAAAATTGTTATTAATTTTGCGGGCAGTAAAAAGAACGAAAAATAACTACGCACAACAAGGTAAAAAAACAATGCTAAATTTAAGGCTTAATCAAAGGCTAGTGCGTATTTGGTAACCGTTTACCTAATTAAAACTAATCTAAATGTAACAACTCTCTTCTATAGTAGTCTTAATCATAAACAAAATAATTAAATATGAAAAAGGTAACCATTACAAGTTTTACCCTACTTATTTTTTTTAATATCTCTTACACTTTTTCTCAAACAAAAAATAGTGATATCGAAAGTACAACAGAATATTTTCATCAGAGAAATGAAGCGGTAAGTTTAGTTAAAAATAAAAAATGGCAAGAGTCCATCTCTATTTTAGAGAAACTAACTAAAGACTATGAAAACGATCCTGATTTATTTTATTTATTAGGACTTTCTTATTATCAAATTGAGCAGTATCAAAACGCAATTACTGCACTAAAGAAAACTCTTGACTTAGGAGGCACTATTTTAAGGGGAATTCCAACAGGTTCTGCACCATCAAATGATATTATGATAAAAATCGCTAAGGCCTATGCTAAAGACAACGATAAAAATAATACGATATTATGGCTACAAAAAGGTTTTGCTTCACGTTATGATGAAAAACCCTTCTTAAAGAGCAGTTCTACTTTTAAAAACTTCAATGAAGATGAAGATTTTCTAGAGCTATTTGGGGATAATAATCAAACAGATATTACAAGAGAAAAAACTTGGACTAAAGATATTTCATATTTAGAAAAACGAATTAATGAGTTACATTATAGTCCTTATCATGGCATTTCTAAAACAGAATTATCAAAAGAAATTCTAAAATTAAAAACAAATATAGTGTCATTATCTGATGAACAGATTATTGTAGAACTAATGAAAATTATTGGAAGTTTAGGCAATGGACATAATTTAATTATTCCGACATCTCCAAATAAAGGTGCCTTAAAAAAACTTCCTGTTCAGTTTTATCAGTTTAATGATGGACTATTTATTGTTGATGCTGAGAAAGGCTTTGAACAATGGATTGGCTATAAAGTAGAGTTGATTGAAAATACACCTATTGAAATAGCACTTCAAAAAACAAACTCTGTAAATGCGAGAGATAATGATATGCAAACACTTTGGTTAGGACCTTATTATTTGGGATTACCAGATGTATTAAAAGGTTTAGAAATTGTAAAGAACTCAAATCAAGTAATTCTTACTTTAAGTGATGTAAAAGGAAAGTCTCAAAAAGTTACAATGAATCCAGTTGTTTGGAGTTTTTCCGACTTCCCTAAAATGCCAAAACTAAAAGATAATGAACAACCAATATTCTTGTCGAAAACAGAAAACCCATATTGGTCTAAATTGATTCGAGAAAATAATAGTATATATGTTCAGTTTAATGCTGTTACACAAAAGAAAACCCAATCTTTAAAAGATTTTAACATCGAATTACGTAGTCAGATATCTAAAAACAATACACAAAATTTAATTTTAGATTTAAGACATAATCACGGAGGAAATGGTTCTATCTTAACACCAATGTTAAAAACCATTATCAATTTTGAAGTTATGAATCCAAATGGAAAGATCTTTGTGCTAATTGGACGAGAAACTTTTTCTGCAGCTCAAAACTTATTAACGGATATTACGAAATACACAAATCCGATTATAGTAGGCGAACCTAGTGGATCAAAACCCAACCATATTGGAGAAGCAGGATGGTTTAAGTTGCCGTATTCGGGATTAACGGGACTTATCTCGACACAATTTCATCAAACATCAAAAGCAGAGGATAACCGCAAATGGATTGCGCCACATATTCCTGTCAGTTTATCATCAACCGATTATTTTAATGGAAATGACAAGGCTTTTAATATTATATTGGAAGTGATAAAGTCTAATAAAAACTAGGTGTAACAACGTATAATTTATTGCTGGTTTTTAGCTTACTTGCGAAATTTCTGCTGTAATTTTCTATCTGTGATTTGTTAACTAAATTAGTTGCTTAAAATACAACAAACCATATACCAACCATTGTGCCACATTTAACAAACTACAGGCAACCATTTCAAACTTATGTGCGTCTTTTCTAATAGAAAATGAAATGAATGAATAAAATATATCTCGCTCTAACCATAGGTTTAACTTGCTTCAATGCAAACTATGGACAGGAATTTTATGCTGGATTTAAAACTTTGCAATTAAAAGACAGTACACGTACTTACAAGCCTAACACAAAACCAACAGACAGTTTACATTTTAGACCAGTAGATTTAGATATTTGGTATACGTCAAAAGAAAAAAATGGAAAGCCGATGCTTTTCAAAGACCTGTTCAGCTTATTCGAGCAGCGAGCCATGAGCTATCAGGATGATGATTTTTCTGGAATGACCGAAGCACTGGCTCAATTTTATGTGTCCGAACTCGGAGTAGGAACGGATGGAAAAAAACTACTTAACATTAAAACAGACACTTATTCAAACCTTCGGCCTACAGAAACAAAATATCCTGTTATTATTTATATGGCTGGTTTTAATGGAATGGGATTTGAAAATTACAAAATTCTTGAGACGTTAGCTCAAAATGGATATTTGGTAGTTTCAATTTGGAGTGTTGGACGTTATCCAGGAAATATGACCAATAATATGGACGATATGATGGAACAAGTGTATGACGCGGAGTTTGCCATAAGCTACTTAAAGCGAAATAAAACAATAACTGCAAACTTTAATAACGTAGGGTTAATTGGATGCAGTTGGGGCGGTATGAGTTCAGCTGTTTTTGCTAAAAGAAACCCTGAAATCAAGGCATTTGTGTCTCTTGACGGTACAGAGACACATTATTTTGGAGAAGCAGAACAAGACGACCGTTTTATTCAAGAAATACACGACAATAACCTCTTACTGCCAATTGAGCAAAAATTAAATTACCTCTATCTGGAAAGTGGGGATAAGCTAAGTGAATTTACAGCCGTAAAGGAATTTCATTATTATAAAGAATCAGATGAACCAAAATATTATTTGCGCTTCAAGAATAGCCAGCACGCTGATTTTACTTGTATTCCCGCAATAGTGAAATCGTCAGAGAAAGCGGTTAAAATCCACAATAATATTCAGTCTTTGACATTATCTTATTTGAACAAATCAATGAAAGAGAAAAGTGGGTTTGAGACATATTGGAAAAAAATGACCTCTTTAAATAACACCACAACTACATCTTTTGACATTAAGCAAATATCTGAAACTATCAAGGAGTTTTCAGGTTTAATTCTTGATAAGCAGACAAACAAGCCCTTACCTTATGTAAATATTGGTGTTCTAAATCGAGAAATAGGTACTGTCTCCAATTCAGATGGCAAATTTTTACTGGAGCTAAAAGAAGAATTTAAAAATGACACCATAAGAATTTCATCAATAGGCTTTAAGTCTATTGAAATACTTGTCAAAGAAATCATTGAAGAAAAAGAACCAGTTTTTCTAAAGCTAGAAGAAGATATTAGTGAATTGAGTGAAGTTGTCATTACAGCGAAAACACTGAAGAAAAGAGTACTAGGAAATAAAACAGAATCCAAGTTTATTAGTACTGGTTTTAACTATGACCAACTAGGTGCAGAAATGGGAGTTAAAATCAATATCCGAAGAAATCCGACAATTGTAGATGCTTTCAACTTTAATATTCCTTACAACAGATTAAGTGCTAAATCGGTTTTTAGGCTCAATTTTTATAGTATTAATAAAGGAAAACCTGATGTCAATTTGTTGAACGATAATATCCTCGTTACCATTGAACCGAAACAAACAGGTAATGTAACCATCAATTTAAAACCTTACGGAATTGTTTTGACAAACGATGTTATTGTTACGCTTGAATGGGTCGAGACAAAAGGAGAAAACAATAAGGGCGAAGCAATTTTTTTCTCACTTGGTATCTTAAATAGCGGAACTCTTTATAAAAAATCGAGCCAATCAAAATTCAAAAAATACAGCAGTATGGGAGTCGGATTTAACATAGAAGTAAGGTATTAAACGTGGCACAATACCGTATCGTTATGAGAAATCGCAAAGCATTTTTTTCACTGGAAACAGGGTTATATAAAAAGTTAACTTCATTTATATTTGTGCATAATATTAGATAAAATATGAATTTAGAAATATCTGTTAATTCTATTTTATTGAATATCGAATTAAGGGATAAAAAACTGTTTTCAACAAAAAAACAAAAAATGAATTCAAACTATTTTTCTGAAAAACATCAAAATTTAATGATTAAAATTGATCAATATGATTGGCAAAATCATGAATTTATAAAATCCCTAATTTTCGAATCTATAAAAATTCAGTTAAATAAAAAGGAACACCCGAAAATAGGTGAATCGAAAATTGGAGGTACTCCCGATTTTCCATCTGCAATGACATGGCCTATTTTTGAAGAGAAACCAATGATATTCTTTGCACAATTAAACTTATCGGAAATAGCTAATTTTCAAAGCAATGAGATTTTACCTAACCAAGGTATTCTTTATTTTTTCGGTTATTTTCCTGAGCCAGAAAACGAATATGGGGTTGAGTTTGATTATGAAAGACCTAAATCTAAATATAAAGTATTATTTTATGATGGAGATATCTCTACACTTCAAAGTGTGAAATTTCCAAAAGAATTACCATCTATTTATGAATTTAAAACTTCAAAAATAGATTTAGAAACATATTATGAAATTCCAATAGTTAATGAAATAGAATATCTAGTTGAAGATTTTGACGGACTCACAGAAAAAGATGAGGAATTATATGAAGAATATACAGATGAACATAATTGGAATCCAATAGAATATCAAATTTTAGGAACACCTCCTCCTGTTCAACATAGTGTGTTTGAAGAATGGGGAACAGTTTATGTAAAACAAGAAGAGTTAGATATTGATGAGAATGAGATTTCTAAGGATTTCGTCAACCTTTTGTCAATGCCAATTTTTGACGTCATTGGAGATTGTCATATTTATTTTGGAATTTTAAAAGACGATTTGTTAGCAAAAAGGTTTGATAAAACAGTATTTATTATACAAGGTTTATAGCAGAACTTAAAATTTTATAGAGGAAATCTGTACAAGGAAAATTAAGATCGGTGCAGAAAAAACCTCATAAAAACACCTATAATGTAATATGGGTTTAAGCTAAATCGAAAGATACCTGTATGTTTGGGAAGCCCACGAAATCAAGGACTTGGCATTTACAATAAGAATAAAATAAATACAAAGCACAGTGATTTGGCTATGTGATATACTGGGACTAGACAAAGAAAGTGAAGTCATAAATTATAGAACGATGAAATTTCAAAAATCTTTTGTAAAAAAAATAATTGTTTTTACTTATGCTTTTATTTTTTCTACCTCTCTGATTTATTCCCAAATAACATCTGATAAACAACAAATGAACAAAACAAATTATAAATATGGTGATATTATTGAATTAAATATCAATGAGGTTATCCCCATTGATGATTCTCTATCTCTTGAATTAACATATTTTACTCATAAACGACCACGTGTTGGAGGTTCAACAAAGGCAACAGCAACAGTAGTAGCCTCTAAAAATACGATATCTAAAGACATATATCTTTCTGTACGTGGAATTAATGGCAAATCTGAATATAAAGACGGACTTTCTAAGGCGGAACGTTTTCCTCCTGTAATATGGGAAGGGTATAAATTTCAATTGGTAGAAAGGTTTAAATCTAATTATGGAAAATCTATTAAAATTATTGTTCTTAAAAAGAAAAAATATTAATCAAGATACCAACTCATTAAATATGAAAATATTAATGAATATTTAGGGACTTGCTAAAAAGGTTTTAACCCTTGACTATAACAATACTTATGTTTTCAAAAAAAAAGTAGCCAACTTTTATATAAAGGCCCGCATAGATGCTTCTGTGGCAAAGGCAATAAAAGATATTGACCATTGGCAAAAGATTATTACCAAAATATTTGAGTCAAATCTTAGGAAGAATAATTACAGATTCTTTAAACATAAGGATTTAAGGTTGCAACGCGTGCTATAAAAGGTTGTAATTAGAGGTAAAAATCATTCGATTATAAAATGGAATTAATAATTTAGTTTTTTATACAAAACTATTATTCATGGAAGAACTCACCTTAACAACTCCGGCTCTATTATTTTCTGCAATATCTTTAATTATGTTAGCTTACACCAATAGGTTTTTGGCTTATGCGTCTATAATAAGGAACTTGCACAATAAGTATCAAAAGGAAAAGGATTCTGTTTTAATGGCTCAAATTAAAAATATAAGACACCGCTTATATTTAACGCGCTCTATGCAAATTTTTGGTATTACCAGTTTGCTATTTTGTGTGCTTACTATGTTCTTAATTTACATACAACTATATACTATTGCGGCTTGGGTATTTGGTTTAGCACTTATTTTATTAATCTTTTCTTTGGCTTTTTTAATTTGGGAAATTCAAATTTCAGTTAAAGCTTTAGAGCACCATATTAATGATATTGAGAATAGTTAAGCTGATTTTTGCTACGCTAACCCTCGTTCAATGTCATTAAGCTAATGAATTATCCAGGCCTGAAGATATTTCTTATATTTGGTTTGTGTGTATAAAAAGTAAATGGACTTTATTCCGTTTATCTGGAAATATTAAGAAATAAACACTGTAAAGTGCATTTATATGATTATTGTGCGTCACTAACAAGAAAACAAACGATTAATGGATTATCAAACATTTCAGCCTCATCCAGATTTAGAATCCCTAATTAGCTGTTATTGGACTTTAGAAGTTCCTGCTGATAATGATTCGCAAAAGCAGCGGATTGTTCCTGATGGCTGTATTGAGATGGCTTTTATTCTTGGTGATGATATAAAGCGATATATTTCGGAAGATGAATTTATCCTACAACCTCGAGCAATGATACTTGGACAAACTATTGAACCATTTTTTATCGAACCAACGGGTTATGTGAATACATTCGCAATCCGATTTTACCCATACGGATTTGCCAATTTCGTAACTGAACCAATTAAAAAATTGGCTAATAAAGAAACGCCATTAGCATCATTGTTTGAAGAAAAAATTGCTAAGGAACTAGAACAAAAAATAATCCGAGCAAAGGATGTCAAACAACGAATAGAAATTATAGAAGGATTTCTTCTAGAAAGGTTAAACGACAAATCAACTGTTGAAAATATTGTAAAAACGACCGTTAACGCCCTTTTATCTACAAACGGAAACGCACCGATAAAAACGATTCTTAAAGATGACTTGTCCAAAAGAAGACAGCTTGAGAGAAATTTTGAAAAACAAATTGGAATTAGTCCAAAACAATTAGGTAAAGTAATTCGACTACAAACCGCATTGAAAATGCTACTTAATAAAGAAGGAGAAAGCTTAACCAATATTGCTTATGAAAGTGAATATTATGACCAAGCTCACTTCATTAAAGACTTTAAGGAGTTTACAGGAACAAACCCGAAGGAGTTTTTAGGAAATGAAAATATGACTCTTTCTACTCTTTTCTACAAATAGATTGAGTGTCGCATTTTTACAATTTCAATCTTTAAGATTAATCTAATTTCGTATTATCAATTTAAACAGAGAAAATGAATAGAATTGTATTAAGCGCTACCATAATACTTGCTTTTAGCCTTATGGCTTGTAACAATCAAAATAAATCTAATCCAGAAGTACAAAAAGTAGATTCTAGTCAAGAGCAAAAAACTAATGATATGAAAAGTTTTATTTCCCTTTTTGAAATTCCAGCAACAGATATTTCGCGAGCAGTCAATTTTTATCAAACAATTTTGGGTATTAACATTGAGAAAATGGAAATGCCAGGAATGGAAATGGGAATATTTCCTTATGAAGGCCAAATGGTTACAGGAGTTATAATAAAAGGAGAAGGATACGAACCTTCAGCAAATGGTGTGGTCATATATCTTAATGGTGGAGATAACCTTCAATTTATTCTTGATAAAGTAGAGAAAAGTGGAGGAAAAGTCATTCTCCCAAAAACCGCTCACGCAGATGAAAGCGGATTTTTTGCTTTGTTTTTAGATACGGAAGGAAATAAGCTTGGTTTAAATTCTCCAAACTAAACGGAGGAAAAGCGAACGCCCCGTAGCCTTCGTTTGTAACAAGTGCTGTAAGATTGCCCTGTTTGTGCTAGGTTTTTATTATAAAATACATTTGTAAATTGTTGGGCATAATACTAACAAATGACTGAAAGTAATTTAATAAACCATATAAAAACTTATATAACCCTTTCAGAAGAAGAATTATCTGAGATCGTACTCTTTTTTGATTACCATTCCTATACTAAAAAAGAAATATTGCTTTTTGCTGAAAAAAAATGTGACAAGCTCTTTTTTGTTATAAAAGGGTGTTTGCAATTATACTTTATAGATGGTTTAGGGAACCAAAAAACCTCACAATTCGCTGTAGAAAATTGGTGGCTAACCGATTTTTTAGCATTTCAAAACCAAAATCAATCTAATTTCAATATTGAAACAGTTGAAGCCTCACAGGTTTTATCAATCTCGTTTTCAAAATATCAAGAGTTATTAGATAAATTCCCAAAAATGGAAAAATATTTTAGGACTATTTACGAAACGGCTTATGGCTCTGCATTAATGCGTTTAAAATATATAAATTCCTTTTCTAAAGAAGACATATTTTTTAGGTTTCGTGATAATTTTCCAGAATTTGTACAACGTGTACCTCAATATTTTTTAGCAAGCTTTCTTGGTTTAACTCCTGAATATTTAAGTGAAATTAAAAAAAGATAATTTTCTTAAACTAGCTTAATTTTTTTTACAATTCGTTTTACAACCTTTGTCATACAGATAAAGGGCTTCCCAATATTTTAGAATAATAATTAAACCAATAAAAAGAAAATAATAAGTGAACATGAAAAACCTGAAGATTATAACAACAATATTTTTTGCAATTATTTTTATTAGCTGTCATACCGAGAAATCAAAAACCAACCTCAAAATTGAAAATATTAATCAAGTAGAATTACAATCTGACACGCTAACAAAACATTTAAAACCGTTTAAACCTAAGTTACCAACAATAGGTCTTCTCATGTTTAATGGTGTTTTGCAAGGGGAGGTTATAGCAACATCAGACGTATTTGGAAAACCAACTAAAGATGGAAAACAAATTTTTAATGTAATAACCATAGCTCAAACAGAAAACCCAATCACAACCGAAGAAGGTATGCGATTTATTCCTGATTACACTTTTGAAAATTGCCCGAGATTAACAGCTTTATTTGTTCCTAGTGGCTATGATATGTATGCTCAGATCAATAACGCTCAAATGATAGATTTTATTAAAGAGAAGAATAAAGAAACTGATTATATAGTAAGTAATTGTGCTGGGGCGCAGCTTATTGGAAAGTCAGGAATTGCAAATGGGCATAAGATTGTTACCTATATTGGCGGAGGAAAGCAGTTGCAGGAGGATTACCCAAATTTAAAAGTTCAAAATGACAGTTTGGTAACCTTTGTTGAGGACGGAAAATTTAGTTCATCTAACGGAAATTTAACGAGTTACATTTCTGCACTCAATTTAGTGGAAAAAATGACTAGTACCGAACACAGGAAGTTTATTGAAAGCTATTTATATATAGACCGGCTTCAAAATTGGAAAGAGTAGGTATTATGACCAATAATGCATAAGAAACAATGGTTTTATCGATTAAATAAAATAAATTTTGTGAATTAAGAAGAATTAATTGAGTTAAAAAAACAAGTTAACTTAGAAATGAAATTCCCATTATAATGTTTACCTGATTTTGCTATAGGTAAATATATATTCGTTGTAATATTTATTTGTTGATAACCAAGAATATTAAGAGTAACATTATGAGAAATAAAAAATGCACTAGTTTTTGACTAGTGCATTTTTTATTATAAAGTATGATAGAAAGAATTAGTATCTATTCATTCATATGTTTTATTTCATGAATAAAGGTATCTAAATCTACACCGTTATTTACTAAGGTTAAAGCCTTGTCTATGATGTACTTTACATTAACAGCATGAAAACCCAGACCGACACCAATTTTTTTCAATAGTAAGTTTTCAGAATTCCCTTTAATCGTATCGACATGTACCATACGCACTAAATCGTATAAACGCTCTAAACGAATATCATAAGATACAGGTGGATTTATAGGGTGGGATTTATAATTCTTTAAAATAGTTTTATAATCTTCTTCACTAATATCTAGATTATGAGCTAAACGATCTAAAAACGCTTGTTCCTCATCTGTAATAATACCATCATCCATGGCAACACGTACAATGGCAGCGAAATGGTTCTCATTACGCTTTTTAAATCCACTATCAAATAAATTTGAAAACGACATATCTTATTCTTTTTGTTTTAAAGTCGTGCAAACCTACATATTTTTTATATAAAATGAAATGAAAATAGAATAAAGTAGGTTCTATTCTGCTCAATATTAACAAATAAAAATATGTAGAGAAAATATAAAAGGAGCAAGCCCGTTTTATACACAAAAAATTATGCTTTTAGTTTGTCTTAAGTTTTGATTGTAATGAACTATAAATAGGATCGAAAGACTATATTTTTTCATACTTCTAAATTTCATTTATATTTAACTTATAAAAAAACTGTAAATCCTATATTTGTAGTCTTAAAAGATAAATAAGGTGAGTAAAATCATGCTTGAACAAACCTACGAACAGACTTTGCAAATGCAAAATCTGCAAACTTCTGTTGCCCAATCTCAACAGGCAGAGGCCACACCACACAAATCTAAAATACATTTAAAAGGACTCGTGGGTTCTTCTTTTTCGTTTGTAATATCAAGTATTTTTAAGCAAGCCAATAAGCCCTTTTTAATTGTATTTAATGACAAAGAAGAAGCGGCATTTTATTTAAATGATTTAGAGCAGCTTTGTGGAGATAAAGATGTCCTGTTTTATCCGGGAAGCTATCGTAGACCTTACCAAATAGAAGAAACAGATAATGCTAATGTGCTGTTACGAGCAGAGGTTTTAAACCGAATAAATTCGCAAAAAAAACCAGCTATAATAGTTGCTTATCCTGATGCTCTTTTCGAAAAAGTAGTTACTAGAAAAGAGCTGGAGCGCAACACTTTAAAAGTATCGATTGGAGAAAAGTTATCTATAGACTTTGTAAATGAAGTGTTGTTCGAATATCAATTCAAACGTGTTGATTTTGTAACCGAACCAGGAGAGTTTTCAGTGCGTGGTGGTATTGTAGACGTATTTTCATTTTCACATGATGAGCCTTATAGAATTGAGTTTTTTGGAGATGAAGTAGATAGTATAAGAACTTTTGATGTAGAAACGCAACTTTCGGTAGAACAGATCAAGAAAATTAATATTATTCCTAATGTTGCTAATAAGTTTTTAGAAGAGAAAAGACAAAGCTTCTTGAAATATATAGCTCAAAAAACAGTGGTTTGTTTAAAGAATGCTGATGTATTCTTTTCGAGAATTGATAACTTTTACAGTAAAGCAGAAGAAGCTTTTAAAACGCTTTCAACAGATATTAAACATGCCGAACCAAACAAACTGTTTTGTAATTCAACCTTATTAAAAAAGCAATTATTAGACTTTTCAATTATTGAGTTTGGAACACAGCGTGTCTTTTGTGATTCTGAACATAGTGAAGAATCTCAAATTATTCAGCATAACACAACACCGCAACCTTCATTTAATAAACAATTCAATCTTTTAATAGAGGATTTAAACACCAATCACAACAAGGGCTTTACTAATTATATTGCTTGTGTAAGTGAGCAGCAAGCAAAACGTTTTAAAGACATTTTTAATGATGTTGAAGAAGAGGTTTCCTATGAAACTATTGTACTTTCTTTACATCAGGGCTTTATTGATCATGACAATAAAATAACATGTTATACAGACCATCAAATTTTTGAACGCTACCATAAGTTCCACCTTAAAAATGGTTATGCTAAAAAGCAAGCCATTACCTTAAAAGAACTTACAAATTTAGATATTGGTGATTATGTAACACACATCGATCATGGTATTGGTCGTTTTGGTGGATTGCAAAAAATAGATGTAGAAGGCAAAAAGCAAGAAGCCATAAAACTAGTTTATGGAGAGCGCGATGTGTTGTATTTAAGTATCCATTCACTTCACAAGATCACTAAATTTAATGGTAAAGACGGAAAACCACCTAAAATATATAAACTAGGTAGTACTGCTTGGAAAACTTTAAAACAGAAAACGAAAGCACGTGTAAAACATGTGGCTTTTAACTTAATAAAACTTTACGCAAAACGTAAAACAGAAAAAGGCTATCAATACAATCCAGATAGTTACATGCAACATGAATTGGAAGCTTCGTTTATTTATGAAGATACACCAGACCAAAGCACGGCAACTGCAGATATTAAAGCAGATATGGAGAGTGAGCGCCCCATGGATAGACTCGTTTGCGGTGATGTTGGTTTTGGAAAAACAGAAGTTGCTATTCGTGCGGCATTTAAAGCCGTTGATAACGGTAAACAAGTAGCAGTTTTAGTCCCTACCACTATTTTGGCATATCAACATTCCAGAACATTTAAAGAACGATTAAAAGATTTTCCTGTTACATTAGATTATGTAAATCGTTTTAGAACGGCCAAAGAAAAGCGCGAGACACTTGAAGGCTTAGAAAAAGGAAATGTAGATATTATTATAGGAACACATCAACTTGTAAATAAGAATGTAAAATTTAAAGACTTAGGCTTGTTGATTGTCGATGAAGAACAAAAATTTGGTGTAGCAGTAAAAGAAAAATTAAAAACCTTAAAAGATAATGTTGATGTTTTAACGTTAACAGCCACGCCAATACCTAGAACTCTTCAGTTTAGTTTAATGGCTGCACGGGATTTATCAGTTATTACCACGCCACCACCAAATCGCTACCCAATAGAAAGCCATGTTATTCGTTTTAATGAAGACGCGATTCGTGATGCTGTTAGTTATGAAATTGAACGAGGTGGACAAATATTTTTCATTCATAATCGCATTGAAAATATTAAAGAAGTTGCAGGCATGATTCAACGCTTAGTACCAGATGCTAAAATTGGTATAGGTCACGGGCAAATGGATGGAAAAAAATTAGAACAACTCATGTTGGCATTTATGGATGGCGCGTTCGATGTTTTAGTAAGCACAACTATTGTTGAAAGTGGACTTGATGTGCCCAATGCAAACACTATTTTTATTAATAATGCCAATAATTTTGGATTAAGTGATTTGCATCAAATGAGAGGTCGAGTAGGGAGAAGTAATAAAAAAGCATTTTGCTATTTTATTACACCAGAATATTCTGCTATGACTGATGATGCTCGAAAACGTATTACAGCCTTAGAACAATTTACAGAACTGGGGAGTGGTTTTAATATCGCAATGAAAGATTTAGAAATTCGTGGAGCTGGAGATTTATTAGGAGGAGAACAGAGTGGCTTTATAAATGAAATAGGCTTTGACACGTATCAAAAAATATTAAATGAAGCCATTGAAGAGCTTAAAGAAAATGAATTTAAAGATTTGTATAATGAAGCTGAAGAAGATAAAGTTTATGTAAAAGAGGTCACTATTGATACCGATTTTGAATTGCTTTTTCCAGATGATTACATAAATAATATTGCAGAGCGATTAAGTCTGTACACACAATTGAATAATTTAAAAACAGAAGAAGAATTAAGTACTTTTGAAACAGAATTATTAGATCGTTTTGGAGAATTACCAGAACAAGTGACCGATTTATTAAATAGTGTCCAAATTAAGTGGTTGGCTACTAAAATAGGTTTTGAGAAAGTTATAATGAAACAAGGAAAGTTTATTGGTTATTTTGTTAATGATCAGCAAAGCAGTTTCTATCAAAGTAGTAACTTTACAAAAGTCTTACAGTTTGTTCAAACGCATTCAAATGTTTGTAAAATGAAAGAAAAACAAACTCGAAACGGATTGCGTTTAATGCTTTCGTTTGATGATATAAAATCTGTAAAACAAGCATTAAAAGTATTAAAGCCTATTATGGCTTAATTATTGTTTTTATAAAAAAAACTCCTTGATGTAAAGAATCAAGGTTTCATTTGAAAATGTCATTCTCGCGCCTGTGCTGAACTTGCTTCAGTAAAAGCGGGAATCTAAAAATAGAGTATAATTTTGAACCGCTTATTATTTTTAACAGTTTTACTACCAAGTATCCTTATTGCTCAGCACACCATTAATGGCAAATTTTCACCAGCAAAAAATTATAATGTAGCATTGTTATATAAGGTAACGCCCACATTGTCTGAGTATATTACAAATTCTGCAATAAATGAGGATGGAAGTTTTCGATTTAAATTAGATTCTACTGTAACAAAAGGGATGTACAGGATTGTATATGCGGTGCCACAAGAAGATTATAATTTTGATGTTATCTATAACGGAAAAGAAGATATAGACCTTACTTTTAACTCTGAAACAGGTGTAACTTTCCAAAACTCAATTGAAAATAAATTATTGGCATCCTATACCGATAGTATGTCTATGGTTACTCAAAGCATTGGAAATTATTTTAGACAACAGAGTAAAGATACATTAGCCTTAAATGCTATTTTTAAAACTCAAGCAGAAACACAGTCCAGTTTTGAGGAAGTCGCAAAGAATACCATTGCACTTTCTTTTATTAAGGCAAATAAACCATACATTCCTAAAAAATTTAAAGATGTTAAAACGTATGTTGATAGTTTAAGAGAGCATTATTTCGATTTTGTAGATTTTAATAATAAAACACTTCAAAGTTCTGGTTTTTTAGAAGAACGCATGCTCAATTATGTGTTCGGAATGTCGTTCAATTCGATAGATGAAATAACAACGTATAAGAAAAATATTGATGTATTCTGTGAGGCTATGAAGAAGGCTCCAATAAAAGTTAAAAGAATTTTATTGACCGATTTATGGCAGCAAATGGCCGATTTAAATTTTGAAAGTGTTTCTAATTATATTGCAGAAACTTACTTAATGGATATTGCGGTTGAGTTAAATGATCAAGAACTTTTACATGGGTTAATATTGTTTAAAAATCTTTCCATAGGAAATATAACTCCCGATTTTTCTTTAGAAATACAGAAAGGGAAAAAGACAATTACTAAAAAAATAAGTGAGCTAAATACAGCAGAACGTTATATCATCGTATTTTGGAGTAGTGCTTGTTCTCATTGTTTAGATGAAGTTCCTCAATTACAAAGATATGTTCAATCTAAAGAAAAAGGAAAAATACAAGTTGTTGCAGTCGCTTTAGAAGAAGATACTCAGAACTGGAAAAGATTAATAATTAACTATCCAGAATTTATACATGTTTACGGAGCTGGTAAATGGGAAAATAAGATAGGTAACGATTATGGCGTTACTGCAACGCCTAGCTATTTTGTATTGGATAAAGACAAGCGTATCATTTCAAAACCAGATAACATTGAAGCTTTAAAAGCATTTTTTGAAAAAGAATAAATTATAGTGACTTCTCATTCCTGCATACTATGCCCAGTTTGTCATTCCTGCGAAGGCAGGAATCCACTAGATCTTCGGAGTTTAAAAGCAGATTTTTGTTTTTGAAGGAATAAGAATAAACTCAAAAATGATAAAAAGCATCTTCTAAATGCTCAATATTAAAACCTTTACCCGCTTTCACAATGGCAATAATATCAAAACGGACTTCAACATCTAAGCTATTTTCGTTTACATAATGATCAACAGCTTTTACTAACCGCTGAATTTGTTTTGGTTTCACAAAATCTTGAGGATTTCCAAAATCGGTTGTCGAGCGTGTTTTTACTTCAATAATGGCTAGTATATCTTTTTGTTGTGCAATAATATCAACCTCAGCCTTTTCAAAACGATAATTGCGTTCAAGAATATTATAACCGTTTTTTAATAAAAAATCGACTGCTAATTGTTCTCCCTTTTTCCCTAATTCGTTGTGTTTTGCCATAATGTTTTGATTTATTAAATAGGCTCAAAAACAAGAACTAGTTTATTAAAATCTGCTGCACTATTTATTACGGTTCTATAATCTTCATAATGCTCTGTTTCAATAATATTTTCTCGATAATGTTCATCTGCAGTTATAGTTAAAAGGTTGTCTTTTAATTCATAATAGGAATGAAATATGAGTATTTCTTTATTCTCTTTAGTAAATGAATTTTTTATATTAATATCGTCCAAATTGGCAACTTTATACCCTTCAGGAATTTTTATATTAATGGTTCTATAATAACTCCTAGTAAATTCATTTTCAAGAGGTAATATTCTTTCCTTTTCTTGATATAACTGCATTTGCTCTCCAATTAATTCACCTACTTTGAATAAATATTTTTTACCAGCTTTTTCTACTAATGCTTCTGTATTAAAATCGATTAAAAACTGTATCGGTTCTACACCAAATAATTCTGGGTCGGCGTTTCGCAATTCCTTATGGGTTATATTAATATCTTCATTTATTCTTTTTGCGAAACCTTCAATTAATTCGTCTCTTTTTTCCTCTTTTGCTAAATGCATGTAGGGTTGAAAATACATCGCATAATAACCCGACATAGAACGGTCTAATTTTACATTGCAGTTAGATATATTCTCTTTTTCAAAATCAATATCAACAATCATTTTATCAACAGTTTTTTCAGCTTTAATAGGATGTATGTATTTTATCTTACCAAGTCCAGAAACAAAATCACCTACTTTTACTTCTTTAATGAATAAGCCATAATTATCTGTTAAGTAAGCTGGAGGGAATCCGTACCTGGAACTTAAGTCGGTTGGGGATAAATACGATTTTGTTTTGTTAAAGTAGATTAAAAAATCGGTTAAGAAATTATTAGCTTCAAATTTTTTGTCAAACTTTAATTCCTGTCTGTCACTTGTAATTACAATTTGATGCTTAATATTTAAACTTTTAAAGAGTGCTGTGTATAATTTTAAAACCCCCGTTTCATTAGCAATTTTTTTAGTAATAACCTCATCTAGTTCTTTAAAATTATTACTACCATCTTTAGTAATGAAAACGTTAGCTTTAATGAAAAATTCAAGTTTTCTAATTAGTGCTTCTTCTTCTAAGTCGTGACCATTGGTGGCCTCTTTAATGAATTTCTTTAATAAACTTTGGGTTTTTCCATTTAGTTCTTCGTAGTAATATGAGTATATATTTTGAGCGACGTTACTATACGATGAGATATCGTTAGAGTTGTCGGCCGTATTTCTATCTAATTTATATACAATTGATTTTTTTGAAGCATTGTAAGCAGATAATTCTTCATCATTTAATGGCTCAATATTGTCCATTTTTGTTTGCCAGTGAAGTTTCTTTTTAGAGAGAGTGTCTCTTTCAATTTCTGGGAAGTCATTGTATGATTGAAAATCAAAAATCAGATTCTTAGGTGCATATAGATCAAATTCAACATTCTTCTTCTTATAATCTGTTTGAAAAGTTAGTCGGTTACCTTTATATCTGGGATATCTTTGAACTACATAATAATATTCAATGAAACTGCCTTTTTCAATACCTTCAAAGGCAAAAAACTTGTAGTTCTTGCCAGTCTCTTCATCTTGAGCAGTTAAAATTTTTGATTTATCTAACTCAACAATTTCTCCATCTTTTTTTATAACTCTTGCTTTATTAACTTTTAATTCTGAGTTAGAGGAATAGGGTAAGTATACTTTGTTATAAGCTTCTATTTTTTCATCTGAATTTAACCATAAAATACGATGTTCAAGAAAGTATTCAACAAGCCCATTTTCTTGAAAATAAAATTCGGTTAGTATTTTATCTTTTAAGGCAACAATAGGAGCGTCATTACCTTCTTCTATAGTGTAAGCAGGGTTTTCATCCCAAGAATAGTTTGTATAAAATAATTCTTCTTGAGAAAAAACTCCTTGAGTAACCAGTACAAAAGCGAAAATTAATTTAATTTTTAACATATGTCGTGAATTATGATTTTTTTAATACAATAACCTCTTTAAAGGCTTTTTCTGTTTTTTTTATGACAGCATTAACTTCTTTTTGCTGGTCCAGATTTAAACTAATAAAATCTAAACTATACGTATGATTATATGTTATGGTGTTGTTATTAACAGTATAATTTATAGTGCTTGAGAGGTAGTCGTTTGAAAAACTAACATTTTCCGGAACATAATCGATTGCATAACCTTCAGGAATATTTAAGGTTGTTGTGTAACTATAATAATTGGTGTGATCGTATTCAATATCGTGTTTTCTATCCTTTTTAGTTTTATAGGACGACAAATCTTTTATTAGATTTAAATTGACATAAATTTCGTCTCCTAACTTTTTTGCATAACTGTTAATCGTGAAATCATAATCTACGATTAAGTTTTTTTCATAATCATACTTGTTAGTTTCTGTAAAGGATTTTATTAGAAATTTATTGCTTCCTTTTTGTAATTCTGTATTGTAAAATGCTTTTATTTTCTCTTCGGTAGTGGCATCTTCCAGATAGTGAAAAGCATCCATCTTATTATATCCAGATATTTCTACTTTGGATTTTCCTATTAAATCTTCTCCAACAATATTAATAATTGAATTATCTATTACTGCATTGTTTTTTGCAGGTACAATGGGAACTTTTTTAATTATAAAATCAGATGCTCCATTTGCTATCAAAGCTTCTTTACCTTGAATAAAAGAAGTAGGATAATCAATTGATACATACCTTCCTGTAGCATCTAAAAAATAGGTGATGTCGTCTTTGTTAGTGTAGGATAGAATCATATGGTTGTCTACGATTGGGGTGGGTACATCTTTATAGTTGTACGGAATACTTCGTGTACCAATCCATGTAAGATCTCCTTTTAAACCAGCAATATCCAGCATCTTGTATAAAATGCTAGAATTATCTTTACAGTCACCGTATTTTTTTTGAAAGATATCGTTAGCTTGTCTTGGTATAAAACCTCCAAGAGCATATTCAAAAGCGATGTATTTTATGTTTTTTTGCGTCCAGTAATAAATTGCTTTAACTTTTTCAAGATCGTTGGGTTTGTCAGCAATTAGCTCTTCAACTAATTTTACAAGATTTTCGTCAACATCTTCTTTATTAATATCTTTTACTAAAGAATAGTACCAGGCATATAAATTTGAAACGCTTTTTGCTAAATCTGTGTTTATATTATTTGATTTGTATGAAGTTATAATTGGGACGATATGAGGGAGTATTTTTTTATACGTAGGCGTGTTGGATTCGTATTCGTACTCATCTATGTTTTTTAATTCCCATGTATAAATAGTTATATTTCTTTTTTCAATTTTTTTAAAATCTATATTTAAAGTGTCCGTATTGAATGCTTTAAAAGACATGTCGATGTTTTTATCGACTACAATCGTTACTTTATTATTTATGATTGGCGAAAAATCCCCAAAATAGAAGGGGCTTAAAAAACGTGGATTTTTAATATTTTCGGAATATTTTAAAACTGATTTAGACCCTTTTTTTAAGTTTGGAAAAATAAAATTTAATGATTTAGTATCGTCGTAAAATGAGTTGTCTATTTCATCTTTTTCTTTAAAATCTGTAACTTCAATTTCTTTATATTTCCCATCAGAAAACATAAAGGAAGAAGCTTCTACTTTATCTAATTCAAAAAATGAAGAAAATTTCAGGGATTTTTTAGAATTATAGTTTGCACTCTCATCTAAATATAAATCTTCTTCGATAAACTCTTGAGTTATATCAATTTTTCCTGCATCAAGTTTTATAGTAACTAACCTACTTTGATTTAGCTTTACAGATTTGGCATTAGGATATAATTTTTTATAAAGATTATACTCTTTTGATTCTTGTGAAAAAGCAGTAAACCCGATAGCGAATACTATAAGTAAGAATAGGCGCATTTTAATAAGTTTCTGATTTATAAATATCTCCATTAAAGTAAAATACTTTCTTTGTTAATTTACTATTTTGATTATAGTAATTGGCTTCACCTGTTTTTTTACCATTACGATAATTTATTTCCTCTTTTATGTTTCCGTTTTCATAATATTTTTTGGTTAACCCCTGTAAAATGCCCATTTGATATTGGCTTTCGATTCTTAGTTTTCCATTCGGGTAGTATTCGAGATCGGTACCATGATATTCATTATCGACAAAATGCATTGTATTTTCTAATTGCCCAGAATAATAGTATTCATTATAAATGTTAACCAGATCTCCATTTTTATATTCTAGTTCTCTAGCTACATTACCATTATCGAAGTAGCTTTTAATCTTTCCTGTTTCATTTTTTAAGGGAATCATTGGTAATTCGTTTGAGTCTTTGTCTAAGTAGCTATATCCGATAAGTGTTCCATAATCGTAAAAGCGGATTAGTTGTAGTTTTTCAGAATTATCGTAAAAAATTCTTTTCCCATGCACTACATCATTATTATATTCTGTAATTCGGGATTTTTTACCATTTTCATGATAAGTAATCCAAGAACCATTGGCTTTGTCATTTTTGTAAAATAAAGTAGCTTGAACACTACCATCTTCAAAATAGTCTACTCCCTCTCCGTTTAAACTCCCATTTTGGTAGTTTCTTGTACTCTTTATTTTTCCATTTTCATAATACCAGGTCCATTCCCCATCTTGAGAACCGTTAAGGTAATTGCCTTCTAAAGCTATATTTCCATAAAAATCATAGCCGATATATTTCCCGTGCTTTATACCATTTACATACTCCGTTTTCGAACTCGTTTTTTTGTTCTTATGTTTATATTCTATCGTAAAATTATTTTCTTCAGACTTATAGTTGATATTACCTAAAATATTACCCGTGTAATCATAATATACTTCAGATATAAGTTCTCCAAATTCATATTTACTAGTGTGTTCTAATTTGCCATCAACACTATAAAACTTTTGAGTACCATGTAGTTTATCTTTATGATAAAAATTAATAATTTTTAATGTGCCATCTACATAATATGAACGCCATTCCCCGAGTGCTAAACCATCTTTATTCCAACCTTGTCTATTAAGTTGCCCATTTTTATAATAATAAACATAATACCCAGATAAGGAGCCGTTATCATAATTGCTTTTAGATTCTATTTTTCCATTATTATAATAGTTGATATACTCACCATTTATTTCTCCGTCAGAATAGTTTCCTTTGCTAGTTAATACGGCATTTTTTGAGAAAAATTCCCAGAGTCCTTCTTTCCCTCCTTTTATATCATAAAGCCCTTTTGATAGTATATTCCCGTTAGGGTGATGCCCAGTAAACTGAAATTCACCTCCTTTTTTTCTGCCCTCACTTAGTATATTTCCTTGCTTATCATAATATCTAAATTCAATAATTTCCCCCTTTCTGTATAAATAATCATAGTAAAGTTTACCATCAGTATCAAAATATTTATATTCACCATCTATATACCCCTTATCATAAATGAAATCAGACTGTAATGTGCCGTCTCTGTAGAAGGTTTTCCATGGTCCATTGTAGAAATTATCTAAACTTTGTCCAATTTCGTATGTTTTTCCATTTGAGTAATAGCTTTGATAATTTCCATTAAACTCTCCATTTTTGTAATTGATTTCTGAAGATATTTTTTTATTAAAAAAGTATTTTTTTTCAACACCTTCTCTTTTGCCATTTGTAAAAGACATTTCTGCATAAATATTACCATTTGCATGATATTCTAGAGCTAAGTTGTCAATCAATCCATTTTTATAAGGAATGTAGAATTCAATTAAATCCTCTCCAACAGGGAAGAATGATTTATATAACCCATCCAGTTCTCCATTTTTATAATATTTTTTTTGAATGAGAGCCCCTTTATCATTATAGTATTTATACTCTCCGTTTAATTTACCCTTTGAGTAATTAGCTACTATATAAGGTTTGCCATTTTTGTGATATTGAAAGTTTTCACCGTTCAATACACCATTTTCATAGACTGCAGTTTCTTTTATTTTCCCATTTAGATATAGCCATGTCCATTTACCTATTTCTTCTCCTTTTTCGTTGTACTCGCCATAAGAACTTAGTTGTCCATTTTTATTATAAAACTGCCAATTACCTATTGAAATATTATCCTTCATTTCCCCAATAGCTTCAGTGTAGCCGTTATAGTAATTGTAAACTACGTCTTGTTTTTTATTATCAAAGATAGTTTTGTTATCTTTTAAAATATCTTGCCATTTATCGTAGAATAATTCTATAAACGAAACAATTTCTTTTTCTTTTTGCTTAATGATTTTTGTGTATTTTTCATTTTGAATTGAGTAAGAAAGTGTGTAAGTGAAATTATCGAATAAGTTATTCTCTTGAATCCATTTAAATAATGGTACATATTTTTGATCCCAGAACCCATTATTACCCTCAAAATCTTCAAGTTGAGATAGCAGGGCATGATTTTGTTTTGTCAGCGATATGTTAATTTTATTTCCAGTTTCGTAATTTTTATTTAGTGCAATTTTATTACTTAAAATTAAGTCGATATCTTCAAAAGCTTTATCGTCTTCAGAAATTTGTATATCTGGATTTGCTTCATTTTCGTTTTTTTCAGCAACTAAGTTGTTTAGAGATTTTAGCGTGTTAAATGCTCCTTCTTTATCAAAACTTAAAAGTAAATACATATTGTAACACATTAAGGCTTGAGAAAAAAGTGCTTGCTTATAGCATAAATTACCCAATTGAAGGTGAGGTTTTGAGTATGTTGGCTTAAATAATATAGCATTTTGATAAGCTTCAATCGCTTCTTCAATTCTATTTAGTTTTTCTAAAGCAGCAGCTTTATTGTGCCACAATAAGTAGTATTTTGGAAAAGTTTTTAATCCTTCATTATAAATCTTTAATGCTTCTTCATATTTATCCAAATAGGCATGTGCTAAACCTTTGTTAATGTAAAATGATAGGTTAGAGTCGTAGCAGTTTAAACCAATACCTTCATCGGTAACAGCTATAGCCTTTTCATATTTTTCTGAATTAAGTAAGTAATACGATTTTGAAACTAAGACACTACAATACGTTGAGTCATTCTTGTTTATTTGATTTAAAAACTCAATTATTTTTTCATTATCGTCAGCTTCGGATACTTGTTTATAAATGTCATCGTAATCTATAAAAGGAATTTTTTCTTGAGCTAGAATTGTAAATGAAACTAGAAAATAGAGGGCAAAAATTAATGATTTTTTCATTAGTATGATTTGATAAATAAAACGAGGGAAAAAAATTACTCTTTTTTATTGACTTTTAAGCCAAAAAAAGAGTTTTCTTGTTTAACTACAGCATTATAATGTGGAATGGAATAACTCCAGATATGATGCATGCGAATTTTCATTTTAACTTTATTTATTTCTTCTCGAGCTAAATCTTTTAGAGGTTTATTAAATTTTAATTTTGAGTGTTCTTCTCTTACTTCTTCATAGGTTGAATTAATTATAGCATTCATTTTTAAAAAAGTACCGTAAGTTGATTCTAAGTCATAGAGGCTAAATAGCACATCGTTATTTTTAATCCATGGCTTTATAAGCGTTTTTAAATCTGAAGGATTGATGATTTTATCGTTGTGATAGATTTTATCTTTTTTTAAGAAAATGATATTTGACTCTAAATGCGAATTATTAAAAAGTGGATGATTTGAAGGTGGAGGTGGTGGATAAGTTTTATAAGAATTAGGGGAATAGATACTGTGAACAAAATTAGAAGATATTCTTTTATTTAATCTTTGATAGTTATAATAAAAACCAAGGGAGTCACTAAATTTTAAATCAATATTATTCACGAAACTTATCTTGAGTTGGTTGACTAAGGATAGTTTATAGAAAATATCCTCTACATATTTCATTGGTGTCATTTTATCAATAAATAAAACATTTGTAGGGAATGGCTTGTTCCTCATGCCACCAACCCCGCCACATCTAGGGACTATAAAAGGAATTAATTCTTCCATTTCTGCTAATCTATCGTTTAATTGCAGACTAAATTCCTTATTGTCAAGTCTTTTACCATAATAGATATAGCTCCTTAAGTATTCTTCGCTTATTGAGATAGGAGTAGTTAGATTATGGATTTGGGGTAAATTTATTCTTAAGAGTGGTTTATGCCAATATAAAGTGTCATAACAGTTTTTTATAAAATATATGGAATCATTTAAAATTAGAGTGTCTTTTTCGGCTAATGCTTCGATGGTTATATTATTGAATTTAAATTTTCCTTTTTCAATTTTTAGTGAATATTTATTCCAAAAGTCAAAATAAGTGTAATTGAATTTTATTGAATCGTTTTCAATAACAATACTTTTGGTTTCATTATGATAATAACTAGGTTTTAAATAACTATTGGACCATTTTCCTTGATATTTTTCTTTATCATCGCATGAAAGAAAACAAAAGAGTAAAACAAAAAAGAAGATTATGTTTTTCATAATGGCTAATATTCAAGGTATTTAGCTACAATAAAGATACCAAACTATTACCTAAGCAAAAAGAAGTATCCTGTCATCCAGAAGGAGGAACGACTGAAGAATCTTATTAAATACAATTATCAAGAAATTTTTCACTTCAATCTTCTTTTGAAATAAAAACATAAGAGATCCTTCGCTTCGCTCTGGATGACATTACCCCCTAAACAAAAAGAAGTCATCTTTCATATGTTCAATTTTAGAATCTTCGTTGGTAATTATATAATCAATAGCTTGAGAAGTGAAATCGGTTCCTTTTTCCGTTAATGATACAATATGATTATCAATCACAATCATATTGTTTTTAAGTGCCAATTCTAAAACCGTTTTACTCCGCACTTTTTGCCAATTAATATGCTCATTAAGATGATTAACATGACGTTCCTCTTCTTCGTTATGATTTCTTAAATGCAGTAAAAAAGTAAGTAAAGAAACTTCTGTGCGCTGCTGTTTTTCCCTGTAAAGAACCGCAATGACACCTTTGTTGGGAGCAAATAAATAAACCATTAAAAAGAGGATTCCTAACATGGTCGTAATAGAGCCAGCAATAGAAGCATCCAACCAATGCGCTAACCAATAACCGGAAATAGCACTAAATACACCAAAACAAATAGCATAAACAAGCATACGCTTTAAATTGGTGGTAAGCAAATAAGCAGTAGCAGCAGGTGCAATCATTAGAGCGACTACTAAGATGGCTCCAACTGCATCAAAAGCTCCTACAGTCGTAACCGAAGAAACAGTCATAAGTCCGTAATGAATTACAGCAGGCGAAAACCCTAAGGAGGCTGCCAATCCAGCATCAAAAGTACTTATTTTGAGTTCTTTAAAGAATGCAAAAAGTAACCCAATGGTAATTAATAAAATGCAACCAATAACCCATAGCGATTTTGGACCAACGTCTACACCAGCAATTAATAACCTGTCAAAAGGTGTAAAGGCTAGTTCACCTAATAAAACCGCATCCACATCCAAATGAACATCGTTGGCATTTTTAGCAATTAAAATAACACCGATACTGAACAATATAGGGAACACTAATCCAATAGCAGTATCTTCTTTTACCAAGCCTGTTTTTTGAATGTACTCAACTAAAACAACCGTAATAATTCCTGTTATTGCTGCTAAAAGAATTAATAAAGGAGAGTTTAAATCTTGAGTGATAAAAAAACCAATAACAATACCAGGTAAGATAGAATGACTAATGGCGTCACTGATCATGGCCATTTTTCGAAGCACTAAAAATGTTCCAGGTATCGCACAAGCAATAGCAACTAAACTGGCAATAAGTTGTATTTCTATTTGGGCGCTACTCATTATTTTCAGTTTGTTGATTATATAAATTTGAAGCCGTTTTAAAACCTTCTGTTGTTAAACTCCACATACTGCCTTCAAGTTTCACGTAATTTTTTCGAACTAATTTTTGAAGCGTTCCTTTTGTAAATCCTTGAAAATTATTCAAAATCTTAATGGCGTGGGGGTGTGAAATGTTTTCATGCGTTTCAGCAATGTGATACATAAACGACAATGTTTTATGAAGCTGTAAATCACGACGGTTTTTAATGAATCGTATTTGTTTAAAAAGTAATCCCCGACTTGGTGAAAATATAAAGGAGATTAGAACGAATACGCCGGCAACGATAACGATTACTGGTCCTGTTGATAGATTGTTTTGACTGGCACTGATTGCTGTTCCAAAAACACCAGAAAAGGCCCCAAAGGTAGCTGCCAGGAACACCATAATTCCAAGGCTATTAGTCCATTGTCGAGCAGCAGCAGCAGGTGCTAATAGCATAGCACTCATAAGTACAACTCCAACTGTTTGTAGACCTAACACAATCGCTAATACAATAAATGTAGTAATTAAAATATCTATAAATTTCGTGTTAAAACCTAGTGTTTTTGTGTAATCAGCATCAAAAAGAAGGATTTTAAATTCTTTCCAAAAAAGTAATAAAACTAAAAGACAAGCACCCGTTACAATACTCATAAGCCAAACATCACTTTCTACTAGAGTAGCTGCTTGTCCGAACAAATATTTATCCAATCCAGCTTGATTAGCATTGGGCTGTTTTTGAATGAAGGTCAAAAGAAGCATCCCGAAACCAAAAAAGAGAGACAGAATAAGTCCTAAAGCAGTATCTGATTTTAAATGTGTTTTGCTAATAATGCCACGAATCCAAAAAGTACCGATAAGTCCACTTACTAAAGCGCCCAATAGTAAAATATTACTGTCTTTTGCTCCAGTAATTAAAAAAGCAATGGCAATTCCTGGAAGTGCTGCATGTGATATGGCATCACCCAATAAACTTTGTTTTCGTAATACAGCAAAACTTCCTAGCATCCCCGTTACTGCTCCTAGAATAGCAGTACCCAGTGTAATGGTTCTTAAGGTATAGTCTGTGAAGACAAGCTTTATGTATTCGGTAATATCCATTTAAAATTTTTTATAAGACGTGTTGAACATAGTTAAAGGATCTTATTTGAGATTCTTCACTTCGTTCAGAATGACAGGTCATTTTATTTTATGTTTATCATTTTTATTCATGTTGAGTAAGTACTGTTTACTGCTACTGCAAACTGTTCACTTTTTTATTCCTGTATACTCACTTTATAATTAATACCGTAGGTCTTAGTTAAATTGTCATCATTAAAGATGTCTTTAACAGGGCCCGTGGCAATTTTCTTTACGTTTAAAAAAGTAACCCAATCAAAATATTCTGGAACTGTTTGCAAATCATGATGCACAACTATAACTGTTTTATTGGCTTTTCTTAATTCTTTTAAAATATTGATGATCGCAATTTCGGTAGTCGCATCAACGCCTTGAAAAGGTTCATCCATAAAATAGATAGAAGCATCCTGCACTAAAGCTCTAGCCAGAAAAATGCGTTGTTGTTGTCCGCCAGAAAGTTGGCTTATTTGCCTGTTTTTAAAAGGTAACATACCCACTTTTTCCAATGCTTCGAGAGCTAGCTTTTTTTCTTTTTGACCAGGGCGTTTTATCCAGCCCAGGCTACCATATGTCCCCATCATAACCACATCTAAAGCAGTTGTTGGAAAATCCCAGTCTACGCTCCCTTTTTGCGGTACATAAGCAACCAATGCTCGTTGTTTTTCATAAGATTTTCCGTAGATACTAACACTACCGGCAATCGGGTTTAAAATACCAAGAATTGATTTTATAAGAGTAGATTTTCCTGCACCATTTGGTCCAACTATAGCCATAAGTACACCTTCAGGTATTTCTAAATCGATATCCCAAAGTACAGGTTTGTAGTTATATGCTACGGTTAAATCGTCTACTTTTATTGCGATGTTGTTTTTCATTTTTTATTTCCATTTTACCCTTCCGAATTCACCTTTTTTTAAGCTGAATTCACCTTCCCTAAAATAGGGAAGGAATACTTTTCAAGATTATTTTTAGGTACTCGTTTTTTACGTTTGAGTAAACACTGTAAACTGCAACTGAATAGTGTTAACTTATTTAAGCGCATTTACGATCGTATTCACATTATATTCAAACATACCAATATATGTGCCTTCGATTGTTCCCTTATTTCCGAGGGCATCAGAGTACAAAGAACCTCCAATAGTTACATCATGCCCTTTAGAATTTACGGCAGCTTGTAAGGCTTCAATAGTACGTTTTGGCACCGAACTTTCTACAAAAATAGCTTTTACATTTTTTTCTATAATGAAAGCCGATAATTTTTGAACATCTTGTACACCAGCTTCGGTAGCCGTTGATAATCCTTGTAAGCCAACCACTTCAAATTTGAATGATTTGCCAAAATAATTAAAAGCATCATGTGCTGTTACCAAAATACGTTTTTCTTCTGGAAGAGATTCAACAGTCGATGTTAATTTGGCTTTTAATATGTCTAATTGTTTAATATAATTAGCACCATTAGTTTCGAATGTTGCTTTTTGTTCTGGAATTGTTTCTGAAAGTTTTTTAACTATAAATTGAGTGGCTTGTTTCCAATAATCTATATTAAACCAAATATGAGGATCGTAATTAGATGCAAAATACTCCGAACCAATAAGCGTGTTTTTATCTATGGCATCAGAAATAGCGATGGTTTTTTTGTTTTTCATTTTTTCGAAAACTTCAACAAGTTTGCCCTCAAGATGTAGTCCGTTGTAAAAAATAATATCTGCATCTGCTAATTTAGTGACGTCACCTTCGCTGGCTTTATATAAATGTGGATCAACACCACTACCCATTAAACCTTTGATATTGATGAGGTCGCCACCAATATTGGTTACTAAATCAGTAATCATAGAAGTGGTCGTTACTACATTTAATTTATCATTAGTCTTTTTTTCGTTTTTACAACTGAAAAAGATTAAACAAATAGCAATTATGTAGAGTTGTTTTTTCATGTCTTTAATTTTGTGTTAATGTACTAAAAAGCTCATAATTATTTAAAAGAATATCGTAATCCAAAAAACAAGCGAATGCCTTGGTTTGGTGCGTAAACATACGATGGGTCAAATGTTAATCCATATGGGTTGTCTGCTGTTACAAGCGCGTTACCATCATTATCGAAAGTAACATCTTTGTCAAATGGGTCGTCTGCTCTGGCTATAATAAATGGATTGCCTTTATTTGGAGTCCAGTCTAATAGATTTTTTACGCCTCCATAGATTTCAAAATTTGATAAACCATCATAAGTAAGCTGGACATTTTGAATACTCCAGGTTGGTGAATTTTCACTTCTGGGATCCAGCTCACCTAACAGGGGCAATCGCATGGGGCCATAAATGTTGCCTGTATAATCTAGAGTTAAATTGGTTTTATAATTTTTATATGAAAGTGCCCAGGTTCCTGTGAAGCGTTCTGTTAAAATTTGACGTTGTTTTACACCATTTTCAGTTTGAGATACATCTTGTAATGTACCTCCTATTAAAACCTTTACACCGCTTGCTACAATGGCATCTATATTTATACTTACTCCTTTAGTAATCGCTTTGCCATCTAAATTGTCGTATATAATTTGATTTGGATTGGTATCATAATCCGGTAAAATTAAATTAGTAAAGTGCGTATACCAAGCAGACGCATCTAAACCAATTATGGCACCTGATTTTGTGTAGAATTTCTTTAAGTAGTTAACATTGATATTATATGAACGTTCTGGTTTTAAAGTTTCACCAATTATAACATCTCTAGCACCTGTGAGTGCTGCGTGCTCTTCAGTAAAAATGTTAACTACCCTAAATCCTGTTCCTGCATTTACCCGAAAGATATCATCACTTGTAGGTTTAAATTTATAAGCAATTCTAGGAGTAAATATATTACCATGTCTTTTGTCATAATCATAGCGAGCACCTAATAGTAGGGTGTGTTTATCGTTAAGTTTAATTTCATCTTGTGCAAAAAGAGATGGAATAACAACGTCATCAGCTGTTACCGTTGCTGGTGTATTGTCATTATAATAATTGTATCTGGCTGCTGCACCAAATAGCAAATCATGATTTTTAAGCGGTTTATCCCATGTAAATTGTCCAAAACCAATACGCTGCTGTGCTAAGTATGGTACATTACCATATACTGAATTTTGATCATGATCTGTATAAGAGAATTGAAATAAGACTTTTTCTGTTATGGGTAATTGATATTTTCCTAAAAGTTCAAAACGGGAGGTGTAAATACTTTCACCATACACATCATCACCACCTCTAAAAGATGGATTCCATTGCATTTCTCCTCCCCATCTATCTTCATAAAAATAGCGACCAGCCAAAGAAAACAGTCTGTTTTCGTTCCTTTTAAAATCCCATTTCTGAAAAACAGAAATTCTATTCTGAAGGGTTAAATCGGTGAAATTGTCACCATTGTTATCTATTGGATTATTATAATTAAAATAATTAGTGCCAAAAAGTAAATGAGCTTTATTACCCACTTTGGTTTTAAAGCCTAAGTCTAAGTTAACTTCTCCCCAACCTGTTACATAACTATCCGCAAAAAAACGAGGAGCGTTTTCTGGGAGTTTTGTTATAATGTTAATTAAACCGCCTACGGCTTCGCTTCCATAAAGAGAAGACGCTGGACCTTTTACAATTTCAATTTGTTCTATTAGAGAATTAGGGATTCCTGACAGACCATAAACGGTTGATAATCCACTTACTATAGGCATACCATCAATAAGTACTAGGGTATAGGGTCCTTCCAAACCGTTAATATGAATATCTCCTGTATTGCAAACATTACAATTGATTTGTGGGCGAACACCATTTACATTTTGTAAAGCTTCAAAAATATTAGGAGTAGGATTCTTTTTTAAAAATGCTGGAGAATAAACTTCAACTGGCACGGGGCTCTCCAGACGAGACACTGCTTTTAAGGTTCCAGTAACTACGACTTCATCAAGCAATTCTGATTCTGGTAAATCAAAATTAACAACAACATCACTTGAAGAAATACTAACTGTCTTTTTTTGAGTTTGATATCCTGTGAATGAAGCTATAACAGTATATGTTCCAGGTTTTATATTGTTTATTTTAAATGAACCATCATCATTAGATACTGCTCCTTTTTTTATACCTTTTAAATAAATATTCACATAAGGTAAAATACTGCCGTCTGATTTTGTTTTACCTGTTATATTTTGAGCGTTTATTGTAAAAGATAATATACTTAAGAAGAATATTATTAGATATCTCATATATTTATTTTTATGCAAATATAAAATAATTTTTAGATAAGTCTAAAAATTATTTTAATCTTATTAATTATTCTATCTTTGTTTTGTCTAAATAATAGTTATGATAACCCTTACAGAAGAAAATTATATTAAAGCAATTTATCATTTGGGAAAGTATGGTATTAATAATGTGAGTACAAATGCTATTGCTAAAGAGATGGAAACAAAAGCATCGTCTGTGACCGATATGGTTAAGAAGCTTTCTGAAAAGGGGTATGTTGATTATAAAAAATACCAAGGGGTTACTTTAACTGAAAAAGGAAAAGAGATTGCTATTAATATTGTTAGAAAACATAGACTTTGGGAAGTGTTTTTGGTTGAGAAATTAAATTTTTCCTGGGACGAAGTTCATGAAGTGGCAGAACAATTAGAACATATAAAGTCTAAAAAGTTAATTAGTCAGCTAGATGCATTTTTGGAGTTTCCTACCCATGATCCACATGGTGATCCTATTCCAGATAAAATGGGTCATATTAAAAAGATTGATAAAATTTTACTTTCTGAAGCGAAAATAGGAAACGATTGTATCTGTGTAGGTGTTCAGGACTCTTCATCAGATTTTTTAAAATATTTAGATAAAAACGATATTGCCTTAGGTACGGAGTTAAAAGTTTGTCACCGAGAAGCTTTTGATAACTCCATTACTATAAAAATAAAAGCAAAAGAGTTAATAATATCTAATATGATTGCCAATAACTTATTTGTAAAGGTTTCTTAAATCTTTGATGTAGGTGCGACATAAAATTAATGACAACCACAACCACCATCTCCACCACAAGCCTTTTTCGATTTTGATTTTTTCCAGAAGAATTTCTTAATCAAAAACGATACAGCTAAAATCATTGCTGTAAAAACTAATATGTTTTGAATAATGGTGTTCATATAGGTTTTGTCGTAATTGGTTTAGTAAATTTACTTATTTTAAAAATTGAAATGCAATTAATGCTACTATATAAGCAAAAACGGTCATGATTACTAGTTGTAAAATGGGCCATTTCCAACTATTAGTTTCTTTTTTTACAATAGCAAGTGTGCTCATACATTGCATGGCAAATGCATAAAATAAGAGCAGCGAAATACCTGATGCAAATGTGAATAGCGGTCCACCTAAAATAGGATTAATTTCGCTGGCCATTCTATTTTTTATAGTTTCTTCTTCATCACTCCCAACGCTGTAAATAGTTGCTAATGTTCCCACGAATACTTCACGTGCAGCAAAAGAACTTATTAATGCAATACCAATTTTCCAATCGTAACCTAAAGGTCTGATAACTGGCTCAATAGCACGTCCAGTAAGACCAATAAATGAATATTCTAATTTGTGTGAAGCTATCTTTTGCTGTAAATCTTCTTCATCAATATTTTGAGATGCATATTCTAATTTAACAATCGTTTCCGCATTATTGAATTGTTCTCCAGGGCCATAAGATGCCAAAAACCAAAGAACAATAGATATGGCAAGAATGATTTTACCTGCACCAAAAACAAAGGACTTCGTTTTTTCAATAACTGTTAAAGCTACATTTTTAAACATGGGGAGCTTGTAATTGGGCATTTCAACTACAAAGAATGTTTTGCTTTTTATTTTTAGGATTTTATTTAAAATATATGCTGAAGAGACCGCAGAACCAAAGCCAATTAAATACAAAAGCATCAATGTTAACGCTTGGTAACTTAAAATAAAAATATGCCCTTCAGGAATAACTAACGATATAATTATTAAATAAACAGGAAGCCTTGCGGAGCATGTTGTGAATGGTGTTACCAAAATTGTAATTAAGCGTTCTTTCCAGTTTTCAATATTTCGTGTGGCCATAATTGCTGGAATAGCACAGGCAGTACCAGAAATTAAAGGAACGACACTTTTACCACTTAAGCCAAAACGTCGCATGACCCGATCCATTAAAAAGACAACACGGCTCATATAACCGCTTTCTTCAAGTACTGCGATAAATAAGAATAGAAAAGCAATTTGCGGAATAAAAATAATGATACCACCAAGACCAGGGATGATACCTTCTGCTAGCAAATTAGTGAAAGCCCCATTTGGTAGCATATTTTTAACCCATTCGCTTAATGATGCAAAAACATTGTCAATAAAATCCATTGGTACACTGGACCAGTCATAAATTGCCTGAAAAATGACAAGTAGAATAATAAAGAAAATGATGTAGCCCCAAATTTTATGAGTTAAAATACGATCTAGTTTTGTTCGTAAATCTTTGGCTTGTGTAATATCAATTGTTTGTCCTTTTTTAAGAACATTATTTATAAATTGATAGCGTTTAATAGTTTCCTTTTGCTGTAAACGTTTTAAATCACCTTTGCTTTTGGTCTTAAAATTGGCGACCGCTTCAATTTCGTTTCTATCCGTTTTTCCGAAGTTAACATCCTGCGTAATAACTAGCCAAAGTTTGTATAGAAGCTGATTTGGAAATGCTTTTCGTAAATTATCAAAATAATCCTTATCTATTTTAGAAGCATCAATGCAAGGTGTAACGGGGAGTTCTTTAAAATTGGTAATAAGGTTTTTTAAATTTTCAATACCTTCATTTTTTCTTGTACTTATTAAAGCAATTTTGGTTTCAAGATGTTTTTCTAAATAATCTATATTTAATGAAATACCCTTGTAACTCATCCTGTCTGCCATATTAATAACAAGAAGTGTAGGGATTTCTAAATCTTTAATTTGAGTAAATAGTAAAAGGTTTCGTTTTAAATTTTCAACATCACTTACAACAACTGCTACATCGGGGAAGTCTTTGTCATTTTTATTTAAGAGGAGTTCTATAACAACATTTTCATCAAGAGAAGAAGCGTTGAGACTATAAGTGCCAGGTAAATCAATGATATGGGCTTTTATGCCTCGAGGTAATTTGCAGATGCCTTCTTTTTTTTCAACCGTAATCCCTGGATAATTACCAACTTTTTGGTTTAATCCTGTTAGTGCATTAAAAACGGATGTTTTTCCTGTGTTTGGGTTGCCAATTAAGGCGACGTTTATTTGCTTACTCATTTGCTATCTTTTCAATTAAAATATGAGAAGCAGTTTCTTTTCTGATTGCCAGATGTGTCCCATTAATGTTTAAATACATGGGATCTTGAAAAGGAGCAAGTTGTACAAGTTGCACGGGATTGCCTGGTAAACATCCCATTTCTAACAGTTTCAAAGGGATGTGTATAGATGAAACATCGGTAATAATACCTTTTTCACCACGTTTAAGATGTGCTAAAGTGTCTTGCAAGCTTATTTAGATTGATTTTAAAGAAGCAAAAGTAGTATAAAAAAGTAGCCTAAAAAAATGGTTTATAAAAAACTATTTTTGATATTCTTCCTTTAGAATTTCAATATCATCGAGTAAGCGATCAATATCTTCACTGTCTGTGCCATCATAAAAACCTCGTATTTGACGTTTTTTGTCAACAAGCATGAAGTTTTCAGTATGTACCATATCAAAGGGGCCACCATCTCCATTGTCTTTAACCGCTAAATAACTTTTTCTGGCAAGCTGATATATTTGTTTTTTGTCGCCAGTAACTAAATTCCATTTACTATCATTCACTCCTTTTTTCTTAGCATAGCGTTTTAACTGTGCAACAGTATCTATTTCTGGAGTTACAGAGTGAGAGAGTAACATAACATCGTTGTCATTAATGATTTCTCTTTGTATTTGCTCCATATGATCGGTCATAATGGGACAAATAGTTTGACAGGTAGTGAAAAAGAAATCGGCTACGTATATTTTGTCTTTATAATCGTTTTGTGTGATCGTTTTACCGTTTTGATTGACAAGTGAAAAATCGGCTATTTTATGATACTTCTTTTTGTATTGAATCGTGCTATCTACTAATTCGGTACTTACCATGGTAGGTTGGTAAATAGGAAGCGGTTGGTAGACATTTAAAGTGTTATATATGATTGAAACTATTACAATTGAAATAATAAAAAAAACAATTGCAAATCCTTTATAATCTTTAAAAAATGATAACATTTTAACTGTTAAAATTAAACGTATACAAAAGTACAATGAAACATCCGAGACTAAAAATTTAACCGAAAAGAATTTTCCAGGTTTTGCCCTGGGATTTTAGCTGAAATCGTCATTCTCGCGAAGATGGAAATCCAAATACAGAATTTTGATTTTTGACCTTTTTAAGTCAAAAAGAAATTATTTATAATAGCTCTATCGCTCTAGCTAAAAGATAGTTGGTTTTAAGAAATTCTTTATTTGAAAAAGAAATAATTTTATAGATGTATGCTTAGTCTTGATAAACAATAAACAAAACAAGTCGGTTTAGGCTTAAATTCATGTTAAATAAGAAGCACATATTATAATTGTTTTTTTAAAGTTGGTTTAAAAGCTTACTTTTGTGCGATTATAAAAAAAACATAATACATGTCTGTATTTTTAGTGAAAGCGGCTCAATTATTATTAAGCCTGTCCATTTTAGTTGTTTTGCATGAACTGGGACACTTTATCCCTGCAAAAATATTTAAAACAAGAGTAGAAAAGTTTTATTTATTTTTTGATGTGAAATTTTCTTTATTTAAAAAGAAAATAGGCGATACAGTCTACGGTATAGGTTGGTTGCCTTTAGGAGGTTATGTAAAAATAGCAGGTATGATAGACGAGAGCATGGATACCGAACAAATGGCTAAAGAACCACAGCCATGGGAATTTCGTTCTAAACCAACATGGCAACGTTTAATTATTATGCTTGGTGGTGTTATTGTTAATTTTTTATTAGGCTTCTTTATTTATATGATGATATTGTTTGTTTGGGGCGAAGACTACCAGAACACAGACGATATAAAATATGGATATGGTGTTACTAAGACCATGGAGCAATATGGCTTTAAAGATGGAGATAAAATAGTTTCTATAAATAACATTCCTTTTGCTGAAGCGGATAATTTGTCTACCTATTTAATGTTTAGAACAGTCGATAATATTGAAGTAAAAAGAATAGATGGTTCAATTGAATCTCTAACAGTTCCTGAAGATATAGGAACGCAACTTTTTGAATCAGGTGATATACCAGCGTTAACGCCTAGGTTTCCTTTTAAATTAGATTCAATAGTTCCTGATTATCCTGCAGCGAAAGCTGGACTTTTATTGACGGATAAGATTTTAAGTATTAATGGGAGAGAGATTAATTATTATTCCGATTTAACCTATGCTTTAAAAAATAAAGAAGAAGAAAAGATTAACTTAATAGTTCAAAGAGATTCTGTAGTCAAAACAATTTCAATAATACCTACTGAGGATAATAAAATAGGAATCTTACCAATCCCTACAGATACATCTTATGTTGAATATCAACATAGAGATTATTCTTTTGGAGAAAGTATTTCTAGTGGTTTATCGGTTGGGTATTGGTCAATTAAAGATTATTTAGCACAGTTTCAATATATATTTACTAAAAAAGGAGCGTCTCAAATAGGTGGTTTTGCAGCCATAGGGAAAATGTTTCCTGCTACTTGGAATTGGGCGGCATTCTGGCAATTAACAGCTTTTTTATCTATTATGCTAGGGGTATTAAACTTGTTGCCAATTCCAGCCTTAGATGGTGGTCATGTGATGTTTTTACTATATGAAATGGTGTCTGGAAGAAAGCCAGGAGATAAATTCATGGAGTATGCACAAATGGTTGGTTTCTTTATTTTGATAGCTTTAGTTTTATTCGCTAATGGCAATGATATTTATAAAGCCATTTTTGGATAAAGTTTTTAAAAATTTTATTTGCAGTAACTAAAAATATACATATATTTGCGCTCGCTAAGGCGAAAAATACACTCCTTCTTAGCTCAGTTGGTTAGAGCATCTGACTGTTAATCAGAGGGTCCTTGGTTCGAGCCCAAGAGAAGGAGCAAAAATTTAAAACCTGATATGAAAGTGTCAGGTTTTTTTTATGCAAACATTTATTTTAATAAAATGTGCAAATGGACATTAAATTTTAGAATTACTTATTAAAAAAAATATATATTTGTGCTCGCTTAGGCGGTAATACATTCCTTCTTAGCTCAGTTGGTTAGAGCATCTGACTGTTAATCAGAGGGTCCTTGGTTCGAGCCCAAGAGAAGGAGCTTGATTAGAAAAGCCTGATATGAAAATATCAGGCCTTTTTATGTAATAATCTTTCTTTTTTTTATTAAGAAAGAATAGCTGTTTTGGCTGCTGCAACAGTATTTTTAGAATTACCAATAAAAATCTGATCACCATTTATTATAACTGGTCTGCTTAAAAAAGTATAGTGTTCCAGTATATAATGTTTGTAGTCACGTTCTTCTAATGGTTGGTTTTTTAAATCCATTTCTTTGTAAAGTTTAGAACGTTTACTAAAAAGAGACTCATAACTACCTGAAAGGGCTTTCATTTGCTCTAATTGCTTTACTGTTATTTCTTCAGTTTTAATGTCTTGTAAAACAAATTCAGAAGGCAGATTTAAATCCTTTAATATTCTAATACAAGTACTACAAGTTTTTAAATAATATACTTTTTTCATGTGTTAGCTTTTTAATTTTTCATATGACTATCGCTATAAGATTGTCTATGTATGATAAACTTTTGTTTGCGAAAACTATTTTCAACAAAATAAAAGTAATTATATCATTTAGAAGTATATTTATCCAAAAAATACATGATATGAAATTTACATTCGAAGTATTTTCTAATACAAGAAACTATCTTAAAAATATTTTAGAAAAAACAAGCTTAGAAGATTTAAATAAAATTCACGAAACGTTTAATAATAACATCATTTGGAATATTGGACATATAGTAGTAAGTGAGCAACTTTTGGTTTATAAGTTATCAGGACTGCAAACAAGCTTGTCTGATGAAATGATTGATAAATATAGAAAAGATAGTAAGCCAGAGGCTTTTGTTGCACAAAATGAAGTTAATGAGATAAAAGATTTACTTCTTTCAACTATAGAAAAAACGAAAGCGGATTATAAAAATGGAATCTTCAAAGCATATAATGAATATACAGTTTCTACTACAGGTAATACATTAACTAATGTAGACGATGCATTACAGTTTGTGTTATTTCATGAAGGATTGCATATAGGATATATTAAAGCTCTTTTAAAAGTTATTAAAAAGTAAAAAAGAATTGACTTCTTCAAAAGGAATAGTAAACTCAATAATACCTGCAGAATATGGTGCTATTTCGTAAGTGTTATAAAGTAAAATAACACCTTCCTTTTGATTGTATGCCATATTTGATGGCAGTTTGAAAGCATCCATGTTTTCTAATATAATGTCTTTTTCGTTAATGGCTTTGTCAAAATAAATTTTTGCAACCTTTTTGAAACCGTCAATATCCTTAAATAATTTATTATTAGGAATTAAAGTTCCTGTTTCGATTTCAAAATTTAAGAAAGTAATATTTAAAGTTCCATGTACACCACCCGTATTAACATAAGACGTCATGGCAATGCTTATCATTTCTAATGATTGAAACAAAATTTCTCCATCTATTTGTGCGTCCCATTGTTCCATACTTTCTGGAAAATCGGTTTTAAATGATTGAAATTCTTTATTGAATAAATCGATACTTTCTTCAATAGATTCTGATGTGATATTATCTGATTCTCTAATATGTAATGATGCTATGACATTTTTATTTATTATTGAATTTATTTGATCAGCGATATTTTTATTTCCGATAGCATTTGGAATATTTACTTCAACAATATCATTATTGCTAGTTGAAACGTTAACTTCTGAAAATGATAGTTTTACTTCGTTTTTACAGGCTATAAAAATGAAAAGTGAGCATATAATGAAAAGCGCTTTTTTATAAGACATATTAGGGTAAATTAATCAACATTAAAGATAATTATTGCATTTGAATACACCGAATTAAAACTTACCTTTATAAAAAGGTTTTTTGAAATGAAATTTAATACAAAAGTAATCCACGGAGGCCAAGAACATGACGCAGCTTACGGTGCTGTAATGCCTCCAATTTATCAAACATCTACGTATGCCCAGACAACTCCTGGAGGGCATAAGGGGTATGAATATTCTAGAACTCATAATCCAACTCGTAATGCTTTGGAAAATGCTTTTGCGAGTATTGAAAATGGAAAATATGGATTAGCTTTTGGTTCTGGTTTGGCTGCAATAGATGCTGTTATTAAGCTTTTAAAGCCTGGTGATGAAGTAGTTTCTACTAACGACTTATACGGAGGTTCTTTTCGTTTGTTTACAAAAATCTTTCAGGATTTTGGAATAAAGTTTCATTTTATAGGCATGCAAGATGCGTCAAACATTGAATCTTATATTAATAAAAACACTAAATTAATTTGGGTTGAGACACCAACCAATCCAATGATGAGTATTATTGATGTTAAAGCAGTCTCTGCTATTGCAAAAAAGCATAACATTTTACTAGCTGTAGATAATACATTTGCTACACCATATTTGCAACAGCCTTTAGATTTAGGAGCAGACATCGTAATGCATTCAGCAACTAAATATTTGGGAGGACATAGTGATGTTGTTATGGGAGCCTTAATTGTAAAAGATAAGGAATTAGCAGATAGACTTTACTTTATACAAAATGCTAGTGGTGCCATTTGTGGTCCTCAAGATAGCTTTTTAGTATTGAGAGGAATAAAAACATTACATATTAGAATGCAACGTCATTGTGAGAATGGTAAAGCAGTTGCTGAGTTTTTAGCTAATCACCCCAAAATAGAGCATGTATATTGGTCTGGTTTTGAAAGCCATCCTAATCATGATATTGCTAAATCCCAAATGAAAGATTTTGGTGGTATGCTCTCTTTTACTACAAAAGGGAATGATATGAAGGAGTCAATTAAAATTATTGAAAACTTAAAGATCTTCACCTTAGCAGAATCCTTAGGAGGTGTTGAATCGCTTTCTGGTCATCCAGCTAGCATGACGCATGCAAGTATTCCTAAGGAAGAAAGGGAAAAAACAGGTGTTGTAGATTCTTTAATTCGATTAAGCGTTGGAATAGAGGATGTCGATGATTTAATTGCTGATTTAGAGCAAGCATTAAAGTGATTTTTTAATCTAAATAATAGATATAGCCAATATTGAACCATAAAAGCCAATCGTTGCTCTTGTTATATTCTAATTGATGATTAAGACCATCAACCCAATCACTAAAATAATATTGCCATCTTAAATCCAGCATTAAATCGGAGAGCTTATTAAGCTTATATCGTGCTCCAACACTAGAAACCATAGACCATGCGCTACCTGAAGATGCGTCTACCGATCCTGCTTCCCAAAGTGAATAAAAATTGCTAGGTTCAAGAACATTTCCATTTAAAAGCGGGTTGGGGTTTTCGTAAGTCGTACTAACTTCAGGAGTAAATGATGTATAATGAACTCCTAAACTAACAAAAGGAGCAATTCTATAACTAAAGGCTTGAAAGGAACGAATGCTAAAAGGGTAGAACTCAAGTTGAGTTCCTATATCTAAGTTTTTAGAAACACCTTTATGACCTCTTAATTGATCGGCCAAAACGCTTGTTTTGCTAGGATCAACAAACTCACCTAGATGTTCCAGATTGGTTTTATTATATGATATCTCGTTTCGTAATTTAAAATGGTCATTAAAATAAGTGTCCGTAGTGTAACAATTACAATCTGCTCTGTAAGAGAAATTTAAATAATGTACAATGCCTATTCCGAACCCAGAGTTTCCAAAATTCGTTTTTGAATCTTCACGACTTCCGTAGTCAGATCTAAGTTGTAATGGACCAGTTATGACTCCAATTTCATGAGAAAAGCCAAGTTGAGCACTGGCTGTTTGAAAAATAACGAATAAGCAAAAAACAGAAGCTAAATGTTTCATGTTAAGCATAGTAATTTTTTTGTTTTTCATGAGGCATAATCGAAAGCAAATATAGAAAAACTCGTTGAAATAACAAATTTTATCGTTGAAATAACAAATTTTAATAAATACTTCCAAATAAATTAAAAGTTATTTATTGAAATTTTATGGAAAATTAATACTTAATTTATTGATAACTAACTACTTGATGTTTTAATTATTATCATAAAGGTCTATATTACAGTTTTATATGTCTTTATTCTATGTTGTTAAAATTGAACTTATATCGCTTGTTAAAAAAAATATCAGGGAAAAATAATCAAAACAACAATCAATTCCTTCTATAACGTGTAGAAATTATTTATTGCGAATTTTTAAAAAAAAGAATGTATTTTTTTAAGATAACGTATATTTGCACCCAAAAATCATCTATTTAATAATAACAATACAATTTTTTGTGTATGAAAAGTAATATTGAATCATTTTTAGACTTAGTAAAAGAAAGAAATGGTCATGAACCAGAATTTTTACAAGCTGTAGAGGAAGTAGCTGAAACTGTTATACCATATATTATTGAAAATGATATATATTATGGTAAAAATATTCTTTTAAGAATGGTTGAGCCAGAACGCGTTATAACATTTAGGGTTTGTTGGGTTGATGATCAAGGTGAAATACGAGTAAATAGAGGGTATAGGATTCAAATGAATTCTGCTATCGGTCCATATAAAGGAGGTTTGCGTTTTCATCCAACAGTTAATATGAGTATTTTGAAATTTTTAGCATTTGAACAAGTGTTTAAAAATAGTCTTACTACGTTACCTATGGGAGGTGGAAAAGGAGGAAGTGATTTTGATCCTAAAGGAAAGAGCGATAATGAAATTATGCGTTTTTGTCATGCATTTATGAGTGAGTTATTCAGACATATTGGTCATAACACAGATGTGCCTGCAGGAGATATTGGTGTTGGAGCAAGAGAAATTGGTTTCCTTTTTGGAATGTATAAAAAAATAAGTAATGGTTTTACAGGCGTTTTAACAGGTAAAGGCATGTCTTGGGGAGGGTCGTTAATTAGACCAGAAGCAACAGGTTATGGAACTGTTTATTTTGCACAAAAAATGTTGGAGAATAAAGGAGACAACTTTGAAGGAAAAAATGTTGTGATATCTGGATCTGGAAATGTGGCACAATATGCAGCAGAGAAAGTAATACAATTGGGGGGTAAAGTTCTAACACTTTCGGACTCTTCAGGTTATATCTATGATGCAGAAGGAATAAATATCGAAAAACTAGCTTTCGTGATGCAATTAAAAAATGAAAAACGAGCTAGAATTAGTGAATATTTAGAAGCATACCCTAATGCAGAGTTTATTAAAGGAAAAACACCTTGGGACATTAAATGTGATATAGCATTACCTTGTGCTACTCAAAATGAACTTAATGAGGAGGATGCGAATATCCTTTTAAATAATGGCTGTATTTGTGTGAGTGAAGGTGCTAACATGCCTTCTACTAAGGATGCTATTACTGCATTTCATAAAGCTAAGATATTGTTTGCTCCAGGAAAAGCATCAAATGCAGGTGGAGTAGCTACGTCTGGTTTAGAAATGACTCAAAATTCATTAAGATTTAATTGGACTAGAGAAGAGGTAGATTTAAAATTAAAAGATATTATGTCTAACATTCACGATGCTTGTATTGAATATGGTAAAGACGAAGATGGATATATAGATTACGTTAAAGGAGCCAACATTGCTGGATTTGTTAAAGTAGCTGATGCTATGTTAGCACAGGGTATTGTGTAATTAATTTCAGAAAATAAAATACTAAAAAAGCTTCTCATGAATGAGGAGCTTTTTTATTTAAAATATATTATTTTAAAGTAAAACTCGTTAGTTATAAATATATTTGAATATCTAATAGGTATATATGTTTAAAAGATTTGTCGTTTTTGTAATTTTTTTATCTCCATTACTGCAGTTTTCTCAAGATTTTTCTGCATTATGGCAGGGACATTTTTCATATAATAGTATAAAGGATATAACACAGGGCAATAATAAAATTTATGCAGCGTCTGAAAATGCTATTTTTAGTCTAGACATACAGACAAATGAAATTGAAGAACTTACAACTGTTAATGGATTGTCGGGAGAAACAATTTCAACGATTTATTATAGTGAGGTATATGAATTGTTAGTTGTTGGATATGAGAATGGTTTAATAGAAGTGGCCTTCGATAATGATGATGACATTCTTTCTGTCGTTGATATTATTGATAAGGTTACTATTCCCGCAACAAATAAAAGAATAAACCATATTAATGCCTATCAAAATGTTATATACATTTCGACTAACTATGGGATTTCAGTTTTTGATTTAGAAAGATTAGAGTTTGGAGATACCTATTTCATTGGTAATGGAGGGAATCAAGTACAAGTTAATCAAACAGCTATTTTTGATGATTATATTTATGCCGCTTGTCAGGATGGATCTGGTATTAGAAAGGCTCTAGTGTCTGGTCCAAACCTCATTGATTTTCAAAACTGGCAATTAACTAATTCAGGTAATTGGTTGTCAATAGAGTCTCAGGTAGATAAATTATATGCCATAGGGACTAATAGGAGAATTTATCAAATAGTTAATGATGTTTTGACTGAAATGTTTTTATATGCTGATACTCCACTGGATATGAGATCGGTTGATACAAACTTAATAGTAACTACGCAAAACAATGTATTTGTTTATGATACTAGTTTTAATGAAGTATCTCAAGCTTCCATAGACCCTACTTTTGATACTCAATATAATGTTGCTATAGTAAGCTTAGATGATATTTATATCGGTACTAAAGATTTTGGGATTTTAAAAACATCTTTGGTAAATCCAATAGCTTTTGAAGAGTTACATCCAGATGGCCCTTTATTAAATATTCCTTTTTCTCTGGAAGCAGAACCAAATGGCTTGTGGGTTACTTTTGGTGAATATACTTCGAGATTTAACCCATTTCCATTAAATAATAGAGGGTTTAGCCATTTAAAAGATGAAACATGGATTAATACTCAGTATAGCGAAGTATTGGAGGCTAATTGTTTAAATAAAATTACCATCAATCCACTTAATACAGATCAAGTGTTTATAAGTTCATTTAATAAAGGTTTATTAGAAGTTAATGAAAATATTCCTACGGAGCTTTACGATGAAACAAATAGTTTACTTGAATCAATGGCCACAACCAGAGTTGATATAAGAATTGGAACTTCTGAATTTGACAGAAATGGATTATTATGGGTGTTAAATAGTAGAGTAAATGAACCTTTAAAAACATTTAACCCTAGCGGAAATGTATGGAATTCTTATAGTTTTAACGATATTATTTCTGACGGGATTGATGGTAATTTGGGTTTTTCAGATATTGAAATAGCTGAAGATGAAACAAAATGGATTAGTAGCTCCAATTTCGGGCTTATTGGATTTAGAGAAAATGGAGGAAGTCCGTTGTTAAAAAGTGTTAGTAAAGAAGATGAAAATATGCCAACAGCTTGGGCAACTGCTTTGGCATTAGATAAACGGAATCAACTGTGGATAGGTACTTTAGGGGGATTACGTGTTTTGTATAATACTTCAAATTTTTTTGCTGATGAAAATATTCGTGTAGAAGAAATTATTATTGAAGAAGATGGTATTGCAAAAGAGCTATTATTTCAGCAACATATAACAGATATTGAAGTAGATGGGTCTAATAATAAATGGATAGGAACTGCGGATTCTGGTCTATTTTATTTTTCTTCAGATGGACAGAAAACAATATTTCATTTTACTAAAGATAATTCTGCATTACCTTCAAATATTATTAATGATGTATCGATAAATGATACAAATGGTATTGTATACATTGCTACAAGTCGAGGTTTAGTATCCTTCCGTGCAGGAGGATCAAGTGCTTTTGAAGATTTAGAAAATGCTTTTGTTTATCCAAACCCAGTAAGGCCAGGATTTAATATAGTAGATGACAAAGTTAAGATTAAAGACATCTCAGAAAATGTAAATATCAAAATAACAGATATCGAAGGTAATTTAGTCGCTGAAGCTCAATCGAGAACGAATCAAAGATATAGAGGCTTTAACCTTGAAATAGATGGAGGAACCGCTTTTTGGAATGGAAAGAATATGGCAAATAATGTTGTTGCTTCTGGAGTTTACTTAATCATGCTTTCCGATTTAGATTCGTTTGAAACCAAGGTTTTAAAATTAATGGTTGTTAGATAATGTTAATTACTACAAATGCCATCGTTTTATCTAAATTAAAATATAGAGATAACGACTTAATAGTTAGGTGTTATACAGAGCAATTAGGAGTTGTTAGCTTCTTATTAAGAGGTGTTTTAAAAAGTAAAAAAGGGAGTTCTAAAGCAGCTTATTTTCAGTTGCTCTCACAATTACAACTGGTTCTTTTATATAAGAATAATAGATCATTACAAACTATAAAAGAAACGAAACTGAATTCTATTTATACAAGTTTGCATTCTAATGTTTTAAAGAGTTCTATTGTTATGTTTTTATCCGAAGTGTTATCAAATACACTAAAGGAAGAGGAAAAAAACGAAGCACTTTACAGTTATATTGAAACAACACTACTATGGCTTGATACACACTCTGAATATTCAAATTTTCATTTGTTATTCTTACTTAATTTAACAAGATATTTGGGGTTTTACCCAGACACAAAAAATATAGATTACCCTTCTTTTAACTTGAATGAAGGTAAGTTTCAAATAAAATCACAAGATAGATATTCTATATCTGGAGAAAATTTAACACTTCTAAAACAGCTATTAGGCACAACATTTGATGCATTGTCTACAGTACAAATTAATGCCAGGCAAAGACAATCATTTTTAAGTATGATATTGCTATATTTTGAATTACATTTGGGTAGTTTTAATATACCTAAATCATTACAGATATTTAATCAGGTTTTTAATTAAAAAGCATGAAGTTTTTTTATTCCTTTTTCTTCTTTTTACTTGTATCTATATCTTCTCAGGCACAGAACATAAAGGTATTTAGTGAACTTACAAAAGAACCTGTTTTTGGCGTAGCTATTTATAATGTGGATAAATCAGAAAGTGTGGTTACCAATTTTAGAGGCGAAGCAGATTTAAGTAAATTTTCAGATACAGAAATAATTTACTTTAAACATTTATCCCATATTTTAAAAAAAATAACAAAACTTCAGTTAGGGAATTCGAACAAGGTTTATTTAATTTCCAACACACAAGGTTTAGAAGAGATTGTTATTTCGGCTTCTAAGTTTGAACAAAGTAAACGAGATATTCCACAAAAAATAGTTAGTGTTAGTAGCTCAAGTATCCAATTTTCAAATCCGCAAACAAGTGCCGATTTGTTGGAAAATACAGGGAAAGTTTATATTCAAAAAAGTCAGTTAGGAGGAGGAAGTCCTATGATTAGAGGTTTTGCTACGAATAGATTATTAATTACTGTTGATGGTGTAAGAATGAATAATGCTATTTTTAGAGGTGGTAATTTGCAAAATGTTATTGCTATTGATCCGTTTTCTGTTCAAAGTACAGAAGTTACTTTAGGGTCAGGTTCTGTAATTTATGGAAGTGATGCTATTGGCGGTGTCATGAGTTTTTATACTCAAAAACCGGAATTATCTTATTCCGATTCGTTATTATTCAAATCAAACCTTATTACAAGATATTCATCCGCTAGTGATGAAAAAACGGGACATTTTGATTTCAATTTAGGATTTAAAAAATGGGCCTTTGTAACTAATGGAAGTTATACAAATTTTGGAGATTTAAAAATGGGTAAAAATGGGCCTGATGATTATTTAAGACCTGAATTTGTATTAACTACAGATACAGGGGATATTATTATGGAAAATAATGATCCGCGAGTTCAAAAATTTTCGGGGTATGATCAATTAAACATGATGCAAAAAGTTCGCTATGAACCTTATAAAAATCTAAGTTTTGATTTAGGCTTATATTATACTAAAACATCAAATATTCCAAGGTACGATCGTTTAATAAGATATAGAAATAATACCTTGCGTTCAGCTGAATGGAATTATGGTCCACAACAATGGTTTATGTCTAATTTACAGGTCACTAAATTAAGTAGTAATTCTAATTTACATGATAAAATTAAAGTCACTTTGGCATATCAAAATTTTCAGGAAAGTAGATTAGACAGAGATTTTCAATCTGAAACAAGACATGTTAGAGAAGAAGCCGTAGATGCCTATTCTTTTAATTTAGACTTAGAAAAAACATTGAGTCAAAAAACACAATTTTTTTATGGACTAGAATATGTTTATAATAAAGTGATGTCGCACGGAAAAGAGGAAAATATATCTAATGGTTTTAGTTCTCCATCCATTTCCAGATATCCAAACGGCGCTAGTTGGCAATCGGCAGCTATATATTCCAGTATTAAATATAAACCCAATACGAAGTTTGTTTTTCAATCTGGTTTACGTTTTAATCATGTTGTTTCTAAAGCCAACTTTAAAGAAAACAATGTTTTTTTAAACCTGCCTTTCGAATCATCTAAAAATGAAGCAGGCGCACTTACTGGAACTGCAGGTATAAGATGGTCACCAAATAGAACCATACAATGGAAGTTGAACGCATCCTCTGCTTTTAGAGCACCTAATGTTGATGATATAGGCAAGGTGTTTGACTCCGAGCCAGGTTCAGTAGTAGTGCCTAACGAAAGTTTAAGACCAGAGTATGCTTATGGAGGTGAACTAGGATTAAAGCTAGATTTTAATGAAAAAGTAGTATTGGATATTAGCTCATATTATACGTATTTAGACAACGCATTAGTGCGTAGAGATTATAATCTAAATGGTAATACAGAAATTGTTTACGATGGCGAGTTAAGTAATGTACAAGCCATACAAAATGCTTCTAAAGCATGGATTTATGGCTTTGAGATTGGTTTAAAAGCGGCCATTACCAATCGCATTGATTTGACATCCCAGTATAGTGCTATTGGTGGCACTGAAGAAGAAGGGGATATAGAAGTCCCTATTCGTCATGTAGCACCTAGTTTTGGAAACACACATTTAATTTGGACATCTAAAGGGTTAAAATTAGATGTATTCGCAAATTATAATAGTGAACTTTCTTTTAATCAATTGGCACCCTCTGAAGTTGAGAAAGACTATATCTATGCACTTGATGCTAACGGTAATCCGTATAGCCCGTCTTGGCATACATTCAATTTTAGAGCGCAATGTAAAATAAGTAATTCAACTACGGTTACTGCTAGTTTAGAAAACATCACAGACCAACGTTATAAAACATATTCTTCAGGAATTGCCGCGGCAGGGAGAAACCTTATTGTGTCTTTAAAATATAGCCTATAAAAAAACACCACGAACAAATGATGCAGTGGTGTTTGATATTATTTTCTAGTCTTTTTTTATTTTTTTACCGCCTTTTTAGTAATTATTGCACCATTAGACAATGTGACTTTAGCGATATAAATGGAACTGTTTAAATTAGAAAGCCTGTAAGTCTCAGAACTTTTTTGCCCTTCAAAATTATATAATTGCCTTCCCAAAAGATCAAATACGGCTACTGTTTTAATGTTTAAGCTATTTGAGGTCTTAAATTGAACATGATCATTATCTAATTCAATAATACTTAGACTGTTTTTGTCTACAGCAATATTATCTATAGATAATGAGTTGGCATTAAATACAATTTCAAAGCGGTCATTAAATTCGCCAACTTCTGATGTAAAAGTGTAATCAGATGCAGATAAATCGTGTAACTTATTAAGTAAATTATCTTTTAGGTAAACGGTATTATTAGTTAAAAAATCACCTTGTAAATGGTCTATTGATAATTTAAACAAAGTAGCTACTCCAACATTTGATTTAAAGCCTAATTGAATCGTTTCGTTTATGTCAAGGCTATTTGCGGCTTTACCCTGAATTCCAAATTTCTTGTTAGAGTCTTCTATATTTGTATATAAAATAGCTCCTGTCACTATTGCTGCATTTTTTTGAGTATCAAAATAAGACCCATCGTCAGCATCAGTTGCACTATCTACATAAGCTATAGCTGTTTGATTAAATATGCCATTATCTGAAATTAAATTAAGCCATAATTTATTTGCTTGAGTTTTAGAATTCTTTTTTGAACTAGAACCTTTAAAGAATAGACTGTTATCTGTAGCTCCTGTAGTTCGCATACTATTATTAAACGTAATATTGCCTTGTGCAATGGTATGTCCATCACCATTAATACTTGTAGATACAGGGGTTGCTGAATCTGAATAACTAACAAAAAAAGCTTGTCCAGAAGGAATCTTTCTGTTTGTAGGGGAAATGCCATCTCCACCTGCAATTTGAGTGACACCATTAATTATGGCAAAATCAGAGTCTGAAAAGTTGAGTTGTTGATTGCCGTTTGCAATTGCAGATGGAGGCGTATTTTGAGACCAAAGATAAATAGCTCCTACAATAGGTCGAGGTGGAAAAGTATTTGTTTCATCTATCACCGTGTTTGCGGCAAGAAATAAATCAACATCAATAGCCGATGGGTAAGGGTTTCCTATGAAATTCCAATTATTATCATTAGTTTCTGAGTCATTTCTATAAATAGGAATATTATAAATACCATTATGAAAATCTCCTGTAAAAGTAAATCTAAAAGTTTTATTTGAAGCTCCCGGCGCAACATTATAAGCAAATTGAGTCAAGGTGGTAGCATAACCTACTCCTGATTGCATTACTCCGCTAATTGATTGCCAATCATCTCCATTATCATCAATGTCATCTTGTACACCATTACCAAAACCATCATCACAAACTAGAATATTATTGTTCCCTGTTTCGGCACAATGATCTAAAAAAGTTTGTCCATTAAATATAAAACGCCTATTTGGATGCGAACCAGTTATAGCATTACTAATTGTTTCTCCAGAAACAGGTGAACTCCAGTAAGTATATTCATACCAAGCGTCCATGGGAGCAGTTATTTTATCTACTGTCATCGATCCGTTATTTGTTACAACACCAGAATCGTTGTTTTGAACTAATGATCCGTAAGGTTGGACATCAATAGAACTACCTATATCAACAGTTATATCATTCTGAATTTCAATATATGTATTGTCGTTTATTGTTAATGTAGAATTATTATTTACAGTTAAGCTACAAGCGCTAAAGTTTGCTGTACTTGTATTATAGTTACCATTAATAATGGCTTCAGTAGTAATGTCAGGACCAGTAATATTATCCCAAGCAGAACCATCCCAAGTTACAGGTGCTCCACAAGGAATAAGGGTTCCCCAAATCTCAATATTATCAATAGCTATATCTTCATCTCCGGAATCTAGGTTAAAAACGATTTCAATATCTAATAAAGACCCTGTTCCAGCTATATTTTGAGTGAATTGAGTAAATGTATTTGTTATTGCCGTTCCATCACCTGTACCATCGTAATCAGTATCTATTAAAGGTTCAGTATTAAATACTGTACCATCATTTTCTATCCATAATAAATCTGAAAAAGTACCAGTATTATCTATGTCGTAATTGAAATGAACAAAATCAGAATCGTCCCAATCTTCGTTTGCACCATCGTCATCTTCAGCCAAATGTACTCTGAATTCAAGACTAGTATAACCGCTAATATTCACATTATTCATTAAAAATCTTACAGGTAATGTAGCTCCTTCTCCGTCAATGTCTTGCGCTGCAAAATAGTAAGAACCTTGAATGTTTGAAAAAACTACTCCGTTTATTGTTGAACCGTCTGTTCTGATAAAATAATCTCTACCAGTACTTATGGCTTGATCTGTAAATTCTGTAATATCAGTTGAATAACCTCCAGGTGTTTCAAAAGTAATTTCAGCCAATTTTGTTTGCCCAAACCCAATAGAGGATATAAATAAGCAACTAATTAATAAAGCAAGGGATTTCAATGGCGTAGTTTTTTTCATGATGTTAAGTTTAAAATCTATACTTAAACTACGTTAAGTACAGCGGATTTGGTTTTTATAAATTTTTATTCTTATTGTTAATTTATCTATTGTTATTTTTGAAACCATGCAGCTATCAAAAAAAACATATACGGTACAAGAAGCCACTAAAAAACTAGAGCATTATTGTGCGTATCAAGAACGTTGTCATCAAGAAGTTAGACAAAAACTAACTAACATGCATATGATTCCTGAGGCTATCGATATGATAATCGTTCACCTTTTGGAACATAACTTTCTTAATGAAGAACGTTTTGCCAAAGCATTCGTAAGTGGTAAGCTTAAAATTAAGCATTGGGGGCGACGTCGTTTAACTTATGAACTTAAGAAAAAAGACGTGGTCAAAGTTAATATAAATCAAGCACTTAGCGAAATAGGAAATGAGGAGTATATCGAGGTTTTCAACGATTTAGCCGAAAAAAAGGCAAATTCTATTAAAGAAACTAACAAGTTTAAGAGAAGAAAGAAATTAATTGATTTTCTAATATATAAAGGATGGGAGTCTGATTTAGTGTATGAAAAAGCAAATGAACTTATACAATAAGATTACTGTTTTCATGTGTTCTTATTATGGCCTGCTCATTTTTCCAATCAATCCATTTTTGGCCTCTTAAACGTCTCATCATATTGTCATAATTACGCATAATCAATAAGTTATATATCGCTCTGCTAAAGTTTTTAGGGTTTCTGGCAATAGCTCTTAAGCTCATGGAAAAACCAGCTGTTATATAACGCATATAATGCCAATATCCTTCTGGCATGTATAAAAGTTCACCATGTTTTAATTCGGTTTTATATCCCTTAGCTTTTTTTAGCATGGGCCATTTTTTAAAATCTGGGTTTTTAAAATCTATGTCTTCTCTGGTGATTAATGAATGTGGAATTTTATACAGGTACTGACTTTGTTTTTGGTTAAACATAATAACCTGTTTGGCGCCTTCAAAATGAAAATGGAAAATGTTGGCCAAATCAATATCATAATGCATAAAAGTATGAGAATTACGTCCTCCAAAAAACAACATTGGGATACCTTTCATGAGTCGTAACCCGAAATCTGGAAACGTAAAATCTTTTTGTAACTCTGGTATTTCTTTTAAGGCATTCCAAAGAAAAATACGGTATTTTGTAGGTTCACTTTTTAGTAGATCGATATAAGCGCTCATTTTCATCTTTGCATGTGGCTCGTTAAATCCATCTTTATAATCTACCGGTCTGTCATCGTAAAGTGGAATAATAATATTGCCAGCAATGGCTTTCATATAATCCAAATTCCATTTGGTATATGCGGGCCAGTCCTTTATAAATTGCTCAATAACAATAGGTTTTTGCGGATTAAAATAATGTTTTAAAAAGTCCGCTTTAGTAATGGTTTTTACACGAGGAATGTCTTGCAGATTAAGTGCCAATACTTAAATAGTTTAGTTCTCAAAGTTAAAAAAACGTTACGAAATCAAAAATAGTATGTCGAGTGCTGTTTCTAATTTGTTGAAATATGATATTTTAAGTAACGTCAGTTCGGTATATTAAAAACTGATAATCAAAGACTTAAAAGGTTTTAAAGAAGAAATCATGTCATTTCCGACGAGGAACGAGGAGGAATCTCATCATGATGAGATGTCTCGTCACTCATGCTTCGCTCTGTCGACATGACAAACAGGTATATTTCATTGGATTATTAAGATGTCTTCAACAAAGCTTACGTCGAAATCACCTTTAGTTTAGCCTAAAGATAAATAATAGCTTTAAAAATATAATTACTTTAAAGTTTTAGCTTTTTCTTTAGCAATTTCGTTACGCTCAATAGTATGTTCTGGTCGTGTCCATTTTGGTTTTTCACCTAAAGCTTCATATTGAGAATCTGTAGCTTCTACCGTTTGTGGTTGTACCTTTTTAGTAAATGGTTTTTGAGGAATCATACCCAGTAATTCAAACATTTTCATGTCTTCATTCACATCAGGATTTGGTGTTGTTAATAGTTTGTCTCCGGCAAAAATAGAATTAGCACCAGCAAAGAAGCACATGGCTTGCCCTTCTCTAGACATCTGTGTTCTACCTGCGCTTAAACGTACTTGTGTTTCTGGCATAACTATTCGTGTTGTAGCAACCATACGAATCATGTCCCAGATTTCAACTGGTTTCTCGTCCTCTAATGGCGTACCTTCAACAGCTACTAAAGCGTTAATAGGAGTTGATTCTGGTTGCGGATTTAAGGTCGATAAAGCGACTAGCATACCAGCACGATCTTCTATATTTTCACCCATACCAATAATACCGCCGCTACAAACAGTAACGTTTGTTTTACGTACATTATCAATGGTGTCTAATCGGTCTTGATACCCTCTTGTGGATATGACTTCTTTATAATATTCCTCTGAGGAATCTAAATTATGATTATAAGCATATAAACCGGCTTCGGCAAGTCGTTGTGCTTGGTTTTTAGTAATCATTCCAAGGGTGCAACATACTTCCATATCCAATTTATTAATGGTTCGTACCATTTCTAAAACTTCATCAAACTCATCACCATCTTTTACATTACGCCATGCAGCACCCATACATACACGAGAACTTCCAGTAGCTTTTGCACGTAAAGCTTGTGCTTTTACCTGTTGTACGGACATTAAATCATTCCCTTCAATATCGGTATGATAGCGAGCTGCTTGTGGACAATAACCGCAATCTTCTGAGCATCCTCCAGTTTTTATTGATAGTAAAGTAGATACTTGTACGACATTTGGGTCATGGTGCAAACGATGAACGGTAGCTGCTTCGTAAAGCAATTCCATTAAAGGTTTGTTATAAATTTTTATGATGTCTTCTTTTGTCCAGTTGTGTCGTATCTCGCTCATAAATCAAGTTAATAATCTGTATCAAAAATACTAATTAAATAGAATATACGTTCAATATTCTTTTAATTAATATACTCTAATTCTGGAGGCCTATTTTTTAAAAATTTTTAAAAAAACCTTATTTTCCTTCTTCAGTAGAGCTTGAAGTGTCTTCGCCAGTCTCTTTCCCTTTTAAATATTCAGGTAATTGCATTCCAGCCATATTGAACATATCCTGTAATGGTGGTACCGATTTATACATACCAGAGAGGAAGTTAGCTGTTGAAGATTTTCCATCTTCCCCGCTACCGCCATTTTCCCATACAGTTACTTTATCGATCTTAATGTTTTTAATGGCTTCTGCTTGTGTTTTAACCAGCTCAGGTAATTTATCTGCAATTAATAATAGTACGGCATCTTTAGAATTATTACCGGCCGCTTTTACAATTTGGTCTAAACCAGCCGCTTGTTTTGTTAAGACTTCATACAGACCTTCTGCTTCTGCTTGTGCTTTAAAAAGAATCGCATCGGCTTCACCTTTGGCACGTCTTCTAATTTTTTCAGCTTCTGCTTCGGCATCAATTTCAACTTTCTTTTTATCAATTTCTGCAGGAACAATAATATCCGCCATTTGAGAGGAACGTTCTCTTTCTGCTCTCGCTGTTTCAGCTTCTTTTTCAGCAGCATAAGATTCTTCCAATGCTTTTGCACTTTGTACTTTCTCTGAAGCAATCGCAACACGTTCTGCTTCTGCCTCTCTTTGACGACGTAACGAATCTGAATTAGCCACAGCAATTTTTGCGGTATTTTCACCTTCTACAGCTTGGGCATTAGCAGCGGCAACTTGAGTTCTTTCATCCTGTACTGCATTGGCTTCACCAATAGATCCATCTCTTGTTTTTTCTGCAACCGATTTACGAGCTGCATTAATAGCGTGTGCTGCAGCTTCTTTTCCTAATGCTTCTATATAACCAGATTCATCAACAATATCAGTAATGTTTACGTTGATTAGTTTTAAACCAACTTTCTTTAATTCGGATTCTACAGACTGTGAAATATTTGCCAAAAATTTATCTCTATCTGAATTAATTTCTTCAATATCCATGGAAGCTACAACTAAACGTAATTGACCAAAAATAATTTCTTGAGCTAGTTCTTGAATTTCGTTTTGACCTAATCCTAATAAACGTTCCGCAGCATTTTGCATAATACCTGGTTCGGTAGAAACACCAATGGTGAAACGAGAGGGTACATTTACGCGGATATTTTGTTTAGAGAGGGCATTTACCAGATTTACTTCAATTGATATTGGTGTTAAATCAAGAAATTCATAATCTTGAATCACAGGTAAAATAAATGCAGCACCACCGTGAATACATTTGGCTGATTGCCCGCCGCCTACTTTTCCGTAGACTACTAAAATCCTATCCGAAGGACAACGTTTATAGCGTTTGATTAGAATTATTAAAAAAAGGAATATAAATAATACTCCAAAAATAAGAGTCATTGGGAGCCCTAAATTAGGCCCTTCCTGAATTATCAGTAATTTCATAAGTGTGTTGTTTTAAAGGTTCTATTGGTTTTCTTGTTTGGTCGACGATTAAGATACCATTTGAGGTAACGTCGACTACTTTTATTATTGTTCCAGATTTTAATTCTACTAGTGAATCTGTAAGAGCATCCAGTTCGCGCATAGTTCCCTGAACGCTAACACTTACTTTTCCCATTTTAGATCGATCGGCTCCAATGGTAAGATATACTTCACCAATGGCATCAATCGCATTTTTATAGTTTAAAGTGCCACTGTCTGTTAATTTACCCATAAAATAGAACATTGCGGCCATAATAATCATCATTACTAATCCACAGAATATAGAAATGATAATCGTTATAGGCATAGATAACCCAGCATCTATACATGCGATGCCACTCCATCCAAAAATGGTAAAAAATCCAACTAAGTTTTTAAAAGTGATAAATTGAAATCCTATTCCTGTGTCTCCATCAATTTCAGAATCTATATCTCCAGCTCCGTCAGCATCACCGCCCGTAAAAGATAATATCATTACGATTGTAAAAATAAGTGAGCCAATAATAGCTATTAGCCAATATATTTTTGGAAATAATTCTAAGTTAAAAAACCACTCTGTCATAGTTTTGAGAATTAAAAATTAGTGATTTAAATGTAAGATTATTTGAATAAGCTTACAATTTATTTTGAAAGTAAAATTGAAACTGCATTTCCTCCAAAACCAACAGCATTTACAAGAATATTTTTTATTCTTTTTGGTGATTCTTGATTTTCTAAATAAGGAATACCAATAAATTTTTGATTTTGTAACATTAAAACTGCAAATTCAATATTCAGAGCCCCGGAAGCTCCAAAGGTGTGACCTATCTTCCATTTATTTGTAGTCAAAGCAGGTGTTTTGTTACAAAATATCTTTTCTATTGCTTTATATTCTGAAAGGTCTCCTTTTATAGTTCCTGGTGCATGCATGACAATAATATCAATATCATCAGGATTTAAATCGCCTAGAGCCATTTGCATCGATTTTTGAAAACATTGGGCATCACTTGAAATAGAAATATTATGTTCTAAAATTTCTGTGGCGTAACCAATTCCTTTTATAATAGCTAAGGCGTTCTCTTTTTCACCTGTTTCTAAACAAGCCATAGAAGCGCCTTCTCCTAAAACCATGGTGTTTTGTTTTTTCTTAAGATCTAAAGCTAGGCAAGGAAAAGATGCTTCGCTGTGCTCTGAATGACAGGGATCACTTAACTTGTTTTTCGAATATATTTTAAGCGCTCTCATCTGTGCAATGGTAAACGATGTAAGAGGGGCTTCGCTTCCTCCAACTAAAAATTTATCACACATACCAGAATGAATCCATGCAATACCATTAAGCATGGCGTGTAATGCAGTCGAACAGGTTATAGAATGACTAATTTCTGGGCCTTGTGTTTGTAGATCGTGAGCGACCCAAGATGAAATATTACCTAATGTTGTTGTAGGAGAACATAATGTTTTGGCTTTGTTTTTTTCAAGATAATCTTTGTGATAGGTTTCAAAAAGTTCTGTTGCCCCACGAGAAGACCCAATATTAATTCCAAAATTGTCTGAACCATTCCAGTTAGCTTGTTTTATAGCTTGTCGAGATGCATAAATAGCAAATAAAACAGTGTCATCAAGAGATTTGTATTTGGAATCTGATTGACGTAATAATTCAATATGTTCTTTAGCGTCTTTAGGAATTTCAGCAACTAAAGCATTTTCATTGTCAAATGATTTTTCCGAAAGGCAATGCGTATCGTTTTGGTAGCTTTTCCATGCATCATCTAAAGATTTTCCTAATGGAGAAATAGATGAAATAGCGGTTATGGAGATTGGTTTTTGCAAGATTTTAGACTTTAGACAAAAGTAAGTCTTATTGTATTTATTTCACATGGTTTTATCAAATGAAAATAAAATAATTTAAAAGTATGTAACAAGTTATTCTGTTATGATACTTATGTTTATGTAAAAACGCTTTTCTATGGAAGACATAAAAAGAAAGAGTTGGTTTGGTAGAAATTGGCCATGGGTATTACCAGTGGGCGGATGTTTAACAATTATTATATTGTTTGCATTGGGAGCGGGAGCCATATTTTTTGGTGTTTCTAAAATATTTAAATCATCGGCTCCTTATACTTATGCCGTTGAGAGGGCTTTTGAAAATGAGGATGTTATTGATTTTTTAGGAGAGCCACTTGAAACGGATGGTATTATAAGCGGAAATATTTCGTTAAAGAATGATGAAGGAGAGGCTGATTTTGAAATTCCTATAGCTGGTAAGAATGGAGACGGAAGCATTATAGTTGTTGCTAATAAAATAAATGATGAATGGGTTTATGAAAAATTGTATGTTTTAATAAAAGAAACGAAAGAGGAGATTAATTTGTTGGACAAAGGTTTAGAAGGTATTTAACTATGATTAAACAATTTCTAAAACATCTTCAATGACTTGATAGATTTTCTGTAGTTGTTCTTTAGTAATTGTATAAGGTGCTTGAATATAGATAGTGCTTCCTAAAGGACGCAGAAATACCCCATGATCTAAAAAGAATTTAAATAATTTGTCTCGTAAATTGCCATAACGTGTCATTTCTATGTTTAAATCCAAGGCAAAAATAATCCCTGTTTGTCGTGTGGATTTTACTTTAGGATGTGTTTTTATACGTTTGTTAAATGCTTTATGTGACGCAATAACTGCTTTTATATTTTGTTGAATGACTTCAGATTGTAATAATTCTATGCTTGCTAAAGCGGCTGTACAAGCCAATGGGTTTGCCGAATATGTGTGTCCATGAAACAGACCCTTACTAATGTCGTTACTGTAGAAGGCTTCGTAGATTTTTTCAGAACATGTAGTAAGCGCCATTGGCAATAAACCCCCAGTTAAGGCTTTACTTAAACACATAATGTCTGGTTTTGTGTCTATATGAAGCGAAGCGAAATAGTCTCCTGTTTTTCCAAAACCGGTCATAACTTCGTCAGCAACAGTAACAATACCGTGTTTTTTACAAAGTTCTAAAATAGCATTTAAGCCTTCTGAGTTGTACATTTTCATGGCTGCTGCACCTTGTACTAGAGGTTCGTATACAAAACCCGCCACTTTATTGGTTTCTACTATGGCGTTTAAAGTGTTTAAAATAGCCTCGTTGTTTTCTCCGTTTGGGGTTGGAATGCGTTTAACTTCTAAAAAGAAATCTTCAAAGGGTCCGTTGTAAACCGATAATCCAGACACGCTCATAGCACCAAAGGTGTCTCCATGGAACCCGTCTTCAAAAGCAATAAGTGTATTGCGTTTTTCTCCTTTGTTAAAATGAAATTGCAAAGCCATTTTTATACCAATTTCAACAGAGGTTGAACCATTATCACTAAAGAAAATTTTATTCTGATTGTCTGGTAGAATTTTAATAAGTGCTTCAGATAGTTTTATAGCAGGTTCATGAGTAAAGCCACTAAAAACCACTTGATCTAATTGCTGCATTTGAGTAGCAACACAACTGGTGATATATTCGTTACAATGCCCATACATACATGTGTACCATGAAGCAATGGCATCAATATATTCGTTGCCATTTTCATCATATAAAACACAGTCTTTTGCTTTGGTTATAGCAATAGTTTCTGGATGCAATTTGTGCTGTGTTAGGGGATGCCAGAGGTGTTTTTTATCGCGGTCTTGTAGAGTCATAGGTATCGTCATTTCTGCGAGAGCAGTATCCATTATTTTATTTTTATTTTCAATATATAAGATTCGCCTTCGCGGGAATGACAGTTACAATCTGCTTTTAAATAATTCAGCATAGTCACTCACCACATTTTTATCAAAATAAGGTTCTTCATTAATACGGCCAATAACGGGAACCTTTGTCATTTTATTAATAATATCTTCGGTGGTTTTATGTTCATTGCCACTAAAAATAACAGAGATGTCGAATCCTTTTTCTTTTAAAGCGTTTACTGTTAATAACGTATGATTAATACTGCCAAGATAATGCCTGGAAACAACAATCACTTTATAGTCGGGCTTAATAAGATCTAAAATCGTTTGGGTATCATTTATAGGTACTAATAAACCACCTGCGCCTTCAATGATTAAATGATTTTTTGTTTTAGGAGCATTTATTTGTTTTATGTCTATTGAAACTCCATCAATATCTGCTGCTGCATGCGGACTCATGGGCGTTTCTAAGGCATAGCTATTTGGGTGAATTTTAGACTTGGTATTGCTAATAAGTTTTTTAACGGTATGTTTATCGTCATGGTCTAGTTCACCTGCTTGAATTGGTTTCCAATAGTCTGCTTGCAACGCTTCAGTGACTATCGCTGAGGCAATCGTTTTACCAACGTCTGTAGATATTCCTGTGATGAAATATGTCTTCATTTTAAATCGAATTCTGTTTTGCAATCTTCACATTTATACTTGTGTTTTGTATAAAAAGGAAGTGAAGAAAATAAAAAACCAAAAATAAACCAGAATAATGATTTAGCATCTTTTATTGTAGAAAATAATTCTACTTTTTCACTTTTACAATTAGGACAGTTTATAGTATGACCTTCATCATCAATAGAGTACTTCTCAATAGAATCCAATATATGTTGTGCTTTTAATGCCTGGCGAGATAACACTTTTAATTTCACACCTCCAATAGCATTACTTACTAAAGGATCTGTATCTATAGTTAGATTGTCTGATAAAAAAACTTCAATACCTTCTGCTTCTAGCCGTCCTTTAATAATTTGGGCTTCAGATGAATATTGAAACCTAGCTATTGTTTTAAATCTATCACCCATATGTATGTAGAGTAGCTAGTAATTTTAATACGTTCGATATGTCTTCTTCAGAATTAAACGCGTGTAAACAAAAACGTAATCGCTCTTGCTCTTTTGGAACCGTTGGTGATAATATGGGTTTTATATTAAAACCTTTTTCCTGAAACTTTTGGGCGATTAATTTCACAGTGTCATTTCCAGAAATAATACAGCAGTGTATGGCGGAATCACTTTCTATAAAATAGTTTTGAAGGCCATTTTCAATAATCTCACTTTTAAAATGAGCAATGTTTTTATGAAGCTGTTTTCTGTTTTCGGTTAAAACTAATTCGTGATAAGCAGCATGAATATTAGCTAAGGTATGAGGTGTTAGAGCTGTGGTATAGATAAAGCTTCGAGCAAAATTCACCAAATATTGTTTTAAAGCATCACTTCCTATAATGGCAGCACCATGCGTCCCAATAGCCTTTCCGAATGTAATGATTCTAGCAAAAACATCCTCCTCTAATTCTAAATGTTGAACTAAACCGATGCCGCGTTCTCCAAAAACACCAACAGCATGTGCTTCGTCTATAATAAAATAAGCATTATGATCTTTACATAGTTGCGCCATCCCTTTTAGGTCTGGAGAATCACCATCCATTGAAAAAATAGATTCTGTAACAATGTATATGTTAGTTTCTTGTGAGACCTCTCGATTGCGCTCGAGGAGATACTCTAAGTCCTGTAAACTATTATGCTTAAACTTATAAGCTTTTGCATTAGAGAGTTTAATGCCATCACGAATAGATGCGTGGATATATTCATCATATAAAATAATATCGCCTCGTTGTGGAATACATGAAAAGATCCCCACATTGGCATCGTAACCTGAATTAAAAATTAAAGCAGATTCGCTATTATGAAAATCAGATAATAAGGATTCTATAATATTGAAAAGCGGATGGTTTCCTGAAAGTAGCCGTGAGCCTGTTGCCCCATTATGGGTTATGTTGTGTCCAACTAAAAATTCATGAGTCCTATTAAAAATGATTTCAGACTTAGAAAAACCCAAATAATCATTAGATGAAAAATCTATTAAATTATTTTGTATTCCCAATTGACGTAACGCATTATTCGCTTTACGTTCTTCTAGTCTTTTTTGTAGTTTTTTAGGAAACATGGGGTAAAGATACAAAGACCTATTAGCTTATAGAAATATCTTTTTTTTGATAAAAAATTATTGTTTATCAATAATTTTTATATATTTGTTATCGTTAAACAATAATTTAAAATGAAAACAAAACAAATTTTAGCTATATAATTATGAGAGATAATACTAATATTTTGATGATCGTTACTTGGGTTGTTTTACTGTCTTCAGCTTCTATTTTACTGAATGATATTAGAGAGTTTGATTTTAATCAATTTAAAGAGTTTCAGAGTTGGGCAAAATCTGCAAACAAAAACGAATCTTGGTTTACTTCAAAAAATTCGATACAATGGAGTTATTACTTTATTAGTGCTTGTTTGTTTTTATGTAGAGCTTATCTTATTTATGGATTTTCTTATTTTTTATCGATTCTAAAAGAGGTGGAAAACGGAAATTATTTTAGCATCAATATTATTAAGTATTTTAAGAAGTTAGGAAGTATTTTTATTTGGTATACAATTAACGTTTTGGTGTTAAGATTTCTTTTAGCGTCTATAGGTAAATCTACTTTCAACTTTTTTAATGAACTAAAAACAGAATTCACTTTTTTAATTCCAGCAGGCTTAGCTTTTTATATTCTTGCAGAAATATTTAAGCGTGCTAAGGAAATACAAGAAGAAAACGATTTAACAATTTAAAAAAATGAAAAAAATAGCTTATACATCATCAAAAGTTCTCTTTTATATATATTCAGCTTTATATCTTTTTATAATGATATTTTCAATACTCTCATATTTTGAATATAAATTTGGCATACAGATTCCGTTTATTGAAGTTATAGAAAATCGCCCCAAAATTAAGGTTCCCATACTAGGTTTACGGATAAATATTCCATTAAATTATTCCATTCTTATTATGTGGTCTGCCATGTCATATTATGCTATCTATTTTTACTCATTTAAAGAGTTTTTAAAAGTATTTGTCAAAAAAAACATGTTTGAAACAAAATCTTTAAAACGATTGCAATTCTTTTTAATATTAAATGTTATTCCTCTTATTTATATTATAATATTGACTGTTTCATTTTTAATAAGCGGAAGCGCTTTTCGTCTTGAAGATGATTATTTTATAGTATTAGCTCATTTAGTAATAGCTTTTTTAATATATCTATATCTAGATGTTTTGAAAAAGGGTAAGCATATACAAGAAGAAAACGAACTAACCATATAACTATGCCAATTATTGTAAATCTTGATAGGATACTTGCCGAGCGTAAAATGAAAAGCAAAGAGTTGGCCGAAATAATTGGTATAACCACAGCAAACCTTTCCATTTTAAAATCTGGTAAAGCAAAAGCAGTACGTTTTTCTACATTGGAGGCTATTTGTAAAGCATTAGATTGTCAACCTGCTGATATATTAGAGTATGTAGAGGGATGATTTGACTTTAAACATGTATTTTTGAAATACAAATTCAATTCTTAATCTATTATGAAAACGTTTTTCTTTCTTTTATTGCTTACTATTTCCTGTATCGGTTTTGCACAGAATAATCATATTGTAAAAACTGAAGATGGAAGGCGTGTCTTGCTTAAAGCTGATTTTACTTGGGAGTATATTGATGCAGAAAAGTCTGAAGATGTTACAAATAATACTACTGTAACAGATGATTTAAATTCAAAAGAAAATGAAGGATGTAACTTAACTGAGGATTTTGTTGAGCCTAAGTTGAATAAAAAAATTCAAGCCCAATTAAAAAAGGGGAGAGCAACAATTGCTCATGTGAAAAAGAAAGTTGCTAAAGATTATAAATGTGAGGTTTCAGATGTTTTACTAATATCGGTTTCAGAACAAAAGTCGAAAGCTGTTTATCATTTTTGTGCTAATGGTACTAAAACGGCTTACAAACGTATCGGTAATTCTATCGTAAAGAAGGATACGTTTTTTTAATTAATCTAAATATACCATTTTACCTGTTTCTTTAGATGCTTTTTTGTCTATCCATCTATAATTGTTAGGAACAGTTGCGTCTAATATACTAATTTGGAGAAGTTCCGAAATTTCATAACCAATTAAAAATGCTTCTGTATAGTCATATTTTTCATAAAGTTCCCAATGCTTGTTTCTATCATACCATAGATTAACTTCAAATATTTTTTCTCCATCTTCGAGAGGTTGATGAAATATAGAAACATACTCATAATTAGATATTGTTATCCATTGTCCCAATCTGATAGGACCTATTTCAAAGGTTTGTCTAAACTTTGATTTTTTAGTATCTATATATACGCTCTTATGAAAAGAAAAAGCAATGCCGATCCCCATTAAATAAATAACAGATTCTAGACTATGACCAATATCTGTTATATTGTTATCATTCCAATTAGCCATGTATAATATGTAAGCCAGAAGCCCTATTGCTGTAGTGAAAAAAAGAGAGGCAATAATGCGCTGCCATAAAGGGCGTCCCTTTTCGGATACAATTATATGCTTATTCATAAACCAAATATAAGAAAAGACGCCATGTTTATTATGTATTATAGTATTTTAAAAAACATTGAAATCCTGTATATTTACTATTATGTATGCTTTAGTAGATTGTAATAATTTTTATGCGTCTTGCGAACGTACTTTTAACCCTAATTTACGCAACAAACCCATTGCTATTTTAAGTAATAATGATGGTTGTGTTATTTCGCGCAGTGATGAAGCTAAAGCATTAAACCTTCCTATGGGGGCTCCTATTTTTAAATGGGAAGCCTTTTGTAAGGCTAATAATATTCTTGTGTATTCTTCTAATTATCCATTGTATGGGGATATGAGTAGTCGCGTTATGACCATATTAGAGGGGTTTACTCCAGATGTTGAGGTGTACAGTATTGATGAGGCCTTTGTGCAATTTAAAGGTTTTGAAGATTACAATTTTGAAGATTACGGAAACCAAATAAGGCAGCGCATTTTAAAATGGACTGGTATTCCTACTTGTGTGGGGATTGCTCCAACAAAAGCTTTGAGCAAGGTGGCTAATAAAATAGCTCGTAAATTTCCAAACGAAACCAATGGTGTTTATGTAATTGATTCTGAAGAGAAAAAAATGAAAGCTTTAAAATGGATAAAATTAGAAGCTGTTTGGGGGATTGGGCGTGGATTGCAAAAGCGATTAAAAATAAAAGGATGCAATACAGCTTTGGATTTTGTCGAATTGCCAGATGAATGGGTGCGTAAGAATTTCTCAATTACTGAATGGAAGCTAAAGAAAGATTTAGAAGGCGTTTCTAAGTTGACATTGGATGAATTCCAAACGAAAAGAGCGATTGCAACAACCAGAAGTTTTGAATATACCTTCTCTGATATTGAGAATATTAAAGAACGAATCTCAACATTCGCAACAAGTTGTGCTGAAAAATTACGTAAGCAAGGTTCTAGTTGTCATATTATCTATGTTATTTTAAGTAGTGACAGACATAAAAAAGGAACGGAGCAACATAGGGCAAGTAAAGCTGTAAATTTACCATACCCAACTAATTCATCTTTAATTATTAGTAATTGTGCTTTAGATAGTGTAGTTTCAATTTTTAAAGAAGGCGTGAAGTATAAACGAGCAGGTGTTATTGTGACTGGTTTAGTTCCAACAAGTAACCATCAATTAGATATGTTTGAAAGTGAAAATCCAAAACATAAACCATTGATGGATACTATAGATATATTGAATACTAAATATGAAAATTATAAAGTAAAGCTAGGAAACCAGGACTTAAAACGAACTTGGAAAATGCGTCAAGAGCGATTATCTCCAAGGTATACAACTAATATTAATGATATTATAAAAGTAACATGATACGACACAAATCACAACCTCTAACGTTTTTTACTCCAAAAGCAACAAATAATTCAGGAGCTCCTTTTTTCGATACAGGAATTTCGGCAGGATTTCCTTCGCCTGCTGAGGATTTTAAGGAACAGCGTTTGTCTTTAGATAAAGAGCTTATAAAAAATAAGGAGGCTACTTTTTTTGCTCGAGTAAGTGGACAGTCTATGATTGGAGCTGGATTGGATGATAATGATTTGTTAGTCATAGATAGAAGCTTAGAGCCTACAAATAATAAAATAGCCGTTTGTTTTTTGGATGGAGAGTTTACGGTAAAGCGCTTAAAAGTAGATAAAGATGAAGTATGGTTGCAGCCAGAAAATCCTAACTATCCGATAATCAAAATTACTAGTGATAACGATTTTGTTATATGGGGTATTGTTACTAGTGTTATTAAGAAAGTATAGTTTGTAATGACCCAAATTGTTTATAAACGTGCAGAAACTGAAGAAGAACTACAACAAATTTTAGATTTACAAAGTATCAATGTTAAGATATTATTGTCTAATGAAATTATGAAAGCAGAAGGGTTTGTTTCTGTAAAGCATACTTATGATGTTTTAAAACGAATGAATGATGCTTGTCCACATATTATTGCTACATATAAAGGAAACGTTGTAGGTTATGCTTTATGTATGCTCAATGCTTTTAGAAATGATGTCCCTGCGCTTATACCTATGTTTGAGTATATGGATGGTATTATTGCTTCTAAAAATCTATCTGAGCTTCGCTATCTAATTGTGGGACAAATTTGTATAGATAAAGCGTATAGAAAGCAAGGAATTTTTAAAGGACTTTACCATTATTTTAAGGATGAGTTAAAGTCAGATTTTGATGCAGTAATTACAGAGGTTAATTCTAAAAACAACCGTTCATCTGGCGCACATCGAGCAGTCGGGTTTGAGATTTTAGATGTTCATACTGAAGCAGGTGAAGAGTGGGAGTTAATGATCTGGAAATGGGTATAAAAAAAACGTGAAGCTATTAACTTCACGTTTTTAATATATTTTATAAAAATAAATTTAGTCTGCTAAAACAATAACTTTATTGTCTTTCATCTCTATAGTTCCAGAATTTATCTTTAATAAAGTTGTGTCTTTTTCTCCTTTAGTAAATTTATCCTGAACAACTTCAGCTAATTCAATATTTCCTGAAATTTTTACAACACCTTCTTTTAATAAAGATACAATAGGTGCGTGATTGTTTAACATTTCGAAATCTCCATTAACTCCAGGGACAGCAACACTAGTTACTTCTCCGCTAAATAAGGTTGCTTCAGGTGATACAATTTCTAAATACATACAAACTTGTTTTAGTACCCTGAACTTGTTTCAGGGTCTTTTAATTTCTATTCAAAGTTCAAAATTTAAGATGCTGAAATAAATTCAGCACTTGCTTAGGCTATGCCTCTGCAAGCATTTTATCTCCAGCCTCAATAGCTTCTTCGATAGTTCCTTTAAGGTTAAACGCAGCTTCTGGTAAGTGATCTAATTCACCATCCATAATCATGTTAAATCCTTTAATAGTCTCTTTAATATCAACTAATACCCCTGGTATACCTGTAAATTGCTCTGCTACGTGGAAAGGTTGTGATAAGAAACGTTGTACACGTCTAGCTCTACCTACAGCCAATTTATCTTCTTCAGATAACTCTTCCATACCAAGAATAGCGATAATATCTTGTAACTCTTTGTAACGTTGTAATAACTCTTTTACTCTTTGTGCACAGTCATAGTGCTCGTTTCCTAATATGTCTGCCGTTAAGATTCTAGATGTAGAATCTAAAGGATCTACCGCAGGGTAAATACCTAACTCAGCAATTTTACGAGATAATACTGTTGTTGCATCTAAGTGAGCAAAGGTTGTTGCAGGAGCAGGATCCGTTAAATCATCCGCAGGTACGTAAACCGCTTGTACAGATGTAATAGAACCTCTTTTTGTTGATGTAATACGCTCTTGCATCGCACCCATCTCTGTTGCTAATGTTGGTTGGTAACCTACCGCAGAAGGCATACGACCAAGTAATGCAGATACCTCAGATCCAGCTTGTGTAAAACGGAAGATATTATCTACGAAAAATAATACATCTTTTCCTTGTCCTTCACCAGCACCATCACGGAAATACTCAGCAATAGTTAAACCAGATAAGGCAACACGTGCACGTGCTCCAGGAGGCTCATTCATTTGTCCGAATACGAAAGTTGCTTTAGATTCTTTCATTTTAGATTTATCAACTTTAGATAAATCCCATCCACCTGCTTCCATAGAGTGCATGAAATCATCACCATAACGGATAATTCCAGATTCTAACATCTCTCTTAAAAGGTCATTCCCTTCACGAGTTCTTTCTCCAACTCCAGCAAATACTGAAAGTCCACCGTGTCCTTTTGCTATATTGTTGATCAACTCCTGAATCAATACTGTTTTACCTACACCAGCACCACCAAATAAACCAATTTTACCACCTTTTGCATAAGGCTCAATTAAATCGATGACTTTAATACCCGTAAATAAAACTTCAGTGGATGTTGATAAATCTTCAAATTTAGGAGCTTGACGGTGAATTGGTAACCCAGCTTCGTTAGCTTTAGGTAAATCTCCAAGACCATCAATAGCGTCTCCAATTACATTAAATAAACGTCCATAAACATCATCACCAATCGGCATTTGTATAGGCGCACCAGTAGCTACAACTTCAGTTCCTCTACTTAAACCATCAGATGAATCCATGGCGATAGTACGAACTGTATCTTCACCAATGTGAGACTGTACTTCTAATACTAATATAGAACCATCAGGTCTTTTAATTTCTAATGAATCGTAAATTTTTGGAAGTTCTGAACCTGCACCGAATTCAACATCGATTACCGGACCTACTATTTGTGCAACTTTACCTGTAACTTTAGACATTACTTATGTATTTAATATTATGCGATTTAATTGTATGAAAACACTTTTAGTTTTCGCGTGCAAAGATATATTTTTTAATTTAAAATAAAAGTTGTTTTTAGAGCTTTTTTATAATAAAAAAACACCTCCTGCCAGAAGGTGTTTTATAATAATATTTTAATCTTAAATTATTGTAACGCAGGAGAGTAATTTGTTGGGTAATCATTTGCGTTGGCAACGTTCCCAGATTCAATAAAATTTGAACCAAATTGAGTATCAATAGCTTCTAAAAATTTATTAGCCATAAGAGCATAGCCTCTGCCTGTTAAATGAACACCATCCAAGCCTACAGCACCACCGGTTACTAAATCTGCATTGAGATTAAAACCATCAAAATCAATGCCCGTACTTGCTAGTTCGCTAAGAATACCGTTTAAATCAACTAAAGCAATATTATCATTCGAATTTGCTACATCAGAAATAGTGGTATTATAGGCATCAGTTGCTACTTTAATGTCTTCTTGCTCTTCTGGAGTTAATACCCACTTGTCTGCTAATGGAACAGCGACGCCATTAACAGTCTGTGCATTTCCAGGAATGGCCTCTGTTCCTATAAATGCCGATGCAGGTAACACAAATAAATCTTCAGCAGTCGCTTGTCTCATGCTTACTAACTCTTCGTTTATTCCTGTTAAGTCTGTTAAGCTTTCATCCATAATTACAACAGCATTATTTGCAGAAGCTTCAAAGGTTATTGTTCTTTTTGCAATTTCAATATCTGCTAATTCTTGAGTTAAAGGTGTATTTGCAACTAGAAAAGCAAATGCTCCTTGAATACCAGCGTTATATGCACCATAAGCCGCCGCACTGTTTAAAAACGCTGCTGTTTCTGTGTCTAAAGGAATAGGGTTATGAGGTACTGTAGTAAAATGTGGTAAATCCGTAATAAATGGTACGTTAGTTACAACACCTTTAGCCCCTCCCGAAGTTAATCCAGTAATAAGCGCATTAAGTGCATCATTAAAAGTGGCACTATCTGTAATTAGATTAGAACCATCTCCTCCAGACAGGGCATAGCCCAATACATCATTACCCCCAACTTCAGATAAGGTAAAAAATGTAGGGTTTTGCGCCATAGCATCCGCTAAAACTGTAGCTGTTGGCGCTGATGCTATACGTGCGTAGTAAGGATTTAATCTGGCATAACCAGGAGCTACAAGATGCCAGCTTTTTGCACCAGGGATACCAAAATTTTTAAAGTCGCTACCAATGCTTACACCAGCTTCTGTAGTAATAGGAGGAACAGAAGCTCCTAATCCATTTAAAAAAGCATCTAGCGATTGCGGTCCTGGAATGTCGCTATTAAAAACGAACCTATAACCTCGTACTACGTTACCACCTGCTAAAATACCTCCTGTATTGTCACTCATTAAAGGTTGTGTAAAAGCACCTCCACCTGCTTTTGCAAATTCTTTTGATAAAATGTTAGGAAATGAATTTTCCTGTGACGCTTTAAATAAACCACCATCTGTAAAACCAGATGTAAATGAAGCGCCTACAGCTACGTAATTCGAGAAATCTGCTGTACCTGCTGTTAATTCTGGTAATATGACTTCTTCTGGTAATATCTTGTCGTCTTCGTCGCAAGCAAAAAATCCTAAAGCAAGGACAAAAAGGTATATATATCTAATATTCATAATGATCTTTTTATAAGTTATTAATTGTCCATGAAAGGTAAAATTGAGACCCTATTAGTCCTGTTCCTACGGCTGTAAAATATTCATCTCCTAAAAGATTAGAGGCACCTGCTTTAAATGTCGATTTTAAAGATGGTACGCGTAAGTTTATTTGTGCATCTAAAACATGGTAAGCAGGAACTTCTGCTGTGGCAAAAGAAGCTTCCCAAACATAATCATCACTCCATCTCCAAGCTACATTAAAACCGAAGTTTTTAAATAGATTAGTATTTCCAAAAGACGCTTTTACTTTGTGCTCTGGTGTGTTAAAGTTTGTTTGAAAATCTGGATTGGCTTCACGATCAAAATCTAATTTGGCATAGGTGTAATTCATACCTAAATCATAGTTTCCAAATACCTTAGTCGTCACCCCTAATGCTGCACCATAAGAATTAACATCTGCTGTTGTATTTGTATAGGCTCTATAAGCTTGAAAGTCGCTATTAGCTACTGCAACTATAGCTAAAGGAGTTCCACCAGGAGCAGTTTGAGATAATTGAACATCTCCATAATATGGGTTAACGACATCTACTGTGGTAATAAAATCTTGATATTGGTTTAAGTAAGCACTAAAATCAATAATAACCTTATCTAGTTTTCCACGATAACCTACTTCATACGAACTAACCTGCTCAGGTTTTACAATACCAGGATTAGCTATTTTTAGATCTGCAGGATTCTGTGAAGCAGCAAAAGCCGCAACCGAAGTTCTTGTAAAGGAGTTATTATAAGCTCCAGTACCATCATAATCAAAGCTATTACCAATAATGCTTTGTCCAGTGGTAGAAATATCATCACCACTAACTGTTCTTAAATCTCTTTCGGGGTTATCTGGTGCACTACCTAATAAAATAATACTTCCTACATTGAAACCAATATACAGAGCTTGTGTATCGGGATTTCTAAAACCTGTTTGAAAAGAGGCTCTTAAATTATGATTATTGTCTTCTCCTAAATTATAACCAAGAGATAGCCTTGGCGAGAAAAATGCATCAAAGAGTTCTGATTTATCGTAACGAATAGAAGCCGTTAACTTTAAACGCTCATCTTCTAAAAACTTCTTTTGAATTTGTGTGTATAGACCAACTTCAGAATATGGAATCTCTCCTAATTTATCGGTGTAAATGGAACCAAACGAGTTTAAGACATATCTTCTATAGGAACCACCTACTTGAATATCGGCAAAATCGGTTAAATGACTGAAGTTATAGTTGGCATCTGAATGATAGATTTTAGATTCATCTCTAAATTTACTACCAGTTAATACATCTGGATCGTTTATCACCGTATTGAAAGCGCTTTGAAACTGAGGTGTACCAGGTTCAAACCTTCCAGTATCTGCCACTTGTCTTGCATTAGCATGTGCTTGGTTGGCATTTAACCCCGCTAATGTACCTTCTATAAAAGCACCGGTGTATTCACCAAACCAAACGTCATCGGCTTTCCATTGTCTGTTTATATTTACACCAGTAAATACCATATCGTAAGAATCACCAGCATTGTCGGCAGTAACATATCCCCTCAGGAAAAAATTATCATTTTTTATTTCTAGTTTATGCTGCTGTAAAAAGAAGTTCTTTATGGAGTACCTGTTAGAACCTTGATATACAGTGGATCCAGAACCTATTTTTCCAACGTATTGAATTTCAAAATCGTTTTCCCAAGGTCGGTAGTACAATCCCCAATCGGTTTTAATACTTTTAGCATCATAATCTGTTAAATCGGCTTCATCATAACCTGTTCTACTAACGTTAACTGAAGGCACTAAATTAGCCAAGTTGGGATTAGGGAGTCTTCCTAGTGCAGCTAGTCTATCTGCTACTGTCTTAATATTAATGGTAGCAATATCACCATATACATTAACACCATCATAGTCTATATCATTTTCTCTGGTGCTGTTACCTTCTACAAAGGTAGTCGTTCGATCTTTCCCTCTAGTATCGTTTGCTACCCAATCTGTCCCTTGTAAATAGCTAAAGTTAACCTTTGCAGCGAACTTTTCACTGAATTTGTGAGCAACACGAATGCCATAATCTTTATAATCATTATCACCTGCAGCTATTTGAGAGGTAATACCTTGTTTATAGTAAGCACTAATGCCATGATGATCAAAAGGACTTTTACTTCTCATAAATAATATTCCATTAAAGGCATTAGCACCATAAAGGGCAGAGGCCGCTCCCGGTAGGAGTTCTACACTTTGTACATCTGTTTCTATCATTCCTAATAGGTTTCCTAAAGGAAAGTTAAGAGCAGGTGCAGCATTGTCCATACCATCTACCAATTGCATAAAACGAGTATTTGCGAATGTGGCAAAACCTCTGGTATTAATAGATTTAAAGGTTAAACTATTTGTGTTAATATCAACGCCCTTTAGATTTTCTAATCCGTCGTAAAAATCGGAAGAAGCTGTATTTTTGATTGCTTTTAATCCAAAGCGTTCGACTGTTACTGGCGATTCAAAAATTCGTTCTGGTGTTCTTGATGCCGAAATTACAACTTCATCTAAGGATGTTCCTTCTTTAAGAATAATGGTTAACTTTTGGTTACTTGACGTTACTACTTCGGTAGCGGTTTCAAAACCAACACTACTAGCTTGAATGCTAAACGGAGGGTTTTGATTAACAGTAAGAGAGAAATTACCATCAAAGTCTGTTACGACTCCTGTTGAAGTACCAACAATAATAATATTAGCGCCTGGGATGGGCTGATTATTATCATCAACAACAAAGCCGGAAATAGTTGTTTGCGAATAAGATAAACCGCAAAACAACAACAGTAAAATTGAGAAAATTGTCTTCATTTAGTAAGAATTAGTTTATATTTTTGATAAGCAATATAAAGATATTAAATATTACTTCAACATAAAAATAGAAAAAAATTATGCATGCATAGTATTTTTTAACAAAAAAACATGTGAAGAACTGGTTTTTTTGTAAAAAAAGTGAAGGTTTATTGAACATTATCACTATGCCTTAGATTTTAAGACATAGTGATATAATATTTATGTAGTAATTATTCTACAGTAACAGATTTAGCCAAGTTTCGAGGCTGATCTACATTTTTACCTAACATTACAGCAATGTGATACGATAATAATTGGAGAGGTATAGTCGTTAATAACGGAGACAGTGATTCTAAAGTTTCTGGTACTTCAATAACATGATCTGCCAATTCTTTAACTTGAACATCTCCTTCGGTTACAATACCTATAATTTTTCCTTTACGGGATTTTATTTCTTGAATATTACTTACTACTTTTTCGTAATGCCCTTTTTTTGTTGCAATAACTACAATAGGCATATTTTCATCAATTAAAGCAATAGGCCCGTGTTTCATCTCTGCAGCAGGATAACCTTCAGCATGAATATAGGATATTTCTTTTAACTTTAAAGCACCTTCAAGTGCTACAGGGAAGTTATATCCTCTTCCTAAGTATAAGAAGTTACTAACATCTTTATAGATTTCAGCTATTTTTTGAATATGAGCATCAGATTTTAAAGATTCTTCTACTTTTTTAGGAATCATTTCTAATTCCAGCAAATGATGACGGAAATCTGAACTACTAATGGTTCCTTTTGCTCTTGCCAATCGCAATGCTATTAAGGTTAAAACCGTAATTTGAGTTGTAAAAGCTTTTGTTGAAGCAACACCAATTTCTGGACCTGCATGTGTATAAGCTCCTGCATGAGTCTCTCTGGCAATAGATGAACCTACAACATTACATACTCCAAATACAAAAGCACCTTTAGATTTTGCTAATTTAATAGCTGCTAATGTATCGGCAGTTTCACCAGATTGAGAAATTGCTATAAGAACATCTTTCTCTGTAATAATTGGGTTTCGATATCTAAATTCAGAAGCATATTCTACTTCAACAGGAACCCTTGCTAAATCTTCAAATATGTACTCAGCTACTAAACCTGCATGCCAAGAAGTACCACAAGCTACAATTATAATACGATCGGCATTTAAGAATTTTTTCATATTATCCTCAATACCTGCCATCTTTATAATAGCCTCTTGTCTAAGAAGTCTACCTCTATAAGTATCGGTAATTGCTTTAGGTTGTTCGTGAATTTCTTTTAACATGAAATGATCGAAACCGCCTTTTTCTATTTCCTCTAAATTAATTTTAAGCTTTTGAATATAAGGATCAACTAAAGAATCATCTTTAATTTTTCTAATTTTTATGCCTTTATGAAATCTAATAATAGCCATTTCTTCATCTTCTAAATAAATGGCATTTTTAGTATATTCTAAAAAAGGAGACGCATCACTTGCAATAAAAAACTCGTCTTCACCAACACCAATAGCTAAAGGACTCCCTAAACGGGCAATAACAACTTCTTCGGGCTTGTTTTTATCGAAAACAGCAATAGCATATGCACCTATTACTTGGTTTAATGCAATTTGTACAGCTTTACCAAGTTTTACATTTTCCTGTTTTTTTACATCTTCAATCAAATTAATTAAGACTTCTGTATCTGTATCTGATTGGAAAGTATAACCTCTTGATATTAATTCTTGTTTGAGTGATTCATAATTTTCAATAATACCATTATGAATAATAACTAAATCTCCAGAATTTGAAACATGAGGATGTGAGTTAACATCGTTTGGAACACCATGTGTTGCCCAACGTGTATGTCCAATACCCACAGATCCGTGCTTAGTGATTTCTTTTTCAGAACGTGCTTCTAAATCAACCACTTTTCCCTTAGTTTTAGAAACTTTTAGGTCAGTGCCGTCAAATAATGCAATACCAGCACTATCGTAACCTCTATACTCTAAACGTTTAAGACCTTCTATTATAATTGGATAAGCTTCTCTGGGGCCTATATATCCTACAATTCCACACATAAGTAATTTTTTTGTTTTGCTTTAGCTCGAGCAAATATGTAAAATAAATTTCAAACAAGGATTATTTATTATATATAAGGAATAGTTTATACGATGAAATTCACCTTATTAAAGACTTTCTCTATATATTTAAAGACTAATTGTTTTCGGGTTCTGTAAAAAATACGCTTAACTTCATTCTTTTTGATGAATCAACACCATTTCTAACTCTATTTCCATGTAAAATAGTTCCTCTTGGCGATAAAATTGCCGCAGCAGGGATAGCAGTAACATCATCATTGTTGCTATTTAATATTTCAGCATTGTTTAGATAATTAACATTAGTGGATAATACCAGACCTATTTTTGTGTTAGTAGAGTCTTTCAATAAGATATTATTTAAATGCCGTGTAAGACGTATTTTGTATTTCTTTTGATCTGGATCACGCTGTCCTAAATGGAATATTATAGAATTTAACGGATCTGAAGGATTTGAAGTAGCTTGATCAGCTCCATAATCAGCAAGAATAATATTGTTTTTAATATCATAAGCATAAATTCTATCATACCTATGAAGACCTTCATTATCAGAAGAAATATCTTCGTGTATAATTAATTGAGCTTCATTAATGATTTTTTTTAATACAAAATCACCTGTTCTTTTATCTTTGATGAAATCACCGTTATCATCTGTTTTTCTAAAATCATTTATAAAATCATCATAAGCATCAGGGTCGTTACCGAATAAATCTACAATAGCCATGGATCCTTCTGCTCCTTTTAAGTAAAGTGTTTCGTCTCCTAAATCAGGATCTCCATCAACAAATGTTGTATTGTAATTGTTAATAAAGGTATTAAGTCTATTGCCTCCACTAAAATTAAGGGAATATGTAGCTTGTGTTCTGGAATTTTCTTCTCCTGTTGAATAGTGTATAGCTATGTTAGCATCTGCAGAAGCGAAATTTAGTAAGAACATGTTTCCGTTGCCGCTTACAGCTTCCGCTTTAAAATATAGACCTCTAAAATAATCATAAAAATTACTAACATTACTTAGTTCTGGTTGGCCTTCAATATCTATAATTGTAGTTTTCCAAAAATTCTTAGTGTCATCGGTATCATCAAGATGCGTTCTAAATGCTGGGACAGTTCTTGAAGTAACAGCATCGTCACCGTCTCCAATAGTTGTTTTTATGGCATCAGCACTAGGAGAAAACATAGTATCCTTTAATATTTCTCCTTTATGATCATCAAAGTTTATAGTGTTATTTTCTATAAGAGCAAAATTATCAGTTAGGTTTATACCACTGTTGCCATTAGAGAAATAATTTTGAGGACTATTTGCTGAGTTTGGATTAAAACTTCTTAAAAAATAATTATTACGATAAATAGACAGTTTAATTTCTGCTTCAGGATCTCCATATAGAGAGTCTTTAATAGAATATGTGCTATTACCATTAGTATCTACACCAATAACCTTACTAAAATAAGGAATACTTAAAATAACAGAATCAATAACAGGATTAACCCCAAAAGAAGGGCTTAATGAAGTCGGAGTTACTTGAGTAACGACACTTGCAGTGGTTTGTCCAAATTCAGGATCATTATAAAACCCAAGCAAATTAGAGTTTAAATTGTTGATCTGTAATGTGTTAAGTTTTTTGTTATATGCAGTTATAGGAAGGATCGTATCACCAATACCAAAGTTAGCATTTCCTTTTCCTAAAACATCACTTTCTAAAACACTAAACTCTTCATCGCAAGCGATAAAAGACAAAGCAATTAATAGAAAAATTACGGGAAATTTAAGGGCTTTAATCGTCTTTTTCATATATACTAAATGAATATAATTAGGTTAACTTAAAACGTTAGTATTTAAAAATGTTGTATAAGCTTCACCAAATTCATCTTTGTTTTTGTATTCTAATACAGGTTTATTAGATGCTTCTAAATATGATTTTAAATCTTCAGGAATACTTTCAGATCCTTCAATTAATGCATCCGAGTAGTCAACAGCAACTTTCATTAAGTTATTATATGTTGGCTCTTCAAGTACATTAACAGCACCTTCATTAATATTGTCAAATTTAATCTTATTAAGCATATCTTTATTTAATGAATTGTTAAAACTTTGATTATAAATTGAAGTAACAATTTTGCTTTCATTAAATAAAGGTTCATCTTTATAGTATTCTTTTAGATATAACGGCAGTAATGATGCCAACCATCCGTGTACGTGAATAACATCTGGAGACCAATTTAATTTCTTTACGGTTTCAATAACACCTTTGGCAAAGAAAATAGCACGTTCGTCATTGTCTGAAAACAATTTACCATCTTCATCGGTCAACGTTGCTTTTCTTTTAAAGTATTCATCATTATCAATAAAGTATACTTGTATACGTTCTTTAGGAATAGATGCTACTTTAATAATAAGAGGCATATCTAAATCATTTATCACCAAGTTTATACCAGATAATCTAATAACTTCATGTAATTGGTGCCTGCGTTCATTAATGTTGCCGTATCGAGGCATGAAAATTCTTATTTGACCTCCTTGCTGATTCACCAATCTTGGTGCTTCAAATGACATGGACGAAATTTCGGTTTCTGGCAAATAAGGAACTACTTCAGATGATACGTACAATATCCTCTTATCTTTCATATGTTTGTTTTTGTTGACTTTTTACAGTCTGGTATAACTAGCAATTAAGTGTCTTTTTTTTAAGAATTTTTTTCTAAAGCTTGTTTTTTTGATAGTATAGCTTTTAGAAATTCAAAATAAAAAACACGCAAAAGTACAAAATTTTATGCAAATTGGTTGTAAAATCTTAAGTTTGCACGCGTTAATTTTTTATTAAAAAGTGGAATTTTACTCAGAAAAACAACAAATTACGGCAGCTATTGATGCTTTAAAGACAAAAGGACTAACATTAGGGTTGGTTCCTACAATGGGTGCTTTGCATGAAGGGCATTTACAATTAGTTAAAAAAGCTTTGGATAATAATGATAAAGTGATTGTTAGTATTTTTGTAAATCCTACTCAATTTGATAACAAAGAAGACCTAGAAAAATATCCAAGAACACTTGAGCGCGATATGGATTTACTAAAAACGGTTAGTAAAAACAACATCATAGTTTATGCGCCTACGGTAGATGATATTTATGAAGGGAAAACGGTGTCTCAAAATTTTGATTTTGATGGTTTAGAGTTTGAAATGGAAGGTAAATTTCGCAATGGACATTTTGATGGTGTTGGCACAATTGTAAAACGTTTTTTCGACATAGTAAAACCCCATAATGCCTATTTTGGAGAGAAAGATTTTCAACAATTACAGATTATAAAAAAACTAGTGGATAAATTTCATATTCCAGTTAATGTAGTTGGATGTAAAATTCATCGTGAACCTAGTGGTTTAGCGATGAGTTCTCGAAATACACGACTAAAACCTGAGTATAAAGAAGCGGCCCCTTTTATTTATAAAACTTTAATTGCAGCTAAAAAGCATTTTGGCACAAATAGTGCTAATGAAGTGGTGAAATGGGTTGCAAATCGGTTTTCTATGCATAATTTGTTAGAACTGGAATATATTATAATTGCTGATGCTGAAACGTTAAAACCAGTTAAGCGAAAATCAAGCAAAAAATCATATAGAGCATTTATAGCTGTATATGCAGATGATATTAGACTTATTGATAATATCGCGTTAAATTAATTATCTTTGCCACATGCAAATTCAAGTAGTAAAATCTAAGATTCATAGAGTAAAATGCACAGGTGCTGAACTCAATTATATAGGTAGTATCACTATTGATGAAGATCTAATGGGGGCTGCCAATATTATACAAGGTGAAAAAGTTCAAATTGTTAATAATGATAATGGCGAACGTTTAGAAACATATTGTATACCAGGACCACGTGGGAGTGGTGAAATTACACTTAATGGAGCAGCCGCTAGAAAAGTTTCGGTTGGAGATACGTTAATTTTAATTACTTATGCTTTTATGGATATTGAAGAAGCTAAAAGTTTTAAGCCGTCTTTAGTATTCCCTGATGAAGCTACCAACTTATTAAAATAGAGGTTTTGAACCACAAGATAAAAAGAATACTAAAAATTACGCTCCCATTACTACTGGGAGTTTTTTTGGTCTGGTATTCATTGTCTAAAGTGTCTGTTGAAGAATTATTAGTTTATGCCAAAAACGCAGACTACACCTGGATAATTTCGGGTATGTTTTTAGGGCTTTTAAGTCATTTGTCTCGTGCATACCGTTGGCGTTTTCAACTAGAACCAATGGGCTATAATATTAAATTAGGGAATAGTGTAATGGCTGTATTTGCTACCTATTTAATAAATTATACGATACCTAGAGCAGGAGAAGTTGCTAGAGCTTCTATACTTACTAATTACGAAGATGTCCCTTTTGAAAAAGGTTTTGGGACTATTGTTGCCGAACGTATCGCAGATATGATAGTTATGTTGGGTATAATCACTATGACGCTTTTCCTTCAATTTGAGTTTATATACGGCTTTTTAGTTGAAAAATTTAATCCTATAAAAATTATAATTGCGTTGGCTATTGGACTTTTGTTATTATTTTTCTTTTTAAGATATATAAAAAATAGTGAGTCTAAAATAGCTTTAAAAATTAGAACATTTATTAATGGATTAGTAGAAGGTGCCCTTAGCATTTTTAAAATGAAAAAAAAATGGGCATTTATTTTTCATACACTTTTTATTTGGGGCATGTATGTGCTTATGTTTTATGTAACATCTTTTTCTATAGGAGATCTACATGGTATTTCAATGGGAGCCATTCTAATAGGTTTTATTTCTGCAAGCTTTAGTATTGCAGCTACAAATGGAGGTATAGGGTCTTATCCTTTAGCTATTTATGCGGCTTTTTCAATATTTGGAATTGCTGAAGAGCCAAGTATCGCTTTTGGTTGGATTATGTGGGCATCGCAAACCCTCATGATTATTGTTTTTGGAGGACTGTCATTAATTTATCTGCCTATTTACAATAGAGTAAAGTCTAAATAGATTTCGATTGCGGTCTGTTTGAATTGTTATGCCTTATTTATTACCTTGCCAATATTAAAACTCAAATCATTTAAAAATGAAAAAAGCAGTTGTTTTCTTTTTATTACTTTTTGTTTCTTTAAACCTAGGAGCGCAAGTTAAATACGAAACCTTTCAATCTTATAAATTAGGAGAAGATCGTCAATTAAAAATTCAGTTACCAAGGGGTTATAAAACTAATACAGATAAAACCTATCCGTTATTTGTAGTGCTAGATGGGGATTATATGTTTGAAGCTGTTGCTGGTAATGTAGATTATTACTCCTATTGGGAAGATATGCCAGAGTCCATTATTGTGGGGATTAATCAGGTTGATAAACGATTTGACGATTGTTTGTATTCAGAGCAAAATTCCTTACCAATTGAAACAGGAGCCGCTTTTTATGAGTTTATAGGCTTAGAACTTATTCCATATATAGAAAAAAAATATAGGACAGCTAATTTTAGAATAGCAGTCGGACATGGAGAAACAGCTAATTTTATTAATTATTACTTACTAAAATCTCAACCTCTATTTCAAGCTTATATTGCAATTAGTCCAGAATTAGCTCCAAATATGCTAGACTATCTTCCAGAACGTTTAAGTAAATTGGAGTCTAAAACATACTATTACTTAGCAAATACTAAAAATGATCTTGGTTCTATAAAGAAGATGACTGATGTACTCAATAAAGATCTTTCAGCTATAGAAAATGAGAATTTACTTTATAGTTTTAATAGTTTCGAAACACCTTCTCATTATTCAGTTCCTTTATATGCGTTGCCAAATGCCTTTGAAAATATTTTTAAAGTCTTTCAGCCTATTAGTAAAAAAGAATATAAAGAAACCATCCTTGAATTAGAAACATCTCCAGTAGACTATTTGGTTGAGAAATATCAAACAATTAATGATTTGCTTGGAATAAAAAAGAAAGTTCTAATTAATGATTTTAAAGCAATTTCGGCAGCTATTGAAAAAACAGAACAGTTTGAATATTATGAAGCGTTAGGTAAAATGGCTCGGGATCAATATCCAGATACGCTTTTAGGAGGTTATTATTTAGCTCGTTTTTATGAGGAAATGGGAGAGCCAAAAAAAGCTATGCGTACGTATCAAACAGCTTATACCTTAAAAGAAATTGCGGGTATTTCAAAAGATTTACTAATTGAGAAAATAGATTTAATTAAAGAAGATTTTGGTTATTAACATTAGATAACTTTTAGAATAGTTCATTTTGCTCATACGTAATTTTAAAATTCAAGTGATATAATGGCAAAAGTAAAAACGACTTTTTTTTGTCAAAACTGTGGTACTCAATATGCAAAATGGCAAGGACAATGCAATGCCTGCAAAGAGTGGAATACCATTGTTGAAGAAGTTATTCAAAAGCCAGAAAAGAATGATTGGAAAACCCCAACATCTACAACAAAGAAAGCATCTGTTCCATTACGTATAAAGGATATAGATGTTTCTAAAGAACCAAGACTAAATACCTACGATGGGGAATTTAATCGCGTACTAGGTGGAGGCATAGTACCTGGGTCTTTAACGTTGTTGGGAGGAGAACCAGGCATTGGTAAGAGTACGCTCTTACTTCAAATTTCGTTAAAATTACCATATAAAACCTTATATGTTTCTGGTGAAGAAAGTCAGAAACAAATAAAAATGCGTGCTGAACGTGTTAACCCAAATAATAATAACTGTTATATTCTAACAGAAACCAAAACGCAAAATATATTCAAACAAATCGCTGCGCTTCAACCAGATATTGTTATAATTGACTCTATACAGACTTTGCATAGTGATTATATTGAATCTTCTTCAGGAAGTATTTCACAGATTAAAGAATGTACCACAGAGCTTATAAAATTTGCAAAAGAAACAGCTACCCCTGTTTTATTGATTGGACATATTACTAAGGATGGGCATATTGCAGGCCCAAAAATATTGGAACACATGGTAGATACCGTGTTGCAATTTGAGGGAGATCGTAATCATGTATTTAGAATTTTAAGAGCTCATAAAAACCGTTTTGGTTCTACCAATGAACTGGGTATATATGAAATGCAAGGTTCTGGGCTTCGAGAGGTGACCAATCCGTCGGAGATTTTAATTTCTAAAAAAGATGAAGAATTATCTGGAAATGCCATAGCAGCAACCTTAGAAGGCATGCGGCCATTAATGATAGAAGTACAGGCTTTAGTAAGTACAGCAGTTTATGGAACGCCTCAACGTAGTGCTACGGGGTTTAATGCTAAGCGCCTTAATATGTTATTAGCAGTTTTAGAAAAACGTGCTGGATTCCGGTTAGGGGCAAAAGATGTGTTTTTAAATATAACCGGAGGCATTACGGTTGATGACCCTGCTATTGATTTGGCTGTTGTGGCTGCTATATTGTCCTCTAATGAAGATACGGCACTACAAAAAGATTTTTGTTTTGCTGCAGAGGTTGGCCTCTCTGGAGAGATTCGTCCTGTACAGCGTGTAGAACAGCGTATTTTAGAAGCCGAAAAATTGGGATTCTCCTCTATTTTTGTGTCAAAATACAATAAAATTTCACTGAAAAACACCGTGATTAAAATTCAACTTATCTCTAAAATTGAAGATTTAGTTGGTATTCTTATTTGATTTTTAGCAATTTTAATCCCCTTAAAAGCATAAAATATACGCTTCATCGAACATTTAATGTATTTTATCTGATTTTTTTTAGTTTTTGTCGATTTTTTGAATTAATATTGTAGGGTATTTAACACTAAATCATAAAATTAATGATTTCTAACCAGTGATTTTGTAATTGAAGCATTTTTCCCTCAACAGTAATTTTAATTTTATTACAAATAACTGTGCAATACTTTAATGACTGTATACCAATTAGTATGCATTTCGTCGATGTTATTGTATTTGATAGAAAAATTTTAAATTTTAACGAGAAAAATATATAACTATTTGATTGTAAGATAATTTAGATCTACCCAAATCTATTAATTATGAAAACAAAACTACTTTTCAGCCTGTTTATGGCTTTATTTGTGTATAATTATTCTTTTGCACAAGATTCGGATGGAGACGGTATAGATGATTCTGTTGATATAGATGATGATAATGATGGTATTATAGATACTTACGAATGTTCAGCATCTATTCAATTTAACAATGCATCATTACTAACAGCTACAGATTTGTATGATGTTAAGGCTGGAGAAAAGGTAGTGTACTCAAATGCTCTTTTTTATCAAAATAAATACTACGACATTATTTTAACCATAATAAACATTAATGGTTCGTATACAGTAGATTGTAATAACGAATTGAGGGTGAGTACATTTGATTCCAGTAGTGATGATTATGTATCATATTCATTTGATCTGGTTGAAGCTGGAAGTGCAACACCTTTAAATCCTATTGGTACACCAGCAGTTTTATACGACATTATTTTAGAGTTAAGAGATATAGATACATCATATGGCTCAGATTTTACAGAAATAGCAGGATTTAATCCTTCAACAGTAACATCAACAGTAACCCCATATTTAAGTGCTACAACAAATTTAGAACAAGCAGGTTTTGCAAACGGACCCGACCCTTTGGGTTATAACCTATATCGTTTAGACCCGACCATAGTAGCTCCAAATTCAGATTGGGAGTATGAACCAGATGATGGAGGAACACATGGAGATGATCCAGATTTCTATTTATACATGGAGTTTGATAAATTTTCTCATGTAGATTTATTATATGGAGCAACAGGAACAGATACTTTTACTTGGATAAGATTAACAAACTTTGGAGTAAGTTCTAAATGCGATTTTGATGATGATCTTCTTTTAGATACAGTTGATATTGATAGTGATAATGACGGTATTCCAGATAATGTGGAAGCACAGCCTACAATTGGATATATCCCACCAAGTAATGTGAGTAGTAGTATTACAGATGCTAATAATAATGGTTTAGATGATGTTTATGAGTCTGCTATGGGAGGTACCGATTTAAACCAATTAGAAGATACAGACGGTGATGGATTAAAAGATTATTTAGATAGCGATACCGATAATGATGGCACACCGGATATTCAAGAAAATGGTCAGGCAAATACACTTAACAGCATCGACATTGATAATGATGGCCTAGATGATAACTTTGATTCGGTAACTGGTTTTCTGGATGTTAATGATGAAGTAACTACAGGAGATGTTACCGATCTTACAAATTCTTTTGGTGATGTTGATAGCGATGCCACTTTAGGAGGGGATTTAGATTATAGAGATTTATTTGATATTAACCCGCCAACAATTGCTTCTATAGATTTTGATGGGATAGATGATTATTTATCCAGAACATCATTTATAGATGGGTTAGATAATGTAACAATAATGGCTTGGATAAAATCTGATTCCGGAAACGCTACTAATATGACTATTCTGGGAGAAGATACAGGTTGTAAATTATGGTTACAAAATGGAAATACGCCATCATTTACTACTAAAACGGTTGGAAACTCACAAGAGACTATAAGTTGTAGTGCTATTAATTTTGATGAATGGCATCATTTAGCCGCAACGTATACTAGTTCTACAGGATTGATGCAGTTATTTGTTGATGGAACATTATTAAGTTCCACAAATGTTGCAAGTACAGGAGCTGCTATTGAGAATACTGAAGACGCTAACGGAAATTTTGAAATTGGTAGATTTTCCAATGATGTCATAGTTGATAAAGAATACTTTAAAGGAGACATTGATGAGGTAAGAGTCTTTGACGTTGTGTTAACTTCCGAACAATTAAAAAAGATGGTGTATCAAGAAATTGAAAATAATTCAGGGAATACTATAGGATCTATTGTGGGAAAAGATATTGAGGACACATCTACAAGTAATACTGTACCTTGGACAAATTTGATAGCCTATTACCCAATGACGAATATTAAAAAAGGGACGACTTCAGATTATTCAAGTTATGATAAAGAATTATATATAAATTATATTACTACCATTCAAGATCAAACAGCTCCAATGCCTTATGTTTCTTCAAATAACGGTAGTTGGACAACACAATCAACATGGCAACATGGAGATGTTTGGGATATTGAAAATACAGCTAATAATAAAGATTGGTGTATTATAAAAATAGCAAGTAATGTATCGGCATGTCACCCAATTAAAACGGCAGGCTTAATAATTGATACAGGGAATACTTTTACGGTTCACAGTGAGAATCTTATTGAAAACTCTTGGTATTTAGAATTAAACGGGACTTTGGATTTGGAAGATGATTGCCAATTAATTCAGACGGAGCATAGTGATTTGGTGACCTCAGCTACGGGTAAAATTTTAAGACGCCAAGAAGGAACCTCCAATGTATATAGGTATAACTATTGGTCGTCCCCAGTAGGTGCGGTAGGTGCCACAAGCTTAATAGATAACAATGGCTCCACAAATAACCCTAACAATACCCCGTTCAGTTTAAACACGATAAAAGATGAATCTGGAGTTAATTTTTCTTTTACGACGTCTTATGACGAAGTAGGAAAGATAAGTACCTATTGGTTGTATACTTTTAAAAATGGATTGACCTATTGGGATTGGGCATCACTTTCACCAAATACAGGACTGGAAGTCGGTGTAGGCTATACGCAAAAAGGAACAGGCAATGCTGGATTGGAGCAACAATATATATTTGAAGGAAAGCCAAATAATGGCACGATACTGGTAAATGCAATCGATGTAGGAGGTCCGGGATCAGTAACATCGGTATCAAAAACCGAATACCTACTAGGAAACCCGTATCCATCGGCATTGGATATCCATAAATTCATAGACGATAATGCAGGTGTTATAGATGGCACCTTACAATTATGGCAACAATGGGCAGGAGATTCACATGTTTTAAATGAGTACAAAGGAGGCTACGCGCAGGTAAACAAGCTAGGATCTGTAAGAGCCTATCAGTTTGTTGGAATAGAAGGTGCTCACAATGGGGAACAAGATGGAACAATAACACCATCAAGGTATCTTCCCGTAGGACAAGGATTTATTACAGAAATTATAGCAGATGGGACCGTGGAATTTAATAACAGTCAGCGGGTATTTATAAAAGAATCTGATGCAGACGGTACGTATAATAATGGGTCTTCATTTTTAAAATCAAGTACAAAATCTAAGAAAAGTAGCAGCTCAATAGAGAGCAAAGAAACTGGTGATAGCAATGTGATGCAAAAAATCCGATTAGAGTTTAATTCAACATCTGGACCAGCAACAAGAAGAGAGCTCCTTCTAGGTTTTAGCGACACCACCACAGACGGATTCGATTATGGGTACGATACAGAATGCGATGAATCTACAAATAATGATTTTAATTTAAGTTTAGAAGGCAAGAATATGAATATGCAAGCATATAGTGCCATTACTCCTGATAAAGTAGTGCCGTTAAACTTTAAATCATCAGGAGATAATTCCTTTGAAATACGAATAACCGAAACAGAGAACATAGCAGACCAAGATATCTATTTAAGAGATAACCTAACGGGCGTTTATTTTGAATTAACGACTAAAGAAGTATACAGTTTTAGTTCAGAACAAGGGAAGTTTAATAACAGGTTTGAGATCGTTTTTCAAAATGAAGCTAACACCTTGAGTGCAGAAGAAGCGACATTTACCGAGAATTATGTTTATTATCAAAACAGAACAAATACACTGTATGCTAAAAAGCTAACAAGTGGAGTTAAAAAGTTGGCATTAATTAGCATGAGAGGACAGACCGTTTTAGAAGTTGAAAACGTCTCGACAGATCGATTAGAAAATGGATTTAAATTTAACAATATATCAACAGGAGCCTATATTGTATGCTTGAGAACAGAAACGAATGAGGTATTAACCAAAAAAATTGTTTTTAATTAGTTTAGTTTTTTTATAAGAGTAATAAAAGAGTCAAAATATTTATTTTGGCTCTTTTTGTTTATAAAGAATTTCAAGACATTTTTACAGCAGATAAAAGTAATGAGTTATTAACAGTTAAAATGTTAAAGACTGGTGAGTAATTTAAAGAGGAAAGGCTTATATGTCAGTGTTTAATGATTTAACTTTGTCTTCATTAACAGCACTTAAACAATGGAAAATATAATTTTGACTTTTTGTCTAACATTTATAGTCGTTATTTTGATTTATTGGGTAATGCCAATAAAAAAAATGAAAGCTGTAAACGAGGCACTAAAAACTTTACTTCAAGTACTTCCAATTTCAAAAACAGTAGAAGCCATTTTAAAGAAGAATAACCTTTCAAAATAGAAATAGTAACATAAGAATATTGAGATAAGATTTTTCGATTATCAAAAATCATTTTTAATCTTACTTTTTTCTCAAAATTCCTTAAATTCGCTTCCTTATTAGAATAAAGCGTAAATGAGCACTAAATTTCCTGAATATAAAGGACTTGACTTACCAAATGTAGCAAAAGAGATACTACAATATTGGCAAGAAAATAACATCTTTGAGAAAAGTGTTTCTACCAGAGAAGGTAAGGAACCTTATGTATTTTATGAAGGGCCACCGTCTGCAAATGGACTTCCTGGAGTACACCACGTTTTAGCACGTGCTATTAAAGATATTTTTCCACGTTATAAAACCATGAAAGGCTACCAAGTAAAGCGTAAAGCAGGTTGGGATACTCATGGCTTACCTATTGAGTTAGGTGTTGAAAAAGAATTAGGTATTACCAAGGAAGATATAGGGAAAACAATTTCGGTAGAAGATTATAATGCAGCATGTCGTAAAGCCGTAATGCGTTATACAGACGTATGGAATGACCTAACACAAAAAATGGGCTATTGGGTAGATATGGACGACCCGTATATTACCTACGATCCTAAATACATGGAGAGTGTTTGGTGGTTGCTAAAGCAAATTTATAATAAAACCTTGCTTTACAAAGGCTATACCATACAGCCTTATTCACCAAAAGCAGGTACAGGGTTAAGCTCACATGAATTAAACCAACCAGGAACGTATCAAGATGTAACCGATACCACAGTAGTTGCTCAATTTAAAGCAAATCAAGATTCGTTACCAGACTTTTTACAAAATGAAGGTGATATTTATTTTATGGCTTGGACAACCACACCATGGACATTACCAAGTAATACAGCATTAACCGTTGGGCCAAAAATTGATTATGTATTAGTTGAAACATATAATCAATATACGTTCGAACCCATCAATGTTGTTTTAGCTAAGAAACTAGTTAACTATCAGTTTTCTGGAAAATTTAATCAAGTTGAAGATAAATCTGAATTATTAAACTATAAATCGGGAGATAAAAAAATTCCTTTTTATGTTGTTAAAGAATTTGTAGGGAAAGATTTAGTAGGTATTACTTACGAACAGTTGTTGCCTTATGCATTGCCAAATGATAATCCGGAAAATGCTTTTAGAATCATTTCTGGAGATTTCGTAACAACAGAAGATGGTACAGGAATTGTACATACAGCACCTACTTTTGGAGCCGATGATGCCTTGGTAGCAAAACAAGCGACACCAGAAGTACCACCTATGCTGGTAAAAGATGAACATGATAATTTGGTGCCGCTTGTAGATTTGCAAGGACGTTTTAGACCAGAAATGGGAGAATACGCAGGTAAGTATGTGAAGAATGAGTACTATAATGATGGCGAAGCACCAGAACGTTCTATTGACGTAGAGATTGCCATTAAATTAAAAGAAGAAAATAAAGCCTTTAAGGTTGAGAAATATAAGCACAGCTATCCAAACTGTTGGAGAACAGATAAACCCATTCTATATTATCCTTTAGATTCTTGGTTTATTAAAGTAACCGATATTAAAGATCGTATGCACGAACTTAATAACTCCATCAATTGGAAACCAAAAAGTACTGGTGAAGGACGATTTGGAAATTGGTTAGCGAATGCAAACGATTGGAATTTATCACGCTCACGTTATTGGGGAATTCCATTACCAATTTGGAGAACTGAAGATGGGAAAGAAGAAATTTGTATTGGATCTGTAGAGGAGTTAAAATCTGAAATGGGTAAAGCTGTTTCAGCAGGTGTTTTAGCAAAAGATATTTTTGAAGATTTTGAAATTGGAAATAATTCTGAAGAAAATTATGCCAAGATAGATTTACATAAAAACATTGTTGACGACATCGTATTGGTATCTGCATCAGGTCAAAAAATGTTCAGAGAAAGCGATTTAATTGACGTGTGGTTTGATTCTGGTTCTATGCCTTATGCACAATGGCATTATCCATTTGAAAATAGAGAGTTTATAGATGGCTCTCGTCAACCTGAACTTGTTCCAGGTTCTCATGACGAGGCTCCGAAACAAGTTCGGAACGACAAGAAAGTTTTTCCTGCCGATTTTATAGCAGAAGGTGTCGATCAAACAAGAGGGTGGTTCTATACGTTACATGCTATTGGAACGATGGTTTTTGATTCTGTAGCCTATAAAAATGTAGTATCCAATGGATTGGTGTTAGACAAGAACGGACAGAAAATGTCGAAGCGCTTAGGGAATGCTGTAGATCCTTTTGAAACTTTAGGTAATTATGGAGCCGATGCTACGCGTTGGTACATGATTAGTAACGCAAACCCTTGGGATAATTTAAAATTCGATATAGAAGGAGTAGAAGAGGTGAAACGTAAGTTTTTCGGAACACTTTACAATACCTATTCTTTCTTTACTTTATATACTAATTTAGATAACTTTAATTATTCTGAAGCAGACATAGTTTTAGAAGAGCGACCGGAAATTGATCGTTGGATTTTGTCCGAGTTGCATACATTGATAAAGAAAGTGGATGCTTTTTATGCTGATTATGAACCTACAAAAGCAGCACGTGCTATCTCAGATTTTACTCAAGATTATGTAAGCAACTGGTTCGTTCGTTTAAGCAGAAGGCGTTTTTGGAAAGGTGATTACGAGCAAGATAAAATTTCGGCATACCAAACGCTTTATACGTGTATGATAACGATTGCAAAACTAGGAGCGCCAATTGCACCGTTTTTTATGGATAGATTGTATTTAGATTTAAATTCAGTGACCCAAAAAGAATCATTTGAGAGTGTGCATTTAGCGAACTTCCCTGTTTATGATGAAGCCTTTATTGATAAAAGTTTAGAACGAAAAATGGAAAGCGCTCAAACAATATCATCATTAGTTTTATCGTTAAGAGCTAAGGAGAAAATAAAAGTACGTCAGCCACTTCAAAAAATAATGATTCCAGTTGATAATGATCAACAAAAAGAAGAAATATTGGCTGTTTCAGAGTTAATAAAACATGAAGTAAATGTTAAAAGTGTAGAGCTTTTAGAAGAAGCTTCAGATATTTTAGTAAAGCAAATAAAGCCCAATTTTAAAGCGCTTGGGCCACGTTTTGGTAAGGAAATGAAACTAATAGCCAACACGATAAAAGCATTCAATGCTGATGATATAAAAAAAATTGAACAAAATGGTGTTTTAGATGTTGAAATTAATGGAAAAAATATTACTTTAGAGCTTGAAGATGTAGAGATTACATCTCAAGATATTGAAGGTTGGTTAGTTGCAAATGAAGGATCATTAACTGTAGCTTTAGATGTTACGATATCTGATGATTTGCGAAAAGAAGGTATTGCGAGAGAACTTATTAATCGCATACAAAATTTACGTAAAGATTCAGGATTTGAAGTAACAGATAGAATTGATGTGAGACTTCAAAAAGATGATTATGTTGTAAATGCTGTTAATGCAAATATGGTCTATATTAAAACGGAAACGTTAACCAATGAACTTGAAATTATTGATAAATTAGATAATGGTATCGAAATTGTTTTTGATGATGTAAATACCAAATTGTTTATACAAAAACATTAAAATTATGAGTACAGACGCAAACGTAAGATATTCTGATAAAGATTTAGCAGAGTTTAAAAAACTAATTACAGAGAAAATAGAGAAAGCACAGCATGACTTAGAGCTTATTAAAAGTGCGTATATGAACGACCATAATAATGGAACTGAAGATACATCACCTACTTTTAAAGCATTTGATGAAGGAAGTGCTGTTATGAGTAAAGAATCTAATTCTCAATTGGCCATTAGGCAAGAAAAATTTATTCGCGATCTTAAAAACGCATTGATTAGAATTGAAAATAAAACATATGGCATTTGCCGTGTAACGAAAAAACTAATTAATAAAGAGCGTTTAAAATTAGTACCTCACGCAACATTGAGTATAGAAGCTAAAAATATGCAATAATTATAAATTAATTTATAAAAAAGCGTCTCGGTTCTTAACGAGGCGCTTTTTTGTCTAAACATTATTATGTCCTTAAAAAAATCTACCCTCATCATTATCCTTATCCTACTTATTGATCAAATAAGTAAAATTTATATAAAGACCCATTTTAAACTCCAAGATAGTGTTGAAGTTTTTGGATGGTTTAAAATATTTTTTATCGAAAATGATGGCATGGCATGGGGGACAAAAATTAGCGATTTCACATCATTTATATCAGATAGAACAGCAAAAGTAATATTAACATTATTTAGGGTTTTTGCCATTTTTGCTATTGGTTATTGGTTATATAATGCAACAAAAAACAAAAACCCTAGAGTTCTTATATTAGCTATAGCTTTAATATTTGCTGGTGCTTTAGGCAATATAATAGATTCTGTTTTTTATGGTGTTATATTTGATAGTAGCCGTAATCAAGTCGCTACATTTTTACCAGAAGCTGGAGGTTACGATAGTTTGCTTCATGGTAAGGTTGTAGATATGCTATATTTGCCTTTATACAATGATTATTTACCTGATTGGGTTCCGTTTTACGGAGGTGAATTTTTTACGTTTTTTGAGCCTGTTTTCAATGTAGCAGATGTGGCAATAAGCGTAGGCTTTATCATGCTTATTGTTTTTTACAAGAAAGCATTTCCAAAGGATATCGAGAAAGTAAAGGTAAAGGAAGAAGTTGATAATTAAGAAAATCTAATTGTAAATGACTAAAAAATATAGATTATTTTAGGGGTTGCACAATAATTAATAATTCAATTAGGATCATTTTCTTAAACATCTGTGATTTCAGTTTTAGGCTCAAAATGCACAATCCAATCTTAAGTTTGGTTTTCGTTATAAAATTTATCATAGAAGGTTGTCGTAAGCTACAGTTCTCTTTTTTGATCATATAAAGAATAACTCTTCAGGTATATTATAGCTAAATCAAAATAAAGCGTCATAAATCAGCGTATAAAAAAGTTCATCATGTGTATAATCAAATTTTCTTCTAATACTTTTTGCTTGCGCCCATTTCTTTTCAATTGGATTTAAATCTGGACTATATGGGGGCAGGAATACTGGAGTATGTCCAGCCTTCTCAATAGCTTTTAATGCATCATTTCTTTCATGGAATGCAGCATTATCCAATACGATAACTGCATTGTTTGGTATGTTCGGGAGCAGCTCTTGGGTTAACCAAGCATAAAAGACATCTGCATTTATATAACAATCGAATAAACAGACATTAAACAGATTAAAGCCTACTATTGCTCCGATGGCATTTACCCAACCTCTAGCGTGCCAGTCCTTGCCAGCATAACACCTTTTCCCTTTTAAACTATAGCCATTACTTCTTGGTGCGTCCATAGCAAACCCACTTTTATCGAGATAGACTATAGCTCGCTTTTCTATAAATTCATATCTAAATATCTTGAGCTGGAAAATAAATCTTGATAACCAATCTGATTTAGGATGAAACAGCGTTTTTTTTATTACTAATATTTAAACGCTTTAAGGCATAAAATATAGCACTTTGACTAACTCCGAAGGTCTTTGCCCGCTCATATTGGTAATGGTCCGGGTTATCTTTTACATCTTTGGACAAAGCTTCCATATCTATTTTGGTAGAGGGCTTGTTTCGTTTGGTTTTGGGCTCAATACGTTTTTGCCACCTAAAAAGGGTTCTTATTGGAATAGAAAACCTTTCACTTAACTCTTGAAATGTTAGCCCCTCTTTTTGCTTTATCTTAAATACCTGTTGTCGGAAATCTAATGAATATGCCATACAGCAAGATACAAAAATAATATGACAAATTATAATGATTTAACTATATTTGATGAAGACCCAGATGGCAAAGAAAATTATGGAAACGTTGCAAAAGCTTATAAAGTGTCTTTTTTACCAACTACGTTCTTAATAGACATTAACGATTATTATAGGATGTCAACTACATGAAGATGCTTTAGATGCGAAACTTAAAGAGCTCTCTATGGTTATTAAAATAGCGTGAGTTTAACATAATATTTTTTTAAACTATTGACTTTCAACAAATTAAACCTATTTCAAGTTAAATATAGTCGAAATCTTTAAAAACAGATAGGCAGTTTCGTAAGTATAGCGAAATCTTAATTGACATAGTGTGTGATAAACGATAAACTTATTCGACTAGAAAGACCTGTCAGGTTTTTAAAACCTGACAGGTCTACAATACTCTATGTGATATTTTATTTTGATTTAACTATATAAAAAATACCCAGCCATTAATTTTAAAATAATGACTGGGTAATAAACTAAAGTAAACTTTTTAAACTTTAATAATTAGGATTTTGTATTAGCACACCTTTAGATAAGGTTACTTGTTGAACGGGTAACGGTACAACTTCATGAGTGCCTTCAATAAAACCCAATGGAGCTAATAACGTACTAGCTCTTCCTGTTCTAACCAAATCGTGAAATCTAAATCCTTCTCCAGCTAATTCTACACGTCTTTCATGATAGATGGCATCCAGTAGTGGTTGACCAACAAGAGTTGGGTCTAAGTCTGGTAAAACTGTTGCTGGTTGTGTGCCCCTCGCTCTTCTTCGTACTCTATTTACATAGTCTATAGCAGTTGCAGGATCCGAATCATAAACAGCTTCTGCATACATTAAATAGACGTCAGAAAGTCTTATAAGACGCACGTTGTTCGAGCTGTTGCTATTACCTCCAATATCTGGTTTAGGGTAATTGGTAAATGGTTCCCAGGCGTATTTCCTTACGTACCAATCTGTACCATAAGGTCTATCGCTAAAGAAAAGTGTAGCATCAAGTCTTGGGTCATTTGCTTCGTATTCATTTCTTAAATCCTCTTTAGCTTGTACAAATCCTCCACCTGTATTGTTGTTAGGGTTTACTCTTCGTGGAATTCCTGTTCCTAAAACGTTTGCATCTGTTACAAAGTTAATCTCAAAAATAGAACCAGAGTTCCACTCGCCTTCAGGCTGAAAAATAGTACTGTAATCTGATGTAAGCGAGTAGTTTAGTGCGAATAGTTGATCGCCAAAAGACCTAATTTGATCATTTTTATTTTGATACAATAATACACGCATCATAAGCCCAAGGGCAGCACCTTTATCTGCACGCCCTAAATAATCAGAATCTTTATTAAATCTTGACGGTAAGTTATCTATAGCAAACTGTAAATCTCTTTCTATTAATTGATAAACGTCCTCTTTTGAAGCTCTTGGTTGGTTAAATTCTGATATTTCTAATGGTCTTTCAACTAAAGGTACGCCTCCAAAAGAATTTACTAAATCAAAATAATATAACGCACGTAAAAAACTTGCTTCTGCTAAAATTTCTTGTTGTCTATCATCATCATCATCAAACTCAATATTAGGCACATTTGCCAATACTAAATTAGCAAAAAGAATACCTTCATAATTTACACTCCATAATTCCTCAAAAATGGGGTTAGAAGTTGTGAAGGCATACCGCTCTTTTTCTAGTAAAGGTGCATTATTAGTAGCGGTTCTTCCACCTTTTATAAAATCGTCTGTACCAATTTCCCCGAAAATAATATCGGTTCCCATAGTACCCCAAAAGTTGCTGCCATACAGTTCCCTCATAGAAGAATATGCAGAAACCAAAGCCTGTTCTGCCTGCTCAGGCGTTTTGTAAAAATCTTCCACAACAGGTTGCCCAAAATTCTTTGGATCTAGGTCATCATCACATGAAAATGTGAGTGTAAGCAATATAGCACAAAAGAAATATTTTACTTTTTCTATGTTTTTAATATATTTTTTCATTTTCATTTTTTTAAAAATTAACATCGATTCCAAAAGAAATAGTTCGTGAAGACGGGTACCTTCCTCTGTCAATACCTATATCTAAAGTAGTTCTGTTACCGTCTTGTGTTTGCGTATTGTCTATTCCTAATTCTGGATCTAAACCTTTATATTTTGTAAAGGTGATCAGGTTTTGACCCGCAACGTAAAGACGTGCAAAAGAAATAAACGTTTTATTTAAAACACTTTTAGGAATGGTATAACCCAATTGTATGTTTTTTAATCTTAGGTAAGAACCGTCTTCTACAAACCTACTAGATGCTAAATTATTGTTAGGAAATCCGTCAAAAGTTGCTCTAGGTACTGTATTAGAAGTACCTTCTCCCGTCCATCTATTCAAAAATTCAGTGCTTAAATTAGAGTCTAGAAACCCTTCTAACATCCATCCTGTGGCATTAAAAATATCGTTTCCTTTTGAGCCTTGAAAAAATGCAGACAAGTCAAACTGCTTGTAAGCAAGATCTAAATTTATTCCGTATGTAAAATCAGGCAAAGGGGAACCGATAATTTTTCTGTCATCATCATTAATTTCACCATTACCATCAATATCTCTATATCTTACGTCTCCCGGTTGGTTACCTGGTAAGCTTGCATTATTGTCAATTTCATCTTGATTTTGAAAGATGCCAATCATTTCTAACCCGTAAAAAGATGCTAATGAAAGCCCTACTTCTGTTCTGCTTAAATCTACAAACCCGTTACCAGCTCTTCCTGATGTAATTACACTACCTTCGTCTGCTAAACTTTTAACTTCGTTTTCTATAAAAGAAATATTACCACCTATACTAAAATTAAAGTCTCCTATTTGCCTCTTAAAGTTGGCTACAAATTCGAAACCTCTATTTTCTATTTCACCAGCGTTAACGGTAGGATTACCAGAAAAACCACTAAGACGTTGTATTGGTGTTTCCAATAATAAATCAGAAGTATTTTTTATAAAGTAATCTGCTGAAAATGTAATAGAGTTTTTAAGAAATGCTAAATCAACACCAAGATTAGTAGTTGTAGTTGTTTCCCATTTCAAATCTGGGTTTCCGGGTCTGGTAGGACCTAAGCCTATAGCTGCGGACTCGGTATCTCCAAAAACATAGTTGTTATTTGTACTAATAGTACTAAATATTGCTGAATTAGGAATGTTCTGATTACCTGTTTCTCCCCAACCAACACGAAATTTTACTTGATTAACAGTTTCTAAATCGAAAAATTTTTCATTATTTAAATTCCACGCAAAAGCTAATGATGGGAAATAAGCAAAATTATTATTTGATCCAAAACGACTAGATCCGTCTGCCCTGTAAGTTGCTGTAAGCAAATAACGTTGATCATAATTGTAATTTAATCTACCAAAGAAGGATAATAAATTAGATTGCGTTATTCTACCAGAATTTGATGCAGTATCTATAGCGCCAGAATCAAGCGTTGGGTTTTCTACTCCTTCGGGAATATTGCTTCTTGTGGCATTAACAGAATTAAATCTCGATTTTTGTGTTTCGTGCCCTAATAGCGCAGTAAGATCATGCTTCTCGTTAAATGTAGTTTGATAGTTTAGCGTATTAAACCATATTAATGTTCTGTTTTCAGATCTATTAAGCCTGTATATATTGGCGGGACGATTCTGTTCTGCTGATATAAAAAATTCCTCTTGAAAATTATCTACTTTTCCGTTGTTAATCTCTAAACCATAGTTAGAACTAAACGTTAATCCTTTTAAAAGATCTATATTTATAAAAACATTACCTAAAAAACCTTCTCTAGATGATGGAGAAAGATTGTATATCGTAGATCCTACAGGATTAGGAATTTCATTAGAAAATAATGGTCTTGCAGGTGTGCCGTCTTCATTAAAAATAGGAGAGGCAGGATCTATGGCATAACCAGTAAATGCTGTTTTAAGATTTGAGTTAATACCGCCATCTAAAACACCAACTGTTTTTGCTTTTGTATATTGAATGTTGTGCCCCAATTTAATTTTTGGTTTAATTTGGTAGGTATTATTTATTCTCAAATTAGTACGTTTAAATGAAGCATTTTTTACTATACCTTTTTGATCGAATTGACCGAAGGAGAAGTAGTAACTCGTTTTATCTGTACCTCCTGTAACAGATAACTGGTGGTTAGTGACTTCACCTGTTCTGTAAACGGCATCTTTCCAATTAAAAGATTCTAACGAAGCAGGATCTGCTAAATCTGGATTAATAGCATTGCCATCGTTTGTCCTTCCTTCATTATTTAAAGTGGCCCATTGTTCAGCATTTAAAACATCCAGGTTATCTATTTTTCGCTCAAAACCGTAGTAATGGCTATAAGAAATTAGTGGTGCTTTATTTTTCTTTCCCTTTTTAGTGGTAACTAAAATTACCCCGTTTGCAGCCCTAGAACCATAAATTGCAGTTGCAGATGCATCTTTAAGTACTTCAACAGATTCTGCGTCTGAAAAATTAATATTGGCGATGTTATTGATAGGAACACCATCCACGATATATAACGGATCTGCATTATTAACAGTACCAATTCCTCTAATTCTTACAGTAGGCGTAGAACCTGGCTGTCCAGAAGTTTTAGATACAGCTATACCTGCGGCTCTACCTTGTATGGCCTGAGCAAGTGAAGGTACTTGGGTTTTATCAATCTCATCAATATCTACAGAAGAAACAGACCCTGTAAGATCAGATTTTTTTACAGTTCCATATCCAACAACAACTACAGATTCCAGCTCGCTTACATTTTCCTTTAAAACAACATTTATAGTTCTTTGTTCCCCTACTGTTACTACTTTATTCACGAAACCTATATAAGAAAATTTTAAAACAGCATTTTTGTTGGACACTGAAATAGTATAGTTTCCATCAAAATCTGTGACCGAACCATTCGTTGTTCCTTGTTCAACAACATTAACACCTATTAGCGGATTTCCAAATTCGTCCTTTACCTCACCTTTAATTTGTATTTGTGTGGCTTTTGTTTCGGTGCTAATTCTATTTACCAAGATAATTTGTTTACCAACAGTTTTGTAGTCAATATTGGTATTTTCAAACAACTGCTTTAAAACATCAATCAATAAGGTTTTCTTTACATTTATAGATATTTGTTTTTCATGATTTAATTCAGCGTGATTGTATAATACATTAAACTCTGTTTGAGATTCAATGGCTCTAAACACTTCATGATAACTAACATTATTTAAATTTAATGTCACTTTTACATTTTGTGAATGACCGCTCGCTTGAATTTGAAAGAGAGAAATAAAAAAGAGATAAACTGTCAGTTTCATCTTCAGACTGATTTTATGGGGAATAAGACTTGATTTCCCAATTTGATTTAAGTTTTTCATACTTTTGTAATGGATGTTTGATTTAATAATTTTTTAGATCATGCAATTCTTTAATAGATCGGAAAATGTGCCAGCATTTTCCGGTTTTTTGTATGACCTCATTTGTTTAGTTAAGATGGTTCAATTCATTTTTTATTTAGTTTAGTGGTTAATTATTATGGTGTTTTCTCTAATTATGTATTCAAAAGAGAAATTTGTTTTAAAAGAATCTAAAACTTCCTTAATATTTTCTACTCTAAAAGTAGCCGTAAATATTTGTTCTGCTAGTTGTTCATTGTTATTAATAATTTCTACATTGTAGTGTTTTTCTAATCTTTTTATGATTTGATGAAATTTCAAATGTTCTATAACTAGTGTGCCATCAATCCAACTGGTATAAATAGAAGTATCTACTTTTTCAATTGTTATTTTTTGATTAGACTTATTCCATTTCGCCTTTTTTCCGGGCTCAAGTAACCTTGCATTTACTTTGCTATATGATTCATTTTCTGCATAAAGCCCAACAGAACCTTCTACCAAAACAGTATTAATGTTTTTATCCTCAGGATAGGAAGACACGTTAAATTCTGTTCCTAAAACTCTAATATTTAAGTTGTTTGCATTCACTATAAATGGATGCTTTTGGTCTTTATTTACTTTGAAGTAAGCTTCACCCGTTAAAAATACTTCTCTGTTTTTACCGCTTAAAAACTGTACTGGATATTTTAAAACTGTACCAGAATTTAAATGAATTAATGTGCCGTCCGATAAGGTCAGCTCAAAAGTTTTCCCGTAAGGAACAATCAATTCATTATAAACAAGTGTTTTAGAAACTGTGGTATTCTTATTGTGATAATTTAGTTTTTTACCTTTTTGAGTGCCAACAATTGATCCATTATCATCAGTAATGTCTAATGATTCGTTTGAATTGATTATTTGTGTTTTTCCGTTAGATAATTTTAAAATGATATCTTCAGTACTTTGAGACGTTTGCTCATGAAGTGGGTTTTCAGTCAACTTTTCTTTTGAAAAGTAACCAGTACTTGTAAAGTAATATGTAGAGCCCAAAGTAATAACCAAAATAGCAGCGACTCTTAAAGCGGCTTTTAAATAGTGGATCTTAGTGGATGGCTTTATTTGCTTTTGAATTTTTTTCCAATCACTTTTTTTTCCCTTATTTATTAACGTTATAGTTTCTTTCCTCGCTTTCTGACTTTTAAAGTCTTGAAGCCTTTTAACTATTTCTTCTGAATGTTCAGAACTAAATACCTGCTCAATCTCATTTTTTTCAATCTTGTTATGATTTAATAAAGAAGAAACCGATTTTTTTGCTAGGCTAAAAATATTTTGTAAATTTTTCATTGTCGGATATCAAAAAACTTAGAGGTTTTTTAATAAAACGACATAATAAAAGTGAAGAGTGTAAAAAAAAGCACTTTTTTTAACAAAAATTTAATAAAGTACGTTTTTTAGGTTTTTTTGAACCTAAACAGTTAAAAGAGCCAATACAAAAACGTAACAATCTTTTAAGAGAGGCCTTAATTTTTTATATGCTATTCTTTTTTGCATTTTAACCGTATTAATTGAAATTCCTAATTCTTCAGAAATATGGCTATTTTGATGTCCCCTCATACTTAATTCTACTACTTCTCTACATTTTAGGGGTAACGTTTTTATGGCTTCATTAACCAACCTAGAGATTTCTTCTATCAATACTTCTTTTTCAAAATAAGTGTCGGAAGCTATCATTTGAATGTCTAATGAAGTAGAATTATTTTTCATTTGACATTCTTTACTTTTTAAATAATCTAAACTTTTATTTCTTACTGAAATGTATAAAAATGCTTTTATAGCATCATTTCCTTGCGAAAGGATATCATGATTCCACAAACGAATATACACCTCTTGTACTATGCCTTTTGATTTTTCTAAGTTGTTTGTATACTTATTCGAAAAAAAACAAAGAGAAGCGTATAATGAATTATATACTTCATTATAAATTTTTGATATTTCTTTTTCCTTTTTTATTATGTTCAAATTTATATCCGTTATAAAAAATTGATAAACTTTTTTGTTGAGGGTTTTTAAATCATATTAGCAAAGTATAAAAAACTAAATATCAAAAGTACATAAAAAGCTAATTTTTACTTGATAAACTAAATAAAATCTAGCCAACTTCATATGATCTATTTTAGTATAAAAAAATCAGCTTTAAACTGAAATTTATGATGAGAGTGAAACTCAATGTTCGCAAAGATATTTTTTTTATTAATGAGATAAAAAGAACAATCAAATTAAAATAAAAAAGAGTTGACCCTATTACAAACTGCACATCGATTATGTTATAGATTACAAAGCGTGTATAAGGAAACATAGGTGTAAAATATCTTTTATGACTCCTACTCGAGAGGGTTTGTAATGATTAAAATTTAAAAATATGCTCGGGAGTTATGCAATAATCTAGCTTCACATCACCTTCAAAAATATCTGTAATTTTGTCTTCGGCTCCAAAAAAAGATAAGCCAATTTTAATCGTTTCGGGTTTACAATCGGTCAAAAAGCGATCATAAAACCCTTTGCCATAGCCAACTCTGTTCCCAGCTTTGTCAAATCCTAAAAGAGGCATGAAAACAACATCAATTTTATCATCTGAAATGTTGATACCATCAAGAGGTTCAGGAATGTTATAGCTATTTTTCTTAATTTTTGTGTTATCGGTTAAAAGGAAATGAGTCATAAGACCCGTTTTGAAATTACTTTTGGAAATAACAATGTTTTTATCTTTTCCAGATAAGATATTAAGGATATAATCGGTATTAACTTCTTTTTGTTCTTCGATAGATAAGAACACATGATAAAAAGTATACTCCCAAATGGATAATTTTAAAAGCTGATTTGCTATAGAAATACTTAAATCTTCAATTTGAGAAAACGATAAATCATTTCGAAGTATTTTGTACTTTTTTCGTAGCTTAGATTTAATCATAGCAGACCTTTTGAGTTTTTAGTAAACATTTATAAAGTTCCTTATAAAAGATAAAAAAGTAAATGATTTAATAGTATATTTTTAAATACATGTAATCGAAAATCAAGCACTTTTATTAAAAATAACTTCTAATTCATTAATAACAATAGGTTTCACAAGATAACCTTTAATACTATTTAAAGATTTTGCACGGTCAATATCTACTGGATTTATAGACGAGCTTACAATATAAAGCGTAATCAATTTATTAAACCTGTTTTTTATTTTTGTAAACTGTTCAATAAATTCCCAGCCATCCATAATAGGCATATTTAAATCTATAAAAATAATATCTGGAATTTTGCTGTCTTCTAAATTTTGAAGCAATGCTTCAAAGTAGTCTATGCTTTGTTTTCCGTTTTTAAAAATTATAAGATTTTTACAAAGCTTTTTTGTTTCAATAACACGCTTTACCAGATTTGTGTAGATGTCATCATCATCTATAATACAAGCAAGTTCGATTAGTTTGTTATTCATATTAAAAAGTAATTTTAAAGGTTGTGAATTTTTCAACTTCACTAAAAACATTAATTTCACCATTTAATGCCTCAATTTGGTTTTTTGTTATAAATAACCCAATTCCGACGGCATCTTTATTGTAATGAAATGTCTTGTACATTCCAAAAAGTTTACCTCCGAATTTTTCTAGATCAATTCCGATACCATTATCGGTTATTTCTAAAACTGTTTTAGAATTTTCTATATAAGATCTTATTTTTATAACAGGATCTCGTTCTGGATGCTTGTATTTAATTGAGTTTGTTATTAAATTCAACAGAATACTTTCAAGATAGGCAGGAATATAATTGATAGTATCAATTTTTGAAAAATCGGAATCTATCATTGCTTTATTTTTTGTGATTATTTGCCCAATAGATGTTTTTATGTGTTTTAAAGATTCGCTAAACTTAATGGGAGATATACTCTTATTTGTACTAGTTTGAATCGTGACAACTTCATTTAAATGCTCTATAGTATCATTTAAACTGGATGCTATGTCTTCTACAGTATTAATTAATTCTATTTTTTCTTCTTTAGATTCAGTAGCCTTTATTAATTCTACAACGAGTGATAAATTGCTAGTATGAGATCTTAAATTATGAGATACTATATGAGCAAAATTGAAGAGTCTTTTGTTTTGAGAAGCAATGATATTCGAAGTTCTTTGTAAACTCAATTCTTTTGCTTTTGTTTCATCAATATCTTGAAAAATACCACGCACACCAATGATTTTTTTCTTGTCATTAAATACAGGTTTTCCCTTAACTTTTGCCCAGAATTCGCGATTGTTTTTGGTAAGCATTTTTATTTCTGTATTAAATGATTCTCCATTAATATAACACATTACAAAAAGTTTTTTAACTAGCTCAAAAGATTCTTTTGGGTAATATGAAACGGATTTATTTATAGAAGGTATATAATCTTCAGGATATTCTAAGATTCTTCTTGTTTGCTGATCCCAATAACTTTTTCGTTTTATTAAATCCACATACCAACTACCTGTTGATGTCATCTCAGCAGTTTCTTTATAATAAAACTGACTCTTTTTTACCTTTTTATTGGTTTTATATTTCCGTTTATTAAAAAAGAGAAACTTTGAATTTGCTTTATTGTTGTTAAAATTAATGTCATCGTGATTTGTTGTGCAAACAAACTCTTTATATTTTCCATTTTTAGACTCAATTAGCATGCTCTGTCTAAAGTCCAAATTACTTTTAATAAAACTAAAATAATTATTTCTAAATTGATTGCTGTCGTCTTTATGAATAAGATTACTTAAAAAGAATTCTAAACTAATTTTTTTATTTTTTGTAGAGTACCCAAGATCGGATAAAAAAACTTTAGAACAATAAATGTTATTATTCTTCAACTCCAAATAACCAATATTATTATCAATTGGTTTTGGGGGCATTTTAATTTGTACCATGGTGTTAGAGAGACAGGTTTTAATTTTTTAATGAAGTAAACATAACATTAATTTAACAAATAAACGATAAAAAATGCATTTAATCGATAAAAGTGATCATTTAAACGAATTATCCGACAAATGTAGTTGCTGTTTTATGGGCTGGTTAAGACTAATGTGTTAATCTTTAAGTTTGACGCTTATATGGAAAAGCGCATCACCTTGATACACAATAGGGGCTTCATTTACATTTATTATATAACCAGTGTTATCTGCCTTTACAAAGTAATTAAACTTGCCATATGGATCTGTAATATTACCTAAAATATCGCCTTTCAGTACTTTAGAACTTATCTCTGCGGATGCCTTAAACATACCTGAATATTTGGCACGTTTCCATTTGCTTTCATTTATAAAGATGCAATCTTTTTTAGGGGTTGAAACCTTAAATTTAGATCTGAGCATGTTTAAATGGTTTAAAACACGTTTAGCACCATTAACGCCAGAATTAGTTATTAAATCATCTATGTGAAAAGACTTTCCGCCTTCAAAAAGAAGCATGGGCTTTTTTAACTTAACACACGTATGTCTAAAAGATTTGTTTAAATTTTTAGAATATAATACAAATGGAGCCCCAAATATTTCAGCTAGCTTATTAAGATGTTTGTCATTTTCTGCAATACGAATTTGTGGAGCATTAAATCTACCAGAACCTCCTGTATGAAAATCCATAATATAATCTACGTGAGGTACAATGTCGTGTATAAGTTTGTGAGCAACTCTGCTTGCTAAAGATCCATTTGAACTTCCAGGAAAAACACGATTTAAATCACGTCCATCAGGAAACTCTCGTTTTAAATTTATAAAACCAAAAATATTTATAACAGGCATGCAAATAATAGTACCACATTTTGGTTTGTTGATGCCTTTAGCAATAAGTTGTCTAACAATTTCGACACCATTAACTTCGTCGCCATGTATACCAGCAGTAAACAATACTACGGGGCCTGGTTTTTTAGAGCGTTCAATAATTACGGGAACATTTACAGGTGTGGATGTGTGTAAATTAGCAACATCAAAATTTGCTTCTATACGTTCTCCAGGGTTTATAGATGTACCAAGAATAGTTAATATGTCTTTTTGATTATCAGTCATTAATTTGGTTTAACTGTGTCTGTTTCTTTCTATATAAGTAATGATGCTTTTAGCAATGTTTTTGCCAGTACCGGTTTCGATACCTTCCAAGCCTGGAGTTGAGTTTACTTCTAAAAGCAGCGGCCCTCTTGTAGATTGTAGCATATCTACACCACAGACAGGAAGTTTTAATACTCTGGATGCTTTCATGGCAACTTTTAATTCGGCTTCATTCAGTTTTATAACTTCGGCGCTACCACCTCTGTGTAAGTTCGAACGAAATTCACCTTCTTTGCCTTGCCTTTTTATAGCGCCTATTACTTGCCCATCTACAACTAAAGCTCTTAAATCGGCACCTTTAGCTTCAGATATATATTCTTGTACCAGAGCTCTTGCTTGCAATCCATTAAAAGCTTCTAAAACAGACTCAGCAGCATTTTTAGTCTCGGCCAATACAACACCTAGCCCCTGAGTTCCTTCAAGAAGTTTAATGATAACCGGAGTCCCTCCAACGTGTGAAATTACTTTTTCAACATCTCTAGAATAATTAGTAAATACTGTTTTTGGCATACCAATTCCAGCTTTAGAAAGCCTTTGGAAGCTTCTTAGTTTATCTCTAGACCTTATAATAGCATCTGATGTGACAGAAGTAAATACATTCATCATTTCAAATTGTCTTACAACTGCACAGCCAAAAAATGTTGTAGAAGCTCCAATTCGAGGAATAATAGCATCTACATAATCTAAATAACGATCTTTATAATAAATGGTAGGTTTTTCTTTTTCAATAATAAGATCACATTTTAAGGGATCTATAACCTCCATAATATGTCCGCGTTTTTCTCCTTCTTGAACTAAACGCTCAGTGGAATATAAAAGAGGATTTCTAGATAGAATAACTACATTCATTATGTTTTAAATAAAAAGTAACATGTTTGCGTTTACAAAAAATAACCTGTCTAAAAATACAGGAAATTTCACGTAAATTGCAAAGAATTACTCATTGAACGCGTTTTAAATTTTTTCTATAGATGTGAAATTTGCATTTTACGCCCTAATTTGATTGTTTTTTATTTGATTTTGAATAAAATATCATCTCCCTTTCTTTATAATAAAAAATTAAAATAATTACCTTTGAATTAGATGAATACCCTGGATTTAGATATACAATTAAAGACCTTGCCAAACCAACCTGGAGTTTATCAGTATTATGATAAAGAAGGAACCATTTTATATGTTGGTAAAGCTAAAAACTTAAAGAAAAGAGTTAGCTCGTATTTTACAAAAACCCATGATAATGGTAAAACCAGAGTGCTTGTAAAAAAGATTGCGAGTATAAAACATATTGTAGTAGAAACAGAAACGGATGCTTTGTTGTTAGAAAACAATCTAATTAAGAAACACATGCCCCGTTATAATGTGATGTTAAAAGACGACAAATCTTATCCTTGGATTTGTATAAAAAAAGAACGTTTTCCTAGAGTGTTTTCAACACGTCGTGTCTTTAAGGACGGGAGCGAGTATTTTGGTCCTTATACTAGTATGAAAACGGTTTCAACATTATTAGATTTAATAAAAGGTTTATATCCTTTAAGAACATGTAATTACCATTTGTCTCAAGATAAAATAGAAGCAGATAAATATAAAGTATGTTTAGAATATCATTTAGGAAATTGTAAAGGCGCTTGCGAGGGATTAGAAACAGAACAAGAATATCATGATAATGTAAAAGCTATCAAAGAGATTTTAAAAGGGAATTTTAAAGACTCATTGACTCAGTTTAAAGTGCAAATGAAATATTTTGCGGAAGCCATGCAGTTTGAAGAAGCCCAAAAAATAAAGGAAAAAGTAGAAATATTAGAAAATTACCAAGCAAGATCCACCATAGTAAATCCAAAAATTAGCAATGTAGACGTATTCTCTATTATGAGTGACGAAAGTTATGGTTATGTTAATTTTTTACAACTCTCATACGGATCTATCATTCGATCACATACCTTAGAGGTAAAAAAGAAATTAGACGAAACAGATTTACAACTTTTAGAATTAGCTATCATTGAAATCAGACAGCGTTTCAACTCTAATTCAAAAGAAGTTTATGTGCCTTTTAAAGTGGATTTAGGTAAAGATATTAAAGTAAGTGTCCCAAAGTTAGGAGATAAAAAGCATATTTTGGATTTATCGCTCCGAAACGCCAAATACTATAGGATGGAGCGTTTTAAGCAAGATAAAATTGTAGACCCCGATAGACATGCCAATAGAATTATGGCGCAGATGAAAGCCGATTTGAGACTCTCTGGAGAACCAAGACATATTGAATGTTTTGATAATTCTAATATTCAAGGAACAAATCCAGTGGCTGCATGTGTGGTTTTTAAAAACGGAAAACCTAGTAAAAAAGAGTATCGCCATTTTAATATTAAAACTGTTGTGGGCCCTGACGATTTTGCTTCTATGGAAGAAGTTGTTTACAGGCGGTATAAACGTCTGGTTGAAGAAAAGCAACCCTTGCCACAGCTTATAATTATTGACGGAGGTAAGGGGCAATTATCTTCAGCATTAAAAAGCCTGGACGCATTAAATTTAAGAGGTAAAATAGCTATCATAGGAATTGCAAAACGTTTAGAAGAATTATTTTATCCAAATGACCCTATTCCTTTGTACCTAGATAAGAAAAGTGAAACGTTAAAGATTATACAACAATTACGAAATGAAGCACACCGTTTTGGAATCGAACATCATAGAAATAAACGTAGTAAAAGCGCGTTAAATACAGAGCTGGAAACTATTTCGGGGATAGGAGATAAAACAGTCGTAGAACTATTAAAACATTTTAAATCTGCTAAGCGGGTAGCGAATGCAAAATTAGATGAGTTGGAAGCTGTAGTAGGTGTTTCAAGAGCTGAAAAGGTTTATAATTATTATCATAATAAATGAAGTACGTTTTAGCATTCATATCGGTTTTCATTTGTTTTGAAGGGTTTTCTCAAGATGTAAAAAATGATGATGTTAAAGTAGGATTGGTACTAAGTGGTGGTGGCGCAAAAGGACTAGCTCATATAGGGGCTCTTAAAGTTATTGATAGTTTAGGAGTGAAAATTGATTATGTTGCTGGTACAAGCATGGGGGCTATTATTGGAGCATTGTATGCATCAGGCTACTCAGGAAACCAACTGGATTCTATTTTTAAAGAAATCAATTTTGACAATATTATAAATGATAATTTACCAAGAGGATCCAAAGCATTTTATGAACGTGATAATGATGAAAAATATGCAATAAAACTTCCTTTCAATGGTTTTAAGATTTCATTACCATCAGCACTTTCTAGAGGGCATAACACATACAGCTTACTTTCAAGATTAACATTACATGTTAGTGAAATAAAAAACTTTAACGAGTTGCCCATTCCATTTTTTTGTGTTGCTACTAATATTGAAACAGGACAAGCCGTTATACTAGATAAAGGGAATTTAGCCCAATCTGCTATGGCTAGCGGCGCATTGCCTTCAATATTTCAACCAGTCGTTATTAATGATCAAATCCTTACGGATGGCGGTGTAGTAAATAACTATCCAATTGATGAATTGAGAGCTAAAGGAATGGATGTTATTATTGGAGTAGACGTTCAAGATGGATTAGCTGGTCGTGAAGAATTAATTTCTGCACCAGACGTCTTACTTCAGATTAACAATTTTAGGACTATTAAAGATATGAAAGTAAAGATCCCTAAAACGGATATTTACATTAAGCCGGATATTGAAAACTTTAACGTGGTATCTTTTAATGAAGGTTTTGAAATTATAGAAAAAGGTAGACTAGCCGCCATAAATAAAGCCGAAGCTTTACAGACTTTAATAAAAGAGAACCAAAAGAAAAGCATCACCTCGAAAATAAAAATAGAAGCACAGGATAGTATTATAATTAACAAGGCTTCTTTTGCAGGGAAGGATCGCTATACGAGAGCTTACATTATGGGTAAATTAAAGTTGAAACCTAATAAAAAAGTAAGTTATGAAGACTTTAATAAGGGTGTAAATAGTTTAGTAGCAACAAATAACTTTGAAACATTTCAGTATGAGTTTAGAAAATCGAAAGAAAAAGAAGGCTACGATTTATTTGCAACGATAATAGAAACTAAAAACACAGCTTTTATTAAAGCAGGTGTTCATTATGATGATTTGTATAAAAGTGCGCTGTTAATAAATCTAACTAAAAATAATTTACTGTTTGATAGTGATGTAGCCTCATTAGATCTGATTTTAGGAGACAATGTTAGATATAATTTTGAATATTTAATTGATAAAGGTTTTTATTGGAGTATCGGATTAAAATCCAGATATCAGCAGTTTCATAAAAATATAAGTGCCCAGTTGCTACTTGAAGATGATCAAATTGTTGGTACGGGATTGAATAAAATAGATGCCGAATTACAAGATCAAACCAATCAGATTTATGTGCAAACATTGTTTAGAAAAGATTTTGCGCTAAGTCTAGGGGCAGAACACAAGCGTTTAGAAGTGAAATCTCAAACAATCATGTCAAATGATAGAGATGATGAATTCCTATTTGAAAACACCGATTATTTGAGTGTCTTTGGGAATTTAAAGTTAGACACTTATGACAATAAATATTTTCCAAAAAAAGGATATTATTTTAATGGTGATGTACATCTATACCTTCATGCATCAAGATTTAACGAGAACTTTGAAAGATTCTCTATAGCTAGAGCAGACATCGGTTATGCTTTTAGCGTTTCGGATAAATTGGCATTCAATTTCCAGTCTAATGGAGGGTTTAAATTAGGCGATAAATCTACTCAAGCGTTAGATTTTGCATTGGGCGGTTATGGTAATAATTTAATAAATAATTTTGTGCCGTTTTTAGGGTATGATTTTCTTTCGATTACAGGAAATAGTTATGTGAAAGCATCAGCTATTGCGGATTATGAGATTTTTAAAAATCATCACATTACCTTAGAAGGAAACTGGGCCAACGTAGATGATGATATATTTGAAACTGGGGAATGGTTTTCATTTTCAGATTATAATGGCTATGCATTAGGATATTCTATAGATACCTTTGTCGGCCCCATTCAAGGGAAGTTTAGTTATTCTCCCGAACAGAAAAAAAGTATCTGGTTTTTCAATATAGGTTTCTGGTTTTAATAAACCGTTTTGACATTCCCACGAAGGAGGGAATCTTTTAAAACAACAAGAGATATAATTAAAACTCCAAAAAAATCACGATATTTGTAAGGTTATGCAAACTTTTTGGCAAGGACTTTTAGCATTCTTACACTATCTTATCAAGAGAAATCCTGAATAGGCAGGTTTTATTGTATCTTTAAATATATCATTTTAAAGTTTAGGACATTGAACCTATAAACTTTATAATTTTTTAATCTTTAATTTTAGAAACAATGCCTTTTTATCATAAATTAGGAAATATTCCGCGTAAACGTCACATACAATTTAGAAAGCCAGATGGCAGTTTGTATTACGAGCAGTTATTTGGTACTATTGGTTTTGATGGTATGTCCACCAATAGTTATCACGAACAACGTCCCACACAAGTAAAAGAAATTAAGAATCAGTATAGCGTAGCACCAAAAATTGCTTTAAAAAATAATATCAAATCATATCGTTTAAAAGGCTTTCAGGTAAAGCCAGAACAAGACTTTTTACAAAGTAGAAAAACGATATTGGTAAATAGTGATTGCGCTATTATATTGGCAGCACCAAAACACTCTACAAACGATTATTTTTATAAAAATACAGATGCAGACGAACTTATTTTTATCCATAAAGGAACAGGGAAATTAAGAACCATGCTGGGTAATCTCGATTTTAAATATGGAGATTATCTATTAGTGCCAAGAGGTGTTATTTATAAAATAGATTTCGAAACCAAGGATAATAGACTGTTTATAGTCGAGTCCCACAGACCAATATATACGCCAAAGCGCTATAGAAATTGGTTCGGACAATTATTAGAACACTCACCATTTTGTGAGCGAGATATTCGCAGGCCTGAAGAGTTGGAAACCTATAATGAATCTGGAGATTTTTTAATAAAAGTAAAAAAACAAGGAGATATTATAGAAATGGTTTACGCATCACACCCGTTTGATGTGGTCGGTTATGATGGATATAATTATCCGTATGCCTTTTCAATTCACGACTTTGAACCTATAACAGGGCGTATTCATCAACCACCACCAGTACATCAAACTTTCGAAACCGATGCCTTTGTGGTATGCAGTTTTGTTCCGCGTTTATACGATTATCATCCGCAGTCAATTCCAGCACCATATAATCACAGTAACATAGATAGTGATGAGGTATTATATTATGTAGATGGTGATTTTATGAGTAGAAATGATATCGATGCAGGTCACATATCATTGCACCCAGCAGGAATCCCTCACGGGCCACACCCAGGAGCAGCAGAAAGAAGTATTGGTAAACAAAAAACCGATGAACTTGCTGTTATGGTAGATACATTTAAACCACTTATGGTTACAGAAGAGGCTATGAAAATTGCCGATGAAGATTATCATAAATCTTGGTTATAGCCCCTAAATCCCCAAAGGGGACTTTTATTAGTGTAAATAATATAAATGAAGTATAATTAAATACTTAAAACCCGTCCAGTTTTGAGTTTCTCCCATTTGGGGAGATTAAGAGGGGCTTAATTATGAGTAAAGACATAAAATCAGTAAACTACGGTTTAGAAAAAATATTTGAAGGTGCACAAGATTTCTTGCCGCTTTTAGGAACAGACTATGTAGAATTCTATGTAGGCAATGCAAAACAATCAGCACATTTTTATAAAACAGCATTTGGATTCCAATCTTATGCCTATAAAGGCTTAGAAACAGGATCTAGAGATTCTGTAAGTTATGTGCTTAAGCAAGATAAAATTCGTTTGATTTTAACAACACCGTTACATAGTACCTCACCAATAAATGACCATATTGTAAAACATGGTGACGGGGTAAAAGTCATAGCGCTGTGGGTTGAAGATGCAAGAAAAGCATACGAAGAAACCACAAGTAGAGGTGCAAAATCATATATGGAACCTGTTGTAGAAAAGGATGAACACGGTGAAGTTGTTAGAGCTGGAATATATACATATGGTGAAACCGTACATATGTTTGTAGAACGTAAAAATTATAACGGGACATTTTTACCAGGTTTCAGGGAATGGAAATCAGATTACAATCCAGAACCATTAGGGCTTAAGTATATAGATCATATGGTAGGTAATGTAGGTTGGGGAGAAATGAATACATGGGTAAAATGGTATGAAGACGTTATGGGCTTTGAGAATTTCTTGTCCTTTGATGATAAGCAAATCCATACAGAATATTCAGCCTTAATGAGTAAAGTAATGAGTAATGGAAATGGACGAATAAAGTTTCCAATAAACGAACCTGCTGAAGGAAAGAAAAAATCACAAATAGAAGAATACCTTGATTTTTATGAAGGCCCAGGAGTTCAGCATATAGCCGTAGCAACCGATGATATCATTACTACGGTTTCTAGCTTAAGAACTAGAGGGATTGAGTTTTTATCCACGCCACCAGAAGAATATTATAAAGCAGTGCCAGGAAGGTTAGAAGAACATAGTCATGAATTGAGAGAAGATATCGAGACGTTAAAAAGCTTAGGGATCATGATTGATGCTGATGAGGAAGGCTATTTATTGCAAATTTTCACTAAACCAGTTGAAGACAGACCAACATTATTTTTCGAGATTATTCAGCGTATGGGAGCTCGTGGTTTTGGAGCAGGAAATTTTAAAGCACTCTTCGAATCTATTGAAAGAGAGCAAGCCAATAGAGGTACATTGTAATATATATATATGTAAAATCTAGGTAAAAACTCCATCATTTATTTGTTGGAGTTTTTTTGTTTATTGTAACAAATTAATGTTAAGCACTTCTAATTAATAGTGGAGAGTCGAAAGAAATTTTTATTTTTGGAACAGTAATTGTAATTTCTAAACATATAGCAATAAAATGTACATTAAGAAGTTACATTATCAAGACCCATACAAATGAAAAGAATACTACTTATATTAACAGCAATATTGGCTATGCAAATGTCCTTTTCTCAACAAGAATCGGCATTTGAAAATGGTGAATGGTTCAAATTTAGAATGAGTTATAGCGGCTTTTTAAAAGCGGGGAATGCCACACTTGCAGTAAAAGATTCTAAACTAAATAACAAAGATGTATATCATGTAGTCGGAAATGGTTGGACAACTGGTATGATAAAATGGTTTTTCAAAGTAAAAGACAGATACGAAAGTTACTTTGATAAAAAAACCATTATGCCTTATAAATTTATTAGAAAAATAGATGAAGGAGGTCATACTAAAGATCTTGAAATAGATTTCGATCAGGTAAAACATAAGGCATACGTAAACAATAAAAAGTATAAAAAAAAGACAGTTATTGATACGAAACCCAATATTCAGGATATGGTCTCTACGTTTTATTATTTGCGTAATAATTTAGATACCAGAAAATTAAAGCCAGGTAGTGAAGTGAGGGTAGATATGTTTTTTGATGAAGAAAATTATGGGTTCAAACTACAATATATCGGAGAGGAAACTATAGAGACTGATTTTGGAGAAGTTGAATCTTTAAAGTTCAGACCGTATGTTATGGCTGGACGTGTTTTTAAAGAAGAAGAAAGTTTAACTCTATGGGTGTCAAAAGACAAAAATAAAGTACCTTTACGAATCAAAGCAGATTTAGCAGTTGGCTCTCTAAGAGCAGACCTTGAAGCTTTTAAAGGGTTAAAGCATCCTTTTAAAATAGTTGTAGATAATTAATAGATTTTGAATTCAAAAATAACCGACCAGCTAAAGGAGAAATACGAGGCAATAGACCAGGATTATGAGACTTATTTAGAAGGGTTACTTCATAGTAAACCCATTAATTATTGGGATTATATTCAAACAGATGCGTTACTAAATCTTCAAATACAACGTACCGTTTTTCCAGATGAGATGGTGTTTATAATGTACCATCAAATTAATGAACTCTTGTTTAAAATGATACTTGGTGAGATAGATCAAGTAGCAAATAATGATGATGTAGATACGATTATGTTTACTTCAAAATTAATGCGCATTAGTCGTTATTTTGATATGCTTACCTCTTCTTTTAGTATTATGAAAGATGGTATGGATGTTGATCAATATAATAAATTCAGACATACATTAACACCTGCGAGTGGATTTCAAAGCGCTCAATATAGAAAAATTGAGTTTGCTTCGACTGAACTTATAAACCTTATAGACAAAAGATTTAGGGATACTATAGACAGGAATTCGTCTTATGAAAATGCTTTCGAACATTTGTATTGGCAAGCAGCAGGTAAAGATTATAAAACAGGTAAAAAAAGCTACCTGTTAACTGCTTTTGAGGAGAAATATAAAGAGGAGTTTATCAGATTTACTAAGTTTTACTATGGTAACAACTTGTGGTCAAAATTTAAGGCGTTACCAAAAGAAGCTAGAGAGAATAAAGAGTTAATAAAAGCCATGCGTCATTATGACTATACAGTAAATATAAAATGGGTTATGGCACATTATAATACAGCAAATCATTATTTGAATATAGGTGGTAAAACAGCAGAAGCCACCGGAGGCAGTGAATGGGTAAAATACATGCACCCAAAATACCAAAAAAGGATATTTTTTCCAGAATTATGGTCAGAAAAAGAAATACAAGAGTGGGGAACAGATATTTAATACTACTAATACTAGCAATATCTTTTATTGCCTGTAAAGATGAACCTAAACCTGTTATTTTAGAAGAAGAATTAGCAGTAGTAGAAGAGGTTCCGAAAGAAGTTTATGAATTCGGTTTTAACTTAAACGATTATGTTGTTAAGCGGGACACTATTAAAAGGGGAGATACTTTTGGAGTCATTTTAGAGCGTAACAAACTAGGTTATCCCAAGATATTTCACATAGCAGAAAAAGCCAAAGACTCTTTCGATATAAGGCGCCTTCAAGTAGGGAAGCCATATACATTGCTATGCTCTAAAGATACATTAGAACTACCGAAATGTTTTATTTATCAGCCGAACCCAGAAGAATACGTAGTTGTCAATTTTCATGATTCAATTCATGCATATACAAGTAGAAAACCTATTAAATATGTTGAAAAAGTAGCTACAGGAGTCATTACAAATAATATTTCGGAAACATTAGAAGAGCAAGGGTTAAGCCCACGGTTAGCATATAAAATGGCTGATGAAATTTATGCCTGGACTATAGATTTTAGACGCCTTCAAAAAGGAGATCGATTCAAAGTGATTTATACCGACAAGTATATTGACGACACTATTTATACTGGAGTACATAATATAAAAGCTGCATTTTTTGAGCACAATAAAGAACCTTTCTATGCCTTTGAATTTGAAACAGACTCTGTAAAAGGCATTATTGATTATTTTAATGAAGAAGCAAAAAATTTACGACGTGCCTTTTTAAAAGCCCCTGTAAAATTTAAGCGTATCTCTTCAAGATATAATTTAAAAAGAAGAATTGCAGTTTATGGATATAAAGTGCGCCCGCATAAAGGTACCGACTTTGCCGCTGCCATTGGCACACCCATTATGGCTACTGCTAATGGGACAGTTACCGAATCTAGAAGACGAGGTGGCAATGGAAATTATGTCAAAATCCGACATAATGCGACCTATGAGACACAGTATCTCCATATGAAAAAACGAAATGCAAAAGTTGGTCAGTTTGTTAAACAAGGCGATGTTATTGGTTGGGTTGGTATGACAGGAAATACAGGAGGCCCCCATGTTTGTTACCGTTTTTGGAAAAACGGAAGGCAAGTAGATCCTTTTAAACAAAAATTACCAGAAGCAAAACCAATATCAGATTCCTTAAAAGTTAAATATTTAGACTTCATTGCACCTATAAAAGTACAGTTAGATGCTGTTCCTTTTAAAGATGAAGTTTTAGAGGAAACGTTAGAAAATAAAAACAATCTAATTTCATTTAAAGATTAATGGCATTACCAAATATAAACCCTACGACAACAGAGTCGTGGAAACGATTACAAGAGCATTATAAAACTGTAAAAGATGTTCATATGAAAGATTTTTTTGCTCAAGACAATGAGCGAGCAAATAAGTTAACCATTAAATGGGACGACTTTTATGTAGATTTTTCAAAGAATAGAATAACAGAAGAGACATTTAAATATTTACTAGAATTAGCCGATGAGGTTAAATTAAAAGAGGCTATTAAAAGTCAGTTTTCTGGAGACATAATAAATCAAACAGAAGGGAGAGCTGTTCTACACTCAGCATTACGAGCTCCTAAAATTTCAGAATGTCATGTAGACGGTGTTAATGTAATCCCAGAAGTATATCAGGTAAAACAAAAGATAGAACGGTTTACTAATGAAGTTGTAAATGGAGACAGAAAAGGTTTCACAGGAAAAATATTTACAGATATAGTAAATATTGGTATTGGAGGATCCGATTTAGGTCCAGCCATGGTCGTGGATTCTTTGCAATATTATAAAAACCATTTAACGACCCATTTTGTAAGCAATGTAGATGGAGATCATGTAAATGAAGTTATTAAAAAACTAGATCCAGAGACCACACTCTTTGTTGTAGTTTCAAAAACATTTACGACTCAGGAAACACTATCTAATGCGAATACCCTTAAAGCGTGGTTTTTAAAATCTGCAAGCGAAGATGCTATTGGGAAACATTTTGTGGCAGTATCAACCAATATTCAAAGTGTGAAATCATTTGGAATAGATGAAAATAATATTTTCCCAATGTGGGATTGGGTTGGTGGTCGTTTCTCGTTATGGAGTGCTGTTGGTTTAACTATAAGTTTGGCTGTTGGATATAATAATTTTGAAAGCTTGCTTAACGGAGCTAACAAAATGGACGAGCATTTTAAAACTGAAGATTTTAAAACTAACATACCAGTTGTATTAGCTTTAATAAGTATATGGTATAATAATTTTTTCAAGGCAGAAAGTGAAGCCGTTATACCCTATTCTCAATACTTAAACCAATTTGCTACCTATTTACAGCAAGGCATTATGGAGAGTAATGGTAAAAGTGTTGATAGAAATGGAAACCCTATAGATTATGAAACAGGTACTTTAATTTGGGGAGAGCCAGGAACGAATTCGCAACATGCGTTCTTTCAATTAATACATCAGGGAACTAAACTGATTCCAGCAGATTTTATTGGTTTCACGAAGTCTTTACACGGTAACCAAGATCATCAAGATAAACTTATCTCTAACTTTTTAGCCCAAACAGAAGCACTTTTAAATGGAAAAACAGAGAAGGAAGTCATTGCAGAAGGCACACGTTCTGATATTATTCCTTTTAAAGTTTTTAAAGGAAATAAACCAACCAATACTATTTTTATAAATAAACTAACTCCTGAAAGTTTAGGAAAACTCATAGCCATGTACGAGCATAAAATATTTGTACAAGGTATTATTTGGAATATTTATAGTTATGATCAATTTGGAGTGGAATTAGGGAAGCAATTGGCTAGCAAAATTTTACAAGAATTTAACAATAGCGATAATAGTGACCATGATTCTTCTACCAGCAACTTGTTGAATTATTATAAGAGTTTAGCGTAAAAGAGTGTAGAATTCTTAATGAAATTAAAGAAAAGGCATTGATATTTTAATATCAATGCCTTTTCTTTTACTGTAAATGTTAAAAAGTTTAACATATGCTTAACGGTAGTGTACTAATTATCCGTACTTTTGCATTGACTAAATTCAAATAATTAATTCTTTTTTAAATCATGAAAAAAACTACTCATTTTTTCTTGACGACTGTGGCGTTCTTATTTTCTACAGTTATCATGGCTCAAAGCACTGTTACTGGTACAGTAATAGATGCTGAACTTAATTCCCCGCTTCCAGGGGCGAATATTGTTGAAAAAGGAACCTCTAATGGGATTTCTTCAGATTTTGATGGTAATTTTACTTTAACAACCGGAGCATCTTCAGGGGAAGTTGTGATTACGTACGTAGGGTATAGTTCTATTACCATATCATTTAATGGAAATACTAATTTGGGTACTATTAAATTGGCACCAGATAATTCACTTGATGAAATCGTTATTACTGGTACTGGTGTAATTGATTTGGCAGAAGACAGAAATACACCTATTGCTGTATCAACTATTAAAGCAGCAGAAATTCAGGAAAAAGCTGGTAACTGGGATTTGCCTGAAGTTTTAAAATCGACACCTTCCGTACAAAATATAAAAGGAGGTGGATTTGGTGATGGTAGCATGTTTTTACGTGGATTTGATCAAACCAATACAGCATTTATGCTAAATGGACAGCCAATTAATAGTCCAGAAGATGGTAGGATGTTCTGGTCTAACTGGGCCGGAGTACTAGATGTTGCCAATGCAGTGCAAATACAACGTGGTTTAGGTGCTTCAAAACTAGCCATTTCGTCTGTAGGAGGAACGGTGAATATTGTTACTAAAACTGTTGATAGAAAAGAAGGTGGGTTCCTTCAGCAAATGATAGGTAATGATAATTATACTAAGACAAATATTTATTATTCTACAGGTTTAATGGAGAATGGATGGGCATTTTCAGGAATGTTTGGTCATTGGCAAGGTGATGGATACGTGGATTATACTGATGGACAAGGACAAACATATTTTTTATCATTTGGGTACAAGCCTAATGAAAATAACTTATTCAATTTCTTAATTACAGGAGCGCCTCAATGGCATGCTGCAGCTGGCAGAGGCGATATTGAAGATTTTCTTGATAATGGAAGACGATATAATTCATGGAATTTTGATGGTGTTGATAGCCCTAACCTGTTAAATGGAGGAAAATATCCAGGAGGTAGAAACGTGTATCATAAACCAGTAGCTAACTTGTCTTGGGACTGGAATATTAATGAAAACTCTTCACTATCGACTGTTTTATATGGGTCGTTAGGTAGAGGTACATTTGCATTTACTATAGATGATGATAATGATATACCTTTATATGCAAGAGGGTCTAACAATAACCATAACTGGTATGGATTAGTATCAAACTTTGAAACTCAATTAAATGAAAATTTAAGCTTGAATTTTGGAGCAGATGTGCGTTTATATAATGGTATCCACTTTAGAAGTGTAAACGAATTTCTATCGGTTACCTCTGTAGAAGGGGATAATGATACAAATGATAATATAAATGTATTAACTGAGACTTTTGGAGGTATTAACCCTTGGGATTTAACATTTAATACTAATGATGACCATACACAACGCTTTGGATATGATTATGAAGAGCAAATTAACTACGGAGGCGTATTTGGACAGCTAGAATATAGTAACGATAACTTTTCAGCATTTTTTCAGGGTTCAGTTTCAACTCAGTCTCATGTAAGAACCGAGTTTAAAGAAGTACAGGTAGCTGGTCAATCAGAAGAGTCTGAAAAAGTAAATAACCCTGGGTTTAATACAAAAGCTGGTGGTGCTTATACTATAAATCAAGACCACAAGGTTTTTGTTAATGTTGGTTATTATTCACGTCAGCCTTTTCATAGTGTTTTGTTTGTAAGTGATAGAAATAGCAATGAATTGGTTGAGCCAGAGATTGAAAATGAAAAAATTACAGGTTTGGAAGCTGGGTATCAGTTTAAAAGTGATAAAGTATCTGCTAACGTAAATGCATATTATACAATTTGGGATAATAGAACAGATTTACAAACAGAGGGTAACCAAGGGGATAATGATTTTAGATTGTTTCAAACACAAGGTGTTAAGCAAGCCCACTTGGGAGTGGAGCTAGAAGTGTTTACGCGTCCTATGGACAACTTAAAAGTTAATGGGTTTTTATCCGTAGGGGATTGGACGTATGATGGTGATGGTTTAAGAAGAACTTTTGATGAAGCAGGAAATGAAATAGAATCTGCTGCTACTGTTAATTTAGATGGTGTTAAAATTGGAGGTGGAGCTCAACTTACTGCAGGACTTTTTGCTGATTATGAGTTTTTGCCAAGATTTAGTGTAGATGGAACCTGGAATACGTATAGTAATTTATATTCTCAAGGGGCGGCTACTGTAGAAGAACCTTCTATAGAATTACCTGCTTACGATACTGTAGACGTTGGTTTGTCTTATAAATGGTTATTAGGTAAAAATGATAAAAACTCATTACAATTTAGAGTTAACATCAATAATGTTTTTGATGAGGTTTATATAGAATCTCTTAATGAAAATAATCCATTATCAACAGATCCAACACAAAACTATAAAGGGGTTAATATCGCAAACCAAGGACGCTTTGGTTATGGTAGAACATGGAATTTTAGTATGCGTTATAACTTCTAATCCAGAAAATCATATAATTTTAAACCGCTTCAAGTTGAAGCGGTTTTTTTATGCTTTTTAATTATTACATTTGTTTTAATAAATTTAAATATTTGATATATGTATGATATTGTGAAAATGCTGCATTCTTATTGGGCGTATTTAGTACTTTTAGTTTTAATCATAGCAACTGTAAATGCTTTAATAAAAACATTTGGAGATAAGGAATATGAAGCTACAGACTTTAGAAAATCACTATTTACTTTAATCGTATCACATATACAGTTATTAATAGGGTTGATACTGTACTTTGTCTCTCCCAGATTTGAGTTGTGGAGCGAATTAGGAGGTGGTGTTATGGGTAATTCTTTAGCAAGATTATATCTTGTAGAGCATCCTTTTGTAAATATAGTAGCAGTAACTTTAATAACTATAGGCTATTCTAAGCATAAAAAGAAACTAACATCTAAAGCTAAATTAAAAACCATAGCCGTTTTTTATAGCATAGCTTTAGCCTTGTTCTTATCACGAATTCCCTGGAGTTCTTGGTTAGGTTAAAAACAAAAAGCTGTCTAAAAAATGATATATTTTGTCATCAGAACACTGCGAAGAATCTTATTGGTTAATGAATCAAAATATTAAAACCGTTATAGGATTCTTCATTTCATTTTGAAAGACACTTTTTAGACCCTTTTGGTTTCTAAGTTATTTTGTCGTTCCTGCGCCATGTGCAGAACTTGTTTCAGTAAGGCAGAAACGACATGTATTATCATGTTATTGATATTTAATAAAGACAAGAACTTTTAAAATCACCTTAAGTCTACTTCATTTCTTTAATAACATACATATAAACAGGAAAGTGGTCACTATAGCCATTTGTAAAACATCCGTTAGAAAAACTTCTTAGAGGATAGCCTCTGTAGCGACCATCTTTATAAAATAAGTAACTTTCGTTAAAAATACCTGCTTTATAAAATCTAAAAGAAGCATACTCTTTTTCAAGTAATGGCTTGGTAATGATAATCTGATCAAATAAACTCCACGTATCTCGATATGCTGTAGTACCTAATCCGTTTCTGTAAAACTTTTCAAAGGGGTTATAAAGTTCCTTAAAGCCTACTTTTTTCTTGTCTTTTTTAGCCTTTAGTATGGTTTTAATGCTTTTGTTTGTAGGGTCGTCATTTAAATCACCCATAATAAAAACTTTTGCATAAGGATCTATTACCTGAAGTGAATCAATTAGGTATTTATTTAGTTTAGCGGCTGCAATACGTTTAGGTCTGCTTCTGGCTTCACCACCACGGCGAGATGGCCAATGATTAATAATAACATGAATCATTTCGCCTTCTAATTCTCCACTAACTAATAATTGGTCTCTGGTGTAAACACGTTTTCTGTTTGTGTTATCATAAATTTTAAGTGTATGGTTACTGGTATACAGTGGTACAAATAAGGTTTTTTGATATAATAAACCAACATCAATACCACGAGCATCAGGAGAATCAAAATGTACAATACCATACTCTTTATCTCTTAGTAAAGAATCGTTAACAAGGTCTTCCAGTACATCTCGGTTTTCAATTTCAGATACCCCAATAATAGCGGGTTTATTTTGAGTTACTGTATACCCAATACCTGCAATTACTTTGGCCATATTTTGCACTTTCTTTTTATATATTTTGGCTCGATCTGTTTTTAATTGCATCATGGGGCTATATTCATCCAGCTTATTGGGGTCGTTAATAGTGTCAAATAAATTCTCCAAATTATAAAAAGCAATTGTGTGGATTTTATAGCGTTTTTTTTCTTGTGCTTGTATGTTTACAATGCACAGAATAAATAATGTGATTACCAATAATGGGTTTAGATATTTCATATAAACAATTATTCGTCTAAATCAAAAGTAGATAATTTCTTTAAATAAAAAGAAGCTTATTCTTACAAATTATATATATTCGCAAACAAAATTAAACAAGGTTATAGGAGTGATTATGTTTTTAATGGAAAATATAGAAGTTGTATTAAAAAAAATGGTCTTTACTCCTCTCTTATTATTTTCAACACTTTTCACATTCTCCCAACAAACTCTTATAAAAGGGAGTGTAAAAGAGTCAATGTCATTCTGGCCTATTAAAAACGCTATTATTACTATTGAAGAAACGAAACAGCAAACAGAGACAGATGTTTTAGGTGAATTCGAATTCTCTGTAAATGTGCCTTTAGGGGAACAAGTTTTAAGGATTTCAAAAGTAGGATATATAAGCAAAAGATATCCTATTATAGTTAATGAAAATGAAACCGTAAATATTACTGACATGACTTTAGAATTAGATATTTCGTCGTCTCAAGACCTGTTTACAATAAGCCTTTCAGATGATGAACTTGATACAGATACTAATGAGTTAGGCAACATTTCAGGCTTATTACAATCATCTCCAGATATTTTTCAACGCACAGTAGCCTTTGAGTTTAGCTCCTCTTTTTTTAAGTTGAGAGGCTTAGATTCAGATCAGGGATCAGTTATGATTAATGGTATAGAAATGAATAAAATTTATAATGGGCGCCCACAATGGAGTCATTGGGGAGGGTTAAACGATGTGATACGTAATCAGGAATTAAGCTCAGGTTTAACACCTTCCAAATATACTTTTGGAGGACTGTTAGGAACTATAAATATTAATACTAAAGCGTCTCAAATGCGTCCAGGAAAACGTATAACATATTCATCATCCAATAGGAGTTACACCAATAGGTTAATGGCTACCTATACATCAGGGTTATTGAAAAACGGATGGGCTTATACATTATCTATAGGAAGACGTTGGGGGAACGAAGGGTATCAAGATGCCACATTGTATCGTTCTAATTCAATTTTTACTTCCATAGAAAAAGTAATTAACGATAAACATAGTTTAAGTTTTACGGGTATTTATGCTCCCAATAAAAGAGGAAAGTCATCACCAAATACTCAGGAAGTTTATAATTTAAAGGGTATAAAATATAATGAGTATTGGGGGTGGCAATTAGGTAAAAAACGTAATTCTCGTATTAAAGAAGTTAATGAACCTATTGTTATGCTAAACCATTATTGGAGTATAAACGGTAAAACAAAATTGAACACCAATATTGGTTATCAATTTGGAAAACTGGGAAACAGTCGTTTGGCGTATGGAGGTGCTAATAGAATCGTGAATACTAATGGTACTATCGTTTTTGAGAGTGGAGGTAGAAATCCAAGCCCAACTTATTATCAAAAGCTTCCAAGTTATTTTGAGAGAAACTTTTCAAATGATTTAGAGTTTGCTTACGGTGCACAGCAAGAGTTTTTAAATAATGGACAACTTAATTGGCAGCAGATGTACGATGCTAATTTAATTCAAACATCCCAAGGCAGAAATTCAACGTATATGTTGTACGAAGATAGAGTAGATGATAATCAATTAACCGTAAATACTATTTTAAGTAGCGAGTTAAGCGAACATATTTTATTTAATACATCCATTAACTATAAAAAGCTGGAATCTAAAAATTACGCTCGAGTTCTAGATCTTCTTGGCGGTTCCGGCTTTTTAAATATCGATAGTTTTGATGGCGTTCAATTCGATTTAAACCACCCGAATACAATTTTAGAGGTAGGAGATGTTTACAGTTATAATTACAATATACAAGCCAATGTCCTTTCTGGTTTTGCACAAGCACAGTTTACATATAATACAGTAGATTTTTTTGTATCAGGACATATCACCAATACACAATACCAAAGAGAAGGGGTATTTCAACATGAAACGTTTCAGAATAATTCCTTTGGTAAAGGCGAGGTATTATCTTTTACAGGATTAGGTGTTAAAGCAGGTGGCACGTATAAAATTACGGGCAAACATATCGTAGATATAAATGCAGGCTATATTATAAAAGCACCTTCTATTCGAAATAGTTATTCTAATTCCAGAGCAAATCACAACATCGTTCCAAATATTTCAGAAGAGAAAATAATGTCTTTTGATGTGAGCTACATTTTTAGATCACCTATTGTGAAAGCTAAAATTACAGGGTTCTATACAAAATTAAAAGATGCTAATGAGATCTCTTTTTTCTTTGCAGATGGTATAGGCAACGTTATTGCAGAATCTGGAACGCAGCAATCTGGTAATGACGACAACGAATTTATTCAAGAGATTCTACAGGGTATCAATAAAAACCATTTAGGTGCAGAATTAGGCATAGAAGCTCAGATAACACCAACTGTTAAATTAAAAGGAGTTGCCGCTTTAGGGCAATATACTTATGATAATAATCCAGATGTATACCTGTCTTCAGATAGATTTGAAAATGTATATTTAGGAACTTCTAAACTTAAAGGCTACAAATTAGCAGTTGGTCCACACCAGGCCTACTCTATTGGTTTTGAATATCGAGATCCAAAGTATTGGTGGTTTGGTGCTACTGCCAATTTTTTTGATAAAACCTATGTCGACATTAGCCCGTTAACCAGAACCGATAACTTTTTTACAGATGTTGATGGTTTACCATTTATTGATTATGACGAGGAGGTTGCTAAAACACTACTTAAACAAGAAACTTTCGATGATTATATGGTTGTAAACCTTGTAGGAGGTAAATCGTGGAGGGTCAATCAATATTACATTGGATTTTTTGTAAGTATCAATAATGTTTTAGATGAAGTTTTTAAAACAGGTGGATTTGAACAAGGAAGAAATGCTAATTACAGGCAACTAAGAGATGACCAGGCTCTAAATAAACCTGTTTTTGGATCTAAATATTGGTACGGTAGAGGTGCTACGTATTTTCTAAACCTATATGTCAATTTTTAGTACATGATAAAAATTAATACAAGGTCTAATGTCTGGTCGAGCGCAGTCGAGACCTTTTTTCGACGACTATGAAATAAAAAAAACTTTCGTTTAGCTCCGCTAAGTATCTTTAATATAAAATACATTTTATATTTCGATAATGCTCGGGGAGACACTGTTATAATTAATAAACTGTCAATTTTTAAAAAAGGTATAATGAATTATATAAATAGATTTTTAATTCTAAGTATTTCAATGGTATTTGTCTCTTGTGTAGATGAAGATTATGATATTCCAAGTCCTAATGAGACAGAAAACATAGCCATTCCAACAAACCAACTAACAACCTTTAAAGCCATTTACGAAAGGTTTGAACAAGCAGAAAACAAAGGAAACCTTATAGCGTTTATAGACGAAGATTTATATATTGAAGGTTATGTTATTTCAAGTGATCGGGCTGGAAATTTCTTTAAAGAACTCATTATCCAAAATAAGATAGATGCTAGTAACCCAGATAATGACCCAAGACTTGGTCTTAAGTTAGAAATGAATGTAGGAAGCTTATCCGATACTTACGAGTTTGGAAGAAAAGTATATGTAAAGCTTAAAGGTTTAACGATTGGAGAATCTAATGGGGTTTTAGCAATTGGACGCGGTGAAGATTCTAAAATAGAACAAATACAGGATTTTGAGTACCAAAATATAGTTATAAGAACCTCAGAAGTGGCTACAATTACACCTAAAATCAGTTCATTAATTCATTTAACAGAAGCCGACGAAAATACTTTGATTCAATTAGATAACATGCAAATTAATAGATTCGATCTGGGGTTAACCTATGCAGGTGAATCTACCGATGCTTTTGATGGTTTAAGAATATTAGAAAGCTGTGAATCGGGAGCTTCTATGTTATTGCAAACAAGTACGTTTTCAGATTTTAAGTCATTGCCAGTATCGCAAAATAAAGGACGTATTCAAGGTATATTTAGTAGAGATTACAGAGATGATTTTTATGTATTGATTGTCAATAGTTCGTCCGATATCGCTTTTGATTCTGATGAGCGCTGTGATCCTATAGAGTTAGATTGCGGATTAGCACCTGAATTAGGAACGATGAATTTGTTTTATGAAGATTTTGAATCCCAAAAAAATAATAAACTCATAACTGGTAATGATTGGACCAATTATATGGAGACAGGCAACGAAGGTTGGGAAGCGTATTCTTCAACATCTAGCAATGCTTCTTTAGGAAGGTCGGCCAGATTTAAATCTGCAAGTTCTGGTGACGATAGTAATATTGGGTGGTTAATAACACCAGCCATCAATCTGGATATGCAGGAGGGTGAGACCTTAAGCTTTAAAACCTCCAATAGTTTAGCCGACAGTAGTTATTTAGAAGTGCTATATTCTTCAAATTGGGATGGTGCCGAAGCTAGCATCACTTCGGCAACCTGGGACATATTATCTGCTGCATATATTGTTAAAGACACCGATTCTTTTGCACCCTGGTTTAATTCTGGTAATGTGGATTTGTCTTGTATTGAGGGGACTATACACATCGCTTTTAAGTATGCAGGTAGTGGACACGAAATCTTTGATGGTGTTTATGAGTTGGATGACGTTAGTATTGATTATTTGCCTTAAGATATGTTAGAATAAGGTTCTTGAATTCTTTAAAAGAACGTTTTACTATTACCAAATCTAAATAACTCCAGATTATATTTGGTATATTTATTGTGTAAAATAGCGTATATTTGAGTTATAATATTTACTATTATGGGAGCATTGGAATTAAGAGAAAAGTGGAAAAAATCTATAAAAACAGTTGATGACCGTTTTTTACAGATGGTAGATGCTTTATATGAAGGATACTTTAAAAATGAAACGGTTGCATATCATCCTGATGGAACTCCGATGTCTCGTCAAGAATACAAAATGGCATTAGATACAGCTGAATCGCAAATAACAGAAGGTGATTATATATCAGCTGATGAGTTTGAACAAGAAGAAGACTAAATGCCTAATAAGATTGCCCAAGTTGTTTGGACACGACAAGCTAGAGAGTGCCTCAATGCTATTTTAGATTACCGATATAAAGAAATTCCTTCTGCCAGAAAAATTGTTAGAAAAGATATTATTGCTACTTCTAAACAAATTGTATTTGCTGAACAATATCAGAAGGATGAAATTTTTCCTAAATACAGAAGGATTATTGTAAGAGATTATAAAGTTTTATATAAGGAACAAAAGAGTATTGCCTACATCCTAAACGTTATTTGTACTAGAGTTGACTCAGAACATATCTTTTAAATTATTAAAAAATATAACTTATTGTTGTAGCATATCGTGTAAAAAGACACCGACTCTTTTGCACCCTGGCTTAATCCTGATAATGTATTTGTCTTATATTACTGGTAACATACACATCGCTTTTAAGTATACAGGTAGTGGACACGAAATCTTTGATGGTGTTTATGAGTTGGATGACGTTAGTATTGATTATATACCCTAGATAGTCTTGTTTTTTAAAATACAATGTCAGAGCAAAGCGAAGAATCTCACCCCTGCTATACCTTAAATGAAAATTAAAGGATTACATAACGATTATATTTATGTGCTTACTGGTGTTTTAGATTCTTAAGTCGTAAGCTTCGCTTATATCTTCAAACAAAATATATTTTGTTTTCGATAGCCTTCTGAATAACAGAGCAGTTTCTTTTATAGAGTCACATCATTGAAGAATACCGATGCAAGCTTCCCCTTTTGGCAGAAAAATTGTTTAGTTAGTAGATATTATTGTTCCTCCGAAACAAATTGTATTTGCTTAACAAAATATCAGAGAGATTAAATTTTTCAAGATATAAAACAGTATATGAGAGCTTATAACGTTCTATATAAAAACAAAAGGGGGAGTATACTTACATCTTATATTTTTTGCCTCTAATTTACTTTTTTTTATTCAAATATAGAGAGCGTTGTTATTTAATAATCAAATTATTGATACTCACCAGACATATACACGATATCGTCTGTAGTAATGCACAATTTTATGTTTTTTATAATTAAATCCACTGGAATTAATTCACGGTTATTATAATAGGTATTTGGGAATAATTTAAAAAAGGCATCAAATTCTTTGTTTGATAAAGCCTTGGTTCCTATGTTGTAGGCTTGGTTGGCATAAATAATACCAAGAACCTTTAATCCTGTTTTACAATGTTGTTTAATGGTATTTGAGAAGCCCGATTTATCGAATATCAATATTAATAAAGCTAGTGTAATGTAGTGCGACAATAAAAAGTCCTGCGGTGATTTCTGCGTTTCGGTTTCTGGCATGGTTAAAGTTTTAAAGTTAGTGAAACTCAATTTTGAGGTTTCACCTTAGGCGAAGGACACAAAATTGTAAGTTGAACTAATCCCGTTTTTTAACGGGATCTCATTCATTTTAAGTTCAAGTTGCCTAAAAAAGAGATAAATATCTCATGAACCTTTTTATGTATGGAAACAAAAAGGCGTGGAACTCAACTTACCACGTTAGAGGTACTGGTATACCCTGCAAACGATAAGAGAGCTCACGCCTAGGTCGTGAGCCAATCTACTTATCACCTCGTTTGCAAAAATTACCAGTTTTCTAACGGAAGGTTCAAAGCAATAGCTTCAATATTTTCTATTTGAAGAATTGCAAATATATGTATTAAGCTACAAATATAATAAAATTTTCAAAACGCGAGTTACAGACCGCATTTTTTATTTTTTCAATACATTCTTTTGTTACTAATGAAATACAATGAGTATATATACGGCTATATAAATTATCTATGGGAAAAATCTCGTCTTTCAAAAAGAAAATTTGCAATTAACCACAACATAGAAGAAAGTACTCTTAGAGATATAATTAAGGGAGGAAATTACCAAATTTCTTTGCCTACTATTTATAAAATTTGCGAATCACGTGACATTAAAATATCAGACTTTTTTATAGAAGTTGAAGCGTGGAGTAAATCTGTTAAGAGGTAAAGAGTTTTCTCAGCTTTATTCTTTTGTAGCGAGCTCTATATTTTTATTAAAAACTTATATAAATAAAAAGATCCCACCTAAGCGGGATCAAAGACTTTCGTCTACGGCATATAGCCTTATTGTAATAAGATTAAAGGATTAGAAAGTTTAATCTGTTGCTAATATACTAAAATATTTTTCATACAACATACGGGTTTCTGTAAGAAAAATATCTTTTGTTTTTTGTACATTTAAAATTCAAAAAACTAGGAGGTTATGTCAAAAATTTTAGGTTTAGATTTAGGGACTAATAGTATTGGCTGGGCAATTAGAGATGCCAATCTAGAAGGGAATCAAGTTGTAGATACCAATGTATTAGTTTTTCCACAAGGAGTTGGCGAGGAAAAAGGTGTTGAGTTTTCTTTAGCTTCAGAAAGAACCAAGCATAGAGCATCAAGAAAACTATATAGAAGACGAAAAAAAAGAAAAACCGATTTATTAAGACTTTTAATTGAAAATGGCTTTTGTCCTTTAAGTTTAGATGAGTTGGATATTTGGTCTGTATATAAAAAAGGAAGAGAAATAAAATATCCTACTGAAAACTATGAGTTTTCAGAGTGGTTAAAAATTAATCCTTACAAAGTAAGAGCAAAGGGAGCTAATTCTATAGTTTCAAAGCAAGAATTAGGACGAGCGTTGTACCATATTTGCCAACGAAGAGGTTTTAAAAGTGGACGAAAAGACGCAGATGCTGGAAAAGATTTAGAACAGTTTATAAAAGAAAAAGAACTGTTAGAGCAAAATGGTTTTAAAACTTTAGGTGAATACTATTACGATTTACTTAAAAATGATAAGAAAGTAAGAAAAACTAAATTCAGTGCAGATGATCAAGAGGTGAATTCTTCAAGAATAAGTTATGTTGAAGAATTTAATTTTTTAATGAAATCGCAAAACATTGATAAAGATTTGGCAAACAAGTTCTTTGATGCCATATTTTTTCAAAGACCATTAAAATCTCAAAAAGGAACCGTTGGTAAATGTACTTTAGAGAAAATAAAACCACGTTGCCCAGTAAGTCATCCTTTGTTCGAGGAGTTTAGAATGTACCAGTTTTTAAACTCTATAAAAGTAAAAGAACGAAAAAGTGATTCATTTGTTTTTCTTTCAGATTATCCTGAGTATTACCAAATTGCTTTAAATAAGTTTTACAGGGTTAGTGCTAAAAGTTTTAAGTTTTTAGATATTTCTAAAGGCATCAATACTTTGGCAAAGAAAAACAATTTGTATTTCGAATTTAATTATAAAGATAAATACCCAATTGTAGGAAGTCCAACAATAAGCAAGTTTATTAAAGTTTTTGATGCCGATAACTGGAAAGAATGTAAATCGATAATTAAGTCAAAATATAAAAAACAAGATAATAAAACTGTAGATGAGTTGGTTGACGAACTTTGGCATACATTATTCTTTGCTGGAGATTTTGTAAATGATGTTACTTCAGAAAAAGTAAAAAAGTTTATTAAAGATAGATTTGAAATTTCAGAAGAAAAAGTGAGTTATTACGAGAGTATAAACTTAAAGCAAGGCTATTCTTCATTAAGTAAAAAAGTAATAAGCAAGATTTTACCATTCCTAAAAGAAGATAAAATTATTTATCCCTATGCCGTATTTTTTGCCAATATTGACGAAATAATAGGAAAAGACAAATGGAATGAGAACAAACAGTTTATTCAAGATACTATTATAGATATTATTTCTGGGTATAAAGAAAAAACATTAAAAATTGATATTGTTAATGGTTTAGTAGGCGATTTTATTAAAGAATATGACAATTCTCATTACGATTATGTTCTTGACGATACAGATAAAAAGAATGTAACGGAAAAAATTATAGCCTTTTATGGAAAGTATCTCTGGGAACAAATGTCCAACTCAGAAAGAGATACTATTAAAAATGATATAGAGGTTAGTTTTCAAAAACAACTTCAAAAAAGAAGGCATGGTGGTTATTATTTATCGAAACCCAGAGTAGATGAGATTATAAAAGACTTTTTAATACAAGAATTTAAAATCTTTAAAGAAGAAGCCAATAAATTGTATCATCCTTCGGCAATGGATGCTTACCCACAAAGTCAGGATGGGCTTTTAGGTTTACCATTTACCAATGCGGTAAAAAACCCAATGGCAATGCGAACATTGTTTTATTTAAGGAAACTGATAAATACGTTGTTGAAGGAAAACAAAATAACGTCGGATACAGAAATTATTATCGAATTAGCCAGAGAATTGAATGATAAAAACAAGCGATTGGCAATTGAGAGATGGCAACGAGAAAGAGAAAGCGAAAATAAAAAATTTAAAGAAAAACTAGAAGAACTTGCCAAAGACACAAATTCGGTCGTTACAGAAACAGATATTGTTAAGTATAGGTTATACCAAGAGCAAAATGGAGTATGTTTATATACTAATAATACCATTAATTGTGAAAAACTATTGGGTTCGAACCCACAATTTGAAATAGAGCATACTTTTCCTAGAAGTAAATCTTTTGATAATTCACTTGCAAACAAAACGCTTGCAGATAAAGGGATTAATCAAATAAAAGGTAATAGAATACCACAAGATTTAGAATATGAATACAAGCAAAATTGTATATCTAATACCAGGCATTGGAAAACCAAAATAGAAGAGTTAGATGAAAAAATTGAGCAGCAAAAATACTTTTCTAAAGTAGCAAGCACTGTTGAGCAAAAAAATAGAGCCATCCAACAACGTCACTATTTAAAATTAAAATTAGATTATTGGAAACAAAAACTCTATAGGTTTACAGCAACCGAAATTAAACCGAATTTTAAAAACAGTCAGTTAGTCGATACAGGTATTATAACAAAATATTCAACCCTGTTTTTAAAGTCGTTATTTCAAAGAGTATTCCCAGCTAAAGGAACAATGGTCGCAGATGTTAGAAAATCATGGGGTTTAGATACTAAAGATAGAAATTACCATTATCATCATGCTATCGATGCTGTTGTTTTAACTTGTATGGATAAAAGCATTCGAGAAGGATTAACAGTAGCGTTTAATGAAGTAGAGAAACTAGGGGATAAGGAAAAGTTTAAAATAGAAAAACCTTGGAAAACTTTTACAGAAGACACAAATCGATTAAAGGATAGCATTATTGTAGTTCATAATCACAAAGATAATATTGAAAGGCAAACCAAAAGAAAATTACGTAAACGAAATAAAATTCAATATAATACATCTGGGAATGTAATGTATGAAAAAGGGCAAGGAATAAGAGGATCATTACATAAAGATACTTTTTATGGGGCTATTGAAAGAGAAAATGAGAAGAGCGAAAAGGAAATTTGGTTTGTATTACGAAAACCTGTTAATAGCTCTTTTCTAGATAAGGATGTAAAATCTATTGTTGATGAAGGTATCAAAAGTAGAATATTAAAACATGGGCTTAAAAATATTAGAACAGAAGAAGGTTGGATTTTGTTACCACATGAAAAAGATGAAAATGGTAACCAGATAAAAGAAATGCTTATTAAGCGTATTAGAGTAAAAACCAATAATAAGAACCTACCAAAAATTAAGGCCCAAAGTCATGTCTCCAGAAAAAACAGAAAGGCATATAAAGAAAGTTATTATGCCACTTTAGAAAATATTTTTGCAATGGCAATTTATGAAACCGTAAATGATAAAGGTAAGAGAGTGTTAGCTTTTAAGACTATTTCTGCATTCGATTTGGCAAAACATAATCAAGGGAATCCAAAATTAGAAATGCCTGTTGAAGACAACATTATAAAAAATCAAGGAAAGAAAAATGAAGTTTTACTTCCGTTATCAAAAGTTTTAAGAGTAAATCAAATGGCTATTTTTTACGAAAATAGCCCTAACGAACTAAAAAATATATCCAGAGACGATTTAAGTAAAAGATTATTTAAAATAACTCAGTTTGAAGGTGATGGAAGAATTCAATTTCGTCATCACGCCCAAGGTGGGGCAGATAAAGATTTAAAGAAAGAATCTTTGTTAAATTTTGACAAATCAGCTCAAAAATTAAGAATAAGTTTAAGTAATGTAAAGGCAATATTTGAAGGAAGTGATTTTGTTTTAAGTAAAACTGGTAGCATTGATTTTTTAATTTAAATTAACATAAAATAATAAATAGTTCTTTGACATATATAGCTTTTTAATCTAATTTGAATTCAAGGATTAGAAAACACGATATTCGTTTTTGAGTTTTTGGTGCATCCCGAGTGGTTGTAGTTTGATTAAGGATTAGAAAACACGATATTACGATCATAAAAAACATTACCAATGGCGAAGTTGTAGTTTGATTAAGGATTAGAAAACACGATATTTTTCGATTATCAGAAGAGAAGAAAGTCTCAGTTGTAGTTTGATTAAGGATTAGAAAACACGATATTTGCTGCCAAGCGCGAGTTCTAATTGTGAAGGTTGTAGTTTGATTAAGGATTAGAAAACACGATATTTTCGTGCATTAACAATTTAATACCCTGAAGGTTGTAGTTTGATTAAGGATTAGAAAACACGATATTCTGCAATATTGCCAGATGAACCCGTAACAAGTTGTAGTTTGATTAAGGATTAGAAAACACGATATTTCAATCTTCCCAGAGCAATCAAATCCTATGTTGTAGTTTGATTAAGGATTAGAAAACACGATATTTTTGGCTTTGATATCCTGATAGCTTGAAAGGTTGTAGTTTGATTAAGGATTAGAAAACACGATATTAATCCCTTTTATTTAGATTGCTAACTCCTTGTTGTAGTTTGATTAAGGATTAGAAAACACGATATTCTTTGGAATAATAGACATAATGCCTATAATGTTGTAGTTTGATTAAGGATTAGAAAACACGATATTCTGTCTTAGATCATTTATACTTGCAGCCGTGTTGTAGTTTGATTAAGGATTAGAAAACACGATATTTTCGACGTTGATGTGCAAACGCTTGCTGTGGTTGTAGTTTGATTAAGGATTAGAAAACACGATATTTTATCAAATTTTGTCCAATGCTTTTGAATGGTTGTAGTTTGATTAAGGATTAGAAAACACGATATTTGATATAAAATCAGAAAGAGCCTTTACAGGTTGTAGTTTGATTAAGGATTAGAAAACACGATATTTCATGGCAATGTTTAATGCCCACTGTGCTGGTTGTAGTTTGATTAAGGATTAGAAAACACGATATTAGTTAGCTTGTTAGGCTTTGATATTAAGTTTGTTAGGTAAAAATATCGTTTAAAAAAATGCTTCTTTTTTGCAGTGATAAAGCAAGATTGAGGCATTTTTTATTTTAAAAAAGTTCTAATTGAGTTGGAGGGGGCTCTTTAGGTACTTCTAATTTACCCCAAAAATTCATGATATTGCCAAATTGCTTGTCTGTGATTCTAAGTACACTTACTTTACCTAAAGGAGGGAGTAGTCTTTTAATACGTTTTTCGTGCACATCGGCACTTTCACTACTTGCACAATGTCTTATATATACAGAATATTGCATCATGGTAAAGCCATCTTTCAAGATGTTTTTTCTAAAACCAGCTGCATTTTTTCTGTCTTTAGCAGTTTCGGTTGGTAAATCAAAAAATACAAATAACCACATAATTCTATACCCATTTAGTTCCATAATTTGGGATACTTAATTTTCTTTCTTTTTCCGGAATAGCACTGTTGTAAAGAACTGGCTGTTTTTTGTAGCGCCACCATTAACGGACTTTTTTCATCTTTAAAATAAACAGTTCTTGTTAAGGTTTGAAGAAGTATTGATTTTATTTCTGTATTTAAATCTTCCTCATCATAATGCTGTATTATGGTGTAAACGGCTTCGTCTATAATGGGTCTGTAGGGTTCCATAATATCATCTGCCAGTGCAAATGCATTGTATTTACTTTTATGATGAATGCCGAGGGTGTTTAACAAACCGCTACCAGATAAGGCTCTGGCTGTGGCAGCTCTTAAAATGGCGTAACCATAGTTTAAAAAGTTATTTGGGTAATTCCCAAAACGTTCTCTTTTAAAATTAACCTCAAAAAAGGATTTCCAATAAAAATTGGCAGCTACTGCTTCCATATTTGTTGTGTCACCACTTAAAACTTTACTGGCCAAAAATTCGAATTTGTTTTTTTTATGCGTTATTTTTTCTAATAAAATACCTTGGTTATTAATTTTTTCAATAATAGTTTGTTGCCATAATTGCTTTTTTAACGGAAGGCTTGCTTCTATCTGATGCTTAAATATTTCTTGTTGAATATGGTGACTGTTTAGATTTAAAAACATGCCATTGGGTAAATGGGTTTTATTACAAATAATTACAGAAGCATTATTTGCTATAAGTAGATTTAAAGTTGTAATGCTTATGTATATCTCTGGATTATCAATAACTATAAAACCAATGTCTTCTATGGGAATGGTTTTGTCTTTTGTTTCAGATTTAACAACTAATTGTTCGTGCTTAGTCGTAATGGAACATTTATTGGAGAATAATAACGTCTTTTTAATCATAGTTAATTGGAATTATTAAAAAATAATAATTATCTAATTAGTCTGATTTTAAGAGAGTTAATAAAGGTACTAAAAATAACATTCAATATTTTACGAATACCCGTAATTAGTTTTAATATTGCTTTTATAGTGTTTACAAAGGAGAGATACTATCAATATCGATTTTATACCGTAGTTTTGGTTTTTAAACAGAAGACCAAATAATGAACCTATTCGATATCTTATTCTATAATATCTTCTCACAATACAAAACAAAGTACAAGCAAAAGGCTAATAACATAGCCATTACTTATGTAACGCTTTTACAGGTATCGTTACTATTGCTTTTAGGAGTTTTCTTTGCAGGCTTTTTTAAACAAATGAACATGGTAACCATGTCGTCTACCAAAGCTTGGACATTATTTGCTTTAATGGCGGTCTTTCTTTATTTTAAAAACTGGATGCAATACACAGGTAAAAAGCGTATGATGATAAATGCCAAAATGAATAAGAAGAGAAGCCAGAATTACAGTATTTGGTTGCTTTGGTTTTTGCCTATTGCTGCTTTGGGGTTGACTTATGTTGTGTATCAGGCGGTTTAAAAATGATCGTCATTCTGAACTTGCTTGTGCTGAACTTGTTTCAGTATTTCAGAATCACATTTTATTGAGATTTCTCGTCGCTCATGCTTCACTCTGTAGAAATGACAAAAATCTTATTATTAGTCTTTTAGGTCTGTTTTAAATTAATATGACATCGATTTCACGAAACCTAACATATTTAACTATAAACAAGTCTTTGTTCTTGGATCTAACAGTGAAGCGGTCTTTATTCTTTATCACTTCTTAAAAATAGCATACACCGGAAAGTGGTCACTATAACCACCTTTGTATTTTTTGCCAACATAAGTTCTAAAAGGCGTACCCTTATACTTGCCTTTAAACAGTTTTAGGAAATCTTCATCAAAAATATTAGCAGTGCTAAACTCAAACTCATCTCTGGTACTTTCAAAAAAGTTAGTTGAAAATAGAATTTGGTCGAATAAATTCCACTGTCTGTTATGCCTGGTTGTTCCCCTATCATAAGACCGCAGCGTTTCCATCGGGTTGTATAAGTTGAAATGGTCAACAAGCTGTTTAATACTTTTACTGGAAGGGTCGTCATTAAAGTCACCAATAACAATAATTTTAGCATCTGGATTATCGTCGCGCAGCATCGAAATAACCTCACCAGCTTTATTGGATGATGCCATACGTTTGGGTTCCGTTTCTTTTTCGCCTTCGCGTCTAGACGACCAATGATTCACAATTACATGAATGGTTTCACCATCTAGTAAACCAGAAACTAATAAGATATCTCGTGTGTAATCTGGGGACCCATCATCGTCAAATAGTTGAACGGTAAAAGTGTCAGAGGCAGTCACTTCAAAAGCATCTGTATCGTATAATAAAGCGACATCAATACCACGTTCGTCTAAAGAATCGTAATGTACATAACTGTAATTACAATCCTCTAAATGTTCTGAGTTTATTAAATCTTCAATAACAGAGGCGTTTTCTACTTCTGCTAATCCAACAAGAGCAGGGTGTTTTCCAGTTTCTTTTCGTCCAATGTTAGAAATAGCAAAGCCTAATTTTTTAATCTTATTGTCATACCGTTTAGGCGTCCATTTTTTAACCGAAGTTGGTAAAAAATCATTGTCGTGAGTATGTTTATCGTCACTAGTATCAAATAAATTTTCAAGATTATAAAATGCTACAGTTTGTAAATCATCTCGAACGGGAAAGTCTTCTAAAGCGTCTGTCATAAATCAAAAATAGGCTTAAAAATATAAAAATAATAATACCTGTAAATGTTTAACTTTGCAACATGATAGAAAAGAAAGATATCGCTTTAGAAAAAGCTGTTTTAATAGGTGTTATTACTAAAGATCAGGATGAGGTAAAATCTAAAGAATATTTAGATGAACTGGAGTTTTTAACTTTTACGGCAGGAGGTTATGCTATAAAACGTTTTACTCAGAAAATGGATATGCCTAATCCCAAAACATTTATAGGAACTGGTAAGATGGAAGATGTGCGCCAGTTTATAGAGGAAAACGATGTTGGTACCGCTATTTTTGATGATGAACTATCTGCAGCACAAGAACGAAATATTAGTAAAATACTTAATGTTAAGGTATTAGATAGAACGAATTTAATCCTCGATATTTTTGCACAACGGGCACAAACAAGTTACGCCAGAACCCAAGTAGAGTTGGCACAGTGTGAATATTTGTTACCCCGATTAAGAGGGATGTGGACACACCTTGAGAGACAAAAAGGGGGTATAGGAATGCGTGGTCCTGGGGAAACCGAAATTGAAACAGATAGACGTATTGTACGTGATAAAATAGCCTTGTTGAAAGCTCGTATAAAAACGATTGACAAGCAAATGGCCGTACAACGAGGTAATCGTGGTAAAATGGTGCGCGTGGCATTGGTTGGTTATACGAACGTGGGTAAATCTACGTTAATGAATGTAGTTAGTAAGAGTGAGGTTTTTGCCGAAAATAAATTATTTGCAACCTTAGATACCACGGTTAGAAAGGTTGTGATTCAAAATTTACCATTTTTGTTAAGTGATACTGTTGGTTTTATAAGAAAGTTACCGACGCAATTGGTAGATAGTTTTAAAAGTACACTAGATGAGGTTAGAGAAGCTGATTTATTATTACACGTGGTAGATATTTCGCATCCTAATTTTGAGGAACATATAGAGTCTGTAAATAAAATTTTAGGCGAAATAAAAAGTGGTGACAAGCCAACCATTATGGTATTTAATAAAATAGATGCTTACGTAGCGGAGCCTTTAGAGAAAGATGATTTAGAAACAGAGCGAACAGCAAAACACTATTCTTTAGAAGAGTGGAAAAGTACCTGGATGAGTAAGGTTGGTAATAATGCCTTGTTTATTTCGGCAATAAATAAAAGTAATTTAGAAGACTTTAAAAAACGTGTTTACGATGAGGTTCGAGACATTCATGTAACACGTTTCCCTTATAATCATTTCCTATATCCAGATTACAATTATGAGGATATGGGGAAATAATGTAGACAAAACACATAGCCCCTAAATGAATTGGATTGTATCGTTATTTAAGAAGAAATGGGTTAAATGGTCCATGTTAGTTTGTGCTTCTGTTATTGTATTTTTTGCCATCATTTACATAAGTGTCCTTTTAGGTTTTTTTGGAAAATTACCTACCGAAGCAGATTTAAGTTCTATTAAACAAGCGGAAGCCACTCAAGTTTTAGATAAAAACGGTAAGTTAATTGGCAAGTATTATATTTATGATAGGCAGCCTTTAACATTTAAAGATTTCCCAAAACACCTTATTGATGCTTTAGTGGCTACGGAAGATGTTCGTTTTTATGAACACGATGGTATTGATAATGTGAGTTTGCTTCGTGTGCTTTTTAAAAGTATTATTTTACGAGATAAATCTGCAGGAGGCGGTAGTACTATTACCCTACAATTGGCTAAAAACTTATTTGGAAGAAAAAAACATGCTGCGTTTAGTATGCTAATTAATAAGTTTAAGGAATCTATTATGGCAAAACGTATTGAGGCTATTTATTCCAAAGAAGATATTTTAACGCTGTACCTAAATACAGTGCCTTTTCCAGATAATACCTATGGTGTAGAAAGTGCTTCGCGTAAATTTTTCGATAAACCAGCATCTGCATTAACACACTCGGAAGCATCTACACTTGTAGGAACTTTAAAAGCTACGAGTTATTACAACCCAAGGCTTTACCTAGAACGAAGTGAATCGAGAAGGAATGTGGTTTTTCAACAAATGCTAAAGTATGACTATATATCGCAAGATTCAATGGATTTGTTTACGAAACAAGATATCGTTTTAAACTATAAGTCTTTTAATCACGATGTGGGATTAGCGCCTTATTTTAGAGCAGAAGTAAAAAAAGAATTGGCAACGATATTAGATACATTAAAAAAGGCGAATGGTGATTCGTACGATTTGTATAGAGACGGTTTGATTGTCCACACGACTTTAGATTCAGACATGCAAGCGTTTGCTGAAACAGCTATGAAAGAGCACCTTTCAGGGTTGCAAAGCGCTCATGAAAAATCTTATGGAAAATCGGCACCGTGGCTTAGTAATAAAAAGATTATTGAGACAGCGATAAGAAACCTTCCAGTTTACAAATCATATAAAAAATTGGGGTTAACAGAAGCACAAATATTAGATTCGTTATCTGTAAAACGTAAAACAGAATTATTTACATGGAAAGGGAACACGGTTAAAAATGTATCAACTATAGATAGTTTAAAGCATTATTTAAAGTTTTTAAATACGGGGATGTTATCCGTAGAACCTCAAACGGGAGCCATAAGAGCCTATTTAGGTGGTATTGATTATCGTTTTTTTAAATATGATCATGTGTCGCAGAGTGAACGCCAGGTAGGATCGACATTCAAGCCTTTTGTATATACTACAGCTATTGAAAATGGGATGAAACCTTGTACCTATTTTTCATTATCTGAAGTAACCTATACGGATTTTGATGATTGGACACCTACTAATTCTGGAAAGGACGAAGAAACCATACATCTTAATTATAATTTAGAAACGGCATTAAGTAATTCTGTAAACACCATCGCAGTAAAAGTTTTAAACAAAGTTGGGATAGAGCGTGTCGTAGAACAAGTAAAAAAAATGGGGATTTCTAAAGAACTTCCTGAAAAACCATCGTTGGCTTTGGGTGTTGCAGAGATTAATTTGAAAGAACTTACTGGGGCATATACTGGTTATGTGAACGCCAGCAAAAGCGCAAAGCCTTATGCAATTACCAAAATTGAAGACAAAGATGGGCATGTAATAGCGTCTTTTAAACCCGATGTTAGCAAGGAAAAGGGGTATAGTGATTACACGAGGCAGGTGCTATTAAAAATGATGCAATCTACAGTAAATACTGGAACGGCATCCAGACTAAGAACAACCTATCGACTTAATAATGATATGGCTGGGAAAACAGGAACGACTCAAAATAATAAAGATGGCTGGTTTGTGGGGATTACGCCCAAACTTGTTACTGTAACATGGGTTGGTAATGATAATCATAGTTTAGGATTTAAATCTACCGGGATAGGTCAAGGTGCTAATTCGGCATTACCTATTTTTGCAAAATTTTATCAAAAGATGAATGCAGATGTTCGTTTTAATAGTATTACAAAAAATCAATTTGAAATAACTCCTCAAGAAGTGTTAGACGATTTGGATTGTAATCCGGAAAAGCGAGACGGGTTTCTTAAAAGAATTTTTGGAAAAAAGAAGAAAAAGAAAGCCTTTAAGAAAAAGCGGTAAAGATAATGTTGTCATTCAGAAGGCTATCGAAAACAAATATATTTTGTTTGAAGAGATAAGCGAAGCTTACGACTGAAGAATCTATTTTTTTATTTACTTGGTAATTCTTTGGTAATTCTATAGATATGGTGAGATGCCTCCTCGTTCCTCCTCAGGATGACACTACTCTAAACAAAAAAAGAAGTTGCTCTGTCATCCGATTAAGCGGATATTCTAAAATAAGCAATGATAAACAATTTCACTCAATCGCATTTTTATTATCGTTAAAAATCGAAAGTATTAAATGATGGTTTTTTTGCTTCAGTAACTCTAAAAAATTATGGAGTTTATTTAAGGTATTTTATTTCAGATCACCAACACTTTGGTTACAGATAAATTTATAAATGTTTAGATCAGTTTTTTGGATTTTTGCTAGTGTGAAAAACGCCTATTATCTTAACGGTTTTACCTTCTATAATGTAATGTATACCAAAAGGAAAAACATTGGTGAAATAAATATGTACGTTCTTATATTTTTTTTTGGATGGTTAGAGGTTCTTTTGACAGATAATCAATTCCCATTTTAATATCTTGTTGAAATTTATCCGCTATGTGTATCATACCAAAAGGATGCTTCAGTGATATCAAAGATAGCTTCGTCAGAAACTAAAACTTCATAAATCATAAAGCCTGTTTTAGCTTTTGTTCAACTTGTTCCCAAGTATAGAATTTAGTTTCTCCTTTTTCCATTGTAGATAATCGTCTATCTAACTCTTCTTTTTGAGATTCGGGCAATTCAAAAGTTTTATTTTCACTTTCATCTTTAAAAAGAGTTTTAATTAAAGACTCCTTTTGGGTTTCAAGTAATAATTTTACTAGTTCTATTTTTTCTGCTTGTAAATCCATAGTTCTATAATTATACAGCTAAGTAATCAAATTAAAACTTTTAAGAAACCTAAGAGGAGTCTATAATCTTTATTATTTGCTTAACATAAGCACTTCATTTACTATCACCTCAGTTACATAACGTTTATTACCGTCTTTATCATCATAACTTCGAGACGTTAATTTGCCTTCAATAGCAATCTCTTTTCCTTTTGTTACATATTTTTCGATGATTTCTGCCGTTTTCCCCCAGGCAACAATGTTGTGCCATTGTGTATCTGTGATTTTTTCACCATGACTGTTCGTGTAACTTTCGTTAGTAGCTATAGCAAATTTAGCTAATGTTTTTCCTGATTCTAAATTGATGATTTCTGGATCATTTCCTAAGTTACCAATCAACTGTACTTTGTTTCTAAGCGTGTTCATAATTTTTAATTTTAATGTTAAACAGTTAATACTATCGAGTTCTTATGTTTCGACACTGCAAATATGAAACAGCTACCAAATTTTATTCGGTACTTACTTACTTAAAATCGTTTGTAAATGTTTGTAGTCGTTTGTAATTGGATAATTTGTATTAATATTGGGAGCTATATACAACTTACCACAAACAAGAACAGTTTTTGAATCTAGCCCAGAATGGCTATTTTTTTGAGCGAAGTCCTTTAATCCAAGTACAGAATCTACTTATTCAGATTTCCAGAGCGTGAGCATCTTGCCGAATAATCAAATCAAAGGTTGTATTATCTCAAATAACGTGTCGCACTAGTTAATGTCAGTCTAGGACTTAACTCTAACTTACGGTCAAAACCGGTGTCTTTAGGCTTAGGAACGGAAGCCTTTAATACGTCGTCTAAAGAGGTGTTGATTTTTAACTTATCATCGTGTTCTTTTGAGCTCTCTTTAGGGTTGTTTTTTCTTTATCCATAAAACAAATATTTTACTTAAACATGAGAAATTATTTCTAATTAAACAAATTTAATTTTAAGGGTTAATTGTCTCTTTATTAATAGTTTTGTATTAAATTTCGTAGATGTTGAAAAGAAAGAGAATTTCAAAAGAAGTAAGAAATATTGAAGTTATAGAAGACCCGTTAGAGTTTAAGCCTAATTGCGCTTCTAAAAATGCTCAATGCATACATAAATATGATGAACTTAAAGTTGAATTATGGTGCGACAAGCATTATCACCAAAGAAGGACTTTTGGAGACAGTAAAGGAAAAAGAGAAGGAATAGAAGTTGACGGTGTTCAAGAACTTATAATTGATGCGTTTAAGTATTTATTAGACATATATTTAAGAGGTGTGCAGTTTAAGTTTATTAATTTTTTTGATCCTAAAAAACCAAACAATGTTTTTAACAGAATTGTAATAAAAAAACCAATAGGTGATAACGTTTTAAATGTTGTAGCTGAGATTCATTACCTAGAGACAAGTAAGTTTGAGATAACAGTTATTACAGCAATGGCAATTAGTGACTTTAAAGTTGCCGATGGACAATACTCTTTAACAATTGCCGATAAATCTGTCGTTCTAAGAAGAAATATTAGAAAAGTAATGAACGAGATATATCGAGTAGATATTTAACATCAAACACTATGTAGTTTGGCATATATTTTGTAACTTATTTATTATTATTGCGTCTAATGATTAAAGGTTATATTGCTGTATTATAGAAAATATTTATAGATTTGGTTATTTCAATTAGATCTAAATTACATGTCATTTCATCGAATTCATGTTAGATTTAACGTACAAATGATAGAAAAATGATACTTTTGTATAAAGTATTAAAGACAGGACAGGTGAATCTGGACAGCGAAAGCAGGATTACAAAGTCTGAACAGTCTTATTAAATTAGACCCACTTTAAGTGGGTCTTTTTTATTTAATTTGTCAATCTCTTATAACTCAAAACACTCCACTATCCACTAAAAACTTTTCAAAACGCTGTTGACTTGTTAAAGTAAGTGTATTAAAACGTGCGCTAAATTCATTTAAGTAACGCTCTAAATGTTTGTCGCTTCACGCTTTAAAACACTCCAAAAGTTCTCAATGGTGTTAGTGTGTACTGAACCTTCAACATGAATATTAAGTGAGTGCTTAACGTTGTCATGTGTATAAAACTTTTTCAAGTGATTATATACTGGTGCTTCATCTGAATAGATAATAGAACCTTTAGGAACGTGTTTACTAATAAGCTTACCTACATTATTTAGATCAGCACTAGGAACATGTTTTAGAACGACTTTACCGTTTCGTTCTCTTAGCCTTTTCAACAAGGCAAATCAATTAATAACTAAATTTATAATTGATTTTCTTATCCCTTATTGTATATAGATAACCTTTCATCATAATATATTTTACGATAATCGATTCCTTTTGCTGCAATCAGTGTTTTTCCTTAAATTATACCATCTAACCAAAGATTATTTAGCACATGAAATTTTTCAAAGAAAAAGACAGTGAGCACAATGATTATGCAAATAAGTATTTTGAAATATTTACCACAGGAGCATCCGTGGTTTTTATAGCCGGGATTTTTTATTGTGTTTACATATTCTGTCTTTATTTATTCCAGTAAATTTTTTAATCACTCCACTATTTTTTTAATTTCAATTTATTATGATAGTCTAACAACTCGTTTTTTTATTAAATTTCTGTATTAGAGTTTTGCCTCTCTTATAATCTAATCGATCCTCAATAAACGGGAACCTTTTTTGATGACTAAAATTCGTACAGTTGTCAGCGTGTTTTGGTCTTTATACTACACTAATTTTTCATATATTGTCTCAGTGTAATAAACAATTCATTTCGTGAAAAAGAGTGTTTTTTATTTAGTTGTATTTCTACTGTTTTTTGTTTCCTCTAAAGCTCAAGTCAATAAAGGTTTTAATAAAAACAAAGAAGTTGTTCATGCTATTGAAAATGTACTTAAAGAAAAGGAATTGCCAGGACTAAATTATTCTATAATATATGAAGAAGGCACTACAGAAAGCTATTCGGTAGGATACTCAGATGTTGAAAAAAGAGAGAGTTTAAATATCAATCATACGCTTTTTAATTGCGATTATGCCTCTACGACATTAAATATGAATGATTTAATAGATGATTTGGTATTAATATCTATAACAGAATAAATGACTTATAATTTAGAACAAGCATTAGAAGTTTTAGAACGTACACCAGATACACTTAATGTATTGCTTTCAAATTTATCAGATGAATGGATTTATAATAATGAAGGAGATAATACCTGGAGTGTTTTTGACATTATCGGACATTTAATTCATGGTGAAAAAACAGACTGGATAATCAGAACACATATTGTTTTAAGTAATTCTGATAACAAGACATTTGAATCTTTTGATAGATTTGCGCAATTTGAAAATTCAAAAGGAAAAACATTGCAGCAATTATTAAAAGAATTTTTAGAATTACGCGCTAAAAACTTAAAAGCGCTTAAAGAACTACAAATTACAGAATCACAATTAAAGATGAAAGCAACACATCCAGAGCTAGGAGAAATTACTTTAAAAGAATTGCTTGCAAGCTGGGTAACACATGATTTAGGGCATATAGCTCAAATTGCTCGTGTTATGGCAAAACAGTACAAAGAAGAAGTTGGCCCTTGGATAGCCTACATGCCTATTTTAAATAAATAGAATAAAAAAACATAAAAAATAAATGCGTACACTAAAATTTAAGAATAATGATGAGATGCCTGCTTTTGGGCTGGGTACATGGAAATCTGAACAAGGAGAGGTTTATAATGCTGTAAAAACAGCAATAAAAAAGGGATATAGACATATTGATTGTGCCGCAATTTATGGTAATGAAAAGGAAATTGGTGAAGCATTATCTGAATGTTTCGCAGAAGGCATCGTTACTAGAAAAGATTTGTGGATAACATCAAAACTCTGGTGTAATGCACACGCAAAGAAAGATGTGATTCCTGCTTTAAAACAAACGCTAAGTGATCTCCAACTCGATTATTTGGACTTATATCTTATCCATTGGCCAGTAGCATTAAAAAAAGAGGTGATGTTTGTTTCCGAAAAAGAAGATTTAATTTCTTTAAAGGACCTTCCTAATACTGTAACATGGGAAGCTATGGAAGAAGCTGTAGCATTAGGTTTAGTAAAACATATTGGTGTTTCTAACTTTGGTAAAAAGGCTTTGGAAGATTTAATTTCAAATTCAAAAATAAAGCCTGAAATGAATCAGGTGGAATCTCATCCCTACTTTCAACAAGAAGATTTACTTTCTTTTTGTAAAGATAAAGGCATCCATTTAACTGCATATGCACCATTAGGTTCTTCAGATAGAGCAGATAAATTTAAAGCTGAAAATGAACCCAAATTATTAGAAGATAAAATTATTGCAGATATTGCTAAATCTAAAGACGCAACACCAGGTCAGATATTAATTAGTTGGGCATTGCACAGAGGGACTTCAGTTATTCCAAAATCTGTTAATCCAGGTAGAATTGCTCAAAATATCCAAGCAGAACAAATTAGCTTGTCAGACGAGGATATGCAAAGAATTACCGATTTAGACAAAAACTACAGGTACTTAACGGGAGAACATTGGGTGTTTGAAGGAGGTGCTTACACACTAGAAAGTATCTGGTCTTAGCTAAGACATAAAATTATATATACAGATGTTTATTGAAGAAATCATACAACAACTAGAAAACAACCAACAAGTATTTAAAAGCCTTTTAATGTATAAAAAGGACAAGCAATATTTATGGAGACCCCAGCCAGAAAAATGGAACTTGTTAGAAATTGTATGTCATCTATTAGACGAAGAACGAGATGACTTTAAAACTCGTGTAGCACATGCACTTGATACTCCCGAAAAACCGTTGGTGCCAATTGATCCTGTCGGGTGGGTTAAAGAAAGAGAATACAGTGCTAAAAATTACAATGATATACTTTTTGCTTTTTTGGAAGAACGGAAACAATCTGTAATATGGTTAAGAAGTAAGCTGGACGCTAATTGGCAAAGCAAATTATCACATCCTGAATTGGGTGATATGTCAGCAAAATTGTTTTTAACGAATTGGTTAGCTCATGATTATTTGCATATAAGACAAATTTTAAGGTACGATTACAACTATTTGAAAGAGAAGATAAACCTTGATTTGGGGTACGCAGGTAATTGGTAAGACATTGAATTATTATGACATTTAATATAGAAACAGAACGGTTAATTTTAAGAGAACTACGAATGTCCGATTTAGATGGTATGTTCGAGTTAGATTCCGATCCGGAAGTACATAAATATTTAGGGAATAAACCTGTGAAAACTAAAGAAGAATCTCAAAAGATTATAGAAGGAGTTATTAATCAGTATGCAGAACGCGGTATTGGTCGCTGGGCTTTAATTAACAAGGAAACTCAGGAGTTTATGGGCTGGTCTGGATTAAGACTTAATACAGAATATAATATGAATGGTTTTACTGAATATTATGATGTAGGTTATAGAATAATAAAACGTTTTTGGGGTAAAGGTTATGCGACAGAATCTGGTAAAAAAGCTGTTGATTATGCTTTTAAGGTTTTAAAACTTCCAGAATTATATGGTACAACGGAAATGGGAAATCAAGCTTCGCACAATGCACTTTTAAAAATAGGATTAAAGTATGTTGAGGATTTTTATTGTGAAGAAGAAAAGCTAAATCTTCGTTGGTATAAAATTGAAAATAAATAGTTATGCAAAAACAATGTTTAGAATGCGGAGATACTATCGTTGGTAGAATAGATAAGAAATTCTGTAGTGATGGTTGTCGAAATGCGTATAACAATCGTGTAAATAAAGACAGTAAAAACCTAATTCGTAATACGAATAACAGATTACGTAAAAATTATAGAATTTTAGAGACACTCAACCCAGAGCAAAAAACAAAAACATCTCGTGCAAAACTAATAGAAGCTGGTTTCGATTTCAATTATTTTACAAGTATTTATACAACCAAAGCAGGTACAGTCTATTATTTCGTGTACGATCAAGGGTATTTACCTTTAGAAGGTGATTATTATGCATTGGTAAAGCGCGAAGGCTAAATCTTGTAACAAATATCAAGAATAAGGACTTATAGTATAAAACCACTTTATGACATTAGCTTACATTTTTAGTGAAATTCCTATTGCCGTTATTGTTATTCCAATCTTTATTTTATTCGTATTTGCACTATATTATTTTAATAAAAAACAAGTCATTTTAAGAAAGCTCTCCAAAACAAGGCATAGAGCGATATCAAGTTTAAAAACAAACGAATTTGTTAAGGTACATGGAAAAGCACTGCATGTTAAGGAGCCTTTAATAGCACCTTTAAGTAAAAGAAAATGTGTTTTCTATACGATGAAATTAGAAAGAAAGGTAAGCTCGGGTAAGAGTTCATATTGGAAAACTGTTGTAGATGAAGAAAAAACGCAAGATTTTTTTCTTGAGCAAAACGGAAGTTATGTTATAGTAAGACCAAAATCGTTTCCCAATAAAAATTATAAGAGTTTTTTAGTTAAAGATAAAAAAGCATCTTCAGGGGTTTTTAATGATCCAACACCAGAATTTAAAGCATTGCTCAAAGCATACAATATTGATAGTGAGGGGTTTTTCGGATTCAATAAAAAGCTGAGATATGAAGAAGGGGTTATTGAGATTGGCGAAAAATTAACAGTTGCTGGAATTGCAAAATGGAAAACGTTAAACGAACCTATTCCTGAATACGCTTATTCAAAAATTGTGGAATTAATAAGTGATGAAAAGGAAAAGCTTATTATTACTGACCACCCAAATACTTTAAAAGAATCCAGAATTAAGCTTTAGCTGTCTCTATTTCCAGTTTTGCCCTTTTAAGGCCAAAGCAGCTTTTAGTATATCTTTTTGACTTATTTGCCCGACCAATTTACCATTTTCAACAATAGGGAAACGTCTTCGTTTAGAAGCGAGAAACTTATTAGCAGCATCAAAAATATTCATATTACCATCAATAGTTTCAACATCTTTTACCATATGTTTTTCAACAGTGGCGTTATCCATAGGCATATTATAGTACCTACTCTCGCTTATTTGCTTAATACAATCTCCTTCAGATATAACTCCTATGAGTTCATTTTTTTCGTTTATTACAGGAGCTCCAGAAATTCTGTGCTTTATTATAGCATCAATAACTTGTTCAATTCTTTGGTTAGATTTAAACGTAATCAAATTTGTAGTCATATAATCACTAACCTTAATCAGAGTATTGGGTGTGCTTTTTTGTGTTTTTTTTCGTGAAGCCAGAAAACTCTTTATTCCCATGATAATTAATTTTAGTAATCTTAAATATAGTTATTTTTTTTAAATTTCCCTAAAAATATATTTTTCCTTTGCATGAAGGTTTTAATTAGTAACAATGCGCTATACTAAAATAATGATGCATATAATTTAAAAAAAAGACGACTATTTAGCTAAGTCAAAAATAATTAGCATTCTTTTAAGAGTTTAAATGTTAATTTTTTATAGTTTTAGCACGTTAAAATAAATATAAGAGGAATGAAAAGATTATTAGGATTGATTTTATTAGTGAGTAGCTTTATGTTAAATGCGCAAAGCAATTCAGAGTTAATAAAGCATTATGAAGCTTATTACAAGCAAATGAAAGCCCAAGGTGATGTTCAAGGTATTATAAACGGGATGACTCATTTAAATTTATTAGCACCATCTCAAGCAAGAATAGATACTTTAGCTTATTTATATATGTCTGAGGGTAAATATATGCAAGCGCTTAATACCATTGGAATAAAAAAGAATGCTACCGATTCTGATATTGCCATTGAGGTGAAGGCATTGTCTTTAAAATCGGTTAAGCAACCAGAATTAGCCATTGAGTTTTTTGAAGAAATGTTTAAGAGGCAGCCAAACGCTTTAATTGCTTACGAATTAGCAGAGCTTAATTTGCAAACTCAAAAAATAGCAGAAGCCGAAAAACATATTACTTATGGTTTAGCAAATTCGAAAGACGATATGAAAAAAGCTTTTTACGAACAACAAACGCCATATGAAGTGTCTTTAAAGGCAGCATTCATGTACTTAAATGCACTAGTTATATATAATAAAGACACAAAGACGAATATTGATGCAGCTGTTGACGTTTTAGATGAAACTTTAAAAATAGCACCTAACTTTAATTTAATTCAAATAACAAAAAATGAATTATTAAGGCAAAAACAAGTTATGCAAGCGCAAGCGGCTCAACCAAAAAAATAGAAATAACAAAACAAGTCAAAAAAAGGATTAGCACTTTAGTACTAATCCTTTTTTGTTTATGAGCTCATTTAGACTTTTTTGAGTTGCATAGCAGGGCTACGGAAGGAAAAAAAGACAAAAACAGAGCTGAAAACAGCCATTTTTTAGTAAATTGAAAAAGTCTAAATAAGTTCTATATAAATAAAGCTATTCAGGCTTTTCAATCTTTCTAGAATCAAACTCTATTTTCTTATTTATTTGTAAATTTAAACTAGAAAAGGCTACTAAAAAGTCCTTAATAGTTCCAGTAAGCTCCTTTTTACTTGTGGTAGATAAATTTGATAAACTCTCTAGTTTATATAATTTTGTTTCCAAGGCTGTAATTCTGGCAAGAACAGAGGATGATTTTATTTCCTTAGGAGTTTTTAATTTTAATTCCTTTAATAAAGTGTTAATGGCTTCCTTATTATCATTAAAAAAACTTAAATCACCCTTTTTAATATTGGTTACTGCTTCTTGTAATTGATAATACTCCTGCCAATCCTTAATAACATCTTCCGTTTTTAAATCTAACGCAAAATCAATATAGTCAATTCTTGAAATATCCTTTTCTGTTATTTCTTTACTCTCACTATCTTTAGTATTGTCACTAGTGTTGTTTTCTTGATCATTTTTACAAGAAAAAAATAGGACTAATAGACTTAAAATACTTAAGGTTTTAATACGCATTGTACTTTGTTTAAAAGGTGCTATACAAAGATATACTCTTTCAATTAGATAAAAAATATAATACCATTTTAAAAGAATCTAATTAATTGTATATTTGAAAAATTCCCCTAATCTTATAATTAGTATGCTTGGAAATTTTTGGTTTAATGTAGAGTATGGTATTAATCATGTATTAGATATTAATGCATACGATCATGTTTTGTTTCTTATTGTTTTAACCGTTCCGTATGTGTTTAAAGATTGGAAACGTGTATTGTTACTGGTTTCTATGTTTACCTTGGGACATACGCTATCACTTATTTTAGCAGCTTATGGTGTGGTTCGTATAAATTCACAAATTGTAGAGTTTTTAATCCCTATTACTATTTTAATCGTAGCGCTTTTTAATGTCTTAACTTCTGGGAAAGGAGCACAAAAAGAAAGAGTAGGTGTCTTATTTTTATCAACACTGTTCTTTGGTTTGGTGCATGGTTTAGGATTCGCTCGCGAATTTCAGATGTTTTTAGGCGATTCAGATAGTAAATTAGTCTTGCTATTAGAATTTGCTTTAGGAATCGAGCTTGCTCAGGTTATTATTGTGTTCCTTGTATTATTTTTAGGTTATATTGTTCAAACTATTTTTAGATTTTCAAAACGCGATTGGATTATGGTTGTGTCTGCTATTGTTGTTGGTTTGGTTATTCCTATGATATTGAATAGTGATTTCTTATCTTAATTAAAAGTGGTTTCTCTACATGTATGCCGAAGGAATTAAATAATTAGTGTCATTTTCGTGAAGTAAAAGAAACACAAATATCATTTAAAATGAATATTGATAAGTGAAGCAGGAATTACTAAGCAAAGAAATCTAAAACTCTTATAGAACTTTCATAAAACTTTAACGAACTAGCGTTGTAATTAAAATACGAACCGATTATCTTCGTTATATCGTTTTGTGTTAAGAATTAGAGCATTTGTTGAAGAAAAACGCGATTTTTGCGAAGAAGTGATTTTCAAACGTCATTTATCGTTTAACAGAACACTATAATTAGAAATAAATTAATGCCAGAAAATAAACAACTTAAGTACGACAAAGCTTATTTGAGAATAGCGAAAGAGTGGGGGAAATTATCTTATTGTGAGCGTAGACAAGTTGGCGCGATTATTGTAAAAGATAGAATGATAATCTCAGATGGTTATAATGGAACACCGTCAGGGTTTGAAAATTTTTGTGAAGATGATGAGGGCTACACAAAATGGTATGTATTACATGCCGAGGCGAATGCCATTTTAAAAGTAGCAGCTTCTACCCAATCATGTAAAGGTGCCACATTATATATTACAATGTCGCCATGTAAAGAATGTAGTAAATTAATTCACCAAGCAGGTGTTGTTAAGGTGGTGTATCATGAAGCATATAAAGATGATTCCGGATTAAAATTCTTAAAGAAAGCAGGAATAGAACTTAAACTAATAGAAGATTTAAAAGCATAATGTCATTTCAAAAAAAATATTTGCCATTGATTTTGGGTGTTGCAATAGCAACAGGCATTTTTGTTGGTGGAAAGCTAAATTTTAGAGACTCTCCGGATAAATTATTTTCTACAAATAGTAAAAAAGATAAGCTCAACAGGCTCATTGATTACATTGATTATGATTATGTTGATGAGATAAATACCGATAGCATTGTTGATGTCACGGTTAATGGTATTTTAGATAATTTAGATCCGCATTCTGTATACATTCCTAAAGAAGCCATGGAGCGTGTTGCTGAAGAGATGAAAGGAGATTTTGTAGGCATCGGTGTTAGTTTTTATCCTTATAAGGATACTATTGCAGTTATTAGAGCTATAGAAGGAGGGCCTAGTGCTAAAGTAGGCATTAAAGGGGGTGATAGGATTATTATGGCAGATAATGATACGCTATTTGGAGATAAGTTGAACGATGGCGAAATGGTTAAAAAACTAAAAGGGCCAATAAATACTAAAGTTCATTTAAAAGTATACAGAAAAGGTGAGCCAGAACTTTTAAACTTTACAGTAAAACGAGGCAATATACCTATAAAAAGTGTCGATGCAGCTTATATGCTAACCGAAAAGCTAGGTTATATAAAGATAAATCGTTTCGCAGAATCTACTTATAAAGAGTTTAAAAAAGGTTTAGATAAACTTTTAGAATTAGGTGCTACTGAGATTGCCCTGGATTTAAGAAATAACCCTGGAGGTATTTTAGGTATATCTGAGCAAATAGTAGATGAGTTTTTAGAAGACGATAAACTTATTTTATTCACTAAAAATAAACGTGGAAATATTGAAAAAAGTTTTGCAACAAGTAAAGGTGATTTTGAAGATGGTGCTGTGTATGTCCTTATAGACGAGAATTCTGCATCGGCAAGTGAAATTGTTGCAGGTGCATTACAAGATAATGATAAAGGCACTATAGTGGGACGTCGTTCTTATGGTAAAGGGTTGGTACAACGCGAAATGGATTTAGGTGATGGTAGTGCCGTACGTTTAACCGTATCAAGATATTATACCCCAACAGGGCGTTCTATACAGCGGTCGTATAAAAATGGGAATAAAGACTATTATGATGAGTATTTCGATAGATTAGAAAGCGGAGAACTTTTAGATTCTGAAAAGATTAAAGTGGCAGATTCATTAAAGTTTACAACACCAGCAGGGAAAATCGTGTATGGCGGCGGCGGTATTATTCCAGATGTATTCGTGCCAATAGATAATAGTATGCAAAATGAAACACTTACCTTTTTGCAAAGACGAGGGTTTATTGGGTATTTTGTATTTGAAGAATTAGAAAAAGATAGGCACCTTTACGATGGCATTCCTAGACAAGAGTTTATTGATTCGTTTGAAGTGAGTGACGACTTAGTGTTTGCTTTTCAAGATTATTTAAACGTGCGTACTGACTCTAAAATTACTTTTGTTGCATATCATGATGAAGTAAAACAGTATATAAAAGCAACACTAGCTGGGCAACTTTATGGCGGTGGAGCTTTTGAGGAAGTCTTCAATCAACGCGATATTATGATCGATGAGGTTATTAGGTTGAGTGATGAAGACCTTAAATTGACTGAAGAAGAAGATTAATTAGGCTTCTATTTTATCGTGTACCTTAGTGTCTTTACCATCATTCCAAAGTGTTAGAATATCGGTAGCCACATGCGCACCGCTACCAGAAGCTATGGCAAACTGGCTACGCCACCCAGCAAGTGTACCGGCTACATATAAATTATCTTCAAGTAAATGATCTGTGTTTTTTAACCAAATCCGATTTTTTTCAATGGGAGATCTTGGATGCCGTTCAATATAATCTTCAAGACCTTTAACAGTCATTAAATTAGTATAACCAACTGCAATTACAACAACTTTTGCTGTGTAGGTGTTTTTATTGGCTCTTATTTTAAAAGAATCTTCAGATTTTAACAACTCTAGGACTTTTTCACCTTCAATCTGATTAACATGCGGGTATAAGTCTGTTAATTGTTTTTTTCCACTTTCTAAAATAGAAGCACCAGTAGTTTCAGGAGTTAGTCCTAATACATTATTAAATAAAGCTGTTTGAAGGTGTGATGTTTTTTGATGAACTACGATACCAATGCGTTTATCTTTAGCAAAAACTTTGTTTTTAGCAGACCCTAAAACTAAAGCACAAGACAAACCCGCAGCACCCCCACCAATAATTAAAGCATCATACATTAGCTTCGTTCTTTTACCTTTTGTTCTATACGCTTAGATGTTCTTAAAATAAACATCATAAGAATAGCACAAAGAGACGCTACAATGGTAATTAAAGCAATTAAGCTGTCATCTTTAAAAGGCGCGTCAAAATTTACTTTTGTAAAGTTGAAGATCATTAGCCCAAAGGCTATGATACTTATAATAATAGTTAAATATTTCATCCTAAATATGTTTATGCAATTTCAAATAGCGCTTTAATATTATGAGCAAACAATTTAACAGCGATAGCTAATAATATAACACCAAATACTTTACGTATAATATTTATCCCGTTTTGCCCAATGAAACGTTCTATTTTAGCCGATGTTTTTAGTACTATAAAAATAAAAATAACATTTAATATAACAGCGACAACAATGTTTTCGATTCTAAACTCTGCTCTTAACGATAGCAAGGTTGTTAAGCTTCCAGGACCAGCGATTAAAGGAAACGCTAAAGGAAATACTGCAGTTGTCATGGCAGTACTTTCTTCCTGCTTATATAATGTGATTCCTAAAATCATTTCTAAAGCAATAAAAAACAAAATAAAAGCACCAGCAACAGCAAACGAATTTACATCAATACCAATAAGGTTTAAAATACTTTTTCCTAAAAACAAGAATACGACTAATATAATACCCGCAATTATAGAAGCTTTTTCGCTTTGAATATGACCTGCTTTTTTTCGTAAATCTATAATTATTGGAATATTTCCTATAATGTCTATAACGGCAAATAACACCATAAAAGCCGTAAAGATTTCTTTAAAGTTTAATTGCATTTTTTTGGTTATTAAGTTTTGTGGGCAAAGTTCGGTATTAAATACCAAATTATTGCATTAAATAATTCTAAAGATTGTCTATTTTTGTCTGATGTTTCAATTAGGAAAAACGATTGTGTCCGAAGATATTATTGAGAAAGATTTTATGTGTAATCTTTCGGCTTGTAAAGGAGCATGTTGTATTGATGGTGATGCAGGTGCGCCATTAGACGCAGATGAGACTAAAATACTAGAAGACATATATCCTAAAGTGAAACCTTTTTTGCGTAAAGAAGGTATTGAGGCCATTGAATCTCAAGACGTCTTTGTAACTACTGAAGATGGTGCATTAGAAACACCATTAATTAATGGCGCTGATTGTGCCTATGTTATTTTCGATGAAAAAAAAGTAGCGCTTTGCGGTATAGAAGAAGCCTATAATCAAGGTGAAATATCTTGGAAAAAACCAGTATCTTGTCATTTGTATCCTGTAAGAGTTCAAGATTATAGTGAGTTTTCAGCGGTCAATTATCATAAATGGCAAATTTGCGATGATGCCTGCTCATTAGGTAAAGAATTACAAATACCTATCTATAAATTTGTAAAAGAAGCTTTAATTAGGAAGTTTGGTGAAGATTGGTATATGGAATTAGAGAAGGTTGCAAATTCAAAAAAAAGAGATTAAAATTTATTTTTAAGTTTTAAAACTAGCGTCTCATTTCTTTACTTTTTTTGTAAACAAAGCTCCTTGTTTTATGGGGCTTAAGCGAAGATATTAAAAGTTAAGTGATTAACAATCAATAAGTTGTAATGTTGTAAGAAAGCCTTTTAAAAGGCTGGCTTGTTAAGTTTTGTTAAAAACTTGTTGACAATGTTTATAACTATACCTTTCTTTTATCACTACATTTTTCAATCTTTGTTACTCCCAAATCGAAAGAAATTTTCGTCCAATATTTTATAAAAAAATTAAAGAACAATGTCTCAGGCTATAGAACCGATTTTGCAAGAAAACAAAGACCGTTTTGTTATTTTTCCAATTCAACATCATGATATTTGGGAATGGTATAAGAAATCGGAGGCAAGTTTTTGGACAGCAGAAGAGATTGATTTACATCAAGATCTTACAGATTGGTCTACAAAGCTTAATGATGATGAGCGTTATTTTATAAAACATATTCTGGCGTTTTTTGCTGCCAGTGATGGTATTGTAAACGAAAATTTAGCTGAGAATTTTGTAAACGAAGTACAATATAGCGAAGCGAAATTCTTTTATGGATTTCAAATCATGATGGAAAATATTCATAGTGAGACCTATTCACTTTTAATAGATACTTATGTAAAAGACGAAAAAGAAAAAGATCTATTGTTTAATGCTCTTGATAACTTTCCTGCTATCAAAAAGAAAGCAGATTGGGCATTAAAATGGATTGAGTCTCCAAGTTTTGCAGAGCGTTTAATAGCGTTTGCTGCTGTTGAAGGGATTTTCTTTTCTGGAGCATTTTGTTCTATTTTCTGGTTAAAGAAAAGAGGATTAATGCCTGGTTTAACATTTTCTAATGAGCTAATATCTCGTGACGAAGGTGTTCACTGCGATTTTGCAGTGCATTTACATAATGAACATTTAGTAAATAAGGTTCCTAAATCTCGTATTAGAGAGATTTTAGTGGACGCTTTAGATATAGAACGTGAATTTATAACAGAATCATTGCCAGCTAGTTTAATTGGAATGAATGCTGTTTTAATGTCACAATACTTAGAATTTGTAACCGATAGATTATTGTTTGAATTAGGTTGCGATAAAGAATACAATACAGCAAACCCATTTGATTTTATGGATATGATTTCTTTACAAGGAAAAACAAATTTCTTTGAGAAACGTGTATCTGAATATCAAAAGGCGGGTGTCCTTAATAAAGAGGAAGAAAAGGATAAATTCAGTTTTGACGCCGATTTTTAATTGAGCCCCTAATTTTCAAAAAACCTCTCTTTTTGAAGATTCAATTAGAATGACATTTCCATAGTATATGGAAAATTAATAACCTTTTATTGAAGTAATATTAGCAACTGATTTTTATCTAATTAACCATTAGAACGAAACATTAGAATAGTAATCTAACCGATTTTCTGAAGGTGTATCAGAAAACCTAAAAAGTGTAATAAATATGTATGTAGTAAAAAGAGACGGCAGAAAAGAGCAAATCATGTTCGATAAAATCACTGCAAGAGTGAGAAAATTATGTTATGGATTAAATGAATTGGTCGATCCATTAAAAGTAACAATGCGTGTCATTGAAGGATTATATGATGGCGTTACTACAAGCGAACTTGATAATCTTGCAGCAGAGATTGCAGCAACTATGACGACAGCGCATCCAGATTACGCTCGTTTAGCTGCTCGTATTTCGGTTTCTAACTTACATAAAAACACTAAAAAGACATTTAGTGATGTTATGGAAGATTTACACAAATATGTAAATCCAAGAACAGGTAAAGATGCGCCACTTTTAGCAGACGATGTATATGAAGTGATTATGGCTAATAAAGAACGCCTGGATTCTACTATTATATATAACCGTGATTTTGGGTATGATTATTTTGGTTTTAAAACTTTAGAGCGTTCCTATCTTTTAAAATTAAATGGAGTCATTGCAGAACGCCCTCAACATATGCTTATGCGTGTTTCAATAGGAATTCATTTAAATGATTTAGATGCAGCTATTGAGACCTATGAGTTAATGTCTAAAAAATATTTTACACACGCTACACCAACATTATTTAATTCCGGTACACCAAAACCTCAAATGTCATCTTGTTTTCTTTTAACAATGAAAGAAGATAGTATTGATGGTATTTACGACACTTTAAAACAAACAGCTAAGATTTCACAATCAGCAGGAGGGATAGGTTTAGCGATGCATAATGTACGAGCTACAGGGAGCTATATTGCAGGAACCAATGGTACCAGTAATGGTATTGTGCCAATGCTTCGTGTGTTTAATGATACAGCACGTTATGTAGATCAAGGAGGCGGAAAACGTAAAGGAAGTTTCGCTATTTATTTAGAAACGTGGCATGCCGATATTTTTGATTTCTTAGACTTAAAGAAAAACCACGGTAAAGAAGAAATGCGTGCGCGTGATTTATTTTACGCAATGTGGATTTCAGATTTATTCATGAAACGTGTTCAAGAAGATGGCGATTGGACTTTAATGTGTCCTAACGAATGTCCTGGATTACCAGAAACGCATAGTGAGGAATTTGAAGCCTTATATTTAAAGTATGAAGCAGAAGGAAAAGGACGTAAAACAATAAAAGCACGTGAGCTTTGGGAGAAAATATTAGAATCTCAAATTGAAACAGGAACACCATATATGCTGTATAAAGATGCAGCAAACCGTAAGTCTAATCAGAAAAATTTGGGAACCATCCGTTCTTCAAATTTATGTACAGAGATTATGGAGTACACATCTCCAGATGAGGTTGCTGTATGTAATTTAGCATCTATTGCATTACCAATGTTTGTTAAAAATGGTCAATTCGATCATAAAGAATTGTTCCGTATTACAAAGCGTGTTACTAAAAACTTAAATCGCGTTATTGATAGAAATTACTATCCAGTAAAAGAAGCTGAAAATTCTAATATGCGCCACAGACCAATAGGTTTAGGGGTACAGGGGTTAGCAGATACTTTTATCCAATTACGTATGCCTTTCACAAGTGATGCCGCTAAAAAGTTAAATCAAGATATTTTTGAAACACTTTACTATGCTGCGGTTACTGCAAGTATGGAAGAAGCAAAAGTTGATGGGCCTTACGAGACTTATGAAGGGTCTCCAATAAGTAAAGGAGAATTCCAACATAACTTATGGAACTTAAAAGATGACGAATTAAGCGGTAACTGGGATTGGGAGAAGTTACGTAAGCAAGTGCTTAAAAATGGTGTGCGTAACTCATTATTAGTGGCTCCTATGCCAACAGCATCTACATCTCAAATTCTTGGTAATAATGAATGCTTTGAACCATATACTTCTAACATTTATACCCGTCGTGTATTATCCGGTGAGTTTATTGTTGTGAATAAGCATTTATTGGAAGATTTAGTTGAGCTAGGACTTTGGAATGAAAGTTTAAAACAAGATATCATGAGGGCTAATGGTTCTATTCAAAATATTGATACCATTCCTCAAGATATAAAAGATTTATATAAAACAGTTTGGGAGTTAAGTATGAAAGATATTATAGATATGTCTCGTCAAAGAGGGTACTTTATAGATCAGTCACAATCACTTAACTTATTTTTAGAAGGTGCTACTATGGCTAAACTAACATCAATGCATTTTTATGCATGGAAAAGTGGCTTAAAAACGGGTATGTATTATTTACGTACTAAGAGTGCTGTAGATGCTATCAAGTTTACTTTACAAACAACTAAGAAAGAAGAACCAACTGCAGAGGTTGTAGAAGTTAAGGATGTTAATGTAGATCAAGAACAAGCAAAAAAGAAACAAGTAGCAGCAAAAAATGCAGCGAAATTTGCGAAACAAAACACACCAGAAGTTGAGCCCATGACTGCAGAAGAAATGAAAGCGCTCATTGCTCAGGCGAAAGCTGGAGAAGGCGATGATTGCTTAATGTGTGGGTCTTAAATCAATTTTCGCTTATTGAATATGTCTCCCAATTCTTATTTAAAAGAATTTGAGAGGGATTTCAAATTAAGTGTTGTACAAAGCATCTCTATTGAGATGCTTTTTTTTATCATTAATACCAAATTAATTGAAAAAATGAATAAAACAGTAAATAAGCTTGAAGCTCTAATACAAAAAGGATTAAAATATATATTACAATCTTCAGAACTTGAATTGACTCAAAAATCACTACCTGAAAAGTGGTCAAAAAAAGAAATTTTGGGACATCTTATTGATTCTGGAATCAATAACCTTCAACGATTTACCGAAATTCAGTACGAGAATAAACCTTATAAAATAAGAAGGTACGAACAAGATAAATTAGTGAAAGCTAATGACTATCAAAATGCTGAATTTAAAGAAATTGCTAACTTTTGGTTTGCAATTAATACTAGAATAATGTGTTTAATAAGTCAACAAACAGAAGAAACACTTAATTACAAAATTAAAATAGACGATAACAATATCTCGGATTTGAGATTTTTAATTCAGGACTACGTCAATCATTTAGAACACCATCTAAATCAAATTCTGGAATAATACCAATTTGGTAATAGGTTTCAACTTTAACTTGTCTTGAACGCAGTCGAAAGGTTTAACATGATACAAATAACATGTTAATTAAGAACCTTATTTATATTGACATAAATATGAGGTCTGTTCAGATACTTTTACTTGAAACGTTTTATTGGCTTCAATCTGGTACGATTCGCCAGCTTTGTACGTTTTCCATTCGGATTCGCCAGGTAATTTAACGGTCATTTCTCCTTCAATAACAAGCATTGTTTCATGAGTAGAAGTACCAAATTCATAATCGCCAGCATTCATAACTCCTAAAGTAGATTTTCCAGTTTTAGTAGTATATCCTAAAGATTTAACATTGCCATCAAAATAGTCGTTTGTTGAAATCATATAATTATTTTAAAATTTTGACGAAAATAGCAAACTCAATTGGTATAGCAGCATGCTAATAAACAATATTATTAGTTGAATAGCTATGTAAAATATTCAAAACACCCTTATTCATTAAAGAAAATAAATTTATTGCTACATGTATTAAACCTTTAATAGTTTTTAAAGTCAAAGAGGGTTTAGTTCATAAATTTATAAAAACACCTAATTATTTAAAAGCAATCATTGCCTATGTCTTATACTTTTCAAAAAGACCTTAATAAAATCTTTTTTAAAACTTATATTTGCCCAAAATTTATTAATAATAACTCCCTTGCTCTTCATATGAGGTCTATTAAATTACTAGTTGTTGCCTTTTTATTAACATCAAATTTTGCAATAGCACAGATTACCGGAAAAATACAAGATACTACCGATAATTATCCTTTAGAATATGCCACAGCAGCACTTTATAACCAAGAAGACAAATCACTTGTAACGGGTGTTATTACAAATATTGATGGTGTTTTTGTTATTGAAAATGTTAAAAATGGACGCTATTATTTAGAAGCTTCTTTTGTGGGTTATACCACGAAAACTATTCAAAATATAGACATTTCAAAAGGGAATAAACGTATAGATTTAGGCGTTGTAAAACTGGTTTTAGGCAATCAACTTAACGAAGTGGAAATTAGGGGAGAACGTGCAACAGTAATTAACAAAATTGACCGTCAAGTATTCGATTCTAAAAATTTTCAAAATAGCCAGGGTGGAAGCGCAACCGATGTTATTAAAAACCTGCCTTCAGTATCTGTTGATGGTTTAGGAGATATAAGCGTTAGAGGAAGTAAAGGGTTTGCTGTTTTGATTAATGGAAAACCTACTCAGGGAGATGCTAGTGCTATTTTAGCACAATTACCTGCCAATGCTTTAGAAAAAATAGAAATTATTACCGCACCATCTGCAAAATACGACCCCGAAGGAAAAGGAGGTATTTTGAATATTATTACAAAAGAAGGCGCTATTAACGGAACATTTGCACAAATAAATCTGCGTGGCGGGTTTCCGTCTATTGAGCCTTATGATACTCAAGTACCAGCGCAACGTTATGGTATAGATGCTACCATTAATAGAAGAACCGATAAATGGAATTTATCATTTGGAACCAGCTACCAGCGTAATGATAAAACAGGTAGAAGAGAAGGCGAGTTATTTATTGTAAACCAAGTAGAAGATAAACAAACCTTTTTGCCATCAGATGGAGAACGTAGTTTTGACAATATTAGTTATAATGGTCGTTTTACTGTAGATTTTACACCAAATAAAAACGATGAATTCTCATTAGGTTTTTTTGCAGGCAAACACACTGTTGATAGGTTAGCAGATATTACCTATTTTGATAATCACGCTATTTCTCCCATTGGAAGTAATAACAGATTATACACTTTTTCATATTACAACCATAACTTAAGAACCCGTAAAGGAGATTTTGTATTGGGTAGTTTTGATTATGGACATACTTTTGGTGATAAATCAAAAATATCAACATCGTTTTTATATGAATATACCTTTTTAGGGGGGCCAACCTATAATGACAATGTAGATACTCCTGCCTATAATGTTATTTATCAACAAGAATTTAATACCAACGATAACCCTTTGCATGGGGTGCGTTATAATTTAGATTATAAATGGAAACCGTTTTCATTTGGAATTATTGAAACAGGATATCAATTTAGAAATTTAGATCACGAAGGCGAATTTATTTATGAACGTGACGGCGTTATCGTGCCAGAGTTTTCAAGTAATATTGAATTAAAAAGAACGCTTCATTCGGCTTATGGACAATTAACAGGCGCTAAAGACAAATGGGATTATGCTGCTGGCGTACGTTTAGAATCAATGAATAGAAAGTACACTGAAGCTTTGGTTAGTGAAGCAGTTCCAAATGAATATAAGTACGATTTTGTAAAATTGTTTCCTTCGGCATCATTACAATATTCGATAAATGACGATACCAAAATTAAAGCAGCTTATAGTAAAAGAGTAGAACGTACCACTACCTTAAAAATGAATAGTTTTGCAGAACGTGAGCATTCAGAGGTATTTGAACAAGGAGATAATCGTTTACTGCCTGAATTTATAGATTTGGTAGAGCTTGGTGTTAACAAAAAATTCAATAACAACACTTCTGGATATGCAACGGCTTATTATAGACATGTAAACAATGCTATAAATCGTGTTAATACCTTGGCCTATGAGAGTAATGGTGCTGTAATTGATACTATTTTAAACCGTGTGTATTCTAATGTTGGAAAAAGCAACGCTATAGGCATAGAACTTGGTACGCAATTTAAAGCTACCAAAAACTGGAGCAACTTTATAGGAGCCAATATATATAACTACGATATAGATGGGGACTTTGTATTTAGACATCGGGATGGTATTACCAGAAATTACAATGTAAATAGTAGCAACACGATCTATTCGTTTAATGTAAATTCTACCTATTCGTTCTGGAAAAATGCGACTCTGCAATTTACTTTTAACTACCTATCTGAAACAAATACCGCACAAGGTCAAGACTCTCAGTTCTATTCCCCAAATTTAACCTTGAAAAAATCGTTTTTAGACAGTCGATTGATAGCCACATTACAATGGCAAAACATCGATATGGGATTATTAAAAACTAACGAACAAAGTATTGCTACTTCCAGAGCAAATGAATTTTATACCTATACCAATTATGTGTATGAAGTAGATATGATTACTTTAAATCTATCATATACTTTTAATAAGGTTAAAAACAAATCGAAGTTTATAGATAGTGAATTTGGTAAAAAAGAGTTTTAATTTAAAAACTCTCTGATCCTTGGGTCGGGATTTCCTAATTCACCTATCCAAAAGAGAAGTCAGAACTATCTTTTTTGGCAGTTCTGGGTGAGGTAAAATACAAAATTTCGATTTTTTGACCCTCTGGGTTAAAATCTGTGTTCAACTTGATTGGGTATGAAACTGATAAAATACTTTACGGCTTGCCTTTGGCCTATCTACCAGGAGGCAGGGATAGTCGGTTTTAAGAAATTTTTATTCTAAACCATAGGTAGCCAACTGATGGATTAAGTTAAGGTCATAGTCTTGAATTTCTAAATTCCAAGACCAGGTTCTGCTGGAAATAAACCCGGATCCAACCCTGGAGTTATATTTTTTCATCCAAATACTAACACGATTAAATTCGTCAAATGCCAGAGGAATAACCTGGTCTTTATTAACACTAACGCTTGTTGTTTTTATCCATAAAGGCAGCCCTAAGTTTTGTCCTTCTTGAGTTGTTTTACTAAAATAGTTACCTCTTTCCCCAGGATTTTCATATTCAACATCAAGTAGTTTAGAGGCCGTTATAGAACTTCTTATTTGTTTCCCTGATTCATTTTTTTCAAAATAATTAGGAATATCTCCCATCCATATTACTTTTCCTCCATCATCCAGGTATTGGCGTATTAATCCTTTCTCTGGAGAGTCTCCAATTACATTTTTAGGAATAATTAAATAGGGGAAAACAATAACACTTGGAGCTTTATCATTCAATCTATTAACAATAAATTTATTTAAATCTTCTTCAGATTTTATGTGCTTAAAACCCTTTTTTTCTAAGTAAGGTGCTATTTTTTTACTTGCGTTAGGTTGCATTAAATTCATTTTACTGTTAATAGGATGATATACTGCTTTATGTGCTTTTATCTTTTCTTCTATAGCATAAGAATAGCCATTGTCGCAGCCAAAAAAGATCGTATTATTATCATAAACAGGAGAAGAATAAATTTCTGTACCTATATTGTATTCCCATTTTTTTTCACCAGTAAATTTTTTCATCCTGTAAATTTTTCCATCAGAAGAGGTAATATAAACACTGGTATTAGACAATAGAGCTTTCGGGAAATTATGTGCTCCAGTTTTAAATTCCCATTTTTTTTCACCTGTATTTAGATCTAGGGCACAAACCATATTATTTGTAGACCATCCTACAAAAACTGTTTCGTCTGATATATTTGTAGACATGGCCCAGGTATTGCCATACGCAAATTTCCATTTTATTTCGCGCGTTTTTAAATCAATTGAATAGGTATTTCCATCTCTTGATGCAATGATTAATGAATTATCTTTAATTAGCGGCTTAGCAATTATAGAACTTCTATCAAAAGGATAATCTTTGGGGTTGTAAGTTGCTCCTAATGTTTCAAACTTCCATAATAATTCTCCATATAAATTTAACACGTAAACATAGCCATCGTTACTTGGCTGATAAATGGTATTGTTAAAAACTAAAGGAGTCGCTCTAATTCTTCCATTAGTCTTGAATTTCCAGTTTATATGTCCATCTTTTACATTAATGGCATAAAGATTCCCATCACCAGAACCAATTAGAACATTATCGTTAACTACCACAGGAGAAGCCATAAAATACTTCCAACCTGAATGGTTGTCAGACAAAATTTCTTGCATTTCAAATGTCCAGTTTAAGCTTCCATCTTCGATGTTAATTGAATACAAACGATTATCTCTGCTCGAAATATATAAAGAAGCGTTTGATATTTCTGGAGAAGAAACTATAGCACCATTCGTTTTATATTTCCATATTTGGTTGCCGTTTAACTTGTTTAATGCATATATATAACCATCAGAGCTTCCAAAATAGATGTTGTTCCCAGAAACTACAGCAGTACCACGAATTGCGCCATGGGTTTTAAATTGCCATTTAATTTTTGGGTTTTCTATGTCTTGTATAGCTAAAGATGATTGCGAAATACTAAGAAAAATTAGCAAAAGGCAAATCATTGAATGTCGTTTCATAAGTAATAATAACTAAAGATGATCTCAAAGCGTCGTTGCTGCCGATTTATTTGATTTTTTTAATTGTTTTTGGATTTTTTTAATTGCTAGTTCTATTGATTTGTCTGGTTCAATAATATTATATTCTCCCCAGAAATCAGGGTCTGAAAATCCTAAAGAATAGTTAGCCATTATTATAGAAGGTTTAATTCTCTTGTTATGTTTAGGCATTTCTTCGGTTACGTTTTTTTTCCAGTCGGTTACTGCCATTTCGCAAGACATGCTAAAATTGGAGTTAAATAACTTATTCTTCCAATTTACCTTGAAATCTAATGTTAGATTGCTATATCCGTAATACCATTTTTCATCTTTCTCACGATAATCTACACGATATGTTGCACTTGTTGGTAAAACAATGGATTGAGAAGGTTTCTTTTTAAGAAACATTGTAGAGGCCATTTTTTTATCGGTTATATTAAGAGAGTATATGGCGCTGGTAAGAATTTTATTTTCAGAATCTATAAATAGTTTGCCTTTATAAAGAGGTTCTTTAAATCCATTCTTTTGTTTGAAATTGATAACATGGATAAGCTTGTTATTTACCTTTGTAGAATGGTCAAAACTAAATGTGTAATTAGGAATAGATTCCTCGGAAAAAATATATTCAGGATATTTCATTATGTCAATAAAAAGCGTATTGAAAGGGCCTCCCTGTAGTTTAAAAGCAAGCGTGTCTAGTCTAGAATAATCAGTGCTTTTTCGTATCTTATAAAATTGTAAAGCATCTCTACGACTTGAGTTATAAGGCATTTTGTATATGTTTATTATAGCTTCTGAAAGTGAGATATTCCTTTTTCGTTTTTTTATAGTTTCTCTATAGAAGGCAGTCATTAATGTTGGATCGTTAGAATAGTTTTCTCCTTTTTTATTCAGTATTTCTCTAACTAATTTTTCAGCGTCTTTTATAACATCTATATTAATCTCGGCTAATTCAGTCATAAATATATTTAGAGAAATAATATTTTTATCTTCTTTAAGATGTTCTAACAAAATAGTTTGAGAAACATACCCAAATAAAGAAATTACTACATTCTTTTTGCCTATATTCCTAGGTACTTTTAGTAAAAACTCTCCTTCTTTATTTGTTATGGTATTTATATTTGTGCCTTCTATAGAAAGATTAGCAGATACAAGAGGTTTACGAGTATCGTTGTCTATAACTTTCCCTTTAAATTGATTAAATGATGGTGTAACCGATACATTATTTTGTAAAGCTTGGACATCTTGGGAACTACTTATGAAGAAAGTAATTGCTATTAATGAAATTATGGTCTTTTTAATTTGAAATTGATAAATTTTTTTCATGATAATATTTTTAAAATTTGAAGATTCATCTACAATGATATTTTCAAAGTAAAGTAGAGGCGTTCATTAAAATGTCCCGATTCGTGAATCAGGACGATTTTTATATAAATTATTGATAGAAGAAAAATGCTGATTTAGTTTAAGTGTAGCAAAGAAGCTGTACTATTTAAAGCTTTTCTTGTATTCGGTAGGTGTGGTTTGGGTGTGCTTTTTAAAAGCGGCATTAAATGCACTTTTAGAGTTAAATCCAGATTCATATATAATTTCTAAGATTGTTTTTCTCGAATCTATATATTGTTCAATCAGTTTTTTTGCTTCATTAATTCTATATAAATTTATAAAATCTTGAAAAGTCATGTTATAGTGACTATTTATAAATTGTGATAGGAGTCTTTCTTTTACATTCATTTGCGATGCTAACTCAGATATTGTAAGACCAAACTGCAGAAAGGTTTTTTCTTCTTTCATAAGAGCTTTTAATTTAGAGTTTAGAATTTCCGATTCATTTTTACTTATAGCTAATGATTTATCTTTTTTTATAGATCCTCCAAAATGAGAGCTAAATAGGGCTTTACCTAGTATAACTAAGAAATATAGAAGAAATAGAATTGCAGAAACATATAAATAAGCTGTAATATTTGAAATACTTGTATAAACTAATAAAAGCTTTGCTATAGCATTTGAGGTACACGCTATAAAATACCCATAAATAATAAATTTATTCCATCTAATTTTTGATAATATAAAACTGTTTTTTGAATCATTATTTTTAGAGAATTTTTCAATTGAAATAATAGCCAGAATATTATATATAAAAACCTGAACGCCTATGAAAATAAGATTGATCTTTCTAAAGAAAGGTTTAAATATTTCTTTAGAAATTAGAAGTTGACTTTTTTCTTCAATAGTATGAAAATGAAAAGTAGAAAGAAAATAGATAGATAATAGTATAAAGGGTAAGTAATGAAGTATATGCTTTAGTTTAAAATGAAAGTTATTGTTCGTCTCGGCTTTTATATATAAATACATGGATGGTCCCCAAATAGTATAAAACGGAATGGAAATATATCCGAAATAAGAAAAAGTATTATAAGTAACACCGGAATGAGACCAGAAAAGAGAATCTAGCGAACTCAGTATTTGAGCAAAAAAAAAGAAAGCTATTAATCTATTGGATATTAAGTGCTTTCCTTTAAATAATAAAACCGCAATTAGAGGTAGTTGAATAAAAATGCTAAGTATATGAATAATATCGTATGAACTAAAATTCAATAGTAATGAGTTTTATTATACCAATTTGAAGATAAAATGACATATAAAAGCCTATGTTATTTTTAAAACTAAAAACGCTGCGATTAAATGATATAGCATCGTTAATGAGTTTATGAACAAGTAAAAAACTTGATAGGGTAACAAGTCGATAAGTGATATTTTATGTTCAAATTGGTATTAGATTATCTTTTTTGTAAAAGTATAAAAATATACACTTCATCATAAAACGAAATGCTTTTTATTTAGACTTAAATATAGATAGAAAGTCATTTGCTTATAATAAGAAAGCACCTCGAGATGGAGGTGCTATTAAGCTTCTAGGTATTCAATATGCCTGTCTTTATTCTTCTTCAGAATTACTTGCTGCTAGGGTTGCAGGTTCAACAGAGCTATCATGAGCATTATGGTATTCTTCTAGAAGATTCATAGTTGCCGTTAATAGATCTTTTGTTTCTAAAAGAAGACTGAAATATAAAGTTGTGTTTTTTGGACTGGATTCTTCAGTTCTGGTGCGTTCTACTTGTATTTGTATTTTTTCAGTAACTAAATCAAAAATTTCTTTTTTGTTATTTAAAATAGCGCCAATTTGTTCGAATGATCGTGAATCAAAAGCTTTTTTAGTTGTGTTATATAATGACTCAAGATTCTGGTCAATTTGTTTAAGTTCTTTAATTTGATTGAACTTTAATTTCTTATGGTTATTGTTTACATGTTTATGACTTACTTTAGAAATATATTCTAATGACTGTGTCATGTCTTGTAAATACCCTAATATGTTAATATAGAAATTACTTGCACCTAAGCTAGATTCGTCTAAATTTTTAATAAAATAAAATATATTGTCACGTAATTCATCGATTTCATCAGATAGCTTCACGATGTTTTTCTTATTCTTTTTTAGTAAAACTAAATCTTGTTTTGCTAAACCAACTATAGCGCTAGAATAAATCTTGTTACCACGTTTTACAACATTAGCTATATTGTTTGCGCTTTCATGAATAACACCTTGAATAGAGCTGCTTTCAGCTTGCGTAAGGCTATCTTCATCAATATCCTTTTTCGAATCTTTTTTGTGAGATAAGTAGTTTCTTACTAATAAGATGATCGTTAATAACAACAATATTGGTGTCATCACACTAGGATTCCACTTAATTAAAAAGACAACAGATCCAGCAGCAATAAAAGCACCAATAGCGGTGCCAAACCATCCCCCAATAACATTTAGTACACCTGCAACTCTATAAACGGCACTTTCTCTTCCCCAAGCACGATCTGCAAACGATGTCCCCATGGCAACCATAAAGGTTACATAAGTCGTAGATAGAGGTAATTTCATTGATGTTGCAATAGCAATTAACACACCTGCTACCATTAGGTTTACAGAAGCTCTAATCATATCAAAAGCAGGCGCATTGATACTTTGGTCTTTTGTCAATACAACATCTGGTTTTTCAAAACTTTTTCCTATTTTTTCTTGAGTAGATACAGGTACAATTTTACTAAATAGATCCGATAACCAAGTAGATCCTTTTACAACGCTTCTGGATAATATATTTGGCTCGAATTTTTCATGTGTATCTCCTTGACGAGATAAACTTATTTCAGTTTCTGCTACTGTTTTAGCTTTCTTGGAAAACCATAAGGTTAATACCATAATACCACCAGCTATGAATAGTAATAATGGCTCAGCAGGTACTTTCTTGTCAAGTACTTCCATTGAAAACATGGATGCATCAACACCAGAACTAATCCATGCTTCATAAGAATGATAGGCGGCCATTGGTACACCAATAAAGTTTACTAAATCATTACCAGAAAAAGCAAGTGCCAAACCAAAAGTTCCAACAGCAATTACAACAAGTAAGATCGTTTTTTTGAATACCTTTTGGAATCCGAATGAAAATAAAGTCCAAAAAACTAAGCTTCCTAATATAATAAGAAATTCATTGCCTTCTAGAAGACCTTTAAGATCGTTGTAATAAGGTGTTCCTTTTAATCCTTTTAAAAAGATAAAATAGGTTATGGCAGCTAAAGAAATCCCACCAAATATAGCACCGAAATTTTTTATTTTCTTTTCGTAATGAAATGTAAAAACTAAACGAGAGATCCATTGTACAATAGCACCAACAGTAAAAGCAATGAATACGGACATGATGATACCTCGAATAATCTCTAAAGCTTTCTTTGTATTTATATAATCTCCCAGATTAGCAAAGGTTTGAGAATCTGAAGCACTAATTTTTATTAATGACATAACCACAGCAGCACCCAATAAGTTAAATACAATAGAAACTGTTGTAGATGTTGGCAACCCTAATGTATTAAAGAAATCTAACAATAATATGTCAGTAATCATTACTGCCATAAAAATATACATGATTTCTTCAAAATTAAACATGGCAGGCACGAAAATTCCTTTACGTGCAACTTCCATCATTCCACTTGAAAAAACAGCTCCGATAAAAATACCTAAACTTGCAACTATCATAATAGTTCGCATAGAAATTGCTTTAGAACCAATAGCAGAGTTCAGGAAATTTATAGCATCATTACTTACACCAACTACAATATCAGCAACAGCTAAGACTGTAATGGCAATAAGCATTAATAAATATATATTATGATCCATGATTTAATTAAATTAAGTTTGCAAATATCTTAAGTGTTACTAAGTAATATGTTACGTAAATGTTATGTTTTAAAAATGAATATCAAATTGTAATCTCCACATTAACTCATTATTTCCACTATCAACTTCTAAGTGGCTAATATCGGTTTGTACTTTTAAACTGTGTCCTACAATATATTTAGACACTCCTAAGGTATATTGACTTTCAGGGTTTTTACCCGTAATAGCTTTATCTAACTCTATATTAGTATAACGCCCAGAAACTTCCCAATTATTTTTAAACAAATATCCAGTTTGTAAGTTTAGACCTTTCCCTACTTGAACCTCATCACCAGTTAAGGTGCCATCAGAATTTTTTACAAAAGGATCTTTGGCATCTCTGTCGGCATATTCTGCCATAAATGAAAAGCCCTTATACTTAAACATAGCATCAATAAATAGGGTATTGATATTTGTTTCATAAAAACCATCACCATTATCTATGATCATATAAGACCCTTGATTGCTCCTATTTTTAACGGCATTATTATTATGGTCATAAGCTACAGCTAATGATAACTTTGGTGTTTGTTCGCGAGTTAAATCCCCTCCTTTATAGTCTCCTTTACTTATAAAACTTCCAAAAGGGAATAATTCTACACGTCCTGTAAATTGATGCCCACCTATATTACCAGTGGTAATATTTCTGCCTTCACCTTGAGAAATAGAAAATATTTCTTTAACAAGAAACTTATCAGACAGTTTAAAATGGTGTCTTAGTTGCATACCCATATCTCTATCTATTGTAAATCTACTATTTAATAAAGAACGATCTACCTGTTGAAGATTTGCTGAGGAAATAACACGCTCTCTGTTTCCTGGAAGCTTTGTTTGTCCGAACCATAATTCGAAATTTTCGTAAAAGTTCCACATAACAACGGCATCTAAGATATATCTTGGTGCATTACTAGTAAATTGCGAAGCACCAGATTGGTCTCTATTTGATAGACCTAATTCGAATTTATACTTCAATTTTGGGCTAAAAGCATAACCGTCAAATTTTAAACGCGAGCGTCTAATTGACATATTAGATTCATTGCTTTCACCATCTTCCCAAATAGAAGTAGTTAAAAATTGAGCTCTAAATCCAATTTTCATCGTCCAAGTGCTGTCCTTTCCTATCAGATTAAATAATCCTTTTCCAAATTTTGATGCGTTTGATTCTTGTGCGTTTACAACAGTTAGAGTAAATAAAAAAAGTGCTACGAGTGTAGTTTTAAGTTTCATTGTCAGTATTAGTTTTTGTCGCTGCAAAGAACCAATACGAATGTTAACTTAATGTTAACCAAGGGTTAAATAAAGACTAATAAAAGGCTGCCTTGGCCTAAGGCAGCCTCATTAGAAATCATAATAATGTAGTCGACAAAAACTAATAGATTATAATGAAATACTAATTGTTAGTCTCAAGACAAATACAAATCTCTTAGTTTAAAGTGACTTGAATGTAATGAGAATATTAAGTAATTATTAAGGATTCCAATGTTAAATATTTATAATTAAGTGATTGATAAACAAAATATTACAGATTTAATGTTAATTTAATGTTATGTAAAGGTTGATTTAGTGTTATCTTATTTGTATATTTGATATATATAATATTAAAACCCCATAATTATGAAGAAATTAGTTTTATTTTATTTTGCCTTTTTAATTACTGTGGTATCTTTTGGTCAACAAAAGAGAGATTTAAAACATAACAAAGACACCAACTTAATTGAAGTTGTTTATTATCATGACAATGGTGCTGTAAGCCAAACAGGGACTTACACAGCAGATGGTAAACTACATGGTGAGTGGTTGAGTTTTAACACAGAAGGTAAAAAAGTTGTTTCTGCAAATTATGATAATGGTAAAAAAGTCGGCAAATGGTTTTATTGGAATAATGAAACTGTAAAAGAAGTAGATTATAGTGCTAATGTTATAGCCGGTTTAAAGGAATCTGATACCAAAGGGAATCAAGGAGGTATTTAAACTTAAAGAATAACTAATAAAAAAGCATCCTAAGAAATTAGGATGCTTTTTGTTTTTGTAAAATGCGTATGTATTGCCAATCTATTTTAAGAAGACATTGTTGTGAATAACATTTTAGTTTAACTTAGTAACTACGAAGCTTTGGTTTGCCCAAGCGAATGCTGATAAATCAGCACCAACTCCAGCTTTTGTAGTAACAGTGTTGTCAGAAGGAATAGAAATTCCATCAGTAATAACAGTTACAGTACCTGTAATATCCCCACCAACGTTATCATCTCCTACGTTTCCTTGAGCATAAGCGTTAGAAATAGTTAAGATACCGTTTCCGTTTCCATCTTTAGTATCAATTCTATTTCCAAAAGAAGCATTTCCGTAAGAAGCAAATAAAATGTTGCTAATAATAGCTTGGGTACCTCTTCTTATTTCAGCTCCAGCTTTAAGGGCCACATCTGGGTTAAGATTTAAAATAGTAACATTTTTCAGTGTAGGTGTAGATATAGGTACAGCAGTTGCATCAGAGCTATTACTATCTCCTTCAATACCTCTTGGATCATCTGTAGCAGCATCAAAACCATCGTTACGAACTCCAAATGCATTGGTGATAGTACCAGTATAACCACCAGTCCAGTCAAACATATCATCTGCAATGTTAGCACAATATACATTAGTTACATTAACGCTACCTCCAAAGAACTCAATACCATCATCGTTACCATTGCTTACAACAATATTGTTAACTACAGTACCGTTACCAACACCGAAGAAAGATATTCCGTTAAATTCCTGCTCTCCGTTAATTTTAGCTCCGGTGTATTCAGCAATTATATAGCTTAATTCTCCAGAGTCATCAGTATCATCAGAACCGCCATAAAGTAAACCAGCAACTTCAGATTGTACATCTGTACCTTTGTTACTTTTTGCTTTACCAGCAATTACAATTCCTCCCCAGTCACCAGCTTTAGGGGAACTTGCATCTGAAGTAAATTTAATAGGATTAGCGGCTGTACCTTTAGCGATCAATTTTGCTCCTCTTTCTACAGCTAAGAAAATATCTGTTCTACCACTTTTAGCTTTGATTACAGTTCCAGGCTCTATGGTTAAAGTAGCTCCACTTTTAACTGTAAATGATCCTGTTAAGGTATACTCTACAGAAGCTAATAATGTAGCATCTGCGGAAAGATCCCCTTTTAATTCACTACCCGTAATAGGGTTTTCTCCTCCATTGCCTGGATCGATTGTCCTGTTGTCATCATCGGATGAACAAGAAAAAATTGAAACTATGGTTACAACGATTAGCAAGTTTTTTAATGTTTTCATTTTTAGTTTTTATTTATTTTTATAATTACAGTGCAAATTAACTCCAATTGTATAAATAGAATTTTACGCAAATATTAGTATTAGGTTAAGAAATCTAGCTAATGTTAAATTAATGTATCACTTTTAAATATGCTCTTTTTGGTATAAAATAAAAACTCTCAAAAAAGTAAAATACTTTTGAGAGTTTTTAGCAATTAATTGACTTCTTGTATTTATAAACTGTAACTTATTCCAGCAGAAATTGAAGCTCCTCTTTTATAAGAGTTCATTGTAAGTTTTTCAGGAATATCTCTGTATCTTTCAAAACTAGGATTTAATAAGTTTTTAGCATTAAATTTTATGCTTAGGTTTTTATTAAATTTATGACTGAAAACAAAATCTAACAAAGGCACACCTTTTTCAACAATATTTTCTTGGAAGTTTGTACCAATACTATACACTTTATCGCTTTGATAATTGAATACCAATGTTGAGATGGTTTCTTTATCATTTAATTTAAATCTATAAGAAACATCTGCGTTTATTGTAAAAGGAGAAGCTCCTTCTAATTGAGAACTATCACCTGTATAGTTAAATAATGTGTTAGAAGTATTGTACTCAAGTTCCGTTTTCATTAGTGTAACATTTCCTCCTAATGTAAGATTTTGAGATTTTTCTTGATCATCAGATTCTTTAGACAGGATGTTTAATCTACCTTCTAATTCAACACCGTAAACAGTGGCATCACCAGAGTTGTCAAATGTAAAGTCTCTTTCTACAGCAGAGTTTCTTTCTAGGCGATTAATAGAATTTTGAATTAATTTACCAAAAACACCTATTGAGATTAACTCACTCTTATTTGGGAATAATTCAAACTTAAGCTCTCCATTATAATTATCAGATGGAAGTAAAGCAGGGTTTCCACTTTCTTGATAGTTGATACCTTCATAAGTAAAAGGAGCAATTTCCTTAAACTGTGGATATGTATAGGTAATACTACCAGATGCTCTTAGGTTTGTTTTTTCATTAAGCTGGTATTTTAAGTTAAGAGTAGGTAAGATGTATTGTTTGTCAAGTGTTATTTTACTATTATTGGAAAAACCAGGGAAACTAATGTTTGTATCCCATTCTACATCCATTTTTATATCTTCTGCACGTACCCCAACATTTGCCGTAAGTTTATCATTAAACTTATATATGGCGTTAAGATATGCTGCATGTATTGTTTTTTCTGCATCATATAATTGAGGCAAATATGTTTCTGGATCGTTACTATTTCTTCCTCTGGAAGTTTCAATTCCAAAAAGACCATTATTTAAATTGTTTTGATTGAATGTCGCATCTAAATCATTTACATCAACAAAAGAGTTTCTTGGGTTAGTAAAATTATGATCAAAGTAAATACCATCAAATTTTCTATCCGTAATACTTCCGTTATAACCTAAAGTTATTTTTCCATTGTTTTCAAAACGTTCACCTAGATATTTTACAATACTAAGATTTCCTGCAATGTTATTTTCAAATAAATTACCATAAAATCTACTGTTATCCCTAACGGCATTTTGAGAGATTCTAGTTGTATTGGTATCATTATTTATAATAAAAGTATTTTTTCTTCTATCAGGTTCATCATTAAATATAGCATTGTAACTAACAGCTGCATTTACATCTATTGATTCCCCTAATTTGTTAGTAGATAATAATTGATTTACAAAAAGTCTGTTTTGAATCTCTGTTTGTAATAATACATTTACCAATCTATTATCATCTGAATCTCTACCTACATCATTAGTTGTTCCAACGAAGTCCTGTATTTTTTGTGTGTTAGAGTGAATAAATAAATGATTGTAACTTAGTTTGTGATTGTCGTTAATTTTGTAAACAATATTACCCATTAGCATTTTTGAAGCATTATAGTTGTATGTTTCAGTGTCAAAAATAGAACCAACATTAAGGACTCCACTATCACTTATGTCTACAATGGCATCAGCAGTACCTTCTTGAAAAGTATATTTGTTACTAAAAGATCCAACTAAGAAGATGCTTAAATTACTCTCGTCAGATAACGTGATTTTTTTACCATAGTTAATTGAAAGTCCTAAGTTAGGATTGGCTTTTGTAGAATTAGGAGTATAGCTATTCTCAAAACTATAAGTTGATAAACTTCTTACATCGTGTTTAGTATTAGAGTTAACACCAAACCAGTTAGCGCCATCAATTTCTTTAAAATCTTTAAAGGTAGTTTGAGTATTTGCCCCTGTAGAAACACCTATTTTTAATAACGATTTTTTTGATGTTTCTTTACTTACAATATCAATATTTGCTCCAGCAAGATCTAATGAGGTATAAGAAGAAAAAGCTTTTCCTATACCTACGCTTTCTATGATATCTGAACCAAATAATGATAAATCAATATTTTTATTTCTTGGGTCATTAGATGGAAGTGGTAAACCATTAAGAGTGGTAGTATTATATCTATCACCTAAACCTCTTACGTAAATCTTACTAGAACCTTCTTTTTTATTTACTCCAGTAACTTTTAAAGTAGCTGCCGCTGCATCAGAAACGGCTTTCTTACTAAGCTCTTCAGCCCCTATGGCCGTTTTTATTTCAACAGCTTTTTTCTGCTCCAATAGTAATGCTGTTTCGCTCTCTCGTTTGGTAGTCGTCTTAATGACGATTTCATCTAAAGAAGCTGCACTAGCACCCATTGGTACATTTAACTCAGTGACTTTGCCTGCAACTATTTGTATATTTATTTCTTGGGTTTCATACCCTACAAAACTGAACATTAATGTGTATGCTCCAGGACTTAAGCTTTCCAATTTATAATAGCCATCAAAATCTGAAGTAGTTCCTTTAGTAGTGCCTTTTATTATCACGTTGGCAAAGGCTAAAGGCTCATTGTTATACTCTTTGTCTGTTAGTTTTCCAACAACAGAACCTGTACTTTGAGCATGAGAAAATGTAGCAGTAAATACTACTAATAATATTAAAATTTTTTTCATTATTTCTATATGATTTCTAAGCTGCAAAGAACGGGAGGCTATGTAAAGGGTATGTTACCTTTAGATTAAACAACGGTAATTAAAGAGTTATCTAAATGTTACGTGAAGAAGGTTTGATTTTTAATTTGTAAACAATAATTTAACATTGAAAACGCTTTAAAAAGAATGATTTTTATAAGCCTGTTTTTTTATTTAAATGCTAGAGCAAAAAATAATTTGATAAAAGCTATATATATAGTGAATTCATTTAGACTTTTTCAATTTGCTAAAAAATGGCTGTTTTCAGCTCTGTTTTTGTCTTTTTTTCCTTCCGTAGCTCTGCTATGCAACTCAAAAAAGTCTTTAACATAGCCAAAAACTTCTAAGTTTCGCTTAAATCCAAAAAGTCTAAATGAGTTCAGTATTTAGTTATTCCTATACCTAGTTTATAAGTAAAATATTTGCTAAATAATAAGAGGAGGAAGTAAATCGTCGAATTATCGAATTGAATAGTTTTTGAAGACTATTTAATTTAATCGAGAAGCTGTTGTTTTGTTAGTTTTCTCACTAACATTAGCAATGGATGCAAGCTCAAGTAAAGAAACAGTACTTGCTCCTAAAGAAGTTTTAATGTATTCAGATGCTCCAGAAACAACTTTTACTTTTAATTCTTTAGTTTCATAACCAACAAAGCTACAAACCAAAGTGTAATCGCCATCTTCTATGTTTTCAATAACAAATAATCCAGTCTCGTCTGTAGTCGATTTAATAGAAGTCCCTTTAATAGATACATTAGCAAATACTAAAGGGTTGTTATCAAACTCTTTATCCATTAATTTACCAGCTATTAACCCCGTATTTTGTGAAAAACAAAAAGAAGTGAAAATTAGAATAAAAAAGGTTATTAGGTGCTTCATCAGTATATGTAAATATATGTAGCAAAGAACTAATTTTATAATCATTCGTATGTTATCTAATTATTAAAGAACGATGATTAAAATGTTATCTTAATGTTATCAAATTTTTGAAGGTTAATTATTATTGAATTTAGTTATCTTGCTTGTTCTTAAAAACAACACATGAACTGGGAACAATTATTATCCTTAAAACGCTTTGGCGATACTAATAAACGCATACGAAAAGAACAAGATGAAACCCGTTTAGGATTTGAGGTAGATTATGATAGGGTTATTTTTTCTGCAGAATTTAGAAGTCTTCAAGATAAGACACAGGTAATTCCTTTATCTCAAACCGATTTTGTTCATACCAGATTAACGCATAGTTTAGAAGTAAGTGTTGTTGGACGTTCTTTAGGAAGGTTAGTTGGTAAGAAGCTATTAGAAAAACACCCTCATTTGCACAGTGCACTTGGTTATCAAGCTAATGATTTTGGAGCTATTGTTGCCGCTGCCGCTTTAGCACACGATATAGGTAATCCACCTTTTGGACATTCGGGAGAAAAAGCCATTGGAGAGTTTTTTAAAACAGGACATGGTAAACAGTTTAAGGGGCAATTGACCGAAAAAGAATATCAAGATTTATGCGATTTTGAAGGAAACGCCAATGGTTTTAAAATTCTAACCGAAAGTAGAGCAGGGAGAGAAGGAGGTTTACGATTAAGTTACGCTACGTTGGGTGCTTTTATGAAATACCCTAAAGAATCGCTTCCTAAAAAACCAACCAAGCATATTGCCGATAAAAAATATGGATTTTTTCAAAGTGAAAAAGATGCATTTATTGATGTTGCTAGTGAGTTAGGTTTATTAAAAAGAAGTGAAACAGATATAAGTTTTTCAAGACATCCTCTTGCTTTTTTGGTAGAAGCAGCAGATGATATTTGCTATACTATAATCGATTTTGAAGATGGTATCAATCTTGGTTTAATACAAGAAGAATTTGCTTTAGAGTATTTAATCAATTTAGTACGAGATACCATAAATACTAAAAAATATCATCAGTTAAAACACACACAAGATAGAGTTAGTTATTTGAGAGCTTTAGCAATAAATACCTTGATTAATGAAGCTGTTACTATTTTTATGGAACATGAAGATGCTATTTTAAATGGTGGTTTTGATTGTGCTTTGCTGGATAAAAGTAAATATGAAGCACAAATAAACGATATTATAAAAATTAGTGTAGAGCAAGTATATCAAAGTAAAGATGTTATTGAAAAAGAAATAGCGGGTTATAGAGTTTTATCTGATTTATTAGATGTTTTCATAGCAGCCATCAATAATTTCCATGAGAATAAAGTGTCAAATTACGATAAACTTGTATTGAGCCTTTTACCTAAAAATCACACAGAATCGCAAGACTCCTTATATAATAGAATATTTAAAGCTTGTAGTTTTGTCTCGAATATGTCAGATAGTTATGCTATTCTATTATTTAATAAAATAAGAGGGATTAATATAAACTAATGATTTTTAGCGATTAAAAATGAATAATCAATATCTTTTGTAAACTATCTCCATTTATCTTGACTACTAATTATATGAAAAAGAGAATCCTTTTATTTATTGTCCCAGTTTTTATTGTTTCATTCCTTGTCTTTTTTTTAAGCCCTAGAGATTCTGTCATAAAAAAACTTAGAGAACAGCATGTGTCTTTTTTAGAATCACATCCTTATAATGAAACATTAAAACTTAGTAAAAAAGAAAGAAAACAATTAAGAATTCCCCCTAATAAATATTTTGAAGAGCAATATTTATTAGAAATGAACCCCGAATTAGGAAGACCTACTCGCGAAAAAATAAAAGAACTACAACAAAAGTTGGCTAAATCTAGAGTAACAAGTAGTTTAGTGCAAAAAGTTCCAGGAGAAAAGGTTGAAAATGCTTGGGTAGAGAGGGGACCAAATAATGTTGGTGGCAGGACAAGAGCAGTTATGTTTGATCCTAATGATTCTACTAACGAAACAGTTTTTGCTGGAGGTGTGAGTGGAGGTTTATGGAAAAACACAAATATTTCGAATGAAAATTCACAATGGACAAGAGTAGATATTCCTGAAAATTTAGCGATTTCTAGTATTGCCTACGACCCAAATAATACCGATATTTTTTATATTGGCACAGGAGAATCATACGTAGGTGGTGATGTAAATGGTGATGGATTGTGGAAATCTGAAAATAGAGGAAACACTTGGACGAAAGTTTTTGGAGGTGTTAGTGGAGATAGTTTCTTCCAATCGGCAACTAATTTAACCGTTAATTCACCTGGATCTATAATAGGTGATTTACAATATCGACCAACGACAAATTTCGGAACTTCCATTACGTCTGTAATTACAGCAGATGTTGTTTTGGTAGATGATGGGATTGGAGAAACAACGGATGCTTGTAGCGCTTTGGTAAACGGAGCAGAGTTGAATGGTAAAATAGCATTGCTAAGAAGAGGCGATTGCAATTTTGTTACGAAAGTAAAAAATGCTGAAAATGCTGGTGCGATTGCTGTTATAGTTATGAATAACATTAATGGAGATCCTATTAATATGGGTGGAGACGACGCAACAATTATGATTCCTGCAATCATGATTTCGAAAGCAGATGGAGATTTATTAGAAAACACTTTGGCTACACAAGTAGTTAATATATCTATCAACCCAAGAAGTGGAAATTTCACAGGAGTGCTTGTTCCTGGAATACAACATATCAATGATGTGGTAGTGAGAAATAATGGAGGTGTCTCAGAAATTTATGTGGCTGCAGGCGATTCTTTTTATAGTAGAGCAAATACAAATACCTTTCTTGGAGGACCAGAATTTGGATTATATAAATCGACTGATGGCGGTTTAAATTGGTTTGAAATTTCATTGTCATTAACAACAAATGGAAATAAATATGCACCTAATGATATTGAAATAGGAATAGATAATAAAATATGGGTGGCAACGACAAATAGCGTGATTTTTGGAGATGGAGGAGGCACTATTTTATCCTCTACGGATGGTATAACATTTACTAAAGTACATGAAATAACAGGTGGACAAAGAACTCAAATAGCATTATCGGCAACCGATGCGCAAAAGATTTATGTCTTAGCAGAAGTAGGAGGTAGTACACCAGTAGTTATAGAACGAACAGAGAACGGTTTTACAACAAATATAAGGTTAGATCCTCCAAATGATGCAGATTCAGGTATACCTGCAAATGACTTCACAAGAGGACAAGCGTTTTACGATTTAATGATATCGGTAGATCCAACGGATGATGAGATTGTTTATGTAGGAGGCATAGATTTATTTAAATCTATAAATGGAGGAACAGGATGGAATCAAATTTCAAAATGGACTGAAGGAGGCACTGGAAATCCGCTAAGAGATTTAAATGTTCCTATAGTTCATGCAGATCAACATAACATGGTATATGGCAATAATAATAAAGTTTTATTTGTTAACGATGGAGGTGTCTATTACTCCGATGATGCAGGAACTACAATAAGTTCTAGAAATAAAGGATATAATGTCACTCAATTTTATACTGTGGGAGTTGGTCCAATAAGTCTTTATGAGAAAGATTTTTTTCTTGCAGGATCTCAAGATAATGGGACCCAGTTATTTCAAGAGGCTAATAAGGATCAACCAGATGAATCTTTAGAAGTATTAGGTGGAGATGGCGCATATAGTTTTTTCGATCAAGATGGCAAAGACGCCTATTTTATTGCAAATATTTTTTATAATAATTTAATAGCCTTGTTCGATTTTGATATTGGTGAATATGTAATAATTAACTCTGAAGATACAGATATTGGCGCTTTTATTAATCCGCAGGGATTAGATTCTAATTTAAATATTTTATACTCCAATTACTCATCAGGAGGAAATAGTATTATTAGAAGGTATTCTCAAATAAAATCTGAAGCAACAGTTACTAAAGATAATTTAACAAATGCCTTGTTAACATCCAGACCAACAGCATTCACAATATCTCCTTATATAGTAAATACATCTAAATTATTTGTTGGAACTATTTTAGGAAACGTGTTGAAAATTGATAAGGCCGATAGTGACGCTCCTGTTTGGTCAGATATAACAGGGCCAAGTTTTGTTGGCAGTATTTCAGATATTGAATTAGGTGCTAACGAAAATCAAATATTTGTTACCATGCATAATTATGGTGTAACAAATATATGGTATACTAATGATGGTGGACTAAATTGGGAAAACAAAGATGGAGACTTACCAGATATGCCTGTGAAAACCATTTTACAAAACCCTTTAAATTACGAGGAAGTTATTATAGGAACAGACTTGGGGGTCTGGTTTACAACTAATTTTTCAGCCTCAACGCCCACATGGAATCAAGCATATAATGGAATGAGCAATGTAATCGTAACAGATTTAGATTTAAGAGACGATAATATGGTTTTTGCGTCAACATATGGTCGTGGGGTATTTTCAGGACAGTTTGAATTAGACCCTGCAGGAGATCTAGATGGAGATGGTGTAACTAATGGTGTGGATATATGTCCTCAGGTAGCCAATGCAGACCAAGCAGATTCAGATGGAAATGGCATTGGTGATGTATGCCAAGATTCGGATAACGATACCATATTGGATATCGATGATAACTGTCCGGAACATTCAAACATAGATCAAGCAGATAGTGACGGAAATGATATAGGAGATGCCTGTGAAGATAGTGATGGTGATAATATTCTTGATGGCGATGATAATTGTATCAACACAGCAAATGAAGATCAAAAAGACACCAACGGGAATGGTATTGGTGATGTTTGCGATACCAGTTATGAAAACCCCAATAATATAAGTCTTGAAATAATATCCGAAACATGTGAAGGCTTAAATAATGGAAAGGTTATTGTTACTGTAATGCAAACCTATGTTGATTATACAGTATCATTAACGGGTAATGGCCTAAACTTGAATCAAGGGTTTGAAACAACTCATACTTTTGAAGAAATAGCCGTTGGATCGTATACTTTATGCGTAAATGTTACTGATAGATCATACGAACAGTGTTTTGAAATTGATATTGCACCTGCAGAAGTTTTAGGTGCTGTTTTGAAAAATGGAGGAAAAAATGGTTCCGATGTAACATCAATAACAATAAATAATGGAACGCCACCATTCACGATTGTTTTTAATGGGAATACCATTCGAACAACTAGTGAAAAGACTTTTGAAATAGAAACATTGAACTCTGGGATTTTAGAAATATTTTCTTCTAAAGCATGTGAAGGTGTTATAAGCGAGACCATTAAAAGTGTAAATGACTCAAACAAACTTGTGGCAAGTCCAAACCCAGTAATTGAAAATTTAAAGATAACATTGCCAGTTGTTGAAGAGCGTCAAATTCCTGTACAGATTTATAACATGGATGGGCAATTACTCTTTGATAATACTATAAATAAAAATGACTTGGACTTTATCGAAATATCATTTCAGAAGTTTAACAAAGGTGTTTATTTTGTTAGAATCAATATTGAAAAACCAGTAGTTTTTAAAATTGTTAAATAGAAGAATAACTATGAAAAAGATAATTAAAGCAAGTACTATTTTTACAATAATGTGTTTTGTTTTTGCGTGCGGTGGAAGTGATGATTCGGTAAATTTAGCCCCGTCAACAGCTCAGTTAATTTTTCCATCGGTAGATTTATTATGTATTGATAATGCCATTGCTTTTAATTGGAATGCAGCCACAGACCCTGAAGGTAATGCGATTAGTTATAAATTAACGATTGCAAGAGATAGAGCTTTATCAGACGTTGTAGAGCAACGTACAGTAACAACAACAAATGTGACCATAACGCTAGAAAAAGCAGTTGCATACTATTGGAGAGTCATTGCAGTTGATAATGAAACTAATGAAGGCGAACCGACAGCTACTCAGGCATTTTATACAGCAGGAGATGGCGTATCCAATTATGCACCATTTACAGCAGCATTGGTTAGTCCTGGTTTTGACAGTAATATAAATCCAGGTACAGTGAGTTTAAATTGGACAGGAGCAGATACAAATACTGAAGATACATTAACGTATGAGTTGTATTTTGGAGAAGAATCGAATCCACCCTTAGTGGCAGACAATTTATCTACAGAAACTTCAACTGTTAACATTGTTTCAGGAAAAACATACTATTGGAAAGTAAATACATTAGATGGTTCTGGCGCAAAAACAATTGGACAAATTTGGAAGTTTAATGTAAATTAATTTGTTTCGTCTTCGCTCAAGATAAACTGCGACAGGAATCCACTTGAATATTAGAAATATTAAATTAACATTAGTTTCGACATAAATAATACTCAAAAGAACCAAGTTAATTATTTGAAATGTAGCTGTTTGTCATGTTGACGGAGCAAAGCATGAGTGACGAGACATCTCATCATGATGGGATTCCCTGCCGGCAGGCCAATGTCATTAAGTTAAGGCTGTGATGTCAGTCTGAGCGCAGTCGAAGACCTATTGGAGTTCTAGTTTTTATTGGCATTTCGACTGCGCTCAATGTGACAAAAAGGGAACAAATTTCCTTAACTTAATGATATTGGCCGGCAGGTTATTCGAAAGCTCCGCTTGATATCTTCAAACAAAATATATTTTGTTTTCGGTAGCGTTCAGAATGACAAGGTTTTAATTATAATAAAGCCTGATTAATATAATGAGTCAAACTTTCAGCATCTAAACCAATAGACTCTTGCAGTTTATTGACACTTCCATGTTCAATAAAGTTGTCAGGAAGACCTAATACATTTATAGTGCTTTTATAATTATTCGCCGCTGCAAATTCTAAAATAGCACTTCCAAAGCCACCTTTTATAGCATTGTCTTCAATGGTAACTATAGTTTTATAGGTTGTAAAAATATCATGGAGAAGATTTTCATCCAAAGGTTTTACAAAACGCATATCGTAATGTGCAATATCTTGTGGTGTATTGCATTTTTGAATAGCCTCACTTACATTTTTAGCAATAGCCCCAATACTTAAGATAGCTATGTTAGTTCCTTTTTTTAGCCGTATGCCTTTGCCTATTTCTATTTTAGAAAATGGTTGTTCCCAATCTATAGTAATCCCACGTCCACGAGGATAACGAATCGCTATAGGCTGTTCTAAGTTTAATTGAACCGTGTACATGATGTTACGCAATTCTATTTCATTTCTAGGAGAAAAAATAATAAGATTAGGGATGCATCTTAAATACGATAGGTCATAAACACCATGATGCGTAGCACCATCTTCTCCAACCAATCCAGCACGATCCAAACAAAAAATAACAGGTAGTTTTTGTAGCGCCACATCATGTATTACTTGATCGTAAGCACGTTGTAAAAAAGTTGAGTAAATATTACAAAAAGGTACTAAACCCTGAGTTGCCATTCCAGCAGCTAATGTCACGGCATGTTGTTCAGCAATACCAACATCAAAAGCACGTTCAGGAATTTCATCCATCATATATTTTAATGAACTACCGGTTGGCATGGCTGGTGTGATGCCCACAATGCTTTTATTTTGTTTTGCTAATTCTACTATAGTATGTCCAAACACATCCTGGTATTTGGGAGGTTGAACGATTTCAGACTTTACAATTAAATCACCGGTCTGCGCATTAAATTTTCCTGGTGCATGGTATTTAACCTGATCTTCTTCGGCCTGTTTTAAACCTTTGCCTTTAGTAGTAATAAGATGTAAAAACTTAGGGCCTTTTATAGTCTTTAAACGCTTTAACTCCGAAATTATTAGATCTATATCATGTCCATCGATTGGACCAGAGTAATCAAAATTTAAAGCCTCAAAAATATTATCTTGCTTTTGGGTGCCTTTTTTAACGTTTGTTAAATATTGTTTTAATGCGCCAACGCTTGGATCGATACCAATGGCATTATCATTTAAAATAACCAGTAAATTGGTATCCGTTACACCAGCATGATTGAGACCTTCAAATGCCATACCACTGGCAATTGAAGCATCTCCAATAATGGCGATATGCTGTTTCTTTGTATCCCCTTTCAATTGGGAAGCAATGGCCATTCCCAAAGCTGCTGAAATAGATGTGGAAGAATGTCCAACTCCGAAAGCATCATAGTCGCTTTCACCTCGTTTTGGAAAACCACTTAAGCCTCCAATTTGCCTATTTGTATGAAAAATGTCCTTTCTGCCAGTTAGTATTTTATGTCCGTAAGCCTGGTGACCCACATCCCATATGAGTTGGTCATTGGGCGTGTTAAAAATATAGTGGAGTGCAATAGTTAATTCCACAACACCTAAACTAGCTCCTAAATGGCCTTCTTTAGTAGCGACGACATTAATGATAAACTCACGTAGTTCGTTCGCAAGTTGAGGTAGGTCCTTTTGGTTTAAAAGACGAAGCGCTTTTGGTGAGTTGATAGTATTTAATAATTCTTGCATGTGATTGCAAATGTACTATTTGAAATTGTATTTTTGCTTTTATGATAGAACCTTTTGATGATACCTATTTTATGAAAAAAGCACTTCAGGAAGCTGAAGCTGCTTTTGAAAAAGGAGAAGTACCAGTTGGGGCGGTTATTGTTATTGACAATAAAATAATTGCCAGAGGACATAACCTAACAGAAACCTTAACCGATGTTACGGCACATGCAGAAATGCAAGCGGTTACGGCTGCAGCCAATTTTTTAGGAGGAAAGTATCTAAAAAAATGTGCGCTATACGTTACTTTGGAGCCTTGCCAGATGTGTGCCGGTGCTTTATATTGGAGTCAGATTTCCAATATTGTTTATGGGGCTAGAGATGAAGAACGTGGCTGTATAAATTTAAATACAAAATTACACCCTAAGACTACTATAAAAGGAGGTGTGATGGCAGAAGAAGCTTCTGAACTCATGAAGCGTTTTTTTATTGAGAAAAGGAATTTAAATTAATGCTATTTCTTATGTTACTTAAAAGGTGAATTTTACGTCTAAGTCATTTCGACGATAGGAGAAATCGCATAATCATTGCAACGGAAAATCGCATAATGTGATGTCTCAATCGTACCTCATTTCGACATGACTATCAACCCTATTTAATGCTCTTAGTCATTTCGAACGAATGTGAGAGATCACATAAAGGTGGTCTTTTTCACAATACTAAGTGATATCTTTTACTGTCAAAACATGACAAAACACCTTCTGTATAGAATTAGTCCATGTATATTTTGATAGCGCATACAATAATATTAATATTTTTTATCACGCTCATTTTCACGCATCTTATCCAAATTCTCTTTAGTAAGCATATAATCTTTAACATCTTTATCTTTCCAGCGGTAATAAGAAAATAAAGGAAACACAATAAAGAATAACCCAGCAACACCAAAACCAATTAATTTCTGTGACCATTCATTTTCTATAAAGTAACCCGTTACAATACTTCCTAATGCCGTCAAAAATAAAAGAAGAATAAGGTATTTCATGAGAATATTGAGTTTGAGTGCGATAATTAAATAACCCTTAGGGTTTATTTTGTAAAATTAATTAATTGCTGCCTATAAGCCGTTAGTAATTTGGATTTCGAGATATACCCGTAATATTTACCCTGTTTAACAACAGGTAAATTCCATGCGCCACTAGTTTTAAACTTATCCATAATATCGTTCATAGAATGTTCTTCGTAAACAATAATATCGGCATCGGCATGCATCAAGCTTGAAGCATCAACCTTGTCATAAAGGTTAGAGTTGAACATAATATGCCTAACATCATCCAAACGAATGACACCTAAAAATTCGTGATTATCATTTACTACGGGGAAGTGATTTCGTGAAGATTTTGCTACCGCTTTTTTTAATATATCTCCAAGTTTCATTTCTGGTTTTAATATAATGAAATTAGTTTCGATAACCTTATCAATATCTAAAACCATTAATACATTTTGATCTTTATCATGAGTCATCAATTCACCACGTTGCGCTAGTCTAAGTGTGTAAATAGAATGAGAAACATAATATTTAGTAATGGCAAACGAAATGGTAGAAACGATCATTAAAGGAACAAATAACTCATAACCACCAGTAATTTCAGCAATAAGGAAAATAGCTGTGAGTGGCGCGTGTAGTACACCAGCCATTAATCCTGTCATACCAATTAAAGTAAAATTAGATTCCGATACTTGAAAGTCTAAACCAATATTATTGATGATTTTCGCAAACGCATTACCAAGCGCACTCCCCATAACAAGTGTGGGTATAAAAACACCTCCCACACCACCGGCACCAAAAGTCGTTGTCATAGCAATGGCCTTAAACACTCCTATGCCAAGCAATAGAGCAATAACGACCCAGATATTAGACAAATCTAAATTAAAAGGCGTGGTGCCTATAGCGGATATATGATCGCCTTTTAAAAGGTTATTCATAATACCATAACCCTCACCGTAAAGCGGCGGAATAAAATATAGTATAGAGCCGATAGCAATACCACCAATTAATAGACGTTTGGCTCGGCTTTCAAATTTTTTAAAGAAATTTGTAATACCAAAGAATACTTTTGAAAAATATACGGATGCGATACCCGTTACAAGACCTAAAACAATATAGAATAAGATATCATTAATCTCAAATTTATCGGTTAACTCAAATCGTAATAAAACATCAGTTCCTAAAAACATATAAGATGTTACTACTGCAGAAACCGACGCCAATAAAAGTGGGATTAATGAAGTGAAAGCAATATCCAAACTAAATATTTCGACAGCAAAAATAATAGCAGCAATAGGCGCTTTAAACATCGATGCCATAGCTCCGGCTGCGGCGCAACCAATTAAAAGCATCCTAGTTTTAGTATTCATATGAAATAAGCGAGCTGCATTAGAACCCAGAGCAGATCCTACGCTTACTGCGGGTCCTTGTAAACCTACCGACCCACCAAAACCAACAGTTAAAGGAGCGGTTATTAATGCGGCATAAATATTATATCTTGGAATGATACCATTTAGTTTCGAAATAGCATATAAGGTAGAAGAAATACCATGTCCAATATGCTTTTTTAACCAGATTTGCTTTATGGTGTAAACAAGTAAAAGACCAATAATCGGAAATATAAAGTAAAGCGAGTTTTGGTAATTATTAAAGAACTCTAATTCAAAAAGTAATCGAATATAATGTGTTAAGTTTTTTAGAAGCACCGTACCCATTCCTGCTAAAAAACCAGCGAGAATACTAAGTACATAAATAAATTGAAGTTCAGAAATATGCTTGTATTTCCAGATTAAAAACTTGCGTAAAAGACTTTTAGTACTTAGAGGCATTTTATAAAATTACTAAAAAAAATCCTGCATAGAGCAGGATTTAAATTTTATGATTTCAAATTAAGCTTTAAACTTAATTCTGTTAACTGTTCATTGTCAATTGGAGCAGGAGCATCTATCATAACGTCCCGTCCAGAATTGTTTTTAGGGAAGGCAATAAAATCTCTAATAGTTTCTTGTCCCCCTAAAATAGCGACCAATCTATCCAATCCAAAAGCTAAACCACCATGAGGCGGAGCACCATATTGAAAAGCATCCATTAAAAAGCCGAATTGAGCTTTAGCTTCTTCTGGAGTAAACCCTAAATAATCAAACATTAAAGATTGCGTTTCCTTATCATGAATTCTTATGGAACCTCCACCAATTTCATTTCCGTTTAAAACTAAATCGTATGCATTGGCTTTTACATCACCAGGGTTTGTTTTTAATAACTCTAATTGTCCAGGTTTTGGTGATGTGAACGGATGGTGCATGGCATGGTAACGTTCTGTATCTTCATCCCATTCTAATAAAGGAAAGTCCATAACCCATAGAGGAGCAAACTCATCTGGTTTACGTAAACCTAGACGTTCTGCTAATTCCATACGCAAAGCACTTAATTGTGCACGTACTTTATTTTTGTCACCAGACAGCACACAAATTAAATCACCAGCTTTTGCGCCAGTAACTTCTGCCCATTTGGCTAAATCGTCTTGATCGTAAAATTTATCAACGGACGATTTAAAAGAGCCATCATCGTTACAACGACAATACACCATACCTAAAGCACCAACTTGAGGACGCTTTACCCAGTCAATTAATTTATCTATTTCTTTTCTGGTATAGCTATTCCCTCCTGGAACAGCAATACCAACAACTAATTCGGCATTATTAAAAACACCAAAATCTTTATGTTGGGCAACGTCATTAAGTTCACCAAACTCCATGCCGAAACGAATATCTGGTTTATCATTACCATACAAGCGCATCGCGTCATCATAGAGCATTCTCGGGAATTTTTCTATATCAACACCATTTACTTCTTTTAATAAATGACGTGTTAATCCTTCAAAAGTGTTTAATATATCTTCCTGCTCAATAAACGCCATTTCACAATCTATTTGTGTAAATTCCGGTTGTCTATCTGCACGTAAATCTTCATCTCTAAAGCATTTTACAATCTGGAAATACTTATCCATACCACCAACCATAAGCAATTGCTTAAAAGTTTGTGGCGATTGTGGTAATGCATAAAACTGTCCCTCATTCATACGCGATGGGACTACAAAATCGCGTGCACCTTCTGGTGTCGATTTAATTAAATAAGGCGTTTCAACTTCAATAAAACCATCTTTAGATAAATAATTTCTAACTTCCTGAGTGACTTTGTGTCTAAAAATTAAACTCTCTTTTACTGGGTTTCTACGAATGTCTAAGTAGCGATATTTCATGCGCAAATCTTCACCACCATCTGTTTTATCTTCTATTGTAAAAGGAGGAAGTAATGCTTCGTTCAATATATTTAATTCAGAAACTAATATTTCAATATCCCCAGTTGGCATATTAGGGTTTTTTGAAGCACGTTCAATAACAGTCCCTTTAACTTGAATTACGAATTCACGCCCCAGGTTTTGAGCTTGTTGCATCATGGCTGTTGAAGTGCGTTCTTCATCAAAAACCAATTGTGTGATTCCATAGCGGTCTCGTAAATCTACCCAAACAATAAATCCTTTATCACGAGACTTTTGAACCCAACCAGCTAGGGTTACTTCTTCATTTATATTTGCGGTTTTTAATTCACCACAATTATGACTTCTATACATAGTTGAAAATTGAAGTGCATTCCTAATTTATTTCAAGTTAATTAAGTAATAGGAAATGCATTAAACAGATTGCAAATTTATGAAGATATTACTTTGTAGTATAACGTTTTTTGCAAAGATTTAAATAAAAGCTATTTTGATATATTCTCAAAATTGATTAGTCATTTTTATTAAATTAATAATTTATGTGTCTTTTTTTGTATGAATATTCATATTTTTTTTAGATATTTAGGCTAACTAACTTAAATAAAAAACATTATGAGCAAAGTTTTACAATTTAAAATGTTTCTAACGTTATTACTTTTTATGCCTGCAATGGTTTTTTCGCAGCAGGTTTCAGGTACGGTAACAGACGCAGAAACAAATTTGCCTTTGGCAGGGGCAAATATTATTATTAAAGGGACTAGTACTGGAGCCATTTCTGATTTTGATGGAAACTTTACTTTAAATGCAGAGGCCTTTCCTGTAACTTTAATTGTGTCATCGGTAGGATATGATACCCAGGAAGTTAATGTGTCTTCTACTCAAAAAATCATTGTCGCTTTACAAGAAGGTGTTGCTTTAGACGAAGTTGTTTTGATCGGATCAAGAAATCCAAGCAGGACTGCTGTAGACACACCGGTACCAGTTGATGTTATTGACATTTCCGAATTAGCGTCACAAGGACCACAAGTTAATTTAAATCAGATATTAAATTTTGTGGCACCGTCGTTCACGTCAAACACGCAAACAATTTCTGATGGAACCGATCACATTGATCCAGCATCCTTAAGAGGGTTGGGACCCGATCAAGTGCTTGTTTTAATTAATGGAAAACGAAGACACAATTCCTCTTTAGTTAATGTAAATGGAACTTTTGGACGTGGTAGTGTAGGAACCGATTTAAATGCTATCCCATCTGGAGCCATTCAACGATTGGAGGTTCTGAGAGATGGAGCTGCCGCTCAATATGGATCAGATGCCATTGCAGGTGTTATCAATATTGTATTGAATAATAATGTAAATGAGCTTACTTTAAATATGACTACAGGAGCTAATTTCACAAAGAATGCCAATGATCAAACAGGAGGTGTAGATGGAGAAACCGTAAATATTAGTGCTAACTACGGTTTGCCTTTAGGTGAAAACGGTGGGTTTATCAACTTTACTGGAGATTTTGATTTTAGAGAAGATTATGGAAGAATGAAAGAATGGGAAGGCAATGTTTTTAATCTTTATAATACGGTTGAAAGATTTGCTAATAACGATGGCTATAATTTATCAGATTTATTAGATGATGATGTGACCGATGTTATACAATATGCCAATGCAGCTGGAATTAATTTAGGCGGAGCAGCTACCAAGGTAGATTTACAGCCTATTTTAAGTGCAGATAATACAACAGCAGAATTAGCAGCCAGAGGGTTGGTTAGAAGTGATTTTAATATGCGTGTTGGTCAATCTGAAGTAAGAGGTGGGCGCTTTTTTGCAAACTTATCATTGCCATTAGATGATAACGGTACCGAACTATATTCATTTGCAGGAACAAGTTCTAGAAAAGGAAACTCTGCAGGTTTTTATAGATTGCCAAATCAAAGTAGAACATATACTCCAGCATACATCAACGGCTTTTTACCAGAAATAAACTCAACCATTACAGACAAATCTTTTGCGGTTGGAATTAAAGGTAAAATAAACGATTGGAATGTAGATTTAAGTAATACTTGGGGAAAGAATGCCTTTTTATATACTATAGGAAACACCTTTAATGCCTCTTTTCAGAATGCTTCGCCAGTAACTTTTGATGCTGGAGGGTTTAACTTTATGCAGAATACGGTTAACTTAGATATAAATCAGTTTTATGATGATATTTTTAGCGGCCTTAATGTCGCTTTTGGTGCCGAATACAGATTAGAAAATTATGAAATAGAGGCAGGAGAAGAAGCTTCGTATTCAAGATATACAGCTGAAGGTCAGGTTATCACATTGGCATCTCAGCAGGCAGCTCAAGACTTTTTTGGTAATTCCAGACCCGGTGGTTCTCAAGTATTTCCAGGGTTTAGCCCTAATAATGAATTATCTAGAGGACGTAGTAGTATTGCTGGATATTTTGATTTAGAAGCAGATTTTTCTGAAACATTTTTAGCCAGTTTCGCTACGCGTTTTGAGAATTATTCAGATTTTGGTTCTACTATTAATTTTAAGTTAGCGACTAGATTAAAAGCTAGTGACAATGTTAATATTAGGGCGGCATTAAACACAGGTTTTAGAGCGCCTTCTTTACATCAGTTAAACTTTAATTCGACTTCCACCATATTTGATCAAAATGGAAATCCAGTAGAAGTTGGAACGTTTGCTAATGATAGTAGAGTTGCAAAAATATTAGGAATCCCAGAATTAAAAGAAGAAACATCTCAAAGTATCAGTTTAGGGTTTACTGCTAAAATGCCAGATGCGAATTTAACCGTAACGATTGATGGCTATTTTGTAGGTATTGATGATCGTGTGGTTTATACAGGGCAATTTAGTGGTGCAGCCATTGCTGCAGAATTAGCACAGGCGAATGCCTCTGCGGCATCTTTCTTTGCCAATGCGATTGATACCGAGTCTAAAGGTTTAGATATTGTTATTACGCATAAAGCGAACATAGGTACGAATGCAAAATTAAAGTCTGACTTATCTGGAACGTTTTCAAAAACAAAACAAGTAGGTGCTATAAAAGCGTCTCAAATTTTAGAAGATGCTGGTTTAGTTAGTACGTATTTCCCAGAAGATAGTAGAGTGTATCTAGAAGAAGCAGTACCTAGAACTAAACTAAATTTAACTAATAACTTAACAACAGGAAAGTTTAATGTCTTTTTAAGAAATGTGTACTTCGGAGAGGTAACAGAAGCTACAACCAATGTTGATAGACAACAAGTTTTTGGAACAAAAGTAGTTACCGATTTGTCTTTTGGTTATAAAGCTTCAGAAAGTTTAACATTAACAATAGGAGCGAATAACTTATTAGATATCTATCCAGATAGAGCAATTGAAGATTTTGATCCTAATACAACTGGAAATCAAACAAACAGAAGTAGCGGTCGTTTTGATTGGTCTAGACGTGCACAGCAGTTTGGTATTGGAGGACGCTTTCTTTTTGCCAGGCTAAGCTTTAAGTTGAAATAGTAGTATAGTAATTGCTTATTTAAAGCTCCGTGAACTTGTTTCACGGAGCTTTTTTTGTAGTATATCAACATAAATAAGCCTCTCACATTAAAAAATTAATAGCATATTGAGTATCCAATAGTAACTAAAAAAGACTTTTCTAGATTATTTTCAATCTATTACATTAGAAGTTATAATGCGATATTATTTTGTATTTATTAGTATTTTATGCTTATTGGTATTAAAATCATAATATTTTAACATAAATATTTTATATTTTTTAATTAAATCCTTCTCGGGCAAGTCATAATCCCTTATGGGTAAGTTTTATCCTTCAATTTTGCCGTGACTAATTCAAATAAATTACATTATGAGCAAAATTTTACGATTAAAATGGCTTCTAACGTTATTGTTTATTCCTGTAGTCGCTTTTTCTCAGCAAATTTCAGGAACGATAACAGATGGAGCAACAAATTTGCCTTTAGCAGGAGCAAATGTTATTATTAAAGGAACAAGCACTGGAACGACATCAGATTTTGATGGGCGTTTTAGTTTGAATATTAGCAGTTTTCCGGTAACATTAGAAATTTCTTCTTTAGGGTTTGAAACTCTTGAAGTTTTAGTAACTGAGGCAAAAACAGTTAATGTCACCTTACAAGAATCGGCCGAATCTTTAGAGGAAGTTGTCGTTACAGGGTTAGCATCCTCTATTAAACGAAGTAATGCTGCGAATGCAGTAGCAACTGTTTCTGCTGAGGATTTAGTAGGACGAACACCTCCACAAACTTTAGATGGCGCTTTGGCGGGTAAGTTTGTAGGGGCTCAAATAACGGCAGCATCTGGAGCACCAGGTGGTGGAATGTCCGTAAAGTTAAGAGGGGTCACATCTATCAATGCAAATGGACAACCTCTTTATATTATTGATGGTGTTTATGTAAACAATAATAGTGTTTTTGCAGGTGGATTAAACGAAGTGTCTGGAGCTGCAAGTGGAGGTGCTACTACTAATGATTCTCAAGACAACGCATCTAATAGGATTTCGGATATTAACCCGGATGATATTGCCAACATTGAAATATTAAAAGGAGCTTCAGCTTCAGCTATTTATGGAGCACGTGCTGCGGCAGGTGTTGTAATTATTACCACTAAAAGAGGTAAACAAGGAAAAACAAAAATTAAGTTTTCTCAAGCAGTAGGTTGGAATGAGGCTATTAACTTATTAGGTACCAGAAATTGGACTGAGGAGTTGGCGGAAAGTGTTCATGGAGAAGGGGCCTTATTTACAGCAGCACAAAATGCAGGTAGACTAGTTGATTGGGAGGACGAGATTTATGGAGAGAAAGGTTTTATAACTAATACTAATCTTAGTGTTTCCGGAGGTAATGAAAAAACATCTTTTTTCTCAAGTTTCACAAGTAATGAAGAGGATGGGATTGTTAAAAATACCGGAGCTGATAAAAAATCATTTCGGTTAAATGTAGATCATAAAATAACAGATCATATTAAGCTAGACTTAACAGGTAATTATATTAGTTCCAGAGCAGATAGAGGGTTTTTTAATAATGAAAATAACGGTACAACTATTGGTGTAACAACGCTATTTTCAAGACCATGGGATGACTTTTTTCCTGTAGATGGTATTTATCCGGATAATCTAGCAGGAAACTCAAATCCAATACATACCCGTGATGTGGTTACTAATAATGAAAATGTTAGTAGAATTATTGCCGGAGCTGGTTTAGATGTTAATCTGTTTAGTACAGATAAACAAAGTTTAAAACTGTTTTTAAAGGCAGGTATAGATACTTACACGCTTAAAACAACGGTGTTTTTTCCTAGAGATTTACAATTTATGAACCCAGTTACGGGGTCTTTAGGTCTTGATGGATTAACATCTGATGGAACTACTAAAAATACCGATGCTAATTATTCTGCTTTTTTAGTTCATAATTATATGACCGATAGTCGTGTTAGCTTTAAAACTCAGGCAGGTCTTACCAATAACCAGTTTTCGCAAAATACGGTTAGAGTTACATCAAACGGTCTTATTGCTTCAGAATCTAATGTAGATCAATCCACAAATGTGGGTGTTACGCAAACACGATTGGTACAGGAAGATTTTGGATTTTTTGTACAAGAGGAATTAAATTATCAAGATAAAATAATTGCAACGTTGGGAATTAGAGGTGATAAATCATCAAATAATGGAGATGCAAATGAGATTTTTTATTATCCTAAGGTATCATTAGCAACTAATTTACACAAGCTATTTGATTTGCCTGAAGGCATGCAGTTAAAGCTTCGAACTGCTTATGGTGAAGCAGGAAACTTTGCACCAAACGGTGCTTTATTTACACGTTATTTAAATACATTAATTGGAGGTAACGTGGGTATTGTAACCTCAAATACGCTTGGTGATCCAACAATACAACCAGAAAGGCAAAAGGAATTAGAGTTGGGGTTCGATTTAGGGTTATTCGATAAGCGTGTGTCTTTAGAATTTACTTATTATAAGAAGAACGTTGAAGATTTAATTTTATCTGCCGATAATCAAGGGTCTTCAGGGTTTTCATTTCGCTGGGCTAACGCTGGTGAATTAGAAAATAAAGGTGTTGAAATAGGATTGACCGGAAGGGTGTTCGATACTGAAGACTTTACATGGGATTCTAATATTATTTACTTTAAAAACACATCTGAGATTACTAGGTTGGATGTAAACCCGTTTAATACACAAGGCTTCCGTACTAGTTTAGGTACTTTTAGAATTGAAGAGGGTAAGAGTGCTACACAAATTGCAGGAACAGACCCAGATGGTAATGTCGCTACTTTTGGTGATTCAGAACCAGACTTCCAAATGTCTTTTAATAATAGCCTTAAGTATAAGAACTTCACCCTCTCGTTTTTATGGCATTGGAAAAAGGGAGGTGAAAATGTAAACCTAACACGTCTTCTTACTGATGATTCGGGAACCAGTTACGATTGGGATGATTTGGACCTAGACCCTGATGGTGTAACGCCTAATGGTTTATATAGACTTTTATCGTTAGGAGCTGGTACAAATGCCTATATCGAAGATGCTGGTTATTTAAAATTAAGAGAAGTCGGATTGTATTATAACATTCCTAGAGATGGCCTAAAAAAATGGTTTGGAGGCAATGTTTCGGATGTTAAAGTAGGTTTCTCAGGGAGAAACTTAGTTAATATTTTTGATTATGATAGTTACGACCCAGAGGTGTCGAATTTTGGTTCGGCAGCTGCTGGAGTAGGTATAGAGGTGGCTCCATTTCCATCATCAAAAAGGTTTATGTTCCACTTGTCCGTTGGACTTTAATACTTAAAAAAGAATAATATGAAAATTTCAAATAAAATAAAATTTTTAGCTATAATCATTGTATTGGGTATGACTTCTTCTTGTAGTCTTGAAGATGGGGAAAGCTTAAATGGTCCGCAAACGACTTCGATTTCCGAAGGGATTTCCAGACCAGAACTTCCACAGGTAGTTGCAGGGATTTTATCAAATATGAGAGATCGAATACATACGCAACGTGATGTGTTGTCTGTATTAGGTAGAGAATATTGGGTACTACAAAGTTCAGATCCGGGATGGGGTACCGAATTGGCAGCAGGATTGTTAAGTGATGGATCGTTTTTTATAAATAACCCGTATGCAGAAAGGTATGCGACTGTTAAAGAGTGTAATCTTCTATTGCAAAGTTTAGAAGCCGAAAGTACGCAAACTATATTTACAACAAATGAAATAGCTGCTATTAGAGGGTTTGCTAATACCATTAAAGCCCATCAATTACTATCGGTTTTAAATATGGTATATCAAAATGGTATAAGAACAGATGTGGCAGATCCTGATAATTTAGGGCCTTTTGAAAGTTATGATGCAGCATTAACAACCATTATGGGTCTTTTAGATTCTGGTTTTGCAGATATTACTACTGGAGGAGAAGTATCTCCAAATACATTAGGGGTTACTTATTCTGAATTCAATAGAGCTATTACTGCTAGAGTAGCCATGTATCAAGGGGATAATGCCAAGGTTTTAAATGCTTTGGCAGATTCTTTTATGGATATGACAGGTGATTTGAATGCTGGTGCGTATTTAATATACTCGGCAGCAGGTGCAGATCAATTAAATCAATTATTTGTTGCTTTGAACTCTCCGACTGCCGGAGCTAAGGTCGCTTACCCCGATTTTGTAGATCCTGCATCTTTTGAAGCCGGAGATACCAGAGTCAATAAAGCGGTAGCAAGAACCGGAGGAGAAGTTTGCCTTGCTGGTATGTGCGGGACACATGATGTTTGGATTTACCAATCTAATATAGATCCTATTGGGTTAATAAGAAATGAGGAACTTCTTTTATTATATGCAGAGGCTAATATGGTTTCTAATCCTGGAGAAGCAGAGGCAGCTATTGATGTTATTAGGGCTGCTGGCGGTTTGGGTGCTGTAGGTGCAGGAAATGTTGATGAAGATAGAATTATATATGAAAGGCGCTATTCTCTTTTTGGAGAAGGGCATCGTTGGATTGATATGAGACGTTTTGGAAGACTTGCTGATATAAACCAAGATTATGATAGAGCTGGTGATTTATCACCTGTGCCTAGTCAATTTCCAATTCCTCAAAGTGAGGGACAATAATTATTTACTTATTATTAAATAAAAATGAAAAGCCTCAATATCATGTTGAGGCCTTTCTGCTATTAATCAATCCTTAGTAAAGGTAAAGGATTTTTGTTACAGCTTCATTTCAAGCTGTTTTAGTTAAATTAGAAATTATTCTAATCGTTTATCTTATCCAATTCATCAAAAACTTCCTGTGTTACCACTTTGTTATATTTAGCTGCTCTGCTGCTGTATAACCACATTTTAAACTTGGTTACTAAATAGAACAAAATTGGTACGACTATTAATGTTAGGAATGTAGCAACAAATAATCCATAAATTACGGTCCAAGCCAGAGGTCCCCAGAAGATTACGTTATCACCTCCCATATAAATATGTGGGTTGAACTCGCTAAATAATGTAAAGAAATTGATGTTAAACCCAGTTGCTAAAGGAATTAACCCTAAAATAGTTGTAATCGCTGTTAATAATACAGGTCGCAAACGCGCTTTTCCACCTTTAACAATAGCTTCTAATAAATCCGACGTTTCAAGATATTGATCATCTTCTAAATCGTACTCTACTTTCTTTCTGTCAATTAAAAGTTGCGTGTAATCTAAGAGTACCACACCGTTATTTACAACAATACCTGCTAACGAAATAATACCCATCATGGTCATCATAATTACAAAGGCACTACCAGTAGCAACAATACCACCAAATACACCTATTAAACTCAAGAAAATAGCCAGCATAATAATCCCTGGTTTTGATACTGAGTTGAATTGGAAAATTAGAATGAAGAAAATTAAACCTAATCCAGTAAAGAATGCACCCATTAAGAATGCCATTTGTTTATTTTGTTCTTCTATTTGTCCGGTATAATCTACTTTGACAGAGGCAGGTTGTTCTGTAAAACCTTGCATTTCATTTTGAATTTGCGATACGATTGCTCCGGCATCGGTAAATCCAGGTGCTAAAGCAGAATACAAGGTTACCACACGTCTAACATCTCTATGCTTTATAGCACTGAATCCAGAGGTGTTATTTTGTTTAGCAACAGTAGATACTGGAATTTCTTTGATTTGACCTGATGCCATATCTCTAAATGTTATTTTCTGATTGAAAATAGCACTTGTGTTATACCTGTTTTCTTCATTAAAACGCACATAAATATCATAATCTTCTCCGTCTTCTTTATAAATACCTGCCTTAGCTCCAAAGATCGCATTACGTAATTGCTGACCCACCTGACCAGAAGTGACACCTAATTCTCCAGCTTTTTTTCTATCCACCTGAACCTGCATAGATGGCTTCGATTTATTTACATCAATTTTCAATTCGTCAATACCTTGAATATTTTTCGAATTGATAAAATCACGCATTTTTTCAGCGGTAGCAATAAGTTCAGAATAGTCATTTCCTTCTAATTCAAGATTTATAGGATAACCTGCCGGTGGACCTACAGCATCTTTTTCAACTGAAATAGCAACACCAGGATAAATATCTTTTAAGTCTTCTTGTACTTTTTTAAGAAGATCATTACTATCAGCACCATCCCTAAATTTATATTCACGCATGGTAGCGGTTATTTTACCTCGGTGTGGCATTTCTGCTTGCGAACCACCATCGGTTTGAGGATTTCCAGCACCGGCCCCAACTTGTGATACGGCACTTTCGGTCAAGAAATTAAAATCACCATGCATGTAAGCATCTTCGTTTACAATTTTATAAACACGTTCTTCAATGTCTTTTGTAATAGCATTGGTTTTTTCAATGTCTGTACCTTCAGGGTATTCTATATAAACAATAATTTGATTTGGCGTATTGTCTGGGAAAAATTCAACTTTTGTACGTTGGCTCCCAACAGATGCTCCAAAACCCATAAAGGCTACAATAAGCAAAATAAATGTTCCGATAGCAATAATTGCTGGTTTTCTTCCACTTAATGCAGCGCGAAGTGTTCTTTCATAAAAACGTTCCCATTTAGGTAATACATTGTTTTGAAACCCATTAGCCCAGCCTCTTAGAAATAAGCGATAGACCCAAAGTAAAATAACAGTGACGATCATTAAGGTTCCTAAACCTCTATAGCTTCCGCCAATAAGCATAATAAGTAAACCAATACCTCCAACAATTGCTGATATCTTGATAATGTTTTTTAAAGGCATGTCTTTATCTTCAGTCGTCATAAATTGAGACACCATAACAGAGTTAAAGAAGATAGCCACAAACAACGAAGAACCTAGAACAACAGACAAGGTAATTGGGAAATAGATCATAAATTGTCCCATAACACCAGGCCATAGCCCTAAAGGAATAAAGGCGGCTACTGTTGTTGCTGTAGATATAATGATTGGGAAAGCGATTTCTCCAATCCCTTTCTTAGCCGCTTCTATACGGCTCATGCCTTCTTCACTCATTAAACGGTAGACGTTTTCGACCACTACAATACCATTATCAACCAGCATTCCAAGACCCATAATAAGTCCGAAAAGAATCATGGTATTCATCGTATACCCCAACATGTTTAAAACCATTAGCGACATAAACATAGACATTGGGATGGCAAACCCAACAAACAAGGCGTTTTTAAATCCTAAGAAGAACATTAAAACAGTAACTACTAGTATGATACCGAATATGATGTTATTTACTAAATCGTCGACCTGACCAATAGTTTTTGAAGATTGATCGTTTGCTACTGTGACTGTTAAATCTGGAGGAAATACATTGTCAACAGCTTCTTTAATAATAACATCTATTTGCTCTGCGGCAGCTACCATATTTTTTCCTGCACGTTTTTTAACATCCAGCATCACAACAGGATCTCCAAATTCTCTTGCATAAGTTGTTTTATCCTCATCTTTAAAGGTGACTTGAGCAATATCTTTTAAATAAATAGGACTATTTTTTTCAGACTTAACTACAAAATTTTCGAGTTCATCTGGTGTGTCAATTTCTCCAATAATTCTAATCGTACGCCTTTGTCCGCTAGTAATTAAATTACCGGCAGACATGGTCATGTTTTCATTGCTTATGGTATTGATAATGTCTTGAAAACTAACCTGAGCTGCCATCATTTTATAAATGTCTACAGCAACTTCTACTTCTTTTTCCTGAGCACCACGAATATCAACTTGTTTGATTTCCTGTAAACTTTCAATTTCGTCTTCTAAATATTCTCCATATTCCTTTAATTTATCAATCGGATAATCTCCGGAGATATTAATATTAAGGATTGGAATTTCCTCAGACATACTTAAATCGAAAATATTTGGCTCTACTTTGGCACCATTAAATGTTGGCCAATCTTCACCCGAAGTCTCTGTATCTACTTCGTCTTTTACTTTTTGTTTGGCTGCATCAACAGAAATATTTTCATCAAACTCCACAATAATAATAGAATAATCTTCTTGAGATGTTGAGGTGATTTCTACAACATTACTAACTGTTTTTAGTTTGTCTTCAATGGGATCGGTTATTAGTTTTTCAATATCCTCGGCGGTATTTCCAGGATAGACAGAGCTAATATAAATTTTGGTCTCTTTAATTTCAGGGAAACTCTCTCTAGGCATACTGAAATAAGCTCCAGCACCAAGAAACAAGATTAAAGCAATTAAAACATACATCGTTGTTTTATTGTTAATTGCCCATGATGATAAACCAAACTCCTTATCTACGTTTTTTTGTTTTTTCTTTTTACTCATTAGTTTTCAGAATTAGTTTGATTATTCTACAACAAGTATTTTTATCTCTTGCCCATCTTTAACACTTCTAGCACCTTCATCAACAATCTCATTCCCATTTGCTAAACCAGAAAGCACTTCAATGTAATCGCCTTGTGTTTTTCCTGTTGTGATAATAACACGCTTTGCTTTTCCTTTGCTTTTAACTTTATCGGTTACAGTATATACATATTGTTGGCCTTCGGCATTTTCAGAAATAATGCTTTGAGGTATTAATATGGCTTTTTCGTTTTTGTAATCGTTAATTTTAAGTTTCGCTGTTAAATTGGGTTTTATGGATTTGTCCTTATTTGAAACAGCAACTTCAATTTTAAACGTTCTGTTTGCAGGATTTATAAAGTTTCCTGCCTGACGAATTTTTGCATCCATCTTTTTCCCAAGTATTGGAAATTCTACTTGTACATTCCTGCCAGGTGTTATATTAGAAATATAACGCTCTGGTACATTTGTTTCAATGTACATATCTTGAAGGTTAACAATTCTAAAAAGTTCAGATTGTCCGGGAGCGACAACACTTCCTTGTTCTGAAATAACATCGTCTATAGTACCAGAAAATGGTGCGCGTACTACTGTTTTTCCAACTTGCTGTTGTAGTTGGTTAACGGCTCTTTCTTGTGCTTCATAAGTAGATTTAGCTTGTAAATACTGAATTTCACTACCAATTTTTTGATTCCACAAACGTTCTTGACGCTCAAAAGTTGTTTTTGCCAACTCTGCCTGAATTTGTAGTTGTGCCACTTGCTGACTTAAACCACCATCATCAATTTTTGCTAATATTTGCCCTTTAACTACTTTTTGTCCTTCTTTAACATAAACTCTTGTTAAGGTTCCTGAGTACTCAGGGTGTATTACAAGATTTTGTTTTGTACTAACACTTCCTTGTAATTCTACAAAGTGATTAAAAACAGCTTCTTTAGCAGCAAAAGTTGTAATTAAAGGAATTCTTTCTTGTGGATCGAGTTTTTTAATTTCTGCCTCTAATTGTTTTAATTGTGAAGAAATTTCTTGAGCAGAAGCATCCAAATCAGTTTTCTTTTGCCTTATCTGTTCTAAATTTCCAGAAGCTATAATATCTTCAACAGACATTTTTTTATCACCTCCACAAGATGTTAAAAGGAGTGTTACGATTACTAGTGAATATATGTTTTTCATTTTTATGATGATTGATTAGTTATTTATAGTGTTTAATACGGTTTCTAATTCAGCTTTTTTATTTATAACATCAAGCATGGCTTGTAAAAATTCTTGTTGAGAACTGTATAATTGTGTTTGTGCTTGTCTTAGCTCGAAACTTGAAGCAATTCCTTCAAAAAACTTAGTTTGATTTTTCTGTTCAATGCGTTCTGCCAGATTCAAATTTTGTTTTTTGTTGTCGTAATCTTCAATAGCAAATTGATAATCGCTTTTAGCAGATGCAATTTGGAGTTTCAATTTTTGCTGGGTTTCTGTTAAGTCTTCTTTTGCCTTTTCAAGATTAATTCTAGCACGTTGTGTTGATGCGCTCCTGCCTCCAGAACTAAAAAGAGGAACATTAAGACTAACTCCAAAAGCAGCAGTGCCTGCCCAAATTTGATCACTATCTAAAAATCTAAATTTTTGATTATTTCCAACATATGTAGCGTTTGCAAAAGCACTTAATGTTGGCAGTGCTTTACTTTTTTCTAATTTTAAAAGAAGCTCTTTGGAAACTTTATCGTTTTCTGCAATTTTAAAATCTATAGTATTTTCAATCTTCTCTTCAGCATTGAGAAGATCTATAGTGATATTTTGAGCTGTTAAGCTTTCTAAATTATCAGTTAATATAGTTTTAGAATTTATTTCTGTACCTAAAGTAATATTTAACATTTGGTAAGCTAAAGTTTTTAAGCGTGATGTATTACTTAAATTACTTTCTACACTAGATAGGGTAATTTGTAATTGTTCAACACTTTCTTCTTCTTCTAATCCGTTTTCATAAATCTTTGTAGTTTCGTTAAGGTTTTTCTTTAAAACGGCTATGTTGCGTTCTAAAATCTTAACACTTTCCTCGGCGAGCAAAACATTACCATATGCATTGATAACGGCCTTTCTAATCTCTAAATCGGTTTTTTCTTTGGCGTTTTTAGAAATTTCTAGAAATACTTTTGCAGACTGCAATCCCACTAAATAAGATCCGTCAAAAAGCAATTGATCCATTCGTATTGAGGGGATAATAGATTGTTTAGCTCCAAAATCGATAACACCATCTTGATCAAAATCGATAGCATCAAATTGTTGTTTTACATTGTTTTGGTAATCAATTTTTCCATTTATTTGAGGTAATCCAATTGTAGTGGTTTCCCATTTTTGTTTTTCTGCTGCTTTAATATCAAGTGTAGCATTTTTTGCAGTTCTATTATTTTCTAATGCAAAATCTATAGCTTCCTGTAAAGAGAAACTTTTGGTGCCTTCCTGAGAAAACATGACAATAGAGCATAATAAACTAAATATTAAAATTAGTTTGTTCTTCATTTTATGATTGATTTGATGTTATAAATTTATTTAATATTTGAAAGCCTTTATCTGTAACTATGGCTCTTAAATGATATTCTAAATAACTTTCCGTTAAATATTCCATAGTATAAATTTCTGCAGGGAAAATAGAACGGTCTTTTATACCAGTCATGCCATTAAAATACATTCTAGATATAAAATCTACATTAATATTTGATCTGAATAATTCGGTATCAACACCCTTTTGAAGGCTATCTTTAACCGAATCATGCATTTTTTCAAATTGTTGAAGTTTTAAAGCATCATATATTTGAGGGTAATACTTTTTTAACTGAAATTGAGGTGATGATTTCTCATTTTTTAAGTGCTGCATCACAAACATTTTAATATCGTATAACTCTTCAATAGGATTGTTTGAAGCATCACAAATGGTATCAATCCCATCGCAAATAGTTTCAAATAATTCAAATGTTACAGCTTCAACTAATTTAGTTTTGTTAGCAAAATGCACATAAATGGTTTTTTTAGATATGCCCATTTCTTGAGCTATATCATCCATAGTTACACTTTTAAAACCTAAATTAATGAATAATTCTGCTGCTTTATGTATAATCTTTTCTCTCATAATTGGGTGCAAATATAGAGTGGAAACTTTAAAAACAAAAAAAGTTTCCAAAGTTTTACAGTTTTTTAACATATGAAAGTGAGAGGAAAACCTTTTAATAATACTATTTACTTTATTTTTGCGCCATGCTTTCAACAGAAAAATATCAAGAAGAATTTGTTGCCTATTTGAAAAAATATTCAACATTAAAAGAACCTAAAAACCTTTACGAACCCATTCAATATATCTTGGGCTTAGGAGGAAAACGGTTAAGACCAGTTTTAACTTTAATGACTGCAGAAATTTTTAATGGCGATTATAAGAATGCTTTAGATGCAGCACTCAGCATTGAGGTTTTTCATAACTTTTCTCTGGTTCATGATGATATTATGGACGATGCACCTTTACGTCGTGGACAAGAAACTGTGCATGAAAAATGGGATATTAATACGGGAATTCTTTCTGGCGATGCTATGTTAATTATGGCATATCAGTTATTCGAAAACTATGAGGCCAAAACATTTCAATCTTTAGCAAAGCTATTTAGTAAAACGGCCATTGAGGTTTGTGAAGGTCAACAATATGATGTTGATTTTGAAACGAGGAATGATGTGACTGTTACCGAATACTTAAAAATGATTGAATATAAAACAGCTGTTTTGGTTGGAGCTGCAATGAAAATGGGAGCTATTGTTGCTAATGCATCTAATAATGACCAAAATAGTATTTATGAATTTGGACGGAATTTAGGTGTAGCTTTCCAATTACAAGATGATTATTTAGATGCTTTTGGAGATCCAAAAACATTTGGAAAGCAAGTTGGAGGTGATATTATTGAAAATAAGAAAACCTATTTATATTTAAAAGCTTTAAAGTTTTCAAATGAAGAAAATCAACTTAAATTAAAGGGCTTATTTAATTCAGTACTTGAAGATAATGATGCTAAGATTAGTACAGTAAAACAAATTTTTAATAGTTCGGGAGCATCAGATGCTACTCAGGAAGAAATTAAAAATTACACAAATAAAGCTTTTTTAGTTTTAGAATCTTTAGATATTTCTGACGAGAAGAAAACGCTTTTACATGATTTTGGTAATGCTTTAATGAATAGAAACGTATAATGCAATTACCATCTACTTTTGAAAAGCTAATAGAAGAGGTCAACCAATCAGATTTGTACAATAAGTTAATTCTTCAACTTAACAAAGATTTTCTCTTGGCAAACATCGATTTAGATTTTCATGAAGAAATTTTACCCACAAGTTTAAAATTTTTGCTTCACGAAATGGTTTATAAGTTAATTCAGGAAAAATTTACAGAATATTTAAACCTGCTTTATATTATTGATGTTCCTGAAAAACAGGTTAAAGCACTAAATGGGGATGATCTTTTAAAACTTTCAGAAGAGGTTTCCTTTTTAATTCTTAAAAGGGAATGGCAAAAAGTATGGTTTAGAAATAATTATTCTTAAATACTTTTTTAAATTTGAAAGGATTCCTCCAAGCTCTTCATAGAGATTAATGCCATTAAGTTAAGATTAAAATATCTACACTTCGACTGCGAAATCAGTGCGAAATAAAATTTTTTTGAATTCTTTTATTTCGGATAAATTTGTCCTAATTAAAAAATTGACCTACTTTTGTACCAAATTATAATTTATATGTTTTCTAAAGCTTGTGAATATGGTATTAAAGCGTCAATATTTATTGCGCTTAATTCTTATAGAAATGTTCGCGTTAGCCTCAAAGCTATTGCTAAAGAAATTAATTCACCAGAAGCATTTACAGCTAAAATTCTTCAGGATTTAGTAAGACATCATGTTATTAGCTCAACGAAAGGAGCCTATGGAGGTTTCGAAATTGAAAAAGAATTAATATCCTCAGTAAAATTATCGCATATAGTAAATGCTATTGATGGGGATTCCATTTATAGTGGTTGTGGTCTAGGACTTCATACTTGCGATGAAAGTCATCCGTGTCCTGTACATCATAAGTTTAAGTCTATTAGAGAAGAATTAAAATCTATGTTAGAGAATACAAATCTTGAAGAATTAGCTCTCAATATTAAATCGGGGGCATCATTCTTAAAAATGTAAAAAATTTGAATTAAAATAGGATAAAATTATCCGAATTAAAATAATTATTATGGAAACAATACTTAAAGACTCACAAAAACAAATCGGACAATTTGTTGCCGAAGATTTTAGAACAGCCGCAGTTTTTAGTAACTATGGGATAGACTTTTGTTGTCGCGGACATAGAACCGTGGAGGAAGTATGTGATAAAAATGGTATAGAAATATCTGAATTATTAGATAAACTTCAGAATGTTTTAAGCAGTACTACTGGTCAGAATATAGATTATAAATCGTGGCCGTTAGATTTACTGGTTGATTATATTGAAAAAAAACATCACCGTTATGTAGAAGAGAAGGTGCCTGTATTACTTCAATTTTTAAACAAGCTTTGTAGAGTTCACGGCGAAAGACATCCTGAGTTATTAAAAATCAATGAACATTTTACAGCATCAGCTGCAGAATTAGCTGCTCATATGAAGAAAGAAGAATTGATCCTGTTTCCTTTTATTAAGAAAATGATGAATGCCACTATTAGCAAATCTGAAATACAAGCGCCTCATTTTGGAACCGTTGAAAATCCAATAGCCATGATGAAGGATGAGCATGATAATGAAGGTGTCCGCTTTAGAGAAATTGCTAAATTAACAAACAACTATAACCCGCCTGCGGATGCTTGCAACACTTTTAGGGTGACTTATGCCATGCTAGAGGAATTTGAAAAGGATTTACATTTACATATTCATTTAGAGAATAATATTTTATTTCCTGAAGCTATTAAATTAGAGAAACAATTTGGTTAATAGCAAGTTCTAATTAATACTCATAAATTCCAGAAAGGTGATTCTTATTACTTTCTGGAATTTTAAATTTAAGGTATATTGTAATTTACAGGTGTTTTCCAGTCCTTCAGAAGGAGGAACGACTGAAGAATCTTAGGTTAATAAATTATATTATAAAAACTTGTCATTCCTACGAAGGCAGGAATCTTATACATTGAACTCACTACTTTCTAAGTAGATTCCTGCCTTCGTAGGAATGACAAAATAAACTTTATGCCAAAAAAACTTGTCATTACATGTTTAATTAATTTTCTAATAGCAGCTTTAATGGGGTTAATATTGCGATATACGCATGTTAATTCCATGAGTTTAAACTATAGATTTTTAACACATGCTCACTCGCATGTGGCGATGTTGGGTTGGGTGTATCTAATGTTGTTTACGGGTATTGTGCATTATTTTGTTCCCGAAAAAAAGCCTGTGTATAGCCGTTTGTTTTGGGTGACAGAATTTGCAGTTGTTGGTATGATGATTGGTTTTCCTTTGCAGGGATACGCCGCCGTTTCCATTTCGTTTTCTACTTTGCACATATTCTGTAGTTATTATTTTGTTTACCTTATTTGGAAACATCAAAAAACAGGGTCTTTAGTAACTCGTTATTTGTTAAAAGCGTCTCTTTTGTTTATGCTTTTATCTACGGTTGGTATTTGGTGTTTAGGACCTGCTGTATCTATGCTTGGTCAAGCTTCAGCGTTTTATCAAATTGCCATACAATTCTTTTTGCACTTTCAGTTTAATGGTTGGTTCTTAATAGCTGTTTTTGCTATACTTTTTCGTGTATTAAAGATTCAGAATTATGAGGGGTCTAGATATTTCTTCAGGTTATTAATAGTTTCAACTGTGTTAAACTTAGCTTTACCTGTAAAATGGTTTGTAGACTATAAGGTATTATTATATATTAATGCTGTTGGAGTGTCTCTTCAAATGATGATGATATTTTACTTTTTAAAACTGACATACCCAAAACTACGAATCTTGTATAAGAAACAATCTAAACTTATAAATTTTACACTTAGTTTTTCTATGTTTTGCTTGGTTATAAAAACGGCTTTAAGTTTAGTAACACTAATTCCAGAGTTTTCAACTGTAGTTTATGAGCATCGTAATTTCATCATTGGATTTATTCATTTAGTTATGTTGGGTGTTATTTCCGGGTTTTTATTTGCTTATATTTTACAAAGTCCATTAGTTACGTTCAATAGGGTTTTGAATATTGGAATCATCACCTTCGGTTTAGGTTTTATTCTTACCGAACTAATCTTAGGCATTCAAGGGTGTATGTTTTATTTTGGAAAAGGATTATTGCCAAGTTATCACAAACTATTATTTCTATTTAGTTTGCTTTTACCTCTTGGAATCGTTTTTATTCTAATTAATGTTATTAGAACGAAACAGGTTGTTGTTTTCTAAAATAGTATATAAGAAGCATTTAAATAAAAGTTTCTCCCCTGCCTCGAAATATTATTCCAATCTGCATAGGTTGAATAATTGGCATCCAAAATATTTTCAATACCATATTTAAAAACTAATTTGTTGTTTTTGAAATGGATTATATTACCCAGATTAAGATTTAAAATAGTATAAGCAGACGTTTCGTCCTCACCATAAAAGCTGCTGTATTCACTTTGATTTCCGTTACCTTCTAGTTGCAATGCGGCATTAAATTTTTGAGTGTTGTAGTTTATTTCAGCCAGATATGAAAGTGGCCGAATTAAAGGTAAATTTTCCTTATTGCTTCCCATGCCATAATTATAGCCTATAGAACTGTTAAATGAGACTTTCTTTGAGATATTATAGCCTGTATTAAGATACACATCAAAAATTGAAGCATGCTCCAAAGCCTCATATAACCTCACGCCATTAGCACCAATAGTCATAGAGTTAGCGTTAGGATCTATTTCTCCAATAATATAATTTGATATATGAAAGAAAGATGATGTTATTCCTAGTTTTAAGGCATCGAATTTAAAGTTGACTTTGGCATTGCATTCTAAAGCCTTTTCGTTTTTTAAATTAGGGTTTCCTATATAATCATAATTATCGAAACTATTAAATAAGAAAAATCCATAACCTTCACTTACGGAAGGTGCTCTTTCTCCATAGCCAATACCTAGAACGGCATCAAACTCATTTTTTTTAAGTTTATATTCGCCAGAAAAGCTTAGCAGAAAACGGTTTTTAGAATCACTTACATCCGGACGAAAAATCTGTAAACTTTCTACGCCTTCCTTTTTTGCGATTTCATTTTGATGGAAACCAAGTCTTAAAGTTGTAGAAATAGATTCTTTGCTATTTAAAACGATATTATCATTAATGTATAAACCTGTATAAAGTGTTCTGATATCCGGCCATGTATACATAAACATGTCTGGTTGATTTGGATCATTTGGAAACATGGTCATTTCTGCTAACGACCTGTTATAAAACCCATTTAGGTTGATAAGCAGATGATGTTTTTTTTCTTTTAAAGTGGATTTACTATAAAACCCATAAGTATCACTCCATCCGGGCATATCCATTCTAATCGGAACATCGGGTCGCTTGCTATCATCCATAATATGCGTTATGGTGTTAAAATATAGTTTAGATTCTAATGATTTTATTGTAGTTGAATTGTTTTTATATCTGTGAGTTACAGAGGTTATTAAAGCTTCAGCTAAAGACACGTCCATTGGTAAAGCGGGATAGCCAACATCGGTAGCTTTATCATATATAACATTGGCTTCTAGTATGTGATTGTTGGCCAGATTATAGCCTCCTTGAAGCGAAATATTATATTTCTGAAATTGAGAATATAGTATTTCTTCTTTATTGCCAGCATCGTAATTATCTGATTTACGAAATATTGCATCTGTATTTAAATAAAATTTATTACCGGAATATTCTACATCCAAACCAGCAATTTTATAATTACCATTGGTTTCATAACCTAAATCAATGTTAGTTTTTAAACCAGTATTGTAGAATTTTGATGGTGCAATTTGTAAATCAATACCGCCACCAACACAGTGTCCATTTTCGGTACCTTCTTGTCCAGAATTGATACTCGCTTGTTCCAGATTAGATACGTCTACGTAGGATGTAATGGGATCCATTTTATCGGTACATGCTCCAAAAATCTGCATCCCGTCTATGGTGACATTTAATCGATCGCTTGTCATGTTATTTAGAGAAGGTTCCCAGGCATAGTTGCCCCGTTTTATCATGGTAACTTTATTGGCTTTTTCTAAATAAGCATCAATACTCGATAAGGTTTTTTCCTGACGGTAATTACTTAATTTGCGTTGTGCAATAACAATGGTCTCTTGTAGCAAGGTTGTATCCTTTCTTGTCTCAAAAGGATTTTCCTGAGACAAAAGGATGTTACTACAAAATAAGCTGATACCTATTATAAAGAATTTTTTCATGATAGAAATATTATCAAGTTGAAAGTGTTTTCATGAAGAAGCGTTTAAAAATATCATTCAGAGCAAAACGAACCTACCTGCTGCAGGCAGGGAATCTCATTATCTTTATATAAAAGGTTTATATAGTTACTACGTTTATGTGATTACTAATAATATAAAAAAGATTCCTTTAGATTCTTTGGTTGTTCCTCCCTATGAATGACACTTTTTGAGACTTTCTACTACATTGTCTATTTGAGGATTAAAATTCTAATTCTAAGTATAGAGAACTTCTTTCATTAGACTCCGTAACATCTTCACCTTTTAAAAGTGAATCATCACTGTCCATCAGTTTTAAGTTAAGCACCCAATAACCAGTCATTGTTAAGGATAAATCACCGTGATATATATTATCTGTTGTATCATAACTTAAATCTGTGTTGTTTGGTGAGCTATGATTACCCATACCTGGCATTCTTGGATCTAACATGATCCTGTAATCTTGTACAACAGGGAAAGACATCATGTTTTCCATTTTATATAACCCAATAATAAGATCATTAATGCCAATTATTGGTGCTTTTGGTTCAATAAGTGCTACGATATACTTTTTATTGTCACTCCCCATAAAACTTGCTACATTTTGTTTTTCAGATTGTATTACAGAAATAGTATCTGTAGCTGTGTAATCTTCATTGTCTATGGTGTATTCAAATGTTAATGACCAGCCAGAACCATTTGTATTAGTCATTTGGTATATTACAGAACCTTCATAGAGTGTTTTCTTATCTGTGATTTTTGTAATTGCAGATTTTGGACAAGAATGCTGCATAGCGGGCATTTTCATAACCGGCATCCAAGAGATGCTTAAATTTTCAAAATAAGAATCATTAGTATTATCTTTAATTCTTATAGTTACATTATTATAGCCTGTGGTGAACTTTCCTGTTTTGTTGTATAATTCAATAGTATGATCGGAATTTTTAATTTCTTGGATTTTAACGAGATTTTGAATCTCATCTACTATTGGAGTGTCGTTGTCATCGGTAGAACATCCTATTGTAGATAGGCTTATAATTAGGATTGGTATGATATACTTTAGTTTCATTTTAATGCTTTTATGTTTTTGAAAAATATGTAGAAACTCTGTCTCACTCATTTATATGAGTCAGAAGAACAGATAAAACCATAAGGTTTTTTAATACCATTTACAGTAAATTCAAACGATAACTGGTATAACAAAAAATTAACTAAGCATTAGGGGGAGGTGTTTCTACCTCTAAGAGTGTTTTGACGATTTTTGGCGAATTATGTAATAAGTAAACTCTGGGTAATATTAATTTGTTTGAATGAATATCTAGTATACCTGAAGTAAAAAAACAATAAATATCTAATTCTACTCTTTTATTTTCTTGAGAAGGGAATTGATTATTAGAATCGGGGTTGTTTTCTGCCAATTGTTTTGTTAAATGACATTTACCATGACAGCCTTGTTGATTCTCTTTTTGAATACATAGTGTTTTAGCAATAAAGTCTTGGTTAATAATAAAATCACCAATAATTGTTAAGGTGTTAATGTTATGTGCAAATAACATAATTACCAAAAACGATGCTATGATTTTATGTGCCAAAGCTTTAATCATGCTGCAAATTTAGAGTATAGTTATGTGTTAAAATATGATACATGTCATTCAATGGTAAAGTGTTCAAAGTATTTGGTTATATAAATTTGTAACTTTAATAGTGCTGCTTTTTTTACTGTAATATTGTTGACTTCCCTCATAATAGAAATTTCATCTAGCATAGGAACCAAAACAACATGTAACTGATCATGAGCCGTTCCCTTCATAGAACAATTTTTAATGATATAGCTGGTTTGCTTTGATAATGACTCACCCAGTAGTGTGTAATTTTGACCTTTTGAAGCTGTAAATTTTGTGATTAAGGAATCCATTTTTGTAATACCTGTATGAGTTTCATTATTTACGATCCAGGGTTTCTCTTGATTCAGTATTAGTGTTTCAAGAATGACACCTGTCTCTTTTTTAGCAGTATTATTTTTACAGCTAAAGCCTACAACAATAAGACATATAAATATTAAGTATCTCATAAAACGTGTAAATTAAAAGTCCTTCTTTTTCGATTTAAATATAATCCGTAATACAGGTAAAACAACCCATGTAGTTAGCATTATAAAAGATACGATAAGGCCAAAATTAGTTCCAAAGAATTTTTTAAAGACAGCTCCTGTATATCCTAATAATGCTGAAATATCTAATTTTAACAAAATAAGTGTTCGAGATAGATCAATGGGGTTTAACATGGTGCCAATGAGAGATAATTTGTCTAATGGATAATCTTCAAATAAGATCAAAGACATCAAAAACAAACCATCGTAAATAATGGCTAGAAATAACCAAAGCAAAATAGCATATCCAAAACCCTTAATCTTGTTTTCGTTAGTTAGTGCGATATTAAAAGCTAAAGCTGTAAAAATTAGTGTTAGAAACGTTCCTGTGATAAGTAATAAAGAGAAATCCCAAATGGCATTTGATTTGAATAAACCGTAAACAACAAAAGGAATCCCTAATCCTAAAATCAAACTCATAGATAAGGAAACGGCAACGCCTAGATATTGACCCAAAAATATAGATGAGCGTTTTAAAGGTTGTGCTAATAAAAGCTCAGTGAATTCCTTGGAATTATAATAATACATCACACCAAAAATGGTTCCTATTAAGGGGACTAGTACAATAATAACATTCATTAATGTAATGACTGCTTTTGATAAATCATTATTAAGGAACAGTAAAACGATTCCTAGTAATAAGTAAAAAGCGAAATATACATAACTCCAACGGCTACGCATTAAATCGAAAAAACTATATTTTAATATTTTAAGCATAATTTTGTTTCAATTTACAAACCTCTCGACTGCGCTTGAGAGACATTTTACATTCAGATTGTCAGGTCGAGCGCAGTCGAGACCTAATTAATTTAAGTTAATATAGACGCAATAGCGTGTTCAAAATCTGGTTGATTGGTTTTGTTTTTTAATTCTGAAATAGACCCCTTAAAGTAAATCTGTCCTTCTAAAAGAAAAACAATTTCATCTGATACCTCCTCAACAAAACTCATGATGTGAGAGGTGATTAATATGGTTTTTCCTTTCGCTTTTTCTGCTTGAATTAAATCCTTTAATCGTATAAGTGAAATAGGATCTAAGCCAGTAGTCGGTTCATCTAAAATAATTAAAGGACTGTCAAACATAAACGTTAAAACCAGATTCACTTTTTGTTTGGTACCGCCAGAAAGATTGCCTAATTTTTTATCTAAAAAAGGCTGTAGCGTAAAGAGTTCGATTAGGCGTTGATCTTCATTGGTATCTCCGCGCAAATCTTTTATCATTTTAATAAGTTCCTTAACTTTTAGGTTGTTAGGAAAATTCGCAATCTGCGGTAAATAGTCAATCTTATGTCTGTAACTAGAACTGTTTTTAATATGTTCTCCCTGAACCTTAATAGTGCCTTTGTTTGGAATAACCATCCCTAAAATAGATTTAATAAGTGTTGTTTTTCCAGATCCATTTGGTCCGAGGATAGCAAAAATGCCGCCTTCTGAAATGTTTAAATCAACACCACTGAGTACGATATTTTTATTGAATTTTTTATGTAAATTTTCAATGCTTACCATGTTATTCTCTTTGTTAGTGGATTGTTATCTAGTAAATTATCAGGCGTGAAAACTGGTGATACTTTCTCAGAAAAATCAATAATATCAATAAATAAACTACGCGATAGAATGATCGTTTCCGGGGTTCTGTTTACAATGTATGAAAAGAGTTTTACGGGTCTGTAAGGCACATCGCCAATACCATCTTTATTAAGGTCATAACCAGTATAACTCGTCCAGTAATTTTTATCAAAAACATTATCGTTTATCTTACTGTTATAGGATATATCAAAAGAATTATATAGAAAGTTGTTTTCTACAAAACTATTCGTGTAACAAGCACCTCGAACTTTAATGGCCCACCCATTATTAATGAAATCATTGTTTTTATAAACAATACGGTTTGAGCCTTCAATGTTAATACCAATGGTGTTTTCTTCAAAAGTATTTCCTCGAATTTCTGCGTCATTTATCTCTTTTAAAAGCATTCCATAGGAAGCTGTTCCCCAGTTTTCTTTAAAAGTATTATTTAGCATCTTTATTTTTTTTGAAAACATAACAGCAACACCAGCACCATTTTTTTCAAATAGATTATCTTGATATATATCATTATTAGAAAACATAAAGTGCAAACCGTAACGAAGGTTTTCTGCGCTGACATTATTTTTAATTAAACAATCATCAGAGAATTCTAAATAAATACCATCACGTACATGTTGTACAAAATTGTGTTCTATTTCAATATTTTTACTATACCATAATTGAATACCATTTCCGGAGTTATATTCTTCAACAGCATCTCCAATGATCTTGTTATGAAACACTTTTCCGTCTCTTGATTTTTCTAAATAAATTCCAAAAAATAGTTTTTCTAAAACTAAGTTTTGAATCACAAAATTCTTGCTTTTTCTTACTCGAATAGCAGCATAATCTTCAGTGTAGCTAGTTCCAACGTTTATAATGAATAAGCCATCAATCGTTACATTATCGGAAACAATCGTTATAATTTCACCTTTTAATTCACCATCGATTACTGGATAGTTTTCACCAATAATAGTGAGGGGTTTGTCAATTAAAATATTGTGTTCTTTGTAAGTGCCTTTTTTTACTAAAACTGTGTCAAAATCTTTTACAACAGAAATGGCTTTTTTTAAAGTTGAAATAGCACATGTACTACAAACCTCAATATTTTGAGCATATGTAGAGTAGGCCATTAAAATGGCTGCGAAAAAAAGCAATAAGTTTTTCATCTGTTTAAATTTTATTGTTTTTTATCTGTCAGATGTAATTCGCCATTTAATCTCGGTTAGTAGTATCAAGAATTGTTTTATGTCTCATTTCATAATACTAGCCTTTTAAATGTGCCAATAATGCTTCCCAATCGTATAGTGTACCTCCTTTTTCTTTTTGAATTTTTTTAGCATCCTCTTCAGATTTAAAAGCTGATAGAAATGCTCCCATAGGACTGGGTATATTTTCGCTTATTAAGAAGGTTGCTTGCGAAGCATCTATTAAAGCTTCTGGCTCATTATAATTGTTTGATAGATAGAGCTGGATTTCGGATATGTCAAATTCTTCAGTGAAATTGATCATACATTCTGTAGCGTCAAACTTATACACTTTACCTTTTTTTGTAACAATTTCAGCAGCATGAATTTTGTCTACAATAGTCATTTTACAAAAATGACAACCGTCTTTTCCATAATCAATAGCTTGTGGTTTTATATTGCAGCCGAAGCATAGCAGCAATAATAGTATTGTTGAGTATCGTTTTAGTGTTTGCATGTTTTAGTGTTTTTAGTCTTATCCCTAACCCTTTCTAAAGGAAAGGGAACTTAAGTATATCGAACCTTTCCCTTTGAGCAGGGTTTAGGATGGGATTTTGTTGTGTTTCTTTCCAAATAAATAGGCTATAAATGATGCTGCAATTCCAAAACCTAAGAAAAAAGCTCCTAGCATTGGATAAGAATGCGCTCTGAAATTTAAAATGTCTTTACTACCAAATAAAGGAGGTTGAAAGCCCATAACACTCCCATCTGGATTTGTGAATTTCATAATAGCTTTAGGGTCTAGATCATGACCGTAATCGTGTTCCCATAAATAGAAATCATAAAGCCCAGCACTGCTTAAAAGAATCATTAAAATAAACCAAAACAAGAACCATTTGTAGTTGCCTTTAAAAGCAATTATTAGACCTATGAGCGTGGTGATAATAATTCCTATAGGGAAAATTTTAAATTCTGGAATTGCCTCAGGAATATATTTCATTCCTACATAATGATTCATTAAATTAATGTTCTTAATATCATGTGGGTGTACATCAGAAAAATCATTAATATGAATATACATACCTAGCGGAGTAGGGTATTGTGGTGCTTCCAGTGTTATTTTCCAAAGAGGAAAAAAGAATAACCCTAATGGTAATAATGCTGCAATAAGCATGATTATATTTGATCTTTTCATCTTTATAATTCCCATAAATACGAGACTATCATTTTAAGTTATACTATTATTCTTTAGGGTATTAGCCTTATTTAGGAGCATTAAACATTCAATTATTAATTAGATGAATGTTTTTGAGATTACTGTCTTACCGAAACAAGTTCAGCACAAGTCGCAGGAATTTTAGTATTTTAAAAAGAAAGGCGAGAGCGAAATGAATAACTCTCGCCTTAAATAGGGAAATAAACACTAAAACAAAATTCCCCTTTTATTCAATGTCTTCACCGAGCGACCATTTTAATGGCGTATTAGAATTTGCTGGAGATACGCGAACATACCCTTGCATTTCTTGGTGTAATGCGGAACAGAAATCTGTACAGTAAAAAGGCCATACACCTACTTGTTTAGGCTCCCATAGGAAGGTTTCTGTTTGTCCTGGCATAATTAGTAATTCTGAAGTATTAGCTCCAATGATACTTACCCCATGAGGCACATCGTAATCTTGCTCTAAATTTGTTACATGGAAATATACTTTGTCTCCTACTTTAACACCTTCTATATTATCTGGTGCAAAGTGACTACGAATCGTGGTCATGTAAACATGAACTATTTTACCGTCTCTAACAACTTTCGTATCCGCTTCACTTAAAGCAGCATATGGGTGTTTGTTGTCTTCTAATTTGAAAAGTTTTTTAGAACGTGGTTTTATTAAATCAGCAGGGCATCCAGCAGCATAGTGAGGCTCTCCAATGGTTGGAAAATCTAATAATAGTTCCATTTTTTCTCCAGATATATCATAAAGCTGAGCTGATTGTGTTACTTCTGGACCTGTTGGTAAATAACGGTCTTTAGTAATCTTATTCATTGCTACTACATATTTGCCAAATGGTTTTTGTGAGTTTCCTCCAGGAATCATTAAGTGACCAACGGAATAGTAGCAAGGTTGTCTGTCTACAACGTCCCAAGTTCCTAATTTCCATTTTACAACTTCAGAAGAAATAAAGAAAGTGGTATAGGCGTTTCCTTTACCATCAAACTCAGTATGTAAGGGGCCTAAACCTGGTTGTTCTACAACGCCAGCTAATACATCTTCAAAATTTAAGATAGGAATACCATAAGCATCACCAGCTACTTTATTATTCTCAATGGCATCCAACATTTTAGTAAAAGAATGTACTGTTAAATTAGCAGATAGCTTCCCGTTACCAACAATATATTCGCCAGAAGGATCAACGTCGCAACCATGTGGGGATTTTGGAGTTGGTAAGAAATAAACGGCACCAGGGACGTCTAAAGGATTTACAATACGGACTTCTTTTTTCATAGTTGAAGTTGCCGAATGTGTTGCTTCATCGTAGACATTATGCGCATAGTTTGCTGGCATCATAGTACCACCACCATTATTTACATAGTCTTCAATTTTCTTCCAGTTAACAGCGGCAATAAAATCTTTATCATTTTGAGATGCGTTTACTTCCATAAGTGTGCTTGCCTCTTCTGTATTATAAGTAGTAAAGAAGAACCAACCATGAGATTTTCCACGACCAGGATGTGATAAATCATAATCAAAACCAGGCATTATTAATTGGAATTTAATATCCATATGACCATGTTCCGGGTCTATAGAGATAAAAGAGAGTGATCCTTTGAAGTTGCCTTTATAGTCTTTTATAGGCATGTCTTTTTGAGGAATCGGTACAGAAAAACGAGTACCTGCAACAACATATTCTGAATTTTCAGTTACAAAAGAAGAACTATGATTACCAGCACTATTAGGAACCTCAATGATCTCTGTAGTTTCAAAAGTTGATAAATCTATTTTTGCAATACGAGGTGTATTGTTCCCATTAATAAATACCCAACGACCATCTACAACACCATTTGTTTGAGAAATGTCTGGATGGTGAGCATCATCCCAAGGCACAAAACCGTGTGATGTATTTAGCATAGGTTTTGTTTCTTCGTTATATCCATAAGCTTTTTCTGCATCTTGGGAGAATACAGGGATTACTTTAAATAAACGTCCAGATGGTAAACCGTAAACAGAAAGTTGTCCGCTAAAACCACCAGAGATAAAGGCATAGAATTCATCATGTTCTCCAGGAGCTACATACACTTTTTCAGCAGCACTACTGGAAAGCGCTCCAGAATTATTAGACTTAGATGCATTATCACAACTTGTAAACGCTACAAGAACACTTAATAATGCAAGCGTAGATTTTAAAATATTTTTCATTGTCTTATTTAATTTAGTTAGTGTGTTTTAATTATTCCGCAGGAGGTAATAATACTTTATCAATAACATGTACAATACCATTACCAGCTGGTACACTTGCAATAATTTTGGCACCACCAATTAATGGTTCTCCATCTACAACGTCTACTTTAACATAGCCGTTATTTGCTTGCCCTAGTTTTTTAAACTTTTTAAGAAAATCTTTTGAGTAGTTTCCAGGAGTCACGTGGTATTTTAAGATATTAGCTAAAGCACCTTTGTTTTCCGGCTTCAATAAATTTTCGACAGTACCTTCTGGTAAGGCTTCAAAAGCCTCGTTAGTAGGAGCAAATACCATTAATGGACCAGCATTTACTAAAGCATTCTCTAACTCTGCTGCTTGAACAGCTGCCACTAAAGTTGTATGATCTTTAGAGCCAATAGCTATATGCAAAACTGTAGGTTTTCCTTCATCGTCTTTGATAAAAGCTTGTCCAGATTTTTCTTGTTGAACTGTTGCTTTTTCAGATTTTGAATTCGTCGAGGTCTCTTTACTTTCGTTTTTACAAGCTGTGAATGTTATAATGCACAGCAACATAAGAATAGTTTGCTTTAATGATTTCATCTGTTTGTATTTAGTTGTTAGTTAGCAGCCAGATCTGCCTGCTGGCAGGTAGGTGTCACTTGCATAGTAAATATTTCAGGTGGTATCGAAATTTTTAATTATGCTCATTTCATTTGGTTGTTATTTTAATGTTCTAAAATATTCTAATACAGCTCTGGCATCTTCTTCAGATAGGTTTTGGTTTGCCATAGGAGAGCCATTAAATTCAATAAGTAATGCTTTTGCTAATGGATCTTTTTGAACCATTTCATCTGGATTTAATATCATATTCAGAACCCATTCTGGAGAACGTCTGTCTAAAATATTTTTTGGAGCAGGTCCAATAAATTTTTTATCTGGTCTGTGGCAGGCTGTACACATTTTCTTGAATACATCTGCACCGTGAGTTGCCATGGTTTGATCAATTTCTGAAGGAAGGTTAATAGATGAAATAGGTCCAATACCTTTGTTATCTAAATCTATTTGTTTAGAAGCAGGTACAGACTCAACTTTTTTTATTTTATTTTCAGTAGGTGCTTTTTTTTCATAAGAAAACCCTTCTTTCTTTTTTTCTTCTTTACCACCACAGCTTATTAGAAATGATACTAATAATATCATTGCAATATTTAGTGTTTTTTTCATAAATGATTTAATTTAGTAGCACAAATGTAAAACCATATAGATCAATAAAATATGATAAAAATCATATTAAGGATGAAAACATCCTTTTTATATTTGTTCTATAGTTTACCATATTTAAATATGTTATCAAATTCATCAAAATATGCTATTAAGGCGGTGTTATTTTTAGCCTTAAATGCCAGCGAAAAAAAGAAGGTCATGGTTAAGAACATTTCTAAACCTATAAATGTTCCACAAGCTTATATTGCCAAATTATTGCAGCCGTTGGTTAAAGAAAAAATAGTGTCTTCTGCGAGAGGACCAAAGGGAGGGTTTTATTTAGATGAAACAAATTTGGAGCAACCTATAATTAGTATTGTGAATATTATAGATGGAGAAAAAAGATTGAATTCCTGCTTAATGAGTTTAAAAAAATGTAATGAAGAAAAGCCTTGCCCATTGCATAATGAGCTGAGTGCGTCAAGAGCTCAGATATTAAATAATTTAAGATCTAGAACTATTAAAGATTTGGTTAAAGAAGTTAAATTAGGAAATGCTTTTTTACCTCTTTAAAAGTAAAACCTGACAAAAGGTGCCCAAGGATCTATATAAATACTTTTGCTTTCGTCATATAAAACATCATATCTTACTCCAAAAGTAATATTGCCGTTTCTGTAACCAGCACCAAGAAATAAGGCAGGAGACCAATAGTTATCGTTAGGAATATCTAAATTAGTGTTATAGCGCCTGCTTACATTGAGTTGTTCATATTCGGCAGAAAGTTGTATTTCATTAATAACGTTAAATAAACCGATTAAACTACCACCTAAAATGGTTGATTTATAAACTCTCTTTTGACTATTAAATGTCCCATTGAGCCCTAAACCTAAAGCAAACGTTTTATCAAATTGGTAAATAGCACTAGGAGCCAGGGTTCCACTAAAAAAATCATTACCAAAATTCAATCCAATACCGCCACCAAAACGAACATGACTCCAGAAGTAACTGGTTTCCCGCTGTGCAGTTAAATTGTTCAGACTAAATAATACAACAAGAATAATTAAAAATATTTTTTTATTAATCATGAGCAATGTCTTCATCAAAATTAGAAATCGTTAAAAAATTAACAAGTAATAATCGCATATTCGTTAAAAGAGTATTACACGCTTATAAATATAGTCAAAGAAACATCTAATTTTAGTAAAAGTTGTATTTTTGGAGAATATTTTGACTAACCTACACGGGATTAAAAATAGCAATGGATAAATTTTCATTTTTAAACGCAGCACACACAGCATATTTTGCTGATTTATACGATCAATATTTACAGAACCCAGATTCAGTAGAACCTAGTTGGAGAGCTTTTTTCCAAGGCTATGATTTTGGTAGTGAGAACTACGGATTAGATGGAGAGATTGTAGAAGGTGTTTCTACTCAAATTCCAGAACATGTTCAAAAGGAATTTAATGTTGTTAAACTTATTGATGGTTACAGGATGCGTGGTCATTTATTTACTAAAACGAATCCAGTAAGAGAGCGAAGAAGTTATACGCCTACTTTAGAATTACAAAATTTCGGTCTTTCCGAAAACGATTTAGATACGGTTTTTAATGCAGGAGAAATTCTAGGTATTGGAGCTAAAACATTGCGTAGAATAATTACCCATTTAGAGAATATTTATTGTAGCTCTATTGGTGTTGAGTATATGTATTTGCGAAATCCGGAGGTTATTAGTTGGTGGCAAACTCAGCTTAATAAAAATGATAATCAACCTGATTATTCTGTAGAAACCAAAAAATATATACTTTCTAAATTAAATCAAGCAGTTACATTCGAAAACTTTTTGCAAACTAAATATGTTGGGCAAAAGCGTTTTTCTTTAGAAGGAGGAGAATCTTTAATTCCTGCAATTAGTAATGTACTTTTTTATTCGGTAGAAAAGTATGGTGTAAAAGAATGTGTTTTAGGAATGGCACACCGTGGACGTTTAAGTACGTTGGTTAATATATTTAGGAAACCACTGAATGAGCTTTTTAGTGAGTTTGATGGTAAAGATTTTGAAGATGAAAATATTGATGGTGATGTTAAATATCATTTAGGTTTAACCTTAGATAAAACCTATCAAAACGGAAAAAATATTAAGATGAATTTGGTGCCAAATCCATCTCACTTAGAAACTGTTGCACCGGTTGCAGAAGGTATTACACGTGCAAAGATAGATAGTGACTACGATGGCGATAATTCAAAAATATTACCCATTATAGTACACGGAGATGCTGCTATTGCAGGTCAAGGCGTTGTATATGAAGTCGGACAGATGAGTCAATTAAATGGCTATAAAACAGGAGGAACTATACATATTGTTGTTAATAACCAAATTGGTTTTACTACTAATTATTTAGATGCACGATCTAGTACTTACTGTACAGATGTCGCTAAAGTAACGTTATCACCCGTTTTACATGTTAACGCAGATGATGCCGAAGCTGTAGTACATGCCGTGGAAATGGCATTGGAATATAGAATGCGTTATAAAAAAGATGTATATATTGACTTATTAGGATATCGTAAATATGGGCATAATGAAGGTGATGAGCCTCGTTTTACGCAACCTAAACTATATAAAAATATATCTAAACACGCGAATCCATTTAAAATATATTCAGATAAGTTAATTGCAGAAAATACTATAGATAAAGCTTATGTAGATAAAATTGTTTCAGATTTTAAAGAGACGTTAGAAAAAGAATATGCTAAATCTAAAGAGGCAGAGTCTTCGAAAGTTAGAGAGTTTATGCAAGAGCGTTGGTCTGCATTTGATCGTAAAGGCGTAGATGGTATGCTTGAAACAGTAGAAACAAATTATCCAAAAGATAAATTAGAAAGCATTTCAAAAATAGTTTCTACAGTTCCGGAAGGCGTTAAATTTTTACGTAAAGCGGAAAGAATTCTTGACGGGCGTAAAAAAATGGTTTTTGAAACCGATACGCTTGATTGGGGTATGGCAGAGACTTTGGCTTATGGCAGTTTGATGGAGGAGGGGTTCAATGTACGTATTTCTGGTCAGGATGTAGAGCGAGGAACCTTTAGTCATCGTCATGCTATTTTACGTGATGAAATATCTGAAGAACGTATTAATCTATTAAATACTAATCCAGATAATAAAGGTCATATGGATATTTATAATTCCTTTTTATCTGAATATGGGGTACTAGGTTTTGATTATGGTTATGCCATGGCTAATCCAAATACATTAACTGTTTGGGAAGCCCAGTTTGGTGATTTTAGTAATGGCGCACAAATTATTTTCGACCAATATCTATCGGCAGCCGAAGATAAATGGAAGTCTCAGAATGGTATTGTTGTTTTGTTACCTCATGGATATGAAGGACAAGGGTCTGAGCATTCATCGGCGAGAATAGAACGTTATTTACAATTGTGCGGTGAGGATAATATGATTGTTGCAGATTGTTCTACACCAGCAAACTTTTTCCACTTATTGCGTCGTCAAATGAAACGTGATTTTAGAAAACCATTAATAGTATTCACACCTAAAAGTTTATTACGTCATCCAAAAGCAGTGTCGTCAATAAATGAATTAGCTACTGGTAAGTTTGAAGAAGTTATAGACGATACAATAGCTTCTAAAAATGTGAAAAAATTGGTTTTCTGTACAGGTAAATTCTATTACGATTTATTGGCTGAAAGAGAATTATTAAAAAGAGAAGATGTTGCCTTAGTGAGAATTGAGCAATTATTCCCATTACATTTAGAGAACATACAAGGGATTATAGATAAGTATCCAAATGTAGAAAACTATGTTTGGGCCCAGGAAGAACCTAAAAATATGGGAGCTTGGAGTTTTATGGCACAACGTATGGATTTAGTGAAGTTAGAAGTAGCTTCTCGACCATATAGCTCGGTGCCTGCACCAGGATCCAGTACACGAGATAAAAGAAGACAACGATCTGTAATTGATGCTGTGTTCAATATCGACTAGTTTATATTAAAAAAGAAATAATTCATATACAATTAAAATTATAAAGAATGATTTTAGAAATGAAAGTGCCTTCGCCAGGGGAGTCCATTACAGAAGTGGAAATAGCAACATGGTTAGTGGAAGATGGAGATTATGTAGAGAAAGACCAGGCTATAGCAGAGGTAGACAGTGATAAAGCAACATTAGAATTACCAGCTGAAGTTAGCGGAACCATTACACTTAAAGCAGAAGAAGGTGATGCCGTTGAAGTTGGAGCTGTTGTATGTTTAATTGATACCAGTGCAGCAAAACCAGAAGGAGATGCTCCTAAAGCAGAGAAAAAAGAGGAAGCTCCAAAAGTTGAGACTCCAAAACAAACTGCACCTGAAACAAAAACATACGCAACTGGTTCTGCAAGTCCTGCCGCTAAAAAGATTTTAGCAGAAAAAGGCATGGATGCCGCTTCTATTTCTGGAACAGGAAAAGATGGAAGAGTGACTAAAGAAGATGCTGTAAAAGCAGTACCATCTATGGGAACACCAACAGGAGGTAGCAGAGGAACATCACGAAGTAAAATGTCGATGTTACGTCGTAAGGTTGCTGAACGTTTAGTTGAAGCTAAAAATACAACGGCGATGTTAACAACCTTTAATGAGGTTGATATGTCTCCAATTTTTGCGTTACGTTCAGAATATAAAGAAACATTTAAAGCAAAGCATGGTGTAGGACTAGGGTTCATGAGTTTCTTTACTTTGGCGGTTGTTAGAGCATTAAAAATGTATCCTGCGGTTAATTCAATGATTGATGGGAAAGAAATGCTAAGCTATGATTTTTGCGATATTAGCATTGCTGTTTCCGGACCAAAAGGATTGATGGTTCCTGTAATGAGAAATGTAGAAAATTTAAGCTTTAGAGGTGTAGAGTCAGAAGTGAAACGTTTAGCTATTCGTGCACGTGACGGGCAAATTACGGTTGATGAAATGACAGGAGGAACTTTTACAATTTCTAATGGAGGTGTATTTGGTAGTATGTTATCGACACCAATTATTAATCCACCGCAAAGTGGTATTTTAGGAATGCACAATATTGTTGAGCGTCCAGTAGCAATTGATGGAAAAGTAGAAATACGTCCAATTATGTATGTAGCGCTTTCTTATGATCATAGAATTATTGATGGGAAAGAGAGTGTTGGGTTTTTAGTTGCAGTAAAAGAAGCTTTAGAAAATCCGGTAGAATTATTAATGAATAATGATATTAAGAAAGCTTTAGAACTTTAGTTCAAGTCCTAAATTTTGAAATAAAAAAGGGAGCTATCAACAACAATTGGTAGCTCCCTTTTTCTTCAACTTAACTAACTAAAACACATTATAAGGTTTATAGAAATAACAATAACGACCAAAACACCTAATCCTATCATACAGTATTTATCAATAACATCATTATCCTTTTCCATATGTTGTTACTTTAAACTTGTTATTTTTCTTAAATTTTTAGATTAAAAACTCTGCACCTATGTCAGCGCAGAGTTTTGTGAAAAATTCTCTCTCTCAAAGAATTATTAATAGCGCTGTAAAGGTATGTTGCAAGGGTGGAAAAAAAAATACGCAGTTCTACGTATTTTTAAATTAGAAGATACTATTTTAAAATAGAAGATACTATTTTAAAAAGCGAGAGCTCTAAATCATTACAATTTAGAGCTCTCTTTAATTCTCCCTAAGAACTAATTAATAGCACTGTAAAGATATGTTGCAGGCATGAAATAAAAAATACGCACTTCTACGTATTTTTTACAAATGTGCTTTATTTAAATTAGCCCAAATTGAAAGTGATGTAGGTTTTTTATCTAAGCCTAACTTAGCAACTATGTTGCTTCTATGCTTATCCACAGTACGAACAGAAATAGATAAGTCTTCTGCTATATCATGGCTTGTTTTATTTTCGGAAATGAGTTTTACTATTTTTAGTTCAGATTTAGTTAACGAGTTTAATATGTCTGGTTTTTGTTCTAACGTACTTGCGTTTAAATAAGATGCAATTTCTTCACTAAAATATGGTGTGCCGTTTATAACATGTTTAATGCAGGTTTCAATTTCCTCAATGGCAAATTCTTTTAAGATATATCCAAATACGTTAAATTCTTTGGCTTTATCGTAAAGTTCTTCTTCTTTATCAAAAGTAATCAGGATAACTTTAGTATTTAAATTGTTTTTTTTACAAGCTTCTGCGATTTCTAGTCCTGTTTTATGAGGCATTCTTATATCAAGAATGGCAATTTCTGGTTTTAGTTTTACTATAAGATTATAGGCAGTATTTCCATCCTGCGCACTTCCTATGATATTAAAACCCTTGGATGTCAAAAAATCAGTCAGACCTCTTAACATCAACGGATGATCATCAGCAATCACTATTGAGGTGTTCATTACTTGAGGAGAATTAAAATGCTATTAATTAAAAATGTAATTTACACTTATATATATGTTTAACTATATTTTTACAGTTTTAAATATAGATATTTCTTTTCATAATCTATTACGGCTTTAGCTTTTTTTAAGATATCGGCACCTATAATGCCATCAACAGGCTTAGAATTATGATTTATCAAAGCAGTATTTACATGAGTGAGATTAAATAAAACTAAAACTACTTTGTTGCGTTTCCATTTTCCAATCTTTATTTTATTTTTTTTAGACATTTTTGTTTCCATGTCTGTAGCACCTGCACCCGCAGCTTTAATAACAGAATCTTCTGTTTTTAGTTTAAACGTTTCAACAGCTTCAAAACCTACACAGGAATTTGATGCACCAGTATCTAAAATGAATAATCCTTTATGACCATTTATAGTTGCTTTTATTTCGAAATGATTTGTTTTGGTAAAGCGTAGTTTTACTTTAACGTATCCTTTGTCAAGAAGAAACTCTTGCAGTGTTTTTTCCATAAGATTTTTTAATTCTCAACAGTAAAAGTAATATAATCAGGATGATAAACAGGCTAATGACGATATAAATTAAATGACTATTGCTACTACTGGGCTCTTTTAATTCACCGTAATAAACAAAGGCGCTCCAGTAATAAGGCGATTTCTTTATGTTACTAATGGTCTCATCTTTTAAGTAATCTAATTTAGACTGATGGTTTGAAATATAAGCAGATCGATTGCTGCTATAATTTTTATAAAAGGATCGTATGATTTGAGACGTAGATAGATCGTTTATTTGCCATAAAGAAAACAGGACATTTTGTGCTCCAGCATATTGAAATCCGCGTGCTATACTCATGGCGCCTTCACCTTTATATAATTTCCCAACACCTGTTTCACAGGCACTTAAAACTACTAAGGTTGCATTTAAATTGAGGCTATATAGCTCGTTTAGAAACATAGTGTCTTCATAAAATTTGATATTAGCTGAAGTTGAAAAATCACCACTGCTAGCATGCGTAGATAAATGTATAATACTATAATCTGAACTCTTTTTAATGAATGTTTTTTTTGTGGCTTGATTTCTTAAAAAAATAGTAGAAGGTATTTCTTTTTTTATAGCGTCTGCCTCATCTATAGAATAGGTTAGATTGTTTTTTGTTTTTTCAAATACAGGAAAAAGCCCCAGAAGATTATTTTTCTTGTTTTTTCTGGCTTTTTTTAAATAAAAAGCTGCACTCGTATTGTAAACCACAGTCTGTTTTTTGACAACAAAAGGCATTTTTGAAAAGTTTGTTGTATTTGTTTTGGAGATAAGCAAAGCTTCAAATGGTACAAAATTCAACAATCCATCAGGGATTATAATAACGTTTTTGAAGGCCTCCGTTTTTGTAAGATTCAAGATATTATAAAGGGTGAAGGCAGAGGTTGTAAATTTGCTTATATCATTATTTATTATAGAAGCCGAATCAAATAAATGAATAAAATCTGTGATTTGTTTTTTGGTAGTTGTATCTAAATTGATTTTATTAAGGCTAATGCTTTTGCTAGAAATTATAAATTGATAGATGTCTTTCTTACCATAAAAGTATTCAATTAAAACAGCTTCATCTGTTAATAGTTTGTTTTGAAGATCACCGATTAAAAAATCAGTGTCACCTAACTCGGAGTATTTTTTATTTATAGTTTTTTTAAGTCCTTTTAATTTAATGCTAATCGTATTTAATTGATTACTTAGGCTTGAGATTACTGATGCTTGAGATTTACCTAATTGTTCATTAATTAGAAGAAATGTTATTTCTTCTTGCTTTTTAAATAAAGCAGCTTCTTTAAGTAATAAACTATCATTAGGGTATTTATTTAAAAGTGCTTTTTTTATAGATTTTTCTTTTAATACTCCCGACTTGTTTAATTCAGCATATTTAAAAGCAGAAAATAATAGGGTATCGTTTTTTGTGTTTAGGTATTCGTTAAAGGTAATATCTATACACGTTTCGCTACGAATTCTATTTGCTGCCTGATTCGATATTTTGTTTTCTTGCGAGGTCCAGTTGTTTTCTAATAATTTTGATACATAAAAGCTTAGATTGTAGTAATTAAGTGCCGATTTATAGTCTTTTTGGAGTGTTGCGTATAAATCAAAAATATCTATGAATGTGTTTTCTGCATACAAGTTGTTTTTATCAAGAAATTCAATAGATTCTGTATTTGGTAACAAAGTTTCTAGTGCTGAATTTAAATTGTTTTTAGCCTGATTTAAATTATTTAGTAATTTATTAAGTTGCGCTTCTTCAAAATAAAGTTTAGCAAGTTTTCTTCTTGGTAAGTCGCCTATCACAATATTTGTTTTTGCCTTATTAAAAGCTTTTAATGCCTCTGTATAATTACCATTTTGTAATTGAATTAGATAGTTACTTCTATACAAATTATAAGCGTTATGATTAATTCTTTTAGGAATATCTGAAACACTATTTATCATTTTTAATGCAATTTGACTGTCTATGTTTAATTCGATGATTTTTTGCTTTTGATATTTGCTAATGTTTTGTTTTTTAAGATAATTAGAGGTTAGGCTTAATACTTCTTTATACTTCCCAATAGTTTTATATAAGATAGCTAGATTGATTATGCCACTTATTTGATGTTTTTTATGATTACTTTTTTCGGCTAAGTAGATATACTGTTTTATTACATTTTCAGCATTCGTATAATCATCAGTTTTAGTATATAAGTTTCCGAGAGGGATCAAACAACTTTCAATTATATCGAAATGGGAAAATTTTGAAAGGTTGTTTGTTTTAAACCGATTTGAAGCATCCTCAAAAGTAGTAATCGCATCTTTTAGCTGGAAGATTTTCTCCAGATAAAACCCTTTATGACATTGTAAAAAAACAAGCGCTAATTGCTCACTTTTGCTTTTAACTTGTTTTTTGAATGTAGATTCTTGCTCGCTTAAGAGGTTTAAAGTTGCATTATTCGGATTGCTGATAAATGTTTCTGCAGCTACATAAATGTTCTCTTCTAAATTTTGAGAAATGGCAATGCCATAAATTAAAAAGAAAATTAAACTTAGTTTTTTCATAAGAATGAGCCTGCTAAAAGGGACTTAGCTTCAGAATTTCCATATGGCGTAGAACTGCCAATTATTAAAATTATTTTCAAAATTCATAATATAACGTGCTCCCAAACTTGGACCAATTCTGGCAAAACCAGCAGTAGCTTCAAACAATAGCCCTGTTCTTAAATTGGTAAAAGAATTTGTTTCGCTACCAGTATCTTCTTCAGTCCTAAAAACGAAAGCGTCTGGGGTATCTCCTTCAAACTGTTCTATTAAAATACGTTGTTCTTGCTTTTCACTCAAGGAAATGGTGTTTTGCAAACCCGCTCCCAGACCAAAATAATTATTAATATTATATCTTATTAAAACGGGAATATCCCAATCAATATTTTCATAAGAAATATCAGTACTAGTACGTTGAAGAAAACGAAACCCTTGAGCTTCTTGAATAAATTCTTCAACAATATTGGTGTCAGAATCATAGGTGTGTAAATTATTCATAAGCTCTATTTGCCAATACCATCTATAAGATTTAAAAGGAGACAATGTAGCACCAAAAAAATAACTCTCAGAATTTTTTAAGTCGTTAAATGAGTTATAGCCCGTTTTAACACCAATGGATATACCAGGTAAAAACCGAGTGGTAGAATAATTAGTAATAATAGGATCGTTTTTATCAAAAATAATAGCGGTTCTACTTTTTGTTTTTTTCTTATGAAAATCTTTAGCAAACTTAATCTTGTATTTTACAAAACCTTTTGTGGAATCGTATTCTTTTACGTTTTTTTGCTTGCTACCTGGAAGGTAAATGTTTTTAAAAGTAAAAATAGCCTGTGTATCAGTAAATGTGGTGTCTAGGCAACTATACAGAACCTCTCGCTTGGGGCATATATCGCATTTGGGATACATGTCCATAACCTGTAATGTTGATTTGTCTAGCATGTCTGGAATATCAGTCTCTAATCGTATGGTTCTTGCTGGGCCTTCACCATTATTCTGAAACTTAATTTTATATTTTAAGGTTTTAAAACGAACTAACCTATAGTTCATAAAGGTCCCATTTGATGACATTTTGTTAGGATCATGTGAAGTCACAATTTCCATTTCCATGTCTTTTACTTTATGATTATCGTAATTATCGTCTGGAATATAAATACCACGAACCGATATAATCGCACTGGTGTCTTTAACCATTTCTGGCGTCGTCTTTAAACTGAAAAAGATATTGCGCTCTTCGTTGGGTTGCATGTTGTCGAATTCTAAAAGACTCCAGTCTTTGTAATAGGCTTTAGACTCTGATATGGTTAAAGGTAAGTTTGTTTTTTCTGTTGAATCTTGTAATATGGTACTTGATCTAACTATATCATCGTGTAAAGACGCTAAGTAAGTACTTTCATTGTCGATGTTCTTTGTGTATGCAAAACCATCAACTGATATATTTTTTTCATTATGATAGGTTCTAGCTTCTAACAATTCAAAATTATTGGCTTTATATTTAAGTTCGTTATAAAAAAGATATACTTTTCCGTTGGTTACATAATCTTTAATATTCTTATAACTCATTATAGCTACTATTTCTTCTTCGGGAATAGGTTCTCTATTGCGTTTTATAGTAAAATCTTCATCCATCGTAGCTAGATCTTCATAGTCAGTTGTAATGGAATTAATAGCAATTTTTTTGGGTCTCGTTGTTGGAGGTTTTCCTGTGTCATAATTATTGGTAGCCCATAGCTTTACGTTATATTCGCCTTTGTTTTTATAGATATGTTTTGGTTTTTCTTCAGTACTATAATGTCCGTCACCAAATTCCCAGTAATATGTATAAAATGCTTTTGGAGCTCCTGCAATTTGATTTAAAGCAGGTGTTTCCGGAGTGAAAATTATTTCATTACCATTTGTAGAATTCTTAATGGTTGCTGTTCTTGTAAGCGTATCGTTAGCTAGTAACTGTTGGGAGTAACTATAGGCAAATAAAAAAGAAAAGCAAATAAAAAGGAATTGTTTATTCATGAAAATAAAAGTTAATAGATTTTAAATATACAAAAAGTGTCATCTTTAAAGCTGTTTTATCTGAATCTAACTTAAGATGAAAAATTAAAATTCAACGTGATTATTAGGATATTAGCTATTAATACTAACAGTACAATAATTATTATGGCCAATGTTAGAGTTGTCTTTTTCATGATGCCTTTTATAATTAAATACACGAAATTTATATTTTGTTACCCCTTTTTCATAAAAAAACCAGAAACATTAAAGTTTCTGGTTTAAAAGTAGGTTAACAATTGAAGCTAACCATTATAAGTAGGAAATTAAAATGAGCAGATATTTATGGTAAATCATTAATAATGGTTGTTAATTGAGCTTCTGTAGCTATAGAGGTTTCACCGTCTGTAAATGTTATAATAGCATTTTCTTCAATAGTAACAGACTTAATAGCATATTTCCAGTTATCGCCATCTTCGGTAGCAAAAATAATATGACATTCTAATCCAACAGGGATTTGTCCATAATGCTCGCTAAATAAGCCTGTCTCAGAATCGTAAGTATCTAAATTTGCTAAGCCAGCATCTTCTCCATCATAAGAGATAAAAACAGAACTGTTCGTGTTATCATATCCTTCAGGTACAGCAACCAGAATAGTTGTTTTTGGTCGTGGATCATTATAAAAACGGTCTACGTTAGACCATCCAAATGATTGGAAAAATCCATAGTATTGGTCTCCCTCTCCAAACACACCGCCTTCGCCTTGTCCTGCAGCGTTATCAACTTCACCCCAAGCAAGGTTTCCATTTTGGTCAATTCTACCTTCCCAAAGCGTCATGTCTTCATCAACGCCTCCTGTTAAATCTGCAGGGATTAGCATTTGAAATCCACAAGTGGTTTCTAAAGTAGCACCATTTTGAGTAGCATTCACAAAGAATTCTCCTCCAGAAATAAGTAATGCTTTATCCCCATTCGGTAAAGTTCCCATGGTAGGTTTATTAGTTGTAAGCATGCTACCTTTGTCAAAAAGTTCAATAAATTCTACATCTACAGTTCCTGTTACAGACTCTCCGTTTAAGGTTAGACAAGAGCTACTAATAAAAATCTGTACACCTTTTTCAGATGTTAATGTTATACTTCCATCATCAGCATTAAACTCAAATGTTTGTGTTAAGTTTTCGAGGGCAGCTTCTTTTAAATTATTAAAATCTTCGGCTGTTGGACGAATTAAAATATCGTTGTCGCCATCGTTGTCATCATTGTTTGAACAACTCGTTAATAATAAAGCTGACATTAAAACGGTTCCTAAAATGTTTTTAAAATTTTTCATGATTAATTGGGTTTAAATTTATTATTCAGGTTTATATAAACAGGGTAATTATTTTGTTACCCTGTTTTGGTAATTATTTTTTTATTGTTGAGGTTGACTGATGATTTTTCTGGAAACAATGACATCTCCAGAAGCAACTAATTGCATCATTTTGTGTGCATAAGCTTCAGTTGAAGAATATCCTTTTGCAGATCCTGTCGCTGTTTCAACTTCCCAGAAATAATTTCTTTTTGAGTTGTTTTTCGCTTCAACTTTCAAAACAAAATAACTTTCAATTTTTGAAGCTCTTACAATTTCTCCAGAGCTTGATAAAGCAATCATTCGTTTTGCATTTTCTACAGAATGAGAGGTTCCTGAATAAACACCTTTATTAGTTTCCACTTTCCAGTCGTAGATTTTAACTAAGTTTTCATTTGTAATATTTACACTAACGGTTGTTGTGTTAAGGTTCGATGTTAAGCTTGTAGCATGAGAGTTTAATATTGATAATACTACAGTACCGATAATTAAAATGGATTTCTTCATGATTTCTAATTTTTATGGATTAATTAAAAGTTTCAGTATTTTTACTGTTACACCCTTATATCAGAACCATTTAAAAATTGTTACCCTTTTATTTCAAAGTTTTTTTATTTTAGTAGCAAATACAAGGGGGTAATGAGTGAAAAGAAAATACACGAAGACCAGAAATATATAGATGGATTACTTAAAAATAATTCATTCATTATTCAAGCTATATATGATAAGTTTGTTCCTAAAGTGGTAAACTATATAAAACAAAATAGCGGAGATAGTGATAAGGCTCAGGATATTATACAGGATACTTTAATAACCATTTATAACCAAGCAAGCGAAAAAAAATTACAACTTACATGTCCGTTTGATGCCTATTTCTTTTTACTATGTAAGCGTAAATGGCTAAACGAATTAAAAAAATCTTCTAATAAAGAGGTAACAATTAATGAAGCTGTTTTATCTAAAGGTGACGAAGCTCAAGAACTAGCTTTTGAAACCTCTGTCTTTGGTGAAAAACAAGCGCTATTTACAGAAATGTTTCAAAAACTGGGAACCGCTTGTAAAGATTTGTTAACCGCTACTTTTAAAATAAAATCTATGGAAGAAGTAGCAAAAAGTTTAGGTGTAACTTATGCTTATGCCAGGAAAAAGAAATCTTTATGTATTGGTAAATTGACAGAGCTGGTTCAAAAGTCACCAAAGTTTAACCAACTTAATAATTAATAGCCATGGAAGACCAGAATTACATATTGTTTGAATCCTACTTATCTAAAGAGTTATCTCAGGAAGAAGTATCTGCCTTTGAATCACGATTAAAAAATGAATCAGATTTTAATCAAGCATTCAATATTTATAAAGAATTGTCATCTTTTTTAGAACACAAATTTGAAGGAGAATCAATTTCAACAGCATTCCAGAATAATTTAAAAACCATTTCCAATACTTATTTTGAAAAACAAAAACCTTCTAAAAAAGTAATACGCTTTAAACCTTGGCAATATGCCATAGCAGCAAGTGTGGCTTTATTAATAGGAGTGGTTACATTTAATAATTTATCTAACCCAACTTTTAACGATTACAATAATTATGAGACTATTAGTTTAACTGTTAGAGGGGGAGATGAAAGTCTTTTAAAAACAGCAGAGAATGCTTTTAATAGCAAAGATTTCGCTAAAGCAGAAGCAGCTTTTACTGAATTGATAGCTATGGATGATTCTAAGAACGAATTACAATTATATCGAGGAATAACCTTATTAGAATTGGATAAGTTTGATGAAGCTGATAGTTTGTTTAGTAAGCTGTCTAATACCGCATCGGTATACAAAAATAAAGCAATATGGTATTTAGCTTTAAGTAAATTAAAGCAACAAGATTACAATGCCTGTTTAGAGCTATTAAAAAGGATACCAGAAGATGCAGAAGATTATAAACAAGCAGAAAAACTTATTAGTAAATTAGAATAAAAGTATTCTATGCAATAGGTATAAAAGAGCATCATATCTATGTGATACTAAGGCTATATAAATAAGCTTAAAGAAAGTCATCAATTTAATGGTGACTTTTTTATTTTTACCAAATGATTATTACAGATACGCACACCCATTTATATAGCGAGGCTTTTGATGAAGACAGAAATGATATGATTGATCGCGCTATTAAACAAGGAATCTCTCGGTTTTTTATTCCAGCAATAGATTCTGAGTATACAGAAGCGATGCTCCAACTCGAAAAGAATTATCCTAATAATATGTTTTTAATGATGGGATTACATCCTACGCATGTAAAAGATAATTATAAAGAAGAGTTGAAACATGTAGAGGAGATGCTTGCAAAACGACATTTTTATGCAGTGGGAGAAATTGGGATTGATTTATATTGGGATAAATCAACATTAGGGATTCAACAAGAAGCATTTAAACATCAAATAAGACTTGCCAAGCAATATAAACTACCAATAGTTATACATTGCAGAGATGCGTTTAACGAAATATTTGAAGTTTTAGAAACAGAAAAAAGTGATGATTTATTCGGTATTTTTCATTGCTTTACAGGAACATTAGAACAAGCACATCAAGCTATTTCTTATAATATGAAATTAGGAATAGGTGGAGTTGCTACTTTTAAGAACGGGAAAATTGATGCCTTTTTAAACCAAATAGACATTAAGCACATTGTATTAGAAACAGATTCACCCTATTTAGCTCCCGTACCATATAGAGGAAAACGAAATGAAAGCGCCTACATAATAAAGGTGTTAGAAAAGTTGGTAGATATATATGGTGTAGATATAGAAGTTATAGCAGCAAATACAACTCAAAATTCTAAAGATGTTTTTAAAATATAAGATATGGGCAATGTAAAACCAAACATATTACTAATATATACAGGAGGTACTATTGGTATGGTTAAAGATTTTAAAACAGGATCGCTTCGTGCATTCGATTTTAAAACGCTTTTAGAAAAGATTCCTGAATTACAACTTTTAGATTGTAATATTGATACGGTTTCTTTTAAAGAACCTATAGACTCAAGTAATATGAATCCGAAATATTGGATTCAAATTGCCGACATCATAGAAACTAATTATAAGGCATTTGATGGTTTTGTAGTTTTACATGGAAGCGATACGATGAGTTATACAGCTTCTGCGTTAAGTTTTATGTTAGAGAATTTAGCAAAACCAGTCATATTTACGGGATCTCAATTACCAATAGGGGATTTAAGAACCGATGCAAAGGAAAACCTAATTACATCTATACAAGTAGCGTCATTACAAACTAAAGGTGTACCACAAATAAAGGAAGTGTGTTTGTATTTTGAATACAAGTTGTATAGAGCCAATAGAACGACAAAAATAAATGCAGAACATTTTGAAGCTTTTGCTTCCTTAAACTACCCCGATTTAGCTGAGTCTGGTGTTCATTTAAAAATTAATGAAGAGCATTTATTTAAACCTGATTTAAAGAAGGCGCTAACGGTTCATAAAGAATTAGATAACAATATTGCACTGATTAAACTTTTTCCGGGCATTACAGAAACGCTATTGAAAAGTATTTTTAATACGTCAAATTTAAAAGCTGTTGTAATTGAAACTTATGGCTCAGGGAATTGTACTACAGAAAAATGGTTCATTAATATGTTAAAGGAAAATATTCTTAAAGGCATACATATTATAAATATAACACAATGTTCTGGTGGAAGTGTTATGATGGGGCATTATGAAACAAGTAATGAGTTAAAAAATATAGGTGTTATTTCAGGAAAAGACATCACAACAGAAGCGGCAATAAGTAAATTAATGTATTTATTAGGGCAAAATATTTCTAGAAAAGACCTAAAAACTATCTACGAATCACCTTTAAGAGGGGAAATGTCTTAAAATTAACTCTTAAAATTTTAACGTTCAAAGTTTTTTTTGTTATTTGAGCCCCTGTAATTAGAAAGCAATATTAAAATTACAGAGAGGTGGCCGAGTGGTCGAAGGCGCACGCCTGGAAAGTGTGTATACGTCAAAAGCGTATCGAGGGTTCGAATCCCTTCCTCTCTGCTGTTATTTTGTTTTTAATTGCTTTTTTTTTAATATCTTTAACACTTTAACTAATATATTTAAGATCTAGAACATGAAAAGATTATTTTCTATCCTTGCCATTACAGGAATGGTGGCATTTGGAACGACTAACGCAACAACAATTGCAAACACAAATACAGCTGTAACTACAGTTAACACGACTCAAGAGACTGCCGAAGAGGGCGCTGCTGCTGAAGAGACTCTTGGATTTCATCAAGAATTGAAAAAACGTTTTATTGAAGGTGGAGCTGGCTTTATGGGGATTGTATTATTATGTTTAATTCTTGGATTAGCAATTGCTATAGAAAGAATTATCTTTTTAAACCTTTCAACTACAAATACAAAAAAATTAACACAAAGTGTTGAGGACGCCTTATCTTCAGGTGGTGTAGAAGCTGCAAAAGAAGTATGTAGAAATACAAAAGGGCCAATCGCATCCATTTATTATCAAGGATTAGATAGAACTGACGAAGGTATCGAAGCTGCTGAAAAAGCGGTAGTTGCCTACGGAGGTGTACAAATGGGACAATTAGAGAAAAATGTATCTTGGATATCATTATTTATCGCCTTAGCACCAATGCTTGGTTTCATGGGTACGGTAATTGGTATGATTCAAGCATTCGATAAAATTGAAGCTGCTGGTGATATGCAACCATCTCTTGTTGCTGGGGGTATTAAAGTAGCACTTTTAACAACAGTATTTGGTCTTATAGTAGCTATTATACTTCAAATTTTTTACAATTATATTATTGCTAAAATTGATAGTATTGTTAACGATATGGAAGATGCTTCTATTACGTTAATGGATCTATTAATTAGAAATAAAAAGTAATAATTAAATATAAAAATTATGAAATTACATAAAGTTTTAAAAATAATAGCTTTTGCTCTAGCTATTATTGGCGCGATTTTTGCGCTAATGATAATAGCAGGAGATGAAAAAGATGCTTTGAGTATGAGCGGAAATATGCTATATGTAGCGTATGTTGTACTTGGACTAATTTTAGTAATGGTTTTTATATTCGTTATAAAAGGGCTATTTGCTGGAAATATTAAAAAGACATTAATGACGGTTGGAGCTTTTTTAGCAATTGTCTTTATTTCTTATTCCATATCTTCAGGTACAGATTTAGATTTAACACCTTTTACGGATAAAGGACAGGATGTTACTGAAGCTACATCTAAACAAGTTGGTGCTGGATTATATACATTTTATGTGTTAGCTTTTTTAGCTATAGCATCAATGGCATTTTCAGGAGTGAAAAAAATATTTAATAAATAAATTATGGCAAAAAGAGCAGCACCAGAAGTAAATGCAGGCTCCATGGCCGACATTGCATTCTTATTATTAATATTTTTCCTAGTAACGACTACTATTGAAACCGATTCAGGGATCAATAGAAAACTTCCTCCTATAGAAGAATCAGAAGAAGATGTTGTTATTAAGCAAAAAAATATTTTTACTGTTTTATTAAACGGAAAAGATCAATTGCTTGTTGAAGATGAATTAATGGAAATTCAAGATTTAAGAGCAGCAGCTGTTGAATTTTTAGACAATAATGGCGATGGATCATGTGACTACTGTAAAGGAGTAAAAGATAAATCATCTTCTGATAACCCAGATAAAGCAATTATATCTTTAAAGAATGAGCGAGAAACAACTTATAAGACTTATATCGCTGTTCAGAATGAATTAGTAGCAGCATATAACGAATTAAGAAATGCTAGAGCTCAAGCACAATATGGAAAGTCTTTTGCAGAAATGCAAGCAGATTATAAAGATGTAAACTGGCCTGGGAATAAAGAAAGATTAAAAGCGAAGATAGATCAAATAAAAATTGATTATCCTCAGAAGCTTTCAGAAGTACAACAATAATTTAAAATTTAACATTTATTAATATGTCTAAATTTAAAAAGAAAAAAAGTGGCGATATGCCAGCGGTAAATACAGCATCTTTACCAGATATTGTATTTATGTTGTTATTCTTCTTCATGGTGGCTACAGTAATGAGGCAAAATACTTTGAAGATCGAGAATAATCTACCGTTTGCAGATCAAGTAGAAAAACTAGATAAAAAGGATTTGGTCATGTATATATATGCAGGTAAACCAAGTGCTAATTATACAAAGTTTGGTAAAGAAGCAAGAATACAGCTAAATGATGATTTTGCTAGTGTAAAAGATGTAGCTGCTTTTATAGCTGCAGAAAGAGCTTCTAAACGTGAAGAATTAATACCATTTTTAACTACAGCTTTAAAAGTAGATAGTGATGCTAATATGGGTCTAATAGGCGATATTAAACAAGAGTTAAGAAAAGTAAATGCGCTTAAAATTAACTACACTACTAAAAAAGGTTCTGTATTGGGAAGAGATTAGTTTTATACTCTTAATTTTAAATAAAAAGGCGTTTTGAATTATCAAAACGCCTTTTTATTTTTAAAAACTTAAACAATTTTACTTATAATTGTATGTTAGTAGAATAATATTCTTATCGATGAAACGATTATTTTTTTCCATATTCTTTTTGCTAAGTTTTGTGTATTGTTTTACTCAAGAAATTAATGATAAAGAAGTTGATTCACTTTATAAGGAAGATCAATTTTATGCAGGTGTAACTTACAATTTACTAGGTAATATGCGAACAGATGTTTCGCAAAGTGGCTTTTCTTTAGGGTTTCATCTAGGCTTTATTAAAGACATGCCTATTAATAAGGATAGAAATGTAGCCATTGGCATAGGCCTTGGGTATTCGGCTAATTCATTTAATCACAACATACTTATAAATAGAGACAATACGGGAGCTATTACCTATAGCATTTTAAGAGATGGGAATACATTTATCAAGAATAAATTTTCAAGTCATTTAATAGAACTTCCCATAGAGTTTAGATGGCGAACATCTACAGCAACCGAATATAATTTTTGGCGCATTTACACAGGTTTTAAGCTAGGCTATGTATTTGCCCATACGACCAAGTATCGAGGTGATTTAGGAAGGATTAGATATACTAATATTGAAGATTTTAATAACTTTCAATATGGTTTAACACTTAGTGCAGGCTATAATACCTGGAATATATTTTTATATTACGCTTTAAACCCTATTTTTTCTAATAACGCTAATTTAGATGAAAGAAAAATAGATATGAATGCTATAAAAATAGGCTTGATGTTTTATATTTTATAGCCAATAGGGCACTAAAATTAATTGCGGAATCATTCCTACAAAAACACCCATGATTAATTCTTTATAAGTATGCGCATTAAGATGTAGTCTGGATGTGGCAACAGCACCCATTATTATTGTCATTAAAGCCAATGTGTTATTGATGTTTATACTAAAATGTATACTTAATATAATAAAGAACATAAATAATCCAGAAACAGAAATCATGTGGATACTTGCTTTAAATTTAAAAAAGGCTAACATTAAACAAGTCATCGTTGAGATTAATATACCTACAAAGAAAAAATAAAGTTCTATAATTTGAGTAGGTGTTATAATACGTTGTAGTACGATTATAATAACCAGACAATTAAGTATTAATGGAATGATACGTTCTTTTGTAGTTTCTAAATATATCGACCTTACCTTACCCAATGTCTTTAATAAAAAATAGAGGAGAATGGGTAATACAACAGTTAGTATAAAAAGAGATACTAACTTAGCTTTAATTATTTCTTCTGGTATGAATCGCGGTGATTTAAAGAAATAGAAAATAACACCTAATATAGGCATTAATAATGGATGAAAAATGTATGAGATACTTCTTAATACTTTATCCATTATATTTTTTTACGTAAGCGAGCAACAGGAATGTCTAGTTGTTCTCGGTATTTTGCAACGGTACGGCGGGCGATAGGATATCCTTTTTCTTTTAGAATAGTTGCTAAAGTTTCATCGGTTAGGGGCTTCTTCTTGTTTTCTTCTTCTATTACAGTTTCTAAAATTTTCTTTATCTCTCTAGTTGAAACATCTTCTCCTTGGTCATTTTTCATAGATTCAGAAAAGAATTCTTTAATTAATTTTGTTCCATATGGCGTATCGACATACTTGCTATTTGCTACCCTAGATACTGTTGAAACATCCATAGAGATTTCATCAGCAATATCTTTTAGAATCATAGGCTTTAAGTTGCGCTCATCGCCTGTTAAAAAATAGTCTTTTTGGTAATGCATAATGGCACTCATAGTAACAAATAAGGTTTGTTGACGCTGTTTTATAGCTTCAATAAACCATTTGGCCGCATCTAATTTTTGCTTGATAAAAATAACAGCATCTTTTTGCGATTTCGATTTGTCTTTGGTGTCTTTATACCCTTTAAGCATGTTATTATATTCTCTAGACACATGAAGTTCTGGAGCATTTCTTCCATTAAGAGTTAACTCTAATTCTCCTTCTACAATTTTAATAGCAAAGTCTGGTACGACATGTTCTACAATTCTATTATTCCCAGCATAAGAGCCCCCTGGTTTTGGGTTTAAATGCTCAATTTCTGAAATAGCCTCTTTTAACTGAGCTTCAGATATGTCAAATTTTTGAATTAATTTCTTATAGTGTTTTTTTGTAAACTGATCGAAAGCATTATCAATAATGTCAATTGCCAATTCAGATTGTTGTGTTTTGTCCCTTCTATGTAGTTGAATACTTAAACACTCTTGCAAGCTTCTTGCTCCAACACCTGCAGGATCCAATTGATGTACAATTTTTAGAACACTTTCAATTTTTTCTTCGGAGGTATAAACGTTTTGAGTAAAAGCTAAATCGTCCATAATATCGTTTAACTCTCTACGTATGTATCCGCTTTCATCAACACTACCAACTAAAAATTCTGCAATTTCACGCTCTTCATCATTTAAACGATAGGTGTTTAATTGATTTATTAAATGTTGCGTAAATGAGGTTCCGGCAGCATATGGCATTGTTTTTTCATCATCATCGCTACTATAATTATTTGCTTGTGTGCGGTAATCTGGAATTTCATCATCACTTAAATATTCATCTACATTAATGTCGTCGGCATTTATAGTCTCGTTATCATTAAAGTCATCCGCATTATCAAATTCAGAATCTAATTCATTTTCACTCTTTTCTTTACCACCTTCAAGTGCAGGGTTTTCTTCCAATTCTTGCTTTAAACGTTGTTCAAAAGCTTGTGTAGGCAGCTGTATCAATTTCATTAATTGAATTTGCTGTGGTGATAGTTTTTGTGATAATTTAAATTGTAAATATTGCTTAAGCATATTTTGATTTGGTTTAAGATAAAAGTAAAAAAAAACTTTTACCTGTAAATAGCTAAGAACGATTGTTTTTAAAATTCTGCATTTTGAGGTGTTCTTGGAAAAGGAATAACATCCCTAATATTACCCATTCCAGTTGCAAACATAACTAAGCGTTCAAAACCTAAACCGAAACCAGAATGAACTGCTGTTCCATATTTTCGTAAATCTAAATACCACCAAAGGTCCTCTTCAGGGATATCTATAGCTGCCATTCTTTGCTTTAGTACATCTAATCTCTCTTCACGTTGCGCACCTCCAACAATTTCACCAATACCAGGGAATAAAATATCCATAGCGCGAACCGTTTTACCATCGTCATTCAAACGCATATAAAATGCTTTAATATTTGCTGGGTAATCAAATAAGATTACGGGGCATTTAAAGTGTTTTTCTACAAGGAAACGTTCATGTTCACTTTGTAAATCTGTTCCCCATTCGTTAATTAAATATTTAAATTTCTTTTTCTTATTAGGTTTACAATTACGTAAAATATCAATAGCTTCTGTATAACTAACACGTTTAAAATTATTATTTGTTACAAAATTTAGCTTTTCTATTAAAGTCATTTCGTTTCTTTCGGCTTGAGGCTTTGTTTTGTCCTCATCTTGCAAGCGCTTATCTAAAAACTCTAAATCTTCACGATTATTATCTAAAATATGTTTTATAACAGATTTCATAAAATCTTCAGCTAAATCCATATTGCCTGCCAGATCCATAAAAGCAACTTCAGGTTCAATCATCCAAAACTCAGCTAAATGACGAGAAGTATTTGAATTTTCTGCTCTAAAAGTAGGGCCGAATGTATATACTTTACCTAGGGACATGGCATACGTTTCTGCTTCAAGCTGACCAGAAACTGTTAAGTTTGTTTCTTTTCCGAAGAAATCTTTTGAGTAATCTATATTTCCCTCCTTGTTTAAAGGTGGGTTTTTTGAATCAAGATTAGAAACCTTAAACATTTCCCCTGCACCTTCGGCATCACTTCCTGTTATAATAGGGGTATGCATATAATAAAACCCATTCTCATTAAAGTATTTATGAATAGCAAACGATAATGATGAACGCAAACGCATAATGGCGCTAAATGTATTTGTACGAGTACGTAAATGTGCATTTTCTCGTAAAAACTCGAACGAATGTTTTTTTGGTTGTATAGGATAGCTATCTGGATCTGAATCTCCTAAAACAGCAAGATCTTTTACCTGTATTTCGACTTTTTGTCCCTTACCTTGGCTTTCTACTAATTCACCTTTAATATGTATAGCTGCTCCAGTAGTAACACGTTTTAGAAGTGCTTCATCAAAATTTTCAAAGTCAACGACACATTGAATGTTGTTTAGCGTAGAACCATCATTTAGAGCAATAAAACGATTTGCTCTAAAGGTTCTAACCCAACCTTTAATGTCTACTTCTGGAAAAGTGATATCTTGAGATAATAGTTCTGAAACAGTTCGTGATTTCATGTGAATTAAAATTTAGAATGTAAAGATAAAAAAGCCAATTGGCTTTCAAGCATCAAATATTTAAAAAACAGACTGGACCTGCCTTGGATATTATTCCTTGTCGTCTTCCTCGGGAATAATATTAATGGCAGGTTCTTTAAGTACTTCTTTATTCGCAATACTACGCTCTAACGATAGTAATAAAGAAGGTAACAAAAGTAAGTTTGAAAGCATGGCAAATAGTAAAGTTGCAGAGACTAAGGCTCCTAATGCTACTGTGCCACCAAAACTTGAAATGGTAAATACCGAAAACCCGAAAAACAATACTATGGAAGTATAAAACATACTTACTCCGGTTTCACGTAAAGCACCATACACTGATATTTTTATTTTCCAATGGTTTGCTTGAAGTTCCTGACGGTATTTAGCCAAAAAGTGAATCGTATCATCGACAGAGATACCAAAAGCAATACTAAAAACCAATATGGTTGAAGGTTTTATAGGAACTCCCAAATACCCCATTAAACCTGCTGTTACCAATAATGGTAATAAGTTTGGTATTAACGATACGATAATCATTCTTCCCGATCTAAACATATAGGCCATGAATAACGAGATTAAAAAAATGGCAAGGGATAATGATATTGCTAAATTTTTAACCAAGTATTTAGTCCCTTTTTGAAAAACTAAAGCTTTACCTGTCATGGTAACATCGTACTTTTCCTTTGGAAAGACTTTGTCTATTTTAGTTTGAAGATTTTCTTCTATACGTTCCATTTTGTCGGTTCCAACATCTTTCATAAATGTTGTAATACGTGCATATTGACCCGTACTATCTACAAAATTCTTAAGCAAATCGTTATTTGATGATGAGTTTTTAGCATAAGACAGAATGAAACTGTTTTCTTGGGAGGTTGGTAACTGATAAAATTTAGTATTACCATTATAATAAGCCTGTTTAGAGTACTTAACTAATCCAACTACAGAAACTGGTTTTGACAATTCTGGAGTTTCAATAATTAAATCTTCTAACTGATCCATGCGTTTTAAAGTAGAAAGCTTCATAACGCCTTTTTTACGCTTAGTGTCAATCATTATTTCTAAAGGCATGATACCATTAAACTCTTCCTCAAAAAAACGGATATCTTTAAAAAACTCAGTTTTCTTAGGCATGTCTTCTATTAAACTACCAGAAATTTTTATTTGATAAATACCAATAATGCTTACAATTAATAAAACCAAAGATGTTGTATAAATGGCAATACGTTTTTGTCTCACCATATGCTCCATCCAATTTACAAAACCACCTATCCATCGTTTGTTTAAGTGTTCTAAGTGCCTTTCTTTTGGATATGGTAAAAAAGTGTAAATAATTGGAATAATAAGTAAACACAGAATAAAAATTGCCAGGATACTTAATGATGCTACAATACCGAATTCTTTTAATAGTTTACTCTCTGTTAAAATAAAGGTTGCAAACCCAGAAGCAGTAGTAACATTAGTCATTAAAGTGGCATTACCAATTTTTGTAATAACGCGTTGTAATGATTTTACTTTATTTCCGTGTAATTTTACTTCGTGCTGATATTTATTAATTAAAAAGATACAATTAGGAATTCCAATAACGATGATCAGCGGTGGGATAAGTGCCGTTAAAACGGTTATTTCGTAGTTTAGTAAACCAAGAATTCCCAAAGTCCACATAACCCCGATACATACTACAATAAGTGAAATTATAGTCGCTCTAAAAGATCTGAAAAACAAAAAGAAGATAAAAGAAGTTACTAATAATGCTGCCCCTATAAACAAACTAATTTCATCAACAATATTTTGCGAATTTAAAGTTCTAATATATGGCATTCCCGATATTCTAACATCTAAATTAGTCGACTCTTCAAAGGTCTTTATAGCAGGTATTAAAACATCGACTACAAAATCTTTTCTTACAGAAGTATTTACAATATCCTTTTTTAAATAAAGGGCTGTTCGGATTGTTTTTGTTTTATTATTAAATAAAAAATTATCGTAAAAAGGATATTTTTCAAAAAGTTCTTCTTGAAGTGTTCCAACCTGAGCGATAGATGAAATGGAATCTTTTATAAAAGGCTCTAGTTTGAACTTTTCATTTTTGGTGTCTTTTATTAATTTTTGAAGGTCTTTAATGGAAACAACTGTTTCAACTTCATCATATTTTTTAAAACTTTCTGAAAGTTTATTCCATGCATTTAACTTCTCAACAGTAAAAAGTGTACTATCTTTTACTCCAAGTACGATCAGATTTCCTTCTTCACCAAAAGTTTTTAAAAAGTTATTGTAAGTTATATTTACTTCATGTTCATCTGGTAACAAATTAGCCTCAGTATAAGTGAAACGCATATTTTCCCACTTTGTACTAAAGAATATAGTAACTAGTATAATACCAATAAGAATAACAATTTTATTGCGTAGAATCAACCTTGCAATAATATCCCAGAAATCTGTGCTAAATAATTTAAACATGCTTTATATAAAACGAAGCGCAAAGGTAGAAAAAAGGAGTGTAATACGTTATAAAGAGACGTTAAATGTAAACTTAAAAGCAATATTATCGCTAAATTCTGGTAGGTGATAACCTCCATAACGATATGTAAAGCTTAAACCAAAACCAAAAAGCAATTTATTAATCTCAAAACCAGACTCTGTGTATCCTTTTTTTAGAGATCCAAATGTGACATCTTGATGTAATTCAGGCTGTTTTATATCGCCTAAAGCATATCGAGTTATTAAAACAATTTGTGGTTTATAATGTTCTGAAATATTAAAAGGCTTTATATAATGTTTTAGTTGTATTGTGGTGAATTTATCTGAAAAAAACTCATTAAAATACATGGTTTCAAAACTATTTAGTCCAGCTACTGAAAAACGTTGCATAACCGTTTCTTTAGTAATATTATTAGGATAAGCGTGGTATAAGTGTGTTAATGGCGTATTACCGTTTGTTATTCCGGAAACCAAAGTTATTTCAGAAAGCCCTTCTTTCTTACTGCCAATCCTATAAATAGTCCTAAAATCTAACTTAGAAAAGTTAAAATCACTTCTAAAAACGTCTTTAAAACTTTTGGTATATTGAAGTGTAAACTGTGGATACCCTTTTTTAGTTTCTTTTACTTTATTCTCGGTAACTTCGAATTTGCTAAAAGGGTTCCACTGCAAAGATATTTTGGCAGTACTTAAATGAAAAGAGTTTACTATGTTGCCATCTAAAACATACCCATAGTTATACGTTGGGTTTATGTTACTAACAGCAAATTCGGCTTCGGTTAACAATTTGGGGTCTAATTCGTGCTCTATATTTATAGCCTTTGTAACCAGTTTGTGAAATAAATCGATGTTTAATAAGCGTGGTTCAAAAAATTGAAAGAATCGACCATCAGTTAAAAATTTTGTGCTTCCTGTTTCTCGTAAATCATCAGTATAAGAAAGGTCTATCCAAGTATTCGTTTTTTTAGCTACTCTAAAACCTCCTCCAATACTATATTTAAAACGATGATCTCTAAAACCATAGACACCATAACTATTTATACGGTACTTTTCTGAAAACTGATCATTGGTAACACCTCCTAAACCTGATCTTACGCCTTCATACTGATTATATTTAATTAAGTATCTTAAATCAAAGTTGAAGTATTTGGTTGGTAGATATCCATTCCCAAGATGTTTAATAAATTGTCTTTTTTTGATAGAATCTTGAGTAGGTTCTAAGATGTTTTTCGATGAATTTTGTGCATACGAAATTGAAGCAAAAATAAAACAAAGTAAGAGGGAGGAGTGTTTTATCATTTATGATAATGAGAGCCTAAAGATTTACTAAAAAAGCGACTAAAATGTCGCTTTTTAATTATACGGTCATGATTTCCTTTTCTTTTACATCGAAAAGAGAATCAACCTTTTTAACGTAGTTATCAGTCATTTGTTGTACATCAATTTCGGCATTCTTCATTAAGTCTTCAGATACGTCTTCTGATTTTTTAATATCGTTATTTGCATCTTTACGGGCTGTTCTAATACTAACCTTTGCATCTTCTGCTTCTGCTTTAGCTTGTTTGGCTAAATCGCGTCTGCGTTCTTCTGTTAGCGGAGGGACATTAATAATGATAGTTTCACCATTATTCATAGGGTTAAAACCAAGATTTGCATAAGCAATACCGCGCTCAATTTCTTGTAACATACTTTTTTCCCAAGGTTGCACAGTAATGGTTCTCCCGTCTGGTGTATTTACATTAGCAACTTGACTTAATGGAGTTTGTGACCCGTAATAGTCTACCATGACGCTACCAAGCATAGAAGGGCTTGCTTTTCCTGCTCTGATATTAATAAATTGTTTTTCTAAATGCTTTATAGCATTATCCATAGCTTCTTTGGTTGAATCTAATATAAATTGTATGTCTTCGTTCATTGTGTCAAAACTTTTTAGATCAATATAAATAGTTGTCTGCACATGTTCGTTAAAATAACTTGTACAATACGAATATACTTATTTCAAAAATTACGCCAAACTAACAGCATTATTGTTTTATAAAATGGTGTTAGTTAGATTCCCATTTTTACTGAAACACGTTCAGCACAAGCATGGAAACGACAGTTTATTTGAAACTTTAAGGTACTTAATACCTTAAAGTTGGAGTTTTATTATTTTATAAGTTAACTTCAGTACCTATTTTTTCACCTGAAACTACTTTAAGTAAATTACCTTTTCTATTCATATCGAAAACAATAATAGGTAATTCATTTTCCTGACTAAGCGTAAATGCTGTGGTATCCATAACTTTTAGCCCTTTGCGTAAAACATCATCAAAAGATATGAAATTAAATTTAATAGCATTATCATCTTTTTCAGGATCGGTATTATAAATACCATCAACACGTGTCCCTTTTAAAATTACATCTGCTTCAACTTCTATCGCTCTTAAAACAGCAGCAGAATCTGTAGTGAAATAAGGGTTTCCAGTACCCCCACCAAAAATAACGACACGACCTTTTTCTAAATGTCTCATAGCTTTTCTTCTAATAAAAGGTTCTGCTACTTCGTTAATTTTAATGGCAGTTTGTAAACGAGTTGGTATATCTGCATCTTCCAAAGCACCTTGTAAGGCTAAACCGTTTATAACAGTTGCTAACATACCCATGTGGTCACCTTGTACACGATCCATACCTTTGCTAGCTCCTGCGACACCTCTAAAAATATTTCCGCCTCCAATAACTATGGCAACTTGTACACCTTTATCTATAATGGTTTTTATATCCTCTGCATATTCAGCTAATCTTTCTGGATCGATGCCATATTGACGATCTCCCATTAATGCTTCTCCTGATAATTTTAGTAGTATTCTTTTGTATTTCATTCGTTATTTACTGAAGTTGTGCAAAATTAAACAATTTTTTGCTGTTTAACGAAGACCTATATACCAAAAATAAGAATCACTGAAAATGATTTGATTATGGCGTAGTAAACAAAAAACCACCAATCCTAATAGAATGGTGGTTTATATTGTTAAGAGTTTCCTCTTTTTTAGGAGTTGATTACCCTACAGAAGCACGTTTGAAACCTGTGATTTCAACATCTCCGTAAGATGTTACGTATTTTGCAACATTTATTTTTTCATCTTTAATGAAGTTTTGATCTAATAAACATTGTTCTTGATCAAGAGTCGTGTTATCAGAAATAAAACGATCCATTTTTCCTGGTAAAATTCTATCCCAAATTTGCTCTGGCTTACCTTCAGCTTTTAATTCAGCTTTGGCATCTTCCTCGGCTTTAGCTAAAACTTCTGGAGTTAATTGTGCCATAGAAATAAATTGAGGTACATTTTTAAGTGTTTTGCCTAAACGACCCAATTCGATATTATCTTTTTCAATAACAGCAATTCTAGCTTCTGTTTCTGAAGCAACAAATGCAGGATCGAAATCTTTATAAGATAATGTAGAGGCTCCCATAGAAGCTACTTGCATGGCTACATCTTTAACTAATGTTTCAGCATTATCTACTTTAGAAGATAAACCTACTAATGCAGCAATTTTGTTAATATGAACATAAGAACCAATAAATGGTGCTTCTAATTTCTCAAAAGAAGTAATGTCTAATTTTTCACCAATAACACCAGTTTGCTCTGTTAGCTTATCTGCAACAGTCATACCTCCAAAATCGGCTGCCAAAAATTCTTCTTTTGTATTGTTCTTTAGAGCAATTTCTGCCAATTCGTTTGCTAGTGCAAGAAAGTTTTCATTTTTACCAACAAAATCAGTCTCACAACCCAAAACAATAGCAACTCCTTGAGTTTGATCTGCACTAATTTTAGCAACAGCAGCACCTTCAGAAGAATCTCTGTCTGCTCTTTTTTCAGCTACTTTTTGTCCTTTTTTACGTAATACTTCAATGGCTTTGTCAAAATCGCCTTGAGCTTCAACTAAAGCTTTTTTGCAATCCATCATACCAGCACCAGTCGCTTGTCTTAGCTTATTTACTTCTGCTGCTGTAATTTTTACTGTAGATTCCATATCTTAATTAATTTAAAAAAGTCGTTCAAATAATTTCGGTTAAGAAAAGAATTAAACGACTTATTTGTATTGTGTAATTGTTAATTTATTCTTCTTCTTCGGCTGCAACTACTTTAGCTGGAGCAGCTTCTGCTTTAGGAGTTGCTGCTTTAGCTTTTGGAGCTTCAGTAGCAGATGCTGTTGCATCTTTTTCTGCTTTACGTTCAGCTAAACCATTAGCGATAGATGCTGTTACGTGAGTTAAAATCTTATCAATCGATTTAGAAGCATCATCATTTGCAGGGATTACATAATCAACTTGACGTGGATCAGAGTTGGTATCTACCATTGCAAAAATAGGAATGTTTAATTTCTGTGCTTCTTTAATCGCGATGTGCTCACGTTTAATATCTACAACAAATAAAGCTCCTGGTAAACGAGTCATGTCGTTAATAGAACCTAAGTTTTTTTCTAACTTAGCTCTTAAACGATCTACTTGTAAACGTTCTTTTTTAGAAAGTGTCATGAACGTACCGTCTTTCTTCATTCTATCAATAGAAGCCATTTTTTTAACGGCTTTTCTAATAGTAACAAAGTTTGTTAACATACCACCTGGCCATCTTTCTGTAATGTAAGGCATGTTAATAGAACCAGCTTTTTCTGCTACGATATCCTTTGCTTGTTTTTTTGTTGCAACGAATAAAATTTTACGACCTGAATTAGCAATTTTGCTTAATGCAGCACCTGCTTCATCAATTTTTGCCGCTGTTTTATAAAGGTTGATAATATGGATGCCGTTGCGCTCCATATATACGTAAGGTGCCATGTTTGGATCCCACTTACGTGTTAGGTGACCGAAGTGTACACCTGCTTCAAGTAATTCTTTTACTTCTACTGCCATTTTGTAATAGTTTACGTTCTGTTGAATTAGCAATGATTAAGTGGTCATTTTTTAATCGCCTTAATCATTTAGATGCTAAACTTATTAATGCTGAACTTGTTTCAGCAACTTTTAATTTTTTTTGAAAATGTTTCTAGTAACTGATAAACAGATACCGAAACAAATTCGGTATTAACGTTTAGAGAATTGGAATTTCTTACGCGCTTTCTTCTGTCCGAACTTTTTACGCTCTACCATTCTTGGGTCTCTAGTTAATAAACCTTCTGGTTTTAATGTTAATCTGTTTTCAGCATCTAATTCGCACATTGCGCGAGATATTGCTAAACGAACAGCTTCTGCTTGACCTGTAATACCTCCTCCAAATACATTTACTGTAATATCAAAGTTGCTATCATTGTTAGTCATAACTAAAGGTTGTTTTACTTTGTACTGTAATGTTGCAGTAGTGAAGTAAGACGTTATGTCTTTTTTATTAATCGTGATGTTCCCTTTTCCTGGGGCAACATACACACGAGCAACAGCCGTCTTTCTACGGCCAATTTTGTGAATTACGTCCATTATTTGAATTCGTTTAAGTTAATTGTTTTAGGTTTTTGAGCTTCATGAGTATGAGCTGAACCAACAACAACATTTAAATTACGGAATAAAGCTGCACCTAATTTATTTTTAGGTAACATTCCTTTTACTGATTTTTCTACCACTCTTGCAGGGTCTTTCCCAAACAATTCTGTAGCAGTTAAACTTCTTTGACCACCTGGGTAACCTGTGTGACGAATGTACGTTTTATCGTTCCATTTGTTTCCAGATAAGCTGATTTTTTCTGCATTAATAACAATTACGTTATCTCCGCAATCAACATGTGGTGTGAAGTTTGGCTTGTGCTTACCTCTTAAAAGTTTAGCAACTTTAGAAGCGAGACGACCAAGTGCTTGACCTTCAGCATCAACTAAAACCCACTGCTTATTTACAGTAGCTTTGTTGGCTGAAATCGTTTTGTAGCTTAATGTATCCACACTAATTAATTTTTATTTATTAAACATTCCTCTCTCAAAAAGAGTTTGCAAATTTACGATTATATATTTGATTACCAAATAGTGAAGAGAGATTATTTTACCTGAGTTTTGTGCAATAAAATTCGCATATAAAATATGGGTTTGTTAATTTGTTTTAATTAACTCTTAATTAAGGGGTGTAAATCTCAGGATCTGGATAAAATGCTGCTATGGCAAACCAATAACTTATAACAGATTTTGCACCTAAAAGTGTTTCGCCTTGTCTGGGGCCTTCAATAGCTTTTCCGAAAATAGACCATTTGTTTCCTTCATTATCTTTAAAAAAGGCTTCAGAATTGCTAAAACCGTAATCAAAAGTTAAATCTTTTTGATCACCAGATAATTCGTATCCGTATATTAAATTATTGTTTCCAACAATTAAATAGTCTGTAGCTTTAAAAGTATCTCTAATTACATTTCCGTTATTGAAGTCTGAAAACTGATAAACCTTAGATTTGTCTCCGTCTATAATGGCATAAATGCGTTTTTTATTAGGTAAAGAAGTGTTTATAATTTCTGGGGTAAATATGAATCGATTATTGTTAGTCGCATAATCTCCATAAGGAGAAGTGCCGTACGTTCTTGAAAACCCCGTTTGGGTTGTTAAAACTTCTGTATTTGGATAAAGCGTTTTCCAGGTTTTCCAATTTGTTTCCACAACATCAATTAATTTAGGAGTGTTGTTAATTAGTTGTCCATTTACGCATTCAAGTCTTAATTGAGACCAATTACTATCTGTATTCCTGTCATATAATATGAGGTTAGCATTATATAATAAGCCAGATACTCCAAAGGTGGTTCTTGTTCCATTACTTATGCTTTCCCAAGCAAAAGCAGTTCCGGTTAAGGGGCAATAATTCAAAGTGAAAAATGTGTTGCTTATTTCATCGTTAACTACTTCATGCCAATCTAAAATAAAGTGTGGATAAGCCTTTGCTTGGTCGCCTTCTATAATTCCAACAACAAGATCGTTATCGTTTAGAAAATTAGCGTTATTGGCAGTAGTAAAAAAAGGGTTATCAATTGATGGAATTCCGTCTTTACCTGGCCCTCCATCTTTAACATCTGAAATTGGTATTAGCCATTGACTAGAATTATTACTATTCTCATTAGATCCATCAGAAGGTTTATCATTATTAACATCACTAGTACTACAAGAAATTAACAGTGAGCAATATGTAAATAAATAAAAAGCGTTTTTTTTCATAGCATTTAATTTAATTGTAAAACATTTTTTTTCGGGAGTATTTTTAGTAAAACCCCAGCGGTAATTCTATAGGTTGGTGTTAATTGTGTGCCATCGACATTATTATAAATGGGTATTTCTGCTTTTGTAGAAAACGTCATGTTAGGTGTAAGATTAATTGAGAAGTTTGGTATTACTGAAATCCAATCGCCACCTGTATTGTCTAAATCAAAACCATCAATTTTATCTTGCCCCGCATTTCTGTATTTGAAAGATAGGCTAGGAGTGGTTATTGTTTTAAATAATATAAACTGATCTGAAAAACTTATAAACCCTTGAAATTCATTCCCGAATTTATAGGAGCTATTTTCAAAATAAGAATCATTAGTTCCTGTGCTTCTATAAATTGCTCTTGAAGAAAATGTAAAAGAAGGTCTAAAACTAAAATTCTTAGAAAAAGAAGTCCAATAAATTATATCCCAAGCATTACTGCCTGGTTGCAAATCGGCATTTAATGTAATTCCTTGATCGTTTGTTTCAGTAGATGAACCTAAGGGGATTTTTGAACCTAGTCCAATGGCGATATTACTTTCTTTACCTAATATATTTGGAAAATTATATTTTAATAATAAAACAGCATCTCCAATACCCGAGGTTTGGTCTAAGTTTTCATTTCCAAATTGTGAAATTTTACGTCTTTGATTTACCCATGTGAATAAGCCTTCAACAGAAAACCTATTTGTGATGGAATAATTGGCATTTAATAAAACGGAATGTGTAATTCGTAATCTTGAATTATCATTTAAAGTTTCAGTTCCCGAATTTAAAGTGTTTAAATAGTTGTAATCGTAATTTAAGCCTATTTGAATAGTACCTTTTTCTTGTTGAGATAATCCTATGTTGTTTGATAAAGGAATGCCACCGGAACAGCAGGTTTGGGCATTAATTTGAGTGCAGACCAAAATAGATATAATGAAAAATAGTCTTTTGGAATTCATGGCAAATTTCTTAGCGGTAAATAAAGTGTCGTTAAAAAAGGGCTAGCCTTACTAACTTTAACATTTAGCCCCATGCTATTATTTTACATTCCAATAGTATTTATTAAAGCTTCTGCAATCCACTTATCACTTGTACCTAAACCAATATCTAAATGGAAATAGATGGTGTTTGTGCTTATGATTTAAATAGCTACTACACTTAAGAGTCAATTTTTGCCTATTTTTGCAGCGTTATGCAAGAGTTAAAACTTTCAGATTGGTTGCCTACCACAAACAAAGAGGTTAAAATACGTGGTTGGGATGAACTTGACGTTATTTTATTTAGTGGTGATGCTTATGTGGATCACCCGTCGTTTGGTCCCGCTGTAATCGGTCGTATTTTAGAAAGTTATGGTTTGCGTGTTGCTGTGGTGCCACAACCTAATGTTAACGATAATCTTCAGGATTTTGTAAAATTGGGTGCTCCAAAATTGTTTTTTGGGGTTACGGGGGGTTGTATGGATCCAATGATTAGCAATTATAATGCTAATAAAAAGAGACGAGATAAAGATGCCTATACGCCAAATGGAGATATTGGTTTTCGACCAGATTATGCTACAACAGTATATTCTAAAATATTAAAGGAAAAATGGCCGGATGTGCCTGTTTTAATTGGAGGTATTGAAGCATCGTTGCGTCGTGTAACCCATTATGATTATTGGAGTGATAAATTAGTGCCAACTATTTTAGAAAGCTCGAAAGCAGATATGTTGGTTTACGGAATGGGAGAACAACCTTTACGAGAAGTTGTGCGTTTGTTGCAGAAAGGAGTCCCTTTTAGTAGTATTACTACAATAAAACAAACCGCAGTACTTTTAAATAAAGACGCTAAAATACCCAAGAATAGTAATTGGGAAGATATTGAAATTGTATCGCACGAAAAATGTTTAAAAGATAAGAAAGCTTTTGCTTCTAACTTTAAAACTATTGAGCAGGAATCTAATAAATTAGCTGCACGCCGTATTTTTCAGAAAGTAGGAGAGAAGACCTTGATGATTAATCCACCATATCCTACCATGACGGAAAAGGAAATTGATGCTTCTTTCGATTTACCATACACGCGTCTGCCACATCCTAAATATAACAAACGAGGGCCTATCCCTGCGTTTGAAATGATTAAGTTTTCTATAAACATACATCGTGGTTGTTTTGGAGGGTGTAGTTTCTGTACCATTTCGGCACATCAAGGAAAGTTTATTGCATCTCGTAGTCAGGAGTCTGTATTGCGCGAAGTTGATACTGTGGCAAATATGCCAGACTTTAAAGGCTATTTATCAGATATTGGAGGGCCAAGTGCGAATATGTATAAAATGAAAGGTAAAGTACAGTCTATATGCGATAAGTGTGTAGCACCTTCGTGCATTTCACCAGTTATTTGCAGTAATTTAGATACCTCTCATAAGCCGTTAACCAAATTATATCAAGCAGTCGATAAGCATCCAAAAGTAAAAAAATCCTTTATTGGAAGTGGTATTCGTCACGATATGCTTGTGCCAGAATTTAATAAGAATGCGGATGCAAAAGAATTAGATGATTATACTGAAGAGGTTATGACTAAGCATGTGTCTGGTAGACTTAAGGTAGCGCCAGAGCATACTAGTGATCCTGTTTTAAAATTAATGAGAAAACCTTCGTTTACTTATTTTCATAAGTTTAAAGAGCGATTTGATAAGATTAATATTAAGAAGAATTTAAAGCTACAATTAATCCCTTATTTTATATCGAATCACCCAGCTTGTGAAGTCGAAGATATGGCTAACCTTGCTGCCGAAACTAAGGATATGGGGTTTCAGCTTGAGCAAGTACAAGGCTTTACACCAACACCTATGACGGTAGCTACGGTAATTTATTATAGCGGGTACCATCCTTATACACTTAAAAAAGTAAATACACCAATAACGCGTAAAGAGAAAGACGAACAACATCGATTTTTCTTTTGGTATAAGAAAGAAAATAAAGATTGGATTAGAAATACGTTAAATAAATTGGGTCGCCAAGATTTATTAAAAGTGTTATTGCCGGAAAATGATAAGTGGCGAAAAAATAAACCAGGTAAACCTAAGCATACTTTTAATGATGCGATCCCTTTTAATCAGCGAAAGAATAAGGCGAAGTTTAAGAGTAAGAAGAAACAGAGGTAGTATAATACCCCTGTAGCCCCCTCAAGAGGACAATTATAACTGCTCGTAGCCCAAATATTATCTACTTAAAGATCTAATAACTTTAGTTTGTATTATAGGTTTCATGATTTAGATTGTCCCCTTGAGGGGACTACAGGGGTGTTTTTATAATTATTCCATCAATTCTTTTACAGTCTCTTCAATAACCAATAAAACACTGAACATATTTTTCTTGACTTCTTCATTTGAAAATCTCAAAAACCTAACACCATAAACTTCTAATTCTCCCTGCCTTTTAGCATCGTATAAAAAGCTATGGTCATGACTACTGCCATCAATTTCAATAGCTAAACCAATTTCATGACAATAAAAATCAACAATATAGTTAAGCATAGGAACTTGTCTGTGAAATTGAACACCGTAAGCACGTTGTTTAATATTCTGCCATAACAAAACTTCTGGTAAAGTACTGTTTTTTCGAAGCTGTCTTGCGAGTTGTTTTAATTCAGGGTTGTATGGAATTATTTTGTTTCTCATGGGTTACATTTTGTGCTCTGACACCCCTAAAGTCCCCTCAAGGGGACAATCCTCAAATTAAACTTAGGAACTGGTATTATAGAGTGTTTTTCAGTTTAGATTTAAAACAATATAATTCTACAGTTGGTTTTGGGTATAATAGAAGGAAAAAATATTCATTTCAATGTAATGATAATTGAAAATAAATAATTTAATGAGCCTCCAGCCAATTATCACCAATATCTAAATCGACGTCTAATGGAACTTCCAATTTATAAGCATTTTCCATTTCGGTTTTTACCAAAGTTTTAATACTTTCTAATTCGGGTTTGTAAACATCAAAAACCAATTCATCATGTACTTGTAAGAGCATTTTAGATTTATAATTTCCTTCGGAAAGTTTGTTATAAATATTAATCATGGCAATTTTAATAATATCGGCAGCACTTCCTTGTATAGGTGCGTTTACAGCATTTCTTTCTGCGGCACCTCTAACAACCGCGTTTCTGGAATTAATATCTTTTAAATAGCGACGGCGGCCCAATACGGTTTGGACATAGCCATGATCTCTAGCAAAATCTACTTGTTCACTAATAAAGCTTCTAAGTTTTGGGTAGGTAGCATAATACGTATCGATAAGTTCTTTAGATTCACTTCTCGATAAATCTGTTTGATTGCTTAACCCAAAAGCAGAAACCCCATAAATAATACCAAAATTAACCGTTTTAGCATTACTACGCTGTTCACGAGTCACTTCATTTAAAGGGACATTGAATACTTTTGAAGCTGTTGATGCGTGAATATCTTCTCCGTTTTTAAATGCAGAGATCATGGTTTCTTCTTCACTTAAAGCAGCAATGATACGAAGTTCTATTTGAGAATAATCGGCAGCTAAAAGTGTATAATCTTCATTTCTCGGAATAAAAGCCTTTCTTACTTGTCTGCCTCGTTCGGTACGGATAGGAATATTTTGAAGATTAGGATTGTTACTACTCAATCTGCCAGTTGCTGCAACAGTTTGCATGTAATCGGTGTGTATACGACCTGTTGACTCTTCAACCTGTTCTGGAAGTGCATCAACATAGGTACTTTTAAGTTTAGCTAAACCTCTATAGTCTAAAATATTTTGGATAATTTCATGATCCTTTGCTAAATAAGATAGAATATCTTCGGAGGTAGCATATTGACCCGTTTTGGTCTTTTTAGGTTTGTCTACAAGCTTTAATTTTTCAAAAAGAATAATACCCAGCTGTTTAGGCGATGCGATGTTAAACTCTTCTTCGGCTGCATCGTAAATTTTAGTTTCTAACGAAGCAATATCTTTATTTAATTCTTCAGAAAGGGAGTTTAGGAATTCTTTATCTAAATTAATGCCTTCTAGCTCCATAGCAGCGAGTACACGAAGTAATGGAATTTCAATATCATCAAAAAGTTTTTGAGTATTTGCTTCACCTAATTCTTTTTCAAAATGCTCTTTTAATTGAAGCGTAATATCGGAATCTTCAACCGCATATTCTGTTTGCTTATCTAGAGGAACATCACGCATTAATAATTGGTTTTTTCCCTTTTTACCAATCAGTGTTTCGATAGAAATGGGTGAATAATTCAAATAGGTTTCTGCCAATACATCCATATTATGCCGCATATCTGGATTGATGAGGTAATGCGCCAACATGGTATCAAATAACTTGCCTTTAACTTCAATATTATATTTAGCTAAAACTTTAATGTCATATTTTAAATTTTGTCCGATTTTCTGAATCTCTTCATTTTCAAAAAATGGACGTAATTGTTCTATAAGTTCTTGAGCTTCAGCTTTATTTTCAGGGAATGGTACATAAAACCCTTTGCCTACTTCCCAAGAAAAAGCAATGCCGACCAATTCTGCTGTAATAGGATTTAAACCTGTAGTTTCTGTATCGAAACATACAGAAGTTTGATTCATTAAATTTTTAATGAATAGTTTGGTGGCAATTCCTGAATCTATACTTTGATAAAAATGAGAGGTTGTTTCTGCTGTTTTTCGCGTATATTCAGATACGGTTTCTGTATTCAATACCTCAGAAACATCACCTCCAAACAAAGAAAATTGACCCGCACCCGCAGAGGCTTGTTCTTTAGGTGTCGCTTTTGTTTCCGATTGTTTTGTGGCTGATTCAGTAGTTTGTTGAGCTTCACTAGCAGTAGCAAATGTTTTGTTAAAATTGTCAATTAAACGCCTGAATTCTAATTCTTGAAAAATCTCAGTAACCTTAGGGATATCGGGTTGGTCTAATTCAAAATCTTTAGCATCAAAAGTTACAGGAACATCTAACATAATGGTGGCTAGTTTTTTTGAAAGAATCCCTAGTTCGCCATTAGCTTCAATTTTCTCTTTCATTTTACCTTTTAATTCATGAGTGTTGGCTAGAAGATTTTCCATACTGCCATATTGTGCTAAAAACTTTTTGGCTGTTTTTTCACCTACGCCAGGAAGACCAGGTATATTATCACTGGAATCCCCCATCATTCCTAAAAAGTCAATCACTTGTAAAGGATCGGTAACTTCAAATTTTTTCTGAACTTCTGGAATGCCCCAAGTTTCGTAACCGCCACCAAAAACAGGGCGATACATAAAAATATTTTCAGATACTAATTGTGCAAAATCCTTATCTGGAGTTACCATAAAGGTTTTGTAGCCTTCTTTTTCGGCTTGTTTAGAAAGTGTTCCAATAACATCGTCAGCTTCATAACCTTCCTTAACCATAATAGGAATATGCATGGCCTTTAGTATATTGTAAATGTATGGAATAGCAATTTTAATAGCCTCTGGAGTTGCATCTCTATTCGCTTTATATTCCTGATACATCTCAACACGATCTACACTGCCTCCTTTATCAAAACAAACAGCTAAATGATCAGGCCGTTCTCGTTTAATAACATCTAAAAGCGAATTCATAAAACCTAAAATAGCTGAAGTATCTGTTCCTTTTGAGTTAATTCGGGGGTTTTTAATGAAAGCATAATAACCACGAAAAATTAAAGCATAAGCATCTACTAAGAAAAGACGTTTTTGATCTGACATTTGATTTGTTTTTGAAAGAAAATCAAAGCTACAAAAAGTAAATCGTAAAATAGCTTTTAAAATGCTTTCGGTTAATAATTAAGATTCTGGTTTGAGCAAAACTTCATTATCCGTAGCAAATAATGATAAATTACAAATTAATAAAATTCTTAACAATTAGTTAAATAAAATTCACTTTGCAATCATTACCTTAGAATACTATTATATTTGGTAAAAAAGAAATATGCTTCGTTGGATTATTTTCCTTGTTATTTTTGGAATCGCCGATATCTATGCTTTTCAAGCATTTAAAACGATTTCAAAAAATAACTGGCTTCAAATATTATATTGGCTTATCACAGTTTTAATAATAGGTAATTTTGTTTTTCATTATTACGGTTTTAATAGAAGTGATGGATTCTCTCATGGTCATGCTTATGCTTTTGGGTTTTTTATAGCCTTGTTAATACCAAAAATGGTTTTGTTGGTCTTTATGCTTGGTGAAGATATTATAAGAGTGCCACAAGCCGTTTTTAGATATTTTACAGAAGGCGATACGGCCAAGGGAAATTATTTTGCATCAAGACGTCAGTTTGTAAGCCAGATAGCAATGGGGCTTGCAGCGATACCCCTAGCTTCAATTATTTATGGTATTTATAAGGGGAAATACAATTATAAAGTATTAAAGTATACTCTTCACTTCGAAGATTTACCAAAAGCCTTTGATGGCTATAAACTAACCCAAATCAGTGATATTCATTCTGGAAGTTTTGATAATATAGATAAGGTAAATTATGCAGTAGATTTAATAAACAAACAGGAAAGTGATGTCATATTATTTACAGGAGATATGGTAAATAATAAAGCAGAAGAGTTAGTGCCTTACAAAAATGTTTTTGGTAGACTAAAGGCAAAAGATGGCTTATTCTCTGTGTTAGGGAATCATGATTATGGAGATTATGTGATATGGGACTCTGAAGAAGCAAAAAAGCAAAATTTAGAAGATTTAAAAAGTCTCCAGAAAGAAATAGGATTTGATGTACTGTTGAATGAAAGTAGGTACTTAGAAAAAAATGGTGAGCGTATTGCTTTAGTTGGTGTAGAAAACTGGGGCGCAGGTGGATTTAAAACAGCAGGAGATTTAAAAAAAGCTTCAAGCAATATTGGTAAAGATGATTTTAAAATTTTAATGAGTCACGACCCGTCACATTGGGAAAAGAGGGTGATTCAGGATGATTACCATTATCATTTAACATTAAGTGGACACACTCATGGTATGCAGTTTGGAATTGAAATACCAGGATGGTTTAAGTGGAGTCCTGTAAAATGGCGCTATAAATATTGGGCAGGTATTTATGAAGAATTAGGGCAATATATTAATGTAAATAGAGGCTTTGGGTATTTAGCATTTCCTGGGCGTGTTGGAATATGGCCAGAAATAACAGTTATAGAACTTAAAAAAAGCCCAAATAGTGCATAATTGTTAAGAAATGCTATATTTGTATAAGCACAATTTGGCTAAAAAACGATAAAGTATGTCAAAATTTGGGGAACTTATAGATGTGGAAATTCCAGTTCTGTTAGATTTTTATACAGAATGGAATGATCAATCAACAGCGATGCATCTTGTTTTAAGAGATGTAGCTGCGGCACTTGGAGATAAAGCTAAAGTGATAAAGATTGATGTCGAAAAGAACGAAGAACTTGCTGAAGCTTTAAGAGTTAAAACCTTGCCAACACTTATTATTTATAAGGATGGTGAGATGAAATGGCGCCAAAGCGGAGAGCAGGATGCCAATACACTTATAAGTATTATTCAGCAATATGCTTAATATCACATTGCTTGAAAGCTATAGCCTTTCTCGCTAAAGAATTCTAATGCTTTAGGTAACGTGTATTGCATATTTTTTGAGGCTTTTACACTATCATGAAAAACAATAATACTTCCATTAGTTGCTGTATTGGTAACATTGTTTAAGCAAGTTTCCTTACTAACATTTCTGTCCCAATCAAAAGATAATATATCCCACATTATTATTTTATAACCTAATTCTATTAGCTCTTTTCCTTGTTTAGGTGTTATTTGTCCATAGGGTGGGCGAAATAGATTGATGATGGACGATTGACGATTGACGATTTCAGAATTGTTATTTGAAGCTTGATTATTAATAATATCTTGAGCTTCTTCAATATTTCTTAAATAGTCTTTACTTTTAGTCTTCCAGCCCTTTATATGATTGTGAGTATGATTTCCAATGTTATGTCCTTCATTTAAGATGTTTTGAAAGATATCGGGGTGTTTTTTAATATTATTTCCAATACAGAAAAAAGTAGCTTTAGCGTTGTATGCTTTTAAAGTACTCAACACCCAATTTGTAATTTCGGGTGTTGGGCCATCGTCAAATGTTAGGTAAATAACTTTATCTGTCGTAGGAATGTCCCAAATATAATTTGGGAACATTTTTTTTACGATTAAAGGTGTTTTAACAGGTGCTAAGGTCATACCTTATACCAGATTAATTAGTGCTATCTATAGGTACAATACTATCTGTTGATGGTATATCTTTTTCAACTTTAGGTGCTAACTCTTCTTCAGGTTGATCACCATAAAAGTGTCTAAATGATTTTAAATGGGTATTAAATATGTCACCTTCTTTTTCAGCAAATTCAATGTCATATTCAACCAAAACATCTATCAGTCCTTTATAACGTTGAATGTCCGTATAAATTTCTTCAAACAAACGTTCTTGATTATCTGTTTTAAGGCTGCTATAGTAGCTTAAATTTTCTTGATATTTTTTAGCCACATCCATAAACAAACGCTGTGCTTTTTCTTTATTACCAACTTCGTAGTATGCACTAATGTAAGGTTCTAAAAGTGTGTAATATCCAAAATATTCAACAGGCATATTGTTCATCGCTATGTCTGCTATCTCTTCAGCCTTATCTAATTTTTCTTCATTAATTAATTTTTCAATTAGCCTAGCTAAATTACCTCTGTAGGTTATGGAATTTTTACGAGTTTCAACATCATGGTAAATATCTGAACTACCACTATTGCCCCAATTCCATTTTTTTACTTTTTCGTACATAAGATCTGAATCTACACGTCCCATATCAAAAGGATTTGCTCTATCTACAGGTGTTCTAATAGGAACTAGTTTATAGCACATACCATCAAGTTGTAGGTAATCTTTCATCCAGATATAATCATCATCACCAAAGCTGCCTCCTGTAAAATATATAGGGCGTTTCCATTCGTTATTGGCAACAATATCGAGCATGAGTAATCTGTTTTTATAAAGCGCACCTCCTTTAATATTTATATCAATGTAAGGCACTATTTTACCTGCGTCTTCGGGTTTTACAATACCCGAATTTAAAGCATTCTGTTTATTTACAGGAATTCTTAAAAATTCGGTAGGTAAGTAGGTTGCATTTAAATCCTGACTTCTTACTTGAGAGAGATCAACACCCTTCTGTTGTAAAACATATTTGTATTTCGTTTTTGGGTTATCGCTACCAACAAAATCTAAAAATTGTTTTACTTCTAAAGTGTCTTGTATAACAGGTTGTATTACTATATAATCATTAGTACCGTATTTATATAAATCGTGTGTTAGTTGGGATGGTACAGGATCACTTTCATATGCTTTACGCTTCATCTGGTCTATATACCAATCTGTTTGAAACAAACTGGTATTAACAACGCGTACGTCGGTTCTATAACCTTCAATTTCTTGAGCATACCAAAGGGCAAACGTGTCATTATCACCGATAGTAAATAAAATAGCATTTTCCGCACAAGAATCTAAATACTTTCTTGCCATAGCTTGGGCAGTATATTTCCCCGATCGATCATGATCATCCCAATTGTTGGCCGCTAAAATCCCAGGAACCAATATTAAGCAAACTACTGTGATTATTGGTGCTGCTAATTGTTTTGGTAGATATGTCTTTAGTACATCAAAAATAGCATATACCCCAAAGCCAATCCAAAGAGCAAATACATAAAAAGACCCTACAACCGAATAATCACGTTCACGAGGTTCAAAGGGACGTACATTGGTGTATACTTGAATAGCCAATCCTGTAAATAGGAAAAAAACGAGCATCGTCCAGAATAGCTTTTTGTCTTTGTTAAATAAAAAGAAGAATCCCAAAAGACCTAAAATAAAAGGTAACAAATAATATGTATTTCGTGCCTTATTATTCTTAACATCGCTAGGTAAATTGTCTTGTGAAAAACCTAAAAGGATCTCATCTATAGGTTTTATACCAGTAATCCAATTTCCATGATTATCATAACGTCCTTGAATATCGTCCTGCCTTCCGGAAAAATTCCACATAAAATAGCGCCAGTACATATATCCTAGTTGGTATTCAAGCATGTAGGCTATGTTACTTCCAAGTGAAGGCTTTTCAATATCTATATAATCTTTAAATCGTTTTAGGAAATTATTATAATCTTCATAATCTACATTACCTTGAGCGACATTGTTTTTAAACTCTGAAACAGTTTTTCTCAATTGGTTTTCCATTTGATAATCGGGCTTTAACTTAAAGTTTAAAAACCCGGAAAACATCATATAGTTTTCGGCATGTTCTGCACTCCACATACGAGGTAAAATGGAAGCATGTTTTGAGTTGTAATTTTGTTTTGCGTTTTTGTAATCGTTTACGACGACATATTCACCTTTTGTTTCGTCTTTTTCATATTTAGGTTTATCGTCTATATATGGGTTATTCTCATCAAGGTAAGCGTATTGATCTGTGAACTGAGGTCCATAAAACAAGTGTGTTTCAGGATACTGTTCTAAGTTGTAATAAGCCAGTAACTCCCTGGCACTCGAAGGATTATTTTCGTTAATAACCACATCAGCATTAGCACGAATAGGAAGCATTAACCAAGTGGAAAACCCAATAATTACAAAGGTTAAGCAAAGGATTCCCGTATTTAGATGGACGAAGTTTTTTTGTCTGGTGTAGCGTAATGCATAGTATATAATAGCTACCAATAATAAACCGGCGATTATAGATCCCGAATTGAAAGGTAAACCAATGGTATTCACAAAAAAGATTTCGAAAACACTAAAAATTTTAAGAATGTTAGGTGCTAAAAGTTTAAAAATGAATAATAAAACTGCTATTGAAACAACATTGGCAAGAATAAAGTTTTTAATAGTAATGGTTTTATAGTTTTTAAAATAATAAATAAGACCAATAGTAGGAATCGTTAAGAGTCCCATAAAGTGAACTCCAAAAGATAACCCAATAACAAAAGCAATTAAGATAAGCCAACGATTGCCACGAGGTTTGTTCATGTCTTGCTCCCAGCGTAAACCTAGCCAAAATAAAATAGCCATAATCAAAGTAGCCATCGCATATACTTCAGTCTCAACAGCATTAAACCAAAAAGAATCAGTAAATGTAAAAGCTAAACTACCAACCAAACCGCTTCCTAGAATAGCCATAGATTGGCTTTTATTAAGATCTTCATTATTACCAACCAGCTTTTTTAGTAATAAGGTAATGGTCCAAAACATAAAAAGAATAGTAAATGCACTAGATACAGCACTCATCATATTCATGACCCAGCCAATTTGTGAAGGCTCTAAAGCAAAAATTGAGAAAAAGGCTCCAAACATCTGAAATAAAGGAGCTCCTGGTGGATGTCCAACTTGTAATTTAGATGATGTTAAAATATATTCACCAGCATCCCAGAAACTTACGGTAGGCTCGACTGTTAGTGTGTAAGTGACGAGAGCAATTAAAAAAGAGAACCAGCCTAAAACAGTATTCCATTTTTTAAAGTTGAAATGTGCCATATATATCAATGTTTGTTTGGTTTGGCGAATTTAATAATAAATATGAAATGAGGCATAACTATTTAGTTAGTCTTAACATTAAAAAGAACACAAGAATCACATTAGACAATAAAATAATAATTAGCTAACTGATAGTGTTTCAAGTGTTTTTTAAAGAAACGTAAAGTATTCTGAATTATTTTCAAAAAATACTTGTAGAAATAAAACTTTGTGCTAAATTTGCATCCTCAATTACACATTGGCCTATGGTGTAACTGGCAACACGTTGGTTTTTGGTACCAAAGAGTCTAGGTTCGAGCCCTAGTAGGCCAACATAAATTGAAGTCCTGATCTTGAAAAAGGTTAGGGCTTTTTGTTTTAAGAATAAAGTGTTTGGGCGAGAAGCCTGTCCTGAGAGCAGTCGAAGGGAGCCCTAGTAGGCCAACATAATTGTAAAACCTCAATCATTAACTTGATTGGTTTTTTTTGTTTTAAAAATCTTAAACTAGGTCTATCGTATCAATGAACTTGGAAGAGCCAACATGAATCGAGATTAGCTAAATTAGTTTTAGCTATTAATTAGTTGTGTAACTTAGATTTTTTTAGAAAAGAAATTGTTTTCAGAAGTTTATTTGGAATAGATATATCTTCTAATTATTTAACGGCTTTAATATTTACTTAATATTGATAAAGTTAAGATTGCATTAAGTTAAAATTACAAACTTATAGTTTACATCAAAATAATTATGAGGTAATATTGAAAAAGCTTGTAATTCCTTTATTTACAGGATTAATTAATCCTTATAAATAAAATGAAAAAAATTACTCTCATTGCTAGTTTTCTAGCGCTATCTTTTACAACATTACAAGGTCAAGACCTACAGTATTTGTCTGGTTATGATACAACCATGTCAGATTCTGCAGAGACTGTTGCTCATGATGCAACTAACCAACAAGCCTTTCTTACTAATTCGTCAAATAATAGTTTTACAATAGTAGATATTAGTGATCCTACCACCCCTGCATTGGTTAAGAATGTAGATTTATCAACTTATGGAGCTGGACCCAATTCCATTGCAATAAGCGGAAATGTGGTTGCTATAGCTGTCGAGGCTAGTCCTAAACAAGACCCTGGGAAAATAGTTTTTTTTGATTTAGACGGTATTTATGTAGATGAGATTACTGTTGGAGCATTACCAGATATGATAACCTTTACACCAAACGGTACTAAGCTGTTAGTGGCTAATGAAGGAGAGCCTTCAGATGATTATACTAATGACCCAGAAGGAACTATTGATGTTATAGATTTAAGCAGTGGTGTCATGTCTGCTACAACAACTTCAATTAATTTTAATAGTTATAATAATAAAAAGGTATCACTTCAAAATAAAGGCATTCGCATTTTTGGAAACAACGGTGCTGCAACAGTGTCTCAAGATTTAGAACCAGAATTCATAACGGTTATAGAAGATGGCACAAAAGCTTATGTAAATTGTCAGGAAAACAATGCCCTAGTTGTTTTAGATTTAACCAATAATACCGTTCTAGATATATTAGCTCTTGGTTATAAAAATCATCTATTAGGAACTCCAACAGTTGAAAGCTATGTTGTAAATGAGTTAGCATCTAATTGGCCAGAATTAGGAACTCCTGTTTACGATGGAGGACAGGCTCCTGTGCTTTTAGGCGGATTTTCAGGATTGTTTTACGATGAGGCAAATTCAGATGCTACAGATTATGTGTTTTATGCAGTACCAGATAGAGGACCTAATGGAAGTACCGTTAGCAAATCTAGTGTTGTGCCAGCTGCATCGCAAAATTTAAGACCTTTTAAATTACCTAACTATCAAGGTCGAATAGCAAAGTTTACCTTAAATAAAGTAACAGGAGATATTACTTTAAACGATCAAATTCTATTAACCAGAAAAGATGGAACGACGCCAATAACAGGTAAAGGGAATATTCCGGGATTTGATGAAGTTCCTGTAACCTTTACAGATGCATCTACCGCTTATGCAGATGCTGATTATATTGATGGTGCTTCAGAAGAATATCATGAGTTGACTTACGATGAATATGGAGGAGACTTTGAAGGTGTTTTAATAGATAAAAATGGTAATTTTTGGATGTGTGATGAGTACAGACCAGCACTTTATCAGTTTGATGCCACTGGAAAATTAATAGAACGCTATGTGCCATCCGGAACATCGTTATTGGGAACAACACCGCAAGCAGTAGGAACCTATGGAGCTGAAACGTTACCAGAAGTTTACTCTAAAAGAAGAGCAAATAGAGGATTTGAAGCTATTGCCTATGATGAGGTGAATCATATTATATATGCATTTATTCAATCACCATTATATAATCCTTCTAGTGCTACTAAAAATAATTCGGATGTTATCAGAATCTTAGGAATCAGTTGTGCTACAGGCGCTCCGGTTGAAGAATATGTGTATCTGTTAGAAAGGAATAAAGATGCTGGTTATGCATCATCAAGAGTAGATAAAATTGGCGATGCTGTGTATACAGGGAATGGAAAATTTTTAGTTATAGAAAGAGATTCAGAAGGACCAGCCGTATCTACAGGTAAAAAGTATGTATACGAAATAGATATCAATTTTGCTACCAATATTCTAAATAAGACCTTAACAGGAACTAAAGAATTAGAAGAGCTAACAGCCGATGAAATAGTTGCTCAAAATATTCAAGCAGTTCATAAAACAAAAATGTTCAATTTGCCATCTATCGGTTATCAGGGCTCTGATAAAGCGGAAGGTATTGCGTTATTACCAAATAATGAAATAGCCATTATAAATGATAATGATTTTGGCTTAGCTGGTGCAGGCATTACAGATTCTAGTGTGCTTGGAATCATTTCTTTTGCAAACGACTATGGTTTTGATGCTTCTAATAAAGATGGCGCAATTAATATCAAAGAACATCCTACTTTAGGGATGTTTATGCCAGATGCTATTTCATCATATAAAGCAAACGGTATAAATTATATCGTAACAGCAAATGAAGGAGATGCTAGAGATTATGGTGGGTATTCGGAAGAAGAGCGTGTAAAGGATTTAACATTGAATGCGTCATATTATCCAAATGCCGCAACGCTTCAAACAGATACAGATTTAGGAAGGTTGAAAACAACAACGGCAACAGGCGATTATAATAACGATGGAACTATTGAGCAAATCTATTCTTATGGAGCTAGATCATTTTCAATTTTTGATGAATATGGTAATTTAGTATTTGATAGTGCAGATGAGTTTGGACAAAAAATAAAATCTGAAGAGCCTGCATTATTTAACGAAGACGAAGGAGATTTAGATGACAGATCTGATGATAAAGGAGGTGAGCCAGAAGCAATAGCAATAGGTGTCATTGATGGTAAAACTTATGCTTTTATTGGTTTAGAGAGGCAAAGTGCCATATTAATGTATGATATAACAGATCCTAATGATGTTGAGTTTATTACTTATTATAAATATAATAGAACAACAGGAGATACAGCTCCAGAAATTATAAAATTTGTGCCTGCAGCCGATAGTCCAAACTCTAAAAACTTACTTTTGGTAGGTTATGAGGTCAGTGGGTCGTTAGGAATTATTCAAATTGATGATCAAGTGCTAAGCATAAGTGAGGTAGTTGCAAAAAATAGTTTCAAAATGTATCCGAACCCAGTTATTGATACAGATTTAAAATTCAACAAAACAATCTCTGGAATTATTTATAACGTTAATGGACAGGAAGTAAAGCGATTTGAAAAGGAAACTTTTTTAAATATATCCGAACTAACTTCAGGACTATATATTATAAAAACAAAAGAACAAGGCGTAAAGCGTTTTGTTAAATTATAAACTCGATTAAAATATATAAGCAACCCTCAGCTAATAGTTGAGGGTTTGTTTTTTTTAAATCTTAAAAGTAATCACTGGACGTTTAGCGTGATTCACTAAGTCTTCACTAATACTGCCATTAAAAAAATGAGAGATGCCTTGTCTACCATGTGTACTCATACCAATTAAATCAGCATTTATAGACTGAGAAAAATTCATAATACCTTTTTCAATATTGATGTCATTATAAATGTTAATCGTATAATTTTTGAAATCGAAAGCGTCAACAAATGATGTCATTCTATGTTCCGATTTTTCAGAGGTGATAAATTTATTAGGCGTATTTACCATGAGTAAATGCATTTTAGCTTTTAAAATGTTAGCAAAAGCAGTAGCTTTTTTATATGTTGCTTTACTTTCATCTTTAAAATCTGAAGCGAATACAAAATCATTAACTTTAAAAACCGTATGCTCATTTTTTATAACTAAAACAGGAGTTTTAGATGTGCGGACCACTTTTTCGGTATTACTTCCAATAAGCATTTCTTTTAAACCACTCACGCCATTAGATCCCATGATAATTAAATCAATATCATGCTTTTTACAAAGATGAAACACACCTTTAAAAATTTCTTGAAACTCAACCGTTTCATGTATTGTTAAATCTTTTAGGTAGTCTTTGGTTTTTAATGCTTCAAACTTCTTGTGAGCCAGTTTCATAAAATAAATAGCTTCAGGTAAATGATTATAAGATCTTAAAGCATCAACCTCATGCAATGGTATTTCAAGCATGTGCAGTAGGTAAATTTCACTATTATATTTTCTTGCTAATTGAGTAGCTACCTTTAACGCGTTTTCGGCTTGAGTAGAAAAGTCTGTAGGAACTAGTATTTTTTTCATAAAATAACAAGTAAGGTGTACCTAAATTTATGAAATATTCCTTTAGAAATCAATAAAATATTATATATTTGCACCGTTGAAAGGCGAAATTTAAGAAATGAGGGGACGGAAAGTCCCCTCTTTTTATACTAATAAATGTTTAAAAATACAGTTACAGAGTTACTAGAAGCAGCGTTAATTGAAAGACCGGATTTATTTCTTATAGATTTTTCTATTCAAGGAGATAATCAAATTAAGGTAACAATAGATGGAGATAAAGGCGTTTTAGTTGAAGATTGTATGTTTGTTAGCAGAGCCATTGAGCATAATCTTGATAGAGAAGAACAAGATTTTTCTTTGGAAGTGATGTCTGCAGGAGCAACATCACCTTTAGTTCACAAAAGACAGTATAAAAAGAATTTAAATAGAGTGCTTGATGTAAAGACCGCTTCAGATACGATGGAAGGAACACTTACAGAGGTAACAGATAGTGATATAAAAATAGAATGGAAAGTTAGAGAGCCTAAACCAATAGGGAAAGGTAAAGTAACTGTAAAGAAACAAGCGAATATCGCTTACGAAAATATTGTAGAAGCAAAAGTTATGATTAAATTTTAATTCAAAAAGAGTTATGGAGAATATCGCGTTAATTGAATCTTTTTCAGAATTCAAAGACGATAAGCTAATTGACAGAGTAACGTTAATGGCAATTTTAGAAGATGTATTTAGAAGCGCCTTAAAAAAGAAGTATGGCGATGATGATAATTTTGACATTATTGTAAACCCAGATAAAGGAGATTTAGAAATTTGGAGAAATAGAGTTGTAGTTGGAGATGGCGAAGTTGAAGAACCAAATCAAGAAATTTCATTATCAGAAGCTCAAAAAATTGAACCAGACTTTGAAGTAGGAGAAGATGTGTCTGAAGAAGTAAAGCTTATCGACTTAGGAAGAAGAGCGATTTTGGCGTTACGTCAAAACCTGATTTCTAAAATTCATGAGCACGACAATACCATAATTTATAAGCAATTTAAAGATTTAATCGGAGAAATTTATACAGCAGAAGTCCACCATATTCGTCACAGAGCAGTTATTCTATTAGATGATGAGGGGAACGAAATTGTATTACCAAAAGATAGACAAATACCTTCAGACTTTTTTAGAAAAGGAGATAATGTAAGAGGAGTTATTGATTCGGTAGAGCTTAAAGGAGCTAAGCCAACCATTATTATGTCTAGAAGTTCTCCGGCATTTTTGGAGAAACTATTTGAACAAGAAATACCTGAAGTATTTGATGGATTAATTACTATTAAAAACGTGGTAAGAATTCCAGGAGAAAAAGCAAAAGTGGCAGTAGATTCTTATGATGATAGAATTGATCCTGTTGGAGCTTGTGTAGGGATGAAAGGTTCAAGAATTCACGGGATTGTTCGCGAATTAGGTAATGAAAATATAGATGTAATTAACTATACGAATAATTTACAGTTATTCATTACAAGAGCGTTAAGCCCTGCAAGAGTCACTTCAATAAAGTTGAATGAAGAGACTAAAAGAGCTGAGGTTATTTTAAAACCAGAAGAGGTAAGTAAAGCAATTGGTAGAGGCGGACATAATATTCGCTTGGCTGGTCAATTAACTGGTTATGAAATTGATGTGTTTAGAGAAGGAGCTGAGGAAGATGTGGAATTAAGAGAGTTCTCTGATGAAATAGAAGGATGGATTATTGATGAGTTTAGTAAAGCTGGATTAGATACTGCTAAAAGTATTTTAGAGCAAGAAGTAAACGATTTAGTAAAAAGAACAGACTTAGAAGAAGAAACAATTAATGACGTTATTAGAATTTTAAAAGAAGAATTCGAAGAATAACATATATTTGAGTATTTTAAAGGCGATTTATGGCTGAAACAATTAGATTAAATAAAGTATTACGCGAGCTTAACATCTCTCTAGATCGTGCCGTAGAATTTTTAGATTCTAAAGGTATTGAAATAGAGAAACGACCTACTACAAAAATTTCAGAAGAAACATATACGGTTCTTTCTAATGAATTTCAAACTGATGCAAGTAAAAAAGTAGCATCTAAAGAAGTCGGTGAAGCTAAGATAAAAGAGAAAGAAGTATTGCGAGAGCAACGCGAGCGTGAACTTGAAGAGAAGCAAAAAGCGACAGCCAGAAAAGAAGAAATAGTTAAAGCAGCTGCGGCACTTTCTGGGCCAAAGCAAGTTGGGAAAATCGATTTAGAACCGAAGAAGAAGAAAGTCGAAACTGTTTCTGATAAAGCCGAAAAAACCAAAAAAGTAGAAGAGGTTGTAAAAGAACCTGTTAAAAAAGAGGTTAAAGTTGAACAACCTATTAAAGAGGAACCTGCTAAAGAGGCTGTAAAAGAAGAAGTGTCAGAAGAGCCTGTTAAAGAAACAGTTAAAGCAGATAAGCCTGTTGTTAAAGTTACTAAGGTAGAGAAAGAGAAGAAAAAAGTTGAAGAAGATAAGGAAGAAAAACCTAAGAAGCAGCTTATAGGTGAAGATGGAGAGGTCCTTCCAGATGAAAAGGTAACAACACAGTATAAGAAACTTTCAGGTCCAAAGATAGCTGGTGACAAAATTGATTTATCTCAGTTTAATAAGCCAAAGAAAAAGAAAGAAGAAAAGAAACCTGAAGCTAAAGCAGGAGACGCTGGAGCTGCTAATAAGAAGAAGCGTAGACGTATTAGTAAAGTCGGTGGACCTCAAGCTGGAAATGGCCAAGGAAATAGATCTGGTGGAGCAAGACCAGGAGGAGCTAGAACTGGTGGTGGAAACGATAGGTTTAAAGGAAAACCTGGTCAAGGACGTCGCAATATTGTTAAGGAAGAACCTAGTGAAGAAGATGTGAAGAAGCAAGTGCGTGAAACACTTGAAAAACTTCAAGGAAAATCTTCAAAAGGTAAAGGAGCAAAATATAGAAGAGATAAAAGAGATCAACATAGAGAACAAACAGAGATTGATCAACAAATAGAAGCAGCAGAAAGCAAGATTCTTAAAGTTACAGAATTTGTTACAGCAAGTGAAGTCGCTACCATGATGAATGTTGGTGTTACTGAAATTATTTCTGCATGTATGTCGCTTGGTATGATGGTTACCATGAATCAGCGTTTAGATGCTGAAACACTTTCTATCGTAGCTGAAGAATTTGGGTATAAAGTAGAGTTTATAACAGCAGATATAGAAGAATCTATAGAAGAAGTTGAAGATAAGCCAGAAGATTTAGAACCCCGTGCGCCTATTGTAACAGTTATGGGACACGTAGATCATGGTAAAACATCACTTCTAGATTACATTCGTCAAGAAAATGTAATTGCAGGAGAATCGGGTGGAATTACACAACATATCGGAGCTTACGGAGTTGAGTTAGAAAATGGACAAGAAATTGCATTTCTAGATACACCAGGTCACGAGGCTTTTACAGCGATGCGTGCGCGTGGTGCTCAAGTAACAGATATAGCTATTATTGTAGCAGCTGCCGATGATGATATTATGCCACAGACAAAGGAAGCTATTTCTCATGCCCAAGCAGCAGGAGTACCTATTGTTTTTGCTATTAATAAAATTGATAAACCAGATGCAAATCCAGATAAGATCAAAGAAGGGTTAGCACAAATGAACCTTTTAGTTGAAGATTGGGGTGGTAAAATTCAATCACACGATATATCAGCTAAAGTAGGTACTGGTATTAAAGAATTATTAGAAAAAGTATTGCTTGAAGCTGAATTATTAGAGCTAAAAGCAAATCCAGATAAACCAGCAGTAGGTACAGTAGTTGAGGCCTTTTTAGACAAAGGTAGAGGCTATGTATCAACTATTTTAGTGCAAGCAGGTACTTTAAGAGTTGGAGATTATGTACTAGCAGGTCAGCATAGTGGTAAGGTAAAAGCGATGCATGATGAAAGAGGGAATGATGTTGAAGCCGCAGGACCTTCTACACCAGTTTCCATACTTGGTTTAGATGGTGCGCCTCAAGCAGGTGATAAATTTAATGTATTTGCAGACGAACGTGAAGCAAAACAAATAGCATCAAAAAGAGCGCAATTACAACGTGAACAATCAGTTAGAACACAACGTCATATAACACTTGATGAAATTGGTCGTCGTATAGCACTAGGTGATTTCCAAGAATTGAATATTATCCTTAAAGGAGATGTGGATGGTTCTGTTGAAGCATTAACAGATTCTTTCCAGAAATTATCTACAGAAGAGATTCAAGTTAATATCTTACATAAAGGAGTTGGAGCCATTACAGAAAGTGATGTGCTATTAGCTTCTGCATCCGATGCAATTATAGTTGGATTTAATGTACGTCCAGTTGGAAATGCAAGAATGATTGCTGATAAAGAAGAAATAGACATCAGAACATATTCTATTATTTACGATGCTATTAATGATCTTAAAGACGCTATGGAAGGAATGTTATCTCCAGAGCTTAAAGAAGAGATTACTGGAACTGCTGAAATTAGAGAAATATTTAAAGTATCTAAAGTTGGAACTATCGCAGGTTGTATGGTAACTAATGGAAAAATACTCAGGTCATCAAGTATTCGTTTAATTAGAGATGGTGTTGTAGTCTATACAGGTGAATTAGCATCGTTAAAACGATTTAAAGATGATGCTAAAGAAGTAACAAAAGGTTACGACTGTGGTATGCAAGTTAAGAACTATAATGATATTAAAGAAGGAGATATTATCGAAGCCTTCCACGAAGTAGAAGTTAAGAAGAAATTGAAATAAAATATATAAATAGATAAGTGATTAAAGCGATTCAGAAATGAATCGCTTTTTTATTGGAGTTAATTTTAATACATTGTTGTCTAAACTTTAACTTAAAAGCTATCATGAAAATCAAGCTCTCAGTTTTAATATTATTTTTTATACTAACAATTAATAACACATTACATGCTCAAGAACCCTTTTTAGGAGAAATTAGGATGTTTGCTGGTGACTTTGCACCGAGAGATTGGGCATTCTGCGATGGTCAAACATTGCAAATAAGTCAATATAATGCATTATTTTCTTTGCTAGGAACAAATTATGGAGGTGATGGCAGAAGAACATTTAATTTACCGGATCTTAGAGGACGGGGGCCAGTTCATGCTGGACAAGGCGATAACTTAAATAATATAGAAGTAGGTGATAAAGGAGGGGCAGAATCAAGAGAACTGCGAAAAATGACTGTTTTTGAAAAAGCTAAAGGAGAATCTTACGAAACCTATACCGTTAAAAGCAGTAATTCCAAACTCTATACTAGAGCTCCTTATTTAGGAGTTCGTTTTATAATTGCATTACAAGGTATTTTCCCATCAAGGAGTTATTAACGTTTCTTTTTTTTAGGCTTAAATATAAAGGCATGAGGGAATTTCTTCTTTACTTTTTTAAGCGCTCTGTCCGCTTCTAAACGTGTTCTGAAATTGCCTACCCAAGTTTTAAAATTTGGTGATTCATATTTAATAGTAGGATTCCAATTTGTAAAGGAATTACGAAATTCTTTTTGAGCCTCTTGAGAGCCGTAGCGATTTCCAGAATAAATCTGTATTTTATATCTGGTAGGATTATCAACATTCTTATTGGTTCTTTTTTTAAAATCCAATAAAGCAATTATGTTTTTATCTTGGTTTATGGTAATTTTACCTTCTTGAGCAGACAAATAAGTTGAAGAAATTACAAAACAGAAGATGCTTAAAAAGCTAATTTTTAGATTCAATGGATTCATGATTAAAATATTTTTATACAAATGTATACGTTATTAACTTAATTGTGGCTCTTTTTATTATTTAGAATGTCTCTAAATTATAAACTAAGACTTATGTAACATTTCTAAAATCGACTTTAAGTATTACTTTTGCCTGAGATTTTATAACTGTGTGGTTTTTTTATTAAAATATGAAAAAAATCATATTAAAGTTTAGAAGTTAATTTAACTAACAATATGGAAAAGGTGATTCACCGTAAATTAGGGAAAAACATCCTTCACTTAGGCTTAATTATTTTATTAGCGTTTACAACCTCTCTTTCGGCCCAGGAAGGAGATCCAGCAAAAGGAAAAGCTTTATTCAATGCCAATTGTGCTGCCTGTCATCAATTAGATAAGAAAATGACTGGTCCAGCATTACGTCATGTCGAACAACGTTTGTCTGATGACCAAGGTTTAGACAGAGATTGGATTTATGCTTGGATACGTAATAGTTCAGGTGTTATTAAATCAGGTGACGCTTATGCAAACAAGATTTATAACGAATATGGTGGTGCAGCTATGACAGCTTTTCCGCAATTATCTGATGATGATTTAAATAATATTCTTGCATATACTGCTGAAGAAAAAGCGGCTCCAGTTGCAGCTGTAGCGAGTGCAGAATCTGCCACTACTACGTCTAACGAGGGAGGTATTTCAAACGAACTTATTTTAGGTGCTTTAGCTATTCTGTTTATACTGTTAGCTGTTGGTCTTTATATAGTAAATAAAACATTACGTCGTTTTGCTTTAGCACAGAATATTGAATTACCTGAAGCAACTCAAAGAACACCTCTTTGGAAAGCTTTTGTTAAGAATCAATTTTTAATGTTAGTAACAGCTATCTTCTTTTTATTAGCCAGTGCATATTTTGCCTTTGGGTATTTCATGCAGATAGGTGTTGATCAAGGATATGAGCCAGTACAGCCGATACATTACTCGCATAGAATTCATGCAGGTGATAACGGTATAGATTGTAAATACTGTCACTCTTCTGCAAGAGTAAGTAAAACATCAGGTATTCCATCATTAAACGTATGTATGAACTGTCATAAATCTATTTATGAAGTAGCTCCAGAAACTCTAGCTGAAGGAAAAGCAATAGGTGTTGATTATAATGCAGAAATTCAAAAATTATATACAGCTGCAGGCTGGGATGATGCCGAGCAAAAATATACAGGAAACTCTCAACCAGTAAAATGGGTTCGTATTCATAACCTGCCAGATTTTGTATATTTTAATCACTCACAACACGTTTCTGTAGCAGGCGTTGAATGTCAAACATGTCATGGGCCTGTAGAGGAAATGGAAGTCATGTACCAACATGCACCATTAACAATGGGTTGGTGTATTGAATGTCACAGAACAACAAATGTGAATGTGAAAGACAATGCTTACTATACTAAAATACATGAAGAGTTATCTAAAAAATATGGTGTAGACAAGTTAACAGCTGCTCAAATGGGTGGACTGGAATGTGGTAAATGTCACTATTAATATTGTTTTTCTTTTCCGCGAAGGCGGAAAACTTTAAATAGAATTAAAATTTTGTTTTTCGTTAAAAAAGGAAAACTTTAAAATAAATAATAAGAAGTAATTCAATTATATAATATGTCATCAAACAAGAAATACTGGAAAAGTGTTGAAGAGCTAAACGAGAATAGCTCTATTGTTGAGACGCTAAAACAAAACGAGTTTGTAGAAGAAATTCCTACTGATGAATTTTTAGGTGATAAAGAGACATTAGAAGAAACATCTACAACGCGTCGCGATTTCTTAAAATATGTAGGTTTTAGTACAGCGGCTGCGTCGTTAGCGGCTTGTGAAGGTCCTGTTAAAAAATCTATTCCTTATGTTGTGCAACCAACGGAAATTATTCCTGGTGTTGCTAACTATTATGCAACGACTATTGCAGATGGATTTGATTTTGCTAGTGTTTTAGTAAAAACCAGAGAAGGTCGTCCAATTAAGATTGAAAACAATACTTTAGCAGCTACTAATGGTAGTGCAAATGCTAGGGTGAATGCTTCAGTTTTAGGCTTGTATGACAGTTTAAGAATACAAGGCCCTAGAAAAGGTGAAGCATCTATTTCTTGGGATACTTTTAACTCTGAAACAACTGAAAAACTGGAAAATATTGCTGCTGCAAATAAAGATATTGTGTTATTAACACAAACATTTGCAAGCCCATCTACCAGCAAGTTGATTTCAGAATTTAAAGAAAAATACGGTAATGTTCGTCATGTAGCTTATGATGCTGTTTCAGAATCTGCAGCACTAGATGCTTACCAAGCAAAATATGGAGAACGCGGATTAGCAAATTACGATTTCTCTAAAGCCCTGACTATTGTGTCTGTTGGTGCTGATTTCTTAGGGGATTGGCAAGGAGGTGGTTTTGATTCAGGATACTCTAAAAATAGAGTGCCAGATCATGGTAAAATGTCACGTCACGTACAGTTTGAATCTAACATGTCTCTAACTGGTGCTAACGCAGATAAACGTGTGCCATTAACACCAACACAACAAAAATTAGCCTTAGCTAAATTATATAGTTTAGTTGTAAAGAAAAATGTTACTGTAAACGGACTTCCAGAAAAAGTAGAGGTAGCTATAAAAAAAGCAGCTTCACAGCTTCTAAAAGCAGGAAGTAATGGTGTTGTCGTTACAGGAATTCAAGATGTAAACGCACAAACAGTTGCTCTAGAAATAAATGAAGCTTTATCAAGTAAAGCATTCGACCCTAATACACCTATCAAAACTAGACAAGGTAGTGATAAAGCTGTTGCTGGTTTAATTGCTGATATGAAAGCAGGTAAGGTTGGAGCTATCATCATGAGTGGTGTAAATCCGATGTATACACTTTCTAATGCTTCAGAGTTTGAAGAAGGCCTAAAGAAAACAAGGTTGTCTATAGCGTTTTCGATGAAGGTTGATGAAACATCTTCTAAAGCTCAATACATAGCAGCAGCACCTCATTATTTAGAATCGTGGGGAGATGTAGAGTTTAAAAAAGGACATTACGCGTTAACACAACCAACGATTCGTCCTTTATTCGATACAAAACAATTTCAAGACGTTTTATTAAAATGGACAGGAAATAATGTTTCTTACAATGATTACATTAAAGACGCTTGGGGGACAGACATTTTAGGAGGAAGTTCTTTCAACAAAGCATTACATGATGGTGTATATGTAGGTGCTATAGCGACTGAAACAGTTGAAACAACAGAAGAAACTTCAGCAGATAATAGTACTGAAGAATCTACTGAAACAACACCTTTAGGAAATGCAGCTAGAGATTTAGCAGCCTCTGCTAAAAGCAAAGGATTAGAATTAACATTATATACCAAAGTAGGTATGGGAGATGGGCAACAAGCCAATAACCCATGGTTACAAGAATTTCCAGATCCAATTACGAGAGTATCTTGGGATAACTACTTAACAATTTCAAAAGCGGATGCTGATGAAAAAGGGTTAGTGAATAAGCACGTTGCAAACGGCGCATTGAATGGTAGTTATGCTAATGTTACGGTTAACGGAGTAACAATTACTGCTCCAGTAATGATTCAACCAGGACAAGCAAAAGGTTCTGTTGGATTAGCACTTGGTTATGGAAAAACGTTAGGTTTAAAAACAGAGATGCAAACAGGTGTTAATGCCTATGAATTATACCAAGGTTTCAATACGGTACAAACCGTTACTATTGAACCTGCTGCTGGAGAGCATGAATTTGCTTCAGTGCAATTACATAATACCCTAATGGGGCGTGGAGATATCATTAAAGAAACAACTTTAGAGATCTTCAATACAAAAGATAAAAAACATTGGAACGCAGTTCCTACAGTGTCTTTAAACCACGAACCTGTTCCAGTAACATCACCAGAGGTTGATTTATGGGATGAATTTGATCGCTCCATCGGACATCATTTCAACTTATCAATCGATTTAAATGCATGTACAGGATGTGGGGCTTGTGTTATAGCATGTCATGCAGAAAATAATGTACCAGTAGTTGGTAAGACAGAAGTACGTCGTAGTCGCGATATGCACTGGTTACGTATTGATAGATATTATTCATCTGAAGAATCATTTGAAGGTGATAATACTAAGAAAGACGACATATCTGGATTAGGAAGTTCATTAAGTGAATTTGGTGAAATGGAGAATGCATCTGAGAATCCTCAAGTAGCATTCCAACCAGTCATGTGCCAACATTGTAACCATGCACCTTGTGAAACAGTATGTCCTGTAGCGGCAACATCACACGGTCGTCAAGGTCAAAACCATATGGCATATAACCGCTGTGTAGGTACTAGATACTGTGCAAACAACTGTCCTTATAAAGTACGTCGTTTCAACTGGTTCTTATACAATGGAAATGATGAGTTCGATTATCATATGAATGATGATTTAGGGCGTATGGTATTAAACCCAGATGTGGTTGTACGTTCACGTGGTGTGATGGAAAAATGTTCTATGTGTATTCAAATGACACAGAAAACGATTCTTGATGCAAAACGTGACGGAAGAAAAGTTGGAAAAGATGAATTCCAAACAGCTTGTTCTGCAGCTTGTAGTAGCGGAGCTATGGCATTTGGAGACATTAATGACAAAGAAAGTAAAGTTGCAAAACTTTTAGAAGATAACCGTATGTATCACTTGTTAGAACATGTAGGCACAAAACCTAATGTACAGTATCAAACAAAAGTGAGAAATACAACTGAAGCATAAATCTAATTAAAGAATCAATTATATAATTATGGCGTCTCATTACGAAGCACCTATTAGAAGACCTTTAGTTACAGGCGAAAAATCATATCACGATGTTACTGTAGATGTGGCAAAACCTGTAGAGGGAAAAGCAAATAAACAATGGTGGATAGTTTTTGGTATTTCACTTGTCGCTTTTCTTTGGGGAATTGGATGTATTATTTATACCATATCAACAGGTATTGGAACTTGGGGTTTAAACAAGACCGTAGGTTGGGCCTGGGATATTACTAACTTCGTTTGGTGGGTTGGTATTGGTCACGCAGGAACACTTATTTCTGCAGTACTATTATTATTCCGTCAAAAATGGAGAATGGCCATTAACCGTTCTGCAGAAGCAATGACTATTTTCTCTGTTGTTCAGGCAGGATTGTTTCCAATCATTCACATGGGTCGTCCGTGGTTAGGATATTGGGTATTACCTATTCCAAACCAATTTGGTTCTTTATGGGTAAACTTTAACTCACCATTACTTTGGGATGTATTTGCAATATCTACATATTTATCTGTATCATTAGTATTCTGGTGGACAGGTTTATTACCAGATTTTGCTATGTTACGTGATAGAGCTATTAAGCCTTTCCAAAAGAAAATATATTCTTTATTAAGTTTTGGATGGTCAGGTCGTGCTAAAGATTGGCAACGTTTTGAAGAAGTATCTTTGGTACTTGCAGGTTTAGCAACACCATTAGTACTTTCTGTACACACCATTGTATCATTTGACTTCGCAACGTCGGTAATTCCAGGTTGGCATACTACCATTTTTCCACCTTACTTCGTTGCAGGAGCCGTATTCTCAGGATTTGCCATGGTAAACACACTTCTTATTATTATGAGAAAAGTGTGTAACCTTGAAGATTATATTACAGTACAACACATCGAATTAATGAACATAGTCATTATGATTACGGGTTCTATAGTAGGTGTAGCATATATAACAGAGTTATTTATTGCTTGGTATTCTGGTGTAGAATACGAACAATATGCATTCTTGAACAGAGCAACAGGGCCTTACTGGTGGGCATATTGGGCAATGATGACTTGTAATGTATTCTCTCCACAATTCATGTGGTTTAAGAAACTAAGAACAAGTATAATGTTCTCTTTCTTTATCTCAATTGTGGTAAATATAGGAATGTGGTTTGAGCGTTTTGTAATTATTGTAACGTCATTACATAGAGATTACTTACCATCATCATGGACTATGTTCTCACCAACATTTGTAGATATAGGTATCTTTGTAGGAACTATAGGGTTCTTCTTTGTACTATTCTTATTATATTCAAGAACATTCCCAGTAATAGCACAAGCAGAGGTTAAAACCATTTTGAAATCTTCTGGTGAACGTTATAAGAAAATTAGAGAAAGAGGAGACAGTCTAGTAGGAACAGGAGTCGATGCAAGAACTTCTGGAGGACAAGCTACTAAGTCAGCACCAGTTGCAGAAACAACAACTGAAGAAGATAATTCAGCCAAAGTAACTAACTTACTTGATAGTATTGGAGCTTTTGATGCTGCTACACAAAAAGCTGATGACTTAAAGAAAGTAAATGGTATCGGACCTAAAATGGAAGAAACACTTAACAGTATTGGTATTTATACCTTCCTTCAGGTTAGTAAGATGACGAAAAAAGAATACGACTTGTTAGACTCTATTACAGGTTCTTTCCCAGGAAGAGCAGAACGTGATGATTGGTCTGGACAAGCTAAAAATTTAATAAACTAAATATAGTCAATGGAAGCTTCAAAAGTTATTCACGCTATTTATACCGATGATGATGTATTAATGTCTGCTGTTAAGAAAGTAAAGGCAGAAAAACATCACATTGAAGAGATATATACACCATTTCCAGTTCACGGACTAGACAAAGCCATGGGTTTAGCACCTACGCGTATTGCTATTACAGCATTTATGTATGGTTTAGTTGGTTTAACAGTAGCCATCACAATGATGAATTTCATTATGATTGAAGATTGGCCTCAGAACATTGGTGGTAAACCAAGTTTTAGTTACATAGAAAACATGCCAGCATTCGTGCCAATTATGTTTGAACTAACAGTGTTTTTTGCTGCCCACTTAATGGTAATAACGTTTTACTTACGTAGTAGAATGTGGCCTTTTAAAGATGCCGAAAATCCAGACCCAAGAACTACAGATGACCATTTCTTAATGGAAATAGCAGTTCATGGAAATGAAAGTGAATTAGAAAGCTTGCTTAAAGAAACTGGAGCAGTTGAAGTTAATTTAGTTGATAAAGCCCATTAATAATAAATATGAAATGAGCATAAACAGAATTTAATTTTTAGATTTTTAAAAAATTAAAATGTTTTGTGAATTACATTTGACAAAAAAGACAATATAAGTTGACAAATGAAAAGCTTAATTAAAATAGTAGTAGTAGCAGTGGTTTTAGTTGCTGTATCATGTAAAAAAGATTCAGCTCCTAACTATCAATTCATGCCAAACATGTATGAATCTGTAGGATATGAAACTTATGGAGAAGCAGCATTTCCTGATGGCGTAGAAGCTCAGAAACCTGTTGAAGGAACAGTGCCAAGAGGATACATTCCTTTTGATATTGAAAACACTACAGAAGGTTACGAGTTAGCTAAAACAACATTAGTAAGTACTTTAGATTCTACTCAAGTAGATTTAGAAAGAGGAAAAGCTTTATATGATATCTATTGTGGCATTTGTCATGGTAATAAAGGTAACGGGCAAGGAAAACTTGTAAAGCGTGAAAAAATCCTTGGTATTCCAAGTTATGATGATGCTGGAAGAGCTATAACAGCAGGAAGTATTTACCATACTATTTATTACGGTAAAAACGCAATGGGTTCTTATGCTAACCAATTGAACGAAGAAGAACGTTGGCAAGTAGTATCATACGTGTTGAAGTTAAAATCAGATTTAGAAAAGTAAGATTGATAAGATTATTATAGATATGTATACATTTTCAAATAAATTAAAGACATTTTCTTTCATACTAATGATACTAGGTGCGTTAGGTGTAGGATATGGTTTTTTGACATCTCATAAATCTTTAGATGAAGTTAAAACAATGCTAGCTGAAGAAGCCTCTCATCATGGAGGCGGTCATGAAGCGACGCATGATGCAGCTCCAGCTAGTCACGATACACATGCTAAAGAATCTTCTCATGGAGAAGAAACACATGATAACGCACATCATGGTGATGCTCATGCAAAACACGTGCAACACCAAATTCATAACAGACCTTGGTCTGCATTATACGTAGCAGCATTTTTCTTTATGATGATTGCTTTAGGAATATTAGCATTTTATGCCATCCAAATTGCATCACAAGCAGGTTGGTCTCCAGTACTTTTTAGAGTTATGGAAGGTATGACAGCTTATCTATTACCAGGTGCTTTAATTGTCGTTGCTATTGCAATTTTTGCTGGTGATCATTTATTTGTATGGATGAATCCAGATATGATAAATCCAGAAAGCGAACATTTCGATAAGTTAGTAGCTGGTAAGTCTGGTTGGTTAAATAAAACAGGATTCATTATCCGTGCTTTAATCTTTATTGGAGGATGGAGTTTATACCGTCACTTTTCACGTAAATTTTCAATTGCTCAAGATACAGCAGAAGATAAAAGTAATTTTAAAAAGTTATTCCGTATAACAGCAGGATTTTTAGTATTCTTTATTTATACAGAATCAATGATGTCTTGGGATTGGATAATGAGTGTGGATCCACACTGGTTCTCAACATTATTTGGATGGTACGTCTTTGCAAGTATGTTTGTAAGTGGAATAACGGTATTAGCTTTAATCACTTTATATTTAAAATCTAAAGGGCAATTAGAGTTTGTTAATGAAAATCATTTACATGATGTAGCTAAGTTTATGTTTGCATTCAGTATTTTCTGGACATATTTATGGTTTTCACAATTCATGCTTATTTGGTACTCAAATATCCCAGAAGAGGTTACCTATTTTGTAACTCGTTTCCAAGATTATAAATTACCATTCTTAGGTATGGTAGTTATGAACTTTGTATTCCCAATATTAATGCTAATGAATGCCGATTACAAACGTATTTCATGGTTTGTTGTTATGGCAGGGTTAGTCATATTAGCAGGACATTATATTGATATCTTCAATATGATTATGCCAGCTACTGTTGGAGATAGATGGTTTATAGGAATTCCAGAAATAAGTTCAGTATTACTATTTGCAGGGTTATTTATATTTATAGTATTTACAGCTTTAACAAAAGCGCCATTACTAGTAAAAAGATACCCTTTCATAAAGGAAAGCGAAGAATTTCATTATTAATTAAGATATAAATAAAGAAGAACGATAACAATGACTACTTTATTAACAATTATAGTTTTAGTATTTATTTTAGTAGCCATTTGGCAAATGGTAAAGATTTTCGATTTAGCACAAGCTAAAAACGAAAACACTCAAGTTGCTACAGATAAGGATAACACAATGAATGCATATTTAATGATGGGCTTTTTAGCTTTTATTTATGTTATTACCATTGTATGCTTTGTAAAATGGGGAGATTTACCATTAATGTCAAATGCTGCCTCAGAACATGGTGTGGTTGTTGATAATTTGATGGTTATCTCTATGATAATTATTTTTATTGTACAGACCATTACACAGTTCCTATTACACTATTTTGCTTATAAATACAAAGGCGAAAAAGGTAAAAAAGCATTATTCTTTGCAGATAATAATAAACTAGAAGCTATTTGGACTATTATTCCAGTAATCGTTCTTGCAGGTTTAATTATTTATGGATTAAATACTTGGATTAATATCATGGGTGTTGATGAGAGTGATGATCCAATAGTAGTTGAATTATATGCGCAGCAATTTAACTGGAAAGCTAGATATGCTGGAGCAGATAATACTTTAGGAAAAGCGAATGTCCGTTTAATTGATATTGATCGTGCTAATATTTTAGGTATAGATGAAGCTGACCCTAATGCACAAGATGATGTTATTACTACAGAGTTGCACTTACCAGTTGGTAAGCCTGTATTATTTAAAATGCGCTCACAAGATGTATTGCATTCTGCTTACATGCCACATTTTAGAGCTCAAATGAACTGTGTTCCAGGAATGATCACACAATTTGGTTTCACGCCTACGGTTACTACTGCTGATATGCGAGAAACATCTCAAATCAAAGAAAAAGTTCAAAGAATTAATAATATTAGAGTAGAAAATAGTAAACCTCTATTAGCAAAAGGAGAAGAGCCTTTAGAATCTTACGAATTTGATTACCTACTACTTTGTAATAAAATTTGTGGGAAGTCTCATTACAACATGCAAATGAAGATAGTTGTAGAAACTCAAGAAGAATACAATGCTTGGATAAAGGAGCAGAAAGCATTCAAAAACTCTCTAATTAACTAATTTAAAAAGATAAAAACGATATAAGATTATGTCAGCACACGCAGATACTCACGCACACGAAGACGACCACGGACATCATCATAAAGAAACGTTTGTAACTAAATATATATTTAGTCAAGACCATAAAATGATTGCCAAGCAGTACCTTATTACTGGTACCATTATGGGAGTTATTGGTGTATTAATGTCTATGATGTTTCGTATGCAAATCGCATGGCCAGAGGAGCCTAATGTATTGTTTGAAGCATTATTAGGTAAATGGGCACCAGATGGTGTTATGGATGCAGATATCTATTTAGCACTAGTTACTATACATGGTACTATTATGGTATTCTTTGTATTAACTGCTGGTTTAAGTGGTACGTTTAGTAACCTATTAATTCCATTGCAAATTGGTGCACGCGATATGGCGTCAGGATTTTTAAATATGGTATCTTATTGGTTATTCTTCTTGTCGAGTGTAATCATGGTAATTTCCTTATTTGTTGAAGCTGGACCAGCAGCAGCAGGATGGACCATTTATCCACCATTAAGTGCTTTACCAATGGCTCAAGGAGGTTCAGGTATGGGGATGACATTATGGTTAGTATCTATGGCCATATTCATCGCATCATCATTATTAGGGTCACTTAATTATATTGTTACAGTAATTAACTTACGTACAAAAGGAATGTCTATGACTAGACTACCTTTAACAATCTGGGCATTCTTTATTACAGCTGTTATTGGTGTGATATCTTTCCCAGTATTATTATCTGCAGCCTTATTATTAATAATGGATAGAAGTTTTGGAACATCATTCTTCTTATCAGATATATTTATTCAAGGAGAAGTATTGCATTACCAAGGAGGATCACCAGTTTTGTTTGAACACTTATTCTGGTTCTTAGGACACCCTGAAGTATATATTGTAATACTACCTGCAATGGGACTAGTTTCCGAAATTATGGCATCCAATTCGCGTAAACCTATTTTTGGGTATCGTGCTATGATCGCTTCTATTTTAGCAATTGCATTCTTATCTACAATTGTATGGGGACACCATATGTTTATTTCAGGAATGAATCCATTCCTAGGATCTGTATTTACATTTACAACCTTGTTAATTGCAATACCATCTGCGGTAAAAGCATTTAACTGGATAACCACACTCTGGAAGGGTAATTTGCAAATGAATCCAGCTATGTTATTCTCTATTGGTTTTGTATCAACATTTATAACAGGAGGTTTAACGGGAATTATTTTAGGAGATAGTGCCTTAGATATTAACGTACATGACACCTATTTTGTAGTAGCACACTTCCATTTAGTAATGGGGATATCTGCACTATATGGTATGTTTGCAGGAATCTATCACTGGTATCCTAAGATGTTTGGTAAGATGTTAAATAAAAACTTAGGCTATATCCACTTCTGGATTACCGCAGTTTGTGCTTATGGCGTATTTTTCCCAATGCACTTTATTGGTATGGCAGGATTACCACGTCGTTATTATACAAATAGTAACTTTCCTTTATTTGATGATTTAGCAAATGTAAACGTTATTATTACCATATTCGCTTTAATAGGCGGGGTCGTTCAAATCGTTTATTTATACAATTTCTTTGCTAGTATCTTCTATGGAAAGAAAGCAGAGCAAAATCCATGGAAATCGACAACACTAGAATGGACTGCACCTGTAGAGCACATGCATGGAAACTGGCCAGGAGACATTCCGCACGTACACCGTTGGGCTTACGATTATAGTAAACCGGGACATGATGTAGATTTCGTCCCTCAAAACATTCCTCTAAAAGATGGGGAAGAAGAATTACAGCACTAGTCTAGTTACTTAGTAAACATATAAAATAAAAGCCAAAGCCTTTCTAATTTAGAAAGGCTTTGGCTTTTAGTATTTTATCTTCTTATGTTTTTTAATAAGTAAGTTTTTTATTACAAAATATCCAATGAAGACACTTTTGACACTCAAAAACAAATAGCGACAGGTCTTAAACATCGCTTATTCGCATATTTTATCGATAAAATGCAAAATAATTTCAAAAAAGTCGATGAAATACAAAAATATCCGTTAAATTGCGAATTGAATTATTTTGTAAAAAACTTTCAAATAAAATATTTGTTTGATTTTACAGGGTTAATTCTGAACCAACTAGATATGAATATAAATTTTCAATTATGAAAACAACTCTAGCTTTTAGAAATGTATTTAAGTATATATTTTGTGTTTTAATGTTATTATGCACTTCATTGTCAGTTTCTGCACAATGTCCTATAATAAATACTACAACTCCAATTTGTGATGCATCTGGATTAACTTTTGCTGACTTAACGGGACCAACATCAACATACAATTTTGTAGAAGATGGAGGTAATGGTGTACGGTGGTATGATGTCCCAACAGGAGGAACTGCTTTTTTTCCGACCGAACTCGTTGTAGAAGGAACCTATTATGTTGATGATAATTCAGGAACCTGTAACGGGGCTGGTAACCGAACAGCCATAAATATAGATTTTGCTGTAGGCCCATCTGGACAGAATTTAGAAGGTAATTATTGTAGTAATGAGAGTGCAACCATTCAGACTTACATAGATGATATTTTACAATTTGCTATACCAGCAGGGGGTGGTGTGGAAATATACTATGATGCAGGCTTAGTTAACCAAGCAAATACGACTGATGTAATTCCTAACCCAGGAATACAGATACTTGTAGTATTTGTAGATGTTTTAGGTGGGAATTGTAAAAGTCAAGCAGAAGCAACTACAATAGCCTTAATTCCCGCACCACAGGAACCAATACCTGATCCTGTACAAGATTTCTGTACAAATCCAACAGCTCCGACAATAGGAGATATAGATCCAGGTACTCCAGCTACTAATTATTTATGGTATGCTGCAGTTAATGGTTCAGGAATACCTACAGGAGCACCATTGTCAGATTCAGATCCATTAGTAGATGGTACTACTTATTATATTCAAATTCAAGGTATTATTTGTGATAGTGATGCCGTTGCAGTATTAGTCAATGTGGATGTTCCAGCTGATGCAGGATCATCAACTATCTTACAATACTGTAATGATGATATTCCAGCAGTAGTTCCTTTTAATTTATTTGATAGTTTAGGTGGTTTTCCACAAACAACAGGTAATTGGACAGGACCTTTAGCAACAACTAATGGTCACCTAGGAACTGTAGATATTTCTAGTTTAACATTACCGGACACCTATGTGTTCACATATTCAATTACTGGTAGTGGTGCTTGTCCCGCTGCTATTTCAACAATATCAATTGTAGTTTCAGAAACACTATCTTCAGGTACTGCAACTGGAACTCCAGCAAGTTTTTGTGTAGCAGGCTTACCATCAAATTTTGACTTGACAACTTTATTAAATAACGATGAAGACCCTAATGGTTTTTGGGTACAAGGGATTTCAAGTTCTGACCCCGTAGTGACTTCTCCGATAGATTTAACAACTGGAGCTTATCCACCAGCAACGTATAATTTTAGATACTTTCAGAATGTTCTAACACCTTGTCCGGAGGAATCTACACCAGTTCAAGTTGTGGTATTACCAGATCCCAATGCGGGAACAGCAACAAATGCTTCATTTTGTGAGAATGAATTAGCAGCTAATTCACCTTATGATTTATTTAATGCCTTAGACGCTTCTCAAGATAATAATTTAGGGACTTGGACCGATGCAACAAATAACCCAGTAACAAACCCTATAAATATTACAGGACTTGCAGTTACAGGAAGCCCTTATACATTCAATTATACAATAGATAATGGAGCTTGTACCGATACAGAATCAATAACTATAACCATTCTACCTGCACCAGAATCAGGAACACCTATAGCATCTATGCCTGAGTTTTGTCAAGGAGATATACAAACGGTAAATTTATTTGATTTACTAACAGGAGAGAATCAAACAGGTACATGGAATGATGATGATGCTTCAGGTGTCTTATCAGGGAACAATTTAGCAATTGGTAGTCTTATATCAGGAACCTATAATTTTACATTTGATGTGGATGCGATTGGAGGCTGTGATGATGCTAATGTAACGGTATCTATTACAATAAACCCATTACCAAATACAGGTACACCAGCACCAGCGATATATTGCGAAAATGATTTAGGACCAACACCTACTTCGTTAAATTTATTTGATCAGCTTACAGGCGAATCTGGAGGAGGAACTTGGACGGATGACAATGCTTCAGGAGCATTGAATGTAAGTACTGTAGATTTAACTGCTTTAGCTGTTGGGTCTTTTAATTACACATATACTATAACAGATGGTAATGGATGTACAAATAGTTCAATAGTAACAGTAACAATTAATGATGCTCCGGAATCCGGAACACCAATAGCAACTTTTCCAGAATTCTGTGAAGGAACAATACAAACAGTTAATTTATTTGATTTACTAACAGGAGAAGATCAAACAGGAACATGGAATGATGATGATATCTCTGGTGCATTATCAGGAAACGAAGTCACAATTGGTAGTCTTACCTCTGGAACCTATGATTTTACATTTGATGTAGATGCTATTCTAAGTTGTGATGATACTAATGTAACTGTATCCATTATAATAAACCCATTACCAAATACAGGTACGCCAGCTCCAGCAATATATTGTGAAAATGATTTAGGACCGACGCCTACTTCGTTAAATTTATTTGATCAACTTACAGGAGAAACTGGAGGAGGTGTATGGACAGATGATAATGCTTCAGGAGCATTGAATGTAAGTACTTTAGATTTAACGGCTTTAGCAGTAGGTTCATATAATTTTACATACACTATTACAGATGCTAATACATGTACAAATAGTTCAATAGTAACAGTCACAATTAATGACGCTCCAGAATCTGGGACACCAATAGCTCCCTTACCTGAGTTTTGTATTGTAGATATCACTGCAGGGCAGACGGTAGATTTATTTGATTTACTAACAGATGAAGACCCTACAGGAACATGGAGCGATGACGATGCTTCAGGAGCCTTATCTGTAAGCACAGTAACTATTAACGGTCTTGCACCTGGAACTTATAATTTTACGTATGATGTCACTAATATTGGAACTTGTGACGATGTAGATGTAACCGTATCAATTACTATAAATGATACACCAGTACCAACAGTAAATGCAATTCAGGAATTTTGCGATACAGCTACGGTTGCAGATTTAACTGTTTTAACTGGAACTACAATACAATGGTACGATGATGCAACAGGTGGAACACCATTGGACGGAACTGTAGCTCTAGTAAATGGAGAAAACTATTTTGCAACAGATACAGATGCAGGAACAGGATGCGAATCTTCAGTAAGAACAGAAGTAACAGTTACAATATATCAATCCCCAAATGCTGGAATTGCTGTTAATCTAGGAATTATTGAATGTAATAATACGACAATAGATCTTTTTAATGGATTAGACGGTTCTCAAGATGGAGGAGGTATTTGGTATGAAGGCCCTGATAATACAGGGACAGTAGTAGCGGCTCCAACTGCCTATGATGTAACGGGATTTAGTGCTAATAGTTATGAATTTACATATTATGTAACAGCTTCTTCACCATGTGTAGATGCTAGTACAACAATAACAATTACTGTAGAAGAGCCTTTAAGTGCAGGAACATCCAATGGAGATCCTACATTTTGTAGTACAGATGGAATATTCGATTTGGACTCTAATTTAACAGGCGCAAGCCCTGGAGGAGAATGGACCTTTAATTCAGCAGTGATTACTAATCAATTTAACCCAGCAACGGACCCATCAGGAACATATATATATACAACTTCTAATGCATGTGGTAGCTCAACTACAAGTTTTGATATATCTGTCACACAAGCACCAAATGCAGGAACTAGTGCTCCAGTTTTAATATGTGTCATAGATGGTCCGACAGATTTATTTACCTTTTTGGGAGTTGCAGATACAACAGGAACATGGTCGCCAGCATTAACAAGTGGTACAGGAATTTTTGATCCTTTAGTAGATACAGCAGGAGTTTATACATATACTGTTGCTGCAACAGGAGCATGTACAACAGATGCAACGGCAGATATTACGGTAACAGTTAGCGATATTGCACCACCAGTTGTAAATAATGCGACTATGGAATTTTGTTTAGTAGATAATCCAACAGTGGCAGATTTAGATGCAGCTTTAACAGTAACAGGAACTATTACTTGGTATGAAGATGCTGCTTTAACAACAGCGCTTAATGGAACAGATGTATTAGTAGATGGAGAAGATTATCATGCAACCCAAAGAAATGCTTCTGGTTGTGAATCTTCAATAAGTGTACAAGTTGATGTTATTGTTAATGATACACCAACACCAACATTACTTGATCCTGCTGCAGAGTATTGTATTAATGATGATCCAACAATTAATGATTTATCATTGAATATTACAGAATATGATGCACTAGCAAACAATATAATTTGGTACGATGCAGCAACTAATGGTACTGCTATTTCAGAAAGTACCATTTTAAATCATGACGTTACATATTACGCTGTTTTAGTTGATGCTACTACAGGATGTGAAAGTAGTGTGCGTTTGGCAATTACTACAGACTTAACATCTTGTGGTAAATTGATAATTCCAGACGGATTTTCACCAAATGGAGACGGTACTAATGATACATTTAATATAGATCATTTAGGTGTTCTATATCCAAACTTCACGATAGAGATTTTTAATCGCTATGGAAACATTGTGTATAAAGGAAGTGATAATACACCAAGATTTAATGGAGCCTCTAATCAATCCAGAACAATAGGAAATGGAGATTTACCAGTAGGAGTCTATTATTATATTTTCTATTTCAATGATGGAGAAAATAAACCAGAACAAGGACGCTTATACTTAAGCAGATAATTTATAGATAAAGCAAAAATTTAAGAACAATGAAAAATTTAAATATATATCATAAAATAGCTGCTTTGTTAAGTTTGACGCTTTTGTCATTTCAAAGTTTTGCACAACAAGACCCTCAATTTACTCAGTATATGTATAACATGAGTGTTATTAATCCAGCTTATGCTACAGCGGATGAAGCGATTTTAAACTTGGGAGGTTTGTATAGAACACAATGGGTTGGCGTTGAAGGCGCTCCAAGTACAGGAACTTTTTTCGCTCATACACCTATTAATGAAAAAATAGAAATGGGTATTTCATTTTCTAATGATAACATAGGAGATATCGTAAATGAAAATAATATTTATGCAGATTTCGCTTATATATTACCTGTAGGATTTGAAGCAAAATTATCACTTGGTATTAAAGCAGGTGTGACATTGTTTGATGTTAATTTTGATGGCTTCAATTTGCAATCGGGAGATACATCAACAGATATAGCGTTTAATGAAAATATTAATAAAACGTTTCCTAATTTAGGTATCGGAGCCTTTTATTTTACCGAAAACTATTATATAGGTTTATCTGCCCCAAATCTATTAACAACAAAGCATATAGAAACGGAAAACGGAATAAAATCTACCGGAGTTCAAGACATTCACTATTTTTTAACAGGAGGTTATGTTTTTGATATTAATAGAGACGTAAAATTTAAACCTGCATTTATGGCGAAATCAGTTAGAGGAGCACCTTGGTCTGTAGATGTTACAGCAAATGTGTTATTTAATAACAGATTTGAAGCTGGATTAGGCTATCGTTTAGATGACGCAATAAGTGGATTAGTAAGTTTTAGAGTAACACCAGAATTAAGAATTGGCTATGCTTACGATTTTACGACCACAAACTTAGGTGATTTCAATTCAGGGTCTCATGAAATATTTATTTTGTTTGATGTTGATTTATTCGGACTCAAAGGAGGATATGATCGCTCACCTAGATTCTTCTAACCAAAAAATGATTACAATTATGAAACATCCATTACTAAAAATTCAATACCAAAGAATAGACATGCCATGGATGTTACATGTGACAGTTGAAAAACAATAAAATTTACACATGAAAAAACAAATATACATACTTGCAAGCCTTTTATTAGTTAGTGGAATAGCATTAGCACAAAAAGGAAATTTAAAAAGGGCCAATAAGCTTTTCGAAATGAGAGCTTATGTTGAAGCAGCAGAGATTTACGAAAAGAAAGAACGTACTCAGGAAGTACTTCAAAACCTAGCAGATAGTTATTATTACAATGCTAGTTTGCAGAAAGCTATCAAAACATATCGTGAACTTTTTGTAACCTATGGAGATTCTATAGATATCGAATTACATTTTAGATACGCACAAGCTTTAAAAGGGACTAAAAATTATAAAGACGCCGATTTTCATTTAAGCAGATATTTCAATAAAAAAATAAATACACCTGCTTTTATAGATGGTTTGGAGAAAACAACGCCACATACATTTAAACTAAAAAAAATAGAGAGCTCTAAGTCAACTAGTGATTTTGGTTTATCATTCTATGGAGATAATAAAGTGGCTTTTGCTTCATCAAGAAATAGTAAGAATCCAGCCTACTCATGGAATAATTTACCGTATTTAGATTTGTATAAGGCAACTATGGACGATAACGGAACCATGAAAGATATTACACCTTTTTCAGATGAAATAAATACAGAGTCTCATGAAAGTAATGCCACATTTAGTAGTGATGCTAAAACGATGTATTTTAATAGAACCAATAAAACACGTACAAAAACTGACGAAGAGAGAATTGCTCACATTAAAATTTTTAGAGCAGAATTAGTCGATAGTATATGGACTAACGTTACAGAATTACCATTCAATTCAAATGCATATAGTGTAGAACATCCAGCCTTAAGTAAAGATGGTAAAACATTATACTTTGCTAGTGATATGCCAGGAACTATTGGAGGGTTCGATATTTACAAAGTTGCTATAAACGATGATGGTACTTATGGTGAACCAGAAAATTTAGGGGATAAAGTAAATACAAAACACCGCGAACAATTTCCTTACATAAGTGATATTGATGTATTGTACTTTTCATCAGATGGTCATCAAGGGTATGGTGGTTTAGATGTTTTTAGAAGCAATATGGTAAACGGTAGTTTTGATAAACCTGTAAACTTAGGAGGTTCAATAAATAGTAGCTTAGACGATTTTGCATATACCATACGAGAAAAAGACAATAGAGGTTACGTATCCTCAAACAGAAATGGTTTTGATAGGCTGTATGGTTTTGCGAGAGAAGAAAATATTTTAACTAAATATTTAGTAGAAGGTATTGTACAAGATAAAAACACTGAAGAATTATTAGTAGGGGCTTTAGTAACCTTATTTGATGAGACAGGCACAGTGATCCAAGATTCTATTGTAGGAGAAAAAGCAGATTACCTGTTCAAAATAGAACCTAATAAAAAATATAAAGTACGTGGAACTCGAAAAGCATACATTCCGCAAGACGTTGAATTCTCGACAGACAGTAAAGGTAAAATTAGTCACAATATCTATTTGTCTTTAGAGTCGTATGTAGTAGCGGAAGAGAGTGTTAAAGAAAACGAAAGAGGTGATGTTCAAATTCAATTAGATAAAATCTATTTCGATTTCGATAAATCTAATATTCGTGAAGATGCTGCAACAACTTTAAATGTACTTGTCGATTTGTTAAACAAATATCCAGATATGGAAGTAGAAGTTTCTGCACACACAGATGCTAGAGGACCAGATCAATATAATTTAAATTTGTCTAAAAGTCGAGCTGCATCTACTCTAGAATATTTAGTAAGTCAAGGCATAGATAGAAACCGCTTAAAAAGTATTGGTTATGGAGAAATGCAACCACTAAACGAATGTTTAAAAGAAGGTATTTGTAGTGACAAAGAATACAACATTAACAGACGTTGTGAATTTACCATTATAAATTAATTAACCAACCAACCATTTATAACTAGCCATAATTTTAACCAAATTATTTGCTAAAGCCTTTCCAATTTGGAAAGGCTTTTTGTTTTTAAACCACCGACAAAATATATAAATAAACGATTAAATGTTAAAAAATATCGATAAAAAGTAATTATTAATTAATTTGTAGTATATTAGCCACTTAAATAATATTTAATTAATTTAAACCTTAATACTCCAATAAGCCATGAAAAAAATTACTTATTTGATTTTAATTATTATAATATTAACTGAAACTGTTGGTTTTTCGCAAGTCTTACCTCAAACATTAGATTTCAATACCACTAGTGGAACAAATTTAGGAATTTTGGTAAATGATGGAGAGGGAGGCTCAGTAGATATCTCAGGCCTACAAATAGATATTGTGGCTATAGATGGTACTGGTACTCCCACAGGAGGAGATTTATCGTTCTATGATTTTACATCTGGTTATGAAGGATTAGATGAGGGAAATGGTGTAGATCCTTGGAGAGGGTTATCCATAAAGACTAATGACGGTTCAGAATTTGATTTTAACGGTTTTAAAGCTTCGAGCAATGCCGTAGCCGTTACATTTACTATTGAAGGATTTAAAAATGCAGCATCAACAGGAACAACTTCAGTCAATCTAGATGCTGGACTTTTAGGGGCTTATGATGCCAGTAATTTTTCTGATGCCATTTTTGGAGATGTTGATGAGATAAGAATTATATCTGATGTGGGTTGGTCTGGTACTCTTGATGCTTTTGAATTAGGCATTTCTACAAATTCGCAAACAACTTTAACTACTGGAGATATTGCTTTTGTAAGATACAATGGAGATGGAAGCCCTGATGATTTTTCATTTATTTTATTAAAAGACATTGTTTCTGGAACAGAAATTACTTTTACAGATAAAGGCTGGTTGGCTTCTGGAGGTTTTAGAGTAGACGGTTCAGCCGATTGTAATTCAGAAAATACAATTACTTGGACAGCAGGTTCTAATTTGTCTATAGGAACTATTGTTTCTATTCAGGGGTTTACGGCTACCATTTTAGGAGTTACAAATGGAACTGTTAGTCCAAACCCAGGTGGGTGTCCGGATTTATCACTTACCTCTGGAGGAGAAGCGTTATTTGCTTATCAAGGTGCGGCGCCGAGTTCCGTCTTTGCTGCTGCTCAAACTAATTTTATAGCAGCAATTAATATGAATGGGGGTTGGGATAGTGATGCTACTTCAACTTCAACGTCTGCTAAACCGGCAGTTTTTACTGATGGTGTAAATTCATTAGCGATAACCCCGGAACAAGATAATGCAGTATATACTGGTTCTTTATCTGGTGATGTAAATACTTTAAGGGCTAATATTAATAATCAAACAAATTGGGACAGAAATAACACAACTGTCTATGCCGTTGGTGATATTGGTGTTTCAGTTTCGTCTCCTACAGTAACAACAAGTACGGCAAGCTTAATTACAACAACTGGAGCTACTTTAAATGGTAATGTGACATCAGATGGAGGTGCTGCTATAACCGAAAGAGGTTTTGTATACGCATTAACATCAGATGATGCAACGCCAACAGTAGCTGAAGCAGGTGGAGGTAATGTGACTAAAGTTATTGCATCTGGTACAACAGGAAGTCTTAGTCAGTCTATTTCAAGCTTAATAGCTTCTGGTAACTATAGCTTTGCTGCTTATGCTATAAATAGTGAAGGGACAACAGAGGGCACCATAGAAACATTTACAACATTAAACCCAACAGTGGCATTTACAGCTGCAGGTTCATCTGGTTTAGAAAGTATTGCTAGTGCTAATTTAGAAGTGTCATTAAGTGCGGTAAGTGGAAGTAATGTGTCTGTAAATTATGCTGTAACAGGAACAGCTACAGGGGGAGGAACAGATTATACTTTAGTAGATGGGGTATTAAATATTACTGCGGGTAATAGTAGTAATAATATAACTATAGCTGGTATAGTACCTGATGCCATTTTGGAGGCTAATGAAACTGTAATTGTAACGCTTTCAACTCCAACAAACGCAACACTAGGTACTAATACTATTCATACGTATACTATTAATAATGACGATAGTGCTGCTGTAACCATAGCTGATGTTAGCGGAAATGAAAATGATGGAGCCATAACAGTCACGGCAACCTTAGACAATGCCGTACAAGGCGGGTTTACAGTAGACGTAAGCACGGCAGACGGTACCGCTACCACAGCAGATAGTGATTATTCTGCTGTAACGAGTCAGACCCTAACCTTTACAGGGAATGCCAGCGAGACCCAGACCTTCACAGTGACACCTACAGGAGATACTAAATTGGAGACCAATGAAACCATCACTGTTTCACAATCTAACTTGGCAGCTACAACATTGGGAGTGAACATCACCGATGGCGCAACCATGACAATTATCAATGACGATGCAGCCGCAGTAACCATAGCTAATGTAAGTGGCAACGAAAACGATGGTTCCATCACGGTAACAGCAACATTGGACAATGCC
>NZ_JAUOEM010000004.1:321532-607875 GCF_030540875.1 Flavivirga amylovorans
AACATCACCGATGGCGCAACCATGACAATTATCAATGACGATGCAGCCGCAGTAACCATAGCTAATGTAAGTGGCAACGAAAACGATGGTTCCATCACGGTAACAGCAACATTGGACAATGCCGTACAGGGCGGGTTTACAGTAGATGTGAGTACGGCAGACGGAACGGCCACTACAGCAGATAGTGATTATTCCGCTGTAACGAGTCAGACCTTAACCTTTACAGGAACTGCCAGTGAGACCCAGACCTTCACAGTGACACCTACAGGAGACACTAAATTGGAGACCAATGAAACCATCACTGTTTCACAATCTAACTTGGCAGCTACAACATTGGGAGTAAACATCACCGATGGCGCAACCATGACAATTATCAATGACGATGCTGCAGCGGTAACCATAGCTAATGTAAGTGGCAACGAAAACGATGGTTCCATCACGGTAACCGCAACATTGGACAATGCCGTACAGGGCGGGTTTACAGTAGATGTAAGTACAGCTGATGGAACTGCCACTACAGCAGATAGTGATTATTCTGCTGTAACGAGTCAGACCTTAACCTTTACGGGAAATGCCAGTGAGACCCAGACCTTCACAGTGACACCTACAGGAGATACTAAATTGGAGACCAATGAAACCATCACTGTTTCACAATCTAACTTGGCAGCTACAACATTGGGAGTAAACATCACCGATGGCGCAACCATGACAATTATCAATGACGATGCAGCCGCAGTAACCATAGCTAATGTAAGTGGCAACGAAAACGATGGTTCCATCACGGTAACAGCAACATTGGACAATGCCGTACAGGGCGGGTTTACAGTAGATGTGAGTACGGCAGACGGAACGGCCACTACAGCAGATAGTGATTATTCCGCGGTAACGAGTCAGACCTTAACCTTTACGGGAAATGCCAGTGAGACCCAGACCTTCACAGTGACGCCTACAGGAGATACTAAATTGGAGACCAATGAAACCATCGCTATTTCACAATCTAACTTGGCAGCTACAACATTGGGAGTAAACATCACCGATGGCGCAACCATGACAATTATCAATGACGATGCAGCCGCAGTAACCATAGCTAATGTAAGTGGCAACGAAAACGATGGTTCCATCACGGTAACAGCAACACTGGACAATGCCGTACAAGGTGGGTTTACAGTAGACGTAAGCACGGCAGACGGTACCGCTACCACAGCAGATAGTGATTATTCTGCTGTAACGAGTCAGACCTTAACCTTTACAGGAACTGCCAGTGAGAGCCAGACCTTCACAGTGACACCTACAGGAGATACTAAATTGGAGACCAATGAAGCCATCACTGTTTCACAATCTAACTTGGCAGCTACAACATTGTCGGTAAACATCACCGATGGCGCAACCGTAACCATATTAAATGATGATTTTCAGGCTACAGTAACTACTAGTGATGCAAGCTCAATAACATCAAATACAGTTGATTTGGGAGGAGAGGTAACAGCAGAAGGATCTTCGTCGGTTACGGCACGAGGAATAGTATATGCAATTACCTCGGAAAATGCTACCCCACAAATAGGAGGCGCAAATGTAATTATTGATGATAATGGAATAGGTTCAGGTGTTTTTAGTGAAACTATTTCCAGCTTGGCAGCGAACACCCAATACTCTTATGTTGCTTATGCCACTAACACCCAAGGCACAAGTTATGGATCTGTGAAAACATTTTCGACTACAACATTAGGTATAGAAGAAGAGTCGTTAAAAGTTTCAATAAATGTATACCCAAATCCGATTAATAATCTATTACATATAAATACTAATAATATCAAGCTTGAGAAAGTAATAGTATATGACATTTTAGGAAAAGTGATAAAGAACATTGAAATCGAAAATAAAGTGATTGACTTTTCTAATATGAATAAAGGTATTTATTTATTAAAAATATTGACTGGTGAAGGAACACTAGTAAAGAGAATTGTTAAGAAATAAGATTAAAGATAAATTTAAAAGATTTTTATTACTTAAAACCTACAAAGCCTTTCCCAATTGGAAAGGCTTTTTGTTTATATTTGCTTGTACTCAACTTTTTTGTCATTTTCGCGAAGGCAGAAACCTATTTAAACTGAAACAAATATCATCTTAAGTACAGTCAAATGAGTCTACAAATATGAACGAAAATCTAGATCCATCCAACGAAAATTTCTCTCCAGAGGAATTAGATGTAGAAAAAAAATTAAGGCCACTATCCTTTGATGACTTTACAGGTCAGGATCAAGTTTTAGAGAACCTCCAAATCTTTGTTCAAGCAGCGAACTTAAGAACAGAAGCATTAGATCATACGTTGTTTCATGGTCCTCCAGGGTTAGGTAAAACGACCTTAGCCCATATATTAGCGAACGAATTAAATGTTGGTATAAAAATAACATCGGGACCTGTTTTAGATAAACCAGGCGATCTAGCAGGTTTACTTACTAATTTAGATGATCGCGATGTATTGTTTATAGATGAAATTCATCGATTAAGTCCCATCGTAGAAGAGTATTTATATTCTGCTATGGAAGACTATAGGATTGATATTATGATTGAGTCGGGTCCTAATGCACGATCCGTACAAATCAATTTAAATCCGTTTACATTAGTAGGTGCTACAACCCGTTCCGGGTTATTAACCGCACCAATGCGTGCACGTTTTGGTATTCAAAGTAGACTGCAATATTATAAAACAGATTTACTAACAACCATCATACAGCGAAGTGCCAGTATTTTAAATATGCCAATATCTATGGAAGCGGCTATAGAAATTGCTGGACGAAGTAGAGGCACGCCAAGAATAGCAAATGCTTTACTACGTCGTGTTCGAGATTTTGCCCAAATAAAAGGCAATGGAACCATCGATATTAAAATTGCAAAGTTTGCCTTAGAAGCTTTAAATGTAGATGCACATGGATTGGATGATATGGACAACAAGATTCTATTAACCATCATAGATAAATTTAAAGGTGGACCTGTAGGCCTCACAACTATTGCTACAGCGGTTAGTGAAAGTCCGGAAACCATAGAAGAAGTATATGAGCCTTTTTTAATTCAACAAGGGTTTATTATGCGAACACCTCGTGGACGAGAAGTTACCGAGCAAGCTTATAAACATTTAGGTAGAATAAAAGGAGATATTCAAGGAGGGTTATTTTAATATTGGTGTCATTCCTGCGGAGTCAGGAATCCACTCGATACCATAAGAGTAACATGTTAAAAAAAGCATTTTAATAATCTACGCATGCCAAAATACAGATACCCAAATAAGCTTCCCTTTTATAAATTCTTAATAAAATCATCTACCATAGCAAAGAACCCCATTCCATTTCACAATAAATGGTTTAATGAAGTGGGCGATACATTTGCAATTAAATCCCCTTTTTACGGACACATCGTTTTAACACGAGATGCTGTTGTGACAAAACACATGCTTCAGAAAAACCATAAGGTATATTATAAATCTAAAATTCAAACTACCTATTTATCAAAATATGTTGGTTATGGTTTATTAACTTCAAGTGGCGATTATTGGTTAAAACAACGTCGGTTAATTCAACCTGCATTTCATAAAGAGAAAATTCAAAATCTAGTTGAGATTATTGATAAAGCTATAAACGAACAGGTAAAGAATATTAATGCAGGCGGGTTTGTAGAATTATATCCAATAATGAATGAGTTGGCGTTCGAAGTAGTGGCTAAATCATTATTTAATTTTTCAGCAGAAAAAGAAACCTTAAAACGATTGCAGTTTATTATTGAAAAGTTACAACTGTTTATTGTTAAAGAATTAAGAATGCCATATAAAAAATTATGGTACACAGTATCGGGAGAGATTAGATACCATATGAAACTGGTAAAAGAAAGTAGAAATATCATTAATACAATTATAGACCAAAGACGGGAATCAAAAGAAGCACATGATGACCTTCTGGATATGTTACTCTCTGCAAATTATGAAGATGGAACATCAATGACTAATGAGCAATTAATTGATGAAATATTAATTTTATTTGTAGCAGGGCATGAAACAACAGCCAATGCATTAACCTTTACATTAAAATTGTTGGCTCAAAATAAAGAAGCTTTGACAAAGGTTGAAACTGAGGTTGAAGAAACGAATGTTAAAAACTTAATGCCTCTTCAAGAGATTTCTCAGCTTAACTACACGAAGTGTTGTATAGAAGAAAGTCTTCGTTTATATCCTCCCGCCTGGATAACTGATAGAGTAAATATTGAAGACGATAAAATAGATGACTATGTATTAAAAAAAGGAACCATTATAGGGGCATCCATTTATGAATTACATAGAAATAAAAATTATTGGGATAGTCCAGAAGTATTTAAGCCATCTCGTTTTTTTGAAGAAAACAAAAAAGAAATAATGCCTTATTATATGCCATTTGGCGCAGGGCCAAGATTGTGCATAGGCAATAATTTTGCTATGTATGAAATGATTTTGGCAGTAAACACAATATTGAAAAAATTCGATATATCTACCGATAACGATACTATAAAAGTAAACCCTTTAATAACACTAAAACCTGTTGATGTAAAATTGAAGTTTACTTTAAAAACTTAAATAGTTCTATAGTGTCAAGCTGAGCGCAGTCGAAGCCTAAAAGGAGTTACTTGTTAAACGAGCACTTCGACTGCGCTCAGTATAACACCATAGAATTCATTTATAAAAGCTTTACATAAATAATAGCTGAATGAGGGATCAAACCCAAGAAATGAATTTAAAAACTAAATATACAAACCTCATTAAAACCGAAGCCAAGCGCCTAGGCTTTTTATCATGTGGTATAAGTAAAGCGCAGTTTTTAGAAGAAGAAGCACCTAGATTAGAAAAATGGTTAAATAAGAATATGAATGGGCAAATGCAATACATGGAAAACCATTTTGATAAACGTTTAGACCCAACAAAATTAGTAGAAGGTTCTAAAAGTGTTGTTTCACTGTTATTGAATTATTATCCATCGGAACTTCAAGAAGACAAAACAGCTCCAAAAATTAGTAAATATGCTTATGGAAGCGATTATCATTTCATAATAAAAGATAAACTCAAATCACTTTTAAATTTCATTCAAGAAGAGATCGGGGAGGTAGATGGACGTGCTTTTGTAGATTCTGCTCCCGTTTTAGATAAAGCCTGGGCTGCAAAAAGTGGTCTGGGTTGGATTGGAAAACACAGTAATTTAATAACTCAACAAATAGGCTCTTTTTATTTTATAGCAGAACTTATTATCGATTTAGATTTAGAATACGATTCACCAACAACAGATCATTGTGGTACCTGTACAGCATGTATTGATGCCTGTCCAACCCAAGCAATAACAGAACCCTATGTAGTAGATGGCAGCAAATGTATTTCTTATTTCACCATAGAATTAAAAGAAAATATTCCAACAGAATTTAAAGGACAGTTTGATGATTGGATGTTTGGCTGCGACGTATGTCAGGATGTGTGTCCATGGAATCGATTTTCGAAACCACATAGCGAACCACTTTTTAACCCACACCCAGAATTATTATCTATGACCAAAAAAGATTGGGAAGAAATTACAGAAGATACCTTTAAGAAAGTCTTTCAAAAGTCCGCAGTAAAACGCACTAAGTTTTCAGGTTTAAAAAGAAATATCAATTTTTTAAAAGATTAGTTATTTCCTTTAATAGGATTATTATCTTTGTTAGTTTAGTTAATTAAGAAATAATTATGAGCGAAGAAAGCAAACGAAGAGAGGCCCTTATATATCACGCAAAACCAACTCCAGGTAAAATAGCAGTAGTTCCAACTAAAAAATATGCTAGCCAAAGAGATTTATCCTTAGCCTATTCACCAGGTGTAGCAGCACCCTGTTTAGAGATTGAAAAAAATAAAGACAACGCTTATAAGTATACGGCAAAAGGAAACCTGGTAGCCGTAATTTCTAATGGTACTGCGGTTTTAGGTTTAGGAAACATTGGTCCAGAAGCATCAAAACCAGTGATGGAAGGAAAGGGACTTTTGTTTAAGATTTTTGCCGATATTGATGTGTTTGATATTGAAGTAGGAACCGAGAATATTGATGAATTTATTCAAACGGTAAAAATGATAGCCCCAACTTTTGGTGGTATCAATTTAGAAGATATTAAAGCCCCAGAAGCTTTTGAAATAGAAAGGCGACTTAAGGAAGAACTAGATATTCCTGTGATGCATGATGACCAACATGGTACAGCTATTATTTCGGCTGCTGCGTTGATAAATGCTGTAGAATTAGCAGAAAAAAAGATTGAAGATGTTAAAATAGTAATAAGTGGAGCCGGTGCTGCTGCCATCTCTTGTTCTCGTTTATATCAATCCTGTGGTGCAAAACGAGAAAACATGGTCATGCTCGATAGCAAAGGTGTTATAAGAAATGATAGAGAGAATCTAACTGAAGAAAAAGCAGAATTTGCAACTCACAGAAAAATAGATACTCTAGATGAAGCCATGAAAGATGCCGATGTTTTTATTGGTCTTTCAATGGCGAATATTGTATCTCGAGATATGTTATTAGCTATGGAGAAAAACCCAATTGTTTTTGCTATGGCCAATCCAGATCCAGAGATAAAATACGATATAGCCGTTGCTACACGTAAGGATATCATTATGGCTACAGGGCGTAGTGACCATCCTAATCAAGTAAATAACGTGTTAGGGTTTCCATTTATATTTAGAGGTGCGTTGGATGTTCGTGCTACAAAGATTAATGAAGCTATGAAAATGGCTGCTGTTAAAGCATTAGCTAAATTGGCAAAAGAGCCAGTTCCTGAGCAGGTTAATATCGCTTACGGAGAAACCAAACTTATATTTGGTAAAAATTATATTATACCAAAACCTTTTGATCCACGTCTTATCGCTGAAGTGCCTCCGGCTGTAGCTAAAGCAGCAATGGAGAGTGGTGTTGCTAAACACCCTATAGCTGATTGGGAAAAATACAAAGACACCTTGTTAGAACGATTAGGTTCTGATAATAAGTTGGTTAGATTGCTTTTAAATAGAGCCAAATTGAATCCGAAACGTGTAGTGTTTGCTGAAGCAGACCAGTTAGACGTTTTAAAAGCGGCTCAAATAGTTTATGAAGAAGGAATCGCGCATCCCATTTTATTAGGAAGAAAAGAAACTATAGAAGCACTTATGGCAGAAATTGAGTTTGATGCTGATATTCCTATTATCGATCCAAAAACAGAAGAAGAGAACCCACGTAAAAATAAGTATGCTAAAGTATATTGGGAGCAACGAAAACGAAGAGGTGTAACGTACTATTCTGCACAACGTTTAATGAGGGAACGTAATTACTTTGCAGCCATGATGGTTAACGAAGGTGATGCAGATGCCCTTATTTCTGGATATTCTCGCAACTATCCAACAGTGGTAAAACCAATGTTAGAACTTATAGGGATGGTGCATGGAGTAACGCGTATAGCAACCACCAATTTAATGATGACAAAAAGAGGCCCTTTATTTTTAAGTGATACCTCAATAAATATTGATCCTAGTGCTAAAGATTTAGCAAAAATCACTCAAATGACAGCAAAAGTCATTAAGATGTTTGGTTTAGATCCCGTATTAGCAATGGTGTCCTATTCTAATTTCGGATCTTCAGACCATGAAAAGGCATCAAAGATAAGAGAAGCTGTATCGTATTTACATCGTCATTTTCCAGATATGAATGTAGATGGTGAGTTACAAACAGATTTTGCTTTAAATGATGATATGCTTCGGGAGAAATTTCCTTTTTCTAAATTAGTAGGGAAGAAGGTAAATGCACTAATTTTTCCGAATCTGGATTCGGCAAATATCACTTATAAATTATTAAAAGAATTACATGAAGCCGATTCTATAGGCCCTATTATGATGGGTATGAAAAAGCCAGTACATATTCTGCAATTAGGAGCGAGTGTTGATGAAATTGTAAACATGGCAGCTATTGCGGTCATAGATGCTCAGCATAAAGAAAAATGGGAGTTAGAAAATGCTGGTAGGAAGTAACTTAATGTGAATAAATTTATTACATTTGGTCGGTTAACGAACAAAATACATGATAACTCATATTCAAGGGAAGCTTACTGAAAAAAATCCAACACATGTTGTTATAGAATGTAACGGAGTAGGTTATATGCTAAATATTTCATTACATACTTTTTCTCAAATTTCAGACACTGAGCATTTAAAGCTATTTACGCACCTGCAAGTTAAAGAAGATTCACACACACTTTATGGATTCTCCTCTTTGGCAGAAAGAGAAATTTTTAGACTGTTAATTTCTGTAAGTGGTATTGGAGCAAGCACAGCACGTACCATGTTGTCTTCATTAACACCAAAACAGATAAGAGAAGGGATTGCCTCAAACGATGTTGCTTTAATTCAATCCATAAAAGGAATTGGAGCAAAAACGGCACAACGTGTTATCATAGATTTAAAGGATAAAATCTTAAAGATTTATGATATTGATGAAGTTTCCGTTTCTCAGGGCAATACCAACAAAGAAGAAGCGTTATCTGCATTAGAAGTGCTTGGTTTTGTAAAGAAACAAGCAGAACGTGTTGTGGATAAAATTATGATGACACAACCTGATGCTAATGTGGAAACCATTATAAAACAAGCTTTAAAAAATTTATAGTAGACTTTGAACAAAACTAATCTCAGATTTTATAAATCAGTTAAAAATTGTCATACAAAGCGCAGTCGAAGTGTTTTTTTAATGTTTGCTCTACTATGTTCTCTAGTATCATGGTCTCAGCAACCCGTTCAGCAGGATTCAGTTAAAACAGGCTTTAGTTTAGGCCGCTTAAAAACACCAAATCCAAACAGCGTAGAATCCAAATATACTTACGACTCTTTTACCAATAGGTATATATATACCGAGAAAATAGGAGAATTTGATATTAACTTTCCAATTATTTTAACACCTGAAGAGTATTATGCTTTTGTTGCTAAAGAAAATTTAAAAGCCTATTATAAAGAGAAAATAGATGCTTTTGATGGTAAAAAAGAAGATTCTAAAGACGGACAAAAAAATCTTTTACCGGAATTTTATGTGAAATCAGGTCTTTTTGAAACTATTTTTGGAGGTAATACCATTGAAGTCATCCCTCAAGGATCTGTAGAGATGGATTTAGGAATTTTGTTTTCCAGGCAAGACAATCCATCATTTTCACCTAGAAACAGGAGTAATTTCACATTCGATTTTGATCAACGAATTAGTCTAAGTTTATTAGGTAAAGTTGGTACCAGATTACAAATAACTGCAAATTACGATACACAGTCAACTTTCGATTTTCAAAACTTGGTTAAGTTGGAATATACCCCTACTGAAGATGATATTATTCAGAAAATTGAAGTTGGTAATGTAAATATGCCTTTAAATAGCTCATTAATAACAGGAGCACAAAGTTTATTTGGTGTAAAGGCACAATTACAATTTGGAAAAACCACGTTTACAGGTGTGTTTTCTGAACAAAAATCACAGTCTAATACCGTAGTTGCTCAAGGCGGTGGTACGGTTGAAGAATTCGATTTATTCATAAGAGATTATGACGAGAATAGGCACTTCTTTTTAGCGCAGTATTTTAGAGGTAAATATGATGAAGCTTTACTTAATTATCCTTTTATAAATAATGGGGGGTTACAAATAACCAGACTTGAAGTTTGGGTAACTAATAGAAGTAATAGAACCGAGAATGTTAGAAATATTGTAGCGCTTCAGGATTTAGGAGAATCGTTTTACAACCCAGCAGATCCAGATAATGATCATATATTACTGGATCCAATACCACCTGGATTTATAACTAACGCTTCTAATATATTTCCCGATAATGGAAACAATGGTTTTAATCCAACGACTATAGGTTCAGGGTCTATTTTAACAGAACCCATTAGAGACATTGCGACTGCACAACAAGGTTTTGGGTCGCTTTCTGGGGTAGTTAATGAAGGCTCAGATTACGCCAAGCTGGAAAACGCTAGAAAATTAATACAAGGTCAAGAATACACTTTAAATTCAGAGTTAGGATATATATCATTAAATCAACGTTTAAATAATGATGAGGTTTTAGCAGTAGCATTCCAATACACCTTAGCAGGTGATGTATATCAGGTAGGAGAATTTGCTAATGACGGTGTCGATGCTACTGATGTCTCTACTAATCCATCAGGTCAGGTAACACAGGTTGTAAATTCTAATTTAATTTTAAAACTATTAAAAAGTAGTATTACTAATGTACAGCAACCTGTTTGGGATTTAATGATGAAGAACATCTATGATACGGGTGCTTTTAATTTAAGTCAAGATGACTTTAAACTGAATATATTTTATAATGAGGCCTCGCCATTAAACTTTATTAAACCTGTTGAAGGAACTACATTCCCACCTTTTGATAATCATACACCAATCGATCTGAATGACGATAAAGATATTATAGAAACACCGCTATTGAGATTATTTAATCTGGACAAATTAAACTTTAATAATGACCCTCAAAGTAACGGGGATGGCTTTTTTGACTTTTTACCCGGAATTACCGTATTACCGCAAAATGGAAAAATAATTTTTACAAAAGCAGAACCTTTTGGAAGGTATTTATTTGATGTATTAGATGATGATGGAAACCCCAATAATAATGATTTTGATTATGCTCAGGATACTTATACCAATCCTAATCAGGAGAAGTATGTTTATGATATTCTATACAAGGAGACAAAAACGGCTGCTTTAGAAGAAGTTGAGAAAAATAAATTCAGGCTTAAAGGGCGCTATAAATCTACTGGAGGAGACGGTATTCCTATAGGGTCTTTTAATGTACCAAGGGGATCTGTTAGAGTGACAGCAGGTGGGCGTGTTTTAGTCGAAGGCATCGACTATACTGTAAATTATCAATTAGGACGTGTTCAGATTTTAGACGAGGCTTTAAAAGCATCCAACACACCTATTGAAGTTTCAACTGAAAACAATGCTGTTTTTGGTCAGCAAACAAGACGTTTTACAGGAATAAACGTAGAACATAAGTTTAATGAAAATTTTGTATTAGGTGCAACCCTTTTAAATCTTAATGAAAGACCAATCACCCAAAAGGCAAATTTTGGTTCAGAACCTATAAATAATACCATATTTGGGGTTAATGGGAATTACTCAACTAAAGTGCCTTTTTTAACGCGATTAGCCAATAAGTTACCTAATATTGATACCGATGTAGAATCAAACTTATCCTTAAGAGGCGAGTTTGCATATTTAGCACCCGGAGCCCCAAAAGGAACTAATTTTAATGGAGAAACCACATCTTATGTAGATGATTTTGAAGGGTCGCAAAATGCTATCGATTTAAAATCTCAACAATCCTGGTTTTTATCCAGTAGGCCAATAGGTTTAAATGTACCGGGCAATCCAACTGAAGATGAAAATGGTATTCAGAATGGTTACCAAAGAGCTATGCTTAATTGGTATAGTATAGATCCTGTATTTTATAGTAACCAACGCCCTTCTGATATTATGGATGAAGATTTATCCAGTTTATATACCAGCCGCGTATTTATAAATGAGCTATTTCCAGATCGAGATTTGGTACAAGGACAAAATACAGTTCTTTTCACTTTAGATTTAGCTTATTATCCAGAAGAAAGAGGACCCTATAATTTTGAATCATCAGCAGCCGATGGTATTATAGATAATCCACAAAATAGCTGGGCTGGAATTACCAGACAATTAACATCTACAGATTTCGAACAGCAGAACGTCGAGTATATTGAATTTTGGCTACAGGATCCTTTTCAGGAAAACCCGACAAATTCTGGTGGAAAATTAGTGTTCAATCTAGGGAATATATCTGAGGATATTGTTAAAGATGGTCGGAAATTATATGAAAATGGGTTGCCTGAAGATGGAAATATTGGCTTGTTACAACCTACAGACTGGGGAACTGTAGTGCCACAAAATCAATCATTAGTTTATGCGTTTGATACTACAGGGCAAGAACGTACCAATCAAGATGTTGGATATGATGGTTACAGTGATTCTGATGAAAAGAATTTTGCCCAGACAATACCCGGAGGTTTTGATGTATTAGAAGACCCGGCAAATGATAATTATACTTATTTTTTAAATACAGAAGGAGATATCTTCGAACGTTATAAAAAGTACAACGGTGTTGAAGGAAATACACCGGATACCTTTACCGATACAGACAGAGCGGCTAATACACAACCAGATGTAGAAGACATTAATCGTGATAATACTATGAACACGATTGATAGTTACTATGAATATGAGTTAGAGATAACACCCGCTACGTTAAATTTAGAAACTAACCCACTAATTGTCGATTTTAAAAATTCTGAACCCAGAAGATTCCTTAATGATGAAGTTACTTCTGGCGAGAATAACCCTAAATGGTATTTATTTAGAATTCCTGTTGAAAGCGAGATTGCTAAATCTGTTGGCAATATAACAGATTTTAGATCCATTCGTTTTGCTCGTATGTATTTAAAGGGTTTTACAGACCCTACCGTATTTCGTTTTGGTACTTTAGATTTGGTTAGAAGTGATTGGAGACGGTATAAGCAGACTTTAGATGAGAATACAGGAAATGATGAAAATACTGAGTTTTCATTGGGTATTATAGGAACTATTGAAAATGGAGATGATGGGACTTATGTGAGCCCACCTGGTGTTGTGCCAGAAGAATTATTTAATAATAATACAGTAGTACGTCAAAACGAACAATCGTTAGTTGCCAATGTTTGTAATTTAGCATCAAGAGATTCCCGTGGTGCATTCAAAAATATCAGTATGGATATGCGCCAATATAAGCGTTTAAGAATGTTTATACATGCACAGGATGATGGTGCTGATGGTTTCCCGGAAGGAGAAGCAGGAAGAGGAAGATTAGTAGGTTTTATTAGAATGGGTAACGACCTTACAGAGAATTACTATCAAATAGAAATTCCATTATTAAAATCTGATAGAAATTCAACGGATCCTAACGAGGTTTGGCCAGATGAAAATGAAATTGATTTACCATTGGATATTTTAGGAAGAATAAAAGCTCAAGCTATATCAGATGGACCTTTGCCAAATAACGACCCAAGATTTTATGATGTTGTTAATGGAGATATTGTTGAAGCAAATAATCAGTTTACTGGGTATGTAACAAATCAACACCGTGTGGCAATAAAAGGAAATCCAAATTTTGGAGATATTAGAACACTTATGGTAGGAGTTAAAAATACAGATCCTTCCGATGTTTGTGCTCAGATTTGGTTTAACGAACTCCGCTTATCAGATTTAGATAATGAAGGCGGTTGGGCCGCTGTATTAAGTGTAGATACTAATATTGCAGATTTTGCTAATATAAGTGCCACAGGAAGAAAAAGTACTGCTGGTTTTGGAGGTCTTGAGCAAGGGCCGAGTCAGCGTAGTTTAGAAGATGTACAGCAATACGATGTAGTTACTAATATTAATGCAGGACAGTTATTACCAAAAAAATGGGGCATTCAGCTGCCTTTTAACTATGCTCAAAGTGAAGAGCTTATCACGCCCAAATACGATCAGTTTTATAAAGATTTAACTCTGGATTCTAGATTAGAAGCTGCAGATACTGAAGAAGACAGAAAAAGGATTAAAGGGCAATCTGAAGACTATACAAAGCGACAAAGTATTAATTTTATAGGTGTTAGGAAAATCAGGACCTCAGATGCTACACCTCGCTTTTACGATGTAGAGAATTTAACTTTAAATTACTCATTTAATAAAGTAGAGCATAGAGATTTTGAGATTGAAAATTCTGTTAATAAGACAATTAGAATTGGTGCAAACTATGCATTTAATTTCAACCCGATTGAAATAGAACCTTTTAAGAAAAACGATTCCTTATTTAGGGGGAAATATTGGAAAATTTTAAAGGATTTCAATGTAAACTTATTACCAACAAGTTTTACTATTAACACAGATGTTAATAGACAATTCAATAGACAAAAATTTAGAGAGGTAGACCTTACTGGAGACAATATTGGTATAGAGGAATTATTTAGAAGAAACTATACATTCGATTTTCAATACACCATTAATTACAATTTAACAAAATCATTACAATTCAATTTTACAGCAGCCAATAATAATATAGTTCGTAACTATTTTAAAGATGGTATTGTTAATGGAGAACAGGATCCAACATTGGATGTGTGGGATGGGATCTTGGATTTTGGAGATCCAAATAGGCAAAGTCAAAACTTAGGGATAACTTACCAGTTGCCAATTAATAAAATACCAACATTTAGTTTTCTTGATGCCACATATCAATACACTGGTGATTTTCAATGGCAAAAAGGATCAGACTTATATGGCAATATAACATTACCAGACGATCCTAATGTCTATGATTTGGGTAACACAATTCAGAATTCAAATGTTCATAGAATCAATTCAACCTTGGATATGAAAAAGTTGTATAAATATATTGGATTGGTAAAAAAACCTATTAGAAGAGTACAATCCAGATCAGCTGTAAATAGAGGAGCGCCTCCAGGACCAGGTGAGAAGAAAAAAGCGCCACCGAAAGCGAAGAGCCAATCTGTTACAAAATTATTAAATGCAGGTATAGACATCTTAACAAGTATAAAGAGAATTCAGCTTAATTATTCAGAAAACAACGGAACATTTTTACCAGGATACTTACAAACACCAGGTTTTGTAGGGACTTTAAAACCAACAACAGCATTTACATTTGGTAGCCAAAGAGATGTAAGACATCTGGCAGCAAGAAGAGGGTGGCTAACTGTTTTTCCTGAATTTAACCAACAATATACAGCAACTAATACAAAACAACTTGATATATCTGCTAGTTTAGAGCCAGTAAAAAGTTTGAAAATTGACATTATAGGGGGTCGTGGCTATCTTGAAAATTACACCGAAAACTTTAGAGTTACTGGAAATGCAGATGCCTATGAATACCAGTCACTAACACCAAACACCTTTGGTCATTTTAATATATCAACTATTTTATTAAAAACAGCATTTAGTAAAAGTGATGAAACGACTTCGGAAGCCTTTAATGATTTTAGAGAAAACAGGCTTATAGTCGCAAGACGATTAGCAGAAAGGAATGGTGCAAATTTAAACGATGTAGACCCTGATGGTTTCCCTAAAGGCTATGGAAAAAGCAGTCAAGCAGTATTACTACCTGCTTTTTTAGCTGCCTATTCAGGTCAAGATGCAGGTCGTGTAAAACTAGGAGCATTTAGAGACATACCTATTCCTAATTGGGATTTAAAGTACTCCGGTTTTATGAAGTTTAAATGGTTTAAAAAACGTTTTAAACGTTTTTCATTAACACACGGATACCGTTCAACCTATACCATAAATCAATTTCAATCTAATTTAGATTATGAGGCCATAGACCCAACTTTAGATTATGATAGTCAGACACCAAATACTAAAGATCAATCAGGTAATTATAAAAATGAACGTTTATTAAGTAATATAAACTTAACAGAGATGTTTAGTCCTTTGGTTAGACTTGATTTTGAAATGAACAACTCTGTTAAAATCTTAGCAGAAGTTAGAAAAGACAGATTGTTATCACTAAGTTTTGATAATAATTTGATGACTGAGGCTTTAACTAATGAATATATTATAGGGTTAGGGTATAGAATTAAAGATTTAAAAATACGCTCTAAATTAGCAGGACCAAGAAAACGTGTTGTAAGTGATTTAAATATGAAAGCAGATGTTTCTGTTAGAGATAATAAAACCATCATTAGATATTTAGATTTAGAAAATAATCAAGTAACATCGGGGCAAACTATTTGGGGGATTAAATACTCTGCAGATTATGCGTTTAGTAAAAACTTAACAGCGCTCTTTTATTTTGATTATACGTTTTCAGAATATGCTATCTCAACAGCATTTCCACAAACAACTATTCGGTCTGGTTTTACTATTAGGTATAATTTTGGTAATTAAAACTACCTAAAACGTATTCTGTCATTCCTGCGAAAGCAGGAATCTTTTAAATTGAAATACAATAAAGTAGATGCTTGCCTGTATTTCGATTATGCCTAATGTAAACTTCAGAATGACAAATCAAACCCATTAAATAAGTAAGGTCAATTTGAGTGTGAAATGTCTCATGTCAATTCATTTTTTTAAGCTAAATGTCTTATTGGTAAATTCCGTAATAATGATATGCTAGCTAATCACAGCGTTTTTAGATTTTAAAATAACATTGGCTTTAATACGGTATTTTATACTCAAATTGATATGGATGAGATTGGAATGTTTTTTTATTAGATAATCTATTTGAATTTAAGATTTGAATAAATACATTTGTTGAATAAACGAATTTAAATTAGTACTATGAATATTCCATCAGAATTAAAATACACTAAAGATCACGAATGGATTAAAATTGAAGGTGATGTTGCAACTATTGGTATCACAGATTTTGCACAAAGTGAATTAGGAGATATTGTATATGTAGAAGTAGAGACCGTTGATGAAACATTAGATGCCGAAGAGATTTTTGGAACAGTTGAAGCGGTTAAAACGGTATCGGACTTGTTTTTACCATTATCTGGTGAAATTATAGAGTTTAATGAATCTTTAGAAGATGAACCAGAAAAAGTAAATAGCGACCCTTACGGTGATGGTTGGATGATAAAACTAAAATGTTCAGATCTTTCCCAAGTAGAAGGGCTTATGTCTGATGATGATTACAAAGCGTTAATAGGTGCTTAAAAAACTAACACCTATAATAACCATAATATATTCGTTAACGTTAGCTGCAGTTAGTTTAATTAAGCTTAATAATGTTCCAGATATAGGTGTTTCTTTTGGAGATAAAATATTTCACTTTTTAGCCTATTTTGTTTTAACGACTTTATGGTTTTATACGTTTTTATATGCTTTTAAATTTAAAAGTAAAAAAGCTATATTTTCTGCCGCTATTCTTTCAATTTTATTTGGTATAATTATTGAAGTCTTACAGGATAGTATTACAGTTTCAAGAAGCCTAGATGTTTATGATGCTGTTGCTAATACCATTGGTGCTTTATTGTCATCAGTTGTATTATGGTTTAAAAGTAATTTGAGCGTTAAAAACGCATAAACACTTGCTTTTTTTATAAATAAATAGTTATTTTAGCAATCTTGATAAATGATATAAATTATGGAACCTAAAAAAAATCCTAAATCCAATGTTGGGCGTAACAGTTCACTTTACTTCGCTATTGGTTTAGCATTGATGTTATTTTTAACAAACTATGCTATCAATTATAAAACTTATGATAAGTCTGATACAGACATAGGAATGGTAGATATGGATGAAGAATTGGAAGAAGAAATCCCAATTACTGAGCAAATACAAACACCGCCGCCTCCACCTCCACCACCAGCTGCACCAGAAGTTATTGAGATTGTTGAAGATGAAGTTGAAATAGAAGAAACAGTTATAGAGTCTACTGAGGTAGATCAAGAGACTGAGATTGTTGAGGTAGAAGAAATAGAAGTAGAAGAAGTCGAAGAGGATATAGATGTACCGTTTTCTGTAATTGAGAATGTACCTGTTTTTCCAGGATGTGAAAAAGAGAAAAATAATACTAAGAAAAGAGATTGCATGTCTAAAAAAATAGCGCAATTTGTTAATAGAAAATTCAATACAGAATTAGCTAGTGACTTAGGCTTATCAGGAAGACAACGTATCAACGTTATTTTTAAAATAGATAAAACTGGTAATATTACAGGTATTCGTGCAAGAGCACCACACCCAGGTTTAGAAAAAGAAGCAACTCGTGTTATTGGTCTGTTACCAAAAATGAAACCAGGAAAACAACGTGGAAAACCAGTAAACGTTCCATATTCGTTACCAATTATTTTCCAAGTACAAGATTAAGTTATAACGTCCTGTAGATCAGGAATCATAATAATATAAAATCCCGTTACAAATTTTGTAACGGGATTTCTTTTTTGGTATGCTTATTGTGTTTTTATCATAATATTAACATTTATACTATAATTATTATGAGTAATCAAAAGAAAACTCACGAACTCATTCGGCAAAATGAGCAAATCGTGAAAAAATCACAAAAGCATGATGCAAATTTACAAAAAAACACGACGCTTTACTTTCAAATAGGGTTAATTGTGTGCTTACTGGCAGCCTTTGGCTTGTTAGAGATGAAGTTTGAAACTACTATTCCCAAGGAGTATACGATTGTTGTTCCAGACGATCCAGTGACAATTTCAGTTGAGAAATTTAAAGTTTATGAAGAACCAAAAGCCGAGGAGAAACCAAAACCTCAGAAAAAAAAAGTATTGTTAATTAGAGATCCTAAGATTGTTGATGATGATCATGTTATGAAAGAAGCATTGGGTATAGTCACACCAGAACAGAATACGAGCTCTGAAACACTGATCGATCCAAGCTCTATAAATCCTGGAGAAGAGCCAGTAGAACCAGAAGACGTTCCTTTTATTTCGATAGAAACAGCACCTATTTATCCTGGTTGTGAAAAGGCAAAAAGCAATGAGGAAAGGAAAAAATGTATGTCTAAAAAAATAACAAAACTTGTTCAAAGAAAATTTAAAGGAAACGATATAGCATCAGACTATGGATTATCGGGGAAACAAAAAATTTACGTAAGGTTTAAAATTGATAAAACGGGGCATGTAACAGATATACAAACCAGATCTCCACACCCAAAACTAGAACATGAAGCAGAACGTGTCATCAATATTATTCCGAAAATGACACCAGGTAAACAACGCGATAAAAATGTAGGAGTTATTTATACATTACCAATCATTTTTTATGCTGAATAATCAGTAAAACATTATAATTTTAAATTTTTAAAACCGTTATCATTTTATAGAAAAGAATTCCCCGAGGCTCTGCTTCGGGGTTTCCGTTGAAGTTGTCATTCCCGTGGAAACGGGAATCTAAATAACAGAATTTCGATTTTTTGACCCAAAGTTCAAAATGAAATGATCGAAATACGTCTATGGCTCTGCCTCGAAAATAGCTCGTTTCAAGAAATTCTTTATTCGATAGCGGTTTTTTTGACCTGAACTTGTTTCAGGTTCATTCTGGTTTACAGAAAGGAATATTCGTTTGTGTTTCTGTTTGTCAGTTAATTATTTGTCAAGTATTTGTTCTCGTTTCTAATAGAGAAACGGTCTTAATGCCTTATTCGAACATTAATGATGTAAGTGTTTAGAAATAGATTAGAACTTTTTTGTTAATTAGCTCTAAAAAAATATAGTATCTTTCTGCACAAAATAAATATTAGCCTATTTTCATGAAGAGATTCATTTTACTGTTTCTACTTTTAGTTCAATATAATAGTTATTCACAGGATACCTTTTTAGCTGAAAAGCCACCAGTTTTTCCAAATTGTGAAACTATTGCTATTGATTCTTTACAACAATGTTTTGATAGAAATGTATTCGAACATATCTATAAGAATTTTAAGATACCTCAGAGAGTACGAGACGAAGCATATAAAGGAGAAGTTGTAGTTCTTTTTGAAGTAGATACTACAGGACAATTTAGAGTCATTTATATTGATGCTATTTACAAAGAGTTAAAAGAAGAAACCATTCGAGTATTTTCAACCTTCCCAAAGATCGCACCAGCGACCTATAATAGTAGAAAAACATATAAGCAATATTCGCTGCCTATAAAAATCCCTTTAATTAATCAAGCAGTAAAAACGCAGGACTTGGCAAAAGAGAATAAGATGTCCAAGTTAGAACAGCAATCAAAAACAGAGTTTGATAATGTTAACGTCGATTTAAAAACTTTTGAAGATAAAGCACATAATAGTCAATTAAATATCCAATTTACACATAGTGACTATTCAAGATTCGATAGAAGTATGAATCTTGTAGGAACTAATAGCCATACAGCTTCAAAACCGTTTGTGTACGATGAAGTTTCTAAATACTACGATTTTAAGGCTGAAAAAGAAACATTAAAAAGACAAACAGATACTTGGGCTGGCAAAAAACTTTGGAATGAACATTTAGTACAATTGCAAGGTAAAGACTATTGGTTTACAATCGATCCAATATTTGATTTACAAGTAGGAAAAGATACAGACGCTAATTTTAGTTCAACATACAATAATACAAGAGGTGTTTTAGTACAAGGAGGCTTAGGAAAAAAGTTTAATTTCTATACTTCGGTATTCGAAAGTCAAGGAAGATTTGCTCAATATGTAAATGAATATGCAGAGAGTTTAAAAGCTTTTGGTCCAGATCCTGCAATTATTCCAGGGCGAGGTATTGCAAAAAGATTTAAAACAGATTCTTACGATTATCCAGTAGCAGAAGCTTATTTGTCATACGCTCCAGCTAAGTTTATAAATGTTCAATTTGGACATGGTAAAAATTTTATTGGTGATGGGTATCGATCATTATTACTTAGTGATGTCGCAAGTCCGCACCCCTTTTTTAAAATAAACACGAAGTTTTGGAAAATAAAATATACCAATACTTGGACGTGGTTAAAAGATGTAAGACCAGAAGTTGTAGGTGATAAAGCATTTTTAACTAAATATATAGCAAACCATTATTTAAGTTGGAATGTATCCAAACGATTAAATATTGGGTTATTCGAATCGGTACTTTGGACAAATTCTAACGACAGGGGCTTCGATATTAACTATCTAAATCCTATTATCTTTTATAGAGCTATTGAGTTTGAGACAGGGCAAGGTGCTGGGAACGCGCTTCTTGGTGCATCGACCAAATACAAATGGAATGATAATGTAAATATATATGGTCAATTTATTTTAGATGAATTTTCTTTAGCAGATGTTAAAGCCGGTGAAAAAAGTTGGAAAAATAAATTTGGATACCAATTAGGTGTTAAATATTTTAATGCATTTAAAGTTGATAATTTATTATTGCAATTTGAATATAACAGAGTAAGGCCTTATACCTATTCACATAATACGATAGTACTTAACTATGCGCACAATAACCAATCTATGGCGCACTTATGGGGTGCAAATTTCAGCGAAGCTATTTTAATTGCACGGTATCGTTACAAGCGTTTGTTTGCCGATGCAAAACTTATTTATGGCATACGTGGATTAGATTTTAACGATGGAACAGACAATTTTAGTTATGGAGGAGATATCTATAGAGATTATAATGATAGACCCTTTGATACTGGTATTAAAGTGGGTCAAGGTATAAAAACCAAAACCATTAATGCTAATTTACAAGCAGGTTATCTTATTAATCCAGCATCTAACTTAAAGGTATTTGCAGACATTACTTTTAGAGATTTTAATCCAGAGGCAGAAACTACTACTACCTTTAAAAGCAATACCGTTTGGTTTAATTTTGGAGTTAGAACCGATCTATTTAATTGGTATTTTGATTTTTAGCATATTCCTGCGAAGGCAGGAATCTCAGGATAATAAGTTTTGAACCTGATTTTTTCTCTATTTGATTAGTGCTAAATTTAATATTTTAACCTGAGTAAACTTTATTAAAAACATCTTATATAATCCAATGAAATACAGCTGTTTGTCATGACGGAGCTAAGTATGAGTGACGAGACATCTCATCATGATGAGATTCATCCTCGTTCCTCGTTGGAATGACATGGTTTCTCCCTTAAAACCTTTTAAGTATTTGATTAATTTCCGCCGCTACCAATTAGCATGTATACATTATCGGTGAGTTTTATCGTTTCTATGGTAACATTGTCAAAATTACGCTGTGCATAATTAGGAAAACTAATTAAAAATACAATAACCGATAATTTGAATAGTTTCATGAAATTGAATTAAAATGAATTGTGTATAGTGATAAAGATATTAAAAATGCACTTAGCATTGCTCAAAATGCTTTTATAGAGTATATTTGCACTCGCAATTAAAAGCCATAGAGCAGATATCATATTGAGCAATTCAAAATCTTCATTAGCAACATCTTCTGTTATTTCAGATTTTAAAGAAATCACTAAAATGCGTTTGGCATTAAGTGTGGTTTTTTCATCATTAGCAGGTTATTTATTGGGTGTTAATACCGTTGACTTTAAAACGCTAATACTTTTAGCTTTTGGAGGCTATTTTATGGTAGGTGCATCAAATGCTTTTAATCAAATTATTGAAAAGGATTTAGATGCTTTAATGAAGCGAACTGAGAATAGACCTATTCCGGCGGGACGAATGTCTGTAACTACAGCATTTATCATTGCGTCTCTTTTTACGTTATTAGGTATTATTATTTTATACACCATTAACAAGCAAACGGCTATGTTTGGTGCTATTTCAATATTTTTATATACCTGCGTATATACACCTCTAAAAACAAAAACACCATTGGCAGTTTTTGTAGGTGCTATTCCAGGAGCCATCCCTTTTATGTTAGGATGGGTAGCAGCTACAGACGATTTTGGAATAGAACCGGGAACATTATTCGCCTTGCAATTTTTTTGGCAATTCCCTCACTTCTGGGCAATTGGCTGGTTTTTGTTTGATGATTACAAAAAAGGAGGTTTTTTTATGCTACCAACAGGAAAGCAAGATAAAGGAACAGCAGTACAAACTATAATGTATACCATTTGGACATTACTGGTATCTATTATACCGGTTTTTGGATTTACTGGAAAACTACAATTATCCATTGTTGCGGCAATATTGGTTTTTAGTTTAGGATTAGGTATGTTGTATTATGCAATTCGATTGTTTAAAGAAATGACCGAAAAAGCAGCAAAACAACTCATGCTAGCTAGTGTTTCCTATATTACCCTTGTACAAATAGTGTATGTCATAGATAAATTTATAAGATAACCATGGATTTAACTCAAGGAACACAAGAAGAGAAAAATAACAGAGCAAAAAAAATGATGCTTTGGTTTGGTATCATTTCGTTAATCATGTCTTTTATGGGGTGGACAAGTGCTTTCATTGTAAGTAGCTCCAGACCAGATTGGTTAAAAGATTTTGTATTACCTAATGCTTTTTTAATAAGTACTGTGGTAATCGTTATTAGTAGTATATCCTTCATTTTAGCTAAAAAAGCTTTGAAAATTGGAAATAGAGGGATGACAACACTTTGGTTATTTGTAACACTTATTTTAGGTATTATTTTTATTTTTAATCAATTTTCAGGCTTTCAGCAAATAATAGATTTAGGTTATAATTTTACTGGACCGACCAGTAACGTAACGATGTCTTACATTTATTTAATAGCTATAGTGCATATATTGCACGTGGTTGTTGGGTTAATTTGTTTGTTGGTCGTAATTTATAATCATTTTAAACAAAAGTATGATGTAACGAAAATGCTTGGTTTGGAACTAGCAGCAAACTTTTGGCATTTTATAGATATACTATGGGTTTATCTCTTTTTGTTTTTATATTTCATTCGATGATTTTTATTGATTTCTAATGGTCTCATGTAACATCCAAAGTAGCTTTTTTTTGAAGTGTGTATAATTTAGTGTTGGATGTTTTATTAGATGAATAAATTGATTATTTTTGTGCAACTTTTAAAAAACAACCATTATATATGAGTACTACAGTTGTAAATACTGGAACAGAAGGTAAAACTTGGGGAGGCGCTACAAAGCCTCTAAACGCAAGTTATGGTAAAATGATGATGTGGTTTTTCATCGTTTCGGATGCTTTAACATTTTCAGGGTTCTTAGCAGCCTATGGATTTTCAAGATTTAAATTTATTGATTCATGGCCAATCGCCGATGAAGTGTTTACTCACTTTCCATTTTTACATGGTGTAAATGCACCTATGTATTATGTGGCTTTTATGACGTTTGTTCTTATTATGTCATCAGTAACTATGGTGCTAGCTGTAGATGCAGGTCATCATTTAAATAAATCAAAAGTTACTATTTATATGTTTTTAACCATTATTGGTGGTGTTATATTTGTAGGCTCACAAGCTTGGGAATGGGGAACATTTATTAAAGGTGATTACGGAGCTGTACAAACTAAAGGAGGTAATATTTTACAGTTTGTAGATACAGAAGGACATCGTGTAGCGTTAAGAGATTTTGTTGTAGCTGATCCACATGCAGAAAGAACACAACACGATCGTAAAGGTGGTTTGTGGTTTGTTTCAGAAGGAACATTACCAACATATACTGTTGAAGAAGTAGTACATGGCTTAGAAGCTCACAATAATGTTTTAGTTAGAACACAGATAATTAATGAAGCTGGTGAAAAAACTGTTTTATCTAGAGCTGAATCATTAAAACAAATAAAAGAAAACGGAAAAGTTGTTGTAGAAGGAGCTAATTTACATGTTAATGAATATGGTTCACCTCTATTTGCTGACTTCTTTTTCTTTATAACTGGTTTTCACGGTTTTCACGTATTTTCTGGAGTTATTATAAATATCATTATTTTCTTTAATGTGATTTTAGGAACTTATGAGAGACGTAAAAACTACGAAATGGTTGAAAAAGTTGGGTTATACTGGCACTTTGTAGATTTAGTTTGGGTATTTGTATTTACATTCTTCTACCTAGTTTAATTGAATTAAAATATAGTTTCATTTCCTTGACGAAGGAAATCTAAAAAGCATTTAAAAATGGCACACGAACATAAATTAGAAATATTTAGAGGTTTAGTTAAGTTTAAATCAAATACTCAAAAAATTTGGGGTGTTTTAATTTTCTTAACGGTTGTAACAATAGTGGAAGTTGTATTAGGTATTTTAAAACCAGAGTCTTTAATGGGGCAGGTTTTAGGAATGAAAGCACTTAACTGGATATTCATTATTTTAACGATTGTAAAAGCATATTATATTACTTGGGATTTCATGCACATGCGTGACGAAGTAAAAGCTTTAAGACGTATGGTGGTATGGACTGCAATATTCTTAATTCTATATTTAATATTTATTTTATTACAAGAAGGCGGTTACGTTTTCGATGTATATAAAGATGGATTTATAAAAAGAGATTTTTAACTAAATTTGTTAGAGCCTTTATTGAGCTAAAACAAAGTGTTAAATAGAGATATAAAGACGGTTTTTAAACCGTCTTTTTTTATTTTTGCAAACATTATATTTTTTATAGAAACATTGTTATTTGATGGATTACAAGAAAGTAAGTCGGTATATCGTTTTAGGAGTTTTGTTTTTTCTTCCTGTAACGTTTTTGTTGTTTTTATACCCTGCAACCCATAATTATACACCGCTAGATATCATTAATGAATCGGTTGTAGACTTACAACAATTTTCCTCAGACTCTGAAGAACAAATCCTTTTAAAAGATCATATTACAGTATTAGGCTTTTTAGGTAATAATCCGTTAAATAAAGCAACCACTGCATCTAATTTAAAAGAATTGGTTTACGATAAGTTTAAAGGTTTTAAACGGTTTCAAATAGTCATAGTGATGCCTAAAGGTACAGAAGATGCTGTAGATAAACTTAAAGCGGAAATTAGCTCGTATGAAGATTTAAGGTTTTGGCATTTTATTTTTGGTGAACCTAGTAATATCCAGAAGTTGTTTTTCAGTTTAAAAAGTAAAATGGATCTTTCTGAAAATTTAGATACAGATCATGTGTTTATAATAGATAAAGATTTAAACCAACGCGGACGTATTGATGACAGAACAGATAATGAACTTGAAAAGAATAAACCTGTTTATGGTTTAAATTCTTATGATTGTATTGAAGTTGCAGAAGTAAAGAATAAAATGAGTGAAGATATGCGCATTTTGTTTACTGAATATAGACAGAAAAGAAAAGGAGAATTTAACTCTGATACAAGGAGAGCGAGCGATTTAAAAGCTGAAAAATAAAATATAAGTTCCTGTCCTTGAAGGAATAGTGAAATAAAAAGATTCCCTTTTTCAAGGGAATGTAAAAGATTAATTAAATGAAAAAAACGAATTATTCATATATAGGAATTGCGTTTATCATTCTGGTTTTTGGTATTATTTTTATACCCAAAATTGTAGACAGAATTTATAATAAAGACATTATTAGAAATGAAAGTAGAAGTGATTTTGCAGATGATAAAAAGGCAGCTGTGTCAGATTTAGCTTTTATCGAGATAAATGGAGAGCCTAAAAAAGTACCAGCTTTTTCTTTTACAAACCAACATGGAAAAACCATAACTAATAAAGAATATGAAGGTAAGGTTTATGTCGTAGAGTTCTTTTTTACGACATGCCCAACTATTTGCCCGAGAATGAATGCGAACTTAATTCAAATTCAAAATACCTTTAAAGATTTTAATGACTTTGGAGTGGCATCATTCACTATAAATCCAGACCATGATACAGCAGAGGTTCTCAAAGCTTATGCTGATAAATATGGTGTTACAAACCCTAATTGGCATTTAATGACTGGAGATCAAGAAACCATTTACGAACTATCAAACAAAGGATTCAATTTATACACTGCGGAAGAAGAAGACGTATTAGGAGGTTTTGAGCATTCAGGTAATTTTGCTTTAATTGATAAAAATGGATTCATTAGATCGAGAAAAGACAATTTTGGTAACCCTATTATTTATTATAGAGGTATCGTTTCTGAAGCAGAACAAGTTGATGACGAGGGTGTGAAAGAAGAAATTAGCCTACTAAAAGAAGATATTAAGAAGTTACTTAATGAATAATTAATGTCGTTCTGAGCATTGCCGATCACAAAATATATTTTGTGTGAAGGTAGCAAGCAAAGCTTATCGAAGAATCTAGATAAAGAATAAATTATGATTGAAAATAGTAATAGTATAGACGATAAAAAATACAACAAGTTAATAGTAGCTTTATCTATATTAATACCAGTAGTTGTAGCTATTTTATTTGGTGTGAAAATTCCAAATGTAGAACCATTAACATTTCTACCACCAATTTATGCCTCAATAAATGGAGTTACAGCGTTGGTTTTAATATTAGCTGTGTTTCAAATTAAAAAAGGAAATAGAGTAGCTCATGAAAGATTAATGAAGTTTGCAATTATACTTTCGGTATTATTTTTAGTCATGTATGTAGCCTATCATATGACAAGCGATTCTACTAAATTTGGGGCAGAAGGCGCTATTAAATATATTTACTATTTTATTTTGCTAACGCATATACTATTGTCAATTATTGTTATTCCTTTTGTATTAATCACCTATGTAAGAGGGATCACTAATAATATAGAGAAACATAAAAAAATAGCAAAAATCACATTTCCACTATGGTTGTATGTAGCTGTAACGGGAGTTGTTGTTTATATTATGATTTCACCTTACTATATTTAAGTCTTAATTATGAAAAGTAAAATTCTCTTTTTTGTCTTTTCTTTCCTCTTTTTTTTAGAGACGAATGCTCAGTGCGCTATGTGTCGTGCTGTCTTAGAAAGTGAAGAAGGGCAGACAGCAGCAGAAGGTATTAATGACGGTATTGTATATTTAATGGCCATACCGTACATTCTTGTAGGAGGATTAGGGTACTTCATTTATAAGAAATACAATACGTTAAAAAAATAATAAAAACTTTTCGGAATAATTTTTGTAACATTTCTTTGTCTTTGAAGTCTAACTATAAAGCTTAAAGGCTTACTCTAATCAATCGAGAAATGTTAAAAATTAATCAACTGCACAAATCCTATCCAATAGGTGATTCTAGTTTACATGTTTTAAAAGGTATTGACCTCGAAGTTAAAGAAGCCGAAATGGTAGCAATCATGGGGTCTTCAGGTTCAGGTAAGTCTACACTACTTAATATTATTGGTATGTTAGATGAAGCAGATTCTGGCGATTATATATTAGATGGTTTACTCATAAAAGATCTTACCGAAAAGAAAGCAGCAGTATATAGAAACAAGTTTTTAGGATTCATTTTTCAGTCTTTTAATCTTATTAATTATAAGAATGCTCTAGAAAATGTAGCACTACCTCTATATTATCAAGGAATGAAACGTAAGGAACGTCAGGAAAAAGCCATGTTTCATTTAGAAAAAGTGGGCTTGGCAGATTGGGCACAACATTTACCAAAAGAACTTTCGGGAGGGCAGAATCAACGTGTTGCCATAGCTAGAGCATTGGCAGCAAACCCTAAGCTGTTATTAGCAGATGAACCAACAGGAGCATTGGACACAAAAACCTCTTATGAGATCATGGCGTTTATTCAACAATTAAATGATGAAGGAAAAACCATTTTAATGGTAACGCATGAGGAAGATATAGCCAATATGTGCAAACGAATTGTTCGCTTGCGTGATGGGGTGATTATGGAAGACAAAAAGGTAGAACAGGTAAGAGCAGAACAGTATGTTTGATTTAGACCTTTGGCGGGAAATATTTCAAAGTATTAATATGAACAGGACCAGAAGCTTATTATCTGGTTTTACAGTGGCCTTTGCGATACTATTATTTACTATTTTATTTGGTATAGCCAATGGTTTACAAAATACATTTGCTGAAGCATTTATAGATGATGCTACAAATTCAATTTTTATAAATTCAGGTAAAACAACAAAAGCTCATAAGGGTTTACAGGCAGGAAGACGTATTAAATTCAAGAATGAAGATTTTGATTATGTAAAAGAGGAGTTTGGAAATAAAGTAGAGTTTATTACGGCCCGTCTTTATAGAAATGTACAAGCATCGTATCGAAATGAACAAAATGGTTATAATTTAAGAGCGGTCCACCCAGACCACCAGTTTTTGGAAAAAACTAAGATAAAAGAAGGCAGGTACATCAATCAGAATGATGTAAAAAATAGAACCAAAGTTGTTGTTATAGGTAGATTAGTAGAAGAAGATCTATTTTTAAAAACAACAGCCTTAGGTAAGTATATAAACCTTAGTGGAATTCAATACAAAGTTGTTGGCATTTTTACAGATGATGGAGGCGATAATGAAGAACGTCTAATCTATATGCCTATTTCTACAGCACAGCACATTTATGGTAATAATGATTACATAGATCAAATAAATTTGACTTATAACCCAGAGATGAATTATGATCAAGCATTATCTTTTGGAAATCTAATTACTAGAAAAATGAAAGATCGTTTTTCTGTAGCTAAAAGTGATCAACGAGCTATAAGAGTTCGTAATATGGCAGAAGGAACCAAGGCTGTTAGTCAAATGACTTTTGGGTTAAGTGTTATCATTTTGGTTATTGGTTTTGGAACACTTATGGCTGGTATTGTAGGTGTTAGTAATATTATGATTTTTATTGTAAAAGAACGCACCAAAGAAATAGGGATTCGTAAAGCATTGGGTGCATCACCTAGATCGATTGTCTCAATAATTTTAATAGAATCTATATTAATTACAGCCATTGCTGGATATGTTGGGTTGCTACTAGGAGTAGGTGTATTGGAATTGGTAGGACCTAGCCTAAAAACATATTTTATAAAAGACCCAGGTGTTAGTAATAGTTTGGTTGTTGGAGCTACTCTTACTCTAATAATTGCAGGAGCTATTGCAGGTTATTTACCCGCAAAAAAGGCATCAAAAATAAAACCTATTGTAGCACTAAGAAACGATTAATATGTTTAAGTTTTTATTTGATAGAGATACCTGGCAAGAAGTTTACGATAGCTTTAGTAAAAATAAACTAAGGTCTATACTAACCATGGTAGGTGTTTGGTGGGGGATTTTATTATTAATTGGACTACTTGGTTCGGCTAGAGGGTTGGAAAACTCATTTAATCGTTTATTTGGTGATTTTGCAACTAATAGTGTTTTTGTTTGGGGAGAAAATACAAGTAAACCCTTTAAAGGATTTCAAGAAGGTAGACAGGTCAGATTATCATTATCTGATGCAAAAAAAGTAGAAGAAAATGTTGAAGGAATAGAATTTGTTGTTCCAAGAAACCAGAATCGAGCAACAGTTATTAGAAAGTTTCTTTCAGGTAGTTTTCAAATGGCAGGGGATTATCCCTTACTAGATCAAGTACAAAAGAAAAAATTAATCCACGGAAGGTTTATCAATCAAAATGACATAGATCTTAATAGAAAAGTGGTTCTATTATCAGAGGACACCTATAAACAATTGTTTGAAAAAGAGGAAAAGGCTGTTGGAGAATATGTACAGATTAATAGTATGAATTTTAAAGTTATTGGCATATTTAAGAATGGGAATGTAAATATGGGACCATCGACAGATATGCATATTCCGTTTACAACCTTTCAGCAAATATATAATAGAGGGGATGAGATAGGTTGGATGATGATAACCGGAAAGCCAGAATATGATATTAAGCAAATTGAAGCTGATACTAAACTATTACTTAAAAATTTAAATAGAATTCACCCAAAAGATAAGCGTGCTTTCGGAAGTTTTAATTTAGGTAAAGAATTTTCTAAAGTAACAGGCTTTTTAACTGGAATGCAATTTTTAACATGGTTTGTAGGCATTGCAACATTAATAGCGGGTGTATTTGCTATTGGTAATATTCTACTTATTACTGTAAAAGAACGCACCAAAGAAATAGGTGTACGCCGTGCATTAGGAGCCACACCATTTGAAATTAAAAGACAAATAGTTGTTGAAGCTGTTTTTTTAACATTATTAGCAGGTGTCGTTGGAATAATAACGGGAGGGTGGATTTTAATAGGCTTAGATTCTGCTTTTGGACAAGGAGACGATGCAGCTATCGTTAATGCGTCAGTATCGATAGCCGTTGTATTTATAGCATTAGTAATATTAGTGATTTTAGGAACTTTAATCGGATTAATTCCCGCATTTAAAGCGACAAGTATAAAACCAATAGAAGCATTAAGAGAAGAATAAATAATCAAAAAAATGAACAAGACAGTAAGAATTATTTTGATAATAGTAGCAATCATACTATTAGCTTGGGTATTAAAATACTTTAAAGAAGCAAACTCAAAGGATGTTGTAGATTATAAAGTTGAAACGCCTTTTTATACCTCTATTAATACAAAAGCAGTTGCAACAGGGAAATTAAATCCTGAAGAAGAGGTTGAATTAAAGCCTCAAATTTCTGGGATAGTAGATGAAATATTAGTTGAAGAAGGCGACATTGTAAAAAAAGGCGATTTAATTGCTAAGATTAGAGTAGTTCCTAATGAGCAAAGTTTAGTAAGTGCAAAAAGTAGAATAGCAACTGCGAGGTTATCTTTCGATAATGCTAAAGTATTATACAATAGAAATAAAACATTATTTGATAAAGGGGTTATTTCTATTCAGGATTTTGAAAACAGCGAGCTGTCATACAATCAAGCAAAAGAATCATTAGCGCAATCGCAAAATGATTACCAAATTATTAAGAGAGGCTCTATTTCAGGAGGTAGCTCTGCAAATACAAATATTATAGCACAAATAGCAGGAACTATTTTAGAAATCCCAGTTCGAGAAGGCGATCAAGTTATACAGAGTAATAATTTTAATGAAGGAACAACCATTGCAACCATTGCAGACATGAGTCTTATGATTTTTGAAGGGAAAGTTGATGAAGCAGAAGTAGGTAAATTAGAAGAAGGAAAAGAAATAAAGGTGATCCTTGGAGCTATTAACGACAAAGAGTTTCCCGCTAAGTTAACGTTTGTAGCTCCCAAAGGAAAAGAAGAAAATGGAGCCGTTCAATTTACAATTAAAGCAAATGTTACTATAGACTCAACCACAAATGTAAGGGCTGGCTACAGCGCAAATGCAGAAATAGATATTGAAAGTAAGGATAGTGTTTTAGCCATTAGAGAAGCGTTAGTACAATATAACAGAATTACAGAAAAGCCTTTTGTCGAAATATTAAATAGCGATAATAAGTTTAAAAAAGAAGATGTTAAAATAGGTCTTTCGGATGGTATTAATGTTGAAATTACCAAGGGTGTAAAGGAAGGTGATAAAGTCAAAGTTTGGAACAAAGCATCAAAAGATAATGAAGATGAAGAAGAGAATAATGATTAATTTGAAACGACAGATGAAACATAGTTTAATAGTGTGCATGTTGTTTTTTGTGATGTCATCTTTTGCACAAGATAAAAAATGGACATTGCGAGAATGTGTAGACCATGCACTTGAAAATAATATCTCTATAAAGCAAAGTGGATTAGACTTAGAATTAAGTGAGTTGAGCAAAAAGGGGGCTATTGGTAATTTTTTGCCCACACTAAGTGCTTCTGGTTCACATTCATGGAATATTGGTCTTAATCAAAATATTACAACAGGTTTATTAGAAAATCAAACAACTCAATTTACATCTATAGGATTATCGTCAAATGTTCCAATTTATAGTGGGCTAAGAAATATAAATCAGTTACATAGGGCTAATTTGGAAATTTTAGCAAGTCAATACCGACTTTCAGATATGAAAGACGATATTTCACTTCTCGTTGCAAATTCATTTTTACAAATATTGTTTAATAAAGAACAACTAAAGGTTCAAAAAGCTCAGTATGAAGTAACCAATCAGGAATTGAAAAGGGGCATTGAATTGGTTGAAGCTGGTGTTTTGCCAGAAGGCGACGTATTAGAATTAAAGGCAACACTTGCCTCTCAGGAACAACAAATTGTAAATGCCGAGAATTCAATTTTATTATCTAAAATAAATTTGGCCCAAACTTTGCTAATTGATGATTATCAAAATTTCGATATAGTGGAGGTAGAATATAATGTCCCCTTAACTACGGTATTGAGTCAACCCTCAAAGGTTATAATAGAAAAAGCAAAGGAAAATAGGTACGATTTAAAAATTGCAGAAGCTAGTGTTAAATTAGCTGATTATGATTTAAAATTAGCTAAAGGTAGTTTGCAACCAACGCTTTCTGCCTTTTATGGATATAATACAAGAGCATCCTATAGCGATAGAATTCTTGGTGTTGATAGAATTCCAGATGGAACTAACACTACTATAGGTTTTGTTGAAGGCACCGGGGAGGCTGTATTGTCACCAAATTTCACATCAACATCCATTATTGGTGGGCCAGATGCTTTGTTGGATCAGTTTAGTATAAATGATGGCCATTCATTTGGATTGAGTTTAAATATTCCAATATTTAATGGGTTTTCTCTTAAAAATAATGTTAAAAGAAATAGTATTAATTTAGAGCGCTCTAAAAATCAATTGGAGCAAGCTAATCTTGATCTTGAAACAGAAGTTTATCAAGCATTAAATGATTCAAAAGGAGCTTTAAAAGCTTACGAAGCAGCTTTAAAGACTATTGATGCTAGAGAAGAAGCTTTTAATTATTCAAGAGAACGATATAATATTGGGCTATTAAATTCATTTGATCTTAGTCAATCTCAAGCCAGATTTGAACAAGCACAAAGTGATGTAGTTCGTACCAAATATGACTATATTTTTAAATTAAAGGTTTTAGAATTTTATTTTGGAATACCTATAACAAATTTAGATTAATGTTAATACTTAATATAGAAACGGCAACAACTAACTGTTCGGTATCACTTTCAAAAGGAGGAGAAACAGTAGTTTTAAAAGAAGATTACGATAAAAATTATTCACATGCCGAAAGACTTCATATTTATATTGAAGACCTTTTAAAAGAAGCTCAAATAACATCAGAACATTTAGACGCCATAGCTGTAAGCAAAGGCCCTGGGTCTTATACGGGTTTACGAATTGGAGTTTCAGCGGCAAAGGGGCTTTGTTTTGCTTTAGATAAACCGTTAATTTCTGTTTCAACCTTAGAAGCTTTAGCGCATCAGGTTACTTGTGATAATGGTGTTATTATCTCTATGTTAGACGCTAGAAGAATGGAAGTGTATTCTGCTATTTTTGATGCTGATTATAATCAAGTAAGAGATACCCAAGCTCAAATTTTAGATGAAAATTCTTTTGAAGATTATTTAGAAAAAGGATCTGTTTACTTCATTGGAAATGGTGTTGAAAAAGCAAAAACATTAATCAAGCATCCAAACGCTGTTTTTATTGATGATAAATTACCATCAGCAAACGAAATGAGCCATTTGGCATATAATAAATATAAAATAAGCGACATAGAAGATGTCGCTTATTTTGAACCTTATTATTTAAAAGATTTTGTGGCTTTAAAGCCTAAATCTGTTTAAGCGTCTTTATGGATCTCAACTTGGTGTGGATATGGTATTTCAATACCAGCAGCATCGAGAGCTTCTTTAACGTGTTCAGTAACATCGAAATAAACATCCCAATAATGTTCGGTTTTACACCAAGGTCTTACGGCAAAATTTACTGAACTATCTGCTAATTCAATAACTGTTACAGCCGGTTCTGGATCTTTTAAGACTTTTGAATGAGCCGTTAGAACCCCCATTAAAACATCCTTAGTTTTCTTAATATCAGAATCGTATCCCACACCAAAAACCAAATCAACACGTCGTGTCCCTTCGGTGGTATAATTTATAATGTTTCCATTAGATAAAGAACCGTTGGGGATTATAATTTCTTTATTAGATAACCCAGTTAACTTAGTTGTAAAAATCTCAATTTCTTTAACTACACCAATTTCACCTTGAGCTTCAATTAAATCACCAATTTTAATGGGTTTAAAAATCATAATTAAAACACCACCAGCAAAATTTCCTAAAGAGCCTTGTAATGCTAACCCAACGGCTAAACCAGCTGCTGCTATAATGGCAGCGAATGAGGTCGTTTCTACGCCTACGGTGCCAAGAACTACAATGATTAAAATAATTTTTAAAATCCAACCGATAAGGTTTAATAAAAACTTTTGAAGGCTCTCGTCATAATCTTGTTTTGACATCACTTTTTTAGTGCCTTTCATAAGTTTTTTGATGACCCATGAACCAATTATCCAGATAACAATAGCACCTAAAATATTAAGTCCATATTCTAGAGCTAGATCAAGCCATTTTTCTACTTCAATATTTTCTAAATTCATAGTATTTAATTTTCAAAATTAAAGGTTAATAATTTTTTAAAAGAAACAACTTATTAAAGCCAAAATAGCGGGAACCGATTGGAAATAAAATAGTTTTATTTTCTTTGTTGAGTAAGACCCATAGATACCCGCAATAGTCACACAAATAAGAAAAAAAATGGCAAGTGTTGTATCTTTTAGAATAATGGAAAAAATAAGTCCTGCAGCCAAAAAACCATTGTACAATCCTTGGTTAGCAGCTAACACTCTAGTTTCTTCGGCAAATTCTTTGGACTTTAATCCAAAGGCTTTTATACCTTTTGGCTTTGTCCACAAAAACATTTCTAAAACAAGAAAATAAATATGCTCAAAAGCAACTATCGCAATTAATAAAATGGTTATAAAAGTCATTCTTTTAGTAGTGTTATGGCCTTATTAACTTCAGATACGGGGAGTTTACATGCCTTATTTACACAAACATAAATAAGCGTATTATCAGGATTGTATCTGTTTTCTAATAAAGGTAAATTATTTTCTGTAGTACTACCGGCAATAAGCTTATTAGGAATATACGTTTGATTTAATTCGGTAATTTTATTTTTTGCATCTTTTCCAACTACGGCAACCTCATAGTACGGATTTGTATAATTGAGCATTAAATCAAACCAATTTGAATAGCCCGACGGATATTCCTGCATTTCTGGTTTTACATTATTTAACATGCTCATGGCTGTTTGACTATAATGTGTATTATCAAAATAATGAGATAGTTTGAAAAGGTTTTTTGCCATAATAGAATTACTTGCAGGAATGACATTATCTCGGTATTCAATGCTTCTTGTAACTAAAGATTCATCTTCATCTGATGTGAAGTAAAACATTTTACTTTCATCATTAAAAAAATGATCGAAAGCATAATTAGCTAAATCCCTTGAAGTAGTAAGCCATGTTTCATTTAGTGTGTTTTCATAAAGCGCTAAAAAGGCATCAATAGTGGCAGCATAATCTTCTAAATAACCGTTAATATTACTTTTTTCATTTTTATAATTATGGTCTAAACCACCATCTTCTCGCAATTGATTTTTAATTATGAAAGTAGCATTTTTTTCAGCGGAAGCTAAATAAGAAGGATCTTCAAACACTCTGTAAGCATCAACGTAGCCTTTAAGCATTAAAGCATTCCATGAAGTAAGTGTTTTATCATCTAAACGAGGCTTAGAACGTTTATCGCGAACGGTTGTTAAAGCGTCCTTCCATTGCTTTTTCTTTTTGGTTAAAAGGTCTTTTGTTGAATCATACTTTTTGATGATTTTTTCATCATCGTCCTTTCTAATTAAAACATAATTACCATGTTCCCAAAGCCCATAATTATTAATATTATAGTAATCTGAAAACAATTCATAGTCTTCTTTTAAAAGTGTTTTTAGTTCGTCTTTTTGCCAAACATAAAACGCGCCTTCTTCTAATTCGCCTTCTGGAGTATTACTATCTGCATCTAATGACGAGTAAAATGCACCATTTTCGGTAGTCATTTCTCTTTTTATATAGTCTAAAGTTTCCGTGACGATATCTTTATACAATTCATTTTTAGTAATAAGATAAGCATCTGAATATAAGCTTACTAGTTGCCCGTTATCGTAAAGCATTTTTTCAAAATGAGGTACGTGCCATTTCTCATCTACTGAATATCTTGAGAAACCACCACCAATTTGATCAAAAACGCCACCATAGGCCATTTTTTTGAGTGTTAAATTAACATAGTCTAGAAGTTTTTCATCATTTGTTTGATAGGCGTATCTTAACAAAAAATGATAGTTATTGGGCATCATAAATTTTGGAGCCCTATTCATACCACCTTGACTATTGTCAAACTGCGTAGACCATGTTTTAATGGCATTAGCTATATAATCACTCTCAAAAACGGGCTCGTCCGTATTTAAGGTTACTATGTCTAAAGTTTTTAATCCTTGTTCCAGTTTATCTGCATATTCGTAAAGTTTTTCAGGTTTCTCTACATATAATTTCGAGATTTGCTCTAAGGCACTCATCCATTGTTTTTTAGGAACATAAGTTTCTCCCCAAATTGGCCTTCCATCTGGCAAAGCAATAGCATTTAAAGGCCAGCCGCCTCTTCCTGTCATAAGTTGAACAGCATTCATATATACTTGGTCGACATCGGGGCGTTCTTCTCTATCAACTTTTACATTAATAAAGTTTTTATTCATAACCTGAGCAACTAAACTATCTTCAAAACTTTCATGCTCCATAACATGGCACCAATGGCAAGCAGCATAACCAACACTAATTAATAATAATTTATTTTCAGCTTTAGCTTTGGCTAATGTATTTTCATTCCAAGCATTCCAATTTACTGGGTTGTGGGCATGTTGTAATAAATATGGACTTGTTTCATGTATTAGGTCGTTGGTATATTTGTGTTCCATAGATTTTGTGTTCTGACCTTTGCAGCTTATTATTAAAATAATGAATAAAAATAATTGTAAATGCTTCATTCATCAAAGTTAGCGAAATTTAAGCATAAAAAAAGCGCTCCTTTCAGAACGCTTATGTTTTAAAATAAAAGTAAACTTAATTCACTTCAAATGTGATTTTAAGATTTACTCTAAATTCAGTAACCTCACCATCCTTTACAATGGCACTTTGATCTTGAATATATACAGAACGAATGTTTTTCACACTTTTAGAGGCATGTTTTACTGCTTTTTTTGTGGCATCTTCCCAGCTTTTATCTGAGTTTGATAAAACTTCAATTACTTTTAATACTGACATGGTTTAATGTTTAAGTTAAATAATACGCTTTAAGAGTCGCTATTTACTTTGACACATGCTAATTAAAAAAGTCACCTATATTTAACCATTTATAGCTTCCACCATGTCTATTTTACCTGGTAGCATTTCTTTTAACATATTTTCTATCCCACTTTTTAATGTATATGTAGAAGAAGGACAACCACTACATGCACCTTGTAGCATAACACTCACGTTTTTGGTATTCTCATCGTAAGATATAAATTGAATATTGCCACCATCGCTAGCTACAGCTGGTTTTACATACTCTTCAAGAATATTTATTATTTCTTTTGATGTATCATCCAATGTTTCAAAATGATCATCTACTTGTGTTGTTGTTTTTTGTAAAGTTTCCGCGGCATTTGGTAATACGACTTCTTTACCATTTTCTATATAGTGTTTTATAAACTCGCGAACTTGTACTGTAATATCTTGCCATTCAGCAATATCATACTTAGTAATAGATACATAATTTTCATCTATAAAAACACTTTTTACAAAAGGAAAATGAAATAATTCTGTTGCTAATGGCGATAACTTTGCTTCATCAATAGATGTGAATTCAAAAAGAGTCGTTACTATTTTTTTGTTAGTAACAAACTTCATAACGGAAGGGTTTGGAGTGCTTTCGGCATAGACTGTTACAGGTACTTTTTTTGTAACAGAAGAAGCTTCCTCTATGACGATACCTCCATCGTTTAGATACCCTTCAATTTGTTCTGCAACTTCATCTTGAACATCATTCCATTCAACTATATCATAACGTTCAACAGCAACAAAATTTCCAGAAATATAGACCTTTTTTACAAATGGTAAATAAAATAATTGCTGAGCTAAGGGTGACGCTTTTGCTTCATCTATATTATTGAATTCAAAGCTTTGATGCTTTGTTATAAATTGATTTAATTCAAATTTAACAATCGTATTATTGGATGTTTCTTGCACAGAAACCTTGAAAGTATTCATTTTAGCTAATTTTTTACAAAAATACTAAAAGAAAACGTAGTTATCTATATATTTGAGTTCTATGACTTATAGTTTAAGATAAATGATGGGGAATTTTATCTTTACCTTTAAAGTTATAAACATCAAATTATTAGTGTTTAACCAAAATCTACTTGAGGTGAAATTTATGAAATTGAAAAATGTTTTAGCGATGGTGATAGGAGTATTCTTTACTCATATTTCGACTTCTCAAGAAGGGTTACCAATATATACCGATTATCTTACGGATAATTATTATTTGATCCATCCATCTATGGCTGGTGCTGCTAATTGTGCTAAAATTAGATTAACAGGAAGACAACAATGGTTTGGGCAAGATGATGCACCAAAACTGCTAACATTGAGTTTAAATGGAAGGATAGGAGATTCCCAATCTGCAATAGGGGGTATTTTATATACAGATAAAAACGGATATCATTCTCAAACGGGTGCTTATGTGACGTATGCACATCATTTAATGTTTTCTAGAAGTGAAGCTGATTTAAACATGTTATCCTTTGGTTTAAGTGCAGGTGTTATTCAATATAAATTAGATGAAACGTCTTTTTTGTTTGATGGTCCAGATCCTATAATCAACGGGACAGTAAGAAATGAGGGTAACTTTAATATGGATTTTGGATTTTCTTACCATTATCTGGATTTTTATGCCCATGGTACAGTGAAGAATCTATTGAAAAATTCAGGGATTAACAATGATATTGAGATAACGAGTAATTTAAGACGTTATTTGTTTTCTGCTGGTTATGTTTATAGCAGATACGGAAGTGAATGGAGTTTTGAACCTTCAATCATGTTTCAACATAAAGATGGAACAAAAGAGTCTTCAATTGATGCTAATGCAAAAGCTTACAAGCAAATGGGTTTTGGTAAAATTTGGGGGGGCTTATCATATAGAACAAGTTTAGATGGTGCTGAGTTTTTAACAAGTTCTGGAAGCGTAAGAAGTCAGAAACTACAACAAATAACACCCATTATAGGTATTGATTACAACCAGTTTATGTTTGCATATACCTATACATATCAAACAAACTCAGTGGTATTTACAAATGGTGGTTTTCACCAATTTACACTGGGATACAATTTTAATTGTAAACCGAAACGTTACGAGTGTAATTGCCCTGCGGTTAATTAATAAAAAGAAGCGGCTCGTAAAAACGAGCCGCTTCTTTTTAGTTCCAACTATATTTTTTTCTTTTTGCTTGTTCTTTTATAGCTTTAGTCATGGCATTTTCTAATCCATTATCAGCTCCTTTTTTCTGTTTTGAAATGTATTCTTTACGTTTTATGTTAAGTTCCTGAATCTTTTTTTGGATAGTGCTTCTTTCTTTACTTTTCTCGGCAACATAAGTTTTAATTTCGTCTTTAGTTTTTCCTTTTAGTTCTTTAGGCAAAGCATCGTTTTTAATGTCTTCAATAACGACTTCCTCTTGTTCTACAGCATCAACTAAATCCCAAGTTTTGTTTTTATATAAATGAGAACTTTTACTTACTGTTCTACTCACAGCATTGGCTTTACTATAATTTCCTGCATTAGAATCTTGTTGCATTTGAAGCTCCTTTTTTTGTCTCCCTATTTGTCCATAAACTACATACGTTTTATTTAATTTCTGATTTAAAATTAGGATCTCATCATCGTAAGGCGATGCAATATGCACTGTTGTTTTATTTTGGTTTATAGCCATATAATCACCATTAGTTAATTGAGCACCATCCTTCCAATAAGTAGAAATTCCTTGTTTATAATCACCGCAAAAGATAGTATTTATGGTAATGTCTTTTTCTTTTGCATTGGTAGACGCATCTTTATAATTTATTTTTCCTTGAGTAAATGGCTCGTTACCTGCAATAAAAATAAGTTTTAAATCGTCTGGATTTTTACCCCAGTTTAATTGATTTAATGAAGTCTGTATTACTTGCCCACAATACTCTTCACCACCATTGGTTGTTAAAGAAAATAGCTCTTTAGAAATTTCGTCTAAATCATCGCTAAAAGATAATACTTGTCTAATATAACCTTCATTTCCGTTTAATCTATCGTTACCATATTCGTATAAAGCAATTTCTAAATTAGGTTTATTAGTGCCACATTTAGCATAAGATAATTCGTTTACGATATCCCAAAGTTGTGCTTTAGCTTGATCTATAAGACCGTCCATACTATTACTAGTATCTAACAAAAGAGCGACTTTAATAAATTGTTTACTAGGATCGTGGTGTTTCTTTTCTACTGAAGTATATACTAAGTCTTGTTTTTTGTTGTTTGCGTTGCACGCTGTAAACCCAATTAAGGCAATACAGAATAAGAATGTTTTAAATTGTGTTTTCATGATATTTACGTTTTTTAATTTAAGATGAATTTTACTAGTACAGTTTCAGAAACTGTTATTGTTTTAATGTTTAGGTCTTGAATTTTATTAAATTTGGATTCAGCTCCATAATTTGAATTAAGACCTCTTATGTTTATTCCGTTTGCGTTTCCAATCATGCCATTTAGAGCATCGAAGCTTTGTTCTTTAATAAATAAAGCTTTTCCAATATTTTGATTAATAACTTCGGCGTAAGCATTCGCCTTTTCTTTAGCGACTTTTAAAGCTTTTAATTTAGTGTCTCTTCTTATTTTTTCGATATCCGAATGACTGGTTTTTATAATTGAAATATTTGAAACATCTATTCGATCTAAAGCTTGATATACTTTTCCTAGTGTTTCACCGTCATTAATAATTAACTGATAGCGTTTTATTTTAGTGACTCTGTTATCTGCTAAAAACGTTTTTTTGTAATAGCCATTAAAATCAAGAATTGAAAAGTTTTTATCTAAATTGATGGAGAGCGATTTCAAGGTTGAGATCATTTGGTTTTCTTGCTTCTCAATACCCACCTTACCTTTTTTATCATTTTCATTGAGTATAATATTGAGATAAATTTCATTAGGAATGATTTCGGTTTTAACTTGTCCAGTAACTTCAATATAAGGTTGATCAATAAAATTCTTTTCTCCATTTTGAGCAAATGTGATGGTAGAAAAAAGAATAATAAATAAGAGGCATTTTGTGATTTTCATATGATTATTGTTTTTTGATTAACACTGTAAATCTATGTGCAACTTATTTTTTAAAAAAAGTAGAATGAGTGACGCGTAGGTTTGATTGAGTAAAGCCTTCTTTTGAGTATGTAACAAGACCTTTTTAGTATTGAAAAAATACGAATTTGTAAAATCATCATTTTATTATACCAAGGAAAGTGCGTAAGTTTATCTATTCTAAGACAAAACATGCGAGTAGTTTTTAAATATATATGGTTTTTAGGTATGCTGTTAAGCACAGCATTTATGTATGCTCAAGTGGATAGTGATTCTATAGATCAGGAACGGAGATTTACCTTAAGAGGTTCTGTGATTGAAAGTGAAACACAAGATCCTATACCAAATGTAAATATAGAAGTTAATGGTGGCGCTTATACTACCACCGATTTTTCAGGTGAGTTTAGGATTCAAGCTAAAAGAGGAGATGAGTTGATTGTAAGGCATAAAGATTTTGAAACGGTTTATTATACCATTCTAAGCAATGAACGTATTACAGTTAAGGTAGAGCCCAATGAAGAAGAAGCTAAATATAAGCAGAAAAAATTTTCAAGATCAAATCCCAATGAGTTTAAATCTTTAATAGATTCTGCTGAAACATATTTAAAAAAGGATGCAAAACGTAGTATTCAGTTTATTGAATCTGCTCTTATTAAAAGTAATTCTGCAAAAGAAAACGCTGAAAGTTATGAGGTTTTAGGAGATATTTATATGTTTTGGAAACAATATGATTTAGCTGTTTCTAATTATAGAATCAGTAATCAAAACATGAAGACCAGCATTGTTAAATTAAAACTTGCAGCTGCCTATAAGCAAAATAATAATTATCAGGAAAGTATAGAAACATATAAAGAAATTAGCAAAAGGAAACTATCTAATTGGCAATTAGTTCAACTATATGAAGGTCTTGGGGATGTTTATTTTTTAACTCAAAGTCATCAGCTATCAATCGATAATTATCAAAAAGGACTAGCGCTTGCTCAAAAGCATTTAATCACTCCTAAAATAACAGATTTAAATTCTAAAATAGCACAGGTTTATAATGTAAAAGGTGAGTCCTTAAAAGCGGAAGGATATTTTAACAAATCCATGAAGCTAGCAAATACGCAAAATAAAAAACGAGCTATTGAAGAAAAAATTAAGGTTGCAGATTTTCAGAGTACTAATAATAATTATTCAAGTGAAATAGCATTAAGAAAAGAGGCTTTAGAGGATATAAATGATATTGCATATGATTCTATTTTAGATAATGCAAGCCCTTTAACATCTCAAAAACAGAACTATAAAATAGGTAATGCTTTTGCCCTTCAAAAAGATTATGAAAATGCTATTCCGTACCTTGAAAAGAGCATTGAAGAGGCTGATAGCAAAGAGGATCTTATTGTACAGAAAGAAGCTACCAGAAAATTACATGAAATTTATAGAGATGCGGGTCAATTTGACAAAGCATTAATTGCTTACCAAAGTTATGTTGAATTGGTGGATAAGCTTTACATTAAAAAAGAACAAGAAATATCTCAGGCAGCAAGATTTAGTAAGGATATAGTTAGCAAACAAAATAGAATTTTAAGTTTGGAAAGCGATCGCGCCTTAACAGAGAGTCAATTTCAATTAACCACAGAAGAAGCCAAACGACAAAAATTAATTATCTATTCGTTGATTGGGGGTGTTTTATTGTTGCTAGTGACTGCTTTTTTAATGTTTAAATATATTAAACAACAACGGTTCGCAAATAACTTACTGGCACTAAAAAGTTTACGTAGCCAAATGAATCCGCACTTTATATTTAATGCGTTAAATTCTGTAAATAGCTTTATTGCATCAAATGATGAGCGTACAGCTAATAAATATCTAACTGATTTTTCATTACTAATGCGCGCTGTTTTGGAAAATAGTGAAGAGGATTTTATTCCTCTTGAAAAGGAAATAAAGCTATTAGAACTATACACTAAATTAGAACATTTTAGATTTCAAGACAAATTTGATTATACTATCAATATAGATGAAAGTATTCATGTTCAGGATTTTGTAATACCTCCTATGTTGTTGCAACCTTATATTGAAAATGCTGTATGGCATGGGTTGCGTTATAAAAAAACAAAAGGGCATTTAGACATAATGATTACCCAAACGAAATCTGATGAAATAAAAATCACCATTACAGATGATGGTATTGGGCGACAAAAGTCGAAAGCTTTAAAAACGGAACATCAACAAAAACAAAACTCAAAAGGGATGGGCAATATTAAAAAGCGTGTTTCTATTTTAAACGAGATGTATAAAGATAAAGTGGATGTGCTTGTGGATGATTTTAAGGACGAGGAGGATGTAGGAACAAAAGTTATTGTAACACTTAAAAAAGATTAATGATGAAACAAAAATTCAAAAGAAGACTTAAAAAAGGCATAGTCTATTTAATATTAATATTCATAATTCTATTTGTTTTTAGAATCTTTTATGGGTACTCAGTATCCCCTAATGTCATAGCTAGTAGCAATACTTTTTTTGAAGAAATAGCGAGCAGTCGTGTTAATTATGCTTCAAAAAAGTATAAAATGCAATCTAACACGAGTAGTGCACAAAATATTATTAATGTAGATCAGAAATATGAAAAGATTGCTACTGTTAATACTAAATCTTCTGAATTCGAAAAAGAAAAGAGTTTATTAGATGAAGAGATTAAGAGACAAGAAGCGATAATTCAATTTGAGCAAAACAGTGGGAATAAAGGAAATAGACGACTACAATTATTAATCGGAGTGCAACCTGAAAAATTTGATAGTTTATATGTGTCTTTATCTAAAATTGGAAAAGTTCAATCAAAAGAAATTACAAAAAAAGATAAAACGAATGAATATAAGCAGCTTAATGCAAAAAAGGAATCACTTTTAAAAATTAGAAATTCTCTAATCGAATTAAAATCTAAAGGAGGTAAAATTGAAGAATATATTAATTTAGAAAATAGAATATTAAGTATTGAAGAAGAACTGCAAGGTTTAGGTGTGCAGTTGGGGAACTATGACGAAGAAAATGAGTTTTGTACTATTAAATTCTCATTAATAGAAGGTATAGAAAATAAAATAAGTTTGACGCATCGTATAAAAGTCGCTTTAGATTGGACCATTTCTACGTATTTACAATTAATAGCCATTTTATTTTTTATATCGGGCTTTATGTATATAGCCTTGTTGATTTTAGATAAATTAAATTTATTTAACAGTATTATTAAAAACCTAAAAGATTAAATGAAACTAAATTCCGTAATAGTTGAAGACGAAGAAACAAGTAGAGATATTTTAAAAAATTATCTTAAAAAATATTGCCCAAATGTATCTGTTTTAGGAGAAGCTGCTAATGTTGAAGAAGCTTTGGTTCTTATTCGTAATAACGATTTAGATTTGGTGTTTTTAGATGTAGAAATGCCTTATGGGAATGCGTTTGATCTATTAGATAAGGTAGGTGATATTAATTTTGAAACTGTTTTTGTAACGGCATATAATCATTATGCGATGGATGCTCTGAATGCACATGCATCTTATTATTTAATGAAACCTATTTCGATTGATGAACTTATAAAAGCGGTTGACTATGTTACTGAAATTAAAACAAAAGAAGATGCACTTCAAGATCAGGTACTCATTCCAAAAACGAATGGCGTTGATGGTAAAATAACGATTCCGCAATTGGATGGTTTTGAGGTTATAAGGATGTCTGATATTTTATACTGTAAAGCAGATGATAATTATACTGAAATCTACCTCAATACAAATAAAAAGAAATTAGTAAGTAAAACACTTAAGTATTTTGAAGAAGCTTTAAACAATGCTAGTTTTGCCCGTGTACATAAATCGTATTTAGTCAATGTAAATGAAGTTGTAAAATACGTAAAAGGAAAAGGAGGAAGCGTCCTTCTTAGCAATGGTAAAGAAGTTATGGTATCTGCTTCAAAAAAATCAGACTTATTGTCATATTTCAAATAATCTATTTTGTCATTCTCGAGAAGGCGGGAATTTCAATAATTAAAAACTAAAACAATAAAGATTTCCTTCTTCAAGGAAATGAAAAAATAAACTTAATTATGCCAGTTATAAAACCAGTAAGAGGAAAATCTCCACAAATACCAAATGATTGTTTTATTGCAGACAATGCCACTATAGTTGGTGAAGTTAGTATGGGTAGTCAATGTAGTGTTTGGTTTAGTGCAGTAGTTAGAGGAGATGTTAACTATATTAAAATGGGCAATAAAGTTAATATACAAGATGGAGCCGTGATACACGGTACTTATCAAACTGCAGCAACTACCATTGGTAATAATGTATCTGTTGGTCATAATGCACTGGTACATGGCTGTACTATTCACGATAATGTTTTGATTGGTATGGGAGCAATTATTATGGATGGTTGCGTGGTAGAAAGTAACACCATTATTGCTGCGGGCGCAGTAGTTACTAAAAACACTAAAGTAGAAACAGGTAGTATTTATGCTGGTGTTCCTGCAAAAAAAGTAAAAGATATTAGTCAGGAACTTATTTCTGGTGAAATAGATAGAATTGCTAATAATTATATTGAATACTCAAGCTGGTTTAAATAGCAATCTGGACATTTGTTATTTGGGCTTTTGTAGGGTTTACAGTGATCTTTTTTAGTTAAAAGTCTAAATATTCGGCGACAAGTTCAGAACCTAAAAGTGATTGCATAACGTTTGGGCTTGCATTCGTATAAAAATAGTTTTTACTAAGTTTAGCTTCTATATTTAATAAATTATGCTGTTCCAAAATCGCTTTTGTTTGTCTTGCAACAGCTTCACCTGAGTCTATAATTTTAACATAATCTGGTAGTAATTTAACTAATAAAGGAATTAAATAGGGGTAGTGTGTGCAGCCTAAAACTAAGTAATCTATATTGGCATCTATCATTGGTTTTAGGTAAGCTTTTAAAAGGGTTTCCATTTCACTAGATAGTAATTTACCATTTTCTATGAGTTCTACAATACCCTCACCAACTTGCTCAATAACATTTACATTGCTCGCAAACATACCAGATGTTTTAGAGAATAAAGCACTACTTAAAGTACCTTTGGTAGCCAAAATACCAATCGCATTGGTTTTGGTTTGTAAAGCAGCAGGTTTTATAGCAGGTTCTATACCAATAAATGGGACGTTATAAGTATTTCGAAGCTGATCTATGGCATTGGTAGTTGCTGTATTACAGGCAACGACAATAAGCTTACAGCCTTTGTTAATTAGGTGTTCGGTATTTTTAATACTTAGATTAATAATAGTTTCTTTACTCTTTAACCCATAAGGTGCGTTAAAACTATCAGCTAGATAGATAGTATCCTCATTAGGTAGAAGTGTGTGAATCTCTTTCCATATGGAGGTACCGCCAACACCCGAATCAAAAATACCTATAGGTTGTTTTGTCATAGATTAACAAAAATAAAAAAGCTGTCTCGTAAAAGACAGCTTTAAGTAAATTTATTTAGAGTATATTTTTATATACCTAATTCTTTTTTAACATCATTTAAAATGTCTTTTCCTTCGGCTACGATTAAAGTTGTTCTTTCTAAAACATACTCATATCCTTGTGCTTTAGAAACTTTGTTTATTGCAGCAAATGCTTTTTCTTGAATAGGCTTGAATAATTCAGCTTCTTTTTTAGCTAAATCTTGTTGTGCATCAGCTCTGAATTGTTGAATACGTTGTTGTTTTTCTTGTAACTCTAAACCTCTTTTTTGATTTTCTTCATCTGTTTTTGTGCTAGCTTCTGCTTCGTATTGCTTAACTGTATTTTGATACTCTGTAGCCATAGCTTGCATATCTGTTTGATATGTTTTCCCTAAAGTTTCAAGCTCGGTTTGAGCTGCTTTGGCTTCAGGCATAGCTGCTATTAATTCTTGAGTATTTATATGTGCAACTTTACTTTGCGCATGAGTAAAACTTAAAGTTCCAACGCATAATGCAGTTGCTAATAAAAGAGTTTTTAATTTTTTCATTTGTAAATAGTATTAGTGTGTTATAAATTATTAATTATTTTTAGTTTAAATACTGTCTTTCGTTTTTTGACGGTCTTCTAATATTTTTTTCTTTCTTTCTTCTAATGCTTTTTTTCTTTCAGCTCTTTCCTTTAATTTTTTTTGTCTATTTTCTTCAATAAGCTGTGCTTTAGTTTTTGTTTCCCCTTCTACTGGTTTAGCTTCTGTTTTTGTTGATGGATCACTTGCTTTAGCATCTTCTGCGTCTGTTTCTGTTGTTTTATTTCTAGCATCTATCTTTGCTTGTTTTGCTTTTTGACGATCTTCTATTATTTTTTGACGCTTAGCTTCCGCTTCTTTTTTCTTTGCTTCTCTAGCTGCTAAAATTTCTTGCCTTCTTTTTTCAACGGCACTTTCTCGTTGTGCTTTTTTCTCTTCTAACGCTTTTTGGCGTTCTTCCAATTCGTAATTAATTTCTGGAACTAATTCCTCTTCTTTGGCAGCTCTACGTTCTGCTTTAGAATTTGCTTGTTTGCGTTTTGATGTTCTTGTTATACTCCTTAATATTTGATCACTTAAATCAAACTGTCTTGCAGAGAATAGCATCACTGCATCAGATGATTTGTCAAAAATAAAATCATATTTTCTGCTTTTGGCCAAATCTTGAACTGCTGCAAAAATTTGATCCTGAATAGGCTGCATCAATTGCTTTTTTTGAATGAACAAATCGCCATTAGGGCCAAAACGTTTTTGCTGATAATCAAGAATTTCTTTCTCTTCAAAAGCAATATCTTCTTCTCGTTCATCAATAAGCTCTTTTGTTAAAAGTGCTTTTTCATTGCTTAGGTTTTTTCGTTTTTGTTCTATAGCTCCTAATTTAGCGCCAATTTCGTTTTTCCACTTATCTGCTTTTTGATTTAATTGAGCTGTGGCTTCTTGGTATTCCGGAACATTTTCTAAAATATATTCAGTATCTATATAAGCAATTCTAACACCACGTTGTGCATGTATAGATAAGCTTATCATAAAAACTAATGTCAGTAAAAAAAGAACTTTATTTTTCATCTGTATATATTTTAATTTATTGTCTTATAAATTCTAAAAACGACAAATGAAACTTTATTTATGCCTTTTTCGAATCGTATCTTCAAAATTAACGAATTTTAATCTTAAAAATTTTAATCCTCATGCAAATCATTATAGTGTTATTAGAAAATATCGTGCCAAAATAAATTTTATACTTAAAATTGCTGTCCAATTATGAAGTGAGTTTCCCAACCATGCTTAGTGTTTTGCCCAGGAAGAGCATCAAATCCGTGACCAAAATCAATGCCCAATAATCCAAATGCTGGCATGAAAATACGAACACCTACACCTGCAGATCGATTGATATTAAATGGATTAAAATCTCTAAAACTATTATGAGATGCACCGCCTTCTAAAAAACCTAAAGCATAGATTTTTGCGGAAGCTTTTAATGTTATAGGATAGCGTAGTTCTAAAGAAAATTTATTATAAATACTTGCTCCGTCTTGGTCTGATAATGATTGATCTGGGTAACCACGTAATTGTATCGTCTCTCTTCCATCCAAACTCTGATTTCCTAATCCATTACCACCAACAAAATAACGTTCAAAAGGAATAACCCCTCTATCATTATTATAAGCTCCTAGAAAGCCAAATTCGACACTTGGTTTAAGCACCAAATCGAGATTGTTAAATATTTTAGTATACCAATCACCTTTGAAACTTACTTTATAAAATTCTAGCCAATCAAATTTTTCCTGATCTATTTCTGCAATTCTATTTTGTGCATTTGTTATCTCTAAAGGAGTACTATTAACATCACTTCTTATAGCATTGTTAGTGTCTCGTTCTTCTTGAAGTGCTTCGTAATCTACGCCATTAAATAAAGAATAAGGGAGTGAGAATTTAGCAGTGGCACTAAATTTTGAACCTCCTGTTGGGTAAATAGGGTCTACATTAGTGTTATTTCTACTAAGACCTATAGTGTAAGATAAATTGTTAGAATAACCATCTCCAAAAGTAAATAATCCAGTGTTATAGTTATTTAAGTCATAACGTTGATAACTAATAGCCTGTGATAAGGTGAAATAATCATCTGGAACGGATAAACGTTTTGCTAAACCAAATGTGATTCCAGTGATATTAAAACTTCTACTCTTATCTGCATTTCTTGTTTGTGGATTAAATAAGAACTGCTTGGTGTGCGATAATGAAGCTGAAAATTGAACAGGCCTTTTTCCTCCTAACCAAGGTTCTGAAAACGAAAAGCTATAAGTTTGAAAAAAACGACTCGCTTGCAAACGTAAAGCTAGTCTTTGTCCATCACCCATAGGTATGGGTTTGTATGCGTCTTTTTTTAAGAGGTCTTTTATTGAAAAGTTATTAAAAGATAACCCAAGTGTGCCAATAAAGCCACCGCCACCATAACCACCTTGTAGTTCGATTTGACTTGAACCAGTTTCCTTAACAGAATATTCCATGTCTATAGTGCCCTCGTTCGGGTTTGGGTTGTTAAAGTTTGGTGAGATTTCTTGAGCATCGAAAAAACCTAATTGACCTAATTCTCTAACGGTACGTACGACATTAGCTTTACTATATAATTGACCTGGACGCGTTCTAATTTCTCGATAGATAACGTGGTCATTTGTTTTATCATTACCTACAACAGAAACACTATTGAAATAAGCTGGCTTGCCTTCAATAATTCTTATTTCCATATCAATAACATTATTGTCGGCACTTACCTCAACAGGATTTATAGTAGAAAATAAATACCCATGATTTTGATATTCGTTGGTTATATCTCGAGCATCAGGGCTAGAGTTGTCTGCAATTCGTTCTTGTAATAAAACACCATTGTATGTGTCCCCTTTCTTTATACGTAGCAGTCTAGATAAATATTGGTTACTGTATACGGTATTACCAATAAAAGTAATATCTCCAAAAGTGTATAGCTCCCCTTCATTTATATCTATTTTAAGAGAGATGGTTTTATCGTCGTTAATTATTAAGCTATCAGATAAGATTCGAGCATCTCTATAACCATTTTCTTTGTACTTCTCTATGACACTAGATAAATCCGCTTGATACGCAGAATCTATAAACTTAGAGCGTTTTAAAATTCTTAAACGATTTATCTTTTTAGTACTTTTCATACTTCTTCTAAGCTTTTTATCGCTTAAAACAGTATTGCCATTAAAGTCTATATCTTTAATTTTAACTTTTTCGCCTTTATCAATATTGAGTACCATATTAACACGAGCTGCTTTAATAGAATCTTTTACATCTATTGTGTTAATATGTATTTTAGTGTTTAAATAGCCTTCTTTTTTGTATTTAGTAGTTAAAAAGTTTTTAGTTGTGGTTATTAAGTTTTCAGTTACTTTGGTTCCCTTTTTTAATTTATTCTCTTCAATTACTTTTTCTTTTTTAGACCTTTTTATACCATTTATTTTTATCTCGTTAAGTTGAGGTAAATCAGATAGTCTTATCTCTAAAAAAGCAGCATCACCTTCTATTTTGGTAACATAAACTTCAATATCACTAAATAACTTAGAGTTCCAAAGTTTTTTAATAGCCGTACTAATAGCTTCTCCAGGAATTGTTATTTCTTTTCCTTTTCTTAAACCAGAATAAGTAACGATGGTTTGTTCACTAAACGAACTATTTCCAGAAACTGAAATACCTCCTAATATGTATTTGTTGCCATTACTATATGTTGCTTCTTGTCCTTGAATGTTAAAGCTACTTGCAAAAAGTAATATTACTATAATGTGCTTTATATGTGCTTCTAAAAATGAAATGTTAGCTAAGCTGTTCACTTGTTTTCCCAAATCTTCGTTCTCTTTTTTGATATTCAATAATAGCTTCATACAAATGTTCTTTCGTGAAATCTGGCCACAATACATTTGTAAAATATAACTCTGCGTATGCTATTTGCCAAAGTAAAAAATTGCTAATACGTTGCTCTCCACTTGTTCTAATTAGTAAATCTACATCTGGCAAATCATGCGTGTAAAGATGCTCATTTATAATCGATTCATCAATATTATCGGGCGAAATTATATTATTTTTAACTTTAATACTAATTTCTTTAACAGTGTTTTGTATTTCTTCTCTAGATCCATAGCTTAATGCTAAGGTTAAAGTCATTCTTTCGTTCTCCTTTGTACTATCAATAACATCATGAAGTTCTTTGTGAACTTTTTTAGGAAGTGTATTAAGGTTTCCTATAGCCGAAAGTTTAATATTATTATCTTGAAGTGTTTTTATTTCTTTTTTTAATGAAGACACCAAAAGTTTCATTAACGTTTGTACTTCTAATTTTGGTCTTTTCCAATTTTCGGTAGAAAACGCGTAAAGAGTCAAGTTTTTTATGCCAAGTTCTGCACAAGCCTCAACAGTTTGTCGCACAGCTTTTGTGCCATTTTCATGACCAAAAGCGCGTATCATTCCTTTTTGTTTTGCCCAACGACCGTTGCCGTCCATTATAATGGCAATGTGTTTTGGTAGTGTGTTGCTTTGTATACTTTCTTTTAAATTCATTTTAATTGCCTGGGCAGTAACAAGGATTTTCGCCAAATGTGTATGTTAAAGTTAAACCTGAAAACATATACCAATCGTTATTATTTATATTACCAAATTTATACTGTTGCTGCCTGGATTTATCATTTGGAAGACTTCCGTCAAGTCCATCAGAAAATGTATAGCGTGCACCAACTTCTATACCTATTATAATATTATCTATAAAAGAAGCTTTAAAACCAACCACCATTGGAATACCGTATGCCCAACTTGAGGTGTTTTCTTGGGTTTGTACACCATTCAAAAAATAATGATTATCATGCTTGGCTGTAGTTATACCAGTATATAAGTATGGTGTAGCTGCTTTATCGCTAGAATGTAAATCGAAATCTAAAAATGTAAATTCGATTCCTAAAGAAACTTCCATAATCTTACTTGAAAACTCATAGCCTCTTTGAATACGTCTTGGGTCGTCTGATTTTGTATCAATACCTTCTAATTCACTAAAAATCACAGAAGCCCTATAAGAGTGCCTCTTACTTCTATTCCATTTATAGATCCCTCCAATGGCTAATTGGTTAGGTGAAATATAATCTGTAGCACCCACATCTCCAATAAAATTACTTCCTCCTGCAAAAATACCTATTTCGTTAATTTGAGAGTAACTAAAATGAATGCTTAATATACTTAATATCAATATGGTTAAATGCCTCATAAATATTCAAAAGTTTGCAAATATAATAAATAAGATTAGCCTAAAATAATTTGAGCTAAATTGTATTAGTGTAAAACTGAATTTCTTATGAATTATTGTTTAATTGCGCTTGTCTTCCCCCCAAAGAAGCTTTTTTCTTAGTGTATCTAAAAAACTTTCATTTAAAAGATCAATCATTTTAATTTTGAAGTCTGCTTTTTTAATTTTGATTATAGTGCCATTATCTAGTGTTGCAATTCTGGAGTCCAACGAGACTAAATGATTTTCTTCCCGCCCGTCCACTTTAAGTTGTATCTCTGTTGAATCGGGAATTATTAAAGGGCGAGCGCTAAGGTTGTGTGGTGCTATAGGAGTTATAACAAAACTATTAGTTCCTGGGGTAATTACTGGGCCGCCACAACTCAAAGAATACCCCGTAGAACCTGTAGGGGTTGAGATTATTAAACCATCACTCCAATAAGATGTAAGATATTCACCATCTAAATGCGTTTCAACAGTAATCATAGATGTCGTATTCTTTCTGCTTACAGCTATTTCGTTTAAGGCAAAATTTAGTGATGTTATATTTTTATTTTCTGGAATAGTTTCTATTGAAAGTAAACTACGTTCTGATATTTTATAATGTCCGTCAATAATATTTTGAATAGCATGCTCGATAGCATCAACCTGTATCGTTGCTAAAAAACCTAAACGCCCTGTATTAATGCCTATTATAGGAATATCTATATCCTTTACAAAAGTAATGGCTCTTAAAATGGTACCATCACCTCCAACGCTTACAAGGAAATCGAAAGAAGTATCTAATGTGTCAAATGTTTTAAATGAAGTAAAGTCTTTTATGTTGGGAGATTCATTAAGGATAATGTTGAAAAACTCCGTTTCAATATAAGCATCAATGTCCTTTTTTAATAAGTAATTAAATAGTGTTTCAACTGAAGTTGTTGTAGCTTTATTATAAAATCGTCCGAAAATAGCAACTTTCATGTGTTTGTTTTTATCGTTTTTTATTGGGCACATGGTGCATCCATAAAATTTATGGATGGTTCATTGTTTACATATTTAAGTATTTGTTTAAATAATCCGATCTATCTTTGAGGCTTTCAATATAACTATCTTCTTCATGTCCCGATACGATATTATAACTATATCTACGAAAAGTTTGAATGATCTCATTAAGCCCTGTGCTACCTATTTTAATAGTGACTTGCACAACATCATTTTTTATTTTAGAAACAAAAGCACCTAAAACTTTCCCGTTGTTAGATTCTACTATTTGGCTTATCTCGCTAAATGAGTAATCATTGATTCCCTTTTCGACGACTAGAACACCTCCAGCTTCAAAAAAGAAAGGAGATTCATTAAAAAGGCTAATAATATCATTAAGTTCATAATATCCTAGATAATTATTGTTTTTATCTAAAACAGGCATAATATTAGCCGAATTTTGAGCAAAAGCTTCTAATACATCTAACCAAAGTGTATCGTCTCTTACAAAAAAATCTTCAATCGAATGAAGATGGTCACTAATAAGTTTATTACTTTCAAAACAATGCACGTCAGTTTCAAAAAAAGTACCCAAAAAAGTATCATCCTCGTCTTTGATAGGAATATGGGAATAGGTTAACTGATTAAAAAGCAATTGCAATTCACTTATTTTGCTATTACTATGTAATGGTTTTATATCATTTATAATATATTCCGAAAGTTTCATTGTTCAGCTTTAAGAGTATGCAAATTAATTAAAAAAATAGTATATAAGCCTGTTCTACTTTGTATTTTTGCTTTTTAAAATTCATACATGACAAAGTTAAGTGTAAATATTAACAAGATTGCTACGTTAAGGAATTCCAGAGGAGGTAATGTTCCAAATGTAGTTCAGTTTGCAAAAGATGTGCAACGGTTTGGTGCAGAGGGGGTAACGATTCATCCAAGGCCAGATGAACGTCATATACGCTATCAGGATGCTCATGATTTAAAATCAGAAGTTTATACCGAGTATAATATAGAGGGCAATCCTGTGGAATCTTTTGTAGAATTAGTTTTAAATGTAAAGCCGACTCAAGTTACGTTAGTTCCTGATGCTGTTGATGCTATTACTAGTAATGCTGGTTGGGATACTATAAAGAATAAAGATTTTTTAGTTGATGTTATCAAAGAGTTTCAACAAAACGGAATAAGAACCTCTATTTTTGTAGACCCTGTATTAGGGCAAATTGAAGGTGCTAAAGCTACAGGAACGGATAGAATTGAATTATATACAGAAGCTTTTGCTCATCAATATAGTTTAGGAAATACGGCCGCTATTAAGCCTTATGCTGATAGTGCAATATTAGCAAGTAATTTAAATCTGGGTATTAATGCTGGACACGATTTGTCTCTAGATAATATTGAATATTTCAAAAAGAATATTCCTGGGTTGTTAGAAGTTTCTATTGGGCATGCTTTAATAGCCGAGAGTTTGTATTTAGGAGTAGAGAATGTTGTTCAAATGTATTTACGCAAATTAAAGTCCCAATTTTAATTCTTCCCAAAGGGAAAGAAACTCTGCCGAAACATTACGGAATTAAACAGGATAGATTTAAAAAAAATATTTAAAAATAAGTGAGCAATCACATAATAGCTTCCCTCCTTTGGAGGGATTAAGGGAAGATTATGATATTACATTCAAATATAATAGGAGAAGGACAACCATTTGTTATACTTCATGGTTTTTTAGGAATGAGTGATAATTGGAAAACACTTGGTCGTCAATTTAGCGAACAGGGTTTTCAAGTTCACTTAGTAGACCAACGGAATCACGGACGCAGTTTTTGGCATAATAATTTTAATTATGAGGTGCTTGCTGAAGATTTAAAACATTATTGTGATATCCACAACCTTACCAATATCACATTATTGGGACATTCTATGGGAGGGAAAACAGCTATGTTATTTGCAACGCAATATCCTGAAATAATTTTGAAGTTGTTGGTAGTAGATATTTCTCCACGTTTTTACCCAATTCATCATCATGATATATTGGAAGGTTTAACAGCGTTAGATTTTGATATGATTCATAGTAGAGGAGAGGCGGATAAGTTGTTGAGTAATTATGTGCCCGATTTTGGAACACGTCAGTTTTTGTTAAAAAACCTATATTGGATTGAAAAAGGCAAATTAGCATTACGTGTAAATTTAGAGGTTTTAAAAGAAGAAGTGGGGGAGGTAGGTGAAGCATTGCCAAGTCATGCCAAGTTTGAAAAAGATACATTGTTTTTACGTGGAGATAGATCGGAATATATTGGGGAAGAGGATGAAAGAATCATTTCGAATCATTTTACGAGTGTAGACATTGTCACTATTTCTAATTCAGGACACTGGTTGCATGCCGAAAATCCAAAAGATTTTTTTGAAGCTGCAATAAATTTTATGTTATAACTTACATGCATATATGAAAAAAACAAAATTATTAAGAAAGTTATGGTATGACTTGTCATCAAATCAGAGATTTTTTATTCGTAGATTATATTACTTGCCACAAGATTTATTTGATAAAATTACAGGCAAAACTCATAAATATGTACCTCCAAGAGGTTTTATATATACCGGTTCCCCTTCTAGTGCAGAAAACTATTTAAAACAAGGTGAATTACAATTAGAGTTGCTTAAAGAAGAGATAAATTTAATACCATCAGATTCTGTTTTAGATATAGGTAGTGGTGTAGGGAGAACAGCAATAGCATTAACAACATATATTAACGAAAAAGGAAGTTATGATGGTTTTGACGTGGTAAAAAAAGGAATAGATTGGTGTAATTCTGGCATTGGTACAGATTTTTCAAATTTTAATTTTAAATATGTAGCTCTATATAATGATTTATATAACACCTCTGCGAGTAGTGCACTAGAATTTGTTTTTCCTTATGGGAAAAATAGTTTTAATAAGATTTTTACATTTTCGGTTTTTACCCATATGATGTTAGAAGAGATTCAACATTATTTTAATGAGATTCAAAGGGTGATTACTAATAATGGTTTATGTTTTTCTACCTTCTTTTTGTATGACTCAAATGATGAAGATTATATTGCCACTAGAAAGCATTTTAATTTTCCTGTTAAAGGAGATGATGGTTTTAGATTAATGAATAAAAATGTTAAATCTGGTAATATTGCGATTCATAAAACTAAGCTAGATGATATGCTGAAAAATGCCAATTTGAAAAGAGTAAAAAGAATTGATGGCTTTTGGAAAGATGAAGTGAGGGACAAATCAAAAAAAGAATATCAAGATATTGTAGTGTTTAAAAGAATATAAAATGGATATTTTGTACATTTAAGTGAATTCTAAAAACAATGAGCAAGCATAATTAAAAAATTTCAACTGATATTGAAACATTTACTATGCGAATGACGTCTGATAGATATAATAATTAAATAAAAACAGATGAAACTCATAACTAAACTTCTCTTAAACGCCTTAGCTGTATTTATAATAGCATATTTCCTAAAAGGAGTCAATGTAGATAGTTATTTAACGGCTATTATTGTTGCTGTTGTATTATCAATATTAAACCTATTTGTAAAACCTGTTTTAATTGTTCTAACCTTACCTATAACAGTAGTTACTTTAGGCTTATTCTTGCTAATTATTAATGCATTAATTATTTTATTAGCTGATAAATTAATTGATGGTTTTTCTGTAAATAGCATTTGGATTGCAGTGTTGTTTAGTATACTACTTTCTGTTTTACAATCCATACTTCATTCGCTTTTAAAAGACGATAAAAAATAGCTTTAAACAAACTTCTGCCTCACTGATTTTTTTAACTAAATATTTTAATAGTGAATGACATTTGATCTTTGAAAATCAATAAATAAGATCACATGAAATCAAGCAGTTAAAAACTTTGCTAGGATGTAAAAATATTATATTTTTGCATCCCAATTTTGGTTACATAAATTTTAGTTTTTTAAAAGAAAACGTATTGTTAAATGCCTGACATGAGGCTTTATATAATTTAAAATGAATATTACAAGAGAAAACGTTGATGCATTAAATGCTGTTGTGAAAGTAGATATCGCTAAAGAAGACTATAGCGATAAAGTTGAAAAAATATTAACAGACTATCGTAAAACAGCAAATATTCCTGGTTTTAGAAAAGGGCATGTGCCAATGGGGATGGTTAAAAAACAATACGGGAAAGCTGTTTTGGTTGATGAGGTTAATAAGTTATTGCAAGATGCTTTAAATAAATACCTTACGGAAGAAAAACTTGATGTCTTAGGACAGCCTTTACCAAAACCACAAGATGAAATTAACTGGGAAGCTGATGAATTTTCTTTTGAATTTGAATTAGGTTTAGCGCCAGAATTTGAAGTGAAATTAAAAGGTAAAAAAGCAATCACTCAATATAATATTGTTGCTGATGATAAAATGATTGATGAGCAGATTGAACGTATTCAAAAACAATACGGGAAGTTAGTCTCTCAAGATACTGTTGTAAAAGACAGTGAAATTACTGGAGTTTATACAAATGAAGAAAAAGAAATAGATAACACAGTAACTTTAACTTTAGATAAATTTAAAGGGAAAGCCACAGAAAAGCAATTTATAGGAGCTAAAGCTGGAGATGTTATTACATTAAAAACTAAAGGACTTTATGATGATGAGCATGAATTAATGCATGCTTTAAAATTAAGTCATGATGATGTACATGGTTTAGATATTGAAGTGAATTTCACAATTAATGAAATTAATGAGCGTGAATTAGCAGATTTAGATCAAGAGTTGTTTGATAAGCTTTTTGGAAAAGATACTGTAACTACTGTTACCGAGTTAAGAGCGAAGATAAAGGAAGATGCCGAAAAGCAATTTGTACAACAAGCAGATCAGAAGCTTTTAAACGATGTTACTGAATATTTAGTTGAAAGTACTAAGTTTGATTTACCTGCCGAATTTTTAACTAAGTGGATGCAAACTGCTGGTGAGAAAGAAATGGATGAGGTGCAAGCAAGAGAAGAATATGAAAAATCAGAAAAAAGTTTACGCTATCAATTAATTGAAGGAAAACTTATTACAGATAATGATGTTCAAGTAACTATGGATGACATTAAAAATCATGCAAGAGAAATGATTAAAGGGCAAATGGCTCAATTTGGTCAAATGAACCCTTCAGACAAAGAGTTAGACGACATTGCAGCACGTGTATTATCAAACCAAGACGAAGCACGTAGAATTTCAGAGCAATTAATCAGCCAAAAATTATTAGCAGTTTACAAAGAAAAAGCTAATATTAAGGTTAAAGAATTAAGCTATGAAAAGTTTGTTAAAGAAGTTTACGGCGATAAATAAGTAAAGAATAATTCCTTATATTTAAGCGCTTAAATCTACAGGTTTAAGCGTTTTTTATTCAAAAAAAAGAATTTTTTAAAATAGATTTTTTTGTCATTTAAGTGTGAATCAGGCAATTAATCGAATTAAATATTAAAAAAACTATGGATTACGCAAAAGAATTTGAAAAATTCGCGATAAAAGATCAAGGGATAAGCAGTACATATTATAATAAAATAATGAGTAGTATGTACCCAAATAGCTTAACGCCTAATATTATTGAAGAACGTCAAATGAATATCGCTATTTTTGATGTATTCTCTCGTTTAATGATGGACCGTATTATTTTTATGGGTACAGCTATTAACGATCAAGTTGCTAATATTATACAAGCTCAATTATTGTTTTTAGAAAGTGTTGATGCTTCAAAAGATATTCAAATTTATATTAATTCTCCAGGAGGAAGTGTGTATGCTGGTTTAGGGATTTATGATACTATGCAGTTTATAAAACCTGACGTAGCTACTATTTGTACTGGTATGGCAGCCTCTATGGGAGCTGTTTTATTATGTGCTGGAGAGAAAGGAAAACGTAGCGGATTAACACATTCGCGAGTTATGATACACCAACCATTGGGAGGTGCACAAGGGCAGGCTAGTGATATCGAAATTACAGCTAGAGAGATTTTGATTTTAAAAGAAGAGCTTTATAAGATTATTAGTAAGCATTCGGGGCAGGATTACGACAAAGTATACGAAGATAGTGATCGAGATTATTGGATGAAAGCTGATAAAGCCAAGGAATATGGCATGATTGATGAGATTTTGTCTCGTAATTAAATAAAAAATTTGTAATTTTAGTTAATTGTTATTGAGGGATTTATAGTGATTTACACAAAAAAACAGATATAGATTAATGGCAAAAGAAGAATTAGAATGTTCGTTCTGTGGTAGAAAAAAGCCAGAAACGAATTTATTAATAGCAGGCTTAGATGCTCATATATGTGATAGATGTATAGAGCAGGCGCATGGTATTGTGATTGAAGAATCTAAGCAAAGTGATAGTAGTGATTTGTCTGCTGAGTTAAAACTCCGTAAACCCCAACAAATTAAGGGGTTTCTTGATGAATATATTATCGGACAAAGCATGACTAAAAAAGTGATGTCTGTGGCGGTGTATAATCATTATAAACGTTTGTTACAACCACCTACTAAAGATGATATAGAAATTCAGAAGAGTAATATCATCATGGTAGGGCAAACGGGTACAGGAAAAACCCTAATGGCAAAAACAATTGCTAAAATGTTAAATGTACCATTAGCTATTGTAGATGCTACTGTTTTAACAGAAGCAGGTTATGTTGGAGAAGATGTAGAGAGTATTTTAACACGTTTATTACAAGCTGCAGATTATAATTTAGAAAAAGCAGAAAAAGGCATTGTTTTTATTGATGAGATTGATAAAATTGCTCGTAAGAGTGATAATCCATCTATAACACGTGATGTTTCTGGAGAAGGGGTACAACAAGCCTTATTAAAACTTCTTGAAGGAACTGTAGTTAATGTACCACCAAAAGGAGGACGTAAGCATCCAGATCAAAAATTTATTGAAGTAAACACAGAAAATATTTTATTTATTGCTGGTGGTGCTTTTGATGGTATTGATCGTGTGATATCAAAACGCTTGAATATGCAAGCAGTGGGGTATAGTGCTTCTATGTCTGACGAAGTTGTAGATCAAGATCATTTACTACAATATATTATTCCAAAAGATTTAAAAGATTTTGGATTGATTCCAGAAATTATAGGGCGTTTACCTGTACTTACATATATGGATCCTTTAGACGCAAAGACTTTAAGAGCGATTTTAACCGAGCCTAAGAATGCCATTGTCAAGCAATACAAGAAGTTGTTTGCTATGGACGAAATTGAATTCGCCATAACAGACGGTGCTTTAGATTTTATTGTGAATAAGGCTATTGAATATAAATTAGGTGCTAGAGGATTACGTTCTCTTTGTGAAGAAATATTAACAGATGCGATGTTTGAGCTGCCTAGTAGCAATGAGAAGAAATTAAACGTAACTAAAGTATACGCAGAGGATAAATTAACGAAAACAACTTTGAAGAAACTAAAAGCAGTTTCATAAAAAGTTGAATATATAGTATAAAAAAACCACGCTATGCAGCGTGGTTTTTTATTTTTATGGATGTTAATTAATAAAAGACATTATGGATAAATTTTCACAGTGTTTCTAAAAACTTTTTAAAAGTATACTTAATTAGATCATGCACAAAGGTTTTTTTTGCCTTTTAGATGATTAGACAAAATACTCGTTTAAAAACTTTTACTGTTGTATTTAATCGGAATTAAGAACGTGTTATAAAGTTTATAAACTCTTCGTTATTCTAAAATAACAAATTCCACACGCCTGTTAGCTTGTAAATTTTCGTCGGTACAATCATTTTTACAATCAATCTTTGGTTTGGTTTCACCATACCCTCTAGATTGTAATCTGTTTTTATTAATACCGTTGTTTATTAAATAAGTTACTGCAGATGCAGCACGTTTTTTAGATAAGTTTAAATTATAAGAATCTCGACCTTTGTTATCAGTGTGCGCATTAATAACTAATTTCATTTCTGGGTGTTCCTTTAAAACTTTAAGAACTTTGTTTAAAGAAATAAAAGACTCTTCTTTGATGCCCCATTTGTTAAAATCGAAATATATGTTTTCTAGAACAATTCTTAACTCGTCTTCAACTTTTGCGATAACAGGTTCTGTAGTGAGTAATTCTAAATCCTTAGTGTATGAAGTATTGTAAGCTCTAGTCGCTTCAAATTTAAAATCACCATCTTTAAATCCGTCCTTTTGAGTTGTAATGCTATACGATTCAAAAGGAGTCACATGAAAGCTATAACTAGCATTAGTTTTAGTTCGTTGTCTTGAAATTTCTTTACCTTCTTCGTCTTTTAAAATAACTAAGGTATTAGGGAGTTTTATTTTGGTTTCTAAATCTAAAACCTGACCCTTTATTGTTTGAATTATTTCATCATTAGTAGCTGTATAAATATCGAAACCACCTTTTCCATTTGGTCTGTTAGAAGATACATAGCCTTTATTTTTAGCAGCTAAGAAATAAGCAACTTCATCATATCGCGTATTAATGGTGTTCCCCATATTTCTTGGAGTTTTATACCCGTTACTTAAAATTTTACTCGTAAAAAGATCAAATCCACCTATATTGTTATGTCCTTTTGAAGAGAAATATAAATATTTTGAATCTATAGAAAGGGATGGATATTTTTCATCTGAGCGTGTATTAATATTATCTCCTAGGTTTTTAGGGGTACTTAAAGTACCATCTGCATTTATGTCTGAAACGTAGAGGTCGTAACCCCCAATAGATTCTGGCATATTTGCCGAAAAATATAATTTATCACCTTTAGGACTTACAAAAGGGTTTTCTATTGAAACATTTGTCTTATTAATACTCAAAAGGGCTTCATTAATCCAATTACCATGAGAATCTTCTTCTAAAATAGCTTTATATAATTTATACTCCATTGAGTTTTCTTTAGAACTCCTGGTATAATACACTGTTTTTTGATCTGGAGAAAATGTTAATTGGTCTTCACTGTTTTTTGTGTTTAGTATTCTAGAAAACAAAAGCGGTAAGCTTAATGAACCATTTTTATCAATGTCTAGGCAAAATAAATCTTTATACGCTTCATTCGTATTAGGATCTATTTTTGCTAGTCCTCCAAGTTTTTTTGAGGACACCATAATAAGTTTATTTCTGAAAAAACCAGATCCAATTTCGGAATATTTAGTATTAACACCAGCGTCTAAAAGTTCGAACTCAAATCCGTTAGCATCAATGGAGTTTAATGATGAACGTGAATTGTTAAAAGAAAAATTATTCGATGCTATTAAATTAGAAGGTCCTTGACTAAGTATAATGTTAGAGATAAGGAAAATGAAAAAAGATAATTTAGTTTTCATCTTTTGAGGGATTAGAGAGATTAAAATTAAATGGATGTTAAATGTAATCCTGAACCTTAGTTTTTGAAAATTTCTTAGATGAATAGCTATTTAATTCGTTTACCAATTACTTTATTGAGAGTTCTAGTAAAAAAAAGACCTTTTGTTGTTCTAGTGTGATAACAAATTTAAGTAGCTATATTTACAACTATCTGTTATTGAATTTTTTATATGTGAAATTAAAATATTTGTAATTATATAATTCATGTCTTTTTTAGAAAAGGATAAAAGTGAATCTAACTTTTAGATGCCCAATTATTCTAATACCACTTTTTCAAGATGAAATTGTTTTAAAGTATATTTTATGGAGTAGTACTTAAAATAACAAATTCAACGCGCCTATTAGTTTGTAAGTCTTTTTTAGAACAATAATTTTTGCAATCAATTAATGGTTTACTTTCTCCATAACCTTTAGACAAAAGTCTATTTTTTGAAATACCATTTTTAATTAAATAATTTAAAGCTGATTTAGCTCGTTTTTTAGATAGACTTAAATTAAAGGTGTCAGAGCCTTTATTATCGGTATGCGCATTAATTGCTAATCTTGTTTTTGGATGATTGTTGAGTACTTCTATTATTTTGTTTAAGGTGGCATACGATTCTTTTTTTATACTATGTTTAGCAAAGTCAAAATATATGTTTTTAGTTATCATTTTAAATTCATTAGTCGCTTCTGTTATGGGATTTGTAGCGATTATTTCTAAATCCTTGTTATAAGTTGTGTTTTCACTTTTATACGATGCAAAATCAAATGAGCCATCTTTAAAGCACCTTTTTTTAGTTGTAATTGTGTAAGACTCTAATGGAGCAACATCAAATCTATAAGTACCATCTTTGCTTGTAACTAACTGTTCAATTTCTTTTTGATTTCTATCTTTTAGAATAACGATGGTATTGGGTAATATAGCCTTAGTGTTAAAATCTAAAATTTTACCTTCAATGGTTTGTTTGATGTGATTCGTAGTAAAGTAATAAATATCGAAACCACCTTTTCCGTTTGGTCTATTTGATGAAAAATATCCTGCACTTTTGTTTATATTAAAATAAGCAACTTCATCATACCTTGAATTGATAGTATTACCCATATTTATAGGAGTTTTATAACCATCTCTTGAAATTTCACTAACAAAGAAATCAAACCCTCCCATGCCCTTGTGGCCTTTTGAGGAAAAGAATAAATACGCATTATCCATAGAAACATATGGGTGCTTATCATCAAAAGGAGTATTTATTTTTTCACCTAAATTTTTAGGAGTCGCTAAAGTGCCATCAGGATTAATATTAGAAACGTAGATGTCATAACCGCCAATGGCATTAGGCATGTTAGCAGAGAAATATAGTTTATCGCATTTAGCGTTAACAAAAGGGTTTTCTATGGATACGTTTTCTTTGTTAATACTTAACAGTTTTTCGTTAACCCAATTGCCGTGTGAACCTTCTTCTAAAATAGCTTTGTAAAGTTTAAACTCTAAAGAGTTTGTTTTACTGCTTCTAGAGTAGTAGACCGTTTCTTGATTTGGTGAAAAAGAAATTTGACCTTCACTATCGTTTGTATTTAAAATTCTTGAAAATAACAACGGATTAGCTAAAATCCCTTTACCTAAAGTATCTAAACAATATAGTTCCTTATAGGCTTCATTTGTATTGGGGTCTATTTTTGCTAATGCTCCAATTTTTTTTGAAGATACCATGATAAGCTTGTCTTTAAAAAAACCAGATCCAATTTCTGAGAATTTAGTATTAATACCAGTATCGGAAATTTTAAACTGAAAGCCATTAGTTCCTATAGTAAGTTTAGTAGGTTGGCTAAATAAAAGGGTACATTGAAGGCATAGGATAATTAAAAAATAAGTTTTCATCTGAGGGGCTATTGTAGGTTTGTGATGCTATTAAACTTGTTATCAACACTTTAAAAATATAATTTTTGAAGATAATAAACAATATTAATCGACCAAGCGCTTTGTGAATAATAAAAAACCTACAAAATTATTCGTTTAAACGTAATAGCTCATCCATATAATCCCTCGTGTTAGAAAGTCGAGGTATTTTATGTTGTCCACCCAGTTTATTGTTTTGTTTCAGCCAATCATAAAACAAATGTTCTCTGGCTATATTAATTTTGGGTTTGTTAAGTGTTAAATTATTATAACGTTTAGCTTCGTAGTCAGAATTTAATGCCTTTAGAGCATTATCAAATAATTCATTAAAATAATGGATGTCTTTAGGAGGTGTTTTAAATTCAATAAGCCATTCATGAGCTCCTTTTTCTTTGTCTTTCATGAATATAGGAGCAGCTGTGAAATCTACAATTTCGGCTTTGGTACGTTTACATACCTTTTTTAATGCGTTTTCGGCATTTTCAATAATTAGCTCTTCTCCAAAAACATTAATATGATGTTTGGTTCTACCAGATACTTTTATTCTATAGGGACTTAATGATGTAAACCGAACAGTGTCACCAATCTTATAACGCCATAATCCAGCATTAGTAGTAATTATTACAGCATAATTTTTATTAAGTTGGACATCACTTAAAGGAATCGCTCTTTCTTCAGAAGTAGCATAAATATTCATAGGAATAAATTCATAGAAAATACCATAATCCAGCATCAATAATAATTCATCAGAGTTGTTTTGATCTTGAATAGCGAAAAACCCTTCCGAAGCATTATAAATCTCATAATATTTAAAATCGGTTTCAGGAAGAATTTTTTTGTACTGATCTTTATATGGTGTGAAGCTAACCCCTCCATGAAAATAGACTTCTAAATTTGGCCAGATGTCACGAAGACTTTCTTTTCCAGTAGTATCCAAAACGTTGTTGAGTAGTACAAGCATCCATGAAGGAACACCAGCAAGACTTGTTACATTTTCATCTATGGTTTCATTTACAATGGCTTGCATTTTATGTTCCCAATCGCTCATTAAAGAAACCTTATTACTTGGTGTACTACTAAATTCTGCCCAAAAAGGCATATTATCAATTAAAATAGCAGATAAGTCACCAAACACAGTACCGTTTTCTTTGTATAATTCTTTACTGCCCCCTAATCGTAAACTCTTTCCAGTAAACAATTGTGAGTCTTCATTATTATTAAGATACATGCATAATAAATCTTTACCAGCGGCGTAATGACAATCTTCAAGCGATTCTATACTTACTGGAATAAACTTACTTTTTGCTCTGGTAGTACCGCTAGATTTTGCAAACCATTTTATTGGACTGGGCCAAAAAATATTGGTCTCACCTTTTCTGGACCGTTCAATAACATCTTGCCAGCCATCATAATTTTTAATGGGAACGCGTTCAGAAAATGTCCTGTAGTTTTTTACTGTAGAAAAATCGTATTTTTTGCCAATTTCAGTGTCTTTAGCAATGTCTATAAGGCTTAATAGTAACTCGTTTTGTACTTCGTTAGGGTATTTTAAAAACAATTCTATTTGATGGAATCGTTTTTTTAAGAACCAAGAAGCAATCGAATTTACTATAGGTATTGGCATATTTATTTTATCTTTAAGATTTTAAAAATAATACTTTTTTTTATGACTTACCAAGGTGTTTTAACAAAAATGGAAACAGAGTTTGCTAATCCAATTCAATACTATTTGGTGTTTGAAAATGATTTTTTAAACATGAACCAACTATTGAATAAAAGCATGACGATTCAATTTGTTAAATATCAGTGTTTAAACTGCGGATTAGATAAGCCTATTTTTAGACAAGGGTTTGATAAACAGTGCTTTTACGAAGTGCCTCAAGCTGCCGATTGGATTATGCGTCCTGAGTTAAGTACAGCTCATTTAGGTAAGGAAGATCGGGATTTAGAATTTGAAAAACGCGCTCAGTTACAGCCGCATATTGTGTATTTAGCAAATTCAAGCAATGTAAAAGTTGGCGTTACAAGAAAAAACCAAGTGCCAACACGTTGGATAGATCAAGGGGCTCATGAGGCTATTGAAATTGTTGAGGTTCCTAATCGTTATTTAGCAGGTATTACTGAGGTTGCTTTGAAAGATTATGTAGCAGATAAAACGAACTGGAGAAAGATGCTTAAAAATGATATTAAGGATGAAAGTTTAGTAGAGTGGCGTGGACGTTTAAAGCAGTATATCCCTGATGAAGCTAAAGATTATTTTATTGAAGCAAACACAGAAACTAATTTAGAGTTTCCAGTACATAAATACCCTGAAAAGCCTAAAAGTTTAAATATAGTTAAACAACAACAGTATTCAGGCAAATTGGTTGGCATAAAAGGGCAGTACCTTATTTTTGAAGATGAAACTGTTTTTAATGTTCGTGCTAATGAGGGATTGGTTGTTAATATCACTATTAATTAAACGACATACAATTTCGCAGCTTGTACAAAAGCAATAACGATTAATAAAACACCAGTTACTTTATTGATAACAAGTGATATGTTTTGAACCTTGTTTTTAATCAATATGCTAAACCTGCTATAAGAGTACAAGGTGAGTAACTTGCCTAAGTAAACGCCACAAAAAAATAAAAATAGTACGGAGAATGATGACTGTAATGATAACATGACATCATTGTTATTTATAATCCCAAAAGCGATGACCCAATAGATTAAGACAGGAGGGTTTAATATACCAAGAAAAAAACCAGTCGCATATTTAGATTGTGTTATCGTTCTTTTTTTTGGTTTTCTTTCAGATTGCTTTTTAAAGAATAAATAAATGCCAGCAACAAATAAAAGTAAGGCAACGGTTATTTGTACCCATAAATTATTATTAAAAAAATCTTTGACCTCTAGATTGCAATGTAAGGCGTAATATGATAACATGACTTCTGCAATTCCAGCAGCAACGGCAATTTTAAAAGCTTTCTTTGCATTTTGCTTCAAAGTTGTATTAATAACAGCAATGTTAGAAGCGCCTAAAGGAAGCGCTCCAAGAATAGCAGCTAATATGCCTATTAATAAATAGATTGAAATCATAAAGCTTTTGTAGTGATTAAACTTAAAAGCTTACATGAATTTTAATAAGAATGCGCTTTTTTGAAGATGTTATATACTGAACTCATTTAGACTTTTTCAATTTGTTAAAATATGATCTTGAAATTATTGCAATAAAAAAGCCGCATTTGTTTTAAATCAAATGCGGCTTTTTTATAATAGGGAATTCTAAATATCTTCTTGATCTCTTAAGTTTTGAATATACGCAGCTTTTTGAATTTCGCGACGTCTCTTAACAGATGGTTTTGTGAAAAACTGACCATCTCTCAAGTTTTGCATAACTTTAATGTTTCTGTGTTTTCTTTTGTAGCGTTTTAAGGCACGCTCAATATTTTCACCTTCTTTAATAATAATCTTTAGCATGTGTGATTTTTAAATTCGTTCGTTTTTAGGACTATCCGCAAATACGTTTTTAATACTTTGTTTTTTAAAGTATGTTTTAACCATGCTATTCGTTTTATTAAATTCATAGAAGTGGTTAATAACAATAATAACTTTTTTAAATTAGTATCCTAATAAAAAAGGATTTATTTAAAATAATGTGCAAAAATACGGATTTATTTTTTTGTATCAACCTTTTTTCTTCCTACCACCTAATAAACCACCAAGAGCATTTTTTACGGCATCTTTCGTAGCGTCTGTTTTGGTAGAATCTTTTGGTGTTTTTTTGCTTTTAATAATATCTCCTAAAACCTTTTCAACTGAGCTGCTTTGTTCTTTTTTTATAGAGTCGGTTTTGCTTTTATTCCCACCAATAACGCCACTAATCAAATCTTTTACTTTGTCTTTACCTTTATTGAGCGCTTTTTGTTTTTCAATTTCTATAAGTTGCTTTGTTAGGTTTTTAACACCGCTTGTTAAATCTGTTTTTACCGAAGGTTTTGTATATGTACCTCCAATGTTAGCAGTAACAGGAATTGTTATATTTTTTGCGTCCTCATCATTAATTTTACCAATTAATTGATTAACATCGCTTCCTAAGTACTTAGCAGGTACATTAAAAACGGCACTGTACTCTAGTTTTTTATCAAAACCGTGAGATCCCGAAACATCAATAGTAATATCGTCGTATTTTAATTGGAATGGTTTTACACTAACTTTTCCATCTGCGAATTCTAATGTCGTTTTAAGAGCCTTCAAATCTAATTTATCAAAATCTATAAAACTTAAGGAACCTTCTAGCTGATTAAATAATTCGCCTTTATTTTCATTAATTTTAGTCGTTAATAATTCAGCAAGGGCATCACCAGAAACACTGCTTAATTCAGGTGAAAATTCACTATCTAAATGACCTGCCAAATTAATATTGGTGTTTAGTTTTCCTTGAAGTATTTTGGCAACAGGAGCAAGACTCCTTAAAAGTTCTAATTCTTTAAATGACTGACTAATATCAAAACCATCTACACCTAAATTTAAATTAAAAGTAGGTGTTTCGTTTTTTGTAGAAACATCTCCAGAAATAGCTAAAGCACCATCAAATAAATTTGAGGTCATATCTTTAAGTGTTGCTCGCTGATCTTTAATTATAAGCGTGCCTTTTAAATCTTTTAAATTTAAATTATCATAAAGTACCGTTTTTGCATTGGCATTAATAGTGCAATCTAAAAAAGCCGGAATTTTTAACGATTCACTATCGCTAGTAGTTTTATTATTTGTTGAGGCGGTTTCATCTTCAGACATAAAATCACTTACTTTAAAAAAAGTAGAATTCACATTAAAATACCCTTGAAGCGTATTATCACTTAATAAAAAGCCTAATAAACTTTTAATAGTACCAGACGCATTTATATCGCTATTCCCAGTCCTGGCTTTAAAGCTATTAAGGGAAACCGTTCCTGGGTTAAAAGACATATTCGCTTCAAAAATATGAATCGGATTTACAATATCTTCCGAAGAAAATACAAAATCGCTAATACTAGCAGAGCCATTATTTTTTATACGTTCGTAAGTATTTGTCTCAATGGCATTCATGTCGAAAGCAGTGTTAATAGTTGCTTTTAAGGTACCGGTTAATGTATTTTCTAATTCAACAGGATATACTTTAGTTACGTTTGCTAAATTTAAAGAGCCATCAATGCTGGCATTTACAGACATGTTTTTAGCAATATTTTTTAAAGAAGCAGACGATTTAAACATATCTTCGTCTATACTAAAATTAAGTGCTTTAATATCAACATAAGTATCATCAACATGTCCTGTGGTATTTTTTATAACTGTATTTATAGTAATGTTTTTTACACGTTTTGGTAAATCGGGATATTTAAAAGACGCGTTGTTCGATGTTAAACTAATATCTAACGTAGGAATTGTTTCTTCAGAACTTAAACCTTTAACAATACCTTTTACTTTAAAATCACCCGTAGTTTGAACACCTTCAATATTTTTTGAAAATTCTTCAGGAATAACTGCTAAGAAATTCTTGAAAGATGTTTCAGGATTTCCGAAAGTAATATCTATTTCTTGGCCATTTTCTAATTGCTGTACATAGCCATGAAACTCTAGAGGTAATTTATTTATAAGCGCCTTATTATCTTTAAAAGTGTATTTGTTATTTGCTAGATCTAATCCTATTATGGCATCAAGTTTAATAGGATTATTGCTTAAATAGGTGCTGCTATCTATAGAGAAACTAATATTTGCTTCACTTTTTGTATCTAGTTCTGACGTTTCTGCGGAAAAGATACCTTTACCTTCATGATTAAGTTCAGATATGTAAACGGTCATTTTCGATCCTTCATCTATATACGCCAAAGCACTATTGTTGATGCTATAATTTTCAATATCAAAAGAAAAGCCACTTGTTTCTGTTTCTATTTCGGTTGATGTATTTTCTTCATCTTTTTTAGCGATATCATAATTAGTGTTGCCGAATTTATCTGTTTTAAGCGTTAGTAAGGTTTCATCAACAGTAATAGAGTTTACTATAATGGGGTCTCCGCCTGACATTTTAAACAATTCTTTAATAGACATTGTAAGCGCAATATTCTTTGATGTTAGGAAGGTCTCATCTTTAAAAGGCTTAAAATTAGTGATCACCAAATCAGTTACAGAGACATGTGCTTGGGGAAAACTTGTTAAAAAACTTAAACTCACATCGCTAAATTCTACTTGCGCATTTAAGTTGTCATTTATAGACTGTTTTACCATGTCTTTAATTTGCCCTTTAAAAGCAAAAGGAATAGCAATTAAAAGGGCTAGTATGATTAGCAAAGTAATACTTAATATTTTTAAAGCTTTTTTCATGGTGTAGGTGTTTTTACTTTTGGTTATGAATAGATTAGTGGAGTGTTGATATTGAACACGTTATGAATATACGTAAAAATGGCATTAGAAAGATGATACTTGTTTTTATTTAATATAAATTTATTATTAAGGTTTTAAAGTAGATCAATTTCTTCGTTCACTTTTAAGTTGAAACGTCTTCTAAACAAATAAACGCCCAAATATAGAAAAGGTGTATCACAAGCTGCAACAAAAACCTTAAATAAAAACCCACTAATTAATAAACCTTTAAAATTCGACCAGTCGATAATACCAAAAGAGCATAATAAGGTTACTATAGTAAACGTATCTACAAATTGAGAAAACCAAGTAGAAAAATTATTTCGTAGCCAAAGGTGTTTGCCTTTAGTGAGTCGTTTCCAAAAATGGTAAATTTGAATGTCTACAAATTGTGCAAATAAATAGGTGAGCATACTTGCAAACACAGCAATAATAGAATTACCAAAAACCGTATTAAACATATCGTCTTTAACGTAAGACCAGCTTGTGGCAGGAACGCTGTCTGCAACCAATATTATTAAAAGTGAAAAAAGTGAAGCGAAAATACCTGTTACTACAACATCATTAGCACGCTTTTTACCATAAATTTCACTAATTAAATCGGTGATTAAAAAAGTGATAGGGTAGGGTAAAATACCAACAGAGATTTCAAAAAGCTTGCTTCCGAAAATTTCAATGTCTAATGGGTACCAATAAAAAAACTTCTGAAAAATGAGATTTGATACCACCAAGGATGTTATAAATAAAGCACCAAGAAGTATGTAGATACGCTGAGCAGCAAGTTTGTCTTTTAGTGTCATACAATTTGTTAATAAAAGGGTTATGTCGGTTCGAGTGTCTCGCCTAAGCGAGATGTATCGAGAACTAATTCTTACTAAATTTCTTTTTGGCTAAGTTAGGAAGCTTTTCAAACTCGTTTTTAATTAAAGCCTCTTTTTTAACTCGGGACCACTTTTTAATTTGCTTTTCAGTTTGTATTGCTAAATCAACATTTGTGAACTTGGCATAAAATTCTAAATTTATTGGTCGGCGTTTATAAGTGTAACTATCCATGTGTTTTCCGGATTTATGTTCTACAATACGTTTAGTTAAATTAGATGTTATACCCGTATAATAACTTTTGTCGGAACATTTTAAAATATAAACATAATAAATTTTCATATTTATAGAAGTAAAGCTTCTCGATACAATTTTTCTTCATTTAGTTTCGAAAAATTACTCGAAGTGACATGCTAACTCTATTCATGTCTGTTCGAGTATTTCGATTTTTTGAAGTACTTCGAGACAATTTGTGAATAAATCACCAAGGTAAATATAAACGATTAAAAATTGTTTTAGTTATTTTGCCAATACTTATGATAAAACCAACAACATTTCATATTGCTTTAGGCAGTAATAAGGGAGATAAACTTAAGAACCTGCAAAATGCTATTGATTTAATACATGTTAGAGCAGGCAATATAAAATTGATTTCCAAAGTATATAAATCGCCTGCTTTTGGATTTGAAAGTGATGATTTTTTTAATGCTTGTCTGGTTTTAGAAAGTCACCTTGATCCTAAAAAATTACTACAGGTTTTATTGACTATTGAAAAGGACTTGGGGCGTACTAGGAAAGATTCTGAAGACTATGAAGCACGTGTTATTGATTTAGATATTCTTTTTGCAGAAGATCGTATTATTGAAACTAAAACACTCCAAGTGCCACACCCAGAAATGGAAAAACGTAAGTTTGTATTATTACCACTTCATAATATAGCGTCTAAAGTAAAACATCCAAAACTAGATAAGGAAGTGTCGGTTTTGTTAGAGGAGTGTGATGATGAAAGTGTTTTAGAACCTATTAATATTTGGTTGAAAAATCCAAGAAAATCTTTTGATTTTTCTAAGTACAATTACATTGCTGTTGAAGGTAATATTGGTGCTGGTAAAACTAGTTTGGCAAATAAAATAGCATATGATTTCAATGCGAAGCTTATTTTAGAACGTTTTGCCGATAACCCGTTTTTGCCTAAATTTTATGAAGACCCTACTCGTTATTCCTTTCCTTTGGAAATGTCTTTTTTAGCGGACCGTTATCAGCAAATATCAGACGATTTATCACAACTCGATTTGTTTAAAGATTTTATTGTGAGTGATTACGATGTCTTTAAATCACTCATTTTTTCGAAAATCACATTGCAGGAAGATGAGTTTAAGTTGTATAGGAAGTTATTTTACTTAATGTACAAAGAGATCGCAAAACCCGATTTGTATGTCTATTTATATCAAAATACTGAACGTTTACAAGAGAATATTAAAAAGCGGGGACGTGATTACGAACAGAATATTGAAAACGACTATTTAGAAAAGATTAATGCAGGGTATTTAGATTTTTTAAAATCACAACCTGATTTTAATGTGAAAATCATTGATATTTCGAATAAGGATTTTGTTGATAATAGATTGGATTACTTGTGGCTTTTGGGTGAGATTTGTGGGGAGTGATTTTTGGGGTTCCGTTTATCGTGTTTGTATATGGTTTATTGCACGGTTAAGTACCTAATTCAGCAAATAAAAACTGAATAGAAAATCCGCTAGGACTTTCCTAAGTAGGCGGTAGGTTTTATTTTTTTGGGTATATTATGTGATTTCGGTCATACCAAACTACATAAAAAACTCCCTTATATAAAAATCCGACAGCACGTGCTTCGATTTTATATTGTAAGTCAAATTGGTAAAGTGTGGGAAGTTCATCTTCTGTCATTCCACGATAGCTTGGTGCTAATACTTTAAGAAAATCAGAAGGGTTTAAATTGACTTTTTTGTCTAATAAATTAATAGAGTGAAATCTTAACGCTTTCGTCAAACGCATTTTTTCATAAGTGAAACATGAAACTTTTTTTAAACCTTCTAAAAAGCCCAATAAATCTTCTCGGTCATTGGACTTAACATTAAAGCACAATTCTGTTTCGTTGAGAGACAAATAATCAAATGCGAAAATTGGCTTTAAATTTTTCACAGAATGAAAAGGGATGCCTTGCTCACCGACTTTATATTTGGACAATGAATTTATTGCACTTTCGAGTTGATTTTTAGGATCTGGAATTTCAAATCCTTTTTTCCTACTCTTTTTAGCCATTTATGCAATCAATTGAGCAGAATAGAATTCTTTCATTCTATCTTTTGGGATAATATTTGTGCATCTTTCGTGAGGTGGAAAACCTTTTCTTGCTTCAATCCAAGGTTGCTCACTATGAGTTAACATTTCGAGCTCAAACGAACTTAAAGTCCCATACTTGTTTAATACTGAATAAATAAGTTCAATTTGGTCTTCAGTTAAATTATTTTCTTTAGCGACTTTCTCGATTCTTTCTTCTGAAGAGTCAAGCTCATCATTAATTACTTGAATATCATTATATCCAAATTTTTTTAAATCTTGATATAATTCAGGAACTACTGGTCCGTGAACCCAAGCTTCAAAATTTTCGTCTATTAATTCAGAATCGAAATGAACTAAATGCCAAGCTTCTATGTAATAAACAAGTTTCTGTAATTTTTTCGGTGATACAGTTACTCCTTTACTATTAACATAGTCAGTTATTATATGTCCTAATGCTGTCGCTTTCATTTTGCAAAAGTAATGAATATTAAAATCTTAACCTAAAATTATTCTATTAGTAATGTTTTTCCAGCTTACTGCCAATTTTAAGATATAATTCCGTTTTAATGAATTAAATTGATTGATAGGCGAAGTTATAACTTTGTAAGCTTAGAACCAAATAAAATTGTAAACAAAAAGCTACAAATTAAAATCTGTTAAGTGCCTACATTCCCAACAAAGGTAGGTGCTTCACTTTATGATATATTAAAGCTACAGCAATACAATTTTTTAATGGCTCTTTAGGAAGTTCTTTATGTAGTTGTAAAATGATGGCTCTTTTGCCTTCAAAATCTAGTGTGTTTTTATAAACGGTTCTGAATGTAGAGACCAACCTGCTAGTACATTGGAAATACATAGCATATTGATCGGGGTTTTTAGAGCTCCAATTTATTCTAATGGTGCTCCCTTTTTTGGTTAAATAACTTGGTTCTCCCCATTTAAGCGTTTCTTCCAGATGGGTTACTCCTTCTATGTCATTTGCAGTTTCAACAATCAATTCCCGAAGGTTTGTCATTTTCTTTCTAACGGAATCAGGGTAATTATTGAAAATTGATTCAACTCTAGGATCTGTTTTTACTTCTAAATGTGTCATTCAGTTTTAGTTTCGAAAATATACGATACCCTAATAGGTACATTGATAAACGAAGTTATGATTTTCAAGTTTTTCAATCAAGTTAAATCATGACTAAATACCATATTGCAAGCCGTTTAAACCAGAAAATTTGTATTTAAGCGAATTTTTTTGAGGCTATAGAAGGTTAGTATATACATTTGACGGCACCCTCATTTACTTTGTTAAACTTAATTTATAATTTATGAAAACTCTTTTCATATGGTCAGCTCTTATATTTTTAACGGTTTGTAATACGTATTCTCAAGAAAAGCACTACGAATTTAACAGGCTCAACACTAGAAAACAAACGTTAAAAGGGCAATCTACTTCAGAAATTTATGACGTCTCTTATATAAAAACTGAGGGATCATTAAATCCAGAATACACTAAATTAAAAAGTGAGTTAGAGAAGGTCATGGCCGATAGTATTTCTAAAGCGGCAGATTATTATAAGACGCTTGATAGATTTAATGATATATCGACTATTAAAAGTAAAGTTGTTGCTTTTAATAGCTCAAGTAAATCTTTCAGAAATAAAGTAACGCTTTTAAAAGAAGCACAAATTCTAGCTTCAAAACATCATATTAAAGATCTTTTTTATTCCGATAGCTACATAAATAAAGAAATGAAGGCTGGTTTTTTACTTCTTAGTTTAAATCCTGAGAATATGAAAGCACATTTAAACAAGGTTTTATTGAAATTAGATAATAAAATTAAAGTTCCAGAAAAACCTACTTATGAATCAATTGCAACTTTAAGAGAGACATTATCCAATACTAAGAAAATAAAAGATATTAAAAACCTAAAAAATAAAAAGGGTTATACGTTACAAAATAACATAGTGCCTCCCGAAGAGATAACAGGAGATTTCTCGGTTGTAGGTGAGTATTTTGTATTAAGTAAGCCAACCAATAGGTTTTTGAAAGATCAATTAATATCAAAAAAAACGGTTTTAAATTTACGTATAGCTAAAGAGAAATTATACACTAAAGAAGAGCGCGTATTAATTCAAAATAAGCGAACTAAAGAAATGTATTTGGTAGATAATAATTTTTTAAACGGCTTTTCTGTTAAAAGTTAAGAAGGTTCTATGAAGTCTAATAAAGAACTATTTTAATAAAAAACATGTATCATGAAAAATTTTACTAAAATAATATGGTTGCTAATAGTTGTTTCTGTAAGTGTTAGTGCGCAACAAGAAAGAGGTATCATAGGAACTAATAATTGGTTTAATACCTGGGCAGAATTTAAGCCCAATACAGTAGATTACGGAGAAAGTACTCATACATTGACTGGCAATATAACAGAAGATACAACACTTTATAAAAAACACACTTATTTGTTGTTAGGAAATGTTTTTGTTACAAATAATGCCATTCTTAGTATAGAACCAGGAACAGTGATTATGGGAGATTCCAAATCTAAAGCAACGCTTACTATTACTGTAGGAGCTGCTATAATAGCCGAAGGGACTTTAACCGATCCTATTGTTTTTACTTCAAATGAAACCACAAAAAAGGCAGGAGATTGGGGAGGTGTAATAATACTTGGAGATGGGCATACTAACAAATTAGAGAAAAGTTCTGGAACTTCTTTTTATGCAGACATTGAACCCTCAAATTATCAACACACAAATTTTGGAGGAAAGGGACTAAAAGACAACTCTGGATTTATATCATATGTAAGAGTGGAATATGCAGGAGCAAAAACGAAAAGGTCTCATGCTTCCAATGCTTTATTGTTAGGTGGTGTCGGGGCGAAAACTACAATAAATAATGTCATGGTAAGCTATTCTGCGGGCAACTCCTTTAACGTTATTGGAGGAGAGGTTAACTTGGATAAAATGGTTTCATATAAATCTAATGGGAATGATTATAATTTTAGCTATGGGGCAGTATGTCATATAAATAACTCATTGGCTGTTCGATCACCTTATATATCATCCGGTGAATCTAGATGTATTAATGCAGTCTCTTACAATAGTGTTAAAGAAGTCGATTTTACTAAAGAAGAAACAGAGGTAATAGCAAACAACATGACACTTTTAACGGATACTAAAAACTTAGATTATGAAGTTGAAGTAGGCTTGATAAAGGAATCTATATATATAGGAGAAAACACAAATTTTAAAATTAACAGAAGTGTCATATCTGGTTTTAGTAAAGCAGTAATACTTGATGAAAATATCAAAATTAACGAGGCCAGTTTGACAAGGATACAAATTGAAAATACCTATTTTAATAATTGTAAAGGAACAGTTTTTTTTAATTTTAACGATAACAATGAAGATTTAGAAAGCTGGTACAAAAACCCTTCTTTTTTTAATACCTACTCTAAGGCTAATCCTTCCGAATTATTTGTTGATTTAAACAATGGTAAAAGGCCAGATTATAGATTGCTTAAAAACAAAATAATAGCCATGAGTAATGGTTCAAAAATAACTAATAATTAATCGTTGAAAATCCTTGTGTGAATTATTAGTTAAATATGATAGAAACGAATTATAAGGGGTATCATTTTATGTTCATTTGGTGTTAAACATAAATTTTTAGATTTTAGCTCCATAGTGTTCTATGAGTTATTCAACTTAGAGAACACATCCCAAACCACAACGCCACAACTTACAGAAATATTTAATGAGTGTTTAGTCCCAAACTGTGGAATCTCAATAACAGTATCGCTAGCACTAACCACATTTTGAGCAACCCCTTTTACTTCATTGCCAAAAACTAAAGCGTAAGTCGTGTTAGTTTCAGGTTTAAAATCATTTAACATGGTAGCGTTTTCAGCTTGTTCAATAGCACACACCTTTATACTTTCAGCCTGCAACATTTCAACTAATTGCATGGTATCTTTAATATATTCCCAATCTACAGTATCCGTGCTTCCTAAAGCGGTTTTATGAATGTCTTTATGAGGAGGCTTAGCTGTGATGCCACAGAGATAGATTTTTTCAATTAAAAAAGCATCACTCGTTCTAAAAACGGAGCCAATATTATTAAGACTTCTAATGTTGTCTAAAACAATAATAATCGGTGTTTTTTTTACCGATTTAAAATCATTGACACTCAATCGGTCTAATTCACTATTTTTTAGTTTGCGCATTAAAAATTGTTTTCTTTCATTTCTGTCTTTCGACTATCGCTCAAGATAAATTTCGGTGGAAATCTTATTGTTTATGTCATTGCGAGGACGAAGGACGTGGCAATCTGTTAAATTAAAAGATTCTTCCTTAGCTTCTCTATGCATCTTCAGACAAAATATATTTTGTTTTCGATAATGTTCATAATGAACTCATCTCGACTTTTTCTATTTCCTAAAAAATGGCTGAAATTCGCCCATATTTTGTTACTTTTTTTATGCTTAGCACTGCTATGCCTTGCAAAAAATGCCTCATCTGAACAAATTTCATCTCATTCCTGCCCGTCCGGCAGGCGGGTTCGGTTAAAAACAAAAAGTCAAGATGAGTTCAATGACAATTACATTTTTGACTTAATCATTGTTAAAATCTTATCATAATTGTAGATAACTTCTATTATCTGAATTTCAAATAAAATCAAAATAATACTACATTAGCAATCTTACAATATCTGCAAAAATAACATTTAAAAACCACTTTGCTATTGGTAGATTTCTGTCTTCACGGAAATAAAAAAAAGATTAAATGAAGAAAAAATCAAAAAAAGAGACGCCTTTAATGAAACAATACAATGCGATTAAGGCAAAGTACCCAGATGCTTTATTGTTGTTTCGTGTTGGCGATTTTTACGAAACTTTTGGAGAAGATGCTGTTAAAACCGCGGGTATTTTAGGAATTATTCTAACCAAACGTGGTGCTGGTAGTGAAAGTGAAACCGAATTAGCAGGATTTCCACATCATTCCTTAAATACGTATTTGCCTAAATTGGTTAAGGCTGGCGAACGTGTAGCTATTTGCGATCAGTTGGAAGACCCTAAGCAAACCAAAACAATTGTAAAACGTGGTGTAACAGAGTTGGTGACTCCTGGTGTTGCTTTAAATGATGAGGTTTTAGTCTCAAAATCAAATAATTTTTTGTGTTCGATTTATTTTGATAAAAAATACATAGGCATTTCGTTTTTAGATATTTCTACAGGAGAGTTTTTAACCTCACAAGGAAATGCGGAGTATATTGATAAGTTGTTGCAGAATTTCAGACCTAGTGAAGTTTTAGTCTCTAAGAAGAAACGTACCACGTTTAATGAAACGTTTGGAGACGATTTCCATACATTTTATATGGAAGATTGGATCTATCAAACGGATTATGCTCATGAAACATTAATAAAACATTTCGATACTAAAACACTTAAAGGTTTTGGTATTGAAGATTTGTACGAAGGCATCATTGCATCGGGGTCTATTCTTCATTATTTATCGGAAACGCAGCATAACAAACTACAACATATTACGTCTATTTCTAGAATAGCAGAAGACGAATATGTGTGGATGGATAAATTCACTATTAGGAACTTAGAACTTTATAATTCGACTAATAATAATGCTGTTACCCTTTTAAATGTGATTGATAAAACCATTTCACCTATGGGCGGAAGGTTATTGAAACGGTGGTTGGCATTGCCGTTAAAAAATGCTGAAAAGATTAAACAGCGTCATGAAGTCGTTAGTTTTTTAACTCATGAACATACGGTCCTTCAAGACATACAAAATCATATTAAACACATTGGTGATTTAGAGCGACTCATTTCTAAAATAGCAACGGGTAAGGTAAATCCGCGAGAAGTTATTCAGTTAAAAAATTCTTTAGAAGCTATTGTTCCTATAAAGTCGTTAGCATCGAATTGTGATAATGATTCACTTAAAACCATCGGTGATAACCTTCAAGGTTGTGACGTGCTTCGTGAAAAAATTAAAGAAACACTTAATGAAGATGCTCCTGTAAATGTATTAAAAGGAAATAGTATTGCCCCTGGTTTCTCATCAGAATTAGATGAGTTGAGAGATTTATCAAAATCTGGGAAAGACTATTTGGATAATATGCTAGAGCGAGAAAGTGAACGCACAGGGATTACATCTCTTAAAATAGCCTCAAACAATGTATTTGGGTATTATATTGAAGTTCGTAATACGCATAAAGATAAGGTACCCGAAGACTGGATTAGAAAACAAACTTTAGTAAATGCAGAAAGGTATATTACTGAAGAGCTTAAAGAATATGAAGCTAAAATATTAGGCGCCGAAGATAAAATTCAGGCCATCGAGCAACAGTTGTTTTCAGAATTGGTTACCTGGATGAGCCTATACATAAAAGTAGTACAGCAAAATGCCTATTTAATAGGGCAATTAGATTGTTTATGCGGATTTGCTCAACTAGCTAAAGACAATAATTATATATACCCAGTTATTGACGATTCTTTTGATTTAGTGATAAAAGATGGCCGTCATCCTGTCATAGAAAAGCAATTGCCTATAGGTGAAGCCTATATTGCCAATGATGTGTTTTTAGATAGAACAGCCCAACAGATTATTATGATTACGGGGCCTAACATGTCTGGTAAGTCGGCTATTTTACGTCAAACAGCCTTAATTGTATTATTAGCTCAAATAGGTAGTTTTGTGCCTGCAAATGAGGCTCGTATTGGTTTAGTAGATAAGATTTTTACTAGAGTAGGAGCCAGTGATAATATATCTATGGGAGAATCGACCTTTATGGTAGAAATGAATGAGACCGCATCTATTCTTAATAATATATCAGATAGGAGTTTGGTGTTACTTGATGAAATAGGGCGTGGAACAAGTACGTATGATGGTATTTCAATAGCTTGGGCAATTAGTGAATATTTACATGAACATCCAGCAAAATCTAAAACGTTATTTGCAACGCATTATCATGAATTAAATGAAATGACTGGAACGTTTGATCGTATTAAGAATTTCAATGTATCAGTTAAAGAATTAAAAGACAATGTACTTTTTTTAAGAAAGTTAGTAGAAGGAGGTAGTGAGCATAGTTTTGGTATTCATGTGGCTAAAATGGCTGGCATGCCACAACAAGTATTGCATCGTGCAAACAAGATTTTGAAGAAATTAGAAAAGTCTCATTCCAGTGAAGAATTAACAGATAAGGTTAAATCTATTGAAGATGAGATGCAGCTAAGTTTTTTTAATTTAGATGATCCATTATTGGAGAATATTAAAGAAGAAATACTATGTACTGATATTGATACACTTACACCTGTTGAAGCGCTTATGAAACTCAATGAAATTAAGCGAATGTTGGTCAAAAAAAAGCGGGCGTAAAATAAAATAAATTTATTTTACTAAAAGGCTTTGCAATTAATAGAAATATTTTAAATTTGCATCCGCAATCACGATATTGCATCGCCTGCTTAACGTAGGTAAGTTCATTAAAAATGACTGCGAAAGTAGCTCAGGGGTAGAGCATCACCTTGCCAAGGTGGGGGTCGCGGGTTCAAATCCCGTCTTTCGCTCTGATACTTTCTTAAAATATACCAATGCTGAAGTGGTGGAATTGGTAGACACGTTGGACTTAAAATCCAATGTCCATTAGGACGTACGGGTTCAAGTCCCGTCTTCAGTACTAAAGCCTTTACAAGATTTCTTGTAAAGGCTTTTTTTATTCCCCAGATATAATAAATTCTCTTAAAATTTAAAAAAACAAAACGGATCATATCTTTGGATGAAAACGTCATGTTCAAAGGCCATTGTTTTCCTAAATCAATTATTGCTCTGGTGGTATATTTTTAAATTTAGATTTGGACTAAGTTGTCGAGCAATTGACAAACAGGGAAATACCATCGATTTCCTTCTAACCAGAAGAAAGAGAGTGAGTACCCAATCCTTTCTTATTAAAGCTATTGAGAATAATGGCAAACCTGAATTAATTAATATTGGATAAGAGTGGTTCGAACAAACACGCTATTAGAATCTACAATAAGGGATCTTTTTCATGATTCAGATAAGACAGTGTAAACAAGAAAACTATTGCTATTCATTATGTTAGACTCAGGTCTAATAGATGCGACAGAACCACAAAAGTGGGTTTAAGACCTCTGGTTTATAATCTTTTACCTCTTTATTTGATTGATATAATTAGTTCTAAATTGTTTTGGAGATACACCATGCTTTTTTTTGAAGGATCTGTTGAAGTTTGATAACGTGGTAAATCCAGTCATATATGAAATTTCACTAATAGGACTGTTTGTTTCAGATAAAAGATTAGTAACTATACTTAGCCTATGCTCAAGTAAGTATTTTATAAAACTCTGACCTGTTCTTTTTTTGAAATAATGACTAAAAGCAGACTCAGACATATTAATCATTTCTGCTAATGTTGAAAGCTTAATTTGCTTGTGGTAATTGTTCTCAATATACTTGGTAACTATAGTAATTCGCCTGCTTTCACTTTTCTGATTGAGGTTATTACCAGCAGCACTACTTAATATTTTTTTATCCTCAGATTTAGATAAATCATGTAAAATTTCTAAAAATAAAAGAAAAGAGCCAAAATGATCAGTATCCTTTAGTTTTGATATTTTTTTTACAATTTTAGTTTTTGTTGGATTCTGGATAGAGATCCCTCTTTTAGATAATTCTAATAATGCCCTTATATCTTTAAATATCTTATAATCAAGAATTTTTGGAGGTAAGAATTGTTCTTGAAATTGAATTGTTGTAACATTTGCATTGCTAACTTCTTCATCAGATTTCCAGATGTGTTTTAAATCTGGGCCTAATAATGTTAGATCGACAGATTCGCATTTTTCTATAGCATCGCCTACTACTTTTTTTCCTTTAAAATTGGTGATTAAATTTAATTCAAACTCATTATGGTAATGAATAGAATAGTCGAATTTTGCATTTTTATGCCTTAATATAACAAATGGAGCGCTTGATTTTAAAGGTGTTATCTCTTTAATAGTTTTCATAATAAAGGATGCTTTTTTGGGGAATTAATAGTAATGTAAACTGTAAAACTAATAAATATAATTTTAATTGATTATTTTTTAAATATTTGATAATGCTTAGGATTTTTGAAAATGAATAAATTCAATATAAGCATAGTTTTAGGTTGAAAAGAGTCATTCTTTACTATTCAAGTGATCTAATTTTGCTTTAGATAAATTTTATACCCTAATCAATGAAAAAATTAAAGAACAAATCATTTGTAATATTTCTATTACTCAGTCTATATGCTAGTTTTTCTTTTGCCCAAAAAATAAAGGTATCAGGAACAGTTATGAGCGAATTGGGTTACTCCGTCCCTGGAACTTCAATTGTTGAAAAAAATACTCCAAATGGAGTATCCACAGATTTTGATGGATCTTTTTCTTTACATGTAAACGATAACGCTACTTTAGTAATCTCTTCAATGGGTTATAAAACTGTAGAAATACCAATTTTAGGTAAATCAACTTTTAATATTGTCTTGTCAGAAGATATTTCGCAGTTAGATGAAATTGTTATTATAGGTTATCAAACGGTTAAAAAGAGCGATGTTACAGGCGCTGTTAGTAAGATTAACACTGAAGACCTGTCAGAAATACCTGCGAACTCAGTAGAAGAGTTGTTAATAGGTCGTGTCTCAGGTTTAGTCATTGGGAATCCTTCAGATGACCCTGGAGCTGGGTTAAATGTTAGAATACGTGGAGCAAGTTCGTTTACTGCTACAACACCTTTAATAGTAGTTGATGGATTTCCTCTTGGTGACGCTGGTAATTTAAAACAAATTAATCCTGCAGATATTGTCTCTGTTGAAGTACTAAAAGATGCTTCTGCTGCTGCAATATATGGTTCCAGAGGAGCTAACGGTGTTATATTAGTAACCACAAGAAGAGGTAAGGAAGGTAAAATGGTCGTTGATTTTACAGCAAATGCTACTTTTAGTGATTTTGCTACAGAATTTGACATATATAAAAATCCAGTAAATCTTGCTGTGTTAACAGATGAAGGCCGAGTAAATTCTGGTTTGCTTCCTATATATATAGGAGGAGAAGATGTTAATGGGACTTATTTTCCATCTATCTCAGAAATAAGAGAAGGATACCCAACCACAGATTATGTTGATTATGTTTTTAGAACCACATTGAATAATAATTATAACGTAAGTATTTATGGAGGAACAGAAAAAACAAAATATAATTTTGGATTAAACTTCAATACACAAGATGGTGTTGTAAGAGATAATGATTTATCCAAAGTAACGGTTAGTTTTGGAATAGATCAAAAACTCACAGATAAGGTTAGTCTCTCTACTAATATGAATTTTTCTAGAGGGGAGAGAAGTGATAACGGTGGGATTTCTTTTGACCGAAATATATTGTTTCCTATTTATGATGAGGATGGTAATTTTTTCAAAGCTAATGATAATGATTTTTTCAACCCAGCTGCACTTACAGAGTTGAGGATTAATGAAACGACAACATTAGATTTAATTTCTTCATCTATATTTTTATGGGAAATAAACGAGAATTTAAAGTTTAAATCTCAATTTAACTATAGTTTAGGTTCGTCATTTCAAGAACGATATTTTCCTGATACATATACGCAATTAGGTTTTGAAGGAAAAGGAGTGGCTTTTAATGACAATTTCCAAAATCAACGCGTTGTGGCAGATGCATATTTTACTTATAATAAGGTGTTTGCAGAAAAACACGCCTTGACTTTACTTGCTGGTTATTCCAGTGAATATTTTGAGGTTAGAACATCGCAACTAAGATCTCAAGGATTTATAAATGGTTCTTTAGGTGCTGGAAACTTAAGTTTAGGTAATGAGCAACGTACTTCTAATAATTTTATAGAAACAGCTTTATCTTCTGCAATCTCAAGGGTAAATTATACTTTTAAAGAAAAAGTATTACTTACGTTTACAGGTCGTTTAGATGGTTCTTCAAATTTTGGATCAAATAATAAGTATGCATTTTTCCCATCGGGAGCCATAAGTTGGAAAATGCAAAAAGAGCCTTTTATTGAAGATGGTGCACCATTTATAGATCAATTAAAACCAAGATTAAGTTATGGAATTGTAGGTAACCAAGCAATAGGCCCATTTGAAACATTAAACAGATTAGGAAATGGACGTTATTTTACAAATGGTGGTTTTGTAACAACAATAGGACCAAACATTATCTCGAATAATGGCATCTTTATAGAATCAAGAGGTTTAGGTAATCCAGACTTAAAGTGGGAAACAACAAAAGTTCTTAACGCAGGACTTGATTTCTCTGCATTTAATCATCGCTTAGATTTTTCTTTTGACTTTTATAATAAACTTACTGATGATTTACTTGTAGATAGTGCATTGCCTCCAACTTCAGGTTTTGATTTTTTAAGAATTAATGCAGGTGAAATAGAAAATCAGGGTATTGAATTGAGTTTGAATTATGACGTTATAAGAAAAGAAGATTTTAAAATTTCTGCAGGCATTATATTCAATAAAAATGAAAATAAAGTAATAAGCTTAGGTTCTCCAGAAAGTACAAGAGTTTTAACGGACGATTTTGGCAATCAATTTAGATTTACTGGTACTAATTTTAGAGATCAATATAGATCAAGGATTAATGTTTTTGCTATAGATCAACCTATAAATGTATTTTATGGGGCAGTAGTTAGAGGGATTATTCAAAGCGAAGAAGAAGGTTTATTTAATGGTTTTACAGGAGCAGCTGCTCAACCTGGAGAATTCTTGTATGAAGACATAAATGGAGATGGTCAAATAGATCCTTTTGGAGCAGATAGAACTATAATAGGAGATCCGAATCCTGATTTTACAGCTAGTTTAACTTTCGATATGTCTTATAAAAACTGGGAATTAACAGCTTTGTTTAATGGATCATTTGGAGGTGATGTCGCAAACATTAATAAATATAGTACAGGAGCTGGTGGCGGACAAACAAGTAATCTTTTACAAAGATGGTCAACAGATAACCGTTCAACAGCATTTCCTTCTTTAAGAGAGAATAGAAACGTCGCATTTTCAGATTGGTGGATCGAAGACGGAAGCTTTGTTAGGATTCAAAATGTTCGATTAGGGTATAATTTGCCTGTTAAAGGTATTAAAGCAATCAATAAGGCCAAGGTTTATTTTAGTGGAGATAATTTATACAATTTCACTAACTACAATGGTATTGATCCTGAAGTTAATTTACAAGGGACTGACCAAAATAGAGTGCCAAGATTAAGACGATTAACATTAGGTGTAGATATAACATTTTAGAAAATTAATTATGAAAAATATATATATAGCAATATTCGCATTCGTGTTGGTTTCATGTTCTTTAGATCCAGAACCAACAACTTTTTTGTCAGATTCTAACTTTTATAATACAGCAGAAGAAGCAAATTCAGCGGTACTACATAGTTATCAGACAATGACTTTTTTGGATTATTTAAGACCTTATTTGAATATTCCAACAACAGCGTCAGAAGAAACATTTCCAAAAGAAGGAGAAGGTTTAAATATAGACCAATTTGAAATCTTTAACGTCGATGATAAAAACCAGAATTTAGAACAGTTCTTTAGACTGTCTTATATTGGATTAAATAGAGCCAATACAGTTATTGAAAAGACTGAAGAAGTTAGTTATAACAAAGATTTAGGAAATAAATTTCAAGGAGAAGGCCTATTCCTAAGGTCTTGGCATCATTTTATGCTTGTAAGGTTATTTGGTGAAGTGCCATTAAAAACAAGTGCAGTAGATGAGTTGAGTGAAGTATTTGGCGCTGAAAATGCTTCTATAGAATCTATTTATAATACAATAATATCAGATTTAAATACCGCCATAGACTTACTTCCAATAGAGCGAGTGGGAGGAAGAGCAGATAAAGTTGCAGCACAGGCACTGCTTTCAAAAGTATACATCACAATGGCGTCAGCAAAAAGTACAGGAAGTCCAAGATATGAATGGGTTTCTAGTGCCGATACGTATTATAATTTAGCATCTCAAACAGCTTCAGAGGTCATCAATAACCAATCGGTTTATACATTCGATCCAGATTTAATTCATATTTATGATGTGTCGACTCCTGAAGCATTTAACGGTCCAGAGCATATCTTTTTTATACCTCAAGATAGAAGTGGATTAATTGAAGGAGAATTTTCAAAACTATCAAAATTCTTTATTCCGGCAAATGCACCTAGTTCCTCTTTCTTACCAGATGGAACAGCCACACATGGAGGGTTTGGAGTATATGTTACAGAACTTCCTTTTTTATCATCTTTTAATACTAATGATAGAAGAAGAAATGAATTAGTAATTGATGAACTACATGACGCAAGTGGGAATATCCGGTGGACACCATCAGGAGGAGAGTCTCAGCCTTTTTCTAGAAAATACATCGACCCAGAATTTATTGGAGATAATACAAGTACACATCCATTTTTATTAAGGTACTCAGATATTCTTTTAATCTATGCAGAAGCACAAGGGCCAACAACCGAAGGTTATAATGCAGTTAATAGAGTTAGGAATAGAGCTGGCTTAGTTGATTTATTACCAGGATTGTCTGTAGCAGATTTTAGAGACAAAATTATAGAAGAACGTTCTTTTGAATTAGCTTTTGAAGGTCATAGACTATATGATTTAAGAAGAACAAATAAAATACAATCCGTCCTAACTGGTGTTTATGGGAAAACAATCACAAATAGCGCTTATTTTTTCCCAATCCCAGCAATTGAAGGCGAGTTAAATAACTAAAAAAAGAGAATTATGAAAAATCAAATTTTAAAATTAGTACTTTTTATTTTCGTTGCGACTTCTGTTATATCATGTCAAGATGATCCTTTAGAGGGTGTTGTAAGTAATGATAGGCAATTTTTATCTTTTAAGATTGATGGACAAGTAGGACCAGCAATAATAAAACCAGAAGGAGAAGGTTCAGGAACCATAGAGTTATTTGCTTTTGGAGAAGATATAGACTTAAGTAGTATTACACCAAAATTTGAAGTATCTGAAAAAGCAACAGTTTCTCCACAAAAAGGAGAGGCAGTAAATTTTGATAATGGAGGTTCGCATACTTTTCAAATTGTTTCAGAGACTGGTAAAATTAGGGAATGGACTGTGAAGATTAGTATATACGAGCCTATTTTAGATGGTGAGTGGAAGATACGTTCATTTCTATACGATTGGCATATAGGCTTAAATAATGACTGGGGTTGGGGTGTTTTTGGAGCCTATGATGTTGCAACAAGTTCTTATGATCCTGCCAATTATGTGCCAGAAGTACTAGCAAAAGATTTTCCTGATGCAGCTTTCGAAGAAGACAATACTATTGAATTTAAAACTGTTTTAATTAATGAAAAAGGGAATCCTGAAGGAACCTTTTCTTATGAAGCAGGAGACGATAATAGCTTTTCTTCCTTTGTATTAAATCCAGATCATCAAGGAAATGCAAGAGACTATTCGCACAGGTTCAGGAAAATGCCAAAAGGAAATGGTGTTTGGGAATTTAATGAGCTTGGAAACGTAATAACTCTCTGGGAAGGTAACAAAAATGGACCTAGCGTAAAGGGTAATGTAACAGTTGATGCACAAGGCAATATTAGTATAGCTTTTGATATTTGGGAAAATTCCTTTACATGGGATCATTGGGATGCAGAATCTCACATACAAAACGCCTATACAATTTATTACAATTTTGAATTAGATAATATATAATTAAAGAGATGAAGAAAGGATATATAAAAACTCGTTATAAACTGAGTTTACTATTTGTAGTAATAACTTACTTTGTAATAATCATGACGGCCTTTGGCTGTGATGATGACGAATATGATGTTAAAATTGAAGAACAATCAAAAGATCTGGTTGTTAAAACGGGAGAGGTATTAATAGAATCTTATATAGGTAATGGTGTACAATGGGATCCATATCCGCAAGCATACCGTTATTGGAATCAACCAATACAAGATGCAGACTGGAATAAGATGTATACACGTTTGGATTACATGAAACCGAGCTTTATACGTGTTGTATTTGGTTCTTACGATAAATATGCAATATCTGGTGCAGATAATTATGAACCAACAGCAATGTATGAAGGATTAGGTAAGATTTTACAATACTGTCAAGATAATGACATTACTGTTATGCTAGGGGATTGGGGTTATAATCAGGTAGACTCTGGAAATGATATGATTTTTGAAAGCAGAATTGATAATGCTGTTAATTACTTAGATTACCTGGTAAATACACAAGGTTTTACATGTATTAAATATTATACAACAATAAATGAGCCTAATTTAAACGGATCGGCAGCCAACGGTAATTATAACGTTTGGAAAAACGCAACGGCTTACTTTTATGATAAAATGGTTGATGCAGGACTAGATAGTAAAGTGAAGTTAGCTGGGCCAGATATTGCCATTTTTAATGATAATGATGTGTCTTGGATTTCAAATACAGAAACAGATTTAGGAAATAAAATAGACTTATATGATATTCATACGTATCCATCAAAAGGCTCTTTGTTTAGTGGAGAGTTTGAAGCATTGCTAAAGGCCTATAAATCTCAAATGCCAGAAGGGAAACAAGCAGTAATTGGAGAATTCGGTTTTAAATATGAGACAGGTTTTTCTGTGATGGATATGGAATTAAGTAACGAGAATTTGAATAACATCAATTCAGATCCATTTGTTGGAACTGATTCTAACACCCTGGTAGATCAATATATACATGGCGTGGATTTAGTTGGATTAAATTTAAAAATTATAAATTCTGGGTTTGCTGGTGCCATTAATTGGAACTTAGATGATGCGATGCATAGTAGTTCGAATACGGGTCAGGATTTAAAAGTTTGGGGATATTGGAATATATTAGGAGATGAACTGTTAGGGAAACCTGAAAAAGAGACTATAAGGCCCCATTTTTATTCTTTCTCTCTTATTTCAAGATACATGCAAAAAGGATCTAAAGTGTATAAAGTAGAAGTCCCAAAATTAGTAGGATTGGATGCTATTGCTGTGGAAAAAGATGGAAAATATATGATTGCTATTAACAACATGAGTATTAATGAATACAATATAAACTTTTCATTAGATAACGGTACTGAACTTTCGGGGTTAAAAAAGTTCATATATAAAGAAGATAACAGATTAACTGATGCTAATGGATTTCCTTTACCAGAAGAGCAAAACCTATCTATAGGAAAAGGAAATGAAATTAACATTAAACCTCAAACACTTACCGTATATACAAACTTTGATTTTTAAATTAAAAGATTAAAGTCTCTCAATCAGAAAAACTAATGAATAATAATACAACAATAAATAAAGTGAGTACCATTCGTTTAAAGAAACATGAAAACAACCCTATTTTAAGCCCTAATCCTCTAAACGAATGGGAAAGCTTAGTTGTTTGTAATCCTGGAGTTTGGTACGAAAACGGTAAATTTTCTATGTTATATAGAGCAGCTGGAGATGACGAAGAACATCTAATCCGATTTGGATTAGCAGAAAGTGTAGATGGTATTAACTTTGCAAGAGTATCAAACGATCCTGTATTTTCGCCTAGTGTTGATGGACCAGATATGGGAGGCGTAGAAGATGCCCGAATAATAAAGTTTGGAGATGAATTCTATATAACCTATGCATACAGGCCGTTTCCTCCAGGACAATATTGGAAATTTGAACATGATGTTATTCGGTTGCCGGAATCTGGAGAAGATACACCTTTAGTCTATAAAAATAATATAGCAAATTCGGGATTGGTTATTTCAAAAGATCTTAGAACTTTTAAACGATTAGGACGAGTTACTTCTTCAAATTTGGATGATAGAGATGTTATTTTATTTCCTGAAAAGATAAATGGAAAATTTGCCATGCTACACAGACCAAAAGAATGGATTGGAGAAAAGTATGGAACAAATTATCCTGCAATTTGGATTCGTTTTTCAGAAGATTTAATGGTTTGGGAAGAGCCAAGTACTTTATTACTTGCAGGAAGAGAAGATTCTTGGGAGGTGAAAATAGGAGGAAGTACCCCACCTTTAAAAACGAAAGAAGGCTGGTTAATTATCTATCATGGTGTAGAAAATGGAGGCTTAGGTTATTATAGAGTTGGTGCTGCACTACTAGACATTAACGATCCTACAAAAGTAATAGGTCGCATTAAAGATTGGATAATGGAACCAGAGCATGATTATGAAATTAATGGTTATTATAATGGTTGTGTGTTTCCAACAGGAAATGTTATTATAGAGGATACTCTATATGTATACTATGGTGGTGCAGATAAGTATGTCGGCCTAGCCACGTGTAGTGTTAATGAATTGCTAGGTCAATTAAAAAACAGTTTAAATGCCTAAAGTTTTAGTTAGTTTCATATTGTTGATTGTTTTGTTTAGTTGTAAAGAAGCAAGTACGATTGATAAAAGTCATACGCTTAAGTTTAAGAAATCCAATATCATCGACCTGCCATTTATCGGTCATGGGGTGCAGTGGTCTGCTTATCCCCATGCCGATTCAGATGAAGCAGAATGGGGTTTCTTAATGACAGACGAAAAATGGAACGAATTATACAAACGACTAGATTTTGTAAACCCACACATTATACGTGTTATGGATGTTTCTACTTGGCGTTATTACAAAGGATTAGATGAAAATAATCAACCCATTTTGGATTTCAATACACAAGAGGTTAAAAGTTTATATAAACTTTTAGACTATTGCCAGAAAAAGGACATTACCGTTCTTTTTGGAGAATGGGGAGCGCCAGGGCTTTGGGAAACAGATAAAAATCCAAATAATATTAATAGAGCAGACGATGTTCGTTGGATTGAAATGATTACTAAATATCTTGATCATTTAATTATTAAAAAAGGATACACCTGTATCAAGTATTATAACTTAGTTAATGAGCCTAATGGCTATTGGGCATCTACAGATGGCGATTGGGAGCAATGGAAGACAGGCTACCAGTTACTAAATAATGCTTTAAAATCTAAAGGGTTAAATAAATATGTGACCTTAGCTGGACCAGATGCGGTAACACAATGGAATCATCCAACGCATCCAAAAAAAGCAGAAGATTGGGTATATTCAACAATAACTGATCTGGATAGCATAACAGCTTTATACGATTTTCATATTTATGCAGACCAAGAGTTAATTAGAACAGGGAATTTTCAAACCTACTTAACACCATTTACGACCGAAGTTAAAAAGACAAAAAAACCATTAATTCTTGGTGAGTTAGGAATGAAATACAGCGGTGATCTTAAGGAAGAAAACCTTAAGAAGGGAAAAGCCGATCCTTTTGCAGGTCCCGACGATTCCAGTATGTTTGTTTACGACTATTTTTACGGGGTCGATATGGCAGATGCAGCCATACAGAGCATGCTTGCTGGAGTAGGAGGGGCTGTTGCATGGGATCTAGATGATGCTATGCATACTGTAGGAGATTTAGGTGAGAAAAGCCAATTAAAAAAATGGGGTATGTGGAATATTTTAGCCGAAGAATTTGGGAATCTTGAGGTAGATAAAATTCCAAGACCTTGGTCCTATTCATGGACTTTACTGTGTAATTTATTCCCTCCAAATACTAAGTTATACAAGCCAGAGTTTTCAATAAAAAATGATAGTATTCGGGCCATCGCCTCAATTACAGATAAAAGTGTTACACTTGCAGTTGTTAATCAATCAGAGGGATATAAAACATTTAATATTGGAACTGAAGCATTAATAAAAAGTCAGAACCTATATGTTTACGAATATGTAGATGAAAAAAGAGCATTAAATACTCATGGGTTTCCAGTGCCATCAAAATCTTTTGAATACAATGAAAATGAGGTTGTAAACATTACTGTACAACCAAGAAGTGTTTTGTTTTTGAGTTCTATCTTGCTCAAATAGTAATCTACATTTTAAAACATAATTTAATACAGACGAAATCATCACTATGGAATATAATTTAGGACTTGTAGATAATATTGTGCTTATTGTTTATTTTATTTTTATTGTATGGTTTGGTATTAAATATTCAAAAAAAGGGAGCGATTCTACAGACAATTATTTCTTAGCAGGAAGAAAAATGACTTGGCCAATCATTGGTTTTTCATTATTTGCTGCAAGTATTTCAAGTACTACTCTTATAGGCAAAAGTGGAGATGCCTATTCCACAGGTATTGCTGTTTTTAATTACGATTTAATTTCGGTGTTGGTCATGGTATTTTTTGCGATGTTCTTCCTGCCGTTTTATATTAAATCCGGAATTTTTACGATACCAGAATTTTTGGAAAAACGTTTTGATAAACGTTCTAGATATTATTTTTCATTCATTACCCTTTTAGGCTCAACGTTTTTAGATGCGGCAGGAGCATTATATGCCGCTTCATTATTGATGAAATTGGTATTTCCATCACTTTCAATAGTAGAATTATCTGTGATTTTTGCAATTATAGTGGCTGCTTATACAATACCAGGAGGACTGTCTGCTGCCATCCGTGTAGATTTAATTCAAGGCGTTTTACTGCTTTTTGGTACGCTTATTCTAACCTTTTTGGCAATGAATAATGGTGGATTAGACTATTTAAAGAGTTTACTTCTGGAAGGCGATATGATGATGAAACTTATAAGACCATTAAATGATAGTTCGGTGCCATGGCTAGGTATGATTGTTGGGATTCCTATTTTAGGCTTTTATTTTTGGGGAAATAACCAGATGTTGGTGCAACGGGTGCTCACAGCAAAATCTGTAGACCATGGAAGGAAAGGAATTTTAATGGTTGGTTTTTTGACTGTATTAATCCTTTTTATTATCATATTTCCAGCAGTTATAGGCAAGCATTTATTCCCTGGCTTACCCAAAAATGATATGGTATACCCGAAATTAGTTATTGAACTAATGCCCATAGGTTTACTGGGCTTAATGCTAGCTGCAATGATTGCAGCATTAACCTCTACATTAAGTGCCTTACTTAATTCGGTTGCGACCTTATTTACTATGGATTTTTATACTAAGTTTAAAAAAGACACCTCACAAAAAGAACAGGTATATGTTGGTAAAGTTGTTTCTATGGTTGTTTTAGTATTGGCTGTTGTATGGGTTCCTTTTGTATCTAAATTTGATTCTTTGTTAAAATACTATCAAGAAATGCTAACTTATATTGCGCCTCCAGTAGTAGCAGTATTTATGCTGGGTGTTTTTTGGAAACGTATTAATAAACATGGAGCATTTTGGGGATTAATAGGTGGTGCTATAGCAGCTTTTTTAACTGTACTGCTAAAATATACATTAAATTATGAGCTATTGGGAGACATTCATTTTTTACTTAAAGTACCCGTGTATTTTGTTATAAGTTGTGTTATTATAATTATTGTAAGCCTGTTGTCCCCTCCAGATGATGAAAAGGCAATTGAAGACTATATCTGGACTAGAAAAATATATCGTGAAGAAACACAAGAATTGGCAGGTGTTCCTTTTTATAAAAATTTTAGATTTTGGTCTCTTGTACTTATAGCATTTTGTTTTGTGGTGATGTACCTCTATCAATAAATTCAAAAAAGAGGGAGTTATTAGCAGTATTTAGTCATAGTCAGATTGTGTTTAGGTTTAAATTTACAAATCACATAAACTTATTAACCTATAAAAATATAATTATGATTTGTAAAACTACTCAATTCCTATCAAGTTTTTTAATGCTAATACTTTTCTTGTCGTCGAGTGTGGTCAATGCGCAGGATCCAAATGGACCAACAGGTTTAGCTACTACAGATGGAACACCAAATCAATTTACATTAACTTGGGATGACGATCCATTAGCAACAGGAGGATTCAATATATTTATTATTGAAGGAAGCAGTGGAGACGTATATGTCGAAACAGTTCCAGCGGGATCTACTAGTTATATCTATACTGGTACATATGGTTCTGTTACAGTTACAGATGGGGGGACTTATATAGCAAAAATTCAGGCGTTACCTGATGGTGATTTTAATGCTTATGCTGATATTACAACAACCGTTAATGCTACTCCACCTATGGATCCTGATGCGCCGACGGGTTTGGCACTTTCTTATAATAACCCAAACGAATTTACCTTGACCTGGGATGATGATCCTAACGCTACTAATGGTTTTAATATTTTTATTGTCCAAGGAGCAAGTGGCGATCAGTATATAACCACTGTGCCAGCTGGCACTACAAGTTACATATATTCAGGAGTTTATGGTAGTGTGACAGTGGCAGATGGTAATGTGTATACAGCAAAAATACAGGCATTACCTGATAGTGATTTTAATGCATATGCAGAATTAGAAACTAAAACACTTTCAAACAATGATGTTGATGGTGTTCAATTTAGTGTATCCCCAAATCCTGCAAATGAAGTTGTTAATATTCAAGCCAGTGCCAAGACCTTAAATGACATATCAAAGATTTCAATATATTCATTAACAGGTCAATTAGTAAAAGAATCGAATACTTTTGAAATCGAAGTAGACCATTTAAGTTCTGGCTTATATGTGCTATCTGTTCAAGATGAAAATGGAAATACCACAACTAAAAAATTTGTTAAAAATTAATTTAGAGATTAGTATTTGCAAATTAAAGCACTGCTTCTGTTAAAGGAAGTGGTGTTTTTTTTTAACCATGTGTGCTTAATATTTTGCTTTTTCGGATTTATACTTAAGATTAGCTAATCCCAATTACTACTTTAAATAGATTATCCAGTATTTAATAGTTATGTTTTACAAATTTTTTAAATATTTTTTAGTTTTTTTATGTTTGTCTGCTTGTTGTGAAAATGAGTCAAATCAATATGAACAGACAATAGATGAACATTGGACTTTTAAAAATGTTGAAGATGTTGGTTGGCTCCCAGCAACTGTGCCAGGGTCAGTTCATACAGATTTAATAACTAATAAAATTATTGAAGATCCATTTTATCGTATAAATGAAGATACTTTACAATGGATTGATAAAAAAGACTGGGAGTATAGAAAAACGTTTACCATTCCTAATAATATTTTAGAGAAAGAGCATGTTCAACTTCATTTTGAGGGGTTAGATACCTATGCTAATATTTATTTGAATGATTCTCTTGTTCTAAAAGCTAATAATATGTTTTTAGGCTGGCAAGTACCATGTAAGCCCCTATTAAAGGAAGGCGTAAATGTATTGCGAATTGTTTTAGAATCACCAATTAAAATAGGCTTAAAAAAAAGAGAAAGATTAGGGTATGAGTTGCCTAATGCGGTTAATGACCAATCTGAAAAAGGAGGGGTAGGTAAAAAACAAGTCGCCGTATTTTCAAGAAAACCAGGATATCATTTTGGATGGGATTGGGGCCCAAGATTAGTGACTAGTGGTATTTGGAAGCAGGTGAAGGTAGTTGCTTGGGATACAGCAAAACTTACTGATGTGTTTATTCATCAAAAAAAATTAGACGAAACTGAGGCTAGTTTAATTGCAGAAATAGAAATTAAAGCTAGTAAAGATTTTCAAGCCGATATCGAAATTTTAATTGATTCAACAAGAAAAATAAATAAAGAAATTACATTAAAAAAAGGTGTAAATAATTTAGAAATTCCTATAACAATTCATAGTCCGGAATTGTGGTGGACAAATGGCTTAGGGAATCAAAAATTATATACTATAGAAACAATCATAAAAGAGAACAATACTATAATTGATGCTGTTTCAAAAAGGGTAGGCCTCCGTACTATAGAAGTTATACAGAAAAAAGATGATTTAGGAAAGAGTTTTTACTTTGAGCTAAATGGTGCGCCTGTTTTTATGAAAGGCGCTAACTATATTCCCCAAGATGTGTTTTTGAATAGAGTCTCTAAAGCAGATTACGAACGTATTATTAAAGCAGCAGTAGAATCTAATTTTAATATGATTCGTGTTTGGGGAGGCGGTATCTATGAAAAAGATATTTTTTATGATCTGTGTGATGCGTATGGTATTCTTGTTTGGCAGGATTTTATGTTCGCATGTGCCATGTACCCTGGAAATGATGCATTTTTAGACAATGTAAAAAAAGAAGCAGAATATAATGTGAAACGTTTGCGTCAACACCCCAGTATTGCCTTGTGGTGTGGTGATAATGAAATTTTAACAGCTTGGAATAATTGGGGATGGATAGATCAGGTTACTAAAAGCCAGGGAGAAGCTGTAAAGAATAGAATATGGAAAGCTTACGAGGATGTATTTCATGATATTTTACCAAATACCGTAAATAAATATGATCGTGATAGGCTTTATTGGTCATCATCGCCAAGTTCTGGTTTTGGTACCTTAGATAGTTTAACCGCTGGAGATTACCATTATTGGAAAGTATGGTCCAATAAAGAACCGTTTTCTAAATACAACGAAGTGATTCCTAGATTTATGTCTGAATATGGTTTTCAGTCTTTTCCAGAATTTGAAAGTGTAAAAAAATATACTGAAGAACAAGATTGGGACATCTATTCGGAAGTTATGAAATCACATCAACGTTCATCTGTGGGGAATGAGAATATTGAATACTATATGCTTCAAAACTATAAAAAACCTAAAGACTTTGAGTCTTTTTTATACGTTGGGCAATTATTGCAAGCTAAAGGCATTACAACAGCTATCGAAGCGCATAGACGAAATATGCCCTATTGTATGGGCTCCTTATATTGGCAGTTTAACGATTGTTGGCCAGCGGCCTCTTGGTCAAGTATGGATTATTATGGTAATTGGAAAGCGTTACAATATGGTGTGAAAGAGGCTTTTAAACCCACTTCAGTTATACCGTTTCAAAAAGGTGATAGTTTAGAAGTATATGTGGTTTCGGATGAACTAAAGAATCAAAATGCTATTTTAAGCCTTAAAGCTTTAGATTTCAATGGAAAGGTTCTATTCAATGAAGAGAAAGTAATTTCGATTAAGTCAAATTCAAGTACCTTATATTTTTCTGAAGATATTTCGAATATTGTTAAAAAGAAGCTTTTAAAAAAATCGCTAATTCACATAGAGTTAATAGGGGAGGAAAATACAGAAATTGATGATAACGTTTTTTATTTTACAGAACCAAAAGATTTAAAACTAACCAATCCAAATGTGAGTTTTAATTGTATTAAAAAAGATGATACTACTTTTGAAATCACTATGAATAGTAATATTTTAGCTAAAAATGTATGTTTAAGAAGTGACGTAAAAGGACGTTTTTCTCAAAACTTTAAGGATATTTTACCTGCTAAAAATTATAAAATTTTATTTTACTCAGAAGGGAAAGATATTACAATTGATGCATTTAAAAACAGTCTAAAAATAATGTCGTTGTTTGATTCTTTTTAAAATACGAAAAAGGGTGGCTTCTAATCGTTCTATAAGCTATTATTCTTCAGAGCTGATTTTAATAAAGCTACAGGGCTTTATTTCAGACTGAATAATGGTTTTGGTTATAGAATTCATATATACGCCTTCAAATATTGGATGTTTACTAGCACTTATAAAAAAATCAATGTTATTATTGAGTCTGGTATAATGAACAATTGATTTTTCATTTTTATAGAAAATATAGTCTTTACAATTGCATGGCCTCTTAAATTCTCTTAGAACGATCTCTTGTGATTTATTTTCATTAACTACTTCAGAACATCGTACCTTTTTATAATGATCATTAACCCATATCATGCAGTCTTTTTTGTAATATTTCGAAATAAATAATACTAGCATTATTATTAAAGGCAAGCAGGTGAATAAACCTATCTTTTTTATTTTAATCAGTTTGTTATTAATACTTATAATTTCTTTTCTTAGTTCATTCTTTACTATTTCGTATTCACGATTCTGCTGGAATTTCCTGTAATTTTCATGACCTAAATATTGGCTTAGAATATTTAGATTATGTTCGCTTGGAGTTCTTCGTTCGCTTTTTTTATCTAAAATATAACCATCGTAATATCTGGTGAGAGTTCTTTCTGTAATTTTTTCATTTAATACGTCTTCAAGATATCTTGAAATTCCATAAGCCTTCGTTTTTTTAGATGCTTTTATGGCTTTTACAAATACCAATTCAATTAATTCCTGAATTAATTCGTCTTTTCCTAGTTCCACTATTATGTTCTTTTAAGGGTTTAATGTATTGTAGGTCAGCGCTTTAATTAAATTTGGTTTCTGTGTCAAAAAGATGTCAAAAAGTTGACAATAGCGTGTCAACAATTGTTTTTAATAACCTTACGTAATTCGCTTCAGAATCAATTCAAGTTATATCGTGCTAACATAATAAATGTGTAAAACTGAATTGTGCGGAAAACCGTAAAGTGATAAACGAATGGTTGCATTGGGAAGTAATTATTTGTTATCACTATACAGTCTCCACTTCCCAAAACAACAAAAATTAATAACCCAAAAGGGGTTGCTGTTGCTGTAAACAAAGTTATCTGAGTAAAAGCTCGGACAGGGATCTCTTTGCAAAATTTTAAATTATGAAAACCATTTTATATGTATTTGTATTTCTTTTAATTGGAGCTAACTTTATGTCATGTACACCTCAAAACACGACTGATGCTGACGTACAAGGGATAAATATTCAAGATCTCCCAGATTGTTGTGGAGACGGAGGGAATATTCCTCCGCCAACGTCGTAAAAACTGATTGCTGAATAAAAATTAGTTATTACATTAGGGGAATGAAATATACCATATTATCATTCCTCTTTTTTTTTGTTGTTAAAAATGGGTTTGGAGCTAAGGTTATTAACAGTAGGCAATTAGATAGCTTGAGCTATTATAGTCATATGGCCAATAATCCTACAACAGATTCAAGTCTTATAACAGCGTATGCTTTTTATGAACGAAAAAAAAATGAAAGTATTAAGTCAAATGATACTGGATCTACAATTCGTCATTTAAGACAAATAGCTATTATACAGAATGAGTTAGGAGATTATTTTGGAGCCGAAATATCGGTTGTCGAGGCATTAAAACTGCTGGAGACTATAAAGGATTCTAAGAATGTTATAAATAATAAGATTGGTTTGTATAACCAGTTAGGGCGAATTTATTTGGCGTTGTTAGATTATGAAGGAGCTATTAGATACTTTGATGAAGGGTTAAAGATCGCTAAGCTTAAAGATTACATTAATATTATTCAGAATAACAAGGCGTTGGTATATATCCGACAGCATAGATATGAATTGGCCGAAAATGAATTTTTAAAAGTCTATAAAAATAGCCTTTTACAAGATGACAAAAAACAATTATCGAGAGCTTTAGATAATTTAGGGTTTGTTCAATCAAAACTCAATAAACCAGAAGGGGTAGAGAAATTAATGACAGCCTTGAAGCAGAGAATAGCCATAAAAGATAATGCAGGAATCTATTCAAGTTATAAGCATTTGGCAGAGATTTATAAAGATCGGGAAGATTTAGAAAAAGTTGCTTATTACGCTCATAAAGGCTATGAGGTAGCAAAAACGATTAATAGCCCATCCTTTATAAAAGATGCTTTGTCAGGCCTTATAAATTTAAATCAAGATAACAATATTGCTGAATACGTAAAAATTCTAGATAGCATAACTTTAGCAAAGCAAGTACAGGAGAATAAGTATGCTAAAATGAAATACGATTATACTGAAAAGGAGAAATTAGCAAAAGAGAATGAGCTTGCTAGAGAAAAGGAAAAAGGTTTAAAAATCTTTTATTTGTTTATAGCAGGTTTTATTTTATTGATATCAGTATTCTTATTCTTCATTTTAAAATCTAGACATAAAAAAGAGAATATCAAGAAAGTGTACAGGGCAGAAACGCGTATGTCTAAAAAAGTTCATGATGAGGTTGCAAATGATGTGTCAAGTCTTATGAGTTTTGTTGAAAATGATTTGGAAATTAAGGCAGATAAAAAGATAGAATTATTAGATGTTTTAGAAGATATTTATTTGCGTACACGAGATATATCGACTCAAACTGCTAGTATTGATTTAATTAATTTCACTGAAAGTCTTGAATATTTGCTAATTCAGCATAAGCGAAAAGGAACAAAAATTATTACGAATAAAATAAGTACTATTAATTGGTCAAAAGTTCCCGATCATAAAAAAATGGCCATTTTTAGAAGTGTTCAAGAGTTATTGGTTAATATGAAAAAGCATAGCCAAGCTAAAGTGGTGAGTTTAGTGTTTAAAGAAGATCGTCGTAAAAAGGAGATTATCTATTCAGATGATGGGATTGGTGTTTCAATAAAGGATGTTAAATTGAATGGATTGCTAAATGTGGAATCCCGTATTAATAATATTGGAGGAAGTTTTAATTTTATCACTTCAAAAGGAAACGGCTTTAAAGCTGTATTAAAGTTTAATAGTTAATGTTTTCATTATGTTTCAAAAGGTTTTAATTGCAGAAGATCAGAATTCAATTCATAAAGGTTTAGAGAATATACTTAAGGATTTAAAAATTAAAGAAATAGCTACGGCTCAATATTGTGACGATGCACTCTTGAAAATTAAAGCATCTTTAAATACGGCAAATCCAATTGAGCTTTTAATAACAGATTTATCTTTTAAGGAAGATCATCGAGATAGAACATTAACATCGGGGCAAGAATTAATACGAGCAGTCATGGATGTGCAACCTGAATTAAAGATTATTGTATTCTCAGTAGAGCATCGTATTGGCAAAATAAAAAAATTGATAGAAGTTTCTAAAGTAGATGCTTATGTTGAGAAAGGACGAGAAGAATCAAGAGAGATGATAAAAGCAGTCCGAGCAGTGTTAAAAGACGAAATTTATTACTCGCATAATCTGGCTCAATTAATTCGAAGTGCTGATGATATATCCCAAACAGATATATATGATGAATTACTTTTGCAATTATTAGCAAAGGGATTAAAAAGAAACCAAATTGCTTCATATTTTGAAGAAAAAGATTTACCTGCACGTAGTTTAAGAAGTATTGAAAAACGTATTAATAAGCTTAAAGTACTTTTCGATGCTAATACATCCGAACAACTCGTTGCTATTGCTATAGATAGAGGCATAATTTAGATTATTTTAAAACTATTTTTTTGTATTTACGGTTTTCCGCATAAAACTATTGTTTAATAATAATAGTTTTGAAATGCTATTAATGATTATCAATAATTATCATAAGCAAAAATAACTATTGGCATGGGTTAGAGCGTGCGTTTCGTTATCATGCTTGGGGGTTGATTGATTTTAGAAGTGTTTTAGGTTTACATATAATTAATTTTTAAGAATAAAATATGGAAAGAAAGCCAAACACGGATAAAGTTGGTAAAAAGTGGAGTGAATTTCAAAAAGTGGCAGTTTGGAAAAAAGGAAAGGTCATTTCTGGGATAGATGCAGATATTTGTAGAAATGACGAGTTAGGAAAAAGAATAAAATGGGGGCATCACGGTAATAGAGAATCTTCTTATGGGTGGGAAATTGACCATATAAACCCCGTATCAAATGGTGGAGCCGACAATATTGATAATTTACAGCCTCTTCATTGGAAAAATAATACTGAAAAAGCAGATAAGCTAGACTGGATAGAAGTCCTTAAATGAAATAAGATAGTTACTATCCATATTTCAAGGAAAGCACCAGTATGTAAGGTGTCGTGAACATGATTTTTAAGACATTTCAACACTTTTTGTGTTAAGTATAGCAAATACTAGATGCAATAACTTTAAATTCTATGTGTGTTTAGTGTTCCTATTTCTACCACAAAAAACCATAGATGGCAGAAAGAATAATAAGAATTATGTACGCTATCATGTTAAAAGATTTTTCAGTTTTAAAAATTTGAGGATCAAGTACAATGGCTTTTCTATTATTGGTTTTATTAGAAAATACAAAATACAGACAAACAACATTCATAAATAAAAGTAATGCACCAAACCAAGAGGGAAGAATAATATCATTAGTGAATATTCTAAGAACAAATGGAATGGAGGTTAGTAACATCGTACCGAGAATAACCAATGCAGATTTCGAATCTGTTTTTTTGTCTACAGAATAAGGTTTATCAAGATAAGATAAAGAAACTATTAGCGTGGATAATACAACAAACGAAATAGTCATACGGTAGAAAAAAGGTAAATCAGTCATCAAAAATAACCCTATGGACAAAGGGATACATAATAGTGCAACCCATAGTGCTGCTTTTGCACTGGTTCGTTTCCAAAACATGCCAAATATAATAGCAACAAACGCACCAGGACTTATAGAACGAAACGGCAAAGTCGTTCTAAAACATGTTCCTAGTGCTGATCTAAATAATGTAGGCAAGCTTATTAGTAAGCACGTTCCTAAAGGTTCTACTATATATTCTGATGAAGCACCAGTATATAATCACTTGAAAAAGTTTTATACGCATGACAATGTTAAGCATTCACTTAATATTTATGTTGAGGGTTCTGTACATACCAATACTATTGAAAACTTTTGGAGTGTTTTAAAGCGTGGTTTATATGGTATATATCACCAAGTAAGCGATAAACATTTAGAACGCTATTTAGATGAATTTAGCGCACGTTTTAATACTATAGATTTGTCTAGTCAACAGCGTTTTGAAAAGTTTTTGGTGGATAGTGAGAGTGTTTTGAGTTATAAAAGGTTAACCTTAAAACACTAAAATTAATTCTCATACTCAAAGGGTTAAATGACTGACAATGTGATTTTTATAATTTATTAAATGTTAAAATTTATCAAAAAAAGGGTAAAAAAGGGTAAAAAAGGGGTAAATTTTTGTATATTTGTACACAACAAACCACTCCCGCCTATCTACGATGCGCATTAGGAGTGGTAATTTATTTTATAGCCTTACTTAAATTGAAGATATACGTTAAACCACCTCTTTCTTATCAAGAGCAATTAGATAAACTCATTGAACGCGGTTTAACTGTAGAGCATCCAGATAAAGCACTTCACTTATTAGAAAATTTAAGTTACTATAGATTAAGCGGATATCTTTATCCTATGCTCTCTGAACCAAAGGAAGCGCATAAATTCAAGGAAAACAGTACTCTTGAAAATGCTTTTAAAATATATTGTTTTGATAGAGAATTAAAGCAATTACTATCTAGTGAAATAGAAAAAATAGAAGTGTCTTTCAGAGCGAAAATAACATATGTTCTTTCGCATAAGTATGATGCTTTTTGGTATACTTATGAAAGGTTATTTAAATCAAATGATACGCATAGAAGAAGTTTAGATAGTACTTATGCTATGGTTAACGAAAGTACTGAGGACTTTGCAATAAAATTTAAACAAAACTATGTGAATACTTATTTACCTAGTTGGATGGCGTTAGAAATAGTTACTTTCACGCATCTTTCTAAACTATACAGTAATCTTATAGACTCATCTGCTAAAACCGAGATTGCTGCCTTTTATGGAGTTAATACTCCTATTTTAGAAAATTGGTTAATGATAATAACTTATACTAGAAATATTTGTGCTCATCACTCACGTTTTTGGAATAGAAGATTGTCTTATAAATTATCTAAATTTAAAAAGCAGCCAATTTATGATTGGGTTGACATGACAGATATTCCAAAAAACTCGTCTTATGCTTATATTTGTATAGTTAAATATTTATCAGATAGAGTAAACCCTAAAAATACCTTTAAAGAAAAAATACTTGGTCTTTTAGATAAATATCCAAATATAGATAATTATAAAGGAATGTCATTTCCTCAAGATTGGAGAGAACAACCTTTATGGAAAAATAATTTAAACAATACTGCTTTGGTTAAAGAAAAAGAACAAAAACCTAAAGAAGAACCTTTAAAAATAAACACTTCTTTAGACGACGTATTAAAAGCTTCCATTCCTAAGCCAAAAGAAAAGGAATAGCATCGGTTTTGACCGTAAGTTAGAGTTAAGCGTTACGCTAACATTAACTAGTGCGACACGTTATTTGAGATAATACACCTTTAATTTGATTTATTCGGCAAGATGCTCACGCTCTGGAAATCTGAATAAGTAGATTCTATACGTGGATTAAAGGACTTCGCTCAAAAAAATAGCCGTTCTGGGCTAGATTCAAAAACTATTCTTGTTTGTGGTAAGTTGTATATAGATGCCGAAAAACTTAATGCTAACCCTATAATTTGAATGGTGATTATTGATACTTTTATAATCCAATATTCTATATAAGCAAAAGAATTTTCAGTAAGAAAATAGTGATCCCTTAAAGTTAAATCTCCCAGCAAAATGTAGTACGATTTTATGAAAAAATAGCAAAACATAATACAAAAAAACATGAATAATAACTGAAATGCTTTTTTATGAGATAAAGGCTTCACATTGTGAGAGATTAAGGTTAGTTTGTAAAGTGCAATTGGTGTGAATGCTGACCAAGGGAGGTAAGCAAGGGTGAAATTTGGAGAATAAAAAAATAGATTAAATAAGCCAACATAGTTAAATAAATCTAATACAATAGATAGTACAAGTGTGCTATACCAAAGCGTTAATTTTTTGTCGGAATAAGAAAGAAGTAAAATATATAAAAGAAACAAATTAAGCAGCCCGAAAATATGATAATGCTTTAATATTTCTGACAGGATATGAGACATTCTACTAATCTAGTATTTAAATTAAAATGTTGAATTTAATATAATTTATTTAATCTTAAATAGAATAATGAACCTTGTGTTATGCATATATAAGAGTTTGTGGTACAAAATAGTTTTTTGATAAGCTAAATGAAAGAATAATATCGGATTTGACAGAAAAAGTATTTAACTTGATACCATGAAATAGCTAATTTAACCTCCAATTAACTGATTAAACATAAGTGCTAACAAGGCTTGTTTAATTTTAAGAATAATGTGTCTATGATAAAAGATAGAGTCTCAATAAAAGAAAAAATAGGATATGCTTTAGGAGATGGGGCTGCAAATATAGCTTGGAGAGGCGTTGCGACATTTTTGTTTATATTTTACACCGATGTTTTTGGGTTAAACCCAGCAACAGTGGGTGTGTTATTTTTAGTAGCTCGATTTAGTGATGGTATCAGTGATATAGTAATGGGAATTATAGGAGATAGAACGATATCTAAATACGGGAAATTTCGCCCCTGGATTTTATGGACTGCGATTCCATTAGCAACTATTCTATCATTACTTTTTACAAGCCCAGAGTTAAGTGATTCGGGGAAAATAACATATGCCTATATCACCTATATCTTATTCACACTTATTTATACCGCTAATAATATTCCTTATGGAGCGTTAATGGCTGTTATGACTGGAGATGATAAAGTGAGAACAAGTATAGGATCTTATAGAATGGTTGGTGCTTTTGGGGGTGGAATGCTGGTCCAGGGCGTGTTACTTTTTTTAGTTGCATATTTTGGGAATATAGATCCGACCATTAAGGTTGATAAATTAAATGAAAAGACGTATAGAGTTGAGGTGTCTGCGCCATCAGATGTATCTAATGTTAATATAAAAACAGAAGACGGCATTGCTTTGTTTACTTGGGATGATAGAACTATTAGTAAAAGAGAAAATACGCCTACACATGCGAAAAGTTTTTCTGTTGAAGCGAATAAATCATATAGATTTATTGTAACTGGAGAAGCAAATATTAATGCTGATAAAATCTCTATCATTGATCAAAAACAAGGTTATGGTAATTCTATGTACTTGCTTTCAGTGTTTTTGGCTGTTTTTATGTTTATAACATTTTACACAACAAAGGAAAGGGTTAGACCTCCTAAAGATCAGAAAAGTGACCTAGGAAAAGATATAAAAGATTTAATAACTAATAAGCCATGGTTGGTTTTATTAGCGGTTGGTTTGTTGTTTAATATTTATAATTCAATAAAGCAAGGTATTGTTGTTATCTATTTTACTCATTATTTAAACGATCAATTATTAGCTGCAAGTTTTTTAGTAGGATTGATGCTGGCTTCTATCGCTGGAGCCATAATAACGGCGCCTTTAGGAAAAAAATTAGGCAAACGAAACCTGTTTATTTATGCTCTAATTTTGTCTGGTTTGGTAAATGCATTACTGGTTTTTTGTGGCCCAAATGATGTCGTCACTATTTTTACTATAGGTATCGTTTCAGAGTTTTTAGCAGCTATTTTCCCTACATTGTTTTTTGTAATGCTAGGAGATGCGGCAGATTACTCAGAGTTTAAAAATGGTCGTCGTGCTACGGGGCTTATATATTCAGCAGGATCATTTGCTACAAAGTTTGGAGGTGGTATAGCTGGTGCTATTATCGGTTTTGTTTTGGCTAGCTTTAGTTATGATGGTCAAGATGCTGTAGCTATTAGTGGAGCCATTCCAGGTATCATTATGTTAATGAGTTGGATTCCAGCAATAGTATCTTTAATTGCTGCAGGCTTCATGTTTTTCTATCCGTTAAATAAAAAGAAATTAGACGAGGTAACTTTAGAGTTAAATGCTAGAAGAACATCAGAATAGTTATGGGAATAAATGAATTATATTGATTTCTGTTGGCGTTATTAAAAGATGCAGGTTTGTATTAAATATAAAATATGTTTGCGTTGCGTGTATTTGGAGTCCCTTAACTAGAGGTTTTGAACACACGCTTCCTAATTATTAGGAAAATGTTGGAAATTTAAGTGAATAATAATTGAATGTAAATTTTAAAGAATCATTCAAAATAAAACCAAAAGAAAAAGAAACACTAACATGGTTGGTGTTCCTTTTTGCAAAATGATTAAGTGTTGTTTGCTACTTTAGCTCAAAATGAGTGTTTAAAGTTTTGTTAGAACTACCTCCTACAAAAATTTCAAAGTCTCCAGGCTCTATAATAAAATCACCTTGATTATTATAAAAACCTAAACTAGCTTTATTTAAAGTGAAATTAACTATTTTAGTTTCGTCAGGTTGCAATTCAATTAGCTCAAAACCTTTTAATTCTTTTACAGGGCGTGTTGTGCTTGCTACAAGGTCTCTAATGTAAAGTTGAACAACTTCTTTGCCAACTACTTTGCCGGTATTGGTAATGTTGATAGAAACATGAATATCCTCATCGAGATTAAACACCTTTTTATTAAGAGCCAAATTACCATATTCAAAAGTTGTATAGCTTAAACCATACCCAAACGGGTAAAGTGGTGTGTTTTCAACATCGCTATAATGAGACCAGAAAACTAAGTTAGGATTGTCTTTATCCTTAGCAGGTCGTCCTGTGTTTTTGTGGTTATAGTATATTGGTATTTGCCCGACGTTTCTGGGGAAAGTCATAGGAAGCTTGCCACTTGGATTATAGTCTCCATATAAAACTTGTGCCACAGCATGCCCTGCTTGTGTGCCAAGTTGCCATGTTTCAAGAATAGCTGGTATATGCTTATCTGCCCAGTTTATAGATAGAGGTCTTCCGTTGTTTAATACTAAAACAATGTTTTTGTTTGCTTTGTAAACGGTTTCTAGTAGCTCTTGCTGAACTCCGGGTAAATTAATATCGGTTCTACTCCTGGCTTCGCCACTTTGAAAACCATGCTCTCCTAAAACCATTACGACCACATCTGCATTTTTGGCTGCATTTACAGCATCTGTAAATTCACTTTTATCAGTTGTGTTTATTTTAATTTCATTTACGAATTGGGTACCACCAACAGTTACATCTGCCCCTTTTTTATAAACTAAATTATTGCCTTTGTAGTTTTGCATTCCTTCTAGTACGGAAACTGCAGTACTGTCTTTGGATGCTATTCTCCAGCTACCTAATGGACTGTTTTTTTCATTTGCTAAAGCTCCAATTAAGACAATATTTTGACCTTCTTTTTTTAGAGGTAATAACTGATTTTCATTTTTAAGTAGAACAATAGATTTTTTGGCCATATCTAATACATCACTTAAATGTTTTGGGCTGTTTACAACTTCTTTCTCTCTAGTTTCATCGCAATACCTGTAGGGATCGTCGAACAATCCTAATTCAAATTTTACAGTTAAAATTCTACTAACTGCATCATTAATAACCTCTTCTTCGATAACACCATCCTTTACCAATTGCTCTAATTCGTTTACGTAAATATGTGATTCCATGTCCATGTCAGAACCTGCCAATGCCGCCATTTCTGCAGCACTTCTGTTGTCTTTTGCATATCCCCAAACAACAAGTTCTTTTATAGAGGCCCAATCTGAAATTACAAAACCTTTAAAGTCCCATTTGTCCTTTAAAATATCTCTTAGTAGATGCTTATTTCCAGTAGCAGGTACACCATCGTACTCATTAAACGCGTTCATTAAAGTTTTAACATCGGCTTCTACAGCTGCTTTAAACGGAGGTAGTACCACATTGTGCAATGTAGAATTTCCTATGTCTACTGTATTGTATTCTTTTCCTGCTTCAGAAAATCCATAAGCGGCAAAATGTTTGGCGCAAGCAGCTATGGTATTTACAGCAGATAAATCATCTCCCTGAAAACCTTTAACTCTTGCAACTGCAATTTTGCTTCCCAAAAAAGGATCTTCTCCTGCACCTTCCATGACACGTCCCCATCTGGCGTCTCTAGAGATATCTACCATTGGCGCAAACGTCCAGTTTATACCAGCAGCAGATGCTTCGGCTGCAGCAACTTGAGCAGATTTCTCTATAGCTTCTAAATCCCAACTAGCGGCTTCTGCTAAGGGTATGGGGCTTAATGTTTTGTAACCATGAATAACATCAAAGCCTATTATTAATGGAATTCCTAATCTAGATTCTTCAACAGCAATTTTTTGTACAGCTCGAACTGCTTTTGTCCCTCTTACAGAAAGCATAGAACCGACAAGCCCATTTTTTAAGTGCTCGTATTTTTTTTCGGCATCTCCACCATTAGGAACAGGACCAGTGACATCCCAAAAACCATTATATTGGTTCATTTGACCAATTTTTTCTTTTAGTGTCATTATTTTAATGAGAGAATCTACTTTTTCATTGATTGAATCTACCTTAGAATAGGTTATAGTATTTTCATTGTGATTATCGGTGCAAGCCATAAACATTATTGTTACTATTATATATGTAATAAGTTTAAATTTCATATTCATGATAAAAGATTAACAACTCTATTAAAATGTTAATTATCAGCAACTTGTGTTTTTTAAATGCTGTAAAAATTATTAGATGTTATATTATTTATGTTTTGTATAATACTATTTTTTCATTTTAATAAACAAAAATAGTCACACTTTAATAATGATCTAACATAATTCTATGCGGTGCTTTTTGATACATAGAACCTCTTGTATCTCGCTGATATATTGATTTTAATGAATTTTTGTTTTTATGATAAAAGCTCAAGCTGTTATTTTTACGAATATGTTTTACAAAAATAGATGTATTAGCACGTATTAAATTGCCTTTTATAATCAAATAATGATACTATTTTTTATTCATATAAGTAAAAAAAGGAAGTGTGTAATTTTTAAATAAGCGAATTTATAGAAGGATAAATTCTACAATACTCGCTTGATGCAAGCGTTAAAGTCTTCTCTAAATTCACTAGGGGTCGCATTTTTTTCCTTTTTAAAAATGCGATTAAAGTTTGCTATATTATTAAATCCACATTTAAAACTTATTTCGGCAATACTTAAATCTGTTTCTAAAAGTAATTTGCTGGCTTGACTAATACGGGTGCTGTTTACATATATTACAAAGGTTTTACCTGTTCGCTTTTTTATAAACCGATTAAAGGAAACAGGAGTCATGTTTACTAGGGACGATATTTCATCAAGAGATATTTTTTTGTCGAAATTATTTTGAATATAGTCGTAAACCTTTTTTATTTTTGAACTATTTTCAAAGTCTCTTTTTTGTGTAGTCGAATTAGATAGCATACGTTGTTTTCTTGAATTTGCTAAATCGTAAAGTATAGATATAAACTCTAAATAATAATCTATACCATCCGTTTTTGTTAGCTTTATGAGTCTTGGAGCCATTTCTGTAGAAACCTTTTTTGAAAACAGAATACCATGAGCGGCTTTTTCAAACATATCCTTTATAGGTTTAAATATGTTTCTTGCTAATAGTTTTTCGTCAAGCAGATCGTAATTTATATGTACCGTAATTTCGTGAATTTTTTTGCTCTGGCATTTATGTAGTTCCCATCCGTGAACTAGATTTGAGCCCACAAAGACAAGTTCTATGTCGTCTATTTCTTCAATACTGTCTCCGGCTATTCTCCTAACCCCTTTGCCGTTCTGTATAAAGTTTAATTCGTATTCTGGGTGAAAGTGAATAGGAAAATCGAAATCATCTTTTATCCTGTCAAATACTAAAAAACTATCTTCTGGTGTTAGCTGTGTTATTTCTCTGTGTATATTATCTAGCATTCGATTTGTTTTTGTGATATTGTGAAAAATATATATTAATAATTGATAAAATCATATTATATGCTTGATTATTTTGATGTTAAATTTGTATCACAAACTAAATGTTAACTATTCATTAAATAATATAGGTTATAATATTTGTTCTTTACAAATCTACTCTATTTAATGAAATTATTAAAAATTATTTTTTAATAAACTAATTTACAATTACTTATGAAGAAAAAATTATTTAAAAAATTACTTTTTTTGACAGTTTTTATTTTGAGTCTGTCTATGCATTCTCAAAACATTACTGGTACTATTTCTGACTCAAATGGTCCATTGCCTGGTGCTAATGTTATAGTAAAAGGAACTTCTAATGGAACTGGGGCAGATTTTGATGGAAAGTATAGTCTAACTAATGTAGATGCGAACGCTACATTAATTTTCAGTTATGTCGGATATGAAACGCTTGAAATAGCTGTTGATGGAAAATCGGTTATTGATGTTGTTCTTGTTGAAGACATGAGCGCTTTAAGTGAGATAGTTGTAGTAGGTTACGGAAAAACGTCTAGACGTTTGGTGACAGGGGCAATTTCTTCAGTAAAATCGGAGGATATTAATAGAACGCCAATTACATCTGCAGATCAAGCTTTACAAGGTCAAGCACCTGGGGTTACGGTTATTAATGGAGGGTCTCCCGGGACAGCGCCACAAGTTCAAATACGTGGTTTAGGGACTTTTGGAAACAGTCAGCCATTGTATGTAATAGATGGTATTGTATCTGCTAGTATTAATGAAATTAATCCAAATGATATAGAAACGATGGATGTGTTAAAAGATGCATCTACTGCGGCCATTTATGGATCTAGAGCTTCTAATGGTGTTGTTATCATTACGACTAAAAAAGGTAAAACTGGAAAAACGAAAGTGACTTTCGATTCTTATATATCTTCTCAGAGTGTTCCAAAAACATTAGACTTGCTAGATACAAATCAGTTCAGACAGTATGCTGAAGGAACCTATGGGTTGCCTCCAAGATACACTACGGATGAAGCGTCTACTAGAATTAATACCGATTGGCAAGATGAAGTGTTTCAAACGGCTTTTGTACATAATAGCAATTTAAGTGTCTCTGGAGGAAGTGATACTGCGGTATTTAATATCTCTGCAGGTTATATTGATCAGGAAGGTATCATTATTAACACTGGTTTCAACAGAGCATCTTTAAGAGCGAATAGTGAGTTTAAAATAGGGAACAAATTTAAAATAGGAGAAACCTTGACTATTGCGGATTCTGAAATGAAAAACGAAGAAGAGAATGGAGATAGAACGTTAATAGAGCATATGATTAAATCATTGCCTTATACGCCAGTTTTTAACCCAGCTAACCCTGGAGGTTTTGGAGGAACAGATACGACTTTAGATAATGGTTCAGATCCAGAAAACCCAGTGAGACTTCAAACGATAAGTAGTAATACAACCGATGTATCAAAAATATTAGGATCTTTATACGCTTCTTATGAGTTTATTGATGGTTTAGAGTATAAGTTTCAATATGGTTTTGAAAGAACTTCAACGTCGACAAATATTCACCGTCCTTCTTTTGATGAAGGAATAAATCAGCGTACGGCAGCACAGCTCGATCAGCAAGCAAATATTTTTAACTCAGATACATATACAAATTCGTTAACATACTCAACTACATTTAATGAAGTTCATAATTTGGACTTGTTGGCAGTTGTTGAAAAATTTGAAACTAAAGCTCGAAATAACCGTTCGCAAGCTACAAACCCATTAACAGATGCTGTTACGGTAATTCAAGGGAATGGACAGATTACTAATCAGCTTTTTGAATATGGCTTAATTTCTTATATAGGTAGAGTTAATTATAATTATAATAACAAGTATTTATTATCAGCATCACTTCGTCGAGACGGAACTTCTCGTTTTGGTAAAGGGAATAAATGGGCAAACTTTCCAGCTGTGTCTTTAGGTTGGGTGTTAAGTGAGGAAGAGTTTTTAAAAGACTCTAATACAATAAGTAACTTAAAACTTAGAGCATCTTGGGGAGTTACAGGAAATGATGGATCTGTAGAATATGCTTTTGAATCAGGTTTAATAAATACATATAATTACATAGGTGTAGCAAGGAATGTAGGAGCTTCTAATTTTGGTAGTCCAAATCCAGATTTAAAATGGGAAGAAGCGACTATGACTAATATAGGTTTAGATTTAGGACTTCTTAATAATGCTCTTAATGTATCTTTAGAATATTATAATAATGATATTGAAGACGTTATTGTGCCAATTCCTAATGTGACGTCAGACGGGTTAGGGGCTCTTTTTACGCAACGTAACGGTGCATCTACAAATACTAAAGGATTTGAGTTTAATATTGGTTATAATCATGATAAGGGTGGAGATTTTAGCTGGTCTGCTAATCTAAATCTAGGAACCTCTAAAAATGAAGCAACCAAGCTTAGTGACGACTTATCTTTTATAGAAAGTTCTGTTTTTGAGGGTGAGAATTTATCTAGAATAACAGAGGGAGAATCATTATTCTATTTTTATGGACTTCAAACTGATGGCTTATTTCAGCAAGGTGATGACACTAGTGCGCAACCAAATGCCGCACCAGGGGATATTCGTTTTGTAGATCAAAATGGAGATGGCAGCATAGATAGTAATGATAATGTGAAAATAGGAAACCCTTTCCCTGAATTTACATATGGTATAAATTTATCTGCAAATTATAAAAACTTTGATGCTACGTTATTTTTTAGTGGTGTAAGCGGTAACGATATATACAATACAAATCTATATGATCTGGAAGGTATGACGCGTTTGTTCAATGCTGGAACTGCAGTTTTAGATAGGTGGACACCAACAAATACTAACACATCAGTTCCTAGGTTTACAGCTGATCATTCTGATAATGTAAACCGTTCAGATCGTTTTATAGAAGATGGATCTTATGCTAAACTTAGAAACCTAACTATTGGGTATAGTTTGTCAAAAGCTACATTGTCATCAATTGCAAATGGCGTTTTTTCTAAATTTAGAGTGTATGCTACAGGACAAAACGTATTTACAATAACAGACTATTCTGGTTATGACCCAGAGATTGGAGGAAGCTCCACAGTAACTCCAGGACAGCAATCTGCTGCCGCAGGAGTTGGTATAGATAGAGGGGTTTATCCCCAGCCTAGATCGTTTATTCTTGGTGTTCAACTAGCATTTTAATATATTAATTAGTAATATAAAAAACATGAAAAAAATTAAAATCTTTTTAACTAGCATCGTAGCAATCATTGGAATTCTAATTTCCTGCGATGAATCAGAAATAGACTTAACTAACCCAAATCAATCGTCGCCAGAAGCATTTTTTAAATCTAGTGTGCAATTAGAGGCGGCTGTAACTGCGGCTTATACATATTTACAAGAAGTAGGTAATTATGCCAGATATCAATTCTATATTAATGATAATGTTGCAGGTGAAAACTATGCAGCAGGTAATTTAGAAGCAGATAAAGTTCAAATGATTAATAGGGATATTGATGAAGCTAATAATGGTAATAATCAGTATTGGCAACATAACTATCAAGGTATAGGACGTTGTAATTTTGTTATTGAAAATGAAGCGAACTTTGAAAATATATCTGCTACTGAAATAGCATCAAGATTAGGAGAAGCGAGATTTCTAAGAGGACTTTTTTATTTCAATTTAGTAACTAAATATGGAGAAATACCACTAGTACAGGACTTAGAAATCGTTAGAGGTGGTAGAGCTAAATCATCGGTTGCAGATGTTTACGGTGCTATAGTTGCTGATTTGCAGTTTGCAGCTGATAATTTACCAGCAAAAGGGTCACAAGAGATTGGTAGACCAACTTCAGGAGCAGCATGGGCATTATTGGGTAAAGTATTATTACAAAATGGAGATGCTGTTAGAGCAAAATCTGCTTTGGCAAATGTAACTGGTTACAATCTGGTAGATGATTATAGAAATAATTTCACGGTAGAAGGTGAGCATAATGACGAGTCTATATTTGAGGTGCAGTTTGATGAGTCTACAGGTGATGGAGATTCTTGGAATCAGGATGGAAGAGGGAATTCTGAAACATCGTTTAGAGCCCAAGAATATTCAGGGTGGTATAATGTAAAACCAAGTCAAGCACTTTTAGATGAATTTGAAGATGGAGATACGCGTTATGCAGATACTTTTTATTCTATTGATGATAGTGATAACGGAACTATGACTAATACGTTTAATGAAGGAAGAAATACATTTGTTTCTGGTGGTATAGGTCCAGATGATAACCCGGCTTGGAGAAAATATCAAAATTTAGACGACAGAGATACAGAAACACCAAATAGCGGTATTAATGCTAGAGTACTTCGTTATGCAGACGTTTTGTTAATGCAAGCAGAAGCAGAAATACGTTCAGGTGGAACAGAGGCTGACGCTTTGGCTTTTTTAAATCAGGTAAGAGCAAGAACATCAGTTTCTATGCCGGCTGTTAATGTGTCTGGAGAAACAGCTATATTAGATGCTATAAAGCATGAACGATGGGTAGAATTAGCAGGAGAACAATCCAGGTGGTTAGATCTACAAAGGTTCGATAATGATTCGTATTTGATGCCCATACCAAATATAGAACTACAGGGTAATACTAATTTGTAAACATTGAGTTTAGTTTTTATATTAATTTGATTTATTAGTAAATCCTGTATATACGCTATACAGGATTTTCTATATTTGTTAATGAACTCATTTAGACTTTTAGGATTTATAAGCGAAAATTAGAAGTTTTTGCCTATGTTGAAGACTCTTTAGAGTTGCATAGCAGAGCTACGGAAGGAAAAAAAGACTAAGACAGAGCTGAAAACAGCCATTTTTTAGCAAATTGAAAAAGTCTAAATGAGTTCAATACCCCAAAAATTAGTTTCATTATGAAATTATTCAAAAGTTTTTTACTTTTTACTGTCATTGTTTCTTGTTCAAAAGATATTGGTAAAAAACAGTTTACACTATTAAGTGCAGAAGCATCAGGCATTGATTTTGAAAATACATTAACAGAATCAGACACTCTAAACTATTTTAACTACCCATATATTTACATGGGAGGAGGGATAGCAGTAGGTGATTTTAATAATGATAATTTACAAGACCTGTATTTTACAGGTAATATGGTTAGTAATAAACTATATATCAATAAAGGAACTTTGGCTTTTGAAGATATTACCCAAAAAGCAGATGCAGGTTTATCAAATGACGATTGGTTTTTAGGGGCTACCACAATAGATATAAATAATGATGGATGGTTGGATATTTATTTAAGCGTATCAGGGAAAAAAGAAGCATGCCCCAATAAATTATTGATAAATCAGGGCTTAAACAAAGACGGTTATATAAGTTTTAAAGAAGAAGCCGAAAAATACGGTATTGCAGATAAAGGGCATAGTACGCAGAGTACTTTTTTCGATTATGATAATGATGGAGATTTAGATTTATATGTTGCCAATTATCCTATTACGCCTTTTCAAACAACGCCATACATATTTAAACAGCATATAAAACATGCAGTTTCAAGGCATTCAAACCATTTGTATGAGAATAAAGGTCATGGCGTATTTACTGATATTACAAAAGAAGCAGGTTTACTGTCATATAGCCTGTCTTTAAGTGCAAGTGTTAGTGATTTAAATAATGATGGCTATAAAGATATTTATGTAAGTAACGATTTTGCCAGTGCAGATTTTTGTTATATAAATAATGGTGATGGAACGTTTAGAAATACAATTGAAGAGTCTTTAAAACATACGGCTTTATATGGCATGGGAGCTGATATAGCCGATTTTAATAACGATGGTTTTTTGGATATTTTCCAAGCAGATATGGATGCATCGACCAACAAACGGTCTAAAGCAAATATGGCAAGTATGAATCCTCAGGTATTTTGGGATACTTATAATTCTGGGCTTTATTACCAATACATGCACAATTGTTTACAGCTTAATACAGGTGTTTTAAATTCGGAAAATACACCACAGTTTAATAATGTTTCCAGAATATCTAATACGTCTAGTACTGATTGGAGTTGGGGACCCGTTTTTGCAGATTTAGATAATGATGGTTGGAAAGATTTGTACGTATCTAATGGAACCCGAAGAGAAATAAATAATACCGATTTTTTTAATAATATTAAGAGCGCTAAAAATCCATTTGGAAAAAAGGAAAAAGAAGATAATAGCCTCAAGAATACTTTGAAAATGCCATCGGAGAAAACAGATAATTTTGTGTTTAAGAATTCTAAGGATCTAACATTTGAAAAAATAAACAAGGACTGGGGGTTAGAGTTTAAAGGCTTTTCCAATGGTATTGCTTATGCAGATTTAGATAATGATGGTGATCTTGAAATTATTTTAAATAATATTGATGACAAGGCCGTTATATTTGAAAATAATAATAGTGAAAACAACAACTACATTACTGTCCGATTCAATGGTAAAGAATTAAACCCAAAAGGCATAGGGACAAAATGCACAATTTTTACAAAAGAGGAAAAGCAATTTCAAGAATTAAGTTTGGAACACGGATATATTTCTTCTATGGCTTCACAACTTCACTTCGGAATTGGAAAAGAAACCATAATAGATTCCCTGAAAGTTGAGTGGCAAGATGGTAAAACACAGGTTTTAACTAATATTTTGGTTAATAAAGTATTAGTATTGAATTATAAAGATGCTACATTAAAAGCTATAAAAAAGGAATTAGAAAAAGAATTCTTTTTTAATTCAAAAAGCACGGAATTAGATTCTTTGTTTCTGCATATAGAAAATAGGTATAATGATTATGCAAAAGAAATATTATTGCCTCACAAAACATCCACTTTTGGACCATATATATCAGTTGGAGACCTAAATAAAGATGGATTAGATGATTTTTATGTAAGTGGTGCTTCAAATCAAAAAGGTGGATTGTTCTATCAGAATAAGCACGGATTATTTGATAAAAAGGAATTTAATTTTGAGAATGATGCCATTTGTGAAGATATGGGGTCTTTAATGTTTGATGCAGACAATGATGGCGATCAAGACTTATATGTAGTAAGTGGAGGAAATGAATTTGAACCTCACTCTAATTTACTTCAGGATAGACTTTATAAAAATGACGGTTCAGGTAATTTATCATTATCTAAAGAAGCTCTGCCAGAAATGATTACCAGTGGTTCTCGTGTTTATAATTTCGATTATGATAAAGATGGTGATCAAGATTTACTTATTTGTGGCAGATTAGTTCCGGGGAACTATCCATCACCAGCAAAAACCTATATTTTAGAAAACGTTAGTACGCCAGAAACTATTAAATTTTTAGATGTTACAAATGTTTTAATCTCAGAATTCAATAAGCTGGGATTAGTAACCTCTGCAAGTATTGAAGATGTAGATAAAGATGGTTGGAAAGATATTGTTGTTGTTGGAGAGTGGACGCCCATAAAAGTTTTTAAAAATAATCAAGGAAAAAACTTTGAAGATATCTCTGAAAGTTTAGGATTGACAGATACAACAGGATGGTGGTTTAGCTTTGCGAGTGGCGATTTTGATAATGATGGAGATATCGATTTTGTCGCAGGAAATCTAGGGCTTAATTATAAATATAAATCATTTGAAGATGAAACCTTCGATATCTATTTCAATGATTTTGATGATAATAATAGAAATGATATCGTTCTTAGCTATTACAACGAGGGTAAAAAATATCCAGTTAGAGGACGTTCATGTTCATCTTCTCAGGTTGGAGAAATCAAGAAAAAATTTAAAACCTATAACGAATTTGCAGAAGCCACTCTAGTGGACGTATATGGGGAAGAAGAGTTGGAAAACTCATTGCACTATCAAGTAAATACATTTGCAACCTCATACATCGAGAATAAAGAAGGCACTTTTGTTTTGCATAAACTGCCCAATGAGGTGCAGCTATCAAGTATCAATCAGATACTCGTAAAAGACTTTAATAATGATGGAAATTTAGACTTGGTAGTAGCAGGGAATTTATATGGTTCAGAGATTGAAACGCCTAGAAATGATGCAGGAACAGGTGTGTTTTTGGCAGGAAACGGTCAAGGTGCATTTACGCCTTATAGTATTAAGGAAAGTGGATTTTATGTGCCAAAAGATGTTAAGGATTTAGCACTGATACAGGTTGGTGAAAAACAAATGATTATTGCTTCAAATAATAATGACTTCCTTAAGTTTATTGAGGTTAAATAAAATGAGAAAGACTATGTTGCTAACAACTCCCTTTAATAAAACCCTTTGGTTATACGTTTTTTGTCTATGGATGCTTTTTGGGTGTAAAAAAGAAAAGGCTAAGAAAGAAATTATTTTTGAAAAAGAAACACTGTTTAAAAGCTTGTCTTCAAAAGAAACAGGAATCAGTTTTAATAACACTATAGAAGAAAACCCAGGAAACTTCTTTATTGTTTATAATTATGCTTATAATGGAGGAGGTGTCGCTATAGGAGATATTAATAATGATGGGCTTTCAGATATTTACTTTACCGGTAATCAGGTTGAAAATAAGTTATACTTAAATAAAGGGAATTTTCGATTTGAAGATATAACAAGTTCAGCAGGTGTTGGAGGAGGAGACGGTTGGGATAACGGAGTTGTTATGGTAGATGTTAACGGTGATAGTTTTTTAGATATCTATGTATGTAAAGGTGGCTGGAGAGGTACAGATGCAGAACGTACTAATTTGCTTTACATTAATAATGGTGATAATACTTTTTCTGAGCAAGCAAAACAATATAACATAGCAGATACAGGATTTTCTATGATGGCTTCATTTTTCGATATGGATAATGATAATGATCTGGACATGTATTTAATTAACCGCCCAAAACGTTTTTTCCTTTCTCATGATGATATTAAAAAAGGAAAAGAAGAACAAAGTCCTTTGTATAGGGATAAACTTTACGAAAATGTAAATGGGGTTTATAAAGAAATTGGCTTAAAATCAGGAATCAACCAAACATACGCTTATGGATTAGGTTTATCGACTTCCGATTTAAATAACGATGGCTTTAGCGATATTTATGTCGCTAACGATTATTTTGAAAGTGATTACTTTTTTAAAAACAAAGGCAATAAAACCTTTTCGCAAAACATTCAATCGATAACCAATCATGTCGCATTTTATGGTATGGGTATAGATGTTGTAGATTTCAATAATGATGGGTATGAAGACCTTGTCGAATTGGATATGACATCATCCGATCATGTACGAGCAAAAACAACTATGGCTTCGATGAATGTAGATGCTTTTTATCGCATTTTGGAAGCAGGCAATCATTATCAATATATGCATAACATGCTTCAGATAAATAATGGAAATGGCTTTTTTAGTGAAATAGGTCAGTTTGCTGGTATCGATAAAACCGATTGGAGCTGGTCTTGTCTCGGTAGTGATTTTGATAATGATGGGTTACGAGATTTGTTTATCTCTAACGGTTTTAGACGGGATATTTTTGATAAAGATGCTACTAGTAAATTTTCAAGTTATATAGAATCTAAAGAAAAAAAGAAGCGTTCTAAAAGTGAAAATGTACAACATATAGTGAGCCTGTTTAATGAAAATAAAATCTCTAATTATATTTATAAAAATAACGGTGATTTAAAATTTTCTAATAAAATAAAAGATTGGGGGTTAGAAGCTATTAGTTTTTCTAACGGGGCAGCTGTAGGTGATCTGGATAATGATGGCGATTTAGATTTAATTGTAAATAATATTAATGATGCTGCTTTTGTTTACAAAAATAATTCAGAAAAATCAGGAAATAATTATCTAAAGGTAAAATTAAAAGGCCCAAAAAATAACACACTGGGATTAGGTGCAAAAATCACGGTGTTTAATAAAGATAGTATTCAATATCACGAATTAAAGAACGTGCGGGGCTATTTGTCTTCGGTAGAACCCATAGCGCATTTTGGTTTAGGAAAAACAAATGTTATTGACTCTGTAAAGGTTGTTTGGCCAGATAAAAAAGTGAACCTGCACAGTAATTTAAAAGTAAATACAGTTTTAACAGTAGATTATAAGGAAGCCAATAGGCTTAAACTAAAAAAGGAACAATACAATCCTGTTTTTAAAGACATAACAAAGCATGCGTTTTTGGGAAAGCAGGTTACTCATAAAGAAAATGAGTTCGACGATTTTAAAACTCAAATATTATTGCCTCATAAACTTTCAACCGAAGGCCCTTGTATTTCGGTTGCAGATGTTAATAATGACGGATTTGAAGATTTTTATCTAGGAGGAGCAGTAAATCAAAGCGGCAGGCTATTTTTGCAAAAAAAGCACGAAACCTTTGTTGAAAGTAAACAGACGAGTTTTTTAAAAGATAAAAACTATGAAGATGTTGCATCTGTGTTTTTTGATGCCAATAAGGATGGAGCTGTGGATTTATATGTGGCTAGTGGAGGTAATGAATTTCATGAAAAATCTCCAGAATATCAAGATAGATTATATTTAAATGATGGAAAAGGACATTTTGTTAAGTCAAATAATTTCCCTGAAATAACCTCCAGTGGAGGTTGTGTTTTACCTTTAGATTATGATGATGATGGTGATTTAGATTTATTTGTCGGTGGGCGGTTAGTCCCTAATCGCTATCCAGCTCATTCTAAAAGCTATTTATTGCAAAACAATTCAGGTTTTTTTACCGATGTTACGTCTCAATTTGCTAAAGATCTAGAGTTTATAGGGATGGTAACCGATGCTGTGTGGCAGGATATAGATGGAGATTCTAAAAATGAATTGTTAGTAGTTGGTGAATGGATGCCTATCAGCTTATTTCAAATTAAAGATGGTGTCTTTGAAAAACTAGAGCATCCAACTTTAAATAAAACAAATGGTTGGTGGAACACTATTGAAGCAAAAGATATAGATCTGGATGGTGATATAGATTTTATTGTAGGGAATCTTGGTGAGAATTATAAATTTAAAGCAAGTGAAGAAAAACCATTCTATGTTTTTGCTTCCGATTATGATAAAAATGGAACAAATGACGTGTTCCTGGCTAAAGATTATAAAGATAAAATTGTTCCTGTACGTGGCAAAGAATGTTCAACGGAACAATTGCCAAGCTTATCTAAGAAATTCGCAACATATAATGAATTTGCAATTTCAGATATAGGAACCATATTGGACGATAAAGCGCTTACATCACAAAAGCATGAAGCATATACGTTTCAGTCCGTGTTTTTAATTAACAATGGAGGTGTTTTAGAAATTAAAAAACTTCCAAATCAGGCACAATATTCTACAGTACAAAGTATTGTTGTAAATGATTTTAACAAAGATGGTATTAATGATGTTTTACTTACAGGAAATAAATTTAATGTTGAAATTGAAACAACCCGAGCCGATGCTTCTGTTGGATTATTATTAAATGGCATTAAAAATTTTGATTTTAAGGAAGTAAAACCTACTTCAAGTGGTGTCTTTTTACCCTTTAATGTTAAGGAGTCTAAAGCTATAAAACTTGGTGAAAATGCTCAAGGCATTCTGGTTGGAATTAATAACGGTTCTATACGTCTGCTAAAAGCGTCTAATTAGAATGGTGTTTCCTAAAAAAATGTTGAAACCATTAAAGTGTTTATCAAAAACCTTATTTTTTATATTAGTTATCGTGGCTTATGCGAAAGAAGAGACTAACATGCAAGAATTACTCAAGAAGGTAGCTAGAGAACAATTTTTTACTCCAGATAATGACTATGCATCCTCGGTGAGAGTAGCGTATTTTGATAGTATCATTAAAACGGTTTCTGCCAATAAAAAAAGACTGCCATATAGCAGTCTTTTTGTTTAAAAGATATGTTGGTATTTAGTGACCAGCTTCTTTCTTTATTGCATCAACTTTGCTTTTAGCAGCGTCTGCAGCAGCATCAACTGCATCTTCAGCAGTTTTAGCAGCACCATCTACAGCGTCTCCAGCAGCATCTACGGCTCCTTCAACAGCTTCAGTAGCACTTTCTACAGCAGAATCGGCAGCATCTCCAGCGGCGTCAGCAGCAGCTTCAACAGCGTCTCCTGCAGCTTCAGCAGCTTCTTCTGCAGCATCGGCAGCAGCTTCTACAGCATCTTCAGCTTTTTTAGTATCTCTACATGAAGTAAAAGATAAACTTAGTACAAGTAATAGAGCGGTACTTAATAATAATTTTTTCATTGTTCTTTGTTTTAGTGTTAATTATTTGAGTATTAAAATACTGATTACTAATCAAGTATTAAAATGTTAGTTACGAATTTAGTAACTTTTAGTATATTCTAAGAATTTTATGTTAATTTTTTTAACAATTATTCTACGAAATACATTATATACGCAGATAGTCTATAATTTGGATGACGGCACCTTTGTTTTTTTGGATATAATCACTATTATTTTTCCCACAAGACAATCGTTTTACCTTGTTTAGAATCAATTCGTCTAGAACGCTATTAAATTCTTGTTGGTTGGAAATAGAAAACATGCCATTAATAGTTATCATGGCTTTGGCTTCTGGAAACTTTTCATGATTAGGGCCTATAATAATAGGAACTCCAAACACAGCCGGTTCTAAAGTATTGTGTAATCCAGTATGTCCCATAGCTCCACCCACATAGGCAATATTTGCATAACTGTAAACCTTAGTGAGTATTCCAATAGTGTCTATTATAAAAACTTGGGCATTAATTAACTGTTTATCATTCTTTTTAGAATGCAATACCGATTTAGTATTTAACTTTTCTTGGATGTTATTTATTTGTGAAGCTTTAATGTTATGAGGAGCAATAATAAATTTTACGTTTTTATGCTTACAGGAATTAATATAATTAATCAATACGTTTTCATCGTCAGGCCATGTACTGCCTGCAACTATACATAATTTATTGTCTTTAAAAGTTTCAAGAAAAGGTAAATTGTTATTTAATTCCAATTGACTAGATACACGATCAAAACGGGTATCTCCACTAACAGTAACTTTATTATAGTTTATTGATTCAAGTAATGCTTTTGAAGTATCATTTTGAGTGAAAATATGCTCGAAAGTAAATAAGGCACGTCTCAATTCTGCACCATAGAATTTAAAGTAGGTTTGGTTTTTTCTAAAAGCAGCCGAAATTAAAATAGCACGAAATTTTTTTCTTTTTAGTTCATTTAATAAATTAGGCCAAATATCGTATTTAACAAAGATGCTGAGTTCAGGATTAACAAGGTTTACAAAACGTTTTGCTTGTTTTTTGCTATCTAAAGGTAAATAAATAACAACATCTGCAATGGGCGAGTTTTTACGAATCTCATAACCAGAAGGAGAAAAAAAGCTAAGTACGATTTTATGATGTTTATAGAGTTTTCTTAGCTCCTTAAATACAGGAAGACCTTGTTCGTATTCGCCTAAAGACGCACAATGAAACCATAAAGTTTTATCATTAGGCTTTAAATGACTTTCAAGAGTCTTAAAAGTATTTTGACGACCAACAACCCCCTTTTTAATTTTTTCATTAAATAAGGAAGCACATTTTAATCCGAAATGTGCTATATCAATACCTATGTTGTAAATAAAACCCAATGCTTTTCTTTGGTGTAAAAATACATTTCTTTGAAACAAATTCATTGGTTAACGTGAAGGAATTTTGTAATTTCGTAGACTGTTAGCCCACAATGGGTATTCATTAAAATTAGTCTTAATTTTTTTAGATGAAGAAAATTCAAATGGTTGACCTTAAAGGTCAGTATAATGGCATAAAAGATGTTGTTAATCCTTCTATTCAGGAAGTTATAGAAAACACCTCATTTATAAACGGTCCTAAGGTTCATGAGTTTCAAAAGAATTTAGAGCAATATTTAGGAGTTAAGCATGTTATTCCTTGTGCAAATGGTACAGATGCGTTGCAAATAGCCATGATGGGATTGGGTTTAAAGCCCGGAGATGAGGTTATTACTGCCGATTTTACTTTTGCAGCAACTGTAGAGGTGATTGCTCTATTACAACTAACACCTGTTTTAGTAGATGTTAACGAAGATGATTTTAATATAAATATTGAGGCTATAAAAAAAGCCATTACACCTAAAACAAAAGCCATAGTTCCTGTACATTTATTTGGTCAATGCGCTAATATGGAAGCGATCATGCAGATTGCAGAGGAACATAATTTATTTGTAATAGAAGATAATGCACAAGCTATTGGTGCATCTTACAAATATAAAGATGGTAATAACGTTAAAGCAGGAGCTATTGGACATGTAGCTTCTACGTCCTTTTTTCCATCTAAAAACTTAGGTTGTTATGGAGATGGTGGGGCCATTTTTACAAATAACGACGATTTAGCACATACCATTCGAGGTATAGTAAACCATGGCATGTACGAACGTTACCACCATGATGTTGTAGGAGTGAATTCGCGTTTAGATAGTATTCAGGCAGCGGTTTTAGATGCAAAATTACCACATTTAGATACATATAATAAAGCACGGCAAAATGCTGCTAAGAAATACAATAAAGCATTTGAAGGACACGATCATGTTATTATTCCAAAAATTGCAAGGGTCTGTTCCGAGATTTGCGACACTTCTTGTGATTGTCATGTCTTTCATCAATACACACTAAGAATAAAAGGTGTCGATAGAGATGCATTGGCAAAGCATTTGAATGAACAGAACATTCCTTGTGGGGTGTATTATCCAATACCGCTTCATAATCAAAAAGCATATAGAGATGAAAGATATAATGAAGATGATTTTAAAGTAACAAATCAATTAGTTAAAGAAGTGATTTCGTTACCAATGCATACCGAATTAGACGACGAACAAATAGAATATATTACATCAACAATTATTAAATTTATAAATGGATAAAATATTAGTTACTGGCGGATTAGGATTCATAGGATCGCACACTGTTGTAGAATTACAAAGCGAAGGCTACGACGTTGTAATAATTGATGATTTGTCAAACTCTTCAGAAAAGGTACTAGATGGCATAACTGCAATAACTGGTGAAACTCCCATTTTTGAAAAATTAGACCTTAAAGAAAAAGAGAAAGTAGAACATTTTTTTAAGAAGCATAATGATATAAAAGGTGTGATTCATTTTGCAGCGAGTAAAGCTGTAGGTGAGAGTGTAAAAGAACCATTATTATATTATGAAAATAATATTAGCACTTTAGTTTACTTACTTAAAGAGTTACAAAAACTACCATCTGCTGGATTTATTTTTAGTTCGTCTTGTACGGTTTATGGACAGGCAGATGAGCTACCAATAACAGAAAATGCCCCTGTAAAACAAGCGGAATCGCCTTATGGGAATACAAAGCAAATTGGAGAAGAAATAATTAATGATACTTGCAAAGTATCACCAAATTTAAAAGCGATTGCCTTACGTTATTTTAATCCAGTAGGGGCACATGAATCTGTAAATATTGGTGAGTTACCAATTGGTGTGCCTCAAAATTTGGTGCCTTTTATTACACAAACAGCTATAGGTATCCGTAAGGAGCTATCTGTTTTTGGAGATGATTATCCAACTCCAGATGGTACCTGTATTCGAGATTATATTCATGTAGTAGATTTGGCAAAAGCACATGTAATTGCGTTAGGTCGTTTACTTAAAAACAAGAATAAATCTAATTATGAAACGTTTAATCTAGGAACAGGAAAAGGTAGCTCGGTATTAGAAGTTGTTCAATCTTTCGAACGTGTTTCTGGAGTAAAATTAAACTATAAAATTGTCGATAGAAGAGAAGGTGATATCATCTCTGCTTATGCAGATACTAATAAGGCTAATGATGAATTAGGATGGAAAACCGAATTGTCTTTAGATGATGCTATGCGCTCTGCTTGGCAGTGGGAAAAAAAGGTAAGAGGGAATTAAAAATCTGTTTCAATTTTCGATATCGATAACTGAATAGGGATTATAATTGAGGTGACAACCTTGTTATTTTTATTGAACATTTTGAATTCATAGTGTTCTTCGTAAAGTGTTTGCAACCTGTCTTTAATATTGGATAATCCATGTCCTTTTTTTAATAAATCGGATAGACTCTCATCTAGTTTTTTACCGTTGTTTTCTATTATAATATGTAAAACGTCAAGTTTTATATAAATGTTAACAAATATGTCTAATGTAATATGTTGTTTGCTGTAACCATGCTTAATAGCATTCTCTATTATAGGCTGGATTAACATATTAGGAATTAAAATGTTATCTAAGCCTTTTTCAATGTTCATGTGAAAATTCAAGTTGTCAGAAAACCTCATTTCATTAATATGAATGTATTTTTTGAGAATAAACAACTCCTCCTGAAATTCAATAAGATTCTGATCTTTTTTTTCTAAAACATTTCTTAATAAATCACTTAAGCTTATAACCATATCTTTAGATTTTGAAGAGTCGATATCCATTAATGAATAGACACTGTTTAAAGTATTGAAAAGGAAATGAGGATGAACTTGAGATTGTAAAAACTTTAATTTTGTATCAGAAAGTTGAGCCTGTAAACGCGCTGTTTGAACTTTGTTTTCTTGAATTTTTTTAAAATAAAAGTATATGTATATAATACCTAAAATAAGAAAATATAGTGTATAATAATACTTAATATGAAAAATATATCTAGAAATATAAAAGTCTGTAAACTGGAGAGACTCAAAACTTCTTTCTTTTATTATTTCTGGAATATGGTAAATGGTCCATGTAAACTGGGGTAGCGTAATTGGGATTGTTAAATGGAATATAACAACAATCCAAAGTGAGGTTTTTCTTTTTATAAAAAAGTTAACAATGATAGATACAATAACCATGTAGATAATTACGCCTGTAAACTCGGCTAACTTGCCAAATATCTCTGCGCCTTGTAGATCATAATTTAATTTGAGGACTCCTTTTTTTGTAATAAACGAGCGTTGAAATATGTCATATAAATTTAGGGTTAACTGAACTATTATTATAATTAAAATTAGTTTTAAATCGATATATTTTTTTAAAATGTTTATCATGATTTAAAACGGTTAGATTATAATATAAATGAACACCATATAAATAGAATTACTTAAATATATACGCTATAAAAATATGAGAGAATTAAATTTAATTTGAATAAACTGGCTTGCACAATATTTACAAAAAGAGAGTTAAAACCCTTTTTCAATTTGAGATATAGACAATTTAATCGGTATGTTTACTTCGGTAATTACACTATTTGATTTGTTATAAATTTTTAACTTATAATCATTACTATAAAGAGAATCTAGTCTTTCCTTTATATTGTTAAGACCAGTTCCTTTTTTTAAGAGAACAGAAAGTTTATCTTTCAATTCTTTACCATTATTTTTAATCTTTACTATAAGCTTATCATTCTTTTTAAAAATGTTTATAGCTATATCGAGTGATAAATGTTCTTTATCATAACCATGCTTTGTAGAGTTTTCTACAATAGGCTGTAATAACATATTAGGCACCAAAATATTTTCTAAGCCCTCTTCAATATTGAGGTGAATGTTTAATTGATCGGAGAAACGAGCTTTTTTAATATGTATGTACTTTTTTAGTATTTCTAGTTCTTCTTGTAATTCAATTAAGTTTTGATCTTTCTTCTCTAAAACATTTCTTAGTAAATCACTTAAATCTACTACCATACTCTTAGATTTTGAAATGTTTATATCCATTAACGAATGGATGCCGTTCAATGTATTGAATAAAAAGTGTGGATGCATTTGAGATTGTAAAAACTTTAGATGCGTTTTTGAAAGTTGATCTTGTAGTTTAATGGTTTGTATTTTGCTTTCTTGGACTTTTTGAAAATAGTAATACATGTAAATCATAGTTACTAAGGACATATAAATTAAGAAATGTAAATCTATAAGTCTTATATAAGATGTAAATAAACTGGCAATCGAATTTTCTGCCATTGGCCACGGACTTTTAAGTTGCTCTATAATCTGTGATAAACCAATTGTAAAAGCACCAATAAAGAATGAGAAAAATAAATGTATAGATATAATATAAACCAGTTTTGTTTTCTTTTGCATCAAAAGCTTGGTTGTAAAAGCTATAAAAATCATAAAAATGACAATAAGTGCCCAATCTAATAAGTTTGCAAAAATGAATTCACTCCAATTTACATCTCTTTTAGTATATATTCTTAAATAAGCATTTTTGGAAGCATAAATAATCACAAATATGAGATAGAACAAGGATAAAATACCTATAAGTTTATAATCGAAGTATGCTTTAATCCTTTTTATCATATATTAAATCCCCATTTTTTTCTGAAACTCTTTTTTATAAGTCTTACTAATTCTAAATAACTTTTCATCTTGCATTTTTACATCAATCTCACCATAATTAGAGTATAATACTTCTGAAATAAAAGAGGTGTTTATGATGGTAGATCTGTGAATTCTGGCAAAATTATAAGGCTTTAATTGATCTAATAAAGAGTTTAGTGATTCTCTTAAAAGAAATTTTTTTTGTTCCGTGAAAATCTCTGCATAATACCCAGAAGCTTGAATATATTTAATGTTGTCTTTTTCAATAAAAGAAATTTTACCATTTGCTCTTATAGCTAGTTTGGTTTTCTTGGTTTCTGGGAAATCTTCGTTAGGATTTTCAATATAACGAAGTAAATCACTTATTTTTTTATTTAATATATTCGATTTATTAGAAGAAAGTAGCTCAATCACCTTATTAGTAGATTGAAAAAAGCGTTCATCTTTAAAAGGTTTTAATAAATAATCAAAAGCAAAAAAGTCAAAAGCTTTAAGAGCAAATTCATCAAAAGCAGTGATGAAAATAATTAAGGGTCTAGTTAAAGGGTCTATTTGTTTTAACACGTCAAACCCTGTCATATCAGTTATTTGAATGTCAAGAAATATTAAGTCAGGTTTTTTGTTAGATATAGCATTTATAGCTTCTTTACCAGAACTACACTCTTCAAGGACTTCAATTTCTTTTATATCATTTAACAAATTTGAGATTCTTTTTCTTGCTAAACTTTCATCATCAATAATTAAAGCTTTTATGAGATTTCTCATGGATATATTTAATTTGGTATACTAAAACTAATACAAAAAAACGACTTAAAGCTGTATATAGATGATGTTCACTGCACGAAATGATAATTTCAAATCATAATAAATTTATTACAATTCAATAAAAAGGATGTTTAAATCAATTTTTTATAGTTTCATAATTCTAAGGCTTCCTTCCGTGCGTAAATGCGAAATATCCATTCAATGGTTTAATTTAATGATTTTTAAGTAATTATATATTGTTGCGAATGGTTGATTAAGAAGGGTGAATTTGATTTGTAATCATTTACCGTCAAAACTAATCGTTTGAATTCAAAATACAATTACTTCAAATCAAAGTTTAGTAAATAACACTATTAAAGTTCTTCTTTTACTACTGCAATTGTAAAGGTAAGGCAGTTAAAGAGCTTTACAAAAAACTAGAGTTACACTAAACTTTGGTTCCATTTATGTAATTTTTTTGAATTAGTCTTTAAAAAAATAATCTTTTCTGCCTTCCTTTCTTACAATCTGCATTGACTAACTCATAAAATAAATAAAATGAAAAAAAAGTTTAGTGGATTACTAACGCTATTACTAGCGTTTGTCGTGCAATTATCTTTTGCACAAGAAAAAACTATATCGGGTACAATATCCGATGTTTCTGGTCTGCCGCTCCCCGGAGCAACAGTCTTAATTAAAGGAACCACGTCCGGAACTTCTTCAGATTTTGACGGTAAATATTCAATAAGAGCAAGCCAAGGGGCTGTCCTTGTCTTCAGTTTTGTTGGATATACAAGTACAGAGGTTACCGTTAATGCTTCCAACACAATTAACATGACATTACAAGAGGATGCTACTGCTCTAGAAGAAGTAGTAGTAACAGCTTTTGGTATTAAAAGAAATGCTAAAAACTTAGGATACGCTGTTAGCCAGGTTGAATCTAAGGAGGTTATTGAAAACTCAGAACCAGATTTACTAAGATCGTTATCAGGAAAGGTAGCAGGTGTTAATGTGAATTTTTCTAATGGTGTCGCAGGAGCTTCAAACCAAATTAGTATTAGAGGGCAAACTACTATAGGTGGTGCCAGTCAACCCTTATTTATTGTTGATGGTATTGCTTATGACAACCGTCAGGTTTCAACAGTAGAGTTACAACCACCAAGTGGTTTTAGTACTGGAGGTGGAGGATATGAATCAGGTATTTCCAGTTTAGATCCTAATAATATTGAGACTGTAACTGTATTAAAAAGTACAGCTGCTGCAGCATTATATGGTTCGAGAGCAACAAATGGAGTTATTGTTATTACAACAAAATCTGGTTCGTCGCTTAATAAAGATGCTAATAATAAATTAAGTGTTAGTGTTAGTAGTGGAACGTATTTTGAGAAAATAGCAAATTTGCCAGACTATCAGAACAAATATGGACAAGGAACGCAATTTAAATTTAATGCAGGATCTAATGGATCTTGGGGACCCGCTTTTGATACTTTAGAAACTATTCCTGTTTGGAATAGTTGGGTAACAGCATTTCCGGATGTATATGGTCCCGGTTTAATAGAAACACTCCCTTATGAAGCACAACCAAATAATGTTGAAGATTTATTTGATACAGGAGTCGTTTTAGATAATTCTGTTACAGCGTCTTCTAGTAATGAAAATGGAAGCTTTAGTGTAACGCTTTCAGATTTACAACAAAAAGGTTATATGCCTTTTAATACTTACGAAAGAACATCTTTTTCTGCGGGTGGAAATTTTAAGCTTCCAAATAACATAACCGTTGGTGGTTCTGTTTCTTATTCAGATACCGATCAAGTAGGAGGTTTTTTTGGTAATCAGCAGTTTGCCGGATCTTCATCTTCTTTTGCCAGATCACTATGGTTAGGTCGTGCATGGGATTTATCAATTCCTTATACAAATCCTATTACTGGTGGTTCAGTTATTCCAAATACAGGTTGGGATCATCCGCTTTGGTCTTGGGAAAATGATCAAATTACAACCAACACAAATAGAGTTGTAACAAACTTAAGTATTGGAGTTCCGATTAATGAGCATATTTCAGCATCGTTTAGAGTTGGCTACAATAAATATAACTTAAATAGAAGAGAAGTTAGACACCCAGCATCTATAGCATCAGCTTTAACAGGAGGAACACTTATTACAGATGGTGCTGTTAATGAAGATCTTGAGTCTACACTCTTGTTAAATTTTAATTATGATTTAACAGATGATATCGGTTTTTCTGCAATAGCAGGACTAAATACATATCAAAATACTTTTAAACGAGATGCGAATTTAGGAACCACATTTATCTCTCCAAATATTTATACACTTGCTAACACAATCACTACATCCAGTTTAGAAGATTCTTATGCAAGAAAACGTAATGTTGGAGTCTTTGCAGATTTAACTTTATCATACAAGGATTTTCTATTTTTAAATGGAACAGGGAGAAATGATTGGTCTTCTACTTTACCGTTAGACAACCGATCTTACTTTTATCCTTCAGCCAGTTTATCATTAATTGTTACTGAAGCTCTTAAGCTAGATAGTAACACTTTAACATTTGCTAAGCTTAGAGGTGGTTGGGCTTCTGTTGGTAATGATGCGGCAGCTGAATTTTTGAACACAACGTTTGCGTTAGGCGTGCCTTTTGCAGCAATTCCTGTTGTTGGAAATAGAGTCGGTTTAGGAGATCAAGAGATTACTCCAGAATTTACAGATGAAATTGAAATTGGAGCAGATTTAGAGTTCTTTAAAAGACGAATAGCTATTGATTTTACATGGTATAAAAAAACAACAACCGATTTAATTTCTCCTGTATCTGTACCCCGATCTAGTGGTTTTACATCATTTAACACCAATATTGGAGAGATGACAAATACAGGTATAGAAATTGGATTGACACTATTACCTATCCAAACAGAGAATTTTACATGGAATTTATTTACCACATTCACAAAAAACAAAAATGAGGTAACCGAATTGGTTGAAGGTCTTGAAAGAATTAGGTTAGATGGAAATCAAATTGCATATGCTATTAAAGGAGAACCATTCGGAGTCTTTTTTGGGTCGAAACACCTTAGAGATGAAGAAGGTAACTACATAATAGATCAATCTACAGGATGGATATTTCAAGATCCTACTAGTGATGTTATTGGTGATCCTACTCCAGATTTCAAAATAGGTTTTATCAATACATTTACATATAAAAATTTGACTTTGCGTTCTCAAATTGATTGGAGGCAAGGTGGCGATATACAATCTATAAGTATAGGGTCTCTTTTAGGAAGAGGTGTTACCAGAGATACAGAAGATAGAGAGCGCACACATATTATTCCAGGTTTTTATGGAGACGTAAATGGAAATTATACACTAGATGCAAGTGGAAATAGAATACCAAATACAACACAGATAGATACTAACGATTTGTATTTCACGGGTGGTGGGCCTAGTAATACTTGGGGTATTAACTCAACAGATCAAGGTACTGTTTATGATGGTACAGTGTATCGCTTAAGAGAATTAAGTTTGACGTATGATGTACCTTCAAAATGGTTGGAAAAAACACCTTTTGGTAAAGCATCGTTTAGTGCGGTAGGTAACAACTTATGGTATTTTGCACCAAATGTTCCAAGGTATACTAATTATGATCCTGAAGTAACTTCTTTTGGTTCTGGTAGAGTACAAGGTATTGAAAACTCTTCAGCACCAACTTCAAAACGCTATGGATTTAAAATCAACTTAACTTTTTAAATAAAAGAAAAATGAAAAATATAAAATTTAAAAGGTATCATATACTAATGTTTTTAATAGTGACTGTATCTTTTTTTGGATGCAGTAGATATTTGGATGTTGATACTGATACCGATAATCCAACGGTAGCTCCAATTAATCAGTTGCTGCCAAATATAGAAATAACAGTTGCACTACTTGCCGATTGGAATAACTTTAGTGGCGAAGTCCTTGGAACACAAACACATCAAGGTGTTTCAAGAAGTGAACAAGATCAATATGGAACAAAAGCTGATAACATAACCCTTAATAATGATTGGAATAATGTTTATTTAACTTTAACAGATTTAGAAACATTAATATCTCAGGCAGATACAGAAGGAGCAACAGTTTATAAAGGTATAGGGCAATTATTAAAGGCCTATATGATGTCGGTTGCTGTAGATTTATGGGGAGATGTTCCTTATTCTGAAGCTACCTTGTTAATAGAAGGTACTGTAAGCCCTGTTTTTGATAGTTCTGAATCTGTATACCAAGCAGTTTTTGATTTAATTGATGATGCCAAGACGAATTTAAATAATCCCGGAGGCTTGCTTCCAGCTGCAGACGATTTTTACTATGCTGGTTCTACGGCTCAATGGATTAAATTTGCTAACACATTTAAACTGAAACTATTGAACCAAATACGGTTGTCAACATCGTCTTTGTTCAGTCAATCTGCATTAGATGCATTAGTAGCAGAAGATAATTTTTTCGCTACGAATGCTGATGATTTTCAATTCACTCATACAGCCACAGTATCACCTCAAGATGAACGTAATCAATTATTTCAAGCTGCATATGGTGGTGCTCAAGTAGATCATTATATAAGTCCATGGTTTTATGAGATTTTAATGGGAATGAATCCTAATATTCATACCAATAATAAAGATCCTAGAATACCATATTATTGGGCTAATCAATTAACTGCTGGGCAGTTTCCTAGAGATCAATCTGATCCTGTTACTGGAGACCCTAGAGCTGATTACTGGGATTCTTCTACAGGTTTTTTTACAATCCGTTTTAGTAGTGTTGGACCTTGGAGAGATGGTGCCGTTGCAAATGATGCTACGTTTCCTGGAATATTTCCTTGTGGTGGTAGATATGATGATGGTTTAGGTTTTGCCAGAACCGTTGCAAGTGGTACCGGAGTAGCACCTAGAAGAATACTTACCTATGATGAGTTTTTATATATAGAGGCAGAATTAATGCAGGTAGGATTAATAACTGGTGATGCTGGTGCTAAGTTGACCGAAGCGGTAACAGCAAGTTTTGCCAAAGTAGACCAGGTTGTAGCAGGTACTGGAACAACTCAAACAGTTCCTGTTTTAAGTGGCTCTACTGCTGTTACAGATTTTATAACTAACATTAATGCAGAGTTTACAGCTGCGAGTGCCGATAAGCGGTTAGAAATAATTATGACCCAAAAATGGGTTGCTACTTATGGAGATCAAATGGATCAATATAATGATTATAGAAGAACGGGGTATCCAGTATTGGCCGATCCAGATGGGACTAACGAATATCAATTGGATAATGGTGATGGTTTTCCTTTACTTGATACAGATACAACATTAAATAATCCATATAATAGATCATTCTTTTGGCCAGATAATGAGTTAAACTTAAATGTTAATGCTCCCGAGCAAAAAACTTTGGCAACCTATAGAGTGTTTTGGGACAACTAAAAAATATAGAAAATGAAAAACATAAAATTTTTATTACTTATAACCATAATTACTTTCGTTAGTTTTTCTTGCGATAATGATGGTGGGGATTCGGCACTTGTTTTAGAAACGGGTGCTATTCCGAATTTTGTTAAAGATGCTGCCTCAGACCAGATATTCGATCTTACCAAGATATTAAATGGTTCAGCAGTGAATTTAGCCTTTAATGCTTCAGTAGCACAAGGATCACCAAGTTCGGCAGATATAATTGCTACGTATTCTACGTTAGCAGGACCAACATATACAAGTGTATTATTTACTAATGTAACATTACCAGGAGATTTTTCATTAACTACTAATGATGTTATCGCAGCTTTTTCAGAATTAAGTAGTACAGATGATTTTAAGCTTGGCGATGTTTTAACTGTATCTGCAAGATTTACAATGTCCGATGGTCGTGTTTTAAGTTTATTAAATGATGATGGTACTGATAATACGGGAACTACAGTTAGTAATTCTGGTTTATTTGCTGCAAAAATTAGCTATCCAGTTTCTTGTCCTACCATGTTAGAAGGTAACTATATTAGTACAGTTATTGCATCAAGCCTTCCTATTGCTGGGAATTTTAGAAGCCCTCAACCAGTAACGATTACGCAGCCTGCAGCAGGAACTTATAATTTAAGTGATGGTACCGCAGATATCTTTGGGCCAGATTTCCCTGTTGCTTTAGAATTTACTGATGTTTGCGGAACTATTACCGTTACAGAAAATTCTATACCATTTGGAGCGCAAGTTGCATGGGTACAAGGAGCGGGTACTAGTTTAGACCAAGATACTGGAGTAATCACACTAGATTTAACATATACGGCAACATCATGTTGTGGTTTGGCTGGAATCCAATTTACACTTCAGTTAACACCAAATTAAAAACTTATAACTAACTAAACTAGGTTTGAATTCTATTATTAGAATTGAAAAAGACTGCCTTTTTAGGTAGTCTTTTTTACTCAATATTAATTTAATCATTATTAAATATAAAACAATAGTGTTTTATGGATTCAAAGAAGAAGTAATAATTAATTTAAAAGTTATTTTATAATATAATAATGTATTTCTATTCATATTTACAATCTTAATGATGTCTAAAAAATATAAATATTTTATCTCGATGTTATATTATTAAAAATAGTAGTAGAAAATATAAACTTGACGATTTTATATAGAATATCTTTAAGAAAAAATGATTTAAAAAAACAGTATAATTTAATTTTTATCAAAAATTATAGCCCATATGAGTTTTCGTTATTTACACTTTTTTGTAAGATAAAAACTATATTTAAGGATAATATGAAGTATATTATTATCGGGAGTTACTCTTTTAAGTTTTTTTTAAGAATAATAGACGCCTTTATTTATAATTTCACGGTAAGTTAGTTTTGCTAATTAAAAGCATAGTTTAACCACTCTCAATCAACCCATTGATGTCTTATAATTCAAGAATATTTCTTTTTGTTTTATACTTATTTGTTATGTCAAACAAATTAGTTGCAGCTTCAAGTTTCCATGTTTCTCCCCATTTATTTTTAACACAAATAGATAGTTTAATTGAACAGAAAAATATCAGTAACGATATGACTCAGTTAGAACTATTAGTTCTTTATAAAGATGCTTTAATTGAAAAGCATCCAGATTCAGTCAAAATATTTAAAGAATTAGCCATTTTAAATGCTAATTTAAATCAACCTAAAGACGCTTATACTTTTACTAAAAAGTATATTGATAATACCTTAGATGTTTCAATTTTAAATAATGGGGCCTATGATGTTATTAGTGATTCTGATGAGTATAATGAGTTGTCTGAATATTATCTATTGCAAATTGATTGGCTTACATTTTTGTTTTTATATGTTTCCTTAATTGGTTTTTTCTTCACTATAATTATCAATTTTTCTAAAAAGTCTAATAAATATGCTAAATTGTTTATTAGCGGTTTTGTTGGGGTGCACTCTTTATTTATTTTAGAGTTTGTCTTGTTTATATCCAATATTCAGTATCAAATTCCTCATTCATATTTAATGGCTTCGGTGGTGGCGCTTTTATATGGACCATTACTTTATTTTTATTTTAAAAGTGTTACTTATGGTTTTAAGTTTAGAAAAGTAGATTTATTGCACTTTTTACCAACACTTATTTTAATTGTGTATTTATTTCCAATGTATTCACTTTCTAGCAACGAAAAAATGGAAATCATGCTGGAAATAGATAATTCATATAACACCTATAGATATGTAATCTTTATTACAAAAGTTGTATCACTTGCTATATATGCTATTTTGATAGGAAGACTTCAATATACTCAAAGAAAAAAAGAAATTAATGCAGAGCATAAAGAACAACCTATTGATAAATGGAAAAGGATAATCTATAGAATACATATCATTTATCTAATCTCTTATGTTATTTATGGTTTGCCAGTAAGTGGACTGCTTCTCGATTTCCCTTATTTTATTAATTATATACAGGTTAGTACCATGTCTATTATGGTTATTTATCTAGCTTACATGGCTTATGTACAACCAGAGATTTTTAAGTACGAATACGCTTTAAAAGATGTTATGTCTTTGGAGAAGTACCAGAAATCTGGGCTTACCAATGCGTTGTCGCAAGAGCTTAAAGAAAATTTAATTAAATTATTTGTAGAAGAGAAAGTATACAAAGAAAATAATATTAATCTTGAAGTTTTGTCTCAAAGGTTAAATACTACAAGGCATAATACCTCGCAAATAATAAATGAACATTTTAATATCAATTTTTTTGAGCTTATAAATAAATTTAGAATTAAAGAAGCTATAAGTATTTTTAAAGAAGATGTTCATGGAAGTCTTAATATTATAGACATTGCCTACGAGGTGGGGTATAATAATAAGGTTACTTTCAATAAAGCATTTAAAAAAGAAACCTCACAAACACCTTCGGAGTTTATAAATTCTCAACTTAAAAAGGTTAAATAACAAGTAAATTCTAGGTAAATTATCTTCGGTAAGGTAAGGTATTATCAGAGTTACCTTTAAACTTTACCTTTATTCTTTTTTTTACCACTGCAATTGCAAATAAGGCAGGGCGGTAATAGAACTTTACTTAAAATATTTTAGATTCTTCTAAGCTTTAATTTCATTTAGTAGAGTGTAATTTTTTGAATTAGTCACTTAAAAAACATCTTTACCTCCTGCCTTTTTTCAATCTGCTTGACTAATTCAAATAAACCTTTAATTTTATGAAAGTAAGAAACTACTATTTAATGCTAGTGTTCTTGGTGTTTGCTATGGCATCATCATTTGCACAAGAGAAAACAGTTTCTGGAAAAGTTGTGGACAAAAACAATTTACCACTACCAGGGGCAACGATTGTGATTAAAAACTCCATTAATGGAGGGGCAACAGATTTCGATGGAAATTATTCAATTAAAGTTAACCAGGGAGACGTTCTAGTATTTAGCTTTATTGGATATATAAATAAAGAAGTTGCTGTAGGAGAGTCAAATACAATTAATGTTACTATGGAAGAAGACACAACAGCTCTTGAAGAGGTTATTGTGGTTGCATATGGTTCGCAAACAAGAGAATCTATAGTAGGATCTGTTGGAGTAGTTTCAAGTGCTACAATAGAAACACAACAAGTAACATCTCCATTAAGAGCGTTACAAGGTGCTGTACCTGGAGTAAGCTTATTAACAGCCGGAGGGCAGCCTGGAAATAATCCTACTATTAGAATTAGAGGAATTTCGAGTCAGAGTTTAGCAAGAGGGCCTCTAATTGTTGTAGATGGTGCTCCATTTAATGGTAATATTAACACGATAAGTCAGGATCAAATAGAATCCGTTTCAGTATTAAAAGATGCATCATCATCGGCCTTATACGGTTCAAGAGCTTCAGGAGGTGTTATATTAATTACAACTAAAAAAGGATACATTGGTTCTGCTCCAAAAGTAACATTGAGATCCCAAATCGGATTATCAAACCCAACAATCGGGATTCATAATTTAGCTGAACCAGAAGATTATTTAAAGTTAACTTGGCAAGCTTTAAGGAATACAAATCAATATGAGAATGGTGAAACAGCTACAGTAGCCGCTCAAAATGCAACAAATGGACTGGTGGATCATTTAGGATACAACCCATTTAGTGTTGCAAACCCAATAGATACCAATGGAAACTTAGTAGCAGGTGCTAACCTATTATGGAATTCTAATTGGGAGGATGAAGTTATAAGAGAAGATTACTTAAGAGTAAATCATAATATTAGCGTATCTGGTGGTAGTGATAAAACGAGATACTTCATGTCTTTGGATTATTTAGATGAAGAAGGGCCTGTGGTACCCTCAAATTTCGAAAGAGTATCTTCACGATTAAACATAGAAACTCAAGTAAATAATTGGTTTAAAGTAGGTCTTAATTCTAGTTTTTCACGTTCTAGCTCTAATACTCCAGATCAAACGAGTGGTAATACAACTCAAGCCATTTCTTGGATTTATGGTCTGTCTAGTATATATCCTATATATGCAAGAGATGCCAATGGAAATTTATTAAGAGATTCTTTCGGAGAGCGAATTTTCGATTTAGGTAATGGATTTGTAACAGGTCAGCCAGTAAATAATACAAGGCCAGTTTTTAGTGGTGAAAATATTCTAGCAAGTTTAACTTTAGGAAAAGAAAGAAGAGTAAGAACCAATTATTTAGCAAATCTTTTTGCAGAGGTAAAACTTTTAAAAGGGTTAACCTTTAAAACACGATTGAGCTATGAGAGTTTTATGTTTGATTCTTATAGTTTTGATGATGATAAAATAGGTGCGGCGGGAGATCCTGACGTAAGAGGACGTGTATCTCAAACCCGAAACTTAACAACAACATTGAATGCGATTCAATCTTTGAATTATAAAAAGAATTTTGGAAATCATAACTTTTCTATAGATGCCATTACCGAGGCTTATACAAATACACTAGATAATTTACAGGCTCAGGGTACTGGGTTTTTACCTGGAGTAGAAAATTTGAGCGGAAGCACAACACCTGAAGGCGTAGGTGGTAATATTATTACATCAAGAATTAATAGTTATTTAGGTAGGGTTAACTATAATTTTAATGAAAAATATTATGGAGAATTTTCAATAAGAAGAGACGGTTCTACGCGCTTTAATGAAGATACCAGATGGGGTGATTTCTTAGCAGGAGGTGCTAGTTGGATTGTGTCTAAAGAGAGTTTTTTAAAAGGAAATAATACACTTACATTTTTAAAGTTAAGAGGGTCTTATGGTGAATTAGGAAATAATAGAACCACAAGTCGCTTCCCTTATCAGTCTGTATTCATAACAGGTTATGTTAATGAAAGTAATCCAGGAGTATTACCAGAAGGAGTAGCAGATAGAAATTTAAGATGGGAAAAAGTAGAATCTCTAAATATTGGAGCAGATTTCGAATTATTTAATGGGGTTTTATCGGGTTCTCTAGAATATTATAATAAAGAATCGGTAGACTTAATTATGGATAAACCTCTTCCGCGTTCTTTAGGGGTAAATAAAATTGTAACAAACATAGGTTCTATTAAAAACTTTGGCTGGGAAGCTTCATTAAGATCTATGAATGTCAACACAGAGAATGTTACGTGGACAACTGGAATTAATTTTGCTCTTAATAAAAATGAATGGACTAAGTTACCTCAAGATGAGATTTTAGACGGATCGAAACGTTATAGAGTTGGAGGTTCTATTTTCGATTTCTTTATTAGAGAATGGGCTGGTGTAGACTCTACAGATGGTCGTGGTATGTGGTATATGGATGTATTAGATACCAGTGGTAATGTAGTTGATAAAGTGACAACGAAAGATTATGAAGATGCAACAAGGTATGACCAAGGGAAAACATCGTTGCCAGATATAGAAGGTGGTTTTACGTCTTTTGTTAGATACAAACAGTTTGATTTAAATGTATTGTTTAATTTTAGTTTTGGAGCCTATTTATTAGATTCGGACTATTCTGGACTTATAAACCCTTTCGAAAATCCAGGATTAAGTGCACATCCCGATAATTTTAATGCATGGCAAAACCCAGGAGATGTTAGCGATTTTCCATTATTACTAACCAGTAACAATGATCATGCATCACGTTCAACGCGCTTCTTATTTAAAAATGATTATGTAAGATTAAAAAGTTTAACCCTTGGTTATAACCTTTCAAAATCAACTATAGATAGACTCGGGTTAAGTAGGGTGAGGCTCTTTTTACAAGCAGATAATATTTTGACTTGGCAATCGCATAAAGGAATTGATCCAGAACAGGCGTTTAATGGTGTAACGACTAGTAGGTCGCCATTATCAAAAACAATAACATCTGGGATTGTTTTAGAGTTTTAAATCAAAAAAAATAACACAATGAAAATATATAATAAATTAAATATAAAATTTTTACTGGTTTTGGTAATTGCTTTTTTATCGAGTTGCTCAAAAGAGTTTTTAGATGAGCCTGAAAATACAGCTGGTATTTCAGAACCTATCGTTTTTTCAGATAGAGATATTGTACAAGCTTTTATATCGGGTATATATGCTAGGTATAAAGGACAATGGGATGACGATTTAACAGATGATAGTATTGAAGGAGGAAATCAATCTGAACCTGATACTGGAGGTTTATATGCTATGTACTTTGCGCGAAGCCTGAAAGGAAATGATTTAATTCAATCACCATCTTTTTTTAGATTTGATTATGCACATGATAATAGAGCACCTACTTTTAGAAGAACAAGTTTTACATGGACTTTTAATTATGAAATAATAAATTATGCTAATGTCTTAATTAAAGGACTTAAAGAAAGTACCGATTTAGATGACGCTACTAAAAGAGAGTTTACAGCTGTAGCGAAATCTATAAGAGCGTTTCATTATTTTCAATTAGCTTTAGAGTTTGCACCTAATTATAATAACGATAGAAGCGTAACACGAATTCCTATTTATACAGAACCTGCTACTGCAGAGTCTGTAGGAAATGGTCCAAGTCCATTGTCTGATGTTTATGATTTAATTTTATCAGACTTAAAAGAGGCTATTCCTGATTTACCAGAAGAACGACTTGGTAAAAGTTACATTAACAAATCGGTTGCAAATGGGTTTTTAGCTCGTGTGTTGTTGGTTACTCAAGATGATTGGTCTTTAGCCTCTTCTGCTGCAAGAGCGGCTTATGGGGGGACTGCTGAATCTGCCGTAATATCTACAAATTGGGGTGATGGTTTTAGCGATTTAACCGATCAAGATTGGCTTTGGGGGCATTTTCAAGATGGTTCAAATGAATCTAATTTTTTCTGGATGGCACCTCATGTTTTTATGGATCATTTGTCATTATCCTTTCAAGCAACTTATGCAAATACAAATTTCAGAGATGAATTTTCAACTACAGACGTTAGAAGGTTGTTTAGTGACATTTATAATTCTTCAACGCCATACAGAGAATTTATAACCACTAAGTTTGCTTTTACGTTTGCATCAGATGTTCCTTTAATGAGAAAGTCTGAAATGGTATTAATTGATGCGGAAGCCCAATATAACTTAAACAATGAGCCAGAAGCTAGAGATTTACTTTTTGCATTACAAAAAGAAAGAGATCCTAATGCTGTATTATCCACTAATTCTGGCAGTGATCTAATGAATGAAATCTTATTAGAAAGACGTAAAGAATTATATGGAGAATTAGGTGTAGAATGGTTTGATGCTAAAAGGCTAAGAATGCCTATTAATAGAGACGATGTTCATAGAGTGGTTATTAATGTTCCTATTGATAGTGAATTATTTTATTTAAGTATTCCACAATCAGAAATAGATGCCAATCCTAATATGGACGAAAGTTTAAATCAGTAACTAACTAAACTATACAACTATTTAATCAAAAAGGATTCCTCGACACTCTGTGTCGGGGTTACCTTTGAAATTGTCATCTCCACGATTTATGCTGAACTTGTTTCAGTAAAGCGGGAATCTAAATAAGGAATTTATTTTCTCGGTTTAAATTATTCAACATGCTTTTTCTTCAGAAGAGAATATGTATATTTAGAGTATAACTATTTAAATTCTGGATATGAAAAAATTGACTTTTATACTTCTACTATCGCTTTCTTTTAGTGGGATCTCCCAAAACAGGTATTTGCACTGTGGTAAATTAATTGATACTCAAAAGAGTGAAATTTTGGAAGAAATGACAATTGTTGTTTCTAATGATAAAATAATATCTGTTAAAAAAGGGTACACGTCACCACAAAATTCAGAAGATATAGTTATTGACTTAAAATCTAAAACAGTAATGCCTGGGCTTATTGATATGCATGTACATCTTGAGCTTGAAACCAACCCAAAACGTTATTTGGAGAAGTACACGTTAAACGATGCCGATATTGCTTTTAACTCGCTGCGATTTGCTAAAGCAACTTTAGAAGCTGGATTCACAACGGTTAGAGACTTAGGAGGCTCTGGAGTTAATATTTCACTTAGAAAAGCCATTAATTCAGGAAAAGTTGATGGGCCTAGAATATTTACAGCAGGAAAGGCTATTGCCACAACGGGAGGACATGCAGACCCTACAAACGGGAATCGAAAAGCACTAATGGGGAACCCGGGACCTAAAGAAGGCGTTGTAAATAGCGTTGAAGATGCCAAAAAAGCTGTAAGACAACGTTATAAAAATGGAGCAGATTGTATTAAAATAACAGCTACTGGAGGTGTTTTGAGTGTCGCCAAAAGTGGAACAAATCCGCAGTTTACAGTTGAAGAAATTAAAACCATTTGTGAAACAGCAAAAGATTATGGGATGCATGTTGCGGCGCATGCTCATGGAGACGAAGGTATGCAACGAGCCATAATAGGAGGCGTAAAAACTATTGAACACGGTACTTTGATGAGCGAAGAAACTATGGAGTTAATGAAAAAACATGACGCCTATTATGTCCCTACCATAACAGCGGGAAAAGAAGTTGAAGGAAAGGCTAAGATAAAAGGGTTCTATCCAGATATTGTTGTTCCTAAAGCATTAGCCATTGGGCCGCAGATTCAAAAAACATTTTCTAAAGCTTATAAAAGGGGTGTTGGAATTGCTTTTGGAACAGATGCAGGTGTCTTTAAACATGGTGATAATGGAAAAGAATTTGGCTTTATGGTTGAAGCGGGTATGCCAGCAATGGAAACTATAAAAAGCGCAACAATTACTAACGCTAAGATTTTAGAAATGGAAAATAAAATAGGTCAAATTAAAGCAGGATTTATCGCAGATATCATAGCCACTAATGAAGATCCAACTCAAAATATTTCAACGATGGAAGATGTTGTTTTTGTTATGAAAGAAGGAAAAGTTTATAAAGAATAACGTTAAAGAGGTTCTTTATAAAAATGAACTATGCTTTAAGCATTATTATTTGCTGGTTTTTTTCCGATAACGTATAAATAATCCCCTAAATCATTTTCATAAGATGTCATGATTTTATTGATTTTTCCACTATCAATATCTTTTCTTAATTCTGACAGTCCATGTTCAATCTCTGTTCGGTTAGCTAATGAAGAAAACGAAGAAATTCCATGTCTAATTTGGTTATTAAAATAGAGTTCAGGATTTTGTTTGCCACAATATAGAAACTGATCTTGTAGATCAGGTTTAATGAAATACTTCACTGTTTCCAAAAATTCAATTCTGTTATCTCGCATAGCCGTTTTAACACTTTCTAAAGTAGGCATTTGAATTATTGAATCTGATAACATCTTTGGAAAGTAATGATTGAGCCAGTAGCCTTTCATTTGTTTTGGAGTCGATGTAAAAATCACAATTCGGCCATTCGGTTTTAAAGCTCTATAAAGTTCTGAAAATCCAACTTTCAAATTAGTCCAGTGATGTATGGTTAAGGAACCAATGATCCCATCCATAGAACTTTCAGGTAAGTCAATGCTTTCTGCTGAACCAATTTTCCAATCAATGCTGTTAGTCCTAAGTTTTGCTTTTTCTAACATCTGTTTGGATGGATCCATACCAATAAAATGAAATCCTCTTTTATGAAGTTCATGGGTATAGTTTCCCGTACCGCAACCAATGTCTAAATAATGACCGTTTTTAATAGGTTTTAAGTGATCAAATAACTGTTCTGTTAAGTATTTGTCCGCTTTTCGAGTCAGATTGTAATTAGTCCCAATGTTATCATATTTTGCTCCCATTTAAATACTTTTTTAGGTTAGCAAGAATAGTTTTATACCGAGCAGCTGTATCTTTTAATGTTGTAATTCCGAAGGTTGCTTTTTCTTCTTAAAACTAACAATAACTAAAATAATCATGCCTGTAGTTACAGATAAATCAGCCATATTAAAAATTCCAGTTTTAAAAACGCCTCCTAAATCGATAAATAAAAAGTCTGTAACCTTTCCATAAACAATACGGTCATAAACATTAGCTAAACCACCGCCTATAATACTTGCAAAAGCAAAAAGAGAAAACATATCTAAGCTTTTATCTTTGAAGACATGACGTAACACAAACCCAAGTACTAAAATAGGTAGAATAAGTAATAGGATAATTCTAAGTGTAGGATTTAAATCGCTACCCATGCCTAAAAAAGCACCAGTGTTTTCAACATTCATCATGATAAAAGCATCCCCAATTAAAGAAATACGTTCACCAGGATGAATATTTGTTCTAAGGTCAATATGTGTTTTAACGAGTACTTTCGAAATTTGATCGACAGCAATAGTTAAAATGATAACTAATAAAATATAAACAGATCGTTTTGATAATTTCATTTAGTTATTTTCAAAAGTTGCAGAAGCCGTTTCAGCTTCTCTATTTATTTTCTTTACCAGCCCTTGTAAAACTTTACCAGGACCAACTTCGGTAAATAGCTTAGCACCATCTGTAATCATTTGTTGTACCGATTGCGTCCAACGTACAGGAGCCGTTAATTGAGAAATTAAATTCGTTTTTATAGCCGTTTCATCTGTAACAGCATGAGCTGTCACGTTTTGATAAATAGGGCAGTTGGGTTTGCTAAATGTTGTGTTTTCAATAGCAGCAGCTAACTCTTCGCGGGCAGGTTCCATTAATGGAGAATGAAAAGCACCTCCTACTGGTAACACTAAGGCACGACGTGCGCCCGCATCTTTTAAAGATTGACATGCTTTATTAATGGCATCAATCTCTCCAGAAATAACTAATTGTCCGGGACAGTTATAATTTGCAGCAACCACAATGCCATCAGTTACAGAACATACTTTTTCAACAAGATCATCCTCTAAGCCTAAAACAGCAGCCATGGTACTTGGTTGTAATTCACAAGCCTTTTGCATAGCCAAAGCACGTTGAGATACTAACTTTAATCCATCTTCAAAATTCAAACCCCCGTTTGCCACCAATGCAGAAAATTCTCCAAGAGAATGGCCAGCAACCATTTCTGGTTTAAAAGCGTCACCAAGAGTTTTTGCTAAAATCACAGAGTGTAAAAATATAGCAGGCTGTGTTACTTTAGTTTCTTTTAAATCTTCAGTAGATCCTTCAAACATAGTATCCGTAATAGTGAAACCAAGAATATCATTTGCTTTTTCAAATAATTCTTGAGCTAAAGGAGAGTTCTCGTATAAGTCTAAGCCCATTCCTGAAAATTGAGCACCTTGACCTGGAAATATATATGCTTTCATATATTAGTAATTATTGTTTTTTTAAATACATGAAACATTCATTCAATCATTTTCTGGTATATAGAAAAATTCACTTATAAATGTTTCTTTTTAGTTGGTTTTTAGTGCTGCAAAAGTATAAATAAAATCTTTAAAAAGATATAGGATCGTTTCAAAGCCTCAGAACTGCTAGAAAATGGAATTAAGACTTGATTTTTGCTTGATTAGAGAATACCCTTTATTAAAAAAATGTTTATTCTTACTTCTGAAAGCAAAGCGGTCTTTTTATGATATTATAGCCCCACAATGGCAGCTTCTGCGCATCGTTCACCATCCATAGCGGCAGATACAATACCGCCAGCATAGCCACCACCTTCACCACAAGGAAATAGGTTAGAAACTTCTGGATGTTTTAATTGCTCGTTTCTTGGAATACAGACGGGCGATGAGGTTCTGGATTCTACCCCTACAATATTAGCTTCCGCAGTATAATAGCCTTTCATTTTTTGCCCAAAGGACTGAAACCCTTTTCGGAGTCTACTTCCTATTAATTTAGGTAATAGCGAATGTAAAGGTGCTGATTTTAAGCCTGGTTGATAGGAAGTTGGGTTTAAATCGTCTGATAGTTTACCTTCTACAAAATCAGTGAGTCTTTGAGCTGGTGCAACTTGACTTCTTCCACCCGCAGTAAAAGCTAATTTTTCTAAATTTTTCTGGTACTCTAAGCCTTTTAAAACACCAAATTTCTCATATTTATGTAAATCAGCCTCTGCATTAATTTCAACAACGATACCAGAATTCGCATATAAGTTATTTCGTTTAGATGGTGACATACCGTTTACTACAACTTCGCCATTTGCCGTTGCTGCTGGTACGATAAAACCACCAGGGCACATGCAAAAAGAATAGACTCCTCTATTGTTTACTTGGCTTACTAAACTATACGAAGCTGCCGGGAGTAATTCATTGCGTTTACCGTCACAATGGTATTGTATTGAATCTATGATATGTTGCGGATGTTCTACACGAACCCCCATTGCGAATGATTTTGCTTCTAAGGCTATGTTCTTTTTATGCAATAGATAAAAGATATCCCGAGCAGAATGGCCGGTAGCTAAAATAACCCTGTTTACAGCTATTTCTTCACCATTTTGAAGTTGAAGTGCTTGAATTTTGTTGGTCTTTATGATGAAATCTGTCACTCTGGTTTCAAAGTGTACCTCACCACCATAATTTAAAATGGTTTCTCTTATGTTTTGAACCACTTTTGGTAATTTATTAGTGCCTATATGTGGATGGGCATCCACTAGAATTTGATCGGTAGCACCATGAAATACGAGGTTTTCAAAAATTCGACGAACGTCGCCTCGTTTTAAACTTCGGGTATATAATTTTCCATCGCTATACGTACCAGCACCACCTTCACCAAAGCAATAGTTGGAATCTTCATTAACAAAATGCTCTTGGTTAATGGCTTTTAAATCACGTCGTCTATCCTGTACATTTTTACCACGTTCTAAGACAATAGGTTTATAACCTAATTCAATACAACGCAGGGCAGCATACATTCCAGCTGGACCAAATCCAATAATATGAATAGGCTTTGCTTTTGAAACATCTTTATAATCAAAAGTATATTCGGAGGTTTTAGGGAGGGCTTCCCGAATATAAACAGCCACTTTATAATTGAAAATAATTTTTGGTTTTCGAGCATCAATAGATTTACGAAGGACTTTTATGCCTGTAACATCTTTTTTATCTATATCTAAAGCATGTGCCGATTTAATTATTAAAATGTCACTGCGTTCTTCGTCTTTAAGTGAAATACGAAGCTGAATCTCTTTTACCATGACGCAAAATTACTCAAATTTAAGAGAAGATTTTGAAAAAGAATGCGATGCCTAAATGATGTCGTAGTAATATAGTTTACTTATTAACGTGAATCTTGCTTAAGAGTTCAAGATGTCACTTCAAGTGAAATTCTGGAAGAATTTTGTATCGAGAAGCTTTTTGGGGCGAAAATTTACTTGTTTTCGATACGATTTTTTGCAAAAATCACTCAAACTGACATAAATTTTCTTATCCAAGATTCACGTTATTAGTAAAATAGCGTTCATTTAAAACTTTAAAATGATGTTTAGCATGCCCAATAATGGTAAAGCCAAGCGCTAGTGTACTTATTTTTGTCTCAAAACTAATACCAGCCCGATGAAGTACATCTTCATTAAAACTTTCGAATAAAGGAAGCGTTGATTGTCTTACTAATCTAAATTCTTTTAGTAAGTCTTCAACACTTCTATTATTTGCATTTGAATTTTCAACATACATATTTTCATCAAAACCCAAAAGTGCTTTCGGTTCTAATCTGGAAATACACAACGCTCTGTAAGTAAGGATTCTTTCAGTATCGATAACATGTTGAAGTAATTCTTTTGGTGTCCATTTATTTGGTTTATATCGATATTCTTGATGTTGAATCAGTTTTTCAGAAATACTTTTAAAAATAGTTTCATTAGTCTTTAATCCATCAATTAAATAAGTATTATCATCAATTAAAGCAATGTATCTATCAAAGAAGTTTGGAATGAATTTTAAATCAGATTTTTGCATTGTTTTAGGTTTTATTCTTTTTGTAATAGGATACGACATGCTTGGGAGTTCTTATCTGCCTAGGTAATAAGGCGTCTTTAACAGGAAGCTCTGCTACTTGTTTTATAGGTATAATACCTGCCCAGATGGGAAGGTCTAAATCACTCTTTTCATCTATAACACCTACATCTCTAATCTTAGCTGATGCCGTTTGTATTTCCATTTCAAGAACTAGTGTTCCATTAAACTCTTTAAGATTCATAGGTCGTAATGTGTCCCACCGACCAGGAATCATATGTTCTACAACACATTTTAAAGCAGTTTCTTTTTCGGCTCGGTTTTCAACTTTAGTAATGCTAGTAAATAGTGTTGCAGACCTGTAATTCACAGAATGATGAAATCCAGAACGCGCTAATATGAGTGCATCTAAATGCATAATAGTCATACTCGCTTCTTTAGCCTCTAAAAGTGCTAATAACATTCTGTTTTTAAGAGAGCCATGCAAATAGATTTTATTGTCTATTCTTCCGTAAGCCATAGGTAGACAAATTGCCTTTCCATTGTAATTGTAACTTACATAGCCTACGAATCCTGCGTCTAGGATATTATTGATTTGCTCTACGTCATAAACGGCTCTTTTGGCACCTCGCTTCACTTGATTTAGTTCTGATGTTGCATACGTTGACATAACTGTTCGATTTTGATTGATGTTTGTTATTTAAAACAAATTTAGTAAGTTTATGGATTGTCATATTCATCCAGAAATCATTTTTTAAATAGTCCAGATATGATTCCTTATAAAACCATTATTAAAATAGATAGAGCAAGCAAGCAGCCTGTTTATATTCAACTTACAAACCAGTTTATTGATTTGATTAAGAAACGAACCCTTCCGCCGCGAACAAAATTACCAGGAAGTAGAACGTTGGCAGATTTAATTGGATTACATAGAAAAACGGTGATAGCTTGTTACGAAGAGCTTACGTTACAAGGATGGATAGAGAGTATTCCAAAAAAAGGAACCTTTGTTCATAAGGATATTCCAGTATTACAGCAGCAAGAATGGATTGAAAAAACCGTTAGTAAGAAAGATGATAAGGCAGGTTTTTCCTTTAATAAAAAGTCGCTTTTAACTCGAAAATTTCCACAAGATCATTTAGATGATTATATGTATGTGAATGATGGTGTTTCGGATGAAAGACTGGCGCCAGTTAAAGAATTATCGATTATTTATAGAAAAATTGCGAATAAAAAACACACGCTTAAATATATGAATTATGGAACGACTTACGGTAATTTAGAATTAAGAGAAACCTTAGCATGTTATTTGAGTGAAACCAGAGGCTTAAATATTACTAAAGATAATATTCTTATAACCAGAGGCAGTCAGATGGGGATGTTCTTAGCATCTCAATTACTGGTTGAAAATCAGGATTATATCATAGTAGGGGAGACCAACTATAGTTCTGCGGATACGACGTTTGAATATGCACATGCTAAATTACTCAGAGTTAAAGTGGATGAGCACGGATTGGACACGCACGACATAGAAAAGCTATGTAAAAATTATGCAGTTAAAGCGGTTTATACCACACCACATCACCATCACCCAACAACTGTGACACTTTGTGCAAAACGTAGAATGCATCTTTTAAACTTGGCTAAAACCTATCATTTTGCTATTCTCGAAGATGATTATGATTACGACTTTCATTATAATCATGCACCTATTTTGCCTTTGTCGAGTCATGATACCTGTGGGAACGTTATTTATATAGGCTCTATTTGTAAAACAGTAGCGCCTGTTTTTAGAGTGGGTTACTTAGTTGCACCCAAAGCTTTTGTAGACGAATGTGCCAAGTTAAGACGTTTTGTAGATAGACAGGGCGATGCTATTTTAGAATTAACATTTTCTAGTTTTATTAAAGATGGAAGTTTGGATAGGCATATTAAAAAGGTTGTTAAAATATATAAGGACCGTCGTGATTTATTTTGTAACCTTCTTAAGGAAGAATTAAGTGATTATTTGTCTTTTGAAATTCCAAAAGGTGGTATGGCACTATGGGTAACCTTAAATAAAAAGTATTCATGGGATACTGTTACAGAAATTGCCAAAGAGCATAAATTAATCATTTCTGAGTGGCAACGTTATGATGTAACAAATTGTAAACACAATGCTATAAGAATGGGGTTTTCATGTTATAATGAAACGGAGGCTAAGGAGTTTGTTAGGCGGTTTAAAAAAACGATGCAGGATATTGATTTACAAGAATCTTTTAGTTACTAGTATATCTGTATTGCCTGTGTTTTGAAAGTTTAACGTGAAGTTTTTTAATGTTGGGTAACGGTACATTGTATGAGTAGTGGCAGATTGCATGGCATTTACCTGCCAAACCGCTATACAGCTTTAGCGGGCTACAAGTCGAAAATATTACACTTTCCCTGCTATTACTTATATAAAATGGTGGAGTTTCGTTATTTTATTGGGGATCACTGATATTTTTGAGATATATAACATTTCCACCTCCTGCACCCATTTTTACCGAAAGTTTTGTAGTAAAGTTAACCTGCTGCTTTCGAATAGTATAAGATTCTTTGTTGTGAAGAAAATGGGAGTCTTCAGAATCTTCGTATAAAGTTGCCTCGTATTTTTTATCTTTCGGTAAAAAGCTTAAATCCAATATAATTGTGCGTGAATCTCTATTGGTTAGTGAACCGATAAACCAATCCGTACCTGATTTTCGTGCAACGCTCACAAACTCATCTAATCTGGCATCAAGTACTTTGAAGCTATCAAATTGTGCAGGTATGTTTCGTATGCAATCAAAAAGGTCATCCTTATTTAAATATTCTTCAGGGCTATCTGGTAAAACTGCACAGCCCGTATAAATAGTAATAAGCTTAGCTACCTCGGCTACTACAGTGCCAGGGATTTCTTTAAATACCCTCGGTCTTCCTTCTTTATGGGCGTTGTTCAAATCGAACCATCCATTGCATAAATCCAGTGGCCCTGCTATCATATTTATTAAGGGTTGATTTACGGCAGTCTCGGGGAAATAAGATTTTTTAGCATCAGCTTGGGAATGCCCAAACTCTTTTGTAATAAGGTTTGGATATGTTCTACGATCACCACTAGGTGCAATTGGGTTATCATGAAAATTTACGGTTAGCTTATACTTTGCACACAACTCAACAACGTTTCGGGTCTGTCTAACTTTCTCCTCTACCGTGCCTCTCATAAAACCATATTTCACACCCTTTGCACCCCATTCTGAAAATTGCTTTAAAACTCTTTCCAATCCAAATTTTTTAGCACCAATGTCATTCAGGTAAAGAATAACTCCTATGTTTTTCGATTTGGCATATTGCATGCAATCTACAATATCTATCCCTTCCCTAGAAGTTGTTGGATTTGAAGTTTTACTAAATTCAGAACCATACCAGTCAGCATCAATCAATAAATATTGGATGTTATTTTCTGAAGCAAAATCAATCAATCTCTTATGTGATTTGGTATTGAGCCCATATTCAAAACCATCTTGGGCTTTATAACCCCAAACACGCCAATCCCACATTGTTTTCCCAGGTTTAATCCATGAGGGATCTTCAATTTTGCATGGCTCGTTCAAATTTACCAGTAAATTAGATTCAACTAAATCACCTATTTTATCTCCAATCATAAAAACTCTCCATGAAGTTCTGAAAGATTCTTTACGACTTGAATATGTGGTATTAAATCCAAGTAATTGATTGTTTAGAGAAGCATTAATAGAAAAAGGTGCAAATTCAACTATCTCAGCTTCATGAATGGCCATGAATTTCTCATTGGCCAACTGTAGGACAACAGGAATACGAACCTTGTTAATATTTTTTCCTGATCTCATAATAGGCCCCATGTTATGATTCTCGCCATTATAAGCCCAATAGGTGAAATCACCGTTAATATTTAGTTGTGTTAGTTCTTGCTCAATTTTTAGACTATCTCCTATGGCATCTGGAGGAAAATTATATCGATAGGCAAAACCCTTGTCATATATCCTGAAAATAATTTCATGGAATTTATTTTCTTCCTTTGCTTTAGCAACGCGAAGCTTATATTCATTATAATGATTGCGAACGGTAGATTGCTTGCCATTTACTGTTGTCCATATTTCATCAAATTCGGTTTTAGTTAAGTCTAAGTACGATACATTTTCAGAATAGTTTGTTTCATCTACCAGTAAACCAAAAGTAGATTGTTTCAGAATTGTATCCATTGCAAAGATTACTGAAAAAGCACTAGTATTATCCTTATTACTAATAGTTACCTGTAATTCTCCATTGGGTGATGATAAGATAAAATCATCTTGTTTTGAGCAGGATAATAGACTCACAAATGATAATAGTATTAATGTCTTATTTTTCATATTCACTCCTTCTTTTTAATGAACGCCATCAACTTAATATGAAACCGTTTTAAGGTTGTATATTTTATGTTAAACGGAGTTAATTTTTACAAATCAGTCTTGATCTACTTCCTCTCATAAGTTAAAAACGAAAACTCATGCTCATGGTTTTCATCTTTAGTATGAAATACATTGGCAGTTTCTTTCCAAACAGATGCATCTATTTTTGGAAAGAAAGCATCGGCTTCAAAATCTTCATGTACCCGTGTTAGTTCAATTTTATCGGCTAGCAATAGGGCTTGTTTGTATATTTCACCACCACCAATTATGTATGGTTGCGGATCATTTTTAGCAGCACTAATAGCATCCTCTAAGCTATTCACTACAATAACACCTTCGGGAACCTGATAATCAGTTTGCCTAGTAATCACAACATGTGTTCTGTTAGGTAAGGGCTTTGGGAAGCTTTCAAATGTTTTTCTCCCCATAATGATATGGTGGCCATTCGTAAGACTTTTAAAGCGTTTTAAATCGTCACTTAAATGCCAGATGAGTTTGTTGTCTTTACCAATAGCATCATTTTGTGCAGCAGCAACTATGATAGTAAGCTCAGACGTTTTATCTTTTTTATTTAGAGATTCATTATAATGTTCACTTTCTGCAATAATAGGTGCTTCCTTTTTAAGCTCATTTTTCAACTGCTCTATTCTTAGCTTCTGTTGAAGCATGAGTTTGTCCAATTGTTTTTGCTCCCAAGCTTTCCCCATGAATTTATGTGTAATAAATACATTAAACACATGATAAAGGAAAAAGAAAAGCCAAACAAAAATGGCAGATAAAAACCATTCTTTATCAAAAGGTCTAAAATCTTTACCTATATCCAGAACGGTATTGGCAATAATTATAAATATAGAACCAATTAAAAAAAGAACGAAATGAACGTATAAACGTTTCTTTTGTTTAATACGTTTTTGTGCATTTTGAATCAGTTCTAATTGCTCTTTGTCTATTTGAGGCTGTTCTTTCTTTTTTCCAAACATAAGTATTTGATAAGAGATGTAAAGTTATAATATTTTGTTGAATTTTTTGTGTTTTAAAATAAAATCGTTTTTGTTTCAAAACCACTGATAATCAAGTGTAAAACAAAAAATTGAGTTTAACAATCTCATAAATATGATGTAGGTATTTTATGTAGTTTAAATAAATGTAAAGCAATACTTAACAAATTGATAATTCTTTTTGGTTTTCCAGATTATATACAAAAAGAAGCAAAATAGTTTTATAAATTTACTGTATAAACAACACACAAAATATAAAATTATGGCAATTACAAAACAATACTTAAAGAGCAAACCAGTTTGCAAGGTTACTTTTTCTGTACCAGCTAAGGAAGCAAATGAAGTAACCGTAGTTGGGACTTTTAATGAATGGAATACAAAAACAACAACGCTTAAGAAGCTTAAAAATGGTACGTTTAAGGGAACTGTAGATTTAGAAAAAGATAACTCTTATGAGTTTAGATATATTGTTGATGGGACTTACATTAATGATGATCAGGCAGATGCTTTTGCCTGGAGCGATTATGCATCGGCAGAAAACGGTGTATTAAACGTTTAGTTAAATCCAACCTTAGTTATTAAAAAGGTGTTTTCTATAGAAAGAAAACACCTTTTTTTATATCGCTACTGCACCTTTTATGTGGGGGTGTGGATCATAATCTACTAAAGTAAAATCATCGAAAGTAAAATCGAAAATATCTTTTACCTCTGGATTTAATATCATTTTTGGTAATGGTCTTATGTCTCTGGATAATTGTAATTCCAACTGTTCGTAATGGTTGCTGTAAATATGAGCATCTCCAAATGTGTGAATAAATTCGCCAGCTTCATAACCGCAAACTTGTGCCATCATCATTGTAAATAAAGCATAAGATGCAATATTAAAAGGGACCCCTAAAAAGATATCTGCACTTCGTTGATATAGTTGACACGAAAGTTTTCCATTAGCTACATAAAATTGAAAAAAAGCATGACAAGGTGGTAATGCTGCTTTACCATTAGCGACGTTTTCATCAAATGATTTTGAAGTGTCTGGTAATACTGATGGATTCCAGGCAGAGACTAACATTCTTCGACTGTTAGGATTATTTTTTAAAGCATGGATGACTTCTTTGATTTGATCTATCTCATCGCTATTCCAGTTACGCCATTGATGGCCATAAACGGGGCCTAAATCACCATTTTCGTCTGCCCATTCATTCCAAATACGAACACCGTTTTCTGTGAGGTATTTAATATTAGTATCTCCTTTTAAAAACCAAAGCAATTCGTAAATAATTGACTTTAAGTGTAGTTTTTTAGTGGTAACCATTGGAAAGCCTTCACTTAAATTAAATCGCATTTGATGTCCGAAAACACTTTTAGTACCAGTGCCAGTACGGTCTCCTTTTTCATTTCCGTTTTCTAAAACGTGCTTTACTAAGTCGTGATATTGCTGCATAGTAACTTCCTGCGAAGGCAGGAATCTTTTTAAATTAAAAATGTTATGAAATCTTTATTTAGGATACTTCGACTGCGCTCAGTATGACAAAATAATTGGTGATAAAAATAAAAAAAAGCATCAAGTTTTAATGCTTGATGTTTTAATATATATTATAAAGTTATTAACTATAAAGACGAGATTCCAATCTCCACAGGAATTTGTTAACCAATAATCATTCCTGCAATAGTAGCAGAAATTAATGAAGCGATAGTGCCTCCAATAAGTGCTTTCATACCAAATTGTGATAATAGTTTTCGTTGTCCTGGAGCCAAAGAACCAATACCGCCAATTTGAATACCTATAGAAGCAAAATTAGCAAACCCACACAGCATATAGGTTGCCATGATTATAGATTTTTCATAATTAAGATGAATCGCATTAGAGGTGTTTTTTAAATCTGCCAATTGAATGTAACCTATAAATTCACTCGCGGCTAATTTAATGCCTAGTAATTGCCCCATTAAAGCCATATCTTCTTTTGCAACACCAATAAGCCACATGAGTGGAGCAAATACATAGCCTAAAATTAATTCAAGAGATAAGCTTTTATACGGTGTATTGTTAATAACCCATGTATTTAAAGACGAGATATCACCAACCCAACCCAGCATACCATTAAACATAGCGATAAAAGCAACAAATACTAAAAGCATGGCACCTACATTGACTGCAAGCTTTAAACCTTCGGTCGTTCCATTGGCAATAGCATCTAAAAAGTTAGCGCCAATTTTTTCTTGAGAAACTTTAACGTCTGTGTTTACATCTTCCGTTTGAGGATATAATATTTTTGAAATAACAATAGCACCTGGAGCTGCCATAACAGATGCGGCTAAAAGGTGTTTGGCATAAAATAATCTAAGTTCTGGGTCATTACCTCCTAAAAAGCCAATATAGGCAGCAAGTACAGCACCCGCTACGGTTGCCATACCACCAATCATGACTAAAAGTATTTCGGACTTATTCATTTTTTCTAAATAAGCCTTTATTAAAAGAGGTGCTTCTGTTTGGCCTAAAAAGATATTACCCGCAACACTTAAGCTTTCTGCTCCAGAAATTTTTAAGGCTTTTGAAAGTAACCAGGCCATGGCCTTTACCACTTTTTGAATAATACCCAAATAAAATAGAACAGAGGTTAAAGCTGAAAAGAATATGATAGTTGGTAATACCTGAAAGGCAAATATAAACCCGAATGTATCCATGTCTACAACTAAACCTTCAAATAAAAATTTACTGCCAGCTCTTGTAAACTCTAAGACTTCAACAAAAAGGCCTCCAATAAATTCAAAAATACCTTTGATGAATTCAACTTTTAAAACTCCAACAGCAATTAATAACTGGAAAGCTAAACCAATACCAACAATTTTCCAATTAATAGCTTTTCTGTTGCTGCTAAAAAGAAATGCTATTAATATTAAAGAAATCATGCCTAAAGTCCCACGCCATAAACTCTTCATAGAAAACCCTTGACTTGGAATAATAGCGTTAGCAGAAGTGTCTGTAGTGCCTATTGTTGATACATCTTCAGCTTTAGAATCCGTATTTATGTTTAAAGTATCTATGGAATTAGTTACAGGTACAGTTTGTTGAACAGTTGTTTTATTTTGAACGGAATCCAACAGTTTTGTTTCATTTGCCTCTTGAGCTATGACTGAAAATGTCAATAGGAAAAAAATAGAGACAATGACCAAAGAGAACTGTTTCATATAATAAAAAGTAAATGTTATTCTCGTTTTGAGATCTCATCACGAATATGCGCAGCTCTTTCATAATCTTCATTAGAAACAGATTCATCTAATAAGCTATGTAATTCTTCAAGTGTTTTGCCTTTAAGGTTTTCACGAGGTGCATCTGGCTCTAACTCGGTAGAAATTAAATCGTCTACCAAAATACTGTCTTGGTTTTCTTCTTCATCCTTCGGATTCACTTTTAAGTATATTCCAGCTTTATCAAGAATATTTTTATAAGTAAAAATTGGCGCGTCAAAACGAAGTGCTAGAGCGATAGCATCGCTGGTTCTGGCATCTATAATTTCTTCAATTTTATCGCGTTCGCAAATTAAGCTAGAGTAGAAAACACCATCAACCAGTTTATGGATAATAACTTGTTTTACAACTATATCAAAACGATCGGCAAAATTTTTAAACAAATCGTGCGTTAATGGTCTTGGAGGCCTAATTTCTTTTTCCAAAGCAATGGCAATCGACTGTGCTTCAAAAGCACCAATGACAATTGGAAGTTTGCGGTCGCCGTCTAATTCGTTTAAAATTAGGGCATAAGCACCGTTTTGGGTTTGACTATAGGATATTCCTTTTATATTTAATCTTACTAAACTCATAATTTATAAAAAACGCAAAGAACTGTTTAAATTAGGACTTTACCAACTGACTAAGACAGATTTAAGTATTTAGTGCTAATTTAAGCAGTTCTATACGACTATACAATTTATAAAAAATTATTTATTGTTGCGCTTTAAAAGCTTTTAATTTCTCTATAAGCTTAGGGACAACTTCAAACGCATCTCCAACAATACCATAATCCGCAGCTTTAAAGAAAGGAGCTTCGGCATCTGTGTTAATGACCACTTTTACTTTTGATGCATTAATTCCAGCTAAATGTTGGATGGCTCCGGAAATTCCAATGGCAATATATAAATTTGATGCTACAGGTTTACCTGTTTGACCAACATGTTCGCTATGAGGTCTCCATCCTAAATCTGAAACAGGTTTAGAACATGCAGTTGCTGCTCCTAAAACGTCTGCTAATTCTTCTACCATACCCCAGTTCTCAGGACCTTTTAATCCACGACCAGCTGATACAACAATTTCTGCATCGGCAATGGTGACTTTGTCTGTTGCTTTATCAACAGATTCTACTGTAACTCCTGAATCTGAAATTGAAGGCGAGAAGTCTTCTGCGGAAGCGTTACTACTATTTTCTACCAATCCAAATGAATTATTAGAAACACCTATGATTTTCACATCAGTATTAATTTGAGACATTTCGAAAGCTTTATTCGTAAAAGCGGTACGTTTTACCGTAAAAGGAGATGTGCTGGTTGGTGCTTCAATAACATTAGAAGCATATCCTGCGTTTAAGCCTACTGCTAAAAGAGGTGCTAAATATTTACTATCGGCACTGGAGCTTACTACTATGACTTGGGCAGCTTCTTTTTCTGCCGCTTGTTTAATAGCTTCTGCATAGCCGCTAGCATTAAAAGACTCTAATTGTGTATTAGATACATTTAAAACTTTATCGACACCATAATTTCCTAATGAAGTGGCATCGCTTACATTGATTGCTAAGGCTGTAACTGTTGTTCCTAATTGATTGGCAACTGCTTTGGCATAAGATGCAACTTCTAAAGCTGTTTTTTTAAATGTGCCTTGCTCTGATTCTGTATATACTAAAACTGACATAAAAATTTTACTTTTTGTCACCCTGAACTTGTTTCAGGATCTCATTAATATTATTTTCTCTTGTTAAGATTCTGAAAATGAATTCAGAATTATTTAATCTGCGATTAAATAACTTTGGCTTCGTTGTGAAGTAAGTCTACTAACTCGTCTAAATTATCTGTTGATACTAGTTTCACGGCACCTTTTGGAGCAGGTTTCTCAAATTTAACAGATGTTGTTTCAGCACTAGCATCAATAGGTTCAACAACTGTTAAAGGTTTTTTACGAGCCATCATAATACCTCTCATATTTGGTATTCTAAGATCACTCTCTTCAACCAATCCTTTTTGACCGCCAATAACTAATGGAAAGGATGTAGAAACTGTTTCTTTTCCACCATCAATTTCTCTTACAGCTTTCGCAGAAGTACCATCAACTTCTAAACCAATACAATTGTTTACAAAGTTAGCACTGGTTAATCCTGCAATCATACCAGGAACCATACCTCCATTATAATCGATAGATTCACGACCAGCAATAACCAAATCGTAAGCCCCATCTTTAACAACGTTTGCTAATTGCTTTGCTACCGAAAAGCCATCAGACGCTACTGTATTTACTCTAATAGCAGCATCTGCACCAATAGCTAAAGCCTTACGAAGCGTAGGCTCTGTGTCAGCAGTACCGACATTTACAACAGTAACGTTGGCGCCTTGTTTTTCTTTAAACCACATAGCACGAGTTAAACCAAATTCATCATTTGGATTTATAACAAATTGAACACCGTTGGTGTCAAATTTTGTATCACCTTCACTAAAATTAATTTTAGAAGTCGTATCAGGAACATGACTAATGCACACTAATATTTTCATATTATAACAATTTAATCGTTTAGTTTTATTTAAGTTAATTAGTCAGTTTTTTTGTAATTAGTATTTGAAAAACAATCCTTTAAAAATTACAATTAGTGACTTAATTTTAAGGATACGAAGGTAATTATTTTATTCCGAATATTTACTATGCATGCATAGTAAATATTCGTTAAAATTATCAAAAAAGCATAAATATTGACATTTCTTTATGAATTTTAGGTCTTTTGCTTCGTTATTGGTAAGAAATATTTTTATAAAGTAAAGATCATTTACTTATTTCTTGTTATTTCTTGATGGATACTTTTTATCCAAGATTAAAATTTTACAAAAAAACTTATTTTCAATGTTTCCGGCATGTCAAAATAAGGCTGTTGATTTTTAATATTAGAAATTATAAAATAAAGTAGGTTTTTAATTGATATCTGTTTCTGGGTTTTTAATATAGATCTAAAATCATATAGAAATAACACGTCATAGTATTGTAGGGAAAGAAATAAAAAGAAAGGGAACTAATTTAAAGTAACGAATCCTCATTATTCATGTATAATTTCTATAAAATTAATAATTTTTTTTTGTGAATAATTTTACTGTTAGTTTTTATATCAAATTATAATCAATAATTCCTATTTTTGCAACTCGAATTAAAATTAAGTTAATGAAGACTATTCAATTTAGAGAGGCTATTTGTGAAGCCATGAGCGAAGAAATGCGCAGAGATGAAAGCATTTATTTAATGGGTGAAGAAGTAGCAGAATATAATGGTGCTTATAAAGCGTCGAAAGGTATGTTGGATGAATTTGGAGCTAAACGCGTTATTGATACGCCAATTGCAGAGCTTGGTTTTGCAGGGATTGCTATTGGTTCTACAATGACAGGTAATAGACCTATTGTTGAGTACATGACCTTTAACTTTTCTTTAGTTGGAATTGACCAAATTATAAACAACGCTGCAAAAATCAGACAAATGTCTGGTGGACAATTTAAATGTCCAATTGTATTTCGTGGCCCTACTGCTTCTGCAGGTCAATTAGGAGCGACACACTCGCAAGCATTTGAAAACTGGTTTGCAAACACACCGGGATTAAAAGTTGTGGTACCATCAAATCCATATGACGCCAAAGGATTGTTAAAAGCTGCGATTCGTGATGATGATCCAGTTATTTTTATGGAAAGCGAGCAAATGTATGGTGATAAAGGTGAAGTGCCAGAAGGTGAATATATATTGCCTTTAGGTGTTGCAGAGATTAAGCGAGAAGGAACAGATGTAACGATTGTATCTTTTGGGAAGATTATAAAAGAGGCTTATAAAGCAGCCGATGAATTGGCTAAAGAAAATATCTCTTGTGAAATTATAGATTTACGTACGGTTCGTCCAATGGATAGAAAAGCAATCGTAGAATCGGTTAAAAAAACTAACAGATTGGTAGTTTTGGAAGAAGCATGGCCTTTTGGGAATGTAGCTACCGAAATTACATATTTAGTACAAAGTGAAGCATTTGACTATTTAGATGCTCCAATTGTAAAAATTAATACCGCAGATACACCTGCACCATATTCACCAGTTTTACTAGCAGAATGGCTACCTAATAGTGATGATGTTATTAAAGCAGTAAAAAAAGTATTATACAAATAAATTAATATTTTTTACGTTATAGAAACTTCATTAGCACGATTGTTGATGAAGTTTTTTATATTATGAATAGATTCAAACTATATTTTTTCAATTTTATGCAACCAAAGGCAACTTATATTTGTCTTTATAGAAATAATTAAAATATTTTGATGAAGATAAAAATACTTTTTGCTCTTTACCTACTAAATGTGTTTTTTGCAATAGCTCAAACTAAAGTTAGTGGTTATGTGTTTGACGAGTTTAATGAACCAGTATCTTTTGCTAATGTTATTTTTAAAGGATCTACTATTGGAACCATAACCAATGAAAATGGGAAATTCTATTTAGAGTCTGATGAGACTTGGAGTGGACTCACCGTTTCTTTTATTGGATATGAAACATTACATGTGACCTTAGAGAAGAAAGTGAATTATAATTTAAAGTTTACGATTAAAGAACAACTTGGTGAACTGGATCAGGTTGTTATAACCACAGGAAAACAATCTAAAAAGAATAATCCAGCTATAGATTTACTTAGAAAAATCTGGGAGCACAAGCGTAGAAATGGTTTAAATCTATATAAACAATACGAATACGATAAATACGAAAAAGTAGAATTTGATATCAATACTATAGATAGTGCACTTATTAAGAGTAGGCTTTTTAGAGGTATGGAGTTTGTTTTTAACGAAGTAGATACGTCGCATGTTACTGGTAAAACATATTTGCCAATGTTTATAAACGAAGCCGTTTCTAGAGTTTATGGAGATAATATTATTAATAAAGAAAAAGAAGTTCTAAAAGGAAATAAAAATTCTGGATTTAGTGATAATCAAATAGTGATTGATTTTGTTAATGATTTGTATTCCGATTATAATATATACGATAATTATTTAAAGTTTTTTGATAAGAGTTTTGTAAGTCCTTTGTCTAAAACTGGAATTAGTACTTATAACTACGTATTGTCCGATAGTACGTTTATAGATAATAAATGGTGTTACAATATTATTTATTATCCAAGACGAAAAAACGAGCTCACTTTTAAAGGTGATTTTTGGGTGGCAGATAGTACATATGCTATTAAAGAAATTAATTTGCAAGCCTCAAAAAGCGCTAATATTAACTGGGTAAAAGAGATTTATATAGAACAGGAGTTTGAAGTATTAAATGATTCGTTGTTTCTTGTAAAACGTGATTATATGATGTCTGATTTTGCCTTTAACAAAAAGGAAAAATCGCGTGGTGTTTATGGTAAGCGTACCACCTTATATGATAATTATGCGTTTGATAAAGATTTGGATGATAAATTCTATGACCAAGAGGTTTATAACTATGATAAAGATGTTTATCATCGGGGAGATGATTTTTGGGCAGAAAATCGTTTAGAGGCTTTAAATAAAGACGAAAAAGGTGTTTATAAAATGCTTGACACGTTAAAAACAGTCAAGAAATTCAAACAACTATATAATTTAGGAAGTATTTTATCATCGGGTTATATAGAGTTTAATACCTTACCATTAGATTATGGGCCTATTTTTTCAACCTTTGGATTTAATGAAGTGGAAGGATTACGTTTGCGAGCGGGTGGACGTACTTATTTTGGAAGAAATGACCTTTGGAGATTAGAAGGATTCGTTGCTTACGGTTTTGAGGATGATAAATTTAAATATGGTATTTCCGGAAAGTGGTTGTTAGATAAAAAGAGTAGACTTATTATTTCTGGAGGTAATCGTCGTGATGTGGAACAAATAGGAGCGAGTTTAACGACTTCTACAGATGTGTTGGGAAGAAGTTTAGCATCTTCATCAGTTGTTGGAACAGGTGCCAATGATAAGCTAACGGCCATAAATTTAACCAGTTTAGCTATTGAAGCCGAACCGTGGCGTAATGTTATTTTTAGGTTGGGGGGTAACTACAGAACTTTAGAGTCTGCCTCTCCTACTTTTAGTTTGGATTATAATACAGCTACAGGTGTGGCATCAGAAATCAAGCAGTTTGAAACGACCTTATCGATGTCCTTCTTTCCAAAAAGAAAGATGACAGGTTTTGGTGTAGAACGTCGTGTGGCTAATGATGATTTTGCGCGGATATTTGCGCAAGTAACGCGAGGTGATAAGAGTGTACTTGATAGTGATTTCGATTATACAAAAGTACAGTTCTCTTATATACAGCCTTGGCAAGTTGGTGGTTTTGGTAGATTAACCACAACAGTAGAAGCGGGGAAGACCTTTGGAGAAGTGCCACTAGGATTGTTAAGCGTTATACCAGGAAATCAAACGTATTTTTCTATTTATAATACCTTTTCTCAATTGGACTTTTACGAATTTGTGTCTGATACATATGCATCGTTACATTTAGAACATAATTTTAACGGACGTGTATTTTCGAGAATCCCACTATTAAGGAAACTTAATCTCCGTGAAATTGTGAGTATACGCGGTGTGTGGGGAGAGGTTTCTGATGAAAATATTTTATTGAGCACAACTGGTAATCCCAATGAGATTCCTTTGGCTGCGCCATCAGATAAAATGTATTATGAATACAGTTTGGGTGTTGGTAATATTTTTAAAGTATTCAGAATAGATTTTAACTTCAGAGGTAATTATTTAGATGAGGTTGACTATCCTGATGCTAGAAAATTTGGTATTACTGGTACCTTTGGATTCCACTTTTAAAATCCTATTTATTTGTTGCAGCCTATTTGATTTCTATTTATAAAAATAGTTATGAATGCATAATAAGAAAAAATAGAAAGATGGGATTAATGTGATGCTTTATGATGGATAACGTCCACCTTATTTTTAAACGCCTCAAAGTCTATTAGGTTTAAGTATTCTTTTCTGTTATCATTCAATTCATTATATTCATAAAACTCACCTATTTTGTCAATGCTATTACCTATTGGATGGGTTTTTGATAGAATTCCAACTCCCCAATCCGAATCAATACAACATGATTTTACAAGGTCATTGCATCGCCATTTTAGAAATGATTTCCACGTAGTTCCATTCCAATTATGGCGCGCGGGTGTATACCTGTAATTATGTTCACTTCTGGCATGCCATTCTGTTGGTGGATTACAGTCATGAATTACGATATAACCATCTTCTTTGATATACTTCAATGCGTTTTCAATATCCTTATTAACTTGTTCTGCGAGATGAAGGCCGTCAACAAAAATAACATCAAACTTAATGTCCTTAGACAAGATTTTTCCATTTGTAAGCTGTTCAAAAAAAGCATCACTAGTTAAGGCAAAGTCAACGGGGTTTTCTTCAAATTCTATGCCTGGGTCTACAGAATATTTTTTATCGGCATTGATAAGATTAAAATTTTCATCTGGGTCGCGAACACCAATTTCAAGGTAAGTGGTTTTTGTGTCAAAAAGAGATAAAATATGGTTAATTATTTCAGTTCTTGAAGGTGTTTTCTTTTTTTCTAATTCCCCCTTTTTATGGTCATTAATGTAAAATTTATCATTTAGATGCGCCTTGCCTAAAAAATAATATTGAATAGGTTTGATTTTTAGTAATTTAAATTTAAGTGTATCTACAATTCTCATTTTTTAAATTTAATTTTTACGATGATATATTCGTAAATATTAAGCTGCAGTTTTACGGGAGCATTTTCCAAAGGGAAAATAAGATGTAGTAAAACGGTAACGGCCTTTTTTAAGCACGTAATTTAGCATTATTTTTTATTTTTTGTAAAGTACTATAACATTGTTTTATGTAGTGCTTTTTTAAGGCTTTGTTTCAACAGTTGTTAGTTTATTATATTAGATTCCAGGAGTTTAACTGAAAGTAAAAATATAAATATGGCATTTATTTAGGGATAAATATGACAATTATTCATAATTATGACAATATTTCATACAATATTAGCCTAAAATAGACTTTTTTCATTTTGGTATTTTATTTGATTTGTTTGAAAAAAAAGAAGTATTAAAAGATTTCAAATTTGAAAACATGTTTAATTTAAAATTTTGTAATTATGAGCAATTTAGTAAATGTTCCTAAAAGCGGAAGTTTAGCAAACACAAATTCAAATGTTAACTTCCCAAGTTTATCCAATTGGTTAGATGATATTTTTAATAGAGATCTACCTTCAGTATTTACATCAAATTTCAATACTGGAATTACCTTGCCAAAAGTTAACATAAAAGAAACTGCAGATTCTTTTATGGTAGAAATGGCGGTTCCGGGTCTAAAAAAATCAGATTTCCATCTGGATCTTGACAATCATGTATTATCAATTTTCACAGAGAAAAATGAAGAAAATGAACATAAAGAGGAGAATTATACTCGTAGAGAGTTTGGTTACTCTTCGTTCAGAAGAACTTTTACCTTACCAGAAAGCGTAAATGATGAAAAAATTAATGCTAACTATAAAGATGGCATTTTAAGCATTCTTTTACCAAAAAAAGAAGAGGCAAAACAAAAGCCTGCAAGAACAATTAAAATTTCATAATTGTATCACTAAATTTTATAGTTAAATGTTTAGAACGAGGCTGAAAGATCAGCCTCGTTCTAACAATAAGTTTTTAATTATTTAATATGATTAAAAAATGTTTAATCTTAAAATTTAAAACAATGAAAAAATGTATTTTATTATTGCTAACAGTTTTATTGAGTGTAAGTTGTAACGGACAAAAAAGCGAAACAAAAAAAGAAGAACCGAAAAATAGTAAAAATAATATAGTTGAAGAGCCTAAAGGGGCTTGGAAAGTTGATAAAGAATTTGATGAAAATGGGAATTTAATAAGGTATGATAGTATTTATTCTTGGTCATCTGACAGTAAGTTAAATAATCTTTCATCTATAGATAGAGATAGTTTAATGCAATCTTATAAATCAAGATTTTTCTCGAGTTTTTCAAAATTTGAAAATCAAGGGTTTGAAGATGTTTTTTCTCAAGATTCACTTTTTAGTAAACGTTTCTTTAATGACGATTTTTTTGGAAGTAGTTTTGGAAAAGACTTTATGGATATTGACAAAATAAGACAGCAAATGATTGCAAGACAGAAGAAATTTTTAGAAAAATACCAGTCAGAATTTATAAAACCTGAAGAAGAAAACTAATCAGATGGTGTCGTTTTTCGCATTACCTAAAACAATTTATAAAGATAATTGTGTTTATTTCTCTTTTCAAATGTAATAAGTTTAGAAACAAGTTTTCTATAAAAAGTAAGGTAGACTTTTTTTATGGTATGTATATTTATAAGATTAATGTCTTATAAATATGATTTAGTTTTAGTGAATTATATTTTGAAAATAGAAGTAAACACATTATTATTCTTGCAAAGTAAAATTCAAAAAATCTTAAGTTTCTAATATCAATAGTTTGTATTACTTTTACAGTGCTATTCCTCATACAAGGAATTTATTTTCAATTTAAAAGATTCCTGCTTTCGCAGGAATGACAGAACAGTTTGATATCAGCAACAACTATAGACCAAGTATTTGAAGCTTCTCGTGTAGAGGAAGTTATTGGCGATTTTGTAAACCTTAAAAAAGCAGGAACTAATTTTAAGGGTTTAAGCCCTTTTAGTGATGAGCGTTCACCAAGTTTTATGGTGTCGCCTGTAAAGCAAATATGGAAAGATTTTTCAACAGGAAAAGGAGGGACTGCTGTATCCTTTTTAATGGAACACGAGCATTTTACTTATCCTGAGGCCATAAAATATCTTGCTAAAAAGTATAATATTGAAATAGAGGAGACCGAACAGTCTAACGAGCAAAAAGAACAAGCAAACGAACGTGAAAGTTTGTATTTAGTGAGTGAGTTTGCAAATACATATTTTCAAAAAATACTACATAAAACTGATCAAGGAAAATCAATTGGATTAAGTTATTTTAAAGAACGTGGATTTACTCAAGAAACTATTGAGAAATTTGATTTAGGGTATTCGCTTGACGAGTGGCAAGCCTTTACAGATGAGGCTCTAAAGCAAGGCTATAATATTGACTATTTAGAAAAGACAGGGCTTACCATTGTAAAGGACGCTAAACGTTTTGATAGGTTTAAAGGACGTGTTATGTTTCCTATTAAAAGTATGAGCGGCCGTGTTTTAGGGTTTGGTGGTCGTATATTAACGAATGATAAGAAAGCTGCTAAATATTTAAACTCCCCAGAAAGTGATATTTACCATAAAAGTAACGTGCTATATGGTATTTATCATGCTAAACAAGGTATTGCTAAACAAGATAACTGTTATTTAGTTGAAGGATATACAGATGTTATTCAATTTCATCAAACGGGTGTGAAAAATGTCGTCTCTTCATCAGGAACCGCATTAACATCTGAGCAAATTAGACTTATAAATAGGCTGACAAAAAATATCACCGTGCTTTTTGATGGTGATGCAGCAGGTATGCGTGCTTCGTTGCGAGGTATAGACCTTATTCTAGAGCAAGGTATGAATGTGAAAGTTTGTACCTTCCCAGAAGGCGAAGATCCAGATAGTTTTGCAAAACAAAACACCCTAGAAGAACTTACTTTTTATTTGGATGAGAATGCAAAAGATTTTATTCAATTTAAAGCATCTGTTTTATTTGAAGAATCAAAGAATGACCCTATTAAAAAAGCAGATACGGTTAGAGATATTGTAAATAGTATTTCTAAAATTCCTGATCAAATAAAAAAGGAAATCTATATTCAAGAATGTGCCAGAATAATGGACATTAGTGAGGAAGTTCTATTTACTACATTGGCTCAAATTAATAAAAAGGAGTCACAAGAAGAAAATAAACAGTTTAAAAAAGATCAAAAAGCATTTGAAGTTATAAAACATCAAGAACCTGTTGAAAAGGTTGATGTGCAGTACGTTTTGGAACGAAAGATTATTGAAGTCTTATTGCTCTATGGTAATAAAGTTGAAGATTTTGAGGATTTGGTTTTAAAAGAAAATGATAAAGGTGAATTAATTTTAGAACCAGTAATTCATCAAGCGAAGGTCTTCGAAAAAATATTTCTAGACCTTCAAGATGATGAAATGGAATTTTCTAATGCGCAATTTAAAAGTCTATATTATAGTATTATAGATGCACTGAATCAGAATCCGCATTTTGAGCTTAAATCGTTTATAAATACAGTTGATAACCAGACATCTAGTGAAATTACATCTATTTTAATGGAAGATGAACGTTATGCATTAGATGACTGGAATCGTATGAATATTTTTCCTAAAGAAAAAACACAAAGTATCGCACAATTGGTTAGTGAAACAATTTTAAGCTTAAGATGCTTTTTAATAGACCAAAAAGTAAAGGAATTTCAACAAGAAACATTACAAAGAAAAAACGATGTAAATAGAAATATTCTTGAAGAAGTCAAAGACTATTCTGGATTAAAAATGCTACTCTCTAGAAAATTAAATCGTGTGTTATAGTAATTGTTCGCTAAGTTTAGCTTGATTAACTAAATCAACTAAGTTAGTAACTTTTAACTTACGCATTAATCTTGCTTTGTAAGTACTAACCGTTTTTTCGTTAATGTCTAGCTCTTTAGAGATTTCTTTGTTTTTTCTACCAACCGTTAGCAGTTTTAAAACTTCAGCTTCTCTAGTTGAAAGTTTCTTGTAAAAAGTACCACTTTTGTTAACTCTATTTCCAAATGCTAATTGTTGAGTTAATTCATTGCTTAAATGAATTCCTCCGTCATGCACTTTCAAGATAGCCTCGTTGATACTTATAACATTAACTGATTTATTTAAAAAACCAGATGCACCAGCTTTAATGGCGTTTATGGCATAGACTTCTTCCGGTTGACCACTGAAAATAATGGTTTTAATGTCGGGATAGTCGTTTTTTAAATAACGTAAAACAGTTAACCCATTTAATTTTGGGAAGTCTGCTTCGGTTAAAATAATGTCTACAGGATTTTTTTTAATGAATTCTAAGATGGCTTCACCATCTTCTACACTTCCCACAATTTTGATATTGGGAGATGCCGAAAAAAGAACTTCTAACCCTTTTCTTGTGATTGGGTGATTGTCCGCTATTAATAATTTTATCATAATAAAAGCTTTTATAATATTTAGTTAGAGATTAGTATTATAATTGAGAGAGTAAGCTTGCCGTAAATGTAGTGTTTTTTTTAATAACCTACAAAATCCTACATTAAATAGTTGGGAATGTTGCAGATAGGTATAGGAATCATCTTATGCTTATTAGCTGTGTTAAAACGCTTGTAAATTTTAAAAACATCTAATTCTCTACCAGAAAAATCATTTGCGTTTTTGCCTTCATCGTCCATTTTCATTGCCCATTCGAGTTCTGGGTAAGATGCTCCTATTTGGTCTTCGTCACTTCTGGTATCACCAAATAATCCATCACTTGGAGCAGCCTGCATAATAGACTCTGGTACTTGTAAATAGTCTCCTATTTTATAAACTTCAGATTTTACCAAATCGGCAATTGGGCTTAAATCAACACCACCATCACCATATTTAGTGTAAAAACCAACACCAAAGTCTTCAACTTTATTTCCTGTACCAGCAACTAGCAGTTTATAAAGTCCTGCATAATAATAGAGTGTCGTCATACGTAATCGTGCTCGCGTATTTGCTAAAGCCATATCTATTGTTGCTTGGTCACCATCAAAAAAGACTTCGGTTTTAAATTCTTCGAAAACTGGAGTTAAATTGGTACGTGTATCACTTACATTGTCAAATCGATTTTTTAGCTGTGCTATATGTTCTTGCGCTCTGGTTACATGACTTTCTGCTTGGTGAATTGGCATTTCTATGCATAGCACATTTAAACCTGTTTTTGCACATAATGTAGAGGTTACTGCAGAATCAATACCGCCAGAAATACCAATTACGAAACCATTAACACCTGCATTTGTTGCGTAATCTTTTAACCAGTTAACAATATAATCTACAACTTTTTCTGTTTGCATATTAAATGAATTTAAATTTAATATCAATTAAATTATAAAATAGCTTAAACCAACTTGTTCATTTTTCATTTTATAACTTTTACTATGAAAATTAATCGTAACATCATAAAATAAAAAAAAGCAACGTCGTTTCTTATATGTTATTTCATAATCAAATTGATATAAGAATAGTACCTTTGCAAACAAAAATAAACGAATCACTCAATTAATAAAAATTTATGTCGTTTAAGTTTTATATGAAGAATTTATTATTATGTTTAATACCAATAATGGTAGCCATTTCTTGTAAAGATAATAATGCTTTAGAAAATGAAATAGCTAATATAAGTACTGATATTAAGGTAGAACGTTTTGATTTATTATTTGCAAATGCCACCCAAGAAAGTTTACCAGAACTGAAGAAGGCATATCCTTTTATGTTTTCAGAAAAATATAAAGATTCATTTTGGATTGCTAAAACACAAGATACGTTACAAATAGCATTATTTAATGCTGTTGAAAAGGAATTTAAAGATTTCGATGAAACGGAGTTGGAGATAGAATCTTTATTTAATCATTTAAGATATTATTTTCCTGAGTTTACACCCCCACGAGTTATTACGACCACGAGTAATGTAGATTATAGAAATCGAGTTATAATTACTGATACTATTGCAATATTGGCTTTGGATACATATTTAGGAGGTGAGCATGAATTTTATAGTAGTATACCAAAGTATGTAAGTGAGAATTTAAAGAAAGAGCAAATTACAGTTGATTTGGCCGAGGAGTATGCTAAAAAATATATATATCAAGGGCAAAATAAAACGTTGTTAGACGAAATGATATATTTTGGAAAACTGCTCTATTTTAAAGATGTAGTTGTTCCTTTTAAAACTGATGCTGAACGTATTGGGTATTCTCAAGAACAATTAGATTGGGCTATTGCTAACGAAAGTTATATTTGGCGATATTTTGTAGAGCGTGAGTTATTATTTAGTACAGACTCTAAACTACTTGGTCGATTTATAAACCCAGCGCCTTTTTCTAAGTTTTATCTAGAAGAGATAGATACAGATTCTCCTGGTCGTTTAGGTCAATATACAGGTTGGCAAATTGTACGAGCTTATATGGCGCAAAATAAGTTGTCCTTAAAAGATATGTTAATTACAAGTGCCGACGATATTTTTAATAATTCAAAATTTAAACCGCGTAAATAATGTCTGAAAAAATGACTTCTAAGATAGAATTGAATGTAGAGCTTGATGCTAATAGGGTGCCAGAGAAATTATATTGGACAGCACAGGATGGAGGTATTACTAATGAAGAAGCAAAAGCGATGATGCTTGCCGTTTGGGATTCTAAGGTACAAGAAACACTTCGTATCGATTTATGGACAAAAGATATGCCTGTAGATGAAATGAAAGTGTTTTTCCATCAAACATTAGTTGCTATGAGTGATACTTTTAACAGAGCGACTCAAGATGAAAAAATGACTGCAACTATGAAGGATTTTTGCGATTATTTTGCTGAAAAACTGGAGATTAAAAAGTAATAAATTAACCTTCCATTGTTTCTACAAGTTATGTTTGAAAAGATTTATTTTTCAAACATAAACATCCAATCATAAATGGTTGTATTAAAAGCATCGTATGTATTGCTTTCATCTCCCATTCCACTTCCGTTGTAGGTTCTAGCCCAAGAGTTATGTTTAACACCCGGATATATTGTTAATTTTGCAGGTGTGTTAGGGTTCGCTGTATTAATGGCGTTTACCATATCAATTGACTTGTTATGTGACACTACATTATCATTATCGCCATGAAATGCCCAAACAGGAATCGTTGTGAATTTATCCCCAGAATTTTTGCTCCCTCCGCCTGCAATAGGAACAATTGCAGCTGTATAAGCCTCTGATCCATATCTAGAAATATAATTGAAACTTCCAAAACCACCAAGGCTTAAACCTGTAAGATAGATGCGTTTTGTGTTTACTTTATAATTAGCAATTAAGTAGGCTATAAAATCATGAATATCTTCTGGATTCCAATTTCCAGAAGGTAATTGAGGAGAAGCAACTAGCATTGGATATTTAGGAGACCACTCGTTTTTTGCTATGAGTTTAGGTGGTCCGTTTACTAGTACTTTATTTAAAATATCTGGATTTGTTTCGCTATTACCTCGTTCTCCAGAACCGTGTAAAAAAATTAATAATGGATATTCGAAAGAATCACTATTGTAATCACTCGGAGTATAAATATAATGTCCAAATTTAGCATTAGTGTTGTCAAGAGTATATGCTTTATGAGCGCCTCCTAAGTCCTTAGGTAAGGATTCTAAATCATTTTGATTTTCTTCAGGAATAGTGTCGTCATTATTACAACTTAAAAATAAAAATGGTGATATAATCAATAGGTTCAGTAGCGTTTTCATAAGTAGGTATGTTGGTTTGATTCATTTTATATACGTAATAACAACTGTTTTGGGTCTAGTTATCAATTAAAGTGTTAATTATTTGTGTTTAAACGGATAAAACTAAAAGAGCGAATTTTAACTTTTAGTCTCTCGAATCTCTTTATTTAGGTGGTCTAAATATAGAATACCATTTAAATGATCTATTTCATGCTGGAAAATAACCGATGTAAAACCCTTGATAATTTCAGTTTTGTGCTCACCTTTCATGGTGTCATATTCAATGGTTATAGATTCAGCTCTATTGTTTAAGGCATCTGTTCGGTTTGGGATAGATAGACAGCCTTCTTTAGAAGTTTGTTTGTCTTCAGAATATTTAATAATCTTTGGGTTTAGATAGACTTCAAAAGGAAAATATTCCTTGTCAAAACGTTGCACCCAAATAATATTTTTTAAAATACCTACTTGAGGTGCCGCGATACCAACGCCCATAGATATGCTATCTCTAACTGTGGTGTGTAGTCTTTTCACAAAAAGCAGCAGTATCTTATCGTTTGGATCTGGTTTTATGTAACTACTTTTTGTTCTTAGTAAAAGGGAGTCTTGTTTATTCGTTATTTTATAAACCCTCATGGGTGTAAAACTATCCGCACTATTAACAAGTTTCGTTTCATTAGAAGAAAAGGAGTTTCCTCTAATGTATTTGGTGCTAGAGCATCCGATAACTAATGAGAGAAAAAAGATTGTAAGAATTAATTTTTTCATAAAAGAGAAATAATAAAATGTCGATTATCGACTACCACTCATTAATTCTATTAGAATCTAATTTAATAAAGATAAAAATTAAAATGGTAAACGCCCAAAGTCCAGACCCACCGTAACTAAATAGGGGTAGTGGAATCCCTATGGTTGGAATTAACCCCATGACCATACCAATATTGATTAGGAAGTGAATAAATATAATAGAAGCCACTCCATACCCATAAACTCTGCTGAATTGCGATTTTTGTAATTCTGCTAAATGTAGAATGCGTAATAAGAGTAACACAAATAATACAACGACAAAGGAACAACCTAAGAATCCCCATTCTTCGCCTACAGTGCTAAAAATATAATCGGTATGTTGTTCTGGTACAAATTTCCCAGTTGTTCTAGTACCTTCCATAAATCCTTTTCCTGTAAAACCACCTGAGCTGATTGCTTTTTCAGATTCATTCAGGTTATAGGCAAACGTTTTTTTCATCTGTTGTAATTTAACAGGATCTTTTTCTAACCGTAACCATAAACTTATTCTATCCTGCTGATGTGGTGGTATCACATTTTGATAAAATAACTTTACAGCAAAAGATAATCCTATAGCAAGTAATAAAGCTAATAAGGCTTTAAAAAATGAAAATTGTTTTCTGTTTTTAAAGTGATACCCAAAAATTAGTACAGCACCAATTATTGAAGCGGTTATAGCTCCAAATTTTAAAGCTAGCACGGATAGTATGATGACCGATATGCCTATAGAAAGGTAGTATTTTGGTAATCCTTCTCTATATAATACAAAAAAGAAGGCTCCGTAAACAATTGTACTCCCAGTGTCATTTTGTAATAGTACTAAAATAGCGGGAATGATAATAATTATAAAAGTTTGTATTTGATCTTTGAAACTATTAATGTTTGTATTTAAATCACTAATATGCTTTGCTACAGCAAGTGCGGTTGCCGTTTTTGCAAATTCGCTTGGTTGTAGTGTCATGCCTCCAATAGCATACCATGATGTTGCTCCGTTTACATTTTTTCCGAAGACGAAAAGCCCAACAAGGGACAGCATGGAGACTATGTATATAATACTTGAAAAGCGTTCGTAAAACTTAGCATCAATACCAAGCAAGAGGATAATTAAAACAAATGTTAAAAAAATAAATACGAGTTGTTTTCCGTAAGAATGCGATAAATCGAAATAATCTATGTCGCCTCCAGTATGAGAAGCCGATAATATATTAAGCCACCCAAATCCAACTAGCAATAAAAAAAGGATAATAGTAGTCCAATCAAATTTAAAATGTTTGTTAGTGTCCCTAACCATCTAATTTATGGGTTTTGTAATTTTTTTAATCGTCTTTTAAGTCGTTTGTATTCAGAGTCATCAACAAGCTGTAACCTGGTTTGTTTGTTTATTTTAAAAGGTTCTCCAGAATAGGGTTTTGCATATTCATTTTCTAAACTATGTTTTAAAATCCATTCTTCTAAATCCTTTCTAGTAATATCGCCCTTAATATGTTGCTCAATTATCAAACTAGCAATTTTTCCAGCAAAACGACTTCCCCAATACCCATTTTCAACAAATACAGCAATGGCTATTTTGGGATCATTTTTAGGAGCAAAAGCAACAAAAATGGAATGGTCTGTAAGTTGTGTTTTTAAACTATCTACAATAGCAAAATTTTCTACAGTACCTGTTTTACCACAAATATCGATATCTTTTACTTGCAATGACGCCGCAGTTCCTTTTTTATAAACCTGCAACATACCTTCAATAACAGGTTCAAAATGGGTTTTATCAATAGTGGTATACTTAGCTTTAGTAAACTCTTCAGGAAGTATTTTATCCTCAATAGATTTAATAATATGCGGGGTGTAGTAATAGCCTCTATTGGCTATGGCAGCAACCATATTGGCTAACTGAATTGGGGTGGTAGCAACTTCACCTTGTCCAATCGCATTAGATATCGTATAGGTTGAATAAAATGTTTTTGGATAAGCATGCTTGTAATAAGCTCTATTAGGAATACGACCTTTTTCACCAACAAATAAATCATTATTTAAATAATTACCTAAACCAAAACTTTTAACATGATTGCTCCAGGTGTCGATACCAGTTGAAGCGTTACCGTTTTTATCTAAAATTTTTCTGTAAGTGGTTGCGAAATAGGCGTTACAAGATTCTTGTATCCCAGAAATTAGATTATTGCGCTTACCTATATAGCAGTGGCATTTCATAAATCGATTGCCGTATTTATAACCTGCATAGCAGGTAACAGTCTCATTTGGAGTGATAACGCCTTCTTGTAAACCAATTAAAGCATTCATCAGTTTAAAAGGAGAACCAGGCTCGTAAACACCTTTTAGACTTCTGTTAAAAAGTGGTTTGGCTATAGAATCCCAAATAAGATTGCTGAAATTTTTGGAACGCTCCCTTCCTACTAATAGATTGGGGTCGTAAGTTGGCGCTGCCACCATAGTTAATATTTCTCCTGAAGAAGGATCGATAGCTATAACCCCACCACGCTTATTTTGCATTAGCAATTCACCATAAGCTTGTAGTTTTGAATCAATAGTTATTGTAATATCTTTTCCTTGTTTTGGAATGGTATCAAATTTTCCTTCTTTATAAGCCCCAATGTTTCTATTAAACCGATCTTTTTGAATAAACTTGATGCCTTTTACACCTCGAAGAACTTTTTCATAAGTTGCTTCAACACCTTGTTTACCTTTTAAATCTCCCATTTTGTAATAGGGATCTTTTTTCAAGTCGCTGGTGTTTACTTCTCCAATGTCACCCAAAACATTAGCACCAATACTTCTTTGATAATGTCTCAGGGATCTTTTCTGAATATAAAAACCTTTAAATTTTCGCATTTTTTCCTGTAAAGCTGCATAATCTTCTTTAGATAAATGCGATAGAAAAACAGATGCTAATCTAGGAGAATAGCGCCTTGCTTTATTATATGTTTTTATAAATTGTTCCTTATCTATTTTTAATAATGAACAAAACTCAAGGGTGTCTAATGGTTCTACTTCTCGAGGAATTACCATCACATCATAAGATGGTTGATTGGCTACTAAAAGCACACCATTTCTATCGTAAATAAACCCTCGTTTCGGATAATCATATACCTTTCTAATAGCGTTGTCATCAAATAAATCATACTCATTTGAAGTATATATCTGAAGATAGAAGAGTCTAGATAAAAATAAAAGACCAACAAATATTATAGAAATGAAAAGTAAAAATTGTCTCATTTAGATTTTCTACTAAAAATAATAGTTATTATAATACTTAATAAAATAGTGAATATACCTGAGAATAACGTTTTTTGAACTACTAAAATTATTTTTGGTAGACTAAATATTTCTAATGAAAATAAAATAATATGGTGTAGAGCTACTAGTAAGGCGATATAGGTGATTTTCGATCCAAATTCTACGGCAGCAAATTTTATATTATGATGTTCATACATAGTACCAAAAGAAAACTTTAGAATTACAGGTCTTACATAAGCTATAAATACGCAAGCAGCTGCATGAATGCCACCAGAATCTAAAAACATGTCAATAATTAATCCCAATAAGAATCCTGATAAAATTATAATGGCACGATTACTTTTTACTGGGAAAAAAGCAATAAATAAAATGTATGGATATGGGTTTATATAACCTAAAAAGTTAATGTTATTAAAAATTAAAACCTGTATTAATACTAATACAATAAAACGGACGCTATTTACAGAAAGTAAATTATTCATTTAGTAAATTAGTAATCTCAGGTTTATTAATGTTTTCTATAATATAAACATGCTCTAAATTGGTCATGTCATTAAAAAGCTTCACATTAATCTCATAATAATTCTCTGCATCATCAAGTTTATAGTTTTCAACAGTACCTATATTGATGTCTTTTGGAAATATAGAAGAACGTCCAGACGTGACAATCGTGTCGCCAACTAGAATCTTAGCTATTTTTGGGATGTCTGTAAGCTGAACAATAGCAGGGTTTTTAGCATCCCATTTTAAGTCACCGTAATGATTTGTTTTTTTTAATTGCGCACTTATAGAAATAGTTGTATTTAAAATAGATATTACGGTTGCGTAATTACCACTTGTTTTATCAATAATGCCAACGATTCCTTGAGTTGTTATAACACCAAAATCTTGCTTTATACTATCGTTAGTGCCTTTGTTAATTAAAAGCATATTATCTGTTGCAGAGTAGTTGTTTTTAATAATCTGCGCATTAGAAAAATAGTACGGTTTATTAAGACTATCTATATTTTTTGTCTCTATGGTGTTTTTTGTATTATATAGCAGCGATTTTAAACGCTTATTTTCTTCAGACAAAAGTCTGTTTTGTGATTTTAAATTTAAATACTCACTAAAATGGTTTGCAGTATTGTAGATACCTCCAGTTAAAAAGTTAGCGGAGTTAATAAACTTACTTTTGTGATAAGAATGTGATTGAATTGTAAACAAGATTGAAATAGAGAACAACAATAAGAACAACAGAAAGTTTTTGTTTCTTATTATGAAATTAATAATCTGCTGCATGATTTAATGGGTGTCTCTATTTTATCAATACACTTTTGTATTTAGGTAAATTTTTAAGTGTAATACCAGTACCTCTTACTACAGCACGTAATGGATCTTCTGCAATGTAAACAGGAAGATCTGTTTTTTGAGATAAGCGCTTGTCTAAACCTCGTAGCATAGAACCACCCCCTGCTAAATAAATTCCTGTATTGTATATGTCTGCAGCTAATTCTGGAGGTGTTTGAGATAACGTTTCCATAACGGCATCTTCAATTCTTAAGATTGATTTATCTAATGCTTTAGCTATTTCCCTATGCGAAATAGATACTTGTTTAGGCTTACCAGTTAATAAATCACGTCCTTGAACGCTCATATCTTCTGGTGGTAATTCTAAATCTTCGGTAGCTGCACCTATTTGTATTTTTATTTTTTCAGCAGTGCGTTCTCCAACATATAAATTATGTTGTGTACGCATGTAATAAACAATATCGTTTGTGAAAACATCACCCGCAATCTTAACCGATTTATCACATACAATACCACCAAGAGCTATAACAGCAATTTCTGTAGTACCGCCTCCTATATCTACAACCATATTTCCTTTAGGTTGCATAATGTCTACACCAATACCAATAGCCGCCGCCATGGGCTCATGTATTAAATAAACTTCTTTACCATTAACACGTTCTGCACTTTCTTTTACCGCACGCATTTCTACTTCGGTAATTCCAGAAGGAATACAGATGACCATACGAAGTGCTGGAGTGAAAAATTTCTTTTTTAAAGCAGGTATGTTTTTAATAAACATACTTATCATTTGCTCAGACGCATCAAAATCTGCAATTACACCATCTTTTAACGGGCGAATTGTTTTGATGTTTTCATGCGTTTTACCTTGCATTAAACTGGCTTCCTGACCTACATGAGTTATTTTCCCTGTAACTCTATCTCGTGCAACTATAGAAGGTGAATCAACAACAACCTTGTCGTTATGGATAATAAGCGTGTTTGCAGTTCCTAAATCTATTGCAATTTCTTCGGTTAAGAAGTCAAAAAAGCCCATGTGCTATTAAAAATTTTAAGTGGTTTAAAAAACGAATCCCGTAAATGTAATAAAAGTTAATAAATATATGGGTTTTAAGTATCTCCAAATTTTATTAAAAAAAATAGGATAATCTAGTTATACGCTTTTTGTTGGTTTTTGGATGACTAAAGTAGTCTGTATTTTTTAATGTTTAAAATGACGTGTTCCTGTAAACACCATAGCTAGATCATTTTCATTACAATAATCAATGCTTAATTGATCTTTTATAGAACCACCTGGTTGTATAACAGCAGTAACACCAGCATTTTTAGCGATTTCAACACAATCAGGGAAAGGGAAAAAAGCATCACTCGCCATAGCAGCACCATTTAAGTCAAAATTAAATGAGTTTGCTTTGTGAATAGCTTGTTCCAGAGCGTCAACACGACTTGTTTGTCCTGTGCCACTGGCACATAATTGCTTGTTTTTTGCTAATACGATGGTATTGGATTTTGTGTGTTTACAAATTTTTGAAGCAAATATTAAATCTTCTAATTCACTATCACTAGGATTAGAATTTGTAACATTTGTTAAACCTTCAATGGTATCGGTAATTTCGTTTCTATCTTGAAGTAACACACCATTTAAGCAACTCCTAACATTCATTTTCGGTAATTCTATATCGTGTAATGTTAGTATGATTCTATTCTTTTTACCTTGAAGTATGGTTAAAGCTTCCGCAGAGAAAGAAGGCGCGATAATAACCTCGCAGAATAACTTATGAATGTCGCCTGCAGTAGCAACATCAATTTCAGTATTACTAATTAAAACACCTCCAAAGGCTGAAACCGGGTCTCCAGCTAAAGCATCTGTATAAGCTTGGTGTAATGTGTCACGCTGAGCCAAACCGCAAGCATTATTATGTTTTAGAATAGCAAATGTAGGCGCATCGTTTTTAAACTCTGTCATTAAGTTTACAGCAGCATCCACATCTAAAAGATTATTATAACTTAATTCTTTACCGTGTAATTTTGTAAATAACTCGTCAAAGTTTCCAAAGAAAAAGCCTCTTTGGTGAGGGTTTTCTCCATAACGCAACACTTTGCCTTTAGTTTCACTAATTTTTAAAGCAGCTTCATCATGGTTTTTGTTGAAGTAATTAAAAATAGCAGTGTCGTAATGAGAAGAGACATTAAAAGCCTTACCAGCAAAACGTTTTCTATTTTCTTCTGAAATAACGCCATTGTTTTCAGATATCAAATCTAAAAATTCAGCATAATCATCTACCGACGATACACAAATAACATCTGCATAGTTTTTAGCAGCTGCACGAATTAATGAAATACCACCTATGTCTATTTTTTCAATAATATCTTGCGTACTAGCACCAGATGCTACTGTTTTTTCAAACGGATATAAATCAACAATAACCACATCAATTTGAGGAATTTCATATTCAGCTAATTCAGCTACATCACCATCATGACTTTGTCTGTTTAAAATACCTCCAAAAACTTTAGGGTGTAATGTTTTTACACGACCACCTAGAATAGAGGGGTAAGAGGTTACATCTTCAACAGGAACAACATCTACACCTAAATCGTTTATAAATTTTTGAGTACCACCAGTAGAATAAATAGTAACACCTTGTTCATTTAATTTTTTTACAATAGGTTCTAATCCATTTTTACTAAATACCGAAATTAATGCAGATTTAATTGTTTTTTCGTTGCTCATTAGTTGTTGTATTATGGTTTTTAATTCCTGCTTTACAGGGTTGAAATTTTTGCTGTTTTTCAATGTTTTACATTGAAATTTGTTATAAAATGCAAAAGTAATTATTTCAACTAAAAAACGAGCTCAAGATTGCTTAAAAAGAGCCTATTTTTTCAACTAAAAGAGTAAGTTGTTAACACTCATGTGAAATTCTAAAGAAAATAAGCTCTAAATACTAAATTAAGATTTCAATTTAACGTTGAAATTTTGAATTTTAATACTATAGTTTACGGAAGAATTGTTGCTACTTTAGCACAAACAAATTCTAAAAAACGTTCATCTGTTTCTGTAAAAGGGTCTGGAGTATTAGAATCAATATCTATTTGACCAATGTTTTCACCATTTACAAAAATTGGAATAACAATTTCAGCTTTAACAGTAATACTGCAAGCTATATAATTATCTTGAGCAGCTACATCGGGTACTACAAAATTTTCATTGCTAACAGCAACCTGTCCGCAAATGCCTTTACCAAAAGGAATTACAGTATGGTCTGTAGGAGTTCCTACATAAGGGCCTAAATGTAATTCTTCTTTATCACCGTTTCTAAAATAAAACCCCACCCAATTATAATAATCTATATGGGTTTCAAGTAGCTCACAAATATTTAAAAGACGTTCCTCTACTGTTTTTTCTGTATTTGAAACAATAGTTTCTACTTGTAGTTTTAGGTTTTCAAAAATCATAACTTCAAAAGTTTTGGCAAAAGTATTTAAAAAGGTGTAATTTCGATATCTGGTTTCACATAAATTTAACCGAATAAAATCAGATAGGCCTTTTTTGAAAGCACTTTTTATAAAATACAAATCAGTTATAAAGTTTATCCTTACTTTTTTATTAGTTTATATCTCCTTTTCTGTGATTTATAAATTGTATTTGGATGCTTCTGAGGGTTCAAAATATTATCCCGATTACATGACGTATTTGGTATCTGTGCAAAGCGAAGCATTATTAAATACGTTTGGGTACGATGCTAAAGTGTTACCTGATTTAAGTAAGCCTTTTATGAAGCTTAGCGTAAATGGTAAGTATGTTGCGCGCGTTATTGAAGGGTGTAATTCTATAAGTGTTGTTATTCTATTTATGTCATTCATTATAGCCTTTTCAGGGAAATTAAAAACAACATTTTTTTATATCCTTTCTGGTAGTGTTTTGATTTATGTAGTTAATTTGATTCGCATTGTGATAATCTCTATTGGATTATATCATTACCCAGAGGAGCAAGACATTTTACATGCTGTTGTTTTTCCTGGAATTATCTACGGAATGGTTTTTTTACTATGGATTTTTTGGGTGAATCGTTTTTCTAAACTACGTAAGAAAGATGACTAAATGGATTAAATATATAGTACTGTTTGTCTTATTTGGATTGTTGGTTTTAATTCGGGGTTTTGAGAATGAATTATTTTACGATCCTTATTTAACCTTTTTTCAAAACGACTATTTGTATATAGATAGTCCAAGACGTGAAGTTTTTAAATTGGTCAGTTTTACTACTCTGCGATTTTTAATAAATAGTGTTATTTCATTGGGTATTTTATATGTGTTTTTTAAAGATAAGAGCATCATTAAGTTCTCAATAGCTATTTATTTTGTTGCTTATATTGTTTTGTTGTTAGTCTATTTGTATTTCGTTATAAACCCTAAACAAGAAGACTACTATCTGTTTTTTAACGTGCGTCGTTTTTTAATTCAACCCATCATTTTAATTTTATTGTTACCTGCTTTTTATTATCATAAACTTAAAGAGTAAGTGTTAATCATTTAATAAAAAAATATTTTCAATTTCAATTTTTTGTATTTTTGTTATGTGATAAAACTATTATATAAGGGTTTTTCGATGCTTTTGGCGTTGCTGGTTTTGTTTTCAACAGTATCTTTTACTATTGAAAAGCATTTTTGTGGCGATGTTTTAGTCGATATTTCCATTTTTACAGAAGCGGATAAGTGCGCTATGGAAGCTTATGAGATTGCTTTAGAAAAAGTCACAAAAAAACCATGTTGTAAAGATGTTGTTGATGTTATTGAAGGTCAAAACAAATTGAAATTTTCTTCGTTTGAAGATTTAGATTTTGAGAAGCAGCAAATCATTGCATCTTATGCATATACTTATATTAATCTTTTTGAGGAACTACCTAAATTAACAATTCCTCATAAAAACTATTCTCCCCCTAATTTGGTCACCGACATACAAGTGTTAGACCAAGTCTTTTTAATTTGATTTATTGTCATTCCTGCCTTCGCAGGAATCTTATTTATTTTTCGGGAATGACAATCAAAATTATTTAATCAAATTATTTTTCAAAATGACACATACATATGCAATTACGGGTATGACCTGTAATGGATGCAGAACTTCAGTAGAAGATAAACTGAATACCGTTAGCGGTGTTTTAAATGCTACAGTAGATTTAGAAAAAGCAGAAGCACTTATAGAAATGTCAAATTTTATTTCGATAAGTGCATTTCAAAAAGCATTATCAGACAAGTATTCAATTTCAGAAAAGAATATCTTCACGCCAAGTGAGATAAAAGAAAAAAAATCCGAGTTAAAACAGTTATTTCCATTGTTTTTAATTTTCGGATACATTACGATCGCGTCTATCTTGATAAATTATAGACCTTGGAATGGAACAGGTTTTATGCTCGATTTCATGGGGCTTTTCTATATCGTTTTTAGTTTTTTTAAACTTTTAGATTTAAAAGGTTTTCCGGAATCTTTCGAAATGTATGACCCATTAGCTAAAGTGATGCCTGTTTATAGTTGGGTGTATCCATTTATTGAATTAGCATTAGGCATCATGTTTTTAATGCGTATTCAAATCCCGATAGCCTTAATAATTACATTGGCTATTTTAGGAATAACAACTATAGGAGTTACAAAAACGCTTTTAAATAAGAAAACGATTTCATGTGCTTGTTTAGGAACCGCTTTAAAACTCCCCATGACTAAAGCAACGTTTATTGAAAATAGCATCATGATTGTTATGGCAATTATCATGCTCATTAAGACCTGCAATTAAATGAAAGACATAATATATATAGTATTAATACTTCCTATGGTGATGTTGTCTCAAAATAAAATTAGTGGGATCATCATGGAAGCAAATGAAAAAAACGAACCCATAGGCTTGCCAGGAGCTAATGTATACTGGTTAAATACGTCTGTTGGAACTGTAACAGATATAGATGGGAAGTTTAGTATCCCTTACGAAAAAGGTTATGCACAATTATTAATTAGCTATGTAGGGTTTAAAACCGACACCATAACAGTTACCAATACTAAGATGATAAAACATTGGTTACAGCCAACAGATAATTTAGATGCAGTTACCATAAAATCCAGAAAACAAGCAACATCAAAATCATATTTACAAGCTGCTAATGTATTTACAGTGAGTAGTGATGAATTGTTAAAAGCGGCATGTTGTAATCTCTCTGAGAGTTTTGAAACCAACCCGTCTATTGATGTGAATTTCGCTGATGCCGTTACGGGAACACGGCAAATTAAAATGTTAGGACTTAATAGTCCGTATATTTTAATTGCTACCGAAAACATACCATCAATACGTGGTGCTTCACAAGCTTTTGGGCTGACTTTTATACCTGGAACTTGGGTGGAAAGCATTCAAATAACAAAAGGAGCCGGTAGTGTTGTAAACGGTTACGAAAGTATAGCAGGACAAATAAATGCTGAGTTGGTAAAACCAACTACTGATGATAAGCTATTCGTGAATTTGTATGGAGCAAGCAATGAGCGATTAGAGTTGAATACGCATATAAATACTAAAGTAAGTGATAAATGGCATACAGGTTTGTATTTACATGGTAATACCCATAATAAAGAACACGATGTTAACGATGATGGATTTATGGACATGCCCAAATATCATCAAATTAATATTATGAATCGTTGGCAGTATACCAATGCCGAAAAAGGTTTTGTGAGTTTTATAAATCTGAAATTTTTAAATGATGAAAAACAAACAGGGCAACTTGATTTTAATCCGGATACAGATAAACTAACAACCAACGCTTGGGGAAGTGAAATTGATACAAGACGTTATGAGGTGTCGGCTAAATTAGGCTATGTGAATCCAGAAATTCCATACCAAAGTTTAGGAGTTCAAACAGCTTTTAGTAGTCATAAACAAGATTCTTATTTTGGTTTAAATATGTATGATATTACTCATAACAGTTTGTATGCCAATGCTATTTATAATTCTATAATTAGTGATTCCAGACATAAAATAAAAACGGGAATTAGCTATACTTACGATCATTATGATGAATTTGTCAATACCACAGCGTATGAAAGAACAGAAAGATCTGTAGGGGCATTTTTTGAATACAATTATGATAACTTAGACAAACTGAATGTCACAGCAGGTCTTCGCGTTGATGATCATAATTTACTAGGCACATTTGTAACACCTCGGGTACATGCTCGCTATACCCCTTGGGAGAAATCGGCATTACGAGCATCTTTTGGACGCGGAAAACGTAGTGCTAATATTTTTGCTGAAAATCAACAGTTATTTTCAACCTCAAGAAATATTAACATTGTAAATACGAATGGAACTATTTATGGGTTAGATCCAGAGATTGCATGGAATTACGGTGTGTCTTATTTACAAGGTTTTAATCTTTTTGGAAGAAAAGCAGATATGACTTTAGACTTTTATAAAACGGATTTTAAAAACCAAGTGGTGGTTGATTATGAAAACCCATTAGAAGTGAGTTTTTATAATTTAGAAGGTGATAGTTACGCAAATAGTTTTCAAGCGGAACTTAATTATAATGCATTTGAGAATTTCGATTTGCGAATGGCTTATAAGTATTATGACGTTAAAACAGATTATAATTCTGGTAAATTATCAAAACCATTAGTACCAACCCACCGTTTATTTGCAAATGCGTCTTACGAGACTCATAAGCAAGATAATGGTCAACACTGGAAATTTGATGCAACATATAATTGGTTGGGGAAGCAGCGCTTTTCGTCAACAGAAACGAATCCTGTACAGTATCAATTACCAGACAAAACACCAACATTGGCAACATTAAATGCACAAGTAACCAAAGTGTTTTCTCTAAAATTTGAAGTATATTTAGGAGGTGAAAATATTACCAATGTGAGACAAAATAACCCTATTTTAGGAGGAGATGACCCTTTTGGTTCAAATTTTGATACCACATTTGTATATGGACCCATTTTTGGTAGTATGTATTATGCAGGATTGCGATTTAAATTCCTGTGAAGGCAGGAATCCACTTTATAATAATTAGGTTTCAATTTAAAAGATTCCTGCCTTCGCAGGAATGACAAAAAATATAAATTATGAAAAAAATAATAACAGTAATAATCGTATTAATAACAACAGTATCATTTTCCCAAAACAAAAATGCCAGAGCATCGATGGAGGTTGATGGTGTTTGTTTAATGTGTAAAACCCGTATTGAAAAAGCAAGTTTAAACACTAAAGGAGTTAAGTCGGCAGTATGGAATGTAAAAACTCATGAATTGAAACTGATTTATGACGAACGTAAAACGGATGTAAAAACCATACAAAAAAGTATTCTGGCTGTTGGGCATGATACTAAAGAAGTGAAAGCAACAGATGAAGCTTATGCTACGGTACACCCTTGCTGTAGATACCGGGATGAAGCTGTTAAAGACGATCATAAAGAAGGTGAAAATGAGAGGGAAGGTGATGATCATAATAATCATTAGATTTTTGTATGAGTCGTTCAAAAATAAGTCGACAAATTTTTAAATAAAATTAAACCTGTGAAGTCTGTTTTACAGGTTTTTTACTGTCAATATAGAAGAAGATTCTCTAAAAAATAATCAGTGAAATTTATGGTTATGTAAATGACTCTAATTCTTTTAGTTTTATATACTCAATTAAATCAATTTTTTTAAGAGTTACATTGGTGGTATTATCGATTGTAATATTAATATATGAGTGGTCTAACGAAAGACTTCCTATAAAATCCTCATTCCCCAAAGTAAATTTTATCTGATAATTTTCATCTAATTGATATTTACTTATAATGATTCCAGAGTCAGTTACTTCATTGTCCATTAATTTTAGGGACTTTCCTAAACCCAAAATAATTTGTCTATTAATATCTCTACCCGGTAAAAAAATAGATTTTAAATTAAATTCTTTAGTATAAAAACGAAACAATCGAGTTATAATGTTAAAGGAGTCGTCTTCATACTCCATAAAATAGATACCATCTAATCTTAATAATGACATAGGTTTTGTTATTTTTTAATATATTATCTTAAGTATTTATTAGCTAAACTCTCTACTATAGTTTCTAGTTCATTTTGAAATTCGCATTGAAAACCTGCATTAATAAAAGCATTTGCATTTATAATGAATTGCCTTTCTATACTGTATGGTAATTGCAATTTTTCTATGAAGAACAAAGAAAAAGCTATAGTGGAATAATTGTAATAGGCTTCTTCTGACTTTAAATTTTTATATAACGTATTAGCTATTAATAATGAGCAAAGCATTTTTCTAGACAAAAGTGTGTTTTTGAGGTTTAAATCTATATTACCTTGATTTAACCTATTATTAATTTTATCATTGTGTAGCTCATAATATTCCATAGACTTCTTAATATTCCCCTGTTTTCCATAATCTATTCCTAAAGCCGTGTATAAGGGAAGTTCAATTTTTAAATCTTCCATTTCCGATGCTAGCAATAGTTGCTGTTCTCTGTAGCTAATGGCTTGTTTAGGTTGTTGGATTTTAGAAGAACAAGTAGCCATCATATTGTAAAGTTGATATAGATCAATAAGATGTTTTTCCGTGTAAAATTCACGTGCTTTAAAAAAAAACTTTAAAGCTTTTTTATAAAGAGCAGCATTGAACATATTTTTACTTTCCATATATTCTCCTTCTAATAAATAAACATGACCCATATATGTATTAGCTTCGGCTTGAGAGAAGTGATCTGAAGCCAATATGGCAAGATGCATGACTTGATTAAAGATAGTCTTAGCGTATACAAATTTATGCTTCTGCATATATATTATTCCTTGCTTCTTTAATGCACTAATTTCTATAGTTTCGTTATGATTCAAGGTGCTTTCTGCTAATGTTTTTTCTGCATAATATAAAGATTTATTATGTTTATTGTTTTCTATATAAAACGCTAAAAGGTTATCCATTATTTCTGGGAAATCAACCTTAAGATCGATCATTATTTTGTAAGCCTTTAATAACCTCTTTTCTGCTTCTTCAGATTTATTTATATGTCTTAAGGCATTTGCAGAATCTGACAATATGGCCAACTCCAACATTGAAACTTCTTCAATTTTTAACGCGTTTTTTTTGAGCTCTTTTAAAGCTTTATCATATTTGTCAGATGCTTTTTTAAATAAACCTTTATCAGTATAAGCATTGCCTTCTAAATGATATGAGTTAATTATGTCTAATACACCTTTTTCATCTATTGCTTTTTGTTTATATTTTGTGCTGATATAATCAGCATCATTTTGAAGGCCTTTTCTTTGATAAGCTTGAAATAATAGCTCTAAAACTTCTGTTGGAGTTTGGTCTTGGATTATCTGAAAAACTGTTTTTCCAATTCTAATAACATCATCAGGGCTACTATTAATATTATATTCATGACATAATTTTTTTCCAGCAGATACAATTCCAGATTTGTCATGTATGTTTGCATACAAATAAAATGCTTCATTTAAATAGTTAATATAGGTGTTGTTATGGATTCTTTTAAAGCTATCATGCCTTTCGTCAAAGAATGATAATAAATAGTCTGCTACGGCTTTTTTATCAAAGAAATCTTCCACTTCAAGAAATTGTGAATTAGATAATAGAGGGTGGGTTCTGTAGAGTTTTTCTCCTCTACCTATATCATCTGTTTCTATAAGGTTTAATGCAACTAATTTTTTTAAATGAATATCCGTTTCTTTGTCTTTTAAATTTTTAGGTATTAATATTTTTTTTCCTACTGACGTTTTATGAATAGAAGCGGTTTTTATGATTTTTTGTAAGGGTTTGTCAAAGCGTTTTAAATAAGATAGAATGTAATACCCTTCTTTTTTATCATGTACCTCATATAAATAAAGCGCCATTCTTATGGTATCAGCTTGTTCATCAAGAAAACTTTGTTCACTATCATAAAAGTCGATTTCTTTCATGCTTTTAGATAATAAATATTCAAAAATCATGTATAACTCTATAATACCTCCAAAAGAGCCTGTTGTGAATAAGGCTTTAATAATCAAGTAAAGAGGGTGATTGCTGAAAATGGAGCTTAAAGTTCTGGATGGTAATATTTTGTTTATATATTCTCCCAAAAAGCTTTTTTTGAAAATGAAAAAGAGCTGGGGTATTGAAATATCCCGGAATTTAATAATTTGAAAAATATCATTAACAATTGGAAAGCGAGTTATTAAAAAGATATTAATATTTTCAATCTGTTTAACTAAATCTAAAACTTCGTTAGATAATACAAAGGAGTTATTATTTACAATAACTAAATCGTCTATCTGATCAATAACAATAAGTAAACGGTGCTCTTGAGCATATGTAGTAAGATCTTTTTTTATTTCAAGAATAGGCTTCTCAATAAGTATAGATGCTTTTTCTTTAAGATCGTTAAGAGTACATTTATTTCCTGCAAAGTGTAATATTTTTAAGTCAGGAACAAATGCTTTATGATTTTGTAATATATAATTAATACATACAGATTTTCCTAGCCCCTTATGTCCAGAAATATTAATTTTTGCATTACCTTTTAAAATTAAGTTGGATAATTCTCTTATTTCATTTCTATGTAAAAATGGAAAGTATTTTTTTGAACCAAAAAAATATTTATGGTCATTATTTTTTATAGTAGTTTTATTTTCATACCCTACCAATTTTTCAATATGTTTTTGAAGAAATAATTGAGACTCCAGCCATGAAACTCTTCCGTTTTTGGGTCTTTGCTTAAATTTTTTTAATGAATTCACACTGAATTTATACGCATCAAGAAGGTCGTATTTTCTTGATAAATGATAGGCTAGCATACTGCAAAAGAATGTAGCATTTTCTTGTTCAATAGCATTAGAAAAACTAATCACCGCAGAGATATTATTATCTAATAAAAGATTGGTAACACCCTCAAAACCTACTTTTCCAAGTGCTGTATTACATGATGATAATATAACCAATTGCGGTAATGTTATAGCATGTTTAACTATACTGTCAACAAAATTTTGACCAGAAATTTCGTCTTCATGGCCAACTAAAGGGGTTTCGAAGAAAAGTGTGGTTTCGCCATTTTTGTAGCTTCCGTGACCACTATAGTAAATAATGTCAAAATGTTCTTTTTGCAATATGTTTTCTAAGGATACTAATGATCCGTCGTCTGTTATTTTTAAATTAACGCCATTATTTAAAAATCTAGACAATAGTGTGTGTGATTCATGTTTAATGTCTAATGAGCTTTGTCCAAAAGGACTAGAAAAAATCATCAGAACATTGAGTTTAGAACTCTTTTTTGGTGGAGCATATTTATTAATTGGCTTATTTCCTTTTGATATTCCTATTAATGGATATTGATCAAAATAAAATTGCCATGGTAATGCTAAAACAGCATTGTTATCTGAAATAAGATGCAACAATACATGGGTTTCTTGAGCAATTTTTAAAATACGCTGTAACTGTAAATCCTCTGAAAAGAAGACTTCCATTTGCTGAAGAAGTTTTTGAGAAAAAACTTCTTCAGGTGTTTCTCCCATTTTAAAATTATCTATTATATGATGAAAGCTTTCTAGCTGTATATCTTTTTTGATATGATAATTAAAAAGGGTTCTTTTCATGATGTTATTCTTTACCTTTTATTACAATATCTTTATTATTTCTATTGATGCTTGTTTCATTTATATAATCTTTAATGGTATTTATTATCTTAAAATCATTTTTGATTATAAGTTCAAGCTCTTCTTTTATATGATTTAACCCACTATACTCAAATGCTTTGGTGTAATAATATTGATAGTCTTTTTTGATAATGATATTATCAGTGTTCTCCTTTTTTTTCTTGTATGCTGCTATTCTGGCCAATTCCCAATAGCTTTGCCATTGATTTTCTTTAGAGCTTATGGCATTTTCAAAATGTTTAACTGCTACCTTTAAATTACCTTTCACTTTCTCTAAGATTCCGATATTATGATGAAGTTTTGATAAAATATGTGAATTGTTTTTTAAATAATTTATATGGTTGGCTTCTATAACCTTAAAGATTTCTAGTGCATCATATTGTTGATCCTGAAGCATAAATATGACAGCTTTAAGAAATTGCACTTCTACATGTCCAATATCTATCTCTTTAAAAGTATCTTGTTTATCTGCTGAAAGCATATTTTCAAGCTCTAATACTAATGGTAAACACTTAGTGAGTTCTTCTTTAAAGTAGTAGTCTAAGGCTAGTACCCATTTGGTTATGAAGTTTATATTTGCAGGAAGTTTCCCTTCTCCTAAAAAACAGAATTTATCTATTTTATATATGCTATCAATATTTTTGTTATAATCTGTTTCTAAATCACTATTTTTTCTTGTAGCTTGAAATTGAATTCTAGATATTCTTTCATTGTCGACATAAGAAGATCTTCCTTTTATGATTAAATCATAATTTATATTGTCATCTTTTATTTTCTTATAATCACTATACGAATAATGATTGATTATTATGTTTCGATTACTTTCAATGTAAACTTCTTCAATATTAGTTTTTAGAATATCAGTTACCAGTTCGTCTTTTGAAATAGAACCTTCCATCTGGTATTCTTTAATATCGACTAATGCTATTTTTAATGAATTATTATTCGGTTCTGTTTTTGGTTTTAAATGATTCGAGGGTTGTTCACAATTTACTGGTGGATTATTTGTTGATGTTATAAAATATTTATTAAACAAATGGTCAATATATTCCTCGGTAATTTTAAGTTTTTTATAATAATCATTAATATCTTTCTTATTATTCTTGATATATGTTTCAAAGTATTTTTCTTCAGATATAAAGTGAACAACCTTTTCTAATGATTTTAATTCGAAAACACGTTCTTTATCTTTTTCTAGGTCTACTAAATCTACAGTAAGTATAGTCCTTTCAACTTCAAGAAACCTTCTTAGAGTTCTTTCAAATTCTTTATCTTGCAATAATTCTTGAGTTTTTTGTGACTTTTCAAGTTCATGCATACAGTATAAAAATGCAGCTAGATTATTCCTGTTTAAGTATTTCCTCATGTTTTAAGGTCTTTTTTTGTTAAAAATGTTAAATTTTTATGTCGATGTCCGACATGTCAGACATGTCCTATATGTCGATAATAAAAGGCTAATATTTGTTATGTAGTCGAAAATCGATTATGAATGTAGGCCTTCATTCTTTAATTAATTAAATAATAATTAAAGATGAAAACATTAAAAATTGTTTTGGTTTTGATTATTGTCATAATGACTAGTTGTCTTTTCTGTTCATGCAGACCTGATGGTTTGAGTACTTATGATGATCCGATTGGTTTAGATATCACGGAGAAACCTATCGACCCAGAAGAGGATCCTAATTAATAGCGGCTTTTAACCCTAATACTAACATAGTATTAGGGTTTTAACTATCAATCAGGAGCTCTTTCCCTATTGCTTCCTTTATATTTAGTATATATTGAAATTAAATGGGCTGTATTTTTAGCTCCAATTCTTTTAACCATATTTCGACAATGTACCTCAATAGTACGAATACTTAAGCAAAGTTTGTCTGCAACTTCCTTTTGTAAATATCCTTTGCTAAGCCATTCAATAACTTCTTTTTCTCTAGATGAGATATTCATCCATCTCCCAACTTCTAGCATTTCTTTGATGGTACTATCTATATATTTCTTCCCTTCTTGTATTTGAGAAATTGCTTCAATAGCAATATCTACAGAAAGTTGTTTATCCAGATAACCATCAACACCTATGTCATTAAACAAAATTTCGTAATTATCAATTTTTGCTTGCTGGGTAAGTATGATAATTTTTATGTATGGGTAAAGTGTTTTTATTTTTTCTGCTATGGTGAAACCATTATATTCTTCAGATTCAAAATTAATATCCAGAATTAGTATATCAATTTTTTCAGTTTTAGTAATTTGTAAGGTTTCTTTGAAATTCTTTGCTTTCAACACATTTTTTACAATGTCTGGATATTGTTGTAATAATGTGGATAATCCCTGTGCGAATATTACAGAATCGTCAGCAATGAGAATAGTTGATTTTTTTGTCATTTTAAATTGATTTGCAACGGAAATTGAATATGAACTTCTGTACCAGAATCAACCCTTTTAATAATTGCAGAACCTCCTATGATTTCTGACCTTTGTTTTATATTAAGTAAACCAATACCCATTTTATAATTATTACTTATACCTATGCCATTATCGGCTAAAATGAAATGAATACTTTGATTTTTATTTATATGGTTTGTAATACTAAGCTCTGTAGCTTGTGCATGTTTCGAGCTATTATTTAAAATTTCTAAAAGGATACTATAAAAGTTGTTTTGAGTCTCAACGTGTAAATCATTTAATAATTCAGGTAATTCATTCTTTATATTAACATATATTTTATGATACACTTGAAATTCGCTTAGTCTAGCCTTAATTATTTCTGTAAACTTATGATGCTTTATATGCATGTTTATTGGAGATAAACGGTGGGATACTAGCCTGATTTGTTGATTTATATCCTGTAATTCATTTGCTATGTTCATTATATGATCCTTAGGATTAGACATGCGTAGTAATGCGAGTATTTGAAGTCTTAATCCGTCGAAGTTGTTGGTGATAACATCATGAAGGTCTTGCGCGATTCTTTTTTGTATTGTTTCTTGCCCTTGATAGATGGCTTCAAGTTTTTCAATTTTAAGTCGTTGTTTTGTTGCTTTTTGTCTTTGCACATAAATGTAATAGCCTATAAAACCTAGGGCTATGATACAGCTAAGCGAAATAATAATTAAGTTCTTTCCTTCTAATCTCTTGTTTTTAGAAGCTATCTTTAACAAATTGTCTTTATTTTGTGTAGACAGTTTTAATATGGTATGTTCATTTTTTGCATAATCAAACCTAGATTGCATATTTTGAATGATCTCGACTTGTTTTATATTGTATATTTTTTCGAATAACTCATTGTACTGCTTATAGTAGTTTAATGCTATTTTATATTTCTTAATACTGGTTTGATAATCTACCTGGTTTGTATAGTAATCAAGAAGTGGTGTTTTGTCAATAGAACTGCTTAGTAAAAAAGAAACACTATCCAAATAAGTTTTAACGTCCTTTTTTCTATTTTGTTTTATAAGTAAACTTGCCATACCGTTATAGCAATAGAGAAGGGAAGAGGTATCTTTTGACGTTTTATGTAGTTCAATGGCTTGTTTAAAATTTTTTTTTGCGATTTTCATATTGCCTGATGCACTATATGTTAATGCTATATTCTGAAGAATTATACCATAATTTGGGTCTTCTGGGTCGGTTAACAATAATGCTTTTTTATAGTTGATAATAACAGAATCGTGTACTTTAAGGTGTTTATATGCTATGGCAATATTGTTATATATTAGAGACTTTTCTTTTTTATTACTTGTTTTTGAAATATGCAATGCTTCTTTATAATACGCTAAGGATTGATTATAATTTTTAATTTGATTATGAATATTGCCAATTACCGTGCAAGTTCGTGCCAGTTTTATTTTATTGCCAGTTTTAAAACCGTTATAAGCTATAATTAATAACTCTAAAGCTTTTTCATACAGCTGTCTGTTTTTATAGGTGATACCTGCACTTAAAAATGCATTATAAGTGGCCTCATCATGGTTTAAAGTTTTGTAAAGGTTTAAACTTTTTTCTAAATAATGCAGTACGCTATCTTGTTGATTTAGTTTCTTCTTTACAAGGTTTATGTTGTAATAATTATTGGCAGCGGTTTTTGTTAAACTATCTATAAGTAATCCCTTTTTATAATGATTTTCAGCTTTTATGTATTCCTTTTTTTTATAATGACTAACGCCTATTTTTTTATAAATAAAGGCAGTCATTTTTTTGTTTTTTGAATCTAATGATATTACTAGTGCTTTTCTATAAGCTATTAATGCTTCATGATTTTTATTTATGCTGGTAAGGCTGTCCCCTTCTTTGATAAGAAGTTCAATATTAATTGAATTTTTATTCTGACTAAATAAAGTAGAAATACTAAAAAGGAACACACAAAATATTATACGACTCATTCGGTATGAAATTGTAGGCGTCTAAAGTAAGAAATTATAGTTATTAATTTATTTGTTTTGAATAAGTTAAGGGAATTCCCGTATTGCAAGGATATAATAAGCAATTTAATATTGTAAATAGAACTAACCCGTTTTTTAAGTAAGGGTTAATCTTAATATACATAAGCAATTTGGTAGTTAAACAATATAATTAAATTATAAAATCATGGGGTTAAAAAAACAAATTAAAAAAGGAGTGTTTCTATTACTGATATTTTTTAATTATAATATTTGTTCGGCACAATTATTTAAAACAACATTAAATACATCACTTTTAAGTCCAGCAGAAAAGGATATTGGTGACGTAAAAAGAATAGCAGTTCTGGATTTTGAAAATATAAGCAGTGAAGAATATAAAAACGCAGGAATAGATATAGGAAGCAAGTTAGCAGATTATATATCTATTTCGTTACTAAAAGAATATAGAGGTAAAAATAAAAATTGTTTTATAGAAGGCGCTCGTACAGATATTTACTCGATAGTAGAAAGAGAGGAATTGCAAAGAGTTCTTGAAGAAAAAGAGTTTGAATTAGGACAATTAAGTGATACGGAAATCATTTCCATTGGGCAGATGCTAGGAGTTGATGCCATTATTTTAGGTAATGTGTCTTATTCCAGTACAGACGAAAGAGATCATAGCTCATATAGAAATGATAAAGGTAAGTTAATTAATACCTATACTTTAACAAGAACAACTTCTGCCGAAGCAAGAATGAAAATTTTACTAGTCTCTACAGGAGAAATTATAGGTCAAACTAGTGGCAGGTCGTCAGGTAGTGATTCTACAAAGGGAGGGACAAGGCCAACTAATAATGCAGTAATGGCTCCTGGTAAACTTGCCGAATATGCATGCGAACGGATAGCTCGCCAATTTGCTGATTATATTTCTCCGTTCTATTATTCATATACTTTTACTTTTGAAAAAGTGAAGCATAAAAAATTAAAAGAACGCGTAAAAGACGCTAATGAATTTTTAAGACTAAGAGAAATAGATAAAGCTTATGAAATGTATGACGCAATATATGAAGTTGATCCGTACAATGCAGAATTGGTGTTTAATATGGGGATTTTAAACGAAGTGGTTGGTAACTATGAAAAAGCAAAAGAGTTTTATAGCGTTGCTGTAAACATGAATCCAGATAATGAACCATATGTTAAAGGGTTGAGAAGATCTGAAGAAAATATTTTATTAACTAAAGACCTTTATAATATGGGAATAGAAATTTATCCATACGAATTTAAAAAAGGGGCAAAAGAAAACCTGTTAATTGAGAGAATAAAAATTAAAGGATCTAGAAGCAAAAGAAAAATAGCTTATTCTAATCCTGATGAAAAATCAGAAATTCTAGGGCAGTTTCCAGGGGGATTAGAGCTTGATTTGCTGGAGCGTATTGATAAGGAAAAATGGATTGCCGTTAAGCTACCAAATGGTAAAAAAGGATACTTTAAAGGGAAAGATGTATTAACAGGTAAATAAAGATGAAATTTAGATTAATTAACTTGAATGTCCACAATATTATAGTTTTATTAATTGTTATGTTTTTAGTATGGCTGGTAATAAACAAAATACATCGACCAATCTTAAGTTGAATAAAGGCGATGTTGTAGGATTTAAAGTTAACGGAAAAGTTTCTATGGTATGTTTACGGGATATTCTGGACCTAAAGGATTTTCAAGTGGAGCTTTTAGAGCTTATAATAGAACACAAGAGATGAACCATGGTGATTTGTTTTACACAATAGACAATGACCCCTATTTGTTTTACGACCTTGACAATTTAAGTTTGATAAAACCTTCTGGTAATGTGGTATTTCATATTAATGACAAAGAAGCTAGGAATAATTCAGGATCATTTAAAGCCATTTTGGAAGTATATAGTGAAGCTAATAAACATTACTAATATCAATTAATGATTTTAAATTACACCATTCTAGCGGAAATAAGACAGTAACTTTATAAATTTAATCCTATATGAAAATTGGCTAAATTCGTTTAATAGCTTAAAAATAAATTATGAGGATTAAAATATTAGTTGTTACCTTTTTATTGCTTGCAGTTTTTTCATGTGAATTTAACAAATCGGTAAGTAAAGATTTAACAACAAGCCTAACTACTAAAGGTGATGGACTTTCTTGTGATCACGTTTCTTTATCAGATGGTACTAACAAAATAAATAGAAATTCATTCGTGTACGGAGAGAAATTTTATTTGAATTTTAATAACATTAAAGGATTTGAAAAAGTAAAAAACAGTGTTTTTCCTGGTATGAAACTTTTAATTCTTGGAAAAAAAGGAGATACGGTAATGTTCAGTAATGATTTATATGCTGATAACAAAAAAGGGTTTAACGTCTCACCTTTATTATTACAATCAGTAATAACAGTAGCTAATCCTATCCACTCAAATAACGAATATGAAATATTTGTAAACATCTAGGATAAAAAAGGAGAAGGAACTTTTACAGCAGAAATGGATATAGATGTAGTTCCTAACGATCAAATTAAAATTGAAAATGATCATGTTACTTACAATGAAGTGTATTTATTTTCACAGGAAAGAAACATTTGTATTACTGGTAGTGAAGCAAAATTAAATGAAGACATATATATAATATTTGAAAAGCTTCAAGGATTTAAAGTAGAAGATGGTAAACTAGCTCTAGGATTAAGTTTAAAAGCTACAGATTCTGAAGGTGGGATAATTGTGAACGAAGAGGATTTAATTGGAGATTCAGTTATGGAAGTTTCTGAATTAGAGCAATTAGCTCCAAGTTTTATTTTCTCAGGTTCTAATGTAAAGAATCCTGTGACTTGCGAAGTTGTGATTTGGGACAAAAAAAGTGATAGTAAAATTAAAGCATCAGTAGAATTAAATGTAAAGTAAGTGTGAAATGCATGCTAATTTGAAACATTATCTTAAAATGCAGTTCATTCAATCCATTACCAGCAAACTAGATGTAAATCTTTCGATATAAAATGAGAAACTAATTATTTTAATAATATTAAATACACTATTTAATTCTGGTTATAGCCAAATAGAAGATGTGATTTCGAAACTATATGCAAACAAAGAAACTAAATTGACTTTTTTCCAAAAGAAGAAATAATCTTTTTTATAAGATTATCATAATTACGTTAAAATAGAAAAGATAAAAAAAACACCTCAAGATAAATTGAGATGTTTTTGATATAATTTGTATGTCGATCTTTTCGAACGATATTACATCATTCCTGGCATACCACCACCGCCCATTGGAGGCATAGCTGGTGCAGCTTCTTCTTTAATGTCGACTAATGCACACTCGGTAGTAAGGATCATTCCTGCAACAGAGGCAGCATTTTCTAATGCAATACGTGTTACTTTCTTAGGATCGATAATACCAGCTTTAAGCATATCTACATAGGCTTCAGATTTAGCATCGTAACCAAAATCTTTTTTACCTTCTAAAACTTTAGAAATTACTACGCTTCCTTCTCCACCTGCATTTTCAACAATAGTGCGTAAAGGTGCCTCAATAGCACGTGCTACAATTTGAATACCAGTAACTTCGTCTAAGTTTTCAGTAGTTATCTTTTCTAACACTGATTTTGCTCTTACTAAAGCAACACCACCACCAGCAACAATACCTTCTTCTACAGCAGCTCTAGTTGCATGTAAGGCATCATCAACACGGTCTTTTTTCTCTTTCATCTCTACTTCACTAGCAGCACCAACATAAAGAACAGCAACACCGCCAGCTAACTTAGCTAAACGTTCTTGTAGTTTTTCTTTATCGTAATCGCTAGTTGTTGTTTCTATTTGGGCTTTAATTTGGTTGACTCTAGCTTTAATGTCTTTTGCGACACCTGCACCATTAACAATAGTTGTATTGTCTTTGTCAACTGTTACGGTTTCAGCTGTACCTAGCATGCTTAAGTCTGCATTCTCTAAAGTAAATCCTCTTTCTTCAGAAATAACGGTTCCACCAGTTAAGATAGCGATATCTTCTAACATAGCTTTACGTCTATCACCAAAGCCAGGAGCTTTAACAGCTGCAATTTTAAGTCCACCACGTAATTTGTTTACTACTAAAGTAGCTAAGGCTTGTCCATCAACATCTTCGGCAATAATTAATAAAGGACGGCCAGATTGAGCTACAGGTTCTAAGATTGGAAGGATTTCTTGTAAGTTAGATATCTTTTTGTCAAATAATAAAATGTATGGATTCTCTAAATCAGCAATCATTTTATCAGCATCCGTTACGAAGTAAGGGGATAAGTATCCTCTATCAAACTGCATCCCTTCAACAACATCCACGTATGTTTCCATACCTTTAGCTTCCTCAACAGTGATAACACCTTCTTTACCAACTTTACCAAAAGCAGTGGCAATTAATTCACCAATAGTATCATCATTATTTGCAGAAATAGCGGCAACTTGCTTTATTTTTTCAGAAGAATTACCTACTTGTTTAGATTGCTTTTCTAAATCGGTAGTAATAGCTTTTACTGATTTATCGATACCGCGTTTTAAATCCATTGGATTTGCACCTGCAGCAACATTTTTTAAACCTTCTTTTACAATAGCTTGCGCTAAAACAGTAGCCGTAGTAGTACCATCTCCTGCTAAATCATTGGTTTTAGAAGCCACTTCTTTTACCATTTGAGCCCCCATGTTTTCATGTGGATTTTCTAACTCAATTTCTTTTGCTACGGTAACACCATCTTTAGTTACTTGTGGTGCTCCGAAAGACTTACTAATAATTACATTACGTCCTTTAGGACCTAAAGTTACTTTTACAGCATTAGCTAATGCATCAACACCGCGTTTTAATCCGTCACGTGCTTCAATATCGAATTTTATATCTTTTGCCATTTTTAAAAATTTTATTTTCCTTCCCTCGAAGGAGGGAATCTGTTTAATAGAAATTTAGTTTTATTTGATGAAGTTCCCGTCTTCACGGGATGGAAGAAGCAATTGTTTAGATAATTGCTAAAATGTCACTTTCGCGCATAATTAGATAATCTTTGCCTTCTAGTTTAAGTTCAGTACCAGCATACTTTCCATATAAAACAGTGTCACCAACTTTTACAGTAATAGGCTCGTCTTTTGTACCTTTTCCAGCGGCAACTACGTTTCCTTTTTGTGGTTTTTCTTTTGCGTTATCTGGAATAATAATTCCTGATGCTGTTTTTGTTTCAGCTGCAGCAGGTTCAATAACAACGCGATCTGCTAATGGTTTAATATTTAATGCCATTTTTTATATTTTTTAATTAATTTAAAATATGTTTTTCTTAATGCTTAAGCCTTATACTAAAAATGTGCCAATGCTTAAGAACTGACAAACTTGCAGACCTGCCTATCAAATAGGTAGGAACAAAAAATGCCAACTTTTAAAGTTGGCATTTTTTGTTCCTTTTATAAACAGAATTACTTTCCTGTAGAATCATCTGCTGGTGTTGCAGTTGCATCATCATTAGTTGCTGGCAGTGGAGCAGGTAATGGAGCTGTTGTTGCTTCATCCTGATCCAGAGCTTTAGAGTCTATAGTGTCTCCACCTCTATTAATTGCTATATTTGAAGCTAGTATTAAAACTAGTAATAAGGTAGCCAAAGTCCATGTGCTTTTATCTAAAAAGTCAGTTGTCTTTTTTACACCACCTAGTTGTTGTGTGCCACCTCCACCAAAAGAAGATGATAAACCACCACCTTTAGGGTTTTGCACCATAATTACTACAATTAGTAAAAATGCTACCACTACAATTAATGCTAAAAATATTGTAAACGTACTCATTATTATATATTATTTTGTTCTTGTAATTGCTCTATTGCGTTAATTTGGTCTGCAAAGAAACCACTTTTTTCTGGATATTTCAAACTTAAAACTTTATAAGATTGAATTGCTTTTTTGTAGTTTTTTTGTTCTACATAAATACGTGCCAAAGTTTCAGTCATTAAGGCTTCAGGTTGTATCATCTGTGCTTTTGCAAGATTGCCTTTTGTAATTGTAGCTCTGAAAGGATTTATTTTTGGGTTTTTTGTAATAAATTCATCAATGAGCTCAAACTTTTTAGCTTTATCTATAGCTGTAGAGGATTTCTCTTCTGCTGATGTTACACTTTTTGTATCCTCTGTGTCTTTTATGCTCTCCGTAACTTTATTGTTTTCTGTATCTTTTTGATTGTTTCTTTCAATTGGGATATAGCGGGCTAATTTTAACCATTCATTAAAAGAATGAGTTTCTTTTTTGTCAAATTCAAATGGCTTACCTAAGTTTAGTATATCACTAATTGGTTTTTCTTGCGTTTTGGTTTCTTTAGCAAGAGTCTCAGGCGGAACGTTTTCAATAGTTTCAGATTCATCTAAAACAAAATTTGAGGGTTTTGGACGTTCTTCTTTGGGTTGAAACAAAGTAGGATCCAGTACTCCTATAGTGTCTTTTATCTGTTGTTTTAAAGTATTGTCTACTTTAACACGTTTATTTATCGAAATATCTTCTACAGTAACATCTATATCTTTTAGGTGCGATATATTTTGTTTTATAGATTGCGAGATTTCATTTTGAACAAATACCTCTGAGGTAATAAAATCAAACAAAATACTTCTATCTGTTGTATACGCAGCAGTCGTTTTAAGTTCTTGGTTGTATTTAAAGCTACTTTTGTTTTTTAAACCTTTTAGGTACACAGCACGAGCCGATTGAAAATAAGGAAATTCATTAACAATAGATTTTATAGCATCGGTTTGTTGATGTGTAATTGTTTGTGGGTGTTGCAATATGTTTACAAAATCTGTCGCGTTCATTTGGTTACCATCTTGCTAATGTTGCATTAATAATATCTTGCGTAAGGCGTTCGAAAATTTCTTCATGAGCTATTGTTTTTTGGCTACCAACAAGTTGAGAGCTTCCAGGAAAATCATAGAAAAACGAAAAAGATTGATCTAAATCTTCTTCTTCATTAAGCCTATTATAAAATCGAACTTTAACACCAATAGTTAATCTGTTTTGAGCTGCTGTATTTTCAGATGTCGCTGTAGTTGGAGAAATCCTGTAATTGGTTATCTCACCTTCATATACCAAATCACCGTTTGAAGGCACTAAGCCCAAGTTGGTTTGGTTTTGTATTAAATCTTCAAGTGCTAATTTAAAATCTCTTTCTAAACCAGGTTCAATTAATATGGATGTATTTTCAAAACGGTTTACTTGATATGTTTTAGCATTTCCAGTCTTTACACCTGTAAAAGAATAAATACCACAACCAGAAAGAGTTGCGCTTACTAATAAAATAAAAATATACTTTGTGTATGTCATTTGCTTTATTGGGTTCTTGTTTACACTTCGATTGGGCTCAATGTAAACTTTAGAATGATACTGATTTATTTTTAAAACGGTTACTTTTTTATAATGTTGTTATTTTAACTATTTACTGAATACTGTCACTAATTTAAAGATCATATTGTTTAATCTTTCTATATAAAGTACGTTCGCTTATTCCGAGTTCAGCAGCTGCTAATTTACGCTTTCCGCTGTGACGTTCAAGGGATTTTTTTATTAATTCTAATTCTTTGTCGTGTAATGATAAGGTTTCTTCTTCTTCAATCTCTTCAGCAAAATGATATTTATCTTGTATGTCAATAATCTCATCTTGCTCTACAGGATGTTCTGGAATAGATAACACTTCTGTTTCTTGAACTGAGTTCTCATAGATGGGTTCTTCCTCTTTATTACTACCGTAAATTTTTTGAATTAACCCTTCATTATCCTTTTCAACGTCTTTCGTGTTGCCATTTTTCATGAGTTCCATAGTAAGCTTTTTTAAATCATTTAAATCAGCTTTCATATCGAATAAAACTTTGTATAAAATCTCACGTTCGCTACTAAAATCACTTTCAGATTTTGATGTTTTTATAACTGCTGGCAAATTGGTGCCAGAAGTTGGTAAATACCCTCTAAGAGTTTCTGCTGTTATGGTTCTATTTTGTTCTAAAACAGATAATTGTTCTGCGATATTTCTAAGTTGGCGAACATTACCACCCCAGCGATGTTTTGATAATACTTGAATAGCATTATCTGTTAGTTTAATAGTTGGCATTTTGTATTTAAGAGCAAAGTCGCTGGCAAATTTCCTAAACAATAAATGGATGTCTTCTCGTCGCTCTCGTAATGAAGGTAAATGTATATCTACTGTGCTTAATCTATAATATAAATCTTCTCGGAACTTTTCCTTTTCTATAGCTTCAAACATGTTTACATTGGTAGCGGCTACAATGCGAACATTTGTTTTTTGTACCTTACTAGAGCCTACTTTTAAGAACTCACCATTTTCTAAAACACGGAGCAAACGAACTTGCGTAGTTAGAGGTAGTTCACCGACTTCATCAAGAAAGATAGTACCACCATCTGCTACTTCAAAATAACCTTGCCTAGTTTGTGTAGCTCCTGTAAAAGCTCCTTTTTCATGACCAAAAAGCTCACTATCAATAGTACCTTCAGGAATAGCTCCACAGTTTACTGCAATGTATTTGTTATGTTTTCTGTGAGATAATTGATGTATTATTTTGGGAATACTTTCTTTTCCAACACCACTTTCTCCCGTAACCAAAACCGAAATATCGGTTGGGGATACCTGAATTGCTTTTTCAATGGCTCGATTTAGCAAAGGGGTGTTACCTATAATACCAAAACGTTGTTTTATTGCTTGAACTGATTCCATTTTATATGTCTTCTTTGTCATTCCCGCGTAGGCGGGAATCTTTTCAATTTTTATTGCTCAATATATTCAGAAATTCCACGCTCATTTTTATTTTCCAACCATTCCCAATTAAGCTTAAGTTTTATCTTGTTATTGTTCGTTAAACTTATTTCGGCAATAGCTTTTCCTGCTTTTAATTCATTTTCTGTTGTTATACATTGGTATAACATATCAAGCTTATCATTTTTTAAATGGGCAATTATTTTACCGTATTTTATGGTGCCTCCATAATATTCGGCTGTAACTAAATTGCCTTTTTGTTTATATTTAAATATAGTTTCAGAATTTACTTTTCCGTTTTCGGAATTTTCTATTAATGAAAATGTTTTGTCGTTAAAGTTGAATACTGTCATCTATTTTAATTGTTTTCAGAATGCCCAACTGCTTCACCAATAAGAGTTGCACTTGTGCAGTCTGTTACTTTTACGTTCACAAAGTCCCCTATATTATAATGCTCCTTTGGAAATACCGCTACAATATTTTGTGACGTACGTCCAGACCATTGTAAGTTTGATTTTTTAGATTCTTTTTCAATCAGCACTTCTACAATAGTGTTGAGGTGTTCTTTAGTTTTAATGTCACTGTGCTCACGTTGTAAATCAACAATATCTTGCAATCTTCGTTTTTTTACGTCCTCGGGTACGTCATCTTCCATTTTGCGTTCTGCCATAGTTCCTGGACGTTCTGAATACGTAAACATATAACCAAAATTATATTTTACATAGTTCATCAATGAAACAGTGTCTTGAAAATCCTCTTCAGTTTCTGTGGGGAAGCCAACAATCATATCTTGGCTAATAGCACAATTAGGAATGATTTTACGAATATTATCAATTAAAGTCATATACTCTTTACGAGTATGCAAACGGTTCATTTCTTTTAAAATACGATCGCTGCCACTCTGTACAGGTAAATGAATATGATTACAGATATTATTATATTTCGCCATGGTTTCGATCACATCCAACGTTAAATCTTGTGGATTAGATGTTGAAAAACGAATTCGCATTTTGGGCTGCGCTTTAGCGCATAGTTCTAATAAGTTTGAAAAATTTACAGAGGTTGCTTTTTGGATTTCGCTTGCTTTTTCAAAATCTTTTTTCAATCCACCACCATACCAAAGATAGCTATCTACATTCTGACCAAGTAACGTAATTTCTTTAAAACCTTTGTTCCATAAATCGTTTACTTCTTCCAGAATACTCTGTGGGTCTCTGCTGCGCTCACGCCCACGTGTAAAGGGAACGACGCAAAAAGTACACATATTATCACAACCGCGTGTAATAGATACAAAAGCAGTAACACCATTTGTATTTAAACGTACTGGTGAAATATCTCCGTAAGTTTCTTCTTTTGAAAGAATGACATTAATAGCATCACGACCTTCATCAACTTCAGCTAAAAGGTTTGGTAAATCTTTATAAGCGTCTGGTCCAACAACCAAATCAACGATTTTTTCTTCTTCAAGAAACTTTGTTTTTAAGCGTTCTGCCATACAGCCTAAAACGCCTACTTTCATTTTTGGATTATGGGATCTTTTTACAGCATTGTATTTTTCTAAGCGCTTACGTACGGTTTGTTCTGCTTTATCACGAATAGAACAGGTGTTTACCAAAACCAAATCGGCATCCTCTAAATTCTGTGTGGTATTAAAACCCTGATTGGCCATGATTGAAGCCACAATTTCACTATCACTAAAATTCATAGCACATCCATAACTTTCAATAAAAAGTTTACGTTTATTATCTTTTTTTTGTTCTAAGATGAGGGATTCACCCTGTTTATTTTCGTCTATAATTTTATCCATAGTATTTCAAAACTGAAAGCAGTCAATAAGTATGCAAAGATACAATTTATTTGTGTTTTGTGACAAAGTGGCAGTTTAATTTTCTTTCAGATTTTAATAATTATTATCTGCCATTAACGCAACCAAAATGTGCTTTCAGTATCTATTTAAAAAATAAACTTTTAAAACCTCACATTTATGAAAAAGATGCTATTTACTATTTCTGTCATATGCTGTTTTACAAACATGCAATGCTCGGATGATAATGATAATATTGTAGATTCCGACAATTTATTAATAGGAATTTGGGAAGATCCTACCTATGAAGACGAAAAGACAACATTTAAAAGAACAAGTGTGTTGCCTAAAGACAATTACGGAATTCTGTTCAAAAAAAATGGCGATTTTGTTGAACGTTCTTCCGGATGGTGCGGTACACCACCATTGGTTTTTTTCGATTCAAATGGCGAATGGCAGTTAGATGATACACTTATAACCATATCTCAGGAACAATATCCTAACGATTATTCCTGGCGTATTGTTTCAGTTACCGAAGAAGAATTAGTTGTAAAAAGAGAATTAACGGAGCAAGAAAAGGACCATCGAGAATTAATGGATTTATTTAATGAGATTTATGAATTGTCATTAAGTGTTTCCTGTACAGATGTTAATGACTGGACTTTTACGGCTTATGGTTCTAAAGCTTGTGGAGGGCCTCAAGGTTATATCGCTTATTCTACGCAAATAGACACTACGGCCTTTTTACAAAAAGTTGAAGAATACAGCAATTTGGAAAAAGCATTTAATGTTAAGTGGAATATTGTTTCAACATGTGATTTACCAGCACAACCGAAAGAAATAGTGTGTGAAAATGGATTTCCTAGACTAATATATTAATCTAATAGATAAAATTATGATAAAAAGGATTCTTTTTGTAACTTCCGTGGTGCTGTGCTGTTTTTTAAGCATACAGTGTGATGAAGATGATGATAATATACCTACTAAAGGGATTTGCGATCAAACAACCATCGTTAAAAAGGAAATATATGATAGTTTAGTGTCTGCTGATTTTACATTCGTTGATGCTGAAGTAAAGGGTGATTGCTTAACGATTGAAATAAGTGCCTCAGGTTGTGATGGTAATACATGGAAATTTAATTTAGTAGATTCTGGAGCTGTTGCTGAGTCTTCACCAGAACAACGTTATTTGAAGTTTCAATTAATAAATGAAGAGGCTTGTTTGGCAGTTTTTAAGAGAATTGTCTCGTTTGATTTAACACCACTTCAAATTAGCGGAAGTAATGAGATTATACTAAATCTGGAAGGTTTAGAATCTTCATTACGTTATAAATATTAAACTAAATTCATTTGCTATGAAATTTAAATACTTTTTTTTGTCCTTAGTTTTTATAGGCATATGGTCTTGTGATAAAAAGGATCTTAATTTTGAACTCGTTCAAGTGGCAGTTCCTGAATTAATGACCAAAGTTGATTTTAGAAATTCGGTGACTATTACGGTGCCTAAAGAAATTGAAGAAACGGGTAAAATATATGCTTACAAAAATTATATTTTTGTAAGTGATGTTAATAAAGGCGTACATGTTATTGATAATTCTAACCCTAAGTTTCCAAAGGCGATTAAATTTATTAAGATTCCAGGCAATGAAGATATTTCTGTAAAAGACGATTTTTTATATGCAGATAGTGCAACAGATTTGGTTGTTTTCGATATTTCTGATGTTAATTCTATTGTTTTAGTTGAAAGGCTAAAAGATGTATTTAATATTTACGATTATAATATTCCAATTGAAGCACAAGCTGTCGATTACGGAAAAGCAGATTTGCAAAATAATATTATTGTAGGATGGACGGTAACTACCGAGAGACGTAAGAAAATAGATAATCGATTTATTGATGTTGCGATCCAAGACGGTGCTCTTAATACTTCAACTGCTGAATCTGTTACAGGTCAAGGAGGTTCTTTAGCACGTTTTCAAATAGTAGACAACTATTTATATACTGTCGGAAATTATCAAATGACTATTTTTAATATTCAGAATTTGTCAGCACCAATTCTTGAAAATACACAAAATGCAGGTTGGAATATAGAAACCATGTTTCATGCTGAAGATTATTTGTATTTAGGGAGTACTAATGGGATGTATATTTACGATATAGCAAACCCATCATCGCCGGAATATGTTTCAGAATTTACGCATTGGGAAGGTTGTGATCCAGTCGTTGTTGATGGGGATTACGCATATTTGACGTTGCGAGGAGGTAACGATTGTGGGCAATTGGAAAGTGTTTTAGAGGTCATAGATATTAGTGATAAAACAACGCCAAAGCTAGCAAGTCGTTATGAATTAGAAAACCCTTATGGATTAGGTGTTAAAGGGAATATGTTATTTGTTTGTGATGGTACTTCTGGCTTGAAATTATTTGATAAAGAAGAACCGCTACAGGTAAAATTAACAAAAATATATGATAACATTCAATCTAAAGACGTTATCCCATTAGAAAATAGTTTATTGATGATTGGCGGTGATGATTTGTATCAATATGAATATGTAGAAGGTGGTGTAGATTTAATAAGTTCCTATTCGTTAAGGTAACATGCTGTTATTTATAAATTAAAAAAACCTGCTTTCATGCAGGTTTTTTTATATTATATTGCAATTGTTTTGTAGAAAGCCATTAGCCTCTAAGTTCTTAATAAATAATTTAACCCAACCAGATTATGAATACATTAAATACTTTGTTGCAGAAGATAAATAATGCAAAACCTTTAGATTTTGGTGATATTATTAATAATTCTATAGATTTATTTAAAAAGGTTTGGCTCAAAGGATTTTTGATCATTCTATTTGTGATTATTGCAGCTATGATTCTAAATTTAATCTTTGGACTTATTGGTCTTGCTACCAATCCTTTTGATATTAATAAAGGTTTTGATTTAGAATCGATTTCAGATTTTTATTCTCAAAATGTAATTTACAGCATTCCACAAACTATTTTAGTTAGCACACTCACACTTGCTTTTGTAGCTGCTTTTTATAGGATTTGTAAGCAAATAGTTTCGGGAGAAACAAGTAATGATGACTATTTTTATTTTTTTAAGAGAGAATACTTTACAAAGGTATTTATGCTTGGCATTATTTATACTTTAATAGCAACAGTAGCACAATTATTACTTTTCATCCCTTATCTATACGTATTTGTACCCTTATCTTATTTTGCGATTATTTTTGCATTTAATCCAGAATTAAGTGAGAAAGAAATTGTTAAAGCGAGTTTTGCATTAGGAAACAAAAAATGGCTTATAACTTTTGGAGCTATATTGGTTACAGGTATTATAGCTATGCTGGGAATATTAGGTTGTGTAGTAGGATTGCTATTTACTATGTCGATTATTTATTTGCCTGTGTTTTTAATCTATAAAGAGGTTATAGGGTTTAAGGCAGATAGTGAGATAGATCAAATAGGAATTAGAGATGATTTGGATTATTAATTATTAATAAAATCTTTACACATGAATACAATTAACAGTTTGTTAGAGAAAATAGAAAATGCCAAAGATTTAGACTTTGGAGGTATTCTTAATGAGTCTATAGAATTATTTAAAAAAACGTGGCTTCAAGGCTTTTTACTGCAATTATTTACAATAATAATTGTAATGCCTTTAATTATTGTTTTGTACCTTCCTTTAATAGGTATGCTAATTTCACAACAAGAAAATGGGACTATAGATCCTGAGGCGTTTAGTGGCTTTTTTGCAGGTATGTCAATTTTGTATGTGTTATTTGTAATTGTTGGGGTATTTGTTTTAGGAGCACTTTCTCTGGCCTTAAATGCAGCGTTTTTTAGAATTATGCAAAAGTTAGATCATAATGAAGCCGTGACAACATCCGATTTCTTTTATTTTATTAAAGGAAAATATTTAAGTAAAATCTTTGTGTTAATGTTGGCTTCTTTCGGGATTGCCATTTTAGCTATGTTACTATGCTATTTACCAATATTTTATGTCATGATACCATTGTCTTATTTTTCATTAATATATGCATTTAATCCCGAGCTTAGTGTGGGAGATATTGTAAAAGCAAGTTTTAAATTAGGGAATAAAAAATGGCTGATTACTTTTGGATTAATGATGGTAGCTTCCTTTTTATCACAAATTGTTGGTTTTTTATTATGTGGAATAGGATTGCTATTTACAGCTCCTTTTGTTTACCATCCTATCTATTTAGTATATAAAAAAGTTATCGGTTTTAATAATACAGACCCTATTGAAGAAATAGGAACTTTATCTGAATAAATTTTATTTTTAATACTGAAAACCTGCTTTTAAAATGTTAAAAAGCAGGTTTTCAATATTAAATAATTAACAGATAATCCATAAAATGCGGCAGATAAACTTTTTTTGATATACATTTGTAGCTTCAAAAATTGAAGTATGACGAAGAATTTAGTGATTGTTGAGTCACCAGCGAAAGCCAAAACCATTGAAAAGTTTTTAGGAAAAGACTTTAAAGTAGAGTCTAGTTTTGGGCATATATCAGATCTGCCTTCCAAAGAATTGGGAGTTGATGTAGATGGTGATTTTAAACCCAAATATGAAGTTTCAAAAGATAAAAAAGCAGTCGTAAAAAAACTAAAAGATTTAGCTAAAAATGCAGAATGGGTCTGGTTAGCAAGTGATGAGGATCGAGAAGGAGAGGCTATTGCATGGCATTTGGCAGAAACTTTAAAGTTAGATAAGGAAAAGACAAAACGTATTGTTTTTCACGAAATCACAAAAGCAGCTATTCAAAAAGCGATTGAGAACCCTAGAGGCATCGATTACGACCTTGTGGATGCGCAACAAGCGCGTCGTGTATTAGATAGGATAGTTGGTTATGAACTTTCTCCTGTACTTTGGCGAAAAGTGAAAGGAGGTTTGTCGGCAGGTAGAGTACAATCTGTTTCAGTAAGGTTAATTGTTGAAAAAGAAAGAGAAATACAAGGATTTAATCCAGTAGCATCCTATAGAGTTGACGCAGAATTTTCTAATGAAGACGGACAAACTTTTAAAGCAAAACTTCCAAAGAATTTTTCAACCAAAGAAGAAGCTCTAAATTTTTTAGAAAAAAATAGTAGTGCGAATTTCAAGGTTGCTGATTTAGAGAAAAAACCAGCAAAAAAATCACCAGCAGCACCATTTACAACATCTACATTACAACAAGAAGCATCACGAAAATTATATTTCTCAGTAAGTAAGACCATGACAATGGCACAACGCCTGTATGAAGCAGGTTTAATTACTTATATGAGAACAGATAGTGTTAACCTATCGGACGAAGCACGAAAAGGAGCCCAGGCAGAAATTGAAAATGCCTATGGCGCAAAATATAGCAAACCAAGAAACTATAAAGGAAAAGCAAAAGGAGCTCAAGAGGCGCATGAGGCTATTCGTCCTACAAATTTCTCAACGCACTCAGTAGATATAGATAGAGATCAAGCGCGCTTGTATGATTTGATATGGAAACGTGCTATTGCATCACAAATGAGTGAAGCGGAATTAGAACGTACCAATGTAAAAGTTAGTGCATCCACACATAACGAAACTTTTACAGCTAATGGAGAAGTCATTACTTTTGATGGCTTTTTAAAAGTATATTTAGAAGGGACAGATGATGAAGATGTTGAGCAAGAAGGTATGTTGCCAGCAATGAAAACAAATGAAACACTTCTTAATAATTATATCACAGCTACAGAACGTTATACACGTCCACCAGCAAGATATACAGAAGCATCACTTGTTAAGAAGTTAGAAGAATTAGGTATAGGACGTCCATCTACATATGCGCCAACCATTTCAACTATACAAAATAGAAATTACGTAGAAAAAGGTACTGTAGAAGGTGTTGAAAGACGCTATACACAATTAAGACTTCAAAATGGAAACGTAAATGATAAAACATTATCCGAAAAAGTAGGTTCTGATAAAGGAAAATTAGTACCAACAGATATTGGTATGATTGTCACGGACTTTTTAGTTAATCATTTTGAAACGATATTAGATTATAATTTTACGGCTAAAGTTGAAGCAGATTTTGATGAAATAGCTGAAGGGAATGAGGATTGGACTAAAATGATGAAAACATTTTATAAAAACTTCCATCCAAAAGTAGAAGATGTCAAAGAAAATGCAGAGAGAGAATCTGGTGAACGTATATTAGGAACCGATCCTAAATCTGGAAAACAAGTAAGTGTGCGTTTAGGTAAGTTTGGACCTATGGTACAAATAGGGACTGTTGATGATGAAGAAAAACCCCAGTTTGCTAGTTTAAGTCCAGATCAGCAGTTAACAACTATTACGTATGAGGAAGCTATGGATTTATTCCAACTTCCAAAGAGTTTAGGGGCATACGAAGGAGAAGACATTGTTGTAAATAATGGCCGTTTTGGACCTTATGTTAAATTTGGTGCTTCATTTGTTTCGTTACCAAAAGGTGTAGATCCTTTAAGTGTAGAACTTGATGATGCTATTGTTTTAATTAAAGAAAAGCAAAAAGCAGATGCTCCAATATATATGTATAAAGAATTACCTGTACAAAAAGGTAAAGGACGTTTTGGACCGTTCATCAAATGGAACAACATGTTTATTAACGTAAATAAAAAATACGATTGGGATAATTTATCCGATGAAGATATTGTCGAATTAATTGAAACAAAAATTCAAAAGGAAATAGATAAAGTTATTCATAATTGGGAAGAAGAAGGTATTCGTGTTGAAAAAGCACGTTGGGGCAGACATAATGTTTTAAAAGGAAAAGTAAAAGTAGAGCTTGCTAAAACAGTTGATGTTTTAGAAATGACTTTAGAAGAAGCTAAAGGAATTATAGAAGCCAATACTCCAAAGAAAAAAGCAGCTAAGAAAAAAGCACCAGCAAAAAAGAAGAAATAGAGAACGGTATTTGTTAATCTATACTTTGTACGAAATAGATTAATAATGGCGTACACCACAATTTAACAAATTAATAAGAGAAGAATCATCAAATGAATTTTAATTTTTTGTCTCCTGTTTCAGATTTAGTTTTAGCTCATAATGAATTACTTTCATCTCAAGCTTTAGGAAGAAAATTTAAAATCCACTCGTTGCAAAATGGCATACCAGACTTAGATGATGTTGATATTGCTATTTTTGGTGTTTTAGAAAATAGAAATGATGTTAATTATATAGGAGAAGAATTTCAGTTAGATGAAATTCGAAAATCCTTGTATGGTCTTTTTCCCGGAAGTTGGAATACTACCATTGCGGATTTAGGAGATATTAATAAGGGAGAAAGTGTTGAAGATACTTATTTTGCATTAAAAACAGCAATAAGTATTTTAGTAAAAAAGAAAATCATACCTATTATATTAGGTGGTACCCAGGATCTTACTTATGCTAACTATCGGGCTTATGATAATTTAATGCCTATGGTTAATATTGTGAATGTGGATAGTAAGTTTGATTTAGGTGATTCAACAAAACCTATAAAAAATAACAGTTTTGTTGGTAAGGTGATTTTAGACCAGCCTTATAATCTTTTTAACTATGCAACCATTGGGTATCAAACCTATTTCAATTCGCAAGAAGAAATAGATTTAATGGAAAGCCTTTATTTTGAGTCTTACAGATTGGGACAAGTATCTAACGATATAACCATTGTTGAACCAGCATTAAGAGATGCTAATATTGTTAGTATAGATTTAACATCGATAAAAGGATCTGAAGTTAGTTTAAACCAAAAATATTCACCAAACGGATTAGACGGAAAGGAAATATGTGCTATTTCACGTTATGCAGGTATTAGTAATAAAGTAACCTCTTTTGGTATATATGAATATAAACCGTCTAAGGATGATGAAATAACATCTATGCTAGTAGCCCAAATGATTTGGTATTTTATTGAAGGTGTTAATTACAGGGTGAATGATGATGATTTTTCTGAAGACAGAAACTATCAAAAATTTATAACTCTGGTAGATGTTCAGGAATTGGTATTTTATAAGAGTAATAAGACAGGTAGATGGTGGATAGAAATTCCCTTTTTATCAGAAGTAAATAATAAATTGAAAAGACATACGTTATTACCATGCATGCATCAGGATTACCTAGATGCGTGCAATAATAAGTTGCCAGACCGTTGGTATAAAGCATTTCAAAAGAATTGTGTTTAGTAGCAATAAAAGGTTGTAAAGCTTATTTCATCGGTAAAATGCTATTTTTTTACGATGAAATGTATTTTTTTTATTGAAAAAGTTGTTTTTTAAAAAATATATAAATATGTTTACGCTCTCAAAAATGAAGCTTAAACTAATTAACCTCGAGTTTTCTATGGATATGAAGAAGTTTATATTATTAATAACAGTAATGACAGTACTAGCTAGTTGTGGCTCTAAAGATAGAGGCGAACTAGTAGGTGTAAAAGGAAAAAAATGGCACCCAGAAAAGCCTTATGGGATGCAACTAATTCCTGGTGGATCGTTTATTATGGGTAAGGCAGATGATGACCTTGCTGGTGTGCATGATGCACCTGCAAAAACAGTTACTGTAAGAGCCTTTTATATGGACGAAACAGAGATAACAAATAGCGAATATCGCCAATTTGTTAACTGGGTAAGAGACTCTATAGTTAGAATGAAACTAGCCGTGTTAGCTGACGAAGTTGGTTTAGTTCCAGAAGATGGAGGTATTGGTGAGTATGCATTTAAAGATGCAGATACAGCAAATATGTCTGTTTACGAGAAATATATGTTCGAAAACTATACAGGTCTAGGGCCAACAGGCTATGAAGGACGAAAAATTAATCATGATGTTGATTTAATTTTTGACACAGCCGAATATCCAGATGAATATTATACTGAAGTTATGGATACTATGTATCTTCCTTTAGAAGAATCTTATAATGGACAACGTACTTGGGATGTAAAGAAATTTAAATTCCAATTTAATTATATGGACATCCAAGAAGCTGCTAGAAATAGAAGTGTTAAACGTAAAGATGTTATCTTAAAAGAAGAAATTGAAATATATCCAGATACCACTGTTTGGATTAGGGATTTCGCTTATTCTTATAACGAACCTATGCATAATGACTATTTTTGGCATGATGCTTATAGTGAATATCCAGTAGTAGGTGTTACATGGCAACAAGCCAAAGCATTCTGTGAGTGGAGAACTATTAATAAAAACTCTTACCAAAAATCTAAAAGAGGATCTGCAATGGTAAATAGATTCAGATTACCATCTGAAGCAGAGTGGGAGTATGCCGCAAGAGGCGGTCTTCAAGCAGCAACGTACCCATGGGGAGGACCTTATACTAAGAGTGATAGAGGTTGTTTTATGGCAAACTTTAAACCAGTTAGAGGGGATTATGCAGCAGATCAAGCATTATATACAGTAGAAGCTAAGTCTTACGAGCCTAACGATTATAATTTATACAATATGGCTGGTAATGTATCAGAATGGGTAAATGCATCTTATGATGCGTCATCTTATGCCTATATATCAACAATAAATCCTAGTGTAAATGATAGAGATAATAAGCGTAAAATTGTAAGAGGTGGTTCATGGAAAGATGTAGCGTACTTTTTACAAGTAAGTTCAAGAGATTATGAATACGCTGATTCTGCAAGAAGCTATATTGGATTTAGAACAGTACAAGATTACATGGGGACACAGGTAACAAAAAACTCTAATAACAAATAAGAATCAAATCAATAACAATAAATACTATTAATTAACCTACTTAAGTATTCTTACTTAAAATTAAAAACCGAAAATTATGGCAAAGTCAAAAGCAAGTAAAAAATTCATGAATATGGCTTATGGATTAGGAGCAGCAATTGTAATCGTTGGAGCTCTATTCAAAATTATTCATTTCGAAATAGGCCCTTTAACAGGTAACGTAATGTTAACTATTGGTCTTGTAACAGAAGCAATTATTTTTGCATTATCTGCGTTCGAACCAGTTGATGATGAATTAGATTGGTCTCTAGTATATCCAGAATTAGCTGGGGGACAGTCTGGTAGTAAAGAAAAGGAAAATCCACAGGGGATGTTGGCTACTAAATTAGATGAGTTGTTAAAAGACGCTAAGATTGATAGCGAATTAATGAATAGTTTAGGAGAAAGCATTAGAAATTTCGAAGGTGCTGCAAGAAATATGGGGTCTACAGTAGATTCTGTTGAAGCAACTAAAAAATATGGTGAAGAATTATCATTAGCTGCGGCTCAAATGGAATCATTAAATAGCTTATATAAAGTACAGTTAGAAAGTGTTAACAAACAAGCTTCAATTAACGAAGAATCTATTGAAAATGCTGCTAAATTAAAAGAGCAAATGCAATCATTAGCATCTAACTTGTCTTCATTAAATGGTGTTTACGGTGGTATGCTGTCTGCAATGCATAAAGACTAATTAGGGGTTAATCCCATTTATTATTAACCAAAAACCTAATTAGAATATGGCAGCAGGAAATTTATCACCAAGACAGAAAATGATTAATCTGATGTACCTAATATTTATAGCCATGTTGGCTTTAAATATGTCGAAAGAAGTACTTTCAGCATTCGGATTAATGAACGAGAAGCTTACTGAATCTAATGAAGCAACAACATTACGTAATGAAAGCTTCATGGCTAACTTAGAGCAGAAAGCTACAGATCAAGCAGAAAAATATGAACCACTTAAGTCTAAAGCAGATAAAATTGATGCATTGGCTAAAACGTTTAATAGTCATTTAGAAGATTTAAAATCTAAAATGATCGCTAAGCTTGATGATCCTACAGATTATGAAATCATGGATAAAGGAGATTATCTAGATGAAAACTTCTTTAAAGGAGACAAGTTAAAAGAAGATGGTCAAGCATTTTTAGATCAGATAGCTGCCTTTAGAGACGGTGTAACAAACCTTTTGAAAGATGAAAAAGGGATGGAAGACGTTATTAAAGAAGTTCAAGATAAGTTTAGCACAGAAGAAGTTACCAATAGAGATGGTCTTAAGGTAAGCTGGTTAGACTATCATTATAAAGGATTTCCTTTAGTCGCTTCTTTAACTAAAATGACACAACTTCAAGCAGATATTAAGACGACAGAATCTGAAGTATTGTCTAATATGTTACAAGGAACACTTTCTAGTGAAGTGTCTATGACAAATTATACAACGTTGATGGAAACGTCTAAATCAGCTTACTTTAATGGTGAGAAATTTGATGGGCAAATTGTATTAGGTCGTAAAGATGCTTCTACTAAACCTACTAGAGTTGAGTTGACTCTAGATGGTAGACCGCTTAAAGAAGATCAATATATTATCGAAGAAGGAAAAGTAAAACTTAAAATAGGAACTGGTGGTGTTGGTGAACATAAAATTGAAGGGAAATTGATTTTTGCTCAAGATGGAGAAGAAATTGAAGTGCCTGTAAAGTCATCATTTGCTACAGTTTCTAAACCAAATGCTGCAACTATTTCAGCTGATAAAATGAATGTAGTATATCGTGGTGTTAAAAACCCAATGACTATTTCATTTGCTGGTATCCCTGATAATAAAGTATCTGCTAGTGCTCAAGGTTTATCAAGAGCTGGAGGTAGCAGATATATAATGGACGCTACTAGAGTTAAAGGTAGAGAAGTAACAATTAATGTTACTGGAACACTACCTGGAGGACAAAAAGTAAGTGATAATGCTAAATTCAGAATTAAGGATTTACCAAAACCAACAGGAACTGTTAGAGGAGAAGATGGTGCTATAAAAATGCAAAAAAATGCTCTTGATATATCTACTATTGGTGCCAAGTTTGATGATTTTGATTTTGAATTACCATTGCGTGTTACTGGATTTAAATTTAAAGTTCCAGGACAACCAACAATAACAGTTAGAGGTAACAAGTTGGATACTAGAGCTAAAGCAGCATTGCGTAAAGCTAAGCGAGGATCTGGAGTTCAAATATTTGATATTGAAGCTAAAGCTAAAGGTGTAAGTGTGATACTTAAAAAAGTATCTCCAGTTTTTGTTGAGGTAACAAACTAGTTATATTGGAATTAACCTTTATGGTTAAACCTCAATAAATAAAAATGTACAAATTAGGATGAAATATCCATAATAAAGTTAGAAAATTTACTCTAAAGTTATTATGGATATTACATGTGACCATAGAGAATTAATAAACATAAGAACATGAAATTAAAAAGTTTTTTATTAACCGTTACAACTGTCTTTACAGTGTCGGGTGTATTTGCCCAGGCAAATATATTAAACGCTAAGAGCCCTGAGGAAATTGGTGTAAGAACAGACGAGCAAAGGGAAATTGACAATGATAAGCCTTTAGAATATGGTTATGTTGATGATAGGGATATTCTGTTTTCTAAGATGACATGGGAAAAAATTATTCTTGATGAACGAGCAAACTTTCCTTTATATTACCCTACCGATACTAACAATATTGGTAATGATAGAAGATCGTTATATCATGTCCTTATGAAGAACATTGCTAATGGAAGAATAGAAAACATATATGATGATTCTTATTTTACAGCAAAACGTACTTTAAAAGATATAGAAGCAGCTTTGGTTAAAATAGATACTACAGAATTAGGTATTGAACAATTAAATGCGGGAGAAGCATTATCTCCAGAATATATTAATAGAAGAGATATTACAGCTGCAGATATTAAGGAATACCACATCAAAGGTCTTTGGTATTTTGATAAGCGTCAGGCTGAAATGAAATACAGATTGTTAGGAATAGCTCCTGTTGCGCCAGATGTAAATTTTATTGATGAGCCAGAGCCAGATTTAGTACCTTTATTTTGGGTATTCTTCCCAGATGCTAGAGAGGTATTGCATGAAGCAAAATCATTCAATAATCAAAATAGTTCCATTCCTTTTTCTTTTGACCATATTTTAAATGCAAGACGTTTTCACGGATATATTTATAAAGAAGAAAATGTTCAAGAAGATAGACAAATATCTGAGTACATATCACAAAACGCTTTAATGCAATTATTAGAATCTCAAAGGATTAAAGACAGAATTAGAGACTTTGAATTAGATATGTGGACTTATTAATTCTCACAATCAATTAGAATATACGAAACGCTCACTTTTTAAGTGGGCGTTTTTTATTACCCTGAATTTTAGGTTGATTTACCTATCTTGAATGGAGATGAAAGGCCTTATGTAAACAGTAGTAAGAATCCAATTTTCTAATTATCTTCGTGGATTATGAAAGTAGATTATATCGTAGTAGGAATTGGGCTAGCCGGCATTAGTTTTTGTGAGCAATTAAAAGCGAATAAAAAAACATTTATAGCATTTGATAACACATCACAATTATCTTCTATTGTGGCTGGAGGATTATATAATCCAGTAGTATTGAAACGATTTACATCGGTTTGGAAAAGTAAAGAGCAATTAGAAATAGCACTACCACTCTATGCACGCTTAGAAAAAGAGTTGGATGTAAAATTAGATTATAAAATTCCTGTTTACCGTAAGTTTGCATCGCTAGAAGAACAAAATGATTGGTTTGCAGCATCAGATAAACCCATACTTTCAGAATACCTATCGGAAAAACTTATTAAAAATGAGAATCATGCTATTAAAGCAGATTTTGGATTCGGTGAAGTTTTAGATACAGGAAGAATAGATGTAAAAACAATGATTGAAGCTTATAAAATAGATTTATTGAAAAATAAACTACTGCTTGAAGAAGCTTTTAATCATGATGCTATAACAATAGAAAACAATACAATTCAATATCAAAATTTAAAAGCAACCAACATGGTGTTTTCTGAAGGATATGGTATTAAACAAAACCCATATTTTAATCATTTACCATTGGTACCAGCAAAAGGAGAGTTAGTAATAATACATGCACCAGATTTAAAAATAAACTATGTTTTAAAAGCAGGCGTCTTTTTAATTCCATTGGGGAATGATTTATATATTGTGGGAGCTACTTACGAATGGAAAGATTTAAGTAATGGTATTACTAAAGAAGCAAAAGAAACGCTCTTAAATAAGCTTAAAAAGCTTATTAGCTGTTCTTTTGAAGTAGTAGGTCAAGTGGCTGGAATTCGTCCTACAGTTAAAGATAGACGTCCATTAGTAGGAAAACACCAAAAACATAAAAATTTGTTTGTATTAAATGGTTTAGGTACACGAGGTGTTATGATTGGCCCTTATGTAGCTAAGCAACTTTATAATTTTATTGAAAACGGGGTTCCTCTAGAAAAAGAAATTGATATTAATCGTTTTTCTTTTTAAACGTGCTGTTCTAGTTAAGAATGATACAGGTAGCTTTTTACTTTTTTGCAAGCGACTTATCGTAATGCATAAAAAAGTTAATCCAAATGTTTCTTGAAAGCCTTAAAATAATAGGCATACACACAATTAAAGTTGCTATAATCGATATAAATATAATATGGATACTTGCGTTAAACACAAAATATGAAATAACAAAAGCTGCTGTAGCAAATGCAATTCCAACAGGATAACTCACATACATAGAACCATAAAAAAAAGAAGGTTCTATCTTGTATTTTGTTTTACAATTACTACAATGTTCATGCATGCTTAAAGCTTCAGAAAGTATGTAAGGATTCTTGTTTTTAAACATAGATTCTTCATGACATTTCGGGCAAGCCCCAGTTAGAATGCTATATAATTTTGTTCCTTTTTTAAACATATATAATGTATTTTTGCAAGCGCAATAGAAAAAATCTAAAACTCGATTATAAATTGGGGTTTCTATTTAGATTGTCTTAGTCACAAAGTCAAGGCAAAAATAAGTTTTAATAATTAAAGTGCCGTAATTTAAGTTACATATCTATGATGAACATTCATAATTTATCGATATCATTTCAAGGGGAATACCTGTTTGAAGACATTACATTTAAACTAGGTAATGGGGATAGAATAGGGCTTATTGGGAAAAATGGAGCAGGTAAATCCACGATGCTTAAAATTTTGTCAAAAGAGATGGAGCCAGATACTGGACAAATTGCAGCAGATAAAGAACTAAAAATTGGGTTTTTAAAACAAGATATTGATTTTGTTTTAGGAAGAACGGTACTTGAAGAGGCTTACCAAGCTTTTACAGAAATTAAAGAGTTAGAAGCTAAAATGGATGGCATCAACACCCAGTTAGCAGAACGTACCGATTATGAAAGTGAAGGCTATAATCAACTTATGATTGATATTAATGAGATTCAGCATCAATATGAAATTTTAGGTGGTTATAATTACCAAGGAGACACTGAGAAAATTCTCCAAGGACTAGGCTTTAAACGACCAGACTTTGATAAGCTAACCGATACCTTTTCAGGAGGCTGGCGTATGCGAATAGAATTGGCTAAATTATTACTTCAAAATAATGACATTCTTTTATTAGATGAGCCAACTAACCACTTAGATATAGAATCTATTATCTGGTTAGAAGGGTTTTTAAAGAATTATCCAGGAGCAGTAGTTATAGTATCGCATGATAAAATGTTTTTAGATAATGTTACTAATAGAACCATTGAGATTTCTTTAGGTAGAATTTATGATTATCCTAAGCCTTATACAAAATACTTAGTACTACGAGAAGAGTTAAGAACGCAACAGTTAGCATCTCAAAAAAATCAACAAAAACAGATTGAGCAAACAGAAAAGCTTATTGAAAAATTTCGTGCTAAAGCATCAAAAGCGACGATGGCACAATCACTTATTAAAAAACTTGATAAAATTGATAGAATAGAAGTCGATGAAGATGATAATAGTGTAATGACGCTTAACTTCCCTGTATCTATAACACCAGGGAAAGTAGTAGTAGAAACCGAAGGAGTCTCAAAAAATTATGGGGATAATCAAGTTCTTAAAAACATTAATTTGCTTGTAGAACGAGATAGTAAAACAGCTTTTGTTGGACAAAACGGACAAGGAAAATCAACATTAGCAAAGATTATAGTAGGAGATATAAAGTATGATGGGCATTTAAAGTTAGGCCATAATGTACAGATAGGGTATTTTGCTCAAAATCAAGCAGAGTATTTAAATGGTAGCAAAACTGTTTTAGATACTATGATTGATGCGGCTAATGAAACCAATAGAAGTAAAGTTCGTGATATTTTAGGATCCTTTTTATTTCGTGGTGATGAAGTTGAAAAATACGTACGTGTACTTTCTGGAGGCGAACGAAATCGTTTAGCATTAGCGAAATTAATGTTGCAGCCATTCAATGTTTTAATAATGGATGAGCCGACAAACCACTTAGATATTAAATCTAAAAATGTATTAAAAGAAGCCTTAAAACGATTTGAAGGCACTTTAATTTTGGTATCGCATGACAGGGATTTTCTCCAAGGTTTAACCAATTTAGTATACGAGTTTAAAGATCATAAAATAAAAGAGTATCTAGGAGATATAGATTATTATTTAGGGCAACGTAAAGTTGAAAACCTTCGTGAAGTCGAAAAACGAACAGTAGTAAAGGATGTTCCTAAAGAAAAAGAGAAGAAGCATCAATCGTATGAAGACCAGAAAAAACTAAAGTCTTTAAATAATAGATTGAGTAATGTTGAAGCTCAAATCAACCAGCTTGAACGGGATATAAAAGCTATTGACTTAGAGCTTGAAATTAATTACGAGGCAGTAACTTCCAAACCAAACTTTTTCGATGATTATCAAAAAAAGAAAACTGATTTGCAAGACTTGATGGAGAAATGGGAAGTAGTTCAATTTGAAATAGACGGTTTAGGAAATTAGTTTAACATTCAACCATTACTTAATGCAGAATTGAATAGAAATCAAGCTAAATATTTTGCTAAGTTAGCCGAATTGCAAATGCTTCAAATAAGTGGAGGAATTTTAAATATCAATTTCTAAGAAACTAGAATGAACCTATTTATTTTATTTTTTGATAAGTAAAATTCTAGCTTATCAGCAGGTATTTGTTAAAATTTAATGTATTTCATCGAATAAAATAGTTTTTAATCGATATTTCTTCTAATTTCGTAAGTGAATTAATCCCAAATTTACTTGAAACATGAAAACTTTAAAACTTTCAGTAATATGCTTTTTTGTAACGGCTTATACATTTGCTAATGTTTCCTCTACAGAAAAAGATGCATTAATTGCTATATACAAAGCTACGAAGGGAACCGAGTGGAGTGCTACTTGGGATTTAGAAGCTTCAATAGATACATGGTATGGTATTAAAGTAGAAGATAATAAAGTAGTTGAAATTAGCCTACAATTTAATAATCTCCAAGGTGAATTACCACAAGAAATTGGTAATTTAATTCATGTAAAGAAACTTAATTTAGGTTTTAATAAATTAAGGGGAAAGCTACCATCTACTTTGAAGAATTTAAAAGAATTGACATCTTTAGAATTGTTTATGAATAATTTTGAAGGTGAAATTCCTCCCGAACTAGGAGAATTAAAAAAACTTGAAGCTTTAAAACTTTATAGCAATAAATTTGCTGGTAATATTCCTGATTCATTAATGAGTTTAACCAATTTAAAAGAACTTTTATTAGGAAGTAACTATTTAACAGGTAACATACCAAGAGAAATATTTGCTTTATCTAAGTTGCAAAAACTAAGCCTCATGGATAATAAAATGAACGGTGAGATTCCAGTTGAAATAGCACAATTAACGAATTTAGAAGAATTATTATTGTCTACAAACCAGTTTACTGGCGATTTACCAATGGAGTTAATGAATTTAACTAAGTTGAATACTATGATGGTAAGTGACAATAATTTAAACCAAGAATATATTAGTGTTTCTGGTAAAAACCCACCAAGTTTAGTGCATTTAGAAATGCAAAATGCTACAGCAACTATGGACATTGAAAAAGAATAATTAAATTTTATTAATTTTATTTTAAAAGCTAACATTATTTATGTTGGCTTTTTTATTTTTATAGCTATTCAAGAGCATTTTTTTACATGTCCATATTGTTGGGAAAGGATTTCTGTATTGATAGATAATTCTATTGCAAAACAATCTTATATTGAAGATTGCGAAGTATGTTGCAATCCTATTCAAGTGTCTGTTCAATTTTTAAATTCAGAATTAGTAGATTTTCAGGCAAGTAGCATTGAGCAATAATTTTTTTTAGTTTTAAGCTTGTAGAAACATAAAAAGGATTGTATATTTGCAGTCCGAAATAATTTGGTCGGCATTATGAACCGAAAGTTAAAAGCTAAGTAAATTATTTTAGTATTATATCGCGGGATAGAGCAGTAGGTAGCTCGTCGGGCTCATAACCCGAAGGTCACTGGTTCGAGTCCAGTTCCCGCTACTAGTAAAGGCAAGGCTTTCGAGAAATCGAGAGCCTTTTTTTATTTTTCTGTACAACATATGTACAGCAGATATTTCGGATCAAGATTAATTGTTGTGTTTATGATTAATTCAAAATTTCGCATTTTAAATTAATTATACTGTTTAATGATTTACTTTTCTTTGCTCGTCCAAAGAAAAGTAACAAAAGAAAGGACGCCCCTTCGTAGGAATTTCTTCTTTTGCTGTCGTTCAAGAAGAACCAAGCCCAAAATTTTGCGTCGCTCCATCGCTCTACCCAATGCTATGCTCCTGGTTTTCAAAATTTTGTTCTTTATTCTTGCCAAGGGTCTGGGCTAGCCTCTTTGGTCTGTTCTTAACGATTATCTTAAAGCCTTGTAGAACGAAAGAAGAAGGATAATACCAGAGGTGCTTTTAATCGTAAACAGCAAGACACCGTCTTTGCGAGGACGATAGGACGAAGCAATCTGTTTAATAAAGAACCCTTGGAGGTATTTATAAATAATATAAGGCTTATTAAGAGAAAGTAAAACACAGAATACGGATCACACACAACTTTTGTGCATGATCCAATTAACACTCGTCATGTTTTTTATATGAGCTCTAAAAGGAAATAAATTTTCTTCTACTGTATTCCATTTTAATCTAATTAAAGTGCATAGACTCTTTCTACAGGCCAATCATCTTCATAGCCTTCTTCCCATTTTTGGGTTGCCAATTCTTCATTTGTTACAAGACAAGTATCTAAATGAGATCTAATAAGTGCTTCATCCATATTTTGCGCTATAAATACGATTTCATTTTTTCTGTCACCAAAAGTAATGTCCCACTCGCTTTCTATATGTCCTTGGTTTTCTATAAAGGCCATTTGCTGTATACGTTTTTTAAAAGGCATACTGCTCCACCAGACGCCAGCACTATCAGCTTTTAATGAGCCTCCAGCTTGGCCCCAAACCAATGCTTGTTCTGGTCTGGATGCTAACCAAAATAAGCCCTTACTTCTTATAATGTTACTTGGGAATTGGTGTTGCACGTAATTCCAAAAACGTACCGGATCAAACGGTTTCTTACTACGATAAACAAAAGAACTGATACCATATTCTTCCGTTTCAGGTGTATGTTCGTCTTTCTTTAATTCTTCTATCCAGCCAGCACTTTGTTCTGCTTCTTCAAAATCAAATAAGCCTGTGTTTAATATTTCCTTAGGTTCAACCTTGCTAAAACTCGATTTCAGTATACGAGCGGGAGGGTTTAGTTTGGAAATAATTTTCATAAGTACATCCAGATGCTCTTTTGATACTAAATCTGTTTTATTCAAAAGGATCACATTTGCAAACTCAATTTGGTCGGTTAATAAATCCACAATGGTTCGGTAATCTTCATCTATATCAGTAAGTTTTCTATCCATAAGAGTTTCTGGACTCCCAAAATCCTTAAAGAAGTTAAATGCGTCTACGACGGTAACCATGGTATCGACATAACTAAATCGGGACAGGTCAATCCCATTTTCTTCGTCAACAAAAGAAAACGTTTGGGCAACGGGAACAGGCTCACTAATGCCCGTGCTTTCTATGAGCAAATAATCAAAACGGTTTTCCTTGGCTAATCGCTCAACTTCTACCATTAAATCCTCACGAAGCGTGCAGCAGATACAGCCATTGCTCATTTCAACCAGTTTTTCTTCAGTACGTGATAGTGTGTTTTCACTTTTTATCAATTCGGAATCTACGTTTACTTCGCTCATATCATTTACAATTACAGCTACTTTCAAACCTTCCTTATTGTGTAAAACATGGTTCAGCAAAGTGGTTTTGCCTGCTCCTAAAAAACCGCTAATAACGGTTACTGGTAGCTTATTTGTGTTGTTCATTTTTTGATAAGATTTAACGGTTAACTGATTAATTCTATTTGATTTTTCCTCGGTTTTAGTACTAATACTAAAAACAAAATCAAACTACTTAATATCACGAGTCCAAGTGTTTTGCCGTATGTATTCACATTAGCATAGCTAAACTCAAACTTTGGAAGATTTTTATAGTCACTTTTTTTGAACTTCTCATCTTTAAACATCATAGGTTTAAAAAAGTTCCTCCATTCTTTTGAAAATGTTAAGCTTTGACGTTTAAAATCTTGATAGTCTTCTGTTGAAGTACCTGCAATTCTATTCAATGAATTTTGTACAATTAAAGCAGGTGAAAGCCAAATTGAAGCATTTACTAACTTGTGTTGGTTATTTATTTGTGAATCAAATTCCGATAGTAATGGCTTCAATTCATCTTGAATCAATTGTTGTGTAGCCATATATTTTTGATAAAACCCTCTTACTTGTGTGCTGTCATTTGTTGCATATTCCGGATGGTCTCTTAAAAAATTATCTAAAATTTCATCTTGCTTCTTGGTGGCTTCGGCTTTAATTGAACGCATTTCATTTAGCATCAATATTCTTGATGGAATGGGATAAAGTGTATTACTTATTTGATTTATTAATGAAGGGGACAACAAAACAAACAGAATCCAAAATCCTATTAACGTAATGGCGTTTTTAGCAGAACTCTTTATCCAAATATTAGTTGCAAAAGCTAATACAAACCAGAATAAAGTATATGTAATAATAATAGATAATAATGCCATAAAAGACGTTAAACTTGTTTTGAAGTCAAAACCAAAAACAATGAACACTAATGAGAGTGTTATAATGATAGCAATGACTAACCAAAAGAAACGCAACCCTAGTTTTTGTAAGACCCAAGTCCTAATATTAATAGGTTGTGATGCCAATAATTTTAAAGAACCACTTTCACGTTCGGATGCCAATATATTGAATGAAAATGCTATAATAAGAAGCGGTAAAAGGTAAACAGTCACAAAAGTCAAATCAAAGCTTCCAAATAATAATTGAACTGGACTGGTCATTTCCTTAAAATTCATTGTTGAGTCATCGCCAGTAACAATAGGTTGTACATAATGTGCAAACATATCAGACTGTCCAGTAGATATAAAGGCTGTTGATTTAGCAGGCATATTGACCACTCTTGGATGTAAATTACCAATAACTATCGGTCGGGTTGGTAAGAGCCAACTTGATGTATTGACCTTAAAACCTTTTTCAATAGAGTCGAATTGTACTAACATTTTCTTTTCTTCCATTTTAAACTCGTTTATGGCAGAAGAAATACTGGCATTCCTCGCATCGACTTTTTGTGTACCATTATATACAGCGAAGCCAAAGAGGATGAATAGTAGTATGGTTAGTACTTGAATCCATCGTTTGCGTATTAAAAGTAACCATTCGTATTTAAAATTATATTTTAACATTTTTAAGCGATTTAGTTGTGAAAAATAGTACGACGAACGAACCGAGTAACCAACAGAATAGTATTAGGATATTACCAGTATTATGTTTTAAGTTTTCTGATAATGTTGGTGGTTCGTAATTGAATTTTGGTAGTTGTTTCCAGAAGTCTGCATCTGCTTTCCAGGACCAATCACCATATTTGGATTCATTTGCGAAATGTTCATTAAGAAATTTTTGAGTTTTAATTCTATAATTTTCAGCAGAATCAGCAAAATCCCAATGCGTAGCATAATCTGTATTGGCAATTGACATGCTTAAAAAGCGAGTGGGCAAAAAAGGAGAAACAACCGCTAGTTGTCTATAAACTCTTGATTGGTTTGAATACTGCGTTTTTAATTCTTTGTAATGCTTGAAGTAGATTTCCGCTTGGTGTTCTTCCCCTTTTTGCATTCTATAGCCCGCATAATTAAAAGGCAATTGACTTAAACTATCTACACCATATTCTTTCAAGACTTGCTTTTCAAGAGCTTTTGATGCTTCGTTCCAAGGGTTATGACCATCTAATCCTTCTTTTTTATCCTTTGCAATATTTGCTGCAAACTCTTGTTTTGAGGGGTAAGGGTATCTGTATTCAGCAATGTTACTAGCTATTTTTGGTAGTATCAAACAAACTAAAATCCATATACTTAAAGACAGTACTAATGCGATTCCAGACTTTTTTACCAATGCAGAAATTATCAATACCAAATTGATAAATATGGCGTAATAGATTATATAAGTCAGAAATAAAGTCGTTAACGATAGCCAACTAAAAACGCCAAAATCTTGCAAGCTAGATAAGATGATACCTGTTGTTATAAAGAGGACAAATAGTAACGTAAATAATGGTAGAAATACTGCCAACCATTTTCCAAAAATGAGTTTAAAACCAATTGCTCCCTGACTATCAAGTAGTGTGATGGTTCCCATTTCCTTTTCTTTCGTCAGACTATTATAAACTATGAGGAGGATGAGCAAGGGCATTATAAACAACAAGATAAAATCTGGTGTTAAATTCCCAAACCTTGCTAATCCTGTTTGGTCAGAGGCTTCGTCAAACTGGGCTTCATTTCTATTATGGGCTTCTAAAAAAATAGATGTTCCTGTATATTTATCTACACCTTGGTCTAAGAGTGCCAAGGGGTATTTAGGTTTAAAAGCGTATGTTCCATAATGTGCTGCAGAATGGGGGTTCTTTTCACCTTGACTGTCCCAAACCTCTCGTTCTGATTGTTTTGCAGATACATATTCCTCATTGATGTCTTTATAGTGCCATGCACTTATAACAACAGCTACGATTGTAAGTATGATAACAAGGATGAACGCCATTCTAATGCGACCATCCCTAAGCAATTCTTTGGTTTCTTTCTTAAGGGTATTGCGTATCATAGTTCAATGGTATTGTAAGACATGGTTTCCAAATAATTTTTTTCCAAATCAGATAGTGTAATATCATCAACAGACCATTGCTGTTTTAATTGACCATCTTTCATAATACCGATAGTTGTTGCAACCTCTTTAGCTCTAAATAAATCATGTGTGGCCATGAGTGTAGCGACACCTTTTTGTCTTAATTTTTGCAATAGTCTACCAAACTCAAAACTTGCTTTAGGGTCTAATCCAGATGTAGGTTCATCCAAGAGTAAAACCTTAGCATCTTTTGCTAGAGCAATGGCAACACCTACTTTTTGTCGCATTCCTTTAGAGTATTTAGATACAGGTTTGTAAAAGGCAGATGCTTGAAGTCCAGCTTCAGTTAATATCGATTCTAAGGTTTTTTTATTGAAATTTTTGTTTGCTATTCCTGAAAAGTAATCCAGGTTTTCAATAGCATTAAGACTAGGATAGAGCATTAAATTTTCAGGTATATAAGCTAAGTATTGTTTGGTCTGCTTAGAATGCTCAACAACATCTAACTGATTAATAAAGGCATTCCCTGAAGTTGGTTTCATAAAGCCTAATAAAAGATTAATTGTTGTTGTTTTGCCTGCTCCGTTAGCCCCTAATAGGCAATAGATTTCGCCTTCTTTGACTTCTAAATTAAGATTGTCCAATGCGGTTAAATTACCATAGGATTTGGTAAGGTTATTAGTAAATATCATACTGTTTTTATATTAATTGATTAAGCATATCTATGTACTGAAAATGTACAAACGGAATGCCTTTTAAATGAATTTTGGAATGTAATGATGACTCAGATCAGCTTGCAATAAGCGCTTGAATTTATTTGCTAACAGATAAATTGTAGGAAATACGAATAGCCATAATGAAGTAAATGGCCATTTAAATTTGACCATATTCCATTAAGAATAAAAAAAAGTCATCTAAATTATAAAGAAGGTGGTGGCTTATTAAAAAAGAAAACGTAATGATGTTCTCTAAATTGAGGATTTTTATAATGTAAGTTATAAGGCTTTGGTAAGACCACTATATTAATTACATCACTCGAATAGGAATATGAATGACCACCGAAAGCTTTAATCTTGTTTGAGTCAACAATTAAGATACATTGCTCACAATCATCAAGATCGTCATGTGAGAAAGCATGAGAAAGCGAGTGTGCAACTCCTATCTTTAACAAAGTAAAGACTAAGAGAAGTAAAATACTTTTTACTCTATGAGATGTAGTTTGACTCACAGCCCAAAGTTAAACAAAATCTTGTGAAAATTATGTTAATGTCGTGTTACGAAATATAAATTGAAACTATAGCCCTAATTTTATAAAAAACTTATGGAATCAAAATGGAAAATATAGACAAGTAAAATATGACATTTTCTCATAACCCGAAAGTCGCTAGTTCGAATCCAGTTCCCGCTACTAAGTGAGACTCAAGTACATTTTGTGCTTGAGTCTTTTCTTTTTTATTGTTATTGTGTTAGAAATTTTAAAAAATATTTCATCACTTTTTTATATTTCGACATTTTTGAAGGCAGATTTAGCTATAATTGCTTTTTCCTATTAATTTGATCTTTCAACTTTAACCCATATTTCGTCTGTAGTATACCTAACTTGAAGTTTATTTATTTCAGAATATAACTGTCGCTTTTTGTTTCCAGTTGATGATAATACTGATTGAATAATTTTTCAAGTTGTTTGGAAAATAAGTTTTGAAAACTTTATATCTAACTTTTGGAATAGAGTAGCTAATCTTTGGGAATCTGCTTATTTCTCAAATAGATTTATTATGGAATTATTTCTATTTCTTTAGGAACATCTATCTGAGATATTATTTCCCGTGATGTAGACTTAGTATGATGGACTTTAATTAGCCCATACTTTGTGGGGAACGTACCTTTTGCATAACTAAGATTTCCCAAATGAGGGTCTATTTTCACGGCGTTACCACCATTGAGTAAGGTAATGCCTAAAACATATTGTGAAAGCCACGGTGTTGGCCCACTTGCCCATCCATGGCATAGACTTTTTCGATATCCAACATAGCAATATCCTCCAAAACCTCCATGAATATCATCTTTGTCCTTAGGGATTAACTCATCAATTCTGCTAGAATTTTTAATATCCATAATATTAAAATCTTCCCAAAACGTTGTAGCTCCCAAATCTAACATTGCACCCCAATAGTTACGTATTATATTTAATGCACCGTTGTAATCTTTTGCTTTGGCCATAGCTTCCAAAATATAGTATCCGTAAAATGTTGACATTCCCTGTACTCCGTCCTTTTTAAGAATTTTTTCATTGATATGTTGCACATTTTCTAAACCAGCTAATCCTAATAAAGCAGCTGCTTGTTTAGTCGTATTTCCTTCAGGGTAATGAGATTTTAGCCTTTTTAAACCTCCATACATTCTTTGCTAAATTTCTGATCATTCAATTCCTTCATAAGATATGCTCCAGCCTCAAAAGTCATAATCATCATGGCCTGTAGTCCTGCATGAGTTGCCTTTGGATCTTCACTTGTTGGCCAGTCTAAAAAACGATGTCCATCAAGTTTTTCTGCGTTATCTTTATCAATAAAAGTTTCAAGCTGTTTTAGCAATTGCTTCATGTAAACCTTCTGTTCTTTCAAGTATGTAAGGTCTCCATAGTGTCTGTACCACTCTTTGTGAATTAATAACCACCACATAGAGTAAGAGCTAATACCATTCATCCATTGAGGCAAGGGATATTGGTCTCTGGCTATATCTAGACTTTTGGTTACCACTTCATTCATTCCAAAAACGGTTGATACTGTCATTACTTCTGGATGTAGATCGCCTACCCAAACTAATCGGTCCCTTTTAATTCCGTCCCATAAGTAGTCTTGCATGTTAAGATGAACAGTATATGCTCCCGTCAACCAGATAGTATTAAGCCTTTCATCACTACATTCGAAGCTGCCCAGATAAGGAATATCTCGGTAAACAAAAACAGCTTCAACTGATTTAATGGGAGCTATTTGCTTTTTTTCAACAACATCAATTCTTAAAAACCTAAAACCTGTTTTTCCAACTTCTATGCTTCCTAGCCAAGGCACCTCAATAATAAAATCTCTGAGTGAATGTTCGTTAGTTGCATTGTCTTCATAACCTATTTCAGACATTGCTTCCCCAACAGATTCACCAAAGCGTAATCTTAGTTTTAAGGGTGTTTTATCTTTTCGCATGCCCATTGAGATTTTCACACCTCCATACAATTCCTTTCCATAATCTAAAAGGATACCTGGTTTTTGGTCTTCCGTACTTATCAGTGTAAACAAGTTTTTATCGTTCACAGCTACCTGATTACTTCCACTTGCTAAAAGGGTTTCTTCATTTTTTATGAAAACATTGGTAGTATCTGTTTGCCAGACTATGCGTTTTGGAGTAAGTAAAGTCCTTACCATTGGAGATGATGTTGCCCTACTATGATAAACATCTTCAAAGACAGGAGGTAACTGCGCATAAAACGACTTACAGGCAAAAAAAATCATTACTAAAACCAACGGACTGTTTTTCATGAAAATTTTGTTATATTCATGTATGCTTTAAAAGATTATTTGCTTAGTACTTTATTCGGGAGTTATCCATTTACTCCAGTTAGGCTCAGCAAAAGATTGCCAAGTATGTGTTGCAAAATTTTCATTAAGCCATTTAGATGGATTTTGCTCAAACTGCCTCAATTTTTCCTTAGCTTCAGTAAACCCATTATTTATATCTTCTTGCAATAAAAACTTTATACGTTTACAAACTTTCTCGAATTGCTCTTTATCAGCACTAACAGTTCTTGCATTTTGTGATGCAATAGTAAGTGCAAAATGCAAGCCTTTAGCTTTTAAAGCTTTTGCCGTAACTTCAATAAAATCTCTTTGTTTTTTTATTTCTTGAGTCATTCCTTCGTTTTGGACAATGGCCTTATCAAAAGTTTTAACAGCCTTAAAGTTCAATTCTGCTGCGTCTTCTAATCGTAGACCGGCATCTTCAAATATCCAAGGATGGGCAACTTTAGTATCTGTCATCATAAAGTTTGCTCTACGATTGGCTTCCCATATCGGGGTATCCCAGGTGCCGTTCATAATTTTTACATAATTCCAAGGATGGGAAACTCCGCCTCCTCGTTGAAGTCCTAATGGACCAATAAGATAGGTTACATCCCAAGGATAAGCTACCACTCCTTGAGCTATATAATCCCAAGCTTCTATCATATATTCTGAACTTTTTTTACCATAAGGTTTAGCAATTTGCTTTAGCAAAGTATCAACAGATGCATCTGGATTTTTTAACCAAGCCTCAAGCATAGCAAAATTTACAGAATATGTAGAGGGCGCAAAACCATAATATTCTTTAATTCCAACTACGCCTTTCATATCCTTCCAGCCTTTCATTTGTTCGTAAATTAAGCGTGGGAAATAATCATCAATTTGATATAGAGGTTTATATAGGGTATGGTCAAACTCACCAACAACTGGGATGTTATTTTCATAGGCATATTGTACCAAACGTCTCAAACCCAAATCAGAGCTAAAAGACCCGTCATTGAACGGATACACTTCATTACTAGTAGAAGAGTTTAGCATTAATCCAAAATTTTCATGGTTTAATCGTTTCATGATATTAATGGTTTGCCCTTTTGAAATTTCCCAAGGTTTCCACCAAAGAGTTGTTTTGGTGTCTTTAGAACGGGATTCTTTCATAGCCGTATTAATCATGTTTAAGAAACCAGGTAACCTGTCATGAAGCGGAATTCCGGTACAACGGGGACATGGACCAAATTCACTACATAACCAAGCTTGTTGATCGTAGGTATATACTAAAATGTCATTGACTTCAGGAAAGTTTTTCATAAATTTCCTGATAAGCCCATCATATTTGGCAATTACAACTTTGTTCGTAATACAAGCAGGTTTGTAGGTTGCCATATTTAACATACGTGGTATTCCAAAATGGGCAAGAGGTTTCATGCCGTGTTTTACACATTGTTTTACACGAAATTTCCACTTATCCATTTGGGTAGAGTCTTCGTCTAAATCTTCAATATTTATAACTTCCCCACCTGGCTTACCTCCCCAAGCCAAACTCAATTGCACCATATTTACACCCAATTCTTTGAGATCTTCCATTTGTTCATCATCCCATTTTATATCTTCAATAACCATGGGGTTACCAACTAAGCCTACGAAAATTTCATATCCACCTCTTTCTTTGTTTGAATGATTTAATTTTTTTTGTGCGTTTACTGTAGCGCATAACATTAAACATAATGTTACACTAATAAATTTTTTCACTGTGAATATGTTTTAAATTTTATAATTAGAGTTAATAATCCTTAAACTAAGCTCAATTTTCAAAATAGCTTTTAAAAGGTAGATTATGGTAAATAAAAAACTTGCTTGAGTTCTATTGAAACAGGGCTATTATCATCGTTGGTTTCCATTAAATCAGACATATACTTCCACCATTTTTTACAAACATCTGTATTGGCAATTTCACTCCATTTTTCCTCTGATGCGACTTCTGCAAAAGCGAACAAAAAACTAGTTTCTTCTTCAAGAAAAATATTATAATTACTTACGCCATGCGCTTTTAAAACTACTTCTAATTCTTTCCAAATAGGGGTATGCCTCTTGATGTATTCTTCCGTCTTATCTGGAAAAACTTTCATTTTAAATGCTTTTCTGACCATTGTTTTTTGATTTTAATGACGTATTTATTTCTAAGCGCACTTACTTAGAAGTAACACTCCAAACTTGTCTTTTTCCAGTAAATGGCCCAGGTTGAAAGTATGTTCCTAGAAATTGATTTATATCGGATTCTAGAAGCTCTAATGCAGGCCCTACAAATTCTGAAGTGCCTTGATTTTCAATATCCTTTTGGAGTAAGGATTTTAATTCGTTTAAATTTGCGTCTTTAACTTTTCCAGTTTGCTCTAATGAACTTCTCATTAAAGCTGATAAATTTGTTTCTCTTATGTGATAAGTATATGATAGTAAAGCTTTGTGTAAACTTGTTAATTCACTTATGCCAGCATTAAAGCTGTCCTTAAATTCATTTGGAACGTTGTCCTTTATTTCATTGGCAATCGTTAGTGCTTTATCAATTTTTTCAGCACTTTTTTGAAAACGAAGTTGTGCATCTTCCAACATCCAGAAATGAGGGTCTTCAGTTTCACTAGTCCTCATAAATCCAGCTCTACGGTTAGACTGCCAAGACGGGGTTTCCCAGCTAACTCCTTTTAGAGTGGCCGCAGACATTAGGTGTATAGGGTCAATTCTGCCTATTTCCCTTGAATTCCAGGAAATGTCCCAAGGGTAAAGCTCAATTGCTTCAGATGATAATTCCCAATATTCAGAAACTTTATTTGAAATGGCTCCATAAGGTTTTACTAACTTTTTCAAAGCATCCTCATTCGAAATATCGGGGTTTGAAAAAAATATGGATGTCATTCGTAAGTTTGGGTCTTCTCTATTCGGTATGTTGCCGTAGTATTCTTTTATTCCTTTTAATTTCCCGGAGTTATTTACAGCTCTTATAGCTTTTAATGTAGCCAAAGGCGTTGGAATATTTATATAAGGTTCAACTTCTTCGGTTGCTCCACCCATCCAAACTTCGCCTAATACAGGTAAATTATTTTCATTTGCGAGATTTACTAAATTTCTAAACCACCTGTCTGCGGGTATAGCAATTTGAACTTCAGCAATACTTGAGTGTAAAGACAGGCCAACTGATTCCGAATCTAACTTTTCTACTGTACTAAACGTTTGTCCTGCTGAAATTTCCCAAGGCTCCCACCATAATCGACCATCGTTATTTAAGGACTTCCACGTTTTTGCCAATGTATTTACGAATTTTGAAACCCTCTCATCCAATGGTACGCCATGGCATCTTTCACATGGGCCATATTCACTACATAACCAAGCATTTTGATCGTACGTATAAATTAATAAATCATCTACTCCAGAAAATTCTTTATGAAAGTTTTTTATTAAAGTTGTGTACCTATTAATTGTGTGTTCACTTGAAATACATTGTGATAAGGGCTCATTTGCTGGGTAAGCTACAAAGGGCGCACCAAAATGAAATATACTCCTAAATCCATGTTTTTTACACATCTCGATTCTATGAGTTAATTCTTTTGCACGAGCTGAAATTTTATCTGATGTTCGTATAAAGGTTTTACTAGATCCAACGTTTTTGTTCAAAGTACTATCAATGTCTATTGGAAGTTTGAATTGTTCAGGCAATTCTAAAACATCTTCTAAGTTTAATGGATTACCTCCTGGTCTGTAACCCCAAGCAATATTTAATTGCATGGTGTTAAAGCCAAGATTTTTCATAATTTCCATGTTTTCATCAGTCCACTCAACATCAGGATAAGATGGAGCTCCCAAAAGCCCAACTTTGTATTCAACATCTTGACTCAAAAATGATTTTGGTGTGTTATTTTTTGTGTTGCAGGACACTATTATTAATGAAAGGACTAATGTGTATATTGTAATTTTCATATTGTTTGCCTTAATGCTATTGTATAAATTCGTTTTTATTTTGGTTCATAAGGTATCCAGGTAAAAACCTTTTTTCCTGTCCAACTGTTAGCGGATGCATAATCTATCATATCTATATAACCATTTTCTACAGGAACTTTGAATTGTAGTTTTATATGTTTATGAATAGGTTGAACTTCCTTTACTTTTACATATCCATTTTGTGAAATAATATGCTCAGGATGGTTATAGTTTTCATCCATATTTTCATCTCTTGTTAGCACAATTGGTCCTCTTTCTAAAGCTTTAAAATGATCTCCTTTTCTATTACTACCTTTTGGTGCATCAATGATTCGACATCTCATATCTAATTCTAATTCTATTGAATCTCCATTTGACCAAGTTCTATTAATCTCAGCATAAGTACCAGCACTTGCTGGATACGTTTTTCCATTAACTTTTAAACTGGTAACTGTACTCCATTTAGGAATGCGTAACTTCAAATTAAAAGAAGTATCACCCTTTTGTGAAACTTTAATTGTAATATTTCCAGATTTAGGATAATCTGTTTCGATTGTAAAATCAACTGTATGCTTTTCAGAAATAGCAACAGAAGCTTGACCTTTTTCATATAAATTTATAACTGGTCCAGAATCTGATTTCATTACTGCAACATAAGGTAAGTATGTCAAACCCATAGGGCCATTTAAGTTACAACATGTCATGTAAGTACCATCTACTATACCACCCCAACCTTTTTTGTTGGTTTTTACACCATTAAGTAAATTTACATAGCTAAAACCATCTCCTTCTGGTTTCATTGCTCCTAATAGACCGTTGTAAGCATATTTTTCAATCATATCTACTGTTAATGGGGCGCCTGTAAGTCTTAATAATTGAGAACATAATTTTAGCCAGGTTACACCAACACAAGTCTCCATCATCCTTTCCATATCGGGATTTGTTTGCTCAACTGCTGTATTATCCCATGCTTCACCCAAAACTTTTGGATGATAGGGCTGATCGCCACCACCATTTCCAATAAGTGTAATTTCCTTTTCAATAATATTGTGAAAAAGGTTTAAAGTGGCTTTTTTCCACTTTTCTTCCTTAGTAACTCTATAGTACTCCACAAGCCCTTCAAATAAAGACATCATTTCATAGGCTTTTGGATAGACTCCGCCAATTTTATATGGATCAATATTGTTTAATGCTCCTTCAATAATGTTATGGCCTTTGGCTCCACCTTCATTCACAATATAAGTTGCAAAATCTAAATACTTTCTATCTTTTGTAATGTTGTAGAGGCGCATTGTAGGCTCAAGTAATGTACTAGATTCAATATGATTAGGACTCCACCCCAAATCTAATATACTTGTTTTTGGAGGTAAACCTATTTGATTAACAATACAATCCAATTGAGCAATCATAGAATTTAAAACTGCTGGATCTTCTTCTACATTGGTGTAATATTGGTGCATTGCCAATAAAACATATTTACGCTCCCAAAGATCGCCTCCAGGGCCGTCTGGTTGATTTTCAACAGTTGAACAACTAATGCTTCCATTAGATCTAGAAGCACTCATCATATCTTTTACAGTTTTATCAAGAATATCCTTTAGTTTAGGGTCTTGAGTATACCTGTAAAACATGCATCCAGACCTTACTGCTTTACCCCACATTTCACCCTGCGCAAAGAAATCTCTTCCGTCACGAAATTTATTTACAAGAGCTGGATAAGGTACACTTTCTTTAATCCATTTATCTATAGACCTTTGAATAGCCTCTTCGAAAACATGCTCAAAATGAACAGAATTTGCAGGAAGAGCAGAGAAACTATCTTTTACTTGTGCCACTATTGTGTTGCATAGTAATATTACAACTACAATTATATAAAGACTTTTGTATTTCATTAACGTTCTATTTGATAGTGACTATTGCCAATATTAATTGATTGAAAAATTAAAAGCATGGGTATGCATTGATTTGCAATACCCATGTTTATAAATTTTAGATTAATAACCTGTATTTTGAGTTAAATTTCCGTTGCCTAGAGTAATTTGGGCTTGTGGTTTTGGAAAGAATTCCAGTCTTGGTTTGTAATACTGAGGTCTCCCTTGAAAATTAATCATTTCTTCCAATCTTTCAGTTCTTATCCAGTCAAACCAATTTTCTCCTTCACATGCAAATTCTAAAACACGCTCTCTGTACAACAATTGCCTAAATTCTTCTTTTGTGCTGGCATCTGTAGTTGTATAATCTGCTGGAGTAGCTCTTTCTGGCTCACCATTCTTTCCTTTTCTTGCTCTTTCTCGAACAGCATTAAGAGCATCGAAAGCTATTTGAGTAGGGCCGTTGACCTCATTTTCAGCTTCAGCAAGATATAATATTAGATTAGCAAACCTTAAATAGGTCCAGTTATTTGAATTGTCATTCCAAGTACTACCGGTACTTTGGAATTTTTTTTCAAGAAACAAGGAACCAAGTGGATCTGTATTGGTAGTAACCATTGTTACTTGTTTTCTATAGTCATCATCTTCAAAATAGGTTCTCAACCAGTCGTTAATAAGCAGCCCACTAACTGATGTTGGAAATGCAGATGAAATAAGCCCAGGAGTTTGGTCAAAATTAATTTCGTATACAGCTTCCGGACCGTTCTCGTTAGCTGGTTGACCTATAGTTACACTTCCTGTACCTCCAGAACCAGAAAAAGCAGGAGAAACAACTAAATAAAATAAATTTTGAAAGTCTGGCTCTAAAGAATAATTATATGGTGAAGCGGAAATAGAAGGGTTATTTGAATCTACAATTTTCTTCACTTGCTCTAAGGCTAATGCCCATTTAGAGGTGTCTTTAAGCGGATGACCAGCCATAAAAATATATATCTTAGCCAAAAGACCAGTGGCTGAACCTTTTGTTGCATAGCCATTTCCATAGGGATTCTCTAATCCTAATATAGTTTCAGCCATTTTTAAATCATCTACAATGGCTTCGTAAACTTCGGCAATTTCAGATTCTGGCAAAGAAGAGCCAGCCAAATCAACTGTTGGGCTTAAATGTAATGGTACTTTACCAAACAATCTTACCAAATCAAAATAAGATACAGCCCTTAGAAATAAAAGCTCTCCCTTTAGTGCATCTTTTTTCTCTTCGCTTTCAAATTCAATACCATCAATCCTATCTAAAGCCAAGTTTACGTTATTAATTAGTTTATAGTTGGCGTCCCATAACAGAGAAGAAAAAAACCAATTAGATTCGAATGATAGGTTCTCCCAAGGGTCACCAGGCCCTCTTTTGTAATCACCTGCAGGCCATGTTTGGGCATAGTGTATACCCCAGGAATACAAATCTAAACTACTATGTAATCCTATAGCTCCTAAAGTTGCAAGTTCTAAATCAGATTGTGATTGATAAAAATTGTTAGGAGAGATTGTTGTAAGTGGTACTTCATTTAATTCGTCTTCACATGAAGTAAGACAAAATAAGAATAAAGTTAGGGTTAAATAAATTATATTCTTCATAGTTTTTGTTTTTTAAAATTGTACTTCAGCTCCAATAGTCCACAATCTGGTTCGTGGATAACTACCTACATCAATACCAGGAGTAAGAACGCTTTGTCCGTAACCACTAACCTCAGGGTCATATCCGCTATAATTGCTAAATGTATACAGGTTTTGCGCCGTTAAACTAAATCTAAACTTAGTTTTGGAATTAGGTAGTTTATAATTATATATAAGCGATAATGTTTTAATCCTTAGGAAAGATCCATCCTCAATTAACCTATCTGAAGTGACATTGTTAACAGCTCCTGCTGAAGGACGAGGATAAAAAGCATCTGTGTTTTCTGGTGTCCAAAAATCACTTAAGTATTCTTGAGTAGGCACTCCGAAGAATGATCCATAAGTACCATACAATAAATTTTGATTTAAAATTTCATTTCCAAAATTTCCTACTAATAATGAATTTAGTTCCCAATTTTTGAATCTAAAATTATTGGAAATACCTATTGTAAACTCAGGAAACGCATTTCCAAGAAGGACTTTGTCATCATCAGTAATGGCTCCATCTCCATCGGTATCCTTAAATTTTAAGTCTCCCTCAAATGTTGACCCTCCAAAAGTTGGTGCTCCATTTGTTATATCCTCAGCAGTTAATAGACCATCTGTTTCATAGCCCCAAAAATCTCCTAACTGTCCACCAACTCTTAGTCTATGTGTGTAATCTGCTTGACCATTTTGTGCATTATAAAATTCTACGCCCTCACCTAAATCTACTATTTCATTTTCATTTCTGGCATAGTTAAATGCAAAATCCCACCCAAAGTTATCTTTGTTTATAATTTTACCAGACAAAGAAATTTCAAAACCTGTATTTTTAATTGTACCAAAATTTGACAGGATAGAATTGAATCCAGATTCAGAAGGAATGTCTTTAGCTTGTAATAAATCCTCGGTTTCTTTTTCGTATAGATCCATAGTAAGATTAAATCTGTTACTTAAGAATGACAGATCTAGCCCATAATCTATCTGTGTTGTTGTTTCCCAAGTTAAATCCTTATTTTCGGAAGTGTTAGTAACAATACCAGTTGCTTGACCATTTCTAAACCCGAAGTTTAAAGGGGCTAGGGTAGATAAAGATTGAAATGGGCTTATCGCTTGATTTCCACTTGTTCCGTAACTAAACCTGAATTTTCCAGTTGAAACTACCTTACGTAATTTCTCAAAAAATGATTCACTTGAAAATGTCCAACCCAAACCAACAGAAGGGAAGAACGCCCATTTTTTATTTTCAGCAAACTTACTAGAAGCATCTGCTCTACCTGTTAATGTCAATAAATATCTACCCTTGTAGCTAAATGAGCCTCTTGCAAATCCTGAAATTAAAGTAGATTCAACAAAATTTCTTTGAGGTATAGAAATATTTTGGTACAGAGGAATGAGGTAAAGACCATTATCTGTTGGAATACTTAAATTTTCAGCATTAAGTACTGCGCCTCTGGCGTTTTCCTTTTGAAATGTATTACCAACAACTACGTTTACATTGAAATCTTCTGTGTTTTTATTATACGTAAGGAAGTTTTCATTGATGTATGAATTTGTTCTCCAATCACTTTGAAATGTTCTTTGTCTAGCATCAAAACCAAAAGCCGTTAAGTTATTCCAATAACTATCATTGGCACTAAATGTTCTGTTGTATGCTGTTCTTACTGTAAAGTTTAAGTTGTCATTAAATTTGTAAATCAAATCCATACTACCCTGAAAAATATTATAACGCCTTTGGTTAATAGTATTCTCTAAATCTAATAGTGGGTTTAATAATCCTGAGGATGAACCTCTGTCAGGAAGAAGAAGAAAGACTTGATAAAGTTGATTATCCGTAGATAGTGCTGGACTTGTTATTAATGATTTTAGAATAGAACCACTGGGAGATAGACCTCCAGGTGTTGTGCTCTGATTTGTACTTTCCGCCCTATCATTTAAATCTGCTGAATAGTTAAGGTTAACAACTGCTTTGAATCTTTTATTCAAGTTAGCATCTAGATTTAATCTAAATGCCCCTTTTCTGTATTTTGAAAATTTAACGACACCTTCGTCTGTTAAATAATTTCCTGATATTAAATACCTTACTGAACTATTACCGCCACTTGCAGTTAACTGATAATTGGAAGTAACAGCGGGCCTGAAAATTTCTCTTTGCCAATCTGTACCTTCACCTAACTCCTCTGGGCTAGGAAAGACAACACTTTGTAAGCCATCAACGGTAAACCTTTCATCACCATTATAATAAGGTTCTCCACCAAGATTAGTGTTAGCTAAATTTATATGTGTTGCAAACTCTCTTGCAGTTGCAAGTGGTATAGATTTTGGTCTTTCGGCAAACGTAGTAAATGTATTGAAAGTAATATTGCTTTCTCCTGCTTTTCCTTTTTTTGTTTTGATAATGATTACGCCATTAGCACCTCTTGAACCATATATTGCAGCTGAGGAAGCGTCTTTTAAAACTTCAACAGACTCTATGTCGTTAGGGTTCAAGGAAGCCAATGCGTTCGTTGGAGCAAATCCATTTATCTCTTCAGCCGAACGCGAAGCATCATTAAATTGAGGTACGCCATCAATTACATAAAGCGGTTGGTTTCCTCCTGATAATGAGGTAGCTCCTCTAACTTGAATGTTAATACCTCCACCTGGTTCTGATGACGTGCTGGTTATATTTACCCCTGCCATACGTCCTTGTATGGCGTTTTCAAGGTTTGTAGTAGGGAATTCCTGCAACTCAGAACTAGTGACTTTTGAAGAAGATCCAGTAAAATCACTTTTTTTAACAGTACCATAACCAACTAATACTACCTCTGATAGTTCCTCTTGACTTTGCTCAAGATTAAAGTTAATCTCACGTCTTCCATTAATATTTTCTTCAATTGTTTTATACCCTAAAAAAGAAATTACCAGAATATCATCAGAATTTGCTTTAATTTCATAATTACCGTCAAAATCTGAAACGGTACCAGCATTTGTGCCTTTCACTATGATTGAGGTTCCAGGTAGTGGTAACCCTTTACTTTTTACTGTTCCAGATATTGTATTTTGTGCAGATGCAATAAAGCTTAATAAGAATAGAAAATAAAAGAGAATATGGCTTTTCTTCTCTTTAAATTTACCAATAATTTTCATAAAATTTAGTTTAAGTTGTTTTACACCTTAATATTAAGGTTGCTTCAAATTTATAGGGTAATGATCTATAAAGTATCCTGCACAATGCTGTAAAAAAGAAAAAAGGTATATAGATGGTTGTTCTTTTCAATTAAATTAGCAAGAATTTAATTGCATTGAAAAAGTTTACGGTTATAGGGTAATTTCAAAAACAATAAAATAGAGATTTTTTGTTAGTGTTTATTTAGCCTATAATAGTTTTTTATAAAGAAGTTCTATCTATAAAATGAAATGGGACTTTGAATTTACCCTTTTCTTTATTCATAATCATTTTTGCTGCAGTTTCTCCCATTGTTTTAAAGTCGGTAGAAATAACTGTAATGCCTAATAAATCTTTTAAAGGTGTTTCATTATAAGAAATAATCCCTATGTCTTGTCCTAAAATAAATTCCTCATCCCTAATTTGTTTAACAAGGTTTACAAGATCTGGCTCTTCAATTGTTATAAATAGATCTCCTCTTTTTAGAATCATATCATCATATACTTCATCAAGTATTTCAAAGTTTATGGATTTTTCTACACAAAATTTCCTAAAGCCATGTAAAATTCTTCTAGGATATGGGTAAACAGCTTTATTCGGATAAATTAAAATTATTCTTTTATACTTTGATATTTTTTGGAACCCTTCTTTTAGCGCATTGTATATATCATTCTCAAAATCTTGAAAAATTTCAACAATTTTTCCTTCAATTTTAAATTTGATATTGTCTAGTATAACTAATTTTTGTTTTGGGATTTTTTTTATCGAATTTATAACAGCATCTGTAAAACTTACGTGTCTTAAATCTTCGGTCTTAAAGTGTGGCATTATTACATAAAAATCATACGCAGATTTATTTTTTTCCATCAAATTTAGAAAAAGTGATTCATCACAATGATAGACATGCAAATCTGTGTGCGCAGTTGCTCCAATAGCATTTATGAAGGCGTTATACGTTGATAGCTTGTAAGAACTTAACTTATTAACCAAAAAAAGAATATTGGTTTTAGAGAGTAGTTTTGTTCGTGATACATAGTAGCCTTTTCCTCTTATGGAAACTATAATTTTTCGTTCTTTTAGAATGTTATATGCTTTTTCTACTGTATCTCTTGATAAATAGAATTCTTCACTTAACTCATTTATGGATGGCATTTTTTGATCCATAGAAAAATTACCATTAGCAATATTATAGATTACTGAATCTACAATTTGTTTGTATTTGGGAATTCGCGAATTTTCATCAATAGATATTTCCTGTAATGTGCTCATTGTTTGTTAAAAAAGTGCTTTGTAAAGAAAACAAAAAAAATAACGTTCTCAAAACTTAAGCAGTACAGTGCAGGATAGAATTCAGAAAGACAAGCCATAGTTTTATACCTGAACAACGATACTTTTAAGTAGATGTAATAATTATCCTAAAACTGTCTTTTGTTTAACAAGAATTTTACTAACTAAAATATTTATACGTATGAAACATCTTTTACTTTTTACATTTATTATTCTCCCTTTTGCCTTTCTGCAAGGTCAACCAGCCTATTCAGATGCCAATGGTACAATTGCTATTTTAATAGGAAGCGGAGATGGATGGACTTTCAATGGTGCATGGGGCGGGGCTTCGCAAACATGGTTAAATAGCGGTCAAGTTATGAACCCTCCAAGCGATACAGCATGGGCTGAAAGAGATTTAAGTGATTTTGCAGGAACCTCAAAATACGTTTATGTTATGTGGCATAAAAATGGTGGGTTTAGAGCAGATGCTGCTAGATATAGAGTTTATGATGGTTCTGGCGACATTTACAGTGGTACTGCAAATCAATGGGCGCATGCAGACGGTATAAGCCGTCAAGATGATACCTTTTCTGGTTGGTTGCTTCTAGATAATAAAAAGATTAATATCACTGCAAGTACAAAACTTAGAGTGTCTCAAGATGCTCCTGTAATTGGTGGGCAAGAGTTTATGCAAAACGATGCCATATTATTATCTGATTTTCCAATTATTGATAATACTTCCTTGGGAGCTACTTCAAACTTTGAAGTATTTCCTTCTTTATCGGGAGATAGTGATGGAGAACAAGGCGTAGGACATCATTGGGGCATGCAAGGTTTGGGCTATCAATATACGGTTACTAATGGAAATTCATTTACAACTACGTTATCGCCTAGCGTATTCACTGATTTATTGGAAGAAGATTATGTTGTGCAAGTTTCTTGGGATTATTTGAATACTGATGATATAAATGTTACCAATGCCAAATACAGCGTTAATAGTGTTGAAACAAGTGATACTGTTAATCAGAACAGAGAAGCGTCAAATCAAGGCGGTAGTTTTGTTTCAGGAAACTCCTACGGAAGTTGGTCTGGATTTTATAGTTTGGCTGGACAACATGCTCATACCACTGTTAGCCCCGTTAATGTTAGCAGTACGTATAATAGTGCTCTACAAGGAACCAAGAGGCTTTTATATGACATGATAAGATTTGTTCCGGTATCGCAATTAGGTACACTTAGTACCGATAATTTTAATTTTGAGAAAAAAGGTGATGTTGGCCTAAGAAATTATCCAAATCCATTTAATAATGAAACAACTTTTTCCTATTCATTACCTAATAGTGGAAAAGTTTCAATAAGAATTTATAATAGTATTGGTGTTTCCGTTTCAGAAATTTTGAACGAGACTCAGGCAAAAGGGTCTCATACAATAAACTACAAAAACCAAAACCTAGTTACTGGAGTATACTATTGTGTACTAAAATTTAACGGAAAAGCAACTACAAACAAGCTAATAGTAAATTAAATGTTGATATATGAAAAAGAAAACTTTTTATTTTTTTTACATTAGTTTTTTTTATTTTTTTTTAGCACAAAGTCAACCATTAATTGATGTTCCAAGAGGAATGAGGTTGATTACACCAGTGCACTACTCATTTGGATGTGCCGCAGCTCCTGATGGTTCGGTTTATTTTACTGAATTTAACAGACAAATGTTAAGGCAGGTTGGAGCCGATGGAGGAGTAGCGATAAAAAGAATAGGGCTAACAGGAATGTTTGCCGCTGCATTTGATGATTCGGGAAACCTTTTTGTTGGACGTGATTTGGGTGATGTAGGTAACGCAGCAATAATAACTAGAATTGAGTCAAATGGCACAGAAACAAATATTGTTACTGGAATTACCAGACCAAGAGGTATAGCTACAGACGCAAGCGGAAACGTCTATTTTGCCACGGAATCACCATCTCGTATTAGCAGATGGAACCAAAGTAATGGTTCTGTAGATATACTGGTAGATAACCTGTTATCGCCTGCAGAAGGAGTTGCAGTCGCATCAGATGGAACGCTATACTTTAGTGAATATGGTAATCCAGAATCTGGGGTATCAGGTAGTGTAAAAAAAAGAGCAACAAATGGAACGATTAGCACGGTTCTAAGTAGTGGTATATGGAGAAGTAGAGGACTAGCTATAGACAATGCTGATGAGTTTTTATATTTATGTACCGAAGCAGATCAATCAGATCATGGAAATACAGGGCTTTTGGTAAAAATAAGACTATCTAATGGTTTGGCAACTAATGCTTTGCAAGGTATAGACTACCCTCAGTTTCCATCTATTGGAGCTGATGGTAATGTTTATTTTACACTTACTCGTGATAGTTGGTTAGCTATGTATGACCCATCTACGATTACTGATGTTAGCGATTGGAGTGATAATTCCAGTGTTAAAATAGGTTTAAGTGAAGGTGATTGGACTTCTGGCGGTAATGGAACACCATTGACCATTGAAGTAGACAATACTTTAACGTTTACGGGTAATATTTCAGCAGATGTAACAGATGGCACCGTACAAGGCTGGATAAGAATACCTGAAAGTTTGTTATCTGTAGATACGAATGAATTATATTTACCATGTTACACTTCTGAAAACCCTACACCAGGTATTTTTAAATTGCCAAAGGTTACATATTCTGTAGGAACAGGTTCTTGTTTAATATCAGCAGTTGTGGTAAGAGATCAGATTGGCCAACGGTGGCCAATGCAAAATCCAGGTACTTGTAATGAAAGCCCAGCAGTAGGTTTCAGTGAGGAACCAACAGGATACTTAATTTATTTTTCTTGGAGTACAGCAGATCGCATTGGAACGATAGCGCTTCCATCATATAGAGATACTGATGATACCATGACAATAATGACAGGAAGCGGTCCAGGTTGGATATATACAGGAGTGCCTTGGAATGTAACTGGGCAAACGTGGTTAAATAATGGTGCAGTCATGTCAATACCTAATGAGACAGCATGGGCAGAAAAAGACCTTGGAGCTTTTTCTGGAACTTCAAAATACATTTATGTTATGTGGCACAAAAATGGTTCGTTTAGAGCGGATGCGGCCAGATATAGAGTTTATGATTATACGGAAGATAAATATAATGGTACTGTAAATCAATGGGTGCATGCAGATAATGTAAATCGACAAGACGACACCTTTTCAGGTTGGTACCTTTTGGATAACAAAAAGATTAATATAACCCCAAGTACAAGAATTAGAATGTCTCAAGATGCACCTGTCATTGGAGGGCAAGAGTTTATGCAAAGTGATGCAGTACTTCTTACCGACTATCCCATTGTAGATAATACATCTTTAGGTTCGGCGTCAAATTTTGAATCTTTCCCAAATTTATCTGTTTCAAGTAGTGGAGAGCAAGGTGTAGGACATCATTGGGGAATGCAAGGGCTTGGTTACCAATATACAGTTACTGATGGTAATTCTTTTGCTACAAAATTAGACCCTAACGTTTTTTCAGATTTATTAGAGGAAGATTATTATGTTGAAGTGTCTTGGGATTATTTGGATACAGATGGCATAAATGTTACTAATGCCAAATACAGGGTTATGGGCGTTGAAACTAGTGACGTTGTCAATCAAAATAGAGAAACTACAAATCAAGGAGGCGGTTTTGTGAGCGGAAACTCAATAGGCTCGTGGTCTGGCTTTTTTAGACTGGATGGAAAACATACCCATACTACAGCGAATCCTATTATCGTTAGTGGTGTATACAATAATACCCAATATGCAGGAAAAAGACTTGTTTATGATATGATTAGGTTTATACCTGAATCACAATTAGCTACACTGAGTAACAATAGTTTTGATTTGGAGAAAAAAGGTGAAATGCAGATTCGTAATTACCCCAATCCTGTAGAAACTGAAACAACATTCATGTATTCATTGCCCATAGGTGGTAAAGTGTCATTAAAGGTCTATGATCTCAGTGGAGTTTGCATGTCAAATCTCATGATTGATGAATTTCAAAGCAAAGGTAGTCATACTATCAAGTTTGATGCTAATAACCTGTCCTCAGGGCTTTATCTCTACACTTTGAATCTTGACGGTAATACCGTTTCAGGGAAGATGATCGTTTCTAAATAAAATTCAATCTGTAATAATAATTTAGAAAGCACATATAATTTATTTAAGATTTAGAAAACCACTGGACTATTCAGTGGTTTTTAAATTAAAGAAGTGCCTTTGTGTTGTTTGGAATTTTTATTAATGAGTGTAATTGTTTCATTTTCAATGTATTTAAATTGTAATTTTAGAATTACTTTTAAAATAACGGCACAGTACAGGATAGAAAAGAACTACATGTAATTTACTTTTGAAATAACAAACATTAAACTATAACAATACAAAAAAATGGAGAATATAGTTACAAACTTTAAACACGTTGATTACCTGTGGGATGAAAAAAAAGCAGATGAAATAGGTGACAATCAAGTGGAATTATTTTTATACCGTTCTAATATCTTAGGATCTGATTTAAGAATTACAAACTATGGAGGAGGAAACACTAGTTGTAAAACTATAGAGAAAGACCCATTAACAAATGAAGATGTTGAGGTAATGTGGGTTAAGGGTTCAGGAGGTGATATTGGTACGCTAACCAGAAGAGGAATTGCAGGTTTATATACAAACAGATTACGAGACCTTAAAAACGTTTATGGAGGTTTAGAAGATGAAGATAGAATGGTAGGGCTTTTTAACCATTGCATCTATGATTTGGATAGTAAAGCTCCCTCAATAGATACACCGCTTCACGGTTTATTACCATTTCCACACATAGATCATTTACACCCAGATGCATTAATTGCAGTTGCTGCTGCTGAAAACAGTGAACAAGTTACTAAAGAAATTTGGGGAGACACTATGGGTTGGGTGCCTTGGCAAAGACCAGGTTTTGATTTAGGTTTACAACTAGAAAAGTGTTTAGCAGAAAACCCAGGGATAAGAGGAATCGTATTGGGAAGCCATGGTCTGTTTACTTGGGGGCAAACATCTTATGAATGCTATATGAACAGTTTAGAGGTTATTGAAATGGCTTCGGAATATATTGAAGAAAAAATAAAAGAAAATGGTAATGTGTTTGGAGGGCAAAAAATAGCAAGCTTGCCAAAGAAAGAACGTTTTGAAAAAGCGTCCCAAATTATGCCATTGCTACGAGGATTATGCTCATCGGAAAATAGGATGATTGGTCACTTTTCTGATACAGACGTGGTTATGGAATATATCAATAGTAATGATTTGAAAAGGTTGGCACCAATGGGAACTTCATGTCCAGACCATTTCTTAAGAACTAAAATACAACCATTGATTTTGGAATTGGATAAAGATGAAGATTTATCAAATTCTGATGAGATTCTAAATAAGTTAGAACCTGCATTTGAGGCTTACCGTCAAGAATATGTAGATTATTATAATCTCTGTAAAAGGGATAATAGTCCAGCAATGCGCGATCCAAACCCGGTAATAATTATATATCCAGGAGTTGGTATGTTTAGTTTTGCTAAAAATAAGCAAACTGCAAGAGTAGCCAACGAGTTTTATATCAATGCTATTAATGTGATGCGAGGTGCAGAAGCTATAACATCTTATACCTCTTTGCCAAGGCAAGAAGCATTTGATATAGAGTATTGGCTTTTAGAAGAAGCAAAATTACAACGTATGCCAAAGGAATTACCGCTATCAAGAAAAGTAGCCTTGGTAACAGGAGCTGGAGGGGGCATTGGTAAAGCTATTGCAGATAAACTAGCTTTGCAAGGGGCAAATGTGGTATTAACAGATATTGTAGAAGATAGATTGATAGAAGCGAACAAAACTTATAAGCGTGATATTTCTACCTATGCTATATGTGATGTAACGAAAAATAAATCTATTGCGGATGCCTACAAAAAGGCATGTGTGGAATTTGGGGGAGTCGATATTGTAGTACATAGTGCAGGATTAGCTATTTCCAAACCTTTAGAAGAAACGACTGAGAAAGATTGGGATACCCTTCAAAATATTCTAGTAAAAGGTCAGTTTGAACTGGTAAAGCAATCCGTTGAAATTATGAGAAAACAAGGTTTAGGTGGTGATTTTATTTCTATAGCCAGCAAAAACGGATTGGTTTCTGGACCAAACAATGTAGCCTATGGTACAGCAAAAGCTTCTCAACAGCACATGGTTAGATTATTGGCCGCAGAATTGGGTAAAGATAAAATACGTGTTAATACTGTTAATCCAGATGGCGTTATTGTAGGTAGCAAAATATGGGAGGGCGATTGGGCCGAAGGCCGTGCAAAAGCATATGGTATTAGTGTTGAAGAGCTTCCGACACACTATGCAAAACGCAACCTTTTAAATGAAATTATCTATCCTGAAGATATTGCTAACGGTGTATTCTCTTTGGTAGGTGTTTTGGATAAGACCACAGGGAACATCATAAATGTAGATGGCGGAATGGCTAATGCGTTTGTACGATAGTCAAAATAAAAATATTTAAGTAGTTTTAGTTTATTTTAGTTGAAAGGTACTTCCATGAATTTAAATGATTTATGGAAGTATTATTACTAACTATTGCTCAATTTAAGTAAAGAATATGAAAATAAGTAAAGACCAAATACAGGATGCAAATACCAAGACAATCGACTCTCATAATGAAAATTTTAGTTTTCTTTCTGAGCAATTATCGAAAAAAGGCCATGATGTTTCCAATATAATTTCAAAATTATCAAAATTTCAAGTCGCTATACCAAGTTGGGCTTTAGGGGCTGGCGGCACACGTTTTGGGCGTTTTTCATTCTACGGAGAACCTTCTAGCCTTGAGCAAAAATTGGATGATGTAGGTATTATCCATAGCCTAACTCAAACAGCTGGTTCGGTATCATTACATATCCCTTGGGATATTCCATCGGATTATAGTGCTATTAAAGAGCAAGCAGAGAAGTTAAACATTAAATTCGATTCTGTAAATTCTAATACCTTTCAAGACCAAGAAGGAGCCAAAGAGAGTTATAAATATGGTTCACTTAGTAATATAAGCAAAGCTGTTAGAGATCAAGCTATTGCTCATAATCTAGAGGTAATTAAAATAGGCGATAAATTAGGCTCAAAAAGTTTAACCGTGTGGTTAGCCGATGGGTCTTGCTTTCCTGGTCAGAATAATTTTCAAACAGCATTACAAAATACTCAAGATAGTTTAAAAGACATCTACAAAGGATTGCCAAACGATTGGAGCCTGTTAATTGAGTATAAACCTTACGAACCCAATTTTTATAGCACGGTAATTCAAGACTGGGGAACATCGTTTATGTTAGCTAATGAATGTGGGGATAAAGCATTCACTTTAGTGGATTTAGGGCATCATTTACCAAATTGCAATATTGAGCAAATTATTTCCATGCTTATGCTAAAAGGTAAATTAGGTGGTTTTCATTTTAATGATAGTAAATATGGTGATGACGATTTAACTGTAGGAAGCATTAAACCTTATGCTTTATTCTTGATTTTTAACGAATTGGTATATGGTATGCAAAACAATCCACAAAATCCAGATTTAGCGTGGATGATAGATGCTAGTCACAATATTAAAGACCCTCTGGAAGATTTAATACAATCTATAGAAGCCATACAACAAGCCTACGCAAAGGCACTTTTGGTTGACCAAAAAGCACTTAAAGTGGCACAACAAGAACACGATGTTGTAAAGTGTCAAGAAATACTCCAAGAAGCTTACAGAACAGATGTAAGACCTTTAGTGGAAAAAACTCGTTTTGATATAGGTGGCGCAATAAGCCCAATTGATACTTATAGATACTTAAATGTTAGAAATGAACTTATTAAAGAAAGAGGAAAACATACAACAGCTACAGGGCTTTAAGAATATGAAGAAAAGGCAAAAAGTTACAGCTGTATTTGATATTGGAAAAACCAATAAGAAATTTTTTCTTTTTGATAAAGGTTTTAACGTCGTTCATAAAGAATACATTCACTTTGATGAAATAAAAGACGAGGAAGGTTTCCCTACTGAAGATTTAAGTGCATTGCAAAAATGGCTAAAAGACGTGTTTTATCGTGTTATTGAATCAGAAGTATTTGATGTTATCGCCATAAATTTTTCTACCTATGGCGCTAGTTTTGTGCATCTAGACGAAAAAGGGGAACCCTTAACACCCCTTTATAATTATTTAAAGTCAATTGATAAAGAATTAAGAACTTCATTCTTTGAAAAATACGGGCCAGAAGATGAGTTCCTTAAAACCACAGGGTGTTCAGGTTTAAGTTTTTTAAATTCCGGAATGCAATTGTATTGGCTAAAGTATAAGAAACCAGAGATTTACAATAAAATCAAATATACACTGCATCTGCCGCAATATTTAAGCTATATTTTTACAGGCATTCCAATAAGCGAATATACAAGTATAGGTTGCCATACTGCACTTTGGGATTATGAAAAACGGGATTACCATGAATGGGTATACAAAGAGAATATTAATCAAATCCTAGCGCCTATCGTTTCCACAGAGACCAGCACTAATATGAATTATAATGGCAAACGCATAAAGATAGGTGTAGGTATACATGACAGTTCTGCTGCATTATTGCCTTATGTAAGAAGTATCAAGAAAAGATTTGTTTTAGTTTCTACAGGAACATGGAGCATTGTATTTAATCCTTTTGCCAAAACCCCTATTGCAACAGATTCTAATTATAAAGACCAAATAAATTATATGCGTATTAATGGGAAGCCCGTTAAGGCTACACGGTTGTTTTTGGGCAATGAGTATAAGATTCAAATAAAGAAGTTAACTGAACATTTTAACGTGGATGAGGACCATCATAAATCGGTAAAATTTGACTATGACACCTTCTTTGAAATCACAAAAGACTTTCAAAATTATTTCAAATGGGAAAGTATCGTGACTGACGATATGCCCGAAATGACAAAAATACCCTTTAATAAGTTTGAACATGCATATCACCAGTTAATGGTGGAGTTAGTAATACTCCAAACCAAATGTATTAAGGAAGCCGTAATGAATGATGACATTAGACAAATTTATGTAGATGGTGGATTTAGTGATAACGATGTATATATAAAGTTGCTATCTCATTATTTTAGAGAGAAAAAATTAAGAACTACAGATGCTTCTCTGGGCTCTGCCCTTGGAGCGGCCATCTCTATTTCTGATACAAAATTAAATTCTAAGTTTTTAAAGAAAAGCTATGCTTTAAAAAAGCATGTGCCATTCATTATTCGTGACCAAATTTCATAAAGCATTATTGCTTATTTAAAAATGGTTCTTTAAATCACAGATAGAAATGTCGAAAAAAAATAAATTAGTACATCCTAGAAACCAGATCAGGAAGATTATTGATAGAATTTACCAAAGAGGCATGACAACTACCTCTGGAGGAAATATTTCTATTATTGATGAACAAGGTGATATTTGGGTAACACCATCTGCAATAGACAAAGGCTCTTTACGAGCATCAGATATAGTATGCGTTAAGAAAGATGGTACTATAATAGGCAAACATAAACCTTCATCAGAATTTCCTTTCCATAAGGCAATTTATGAAGAACGGCCAGATATAAAATCAGTAATTCATGCACATCCACCAGCTCTAGTTTCATTTAGTATTGTACGCCAGATACCAAATACAAATATCATTTCGCAAGCAAAACATATATGTGGCCCCATTGGTTATGCCAATTATAGATTACCTGGAAGTGATGATTTGGGTGATGTAATTGCTGAGGAATTTAAAAAAGGTTATAAAGCCATAATTATGGAAAATCACGGTACTGTGCTCGGTGGAAGTGATTTAACAGATGCTTTTGAACGTTTTGAGGCCTTAGAATTTTGTGCAAGGACTATTCTATATGGCTCGCAGATAGGTACCCCAAAGTATTTATCTGATGCTGATATTGATGAATTTGAAGCGCAAGCAACAGGTGTATTGCCGGAAGTGGGAGTTGTGGATTATCCATCAGATGAAGTTGAAAAACGTTTGGAAATATGCAAAATTGTGCAGCGTTCCTGTCAACAAGGTTTAATGATAAGTTCCTATGGAACGGTATCTATGCGGTGGAGAAATAATGACTTCCTTATTACTCCTACAGATGTTAACAGATGGGATATGGAGTTGGACGATATTGTTCAAATTAAAGGCGGTAAAAGAGAAGTAGGAAAAACACCTAGTAGAGCCACTTGGATGCATCAGGAAATTTACAATCGCAATCCAGAAGTAAACTCAATTATAATGACTCAGTCACCTTATCTAATGGCGTTTGGGGTTACGGGTTCTTATTTAAACGTGCGAACTATTCCTGAGAGTTGGATTTTTCTTCAAGACATAAATACGGTAAAATATGGTGTCCATTTCAGAAAAAATAATAATTCTGAAATAGTTAATAATTGTCCAACAGCTTCAATTATTGAAAACGATTCTGTAATAATTACTGGTGATAAATTATTGCAGACTTTTGATTATTTAGAAGTAGCTGAGTTTAGTGCAAAATCTATTGTTTTGGGGAATTCGTTAGGAGAAATGGTGCCTATAAATGATAATCAGGTAGAAGATTTAAGAGAGAAATTCTTAACCTAAAAACATAAACCTATGAGTTTTGATACAAGATATCCTTCGATTGATGATTTAAGAGTAAAGGCTAAAAAGAAAATACCAAAGTTTGCTTTTGAATATCTAGATGGAGGCTGTAATGAAGATGTCAATTTAATTAGAAACACCTCAGAACTCAGGGAGGTACAGTTGAAGCCAAATTATTTAAGAAAACATCATGGCTCATCGTTGAAAACAAAATTATTTGGAGTAGAGTACGATGCCCCATTTGGTATTGCTCCAGTTGGTTTACAAGGGCTAATGTGGCCTAATGCACCCGAAATTTTGGCAAAAGCCGCTTTTCAACATAATATCCCGTTTGTTCTCAGTACGGTAACCACTACAAGCATAGAAAGAGCTAGTGAGTTAACAGAAGGGAAGGCTTGGTTTCAATTATACCATCCAACGGAAAATAGGCTGCGCGACGATATTATTAAAAGAGCGGCTGATGCTGAATGTCCTGTTTTAGTAATTCTTTGCGATGTTCCTACTTTCGGGTTTAGACCAAGAGATATCAGGAATGGATTAGCGATGCCACCAAAGATGAATTTAAGTAATATTTTACAGGTTTTTGGAAGACCACATTGGGGTATAGAGACATTAAAACATGGTATACCTAATTTTGAGGTTTTAAAACCATATATGCCAAAAGATTTGGATTTAAAGCAACTAGGAAAATTTATGGATGACACTTTTAGTGGTAGATTAAATGAAGAAAAAATAAAGCCTATTCGCGATATGTGGAAAGGGAAACTAGTTTTAAAAGGAGTGGCATCAGAATATGATACCGAGGAAGCCATAAGATTGGGTTTAGACGGTATTATAGTTTCAAATCATGGTGGACGTCAGTTAGACGCTGGAGAATCCACTATAAAACCATTAATCTCAATAGCTGAAAAATACGGTGACCAAATTGAAGTCATGATGGATAGCGGTATTCGTTCTGGTCCTGATGTGGCACGCGCAATGGCAAGTGGTGCCAAATTTACTTTTATGGGACGTTCTTTTATGTATGGAGTTTCTGCTCTTGGTAAAAAAGGAGGAAATCATACCATATCTTTACTCAAAACCGAATTACAACAGGTTATGGAGCAACTATGCTGTGAAAATACTAAGGATTTTCCATACCACTTAATCAAATAAATTATTTAAAAATAAAAATACTAACCAATTTAGGTAAACATGAGCCAAAATACTATAGAACATCAGGTTGAGAATGCCTCTGGAGGTGAGTTTGAAAGAACTCCCGTGCCACAATCAAAACTCAAAAGTTGGAAAAGCTTTATAGGAATGTATGCTGGTGAGCATGCTGCTGGTACTGAATTTATGATTGGCCCATTATTTTTAACTGCAGGGGTTAGTGCTTTTGATTTGATTGTTGGTTTGCTAATCGGCAACCTTTTAGCTATTTTGAGTTGGCGTTTTTTAACTGCTGAAATAGCTGTAAAGAATAGATTGACACTCTATTTTCAATTAGAAAAAATATGTGGTAAAAAGTTGGTAACAGGTTATAATTTAGCTAATGGTATTTTATTCTGCTTTTTGGCAGGGTCAATGATAACAGTTTCCGCTACTGCTGTTGGGATTCCTTTTGATATGCCCATGCCAAAATTAACGGATACTATGCCTAATGGACTAACATGGATTATCATCGTTATTTTAATAGGTGCAGTAATTTCAATTATTGCAGCTAAAGGTTATGATACCGTAACAAAAGCAGCAAATTGGATGTCCCCGTTTATCGTTATAGCTTTTATAGCATCTGGTATCGTAGCATTAAATCAATTAGGCGTAAACAGTTTTTCGGATTTTTGGAATATATGGGGTGAAGGCTCTGAACCTTTTCCAGGGCAAACCAAATTTACATTTTGGCATGTTGTAATTTGGTCTTGGTTTGCTAACGGTGCTATGCATGTTGGTATGTCCGATTTATCAGTTTTTAGATTTGCAAAAAGAGCAAGAGCAGGTTGGGCAAGTGCTGCGGGTATGTATGTAGGGCACTATATGGCGTGGATAGCAGCTGCATTGTTATATGCTGTTTATTTAAAATCTCCTGAAGCACTGGCTTTTTTAAATAATGGGGATGCGCCTCCAGTTGCTCCAGGGCCTTTAGCTAATAATGCTATTGGTGTATTTGGAATTATTGCAGTAGTATTGGCAGGTTGGACAACCGCTAACCCAACTATTTATAGAGCAGGTTTAGCATTTCAAGCTATTTTACCCAAATTGTCAACAGCAAAAGTTACTATTATAGCAGGTACTGTAGCTACCATAGCAGGATTGTTTCCTGCATTTGCCATGAAACTTTTAGGCTTTGTTGCCTTATACGGTTTTATTTTAGCACCATTTGGTGCAGTTATTGTATTTGAACACTTTTTCCATAAAAAGGCTGGGATAGTAAAAAATTATGCGGAGAAAACTAATTTGTCATTCAACAAATCCGTTTTTTGGGCTTGGGCAATAAGTTTTGGCTTGTTCTACTTTATCTCTGTACAATTTGATGTCTTTCTGTCTTTTGTAACACTTCCCGCTTGGTTGCTTTGTGGTGTTTTATTTCTTATTTTCTCTAGATATACTCAAAAAAACTAAACCGTAAAACTTCATAAACGGAATGCAATGAGTGAAAATCGTTTAACACTGGGAGAATACATTATTGAGAACCAATCGCATTTTGAATATTCGTCTGGAGAATTATCAAAGTTGATAAATTCCATTCGGTTAGCAGCGAAAACAGTTAGTCATAAAGTAAACAAAGCTGGACTTGTCGATATTATTGGAGCTGTAGGGGATACAAATATTCAAGGTGAAGATCAACAAAGATTAGATGTTTTTGCAAATGATGCTTTTAAAAAGGCACTCATAAATAGAGAAATTGTGTGCGGTATTGTAAGCGAAGAAGAGGTTGAATTCATTGCTGTGGAAGGAAAAAAGAAAACCAATACTAACAAATACGTTGTATTAATGGATCCCTTAGATGGATCATCAAACATAGATGTAAATGTATCAGTTGGAACAATTTTTTCTGTTTTCAGAAGAATAACACCAGTAGGCACTCCCGTTCAAAAAGAGGATTTTCTCCAAAAGGGAGATATGCAAGTTGCAGCAGGATACATTATATACGGCACTTCTACAATGCTAGTTTATAGTGTTGGGCAGGGTGTGAATGGATTTACGCTCAATCCTGCCATCGGTACTTTTTACCTATCGCATCCAGATATAAAAATCCCATACAAAGGTTCAATTTATTCAGTCAACGAAGGGTATTATTCTCATTTTCCTGATGGTGTAAAAAAGTATATAAAATATTGTCAAGAAGAAAAAGACGATAGACCTTACACATCCAGATATATAGGTTCTTTGGTTTCAGATTTTCATAGAAATATGATTAATGGAGGTATTTATTTATATCCAACAAGTTCCAAGTATCCTGAAGGAAAATTAAGGCTGTTATATGAATGTAACCCTATTGCTTTTTTAGCAGAACAAGCAGGAGGAAAAGCAACAGACGGATTTAAAAGAATATTAGATCTAGAGCCAAAAGAATTGCATCAAAGGGCTCCAATATTTTGTGGTAGCAAGAATATGATAGATAAACTGGTTGATTTCATCACATCTAATACTATAGCTAACGAATAATCATTTATGTTTTCATAAAGTTAAATTTTTCCAAATCAAATAGAATTTGGTTCGACATTTTTGCTGTACGCTCTACTAGCAAAGAGAATCTATTTCTAGATTCTCTTTTTTGTGTTATAAATTCAAGGATTCTTACAGTTTTTTTTGAATTATTAATTTTTACTTCAATGAGGTCTTAGAAAATTTGTCTAACTTTTTGTTGTAAGTCCATATTTAAGTTTCCATTTTAAACCTAAAATTTAATAAGATTAAAAAAATACCTTAAATGAGATATTTGGAGTAAACCCCAGAGAGAATCTTTGAACAACTTGTTCCAATATTAACTCACGCTCTTCGCGTGTAGCCCCAGAAGTTCCTGGTTTGGGAATTCCGCCATCGTCTAAAGGTTTAACTTCTGCTCTGTAAGTTAAATTTACAGGCTTAATTCTATTATAAATATTTAAGGCAGATAAGCCTAATTGTGCTTTTAGCTTTTTATTTCCAGATTCAATATTAAAGTCATATAATACAGAAGCATCTAATCTGTGAAAATCAGGTAACCTATCATTATTAACAGATCCAAAATTAACTACACCGGCATTTTCACCATCAGCATCTATTTTAATTTCATAACTATTTACGGGGGTAAAAGGCTTTCCTGTTCTATATTGCCACCCTAATGAGAATTGCCATGTATCAAGTTTTAAAGTATTGGATATTCTGAAAGCATGTGTAATATCATTATTACCCGGGAACTTAAAAGGCGTGTCTTCTAAATTAGGAAATTGAAATGTAATGTTATTATATGTATACCCAGCCCATATTTTATAATTGTTCCACCGGTATTTTAACAAAAGATCTAATCCTTTTATGATACTTTTCCCTTCTTCTAAATTTTCTAAAGGATTACTAAAGCCGTTAGTAAATGTAGTTAGACCACTAAGCTCTTTATAATAAGTGTCAACATCAATATTTAAATGTTTATGATGATATAATACTCCACCAGAAATTTGATTACTGGTTAATAAAGGGAATTGTTCGTCATCAGACAAACGCCATAATTCATTTTCTAAGCGGAGTTCTGTATGATTGAATTCTATCAATTGGGAAATGGGCTGATTTCGTCTTTCAATAGCTGTTTTAAACCTTAATTGATCCCCTAAGGGGTATTCGAAGTTTATACGAGGTTCCAATAGAAACTTGTCTAAAGAACTGTAATGCGTTAATCTAAGTCCTGTATTTATAAAGCCTTTGTTTTTTAAGTTAAAGGTGAATTCTCCAAATACTGCGTTTTTAAGGTTGTAGTCTTCCTGTATTGAACTTTCCATGTCATTGTCAAAAGGCTCTTCCTTACTTATTATCACATTTACATCGGTATATGAAAGTTGAAACCCTAACGTCAATTTATGTGTTTCCTTAATTTGAGTTATTGAAGATAAATTTATACCTATATCTGAAATATCATTTTTACGAATATTAATTTCAGATAAGTCTAAAATACCATTACCGGTTTCATCTTTTAGTTCATTATTTTGATAAAAGGACTTGTATTGAGAAAAATAGGCAGTAATTTCTTGATGCTGTTTCTCATTTGCTTGATGTTTCCAATTAACGCTTAAGCCTTTATTTTTAGTTATAAGTGAATCTACAACAAATTCTCCATCGCCATCAAAATCAAAATCTAAACGATTTCTGGTATATAAACCACTAATAGAAATACTATTTTTTGAATTAGGTTTTATAATTGCTTTAGCATTAATGTCAGCAAAAGAAAACCTATTATGACTTGTTTCAGGGCTATAATCATCATCGGTTTCTAATTCCAGAATATTTCCATTAATATCTTTAGCAATTCCAAAGTTGGTGAAGATTTTATCGGCATAGCTTGTATAAGTTGGTGTTTCCCAAATATTAGAATAAGACCGTCTGGCAAAAACATACAAAGCTGATTTTTCAGATATAGGGGTTTTAACATATCCATTTACTGATACACCATCAATTTCAAATCCACCTTCATTTTTTTTGGGAATCTGGTCTCCACTGGTAATATCAATAATTCCGGAAATACGATCACCATAAGCAGCGCTTGTACCAGATCTAAAAATAGTAGCTTTTTGAATAGCAAAAGGATTGAACATAGAGAACATACCATAGAAGTATCCTGTATTATATAATTTAATACCATCATATAAAATTAAATTTTGATCTGGAGAACCGCCTCGAATCTGGATACCGGTTGCAGACTCGTCTAAAGTAGAAATACCAGGAATTAACTGGATGCTTTGGGCTATGTCGCGACTTACCAAACCGGGTAAAATACCCAAACGTTTTGTTGTAACATCAATAGAGCCATCTTTATTTCTATCTATACCGGTAGTTACATAACCGGAAATGATGACTTCATCTAAAATACGATTACGTATAAATGCTTTTGATTGCGTAATAATTATCTGTGAGTTGGAGACCTTCTTAAAACTTAAATTTGTTTCGGTTTCTAAGATGAATAATAAGGCATCTAAGCTTAATGCCTCTTTATTTGTAATAGTAACTGTTTTCTCTTTAATAAGATCATTTGCAAAGGAAAAAATAAGTTTATGTCTATCCTCTAAATCTCTAATAATAGTGGAAAGTGGTGTATTGTTATAGTTGTAATTTTGCTTTTCTTGTGCCTTTATAATAAAAATAAAGAAAAATGCTATACAGGTAAAAATGTACTTCATTCTTTATTTAGATAAAATAATAATAGGACTGCCTTCTGGTTTTTGATAGGTTATGCCCATAGGAATTAAAGTTGTTTGCAATGCATTTTCAAGATTATTATGTGTAAAACTACCCGAAAATAAACGTGTAGTGTCTATGGTATTTATATCGAAAGTGATGGGGTAAAGACACGTTAATTCTTCCAGAACGATAGAAAGTGGTTGATCTGTAAATTTAGAAATACCAGTTTTCCAGTCAGGCGTATCTTCTTTAAAAGTTTGTTCTTTTATCATACTATGATCTAAAAGAATTTGCGAGCCTTTAGTTAGTGTAAAATCCTTAGTGGTATCTGTATTATCTAGCTTTGTAAAGCGTATTTTACCCTCGTAACATTTTATTTCAAACTGGGTTCTGTCTTTAATATTAAATTCTGTACCTAAAACATTAATAGCGCCTTTTGAAGTGTTTACAACAAAGGGGCCTTCCTTTACAATTTTAAAATAGGCTTCGCCAGTTAATTTAACGACTTTATTATGTAACCAAAAAAAGCGTTTATGAGATAAGCTAGAGTTAGCATTCAGGTTAATTACAGAGCCATCGGCCAATCTTATAGTCTGTTTTTCTCCAATAGCTGTGGTATACGTTTTGTTTGAAGTTAAGAACGTTCCTAAACTTAGTATTAAAACAGCTGCAACTGCTATAGCGTACCACAATTGCTTAACTTTTGATGTTTTTGCACCGGTTTGCAGTTTTTGCTTTACTATCTGTAACGCGGTTTCTGTATCAATATTAGGACCAGCTAGAAGTTGGGACTCTCTGTTAATAATTTCAAATTGCTTAAAAGTTTCAGATTGCTCAAATGCTTTAAGCTCATCTTTAGAAAGCGCTCCTGCAATCCATCTTCCTAAAAAAGTATCGTCGTCAATGTAATTTTTTGCCATAAGCTTTTGTCTTATTTATTAGACAGTAAAAAAACAAATTACCCTATTTATACTTTAATGTCTTTACCTAGGATGTCTCTTAACTCCCTTAACGCAATACTCATTCTACGTTCTATAGCTTTCACCGTTAACCCAGTAATTTCTGCAATTTCTTTATAAGTCTTTTTTTCAACTCTACTTAATAAGAATACTTCACGTTCCTTTACAGATAATGTATTAATTGCGGCTTTAAGCTTTTTCCTAAATTCATCAATTTCAATTATGAAATCCGGACTTTCATAATCTATAGTGTCTGTGAGCGTTTTTTGATGTTTAAGTTTTACTTTTTGGTGTGCAACATCATTTAAAAACAGGTTATTACAAGCAGTATAAATATATGATTTGGCTTTAGAGTAAGTAATCGTGTTACAAAGTTTCCACAATTTTATAAATACATTTTGTACAATGTCTTCTGCTTGTTGAAAATTACCACATTTATAATAAATATATTTTGTAGCAGGTTCGTAAAACTTACGAAATAGCTTATTGTAATTATGCTCCTCACAAACAGATGGTTCCTTTTCTAACATTTTATATAAAATCGAGGTAAAAATAGTCAAACTCCAAAAAAGAATCCTAAAAAAATAGGGTGACTTCAGTTTTACCTGTCTTACAATTGAAATGGCGTAGAAAATTACGTCACAAATGACCCCTTAATCATGAAATATATAAACATACTGATGTTATTTATAGCATCCCTTAGCTTTAGCCAAAATTGGAATACAAATTTTGAGGATGCAAAGAAAATGGCGGAAAAAAAAGAACAAAACGTCATTCTGGTTTTTTCTGGTTCCGATTGGTGTGCACCTTGTATAAAATTGGAAAAAGAGGTTTGGAGTTCCCAGGTATTTAAAAATTATGCTAAAGAACATTATGTATTACTGAAAGCTGATTTTCCAAGGCGTAAAAAAAATGCATTACATAAAGACATTCAAAAACAAAACAATCAATTAGCAGAGCGCTACAACAAAAATGGATATTTCCCGCTAGTTGTTGTTCTCAATAAAAACGGCGATGTATTAGGTCAGGTAGGATACAATAAAATGAAACCAGAAGACTACATTAACGTCCTTAATTCATTTTAACTAAAAGCACATGCTAAAACGATTTTACATAATCATATTTTTAAGTTTTAATTTGACCACTGCCCAGGTAACCTGTAAACGAGCCGTTCTTTTAATGGGCAGTGGGTTTGACATTACAGTTGTAGCAGATACCAAAAAAGAGGCTAATACGTATATAGATATTGCGATACAGGAAATTTCAAGGATAGAACGTCTAATCTCGTCCTGGGACACAAATTCTCAAACCTCTTTGATTAATAGCAATGCTGGAATTAAACCTGTTAAGGTGGATAAGGAATTATTCGAACTTATTCAACGTGCTATAAAGATTTCTAAACTCACAGATGGGGCTTTTGATATTAGCTATGCTTCTATGGACAGAATATGGACGTTTGATGGTAGTATGAAAATCATGCCTACAAAAGAGGCTATTACGCAATCTGTAGCCAAAGTAGGGTACAGGCATATCATTTTAAATAATGAAGCGCAAACCGTATTTCTAAAGCTAAAAGGAATGAAAATCGGTTTTGGTGCCATCGGTAAAGGGTATGCTGCCGATAAGGCAAAGGCATTATTAAAACAAAAAGGTGTTAAGGCTGGAATTATCAATGCTTCCGGAGATTTAAATTCATGGGGAAGACAAACAAATGGAGACGATTGGAAGGTTGCTATAAAAAACCCCTTGAATAAAAATAACGTATTCGCATTATTACCAATTCACGAAAAAGCAGTTGTTACTTCGGGTAATTACGAGAAGCAAGTGACTTTTAATGGTAAAACATACACACATATTATAGACCCCCGTACTGGTTATCCAAGTAGCGGAATTGTTAGTGTAAGTGTATTAGCTCCCAGTGCAGAACTGGCAGATGCATTAGCAACTTCAATTTTTGTAATGGGGAAAGATGTTGGGCTAAACCGCATCAATCAAATGCAATCTATAGAATGCATTATAGTAGATGATAAAGGGAAAATATATTATTCAAATAATATTAAGAATTAATTAAAAAAGAAAATCAATTATATATGAGCAGAGGTCTTTTTATCGTATTGGCTTTAATGAGTTTGTCTTCTTGCATAGCAGTCAAGGAGTATGAAAAAGTTAATATCAATGATCCAGACATGAAGTTGTCGTCATTAACAATACATCGTTTCGAAACTAACTTTCAAGTATACAGAGAAGCCGCATCTGGTGCTAATGGAGGTAAAACAGGGGGAGGCTGTGGATGTAACTAATATGAGAAAGGGATTTATTATAGTTACATTTTTGTTTTCCGTTTTTGGGTTTTCACAAGTAAAGTCTAAAGATTCCATGGACACTTATAAAAAGCGTGTCCTGGAATCGACAGAATTAGACTTTCTTGTAAGTTATTATACTCAGGATGGAAACCATGCTTCGGTTACCGGAGGTATTGGAGATGAACATCTTACTGACATTACACCAACTATTGTTGTAGCGATTCCTATGAATGCCGATGATGTGTTAACAGTAGATGCGGGGATATCTGCCTATACCTCAGCTTCCTCTAGTAACTTAGACCCCTTTGATGCTTCAGGAGCTTCTGCTGGAGGTTATGATGATGACGATGATGAAGGTAATGGAGGTAATAATAATACAGTTAACCCAATGGGTAGTCCATGGGTAGCGTCCTCAGGAGCTTCTGCACAAGATATATGGGGTGGTGTTAATGTGAGTTATAGCCATAGTTCTGATGATAGAAATTCTATCTGGAGTGTTAATGCCGCATTCGCTACAGAATACGATTATATCTCTACAGGTTTTGGTGGAGGTTATACAAAATTGTTCAATGAAAAAAACACAGAACTGAGTATCAAAGGACAAGTATATCTAGATGCATGGCAACCCAGATATCCAACCGAAATAGACTCTTATATAGAAGCAGGTGAAAGTTTAAATAACGGCTTCTTTAATGGTGTAGACATTTTAGATCAAAATGGAAGTGTCATTAACAAGAATGGGGTCAATGTATGGTCTCCATTTAATACAGCGTTAATCACTGATAAAGCTCGTAATTCATATACTTTATCGTTAGGATTCTCACAGATACTCAGTAAGCATGCTCAATTTTCCATATTTTTAGATGTCGTGCAACAAAAAGGCTGGTTGGCGAACCCTATGCAGCGTGTTTACTTTGCAGATAGAGCTAATTATTATGTAGGTAATGCTTCAAGTATTCCTAGCTATACGTCTCGAAATAATAAGGATGTTTTTCATTTGGCTGATGATATAGAACGATTGCCAGATTCTCGTTTTAAGATACCGATTGGCGCACGATTTAATTATTACATAAACGAAGTGGTTTCCCTTAGAACCTATTATCGTTATTATTTTGATGATTGGGGTGTTAATTCGCATACGTTAAGTCTGGAATTACCTATAAAGCTATCTCAAGGTAAGTTTACATTATACCCAACGTATCGTTTTTATAATCAAACAGCAGCCGATTATTTTGCACCGTATGAAACTCATATATCTGCTTCAGAGTTTTATACCTCAGATTATGATTTATCCAAGTTTAATAGTAATCAATATGGCTTAGGATTGAGATATACTGACATATTCACAAAGTTTAAAATTTTTAATCTTGGTCTTAAGTCATTTGATTTGAAATATAGTAGCTACAACAGAAGCGATGGATTAAAGGCAGGCATTATTTCTACTGGATTTAAATTTATACTCGATTAAAAATAGGGTGCTTTATAGGTTACCTGTCTTATATCATATAAACCAAATTAATTGTGAAACCTACTAACATAAAAAGAATTATGTCTCACAAATTTTGTAAGACACTAACGCCAATTGTGATATTCTTATCTCTAACGCATGCATTATTGGTTTTAATTCATCTCTTATTTAATCTCTAACAATCATAATGCTAAAAAAACATATAAGGACTGCCATAGATTTTATATCAAATTCATTAATGGAAACAGAAGAAAAAGTACAAATTACAAATCCATTATATGAATTTAATGAAGGTAACTCTAACATTCCAGACTTGCAGCGAATAGAATCTCTTATTAATGCAAGAATTTTAACCCAAGAAGATTGGAAAAATTTCAAAAAGGAGTTTACAAAATTGTATCCTCTGTTTTTTATAAACTTAAAACTTAAAAACATTCAATTAACAAAATCTGAAGAACGCCTGTTAGCCCTAGAATACTTAAATCTAAGCACTCATGAGATTGCAGGTAAATTAGGTGTTTCTGATCGCAGTGTTATTGTAAGCCGATATAGATTAAGAAAAAAAACAAAAGCCCCAAAAGGAACCCCAATACTTGAATATTTAAATTTAAGATAATAAGGCCCAATCCATGAAATTTCACCTACGTCAACAATTCACATTAGTTACTTCAATGCTTTATCATAAAGCTAATAAATATATAAACCACTGGTAATCAGTTGAAAATACTTTTTGTATACTTTTTTGTATACCTAAAAAAGTGTAAAAAATCGATGAAACGATGTTTTTTTACGATGAATTACTGAAATAATAAAACCTGTCCTATTTAAAAAGACAGCCTTATTCAAATTAACCTAATCTCTTAAAACCCCAAATTATGAAACAATTTTACCCTAAAACTAAAATAGCTAGTTTTGAACATTTTACTCTATTTATAATCTTATTTTTATTTTTTCAAATTAAAACCAATGCCCAATGTGATCCAGGAGAAGATACTACAGCACCAGTATTTGGAAACGCTGGAGACGGAACCATGGTAAATCCATTTAAAAACTTATTGCAATCTACAGTAGGAGGTGTGTCTAGTGGTACCTACTATTTTAATTTTAATGGCAGCACTTTTCAAGGAGTACTAGACAATGACACTGATGGTGGTGGTTGGCTCATGATACTCAACTATGTACATTTAGCTGGAGATAACACAGCGCTTACAGTAAGAAACACAGATCTCCCATTATTAGGCTCTTCAACTGTTGGAGACAATGAAGCTGGTACTGTCAATTGGGGGCATATGGGTAATGCGCTTGCAGCGTCAATCGATTTTGAAGAAGTGCGTTTTTATGGAGAAACTACAGGGCACAACCGTATTATTAACTTTAAAACGTCTTACACTAATATATTAACTTACCTTAAAACAGGTCTAGGTAACTTCGCAGGCATTAATAATGCTATTAATTTTACGGCGTTGCCAGGTCATACCGCAAATATCCCCGCTCAGGCTATAAATGTATTTTCAAGTCAAGGCGATAATGCCTTAACAGAGTTTCCATTTTGGCGTAGCGGACAATTTCACTGGGGAATTCGTGGAGGAGGTGTAACAGGAAATCGTTGGGAAGTTGACGATAATGCAGTGAATACTCAAAGTACGATTCATCGTGTTTGGGTTCGTGGTGACCTCTCTCCATCAGCAACACCAACACTAAGTGCCACTTTAGATAACACAGGAAATGTAAGCGTAAGTCCAACAGACTTTGGGTTTACACTTACAGACAATTGTAGTGCTGAAGCGAATATAAACTTAAGTCTAAGTCAAACAGATTTTACCTGTGCAGATGTAGGAGATAATATTATACAATTCACAGCTACAGATGAGCAAAATAATAGTGTAGCAATAGATGTTACTGTAACCATCGTAGAATCTCCACCAATAATTAATACACCTCCACCAGCACCTTTTCTCAATATAGAGTTAGACAGTAATGGAGAGGTAACATTAGACTTAGCAACATTAAACACAACGGTTTCAGATGATTGTGGTATTGTGAGTACGACTATTAGTAAAACCGAATTTAACTGTAGTGATACTGGATTTAATACGGTAAACATTTCTGTAACAGATGTAAATGGAAATGTAACAAATGCTGGCGTATTTTTTAATCTTGTAGACCCAGTACCACCAGTAATACAATGTGTAGCACCTTTTTCTGTAGAATTAGATGAAACAGGCAGTGTGACGTTAGATCCAAATAGTCTATTAGAGAGTTTTACAGATAACTGTTCATCAGGAGGTGTTACTTTAGATAAATCTGTATTTACATGTGCAGATATTGGAGATAATCTAGTGACATTAACTGCTGTAGATAGTGGTGGTAATGAAGCGACATGTACTACCACAGTTACGGTAACCGTACCATTATGTCCGGGAAATTTAACTTTACAAGCGGAAACAGATGCCTGTGGTGTGACTTATAACTATCCTTGTGCAAGTAATATTACTGCTGGTCCAGCAAGCGGAACCTTTTTACCAGTAGGATCTACAACAACATTTACCTATGATACCTTAGACAATACAGGTGCTACAGTGTCTTGTAATTATGATGTGACTGTGGTAGATGAAGAAGGACCTACTTTTATCACTCAGGATCAGACCTTGGTTTTGGATGCGGCTGGTACAGCCTCATTAATAGCTAATGATCTCTTAGGTCCAGACCCGTTAGCTAGTGGTTATACTTTAGATACAACAGTAACTATAGATAGAGTTGACATTAGTAGCACTGGAACCGAAGTAACATTGGAAGATGATGAGGTATCCGCAGCTTTACCTATTGGGTTTAGTTTTGGATTCTATGGTAACTTTTATACGGAGTTTTACATTTCTTCTAACGGATTTATTACTTTTTCAGATGAAGGAGATGATGGGTGTTGTGGTTGGGACGCACTTCCTAATACCTCTCCCCCTAACAACTTAATTGCCTTTGATATGACAGATATGAATCCTGAGGATGGTGGTATTATAAGATATACTACTATAGGAACAGCTCCTAATCGAATTGCGATTATTGATTTTGATGAGGTACACTACTATGACACAACTCCTGATGGAACCACAACCCAGATTAAACTATTTGAAAGTACAAATCGTATAGAAATTCACGGTACAAGTACTTTTGATTCGGGAAATGATAAAATACAAGGAATAGAAAATATAGATGGTACTGCCGCAATTATTGTTCCAGGTCGTAATGCTGCACAATGGTCAACTACCAACGATGTGGTTACTTTTGTACCTATGTCAGGAATATTAGATGTATGTGGTGTAGATACACTAGTAGCTTCTCAAACAGATTTTGATTGCACGCATTTAGGAGCAAATATTGTAACACTTACTGCAACAGACGTTAATGGTAATGTGTCTATGAAAAATGCAACAGTTACGATTACTACCACAGATACTACAGCACCAGTGATTACCTTGACAGGAGGTAATCCTCAAGAAATCATACAAGGAGATTCTTATGTAGAATTAGGAGCAACAACCGATGATGGTTCTATAGTGGTGATTAATGATGCCGCTGTAAATACAAATCAAGTGGGAAGTTATAGCGTAACCTATAACGCTAGCGACTCATCTTGTAATGATGCTGTAGATGTGGTTAGAACAGTCAATGTAGTGGCTTCATTAAGTTTAGAAGACTCTATATTTGCTAGAGGTATTCGTGTATATCCTAATCCTGCTAATGAAATAATTATCATTCGATCTGAACAAAGCATAATGGATCAAATAAAAATTGTAGATATAAGCGGTCGTGTGATTAAAAAGACAACGAATGAAGTAGGAGTTATCTATCAAATGGATTTATCTAATATTTCTAAAGGGGTTTATTTTTTACAAATAATTTCTGAAGGTAATCAAGCTGTGAAACGAATTATAAAAGAATAAAGTGTTCATTAATAGATTTATAGTTTTAAAGCCTTCTTATTTTATAAGGAGGCTTTTTAAAATCTAGTTTACTTCAAAATAATCAGCTAAAAATTAGAATTAATTATATTTCGTTTATAATCAAATACTTAAAAGGTTTTAAAGGACGAGGATCGATGAGGTATCTCATCATGATGAGATGTTTCGAAAGTTTATACTAAAGGAGCGCAGTCGAAGGGCTCATGTTTCGCTCCGTCGATGACAAACAGCTGTATTTCATTAGATTATATAAGACAAAAATAGAATATGACTTTATGAATTTGTCGTAAAGCTTCTTCTAGATGTATGCGAGATTATCAATTTGTACTTAGGATAATAGCCTTTTATCCAAAGTTATGGGTAAAACGAGATAATTGATGTGCTAAGATATTTTTTGGTTAATAATATATTACAGCAGACATGAAAAGCAATTATAAAAAGAAGTGCTGCTAAAAAGATTATTCTTGCTATGAGGGTAACTCTTAGTTAATCTTAATTTAAAATTTAATATAGGGCTTTTAGAAAAGTGGTCTTAATATTTTAGATTTGATGAGGTAATATTTACTCTTAAGTAAATAATGTTACTTTTGTTAACAACATCTAACCAATGACTAAAGAAAACGGAGACTTAAAATCGAACTATAATGTTCCTAATCTTGAACGAGCTCTTTTAATTATAGAGCTGCTTGCAGACCATAAACAAGGCTTAACACTTTCTCAAATAATAGAGTCTTTAGATATCTCTAAATCAAGTGCATTTAGAATTACTAGTACGTTGATTTTTAAAAATTATCTTCAAAAAAACGAAACTACTAAGAAAATTACGTTATCTAGAAAGCTTTTAACTTTAGGTATTTCATCAATGAACGAGCAAAGTATTGTTGAGCTTTCAATAGATGTTATGAGGGCTTTAAGAGATGAGTTGAAAGAATCTGTAATGCTTGGGGTGCTTATAAATAATAAAGGAGTTATTTTAGAACAAGTATCATCATCTTACCCAGTGAAGCTATATGTAGAACAGGGTACGCATTTCAATTTACATAGCTCTGTTGGCGGAAAATCTATATTGGCATATCTCGATATAGAAAAATTAAATACTATTTTAAATAATCTTTCTTTGAAGCGCTTAACTTCAAATACAATAATATCAAAAAAAGAATTTAGAGAAGAACTAAAACAGGTTAAAGCTAAAGGGTTTGCAATAGATAATGGTGAGGATATACAAGGGATACATTGTATTGGTGCCCCTATTTTTAACGAATATGGTTATCCTGTTGCAGCTTTATGGATTACTGCTCCCCATGGTAGATTACCGCATAGTGAATTTGATAAAAAAGGTAAAATAGTAGCTCAATACGCTTCAGAGATTTCATCTAAATTAGGGTATTTAAAAACTTAATCTCCTTTTTTAAGGAGGTTTTATTCTTTCCAATTTACATCATATATTATTTTAAGTTATGAGCAAATCGTTTAGTGCAAGTAATTAATAGCTTTTTTGAAAATTAAATATAAAATATTTGTATATTCGATTCAAATAAGAAACAAGTTTGTTATTTGAAAACATTAAAATATAATGAGAGCAACACAATACCAAGGAGATAAAACCTTTAATGTATTAGAAAAAGAGATTCCAGAACCAGCTAATGGAGAAGTTAGAATTAAAGTAGCCTATGTAGGTGTGTGCGGAACAGATGTGCATATTTATCACGGTATGATGGATAAGCGTGTTAATATTCCTGAAACTATTGGTCATGAAATGTCTGGTATAATTCATGCGATTGGCAAGGGCGTTTCAGGCTATGCTGTAGGCGATAAAGTTGTGGTTCGCCCGTTAGATGATAGAAAAGTAAAACCTTCTGATAAAGGATTTAATCATATTTGTGAAGAGCTAAAGTTTATAGGAATTGATAGTCCTGGAGCTATGCAGGAATACTGGAACGTTCCAGCATTCACACTTCATAAATTAAAAGAAGATACCGATTTAAAATTAGCAGCATTAATAGAGCCTTTGTCAGTAGCAACACATGATGTACGTTTAAGTGGACTGGTTGCAGGAGAGACCGCTGTAGTTTTAGGTGGAGGCCCAATTGGTCTTTTAGTAGCTATGGTTTCTAAAGAAGTAGGTGCAAATGTTATTATATCTGAAGTGAATGAAAAACGCATTGCTAAAGCAAAATCTATGGGATTAAATGCTGTAAGCCCCTTAAGAGTAGATTTAGTTGAATACGTTCGTGAACAAACTGAAGGACGTTTAGCTGATGTTGTTTTTGAAGTTGCTGGTGTGCAGCCTGCATTGGATGTGATGACCGAAGTAGCCGGTATAAGAGGTAGAATCCTGATGGTAGCCATTCATGGTGAACCAAAACCAGTAAATTTATTTAAATTCTTCTGGAAAGAATTGAAACTAATTGGTGCGCGTGTATATGAAAAAGAAGATTACGAAAAATCAATTCAACTTATCACAGCAAACGAATTGCCATTTGAAGATATGATTACAGATGTTCAGCCATTAAGCAATATCCAAAACGTATTTGAAAATATAGACAATAATCCTGATGGTATGAAAGTGCTTATGGATTGTTCGTTATAAAACACCCAAAAACTTAAAGAATGAGTATTTTAAACACATTTAGTTTAGAAGGAAAAACGGCCTTAGTAACGGGTTGTAAGAGAGGGGTTGGAAAGGCTATGGCTATTGGTTTAGCAGAAGCAGCTGGATATATGAATGGTGCTATCGTTCTTGTTGACGGTGGTTGGATGGGAAGATAATCAATTAAAAAAATAAGTAAAATGGCAGAAATAAAAGAATATCAATTGTTTATAAATGGAGAATGGAAAACATCTGCATCTGGAAAAACGATTGATATTATTAGTCCATCCACTGAGGAAGTAGTTGCTAGAGTGCAAAATGGAACAGCAGAAGAGGCTATAGAAGCTTTAGAAGCAGCAGAAAGAGCTCAAAAAGAATGGAAAAAATTACCTGCGCGAACTAGAGCAGAGTATTTGTATGCGTTCGCAGACGAGATTGATGCAAGCGCAGATTATTTATCAAAACTATTAGTACAAGAACAGGGAAAACTTCTTAAAGTGGCAAAAATGGAAGTGGCAGTAACAGGTTCTTTTATTAGATATGCGGCTGAGGGTGCCAGAAGAATTGAAGGCGATATTATTCCTTCTGACAATCCAAACGAACAAATTTGGATTCAAAAAGTACCCAGAGGTGTTGTTGTAGCTATTACTGCATGGAATTTTCCATTAGCGTTAGCTGGCCGTAAATTAGGACCCGCTTTAGTAGCTGGAAATACACTTGTTATTAAGCCAACGTCTGAAACGCCTTTGGCTACTTTAGAGTTAGGGAATTTAGCTAATAAAGTAGGTGTTCCTCCTGGAGTAATTAATATTTTAACAGGTCCAGGTCGTGCTATGGGTAATGCTTTAGTCGAAAGTCCAATTACTAAAATGGTGACTATGACGGGGTCTACACCTGTTGGTCAACAAATTGCTAGAAATGCAGCAAAAAACTTAACACACGTGCAACTTGAGTTAGGTGGTAAAGCACCGTTTATTGTCTTTGAAGATGCCGATATTGATGCTGCTGTAGCATCAGCATTACACTCACGTTTCGATAACTGTGGACAGGTATGTACCTGTAACGAACGTATGTATGTACATGAAGCTATTTATGATGTATTCATGGAGAAATTTATTGCTGCAACCAAAGCATTGAAAGTTGGAGACCCCATGTTAGATGATACAGATATGGGACCAAAAGTAAATAAAACTGAAGTGGAGCATATGGAGCATTTAGTAGAGGTTTCTGTAAAAGAAGGTGCAACAATTGCAACAGGTGGTAAACGACCAAAAGGAACTGTATTTGAAAAAGGGTTTTGGTTTGAGCCTACAGTTTTAACTAACGTTACACAGGACATGACGATTGTTCACGAGGAATCTTTCGGCCCAATTTTACCGGTATTAAAATTTAGTTCTTTTGATGAAGTTATCGGATATGCTAATGATTGTGAATATGGATTAGCAGCAATGGTATTTACAAGTAATATGAATACCATCATGAAGTGTAATGATGAATTAGAATATGGTGAAATCTATGTGAATAGAGGTCACGGTGAGCAACACCAAGGATTCCATAACGGTTATAAACTATCTGGTTCTGGTGGTGAAGATGGAAAGTATGGTTTTGAGCAGTATTTAGAAAAGAAAACGTTTTATATAAGGCATAAAGCATAAGAAATGAGTACAAAAATTTCAAAAGTTGATACACGACTTTTTACTGTGCCGTTACCAGAAGTTATGTCTGATGCAAAACATGGCGACCATTATCATTTTGAGCTGGTAACTGTTACCATCACTCTTGAAGATGGTAGCGAAGGTACAGGGTACACTTATACCGGAGGAAAAGGTGGTTTTTCTATAAAAGCAATGGTAGAACATGATTTTGCTAACGTTTTAGTAGGTAAAGATGGCACGGATATCGAAGGTATTTACGATTTTTTAGAATGGCATGTGCATTATGTAGGTCGCGGTGGGATAGCATCTTTTGCTATTTCGGCAGTAGATATTGCATTATGGGATATTCGATGTAAAAAAGCGGGTCAACCATTATGGAAAATGGCTGGTGGACATGGAAATACTTGTAAAGCATATTGTGGTGGTATTGATTTGATGTTTCCAATTAACAAACTTTTAAATAATATGAAAGGTTATTTAGAAAGAGGGTTCAATGCCGTAAAAATAAAGATAGGTAGAGAAAATTTACAAGAAGATCTAGATCGCATTAAAGCTGTACGTGAATATATCGGTCCAGATGTTACATTTATGGTAGATGCCAATTATTCTATGACGGTTGAAAAAGCTATCAAAGCTATTGAAGGTTTCAAGCAATATGATATTACTTGGTTTGAAGAGCCAATTATCCCAGATAATTACAAAGGATTTGGGGAGATTGTTGATGCAACAGGTTTTCCTTTGGCAATGGGAGAAAATTTGCATACCATTCATGAATTCGAATATGCTATGGATCAAGCTAAATTATCCTTTGTACAACCAGATGCTTCAAATTGTGGAGGTGTTACGGGATGGTTAGCTGCTGCAAAATTAGCAGAGAAACACGGAATTCCAGCATGTTCTCATGGTATGCAAGAGTTACATGTAAGTTTAGTGTCTTCGCAACCAAATTCTGGTTGGTTAGAAGTGCATAGTTTCCCTATAGATGAGTATACAACAAGACCTTTAGTGGTTGAGAATTATAGAGCAGTAGCACCCGATTACCCAGGTGTTGGCGTTATTTTTAATTGGAAAAAACTAGCGTCTTTCGAGGAAAAATAATAGCATTTTAAAACTTAAAAAATGAGTATAACCATTTCAGATTTTGGATCATTAGCAGGGGCAACTGTAAAAGAGTACGCTTTAAAAAATAGTAATGGTGTTGAGATTAAAATAACCGACTACGGAGCGACTATTACCACAATTAAAGTGCCAGATAGCAAAGGTAATATTGAAAATATTGCTTGCGGATTTGATACTCTTGATGGTTATTTTGGAAAGGATTATGTAGAAAATGCACCTTATTTTGGAGGTACTATTGGTCGCTATTGTTCACAAATTAAAGATGCTAAATTTTCTTTAAACGGACAAGACTATAAAATTGCTGATAACTGCGGACCTAATAATTTACATGGAGGTATCGTAGGATTTGATAAAAAAATATGGGAAGCTGAAGAATTTGCTTCAAGTGAGGCTGTAGGTGTTAAGATGACTTTAAAAAGTAGCCATTTAGAAGAAGGTTTTCCTGGGAATGTAGATGTTGAGGTTTCTTTTACTTTAACCAATAATAATGAATTGAATATTGATTATGTTGCGACACCAGATCAAGATACCCCTTTATCATTAACAAATCACACATATTTTAATTTGAATGCATTTAAGTCTAATGTAGAATGTCATAAGGCACAAGTACACGCAAATAAAAAATTACAATGTGATGATACAGGAGCTGCTACTGGAACTATAGTAAATGTTGATGGAGCTCCCGACGATATGCAGCAACCAAAGAAAATTGGTGATGCTCATAAAGGAATGGGGGATGGTTTCGAGAATTTTTATGTTTTAGATAATGAAAATGCTACTTTTATTGAAGCAGCAAAAATTACATGTCCAGATTCAGGACGTTCATTAACGGTTTCAACTACTGAACCTTGTATGTTATTATACACAGGAAAATATACTTCAGATCTTATAAAGCGTGAAAATGGCGAGCAGTATGGGAAATATAGAGGTTTTTGTTGCGAAACACACCGTTATCCAAACGGTCCAAATATTGAGAACTCACCAAAGTCCATAACCAAGGCAGGTGAAACATTTAAAAGTACCACTCAGTTTAAATTTAACTGGTGAAATTTATACTGAACTCATTTAGACTTTTTGGATTTAAGCGAAACTTAGAAGTTTTTGACTATGTTGAAGAGTTTTTTGAGTTGCATAGCAGAGCTACGGAAGGAAAAAAAACAAAAACAGAGCTGAAAACAGCCATTTTTTAGCAAATTGAAAAAGTCTAAATGAGTTCACTAACTAAACTAAATAATTATGATTGAAGATGTATCAATTCAAGGCGTATTATTAGCAATTTTTGCGGGATTAATGTTGGGATTATATGCCCTTCCAGAAAAGTTTACAAAAGATTTTAAGTATGAAAATACTTGGAGTTTATTCTTTTTACTCACCATGTTTGTGGTACCTATTATTGCATCGTTAGTTTTAATAAATGGCTTTGTAGATATTTTTGGCAACATGCCAACCGATATCTGGATTAAAATGGGCTTAACCAGTTTCCTTTGGGGTATTGGTGTTATGATGTGGGGTAAAGCTATCAATCATATAGGCTTGTCTCTAGGTTTTTCTTTGTTTATTGGGACTATTCTTTTAGTAGGGTCTTTATTGCCTTACCTCGTAGAAGACTTACCTGCTACTAATATATTAACAACCATATTAGTTGGTTTAGCTATTGTTTTGGTTGGTGTTATCGCTAATGGGAAAGCAGGATTAATTAGAGAAAAAGATGAAGCAAATTCTGGCGATAAACAAGAAGAAGGTAAAGGGTCTATGATAGCAGGAATATTAATTGCTGTAGTTGGTGGTTTGCTGGCAACTGGTTTTTCTTATGCTAATGCTGCGGGAAGACCTTACTTACATGAAGCCTGTCAGGCAGCTGGAAACCCAGAATGGGTAACGGCAGTAGCAGTAATGTTTCCTATATTTTTAAGTGGAGGAATTGTTATGACAGCTTATTTCTTATGGCAATTATCACAGAAAAAAGCATGGGGGGATTTTAAAACACCTGCTTTTAGTAAAAACTTTATACTTATATTAATTATGGCAGTATTTCATTATGCGGCATCTGCATTATTTGCTTACGCTGCTTTTAAACTTGGAGAAAGTGGAAATACAGTAGGGTATGCTATTTTTAATACGGCGTGTGTGGTTACAGCCATTATTAGTGGAATTATTACAAAAGAATGGGTTAAAGCATCTGGTAAAGCAAAAGGGTTTTTGTATTTCGGTTTAACTTGTATGGTTTTGGGAATTCTAATTGTAGCTTATAGTAATAGTTTGAAGTTGTAAATAACATTAAAAATATTTAATCTAACATCTGCAAAGGTGTAATAGATAACTTATAGTGAATCGAGGCATCCGTTGAAGAAATCAATAAGTGACATCTTCGGCGTCCCTTTTTGTTTGATAGCATTTGATTATAAATGAAACCATATAAAATGAAAAAGCATCACAAAATATAGAGAAACCTTTCTATTTTCATGAAAAGTTAAGTTTTTTACGCTACTATAAAAGCTCTTTTTTTTGATCAATATTGATATTTTGACTATGCAAAGACAAAAAAGGATACTATAATTTTTGAGTTTTTAGTTAATTTCAAGGAATTCCTTTATTTAATTCTTAAAATAAGAACATTATTTTTATCTTAGTAAGATTATGACTACTTTTTATTTAAACTAATGCTCTAATGATTTAGTTCTTAGTCTAAAAGTATCTTTTTAGATGAAAAATTTAGAATAATCAAAAAAAAGAACAAAATAATTTTAAGTGAAATTGTAAAATGTAAATAGTATTTCTTTTTTTTGTTTTATAATTGATTATATTTAAATGAGTTTACTCTAAAACAAGGGATTCTTTACAGGTTTAATACATGTTGTTTTTTACTGAAACCATAAAGCTTTCAAGAACTAAAATTGTTTTGCTTATTTATGGAATTAATAAATAACTGCGTATATCTTTACAAGATTAGTAGAAAATTACTTAGTTTTAGCGAATATTATCTCTAACAAGTCTATGAGGGGAGGCGACAACGAATTTACACTAAAAGCATATAAGGCGCTTTTTGATAGTTTATATCCGCAACTATGTGTGTTCGCGTATAAATATCTTAACGATCTGGATATTTCAAAAGATATCACTCAGGAAGTCTTTGTAAAAGTCTGGGAAGATAAAATTACGTTCCAAAACGAAAACCATGCCACAGGCTTTTTTTATAAAGCCGTAAAGAATAAATGTCTCAATTATTTAAAAAGTAAACAGTATAAAGTAACTGAGCGTTATGAGCTTGCAAATGTGGAAACTTATGAAACTGAAGAATACTACATATCGGATGCTGTTGTTATAGAAACCACTGCTGTTATAGAAAAAGCCATCAATAAATTACCCGAAAAAGCGGCTCAGGTTATTAGGTTGAGTATCGAAGACTATACAAATAATCAGATAGCGGATGAATTGTCCATATCTGTCAATACGGTCAAAGATCACAAAAAAGTAGCCTATCGTAAATTAAGAGATTTTCTCAGTTTTTTGACAATTAAATAATTTTGTTACATTATACCACCCACTTTTTCATTTTTTTGTATTAACTATAATAGCCTAAAATATTGCAATGGGTCATTCCAATAAAATAAAGTCACTTTCAGAAAAAATAGCAGCATCGTTAATAAAGAACGAAGCACCTAACGATTTAGAAATGTCTGAGAGTTTTGATGCTAAAACAAAAGAACAGATGTTATCAGAAATAAAATCAGGTAAGCATTTAGAACTTTTAAAAGAAATCGATACAGAAAAAGATTGGAAAATTCTAGAAAGAAAAATACAACAGCGATCTGGAAAATCATCCAAGTTTTGGTATTATGGTGCAGCAGCGACTGTGGCATTATTGATTACTATTGGTTTCGTTTTTAATAAAACAAACCAAGAACAAGACTTTGCCGAACCGATTATTGTAAATAATAATATTGAAATAGGAACTGACAAAGCAATCTTAACGCTTGAAGATGGATCAGACGTTGTTCTTGGAAAAGGAGCAGTTTATGAATCAAACCATGTGGCCAGTAACGGTGAAGAGTTAATATACAAAACCAGTAACCAGAAACAAACAAAAAACAACTATAACACATTAACGATTCCCAGAGGTGGACAATTCTATATTTTATTGTCTGATGGTACTAAAGTATGGTTGAATTCTGAGTCTCAATTAAAATATCCAGTGGCATTTAATAAAGGAGAAACCCGTGAAGTAGAATTGGTTTATGGTGAAGCTTATTTTGATGTGTCACCAAGTACAGAACATAAAGGTGCGAAATTTAAAGTGTTTAACAGGTCTCAAGAAATAGAAGTGTTAGGTACCGAATTCAATATAAAAGCTTATAAAGACGAAACCAATATTAGTACCCTATTAGTAGAAGGTAAGGTATCGGTAACTACAGCCGTTGCAAACCATGTGTTAGTGCCAAACCAACAATCAAATCTTAATCTAGAAACTAATACAATAAGTATTACTACAGTTGCTGATATTTATAACGAAACGGCATGGAGAGACGGTATTTTTAGTTTTGAAAATAAACCACTAACGGAGATTTTAAAAGTGCTGTCACGTTGGTATGACATGGATGTGATTATTGAAAATACACTACAAAAGGAAGAGCGTTTTATAGGTACATTTAATAAAAGTAATAGTATAGAAGATATATTAATAGCTATTAAAAGTACTAATTTCATTAATAGCTATGAAATAAATGATAAAACACTAGTAATTAAATAGTTTAAACGTAAAGAAATAAATAGTTGGCAGTTTTATTAGAATTGTTGGACTAATGTATTATTCATAATGGCGTTTGTCTAGAAAAGTTTACATATATATGTGCGTGTTAAGTTGAAACTTGCAGATAGATAGTCAGACATAGTTGTCTATTTATAGTTTTTCTCTCCGATTAACATGATCCAAAATAAAAAATAGTTTCATTGTCATGTCGACAATAGGAGACATCACATTTGAATAATTAAAATATGTAGTCATTTGGTTTTTATCAATGTAAAGAAATAGTCTAGCTATTTTAATGAACAAGCCAGCTGGCGTGTTGACATAGAGTTAATGTATATTTAATAAAACTTAAAGAAGATGCAATGTCAAAAAGGGAATAAGGGTGGTTTTAAGATTAATTAGGTTAGAGTAGTTAAGAATTCAAAACCGTCTGTTCCCTTTTATTAAATAAACTGAAAAGAAGACAATGTCAAAAAGAGTGTAGAATGTAAAGAAATAATCCATTGGACTATTATAATGAACAAACCAGTTGATGTATTGGCATAGTGTTGATTACATTTTAATGAAGTTTAAAGAAATGCAATGTTAAAAGGGGAATAAGACTGGTTTTAATATTAATTAGGTTAGAGTAGTTAAAGATTAAAAACCATCTGTTCCCTTTTAATAGAAGGTAGAACATTAAAAGTAAAAGTATCAACATAGGCATAAGCCAATATTTTAAATTAGGATCAGAAAAGTCAGTCTGAGAGCAGTCGAAGATATTATTAAACTATAATTTTTAAAAAAATTTCAAGTTTAGTTTATGCTGAGCGCAGACGAAGTACTCAATGTGATAAAACATACTACAATAAAAAGATAAAAATTAATATATAAAACCTAAACTTTTTATGATAGTTGTTTTTTGAATTAGTCACTCCAAAGACAACGTTTTGAAGTAAAGTACGGGCAATCGTTTTCATAGTTCGGTTGTCCATATTTTTTAATTGAAAACTTGAAGGTGCCTAAAAAGCCTGTAAGTTGTCATTTTGAGCGCAGTCGAAAAATCTGGACACACTATTAATCAAACATTTCATTTTGAACGACACTTTTAAACATCGTTTCTTTCATCACTGATTAAATAGCCAAAACTTATTCTGAAGACTAACCATAAATAAGCCTCATAAATAGAAGATTCAAAAGAGAAGTACCTTGGTTTTTACACAAGTTAAACGTGTTAGTTTTTATGTCTATTAATCAATAACAACCAAGTCTTTATTCTTAATTCTAACAGCAAAGCGGTCTTAAATCTTTTTACAAAAAAACAACCAGAAAAATGCAAAATACACTTTCCGTAATATCATCTCTATTAATCATAAACCTTCTATTGTTACTATTCTCGGTAAGTAGTAATGCCCAAACCATAAATTTTAACGATTCTTTGTATGTAGATAAAACTATTAAAAAAGGAAATTACCCCTTAAGACCTTATGTAGATATAGGAAAAGCACTTATGTCTGGTGTTATTATTAAAGAAGGTAAGATCATATCGGAAAGTATGTTACAGTCCATAGGCTCAACAACCTTTACTTTAAGCAATGGAATAAAAGTGCATTATAAGTTTACAGACAAAAACAAGAATGATGTACAACTCAGAGCGATAAGTTATGGGGGCTTGTCTTTAATAAAAGATCAGGATCTTCCCTCTGCACAATTGCTGGCTAAATTCATAATTAAATCAGGACTAGGAAATCATTCAGCTATTGATTTATCAAAAATATTAGTGGACAATACCGCTAAAACAGATATCCATATTTCCAATATAACAGAGAGCATTAATGGGTTTTCAACAACAAAGGATGTGGAAACCTTATTGCAAATGATTCATTTACGTTTTGTAAATCCACGATTTGACAAAGATGTCTATCAAGTAGTGATAGAGAATTTGAATAATTATATTACCAAAAGGTGTCATGACATTAATGAAAAGATTAAAGACAGTGTTACAGCGACCCTATATGGAAACAACCATCCTAAACGACGTTTATTTAATAATGAATTTATTAAAGATGTGTCTTTTGATAAGATAAAGGTCGTGTACATGGAACGTTTTAATAATGCAGCCGATTTCGAATTCTTTATAGTAGGGGATCTTCAAAAGAGAGCATTAAGGTCATTATTGGAAAAATATATAGCTAGTATTCCAATAAACGATACTAAAGAAACATGGCAGGACAATTCGGTATCATGGTTGGAAGATATGATTGATAAGAAGATTCCTTTAATTATGGAAAATCCTAAAAGTGAGGTTAGAATTGGCTATAAGAACATGATGAACTATAGCTTAAAAAACGTATTAGTAGCAAGGGCTTTGGGTGATATTTTAGAATTTCGATTAACGGAAATTTTACAGGAACAGGTAGAGGGGTATAGAGGGAATGTAAAAGTTAGTGTGCAAAAACGACCTATTGAACAAGCGTCCTTGCAAATAGCTTTTGATTGTAATCCAGATAAGATAGACCAGCTTATAGCAATGGTGAATCAGGAGATAAAAAACATAGCAAACGGAACTATTACTCGAACTGATCTGAATGAAATCAAATCAGATTATTTAAAAGAAAGAAAACAAGAGCAGGATTATAATAGCTACGATATACAAGTACTCATAAATTACTTTCGTGAAGACTATAATATGAATGACCCTAAAAACTCTGAAGATTTAGTAAATACAATCACAATTAAAGATATAGAAGCCTTTACAGAAGCATTAATAAAAGATTCTAAATCTTATAAAATAGTCTTTAGCCAAGACTTGAAAGTAAAGAAATGATCCACTGGGATCATTTTAGTAAAAAGAGTCAGATGACTAAAACTAAAAGACCTTCAGTTTTTTTAGTAAATAATTATAGTTTGTTCAAAATGTGATTGTTTATCATGGTGCTTTTCTGCCTATATATAGGTAAGTGGCTAACTGTTTTTTCGGAATTTGCAAATCAGAGATGTTATAAAAAAATGTATAATTTTAAAAGGAAATAAGAATCATTCTTATTAAAGTTTAAAACCAATCTGTTTTCTTTTAGTAAATTATTGTTAGAATTTCATTGACGTTAGTTAGCTTGTAATGATATCAGTCGAAGTGTAATAATCTGTATTATTGATAACCCAAATTTAACAGATTTTCTAATCACATTTTGATGCTCCATATAAAAATAGAGAAACTAAATTTATTGTTATTGTGAGGCTTTTTTAAGTCGAGAGACTCTTTTTGTTTTAAACCTTAATAATAAAGGTAAAGTTGTTTTTGAAATGGATTTATAGTTTTTAATTTAACAGATTTTCACATTTCATTTTTGCTTCTTAGTATGTCATAAAGATTAAAATTCACCATCGTTTAAAAGCTTTTAAATTTTGGTAATCAGTTTTTTATGTAATTTAGGCGATTCAAGATTTTTTATAGCTAAAAGAATATAATTTACTAATAATTATATTTTTTTTTAAATCAGACCCACCCACTTTTAATTTTCAGTTGTATGGACTATATAGAACTCATCTTGCCTCTCTCATATTTGAAGTACAAATGATGCTCTCGTCCCAAATTTTATCCTTGTTGTTCTTAGAAGAAGTATTGCTGGAGCAATAAGGTAAAGGCTAAGCTGTTGCAGACAAACAGGTATGATTGTTTTAATTATAAAACCTCAAACTGGGTTGTGCTCTTAAGATTTTTAATAAAAAAACACTAACTATTGAGTCGTTGTGTTTTGTGAAAAATCTAAAGTTTACAAATAATAGAAAGGATCGTTTCCAAAAAGATATTAAACAATTAAGAACTAAAATTAAATAACTAACAATTAAATAATCCTAAATTATGAAAAAAATTACAATTTTATTTACGGTGTTAACATTGGTTATAAACTCAGTTAGTGGTCAGACTATTTTTGATTGGGATACTAATGCCGTTGACACAGGAACGAGTATAACCGAGGAGATAGGAGGTTTAACCACTACCGTAACAAGTGATACAGCAGGTTCTTCATGGTTATTGACACCCTTTGGGAATTTTGGAGGGTCATCAGGAGATGTTATTTTTAATTCGGCTGCATCAGTGACTACAGTGACATTTACATTTAGCCAACCGGTAGTCGTCAATTCAATTCTGGCAATAGAGGGTAATGCAGGGGGCACCGTAGATTTTACGTTTACTCCGGATGGTGGTGATAATTTGGAAGTGGAAGCAACGCTAGCTGGCGG
>NZ_JAUOEM010000005.1 GCF_030540875.1 Flavivirga amylovorans
TTATAGTTATTTATGTATCGGATGGCCTTCAAGGTCTTTTTTCAATATGTTAAGATATTTGCGCGCAGCGCAGTTGACAGTGTCCGGTCACAGTTTGCAGTATTAGGTTACTGAAAACTGATTACTGGGACTGCTAACTTAAAACTTAAGGTGGTTATAGCGATGGGGCTCACCTCTTACCATTCCGAACAGAGAAGTTAAGCCCATTAGCGCCGATGGTACTACATTCGTGGGAGAGTAGGTCGTTGCCTTTTTTAGAAACCCTTCATAGAAATATGAAGGGTTTTTTGTTTTTATACACGTTTGTTATTACTGCGAAACCGAGAATCTCAAACATTGTACTTATTTGATGAATTCACTACTGTCTAACACACTTCATTCATAAGGACGATTTGATATTTAGGATTTTTTATTTTTATATGTAAGGAATTGATGCTTTGAAGACTAATGGAAAATTATTCTTTATTACAGTTTATTTAACTATTTTAGTATCCATGGACATAATTATTAAATCGACCCTTAATACATTACAAAAATCTCAGTATTTATTAGATAAGTTAGACGATGCTATACTAAGTAATGCATCCGTGTCACCTTATAATTCAAGTATTGGGTCTCATTTAAGACATATTTTAGATTTTTATGACTGTATTCTAAATATAGAAGAGAACAGTGTAGATTTAACAGCTAGAAAAAGAGACACTAAAATTGAAACCTGCTGTAATTCTGCTAAAGATTATTTATTGAGCTTAATGGAAAACCTTAATGGTTTAAGAGGTGATCTCAATAACACTATTCGTGTAATTGATGATTTAGGTCTTGGAAAAATAGAAATAACATATACTTTATCTGCTTTATTAGCTCAAGCTAATAGCCATACCATACATCACTATGCTATTATAAATTATATTTTAGATAGATTGGGAATAGTAATTAACGATAGTGATTTTGGTTATAACCCAACAACACCAAAGGAAACAGCATATTAGTCTTGTTTTTTAAACATACTATCTAATATAGTATTTAGTCCTTTAAAAGCTAAATATACGGCTAATGCACAAATAATAATAGCTACAATTAGTATAGGAATGTATAAAGGCTTTTCTTGATTACTAAAAGCTATATGAAGGAGTATTGGACCTAAAAACATAGCTGCTAAAGAAGCTCCCATAGTTTTTAACCCTTTTACAAGGATATCCTTATTGGTTCTTTTAGTTTCCATTATTATAATTTTTGATAGCTAAACGTACACTACCATATTTTGTTAATAATTGCTGAGCTTCATTTTTTGAGATTTTTAATTCACTCATAATCATTTTTGCTCCTCTATCAACTAGCTTATTATTGCTTAATTGCATATCTACCATTTTGTTTCCTTTTATATGTCCAAGTTGAATCATGGTAGAAGTTGTGATCATATTAAGAACTAATTTTTGGGCTGTACCAGCTTTCATTCTAGAACTTCCCGTAACAAATTCTGGACCTACTATTACTTCTATTGGAAATTTTGCTGTTAGAGATAGTGGGCTATTAAGATTGCATGTAATACATCCAGTAACGATATTATTTTTATTACATGTATCCAGCGCAGCTATAACATATGGTGTTGTTCCAGAAGCAGCAATACCTATTACTACATCGTTTGAATTTACATTATGTTTTTGAAGATCGTCCCATCCTTCGGTAAGAGAGTCCTCTGCAAATTCTACAGCGTTTCTAATGGCTGTATCTCCACCTGCAATAAGACCGATGACTAAGTCGTGAGAAACCCCAAACGTTGGTGGACACTCTGATGCGTCTAAAATACCTAAACGTCCACTTGTACCTGCGCCTATGTAAAATAGTCGTCCACCTAATTTAAGTTTTTCTACTATCTGTTTTACTAATTTTTTAATTTGAGGTAGTGCTTTTTCAACAGCTAATGGTACTGCTTTATCTTCGTTATTTATATTGATAAGTAATTCATTAACACTCATCTTTTCCAGATGGTTGTAATGGGAATCCTGCTCTGTGGTTTTTGTAAAACTCATAGGATCAAAAATATGAATTAATCCCCAGTTTTAATCATAAAGAATATCTTCAACTTCAATTTTTTTATCATTTATAAAATCATAAAGAGTGAGTTGTCTTAAGATTACTATATCTTTTTTTAGAAATGCGTACCTTTTTGTTGCTACTTCTTTTTTACCAAATCACTCAATTATATAAGAGAAAACAGAGGTTTCTGAAACTCTAAAATAGCCAAAAGGATAGTTGTCTGGGTTTGTTTGATTTATACAATTTCCTCTTACAGTTGCAGGTTGGGTTTCAAATGGGTCGCCAGATTCATTATCAGTTTGTTGTAATAAAATATTTAGAAATTCGAAATTACGTTCAGATATCCCAGAACTCATAATTTTTAATTCATCACCTGTTTCGAGATCTTCACCTGAAAAAAATGCGAAAATTTGATTGCCATCAGTAAACTCATCATCATAAACTTCAAGGTTTATAGAGTTTTTTTTAATAATTAAAAATTCAAATAAATAAAAGTTTTTAATATTTGAAGGGTCATTGTAATATGCTTTTATTTCGGTTTCATCACCAGAAAAACCACCATCGTTTTTTTGTTCCACAAATTCTATTGGGGTTACGGGTATTAAAGTTTCAGTAGCTGTATACGTTTCATTATTATAAACAATCGTTAGATTGTAAGTGGTATTTAATATTGGTAGGAAATTATTATTTATGTAAATACCTGAATTTTCTATTTCATTAAAAACAAAAGTACTATTATTTGAATCTGTAACTGTTACTGTAGCTCCAGTTGCAGGGGGAACTATACTATCAAAAAATGGAGCTGTTAAACTTAATTTAATGGATTGATTTTTTCCATCTGTTCCTTTAACCCAACTTAAAGATGCATCGATGACTAATCTTGGTTCTGCAGTATTCAAATCTATATCCACGACGTCTTCACAGGATGCTAATGAAAACATATAAAAAATGAATAGGTACTTAATTTTTTTCATAATCTTAAAGTTTAAAATTATAAGATATTGATGGTATGATTCCAAAAATAGCCAATCGAGAAGCTTCATTTAATCCAGTTTCTGTATTTTGACCAAAGGATATTGAAGCGGCATTTCTACGGTTGTATATATTGTATATACCGAACACCCAATAACTTTGAAAGCGTTTACTTTTCTTAGGTTTTGGCGTATAGTTAAACGAAACATCTAATCTATTATAAGATGGTAATCTATCTGAATTTCTATCATTGTAATTAGGTACGGTAATACCATTGAATATATATTGTCCATTTGGAAACGTAGCAGGTTGACCGGTTTGGAATAAAAAGTTAGCATTTATTTTCCATTGATCACTCCATTTGTAGCTTCCTGTAAACGAAATATCATGAGTTTTATCAAAGGGTGTTTTGTACCAATTACCATTATTAATACCTAATTCGGATGCTGTTCTTCCTGGTGTTTGCTGTTCAGATTTTGAGAGTGTATATGCTAGCCAACCTTTAAATTTTCCTTCATTTTTACGAAGCAAGACTTCTAATCCATAGGCTCTTGATCGTCCATTTAATATAACTTGTTCAATAGCATTATTGGCAATTAAATCAGCACCATCTATATAATCTATTCTATTTTTTACTCTTTTATAAAAACTTTCCAATTCTAGAGAATACCTATTGTCTTTAAAGTTTTTAAAATAACCGATGGCGTATTGATCGAGTAATTGTGGTTTTATATACTTTCCACTAGGTGTCCAAATATCTAAAGGTGTGGGAGAGTTGGTATTTGATAATAAATGTAAGTATTGACTCATTCTATTATAACTCAATTTTATAGAGTTCTCAGAATTTAATTGATATGCTAGAGAAGCTCTGGGCTCTAAATTAAAAAAGCTAGCAATAACATCACTTCGCTTAAAGCTTTCTGTGCCTATTGGTGGCGCTTTTTCGTAAATCTGAAAATTTTCATTAAATACAACGGCATGATCGTTTTCATAAATATTAAGTTCATCTTGACCCAAACGGTGAAAAGAACTTAAGCGTAAACCATAAGATAACGCTAATTTGTCCGATAGTTTATGTTCTGCATCTAAGTAAATCGCATTTTCGAAAGCGTATTTATCAATTAATTTAAACGGGTTAACTCCAGAAGATTCTACAGTTGGATTTATATCTCCTGGGTTGAATGTATAATAAATACTATTCAAGCCATATTGTAGTTTTATTTTATCATTGATATAATGCTTGAAATCATATTTTAAATTAAAATTCTGAATACCAGAAACCCAATCAAATTCAACAAAATTTAATTTTAAATCATAGTAATAATCAGAGTAAATTAAGGATAGGTTAGAGAAAATTTTGTCTGAAAATAAATGATTCCATCTAAAATTTAAAACAGAGTTTCCATAAGTGTTTTCAAAAGTATCTTCAATTCTAAAAACATCTCGGCCAAAATATCCGGATAAGTAAATGTTATTTCTATTATTTAATTTATAACTTAATTTAGTGTTTAAGTCGTAAAAATATGCAATATTATCAATGTCAAAAAGGGGCAAAAATATGTGTGCATAACTTGATCTACCACCAAAAAGAAAAGATCCTTTTTCCTTTTTTATTGGACCTTCGGCTAATAGTCTACTAGAAACAATACCGATACCTCCATTCATATGGAATTCTTTATTATTCCCTTCTTTTTGATACATATCTAATACAGATGAAACTCTGCCGCCATACCTTGCAGGAATTCCTCCTTTATACAATCGAAGGTCTTTGATAGCATCTGGATTGAAAACAGAAAAGAAGCCAAATAAATGGGATGAATTATAAACGATGGCTTCGTCTAAGAGTATTAAATTTTGATCTGCCGAGCCTCCTCTAACATTGAACCCTGAAGATCCCTCTCCAGCATTAGTAACACCTGGGAGTAATGTAATGGCTTTAATAATATCTGCTTCCCCTAGAACTACGGGGATTTCTTTTATGGTACTTGATGTGAGTTTATTAACACTCATCTGGGGTGTTTTTATATTGAGTTTTTCAATATTTTCAGTAATAACGATCTCATCTAGGTTTTCTGAAGATTCTATTAGGCTGAAGTTTTTAGTAATATCTTCTGAAAGTATAATGGTTTCAGACTTTGCTGTAAAGCCTAAATAACTGATTATAATTTTATACTTCCCTTCTGGTAATGTAATGGAATAAAACCCATATTCATTTGTAGTAGTTCCTGATTGAATCTCAGGAAAGATAATATTAACACCAATTAGGGTTTCGTTACTTTTTTCTTCTGAAATAGTCCCACTCAGCGTAAACTTTTGTTGAGCTTCTGTTGATAGAATATTAAAACATAACGTGAAAATAAACCATAATAATAGGTGTTTCATGTAATAGCTTTTTTTTATAAAAGTATAAAAAAAAGCCCCTAAAAAGGAGCTTTTAAATATTCTTTATGATAATATGATTATTGCAAAATAGAATTTAATGTTTTGCTAGGTCTCATAACTTGATTAATAAGCGCTTCATTAGGCTCATAATAACCGCCTATGTCTGTAGCACTTCCTTGAATATCATTTAGCTCTTTTACAATGGTAGTTTCATTATCTGCTAATTGCTTTGCTATCGGCGTGAATTCTGTTTTTAATACATCATCTTTTGTTTGATTCGCTAATTCTTGTGCCCAATACATAGCTAAATAGAAGTGACTTCCTCTATTATCTAATTCACCAACTTTTCTAGAAGGCCCTTTTTTGTTTTCTAATAACTTTTCGGTAGCATCGTCTAAGGTTTCACCTAAAATTTTTGCTTTTGCGTTATCATTTACTTCGCTAAAATGCTCTAATGATACAGCCAAAGCTAAAAACTCACCTAAAGAATCCCAACGTAAGTGATTTTCTTCTAATAATTGTTGTACGTGTTTTGGAGCAGAACCACCAGCTCCGGTTTCAAATAAACCACCACCATTCATTAAAGGAACTATAGATAGCATTTTTGCACTTGTACCAACTTCTAATATTGGAAACAAGTCTGTTAAATAATCACGTAATACGTTACCAGATACAGAAATAGTATCTTTTCCTTCTATAATTCTTTCGCAAGTAAAGATTGTTGCATCAACAGGAGATAAGATTCTTAAATCTAATCCGTTTGTATCGTGATCTTTTAAATAACGATTTACTTTTTTAATTAATTGAGCATCATGCGCTCTATTTTCATTCAGCCAAAAAACGGCAGGTGTTTGTGATGCTCTAGCGCGAGTTACTGCTAATTTTACCCAGTCTTGAATAGGAGCGTCTTTAACTTGACACATTCTCCAGATATCTCCTTCTTCTACGGTATGCTCTAATAATGTGTTTCCTGAAGCATCAATAACACGAACAGTCCCTTCTGATTCTATTTCAAAGGTTTTATCATGAGATCCATACTCTTCAGCTTTTTGCGCCATAAGTCCAACATTAGGAACCGTTCCCATTGTAGTTGGATCAAAAGCGCCATGTTTTTTACAAAAATCGATGGTAGCTGCATAAATACCAGCGTAACTACTGTCTGGTATAACAGCTTTGGTGTCTTGAAGTTTGCCATCTGCATTCCACATTTGACCAGATGTACGAATCATTGCTGGCATAGAGGCATCAATAATAACATCACTAGGGACGTGTAAGTTTGTAATACCTTTATCACTATTTACCATAGCAATAGCAGGACCGTTTTGATAAACAGCAGCAATATCTCCTTCTATTTCTTTACGTTTGTCATCTGGAAGTTCTTCAATTCTACTTAAGAGATTACTAACTCCAGAATTTACATTAACATTTAACTCTTTTATTATATCACCATGCTTTTCAAATACACTTTTATAGTATGATCTCACAGCATGACCAAATATGATTGGATCACTAACCTTCATCATAGTCCCTTTCATATGTAAAGAAAAGAGCAGGTTATTATTTCTGGCATCAGCAATTTGTTCATCTAAAAATAAAACAAGAGCCTTTTTGTTCATAACCGTAGAATCGATTATTTCTTCTTCTAATAAAGCAATATTATCTTTTAAAATAGTAGTATTACCATTATTATCTGTATGCTGTATTTTTACACTTGTAGCTTCTGGTATGGTTACCGATTTTTCGTTATGTGCGAAATCTCCAGATTGCATTGTGGCTACATGCGTTTTAGAATCACTAGTCCATACGCCCATAGAATGTGGGTTCTTTTTAGCATAATTCTTTACAGCTTTAGGCGCACGTCTATCTGAATTTCCTTCACGAAGAACAGGATTAACGGCACTACCTTTAATTTTATCGTAACGAGATTTAATATCTTTTTCAGAATCGTTTTTTGGAGTATCCGGATAATTAGGAATATCAAAACCTTGCGACTGCAACTCTTTTATAGCTCCTTTTAATTGAGGAATGGATGCACTAATATTAGGTAATTTTATAATATTAGCTTCTGGTTTTTTAGCCAATTCTCCAAGAAAAGCAAGATCGTCTGAAACACGCTGATCTTCATTTAAAAAATCAGGAAAAACAGCTAAAATCCTGGCTGCTAAAGAAATATCTTTGGTTTCAATATTGATTCCTGAAGATTTAATAAAAGCTTTAACAATAGGTAAAAATGAGCGTGTTGCTAGAGCTGGTGCCTCATCTGTTTTGGTATAAATAATTTTGGACATTGGTGTCTTTTTTTTGAATTATTATAAAGCTAAAAACACGTATATAAGTAGATTCGTTTTTAGCCTTGCGAATATACGAAAATGCATGATTAAAAATGTTTAAATATTGTATGAAAAACAATTAAAAAGGAATAGTTTTAATGGAATTGTAAAAAAATATGCAGATAGTAAGGATTTAATAAAAAACAGGAGCTGAAGTTGTAAAATAACAAAAGCCATATCACGGAAGAATAAATCTTCTCTGACATGGCTTTCTTTGAAATAATATAACGTGACCTAATTAGTATTGCTACTAAATCAATTTAAATTTACATTTAAATTTTTTCAATTCAAGTGCTATTATTTCAACGAAACAGATTAGTAATTTCAATATGCATTGACCTATTACTAAGCATGTTTCTTTTAATTGTTTTTCTTGATCCTATTAACTATGCTTTTCGTTTTCACGTTAAGCTTGTTGATAGCATTGCCCATATTACAACATTCACTTTCGATTCTGTTGTTTTTTAAGCTTTCAATTACACTAGTTGCTAACTACTTTCGTATTTAGGACTTTTTGCAATATCATGGTTTTTAGCTTACACACGCATACACGTGGCTCTAAAAAACCTCAAAAAACAATTATATAATAAAGAACGTTACCTTATTAAGAATAATATAAATTTATGTTGCCACAAAACCAACCAAAGGTTGTTATTATTTCTATGTTGCTAATATAAGACCAGAAACTAAATAAACAAACTTTTCAAAGCATTAGATATCAACGATTTATGAACCATACTTATTAACTTTTGTTAATAAAAAAAGCCTTGATATAGATCAAGGCTTTTAAATAATTGCTTTTGCAATAAATCGTTATTAATGTCTACGCTCTTTAATTCTGGCTTTTTTACCAGTAAGGCCTCTAAAGTAGTAGATTCTTGCTCTACGTACTTGACCACGTTTGTTAACTTCTATTTTTTGTAATGCAGGTAAATTAATTGGGAAAATACGTTCAACGCCAATTGATCCTGACATTTTTCTAATGGTAAAAGTTTCTGATGTTCCAGATCCTCTTCTTTGTATTACAACACCTCTAAAAAACTGAGTTCTTGTTTTACTTCCTTCTTTAATTTCGTAATAAACAGTAATTGTATCACCAGCTGAAAATTCTGGTAAATCTTTTCTTGTTACAAATTCGTCTTGTACAAATTTTACTAAAGATTCCATATCTTTAAATTTAATTATAATTAAATCAGAACAACATTCACGATTCTCGCCAGAGGTTAACCCGAAATTGGCTGCAAAGATAGTTAATTATTAATAATGAACAATTAATAATTATATTTTTTATGTGATTCCTTTTATGCTTAAAAAGTTAAGCTATCCTCTCTCTTTTCTACTGCAAAATGATATTGTGAAGCTAGATAGTTATTGTTTTTTATTAATTATATTTATTTTACTAAAACTAAATTTATATGATGTTAATTCTTCTTGTATACAATCCAACTCTCGAAGAATGGCTTGTTCTTGGTGGAGGCGTTTTTTTTATTTTATTAATAGCTTATTTATTTACCAAGTATACCAAATATGGAGGAGGGAGTAATTATGGTATAACGGGAGAATTTGATGATGATTTTGATCATTTAAATGATGATTAGGATTCATCCTCCAATAAATCTGGTCGTTTATCTTTAGTTCGTTGATATGCCTGTTCTTCACGCCATTTTTCAATTTCAGGGAGGTTTCCACTAAATAATAATTCTGGGACTTTCCAACCTTTGTAATCGCGAGGTTTTGTATAGATAGGCGGCGCTAATAAATCATCTTGAAACGAATCCGTTAAGGCTGAAGTTTCATTTCCTAGTACCCCAGGAATTAATCGTATTACAGCATCACAAAGTACGGCTGCCCCTAATTCACCACCAGATAGTACGTAATCACCAATAGAAATTTCTCTAGTTATAAGATGGTCGCGTACACGTTGGTCTACTCCTTTATAATGACCACATAGAATAATTATATTTTCTTTTAAAGATATTTGGTTAGCAATACCTTGTTTTAATGTTTCGCCGTCTGGCGTCATATAAATAATCTCGTCATATTCTCTTTCTGCTTTAAGGGCAGAAATACATGTATCTATAGGTTCTACCATCATTACCATACCAGCACCGCCACCAAATTGCGTATCATCAATAGATTTGTAATTATCTGTAGTATAATCTCGTAAATTATGAAAATGAACTTCTACCAGACCAGCTTGAATAGCGCGTTTTAAAATTGAGGCTTCAAAAGGGCTTTTAAGTAATTCTGGTAAAACAGTAATAATATCTATACGCATAGGGTTGTCTTAAGAATTGCAAAGATAATTTAATTGTTTGTTATTTTGGATTGTCTTTTTACGAGCCATTTGTTAAACCATAACCAAAAAAAAATCTGTAAGTTTAATTACAGATTTTTAAGTTTATTCTTAGAAAGAATTTTTACAACCCTTTTTGTTTGTTTATTTCATCTTGTAGCTGACGTCTTACTTTTTGTTCGCGTTCCAATGCTGTTTTACGATGTTCTTCAAATTCTTCTTCAATCTCAGCTAGTGCATGTTTAGCACCTTTAGTAATAGCATTACTATTTTTGAATTTATAAATAAAGAAAAGTAGAAGTGCTAATAAACCAGCAATAATACTCCACATAAGCACGTTATAACCAGTTTTACTCATTTGCATACCAAACAGCGCCATATTGTCTTTCTCTGTATTGGTTTTGTCTAAGTCGCTTTGTGTATTATTAAGATTTAATTTTAAATCCGAAATCTCTTTATCTTGTTTTTTAACAATAAGTCTGGTATCCACAAGATCTTTACGTACAGCTTTCAAAGAATCAAGTGTATGTGCTTTAAGTGTGTATAACCAATTTTTCTTTACAACCTTATAGTCTTGATATTTATTAGACTTTCTTATTACAAATTCAAACTGACTATCTATTGTTCCGCTATTTAAAGAAAGATTGTCTGTTTCTTTTTTTATTTGAGAAAATGAGGCTGATGAGAAAATAAAAAATACTACTATAAGAGAGACTTGCTTAAAGGAATTCATTTACGATTGGTTTAAATAGTTTACGAAGTTATAAAATATTGTTTATATACGGTTATAAATAAGTAAAAAGCCTCATTTAATGAGGCTAATTTATATACGATTAAAAATTCAATTTAGATGCTCATTAATATTAATAATATGTATAACGTCTTACTTTAGCAATATATTTTGCAAGTCTAATAACTTGGTGACTATATCCATACTCGTTATCATACCATATATACATTACAATATTTTTACCGTCTTTACGCACTATAGTGGCTTTACTATCGTAAATAGAAGGTGCTGAGCATCCAACAATATCACTAGATACTAACTCATCACTTAGTTCAAATTTAATTTGTTCTACTAAATCACCTTCTAAAGCATATTTCTTTAAAATAGTATTGACACTATTTAAGGTTGTCTTGGTTTTTAATTCTAAATTTAAAATTGCCAAAGATCCGTTAGGAACTGGTACACGAATAGCGTTTGATGTAAGTTTTCCTTCTAAACTAGGTAAAGCTTTAGCAACAGCGCTTCCTGCTCCAGTTTCTGTAATAACCATATTAAGACCTGCGGCACGTCCACGACGGTATTTGCTATGAAAATTATCTACTAAATTCTGATCGTTTGTATAGGCGTGAATTGTTTCTAAGTGACCAGATTTTACACCAAATGAATCTTCGATGGCTTTTAAAACTGGTGTGATAGCATTTGTAGTACAAGATGCTGCAGAAAAAATATTAACTTTATCAGGGTTGTTTTCTGTATGGTTTACACCATAAACAATATTTGGGATTTCTTTTCCAGGAGCAGTTAGTAATACTTTATCAACTCCTTTAGATTTTAAATGCCTGCTTAAAGCTTTTTTATCTCTAAAAGCGCCAGTATTATCAATTACTAAAGCTCCTTTTATTTTGTACTTAGTATAATCAATATCTTCTGGAGCATTTGCAGAAATAATATTAACAGTGGTTCCATTAATAATTAAAGCGCTGTTTTTTACATCAACAGAAACGGTTCCTGAAAAGTCACCATGTACAGAATCGTTACGCAATAAAGACGCTCGTTTTTCAAGTATTTTTTCATTAATCTCACCACGAGTTACGATGGCTCTTAATCGCAGTTGGCTTCCTTTGCCCGTACGTGTCATAAGTTCACGAGCGACTAAACGTCCAATTCTACCAAAACCATAAAGAATAACATCTTTAGGAAGAATGTCTCCATTTTTACTAGCATCTTTTAATTTTCTAGCAACAAAAGCGGTCGCATTATTATGCTTGTTTTCCTCTAAATGAAATTCATAAGTAAGTTTTCCAATATCCAATTTAGCAGGAGGAACATCAAGCGTTTTAATAGCTTGTGCAATTTCTACTGAATCAAAAATGGAGATAGGTTTTTGTACAAATTTACCAGCATATTCATGTAGGTTTAAAATTTGACTCACATTTCTATCGATAAGTTGATTTCTAAAAATTACTAGTTCTATGGACTTATCGTACCAAAGATCACTTATAATTTTAATAAATTCTACGGTAGCTCTTCGACGATCTGCTTGAAAGGCTAACTCATTTTCATAAGCTTTGTTAAAAGACATTGTAAAATAGTTTAGTTAAATTTTTGGCAAAAGTATCATATTTCAAACGTTTTCGTAGCGTATTTTGATAAAAAAATAACCCTTCAAAAAATCATTGTTTTTTTGAAGGGTTTAAATACCGAGGTAATACTTTATTTATCTGAAGTTGTAGCGTTCTTTTTCCCCCTTAGAATTTATAAGCTCAATTCTTAAGGATCCCAAAGATTTATCTTGTAAAGCGTTTTGCACATCGTCAACTGAGTTTACTTTTATATCATTAATAGATGTAATAATAGAACCTTCACTTACACCATTATTCTTCCAATACTCAGCGTATTCTTGGTCAAGCTCAATTATTTTCACACCATTAGGTGTATTGAATTTCTTTAAATCTTCTTGTTTAGCATTTTTTATACGCCCTACTAAAGGCATTTTGAATGTTTCATTCTTAATTAGAGTTACAGGAACTGTTCTTAACGTACCATTTCTTGAAAGTGTTAAGTTTACTACATCGTTAGCTCTTTTTGCACTAATATGACCAATTAAATCTGAAAACTTGGAAACTTTAACATTATCAATCTCTTTTATAATGTCTCCTTTTTTAACTCCGGATTTTTCAGCTCCAGAATCTTCAACAATACTACCTACATAAACACCTTGTGTATCATCAATACCTAATTGTTCAGCAAATTCACTATTTAAAGTGCGGCCACTTATACCTAAAATACCATTTTGCACATTTCCATACTCCATAATATCCTCAATAACTCTACGAGCAATATTACTTGGTACGGCAAAGGAGTAACCAACATAAGAGCCAGTTTGTGAAGATATAGCAGTGTTAATACCAATAAGTTCGCCATTAGTATTAACTAGGGCACCACCGGAATTACCAGGATTTACTGCAGCATCGGTTTGTAGAAACGATTGCGTATAACGTCCAGAAGGATCTAAATTTCTGGATTTCGCACTAATAATTCCAGCTGTAACCGTAGATGTTAAATTAAATGGATTCCCAACAGCTAGAACCCATTCACCAATTTTAACTTCATCCGAATCAGCAAATGTTACATAAGGTAAATCTTCATCTGTATCAATTTTTAAAAGTGCTATATCTGTTTTTGGGTCTGTACCAACCAATTTGGCTTCATAAGTTTTATTATTATTCATTGTTACCGATAATTCATGTGCATTTTTAATAACATGATTATTTGTTATAATATAACCGTTAGCATTGATTATAACACCAGAGCCTGTACCTAATTGAGGACGCTGGGAACGTCTGCCAAAAAATAAATCCTCAAAAGTCATCTGTCCAGAGCTAATCGATACATTTTTTACGTGTACCACAGCATTAACTGTGTTTTCGGCAGCAGTTATAAAATCTGAATTTTCATAGGCTTTTAATGGGCTATTAATGTTTCCCGTTGGTAAAAAGGTAGGAATAGAGTCTGTAGCAGTTACTACTATATTTTTGTTTTCTTTTTCTAAAAATAGTTTATAAGCACCAAGGGTTAAAACACCTCCTAATGCAGAAACCAATACTAATGATAAAAACTTTTTCATAAATGTTAAATTTAATTACAATGTATTAACGACTAAAATTAATTATTTATTGAATGGCTAATTTCGTTTTAACGATTTTTAACGCCTATTTTAACGACTATTTAACAATCAAAAATACCGTTTAATATTTATATCTTTGTGCTTTATTATGCAACAGACTTTTTATAAATATCAAGGAACAGGAAACGATTTTGTGATGATTGATAATCGTCAACAAACTTTCGACAAAAATAATACCAAACTAGTAGCGACACTTTGTGACAGACGTTTTGGCATAGGAGCTGACGGACTTATTCTATTAGAAGACCATAGCGATTTAGACTTTAAAATGGTTTATTATAATGCCGATGGAAATGAAAGCTCTATGTGTGGTAATGGTGGACGTTGTTTAGTTGCATTTGCCAAACAGTTAGGAATTATAGAAAACATGGCAGTTTTTGAAGCGATTGATGGATTACATCACGCCACTATAGATGGTGATATTGTAAAGCTTCAAATGGTAGATGTTGATAGAGTTGAAAAGCATGAAAATCATGTCTTTTTAGATACAGGGTCGCCACATCACGTGCAATTTGAAAATAAAATAGATGCCTTTGATATTAAAACAGAAGGATCTAAAATTAGATATGGTGAACCATATAATGAAGCAGGTAGCAATGTGAATTTCGTAAAGAAAGTTAGTGATCAAATTTTTACAGTTAGAACTTATGAGCGAGGTGTAGAAGATGAAACATTATCGTGTGGTACGGGTGCTACTGCCGTTGCTTTAGCAATGCATGCTATTTATGAAACAACAGATAACCTTATAACACTTCAAGTACCAGGAGGAGAGTTAAAAGTGTCTTTTGAAGTTGATAATGGACTCTATAAAAATGTATGGTTAATCGGGGCTGCTAAACTTGTTTTTAAAGGGACTATATGATTACTTTAAAAGGCGAAAATATATACTTACGCGCTTTAGAACCAGAAGATTTAGAATTTATTCATATTATTGAAAATGATGAGTCTATATGGGAAATAAGTAATACAATTACACCGTATTCTAAATATTTAATAAAACAGTATTTAGAACAAGCTCATAAAGATATTTTTGAAGTTAAACAATTACGTCTGGTTATTTCGAGTTATAAAGAGGAGTCATTAGGAATGATTGATTTATTTGATTTTGATTTTAAAAACGGTAGAGCCGGCGTTGGTATTTTAGTTAAAGAGATAGGTGATAGAGGAAAAGGCTATGGTTATGAAGCTCTTAAACTATTAATAGATTATAGTTTTACACATTTAGGTTTACATCAGTTATATTGTAATATTTCTGAAGATAATGAAACAAGTATAAAACTTTTTACAAATCAGGGATTTAAAAAAATAGGACTTAAAAAAGATTGGATTCATACCAATGGTTCTTATAAAAACGAATATTTATTTCAGCTTATAAATAATTAACATGTACATTAAAAAGATACTTATTACAATTGTTATTATTGGATTGGTAGTTGCTGCGTTTTTTGCAAATTTTGTATATAAAGCCATGCTAAAACCAAATACGAAGTTTAATAATGAAATGGCATACATCTTTATTCCTTCTAATGCAGTTTATGAAGATGTTAGAAACCAGTTAATACCCTTATTGGATGATATAGATTCTTTTGATGATTTAGCAGAGCAAAAGAAATATACAGTTAATATTAAAGCTGGAAAATTTGCCATTAAAAATGGAATGAGTAATAATGATATTATTAATTCTATTCGTAGCAAGAACATACCAATTAAAGTATCTTTTAATAATCAAGAAACTCTTGAAAAGTTAGCAGGGCGTATAGCAGTTCAAGTTGAAGCAGATAGTGTCTCTTTGTTAAATGCAATGAAAGACCAAACATTTTTAAAAGAAAACAATTTTAATGGAGCAACAGCTCTTGGGATGTACTTGCCTAATAGTTATGAGCTTTTCTGGAATACTTCTGCCGAATCATTTAGAAATCGTATGCTTAAAGAGTATAACCGTTTTTGGAATGATTCGAGAAAAAATAAAGCAAAAGATATAGATTTGTCCCAAGATGAAGTAATTGCATTGGCTTCCATAGTCTATGAAGAGTCTAAACAGACTTCAGAACAGCCTAGGATAGCTGGTGTTTATGTTAATAGATTAAAAAGAGGAATACCGTTACAAGCAGACCCTACGCTTAAATTTGCGGCTTATAAATTGCCAAAATATAAGAATACTATTATTAAACGTGTTTTAAATGTACATATGGAGATTGATTCTCCTTATAATACATATATGTATGCTGGGCTACCTCCAGGTTTAATTGCTATGCCTGATATTTCGGCAATTGATGCGGTTTTAAATCATGAAAAACATAAATACATATATTTCGCTGCAGATGCGAAACGTCTTGGTTTTCATAAATTTGCTAGAACTTTAGCACAGCATAACGCGAATGCCAGAGAATATCACCGTTACTTATCATCTCAAGGCATTAATAAATAGTGAAGCGTTTTATTATAAACCATATTCTGTTACTCACATTATTGTCTTCGCTGTCTTATTCACAATCTAAGCTAGATAATTTTTTAACACCTAGTGACACACTTAATAAGCCCAGAAGAAACGCTGTTGTTATTTCAGAGGCTTCTATAGCGAGTTTAAGTTTATTAGGATTAAATCAACTTTGGTATGCTGATTTTGATCGTTCAAAGTTCCACACTGTTAACGATAATAATGAATGGCTTCAAATGGATAAAATTGGTCACGCTTTTACAGCCTATCAGATGGGAAGGCATGGCGCACAGTTATTAAATTGGAGCGGTGTAAGTAAAAAAGATCAGCTAATTTATGGGGCAACTTTAGGCTTTGGTTTTTTAACAGCTGTTGAAGTGTTAGATGGATATTCGCAAGAATGGGGTTTTTCATGGGGTGATATTGCGGCAAACGGAGCAGGAGCTGGTTTGTATATTGGACAAGAATTGCTGTGGAATGAGCAGAGAATTGCCTTAAAATATTCTTTTCATCAAACTAGGTATGCGAAATTAAACCCAGAGAAGCTTGGCGAAAACTTTTTAGAAGAAATATTAAAAGACTATAACGGACAAACCTATTGGTTAAGTGCTAATCTACATTCTTTTTTTAAAGAAAGTAAAATCCCAAAATGGTTAAACCTGGCGGTAGGTTATGGAGCCGACGGGATGCTTTATGGGTCGAAAGATATTGACAATCAAGTGTTAACAACTAATCATAGGGTGCGTCAATACTATTTAAGTTTTGATGTAAATTTGAATGCGATTAGGACAAATTCAAAATTTTTGAGAGCAGTTTTAGACGTTTTTAGTATGGTTAAGTTACCATTCCCTACATTAGAAATCAATAAAAATAAGTGTGTATTTCATCTATTCTACAACTAAAAAATGCACATAATCGATTAATTTTGAAATAATTAAAAAAAAGCCTAATTTTGCACGCTGAAATTTGAAGGGGTATTTTACATTAAAATACACTGAAAAAATTTAAAATTATGGTAAAGAATATTGCAAGTTTTATTACCCTCGCACTTACAATATGTTTTATATTAAGTGTATCGTTTTCATCCGATGAAACGATTGATTTAAGTAAGTATTCTACAAAGGGATTAGACTTAAATTATACGGTACGTGATAATACAAGTAAAGACTTTAGTTTGTTAGCATCAAACGAATCGTTCTCTCCTTACTTAGGTAAGTCGTTTGTAGGATTTAAAGAAGCCTTAGCTTTTAAAGAATCTGGAGGTGATTATTTTTCTGTGAACACATATGGTTACTTAGGCAAGTATCAGTTTGGGAAATCTACTTTAAGAATGATTGGAATTAAGAATTCCGATAAATTTTTAAAGAGTCCTAAGCTGCAAGAGCGAGCTTTTATTGCTAATGCTGAGCGTAATAAATGGATTTTAAGGCGTGATATTAAGAATTTTGTTGGAAAACGAATTAATGGTATTATAGTGACAGAATCTGGTATTCTAGCTGCAGCGCATTTAGCGGGTCCAGGAAATGTGAAGAAATATTTGAGAAGTTATGGTTTAGATAACTTTGCAGATGGTTATGGTACGACTGTGCATGAATACATGAAGCGTTTTTCTGGATATGATACTTCTTTTGTGAAGCCAAATAAAGAAGCAAAAGCTATTTAATAAGTATTAGCTTTTATGAATAATAAATATTGTAGGTCTCTTATGTAGGTCTACAATATTTTTTTTCCATTCATTTGCGGTTTGCGTTTTTATAAATTCTGTACTTAAGGTAATATCACATGCTACAGATATGTCTGTGTTTTTTTCTAACGTATGGCACAAGTCTTCTAGCATCTTATTGTTTCTGTATGGCGTTTCTATAAATAGTTGAGATTGATTATGCTCGAAAGAAAGTCTTTCTAATCGTTTAATCTCACTTTTTCGTTCACCTTTGTCAATAGGTAAATAACCATTAAAGGCAAAGCTTTGACCATTCATGCCAGAACTCATCATAGCCATTAAGATTGATGAAGGTCCAACCAGAGGTACTACTTTAATGTTTTTTTGATGTGCTAATTTTACAATGTCTGCACCGGGGTCTGCAATACCAGGGCACCCAGCTTCAGATAAAAGCCCAATATTAGTACCGTTTAAGCAAGGAGATAAAAAACTAGGTAGTTCATTTGCATCTGTAAATTTGTTTAAATGAAACATATTTAAGGATGGTTGCGATTTATCAGGAGTTATTTTTTTTATAAAGCGCCTAGCTGTCTTTTCATTTTCAACAATATAGGTGTCAATTTGTTTAATTAAATACTTGACTGATGCAGGTAAAACTTCTAAAGGATCATTATCCCCTAAAGTTGTTGGGATTAAATATAATTTACCTTTAGCTGTGCTCATAAAAAATTTTATTTAAGTCAGAGTTTTTTTTGCGATTATATCACAAGCTTCATCTAGCATTTTGTATACATTTTCAAAACCATCTTCACCTCCGTAATAAGGATCTGGCACATCATAATTTTGATTTGGATATACTTCATTTAAAATGAATTTTACTTTCGCACGGTCTTCATCATTTCTAGCTAACGAAATAACATTTCTGAAGTTTGATTCATCCATCACATAAATTAAATCGAACAAATCAAAATCTGAAGTTTTAAATTGTCTGCCTTTTAAGTGAGAAATATCCAATCCGTATTTTCTAGCAACAGCAATAGAACGCTTGTCTGGAGAACTACCTGCATGATAATTAGCCGTGCCAGCTGAGTCTATGTGAAAATCACTTGAAAGTTTAGATTTTAAAATACCTTCGGCTAAGGGAGAACGGCAAATGTTTCCCAAACATACCATCAGAATGTTAGTCATTGGATGTAAATTTTAAACAGAAAGCTTCTTAGAGATGTCTTCAACATATTTTCTAAACTGTTTATCTGTTGAAGATAAATTATCAACCGTTTTGCAAGCATGTAAAACAGTTGCATGGTCGCGTTTGCCTATTTGAGAACCAATACTTGCTAAGGAAGCTTTAGTGAATTTTTTTGCGAAAAACATAGCTAATTGACGTGCTTGAACGATATGTCGCTTCCTAGTTTTAGATTGTAGTGTGTCAACATCCATTTGGAAATAATCTGATACTACTTTTTGTATATAATCTATTGAAACTTCACGTTTAGTGTTCTTTACAAATTTCTCAACTATAACTCTAGCCAAGTCAATCGTAATTTCTTTTTTATTGAATGAAGACTGTGCTATTAATGAGATTATAGCCCCTTCTAATTCTCTAACATTAGTTTTAATATTTTTGGCTACGTATTCAATAATATCTTCTGGCATTTCAACACCATCTCGATATAATTTATTTTTAAGAATAGAAACTCTGGTTTCAAAGTCAGGTGTTTGTAATTCAGCAGAAAGTCCCCATTTAAAACGAGATAATAAACGTTGCTCTATATCTTGCATATCAACAGGAGCTTTATCGCTAGTTAAGATGACTTGCTTTCCATTTTGATGCAAATGATTAAATATATGGAAAAAGACATCCTGTGTTCCTGTTTTGCCAGAAAAGAATTGAACATCATCAATAATTAATACATCAATAATTTGATAAAAATGAATGAAGTCATTTCTGTTATTTTTCTTGACAGCGTCTATATATTGTTGTGTAAATTTCTCTGCAGAAATATATAAAACCGTTTTTTCAGGATATTTATCTTTTATATCGACACCGATAGCATGTGCTAAATGTGTTTTACCTAGACCAACACCTCCAAAAACTAAAAGAGGATTAAAAGAGGTGCCTCCTGGTTTTGCAGAAACTGCTAATCCAGCACTACGCGCTAAACGGTTGGAATCTCCTTCTAGAAAGTTTTCAAAACTATAATTAGGATTAAGTTGAGATTCAATCTTAACATTTCTAATGCCAGGAATAACAAAAGGATTTCTTAGTTCTGGACTTTTATTATTAAAAGGAATGTCAACGTCTTGAGACTTTACCGAGCTTCTATTTGAACTAGGGATTTTTTCAGTAAAAGGTTGTTTATTGCCATACGTGTTTTCCATTTTTATAATGTAAACAAGTTTAGCAGTCTCTCCTAATTCCTTTGTAAGTGAAACCTTAAGGATTTTTACATAATGCTCTTCAAGCCATTCGTAAAAGAACTTACTAGGGACTTGAATGCTCAATGCATTATCTGTAAGCTTAACGGCTATGATAGGTTCAAACCAAGTTTTGTATGCTTGCGGTTGAATGTTATCCTTTATAAAATCTAGACAATTATCCCATACCGATTGCGCAGTTACACCCATTAGTTTACTAGTCGTTATTTATTAGTTAGTTTTATAATAGAGAGAGTGAATTTCCCCCTGACCCAATTTACTTGCGGCAAATATGTGAACAAAATTCTTAAAAAAAAAATGATTTACTATTGAATTTCTAGAAATTTTTCCCCATGTTTAAGCTTATGCCGAAACTACGAAAAAAAAATTAATTATCCCTATGAAAATCGACGAAATACAAATAAGAGTGAGATATGGTGAAACTGACCAAATGGGAGTCGTGTATCACGGCAACTACGCACTATACCTTGAAATGGGAAGAGTAGAGTGGTTAAGAAAATTAGGAATTTCTTATAAAATGATGGAAGAAAGTGGGATCATGTTACCAGTAGTTTCTTTGAGTATAAACTATAAGAAATCAGCTAGTTATGATGATGTAATTAATGTAAAAACTCAACTAAAGAAAACTCCTACGGTTAAGATAGAATTTGAATATGAAATCACCAATAAAGCAGGTGAAATTTTAACAACTGCTAGCACAATTTTGGTGTTTATTGATACGAAAACGAATAAGCCTACAAAAGCTCCAAAATATCTTTTAGACCTTTTAGAGGATTAGAGTTTTTTTATGTTTATTTCGAATAAGTGGTTAAAAATTTCAAAAATAGATTGCGCATCCTTTTTTCTCACCGAAATAATGATTTTACAATCCATTTCTAATACTTGATTGATCATATTTAAGTTTTTCTCTTTAATAATTCGCATGACTTTATTCATATTCTTATAATCAAACGAAATGAGGTAGTCTATATTTATTGTTTTTTCTAAAATATTTGAATGCTCCAGTACTAATTGTGCTGTTGTTTTGTAAGCATTTATGAGTCCTCCAACTCCCAGTTTAACGCCTCCAAAATATCTAACCACGACAATTAAAATATTGGTAACATCAAAGGATTGTATTTGTCCATAAATTGGCATACCAGCAGAATTGTTAGGCTCTCCATCGTCATTGGCGCGATAAGTCATGGTTTCTGTTCCTAATTGATAAGCGTAACACCAATGTCTGGCTGCATGATGTGTTTTTTTTAAGACTTCAATATGGGATTTTACATCGTCTTCTGTTAAAACTGGAAAGGCATAACCATAAAACTTACTATTTTTATCTTTATAAAGTTTTTCTTCCGAAACCTTAAGGATTGTTTTATAGGTGTCTTTTATAGCATTCATTTTTACAATAATAAGGGTTTAAAAAGACGGTCTTGGTTTAAGATTAATCAAAATAAGTTTTTTTTATGGAGAATAGGTCTACAATGTCTTCTGTTTTAGGATCGATATTCCAAACGTTAAGACCTAAATCTTTTGCTGTATCTATATTGTCTGTATTATCATCAATAAAAAAACATTCGTTAGCCTTTAGTTTATGTTCGCTTAATACATGCTTGAAAATATCTTGATTCGGTTTTCTTAAATGGATTTCGTGCGATAGATAGAACGCATCAAAATAGTTTTTAAATGTTTCGTAAAAGAGGATATGTTTTTTTATCCAATTAATATGAAGCTCATTCGTATTGCTTAATAAAATGAGTTTGTATTTTGAATCTAATTTAAGTTGTTTTAAAAAATCTAAGCGTTGTACAGGGAAATCTTTTAGCATAAAATTCCAAATATCGATTAGCTTGTCGGTTGAAAGTTTCGGGAAGTTTTCAGTGTAAAATTCTAGAAATTCATCAGTAGTAATAAGACCTTGTTCGTAAAAGCTGTTGAAAGCAATCATTTCTTTGGAAAAAGCATCAATCTCATAAGATTTGAGAGCATGTTGCATGTGACCATCTAGATCTAAATTGATAAATACATTTCCGAAATCGAAAATAATGGTTTTAATCATTTTTATAAATTTTAAGAATGTCGGATACGATTTTTTCTTCAGAAATTAGTTTACCTGAAAACTTAGGAGCTTTTAGACCTTCTTTAAATTTGGTGTTTCCAGTAAAAACTCTTGCTTCGTCCCATATATTTGCATCGATGAAGGTTTGCAGTGTTTTTTGACCGCCTTCTATAATTACAGATGTCATGTTATTTTGATATAAAATATCACAGATTTGTTGAGCTATATTTTTGTTGAAATCAATATTGTTTTTACTTATCGTTATTGTTTCAGCTTCATTATTAAAAATTGAAAGTTCTTTTGATAGTTTTTGGTCTTTATCTAATACAATTCGAATAGGATGATTCCCTTTCCAGTCTCTAACAGTTAGACTAGGGTTATCCTGTAAAGCAGTATTTGTTCCGACTAAAATAGCCTGTTCTTGAAACCTCCATTTATGAACCAATTGTCTTGAATATTTATTAGTAATCCAAACGGGTTTTTGTTCTTTTTTGCTTTTTGGTGCTATAAAACCATCATTGGTTTCTGCCCATTTTAAAATAATGTATGGACGCTTTTTATTGTGAAATGTAAAAAAGCGTTTATGATGTTCTTTGCATGCCGTTTCTAAAACTCCAACAGTGACATGGCAATTAGCGTCTATGAGCTTTTTAATCCCCTTACCTGCAACTTTTATATTGTCATCTATGCAGCCTATAACCACATTTGGAATTTTATGTTTAATAATAAGGTCGCTACATGGAGGTGTTTTTCCGTAATGTGAACAAGGTTCGAGTGTTACATATATGGTGGCTTCATTTAGTAAGGTTTTGTCTTTAACAGAATTTATAGCGTTCACTTCTGCATGATTACTACCATAAGAACTGGTGTAGCCTTCTCCTATGATTTTGTCTTTGTGAACAATAACGCAACCGACCATAGGATTTGGTCTAGTAGTACCTAAGCCATTAGTGGCGATTTTTAAACATCGTTTTATGTATGATTCGTTGGTAGTCAATTATTTATAATTTAATCTTTACATTTTCAGTTTTGTCAATATTATAAATAAAAGAAATCCCTAAAGCTTTATATGTGATATCGCCTTTATATTGCACTTTAATCTTTTTATTAAATAAACTACCAAGTAATCCGCTAAGATTTTTATCGCTAAAAATGCTATCGGTTGGAATATTCGCTTTCAACGGAATTGAAAATTCTTTTTTCGCAGGTACTTTAAAGCTTTTAGTTGATACTGTGGCCATTTCATTATCATTAACAAAAACCTTTATTTCATCAGTTTTCAATTCGCCTCCAATATCATTTGGGTTTATAAAAAAAGCGTCGGCAGTTAAAGTTATATGTTTTGAGTTTGACTCCTTGACTTTAATATTTTCAACGTATAAAAACTCAGGTTTTTCACTCACTGAGCAGCTTGTTAAGGCAAATAATATTGTTGATAAAATAATGATGTTTTTCATTCTATTTTTTTTAGTTTTAAGTATCTTCACTTATATAAAATACATCCTTTTAAAAGTGAGTAAAGATACTATAGTTATTCGAGAAATTCAGTTTGGAGATAATGAACAAATAGAGCAAATTATTAGAGATTGTTTTCACGAGTTCAAAATCCCTTTAGAAGGCACGGCGTATACAGATGAAGAAACTCCAAAGATGTTTGAGTCTTATCAGAATAGTAATGATGTTTACTATGTTATTGATGATAATGGTGAGATTTTAGGGGGTGGAGGTGTAAAACCTCTAAAAGATTTTGAAACTGATGTATGTGAAATTCAAAAGATGTATTTTTCCCCAAAAGTGAGAGGTAAAGGTTATGGTAAATTAATGTTTGAAAAATGTTTGAATTTTGCTAAGGAATTGGGGTATAGACAATGTTATATAGAATCTGCACCGCAACTTAAAGCGGCTATTCATATTTATGAAAGTTATGGTTTTAAACATTTGGAAGCGGGGTTAGGTAATACAGGGCATTATTCTTGTGGTGTCTGGATGATAAAGGACTTATGATGTTAAAAGAGATTCGGGAGGTATTTCATAAAGAGCTAGATGCTATTTATGTTAAGGAAGAGATAGATAGTTTCTTTTTTATATTAATTGACGCTTATTATTCAGTAACTAGAATGCAATTGGCCTTAGAGCCTGATTATAAGGTCGATGATCAAGAGCCAATTCTAAAGGCTTTACGATTATTGAAACATGAAGAGCCTATACAATATATATTAGGAGAAACAGAGTTTTATGGATTGTCTTTTAAGGTAAACAGTCATGTACTAATTCCAAGGCCTGAAACAGAAGAACTTGTTGATTGGGTTTTAAAAGAAGCTAACAATAAACAGCAAACAGAAGACAATTATACACTATTAGATATTGGAACGGGTAGTGGGTGTATTGCTGTTTCATTGGCTAAAAGATTGCCAAAAGCAAAAGTATATGCTTTGGATGTTAGTAAAGAAGCTCTTAAAATAGCTAAACAAAATGCTGATTTGAATCATGTTACGATTGAATTTATTGAAGCAAGTATTTTAAATACAGAAACTATTAATTCTGGATTTAAAAACTTAAAATTTGATATTATTGTATCTAACCCTCCTTATATTAGAGAGCAAGAGAAGGAGCTGATGAAGCCTAATGTTGTAAATAACGAACCGCATTTAGCTTTATTTGTTAAAGATGAAAACCCTTTACAATTTTACGAAGCTATTACGGAATTTGCCCTAAGTAGTCTAAAAGACACAGGATTATTGTTTTTTGAAATAAACGAATATTTAGGTAATGATATGATTCAATTACTTAAAAAGAATGACTTTAATGATATAAAATTAAAACAAGATATCTTTAAAAAAGATAGAATGATAAAAGCTATGCTTATGGATTAATAAAATCATTCAACGTTTTTATATTTAAACGATCTATAGATTGCGCATCTGTTTTAAATGTTACTGTTTTAGTCTCGTTTGGTAATAAATCAAAATAGTTATCATTAAAAAAGCCTTTCTCGTTAGTAAATAAAAAAACATCTTTTTGTAACACATCACTAAATAATTCTATGTTGAAACCAGTGTCTGTTTTGGTTATTTTTTCATTAATGCTACCTTTTAGTAGCTTTAATGCTTTTGGTTTCGTTAAGTAGAATATTGAAGATGATTCATTAAAAGTCGAAACAAGAGTCGTTTTTGTAATGTCAATATCTTTTATGGGTAAACTATAAAATTGCTCGCTGCTGCTTGCTTTCGCTGTTATTGTTAAAGAATCAAGCCAGATAGTATTGCCGTTAAAGTCTATTAATTTTAATGTTAACTTATTTTTAATGTCTTTAAGCTTATCATTAACTATAAACGTTTTAATAGTATCATTTTTTAACCTTGAAGAGGTTAAAACATCTTGAAAGGATTTTTTAGTTTTATAGTGTAATGCCTTCCAATTTCCAAAATTATCTAAACTAGACCAAGAAGCCACAGGCCAACAATCGTTAAGCTGCCAATATAAGGTGCCCATATTGTATGGCATAGCTCTACGTTGAGCTTCAAAACCTTTAGTCATCCCATAAGCTTGCAATATGTGGCTCATGTAAACATAGTCTTCGTCATTTGCAGGCACTGGATAATCTCGCTCCATGTATTCTCTTATCAATTTAAAACCTCTGGGGTGTTTTTGATGGGTCGCAAAAGCATCAGAGCTTATGTCTATGCTATCTTTTTGAGTTGCATATTTTATGGACTCGTAACTTGGGAAAGATTGGAAGCCAAATTCACTCATGAATCTCGGTATGCTGTCCTCAAGATGTTCAAAAGGATAAGCGCTATGCCAAATCCACCAATCATGAGCATCTCCTTCCTTTAAAAATTTTGGGTGTCTACGTCCGTGAAGAGGTGAGCTTGCCCAGTAAGATGTTTTATCTGAAAATTGGTTGACTACATTTGGCAAAATATCATCAAAAACTTTAAGGTAGTTGTTCCAGATTTCTTTTTTTTCAGATTCTGGACGGTCTTCTTGCCACCCCCAATTATGCCATGCTTCATCATTTTCATTATTACCACACCAAAGAGCAATGGATGCATGATTGCGTAATCTTATTACATTGTCTACAGCTTCTTGCTTTACATTGTCTAAATAATCAGCATCTCCGGGGTACATGGCACAAGCAAACATGAAGTCTTGCCATATCAAAATACCTTTTTCATCGCATAAATCATAAAAAACATCATTTTCATAAATACCACCTCCCCAAACTCTAAGCATATTCATATTGGCTTCGGTGACGGCGTTTAAAAGTTTGTTGTAATGTGAATTTGTTATCTGATTCTGAAAACTATGTTGTGGTATGTAATTGGCACCTTTCATGAAAACTGGTACGTCGTTTAATTTAAAGTAAAAAGACTGTCCGATACTATCCTTTTCAGTAACTAATTCAATAGTTCTTAATCCTTTTTTTACAGTATAGATATCTAAGATTGTATTTTCTTTCCTAAGTACAAATTTAAGGTTGTATAAATAAGGAGTGCCAAGGTTGTGTGTCCACCAGCGCTTAGGATCTTTAATTTCAAATTCGAATGAAGATGTATCTTTTGCATCGTAGGTTTTATTTAATTTATTGTTAATATAAATATCGACTAAAAGATTTTCTTCAGCCTCGTATTTGTATTTTATGTTTGCAGAAAGTGATGCGATAGAGTCATTAATATACTTTTGTTGTACATATACATCTTTAATGTTTAAGTCGTTCCAAGCGGTTAAATAAACAGGTCTCCAGATCCCTGAAGTATTAAAAACCGGCCCCCAATCCCAGCCATATTGATATTGCGCCTTTCTGGTAAAGATTCTATTTCCTGCAGGAAGCTCGTATGGTAACTTAGCTTTCTCTTTATCTTCGAAAACGGTAGTGTTTTTAAAAATAATTTTCAATATGTTTTCAGACTTTAAAAAAGGTTTTACATCTGTTTCCCATTGTCTAAATGCATTATTTGTTTTAAGGATTAAACTGTCGTTTAGATATATAGAAGCGTATGTGTCTAGCCCTTCAAATTTAAGATCAATATGCTTTTTTTGAAGTATTTCTTCATTTAAATTGAATGCTGTTTTGTATTCCCAATCCTTTTCAGAAATCCATTGTAATTTCAATTCGTTATCCTTAACAAATGGATCTTCAATTAGTTTATTGTTAAGCAAATCGGAATGTACTTCTCCAGGAACTTTTGCATCTAGCCAAGTCGTGTCAATGGTGTTTTTAAAACTCCAATGATCATGTAGCATAATTTTTTTAGGAGTATCTTCTTTAGGCTGACAGCTAAACGCAATTATAGGCAGTATTATGTAAATATAATGATACTTCATTTTTAAGCTGTTTAATATAGATTGTATTTATTTCTAGTTTGGGAACTGTTTTAATTAAAGATAAAACTATGAGTTAAGAGATATGCTTTGTGAAAATAATTAAGCATAACCTAAAACATTTGTTGCATTATCTGTACAAATTTCAAAAACTAGAGACGAACTGTTTTTAGTTAATGATATTCATAATTAATACCTGATAAATAAACGCTGCATTATAAAGAGGACATTGAATAAAAAACTAATAAATTTTGATCTTTGTGATAATTTCTTGATGCTCATTTTAGTATCTTAGGAGCTTTAAAAAAATCTATTACTTTTTAATGAAGACCAAGGAATTAATTGAAAACCTAAGAACAGAACTTCGTGAGCATAACTATAATTATTATGTTTTAGATACTCCCACAATATCAGATTATGATTTCGATATTAAGCTTAAAGAGTTACAGGAACTAGAGGCAAAACATCCTGAATTTTTTGATGCTAGTTCCCCTACATTGCGAGTAGGAGGTGAAGTAACTAAAAATTTTGAAACTGTAGTGCATGAACACCGAATGTATTCTTTAGATAATTCTTATTCAAAAGAAGATTTACTAGATTGGGAAACTCGTATTAAGAAATTAGTTGATGGCGATATCCAGTATACTTGTGAATTAAAATATGATGGCGCATCAATTAGTTTAACTTATGAAAATGGCAATTTGCTAAAGGCTGTAACTCGAGGAGATGGCGTTCAGGGAGATAATGTAACAGCTAATATAAAAACTATAAAATCTATACCGTTACAGCTTAAAGGAGAGGGGTATCCTATAAAATTTGATATAAGAGGTGAAATTGTATTGCCTTTTGATGGTTTTAATAAAATGAACGAAGAACGTATAGAGATAGGAGAAGAACCTTATAGGAACCCCAGAAATACCGCTTCTGGAAGTTTAAAGCTTCAAGACAGTGCAGAGGTGGCAAAACGTCCATTGGAATGTTTTCTGTACAATATAACAGGTTCAAATTTAAATATTAAAACACAATTTGATAGCTTAGAAAAAGCAAGAGCATGGGGGTTTAAAGTGCCAAATGCAGCAAAACTTGTTAATTCTATTGATGAAGTTTTAGAATTTGTAGATTATTGGAATGTAAACCGCCATGATTTACCCTATGAGACTGATGGCGTTGTTATAAAAGTAAATAGTTTACAACAGCAAGAAGAGCTAGGTTATACTGCAAAAGCACCGAGGTGGGCGATGGCTTACAAGTTTAAAGCGGAGCAAGTTTCAACAATATTGGATAGTATTACGTATCAAGTAGGACGTACAGGAGCCATAACTCCTGTTGCTAATTTAAAACCAGTAGAATTAGCAGGAACGACTGTTAAAAGAGCTTCTCTTCATAATGCAGATCAAATAGAGAAATTGGATATACGAGTAGGAGATGAGGTATATGTTGAAAAAGGAGGGGAAATTATTCCAAAAATCCTTGGTGTAGATTTTACTAAGCGAATTCATTCCTCAGAACCAACAAGATATATCGCTCATTGCCCAGAGTGTGGAACAGAGCTTGTAAGGCAGGAGGGAGAAGCACAGCACTATTGTCCAAATTATAATGGTTGTAAACCGCAAATTATAGGGCGAATTCAACATTTTATATCTAGAAAAGCTATGGATATTGAAGGGTTGGGTGGTGAAACTGTGGCACTTTTGGTGAATGAAGGATTGATTTCAGATTACTCAGATTTATATGAATTAACCAAAGACCAGGTCATTCCTTTAGAACGTATGGCTGAAAAAAGTGCAGATAATTTGATTCAAGGTATAGCACTTTCTAAAAACATTCCTTTTGAGCGTGTTCTATTTGCTTTAGGGATTCGATATGTAGGAGAAACAGTTGCTAAAAAGTTGGCAAAACATTACAAGAATATTGAAGCAATAGCAAATGCTACAGAAGAAGATTTGGTAAATGTTGATGAGATAGGAATAAAGATCGCGGAAAGCGTTAGTGTATTTTTTGGAGCAGAAGTTAACTTAAATATGGTTAATAGGCTTAAGCAATTTGGACTTCAATTAGAATTATCGGAAGAGCAATTAATAGGGCAAACTAATATACTGACAGGAGATGTTATTGTTGTCTCTGGTGTTTTTGAAAAAGTATCTAGAAATGAGCTTAAAAAACTCATTGAGGATAATGGTGGTAAGGTAAGTAGTTCTATTTCTTCTAAGACCAGTTATATAGTTGCTGGTAGTAATATGGGGCCAAGCAAAAAGGAAAAAGCAAATAAACTAGGGATATCTTTAATCGATGAAAATGAATTCTTACAAAAAATAGAATAAGTCAACTCAAAAATCGACGAAAAGCATTTTTTAATCGATAAAAAGCATTTTTTTATTATTTAATTGCAAAATTTGTCTATATTTGTTGACGAATCAAAAATCGCTATTATGTACAAGTCGAAAGTCTTGGTGGGATGTGTTTTATTAATGTATGTTTTGTTCGTTGTTTATGAATTTAATGGCAACGAAACTATTTCGTATTGTTTAGATTGTTTAATCACTCCGTTAATAGCATTAATATATGTGATTTTTGCCAAAAGGAAGAATATATTCTTTGTATTATTCATTTTATGTTATTCAATTTCAGACTTATTAGGGGTGGTTAGTTCTTATATACCAGAAGATGAAATAAGTAATTTTGGAGATTTAGAATATTATATTGGTAATTCATTGTTTATAATGGCCTATGTGTTTTTAGTTATTAAGATTAGTAAATCGCTAAATCTATTTTATGTACTTAAAAATTTTAAAATTCATTTAGTTGTTTTAACAATTTTAAATATATACTTGGTCTATGTTTTACAAGTCATACTGAATCCAAATATAAGCACACCAAATGAATACTATCTAGAAATGGTATATAATATTGTTATGCTTCTATTGCTATCTGTGGCGTTATTGAATTATTTTTACAGAGATAACAAGAAGTCTTTATATCTATTTATAGGATCATTGTGTATTGTTTTTTCAGAAGTCATGCAAGTGGCGTATTTTTACATAGCACAAAGAAGTTTACTTAATTTTATTTCTACCACGCTCACGCTTGTTGCCTTTTATTTTTTCTATCAGCAATCAAAATTATTAAATGATTTGAATGAAGAAGAAAGATATATGGTAATAGAATAAACTGTTGTTATACGACCTTTTTAATAAAAGGAATATCATTTCTATGCACGTAAAGAATTACGGCAGAAAGAACAAACGTAACTATTGCGGTAACAAATAAAATACCTCCATCATTATTTACTTCAATTCCAAGCTGTGTTAAATGCATAAGTATGGCACCGCTTATTACGCCTAAGGTTAAAGAGGCTCCCATCCAGACCGTTTTTGGGATAAGTAATAATATGCCAGCGATAAGTTCCACAATTCCAATACCTATTCTGCCATAAGGTTCTAAGTTAACCTGACTAAAAATATAAACACTATCAGGGTGTGCTGTAAATTTAAAACGCAATGTTTGTATTAAAATAATGGCTACAATTATTCTTAATGCTAAAGGAAAAAATTTTTTCATTTTGAGTAAAGTTTATATACTTGATTTTTAGACGTTTTATTAACAGATACTTAACATTTACAAGTCCGATTTTAATAGATAAACGGTAATTTTTTAGTTAAACATCGATAAAAAGGTTGTTTTTATCGTTAAAATAAAATTATATTTTTATATTTGGAATAACCTACTAACCGCTTAAACCATGAAAAAGAGTCTTAACCTAACTTTTGATAAAGTGTTTCTTTGTGCTTTATTAGGATTAATAGCAATAAGCTTTTTTGTCGCTTTTACTCAGGATTCATTACTGTTAAAGTCAACAATGGCTTTGTTTATCCCTGTTTTTTTAATGTTCTACCTAATTAAACATAAAACTTTAGGAGTTATTTTTATTTCTTTTTTATTGTTTTCGTTTCTAGGTGATATTTCTTTAACGTTTTTTTCGGATGAAACATTAATTAAAGTGTCTAGTATTCTTTACTTTTTAAGCTATTTATATTTAATCGTTATAATTATTCCAAAGTTTAAGTTGTTAAAAGTAGACAGATTAATAGGAGTATATCTTTTTGGTGTTTTTATAATAAATATATTTTTCTTGTATACCTTATATAGTTTACTAAAAGTTATTATTCCAGACCAAACGGAAGTACTTTTATTTGGTTTAAAAAGCTTGTCTCTAATTATATTAGCTTTTATTTCTTTTGGAGTTTATCTAAATACACAGACAAAGCAATCGATATTGTTTTTAGTAGCCACAATTTTTATAGCGCTTTCTACTATTTTAAATTATATAAATCTTTATTATTTATATCATTGGAGTTTTGAAATGCTCCACAGAACCCTTTATGCGGTAGGACTGTATTTTATTTTTAAATATATTATAGTTGACAATAAACACAAAAGAACTATCTATAAATTAAAGCAAAGATATTCCTCAGACAATATTTTAGCTTAGACAATTATAGACGTCCCGTTTGCTGAAATATTTTTGTTTGAATCAAAATGAAAATCAATTTTTCCAAGATTAATACCGTAGCAACCAACCTGGTTAACGAGCACATTTTTGTCTTCAATATTTTTTACGATTGTTGGTTTCGATAAAAAAGTATGTGTATGTCCGCCAATAATTAAGTGTATGTCTTTAGTGGCCTTGGCTAATTTTAAATCGCTTATTTTATTTGGATCTTTTTTGTAGTTATATCCTAAATGAGATAAACAAATTATCAAGTCGCAATGTTCTTCTGTTTTTAATATTCTAGACATATCTTGAGCAATCTCAATAGGATCTATATACTGGGTTTCTTTGTACATGGATGGATCTACTAAACCATTTAATTCAATTCCAAGTCCAAAAACACCGATTTTAAGATTGTTTTTTTTGAATACTTTATATGGTTTTGTGTGTGTATTCATTATCGTATTAGAGAAATCGTAGTTAGCGGAAACAAATTGGAAATTTGCATGTTCTAATTGTGTATATAAACCATCAATACCATTATCAAAATCATGATTACCTATAGTGGCGGCGTCATATTTTAGCTTGCTCATTAACTTAAATTCCAGTTCACCACCATAATAGTTAAAATAGGGGGTGCCTTGAAAAATGTCACCTGCATCCAGTAGTAATGTATGTGGGTTTTCATTTCTTATAGATTCAATTAAGCCAGCTCTTCTAGCAACACCTCCTTTATTTGCGTTTCTACCATCTTCAGGTCCGAAAGCGTCAATATGACTATGAACATCGTTAGTATGTAGAATCGTTATTTTTTTTGATGCAGTAACTGTTGTAAAAGACTGTAAGCCTAGACCACCAAGAGTTACTAGTGCCGTTCCAGCTGAAGCCTGTTGTATAAAATCTCTACGTTTCATGTACTTTATATTTTATTAGTGAAACTCTATTTTGAAAAGCTGTGAAGCAATGCCTTCAAAAAAGATAGTTGAGCTAATCCCGCTAGATGCTGAACTTATTTCAGCATCTAGCGGGATCTCATTTAGCGCCTTTTATTTGAGTAAATCTATCATCAATTACTGGGCTAATAGTGTCTACCTTTTTAAAATTGTCAATTAAAGCATTTCTAATTTTATAATTTAAGGGATATAAACTATCGTTCGGTTTAAAAAATGTCATATTGTCACCGCCGTTATATAGATAGTCATTGGTGGCTACATAATATATTTTATCAGACTCGATGCTTTTACCTTTTATTTTAGCTTCCACTATATCATTATTTTCGGTGATTGTTAATTTGAGTTTGGATATGGGGTGAGCTCTCTTTTTTCTAATTAAATGATGAACTAAACTGTCCATTTGCTTCCCTTTTAAAGCAACTACAACGATGCTGTTTTCAAAGGGCATTATTTGATAAGCAGTTCTTTTTGTTATATGTCCTTTTGATAAAATAGATCGAATTCCACCATGGTTAAGTAATACCATATCGATATTTTTACCAGTTCTTTTTTTAAAGATCGGATTGGCTTCATTGTAAACCGCATCGGCCATAAAGTTACCAATAGCCGTATTTAGTTCTCCATCACTTTTAGAATAAGTATTAACAGAATAGGCTAAAACACTATCTAGATCCTTTTGAATATTATCTCTAAAAGGTTTTATATAGGCCTCTATTTCAGAATCAATCGGTAGCGTATCGGTAATTGGAATTTGCTTTCCTTCAATTTTTATTAATTCTAATTTGGACTCTTTACAGTTATAAAAACTGAAAATATATAACAAAAAAATAAAATGTGTTAACCTCATATATAAACAGATATTTTGAATGTACTTTTGCTACCTTTGCGCAAAGTATAAAGATAAATGATTTTAAAAGGTTTTAAAGAAAAATCTAACGTAAAGCACTTGAACAAATTGTTATCAGAACGACAAGTAAATGTTACTGATAAGAAGATTGAGAGTTTAGGCGTTATCTTAAATATTGATGAAATTGATGACTTTAAACTATTTAGGGTATTTGCTGATTTTTTAAAAATCCGCGAGAATAAGTTAAAGATCATAGCTTTTTCTGAAAACGATAAGGATACTTTGACGTCATGGGATGTTTGTTTCAACCCTAAAGACTTTGGCTGGAAGGGTGTCATTAATAATATAGAATTGCAAACATTTTTAGATACTAAATATGATGCATTAGTTAGTTACTATACAAAAGATGTTTTAGAACTTAAGATGATGACTGCAAAATCTAAAGCACAGTTTAAAATTGGTATTGTGCAAAGTGATGAACGCTTAAATGATTTAATCATTAAAACGAAACTAAAAGAGTTTGATGTATTTAAAGAAGAGACAATTAAATATCTAACCATATTAAATAAAATTTAGAATGAAGAGTAAGTTTTTAGGAACTGGGGTTGCCTTGGTTACGCCTTTTAACTCAGATTTGAGTGTAGATCACAGTGCCTTAGCAAATATTGTTAATTTCAATATTGACAATGGCACCGATTATCTTGTAATTTGTGGTACAACAGGAGAAAGTGTAACACTTAGTAAGAAAGAAAAACAAGAGGTAATTAAGACTATTTCTGATACAAATAAAGGTCGGTTACCTATGGTTTTGGGAATAGGAGGAAGTAATACATTTCAAGTTACAGAAGAAATAAAAACAACAGATTTAAGCAATATCGATGCTGTTTTATCTGTATCACCATATTATAGTAAACCAACTCAAGAAGGCCTTTATCAGCATTTCAAAGCAATTTCTGAAGCTTCACCCGTAGATATTATTTTGTATAATGTCCCAGGTAGAACATCAAAGAATATTGAGACAGAAACAACAATTCGCTTAGCCAACGATTTTAAAAATATAATAGCAGTTAAAGAAGCAGGAAACAATGTTTCTCAGTATTTAGAGTTAATAAAGAATAAACCAGAAGATTTTTTAATTATTTCTGGGGATGACGATTTAGCATTGGGCATTGTATTAGCAGGAGGCGCAGGTGTGATTTCTGTAATAGGGCAAGCGTTCCCTAAAGAATTTTCAGAGATGATACGTTTAGGTTTAAAAGATGAAGGAAAAGAAGCGTACAAACTTCATTATAAACTAATGGATGTAATAGGCTATATTTTTGAAGAGAATAATCCAGCAGGAATTAAAGCTGTTTTTGAAGCCTTGAATTTATGTCAAGATAGTGTTAGATTACCACTAGTCCCTGCATCTGATCAATTAAAAGAAAAGATAAGAACTTTTGTAAATAGGTTTTAGGACTGTTAAATAATACTTAAACCTTATGCTTGCTGACTTTTAGCAGTTAATTTAGCTTTGAAATAATATTTTTTAAATCCATATTAATAACTTAATTTTGCATTCTGTTAAAAAATCTATGAAATTAGCATAGCTAAAGTTTCGGTATTATTCGAGATATTTATAGTACTAATGACATTTGATGTTTTAAAACAGAGAAAGATAACAAATGAAAAAGCTTTTTTACATATTAATACTATTTGCCGTTTTTAGCAGTTGTAGTGAATACCAAAAGATATTGAAATCTGAAAGTATTGCTGATAAATTTAAAAAGGGAGAAGAACTTTATAACGAAGGTAAATTTTCGAAAGCCAATAGGCTTTTTGCTCAAATTGTACCAAAATATAGAGGGAAGCCACAAGCTGAAAAACTAATGTATTTGTATTCTAGTTCATTTTATAAAATGAAAGATTATTACGTTTCAGGATACCAGTTTGAGCGTTTTGTTGCGAGTTATCCGAAAAGTGAGAAGTTAGAAGAAGCTTTTTTTTTAAGTGCAAAAAGTTATTACATGTTATCTCCTGTTTATAGCAAAGATCAAAATGAGACAAAAGAAGCTATAGAAAAGCTTCAAGAATTTATAAACTTGTATCCAGAGTCTGAATATCTTCCTGAAGCAAATAAATTAGTTAAAGAGTTAGATTATAAGCTTGAGAGAAAAGCTTTTGAAATAGCTAAGCAGTATAATAAAATAGCAGTTACTTCGGTAGATTATAATGCGTCTATAAAATCGTTTGAGAATTTTGTTTTTGATTTTCCAGGGTCTTCTCTACGCGAAGACGCTATGTTTTATAGACTAGATTCTGCTTACAAATTAGCTATCAATAGTTTTGAAACTAAAAGAACATTAGAAGGTATTATACCATTAAAAAAGAATCGTTTAGAAACAGCAAAAGAATATTATTTTTCATTTAAAAAAGGATATACTAGTTCTAAATATATAGAACAGGTTAATACAATAGGAGAGTCCTTAGATGAAGAATTAGCAAAATATAGCACTAAAAGTTAAATAACAATGACAATGGATTTAAAAAAAACCAATGCTCCAGTTAATACAGTAACGTACGACAGAAATCAAGTTGATGAACCAACAGAGAATATCTACGAGTCAATTTCTATAATTGCAAGACGTGCAGAGCAAATTAACACAGAGATTAAAAAAGAGCTTATTGATAAGTTGGAGGAATTTGCAACGTACAATGATAGTCTTGAAGAAATCTTTGAAAATAAAGAGCAAATTGAGGTTTCTAAATTTTACGAAAAATTACCAAAACCTCATGCCTTAGCTGTTCAAGAATGGTTAACAGATAAAATTTATTTTAGAAATACTGAGGAAGATTCTCAGGAATAATTTTTAAAATGTCAATACTAAGCGGCAAAAATATACTATTAGGCATCACTGCTGGTATTGCCGCTTATAAAACTGCTTCATTAGTAAGGTTATTTATAAAAGCAGGCGCTAACGTAAAAGTAGTTATGACGCCAGCGTCTAAAGATTTTATAACGCCTTTAACCTTATCTACACTTTCAAAACATCCTGTATACTCATCTTTTACAAATGAAGATGATGATAATGCTACTTGGAACAATCATGTCGATTTAGGCCTTTGGGCAGACGTTTTTGTAATCGCTCCTGCCACAGCAAATACGCTTTCTAAAATGGCCAGTGGGACAAGTGATAATTTCTTATTAGCAACATATCTATCTGCAAAATGCGTTGTATATTTTGCACCAGCTATGGATTTGGATATGTATAAACACCCAAGTACGATTGCTTCTTTTAAAACGTTAAAGGAATATGGTAATATTATGATTCCAGCTACAAGTGGTGAATTGGCAAGTGGTTTGGTTGGAGAAGGAAGAATGGCAGAACCTGAAGATATTATTGGTTTTATTGAAAATGATATTTTAGATAAACTCCCTTTAAAAGGAAAAAAAATACTTATAACAGCAGGACCAACTCACGAAGCTATTGATCCTGTTCGTTTTATAGGGAACCATTCAAGTGGGAAAATGGGATTTGAAATAGCCAAAGCAGCAGCAAATCTAGGCGCTGAGGTTATTTTGGTAACAGGTCCAACACATCAAAAAGTATCACATACTTTAATACAAACCATACCAGTTGTTAGTGCACAAGACATGTATGAATCTGTACATTCATATTTTCAAGATGTAGATATAGCTGTGCTTTCGGCAGCAGTAGCAGATTTTAAACCAAAAGAAGTAGCCTCTCAAAAAATAAAAAAGAACCAACCAACGTTAACTCTAGAGTTAGAAAAAACAAAAGACATTTTAGCTTCTTTGGGAGCCATTAAGAAGACCCAGTATTTAGTTGGCTTTGCACTGGAAACTAATGACGAACTTGAAAATGCAAAAGGAAAATTAAAAAGAAAGAATTTAAATTTAATTGTTTTAAATTCGTTAAATGATAAAGGTGCTGGTTTTAAAAGTGATACCAATAAAGTTACTTTTATTGACAATAAAGAAGTTATTACAGAGTTTAAATTAAAATCCAAAGCAGAAGTCGCCAAAGATTTATTAAATAAAATTATAGAACAAATACATGCGTAATTTTTTAGTTGTTTTAATATTTTGTCTTGGAATTAAAGGGTTTTCGCAAGAACTAAATTGTAATGTTGTTGTAAATGCTCAACAAACAGGTAACGAAAATTTTCCAATTTTTAAAACCTTAGAAAAACAATTAAAAGAGTTTATTAATAATACTAAATGGACTAAAAAAACATTTAAAGTACAAGAACGTATCGATTGTAGCATGATTATAAATGTTACCAATTATACTGGAGAAGCATTTCAAGCCTCTATTCAAGTGCAATCATCACGACCCGTTTTTGGTTCGTCGTTTACTACACCAGTTTATAACTTTAATGATAAAGATTTTAATTTTAGGTATTTAGAATTTCAAAATCTAATTTTCAACCCTAATCAATACGAATCTAATTTAATATCAGTATTAGCATATCATGTATATATGATTTTGGCGTTGGATGCTGATTCTTTTTCTAGAAAAGGCGGAGATACTTATTATACACAAGCGCGAGTTATTACAAACTATTCGCAGCAAACTAATTCTAAAGGATGGAAACTAGAAGACGGTTTACAAAGTAGATTTGCACTTATAGATAACATACTGTCTCCAACTTTTAAAGAGTATAGAGAAGTTTTATATGCATATCACAGAGACGGCTTGGATATTATGGGAGAGAACCCAAAAGAAGGAAAAGAAAAAATAGCTGCTTCTTTAAATTTATTTAAAGCTATGAATAGTCGTCGACCTAATTCTTTTATTTTACGTACGTTTTTTGATGCTAAAGCCGATGAAATTGAACAAATCTTTAGTAGTGGACCTAATGTGAACATTACCAGTATTATGGAAACACTCCAAAAAGTAGCGCCAATGCACAGTAGTAAATGGCAAAGGATTAAGTTTTGAATTATTCTATATTTAAAAACGCTTTTCATTATATTTATTTCTGAAAATTTAAGAACAAAAAATAGCCTTGTTAACATCACTTTCAATAAAAAATTACGCTTTAATAGATACACTTCATGTTGATTTTGATAGAGGTTTATCTATTATTACTGGAGAAACTGGTGCAGGTAAATCTATTCTTCTTGGAGGACTGTCATTAATTCTAGGGAAGCGTGCCGATTTAAACAGCTTAAAAGATACTACCCAAAAATGCATTATCGAAGCAGTTTTTGATATTTCCGATTATAAATTAAAATCGCTTTTTAAAGTCGAAGATCTAGACTATGAGCCGCAAACTATTATCCGTAGAGAGATACTACCTTCTGGAAAGTCAAGAGCGTTTATAAACGATTCTCCAGTTAATTTAAGTAGTTTGCAACTGCTAGGTGAACGTTTAATAGATATTCATTCACAACATCAAACCCTAGAACTTACCAGTAATGAATTTCAGTTTCAAGTCATTGATGCGCTTGCTGGCCATGATAATGCTTTGCAGAATTATAAAGAGACATTAAAATCCTATAAAGGTCTTCAAAAGGAATTAAAAGAGCTTTTAATTTTTCAAGCTGAAGCGATTAAAGAACATGATTATAATTCGTTTTTATTAAATGAATTAATAGAGGCAAATTTAGTTGATGGCGAATTAGAAACTTTAGAAGAAGAATATGAAACCCTTAATAACATTGAAGGGATAAAAGAAAAATTAGATGAAGCCCATCATTTATTAAGTGAAGAAGAGGTAGGAACTTTATCTACATTAACAGCATTAAAGAATGCATTTCAAAAACTCGCTGGGTTTTCATCTAAGTATGAAGGTATATTTAATAGAATAAGTAGTAGTTTAATAGAAATGGATGATGTGTTTAGTGAAGTTAATACCTTGCAAGATACTTTAGAAGTAGATCCTGATAGATTACAGACAGTTGATTCAAAATTAAAAGTGCTGCATAATTTGATGCAAAAACATGTAGCTGGTGATATATCAGAATTAATTAAAATAAAAAATGAGCTTAAAGAAAAAGTATCGGTAACTGAAAACTTAGAAGATACCATTCAGAAAAAACAACTAGAAATTGATTCTAAAACAGCTGAATTAAATACTATTTCTAAAAAAATTCATGAAAAGCGAATCGATGTTATTCCAAAATTAAAAAAACAATTAGAAAGTATTTTAATTGGTTTAGGAATGCCAAATGCTCAATTTAATATAGAAATAATTTACAGTGATGATTTTTTTGCAAATGGAAAAGATGAATTATCATTTCTGTTTTCGGCTAATAAAGGAGGGCATTTCAATGAACTTAAAAAAGCAGCTTCTGGAGGTGAATTGTCAAGAATTATGCTCGCTATAAAATCAGTGTTATCAAAATATATAAAATTGCCGACCATTATGTTTGATGAAATAGATACAGGAGTTTCTGGAGAAATATCAAATAAAATGGGTGATATCATGTTGCAGATGAGTAAAACTATGCAAGTATTTTCTATCACACATTTACCACAAATTGCGGCAAAAGGACATTCGCATTATAAGGTTTATAAAGAAGATATAAATAATACAACTCGAACAAATCTTTTAAAACTAAACCATGATGAGCGAATTGTAGAAATAGCTCAAATGTTGGGAGGCGTAGAAATGTCTTCATCTGCTATTGCACATGCCAAAGAATTGCTGAATTAATTAGTATCTTTGTGCGCTGATTAAAAAAACGAACAACTAAACATATAAACCTAGAAGTATGTCATATAATTTATTAAAAGGAAAAAGAGGGATCATTTTTGGAGCATTAGATTCTAATTCAATTGCTTGGAAAACTGCAGAACGTGTGCATGAAGAAGGAGGGACATTTGTGCTTACAAATGCACCAGTAGCGATGCGTATGGGGCAAATAAATGAATTAGCTAAAAAAACGGGTTCTCAAATTATTCCAGCAGATGCAACTTCTGAAGAAGATTTACAAAACTTGGTTGAAAAATCAATGGAAATTCTAGGAGGTAAAATAGATTTTGTATTACACTCAATAGGGATGTCTATTAATGTTAGAAAAGGAAAGCATTATACAGACCAGAATTATGCTTGGACACAAAAAGGAACTGATGTTTCTGCAATGTCTTTCCATAAAGTCATGCAAACGCTATACAAAGCAGATGCTATGAATGAATGGGGAAGTATTGTTGCTTTAACTTATATGGCTGCGCAACGTGTTTTTCCAGACTATAATGATATGGCTGATAATAAGGCCTATTTAGAAAGTATTGCTCGTAGTTTTGGATATTTCTTCGGACGTGATAAAAAAGTACGTGTAAACACCATTTCTCAATCTCCTACACCAACAACTGCTGGAAATGGCGTAAAAGGTTTTGATGGATTTATCGCTTATGCAGATAAAATGTCACCATTAGGTAATGCAACAGCATTAGATTGTGCTAATTATACAGTGTCTTTATTCAGTGATTTAACCAAACTTGTAACACTTCAAAACTTATTTCATGATGGTGGGTTTTGCAATATGGGGGTTAGTACCGCTGTGATGGATGCTTTTATGAAGGAAGACTAAAAATATTTTAAATATTGAAAACGAGCCACCTTTAAAACGGTGGCTTTTTTGTTACATTTGTTTTATGCAATTACAGTTTTCTTTTATAATTCCTGTTTACAATCGTCCTGACGAAATAGAAGAGCTTTTACTGAGTTTTGAAAGCCTAGAAGGACATACTCCTTTTGAAATTGTTATCGTAGAAGACGGCTCAACAATATCGTCTAAAGAGGTCGTTGATATTTATAAGGATAAGCTGGATATATCTTACTTTTTTAAAGAAAATTCTGGACCAGGAGATTCTAGGAATTTTGGTATGCAAAACTCAAAAGGAAACTATTTTATCATTTTAGATTCTGATTGCATTTTACCAAAAAATTATTTAGCAGAAGTTGAAAAAAGTTTAAAAGAGAATTATGTTGATTGTTATGGAGGTCCTGACGCAGCACATAGTTCATTTACAAACCTTCAAAAAGCTATTAATTTTTCAATGACATCGTTTATTACTACCGGTGGTATAAGAGGAAATAAAAAAAGTGTAGATACATTTCAACCAAGAAGTTTTAATATGGGACTTTCAAAAGAAGCCTTTATAGCATCAAAAGGTTTTGGAAGAATACACCCTGGAGAAGACCCTGATTTATCTATTAGACTTTGGAATTTAGGTTTTAAAACCAAGTTAATCCCGGAAGCTTTTGTATACCATAAACGTCGCATTTCATGGAGTAAATTTTATATGCAAGTACATAAATTTGGGTTGGTGCGCCCAATTTTAAATATATGGCATCCATCAACAAAAAAAATCACCTATTGGTTTCCTACTATATTTTGTGTAGGCTTTCTAATATCATTACTACTTGCTTTTTTTAATTTTAAGTGGGGCTTAGTAGCCTATATGTCGTATTTTGTAATAACATTGATATTAGCTTTAATAACGACAAAAAGTATAAGCGTTTCTATACTTTCTATAGTAGCTGTTATTATTCAGTTTTTTGGATATGGTTATGGGTTTTTTAAGTCGACGATTGCAGTTTCTATACTTAATAAAAATCCAGAAACTTATTTCCCAAAATTATTTTTTAAATCGAAATGATAAAAAAATTAAAATCAGAAATACTAGCTTCAATAAAAAATAAAAGAATCAATGTGTTTCTTTTATTTTTATTGTTTGCCTTTATTATTTTAATATTTACTAAGCTATCAAAAGAATATACAAACACCATTGCTTTCGGTATTGAAAAGTCTAATATACCTGAAGAAAATGTGATTTTAAATGATTCTGTAGTATTAAACATTACTTTAAAAACCCATGGGTTTAAGTGGCTTAAATATTATATGTCTAAACCAAAAGTAAAGATAGACTTCAGTAAGGATGTCGATAAAAAAGAGGGGGTCTTTTTGTGGAATAAATCTAAATCATATTTAGATAATACTCAATTCGATGAGCAAGTAGAACTGCTTAATATTTCTCCAAAAGAAATAGCTTTTAGATATGATGTTAACTTGGTCAAGAAAGTACCAATAAAAATAAATGCAACTGTTAATTTTCATCCGGGCTATGATGTAGCAGATAAATTAATTTCAGATCCTGACTCTATAGAAATTATTGGGCCTAATGTGTTAGTGTCTAAGATTAACCGCTTAGAAACAGAAGACATTATTTTTAATGATGTAAAATCAAATTTATTAGAAACGACGAGTCTTAAGTTACCTGAAAACACGTCCGATTTAAAGTTTTCTGCGAATAGTGTTATCATAAAAGCTGATGTAGAAAAGTTTACTGAGGGAACATTAAAAATACCAGTAAATATTATTAACGTTCCAAAAGGAATGAGGTTAAAATATTTTCCAAAAGAAGTCAACGTCTCATATTATATTAGCTTGAGTAATTTTAATTCAATAACTAATAAAGATTTTAAAGTTATTTGTGATTATACAAAGGTTATTGGCAATCAGTCTCTTTTAGTGCCGGAAATAGTAAAATCCCCAAAAACAGCTAAGAATATTAGAATCAATCAACAACGCATAGAATTTATAATTATAAAATGATTATTGTAGGACTTACAGGAGGTATAGGTAGCGGAAAAACAACTGTAGCTAAAGAATTTGAAGCCTTAGGTGTACCTGTTTATATAGCTGATGCCGAAGCTAAAAACCTTATGAATAAGTCCAAGATTATTAAAAGAAAACTGATTCAATTATTTGGAGATAACGCTTATATTAATAACAAGTTAAATAAACAATTTATCGCAGATATTATCTTTAATAATAAAGACTATTTGCAAAAAATGAATACTATTATTCATCCTAGAGTTGCTAAACATTTTGAAAAATGGATGTTAAAACAAGACGCTTCTTATGTTATAAAAGAAGTAGCAATTCTATTTGAAAATGGCGGGCATAAAGCATGCGATTATATTATTACTGTTACTGCCCCAAAAGACTTGCGTATAAAACGTCTTTTAATACGTGATAATACAACGAAAGATAAGATTGAAGCCATTATGAATAACCAGTGGACAGATGAAGAAAAAATAAAATATTCGCAATATATTATTGAGAATTCTGACCTTGAAATAGCTAAGAATCAAGTTGTTGATATTCATAATGACATTCTTAAAAGAATTTAAAAAACACGTGATTTTAACGTTTTTGTTAATGTAAGGTTAAAAGCGAAGCGTTATAAATGTTAAAATGCTAATTTTGAATGGTGAGCAAAAGAATATTCATCCTATTAACTATACTAATGAGTTTATCGCTTATTGGTATTATTTCTATTCAAGCTTATTATATAAATGATTCTGTAGAAAACGAGAAAGAAAGATTCAAGTTTATTGTTTTAGGAGCCCTAAGTAACGTTTCTAATACTATTGAAGATAATGAGTCGGAAAAATATTTTTCAAAATACTTAAGCTTAGACAAGGATAAAAAAGTAGATGAAGAAGCTGTTTCTCAGCTGTTAATTTATCAAAAGAATAACAGTACCAAAGAAATGCTCATTTATAGTAGTAATATTTTTGAAGAAAATTATAAATTATCTTCATCGCTCCTTGACATTGGTTTGGATATAGATAGTATTGGACTTAAGAATATAATAAGTAATTCAAGTGCTGAGATTTATAGTAATTTTGATTTGTCTGAAAAAGACATTTTACAAAGTCCCATTTCAAAAATTATTAGAAGTGGGAGCATGGATGATGCTCAGAGGTTAAGCTTTGAAAAGAGTTTTAAAGAGATTTCTAAAAGAACACCCGTTCATAAAAGAGTTTCTGAGGAAGAAATCCGAAAGTTATTATCTGAAAAGCTTCTAAAAAATGATGTAGATATAGACTTTGAATTTGCAATTTACGACAATGATTTAGCAACAAAGGTTCGCAGTGATGGTTTTGAATATGATATAGAATCTACTTATAGTATACCTATTTTTTACGACGAGAATAACCAAAGCCTTTATAAGCTTTTGGTCAATTTCCCTGATGATAGAAAGTTTATTTTATCATCAATTTTAGGAATGATATTACTGTCGATAGTTTTTACTTCTATTATAATAATAGCGTATTCAAGTGCGTTGTATCAACTTTTGAAACAACGAAAAATATCTGAAATAAAAACAGATTTTATTAATAATATGACCCATGAGTTTAAAACACCTATTGCCACTATAAATTTAGCATTAGATGCCATTAAAAACCCAAAAGTTATAAACGATAAAGATAGAGTTGTACGATATCTTACCATGATAAAGGAAGAAAATAAACGTATGCATGCTCAAGTTGAAAATGTACTAAGGATATCTAAATTAGAGAAAAACGAACTTAATATTAGTAAAGATAGGGTGGATTTACATAATTTAGCTGATGATGCTATTACTCATGTAAAACTATTAGTAGAAGATAGACAAGGCTATATAAAAACATTTTTTAAAGCAGATAAATCTTCGATTTTAGCTAATGAAACTCATTTTACCAATGTGATTGTAAACATTCTGGATAATGCTATTAAATATTCTCCAGATGCACCAAAAATTGAAGTATCTACAGAAAATATAGGTACAAATATTTTATTAAAAGTAAAAGATTATGGTAGTGGTATGAGTAAAACTGCTGCTAAAAGAGTGTTTGAAAAATTTTATAGAGAACACACAGGAAATATTCATAACGTAAAAGGTCACGGTTTAGGTTTAGCCTATGTTAAACGTATTGTAGAAGATCATCAAGGTTATGTTTCTGTAGAAAGTGAAAAAGAAAAAGGAAGCACATTTACGATAAAGCTTCCACTAATATCATAAATTATGGAAGATCAAAAGAAGAGAATTTTATTAGTAGAAGACGACCCTAATTTCGGAACCGTTCTTAAAGATTATTTAATGATGAATGATTATGAGGTGACTCATGCTAAAAATGGAATGGAAGGATTCGAAAAATTCAAAAAAGATGATTTCGATTTATGTATTTTAGATGTTATGATGCCTTATAAAGATGGCTTTACATTAGCTAAAGAAATAAGAGAAAAAAATACAGATGTTCCAATTATTTTCTTGACAGCAAAAACGATGAAAGAAGATGTTTTAAGAGGTTATAAAGTAGGAGCAGACGATTATCTAAATAAGCCTTTTGATAGTGAAGTGCTATTAATGAAAATTAAAGCAATAATACAACGCAAGGCAACCGAAACTATTTCTGATAGCAAACAATTTGAATTTAAAATTGGAGGGTTCGATTTAAATTCTAAATTACGTTTCTTACGCTTTAATGGGGGTGAACCTGTAAAGTTATCGCCTAAAGAAAATGAATTACTACGCTTGTTGGCTTTACATGAAAACGATTTAATGCCACGTGAATTGGCTCTTACTAAAATATGGCGTGATGATAATTATTTTACATCTCGTAGTATGGATGTTTACATAGCCAAGCTACGTAAGTATTTAAAACTTGATGAAAAAGTAGAAATACTAAATATACATGGAGAAGGCTTTAGATTAGTAATAAATACTTAGAAAAATACTCTTTGATCATATAATTCAATCCAGCTTTTAGCTGGATTTTTTGTTTAATATTTCTCGAAGTCATCTACAGCGAAGGTGTTTTGATACAAGGTTTCAGTTTCATTAATTGATTCATTCTCTGAAGAATCATAATCAATTAATATTTTCCAAAGACCATTCTCCTTCCTTAAGATAACATGAAATTTACCATAATATATTTTTTGATTTTCTGTCCTTGGGTTCATAGTAAATTTATAGACACCTCGTTCTGAGGCCATACCATCTTTACAGATTCGTTCTGAAAATCTAAAAGAAATAGTTTGGCTTAAAACAGGATTGCTCCAACGACTCTTATAACCTTCTAGGTATGCTTCTTTATTTCTAATAGATTTGTAATCTCCTCCATTAACTCGAATTAAGTCTTTGCTATGCAAGCTTTCGAATAATTCATAATTTAAGGTTTCGAAAGATTTGGAGAAATTATTCCAAATTTGAGAATTAATTTCTTTTAAATCATTAATGTTTTGTGAAGTAGCCATATTACTGCATAGGAGTAACAGGCTAATAATATAAGTTGATAATCGGTTCATTTTAGTCTTTTTGAGAGCTAAAAGGTACGAAAAATATTATATATTATTAATGAGCCAATTTTTAAACTCATGAAAATTCTGAGGAGCAACACCATGGCCTACAGGAAATTCAGAGTATTGATGCTTTATATTAAGGCTATTTAAAAAAGGAGCGGTTTGTCGTGCCCAATCAACAGGAATCACTTGATCGACACTTCCATGAGAACAATAAAAACTCAAATGCGAGTAATCTTTAGCGGAATCTTGCGGTATAATTTCTTTATAAACATAACCACTTAAAGCTATGATGTTTTTAACTTTTTCAGGATAGGTTAAAGCAACAGCATAACTTAAAATACTTCCTTGGCTAAACCCTAAAAGTGATACATTGTCTTTATTAACAGGATACGCTTCTATGGCTTCATCAATAAATCTGGAAATTAAATCGCGAGACTGTACAGCTTGCTCTTTATCATTCCACTTGCCTTTACCAGCATCAAAGTTAATAGCATACCAAGCATTGCCATATGGTTGCATTGGGTATGGTGCTTTTACTGAAATAATAAAAAGGTCTTCAGGTAATTCACTGGCAAACGAAAATAAATCGTTTTCATCACTACCGTAACCATGCATCATGATTAATAATGGCGCATTTTCGGTTAATGAAGATTTGCGTATTATATGATGTAATGAAAGTGTATTGTTAGTCATTTATTTACCAAGATTTGTAAACAATTTTTGATATAAGGCTCCAAGAAGTGGAACCATTTGTGCTTTTTTTCCAACGGCATTTATAAAGCCATAAATAAAAAGCACTGAAAAAAACAGATAAAAACCTAAAGAGATTGTCCAACTATCAAAGATTCCAATAATATATCCAAGAGCGAAAAATGTAAGCCATAAACCAAGCGCCTGTCTTATATGAAAACTAGCAAACTCACTTTTGTTTTCATTGTTTAAGTAGAAGGCAATAATGGTTCCAAATATTGTTAAATAACTTATTATAGCATTTGTCTTTCCTTTTTCAATGTCTTGCTCTGTCATTATTGTTTATTGATTTAATGAAATTTTATTATTTGAGATAATACCATAAACTTTTCCTTTTAAAGTGGCATTCTCAAAAATGGTATTTTTTGATTTGGAAATGATATCACTTTTAGAAAAGACGTATGTCTCGTCTGGATTAAAAAGGGTGATATTTACTTTGTTTCCAATATTAATAGGTGTTTGTTCTAAGCCAAATCTTATTTTTCCTTTGGTTAAGACATCAATAGTCTTTTTAATGGTAAAAACAGTTTGTAGAGCTCCAAAAGCACTTTCCAGTCCTATGGTTCCATATTCAGCATGATCAAATTCCACCTTTTTTTGTTCAACATCAATAGGATTGTGGTCACTTGTAACCATATCTATAGTGCCATCTTTTACGGCTTCAATCAAAGCGTTCACATCGTCTTGAGTACGTAGTGGAGGCAATACCTTAAAGTGTGTATTGAAATCTGTTAATACAGCATCAGTAAAGCATAAATTATGTATGGCCACACTACAAGTAACGTCTAGTTTTTTCTTTTTAGCCTCCCTTATAAGAGTAACAGAAGTTGCTGTGGAAATAGTTGGAATATGTAGTTTTCCGCCCGTATATTCTAATAAAAATAAATCACGAGCTATTTGTAATTCTTCAGCTAAAGCAGGATTCCCTTTTAAACCAAGGGTCGTACTCGTTATATTCTCGTTCATAACACCATGTCCGGAAATTTTACTTTCTTGTGGAAACGAATATACCAGCCCATCAAAATTACTAGCGTATTGTAAAGCAATTTTCATAAGATTAGGATTTGAAATAGGCTTTTTATAATCATAAAAAGCGACAGCACCTGCAGACTTCATATCATAAAGCTCTGCTAAATCTTCACCTTTGCTGCCTACAGTAAGTGATCCGATTGGTAATAACGTAACAGCGTTATTTTGCGATTTTGCATTAATAAAAGTGATATCTGAATTAGAATCTAAAACAGGATTCGTATTTGCATTTAGGGCAACAGCTGTAAAACCACCAGAAGCAGCGGTTTTTAATCCGTTTTTTATGGTTTCACGTTCTTCGTATCCAGGTTCACCAAAACATACACTACTATCAAACCAACCTTGAGAAATATGTAAATTCTCTAACTTAACTTCTTGATAATTATTCTTGTTTTTAATGCTGTTAGCAACTTTTACAATCACACCATTTTCAATTAATACATCTTGAGTTGTGTTGTGAAACTCGCTTTTTGGATCTATTATGGTGGCAGATTTTATAAGTATGTTCATTTAAAGTATTTTAAGATGCCCATTTCAATAATCAATAATGCTAGTGCAAAAATAACAAACCATTTCCACAAGGCATTAACTTTTGTTTCACTTTTTAGAATGTTAAAGATATCGGTAATTGAACCACTAACCGTTATGTTTTTTGAAGTTGAAAGATTTCTATAGGTTAAATTACTTTCATCTCTGTTATAATTATAACTAATATTTTTGATGCTTTCGTTTTTATTTTTTATTGTATAGGTGTTAGCTATCGATGGATTTTTAGACGTGTTAATGACCACTTTGTTATTAAAATATTGCTGTCTTGGAATGATATTAATGTCATTTTTCACTAACGATAAAATATCATCTTGTTGCAATTGTGTGTCTACATCAAAAGTGTTTTCTTGTCCAATAGTATAATACAGGTTTGGTGTTTTAAGACTTTGTTTTCCTATATTATAAAGTGTTGGTACAATTAAAGGAGAGTTTGTGAAATTTGAATTTTCACTATTTAAAGCTGCCGTAAATACAAATGCATTATTGTTTTGATATAAAAAAGATTTGCCATCTTCAAATTGTAAAATGGGAGCATTTGTAGATGAAGTACTATAAAAGGTTTTCACTTTTGGGTATTGAAAATTACTTACTCGTTTTTCAAACACACCATTACTATATAGCGGATGTGAATAATTAATAGTAGTAATGCGTTTTTCGGTAAAAAGTAAGTCATTAAAATTTGAACCGTAGTTTACTAATAATTGATTGTAAGATTGTTTATTTATGTTTTTTGAAGGAATAACAATTAAAGTTCCTCCTTGCTTTGTGAATTGCTCTAATGTTGCTACTAATGCATTAGGAATGACATCTAATTCATTTAAAATTATAAGATGCTGTTGATCAATAATATTATAATCTAATTGATTTTCTAAAGTTGCTGTATAATTAAATTCATCATTAGTATAAATACGTTTTAAAAAAGAATCGGTTATTGTATTTATAGAAAGCACATTAGCCTTTGAGCCATTATTAATATTGAAATATAAACTATTGTCAAACTGTAAATTAACATCGTTGATAGAAATTACCCCATTAATGACCTCATTCACAGGAATCGAAAATGTGGTTTCTGCATAATCTTCAATAGCTACCGATGTTTTTGCAATTAAGTTATTATTACTGAATAATGAAACTGGTAAATTTTCAATGGAGTTTCCACTATTTTTTATAAGAGTTTTTAATTCTATAGAAGATGCTGTTCTTTTAGAAATGTAAACACTATCAATAGTAATGTTATTAACATTTATAGGCTGTAGCTTTACTAAATGAAGGTTTGTAAGCGAGTCTACCTTTGGATTAAATATAGATGCATCCTGTTGAAAATCAGAAATAAAAATAAGGTTTTTTAAAGTGTTTTTTTGTTTACTAAATAGGGTCTTGCTTTTTAATAAAGCTGCTTCAGCTGTTAGTTTGGTTGAAGAATAGCTTAATTGTAGTAAATCGTTTTTAAGGGCTTTTATCGTTGTGTTTTTATATGTATTGTCATTAGTCATTAACGATACATTTTCATTTTCATCTACATTACTAATAATATCCTGAATAGCACGTTTTAAAAGTTCTCCTTGATTTCCTTTAGTTTGTAAACTAAAGGAATTATCTAAATAAATAACGGTTTCTTTTTTAGTTTTAAATACGTCAGATTTAGATGTAAATGGTTGCGCAAATGCAAAAACAATAGCTGCAAGAAGCAACAATCTTGTACAGAGAATTAACCATTTTTTTATTTGAGAACTTTTACGAGTTTGTAATGTCGCTTCTTTTAAAAAGGCCACATTAGTAAAAGCAACTTTTTGAAATTTTCGTAATTGAAAAAGGTGAACAATTATGGGAATAAGCAGTAAAAATAAAGCGTAAAGAAGTTCTGGGTGTTTAAACTGCATTCATTTTTATGATTTATCAAAACTACATATTTTTTTTCATTTTTTAATAAAAGATTAAAATGAAACTCTCGCGATTTATCTATTTTATGAATTTAACGATATAATGATATTAGGATAAAACCTTTTGGATTTACCATTGCCTGTTCTTATAGAAAAAAGGATGGGAAGAATAATATTTATACCATTGAAAACTAAAAAAACGAAGATTAACATTTGCCAAGTACCTATTCCTAATGAATTTACATGTAGAATTTTTAAAATTAAGAATATTTATTCCGATTTTTTTAAGCTAATCATGATTAATTTAGTATTATTTGCTGCCAAAATCACTCATGAAATCGTCTTTTTGATAACGATATTTTTACGACATTTTGTCTGATGGTTAATTTTATTGGTATTAGCAGAAGAAAACATAATCGTAGATATTCTTCATGCCTAAGCTATTCATATAATTTTTAATGTCTGTTTGTGCATCTTTATTAGCTACAGTAATGATACTTTGTGGATTCTTAATGGCTTTTAAAGTCTTAAAAGGCTTTAATATGGTGCCATAAATATCTCTTCCTATTTTTTTTGGATTATCACAAATCCACTCAAAAGGAATTCCTTTTTTAATAAGTGTTTTAGCAACTGTTTTGCCTTTGTTTCCAGCACCCCAAACAATAAGTGATTTTTCAGGATTATAGTCTAATTCTAAAAAGTAATATAATTTTATGTCGATAAAATGATTTTCGGCATAATGTTCATGAGTTCTTGAAGTCCGCGAACTATAGTCTCTCCAGTCATGAATAACAGTATCACAAGGAATACATTTATAATTGTGTTTATAAAACCTAAACGCTAAATCGTAATCTTCGGGATATCTATTTGGATTAAAAGCATCACAAGCCATTAAATCATCCCTATGAATCATCCAGCAAGGAGAAGGTATAACACATTCTTTATAAATTTCAGAATAATTATTACCTGTTTTAGTTAAGTTATTCAACCATATTTCATAGTTTTTGTAACCTTCTTTGATCCCTTCATCGCAAAAATAATTAACCAAACCAGTAGCTACATGTTGTTTTCCATGGTTTAATAAATGGTTTACTAATATGTTTAATTTGTTAGAATGCATAATATCATCACTATCCATTCTAGTAATAAATGTTCCTTTACTATGCTTAAAAGCTAATCGTAACGCATCAATAATACCAGTCCCTTTATTTTTTAAAAGTGTTATTCTGTCTTCATTTTTTGCAAATTTTTCAACGATACTAATACTAGAATCTGAAGAAGAATCATCAACTATAAGTAGTTCCCAATTAACATACGTTTGATTTAATATAGAAACTAAACAAGCTTCTATATAGGCTTCTGTATTTTTAAAAGGTATAAGTATACTAACTAAAGGGGTTTGCATAAGACGAATATAATTTATCTTTTTAACATAACCTTAAGAATAGAGCCCGTAACATAGTAGTATTTTTGTGCGTCAATTAGAAAACTAAATTTAATTAGATGAATACTAAGACATTTGCTGCATTATTTGCAGGTATTTTACTAGCTGGTTGTAGTTCTACAAAGAATACAAAAAATGATTTAGCAACAAGTTTGCCAATAGCGACTTCAATAAATCTAGCGAGTATCGATAACGATAAAGCACCAGTAACTATTAATCCTGGGCGTTTTACACAGGAAACTGTAACATATCGTTTACCAAAAGTGATACAAGGTACTTATTCGGTAAGTGATTTTGGTAAGTATGTTGATGACTTTAAAGCTATTGATTATGATGGTAATGAGATGCCAGTAAATAAAGTAGATACTAATACGTGGACTATTAGTAATGCTAAGAAATTAGATAAAATTACTTATTTAGTTAATGATACTTACGATATAGAAGTTAAAGGAGGTATAGGAAAAGAAACTCCTTTTTCACCTTCAGGAACAAATATAGAAGCAGATAATTATGTTTTAAATTTACATGGATTTATTGGATACTTTGATTCGTTAAAAAACAACCAATACAAATTGGATGTTACTGCTTCTGCAGATTTTGTACGGACTTCTGCACTACAAAATGTAGGGACTAAAACTAGTGAAGATGGAAAAAATATAACAACAAGCTATTTTGCTACCAGATATTTTGAAATTACCGATAACCCTATGATGTATGGTAATTTAGACGTTGAAGAATTTCAAGTAGGAGATATAAAAATTGTATTAAGTGTATATTCACCCAATAAAATTCATTCGGCTAAATCTTTAAAGGAAACTATCTTTAAAATGATGCAAGCTCAAAAAACGTATTTAGGAGATGTAAATACGACACCTCGCTATGATATTTATTTGTATTTGTCTGAAGGTAAAGAAGACTCTCCAAAAGGATTTGGAGCATTAGAACATCATACATCTACGGTAGTAGTGATGCCAGAATCAATGCCAAAAGAAGCCTTGGAAGAAAGCATGATAGATGTAGTTTCTCATGAGTTTTTTCATATAGTAACGCCGTTAAGTGTACATTCTGAAGATGTACATTATTTTGATTATAATAACCCAACATTTTCAAAACATTTATGGATGTATGAAGGTGTTACCGAGTATTTTGCAACGTTATTTCAAGTAAATCAAGGTCTTGTTGAGGAAGCTGAATTTTATAATAAAATTATGGATAAAATTCAACAATCAAAAGCATTGAATGATGCTATGAGTTTTACAATAATGAGTGAGAATATTTTAAAAGACCCTTATAAAGACCAATATTTAAACGTGTATCAAAAAGGAGCATTAATTGGTATGTGTATTGACATATTAATGCGTGAAGAGAGTCATGGGAATAGGGGGATTTTATCTTTAATGAAAGAGTTATCAAATAAGTATGGAAAAAACAAACCGTTTGAAGATGATAAACTTATAGATGAAATAGTAGCTATGACTTACCCTTCATTAAAAGAGTTTTTTGATACGCACGTTGTTGGAGATACTCCAATAAATTATAATGATTTTCTAGCAAAGGCAGGTTTAGAGTTTGGAGACGCTAAAATAAAAGCTAATTACATATTAATGGATGGAGCTCCTATAGTGAGTGGAGACCCAGAAAGAGGTGTTATCTTTTTTACAGATATGGTCTTAAAAAATAGTTTTTGGGTAGAACAAGGAGCACAAGCTAATGATGTTATTAAGTCTATTGATGGAGAAGCTTTAACATTTCAAAATGCGAATGAAATATTACAAAATGTTTTTATGTGGAAACCAGGAAAAGATGTTGAAGTAAAATTAGAAAGAGCAGGGGAAGAAATCGTTATAAAAACAACAACAACACAATCGTATACTATGGGTAAGGCGATAATAGAAAAGAGCGATGCTACAGAAGCTCAAAAGGTATTGAGAAAGGCTTGGTTAAAAGGATAATCTGTTTTAGACAGACAACATTTATATTAACGATTGACAAACTACAAGTTTGTCAATCGTTTTTTTATGATAACCCAAGAACTTTACTTTCATAATAGGCTGATTTTTTATAAAAAGCAGGCAACAGAGAATGTTAAAATCCTTCAAAAACACCTAATCCGAACAGCGCAAAATCATATTTAACAGGATCGGTTTTATCCAGTTTTCTTAAAGCTGTATCTAATTCTAACAAGGCTTTTGCATCGTTTTGTTTACGCTGCAATAATCCTAATTTTCTGGCAACATTACCAGAATGCACATCTAAAGGGCATGATAACTCTGATGGAGCAAGTGTTTTCCAGATACCGAAATCGACTCCAGTATTATCATGTCTAACCATCCAGCGTAAAAACATATTAATGCGTTTGGCAGCAGAGTTCTTTAAAGGATCGCTTATATGCTTTTGTGTTCTTTGTAAATGTTCAATTTCAAAGAATGTAGACTTAAATTTTGAGATCGCTACTTGCAATGATTCTGTTTTTACATGCTTTGAAAAAATAGATTCTAATCCTCCATGGTTTTCGTAAATATGTTTGAGTGATTTTACAAACTGGATACTATCATAACCATTAAAAGTTCTATGTACAAAAGGAATTAGTTTTTCTAAATCAGTTTCTGAATGATTTAAAACAAAGTCATAAGGAGAATTATCTAACAAATCCATTAACCGCATAGCGTTATTAATGATACTTTTTCTGTTTCCCCAGGCTATAGTAGCGGTTAAAAAACCTGAAATCTCAATGTCTTCTTTTTTGTTGAATTGATGAGGAATTTGTATTGGGTCGCTTTCAATAAATTTAGGATTGTTATATTGAATGACTTTAGCATCTAAAAAGTCTTTGAGATCTTTTTTATTCAAAATTATTTTTTTTCAAAAGTAAGTATTCTTGCTGAGTACTAATTTGTTTATTTTTTCAATATTGTACGCAACTTTATAGAAATAAAATCATCTAATTAAAGGTGAATTTTACATGTTAAATGTTGATTTATAGTGATTTATGTGTTTTAGCAATAAGGTTGTGTCATTCCGAACGAGGTACGAGGAGGAATCTCATTAAATTGAGATATCTCGTCGCTCATTCTTCGCTCTGTAGATATGACAAAATACTGATTTTCAATTAATTAATTGCTATTTATTTCTTGGAATTTATGTTGAACTCACCTTTAGTTAATTAAGAAGAAAATAAAGGCATTGTTAGTCTTAGACTAAAATTCTCCCATCCACCATAGTTAATTTTCTATCGGCCAGATCTGCTAATTCTTTATTATGAGTGACAATTACAAAAGTTTGCCCGAATTCATCACGTAATTTAAAAAATAAACTATGCAACATTTCGGCAGACTCGCTATCTAAATTACCAGAAGGTTCATCTGCAAAAATTAAATCAGGATTATTTATTAATGCTCTTGCTACGGCTACGCGTTGTTGCTCACCACCAGATAATTCGTTTGGTTTATGATCATAGCGATGCGATAAACCTAAAAAATCTAAAAGCTCCATGGCTCGTTTTTCTGCATCAGCTTTTTTAGTACCTTTTATAAAAGCAGGTAAGCATACATTTTCTAAAGCTGTAAATTCAGGAAGTAATTGATGAAACTGAAATATAAAACCTATATGTTCATTTCTAAACTTAGCTAGCTTTTTATCACTAAGGTCGCTAATATTAGTATCATTTATGTTTAATTCAGATTGACCATTTGAGGAAGCAGAGTCTAAAGTTCCTAGAATTTGTAATAATGTTGTTTTCCCAGCTCCGGATGCTCCGACAATAGAAACGATTTCACTTTTTTTAATATTAATGTCAACACCTTTTAATACGTGCAAATCATTATAATATTTATGAATATTTTTTGCTTGAATCATTTTGACTAATTGGAACGATGAAAATACTACTTTATAGATTTATTAGCAACGATTTAGCTATTACTTTTATTTTTAAACGCATTTTTTTGGGTATTATAATCTATAAAATAAATAAAACGAAGTAAAAAAATATGTTCAATGTGCTGATTTAATAACAAGTTAAGACTCGAAAAGTAGGAATCTTTTGAACCTGTATTTTTATTAAATAATTGATGTCGATAAAGTGCAATAATGTGACTTCCAGTAGCAAATTGACATGAATGCCTAGGGTCTAAACTCCAAGTGTTGAATTTAATGTTTTGTTAAAGGTCATTATTATCCAAAATTATAACCAGGATCTGTAGTTAATTTGATGATTGACGAAAATAAGAGTAATAAGTTTTATTTTGTTTATAAAATTACTTTTGAGAACTTTTAATTCTAATCATTAAAAGTTAAAATTTGCTTAACTTTAAAAATTATGTTTTTTTGTTTAAACTAAGAAAGATACTAAACCGATATGCCATATAAGAAATTTGAAGAGTATAACATACAAGTTACAGATGATGTTAAAAATAGATATAAAAATATTATTAAAGACTTAGGAGAAGATACTAAGCGGGATGGATTATTAAAGACTCCCGAACGTGCAGCGAAAGCCATGCAGTTTTTAACACAAGGGTATCATCAAGATCCTGTTGATATACTTAAAAGTGCTATGTTTAAAGAGTCTTACAATGAAATGGTTATTGTAAAAGATATCGAGTTGTATTCTCTTTGCGAACATCATATTTTACCTTTTTTCGGAAAAGTTCATATAGCATATATTCCTAATGGACAAATTGTAGGATTAAGTAAGTTGCCAAGGGTTGTAGATGTTTTTGCAAGACGCTTACAAGTACAAGAGCGTTTAACAGAACAAATATTAGATTGTATAAATGGTACTTTAAAACCCCAAGGTGTGGCTGTCGTTATTGAAGCTTCTCATATGTGTATGATGATGCGTGGTGTTCAAAAACAAAACTCTATTACAACAACCTCAGGGTTTAGAGGGCAATTTGAAAAAATCGAAACTAGAAACGAATTTTTAAAGTTGATAGGCAAGTAGTCTTAGTGGCTGGATTTGGTATGCTTCTTGCGTATCTTATTATATTAATATTATTTAATGAACAAATACAAAAAATTAGTTTTTAGCATTGTTTTAGATGCCGTTGGATGCCTCTCATTTTTAATTCCTGGAATTGGTGAATTTTCAGATATTGTTTGGGCCCCTTTATCTGGTTACATTATGACTAGGCTATACAAAGGGAACGCTGGTAAAATTGCTGGAGTTATAGCTTTTACAGAAGAGGCTTTACCCGGTTTAGATGTGGTGCCAACATTTACACTTATGTGGTTATATACCCATGTTTTTAAAAAGAAAGAGGGTATTGATATTAGAGAGGTTTAAAAAGAGGGATTTGTATTGTTAATGTCGTACCGCTTTTAATTTTAGATATAATCATTAGTTTACCTTTAAGTTTCGCTATTCTGGATTCTATATTTAATAAGCCAATACCATTATTTTTATTTTTTTGTTTTGAATTAAAACCAATGCCATCGTCTATAATATCCAAATGCAGATTATTTGAATTTATAGAGAAATTAATAATAATTTTACTTGCCTTAGCATGTTTGATGACATTATGAATGGCTTCCTGAATGACTCGATATAAGTTTACCTTTATATAGTCATTAATATCTTCCCAAAAAACTTCACAGTTTTGAATAATCTCATATTCAAAAACATGTAGGCTACTCTGATTAAGCATATAGTCATTGAGAATGGAAACAAAATCTTTATCAGCATCTAATTGCGTGTTTTTTAATTCATGAGAAAGATCTCTTATCTCTCTTTCAATAGATTGAATTTCATTAATATAAAAACTATATTTTTTTTTGATCTGGTCTTCTTTATCCATGGATAAAAACTCTAAGCCCAATCGAGAGCCTGAGAGCTTATTTAAAATGCCATCATGTAACTCTTCAGAAATACGATGACGTTCCAGAAGTCGTCCTTCCTCAACTTTAGCCTGTTGTCTTAGCATTAAAGTATAAATCTCTTCATTGGCTTTTTGTTGTTCACCTTCAAAAAGTAATATTTTGTTTTTGGTAACTTGTACTCTTATAATAAGAATGAGAACAAAAATTAATATGATAATAAGTCCAATAATAACTATTAAGACATTTTGATTGGTTAAGCGTTTGGTTTCATCAATATAATTGTCTGTTTCGTATTGTATTCTGGCGAATTTGTTTCTAGAGGCACGTTCTACATTAAGAAGGCTATCATTAAGTTTTATATGTTCGTATAGATATTGTTTTCCTATTTCACCTTCCTCTATTTTTGAAAGCATTAATAAAGCTCTGGAAACTTCAGAATAATTTTTAATATCCTTACCAATTTTATACGACTTTTTAGAAAGTATAAGAGCCGAATCTTTTTTATTAATAACATGGTAAAACTCAGCCATATCATTGCCGCCAGCAGCGATTTCATATAAAGCATTTAAGCTGTCATTAATTTTATAAGCTTCGCTAAAAAGAGATTCAATATATCTTATATTGTTATTTTTGGCTAGAAATAGAGTGTATGCTTTATTATTAATTATTGCAGCATATGCTAACGGGTCTTTTTTTAATAAATTTTTGTCTTTGAGTAATTCCTCGTGAATTGATAAAGCTTTTTTATAATCCTTTTTTTTACTATATACTTCTGCCAAATTAATTTTAGCATATAAATAGTTTTCTTCCTTTTTAATATATCCATTAATTTCATAATCATCAGATAATTTATTATTAATCAATAAAGCTTTATCATAGTATTCAATTGATTTGTCATATGATTTTTGATTTTTAGAGTTGAGACCAATTATATTATATAAACTAGCTAAATGGTAATATTTTTTATTATTATCTGGAAGTGATTTTGATAGATTGATAGCTTTAATTAATGTTTTTTCACTACTTGTATAATCGCGTATATCGCTTTGAAGACAAGCTATATTATTTAGTTCCCAAATGGCACTACCCGTTTTATTTAACTTTTTGTATTGACTAAATGATTTATTATAATAATAAAAAGCACTATCTTTTTGCTTGCCTATTAGAGAATAGCAGTATGCCAGTTGAGAAGATGTATAAGCTATACTTACTGAATCATTTATTTTATGAGCAAGTTTTAAATTTTCACGATTTAGTTTTATAGAAATACCATAATTATTTTTCAATAAATTAACAAATGCTATTCTTTCGTTTGATAAAAGAATGGTTGAGTCTATCTTAGTTTTATAAGATAGGTCACTTGCCAGTTTTGCATATCTAAGCCTATTATCAAGTTCTATGGATTCATTTTTAGACAATTTTCGTAACCTTTGAATACTATCTAACATCACATCAAAATCATCGTTTTGTGCTCTTATACTAAACGTAGCGAGAAGACATGCTATAAAAAGGTAATATTTATTCAATATGAATATGTTTGTTAAAAAACATGCAAAGATAAGATTTTTTCTACATTGTAAAGTAACTTAGCTTCAAACTAATATTTCTTTCTATATTAAATATACCTTAGTTGAAAGGTTTTGCCAAGATTTGATATCATTACCACATTTGTCTTAATGTATTTATATACCATTTATGTTAGCAAAGTGGCAATAATAATAAACGCCCCGATTTTATTAAAATCGAGGCGTTTATTATTACTTAACCTTTATTATTTATTTAACAATAATAGGGAAGATAGCTTGTACATCTGTTTCTCCGCCTGCATTAGTTATATCACCATCGCTAACACCGCTAGCACTTTTATTAGGTTCATGGCGTAGTGTAATAGTAATCGTTCCCGAACCAGGAGTTGCCGAAGTTGTTAGTGTAAATTCTAACCCTAACGGGTTACTATTACTATCAAAATCAACATAAGTAAAGGTCGCTAGACTATTTGTAGCTTGAAAGAAAAATTGGTGTTCTTCATCCAACTCTTTAATTTCCTCAGTAATATCCTCAGCTGGAGATTCGGTTTCGTTTAATATTTCCATACTTCCATTATATGTAGTATCGGCAAGTAAATCTCCAGATACTGTAAACACAGGAGGATTAGGCCCGTCTTTGCCATCTAAATCTAGGCTTTTAAAAGTTATCGTAGTGCCTCCTCCAACAGGAACTAAGGTTGCTGTTAAAGTTGTGATGACCTCTTCCTGAATGACAACTTCAGGATTATCATCATCTGAACATCCAGTAAGTATAAAAGTTGATAATAAGATTAAAAATGCACTTTTTAAATTATTTTTTAATGTATTCATGTTTTATTTTTTAATAATTAAACTTTACTTGTAACATAATATTTCTTCCTAAATCATCGGCAAAATATCTTAATCGGTTAAGATATTCTCTGTAAGAAGTATTAAAAATGTTAGTAATATTTAAACCTATATTCAGGTTTGTTTGTTTTGATATATTTAGAGTTATATCACTCTGAAAATGCAATAAATGATAGGTTGGTGGCGGCGAACTAATATCCAATAAGACCTCACTATCTATTGTGGGGATATAAACATCAAAGTTGTTATCTGGAAACTCATTTTGTCTTAAAACTAATTCACTTTGTAATTCAGTATGAAGCTGTAACCATTTTTTATTTGAATAACCTAAAATATTAACTGTTTTGAATGATGGCATATCAATCAAAGCTTGTTTTTTTGTTAAATCTCTTCCTTTTATAAAGGAAGATTTATTATTAAACAACCAGTGTTCGTTGATCTTATAATTAGCAGTAACATCCAAACCCAATAACGAGGCATTCGTTTGATTATAACTCCAAACAGGAAATGCACCACGAATGGTTAACTCGGTTCCCGTTGGTTCTATAAAAATATAATCGCTAATATGATTGTAAAATGCTTCAAGGTTTATTGATAATGCATGTCTGTTATATGTATATGTTCCAGAAATTCTGTTTGATGTTTCTTGCTTCATCCGTAGATCACCCAACTCAATCCTAGCGGCAGAATGATGTAAGCCATCACTAAATAACTCTGAAGGATTTGGCGCTCTATTGGATAATCCATAGTTAAACATAAATGAATCATTATCATTAATTTTATAAGCTATTCCAGCTGAAGCTGATATGTTATGATAATCGAACACAGGATTGGTAAGCAATTGAGTTCCTAAATCATCAATAACAATATTACTGAAATCTGTATCATAATTTCGTTCTTCCCAACGACTTGTTAGGTAGAATTTTTTAGCGTCTATACGACTAAAATCATAACGAAGCCCAAAATTTAAATTGGTTTTGTCACTTAATCTAAAATCTGAAATAGCAAACGCCCCAGCATCATATTTATCGTAATCAGGAATCAAGCGCCTAACGCCGGTCTCAGGATTTGCAAAATTGTTTTGATACCCTACATTCAGTCCAAATTTATAAGTTCTATCGCTTTTAGAATCAACTTTTAAATTTGTTCTAATGGTGTGTGTTTTTAAAGTTAAGTCAATTGCAGGTTTATCTCTATCATCCCCAACTCGAATATCATACTCAAAACGTTGATTATTTTGAAAATCATATTGTACTTGTAAACGTCCAAACTTTTTAAACCGTTTATAAAAATCGGCTTTAATAATTTGATGTGTAACATCTTGTCGTGGTGCTTCGATAGTATAGCTAAAATCTTCAACCACTAATGGTTGTTGACTATTAATTGCATTTACCAAATCTTCAATGCTCCCAATATGTGATGATTTTAATATTGCTATATCATTATTCAAATAACTGTAATAGACATTGAAACCTCGTTCAAAGGTTTTATAACCCGATTTAACCGAAAACCCTTTTGAGTTTAATCCAGTATTAGTAAGGTTGTAATCTGGTGCTTCAAAATCACCAAAACGTTTCATAGTTGCCTGCGCACCGATATACCACCCTTTTTTGTAGGTTTTTGTTAATGAGGAATTCAAGCTAAAACCTCTACCATTAGTATGACCACTAATGATTGTTTTTCCGTAAAGCGAATCTTTTAAACTAATATTTGAAGGGTTCAAAATAATAACACCACCAATAGCATCTCCACCGTAAGCCAGAGCATCGGCTCCTTTAATGACATTAACACTTCCTGCAGTGTTTAGATCAATATTTGGAGCGTGTTCAATACCCCACTCTTGATCTTGCAAACGAACACCATTCGTCATCACTATTATTCTACTGCTGTGCAAACCATTAATAACAGGTTTTACAATTGAATTGCCTGTATTTATAGAAGATACACCACTAATTTGTCTTAATGCATCGCCTAAGCTAAAAGCACTAAAACGTTCAATAGCATCCGTTTTTAACAGTGTTTCTTGCGATGTTTTAGTTAATTTAATTGTTTTCCCCTCAACTTTAACTTCGTTGAGTTCTTCTATATGATGTTCTAAATTTATAACATAAAAAGAATCACCACTAATTTGAATGTCTAATCGTTTTGTTTCACAACCCAAATGCGATACTGAGACGATTAATTTTCCATCACAGAGGTTTGCGATAGAAAATTTCCCATCGATATCTGTAGTCGTATATTTGTCTAGTGTTTCAATGTAAATGGTAGCTGCTATAATAGGCGAACCATCATGAAAATCATGAACTTCTCCATAAAATCTGGAGTCACAGTTTTGACTATGAACTATGTTGATGAAACAACAAGCCACAATCAATATATAATATTTCATTATTATAAATATATTTAGTTTAAAGAAATGTACACTTTAAACTAAAACAGGTGGCCCTCGAAGAGAAAAAGATAATTGCCGATGATTATTAAGAAATTTGTATATTAATATTGGAATTTTAAAATAAGATGAAATATTTATAATATCATCATATTCAAATAAATGTAAATATTGGTTACTTAGTTTAAATTTATAAAACTCACAATCTAAATCTATTTCGTGTAAGTGTGTCTTTGCTTCCCCTAAACAAACTTCATGTTCATGGTGGGAGAAAACATGCGCAAATTTAACAACAGTAGGCACTAGAAGGGTAACAACCAACAGAAAGGTTATTATTTTAAATACCGTATGTTGTTTTATTTGATACACTAATCTAAAAAACGTTTTAAACCTATTCTACGAAGCATTTTCTTTTCGAAGTTCCAAAAAAACTTGTATTGTCCAAAAAGCCATCCAAAGAATACCAACATAAATTGGTACATGATGAATAATAAAAGAATTCGGATGGTCCAATATCCAAAACTTCCAAATACTTCAGTTGTAATGTTTAAGAAGCTTAAAATAGGCTTGCCTATATAGGAAGCTGTAGATCCAGTAACCGCAAATACAACCAAAATAATGATGATTTGCCAATTATGTTCAATGCCCCAACGTTCTTTTAATTTTTTCACAGCTAGAATTTAAGTGCAAAAGTAAATAAAAAGACTTTAAATTCTAGGAACAAATCCAGCTAATCGTTGGTTATATGTTAACTGAAAATAAATAAAGTAGTTATAGAGCTTATAATTAACTTCATATCCATAATCTATACCAGATTGATAATCGATCTGTAGTTCATATAGATTGGGATCAAAGCGCTGTGGTTGTAATACTCTTTGATTCCATTCTGTGACATAAATAAAATTTCTGTTTTGAAGATACTGTTGCGAATAAAAACCTTCAGGTCTAGCTGTTGTTAGTAACCAAGTATTAAAACCAGGTTCTATTATGATGATTTCGTATTCTAATTCGTCGTTAGCAATGGTTACAGTATCACTAACAGCCTCAGCAAGTTCTTTTTCGGATTTGTTTTTTTCAGATGCTATTGGTTTTACTGTATTACAGTTAAAAACAAATACAGATACTAATAATACTAATATGTAAATAACTTTTTTCATAGCTTTCAATGGATTTCTATTTATTAGTCAAAAGTGCTATATATTTTTATGCTACAAAAACCAGAATGAGTAAACTGATAGTCTCATTGAGGAACTAGTTCTTTTTAAATGCTTTTTCTCAACTAAATCTACAAAAAAACATGCTTTAAACGGTTGTTTTTGAGTTGTTTTAACAAAAAAAACGCCAAACTGTAATATTTAGCGTTTTGTGTTTTATTATGACTTTGTTATTTATTTCCCTCCAAAAAGCCCTCCTAGTAAGCCACCAAGACCACTTTTCTTTTTGTCTCCACCTAATACCATACCTGCCACATCATCTATAACACTTCCATCGCCATCGGCATCAAGTATAGATTCTAAGAAACTTTGTTCTTGTTTTTGAGAATTACCGCCAAGTAATCCTCCTAATAGGCTTTCAATACCACTGGAGTTGCTTACGTTTTGTTGTCTACTTTGTTTCCCTAAAACGCCCATTAATATTGGTGCAGCTACTTTTAATATTTGCGCTACAGATCCGGCATCCATACCTGATTTCTGACTTAGAGCATTTTCAACATTTTGTTGTTTGCCTCCTAATACGTGACCTAGTATTTTCCCGCCATCATCTAATACATTAGAATCTACGCCACCTCCAAATAAGCCGCCTAGGTTATCTAAAATACTTCCATCGTGTTTATTATTAAGTGCACTAAGCAGGCCTTCAGCTCCTTGAGGTGTAGCAGAATTACGTTTCATTGCCTGCATTAAAACAGGTAAAGCCATCGTTAAGACACTTCCTGTTTTGCTTTCGTCTTGTCCAGTTTGACCAGCCACACCACTAATAATTGTTTTTCCAAGGTCACTGTTTAATAAGTCTAAAATTCCTGCCATAATGTTTATTGTATTTATTTAATTAAGATTAGTTAGTCTAATTGATTGTTCAATGTACAAAAAAAGTCCTAACTATATGTTAGGACTCAATTATATTGTTTAGGTCACAAAATGTTACTAAATTATTTTAATATACCGATAATTTGTTCTGCTAATTCTGTACCAATTCTATCTTGTGCTTCGTTTGTTGCAGCACCGGTATGCGGTGTTAACGATAAAGCAGGATTCATTAGTAATTGCATTTCTGGTTTTGGTTCTTTTTCAAAAACATCTAAAGCAGCTCTTGCAATTTTTCCGCTAGTAATAGCTTCAACTAGGGCCACTTCATCAACCACACCACCACGGGCTGCGTTAACCAGAATAGCGCCATCTTTCATGATTTCTAATTCGGGTTTGCCAATAACGTAATCGTCTTGTGCCGGAACGTGTAATGTTAAGAAATCTGCTTGCTTTAAAACGTCTTCTTTAGAAATAGTTTTAATGTTGAAATTTAGTTTTTGACCATCAAAAAAGTCTAACTCTAAATTAGCTTCGTCCATAAAAGGGTCGAAAGCAATAACTTTCATACCAGCTCCAATAGCAACCTTTGCTGTCGCTTGACCAATACGTCCAAATCCTAAAACACCTAAAGTTTTTCCTTTTAACTCAGTTCCTTTTGCATAAGCTTTCTTTAGACCTTTAAAGTTAGAATCACCTTCTAAAGGCATGTCTCTATTTGAATTATGTAAAAAACGAGCCAGTCCAAACAAGTGACCAAATACTAATTCTGCAACCGAATGAGAAGATGCGGCAGGCGTATTAATAACACTACGACCTTGTTCTCTGGCATATTCCACATCAATATTATCCATACCAACACCACCACGACCAATAACTTTTAAGTTTGGACAGGCATCAATTAAGTCTTTACGTACAGTAGTTGCACTACGCACTAATAAAACAGTGATGTCTTTTTCGTTAATATAATTAATTAATTGTTCTTGTGCTACGGTTGTCGTGATGACTTCAAAACCACCTTTTTCCAATGCATCAATTCCGCTTTGAGAAATACCGTCGTTTGCTAATACTTTCATTTAATATAACTTTTTTCATTTCCGTGAAAACGGAAATCTTTTAATAATTAAGTTTCAATTTATAAGATTCCCACCTTCGTGGGAATGACAAACTATTTTTAAGCTTTACTTTCTAGTTCACTCATAACTTCAACCAATGCTTTTACGCTATCCAAAGGTAAGGCATTGTACATAGAAGCTCTATAACCACCAACACTTCTATGGCCATTTAAACCATTAATTCCAGCGTCTTTGAGCATGGTCTCAAAAGTTTCTTTTAAGTTTTCGTTTTCTAAAGTAAACGTAGCATTCATATCAGAACGATCTTCTTTAGCTGCAAATCCTTTAAATAATGGATTTAAATCAATTTCAGAATACATTAATCGTGCTTTCTTTTCGTTTTCTTTTTCAATGGCTGAAATACCTCCAAGGTTTTTTAACCACTCCAAAGTTAACATAGAAGTATATACTGCAAATACAGGAGGTGTATTAAACATACTACCTTTACTTATATGGGTTTTATAATCCATCATTGATGGAATTTTTCGAGATACTTTTCCAAGGATATCTTCTTTAATAACGACAAGAGTTGTTCCTGCTGGTCCCATATTTTTCTGTGCACCTGCATAGATTAAATCAAACTGAGAAAAATCTAATGAGCGAGAAAAAATATCACTACTCATATCGCAAACTAAAGGAATATCACATTTTGGAAATGTTTTCATTTGAGTTCCGAAAATAGTATTGTTTGATGTACAATGAAAATAATCGTAATCTGTAGGGATTTCGTAACCTTTAGGAATGTAGTTATAGTTAGCATCTTTTGAAGATCCTACTTCGTATATATCATCATAAATTTTTGCTTCTTTAAGGGCTTTATCTGACCAAGTACCAGAGTTTAAATATCCAGCTCTTTTTTCTAAAAGATTTAAAGCAACCATTAAAAATTGCGTGCTGGCACCACCTTGTAAAAACAATGCTTTGTAACCTTTGCCTTCTAACCCAAGTAATTCCAAAGCTAGTGCTCTGGCTTTTTCCATAATATCTACAAAAGCCTTACTTCTGTGTGAGATTTCAATTAAAGATAAACCGCTGTTATCTAAATCAACGACTGCCTCTGAAGCTTTGAGTAATACTTCTTGAGGTAAAATACATGGGCCTGCACTAAAGTTATGTTTTTTCATTTTCCTATCCCTAACCCTTTCCAAAGGAAAGGGAATTTTATGGGCGAATTTTTAGTTAATATTTATTTTTAACTCCAACCTTCCTTCCCTTTGGGAAGGATTGAGGATGGAATGAAATTTAAGATGCAAAGTTGCTAATTAATTGGGTATTTCCCGTTAAAAATTCAATAATTTTTTTATCGAATTGCTAATAAAAATTCAATAGAATCAACACTATCCGCATAATCCCAAAGTTGAGGTTTTTGAGTGGCTCCAAAAGAGATTTCGTTTTCTGTAAATCCATTAGAGACAATGCATTGAATTTGCTGTGTTTCTATATCTAATTTTTCTTTTAATTGTTTAGTTGAATCATAATATTCATAAAAAACGGTAGCGATTGGAGATGCATAACTTTTGTCTTCTTTTATCATTAAAAAACCATTTTCTAACATATCAAATTCGCTCATTAAATATACTGCTTTATTATAATCATAATTATTAGCATATTTTGCTTTATTAATAATAGGATGCCAATGGTACATAGCTTCGAAAAAGGCATCAAAATTGTAATTTTTTGGAACAAATAGCTTAGATACATTCCTACAACCTAAACCATAATATCTAAAAATGTCTTCAGAGAGTGCTTCCAGTTCTTCTTTAGATTCTTTTCCGTTTAGAACAGCTACCGAATTTCGGTTGTTTCTTATAATGGATGGCTTGCCTTTAAAATAATACTCAAAATAACGTGCTGTGTTGTTGCTTCCTGTTGCTATTACGGCATCAAAGCCTTCTATTTTATCCTCGGTAAACGTTATAGTTCCTTTAAATCCAGGCTCAACAAATTCTAAATACTTTGCTAAATAGGGTAATAAATGTTTATCGTTTGATGATTGTTTTACTAAAACATGATGTCCGGAAATTAGCACCGATAAAAAATCATGAAAGCCAACCAATGGTATATTACCAGCCATAATAATGGCGACTTGTTTAGCATTGGTATTGCTAATCTGATACGATTCTAACCATTTGTTTAGATTGTCTGTGGTTAAAGACTCTGTCCAACCTTCAATTGAAAAACAAATGTTTTCTTGAGTAAACCAACCATTGTTTTCTTCGGCTAATTTTAATTGATGCTTAAAACCATCAAAGAATAAATCGTTGTGTTCAACATTATCCTTTTTTAGAATCACTTCATTAGAAAATTGACTTAAAAAATCTCCTAATTTTACAAAAGCGTTAATTCTTTGTTGTAAATTCATTCTGTATTTGGTTATGAATGGTTTTGGCGTTATTTTTGCAACTGCAAATTTAAGCAAACTCAAGAGAAAAAATGCTATGGCTATTATAATAACAGATGAATGTATAAATTGTGGTGCTTGCGAACCTGAGTGCCCAAATACAGCAATATATGAAGGCGCTGATGATTGGCGTTATAAAGATGGTACCAGTTTAGAAGGTACTGTTGTATTAACTAATGGAAATGAAGTAGATGCTGACGAGGCTCAAGAACCAGTAAGTGATGAGATTTATTACATCGTTCCAGATAAATGTACAGAATGTAAAGGATTTCATGATGAACCCCAATGTGCTGCGGTTTGTCCTGTAGACTGTTGTGTGCCTGATGAAGATGTAGTAGAAACAGAAGAGGAGTTGTTAGCTAAACAACGCTTTATGCACCCGGAAGGATAATATAATCTATTTTAAATTATAAAATAAATCCTGAGCTGAAGCTTGGGATTTTTTTGTTGAGATTATATAAAGGATTATTTTTAACTTTAAAATAAAATAAGGATTACCTTGAAAGAAGCAGCGTTTATTGTTGATCATGATTTAGCTCCTTTTGTGAATTGTATTTATACAGATGAAAATTTTGATGTCAATGGACATACCAATATTCCCTTGTATGCTGATGGTTATCCAGGAATTATGTTTCAGCAAACAGAAAATGGCTTCTTTCTGCTTCCAAAAAATAAAAAATTATCAGAACTCTTCCTTTTTGGTCAAACGCTGGAACCAGTTTCTTTGGACATAAAAGGACCTTATAAATTTGTGATTATTCAGTTGTATCCTTTTGCTTCCAAATATTTATTAGATATAGATCCTAAGGTTTTGAATGATGATTGTTACGATTTGTTACAAATAGATTATATAGATGTTGAAAAATATAGGCAATTATTGATGCAAACGAATAGTCTGGATGAGCAAGTGAAGATTATTTCAAATTTAATGCGCGAGTTGATTAGAACTCATAAAGTTTCAGAAAACGATACCATTGAAAAAGCTATTTCTATAATTATTAATAATAGCGGTCAGATAAAAATAAAAGAACTATTAGATAAAATTTACATGACCGAACGCACATTCGAACGTAATTTTTTAGCCTATATAGGCTTAACACCTAAACAGTTTTCTAAAATAATTCAGTTTCAAAGCTCCATAAATAAATTAACACAATCCACTTATAATTCTTTGCTGGATGTTGGTTATGATAGTGGTTTTTCCGATCAGTCACATTTTATAAGAACCTTTAAGAGCTACACTGGGCAAACACCATCGTATTACCTTAATCATTTATCTAATAGGTGATTTTGTCGGTTTTATTCAATTTTTCGACGTCTCTATCAAATAATTTTGCTTCGTAATATTAAATAAAAACATTATGAAAGTAGTAATATTTGGTTCTACAGGAACTATAGGTAAACACCTTATTGAGCAATCTTTAGAAAAAGGACATCAGGTATTGGCTTTTTGTAGACATGCAGAAAAGCTAAACATATTCTCAAATCCAAATTTAAAAATAAAGGAAGGGGATGTGTTCAATATGGATGATGTAGCTTCGGCAGTAAAAAATCAAGATGCTGTTATAATAGCACTTGGTTCAGGGAAAAGCAGGAAAAGTATTGTGAGATCTCAAGGCACAAAAAATATAATTGCGGCTATGGAGAATCATGGTGTGAATCGATTAATCTGCCAAAGTACGTTAGGGACTTATGAAAGTAACGAGAACCTCAATTTCTTTTGGAAGTATATTATGTTTGGATGGTATTTAAAGCAGATTTTTTTAGATCACGAATTACAGGAACGTTATGTAAAGGATAGTGATTTAGATTGGACTATTGTAAGGCCTGGTGCTTTTATTGATGGCGAAAAAACAGAACTTTACCGACATGGTTTTGGGGCTAAAGCAAAATCATTAAAGCTTAAAATTTCCAGAGCAGATGTTGCTGATTTTGTTTTAAAGCAAATAGGAGACCCTCGTTATTTGCATAAAACACCAGGGGTATCTTACTAACAATAAAATAGTGTATAGCAAAAAAATCCTAAGTTTTTTACTTAGGATTTTTTTTAAATATGGCATATTAACGCAACTATTGATTAAAAATGGCATCTATATATTTAGTATGTATAGTTTATGGAAATAAATATATTCTTGTTTAGAGATGTTACTAAACAAAAATAATAGAAACTATGTATCACATAAAAAAATATAGATGAAAAAAAACATAAAGAAGATCGTTTTTCAAAAATTTGTTGTTATGATTTCATTAGGGCTGTTGGTGTCCTCATGCTCAAGCGATGATAATAGAGTTTCCATTGTTCCTGTAGATGACATATTTTACCTTCCAGTGGTCGTTCATGTTATAAATAAAGGAGAACCTGTTGGGGAAAACACAAATCTTTCTACAGAACGTATTAAAAGACAAATTGAAATACTAAATGAGGATTTTCGTAGAAAAGAAGGCACTAGGGGCTATAATGATCATCCTGATGGAGGGGATTCTAAGATAGAGTTTGTTTTAGCAAAACGAGATCCCGACGGAAAACCTTTTGATGGTATAAACAGGATAGATACAACAAAAGTAAGCGTGCCTATTTTGGGGTATAATCCAAATCACTATGCACAATATGCTTATTGGAACCCTAAAGATTATATTAACATTTGGACAACACCCTTACCAGAATCTACAGAATGTCTCGCATTGGGTTTTGCCACAGGGCCAGAAACAGATTTACCAGGAACAGAGCTTTTTTCATTGCCAGAACCTGAAGATGCAGAAGGGATCTTAGTTAATTGGTTGCATTTTGGGGAATCGGAGAGCTCATGTTATGCGCGATTTGGTAGAACCTTGACTCATGAAATGGGGCATTATTTAGGTGTATTGCATACATGGGGCGTTGGGGATTGTGAGAATAACGACTATTGCGATGATACCCCGGCTGTAGACAAACCGGTTTATAATACTGCTTTTATTGGGTGTGAAGGAGTCCCTGCCATGATTAACAATTATATGACTTGGTCTCATGATGAGACTATGAATATGTTTACCAACGATCAGATTGCCCGAATGCATTATGTTTTAGAGCATCACAAGGGACGAAAAGCTTTATTGTCTAGTCATGCACTTAAGCCTTAAATATATGAGTAAAGCGTTTAAAAATAATAGTATTCGTGGGCGTATAAACTCATGGGTTTTTAAAATGCTTTCCAGGTATATGAATATACTTTTCGAGAATTCAAAACGAACACTTTTTAAAAACCATTAGCTAAATTTTGATTTGTGCATAATAAATTTTTAATTTCGCTAGTAGGCGAATTAGAATCATTGAAATAGATTCTTATCCAAATCGTTGTACAATAAAATATTAACCTTTAGACTAAAAATGAAAATAATAGCTCCAATTTTATTAATGTTTTTATACATTAACCATAATCTTCCTTCTGATCCTATAAAAATCACTAATCCAAACCACAAAGATTTTTTAAATCTGAATGGTCATGTGAAATCAATTAAAACCAACATGTATGATATTGAAGAAGGTAAAGAGGAGCTGTATGAAAAAGAAATAATAACATTTAATATAAAAGGGTTTAAAATAGATGAATCTTCATATAATGCGGATGGCAGCATAGATTATACTATAAAATATGCATACGATGACCATAATAATTTAATTGAAAAGCGTCAATATAGTCCTGAGGATAATGATATTGAAACGGAAAAATATCTATACGATAAAAGTAATAATCTTATCGAAGAGAAAAATTACGAAAATGAGAAGCTTGACTCTAAAATAGTATATGAATACGATACTCATGGTAATAGAGTAAAGAAGACAAATTTTGATTCAAAAAACAGAAAAAGGAGTTATGAGTTATATCTGTATGATGCTAATGGGAATAGAGTAGGAGAGCAGCACTACAATTCTGGTAAGTTGAAGACTAAGGCAGTATATAAATTCGACAAGAATAATGATAAAGTTCAACAATTAAGATATAATTCTAAAAATGAACTAGAATTCAAGACATTCTATGCATATGATGATGCACATAAATTAATAGAAGTTAAAAGCTATTATGGAGTTCGTAATAATAATAAATTTGCGAAAAAAAATACATTTGTCTACAATAGTCAAGGAAAAAAATCGGAAGTTTTGAAATATAATGCTGATGATGTCGCTATAGAGCGAACTGATTTTAAATACAACGAAAACCAAGATATTACTTTTATTAACCGTTTTGGTAGTAATGGTTCACTACTAAAAAGTAATGAATCTAGTTATACATTAGACGAAAAAAATAATTGGACCAAATTAACAGATTATTTAAATAGAGAAAAGTACCGTGTTTGGGTTCGTGACATTGAGTACTTTGATGAATAGAAATTGAAGTCATTACAGGTATTCTTTATATTTTAAAGTTAAATACTTAGGCAACTGTTTGCTAAGAAAATGCGTCTTAATTAATAAATAGCAGTATCTATTTATTAACCGAGGTATAAATCATGGATTTAAAACAAAGCATTTCCCAAAAGCAAGCCAATACATCGACTACTATTACAAGACCTCCTAAATGGCGATTACACCTCATGCGAGTGTTGTTTCTTTTAAATGTGATCGGTTTGGCATTTGATAATTGGTCTGCAATTCTTTTCCCTAAAGAACAAATGGACACGCTAACAGGAGTTGCTATAAGCTTTTGGGCAGCCTTCTCTTTACTAAACATATTAGGAGTCAGGTTTCCTCTAAAATTAATCCCGATATTATTACTCCAATTATTATACAAAACCACTTGGATTATTGGAACCTATCTACCAGCCAAAAAGAATGAATTATTGAACGATGATCTGGAAGCGTTTTTATGGGTTTGTATAGCTGGCATTGTTTTAAATTTATTAATCATTCCATGGGGATATGTATATAGGTTCTACTTAAAAGGTTTTTTTGAATTGAAATAATATATTTTCGCTTATCATTAGATATAAAACATTGAAACGATTTCATATCAAGTCGTTGCCAAACATAATGCAATCACTTAAAAATATTATGATAATAAAATATATTTTAATAGTTCCTTTATTTATAACGTCTATTATATTCGGACAAGAAAAAAGACCTCAATTACCCAAGAAACCTTATCCATATCTTTCTGAAGAAATAACTTTCAAAAATTTTGAAGCAAATATATCTTTATCAGGAACCTTAACAATACCTAACTCAAATGAAAACAATAATTTTCCTACCGTTATTTTGATTTCAGGTAGTGGTCCTGACGAAAGAGATGCTGAATTATTTGGACATAAGCCTTTTCTTGTATTATCAGATTATCTTACTCGAAATGGAATTGCTGTCTTAAGATTTGATGAACGTGGAACTGGGGAATCAGAAGGGAATTTTAAAACAGCTACTTCTTTTGATTTTAAAACAGATGTTGAAAGCGCCATAAGCTATTTAAAGACAAGAAATGATATAAATGAAATAGGTTTAATTGGACATAGTGAAGGAGGTTTAATTGCTCCAATGGCTGCTTCTAATAAAGAAATTAAATTTATCATATTGTTGGCTGGTCCAGTATTACCTGCAAAAGAAATCTCTTTATTACAACATGAACTCATGTCTAGAGCTAATAAATTTACTGAAGAAGATATTGTGAAATCTTTAAATAGTCGTGCCGAAATTCTCGATTTAATTATTAACTATAATAATGAACTAGAGCCTTTAGCTCAATTAAAAAATAAAATAAAAAAATTATTAAATTCAGACACTACATTAGAAATACCAAATGGAATGGATAAACAAAAATTCATTAGGATTTTAACGAATCAATCTGTTAGTCCCTGGATGAGGTATATGCTTAAACATGATCCATATGAAACTTTAAAACAAGTTACTTGTCCTGTTTTAGTTTTAAATGGAAGTAAAGATTTACAGGTTCCATCTACACGAAATTTGGATACAGCTGAAAAGGCTTTAAGAGAAGGGTCTAATATTAACTTTACAATTCAAGAATTACCAAATTTGAATCACTTATTTCAAGAATGTACAACAGGATCACCAAATGAATATGCGGAAATTGAACAAACCTTATCCCCTGTCCTACTATCAATAATTAATAGTTGGATTAAAGGACTTAAACTATAGTTAATTTATTTTAAATTCTTAAAAGTTACGTTAGGCAACACTGCATAAAAAAATGCGGGTTTTGTTACTTAATTCAAAGGTTCTTGTTCCTTTATTATGTCCGCTTAAACTTATTTATTACTTTTAATTTGATAAGAAACAAAACTATAAATAAGTATAAGCTAAGTGCATGATTCGAAAATCCCTGATTTCCTAATCCCACACTTTTCTTATGCAAACCCTATAAGCGTAACCAAATCATTCCCCACTTCCAAACCGTTTCATTTCTTGCAAAGGCTCTAAGGTTTGTTCATTTTTCCAAGTCGTAGTATTAAACGCTTTAAGCAGGGTATATGGCACCACTTTTTCTTGTTTTATTGAAGCAAAGCCATCTACAGTAATGTTTCTAGTATCGGTGAAAAGTAATTCCTCTTTATTACGGTTATTACCTTCAATATTAAATTCAAGCCCCACTTTATTTTTAGTTCGGCTATTTTCAATTAGTTTTAAGCCTCGGCTCACATAAAAATAGGCCCCTTTTATTCTTTTAATATACTTGGGCTGATATTTGTTTTCGCTGTTCTTCTCATAGATATAAGTACCTTCACTCACATTTTCTATAAACTTGACGCCTAGAACGAGTTTTAAGTTTACTTTTCTACCATGACGAGAGCCATAATATTTATAATCTACTTTGGTAACCGCATAACTTTCTCCCGAAATAAATAGTTTTCCTGTAAATTTTGCTTTTCCTTTTCGTGGTTTGTAGCTAATAATATAAGTAAGATCTCCATTGTTGTAGCCCACATCTTCGAATGTATGGTCATACAATTTAGGGTTTATAACACCTTTTAAAAATGAGCTATTAGTAAACATGGCATTGTGCAATAAATAGCCCGTCTTACTTTTAAGATCGTACACATTGTATTCATTTTTCATCTTCTCTTTAAAGTCTTTATTTCTTAATGATAATGAATCATCTACTTTAAATAACCCCGATTTAACCTTATAGGTTTTCATGGTGTCTATATATTTTAAAGCCATGGTTTGTGCTTTTTCTTGCACGGATTCAATGGCAAAATCATTCTTATGATCAAAAAGCTTAGTGGCTTTATTAACAACTAGTTTGCAGCTATCTTGATCTAAACTTGATAATTCACCTTTAAAATCTGAAAAATGAATGATGTTACTCGATCTGATATGCCTGGAGAGCGAGTCCAAACTCTTATTCGCCTTTTTTATATTTTTAGATTTTACATGAGATGCTTTTTCAATATCAAAGTCTAAACTTTTAAATTTTGCATAATCTGTTGTTCTATAAAATACGTTGTATGTTTTCAGGTTAATGTCATAATTCTCATTTAGTTTTGCATTAACTTTAGCGATGATAGAATCTACATTAGGGCGTTTGTTGCTAATATAAACCTCATTGAGTTGATTAATAGCAGGTTCTAAAGGAATAATAAAGTTAAGAGCTTCCATGGCTGCAATACTAAGTACTTTATTTTCATATCCTAAACAAGAAATGGTAACAGTCTTATTTTTAACATCTTCAGGACTCAAACTAAAATAACCTTCTTCGTTAGAGATAACCCCACTAAATTCACTTGTTCTAATGTTAGCATAAGGTATAGGAATGTTATTTTTTTTGTCTATTAGTTTGGCTGTGATGTTTTGAGAATTCATACAAAAGCCAACAGATAAAAAAACAATAAGTAAGACTAATTTTTTCATAAGCAATGGTTTCATAAAATCAACGAATATATTAGGGTAATGTTACATTTTGAGTTGTATTATTATTCATAAATCGTTTATAAAAATAAGTATAAAAAATTAGGTTATTATATATTTAACAAATAGAACATTTCTATAAAAAGACAAGAACTACGCAAATTTTATAAGAATCTATAAAGGTATTAAGTGAAGCAAGAATATGAATCACTAAGTTTACACAGGTTTGAAATTTGCCGATAGACAGATATAGTTATAATTTTTATAAAATACTGTTAATTATAATATATCTTTGCACTCGCAAAAAATAGATTCCCGTCTTTGCGGGAAAGAAAAATAAATTTTCAATGAAAGCAGGAATTGTAGGATTGCCAAACGTAGGAAAGTCAACGTTATTTAATTGTTTATCGAATGCTAAAGCGCAAAGTGCAAACTTTCCTTTTTGTACCATAGAACCTAACATTGGTGTGGTTAATGTACCAGATCCAAGATTAGAAAAATTGGAAGCGTTGGTAGTCCCTGAACGTGTGCAACCAGCAACTGTTGAGATTGTAGATATTGCCGGATTGGTAAAAGGAGCTAGTAAGGGAGAAGGTTTAGGAAATCAGTTCTTAGCAAATATTAGAGAAACAGATGCTATTCTACATGTATTACGCTGTTTTGATAATGATAATATTGTACATGTTGATGGTCATGTAGATCCCATAAGAGATAAAGAAACTATCGATATGGAACTACAACTTAAAGATTTAGAGACTGCCGATAAAAAGCTTGATAAAGTAAAGCGTGCTGCTAAAACAGGAAATAAAGAGGCTCAAAAAGAAGAGGCTGTATTATTAACTATAAAGGCAGGTTTAGAGGCTGGGACATCTGTTCGTGCTTTAGAATTTAGTGAAGATGATTATGCTGATTTTGTAGTACCATCTCAATTCATTACAGATAAACCTGTGATGTATGTTTGTAATGTAGACGAAGGAGCTGCAGTTTCTGGTAATGCCTATGTTGAAAAGGTAAGAGAAGCCGTAAAGGATGAAAAAGCTGAGGTATTAGTTTTAGCTGTAGGAACAGAAGCCGATATTAATGAGTTGGATGATTATGAAGAGCGTCAAATGTTTTTACAAGATATAGGATTAGAAGAGCCTGGATCGGCTAAATTAATTCGTTCTGCATACAAGTTGCTAAATCAACAAACTTACTTTACAGCTGGAGTAAAAGAAGTACGTGCTTGGACTATAGATATTGGAGCCAGTGCACCACAAGCTGCGGGTGTTATACATACCGATTTTGAAAAAGGCTTTATTCGTGCCGAAGTTATTGGTTATGATGATTATGTGTCTTTTGGAAGTGAGGCCAAAGTAAAGGAAGCTGGAAAAATGCGTGTGGAAGGTAAAAATTATATTGTTAAAGATGGCGATGTGATGCATTTCTTGTTTAATGTTTAGGGTTTGTTTGGTTTAGAGGGTATAGACTATATACTTATAGTTATAACTATTATTTACTTGTTGTTAAATATTTTATGTAGCTAAGGATTGTTGCTGTTTTTTGAATAGTGTGTATATCTTTTTCCCGCAAAGGCGCAAAGGAAATGTGGATTGCTGTTTACCGAATACTGCAACTGTTTACTGAACACTGAGACTGCCAACTGAACATTGAACACTACTAACTTTATATTAATGATCATCCTTTTTCTCGCAAAGGCGCAAAGACACAAAGAAGATACGGATTGCTGTTTACTGAACATTGAGACTGCCAACTGAACATTGAACACTACTAATTTTATATTAATGATCATCCTTTTTCTCGCAAAGGCGCAAAGACACAAAGAAGATACGGCTTACTGCTAACTGAACACTGAGACTGTCAACTATGACTGCTAACTAGTAATAATCATTATTTACTTATTGTTAAATACCGTGTGTGGCTGTTTCCTGAATACAGTGAACGTTACTAACTTTATATTAATATATATCCTTTACTCGCAAAGGCACTAAGACGCAAAGAAAATAGCCTTACTGCTTACCGAACACTGCTTACTGAATACTGCAACTGTTTACTGAACTCTTAATATCACTTCTGAACATCGTAATTTTTCAGTATCTAAAATAAATACTAAAAAGCAGGCGACTACCTTCGTTCCATGCAAACAACAAGAAATTTTGTTTATGGTGTTTTTTTAGGAATTCTGGGTATTGTATTATTTTCCTCGAAAGCAGTTATGGTCAAACTAGCGTATCAATACAACGTAGATACGATTAGCCTTTTGCTACTTAGAATGCTGTTTTCCTTTCCTTTTTACATCATTATCGCCTTCTTATACCGAAATCAGAAAAAAGAGGTTGTAATAAAGAATAAGGATTATGTCTGGGTGGTCTTTTTTGGGTTTGTTGGGTATTATTTAGCCAGTTATTTTGATTTTGTAGGCCTTACCTATATAAAAGCAAGTTTAGAACGTATCATTTTGTTTTTGTATCCTACCATCGTACTTCTTTTGAACAGATTCATTTTAAAGCAACCAATCACCAAAATTCAAGCAGGTGCTATAGCCTTAACCTATTTAGGCATTGTTATAGCGTTTTGGGACGAGGTTGCCATTTCTGGAAATGACACCTATATAGGCGGTTTTTTTATTTTACTTAGTGCCATAACCTATGCGTGGTATTTAGTAGGGAGTGGCTGGCTAATTCCTAAATTTGGTGTTGTTAAGTTTACTGCATATGCCATGATCGTTTCATGTGCTTGTGTATTTATTCATTATAGCATTGTAAGCCAAGTAGACCTGTTTAGTTTTTCATGGGAAGTTTATTTTCTGGGGTTTTTAATTGCCATTTTTGCGACCGTGATTCCGTCATTTTTAGTATCAGCTTCTATTAAAATAATCAGTTCATCGAACTTTGCAATTGTAGCTGGTATTGGACCAATTTCTACCATTGTTTTGGCTTCAATTTTCTTAAATGAAGTCCTAACGTTATTGCAACTTTTTGGGGCTCTGACCGTTATAATAGGTATTTTGTTAGTGTCTTTAAAGAAACCAAAAATTAAAGAATAAGGTTCTCAACAAAAACAGTTTTATATTGTTAATTACTTTGTGTGACGGAGGTTTTATTTTTTACACCGTTGTCTTATATTAGCATTCTATCATTAAATTTAGCGCAGTTCTATGGCCGAACAATCCAATTATACCGAAGATAATATACGTTCACTCGACTGGAAAGAACATATCCGTATGCGTCCTGGGATGTATATTGGTAAACTTGGAGATGGGTCGTCTCCAGACGATGGTATTTATATCTTGCTAAAAGAGGTTTTGGATAACTCTATTGATGAGTATGTCATGGGTGCTGGAAAAACCATTGAAATATCTATTCAAGGGACAAAAGTTACGGTTCGTGATTATGGACGTGGGATTCCTTTAGGGAAAGTTGTTGATGTGGTTTCTAAAATGAATACAGGTGGTAAGTATGATTCTAAAGCTTTCAAAAAATCTGTAGGATTAAATGGGGTTGGTACTAAAGCAGTAAATGCATTATCATCATTTTTTAGAGTAGAATCTACACGTGATAATAAGTCAGCCTCGGCAGAATTTGAAAAAGGAAATCTGACTAATAAAGAGTTATTAGATACAACGACGCGAAGAAAAGGAACCAAAGTGTCCTTTATTCCGGATGATCTCATTTTCAAAAACTATAAGTATAGAAATGAGTACATTGTTAAGATGCTTAAAAACTATGTCTACCTAAACCCAGGATTGACCATCGTTTTTAATGGCGAAAAATATTATAGCGAAAACGGATTAAAAGATTTGTTAAGCGAAAATATTAACGACTCAGATAGAGCATATCCTATTATTCACTTACGAGGAGATGATATTGAAATAGCGTTAACGCATAGTAAAACACAGTATAGTGAAGAATACCATTCATTTGTAAACGGACAGAATACCACACAAGGAGGAACACACTTAACAGCATTTAGGGAAGCATTGGTAAAAACCATACGTGAATTTTATGGTAAAAATTATGATGCCTCCGATGTTAGAAAATCAGTAGTAAGTGCCATAGCTATTAAAGTTATGGAGCCTGTTTTTGAAAGTCAGACTAAAACAAAATTAGGTTCTACAGATATGGGAGGTGATTTACCTACGGTCAGAACGTATATAAATGATTTTGTAAAAACGAAACTAGATAATTTTTTACATAAAAATCAAGATACGGCAGAAGCCATTCAACGTAAAATATTACAAGCAGAAAGAGAACGTAAGGAGCTTTCTGGTATCCGAAAACTAGCAAAAGATCGTGCTAAAAAAGCAAGTCTTCATAATAAAAAATTAAGGGATTGTAGAGTTCACTTTGGAGATGCTAAAAATGCACGTAATTTAGAAACCACCCTTTTTATTACAGAGGGAGATTCAGCATCCGGAAGTATTACAAAATCTCGTGATGTTAATACCCAAGCCGTTTTTAGTTTAAAGGGAAAACCCTTAAACTGTTATGGATTAAGCAAGAAAATTGTTTATGAAAATGAGGAATTTAATCTGCTACAAGCTGCTTTAAATATAGAAGAATCCTTAGAAGATCTTCGTTATAATAATGTCGTTATTGCTACTGATGCCGATGTCGATGGGATGCATATACGGTTACTGTTAATCACATTTTTTCTTCAATTCTTTCCCGAAGTAATCAAAGAAGGACATTTGTATATATTACAAACTCCTTTATTTCGTGTGAGAAATAAAAAAGAAACCATTTATTGTTATTCAGAAGAAGAACGTATAAATGCTATTGAAAAATTAAAACCAAAACCAGAAATAACCCGATTTAAGGGATTAGGTGAAATTTCACCAGATGAATTTAAACATTTTATTGGTGATGATATTCGATTAGATCCCATCATGTTAGACGAAAATATGTCTGTTGAAGAATTGTTGTCTTTCTATATGGGTAAGAACACCCCAACACGGCAAGAATTTATTATTGATAATCTAAAAGTTGAGTTGGATTTAATTGAAGAAACAAAATAACTATGAATAAACTCGTATTTATTTAATAATATGTGAATTTCTCCTACTAAGAACCAATATAAAGCATGACCGAAGACGAAGACCCTAACGACGATTTAATTAACGAAAAAGAAGAGCCTCAAGAAACCATCACCCGAATTACGGGTATGTATAAAGATTGGTTCCTAGATTATGCATCTTATGTTATTTTAGAACGCGCTGTACCAGCTATAGAAGATGGTTTTAAACCAGTACAACGTCGTATCATGCATTCTATGAAAGATTTAGACGATGGACGTTACAACAAAGTAGCTAACATTGTTGGTCACACGATGCAATACCATCCGCATGGAGATGCGAGTATTGCAGACGCTATGGTGCAAATTGGTCAAAAAGATTTATTAATAGATACACAAGGAAACTGGGGGAATATTTTAACAGGAGACCGTGCTGCTGCATCACGTTATATTGAAGCCCGTATTTCTAAATTCGGACTAGATGTTGTATTTAATCCTAAAATAACCGAATGGCAAGCTAGTTATGATGGTAGGCGTAAAGAGCCAGTTAACTTACCAGTTATGTTTCCTTTACTATTGGCACAAGGCGGTGAAGGTATTGCGGTAGGATTGTCAACAAAAATATTACCACATAACTTTATTGAACTTATTGATGCCTCTATAAAGCATTTACAAGGGAAACGATTTACCATATTACCCGATTTTCCAACAGCAGGAATTGCAGATTTTTCTAATTACAATGATGGATTACGAGGGGGTAAGGCTAGAGTACGAGCAAAAATTTCACAGCTAGATAAAAATACGCTGGTTATCTCAGAAATTCCATATGGAACAACCACATCATCACTTATAGATTCTATTTTAAAAGCGAATGATAAAGGGAAGATAAGAGTTAAAAAAATAGAAGATAATACAGCGGCGGAAGTTGAAATCTTAGTGCATTTGCCTTCGGGATTATCACCAGATAAAACGATTGATGCACTCTATGCGTTTACTAGTTGTGAATCGTCTATTTCGCCATTAGGCTGTGTTATTGAAGACAATAAACCTTTATTTATTGGTGTTTCTGAAATGCTACGTCGCTCAACAGACAATACCGTTCAGCTTCTTAAAAGTGAGCTTGAAATTAAATTAGGAGAGTTTGAAGAACAATGGCATTTTGCAAGTTTAGAACGTATTTTTATTGAAAATAGAATTTATCGTGATATTGAAGAAGAAGAAACTTGGGAAGGTGTTATAAGTGCTATAGATAAGGGGTTACAACCGCATATAAAACATTTAAAGCGTGCTGTTACAGAAGAAGATATTGCCAGATTAACAGAGATTCGAATTAAACGTATCTCAAAATTTGATATTGATAAAGCACAACAAAAAATTGATGCTTTAGAGGATCAAATTGCTGAAGTAAAACATCATTTAGAACATCTTATTGATTACTCTATTGCATATTTTACAAGGCTTAAGAAAGAGTATGGAGAAGGTAGAGAGCGTAAAACAGAGATTCGTGCTTTTGATGATGTAGATGCTACTAAAGTCGTTATAAGAAACACAAAACTTTATGTAAATAGAGCAGAAGGTTTTATAGGGACTTCACTTAGACGTGATGAATATGTGGGTGATTGTAGTGATATAGATGATATTATAGTATTTACCAAAGAGGGTAAAATGATGATTACCAAGGTTGGAACAAAAACCTTTATTGGTAAAGATATTATACATGTTGCCGTCTTTAAAAAGAAGGACAAACGTACTATTTATAATATGATTTATCGTGATGGTAAAAACGGGCCGTCATACATTAAAAGGTTTGCTGTTACTGGTGTAACAAGAGATAAGGATTATGATTTAACCAATGCAAATAAAGGCTCTACAGTCCTTTACTTTTCAGCAAATCCAAATGGAGAGGCTGAGGTTATTACCATATTGTTAAGACAAGCAGGTAGCATTAAGAAATTAAAATGGGATATAGACTTTGCCGATATACTTATAAAAGGTAGAGTTTCCAAAGGTAATGTTGTTACTAAATATTCTATTAAACGTATTGAATTAAAAGAAAAAGGCGTTTCTACATTAAAGCCACGTAAAATATGGTTCGATGACACAGTACGACGTTTAAATGTTGATGGCAGAGGCGAGCTAATAGGGGAGTTTAGAGGTGAGGATAAATTACTTATTATCAATCAATCTGGAATAGTTAAAACGGTGACACCAGAAGTTACGATGCATTTTGATGATAATATGATTGTTATGGAAAAATGGATTCCTAAAAAACCTATATCTGCAATTTATTTTAATGGGGAAAAAGAAATCTATTATGTAAAACGTTTTCTAATTGAAAATGAGGGACGTGAGGAATCATTTATTTCAGAGCATCCTAATTCGCAATTAGAAATTGTATCTACAGATTGGAAACCTATAGCAGAAATTGTATTTGCTAAAGAGCGTGGAAAAGACAGAAAGGATAACTTAGAAGTAAATCTAGAAGAGTTTATTTCAATTAAAGGTATTAGCGCTTTAGGAAATCAGTTAACAAAAGATAAAGTAAATCAAGTTAATTTATTAGACCCATTGCCATATGAGGCTCCGGAAGAAGTTCATGCGGACGACTTGGAGGTTATTGGAGAAACGGAAATTACAGCAGAAAGTTCTGAAAGTGATACAGATATAAAATTATCTAAGGGTAATGATTCTGATGATGAAGGACAAAAAACGTTGTTTTAACTATTTGGTCATTAGTTTGTTATCATCCAGAGCAAAGCGAAGGATCTCATTGTTATACTAGACGAAATGTTGATTTGACCTGCATAACATTGCATATATAAACTACTATTAATAAGACGAAAAGGAAATCAACTCCGCTCGCATGTTATGTTTTTCTGAATAAATTGTATTAAGTCATGTCGACGTTAGGAGACATCACATCACACTTTTTGGTGCGAATTATTGGCGTGCTTTATGCGATTTCTCACTAAGTTCGAAATGACCCAGAATGAGAAATTAGGCTTATAGAGTCATCGAGATAATATGTTTTTCTCAATGACTTTGCTTACCTGCCCATCTGGCTGGAGAATTTTCAGCAATTGAAAATTAAGAAAACTTCCGTTCCATTGGTTTTGTCGTTTTTATAATTTTGTTTTGATTATGGGTTTTGTGATATAATTGTAATTTTCGTTGCTTTAAAAACATTAAAGGAATTTAAAAGAAAGACCTGTCGGGTTTTCAAAATCTGACAGGTCTTTTAGGGATTGACCAAAGCCACCACTTTTAATGGAGGGTATTTACTTTTGTTCTAAGTTCTAAACATACTATTCTATAGTAGAATTCGTTACCGCAATAGGCGTATCAGCATGCATAGAAATACTTGGGAAAGCAGGATACCAAGACCCTCCAATGTTATTTTGTATTACTGAATTGTCTATAATGATATTTCCAGAATGATCATTGCTGACAAAGAAAATAGAGGAGCCAAAAGAGTTGACTTCGTTTTCTTCAATTCGTGTACCAAATACTCTTAAAGTCATGGTATTTCCATCATTGTAAATAGCGCCACCGCTACCACCTCCTGGGGTTCCGGATTCAGCAGGATTTCCACCATTACCAATAGCTTTATTATGAGAAAAAAGGCTGTTTATAACTGTCCAAGACACACCAATACTACTTATGCCTCCACCATTGGATCCCACATTTCCATAGCCATCTGCACCACCAAAAGTAGTATTTACAATATATACAGGTTGATCATTGTATTGACTAAAAACCCGAATAGCACCGCCACCAACATCTGGTCCTTCACTTGCACATACATTATTAAAAAAACGTGAATTTACTACTTTAAATCGTCCGCCACGAACCCATATAGCACCACCGCCAGTATATTCGGTTTCAGATGTAGAATTCCCGTCTGCAAAGGTTATGTTCTGTATGGTAAGTCTTGGGTGATCTTGATTTTGGCAATGATCTGTTGTCCATACTTGCTCCGAGTCACAAGTATTCATATATAAAATACGAGTATTTCCATTGCCGCTTAAAGTAATTAATCCACCTCCATCAATAACAACATCAGGATTGGCATTGTTGAATACCTTAGCTGGTTTATCCATAACAATCGTGTGTGGGTTTGGTCCACAATCAAAAATGATTTTGCCTCCTTGAGCCACTGCATTTACAACCGCTTCGCAAGTACAACTTTCTGGGGTGCCATCACCAACAACAACGTCGGGATTAGAAACATCTTCTAAACCAGCTTCTACAGGAATTGATGAATTGCCATCAGGGTTCCCAGCTGCAGGACCGTTTTCTGGGTTTTCAAGAGGATTGTGGATAGCGTTTGAAGAATCATTATTCTCCTTAGAACAATTGGTGAAAGTGAAAACAAGAGTTATAATAAATATACTCTTGATGATTAGGTAGGTTAAGTGTTTCATCTGCTATATATATTAAAAACATATATACGTTAGTAAAGGTGTCTTTAGATGCCATTTCTACACATAAAAAGGCAGGAATCTATTTTAGTAACTTACTTGTTTCAATTAAAAAGATTCCTGCCTTTGCAGGAATGAATTATGCTTTTTTAGCTTTAGCTCGGTTTGCTTTAGCTTTTTTTAATTGCTTTTGTATTTTCTTTATTGCGGACTCTATTGATTTTTCAGGTTCTATAATATTATATAGTCCCCAGAATTTAGGATCAGAAAAACCAGAGGTTGCATCGGCTAAAATAGTTGTTGGACGCATCATTTTATTTCTTGGCTTTTCTATAACAGCATCCTTAATTCTCCAGTCTGTAATGGCCATTTCACTATTTAGCGTGTAAACATTGTTAAATAATTTTCTTTTCCAATTAACTTTAAACGTTAGTGAGATATTGCTATAGGCATAATGCCATTTACCGTTGTTAGTTCTGTAATTAACTCTATAGGTTGCTTGAGTTGGGTAAACAACAGCAGCTCCAGGTTTTTTGCGTACATACATTTCACTGGTTAATTTTCTATTTTCAACATTTAAGCTATAAACAGCATTTGTAAGTGCTAATGTTTTGGCCTCAATATAAAGCTTGCCATAGAATAAAGGAGCTGTAACCGTTGGCTTTTGTTTGAAATTAATAACGTAAACTAAATTTTCGTTTATTCGAGTAGATGAATCAAAGCTAAAATCATAAAGTGGGATATTTTCATTTGTAAAAATATACTCTGGATATTTTATAATATCAGTATACAAATTACTAAAAGGCCCTCCTTGTAATTTTACGGCTAAGGTGTCGAGCCTTGTATAATCTGTTTTCTTTCTTGATTTTATAAGCTCAATAGCATCTCTTTTATGGCTGTCGTATGGACGTTTATGTATTTGTACAACAGCTTCAGAGAGTGACGCATTTCTTTTTCTCTTCTTTATCGTTTCTCTATAAAAAGCTGTCATTAACGTATTGCTATTGTTGTATAGCAAACTTTTATTTTTGAGAGCAGCTTTTAAAAGTGATTCAGCATCTTTATATGTGTCAATTTCAACAGCTGTTAACTCAGTAAGAGCTGGGGTTAATGCTATTTCTAATTTATTATCTAAAGTCGAAATTTTAAATTCTTTTTTCTCATAGCCCAAATGAGAAACAACTAAGGTACCATCTAGAAAGTCTTGAGGTACTTTTAAAAGGAATTCACCATCTGTATTAGTCACAGTACTAATATTAGAATTAGCAATGATTATGTCTGAAAAAACCAAAACATCTTTAGTTTTTTGATCAATAACTTCTCCTTTAATCTCCTTTGCGAATTGCTTGTCTTGAGCATTTGTAGTAGAAAAGCAAAAGATAAAAAGAACAGTTAAAGCTTTTATTGTTAGGGGGATAGCTCTTTTCATAATTATGTTAGATTTAAAATAAAATATACAAAAAAAAATGTAGATTTAGGTTAATTAGTAGTTTTTTAACATTCTAAATATACATTTTATCGGTAATATCTTAAATTACTTAATGATTTTCTTACTTGATATACTCAAATTTGTTTAAAAAATACTTGAACCCATAACACCAAAAATATTTAATTTATTTCAGGTGAATTATCGGTTAATGTTTTCATAAAATCAATCAACGCTTGCTGCTCATCTTTCGTTAAGTTTAAAGGACCTGTTGGTAACGTTTGTAATTCTGCATGGACTCCTATGCCTGCGCCGCCACCTCTATTATAAAAATCGACGATTTCTTCTAATGTGTTATAAACACCATTATGCATATAAGGTTCTGTTTTTTCAATATTTCTTATGGTAGGTGTTTTAAAGAAATGTTTTCTTTCTGGTGTTTTGTAAGTATGGTATCTACCTAAATCTTTACTGATTGTAGCATTAATGGTATCATTTTTTTGAGGGACACCAATTAATTCCATTTCCGTTTCTTTATATTCAGGAGGAATGGTGCCATTAAAAATTGGCGCAAAATGACACGTTGCGCATTGTGCTTTTCCTGTAAATAAATTAAAACCTTTTATTTCATTAACAGTTAGTGTACTTTCTAAGTTATTAATATTTCTATCAAATTTAGAATTAAAGGTATTTAAAGTTCTTACATAAGATGCAATAGCGTGTCTAATATTAAAATCGTCTCTGTTATTGTTGTATAATGAATCTAGTAAAAATTTATACTTAGGTTTATTTCTTACTCTAACAATAATAGAGTCCATAGTCATATTAAATTCATTATGATTATTAACAACACCTACTATTTGACCTTCTAGACTTCCTGTACGAGCATCATGAAAATAAGACTGTTGATATGCTGCATACGTTAAAGTTGGAGAGTTTCTTGTTTGTCTGGCATCAAAAGTCTTTCTACCATCGGTAAATGCCTTTGCTTTTATATGGCAAGTTGCACAAGCCATATCGGAGTTTTTAGAAAGGCTTTTATCGTTGAATAATTTTTTGCCTAAAGTTATTTTTTTAGATAGGTTCGTTGTGTCACTTTTATAATCGGAGAAATAATCCATATTTAAAGTCTCGGTAGTAAAAAGAGACGTTACATTATTTGATAAGGCTAATCGAAAAGGAAATACAACTTTCCAATCCTCTTGCATACTAACTAAAAGTTTTAACTGTGAATGTGTATGTTCTTTGATAAAAGCATACCTGTCAAAACTATCAAAATCATAATATAAAGCTTGTTTTGCTTTTAAAATTGAGTTTAAAATGTCTTGGTATAATACTTTAGATTGGAACTTGGTTTCAGTTAGTTTAACAATATTTTCTAAGGTGTTATAGGCATGTTGACTTTCTAATAGCGATTGACTTAATACTGGAGAATCATACCCTGTTATACCTGTAGTGGCTATACGCACGATTTCATTTCGTAATAACCAAATAATGTGGTGGTCTTTAAAATCAATATAAGCATTCTTCTTTATTAATTTTAATCGGCTGTTAGTAATAGAAATGATTTCTTTTATTTTTAAAGTATCTATTACAGGTTCATGAATTAGTTCTTCAATAACCTGAAATCCAAATGGGTTTCTAATTTTTATATCTGTTGGATCTTCCTCATGAATTTGCAGAATATTTGGTGCATTTAAGGATTTATAGTTGTTCTGATCTACAAATGATAAAATAGGCTCCATAGATTTAAAATGTAATCTAGCCTCTTTATAAAGCTTAATGTTGTCGTCTGTGTTTCTTAGTAATGCTAAAGTATCAAGCGCATTAATGCAGTGACTTAACTCTGTGAGATATAGATTTTTAATTTGCTCACTTAAAGTTATAGATTTAATGTCTGTAACTTCTTTTTTACAAGCAACCGTAGTTAAAAGCAAAAGACATATACCAGAAGTATATGCCTTAGCTTTTATCTTAAATAAAATGTTATTCATAAAGTATATTATCTGTCTAAACCTGTAATGACGTGTAAAACAGAACCTTCTTTTCTAGAGTTGTGAGCAGAGTTTGCTTTAACATCTGTAAAAGCAGAACCATCAGCAGGTTCCCAACCATGATTTTGAGTAATTAATAAGAATGTATTCTTGCCGTTGTTTACAGTTTCGGTAACATCAATCATACCTGTAAGTTCCCATCTTTTTTCTGTTGTACCATATCCTTGAGTTGCAGCTGCATCTTGGTCACATTCTAAAACCGTTTTTAAATCTCCAGTAGATAAATTATATTGATATAATTTTGCATACCCAGTAATATCCGAATTTAAAGAAGCGTATCCATTAGGGTCTTCTTGAATGTAGGCATAGTTTTCAGTTACTAAAATATTATCGGGAGAATGGAATCCATCAGCTTTTCCATTTTCTTTGTCACCATCTAACACACAAGTTATTTTTGCAGCTCCTGTAGGATCTGTTTCATTTAATACTACTTTGTAAATTCTACCCAATAAAGAGCCTTTGCCAACTAAACCTGCTTTATTACGACCCGTTACAGCAAAATATATTTCTCTTTGGTTACTAGCAGAACCTCTTCTCCAGTCTATATCCTCTAATCTAGAGAACCCCATAACGTTTTTACTTTTACACTCAGCATCTAGTAAGCTAATTTCTGTTTCATTTAATTCAACAAAATCAGCATCATATTCTGTCCCCTCAACCATATCAACTTCAAAATTAATTCCGGCAGAAGTCACTCTTAATCCGTATAATTTTCCACTGCTAAAATTTCCTCGACTACCTACGTACATACCTAATTGACCAGATGGTACAGAGTCATCCGAATGGTCGTCTCCAATAAAAGCAACTGTTTTATCTGCATAAGCATCTTTACCGATTACAACAGCATTTTCAGTAGACCATTGGCCTAATTTAGGTAGCATAATAGCATTGCTAGCATTATCTGTAGATTTATAAGGGTTCGTAGCAAAAACGCCTTTTGAAGCACCTCCCCATTCTCCACCAGATAGGTACAATGGACCAAACCCATGCTCTTCTGGAGTTACTAAAGAACCAGAACATTGTGCCGTAAATGCAGTAGCAAAAGCGTTTAGAATATACTCTCCATGAGTTGGTTGTAAGTCTTTGTTTAATTTAATTCTAGCGATAGAATAATCTGCTTCTATATTATTAATTAAAGTAAAAGAACCGTCATTTTCAGCTAATAAACCAGCACCATCCGCCATAGAACCATATACGAAATCAGGAGTTCCTTCTATTTTATCTTCTGAAGATAAAATAGGGGTTACAGTAATTGAAGAAAAAGCGCCATCTACTTTTAATAAATTAGGCGTTTTGGAAGTTTCTAAAGGAGGAAATTCAGTTACAGTTAAGTCTTCCCCATCTTCACCATCTTTTCCGTCCACACCATCTATACCGTCTTTTCCATCTTTTCCGTCTTCAATATCACAGCTAGTTACTGTTAAACCAGTAGTCGTTATAACTACTGATAGTAAAAAAAGGTTTAATAATTTTTTCATTTTAATTAGAATATTTTTTGGTTATAATTTATTTTCAAAATTATCATTAGACCATTTAAAGTCTGTTAAGCCATTAATGTTGTTACATTAATTTTGGGTTATTCTAAGGTTAATAAAGTTACCTACTTATTAAGGATGCTAATACAGTGTTAATAATACCTGTAGTCTAGTACTTACTAAAGTCAAAGTTTGATAAATTCAATGCTTTACGGTGGACAAAAGAGGGACATCATCGGATTTTTTTTTTTAATAAGCCTGATACTTATACATTCGTTATAATCAACTAAATATTAATATGATAACCAACCTCTTTACCTCTCTTGTAGTCTTTTTCTCGTTTATACTAAATCATCGTGCTCAAACTTTAAGAAGGTTTAGAACAGTTCTTTTGAGTTCTAATACAGCAAAATCCCCCTATTTGTATTAGGTTTTACTGAAATCTAAATAGAAAACATATTCGCTATTATTTAAATCACGTTATTTTTTTATATGAAGAAACAATTACTAATTTCTCTCATTTTTTTAATCAGTTTATCCTGTTATAGTCAGCAACTATATATGGAGTATGGTTCTACGGTATCTTCTTTTGATTATGAAAACTCTCAAGGACAGCCATTAGATAATTTACTATCAAAATCTAAATCATATTTTGGTATGGGTTACAGACATCCTATTAATAATGCAAAAACTTTGTTCTTAACAGCCGGTGCTACCTATAGTAGTTATGGAGCAGTAGGGAGTGAGCCTAGTGTAGATAATTATTTTGCCTGGGATGTTAGTTACCTAGGTATAAAAGCAGGCGTTGATGCTAAATTATTTCAATTAAGAGACCTTACTTTTTTCTTAAATGGCTCGGTAGCTTCCGAGTTTTTAATACGGGGAAATCAAACCATAAATAATGATGTGTTTAATTTAGTAGGAGAAGACGAATTTAATAATAACATTCTTTTTTTTAGAGCAGGAGTTAGTATGCAATATCCCATTTCCAGTAGTACAGCAATTTTTGCAGGGTATACCTATGGAAAATCAATATTAATTAGTAGTGGTGAAAGTGAGGAAAAATTAAAATTGAACGCTCACCAGTTTGGAATCGGGTTTATTATTAACCTACCAACATGTTATTGCGATTTTTAGATAGTTTGTAATATGGACAAATGGTGGACATCCTATTTTAGTATTAGTATTTATTATAGTTTAGATAAAAAAGAAATCTGGAGAATTAAAATATGAATATAAAACTAACCCAAAAGCATGTCTTTTTTCTATTAGCAATTTGTTTTGTGCATTCAATTAAAGCACAGCAAAAAGCAGATAGCAATTCGTACAAAATTATAAGATCCAATTTAGGAGCAGGAGGCACATCAAAAACAATGTTTACTTCAAAAGGATCATATGTTGTCAGCCAAAGTATAGGTCAATCTAGCGTTATTGGAACGTATTCCAATAATGGCTATTACTTAAGACAAGGCTATCAACAACCATCAAGCAGCATAAAAGTTGTAAAAAAATCAAGTACTAATAATTTATCAGCAGTAGTTCATCCAAATCCTTTTGGGCAATCGGTTTTGATATCCTTTACCGAAAGTATGACCAAAACCATTTCTGTTTTAGTATATGATATAAGTGGAAAACTTATTTATTCCAGAGCATTCCCCCCATCAAAAGATCTCGATTTAGATCTAAGTCATATTTCTAACGGATCCTATCTTTTAAAAGCTATTTCCAACGGGAAATTGTTTAATGCAAAACTCATTAAAATATAATTATAAATAAAAATATTTCGCATCAAAACCAACCAGAACTATGAAACGTATTTTTACTCAATTATTATTTCTCCTTTTTATTTTAAACGTATCAGCGCAAACCGATGGTATTAGCTACCAAGCCGTTATTATTGGGCCAGATGTATTAGAATTGCCAGGAGTAGACTCTGAAGGGAATTATCTGCCAAGCACTACTGTAGCTATTCGTTTTGTGATTTTTGATTCTGGAAACGAGGTTGAGTTTGAGGAAGTTCAAGTAACGACTACAGATGAATTTGGAAGAATCAACCTAATAATAGGAGCTGTTGAACATGACAACTTCGAGAAAATCAATTGGGATGGTACTGCTAAAGATTTAGCAGTTGAAATAGATTTTGAAGGCGGCAATAATTTTGTGGATATGAGTAGAGAGGTACTTACGTTTGTACCTTATGCTTACCATAGGAATATTACAGCAACAGGAACACTAGATGTTGATGATGACACCTTTTTAAATAGAGAACTAACTGTTGATGGCCCAACAACCTTAAACAGTACATTATCTGTAAATGGAGGTAACGCTACAACATTAACGGGAGATTTAACGGTAGATGGTACAACAAACCTTAACGGTACATTAGATGTCAATAACCAAAATACAACTAATTTATCAGGCGCATTAAATGTGGGGGTAGCAACTGGTGGATTTGATGCTTTGGCACCTACATTACTTAACGGTACATTAGATGTTATTGGTAAAACTACAGTTGCCGATTTTGAAGCGACAGGTGAGGCTTCATTTGCTAATTTAGAGGCCAATACATTAAAAGTTAATGATACCACCAGACTATTTGGAATGCTGGAAGTTGATGCCATAAGACAAATAAAATTAAGATCGAGTGTTTCAACTGGAGATATTACTTATAATAATGCTACACCATCTAAAGTCACTGGGGATGACCCAGGTCTTAGTATTGACAATTACCCAGTATTAGTAGAAGGAAGTAATCAAGGTATTGCTATTAAAGTGATAGGTAATAGAAGAAATGGAAATAATTTCGTGTCTTTTTGGGATGATGGTACGGACATGATGTGGGGACGTATTGAAGGTGAAATAAAAAGTGAATATGAAAATAATGCAGACTATCTATTTGATCAAAGCTCATTAGAGTATGATATATACGAAGCTGAAATTGATCGTAATTTTGCTATAGCTGACGCCGCAATTGGCGCTTTACAAGTTATTAAAGCGGCTACAGATTTTAGAGGCTGCTTAGGTATAGGAGGTTGTTTAGCGTCTCCTGGACCAGCCGATATAGCATTTGCAGCTGCTGAAGTTATTTCTGACGGTATTCAGGTTGGTTATGCACAAGATGCTCTTAATCGTGCCAGAGGCTATAAAGTTACTTACGATCAAAACAAAGATGAATTTGTAGGCGTATCATATGCATCTGGAGCCGGGGATTATGCAGAGTATTTATTAAGAGAACATATAAATGAAGAAATGACTTATGGTGACATTGTTGGTGTTACAGGAGGCAAAATATCTAAAAATACGATCAATGCTGAACGTTTTATGGTTGTTTCTTATAAACCAATAGTTTTAGGTAATATGCCACAACCAAGTGAAGAAGCTAATTATGAGAAAGTTGCTTTTATGGGCCAAGTACCAGTTAAGGTGTTCGGAAAGGTAAATGTAGGAGATTATATTATTCCTAGTGGAAATAATGATGGCATAGGTAAAGCGGTTGCACCGTCTAAAATAGCAGCGAATCAAATTAAAGACATTGTTGGAACTGCTTGGACAAACAGCAATAATAGCTTAGGGTTTAATTTAGTAAATGTGGCCGTTGGATTAAACAGAAACGATAATAATATAATCGTTGAAAGGTTGGCGCAAAAAGTGGAGGCACAGGCAGTAGAAATTCAGGATTTAAAAAAACAAATAACAGCTATTCATGAGATGCTTTCAAACCCTGGAAACGCTAATGCTTTAGTTTCAAAAACATCACATGAACATCAATCACACACAGAGCATGAAACAAGTACGGATGATGACCATTATGATGATAGAAAGTACGAGATTATAGATACAGATGAAGGAGAGATTGTTTATTGGGAAGTGACTCGCGAAGATTTTGAGAAAGGTTTGAAAATGGCAGAAGAACAAATGCGTATAGATGGTGTTGATATTGAAAACAATTTTTTATGGAAAAAATTAAAGAACGACTCAGCCTATAAAGAACGATTGTTGACGCAATTGAAATCAAAATTAGATAACCAATTTCATTATCATAAGGGAGTTGATAAAAAAGGAGGTCACTAAGACTGAAAGAAGTTAACTATGAATACCAGTGTTTTAATCAATTAACTTTAATCTGTACTACATGTCATTTCACATAAACATCTTCCTTGATAATTTAATAGTAAAGAAACAATTTGTGTTTTCTTTTGTGATATTACTGTTTGGAATATCATTTTCGGTAGCACAAACCACAGCAATACCAAATGATAACTTTGAAGACTACCTCGAAACTCATGATGAAAATGGGGCGGTAGTAAATGTTGGAGATGCTACCAGTATGGGAGATGGGATTGCAGGCAATAATGCTGTTACTACTACAAGTATCTCAAATGTTTTATCTCTTAATGTTAGCAATTTAAATATATCTGACTTAACGGGAATTCAAGGTTTTGCAAGTTTAGAGACACTTATATGTAGTGGTAATAATTTGACGAGTATTGATGTTTCAAGTAATACGAATCTAAAATCTTTACTCTGTGGATCTAATCTCTTAACTGTATTGCAATTAGAGAACAATCCTGATTTAGAAACGCTTAATTGTTCTAATAATCAAATACAAAATTTAAACTTAGTAGATCCAGGGACTCAAACACCTTACAATCCATTATTGAAAAGCTTAACATGTTCAAGTAATCAGTTGACAAGTATAGATGTTAGTAAGCATAATGATCTTAACTTATTAAATGTTTCAAAGAATAGATTAACAGGCGAGTTAATTGTAAGTAATAATTTGGATCTAGAGAATTTGTTTTGCGCTTCAAACCAAGTTACAATCTTGAATCTTTCAGCAAACACTGTGTTAAAGAATCTTGATGTATCAAATAATTTAATTTCTAACTTAGATTTAAGCACTATAAATACTCGTGCTTGTCCAGACCCACAAACCAATCCGTTAACGATTTGTCAAGGCACAAGTAATATTAATGTTTCTAATAACCCATTAACTAATTTAAATATAGCAAATGGTTTTAACGATTTAATCTCAATATTTAATTCCGAGGATAACCCCGATTTATTCTGTATTCAAATAGATAGTGGTTTTTCTGTGCCAACAGGTTGGACAAAAGATGATTGGACGTACTTTGGAGACACTATTTGTACAGATGAGCTTACTTATGTTCCTGATGATAATTTTGAGACTTATTTAGAAACTCATGATGAAAATGGCGTTGTTGTTCCTCTAGGTGATGCAAATAGTATGGGAGATGGTGTCGCTGATAACAATTTTGTAACGACCACAAAAATTGAAAATGTTTTAGCACTTAATGTTCAGAGTAACAATATAGACGTGTTAACTGGTATTGAAGATTTTATAGCCTTACGAACTTTAGATTGTAGTAACAATCAATTACAGCATTTGGATGTTAGTAATAATGGTGATTTAACGGGACTTAATTGTTCTAATAATACACTACCAACATTAGACATTAGCAGTAATATTGGATTAATAACTTTAAATTGTTCAGGCAATACGCTTGCTAACTTAGAATTAAATACGAATACAGCTTTAGTAACTTTAAACTGTTCGAGTAACGTTTTGAGCAATTTAGATCTGAGTGCAAATACGTTATTAGACAATGTAGATTGCTCTTTCAATCAAATTGAAAATTTAAATGTAACCACTAACACGGCTTTAGTTTCTTTTTTATGTAATGATAATACCTTGTTAGCACTGAATGTTAAAAACGGAACGAATGTTAGTCGTCTCAATACTTTTAATGCAACAAATAATGTTGATCTAGTATGTATTGAAGTTGATAATGTGACATTTTCAGATAATAATTTAGGGTGGCAGAAAGATAATGGTACCGCAACTTATAATCTTAATTGCGGGACTTATGTACCAGATGATAATTTCGAAGATTATTTAGAAACTCATGATGCTAATGGAGCAATTGTTGCTCTTGGTGATGTAGCAAGCATGGGCGATGGTATCGCTAACAATAATTTTGTAACGACGAATAAAATAAGGACAGTGCTTGGTCTTGATGTTCAAAGACTGGGTATTTCTGACTTAACTGGAATTCAGGATTTTATCGATTTACAAGATTTAAACTGTTCTAATAATGCACTAACCACTTTAAATTTAAATACAAATACAGCATTACAAACATTAGATTGTTCTACCAATCAAATTGAAAACTTAAATGTTGTGCCTAATATAGCGTTGGAAACAGTTATATGTAATGGCAATAGGTTATTGACGTTAAACGTGAAAAATGGTACTAATAATGGTTTGCTTACCACCTTTAATGCGACCAATAACCCTAGTCTGTTTTGTATTAATGTTGATGATACAACCTATTCAGAAAATGAAGCAGGTTGGCAAAAAGATGATACTATAGCTACTTATAGCACGGATTGTGAATTAAATCGTTTTACAGCCATACCAGATGATTTTTTTGAACAGGCCTTAATTGATTTAGGTTTAGATTCTGGACCATTAGATAACCAGGTTTTAACAGCCAATATAGAACATGTATTAGTCTTAAATGTTAATAATAAACAAATTGAAGATTTAGAAGGTATAAAAGGGTTTTCATTATTACGAGAATTGGATTGTAGTAATAATTATTTAAATGATCTGGACGTCAGTGACATGGTGAATTTGGAAGCACTTTACTGTAGTTCAAATTATTTTTTAACTAATAATACAGCAAATACGAATGGACTTCTTAATACGACAGGAACCAGTAATCTAAGAAAATTATTCTGTGCAAGTAATAATTTAGGAGATTTAGATACCTCACTCAATGTAAATCTAGAAGCGTTAGATTGTGCAGATAATAATTTAGATGTTTTAAATGTTACAGGAAATTCATTATTAAAGGAACTTAATTGTTCAAATAATAATTTAACAGGTTTAGATATTAGTACTAACGTAACGTTAGAAGATGTTAATTGTGATAGTAATAAAATTTCCAATTTAAACACTGCAACTCTAAACAATACAACCCTTGTCAAAATAAGTTGTGCGAGTAACGATTTATCGACATTGTTGATTGGTAATTATGTTGCATTAGTAGATTTAAACTGTAGATCGAATTCTTTAACGCAACTTATTACAGGTGCTAATGTTGCTCTTGAGTTTTTGGATTTTACTGATAATCAAATATCAGATATCATACTAACCACGAATACTAATTTGGTACAACTTTTGGCTGCACAAAATGAATTAACACAACTAAATATAGGAACAAATACGCTTTTAGAGAGTTTAGACTGTAGTTATAACCAAATTAATCAACTTCTTGTTAATTCAGCACTTTCTTTGAGGTATTTATCATCTGCAAATAATCAACTTACCGATTTAGATTTAAGTAATAATTTAGATTTAATAGATGTAAATGTTAGTTCTAATAGTTTATCTGGTTTACAATTATCAAATAATCTAAACCAATTAAAATCTTTCAACTGTAGCAGTAATATGCTAGATGATGGCATCGATTTAAGTACTATGGGCACTGGCACGTGTCCTACAGCGACTCCTAATATACAGGCTATTTGTCCAACCAATATAACTATCAATGTATCAAACAACCAATTAGAGTTTTTGAATATTCAAAATGGGGTTAACAATCGTATTTTAAATTTTAATGCGACATTAAACGCCAACTTAAGTTGCATACAAGTAGATGATGTCAATGCAATTGGAGCAAGTTGGAAAAAAGATGCAACATCTGAATATAGCATGGATTGTCGTTTTGGTGAAACCTATGTGCCTGATGATAATTTTGAACAAGCTCTAATTACTTTAGGTTACGATGTAGGCCCTTTAAATGATTACGTACCAACAGCAAACATTGAAATACTTACAGTTTTAGATGTTAGCGGAAATAATATTTTGGATTTAACTGGAATTGAGGATTTTGAAGCACTTCTGAATTTAAATGTTTCAAATAATGCGCTTACAACTTTAGATTTAAGTAAACATGTAGATTTAACAACGCTTGATGTTTCAAATAATAGCTTATCAGATTTAGACTTGAGTGATAATACGGCTCTAATTACGATAAATTGTTCCGATAATTTGTTAACAACCTTAGATTTAACAGCAAATATTAATGTTACTAATTTAAATATAGCGAATAATAATTTTTCTGAATTTGTGCCAAGTAATATCCCTTCACTACAAATTTTTAATTGTGATTCTAACCAGATAATCGATCTGGATTTTACAATGAACACTGGTTTAACCAGTTTAAGTTGTGCATTAAATGAATTGGAAAGTTTGAATATTAAAAATGGTCAGAATCCAAGTCTTACAAATTTAAATGCTCAAAATAATGTGGATTTAACATGTATCCAAACGGATACTGGAGCAGTTCCAGGCGGTGTTACCTGGATAAAAGATGCTACAACTCAATATGCGATTAACTGTCGTTTTGGAGAAACCTATGTTCCTGATGATGCTTTTGAAACCGCTTTAATAAACTTTGGATATGATACAGGAGCTCTAGATGATTATGTACCAACGCGTACTATTAGTAATATCTCGTTTTTAGATATCAGTGAAAAAGGTATTTCAGATTTAACAGGAATTGAAGATTTTACAAGTCTTACAATATTAAATGTTGAAGAAAATGATATTGCAACTGTAGATTTAAATGCTAACGTGCTTTTGGTAAGCTTAAATGCGTCCAATAATGTACTTACTACAATCGATTTAATGGCGCTCACTGATTTGAGAGTATTAAATATTTCAAATAACGATTTGTCGCAAATTAACATAAATTCAAATCTAAGTTTAAGAGAATTGAACGTTTCCAGCAATGCGTTAACTGCCCTAGATGTAAACGTGTTAGTTGATTTAGAAAAGTTAAATTGTTCGTCTAATTTACTCGATGCGTTAAACGTTACTTCTAATACTAAACTTATAGAACTATTTTGTCAATCTAATTTATTTATTCAAGATAGGTTGAATCTTCAAAATGGGGCTAATGCTACTTTAAAACGATTCAGTGCTACAAATAACCCTGATCTCAGGTGTATTTTAGTTGATAATCCTTTCGAGGTCATTTCTAATGCAGGCGGCACTTATGATAATTGGTTTAAAGATATCTCAGCAAGTTATCAATCTATTTGCTCTGATGCGGATAATGATGGTATTGCAAATGTAGATGATCTTTGCCCCAATACACCATTTGGAGAACCTGTAGATTTATTTGGATGTCCATTTTTAAGTTTGCCAAATGATAACTTTACAGTTTTAATTACAGGAGAAACATGTTTAAATAATAACGACGGTAAAGTAAATATCACTACCAAAGAATTATATAATTACAAGGCTAATTTAACAAAAGATGGCTTTGATAGAGATTATAATTTCACGAATGAAATAGATATTAAAAATTTACTAGCAGGAATGTATAGGCTCTGTATAACCGTTGAAGAGTGGCCTAATTATTTAAGGTGTTATGATGTTATAATCAATCATCCAGAAAACTTAGAAGTAATAACAGGAAAAAGGAGTACCGGTAAAGAAGTCTCTTTTGAGATGTCAGGGAATTCGAGCTATAATGTAGATTTTAATGGGTTTAAGTATACCACTAACGATTCTAAAATTACGTTGCAATTAGAGGAAGGATCAAATAGTATCAAAATTTCAACAGACTTAAAATGCCAAGGGATCCATGAAGAAACTATTTTTATATCAGATAGCATGTTTGTATATCCAAATCCGTTTCAAAACGATGTTAATATTTATTTAGGAGATGCTGAGGAAAATATTGAAGTTAATATGTATTCATATCTGGGGCAGTTGGTATACTCTAAAAAAGTTGAAAATAGAAAAAGTAGACGTTTAAATATTGATACCAATAGATTCGCTTCAGGACTTTATACCGTATTTATTCAATCAAAAAAATCAGTATCCACTTTTAAAATTGTAAAAAAATGAGACCACTAGTTTATATACTCTGTTTAGCTTTTTTAACTTTAGGATGTAGTAAATCTTCTGATGATGGTGTCGATGAAGGACAAAACCCTGAAAACCCAGATGGTAATCCAAATCAAGGTGCTGAGTTAGCAGTTAATTTAGTATTCCCGCATAAAGATGGTCTGTGTAATTTAGGTACAGATATAACACCGACACAAAGCACTGTACTTTTTGAGTGGCAGGCAAGTGATATCGCTGAAAATTATACCATTGTTATTGAGGACTTAACAACAGGAACCATTATCCAAGCAGAAACCACTGAAGATAAAGTTCCAGTGACTATAAACCGAGCCACACCACATGCATGGTATGTAGAATCGAGTTCAGGGTCAAAATCAGAGAAAAGTGATACTTGGAAATTCTTTAACGCTGGGCCTGGTGTGCAAACCTATGCACCTTTTCCAGCAGTTCTTGATGCCCCGGCAATGGCATTATCTATAAGTACAGCAAGTGTTACGTTGCAATGGACGGGGAGTGATGTTGATGACGATATTGTAGGGTATGATGTGTATTTAGGAACAAGTAATAATCCAAGCATACACGCTAGTGATTTGACTGCTAATGAATTAAATGTATCGGTAACTTCTGGAACTGTTTACTATTGGAAAATTGTTACAAAAGATGAAGTCGGTAATGCTTCGGATTCTGATATATTTCAATTTAGAGTCTTGTAGTTGAAGTTTATTGCGACAATTTTAAATGAGGTGAAGGTATTAACTTAATTTTTAGATTTAGAAAAATGGAATAACTGTATATTTACATGATTATTTAATTTAACTATGCAGCAAGGCTATTTACCGTTTCGAAATACGGGATATTTTTCTTCTTTAATCTGTGATTATTTGGATGAAAATCCTAACTTAAAACAGTTTTACAATCACTTCCCGACTTTAGGGAATTTTAAAACACAAATTGATGATAGGGCAGCTTCTAACCTTAGTTCTGAGTCGCAACGTAGTACATTAGTTTCAGTATTAAAAAAACAATATAAAAATATTGAAACCTCGGAATGGTCACTTCAAAATATCGAAAGTTTACAATCTAAGGATACATTTACTATAACAACGGGGCACCAACTTAATTTATTTACAGGACCCTTATACTTTTTATATAAAATAGTTTCAGTCATAAATCTTTCAAAAGAATTAAAAGAAACATATCCAGAATATAATTTTGTACCCATTTATTGGATGGCTACAGAGGATCATGATTTTGATGAAATTAATTATTTCAATTTTAAAGGCAAGAAAGTACAGTGGAATAGAGAATCGCAAGGTGCCGTTGGAGAATTATCATTAGAAGGGTTAGAAGACGTATTTAATTTATATTCAAAAGAATTAGGGACTAGTAAAAATGCTGATTATTTAAGAAAACTATTTAGTAACGCCTATCTAAATCATACTAATTTAGCCGATGCCACACGATACTTAGCTAATGAGCTCTTTAAAGATCATGGTTTGGTTATTATAGATGCTAATGATACCGATTTAAAAAAGCAATTCATGCCTTTTATGGAAGATGAATTGTTGAATCAAACAGCTTTTAAATCTGTTTCAGAAACAAACAAGAACCTTTCTAAAGACTATAGTATTCAGGTTAATCCACGTGAAATTAATTTGTTTTATTTAAAAGAAAATTTACGAGAACGCATCGTTTTTGAAGATGATGTGTATAAAGTATTGAACACAGAAATTAATTGGAGCAAGAACGATATACAAAAAGAACTCTCTGAACACCCTGAACGATTCTCCCCTAATGTCATTATGCGTCCTTTGTATCAGGAAGTTATATTGCCTAACCTATGTTATACAGGTGGAGGTGGAGAATTGGCTTATTGGTTTCAATTAAAACAGTTTTTTAATACGGTTAATGTCCCGTTTCCAATATTGTTGTTGCGTAACTCTGTTTTAATTAAAACAGAGCAGCAAGCTGATAAATTAAAAAAACTAAATATTTCTAATGAAGATATCTTTTTAAAACGAGATACTTTTATTAATAAAAAAGTAAGAGAAATATCGAATATAAATATTGACTTTTCACCCCAAAAGATACATTTAGAAGCACAATTTAAGGAGTTATTCAAATTAGCTGAACAAACGGACAAATCTTTTGTAGGAGCCGTAAAAGCACAAGAAGTAAAACAACTAAAAGGCTTAGAAAATCTTGAAAAACGATTACTAAAGTCCCAAAAGAAAACGTTAGCAGATCAAGTTTTCAGAATCACCGAGTTACAAGAACAATTATTTCCTAATAAAAGTTTACAAGAACGAAATGCTAATTTCTCTGAGTTTTATTTAGAATATGGTGAACGACTCATTCCTAATCTTATCAAAAATCTTGAACCTTTAAAAGGTGAGTTTTTAATACTAAATCTTTAATACATGCACAAAATTGATATTGAATTGGTTGAAATGACAATGGATGTCATGAAGTATGCCATTGATAGACTTTCTGCGACACAAAGTAAAATAGGGAAGCCAAAAAGCGAAGCCAAACTTAGAGAGCTAGTAGGTGAAACTATTACTGAGAAAGGCATCGGAGGTGAATACGCTTTTAATTTGTGGAAAAAACATTTAATGAAAGCAGTCGTGCCAATAGACCACCCAAGACATTTAGCGTTTGTGCCTGCATCACCAACTAGAGCGTCCATCATGTTCGATTTGGTAACCTCTGCTTCTAGTATTCATGGGGCTTATTGGATGGAAGGTGCTGGTGGTATTTTCTGTGAAAATGAAGCCATGAAATGGATTGTATCTCTAACAGGTTTGCCAGAAGGCGCATTTGGTGTCTTTACAAGTGGTGGTACGGCAGCAAATCTTTCGGCTATGGTTACTGCTCGGGAATATTGGAGGAAAAATGATGCTTTTAAAGGAGAAAAAGGACTTATTATTACTTCTATAGGAGCGCATTCTTCCATTAAAGCGATGGCGAAGGTTATAGATGTGGATGTGTTGTTGGTAGATTCGGAAGATAGATTGCATGGAGAAGAATTACAGCATACTATTAAAGGCTTAACCAAACAACAACGTAAACGGTTATTTTCTGTGGTAGCAACAGGAGGAACAACCAATGCTGGTATTATTGATGATTTAGAAGGTATTGCCAATATTTGCGAAAAAGAGAATTTATGGTTTCATGTGGATGCGGCCTATGGAGGAGGAGCCTTAGCGGCTGACTCTGTTAGGCATTTGTTCAACGGTATCGAAAAAGCTGATAGTATTACCATAGATCCGCATAAATGGATGTTTTCTCCTTATGATTGCGGTGCTGTTATTTATAAAAACCCAGAATTAGCTAAGGAAGCACATTCGCAAGAAGGATCGTATCTCGATATTTTTAAAGATGAAGGCGCCAATGGTTTTAATCCAACCGATTACCAAATACAATTAACACGTCGTGTAAGAGGGTTGCCTTTATGGTTTTCATTAGCGACTCACGGAACAGACCGATATAAAGAAGCCGTAGAGCGAGGTATAGAACTGGCTCAAATAGCAGGTAGGATGATTACTGAAAATCCTCATGTAGAACTCGTTCGAGAGCCAAGCTTATCGTGTGTATTATATAGAAGAATAGGATGGAAGCCAGAAGATTACACGAATTGGACGTATGAAAATCATCGAAAAGGTTTTGCATTAGTAACGCCAACAAAATGGAAAAATGGAAATCGTTACGAGACTGTTTCAAGATTCTGTTTTATTAATCCAGATACCACAGGAAAAGACATTGAGATGATTTTGGATACTATGGCTTAAAAATTAGTAAAAGAAATGGCATTTTTACTTATAAAAAGACAAACCTTTCTTTTGATTTGTCTTTTTATAAGTGTCAGAATATAAAATGTTTTATGGAATCACTACAGAAACGGCATCTACTGTATTGGGGTTCACATTTGGAAATATGGTTTCCATAGTGTCTAAATCTTCATAACTATTAGAATAGAAATTATCACCATAAACACGAAACCAAAGCGTGTCGCCAGATTCATATCCGAGTGATCTAAAAAAAGCTATAGAAAATGTTAAGTTGGCTGGGTTTCCTGTAGTTCCAATTATAGGAGAAAATTCTGTGTAGTTTGTATTACTAACATCATTGGCTTTGCCATAAAAAAGACGCATACGTTTTACTAATAAGTCTTCAGTAGATGGTCTGTTAACAGTAAGTACTATAAAATTGCCATTTATTACTGCCGATATATTAGTAATTTCACTGTTAGATACCTGACCTAATTTAATAATGTTTCCAATAATGCTTATGTCATTGTTATTGTCTTTAAGTGAAACATCATATAGTTTATAGTCACCAAACCCTTCTTTCTCAAAAAGGAGTGTGTAATCTCCAAACGGTACATCTTTTAATACGAAAGACCCATCAGTATCAGATAAAGTACTTATTAAGGGTTCATAATCTTCAACAGTGATTTTCATTCCAGAATTATCAATATTATTTTGGTCATCGTCATAAAGTTCTACAATACCTACTATACTTCCTGCTAAGCTTTCAGTGGAACCATCGTCTTTGCTGCAAGAGATTATTATTAGAGATGTAAATAATAGTAATGTTTTTAAATAGTTTTGTGATTTCATGTTTTAGTTTTTTTTTATGATTATATTATTTGGGGTGTCATTAATAAGCTAGATTTAAGTTTTCACAAGCGGATAAATCAATATCTTTTTTATTCAGAGTTGAAGATGTAATCATACAACGACTGTTGTTACAATAGGAAATAATTAATCTAACTAAAATAGTGGGAATGCCAGTAGGTAAATCCATGTTTTCTTTTTCACCTCGCTTTACAACAAGATCATCGTTAGTGTTTAGTTTTTGTGACGTTTGCGACTGGTTTTATCTGCAGTAAAACCAGTACAAGACATTACAAGATTTTATTATCAAATTAATGGCCACGTAAATATAATGTATTGATATTGCTAATCTTAATTTTGTAGAGGACAAATGGTGGACACCTTTTTTGAAGTCCTATTTTAAAGGTTAAGCACTAAATCTTGTAAAGACCTGTCAGGTTTTCAAAACCTGACAGGTCTAACAATCAAAAATTTAAAACCCTTTTAAGGGGTGGCCAAAGCCATTACTTTTAGTGGTAGATATTTGCTGGGGATTAAATTTTTAAAATCAAGTCCTGTAAAGAATCTTCAGTAGAAATGTTTAATTTTTTTCTAAGTCTATAGCGTGCTTTTTTTATGCCTTCTTGGGAAATATTAAGAATGTTGGCAATTTCTTTAGAGGACAAATTCATTTTTAATAAAGACATTAAACGTAATTCGTTTGGTGTAAGCTCAGGGAATTTTTGCTTTACATTGCTATTGAAATCTTTATGTACTTCTTGAAAGTATCGACTAAAATTTTCCCAGTTGTTATCATCCTTCAAGTCGAAATTTATGGTTCTAATTAATTGATTGTATCCTTTTAGTCCGCTTTCTGAAGTTTTAAACGATTTGGCTTGTTGTTTTAAGCCTTCTAAGACTTCATTCTTTTTGGCAAGGTGCAAGGCGTGTGTTGTTAGTTCTTTCTTTTTAAACTCTAATTCAAGGTCTAATTTTTCTTTCTCAATTTTGCTATGTTTCAGCTTTTGCCGTACCGCATAAAACCCAATTAGAGACAACAAAAAACCGATGCCAAATAAAATTTTGTAAAGGTTATTTATTTCACCTTTCTGTTTCAAAAGATCTATTTCATTCTTTTGAAGTGTAATTTGCTGCTCTTTTTTTTCGGTTTCATGAATAGTACGCAACTCTTCAATTTGTTTTGATTTGGTTATATTAAAAACAGAGTCATTTATAGTGGCGAAATATTCATGGTCGGATAGTGCCTTTTTAAGATCATTTACATGTTTATTGGCTTTATATCTTAAATAATAAGCTTCGCTTAAATTTTCTTTTGATCCGGTTTTTGAAGAAATCATAATGGATTCATCTAGATTTTTAAAAGCTTCATTAAACCTTTTCGTTTCAATAGCAACTTGGGCAATATGGTTAAGGTCTTTGGCTATGGCATTTTTATAATCTAATGTTCTATGAATGTCTAAGCCTTGATTTAAAAAATCAATAGCCGTGCTATATTGTTTTAATCGGGCATACGTATTTCCTAAGTTAACAAGCGAGCTTCCTTCAATTTCTTTGTTTTTTATGTCGGTAGCCAACTTAAGAGCCGTTTCATAATATTGTTTTGCTAAGTCCAATTTTTGAAGTTTGACATAGGTGTCTCCTATATCGTTGGCTGCATAACTCTGGTATTGTAAATCTTTATAATCTTTATAAATGGAATAAGAATTTGTAGTATAATCTAGAGCTTTGTCATAATTTCCTAATAAATATTCAATATTGCCAAGTTGCAATAAAGCATCCCCTTTTCTTAACTTATCTTTTTTTTGTTCGAAGAAATTTAATGCCTTTAAAGTTTCGGTTAACGCTATATGATAGTTTCCAAGTTCTTTATGTATACCTCCTATAAGTTCGTATTCCGAACCAATAAGATTAAAGAGATTATGATTTGTACCTTCTATGCTATCTCTTTTTTTATAAATATTAATATTTTCATAAGCATAGCTTAAAGCTTTATCAAAATTCCCTAAGTTTTGCTCAAACGATGCCATAGAATGGTTAACAAATAATATACCTTTCATTGAATTCATTTGTTTAAATCCATTTAATGATTTTGTATAATAATGTCTGGCAGAATCCAATGCCCCACGATCTTTGTAGTAATCTGCAAAATGTAAATAACCCGATGCGATGCCTTTTTGGTAATTTAATTTTTTAGACAATTCATAGCTTCTTTTTGCATACTCAAAAGAAAGTTTAGAGTCCTTAAACATAAGTTCCTCATAAATAGTTCCCAGTATGGCAGCTTTAGTCTCATTTTCTGGTAACGTTTTAGATAATTTAATAAGACTATCAATTTTCTTATCATTTTGAGATATTAAAAAACAAGGAATAAGTACAAGGAACAAGCAAAGTGTGAGGCGCTTCATTTTTTAGGTTAGATTGTATTTTTGATAAAAATATATATTAAATAATTGAAAATCAAATAAATAGTTGTGATGGGGCTCTTTTGTTATCGAAAGAAGTGTTTTTATTACAAAACTGGGGAAGTGTAGAATCTTTAATGTAGTTATTCACAATAATTTGTTTAAAATTTAATTTAAAAAATTACCATTCCTAATTCGTCATTCTAAAATCAATTATTACTTTTGCGCATGCAACATGACAAGGTACTAATTTTAGACTTCGGATCGCAATATACTCAACTTATTGCCCGTCGAGTTAGAGAACTCAACATATACTCCGAAATACACCCATTTAATAAAATTCCAACCAATTTAGAAAGCTATAAAGCTATTATACTTTCTGGTAGCCCATACTCTGTAAGAGGCGAGGAAGCATTACACCCAGATTTATCTCAAATACGTGGTAAGAAACCACTTTTAGGAGTATGCTATGGCGCACAATATTTAGCACATTTTTCAGGTGGAAAAGTAGCACCTTCAAGCACCAGAGAATATGGTCGGGCCAATTTATCATCCATAAAACCAGAAGAGATCTTTTTTGAAAATGTTAGTGGAGGAAGTCAGGTTTGGATGAGTCATAGTGATACCATTAAAGAATTACCAACAGGTGGTGTTTTAATAGCTAGTACTCATGATGTAGAAAATGCAGCATACAGAATTGAAGGAGAACAAACGTATGCGATTCAATTTCACCCAGAAGTATATCACTCAACAGACGGAAAACAAATATTAGAAAACTTTTTAGTAAGTATAGCTGGTCTAAATCAAGATTGGACACCAGATTCTTTCGTTGAAGAAACTGTGGAAGCTATTCAGGAAAAAGTAGGGGACGGTAAAGTTGTACTAGGGCTTTCTGGAGGTGTAGATTCTACCGTGGCAGCAGTTTTGCTTAACAAGGCTATTGGTAAAAACTTGTATTGCATTTTTGTAAACAATGGGTTACTTCGTAAAAATGAATTTCAAAATGTTTTAAAGCAATACGAAGGCATGGGACTTAACGTAAAAGGTGTTGATGCCTCACAACGTTTTCTGGATGCTTTAGCGGGGATAGAAGACCCTGAGAAAAAACGTAAAGCTATAGGGAATGCGTTTATTGAAGTGTTTGATGATGAAGCTCATAAACTCGAAGACGTCAAATGGTTGGCACAAGGCACCATTTATCCAGATGTTATTGAAAGTGTATCTGTTAATGGAGGTCCTTCGGCAACGATAAAAAGTCATCATAATGTAGGAGGTTTACCAGACTTTATGAAACTTAAAATAGTTGAGCCGCTAAAGGCTATTTTTAAAGATGAAGTTAGAAGGGTAGGAGCTACTCTAGGAATTGATCCAGAATTATTGGGGCGTCATCCATTTCCAGGACCAGGCTTAGGAATTCGTATTTTAGGAGATATAACCGCAGAAAAAGTACGCATTTTACAAGAAGTAGATGCGATTTTTATAAATGGTTTAAAAGAATGGAATTTATACGACAGCGTATGGCAAGCAGGAGCTATGTTGCTTCCAGTTAATAGTGTTGGAGTGATGGGAGATGAGCGTACTTATGAAAAATGTGTCGCACTTAGAGCTGTAGAAAGTACAGATGGGATGACTGCCGATTGGGTAAATTTACCATATGAGTTTTTACAAAAAACATCAAATGATATAATAAATAAGGTAAAAGGCGTTAATAGAGTAGTTTATGATATTAGTTCGAAACCCCCAGCTACTATAGAGTGGGAATAGGTTTTTATATCATATTGAGCGTAAGTAAAATGCGACAAAGCGGTGTTTTTAATTGGATATTATAGTGTTTGTAAACTATATTTGGCCTTTGAAATCATCTTAATTAATAGCAATAACCGTATATAGAATAAGTAGGAACAGGTGTATTATTAGTCACTATATTGTAACTTTTATTTTTGGCATGTTATATGTATAATAAAAAAAGAAAAAGATAGTTTACTTTAAATAAAATCGCGAAACCGCCCCTTATACGCAATTTAAAAACAGATTACATGAATAAAATCTTTCTCATTTTATGCTTAACACTATTATTTAGTTTTAGTACAGCTCAAGCTCAAAATTATAGTACTCATAAAGTTAAGCAAGGAGAAACTATTGAAAGTATTGCAGAAAAATACTTAGTAAAGCCTTCCGATATTTATGGCTTAAATCCTGATGCCAAAAAAGAATTAAGGATTAATTCGGTATTAATCATTCCAAAGCCAAAAGCTATAGAGGAACCTAAAGTAACCGTTGTAAAGGAATTAGAAGGTTTTAAAAAGCATAGAACAAAGAAAAGGCAAACACTTTACAGCTTATCAAAACAGTATAATGTATCTGAGGAAGATATCAAAAAATATAATAAATTTTTATATGCGGAACCTTTGAGAAAAGGTGACAAACTTCAAATTCCGATTTTTAAAATCACAGAAGTTGAAGAAGTTAATGAACTAACTAAAACCTATACAGTACTTCCAAAAGAAGGAAAATGGCGCATTGCATATAAATTTGGAATAACTGTTAAAGAGCTTGAAGAACTTAATCCAGAAATGGGAGATGTTTTACAAGAAGGACAGATATTAAAGGTTCCAAATATAGGAGGTGAAGAAGAAAAGGTTGTAGATGAAAAGTATAGTTATTATAAAGTATTACCTAAAGAAGGCTTTTATAGGCTAAAGCTTAAATTAGGTTTAGAACAAGAAGAATTAGAAACTTTGAATCCCGTTTTAAAAGAAGGCGGATTAAAAGTAGGCATGATATTAAAAGTACCATATTCTAATTTGCCTGATGACATTACGCAACATGATGCCGTTAAGGTGAACTTAGTAGATAGTATTACCGACTTTAATGCTAAGCATATTGCAATCATGCTACCTTTTAGGTTAAACCATGTAGATTTTGATTCTGAATCTGATATTAAGAGAAGTGTAGAAAAAGACCCTTATTTGGATGCTTCATTAGATTTTCATTCGGGTGTTTTAATGGCAATGGATTCTTTAAAAACCTTGGGAGTATCTCTTAAAGTAGATGTATATGATACTAAATATCAGCTAAGTGAGGTAAAACGTATCATTGCTAAAAACAATTTTGAAAACATTGATGCAGTTATTGGTCCGTTAACTCCTGGTAATTTTGAAGAAGTAGCATCACAATTAAGAAAGTATAATACGCCAGTTGTATCTCCAATAGGAACTAACTTAAAATTGTATGATAATGTATTTCAATCTAGACCTTCTAATGATTTATTAAAAAAGAGAGTCGTAAACTTTGTGAAAGCTGATACTTTAGCTAGTAATATTATTGTTATTGCTGATACCCAAAATAAAGCTGTTTCTGATGATCTTAAACGAGAGTTTAATTTTGCAAAGCAAATACATTCTAGAAAAGATAAAGAAGGGGTCGATAAATATTTTGTAAGCAAAGGGGATATTCAAGATGAGCTGAAACCAGGAAAGAATATCGTGTTTTTGGAAACTCAAGATGCTGGGTTTGTTTCTAGTGTTGTTAGTATTCTTACAGCTTTAATTCAAAAAGAAAATATAGAGGAAAATAAGGAAGCTATAGAAATAGTATTAGTAACTACTAATATTAGCTCTGCTTTTAAAGGTGATGAGGTAGACAACACGCATTTGTCTAAATTACAATTTCATTTTGCTACGATGTCTAGAGCATATAATGAAAACGATAACAATGCCTTTGTAAAAAAATACAATCAAATTTATAATGTTACGCCAAATAATAGAGCGGTTAAGGGTTTCGATTTAACGATGGACGTTGTTTTGCGTTTAGTGTCTTCAGAAGATTTGTATATGTCTGTTAATGAGGCACCTCTCACGGAGTATGTTGAAAACAAGTTTGCTTATAAAAAGAAACTTTTTGGAGGTTATTATAACGATACAGTGTATCTGGTAAAGTATGACGATTTAGCAATTGTAGAGGTAAAACAGGAAGTCAAGCCAAAACCAGAGGTTATAGAGGAAGTGAAACAAGAGGTTAAATTAAATAAAGATAAAAAAGAAGTAAAACAATAAGCCAAATAGGCAAGGCGTTTTACATTAAAAGCTTCACCATTACGAAGTATTTACGACTTAATACAGTAGGTTAGGAGTAAGGATATTTTTAAAGATAGATATAATGAAACCTCGTTATGATGAATATAAATCTAACTAAACCCTGTCTGTGATTAGAATATTCTTTATTTTATGTTGTTTTATTTGTGTACAAGATGAGCCTGTAATGTCTTGGAACGAATCTTATAAATTATCTTGGACAGATTTTAAAGATACCCCCGACAAAAATACAAGTGCAGTAGCCATAACAGCGTCAGGAATAACATTTGGCTTTTCGGTAAATATGACAGATAATCGAGTTGTGGGCTTCACTTCAGATGTTCATGCCCATTTTTATCCAGAAAAATCATGGTATAAAAAAGAACAGGCAGATAATCATGTTTTAGGACATGAACAGCTACATTTCGATATTACCGAGTTGCATGCCCGTAAATTTAGATATCGAATAGATCAGGTTAAAGTATCAAATAGTGTTAGAAGTCAATTAAAAACGATTCATAACGCTATTAATAAAGAACTTTCCCAGATGCAAAACAGATATGATTCTGAAACCAATTATTCCAGAAATATGGAAGCTCAAACCAAATGGAAATTATATATTGTCGACGAATTAAAAAAGTTCTCTAAATATAAATCGGTAGATTAAATATATGCTCCCAGATAAACAATTCCTTATAGATTTAGCACACACTAAAATGCCCTTTGGTAAGTATAAAGATCGTTATTTAATTGATTTACCAGAATATTACGTTGTTTGGTACCATAATAAAGGATTTCCAAAAGGAAAGCTAGGAGATATGCTTACTCAGGTTTATGATTTAAAAATGAATGGGTTAGAAGATTTGATTCGGAATATTCAGAGGCAGTTCCCTAAATAAATAGAATTTTAAACATGTAAATGATGTAACTTCATATAAAAATCTAAACTCAATCTATCCATTCCCTAATTTTTAATTGTATGTCTCCAAACGTTTCTTGAGAAGGCATATGTTTTGAATTTTTTAAAAGATAGACCTCTTTTAAGTTGTTGAATAGTGATTTGCTTTTTTTAGCTATTTTTTTACCAGGAAAGTAAATATCATCCGATGCAGCAATGATGTAAACAGGCTTATTAAAATGTTCAACATGCTTTCTTTTAAGTAGGCTAGGTATTCTAGTATCAAGTTTTACACCATCCATCATTAGTTTTAGCATTTTATACATGAATTTGTCTTCCTCTGGGACAAAAGCATCCAAAAAAGTTTTAAGATGCTTCTCTTTTTTAGTGATTTTGTATCGTATCAAAGGAATTGTCAATTTGGTAATTGATTCCCATATATCACCTTTTACAATACCACTAGGAACAACAAAAATACATTTATCAACTCTTTCAGGTTTATAAGTTATTAACTTTTGAAGGATGAATGCACCGTATGAAATACCGATTATACTGCATGTATTTATATTTAATTTTTCAAGAACTTCATCAGCCCAAAGTGCAAAAGAAGCATCCTTTATGTTCATTTTAGTTTCTGCACTTTTTGTTGCCTGGCCTATGGTATCTATGGCATAAAGACAATAACTATTTCTTAATTCTTTTATGGCTTCTAATGTTACTGGAGCACCTGCATTATATCCGTGGAACAAAACGATCTTTTTACCATCTGTATTCCCTGTTTTAATAACTCTTGTTCTGCCAAATTGAGTGTCTACATCGATTTTTATATATTCAATATTTAAATGCTCTAATTTTTCTTCGTATAGTTTCATTAAAGCTTTTTTGACCTGTTTATTCTTGTATATAACTGACATCACTTAATTTATTTAATAAAATTGTTTTTCCTTTGTAAAATTAGTCCAAATGGACTAATTTTACAAATAATATGAAAACAAAAGGGAAAATAAAGAATAAAGCCAGAGAGTTATTTAATCAAAAAGGTTTTAAGAATGTTACTTTACGAGAGGTAGCAAAAAGTCTTGAAAAGAGCTATGGAAATATAACGTACCACTTTAAAACAAAAAATACCCTTGTTTTTGAACTATATGAAGATATGGTTGCAGAAACTAATGAAATTATGTTGTCATTTGATTTTCAAAATTTATTTCTTGGAATTTTAATAGCTCCTAGAAAAACATTTGAGATTTCGATGAAATATGTATTCTTCTATGTAGATTATGTAGAGATTCGAAGAAGTTATAAGGATATTTATTTGAAAGCAGAAAATGACAATGCATATAGAAAAGAGGGCTACATGAAGCTGTTGAAACTGTTACAAGCCCAAAAGATATTAAGGGAGGAGTTAACTCAGGATGATTTAAATTATTTAATGGATTTAAGCGGTGCTATGAGAACGTTCTTTTTTCTTAACCTTCACCCAGAAAACTTTGATGATAAAGCTCTAAAAGAGACATATGTAAAGTATATCAATCATTTAATTTTTCCATATCTTACTAAAAAAGGGATTGAAGAATATAAACTTCATTTAGAGTAATCAATCAATAGTTTTAAAAGGCTGTTAAATATGTGTTTTTTCTTTCAAATAAAAAATTCAATAAAAAGACATCATCTTTTTCAGCCTAAATCATTGTTAAAAACTCCTTTTAAATAACCCTAAACTAATTCTGAAATAACTATTTTAATTTTGTAAATTTGCCTGCGTTTATAAGCGCAATATGACACAAAGCACAAAATACATATTTGTAACCGGAGGGGTTACATCGTCTTTAGGAAAAGGCATTATAGCAGCATCTCTTGCTAAATTATTACAGGCCCAAGGATATCGGGTAACCATCCAAAAATTAGATCCATATATAAATGTAGATCCAGGAACATTAAACCCATACGAACATGGTGAATGTTATGTGACTGAAGATGGCGCTGAAACAGATTTAGATTTAGGCCATTATGAGCGTTTTTTAAATGTCCCTACCAGTCAGGCTAATAATGTAACAACAGGTAAAATTTACCAAAGTGTTATTCAAAAAGAACGCCGTGGTGAGTTTTTGGGAAAGACAGTACAAGTTGTTCCACATATTACCAATGAAATAAAACGCCGGGTACAAATTCTGGGTAAGTCGGGTGATTATGATATCGTTATTACAGAAATAGGAGGTACGGTTGGTGATATTGAGTCGTTGCCTTATATTGAAGCTGTTCGTCAGCTTCGTTGGGATTTGGGAGAAAATAACGCAATAGTTATTCATTTAACATTGGTGCCATTTTTATCGGCTGCAGGAGAATTAAAAACAAAACCAACGCAGCATAGTGTTAAAACACTTATGGAGAGTGGGGTACAAGCAGATATATTAGTTTGCAGAACAGAACATAATTTACCAAAAGATTTACGTCGTAAACTAGCTTTATTTTGTAATGTTAGAGAAGAAGCAGTGATACAGTCTATAGACGCATCTACGATATACGATGTACCTAATTTAATGTTGGAAGAAGGTTTAGATAAGGTTGTTTTAAAGAAATTAAATTTAGAAAGTTCTACACCAGATATTGACAGATGGAATAATTTTGTACGCCGTCATAAAAACCCAAAAACCGATGTTACTATCGGATTAATTGGAAAATATGTAGAATTACAAGATTCTTATAAATCTATTTTAGAAGCTTTTATTCATGCAGGAGCAGAAAATGAAGTTAAGGTAAAAATAGAGTCTATTCATTCAGAATATTTGAATGAAGAAAATATAAAGCTAAAACTAGGTCATTTAGATGGAGTGTTAGTTGCTCCAGGTTTTGGTGAACGTGGTATTGAAGGGAAAATTACGGCAGTAAAGTTTGTTAGAGAAAATAACATTCCGTTTTTAGGAATTTGTTTAGGTATGCAAATGGCGGTTATTGAATTTTCGCGACATGTTTTAGGACTTGCCGATGCAAACTCAACAGAAATGGAAGCCACGACAGCCAATCCAGTAATTGATTTGATGGAAGACCAAAAAACGGTAATAGATAAAGGAGGAACCATGCGTTTAGGGGCTTGGTCTTGCGAATTGAAAGAAGGTAGTATTGTACATGATATCTATAAGAGTGATACTATAAAAGAACGTCATAGACATCGTTATGAGTTTAATAGTAATTACAGAGAAGAGCTAGAAGCTGCAGGAATGATAGCAACAGGTTTGAACCCAGATACAGGTTTAGTTGAAATTATAGAAATAGCTAAGCATCCATGGTTTGTGGGTGTACAATATCATCCAGAATACAAAAGTACAGTTGCAAATCCACATCCATTATTTGTGGCTTTTGTAAAAGCAGCTCTAAATCATAAAAAAGATCAAAAAGGTGTCAGTATGGCACAAAATTAAAATTGGATAGCTATTTGATAATCTATTTATCATTCCCATGAAAATGGGAATCTTATTAAATTTAAACGCGTATAATTGTCATACTAAATAAAGCGAAATATCTAACTAAGAGATTTTTATATTGCATTTAGAATGACACAAATTAAAATATGGAAGAAAAAAAATTAGATATTAATTCGATTATAGGGTTCTTACTTATTTTCGGGATATTGATGTACATGCTTTGGCAAAATCAGCCAACACCAGAAGAACTGGAAGCTCAAGAAAAAGCAAAACAAGAACAGGTTGAAGCAGAGAAAAAAGCTTCAGAACAAAATCAAACTAAAGTAACAACAGCAGAAGATTATACAGCTGGTGTGGTTTCAGATTCACTTCAATTAATCAATCTAAAAAATAAACTTGGGGCTTTAGCATATTCAGAAACTTTAGTTTCAGATAAAACCGAAACACTTGTTGAAACGGATTTATTAGCTTTAAAATTTAATAATAGAGGTGGGTATTTATCTGAAGTAAGATTAAAGAAGTTTGTAGATTTCAATCAGGAGCCTATTTATATTATAAAAGATAACAATGCTTCTTTCAATATTAATTTTGGGACAACCGAAAGTAGAATTGTAAATACTAAGGACAGATATTTTACACCCACTGTAACAAAAAATGGAGACAACACGATAGTTTCAATGAAGCTTAAGGTGTCTGAAACTAAGTTTTTAGAGTATCGTTACGAGTTAAAAGAAGGCGATTATATGATTGACTTCACTGTTCGCTCACAAGGATTAAGCGATATTATTAATAGCTCCCAAGCCGTTAGTTTAGATTGGAATCTTAAAACCTATCGCCATGCAAAAAGTATTTCTTATGAAAATAGATATACTGAAGTGGTTTTTGAGTATGAAGATGGTAAGGATGACTATTTAGGGCAACAAGAACAAACAGAAGATACAGCTGAAGCTGTTAGTTATGTAGCATTCAAACAACACTTTTTTACATCTATTTTATTAGCAGATGCACCTTTTAAAACGGGTGCTTTTGAATCTAGAAACTTAGTTCAGGATGAAGAAATAGATACCGTTTATACAAAAGCATTCGTTGCTAAATTACCTATAGAACTAGCAGGAGGAGAGATTAATAAAACAATGGACTGGTATTATGGTCCAAGTGATTTTAAAATATTAAATGCATACGATAGAAACTTGGATGAAGTTGTTCCTCTTGGTTGGGGTATTTTCGGATGGATTAATAAGTTTCTTTTTATTCCTTTATTTGCTTTCTTAGGAGGATTTTTGCCTTATGGAATTGCTATTATTGTTATGACGATATTAATCAAGTTATTAATGTCTTTTGTACAGTACAAACAGTTTTTATCGCAAGCAAAAATGAAAATTCTAAAACCAGAATTGGATGCTGTTCGCGAGAAGTACAAGGATAATAAAATGAAAGCGCAACAAGAAACAATGGCATTGCAAAGTAAAGCAGGAGCAAGTCCATTAAGTGGATGTTTACCAGCATTGGTGCAATTACCTGTATTTTATGCGTTGTTCCAGTTTTTTCCTTCAGCGTTTGATTTAAGGCAAAAAAGTTTCTTATGGGTAGAAGATTTGTCATCATATGATACGGTTGCAAATCTTCCGTTCAATATTCCATTTTATGGAGATCACGTAAGTTTATTTCCGATATTAGCATCTATAGCTATATTCTTTTATATGCGCTTAACAACAGGGCAGCAAGTAAATACGCAACCTCAACAAGAAGGGATGCCAGACATGGGTAAAATGATGAAGTATATGATGTACTTCTCGCCAATAATGATGCTGTTTTTCTTTAATAACTATGCATCTGGGTTAAGTTTGTATTACTTTATTTCTAACTTAATTAGTATTGGTATCATTTTAGTGATTAAAAATTATATCCTTGATGAGGACAAAATTCATGCTCAGATTCAAGAGAATAAAAAGAAGCCTAAAAAGCAAAGTAAATTCCAAGCACGTATGCAGGATATGATGGAGCAGGCTGAAAAACAAAAACAAGCACAAAAAAAAGGTAAAAGATAAATGAGACTGACTAAAAAGTGGTTAATCTTGTCATCCAGAGTAACGCGAAGAATCTTATTTTGATTATAATCAGAGTTATATATTTTAAAGAGATTTTTCACAGTTTCGCTGATACCTTCGAAACAAAATATATTTTGTTTCTCGGTAATATTCAGAATGACACTTTTTAGATATAGCTTCGTCTTTGAATTTTTATTAAAAGTCTTAGATATTAAAATGAGCTGTCAATTTTTTGGCAGCTTTTTTGTTATACAATTTGAAAATAATATTTTCGTTTGAATAGTGTTGTTCTAGTAACATACAAATTAAAAAATGATAGCCTTTAAAATGGAAAAAGTAATAGCAATTCTACTTGTTTTATTTGTTTATAGTTTTGGTTTCTCTCAAGATATCAATCAATTTGATGAAAATGGTAAACGCCATGGTGTTTGGAAAAAGACATTTAAAAACACAAATGTCCTTAGATATGAAGGTGAATTTTTGCATGGCAAAGAAATAGGGGTTTTTAAGTTTTATAAAAATATTAGAAAGAAAGCTGTTTTAACGGCAACAAGAACCTTCAATGAAAATGACAACAAAACTTACGTTAAGTTTTTTGCTTCCAGAGGTAAAGTTATCAGTGAAGGAAAAATGGATGGAAAGCTATATATGGGAGAGTGGAAATATTATCAAAAAAATTCCGATAAACTATTAATCCTTGAGAACTATAATGACAAAGGAAATTTAGAAGGGGAACGCCATGTATACTATCCTAATGGGCAGGTAGCTGAAAAACAAAATTATGTTGATGGAAAGCTAGAAGGTATCTCAACATGGTATGCTTCTAATGATGTCGTTTTAAAAACGTATGTTTATGTAAATGGTGAATTGCATGGCGAATCAAAGTTTTATAATTCAATGGGAGATTTGATAACAGAAGGAAGGTATAAGCATGGGAAAAAGCATGGAATTTGGAAGTATTATGAAAATGGTAAGTTAAAAGATGAAAAGAACTTTTCGCCAGAGGGGAAGTATAAAAAGAAAACGTTAACAAAAAAGGCTCCTAAAAAATAGGAGCCCCTTTTTCATAGACAATCTTAATCCAAGACTAAAGATGTCTACAATCACAAACCAAACTAATTTGTCAAATTTGGAATAGCCACTTTATTTATAACGTGTATTACGCCGTTTCCAGCTTGCACATCAACAACAACTATACCTATATCAGAAACTCCGGAACCATCGGTTAAGTCTGCTATATTATTACCAGTACCGGGTAAAGTTACAGTAAGATTATCACCTTCTAAACTTGGTGCAGGAGTGTCTCCAGGATTGTTTAAATCTCCAGAAGTTACATTCATACCTCCAATAACATGATGTAATAGCACTTGCGTTAATACTGATTCTTCAGGAACCGTTATAGCAGAAAAGGCATCGTTTGTTGGAGCAAATACAGTAAAAGGAGCAGGGTCTGTTCCATTTGGTGTAGAAAGTGTCGCAACAAAATCTGTAGCAGGTGTTAATGTTGTTAAAGCAGAAACCAAAGTAGCAAACGTTGGATCTGCAGTAGCAAACGTTACCACCGTAGGAATATCAATTACAGCGTCAACCGCATGAATAACACCATTTGAAGCTATAATATCAGGTATTGCAACAGAAGAAACACCATTAAGAGTTACACCGTCATCAGTATTAATATATAAACTTAAGTTATTTGTCGTTGCTCCAAAAGTAGCAGCAGTTTTTACATAGCTATTTGTTAAACCAGAAGATACAGCAGTAACACCAGCTACAACATGATTAGATAAAATATCATTCAGATCATTTGTATTTGGATTTGTAAATGCAGTAAAAGCATCATTGATTGGTGCAAAAACTGTATAATCACCTGGTATAGATAATAAATCAGTAAATGTTGTATTGCCTCCGGTTGTTAAAGCCCCTACTAAACTTGTTAGGTTTGGATTTGCAACAGCATGATCAACAATATTAGGTAATCCAATTACAGCATCAACAATATGTATAATACCATTTGTAGCATCAATATTTGGCGTATCAACACTTGAAACACCATTTAATGTTACACCAGAAGAAGTATCAACAAACATACTTAAGTTTAAATCTGTACCTGCTTTAGTAGCAGATGTACTTATATAGCCTGTAGCTAAAGCTGTAGAAGCAAATTCACCAGCTATGACGTGATTTAGAAGTACTTGAGTTAATAAATCAACAGGGACATCTTCTAAAGATGCAAAATTATTTGCAGTCAAAAACGCTGTAAAAGCATTATTTGTTGGAGCAAATACAGTAAATTCCTCCGTTCCATTTAGTGTGTTAACTAAATTGGCACGTTTAAGAGCAGCAACTAAATTACTTAGACTTGGTGTTGCTTCTGCTAATTCTACAATAGTTTCCGGAATAAATTCAGGAGCATCATCATCATCATTACTACATGATACTGTTAATATCAAACTAATGAATAAAAATGATAACTTTTTTAGAGCTTTTAATCGTTTCATAATTTCTTATAGTTTTATTTTGTTTAACAAAAATATGAAATAATTAAACAAAAATCCAAATTTTGTTTAATATTTTTTTTAAAAAGATGAACAAAATAAATTTAAAGCTAGTTTATGAACGCATATTTTGGTTACCATTTTCTTTAAATATGCGTATATTTGCAGACTAATTTTAGTAAAATGAAAAGAGTCATTATAGGACTTTCAGGAGGTGTGGATTCTAGTGTTGCTGCTTATTTGTTAAAGGAGCAAGGGTACGAGGTTATTGGCTTGTTTATGAAGAACTGGCATGATGATTCTGTAACTATATCTAATGAATGCCCTTGGTTGGATGATAGTAATGATGCTATGTTGGTTGCCGAAAAATTAGGAATACCATTTCAAACAGTCGATTTAAGTGAGCAATATAAAGAGCGTATAGTAGATTATATGTTCAATGAATATGAAAAAGGAAGAACCCCGAACCCAGATGTACTTTGTAATAGAGAGATTAAGTTTGATGTTTTTATGAAAATTGCTTTAGACCTTGGAGCAGATTATGTGGCTACAGGACATTATTGTAGAAAAGCGACCATTGAAAAAGAAGGCGAAGAAATTTATCAATTACTAGCTGGCATTGATGATAATAAAGATCAATCCTATTTTTTATGTCAGTTATCTCAAGATCAATTAGCTAAATCCCTATTTCCAATAGGTGAGTTAACCAAGCCAGAAGTGCGTGAAATAGCTACTAAGTTAGATTTGGTAACTGCAGAAAAGAAAGACTCTCAGGGACTGTGTTTTATTGGTAAAGTAAAATTGCCAGATTTTCTTCAACAACAATTAAAACCAAAAGAAGGTATTATTGTTGAAATACCTAAAGAGCAAGATATTTTTAACCATGTTAACACAGCATTTAATTCTGAAGAAGACAAATTAAAATACCTATCTCGTAAGATTGATTATAAGGTTGATTATGGTAAAGTAGTTGGGAAGCATCAAGGAGCCCATTATTTCACTAAAGGTCAAAGAAAAGGATTAGCAGTAGGAGGTACTGTAGAGCCTTTATTTGTAATTGATACAGATGTTAATGAAAATGTTATCTATACAGGTCAAGGAAAAAAACATCCTGGGTTATTTAAAAAAGCATTGTTTATAACAAATCAAGAACTACATTGGATTCGTAAAGATTTAGAATTAGATTTAGGAGAAACAATGGACGTTATGGCTAGAATTCGCTATAGACAATCATTACAAAATGCCACATTGCATAAAGTGGAAAGTGGGTTATATGTTGAATTTGAAGCGTTTCAATCTGCAATCACCGAAGGACAATTTGTGGCTTGGTATTTAAAAGATGAGTTAGTTGGTTCGGGTGTAATTTCTTAAATTGCAATAGCTTAAACCATTTGGCTATGAAAAAACACCTACTATTCCTAATGTTATTAAGTTATCAATTGAATACGTTTGCACAAGAAGATGCTTGGGTGTATTTAAAAGATAAACAAAATGTTGTAGCCTCCATTGCAAATCCTATTTCTATATTAACTCAAAAAGCGATTGATAGAAAAAATGCACATCATGTTTTAATTGATGAAAAAGATGTTCCTGTTAACGAGAATTATATATCTCAACTTAAAGGAGCAACAGGTATATCAGTTATGGCTAAATCTAAATGGTTTAACGCCGTACATGTTAGAGGAAGTAAAACCGATATAGATAATTTAATAACTATATTTTCTTTTATTGATTATATAGATTTTGCAGATAAAAACTTAAATACTCTTAAGGCTGTCCAGCAAAAAAATACATCTAAGTTAGAGAAGGCTTCTACTATATTTACTTATGGTAATGCAGCTAATCAAATAGAAATGTTCAATGGAGAGGAATTACATGTAACTGGTTATACAGGTGCCGGAATGACGGTTGCGGTAATAGATGCGGGTTTTCCTAATGTAAATACGATGTCGTCATTCCTAAGATTAAGAAATGCTGGGAATATTTTAGATGATTACGATTTTGTTAACAGAGATTCAGATGTGTATACTAACACTACCAGCAATCATGGTACTTTAGTATTAAGTACTATGGCAGGTTATATTGAAAATGAATATGTAGGTACGGCACCAGATGCATCTTATTATTTATTTATAACAGAAGATGGGCTAAGTGAAAACCCTGTAGAAGAAAGCTATTGGGTAGAAGCAGCTGAGCGTGCAGATAGTTTGGGAGTAGATGTTATAAATACCTCGTTAGGTTATACCACTTATGATGACTCAGACTATAGTTACACAACTTTAAATATGGATGGTAATACCGCTTTTATTACTAAAGGTGCTAATGTTGCTTTTGAAAAAGGAATGTTATTGGTAAACTCTGCAGGAAATTCAGGAAGTAATAGTTGGGGAATAGTTGGTGCACCTGCTGATGCACCTGGCGTTTTTAGTATTGGCGCTGTACAAGCAAATGGAACATACGCTTCGTTTAGTTCTAAAGGGAATGGAACACAGCCTACCCGAAAACCAGATGTTGTCGCTCAAGGACAGGCTAGCTATGTTATAACTGAAAATGATATTATTACAACCGCAAACGGAACCTCATTTAGCTCGCCCATAATGGCAGGAGGTATAGTCTGTTTGTGGCAGGCCTTACCAGATAATACCAATGCAGAAATTATGCAGTTAGTTCGAGAGTCTGCATCACAATATCATTCACCTGATTACAATTTGGGTCATGGTATTCCTAATTTACAAAAGGCACTTAATTCAGCCTCGAGTATTATAAATAATAATGATGGCAAAAATGAAGATTTAAAATTGTTGCCCAATCCTACTAAAGGGCCTATTTATTTTACTTTACCCTTTAGTGAAAATGAATTATCTAATGAAAATGAATTATCTGTTTCTATTTTTAATATTTTAGGAAAAAAAATACTTGAAACTGTAATTACCAAAGATACTAATCAAGTAGATATATCTTCATTTTCAAATGGCGTACATATGGTTAGAATTCAATCAAAAAACATATCAAAAACGATAAAACTTATAAAGTATTAAATGACTAATAGAATTACTCAATTATTCAATATTAAATACCCTATTATACAAGCAGGTATGATCTGGAATAGTGGTTGGAGATTAGCCTCTGCAGCTAGTAATTCAGGTGTTTTGGGGCTTATAGGTGCAGGTTCTATGTATCCGGATGTTTTAAGAGAACACATTCAAAAGTGTAAAAAAGCTACAGACAAACCTTTTGGAGTCAATGTCCCTATGTTGTATCCTAATATTGAGGAAATCATGAACATTATTGTTGAAGAAGAAGTGAAGATTGTATTTACTTCTGCTGGAAATCCTAAAATATGGACATCTTGGTTGCAAGAACGAGGTATTAAAGTAGTACATGTTGTAAGCAGTGTAAAGTTTGCATTAAAGGCGCAAGAAGCAGGAGTTGATGCTGTAGTTGCCGAAGGTTTTGAAGCAGGAGGACACAATGGAAGAGATGAAACAACTACATTGACACTTATACCTATGGTTAAAGAGCAGATTCAGATTCCATTAATAGCAGCAGGAGGCATTGCAACGGGAAAAGCGATGTTGGCCACTATGATTTTAGGAGCAGATGGTGTACAAGTTGGGAGTCGATTTGTTGCTAGTGTAGAAAGTTCGGCTCATGATGCTTTTAAAAAAGTGGTTGTTGATGCTAAAGAAGGTGATACACAATTAACATTAAAAGAGTTGGCACCAGTTCGCTTAATAAAAAATAAATTTTATGACGATATACAAGCTTTATACAGTACTGGACCAACCATTGAGGATCTAAAAACATTGTTAGGCAGAGCAAGAGCTAAAAAAGGTATGTTTGAGGGGGAATTGGAAGAAGGCGAATTAGAAATCGGACAAATTGCAGGTTTGATTCATGATATTAAGCCAGTATCAAATATTGTTCAAGCCATGGTACAAGAATTCGAAGACGCTAAAAAGAAAGTGTCAAGTTTGTAAATATTTATTTTGAAGGTAATTCGCTTACAGGGATTTTGTATAATCTGCTTAATCCGTTATCGTATTTATTAAACTCCTTTAGAAGCTCATTAATTGATAATGACATTTCAAAATCTATTTGAGTATTATCTTGTTTGCTGGTAAAGTATAGTGTATCTGTTTTGCTATCAACAAAAGGACAATAATACCATTTCTACATCCAAATGACCTTAATAAAACGCTCTTTTCTCCTTTCTACTTCAACATAAAAAGAAACCGTAACTAAGGCTATGCTTTATCTTTCTATTTCGTATAAAGAAAAAAATCCTCATTTTCTTTTACAGTAATTTCAATGCAGAAATGGTATAATACATTTTTTAGTACTTTACAATTTTGTGTTTTCTATTTTTTCTAAAAAATTAAAAAAATAAAAAGGAGGAATATATGATTCCTCCTTAAAATAAACGCTGAAACTTATAAGCTTATACTTTGTTCTCCCTTTAAAATAATAAGCTAAATGTTTCTTGAAGTGTTGTTTATTATTTAGTTTGCCTTTTTAAAGCGATGCGAATGTATGAAATTACAAACGTTTAATAGTTGAAAATTTATAAACATTTGTAAAGAGTTATTAACATTTGTTAATTTTAAATAAAAAAGAAAAGAAGATTGCAAAATTGATAAAAATATACGGCTATAGATTACTTTTGTTCAATGCAATTAAAAGACTATACCAAAGAGTTTAAGTATAACTGGAAGTTAGCTTCTCCGGTTATGCTTGGTATGTTAGGACATACATTTGTTAGTTTTGTAGATAATATCATGGTTGGTCAATTAGGAACTGCAGAACTTGCAGCTGTATCCTTAGGTAATAGTTTTATGTTTATAGCGATGTCTTTAGGGATTGGTTTTTCTACAGCTATAACACCTTTAGTCGCAGAAGCCGATACGGCACAAGATTTTATAAAAGGAAAATCATCTTTTAAACATGGTTTGTTTTTGTGTACTGTTCTAGGAGTCTTATTATTCTTAATGGTGTTTTTCGCAAAACCGCTTATGTATTTAATGAAACAACCTATAGAGGTTGTAGAATTAGCAATTCCGTACTTAGATTTAGTTGCTTTTTCATTAATTCCTTTAATTATTTTTCAGGGTTTTAAACAGTTTAGTGATGGATTGTCTATGACTAGATACCCTATGTACTCAACATTGTTGGGAAATATTATAAATATAGTTTTAAACTATCTATTAATTTTTGGAAAATTTGGGTTTCCAGAACTTGGTATAGTTGGAGCTGCTTATGGAACTTTGGCGTCACGTATAATCATGGTTTGGTACTTATGGTTTTTACTTAAAGGAAAAGAGAAATCGAAAGCATTTGTAACAAATATCAAGTTTTTTGTTTTAGATAAATTAATGCTCAATAAAATCCTCAATTTAGGAGCTCCAAGTGCGATGCAAATGTTTTTTGAAGTAGCTATTTTCACGGCAGCTATTTGGTTGAGTGGTCTATTAGGAAAAAATCCTCAAGCTGCAAATCAAATAGCACTTAACTTGTCATCTATGACATTTATGGTTGCTATGGGATTAAGTGTTGCTTCCATGATTCGTGTGGGTAATCAAAAAGGATTAAAAGCTTATTTTGAATTACGTCGTATTGCCTTTTCCCTATTTTTAATGGGGACGATGCTTGCAGTTGGCTTTGCGCTGTTGTTCTTTTTGTTTCATAATCAATTACCAAAGCTATATGTAGATTTTGATGATACCAAGAACTTAATTGATAACACTGAAGTAGTAAATATTGCATCTAAATTACTAATAGCAGCAGCTATATTTCAAATAAGTGATAGTATCCAAGTTTTAGTCTTGGGGGCTTTACGTGGATTACAAGATGTTAAAATACCTACTATTATTACGTTTGTTTCGTATTGGTTGGTTGGATTTCCCGTAAGCTGGTTTTTAGGAAAAGAAGATGCTTATGGTAGCTTTGGTATATGGTTAGGACTATTGGCAGGTTTAACTACTGCGTCTATTCTATTATATATTCGATTTAATTATTTAACTAAAAAGTTGATTAAAGTTAACAGTATTTAAAGTTAACATTATTATTACAAATAAAGAGGTTGTTATAAAACTAGAAAAAGAACTTTTGACTTTTACTATTTCAGTAACTAATAAATTTTAACTTTGTATAAAATGATTTAAGTGCACTCTAGGCATTTACAATTTATAACGCAATATGACACTTCCAAAATTTATATTAGGGGATAACACAGAATATCCCAATGCTATTTTTGTAATTCATACCGAATTTCCAAGATTTATTATAAACCTTGAAGATGATGACGTAGAGTGGTTTGAAGATTTTGATGTTGAAGATCAAAAAGAACTTGAAAATGAAACCGAAAACGCTATAAAACTAGCGACAGAGTTTTACGATAATGAAGTAGCAAAATATGAAGATTAGTAAATAACAATGATTGAAAAACTTTTAGAATACGATACTGAGTTATTTTTATTTTTGAATAATCAAGGATCAGAAACTTGGGATAACTTGTGGTTAATAATAACAAACAAGCTTACGTTCATTCCATTGTATGCTATATTACTGTTTTTGCTTTATAAAAAATATGGATTAAAGTCATTACTTGTTTTTGTTGTCGTTGTAGCATTAATGATCACTTTTACAGATCAAATAACTAACGTTTTTAAACGAGGTTTTCAACGTCCAAGACCTTGTGGCGAAGCCGATTTAATTGATCAGATGCGTTTTATTGCTGTACGTTGTGGAAAATACGGATTCTTTTCCGGACATTCATCTAACTCTATGGCAGCAGCTATTTTTGCAGGTTTAATGCTAAAACAATATTATAAGCACCTTATTTTTATTCTTTTATTTTGGAGTGTAGTAGTGGCTTATAGTAGGATTTATGTAGGAGTGCACTATCCGTTGGATATTGTATGTGGATTAACATTTGGTGCCATTTCAGGATTTCTATTTTATAAATTAGCTAATTTTCTTTTAAAACGATATGTAAAATCTTGATTACATATTTCTACAAAAATTAGCAATAGTGTAATATAGGTTTAGAAGTATATACTATGAACAAAGAGTGATTTATGGATTTAAAATAATTAGTTCTTTTCTATTTCAGGTTTACTTGTTAGTATAATATATTTTTTTGATTCATTTTTTGTAGTTTTGAGTCTTAACTACTAAAGTAGTTAAATACCCAAATCTAGAATTTGTTATGCGTATTAGTAATAAAAAAGTACTTATAGTAGAAGATGAGTTTTCCATTGCGTTAGATATTCAAACGAGTCTGGAAAAATTAGGATATGTTGTTGTTGGAATAGCCAATAACTACCATGATGCTATTCAATATGTAGAAGATTCATTACCAGATGTTGTTGTTATGGACGTTAATATTTCTGGAGATAAAAATGGGATTATAGCTGCTGCCGATATTTATGATAACCATAATATTCCGATTGTTTTTCTTACTGCCAATGGAGATGATCATACATTTAAGGTAGCATTACAATCCAGACCTTTTGGGTTCTTGTTAAAACCCTTTAAAACAAAGGAATTATCTTTTACAATTCAGGTAGCAATACAAAAACATCTTGAAAGTAACATAGCAAGAACGTCACCTTCTATAAATAATAAAATATCGGAAACCCTATTTATAAAAGATAAGTCACAGCTTATAAGTGTTAAAATAAATGACATTTTGTGGGTTGAAGCCATGGACAATTATACTCAGATTATCACTAAGGAAAGAAAGATTTTGGCCAATATGTTTTTAAAAGAGTTTTATGAAAAAGTGCCTCAGGATAAGTTTTTAAGAATTCATAGATCTTATATGATAGCTCTAGATAAAATTGATAAAATAGAAAATAGATTAATCTTTATTGAAGGCCATAAAATTCCAATAAGCAAGACATATAAAAGTCAATTAATTGAGCGATTAGATATTTTATAATATGAATAAAATAGGTCACTTTTTGAAACCCTCTATATGGTTATTTTTCTTGTTTTTTTGCGTACAATTAACAGCACAAACAGACAGTTTGGAGCAAAAGTTAGTCGAAGCTCCTATAGATGAAAAGGTAAATATATACATAGAATTAACCAATAAGTATAGTAAAATAAATGTAGATAAGGCTATAGGTTATGCGAAACAAGGATTAGAATTGGTAAAGGAAAAAAATAATAAAGACACAGGCTTTTTTTATTTAAGGTTAGGCTACTTACATAATTACAAATCCGAGCACAGTAATGCATTGTTTTATTATGAAAAAGCGCTTGAGGTTGCTAAGCATATGGAGTATGAATTAGGTATTGGTAAGAGTTATCAAAATATAGGAGTTACCCATGTGAAAATGGGAAATTATGATAAAGCACTCGATTATGATTTAAAAGCACTTAGTATTTACGAAAAGAATAATGAAAATAATTTTGTTACAGGTATAGTAGCTAACATTGGGTCATTATATTCTTGTAGACTAAATGACCATGAGAATGGCTTGTTATATTACAATAGGGCATTAGAGTTATCTAAAGAAGTAGGGAACGAAGAATTTAGATCATACGTTTTAGGAGCTGTTGCAGAATTATATGTGAGGCAAGAAGAGTATGAAAAAGCTAAAAGCACGTTAAAAGAATCTATTGAAATAGCAGAAAAATTAGACTACCTTAAAGTTGTTGTATCTGGTTTTAGTAATCTATCTCAAATAAATATAAAAGAAAACAAATTTAAAGAAGCTTTAGTAAATTCTAAAAAAGCATTGAAAATGTGTTTAGAATTAGGATATACCGAAGAAAATACATCATTATACCTAACGTTAGCAAATATATATGAGCAACTTGGAGATGTTAAGTCTGCAGAATTGCATTATGAAGAAGCATTATCGGTAGCATTAAAATCAAAAGTTTTACCACAATTATCTAATGTATATCAAGCACTTTATCAGTATACTGGTAGAAAAAAGAGCTACAAGGAAAGTTACGAGTATCTGTTAAAATATAATACAATCAAAGATTCTTTATTGGATAAAGAAAAGGATAAGCAATTTAAAGAGATACAAGCAAAATTTGATTTAGAAAACAAAGAAAAAGAAATTCAACTGCTGACTAATGAAAATAGAATAAAAGCATTAGAAAATCAAAATCAGCGTACTTCACAGGTTATATTAATAATAGGTATGATTGCTTTAATAATAATTATACTGACACTATTTTATGCCTACAAAAACAAACAGAAAAGTCATACAACGCTCACCGAAAAAAATAAAGTGATATCTCAAACTCTAAAAGATCGCGAAATATTATTCAAAGAAGTACACCATAGAGTTAAGAATAATTTACAAATTGTATCCAGTTTACTTAGACTTCAATATAAATTCGGAAATCATAAAAAATCGCAAGAAATCATACAAGAGGTTCAGGATAAAATACAAGCCATGTCTATTATACACGAAAGATTATATAAATCTAGTGATTTATCATTGATAAATTTTAAGACTTATCTTGATAACTTGTTAACCTATTTTAAGACTAGTTATAACTTGCCGGAACAAAATATAACAGTTACTACAGCTATAGATAATATTGAACTTGATATGGATTATTTAGTTCCTTGTGGGCTTATTGTTAATGAAATAATCGCTAATAGTATCAAATATGCATTTCACGATAATTCGGGAGGTAATATTAATATAGAAGCATCAAAAAGTGGCGATCAATGTATACTTAAAATACAAGATACAGGTGTTGGGTTTCCTAATGGTTTTAACGTACATGAGGCTAAATCATTAGGAATCATGCTTATACGAGGGTTAACAAAACAAATAAACGGAACAGTAAAAATAACTTCAAATTCTGGCGCTTGTTATAATATAGTATTTAATGTAACCTGATCTATACTTAGTATATAAAACTTACCTTTTTTTTGAGCATGTTTACCATATAAACGGATAGATTCACCATATTAATTTAATTGCTTCTTGAAGGTTTTATAGATTAGCTGAAAATTAAATAAATAATTATTAATGAAAAGGTTAATTAAGTTAAAGTGTATAGGAATCATTTTGTTTTCTGTATTTTTTATGATGAATTGTGATTCTGGTGAAGAAAACAATCAAACAGAAATAGAGGATATTAAGATTGTGGAAGCTATGCTTTCAGATTTCCCATTATTTGCCAGACAACGTGCAGAGATAGAAATTGTTGATCCGGTAATTAAAAATAATAAAGAGGTAACTTATGGAGAGATAAAAATAATACTACCAAGTACCGTAACCTCTTTAGAAAATATAAAGGCATCAATCACTTCAAAAGAACTTAACTTAAGTAAGTTTAGTATATCACCTAGTAATAATGAAAGTTTATCTTTTGAAGGCGGAAAAACACACGTATTTACCATTAGTGCAGCTACAGGTAATAAAGAAGCTCTTTTGCATTATACTGTAAGTATTACCAAGGAAGCTCCTCCAGTTCCTGAAACATTAAAACTAACAAACTTTACATTTGAAGCAAGTAAAAATAGGGGCGTTATACTAAACGATATAATAATTTCAAGGAGAGCAGTTGAAAATGCAAGTTATGAAAAGGTATACCTTTTGGCACCAGTTGGAACCGATTTTACAAAATTAGTACCTACTATTACATACGAGGGAACGCATTTATATTATACACAAGATCCTTCTATAGCTCCTGTAGATATGGATGTAAAATACCCAGATACAGATGCTAGTTTTGATTTTAAATACCCTAAGAGATTCTTTTTAGCTATTAAAGACAAAGACAATAAGGAGATTCGGGTGGTCGAAGTCATTGTAGACGTGGTTAATCCAGTAAAAATAGAAATGGAATCTGTTATTACTCCCGATGCGAAAGAAGGAGCTTCTAAATATTTTGCAGGTATAACAAAATGGACCAATCAAGGAAATCATAAAATTAATTTTCAAAAGGCAACTATTTATGAAGACATAGACCCCGCAGGCGGAACTACTTTTAAAGCGATTACAGTATATAGAGAACTTCCTGGTGGAGGTTTAGAACCAGGGAAAAGTGCTGACGTAAATGTACAAGTATCCGCACAGTATTATCTGGAAGGAACTTATAAATCAACAGCAGTTTTTTTTACCAAAATCTATCAGGATAATAACAGTGATGATTTATTTGAATCTGCAAAAGTAAATATAACCGCAAAGATCGTTAAGTAAGAAACGGATCAATTAATAGCTTGTTAAGCCTGAATAACAATATGTTGTTCAGGTTTTTTATTGAAGTGTATGTATGAATGTTAAATTTCTAAGCTCAATAAATAATCAGCAGCAGCAAAAGGTGTTGTTTTGTTGTCTTTTATAAGTTGCAATTGATTTTCTAACGCTGTTTTAACTTCTGGGCGATTAAAAAAAGTAGATTTTAATTGCTCTTCAATGGTTTGAATAAGCCAAAACTTATTTTGTTCATTTCGCTTGGCATTAAAATGATTGTTTTTGGAAGTAATGGCTATGTAATCTAAAATCAGTTCCCAAATAGCATCAATACCTTCGTTTTTAAGAGCACTACAAATGGTTACTTTAGGTTGCCAGTCAGAAGATTTTTCTGGGTAGAGGTGAAGCGCTCTATTAAATTCTACTTTAGCCAGTTTTGCATGTTTTAAATTATCACCATCAGCTTTATTAATAGCAATAGCATCAGCCATTTCTATAATACCTCGTTTTATACCTTGTAGTTCATCGCCTGCACCAGCTAATTTTAGTAATAAAAAGAAATCAACCATACTATGTACCGTAGTTTCACTTTGGCCAACACCTACGGTTTCAATAATGATAACATCAAACCCAGCAGCTTCACATAAAATAATAGCTTCTCTGGTTTTTCTGGCAACACCGCCAAGTGAATCCCCAGAAGCCGATGGTCGAATAAAAGCATTATCATCTTTTACTAAGTCGTCCATTCGGGTTTTATCACCTAAAATACTCCCTTTTGTTAAGGAGCTACTAGGATCAATAGCTAATACAGCGATACGTTTCCCTTTTGAAGTAAGATGTTTGCCAAAGGTTTCTATAAAAGTACTTTTTCCAACTCCAGGAACTCCAGTAATACCAATACGTATAGATTTATTTGCATACGGTAAACAGGCCTTTATTATAGTATTTGCCTTTTCTAAATGTTTTGGGTTCTTACTTTCAACTAAAGTAATAGCACGGCTTAAAGCCGTAATGTCTTTATTTAAAATAGAAGTGACTAAAGCCTCTGTATTAATTTCAGATCGACGTTTCTTTTTAAGAACTTTAATAGTAGATGGATCGGTGATTTCAGAAATTGAAACACCTTTATTTTCTTTAAGTGCAGATTTTTTTTCTTTTGCCACGAATAAACAAATGTTTGTCTAATTTACTGTTTTATTTGAGAAAATTGATTAGAACCACTGATTACTGCTGCTAACGACTGAATACTTACTTAAGAGGTACAGCAACTTTTACGTCATCCCACGCCATGGTTAAAAATAAATTATCGGTAGAATTATCAAAGGCAATAGTAAATTGTTCTACAGGAGAAGGTAATTTCTGTACAGGAACTTCAATATTTAAAACATCAAAGTTGGTATCCCACATGGGTTTCATTTCAGAGTCCACACCCCAAGGATATTGCTTGGAATTAAATATAACGTTCCAGACTGTATCCTTTGGTACGGTCCAAAGTGTGTATTTACCCATTGGCAATGGCTTACCCTGTATTTCTAGTGTTTGGTTGGTTTCAAAAGTAGTTGCTTCGTTAGCTCCCGTACGCCAAACTTTATTAAAAGGGACTAGAGCGCCAAAAATGGCTCTATTCTTTTTAGAAGGTCTATTATAAAACACTTCAAGTTTTAAATCATTAAGTTTAAATTCTACTGTATCTTTAGGACTTAGACGTTGTGAAAAAATATTTTCAACAAAAAAAGAATATAAAAATAGTCCTAATGCTATTATGGATAAAAGAACTAATATACGCTTTAAGAATGTGTTCATATGCAGAGTTTAACAGGGTATAAATATACTTTAAAAAGAAATGATTCTTAATAATGTTAACACAGATTTTAGAGTTTTCTTATTTAAAAATTAAAAAAAAGCATTTTTTTGCAACACTACATTTTTTTTGTCGTCTTTAATACGAACTAACTTATATAACCAAAAGTAAAAATAGCATGTTTCAAGTTGACATTATTGAACAATGTAAACAAAACAATCGCAAAGCACAATTACAGTTATACAACCAGTACTGTGATGGGATGTATATTGTTGCAAAACGATTTTTAAAAGATGCTGCTGAAGCCGAGGATGTTGTACAGGAAGCCTTTATTAAGGCTTTTACCAAACTACATCAATATAAAGCTGAAGTTACTTTTGGCGCTTGGTTAAAACGTATTGTCGTTAATAAAAGTATTGATTTCTTAAAAGCTAAAAAACAACAACTTGTTGAATTAGAAGAGGTGCACCTCAAAGTAGCTGATACTACAGATGATGACAAATGGTTAGTAGACGATGCAATTACATTAAACGATGTAAAAATTGCGATTAATAAATTACCTGATAAGTATCAATACGTTGTGATGCTTTATTTAATAGAAGGATACGACCATCAGGAAATTTCAGAGATTTTAAATATTTCTGAGGTTGCGTCAAGAACACAATTATCAAGAGGAAAAGGTAAATTACAGGAACTGTTAATACTTAAAAAAAATGGCACGAGATATTAGAGAATTATTTAAGGATGATAAGGTAGTTTATGAAACGATGCCGAAAAATCATCAAGAAAGATTTCTTGCTAAGTTAGAAGAAGATCTGCCAGTTACTAACAAATCTAAATTTAATTGGATGCGTATAGCTGCAAGTATCGTGTTGTTTGTGGGGTTAGGTTTTGGGGCTTTCAAGTTTTTTAAACCAAACGTAGAGGCACCAACAGAAATCGTAACGACAACTGAAACTGATGAAACAAAAACCTTGGGAGATGTGTCTCCTGGACTTAAAAAAGTTGAAGAGTACTATTTGGCGAGTATTAATTTAGAATTATCTAAAATGAAATACACGCCAGAAACTAAAGATCTTTTCGATGGTTATTTGTTACAATTAGATGAACTTGATAAAGAGTATAAACGCTTATCTGAGGAGCTAACAGAATCAGGTCCTGGTGAATTAACGGTAAATGCTTTAATTGATAATTTAAAGTTTCGTTTAAATCTGTTGTATCGTATGAGAGATCAATTAAAAGAATTAAGTACTTCTAATGATGTTACAGAAGAAGTAGAACAATCAATCTAAAATCAAAAAATGAACAATACAATCATAAAAATCAAATTATTTGCCTTAGGCTTTCTTATTACGGGGGGGATAATGGCACAGCAAAAATTAGAGAAAGTATCGCAATCTATTAAAGTAAATAAAGATGTTACTATCGATTTAAACACGAGCCATTGCAATTTAATAATTGATACATGGAATAAAGATGTTATCGAAATTGAAGCTTATATTGAAGGTGATGATATAAGTAAAGAAGCGTTAGAAAATGCTTTAAAAAATTGGGATGTAGATGTTGATGCTTCTAGTGGATTAGTGAAAATTAAAACTAAAGGTACGAGAGCCAATTCTTGGGCCTATATTTCAAGAAGCAATGATGATGAGGCTGTACAAGCTTTATTAGAAGAATTAAAGTTTGAATTGGCAGACTTGCCCGAAGTGTTGGTCGATGCAGAGAATTTTGTAATGCCTGTTGTACCAGAACTTCCTGAAATGCCTCCACTTCCTGTAATACCCAAGTTACCAGAACTACCTAAATTGCCAGCAGGAGTCAATGAGTTTCACTTTGATTATAATGCCTATAAGAAGGATGGTGAAAAATATTTAGAGGAATATACACAAAAATTCGAATCGAAATTTGGCGAAGATTATGCTGAAAAAATGGAAGCATGGGGTGAGAAATTTGGCAAAGAATGGGGTGAGAAGTATGGAAAGGAGATGGAAGAATGGGGAAAGCGTTTTGGTGAAAAATGGGAAGAAAAATACGGAAAGGACATGGAAGAATGGGGAGAACGTTTTGCCGAAAAAATGGAAAGGGAATCAGCTCAGATAGAAAGAATGCAGGAACAAAGAGAAAGACAAGCAGAACAAAGAGAAAGACATGTTGAAGAGCGTAAAAAACATGCGCAGAAACGAGATAAGTTAGTTCTAAACAGAAAACTTTTAATTGAAAGATTGGTTAATAAAGAAGCTGACTCTAAGATTAAAAAGACTATTAAAATTAAAATGCCTAAAAAGACTAAGCTAAAGGTTAATGTTAGACATGGTGAGATAGAGTTTGCCGCTAACGTAGATGATTTAAAAGCTGAGTTATCACATACAAAGTTTACAGCACATAGCATTAACGGAAGTTCTACTTCCGTTAATGCTTCATATTCGCCTGTGTATGTAACTTATTGGAACTTAGGAGAGCTAAATCTTCGTTATACAGAAGATGTTGAACTAGATCATGTAAAGCATATGGTTTTAAATTCGAATTCATCTAATACCACTATAAATCATTTGTTAGGTAGTGCCATTATTGACGGTAATATTGGTGATTTAAAAATCTTAGACATAAAAGATACTTTTTCTAACTTAAATATCATTATTCAAAATAGTAATGCTGTTATATCACTTCCTAAAGTAGGGTGTAATTTTCAGTATAAAGGAAATCGTTCGCGTGTAAGTCACCCAAAAGAAAAACTTAACCATAATATTTCTAACTTTTCTACAGGCAGTTTAGCCAGTGGAAAAAGCATTCTTGTAAATGCAAAATATAGCAATGTGACGATGCAATAAGTCTACTTTATATTTATTAATACAACCGTTTCGTCATTTTTAACTAACTACTTATTATTCTCCAAAAACTAAATTTTCTCCGTATAATAAACCCTAGTTTTTTGTACAGTTGTATAGGACCAACATTCGTTTGATCTACATGTAAAAAAGGAATTTTATTTTTCTTCAAGATTCTTTCTACTGTATGTGTAATAAGTTGTTTTGCATATCCTTTTCCTGTATAATCCGGATGCGTTATTACTGCACTAATCTCAATAAAGTTATTGGTTTGCATCCGTTCACCAGTTACAGCAACTAGTTTATTGTCTTTATAAATACCATAATACTGTCCTAAGGTATTCGTTTTCGATTTAAAGTATTCTGGATATACAAGCTTAACTAGGTCGATTAAGTCATCATAATGCCATTCTGTTAACTCTACAATAGTTTCCGTTATAGGTTTATTTATTTTATTATATATAATCATTTGTAAACCTATATATTCTATAGGTTCTTTAAAATGCAATGGCATTTTAGGCTTATCTCCAACAATAAAGAAATCTGAAATTAATTTAGCGTGTTTTTCTATAGCGAAACTAGTATCTTCATTATTTATAAAAGCTCCAAAAGGGCCATAATCTGGATGAAAAAACTTAATGTTACCATAATCTATTGCATGATCATAATGGCAGTCTGTTAAGGAAAACCATACGGGGTTATCCAAAGCGTCTTCAGGTATGAGCATTGTTAAGAAATGTTTTGATTTATAAGATTAATAATGATCCTTTCAGGTGTGGTATAATCAAACCACAGTGTTTCTTCATTCTTTTTAAACCAAGTAAGTTGACGTTTGGCAAAACGGCGTGTATTTTTTTTTATTTCAGAAATAGCAAAGTCTAGTGTCCATTTGTTATCTAAATAGTTAAACAATTCTTTATAGCCTACCGTATTTAAAGCGTTTAGGTTTTTAAACGAAACTAGGTTTTTAACTTCATCTAATAACCCTTCTTGCATCATAATATCTACGCGTTTGTTAATACGGTTGTATATAATTTCTCTTTCTGCAGTGAGTCCAATGGTAATCGTTTTAAAATGGCGCTTTATTTTTCCTTTCTTTAAAAATGATGAATACGGTTTACCTGTGCCAATACAAATTTCTAAGGCACGAATAACACGGTGCGGATTATCAATTGCAATTGTGTTATAAGCAACAGAATCGAGCGCTTTTAATCGTTCTTGTAAATGAGATAATCCTTTTGTTTCTAAATCATTATTAAGTGTCTCACGAATGCTTTTTTCAACTTCTGGAAAATCATCTAAACCGTTATTAACAGCATCAACATATAATCCAGAGCCACCAACCATAATAACCGTATCGTAGGTTTTAAAAAGTGTATTTAGAGTATGTATAGCGTCTTTTTCAAAAGAGCCAACATTATAACTATCATTTATAGATTTATGATGAATAAAATGATGTTTTGCAGCTGCTAGTTCTTCACGTGTTGGAGCTGCTGTGCCAACTTGCATTTCTTTAAAGAACTGACGTGAATCTGCAGATACTATTTCAGTGTTAAAATGATTTGCCAATTTTATACTTAGAGCTGTTTTACCAATAGCAGTAGGGCCAACTATAGAAATTAGATATTTGTTTTTTGAGTTGATGTGTTTAAGTGTTTATTTGTAAGAACAAATTTAATGAGAAAATACAAGAATATTGTTGTGCGTTGAGGATATAGTAGAAAGCCTAACCATGTCTCATTTTAGTAATACCATAATTAGTGTTTATTGATGAAGTTTTTCGCCACAATTATAACAAAAATCGGCACCATCTTTATGCTTTTCAGCCATACAGTTTGCACAAGAAAGTGAGTTTAAATTAACCTTTGGGGTTTCTGGTTCTTTTTTTGATTTGCTTTGAGCGGTATATTCTGCAGATACGATCCCTGTTGGTACCGCAATAATACCATAACCTAATATCATGACTAAAGATGCAATGAATTGTCCAAGAGGTGTTTGCGGTGCAATGTCACCAAAACCTACAGTTGTTAAGGTTACGATACACCAATATACACTCTTCGGGATATTAGAAAACCCATTTTCTTCACCTTCAATTAAATACATAATAGTACCTAAAATAATAGCGATTATAACAACAGCAAATAAGAAGACTGATATTTTAGCCCGACTTGCTTTTAAAGCATTTACTAAATTATTTGAAGCACCTAAATAACGTGCCAGTTTTAATATTCTAAAAATTCTAAGTAACCTTAGTGCTCTTAATGCAGCAAGCGCATGCACACCTCCAAATATTAATGATATATATTTGGGTATGGTAGATAATAAATCAATAATACCATAAAAACTTGTTATATATTTAAAAGGCCTTTTTACGGTTATAATACGAGCTATATACTCAATACTAAACAAAATGGTAATAATCCATTCAGAGATATTAAGAAAATCATGATACTTAATATCAATGCTATTAACACTTTCAAGCATTACTAGTATAATACTGGCTATAATAGTAATTAGTAAAACAACATCAAATAATTTGCCCGTGGGGGTCTCAGCTTCATAAATAATATCATGAAGTTTTGTCTTCCAATGCCTTTTTTTTGGTTCATCCATGTATTCAAAAATAATAAAGATAGATTACTTTTTCTTTAAAAGTATGAGTGAATTCGTTTGAATATCTACAATCTTACTCATAAACTCTTTTAAGGATGAATAATATTCTGGTCCGTAGATAGCTTTATCAAAGCTTATCTTTAGAATAATAAATACAGTACTGCCGAGTGTTTTAGCTGAGAAAAGGACTTTACCTGAATTATTTGGCAAAGCTATGCTCTTTGTTTTTGGATATTCAACAACCGTATATTTAGTAGCATCAAAATTAAACTTAAATGAATAAAAATAAGTGTCTTTATAACCAAAATCAATAGGATATGTTCTTTCTTGAAGCTTAAATGGGTTTTCATTAAAAAACTCAACAAAAAAAGGGTTTAAATAAATATGATCTCCAGTATCTTCATAATTATAGTTTATGTGGTAAGATTCTTTAAAGTCCGGACTTGTTAGACCATCACTCGTTACTTCAAAATCTGAAATTTCTAAATGAGGAAACTTGTTTTCTAGTTTTTGGAGATAGCCTTCTTTATTTTTATAATATGATTTTTTATGATTTAAGGCGTGATATCCAGTACGTTTTGAAGATAACTTTCCAGAAATAGTTTCATTCTCGTCAAGATGAAGTTCTACATTATAATAAACGTTTGAAGGCTTACTTGGTTTTATATCGACCCACTCACTACCATTTTTAAAGTCCATAAGCCTACCATAACTATTTAAACACCTAAAAGGAATCTCACCAAAGGATAAATAATTATCTGTGGCATCTAAATAGTAGGTTATATCATTAATAGTTGTTTGAACGATTAAGTAGTTAAAATCTGAAATAACAGGAAAAATTTTTGTGGCAAACCCATTACTTCTAGTTGATATTAATACAGGTTTCACAATAATGTTGGATTCCTTTAATAAATTATGAAGCAAAATGTTTATAGATGAAACATTTCCAGATTTGTTTTTAATTAAATCTTTAATAGAAACGTCTTCAAATATTTTATAGTCTCCGTTCCATGTATAATTTTCCTGAATGTATCTATAAATGGCACTTGCCTTTTTTAACAAGTCATTTTCATTAATAATTTCGGGGTTCAATAAATCTTCTAAATCTATAGATTTTTTTAATTGCCTTCCAATTTCTTTATCTGTTTTAAATTCTCTATCAACAGTTTTCCATGTTTTTGTATAATCATTTACGCTACCATCAAACCCCTTAAATGTCTGTAATTCATACTCTATTCTTGCTAAATAATTACTTTTAGAGGTCATATAATCTTCTTCTATAAAAGCGGGGATATCTTTCATGGCATAGATACTATTGGCGCAATTTGCACTGCCGCCTCTAGAGTTTTGCAGGCAGTCTTTTTCTATCTCTGTTATATTTTTTGTTAGTTTTTTACCACCTACTAATTTAATATTGTAATGCCAGTTTCCTGGAATACTGGTTCTGTATTCGCTGTATAAAGTTGGTATATCGCTTTGAAAATCCCATCCTCTGTAGTTATACATAAAAGGAGATATGCGAGTATAACTATAGGTTATTACAGAACCTTCTTTAATATTTGGTAGTGCAAATTTAACAAAGGTGTGGTTTTCGTCGTGTTTCTCTCTAAAAATATCCTTTTTAAGTAATGACGTTTTAATGACTTTTCCATCTACTAGATTATAAGTGGTAGCAACAATTTTTTCTACTTCTTGTTCGCTGTTCTCGTTATTATATAAATGAATAGAAACGTTAGCTTTATTAAAACCTTCTTTATTTAATATTTTTATTTTTTGCTTTATCTCGGTTCTTAAGTCATAATCATATCTATCTACCAGACTATTTCCATATTTATATATAATTAAAGCATTGGCTGTAGAATCTTTTTCATAAGTATTAGTTTTTAAGTCTCCTAAAGTGACTCTGTAAGAATCAGAGTGATAGTTTGATTGTGAAAAAAGGGTTAAGCTAGAGAGAAGTAAAAAGGATAAGAAGATAGTTTGCTTCATGCTTAATCAAATATAATTTGTTTTACTTTTTTATTCTTACGAAGGTAATTTTGAATAATATGTTGTGTATCCCGATTGTTATCCATTGGGGTAATAATAGATTCTAAAACCTCAATATTATTGATTTGATAGTTAAGATTGAAAAACCCCAAGCCTTTAAACATGCCATTCTCAATTAGTATAGCGCTATGCTCGTCAATATCACGTCCTTTGTCAATAATAACCATGTTTTTGTTAGAGAAACTGTTTTTTGATAATAGTAGTTCGACTCTTTTGTTATAAGACTCTGTAGGTTCCTGTTGAATACAAGCACCTTCACAGGTTTTTATGTCATAATTAAAACAGTTGGTATCTGTTTTATATATACCTGTTAGTTTTTGGCATAATTTGTAGTCTTCAATAGCTCTATTCATAAAGCTTTTTCCACTTTGTTTATTGCTAAAAGTCGTAATTGCCTTTTTGCGTCCGTCTGCAATGTCGATTTTTAAATTAATATAATCGTTTTCATCTTTAAAACTATATAGAGCATGTGTGAAACTTGTTCTACGTAATGCTCTGTTAAATATAGGTTTAACACGTTTTATTTCTTCACTCTCTTTTAAAAGAGCTACCAGTTCACTACCTGTAGCCTCATAAGTTACAGCGGTAACTTGAGCTTGTATTTTTTTTGACTTTTGATTTGTACTTGTAAAATGCTGATTGATTCGTTTTTTTATATTGTTGCTTTTTCCAATATATATAATATCCCCATTAGCGTTATGAATATAATAAACACCTGTAATGGAAGGTAACTCTTTTATAATATCTATGTGTTTTGGCTCGAGCTGATGTTTCGGGTTTAACCGTATGGATTGTTGAATAATACTTTTAGTACTGTCTTTAACTAAGAGCATTTTAAAAAGCTTTACCGTAGCTAAAGCATCACCAGAAGCACGATGCCTGTCTGTTACAGGAATACCAAGAGATCTAACTAATTTACCTAAACTATAAGAGGATTGATCAGGAATTAAATTTTTTGAAAGCTCAACTGTACAAAGAGATTTTCTTTCAAAATCGAATCCTAAACGACTAAATTCCGTTTTTAAAATTCGATAATCGAACTGAGCATTGTGAGCAACCAAAATGCAATCATCTGTAATTTCTACAATGCGTTTAGCGACCTCATAAAATTTAGGTGCATGGCGTAGCATGTTACTATTTATACCAGTTAGATTTACTACAAAGGGTTGTATTTCGCGTTCTGGGTTAACCAGACTTATAAATTGATCAACGACTTCATGACCATCATATTTATAGATAGCAATTTCTGTGATGCCTTCTTCATTATACTTACCTCCAGTAGTTTCTATGTCTAATATTGCGTACAAAAAATGTTTATGCGTTTATTTGCTGGTTATTGCGAGACTTTTTTAGTCGTTACAATCTGTTTGTTTTAAATTTTAATTATAATTTCTTGAGCCAAATATACTACTTCCAACTCTAACCATGGTACTACCACAATTAATAGCTAATTGATAGTCTCCACTCATACCCATACTTATGGTATTTAATTGATAATTATCAGTGCTTGTTTGTTTTAAACTATCGAAAGTATCTTTTAGGTAATTAAATTCTTTTTCTATTTGACTGTCATTATTAGTAAATGTTGCCATTCCCATAAGTCCAACCACCTTGATGTTTTTTAATTCCGAAAATACGTCAGATTTTATAATTTTTGAAGCTTCATTTGGTGTCATTCCAAATTTAGAATCTTCTGAAGCTATCTTTATTTGAAGCAAACAATCTATAGCTCTATCATGTTTTAAAGCTTGCTTATTTATTTCTTTTAAGAGCTTAAAATTATCTACGCCGTGAATTAACCTCACAAATGGTGCCATATATTTCACCTTGTTACTTTGAACGTGACCAATCATGTGCCATTCAATATCTTTGGGCATGGTTTCATGCTTGTCTACCATTTCCTGAATCTTGTTTTCCCCAAAAATACGTTGACCAGCATGATAAGCTTCCATCAAGTCACTTATTGGCTTCGTTTTTGAAACAGCAACAAGTGTTACATGTTCTGGTAATGATGTTTTTATATTTTGAAGGTTTTGTTTTATACTCATTATTAAATAAAATTAATCCCAAATTGGAGGGCTTTTAACATTAGCAGTTCTCTTAATCTTACTATGTATTGTTAGTGCTTTAAATGTTTTTTTAGAATATTTTGTCAAGATTTTCCATGCTTTATAATTTTATGAAATTTTAGTAGAATGATACCTAGTTATGGTCGTAAAAATGTTGGATAAAAGGTAAGTAAATTTATGTTAATACATTAAAACTCATAGATGGTAACACCACTTCGTAGTTTAGGTTCTATAAAAGTACTTTTTGGTGGCATGGTTAAACCTGCATTTGCAATAGCTTTCATTTCTTCAACTGTAATAGGCACTAATCCAAAACCTACTTTAAATTCTCCATGATCTACTTTACTTTTTATGGTAACTAAATCATTTTTACCGTGTGAGTAATTAATACGAGTATCGTTGCGTACATCTGAGATCCCTAAAATAGGTTCTAAAATGGTTTTATATAGTATGTGAGTGTCTAAAGCTTCCAGAGCGTTACTAAATTTATAATTACTTTTTCTTAAATATAAAGAGTAGAATTCACCATCTAGATACATACTAAAATGATGTTTACTGCTTGGCTTGTATAGTTCGCTGCCTTTATTTTCAATACGATACATGGTATCTAATTGTATTAAAAAAGATTCTTTAGATAGCCCATTTAGATCCTTAACAAGCCTATTAAATTCATGAATTCTTAAATCTGATTCAGGAATTAAATAGCTCATAAAATAATTATAAGGCTCGTTACCTGTATGCGCTTTGTTTTCAGATTTCAAATCTTTAGAAAGTAAACAAGAAGAGGCAGATCTATGATGTCCATCTGCAATGTATATGGTACGGATTTTTTCAAACTCGTTACTTATACAAGTAATTAAATCTGGATCATCAAGATTCCATAAATAATGAGTGTCCCTATACGTCGTCGTAAATTCAAATTCAGCTCTGTTTTTTTGTGTTTCTGAAATAATACTGGAAATGAGTGTGTTGTCTGGGTAAGTTAGAAGTACTGGTTCAGCATTAAAGCCTACTGTTTTTAAATAATCTTTAAAGACGTTTTCTCTATATTCTATTGTATCTTCATGTTTTTTAATGATATCTTTTTCATAATCTTCAGAACTTGCCGCAGCAACAATTCCTGAAAAAACATGACCCTCTCTATTTACAATTTTATAAACATAATAGTTTGGTTTTTCATCTTGAATAAAAATGGACTCTTCCTTAAATTCTAAATAGCGATTTCTAACTAAGTCGTATCTTTCTTTTCCAGAAATATCTTTATGGTATTTATAGCCTGGATTTATAATATGTAAAAAAGAAAACGGATTGTAACCCATTCTCGATTCACGCTCTGCTAACGTATATGTTTGGTATGAACGAGCGGCAACCAGACTGACTTTGTCTCGTGTTGGTCTGACTGCTTTAAATGGTAGTATTTTCGCCATTGTTTTTTTAGTATTCAGTTCCAGTATTCAGTCTCAGTACTGAAAACTGCGACTGCGACTGCGACTATTTACTTTAAAAACTGCTTCGCAACATGCTCAGCCTTTCTACTTTCGGAGTAATCATAAAAACCTTCACCAGATTTTACTCCTAATTTACCAGCTCTAACCATATTTACTAATAATGGGCAAGGAGCGTATTTTGGGTTTTTGAATCCATCGGACATGACATGAAGTATCGATAAACAAACATCTAAACCTATAAAATCAGCCAATTGTAATGGTCCCATTGGGTGTGCCATACCTAATTTCATAACAGTATCAATTTCATTAACGCCAGCAACACCATTATAAAGTGTTTCAATAGATTCGTTAATCATAGGCATTAAAATACGATTTGCCACAAAACCAGGATAGTCGTTAACTTCAACAGGAACCTTTCTTAGGGTTTTTGACATCTCCATGATGTCTTTTGTTACTTCATCACTCGTACTATAACCGCGAATAATTTCAACTAATTTCATAATAGGCACAGGATTCATAAAATGCATACCTATCACCTTATCTGGTCTGGATGTTACTGCGGCTATTTGCGTAATTGATATAGAGGATGTGTTTGTAGCTAAAACAGTTTCTTTTGAGCAAGCTTCGTCTAATTGTTTAAAAATATTAAGCTTTAAATCTACGTTTTCAGTCGCAGCTTCAACAACCAAATCGACAGAAGTAACACCTTCTGAAATACTTGTGAATGTTGTGATGTTTGATAAAGTTTTAGTCTTATCTGCTTCAGAAATTTTTTCTTTAGCGACCATTCTGTCCAAATTTTTGGTAATGGTTGCTATACCTTTTTCTAATGAAGCTTCACTTATATCTATAAGCTTCACTGTAAAATCGCTTTGTGCAAATGTGTGAGCGATACCATTACCCATAGTACCGGCTCCGATAACTGCAATGTTTTTCATGTAAAATTTTTTAAAAACAATTTATTATTTGAGTTGCTACTCTTAGTGCTTCTGTACCGTCGTGAAGCGTTACAATGGGGGAGGTATTCGTATTTATAGCGTCTGCAAACGTTTCTAATTCATCTAGAATCGCATTGTTTTCTAATATATCTGGATTATCAAAATAAATCTGCTTTTTTACACCTTCGGCGTTTTGAAGTACCATATCAAAATCTCCAGGTTGTTCTGGCGCATCTTTCATTTTAACAACTTCACATTTTTTCTCTAAGAAGTCTACAGAAATATAAGCGTCTTTTTGGAAGAAACGAGCTTTACGCATTTTTTTTAAGGATATTCTACTAGCTGTTAGGTTCGCAACACAGCCATTTTCAAATTCAATTCGTGCATTTGCAATATCTGGTGTATCACTAATTACCGAAACACCGCTTGCTGAGACGTTTTTAACTTTAGAATCTACAAGGCTTAAAATAATGTCGATGTCATGAATCATCAAATCTAATACAACAGGAACATCTGTCCCTCTTGGATTAAATTCCGCCAAACGGTGTGATTCAATAAACATAGGTGATTTAATATCATCTTTTACAGCAATAAAAGCAGGGTTAAAGCGCTCCACATGTCCTACTTGCCCTCTAAGGTTATGTTCAGACAGGAGCTCTCGAATATGTTCCGCTTCTTCTACAGTGTTTGTTATAGGCTTTTCAATAAATATATGCTTGCCTTTTGCAATGGCTTGTTTCGCACAGTCGTAATGCGAAAGTGTTGGTGTTACAATATCTACCACATCAACAGCATCAATGAGTGCTTCTATGGAATTAAAAAATTTATAACCGTATTCGGTTTCTACGTTATTACCGTTAGTTTCATCGGCATCGTAAAATCCTACGAGGTTATATTTTTCAGATTGATTAAGGAGTCTTAAATGAATTTTTCCTAAGTGCCCTGCACCTAGTACACCAACTTTGAGCATAGTTTTTACATTTTCCACAAAAATAAGATATTTAGAACATGAAATTGATTATTTCTAGCTAATTTTTTGCTTATTTGATGTCGTTAATAAATTTTGCAGATTTTGTTTTCAACTTGTAAATGTTTGACTAATTTTAGCATTAATAAACCAACCCAACATTGAAAGATACTTTTAAACATAAAGGCTTACGCCAACAATTGGTTAATGTTTTAAAGACCAAAGGAATAACAGATGCAAACGTTTTAAGCGCGATAGGCAATATACCAAGGCATTTGTTTATGGATTCTGGGTTTTTAGACCATGCTTACCAAGATAAAGCGTTCCCTATAGCAGCAGATCAAACTATTTCGCAACCTTATACTGTAGCATTTCAAAGTGAATTGTTACAGGTTAAAAAAGGAGACAAGATTTTAGAAATAGGGACTGGAAGTGGCTATCAAACGGCTGTTTTGTGTGAATTAGGTGCTAAAGTTTTTAGTATTGAGCGTCAACTAGAGTTATTTAAAAAGACGAGTAAGTTTTTGCCTAAATTAGGGTATCGTGCAAAAAAACTTATTTTTGGCGATGGCTATAAAGGGTTAGCTGATGAAGCGCCTTTTGAGAGTATTATTGTTACTGCAGGTGCACCTTTTGTGCCAAAACCTTTGTTAAGCCAATTAAAAATAGGAGGTAAGCTCGTTATTCCTGTAGGTGATGATGTGCAAATCATGACTATGTTTACCAGAAAGGGACAAAAAGAATTTTCGCAAGAGGAATTTGGAGAGTTTCGTTTTGTGCCTTTGTTGGAGGATAAGAATTAATTGAAAAAAAGGTGAAGATGTCAAAAAAATGTCATTCAGAGCCTTTCGACTTCGCTCAAGACAGGCTAAAGCGAAGAATCTCTTGAAACTTTTATTTTCCCAAAGCCCCATTAAACCCCTCAACACCACCAACAACAGGTAATGTTAAACTAGTGCCATCCAAATCAACAGTCAGTTCCGTTCCAGCTTTTGGATGTAATGTGAATTCTTTATCGCTAGAAAAAACCATCAAGCCTATTTGTTGTCCGGCTTTAATAATTTGGTCATCTGGCATTAAATTAAAAGAAACTTCGTAAAACGTCTCAGGCTTTAAAGGTTTGCTTTCAGTCAATGATTTGTGATTTTGAGGATCTGCCCAACCACGCGTAATAATATTGTCTGTTATTTTTGCTCCTTCTTGTTCATTCCAAGGAAGTGATACTAGCCAAACCGATAGATTGGCAGCCGATTTACTACTTGCTAATTTTATAGTAACTTTTGGTATCCCAGATATGTGAACATCCTTTGTCAATTTAGGAGTTACATAAAGTAAACGATGTTTAGATGCTTCTGCTTTTGCAAGATCTTTACCAGAAAACGAATAATCGTCAACCAAAGTTTCTTTGCCTTGTTTCTTAACCTTACTGGTTTTCAATCCACCAGCTTTTTCTCCCCCTGTAGTTAGATATAGTGTAACATTGGAAGCTTCTGGGTTAGGATAGTCTTTATAAGCTGTGGGTTCACTTTTGTTGTCATGTTCACGAACTATCCAGGCTTTAGCATCGTTTTCAACATCATTTTTTATACCATGCAAATAGCGGGTAAACCAACGATTCATTAGTTTAATAGGAGGCGGACCACCATGTCCGTTTTGATGATAAAATATTTGAGTTGGTAATCCCATTTCTTTAGCTTTAGCATATAAACCATAGCTGTGCTCAGTCATCACGTTCCAATCGTTAAAGCCGTGAGACATTAATAAAGCAGCTTTCATGTTTTGGGCATTATCCATTAAATTACGTACTTTCCAGAAATCATTATAATCTCCAGTAATTCTATCCATGCCGTTTTTCATTTCGGTGTCTCTAACAGTTTTATTGTTATATGGTCGATTAGCTTCTGCTCCACTATGAATAAAATCATAAAGCACATCAACATCCTCCCCTAGATAACCGCCAGGAGATCTTACTAAACCATTAGATCTATAATAGTTATAAAAAGAGGTTACAGGCGCAATAGGAATAATAGCTTCTAAACCATCTACACCAGTTGTAGCTGCTGCTACGGGTAGTGTACCATTATAAGATGTTCCAGTCATACCTACTTTTCCAGTAGACCAATAGGCTGTAACTAGGCTGTCGCCATCAATGGTTTTATAGCCGTTTATACGTCCACATAACCAATCAATAACCGCTTTTGGTGCTAAAGATTCATTATGACCTCCAACGGTTGGAGCGCCTTGGGATAATCCAGTCCCTGGAGAAGAAGAATGAACAACAATATAGCCTCTAGGAACCCATTTTTGTATATGCGAATTAGATATAACTGGACGTTTGTCTATGCGTGTTACTTCAGCATGAACACGTTCTTTTGCTGTTTCTCCAAGTTCATGATTGACATCCCAAAAAAGACCGTCAACATTAGGTGCAACACCAGCAAAGTATGGACTTGAAATATAAATAACGGGGAGTTTTAATCCTTCGCTTTCTGTTTGTTCTGGTCTAGTAACAGCGACATGCATGCGATCTAATTTGCCATCACCATCAGTATCAAAAGTCGTTTCTACCCATAAATCATGTCTAATCCATTTGCTTGGATCTTTAAATGCATCTACTATTTGTGCTTCACCATTTTTAAAAATAGGTGTCGCTTTTGTTTCTTGTCCTAAACTTGAAAAGGCGCCAATAACTAATAAAGCGCCTGTTAATACTATAGACTTTAGTCTTACAGGATAATCCATGTTTTTAATTGTAATTTATTTTTTTGGAAGGTAATATTCAGGAATCCTATTTTCATTCGTTTCCTGAGTCCAGTAAATATTGATAACCCACCACCGTTTGCCATCATTTAAAAGTTGAATACTGTTAATGCCCCTCATAAACGGTTTTTTATCATCTCTACTATAAAAAGCTTCATAAGTACTGAATACTTGGGCAATATTACCAAAAGTATCTACCTCTCTATGTATTTCTTTTTCAAAAAAACCATTTTCAACCAACCATTTTCCAGAGCTCTTAACATAATCGTCAGGAGACATGTAGCGTACTTTAAGCTCTCCGTCTTTATTTTTGCCAGAAGGGATTAATTTAGCTCCGGGCTTGAATAAAAATTTGAATAGCTCCCAGTCTCTCGGAGCACCTCTTTCTCCCGAAATAACCGCATATAATGATTTAATTGTGTTATCCAGAGTTTTTACGTTTTCTGAGTAGTCTTTTGGTTGTTCTTTCTCTTTTTCTTGTGATGTCACAGATAATGTTACCATGCACAATAGTATAATGGCTATCGTTTTTTTCATCTTAAATTATGATAAATCTTATTTGATTAACAAAGTAAAGCTTTTGTTGGCTTTTAATCGTTAATGCTTTCTTAAATTTAAAGCTTTTTTATTGATGAATTCATCAAGGCTTGAGCTTAAGAAAATCGAGAATAATTATTTGAAGTTTTTCTTAATCCTATCTAAATCACGTTTATTATCGCGATCTTTAATCGTTTCTCGTTTATCATACAGTTTTTTACCTTTTGCTAGAGCGATATCCATTTTTGCATAGCCTTTTTCATTAATAAATAATCGTAAAGGAATAATAGTAAGTCCTGTATTTTGAACCTCTTTTAGTAGTTTTTTTAGTTCTTTTTTGTTTAGCAAAAGCTTTCTTTCTGCTTTAGGGCGATGATTGTAATAATTACCAAAAGCATATTCTTCAATAGTCATATTAATAACAAAAAGCTCCCCTTGTTCATTAAACTCACAAAAACTTTCGGCTATAGAAGCTCTGCTGCTGCGTATGGATTTAATTTCTGTCCCAGTTAGCACAATACCCGCTGTATACTTATCTAATATTTCATATAGAAAGCGAGCCTTTTTGTTTTGTATGTTAATGTTTTTTTGCATGGAGCACAAAACTACATAATTTTATGAAGTTATTTATGAACTCATTTTAGACTTTTTGGATTTGCTAAAAAATTGCTGTTTTAAGCTCTGTTTTTGTCTTTTTTTCCTTCCGTAGCTCTGCTATGCAACTCAAAAAAGTCTTCAACATAGGCAAAAACTTCTAATTTTCGCTTAAATCCAAAAAGTCTAAAATGAGTTCTATGTGTGATACTATCGAAAAATTAAATAAGGCGTTAAAGAATTATTAATTGATTATACTTTTAAGTAAATACAATTACTTTAGCAAGTAGAATTCAATTAGGTTGAGAATAGTATATGAAAAAAACGATTCTATTACTTTTAGTTTTATTGGTTTTAATGTCTTGCAGAAGTGTTAAAAAACATAATGAGCAAATAACAAAGCTGCATGATGTAATTAGTTTGCATGAAGATATAGATAAGATATATGAGCAATTAAAAAGACATCATCCCAAATTATACCAATATACATCGAAAGAAGTTTTAGACTTTAAGTTTGATAGCCTTAAAAATACGATCAAGACTCCAATTGATTCTCGAGAATTTTACAGAAAGCTAGCACCCGTAGTATCTCAGGTTAAACAAGGGCATATTTCGCTAAGTTCTGCAAATAAGTGGTATACAAAGAGAGAACGTAAAAAGTTACTTAAGAGAAAGTTTGAATTTTATGCACTAGATTTTGAGTATCTGGAAAATAAGCTTTGGGTTAAAAATACTAGAGGTAAAGATTCTACAATTGTAGGAAGTGAAGTTGTTAAAATTGAAGAGGATCTGGTTTCAGATTTAATAGATGTATATAAAACGCGTTTTTCTTCAGATGGCTATAATACCACATTACATAATAGGTATGTTGGGAGACATTTTTCTAATTTTTATTATAATGATAAAGGGTTTGTTGATAGCTTGAAGGTGACTTTTAAAAATAAAGATTCCTTGTTTGTTAAAACATTTAGAAGGGAACAAAAGCCAAAAAAGTCTAAAAAACAAGATTCTACTAAAGCTATAAAACCTAAAAAGCTAACCTCTGCAGAGAAAAAAGTAAATCGTTTAGCCTTTAAAAAGAAACGGAAATTTAATAGAAAACATGGATTTATAAAAAAACGTAAAGAATATACGCGAAACTTTGGTTTTATTAAAAAAGCTAAAGATGTTGCCTATATAAAATTAAGAAGCTTTACAAATGGTAATTATAAAAAATTCTATAAAGAGAGTTTTGCAAAATTAGATTCGGCACGTACGAAGTATTTAATCTTAGATTTAAGAGATAATGGGGGAGGTAGAATTGCTGAAATTGATTATTTGTATTCGTATTTAGCCAAGGAGAGCTATAAGTTTATTGAAGATAGTGAGGTAAATAGTCGTGTGCCGTTCCTGAAATTTTTAATGAGCAATACAACATCAAATAGTTTAAAAATATTATCTGGTATTGTATCGCCTATAATTGTTGTTCAGAATTTAATAAGAACTAGAAAACGAGACGGTAAATTGTATTATAGGTTCAGGCATACAAAAATTAAAACTCCTAGACCTTTACGTTTTAAAGGCGATATGTATGTTTTGATTAATGGGAATTCATTTTCGGCTTCATCTTTAATTTCTACACATTTAAAAGCGACTAAAAGAGCCACTTTTGTTGGTGAAGAAACGGGAGGTGCTTATAATGGGACTGTTGCTGGTATTTATAAAATATATGAATTGCCAAACACCAGACTAAAAATAAGGATGGGGATGATGCAAATAGAAGCACCGCAAAAACAAGAACCAGACGGTTATGGTGTAAAACCAGATATTGAAATTTCACCAACAATTAATGATAGACGTTTGGAAAAAGATTCCGAATTAGAATGGATATTAAATGATATTGAAGAAAAAGGGTAATATTCCCATGTGTATAATGGATGCTATTTAACATAAAAACGTGTTAAACAGTTCAATTTATTTTACTTTTCTTCTTAGTTTTATTCAAAACCCACCAAATTATGAAGCGTAATCAATTTATTAAATCAATTGGAATTACTTCTTTAATCATTCCAACATTACCCTTGGTTTCTTTTAGTAAACCACAAGAAGAGCCTCAATTAAACAAAGCGTTGGTTGAAGAGTTTGTTAGGGTCTCTCATGGTAAGCTTGATATGGTTAAAGAGTTACTTAAAGAACATCCAACACTTCTTAATGCTGCTCATGATTGGGGAGGCGGTGACTTCGAAACAGGTTTAGGAGCCGCAAGTCATGTAGGTAATAAAGACGTTGCACAATACCTTTTAGACAGAGGCGCACAGGCCAATGTTTTTACAGTTGCATTATTTGGAAAAATGGATATACTAAAGGCTATGATAGAATTTTCTCCCAGCTTAATCAATGCCAAAGGACCACATGGTTTTACTTTATTGCACCATGCCGAAAAAGGAGGTGATGACGCTTTAGAGATTAAAGAGTATTTAATGTCTCTAGGACAAAAAGAAACTAGAATACCTCTTTATTAAAAGCTCTTTTTTTATTGTCTACCCATAATAACATTCGTATTTTTGTTTTTAATTTTTTTAATAAAAACATCAAATATATTTTATGAATTCATACGATGTAGCCGTAATTGGTTCAGGACCTGGAGGATACGTGGCAGCAATACGTTGTGCACAATTAGGAATGAAAACAGCCATTATAGAAAAGTATTCTACATTAGGTGGTACTTGCTTAAATGTTGGTTGTATACCAAGTAAGGCTCTTTTAGATTCTTCTCATCATTATGAAGATGCAGTAAAACATTTTGAAGAGCATGGTATTGAAATACCAGGAGATGTTAAGGTGAATTTAGAAAAAATGATTGCTCGTAAACAAGCTGTAGTAGATCAAACAACTGGAGGTATTGATTTTCTTATGAAGAAAAACAATATTGATGTTTATCAAGGCTTAGGAAGTTTTAAAGATGCGACTCATATTATTATTTCAGGAGAAGAGACCACAGAAATTGAAGCAAAAAATACGATTATAGCAACTGGAAGTAAACCTTCAAATCTGCCTTTTATAAATATTGATAAAGAGCGTGTTATAACATCTACTGAAGCTTTGAAACTTAAAGAAATTCCAAAACATTTAATAGTGATTGGTGGGGGGGTTATAGGTTTAGAGCTTGGACAGGTTTATAAGAGATTAGGAGCAGACGTTTCTGTTGTTGAGTTTATGGATCGTATTATTCCAACCATGGATGCTGGCTTATCTAAAGAGCTTAATAAAGTTTTAAAGAAACAGAAATTCAAAATTAATGCGTCTCATAAAGTAAAGTCTGTGGAGCGTGTTGGTGATGAAGTTATAGTAAAAGCTGACAATAAAAAAGGAGAAGAAGTAGAATTTAAAGGAGACTATTGTTTAGTGTCTGTAGGACGTCGTCCTTATACAGATGGTTTAAACGCTGAAGCCGCAGGCATAAAATTAAATGATAGAGGACAGGTTGAAGTAAATGATCATTTACAAACAAGTGCATCGAACATTTATGCGATTGGAGATGTGGTTAAAGGTGCGATGTTAGCACACAAAGCAGAAGAAGAAGGCGTGTTTGTTGCTGAAACGATCGCAGGACAAAAACCACATATAGATTACAATTTAATTCCTGGTGTTGTTTACACATGGCCAGAAGTTGCTGCAGTTGGAAAAACAGAGGAGCAACTTAAAGAAGCTGGTGTTGCATATAAATCTGGACAATTTCCAATGCGTGCTTTAGGTAGAAGTAGGGCTAGTATGGATTTAGATGGATTTGTAAAGATTCTTGCAGATAAAACAACTGATGAGATTTTAGGAGTACATATGGTAGGAGCACGTGCCGCAGATATGATTGCTGAAGCTGTTGTAGCTATGGAATATAGAGCATCTGCTGAAGATGTATCACGTATGTCTCATGCACATCCTACATTTACAGAAGCTATCAAAGAAGCGGCTTTAGCGGCAACTGATGATAGAGCGTTGCATATTTAAACTGTATCAAAATAAAGAATAAAAAGAAAAGCGAACGCATTGAGTTCGCTTTTTTTATTGCTGTTTTTGAAATATGCACATTACTTATATTCATATTATAGGTCTACTAATTTTTATACGTATTAGTTTGTTTGTACTATTTTTGAATTAACGTGGGATGTGTTGTGGATTGATAATCAGTTGTTTAAAAGTTTTTAATTATAAATCATATCATTCCGAGGAACGTGGAGGAGAATCTCTTTAAGATGAGATGTCTCAAGTTTATCTTGAGTACTTCGACTCCGCTCAGTATAAACTCAAGTCGAAAGACTCATACTTCGCTCTGTCGATATTGTAAAGGTTAAGTAATTCGAGAACAAAAATTAGTAATTTAATAATTTTTGTTATGCGAATAAACATTTAAACTTTTTTCTTCCGATGATCCGTTTTAATAAATAAACTGACTTGTAATCTGTGTAAGTTTAAATCGTTTATAAAGCGATACATATAGCCTAATTGTAAATTACAAGATTTATTAAGATTAATTCCAAGAGCACTATAAAGCCTATTTTCTGAAAAGAAGTCTTTTTCAAGATGTACAAGAACTTCATTATTAGCACGAATAAAGAGTGTTTTATTTAACTTAATTTTTGTTCCTAATCGATATCTTAACCTGTTTTTTGATGTGTGTCCAACCCTAAGATTAAATAAACGCTGCTCTAGCCTTAGTCTATGGTCTATAGGTAAATTACCTAGCTCATGTTTATAGGCAAATTGCTCAGATATCCTGTATTCAAATATATGTCTACCTTCTAAACCTTGAATACTTCTATCAATGTCTAAAAAACTATATCCTAGCTCAAATTTTAGTTTACTGTTTATATGATAATTTATGCCCCCTTTAAGAAGCAGTAAATTAAGGTTTGTTGTTGGCTCATAAGCCCATATTTGTCCACCAGCAACAATACTTATCTTGTTTGATAATCTATGATTTCCAAAGTAAGTATACCAGGCTCCTAATTCGTCTTCAGGTGAAGTTTGTGAGTAACTTAATGAAATAGTAAATAAAAAAAAGAGGGCTATTATATAATGTTTCATGACTTTGAATTTGGGAAATGAGATATTTGGCGTTATAGTTTTTGTTGTTTTCAATTTATTAGAATCTAGTAATGTAAAAGGAGCTCAAAATGAACTCCTTTTAGTTAAATAAGAAAATCTATTGAAGGTGTTCGTATAAGTGATGATTTTCATCTGTTAATGGGCTACCCTCAATAATCTGACTTGAAGTTTGACCTTCAATTTTTCCAGTATTAATAGTAGGTATAACAAATAATTGTTCTAAAACTGTATCTGTAATTGTTGTTGAATCTTTCATTATTTTCAGTTTTAAGGTTACTATTAATAGTGTCTTTTAAATTTTAAAAGGGCCATATTATAGGGACTAATATGAGTGTTATAATAAAAAACATGAGCAGTAAAGGCGCTCCTACTTTTAGATAATTCATGAATTTATATCCACCAGCGGTCATTACCATGGCATTTGTTGTTGTGCCTATTGGTGTTAAGAAAGCTGTTGATGCACTTATGGCAACTACAATCATAAACGGAGCAGGAGACAGGTTTAATGAGTTTGCAGCAAGAATGGCTATGGGAGCCATTAAAACTGCTGTTGCTGAGTTATTGATCACTTGACTAAATGTTGTTGTTAGTAGGAATACGCCACCTAATAATAATACGGGGTGAATAGATCCTAAATAATTTACCAGACCATTAGCAATAACTTGGGCAGTCCCCGTTTTTTGTAGCGCAACGCCCATAGGAATCATTGCCGCAATCATAACAACACTGGTCCAACTAATCCCTTTATAAGCTTTGGAAATAGGAACACAACCTGTAAGCAAGACAATCCCAGCAGATATTAACGCTGCAATAGATCCAGGTACAATTTTAAAGACCATAAATATAATCATGAGTATTAAAGCTCCTAAAGCGATGTAAGATTTAGAACTCAGGCTTTCTACATTTTTGGCCATACCTTCAGGACTACCAATAATAACCAGATTTTCATGTTGCTTTTTTAAATCATCGATATCCTCCCAGGTACCTCGTATTAAAAAAGCGTCACCCGCTTTTACTATAATTTCTTTTTCTTTTAACGGTTTGTTATTTCTTGATGCTGCTAAAAGCTGAATACCGTAACGTTTAAAGTAGTCTCCTAATTTGTACTTCCTACCAACTAAAATAGAATTAGGGTTTACAATAACTTCGGTCATACCAACCTCCTGATTAATTAAGTTATGTTTTAACTCATCTGTAATGGGTTCCAGAGGTAGTAAACCTAACCTAAATGAGATCATAAGTTTATTAATCGCTTCTGTATCTCCTTTTACAGTAATTATATCATGATAGTATAGTTCTGTATTTGGACTAGGAAATTCTTCAAACTGAGGGATGCCTTTTAAAACATTTGGATGCCTTCTTTTTAATCGAATAATTGAGACATTATAATTTTTTTCAAACTGCCAATCTTCAATCTTTGTATTAATTAATGGAGATAGAGATCTTATACGTAATCTATAATACCCCTCATCAATTTTATAAGCCCCTATCCAATTATGTAAGGTAGATTCAATGTTTACAGGTTTATTGTTTGTTTTGTTTTTTGGTAACAGTTTATATCCTATGTACCTGAAATAAATTAATGCCACTATTAATAATGGAACCCCTATTAAAGCAAATTCAAAAAACGAGAATCCTTCAAAGCCAGCATCTATTAAAGCATTACTAGCAATAATATTAGGAGGTGTACCTGTTAAGGTTAGCAAGCCACCAGTGTTAGAACCAAAAGCAACGGGCATTAACATTTTTGATGGTAGTGTACCGATACTCCAAGCAGATGATATTGTAAGAGGCATTAAGGTGGCTACTGTGCCAGTATTACTTACAAAACCAGATAGCACACCAGCGCCTAGTGTTACAATAACCAGTAGTTTAGGAACACTTTTTCCAGCCCATTCTACAAATTTCTTACCAGCTAAAGCAGTCCATCCTGTTTGAGCAATGCCTTCACCAATAATGAAAAGAGCAGCAATCATAATAACTGTTGGATTGCTAAATCCACTCAGCGTTTCTGTTGGAGTTAAAATTCCTGTTAAGAATAAACCTATCATAGACATAAGAGCAACTATGTCTGGTGTAAACTTTCCCCAAACAAAGAGACCAATGGTAATAACTAAAATGACGAGCATTAAATAGATCATATTATGTAATTGTTTATTAGTTTTAGTGTGTATTAATTATAGGGTAAAATTACAGTTGGTTGGTACTAATAAGTATGATTAAAGTCATGCTTTTTCCAAGTGTGTTATTTTTGGGGAATTATGAAAATTTTGTACCATTAAGTATCAAAAATGAATACGAAAACGTATGAGTAATAATTAGTTTTTAATGATTTCTTATATATTTATTGAATATAGGTTTAGAGATAGAAAATAATTAACAAAATAGGTGGAGAAAACAGAATTTAAGATATCTAAAATGGATTGCCCTTCTGAAGAAAATTTAATTCGGATGAAATTAGAGGGCATAAAATCTGTTAAGAATTTAGAATTTGATATTCCAAACCGAAAACTTTTTGTGTTTCATACAGGAGACATAGATACTATTGAGAAATCTATAGATGAACTGAATTTAGGAGGGACAAAAAGAAGTACAAAACAAACTAATCAAACAGATTTTAAAGAAGATATTAATCAAAGAAAACTGCTTTGGATTGTATTGGGTATTAATTTTTTCTTTTTTATTATAGAAATGATTACAGGTTTAATTTCTAAATCAATGGGACTTGTAGCAGACAGTTTAGATATGCTCGCAGATAGTTTTGTTTATGGTATGAGCCTATTTGCAGTTGGGAGTACATTTATTATGAAAAAGCGAATTGCAAAACTAGCAGGCTATTTTCAAATTATATTAGCGCTTATCGGTTTTGTTGAAGTTTTAAGACGGTTTTTTAGTAAAGCCGTATTACCTGATTTCTCAACTATGATAATTGTTTCTATTTTTGCACTTATAGCTAATGGAATTTGTTTATATGTGCTACAAAAAAATAAAAATAAAGAAGAAGCCCATATACAAGCTAGTATGATTTTTACATCAAATGATGTGATTATTAACTTAGGAGTTATTATAGCTGGAGTTTTAGTAACTTGGCTAAATTCAAACAAGCCAGATTTAATAATAGGAATGATTGTTTTTGTTTTAGTAATTCAAGGTGCTTTTAGAATTTTAAAACTTAGTAAATAAAAAATACGAATAATAGACTAATAAGATAGTGTTATGAAAATAGATATTCTTGCCATTGGAGCACACCCTGATGATGTGGAATTAGGGTGTGGCGGTACCATAGCAAAAGAAATAGCCAATGGAAAGAAAGTAGGGATCATAGATTTAACTAGAGGAGAATTAGGAACACGAGGGACTGCAGAAACAAGAGATATTGAAGCTGATGATGCGGCCAAAATACTTGGTGTTGATTTTCGTGTTAATATGAGGTTTGCAGATGGTTTTTTTGTGAATGATAAAAAGCATCAATTAGAAATTATTAAAATGATTCGTAAATACCAGCCGGACATTGTGCTTTGTAATGCTGTTGATGATAGACATATAGATCATGGAAAAGGAAGTAAATTGGTTAGTGATGCTTGTTTTTTAAGTGGATTAATTAAAATAGAAACCAATGATGGGGAAGAAGTTCAAAGTCCATGGAGACCTAAGCAAGTATACCATTATATACAATGGAAAAACTTAAAACCAGATTTAGCTGTTGATATATCGGAGTTTGTAGATACAAAAATGGCTTCTGTACTAGCTTATAAAACGCAGTTTTATGATAGTAGTAGTCAAGAACCAGAAACGCCTATTTCTAGTAAGAATTTTACAGATAGTATTGTTTATAGAGCTAGAGACTTAGGTAGGCTTGTAGGTGTTGAATATGCTGAAGGTTTTACTGTTGAGAGACATGTTGCGGTTGATAGTTTGTTCGATATTAAATAGTTATAATTTCCAGCAATTTTATTTTTGGATTCAATAAAAAATATTAAAAAAAGTCTTTGTAGATAAAGTTTAAATCAATTACATTTGCACACGCATTACAAAATGCAAGTTACATGGTGGTTGTAGCTCAGTTGGTTAGAGCATTGGTTTGTGGTACCAAGGGTCGCCGGTTCGAATCCGGTCTTCCACCCAAAAGCAAAAGCCTTTCAAGAAATTGAAAGGCTTTTTTTGTTTTATTTGCTTTCTTCCTTATATGTAGCTCAATCCACTTTTACACGTTCAGCTCTATTAGCTATTTCCCAAGCTGTGTGAAAAATTAGGCGCGCTCGGGTTTCTAATAAATCGTATTGTATTTTGTCTGGAGTATCTGTAGGTCTATGATAATCGGCATGTGTACCGTTAAAATAGAAAATAACAGGAATATTATTTTTGGCAAAATTGTAATGATCGGAACGGTAATAAAAACGATTGGGGTCGTTATCATCATTATATGTGTAATCAAAGGTTATATTAACATATTCCTTGTTTACTGCTTCAGAAATATTATGTAATTCTTTGCTTAATTTATCCGATCCTATTAAATATAAATAGTTTCTGTTGTCTTTATGTTTTTGATCTACGCGACCAATCATATCTATATTTAAATTTGCAACTGTATTTGCTAAGGGAAAAACAGGATCTTCATCTGTGTAATATCTAGAACCAAATAAGCCTATTTCTTCACCCGTAACATGTAAAAATAATATGGAACGTTTTGGGCCGTAACCTTTATCTGAAGCAGCTTTAAAAGCTTCAGCAATTTCTAAAATGGCAACAGTACCAGATCCATCATCATCTGCACCATTGTTTATATCGCCATTACCAGAAATACCAATATGATCTAAATGTGCAGAAATTATAACGACTTCGTCTGGTTTTTCAGTCCCTTTTATATAGGCTAAAACATTTTCTGAAGCCTTTATACTCCTAGTAAAATAATCTGCGGGGATTTCTTGAAAATAATCACCTTCTGCAATAGGAGAAGCAATACCTGTTGATACATAGTGGTTTTTAATAAACTCAATCGCTTTCTTTTGTCCAGGTTCCCCCGTTTTTCTGCCTTCAAACTCATCTGAAGCGTATATATAAAGTGCTTCTTTTAATTCGGCAGCAGTAATAGTTTTTGCAAAGTCTTTTACCGCATCAGCATTTTTTGAAGCTTTCTTATTTTGAGAAGTAATACATGCGACTGTGGATAGTGTAGCACATAGAAGAATTGCTAATTTTTTCATTTTATAAAAATATATTTGCTACGATATTACAAAAATGAATTAATAGAATAACAACTTTTCAGTCTAATTTAACAGTTCGTTGTATTCATCTACAACGATACGATGTTTTTGATTGGCAATTTGCCATGCAGTTGCAAATATTAGTTTTGTTCGTCTTTGTAATAAGTCGTAGTCTATTTTGTCTGGAGTGTCTGTTGGTTCATGATAATCACTATGCTCTCCATTAAAATAAAAAATAACAGGTATGCCTTTTAATGCAAAATTATAGTGGTCAGAACGTGAGTAGTATTGATGTCCTTCACCTTCAATATTATATCTGTAATCTATATCTATATTAAAATAAGAATTATTTACTTTTTCGGATATATAGTGAAGTTCTTTACTTAATCTATCTGAGCCTATTAAATATATATAGTCTTTATTATTTTGATGTATCTCGTCAACCCTCCCTATCATGTCAATGTTTAGGTTAGTTATTGTGTTTTCTAAAGGAAAAACAGGGTGTTGCGTATAAAATTCAGAGCCTTGTTTCCCTATTTCTTCTGCAGTTAAATGTAAAAACAAGATGCTTCGTTTTGGACCATGACCATCTTTTTTTGCTAGTTTAAAAGCTTGTGCCATTTCCATAATAGCTACGGTGCCTGAGCCATCATCATCTGCACCATGATTTATTTGCCCATCATCGGTAATACCGAGATGATCAAGATGAGCAGAAATAATAATAATGTCTTCTGGATATTCACTGCCTTCAATATATGCCAAAACATTTTCAGAACTCTTTATGCCTTCCGAAAAAAAGCCTTTAGGAATAACTTGATAATAATTGTCCCCTCCAAAAGGAGACGCTATATTCTCATTTTTATAATATGATTTTAGGAATTCTGAAGCTAATTTTTGACCTTTTTCACCAACTTTTCGACCTTCAAATTCATCCGAAGAAAATTTATATAAGTGCGTTTTTAATTCTTTAACAGTAATGGTATTAGCGTAATTAACTACGTTAGCACTATCTACTAACAGAATACTATCCTTGAGATTTTGGATTCTTGCGGTATATTTTGGGGTTGAGCATGTACCAATAAGTACGAATGCTGATAGTATATAAAGGGTTTTCATGCGTTTTTAGTCCGATTTTATACGCAACTTTACAGTCAAATCATTTTCAAGGGGTCGGAAAACTTTTGGTGTGATAGTTTTGTTCTAAGCTTTAAGGTACAAATATATATAAAACTAGGAGAAATTACTTACCAATTAATATTAAATCTGCATTACCAATTTCCAAATTTATAAGTTATTCTGTCTAGTTTTCGTTAAAACCCGTTTCTGGTTATTTGTAATGTTTTGGGGTTAACTATGTCATTTTTAGCGAAAATAGATTTATAGGCAGTTATTACTAATACTACAATAGTAAATATGAATGCGAATTGGACTATCTTTTTAGTTTTACCATTTTTTTTTGATAGATAAAATGCTAATAACCCAAACGTTAATCCAGCAACACTAGATACGATTTCTAAATTATAGATTAGAAGCCCTAATAGCATTATTGCTAGAATAGAAGCTAAAGTTGCCAAAAAAACAAAGATTATTTTCATGTATATTTTTTTTGTTCTTTAAATCTGGTACTGATTTAATTTTCGCTATGATTACCTGTATTATTTTGTGAGGGATGAGAGATAATTAATACAAAAAATCAAAAATAGCATATTTATGAGTTTGTCTTATCATTAATTATGCCGAAAGTGAAATATTTATTTGTTTTTTTGAATATTTTCATTTTTTGTAAGTAATAGATTTCAACTGACATTTGTCATAGTTTTTTTTTGATTTAGAAACTATATTTACTTACAATCCTATTTTTATACTTCAATGAAAACTATATTGTTACCCACAGATTTTTCTAAGAACTCTATAAATTCTATTGATTTTGCTGTAGAATTGTTTAAGGATATAGAGTGTAAATTTTATTTGCTTAATGTACAAAAGGCATCATCCTTTATTTCTGATGACATGATGGCGGTTACATCTACAACAACTATTTATAATACGATAATTGATGCCGCTAAAAAGTCCTTATCAAACATTATTTCTAAATTGAAGAAACGTTATAAGAATGATAAACACCGTTTTTACTCAATGGTTGATTATGATAATTTTATAGATTCTATCAATCAGGTTTCTAATAAAAATCAAGTCGATCTAATAATTATGGGAACCAAAGGAGCTACTGGATTGCAAAAAGTGATTTTTGGAAGCAATACAGTTCGGGTTATACAACGATGTAATTTACCAGTACTTGCAATCCCAGATAATTGCACCTTTTCTAACTTAAATAAAGTAGTTTTTACTACTAATAATTTGACTTCATTTGATGCTACTCGTCTAATAGCCCTTACCGATTTAGTAAGCTTGTATGATTCCAAATTACATGTTCTGCATGTTGCAGATGAAAATCATATAGCACAAAAGCAAAACAAGAACGTTGATTTTTTTAATGCACTTTTCACGAATCTTATTCATGATTATATAGATATAAAAGCTAAAGATATGTATCATGTTGTGCACAAATATATTGTTAGGAATGATATAAAAATGCTATGTATGATTGGTGAGAAACATTCTTTTTTAGAACGCTTATTTAATAAACATTTAGTTGAAACTTTTGCATTTAGTATCGATGTCCCCTTTCTGGTAATGAAAAATAATTAACTTAAAATATGTAAAATGAAAGTATCAGTCCTTTTTATCGTATTCATTTTTATGCTTACAAGTTGCAAAAACTCTAAAGATGAAAATAATAGAACTTTAACCGAATCTTATAATAAGCCACTCCAAGAGCATCCTGGAAAAAAACTTATGGAAACGCATTGTTATTTATGCCATGATGCCTCTACAGGTGAGGAAGAAAGATTAGGACCTCCTATGATAGCCATTAAAAAACGCTATATTTTTAAAGACACCTCAAAAGATGAATTCATAAAAGATATGCAAGATTGGATTAAGAATCCAAATGAGAAAGATGCAAAAATGTTTGGAGCTGTAAAGCGATTTGGAGTCATGCAAAAGCTACCTTATCCAGAAGACGTTATTGAGCAAATTGGTGACTATATGTTTGATAATGATATTGAACAACCTGAGTGGTTTGAAGAACATTATAAACAAATGAGAAGGAATATGAAACGATAAATGATGCTTGATTATAGAATAATCAATTTCCATATCATTGTATAAAAAGAGTTTAACACAAAATGCTGTTAAGCTCTTTTTTTGGATTAGGGTATAGCTGCTAATAATTGTAACAGAGATTAATTATTTAGAATAGTTTTTTGTTAAACTGTAACAAATTATGAAATGTCACGTCATATAAGTATCAATCAAAAAAAAAAACAAATCACAATGATGAGACAAGATAATCAACTTTTAGTCATTACCCATTTAAGTCAGTTAATAACCTTAGTTACAGGTTTTGGTAGTTTATTGTTGCCACTTATATTATGGCTTACACAAAAAGAAAAAGTGTATCAAATGGACGAGCACGGTAAAAACATTATAAACTTTCAGTTAAGTTTAATTGTTTATTTCCTAATATGTATTCCTTTAATATTACTATTTGGTTTAGGTTTATTAGGCTTTGTGATTTTAGGTGTTATTTCTATAATATTTCCTATTATAAATGCTATTAAAGCCAGTAAGGGAGAGGTGCCAATATATCCTTTGTCTTTTAAATTTGTAAATTAAAATTAGATGACATAAATAACAATATCGTTATTTCAAAATAAGTTTATCTCTAGATCTTTATTAGTTAGTTTATTATTAGTATGAGATAAATAAAACGCTCACTTGTTGGTGGGCGTTTTACATTCCTGCGAAGGCAGGAATCTTCTGAATTAAAAATAGGCTATCAAAATATTTTGATAGCCTATTAAATTTATTTATAATAAATAAAGTCTTTATATCTCTTTGATGAGATTCCTGCCTTCGCAGGAATTGTTTATGAATTTAGCATCACAGGCATTACGAGCATGGTGACTTGTTCACCTTCATCAAGCCCATCTATAGGAGTTAAGATACCAGCCCTATTTGGCATACTCATTTCTAATTGTACTTCGTCAGATCCAAGATTATTAAGCATCTCAGTTAAAAAACGTGAGTTGAAACCAATTTGCATATCGTCTCCTTGGTAATCGCAAGTTAAACGTTCTTCCGCTTTATTGCTGTAGTCTATATCTTCTGCAGAAATATTAAGCTCTGCACCAGCAATTTTTAAACGTATTTGATGTGTTGTTTTATTTGAAAAGATACTAACACGTCTTACAGAATTTAAAAATTGTGTTCTGTCAATAACTAATTTATTAGGATTTTCTTTTGGTATAACAGCTTCATAATTTGGGTATTTACCATCGATTAAACGGCAAATCAATTCAGAGTTTTCAAATGTAAACTTAGCATTCGATTCGTTATATTCTATAGTGACATCATCTTCGCTAGCAGCCAAAATACCTTTTAAAAGATTTAGAGGTTTTTTAGGCATGATGAATTCTGCAACTTGGTTTGCTTTAATATCTTCTCGTGTATATTTTACCAATTTATGTGCATCTGTAGCAACAAAAGTTAAACCTTCTGTTGAGAATTGAAAAAATACACCGCTCATAACTGGGCGTAAATCGTCATTTCCAGCTGCAAAAATAGTTTTGCTAATCGCTGTGGCTAACACATCTCCAGTAACAACTGTTTTACTTGGATCTTCAAGAGAGACGGCTTTAGGAAACTCATTGCCATCTGCATAAGCTAAAGCATATTTTCCATGATTTGAGCTAATTTCAATCGTATTATTATCTTCTACAACAAACGTTAGAGGTTGTTCAGGAAATGTTTTTAAAGTATCTAATAACAAACGAGCAGGAATAGCAACACTACCTTTGCTATCGCTTTCTACATCAAGAGACGATGCCATAGTGGTTTCTAAGTCACTTGCCGAAACTGTCAATTTAGTATGGTCTAATTCAAATAAAAAATTATCTAAAATAGGTAAGGTATTAGAGCTATTAATAACACCCCCTAAAACTTGTAATTGTTTTAATAAATAGGTACTGGATACTATAAATTTCATGTATTTACAATGAGTTTAAATTTTAAATAAAGTTACTTACAAATATATTGGATACTGACTAAAATTGGAAACAAACTTATTAACATTTAAGAAGCGTATTTTTTCTTTCTGAAGTAATTAAAACCTAAACCAAATAAGGTTAGTAATAGTAGTGGTAATGCGATGTTTATAAGTCGCCATTTGGTTTTTTGCGCTGCTATTTTTTGTTGACTTAGGAACGCGATAGCAATTTCTTTAGAACGAATGTTTATAAGTCCATCATCATCTAGCAAATAATTTACAGCGTTGAGTAAGAATTCTTTATTACCGTAGGTTTTTCCCGTCCAACGATCAAAACCTAATTCTTGCGGTCTATTTTTTATAACGTCATTTTTAATAATATTGCCATCCGCAATAACAATTATTTTAGTAGGGATGCTTTTATTTTTTTCTTCTGAAAGTTTAAAAGCTTTTATACGATTGCTATAAAGAGACTTAAATTCACCTTCTAATAAAACGGCTAATGTTTGATTTCCTTTATTAAAAAATGTAGGATCTGGTTCTTGAGTCACTAAATTTAAACTTATTTCTCTCGGCGTTCCCTCTAGTTTGCTTAAAGGCGCCGTTTCTAAAAGAATCGTTTTATGAATATCGTTTTTAAGTGTATCAATTTGGTTTGCAAAATCGAATTTGACTAAATTCAAATTATTAACAATGGGATGCTTACTATTTGAGTTCGCTAATGGTGAATAAGGCCAACGTAAATGCTGAAATTGCGATTCGCTACCTTCTCCCATAGCCAAGGTAATAGGCGCAGAGTAAAGTGTACTGACTATAACAGGATTCACACGAACTCCGTATTTAAAAAAGAAGTCGGTTAAATTTAAATCTCTGGCCACTGCAACGTTTTTACCTGTATTATTATACAAGCTATCTTTTTCCATGGTTACAGCATCGATAAGCCATAAACTTTTACCACCATTCATGGTAAATTGATCCAAAACCAGTTTTTCTTTTTCTGTAAAAGCTTCGGTGGGTTTTGCAGAAATGATTAAATCGTAAGCCTTGATATCCTTAAGTGTTTTTTGTGGATTACTACCAACACTATCTAAGGTAAAGGGAGCAATAAGATAATACTCTCCGAGTTTTTTAACGAAGTCAGCAATGTATTTATCTTCTAATTGATCATTACCTTTTAGAATAGCAATTTTTCTGCGTTTAGGGCTTATTAGTTTGTTAAATCCGTCTGAGAAAGCATATTCTAAATGCTGTACAGAATTAGTAACTAACTCTTGTTGAGAAGCTCCTATTTTATTTTTTATTAAAGGAATAATAACCGTTTGATCGTTGTAACTGGCCAAAGCCCATGGGAAGATTACTGCCTGTGTCGCTTTTCCGCTTTCTTGTACGCTTAATTGCATGGGAGTTAATCCACGTTGTGTAAGTTGTTGTATGTTGCGTTCTCTTGTAGATTCGTCTTCTAACGGATTAATAAAATTAAAAATAATATGACTGTTTTCGGCTGAAAACTCTTCAAGTAATTGTTTGGTTTCTTTTTGAAGACGTCTAAATTCCGAAGGGAAATCGTCTCCACTTAAAAAGATATCTACTATAATAGGTGATTCTATATCATTTATGATATTTATAGCAGATTCACTTAAGGTATAACGATTATCTGAAGTTAAATCAAAGCGTTTGAAAATTTTACTACCAAAAATGTTAATTACAATGATTGCAACTAAAAGTATCGCTATATGTTTAATGTTTTTATTCAAAGGTTTTTTCTAATTGATAGTGTCTGATATTTACAACGGTATTGTTCTTAAAATCGAGTTCTATACATTCTTGCATATTATTGAAAGCGCCTGGTTTAATACCTAGATTGTAATTCCATTTATCCGACGACTCTTTTTTTAAACTATCATTCCAACCAAACCATTCACTTTTTCCTAAAAGCGTTTCTACGTCTTCTTTAGTTTTATGAAGAAACAAGTTTTTATCGAGTATTTCTTGAGACATTTCATAGCGTAATGCGGGTTTGTCTTTCCATAGTTCTGTATCAAAATGCTTTTGATGGTGGTAACTACTAAAAATGTTTAGTACTGGGTAAAATATATAAAAATAAACAAGCGGTGTTAATACCAAACTTATTAGTAAACTAACCCATTTACGTTTGTCTATTGTGTTTGCAAATAACCAAACCAGTGCAAAAACAAGTATTAAGAAAATAACAAATAAGGGGGTTAAAATCATTTCTTTTCTCTGTTGATATTTATTTTGGTTAGCATTAAAAAGAAGACGGTCACACTTAAAAAGTATAAAATATTGCGTGTATCTAACACACCACGGCTCATGCTTTTAAAATGTATGCTCATTCCTAATTGTTCTATAAAACTACTGGAGACAAAATCTGCTATGCCTTCAAAACCTATATAAAATAGAAAGCAAATAAATACCGCTATAATAAACGACACGATTTGATTGTCTGATAGAGAAGATGCATATACACCTATAGCAGTATAAGCTGCAACTAGAAATAATAAGCCAAAATAGGAGCCTAGTGTACTACCTACATCTAAGTTGCCCATTGGGTTTCCTAGTTGGTAAACGGTATACACATAAAGTAAGGTTGGTAAAAGTGCTATTAAAATTAAAATGAAAGCCCCTAAATATTTTCCTAAAATGATATTTAAATGAGATATTGGCTTTGTAAGTAAAAGTTCCAGAGTGCCTTGCTTTTTTTCATCAGAAAAACTACGCATAGTTACCGCAGGAATTAGGAATATTAAAATCCAGGGCGCCAATAAAAAGAAAGGTGATAAATCCGCAAAGCCATAATCCAGAATATTAAACTCACCTTTAAATAACCATAAGAATAATCCATTTAAGACTAAAAAAATGGCAATAACTAAATAGCCAATGGGTGATGCGAAAAATGAGTTGATTTCTTTTTTAAGTATTGCTAGCATTTATTTTATTTTGTGCATCGTAACAAGTCACTTTATAGTTGTTGCTCAAAAGCGTTTAAAGAGACGCGCTAATCTATGTAATTTTATTTTTTTATTCGAAAGATCTCAATAACAAATTTATCAATTTGTCTCACAATAACGTTTTAATTATATATTAAAATTTTAAAAAGAACTCAATATAGCTTCAAAAGGATCTACTTTAATAGTGCCTTTAGTTGGAATCATATTTTGCCAAACCCAATTATAATGTTCAATGACCTTTTCCGCACTTAGGTGTGGTCTGTTTCCTGTTGTATGACCATCTTTTACAACTGTAATATTATAATCTTTAGCTAAAGCAGATTGTATGGTAGCTTCTACACAAAAATCGGTAGCACAACCTGTAATGTATAATTCATTAATGTTATGAGCATCTAATTCAGATTTTAGATTTGAATTATAAAATACATCATTTGCATATTTACTTATTAGTATATCATCCTTAGATATTTGTAATTCAGACACTATTTCCCATGCCTCTGTATTAGGTATAAACTCATGATGCTTACTGCCATCATGCTGAATATAAAAAATATGATTTCCAGAAGTTCTAAACCTGTCTGCTAAAGTGTTTATTCTGTTTACTACACCAGATGCGTCATGTCGCGGCGTTTCTGGAGTAAAGGATCCCTTTTGCATATCGATTACCAGAAGTGCTTTTGTACTCATTACTAATTTAAAGTTTCTAATTTATCAACGCTCCATGCCATAGGAGGTATATTAAATAAAGGTTTGGTTTTAGACCAAACGTTTTTAAAGACATCAGATTGTCTGTAATTTTCTAAATCATCTTCCGTGTCCCAATAACTGTAGGTGAAAAATATAGTTGGATCATTTTTATCTCTATAAAGTTCTAAAAATTGACAGCCTTCAAAATGTCTTATTTTTTCTTTATTAGCTTCAAAATTAGCAAGAAAAGTTTTGATGTTTTGCTCGTAAAACCCCATTTTTACAATTCTCACAAACATAATTTAATCTTTTAAAAAGTTAACACTAATAGCATCCATTAAGCCAAGTCCCATAAGTGTTGATGCACTGCCTACCGTGCCGCTATTACTTTTGTAAACGGCAATTTCTAAAAAATCACCAGAGTTAAAAACGACTAGCCCTCTGCCTTCATCATTTCGTTTGTTTTCTTCTATATCAAAGTTTACAAAATCACTGTATTTATCAAAAATAGTTTTAAACTTATTATTTCTTGCCGAAATTTCGAAAGCACGTCCTTTCTGTATCGTTTCAAAGAAGTTTCTTTTAATATTGGTAATAACATTGCCATAGTTATCAATATAAATAACACTACCAATAATTTGTGTTTTATCGTCATTCACGTAAGGCACAATATTTTTAATCGGTTTTATTTCTTTAATAGTTTTACCTATAACCTCTAAAGTACCTCCACGTGCAATATGACAGGCCGCTTTTACAAACACATCTAAAACAGGAAAGCTGGTTTGTATTTTGTCGTGAATATTGATTTCTACAATTTTTTCGGGTGCAATTTCAGCACAAATCATACTCATGATACCATTATTGGCACAGATGAAAAAATGATCATCTAGCTTAACAGCAATATGTTTATTTTCTGGGTTTATCTCAGAATCAATTCCTATAATATGTATGGTGCCTTTAGGAAAACTACTGTATGCATTTTTAATGATATAAGCTGCTTCCGGAATACTAAAAGGTGAGATAGAATGAGAGATATCAACAATTTTAACATCATGAAGTTCGCTGTAAATGGCTCCTTTAGTTGCACCAGCAAAGTGATCTTTTTCACCAAAATCAGTAGTTAATGTTATTATCGCCATTGGCAAAATTGTTGATATGTTTTTAGCGTTTGGTCACCCAAATTTATGTATTTTTGAGATTTAACAAAACTAATGAAATCATTTCATCGATTAAATATTATTTTGATTTAAATCTGATGAGATAAAAAATTAAACTCACGCCTTTGAATGAAATTATAATCGAACTTGAAGAAATTACTCCAAAAGAGTTTTTTGGAGCTCAAAACGCCAATATTGCACTTCTTAAAAAGTACTTTCCTAAACTCAAAATAGTCGCAAGAGGTAACAAAATAAAAGCCTTTGGAGACGAAGAATTATTAGAAGAATTTGATCGTAGAATCACCATGCTTTTAAAACATTTCGCAAAATATAACAAGCTTGATGAGAATGTTATTGAACGTGTTTTAACAAGCCAGAGCAGTGATGACTATACAACTTCAAAACAAAGTGGCGAAGTTATCGTGCATGGTGTTGGCGGTAAGCTTATTAAAGCACAAACTGCAAACCAACGTAAAATGGTCGAGCTTATGCGTAAAAACGATATGGTTTTTGCTATAGGTCCTGCGGGAACAGGTAAAACCTATACAGGTGTTGCATTAGCGGTTCAGGCTTTAAAAAACAAAGAAGTTAAGCGTATTATTTTAACACGTCCAGCAGTAGAAGCAGGGGAGAATTTAGGGTTTTTACCTGGTGATTTAAAGGAGAAATTAGATCCATACATGCAACCTTTGTATGATGCATTGCGTGATATGATTGCTCCTGAAAAACTGGCGCATTATATAGAAAATGGAACGATTCAAATAGCACCATTGGCGTTTATGCGTGGTCGTACGTTGGATAATGCTTTTGTGATTTTAGATGAAGGGCAAAATACAACACATGCGCAAATGAAAATGTTTTTAACCCGTATGGGGAAGAACGCTAAGTTTTTATTAACAGGTGATCCTGGACAAATAGATTTACCACGTCGTACCATTTCTGGTTTAAAAGAAGCCCTTTTAATTTTGAAGAATGTAGACGGTGTGGGTATGATATTTTTAGATGATAAAGATGTAATTCGTCATAAACTGGTTAAAAAGGTTATTGAGGCATACGAAGGGATTGAGAATAGATCTTAAATCAGTATTCAGTGTTCTAGTTGTATACGTAATAAAAATACAAACAGGATGTCACACTGAGCTTGTCGAAGTGTCTCATCAAAAAAGTAAAGTAATTTTGTCACTCTTATTTTGGCAGAAACCTAAAAACAAAAGTTCTCGGTAATCCCGATTTCAAATAGGAATCACCCGAACTGACATAATAAATCAACTCATAAACATTAAACAGCATACATGAGTAATACAATAATAGACACCAATTTCAATTTTCCAGGGCAAAAGAGTGTTTACAAAGGAAAAGTAAGAGAAGTATATAATATTAATGATGATGAACTGGTCATGATTGCAACCGACAGACTTTCTGCGTTTGATGTGGTGATGCCAAAAGGAATTCCTTACAAAGGACAGATTTTAAATCAGATCGCTACTAAAATGATGGATGCGACTAAAGATTTAGTGCCTAATTGGTTAACTGCTACGCCTGATCCTAATGTGGCCGTGGGACATTTATGTGATCCTTTTAAGGTAGAAATGGTTATTCGTGGGTATATGTCTGGTCATGCGGCACGCGAGTATAAAGCAGGTAGACGTATGCTTTGTGGTGTCCCTATGCCAGAAGGCATGAAGGAAAATGATAAATTTCCAGAGCCTATTATTACACCTGCTACTAAAGCAGAAATGGGTGACCATGATGAGGATATCTCACGCGAAGATATTTTAAAGCGTGGTATTGTTTCGGAAGCCGATTATGTAGTGTTAGAAGATTATACGCGTAAATTATTCCAACGCGGAAGTGAGATTGCGGCGTCTAGAGGCCTTATTTTAGTAGATACTAAATATGAGTTTGGTAAAACTAAAGACGGACAAATTGTATTGATTGACGAAATACACACACCAGATTCCTCACGTTATTTTTATGCGGATGGCTATCAAGAACGTCAGGATAAAGGTGAAAGCCAAAAACAACTTTCTAAAGAGTTTGTACGCCAATGGCTGATAGAAAATAATTTTCAGGGATTAGAAGGGCAAACTGTGCCTTTTATGAGTGATGATTATATTGAATCTGTTAGTGAGCGTTACATTGAGCTTTACGAGAATATTACTGGTGAAGCTTTTGTGAAGGCAGATGTTTCTAATATTCAGGAACGTATTGATGCTAATGTTTTGGGGTATTTAGGATAATGTTTTTTGTTTGAATGTTTGATGTTATCGGGATATATAAAATGTATAAAAAAGAACCTTAGTTTATCTAGGGCTTTTTTTGTGGGTCTATTAATTGGGTGCAGAATCATTCTTAGCTTCTACAAAAATAGCAACAATACGTTCAATGGTTTTGCCATAATTAACATTAGAAGAGTTGGATAAAGCAATAATAACTAACTTTTCCTTTGGGAAAATTTCAAACTTTGTAATACCACCAACCGAGCCGCCATCATGTCCGAAACCTTTTAATTTTTTTCTTTTAATAACACCCCAACCTATACCATAACCAGTCTTTTTTCCGTAAAATAACTTTTGAGATTTTGTAAGCTCTTTTATAGTTTTTTCTGAAAGAAACTCTTTTTTAATCATCGCATTTCCAAATTTTATTAAATCGTGAGTTGTAGAAATAAAACCGCCTCCAGCCCATTTATAACTGTTATCTACATAGCTTGCATTTTTAATAGTGTTTGATGCGTCAATTTGATAAAATGACGCTCTGTTTCTAATAATATCTTCGTTTTTATCAGCATATGTATCATTCATATTTAGTTTAGAGAAGACCTCCTGTTTCATAAAGTCTAAAAAAGAAAGACCACTTGCTCCCTCAACAGCAGCACTAAGTAAATTAAAGCCATATGAAGAATAAGAATACTTAGTTCCAGGTTTAAATAATAAAGAATCATTTTTAAAAATATCCAGACCCGATTTAACGGTATTGTATTTTTTTGCCGAAGTATATTCTGAGTTTCTATAGTGCCTTATGCCAGCAATATGCCCTGCAATTTGTCTAACTGTAATGGGATGTTTTTTTTGAGGAAAATATGTTACATAGGTTTGTATGGTTGAATCTAAATTTAGTTTTCCATTTTCAATCAACTTACCAAGAGCAGCAGCTGTTAGTGGTTTTGATACACTACCAATTCTAAAAAGCGTTTCTCCAGAAGTGACAGGTACCTGAAGCTCAATATCAGCAAATCCAAATCCTTCAGACCACACAATATCCCCATCAATAGAAATAGCGATATCAATCCCAGGGATGTTCTGTTTTTGTTGAAGTGAATCTATAATACGATGTGCTTTGAATATAGCCGAAGCATATGTCGCGTTTTTAATGTTTTGGCCAGTACCTTTTATTCCAATCAAAAATGGAATTATAAGTATTGAAAGCTTAAATAGAAGTTTCATAAATTGAATTGGTATAGATAAAAAACTTTGTCGTAAAAGAATTATTTAGCTTTCTTTTTTTTCGATTTACTTGCTTTTGCTAATGGATTAAAATGGATACATAAATCTAACCAATACGATAAATCATCATCGGTATCAAAACCATCTGGTGTTACAAAAATATAACCTTTCATAGGACGTCCGGTAAAATCCATAGGCAAGCATGCCGGTTTTTCAAGTTCAGCTTCATAAACAGATTCTCCAATACGTGCCATTAATAAACTGTCTCCGTATTTTTTATCAATATGAATACCACAAAGCATTTTATTGTCTACTTTAAAACATAAACCTCCCATCATCTTAAGTTCTGTAAAGTAAGTTCGTTTTTCTTTTAATTGCTGCCGTATTCTGTCGGCTAAGTATTCATCATAAGCCATATTATTGATTTTTAAAGCGATTAATTAATTTTCGATTCATATTGTATACAAATGTATTTGTTTTTGCATAATGAAATGATATAAAACAGACTACAATTGCAAACAGGATGGCACCGATAATAGCTTCGGTTGGGTTTAACGTCTGATTTAAAAAACGTTTCAGTCCGTAGCTTGTAAAACTTCCAAATAAAATGATAAAATGAATCACATAAATGGATAAGGTTTTTTCTCCTATTTTAGCAATTATAGATTGTTTTAAAAAGCGCTCAAAGGCATAGAATAAACCAAATAGTATGAATACATTTCCTAAACGTGTGAACAAATAATTGTAACTGGCGCTTAATTTTAATAACTCAATATTGGTAATACCATGCAGTTCTAGTAGAAACCATGACGAATAGTTAATAAGAAAATACCCTACTATAAAGAATGTGATTACGGAGCATAGTTTAAAGCGATTTCTGTGTGCATGTCTAAAAAAAACAGTAGCTATGAAAGCTCCAAAAGCGGAATAACCAAACCAAGGTAAAATGGTAAAAACAGATCCATTAATTTTAGTCATATAATTTGCAATAGGGAGTGGTAAGTTGCTTATAACCAAATCTCTGTATAACGGTTCGGAAATAAAACAAAGGCAGCCTACTGCGAAAAGAATCGTTGAAAATAGGTAGCTATAATGCTTAAATAAGATATGTAGGGACACTAAAATAATAAGTGATAAACCAATACATTGTAATACATCAATCACAAAAAAGTAAGAACTAAAATAACCACTAAGCCAGCTTACTAAATTAATGCGAAGGCTATAACCAATTCCAATAAGCAAAAGGCCTCTAAAAAAACCTTTTTTAATTCTTGGCTGATCATCATTTTTAGAGTGTGCACGTAATAACAGGTATGTAAAAACTAACCCAGAAATAGTGAAAAAAGTAGGAGCAGTAATACCTCTAAGATACGACCAGATGTTATAAACTATATTCGTGGAATCTCTATAAATAGGGTCGATTAATGTATCAATAAAATGCCCTTGTAGCATCATTAATATAGCAAATGCTCTAACAGCATCTATAAAGTACAAACGATTAGATTGCAAAATGAATTGAATTGGTTATGATAAATATACTTCTATTATCTTAACCTTAATATTACTAAACTAATATATTTATAATTTAGTGCATCTTTCAAATTACAAGACGGTGTTTGTCTTAGAAGTGATAAGTCACAATCCGTTCGTTTAAAGGCTGTTCGTTACGGTAATTATTAATCGGCATATTATTTCTAAGTTTTAGAACTTCCTCAACAGATAAGACTATGGGTTCTTTAAATACAATCCAATTCACATTTTCGGTACAAGGTGGTGTTGTTAAAGAGCCTTCGTAGGAGTAATAATGCTTATCTTCTAAAAATAAACTTGATAAATCAATTTTTTGATGAATATCCTTTACTGCTCCTTCTTTAATTGGTAAAAAGCTTTCAAAAAATTCGAATAATTGACTTTCGTCTCCTTCTTCTCCCAAAAGCCCTAAAACAGTTATTTTTCCAGTTTTATTAACATGAACTAAATGCATTTCAATAGGGTAGATAACACCATTTATTTTATGCTCCGAGGGCTCATGAAAATGGATCTGTTTTAAATAATAGGTTTCGTTTTTGTAATTTATAGAGTCACCAGTTTCAAAATCAAACTGTATGGAATGGCCATTATTTTCAACTTCACTAATAAGTGTTGTTGGTGTATATTGTATTTTTAAGTCCTCCTGAATTCTTACTGAATCTGCATTTTTATGAATAATATTGATTGGCGATTGATGTTTTCCATCACAGTCGGAATTCTTTTCGATTTCTATCCAATGTTCTGGTGATGTTTCTCCAGAATAGCTCCAGTGATGTTCGTTTTCTTGATTTTTTTCGTGCGTATTCTTTTTAGAATTGGTACAAGAAATAGTAGTTATTAAAGCAGCACTTAAAAATAAAGTGATTTTCGCATTCATGATATAAATATTTAATCATTTGTATAATGAACTCATCTTGACTTTTTATGATTTGATATGAAAAGTCAAGAAGAGTTCCATGCAAAATTACATTTTACACTGTTTTAAAACCTTACTTTTATCAGCTTTTGATAGTTTTAAGCTTAAAGTTATTAACTATTTCGTTTTCGAAATTATAAAGCCTGTTTTTTAAATTGAGATTATTTTCTTCAGATTAAATCCTCAAGATTAGTTTTTAATATTAGTATTTAATTGAACTTGAAGTTAATTTAATACATTTAAGAATTGAACTAATAAAGAATTATGAGCCAACTGGAACAAATTATTAAGACCTTTTCTAATTATGCGTGGGGGTTGCCTTTGGTAATATTGCTAATTGGAGGCGGATTATACCTTTTAATTTTATCAAAATTTTTACCATTTAGATTTATTGGTCATGCCATTCAAGTATTAAGAGGAAGGTACGACGATCCCAATGATCCAGGACAGATTAGCCATTTTAAAGCATTAACAACAGCATTGTCTTCTACCATAGGTATGGGGAATATTGCAGGTGTTGCCGTAGCCATTTCCGTTGGTGGACCTGGTGCTATGTTTTGGATGTGGATAAGTGCTGTTGTTGGTATGTCTACTAAGTTTTTTACATCTACACTAGCCATTATGTATCGTGGAAAAGATAGTAAAGGAGATTTACAAGGAGGGCCTATGTACTTTATTATAGAAGGTCTGGGAAAGCATTGGAAACCCTTGGCTATTATGTTTAGTTTCTTTGGGATGATTGGTGCATTACCTGTCGTTAATGTGAATCAATTAACACAAGCCATAAATGATATTATATTAATACCCAATGGTGTCACCGTTGGTTTAAAGTCCAATCTAATTATTGCATTTGTTTTGGTCTCACTAACGTCTGTTATTATTCTTGGTGGATTGCAACGTATTAGTAATGCAGCCTCTAAGATGGTGCCTTCTATGGTATTGTTATATTTTGTATTAGTATTGTTTATTTTGATATCTAATTATGATGTGGTTCCTAAATATTTCTTAATGATTTTTACGGATGCTTTTTCAGCAGAAAACTTTAAAGAAAGCCCTGTGTTAGGAGGAGTATTAGGCGGATTGATTTTGTACGGTATTCGACGTGGTGCATTTTCAAATGAAGCAGGTATAGGTACCGCACCCATGGCACATGGTGCAGCCAAAACCGATGAACCCGTACGAGAAGGTTTAGTGGCTATGTTGGGACCAGCTATAGATACACTCGTTGTTTGTACGCTAACAGCGTTGGCTATTTTGGTAACAGGTGTTTGGGAAACTACTTCGGATAATGGTGTGAGTTTAACAGCTTCAGCATTTAGCCATACAATACCAGTTTATGGTAAATATTTGCTCATGGTTTGTGTGGCTATTTTTAGTATTTCATCATTGTTTTCCTATGCTTATTATGGTACTAAATGTTTATCGTTTTTAATAGGTGCTGATAAAAAACATTATTATAATTATATTTATATACTCAGTATTATACTTGCTGCAACCACACCTTTTAGTGTGATGTTAAATTTAATTGATGGCACGTTTGCGCTTATGGCAATTCCAACTATGGTAGCGACTATAATAATGGCTCCTCGAGTTGTAAAAGAAATTAAAGAATATAGAAAGAGATTAAACCAAACTAACTAAATTTAAATATGACTAAAAAAAACGCAAAAGCCTATTGGAAAGAAAACATAAAGTATGTTCTGATACTTTTAGTTATTTGGTTTTTAGTATCCTATGGTGCTGGAATTATATTTAAAGAAGCTTTAAACGAAATAAAAGTTGCAGGGTTTAAACTAGGCTTTTGGTTTGCACAACAAGGCTCTATGTATGTGTTTGTTATACTCATATTTGTATACGTTCGTCTTATGAATAAACTTGATAAAAAGTATGGTTATGACGAATAGTATCATGCTAGTAGAGTCGCTAGGAGTTCAAAATTGGACCTATATATTAGTAGGAATTACGTTTGCATTGTATATAGGCATAGCTATTTGGTCGAGAGCAAGTTCTACAAAAGAGTTCTATGTTGCAGGCGGAGGTGTATCTCCGCTAGCTAATGGTATGGCCACTGCAGCCGATTGGATGAGTGCAGCATCTTTTATATCTATGGCTGGTATTATATCCTTTGCAGGCTATGATGGAGCTGTTTATTTAATGGGTTGGACAGGAGGTTATGTCTTATTAGCGTTACTTTTAGCACCTTATTTAAGAAAATTCGGAAAGTTTACGGTACCAGATTTTATAGGAGATCGGTATTATTCTAATACGGCACGTTTTGTGGGAGTCATTTGTGCACTTTTAGTATCTTTTACTTATGTAGCAGGACAGATGCGAGGTGTAGGATTGGTATTCTCTCGTTTTTTAGAAGTTGATATTAATAAAGGGGTAATAATAGGCATGTTAATCGTATTATTCTATGCTGTTTTAGGAGGCATGAAAGGGATTACCTACACGCAAGTAGCACAATATTGTGTCCTTATTTTTGCTTTTATGGTACCTGCAATTTTTATATCTATTCAAATGACAGGAAACCCTGTTCCTCAATTAGGTTTTGGTAGCGAATTAGCAGATGGCTCGGGAACCTATTTACTGGATAAGTTAGATGGTTTAAGTACAGATCTTGGTTTTGCTGAATACACCGAAGGTTCTAAATCGTTGATTGATGTTTTTGCAATAACGTTGGCTCTTATGGTAGGAACAGCTGGTTTACCTCACGTTATCGTTCGTTTTTTTACAGTAAAACGAGTTAAAGATGCTCGTAAATCAGCTGGAATAGCTTTATTTTTAATTATGATCTTATATACAGCCGCACCAGCTGTGGCCGTTTTTGCTAGAACGAATATGATTGAAACTGTATCAAATCAGCCCTATACTAGTGTTCCAGAGTGGTTTAAAAAATGGGAAACTACGGGTTTAATAGGTTTTTATGATAAAAATTCTGATGGAAAAATTCAATATTTATCTGGTAATGCGTTTTTGAAAGATGAGCATGGTAAGTTCGATTTTAAAAAACCAGACCCTAATGTTAAAAATGAATTGTATGTAGATAATGATATTATGGTATTGGCAAATCCTGAAATTGCAGATTTACCAGATTGGGTTATTGCTTTGGTTGCGGCAGGCGGATTAGCCGCAGCATTATCAACAGCTGCAGGATTGTTGTTGGTTATTTCTGCATCCGTTTCTCACGATTTAATTAAGAAAATGATGAATCCTAATATTTCAGAAAAGGGAGAATTAATTGCAGCTCGTTTATCTGCAGTCGGAGCCGTTTGTGTGGCAGGGTACTTTGGGATTAACCCACCAGGTTTTGTTGCAGCAACAGTTGCCTTAGCATTTGGATTAGCCGCAGCATCTTTTTTTCCTGCCATTATTTTAGGCATTTTTTATAAGCGTATGAATAAAGAAGGCGCTATAGCTGGTATGGTAGTCGGTATTACTAGTATGTTGTTATATATGATTAAATATAAATTGGGATGGTTTGATGAGGTGCTTCCTGATAAAAGTGACTGGTGGTTTGGTATTTCTCCAGAAGGTTTTGGAACCATAGCCATGATTTTAAACTTCATAGTATCCATAGCTATCATGAAATTTACGCCACCACCGCCACAAGAGGTTCAAGATATTGTAGAGAATATTAGAATTCCGAGTGGAGCAGGTAGTGCAACACATTAAATGTATTGTATGTTTATAATTCCATGTAGCTTGTATAAATTATGCACTAAATAGATATTATTTTTTATTATTTTAGACATCCAAATTAATTTTAGAATAGCAGGTATAAGTAATATGAGCAATTATCACATAAAACATTTAGAAGAATATTATCAAGTTTACAGAAAATCAATAAGAGAACCGGAAAATTTTTGGGAAGAAGTTGCAGAGGAACATTTTATGTGGCAACGAAAATGGGATAATGTTTTAAGTTGGGATTTTTCTAAACCAGAAGTGACATGGTTTGAGGGGGCAGAGTTAAATATTACGGAAAACTGTATTGATAGGCATTTAGCGACTCGTGGTGATAAAACGGCTATTTTATTTGAGCCTAATGATCCTAAAGATGATGCTGAACACATTACTTATAATCAATTACATAAACGTGTTAATCAATTTGCCAATGTCTTAAAAGACCAAGGCATTAAAAAAGGGGATCGCGTATGTATTTATTTACCGATGATTCCTGAATTAGCTATTTCTGTTTTAGCGTGTGCTAGAATAGGAGCTATCCATTCGGTAGTCTTTGCAGGGTTTTCTGCAACAGCATTATCAACAAGGATTAATGATAGCGATTGTAAAATGGTTATTACCAGTGACGGTTCTTATAGAGGGGCAAAAACAATCGATTTAAAAAGTATTGTTGATGAAGCTATGAATGACTGTTCATGTGTAGAAACAGTTTTAGTTGCAAAACGTATTCATTCGGACATACAAATGATATCTGGGCGTGATAAATGGTTACAACCGCTTTTAGATGCAGCTTCAATAGATTGTAAGGCTGAGGTTATGAATGCGGAAGATCCGTTATTCATATTGTATACATCAGGTTCTACAGGACAGCCAAAAGGAATGGTACATACAATAGCTGGATATATGGTGTATACAGCATATTCCTTTAAAAATGCCTTTCAGTATAAAGAAAATGATGTGTATTGGTGCACAGCTGATATAGGTTGGATTACAGGACATAGTTATATTGTCTATGGTCCATTGGCAAATGGAGCCACTACGGTGATGTTTGAAGGTGTTCCAAGCTATCCGGACTTTGGGCGTTTTTGGGAGATTGTTGAAAAGCATAAAGTAAATCAGTTTTATACGGCACCAACGGCTATTCGTGCTTTAGCTAAGCAAGGTTTAGAACTAGTTGAAAAATATGATTTGTCGTCACTTAAAGTTCTAGGATCTGTAGGAGAACCAATAAACGAAGAAGCATGGCACTGGTATAATGATAATGTTGGTAAAAAGAAAAGTCCGATAGTTGATACTTGGTGGCAAACAGAGACAGGGGGTATTATGATTACGCCTATTCCGTTTGTAACACCAACAAAACCAACCTATGCTACTTTACCATTTATAGGCATTCAACCCGCTTTAATGGATGAAAATGGAAAAGAACTAAAAGGTAACCAAGTCGATGGTCGTTTGTGTATAAAGTTTCCATGGCCTAGTATGGCACGTACCATTTGGGGAAATCATCAACGTTATAAGGACACGTATTTTTCTGCTTATGAAAACAAGTATTTTACAGGAGATGGTGCTTTGCGTGATGAAGTAGGATATTATAGAATTACAGGACGTGTTGACGATGTTATTATTGTATCTGGTCATAATTTAGGAACTGCACCAATTGAAGATGCTATTAACGAACATCCAGCAGTTGCAGAATCTGCCATAGTAGGTTTCCCGCACGATGTAAAAGGAAATGCGCTATATGGTTATGTGATTTTAAAGGATGTAGGAGAAACCAGAGATCAGGATAATTTACGTAAAGAGATTAATCAAATTATTACCGAACATATTGGGCCTATTGCAAAATTGGACAAAATCCAATTTACTCAAGGGTTGCCAAAAACACGCTCTGGTAAAATAATGAGACGTATTTTAAGAAAAATTGCTCATAAAGACACTAGTAATTTAGGAGATACGAGTACACTTTTAAATCCGGAAGTGGTTCAGGATATTATAGATAATGCATTTTAAGGGGAATTCGATTTAAAAAAGAAATCTACTAATGTTGTTATTTATCACTTTGAGCATTATTCATCGTATGTATTTCAGATATTAATGAAGTTGCATATCTTATCATGTTTACGTTACTTGGTGGAAAAGTGCTACCGAAATAGCATTTTATTTGGACATGACAAAGAATTGTATTTGAAAGTATTAAGATGATTGTTTCCAGTGTAATTTACATCGAACAGACTTTAAAATAGGCGATCTATAAATTATTAAAGAACTAAGATTTTAATAAATAGTCCCACTCTAAATTTTTCCGCTTATCTAATCGTGATAGAATTTTTAGAAAGACAATAGCAGTTATAAGGGCGTCGCCATTAGCTGTATGTCTATCTACTTTAGGGACATTAAGTTCATTACACAAATCATCTAATGTGTAATGTTCTTTTAAATTTTCACGATAAATAATGTGTTTCGATTTATTGAATAAATATCCTGTATCAATGAATCTGTTTTTTAATTTACCAAGTCCATTTCTAGATAGCATTTCATTCATCATGGTTTTATCAAAATTTGCATGATGTGCTATTAAATCTGCATTTTTTATATAGTCTAAAAAAATCTTAATAGCTTCTAGTTCGGTTACTTTCTCTAAAGAACCTTTCTTCATTAATCCATGGATCTTGACTGTTTCTGGATTAAATATTTCTTGTTGTAAATAAAGCTCTAGGCTATTATTAACCTGAATAGATTTGCCAACAAAACTAACGGCTCCTATGGAGAGAATTCTATCCTTTTTTCTATCAAAACCAGTAGTTTCAGTATCAAAAGCTACAAAGCGAGTATCTTCAATTGAATTTTTATTGACATTTTTAAAGCTGTTAATATAATCCATCCAAAAAGCTGGATACTCTTTTTTGCTTTTATTGAACCATTTAAAAATCATTTACATAAAGTTTTTTAAGTCGAATCTGATTTTTAAAATTTCCTGAATTTTTTGAATGGGTTTAAAGCAACGTCTAAGTTTTAGTTTTTCTTCTTTGGTTAGCGTTTCTAAATCAATAAACTTACCCGAATTCCCACCTAATAGACCTTGTTTGGTTTTAAATTTAGACAAGGCTTTAAAAGCGTAAGAGCACGATTCGTATAGCTCTTTATTATTCGGTTCTAGTTCTGCTAATTTTTCAAAACGTTCAGAAGTGTTATTAACATCTCTTATATGTTTGCTCAAAATAAGTAATCGCGCAGCATCAATAAGTGGCATTAATGCTCTGTTTTTAATATTGAAAAGTTCTTTTTGCTCTCCATTTTGTTCTACTAAAAACTGTTTAAAAAAGCCAAGAGGTGTAGGGCTTTTAATGGCGTCTCGTCCTAAGAACCTATAAAACAAGGTCGTTTTTTCTAAAGTTGTAAAAATAGTATCTGTAAGATCATCAACTAATTGTTTATCTCCATAAACGCGGTTATAATCAAAAAAGATAGAAGATAATAACACAGCTTTTTCATCAGGTTTTAAAATCCAATTTGTAAATTGAGTTTTCCATTCAGTTAAAGATTTACACCATTCTGGGTTACTCGCCATCATATCAGCTTCACAATATTCAAATCCAATTTTATTTAAAGACTTGGTAACTAATTTAGCAAGTTTTAAAAAATAGGTTTGTGTTTCTTCGTATTGTTCTTCTGGAACATCATCAAATACCAAGGCATTATCCTGATCTGTAAAAAGTAACTGTTCTTCCCGTCCTTGACTACCTAATGCCAACCAGGAAAAAGGGACAGGAGGTGTTGTGGGCATTTTTTTAAGAGCCAATTCTATAGCACGAATAGTAACAGCATCATTAATTTGAGAAATAACATTTATAATATGTGTTATTGGTATATTTTGTTCAATATAGCTTTTCAATAAAGCACTTCCTTTAAGTCTGGCCTCACGTAACTTTTTAGTCCGTTTTGCACGCTTTATCTCTTTAAGTATAACAGTAGGATTATTGCCTAAATTTACTAATACATCGTGATGCGTTAAAACACCGATAAGTTTAGAGTTAACGGTTCCATCTTTTGTAATACACAAATGACCAATACTGCGTTTTATCATTTGCAATTGCCCATCTGCGATCGTTAAACCTTTTTTACCAGTTATTACAGGTGAACTCATAATATTGGTTACTGGGGTTTCAATAGGAAATAGACCAGTCGCTATTTTATTTTTAATATCACTATTGGTGATAATACCAACTGGTTTTTTTTCATCATCAACAACTACAATACACCCAATTTTATGAATACTCATTTTTTTTGCAGCCTCTTTTAAAGAGGATTCCATAGAGCAAGTAATTGGTGATTTTGTATAGTTTGCTGTTTGAAAATTCACCATATCCTGAGACGTATTAGGTAAATAATCAACAAAAATTTTACCAGTTTCTTCCTCTGTATAAGGATCGAAAGCATTGGAGGCGAAAGCAGTAATTAAATATTTTTGAACTTTGGTATTATTATCTGTTACCGATTGAAAAATATTAATAGGGATTTCATAAACGATAGATTCTTCATTAGCTGTAGCAGTAAGCTTATAAGGTTCTTTTGTTATAAGAGGACGCAATCCGAAGAGGTCACCAGTATCATGAATATTCATAATATCTTTAGTATCTCCGTTGTTATAATAAAGGTTTATAGCGCCATCTCGAACGATATAAAAACTGTTATGCCACGTATCATCTTTTTTAAATATGGTATCTCCTTTTTCTAAATATGTTATAGTAACCTCTGTAGCAATTTGCAACAGCGTTTTATTAGAAAGCATATTAAAAGGTGGGTATCTCTTTAAAAAATCACCAACGCGTTCTGCTATAGAATTCTTCATAAAATGCTCTTGTTTTTGGTACTTGTTGTGTATTAGATCACTTTAAAATCCAATAATAATTCGCCTTCAATAGATGCTTGCAAATGATCGCCTTTAAAAGTTTGACCAGCACCAACGGCTGGTGTTCCTGTAAAAATTAAATCTCCAGGAACTAAAGTCATAAAGCTGGAAACAAAACTAATAATTTCACTAAAATTGTAGATCATAAAATCGGTGTTACCGACTTGCTTCTGTTCTCCATTGATCATTAAATCAAAATTAATATTATTGAGATCAGGGAAATTAGATATAGGTTTAAAACTAGATATTGGTGATGCCCCATCAAAGCCTTTAGCTAAAGCCCATGGCCCTTTACCAGCTCTACTTACAGTAAGTACATCTTTAGCTGTGTAATCTATACCAACAGCAATTTCTGAGATATACGAAGGCGCATCATCTATAGTAATATCTTTTCCTGTTTTACCAATTTTAACTACTAATTCGACTTCATATATCAATTCGTTGGTAATAGATGGAAAGACCACATCTTTATTATTGGTTACTAAAGAACTTTCTGGTTTTGTAAATATTAATTGAGATCCGTTTTTAATTCCCTCAATTTCAGCTTTATCACTTACATAATTTTTGCCGATGCCTATTATTTTCATTTGTATTGTTTAATGGTTTATTTATGACAATAAAAGTAATGAATTAAGCAGACTACCAAGACGTTTTAAACGTAAATATTTGAGCCTTTTTATACTTAAATATTGTGCAGTTTATTATGATTTTTACCCGTTCAAATCAAATTTTTACTATTCTTTCCTGTGACACTATCCTATTTTTTTGTTCCTAACAAATAAAGAACAACACCTGGACCAGATTTTACTTTATCAATTTCCCAATCATAAGTTTCAGTGCCTTCCAGGTTTTCAACAAGGTTATTCATTTCCTTTATAGAATACGTACGAAGCGATGACACAATTCCGTCCCACAATACAAATAAGGGGACAATAGGGATTAAATAAGTGAATACAATCCGACCTATTTTAAATGGTTTTATAAAAGGCGTTGTAAAGAGAACACTTAAAGGTGAAAATAACATAGCCAGAAGACTTGGAAAACTTCTTTCCTGTGCTTCAAAAATGGCGATTGCATTGTTTGAATTAATAGCATTTTGTAAAATCTGTTTTGCATCGTTTGGTTTAAAATGATGTAAAGATAAAAATTGTGTTCTTAGCCCTTTCAAATCTGTAGGAACATCTCTAGCATCAATAGGTTTTTCGATGTACTTAAAATTATTAGCTTGTTTTTTTGTGAATTGAAATGCTGGAATATTTGGATAGAAATCTGTTAGGGTTATTTCCAAGTCAGGAATATCTTTTTTTAATTCAGAGTTTAACCAAATGAGTCCGCCACCGCCACCAGAACCAAGATCAATTATTTGATTCGTTTTACTTTTTTCAAGACCTTTTTTAATTATCGGAATAATAGATGTATACATTTTGGTCTTGTTAGACAAAAACTGCAAAAAATCTGTTCCGTAATTCCTTAAAAATGAAGGAAACCATTTTTGATCTTCAAATTCGAATGCGTGTATTCTTCCCATACTATTAGATGTTATAATTGTGCTTCAGAAACAGTACTAATTTAGTAAAATGAAACCCATCAAACAATTAACTATATAGATGTTGTATTTAAATTAAATGTTATTAATATGATTCATAATTAAGAATAGTTAATTTTACAAATTACCTTATTGCTAAAATAATTTAGATGCAACATCTCCAAAAGAGTCCAGAAAATAAAGTTAAAAGTAAAGTCACTATGGCGCAAGCCTTTAAAACGATTGTATGGCCACGCCGTAATTTGGTGTTTATTGGTTTAATATTGATCGTTATTAGAAGCCTGGCAGGTTTAGTGTTACCCTGGCAAAGTAAAGTGTTGCTGGATGAGGTCGTACCTGGTAAAGACATGAGCCTGTTATACAATTTAGTAGCCATTGTTTTGGGAGCTATTTTTATACAATCGATCACGTCGTTTTTGCTCACACGTATATTAAGTGTACAAGCACAATATTTAATTAGCGAATTACGGGCACAAGTGCAGAAAAAAGTACTTTCGTTGCCTATTAGTTTTTTTGATAACACTAAATCAGGAGCTCTGGTATCACGAATTATGAGTGATGTTGAAGGCGTTCGAAACCTTATCGGTACAGGGTTGGTTCAGTTGGTAGGAGGCACTTTTACTGCGATAGTGTCTTTGATTATTTTAATAAAACTAAACCCATGGATGACGCTTTTCGTATTTGTACCACTATCCATATTCGGTTATATAGCACTTAGAGCCTTTAAATATATACGTCCAATTTTTAGAAAACGAGGGGAGATAAATGCCGAAGTGAAAGGACGCTTAACTGAAACGTTAGCAGGAGTTAGAGTAATTAAGGCATTTAATGCCGAAACACAGGAAAACGAGGCTTTTGAAAAAGGCGTTGATAAGTTATTTCAGAATGTGAAAAAGAGTTTGACTGCTACGGCTTTAATGACGAGCTCTTCAACCTTTTTAATAGGTGTTGCTACTACAGGGATTATGGCCATTGGCGGGTATTATATGATACAAAGTGAAATGACTACAGGAGAGTTTTTATTCTTTACGCTTATTTTAGGGTTTATGATAGCACCTATAGTACAAATGAGTAACATAGGAAGTCAATTAACTGAAGCTCTAGCAGGTTTGGATAGAACAGAAGAGCTTATGAATATGACTGCCGAAGAAGATAATGAGGATAGAACCATTCAGCTTGAAACTATAAAGGGAGAGATTGTTTTTAACGATGTATCATTTTCTTATGAGGAAGGAAAAGACGTTTTACATGATATTAATTTTAAAGCACCTCCAGGTTCGACCACAGCTTTAGTTGGGAGTTCAGGATCAGGCAAGTCAACTATAGCAGGCTTGTCTGCTACATTTTTAAATCCGAAATCTGGCAAAGTAACAATAGATGGTCAAGATTTATCTAAAGTAAAATTAAATACATACCGCCAATATTTAGGGGTGGTTTTACAAGATGAATTTTTATTTGAAGGAACCATAAGAGAGAATATCATGTTTCCTAGACCAGATGCCACAGCATCTGAATTACAAAATGCAGTAAAAGCAGCTTATGTAAACGAATTTACAGATCGTTTTGAAGAAGGTTTAGATACTTTAATTGGGGAAAGAGGTGTGAAATTATCTGGAGGACAAAGGCAACGATTAGCCATTGCACGTGCTATTTTAGCAGATCCGAAAATTATTATATTAGACGAAGCGACTTCCAGTTTAGATACCGAGAGTGAAGCATTAATACAAAAAAGTTTAGGAGAGTTAATTAAAAATAGAACCACTATTGTCATTGCACATCGGTTGAGTACTATTAGAAAAGCGGATCAGATTTTGGTCATTGAAGCAGGTCGTATTGTAGAGCGCGGCACTCATGACGAATTGATTGCTTTAAATGGTCGATATTACGATTTATACACATATCAAGCAAAGATTTAATAAAAATAAAATGAAAACATCAGATTTAAAAACCACAGAATACAACGAATATTATTACAGATATATAAATTTAATTTCTAAAGAAACTACATTGATAGATGGTTTTAAAAAGGATTCGGATATAGTTTTAGAATTCTTTGAATCCATTCCTTCAGATAAATTAGATTATAGATACGCAGAAGGTAAATGGAGTGTAAAAGAAATTTTTCAACATTTAATTGATACTGAGCGTATTTTTCAGCACCGTTGTTTTCGTTTTTCCAGACATGACAAAACTGTCATCTCTGGATTTGAACAAGATGATTATATAGAACCTTCTTGTGCTAACGATAAAAGTTTAGAATCTCTTATTGAGGAATTTAAAGCGGTGCGCCAAAGTTTTATCGTATTACTGAAAAGTTTAGAGGAAAACGATTTAAAATTTATAGGAAATGCAAGTGGTTTGGACATGTCTGCAAGAGCAGCTGCATTTACAATATTAGGACATTCTATCTGGCACATCAAGGTTATAAATGAACGTTACCTATAATGACTTAATAGCAGGTAATTCCTTTTTTCTTTTTAGAATAATAAAAGTTAAAAGAGAAAGTATGCCAAAAATAGAAAACCCAATGAATAGTGGTAAGACAGAATCACTAACAAAACTGCCAATATAATTAGCTATAGGTACTGCCATAACTGTAGATACGAAACCATTAATAGCGGCACCTATACCAGCAATATGGCCTAAAGGTTGCATGGCTAAAGCTCTTATATTTCCGAAAATAAAGCCAACGGCAAAGAACTGTAAAGCAAAAAAACTTATTAAAATACCAATGCCTGGATTGTCTCCAGACCAGAATAAAACAACATACAAAATAGAGATAACAGCATATGCCACAGTTGCTATGTATGCAATACGCCACATACCATATTTAACAACAAAAACACTATTTAAATAGGTCGCAAACCCAATAGATATTGCTAAACTTGCAAAAATATAGGGAAACATATCGGCTAAGTTATATTGTTCCTGAAAAATTTGTTGAGAGGTACTTAAGTATACCATAAATGATCCTGTTATAAACCCAGAAATAAGCGTGAAAGCAACAGCATCTTTATATTTAACAAATTCTTTAGCACCATCAATAAATTGGTGGGATGTAAATTTTATACGTTTTTCCTTTAGTAACGTTTCGGGTTGCCGTTTCCAAAACCAAAGCATGACCAAAAGACCGTATATTAAATTTACATAAAAAATGGATTCCCAATTATAAAAATTAAGTAAAAATACCCCTAATGTTGGAGCAATAACTGGAACTAAAATAAAAACCATAACTACAATAGATAAGATTTTAGCCATATAATCGCCGCTATACGAATCTCTTACAATAGCAATGCTTAAGGTTCTTGGTGAAGATAACCCGATACCCTGAAGTACTCGACCTATAATCATCATTTCAAAACTTTTAGTAGTTACACAAATAATACTACCAATTATAAATACTACAAACCCTATATATACTATTAGCTTTCTGCCAAAGCTATCAGATAAAGGCCCAAAAATGAGCTGACCAAAGCCTAAGCCTAAAAAAATCATAGTAATTAATAGCTGATTATCATTTTCGTTGATAACACCTAGCGAACTCCCAATTTCTGGAAGTGCAGGTAATAAAGCGTCTATTGATAAAGCAACAATAGACATAAGAGATGCCATTAATGCTACAAATTCTAATCGGAATTTATTATTTGGGTTTTGCATTTGGCAAAAGTAGTTTATATAAAGTTATTAAGGCTCAATTTGAATGTTACGTTAATATAATTTTATGATTTTTATAATTTATAAAATAGGAGTGTTTGCTATATTTACATCAAAAAAATAATTATGAAATACGTTACACTTGTCCTAGTGCTATCTCTTTTTGTTTCCTGTGGCAGTGACGATGAAAAAGACTATGTTACTTTAAATGATAAAGAAATAACAGATTATATTGCTGAAAATAATTTGGTTGCAGAGAAAAGTTCTACAGGACTTTATTATGTCATTGAAGAAGAAGGAACAGGGGAGCAACCCACTTTTACATCTAATGTTACTGTATCCTATAAAGGATACTTTACCAATGGATCTGTCTTTGATGAAAGAGCTTCTTATAAAACTAATTTACAAAATGTTATACTAGGTTGGACAGAAGGCATTACGTATTTTAAAGAAGGAGGAAGTGGAAAACTTTTAATACCTGCTCATTTGGGTTATGGTAATTCTGGAAGAGGAAGTATTCCTGGAGGAGCCGTTCTTATTTTTGATATTACCCTTATTTCTGTAAATTAGAGAGAAAATATTACAAGAGGCTATTTCTATAAATAAAAGTAACTGCTTTATGAACGCTTTTATTTCATGTAACATCATTACAAATTTAGCGATGCCGAATTTATAGACCAATTTAAAGTAGTAGTATTTCCATTAAAAATTGTTGGTGTTTCAGCTGTACCTGTAAGGATAGTTGCATTATTTGACCAAACCATTAATAAAATAGAAACCATGATTACTAAGAGTTTAACCAAAATTTTCACCAGAGACCTCAATAAACTTAAGACAGAAATGATGTCTTATAAACAAGAGGAGAATTTATGGTTTCTTGATAAAGAAATAACGAACTCAGCTGGTAATTTATGTTTACATATTGTAGGTAACATTAATCATTTTATAGGAGCCATATTAGGTGATACAGGCTATGTAAGACAACGAGATCTGGAGTTTTCGCTCAAAAATATAGTGCGTACTGAACTAATACAACAAATTGATGATACTATACAATTAGTTGAACATGTCTTAGCAAAATTATCAGATATAGATTTAGAGAAGAAATACCCTTTAGAGGTTTTTAATAAACCAATGACAACGGACTATTTTTTGATTCATTTAACGACTCATTTATCGTATCACTTAGGACAAATAAATTACCATAGACGTTTAACAGACTTATAATATGATTAAAGAAAAAGGACAAATATTATTAGATTATATCAATAAATATGTTTCTTTAACAGAAGTAGAGGAGAAAATACTACTCTCTAAAGTTATTTATAGATCATACTTAAAAGGTCAGTATATTGTTCAGCAAGGCGATGTTTGTAAATATGAATGCTTTGTTCTATCTGGCTGTACCAAAACCTTTCATGTAGATAATGAAGGACAGGAACATATAGTCATGTTTTCTATAGAAGATTGGTGGACTGCCGATATGGGAAGCTTTGTTACGCAAACTCCTGCAGATTATAATGTGCAATGTTTAGAAAAAACGGAGCTAATTATGTTTTCTTATGATATTATTGAAGACCTATATGCCGCCATTCCAAAACTGGAACGCTTTTTTAGGCAAATTATACAAAAAGCATTTATTGCTTCACAAAAGCGTATTATTAGAAATTTTAGCCTTTCTGCAAAAGATAGATATGTATATTTTAGAGATCAGTACCCCAAAATAGAACAGCGAATTCCCCAGTATATGATTGCCTCATATTTAGGGATTACCAAGGAGTTTTTAAGTAAAATTAAGAGCGAACTTATATTTGAACAATGAAAAGTTAATCTAGATTAACATATTTTGATAAACTATATTATTTTCTATTAAAACGATGTTTTAGACATTTGTATCATAATTAATAACTTAATACATTATGAATAAATTAATAGAAAATATTAGTACAATAAACGATATGATTCTCCAAGGAAAAGCATTAGAAGCATTCGACGAATTTTATCATGAATCGGTTGTTATGCAAGAAAATGATAATCCAAAAGTTGTCGGTAAAGCAGCTAATAGAAAGCGAGAAGAAGAATTTTTTGCTTCCATTACGGAGTTTAGAGCTGCTCAACCAATTAAAGTTACTGTCGGAGAAAATACGACTATGGTAGAATGGCATTTTGATTATACGCATAAAGATTGGGGAGTAAAAAACTACACACAAGTAGCAGTACAAGACTGGAAAGACGGAAAAATAATTAAAGAAAAATTTTATTACGGATCATAAATTAAATCAAAAACAATTAAAAATAACAAGATGAAAAACACAATTAAAAATTTGGTAGTATTGACAATAGTGACATTATTTACAGTGTCATTTACGGCAGTAGATAAAGACAAAAAAGAAATAAAAACAGATAAAAGTAAAGTTGTTTGGAAAGGTTATAAAGTAACAGGGTCTCACGAAGGAACTATTGCAATACAATCAGGGTTTTTAAACTTTGCAGGTGATAAATTAACAGGAGGTGAGTTTGTTATAGATATGACTACTATAAACACTACCGATTTAGATGGTGAGTACAAAGGGAAACTTGATGGTCATTTAAAATCGGATGATTTTTTTGGTGTTGTTGCACACCCAACAGCAAAATTGGTATTTACTAAAGTTAAAGCTACTGGTAAAAATGCTTACAATGTTACTGGAGACTTAACTATAAAAGGTAAAACAAACTCAATTACATTTACGATATCTATTTATGGAAGTAAAGCTACAGCTTCATTAAAAGTAGATAGAACAAAGTACGGTGTAAAATATGGATCTACTAGTTTCTTTGACGGACTAAAAGATAAAGCTATCTATGATGAATTTGATTTAGTATCAGATTTAGAATTTTAATGATAGATTGATTAATAGTGAAAAAGGGATCCATTAATGGGTCCCTTTTTGTTTATACAATTTTCTTAGTAGTATTTAATGCTATCTTTGTTTTCGTTATTAAGAAAAATATCTATGCCATTTAAAAAGCTCATTTTACCTTTAAAAGATACCATTGCAAATAAAGGTTTTGAAGAACCATTAGCATTTCAAAAACAAATTTTATCAAAAATAAAGGGAGGTGCTAGTTTATTTGCTATTGCCCCTAAAGATTCTGGAAAAACAACCAGTATTGTTATAAGTGTTATCCAGAGATTAAAATCAGCATTTGAAGATGCTCCTCGCGCTTTAATTTTTGTAAGGGATAAACAGGCTGCCTTAGAACTAGAACTGGAATTCAATTTATATAAAAGAGGTACAGATTTAAGAGTTTATTGTGCCTATGAAGAATATGATATTGAGAAACAACGTGAAGAAATATATATTGGAACAGATATCGTAATCGCAACTCCAAAACGCTTAAACAGAATATTTTACTTAAATGGTATTAATTTAAATAAGTTACAAATGTGCATCGTTGAAGATGCAGACCTTTTGTTTAGAGGGAGTCATTTTGCGGAAATAACAAGAACACCAGAAAGTATAGGTAAATGTCAGTACTTGATTTTTTCTACAGAATTTGATAAACGTTTTGAACGCTGGCAGGATTCGTTTATGTACAATGCTCAAATTGTAAAAGCTAAGAAACAGTAGTTAACTTTGTTTAAATGGATATTATATTTAATAATTTCAGAATTACACCCTTAGATATAAATGAAAGTGAAAATTTTTTTAATCTCATTGATCGTAATAGAAGTCGATTAGAAGATTTTTTTGCTGGTACCGTATTAAAAACTAAAACACTTCAAGACACCATAATTTACTGCCAGAATATTAGAGATCGTGTGTTAGAAAAAAGTTATTTCCCTTTTGTAATAAATGATTTAAAAACGGATACTTTCATAGGTTTAATTGATGTTAAAAGCATAGATTGGAACATCCCAAAAGCAGAAATAGGTTATTTTATTGATGTTGATTATGAAGGTCAAGGTGTCATTTCAAAGTCTTTAGGATTAGTCATAGAATATCTTTCCGAAGTATATCAATTTAAAAAGTTATTATGCCGAGCTAATAGCAGCAATATAGGTAGTATTGCTGTGGCTAAGAAAAATGGCTTCACATTAGAAGGTACTATAAAACAGGATTATAAAACGACAAAGGGAGTCATTGTCGATTTAGATTATTATGGGCGAGTTTTTAGTTAAACCCATCATAAAGTACTAGCTAGAATAAAGTAAGATAGCTATTTTTATAGTTGAAACTTTCATAACGCGTATAATATATAATCTGGGTAAAACCATTAAAGTATGCATACTAAAAACACCATTGTCATTTTATTTACGATTCTCCTTTCAAACGTTATAATAGCACAAGACATATCATTTGAAGACTATAATCCCAAATCGACATTAGTGGTTCCTGGAAAGGTTATAAACCGTGCAAAATTCACTTTTATAGATATACATGGTCATCAATATAGAATGCCAAATCAAGATTTAACCCCCGTAGTTAGAGCCATGGATACTTTAAATATGGGAATAATGGTTAATTTAAGTGGGCGTTCGGGCAAGGATTTAAAGAAGTCTGTTAAAAATATAAAAGATCATTATCCAAATCGTTTTGTAGTATTTGCGAATATTAGTTTTAATAAGAATGTTGGAAAAAAGGGATGGATAGAAGAAACAGTGAATCAATTGGAACTCGATGTTAAAAATGGAGCTAGAGGTTTAAAAGTCTATAAAGGTTTAGGTTTAGGAGATAAAGATGTTAAAGGAAAACGGGTTGCCATTAATGATGCACGATTAAACCCAATTTGGGCGAAATGTGGCGAATTAGGGATACCAGTTCTTATTCATGCAGCAGACCCTAAATCTTTTTGGGATGATTTTAATGGTGATAATGAGCGTTGGTTAGAGCTAAAAACGCATCCGCGTAGAAAACGAAGTGCTACGAATCCAGCGCCGTGGGAACAAATTATTGCAGAGCAGCATAGTATGTTTAAAAACAACCCTAAAACTACATTTATTAATGCACATATGGGATGGTATGCGAATGATTTGGGGACATTAGGCATGTTATTAGATGACATCCCGAATATGAATGTGGGTATTGCAGCAATTATAGCAGAGTTAGGCAGACAACCTCGTTTTGCAAAGGCATTCTTTATCAAATATCAAGATCGCATACTGTTTGGGAAAGATAGCTGGAAACCCAAAGAATTTCCTACTTATTTTAGAGTTTTAGAGAGTAAAGATGAATACTTTCCATATCATAAAAAATATCACGCGTTTTGGCCTATGTATGGTATGGATTTACCTGATGAGGTATTAAAAAAAATCTACTATAAAAATGCGTTACGTATTGTTCCTGGGTTAGATAAAAGTTTGTTTTCTGATTAATGACTATGAAAGGCTACTGTTAGTAAGTTTTTTCCTGCCTACAAAGTTTAAAATATTAAACTATTGTTAAAAATAATTGCATATTTTTACGATAGGTGATTAATTATAATTTAAAATTTTGATACAACGGAAACTTTGTTCAAAACACAGATTTTTTTGTGTTTTTATGGTGCTATTATTCTTTAGAACTTTTTGTTACGGTCAAGGCTCAAGTGACTATGAGCGATTTGTCGATTCAGCAGATATTTACATTGATTATGATACTAAAAAAGCAATCGCTTTTTTAGATTCTATTCCACGACCAATAGATGATTATATTAAAGAAGGGCTTCCTGATTATTATATTTTAAAATCTTTAATTTATGATGAAAATAACGATCATATAAAATCATATCAAAACTGTGTTTTAGCTTTGAAACATGCAGTAGACAGCAAAAATTATGAAATAGCGGGTGAGGCTAGTTTAGAATTGTTTTCTTGCCTTTATTATGTTAAAAAAGATACTACGGCGTTTAAGTATTTAAAAAAAGCTAGAGAATATTATAAATTATCTGATTATGCTTATGGTGATTTTGAGGTTGATTTAACCTATGCTTATGCTAAATTTCTTGATAAAGAATATAAAGCATGTAATAAGTTACTATTAGATAATTTACATAAATACAAAGGTGCTAAAGACGATGCTTACTTTTATATGGCCTCTGTTGCCATGCTTACTTCTAACTATATAGCTCTAGATGATTTAGAAACGGCTTATTTGTATTTTAATGAATTTAAAAAATTAAAAAATAACCCTACTATAGTTTCGTATAACTATACATCTTTTGAATCTTTAATGGATGTGTCTTTTGCTGATAGTCATTTTAAAAAAAAACAAATAGATTCGACATTTCATTATCTATTAAAGTTATCTAAGAATAAGCATTTAATGACAGAAGATGTTGAAGAGGATTATTTAAAACTATATGCAGATTCTTATAGCTTTTTGGGTAACAAAGAAATGGCTAAAGCGTATACTGATTCTTTAGCAATTTTTGAAAACAAAATGTATGAAAACATTATGACTAGTAGTTTTCAAGTAAACAACGATTTTGTAAATGAAAAGTTTGAATTAAAAATTGTAAGTGATAAGCAATATTTAAATGGCGTATTGGTCGTAGTCTTATTACTGCTTTTAACAGCTTCTAGTTTTATATATATGTTTTTTTATAGAAAACAAAAGCTTAAAACGATAGATTTAAGTAACCAAACAAGTAATTTATCATATTTTAGGTCTAATAATGAAAAATTAGTAGTAAAAGTTCAAGGCTTAGAAGATTATATATACAATTTAAAAAAGGAGATTAAAAGCATATCGGGAATAGGAGATGTGTCTATTCAACGAGAAAAAATTAAAAAATTATATACAAACTTACATCATAATTCTTCCACGATTTTAGATAAAAGTGATAGTCATTTAGATTTAGTTAATGATCTTAATGTGAATTTTTTTCAGGTAATAAATAAAATGTACCCACAATTAAATAACTCAGAGGTTATTATTTGTTACTACTTGTATGTTGGTTTTAAGAGCAAAGAAATTGCAGTTTTCTTAAATACATCTGTTAGGGCCATTGAAAGTAAACGTTATCGTATTGCTAAAAAAATTAATATTGATAAAGAGAAAGAAACATTAGCGGAATATCTTAAAACAACTTTTAGAGGCTCAGAAAAAATATTAAATTAAAGATGGGTTCGACGTAAATTTTATTAAAAATATCATATATAATCCAATGAAATACGGCTGCTTGCCACCAGGCTCCTCGAAAGCTTCGCTTGATATCTTCAAACAAAATATATTTTGTTTTCGATAGCGTTCGGAATTACATGGTTTCTTCTTAGGAGTCTTTTAAGTGTTTGATTATCAGTTTTTAATATGCCGAACTGACGTTGAATTATGATGCCTTTCTTCAAATACTTCAAAACTTAAGAAATACAAATAATTGCTATTTTTCTAATTTTGAGTCGATAATGAGTAGTTATTTATTCTTTATTATTAATATGGTTCGTGATATTTGTAGTGCTATTAATCAACATTATATTTTGCCTCAAGTAACCTAATTAAACTTGTTTTTATAAGGTAAGCTGAAAGTATATTTTTAGTTATAAAAACATAGATGTTAGAGTTATTTCAAATAAACAAATTAGTATCTATAAGGATATTATATTTATAAAGTTTATTTGATTGGATAGAAAAAAAGGAGTCTATTTTAGTCTCCTTTTTTAGCTTTATTATCTAGTTAAAGGTTAAAACCCTGCAATTTCATTGCAGTTACTTTAGTTTCTATAAACTTTTTTGCGTGCCGATTGTCATTTCGAACACAGAGAGAAATCTCATCACAAATTCCAAAATAATGAGATTCCCTGCCTGGCCGCTACGGTGTACCCACATCTTTTTAAGTTATAAAATTATTCTCAAAATCTTATGATTCCCAATACCAATGCCACGAATACACAAATAAAATCCCGGTTTTCAGTCGCATTTGACAGTTATAGCATACAGTTGTCGACTTAACGTCTTTGCTAGAACTTAATACTAGAGATTGGATGCGCTTGTGATGTGCTATACTTATCATCAACACGAATCAGACTTTCAGTCTGCTAAACCTGTCGATAGACAGGAAAATTAGTGAAATTAGTGTATTCGTGGCTAACTTTTTAAAGCGATGACTAATCAATAAATATTTGTGGGTACACCGTAGCTGCCGGTAGGCAGGCTCTTCGTTCTTCATTCCTTGACAAACCAACTCTAAACAAAGAATTCCATTCTTTGTTTAAAACTATGGATTTTCAATCCATAGTAGTTTGTTTCTTTATTTATAAAGGTATGTTTCCGTGCTTTCTTTTTGGAGTATCTACGTGCTTATCTTCTAGCATAGAAAACCCTTTAATGAGTTTTCTTCGTGTGTTTTTTGGTAAAATGACTTCATCAATAAAACCACGCCTTGCCGCCCTGTAAGGATTCGCAAATTTTTCTGCATATTCGGCTTCTTTTTCTGCTAATTTTTTGGCAGGATCATCGGCAGCAGCAATGTCTCGCTTAAAGATAATTTCACTAGCACCTTTTGCTCCCATAACGGCTATTTCTGCGCCAGGCCACGCATAATTTAAGTCTGCTCCTATATGTTTAGAATTCATAACATCGTAAGCACCTCCGTAGGCTTTTCTTGTAATAACTGTTATTCTAGGAACAGTAGCTTCGCTCAAAGCATATAATAGTTTGGCACCATGAACTATAATACCATTCCATTCTTGATCGGTTCCTGGTAAAAAACCAGGTACGTCAACTAATACTAATAAAGGGATATTAAAACAATCACAAAAACGTGTGAAACGCGCTGCTTTTTTTGAGCTGTTTACATCTAATACTCCAGCCAAAAAGAGTGGTTGATTTGCTACAATTCCAATATTACGTCCGCCAAGTCTTGCAAAGCCAACAATAATATTTTCAGCATAGTCTTTGTGGATTTCATAAAAAGAGTCTTCATCAATAATACCGTCTATAACCTCATGCATATCATAGGGTTTATTAGGGTTTTCCGGTACGATATCTGATAAAATAGTTCTGACTTCATCTTTAAATTCAAAATTTAATTTTTGAGGGGATTCTGTATTGTTTTGAGGCAAGTAACTCAATAGTTTTTTTATATCTTCTAAACACTCAATATCATTTGCAGAAGTTTTATGAGCCACTCCAGACTTAGAAGCATGCGTATAAGCACCACCCAATTCTTCACTAGTTACTTCTTCATTAGTAACCGTTTTAACAACATTAGGTCCCGTTACAAACATGTAACTTGTGTTTTCTACCATAATGGTAAAGTCGGTCATAGCAGGGGAGTAGACAGCACCTCCAGCACATGGTCCCATAATAGCAGAAATTTGAGGAATAACGCCAGAAGTTTGTACATTTCTATAAAAAATATCTGCATAACCACCTAGAGAGCGAACACCTTCTTGTATTCGTGCACCACCAGAATCGTTCAATCCAATAATAGGTGCTCCAACTTTTACTGCTAAATCCATGATTTTGCATATTTTTTCGGCGTGGGTTTCAGATAAAGCACCTCCAAAAACGGTAAAGTCTTGAGCGTATACATATACTAATTTGTCATTAACAGTCCCGTAGCCAGTAATAACGCCATCACCAAAATAAACCTCGTTTTCCATTCCGAAGTCTGTTGTTCTGTGCGTCACTAGAACACCAATTTCTTCAAAAGAACCTTCATCCATTAAATAGTTGACACGTTCTCTCGCAGTGAGTTTCTTTTTTGCATGTTGTTTATCAATGCGTTTTTGTCCGCCACCCAAATGTGCCAGAGCGATACGTTCGTTTAGTTTGTTTATTTTTGAATCCATAGGTTAATAAGCTTTGTTTTTCAATACTACGATGTAGAATTTAAATCTACATTCTATTTTAACTATGTTCAGTATCGAAATAACGAATATAATTTAATTAGGTATTCTTAATAATTTTTGATCTTCGGTATATTGTTTTACCGCAATTAAAGCAGCAATTTTTGCTTCTTTCTCTGTGTCTTCTTTGAGGGCTTCCGGAGAATAGTAATTTTTAACAAAATGGGTGTCAAAATTTCCAGAACGAAACGCGTCATGTTCACAAACATACTTTCCAAAAGGCAACGTGGTTTGTACACCTTCTACATGATAATTTTCTATAGCTTTTATCATAAGTTGAATGGCTTCATCTCTGGTCTTTCCATAAGTAATCAATTTAGAAAGCATAGGATCATAATAAATGGGAATATCCATATTTTCTTCAAAACCATTATCTACGCGAATACCTTCACCATTAGGAAGTTTATAAACATCTAAATGACCAACACTAGGTAAAAAATCATTTAGGGGGTCTTCTGCATAAACACGTAATTCTAGGGCATGCCCATTAATTTTTAAATCGTCTTGTTTAATAGCTAAAGCTTCACCACGTGCTACAAGTATTTGAAGTTCTACCAAATCGACACCAGCAATTAATTCTGATACAGGATGTTCTACTTGCAATCTGGTATTCATTTCTAAGAAATAGAAATTTAGATCTCCATCCAATAAAAACTCAACCGTACCAGCTCCCAAATAATCACAGGACTTAGCAACTTTAATGGCAGCTTCTCCCATTTTTTTTCTTAGTTCTGGCGTTAAAACCGAAGATGGTGCCTCTTCTACTACCTTTTGATGGCGTCTTTGAATACTACATTCACGTTCAAAAAAGTGTAATATATTGCCGTGACTATCTGCCATGATTTGAATTTCTATATGTCGAGGAGATGCCACATATTTTTCAATAAAAACAGACCCATCACCGAAAGCTGACGTTGCCTCACTAATAGCACGATTCATTTGAGATTCCAGATCACTTTCTTTTTCTACAACGCGCATGCCTTTTCCACCACCACCGGCAGACGCTTTAATAAGTATAGGAAACCCAATTTTTTTAGCAATAGCTTTGGCTTTGGTAACATCTGTGATGGCTTCATCAATTCCAGGAACCATAGGTATGTCGTAAGCTTTAACAGCTTCTTTTGCTGCTAATTTACTTCCCATAATCTTAATGGCTTTAGACCTCGGTCCAATAAAAACAATACTGTTTTGCTCACATAACTCTGCAAAGCTGGCGTTTTCACTTAAAAAACCATATCCAGGATGTATGCCATCAACGTTAAGTTGTTTGGCTACCTCAATAATTTTATCACCTCTTAAATAAGATTGGTTAGATGGAGGTTCGCCTATGCATACAGCTTCGTCGGCAAATTTTACATGCGGCGCATTTCTGTCTGCTGTAGAATATACAGCAACTGTTTGTATGCCCATTTTTTGAGCAGTCATCATGACTCTTATGGCAATTTCACCTCTATTTGCTACTAGTATTTTTTTCATAATAATAAGATACGTTATGAATACACATGTTTTTAGTATAATGGTGTGTATAAAACTTTATATATTTTATAATGTTGAATGTACTTTTATATATGTATTACGAGTCGAACTCTATTAGTAGTTGGTTTTTCTCAACGGCCTCTCCTTTACTAACAGAAATAGATTTGATAACGCCATCTGTTGGAGATGTAATAATATTTTCCATTTTCATAGCTTCTAGAATTAAAAGCGGATCATCTTCTTTTACTTCTTGATTCGCTTTTACATTAATTTCTAAAATAAGTCCAGGCATGGGAGCTTTAACAGAATCAATATGTTTTGCAGCCCCAATGGAAAACCCCATATCTTTTATTAAAACGTCTAAATCATTTAAAATATTGATGTTATATGTATTGTTGTTGATTTTTACTTCGTATGATTTTTTATTGAAGTCATCTCTTGTAATTTCAGCATGATAAGATTTGTTTTGATCAAGAACATGAAATTTTGAAGCTGAAATTTGTAAAGCATTAAGATTTGAGATGTCGTCATCTTTAATTTCAAAATCAAACGTATTATTTACAGAGGTTTTGAAAGTCTTGCTCATTTATGTGTGGATTAATTTTGTAGTAAATATATGAATTTTATATACTAAATGTTCTATCATATAGCCAAGTATAGATTTTGAGTCAGCTAAAATTATTAAAAAAGGATGATTTAATTTATGAGATAAATCATATTTGGAAACAGCTTTATCAAACATTGAAATTAGAGTTTTTTTGATGGAGTTTAATAGCTTTTCTAGAGAGTAAAATTCCAATAAAAAGAGATATAAATGCACCTATCCATATACCAGGTACAAAATCTATAAATAAGAAAAAATCATAGGCGCCATGAAATATAGTAGCAGATAGTAAACCAATAATATTTAGGCCAATTCTGTTTTTCGAAAATTTAGCTTTTCCCATATAGAACCCCATTAAGATTCCAAATGTTGCATGTGCAGGAACTGCTGTAAAAGCTCTTAATAATGCTGTTTCATAACCGCCTTGGAATACATATAGAATATTCTCTGTAGCAGCAAACCCCATGGATACCATCACTGCATAAGCTATACCATCAAACGGTTCGTTGAATTCTTTATGCCTTTGAGCAAAATACCTGACGATAATGTATTTACTAAATTCTTCGGTGAACCCAACAACAAGAAAGGCTTTAACAAATTGTTGAAAAACACTTGTATGATCCGTAAGCGGTAAGACAATATCGAAAATATAATATAAAATGGTAGTAATTAGGACGCTTACTATAGCACCTAAAAGAAAGTTGTAAAAGAGTAAGTGTTTAGGTTCTTTTTCATATTTATCTTTAAAATAAATATATAGAATAACTATAAAAATTGGAGCAATAGCTAAAAGCAATAGGTTCATTTTAGAGGGGTATTTGAAATAAGAGGTTAGTTTATAGTTTCAATAATGTTTTGTAATACAAATTCGTAATATGATTTGTTTGAAGGCACAAAGTGATTGCCATTGTTGCCTATATTTTTTATAAGATCTTTAAAATTTGAAAAGGATACTAATTTAAGAGCTTCAACTTCTTCCTCTTGGGGGATTAGTTTTGATAATGAAACTTTCAGCTCACAAATAAATGTATTATGAAATTCGTTATCAATAATACCGTTTTCATAGGTTTGAAAGCATTCAAAAATGCCAATCTCTTTTAAATCATTTTCAGAAATTGAAATCCCAATTTCTTCTTTGGTTTCTCTTAAAGCTGCTTGCTTTATGGTTTCTCCTGCATCAATATGACCTGCAACCGAGACATCCCACATTAATGGACAAATTGTTTTTTTTGCCGAACGTTGAGATAATAAAATGTCACCTTTTTTAGTATAAAACCAAATATGAGCGGTATTATGATAATACCCTTTTTGATGGATAATAGATTTTAATTCGGATCTTCCAATAGGTTTTCCTTCTTTTGTAACAATATCTATATACTCGTCCATATATTAGAAATTTTATAGGTATTTAGATAAACAAGTAATAAGAGGTTCAAAATCCTTAGATGTATTGAATAAGTGACAGGAAATTCTAATAAAATTTCCCCTGAATGACACATAGATATTTTCATTTGCTAAATCTTGCTGTAAAGCTTTAATATCTAGGTCGTTTGGTAATTCAATTCCGAATAAATGATGTGTTCTATAATTTGAATCTTCAATATGACATCCTAATTTTTCTAATGTCTCTACAGCTTCAAAAGATATAGATTTGCAATAGTTTTGTATGGCTTTAGGCGTCCATTCTAAAATTTGTTTTAAGGCAGCAATTTGCATTTTTACATAAATAAAATTTCCATTTTCACCTACGGAATAGCGATTTGCCAAAGGCTTATATTGAGATTCATAATTTGTTAAACCTGCAAAATTCTCGCTATTAAGTCTATGCATCCAACTTTCTTCTAAGGGAGAGCCGTTATCAAAATAGTCTCCATAATATGCATAAGCACAACCATAAGGTCCGAAAAGCCATTTGTAACCAGCACAAATAAGGGCGTCTGGTTGAAACTCTTTAACAGAAAATGGTAACGCACCAACAGACTGAGAACCATCTATAATTAAAAGCGCATTGTGATCTTTGGTTTTGTTTCTAATAGATTTTAAATCAAATAAAGTTCCATTAGACCAATGAATATTACCCATCGCTACGACTGCAGTTTTACTATTTATAGCATTTAAAATGGCTTCATTCCATAATAATGCACGATTGGTTTTCGTCTTTGGAGTGCTAACCGTTTTTAACGAAGCATTATATGTCTCTGCTAATTTTTGCCATGAATAGACATTGCTTGGAAATTGTTCATCTATAATTAATATTTCATCTCCAGGGTTTAATTTTATATTATTTGCAACCGTTGCAATACCATAAGAAACCGAAGGAATTGTTGCTATACGGTTATAATCTTCTGCCTCTATAAGTTGTGCAAATAGTTTTTTAAGTTCAGAAACCGGATCAAAGTAATCTGAATTTTTAATTGTATAAGGACGGTTTTTTTGTTTCAAGCCTTCTAGTCCTGCTTGATATACTGCTTTAAAAGAAGGCGATTGACTCGCTATATTAAGATACGTGGTTTCCTGAGGAATATCAAATAAATGCTTTTGATCTTGTAATAGCATAAAAGGCTTAATTATTTAATTGTTAAAGCTACAAAGTTTATTGAAAATTAATAGAAAGAAATGTGTATTAAATTATTGTTTGCCTACTTAACAGATAACAAATAGCTTTAAAAGAAAAAAGTTACCCTAAAAAGGATAACTTTAATGTATTTACAGATAAAATATTGTTTATTCAAAATAACTAAACGTTTCACCATCTTTTATATTAAGTAGTGTTTCGTATATTAATTTAATAACATTTTCTACATCATCTTTATGTACCATTTCTACAGTAGTATGCATATAACGGAGCGGTAATGAAATTAGTGCAGATGCTACACCGCCATTGCTGTAAGCAAAGGCATCTGTATCGGTTCCAGTAGCACGAGATAGGGCAGAACGTTGAAAAGGAATTTTTTTATCCTCTGCAGTTTCTGTAATTAAATCACGTAATTTTTGTTGTACAGCAGGTGCATAAGCTACAACAGGACCTTTACCAATTTCAAGATGACCTTCTTTTTTCTTTTCTATCATTGGAGTGGTCGTATCGTGAGTTACATCTGTAACTATAGCTACATTTGGTTTAATGGTATGCGAGATCATTTCTGCACCACGTAAACCAATTTCTTCTTGTACCGAATTTGTAATGTAAAGTCCAAAAGGAAGCTCTTTTTTATTTTCTTTTAGCAATCGGGCTACTTCAGCAATCATAAAACCTCCCACTCTATTATCTAAAGCACGACAAACTAGTTTATCATCATTTAAAATATGAAACTCATCAGGGTAGGTGATAACGCAGCCTACATGAATTCCCATTTTTTCAACTTCTTCTTTATCTTTTGCTCCAACATCGATAGAAATATTATCTGGTTTTGGAGCTTCTTCTTTAGTTCTGTTGCGAGTGTGTATGGCTGGCCATCCAAAAACACCTTTAACAATGCCTTTTTTGGTATGCACGTTAACTATTTTACTCGGTGCAATTTGATGATCACTACCACCATTTCTAATAACATAGATTAATCCGTTATCTGATATGTAATTTACATACCATGAGATTTCATCGGCATGGCCTTCTATAACCACTTTATATTTTGCTTTAGGATTTATGACACCTACGGCTGTGCCATAAGTATCTGTTATAAATTCATCTATGTAAGGTTTTACGTAGTCCATCCATAATTTTTGCCCATTCCATTCGTAACCTGTAGGTGCGGCATTATTTAAATACTTTTCTAAAAAGTCCATAGACTCCTTGTTAAGAATGCTCTTCTTCGTCATTTATAAAAAATTTTGCACTAAAATAATAATATAAATAGAAAAAAAATGTTTTAAACCAGGTAAATTATTAAATTTGAAGTATTGAAGCTCCGGTATTTTTGATGAACTGTTTTAAATATATATTCTTAATGTTCCCTTTTTTGCTCTTCGCTCAAGGGAATGATATTGTACAGGATTCTGCTGCCGTAGAGTATCTTATTATTAAGGGTGATTCTGTTCCCAGATTATCTATCGATTTAAGAGAAGTAAGGCTTTTACATAAGCTTAGGTTTGATGATAAGAAAGAACGTATTAGATATCTCATTCTTAGAAGAAAAACAATGAAAGTATATCCATATGCAAAAATGGCTGCTGAACGTTTAGATTCTATGAATAAACATTTAGCAACTCTTAAAAGGACTCGTGAAAAGAAACGGTACACTAAACGTATTCAAAAATATATAGAAGGCGAGTTTTCTGAAGAATTAAAAAAGCTGACTCGTACAGAGGGACAAATACTCATTAAATTAATTCACAGACAGACTGGTACCACGGCATTTAATTTAATAAAAGAACTACGTAATGGTTGGCGTGCATTTTGGTATAACACGACTGCTAGTATGTTCGATCTTTCATTAAAACGGGAATTTGATCCTGTAAATGTAAAAGAAGACTATTTAATTGAAGATATTTTACTGCGGAACTTTCAAAATGGTCGATTAGAACGTCAAAAATCAGCTATTGACTTTGATTTTTATGATTTAACAGACAAATGGTTACCCGCAACAAGGGAACCATAAACAATGCGAGATCAAACTCTTTTTGAAGAAAAACTAAATGCGACCACACACGCTATTGGTATATTCTTCGGAATTACAGCATTAATACTGCTTATTGTCTTTGATAATCAAAAAAATAATTGGAGTCTCTTTAGTATTATCGTTTATGGTATCTCCATTATTGTATTATTTACGGCATCTACATTGTATCATGCTGTAAATAAAAAGAAACAAAAGTATTATTTTAGAATTATAGACCATGTTAGTATCTACTTACTTATAGCTGGTACTTATACGCCTGTTTTATTAATTGCATTGCATGATAGTTTAGGTTGGACGCTCTTTTGGATTGTTTGGGGTATTGCAGCGTTTGGTATTGTTTTAAAGTTGTTTTTTACAGGACGCTTCGAGGTTTTTTCTACACTTCTTTATTTGGCAATGGGGTGGCTTATTGTCTTCGATTTCTCAAATTTATCCAATATTATTGGTGATGATGGTATCTTATTTCTATTTGGTGGTGGACTATTCTATACGGTAGGTATTGTTTTTTATGCAGTAGAAAAAATACCTTATAACCATGTTGTTTGGCACCTATTTGTTTTAGCAGGTGCCATTTTTCATTTTTTTATGATTTTCCTTTATGTGATTTAGCTAGAATAACTAGTTCGATTTATAGTAAATTGACAATCAACTCTTTAAGATGTTTAAAAGAAGGGATCTAGTCATTCCGAACGCTATCGAAAACAAAATATATTTTGTTTGAAGATATCAAGCGGAGCTTTCGAGGAGGAATCGCATCATGATGAGATGTCTCGTCACTCATGCTTCGTTCTGTCGACATGACAAATGACTGTATTTCAGATAATTAATTTGGTTCTTTTGAGTGTTGTTTACGTTGACTGACGTTAGAATAAATAAGCGGACCTTATCTATTTGCTTTTTATAATTTTGAAAGCACGTTTATTTTTATTTTGCTCCACATTTATAATATACATCCCTACAGATAGAGCATTGCCATGTATTGGCAGTTCATAAATTTCAGTGTCTTCAACAATAGTTATACTACCGGAGCTTATAGGTCTTCCCAGCATATCATATAATGCATAATTTACGGGGCTAGTTTGATCAATAGATGAAATTCTAAGGTTTATGCTATTAACAAAAGGATTAGGATACGCTAAGGCGTTAAATCCGTTTTCTTCAGCAATAAGATCGAAAGGATCCGTAATATTGACTTTCATTTCACTTAAAGAATAACAATCACCTCCAAAATTTGAAGTAGGCGTGATTAATACATATCGTGCTTTAGTATAATTAAAATCTGGACCTTCTTCTCCTTCGTAAGTAGATGAACCAGTTGCTTGTGTCATATTAAAAGCTCCTAAGTTTGTCCACGAAACACCATCTAATGAATAATCTAAATTGTAATCGTTAATACCGTAATTAAGATTTTTTGGTTCGTTAGCATTCCAGAATTTAGATTCTCTTAGTTCGTATTCGTATCCAAAATCATACATAATCCAATGTGTTTGTCCATATGCTGAATTTGGGTTTGGTGATGTTTCACAAGATATCCAGCTATCGTACCAGCTTGTACTATGTCTGTCTGGATAGCATTGTGCACTTATTGCAGGAGAAATAAATATAAAAGTAATTAGTATGTGTGTGTATAGTTTTTTCATCATATCATATTCATAAAGCCAATTGGAGGCGTACCAGAGTTAGTATCGTAAAAATTAGATAAGTTTGGGAAAATGGTTGTAAGATCTGAAGCAGGAACTCCAAACCATAAAGCGAGCTCCGCCATATAAAGATCGGCTGGAGTTGATGGTATTAAAACACCTTTTTTTCTAAGATCAACATCACTGCCTAATGCTAAAACAGGATAATCGCCATATATTTCTTTTCCTTGTACAGCGCCACCCATCATAAAAGCATTGCCTCCCCAAGCATGATCTGTACCGTTTCCATTTGATGTAAGGGTGCGTCCAAAATCTGATATACTAAATAATGTTACGCAGTCGGTTGTGTTTAATTCAGCCATAACACTATTAAAATATTGTAAAGCTGCATCGACTTCTGCTAATCTATTTGCTTGATTTACAAGTAATTCATCATGATGATCCCAACCACCAGCATCAACAAAAAATGTTTGTCTGGAAAAGCCTAAAGTATCTCTGCTTGCAATGGTTTTTGCTACCATTCTTAATTTTTCAGCCAGACGGTTTTCTTCAGGCATTATGGTGCTAAATTCAGGAATGCCATCTACAGCTTCTTGAAATTGTAGACCAGAATCATTCGAAGTTTTTATCGTGTTTTTATAAGTGTTTTTAAAAATATCTTGATAATCTCGATCTAACATAGAATTTATAGCCTGCGTTCTAAGACGATCATAAATATTGTCTCGTCCATAACGATCAATTCCTATACTACCACTAGTTCTTATGGCATATGGTATTATTTGATTGCCTCTTTGAAACGTATTACTTCCTCCTAATGAGACATTCATGGATATATTTTCATTGGAGTTCATGGATTGCACTAAATCTGCAATTCGACCACCCCAACCAATGTTAGTTCTTTCGTGTGGTCTTCCCGTTTGCCATTGTTGTGTCTGGTCTGAATGAGAAAATAAGCCTAAAGGGGTTTTAACAACTTTATTTTGAATATCTAATTTTGTTGAAGGTTCTATTAAAGTCCCAACATTAGAGAGAAATGCCAAATTATTACTCTCGAATAGTTGTTGCATATTTGGTATGGAAGGGTGGAGACCAAATGATCTACCATCTGATGTATTTGGGTTGATTGGTAAGATTTGATTTTGTGGGATGGCTAAGTTTGATCGGGTAGTGGCGTATTCACTATACTCATTATTTCCTCTTGGGATTAACATGTTAAAAGAATCGTTACCACCACCTAAGTTTAAGCATACTAAAGCTTTATAATCGCCACCTATAGAAATAGTAGACGAATTATTCATAGCTGTAGCAGCCATGGCTTTTAAATTTATTAATGATGAAAAAATGGTTGTGTAACCCAGTGCAGCACATGACTGCCCTAAAAATTTCCGTCTCGATATATTATTGTGTTTGTGTTTTGTCATTTTCGTTATTTTAATATAACATAATCTGGGCTTGTTAAAATTAAAAACAGTCCCATTCTTACTCGTAGATACATATAATCGATGTTTTCATTTCCTCCTTGTAAAGGTTCTATAGCATCTACTATTATGCGTTTTGTATCATCAGAAAGCTGCCCACGAGTAAATAGTTTATCTAACATATTTACAAGTACCTCACCATCTTGCGCATAATACTTTAATTTTTCAAAATCTAAAGGCGTGTCTTCAAGTCCTAATTTACGGGTATATAGCATTGAAAAATGCCTTGTATTAGTCCAAGCATTTACTTGGTTTAAATAAGCTAAACTTGAAGCAGAAGTATGTATTTCGAATTCTGGACCTTTCAAATTTGCATTTGCAAATTCAGAACTAGGAACATACTCTGGTAAATAAAAATTAAAAACACTTGGAGAACCTAAAGGCAATTGGCCAGTGGCTTTAAAAAAAGCAGTTCCTAAATTCCAGTTTAACCCACTTTTATTATCTAAATCTAATTGCCTAGTTGCATTGAAATATCTAATCATAGGTGAGATTAACTTACCGCTGTTAGGATCGTTCACCCAACTACAGCTCCTTGCTTCTTCATCTAATAAGATGGCTTTAATGACAGCTTTCATATCGCCTCGAACACCTTTGTGATTTTCAAATACACCACTAATTCTTGATATATAAGCTGGTGAAGGGTTCGATTTTACTAATTGCTGTATTAAACGTAAAGCAATAAAAGGAGGAGTGTTTTTATGATTAAATAAATTGTCTACTGCATCTTCAATGTCTTTCATCCCAGATTGTCCGCTAGGAACAACGTTTCCATTTAATAATCTTTTTTCTCCAGGTTCATGCCAGTTTTCATACATAATCATGGGGATATTTTTTCTGGCTAAGTGAAAACCAACTCCAAAATCAGGAACGACATCATATTCGTTTTCTTCAACCTCAGAAGTTCCTAATCCTGTAAATATTTTGGCAAATTCTTTTATGTCTTCATTGTCATAAGTTGGAATTATATCACCGTTTATATCTAGCTCATAACTGCCGTCTGGATTAAGTTCATATAACCCAATAGTGAATAATTGCATAATTTCTCTTGCAAAATTCTCATCAGGATGAATGTTTTCATCAGGATCACTTTTCGGGTTATTGTAATGACTTAAGTAACCACCCATCATTGGATGTAACGTTACCTCTAATAATAGGTCTCTAAAATTCCCAAAGGCGTTATCTTTTAAAACATCATAATAATCACCTAGACCTACACCATAGTCGTTTAGGTTTGAATCCCATGAGATTACAAGTATTTCACTTAATGCTAAAGCTATTCTTTGTCTTAATAAATCTTCATTTCCGATATTAGATTGCCACCATGCGTAATTAAAATGATTATTATCTGGACCATTGTAATCTTTATGGTTACCTCCATTAGCAATAAAAATAACAAGTGCCTGATTATAGATATCATCAGTCATTTGTCCCATTGATGGACTATTCATGTCAAACTGAGAATCAATCCAATCTTCAAATGGTTTTTTTGCAACAGATTTAATATAATCTAAATCAGTTCCGAAAGTAGCTTGAGCTAAAAATCGGGATGTTTCTAATAGGCGAGCATCTAAACCTTTACCGTTAACGGTGTTAGAACCACTGGCAGTTTCTCTCCAATTTGTACGACTTTGTTCACTGCTGGAACTTACGCTTATACCATTACTATGTCCTGCGCCCAAATAATCTGAATAATTTTGAGAAAAAAAGCAACTAGGGAAACATAGAAAAAAGAAAAGTAAGTGTTTTTTCATATTCGGATTTTGTCTTTATACTTTTCAAATTACGTTGTTTTTTTTAAGTTGGACTTTCAAAACGGCGATTTGAGCAGTTAAAATACGTTGTTTTTCGACGAACGGTACTTTTAAGAGGTATTTATATGCTGTTAACTCCGCTTTTATTGTTTAATTTGAATTGTTAATTCAAAGTTTTATATGATAGAGATTATTGTTGCAGATACAACAAATAGTTACTTGCAAATCGCAAAACTAGCAGATGTTATTTGGAGAGAACATTATATTCCTATAGTTGGAAAACCACAGATAGATTATATGTTAGAAAAATACCAATCTGCAATTGCTATTGAAGGGCAAGTAGAAAATGGGTTTGAGTATTTTTTAATGACTTATGATGAAATACCAGTTGGTTATATTTCGATAAAGAAAGAAGATGAATCATTATTTTTAAGTAAGATATATGTTTTAAATACTTATAGAGGAAAGAAAATTGGAAAAACGGCGATGTTGTTTGTTGAAGAAAAAACAAAAAGTTACCAATTAAAAAATATAAGACTCACAGTAAATATAAATAATACAAATGCTATAAAAGCTTATGAGTGGTTGGGGTTTATTAATGTAGGCCCTTTAGTTACAGATATAGGAAATGGCTTTGTGATGGATGATTACCAAATGGTAAAAAAGATATAATTAGCCTTCAATCACATCTTTATATGCTTCAAAAAAAGCTTCGAATAAACGCATCTCTTTATTGAAGAATTCCATGACATATCGCCATGAATTTTTATTATGAATAGATACTTTTTGCTCTAAAGGCACATAAATTCTGGAAATTTCCTTTTCGTTATCTAAAAAATATTCTTCATCAAAAACGGCATTGGGTAAAAAATCATCTAAAAGAATGGCTTTTAAAGTTAGAAGTTTTTCCCAGTATTTTATTCTATTTTCAAGATCGCCCTCTAAGTCTAGGGTCACTAAAGCCTTTTTGTTGTCAAAATGAAACTTAAAACTTAAACCTTTTAGTTTTGTATTGTATAAAATCCATTTTCGCGGAAACGATTTTCCAAAGCTAGTCCAAAACTCTTGTCGTAATTGTCGTGATTCTTCTTTGCTAAACATTATATTAAATAAGCTATTCCTACACCTAAAATAATGGCAATAAATTTTGATAAATTGAATTTATGTCCATCTCCACTTTCAAACAGGATCGTGGTAGAAATATGGAAAAATATACCAATAACTATGGCGTTAATAACATGAGCAAAGCTGGCAATTGTTTCAGAAGTATGTGAAATAATAGTGCCTAAAGGTGTCATGCAGGCAAAAATGGTTAAAAAGAGGCCAATCTGTATTTTACTGTAGTTAGACTGAAATAAAAACATACTAATTAAAGTTGCAATTGGTATTTTATGTATTAACACACCATAAACCATATCGTTATGCTCATGTATAGCAAACCCTTCTAAAAAGCTATGAATGCATAAACTAATAAATAGTAGCCAAGGAAAAACGGTTTCGTTCTTATGGATATGTACATGCCCATGTTCTGCTCCTTTAGAAAACAATTCTAAAATAATTTGCAGTAAAATGCCGCACATAATATATAGTCCAGTTAGTTTGGTATCTAAATGATTATACACCTCTGGTAATAATTCAAAAAGTGTTAAGGCTAATAAAAAAGCACCACTAAAAGAGAGTAGGAGTTTGGTGTTCCAAGATTTTTTTGTTTTGGTAAAACTAGCTATAAGCACACCTAAAATAACAGCGTAAAAAGGTAAAAGATAATTGTTCATGTATATTAAATACTCAAAAAAAGTGGTTTAAATAGTAATTATTGGCTATTTAAAAATCATTACTAAACGTTCGGATGTTTTCGCATTAAACTTACGCAATTTATAATCTCCAAAAACATCTAACAAATGTACGTCAGCTTTTTTAAATAGTTTTTGAAAATCATCTAGGGTAAATGCTCTTACTCGTTCTTGAAAATTATAATTTTCATCATCAACAGTAAATGAAATATCTTTTACAATATAACCATCTTCTACATATCGTTTTAAATTAAAATGGATACCATCCACTGTTTTAAATTCTTCAGGCACTAAATTATCAATTACAAATTCGCTGTTCATAAAATCAATGACTCCAAAACCAAAATCATTCAAATTAGCTTTTATTGCTTTAATGGTGTTTAGGTTATTTTCATCTTTATCAAAATACCCAAAACTGGTAAACAAATTAAAAACAGCATCAAATTGCTTATTGTAAGGTTTACACATATCATGAACCTCAAAATGTAAGGTGTCATTTTCAAATTGCTTAGCGTGTTTAATACTATTCTCACTTAAATCGACACCTGTTACATGGTATCCTAAAGTATTTAAGTATACTGCATGTCTTCCTTTTCCACAAGCTAAATCTAAAATAGTTCCAGGCTCAGGAATGTTTAAATAATGAGTTAGGGTATCCATAAATGCTTGCGCTTCGGTGTCATCCCTATCTTTGTATAAAATGTGGTAAAATGGTGTGTCAAACCAAGAAGTAAACCAATCTGTTGTATTTGTTATCATAGTATTTGTTGGTGGTTTCTCATATTTTTAATAATACAAGAGCTGTTTTATTCTTAGCGTACTATTTTAGTAAATAATAAACTCATGAATATAAAAAATAGCTATATCTTTTCTATTTAAAAAAGGTATAGCGGTTCCCTTAATCTAATTCTTATTAACATTAATTTAACACAAAATTACGCTATTTTTGCAAGCTAATAAAGTGTATCTAGTAAGTAGTAGGAAAAAATGGAAGAAAATTTCACAATGGTGGCCAAAACTTTATTTGGTTTTGAAGAATTATTAGCAAATGAACTTACTAAACTTGGAGCACAAGATGTAAAAAAGGGTGTTCGGAATGTTAGTTTTTCTGGTGATAAAGGATTTATGTACAAAGCTAATTTAGGTTTACGTACGGCTGTTAAAATCTTAAAACCCATTCATTCATTTATTGTTAATAGCGAGAAAGATTTATATGATAAAATCTATGCTATGGATTGGGAGCCTTATTTAAAATCTACTGGAACTTTGGCGGTTGATGCTACTATTCATTCTGATTTGTTTACCCACTCGTTATATATTGCTCAAAAAACGAAAGATGCTATTGTAGATAAATTTCGTGATACTACAGGGCAGCGACCTAATGTTGATTTAAAATTTCCTGATTTAAAAATTAATGTACATATTGATAGACGTCAATGTACCATATCTTTAGATTCTTCTGGGGATTCTCTGCATAAGCGAGGTTATAAAACAGCCACTAATATTGCTCCTATAAATGAAGTATTGGCTGCAGGATTGATTATGCTGTCGGGCTGGGATGGACAAACCGATTTTATGGATCCGATGTGCGGTAGTGGTACGATGTTAATTGAAGCTGCTATGATAGCTTGTAATATTCCACCCAATTTGATGCGTAAAGAATTTGCTTTTGAACGTTGGCAAGATTGGGATGTTGATTTATTTGAAAAAATAGAAGAATCACTTCTTAAGAAAACAAGGGACTTTCATCATAAAATAATTGGATATGATAAAGCACCAAGTGCCGTTGCTAAAACGAAAGACAATGTAAAAAATGCACAACTAGAAGATTTTATTGAGGTTAAACATGAAGATTTCTTTAAAACTCAAAAAGGTGGTGAAGAGAAATTGCATATGGTATTTAATCCACCGTACGGTGAGCGTTTAAACATCGATATGGAACAATTTTATAAAGATATTGGCGATACTTTAAAACAAAATTACCCAGGTACTGATGCTTGGTTTATTACGAGTAACCTTGATGCTCTTAAGCATGTAGGTTTACGACCTTCACGAAAAATACAGTTATTTAATGCCAAGCTAGAATCGCGTTTGGTTAAATATGTGATGTATGAAGGGAGCAAGAAGGGTAAGTATATGAAGTAACTAATTTCTACGAAGGTAGAAATCTGTCTGTTATGACCAGAAATAAATATAAATATGCTCTGTTTTTATTGTTGTTCGAGCCATAAGTCTGCGCTATTGAGTAGCAGAATATTTATTTCTAAACAACTTTTTATTTAGCTTGTTCTAGCATTAATAATCAAATTTACCTATTGTTAAATAAAAAATATAATTATAAGTAAATTTGTGAATGCTTTGGTAGAAAACCATAACTAGTGAAGTTATTCTATTCTGATAGCTCGGATTTAAGGTACAAAGCCCACGTTCAGACTGATATCACAGTCTTAACTTAATGATATTGTGCTTGTGGGATCAAGACTTAGTGCGATAAATGAGCATCTTCTATTCGATTTATGATTCAGCTTAATACGAGTATTCTACTTTTATTTTTTTCTACATAAACGCCATATTTTTTCATGCATTAACTTGGTAACTGATTTTTTTCGGTCAATTTTGTCACACTTCGTATTTTTAAATGGTCTAATTAGTATAGCGTATGAATGATAAGCTTAAAATATTAGTTGAAAAGGCAAATTCAGGAGATAAAAAATCACTTGAAAAAGTTGTTATTGAGATAAAAGATTTGGTTTATAATCTCGCTCTCAAAATGTTACTTATTCCAGAAGAAGCAAAAGATGCTACCCAAGAAATATTAATAAAGGTCATAACACATTTAGGTACTTTCAATTATAAAAGCCAGTTTAAGACTTGGGTTTATAGGGTTGCTACCAATTATTTGTTAACTCATAAAGAAAAAAAGTCTTTGGTTTTTTCAATGTCTTTTGATGAATACTCTATTTTAATAGACTCATGTCAGTCTGATGTCGTTCATTATACACAAAATGAGGGAGAACTTTCCCTATTAGAAGAAGAAGTAAAGGTTAGTTGCACCCAAGGCTTGCTAATGTGTTTGAATTCGGTGGATAGAATGGTCTATGTGTTATCCGAAATTCTAGAGTTCGATAGTATAGAAGGCGCTAAAATACTTGATATAACGCCTGAAAATTTTAGAAAAAAATTATCAAGGGCGAGAGCTAAAATCCGTAATTTTTTAAATAATAAATGCGGATTGGTAAATTCAAATAATCCATGTAGGTGTAGTAAAAAGATTGATTTTTTAATAAATCAAGATATTATTAATCCCAAAGAATTAAGGTTTGCTCAACATAGTAAAAGGAGTATCGATTTGATTTCAAAAATTAAGCTTTTAGAAGATACGGTTTCTGTATATCAAACGGTTCCTAATTTTAAAACACCAGAAGCTATAATAAAAGAAATACAGAAAGTAATACATGCAGTAAATTTTTAAACATGATAGAAACTATAAATAAATATATTGAAGTATGGAACACTCAAACAACTGAAAAACTTCAAGATATTTTTACAAAAACTGCTTTTTACAAAGATGCGCTTCAAAATGGGAATGCAATAGATATTATGATAGTAGTCAATTTTCAATACAATTAGGATTATGATAAAACCAAAGATTGTTGATATTCCTGAAAAAATGGAAAAATTTTTCGGAGGAAAAGGAAAAATGCTTCATCCTGAAATAAGTATGATAGAAGCGTTAATGCGCATAATTCCATTAGGAAGAATTGCAACTATTGATACGCTTGCAAAGAAAATGGCTAAAGATTTTGGAGTAGATGTTACTTGCCCGATGCGAACAGCAAATGGGATAAAGAAAATAACAGAAATGTTATCAGAAGAAAAATCTAACAATAAGATTCCTTACTGGCGTGTTGTGAAAAAGAATAGAGAAATCATCAATTCCAAATACGTTGAAGTATGTGCCTCAAAATTAGAAGATGAAGGGTTTAAACTTTCTTATCCGAAATCATCGGGAAATATAAAAGTAAACTTTAGTACAGAAGAATTATTTACGTTTTAGTTTTGTAGGTGCTTTTAATCATCATAAAATTAGATTCAAATAATAATTAGTATGGCTAACTTAGTATCATATTTTTATATGAATATTTTAAACATCAAGAACGTTTACAATATCTTTGATAAATGTCATCGTTTCGGTTTCGATGTGCCGGTTTAGAGCATCAAAATCATTGAAGTTAGGATGTTCTATTAATATATGTTCAACAATTGAAAACCCTTCGAGAGTAGCGGGTATGTGATACTTATTCCAATCACTGTCTTTAAACATCTGCCAATATTCTTTTTGGATTTGTCTGTTTTGTCCAGCCAAACAAATTTCAAATAGCATTTTTATATGGTCAAAAATAATCACAATTTTTAGTTTTTGGCTTTTCAATGAAGTTGGAGTAAAAGGAAAGTATGAATAGTCCACATTTCCTTGGTAAACCTGTCCTACTTTATAGTCAATAGGATATGTTTTTGCAAAATGAGTTCTTAGCTTTTTTATATAGTTTAATGATATTTTATAATTTTCTAGTGTGATGTTATCCATACTTATATATTTTACTTTCAAACATAATTAAAAACTTTATATTTTGTAAGAAATAATATTTTTTGTTTTGAGCTTCTTCTTCTTTTAATTTATTGAGGCGTTTTATTTAAGAATTGTATATTTAGTTAAATTATTTTAAATACATTTTATGTTCAAAATTCAAAAACTTTTCATGCTTTGTACTTTAATTTTTATGTTCACAGGATGCGAAGTAACTCAAAAAAACAAGTTAAAGGCTTTAATTATTGATGGTCAAAATAATCATGGCGTATGGCCAAAGACAACAATAATGATGAAAAGGTATTTGGAAGAAACAAGACTGTTTGATGTAGATATACAGCGTACCACTTATATGTGGCAGGGACCTCACTTTAATAAAATGGAGGGTATTGAAAACATTGAAGCATTACTAGATATGTATCCAATAGATGATATAAAGCGAACCGCTCTTGAAGAACCAAAACCAGACCCTCAATTTAGTCCAAATTTTAAAGATTATGATGTTGTTATATCAAATTTTGGTTGGAAAACAGCTAATTGGAGTGATACTACTAAAAAGAATTTTGAAGATTACATGATTAATGGTGGTGGATTTGTATTGATACATGCTGCAAATAATGCTTGGGGAGATTGGGAAGAATATAATAAAATTATAGCACTAGGAGGCTGGGGTGGTAGATCGACAGAAAGTGGCCCTTATGTGTATTATGATATTGATAATACATTAAGACATGATACTTCTGAGGGACCTTGTGCAAGTCATGGACCTCAGTTAGAATATCAACTAAAAACACGTGCGCCAGAGCATCCTATTATGAAGGGACTTCCAGACACATGGTTACACTCTAAAGATGAATTATACGAGCGTTTACGTGGACCAGCCAAAAACATGACCGTTCTAGCGACTGCATTTTCTGGAGAAGAAGCTGATTCTACGAAAGAAAATAAAAATGAAGGACGAACAGGTAGGCATGAACCACTATTAATGGCTGTTGAATATGGTAAAGGCAGAATATTTCATTCAGCCTTAGGACATATGGATTATTCTATGGAGTGTGTTGGATTTATAACAACACTGCAACGAGGTGCAGAATGGGCAGCTACAGGAAATGTCACTCAAAATGTTCCTAATGATTTTCCTACCAAGGACGGAAAGAGTATTAGAAAATTTGAGAAATAGATTTTAACCCAACTATGGGGTATAACTTATAGTATGCAGTAATTGATGAGAATATATTGTTTGTTTCGGAATAGGTTAAAGTTATTTATCTTTTTTGAAAAGAGGGATACGATAAGATAGTGTGTAACCGTACCCAGCACCAATACCACTACTGTCAAAGGTTTTATTGAAACCAGGGATGTAAACATTTTCAAAGCCGTCTGGGACCGTTTCACTAGCTAATATTTTAAGCTGTACGTTGAGTCCCATATACAAATTATTAAACAATTCTACTTTTATGCCTAAAATAACTTCTGCCCAAAATGCCGTTAAGTTACTAAATTCTTGCTTCTCAGTTGATGAAAATTGAGGCGCCCAGAATTGGTCTGTACTATAAACCGTGAAACTATTTAAATCGTGACTAAAAGAGCTTGCTCCAATACGAAAACCAGAGTAAATCATGTTATCCATATTCAACCAGTTTTGATACATGTTATAGTCTATACCAGCTTTTATGTAAGAACCTTTAGTGGTAACGTCTAAATAGTCATTAACAGTGTTTTTTTCTTCAATTCCAATCTCCCCAGCAATATATAGGCGCTTTTTAAGTCTGAAATCAGCTGAAATTTCAAATCCAGTATATTCATCATCTACAAATGAGCGGACAATTTTCCCAACATCTCCACCTACACGTAGACCATACTTCAACTTTACTTTTATGGAGTCTTTTGGAGTACTAACTATGCTATCATTTTGTGCATTTACAGATGAACAAAAAAGAAATAAGCATATAATACTACTAATGAGACATTGTAAAATGCGGTGTTGTTTCATCTTCTACAGATTGGTTATCGGTTAGGGGTTGTCTGGATGTTAACCATCGATTTGCTATATCAGGATCCAGATTTAGTGTTACATTTTTGAAAATAGTTTTATAACCACAAGCTCTGGATACATAAACTTCCTCACGGCTATAATTTATAGTAATAAGATCTTGATTACCATCAATATAATCATCAGAGGTGTCATCTTCAGTACCAGCGTCATTAATTTCTGCTTCTTTTATAAGGACATATTGTGTCGAGTTTTCAGTTGTTTTTAGAGGTAAAAGAAGGCTGTCTATCCTAGCTCTAAAATTGTAATCGGGTAAAATAAATTCATTGTTAACACTTACAACACCTGTAAATTCATCAGTAACACCAACAATAACTAAGTCAAAAACATTCTTTTTGTTATCTGAATTAGCTACGTCTAAAAGATCAATCTTTAATCTTGGGGTCGTGGGGGTGCTGTCTGGGCAAATATCATCGCGTTCACAACTAAAATAATAAAGCGCTATGATTGCAATTAGTATTAGACTTGTTTTTCTCATTAATCTTTTTTGTATACGTTATTTTATTATTCGTTAAATAAAAACTCCTTAATATACTTAACGTATGTATTATTTATCAATTTTTTTCCTGACTAATATATAATCATTTTTAGAAATTATTAATCGATTTAACAACATATTTATCGCTTTTCAAGCAGTACGACATTTTCAACATGAAATGTCTGTGGGAACATATCTACTGCTTGTGTTTTTGTTACTTTGTACGTCGCATCCATCAACGCTAAATCTCTTGCTTGAGTAGCACTGTTACAACTTACATAAACAACCTTTTCGGGTGAAATATTCAATATTTGTTGTACCACGTCTTTATGCATTCCATCGCGAGGAGGATCTGTTATAATAACATCTGGTTGGCCATGTGTTTCAATAAATACATCATTAAAAACCTGTTTCATATCTCCAACATAGAATTCAACGTTATTTATATTATTTAATTGTGCATTTTCTTTTGCAGCAATTATAGCATCTGGGACAGATTCTACACCAATAACCTTACTCGCTTTTTTTGCAACGAACTGTGCTATGGTTCCAGTACCAGTGTATAAATCGTAAACCAACTCGTTACCCGTTAGTTTTGCAAAATCTCTTGTGATTTTGTATAACTCAAACGCTTGGTCTGAGTTTGTTTGATAAAATGACTTCGCATTAATCTTAAATTTCAAGCCTTCCATTTCTTCAAAAATATGATCTGCTCCTTTGTAGCAAATGACTTCTTGATCGTATATAGTATCGTTTGCTTTGCCATTAATAACATATTGTAAAGACGTTATTTGTGGAAATGTATCAGCAATAAAATCTAATAGTAATTCACGTTTAGCTTTATCTTCTTTAAAAAACTGAACCAATAGCATAATATCACCAGTACTGGATGTACGAATCATCATGGTTCTTAAAAGTCCTGTTTGATTTCGAGTATTGAAAAATTCTAACTCATTTTCAATGGCAAATTGTTTAACCGCGTTCCTAACAGCGTTAGATGGATCTGCCTGTAAGTGACATTTTTTTAGATCTAAAATTTTATCCCACATGCCTGGAATATGAAATCCTAATGCATTTCTATCTCCTAAATCTTCATCAGATTGTACTTCTTCTATAGTTAACCAACGGCTGTCACTAAAAGAAAACTCCATTTTATTTCTATAGAAGTATTGATTTGAAGCCCCTAAGATAGGAGTCACTTCAGGGAGTTCAATATGTCCTATACGTGTTAAGTTGTTGGTAACCTCTTTTTGTTTATAAAATAATTGATGATCGTAAGCCATATTTTGCCATTTACAACCACCACAAGTACCAAAATGTTCGCATTCTGGTTCTGTTCTTTTATCCGATAACTTATGAAACGCTATGGCTTTACCTTCATAATAAGCTTTACGTTTTTTAAAAGTTTGCACATCAATAATATCACCAGGAACGGCATTGGGGAGAAAGATTACCTTTCCATCTGGTGCTTTGGCTATTGTTTTTCCTTTTGCACCAGCATCAATAACTTCTACTTGCTCAAAAATTTGTTTTTTTGCTTTTCTTCTAGACATGCTGCAAAAATAATAATAGCAACAAATAAATGTCGCTTTATTTCTATTAACTTTAAAGGAAATTCATTTCTCCTTAAAATAAAATGAACCTTTTATGATTTTTACTGTCTTTATAATATGAAAGTTTTAAATATACATAAACGAATCATTAATCAGTCAAAGCAGGAGGTCTATAAATTACTTAGAAATTTATCAACTAAAGGTGATAAAATTTGGCCTTATGAAAAATGGCCAGCGATTCGTTTTAAAAGCGGATTAAAAGTAGGGTCAAAAGGGGGGCATGGTCCTATAAGGTATACTGTAGCTAGTGCCAATTATATTGATGGAATGGTATTTAAATTTACTAATAAAGGTTTTAATGGAACTCATGAGTTTAAAATTAATGAATTAAATAATTCAAAGGTTGAGATCATTCATAGTATTAAAATGAAAACTTCTGGAATTGCTGTTTATTATTGGTTATTCATAATAAGGTGGTTACATGATGCTTTAATTGAAGATGCTTTTGATAAATTAGAAAATCAATTTTCAGCAAAAAAAAAAGAAACAACCTATACTTTTTGGGTTAAGTTTTTAAGAATGATTACGTACAAGAAAAGTAAAAAGTTTCATAAACGATATCTAATTGAAGAAAGATAAAACAATAGATGCGTTGCTGGTAAAGCAATACCTTTCTGGAAATACTAATGCCCTTACAGAGTTAGTTAAAAGGTGGCATAAATTATTTTGTAAAAAAGCGTATTGGTTGGTAAAAGATGCTGATGTAGCTAAGGACATTGCACAAGATTGCTGGAAAACGATTATAGATAAAATAGATAAGTTGCAAGATCCAGAAAGTTTTGGAGCTTGGAGTTTACGGATTGTATATATTAAATCTGTAGATAGACTTAATGCTAATAAGCGGGCAAGACAGTCCTTAGAAGATTATAAATATGAGCAGGAAACTATAATTGATATTGATGATGGAGATGAATTATTAAAGAAAACACTTTTAAAAGCTATTAAACAATTACCAGAACATCAACAAACGGTTATTCAATTGTTTTATGTTAGTGACTATTCGTTAAAAGATATTAGTGCCGCTTTGAATATATCTGTTGGAACAGCTAAATCAAGATTATTTCATGCCAGAGAAAAATTAAAAGAAAGATTAAAATATAAACAATAAAAAGAAAGAAATGAAAAATAATATTGAAGACATCGACAAATTAATTAAAGAAACTTTAACTCAGGAAGAAGCAAAGTTTTATGATGAACTGGAAGAGCAAAATGTACTTCAAATGGTTTGGGGATTATTCCAAGGAAAAAATAAATGGATTATGTATTTAATGAATCTAATGACCTTGGTATTCTTTGGACTCTTTGTGTATTGTACCATACAATTCTTTAATTCGGATATTACAAATGAAATGATTAAATGGGGTATGGGAAGTATTGTATTTATGCTTGGTGTAAGCATGCTAAAGATTTTTGCTTGGATGCAGATGGATAAAAATGCATTAATACGGGAATTAAAGCGATTAGAGTTGCAGGTTTCTTCGTTATCTGGAAAAATGTAGTAATTAAGATTTTAAAACACGATAAATATTTATTAATTTTGCAATTCCTAGGGATGATTTCTCTCCCACGCTGCTTTTTCGACACTTCGAAAGAATAAAGGTACAGAAGGAATTGCATATTTTTAATATTTAAAGTTTTTTAAAATGGCAATTTTAGAACAACAAACATCGCAACAATTAATTGAACTAGAAAACGAGTATGGTGCTCATAACTACCATCCATTACCTGTCGTATTAAGCAGAGGAGAAGGTGTACACGTGTGGGACGTAGATGGAAAACAATATTATGATTTTCTTTCTGCTTACTCAGCTGTTAATCAAGGGCATTGTCATCCAAAAATTGTTAATGCGATGGTGCAACAAGCACAAACATTAACGTTAACATCAAGAGCATTTCATAATGACATGCTTGGTAAGTATGAGAAATTCGCTTGCGAATTTTTCGGCTTTGATAAGCTATTACCAATGAATACAGGAGCTGAAGCTGTAGAAACGGCTTTAAAGCTATGTAGAAAGTGGGCTTACGAAGTGAAAGGGATTGATGAAAACAAAGCTGAGATTATAGTATGTGAAAATAATTTTCACGGGCGTACTACAACCATTATTTCATTTTCGAATGATCCCGTAGCACGTAAAAATTTTGGGCCATTTACCAATGGGTTTATAAAAATAGCATACGATAATCTTGAAGCATTAGAAGCTGCATTACAAAATAATCCAAATATTGGAGGATTTTTAGTGGAGCCTATACAAGGAGAAGCTGGGGTTTATGTTCCTAGTAAAGGGTACTTAACCAAAGCCAAAGCACTTTGTGAGCAATATAATGTTTTGTTTATAGCAGATGAAGTACAAACGGGTATTGCTAGAACAGGAAAACTTTTAGCAGTTAACCATGAAAATGTAACACCAGATATTTTAATTTTAGGAAAAGCTATTAGCGGTGGTGTGTATCCAGTATCTGCCGTTTTAGCAAATGACGCTATTATGGATGTTATAAAACCAGGTAATCATGGAAGTACTTTTGGAGGAAACCCTATAGCAGCAGCCGTAGCTATGGCAGCTCTTGAAGTCGTAAGAGATGAAAAATTAGCCGAAAATGCAGAAACCTTAGGGACTATATTTAGAAGTGAATTAAATAAATATATTGAAACTAGTAATATTGCTAGTTTAGTTAGAGGAAAAGGCTTGCTTAATGCTATTCTTGTAAATGACGAAGAAGATAGTGATACGGCTTGGAATATTTGTTTGGCATTACGTGATAATGGATTGTTAGCAAAGCCGACACATGGGAATATTATACGATTTGCACCTCCTTTGGTAATGAATGAAGAACAATTATTGGATTGTGTCAATATCATTATAAAAACACTTATGCAGTTTGAAAAATAGATGGTTTAGAAAGAACCTTTGTTTTAATAGCATAATATATATAGTTAAAAATTAAAAAGCGCCGAATAGGCGCTTTTTTTATTCTTAAGTGTTGTATTATTGATTTTGCTGAAATTGCTCCATCATTTCTTGAGAGCGTTCCATAATCTCATCCCAACCTACAGTATATATAGTGTATATAGATTTTATTAAATACAAAATGTTTATTATTAATATAACCAAAGCTACAATTTTAGCTGTATTCATGGCTTTAATACTATCTGGATCATAATTTTCTGGATTATGTTTTGCAGCATTTAATTTGCTATGGGCAATTATAAAGGCTATACCTGCTAGAATAAATCCTAGTCCACCAATACAGCAGCATAAAAGACCTAAAATAGCTAATACGTAAACAATAGCTGGGTTGAGTTTTTGTTGTTCCATTTGTTAATTTTAATTGATTATTTTCATGATATAACTTATTATAATTATTGTGACCGTAATGATAGCTAATGAACCAATAATTTTGTTGGAGTGTTTAAATTTAAAGAAAATATTTATTCCTATAGATAGAAAAAGGATAATTAAGCTATAAATGGCAGGGTACATATAAAAGGCATCTACAAATTGACCTTTAAAAATTAAGGCAAGGGATCTTTGTAAACCACATCCCATGCATTCTATCCCAAAGAGTTTTTTATTTAAGCATGGTAACATATAATCATTCAAAGCCTGCATGTATAATAAAATTATATATTGAACTCATTTAGACTTTTTCAATTTGCTAAAAAATGGCTGTTTTCAGGTCTGTTTTTGTCTTTTTTTCCTTTCGTAGCTCTGCTATGCAACTCAAAAAAGTCTTCAACATAGGCAACAACTTCTAATTTTCACTTAAATCCAAAAAGTCTAAATGAGTTCATTATGCTAAAATAAGTAAAAAACAATATGAATTATATTTCTCAATACTGAAAATATGCTACATACGTTGTTATGTTGAAATGATTTTAGTATATAGAAAAACAGTTTATAAGCATTAAATAATGGTCACTCAATAAATTTAAGTGGACTTATTTTTTATTAGAAACTATAACTTTTTTCTTAAATACTTGGTTGTTATCTAGATTTACCTGAAGAATATATACACCATCACTAAGTGATTTTGTGGAATAGGTATACGCTTTTTTTGAATTATTTTGAAATCTTTTGCTTTCAACTTCTTTTCCTGCAACATCAAACAAACTGAATCCTTTTACATTTAAAGAATTTGGATTTGAAATTTTTAATTCAGAAATAGTATTGTTCTGGAATACTTTTAGATCATCTAAATTAATTTCAGGAGTACTTAAGCTATTCTTATCGAAAACAATTTCAAAACGATCCGTATAATTGTTTGCTTCAAGATTAATATTAAAATCTTGAGCTTTCAGATTGATAAATGTATTATTTTCTATATCATGGAGATAAATAGGTTGATCTGTTTCAAAATTTTGAATATCAGCAATTCTAATTCTAATTTGAGATTCTTTGTTAAGCTTAATAGCTAAAGGGATTTTTAAAGAAAGATCATAAGGTAAGGCCTCTGCGAGATAAGGTTTACCGTCAATTAACCAATGAGCATCCGAGGCTAAAATGTCGCTTTGGTTAATATTGGATTCCATACCATAATCAAAACCAAAGGACGTAGAGTTATGAAATGTTTCTACTAGTTGTCTTGTATAGCTATTATTAAAATCAATGTTTATTCTAAAACGTTTATAGTCACTAGGAACTTTAAAAAACTCATTCTCAGATTTTTTTGACTTACTTGTCTTGTCTTTTGTGTTAGAATGTTTAAAAAATTCACTATCAGCATGCGTTTCTTTTATGAATACTCTATGACTGTTTTTTGCTTTTACTGTACCAGTCGCTGTGCCTTCCACCATAAATCCTTGTCCAATTGGTATGTGTTGGCGTGGTCTTTTTCCTGATGGACTACTACTAGCAGCACCATTAATAGAACCATCTAAGTTGTAAGTACTAAAAGTAGCAGGTGTGTAAGTCTCAACAGTACCGGCAGAATTAATGGTATAAGTTGCATAACCTCCTTCATAACTTCTTAAGTTATGGGAGTCTACGTTTGGATCCTGTTCCCAAAAATGTAAAGTACCAGTAATTACTGCAGCATTTTCTAAATCATGTATATATTCTAGAGCATCCATAGCAGATGGATATGGATTACCAACTAATGTAAAATGGTCATCTAAAACACTAACACTAATAGTACCATTGTTAGGTTTACCTCTAAAATCATACCGTTGGGCATCACCAGAACCAGCTGTTCCTTTCATAGAAAAGCCTTCTCCAGGATTTATAGAAGTATCGCCTCTTACGTGTATCCATTCAGAATACTCGTCTGAAGCTATAAATTTCCAAATCCAATAAGCCTCGATTGATAGTGGACTTGATATGCCGTTATATCCAAAATGACCAACATTTGCTGGTGTTGAAGTTATGATCCCCGTAGAGTCATTAAGAAATGTGACTCCAAAAGGGTTATTTACAGAGTTATTTATTTTACTACCAACTGGAGAACACCAATAATTATATTCATAAGCCCCAACATTACCTTCTTGGTAAACACTTAATTCGCCAATACCAGAATTTCCACTGGTACCAGACCCTTGAACAACTTGAGCTTCATTACGCAAATAAATAGAACTATCTGCTTCACCTAGGTTAATATCGTCTTCAACAAAGACAACTTCATCATTTATAAAAACATAAGCATCATTTCTTACTGATAATTGTGAAAATGAGAGATTGCTTATTAATAGTAGAAGTAAAAAGGCACGTCTGCTTAACATTTTTAATAGGTTAAATATGAGTTGGGATAACAAATATATATTTTTTTTTACAAAAAATAATATTTCATCGATATAAAATGTACTTAAACGGAAGTGTTCTTAAATAAATGACGGTAAAATCATTATTTAAAATCTAATTTTTAATGTAATTTGCAGACCACAAAAAGACATGTTACTAATGAAGTATTTTAATTACCTATTAATAGTTTTAGGAGCTATTGTTGCTACATATGCAAAATCTGGTACAGGGCAAAATGACTATATTCTAATTGGAGGTATTATTGTACTTATGATTGGAGTATATAGAATATCTAGAAGTATACCAAGTAAGCAGGATGATGATGGTATTGATAATTCTAAAGAAGAATAGCCATGTCTTTTAAATTAGGTGATTCTGTTTTAGTTATAGATGAAAATTTATCTGGAATAATAAAAGAAATTTCGGGGAATACTATTTCTATTGAGACTACAGAAGGGTTTTTATTAGATTTTCAAAGTAATGAATTGGTTCTAAATAAGGCCAATAGTACTTTTAACCGAGAATTATTTTCGAAAACAACGATTACTGCTGTTGTTTCAGAAAAAGAGCAACCATCAAAAAGAAAGCAGGTTAAAACGAGAGCAAAAGATAGGTATGAACCTACTATGGAGATTGATTTGCATATTAATCAATTAGTTAGATCTCCAAAAGGAATGTCTAAACACGATATATTGACCTTACAATTGGATACAGCGAAACGCCAATTAGAGTTTGCTATTAAAAAGCGGATTCAAAAAATTGTATTTATTCACGGCGTTGGTGAGGGCGTTTTAAAAGTAGAATTGGAGTATTTATTCGGACGTTATAATAATATAAAATTTTATGAAGCTAATTATCAGAAATATGGTTTAGGAGCAACAGAAGTGTATATTTATCAGAATGTACAACCTAATTAAACGTAGTCTCTACTTCTATAGTTTTTGTTAGTCTAGAATCACTTAATGTTCCAAAATCAAATACATCTAAAGATATTAATGTTAAATCAAAATTAGAAATTGTAAGCGTTACCGTATGTGTTTGAGTGATATTATGCGTTCTATACGCTGTAGCTTTAACTTCAGTAGAAACATCTGGATTTAAATAATCAGGTGTATTGCCAATGGTAATATCATTTGCAGGGTTTAAATCTACAGATTGATTTTCTTCATCACGTGTTTTAATATCATCCCCATCATCATCATCATCTAAATAATCAGGTACACCATCTCCATCAGTATCTTCTGCATCACTAAAATCACCATCATTATTTGGATCTGGTGCTTCATCTTTAGTTAAAATATTATCACCATCATCATCAGCATCAATATAATTTGGTATACCATCTCCGTCAGTATCTAAATTTTCATCTTTACCCTCAAACTCTGCAGGGATCCCATCATTATCATCTTCTGTTAAAACGGTTTTTATTTGTGCGGTTCCTGATGTGCTTTCTACATCTTGAGTAATTACTACATCAGAAAGGGGAACATCACTACAAAATAAACCAGAAGTAGGTAACGTAGTATTACTATAAGTCCTATAATTGAATGGATTTGTGGTACTTATTGTAACATCTTTGGTGAAAACACCAGTACTTTCATCAATTTCAAGAAGTTCATCAAAAGTAAAATTATTAATTTTTAAAGATAAAGACTCAGAAGGGTCATTTTTAGTTTTATAAAATATTAAATTGGTTTCTCCACAAGCACTAAAACTGTCTTCAAAATCTAGTTCAACAGTAATTACATCTCCATCATCACATGAGTATATACTTAATAAACATGTAGGTATTAAAACTAAAAGTAATCTGCGCATTGGGTTTGGATTTTAGGACAAAAATAATAGAATTGTTATTTATAACGTAGGATATTGAGAATAATTTTATTTCAAGTATTTTTGAACTTTAAAAAGCTTATTTACTTATTAAACTATGTATCGGATTAATAAAATGTCTTTCCTATGAATAATGTATATTTTGATAATGCTGCGACGACTCCAATGAGAGACGAGGTTATAGCGTCTATGACAGAAGTTATGAGGAAAAATTACGGAAATGCTTCATCGTCGCATAGTTTTGGAAGATCTTCAAAATCATTAATAGAACAGTCTAGAAAAACGATTGCTCAATATTTAAATGTGTCTGCAGGGGAAATTGTATTTACTTCTGGAGGTACAGAAGCTGATAACTTCGTTTTGCAAAGTGCTGTTAAAGATTTAGGTGTTAAACATATTGTTACTTCAAAAATTGAACATCATGCCGTTTTGCATACTATTGATCAGATTGAAAAAGAGTACAATATAACTGTTAGTTATGTTGATGTTGAAGCTAATGGAGACATTGATTATAAGCACTTGGAAACATTATTGCAGACAGAAAAAAAGACACTTGTAAGTTTAATGCTCATAAATAACGAAATAGGTAATATTTTAGATATTGAGCATGTTACTAATTTATGTAAAGCTAATAATGCATTATTTCATAGTGATGCTGTGCAATCTATAGGGCATTATGAAATGGATTTACAAGCGTTACAAATTGATTTTTTAGCAGCGAGTGCGCATAAATTTCACGGACCAAAAGGTGTTGGGTTTGCTTTTGTTAGAAAAAATTCAGGTTTGCAGCCATTAATTTTAGGTGGCGAGCAGGAGCGAGGACTTAGAGCGGGTACTGAAAGTGTGCATAATATTATTGGTATGGAAGTAGCGTTAAAAAGTGCCTACGCTAATATGAATAAAGAAACTGATTTTATTAAGAAATTAAAAGACTATTTTATTGATAAGATCGTCAAAGAAATCCCTGAAGTAACATGTAACGGTGAGTCTGGTAATTTAGATAAAAGTACTTATACGCTTGTTAATATTTGCTTACCAATACCTCCTAAAAAGGCAGCTATGTTATTATTTCAATTAGATTTAAAAGGAATAGCATGTTCTAAAGGGAGTGCTTGCCAAAGTGGGAGTTCTCAAAATTCGCATGTTTTGACCGAAATTTTGAATGATACCGATTTGCAGAAACCTTCAATTCGTTTTTCATTTAGTATATACAATACTAAGGAGGAAGTAGATTATGTTATTGATGTTTTAAAAGCCTTTATGGAATAACTTTTTAAAATTTCATAGTCGTTCTTACATTAAAAACTCGTGGTGTTAAATAATTAGGAATAGCATATTGACGCTTGCTAAATGCATCTCTTACCCAAGTATTCGTAATAGAGTTTTGAACATCAAACATATTGTAAATTTCAAATCCGAAGGAAAGTTCTTTAAAAGGTTTTTTCCAACCACGTTTAAATTGTTTCTTTTGGTCAACAAGTACGAATTGTAGACCTAGATCGGCACGTTTGTAATCTGGTAATCTGTTTTGAAATTCGTAAGGATCTGCATAGCTAGGAGATCCTCCTGGTAATCCTGTATTATAAACCAAATTCAAATACATTTTCATATTTGGTACATTTGGTACATAATCTTGAAATAGTGCAGCAAATTTTAAACGTTGATCTGTTGGTCTGGATATATAACCTCTATTATTTATATTTTCTTCGGTTTTTAAATATCCAAAGCTAAACCACGATTCGGTTCCTGGAACAAATTCACCATTTAACCTCATATCTAATCCATATGCGTAGGCTTTGGCATTATTATTAGCTCTATAGCGAATACGTACATTTTCTAAAGTATACGGATTTACATCGGTTAAGTTTTTATAATAAACTTCTGTAGTTAGTTTAAAAGGTCTATTCCACATTTTAAAGCTATAGTCGTTACCTAATACTAAGTGCAGTGACTGTTGCGCTTTTACATTAGGTTGTACAACACCATTTGCATCTCGAAGCTCTCTATAAAAAGGCGGCTGATAGTACAAACCAGTAGCAACTCTAAAAAGCATGTCCTTTTTCCAGGAAGGTTTTATGGCAAATTGGGCTCTAGGGCTAAATACTGTTTGATTTGATGATGAAATCCCATCTCCTTTAACGCTCCAATTATGCACTCTAATTCCTGCATTATACCAAACATCGCTTGTTCCTATTTTTGAACGTTTGCTCCATTGTGCATAAGCCTGTAATCTATTTATTTGTGTATTATTAGTAGCTCTTACATTTTGGAATGCTTCTATAGGACCATTATAAGGTATATATGGTTGTTCGTTTATAGGCGTTGTTCTTGGTGGTCTAATTGAGAAGCCTGCAGAATCAATAACTTCCCATTCAATTAACCGATCTCGAATATCCTCATTGGTGTATTTTACAGACCATTCTATTCTATTATCATTAATATTAAAATCACCTTTATGCTCAATATTAGTTATTAGAGCATCTAAATCATTTCGTCCATGGTTTAGCTGGCTACCAATACCTTGACTGAATTCGACATCTCCTAAATTTTCATCACCAATATTTGTATTAACTTCTCCTAATCTGTATTGTGCAAAAATATCGAAATACTCTTCTTCAGTGGTATGATAAGTAGATGTAATGAGTTTAAGCGTTAGATTGTCATTTGCAAAATAAGTACCTTTTAAAGCCCCAAAATAAGTTTGGTAACGATCTTTTTCTTGGCCTTCATAGAAAACTATCAATGCAATAGGGTCACTTAATGTACCAAAATTAGTTTGCCTTGTTAGGGGTTCGTAATCGTATTTGTTTATTGAGGCGTTTCCTAAGAAACTTACATGGAATTTATTAGAAAATTTATAGGTGAGGAATGTTTGGGCATCAGCAAATGTAGGTCTAAAGTTAGTTTCGGTTTCTTTCGCATTTACTAGTAGACTATTATCGCGATAACGGATACCAGTAATAGAAGTGAACTTTGAATCTTTGCTTATATTTTCAACAGAAAGACTTCCCCCTAATAAACTTAAATCAGCATTTACTTCAAATTGATATGGTGTTTTGTATGTTATATCAAGAACAGAGGAGAGTTTATCTCCATATTTAGCTTGAAACCCACCAGCAGAAAAATCGACATTTTGTACTAAATTTGTATTTACAAAACTTAAGCCTTCTTGTTGTCCAGAGCGTACTAAAAATGGACGATAAACTTCTATGCCATTAACATACACTAGGTTTTCATCATAATTACCACCTCGTACCGAATATTGTGTACTTAATTCATTGTTATTACTTACACCTGGTAGTGTTAATAATAAATTTTCTACCCCAGCATTGGCGCCAGGTATTTTTCTTATAGCTTCTGGTTTTAAGGTAATTATACCTTCAACTTCTTTACGCCTGTTGTTAGTAACAACTACAGTCGCTATTTGCTCAACAGAGCTACTCATTACCGGATTGAATTCGTATTCTTCACCACTTTTTAAATTGAATGTACTTACGATTTTTTTATGAGAAAGGTGTGTGAACTCAACAATAGCATCTTGATTAGCATTAATTTTTAAAATAAAAAAACCATTTGAGTTTGTAACAGTTCCACTAGTCCCTGTTTTTATATTTACTTTTTCAATAGGTTGGTTGTTTTCATCTAATACAATCCCTTTAATTGTAGCTGTTTGTGAATAACCAATAATAATTATGAAAAAAAATATAAAAGAAATTAATAGTTGTTTTGTTTTCAAAAGCGTGTAAATTTATTTTCGGTAAAATAACGTTTCAAAAGTAGAATTATTTCCTACATTATCGGTTATTATTACCTTTAAATTATTCTTTGTATCTGTAATGATTCCATCGTTAAAATCATGTGTAAGTGTTTTTGTTTTATAATCGTATTCCATTAAAATCCACTTACCATTTACTGTAGCCCTATATTTAGAAATTCCAGAAAGTTCATCTTCAATTTTAATTTTTAAATAACGGTATTTACTTAACCACTGTCCACCTTTAAAATTAATAGGTGTAATTTTAGGTTTTATAGTATCTGTGGCTAAGGTAAAAGTACCTAGTGTTTTTGTTGTTGCTATTAAAAGGTCCCCTTTTCTTTTTGTTGATGTATAATAAGGTTGTTTTTTTCGTCCCAATAAACGAGCTATATATAGTTTTGATTTATCTTCACGATTGTATGAACTTACATCGTATGTTATATTGAAATTTTTCTTAGCAGCAATCACGTTTTTGTGTAAAGTAAGTGTGTCGTTTTTTACTTGAAAGTCTATATAAAAATCATCATAAAATGTATCCTTGTAAAAATCAACAGAAACGTGTCCTTCTTTTAAATTGGTAGCTTTATTAGCTTTTATGTAATATGGAGTCGTTTCCTTTTTTTGTGGCGTGGAAATACTGTCTTTAGAACCTTTAATATGTATAGTAACCCATGATTCGTTGCTTTTAAAATCGGCGACTCTAATTTTATAAACTGAATATGTACTATCTTCTATAGTTACGCAACCGTCGTTTATAATAGATTTATATAAACTCAACAGGTTGTCTTTTTTGAATAGCTTTTGAATACGCTTTTTTTTTGTAGCGTAATGTTCATAATCGATAAGCTGATTGATGTGTTTCGTTTCACTAAAAGAAAACCTTCTAAAATCTAATTCAAAATTTCTTCTACCATTTAAAAAAGTTTGAATGTTATAAACACCGTTAGAATTAGCTGCTAAATCCTGTCGATCTATAGTTTCAATACCAAAACCAATGTTTCCATAGGCTTCAATACTTTTTATAGTATAATCCCCGTTTTTTAGAGGAATTAAGCGCAGTTTTTGTTTGGTATTGGATTTGTTTACAGACGAATTTTCATCTAAAGGGTAGGCGTAGATTGATTTTATTATAGGGTTTGTTGAGTCCTTTATATCCATACCAAAAAGCATTGGATTTATAGGACGTTCTTTTTTATCCCTAATTTCATAATGCAAATGAGGGCCACCGGAACCTCCCGAATTCCCACTATAACCTATAATACTGTTCTTAGTTATTGGTAAAACTTCTGCACTAGGAAATAATTCAACCACATACGACTCTTTTTCATATTGATGCTTTTTAATATATGCTTCAATCTCTGGAGCAAATTTTTGTAAATGTGCATATACTGTTGTGTAGCCATTTGGGTGGGTTATGTACAACGCTTTTCCATAGCCATAATGAGAAACTTTTATTCGACTTACAAATCCATTAGCAGATGCTTTTACTTTTAATCCTGTGCGTTGCTGTGTTTTTATATCTAAACCCGAATGGAAATGGTTAGAGCGTAATTCTGCAAATGTCCCCGACAGTATTAACGGAATTTCCAAAGGACTATCAAAATAGTCTTGAGGATACTTGTTTTGTGCATTTAAAAAAAATGAGGATATAAATAAAAGAAACAGTATGAATCGCATATAAAAGTATTATGGCTAAAATATTAATTTGAAATGGATATGCAAAGAATAAAACAATAATCGCACCATAAGTTATAACCATAGTTCTGATTATGAGGGATATTCATGGATTTTGAAATTTTATGAAAAAACAATTGTAATTTATAGACAGGTATGTTAACTTTGTGTTATAAGTATTGAAATTTGTAAATGGGTAATATTGAAGATATTGTAGATTCTTTAGAAAACAAAATTAGTAAAGTATTACACAAATTAGAGCTTTTAAAACTTGCTAATTCCAAATTAAACGAAGAATTAGAAGTTTCGAAAAAAGAAATTCAGAACCAAAAGTTGCATATTGCAAGTTGGGAAGAAAAATACGAGGCTTTAAAAATGGCAAATACAATGCTTGGTAGTGACGATAATAAAAGAGAAACTAAGCTTAAAATAAACGCATTAATAAGAGATATTGATCATTGTATTGCTCAACTCTCAGATTAATGCAACATAAATTCAATGTCAGAAAAGCTTAAAATAAAGCTATCTATAGCAAACAGAGTATATCCTTTAACTATTGAATCAAATCAAGAAGAGGGATTGCGTAAAGCAGCTAAGAACATTGAAGCGATGATAAAACAATTTGAGCAAAGTTATTCTGTTAGAGATAAACAAGATGTATTAGCCATGTGTGCTTTACAATTTGCATCTCAAGTAGAACAGGATTCAATTAATAAAGATAATGTAAATGAGCATGTAGAGGGAAAGCTAAATGCGCTTAATGATTTATTACATTCTTATTTGGTCTCTTAACGTTCTTTTAAATAAACTAAAAAGTTACTGCCTACATTGGTTATTTTTTTTGATAAACTCAACGTTAATTCTTTAAAAAGGGTGAGTTTAAGTTGTAAAAGCATGCTGCTAGTACTAAATTTATTTTAGTAACTCGAGCAGACCCTTGATCAGCTTGTTAGCCCTAAACTTGTTTTTAAGGAGTTTATACAAAACTTTATACTGGTGTAGGCTTTTTTATATATACAAACTAACTAAATACGATGGACAACTCAATTATATATGCAGTAGGTGGCGTTATTCTAGGACTCATAATAGGTTTTATAATAACAAAGAGGGTGGAAAAGAATAATGCTTCTAAACTTATAAAAGAAGCAAAGAAAAATGCTGATTTACTACTCAAAGAAGCTAGAAGTGAAGGAGAAAGGCTTAAAAAAGATAAAATTCTTCAAGCCAAAGAAAAATTTATAGAACTTAAATCTGAACACGAAAAAGTCATTTTATCTAGAGATAAGAAAATGGCTGAAGCAGAAAAGCGCACACGTGATAAAGAGTCACAAATATCTAATGAGCTTTCAAAAGGAAAAAAACTTAATGAAAACTTAGAAAGAAAAACAAAAGATTATAATCACAGACTTGACGTTCTTGAGAAAAAACAAGAAGAACTTGATAAACTTCATAAAAATCAAGTACAGCAATTAGAAGTTATTTCAAGCCTCTCTGCAGAAGAAGCTAAAGAACAATTAGTAGAATCTTTAAAAGGTGAAGCTAAAAATGATGCCATGGCTTATATTCAAAGTTCTTTAGAAGAAGCTAAGTTAACTGCAGAACAAGAAGCTAAAAAAGTTATTATAAATACAATACAACGTATAGGAACAGAAGAAGCCGTAGATAACTGTGTGTCTGTATTCAACATAGAGTCGGATGATGTTAAAGGGCGTATTATTGGTAGAGAAGGTAGAAATATTCGAGCTATTGAAGCAGCAACGGGAGTTGAGATTATAGTTGATGATACCCCAGAGGCTATTATATTATCTTGTTTTGATTCAGTAAGAAGAGAAATTGCGCGTTTGTCATTACATAAATTAGTTACTGATGGAAGAATACACCCAGCACGTATTGAAGAGATTGTAAAGAAAACTCAAAAACAAATTGAACAAGAAATCATTGAAGTAGGTAAGCGTACTGTTATTGATCTTGGAATACATAATTTAAATCCTGAGCTTATTAAAATGGTAGGACGTATGAAGTATCGTTCTTCTTATGGACAAAACTTATTACAGCACTCGCGTGAAGTTGCTAAACTTTGTGGCGTTATGGCGGCTGAATTAGGTCTTAATCCTAAATTAGCAAAACGAGCCGGATTATTACATGATATAGGAAAAGTGCCGGATGCGGAAGCTGATATGGAAACACCACACGCTATTCTTGGGATGCAATGGGCTGAGAAATTTGGAGAAAAAGCAGATGTTTGTAATGCTATTGGTGCTCACCACGATGAAATCGAAATGAAATCATTATTAGCGCCAATTATACAAGTTTGTGATGCGATTTCTGGAGCACGTCCAGGAGCACGTCGTCAAGTTCTTGATAGTTATATTCAACGTTTAAAAGATTTAGAAGACATTGCTTTTGGTTTTACTGGTGTTAAGAAGGCTTACGCTATTCAAGCAGGTAGAGAGCTTAGAGTTATTGTTGAAAGTGAAAAGGTAGATGATCAAAAAGCAGCAGATTTATCATTCAGTATATCTCAAAAAGTACAAACTGATATGACCTATCCTGGCCAAGTTAAAGTAACTGTAATTAGAGAAACAAGAGCTGTTAATATCGCTAAGTAGTGAATTCCTGCGAAAGCAGGAATCTCATAAATCAAAATATAATATTATAATAATTTAAAATCCAGCGTAAGCTGGATTTTTTAATTTTGCTAATACCAAACACCTTATTTCCTTGGATGATATTTTTCAACTACTTTAGTTAAGTGACTTTTATCTAAGTGCACATAAATTTCAGTTGTGGTAATACTTTCATGGCCAAGCATTAATTGTATAGATCTAAGATCTGCATCATTTTGTAATAAATGAGTAGCAAACGAATGTCTAAAAGTATGAGGAGAAATACTTTTTTTTAGTCCAATTTTTTCGGCTAATTGTTTAATAATAGTAAAAACCATAGCCCTGGTAAGTTGTTTACCTCTCCTGTTTAAGAAGAGTGTATCTTCAAAACCTGCTTGTATATTTAAATGATTCCGAATTTCTTTTCTATAAATATTAATATATTTTTGAGTGACATCTATAATGGGTACAAAGCGTTGTTTGTCACCTTTACCAGTAACCTTTATAAAACCTTCATCAAAAAACAGATCAGAGATCTTAAGATTAATGAGTTCGCTAACTCGTAACCCGCAACCATAAAGTGTTTCTAACATGGCACGATTACGTTCTCCTTCAGGTTTACTTAAATCTATAGCGTTTATAATAGTATCGATTTCGTCCTCACTTAGTGTATCAGGTAATTTTCTGCCAATTTTTGGAGATTCAATAAGTTCTAGAGGGTTTGTAGTTCTATAATCTTCAAATATTAAATAACTAAAAAAGCTACGCAAACCAGAAATTAAACGCGATTGTGAACGTGCATTTAGATCTTTGGCTACTTCATATATAAAGCCTTGAACGATTTCTTTTGTTATCGTTATCGGTGATTCATTTATAGTATGATTCTCTATATAATTAATTAATTTTTCGACATCGCGAGCGTAGTTTTCGATGGAGTTTTGAGATAGGCCTCGCTCAATCTTTAGATATAATTTATAATCTTTAAGTGCGTGCTCCCATTTCATATTTTGTAAAAATAATGATATTTCCTTTTGTAAAAAAACCGATTAAAAACCCATTTGTTCGCCTAAATACGATATTTTTCTTGATTCCTTTTTATTATTAAAGAAAAACATTTTTATTGTAAAAATGTTATTAAGATAAATATAAATAGCTGATTTTTTTTATTAGCTAAAAAACTTTAAGATCGTTTTATTCGTATTTAAAGTGAACTAAACCAAAATCTATTATGAAAAAGAGATTATTATGTATTGTTATTTCAGTATTTGGATTACTAAACACAAATGCTCAAGAAATTAAGTATGGAGCTAAAGCAGGTGTAGGTTTCTCATCAGTAAAAGTGAAAAACCAAGTATTTAATATCACAAATAATGACACTGGATTTTATGTAGGTGGTTTTGCTGAAATAAGAGTTTTTGATGCTTTCACTTTTAAACCAGAACTACTTTATATTGCCGTAGAAGATTTAAACCAAATAAGCTTGCCTCTTATGGTCAAATATGAAGTGTCTGAAGAGTTCGATGTGCTTGCTGGACCAAGTTTTGGACTTTTACTTGATGTTAATGATGGATTTAACTCCTTTAATTATGGAATTGAAATAGGTGCTGCTTATAATATTTTTATTAGTAGATTTATAGATGGTCTATTTGTAGAAGCCAGATATAATTTTGGTCTAGCTAATTTGATTGAAGATGCGCCTGACGGAATTACTAGAAAGTTAAGTGGTCTTTTTGTTGGTTTAGGATATAGATTTAAGTAAAATTAAACGATAAGTTGTTTAAAAGAATAAAATATGCCTGTTTTTTTAATATTTTTACTTCATGAAGAAATTGACAATTATTAACGGGCCAAATCTAAATTTACTAGGAAAAAGAGAACCTAATATTTATGGAAGTTTATCTTTTACTGAGTTTTTAGAAGAGATAAAACAAAAATATGCTCATGTAGAAATTGATTATTTTCAATCTAATATTGAAGGAGAACTCATTGATAAACTACATGAAGTTGGTTTTAATCACGATGGCATTATATTGAATGCTGCTGCTTATACACATACGTCTGTAGGTCTTGGTGACGCGGTTAAAGCTATTGAAACACCAGTAATAGAGGTTCATATTTCAAATACTTTTAATAGAGAAGAGTTTCGTCACCAATCTTATATTTCGCCAAATGCGAGAGGTGTTATTCTTGGCTTTGGATTGCAGAGTTATGAATTAGCGATTCAAAGCTTTATAAATTAGACTTGTTGTGATTTTAGATTATAGACCGTTCACTTCGTTCTTTTATAGAAGTAAGACAACAACATAAATAAAAAAAGTTCCAGAAATCTCTGGAACTTTTTTAGTCTAATATCTATATTCTTTAATATCTTGTTTTGTCTAAAAACTAAAGATGAATAACTTCATCATAAGCATCAGCTACTGCTTCCATAACAGCTTCACTCATAGTTGGGTGAGGATGCACTGCTTTTAGTACTTCATGACCAGTAGTTTCTAATTTTCTACCTAATACAGCTTCTGCTATCATATCGGTAACACCAGCACCAATCATATGACAACCTAGCCATTCTCCATATTTAGCATCAAAAATTACTTTTACAAAACCATCTGCAGCACCACCAGCTTTCGCTTTACCAGAAGCAGAGAAAGGAAACTTACCAACTTTAATATCTAAGCCCTTATCTTTGGCTTGTTTTTCAGTTAGACCTACACTAGCAATTTCTGGAGAACAATACGTACAGCCAGGAATGTTTCCGTAATCTAAAGCTTCAACATGCTGTCCTGCTAATTTTTCAACACATAGTATCCCTTCAGCAGAAGCGACATGTGCTAAAGCTTGACCTGGAGTCACATCTCCAATAGCATAATAACCTGGAATATTTGTTTGGTAAAAATCATTCACTATTATCTTGTCTCTATCTACTACGATACCAACATCTTCCAGTCCTATATTTTCAATATTTGTTTTTATACCTACAGCAGATAAAATAATATCAGCTTCAAGAACTTCTTCACCCTTTTTCGTTTTTACGGTTGCTTTTACGCCCTTTCCAGAAGTATCAACAGAAGTAACTTCGGCAGAAGTCATGATTTTTATACCACTTTTCTTAAATGAACGCCCTAATTGTTTAGAAACATCTTCATCTTCAACAGGTACTATATTTGGTAAATATTCTACAATAGTTACCTCAGTTCCCATAGAATTATAAAAATATGCAAACTCAACGCCAATAGCACCAGAACCAACAACAATCATTTTCTTTGGTTGTTTTGGTAAACTCATAGCTTCTCTATAACCAATTACTTTTTCACCATCTTGAGGTAAACTAGGCAATTCACGAGATCTAGCACCAGTTGCAATAATTATATTATCAGCACTATATTCAGTTCCGTCAACATCAACCTTTTTACCAGGTTTAAGTTTTCCAAAACCATCAATAACGTCAATTTTATTCTTCTTCATTAAAAACTGAACACCTTTACTCATGCCATCAGCAACACCACGACTACGTTTAACGACTGCATCAAAGTCTTTATCGAAATCTTTAACGGTAAGCCCGTAATCCCCTGCATGCTTAAGATATTCAAATACTTGAGCAGATTTTAATAATGCTTTTGTTGGAATACACCCCCAATTTAAGCAGACACCACCAAGATTTTCTTTTTCAACAATAGCAGTTTTAAAGCCTAATTGTGATGCTCTAATAGCTGTAACATACCCTCCTGGTCCGCTACCAAGAACAATAATATCGTATTTATTCATGTGTGATTTTTTAAGCTACAAATCTACAAAATCGAATTTGAATAAAGAATTTAGAAAGCCTTAAATTTACATCTTTATATTACCTTTGTATTGCAAGCATTTATAGATGAAATAAGCTTTAACCATGTTTAATAATAATCTAGATTTTTACGAATTACATAAAACCTATAAAAAGACAAAAGCCTGCTTATGAATATACCAAAAACAAGTTTCCCTCGAATTATTATTATTGGAGGTGGTTTTGCAGGCGTTGCTTTGGCAAAAAAATTATCTAAGCAGGATCTTCAAGTAGTTTTATTGGATAAGAATAATTATCATACATTTCAGCCCTTATTATATCAAGTATCTACAGGAGGGTTAGAACCAGATTCTATAGCGTACCCCATTAGGAAAATATTAAAAAACTTTCCTAATTTTCATTTTAGATTAGCAGATGTTGAAGAAATCGATATTGAAAAGAATAAGGTTATTACTAATATAGGGATGCTTAAATTTGATTATTTAGTAGTAGCTTCTGGTTCAACAACCAATTATTTTGGAAATGCAGCGATAGAAAAGTATAGTATGGCCATGAAGACCATACCGCAATCGCTTAATCTGAGGAGTTTGATTTTGGAGAATTTTGAAGATGCCTTACTAACTTCAGATTTGAATGAGCGGAATGCCCTCATGAATTTTGTGATTGTTGGAGGAGGTCCTACAGGTGTTGAGCTGGCTGGAGCTTTGGCTGAAATTAAAAAAGGAATTTTACCAAAAGATTATCCAGATTTGGATACGCGATTGGCACAGATTCATGTGGTGCAATCGGGTAATTGTATTTTAAAAGGCATGAGTGCGAATGCTTCACAGAAAGCAGAAGATTTTTTAGAGAAATTGGGCGTTAATGTATGGAAAAATGTTAGGGTGACTAATTATGATGGACGTACAGTAACTACGAATAGTGATTTAACGTTTGAAACGGCTACTTTAGTTTGGGCGGCAGGCGTTAAAGGAGCAAATATAAAAGGATTAGATGCCGAAAAATTCATAACCAAAGGACATAGGCTTTTAGTAAATGAGTTTAGCCAAATAAAAGGGTTTGATCATATTTTTGCTATTGGGGATGTAGCTTGTATGGTAGATGGAGAACACCCCAATGGGTTTCCAATGATGGCGCAGCCCGCTATTCAACAAGGTGATCAACTAGGGGATAATATACTTCGATTGATAGAAGAAAAGCCCATGAAACCTTTTGTTTACAAGGATAAAGGCAGTATGGCTACTATCGGGAGAAATAAAGCGGTGGTTGATTTAAAACGATTTAAGTTTCAGGGCGTTTTTGCTTGGTATGTTTGGATGTTTGTGCATCTTTTTTTTCTAATAGGTTTTAGAAACAGGATGGTTGTTTTTATAAATTGGGTGTATAATTATGTGCGTTTTGATAGGGAAGCTCGTTTAATTATTAGACCTTTTAAGAAGAAGTTGAAATAATAATGCTGTTTGGGCGAGTTACAGTGGAAATTGGTTTTAATCTCTCAAAGTCACTAAGCCGCAAAGTTTCCAAGTAAAAATGTTTCAATTTAATTGAAGATGAGTCTTTGTTCTTGGTTCTAAAAACGAAGCGATCTTAAGTCTTAAATATCCAACTATAAATCATCTGTAAAATGACGTCTCTCTTTTTCTTTGCTAAATTTTTCTGCATTATATTTAGAAGAGTTGCCTTTGGGTATCGATAAGGATTGCCAATGTTTACCTTTTAATAGTTTTCCAAGAAAAACAATTTGTCCTATATGATAAGAGTAATGGGCTAATTGCCTATGAATAGCTTCTGTAACCGTATGACCTTGGTTCCTAATATAAATAATACGTTCTAAATCGTTTTCAGATAATGGTGTAATAGCATCAAATAAACAATTCCAAGCCTTATTCCATTCTGTTATAAGATCGTCTTTTGACGTATAAGTATCTTCAAATTCTAAATCACGATGTCTCCATTCTTTTTCCCCGTCTTCGGTTAAAAAATTTGTCCATCTACTTAACATATTACCCACTATATGTTTTACAATAATGGTTATTGAATTAGAATCTTCTGCGAATTCTTTTTGAAGTTCTTCGAAGCTAAGTTGTTTAAAGGTTTTGTCTCCTAAGCTTTTATAATATTCAAATTGTTTTATAATGCTAGATAGATAAGATGTTTGCATACTTTAAAAATAGGCTAACAATACCTAAAGTCCAAATTTGAAAATTACTTTTTAGGGATGAATTTTAAAGCGACTCCATTAATACAGTGGCGTTTTCCTGTTGTATCTCTAGGGCCATCATTAAAAACATGCCCTAAATGTCCACCACATGTAGCACAATGTTCTTCATCTCGAGAGTATCCTAATTTATTATCAGATCCAAAAGCAACATTGCCCTTAATTTCTCTGTCAAAACTAGGCCAACCTGTACCAGAATCAAATTTATGTTCACTTTTAAACAATGGTGTATCGCATGCTGCACAAACATAAATACCTTTTTTGTAATTTTTATTTAATGGACTTGTAAATGGGTGCTCAGTTCCAGCTTCTCTTAGTACATGATATGCTATACTGGACAACTGGGTTTTCCATTCAGCATCAGTTTTGGAAACTTTATAAGTCTTTTGTTCCGTTTTTTGAGCATTACTATTACAATTAAATAGTGTCATTGTAAAACAGAATAGGATTAGTTTTTTCATATGGATTGAGTTTTTTTAGTCTGTCGTATTTATTAAAGAGACATGACACTAGTATTTAACTATTTTTAGTTTTTTATGTGACGAATAAAGATTTACTGTGTCTAATAATTATACAAATTTTGTACTTTTATGAAAAATTATAAACCTTATATGATGAAATTAAAAAAAGCACTTTTAGTATTTTGTATGATTGTGTTCATATTATCATGTGCTACAAATCCATTTACAGGTAAAAAGACGATGGCTTTGGTGCCTAACTCTCAATTGTTTCCAACAGCTTTTGCTCAATATAATCAGTTTTTAACAGAAAACAAAGTTGTTACGGGGACTAAAGATGCAAAGATGATAACTAGAGTAGGACAGCGTATTGCTGTGGCAGCAGAACGTTGGTTAAATGCTAATGGACATCATGGGTATTTGAATGATTATAAATGGGAATATAATTTAGTAAATGATGAAACAGTTAATGCTTGGTGTATGCCAGGAGGAAAAATAGTCTTTTATACTGGTATTTTACCAATTGCAAATGGAGAAACTGGTGTGGCAGCTATTATGGGACATGAGGTAGCACATGCCTTAGCGAATCATGGACAGCAACGTATGAGTGCTGCTTATGTGCAACAAGGTTTAGCAGTAGCTGGGAATGTTGCTATTAAAGATGAAAAATCCAGGAATGCATTTAATCAATATTATGGTATTGGATCTCAAGTAGGAGTGATGCTACCTTTTAGTAGAAGCCATGAGACTGAAGCAGATAAAATAGGTTTATATTTAATGGCGATTGCAGGTTACAACCCAGATGAAGCATCCGAATTATGGAAACGTATGAAAGCGAATAGTGGTGGTAAAGCACCCCCAGAAATTTTGAGTACACACCCATCAAACGATTCTCGTATTGCAAACCTAAAAGCATTGGCTTCAACTGCTAAAGCGGAGGCTAAAAAGTTTGGTGTTACTTCGTTTAGATGATAAATTCGATTTTGTAAATATCTAGTAATCATTTTAGTCGATTTTTACTACTTTTAATTGCCAATTTCTTAACGTAGAAATAAAAATATTTAATTATTTTAGTGGGCTGCTCATAAAAAGAGCAGCTTTTTTATTAAAACAGGACATGAATAATGTCTTGTTTTATAATCCCGATGTAGATTGGGATCTCATGATTTATGTGATAAAAGTTTATTTATAGTTAAATATTTATATGGAACAACTTAAAAAAGGGAGTAAGAAACTCTTAAATGCATGGGCATTTTACGACTGGGCAAATTCAGTTTATGCATTAACAATAACGTCATCTATATTTCCTATATTTTATTCGGCATTGTTTCTTTCAGAAATAAAAGCCGTTTCAGCTTTTGGGTTTGAGTTTAAAAGTACGGCGCTTATTACATTTGTTACTGCCTTTACATTTTTGGTAGTTGCAGTTATCTCTCCAATATTATCGGGTATTGCCGATTATGTGGGAAATAAGAAAAATTTCATGAAGTTTTTCTGTTATCTAGGAGGATTAGGTTGTATAGGATTGTATTGGTTTAGTTTAGAGCATATTCATCTAAGCTTATTATTTTACTTTATGGGCCTAATAGGTTATTGGGGGAGTTTAGTTTTTTATAATTCTTATTTACCAGATATTGCATTTGAGAAACAACAAGATAGTATTAGTGCTAAAGGGTTTTCATTAGGCTATGCTGGAAGTGTGATTTTATTGTTACTAAATTTAGCAATGGTAATGAAACCTGAATTGTTTTCTATTGAAGGGACTCAAGATGAAACAGCGGCTCAAGTTGCTATGCGTTATTCATTTATTCAAGTAGGTTTATGGTGGATTTTATTCAGTCAGTATTCATTTTATCATTTACCAAAAGGAACTTCGTCTGGTCACAAAGTAACTAGAGCGATTGTTTTTAATGGTGTGAAAGAATTAAGGCAAGTGTGGACGCAGTTAAAGCAGGACTTAAGATTGAAACGTTATTTATATGCCTTTTTTGTTTTCAGTATGGCTGTACAAACCATCATGTTGGTTGCTGCTTATTTTGGAGAAGAAGAAATTACATGGGGGAGTGCCTCAGATAAGACCACAGGGTTAATAGGTAGTATTTTAATTATTCAATTAGTGGCAATACTTGGAGCTTTTTTAACTTCAAGAGCTTCTTCAAAATATGGAAATATTAAGACTTTGATTTTTATTAATTTTATTTGGATGGCACTGTGTTTTTATGCCTATTTTATGGAAACACCTATACAATTTTATATTGCAGCGTCTATGGTTGGTTTAGTAATGGGAGGCATTCAATCTTTAGCGCGTTCTACGTATTCTAAATTTTTACCAGAAACAGAAGACACTACATCCTTTTTTAGTTTTTATGATGTTGCGGAAAAAATAGGCATTGTAATTGGTATGGGGATATTTGCAACTATAGATCAGATAACAGGAAGTATGAGAAATGCTATTCTGTTTTTATTTGTTTTCTTTTTAGCAGGAATCATATTGCTTTTTAGAGTACCTAAATTATCAAAAATAGATTAAACTAAGGTCAGTTCGGTATATTAAGAGCTAATAATCAAATACTTAAAAGGTTTTAAAGCAGGGGGCATGTCATTCCTGACGCTATCGAAAACAAAATATATTTTGTTTGAAGATATCAAGCGGAGCTTTCGAGGAAGAATCTCATTACAATGTGATGTCTCGTCACTCATGCTTCGTTCCGTCGACATGACAAACAGCTGTATTTCATTGGATTATATGAGATATCTTCAACAAAGCTTACGTCGAATTCGTTAAACTAAAAAGAGGTACCTAAAAAGGTAAATAAAAATTAAATGTCTGTTCGAGCCTTTCGACTGCGCTCAACCAGACAAAAATAGACTTTTTAGACAGCCTCTTTGTTGATTGATGAAATTTATAATTATTAATTATTAGAAATATTTCCAGAACCTACTACTTTGCTATCGACTATTGGATCTCCCTTGTATGAGATATCTCCAGAACCTGATACTCTTGCTTTTAAAGCTTTGTTACTAATAACCTTGGCATCCCCAGAACCTGCAATAGAAACATCTGTATTATTTGTTTGTAAATTAAATCCATGAAAATCACCAGAACCAGCTATTTTAGCCTCTAAGTTATTAGTATTTCCTTCTAGTTTGAGATCCCCAGAACCCGCTATAGAAGCTTTAACAGATGTTGTTTTAATATTGAGGCTAACATCTCCAGAACCAGCTAATGATACATCTAAATTAGTTGTAGTTATGATGTCTTTGCTCCATAAATCTCCTGAACCTGCCAAAGCGACCTCATTAATATCTTTAACAGGAATAGTGATTTTTATAGTTTTATTTAAACCAGATTTCAGGTTAATTCCTTTTTTTGTTTTTATTACTAAATTATTGTTTTTCACTTCAGTAATAATATATTCCAGTAAATTTTCCTCTCCTTCAATTTTGATGTTTCCTTCAGATCCATTTACAATAATAAAATCCATATTTCCAGCACATTTTATACCATCATATTCAGAAGTAGTGCGTGTTATGGTTTTCATATTGCCATTACCTCTTATAGATTTCCATTGCGCATAAGATGTGGAAGCTAAAAGTAACGTAGCTATAATTAATACTGTTTGTTTTTTGATTCGTGTTTTCATGTGGTTAAAGATTTATTATTGATGAATTAATTTTTGTAAAGTGATACACTTCCGTATTCAGAATTTATATTAATTGTATTGCCAGAGGTTTTGCTTCCATAATAGCCTTCAAAGTATTTATCTGAAGATTTTATAATTTTCTTTGTATATTCTAATCCATCAGCATTTAAGGAACCGTATTCTAAATCAATATTAAAATTGAAGTTATAAGCTGGAGTGTACCCTATTTTTATACCAACATAGTCAGACTGTATGTGTATGTTTCCAGCATTTTCGGTCATCTTTTTTATCTTTATAGAGCCATAATCGGCTTTAAGAGTTATATTTTTATATACATCACCAATAATGGTTGTTAGATAGTCACCATTTCCAGTAATACTGTTTACTTTATCTATGGTAATATTCCCATAATCGCAATTGTAATTAACATCTTCTGCTATTTCAATTTTAGAGTTTGTGTAGTCTGCATTAATATTTAATTTATTTGTTTTGGATACAATAAAACCACTATAATCTGCGTTTATCTTCCCACTTTTTATATATTCAAAATAACAGTTTTTGGTATAGTCAAAATTGATACTATTGTTATCGGCCATTAATTCTTTGGTCGTGATTTTACCATAGTCACAATTTATTTTTGCTTGACCTTCAAGTTTGTCTACATTAATACTACCGTAGTCGTTATTTAGGTCTATATTATTTGTAATTGGAATTTTAACAATGTAGTTGATTTTCATACTAACTTTATTATTCTTCTTCCAATTCCACCAAGAGTTTGATCTATTTTCTCCGAACCTTGTTTTTGCAGAAATACTACTAGATGAAGCTTCAAAATTAACAGTTATATCGTCTAGTCTTTCTTGAACTTTTTCTTCATCATTACCAGTTGTAGTAATGGTAATTTCAAAAACGACTCTATCTTCGTTCCATGTAATAATGTCTATATTTCCATAGCTATTACTTACGCTTAACATGGCATTCGATGTTACAGCGTATTCTTTGTTAATTGTTTTCTTTTTTGTGTATTTGCCTTTAGCTTCTGTTGATAAGGCAGTTGCTAAAAATGGTAATATTAGAAATAATATTAATGTTTTAAATTGTAGTGCTCGTTTCATGTGATTGATTTTAATTGTTTTTTAATTGACACATGTAATATCTTAATTAATGATTTTCGTATCATTAAATATGGATATCAGACATTTCATGTGATTGATTTTTTAATTGTTTGATGTTTTCAATTTGCTCTAAAGCATTTTGTAATATGTCTATTCTATTTTGAAAGTTGGAAATCATGGCATAGATAACTCTACGGTCGTCACCACTTTCTGTTAAATCTATTTTTAAAGATTCATAATCTTCTTCCAATATTTTTATGCGTTGCATAGTGTCTTGAATAAGGGCTTGAACTGCTGGGGAATTTTCATTTTTGATTTTGCTTAATTCTTCAGCTATAGTAGATGTGAAAAAATCTTCTGTTTCAGCCATTTTAGGTGATACATTAGCTAATTCTCTATAACTTGTATCCTGTTGAGACCCTATAAAAATGGTAATTAAAAGCATGATAGAAGCGGCTACACCAATTAAAGGTTTCCATAAACGACGCCTTTGTTTATCAACTTTAACTAGTGGTAGCTCGCCTTGTTTGTTTAGTTTGTTTAAAAAACGTTCTGTATGATTTGATTCTGGATTTTCTATATCGAAATCATTTTCATGTTTTTTAAACAGTTGATCTATCGTATCTTTATTCATAAACCATTTGTAATTTTGTTCTTAAGCTTTCCTTAGCTCTAGAAATAGTTGTTCTACAATTAGCATTCGTAATATTTAGAATATCACTTATTTCTTCATAATCATACCCTTCAATTAAATTTAGGGTTAAAGCAATTCTATAATTGTCTTTCAATGACTTCATCGTGTTTAAAATTTGCTTCACTTTTATATTTGAAAATTCATAATTACTATCAATGCCAATATTGTCTTCTTCAACTTTATATAAAACATCATCTAAAGGAACTTCTTTATTTCTATTGTTCTTTTTATAATGATAAATACTATTATTTATAACAATTCGTTTTAACCAAGCTCCAAATATTTTTGATTCCTTAAGGCTTTTTAGTTTTGTAAAAGCCATTAAAAATGAGTCTTGCATAATATCTTCTGCTTCAAAACTGTCTTTTACAATTCTAAAAGAAGCATTGTACATGGCTTTATAATATCTGTTATATATTTCCAATTGTGCAGATTGGTTTCCAGATTTACAAAGCTCAACAAGCTGCTCGATATTTAATTTAGTTGGCGTCAAAAAAACAATTTGTTATAGTATAGAGGTGTGTTACTTTCTTTTGTTACAGTTTTGCAAAAAAAAATCCTAAATTCAGTTAAGAATATAGGATTTTAATATGGAACTTATTTTAGACTTTTTCAATTTGCTAAAAAATGGCTGTTTTCAGCTCTGTTTTTGTCTTTTTTTCCTTCCGTAGTTCTGCTACCTGTCTGTCCGGCAGCTACAGTGTACCCACATCTTTTGAAAAAGTTATATATTTATAGATCATTAAATGATTTACTTTTCTTTGCCCGTCCAAAGAAAAGTAACAAAAGAAAAGACGCCCCTTCGATAGGAATTTCTTCTTTTACTGCGTTCAAGAAGAACCAAGCTCAAAATTTTGCGTCGCTCCATAGCTCTATCCAATGCTATGCTCCTGTTTTTCAAAATTTTATTCTTTATTCTTACGAAGGGTCTGGACTTACCCTATGGTCTGTTCTCATCGATTATCTTTGTGTATTAATATTTTATCAATATTTGTGGGTACACCGTAGTCGTTCGGTAGGCGGGTGCAACTCAATCCCGCATTTGCGGGACAACATAGGCAAAAACTTCTAATTTTCGCTTAAATCCAAAAAGTCTAAATGAGTTCATGATTTAAAAGGAATAATTTTTAAAATTCCATTGGTATATAAATAAGTTTAAACGACTTCTATTTCTTGCTTCCTTAGTTGTTTAGCTGCTTTTACCAAGTTTTTTAAAGCTGTTTTTGTTTCTGGCCAGTCTCGGGTTTTTAAACCACAATCAGGGTTTACCCAGATATGTTCTTTTGGTAAAACGCTTTTTGCTTTTATTAGTAAATGTTCAATTTCTTCTACTGCTGGTACTCTGGGAGAATGAATATCATAAACTCCAGGACCAATTTCATTAGGATATTTATAATCAACAAAAGCATCTAATAATTCCATTTCAGACCGTGATGTTTCAATGGTTATAACATCTGCATCCATGGCGGCAATACTATTAATAATATCATTGAATTCAGAATAACACATATGTGTGTGAATTTGTGTTTCATCTTTCACTCCACTTGCAGAAATCCGAAATGCTTTTACGGCCCAATCTAAATAATTTGCCCATGCTTCTTGTCTTAGGGGCAGTCCTTCTCGAATAGCAGGTTCATCAATTTGAATTATTTTTATGCCGTTATTTTCTAAATCAACCACTTCGTCCCTAATAGCTAATGCAATTTGATTGCATGTTGTTTTTCTGGGTTGATCATTTCTAACAAAAGACCATTGTAAGATTGTTACGGGACCAGTAAGCATCCCTTTAACTGGCAAATCTGTTTGGGATTGGGCATAGGAAGACCATTTTACGGTCATGGCGTTTTCGCGTGACACATCACCGAATAGGATAGGGGGTTTTACACATCTACTACCATAACTCTGTACCCAACCAAAACTACTAAAAGCAAATCCGTTTAATTTTTCTCCAAAATATTCAACCATGTCATTTCGTTCAAATTCTCCATGAACTAAAACGTCAATGCCCGTTTCCTCTTGAAAACGAATAGAATCTTTTGTTTCTTTTGCAATTAATGAATCGTATTCTAATTGTGATAAAATTCCTTTTTTGAATTTAGATCTCCAACTTCTAACTTCTTTAGTTTGTGGAAAAGACCCAATGGTGGTGGTCGGGAATAATGGTAAGTTTAATGCCGATTTTTGTTTCGCTTGTCTACTTTTAAATGTGCTTTTTCTTTGGCTATCTTTATCACTTAAAGCAAGTACTCTGTTTTTTACTGCTTCATTATGAATTAATGTAGATGTTTTTCTGTTTACTTGCGCAATTTTATTGTCTTTAAATTCTTTTTCAAACTCATTGTAGTTTGAAGATGCCAAGCCTTTTAGTGTTCTAATCTCTTGTAATTTTTGTTTCGCAAATGCTAGCCATTGTTTTATTTCTGAGCTTAAGTTATTTTCATTTGCCTCTAAATCTAAATCATAAGGGCTATGTAGTAAAGAACAAGATGAGGATATCCAGATGTTTTCTTCTCCGATTTTTGAAATGACTAATTCAATAATTTGAAGAGATTCATCAAAATTGTTTTTCCAAATATTTCTACCATCTACTAAGCCTAAAGATAGTTTTGTGTTTGGATTATAGTTTTTAGATTCTAAAATATCATTTAATTGCAATTGGCATCTTACTAAATCTAAGTGTAAAGTATCGATAGGTAATTGTAATACTGTGTTCAAATTATCACCATAACAATCAAAGTAGTTTGCTAAAAAGACTTTTAGGCTAGGGAATTTGGTATTTATTTTTTCATAGGTAGATTTAATGGCTTGTCGTTCTTGTTCGTTTAAATCTAAAGCTAGGCAAGGCTCGTCAAATTGAATATATTCTACTTCTAATGAGATTAGTTGAGAAATAATTTCAAAATAAACAGGGAGTAATTTTTCTAATAAACTTAATCTATGAAAGCCTTCTTCTTTTTCTTTTCCTAGTAATAGAAATGTTACAGGACCAATTAGTACAGGTTTGGTTTTTATACCAAATTTTAATGCTTCTTTGTATTCGTCAACTATTTTAGTTGAGAAAAACTCGAAAGTTTGCTCTTTTTCAAATTCAGGAACTATATAATGGTAGTTTGTGTCAAACCATTTGGTCATTTCCATTGCAGTACAGTCTATATCTTTATTCTGTATGCCTCTTGCCATAGCAAAGTATAAGTCTAAAGGATTTTCGTTCTTAAGTTTGTCATAACGTTTTGGAATACAACCTACACTTAGGCAAGTATCTAAAACCTGATCGTAAAAAGAGAAATCATTTGAAGGAATACTATCGATTCCTATATTTTTTTGAAGTAGCCAGTTTTCTTTTCTAATACGGTTACCGGTTTCTAAAAGTTCTTCTTGGTTTATTTTTCCAGACCAATATCCTTCGTTAGCTTTTTTTAGTTCTCTCTGACTTCCGATTCTCGGGTATCCTAAAATTGTTGTTTTCATGAAATGTACATTGTTTTATATCTGTACAAAATTAGTTTTATAGTTTTTTTATATAGCTAAATGATGTTTATTTGGATGTAATAACTATTTTTGATTATAATAATGGTTTTTTAATCTTTTAATAGTGGCTAAAGATAGGTTCAACAGAAAATAATTCTACAATGCAATTAGATAAAATAGATTTACGCATTTTAAACATACTTCAAAACAATTCTAATTTAACGACTAAGGAGTTAGCTGCTAAAGTGAATTTGTCTACAACACCAGTTTTTGAAAGAGTAAAGAGATTAGAAAAGGAAGGATATATTAAAAAATATAAGGCCATTTTAGATGCTGAAAAACTGGATAGAGGGCTTATGGTGTTCTGCAATGTTACGCTTAAAGAACATACTCGTAAAATTGGAAATCAATTTGTAAAAGATATCCTCTCTTTGGATGAAGTTACCGAATGTTACAATATTTCTGGTGATTATGATTTTTTATTGAAGGTTTTGGTTAAGGATATGAAACACTATCAGAATTTTGTTTTAAACCATTTGGGTGAGCTAAAAAATATAGGAAGTGCCCATAGTACTTTTGTAATGGGAGAAATTAAAAATACTTATTTAGTTCCTATTTGATTGTTGCTTGATGAAAACAACATTGTTGTTAAGGGGGGGGCGTTCCTTTAAAGACAGGGGACTTTTTAATTTAAACTATAAATTCTTTACAGTGAATTCCTGCGAAGGCAGGAATGACAAGTCATTTAATTTAAAAACAAAAAACTCGGAAATTGATTTCCGAGTTTTTATTAAATACAAAAAATATTTTTTTAAGATTCTGCGGGTTTTTCAGCTTTATCTATTGATATTTTCAACTCTTGCGTTGTTTTATCTAAATCAATTTTAATTTTATCACCTTCCTCAAGATGAGAGGCAACAATTTCTTCGGCTAAAGCATCTTCAACATATTTTTGAATGGCTCTTTTTAGTGGTCTTGCTCCATATTGTTTGTCAAAACCTTTTTCTGCAATGTAATCTTTAGCGCTGCTACTAATTTTTAAAATATACCCTAAGCCTTGAATTCTTGCTAAAAGCTTTTCTAATTCAATATCAATAATTTTATTGATATCTTCTTTTTCTAAAGCATTAAAGACCACAACATCATCAATTCTATTTAAGAATTCAGGAGCAAACGATTTTTTTAAAGCGTTTTCAATAACACCTCTTGCATTGGCATCTTCCTGAGCTTTTTGTGATGCTGTTCCAAAACCAATACCAGTACCAAAATCTTTAAGTTTTCTAGCGCCTATATTTGAGGTCATTATTATAATGGTATTTCTGAAATCGATTTTTCTACCCAAACTATCAGTTAAATAGCCATCATCAAGTACTTGTAGCAACATGTTAAAGACATCTGGATGTGCTTTTTCAATTTCATCTAATAGGATAACTGCGTAGGGTTTACGTCTAACTTTTTCAGTTAATTGTCCCCCTTCTTCATAACCAACATATCCTGGAGGTGCTCCAATTAATCTAGAAATAGCAAATTTTTCCATATACTCACTCATATCAATTCTAACGAGTGATTCTTCGCTATCAAATAATTCTCTAGATAATACTTTTGCTAGCTGTGTTTTACCAACTCCAGTTTGACCTAAAAAGATAAATGAACCAATTGGTTTATTTGGATCTTTAAGTCCAGCACGGTTGCGCTGAATGGCCTTTACTACTTTGGCAACAGCATTGTCTTGCCCGATTACTTTTCCTTTTATAAGATTAGGCAACTCGGCAAGTTTATTAATTTCAGTTTGTGCAATTCTGTTTACAGGGACACCTGTCATCATCGAAACCACATCGGCTACATTATCTTCGGTTACGATTTCTCTGTGTTGTTTTGTGTCTTCTTCCCATTTTTCTTGAGCAATGGCCAATTCTTTTTCAATGCGTTTTTCGTCATCTCTAAGTTTAGCAGCTTCTTCATATTTTTGTTTCCTAACAACGGCATTTTTAGTTTCTTTAATGCCTTCTAGTTGTTTTTCGAGTTCTATTATTTGTTTAGGAACATCAATATTGGTTATGTGTACACGCGATCCAGCTTCATCTAAAGCGTCAATAGCTTTGTCTGGTAGAAAGCGTTCTGTCATGTATCTATTTGTCAACTTTACACAAGCTTTAATAGCTTCTGGTGTATAATCAACATTGTGATGTTCTTCGTATTTTCCTTTTATATTATTTAGGATTTCAATGGTTTCTTCAACCGTAGTAGGCTCAACAATGACCTTTTGAAAACGACGTTCTAAAGCGCCATCTTTTTCAATATATTGTCTGTATTCATCTAAAGTTGTGGCACCTATGCATTGAATTTCTCCACGAGCTAAAGCAGGTTTAAACATATTTGAAGCGTCTAAACTTCCAGTAGCTCCACCAGCGCCAACTATGGTATGGATTTCGTCAATGAAAAGAATAACATCGTCATTCTTTTCAAGTTCGTTCATAACCGCCTTCATGCGTTCTTCAAACTGTCCACGATATTTTGTTCCAGCAACTAAACTTGCTAAATCTAAGGTAACAACGCGTTTATTAAATAGAATACGAGACACTTTTCGTTTTACAATTCTAAGTGCTAAACCTTCAGCAATGGCAGATTTACCAACACCAGGTTCGCCAATTAAAAGTGGGTTGTTTTTTTTACGTCTACTTAAAATCTGTGAGACACGTTGTATTTCTTTTTCACGACCAACAACAGGGTCAAGCTTTCCTTCTTCAGCAAGGGCGGTTAAATCACGTCCAAAATTATCTAAAACAGGTGTTTTAGACTTCTTATTTGTTTTACCTGCAGGTGTATTAAAAATGTTGTCCTTCGAAGCATCGCCTTCAGCACTCATGTCGTCATCTTGAAAAGATTCAGATTTTGGTTCTATATAATCATTGTCGTTTGTTATCATAAGTTTAAATTGTTCTTTAACATTATCGTAGTCAACTTTAAGTTTGTTTAAGAGCTTAGTTGTAGGATCATTTTCATTTCTTAAAATACAAAGCAGCAAATGAGCTGTATTTATTGAGGTACTTTGAAATAGTTTAGCTTCTAAAAATGTGGTTTTTAAAGCGCGTTCTGCTTGTCTTGTTAGATGTAAGTTCTTTTTTTGATTAGAAGTTACAGCAATATTAGGGTTTGCAGGACTAAGTATTTCGACTTTACGTCTTAAATGATTTAAATCGATATCTAAAGCGTTTAATATGTTAATAGCTTTGCCATTACCATCACGTAGAAGCCCTAACATTAAGTGTTCAGTACCAATAAAATCATGGCCTAATCTTAGTGCTTCTTCTTTGCTATATGCAATTACATCTTTTACTCTTGGGGAAAAATTATCATCCATAATCGGGTCCTTTCTGCATTAAAAATACTAAAACATTTAACTAACGGCAAAAACTATACCTTAATTTGTTAGCTAAGTTGCTAATTGACGAAAAAAACTTTATAAAATCAAAATTTTTTAAAGTATACTTATTAACTAAAAAAGCATGTGAAATTGTTAATAAAAAACATGAAAAAACAGTTAGGAAACACTTTACATAACTATTGAAATACTTATATTAGCATGTTTTGAAAATCAGATAAAACTTAATTAAATTATATATGGCAGAAGGAGAAAAATTGATCCCTATTAATATTGAAGATGAGATGAAATCGGCATACATTGATTATTCAATGTCAGTCATTGTGTCACGTGCTTTACCAGATGTAAGAGATGGTTTAAAGCCAGTTCATAGACGTGTCCTTTATGGTATGCATGAACTAGGTGTTAGAGCAAGTTCGGCACATAAAAAATCCGCAAGAATAGTTGGTGAAGTTTTAGGTAAGTACCATCCTCATGGCGATACATCTGTTTACGATGCTATGGTGCGTATGGCTCAAGAGTGGAGTTTGCGTTACATGCTAGTTGATGGGCAAGGGAATTTTGGTTCTATAGATGGCGATAGCCCAGCAGCAATGCGTTATACAGAAGCACGTATGCGTAAAATATCCGAGGATATGTTAGCTGACATAGAAAAGGAAACTGTAGATCATAAATTAAATTTTGATGATACATTACATGAGCCTACTGTTTTACCTACCCGTATACCAGGTCTTTTAGTTAATGGAGCATCTGGTATTGCCGTAGGTATGGCTACGAACATGCCACCGCACAATTTAACAGAAGTGGTTAATGGTACGATAGCTTATATTGAGAATAGTGATATTGAAATAGATGAGCTAATTACGCATATTAAAGCTCCAGATTTTCCAACTGGAGGAACTATTTATGGTTATGATGGAGTAAAGGAAGCATTCCATACTGGTCGTGGACGAATTGTCATGCGTGCCAAGGCGAATATAGAAGAAGTTCAAGGTCGTGAGTGCATCATCGTAGATGAAATACCTTACCAAGTTAATAAGGCAGACATGATTAAAAAAACTGCTGACTTGGTAAATGATAAAAAACTAGAAGGCATTGCGACTATTCGCGATGAATCTGATAGAAACGGTATGCGTATTGTGTATGTTTTAAAGCGTGACGCAATTCCGAATATCGTATTAAATAAACTATTTAAGTACACAGCATTACAATCATCTTTTAGTGTTAATAATATTGCATTAGTTAATGGTCGTCCGCAGCTTCTAAATTTAAAAGAACTCATTCATTATTTTGTTGAACACAGACATGAAGTGGTTGTAAGACGTACAACTTATGAGTTACGCAAAGCGGAAGAGCGCGCACATATTTTAGAAGGTTTAATAATTGCATCAGACAATATTGATGAAGTTATTGCAATAATTAGAGCATCTTCTAATGCAGATGAGGCTAGAGAGAACTTAATAAAACGTTTTGAACTTTCCGAAATTCAAGCTAAAGCTATAGTTGAAATGAGACTACGTCAGCTTACTGGTCTAGAGCAAGATAAGTTGCGTTCGGAATATGAAGAAATCATGAAGACTATTGAAGACTTAAAGGATATCTTGGAGAGAAAAGACCGTAGAATGGATATTATTAAGGAGGAGTTGGAAGTGGTAAGAGATAAGTATGGAGATGAGCGTCGTTCGACTATTGAGTACGCAGGTGGTGATTTAAGTATTGAAGATATGATCCCTAATGAGAAAGTGGTCATTACCATTTCTCATGCGGGCTATATTAAGCGTACATCACTTACAGAATATAAAACACAAAATAGAGGAGGTGTTGGTCAAAAAGCATCTACTACCAGAAATGAAGATTTCTTAGAACATTTATTTGTTGGGACTAATCATCAATATATGTTATTCTTTACTCAAAAAGGAAAATGTTTCTGGATGCGTGTTTATGAAATTCCTGAGGGAAGTAAGACCTCGAAAGGACGAGCGATTCAGAACTTAATAAATATTGAGCAAGATGATAAAGTGATGGCTTTCATTTGTACTCAAGATTTAAAAGATGAGGATTATATTAATAGTCATTATGTTATTATGGCTACTAAAAATGGTCAAGTTAAGAAGACGTCTTTGGAGCAATATTCTCGTCCAAGAACAAATGGTATTAATGCCATTACTATTAAAGAAGATGATGTTCTTTTAGAAGCTAAATTAACAACTGGTACCAGTCAAGTCATGTTGGCATTAAAATCAGGAAAAGCAATTCGTTTTGAAGAGGCAAAAACAAGACCTATGGGACGAGGTGCTTCTGGTGTGAGAGGTATTAGACTAGCAAATGATAAAGACGAAGTTATTGGTATGGTGACCATTGAAAACCCTCAAGAAGAATCTGTATTGGTTGTTTCTGAGAATGGTTATGGTAAACGTACCTATATTGATGATCCAGAAGATGGAGAGCCAGTATATAGAATTACTAATAGAGGAGGAAAAGGTGTTAAAACCATTTCTATTACAGAGAAAACAGGAAATTTAGTCGCTATAAAAAGCGTAACAGATAATGATGATTTAATGATTATTAATAAATCTGGTATTGCTATTCGTATGGTTATAGCGGATTTACGAGTTATGGGGAGAGCTACTCAAGGTGTTAAGCTAATCAATTTAAAAGGGAATGATTCTATTGCAGCAGTTGCAAAAGTAATGCATGAAGAAGATGACCTTGAAGATTCTGAAATTGTTGATGAGAATGTTAATGATATAGAAGATGGCACAACTCTTGATAATAGTGCAGAAGATGATCAAACCGAAAACAATTAAAATATTTTATAAAATGAAAAAACAGTTAGTTATAGCTTTAGCTCTTTCTGTAAGTGCGTTTACATATGCACAAAAAAAAGAATTGAAAACAGCGGAAAAAGCTATTAAAGGAACAAATTATGCCGAAGCAAAGACAGCTTTAAAACAAGCAGAGGCATTAATGTCTAGTATGGATGATAAAATGAAATCAAAGTTTTATTATTTAAGTGGTAAAGCTTTGTATGCAGGAGGTAAAGGTTCTTTGCCCGATACAGATTTAGCTTTAGTTAATTTGAACAAAGTTGAAGTTGGATATTCAGCTGAAGTCAATCTACTAAAACAAGATATAGCAAATGCATTGTTGGTAAAAGGGAATAAGGCTTATGAGAAAAAAAATTATTCTGATGCGTCTGTGTTTTTTGAAAAATCCTATAGAGTAACAGAAAGAGACACCGTATTTCTTTATTATGCAGCAGCAACAGCGGTTAACGTGAGTGAGTATGATAGGGCTTTAGGGCTTTATGAAGAGCTTAAAAAATTAGGTTATACTGGTATTTCCACACAGTATTATGCGACTAGTGTTGAAACACAAAAAGAAGAAGCATTTAATAGTAAAGAAATGCGTGATATATCTGTTAAAGCTAAAACTCATATTAAGCCAACTGAGCGTATATCAGAATCAAAAAAACCTGAGATTGTAAAAAATGTTGCTCTTATATATGTTAACAGGGGTGATAATGAAAAAGCAATAGCGGCTATGAAAGAAGCAAGAGCTGAGAGCCCTAATGATGTAAATCTAATATTATCGGAAGCGAATGTTCATTATAAAATGGGTAATACTGAAGAGTTTAAAAAATTATTAGAGAAGGCAACACAAATGGATCCTAATAATCCTGAGTTACAATATAATCTAGGGGTTATAGCAGCAGAATCTAAACAAACAAAAGAAGCGAAGCAATATTATGAAAAAGCCATTGAGCTGGATCCAAAATATATAAATGCCTATATAAATTTATCTGCTTTAGTTTTAAATAATGAAGAAGCAATAATTAAGGAAATGAATGGCTTGGGAACTTCCAGAGCTGATAATAAGCGCTATGATGAGTTAAGAACTCAACGCCAAAACCTTTATAGAGAAGCAATACCTTATTTGACTAAAGCGATTGAAATTGATTCAAAAAGTATTAGTGCTGCTAAAACATTAATGAATATTTATAGTATTCTTGGAGAAACAGATAAGTATAAAAGTATGAAAGAAAAAGTTGCCGCTCTAGAAGGAGCTGATGCTAACTAATCTGAAACTACTTAATTGACAAATAAAAAAAGGAGCAAACTTAATTTGCTCCTTTTTTATTAGATTATTTTTTTAATGACACGTAGTTTATGTGTATGTGTCTTTTTGTCAACATTATAAATACCCGAGTGGTCTAACCGATCAATTCTAACTTTACCATGAGCATGTATTATATAGTTATCTTTCATAATGATACCTACATGCGTTATAATACCTTCATTGTTGTCAAAAAATGCTAAATCTCCAGGTTCACTTTCTTCAATAAAGCTCAAAGCCTCTCCTTGGCTTGCTTGCTGTGACGCATCTCGTAATAACTTATACCCATTTAGTTTGTAAACCATTTGTGTAAAACCTGAGCAATCTATACCAAAAGGTGTTTTTCCGCCCCAAAGATAAGGGCAGTTTAAATATAAAAATGCCGTTTGAATGATGTTGTTTTTTGCTTTTTCCCCTTCTATAAAATCACCCTTATGTTTATGGTTTAAAAAGGACAACCCATTTAAGGTAGCTCCCAATGTGATAGGATATAATTGACTATTGTTATCTTCAATAAACTCAACTAAATCAGCAGAGAGTCTAGGTGTTTCTTTATTTAAAGATTTATATGTTTCTTCTGGAATTTCAAGATGTTGTTTATTATCAATCCAACCCTCATAAGAATCAAATGCTAAACGAATTTTACTCCAGTTTTTGCGCTGTTCCAAGACTTTGAAAATTTCACCATATATTACTTGTGACACTAGTTCACTGGTATCTGCAGGTTCATCTCTAAGGGCAACAATGCTTAAATTACAAATTCCGTATTGCATAAGGTTATTATCTATTGGCTATTACTATTTGTTATTTATGCAATTATTGATAAGAAAATTAGATTGCTGAATAAAAATTTCAAAAAAGTATTTCATAATAAATAATAACAATAAAAAATATTTAACATTTAGCGCTCTATAACAATTGCAGATGCGCCACCACCTCCGTTACAAATAGCTGCTGCTCCAATTTTGGCATTGTTTTGTTCTAAGACATTTAATAATGTGATTATGATTCTAACACCAGAGCAGCCCAATGGATGTCCTAACGAAACAGCACCTCCGTTTATGTTTACATTACTATCATTTAATCCTAGAATTTTCATATTGGCCAAACCAACAACAGAGAAAGCTTCATTAAACTCAAAATAGTCTACATCACTAATTTCAATTCCAGCTTTGTTTAAAGCTTTAGGTAAGGCTTTTGCTGGAGCAGTTGTAAACCATTCGGGTTCTTGCGCAGCGTCAGCATAACTCTTTATGGTTGCCAAAGGAGTCAAGCCTAGTTCGCTGGCCTTTTCTTTACTCATTAAAACCATAGCACCGGCACCATCATTTATAGTTGAGGCGTTAGCTGCCGTTACTGTTCCGTCTTTGGTGAATGCTGGACGTAATTGTGGAATCTTGTCCATTTTCACATTCGTAAATTCTTCATCTATACTAACTATAAGAGGTTCTCCACGACGTTGTGGTACTTCAACAGGTACAACTTCATTATCAAATTTTCCGCTATCCCATGCGGCGGCAGAGCGGTTATAAGATTGTATTGCAAAAGCATCTTGCTCCTCTCTTGAAAATTTATATTCTGTAGCACAAGCATCTGCACAAACACCCATAGCGTTTTTATCATAAGCATCTACCAAGCCATCTTTTTGCATGCCATCAATTAATGAAGCAGATCCAAATTTGGTACCTGTTCGAGCATGTAAATAATGAGGGATTAAACTCATATTTTCCATGCCTCCAGCAACTACAATCTCAGCGTCTCCAAGAGCGATGGTTTGAGCCGCTTGCATAACGGCCTTCATTCCAGAAGCACACACTTTATTTATAGTAGTACATGGAACCGTATTTGGTATACCAGAATAAATAGCAGCTTGCCTAGCAGGAGCTTGACCAGTTCCAGCTTGAACTACATTACCCATTAAAACTTCTTCAACTAATTCAGGACTTAAATTTATTTTACTTAAGGCTCCTTTAATAGCGATAGCTCCAAGTTCTGGAGCCGGAATAGTGGACAAAGCACCTAAAAAACTACCTATTGGAGTTCTTGCAGCCGATACAATAACTACTTCTTTATTCATTAATTTGATGTTTAGTTTATCTTGCGAAAATAACGATTTTTTAGTAGAAATATAAATGAATCATTTATTATAAAAATGGTGAAAGCTTATAATTTTATTACATTTGAAACCATTACGTTTTTTGATGAAAGATTTTATAAATAAATTATATAAAAATCACTCCTTAATTTATAAGGGGTTATTATTTATAGCGACCACTTTTTTAATTGTCTATTTATTCCCTAAGGGAGGAAAATTTAAATATAATTTTGAAAAAGGAAAACCTTGGCAATCAGAAAACTTATATGCACCTTTTGATTTTGCTATTAAAAAAACAGATACAGAAGTAGCCTCTGAAAAAGATGAGTTGGTTAAGAATTCGATACTATATTTTAACTTAGATAATAGTATTGAAACTAAAATAAAGTCTTCATATAAAAATCAGTTTAAAGACATATTTTCAGATTCTATACCTAGAACTACATATAGAAAGTTATACAAAACTGGTGAGGATATTATCTCAGAGTTATATTTATTCGGAGTTTTAAGTGAAAACTATAATTTTCCGAATGAAAGGGCTATAGTGGTACTTGATGGAAGAGTTAAAAAACAAGATGGGTTCTTTTCTAATTTGATTAGTCAGGATGCTGTTTCAAAAGTAATAGATAATACTTTGAATAAAGCTGAGTTAAGTCATTTTAAAACAGAGTTTACAGCTTTGTTTTTTGATTTAATAGAGCCCAATTTAGAGTTTAACAAATCGTTTACAGATAAAGTATTAGAAGAAGAAATTGGAAAAATAGCCTATGCTAGAGGTAGTGTCGCAAAAGAAACCTTAATAGTCTCTAAAGGAGAAGTTATTGATGGGGAAAAATATCAGGTTTTAAAGTCTTTACAATCCGAGTACGAATCACAAGTTTGGAGTGAATCTAATTATATATGGGTGTTATTTGCATACACATTATTGGTTGCCTTAGCCTTATTGATGTTACTTTTGTTTTTACGAAAATATAGAATACGGGTCTTTGAAAATAATACGAAAGTCACTTTCATATTCTTTAATATTTCTTTATTAATATTTATTACAACTTTAGTTGTTAATTATGACTCTAAGTACATTTATGTTGTGCCTATTTGTATTCTACCCTTAGTATTTAAAGCTTTTTTTGACGCTAGATTAGGATTGTTTGCGCATGTGCTTACAGTTCTATTAATAGGTTTTATTGTGCCCAATAGCTATGAGTATATGTTTCTCCAAATTATAGCAGGAATCGTAACTATATTAACTGTTTCTGAATTATATAAAAGGGCTAATTTATTTATATCAGTAGGACAAATAACACTCATTTATATTATAGCATATTTTGCGTTTTTCGTAATTCATGAAGGCAGTGTAAAGACGATCAAGTGGGAAACTTTTATGTGGTTTCTTTTGAGTGGATTGGCAACTTTGTTTGTGCAGCCTTTAATATATGCTTATGAAAAGCTTTTTGGCTTAGTTTCAGATGTATCGCTTTTAGAATTATCAGATACGAATTCAAAACTGCTCAAGGAATTGTCTGATATAGCACCAGGAACATTTCATCATTCCTTAAATGTTGCAAATTTAGCTGAAGCATCTGCAAATGAAATTGGAGCAAATGCTATGTTAGTAAGAGTAGGGGCTTTGTATCATGATATAGGGAAAATGAAAAACCCAACGTATTTTACCGAAAATCAATCCACAGGAATCAATCCACATGATGAATTATCATCAAAAGAAAGTGCACGAATTATTACAGATCATGTTATAAATGGTATTGAAATAGCTAAGAAAAATAATTTACCAGATAGAGTTATAGATTTTATACGTACGCATCATGGCACCAGTGTTGTTTATTACTTCTATATGCAGGAAAAAAAGGATTTTGAAGAGGTAGATAAGTTAGACTTTAGTTATCCTGGACCAAAACCGTTTAGTAAAGAAACAGCCATATTAATGATGTGCGATAGCATAGAAGCAGCTTCTAAGAGTTTAAAAGAACCTACATCTACAAAGATTGATACCTTTGTAGAAAATATAATAAATAAGCAAATTGAAGAAGCTCAATTTTTAAATGCCAATATTACATTTAAGGAGATTGAATCCATAAAAAAAGTACTAAAGCACAAGCTTGCAAATATTTACCATTTGCGTATTGAATATCCAGAATAAAAATTATAAAAAAGTAAATAAAATAGTTGCGTTATATCTAAGTATCTAGTACATTTGCAACCGCAATTTTATTGCAACGTTCTTAATAAAAAGAATTGGAGAGGTGCCTGAGTGGCCGAAAGGAGCGGTTTGCTAAATCGTCGTACCTAGAAATAGGTACCCAGGGTTCGAATCCCTGTCTCTCCGCAAAGTAAGATAACCAATTCGGGGTGTAGCGTAGCCCGGTTATCGCGCCGCGTTTGGGACGCGGAGGTCGCAGGTTCGAATCCTGCCACCCCGACGAACCTAGAAATAGGTCACAACAAAACACTGTTAATCGTATGATTATCAGTGTTTTTTGTTTTTACACATTTTTTTTGATGCCAAATGAAACCATTTAAAACCATATAAAAGGTGTGCAATGTTTCACTAAAAATGTACTAACTTTATGGAGCTTTGAAGCATGATTTGACTTTCGTCTTTACAAATTATTGTTTAACCAAAGTCACCTCTTCCTGAATACAGAGGTCGGCATATTGTAAAAACCATATATGAATATGCTATTCCAGAGCTTAAGAAACAAGGAGTTATCAAATGTTCTTTGGAGGTGATTAAAGAGAATGTTTAAGTTTACAACGAGGACATCGGTTACCTATTGGGATGCCAAATCGAAGAAAACGACCTCCAGGTCACCTGAAGGTAAGGAATTGAACCATTATTTGGATCAAGTATATACCAAATTACTATTACGTCATAAATAGCTATCTTATGATTTTGAGCTAGTTACATATAAAAAAAATTAAAGCTAGGTTCCTCGGGCAAGACGCATTATTACAAAAAGGTTTTAGAATAGGAAAAGGAAAATTAGGTGCTTCTGGTGTTGTTCTAAATTATAAAAACGTAGCTTTTCCTAGAGGTGCAACTGTTAAGGACCATGAGCAGGGTGGTGAAGGTAAAATAGCTCCAATGGTTTGGCAAACTAACGATTGTTTATGCAGGCCATACTTGGTGATATTCCGAAAGAGTACCAATTAAAAGTACAAAATAGGATTATAGACAAATTTATTGATATTGTTAGCAAACGAGGTGTGTTAATGTTGTCTGCCCAAGTATTTTGGCAGACAAATCAAACCACTCATCCCAATTTTGGAAAAGCCTTTTTCGAAACAAATAAATTCATAATAGAATATAGTAATATTATTTTCAATATATGTGGGGTAATGACCAATTTGTTATACTAATATGATATAATAGACACCAATAACATTCACTTATCATAGATAACTTTGGAGTTTTAGAGAACCTTATAGTACTTAAAAAAAAATTAACCATTTATATGAAAATGTATAAAAATATTAAACAAATATTCATAGTAATTTTTGTTCTTATATGTTTTGCTTGCAAAAATGAAAAACAAGAAAAGCAAACTTTAACTTTAGCAAAGCCCAGTAAAAAACAAATAGAATTTGCTGATTGGGAAGTTGGTGCTTTTTTTCACTTTGGATTAAACGTCTTTACAGGGCAAGAACATGGAGATGGCAAAGAACCGCCTTCTAAATTTAATCCAACAGAATTAGATGCAGAACAGTGGGTATTAACAGCCAAATCAATGGGAGCTAAATATGGTTGCTTAACGGTAAGACATGAAGGAGGTTTTTGCTTATGGCCATCTAAAACTACAGAGTATACCATAGCTAATAGTCCCTATAAAGATGGTAAAGGAGATATAGCAAGAGAATTTGTTGAAGCTTGTAGAAAACATGGTCTAAAAGTTGGGTTTTATCATACATCTAGTCATGATGCCTACCATGCATTGAGTTGGTATAAAGGTGAAATAGGCTGGGGGAAAAGTAGAGATTCACTTGTAGAAATAGCTTTTAGAGATGAGAAACTTAAATCTAAATATTTAGAAGTACAGATGGAGCAAATGCGAGAGCTGTTAACCAATTACGGTCAAATAGATTTTATGTGGTCCGACCATTGGGGAGCCCCAGGAAGTGAACATATTTGGAACCCCATTACAGATTTAGTTGCAGAATTTCAGCCTAATATGGTATTTATGGGACCGGAAACTTGGGTGCCAGGTAATGAATCTGGACTTGTGGTATACCCCATGTGGAATGCTGTAAATACAGTTGACGGAACCAACTACACGCGTCCTGCACCTAATTCAAATGATAGTGCAGTTGAAAACGATTATGGATTGCTTGAAAACGAAGTTAGAACAGGACACCCTCTGGGGGAATTTTGGAGGGTTAGAGAATGTACTACACATTGGGCATTTCATAAAGGAGGTTGGTTTTGGCATCCAGAAGTAACACTTCCAAGAACTTTAAATGAACATATAGATTTGTATTACAGAACGGTTGGATTAGGGGCAAATACCATTATTAATCTTCCTCCGGATGATAGAGGTTTAGTTCCTGATACCATTGTAGTTGCTGCAAAAAGATTTGGAGACGAGATTAAAAAGCGTTTTGCTAATCCTATTGCTGAATTAAGTGAAATCAAGAAAAGTGATATTGTAGAACTTACATGGAAAGAATCACAGGAAATTAATACCGTTGTTTTAATGGAAAATATTGCAAATGGACAACGCGTAGCAAAATATACTTTAGAAGCTTTTTTAGATGGGAAATGGGAAGAGCTAAAACCTGTCAATTATTTTCCAACCGCTAAGAAACCTTATAATAAAATACCTGGTTATGAGACCATTGGTCATAAAAAAATTGACCGTGTAGAATCCATAAAAACGGATAGAATTAGATTCAAATGTTTAAAATCTATAGAAGGTACCCCTGAAATAAGAAAAATTCAAGTTTTTAAGTGTGAACCTTATAATTAGAAAAAGAGAATCTTTTTTAGTGATGTTAATGCCTTTGAAACTACTTTTAGGCATTTCACCTAGCGGTTTATTGTTAAAGATTACTTTGAACAAATAATCATCCCAATACAAACAAAATGACGACCTAAGCTACTGCTGAGTATTGTAAATAGGAACCTCTAAAAACGGATTTTCACTTAAATGATAAAAAGACTTTAAAATTTGCAATTCTTTTGATTTGCATATCCAATGTTAGTTCCTCTCAAAGTAATGCAACAACCAGTACATTAAAGAAGCAACGTCCTAATATTATATATATATATATATATATAATGACAGATGGCCATTCTACAGGGGCAATAGGTGTTTATGGGCGGGGCGTTTAGAGAATTTAAACATAACACCTAACCTAGATAAACTGGCTCAAGAAGGAATGGTTTTCCAAAACTGTTTTGTAACTAATTCAATTTGTACCCCTAGTAGAGCTTCTATTATGACAGGGCAATACAGTCAAACAAATGATGTATTGGATTTGTGGGGAGAGTTAGGTATTGAAAAACAATACCTGCCTATAGAAATGAAGAAACTAGGGTATGAAACGGCGACTATTGGTAAATGGCATTTACACAAAGAACCCGTTGAATTTGATTATTATAAAGTATTTCCAAATCAAGGCACTTATTTTGACCCAGAGTTTAGAGAAAAAGGAAAGGGAGATTGGCCAAACAATACCGTAACATCAAAAGGACACAGTTCTGATGTTGTTACAGATAATGCTATTAACTGGATAGATTCTAGAACAGCAACAGAATAACCTCATAATCATTATTGAATTGAACAAATTGATACCAAAATTTGGGTTTTATTTCTACATGACATCTAAATATTTAAAGCAATTTTGGAAAAGCTTGCTGATTTAGGATTGATAGGTGGTGTTACCGATTAAGAAATAATAGTGGCTTTGTGTTTCTTATTGTTAAATAAATTCAGGAAAACATCAGTCATAATTTTGCAGGTGATTATTATCAAATTAAGCCAGTTTTTTACACTATGAAAAAATACAAAATAAAATTTTTAAGTATAATGTTATTAGCTTTTTTCTTTTGTCTAAAAGGGAATGCTCAAACAGAACTTTATGTAGCTACTGATGGGCTAGATACAAATAGTGGTACTATAGACAACCCACTGGCATCGTTATCATTTGCAGTTGAAAAATCAAGGCAGACAGGAGCAAAGACTATTTGGATTAGAAAGGGGCGTTATTATTATGATGAGACTATTAGTCTTACTTCAGCAGACAATGGTTTGAAAATAAGTGGCTACGAAGACGAAAAAGTAATTATTGATGGGGGTACGCTTATTGAAGCAGGTGCTTTTAGCAGTGTTACAACAGATTTAGGAGGTCGAATCAAATCAGAAGTAGTAGGTAAAGTATATTCGGCTACAATAAATGATTCTGATTTGGCAGTATTGCTTAATAATAGATTCATGAATATCTCAGTAGATGATGTTATGGGTAGGTTGGCCAGGTTTCCTAATGAAGGTGTGGCACTTATGGATAAGTCGTTAAATATAGAAAATATAGAAACAAAAGGCGAAGAAGGAACAATAGAAAGCCCAAAAGGAGGAGGATTTAAATTAGATAGTTATTTTTCCTTTAATAATGATGCATGGGAGGCCGAAATTCAACGAAATGGAAAGATTGATTTTCAGGGCTATATTTCGGCAGATTGGGCAAGAGAAAACGTGAATAAAGTAGCTACAGTTAAATATAATGGTTCTTTTATAAGAGGTACTAATGGTACAAGGTTTGGTATAAGTAATAAGAGTAGTTCACCAGGCCGTATTCATTTTGATAATATTTTATATGAGCTAGATGCCCCTGGAGAATGGTATTTTGATGATGTAGATAATGTATTGTATCTATATCCAGAAACAGTTCTTACACTAAATACAGAGGTTAGTGCTTGGTCTGGTAAAATGTTATTTGCAATGAACGGTGTAGAAAATGTAGTTGTAGAACGTATGACGATACAGAATATAAGTGATGGAACTAGGAATGACTCTGCTATTACTCTTAGAGATAATTGTAGAGGTGTTAACATCAATGGTGTAGTATTTCGTTATATTTCAGACCCTATGACTGCTGTAAGTATTTACAATGGAGAAAATAATAAAGTACAGAGCTGTGATTTTTTTGATATTGCAGGTGGCGGAAGATTGTATGGAGGCAGTTATAATAACAATTCTGTAAACAAAGCAAACAATTCATGGGAGAATTGTCATTTCACACAGATATATTCAAAAGATTTTTATGGTAAAGCTTGTGGAGTAAGAGGAGCGGGAAATAGTCTCAGAAACAATTTAGTACATAATATCAATGGCCAGCCTTTTACCTATAAAGGCGTAGATCATGTTATTGAGAAGAATGAGGTTTTTAATGCACAGATAGAAGAGGGAGATGGTGCTTTCTTTTATACGGCACATGAACTGGCTGGATTTGGTAATGTATTTAAGCACAATTTTCTACACCATAATATGCAAATAAGAGGAGCGGTTATTAAAGCTGGTGTACACTCTGATGGAGGAGATGCAGGAGAAACTGTAATTGAAAATATATTTTATCGAACAGGAATGGGAATTAAACAGTCTTGGGCAGGTGGAGGAATGTTTCAGAGAAACATCTTTATAAGCTGTATTAGTGGTATAAGAAATACGCCTCCGTCTAGTATTACTTTAGCACAGCAATATAACTTTTTTATGGATTTATTAGAAAGTGATCCATTGAATACAAATGGCGCTAGAAATGTTTTTGGAGTGATGTTACAAAATATTGGAATTCCTAATTGGGAAACAGGTATAACTAGATATAATTGGCGATCGCGAGTAGATCCATTTTGGGAAAATAGACATCCTAGATTGGCTAATATGCTAAATGGTTATTTTAATAATAAAGAAATGGGAGCTTATGGTGCTACTTTTTCAGATAACTTTTTTTATGCTTCCTTAGGAGATGATATTGTAACACGTTCTAATCCAGATGTAAGTAATAATCAGCAAATCCCAATGAGTGCCTTTAATGATCTTTCAACACTTAGTTTTAGCTACTCAGGATCAAAACCTGCAGATGCACCAAATATACCTTTTAATGAAATAGGGCTATATTTAGATGATTATCGTTGCGCTATTCCTGACAAAACAGTTTACAGAAAAGGTGTAAAAGATTATTTTGAGAATAGAAACCTAAAAGGGGAGCCTTATACAGCAGCAACTTATAAAGACTATTACTTTAATACAGGTAGACTTGTTTTATCTACGGTTCCCTGCACCGAGGAAATAGTCGAACCAAGCGACACGAGTTATACTATAAAGGTAACCGGAGAGACCTGTCCAGATAAGGACAACGGGACAATAAAGATATTAGCAGAGGAACCGGGCAGCTATGAAGCGGTTTTAAACGAGGGAGCTGTTATTAATTTTAGTGATGAGTGGCTTATGGAGGACCTGGCACCGGGAAGCTATGAACTATGTATAACCAATACGGCCACAACGTTAGAACAGTGTTATACATTTAGTATAAAAGAGGGTAGCTCTGTAACGGGAAAAATGAGTTCAAGGCCCAATAAAGTGGATGTATCGGTTACAACAGGTACGGCACCTTTTGATGTTTATGTGAATGGGGCGTTTTCGTTCCAGACCAGCTCCAGGATATTTTCGGTAGATGGGGCTTATGGTGACGTTGTAGAGGTAAAGACCAGTGTGGGCTGTGAGGGAGACATGACAAAAACAATAGACGGCATATTGAAGGTTTCCCCCAACCCCACAAAGGGGGTTTTTGAAATAGTTTTGTCCATGCCATTGGATAGGGTTACGGTAGATATATACAATGTATATTCCCAATTGATATCATCAGGGGATTACGGAGTAAGTGGCGGCAAGGTGACATTGGATATAAACGAAAGTCCATCAGGGATCTACTTTACGGTTCTGCATATAGGTAAAAACAAGACAAAAGCATTAAAAGTAATAAAGGAATAATAGAATTATGAGGAAATATATATTAATAGCAGTATTTTCAGGATTGATAGCAACGGTATCATGTAGTGGGGGCGGAGATGACCCAGGCCCGGAGCCCAGGCCTGATCCAACATCAAACACAGCACCAGAGAAGCCTGCTTTAGTAGAACCAACGGATAATCAACTATGTATAGATAACAATTTGGTTTTCAAGTGGGGAGCGTCATCAGATCCGGAGGGGGATGCGGTGAAGTATACCATGGAGATATCAAAGAATACAGCGTTTACGGAGATTACCCATAGTTTTACAAACTTGAGCGCACTGACAAAGACAGTGCTTTTGGAGCATGATGTTATTTATTACTGGCGGGTAAAGGCCATAGATAGCAAGAATGCGTCCAGTGATTTTTCATCTGTGTTCCAATTCTACACAGAAGGTTTTGGGGTAGAGAACCATTTACCGTTTCCGGCGAGCATACTTTCACCAAAGTTAAATGAATCGGTATCTGGGAGTTCCGTATTGTTGTCATGGGGAGCCACGGACGTAGATGATGACACATTAACGTTTGATGTTTATTTGGGTACGAACAATCCGCCCGTAACAAAGCTTGTAAGCGACCATCTGGACAAGAGTTTTCAGGCAACATCCTTAACTGGCGGGACTGACTATTATTGGAAGGTAGTGACCAAAGATTCCCTTGGAGCCACTGCTACGGGGCAAATATGGAACTTTAATACCCAGTAAAGATACAACGCTGTTTTCATATTCGCTAATATTGATTGTATCAAAAGTTATTTTAGTATGTAATAGTTCATCCTTTGGCCGATTACTATGAGAATATACAATTTCTTCTATATCATATTTCTGAAAATTATTATATGGAGATGAGATATCAATATTGATTGCTTCAAATTCTAAGTTGTTAATGTTATTATCTTTGGAACATCCAAAAATAAGGATAGAGATAATTAATATTTGGACAATTTTCTTCATAATCATTTTAGTTTATTCAGTTCTTTTTTAAGGTTTTCATAGCCTAAATCGTAAGCCTGTATATTTGATTCTTTAGATAACTTGGACCCAATGATGTGAACCATTTTATATTTATATGAGACTTTGAAGCGTGATTTGACTTTCGTCTTTGCAAATTATTGTTTAACCAAAATCATTTAAAATGAAAACAAAAAGCACCTTCACCATCATTTTCTTCACTAGAAAATCAATAATAATGTCAATAATAGTTTTTGTTTCATAGTACTGTCCTTAAATGTTGCCAACGTTTAGTGTAAGAAACGTAGGGTAGGTGATAAGCACTTTCTTTGGTTTATTACGTTTTCTTTCCAATCGGTTTTTAAATACTTCAAAGCATCTTCTAAAGCCTTTTTTGAAGTTTTAGGATTGAAATCTAATTCTTCTTTTGATTTACTAATATCATAATCTTGCTTTAAACCATAGAACATATCGAGATAATGTCTCTGCAATAGAGGTTCTTTTCCTGTGAGTTTTACTATTAAATTCCATTAAACCTGCGACAGAGTATAATAAAGATTTTGGTACTTTTTTAGGCATTTTTAAATTTAGCTCAGGATATAAGTCAGAAACTATCTTTACACTTTCTTGCAATGTTGTATGTTCCTCATTAGACAGAATGTATCTTTTCCTATTTCTACCTTTGTTCATTGCTTTATATGTTCCTAAAGCCACATCTTTTACATTTACCTAATTTAAAGTTACATTGGTGTCTACTGGTATTTCTCCATTTAAAACTTGTAAAACAAGATTATTAGAATAACTTAATTTAAAGGCTATAGAACCAATCATAGCTGAAGGTAAGACCAAGACAGTTCTAATATCATATTTTTTCCCTAATTCAAAAGCCAGTTTATCAGAATCATTTTTAGAATTATAATACCAATTTCTTCGATCTTTATTGTATCCATTGTCTACATTGGCCAGTAACTTCGTAAAATCTAAACTCGCTACAGAACTTACATAAACGATATTCTTAACTCCGCATTCTTTTGCGATATCAAACACGTTTTGAGTTCCTTACATATTATTATTATAAATTTCAGTTTGAGGTAACTCCCTCAAATGCTTTTTTTAGAGATTTTCTATCGGTAATATCTGTTTGTGTCACTTCACAGTTTAATCCATTAAATGGTTTCGTATTGTTGATTTTATAACGAATACACTTACGATAGTTAAAAATAAAGTTTTCATGATTTTATGTTTTATTAATTATTTGTTTGTTTGTTTGTTTGTTGTTTCGTTTTGTAAACGGAATTAGCATAGGTGTTTTAGATTGGTATGATTTGTAACGGTTCCCAAAATCTTTTTTCAAATCGCGTTCTTCAAAGAGCGTCCCTATAACAAAGTATGCTGTTAGACTAAGTGCAAATACTAAATGTGTAATTGTCATAGTTGGAGTTGCCCATAGCCCCAAAATCCCTCCAAAATAAAGTGGGTGGCGTACATATTTATACAACCAGACAACTTTAAATTTAAGCTGTGTATATGGTTTGTTTTGAAGCTCTAAATAAGTTTGTCTAAGCCCAAATAGATCAAAGTGGTTGATTAAAAAAGAACTAATAAAAAGAATAGCCCATCCAGCGAAGAACAAGATATATATGGTATAAAACAGAACTGTATCTGGAGCAATGTCCCAAATGAGTCCACCCATAGGTTCCCATTGTAAAACTAAAAGGGACAATAATAATCCAGAGATTAGTACAAACGTACTGCGTTCAATAGGTCTTGGGAAATATTTCGCAAAAACATTTTTAAATGATTGTCGAGCCATGATGCTATGTTGTAATCCGAAAAGAGCGATTAATCCCAGGTTCTTTAATAAGGCAGGAAAAAATCCCATTTGAGGTGTTTGATCTATTGATATTTCGGGAATTAAATGGCTTACAGATGCTATCCACAATAGTAAAGATGCAAACCCGATAAGATAAGAGATAATTGAATACAAGAACATTAATACTTTTTTCATGACATATTGATTTTAAATGATATGCCAAAAGTATTCTGAAACGGAAGCTAAGGGTTTTCTTAAAAGTTCAACTTTCTTTCTAAAAAGTTCAAATCAAAAAAATGTGGACTAAGTAGCCAAATGAAGGTTTCGATATTGATTTGGAGGGTAGCTAAACTTGTGTTTAAAACTACTATTAAAGTGAGATGTGTTTTTAAAACCACTTTCGTAACACACTTCATTGATATTCAATTCTGAATTTTGCAACAAGGTTTTTGCATAGTCTAAGCGCATGTTAGTTAACCATTTACCTGGTGTTTCATTAAAGTGTACTTTAAAATCTCTTTTGAAGGTAGATAGGCTTCTTCCACAAAGACGTGCATATTCTTCCAATTGCAAATCATAATGAAAATTTTTCATCATAATATCATGAATGCTGGTTTTTTCAACTTGTCTTAAGGTATTAAAGAAACTAATCAAATCTTGATTGCCCGGAGTTAGTGCAATATTAAACAGTAATTCGTTAAATTTTATTTCAACTAATTCTCTGGGGATATCACCGCCCATATCAAAATAGTTAAAAACAGATAGAAACAAGGAGTTTAATGAGTTGGTAACATTTATGGGAAAAATTTGATCGTAATGTTCTTTTGGGCTTGTAGATTTTATAACTGATGCATTATTAGTTATAAAACGTCTTATAAAATCCTCAGTTATAAAAAAGAGAATAGTACAATAGTCTTCTTCAAAATATTGCTTTGTATTGTAAATGCCTTTTCTAATAAAAAGAGACTCTCCGGAATGTAATGGATATGTTTTGTTTATAGAAGTCCAATCCTTTTTTCCACTTATCACATATGTTATAAAAGGTGTATCGGTCCATAATTTGAATTTTTCAACTTCAATGGGACATTTGTATTCTACAAATAAATAGTCGTCACCAATTAATTTATTATTTTTTGGATCGTTTTTAAAGTATTTGAAAACATCGAGGGTCATACACAAATTTAATAAATAATTTGATTAGTGAACTTGCTAGGCTTCTTGACAGTTGTTTTCGATGAATTATTGCTTTACATTTGAAATCTTTTTATTCAATTTTACAATCAATATGCAATAGATGAAAACCATTTTTTTAACACTTATATGGTTTGTTTGTTTTTGTTCTTTTTCTCAAGACTATGAGAATGGAAGTGTTGATTTTGGTTTGGGTGCTGCAATTAGTGTTGGATTGCAGGAAGAAGTAGGTTTTGATATCAGATTTCAGTATCAACCTTCAACAAAAACACGTACTTATATAGCTGAGTATAATCGATTTTTTATAAAAGAATTCGAAAATACAGAAGTTTATAATGAGTTTGGTATTACTTATAATATACGTTTGATGCATTGGAACGCATTAAGTATTACTGGGGGCGTTGGATATATTGTAAACGACTATAAAATATTAAGTAGAGCGGAAGACACCTCTTCATTGTTTTTCTCCACAGGTAATTTTAATCATGCTGCAGCACTTAAATTTAGAGGATTATATGATATAAATCCGATACAGGTGTTTGTAGAGTTTAATCTAAAGAGTTTTGGAAAACGATACGATACTGTTATTTTTGGGCTTACATATTCTCTAGGGGTTTAGCTTTGAAGTCATACCCCTTAGCCTCCAATAGCAGTCATACTTCTATTATTGTTATGTAATTCGGGTTCTTGAAGTTTTTTAAGCGTATCCATGCCTCCTCGAACTTTAAGCTTTGCTTGTACTGCTTTTTGAATGATTGGTTCAATGGGATTACCAGATCTTAGCGTGGTTAATAAATCAGATTCTGTTGAAGAAAATAAACAGTTTTTTATTTGTCCGTTGGCTGTTAATCTAAGTCTGTTACACGAATCACAAAACGGATTTGTTACAGAACTAATAATAGCGAAACTACCTTTATAACCTTTTATTTTATAGTTTTTAGAAGTATCGTTAGGAGCATCTTGTATACGTTCTATGCTTTCTTTAGGAAAAGAAGCATTAACATAATCCATCACTTCGGCGTAGGAAACCATTTTACTCATATCCCATTTGTTACCATCAAAAGGCATAAATTCAATAAAGCGAACAGAAATTGGTAAGTCTTTTGTGAAATTTATAAAGTCTATAATTTCATTATCGTTAAACCCTTTCATTAAAACGGCATTCACCTTAACTGTGAAGCCTTCTTTGACCAATAATAAAATATTGTTATAAACCTTTTTAAACTCATGTCTTCTGGTAATGTGTTTAAACTTGCCTTCATCTAAGGAATCTAAACTCACATTGATTTTATTAACGCCATTAGCTTTTAAAACATCAATGAATTTATCAATAATAACAGCATTGGACGTGATGGATAATTCTACAGGAAGCGTTGCCAGTTTCTCTAAAATAACAGGAATATCTTTTCTGATTAAAGGCTCACCCCCAGTTAATCTGATTTTAGTAACCCCATGGTCTACAAAAGTTTTGGCTATATCATAGATTTCTTCGTAAGTCATGAGATGACTCTTAGGAGATAATTTCACACCTTCTTCCGGCATACAGTACGTACAGCGTAAATTGCAACGTTCAATTAATGAAATACGTAAATACGCATGATCTCTACCATGTGAATCTTGTAATATGTTTAGTCCTTTATTCATGTTGATAGTGTTCAGAGACCTGTCAGGTTTTAAAAACCTGACAGGTCTTCATCATTAATCGTGTCTTGCACCTTTTAATATTCTAAAAATATGTAGCACCGATGGAAATATAGCATCCATGGATTCTTTAGCGCCATTTGTTGAACCTGGTAGCGCCAATAGCAAGGTGTTATTCATAGTACCTGCAACACTTCTGGATAGCATCGAAAATGGCGTTCTGTCTTGTCCGTAGTTGCGAATGGCTTCCTCAATGCCAGGAATTCTTCTATTTAAAAGTGGTAAAAGTGCTTCTGGTGTAATATCTCTAACAGAAAGTCCAGTGCCACCAGTATAGATAATTAAGTCAACACCTTCTTTTTGATAGCTTTTTGCCTTCTCCTGAATAATCTCTTTTTCGTCTGGAATAATAATGTAATCTTCAATTTTCACATCACTTTCCTCTAACTTCTTTATGATCGCTTTTCCAGCTTTGTCTTCTTTCTGTCCTGCTGAAATGGTATCGGAACATACAATGACCGCTGCTTTCAGGTCTTTTCTAAAACGATCTCTAAAATCAGATTTCCCACCTTTTTTATTGAGTAATTTTATTTGGTGAATCTCAATACCTTTATCAATAGGCTTTAACATATCGTACATGTTTAAAGCGACAACGCTTGCTCCATGCATGGCTTCAACTTCAACACCTGTTTTATAAATGGTTTTTACAGTGAATAAAACGGTGATTTCAAGATCATTAATTTCATACTCCACACCTGTAAACTCGATAGGCAAGGGGTGACAGTCTGGAAGAATATCCGGAGTTCGTTTTACGCCTAATAACCCAGCTGCTTTACTCATGGCAAATACATTGCCCTTTGGAACCGTATCGTTTTGAATGGCAATTATAGTTTCAGGTTTGCTCACCTTTACTACGGCTTGAGCTACTGCGGTTCTTAATGTGGTGCTTTTATGTGTTATGTCGACCATTATGTGTTAGTTTGTTGAATCGTTGAATTGTTTTAATTGTTGAGTTGTGATTTTCGTAATGCATTTAGTTTATTGGAAATTTTTTCAATTTCTGTTCTGATGGTTAAATAATTGTTTTCATCAATAAAATCTAATTCTTTTGAAATAATAATTTGGTTTAAAACTTCCATTAATGAACTAAATGCGATAGTAGTAAAATGCGCTTTATCTTTGTTTGTATTTCTTGAAGTCCCTTCTGCTATATTTGATGCTATGGATACAGCCGCTCTTCTTAATTGGCTCGTTAATCCAAATTTTTCCTCAGATGGGAACTGTTTAGTAGTTAAGTAAATCAACTTTACTAATTCTTTTGAGTCAACCCAAACACTTAGTTTTTCGAATGAAAATGTATATGCCATAATTTATTTACAATTAAACAATTAAACTATTTTTAACTATTAACTTTCCATTGATGTGATTCGTCTTCAAAAATCTCTTTCCCAAATACAGGTACATCCGCTTTTATAGCTTCAACAATAAATTCTAAAGCTTTAAAAACGACTTTACGTCTTGGCGATGATACGAATACGAACAAACATATTTCACCAGCATTAACAGTTCCTAAACTGTGATAGATGTGCATACAGGTTAATTCAAACTTTTCAAAAGCAGCTTCTCTTATATCATGGAATTTGGCATTCGCCATGTCTTCATAAGCTGTATATTCTATAGCTGAAACGGTTTTATTTTCGATAACGTCGGCACGTACTTGCCCTAAAAAAATATTATGAGCACCGATGCTGGTTTTGGTTTGATGTTTTGCAATGGAATTTCCTATAAATTCAGAGGAAATAGCGCCTTGCCTAAATACGTTTTTTATTTTTTTATCTGCCATTATTTTTTATGTTTTGTAGACCTGTCAGGTTTTTAAAACCTGACAGGTCTGATTTATTTTAATTGGCTAACCTGCTAGTTTTTTGACAAAATTCATCTATTTCTGAAGCCCCTTCAATAAGGCTGTAACAATTATTGATTTCAAATGCTTTTAGTATGGAAACGGCCTTTTTACTTCTAATTCCTGATTGACAAAAAATTGCTTTTTTCTTTTCTGGGTTGATTTTCTCTAATTGAGATTCCAATACACTCAAAGGGATGTATGTAACGTCTAAACTGTCAACTTTTGGTGTTTCGTGAGTTTCACGAACATCTATAATTTGAATGTTTGATTGAGTGATAACTTCTGCTATTGAAATAGTATCGATTTCTATGTCACAAACCGCTTCAATATCTTGGCTATGGAAACTATCTTTTTTGTCTAAAACAGTCTCGATTTCAGAGGCTGATCTGTTTATTTTTAATGTGATGCTTTGATTATTTAATGCATTGTAGCAAAGTAGTTTTCCAGAAAGTGGCTTACCAAGTCCTAATATGATTTTTAAAACTTCGTTAGCTTGCATTGTTCCAATAATCCCAGGTAACACACCTAAAACACCTATCTCAGAGCAATTAGGAACGGCTCCTTTTTCTGGTGGAGTAGGGAATAAGCAGCGATAACTTGGCCCGTTGTTATAATTAAAGACCGATACCTGGCCTTCAAACTTGTAAATAGATCCAAAAACCAATGGTTTGTTGGTTATAATAGACGCATCATTGACTAGGTAACGGGTTGCGAAATTATCGGATCCATCAACAATAATGTCGTACTGATTAAATAGTTCGATCGCATTTTTATGTGTCAGCTTTTCGGGATAGGAAATTATAGAAATACGATCATTTAAATCTTCTAATCGTTTTTTTGCAGCTTCTGCTTTATTCTCTCCTAATGAAGATGTCCCAAATAACACCTGACGTTGTAAATTTGATAGTTCTACCACATCAAAATCTACGATCCCAAGTGTTCCAATACCTGCTGCGGTAAGATATTGTAAAATAGGGCAACCCAAACCACCAGCACCAATGACTAAAACTTTAGTCTTAGAAATTTTGTCTTGACCTTCCTGACCGATTTCGGATAATATTATATGTCTGCTGTATCTATTCATTCCTGCGAAGGCAGGAATCTCATCCTACCATTTCTATTTATTTAATTTTAAATGTTCTCGATACTTTTTCTTTCAGAAAAAACTCGAACTGACATTACGTTTTCTATTTTACTTTTGTCATGTCGAATGAGGCACGATTGAGACATCCCATAACAGTAAATTATTCCTGTGATTATGTGATGTCGATCTCTAGGTCAAAATGACTATCCTCCCGCAAAAGGAGGTAAAAGCGCAATGTCATTTCCAGAAATTAATGTTTCTAATGTCGCTAATTCCTGATTTTGTGCTACTTTAAAATCTTTATTCTTCAATAGCGTATACTTTTCATAAAGCTGTTCTATCAGCTCAGAAACCAAAGCTCCTGAAAACTCTAAAGATTCCTCTTCTTTCTGAGTCACTTCAGCTATTTGACCAAAGTATTTAATCGTTATAAGCATCTTCTAATTGTTTTAATTCTTCTTTTGTATTCACGTTCATTGTAGTCTTATAATCATGATAACTCAATGAAATATTTTTAACACGACATTGATTAACAGCCACACGCAAACGTCTTTCGTCTTTTTTCAATAGGTAACTAAAAACAGGACTACATTGTTTTTTATAAAGCGCTATTAATGGCATCGTTTTACCATTACTTTCTATCTGAATAATATCAGAGTCAGCATCTATATTCGCTATCAGTTTTTCCAGTATCTCAGTTTTAATAAGTGGAATATCACAACTTAAAACTAAATTGTAATTAGTATTAGATGCTTCGAGACCCGAACAAATTCCTGCAACTGGTCCCGCATCTTTTATGGTATCTGTCACTCTTTTGTAACCTAAGGAGTCATAATCTGTATGATCCGAAACAATTATAATTTCAGATACCAGAGGTTTTAAAGCATCAATACTATGCTGTATAAAAGGCTTCTTGTTTAACATTAAAAAACCTTTGTCTGTTCCCATTCGGGAACTTTTGCCTCCAGCTAAAATGATGCCTGTTATGTTTTTTTTGTCTACCATTTTAAGTGAAGAATAATTTAACACAAGCAATCATTAATACGAAAGCTAGAATGTATTGTAAGTTTTTATTATTTATTTTTTTACTACCATAGTAACCGCCTAAAATACCGCCAATTAACGCGATGGCAACTAATAAAAAAGAGGCTTTTTCTAAAGTCACACCAATACTAAACTGACCTATTAAACCTGAAGCAGAATTCACCCAAATAAATAAAGCTGAAACTGCAGCTGCCTCTTTCATTTTACCCCAATGCAACAACAGAATAACAGGTGTTAAAATAATCCCTCCGCCAATACCAATCAGTCCAGAAAAGAAACCAATGATACCTCCAACGACCAGTCCTTGCCAAAGTTTTAATTCTTTTATTGAGGTACTTTCTTTTCCGAAAACGTTCAGCATTTTTAAGATGGCAAAAACCAATAAAACAGCGAGTATTTTTTTATATAATGACGCATCCACTTCAATCATACCACCAATAAAAGCTAATGGTATAGATGTGATAGCAAATGATATAAATAACTTTTTGTTAAAGAACCCTTCTTTATAATAATAGTAAAACGAAATACCAGCAACGAATAAGTTTAGCAATAGGGCAGTAGGCTTCATACTTTCTGGAGCAAAAGAAAACAACGCCATAAGCGCCAAATATCCACTGGCACCACCATGTCCCACACTAGAATACAGAAACGATACTACTGGTAGTATGATTAAGAATATGTATATGTTTTCTGTTTGTAGCACTTTTTGTTATATAATTTTATCATTAGTCATGTCGAAATGAGGTACGATTGAGACATCACATTATTAAATAAACTTGATTACAATAATGTGATTTCTCCTATTGTCGAAATGACTAAAAGTTAATATTCAATATTGTTTTTATTAATTTCAATTTTATAAACTTTTTATCTTTTCCAATTGCTTATCCAAAAACGCCCAACAATTTTTGTTAATTTCATCAAAGGCATTAACTAATGATTTTCCATATTCAGTTAGTTCGGCGCCACCACCACCTTTACCGCCAATACTATTTATGGTGACTGGTTTTTTAGCTGATTTATTCACAGAATCTAAAAGCTGCCACGCTTTTTTATACGATATACTCAACGATTTGGCAGCTTTTGAAAGCGATCCAGTTTCTTGTATGGCTTTTAATAAATGAACACGGCCTTCACCAAGAAGTACATTATTCTCAGATTCAATCCAGATTCTACTTTTAATCTTATATCCCATAATCTTAGTTTAGACTGGTAATAAAATAACCTCTAATTCATCATTTATATTAATATTAGAAACATCTTCAGGAACAAAAACCAATGCATTTGAAAGCGCAAATGTTTGCAACATGGATGAATTTTGTCCTTCTAATATTTCAACTGTATCACTATGATATATAGCTTTTAAAAACTGAGGTCTATCACCTCTTTTTTCAAATTCAGACATAGACCTTGCTTTAATTCGAGGTAATTCGATAGTATCGTTATTCATCATTTTTTGCAATGCGATATACACATAAGCATAAAAACAAGAGAGTGCAGCTGCAGGATTACCAGGTAAAGCAAATATGGCAGTGTCCTCTTTTTTTCCAAAGAATAAAGGTTTTCCGGGTTTTTGTTTTACTTTATAGAATACCTCTTTAACTTGTAATTCTTTAAGGGCTTTACCAACAAAATCGTAATCACCAACCGATATGCCTCCCGTGGCAATCACCAGGTCATTATTACTAATAACCGTTTCAAGTTTATTTTTAGTTTGTATATAATCATCTGCTATTTTATGAATAGTTACATCATAAAATTTAAGATTATATAAAGCGTTTAAAAGCATTTTTGAGTTACTTTCATATATTTTCCCGTATGGTAATGGTTCACCAGCTTCAACAAGTTCATTACCCGTAGTAATTAGAGCAATAGTCGGTTTTTTGTAAACCTGAGCCTCTGTGATTCCTAAAGATGTTAAATAACCTATGGCAGCAGGCGTTAATTTAGTTCCTTTTTTTAAGGCTAATTCTCCAGTTTTAACCTGTTCTCCCATAGGGCGAATATTATGACCTTCTGGTACATAATTTTCTATAGTTATTTTTGAACCATCAACAACGACTTTTTCCTGCATCATAACGGCATTAGCCGTTTCTGGAACTGGAGCTCCTGTAAATATTCTAATGGCCTCACCAGGTTTTAAAGCGGGTCGATGATGATCTCCCGCTTTGACTTCATCTATTAAAGTATATGATAAATTATCATGCAAAAATAACGCATAACCATCCATAGCCGATTGCCTAAAAGGTGGCATGTTTACAGGCGAAACAATATCTTTAGACAAGTAATAACCGCCACATCTTTCTAATGGCTTTGTTTCTTCTTTAAAAAGAGGGGAAATATTATTTTTAACAGCGTTTACAGCTTCATTTATAGTGACCATGTAATAAATATCGTTATGTCTTGGCAAATATAACGATTTTGATTTTTAATATGACATGACATTTGTCAGTTATTTATGTTATATTTAAGCTGATCTCCCAAACTGTTATTTAGCAGTTATAAAACTGTGAAAAGGCAGGTTATTTAGATTTAATTTAAATTACCATACTGTCCCTTTTCTATGATATTTATCAGTTTTTATCTTTTTCATTTAAGATATTTTTATCCTGTTATTAAACAAACGTATTTTTTATGCCTATAAAAAGTTACTTAGCACATCCAGAAGAAGGTCAAAAAGAAGCGCTCATAGCAGCTTTATCTAAAATTGACCATTGTGAAGTTATTCCATCCGAGAACAAGGATCTACTTATTGTAGTGACTGATACAGAAAATAAAACTGACGACGAAAAAGTAAAAGAGTCCATTGAAACCATTGAGAGTTTAAAACTTCTGGCAATGGTTTCAGGCTTTAATACACCCAAAAACAACTAAATATGCAAAACTCTTTAACTAACAGAAGAAATTTTTTAAAAAAGATGGCAGCAGCAGCAGCAATGACCGCAGCAGCATCTATGTTTCCGGGAATTATATTTGCTTCAGAACAAGACGCTAATTTACCTAAAGGAGGTAATTTAGATTGGAAAAAAGGACCTTGTCGTTTTTGCGGTGTAGGCTGTGGTATCTTGGTAGGAGTAGACCAAGGAAAAGCAGTGGCAGTAAAAGGTGATCCTAATTGTGAAGTAAACAAAGGATTACTTTGTGTAAAAGGGTACCATCAAATTATGTGTACGCAAGCTAAAGATAGATTAACACATGCTTTGGTGAAAAAAAATGGAAGGTACGTTCAAACACCTCTTAATGAAGCTTTAGACATTGTTGCTAATAAAATGAAAGAAACCATTGAAAAACATGGCAAAGATTCAGTAGCGATGTATACGTCTGGACAATCAACAATTCCAGAAGGTTACGTAGCTTCAAAATTAATGAAAGGTGCTATTGGGACTAATAATTTAGATTGTAATGCACGTCTATGTATGGCAAGTGCTGTGGCAGGGTTTTTAACCACCTTTGGGGCAGATGAGCCGATGGGTTGTTATGAAGATATAGAATACGCAGATTACTTCATTACATGGGGAAATAATATGGCAGAAATGCATCCTGTATTATTCTCAAGAATGTTGGAGCAAAAAAATAGGAGAGGTGCAAAGATTATAGATTTCGCCACCAGAACGACACGTTCCAGTACAGCATCTAATAAATCAATTTTATTTGAACCTCAAACAGATTTAGCTGTTGCAAATGCTATTTGTTATGAGATTATTAACAATGGTTGGGTAAATAAATCATTTGTAGAAAACCATGTAAACTTTAGTAAAGGGCTAACCAACATGGGATATGGCGTTGAAGACAAGTACAAGTTTAATGACAAGCCAACCAAAATTGATTATGAAGCCTATAAAAAATTCTTAGAAGATTATACCCCAGAAAAAGTAGCAAAATATTCAAAAGTATCTGTAAAAGATATCAAGTATTTGGCTGCTATTTATGGAGATCCTAATAAAAAAGTAGTGTCTTATTGGTGTATGGGAATGAACCAGCACACCAGAGGTACATGGATGAACAATTTGGTTTATAACATTCACTTGTTAACGGGTAAAATTTCACAACCAGGAAACGGACCGTTTTCTTTAACGGGTCAACCATCTGCTTGTGGTACGGCAAGAGAAGTGGGAACCTTTACACACAAATTACCAAAAGGAGTGGTGATGAATGAAAAGCATAGACGTTTGGCAGCTAAAATATGGAAAGTACCTTATGAGAATATTCCAGCTAAACCGACATACCATGCCACAGAAATGTTTAGAGCCGTAGATAGAGGCGATATAAAATTTATATGGACACAAGTTACTAACCCTTTAGTGTCGTTACCAAAAACAAGTCGTTACCGTCCAGGAATGCAAAAAGACTCTTGCTTTGTTGTGGTTTCTGATGTATTCCCAACACCAACATCGGATGTTGCAGACGTTATTTTACCAGCATCTTGGCATATTGAGAAAAGCGGATTGTACGGAAACTCAGAACGTAGAACACAGCACTGGGATAAAATGGTAGAAGGTCCAGGAGAAACAACTCCTGATGCTTGGATGACTATTGAAATTGCAAAACGGATGGGGTATGGTGATTTATTTCCATATAGTGAAGAAAACCACGTAGAAGAAATTTACAAAGAATACACGCAGTTTCACGAAGGCTCAAAACACGGCATGGCCCCTTTAGAAGTTCTTAAAAAAGAATCAGGAGTCATCTGGCCTTATGTAGAGGGAAAATCTACACAATGGCGTTTTAATGCAAAATACGACCCAGCCTGTAGTAATGATAAAGACTTCCATTTTTATGGAAAACCAGACGGGAAAGCTGTTATTTGGCAACGACCTTACGAACCAGCGGCAGAATCTCCAGATGCAGAATATCCATTTTGGCTAAATACAGGACGTGTTATAGAACATTGGCACACAGGCTCTATGACTCGTAGAATTCCAGTATTGCATAAAGCGATGCCAGAAGCTTATGTAGAGTTCCACCCAGACGATGCTAAAAAACTAGGTGTTAGAAATGGTGAAAAAATAAAAGTAAGCTCAAGAAGAGGATCCTGCATATTACCTGCTTCAATAAATGAAAGAGGCTTGCCTACCAGAGGTCAGGTTTTTGTGCCTTTCTTTGATGAAAACATGTTGATTAATGATGTGACGTTAGATGCTTTTTGTCCGATTTCTAAAGAGCCAGATTATAAAAAATGTGCTGTTAAAGTTGAAAAAGCATAGCTATGAAAAAAAGACTAGGTATCATATCGTTATTTGTAATCCTCTTTATAGCATTTATAACTATTTGGAATTACAGCTATCAAATAGGGCTTGAAGAAGCCTATATTCCAATTGAAGACACTAGTAATGTTTATGCAATTCCATCGGAATCAGGTGTTTTTAAACGTTCTGAACACGCTATGGATTATGAGAACATGCCTGTAGATAAGAATCATCAAAGGTCATTAACAACATACTATAAAAACAGAGCATATCACGGAGCGCCTCCTAGTATTCCACACGTCGTTGATGAACAACAAAACATGGGAGGACAAAGTTGTTTGAAATGTCATGAAAATGGTGGTTTTACAGAGAAATATCAAGCCTATGCGCCTGTAACACCACATCCAGAATTGGTAAACTGTAAACAATGTCATGTAGAGCAAAATACACAAACCTTGTTTAAAAGCGGAAACTATGCACATGTTATGGCTCCAGAAGTTGGCGTTAACAACGCTTTATTAGGAAGCCCACCAATGATTCCTCATCAAATTCAATTGCGAGAGAATTGCTTATCCTGTCATGCAGGACCAAGTGCACCTAAAGAAATTAGAGTATCGCATCCAGAGCGTGTTAATTGTAGACAATGTCACGTACCTAGTACTAAGGAGATGACCAGGGTAGGAACTTTTAAAAGAGCTGGTCATGAAGAATAATATAAATATTATGAATAAAATAGTTTGTTTTTCTTTTTTCTTATTGGCGTTTGTTTCTTGTAAACACCATGAAAATGAATACCATAGTGTTACTGATAAGATTGAAGCTGAAAGTAAAGACTATCACGGAACTTCAATGTCATCTGAAGCGTATTTAAGTGAAATAAAAACAATAGAGATTACTGAAGGGGAACATACCTTCTTAATTCCAGAACGAAAAAGTCAAATTAAGTCTTATGCCTGTACTGAGTGTCATTCTAAACCTTTAGCACAAATGAAGAGTAAGGATTTAAAAAAGGCACATTGGGATATTAAAATGGATCATGCCAATGCAAATACGATGAATTGTGTGACTTGCCATAATCCAGATAATATGGATGACTTAAAGAGTTTAACAGGACATGCTATCGATTTTAATACTAGTTATAATCTGTGTAACCAATGTCATACTAAGCAATTTGAAGATTGGAAAGGAGGTGCGCATGGCAAACGTATAGGCGGTTGGGCACCACCGAGAGCATCGATGACCTGTGTGAATTGTCACGATCCGCACAAACCACATTTTGAGTCAAGATGGCCGGCACGTTTTAATACCCAAAAGGAAAAAGAAAGAAAATAATTAACACCATTTATGGAATTAATAATATTTAGGTATGAGTAATAATAGCAAAAAATGGTTTTCATTAAATCTTGGAAGGAAGGAAAAAACGTCTTCTGGTTCTTGTAGTTGTGGAAAGACTTCAGGAGGTTGTGGAGGTCATTCTAATGCTCATCAGATGACAGATGAAGCATTTAACGAAGCTGCCATAAATGCGTCTATTGGAGAAGAAAGAACCAAAGATGGCTTTGAGCAGGTTTTTGATGTGAAAATGGACAGACGAAGTGCTTTTAAAAAGCTAACGGCTAGTTTGCTAATTGGTGCAGGAGCCGTAAGTACGTCTTGTAGCGTGATTAGTGGTGATGAAAGCAAAGAAAAAGCACAAATAGATTGGGAAGAGCAATTTAAAGGGAACTATAAATTGATGACCGATAAAGAAAAAGAAGGGACTGTAGACAGATTGGTACGTTCATATCAATTAAGAACAGGAAAAAATATTAGCATGTCATCTAAAAATGCAGAAGAAGATGTATTATTTGGTTATGCTTTTAATATTTCTAAGTGTCAGGGATATATGGATTGCGTGAACGCTTGTGTTGAGGAAAATAATCAAGACCGAAACTCGGAAATGCAATACATACGAATTCATGAAATGAAGGATGGTAAAGGTTTCAATTTTAATGAAGCTGATGATAATTACTATCATGAAGTACCAGCCCAAGGGCATTTTTATATGGGAACTCAGTGTTTTCATTGTGATAACCCACCATGTGTGGAAGTATGTCCTGTACAAGCCACTTGGAGAGAAGATGATGGCTTGGTGGTTGTCGATTACGATTGGTGTGTAGGGTGTAGATACTGTATGGCTGCTTGTCCTTATGATGGTAGACGTTTTAATTGGAGTAAACCAGAGGTGCCAGAAGCAGAAATTAATCATAATCAACATTATTTAGGAAACCGTATGCGCAAGAAAGGCGTGATGGAGAAATGTACGTTCTGTGTACAACGATCTAGAGCTGGAAAAAACCCTGCGTGTGTTGAAGCCTGCCCTACGGGAGCTAGAATTTTTGGAAATTTATTAGATCCAGACAGTACAATTAGATGGGTTTTAGAAAATAAAAAGGTATTTAGATTAAAAGAAGACCTAGGCACAGAACCTAAGTTCTGGTATTTTATGGACTAATACCGTTTGCGTTAGGGATTGTAACGGCATCCTTTTTTATGTCAGTTCGAGTGTTTTGTGAAGTATGAGCAAAATGTATCGAGAACAAATAAAAAAGATATAGTGGAAAGCCCGACCCTTGTGGTAACGCCCAAAGTATAAAAATTAAAAAGTTACAATAGAAGTTTACGTGAAACGAGCAATAACAAGGGGAAATACCAATCTATATGTTATTAGCGAATGACATCTGACCGAATAAATAAAATAAATAAAAACAGATGAAACGATTTAAAGTTTTTGGAAGTTTAGTTAAAGACAGTTTTGATACCATTACACATGGTTCTAAAAAGTATCATTTATGGATGGCACTTTTAACTTTTGTTATGTTGGCAGGAATGTATTGTTATTCCATTCAATTAGAGCATGGACTTAGTGTTACTGGTATGACAGACAGAGTGAGTTGGGGTTTGTATATTTCTAATTTTACTTTTTTAGTTGGTGTGGCCGCCGCTGCGGTTATGCTTGTTATGCCCACCTACGTTTTAAAAGATATTGATTTTAAACAAGCGGTGCTTATAGGAGAAGGCATAGCAGTAGCAGCACTTATTATGTGTTTAGCTTTTGTAATTGCAGATATGGGAGGGCCTTCGGTTTTATGGCATATGATTCCAGGAATTGGCGTGTTTAATTTTCCAAATTCCATGTTAACCTGGGATGTATTGGTGCTTAATGGGTATCTGTTTTTAAACATAACCATTCCATTTTATATTTTATTTAGACATTACCAAGGTAAAGAGGCTAAACGCAGTGTATATATTCCAGGAGCTATTTTATCTGTTTTTTGGGCCGTTGCCATTCACTTAGTAACAGCGTTTTTATATCAAGGCCTACAAGCACGTCCGTTTTGGAATAACGCCTTATTAGGCCCTCGATTTTTAGCATCTGCATTTGCAGCTGGACCAGCACTTATTATTTTAGTTTTAGCGATTATTAGAAACTTTACAGAATTTAAAATTCAAGATAAGACCATAAAAAAGATTGCGATGGTTGTTACCGTAGCCGCTCAGATAAATTTAATCATGCTTATCTCGGAATTATTTAAAGAGTTTTACGCGCCAACACACCACAGTGAAAGTGCCTATTATCTTTTCTTTGGATTAGACGGTAAGGATGCTTTATTGCCATGGATTTGGACCGCGATTCCTTTAAATGTATTAGCTACGGTCTTATTAACTTTCCATAAGCTTAGAAATAATTTTAAAGTCCTTTTCTTTTGTTGTTTTATATTATTTGTTGCTATTTGGATAGAAAAAGGCTTCGGGCTTATTGTGCCAGGGTTTATTCCTGGCCCTTATGGAAAAATAGCTGAGTATATGCCTACTGGTATTGAAATAGGGGTGACATTAGGTATTTGGGCGCTTGGAGCATTTGTATTTACAATACTTGCAAAAACAGCAATAGGTATAGAATTAGGAAAATTAAAATATAAAAAGAAATCGTAAATTTAAAGTGTTATATTTCTGAAAAATTAAATTAAAAATATCGTTAAATATGATATATATCAGCTTATTTATTCATAAAATATAAGAGATTTACGCCTAAGTTTAAATGTACTTATAGCGCTTAAAAAATTACTAAGGTATTCTTTAATTGCCAATAAAAATGGCTCTTATTAGATGCTCTAACCAAGATAGAAATTTAAAAAAGTGAATCTTAAAAAAAACATATTACCAGATAAAAAATCGAGATGGAGAACTGTCGCGGTTTTTTTAATTGCAGTTATTACTGGGTTGGGGCTTTTTATGGCTAAAGAAGCAGAAGTAGTTTCTTATATGTCAGATAATCCACTTGCCTGTGTTAACTGCCATGTCATGACCCCGGTTTATAATAGCTGGATGCATAGTTCACATCGAGAATGGGCAAATTGTAACGATTGTCACGTACCTCACAACAATGTATTTAACAAATACTATTTTAAAGCTAAAGATGGCTTATTTCATGCTTCGGTATTTACTTTGAGAGCCGAACCAGAAGTTATGTTTATGCGCGAAGAATCTCAGGAAGTTGTACAAAACAATTGTATTCGTTGTCATGTACAGCAAGTCACGCAAACCAAGTATGATGGTTGGATAGAGGATCATGCAAAAAACCGAACAGAGCGGAAATGCTGGAGTTGCCACCAGGAAGTACCACATGGCACTGTACACGGAATTTCCACCATAAAGAATAATATTGCACCTATTCCAACAGATACAGAGGAAACTGTTATCCCGGATTGGTTAGAAAAACAAATAGAAGACAAATAATTATAACAAAAATGAAAAACAAAGTATTATTTATCGTTACAGCCATCGTAGTATTTCTACTGGGCTTGTTAGCATCTAGTATTGTTAACAGAAAAAATGAGGCTAAATATAAATATGTTCCGCAAGTTGAAATAAGTGAAAACGAACCACGAAATGAAGAATGGGGAAAAAATTACCCAGCTGAATATCAATCGTTTTTACAAACTGCAGAAACTGATTTCGCATCCCAACAAGGAGGTTCTGCTATGCGAGATGTGTTACATGAAGATTCACGTCTAGTAGTTCTTTTTGCCGGATATGGATTTGCAAAAGATTACAATCAGGGTAGAGGACATCAATATGCTATTGAAGATTTAAGAAACTCTTTAAGAACAGGAGGTCCTAAAGGAAAAGGAGACGGCCCTATGCCTGCTACATGTTGGACTTGTAAGAGCCCAGATGTACCACGTTTAATGAATGAAAATGGTATTGCTGAATTTTACTCTGGAAAATGGGCAGACAAAGGGGCTGAAGTTGTAAATCCGATTGGTTGTGCAGATTGTCACGATTCAAAAACGATGAAGTTAACTATTTCAAGACCTGCTTTAGTTGAGGCTTTTGAAGAAATGGGGAAAGATATCAACCAAGCTACTCATCAAGAAATGCGTTCTTTAGTGTGTGCACAATGTCACGTTGAGTACTATTTTGATAAGAAGTTACCAGGTAAAGAAGGGGTTCCTTACTTAAAATTCCCTTGGAAAAATGGTATGTCTGTTGAAGCCATGGAAAAATATTATGATGATATTGAGTTTAAAGATTGGACGCATAAACTAAGCCGTACGCCTATGTTAAAAGCGCAACACCCAGGTTACGAGACGTATTTAACGGGCGTGCATGCAGATAGAGGCGTCTCTTGTGCAGATTGCCATATGCCTTACAAGAGTGAAGGCGGACAGAAATTCACAGATCACCACATACAATCCCCTTTAAATAATGTTGCTAATGCTTGCCAAGTATGTCATAGAGAAGATGCAGACAAATTAAAGCAAAACGTTTACGAACGTCAGCGTAAAGCATCAGAAAACAGATTGAAATTAGAAGATTTCATCGTTAAAGCTCATATAGAAGCTAAAAAGGCATGGGATTTAGGGGCAACTGAAGAACAAATGAAAGATATTTTAATGGATATCCGTCACGCGCAATGGCGTTGGGATTATTCAGCAGCTGCTCATGGCGCATCATTTCACTCGCCAGTTGAAACAGCTCGTGTTATGGGAAGTGCATTTACTGTTATTCAAGAAGGTCGCTTAAAATTAGCGCGTTTGCTAGCAGAATTAGGACATAATGAACCTGTTGAGATGCCAGATATTTCTACGAAAGAAAAAGCACAGGAATATATTGGTTTAGATGTTGAAAAAATGAAACAAGATAAAGAAGCCTTTAAACAAAACCTAGTTCCACAGTGGTTGGAAGAAGCAAAAGCTCGTGAAGCTGGTTACGATACTAAAAAAGTATCCATGAATAAATAGGGTTAGTACCAACCTTATTGTTATAATTAATTAAAAAGATAGCATTTGAGGGATAAAACCACAAATGTTATCTTTCTTCATTTAAGACATTCCCATGCAAAAATTATATAAATTCTTTTCATCCTCAAGTTTAGCATTGTTACTACTTTTAATTTTTGCAATCGCTATGGCTACTGCCACTTTTGTGGAAAACGATTTTGGTACCGCAACTGCCTGGGTTGCTATTTATGATGCCTGGTGGTTTGAAGTTGTTTTATTAGGGTTAGCCATTTGTTTTGCTGCCAATATCTTTAAATATAAGCTATTCCGTAAAGAAAAATGGGCGACACTGTTATTTCATGTGGCATTTATTGTTATTATTTTAGGAGCCGCTATTACAAGATATGCCTCTTATGGAGGGATTATGAGAATAAGAGAAGGCGCGTCTTCTAATATTGTTATCTCAGATGCTAATTTTTTAACAGCAACAATTACTGATGGTACAACTACAAAAACGATAAAAGAAAAGCTGTCATTTTCACCTATAAATGATAATAACTTTACTTTAAAAACAAACTTCAATGATAAACCAGTCATTATTTCATACAATGAATTTATAGCTGATGCTGTTCCAGAAGTCGTTCATGACGATGTTTCTGGAGAGCCACTCTTAGAAATGGTAGTAACAGCTGGTAACGGTAGAAATACTGTATATCTTAAAAAGGGTGAAATTGAAAAAATTGGAGAACATCAGCATGAAATCGGGTTTAATTCCAATAAAGAAGGTATTATCGATATTATAGAAAAGGATGGTGCATTTAGTATTAAAACACCGCACGATCTGGACTTTTTTATTATGTCGTCACAGCAAGCAGGAAAAGTTTCCAAAGATAGCTTGCAAGCTATTACTTTAAGAACGTTGTATAGAGATGGCGATATTTCTTTTGTACCATTGGTGTACCATGAAAAAGGAACCTTTCAATTAAAAAGTGTTTCAGAAAAACCTAAAGACAATGATAAAACTAAAGATGATGCTCTAATTGTAAATGTATCTGTTGATGGTGAAGAACAACCCGTAAATATTTTATACAGGGAAGGCTTCTTGCCAACACACCATGATTTAGAAATTAATAGCACTAGAGTGATTCTATCCTATGGAGCAGCGGCTATTCAAACGCCTTTCTCCATTCAGTTAGATGATTTTCAATTAGAAAGATATCCTGGGTCTTCAAGTCCCTCTGCTTACGCCAGTGAAGTCACTATTTTAGATAACGATACCAAGACACCTTTTAGAATTTTTATGAACAATGTACTGGATTATAAAGGCTATCGCTTTTTTCAGGCAAGTTATGATACCGATGAAAAGGGGACAGTGCTTTCTGTAAACCATGATAGATTGGGAACTTTCGTTACTTATTTGGGCTATTTATTAATGATGATCGGTATGTTTTTTACGCTTTTTGGAAAAACATCACGTTTTAAATTCATTAATAAAAAATTAAAACAACTAAAGAAAAAATCTGTCGTGACTGCATGTTTGCTTCTTTTTGGTTTAGCTAGCGTAATGGCACAAACACCAAGAGATTCATTAACAACAGTCGTTGAAAAAGCTATTGAAAGCCAAGAAATAGATAAAGATCATGCCGATTTTTTTGGAAGACTCTTAGTTCAAGATTTAGACGGTCGTATAAAGCCTATAAATACCTTAGCATCAGAATTTCTTAGAAAAATTTCTAGAAAATCTAAATTCACCTATCCGCTGGCTGATAAAAAAATAGTGTTTGATGCCAATCAGACCTTTTTATCAATGCACATGTTACCTCAAATATGGCAGCGTGTACCAATTATAAAGGTCGATTTTGCTAAAACAGGATCCTTATTTGATAGTGTTCCTAAAGGAAAAAACAATTTAATAGCGTTCACGGATTTATTAGATAAAAAAGATGACTATCTTTTAACGAATCAAGTTGAAGAAGCAAATAAGAAGAAACCATCAGAACGTAATGAATTTGATAAAGAGGTTTTAAAAATTGATGAGCGTTTTAATATTCTCTACAATGTTTTTATTGGTAATTACTTGAAAATTTTCCCAAATAAAAACGATACCAACAATACATGGTTTAGTTATACGCATCATTTTAAGGATTTTCCAGAAGAAGATGCGCAATTTTCAAAAACAATTATACCAACATATTTTAATGATATTGCGATAAAGAACTATGAAGCTGCACATGAAAAACTCATGTATATTAAAAAATACCAAGAGGTTTTGGGTGCAGAAGTCATTCCAACACCAGAACGTATTGAAGCTGAGTTATGGTATAATAAGGCCAATATTAATTTTTGGCTATTTCAAGTGTTCTTTACACTTGGTTTTGTGTTGTTGATCTTGGCTATTGTTAGAATGTTTTCTAAGAAAAAATGGGTGGAAGTTTTAAATAATACGTTTATTGTTTTAACATTAATTTCCTTCTTATGCTTTACGGGAAATATACTTTTACGCTGGTATGTAGCACAGCATGCACCTTGGAGTAATGGTTATGAAATGCTGATTTTTGTGGCTTGGGTATTAGTATTGTGCGGATTATTTACATTTAGAAAGTCTGATTTTTCATTACCTCTATCCACCTTGTTTTCTGGGGCGTTATTATTTGTAAGCTATTTAGATTGGTTAAGCCCGGAAATCACCAATTTAATGCCTGTATTAAAGTCGTATTGGTTAAAAATTCATGTAGCCACCATAGTAAGTAGTTATGCACCTTTAGCGTTATCTGCTATTTTGGGGCTAATGGCTTTACTATTGTTGATTTTAAAAACACCAAAAACAAAAGCCATTATAGATATTAAAATAAAAGAACTTACTTATATCAATGAAATAGCCATGACTATTGGTTTGTTTGTATTAGCAGTAGGTACTTTTTTAGGCGGTATTTGGGCAAACGAATCCTGGGGACGCTACTGGGCATGGGATCCTAAAGAAACATGGGCACTAATAAGTATTATCGTATATGCCATCGTTTTACATTTACGTTTTATTCCGAAATTAAATAATATGTATGTGCTTAATGTTGCGAGTATGTTTGCTTTTTGGTCTATAATAATGACCTCCTTTGGAGTCAATTATTATCTGTCTGGTTTACATAGTTACGCTGCTGGTGATCCTTTACCTATTCCGACATTTGTTTATGTCTTGGCTGCATTTATGATAGTTGTAGCTGTTGTAGCTGCTTTTAGGAATAAAGATAAACAGGCAGTTTCTGAAAAATAATGAATTAGTAACTAACAGTTTTCTTTTTACTTTTTCGTCAATATGCAGTTTTTGTTATTCCTGCGGAAGCAGGAATCCACAACTTTATAAAATGATTCATGTATGAATAGTACACTAACATTATTTTACTTTAACAAATAAACTATCATAATACTTAAGATTTGTATAGCAATTGGTTAAAATAAGATATCATCTATTTAATAGAATAAAGTAATGATTTAATATTTTCAATATTTAAGTAGATTTCTGCCTTCGCAGGAATGACAAACCTATAACTATCAAATAATAGGAGTGGTTACATTAAAAATTGAATAAAAATCACGCTTTTTATTTTACGAATTTGCCATAAATCAATATTCAAAATTACCATGTTGTGAATTTGAATATTGATTTTTAGTTTTCTCTTAAAAGTGAATGTGGTATTTATTATTATACGTATTAATACTTATATTCGTGATATCACATAATACTTAAATGAGTACTTAAAGAGAATGCAGTCAACGTTTAAAAGCATAAATGAGGTAAAACAGAGAGCAAATCCGTTGTCTGGTTTAGCGTGCAATTTATGTGATAATACGAACTGTTTAATCAAAAAGAACCTGTCTACTTTAGAAAGCTCTAATTTCACGAATAAAAAGAACAATATCAAGTGTAAAAAAGGGCAGCAGTTCATCATTGAAGGTGCCCCTGTAAATGGCTTATTTTTTATTTTAAAAGGCACTGTAAAAGTCTTTCGAACAGGTATAAATGGAAGAGAACAAATCGTAAGGTTTGCCAAAGAAGGAGAAATTATCGGTCATCGTGGTTTTGGAACTGAAGAATACTATTCTATAGGTGCTATTGCATTGCAAGACACCGTTTTGTGTTATTTTTCAAAGAACGATTTACAAGAAGCGTTACTCGAAAACCCTAAGTTCACTTACGATATGATGCTATTTTATGCAGATGAACTTAATAGAAGTGAAAATAAAGTAAAATCCATTTCGCAAATGACTGTTCGAGAACGTGTTATTGATACCTTATTATATATCCATCGAAAATTTGGCCATTTAAAAGGCTTTTTAAACTTACCTTTAAGCCGGAGAGAGTATGCCGACTATGCTGGAACTACAGAAGAACAGGTTATTCGTGCATTTTCTGCACTTAAAAAGGAAAAGCTTATTATAGCAAAAGGAAAGAAGATTGGTATAAACGATATTCCACTACTTAAAAAAGAGATTAGCGAGCATAATTACTTCTTGGACAGCTAGTTTTCTAAACATTTTTTACTTCTTGTTTTTGAGCATAGCTTTTTAATAGACACGAATTACACTAATTAATTTGTCTATCACCAGATTTAAACTCCAAGCAAGCAAATTAGTGTCTAATTCCTATTGGTCATTATACGTATCTATATTTAGATATATACAGTAGCTCTAAAACCCCTTCCTTTCTCCGCTCTTAAATAATTTACTGCGTTTTGACAGCTTTTCACATGCGGTAAAAGACCATTTACAACTGTATTATTTCATAATTAATTAAGAAACTACTATTTATTTTTGCCTTAAATAAGTACTAATACTTAATTTTTATAAACACAAACCAAATACATAAGATTTATGGAATCAACAACCATCACTCTAGTTCAAGAATCATTTGAAAAAGTAAGACCCATAGCCCCAACTGCTGCAAAAATATTTTACGAAAAACTTTTTGATTTAGATCCACAACTAAAACCATTATTCCCGAGTGATGAAGATGCTATGAAAACACAAGGAAACAAATTGATGAGTATGCTCGGTGCAGCTGTAGCTGGCTTGAGTAACTTGGATGCATTAATTCCTATTTTAAAAGATTTAGGAAAAAGGCATATAGAATATAAAGTAGAAGCTTTTCATTACACGACTGTAGGTGAAGCATTATTGGGAACTCTTGAAGTTGGTTTGGGAGACGATTTTACTCCCGAAGTAAAAGATGCATGGGCAAGTGTATATGGTACAATGTCTAAAGTCATGATTGAAGCTGCTTATTAATAACTAAAAAAAAACAGAAATATGAAAATTATTTACAAAACCATATTACCATTAACATGTTTTATTTTAGTTTCATGTGGTGGAGTTCCAGAAGAAAAATCAGAAACAACAGGTATAGAAAATGCCTTTTCTGTAGAAGACGTATTAGAAATGGTAGCTAAAGAGAACGATGTTACAAGAACGCTCTATACAAAAGCCATAGTAGGCAAAGGTAAAAAGCAAGGGATGAAGTTTGACGAAGACTGGAGAAAGGATGATGTAGAAGCCGGACCATTACCAGCATTATTTTTAAGAGGTGTAGCAACGAGTATTAGAAAGAATCCCGTGCCTTTAGGCTTGTATTTAGGGTCTGATTTTCCGGTAAATGCAGCCAATAAATTTGAAGGAAAGCAGGCGGATTTATTTAAACAAATTAAAAAGGACCAAAAGCCACAATTTTTCTATGACGAAGAGCAAAAACTACATACTGCAATGTTTGCAGATTTAGCCAGTGCAGGAGCTTGTGTAAGTTGTCATAATGAACACCCTCAGACAACAAAATCAGATTGGAAATTAGGAGATGTTATGGGTGCTACGACATGGCAATACCCAAAAGATTCATTAACATACAAAGAAACTATAGCGGTTTTAAACTCTTATGCTAAGGGGACTGTAGATATATACATGGAATATTTGGATGAGATTAAAGCCTTTAAGGAAAGCGAAAAGCCGGAAATAGGTAAAAAATGGCCAGCAGAAGGAAATTATTTGCCAACAGCTGAAGTTTTTCTTGATAGTGTTAAAAAGTTAGCATCTTATGAGACTATGAAACATCTTGTAGCAACGAAATAAGTGAAGTTTAGTTTTTGATTATTCAATTGTAACTCTGCTCATTCCTTATGCTTATGCTTCATAATTGTGATGAGCAAGTTGCTATTGTTTACCTTGAAACCATAGATAAAATTTATGTTAATTAATAACAAGTCCTCTTTAATCGGATTAATTTTCTTAAGTGCTTTCTTTTTACAGTTTTTTTTGAAATTAGAATGGAATGGGTTACTTGAACTCCAGCAACAAGAAATGTATAAGCGCTGGTCTGGTCTGGTTTTGGCTTTGTTTATAGTCTTTCAATGGATACTTACATTAACTCGGATTATTAAAAGGCTTAGAAAATATGCTATGTCTATGCAGACAATACATAAGTGGTTAGGAGCCATTAGTCCCCTAGTCTTTTATATACACAGCATGTCTTTAGGGTATGGGTATCTGTTATTGCTGTCTTATGTATTCTTTTCGAATACATTATTGGGGTATTTTAATCTGGATGTTATAAAAAATAATAGCGATCTGTTATTCAAAGGCTGGATGATTGTTCATGTAGCGTTATCCATAATAGTCACGATTATGATGGTATTTCATATAACCATTGTATTTTATTATAAATAGATACCGTATGAAACTACTAATAAAAGATATAATTAGAGAAACCGATGATGCTATCAGTTTGTGTTTCAAGAATGGAAACTTTTTCAAAAAATTAAAGTATAAACCAGGACAATTTTTAACCATCCATATTCCTATTGATGCGGTTGTGCATAAACGTGCTTATTCGTTTAGTAGTAATCCGTATACCGATAAAGATTTAAAAATTACTATAAAACGTGTCGAGAAAGGACTGGTTTCAAACTTTGTTCATGATAATCTTCATGTAGGAGGTAAGGTAGTTGTTGACGATCCAGCAGGTTCTTTTTATGTTGAACCAGCCAGTAAACAAAAAAAGCAATATGTATTATTTGCAGGAGGTAGTGGAATTACCCCTATGTTTTCTATTATAAAATCAGTTTTAACAGAAGAAAAGGATTCAAATATATTATTGGTTTACGCAAATCAGAGCATGGAGTCTATTATTTTTCATGATGAAATAAAAGCATTAGAAAGCAAGTACCCTGATAATTTTTCTATTGAGCATATTATTTCTTCAAATAAGGAAGATAATAACAACTACTATGCAGGCTTAGTAACACATAAATTATTAAATAAAATATTTTCTAAACATTTATTGGCTTATGATGATCATACCTATATGATTTGTGGCCCTTTTGGTTATATGGAGAAAATAAAAGAGATCTTAAAAGATAATGGTGTTACCAGAGAAAAAATTATGATCGAAGTTTTTAAAGCTCCAGTAGTAAAAGTTTCTGGTAAAGATCTTTTGAGTGATGTGACTTTAAAAGTTGAAGGAGAAGCCCATCAGATACAAGTAAGGGGAGACAAATCCATATTAGAGCAAGCTATGTCAGAAAGTATTATTATTCCATATTCATGTAGAGCAGGTATGTGCTCTTCTTGTAGAGCAAAATGTATATCGGGAGAAGTTATGATGACTGAAGGACATTTGTTGCCAGATAGCGATGTGGAAAACGGAGACATTCTCACTTGCATTAGTTATCCTGTAAGCGAGAAAGTAGTCATTGAAATATAATTAAAAAATACCAGTTAGTGCATGTTTAAGGTAAGTCCATTACGAAAAAGACAATTTTTAGGAGGGGTTATAGGTGTTATTTTGGGAACTTCCATATTTTATATCTTAACTTTAAATAGCACTGAAGAATACATATCAATTGGCCCGATGAATACAGGACATCAAGACCTTTCCTGTTTTTCATGCCACGCAGATGCTAAAGGAAATTTACTGCAACAAGTACAGTCTAATATATCACATACTTTTGGAGCCAGAGATAAAAGTGTAGATTTTGGAACTAAAGATGTTACTGTAGATAACTGTCTGCAATGTCATGACAGAGCCAATGATAGACATCCTACCCATCGATTTTCCGAACCAAGATTTAAAAAAGCGGTAAAACATATTGACGCGACCACTTGCATTACTTGCCATACAGAGCATCAAGAGGAACGCGTATCTGTAGCTTCAATTAATTACTGCATTAATTGCCACCAGGATTTAGAGGTAGAAAACGACCCATTAGACATATCTCATAAAAACCTAATTGCAAAAGAAGAATGGTTTACCTGTATACAATGTCATGATTTTCATGGTAACCACAAATATGATGTTCCTGAAAAACTATCAGATACAATTCCTATGAAATCTATTCAAAACTATTTTGAAGGTGGTGCAGACCCTTATGGAACAAATAAAAAATACAGGGCTTTATCCCAAGAGGCGTGGTTAAAGACTTTAGATAAATAAAGTCATAAATATTATTCTCCTTTAATGTGAGTCGAAAGGTACCAAAAATTTCGCTATTTCAATTAGGTTTCGACTTTAGCCTGTCTTGAGTCGAGTCGAAAGGCTCAACCTGACAGAATAAATCAAACTGCTTTAAGTCAATAATTTACATGTGTACTTGTGTTAAACTTACGTTCGTTTATTATTTTCTGTATGCTTTCCTGTTAGAGACAAATAAATAGCATTAATGTTTGGCCTTTATTTTTATTAAAAACACAAATACTGTTACTTTTTTATACCAATTACGTAGAGTGTTTAGTATCTCTTTTTAATATTTAATTATTTTAAAATCAGACTTTTATGATGATTTTATGTTTTTTTGCAGGTTTGACTATGTGAAAAAAGATGATTGCATATGTGTATTTGCATAAACTATAAGTGTTAATACTTATATATTTGCTTTAAATAAGTATAAATACTTAGTTAATTTAAAACTAAAAATTATGAAATCTATAATTAAAAAGTCATCTTGGATTCTACCAGTAGTAGTTTTGCTATGCTCTTGCGGTAGTAAGGAAAAAAAGCAAACTTTAGCTGAAAACGTAACAGCTGAAGCTTCAAAAACAAAAACCCTTGAAATTGAAAAACCACAATTAACATTTGGCTTTATCAAACTAACAGATATGGCACCTTTAGCGATTGCCAAAGAAAAAGGATTTTTTGAAGATGAAGGACTCTTTGTTTCAGTGGAAGCACAATCTAACTGGAAAAATGTATTAGATCGTGTCATTGATGGACAGTTGGATGGATCACACATGTTAGCTGGACAACCTATAGCAGCAGCTGCAGGGTTTGGTAGACAAGCAAAATTGGTAACGCCTTTTTCAATGGATCTTAATGGTAATGGTATTACTGTTTCGAATGATGTGTGGTCTAAAATGAAGTCAAATGTACCAAAAGGAGCAGATGGTAAACCTATTCACCCTATTAAAGCAGATGCTTTAAAACCAGTTATTGAAGATTATAAAAACTCAGGAAAAGCCTTTAAAATGGGTATGGTATTTCCAGTATCTACGCATAACTATGAAATAAGATATTGGTTAGCAGCAGCTGGTATTCATCCTGGTATGTATACTGCTGAAAATGTACAAGGGCAAATAGATGCAGACGTTTTATTATCTGTAACACCACCGCCACAAATGCCAGCAACACTAGAAGCAGGTACTATTTATGGATATTGTGTTGGAGAGCCATGGAATCAACAAGCCGTATTTAAAGGGATTGGTGTGCCTGTAACTACAAATTATGATATCTGGAAAAACAACCCGGAGAAAGTATTTGTCATGACAAAGAAATTTATCGATGAGAACCCAAATACAGCAATAGCAGTGACTAAAGCTCTAATTAGAGCAGGGCAGTGGTTAGATGAACCAGGAAATAGAGCAGAGGCAGTTAAGATATTATCGATGTCTCAATATGTTGGTGCAGACGAAGCGGTATTAGCAAATTCTATGACAGGAACATTTGAGTTTGAAAAAGGAGACAAACGTGAGATGCCAGATTTTAATGTATTCTATAAGTACCATGCAACCTATCCTTTCTATTCTGATGGTATCTGGTTTTTAACTCAAATGAGAAGATGGGGACAAATACCAGAAGCTAAACCAGCCGAATGGTATGCAGAAACTATCAAAGATGTATACCGACCAGATATCTGGAAAAAAGCGGCTGATCTTTTAGTTGAAGAAGGACATATTCCAGCAACTGATATCCCGAATACTGATGGTTACAAACCAGCAACTACAGATTTTATAGATGGAACAGCTTACGATGCTAAAGATCCAATTTCATATATCAATAGTTTCTCTATAGGGAATAAAGATAAAGCAGTACAATAATTGTGTTGTCATTCCGGACGAAGAATGAGGAGAAATCTCATCACTTTTGAGATTTCTCGTTGCTCGTTCCTCACTCTGTCGAAATGACAAATAGCTAAGTTCTAGTTTTAAAACTTTAAAACAATTACAACACTAAATAAGAAGTAATCATGAAACAAAGCATAACATTAGGAAAAGTAACTAAATTTATGGGATTAGGTTTTTTAAGTACTTTAAAAGATCTATTTACTGGGAAGCTAGACAAAGAAGATTTTAAAAACTTCTTACGTAAGGTATTCGTACCACTTGCTTCCATACTGTTATTTATCGGGCTATGGCATGTAGGTTCAAAATATTTATATAATAGAGAAGCCGATTTTAAAATTGAAAAAGCACTTACAGACCAAGGTCCAGCAGCTGCAGAAGCTATGCGGGAATGTATTGCATCTGGCGATATAAGTTGTCAGCCCAATACACTACCATCACCTAGTCAGGTTTGGGATTCTTATAAATCATTATTGAGAGATCATAATATCATTAGTGCAGATAAGGCAGCATTTATAGAGAAGACAGCCACATTAAATGCGAAGCGAATTGCTGAAGGTAAAGCACCCATAACCTATACTGGTAGACCGTCTTTTATAGATCAAATTATTATGAGTTTAAAAACAGTATTTGCTGGTTTTCTATTAGCTTTAATAATAGCGGTTCCTATTGGAGTTCTTATAGGGTTAAGTCCTACTTTAAAAAGTGCTTTTAATTGGTTTGTTCAAATTTTTAAGCCCGTATCTCCAGTTGTCTGGTATCTGTTGGTATTTATGATCGTTAAAACGATCTTAATAGATTCCAATGGAGATAGCTCATTCATCATTTCATTTATAAGTGTTGGGTTATGTTCTATGTGGGCCACTTTAGTTAATACGGCTATGGGAGTATCATCTGTAGATAAAGATTATATAAATGTAGCTAAAGTTTTGAAATTAGGGCCTTTTCAAAAAGTGTTTAAAGTGATTTTACCGTCATCTTTGCCTTTAATATTTACAGGATTAAAGATTACATTGTCTGTAGCGTGGATGGTATTAATTGCTATTGAATTATTAGCGCAAAGTCCAGGTTTGGGACTCTTTGTTTGGGAAGAATTCCAAAATGGTGCCAATGATTCAAATTCTAAAATTATTGTGGCCATGTTTGTTATAGGAATTATAGGTTTTTTATTAGACCGAATTATGTTGACTATTCAAAATGCGGTGTCGTTTAATAAAAATGATGGTATATAATTATGTTTAATTGTTGAATCGTGTAAATAAAACAAGCGATTAAACAAACAAACGAATCAACAAATAAATAATAAGAAATGGCATATTTAGAATTAAATAATATATATAAGACTTACGGTCAAGGGGATCATGAAACTGAAGTGCTTTCGAATATAAATTTATCAATTGAAGAAGGAGAATTTGTTGCTATTGTGGGATTTACTGGAAGTGGAAAAACAACCTTGGTAAACCTCATTAATGGATTGTTGGAACCAACAAAGGGAGAGGTGTTATTTAAAGGCGAGCCTGTTTCTGGTACGAGCCATGAACGAGGCGTTATTTTTCAGAACTATTCATTATTGCCATGGTTAACAGTTGGTCAGAATGTTTTCATGGCAGTAAAAGAGGCCTTTCCAAAAAAAAGTAAAAAGGAATTGAACGAACTAGTAGCAGAGTACGTTGAAATGGTGAGTTTAACACCGGCAATTAATAAGCGTCCAAAGGAATTATCTGGAGGGATGCGTCAGCGTGTTGCCGTTGCTAGAGCTTTATCTATGAAACCAGAAATGATTATCATGGATGAACCTTTAGGAGCATTGGATGCCTTAACCAGAGGTAATCTTCAAGATGAAATTTTAAATATTTGGGGAAAAGATAAACGAACCGCGTTGTTAATTACTAACGATGTCGATGAAGGTCTATATATGGCAGACCGTATTATACCTTTAAAGCCAGGGCCAAATGCCACTTTAGGGCCTGAATTTAAAATAGATATAGAACGCCCTAGAGACAAAACGGAGCTGAACGATAATATGAATTTTAAAGAAACCAGAAATGCTATTATAGAGTATTTAATGAATATTGGAGACGAAAGAAAATCACAGGCTAGAGAAGAATTTGTACTTCCAGATTTGAGTCCGAAGGATTTTGTTAATCAATTTAAATAAAGGAATCAAATGACTACTACTATAGAAAAAACAAAAACAGATAGTATTACTAATACCACTCTTTTTCCTTCATCTCAGGTGATGTTGGATCTAAAAAAGTTAAAGAAGGTATATCCAACACCAAAAGGCGATTATGTTGTTCTTGAAGATTTGAACCTCCAAATAAGAAAGGAAGAATTTGTGACTATTATCGGGCATTCAGGTTGTGGTAAAACAACCATGCTTTCAATGATTGCTGGTCTTAATGCCATTTCTGGGGGTAACATTTCTGTATTAGGGAAACATATAAAAGGACCAGGACCAGATAGGGGCGTTATTTTTCAATCACCTAGCTTAATGCCATGGATGACGTCTCTTCAAAATGTATTATTAGGCGTTAATCAAGTTTTTCCACATGCTACGAAATCTCAAAGAAATGATATTGCGAAATACTATTTACAAAAGGTAGGGTTAGAGGACGCCTTTAATAAAAAAGCATCGGAATTATCTCAAGGCATGCAGCAACGTGTTGGGATAGCCAGAGCGTTTGCTATAAAACCAAAAGTGTTATTGCTGGATGAACCTTTTGGGATGTTAGATTCTTTAACAAGAGGGGAGCTTCAGGATATTTTAATTGAAATATGGAACAAAGAAAAAATTACTGCTGTCATGATTACGCATGATGTTGATGAAGCTATTTTTTTAGCAGATCGTGTCGTGATGATGACCAGTGGGCCAAAAGCTAAAATAGGTGATATTTTAAATATTGATTTTGAAAGACCAAGAACGCGTAAAACCGTTTTAGAACATGAAGACTATTATAAGTACAGAAAACATTTAATCGATTTTTTAGAACATTAATCAATGAAATCACTCAAAACCATAATATTATAAATATTAGGTTATATGAGATTTGTCATAAATAAGACGTTTTTGTCTTTTTACATTTGACAAGCAATAATTAACAATATAATTAAACTCAAAAAACACAAACAACTTAAAAATTAAAAAAGATGAAAAAACAATATGTAATATTGGGGTTATTACTAGCAGGGTGCTTAAATTTTGCACAAGCGCAATTTACTTTAGATGGTGAATTTCGTCCACGTACAGAATATCGTAACGGTTTTGGAAGCCTTATAGCTGACGATGCAGATGCTGGTTATGGTATCTCAACCCGTATACGTTTAAATGCTGGGTATTCAGTAGATGCTTATAAGTTTTATGTGAGCTTTCAGGATATTTTGGTTTGGGGAGAAAATAGACAGATTCTACCTTACGATCAGAATAACTCGTTTGCAGTTTTTCAAGCTTGGGCAGAAATTAATTTCGGATCTGGATGGTCAACAAAGTTAGGACGTCAGGTGTTGTCTTATGACGATCAGCGTATTCTTGGGGGATTAGACTGGGCACAACAGGGACGTAACCACGATGCGGCGTTGATAAAATATAAAAAGAACAAATTCTTAATAGATGTTGCATTCGCATTTAACCAGGATTACTCTAACCCAACAGGTTTTCAGTCAGTCGGAACAGCGTATAACACTACAGGTTTCTTTTCATATAAAACCATGCAGTATGCCTATATAAAACAAGCTTGGGAAAACTTTTCAGGTAGTTTGCTATTAATGAATAATGGTTTCCAGGAATTTGATACAAGTAATGAACCTGATGGTGTGAGTAACCTTCAAACGTTAGGAACTCATTTAAACTACGGACAAGGGAGTTTTGCGGTTGCTGCTAATGCATTTGTACAAACCGGTAAAAGACAAAATGACATAGATGTAAAAGGCGCGTATCTTTTAGGTTTGGATCTAACATACAAAGCGTCTGATAAGGTTCAATTAGGAGCAGGTGTGGAACTTATTAGTGGTAATGATGCTGATCCTGGAGAAACAGGCGCGTTCTTTCCTTTGTATGGTACCAATCATAAATTTAATGGACTTATGGATTATTTTTACGTAGGGAACCATGGCAACTCTATCGGTTTATTTGATGTTCACGCAAGTGCGAACTTTAAATTCAATAAAACTTCTAGCCTGATGGTTAAAGCCTTAAATTTTAGCGGAGATAAAGAGTTGCCTAGCGGTGAGAAATCATTAGGAACAGAAATTGATTTGGTTTTCAAAAAGGAATTTAAAGGGTATGCTTTAGTAGCTGGATATTCACATATGTTCCCTTCAGATGGGATGTATGAGTTAAAAGGTATTACAGAAGATGCTGCATCAGATACACAAAATTGGGCTTGGGCTATGTTAGTGCTAAAACCTAAATTTTTAAATGGTAAGAAATAGATAACTTAGAGTGACTGATTAATACTTTAAGAGCCTTCTTTTAGAGGGCTCTTTTTTTATATTTTATAAATTCCATTCTTAATAGCATATAAAACAAGTCCTATTCTATTTTTAACATGTAGTTTTTGGAACAGATTATCTCTATAACCATCTATGGTTTTGGGGCTTAAAAACATTTTCTCAGCTATTTCTTTATAAGTCATTTCTGAACAAGTATGAATTATAAACTCTATTTCTCTGTCTTTTAATTGAATTTTACCTGAATCGTCACTATTTAAAGAATTGATTAAAATATTAGAAACATCTTTAGTGTGATAATAGCCATGTTTTACAGTTTCTAATAAAGCTAACTCTAAAATATCTTTTTCAACATCTTTTAATAAATAACCTTTTGCACCAGCTTTTAACATTTTTATGATGGTGGTATCATTTTCTTCAACAGAAAGCGCAATAACTTTTACTTCAGGATATTCATTTTTTACAATCTCCGTAGTCTCTATGCCATTCAGAATGGGCATATTAACATCCATAAGTATAATGTCTGGAATATTACTTGGTGTTTTAAGTTTAGTAAGTAACTCTTTACCATTTTTGCAGGTATAAAGCACATTAAAATCTTTAAAAGAATCTACTAGACTTGCTATGGCCTGAGATAATAAAATATGATCTTCAACAATTGCTATTGTATGTGCCTTCATGATTAAGTTTGTATGTAATAGTTAATTTAGTTCCTTTATTAGGTTCCGATGTAAATGTAGCGCTTGCGTTTACTAACTTTGCTCTACTCTTTATATTGGTTAAACCTATTCCAGAATGATTTTGCTTGTTTAGATCAAAACCCAAACCATCGTCTTTTGCTATAATAATTAGCATGTCAGATTGGTAATCTAATATAACATCTAGATGAGTAGCTTTTGCATGCTTTATCGTATTTGAAAAAAACTCTTGTAAAATTCTAAAGAATACAATTTCAATTTTACTATCTATTTTTATTTGTTGCCCTTTAATGGTGAGTTGCGATTCTATAAAGTTAAGTCTGTTAAATCGATTAATTTCATCAGATACCGCCTGCTCTAAAGACATGTTTTTTAGAGCATCGGGATTAATTAATTTAGATAAAATCCTTAATTCCTTAATACATTTATCTAGTGTTCCTTTTACTTCATTAATGGAAGAATCGCTTTGTAACTGTATTTTTGCTAAAGTTAATAACTGACCTATATTGTCATGTAGCTCCCAGCTAATATTTCTAAATGTTTCTTCTCTAATTTCAATTTGAGCCTTAGATATTTCCTGTTCAAAATGTTTTTTAGCAAACTCATTTTTTAATAGCAATGCATTCTTTCTTTTTTGAAAAAGAACAAAGAGGGAAATCATTGTCATTATTAAAAGAAATAATATAACAGATGATATTATTAAAAATGATTGTATTTCTTTTTCGTCCATATAAAACCTATTATGTAGCAACCATACAATACCATGTTTAGAAAAAGTAAAATAATACCAAATACAGAATTATGAGCCCAAACATTAAAATACTTAGACAATAATATAAATGGTATCATACCTATGTTAAACAATACTAAAGCGGTGGTTATCCAGAAGCTTAATTTATGTTTTATAATTAAGGTGTAATTTGAGTTAAATAATTGATGCAAGTGAAACCCAGCAAAAATTAATACAAAAGAAGCACCTATTATAAAACTATATTTATGATGTTCTATATTTATACCATTTAATACGTACAATATTATGAATATAGCACTTATTGTTAGTATGATTTTCTTATATAATTTTTCTGTTAAAATGGAATAATACCACCAGTAATAAAATAAAAAACTCATTCCTGTATATCCATAATAGAGCCACGTATTACCAGGGTTGTATATACCAATTAATGGCCCTAATATGGAATCTACAAAAAATGTTACCCATAAAAAATGCAAGAAGTAAGCTTCAGATGAATTTACGTATTTCTTATAATGAATTGTAGCAATAACAGCAGCTGCAAATTCAAATGCACTAACAGAATATGACATTACATATGGATAAAAATCACTCATTTACATGATACTTTAGTTTACGTTTTTTGGTGGTTTTCCAGCATGGCCATAATTATATGCTGGAATTTCATGAATGTTATCGTTTATAACAAAAGTCGAACTTATAGGAGAAAAACTAGCTTTAGACTTGGTTTTATTACCTGTAGGAACTAAAAAGACAGTTGAGTAACCTGGGTCATGAAATCTCTTTTCTTTTGGGTAGGCTCCATTATAAATACGAATACCTAATCTTGTGTAACCCAATGAGTCTGCCTCCTGTTCTACATATGCAATGTATTTTTTTAATTCTTCCAGATCAAACCAGAATTCTCGGGTATCTTCTATTCCTAGGTGCTTATTGATAATAGCACTTCGAGTATTTTTATATTCATCCTCTAACTCTTTGGCATACTCGTAATCTATAATTTGCTTTGGAGCTTTAATTTTTGGAGGTTTAGGTTTTTCTTCACATGATTGAAAAGAGAATGCCATAATTGCTAAGAAAAAAGCTAACCTCTGAATTGATTTTGTATTCATTTTAGTTTTTATTAAATGGTTTATTCCAAAAATACATATTAATATTTGAATTTTTTGATATATAGAACTATGTATAGAATGGTTTTGTTTTATAATTTATTGATTTTTAGTTAATTATGTTGTGTTTGAAGTGATTGAAAGATGCTTTAGATATTAAAAAAGGGGAAAAACACCCCTTAAATAAAATAAAAACACTCAGTGTTTTTTGGAATAATCTCCTTGTAGCTTTTCGGGATTTTCACTCTTAAATTAAAGCAACTTTCAAAATATATTTGTACCAATATTGATAAACCTAAAAATCAATCAATCTTAAAACATATATAAAATGGAAGATACCGATTCTATATTAACTATTAAAAACGCTATTGATGGTATCTGGATTAATAATAATAAAGATTCAAAAATCACAACTAAAATCATTATTTCTAACAATGGAAAAAATGTTCAGATATTTGATAAATGTAGTCCCAAATATTATGATAATGAAACAAATACCTTAACTCCAGAAGGTTACAGCACAAATATGTATTGGGCTATTTTTAATAGTTGTGTTTCGAAATCTACGTTCATATTTACTATTGATGATAATAAAATGGAAGTAAGATATGAGCAAGACTATAAATCTACATCTATTGAACCTGAAAGGTTCGTTGAAAACTTCACCAAACTTGACTCTGCTATACACGAACCCGTAATGACACAAACATATTTAGAAACTAAGGCACAGACAGAAATGGAATTAGAAGACATACCAACACAAGTACTTGATAATACACCTATTTTACTTTGCGATGATTTATTTGCAAATAATGATATTGAAAATTTATATGAAACTACAAAAGTAGGGATGAAAATATCCACGATTAAAGATCTTACATCAGGATTCTTTTACTACTTACCCAGTACTTATCATTTACAGTATAATAATGATAAAAGTTATGGCATACTTAAAAGGGGACTAAATGTATTGACATATATTAAGAATATTTTTAGTAGAGTAGGTAATATTGTTTCTATTCGTAGGTTAATATCGCCAACAGATATGATTACCTAGTTGCTGTGTAAATTAAAGTTACCTGCTCGGTACTAGAGGTAAAATTTACGAAAGTAACAAAAGTACTTGGCATGTTCTATTATTAGGATGGTTGTAGATTCTTATACCAAGTATTAAATAAAACCCTGAAATATTTTTAGGGTTTTATGTTTTTATGTCTTATCATTGGTACCTACCTTAGTAACCTCTGCATATTATATTACTAAGGGTACATTTATAATATCTATATCTTATTATTTTATTCTGCAACCTCAAACAATCATAGTAATTGGAATGAAAACAGCACAGCTACTTCAGACTTAAGTTATGTAAAAGACAAAACATGGTATTTTGTCATTGATGATGGTAATGCTCCAGATGGCGTAGGTTGGGGAGATCGTGGCTCTTGGAGAATCTCTAGAATGTAGAAGTAAACAAAGCACCTGGACTGCTAAAGCAAAGTCATCTGTAAACCCAAAGGCTAATAAGTTTTGGACAGAAGCAGACAGAGTGATTGATGCCATGTGCCCAAATGGATATTCTCATGAATGTTTTTTATAGAAGGCAAAAATTATAAGAATAAAAAATTTTAAAAGCATTGTTAGAATTAGTTAATAACAGGTAATTTTTCCTACATTTAAGCAATAAATAAATTATATGCTTAAAAAAGTTTTTGGAAGCGCCGTTTTTGGTGTGGAAGCAACAACCATTACAGTTGAGGTTAATGTTGATTCTGGAATAGGTTATCATCTAGTCGGATTACCAGATAATGCTATTAAAGAAAGTAATTATCGTATTGCCGCAGCATTACAGAATAACGGTTATAAAATACCAGGAAAAAAAATTACTATTAATATGGCTCCTGCCGATTTACGAAAGGAGGGAAGCGCATACGACCTAACACTGGCTATTGGAATTTTAGCAGCTTCTAAGCAAATTCAAGCTGAAAATTTAGAAAAATATTTGATTATGGGAGAACTCTCTCTTGATGGGAGTTTACAACCAATAAAAGGCGCTTTACCAATTGCGGTTAAGGCAAGAGAAGAGGGGTTTAAAGGTTTTATCTTATCTAAACATAATGTCAAAGAAGCCGCCATTGTCGATGGATTGGAAGTTTATGGGATTGATAATATTAAGCAAGTTATTAATTATTTTGACAAAGGAGGACCGCTAGAGCAAACTATTATTAATACCCGTGATGAATTCTATAAAAATTTAGAATTTCCAGAATTTGATTTTTCAGATGTAAAAGGTCAGGAAGGGATTAAACGTTGTATGGAAATTGCAGCTGCGGGCGGGCATAATATCATTTTAATCGGACCACCAGGAGCAGGTAAAACCATGTTAGCAAAGCGTTTACCTAGTATTTTACCTCCAATGACACTTTATGAAGCTTTGGAAACAACAAAGATTCATTCTGTGGTTGGTAGAGTAAAAGATTCTGGCTTAATGGCGCAGCGTCCTTTTAGGAGTCCTCACCATACCATTTCGGATGTTGCTTTAGTCGGTGGCGGCGCATTTCCACAGCCAGGAGAGATCTCTTTATCTCATAATGGCGTGTTGTTTTTAGACGAATTACCTGAATTTAAGCGTGGTGTTTTAGAAGTATTGAGACAACCCTTAGAAGATAGGGAAGTGACTATTTCTCGTGCTAAGTTTACAGTAACATATCCATCGTCGTTTATGTTGGTAGCGAGTATGAATCCAAGTCCGGGTGGCTATTTTAACGATCCTAATGCTCCCGTAACCTCAAGCCCTGCCGAAATGCAGCGATATTTAAGTAAAATTTCTGGTCCGTTATTAGATAGAATTGATATTCATATTGAAGTAACACCTGTACCTTTTGAGAAGTTATCTGAAGATCGAAAAGGAGAAACCTCAGTAGATATTAGAAAGCGAGTTACCAAAGCTAGAGAAATTCAAACGAATCGTTTTAAAGAATCTGATGTGGTACATTATAATGCACAAATGAATACGAAGCAAATTCGGAAGTATTGTTTGTTAGATGAAGCATCAAAACAGTTATTAAAAACGGCTATGGAGCGTTTGAATTTGTCAGCTAGAGCTTATGATCGTATTTTGAAAGTTTCTAGGACGATTGCGGATTTAGAGGGTGTAGAAGAAGTGAATGGTTCTCATATTAGTGAGGCTATTCAATATAGGAGTTTGGATCGTGAGGGGTGGTTGGGGTAACGAATTCCTGCGTAGGCAGGAATCTGTATCTATTTTAGGGTTAATATAAAATATGTAAAACTTTTTAGGAGAGATAGGAGGCTTACTCATAAACGCCACTAGTTTTGGAAACTAGCGACAGCGAACATACTATACCCGAGCAGGGTTTCATATCCATTTTACAACTAGAACTAAAACCCTCTAAACTCAATAATTAATAAAGCTCTTCACGAGCTTTATAGAAGAAATTCAAGAATTGTATCAAAAAAAAAGAAAAATAACTAATTAGAAATGGTCTTTAAAGACCATTTCTAATTAGTTATTCCAGTAATAATTAAGCTTTCACTTTGGATTGATTCCCGTGCTTCTTGAGCACGTATTTCAAATTCCATTTCGACCATTTCATCAGCTATTTTAATTTGCTTTTGAATTGACATTTTTTTTGTTTTTTTTCCGTCTTTGAAAATTTCTTTAAGAGGTTGATATATTCCTCTTGTTGTTTCTGAAGTATACTTTCTAGGCATATTAAAATAAATTTAAGTTTTGCGTGTATCTAGGTAATGTTTTGATACTCACCGATTTTTCTTCATTATATCCGTTTGAACTCTCAGTGTTAACTTGACAATTACCATTAATATATTGAAACAAAAGCGTATCTGGAAAGGTAGGAGTATTAGGGTCTAAAATCAATAGTCCAACTACTTGATTATTAATAGACTTATTAACATTTATTAACTCAACCAGCCAAATAAAACGTGGTAAATGTAATGAATCTAATATTAATTTCAAATCCAGCTTAATTTTAGCATCTGAACAGTAAAAGTTTTTGAATGCATTAGAGGTGGTTATAAGAAATCTAGATACCAACGGATATACCCCATATTTTTTAAGTTCTTTAGTGAAGAATAAGTTTTTATCACCAATAATTTTTTCCTTAAATATTCTTCTTACTCGGTAAGAGTCCATTCTAATTCGATTAGTTAAGGGGACAACAAAACCAGAAATAAAATATTTTTTTTATCAAATGAGTTTAGAGGATTATAAAAACCTCCAATTCTATATGGGGCTTGATTATCGTCTATAAATACGTATTTTCTATTTGATGTTAATGAATTTATATAATCAAGAATAGTTGTACCATTAAATTTATTAAATGATACAGAATTTGCTTTGATTTTAAAATCATCTATCTGTGAGTTCATATAACCAATATAGATTACAGAATGAGCAATGCCATTACTTAATGATTCCACATTTTCAAGCCGACTGGAATCAACTTTTTTTGACTTTTCATCTATTTGAGAAAATACTGTTATGACCGGTAAACCAGATTCAATATAATCATTAAAGGCTTTTTTAAATCCTTCAGCATTATTATTTGTTCTTGAATATGACCTAACACCAAATCCGAATTCCTTTAAAACGAAAGAAATTTCATTTTGTTTCATACCCTTACCTGGTTCTATATTTTCGTAGCGTAAACTATCAATAACTGAGAAAATTTTAGAAGGAGTTTTATCTTTGAAATGGTCGTATTTAGAAAAATAATTTAAAACACTTAGCAAGCTTGTTTCACTACAGGTATGCAATTCATTATCTTGTCCAGAATTTTGAAAAGCTTCTACATTTAATTTAATCCCGCGTACTGTAAAATAATATTTTCTACAAATTATTTCAATTGGCGGAATAGTAAATGCATTTGGAGATAATATCATTCTGCCAAATTGATTATTTCTAGTTGGTCTAATTACAAGAATTCCTAAAAAAGTAGATAAACCATTTATTAAATCTGAAAAAGGATTATCTAGATTAAATGGAGTATCAAAAAAGCTAATTCGTATACAATCTTTTTCTACATGGTAATTTTTCGAAGAATGATAAAAATAAAATGAGTCACGATAATGAGAGTCGACATAAGGATATTCTATATTACAAAATAAATCTTCTTTAAAATTGTTTATATGAAAAAATTGATTGATTCTATTAGACGCATGCATAAAATCATTATTCTTTATCTTTTTACCAATATCTTTAATAAGAAATTTAACGTCAGGTAATTTACCCTCAGCTCTAATTGGCGATATGTTCATGAAATTTATATTATAAATTTAAGTATTAGAAAGCTGTTATCTCATTTAAAATCTTACTCTTCCTTTTAACGTAAAACTTCGTTTTTGTTAATTTATAAAGAGGTATAGCATACCCAATGGTTAAAAAGAAAGGGTCTTGACTATTAGCAAGAGTTCCTAGTTCGTAACCTAAGCCTAATTGAAAGTCCAAAAGCCCTAAAGAAATTACAGGGGCAAATACATTATTTCCATCCTCTCCACTTGATGCCGAAAATAATACTCCCGCATGAATACTAATTGAATTTCTAAAATCAGTAGCAACTAAATCTCCTGCACCATTTCGAATTTCTTCTAGTTTACCCCAGCTCTTGCCAAATCCAGCTCCAATTGAATTAAATAGAATTACATCCCCTTCACTATTCTCGTCATCACCAAAATTGAAACGAGCTACAGGAACAGTGAAATTTGTATTATAAATTGTAGCTTTATATGTAGCCTTAGTATTTGCAAAAGCTTTTTTTGATTTTTCATTTACCCTCAATCGCTCTAATTTTTTATTCACATCTATCTTTTGTGCTATTAATGGGTCATTGCTAGTGTTTAATCGTTCTTCAGGAGTTAATTCAAATGGTAATTCTTCTTTTTGAATTAATTCAGCTTGTTCAAATATTTTTACTTTCTCCAAATTTATTTGGGTTTGAAGTTTTTCTCTTTCTTTAGTATATTTTTCTTTTACTTTTACAAAATCATCATATGAAGATTGATCTTTGTTATTATACTTACCTGAAGCATCTTTAGGTAGTTTATGTATCTCGGCTAATAGGTTTTTTATTAACTCATCATAAGTGTTAATCGTATTTTGACGTTCAATATTATCTATTTTTATTAATATGGCTCTTGGGTCATTTGCTGGTAATTTAACTCTAGCTTCATAAAGTGAAAGTTTTTTATTAATTATTTTCTTGTTAGTTTCCTTTATATTTTTTTCAAGATTCTTCTTCTCAGTTTTATCTTTAAATATACCATCTAATTGAGAGTGTAAGTTTTTTAATGAAATAAGACGTAGTTCTAATTCTTTTAGTTCAGAAGTTTCTTTTTCAATATCTTGGGCGGATACCATTATGCTAAATAAAATTAAAATTAAGAATGCATACTTTTTGTTCATAGTTTTATGGTTTTGGTTAGTTAGACTACTAATGTAAAATAAATTAACAAATAAAAACCTACAAAATAAAATTTAAGAAAGAAATTTATACATTAACATAAGGGTTATAATAAAAATTATAGCTAAAATCACATATAAACGATTCAAACTTTTCTTTTGAAGATTAATAGTATGCATTAATGTTTTTTTGTCTTTCAAGGACTGTTTATTTAACTGAAGTAGACTTATCCCCTAATTAAATCCTTTGATACAACTGCCTATAAGTATTAGGAGATATTTGTTTATATTTATTAAATTGTCGGTGAAAAAATGATAAGTTATTAAACCCAGATTCGTAACCTATTTCAGAAACTGATAAATCCGTTTCTATTAGCATTTTACTGGCTATCGTAATTTTATATTCGTTAAGATAACTTGAATATGTTTTATCAAACGTTTTTTTAAAAAACCGACAAAAGGCTTCTTTGCTTAACGATAATTTATTTGATAATTCAGTTAAAGAAGGTTCGTTTTGATAATTGTCTTTAATATAATTGTTAATCACATTCACTCTATGACTCTCTTTCAAAGAAAGATCCTTACCAAAACTTGGTCCAGCTAATAATTTAATAGATGCTTTAGTAGCCAAAGTGTTTAATATATTCAATAAAGATAAGAAGCGCTCAAATGGATTTTGCCTAAAAATAGAACTAAACGAAGGTTCTAAAGAAAGTGCCGTTTTTAAATCGAAAGAAAGGCCATAACTCGATTTTAGAAGCATTTTTTTTATACTAGTAAATTCGGGTTTATCAATCCAATGTTTAAATAAGTCTTCATCCCATTGAATGACAACGCATTTAACTTGTTCGTTTTTGGCATCAATAGTTTTCCAAGAATGTGGTACATTTTTACCAACTAAAACGAGATCACCTCTTTCAAATGCTTGCATGGAGTCCCCAACATATCTAATTCCTGTACTTTGTATCATATAAGTTAGTTCGTACTGTGGATGAAAATGCCATTCAGCCTTAAACTCTTTTTCCTCAAATACTTTAACTTTAAATGAGTTATTTGGAGATGTCGTAATTTGTTTTAATTGCGCTTTCATAAAATAAAAGTACTAAAAAATGTAAAATATTGATATAAATACAATGATATGGCTTTAAAAAATCAATATAGTACACAATAAGTGTCATATTATATATGGAATCAAAAATCAATTTGAAGATATTTGTAATACCAAATGAATTTAATTCATCATTTTGAAGTTCATTTGGTATAATAATAAATAAGCAATACAAAAATGAAGGATTTAGAAATAAGAGACTTAAAAATTTATAAAGCGGCTACACCATTGAAAAAGCCAATTTCAGATGCTACGCATACACTCACTGAAATTTCTTTTATTGTTTTAAGAATTCAACTCGAAAATGGAATCGTAGGGGAATCCTATTTATTGTCATTCCAATACTCTCCTAATGCCATTATTGGAGCATTAAAAGATTTAATTCCAATTGTAAAAGGCTATAAAGCCTATGAAACGGCTTTGTTGGGTCAAAAACTTGATGGATTATTTGAGTATTTTGGAAATCAAGGTTTGTTAAGATGGGCACAAGCTGCAATAAACATTGCTATGTGGGATGCTTGGGGAAAAGCTCAAAATCAACCCGTTTATAAATTATTGGGTGTTACCAAAGAACAAGTAAATATTTATGGAAGTGGTGGCTGGATCTCTTATAGTATAGATGAACTTATTGCAGAAGTAACGGATTATGCCGATAGAGGATTTAAGGCTGTAAAAATTAAAGTAGGCTCCCCAAAAGTAAGTACAGATTTAGAGCGTTTAAGAAAAGTTAGAGATGCTGTTGGAAATGACATTGATATTATGATGGATGCCAATCAAGGTATGGATTTACCATCAGCGATTAAACTTGCAAATGGTGCTAAAGACTTAAATATAAATTGGTTTGAAGAGCCCGTAAACCATCAAGATTTTCAAGCCTATCAAATATTAAAGAATCAAACAGGTATATCTTTAGCCATGGGAGAAAGAGAATTTGATACCTTACCACTTCGTGAATTGGTAACAAGAAATGCTTTAGATATTTGGCAGCCAGATATTTTAAGAATTGGAGGTGTAGAAGCATGGAGAGAAAGTGCAGCTTTAGCTAATAGTTTTCATTTGCCCGTTTTACCACACTATTACAAAGATTATGATGTACCGTTACTTTGTACGATACCAAATGGAGTAGGTGCAGAATCTTTTGATTGGGTGGATCCATTAATTGATAATCCAATGAAAATAGAAAACGGTTATGCCAAACCTCATGATTTACCAGGATGGGGATTTACCTTTATAGACGATCATTTAACTGAAATTAAATAATATGGGGTTAGCAGTTTTTTCATTAGAAAATAAAATAGCACTGGTTACTGGTGGCGGCACAGGAATTGGACTAGGCATTGCAAAAGCATATATTGAAGCTGGAGCAACAGTCGTTATAACAGGTCGCAGAGAACAAGTTTTAAAAGAGGCGGTTGATGAATTAGGAGAGAATGCACAGTATCGTGTAAATGATATTACCAACAAAAAGGAGATTCCAAGTTTAGTAAAAGATATTGAAACAAATATTGGCCCTGTTGACATATTGGTAAACAATGCGGGAATCCATTATAAAGGCATGGCTCAAGAAACATCTGATGAAGATTTCGAAAGAATTCTACAAACCAATGTTATGAGCGTGTTTTCCTTAACACGTGAATGCGCCAAGTATATGCTTGAAAGAAAAAAGGGATCTATATTAATGATTGGTTCTATGGCAGGGTTATTTGGTATAGATAAAGTTGTAGCCTATGGAACCTCAAAAACCGCATTAACAGGACTTGTAAATGCGTTAGTTACAGAGTATTCAACTAGTAATGTGCGTGTAAATGCTATAGCACCAGGTTGGATAGAGTCCAATATGTTTTTAAAAGCTATTGAAAGTGATGAAAAACGAAAACAACAAATAACAAACCGAATTGCTATGGATCGTTTTGGACAAACAAGCGATATTGGTAACGCCGCTGTTTTTTTAAGCTCAGAAGCCGCAAAATATATTACAGGTGTTGTATTGCCTGTAGATGGAGGAGCAACCGTAAATTTTTAATATGATAACAAAACCAACATATATAGGAGACTATGCTAAAAGTGTAGCTTTTAATAACCAAAGTCGTTTAGTATATGGTACCTCAGCACTTGGTGGTGTTTGGGGGCCTGTTGATGAATCCGAATCTATAGATGCTTTATTATTTGCATTAGAAAATGGTATTTCTGTTTTGGATACCGCACCTTCTTATGCCAATTCTGAATTGTACGTGGGCAAGGCATTGCAACAATGGAAAGGCGAAAAACCATTCGTTAGCACCAAAATAGGTCGTTTGCGAGGTGATGATGCCTTCGATGTTAAGCTCGACTATTCCCCTGAAGCGATGAAGCGAAGCTTATCCAATAGTTTAGAAACTTTAGGGTTGGAGTACATCGATTTACTATTTCTACATGAACCACAATTGGTGCCTTTGGAAAAAATAGAAGACATTCTAGATACGCTCAAAGGTTTTAAATCTGAAGGGCTAGTGAAAAAACTTGGAGTAGGAGGCAACCCTTCAGAAGCATTTAAACCATTTATAACAAAAGATAATTTTGATGTCGTATCTGGTTTTTTAAGAATGGATGCCTGTAATCTAAGCGCTTATAATGGCGAAATTCAGCAATATAAAAAAGAAGGTATAGCATATTACGCAGCATCAGCATTACACTTTTCTTTATTAGGTAATAGGTTTGAACAATACAAAAAGGAAGGTATTGATGGTGAGTGGATCACACAAACCGATTTAGACAATGCTATAAGAGTAAAAACAGTTGCAGACAGAATACATATCCCTTTAGCTACATTGGCGCAACGTTATTTATTTTCAATAGCGGAAGCAGACAGAGTAGTCATGGGAGCGCGAAATATGAAACAAATACAATCTACAATCAAGGATTGGAAATTAGGAAAGTTATCAGAAGACATATTTAATGAAATTACCGAAATAATCACAGTATGAAAGTAATTAGGCTCAATGAACCAGGAAAATGGGAATCATTTCAAGTTTCAGAATTAGATAAAACACTTTTAGAGGGAGAAGCTTTGGTTAAGGTAAAAAAGATAGGTGTTTGTGGTACAGATTTACACGCATTTAAAGGCAGTCAGCCCTTTTTCAATTACCCTAGAATTTTAGGTCATGAATTGGCTGTAGAAGTAATTGATGTAGCAAACGATGTTGAAACGATAAAAGTAGGAGACCAATGCGCTGTCGAACCTTACTACAACGAAGGTGTAAATCAAGCGGTTCGAAATGGTAAACCGAATTGCGGCGATAATTTAAGAGTATTGGGCGTACACGTAGATGGAGGTATGCAAGAATATTTTAAATATCCAGCAAAATTTCTTCATCCATCCAAGACGTTATCAGAAGATCAATTGGCAATGATAGAACCTCTAGCAATAGGTTGCCATGCGGTAGATAGAGCTCAAATATCACATAACGATATTGTTTTAGTCATTGGAGCTGGTCCTATTGGGTTAGGAACCATTCAGTTTGCTCAGTTAACAGGGGCACGAGTGATTGCTATGGATATAGACGATGACAAACTGGAAAAATGCAAAAAGATCACAAACATAAATGATACTATTAATGCTCTTGGAGATGTAGAGGCGTCATTAACCAAATTACTAGACGGGGATTTACCCACAATTGTACTGGATGCAACAGGAAGTGAAACATCTATGCTGAATACCTTTAAATATGCAGCTGCAGGCGGAACTATTGTTTTTATAGGCTTATTTTTAGGCGATGTGGTTTTTAACGATCCTTATTTTCATAAAAAAGAACTAACCCTAAAAGCAAGTAGGGCAGCTTTAAGTTCCGATTTTAGTCGTATTATTCGCTTAATAGAATCTGGTAAAATAGACCCAACACCTTTTATTACACATAGAATAAAGTTTGATGACGTTCCTACTGAATTTGAAAAACTATACACATATCAAGGCGATTTAATTAAAGCTGTCATTGAGTTGTAATGATATAAATAACAAACCACAAACAAAATCCAACTATGGCCACATCAAAAAGTATAACATCTTCAAAATATCTTGTTCCGTTTATCATTATCATGTTGTTAATGTTTTTCTGGAATTTGAGTAGAAACATCAACGATGTCCTTATTCCACATTTGAAACGAGCATGTCAATTAACGGATTTTCAGTCCTCATTGGTGCAATCCGCTTTTTTTGGAGCCTATTTTATTGTAGCCCTTCCTGCAGGATGGTACATTCAGAAGAAAGGATATCGTACAGGTATTATTACGGGTCTGGTCATAGCAGCAGTAGGTGCATTTTTGTTTTTCCCAGCAGCCGAAACCAGAATCTATTCCTTCTTTCTAGCGGCATTGTTTATCATGGCGGCAGGTTTCGCTATCTTAGAAGTAACGGCATCGCCATACATTACAAAATTAGGTGACCCTGATGGTGCTTCAAGTAGACTTAGTTTATCGGCAGCAATAGGTTCGGTAGGAGCAACGATTGCACCCTTTTTAGCTGCGAAACTTTTGCTGCACGAAGTAGATGTTGAACAAACGACCATAGACGCTTTTTCGCAGGTGGAGCTACAGACTTTTTTAACTGGCGAAGCAGATTTGGTAAAAGCACCATATTTAATATTAGGCGGTATTCTTGCCGTGATAGCGATTGTGGTACTATTTGTAAACCTGCCCGAGATCAAGGATGGTGATGGTGATGCTTCAGAGAAAAAGCCTCTAAAGGATATTTTAAAATTCAAGCACACCCTTTATGGAGTAGGAGCAGAATTCTTTTATGTAGGAGCAGAGGTTGGTATTGTCAGCTTTATCATTCGTTATGCTAAATGGCTGAATATTCCTGATTTAACCGAACAGAATTCGGCAATTTTTATTACCATTTTTATGGCCTTGGTATTGGCTGGCCGATTGGTAGGTGTTTATATTTTAAAAATATTCAATCCAGCACGGGTTTTGGCTTTTTGTAGTATTGGTGCCTTTGTTATGGTGGCAATTTCAATGAGTACTAGCGGTTATTTCTCATTGGCATGCTTGTCTTCCGTAGGTTTATTTACATCTATCGTGTATCCGATTATTTTTAGTTTAAGTATGAAAGATTTAGGAGGATATACCAAGACTGGCTCTTCCGTATTTCTTTTGGGGATTGTAGGTGGGGCGATAGTTCCGCCATTAATGGGCTATATTTCCGATATTTCTAACATACGATATTCATTCATTATTCCGCTTATTTGTTATGTATATCTCTTGTTTTTTGCTTTTAAGGGACATAAAGTCAATATTCAAGATACAACCAATGTTTCAATTTAGGTTTTTTAATGGATTATTCAGAAAATCAATTTAGACGCTTTACCTTTTTTTTGGAAACAGATTCTAAAGAGATCATCTGGTCCTTTTTAAAGTGGGATGTAGCAACGCTGCGAACTGCTGGAATTCTTAATTTAGAAGGATATCGCAAGGAAAATCAATGTTTTTTTGTTGTAGATACCCTACCGAAAATGACCCATACCGATGTTAGAAAAGTGTTTGAAATGACCCAAGGAATGTTCAATTCTCAGGAAAATAAAACCGATAAGAACCAGCACTTACCAATTCAAACGGAGCCTTTAGAACGTATTTATGAACTGGATCAAGAGAAAGTTTATGCAGCACAAGAAGGACAATTGAAAACAAGTTTAGGCACATGCAAAAGGTTTGTATGGACATTACTTTTAGAAGAAGCCCCCGAATTGATGGACGAATACAGAAAAGCTCATAGTATTGGGCAAGCATGGCCGCAGATTACGAAAAACATGAAACAGGTAGGCGTCAAGGATATGGAAATATACTTGCACGGTAACCAAGCTATTTTGATAATGGACACCAACCCTGATTTTGATTTAGAAAAAGTAAGTCCTGTATGGCAAAGCCTTCCACATGAAAAAGAATGGCAAGAATATGTGGCGAAATTTCAGCGTACACGCCCCGAAAGTTCCATTCAAGAGAAATGGTTGGACATGGAGAAAATTTAACTTGCAATTACCAGGAGGGGCAACTACCGTAAAGGTATGGTTGATTGATCTAGATGGAAACGAGCAAGGAACATATTAGGTTTAGATTGGACTCATTTAGACTTTTTCAATTTGCTAAAAAATGGCTATTTTCAGCTCTGTTTTTTTTCCTTCCGTAGCTCTGCTATGCAACTCAAAAAAGTCTTCAACATAGGCAAAAACTTCTAATTTTCGCTTAAATCCAAAAAGTCTAAATGAGTTCATTAGCAAAATATAAATTCAAATATATTTGATGCTATTTTAACGTGAATCTTGCTTAATAGTTCAAGATGTCACTTCGAGTGAAATTCTGGAAGAATTTTGTATCGAGAAGCTTTTTGGGGCGAAAATTTACTTGTTTTCGATACGATTTTTTGCAAAAATCACTCAAACTGACATAAATTTTCTTATCCAAGATTCACGTTATTTTAAGAACTCCTATTTATAGAATCAAGATAAAATAGTAGAATCTCCATAAAAAAAATCAGTAGTATAATTTACTTAAATATTTGTACGAATTTATACCACCCATTTTTGTTTTTTGTTGTGTTAACTCTTAAATATGAGGAAATTTTGTAAAAGAAAAATCTAAAATAGAAGATTGATTCGTATTTAAGAAATAAGGTTTGCAAATAGAGATATAAAAGTCATTACCTGCAAATTAAAAAAGTACACTAGGACATAGAATAGAAACTGCTTTGTTATAAGGTTGAAAATATTTCAGAAGGGGCTTTCTGCTTAATATAATCACTAAAAGCAGTTTCTATTCTATATTCTAGTTATCCAAAAAAATGTATTAATAATTGCTTTACCTTCAGGATTCTATGCTTAAATTTGCAGCATGAAAAACTATACTCTCTTACTATTAATCATCTTAATGTTTAATTGTAATACTTCAAAAGAAGAAAATTACAAAGACCAACTTATTTTAGCCGTTAATAAAGCGTCTAACAATACAGAAATTAAAGATGTTCCGAAACTTAATTTAAAAGCTGCTAAAATATTATCAGAGTTACCTTTACACTGTATGAATACAGAATATCCAAACAAGTTATCACAAACTTTGGGCGGTGATGAAGATTTAAAACCCCCAAGTGTATTGCATCCAGCTTTTTATGGCTGTTTCGATTGGCATTCTGCAGTTCATGGCCATTGGAGTTTAGTAAGTTTACTGAAATCTTTTCCAGAAATCGATATAACTGGAAAGATTAAGCAAAAATTACTTTACAATATAACTAAAGAGAATATAGAAATAGAAGTCGCTTATTTTTTAGGAAAGCACAACAAATCTTATGAGCGTACTTATGGTTGGGCTTGGTTACTAAAATTAGCAGAGGAATTGCATACTTGGAATGAACCAATAGCAAGAAAATTAGAAGATAATTTACGTCCATTAACCGATTTAATTGTTGGGAAATATATAGAATTCCTTCCTAAATTAAATTACCCAATTCGTGTAGGGGAACATCCAAATACAGCTTTCGGGCTTAGTTTTGCTTGGGATTATGCTAATACTGTAAATAATGATGAATTAAAAGGCGTTATAGAACAACGTGCTAAGGATTTTTATTTAAAAGATGCAAATTGCCCGATGGCATGGGAGCCTGGTGGTTTCGATTTTTTATCACCTTGTTTAGAGGAAGCAGCCTTAATGAAAAGGATATTAACGACAGCTGAATTTAAAATATGGATTAATCTATTTTTACCACAATTAAGATCTAAGAATTTCTATTTAGAAACTGGAAAAGTATCTGATAGAAATGATGGTAAACTAGTGCATTTAGATGGTGTTAATTTTTCACGAGCATGGAATTTAAATAAGATAGCAGAAGGATTGTCAGAGTTCTCGCATCTCAAAAAAACAGCAAATAATCATATAAACTATTCCTTACCAAGTATTGTAGATGATAGTTATGAAGGAGGACACTGGTTAGGAAGCTTTGCTATCTATGCACTGAATTCAGTCACAGAATAATTATTTAAGTTGTTTTTTATCTAAAAAGAGCTCCCTGGGGCTGGATTCCATAGCTGGAACTGAATCCTAAATTACTTATCAAAGAGTATTGATATTGAATAAGCTCTAATGAACAGCAACATAAGACTTGGACCAATCTTTCCAAACCACTTCATAGCCTTGAGATTGAATCATCTGTTTTATCTGTTCGGTATTACGCTCGTCTGAAATTTCAAATTGTTCGAGCGATTCTGGCTCCACACTATAACCTCCGGGATTTGTCTTAGATTCAGCACTCATAGAAGTAATTCCCAAATGAATACAATGATTTCTGAAGGTTTCACTTTCTCGGGTAGATAGTGACAATTCAACGTCTTCATCTAGTAATCGATACGCGCAAATTAATTGTACCAAATCAGTATCGGTCATCTCTACTTTTGGATCTAGCCCACCCAGATGGGGTCTAAGTCTTGGGAAAGAGATCGAGTATTTTGTTTTCCAATAGGTTTTTTGCAAATATTTTAAATGCAAAGCGGTATAAAAACTATCTACGCGCCAGTCTTCAAGACCAAAAAGCGCACCCAGACCAATTTTATGAATCCCAGCTTTTCCTAAGCGATCTGGTGTATCTAAACGGTAATCGAAATTCGATTTTCTACCTTTTGGGTGATGGGTTTTATAAGTTGCTTTATGATAGGTTTCCTGGTACACCAAAACGGCATACAACCCAGCACTGATTAAGGTTTCATAGTCCTCTTGATCTAAAGGTTGTACTTCGATACTGATATTTGAAAATTGAGACCGAATCAAGTCTATAGCATGTTTTATATAAGGAACACCAACAGTTTTGTTAGCTTCTCCTGTTACTAGAAGAATATGATCGTACCCCAGTTTTTTAATATACTCGACTTCCTTTAATATTTCGGCATCACTCAAGGTCTTTCTTCTAATACCATTATCCATACTAAAGCCACAATAGGTACAAATATTTTGACATTCATTGGATAAATACATGGGAATATACATTTGAATGGTATTTCCAAAACGTTTTTTGGTAATAGCATTGCTTCGTTGCGCCATCTGCTCTATATATGGTTTAGCAGCTGGAGAAATGAGTGTTTTAAAGTCTTCTAACTCAATTTTCTCTTTGAGAAGGACGTTTTCAACATCTTGAGCTGTTACTTCGTAAATCTCTTTTTCTAAAGCATCCCAATTGTATGTTTCAAATGTATGTTTAAAAGACATAAGTTGTGTTAATTTAAGTCGTTTAGAAAAGAAGTGAGAGGACTACTAGCTTCAGCCTGATTTTTAATAGGAGCTAGTTTGGAATTATAAGCCATTCTTCCAGCTTCAATAGCCATTTTAAAAGCAATTGCCATATCTATAGGGTTCTGAGAGACAGCAATAGCGGTATTTACTAAAACGGCATCAGCACCTAATTCCATAGCAAATGCGGCGTGAGATGGTGCACCAATACCCGCATCAACTATTACAGGTACGTTGCTTTGTTCGATAATGATTTCCAAAAATTCAAGGGTTTTAATGCCTTTATTGCTTCCAATAGGAGCACCTAATGGCATGACGCATGGTACACCAACATCTTCCAAACGTTTACATAAAACAGGGTCGGCATGAATATAAGGCATCACGACGAATCCGAGTTTTACCAATTCCTCAGCAGCTTTTAAAGTTTCGATAGGGTCGGGGAGCAAGTATTTTGGATCTGGATGTATTTCCAGTTTTATCCAATTGGTTTGAAGTGCTTCTCTTGCTAATTCAGAAGCAAATATCGCTTCTTTTGCTGTTCTTACTCCAGATGTATTAGGAAGTAAATTAATATGTTCTTGGTTTAAATGAACAAGCATATCATCCGATTTATTCTCTAAATCGACCCGTTTCAAAGCAACTGTAACCAATTCGCTTTTCGAGGCTATGATGGCCTCACGCATTGTATTGGCACTACTAAATTTTCCTGTTCCGGTGAATAATCGTGACTTAAAAGTTTTGTCTGCTATTTTAAGTGTATCTGTTGTCATGTTATATGTTTTGATTTGGATTCCAAACCTGTTCTTGCTCTGAAGGATCGTTTAACAGTTTGTTGAATTGACTAATTTTATTAAAGTCTTTGGTGATTTCTCCAGAAGCAGCAATGCCATGAATTCCTGTTTTTAAAATGTCTGGAACATCTTCTATAGTTATACCTCCAATGGCGATAATAGGAGTGTCTGTTTGTAATGCTTCAAGAATGGTTAAGTATCCATTCGTTCCTAGAATCGGACTTAGATTATTTTTTGTTGTTGTAAAACGAAAAGGCCCTAAACCAATATAGTTTACTTTTTTTTCGATGAGTGCTTCACAGTCCTCAAGTGTGTTGGCAGTACCTCCAATAATTTGCCAGGTTTCTAAATGTTTCCTTGCTACAGTAGGAGCCGTGTCATTTTTTCCCAAGTGCACGCCGTCTGCTTTTATTTTTTTTGCAATTTTATAATGATCATTAATGATTAAGCGTGTTTGATAATGTGCTGTAAGCTCTCTGGCTTCTTCTGCAATTTTCAGCATTTTTTTTTCGGACAAGTTCTTTAAACGCAATTGTACCAATTCTGCCCCCGAAGTACATGCTTTTTTGATGTTTTCAAGATGTTCTTTTCCTGAGTTTCCTTGTGATATGTAATGTAATTTCGGAATCATAATTCTAATTATTAATTATTTGAGTTTGCTCAACGGTATTGTATTTATGCTTTCCTAAGAGACTATCATTAGAATTCAAAAACTGTTCTGTATACTGTTTCGCATTTTTAGCCGCATCTTCTAATTCAATGCTCAAAGCAAAATTACTAGCCAGAGAAGCAGATAGTACGCAACCACTTCCATGTTTTTCATAAACTTTATTGGTATTTGGAGGTATGTTTACCATAACGATTGCACTGTGATACAATGCATCCCAACCTTTTTTGTCGGTTCGGTGGCCACCTTTTAAGTAGATATTGGTTAATGATGATATATATTCAATAGTATTTTCAATACTTAATTGAGGATATAAACTTTGAATTTCATCGTAGTTTGGTGTTACAATAAAGCATTTTTCCCATATTTTATCTAATAAATTTTGGCTTTCGGTTTCGTGAAAATCAAAACCTGCACTTGCTTTGATGATGGGGTCTAAAACAATTTTTATATCGGAATTTAATTCGTGTAACTTGTTTAGAATATAATGTAATACTTCCCAGGATTCTACAATTCCAATTTTTACAGTGTGAATTTTAAAACGCTTAAAAAGGATTTCGATTTGAGCTATAATTACATCGGCTTTTGTCCAGATGCATTGTTTAAAATCGATATCATTTTGAATGGTCATAGCAGTACAAACGGACAAACCGTATAGTCCGTGCGACTCAAATGTTTTAATATCTGATGTTAATCCAGCACCTCCAGAGGGATCATGACCAGCAATGGTTAGTATGTATGTTTTGTCGTTCATTTATCGCTCAAAGTGATTTTTCATGGTTTTAAAAACATCTATAGGGGTATTGCTATTCCAAATACCGCCTAAAACCCCCACACCTTTAAATCCTAATGTGTCAAATTCAGTAAGATTATCAGTCGTTACGCCGCCCATTCCAATAATACGTTTATCAATATGATTGACATCAAACCCTCTGCCTTCATAGTCTTTTTTGGAGATTGAAGAGAAAACGGGACTTAGTAAATGATAATCAAATTCAAATTCGCAGCTTGCTAAAACATCAGGTTCATGAAATGAACTACTAATGGTTTTTCCATACATATCTAATCCTTTGAAATACTGGCTGGGATTATCTATGTTATCTATTCTTTTTTGTTCTTGAAAATGGATGCCTTTTAAGTGGTATGTATTAATTAACTCATGAAAATAATGTACCACAATGCGATTGTGAAATTTAGAATCAATTTGATCTAAATAATCGCAGTGTTCCTGATAATTTTTTTCAGGTTTTCTTAAATGATAGTATTCTAAACCAGCTTCGAAAAGCTGATTTAGAATGACTATTTCATTGTGAATATCGGTTTCAGGAGCAATTAATACAATCATAGTTTATAAATAGACTTCGCTTCCTTTTTCTTTGAATTCTTTCGATTTTTCTTCCATACCTTTTTGAACCACTTCATTATCAACAATATCATTTTCTGCGGCAAAATCACGTACTTCTTGAGAAATTTTCATGGAGCAAAACTTAGGGCCGCACATAGAACAGAAATGAGCTATTTTAGCACCATCTGCGGGTAAGGTCTCATCGTGATATTCTCTAGCTAATTCTGGATCAAGTCCCAAATTAAATTGATCTTCCCAACGGAATTCAAATCGTGCTTTACTTAATGCGTTATCCCTGTGCTGTGATCCAGGGTGTCCTTTTGCTAAATCGGCAGCATGAGCCGCTAATTTATAAGTCACAACCCCAGTTCGTACATCGTCTTTATTTGGTAATCCTAAATGTTCTTTTGGAGTTACATAACAAAGCATGGCGCATCCGTACCAGCCAATCATAGCCGCTCCAATACCAGAAGTAATATGATCGTAGCCTGGAGCAATGTCTGTTGTTAAAGGCCCTAATGTATAGAAAGGTGCTTCATCACAAACCTCAATTTGTTTCTCCATATTTTCTTTAATCATGTGCATGGGTACGTGACCAGGGCCTTCTATAAAGCATTGTACTTCTTGCTCGCGTGCAATTTTGGTTAATTCACCCAACGTTTCTAGTTCAGCAAACTGCGCTTCGTCATTTGCATCTGCTACAGAACCTGGACGCAATCCGTCTCCTAAAGAAAAAGCGACGTCATATTGTTTTAAAATAGCGCAAATATCTTCAAAATGTGTATAAAGGAAATTTTCTTTGTGATGTGCCAGACACCATTTAGCCATGATAGATCCTCCACGGGATACAATGCCTGTGACACGTTTAGCCGTCATAGGAACAAATCTTAATAGAACACCTGCATGAATGGTGAAATAATCAACACCTTGTTCAGCCTGCTCTATTAAGGTATCTCTAAAAATGTCCCATGTTAGATCTTCTGCAACGCCATTTACTTTTTCTAAAGCCTGATAAATTGGAACGGTTCCAACAGGTACTGGAGAGTTTCTAACAATCCACTCTCTGGTTTCGTGAATATTTTCTCCTGTAGATAAATCCATGATGTTATCGGCTCCCCATCTACAAGCCCAAACGGCTTTTTCAACTTCTTCTTCAATGGAAGATGTTACAGCGGAATTACCAATATTGGCATTGATTTTCACTAGAAAGTTTCTTCCTAAAATCATAGGTTCTGCTTCTGGGTGATTAATGTTTGATGGAATAACAGCGCGACCTCTGGCTACTTCCGAACGAACAAATTCGGCCGTGATCTTAGAAGGAATGGAAGCCCCAAAATGTTCGCCTTTGTGTTGCTTGCTAATTTCGGTTATTTCATCAATTCGCTGGTTTTCACGAATAGCAATGTATTCCATTTCTGGAGTTATAATGCCTTGTTTGGCATAATGTAATTGAGTGACATTTTTACCTTCTTTGGCACGTAATGGTTTTTTGAGTAATGAAAAACGCATGTGATCTAATGAGGCATCATTTAAACGTTCGTTACTATATGTAGATGTGAATTGATCTAATTCCTCAACATCATTGCGATCTAAAATCCATTGTTTGCGAATAGGTTCAATGCCTTTGTGAATATCAATATCTTTATTTGGGTCTGTATAAGGTCCCGAAGTGTCGTATACTGTTACTGGTTCGTTTGGTGTTAATTTCCCAGTCATGGAATCTTTAGTATCACTAAGAGCAATTTCTCTCATGGCTACTTGTATGTTTGGGTGTATGTCACCTTTTACATAGATTTTTTTAGAATTAGGAAACGGATTTCTTGAAATTGTTCCTTCCTTTGGAGCTGTGTCTTTTGTTTTCATTTCATAAATACTTTTAGTACTGGAATGGCATTAACCACCTTGGGTTGCTTGAATAATTAAAACATGATCATTGGAGCTTAAGCTATGTGAATTCCATAGCTCTTTTGCTATAATTTGATTGTTAATAGCAAAAGCAATGCCTTCTGAAGGCGATTTGATTTTAGTAAGTAGTTTAGAAATAGTGGTGGTTTCTTCAACCTCTAATTCTGTCTCATTTACCGATATTTTAATCATAAATAATACATTTTAATGATTTTTTATAACTAAAGGGGTAGAGACAAAATACTTTGAAATAGAAGTACAGCCATTATAAATTAATGTGTACTTAAATAAGAAGTATGTAAATGCATATATAAGATGCATTTCTAACTTTTTCCTTCGTTGGTGCTAACCATATCAGGTTCAAAGGGACTCTCTCAGTTCCAATATAAGGAACACCCCTAAAGTTTCGGATACAAATTTATTTAAAAATATCCGTTTTGGCTATGTTTTTTTGGATAAACATTAATTATTTGATTGAAATATTAAGTGAGAGTTGAGCAGAAAAAACCTTTTTTGAATCATAATTGTAGAAAAAAATCAAAGCGTTTAGTATAAGGTAACATTCTAGATGAAAATTCTTGTATATATTTTGAAACAGAAGCGCATCAAATACATTATTCATTTGACGATAGTATAATTAAAGGGAATTCATCATATAAAAATGTTTCTGAATGGTAAAAGAACGACAAGATTCAATATGCAAGAAGAGATAATTAATAAAGTAAAAGTTTTTCAAAAAACTAAAATTTAGGCTAAAGCCTTACATTAAGTATGGTAAAACCCTAATGAGTTTAGTGAGAATATGGATATAATTGTTTTCAATTTTTAATTACAATATTTTGAATAATTATCTTATAATTGATACAGAAGAAGTTAGTATAAAAAAAATAAAAAAAGTTCTCAGTGATTTCCCCGAGTTTAATTGTGTTGGTTGTACTTATGATTATTTAGAACCTATTGATGTTATTCTTAAAAATACTCCTGATTTAATTTTTTTAAACCTAGATACAGTATTAGATAACCCCTTTAATCTAGTTAATGAAGTAGATCAATATTTAAAAAAGGATTATGAGTTTATTGCTATTTCTTCTTCAAAAGAAAAAACGTATGAAGCTATAAAAACTGGCTTTTTTGATTATTTATTAAATCCAATAACTGAATTGGATATAAGAAAAGCAGCTTTAAAGTTTAAAAAAAAACACTCAAATAAAACTGGTAAAACCATTTGTCTAAAATCTTATAAAGATTATCAGTATTTAAATGCGGATGAAATTTTGTTTTTGAAAGCAGATAATAATACTACTGATTTTTATATGAATAATGGACATACTGTAAGTGCTTATAAAACACTTAAGACTTTTGAATTAATACTGCCGAGAAATTTCTTAAGAATACATAAAAGCTATATTGTCAATAAAAATTATGTTAACAGAGTCAATTACGGTACTTTAAATTGTACACTAAAAAAATGCTTAAAAAATATACCATTTAGCAAAACATATATTAACAATGTAGAACTTATGATAAATGCATTATCGCAAACTTCAGTATTAGGGTTAAGTTGATTTCCCTATCAAAAAATACTGTTTCACTAATGTAAGTATCTATTTCACTAATTACATTCAAATAGTATGAAGTTTCTCGTTTGTATATTTTATGTTTGTTAGACACTATGAATGTGTGAAATTTGATTTATAAAACTATTTTAGTTAATGCCAATAAACTTAAAAATAAATTTTCAATTAAAAATGTATGAAAAGTGGAGATTAAGCACTTCGTTTTTTTGGAAGATTGGGTTGGGTTAAAGTAAATTGATTGTGATAAAATAACATTTTTTTAATTTAATATTCTCTAACATGAAAAGTCCCTGCAGAGTTTTGCTTATTGACGACCACCCACTAATTACAGATGTTTATAAAAATGCTTTACAAAAAACAAACAAATTAAATAAAGCTTTTAAATTTAGTATTGATGTGGCTCATAGTTGTGATACTGCTTTACTAAAAATTAATGAGGCAGCTAAAAATAAACCCTTTGATATTGTTTTTTTAGACATAAGAATACCTGCATCTAAAGACAATAAAATTTTAGGAGGAGAAGACTTAGGTATATTAATTAGAAAACAATTTAAAAATATAAAAATAATTGTATCTACTAGTTATGATGATAGTTATATGATTTCTTGCATTCTTAAAAATATTAACCCAGAGGCTTATGTGACTAAGGGAGATTTAACAATAGAGGTATTAAACGAAACTATAAAAACGGTTGTTTTAGAGCCCCCTTATTACAGTAAAACTGTAATGAAAATTTTACGGAAGCAATCTGCAAATGACTTTGTTATTGACAATATCGATAGGAAGATTTTATATGAACTATCAAATGGGACAAAAATGAACGAATTACCAAGTGTTTTGCCACTTTCAATTGCTGCACTTGAAAGAAGAAAACGAATATTAAAAGATGTTTTTAATGTTGAAGGTAAAGGAGATAGAGATTTGCTTCAATTAGCTCATGAAAAAGGTTTCATTTAGTAATGACGAATTCCTAACTTAAGGTATAAATCTTTAAAATTTGATTAAAAACTTAGGTTTATTTATCAATAAACTCTGGTTGATTATGCTCTAAAATTAAATATTATAAAGTAAGGGATTGCCTTTTTATTTTAAGGCATAACCTTAGTTGTTTTAATATAAGGTCTATTACTTTTAACCATATATGGTTAAAAGTAAAACTGAAAATATAATTGTTTATTAGTTGAAAAATAAATCAAGAAATAGCATTAACTCAAAGTATTTATTAAAGGCCTCTTCTTTAATAAATGCCATTTTTATTTGTGTTATTATTTCTGTTTTTAGCGGTTGTTTTATTTTAATATCTCATTATCAAAATGTATTGAATGACAGGCTTTATCTTCAAGAAGACTTAATTAATAAAAACGAGTCGGCATTCCATTATTTTTTAAACAATAATGAATTGGTTTCTTATAACGATGTTAAGGAGATTTATGTTTTTGATGATGATATTCCATCCTTTATTGAGAAAAAGAATTGGGGCTTTTATGATATTTTAATTTGTAAAACTGTATTTAAAAATGATACTATTAGTAAAACAGTTTTAGTAGGTAGCATTAAAAAAGCTATAGACAATTTTGCATTATATGTTACTGATTATGATAAACCTTTAAAATTATCTGGTAACACAAAAGTTTCAGGTAATATTGAAATCCCTAACGGACGTATTGAGCAAGCCTATATTAACGGACAGAAAGGTAATGCTATAAATTTGAAAGGGCAGCAATTAAAATCTAAAGATAAACTTCCAAAAATTGATAAAGTTATTGATATAGATGTTTCAGGTTTACCTCGTTTGTCATTCAATACTATTAATGAAGAAAAGATACATATTAACGGATTTGATAGAGATACTAAGGTTATTGATCTTAATGGTATAACTTCTCTGAAAGATATTAGTTACAAGGGAAATTTTATTTTGTATTCTATTAATGATTTAGAAATTGATAGCTCAGTAACATTACATGATGTTGTCGTAATGGCACCAGTTATTAAAATTGAATCGGGATTTAAAGGCAATATTCAAATCATAGCTACTAGTGAAGTTGTTATTGAAGAAAATGTATCGTTAATGTATCCTTCTAGTATTTATATTAAAAATGATACAGACATTGTTTCTATAGAAATTAAAAAAAACAGCACATTAGTTGGAGGTATAGTAATAGATGGAGATACTTATAATAATTCTTTAGAGCGTAAATTATTCATAAATGAAAGTGCTACTATAATAGGGAATGTCTATTGTTATGGAAGTACAGAATTAAAGGGAAGTATTATAGGGAGTCTTTATACAGATAGGTTTTTTCTAAATACTGAAGCTTCTAATTATGAAAATATTATTCTAAATGCATCTATAAACAAGGATAAACTTCCAGATAATTTTGTGGAACTTCCTTTATTTAATAACTCATCTAATAAAAAAAAATATGCAGTTATTAAAGAATTTTAAGGAGTTGAAGGCCTCTTCGTTAGTAGAATCTGTAATAGCAATTTCCATTATCTCCATTTGCGTGTTAGTAGTTTTTATGGTGTATCTAAATGTTATTAAGCTAAATAAACCGGTTTCTTATTTTAAAGCTAAACATACTGTTGAATTTTTAACACATGAAAGCATAGAACAACAAGATTATGAAGATAATATTTTTAAATATGAAGGATATACTGTTGCTAAAAATGTAAAAATCAATGAAAAGGGTCAAATGGTGTCTCTATCATTTCTTATAAAAACTGGATCAAAAGAGTATAAGATTAATAAGCTAATTCCATATAATGAATAATAGTGCATATTTGAAGAGTTTCACCATATTAGAGGCTTTAATAAGCTTGGCTCTTATGGGGATTATCATAACATTGAGCTATACTGTATTTAATTTGGTTGAAAAACAAATGGCACTTTTTCAGAATGAAAACAGGAGTGTTTTACAATACAATTTATTTAATATAGCTATTAAAAATGATATTTATAACGCTGAAAACTTCACTCATGATGATGACCAATTATTATTGGAGCATTACGATGGATCTACTATAAGTTATCAAGTATTAAAGAATTTAATTTTAAGGCATCATAGTATAAAAACAGACACCTTTAAGCTGAATGTGTCAAGTCACGAATTCTCACAGAGTGATATTTCTAAGCCTCTGAATAAAACATTTAAGATTTCTATTGAAGTTTTAGGTGAGCTCATTAATACAAATTATTATTTGAAAAAAAATACAGCAAGTACTATAAACAGTATCTATTTTAATGAAATGCCTATAAATGAAAATTGAATTAAGTACATATAATCCAAAAATAAAGAAGAAAAATACGTTTAATGCGGATATTACTTTTTCTACTTCAGTTTTTAAACGGTTTTCAGATAAACAAAAAGAAGATTTTTATAGGGAGTTTTCTACCCTTATAAAATCTGGAGTAGATTTTAATCAAGCTTTAGAAATATTAACAAGTCAACAAAAATCTAAATTTGTAAGATCTATCTATAAAACTATTAATGATGATGTTGTTAAAGGAAAATCACTTCATCAAGCCATACAAAATTATAAATACTTTTCGCCTTATGAGTATTACAGTATAAAAATTGGTGAAGATACAAGGCGGTTACCAGCCATTTTTGATCAACTTCAAAAATTCTTTTCACGAAAAATTAAAATGAAAAGGCAGGTTGTTTCTGTTTTAGCATACCCCGCGTTTGTATTACTTATAACATTTGGAGTACTCTATTTTATGCTAAACTTTGTGGTGCCCATGTTTGCATCCGTTTTTCAACAATTTGGAAAAGAACTACCAGAAATCACACAATTTGTTGTAAATGTTTCAAACAATTTTAATGTTATAATTTCAGTGATATTAGGGTTTGTTTTATTAATGTTTATTGCGCATAAATTATTAAAACAACATGATACATATAAAAGAGCGCTATCAAGTATACTTCTCAAAACACCTTATTTTGGAAGTCTTATTAGAAAGATTTACTTAGCTCGTTTTTGCCAATCATTTGGGCTTTTATTATCTGCCAAAACACCATTGATTACATCTTTAGAATTAACAGAGAAGATGATTTCATTCTATCCATTAAAAAAAGCATTATCACAGACTAAAAAAGACATTCTGAAAGGAGAAACTCTTGCCAATAGTTTAAAGAAGCATACTTTTTTTACTCCAAAAATAATATCGTTAACAGCTATTGGAGAACAGATTAATGAGTTGGATGCTATGTACGATGGGTTAGCAAATCAATATAACGATGATGTAGATCATTCAACCAAAATGATAGGAACCATTTTAGAGCCAATCATGATTGTTATTATTGGAGGTATTGTTGGTTTTATAATGATTGCGATGTACTCACCAATTTTTAATTTAAGTAAAGTCATTCAAAATTAGATAGCAAATAATTTAAAAGTTAAAAAATGAAAAAGTTAATATCAAAATTAAGAAAAGAAAAAGGACAATTAAAGGCATACTCTATGTCAGAGATTCTTATCGTACTCTGTATTATAGGTATTTTAATCTATCTAGTAGTTCCTAATCAAACATCTGTAGTTACTAGTGCTAAATCTATTGAAGCGCAAAATATGTTGAGTATGATACATGGTTTGCAAAAAAGCCATTTTTATCGTCACTCTAAATACACAGCAGATTTTAATGAATTAGGGTTTGAAGAATCTTTAACTATAGATAAAGGAGGACAAGCAGTCTATAAAATAGAAGTCATAGAAGCTTCATTAAACAGTTTTAAAGCTACAGCAACAGCGTTACAAGATTTTGATGGTGATGGAGTTTTTAATACTTGGGAAATAGATCAAGACCGTAAATTAAAAGAAATTGTAAAAGATTAATATGCTACTTAATTTAGGATACATTTTATTAATAATAGCGCTGCTTCTTGTTCTGTATTTTGATATGAAAAAGCGAATGATACATATTATTTTACCTATACTTATTTTTTGTTTTTCTATGTTAATTAATTATGTGTCAACTAATTTGAAATTAATCGATACTATATATAATATAGGTTTTTTACTTATTAACATATTGGGTGTTATACTTTATTTTTCATTAAAAACAAAGGCATTAATTAATCCAATAGATCGTTTTATCGGCTTAGGAGATATTGTTTTTTTTATAGCTATAACACCACTTTTTAAACTAGAAACATTCATTCCATTTTTTATAATAGGCTTATTGTTCTCATTGCTGTTATATGTGATAGTTTTATTATTTAAAAAGATGAAAACCATTCCACTTGCAGGCTATTTATCATTATACCTTGTTATTAATATACTTATAAAGAATGTGTTTAATATTAATATGTCTATTTAATGGAAACAGCAAAAATTGATCACATAGATTTATCCGTTAGCTTACAACAAGCTATTAGTTCTGAGATGGCAAATCATTTTTTAATAATTCCAAAATCTATTTCCGAAACGGAATGTATATTTTTTATTGACCAAACACAAGAATTAGAATTACATAGCATTAAAGAAGAACTTAGGTTACTTTTTAATAAGCAGATAAACTTAGAAACTGTTGAAACTTCCGTAATTAAAAAAGCCCTTTCCGTTTACTATAGGATGAATGATTCTCAGCCTAAATTGGTTTCTTATGGTAATGATTTTTTAGAAGATCTAATTTTTGAAGCAAAACATATTAATGCTAGTGATATCCATATAGAAATATATGAAGAAGACGTAAGGGTTAGACTGCGAATAGATGGTCAATTAATTGAGAAAAACAATATCAAGAAAGAGAGTTATTTAGAGCTAATTAATCAAATTAAAATTAAATCGAATTTAGATATTACAGAAAAAAGATTACCACAAGATGGAAGAATTGAATATGATGATTTTGACATAAGAGTTTCTATTTTACCAACTCATCATGGTGAAAAAGTGGTTATGCGTATATTAGGAAGAGATGCCTCCCATTTAGATATCTATCAATTAGGATTCGAAACACATGATTTACCACTTTATCTGGAAGCTGTAAAAAAGACTAATGGTATTATTTTAATTAGTGGACCAACGGGCTCTGGAAAGACGACCACTTTATATGGAACTTTAAAGCACCTTAATACTATAAATACGAATATTGTTACTGTTGAAGACCCTATAGAATATACATTGAAAGGTATAAACCAAGTACAATTAAAAGAAAATATCGGATTAACCTTTACATCTGCATTACGATCTTTTCTAAGACAAGACCCGGATATTATTATGTTAGGAGAGATTAGAGATGGGCAAACTGCTCAAATGGCAATTAGAGCATCTTTAACGGGACACTTAGTGCTATCTACAATTCATACTAATTCAGCAATAGGAACCATTTCTAGATTGGTAGATATGGGCGTTCCATCTTTTTTAATTGCAGAAACAATTAACATATCTGTGGCACAAAGATTAATAAGAACGCTGTGTAAAACATGTAAGAAAGCACAAGAATTTAATGATGATGATTTGCCATTGTCTTATACGCCAAAAACTAAACTAAATAAGCATTATGTCGCTGTTGGGTGTCATGATTGCTATCATACAGGATATAAAGGTCGGAGAGCTATTTATGAAATATTGCCTATTACTCATGATGTGATAGAAGCTATAAAGAAAAATACATTGGAACAGTCTAATATTATGAAAAATAGAAAACTCTCTGATAAAGCTTTTGATTTATTTTCAAAAGGAATCACATCGCTAGATGAAATATATCCAATACTTATCAATTAAACTATGTCATACAGAACTGTAATTGTACTTATATCTTGTATTATTTTTAATGTGAGTTTTTCGCAAACTAATATTAAAATATTTACTGAAGAATTAGAAGCACTATCAAAAACAAAGAAAGGGTTACAAGATAATGTCAGAATAGATTTAAGTGGTTTAACACTATATGATTTTATTAATGCCCTGGCTGAAGAGCATCAATTAAATGTTAGCGTAGATTCAAATTTAAACCAACTTGTAACAAGTAACTTTTATGATGTTAATATAAAAGATGTCTTCTTGTTTTTAATTAAAAAACATCAACTGGAAGTCGATGTTGCAAATAATATTTTGATTTTTAATAAAAAGCCAGAAGCAATTGTTATTAAAAAGCCCGAACCATTAAAACCTATAGATGTTACATATAACGAACAAAATAGATTTTTATCAGTCAAACTAAAAAACGATTCATTACCAAGGGTCGCTCAAGCAATTACGGATGCTTCCAAAAAAAATATTGTATTAGCTCCAGATATAAAAGACCAAAAAGTGTCTGCATATATTCTAAACAGACCAATAGATGAAGTGTTAGAAATGATGGCAAAATCAAATAGTTTGGTTTTAACCATAGATGAAAACGAAAACTATTATCTTGAAAAGGCCACAATAATAGCACAAACCCCTCAAAAAACAGCTACATCACGTTCTAAAGGAAGAACGCGATCAACAAACAATAACTCAACAAACCAAATTGATTCAGGTGCTTTTGAAGTTAAAACGAATGCCCAAGGGTTTTTAGAAATTAAAGCCTTTGAAGCTGATGCTACAGAAATGATTAAAGAAGCAGCCGAAAAATTAAATATTAATTTCTTCATGTACAATACACCTCAAGGAGTTATAACAACTTTGGTAGCTAATAATATTACGTTTGATAATCTATTAGATCACCTTTTTAAAGGAGAAAACTACACTTATAAAAAATTGGATGATTTATATTTAATAGGAGAGCATGCGACAGAAGGACTTAGAATGACAGAATTAGTACAGCTAGAAAATAGAACTATAGAAACAGTTTTAACAACATTACCTACAGCAGTTACCCAAACACTGGAAATTAAAGAATTTGTTGAGCTTAATGGTTTTGTAGTTTCTGGGTCAAAAAATCAGATTCAAGAGTTTAAGGATTACATATATGAAATTGATCGCGTTGTGCCAGTCATTCAGATAGAGGTTATTATTGCACAATATCAGAAATCCTATGAAGTACAAACAGGAATACAGGCTGGGATTAATAATGAACCAGGGGCTACATCCGGAATTCTTTTTCCAACAAGTGATGTAAGCCTTAATTCCACATCTGTAAATAGTTTAATTGATGCATTTAATGGCTTGGGTATTGTAAACCTTGGTAAGGTAACCGAAAAATTTTATTTAAATTTAAAAGCCTTAGAGAATAACTCGCTTATTAAGTTATCGTCTACCCCTAAACTAGTAACGCTCAATGGTCATGAGGCCACATCTTCTATAGGAGAAACTAATTACTATTTTGAGCAAAATAACAGATTAATTAATTCTGGAGTAAATAATAATATTCTTCAATCTGGTACGTGGAAATCCACCGAAGCAAATTTGAGTATTAACATTAAACCTTTTGTGTCAAAAGATGAAAATGTAACGCTCACTATTTCTGTGGAGAAAAGCTCTTTCCTTGGTAGGGCAGGGGAGAACGCACCTCCAGGGAAATCTACTCAAAAATTTGAATCGATGATTAGTGTTAAAAATAATGAGATGATTCTTTTAGGAGGTCTGGATGAATTAGAAAATGAAAACTCAGGAACAGGAACACCTTTACTATCAAGAATTCCCGTAATTAAATGGCTGTTTAGTGGAAGAAAGAAAAGAAAAGAAAAATCAAAGCTTCATATTTTTATTAAACCTACTGTTACCTACTAAAATGTTACTAAAATGTTACTAAAAAAACTAACAAACATATTAGACGATAATAAAAAATACTATGCATTAAGTATATCTAATGTTAATGGAGTATTGGAGTATTATTTAATTACGTTACTATTTAAAGACAATGAATTAAAGGTTGAAGGTAGGTTTAAGTCTAAGGATATTGATGATACTTTTAAAACACATATAAATAAAAACTATCCGGTTATTTTACATATTGAAGGAGATAGTATTATAAATAAACATGTAGAAAATAAAGCCGGATATAGAAAAAAAATAATATTTAAATCAAATCTTGACGACTTTTACTTTTATGAATATAAACAGGAAGAAACGGTATTTGTATCAGTAGCAAGAAAAGAACTTATTGATGCGTTTATAAAAGAGATAAACATATTAAATGTTTTTGTGGTTCACCTTTCTTATGGTCCGTTTGTAATGGCGAATTTACTTTCTGTTATTAAAGACTATTCTAGTATTTCATCTGTTAATTATGCTATCGAAATAAAAGAAAATAAAATTCTATCTTTTAAAAACAAAAGCAATTCTAAAAATCAATACACAATTAATGGAGATACTTTTAACGAGTACGAAATACCATTAATTGGAGCCTTTTTTAGTTATAAGTTTCCTAATAATATTATTGACTTTGATACCGATTTTTTGAGTCATAATACAAGCGAATTCAAGTATAAAAAATGGTTTAAAATAGCATGTGTTTTTTCTCTTTTCTTTTTTTTAGTAACACTTTTTTCAAGTCACTTACTGTATAATTCTTATATAAATACTTTAGTTGAAAAAGAATCCGTTTATGCGTTGTCCCAACAAACAGCTATAGAACTTAATGAACTTAGGGAAGAAAAAAAGCTAAAAGAAAAAATACTGCAAACAACTAATATTAGTAACAAAAGTTTTATCACAAGATATGTAGCAGATATTGGGAATTCTACACTTCCAGAAATAACATTGAAAAAAATTCACGTCATACCTAAGTTAAAAAAAATTGAGCATGGCAAGAAGATAGATTTCCATTTTAATGTTATAAGTATAGCAGGAAATGTTACAAATGATGAGGTTTTTAACCGTTGGGTCAAACAAATTAAGACGTTAGAATGGATTGAAAAATTAGATATTGTTGCATACTCACAAGAAAGTAAAATAATGAACGAATTTATTCTAAAAATAGAAATTTAAAGTGTTTGATAACCTAACATATAAGCGAAAATTTTTCTTAGTCATTATTGGTTTTGTGTTGCTTTTTATGGCATCGTATAAAAAAACATTTAAGGATATGTTGGCAGCTAAAAAAGAACTCAATCTTGTAGAGCAAAAACTTGCAAATACGGATAAATCATTTAATAATTTATATGTTTTAAAAGATGATATTAAGACTTTAGATAAATTGATTGGTGGGCGTTCTTTAAATCCCATAAATGTTCAACAAAAAATACTTGATTTTATCTCTAAAACAGATTTAACAATAAATATAGTGTCTATTGAAGATGTACATATATCTAGAGGTGAAGAATTTTTAATTTATTCTAATCAAATTGAGCTTGAAGGGACTTATGAAGCACTGATTAAATTACTTTATGAAACAGAAAAAAACTTTAAAGATTCTCGTGTAGTAAGTACAGAATTTTATTCAAAAAAAAATTACAGGACTAATAAAGAAACCCTTTTTTTAAAAATAATATTACAGAATTATGAAAAAGCTAAATAATATAACCTTACTATTAATTTTACTTTTTATATCATTTGCTTGTGATGATATTTTAGAAGATGATATTACTGACGATATTGTGCAAATTATATCTCCAAGAGAAGGCGTAACAATAGAAGGCAATACAGCTCAGTTTTTGTGGCAAACCATTGAAGGTGCCGATAGTTATAGAGTCCAAATAATAGGAGACAATCAAAGGCAAGAAGTAGATTCTTTAGTAACGGTGGCAAACTTCACTTATAATTTAGACCCAGGAAATTATCAATGGCGTGTAAAAGCCGAAAACTTTGCATATGAAACCGATTATACGTTTCCTGTAAATTTTGAGATGCGTCCTTCAGATGATTTGTCGAATCAAAGTGTCGTACTTCAAACACCAACAGAAAACTTATATACCAATAACAAAAATATCATTTTTACCTGGAAAAGTTTAAGTAATGCTGATACATATACATTTGTATTGGCAAAAAAAACTAGTGGAGAACAAACCGTTTTAGAAGAACCAGATATCAATAAAATAAGTTTCAATATTGATCCAGATAAAATTGATGAAGATGCCGAATATATATGGAAAGTAAAAGCCTTTAATACAACATCTAATACATCTACACCTTTTTCAGAACATATTCTTTTTATAGATACAGTAGTACCAAATCAACCAACATTATCTGAACCATTAGATGAAGCTAAAATATCGCCTTCTTCTGTTACCTTTAATTGGATAAATGGAGCAGATTCAGGAACTATTAAATCGACAATAACGAATACTTTAGAAATTTCTTCAGACTCTAATTTTAATACTGTGATTCATTCAGCTAAAACAACAAACAATTCAGCAATATATGAATTCACTACACCTAATACTTATTATTGGCGTGTAAAAGCTATAGATGCAGCTAAAAATGAAAGTGATTATAGTATCGTTAGATCTGTTGTTGTTGAAAATTAAATAAGTATCATTTTGAAAAAAAAATATTTAAATGGTGTTTTAATAGTATTACTCATAATTATTTGGGGAGCAGTAGTATATAAATATTTTGGAAAGTCTAATGCTTCAAAGAAAAATAGAGACAATAATATATCAAACATAAGTAGTCAACCCAAATACAATGTAACAAAAGATACCTTTTTACTGGAAATAATAAATAAATCACCCTTTAAAGCATCAAAAAGAATTAAAAAACCAGTACAAGCAACTAAAGTTAAAGCTTCAACTCAAAAGCCTATTCTTAAACATATAAAAAAAGTAAATACAGTTTGGCCAGATATAAGTTATCATGGTTTTGTTAAAGGAAATCATAAAACGACACGACTAGTTTTATTAAAAATAGACAAAAAACTTTACAGAAAACGAGAAAATGAAACCGTGGGTGATCTAACCTTAGTAAAAGCATATAACGATTCTTTAATAGTATCATTCAATAATATAAAAAAAACAATAACGAAAATCCATGACTAATTTTAATCGCCTTACCCTGTCAAATACTATTTTAATAGTAATTATCATTATAATAACTTTAATTAATTTTTCACAATTCAACAATCAAAAAGACATTGTTTATATAGATAACATTAAACTTTTTAATGGGTTTAATATGACTAAAGATATTAAGGTTGTTGAAGATGCAAAAATTCGTAAAAAAGGAAAAGAGTTAGATAGTTTATATGCCATTTTCCAGACTATAAAAGATAAAGAAAATAATAACTTTAAAAGTTTGCAACAACAAATTGCTTATAAGAGCAAAGCTTTTCAAGAGTTACAAGATAATTACTCTCATAATTTAAGTGAAAATGTTTGGAACAGACTTAATAATTATATAAAAGAATACGCAGAAACTAATAACTTAAAAATTATTTTAGGAACCAGTGGTAATGGTAATGTGATGTTTGCTCAGGAATCAATAGACATTACAAATCAGATTTTAGAATATTCGAATATTAAATATGAAGGCAATAATTAAGGGTTAGCCTTAAACATATCAAGGAAATCCCTTACCTGTTTTTTTGAAGCTTTATATAGTTTTAAGGAATAATTAATTCAGGGTTTTTATGATATTTTTTAAAAGGTGTTTTCCCTCAATATCTTTTGTTTTAATGTTTGTGTTCGGATTGTTGGTTTCATGCAACAAGTCTTCAAAATATAGAGATCTCCCCGAATATAAATTTTTTAATTTACAGCAACAAGGTTGGAAATCTAAGCGCGTCACACAATTTGTTAGCGATATAAATTATACGGCTACAGAAGTCCCTATTCAATACTATCTTCTTAAAGATAATCAAGCAGATTATGCTAAAGTAGATTCACTTTATCAGGTAAATAGTAAAGAACGTATCATCGAAGTTGAGTTTCAACATACTAGTGAGGCAGATTTACTACTAAAAGACCATACAAATAAAACTTACAAAGATGCTGTAAAATACATAGCATTTACTATCGAAAAAGATTTTACTGTAATAACATCTTCTAACGACACCATACCATGCTCTGGTGTGAATTTTGAGCGTAATTTTAAAGTAGCACCTTTTAAGCGCGTCTTACTATACTTCAATGATATCCCGCCCAACGATCATATTAAACTAATCTATCAGGACCAACTATTCGGTAATGGAATCATAAAATTCAATTTAACAGATTCACCTTTAAAAGTTTAAAATTATGAAGTCAATTATAAAACTGATTATCTTATTTGTTTGTAGTATTATATTTGCTCAAAACGATTCTGCTTACCAAGCCATATTGGATGAAGCCACAGCACAAGGATATACCTTGCCCAGTGCAGCAGATCAAACCATACAAAATCAAATAATTGTTAGTGCAAAAGCCAGTGGTATATGGGCTACCTCCGATCTCATATTGTATTTTAAAGGAAGTGGCGATAAAAATTTCAAACTTATTAACTGGAAGAACCCTACAGGAGCTAAAGCTACAGAAGAAAGTTTTGGAGGTTCTCTTACATGGTCTTTATCAGGAGTTAAAGGGGATGGGTTAGATTTGATTGATACTCATTTTAACCCATCTGTAGGAGGTATAAATTATACTCAAAATGATGCAGGGTTTTATGCGAAGGTTTCACAAGCGTATACTAATGAATTTACTGTATCTAGTGGATCAAATATTAGTTTGTCCACTACACTTCAAAGACCAGAAATAAATTCAGATGCCACTATAGCTCCAGTTTTTACATTTCCTGGAACTGGTTTGCTAGGAGTTTCAAGAAATAATGCTACCTCTTATATCGTTTCAGTTGGAACAGTTTTAACTACATTAACACACGCTTCAGGAAATATTGGAAGTGAGACTATTGGTGTTTTAGGGAATATTAGCACGACTGTAACCAATCCTTATACCAGATTTGATGGTGAAGTTGCCTATGTTATTATAGGAGCAGATATGTCCGGTAAATTATCAGATATAGAAATAGCTTTTGATACAACATCTGCTGATACCCAATCCCCTACAGCACCGACATTATCTAGTACAGTACAAACCGACACTACAGTAGATTTAAGCTGGACAGCAGCTACAGATAATATAGCGGTTACAGGGTATAAAGTATATAAAGACGCTGTATTAGAAAGTACTTTAGGCAATGTTTTAAGCTATCAAGTTACTGGTCTTACAGCTGCAACCACCTATAACTTTACAGTAACTACTTTAGATGCAGCAGGTAATGAAAGTGTGGTTAGCAATACACTAAATATTACTACAGATGTTTCTTCAGGAAATAGCCCTGTCCAAGTATCATCAAAAATAGGATTAAGTACAGAAGATTCAGAAGAAAGACTAACAGATGGTTTTATAACTATTACAAGTAATGACCTTGATTTTATTGATAATACTGCTGTAGGATTATATTTTAAAGCTTTAAATATTCCACAAGGAGCTACTATACAAAATGCATATATTCAATTTACCGCAGATGAGATAAGGACAGGAATATCAACTCTTAATATTGCTGCGGAAGCTTCCAATAACCCTCAGATTTGGTCTTCGAGCTCTGGAGATATATCAAGTAGATTAAAGACAAATACTATTGTACAGTGGTCTCCCCCAGATTGGAATACTGTTAATGAAAGAGACACACCACAACAAACACCAGATTTATCGTCTATGCTACAAGAAATAGTTAATAGGAGTGGCTATTCTAGTACAGATGCAATTAATATAATCATTTCTCATATTTCTGGGTTAAGAAATGCAGTAAGCTATGATCAAGAACCCAATGATGCTCCAGAAATTTTTGTCACTTATACTGCTGGCTCTGCGTCTGATAACCAATCTCCAACAGCACCAACCCTATCTAGCACAACTCAAACAGATACCGCAGTAGATTTAAGTTGGACAGTAGCTACAGATAATATAGCAGTAACACAATATAAAATATATAAAGATGGGGTATTAGAAACTACATTAGGTAATGTGTTAACCTATCAAGTAACAGGGCTTACTGCTTCAACTGCATATAATTTTACAGTCACGGCTTTAGATGCAGCCGGTAATGAAAGTGTGGTTAGTAATATTTTGGCTATAACTACAAATGCAGCTTCAGGAGGAGGTTCTGGGAATTGGATTCTAAACAATCAAAATGTTTATTACAATACAGGTAATGTTGGTATTGGTACAACTACACCAGATGAAAAACTGGCTGTAAATGGAAATATTCATACAAAAGAAGTACGCGTAGATTTAACTGGTTGGAGTGATTTTGTTTTCGAAAAAGATTACAAATTACCTTCTTTAAAAGAGGTTGAAATACACATCAAAGAAAAAGGGCATTTAAAAGATATACCATCTGCAAAAAATGTAGAAGAAAACGGTATTCTATTAGGAGATATGAATGCGAAGCTCCTTCAGAAAATAGAAGAATTAACCCTTTACATTTTGCAACAAGAAAATCGTATAAAAAAAATAGAAAAGTTATTAAATAAAAGTAAATAACCATTATTTATGAAATCAACTATAAAATTAATCATCTTATTTATTTGTAATATTTCGTTTGCTCAAATGAATCTTTTAGATAGCTCTACATGGACAGTAGGAACGGGTTCTGTATCTGGATTTTCACATTATGGAGCTGTTGCTGAAAATATAAGAGAAATAGGTGTAAATCCATACGGGACATCCGGAGTTTTATGGAAAGTTATGCCAGATAGTGATACTTCATCAAGTTATAATGGTGGTTGGGAAACCGATTATATTAACATTGATCATACAAAAACATATCGCTTCACTACTTGGATGAAAAAAACAAACTCAAATGATGGGTCTATTTACTTTGCGTTCTTTTGTCGTGATAATAACGATAATGCTGCAGGTTTAAAATTAGATGGCATTGTGAATAGTGCTCCTTATCCTTTTTCTGCTGACCTTCCTTTATTGGATCAATGGTATCTCATGGTTGGATACGTTCATGAAAGTAACTATTCAACTCAGACTAGTATCGGAGGTGTATATGACCTTAATGGAATTAAACAAGTAGATATTTTAGATTTTAAGTTTTCAAATACGGCAACTCGTTTTATACAACGAAATTATTTAAGAATTAGTAACAACATAAATGATGAACTATTCTTATATAATCCAACTATGTACGAAGTGAATGGGCAGGAACCAACGATTCAGGAGCTTATTGATGGACCAGACACCCAAGTTCCAACAACCTCAACACTATCAAGCGCAGCTCAAACAGATACAACAGTAGATTTAAGTTGGACGACAGCCACAGATAATATAGCTGTTACAGGCTACAGAGTATATAAAGATGGCGTATTAGAAACAACTCTAGGAAATGTGTTAATCTATCAAGTAACGGGACTTACAGCTTCAACTGCATATAATTTTACAGTAACCGCTTTAGATGCTGCTGGTAATGAAAGTATATTAAGTAATCCAATAAATATTACAACCAATGTTGCTTCAGGAGGTGGTTCAGGTAATTGGACGTTAAACAATCAAAATGTGTATTACAATACAGGTAATGTAGGTATAGGAACTTCAACACCAGATGAAAAACTAGCTGTAAACGGAAACATTCACACCAAAGAAGTACGCGTAGATTTAATTGGTTGGAGCGATTTTGTTTTCGAAAAAAATTACAAGTTACCCTCTTTAAAAGAAGTTGAGCAACATATTAAAGAAAAAGGACATTTAAAAGATATTCCTTCAGCAAAAAAAGTAAAAGAGCATGGGATTCTATTAGGAGATATGAATGCTAAACTCTTACAGAAAATAGAAGAATTAACTCTTTATATTTTACAACAACAACGAGAAATAAATAAAAAGGATGTCGATATTTTTAATCTTGAAAAACACTTAAAGACTCAAGAAAACCGAATTAAAAAAATAGAAAAATTATTAAATAAAAATTGATAAGACATTATATGAAATCACTTATAAAGTTAGTCTTTTTACTTGTTTGTAGTATTACATCTGCCCAAACAAATCTTTTAGATACTTCTACTTGGACAATAGGCACGGGTTCTGCACCAGGTTTTAATAGAACCGGGACAGATGGAGAAAACATTAGGGAAATGGGTATAGGTCCTCATGGCACATCAGTGCTTTTATGGAAAACAATTCCTGAAGCTACTGGAAATTCTGGTGCAGGGGGATGGAGTACAGATCTTATAAATATAGATCCAACTAAAACATATCGCTTTACAGTTTGGTTAAAAAAAACGAACTCATTTGATGGAAACACCCCTTTTCGAGCAAGAGCGTTAGATGCTTCAGATAACTTAGTCGTTAATAATCTTAATGGAAGCCCTCATGTAAACCCTTATTTTGGAGGGGCAGATGTTCCTACTCTCGACCAGTGGTACTTGTTGGTGGGTTTTATGCATCATGATTCTTATACAAATACAGTTAGCATTGGTGGCCTTTATAATGGAGCAACAGGAAATAAAGACCAAGATGCAACCGATTATAAGTTTCAATCTACGGCTACTAAAATATATCAGTCAATTTGGCTTTCTAGTAATAATAATGCTAACGATTCTCAATTTTATTATGCCCCAACGATGTACGAAGTCAATGGGCAGGAGCCAACAATTCAGGAGCTTATTGATGGTCCTGACACTCAAGTACCAACCGCACCAACCTTATCTAGTACAACTCAAACAGATACAACAGTAGATTTAAGTTGGACAGCGGCAACTGATGATACAGCAGTTACAGAATATAAAGTCTATAAAGATGGTATATTAGAAACTACATTAGGTAATGTGCTAACCTATCAAATAACAGGGCTTACAGCCGCGACTGGTTATAATTTTACAGTGACTGCTTTAGATGCTGCAAGCAATGAAAGTGTAGCTAGTAATACTTTGGTTATTACTACAAATGCTTCTATTCAAGGAATATCTTTACCTTTTCGGGTTAATGCAGGTGGTTTAGAAACCACTTACAGTGGTAACACTTTCCTTTTGGATCAATATTTCACTGGCGGAAATACCTCAGAATATCTTGCAGTTCCTGAAGTATACAATAATGAGCGGTGGGGGGATTTTTCTTATGATGTCCCTGTAGAAAATGGTAACTATGATGTTATTTTACATTTTATTGAAGCTCATTTTAACGCTGTAAATCTGCGAGTTTTTGATGTGAAAATGGAAGGTGTTCTAGTATTGGATAACTATGACATCTATCAGGAAAATGGTGAAAACCAACCTGCCACTAAATTATTTAATAATGTGGAGGTAAATGATGGAATTCTTAATTTGGAATTTTCAACAAATGGCACTGGTGGTGAAGTAGACACTGCAAAACTTTCAGGGTTTGAAATATTAAATTCTAATACAGACACTCAAATTCCTACAACTTCTACACTTTCAAGTACAGGACAAACAGATACAACAGTAGATTTAAGTTGGACAGCAGCCACAGATAATGTAGCCGTTACAGGATACAAAGTATATAAAGAAGGCGTATTAGAAACTACTTTAGGCAATGTATTAATCTACCAAGTAACAGGTCTCACAGGATCAACTGCATACAACTTTACAGTGACTGCTTTAGACGCTGTAGGCAATGAAAGTGTGGATAGCAATATCTTGGCTATTACTACGAATGCAGCTTCAGGAGGAGGTTCTGGTAATTGGACCCTAAACAATCAAGATGTATACTACAACTTAGGCAATGTAGGTATTGGCACAACAATTCCAGACTCTAAACTTACCGTAAAAGGAAGCATTCACAGCGAAGAAGTAAAAATAGATTTATCAGTTCCTGCTCCCGATTATGTCTTTGAAACAGATTATAATTTAACACCATTAGAAAAACTCCGAAATTATATTAAAACTTATAAGCATTTACCAAATATACCAACAGCCAAAGAGATGGAAGCTAACGGTGTTGAATTAGGTATTATGAATATGAAACTTTTGGAAAAAATAGAAGAACTGACTTTATACATTTTACAACAGCAAAAAGTATTAAATGAGCAAGTTCAAAAAAATGAAATGCAGGAAAAGAGATTAACAGAATTAGAAAAATTAACAAAGGGATAATTCTTCTTTTTAGTAATAATAAAATTATAATAAACCACTATGATTCATTCCATTAAAACCAGTAAGTTCTCAAAGATTATAGCTAGTTATTTGGCTATACAATTACTTATCACAGCGGTTCAGCCTTCAAATTTGTTTGCTTTAACCAGTGGTCCGTCGCAACCGGAATTTAATTCGTTTACACCTATTGGCACGTCAGATATGGTGAATTTGGCATCAGGAAATTTTAACTATAACATTCCTATTATGGATGTAGGAGGCTATCCTTTAAACCTAGCTTATGATTCTGGAGTTACTATGGATCAAGAAGCTTCGTGGACAGGATTGGGTTGGAACCTTAATGTGGGACAGATAAACAGACAGGTTCGTGGTATTCCAGATGATTTTAAAGGGGATGAAATGGTATATGAGAATAACATGAAAGATAATGTTACGGTAGGGGTTCATGCTGGATTAGATCTCCAAATTATGGGGTTTGAAACAGGTGATGCTGTTAAAGCTTCAGCTTCAATAGGGGTAGATTTAAAATACAATAACTATAGTGGCATGTCTTTCACGCCATCTTATGGATTGTCTTTTGATTTAGCCAATGCTGTTACTGTGGGTATGGAAGTAGAAACTTCTGCAACAGAAGGGGCTACAATTTCTCCCAGTGTGAGCGGAAAAGTTAAATTTGGTGATTTAGGAGACGGAGCGATTAATGGTTCTTTAAATGCTGGGATTTCTTATAATTCTAATCGCGGTTTGTCTAGTTTTTCTTTGTCAAGCAGTATATCAGAATCTTTTAAGGTAGGGGAAAGAGATGCAGGGAATGGGAAAAAAGAAAATCTTTCTTCATCTAGTAGTATGGCAGGTGGTTTTGGTTCAGTTTCTTTTCAAAATACTACTCTTACGCCTAGAAAAAGAACTGCGTTTAAAGATATTGCAGGCACAGTAGCACTATCGGTCGGTACATCTGTATGGGGGTTTGATATTGAAGGTGAGATTTCCGCTATGGGAGCTGTTCAAAAAATTAAAGATCCGATAAAAACAGAAAAAGCGTATGGTTATGAATTTACTGGACATGCCACAACAGATGATATTCTGGATTACAATAGGGAAAAAGATGGTTTAATAAGTAAAAGCACCTTAGCATTACCTACTACAAATTATACTTATGATTTGTATTCTGTAAACGGACAAGGGGTTGCTGGGATGTTTCGGCCATTTAGGAGTCAAATAGGTCAAATAAATGATGAATTAGTAGAGGACGAAAGTGATAGTTTTCAGTTGGGTATAGAGGTAGAAGCTGCTTCTTCTTTCCACGTAGGGGTAAATTTTACAGATGCACCCTCTAATAGTAGAACAGGGATATGGAATACAAAAGCTTTAAAGAATTTTAAACAAAAAAGAGAAGATACCAAAAGTACTGATGAATCATTAGATTATGAGCCCGTATATTTTAAATATATTGGTGAGCCCAGAGTAGATCAAGACCAACAATTATTTGAAGATTTAGGAGGCTATGCACCTGTTGCATTGGAAATTGGAGGCAGTAAAAAGAGTTTCAATAAACAAGCGGAGAATCAATTTAGAATAAAGAAATACGATAATAATGGATTTCCATTTTATCCAGAAACAGTAAATAATGGAGCACTTCCTCCAATTACAGGTAAGTATAAACGTAAAAAACGGGAGGTTCGTAACCAAACCGTTCAAAAATTCAGTGTTTCAGAATTAAGATCATTATATCCTAATACAGATTATTATAATAATAGAATTAATACCAATGCTAAATCCCACCATACAGCAGAAATACGCGTGTTAAAAGGAGATGGATCAACCTATGTTTTTGGAGAAACAGCATACAATACCAATAAGCAAGAAGTTACATTCACGACGGATAGTAATGATTTTAATTGTGCAACAGGTATTGTGAAATATAATGCAGGCCCGTCAGGAGAAGATTCTGGAAGTAATAAAAGTGGCATAGATCATTTTTATAATAATGTAATAACGCCAGCTTACGCACATACTTATTTATTGTCTTCAGTATTATCTTCAGATTATGAAGATTTAGAAGGAGATGGACCCTCAGATGATGATTTAGGTGCCTATACTAGTTTTGAGTACTATGTCCCTGAAGAGACAAATGACTATAATTGGCGCGTTCCTTATAAATCTGACGAAGCATCATATAATGCAGGACTTAATACACATCCTAACGACCAAAAAGGGAGTTATGTTTATGGAGAAAAAGAAATCAAATACATACGTAAAATTGAAACTAAAACACACGTAGCACTTTTTGATTTATCACCAAGAAAGGATGCAAAAGGAGCAAAAAAAAGACACAGTACCGGGACTGAAAATGAGGGGTCTATGTATAAAATTGAGAAGATTCGTTTGTATTCTAAGCCAGAAGCTATTGCTGCTAAAATACTAGACGATGATTCCACAAATGATTTACCGATAACTGCTATTAAAACAGCACATTTTGTGTACGATTATTCACAATGTAAAGGCGTGGAGAATAATCTTGACGGGACACCAGAATTACCTCATGAATTAAGTAACGAAGGAGGAAAATTAACGTTAAAAAAGGTGTTTTTTACATACAGGGACTCACAGATGGGAAAATATACCCCGTATATATTTAATTATGAAGGGTTCAATCCAAATTACAATTTAAAATCTTATGATGTTTGGGGGAATTATAAGCCCAATACAAATGGAGGTTGTAATACTGGAGATGAAATTACAACTCCCGAATTTCCTTTTGTTCAACAAGAGGATAGAACCACTCAAGATTTATATGCTTCTGCGTGGTCCCTTACCTCAGTAGATTTACCCTCTGGAGGACGTATAGAACTCACCTATGAAAGTGATGATTACCAATATGTACAGAATAGGAACACGATGCAAATGTTTAAAGTTGTTGGAGCTGGTAGTGCTTCAAGTTCAACAGACCCTGAAGGAAATACAAGACTGTATAAATTTAGTGGGAATAATGATGCAAAATATTTGTACGTAAAATTACCTGATGAGTCAAGTGACAATATTGACTTTAAGGCAAAATATCTAAAAGGTATAGAAGATAAGCCCATGTACTTTAGGTTTTTAATGAATATGACCAAAGATGGTGCACAATCTACTGCTAGTAAGGACTATGATTATGTAACGGGTTATTTTGAAATGGATGAAGACGTAAACGTTTTTCAACCAAATGGAACGGGGCCAATTTATGCAGCCATACCTATGAAAACTACCGATGTTGAAGGTGGTGCTTTTGGAGGAACCAAACAAGTAAACCCTATATCTAAGGCAGGTTGGTATTTTGGCAGAAAACATCTAAATGGTTGGGTATATGGTTTAACACCAGATGCAGAAACTCAAAATATTCAAGACATAGCACAAAATATTATAAGCAGCTTTGGAGCCATTAAAGATATTTTTTCAGGACCTAATAAAAAATTGCGGAGCAATGAATATTTATGTGCACAACGTTTTATTCCTAAAAAATCATGGATTCGCTTGTCAACACCTAAAAATTATAAATTGGGTGGTGGTGCTAGAGTCAGTAAATTGGTTATGAAAGACCAATGGAACAAAATGGTAAGTGTTCCTGAAGATGGACGTTATGATAAAGAATATGGTCAAACGTATGATTATACTTTAGCCGATGGTAGTTCTAGTGGTGTAGCTACTTATGAACCAAATATGAGCAAAGAAAATCCTTTTGTAGAGCCATTTTACAATATAGGAGAGCGTCTTATAGCTCCTAAGGAAGTAAGTTATATCGAGAAACCTTTTGGCGAGCAGTTTTTCCCATCTGCTGCTGTAACTTATAGCAGAGTAACAGTAAGTAATTTGCAAAGAAATGACATTGGCAAGCATGCAACAGGTAAAGTTGTGACTGAACACTTTACCTCTAAAGATTTTCCAACTATTGTAGATTATACAGATATTGATAGCCCTAGTAATTTTGCAACGAACGAAGGTCAGTTTTTACAAAATATAGTTAAAGGCTTATTGGGAGCACCAGTTGAAGTTAAAAATGAGTTTACATTATCGCAAGGCTTTGTAGTGCATACCAATGATATGAATGGCAAAATGCGAATGCAAAAAGTGTTTGCAGAAAACACAGATAAACCCATATCTATGGTAGAGTATAAGTATGCTACCAGTGCAGATAATGAGGGGGTTTTAGATAACAAAGTAATTACTATAAATAAAGATGGTACAATAAATACGGATAGACAGATTGGAGTAGATTATGATGTAGTTACAGATTTTAGAGAGAGTTATTCAGAATCAAAAACAACAGGATATAAGGGGAATGTCGTTTTAATGATTATTGGTATTTTTCCTGTTGTGATACCTACAGCCATACCGTCTCGTACTAAAATAGAAAACGTAGCACATTCTACGATTACCACTAAAGTAATACATACTACGGCACAATTAAAAGAGAAGATCGCTACAGATTTAGGTTCGAGAGTGTCTACTATAAATGAAGCTTGGGACGCCGAAACCGGACAAGTACTACTTACCAGAACTATTAACGAATACAATGATGAGTATTACAATTTCAATTTCCCAGCATATTGGAATTATGAAGGTATGGGACAAGCGTCCAAAAATATTGGTATTACAGGAAGATTAACTAAAACAGGAACTATTTTTAAGATAGAAGATACCTCTAAACAAGATTATTTATATCCAGGAGATGAACTTTTGGTGCAGTCTGATAATGGTTATAAAAAACTCTGGGTTGTAGAAGTAAGTGCTACGGGTATTAAACTTATGGATGCTAAAAGTAATATGGGCAATGACTTAGGTTTACAAGGCACTATAGATTTTAAAGTGATACGTTCTGGGTATAGAAACCAACAAATGGCAAATATGGCCTCTATAACTTTAATGAAAAACCCTATTAAAGATAGCGTTGGGAATTATCTCCCTAGATTAATTAGTAGTTCATTTGAGCAATTGGCAACAGGCTCTACAGCTACTAATTTACGTATTGTAAATGCAAGTGCTGTTAAATATGATGATTTCTGGAATTGTCAATGTGAAAACGGATTGCCTTTTTTACCTAGAAGTGTAAATTCTTCCGAAGATTTAGCAGGTACACCTATAGAAAATTATGATTTTAACCCTTTTCTCTATAATGCTAAAGGAGAATGGCGTGCAAAAAAATCCTATGCATATCTAACAGAACGTACAGAAGTTGTTAATGGAAGCACTTCGAAAGTAAATACACGAAAGGAAGGCTATTTTAAGGACTTTATACCTTATTACAATCTGGTAGAACAGTCTCCAGATATATATGAATGGGAACAAACTGTAGATGCCCAACTAGATACTAATAAATGGACGTTTGCCAGCGAGGTAACACAATACAGCCCTTATGGCTCAGAATTGGAAAATATGGATGCCTTAGATCGTTATTCAGCAGCACAGTATGGGTATAATTATACTTTGCCTACCGCCGTAGCGTCCAATAGTAAATATCAGGATATGGGCGTAGATAATTTTGAGGATTATGAGTTTGTAAATGCTCTTAATGGCCATTTCAATTTTAAAGAAACCATAGATAATAATGCGCTAGATGATGCTATTATTTCTAATGCTCGCGCACATACAGGTCAAAATAGTTTGGTACTACGAAAAGGAGACGAAGTATATATAGAACGCCAATTATTAGGAGAGTTTCCTCCAGATTTAGATGCCGATAATGATAAAATTCCAGATACAAAAGATAATTGTAAATATACACCCAATCCAGATCAATTTGATTATGATGAAGATGGCGTTGGCGATGTGTGTGATGATGATGCGGTGCCTAAAATTGTAAATATAGAGGTGACAAAACAGCTTAGAGGATGGAAAAAACAAGCAAGATTCACCATACAAGGAAAACCAAATGATGTTGTTAGAGCAAAAGTTGTAGATGTTAATTCGGGGCGTATTGGCTGGAGAGCAGCAGTTAATAGAGGTGATATATTTGAGACCCAAACAAAAGAGTTTATGATTCGATTAGATGCCTCAGGCAGAGCCAATCTTACCTTAGAAATGGGGGTGAGATGGGTTAGTAAAGGTGATAGATCTGCAGGTAATAATACCATCATAGATTTTGCTTTATTCCATAAAAAGAAAAACAGATCTATTTTTTCTAGTCCTAAAGTAAGAATTCATGTTGTTGGGTATAAAGACCCAGGTTCGGGTACTGAGCCAGGAGCAACCGATTTATTTGAAGGAAAATTTTAAAATACAAATATTATGAAGAGTAAATTCTATAAAACATATTTTTTAGTACTATTTCTAATAGGTGTACTTAAAAGTTTCGGACAATGTCCTGTTCCAGTTCCAACCACAGAGCGAGATGCTTTAGTAGCCTTGTATAATGCTACCGATGGTGCTAATTGGACCAATAATACGAATTGGAATACGACGGCAGATGTATGTGATTGGTATGGGGTGACGGTTACTAATGGAACTGTAACAGGTTTAGATCTTAGTGATAATGAATTAAGAGGCAATTTTTCATCTGGATTAGATGATTTAACAAATTTAACAATTTTAAATCTCCAAGGAAATATAATAGGAGGGGTTATTCCTAGTAGTTTAGGAAGCTTAACAAATTTAATAATTTTAAACCTCCATGGAAATGTATTAACAGGCAGTATTCCTGTTAGTCTAGGAAGTTTAACAAATTTAACAACGTTGGATTTAAGCTCTGATGAGACATCTGCATTAAGTGTTAATCGATTTTCAGGAGGCATTCCTAGTAGTATAGGAAACTTAACAAATCTAACAACTTTAAATCTTCATGGAAGTCTATCATTGGGAAGTAGTATTCCTAGTAGTTTAGGAAGTCTAACAAATGTAACAACTTTAGATTTAAGCTCTAATTCCTTATCAGGAAGTATCCCAGATAGTCTAGGAAGTTTAGTAAATCTAATAACTTTGGATTTAAGTAATAATGGGTTTTCGGGAGGTATTCCTGACAGTTTAGGAAATTTAACAAGTTTAACAAATTTAAACCTTCATGAAAGCGGATTATCAGGAAGTATCCCAGATAGTCTAGGAAGTTTAGTAAATCTAATAACTTTGGATTTAAGTAATAATGGGTTTTCGGGAGGTATTCCTGACAGTTTAGGAAATTTAACAAGTTTAACAAATTTAAACCTTCATGAAAGTGAATTATCAGGAAGTATTCCTAGTAGTCTTGGAAGTTTAACAAATTTAACAACTTTAGATTTAAGTATTAATTCCTTATCAGGAAGTATCCCAGATAGTCTAGGAAGTTTAGTAAATCTAATAACTTTAGATTTAGCTTCTAATGATTTATCAGGTAGTATTCCCGGTAGTTTGGTAAACATGGTAAATATAAAAACTATACGTTTATCTAATAATCAACTATCGGGAAGTATTCCCAGTAATTTAGGAGGTTTAACAAGTTTAATAGGATTATCATGCAATAATAATCAATTATCTGGAAACATTCCTGATAATTTAGGGAGCTTATCGAATCTGACAAGTCTAAACTTAGCTTATAATCAATTATCTGGAAGTATTCCTGCTAGTTTTTCAAACTTAACAAGTTTAACAACTTTAAATTTGTTGAATAACGAATTATCTGGTGATATTCCAGACCTTACAGGGCTTACTTCTTTGAGCACCTTCTTTTTTGCTAACAATAATTTTGTGTTCGGGAATTTTGAAAATGAACATCTTAGTTATCCAAACCCTACATTTACGAATGGTTTTAGCCCCCAAGCCAAAGTAGATCAAGTTGAAACGCCCACTGCCATACTGGGAACAAACTACACATTTACAACGAGTTTAAGCAGTCTAAACAATAGCTACCAGTGGTATAAAGACGGTGTGGCTATAACTGAAGCCACCAGTAAAGATTATACAATAAACTCTGTAACTCAAACCGATGCTGGTGTATATCATGTATTAGCGACTAATAGTATTGTTACGGGACTTACTTTAGAGCGCAATACCATTACCCTTGCTGTAACTGCAGATGCTTGTGGCGTTTCAGAAGCAGAAAAGCAAGTGTTGTTAGATTTGTATGCCAGTACTAATGGCCCAAATTGGGTCAATACCATAGCTAATAATAAACCCTGGGATGTTAATACCCTTGTTTGTGACTGGTTTGGAGTTACAGTTACAGATGGTAAAGTAACAGCTTTAAACTTACCTACTAATAATCTTATAGGTTCCATACCAGATACTATAGGTGGTTTACCACATCTTAAAACTTTAGACTTAGGCGGTAATACTATAACAGGAATAATACCCCCTTCTTTAGGAACACTTTTAGAATTAGAAACCTTATTGTTACCAAACAATCAACTAACAGGAGATTTACATCCAACTTTAGGCAGTTTATCTAACCTTGTTAAAATGGATTTAAGTAATAATAACCTAAACAGTCAGATTCCAATTTCATTTTGTAACCTGGCAAAAGTAACCGAGTTGAATTTATCTAATAATGAATTGATTGGATCTATACCAAGTCAGTTAGAGTTAATGAAGAGTTTGGTTCGTTTAGACCTAAGAAATAACCAGTTAGAAGGCCAAATCCCTTATGAAATAGCTCGTTTATATAATTTAGAGTTTTTAGGATTGAGCAACAATAATTTTTCTGGTACAATACCCATTAATGTTTCAACTGGTTCTAATTTAGAAGCATTTGTTTTTGAAAATAACAAATTCATTTTTTCAAACTTTGAGTCCAGACATCCTTCTTATACAGCTAATCTTAATGTTGGCTATACATACACTCCTCAGGCAAAAACAGATACAGAAGAAACAAAAACAGTAACAACCAATAATCCTATTACGCTAACCACTCAGTTATCAAGTATTAATAATAGCTACCAATGGTTTAAAGATGGTATAGCCATAGATGGTGCAATCGAAAGAGAATATACTATAGATAATGCAGCAGAAACCGATTCTGGAGTGTATCATTTTACAGCAACAAATAGTGTTATAACTGGTTTAACTTTAGAACGGAATCCAATAACACTTAGTGTAGAACAAACCTGTACCGTCGCAGCAACAGAACGACAAGCATTAATAGATTTATACAACACATTAGGCGGTGCAAATTGGACTAACACTTTAGGAGGAAACCAACCATGGTTGGTAAATGATGCGAATGCTTTGGTATGTGATTGGTACGGCATAGTCGTAGAAAATAATGAGGTTGTAGAAATTAACCTTGCGGCAAATGCCTTAACAGGAACACTACCAGATGTTTTTGCTAATCTACCTGCTTTACGAACTCTTAAAATAAATAATAATAGTCTGCAAGGAAACGTACCGGCGTCTATAGCTGCTATTGTTGGTTTAGAAGGGTTTGCTATTGAGAATAATAGTTTTGTTTTTAGCGATTTTGAGACCGAATTTTCAACCTACTATGCAAAATTGGGCACCAGTTTTACTTACAATTTACAAGCAAAAACAGATACGGAAATTACCCGGACAGTAGCAGAAACAGGCAGTATTACATTAACCACTACAGCATTGACAAGTGCAAATAATAATTACCAATGGTATAAAAACGGGCTACCAATAGTAGGAGCAACTAGTAAAGACTTAACGCTTACAAATGTAACAAGTGCTGATGCCGGCGCTTATTATTTTGAGGCTACAAATACTGTCGTTACAGGGTTAACGCTTGTTCGCCATTTTATAAAATTAGAAATCTTGCCTGCAGGAGATACTTGTGGGGTTCCTACCTCAGAGCGTGATGCTTTAATGGCACTTTATAATGCTACAGATGGTGCTAATTGGGTTAATAATACTAATTGGAATACGTCTGCACCTGTATGTGATTGGCATGGGATAACGGTTACTAATGGGCATGTAACGGTTATATACTTAATAAGTAATCAATTAACAGGAAATATCCCGCCAGAGCTTGGTAATTTATCATCATTAGTTGATTTAGATTTAAATAGAAATCAATTAACAGGAAGTATTCCGCCAGAGCTTGGTAATTTATCATCATTAGTTGAATTAGATTTAAATAGGAATCAATTAATAGGAAGTATCCCACCAGAACTGGGTAATTTATCATCATTAACTTATATAAGTCTATATGATAATCAATTAACAGGATCGATTCCACCAGAATTGGGTAATTTATCATCATTAATTAATTTAACATTAGATTTTAATCAATTAACAGGAAGTATCCCACCAGAACTGGGTAATTTATCATCACTAATTTATATAAGTCTATATAGTAATCAATTGACAGGGAGTATTCCCGCAGAGCTCGGTAATTTGTCATCATTAAGGACTTTATCGTTAACTTTAAATAAATTAACAGGAAGTATCCCGCCAGAGCTCGGTAATTTGTCATCATTAAGGAGTTTAGCGTTAAATTTAAATCAATTAACAGGTTCTGTACCTTCCGAGCTTGGTAATTTATCTAGCCTTGAATTGTTATACTTACATGATAATCAATTTACAGGTGCTATACCTTCTGAGATAAGTTTAATTTCATCTTTTACGAAACTTCAATTTCAAAATAACAATTTTATTTTCAGCAACTTTGAAAGCGAACACAATACTTATGTTGTAAATCTAACGCTTTACAATTTTAACCCCCAAGCCAAAGTAGATCAAGTTGAGACACCAACAGTTTTAGAAGGTGATAGTTACACATTCACTACAAGTTTAAGTAGCCCTAATAATAGCTACCAATGGTATAAAGATGGTGTAGCAATTACTGGTGCTACCAGTAAAGAGTATACCATAAACACGTTAGCTTTAACAGACGCTGGTGTATATCATGTCGTAGCAACTAATAGCACCGTTACAGGCTTAACATTAACCCGTAATGATATTACTTTAAATGTAGGCACCCCTGGAGCCTGTGAAGTCTCTGCAGCAGATCGTCAAACATTGATAGATTTTTATAATGCCACCAATGGAGACAGTTGGACCAATACCATAAATACAAACCAATCGTGGTTGGTAAACGATCCTGCCTCTTCTGTCTGTGATTGGTATGGTGTCACCGTAGATGTGGCGTCTAATGTAGTAGGGATTCAATTACCAAATAATAATGTTAGAGGAGACATCCCAGCATTTATAGAAAACTTAATAGACCTAAAAACTTTAGATTTAAGTGAAAACAATGTTATTGGAGAGATTCCAATAACTCTAGGTAATTTAGTCAATCTTGAAACGTTAAATTTAAGTAATAATGTCTTAGTAGGAGAAATACCAGCAACCTTAGGGAACCTTGTTGCATTACAAACCTTAAATCTTGGAGCCAATAGATTTACAGAATCCATTCCAGATACTATAGGTGGTTTACAAGAATTAGTATCTCTAGATTTAAATGGCAATAAATTAACAGGTAGTATACCAACGTCATTGTATTCACTTCTAAAATTAGAAGCTGTAAAATTACAAGACAATAAACTTTCGGGAACCATAAATAGTGCAATAGGTAATTTAACCCAATTGCAAGAGTTTTGGTTATCTAATAATAATTTTTCGGGAAGTATTCCTACGACTATTACTACCATTCCAGTATTACGAAGTGTACGATTAGATAATAATAGCTTTGGTGGAGATATTCCTTTATTAATACCAAATTTTTCAGTACCGAATACGGAAGTTAAAATTGAAAATAACCGTTTTGTATTTAGTGATTTCGAAGCAGAATATCCAGATTACAGCACACAATTAGATGTGTTTACGTACGATCCGCAAGCTAAGGTGGATACAGTAGAAACCATTTATGTATTAGCAGGAGATCCGGTTACATTAGGAACAACAGCGTTGTCCAGTCCTAATAATAGTTATGTGTGGTATAAAGATAATGTTGCCATACCTGGTGCTACATCTAGTAGCTATACCATACCAAACTTTGACCCTTTGGTACACGTTGGGGCTTATTATTTTATAGCAACCAATAGTACTATTGCGAATTTAGAATTAACACGTCATACCATATTCTTAAGAGAGCTCATTCCTATAGAAGATCTTTCTGCGATAGGTGAATGCTCAATAAGCCCTGCTATTAACAGACAGTGGCAAATAACAAATCCTAATGCTGTAGAAATAAACATTAATTGGGAAATTCTTGGTACCTCTCAATCGGGGACATATACAACATACCCTGGTAATAATCTATTAGCCACAAATACGGAATTTGGTGCTAATACTTTGGTGGTAAAATGGCAAAACGAAATAAATGTAGAGCAAAGTATAAACATTGTTTCTAACAATACGCCTTGTTTCCCAATAGCTGATTGTATTGACGTTTTAGGTGTTGCAGACGGTAGTTTTGAAGAGTCAACCACGGCAATTAATAACGGTAGAAACGGTAATTTAAATGGTACGAATTGGCTAATAGGATCAGGAACACCAGATGCTTTTATATTACCATATAGCAATGATGAAGATCCTTATTTAACGAGTATCGATAGTACGTCTCCTAATGGCGGAATTTGTGTTGGCGCATTACTGGAAAATAATCTAGCAGAATCTTTTACAACAACGGTGACAGGTCTAACAATTGGAACCACTTATATTGTTGAGTTTTATCAATCTAATGCCACAGATTTACTGGATATAGAGTTTTTAGAAGAAGCATTGGCGTTTTGGGAAGTTACTTTAGGAAGTACTACAAAAAATAGTCAGTCTATGTATCCAAATGCTGGTACTACAACATGGGAAAGACAAAAATTAGAATTTACAGCTAACACAGACTCAGAACAATTAACATTTAGAGTAGGGTCGTCTTCTACAGACCCCACAAATGTTTACGAAGTATATACTTTAATAGATGGTATACGTGTATATTCCAAACCGGCAAATCCATATGCAACAGAGTGTGTCGATATAAATACACAGGTTTTTTGTAGTGCGGATGATGTTAATGATCCGACCATTGCAGATTTAATAGCTCCAGAAGGCGGAAGTGTTACTTGGTATAGTCAATCCATTGGAGGGGAACGCTATTTTAATGATGACAAATTAACAGAAATAGAAGCATTGGCAGGAGGGGCAACGTCTTTTATTTGGGCAGATAGTGGTTCAGGAAATAGAGTTCCTGTAGAAGTAATCTTTAATTTAGGAGCACCAGAAGGATTGCAGAATCAATCTTTTGAGCTTAACTCCAATCCAACCATTGCAGATTTACAAGTACAAGGAACAGATATTATCTGGTATGCCTCATATACAAGTATAATACCACTACTTAGTACAACGCCTTTAGTAAATAATACAAAATATTTTGCTGCGCAAGGAAAAAATTTATGCCGTTTAGAAGTGAGTGTATCCATAGGTATTCCAAGTCCTGCAGGAGATGTATTTCAAGAATTCTGTAGCTCAGATAATCCTACTGTAAATGATTTAGTCATCAATACTACAAATCCAGGTTATACAAATGTTTGGTACTCATCAGAAATAGGAGGGACACTTTATAATACGACAGATACCTTAGTAAATGGCACCATATATTATGCAGCACAAACCAACGGAACTAATTATAGTGAAGAACGTTTACCTGTTAAAGTGTCTATTGTAAATGTGGATATAGAAGCTACGATTCATGAACGAGATATTACTCTCCCTGAAAATTCTACATTAGACGTTTTAACAACATTTTTTGAATTAAACAGTGGAATTGTATGGTTTGATACCCCTCAAGCAGGAACAGCTTATAGTAATAGCTATGTGGCACAGCCAGGAGAAACATACTATGCTAGAATTGGTGGAGGATTATGTCCTGCATTAGAAGTACTAGCCGTAACAGTAAGTATTGGCAATGTAGAAGTGCCCGAACTCATAACCTGTATAAAATTTGTACCTCAGCCGGGAGCAGAATATATAATTAGTGGTTGGGTAAGAGAAGAAGAATTGGTCGCAGAACCAGCTGGTACAAAAAGTTTTAATACCGATACAGAAGCTAAAGAAGCATTTACCAGAATATTACAAAAAATGTCAGATGAAATTTTAGCTAAGAAAGAAATTCCAGAAACTTTTGTAGTAGAATCTTTTTTCGATGAAGATTTAAATTCTGATGTGTTATTGCCATATATTAAAAATTTTACAGGCAATAAAGTAACGGTTTATAATTTTAAGTTTGAAAAAAGAGACTTTCAAGGCGTTTTTAAAACTATTGGGTTCTCATTTTCTTTAGACCCAGATAATGCTTTCAAATTCGAATACAATACCCCTTATATTCAGTATAGAAAACGCGGACGTACGCGTAATTCAAATTTTAAATACCCACTATTTAATTATGATTATTTAACACTCACATTTAAAGATGTGAAAGTAGAAAATGATGTGTTTCAAATAGTTTCAGATTTTGAAATTAGTGGTAAAGGCAATGAAGAAATCTTTACGGAAATATTAAGTAATAATCGTTTAAGGTTTTCTGGAACTAATTTATTAAGTGATGCAATAAATACATCGGGTATAGAAGGCACCATACAATTATTTAATTACTCTGAAAATCCAGATTACGAAGTCATGGAATATGTAAATGGTGTTATCGGGTTATCCTATAAAAATGTTGATGGAAATGATATTATAATAGGTGCTCCAGAATTTAACCCAAAAGGTGCCATTATTGATGGTTGGCAGCGTATCTCAACAAGTTTTACAATACCTGATGATGCTGCTTATATGAAAATAACGCTTAAAAATAAGGGCGATGGTCTCAATGCTTATTTTGATGATGTACGGATGCATCCTTTTAATAGCAATATAAAATCCTTTGTGTACGATCCAGTAACACAAAGACTTCAAGCAGAATTGGACGAAAACAATTATGCAACTTTCTATGAATACGATACAGAAGGTGGTTTGGTAAGAGTAAAGAAAGAAACAGAACGCGGAGTGTATACCATACAAGAAACACGCTCAGGAAACTCTAAATTAAATAAATAACAGGTAATGAAAAAAGTAGTTATATATCTGTTACAAAGTATCCTTTTATTAGGACTTGTACAAAATACAGAAGCTCAAAAATCAAGTGTAAAAGAGCTATTAAATAAAGTATCAAACTTCTATTTAAACAAGAATCAATACCACATAGATATGACTTTTACTATGTATCGAGGAATTACAGGAAATGAAGCAACAGAGTCCTATACAGGTACCATGGAAAAAAATGATAAATATAATAAGAATAGTATTCTAGGAACCTTGGTATACCGTTTTCCAGAGGCACAATTAATAGTAGATAACAATCAAAAAAGAGTTATTTATAACGATTTAGATACTAGTGAAATGCAAAACTATCCTGTTGATCTTAGTGCCTATATGAAGTATTATGATAAATCACAAATATTAGAAGAAGGTAATCAATGGGTATGCGAACTAGTAGTATCACAAAATACGTTTTCAGAACTCCCTTATGGTAAAGTACTATTGTATATAAATAAAAACGATTACAGTATAACTAAACAAGTCCTGTTTTTCTCAAACCTCATTCCATTTCAAGGAAAAGAAGCATCAGATATAGAGCAGGATTACGGAAGACTTCATATTGATTTATCATATAATTTCAATAAGGAAATAGAAAAAAAGGAATTGGCATATTTCATTACAAAAACAGCCAATAGTAAAATACAATTACAAAAAGATTTTGCTAGCTATCAATTGATAGATCAAACGGAATACAATAAATAATCAGGTAAATATTAAAGCGAATGGTTACTATTATGAAAAATAAAATCACAAAAATATTGTTTTTTCTTTTGCTAATGCAAGCCTATTTTTTAAATGCTCAAGAGAAAGTAAACTATAATTCTACCGAAATTGAAGCTGTATTGGGAACAACGACTTCCTTGCAGTATGTAACCACCAATTTAGATAATACAGGCGTATTAAAAAATATAAACCCTATGGGGTATATAAGCCTGTATGTTAAAGAAAATGAACCTCCAAACAATTGGTTTTCCTATGCATTACGGTTAAATGTCACTCCGGCGTCGCTTTCTGGAGCATTTGATGGTACTCCTAAAGAAATAACACTAAAGGTAGAACACAATACATCGGCAGGAGCAACAGGAAACTCAATAGATATAAGTAAACATATAGCAGTAGGAGCCTATGGCGTAAAGGTAGAGTTGATAGAAGCTGTTTATACAGACCTATCTACTAGTGCTACACCGGTCTCTAATGGCCCTGTACCTGCAAATATTGGTTTAGAACTAGGGTTTAATGGGACAACATTTAAAGCCTTGTCATCCACAATACCATCGGTAACAGTGACTCCACCCGCACCTAATAGCAATGAAGTAAAACTAAGTTGGAATGCTATTGATGGGGCCATGTCTTATGATGTAGAATGGACATGGGTTGATGGTTATGATGAAAATGAAAACATTCCATTGCGACCTCTAAATTCAATTCCTTTCACGAAACGCGATTTCGAACTAAATAACACGCGAGTACAAACCTCAAAAATAGAGTATAACATACCATTAATTTATGCCAAAGGCTATTTAATTTATAGAGTAAGAGCTGTAGGAAGATTTCTAGAAAACACCAATGTTTATAGATATGGCAAATGGAGCGAAGCAGAAAGTAATACTCCAAATTTTCTGTCAGATTGGAATGCTGTATATACTATAAATAATGATCATCAAGTCGATAAAAACTGGCAATTTCAAGCCTCTTATGCAGAAGAAGGTAAAAAGAAAGAAGTGGTTAGCTATTTTGATGGGACGCTACGTAACCGTCAGACCGTAACAAAAATTAATTCCGACGATAATATTATTGTTGGCGAAGTTATTTACGATGCGCAAGGAAGACCAGCAGTAGAAGTTTTACCAGTGCCTACTAATGGTCTGGCTATAGATTATACAAATAATTTTAATCAAAATGCAACAGGACAAGTTTATAGTTATCAGGATTTTGATACGGACGACCGAAATATTTTAGATCAGGAAACTGCATTAAAAGCAATGGATACGCTCAGTGGAGCTAGTAAATATTATTCTCCAGAAAATGATCTAACAAGTCCGTTTAAAAATAGGATTCCTGATGCAAAAAGCCATCCTTTTTCTCAAATAGAATATATGCCAGATAATACAGGAAGAATTCTTAGAAAAGGAGGCGTAGGAAAAAAACATCAATTAGGAAGTACCCATGAAATGGAATACCATTACGGAACTCCGGAGCAAAAAGAATTAAACCGCTTGTTCGGATATAGTGTGGGGCACTTTTCACATTACAAAAAGAATACAGTAATAGACCCTAACAGACAAGCCAGTGTTAGTTACATAGATCCACAGGGAAGAACTATAGCAACAGCACTTGCTGGTATTTCCCCAAGTAATTTAGATGGTTTAGATGATGAAATAGATGCTGGTGGAACATTACATAAGCGTGTCACAACAGATTTATTAGGCAAACTAAACCCTTTAGCAAAAGATACAATAACAGATAATAATATAAGGCAGTCAACTCAAGCCTTTGGAGTCCAAGAAGATGCCTTAGTGTATTCGGCAACTAAACTTGCCATAGAACCGTCTGAACTAAATTTTAAATATACCCTTGGACAAACAGATTTTGAGTATACATGTACAGGAGGATTGGTGAATTACCCTGTCGTTTATGATTTGTTTGTAGACGTACTAGATATAGAAGGTAACAGTCTTGTGTTAAATCGTGAAGATCCAACCTTTGACCTTTCAGATTTTACGCTAGATGTACCAAGAGGTTCCTATAGTATTATTAAAAACTTAGTAGTAAATAAAGATACATTAGAAACCTACGCAGACGCATATATAAATAAGTTAACAACACCAGGTGATGCTTGTTATATAGATCCCACAGTAGTGGTACCCATTCCAACAGAAATTATAGATGGCTGTTTTGTAAGTTGTGAAGACTGTGAGAGCTCATTAATTGCAGAATATGGTGATAAAAACGGATATAGAGATGCCAAGATGGCCGACTATGATTTCACAGATTTAGAAGAAGCCTTAACCACAGCAGAATTAGATGAAGAAAAAGCAAGATTGTCTTTAGCTTTTGAAAACCAATGGGAACAGCTCATTCTAGCCTGTAATGCGCCTTGCGAAGATGGTACCGATTTAGTAAACCTTTCCCCAGAAAATAGAGTAGCTAACTCCATGTCTTGTAGCATCGCACGTACAGCCTTGTTAGACGATATGAAACCTAGCGGACAATACGGGCAATACCCGAGTGCTTTAGTACAAGATGGAAATGGAGAAAAAGCAGAAGCTATTATACAAGCCGAACTAAATATTTTTAATGATGGTAATCGTCTTGTAAGTACACAAACAGACGATATCCAGATTCACAATAGCTGGCGTAACCCAAGACACCCAGACCATGATCCAGCTCCTAACGGAAATGGATTGTACACTGAAGGTCATTATTACAATACAGACGGTACCATAAGCTATATCAAAGTAAAACAAACTACAGATGAAGAAGGAAACAATACCTATGCACCAGATATTCAATTAGGTGTTGAATTAATACCAGTAACAAAAAACACGAATAACGATGAATATCTGGTAGAACCTCAATATTTAGCCAATGTAGAAGATTTTATTGCTTCAGGTGTTTGGCAAAACCAATGGGCAGAATCACTTATCGTTTACCATCCGGAATATTGCTACTTACAATATGCAGAAGCTGTTTGCGGTATCACTAAAAATATTACAACTGTAACAGGAAGCCCTTTAATGAATTCAGACGGTTACGATTTGCACTTACGCCTATTAGATACCTATGCTAAAGCAGGAGCTTTTGTAACTGGTACTTCTATTATGTTACAAGATCCATTCTTTTATGGAAGCGTTCCTTCAAGTTTAAATAACGGTATAAATTTTAATTTGCGTACCAATATCATGAACGAGGTCCTTACCAAAAATTACAATAACACAGGACTTAGTTTAGAAAAATATGCCCTAGCTATTGTAACATGTAATAGCGTTACAAATTGTAATGTTAGTGGTGTTACTGTAGGTTCGCTAACAACGGCACAAAAAGATGAATATTGGAGTATCTATAAATCCAGTTACAGTAGTGCAAAAGAAATGATTCAAACCTTTTTTGGAAATATTTATGCAGAAAAAAATAACTGTTATAATGGTTGTATAGGTGAAGAAGAGGCACCAATAAATTTATTAGCAGTCTTAAAAGATATCAAAGATATAAATAAAGGGACCCTAGATGGTATTATTAAAGCTGGAGAAAATAGAATTTGCGATAGTGATGTGGCTAGTTTCTATGCCACAAAAGAAAAACGCTTTAAGCCATCAGATAATTTATACGATTCCGGACAAGATGCAGCAGATCTCGTAGAAGAATTTGCAGGATATACAGGCTACGAGTATTATATACAAACAGGTGTATGTCCGTTAGCAAGAGATTTACAAACCTTTTTAGAGTTTTCTTTTAAAGATTTTGCAACCCAATCTCCTGGAATTTCTGGAGAAAGAGCATTTACAGGAAAATACTTAAGCAGAGATTTATATAAAGATTTAGGTGGAAATCTAGAGCAATTAGTACAACCGGGAGATGTTAAGTTAACAAGCACACCAAATAGTGATGAATTAACATTACGCTTTAGTGAACAAGCAGTATTAGTAGGAGACATGCCAATAACGATAACAATACCCGTTACGCGGTCATGGAATGATTATGCTAATACTGGTGCCAATGGTTGGGTGATTACTAAAGTAAGCCATATTAAATCAGACTATAGTGCTGTAGGAGAGATATTTACTTTTAAAGCAGTAGCACAGGTACGTACTAGCTTTGAAGCTACAGATTATGAAGAAATTATTATTAGCGGTAGTACTCAGGCACGTATCTCAGATTGTAGTATTGTACCAGACCCTGCAAGTGTAGGACAATATTTAGGTAATGGAGAAACCTCTGGCCCATTGGGAGATTGTAATAAAAAACAGCGTTTTACACAGGCATTTATAGCACTTTTAAATCATTTGTACAAAACCAATGCTATAAATGCTACAGTCCCATTAAATAGTATATCTGCCTACAGCAATAGCTATTTAAGTATCTTTTTTGGAGGTGGTACAGCCACATGGAGTAATACAGGTAGCACATATTTTATAGAAGTTGATGGCGTACAACGTTTTATATTAGAGTTAGAAGAAAATGAAACCTTACCAATAACAGGCGTAGCAGATTTTATGGGTATGGGCTTAAATTATGAGTATGATAGTAAGGGACTCATTACTCAGCAAAACGCTCGCATCACTTATTTAACATCGGCATCAAATAAAATTCAAGCTAGTAAAGTGGGAACATTGTCTCAAGGAGGGGTAGAAGGCAAACCATTAATTAACTTTTTATGCTGTGGTGATATTAATGATCTTACAAGAGAGCCTGATCCTACAAGTAGTACTCCTCATTTTGGGTTTGTTTTTGCAGTGCCAAATAGAGCCCCTTTAGTATCCACAAGTCCTTTAGCAAACCCACCTGTTGTTGGTAATGACGGTAGGTTGAATATAGGAAAAGGTATTGTGAATTTTATAAATACAAAGTTAACAGATACGTTATATATAACTACTATTGATGATCATTCTGGAGGTAATGCTAGAGTAAGAAGTTTTGAGACAGATTATAATTCAGCAGTAATAGAACCAATAGTTAATAGTGTTAATGAAGTTACTGCACCTGGCGTATTACAAATACAAGATTTTCCTTATAGTAACACAGTAAATACAATATTTACAGCAATTAATAATAGTTCATTTAGTAACAATACCACAGGAATCACAATCCCAATGGATATTACATTTGTTATCATAACTGGAGACAATGTTAATAATATAGAAAGTACCAAAACACAGTATAATGATTTGTTAGCTAATAATAAATCCAAGAAAGTCTTTTTTATCATTTTAGATGATAATACTGTAGGCGGTATAGGAAGTCCATATGATTATGTAAGTGCAATAATTAATAAAGTTCCTGTTAATTATTCGTCCACATTAAATGTATTAGATTCAGATTTTATAATGTATTCTACTGCAGATCTTATTGATTCAAACTTTGAAAATACACTGAGAGACTTTTTGTTAAAATCTTACAATGAAATTGTTAATCCCCCAAAATTCAAACCCGCATTTACGTTAAGAAAACAAATAGCCACTCCATCAAATACTATTTATAGTAAAGATATAAACTTTAGCCCTAAAGGGTTTCAGGCATCATTGAATGAACTAATAGATTTTGAAGTTAAAATAGATTTTAATAATTATTCAGATAACCCAGAAGATTACAATAGTGCAGAGATAATAGTAAATGGACAATCTTTTAAACAAGCAAATAACGATTTAGTATATGGAGTAGTTGAATATAATGTAAATGAACAACGATATTTTCCAAAAAATCGCTTATCATGGAATCATCCTAGAGGACATGGTGCAACGTTTGATATTTTTGACTTTTCATATAATATAAATGGTAATGAGCGTATTTATAATTTAGACGAGGGAAGTGGTTCAGCATTTTCAACTAATGGGTTGGGATCTTTTAATGTAGACAACAGCAGTTGGATTAATGACCCAACACTAGGTTATGGGTTGAGGTTTAATAGCTCGTTAGAGGCAGCTTGGGATGATTTTGTGCCTTTGATTTATGAACAAGGAGGCAATATTACTTTTAATGCAAGAGTAAAGTTCCAAGGAGAATTGCCCTATACACAATTCCCAGGTTATGGTTTGATAGCCCAAATTGCTTATGAAGATCCTGCGAATCCTGAAAACCTTTACGAACTTTTAATTTATGGTGAATTTGGAGATGATGTAGTATTGCCACCACAAGAACCATGTGATTCCTCTTCCTTAGTATGTATCCCACCAATACCAGAACCCCTAAGTTGTACAGACAAATACCCAATATATACAGCGTTAATGAATACCATTGGAAATAAAGAAGAAGACCTAGGGGTACCATTAGAAGATGACGAAGGAGACATTGTAACCGAAGATGAATTCTGTGCCAATTCATTCCAATATTTAGTAGACGATTACCAGTATTACATCACGACGTTTGGTATTACCAGTGTTTTAGATGTAGACTATATGTCCATAGCCCGTTTTGGTGCTACAGAATTTAATTATGGATATCCAGATATTAGAAGTATTATAGACCTTTATAGCACGCATGTAACAACAACAAGAGTTGATGCAAACCAATACACCATGAATTGGGCTGCATTTACATCAGACTATTTAAACCAACCAGAAAATCAAAGTATTTGTGTACCAGTACCATTTCCTGTAGATTTTGGTTCAGTATCTATCGACATACCAGAAAAAACACCTTGCGAACAATTTTATGCAAGTGTCACCGAAGCCTATTCTAGAGATGTTTACGCTAATCTTTTAACGACTAAACGAGAAGAATTTATAAATGCCTATTTAGAACACGCATTAAGTACATCTGTAGAAACATTTAATATGACGTATCCGGATAAAGAATACCAGTATACATTGTACTACTACGATCAGGCAGGGAACTTATTGCAAACCGTACCACCAGAGGGTGTAGATCGTTTTACAGAAGACGAATTAGAAGCAGGAGGTATAAACAGTGCCATAAATTTATATAGAAACAATAACAATACAACCGAAGACACAACACTATTACCAGATCATGACTTAATAACAACATACCGTTACAATTCCCTAAACCAATTGGTGTGGCAATTCACGCCAGATGGTGGTGAAACACGTTTTGCCTATGATGAACTAGGTAGAATTATTGCCTCACAAAATGCCAAACAGTTAGTAAACAACCGTTTTAGCTATACCAATTACGATGAACTCGGACGTATAACAGAAGCTGGAGAGTTTGCTCCTAAAATAGCAGTTTCCATAGAAGACACTACAGGGAAGTTAGTCTATGTAGCAGATAATACCCATGTGGAAACATCAGAAGTTGTAAATAAAGTAAATGTCTATCCAAGAAATATTTCTGATATACAATACGAAGTAACCACTACGGGGTATGATAAATTAAAAGGCGTAAACCCTGTAGAAATTTTTGACACCGTAAATGACGTTAACAATACAACAGATAATACCCGTAATCGTGTGGCAGCTGTTTATTATTACGATCTTAGAGATTATGTTAATAATATAGGAACCAACTTAGCAAACTATAACAATGCCCTTTTCTATAATTACGATATACATGGTAACGTAAAAGAGCTGGTACAGCATAATAAACTTATGATTATAAATCCTAATAATTTCCAATCTGGAATAAAAAGGGTCTTGTATGAGTACGATTTAATTAGCGGAAACGTCAATAAAGTAAGCTACCAAAACGGAAAACCAGATATGTTTGCGCATCGCTATACCTACGATGCCGATAACCGTATCACCATGGTAGAAACCTCTAGCGATGGTATGATTTGGGAAAAAGATGCAGCCTATCAGTACTACGCACATGGCCCATTAGCACGTACCGTATTAGGAGGGAAAGAAGTACAAGGAATGGATTATGCTTATACCTTACAAGGTTGGTTAAAAGGGGTGAATTCTGAAACTATGTTAACAGCAGATGATATGGGGACAGATGGTGTGGTTGGCTCCCAAGTAGCACAAGATGCGATGGGCTATTCTTTAAACTATTTTGATGATGACTACGAACCTATAGCCTCATTAGGAAATACATTTAGCTATAGTAACTCAAATAAGGTTACAGACCCGGCAGCAACAGCAGGTAGAAATTTATATAACGGTAATATTAAGCAAATGGTCACCAGTCTTTTAGATAAAGATGAAAACTTGCTTACATCACAGTTAAATAACTATGGGTACGATCAACTAAATAGAATAAAAACCTACAACGGAAACAGTATAAGCGGAGGAGGCGCGCCAACAGAAAGTTACTCTGCAAATTATACTTACGATCGTAACGGGAACTTAAAAACACTTAATCGTTCAACGCTTAATAACAGTAATGCTGTCGTGGCAATGGATCAGTTATCGTATGATTATAAAACCAAACTAAACCCAACAACAGGACTACAAGAACGTACCAATCAATTGGACGATGTACAAGACGCCTTAGGGGATACTGGTTTTAATGATTTAGGAACACAACCCGATGCAAACTATACCTATGATGAAATCGGACAATTAATTAAAGATACGGCAGAAAACCTGGACACGATAATATGGCGCGTAGATGGTAAAGTGAAATCCATCGAAAAAACGAATGGAGATATTATACATTTTCAGTATGATGGTCTAGGAAACCGAATAGCTAAAACAGATATTGCTGGTAATAAAATAACTCTGTATACACGCGATGCACAAGGCAATGTATTGGCAGTATACAATAGTGATGCTAATTTACCAACACCAGAACATCCGTTTGATATTACACATAATAATTTACAAGTAACAAATACACAAAATTTTACAGCCGTAAATACCATTATAACTACAAATACAACAACAGAAAATACGGTAGAGTCAACAGGAGATTTAAGCTATACAGCAGGAAAAAGTATAATACTGTCACCTAATTTTCATGCCAAAGCAGGGAGTACATTTACTGCTAAAGTAGAAGATGTAACCAATACAGGTGGAAACGATGGGATGTTCTTAACTGAACATCACATATTTGGAAGTTCGCGATTAGGATTAGAGCAAAAGAATTTGAAAATCACCGAAGAATCCATTACTTTTGGAGATACGATCTTTGAAAATAATGTTGGTGACAAACGCTATGAGCTTAGTAACCATTTAGGTAATGTGTTAAGTGTGGTAACAGACCGGAAATTAATAGACCCTAGTGGACTCTTAAAACCAGATGTAGTTGCGTATAATGACTACTATCCCTTTGGTCAATTGTTACCTAACCGCCATGGTTCCAGTGATAACTACCGTTACGGCTTCCAAGGACAGGAAAAGGATGATGAGATTAAAGGCGAAGGTAATAGCGTGAACTTTACTTTTAGAATGCATGACCCAAGAGTGGGGAGATTTTTTGCACCTGACCCTTTAACTGCTAAATATCCTTATTATACTCCTTATCAGTTTTCAGGAAATAAAGTAATACATGCCAAAGAACTAGAAGGATTGGAAGAGATTTTAATAATTGAAAGTCCTTATGTTAGAGATGCTGTAACACAATACATGCGTGATGGAGATGTATTAAGTGCTGTGGCAGCTACAAAAAATTCATATGTATGGAAAACAGATGCACAAATAAATCATGCCAAAAAGACATTTGATGTAGGCCAAGAAATAGGACAACCTTCAACTTCAAGTTCTAATGGTGAAGAGTTTGAAACTAAAGGAGCTATTGTTTATAGTTATAATAATGAGGGCGAATTATACAGGATGTTTGAAGTCAAACTGGATATAATATATGACAAAATAACAAAAGAAAATTCATGGTATCAACCAGTAATAGATTATATAAATAACATATTGGATTATCCAGAATCTGGCTCCCAGCAGAGTAGTTATACTAGTCAAGGAGGGATACAATTTGTGGTTAGGGGTTCTGACCCTTCACTTGGTTTAGTAAGGCAACAAGGTAACCCTGATTTAGTTGTAGATATTACTCAATTGTACAATATAGCTTTTAACCAAGCAGGTGGGGGGACTAAATCTCAAATATTAGAAAGAGCGTATAAATTACAAAAAGCGCTAGATAATAAAGGTAATGCAGAAGAGGAAATTAAGCGGATTTATGAAATGCAAATTACTGGAAAAGGTTCTGAAACAGTTATAGTTGGTTCACGTGGAGGACAAGCCCTTTATGGGATTACACAGAAGGATACTATATTTGTTGGAACAGAAAAAGATCTTGAAAAGGTAGATTCAATATCTAAAGCAAGGGCTAGAGAACTGAGAACTATTAAAGACACAGAAAATGATTAAATCAATTAAGTTTATTGGTATTTTTTTTATTTGTATTCAATTTTTTAACTGTAATAATAGGAAGGTTAATAAAGTTTCTTCTGAGGAATTATCGAATGCTTCAATGTCTTCAAAAGAAGATTTTGCATATTTCTATTCATCACTGGAAGATACATTGGAGCTTAACAAAGAAATTGAAGTTGAACTACGTTTATTTCATGTTTTAAGTGATACTATAATGAATCCAAAAACGAATAGAAAAATTGGAGAAGCTTGTGTGTTGTTCTCACGTGATAATAAAATAGATTTTTCTAGTGAATTATTTAAAGATAAATGTGATACAATCTTTGCACCAGTAAAAAGAATAAAGGATACTATAAAGTTTTCGTTTAGTTATACTCCAAGTAAATTAGGAGAAAATAGATTCCTTGTTAAATTTATTGAAAAAAATTACTTTATGCCCAAAAAGGATTCTATAAGACTAGTTACCAAGTCATTTTTCTTGGAAGAAGGTTTTGTTGTCGTTGAATAATCTCCCAGCTAGTCGCTATCGGGCTGGCTTGAACCCCGCTCGTCCTAGTATGTTTACACAAGAGTGAGCGCTAGCCCCCGCTGGGGTATAGTTTAGTTTGTCAAAGTAAGGCCCCCCGCTGTTCCATAGTATGCGCTACCGCTAGCATTTGCTAGTGGCGTTCCGAGTCAGCAGACAAGAGTAAGAAAACATAAAATAGAAAAGCTTTTACAGAGATGTAAGGGCTTTTTTTTGCTTTAAGAGAAAGCCAGCTCTTCGAAGTTTGCAACTTCCAGCTCTTCGAAGTCTGTGACTTCGAAGCAATAATAGTAAATAAAATTCCAGCTCTTCGAAGTTTGCAACTAATCAAAAAAGAACAATAATAACAGAGTAATGGCAACAAGTATTATTAGTTATAAAAAGAAATATATTGATTGTAATGACAATATAATAATAATAATAAGTTTATCCTTTATTAAGGAAGTATCTATATTAAAAGAATTACCTGATTGGTATAGTTTTTATTTAAAGGAAGTTGTAGATGAAGTTATAGATATAAAACCCGCTGTTCCCAGCTCTTCGAAGTTTGCAACTTCGAAGCAATAAGTAATAGATACGAAGTTTTAAACTTCGCATAGCTTTTTAAGTCATGTAGTACTATCTTTACATTTTATTTTTAAAACAAACATGGAACCAGCTCTTCGAAGTCTGTGACTTCGAAGCAATAAGTAGAGTAGATAAATAAAATAAAAAATAAGAAAGCCAGATTTAAGTAAAAAATGAGTGTGGCTTTCTTGTGAAATAATTCGAAGTTTTAAACTTCGCATAGCAAGATGGTGGCAAACGTCTCAGACTTAACAACCAAATTTAACTATTGTTAAATAAAAAATATAATTATAAGTAAAACGTAATAATTAGATAAAGATAAAAAAGGCCACATTTAAGTAAAAAATGAATGTGGTTTTTTTTGTGTAACAATACGAAGTTTTAAACTTCGCGTAGCTTTTTAAGTTGTGTAGTACTATCTTCATATTTTATCTTTAAAACAAACATGGAAACAGACGGTTACAAAATAAGAGACCAATCAAAGCCACATTATATAACATTTACAGTCGTAGATTGGGCAGATGTATTTACAAGGAAAGTATATAAAGATATAATAGTTGAAAATTTAAATTATTGCATTAAAGAAAAAGGCATGATTGTTTTTGGTTATGTAATTATGAGTAATCATATACATTTAATAATTCAAAGTGCTCATAACGATTTGTCGGGTTTAATAAGAGATTTTAAAAAATTTACAGCCAAGTCTATAATTAATCAGATTAAATCTGGAAAAGAAAGTAGACGGAAATGGTTACTAACTCTTTTCTCAAAAGCCACAGAAACACATAGTCGAAACAAAACATATCAATTTTGGAGATATGGTAATCATCCAGAAGAAATTTATAGTCCAAAATTTTTATGGTCTAAATTAGATTATATTCATTTAAACCCAGTAAGATCAGGACTTGTGGAAAGAGCATCACATTATGTGTATTCCAGTGCGATAAATTATGTTGAAGGAGATGGTCTTGTAGATGTTATTTTGGTCGATACGCCAGTTATAAATGTACATAGTGATGATGCCTTTTGGAAAAGTATAGTATGGTAGTATTGGTGATGCGAAGTTGCAAACTTCGCATAGCATTGTTGCAAACTTCTCATAGCGTTGTAAACTTCGCATAGTATTGAATTTAAAACTTTGAATATTAAAGAGATAGAAGGGTTTAGTTAAACAATATGTTAGCGTGTCAATAAAAATGATAAAAAATAAGCTTTGATGGCTATAATTTTGTATAAAGAATTGTTAGCTACAGTTTATCTATAAAAACTTAAATCCCATCACATTAGTAAGGCAAAACCCTAACACTATTTTTTTGGTAACTCATACTTTAGCTATTTAAGTTTTTATAGCCGATGAAAAGAGTAATAGGTATTATTATATGTTCAGTTTTATGTTTTGCCTTTTCTACCGATGTGCAGAGAAAAGTAATTAGAGACAATGGATTTGATATAGAATGCTATGTAGCACAAGAAAAGCCATCTAACTTTAATAAGGGAAAAATATACTATTGGTTTAAATCTGGCCAAATACATCAATCTATGTCAACTTCAGGAGGACTAGTATTGCATAAAAAGTATTCTAAATACTATAAATCTAATCAGTTAGCAGAACAAGGGACATTTAGTTTCGGACTAAAAATTGGAGATTGGAAAACATGGCATGAAAATGGAATATTAATGACAAATGTGGCATGGAGTAACGGGTATAAAAATGGTCATTTTAAAGCCTATGATTCACAAGGGAATTTAATAGAAAAGGGCAACTATAAACAGAATTTAAAAGACGGTTATTGGATTGATTTTGTTAAAAAAGACACCACATACCATAAAAATAGTTTTAAGTTTAAAGAAAGACCTAAAAATCTTGTAGAACGATTACTCAGAAAAAGAGATTCTCTTGAAAAAGTTCAAATTAAGACAGATAAAAGAATTAAAAGAAAGAATGATTCTATAAATCGAGTAAAACTAAAATTAGAAAGAATAAACAAAAAGCGCAACGATTCTATAAAACGGGTGCAAACCAAATTAAAGAAGTTAGAACAAAAGAAACAGGACTCTATAAATAAAAGCTTGGGTAAGCCAACCCAAAAAAAGAATTTTCTTAATACACTATTCAAAACAAAGAAGAAGAAAGACCAGTAGGCTTTATATAATACTAATACGTCCTAGCCCCAACAATAAGCAATATTTTAAAAATAGTGTGTTGCTTTTTTTGATTTCCATAATGTAGCGAAGTTCAAAACGTCGTAAAGCAACGTTTTTTGTATAATAAAAACGAATAAATAGTTAAGCAGCATGAGATTTCTCTATTTATAGTTTTCAATTAAAACACCCACAACTTTACTTATAATTATATTTTTTATTTAACAATAGTTAAATTTTATTCTTAATACTGCTACTTGACCAGCTCTTCGAAGTCTGTGACTTCGAAGCAATAAGTAGAGTAGAGTAGATAAATAAAAAATAAGAAAGCCACATTTAAGTAAAAAATAAATGTGGCTTTTTTGTGTAATACTGCGAAGTTTTAAACTTCGCATAGATTTTTAGGTTATGTAGTATTAACTTTATCTTTAGAACAAACAAGGAAACAGACGGTTACAAAATAAGAGACCAATCAAAGCCACATTATATAACACTAATCCATTAAAGCATTAGTAGTCCATTTTCAATATCAAAATGGGTAACGTTACTATGACGATATTTATACCATTAAAAATACAATTATAAATATTTAACTACAAAATACGTAGGAATTTATTCAGAAATAATTATATTAGACTCTTACAAATTAATATTAATCCATTTTAATTTAGTGAGTCACAAAAGTGTTTTTTTAGTAGTTTTTATGTTTTTTGTGATACACGTATATGCGTATCCATCTGGTATTGTAAGGAGTAACTACCCATTCCAGGACACTACTAAAGTTACTAAAAGTGAAAGTAAAGTAACGGCATTTCTAAAAAGTATATTTAACCATAATGATTCTACTAAACAGGCAAGGCAATTTATTCATCAGCACCATAAAGTTTTAAAAGATAATAAGTCACCAAATTTTGCTACGAGTACCGATACCATTATTTCTAGACCTATTGAATTATCAGAAGATTTTGAGTTAGATTATGAAGTGTTAGGATGGTATCCGTATTGGGAAAACGATTATTACAAGCAACTTAATTTCTCGTTACTTTCTACGGTTGCCTATTTTTCATACGAGGTGAATCCTAAAACAGGTGATGCTATTACCACTCACGATTGGGAAACAACAGCATTAATAGATTCAATACGAACGCAACCAAATAAAAAAATACTTCTTACGGTCAGTAATTTTGGAGATACGAATAACAGGAAATTCTTGAAAAACCCTGATGCTATTGATACCTTGATAAGTAACCTCATTACCCTGTTATCAAAGAGAGAAGGCAATGGCGTCTGTATTGATTTCGAAGGCGTTGCAAAAAAACAAAAAAGTGAATACACAGGCTTTTTATTAACCTTATCTAACAGGCTTAAAAAAGCAAATAAAGATTACGAGGTTTATATTACAGTACCCAGCGTGAATTGGAGTGATGCTTTAGATTTTAAGGCTATAAATCAAGCCATAGATCGATTTGTGATTATGGGCTACGATTATTATGGACAAGCAAGTACCGTTGCAGGACCAGTAGCTCCATTAAAAAGCGGTCAAACCTGGGAACCATATAACCTTACAACATCGGTCGATTATTACATCAATAGCGGTATCGCCAGCTCTAAAATAATATTAGCATTACCAACCTATGGAAGTTTATGGGAAACCAAAAACTTAAACCTAAAATCTAAAGTCAAAAAATATATTGGAAGCAGGACCTATAGCTATATTAAAACCAATATTGGTAATAATGAAGCGATCTATATAGAGCCAGTAAGCAAAAGCGCCTACAGTACTTATAAGATAAAAAGCGATAAGACCCAATACAGACAATGTTGGTTTGAAAACGATTCTAGTTTTGTATATAAAACCCAGCTTATTAAAGAAAAGAAACTAAAAGGTTTAGGACTTTGGGCTTTGGGGTATGATAAGGGCTATAATGATATATGGAATGTTATAAGCACAGAATTATCAAAACCACCGCCAGCACAAGATGCCACTAGCGGAGGCACAAATGCAGATGGTAGCCCGACTAGTAGCGATGGCGATAATTCAGAAGATGGCGCATCGAGCTCTATCGTTTCTAGTATAGTAAATACGTTAGGACTTACAGACCCCAACAGTAAAATAAATAAAGTAGAAGGCGAATTGACTACCGTAACTAATTATAAAACCATCTTACTATACACGATGTCTTTTATTTTATTTTTTGCCTGTATAGGCTTTTTAATGGCAATGATATATCCCAACACCCGTAATAACTTCTTTAATGACTCAGCTTTAAAAACATACTACATAGCAGCCATGCTAGTCTTTGCTATTGTCATTTTTAGAATGCAAAACTGGATAGATAATGATGTGGTTTTGTTAATCGTTGGATTTTTTATAGGAATATCAGCTTTTTATTTGGCGAATAAACTAATAGAAAAAAAACAAAAAGATTTGCCTTAAACAAGGCTTTAATATATGGATGTTAAAAGTATAAAAGCAGAATCTGGTACCATTAAAAAGATGTTTACTGCTGTGAAAAAAGCAGTATCTAAAGAATTTTTATGGATACTATTTATCATGGCAATTAGCATTCCTATAGCGCTGGTTATTTCTTATATCATAAGATCTGAAGCTGAGATATTAAGTGAAAGCGTATCGCAGGAAATTGAAGAGGTTTCCGAAATTATAACAAGCCAACAACCTTTGTTTAGAGTGGTATATGGCATCTGTGCATTAGGAATCTATTTTTCAAGAATGGTCATGACAGCGATAAAAACACAATTAGAAAGTATAAAATAATTTAACATGTTAGAAAAGGCATTATTATTTATAAGCAATCTACTAAACAAAGAACTTAAAATGTCCTTTGGGCTTACCGATGATATGGTCGTTGTGGGGAGCCTTATAAATCTGGATGGCAGTATTACTAAAAATATTGAGAATAAGGTCGTGTTATCCATTATAAATCTGGAGCACGAAAAAACAATCAAACATAGAGAAGAATATATTAATAATGGTCAAGGGAGCTTCAATAAAATAAATGAGCCTGTATACCTTAATTTATATCTATTAATATCTGCTAATTATAATTCAGATAACTATATGGAAGCCTTAAAAATGTTATCCGCTGTCATTGGTGTATTTCAAGCCTCTAGAGTTTTTAAGTCAGAAACCTATCCAGATCTCGATCCATTAATAAAACGATTGGCTTTTGAAATTTATAATGTACCCGTACAAGAATTAAGCCATGTGTGGAGTGGGATAGGAGCCAAATATGTCCCCTCTATGCTCTATAAAGTTAGAATGATTGGTATACAAAAAGGACAAATAAAAGAACAAATAGCAAGTATTAGTGGTCTAGAAACAAGTGCTAAAAAACAATAAACTAAAATTATAAATATGAATCATCAACATTGGTTTACATTAAGCATAGAACATCAATATTTCTATAATAATGAATGTGATGTTTTTGAATTATTGCCAACACATGAAACACGACGTATCATGAAGAACTATGGCATACGATTTCAAAAATTGGGACATCAATACTATGCATCTGCAGTAGTAGCACCTTCAAAAGAGGTTTGGGAAGAACTTCAAATGACTGAAGATTTATATTTTCAATTAATTAATACAGATCCGAATTTTGATAATTATACCAACGTAGCCTTACCAAAAAAAGAAGACTCTGTATTATACATAACAAATTCTAAAGTAACCAATAAACAGAATAATGAAGAGATTGCCACACCGTTAGGCATAGAGACCCGTCCACTACGGTTTCATGTAAACGTTTCGAAAACAGAAACGACATCCGTTGTTGTTAAAAACAATGAAGGACAAGAGATCTTTAATCAACCATCTTTAACAAACCGATCCAATGTTTCTGTCGATATAAGCGCTTTTGGATCTGGGGTTTATCAATTATGGATAAACGGTAGCCTATCCAGTACATTTTTTGGCACCTCACAGATTTTACATACTAACTGTTATGGGATATTGCATATTCAAATGCGAAACATTCAAGAGTCGCTAAAAGAAAATACGACACCATCATTACAAGTGAATTTTGAATCCAGAGCGACTTTCTGGGAATATGTTGTTGTGGTTCCCAAGGACAAAAAGATTGAAATTCAGAAGATGAGTATAGAAAGTGTAGACAGCGAACAATATATAGGACCCGAAAAAAAAATCGTCTTAAAAGGTCAGGAAGCATCTACTGTTTTTACGTCTACCAATGCCATTAAGCTTTATCAAAAACCAGAAAAACATGCCATATTAAAAATTCAGTATACCAATCAATTTTCAGATACTTTACAAGAATTGGATATGAAAATGCCCGTTCCAGGAGTATCGTCTATTATAACTGAAAATGAAAATAATGAGAATTCATATTATTCTCAAACTATAATTTATGTCTAACACTTAAAAACAATCAAGAAGAATGTCAGTAACAGCAATGAAAACACCTGGGGTTTACATCCAAGAACTGGATGCCTTTGGAAACGCCGTTGTACCGGTTCCTACTGCAATTCCGGCTTTTATCGGATACACAGGACAAACCAGCTACAATGGTAAAGATTTAGTAAACAAAGCCGTGAGAATTACTTCATTGGCAGAGTTTAACGCTATTTTTGGAAGTCAACCACCGCAAATTCAATTTAGTGTAACCCTAGTGCCACCTGCCAAACCAGCAGCTCCAGCGAAAAAAGGAGCTGATGCAGGAAAAGCAGACCCTGCAGCCGCAGCACCAACCCCTGCCGATTTCTCTACAGGAGGTAATGGGTATACTTTAGCAACAAGTACAGTAAATTATAGATTATATAGTGCTGTTCGGTTTTTTTACGAAAATGGAGGCGGAACATGTTATATAGTATCTACAGGAGGTTATGATTTTTCAATGACTGGTTTAACCACGACCACTCCTTTTACCGATGCATTAACGGTATTAGAAAAAGAAGAAGAACCCACCATGATCGTGATACCAGATGCTGTAGAGTTGATGGATCCTACACAAACTGAATTAGCAACTAAATACGCATTATGTTACACACTACAAGGCGAACTGATAAACCATTGCGGATTGTTGGGAACCAGAGTAGCGCTTCTAGATATACCAGGTGGCTATAGTGAACCTTTGGTAGGAACAACAAGTGTTGAAGGCTTTAGAAATGCTGTAGAACCAACGTTACCAAAGTTTAATAGTTATGCAGCGGCATATTATCCCTGGTTACATACTACGGTGAACCAATTGACAGATATATCGTATAAGAACATCGCAGCGGCAAGTTATGCTACTGTAAAAACGATGCTTAATGCAGAATTTCCAAACGTAACAGATCCAAAAACCAATACGTCTGTACCCAATCCAATAGCAAAATACATTACAGCATTGTTTGCAGCAAAACCTGCAGCAGATGGGATTACGCCAGATAAAGCAGACTCGGTACTTAAAAACTTAAGTGCATCTTATAAACTCTTATTAAATCATTTTCTGGAAAAATTGAATTTAATGCCACCAAGTGCCGCTATGGCTGGAATTTATACCGTAGTAGATAATAATGAAGGTGTTTGGGTAGCGCCCGCAAATGTCGGTGTGCAAGCTGTGACTTCACCAGCAATTAAAATAGACTTACAAGCTCAAGAAGACCTTAATGTGCCATTAGATGGAAAATCGATATGCGCGATTAGATCTTTTCAAGGAAAAGGGGTGCTAGTTTGGGGTGCTAGAACATTAGATGGTAATTCTAACGATTGGAGATATGTGAATGTAAGAAGAACATTAATATATATAGAGCAATCTGTAAAAGAAGCAGCTAGTGCTTATGTATTTGCTCCTAACGATGCTAAGACCTGGGTGTCTGTAAAAAGTATGATAAGCAACTTCTTATTAGGACTATGGAATCAAGGTGGTTTGGTAGGACCAAAACCAGCCGATGCTTTTTCTGTGACTGTTGGATTAGGTAGTACGATGACTGCAGACGATATTCTTAATGGAAGAATGATTGTAGCAGTAAAAGTAGCCATTTCACATCCTGCGGAATTCATAGAAATTACGTTCCAACAAGAAATGCAAAAAGCATAAAAAAATATTAATTAAACACTTTAAAAACATATAATTATGGCAGATGATGGATCAGCACAAGGTGCAATATGGCCGTTAACTAAATTTTATTTTACAGTTAGCTTAGGCTCTCAAGATAACACAGCTTCTTTTCAGGAAGTATCAGGATTAGATACAGAAACACAAGTTGTAGAGTACAGACATGGAGATAGCAAAACCTTTAGTACAATTAAAATGCCCGGGATTGCTAAATTTAGTAATGTCACACTTAAAAAAGGGGTTTTTGTAAAAGATAATAACTTTTGGACCTGGTATAATGCTATAAAAATGAATACCATAAAAAGAGAAACAGTCGTTATCAAATTATTGGATGAATCTGGGTCACCAACAATGACCTGGACATTAACAAATGCCTGGCCCACTAAAATTACAGCTACAGATTTAAAATCTGATGCAAACGAAGTTGCGGTGGAAACTTTGGAATTGGCTCATGAAGGCTTAACTATTGCCAATAGTTAAAATTTATGAGTGATTATCCATTACCGGGTTTTTATTTTAGATTGACATTTCCATTAGAATTAGGACTATCTGATACCTCTTTTAAAGAAGTATCAGGTATGTCTATGGAAATGGGTGTTGAAGAAATAGCAGAAGGTGGAGAAAACCGCTTTAAACACCGGGTTCCTACTGGAGCAAAATACCAAAACCTTGTTCTAAAACGTGGTGTCACCTCAAGCATTTCAGCCTTATCATTATGGTGTGAAGCTACTATTGGAGGTGGGTTATCATCAACAATTATTACACAAACAGTCGTATTAAGCCTTTTGGATGAAGATAGTTTTCCCATAAAAAATTGGAGCTTTATTAATGCATGGCCTGTAAAATGGGAATTCTCTCCATTGAATTCTATGAACAACGAAATTCTTATAGAAACACTGGAATTGTCATACGATTATTCACTAGTAATATAAATTATGCCCATAGAAATAAGAGAGTTGATTATAAAAGTAAAAGTCGAAGAATCTATAAAGTCAAAACCAGAGGCTATAGACATGAATATGATAAAAGAAACTGTAGCCAATCTTTGTAAAAAAGAAGTAAAAAAGCAGTTACAAAAAATAAAAGAGCGTTAGATGTCAAAAAATTTAATGACAATTACAGCATATTCAGATAATGAGTATTCTAGTAAAACAGGAGATAGTTGTACCGTACAAATAAATCCAGCATCATATACACACGACCATACTATAGAATACAATAAGTTTCAACCAGTAGGGTCGCCAGGCACATCAGTTTGGTATAAAGGAACGCCGCCAGAAAAGGTGACTTTCGATATTTATTTTGATGCCACAGGAGCCGTAAGTACGACTAGTTTATTGGCTTCGCAAACTCCGGTTTCAGACCAGATAGATAGTTTTAAAAGTACTTGTTTTACATATAACGGGAGTATACACGAACCTAATTATTTAATGCTTTCATGGGGAACCTTGGTTTTTAAATGTAAGCTAACCGCGTTAAATATTTCATATACCCTTTTTCAAAGTGATGGAACACCATTAAGAGCAAAACTAAGCACCACTTTTGAAGGGGCCATTTCCGCAGATGATATTGCTGCAGAGGCAGACAATCAATCTCCAGACCTTACTCACTTTATAGAAGTGAAAGAAGGTGATACGTTGCCTTTAATTTGTTACCGAATATATGGAGATAGCAGCTATTATACAGAAGTTGCATCATATAACAATGTTTTAAATTTTAGAAATATAGCCCCAGGAACAAAGCTGTATTTACCCCCTTTAAAGTAAACTGAATTATGGCTAACTCACCAATAATAAGTGGAAATAACTTAGTGTCATTTACAATTACCTCAGAAGGTAATGCGATCCCAGATACTTATGGCGTCATGAGTGTCAATATATCACAAGAAATTGATACCATAGCACAAGCTCAGATTACGGTAAGAGATGGTAATCCTACAACACAAATGTTCGAAATTGCAGATGCATCAACCTTTCAAACCGGGAATGCTATAGAAATATCTTTAGGTTATGGAACAGATACGACCACTATTTTTTCTGGAGAAGTCGTTAAACAATCTATTAAATTAGATGATTCTGGAACCACCTTTCAGGTAACGTGTAAAGACCTTTTAGTTAAAGCAGTAAAAAGCAGAAGTAAAGTGGTCCTTACGGATTCTTTAGATAGTGATGCTATTGACAAAATTGTCGGAAACCTAGGCATAGAGAGTGATATTACACCTACCACAGTAACAAAAGAAAAGATTATACAATACGGAGCCTCAGATTGGGATTTTATTGTAAGCAGGGCACAGCGTAATGGTATGGCAGTGGTAACAGAGAATGGAAAGTTAGTTGTTGGTGCTATAACGATTAATGATAGTCCAGTATTAGAATTACAATATGGTAGAGATATTATGGAAATGGATATAGATCTTGAATCTATTGAACAAGCTACGTCGATTTCCATTGATGCCTGGACACCTTCAGAACAAGATTCTGTAAACTCAGAAGCCACTGAGCCAACAGTTAATGAGCAGGGCGATGCCTCAGAATCAGATTTAGAATCTGTTACCGATGTAGATGAAACGTTTTATACATCAGTGCCTTTATCAGAAGAAGAAGCAAAGCAAATTTCTGATGCTTTGTTATTGCGAAAAAGAATGTCTAAATACAATGGATCTATTAAATTCCCTGGATCTGCAGACGCAAAACCCAATACCCTAATTTCATTAACAGGTTTAGGAGAGCTTTTTGATGGAGATGCTTATGTTTCTAGTGTTTCCCATAGTTTTAGTGCAGGCAATTGGACGACAGAGATACAAATAGGATTACCTCCCGAATTACACAGTCAAAAAGTGAAAAATGCACCAACTGAACCAGGGGCAAAAGATACACTAATAGATGTTAAAGGGATGCAAGTTGGTATTGTTAAAGATACGTACGATGAAGACGGTGGAGAGTTTAGAGTCAAAGTAGAAATTCCTGTATTGAACGATACTACAGAATTAGTATGGGCACGTTTAGCATCGTACTACGCAAGCAATAGTTTTGGAGTCTATTTTTATCCAGAAGTAGAGGATGAGGTGATACTTGGTTTTATAGATGGAAATCCGGCATACCCAGTTATTTTAGGAAGCATGTATAGTAGTTCATTACAACCTCCAGAGGTTGTAGCCGATAGCGATAATAATATAAAAATGCTAATGACCAGAAGCAAATTACAGGTCAAGTTTGATGATGAAAATATCGTAATGACAATGGTCACGCCTAATGGCAATACGCTAGTGCTTAGCGATCAAGATAAAAGTATAACCATTACCGACGAACAAAGTAATCAAATACAAATGAATGATGAGGGTATTACTATAGAAAGTAAGTCCGCAATGACGATTAAGGCAGCAGACGCGCTTACTATAGAAGGGGCATCGGTAGACATAACAGCAAATAGCGGAAATGTGTCTATTAGTGGTACTTCAGTAAATCTAAATTAATAGTAACAAATGACGTTGAAAAAACAAGACAGAGATCATGACAATTTGTTTTTAGGAACAGGGTGGAGTTTTCCGCCTACCTTTCATAAAGAAAGTGCTTTAGGAGTAGAGATGGTATCGAACGAAAAAGACATTCAGCAATCTTTAGAAATATTACTAAATACAAAACTAGGAGAACGCATTATGACTCCAAGATATGGATGTGATATCTATACTTATTTATTTGAATCTATATCAAACTCAAGAATGTATCAAATTATAGAAATGATTAAAACAGCCATCTTGAGATATGAACCCAGAATTAAACTTATAAAGGTTCTTTTGGATGAATCTGAGTATTTAGACGGTGTGATCAGAATCAATTTAGATTACACAATCCCATCAACAAACACCAGGTTTAATTTAGTATTCCCATACTATAAAATTGAAGGAACAGATATACCAGACTTATATAAAAAAGAAGCAAAACAAGCAACGAGTTTATCCGATTTAGTCGCTCTTAACACAGAAAAAGAACAATAATACATGCTATTATTTAGTCAATATAATTGATGATAGAAAGAAGAAAAGGAACCATACAACGTCAAAGAATTAATACGAATCTGCTTAACCCTGAGTTTAAGATAGACGAACGTTCTTTTGAAGATTTGTTAGCATATATAACATCGTATGTAGAACATATAAACTTTTATACAACAGAACATATCATTGATGGTAACTGGAAAGCCTTAGTAGAGCAAGACCCCGTTATATACATTATAGGAATTATAAAGGAACCTATAGATAGTCTTCATGTAGAAACTTATGTGCCTATTAACATGGTCCAGGTGTTATTAGATTGGTATAACAAAATAGAGAAGTGGTACCATAGATTGATGTATTTAAAAGAAGATATTCTTGCTAATAAAATAGGGAATGTGTTGCAAGACGTATTACAAGATAAAAAAAAGGCTCTAGAATCTATTTTGGATGATACAAAAACAGATGGCGTTACCACAGATTCATTCGTTGATGCTTTAAAGGTGCATCCAAATTCATCAAACAGTGATAGTGAATTCGATTTAGATGACACTGTACATGCGTTTGGAAAAATGGTACTGTATATTCAGAACTTTACGAGTGACTATCTAAAAAGTAATGTCTTTGCTAAAAAAGACCATATGCCTAATAACGCTATGTATATAACATTTGCGATATTATTTAAGAAGGTACAGGAGACAATTAATGCCATTGGTGATCGGCATTTAGATTTTTACTATAAAGATGTCTTACAGCAAACACCAAGAAAAGGAATAGCGACTCAAGCTGTTGTATGTTTTGAATTAACCCCTAAATCAAAAGGTGTTTTAATTACGGAAAACACACAACTAAGTGCTGGGAAGTTATTTGAAAGTAAACAAAACATTCTATTTGAAACGACAAAACCTCTATTAGCAGTTTTTATAGAGATTAATGAGCTACAAACACTCTATTTTAATAAGAGTCCTTTTATAAAAATAGGAACAAATGAATCTATTATATCTAACATCGTAAAAAACAATCTTATTAGTAATAAAAAAGAGATAAAAGATGTAGAAAACAGATCGCTGTTTGGAGCAGATGAAGATTCAATTATAGAGTCAGAAATATCCTTGAAAACAACCACTGATATTGGTTTTATGATAGGATCTCAAGTATTATTTCTTGAAGAAGGAGAGCGAGACATCAAAATTACATTTACTTTAGAAAAAGAATCTTCAGAAAGCATATTTTGGAAGTTATTACATGATATGGTTTCTAACCAAGGACTGCCGATGGATGTTATTTTTAATACCGTTTTTGAAGAAGCTTTTCTAATTACATACACTACAACAAAAGATTGGGAAACAGTAACATCTTATAGCGTTACTTATAATGAAACTGAGAATACATTTAGTATCCATTTTAGATTAGATAATACAGATCCACCAGTAACTGTATTATCATCGGACACTGATTATTCCTGGCCCATGGTAAAAGTCGTACTAGATGAATATGCACCAATATATGTCTATTCATTTTTTAAAGGGATTAAACTTGAACTTATAACAATAGATGTTAACGTAACAGGAATTAAGAACCTGGCAATTTATAATAATGTAGGCAAATTGCCATTAACTAAAGCGTTCAATCTATTTGGTTTATCACCAGCAGTAGGCAATTATCTCATGATAGGTAAAAGTGAGTTGTTTAAGAAAGAGCTCATAAATATAGATTTGCACATAGAATGGGATGCTGTACCAACAGATTATGGTGGTTTTGAAACCTACTACAAAGAATATTCTAAAAAGTTCACTAACGATTCTTTTATGATTGATATCACAGCACTATCTAACGGGTATTGGTTTCCGAGAGAAGAAAAAGTAAGAGAACAATTCAATCTTTTTAATATAGAACCAGTAACGACTCCAGAAGGTTATGATAGTGTTATTATATCTAAAAAAAATACGATCACATTAAACGATTTAAAAAAATATCAATTATCTAGAGACTATAAATTACAAGACCCGATAACTTATAGCGTACATACAAACAGTGGTTTTTTTAAACTGTCATTTATAGCACCTCAGGAAGCTTTTGGGAATGAACTATATCAAAAAGACTATACAGAAATAGTGCTTTATAATGCTAAAAACCAAGAACCATTGCCAGTACCAAATAAACCTTTTGTACCAAAAGTAAAACAGTTAACACTCGATTATACAGCTAGTGATTCTATATACTTTAATAATACATTTGATGGTAGTGCAGACACCGTACAAGGAGACTATATACACCTGACACCTTTTGGAACAGAAAGAATAGTATCTGATAGCAAAGTATATAAAAATACTATAGTTTCAGATTTTATAAGTGAAGGCTATCTCTATTTAGAACTATCAAATATTGGAACAGATACTACGGTGTCCTTGTATTTTGATTTGAAAAATAATACATCAGAAAACATTGAACAGCCTGATAATATAACAATCGAGTATAAAAAAATAGATAGGTGGGAGGTGCTTCCTAAAAAGAATATCATTTCAGACGATACCAATCAATTAAGTAAATCAGGAATTATAGAATTACTATTACCATATTATGATAGTGAAGTTAGTAATCAAGGGTACGAATTACGTTTTGTAGCAAAGCATGATGCTTATAAGTATCCCATAATAAACAGTATCTATTCAAATGCGGTTGTAGCAAGTTGTATAAGTGATGATGAAACCATTATAGGTAAAAAGGTAGAGGCAAATAGTATTACCAAGCCAGTAAAAAAGATACTAGACCTTAAAAAAGTCGTACAACCTACAGCATCTTATGGAGGTAAAATACCAACGATACCAGAGATGTTTTATACAGAGGTTAGCGAACGGTTACGGCATAAGGACAGAGCGTTAACTATTTGGGATTATGAACACCTTATTTTACAATATTTTCATGAAGTCATTGCCGTAAAATGTACAAACCTAGATGGCTTTTTTAAGCCGCAAGCAGGCAAAATAACGATCATAGTACTTCCCAGAACATGGACGCATGACGACCATCGCTATTTTAACGGCAATGAATTAGATGCTATACATAATTTTATAAAAAGTAAATCCAACTCTTTTATTAGAATTAAAGTTCAAAACCCAACGGTAGAATGGTTGTTAGTTACTTGTATAGTTGAGTTTTATGCAAAAGATCAAGGCGGATATTATTTAAATGAATTGAATACAGAATTGAGCAACTTTTTATCCCCGTTATCACATAGCGATTCTACTATTGGAATTGAAGGAATAGGCGCCACAGTAGTACCAAGAATGTTGCGAAGTCATGTTGAAAACCTACCATACATCCAATCGGTTGAGACACTAGAGATAGAACATATTGTAAAGAAGGGTATAGACAATTTTTCTGCAAAAGTATATGAAGGAAGTAACGAAATTAAGCCAACCAAACCCTGGGCTATTTTAGCCCCAAAAATGAAACATAATATTTATTCATCTTCAATATTAGAAGACGAAACGATGGAGGAAATAGAAAGCCAGAATTTACAAATAGGGGTAGATTATATTATTGCTGGAGATATAGAAGATGTACAAGATGATATAAAAACGAATCATGACATAGATGAAAAAACGCCGCAAAAGATTGCGACTGTAGCAGAATCAAAATCGGACACCATTTTAACATTTAAAATAACGTGAGTTGTGGATATCTTTTTGTGAAATTTTGCTTTTCAGCTGTTTAATATGTTGTCAGGTCGAGCCTTTCGACTTAGCTCAAGACAAGCTAAAGTCGAGACCTATTGAAATTTGAAATCATTTAAGAACCTCTCGACTGCGCTCGAGGAGACATTTTACTAAATATTAGTCGGTTGTAAGTAATAATTGTAATTGCTTATATCGAGTTAAAATAAAATAATCACTAAATAAAAATTAGAACTATTGAAAATCAAGTTATTAAATAGACAAAGTTTAAAAACATTGTTTGCAGCCGGAGCCAGACCTAAAGAAAGTAATTTCTCTAGCTTGATAGATTCTATGGTCAATAAAATAGATGATGGGATTTCAAAGAATGAAGAAGATGGATTGATTCTTTCACCAGAAGGAAAAGAATCCGATCGGGTAATAAGTTTTTATGAGAACGTAGAAGATGAATTGCCACAATGGAGTGTTGAGTTAGATCAGGAAGAAAATAAAGGCTTATCCATTATTGCTCCTGTAACTAAAACAGAATCAACAACCGCTATATCCTTCCAGAAATCAGGTTTTGTAGGCATAGGGACAAAAAAACCAAGAACCTCATTGGAAGTAGAAGGTATGTTGGGAGCAGATACCCGCATAGGAACACATAAAATAGGCACAGTTCGAGCAGATGGTGACTGGCATGATGTTGTTACAGATTTAGATGGTTGCATCGCTTTTGAAGTTATGGCTCAGGTAGGTAAAGAAAAAGCAGGAAGATATGCATTACTTCACGCACATGCCTTAAGCACATTTGGGAAATCTCATCATAAAATCCGAAAAACACAAGCATATTACGGCTGGTTTTGGAATAAAATAGACATTCGATTTACTGGTACCACATACAATTATAAGTTACAACTAAAAACGAGATCAAATTACGGGCAAGGGCAAAACATACAGTTTCATATTTCTAAGTTATGGGATAATGATATGAGTACGTTATTTAAATAATAGAGCAGGTATTATATGAATAGCAAAGGATATATTTCCAAAAAGGAGAAAGGCTCAGGGTTATATGAAACATTACATCAGGAAGCTTTGGAGATGCTCCAGAAGCTTAGTGGTAGTGTGTGGACAGATTACAACGAACATGATCCTGGAGTCACTTTACTCGAAAATATATCGTACGCTATTACAGAGTTAGCCTATAAAGGGGGTTTGCCTGTACAAGACCTTTTGCGATCATCAAAAGGAACCGATCTAAAATCTGGAGATAATGGTCTTTTTATTGCTTCAGACATCTTAACCACAGACCCCGTAACATTTAATGACTATAGAAAAATTTGGATTGATCAGGTTGCCAATGTTAAAAATGTTTGGATTCACCCGGTAGATGATTACGAAGAAGAATTAAATAATATAAAAGGACTGTTTTATGTCTATGTAGAGAAATATGAATACCGTTTACAGGCTGGTGAGGAAAAAACAGAAAATGAACAGATTATAGAGCAAATAGCTCAATTGTATCATAAACATCGTAACCTATGTGAAGATTTATATAAAGTTGAGGTTTATAAGCCTTTAATACTTGTTATGGAGCTAAGAATAGCATTGTTAGACTTAGTAGACGGAGAAGAAATTTTAGCAACTATTTTAAATAGTGTTAATGATTATTTAGCACCAGAAGTAAACTATTATTCGTTAAAACAGTTACAGAAAGAAAACATTTCAACAAACGATATTTTTAACGGACCTTATTTGTCTAATGGATTTATAAAAGATGAAGATTTACAAGCACCTATGGCGTGTATTGAAATCTCTGACATTATCAAGATCATTTCCAAAATCCCAGGCGTCGTTAATATTGATAATTTCAGTTTAAACTATGTAGATCCTGAAACAAACGAGCAACATGTTATTAAGGAACGTTTCAATATTCCTAAAAACATGACAGCTAGAGTTTTATTTCCAGAATCAAACGAAAAACTAATCTTTGAAAATTCAGGCGTTTCTTTTCAACCAGATTTAAAAGAAACAAGAAAACAATTATCTTTTATTCAAGCATTAGACGCTAGTAAATTTAAAGCGGCCTCTAATTCCTTAAATAGTATTCCAATACCTCAGGGAGCTATGGAAGATATAAGTTACCATTATCCAGTACGAAAACAATTTCCAGAAATTTATGGTATTGGAGATAGAGGGATTAGTTCTGAAGCTTTACCACTCAGGCAAGCCCAGGTTAAACAGCTACAAGGGTATTTATTACCATTCGATCAGTTAATAATCAATTTTTTAGCGCAATTAAGTAACATATATACGTTGTACGATGTACAAAACAATCAATCGACATCATATTTTACAAACAGTTTACCAGATATAGAAGACCTATTAGACCTTCTACAACCACCTTCTACAGCATATAATTTAGAAGAGACCAAAGCATATTGGAGTCAGGTTACAAACGATCTGAATCTGTTTTTTGATAATCACGCATTAAAAAGACTAAATAAAGTAGCAGACCAATTATTATCAAGACATGGCGAAGCCTTTCAAACGTATACACTACTAAAAATCAATAAAGCAAGTTATGGAGCATCTATAGTCACTAAAGCGTTTGAAAAACAATCATTATTAGCAAAACAACAACTCATAAGAGAATATGCATCCATTAGTTATGGCCGATCAAAATCCTTTAATTATAATAATATAAAAGTACAATCGGCAGAAGATCAAAAACAAGAGGTACCTGGTATATTCAGAAAAATAGCGATACTCATGGGAATTCATGATTTTCAGATAAAATCGTTGATTAAAAACTTTTCAGAATCAGGGATAAGCATTCAGCCCAAATCACTTGAGATCGATTTTGTAGTTCGTGAAATTGATATTTATACTCCAGAAGAAGAAATAGGGATTGTTGAAATTGAAGACATTGTTGTAAATAACGATATAAAAGAAAACTTATACCATGTCATGCATTATGTAGGTCATGAAGAATCATTACTTAACAATGTATTGAAGTACGGAATTGTTACGGATAATTATACGATTAGTGAAGACCCGAATAATAAAGACCATCACTATGTTTTATATAAGAGAAGTGATAAAAAATCTAATATTGTACACTTAGCAAAAAGTAAAGAAGAAGCTAGTGGAGCTATTGAAAAGGCTGTTGATTATCTTGTAGAAATCAGTCAGAAAAGTGAAGGGTTTTTTCCATTGGAACATATCTTGTTATTGCCTTCATACTTTGAAAACCATTATGGTTTTGAAATGGATTTTTCTTTATTAAATGGCGCGTTGGAAATTGCTGTTTCTCATTTTGAATGTACCTCTTTTTTAAAGCGTGATGAAAACATAGCCGTTTTAGTTGAGGCCTTATTGAAACAAGAAGCACAATTTGATATAGAGCAAGAAGAGGAAAAGTATAGATTAAAAATCAGCTCATCTGAAGGAGATACTCTGGCAGTTTCTAACAATAATTTTAAATCTAAATCACAGCTTCAAAAAATGGTTGACCTTTTAAAAAGTGAGGTAATTAACACTCAAAAAGAAGATTTAGAAGCCATTACTAAATGTCATGTGTTCTATGACGACAATCCAGTAGATGAACAGTTTTTTTCATTTAGAATGAGTTTTATAATGCCAGAGTGGCCTGTGCGTTTTCAGAATGAAAATTTTAAAAAGGTTTTTGAAGAAACCATTTATGAACAAATGCCAATTCATATTAGATCAGATTCTTATTGGTTAGATTATAAAACAATGTATCAATTTGAAACCTGCTATTTTAAATGGTTAGACTTGCTGCAACAAGGAGATTCAGAAGAAGATTTAATGAATCAGGCATATCAATTAATCGTACTGCTTCAGCAACTAGAGCGTAAAAATTCTGAGTCTTGAAAGAGGATCAAATACATATTATTAAAAGTCAACACTATGAGATAACATTGCATGATGCTTCACAGAGTTATGCATATCAATCAAGAATAAGTCAACTTCAAGAACATAGTATTCAGATTATTTTACAAAAAGTAATGGAGCGGTATCACGAACCAGGCCATTTAGATCAATATGATGCCATTGTATTGGATTTGGGAACCATTTCTGCATCAAATTTTGATCGTGAATTAGGGTATAAAGTAGAGGAAGCCTTTATAGCATTTTTTAAGAATAATACCTACGATAATGGCTCTTTAATAAAAGGAAAACGAAAACCAATCTATAAAACAAAACTGGATCAATTCGTTTTTTTTCTTAAAAATGGATATATGCAATGGGATACACCGTCTTCCACAAAACCCATAGAATTGTTAACAGCAGCGCTTAGTACTAATAGAGACGAGTTCATTTCTGTTTTAAAAGAAGAAGGGAGAAAAGAAAATATAAGAAAGCGTTTAATTTCCCAACTACAAGACACTGCTTTAGAACAGATTGTTATGGCAATTAAGGATGAAGAAGGTGCTTATATAAATCAATCCCGTAGAGATATCATACAATATCAACAAAACCATACCATAGTTGCCGTTAATAAAGATTATTTTAGAAATGCAATATGGGAGATTGTCTTAGCCTATATTTTTATAGACGTTACAGGATATTCCAATCAAAAAAACTTTTTAAAATATCTTATACATAAAATAGCAACCAAATATAATTTAACTTATAAAAGTTTACTAAAAAGGATCGTTTCAGGAATTAAAAAGAGTGATGAAAGGTTAAGCTCAAAACCTAGTTTAGGAAGCATCGTGACTTCGTTGTTGGATGAGGTTGAAAAAAGAGAAACAGCATCAAATTTGGTGTCCATTGAAGCTGCAGATATAAGTTTTATAGAGACGCTCAACTATTACTTTAAGTATAACGCATTACCTGTTAATAGTACAATAACGACTCTAAGTCTTTTTTCAAACAAAATAGAGGATATCATAATAACAAATCCAACCAAATTTTACACTGCTTTTTTCAAGTTTATTAAAGAAGAATCTAACGTCAATCAATTCGTAGAGCGTTTTTCAAACAGTTTAATTAATAATATAATAGCCAATTCTAAAAATGAAGTATTAGCAACAATAACTCGCTTTTTTGAGCAGATGATTACTATATCTAATAAGTTGTCTGTTAGATCTGCTACTTTGAATAGTTTACAACCATTATTTGGAAAAATAGTATTGCAGGCTTATGCAGTAACACATAAAACACCTACCAATGCCATTCAGGAGTTTTTATATCAAATTATAAAAGACCATGTTATTGATCAAGAATTTGTCCTCATTTTAAAGGCTTTTGAAAATGAAAAAGAATACAAATTATATAGAGACATTTCATCATTTATTGAAGGAATTAAAATAGATAAAAACATTACAAATGTTAAGCATGATATAGTTTCTACCAAGTTTTCTAAAAAACTGTTCATGTACTACAATGATAACACCGTAATACCTCTTAAAGAATTTCAAATCAATTTAGCAGCAGCTAATTATAAAGAAGCGTCTTACAAACTGTTAATTGTATTGTTAGACCTTTATTCCAAAAATAAAAGTAGCACTAAGGAAACAATAATAAATTGGTTAACTCAACGATCGGTAGAACTAGAATCTAAAACAAAAGATATAGCACTAATCTTATTTCAGATGTATCAAATTGCTAAGATTTTGAATATCGATGAAAAAATTATAGAGGCTATAGATGAAACAAAAATATCATTTCTTAAGAAAAATAAAATAGCAGCCTCTGCAATAGAAAAAGAAGTAACAAGTGTTAGTTATATCCCAGCTAAGGCATATCAAGAACTTATAGACTCTATAAAAGTTAAACTTTATGTTAGGAGTTATAAGGGATTGAATATCAGTGTTAATAAAATAATAAAAGCGTTTTTAAAAGAATACAATATAGACGAAAATGATCTATTAAAAGAACTCAAAAAAAATAATATTTATGAAAGGTCTTCGGAGTTTTTTAAAATAATTTTTGAACGTATTATAAGCTTTAATAAACAAAAAACTTCTAATAAGAATAGTAATGATGATAGATATGACTTAGATAATGTTCAGTATTTTTTTGCTTATGGTAAACTACCTTGGTGGGGAAAGGATGCATCTACGGTTTCTTTACAAAAGTCAATGCAGCTGGTGTTAAGTTTATACTCAGAACGATTTGTTCCTTGGTTTAAAAAATCAAAACATCAAAAGGTGATTATTGATTTGATGGACGATAATATTTATAATGTCTTCATTAAGCAAGTCAACGCATCTGTAGCACAATCCATAATAGAAATAAAGCAATTATTTGAAACACTATTAGATAAAGATTTATCAGGAATTAAAAATATAAGACCTGAACATTATAAAACGATACAATACCTGTTACTGGACTATATTCAATATAACCAACAGGTTGAGATTTCTAAAATAGTGAAGTCTATCAGTCGTAAATTAGCACAAATGCTAGTAGTTTCTAAAGAAGATTTGTACGCATTACTTTTAAACAGAATCGTATATGACAAACTGATCTTTAAAGGGAAAAAAGAAATTGAATCGTGGTTATTAACAGGGGTTGAGCATCCAGTATTAGAATATAAAGATTTAATACAAAAAATTAGAGTTGAGAACTCATGGAAAGAAGCCATTTCATTTTCAGATAAAAAAGAAATTATTGAGGGTTTAGAAGCGATTTATATAAAAAGACCTCAAGAATTAATGTTTCATTTAAGAAATATATCCTTTAGAAAAACACTAATAAATCAACTAAGTGAAAAAAAAGGAAAAAAAGCCTTAATAATATTCTTTTCGATAGCAGATAGACCGCAATTACTTACCGTTTTTGAGATGTTTAAAAATCTTAAAAAGCAAATGACTACAAAGAATTATCAAACGGTTTGGAGCTGTTTTATTGATAAGCTATTATTAAAAATAGCAATAAATAGGAGAGAGAGTTGGTCAATAAACGATTGGAGCTTGCTTTTACTTGAAAGCATTTCTACTATTGGCAAACCATATATATTAAAAGAATTAATACCTGAATTATCTGTATACAACAATGTAACTTCAGAGCATATAGTACATGAGATAGAAAGACTTGTAGCTAAAAAAGAAAAATCTATTAAAGAAGAAGAGGCTAAGGATGTTCCGGAAGTTATAGAAAAAGAAACGATAGGAGAGTCCGCTTTTATTGAAAATGCAGGAATGATTATCATGGGACCTTATATACCGATGTTATTTGAACGTATGGGGCTGTTAGAAAACAAAGCGTTTAAAAATGATGCATGTCAGCAAAAAGCCGTCTACGTATTACAGTATGCTGTTACAGGAAAAACAGAATTTGAAGAACATTTATTAGTGCTCAATAAAATTATCTGTGGTATGGATATTCACACGCCAATGAGATCTGTAATAGCTTTAAAAGAAGAAGAAAAAGAGCTTATAGATGGCTTGCTGAAAGCAATTATAGCACATTGGAGCACTATAGGGAACACCTCTGTAGAAGGCTTAAGAAGCTCTTTTTTATACCGAAGAGGAAGAATTACTATCGAGGAAAAAAAGTATGTCCTTATCGTGGAAGAAACATCCTATGACATGTTATTAGATAATATTCCATGGAGTATAGGACAATTAAAATTAAGTTGGATGGAAAAACTAGTAGAAATAATATGGAGAGCCTAATTAATAAAAATACACAAATAACATTGCAGAATGACATCGTATGGTTAGAAGCAGTTATAGAAACCGCATTGGCATTATATTTTAATAATGAAAGTGAATACAAGTCTATAAAACAGTTAACGCCACCTGAAATTTTAGAAGAAGATAAATCGGGATATGCACAAATATTAAGAAGGCATCACTTGATTTTTGAAGAACGATTGATGCTAATTATGGCTTTAATAAGACATTTAAAACCACAAAGTTTGGATTTGTTTTTAATAAAAAATAAATCTTTAAATACTGAGTTTTCAGAATTTGGAGGTGCTAAAGATGAAAAACAGTATGGTTTTGTACCCACTTTAGAAACAGTATGTTTTCTTCTAGGAGGAGCAGATGATATTGAGATTCGTATGGAATTTATGAAGATTGTTTATGAGCATAATAATCTTTATAAAGAAGGTATTTTAGAAGCAAAAAAATACCCCGTAGCACTTAATGAGTCCTTACAGTTATCTGAAGAATATACAGGTATTATTATTACAAATAAAAAATATGTTCCGCAGTATAATTCTAAATTTCCAGCAGAAGAAATTACTACTAAAATGGACTGGGACGATCTTGTATTAGAAACACGTATTAAAAATCAATTAATAGAAGTTAAGCAATGGTTGGAGCATAGCGATCTTATATTAAATCAATGGAAACTCGATAAGACATTAAAACCAGGATATAGAGTCTTGTTTTATGGACCTCCAGGAACAGGAAAAACTTTAGCAGCTACTTTATTAGGCAAAGCAATAGATACTCCTGTATTTAGAATTGATTTGTCTATGATAGTTTCTAAGTATATAGGAGAAACGGAAAAAAACTTAGGACGACTATTTGATATAGCTTCTTCTAAAGGCTGGATTTTATTTTTTGACGAGGCAGATGCTTTGTTTAGTAAACGAACAGATACAAACACCTCTAATGATAGACATGCGAATCAGGAGGTTGCCTATTTACTGCAACGTATAGAAGGTTTTGATGGCTTGGTTGTTTTAGCAACTAATTTACAAACAAACATAGATGAGGCGTTTTTAAGACGTTTTCAAAACACGATCAATTTTCCAAAACCTAAATATAAAGAACGTAAAATTTTATGGGAGAATTTAGTAAGTCGTGTTTTTGAAGTAGAGGAGGGGCAAGAGGTCTTAGATACCATAGCAAAAGATTATGAGCTGTCCGGAGGAGAAATGATTAATGTATTAAGATATTGTGCTATTAAAGCAGCCAATAAAGGGGAAAAGAAAATTAGTTTCACTAACATCATGACAGGAATAAAAAGAGAATATCAAAAATCAAATAAAACGTTTAATTAAAAAATATACTTATGGCAAATTTAGTATGTAATGGAGCTTCCATCTCTTGTTCTTTTGGGACAGCAACGTCAGTTTTTACAGTCTTACCTGAAAACAAAGTGAATGCAGATAGTATGCCAGCGGCTACGGTTAACGATTATGTTCCATTGGAGAATATTATGTCTTTTGGTGAATGTTCATCTGAAACAAATCCTTTAGTCATAGCCGCAACAGCAGCAGCACAAGGCGTAGAAACACCGGCTCCTTGTATCCCTAATACCGTTAGTCCGTGGTCTCCAGGAATCTCTGATGTTTTAATTAATGAAATGAAAGCTTTGGATAATAATAGCACATGTGATTGCCTTTGGGCAGGTTCCATTTCTTTTTCCGATGCAGGAGAAGAAGATGTGGATATTGCATAAAAATTAGTTAGTATTAAATTATAGTTTTTATAAAATGAAAAATATTATACCATTTTTGTCTAAAATAACAGAAAATCCATTAGTTAACCTTGTCGTATCCGTAGGCTTAATAGCTATAGGCATTGAAGAATTATATGAAGCAGAGGTGTTGCACTTAGCTGTTCATTGGAAACACGGTATTAGTCTTTATGGAATTTTAATGTGTATACATTCCGTTTTTAAAATTTTGAAAGGAGGTATTAAGATTATAAATGTAAATTAGTTAAGTAAAAAAAGCTTGCAACTTTTTAGTTGTAAGTCCTTTGAAGAAAACGTGTCACGTAATTGTAAACACTTGAATTTTTATGCTTTACATTTTTCTTAATATACAAGCTGAGTAAGTGAAAATTATTTTTTAAAAAGTTTGCTTTTTATTTGAAAGAATTAAAAAAGCGTTCTATATTTGCAGCCGCATTCAGGCAAATAGCTTGATTAGGCACTCAAGGAGAAATGGCAGAGTGGTCGAATGCGGCAGTCTTGAAAACTGTTGAGGGTCACACCTCCGGGGGTTCGAATCCCTCTTTCTCCGCTGAAAAACCCTTGTAATCATCTGATTTGCAAGGGTTTTTAATTTTAGGTGTAAGAGTAGGTGTAACTACAACCCGTTTTAAGTACTTCTTTCAGATATTATTCCATAGTTTAAATATAAACTTTCAATAATTTTTAAGATATTGTATAAAAAAGTTAATTTCTTTTCTAAAAATTAATTTCAAGAAATTTTTATTGACTAATGTCCTTTAATAAAAAAGTATCTACAGATTATGAAATAATAATTTCCAAGAGAATGAGAGATAATTACGAGATCATCTCAAAGGAAATAACTGAAATCAAAACATTTCACAATTTGATGTCATTTTTTTCAAAAATACGGTTGTTTGTCGATAAGACAGTAAATGAGATACAAGAACATAATCACAGTGAGATGCTTTGGAATATGGTTTTAGTATTTCATAGTAATTTGTTGGCAGACTTATTTCATAAGTTTAGAACTATTGATTTAAAGGTTGTCACTGTTTATAAAAACTATGAGAATTCAAAAAATCAGAATTCTATTGCTTCGATTATTTCAAAAATCGACCAACTACTGAATCGGTCACAGAAAATAAAACTCATTTCTAATTTATTTATCCTAGGAGAACTGCATTTTGTTGATAAGTTGATTTCTGAAAAGAAAACTAATAAAAACTTAGTTTTTAATATTATGCTTCCAAGTTTTAGCCATAATTATTTCAAACTAATATTAGGCTTGCCAAAAGAATATTTAGACCATTTAATTTCCATAGATTACAAACCAAAGCCTAAAAAAGTTTTACAAAAGCAAAAAAAAAGCATTGCCATTGACTTTACTTTATGTAATACTTCCTTTTATTATGACTTTAATCAGTATTTAATTAGAGCTATTTTGACTAAAAACAAAGAATATCTTAATAAGGCATCTTCCTTTATAAAAGAATATATTAATTTTATGACTTCTAAAAAGGATGATCATATTATACCTAATACAGACATCCTTAAAATAACTAAAGATTTTAATTTAAGTAGTGTAATCAAAGCTCTCAAATATGCCATTTTTTATGAACCCGATTATCCAGAAATGACCGAAGCAGAATTGTTATATTTAGGAAATCATCATCATTTTTCATTAAAATCAGATCCAATAGACAGAACATTTACTTTGATAATACCTAATTATACTTTTTTCACCAACTCTTCAATGAACCCAATTGAATTGGAGGAAATTTTTATTGAACACAAAAAAAACGATTTCTCTTTTTTAGAAAATTATCAGAACCAAATTAAAAATAGTAATGCAATATTGAAATTAAATGATTTAAATTTAATTATAGATGACATATTAATAAATGAAATATACTATGACAAATTTGTAAAGTCCACCAAAACTACAGTATCTATTTCTTCTATTTTTATTTCCGTTTACTTCTTAGAAAAATTTAAAATTGAAAATAGCGAGTTTATGGCATCTCTGAAATTTTTAATTCAATTATATCTTGGACATATTGGTATTAAAAGAATTAACGATATAAATACTAAAATGGATTAAGTAATTGAACATTTATTTCTTCTTTGATATTACATTAAAAACAATCGTTCAATATCTGAAGCCGAAAACCGTTCAGTATCATTTATCTTTTCCATTAGTTTAAAATAGCGTTTTGTAGGTTTTCCGTTGTAAAACTTCTTGAAGTTCTTGCTGTAAAGCTCCTCATAATACTTTTCACTATCAAATTAATTGCCATAAAACTTTTCTAATTCTCTCCACTTTTTACTATGAATCTGTTTAGAGTAAACACCACTCGGTAAAGCTGAACAATGCATAAAGCGTTCTGATATTAAAAATGTAACTTCCTACAACGTTTCCCTGTAAAAGGACAAATAAAATAAACCCTAAACTCACCCAAGCTATTTTAATAATGCAAGTTATAGTAGCAAAAATCTTTGTTAATCTCCTGAAAGAACTCAACCAATAGCAAGTAAATATCATTTCCTGTACCTGTTGGTACAACTGCTGGAGTTAGTGTTTGAGTTGCAGAAGTTATATCTATTGGAATATTTACAGTTGGACTGTTCTTATTCTACCATGATATAGAAAATACGACTGCTCCATTTTCCTGCAACAAGGGATTACTAGTAATGAGCCCTTTCTGATACCCACTAGAATCACCATAAAACTGGTCTTTCTGGTCTTCTCTATAATCTATCCATAATCTGGTTCCTATGTAATATTTGGTTTTAGCATAAAATTTTGATAATCTTATATCAAAACCTACAGCACCACCAACCATGGGAAAAGGGCTTGTTGTGCGCCAGATTATCCCCAAACGTGCCCCACTGTAATATCTAATTATATCATTATTAAACAGATTGAAATTAATACCTAGTGTACCTATTAGGTCTGTATAAGCTACCTCAAAGCCATTATAAGTTGAAGCGGCTACCGAAGCATATCCCCAATGCATGATTTTTTGAATTTCACCACCTATCTGGAAACCGTAATCTGTAACTGTAGGGTCTATAAACATGCTTACCTGCGTATAATCTTTATCTATAAATTGGGCATTGGCTATTGAACTTATTACCAACAATAATGCTATTATTTTTTTTTTAATAGTCTTCATTTATCTCTTTACCATTGTTTTTTTAATGCCAATTATCAGATTCTATCACTCCACAGTAAAACATTATGACTAATACCATAATCACTACTATTTTCATAATACTATACTTCATTTTAAAACTTATGAATGCACTATTAATTTTATTACAAATAACACTGTACACATAGTGAATACAACCATTAAAGCACATAAAGCATATAATTTTTCTTTCTGGTATTTCATTTTAAAGTTTCTTTAATTATTAATTTGGGATACTATACATTACTCTATTTGAGATTGTTTGCCTTCAAAATTATTTTCTCTACGTTGACACCTAATTCTTTGGCTATACATAAAGCTCCTATTACAATGATGATTAGTAGTATTATGCGTTTTATTGTTTTTTTCATATTATTTATTTTGAATCCTTTTAAACTTTTTTAATTCGCTGTAAAACTTAGTTTTTACAGGTTTTTTCTTTTTTATTGTAATTCCATTGCACTGTATGTTTTTGACTAAACATAGGTACCGCATTTGAAATGTCTAATTTGTATTTATTTGCTATTACTGGTCGGAAACTATTTAGTCCATTGATATACACTCTATTGCCCACTATCTTATAGATTTTGTCTATATTGATGATTACAGACCTGTTTATTCTTAAAAAATTGTTTGGTAAAATTTCTAATACTGATTGGAGGGTTTCTCTTATTAAGTGTTTTCCATTAGATAAGTATACCGTGATGTAATTACGGTCACTCTCTAAGCATAACACTTCATTTAAATTAAATTTAATTAGTGAATAGCCTTCCTTTAAGAAAAAAGTATCTTTTTTTAGATGTAATGCTTTTTCAGTTCCTGACACTCCACCCAACGTATTCTCTTCTATGCCAATTACATCTTCATTATTTATAGCACTTTTTATTAGGTTATCAAAATCTACAAATGGCCTGAAAAACATTCTATATAAATCTATAGCTACATTGCCTTTTTGGGTTTTCACTTTATGAGAAATATTGCTGTAAAAGGTTATTTTGGATTTATATTTATGGAATAGGTGATATACTACGATGTCATCTCTAAACATATCAAAGAAGCAATAATCAATTAGTATAAAATCATATTCGCTTTTTTGTTCTGATAACCACATATCCTTCCAAGAGAAAAAGACCTCAATTCTGCTTACACCACTTAGCTTTAAATCTTCTAATAAGGATGTACACTCTGATTTATTCTTAGCTAAAATTGCTACTTTTTCTTTCATTAACTTACTAGCTCTTTTTATTGTGTTTTTTAATATTAATAGCTTCATAACAAGGTTAAAATAATCGTGCCGATTGAAGTTGGGAATTGATATGTTTTACATAGGGAAATAGAAATCAACCTACCCCCATTAACCCCGATATGAACGAAACGCCTATCGCTATTAATACTATTTATGACAAAACTATCTTCATTCTATACTCTAAAACATGGATGATTTTCTATTTGACATGGATAATTTACTTTGCAGTTGTTTTTATGTTGTTTATTAGTATTTATATTTGTTTAGATTTGTGTATATATGCTTGTTTTTATAATGTTTATAACCTGTTCTTTTTGCAATTTCAAACACGGTATACCATATTTTAAAGCTAAGATTCATTCTATTTAACGACTCTTAAAAAAAATGTGTTTAAGAGTGTTAAAATGAGGACTAAAAAGTGGTTTTATGGGATTTAAAAAAATGGTTTTTGGATGGTTTTAATGTGTTTTGAAATATTTTGTTTGGAGGCGTAAAAAATGAACAAATGAAAAGACCGTCTTATGGGTAGTTTTTTCTTTTGATATGCCCAATAACAGTCAAGCTCGAAACCTCACGTCGTGAATCGCTTTTCTCAACGACGCTTCTTTCTTTTGACTTTTATGCTGAATTCATCCTGACTTTTTCTATTTCCTGAAAAATGGCTGAAATTTGTTCAGATGAATTAGTTATTTAAAATAGGAATTGGAACACATTATGTCCCAATTAATTTGTGAATTTTTAAGAATATTGAATAAAAAAATGGAGGTAAAACCTCCATTTTTTTATAGTTATGTAGCGCTGTTATACAAAGGAAACATTGCTATACACTTATTTTTTGCTTAAATCAAAAAAGATACTATGAGCTCATTTACTGAAGCTCCTGATTTTATTGCTTTTTATAAATAAATTCTCTAACCTGTTCATTACTATCACTATCTATGAATGTATATATAAGCTTAATAGTTTGGTTATCTTCCAACAACATTTTGAGACCCGAAATGTTTTTAAGTACTATCGTTTTTTCGTCTTTTACGGTATACTCCAAAGTGCTGGTTTTAGTAAATTGACATTCTGCACTGGTATCAAAAACAACCATATCATTTCCTTTAGTCACTGTTGCTTTAATACTTTCCGGTAAAGGGTAACTTACACTAACATTATAGTCTAGCAAATCTCTACGATTAAAGCTTTTTTTATGTTGTATAAACTCAAAAACATTTTGAGGTTTAAATTCTATTGTATTTTTTTGAAGACAGTCTTGGTCAGAGTCAATTTTCCAACTTCCTAATATTTGTTGGATTACTTGAGTTCCGTCAAAAGTGTTGTCTTCTTCATTATCATCACCTACTTCTGTTTCTACGTTGTCTGATTCTTCTTCTGTACTTTCCTCTAATTCCGTATTGTCATTTCTAATAAAAGTATCTACTTGATCTTGTTCCTGATCACCATTGATGATTTTGGAAGTAATTTGTAGGGTATCATCCATTAACTTGATTTCTGAATTAAAATTGAAAAAAGTAACCCTGTTCAAACCAATAACCGTATAGGTTCCGGATTGTGTATTTGTTTGAGAACAGAGGTTAGCAGAACCGCTTCCAAGTTTTAAAAACGTTAGTTCATAAGTACCATCTTGATTAAAAGTAGCTGTTGAATTTTTTAAGCATTTAAATTCTGATGGTGACACATTTTTATTATCTATAGTACTGCTTATCAATTTCCAATCTCCAACTAATTTTTCTTTAGTGGTTGTTATTTCTTCACTGTCTTCTTGATTAGAATCATTATTAGAACTACATGCAAAAAGCGCTAGAGTAAACAGTAAAAATAATAAAGGTTTAAACGTTTTTATTGGTAGCATTTTCTTATTCATTTTTATATATAATTTGGGTTTTATCAACTATAATAACTCTCTTTTTTGGTTTTCATTGTGTTTATATGAAAGAACTTAAATATTCTATTTTACTACTCAAGGATTTACAGTAAAACCCCATAGAAGATGCTTTTATTCCGAACGGGGAGACACCTCAAATGAGTGGGGGAGATGTCTCGTCGCTTATACTTCGCTCTGTCGATATTGACATGACAAACTATTGTTTTTCAAAATATTAATACAAAACAATAATTAATCTCACCTAAAACTCACACTAATTTGGTTTATGTTTGTCTGCTATTCTTATTTTAATGATTGTGTCTTACCTGAGATTAGTATTGGAAACTTCAATATTATTTCGTGGTTTCCCCTTCTATAATTGCTTATAGCAGTTATTGAACTATCATAAGCATATCCTACTCTTAGGCTATTTGTCATTTTAAAAAACACGAGTGTACTTATAGATTCCTTTAGCCTATAGCTGAGACCAAATTCTACCAAGTCGTATAAATCTAACGTTCCACTAATATCCATAGAGAATGGCACATCACTTATTAGCCTTGTTAAAAAAGAAGGCGTAAACGTGATATCCTTATTCAAAGGAACATGATACCCTGCACCAGCAAAAAATTGCATTTTGTCTGTGGCTTGCGTTACAATGCCCGATTTCTTTTCGTATCTTTTGGTTCTTAAAAGTGCAGGTGCAGACATATTTATAAAAAAATTCTCTCCCCTTAAATAGGCACCAACTCCAATATTAGGGTTAAATACACTAACATTTTCTGAAAAAAGCGGGTCGTTATCAAGTCCTATATCTGCGAGGTTTATATTTACAAAAGCACCTCCTGCTTTAAGTCCCAAAAACAGATCTAATGTTTCCTTTAATTGTAGTTGATATGAAAAATCAGCAAAAACGTCTGTTTCATTAAGTACAAATACACTGCTGTTGGTAACAGAAAGTCCCAGTCCTACTTTTTCATTTGTTGGACTACTTGATGAAAAACTCTGGGTTTTAGGTGCGTCATCCAGCCCCTGCCACTGGGTTCGAAAGTTTGCGGTGAGTTCTAAATTTTCACCAGTCCCAGCATAGGCCGGGTTGATGATGTTCATATTATAATTGTATAGTGTAAATGTTACATCTTGCTGTGCATAGGACTGGATGTACCATATCGAGATTGCTATAAAAAAATATAACTTGTTCTTCATGTATTCGTTTTTAATTTAAACCGCTCTCAACTCATTGAATAGAGGGTTTGATTATTTGTTTCCAAAATTATTTTTATCCAGGTGTTCAGAACATGGATAATTCGCTATTAAACATGGACATAATCTATATTTATTTTTTAATTATTCTTTTAACAGATTTACCACCAATTTTAGTTTCTAACTTAACTCCTTTGATTGTAATTGTTTTTTCATGTTTTTTTTGATTTTTTCTTTTTAAATGAATAAAGCTGCTCTTAACAGTTCTACCACCCCTAATACAATGGTACTTATCTGTACAAATACCACCGTATATAAAAGGTGTAATGCTTTTATCTTTATTGGTTTTTGTGAGGTTTTAAATAATATCGTTATGATGTAATTTTTTTTCATTTGCTTAAAAATTTTTGATTTTTATATCTATTAGGTGGTATATAGGCTGCTCACTTAAAGGCCTCTAAACCTGATTATACAAAATCTTACTTATATCATTAATTAACCTACTACTTCAATAAATAAGATGTATTGGAGCAACCTACTCTCTCATGTTATACCACCTTTAATCTTATCTTTATATTTGCGTGTTTGCCCATATATTTGAACTCTTTTTAAATCTATACATGCGTACATAGCTTATACTTGGGGTTTGTTTGTTCTTGCCACTTTCTTCCTCATAGGCGCCTATAAGTGTGATTGTACCGTTATTACCCAAGTTTATATTGTTAAACAACCCCGATAGGTTATGCCCCATTGTTTTACCATCTATATCTGCGCCTTGCTGTATCCAAGTACTGGATTTGTTTTGATATGTACGGACATAGGCATATCTTTTCCCATCATCATTATTATATGCTGCTATGACCACATTAGTACCATTATTAGACAAGCTTATATTCCATCCTGAGAAATTACCTGTTGGCTCTCCAACAATATCTTTACCTATTTGCACCCAACGTCCTGATATATTTTTATATACACTTACATAACCTGATGACACTCCACCCTGATGCGCTCCTACAGCCACCATATTGCCGTTACCAGATAAACTAACACTTGCTCCGAAATAATCTTTTGCTGCTTTACCGTTTATATCTGCACCTATCTGAATCCATTTTCCTGAATTATTCTTATATATTCTTACATGCCCTGAGTATATACCGTTATCACTATTAAGCACTGCTCCTATAGCTACGGTATTACCATCTTGAGATAAGCCTACACTATAACCAGACCAATCTCCTTGAGCTTCGCCGTCAATATCTTCTCCCACTTGTTTCCAAACTCCTAACTCGTTTTTATACACGCGTACATGTCCTGAATTTACGCCATTACGCCCATGGTTACGTTTAGCACCTATTGCCACTGTAGTACCATTACCCGATAGACTCACACTATAACCTGACCAATCTCCTATTGTTTCCCCATTGATGTCATTACCTATTTGGCTCCATCCTTCTGATTTTTTTTTATATATGCGTACACGTCCTGATTTTGTACTGTTATTATTGGCTTGGTGCGTTCCTATAGCTAAGGTTGTGGCATCATCTGATAAACTTACACTATAACTTGACAAATTACCTATTACCTTGTTTGTATTGATCGTTATTTGAGCCTTAGCACTACTTGTTATACTTAGTATCCCAAAAAGAATTACCTGTACTTGTATTAATTGTAGTAATCTCATCTTCATCTTAATTTTGTAGCAAAGATTGACCGTATTTAGCTACTCTGATAAAAAAAGTGCTGAAGTATGTTTAAATGAGGACTAAAGAGTGGTTTTATGGGATTTTAGAAAACTGTTATTTGTGGGATTTTAATGTGTTTTGTATTTGATATAATTTAAAATTGAAGGTTTTGACATGCGCTTTAATTTAGTTGAACGACACTATAAAAACCATTGATAATTTGTCCTACATTATAAATTGAAGTACCTTTTTATTTTCATCTACTTTTCTTTATTCATTAATTCTATTTTTATTAAAGCGGTATTCAATGCTTTGCATTTGTCTCGTCCAAAGAAAAGTAAGAAACCTGCCGGCAGGACAAAAGACGCCCCATTGATAGGGATTTTTTCTTGTGCTATACTCAAGAAGAACCAAGCCCAAAACTCTGCGTCGCTACACCGCTTCAACCTGGGATTGTCTTATGGTCTATTCTTAACAATTAGGTTTAGTGTACTTAAGATTGTAATAATTTCTAGAGGACATTATTTATTCATTATATAGATGGCCACAGTCGTGCCTCCTTCGCAATGACATATACTATATATTTTACTTGTGTAAAATTGTCCATGTATAAGTTACAGATATCCATTCCCAGATTTTCCGTTTAGTAACAAATTTGCACTGTAACAACATGTTAAACTATTGAAAACAGTAATATTATGGAAAACAAAAAAAAAGAAACCATTGGTCTATTAGTAACCATGAAAGCCAAAGTTGGCAAAGCACAGGATGTTAAAGATTTTTTATTTAGTGGACTGCCATTAGTACTTGAAGAGCCTGAAACGATATCTTGGTTTGCTTTTCAAATTGATGACAATACTTTTGGTATTTATGATACTTTTGAAGTAGAAGCCGGAAGAAAAGCCCATCTAAAAGGACAGGCTGCCAAAGCTTTAATAACTCATGCTGATAATTTATTAGAAAATTTTGATGCAAACGTGAACATTGAATTTGTTAATGTGATTGCCTCTAATCATAAACATGGTACACAAAACAAAGGCTTATTGGTTATGATGAATGCCAAAACAGGAAAATCTGAAGCTTTAGAACAATTTTTAAAGACTGGTAAGCAACTTGTAACTGATGAGCCTGAAACATTATCATGGTATGCCCTTAAATTAGATGATACTACCTATGCCATATTTGATACCTTTACTGAAAATTCTGGAAGAGATGCTCATCTAAGTGGTAAAGTAGCCGCTGCACTATTAGAAAATGCGCCTGTTTTATTAAATGATTTTAAAACAACGGCTATACAAAATATAGATATTTTAGCTTATAAATAATAATACCATTTGCCGTAACTACAAAAGGAGTACCCTAAGTGATACTCCCTTTTTTTGTGTAAATGATTACGTTTATTATAATACTATAAAAGGCCTGCTTGCAATTTTTCTAGTTTAGCAAAGCCAACAGTTTTTCTGTAAATATCTGGCGAAACACCTACTTTCTTTTTAAAAAATCGACTAAAATAAAATTCGTCTTCATACCCCAAAGCAGCTGCAATTTGCTTTACCGGTTTAGACGTTAAATACAATTCCCTTTTGGCAGCTATTACAATTCTATAGGTTATTAAAGATGTAGGGGTTTGGTTTAAATATTTTTTCACTATTCCCGCTAAAGTTCTAGGACTTATACATAATATATCTGCGTATTCATTTGGTGCATGTAATTTGGTATAATTACTTTCTATAGCATCCATAAGATTTTGTAAGATTTCTGATTGCCTATCTGTAAATTTAAGCTCTGTATCTTTATCGAATTTCTTTTTCTGCCTTACCGATTCAATAAGAAACACCTTTAAGAATGCCACCAACACTTCATGCTGTGCAATGGAATCTTTATTCATTTCTCTTGATATTTGACTTATGAGGTTAAAAAACAACGCTTCTTCTGATAGTTTGAAAAAAGGCAAGCCAAGAAAATTACTGAAAAGGACCCCTTCTGTTTCTATTTCATTTTGATGCCTGTATGTACAAAAAAAATCTGGATGAAAATTCAACATAAATCCCGAACATTCTTCTACCGAACTCATCATAAACGGTTGATAAGGCGATAAGCAAATGATATGATTCTCTTTGAGTTGATAATCAGAAAAATCTACTTTTAGATTAAAACCAGAGCTTTGTAACAGAATGATTGTATAATACTTATTTCTCTGTAAATAACTAAACTGCTCTAGGTTGGTAAACTGCTCTAACCTAAATGCCAATTCGTTATTTTGCTTATTAATAATAGTTTGTACCATAATTACTCACCTTGATTTTAACTCAATAAATTTACAGCTTCTAGTGCAAATGCTGTACTAAGTTCCCTACTTCCAAAATAAGTATTAGACCTTGGCGCTATAAAAAGCCCATACATTGGCCAACCGCCATCTGCCAATTGACTATCTAATAATTTTAAAAGATCTACTCTGTTAACAATTCCTAGCTTTTTTAATGCTATAACTCTTAAAGCACATTCTAATGTAAATGATGAACAATTTACACGCTCTATGAGCATCTCTGTAAGTGGCTTATGAAACTTTGCAAATTTATCTGGGAAGTCAACTACTAACCTAGAAAGGAAAAATAAAAAGACATCTGGTGCAGGATAATATCGAGTACCATTAAGATATTCTTTACTCATTAAAAAATCATACACAAATGCCTCAGTTTCTTTTAACTCATTTCTTTCTCCGTAACCTATTTGGTGCATTAAATACAATACATTTATAGCTACTATAGCGTCTATTCTTGGTCTGTTGTCATCAAAATACACTTGGATGATACCGTCATCATTTCTGTTATTTATCATTTGTTCGGTAACTGGTACTATGTCATCTATAGTGAGTTTGTTATTATTTAATAGAAAGGATAACACCATGGATGTTGTGTCTAAGTCATCGGGAAAATTTTCTGGCCTAGCTTCATTTTTGTAAAAGCACCAACGCAATTTGCTTTGTCCGTCATGGTTAAGTATCTCCTGGGACATGGATTCAATAATGTCATTAGGAAGTGACGTATAGGAATGTAAAATAACCGCAGTAGAAAATATTTCTTTAGAAAAATCTTCACTTCCTATTAATTCTACGCCATTACTTACAAAACTCTTACAAAAAGGGAATTTACGTAGTCTATCGTTTAAATAATTTTTTCCTAATGTTTTCTTTTTGGTTACATCGAGGGGGGGATTTTCAATATTTACATATATACCACTTTCTATAGCGGTATATTCAAAGTTGTTCTTGATACATTTTATGGTACTTATTCCAAAGTTAGCTGCTTGTTGTAGGTTTTCTGACTTATCGTCTATAAAGACCGTGTTTTCGGTATTTATAGATGCGTTTGAGGTGATGTATTGAAAAATATCTAAGTCTGGCTTTCTAAATTGCAACAAGGCTGATACATATATGCCATCGAAATACTTCCAATAATTAAAATGAGAATATAAATAAGAGAAAGATTCTAAATCTACGTTTGAAAGGCAGTATATTTTTTTCCCCCTTTTATGTAGGGCCTTAAGCACTTCTAGCATAGGCTGGTTTACTTTTAAACTAGCTACACTCAATTCAAGTAGTTCTTTTAGTTTGCTATAAGGTGTCTGCAGCTCACAACTTAGCATAGTAAGTGCTTGCTCTCTATTTATTAAACCTTTTTCTAAATCTTGCCAAATGGGATGATTTACCATTTTTAGAACATCATCTATTCCTTTTGCTTCTGATGTAAAATGAATGGCATCCCAATTTAAAAGAACATCTCCGAGATCGAAAACAATGGTATCATAAATATCCAATGTTTCTAATAATTTGTGAAAACTGGTAATACGTTCTGGTGCTAAAACTTCTTTCATACTATTTTAATTTTTATTGATTGAATTTATAAGTGAGAGAGTCATCTTAACTTTTTACCCTTAAGAAAAATAACAGTTAAGATTCTTTTATTAATGGGATATGGTATTACCTTTTTCTTTGAACGGTAAATTTTGCAAGTTCTTCTAAAACGGTTACGTTTTCTTTTTCAAATTCGCCTAAACATGCTATTGCTTTTTCTGATAATTTGTTAGCTTCTATCTGCGCATTTTCAACAGAACCAAAAAGTGATGGATAGGTTAGCTTATTTTCGTCTGCATCTTCTCCTGCTCGTTTACCCAATGATTCAGCAGTTTCTGTTTTACTAAGAATATCGTCTTTTGCTTGAAATGCAAGGCCTAAATAATGTCCATACTCTAGTAGTTTACTGGTTTGCTGTTCAGACAATTTACTAGAAATACATCCTCCTAAAATGGCTATCTGTATTAATGCGCTCGTTTTACCTGAGTGTATAAATTGTAAATGCTGTAATGATAACATGTCTTTTCCCCATGATTCAGCATTTAAATCTGCGCATTGGCCTTTATGCAGCTGATTATTTAATTTTCTAAAAAGTTCTATGTTTTCGCAATATTTATGAAATGGGTATAACCCTTCTTCAAAAAGCCTTGAAGCTGCTAAGGTAGCTGTATTGACATCAAATTTTATGTGGCATGTTGGTGCATTTCTTCTAATAGCATCATCATCTTGAATATCATCAATAATTAGGGTATACGTATGAATAAATTCTATTGCTTTAGCAAATTCAAATGCTTTCTGTTCATCTCCATTAAATGCTTCTGAAATAGCATAAACAATGGCTGGTCTAATTCTTTTTCCCCCATCTCCCAAGTTTAGCATGTAATACATAGCTTCGTTTGTAGATTCTAGTACGTTGCTGTTGGGAAATTTTATGCTTTTAAAAGTTGTATCTATTTTTGTTTTAGTTCTTATTAGGGTATCTTTTAGTTTTTCCATTTTCTATAGTAGGTTTTAGAGCTTGGGTTTGAGGGCTTTTAGACATATAACATCTCTCTTTAAATGTTTTATTTCTAACGTTATATATCTTAGTCAAATTTTAATGGCTATGTTAAAATTGATGTTAAAATTAATTAACTTATTCATTTACAAAGCTATCTGTAATATTTATTATAATACATAGACGATTTCACATTTGGCATGGACAATTTTATTTAGTTACTATTTTTGATTTGAAAAGGTGAATTTACATGTAATAACACTTTACTTTAAGCTATAAATGAAAGCAGGACTAAATCGCTTAAAATTTAATCCTGCCTTTTTTATAATTATTTAAGTTAACCGCTATTTTTCTTTTCCTTTAAACAGATAACTATGTTCAACCTTTATTTGAAAGGATAATAAAGCCAAATAAACTGCGAGTTCTTTTTCTTTATCATTAATTCTTGTAGAACGCAAAATTTTCATGATTTTATTAGAAACTTTTGAGGCCTGTTCTTGAATATCTATTGGCAGAAAATCTTCTCTATTAAGTAACTGTAAATGAAAAGCTCTTCTAAAGGCATTGTACCAATTATTGACTGAAAGTTTATCAAAAATCAATCGTTCTATATCAACATGAGCTCTCGTATTATTAAGCTGTAATTCTTTGGCTATATCTTTCTTATTTAATCCTTGGTATGTTAGACTCAGATAGGTTAGTTCTTTATCATTAAATAATTTTAGTGTTTGAGCCTGTATCATTTTAAAGCAATTTTCATTCGTTTTAAAGTATTCGTTACTGTGTTATCAAAGTCAAGTAATGTACTCTTAGGAAGTTTATATCCGGAGGGTACACCTTTAGAATCATTGATAATTTTTGACGCATACTCTAAGGCTATTTTTTTTACTGTTGAATCAACGTAGTCTCGCTCTTTTAAAATCCCAAGCTCAAATGCCTTTTGTATTAAAGCAACCCAATCTTTAGTATTAAACTTTATTTTTAAGGCCTTTTTTATATTACTTAAATCTTTCTTTCTAAGCGATAGAAAGTTTGCAATATATTTATTATCAAAATTAAGAACCGATAATCTTAAAAAATACCTTTCTGTATTTGTCAATTCAATTGTACTACATTCCATAATTTATATTTTTTACTCAGACTTATTTAAGCCAAAGATTAATTGTTGATATAAATTATTCTAAAAAAAGTGTCGAATCTAATTTAAAGTGGGACGAAGAAAGGATTAAATGCGATTATAAAATAAGAGCAAAACATTCTAAATTTAATAAAAATGTTAAACTTTTTATAAAAAAAGGAGGGAGGTAATTCGGAGTCACTAAATTTTCAGGTCTCTTTTAAAGGCTATGAATCCTAATAAACAGACATTATGGATAGTTCTTCTTTCTTCGCAAAAACCCTTGTAATCATAAGATTAACAAGGGTTTTGTTTTTAGGTGTTAATATAGTTGACAATACTTAATAAATTAAAAACTATTAAGTGGCTCAAAATAAAGGTTTTAAATACATACTTTTATAAGTCGCCCATACAGCTTTTAAGCGAAACATATCCTCTTCTTAGATGTCCTTCTACTGTTTTAATGGAAATATTGAACTGCTTGGATATCTGACTATATTTTAAACCTGAGATTTTTTTTGCAAAAAAAACAGTTTTACATCTTTTAGGCAATTTCTCCATACATTCATTCAATTTTATTAAGAGGTTATTTTTATAATCATCATCACTTTCCAATGTGGTAGAAAAAACCTCAATAGACGATTGGTAATACTCTAGGTATGCATTATTCTTTTTAGAAGCCTTTTTAAAAGCATCCATAAGTTTATAATAAACCATTCTATATAAATAGCTTTTAACTGAGGATGTAATGGTTACTTTTTTTCGATTAGACCAAAGATCTATAAAAGTATCTTGAACTACATCTTGTATTAAACTACGATCGGGAGTATACTTTAGTGCATAAACGCACAGTTTATTGTAATAAGAATGATAAAGCTTTTCATAAGTCTTTAAGTTTATTTCGCTTAAAGGTTTTATTGAAAAACTAGTTTGCTTATTCGCTTTACTCATTCAACTAAAAATTATATATTCTCAACAAAGCTAAATAAAAATTAAAGGATTAAAAAAAAATGGAGACATGATAAATTAAAGGCATAAATACACTCTAAAAAATAAATATATCATAACTCAATGAATTATCAAAAAATACCCAAACAAATTTATGTACTATAATTATAGCTAAATGAAAGGCACTCCTGCCCAAAAGAACTAATTATTTAGTATCTTATTAAAAAAAGTAAATTAAAATTAGAGGGTTTTTAATACTATTAAAGACATATATATAACACAAGGATTAAATTATGGAGCAAAACCAAATAGATGCACTAATTGTAAAGTTTGTTGAAAACAATATTTCAGATGATGAATTTATTGTGCTTAAGAACTGGTTAGAGATTTCAAATAACAAAACGTATTTTGATGAGTACATCAAGATAAATTACCTTATAAATATCAATACGCCATTTAATTCAGAATCTTCTTTACAAGAAATAAAGAAGCATATCAATCTAGAGCCAAAAAACAAACGAAGAACTATTCTTAAATATGTTGCCGTAGCAGCTTCAATAGCTTTTTTAATATCACTTCCTTTTCTTATAAATAAAAGTAGTGTTAATAATAGCTCTCCAGAAATTGTAAACAGCATCATAGAAGTAGGAACAGATAAAGCGACCCTTACACTTAGCGATGGTACAGATATAATTTTAGAAAAAGGCCAAAACTACACCACAAATAATGCATCTAGTGATGGTGAAGCATTAATCTATAAATCAAGTTCCAAAACAAAATCAGAACTCGTCTATAATTACCTTACCATTCCCAGAGGTGGACAATATTTTGTAAAACTATCTGATGGTACGCAAGTTTGGTTAAACTCAGAATCTAAACTAAAATACCCAATAAACTTTATTGAGGGCGATACAAGAACGGTAGAACTAATATACGGAGAAGCCTATTTTGATGTATCACCGAGTAGCGCTAATAATAATATGGCGTTTAAGGTATTACATCATAAACAACATGTTGAAGTATTAGGTACAGAGTTTAATATCAAAGCTTATTTAGATGAAAGTATAGTGTACACAACCTTAGTAGAAGGCAAAGTAGCTATAGATAATTTCTCAAATAAGACCATTTTAACCCCTAATCAACAATCACAAATTGGCCTTTCTAGAAATATCAAAATAACGGATGTTGATGTTGATGATGAAACGTCATGGAAACGCGGGGTATTCAACTTTAAAAACAAATCGTTAAAAGAAATAGCTATAGTTCTAGAACGATGGTATGATATTGACATTTTATTTATAGATAAATCTATTAAAGATAGAAGATTCTTAGGGTCTATAGATAAAAATCAAAGTATAGAAGACATATTAAGTCTAATAAAAATGACAGGTCAAATTAACACATACAATATTGAAGGTAAAATAATTATATTAAAATAAAAAAGGGAATATTGCCAACACGTCTCACGGTAATCAACATTTAATTCCCTTAATATTAATTAAACCAAGTTTTTGTCTAACTAACACACAAATTTATGAAAATTAAACTTTACAATCAACAATTTCTCTTAACAAAGAGAAAGCTACTAATTAACATTATGAGGTCTTTTATACTATTATGTTGTACTACTGTATTTAGCTTAACTGGTGAATATAGTTTTTCACAAAATGAAAAGGTTCTCATTAAATCTGACATGACCATAACTGTTTACGAGGTGTTCGATATCATAAAAAAACAGTCTGATTATAGATTTATTTTTCATGAAAATTTATTTGAAGGACTACAAAAAGTATCTTTAAAAAAAGGTAAAATAAGTATTGAACAGTTAATTCAAAAAAGCATTTCATCAGGAAATTTTAAACTTCATTTTTCTGATAAAAAAACAATATTGATAACAGAAAACAATAATCTCCAGCAAAATATAACGGGTGTTGTTACAGATGAAAACAGTTTACCGTTAGCAGGTGTCAACATTATCGTTAAAGGCACACAAAAAGGAGTATTAACAGATTTTAACGGGGGGTATCAAATAGCAGCAAGCTCTAATGATATTCTATCATTCTCATTTTTAGGCTACGTTACCCAAGATATAACTGTAGCTAATAATGTAACTATTAATGTTAAACTCTCTGAAGACATAAATGTTTTAGATGAAGTTTTACTAGTATCTACAGGATATCGAGAAATCTTAAAAGAGAAAAGTGTAGGTAAAGTTTCAACAGCAGATGTTTCTGTTTTAAAAAATCGTAGTACCAGTAATAATGTACTTGATCGTTTAGATGGTTTAGTTGCCGGATTAGTTGTTAACCCAGCACCTAACTCTGGAGCTCCTATCTTAATTAGGGGTTTAAATTCAGTCAATGGTAATAGGTCGCCATTGTTTGTTGTAGATGGTGTTCCTATAACTGACATTTCACGTATAAATCCGCAAGATGTTGAAAGTGTAAACGTTTTAAAAGATGCAGTTGCAGCAGCTTTATATGGTTCAAGAGCCACAAATGGCATCATTATTATTAACACTAAGAAAGGAAGTGCAAACAAAAAGCTACAGATAGATTATGATAGCTTTACTAAATTTACAGGAAAGCCAGATTTAGATTACTTACCAAGACTAAACAGCCAGCAGTTTATACAAACAGCTGAAGAGATTTTTGACCCTTCACGTAACCTATTAAGCAACGTTTCAACATACGGTGGTTTGGGGCGTGTGACTATTCAACCACATGAACAAATTTTATATGATCGAGATCAAGGGCTCATAGATAATGCTACTGCCAATGCACGATTAAATGCACTGGCAAACTTTAATAATTCAAATCAAGTAGATGATTTGTTTTTTAGAAACGCCTCGCTTACCACACATACACTATCTGCAAGAGGTGGAGGTGAAAAGTATAACTTTTATGCATCTATGGCATATACTAACGATCAAAGCGACAGACCAGGAGAAGATAATAAAAGTTATAAATTAAATTTTAATCAAAACCTAAAGCTTAGCAAACGCTTAAGCATCAATTTAACTACAGATGTTACCAACTCTCGTTTAAGCAATAAAAGAGCATTAAATATTGATAGAGGTGTAGTACCGTATATTAGATTTAGAGATGAAAACGGAAATAATTTAAATACAAATTTCATGAGATCTTTTTCAGAAGCAGAATTACCTGGTTTTGAAAGTGATACAGGTATAAATCTTCAATATAACCCTTTAGACGAATTTGATTCAGGCTATACTAGAACTGACAACTTAAATGTAAGAATGCGACTAGGTCTAAACTTAAAACTTTTTAAAGGATTAGTACTTGAAGGTAATTACGGATATCTATTTGATAATAATAACAGAGAATCATTTGACAAAGAAGATAGCTACAGAGTTAGATTAGAACGTGCTCTTTATGTACAACCAGGACCTATTTATTTTCTACCGGAAACAGGAGGGCATTACACAACAGATGTTAGAAAACAAAGAGATTGGATTGTACGAAATCAATTAAACTATACTATAGGATGGAACGATAATAAGCATCAAATAAATGCACTCGTTGGTCAAGAGTTACAGGAGAATTTTTTTACCTCTGCTTCTAATTTTACTAGAGGATATGATGATAAACTACTTACAACAGAAGAGGCAGACCTTGTAACCTTAAGTACAGGCTTAAGTGGAGTCGTTTTACCTACTAGTCCTAGTAGTGGCAGAAGTTTTTTAAGGGGTAGAGCTCCACTTATTAGAGATGAAGAAAACATTAAAATAGAGTCTTATTACGCAAATTTCAACTATACTTACAATACAAAATATATACTCAATGGTAGTTGGAGGATTGATGAATCTAGTCTTTTTGGTATTGATAAATCTGCACAAAACCGTGCTACTTGGAGTGTTGGAGGTAAATGGTTGTTAGGTAAAGAAGCTTTTATGGAAAACACGAAAGCTATTAGCAATCTAGCCTTAAGAGCAACGTTTGGTCTTACAGGTAACGCACCTCTCCCGCGTACTTCTGCTTCTGAGGATATTATAAGGCCTATTGCTAGCGCATTTCTGTCAGGTACTAATGGTGCGATAATCCGCACACCCAAAAATGATAAATTAACATGGGAAAGTACAGATAATTTTAATGTAGGATTAGATTTTGGGCTTTTTAACAGACGAGTTAAAGGATCTATTGACTATTACCAGAAAAAAACAAAAGATCTTATAGGAAGAGTAGATACCAACATATTAACAGGATATACAAATGTTGTTGGGAATTTAGGGGATATGGAAAATAAAGGTTTTGAACTAAGTTTAGAAACATTGAACATCTCTACCAAAAATTTCTCTTGGATTACTTATTTGAATTTTGCCCACAATAAAAACGAAATCACAAGATTAATAAGTCCATTTCCTATAACTAGCGCAGAATTGTTTTTACAACAACAGTTTGTTGAAGGGAAATCTGCATTTGCAATTCATGCCTATGATTATGCAGGGTTAGATGAGTTGGGAGATCCACAAATTCGATTGGCAGATGGGACTATCATAAAAGATGGTGCTGTTTCGGCTGACGACACTGTTTATATGGGAAGTTCTATACCAGATATTACAGGAGGGCTTAGCAATACTTTTAATTATAAAAATTTTAGTTTAAATGCTAATATTAGATATAGTTTTGGTGCGGTATTAAGGGCAGATACACCTGGTATAGTTGATTATGGTAGCGGAGGTAGATTAATACCTGATCCTGGTAATTTTACAACAGGTAATGTGCATTCTGATTTTTTTAATCGCTGGAGACAACCTGGAGATGAAGCTATTACAAACATACCTTCTTATGTATCAGATCCAAACGAGAACGTAAATAGAAGAAATATAGAATACTATACTAGAGGTAGTATTAATGTAGTGTCTGCTGACTATATAAAGTTAAGGGATATTACCTTATCCTATAGATTTCCAGAAGCCGTAAAAAATAAAATAAACGCAGATATAAGTTTCCGTTTACAGTTATCGAACGTCATGTTATGGAAAGCCAACGATAGAAATATAGATCCAGAGTTCCATGATGCTTTTGGTGCTGCCAGAAGCAATATTTTAGATCAAGAAACTATTACTGCGGGTATTCATATTACACTATAACGCTATAGAATTTAAACTACAGAACAATGAAAAACATACATATATCAATACAAAACATAAGTCGACTATTTATTTTAATAATCACATTAAGCTCATGTTCAGAAGATTTTTTAGAAGTAGAAGTTAAAGGTGATTTTATTGCAACAACAACTAATGAATATGATTTGTTACTCAATAACATACAATTATTTAGTTTAGAAAGTATAGATTTAGATTATGCAATGTCTCCAGAAGTTTGCAGAATAGAACCTTATAACACTTCTCTTCTTGGTTTATCTAAACAACCTGCCTTTAGATGGCTTCCAGATATATATGAGCCTGAAGTACAAATGCCTAATGTATTTGGTTTTACTAGACATATATACTTGTACAATAAAATTATCAACGAAGTTCCCAATTCCGTTGATGGTACTGAATCTGAAAAAAAACGTGTTGAAGCAGATGCAAGAGCAAGTAGGGCATGGATGTACTTTCAGCTTATAAATTATTTTGGAAAACCGTACAATCCAGCTACCGCTTCTGATGATCTTGGCTTTCCTATACTTACCGAATCAGATGTAACGCTTACAGATTTTTCAAGAGCTTCGGTAGAAAGCGTATATAATTTTATGTTAGATGACTTGAATAAGGCCATTCCTTACCTGTCCGATTTGTACCATCGTACAAGAATGTCTAATGCAACAGCAAGGGCACTTTTGGCAAAAGTACATATTTTCATGGGTAATTATTCAGAAGGCCTCCAAGAGCTAGATGAAGCATTTAATTTGTTGCAAAATTCATCTTTAGAGTCAGGCCTTTATGACTATAATATTACTACACAACCTGGGGGAATAATGCAAAATTTTGGTTTTGGGCCAAATGAGCCTGTAACAATCTTTAATATTGAAAATCCCCTTGTTAAAACATCCTTTAATATTGATGGCGGTTTTTTTGGTGAATTAGTGATATCGCCAGAAATAACAGCCTTATATGGGCCAACAGACATAAGGCTTACTAACTTTTTTACTTCAGAAGCACAAGTTTTCTCAGGGTTATTCCTCCCTCCTGGATTTTTACGAAAGCAAGGAAAATCAAATGGCTACTTAGGGATAAATATCCCAGACATGTATTTGTTACGTGCAGAATGCAAAGCCAGAACAAATGATTTATCTGGAGCTGTTGAAGATGTAGAGTTTTTAAGAAGGCACAGAATGCCAATTGCAGACGCTCCTATACCTACAGGTTTATCTCAAGATGATTTAATACGGTACATTGTAGAAGAAGAACGCATCAGGGAATTTGCAGTAGAAGGTAAGGAATGGTTCACTACAAGAAGATTATCTACAGACCCTTTATTTAGCGGTAAAGTATATATCCATACCCTTTATGATGCTACTGGGGCGCCTAAAGAAACGTTTACATTAACTCCAGAGCGTTTCGTTTTAAAGTTTAACGATAACTTTATGGAACAAAACCCCAATATTATAAACAACCCATAAAAGACATTATGAAAAATATACTTATTGGAGTAATTGTTTTATTACTGTTTTCTTGCCATAAAAAAGATTACGTGATTATATCTGGGCAAATAAAAAACAGTACATCTAATGAAGTTTTTATAAATAGTTCTGAAATTAAAAGTTACGATGAAGGTGGAATACAACCTGTACATCAATTTCAAAAACGAATACCGTTAAATAAAGATGGTCGTTTTTTAGATACCTTAAACATTACTAGCTATAAGGATACCTATATGTTAGTCAATGATAAGAACAATGTACAACTATACCTTGAAAAAGGAGATCATGTCACCATTAACGCTGATAATAACGACTTATCTAAAACATTAATTTCATCAGAGAAAAATACTGGGTATAACGATTATTTTTTAGCAAAAGAAAACCTTATTGAAAAGGTCCTGTATAAAGGAAAGGGGTCTTCTAGCATTTATGAATTAAATGAAATCGACTTTAAGCAAAGGCTAGGAGCCTATAAAGAAGCCGTAAAAGAAGAACTTTCAAATTATAAAACTATAACAGAAGACTTTAAGGTTAAGGAAATAAGATTTGTGAAGTATCATACTTTATTTATGCTTTCATATTATCCAAAAGCGCATAGTTACGCTTTAAAAAAATCAGGACATGATGGCATTTATAAACCAACTAAAGGCTTTTTAGATGAATTGGATAAGTTACCTCTAACTAATGAAGAAGATTACTTTTCCATGTCATACTACAAAAGATTAGTAGGCAATATTATTTTAAAACAAAGTTCTGAGATCGCTAAAAAAGAAACGCTATCTAAAGAACTGGCATACATCAAGTCTGGACTAAAAATTAGCAATGAGCGTATTAAAAATGATATTTTGTTTGATAATGCATTTTTGACTCTATTATATTGCAGGATGAAAAATAACACACATCTTGATTTAGATACTTATCACTCTAAATTTATAAACAGTTCCAGCAATGAAGAGAATAATAAGAAAATCGCAAAAACATATAACGAATTAAAACGTGTTGTTATAGGAGAACCATCACCTAAGTTTACAAACTATAAAAATGTTAAAGGCGGTACAAATTCTTTAGATGACTTTAAAGGTAAGTATGTATATATAGATTTATGGGCTACATGGTGTGGTCCCTGTATTGCAGAAATTCCTTTTTTGAAAACTATTGAAGCAAAATTTCACGATAAAAACATAGAATTTGTCAGTATTTCACTAGATCAAAAAAAGGATATTGCTAAGTGGAAGAAAATGGTAAAAGATAAAGGCTTAACCGGTACGCAACTTATTGCTGACAATGCTTTAGATTCAGATTTTGTTAAAGACTATTCATTGGTTGGTATCCCACAATTTATATTAATTGATCCTTTAGGCAATATTGTAAATTCATATGCACCTCGCCCGTCGGATCCTGCATTGGTAGAATTGTTGGAATCCTTAAACATATAATCTTAAAAGACATTTTTAGAATTTAAATTTAACCTAGTAATATGAAAATAGAATTCACTTGACTTTTTGTTTTTAACCGAAAGAAAAAGTCAAGATGAGTTCATAGTATAAACTACACTAAGTAGTACAAAGACTATTAAATTTTTGATAAAAAAGGAGGGAGGTAATTCGGAGTCACTAAAATTTGAGTTAGTTGTTACCTCCTATAAAACCTAATAAAAATTAAATTCATTTTAGTTTAGTGTTTAGTTTAGTTCCTCTTTATCTGAAAAACCCTTGTAATCATAAGATTAACAAGGGTTTTGTTTTTTAGGTGTCAATATAGTTGACAATACTTAATAAATTAACCTGAGTTTCTATGTAAATTTTATTAAAATTATCTTATATAATCCAATGAAATACAGCTGTTTGTCATGTCGACGGAGCGAAGCATGAGCCCTTCGACTGCGCTCCTTTAGATTTGTTTTTTATAAATTTAAGAAAGAGAAAGGAAATAAAGTAAACTATGACAAGCGCTCAGAGATTCTAGTCTCAATATGTGATTTAGACTTTATTTCCCTTTCATCAAGAACTCAAATAGAAATTAGGGAAAGACCCATTATCAAGGAGTTAAGTTAATTGATGACTATCTCTTATCTATCATCTTAACTCAAAGTTATGAAAAACATTATTATTGGTATTGACATTAGTAGTAAAACCTTAGATATCTGTATCAAAAAAGCCAAAAGTATTGAACATTTTAATATTGAGAACACTTCAAAAGAGATCAAGAGGTTCTTTAAGCCTTTTACTGGAGAAAATATTGTAGTGGC
>NZ_JAUOEM010000006.1 GCF_030540875.1 Flavivirga amylovorans
TGCCGTATCTCCGGAACAGATCGTCGCGGTTCCGCTAACACTGGCAGTCGGCAATGGGTTAACGGTTACCGTGGCACTGCCCGTTACAGCCTGGCTACAGCTCGTGGTCGTGTTCTCCACGCTCACAAGGTTAACCGTACTGCTGGCGGTATTGGAGGCGCTCAAGGTCGCGCTGCCTGCTCCGCTTAATGTGATCGTCGTATTGGACCCCCCGTCTATGTTATAGGTGATCTCTGCGTTCGGGGTACCTGTAAAGCTGAAGTCTACTGCGGTATCGCCCGAACAGATCGTCGCGGTTCCGCTAACACTGGCCGTTGGTAATGGGTTAACGGTTAGTGAAATTTCATCAGAAGTTACATTCTTACAAACATTTGTAGTACTAGTAACAATAACTCGATATTCCCTTCCTGAATGACCAATTGGTGGAGCTGTCAACGTTAAAGTTGCTGCATCTGTTCCACCATAAATCCCAGCATTCGATAAGTTTGTCCATGCTCCTGCTCCAATTCTTTCCTGCCATTGATATACTAAATCATCACCTGTATCAACAACTGTAAATGAAGCATTACTTCCAGAACATATTACACTTGCTGTTGGTTGTGTTGTAATCCCTCCTAATGCTGATGCAGTAATTACAAACGAATTTGTTCCTTGAGGGCTTCCTGTATTTGTAGGTACTCCACTACCATCAACACTTCCTTCATCATCATCTGCTAAATTATTACTACTTGTTAAATCTCCGGAAACAAAACTTCCTGATCCTTCAATAGCATCAGGACAACCATCTCCATCACTATCTACATCTAAAAAATCCGGAGATCCATCTCCATCTGATTGTGTTAGAGGTAATGGTGTACCTCCATTATCTGGATCAGCAATATTTGACCATCCATCACCATCCGTATCAACCAATACTCCGGTTCCAATAAGTCCATCATTATCACCATCAACACCACCAGCTTCAATAACATCATATATGCCATCGTTATCACTATCTAAGTCCAGGAAATCGGGAATTCCGTCTCCGTCATTGTCATATAAATCATTTACTCCGTCTCCATTAGTATCTGTAAATACTGGAAAACCTGGTGTAGAATCACTGCTGTCTAAATAATTTTCTAAACCATCTCCATCTGCATCACCACTTGGGTCAAACGTTGAGCCTCCGGCTTCGTTCGTATCTCGAATACCATCACCATCACTATCCAAATCACAAAAATCCTCAACACCATCACCATCTCTGTCTTGAACTTCTACAATAGTGTAATAAGATATAATACCTCCCTCAGTACCATCCTGAGCGCCATTTGTATTTGTATCTTGTGGTGCCTGATGTACACCAGCTATACCTCCTTGTCGATCAATAATAATATTCGCTGGTGGTGTTTGCAAATTATGAAGAAATACACCGCCGCCGCCGCCGCCGCCAGGACCATGTAATACATCTGTACCTAAATCTTGACCATCCCCTCCAGAAATATCTACATTTACAGTACCAGAATACGACTCTATATCAAAAGCAACGGAACCTCCGGCACCACCACCACCACCTCCATCGATACCTGTGCCTGGTGCTGTAGAATCTGCTCCTTGTGCAAAAATAGTTCTATTATTACCTACTATATGTCTGGCTCGTATTACAACTATACCTCCTCCATTGGTAGCTATTGCCGGATTTAGGTTAGTAATATATCCTGCACCTCCGGCACCTCCTAAGAACACTCTTCTTTGTCTCAAATAAAACTCTAAAGTCTCACCTCCTAATCCTCCTGCATCTAGTCCTCCTGGATGAGTATTACACCATCGTTTACCTCCAATACCTCCTTCACCATAGTTAGAACCACCGCCGCCACCTGAATCTCCAGCCATTCCGCCGCCGCCGCCGTTAGCTCTATGACCTCTACCTCTATTGAAGTTTGGATCATCTACAGCAATCCCTTGACCTTTAGGAGAAGATTCTGTATCCGTAGAAGGAAGAACCATATATATATCGGGATCAACCCCAGTACAACTATCTAAAGTACCATTAGCACTTACCGTTACTCCATTATATCCTATTTCTCCGGCATCAATATCTGCATTAAGTGTTAATGTGTCTTCTACAAAAATAGCCACAACACCTCCGGTTCCTGAAACCGGATCCCATGGAACACCTGAAACAGTACCAGTTACATTAACATTGTTACTAAAATTCGGCACTCTTACTAATTGAACAAGCCCCGGTATATCGTAAGTTCTCGTTAACGGGCCATTGGGATAAACCGTATTGCCAATAATATTGGTAATCGTAAAAAATTCATAATTACCAGCATTACCGATGTTTGTAATATCACCCGCTGATGCTGTATTTGTATTATCTATAGTAGCACCTTTCATTTGAATGATTAAAGCCTTATCTCCAATTGAAAATGCAGAAGCATTTGCCACGTTAATAGCATTTAAACATGCAGGAGAGGTGTCACATGGACCACAGCCCGGAAAAGTAATTCCGGTAACTGCTTGATAATCATTTACTACACCACTAATATTAGTTTGAGATATTGCAGAAAATGAAAATAATAAACTTGTAAATACCAACAAGCATGTATATTTAAATTGTTCTTTTTTTAATTCTAAAGTTTTAAAAAACAAAACATGTTTATTTTTAAATAAAAAATGGCCAAGGGTTTTCATCTTTGAGAGTTATAATTAGTATAATGTTGGTTGTAGTAATTGATGCTATTTTATCAATAATTGGTTGAGAATGAGAAAGCAAAAATTGATTTATAAAAAATCTGAAAGTCTAAAAAATCAGCTTTCATTTTATCAGAAGGTTTAATAGAAAAATTCATAGTGTTGAGAGTTGGTTAATAGATATTCTTATAATAGCAGTTGTTCTTATTTATTAAGTTTTATTTAAAAATCGATGAAATACGTTTTTAATCGATAAAGTGCAAATTATGTGTTTTTTGTTCACTTATGCAAACAAAACCTTTTTTTTTTTTAACATTTGTTAATTATGTAATATAAAGCCTTCAAAAATAAGTTGTTAAAACTCTCAAAAACCTTATAATTACTACAAAAAAGCATAAATTACTTACAAAAAACAAAATAGATTAATCTTCTATTTCTAAACAAAAAAGGGCACAAACTAACTCATAAATAGATACTTAATAAAAAATCACATATATTTTCCATATTAATTGAATAACACTATTTTATTGGTTCGTTTCACTTTAAAAAAACTAAAACAAATCTTAAAAAAACGCATCAATATAGCTTCATCGACAAAGTGCAATTAAATATATAGTAGAATTAAAACCTTATAGCCTAAATCTAAAATATGAGTAAAGTTTCCATGTTATTAATAGTATTAATAACATGTATTATCATGATAATTGTTTTTTATTAAAAAACACCTTAATTATTTAAACATTATATACCTAACATCAACACAACTTTGATCTAAAAAGTTATCATAATAATATAAAACAGGTAATTAGTTTATAAAACCTCAATACAGAGATCTTTTCTACAATTGATTTCTACAGAAAACAATTATATAAATATTATATTTGCAACCCATTTGTATAAACATTTTATGAGCTTTTTAGAGGAAATACAACGCAGACGAACCTTTGGTATTATTTCGCATCCCGATGCGGGTAAAACTACTTTAACTGAGAAATTATTACTTTTTGGTGGTGCCATTCAAGAAGCCGGAGCTGTAAAAAGTAACAAAATAAAAAAGGGGGCAACCAGTGATTTTATGGAAATTGAACGCCAGCGTGGTATTTCAGTTGCTACTTCTGTTTTAGCTTTTGAATATGATGGTATAAAAATCAATATACTTGATACGCCTGGACATAAAGATTTTGCTGAAGATACTTTTAGAACGCTTACCGCAGTTGATAGTGTTATAGTAGTAATAGATGTTGCTAAGGGTGTCGAGGAACAAACTGAAAAACTAGTAGAAGTCTGCCGAATGCGTAACATTCCAATGATCGTTTTTATTAATAAGATGGATCGAGAAGGGAAAGATGCTTTTGATCTTCTAGATGAAATTGAACAAAAATTAGGATTAAGAGTCGTCCCTTTAAGCTTTCCTATTGGAATGGGATATGATTTTAAAGGAATTTATAACATTTGGGAAAAGAATATTAATTTATTTAGTGGAGATAGTAGAAAAGACATCGAAGAAACCATCGAAATAAAGGATTTAACATCTTCGGAATTAGATTCACTTATAGGAAACAAGGCTGCCCAAACGTTAAGAGATGAAATTGAACTTGTTGAAGGTATCTATCCTGAATTTAAAAAAGAGGATTACCTTAATGGTGATTTACAACCTGTATTCTTTGGTTCTGCTTTAAATAATTTTGGAGTTAGAGAGTTATTGGATTGCTTTGTTGAAATTGCTCCTAAACCAAGACCTAAGCAAAGCGAAGAACGTTTAATAGAACCTGATGAAGATAAATTCTCTGGATTTGTTTTTAAGATTCATGCTAATATGGATCCTAATCATAGAGATCGTTTAGCCTTCATTAAAATTGTATCTGGTACGTTTAAAAGAAATACACCATATTTACATGTAAGAAATAAGAAAAAGCTAAAGTTTTCTAGTCCAAATGCCTTTTTCGCTGAGAAGAAAGAAATTGTAGACGTCTCTTATCCAGGAGATATTGTGGGGTTACATGATACTGGTAACTTTAAAATTGGTGACACACTTACTGAAGGTGAAACTATCAATTATAAAGGAGTTCCTAGTTTCTCTCCCGAACATTTTAGATATATTAATAATGCTGATCCATTAAAATCTAAACAATTATATAAAGGTATAGATCAATTAATGGACGAAGGTGTTGCCCAGCTATTTACACTAGAACTTAACGGGAGAAAAGTAATTGGAACCGTTGGTGCATTACAATATGAAGTTATTCAATACAGGTTAGAGCATGAATATGGGGCAAAATGCTCTTATGAAAATTTAAACGTTCATAAAGCATGTTGGGTAGATCCTAAAGATTCAAAAAGTGATGAGTATAAAGAATTCGTTAGAGTAAAACAACGCTTTCTGGCTAAAGACAAACAAAATCAGTTGGTATTTTTGGCTGATTCTTCTTTTTCATTGCAAATGACACAGCAAAAATATCCTAATATAACCTTTCATTTTACTTCAGAATTTGACTAATTGCAATACGTATTTAATCGATATTTTGGTTTTTAAACGATATTTTCATACATTTAATCGATTATTTTAATATTTTTATTAATCACTATAATAGATTTAAAGATAGAATTATAGCCTTAAAATAACCTACTTATGAAAACTAAAGATAATGTTTTCAGTAATTCAGATATTACTGTAACTTTTGATCCCTGTGCTTGCATACATTCTGACCATTGTGCAAAAGAACTTTCGAGTGTATTTCAGGATTCTGTTATTCCCTGGATTGATCTTGAAGGAGCTCCTATTAAAAAAATAATAGAGCAAGTCAAAAAATGTCCTTCCGGAGCTTTACAATTTCATTATAACAAAGAAGATAAAAAGGTGGCATAAAAACCTAAACCTTTTCAGTTGTTATTATTAAAAAACTTAGCAAAAATATCAATAAACTAAAATAAGCTCATTTAAGCTATTTTATAGTCATGCAATATTATACAGATGTAAAGTTTAAAAAAAGTGCTAAAACTAGTTTAGTTAGCTCGGAATTTTAAGAAGTATAATTAAAATTAATGATATGTTTTTTTATCATAGTTAATTATTATAAAAATAAAAGCTCTTGAAATTTTCAAGAGCTTTTATTTTTATGTTTGAACCGTCGGTCCAAAATTCAAGGGTATAGGTGGTTGCTCAAGAAAGTATTTCGAGCAACCTTATTAAGCCTGGTAAATTATAAGTTCTACTTTAAAAATGTTATGCTTGACCCGTCGGTCCAAAATTCAAGGGTATAGGTGGTTGCTCGTAATCCTTTATTTCACCATGAGCATTTTCAAACCTTGACACATTTTCTCCTAAAGCTTTTAATAAACGTTTAGCGTGTTGAGGCGTTAATATGATTCTAGATTTCACTTTACTCTTAGGAATTCCAGGCATAATATTAACAAAATCTACAACAAATTCTGAAACAGAATGATTAATAATAGCTAAGTTAGAATAGGTTCCTTCAGCTACTTTTTCATCTAGTTCAATATTAATTTGACCTTGTTTTTGATTATCTTTTTCGTTTGCCATAACAAATAGGTTTTTATTAATAAAAAAATCCTGCTAGTATTGGGCAGGATTTTTCTCTTTATGAGATTCCCACCTACGTGGGAATAATTCGATTATCCAACTCTTCCTTTAAAGGAAGAGTTGGATCTCATTAATTATAATTTAATTCTTGCTTTACTTGCATCATTTCATCAAACTCTTCTTTAGAGCCTACAATGATATCTGTATAATTTCTCATACCTGTACCTGCTGGAATTCTATGTCCAACAATTACATTTTCTTTCAATCCTTCTAAACTGTCTACTTTACCAGCTACAGCTGCTTCGTTAAGGACTTTAGTTGTTTCCTGGAACGATGCTGCAGAAATAAATGATTTAGTCTGAAGCGATGCTCTAGTAATACCTTGTAGTATTGGAGTTGCAGTTGCTGGTTTAGCGTCTCTAGCTTCAACAATTTGCTTATCTTCTCTACGTAGAATTGAATTTTCATCTCTTAGTTCGCGAGGCGAAATAATTTGACCTGCTTTAAGATTTGTGGAATCTCCAGCATCTTCGATCACTTTCATTCCGAAAATATCATCATTTTCTTTAATGAAATCAGCTTTATGAGCTAATTGATCTTCTAAGAAAATAGTATCACCAGAATCTATAATACGAACTTTACGCATCATCTGTCTTACAACAACTTCGAAGTGCTTATCATTAATCTTCACACCTTGTAAACGATATACTTCTTGTACTTCGTTCACTAAATATTGCTGAACTGCAGATGGGCCTTTAATATTTAAGATATCGTTTGGAGTAATAGAACCATCGGAAAGTGGCATCCCTGCTTTTACATAATCATTTTCTTGAACAAGAATTTGATTCGATAATTTTACAAGATACTTCTTGATCTCTCCTAATTTAGATTCTACTATAATCTCACGGTTACCTCTCTTTATTTTACCAAAAGAAACAACACCATCAATTTCACTTACTACAGCTGGGTTAGAAGGATTACGTGCTTCGAATAACTCCGTTACACGAGGTAGACCCCCAGTAATATCGCCCGCCTTAGCAGATTTACGTGGTATTTTAACTAAAATTTTTCCAACTTTAATTTTATCTCCATCATCAATCATTAAGTGAGCTCCTACTGGTAGGTTATACGAACGTATCGTTTCACCTTTAGCATCTTCAATATGAAGTGTTGGGATAAGCTTCTTGTTTCTAGATTCAGAAATTACTTTTTCTTGGAACCCTGTTTGTTCATCAATTTCAACTTGATAGGTAACACCTTGTTCTATATTTTCATACTTTACTTTACCAGCAAATTCTGAAATAATAACACCATTATATGGATCCCATGAGCAAACTACATCACCTTTAGTTAAGCTTTGACCATTTTTAACAAATATGTTAGATCCGTAAGGAATATTATTTGTACTTAAAACAATTCCCGTTTGCTTATCTGTAAGTTTTAATTCAGAAGTTCTAGAAATAACAATATCTACAACATTTCCTTCTCCATCTTCACCTTTAACTGTTTTTAAATCTTCAATCTCAGCAAGACCATCAAATTTAACAGCTAATTTATTATCTTCAGAAATGTTACCTGCAATACCTCCTACGTGGAATGTACGAAGTGTTAACTGAGTTCCTGGTTCTCCAATAGATTGTGCTGCAACAACTCCAACAGCTTCACCTCTTTGTACCATTTTGCCTGTCGCTAAATTACGACCATAACATTTAGCACAAATTCCTTGTAAAGCCTCACATGTTAAAGCTGAACGTACTTCCATACTCTCAATAGGAGACGCTTCTATAGATTTAGCTATATCGTCTTCTATTAATTGACCAGATGCTACTAACAACTCTTCAGTTAAAGGATTATAAACATCATTTAGAGATACACGTCCAACGATTCTCTCCTCAAGTGTTTCAACAACTTCATCGTTTTTCTTTAATGGCTCAACTTCTACACCTCTTAATGTACCACAATCTTCTGTATTGATAATAACATCTTGAGATACATCAACTAAACGGCGTGTTAAATAACCTGCATCTGCTGTTTTAAGAGCCGTATCTGCAAGACCTTTACGTGCACCGTGTGTAGAAATAAAGTATTCTAAAATTGAAAGTCCTTCTTTAAAGTTAGAAAGAATTGGATTCTCAATAATCTCTCCACCACCAGCATTGGATTTTTTAGGTTTCGCCATTAATCCACGCATACCTGTAAGCTGACGAATCTGTTCTTTAGATCCACGAGCTCCAGAATCAAGCATCATAAACACCGAGTTAAACCCTTGTTGGTCTTCACGAATACGCTTCATTGACAACTCTGTCAATTCTGCATTTGTAGAGGTCCAAATATCAATAACCTGGTTATAACGTTCGTTGTTTGTTATAAGTCCCATGTTATAGTTACCCATAATACCATCAACTAAACCATTCGCTTTATCAATCATTCCTTGTTTTTCTGGTGGAATGATAATATCACCTAAACTAAATGATAATCCACCTTGGAATGCAAATTTGAATCCTAATGTTCTAATAGCATCTAAGAAATCTGCAGTTTCTGGAACTGAAGTAAACTTCAAAATGCTACCAATAATATCTCTTAATGATTTCTTGGTAAGTACTTCATTAATATACCCTGCTGCTTGTGGTACATGTTGATTAAATAACACACGACCAACAGTAGTTTCTACAATTGCAGGAGCAAGCTTACCGTCTTCATTAATGTCAATAGTTCTTACTTTAATACCAGCATTTAAATCTACTTGCTTCTCATTAAAAGCAATAACAACTTCTTCCGAAGAATAGAATGTTAAGCCTTCTCCTTTTACTTTTAATTCTGGAGTAGACTTACGTAACTTGGTCATATAATATAAACCAAGTACCATATCTTGCGAAGGTACTGTTACTGGAGATCCATTAGCTGGATTTAAAATATTATGAGATGCCAACATTAATAATTGACATTCTAAAATAGCTTCTGGTCCCAACGGTAAGTGTACTGCCATTTGATCACCATCAAAATCCGCATTAAATGCCGTACATACTAACGGGTGTAACTGGATTGCTTTCCCTTCAATTAATTTTGGTTGAAAAGCTTGTATCCCCAATCTGTGCAAAGTAGGCGCACGGTTTAGTAATACTGGATGTCCTTTAAGAACATTTTCCAAAATATCCCAAACCACTGGCTCTCTTTTATCTATAATTTTCTTAGCTGATTTTACAGTCTTAACAATACCTCTTTCAATTAATTTTCTAATTACGAAAGGTTTGTAAAGCTCTGCAGCCATATTCTTTGGTAAACCACATTCAAATAATTTCAATTCTGGTCCAACAACAATAACAGAACGTGCAGAATAATCAACACGTTTACCAAGTAAGTTTTGACGGAAACGTCCTTGCTTACCTTTTAATGAATCTGATAATGATTTTAACGGTCTGTTAGAATCTGTTTTTACAGCTGATGATTTACGTGTGTTATCAAATAATGAATCTACAGACTCCTGAAGCATACGCTTTTCATTACGCAAAATTACTTCTGGTGCTTTAATCTCAACTAATCTTTTAAGACGGTTATTACGGATAATAACACGACGGTATAAATCATTTAAATCAGACGTTGCAAAACGACCTCCATCTAGTGGTACTAGTGGTCGTAATTCTGGTGGAATGATTGGAATAACCTTCATAATCATCCATTCTGGACGATTCTCTCTATTAAGATTAGATTCACGTAAAGACTCTACTACTTGTAAACGTTTTAAAGCCTCTGTTTTACGTTGTTTAGACGTTTCAGTGTTTGCTTTATGACGTAACTCGTATGATAATGTTTCTAAATCAATTCTAGCTAATAATTCAATAAGACATTCAGCGCCCATTTTAGCTAAGAACTTGTTAGGGTCTGTATCGTCTAAATATTGATTATCTTGAGGAAGCTCTTCAAGAATATTTAAATATTCTTCTTCTGTTAAGAAGTCCATTTTTTGTAATGGCTCACCTTCTTCATTTTTAGCATTACCAGGTTGAATTACTACATAACGTTCGTAGTAAATAATCATATCTAATTTCTTAGATGGTAAGCCTAATAAATAACCTATTTTATTTGGTAACGAACGGAAATACCAGATATGAGCTACAGGAACTACTAGATTAATATGTCCTACTCTATCTCTACGTACTTTCTTTTCCGTTACTTCTACACCACAACGATCACAAACGATTCCTTTGTAGCGAATTCTTTTATATTTACCACAAGCACATTCATAATCCTTTACAGGACCAAAAATACGCTCACAGAACAAACCATCACGTTCTGGTTTGTGTGTTCGATAATTGATAGTTTCTGGTTTTAAAACTTCACCTCTAGACTCTGCTAAAATAGACTCTGGTGATGCTAAACCAATTGAGATTTTATTAAATCTCTTTACTGTATTCTTATCTTGTTTTCTTGCCATAATTTCTTATAGTATTCAGTGTTCAGTGTTCAGTGCGCAGTGCCTACTGCTGACTGATAACTGCAAACTATTTTATTATTCTTCTAATCTGATATCTAAACCTAAACCTTTCAATTCGTGCATTAACACGTTGAATGATTCTGGTAATCCTGGATCTGGCATTGGTTCACCTTTAACAATACTCTCGTAAGTTTTAGCTCTACCAATAACATCATCAGATTTTACAGTTAAGATTTCTCGTAAGGTACTTGATGCTCCATAAGCCTCTAGTGCCCAAACTTCCATCTCACCAAAACGCTGACCACCAAACTGTGCTTTACCACCTAATGGCTGTTGCGTAATTAATGAGTAAGGTCCAATAGAACGTGCGTGCATTTTATCATCAACCATGTGTCCTAGTTTCAGCATGTAAATCACACCAACTGTTGCTGGCTGATCAAAACGTTGACCAGTTCCTCCATCGTAAAGATACGTATGTCCGTATCTTGGGATTCCAGCTTCATCTGTAAATCCGTTAATTTGATCGATTGTAGCTCCATCAAAAATAGGTGTTGCATATGTGCGGCCCAAATTTTGTCCAGCCCAACCTAATACAGTTTCATATATCTGACCAATGTTCATACGAGAAGGTACACCTAGTGGATTTAATACAATATCAACTGGCGTTCCATCTTCTAAGAAAGGCATATCTTCTTGACGAACGATTCTTGCAACAATACCTTTGTTACCGTGACGTCCTGCCATTTTATCACCTACTTTAAGTTTACGTTTTTTAGCAATATAAACTTTAGCAAGTTTGATAATACCTGCTGGTAATTCATCACCTACGGAAATGGTAAACTTCTCACGTCTTAAAGATCCTTGTAAATCGTTTTCTTTAATTTTATAGTTGTGAATTAAATCAGCAACCAGTTTGTTTGTATGATCATCTGTTGTCCATTTTCCAGACACTAAATGCGCATAATCATCAACAGCATTTAACATTTTAAGTGTGAATTTCTTTCCTTTTGGAAGTACTTCTTCACCTAAATCATTAAAGATACCTTGAGCCGTTTTACCATTTACAATAGTAAATAACTTTTCAATTAAAGTGTCTTTTAATGCGTCAAATTTTGAATCGTAAATACCTTCTAATTGTAAGATATCATCTTTATCTTGAGCTCTCTTACGCTTATCTTTAACGGCACGTGCAAATAATTTTTTCTCAATTACAACACCATTTAAAGACGGTGAAGCTTTTAAAGAAGCATCTTTTACATCACCTGCTTTATCACCGAAGATAGCACGTAATAATTTTTCTTCTGGAGTTGGGTCTGATTCACCTTTAGGTGTAATTTTACCGATAAGAATATCACCTGGCTTCACTTCTGCTCCTACGCGAATCATTCCGTTTTCATCTAAATCTTTAGTAGCTTCTTCTGAAACGTTAGGGATATCATTAGTTAACTCTTCGTTACCTAATTTTGTATCTCTAACTTCTAAAGAATACTCATCAATATGAATAGATGTAAAGATATCTTCACGAACTACTTTTTCAGAAATTACGATAGCATCCTCAAAGTTATACCCTTTCCAAGGCATAAAGGCTACTTTCATATTTCTACCTAAAGCTAACTCTCCTTTTTGAGTGGCATAACCTTCACATAAAACCTGACCTTTTGATACTATATCTCCTTTAACCACAATTGGTTTTAAGTTGATAGAGGTTCCTTGGTTGGTTTTTCTGAATTTTACTAATTGGTATGTTTTAATATCACTATCAAAACTAACTGCAGCTTCATCTTCTGTACGATCGTATTTAATTTTGATCTCTTTCGCATCAACATAAAGCACTTCTCCTTTTCCTTCTGCATTAATTAATACACGAGAATCTGAAGCAACTTGACGTTCTAATCCAGTTCCAACAATTGGTGCTTGCGGTAATAATAATGGTACTGCTTGACGCATCATGTTAGATCCCATCAAGGCTCTATTCGCATCATCATGCTCCAAGAAAGGAATTAAAGATGACGAAATTGATGATATTTGGTTTGGCGCTACATCTGTATAATGTAAATCTGATGGGTCAATTACTGGGAAATCCCCCTCCATACGAGCAATGACCTTATCATGTAATATTTTACCATCATCATCAACTTCAACTGTTGCTTGTGCAATTAATTTTTCTTCTTCTTCCTCTGCACTTAAATATGTTGGTTCATTTTGAATGTCTACAACACCTTCGGTTACTTTTCTGTAAGGCGTTTCAATGAATCCCATAGAGTTCACTTTAGCAAATACTGAAAGTGAAGAAATTAAACCAATGTTTGGCCCCTCTGGTGTTTCAATAGGACATAAACGTCCGTAGTGCGTATAGTGTACATCACGAACCTCGAAACCTGCTCTTTCACGAGATAAACCTCCTGGTCCTAATGCAGATAAACGACGTTTGTGTGTGATTTCAGCTAATGGATTTGTTTGATCCATAAACTGAGATAATTGGTTTGTCCCAAAGAATGAATTAATTACAGACGATAATGTCTTTGCGTTAATTAAATCTATTGGTGTAAAAACCTCATTATCACGAACATTCATACGCTCACGAATTGTACGTGCCATACGTGCTAAACCAACACCAAATTGTTGAGATAATTGCTCACCAACTGTACGTACACGACGGTTAGATAAGTGATCAATATCATCAATCTCTGCTTTAGAGTTGATAAGTTCGATTAAATATTTTATAATAGTAATGATATCTTCTTTGGTAAGCACTTGCTTATCCATTCCGATATCTAACTGTAATTTCTTGTTCATTCTGTAACGTCCAACTTCTCCTAAAGAGTAACGTTGGTCACTAAAGAATAATTTATCAATAATACCACGCGCTGTTTCCTCATCTGGCGGCTCTGCATTACGTAATTGTCTATAGATATGCTCAACAGCCTCTTTTTCTGAGTTTGTTGGATCTTTTTGAAGCGTGTTGTGAATAATGGCGTAATCACCTTGTTCAGCACTTTCTTTATGTAAAAGAATTGTTTTTACATCTGCTTCAATAATTTCTTCTACATTTTCTTTATCTAAAATAGTATCACGATCAAGCACAATTTCGTTACGCTCAATAGATACTACTTCTCCCGTATCTTCATCAACAAAATCCTCATGCCATGTGTTTAATACACGTGCTGCTAATTTTCTTCCTAAATACTTCTTTAATCCAGATTTAGATACTTTAACTTCTTCTGCAAGATCAAAAATCTCTAAGATATCTTTATCACGTTCAAAACCAATAGCTCTAAACAATGTTGTAACAGGCAATTTTTTCTTTCTGTCAATGTAAGCATACATTACCTGATTAATATCTGTAGCAAATTCAATCCAAGACCCTTTGAAAGGAATAACCCTAGCTGAATATAATTTTGTTCCATTTGCATGGAAAGACTGACCAAAGAATACTCCTGGTGAACGGTGTAATTGAGACACTACTACACGCTCTGCTCCATTGATACAAAATGTACCACTTGGTGTCATGTAAGGTATAGTTCCTAAGTACACATCTTGGACAATGGTCTCGAAATCCTCATGTTCAGGATCTGTACAATATAACTTTAACCTTGCTTTTAGCGGAACGCTGTAAGTAAGTCCTCTTTCAATACACTCGTCAATAGCATATCTTGGTGGATCTACGAAGTAATCTAAAAATTCTAAAACAAATTGATTACGAGAATCTGTAATAGGGAAATTTTCCATAAAGGTGTTATAAAGACCTTCATCTCCTCTTTCTTCGGATTTTGTTTCTAATTGGAAAAAATCCTGGAAGGATTTAATCTGAATATCCAAGAAATCTGGATATTCTGTTCTATTTACAATAGACGAGAAATTTAATCTTTCAGCTTGTGTTGACAACATCAATGGACGGAATTATGATTAAAAAATAATAGTGATAATGTACGTAATAATTATATACGCAAAATGGTTTAGGCCTTGAAGATTACTCTTCAGACCTAAACCTTTATGTGTTTGAGTTGTTAAGCTTACTTAAGCTCAACCTCAGCTCCAGCTTCTTCTAAAGACGCTTTTAAACCTTCAGCTTCATCTTTAGAAACACCTTCTTTAATAGCGCTTGGTGCATCGTCAACTAAACCTTTAGCTTCTTTTAATCCTAAACCAGTTAATTCTTTAACTAATTTAACAACTGCTAATTTAGAACCACCTGCAGCTTTTAGTATAACATCAAATTCAGTTTGCTCTTCTGCAGCGTCTCCACCAGCAGCAGCTCCACCAGCAGCAACAGCAACAGCTGCAGCAGCAGGCTCGATACCATACTCATCTTTTAATATAGTAGCTAACTCATTTACTTCTTTTACTGTTAAGTTAACTAATTGTTCTGCGAAATCTTTTAAATCTGCCATTTTTCTATCGTTTTAATAATTCTTTAATAATAATATAATTGTAATAAGTGCGTACTGTTTAATACTATCCTTCTTTTTCAGATAGTGTTTTAATAATTCCAGCAATAGTTCCTCCACCTGATTTAAGTGCAGAAATAACATTTTTAGCTGGAGATTGTAATAATGTAACTATTTCTCCAATCAATTCTTCTTTAGACTTGATATCTACTAACATGTCTAATTGATCGTCGCCAATGTAAATAGCCTCTTCAATAAAAGCTCCTTTTAATAAAGGTCTTTCTGATTTTTTTCTAAAGGCTTTAATTACTTTAGCTGGAGCATTTCCAGTTTCAGAATACATTACTGAAGTATTACCTTTTAAAACTGTAGGAAGCTCTCCAAATTCTCTATCTGAAGCTTCCATTGCTTTTTCAAGTAATGTATTTTTAACTACTGCTAACTGAACGCCTGCTTTAAAACAAGCTCGGCGCAAATCTGAAGTATTACCTGCATTTAATCCTGAAATATCTGCTAAATAAATGTTAGCATTATCGGCTAATTGTACAGTTAATTCTTCGATTACTTGTGATTTTTCTTGTCTTGTCATAATAAAAGTTTTTAACTAATTAACCAATCTTAGTATCAACAGCAACACTAGGACTCATTGTAGAAGACATAAAAATGCTTTTTACATAAACTCCTTTTGCCGTAGTTGGCTTAAGTTTCATTAATGTTTGTAATAATTCATTTGCATTACCTGCAATTTTATCAGCACTAAACGATGCTTTACCTATCGCAGCGTGTACAATACCCGTTTTATCAACTTTAAAATCGATTTTACCAGCTTTTACTTCTGTTACTGCTTTAGCAACATCCATAGTTACTGTACCTGTTTTTGGGTTAGGCATTAAACCTCTCGGTCCTAATACACGTCCTAATGGGCCTAATTTCCCCATAACACTTGGCATTGTAATAATTACGTCTACATCTGTCCAACCACTCTTGATTTTATCAAGGTATTCATCTAAACCAACGTAATCTGCACCAGCTTCTTTAGCTTCTGCTTCCTTATCTGGTGTTACTAATGCTAATACTTTCATATCTTTACCAGTACCATGTGGAAGCGATACAACACCTCTCACCATTTGATTTGCTTTTCTAGGATCTACTCCTAAACGCACCGCCAAATCTATTGACGCATCAAACTTTGTATTGGTAATTTCCTTTATTAATGCTGACGCTTCTTCAACAGAATAAATTCTTCCTTTTTCTATTTTAGCTGCAGCTTCTTTTTGCTTTTTTGTTAATCTTGCCATTTTTTAATGTCTTTTAAAGATTAATTAGGAAATTTTCCTGTAACGGTTATTCCCATAGATCTTGCTGTACCAGCAACCATTTTCATAGCAGACTCTGTAGTAAATGCATTTAAATCTACCATTTTGTCTTCTGCAATAGTTTTAATCTGATCCCAAGAAACTTTAGCTACTTTTTTTCGGTTTGGCTCTCCAGATCCCTTTTTCACCTTAGCTGCTTCTAATAATTGAACTGCTGCCGGTGGTGTTTTTATTACAAAGTCAAATGATTTGTCTTTGTAAACAGATATAACTACTGGTAATACTTTACCAGGTTTATCTTGGGTTCTAGCATTGAATTGCTTACAGAACTCCATGATGTTAACACCTGCAGCTCCTAAAGCGGGTCCAACCGGTGGCGACGGATTCGCAGCACCTCCCCGAACTTGTAACTTAACTACTTTACCTAATTCTTTTGCCATTTTTAATAATTTAGTTTGATGCTATCTTCCTATTGGAAGCGAAAGAGAACAACGTATCTTTATGTAACAATTATTATACTTTTTCTACTTGCATATAACTTAATTCTAATGGTGTTTTTCTTCCAAAAATCTTAACCATTACTTCAAGTTTACGCTTTTCTTCATTTATCTTTTCTATAGTTCCGTCAAATCCATTAAATGGACCATCAATAACTTTTACTGTTTCTCCTTTTGTGAAAGGAATAGCAACGTTAACAGTTTCTTCAACAGACAACTCATCAACTTTACCTAACATTCTGTTTACTTCAGATTGTCTAAGTGGAACAGGATCACCTCCTTTTGTTTCACCTAAAAAACCAATTACATTAGTAACCGAACGTATAATATGAGGTACTTCTCCTGTTAAATTAGCTTGAACCATTATATATCCTGGAAAAAACACTTTCTCCTTATGGATTTTTTTTCCATTTCTAATTTGGATTACTCGCTCTGTAGGGACTAATACTTGATCAACATAATCTTGAAGACCTAATCGAGCTATTTCATTCTCAATATAAGTTTTAATCTTATTTTCTTGACCACTTACTGCTCTAACAACGTACCATTTTTTTTCGCTTACTTCTGACATAAAATCAACATTAATCATTAATTAATTAACTCAAAGTAATAACTCACAACTTTACTGAATACTGTATCTACCCCCCAAATTGCTAAGGAAAATATAATTGAAAATACAGCAACTAAAACCGTTAGACTTTGTGCTTCAGCCCATGATGGCCAACTCACATTGTTTTTAAGTTCTTCAAATGATTCTTTTACGTAATTTACAATTCCGGCCATTTATTATTTTTTTGAACATTTTACTTCGATTACTCTTAGTTACAGACTACACTCGATGTAAACTTATTTAGAAACCTCTCTGTCTCTTATTGTTGCACGGGTTGAGAGACTTACTTCGACTACGCTCAGCATAAACTTCTCACTCACAATCCTTTGCTTCGCACGGGTTGAGAGACTCGAACTCCCGACACCTGGTTTTGGAGACCAGTGCTCTACCAACTGAGCTAAACCCGTAAATATAAGTCAAGGTATTCCGAAAAAACGGAATACCTTAACTATACTATTTATTTTAAAACTTTATTAGTCTAAAATCTCAGTTACCTGACCTGCACCAACAGTTCTACCACCTTCACGGATAGCGAAACGTAAACCTACGTTCATTGCAATTGGTTGAATCAACTCAACATGAATTGTTAAGTTATCACCAGGCATAACCATTTCAACTCCATCAGGAAGCGCAATGTTTCCAGTTACGTCAGTTGTACGAACGTAGAACTGTGGACGGTAGTTATTATGGAATGGTGTGTGACGACCACCTTCTTCTTTTTTAAGGATATAAACCTCAGCTTTAAATTTAGCATGTGGTGTTACAGAACCTGGCTTACAGATTACCATACCTCTAGAGATTTGAGTTTTCTCTATACCTCTTAATAAGATACCAGCATTATCACCAGCTTCACCTCTATCTAATATTTGACGGAACATTTCGATACCTGTAATAGTAGATGTTAATTTCTCAGCACCCATACCAATAATTTCTACAGGATCTCCAGTGTTAGCGATACCAGTTTCGATACGACCTGTTGCAACAGTTCCACGACCAGTAATTGAGAATACATCTTCAATTGGCATTAAGAAATCTTTATCAACTTCTCTTAATGGCTCTTCAATCCATGAATCACAAGCTTCCATTAATTCCATTACGGTATCAACCCACTTTTGCTCACCGTTAAGCGCACCTAAAGCAGAACCAGCAATTACAGGTCCATTATCTCCATCATACTCATAGAAAGATAATAAATCTCTAATTTCCATATCTACTAACTCAAGTAATTCTTCATCATCAACCATATCCACTTTATTCATGAATACAACGATACGAGGAATACCTACTTGACGTCCTAATAAGATATGCTCACGAGTTTGTGGCATTGGACCATCTGTAGCAGCAACTACTAAAATAGCACCATCCATTTGAGCAGCACCAGTAACCATGTTCTTTACGTAATCGGCGTGACCTGGACAGTCAACGTGAGCGTAATGACGATTAGCTGTTGCATATTCTACGTGAGATGTATTAATTGTTATACCTCTTTCTTTTTCTTCTGGAGCGTTATCGATTTGATCGAAATCTTTTGCTTCTGATAAACCTGCATCAGCTAATACTTTAGTAATAGCAGCAGTTAAAGTTGTTTTACCGTGATCTACGTGTCCAATAGTACCAATATTTAAGTGCGGTTTTGAACGATCGAAAGTTGCCTTTGCCATGTTTTTTAAATAATTTAATCTTAGTTATATAATAATACTTAATGTATTCTAATTTTTTCAGTCTTTAAAATAGAGCCAATGACGGGAATTGAACCCGTGACCTCTTCCTTACCAAGGAAACGCTCTACCCCTGAGCTACACCGGCTTAAAATATAGAGCGAGAGACCGGGTTCGAACCGGCGACATTCAGCTTGGAAGGCTGACGCTCTACCAACTGAGCTACTCTCGCAATTATTTACAATTCTAAGTTTAAAATATACTTTCTTAAATCACCTTAATTTCTATTGGTTATTCAAAAAAGTGGGGAGAGCAGGATTCGAACCTGCGAAGACGTAGTCAGCAGATTTACAGTCTGCCCTCGTTGGCCGCTTGAGTATCTCCCCAATTAAACTTATTTCACTTTTTTAAAGAACTTAAGTCGAAGAAGAACTTATCCTCAACTACGTTTAGGATAAAACTTCTTGTTCTAAATCAAAAACAGCCACAAAACCACTTTTAATCTCCTTTACGTTATTCACTTTTTAGAGCCGATGAAGGGACTCCCTTCGACTACGCTCAGGATAAACTTCTCGTCCCAACTAACCTTTGTTTTCAAAATAAAACTTAGGATAATTACCTGATACGCTTTTCAAAATTTCAAGAGCCGATGGAGGGACTCCCTTCGACTACGCTCAGGATAAACTTCTCGTCCCAACTAACCTTTGTTTTCAAAATAAAACTTAGGGTAATTGCCTGATACGCTTTTCAAAATTTCAAGAGCCGATGGAGGGACTCGAACCCACGACCTGCTGATTACAAATCAGCTGCTCTAGCCAGCTGAGCTACATCGGCATTTTTTATACTTTTTACGCATAAAAAAAGCCCGCTATTTCTAACGGACTGCAAATGTATAGATTTATTTTTTTAATCAAAACATTTTTTAAGAATTTTTACTATAAATGTGATCTTAATTTCTCTTTTCTCTTTTTTAGTTGTCTTTCTAATGATGATACAGCAACATCTGCTCCTTCTTCAAAACTTTTACATTGTTTCTTAACTACAAAACTATCTCCGGGAACACTTACCCTTGCTTCAAAAATTTTATTTTCTTTTTCACTTGTATTTTCTACTTTTAAATAAACATCTGATTTAATAACTTTATCATAAAACATATCTAATTTATCCATGCGCTTTTGAATAAAATCAATTAACTTTTGGTCAGCATTAAAATTGACTGATTGCGTGTTTACTTTCATCCTTCTGTTTTTTGGTTAATAATCTTTTACTATACTATTTTTTACTTCTAGGGTGTGCTTGTATGTGCACTTTTTTTAATTCAGCTATACTATTATGTGTATAAACTTGAGTTGCAGCTAAACTTGAGTGTCCTAAAAGTTCTTTAACAGCATTTAAATCAGCACCTTGATTTAACAAATGTGTTGCGAAAGAATGACGCAAAATATGCGGACTCTTTTTAACCTTTGTTGATGCTTCACTAAAATACTCATTTATTATTCTGTAAACAAGTGTTTCATAAATTTTAAATCCCTTTTTCGTTAAAAACAGACTATTAGCATCCGTAATACTCTGTAATTCAATTCTTGAAATCAAATATTTACTCAAAGTGTTGACTACTGAATCTAATAACGGAACGATACGCTCTTTATTTCTCTTACCTAACACCTTTAACGTTTTATTATGAAGATCTATACTTGCAAGACTCAGTTCAACTAATTCTATTCTTCTAATTCCTGTTGAATAGAAAAGCTCTATAATTAGTTTATTACGAATACTTTCGAAATCGTCATCAAAATTTAAGTCGTCTAAAACAGTCATTATTTCTAGTTCTGAAAACGGGACTTGGATTTTTTTGCTTGTTTTTAATGCCTTATGTTTTGATAACGGATTCAAGTTTATATCCTCAGTTCTTAAAAGAAACTTATAATAGGTATTTAATGCTGATACTTTTCTATTAATACTTCTATTTGACAAGCCTGTTTCTACCATATTAACTATCCAACTCCTTATCTGTGAATAATTCACATTCTTTATTATATCTGAGTCATATTCTTCTTTTATAAATTCTGAAAATGTTTCTAAGTCTTTTTGATATGCATTGACTGTTAATACAGAATATTTTTTCTCTAGTAATAAATAGTCAATAAACGGTTTTAACTGCATCTTTAAGATTCCTTATATCTAGATAAAAGTACGAAGTTTTAATTGTTATTTAAGTTGAGAACAAAAAAAATCCCGCTTTGAGCGGGATTCTAATATTGTATGTGAAGATTATTTCCTAATATGTGGAAATTACGTCTAAAAACAAATTCGATTACATCGAAAACTTCTTTTTAAACTTCTTCTGCATCTCTTAATCCTTGTACGTACTGAGCTTTTTGAATCTGTGCTCTACGTACCACAGAAGGCTTGTTAAACTGCTTACGTGTTTGTAATTGACGCTTAGCTCCAGTTTTATCAAACTTTCTTTTAAAACGCTTTAGCGCTCTATCTATATTTTCTCCTTCTTTAATAGGTATTATTAACATAGTGCCTTAACCTCCTCTCTTTTAGATTTTCAGGCTGCAAATATATATACTATTTTGGAATTACAAATTATGATTTTACGATTTTTTTAATACATGATTAAACACACCTAATTCATCTTAAATATAAAATGAGTTCAATGATATAATCGTAATTTACGTTGCTGGCTTGTATTCTTTTTTATCAATAATTATTTTAGCAATAATCTCTCGTAGTATCTCTGATGTCCCCCCTCCAATTGGGCCTAATCTACTATCTCTTAAAAGTCGTGCCATTGGATATTCTTCCATATATCCATACCCCCCTAAAAATTGAAGGCATTGATAAATAACATCGTCTGCCATTTTTGTTGACTTCAATTTAGACATGGATGCTTCTTTAACAACATACTCACCTTTGTTTAATCTGTAGGCAACCGAATAATTAAATTCTTTACAAATTTCCATTTCGGTATATAGGTCTGAAATATTATGTCTTAGTGCTTGGAATTCATCGATTGATTTACCAAAAGCTTGACGTTCTGACATATATTGTAATGCATACTCCAATGCGTACTCAGCTCGTGCGTGTGCATTAACTCCCATAACTAAACGTTCTAAAGAAAAATGTTGCAATATATAGGCAAAGCCTTTATTTTCTTCTCCCATTAAGTTGGCGGCTGGTATTTTAACATTATCAAAAGCGATTTCTCCTGTATCTGATGCTCTCCAACCTAACTTATCTAATTTAGTTGCTGAAACCCCTTCTGAGTCTCTATCTATTACAAATATACTAACACCTTTATTACCTAGTTCTGGTCTTGTTTTTGCTGCGACTATTAAATAATCACTATATACTCCATTTGTAATAAATGTTTTAGAACCATTAATAACATAGTGGTCACCTTCTTTTACGGCAGTTGTTCGCATACCAGCTACATCACTACCTCCAAAAGGTTCTGTAATGCATAGACAGCCTATTTTATCCCCAGTTATACTTGGTGCTAAATACTTTTGTTTTATATCTTCATCACCTTCAGCATTTAAATGCGTCATGGCTAAATAAACATGTGCCCAAATTGCAGCTGCAAAACCACCTGAATTTATTTTTTGTAGTTCTTCAAGAAGTATCACCGTATAGAACAAATCTAGATTCATTCCTCCATAAGCTTCTGGGTAGTTTATACCAAAAAAGCCCATGTCTCCAAATTTTTTCCAAATAAACCTATCTATGGTTCCAGTTTTTTCCCATTTTTCAATATTAGGAACCACTTCTTTATTTAAAAAGTCTTGAAGGCTTTTTCTAAAAAGATTATGCTCTTCTGTGAAGTACATACTATTCATTTATTAAAATTTATTATTCTTTATCGGTTAGATACTATTTAGTAATTAACTTTTCTGTATTATGGTTCATTTCAAGTTAATACCAAATTATATAAACGCTGCTATTTTTTTAATCGAGGGACAAATATAATTTAATTATATCGATTTTATTTACTGGAAAGTCTTTTACTTTTTTTAATTCTTCTAGAGACTTATATCCCTCTCTTAATTGACGTTGCTCAATTATATTATGTGCCAAATCATAGTCTATATGCTGAACAGTTACCAAGCTTTCTAGAGTTGCCATATTTATATTTATTTTTTTTATTTGTCTTGGCGTTTTTACTGTAAAATGGTTAGTTATCCTTTCTATAATCTCTGGAGTCAATCCATATACATCCTGAAGCTGTATATCATCAATAAAACCTCCAACAAATTTATTTCTAAACTTTATAATACGTTCTGAAAAAGCAACTCCAATACCATGTATCTTTTGCAATTGTTGTGCCGTAGCATTGTTTAAGTCGTGTTTTTGGGCAAAAGACTTTGATGTGTTACTATAACTATTAATAGGTTTTTGTTTTCTTTTTGAGTTGGATACCCATTCTGGAAATTTAAAATATGGTGCTATTTGATTTAAAAGCGAGTCGGATATTTTTGTGACTTCTTGAAATTGCTTTGTTGAATTAATCCAATTATTCTGCTCTCTATAAATTAATAATCTATCAATTTCTTTATTAGACATTCCTAGCGATGCTCCTTTAAAATCTGTTATGTAATTTGGATTGAAAGGGTAAATTCTAGGTTTACTCTTTTCTAATTTTATTAATCTAAGTGAATCAATTTCTTCATTGAATTGAGCAAGGGTTTCTTTATCAACCGAAATATCTTCGGATTGAAAGTCTACAAAAAAATAAATACATTGTAACCCAATTATGAGTATTATTAATAAAAAAATCCCATTTCGTTGTTCTTTAGAAAACATAAAATGGGATTTCATAATTTATCTTTTTTATTATCTAGTTAAAGGTTAAAACCCTGCAATTTCATTCCAGTTACTTTAGTTTCTATAAACTTTTTTGCGTGCCGATTGTCATTTCGAACACAGAGAGAAATCTCATCACAAATTCCAAAATAATGAGATTCCTCTTCGTTCCTCATTCGGAATGACAAACCAACTCTAAACAAAGAATGGAATTCTTTGTTTAAAACTATGGATTTTCAATCCTTAGTAGTTTATTTAATTACGACCAGGTTTAATCGCTTTTAAATATTTTGAAAGCTCTTCTCTTACTTTAGGAAATAAAATAAAGCACCCTATTATATTCGGCACGGCCATTGCAAAAATCATGGCATCAGAAAAATCTGTTACGGCTCCAAGACTCACCGCTGAACCTATTACTATAAATAAACAAAATAAGATTTTATATGAATAATCTGCAGCTTTAGATCTTCCAAATAAGAACATCCAAGATTGTAAACCATAATAAGACCATGACAGCATGGTTGACAATGCAAACAATACGACTGCTAAAGTTAAAACATATGGAAACCAAGGAATAACAGACTCAAAAGCTTTTGATGTTGCCAATACACCATCTGGAGCTTTTACTCCATATTCCATAATACTTCCATCTCCATTTGTTATAATAATTACCAAAGCTGTCATTGTACAAACCACAACTGTATCTATAAAGGGTTCTAATAAAGCAACTAACCCTTCGGATGCAGGATATTTAGTTTTCACTGCAGAGTGCGCTATTGCTGCTGATCCTACACCTGCTTCATTAGAAAAAGCAGCTCTCTGGAAACCTATAATTAAGACACCTAAAACGCCTCCTGTAATTCCTTTTGCATTAAAAGCACCATCAAATATTTGCCCGAAAGCAGAACCTATTAAATTAAAATTAGCTACCAAAATAACTATGGCAGCAATAAAATAAATTCCAACCATAAAAGGTACTACTTTTTCTGTAATGCTTCCTATTCTCTTTATTCCTCCAATAATAACTACGGCAACTATTATAGCCATAACAATTCCAAAAATAACACCAGCAGCCGTTGAGTTAGCTCCAATCATGGTATTAAATTGTTGTGCTGCCTGATTAGCCTGAAACATATTTCCGCCTCCAAAAGAACCACCTATACACATGATTGCAAATAAAACGGCTAATACTTTTCCTAAACCTCCTTTACCAACATCAGCAAGGCCTTTTTTAAGATAATACATCGGGCCACCAAAAACAGTACCGTCTTCTCCTATATCTCTATATTTTACTCCAAGTGTACACTCTACAAATTTTGAAGACATTCCTAATAAACCAGCTAAAATCATCCAAAAAGTAGCTCCAGGACCACCTAAAGAAATTGCGATCGCAACTCCTGCTATATTACCCAAGCCTACTGTTCCTGATAATGCCGCTGTAAGCGCCTGAAAATGTGAAACCTCTCCTTCTTTACCTTCAATAGCTATGGTATCAACGATATCTCCATCAACTACATTTACCATTGCTTTTGGTTCAACTTCATGATGATCAATATCATCATATTTACCTCTAACGATATTTATTGAAACTGGAAACAGCCTAATATTTACAACTTTAAATAGTATTGTAAAAAGTAATCCTGCTAATAAAAGCATAATAATTACCATAGGCATGCCTACTTCTTCAGTAAATTGAACTGGATAAAAAACGATCGATCCCCATGCATCTGATATTGGTTTAAAAGCCTCATTGAATTTTTCATCTATACCTTTTTCGGCAGACTCTTGTGCAAATGTTATAAATGGTATTATTAAAGTAAATATTGAAAGAAAATATTTCTTCATAGGATATGTTGAATTAATTAATTTTATTGAAAAATTCTTATTAAAAGCTAGCAAGATGCTAAAAAAAAATGATTTTTTAAAACAATGGTTGTTAAAATCAAGGATTCACTAATTTATATTGTATTCAGAATTGAGGGCATCGATCTGTTCTGGTCGTCCCAAAACGATAAGTTTTGAATTTGATGCTAATTCTAATTCTGCTTCTGGATTCACCAAATACTCACCATTTTCATCTTTATACCCAATAACGGTACACCCTGTTTTTTTACGTAGGTCTAAATCTTTTATTGTTCTGACGTCTTTCGAGTTACCATAAAGCTTTTCAACTGCAACTTCTTCTATATTAATATTTGATTTGCCAACAATTGACAGATTATCAATAAACTCCATTAAACCAGGAACCACTACTAATGAGGCCATATGATCTCCTCCTATTTTATCAGGTAAAATAACATTATTAGCTCCTGCCAGTTTTAATTTATCGTATGAAGTTTCTAAAGAAGCTCTGCTTATAATGTTAATAGACTTATTTAATTGTCTGGTTGAAAGCACAACAAATAGATTATCGGCATCATTAGGTAAAGCAGATATTAAACAAGACGCTCTATCAATTCCCGCTTGAACTAGAGTTTCATCTTCATTAGCATTACCAATAACATAAGGGACACCTTCAACCTGTAAACGTTCTTCTATTCCTTTATCTTTCTCTACAACTACAAATTCTTTTTTATGTGCCAAAAGTTTTCTAGCTGCCTGCTTACCGTTTCTGCCGTAACCGCAAATAACTATATGACCTTTAAAACTGTCTATCTTTTTTTGCATCTTCTTATGTATTAATTCTTCAATATCATTTTTGCTTAATATATACTCAGTAATTATCGAGAGTGCATATCCTACAATAACAACACTTGCTAATATTAAAAATATAGTAAAAATTTTCGATTGATCGTCTAAAGGAACCACCTCACCAAAACCAACAGTAGTCATGGTAATAACAGTCATATAAAGCGAATCAATCCACGAATAACTGGATATCATTTTATAGCCCGTAATACCTATTAACAAAATAACTACTAGCAAAAATACTGCTGTATATATTTTGGTTCTAAAAAATTTTATAAGTGGATTCATAGAAATATCAATCTGATTATAAATCAAAAACCGATGTGCGCTTGGTATAAACCAAATCTTTAATTTTCATCCAAAAAGCTAAGAATAAATATAAGGCAAAACCAAAACCAACAGTTACAAATGTTAAGTACATGAATGTTGTTCTAACTACTTTAGCTCTAATACCTAATCTATCTGCTATACGTTGACAAACATAGTAGCCATGCTTTTGAAAAAACAATAATGGTTTATAGATGTAATTCATGCTGCAATTTAAATATAATATTTAACAAAATTATGTATTTTAGATTCCCTCTTTTGTGGAACTAACAAATTCGTTAAAACCTAGAATAAAACTTCAATGAAGTAAATTATTGTTATTTAACGATTAGAGTATTACCAACGGCACATTGTAAACATTTATTTTTATCACAATATTCTGTCTTAAGTTGAATAAGTCCTTGTGAATTTAGCGCCGAATTTGATACCGTTTTTAAGTTATTAAATGCTGTGATAATACTATTCTTTTCTGAAGCAATTGAGGTTGCTACTTTTATAATATCCGAATTAACGGTTTCTCCTTTATATTTTGTATAACAAAATTTAAGAGGTAGAATCGTATTGATTAATACTAAATCTATAAACGATTTAGTGAGACTTTTTTTAGATGATTTTGATTCTTTTTGAAATGTGTAATGCGTTTCCCAAAACGTTGATGTAGATACTTTAAATAACTTGTAAAAATGATTCAAATGATTTGCTTCTAAAATCTTTGAAAATAGGTTTTGGTGTTCATAATATAGACTCGCTAATTGAGACAGCCTAATGGTTGGAAAATTTGAAGGTCTTAGCCTAAAAAATTGACATGGTAATATGTGACTATTTTCTAATTTAAACTTTTGTTTTAAAAATTGATACTCTTTAACAAGACTTAAATAATAAACATCTTCAATGCTCTCATTCAATAACCCCGATTGTCCAAACAATAGAGCTTCTAAGGTTTGTTGGTTATACTGCGATTTTCTTAATATTGAAAAATCAATGGATTTTGCCAAGCTAAAAAATGAATCTCCATTTACTTTAAGACCGAAATTTTTAGCTAGCATTTTAAACAAAACGGCTTCCCAATCATTTTTTGATTCTTTTAACAGCAACTCTATTGTTTTAGATTTTCTTTCTAAACGTTCTAAGTATAATCGTTCTAACCAATTGTTTAAAACAAAATCATTACTGTTTGCAAAATCACGTTCACAATTGATCCACTTGTTTTCTTTATTAAATAGTTCTTCATAATTACTTAAAACATCTTTACTAACTAAGTCTTTTAACTCTAAAGTCGGTACGACAGAATGATCTTTTCTAAAAACATCTGTATCGTGTTCCCAAACGACATGTAAAATAACATTATCATATGCTTTATCTTGTTCATGATGATGTAAAAACCAATCAGATGATTTTACATGAATCTCAACATTACCAGCCCAAAGTTGTTCATCAATAGTAAGTTGAGCATTAAAAAAATCTGGACCAGAATTCGGATTATGCTGTCCTACAGTATTAATTATAACGGTTTCTCCTTTTATAGTTTGAAGCCTATTTATTTGAATTTTTTTATATTTCCAGATGTAATGTAGAAAATCTTCTTGCATGCAACTAAAGTAAGAATTGTTATACATTTATTCTAAATTAGAATAAGAAATTACATCTAAATATCTTTTTTTAACAAAAAGTTTTATTCAAGATGTCGTAATTAAATAAAAATAATTGGATTTTATATTGGTAATTGAAGTAATTAAATGGCTTTTTTATTATAAGCTTTGCTGTAAGACTTTAACAATTCATATAATTTTTCCGGGTTGAAAGGTTTCCCCATAAATCCATTCATTTTATATTGCTCAGTTTTCTTTTTAACATCGGTTTGTGCGAAAGCAGTTAAGGCTATTATTGGAATATTTGCTTTATTTTTATCTTCATATTTTCTAATAATTTTTGCTGCTTGATACCCATTTATTTTTGGCATTTGCAAGTCCATAAGTATAAGGTCGTAATTATGTTTTTTAAAGAGCTCTAGTACTTCTTCTCCATTTTCTGCAATGGTAAATGTAATACCCCATTTACTGAAAAAACGTTTAAGAATTAGGACATTCATTTTATTATCTTCAGCTACTAGTACATTTATGTCTATAGGCTCATAGTTTGGCTGCATTTTAATCATATCTGGCTCATAGACACTAAGTCGATTGCTTACTTTATAAGTAATCTCAAAGAAAAATGTTGAACCTTTTCCAAGTTCACTTTCAACTATTAAGTCACTTTTTTGAAGGTTTAATAGCTTTTTACTTATGGACAAACCAAGACCTGTACCTCCATATGTAACAGACGTTTCTGAATTAGCCTGCATAAAGCTTTCAAAAATAGACTCTTGCTTACTTTTTGATATGCCTATGCCCGTATCCATAACTTTAAAAACTAATGTTACTTTATTTTCTTTAACGCCTAAGTTTTTAACGCTAAGATTAATACACCCATTTTTGGTAAATTTTAAAGAATTGCTCAATAAATTTTTAATTATTTGAGTCAATTTCAACTTGTCTCCTATAAGGTTATCTGGCACATCATTTTCTTTAATTACATTAAAGATTAAACCTTTTTTTTCTGTTCTTAAACCAAAATGAGATTTTATACTTTCTAAAAAATAATTTAAACTAAAATCCTTCTCTATAAGTTTTAACTTGCCAGACTTTATTTTATCAAAGTCTAACAAATCATTAATCAATCCTAATAAATGTTCTCCCGAATATTTTAATGCTTTTAGGTTTTCCAACTGATCTGGCAGATGATCTTCCATTAACAGAATATTAGTTAATCCAGTGACTGCATTCAAAGGTGTTCTAATTTCATGAGACATAGTAGATAAAAATTCATCTTTAGATTTACTTGCCTTTTGTAATTCTATTTCTGTTTCCTTAAGGTTTGTCACATCTATAATGGTTCCTATAAAACCAGTTGAGATTCCTTTACGGTCTTTAATGAGCTTTGACTTTACTTCAAACCACATGATTTCACCGTTTCTTTCATTTTTAAATATGAACTTAATATGTTCTTTTTCTTTGGAAAACAGATCATCAAATCGTTTAAAGCCATCTATATTCTTACCTTGTAAAAAGGTTCTAAAGCTTTTTCCCACCGCATAATCAATAGGAATTCCAGAGTATTCTGCCCAAGCATTATTTAAAAAGGTGAAATTTCCATCAAGATCAGTTTCAAAAAGAACACCTCCTATATTATCAACAATATGCTCTAATTTTTTATTAATATTGTCTCTTTCCTTTATTAACCTTTGATTGGCCACAAATAATTCTCTAGAACTTTCTTCAAGAATATTTTCAATATGTTTTACATCTTTGTCAAAACTCTTATAAGCATCATTAACCATATTAAAAAACTGGACAAATTCTGGATTCTCAGACGTGTTTAATCCTGTTTTTTTAAGCTGACGCTTTAATAGTCTATGATAATCTTTATTTAGCATTCTGAGAGCGTTGTAATAGTCATTGTTTGATTATGTAATTCACAAGGTGAAAATTCTCCAAAAGGAGCTATTTCTCCATATGAATAAAAACCAGTTATACTAGGTTTATCTCCGATTATATCTCTTACTGCTTCTACTTCTTCTTCTACCATTTGTTTTAGAACTAATCGACGTCCTACACAACTAATAAGTATGGCTAATTCAGATTTATTTTCTTGTTCTTTATTAGCTCCAATTGCAGAATCTGCTGCTCCATCTATTAATCTATCTATATTTGCTTTCATTAAACGCACATAAGACCCTTCAGGAATATTACCAGCAAATGTTAAACTTTGGTCTTCTTCATTTATTGCTAAAATAGTTCTAACTACTGGTGTAGACTCTTCATCCAACCTCATGCTTAAAGGAAACAGCAATCCAGAACTTGGCAAATCGTTAGCTTGTTTTCCTAAAAAGGATTTATACAATTCTAATGCTGGGTAACCATCTAATTCATAAAGAACATTTTTATTCGATTTAGTTACCAAACGTTCTATACCAAAACTATCCCAGCCTCCTTTTGAACTGAATCCTACTTTTAAATTCTCTCCATAAAACCCTAAAGCAATAATGGTTTTATCAACTACTTTATCACCATTAATAACAAATGTTTTATTGAAGTCTGAACCATCTGCTGCTAAACCTCCTGTTATACTTACATTCGGAATTTCTGACTTTAGGCCCGAAACTAAATCGGCTCCATTAACATTGAGTCCATCACTTAACACCAATACATGTTTTAAGTCTTTATTATAAAGATCTTTTGCTAAGAATTGTCCGGATTTATAACTACAATCCATATCAATAATTTCTATTGATGACTTTTTACAGATAACTTTGTCTAGTTTTATTGCCGTTAAAGATATTGTTTCATCTTTAACAGTAACATCTGATATTTCTCCTGCTGTAGAGCATCCAATTATAGTTGCTTTTGGATACTTATTATTTATAAAACCTAGCACTTCTTTTTTGGGATTGAAGCTTGGGGAAACAAAAAGTAGAAATATATTAGCTTCAATATTTAAAGCTGAAATATCTTCTAGCCAATTATCCTGTTGTAGGGATATTTGTTGAACATTCATATCTGGTACTTTATGGTTAGTAAATTTGGGCGAATGCATTTCATCGTTAAATTAATGCATTTTGTCGAAAATAAAACAAAAATCAATATAAACAAAGCTTTTTAAAGTTTTTATTTACAGCTAGTTACATATTTAAAAGTAAAATGCCTACTTATTTTAAACGTAAAATCCTACTATTCACGCATGTTAGCATAAAAAATCCTAAATAAATTTATTTAGGGTTTTTTCATAATTCAATATTTTTTAATACGGGCTATAAAGCACTAATAATGTCATATTTAGTAATAATTTGATACGCGCCACTATTTAGCTTTACCAATACCGCATTATTATCTCTATCAATTAATTTAGTTATAGCTTCTATAGGCGTATTTTCACCAACTACAGGAAAAGGTTTATGCATGACTTCTTTAATAGGCAAGTCTGAAATATCTTTGTTTTCAATGTATTTTCTTAATAGATCAGCTTCGTCAACAGCTCCAACAAATCCCGACGAATCTTCGACTGGTATTTGGGAAATTTTATATGTCTTCATGCGTTCTATAGCATGAGACACTAATTCTTCTGTCTTTACTGTTATCAAAGGTTTATCTATATGATTATTAATAAGATCTTGTGCACTGGTTAGCTCATCTTCAATAAATCCACGATCCCGCATCCACTCATCATTAAACATTTTACCAACATAACGGCTTCCATGATCATGGAATAAGATCACTACAACATCGTCTTTCTTAAAATGATCTTTTAATTGAAGAAGTCCTTTTAAGGCTGCACCTGCAGAATTCCCGAGAAACATCCCTTCTTCTTTTGCTAATTTTTGTGTATAAATTGCTGCGTCTTTATCGGTAACTTTAGTAAAACCGTCTATAACACTAAAATCGACATTCTTTGGTAAAATGTCTTCTCCTATACCTTCTGTAATATAAGGGTAGATTTCATTTTCATCAAAAATACCTGTTTCATGATATTTTTTAAATACAGAACCGTAGGTATCCACACCCCAAATTTTCACGTTTGGATTTTGTTCTTTTAAATAATTACCGACTCCAGATATGGTTCCTCCTGTTCCTACTCCTACGAGGAAATGCGTTACTTTACCTTCTGTTTGCTCCCATATTTCAGGACCAGTGCTCTCGTAATGGGCTGCGGCATTACTAGGGTTATCGTATTGATTTACATACCAAGAGTTTGGTGTTTCTTCAGCAAGTCGTTTTGATGTTGAATAATATGACTTTGGATCTTCTGGTTCGACATTGGTTGGACATACTACAACTTTACTTCCTACTGCTCTTAAAATATCCATTTTTTCTTTACTCTGCTTGTCGCTTATAACACAGATCATTTTATAACCTTTGACTATTGCTGCCAAGGCTAAGCCCATTCCTGTATTTCCTGATGTTCCTTCGATAATGGTTCCTCCAGGCTTTAATCGTCCGTCTGCCTCAGCATCTTCAATCATTTTCACTGCCATCCTATCTTTTACAGAGTTACCAGGGTTAAATGTCTCATATTTTGCTAAAACTAAGCATGGTAATTCTTCAACGAGTTTATTTAATTTTACTAATGGTGTATTACCAATAGTGCCTAATATATTTTCAGCGTATTCCATAGTATTAATTTACTTTACAAATTTAAGTTAAAAAGTTAACTAACTTAGTGATTGCGACCTTTATGCTTCACCCAAGATAGGCTCTTTTATTTTTAGGTACCTTATATAAAGTTATGGGAAACCTTAATGCCTTAGATGTTATACAATGATTGACAAAATTACAATCTAAAGGAAAACGTAAAACATTTACTATTGAAATCTAATAGCTTTTACAGGAGATATCTTAGTGATTATATAAGAAGGTATTAAAAGCATTAACAAGCAGAGAACAAGTGTACCAACATTTAGGCTTATAATATAACTTAAGCTAATGAAAACCGGAGCTTCTGTAACGTAATATATACTTGGATCTAATGGGAATAATTTAAAATATTTTTGAGTAAATAGAAAGCCCAATCCTATAACATTTCCCCATAATAGTCCAACAAGAATTAAGTAAGATGCATTGTACAAAAATAGCTTTCGAATGCTCCAATTATTACTTCCTATTGCTTTTAATATTCCAATCATTTGTGAGCGTTCTAATATTAAAACAAGTAGTGCGGTTATCATATTAATACCAGCTACGAGAATCATTATCCCTATAATCCCATAAATGTTTGTATCGAAAATTCGAATCCATTCAAAAACCGAAGAATATTTCTTTTTAATGGTTTCTGAATTAAGTACAGAGGGTATATTTTTATATATTTCTATACCTTTTTCATCTATTTTATTATAATCATCAATAAATACTTCGAAATTTCCAATTTGATCATCTCCCCATCTATTTATTCTTTGTAAATGGCGAATATCTCCTATAATATAATTGGCATCAAAATCTTGAAATCCAGAATTATAAATCCCAACAATTTGGTACGTAATTATATTTGTTAATTTTTCTGGATCATCTTTTCGAAACACCATTTGAAATGTTTCATTAAGCTTTAATTTTAATCTATTAGCTAAATATTGAGATATTAAAACATCTTCGTTTCTTCTAGCTGAATAATCTGGAAGTTTCCCTTCTATTAAAAAATCTTCAAAATAACTCCAATTATAATCTGCTCCAACACCTTTTAAATATACACCTTCAAAATCTGTTTCTGTTCTAATAACACCAAACTTAGCTACAACTGCCTGAATATGGCTAATACCTTCAACAGCAGTAAAATCAGGATAAAACTCTTGGTTTTTAGATATTGGGATAATACTTTCTTGCGAATTATTACTATCATATTTAGTGATCGTAACGTGCCCATTAAACGCGACCACTTTATCTCTAATTTTTTGTTGTAAACCTACGCCAGTAGCTATAGCAATCATCATAACAACAATACCAATAGCAATTGCTGCGATACCAATTTTTATAATTGGTGCCGATATACTACTTTTATACGCTTTACTACCAATAATGCGTTTAGCTATAAAAAATTCGTAATTCAAATTATTCAATGAGGTTTAACATTTTCAAAAATACAGTTTTATTATTTGTTTTTATAATGATTTCTTGTGCTTCTAAAGCAAAAAGTAAATTATATATTAATAATGAGACACTTCATACTACAAAAAGCGATAGTATTATCATTATAGGTGCTAATCAAACTGACAATTATTTATCACTTTTAAATGGGAAACGTGTTGGTATTGTTGCAAATCAGACTTCTGTGATTTTTAAGAAAGAAAAAACACAAGTTATAGGAATTGATCCAGAAACTCATGAACAATCTGTTGTGCACGTGGTCGAAAAAGATACTATGACTCATTTAGTTGACTCTTTAATGGCTTTAAAAATTGATATAAAAAAGGTATTTTCTCCAGAACATGGTTTTAGAGGTCGTGTGGATGCTGGCGAATTGGTTAAGGATGGTATTGATACTAAAACAAACTTACCTATTGTGTCTCTTTACGGGAAAAATAAAAAGCCTACTAAGGATCAACTTGAAGGTTTAGACATTGTTATTTTTGACATTCAAGATGTAGGCGTTCGATTTTATACTTACATTTCTACGTTACATTATATTATGGAAGCTTGTTCTGAACAAGGGATTCCTGTTTTAATATTGGACAGACCTAACCCTAACGGACATTATGTAGATGGTCCTACTTTAGAAATTAAAAATAAAAGCTTTTTAGGAATGCATCCTATACCATTGGTACATGGTATGACCATTGCCGAATATGCTCAAATGATTAACGGTGAAAAATGGTTGAAAAATGGGGTTCAATGCGATTTAACTATTATTTCTATGAAAAACTACACACACGATACTTTTTATAGCTTACCGTTAAGACCATCTCCTAACTTGCCTAACGATCAATCTATAAAACTGTACCCTAGCCTTGGTCTTTTTGAAGGGACTAATGTGAATGCTGGTCGTGGTACTGAATTTCAATTTCAAAGGTATGGTGCTCCTTTTTTAAACAAAACAACTCTTACTTTTAGTTATACACCTGTTGCTAATTTTGGTGCTAAATACCCAAAACACAAAAATGTGTTATGCTATGGAGAAGATTTAAAAGATGAGACTCTAAATGGTGTTATGACCTTAAAATGGGTTATTAAGGCCTATCAAAATTCGATGGATAAATCATTATTTTTCAATACTGAAAACTTCACTAAACATGCTGGAATCGATACATTGCAAAAGCAAATTGAAGCTGGTTTAAGTGAATCTGAAATTAAAGCGACTTGGCAAGAAGCTTTGGAAAGTTTTAAGAAAACTCGTAGTAAATATCTAATATATAATTAATTAGTTTTCTAGAATTTCAATTAACCTATTTGGATAATCTGTTATAATGCCATCGACTTCTAAATCAATTATTTTTTGTAATTCTTCAACGTTATTTATTGTCCATGGAATGACTTTAAAGTTTTCTGCTTTAAGATTTTTTACTGCCTTTTTATTCAATAGTTTATAATATGGACTAATAATTTCTGGTGAATAACTCATATCTGCTATTTTTTTCCAGATATCTTCATCTTCATCAACTAAAAGTGCTACTTCCATGTTTGGAGCCTGCCTTTTAATTTCCTCCATAATACGTAAATCGAAACTTTGTAAATTCGTATCAGTAAAAGCATTATTATTCTTTATCACTTCCAAAACTAAGTGTACAAAATGCTTTGGATTAGGCGTATAAACATTATCGTACTCGGGGCTGGCCTTAATTTCGATATTGAATTTAATGTGGGGGTTTAATATTTTTGATGTTTTAATGACTTCTTCCAAGCTTGGTTTATAAGCCTTCAACTTTTCTTGCTCAGGAAATCTAGGATGAAACTTTGTACCACAATCAAATTGTTTAATGCTATCAAAAGTCATTTGATATAAATTGTATTTTTTATCATCCGATTCTGGGATCTCTTTTCCTTCAGCATCCAAACATATAACTCTATTCATAAAGGGTTCATGGGATACCACTACGATATGGTCTTTTGAAACTGCCACATCCAATTCTAAAGTATGTACTCCTAACGCTATAGCTTTTTCAAATGCAGACATGGTATTTTCAGGCATGAGCCCTCTACAACCTCTATGCCCTTGAATATCTATGATTTTTGACTGATTACAATTCATAAACAAATGAATAAAAAGGAAACATATAATACGCCTAAGACAAATTAGCATTTTTAATTTTGTTTATTTTCTGATGCTAATTTAAGTCTATTATAAACGGGTTCAAAATCTATCATATTAAGCCTCTAACTTTTTAATTGGTAACATAGAAATGTATTTTACGATGACACTCTCTGACTAAGAACAATAGTTTTATAATATTGGGATATAATAAACTACTTTTTTACGAAATCCAGTAAAATTTTATTCTTTAAAAGAAGTGGTTGGTTTTCTATATTTCTGAAATGGCTGTAGTAATAAGTCCTTAATATTGCTGTTTTTGGCTTCATCTGGAAATACATCAACACCATAAACAATTTTATCAGTATCAAGTTTCATATAGGTTCCAAAAAGCCTATCCCAAACAGAAAAGATATTTCCGTAATTAGAATCTGTATATGGTAGCTTATAATGATGATGAACTTTATGCATGTCTGGAGATACTATAATATAACTTAGTAAATGATCTACTTTTTTAGGCAGTTTTATATTGGCATGATTAAATTGTGTTGCTACAACTGATAGTGATTGATATAGAAAAACAAGCGCAATTGGTGTCCCTATTACAAATATGCCCATAAGTGTAAAGACATAACGAATAAGGCTTTCTAAAGGATGGTGTCTATTAGCTGTGGTTGTATCTACATGATGGTCTGAATGGTGTACCAAATGCACCATCCACAATGGTTTTACTTTATGCTCAATTAAATGCGGTAAGTATGCACCAATACAATCTATTAAAAAGATTCCTAGAATACCATACAACCATATTGGCATTTCTGGTAGCCAATTAAGAATTCCAAAGTTATTAGCGACTACCCAATCTGATGATTTTAAGAACAAAAACGCTAAAGGCAGGTTTACGAGAATTGTTGTTAGCGTAAAAAATATGTTTGGTATGGCATGTTTCCACTTTTTGTAGCTTGATCCAAATAAGGGCATGATGCCTTCTATAATCCAAAAGAAGGTTAATCCACTAACAATAATGATTCCTCTATGTAATGGAGGAATGGTTTCAAAGTAATTTAAAATGGTTTCCAAATAGAATATTTTTACTAAATATACTATTTTATTCTTTTTTTCATGTTTTCAACAATGTTAAAAGCTGCTGGACACATGGCTACGTTTTTTAAAGTTAAGTCTGCTATTTGTTGGAATTTCTTTCTGTCTGTATGTGGAAATTCTCTGCATGCCTTTGGTCTTACATCATAAATAGAGCAATAATTATCTGCTCCTAAAAAAGTACACGGAACCGTTTGCAATACGTGATCATTATCTTCATCAATGCGTAAATATTGATTTATAAATTGCTGTGGTTTTTGTTTGAAATGTTTCGAAATGCGCTCAATATCCTTATCTGTAAATAATGGCCCCGTAGTTTTACAACAGTTTGCACATTCTAAACAGTCGATACGCTCAAACTCGTCATCATGTAATTCTTGCATGATATAATCCAAATTCTTTGGTGGTTTCTTTTTTAACTTAGCAAAGAACTTTTTGTTTTCGTTATGCTTATCTTTGGCGAGCTTTGGAAGATTTTTAATGATGTCTTGCATGGTGTAAAAATACTATATTCTGTCATTAACAAGGAAGTATGACTGAAGTAATCTTAATAATAGAAGTATAAATCAAAAAGATTACCACGACTTAAAAGTCTCGCAATGACAGAAAAAATGAAAGATCTTTTCGGAAAAGCATTATTAGATTACCAAAACGGAAACTATACGGAGGATATTGTTACTTCAACCAGTATTTCTGGTGAAGATAAATTACCACTTCCTTATTTATTTCGCAATTTTAAAGATATGCCAAGCTTAGAGCAAAGAGCCTTAAAGCTATCTAAAGGTTTTGTTTTAGATGTAGGATGTGGTTCTGGAAGTCATAGTTTGTATTTACAAAAAAAAGGGAGAAAGGTAAAAGCAATTGATATTTCTATAGGTGCTATTGAAGTAGCGAAACAGCGCGGCGTTTTAGATGCTGAAGTCAAAAATATTTTAGATGAAACTGAAACTTTTGATACTATCTTACTATTAATGAACGGTACTGGAATATTTCAAGAACTATCTCAGGTTTCAAAATACTTATCACATTTAAAAAGCCTTTTAAAAACTGGCGGACAAATTTTAATTGATTCTTCCGATATAAAATATATGTACGAAGATGAAGATGGTGGCTTTTGGATGGATACTAATTCGAGTTATCATGGTGAACTTGATTATTTTTTAAGTTATAAAGGCAAAAAAGAGTTACCAATGAAATGGCTTTATTTAGATTTTAATACATTGAATTTAGCTTGCGAAACTATTGGTTTAAAATGTGAGCTTGTTTTAGAAGGTGAACATTTTGATTATTTGGCGCGGTTAATTCCTGCTGAGACTAGAATCTTATAATTTAAAATCATATTATAATACAAACAAATTAATTTTATTAGCACAGATTAAATTTAAAATAGTAAATTTAAGTTCCTAATTAAAAAAAGAGAAAGTGCATAAATTTTTTAATAGACGAAAAACTATACTTGTTTTTTTTATTGCTGCGAGTATTTCAATTATTTATTTTTTATTTAATTACTTCAATGAAAATCTTTTAATGGAATATCTTTCAGAGAATTTGTGGATTCAAACCCTCTTTCTATTTTTAGCAATTGCAGGTCTTATTAATATATTCTACCCTTTCACAATAAGAAAAGAATTAAACAAAAAAGATGTTGAACTTGAATTAAATAAATTTGAAGAAAATTTAATTGAAGATTTAGAATTCAAAAAACAGCTAGAAGATCTTTAATTACTAATTTTAAATCGATAATGCCCAATAATTTTAAAATCAAATAAGCAGTCTTCCAAAACTTGACCTGAGCCAATATTATGAACTATCAAATGTCGTTTTCTGTCATTCGATCTTTTATCAACCACAATACCAATATGGGTTATTGCTCTTCCTAAATTCCAACAAACAATATCTCCATGAATATAATCTTTAGGATCATTCGTGATCGATTTTTCAACGCCTTGTCTTTTAAGATAAGTCATCAAGTTTGGAACTCTTCTATGATCAATATTTTTATCTGTGGCCTTTAAACCCCAAATTTTCGGATATAAATTAAAATGAGCTTTCATCTCTTCATTAACTTCTTTTTGCAGATCGAGTCCCATTTTTCTATACGCTCTAATAATCACATCTGTACAAACACCTTTATTAATTGGCACATTTCCATTCGGGTAATCAATTGAGAAATAACTTGGATCGTAGGTAACCTTTTGCTTAATTAACTCTAAAGCACTATCAGAAAGCGTTAATTCTTGAACTAAACTTTAAGCTATACCAAGATTGATAAAAACAAAAAATGATATAGAAAGTAACTTTTCATAAATATAATAAAAGCATTCTCGTTTTACTAAAATGAGTTCAGCATAAACACAAGAAATAGCAAGAATGACATGAGATCCTGAAACAAATTAAAGATGACACTATCGCGTCAAAAATCAAACTTATAAGTAGCCCCAGCTAAAAACTGAATACTTTGTACTGGAAAACTTTGCCAACGTTGGTAAGCTTGATTATTAATATTATTAGCTTTTGCAAATACCGATAGTTGATCGTTAATATGATATCCCAAATGCGCATTGGCATCAAAATAACTATCTAAAACAACGGTTGTAGATAGAGGATCAGGAAGTAAAGAACCTTCCAATACTAATTGATCTTTACGCTCTCCTACATAAAATAAATTGGCACCAGCAAACCAATGTTCGTCTATCTGATAATCTAAAAACAGTGATCCTTTAATATCTGGTAAATTCCAAGCTTCTGCCTCATCGTCAGTTGAATAACTAAAATACTCAGCTTTTATACCCAATTTAAAATTTCTGTTTATATCAACATTTATTTCCCCTGCTACCCCAAAAGTATCCACATCATCATATACAATTCCAAACGAATTTCCGTAATCATAGTTATTCTGTGGTGCTAAGTTTCTTATAACATTTGTTTTATAAAGTGCTTTATTTCTATCGGCTATATATAATCCGCTAATATTATAGCTCATGTTACTAGACAGCTTTCCTTTTAAACCTACATATGTGTTGTATAATTGATCAGTAGACATTATAAATAAAGTTGGGGACACGAAAGGATTCTCGGTAGCAAAATCATAATAAGAGTTTTGGATTAAGTCCCCTTCTATCCCTCCATAGGCAATCAATACATCATTTACCAATCTATAAGTGGCAGTGATGTTAGGATAGATATAAAATTTGCTTTTTCCAGATTCATTATCATTTAAATAAAATAAAGATGCTCCAAGATTTACAGTTAGGTCGTCTTGTTTCATTTCATAAGCCAATGAAATGCCTGCTTGAAAATTCCCATAGTTAAGTTCTGTATTGGTTGTATAACTCCTATCAAATGTACCACCTAAATAGTCAAACCTAATTTCTGTAGAAATTTCTATATCTCTAATTGGTAAATCAATCTTCGCTTTAGCTTTAAATCTATTTTCTCCAGAACCTTGATTATCACCAAAGCGTCTAAAAAAGAAACTTCCTGAATTAATATAAGTATCTTCAAAAGTAATATCCCCTCCAAAATGAGCACTAAAAAAAGAATGACCTACATCTATACCATTAGTAGTTGCAGCTGTAATCTGAGATTCTGGAACACCATACCAATTATACATTTGGTGTTTAAACCCTGCTTCAACATTCCATGCTAAATCTCTTAAACGAGATGAATAGTTCACATTTACTTTAGAATTAGAAAAATGATCGTCAAAAGACAAATTATCAATACCTCCTTGTGATGAATGATGACTTACATATCCTCCGACACTTTCCGTTCTACTAATCGCATGATTTAAATAGACTTCTCCTAAAATAGTTGTGTACGTGCCAACACCTAAAGTTGCATAATTATCAAATAATTTTATTGGTTTTCTTTTTTCTACCACAGCAGCCTTTCCTTTTGCTGGTGTAAATGTTGACGCTACTGGAAATGAAAAAATATTATATTTAATCTCTTTTTTAGTTTCTGTAGTTTCGTCTTCTAAAGAGGGGGTTTCTTTTACTTTAAAGGAATCAGATATTGTTGGTGTATATGGTTTTACCACATTAATAATACCTGTATTAATCGTATCATTTATTTTATCTTGTGAAAAAGAAACTGTAACACTTAAAGTGATAGCCGCGGTTAATATATTCTTTATGTGCTTTCGCATATTTACTTTTTTGATTTATGATTGATGAGACACTTTGATTGTGCTCAGCATGACAATTTAATTTTAAAAACTAATCTTCTGGTTGAATAGATGAATTGGTTTTAGCTTCTTCTACCTTAATTTTTCTTAATTCATCTTTTGCTTCGGAAACTACATCATCAAACTCGGCAAAATTCTCTATAACACTTTCCAAAATGTATGTGGCTTGAAAAGCATCTCCTAAAGCATAAAAATTCTTCGCCATAAGTACTAAGCCTTTAGCACTATAATATTTGTAACCTGAAAAATCTTTGGCTAATCTTTGCACTGATTTGTTAGAAGCTTCATGTTCACCTTCTTTATTTTTAAAATAGACCTTGTAATATAAAGCCTCTGCTGCGGTTTCGCCTGTAGCTACTTTTTCTACTTTAGCATAAGCTGTTTTCGCTTTATCTTCATCTCCTGTTTTTATAGCTGAACGCGCTATAATAATATGCGCATCACTTTTTATCTTATTATCAATTTTTGAATTCTTTAAAACCTTATCAGCATAGTTAACAGCTTCGCTATAATTTTTAAGTTGATAATTTGCTTTCATTAAATTAGATTGAGCAAATACAACATTTTGAGGAAAATCAGCTTCTTCTTCAAGCCTTAATAATAAAGGGATGGCTTTATTCCAATTTTTAGCTTCTAAAAAATGCTGCGATAAACGGGAAAGTGCTTCTTCCGTGTATTCATTATGCGATGTTTCTACTATATATTTATAATGAGGTGCTGCATTACCTGACAAATCCTTTTTATAATATAGCTCTGCTACATGAAAATGGGCTTGTAATGCATGTAATCCACTAGGAAACTCATTTAAGTAGCCATTAAATTGTTTTATAGCTTTATCTGTATTACCATCTAAGTACTGTTTTTCGGCTGCTTCATATGTGGCGTTATCCAGATCTGCATCTGTAACCTCTACATAGTCTAAAGATCGTACCCAAGTGGCATAATCATCAACACGTCCTAAATCTATATAAATCAATTTGGCAGTTGCTACAGATTGAACTGCTTCTGGAGTGCCTGGGTAATCTCCTGCTATCTTTTTAAATTTAGTTAATGCACGTTCATTTTCACTTCCATTGTAATAAACTAAACCTTGACGTAGCAATGATTTTGGTACAAACGAACTCATTTTATATTCTGAATTCAAACGGTCGTAAATTGCAATTGCCTTATCTATTTCATTAGCTTTAACATACGAGTTCCCCAACTCATACATAGCATCGTCTCTCAATTTTGACTTAGTGTATTTTGAAATAAACTGTTCAAGTTCCTTTATTTTTTTCGAAGATTGTCCACTATAACCTGTACTGATTGCTTTTTGAAAAAACGGATAATCAGATTCCATTTCATTTAGCTTAATAGCTTTATTATAAGCATTAATAGCACTCTTATATTCACTAGAAACAAAATGTCCATCCCCTAATCTTAAATAGGCATCATTTAATCTTAATTTGTCTTCCTTTTTACTGGAAATGAATTGATTGAAATACTTAGTTGATTCAGTATAATTTTTTAATTTAAAATAAGCATAAGCTAAATTATAATCTATGTTTTCAATTTCTGGCGTTGATGAAGATGATGGCTCTTGTTGAAAGTCTTTAAACCCTAATAAAGCTTCATCATAATTCGTTAAATTATAATCAGCTTCTGCTTTCCAGAATGTGGCACGAGCTGTATACTTAGGATCTCTTGGCTCCTTTAAAGATTCTGAAAAAAGTGATTCTGCTTCTAAATAATTATTATCATTATAAAGCTCTAAACCTCTATAAAAAGCCACTTTTTGATAAGCCACTTTGTTTTCAAAACTCTTTTTTCCTTTTAATAATTTAAGAGCTTCTTCATAGTTTTTTGATGTAATATAAGAGTCTATTAATAGCGTCTCAATCTCTTCCTTATAACTTGTATCCGGGTATTTATCTAAATAGTTTGCTAAAACCTGAGGTGCTGATTGATATGGGTTTCCTATTTCGTAACTAATTTTGGCATAATTCAACCACGCGTCTTCCTGAATTCTTAAATCGTATTCCATTTGAGAAGCATACCTAAAAGCATTTAATGCTTCTTGTTTTTTCCCAAGGTTAATATAACTTTCTCCTAAATGGTAATAGGCATTCTGAGCAATTGAATTATTTCCACTAATTATTTTATTAAATTCTGAAATAGCACTCTCATAGTTTTTCTGCTTATAAAATGCATATCCTAATTGATAAAAATCTGTATTATTCCACTTCCCTTTTTTTCCTTTATACTCGGTTAAATAAGGAATAGCTTCTGCATATTTTTCCAAATTAAAATAGCTTTCTCCTATTATTTTTGAAAGTTCCGAGACTTCCGTTTCGTCACTCTCTTCCAATCTATCTTTAGCAAGTTTTATTGCTTTTTCAAATTTCCCTAGTTTAAAATTCAGATCTGCTTGATAATATGATAGTTTTTCTTTGTAACGTTCTTGATCACTTACTTGATCAAAGTACTCATTAGCTTTATCATAATCATCACCTTGATATGCCATAAAACCTATGTAATACTTAGCTTGAGAACCAAATTCTTGAGAGTTCTCTACACGTGTTAAATATTTTCTTGCTTCTTTATATTGCTTAGTAGAAAATGCCGAATAACCATTATTGAAATTGAATTTTTCTTTTTCTTTTCTCGCTAAAGCACCCTCATCAACTTTATCATACCATTTTCTTGCATGTGCATATTTAGAGTTTTCAAAGTAATAATCAGCTACATCAACAAAAGCAGTATTCTTTTTTGTACTTGTTGGGTAATCTTTAACATAATCTTCTATTAATTGGTCTGCATTTTGCTGATTTAAACGTACTGCACAATTAGCAATGTAATACGTGCAATCTGATTGTAGAATTTCTTCTTTAGCCGTTTTTTTCACATTACGAAATAAAGACTGAGCTGCAAGGTATTGTTGATTGTTGTAAAGAGATAATGCTTTTTGATAATCAACTAAATTACTGGTATAGGTAGCCGATTGTTGTGCTAGGATGTGTAAACTAAAACTAATAGCCACCAAGAAAGAAACAATGTTTTTTTTAGTCATTAACGATTCGTTTTTAATTTATGATCAAAGATACTTGAATACAGACTCTATAACGAAATAATCGTGCCATAATTATAAAATGCTTAAACTTTACTTGAAAATATGTAAAAGCTCAGCTTCCTATTTTATGTTCGGTATCTCCCAATCCTAAAATACTAAAGAAAAAGCTAAAAAGCATTAATTGAATGCCCATTGCAATTATTATTGAAGATGGGATTGTTATTTTTAAAATATCACTTGTTTCTTGGTAAAAATTAAAAGATAAAAACATGAAAGTTATACCAACAACAAACATAAGAAGACCAACAAGCAAACCCTTTTCTAAAGTAAAATATTTAAATAATTTGTTATAATTTTTTCCTCTTGGGATTAAACTATGATTTGTCGCATAAATTTTTGTCAAGGCAAAAAACAAGACAAACTGAAAACTAATTAAAAACAAAGATGTAGTACAAGGCAACCACACAAAATAATGGTTTTTAGAACTTCCCATTATATATGCTGTAGAAACCAAACCTATTACCATACATATCAAACCTGGAATTAAAAACAACCATTTTGGGCTATATAATAGTAGAAACCTTAAATGTCTCCAACCATCAGGAAAAGTTCGTAAATGAGCTTTTCGTGTTCTTCCAGATGGAAAAACTGTAGTAGGTACTTCGATAGTTTTTAAATTTAACATCGAAGCTTTTACAACAATTTCTGAAGCAAACTCCATTCCCGTAGTTTTCAATTCCATTCTATTATAAGCTTCCTTGGTAAAGCCTCTAAGTCCACAATGAAAATCTCCTACATTAGTTTTAAAAAACAAATTCCCTATAAATGTCAATACGGGATTACCTAAGTATCGATGTAAAAAAGGCATAGCATTATCCAATTTATCGCCTTTAAAACGATTGCCCATTACAAATTGATATCCAGAACGCAATAAATCTAAAAAAGGTATCAAATTTTCTAAATCATGACTATCATCTGTATCTGCAGTAATTATATATTTTCCATTGGCATTATCAATTGCTCCGCGAGTAGCACTTCCATAACCTTTTAACTTTACGTCAATAACCTGCGCTCCTAATCCTATTGCTATTTGTTGGGAACCATCTACACTGCCATTATCACCTATAACAACTTCTCCTGATATATTATTTCTTGTTAAAAAATTGAAAGCTTTTTTAATACAGCTTTCAATTGTTTCTGCCTCATTTAAACATGGCATAACAATGGACAACTCAATTGACATTTAAATATTTTTTTAAAATAGGGTCTAGTAATAAAATTATTGTCGCGCCAATTATCCAATCAAAATAAAATGTATATCTAACTATTGAATGTACTGCTATGGCCACAATTAAACTATTTGCAAATTTTAATATTATAACAATCGATAAAAAAGTAAACCTGTTGTCCTTAAATACAAAAATCAAGCTAAAACCTAATATCATAAAAGTTAAAAAAGCCCCTGACCTTCCTCCTAAACCTTTTTCAATACTCTTAAGTAACATTTTAAACCATATTTTGAAATTCGCTTTCAATAAAGGAAAAAACATTTTAGTGGTAACTTCATCAACTTTATATTGTTGTTCATATTCAGTCCTAAATCCATACTTTTTATAATATTCCATATTAGATTCATGTATTGAAGCGTTACAAATCTTTGTGAAATTTTCTTCAAAAAAATCATAATCGTCTTTACGGTTTGAAATTGCAAAGTTTCTAGTTATTTCTTTAGATTCTAGCATTTGAAACGTTCTAGAAAAAAACGATTTCTGTTCCTCGGTCTCAAAAACTTCAATGTCGCTACTTTTGGCAATATAAAATGGTGAGGAAATACAATGTACATATGTCATTGCATAGTTTTTATTTTGGCCTAATACTAATTTATAATAAACTCTTTCTGAAAAGTTAACTATAATAGGAACTAAAGCGATCACTATTATTAGTAAGCTCCCCTTTTTATAGTTTTTCGTTTTATAGATCATATATATTAAAACGAGAAACAAAACTGGAAGAAAAGAAACGAACTGCCCTCTAGTAAACTGCAAAATACCCAGTATTATTATTGCTCTTAACAACCAAAAAAAATCATTCTTCATTAAAGATTTAAACAAACAACCAATAAAAAATAAAAGTAAGGGAAATGTTAATGATTCGGACAAAACCCTGTTTACTGACGGATACCAATATACACTGTTTGCTAAAAATACGAATTGCAAAATTAAAATTGCAGTCAATGATATTCTCAAGTTTTTGTATAAAATCCTTAACAAAAACCTTACTGACAAAATCAGAAATAAATACTGAGTAAGTAACAAAGGCAACACATAATAATCCTTAAATGTACTCGTAAAGGCTTTTAAAAAAAGTGAATATACTGGAGATCTATTAATCAACATATCCATATGCGCATAACTATCTGGTAAATAAATAGGTCCTTTTAAAGAAACAACTAAGCCAAATAACACATAGATTGCTAAATATATTATTAAATATCCTCTAGGGAATCTCATGAAAAATAATATTAACGAAATGAAATAATAAACTAAAATACTATTTTAATATCAATAAAAACGAAATAATATTTATCTATAATATTTTTTCATTTTCTTTGTTTATATTCTTTAAAAAAATAATGATCTATGCCATTTCCAATTCTACAATTAAAAAATGCATCCATTTACCAAGGAGACAATCTAGTACTTTCAGATGTTAATGTTCAAATTAACAAAGGCGATTTTGTATACTTAATAGGCAAGACGGGAACAGGTAAAAGTAGTTTTATGAAAACACTTTATGGTGATTTACCTTTAACTGATGGTGAAGGTCATATTGTAGATTATGATTTAAAACATCTTAAAGAAAAAGACATTCCTTTTTTAAGACGAAAACTAGGTGTTGTTTTTCAAGATTTCAAATTGCTCACAGATAGAACTATTAATGATAATTTATTGTTTGTTTTAAAGGCTACTGGTTGGAAAAACAAAACGGAAATGGATACGCGTGTTGAAGATGTCTTAACAAAAGTAGATATGAAAACAAAAGGTTTTAAATATCCGCATGAGCTTTCTGGTGGTGAACAGCAACGTATTGCTATTGCCAGGGCCTTACTTAATAATCCTGAACTCATTCTTGCTGACGAACCTACAGGAAATTTAGACCCTCAAACCAGTGTAGAAGTTATGGAAGTACTTCAAGATATCAATAAAAATGGAAATACAATTTTGATGGCTACTCATGATTATGCTTTATTACTTAAATACCCAAGCAAGACTTTAAAGTGTGATGAGAATGCGGTTTATGAGGTGGTGCAACGGAAAGGCTAATTATGCTATCAATATTAATACCTGTATATAATTATAATATTTCAAATCTTATATTTGAAATTCATAAACAAGCTATCAATGCAAATATAAAGTTTGAGATTATTTGTTATGATGATAACTCCGAAAAACATATCTCTGAGAATAAATCGGCAATTGACTCACTAAACTATTCAAGTATCATAATATCAAAAGAAAACATAGGCAGAACTGATGCACGACAATTACTATCAAACAAAGCTGCATACGATTGGCTTCTATTTTTAGATGCAGATGTTATACCGAAATCTGATAATTTTATTCAGCATTATATTGAGAAGACCAATTCGATTTATGATGTAATCTATGGCGGATTTGCTTATAATAAAGAAAAACCAAGTAATGATGCTATTTTACGTTGGAAATATGGTAAAACCTTTGAAGAAATTGATGCAAAAAAAAGAAATTTAACCCCTTATCAACTTATTATTTCTGCTAATTTTTTTATACGAAAATCTGTATTCGAAGAAATTAACTCGAAGATCAACAAAAAAAGCTACGGTTTAGATAATTATTTTGCTGCTTTATTAAAACAAAATAATTTTCGTGTTTTACATGTAAACAATGAAGTGTACCATCATGGCTTAGAAAGTAGTATCTTATATTTAAAAAAAGTTGAAGAATGCATTATTACACTATTATGGCTATATGATGGTAAAAAAATGGTTGAACATAACAATAAATTACTTTCTGTTTTCACTAATGTTAAACGATTTAAAGTAAATTATTTAATGAATTTATTTTATCATATCTTTAATTCAAAAATTAAAAAAAACTTGCTTAGTAAGAATCCAAATCTATTTTTATTACAACTTTATAAACTTTCATACATATGCTATGAAGATTTAAATAAGAAAAAACATGTCTAAACAGCCATTTTTTTCGGTAGTAATTCCTCTATATAATAAAGAACATTACATAGAAAACACAATTAAAAGTGTTTTAAATCAGACTTTTATTGATTTTGAAATTATAGTTGTTAATGATGGATCTACAGATTCAAGCTTAGAAAAAGCTGAAGCTGTCTTATCTAATTATAAAGATCACACAATAATAATCCAAGAAAACAAAGGGCTATCTGCATCAAGAAATATGGGTATATCTATAGCAAAAGGACAAATTATTGCCCTAATAGATGCTGACGATTTATGGCATGAAAACTTTTTAAAATCCATGCATGGTTTATATATAAATTTCCCTAATGCTTCTTTTTACGGCTCTGATTATTTAGAAAAATATAGTGCCAAAAACGTTGTAGAAACCAAAAAAAACATTAATCATAATCTAAAAAACAAAGAATTTATTGTTTCTGATTTTTTTTCAACAAACATATTTCAATCAATTATCTGTCAAAGTAGTATTGCCTTTAAAAAAGAAATTTTTAAAACTATAGCTTTTGATGAAACTATAGATTATTCTGAAGATGTTGATTTTTATTTAAAAAGTTTCATGAAGCATGAGTTAGCTTATAGCTATACCCCATTAGTAACAATTTTAACTGATGTACCTAATCAAATAACTAAAATTGGAATTAAAAACAAAACATTTCCTAATTTAGACTATTATGAAAAAAAACATCCTGACAATCCTTCATTAAAAAAATATTTAGACTTTAAGCGTTATATGTTTGCCATGCAATCTAAGCTTAACCATGATAATGTAAAATTTTCCTATTATACAAAAAACCTTAATTACACTAACCTTTCTCTAAAGCAAAAGATTTTATTAAAAAGCCCTTTATTAATAGTAAAGTTAATAAAACATGTGAAAAAGTTTTTTTTAAAACGCAATATCAGACTCACATCATTTGAAAGATAGAATACCTACGAATCAAAAATACAAACTTTAACCTTTAAAAAGTTGTTCCCATTTATTCATAATATTTTTCTCTGAAAACTTGAGAACGGAATTTGAAGCATTTAATTCACACTTATTATATAATTCGGTATCTTCTTGTAATAAATCTATACTTTTTCCTAATTCATAAAAATCTTGATCTTTTACTAAAAGTCCATTCTTCCTATGGTTAATTAATTCAGCTGGTCCCGATTTACAATTAAAAGATATTACTGGTTTTCCTAATGTAAGTGTTTCAAGTATTACCAAAGGCATGCCTTCAAATTTACTACAAAGTACTAAAAATTTGCAATGCTTGATATAATCGTAGGGATTAGATACAAACCCCAATAATTTCACATTTGCAAGCAAATTATTGACCTTAATTAACTCTTCAAGCTTTCCTTTATCTGGTCCATCTCCTAAAATAATTAAGGGGATACCTTTTTTACATGCATTAGTTTTTTTATAACTTAATATAAGTTTATCAAATTGTTTAACCTTTAAATTCAGCCTTCCTATGGCTAATACTGCATTATTTGGAATACTGCATTGTGGCAACTTAAAAGCTACAAGTAAGTCTTTATTTACGAAATTCGGAATAAAACTGACATTATCAAAAGGATAATATGAATTAAGTTCCTCCACAATATCATTGGATACAGGAATAATAGCTTTTGCTTTATTATATACCTTCTTAAAAAGAAACCCTTTTGGGATATGATATTCAATATTGTAATTTTGTATACTTAATATCATCTTCTCAACTTTAAACACAAAAAGATGAAGTAGTGATTCCATTAAAAACCTATTGCGCATTCTAAAATCTACGTAAAAATCCGCATTAATTTCTTTATAATACTTTCTAAATAATACTATTTTTTTTAATTGTTTAAGCTTCTTTATATATGGCTCTTTAGTTCCTAAATTATATAGTTCTCCTGTATACTTATAGGTTATATCATCTCTTAAAGATATTATTGACACTTTATAATTGTTTCTCTTCAAAAGGAATGAAAATGACGCAGCAACTTTTTCCGCACCACCTCCACAAAGGCAATCTACAATAATGCAAATGTGTTTTCGATGGGTCATTTAAAAAACGTATCATAGTTTTTACCTTCTAAAATAAGGCGTTTTCTATTTATAAATTCTGAGCTAAAAATACTTCTTCTATTATCTATAAAAGAACTTTCAAGACCAGAAATATGAGCTATACTGTGCCACAAATCATCCGTCATATATTTTCTTTCTTTATCATAAAAATAATCTTCTGGGTATTTAAAATGATTACTATACCACATAATAAAAGGTATTTTAAAAGTGTTTTTAGTTGGTTTATCTTCTAAGTGCCCATAAAAATTTTCATTTTGAAATACTTCTTCTCCATGATCAGAAAAATACATTAGATAACTATTTGTTTTTTTAACCTTCAACTTTTGCAATACCTTGTTTACTATAAAATCTGAATATCTAACTGCATTATCATATTGGTTTATTTTTTGATAAGCAATCTCATCTTCAAATTTAGTTTTTGGTTTATCAATAAAAATATCAAACGTTTTTGGGTATCTATTTTCATATGAAAAATGAGCTCCAATTAAATGTAAAAAAATAATTTTATGTGGAAAGTCATCTTTTAAAGCTTCATCAACTTTATACAACAATTCTCCATCATGTTTTAAATTATTTTTTACAATTTCTTTAGAATTGAAAAACTTTGACTTTGCTTGACTTGAAACCCTAGCTAAAGCACTAGCAGGGTTAAACGCTGGACTATGATTAGAAATCCAAAAAGTTTTAAATCCAGACTTATTAAACAAAGTTGTAATTGGCAATGCCAAAACTTTTTTAGGTTCTTCATAATTACCTAAAGTTAAAGCTTTACTTAATGAATGAAATGTTGAGGTGTTTGGACTTATAACATCTGTAAATATATTCAGACTATCCTTTAATTTTGTTAAAAAGGGAGTTGTATTGCGATAATATCCATATAGCTGCATATGGGAAGATGTTACAGACTCACCTATAACAACTATAAAAGTATTACTAATACTACTGTTTTTGTTTTTAGACAGAATATTATTTGCATTTACTTGAGAATTAAAATCTTCAATAAATTTTTTGTCTTTATAATTTAAAATAAGTGAACGAGAAATTAAATAAGGCAAATTATGTTCTATTATACTGATAAATTTAAAAACAGTTAAAAAGAGTAAAGTAAAGACACCTAACTTTAAGAACGTATAACTTGTAAATCTAAATTTAGATGTAGTTTCTATAACATTATTTACTATAGCATTTAGTTTTAATAAGGGAATAAAAAATAGTAGTGAGACAATTAATTCTTTCGCTCCAATAAATTCATGAACAAACTCTGATAATTCATCTGGATTTGTATTTATTAAAACAAAAAAAGAAGAAGGCCCGAAATGTATTTTAAAATTAAGATACATTATAGTTTCAAACCATAGCATAATTACCACCAGTACTATAACTACACGAAAAAACAGCCTCTTTAATGAAATGTTTTTTAAATGATTAATTATAAAAATAGCTAATGCCGTAAAAAAAAGATTCTCAATTACATTCAAGAATCTATACAAAGAAAAAAAATGAAATAATCCTTCTAATAAATATTCAAGGATTAACCAATAAGCAAAAACCAATAAATAAAGTTTACTTTTCAATTTTAGCATTGATTTTAGTTAACAAAGATTTTCTGAATATAAATAGCATTAATAAGAAATAAGACAAGTAACTAATTGCATGAGCAATTACTGCTCCTTTTACTTCAAATTTATCAATAAAATAGATACTGAAAAAATAAACGATAGAAACATAAAACAATTCACCAAACAAATACCAAAGCAACATCTTTTTAGCTTGCATTTGATAGGCTATAGCAAATGATGCTATTTTAAAAAAGTCTCCTATAAGTTGCCAAAAAAACAACTCTTGAGTTGGAAGAAATTCTTGAGTTAAAGTAATTCTAATAACCCAATATCTAAAAAAATAAATAGCAATAAAAACTAATAGTACTAATGGTAAAATAGTCTTATAAAACTGTATTATTAACCTCTTAAATCCTTCATCTGTTTGGTTCTGAGATAATTTCGGCAATAGATACAATGAAAAAAGACTCATTATAAACATTAAATAGTATTGTGATATTTTTATCATAGCTTCCCAATAGCCAGCATATTTAAGTCCCACGTTGGTAATAATATAATTCTTTACAACAACATGCACTATGGGTATTGTTAAGGCCGTAAAAATTGCCATAACAATGAATGAAGATAATCCATTCAAGTATTTTTTTGAAAAACTTGAAATGGAAATATTAGTAAAAATCATTTTTATTTCTTTAATCCAAAAAAATGTTATGAAAATTAAAACTGAAGGCATGGTTATCATAGCAATAATAGCTCCTTCTAAGTTATAAAAGTAAAGTAAAAAGACTACCACAACTACATTTACAATGTAACCAATAGTATTTATGAGGATAATAGTTTTATACTTCCCTAAACCATTAATAATCGCTAAAACAAATGTATTTATAGCATATAAAGGAATAACATATGCTAATATTTTTATGGCATAAACATAGTCTTTTACACCAAAAACCAGCACACTAAAATAATCTGAAAAACCTATTAAAACTAAAGAAATTAGTATAGTAAATGCTACCATTAAAAAAAAAGAAGTAGAAATGATTTCTTTTAATACTATATCATTATTTTTATTCTCAGCTGTATATTTTATTAGACCATTTTGTGCTCCACTCACTGAAATTCCTTGGCAACTTACTAAGAAACTTCTCAAATTACCTGTAAGTGCCATTCCTTGTGGAAATAAAAAATACGCAATAGCTTTTGACAAAACAAACCCTGATACTAATTTAACAAAAACACTTAATGAATTAAATGATGCTACTTTTAGTAACACGTTTTTTTTGTAAAAAAGTTTTATTTTTTTTAGCATTTACAATGTAAATATCAATAAGTAGTTCTTTATATTAGAAAAGACTATTTTTTTTCATTTTCAATACCAAAAAGCGAACTCCCAAATATCAATAAAATAATACCATAATACATGATATAACTCACAAAATGAGCAACTACAGCTCCTTTTACACCATCAAATAAGTCTATAAAATAAATACTTGTTATGTATAACGTTATTATCAAAAAGGCTTCGGTTAAAATGTAGTGCCAAAACATTTTTTTTGCTAAAAACTGGTATGCAATAACAATAGACAATACTTTAACAAAATCACCTAGCAGTTGCCATAAAAACAAATCTTCTACAGGCTCAAACTCCTTTGAAAAAACTACGGATACTATAATTGGTTTCATTAAATATATGATAAACAAACCAAAAGCTAAAATAGGGATAACGGTTTTGTAAAAACTAAATACTTCTTTCTTAAATTCTTTAGCATCATCAATCTCTGAAAATCTAGGCAAAATATACAATGCGATTAAAGAACTAACAAGCATTAAATAATACTTAGATATTCTCGTCATGGCCTCCCAAAAACCTGCATCTTTATAACCTATATTCTCTATAATATATGACCTAATAGCAATAGCAATTAATGGTAAAAAAACAGCTGTAAAAAGAGCCATTAACGAGTAAGAGCTCATTTTTTTTAAAATACTAAAGTCAACATTGTTAACTCGTATAAGTGATACCAAACTACGCCTATTTATAATACCAACTAAAGTGATTAAAAATATTAAAGCTTCAGCGATTACTACAGATACTAAAGCCCCATCAAGTTTGTTCTGGTAAATTAAAAGTAGAGCTATGGAAACACTCAATATTTGCCCAATTATGTTAATAATGATAAGTATTTTATACTTAGAAAAGCCATTCATTATAGAAAATGAAAACATATTCAAAGCATAAAAAGGAAGTACTATAGCAAATATTTGAATAACGTAAGTGTAATTGTTATAAACAGGAAAAATGAGATTATTTATTAATTCCGCATTAAAATAGCATATAAACGACACTAATATTGTAGATATAAAAGCCGTATAAAATATTGTTGATACTGTCTTACCTAACTGTACAACATCGTCTTTAAATTTTGAAATATATTTTACAGCCCCTTTATAAAAGCCAAGTACAGCAACGGTTTGAAAAGAGCTAGCAAAATTCTGTAAATTCCCAATTAACGCTAATCCTACAGGGCCTATAAAAACAGCTATTGCTTTAGATGTTAAAATCCCAGCTATGATTCGTGTTAATACTGAAGCTGTTTGTAACGAAGTAACTTTAACTAAAACCTTGCTATTTATATAATCAATTAACTTTTTCAATTAAGTACGATTTTTTTACTAAACAAAATTACTTTAAATTGAATACATGTACTGTAAACGCTTAAAAAAACATAATATTCTTTTATGTTTTCGAAAAGGGTCAAATATACAAAATCATTTAACTTTTTGGTCTTAGCTTATGTAAAATTGTAAGAAACAGTCTATTGTCTCGTATCAAATAAGTTTACAATTTCTTTTTTCCCAATAAATAATACAAATTAATACAAAATATGGCCGTATTTGTTATTATAATAGGCATTGAGATTGGGTTTAACAAAATGCCATAAAACACGAATAGTAAACATCCAAAGGAGTTTACTATTCGTAATTTATTAACCGATTTCATTAAGAATGAAATTAAGACAGTAGCCATAGCAGCATATCCAATCCATTCTACACCTGAAATTCCAAAGAATTCCATCTTATATCGTTTTATTTCTTTTACGCTCTACTTCTGTTAAATAGATTTTACGTAAACGTAAGTAATTTGGTGTTACTTCAACGTATTCATCTTTTTGAATATATTCTAAAGCTTCTTCTAATGAAAACTTAATTGCAGGAACAATTTTAGCTTTATCATCTGCTCCAGAAGAACGTACATTACTAAGTTTTTTAGTTTTTGTTACATTTACTGTCATATCATCACCACGAGAGTTTTCTCCAATAACTTGTCCTTCGTAAATATCTTCTCCTGGATCTACAAAAAACTTACCTCTATCTTGTAATTTATCAATTGAATAAGGAATAGCTTGTCCTTTTTCCATAGATACCAAAGATCCATTTTGACGCTCAGGAATCCCTCCTTTTAATGGTTGATATTCTTTAAAACGGTGCGCCATAATTGCTTCACCGGCAGTCGCTGTTAATAGTTGATTACGTAAGCCTATTATACCTCTAGATGGCACTATAAATTCGCAAACCATACGGTCTCCTTTAGCTTCCATACTAAGCATCTCTCCTTTTCTTAAACTAACCATCTCTATAGCTTTACCAGAAACTTCTTCTGGTAAATCAATAGTCATTTCTTCTACAGGTTCACATTTAACTCCGTCAACCTCTTTTATAATAACTTGAGGTTGTCCAATTTGCAGTTCATATCCCTCGCGACGCATGGTCTCTATTAAAACAGATAAGTGCAATACACCACGTCCAAATACCATAAATTTATCTGCACTATCAGTTTCTTCAACTCGTAATGCTAAATTCTTTTCAAGCTCTTTTGTTAAACGATCTTTTATATGACGAGACGTTACATATTTTCCATCTTTACCAAAGAAAGGGGAATCGTTAATAGTAAATAACATACTCATTGTTGGTTCATCTATAGCAATAGTTTTTAAACCTTCTGGCGTTTCCCAATCTGCAACAGTATCCCCAATCTCAAAACCTTCTAATCCAACAATAGCACAAATATCACCAGCTTGTACTTCTTCCACTTTTTTACGTCCTAAACCTTCAAAAATATGAAGTTCCTTAATTTTAGACTTAACAATACTTCCATCACGTTTAACTAAAGATATATTCTGTCCTACTTTTAATTCTCCACGAGTTAAACGTCCTATAGCGATTCTTCCTGTAAAAGAAGAAAAATCTAAAGATGTGATTAACATTTGAGTGGTACCATCTTCAATTTTTGGTTCAGGAATATGGTTGATAACCATATCTAACAACGGTTCTATATTTTCAGTTTCATTTTGCCAATCATCACTCATCCAGTTATTCTTTGCAGAACCATAAACTGTTGGGAAATCTAATTGCCATTCTTCTGCACCTAATTCAAACATTAAGTCAAAAACTTTCTCATGCACTTCATCCGGAGTACAGTTTTCTTTATCAACTTTATTAACAACAACACAAGGTTTCAAACCTAAATCAATCGCTTTTTGTAATACAAAACGTGTTTGCGGCATAGGACCTTCAAAAGCATCAACTAATAGTAAAACACCATCAGCCATATTTAATACACGCTCAACTTCACCTCCAAAATCGGCGTGACCTGGTGTATCAATAATGTTAATTTTTGTGTCTTTATAAATTACAGAAACGTTTTTAGAAGTAATTGTAATCCCTCTTTCACGTTCTAAATCATTATTATCAAGAATTAAATCACCTGTGTTTTCGTTTTCACGAAATAACTGACAATGGTACATAATCTTATCAACCAAAGTCGTTTTACCATGATCTACGTGAGCAATAATTGCAATGTTTTTAATCTTAGCCATAATAGTGCCTTATTTTAAGCGTGCAAAGGTAACTATAAATTACGGATAAACTATGTAATAATATTTTTTTGGATATTCATTCTTCATAAAATACAAAAAAAAGAGCACTATTTATTTTATCCTTCTAGTTTTTAATTTGTTAAAACCTAGAAACAGCATAGCCTCAATGCCAATACAAATACTTAAAAAGTCTTTTTAATTCAATTTAAAAGAGACCCTAATTAATTCATCATTAATAGTATATTTGCATCATAATTTTCTGAAACAAAAGCTTTATGACGCTTCAAGATATTCCAAAAATAAAACATACAAATTCAAACAATTTCTTCTTGCTTTGTGGCCCCTGCGCTATTGAAGGAGAAGACATGGCGCTTCGTATTGCCGAAAAAGTCGTTACCATTACTAATAAACTAGAGATCCCTTATGTTTTTAAGGGTAGTTTTAAAAAAGCTAATCGCAGCAGAATTGATAGTTTTACGGGTATTGGAGATGAAAAAGCTTTAAAAATTCTAAAGAAAGTTTCTAATACTTTTGATGTACCAACGGTTACCGACATTCATGAAGTTTCTGATGCTATGTTAGCTGCACAATATGTTGATGTATTACAAATCCCTGCATTTTTAGTTCGTCAAACAGATTTGGTAGTTGCTGCTGCAAAAACTGGCAAAGTAGTCAACTTAAAAAAAGGACAATTTATGAGTCCCGAAGCCATGAAACATGCTGTACAGAAAATAAAGGATGCTGGTAGTGAAAAAGCATGGATAACCGACAGAGGTACTATGTTTGGTTATCAAGATATGATTGTTGACTTTCGTGGTATTCCTACAATGCGTCAATACGCACCAACTGTTTTAGATGTGACGCATTCGTTACAACAGCCTAACCAGACTGCTGGGGTTACTGGAGGTAGACCTGACATGATTGAAACCATAGCTAGGGCTGGTATTGTTAATAATGTAGACGGTTTATTTATTGAAACTCATTTCGACCCAGCAAATGCAAAAAGCGATGGCGCTAATATGTTACACTTAGATAATTTAGAAAAATTGCTCACCAATTTAGTTGCTATTAGAAAAACGATACAATCTCTCTAGATTTCATACAATCAATCAAAAAAATCAAAATCTTTTAAGGAATAAGTATTTATTTCGTCAAAAGGATTTTATTTACAATTAAATCAAAAAACATAAATGACTACTACACCTATTAAACTTATAGTATTTCATATTAAAAGTCCTTTCCCTCTCAAAAATTTTACCCAAAAAAATATTATAAAAACTGTTCTATCTCTCTAGTTTTTATAATCAATCAGAAAAAATCAAAAAACCTTATTGGAGAATAAACACTATTCTCTAATAAGGCTATATACAATCAATCAAAAAGCATTAATGACTATTAAACCATTTAAACTTGTAATAGTTTTTATTATAAGTACTTTATCTCAGAACAGTTTCGCACAAAAAAATAATATTGATAATACCCAAAAATACACAGCATCCAATAAAGGCAAATTTTTTATTAGTTGGGGTGGTAATAGGGAGTCTTTTTCAAAATCAGATATCAGATTTAAAGGTGCTGATTATGATTTCACTATAAAGGATGTTTCTGCACAAGATAAACCCAAGGGTTGGCATATAGATTATATAAACCCATCAAGAATTACAATTCCGCAAACCAATGTAAAAGTGGGTTATTTTATCTCTGACAAATACATTATTTCACTTGGTGTTGACCATATGAAGTATGTTATGAAAAATAATAGAATTAAAACTATTAATGGTTATATTAATTTACCAGACACTGAAACTGGAAGTCTATACAATGGAAATTATAATAATGAAGATTTTTTTGTATCGGAAGACTTCTTACTCTTTGAACATACCAATGGCTTAAACTATGTTTATGCTGAGTTCTCGAGATTTGATGATATTTCTTCAATATTCAACATTCAAAATACCGATAAGTTTCAACTTAACCTTACCGAAGGTATCGGCGCAGGTGTACTATACCCTAAAACGAATACAACACTACTTCAAAAAGACAGGTATGATGAGTTTCATATAGCTGGTTATGGTATATCGGTCAATGCTGGGGTAAACTTCATATTTTTTAAGCACTTTTTTACGGAATTAGATTTAAGAGGTGGCTTTATTAATATGCCAGATATAAGAACAACTAGTAATACTGCAGAAAGCGCATCCCAACATTTCTTTTACTTGCAACGTGTTATTTCTTTTGGTGGTATTTTTAAAATTTAAATACATAACTTTTACTGGTATTATATTAGATCCCGCCAGAAAGCGGGATAGTTCAACTACAATATTGAATTCGCCACTACTGTAGCTTTTTCACTATTAAGTTTCACTAAATAAACCACGCTTTTTTGCTTTTACTCAATGAGTTTGAAGCTTCATGCAACAGCTCAACAAAGTTTTCATGATCTAGGTCTTCTATGGTTCTTAGCTGAATTGATCGTACTTGTTTGCGTTTATTGTCATCCTTTAAAACAGGAAATCGCCTTTCAAATAAAATACCTTGTACGAAAGCAACGTCCACATAATCTTTACCTTTTAAAATATTTAAATAGATCATAGGTTTTTTCCCAATATTATAAAACGGTATTCTATAACTATACTTCTCCTCTACTTCTGGAAGTGTAGTTAGTATAACGCTTCTAACATATAACATGATGGATTGATATGGCTCCTTTTGGTTAAAAAAGTATTCGTCTACAGGTTTCAATATTCTAAATAGATTTAAATTACAAATTCAAACTTAACAAAAATTTATGATGCTTGATTGAAAATAATTTATTTACTTTGTATTTCAAAGTACTTTTATATGGAATCAAAAGATTATTTAAAGGACATAAGCGAAATAAAGGATTTAATGAATAAATCTTCCCGTTTTATCTCTCTTAGTGGGTTATCGGGAATATTAGCAGGAATTTATGCGCTTATTGGAGCGGCCGTTGCCTATTGGCTGGTTGTAGAATATAGTGACGGCATATTAATGTTAGATGGTAAAATTTTTAGATTAGTGATGCTAGACTTATTCTTAATTGCATTTTTAAGCGTTGTTACAGGAATCATCTTGACCACAAGAAAAGCAAAAAAGAACGGTGCTAACATGTGGGACACCTCATCACGTCGTTTAGTTATCAATTTTTTTATTCCGTTAGTCGCTGGTGGTATTTACATATTAATTATACTAGGCCAACAAAAATATGGACAAACTGGCGCTTTAATGCTTTTATTTTATGGCTTAGCTTTAGTAAATGCTTCTAAATATAGTATTGGAGATATTCGTTATTTAGGTTTTATACAAATTATATTAGGCTTAATTTGCACTTGGTTACCTGGGTATGGATTTTGGCTTTGGGTCTTAGGTTTTGGAATTATGCATATTATCTACGGTACGTGGATGCATTTTAAGTATGATGTTAAAAAATAAACATTCTCGGTTTTTATTAACTTAGAATTTAAAAAAACATTCCCTTTTTTGGAATATTATATGAGTATTATAACCAACATAAATAAAGTATTTGACCATAGAATTAGATTAGGTATTATGTCTATTCTAATGGTAAATGAATATGCTGATTTTAATATGTTGAAAGAATTGCTAGGTGCTACAGATGGTAATTTAGCTAGCCATACAAAAGCACTTGAAAAAGCTGAATATATTAAAGTTGAAAAACAATTTATAGGCAGAAAACCTAATACACGTTATAGCACTACTAAATTGGGTGAAGCTGAATTTAAAAAACACATTAATGCACTTGAAAAATTAATTAACAAAAAATAAATATTTTTTAATCTTTTACTTTGAATTTCAAAGTACTTTAAATAAACATCATCATGGAAAACACAAACAAACAACAAAACAAATTTGGGCATTGGATTAAAACTTCAATCACAGCAAGAATGCTTATGGTAGGTTTTTTAACATTAGTTTTACTAATTCCTCTAGTCTTTATTGAAGATCTAATTAGAGAGCGATCGTCTAGGCAAACAGAAGTAATTAATGAAATCAATCAGCAATGGGGTAACGAAGTTCTTATTTATGGCCCTATATTAAAAGTGCCCTATAAAACCTATAAAGAAAAAACGGTAACTGATAAAAAGACAAAAAAGGTATATACAGAAAATATAGAAGAAATTCGCTATGCTTATTTCTTCCCAGAAAACCTTAATATCAATTCAAGCGTAAATCCCGAAGAAAAAAAACGAGGTATTTATACTACTGCTGTTTATAATAGTAAAATGTCTATAACTGGATCATTTATCAAACCTGATTTTAGCGATATTGAAATTAGCGATAAGGATATTCTTTGGAACAAATCAAAAATTATCATTCAGTCTTCTAATGTAAAAGGTGTTAATGAAGTCAATTTAAAATTGAATCAAACTGATTACGAGCTTTCTTCTAAATACAATGATAAAAAAAACTATAATTATAATGAAGTGCCACTACACACTCTTGAAACCAAAAATATTAAGAAGGAACAATTACTTTTCCAAAAGCCACTAACCTTCAATATAAAATTCAATATAAAAGGTAGTGAACAAATACGGTTTATACCTACAGGAAAGCAAACCGAAGCTCAAATCACTTCAAACTGGAAAACCGCAAACTTTTTTGGAGAGTTTTTACCTTATAATGATGACAAAATTAGCGATGATGGGTTTAATGCAAAATGGAAAATTCTTGATCTAAACAGACCGTTTTCTCAAGAACATTTTTATGGCATTCCCGATTTAAAGGAATTTGCTTTTGGAGTAAACTTCATGATTCCTATTGATGAATACCAAAAAAGTGAAAGGTCTGCAAAGTATGGCTTTCTTGTTATTGGATTAACATTCCTTGTTTTCTTTTTAATTCAAACTTTAAGTAAAATAAACATTCATCCCTTTCAATATTTAATGATTGGATTAGCACTTACCATGTTTTATACACTTCTAGTGTCTATTTCAGAACATAGCAACTTTTTAAAGGCTTATCTAATAGCAGGTATTTCTGTAATAACTCTTATAAGCTTGTATTCTAAATCTATATTAAAAACATTGAAATTCCCATTCTTTATAGGGCTTTCATTAACAGCCCTATATACTTTCATTTATGTTATTATACAATTAGAAAACTACGCGCTTCTGGTAGGTAGTATTGGTCTTTTCTTAATATTAGCTACAGTCATGTTTATATCTAGAAAAATAGATTGGAATAATGGTTAATTTATTAGTTAGGTGATGTGTTTAGCGTTTCCTCGTCTAAAAATTATTACAGGCGAGGTCACGCTTTACATTCTAATATTTATAATAATTGGGAACCCTAAAAACAAATAGAGATTTCTAAAACTTATGGAATGATAATCTTAAATATCCCAGCATTTACTTATTTCTACATATTAACTAAAAACTTATGGCACTAAAATTCAACAAAACGTATTTAATAATTACATTAATCATATTCACAATTGAAGTCTTAATAGCGACCTATTTAAAATACGGGTTTATACGCTACACCTTTGGTGATTATTTGGTTGTTATACTACTTTATTGCTTTATTAAAAGTTTCTTTAAAGCCGCACCAATTATAGTTGCTATTCCTGTTTTAATATTCTCATACATAATAGAGCTATTACAATTAATAAACATTTTGGATATGTTGAATCTAAATAACGACTATCTATTGAAGCTTATTCTTGGTAGTACATTTCATACCTCAGATTTGATCGCTTATACTTTAGGAATCATTAGCGTTTTAATTATTGAATATGGTATAACCAAATTCATCCCTAAAAAAACGAACAACCAATGAACACTATAAAAACACTCTTATTCAACCAGTTTAAAATATTTTCTTTATTAAGTATTTCTATAGCGTTGAGCATTGTATTACTTATGGTAAGAATGAAATTAACTCATTCTTTTTTCTACTTATTTTTAGTCTGGAATCTATTTTTAGCTATCATTCCTTTTGCTATTACAACCTATTTAGTAAATACCCCAAAACTCAAAAAAATAGGTTTTGTAATAGGGTTTAGCGTATGGCTACTTTTTTCACCTAATGCGCCTTACATTATTACAGATTTACTACATTTAAAAGTTAGTTCAAACCATTTATTGTGGTTGGATGTACTTGTTGTTAGTTCTTTTGCTTTAAACGGACTTTTACTTTTTTCGTTATCATTATTAGATATGGAGACTTTATTAAATCAATATTTGAAAAGAAAAGCAATAATCTTTTTTATGATATCTATACTTTTCCTTAATGGGTTTGGTGTTTATTTAGGACGCTTTTTACGCTATAACTCATGGGAAATCCTCCAACACCCTTCAAATTTGTTTAACGATATTTTTGATATTATTTTACGTCCGAATCAACATTTAGAAGCTTGGCTGTTCACCTTTTTGTTTGGAGTTTTTTTAAGTATTGGCTTTTGGGTATTCAAGGCATTACATAAACCTTAAAAACAATTATGATGCTCGATTCTTTTCCTGAATATTTCTAACAATTCTTGTTGCCATGTTTCTTGAAATAAAACGAGGTATTGTAGATAAGAGCTTATTAAAAGCACCAGGAATAGCCACTGTCTTTCCTTTTTTCATGGCATTATAGCCATACAATGCAACATCAGTTGCACAAGCCATGTTAAAGCTAATCTTATTTTCAGAACAATCACTAGAAACAGTTTCTTGAAATAGTGTTTTAGTTGGCCCCGGACACAACGCAGTAACAGTAACTCCTGTGCCTTTTAATTCGTTAGCTATAGCTTCTGAAAAAGATAAAATATAAGATTTTGATGCATAGTACATAGACATTAATGGTCCTGGCTGAAATGCCGCTAAAGATGAGATATTTAAAATCTTACCAGATTTTCTAGAAATCATTTCTGGTAAAATCAATTTTGTTAAATGTGTTGTCGTTAAAATATGTAGGTGGAGCATATCAGACTCACGCTTCCAATCTGTATTTGCAAATGTACCGAACAATCCAAAACCTGCATTATTCACCAATACATCTATGGCTCCTAGGTCTTTAACTTCATCATAAATATCTTGGGCGGCATCTGGTTTACTCAAGTCTTTTACCAATAAATTGACTTCGTTTTTAAACTCTTTATTAAAAAGCTGCTTCACTTCTTTAAGCTTAGACTCGTCAATATCAACTAAAACAAGATCATAGCCATCTTTTATTAGTAATAACGCTAATTCATATCCTAAGCCCGAAGCTGCTCCTGTTACTAATGCTATTTTAGTCATCATATCTCTTTGGGAATTCAAAATTACTCTTTGCCGTTTACAAAATCTTGTAAATATGAGAATCGTTCGGTTAATTTTCCATTTTTTGTTATCCTAGATCGCTCTAAAATACCATCTGCATCATTATTAAAAAACGCTGGAATAACATGTTGGAGAAATTGTTCTCCAAAGCCTTCACTGGCATCTTTTGGAAGTTCGCATGGCAAATTATCGACCGCCATCACTGTTATGGCATCTTTTGCATTAAAAGCAACTTCACTTTCAGATTGTGGATCATAACCATAAAATGGTTCTTCTATGGTAGATGCTCTTAATGTAGAAGCTACAGGACCATCTACATCACAACTAATGTCTGCCACTAAGTTTATATTAAAGTCTGGAGATTTAGCATCTTCTCTTGTGAATAAATAAGGGGCTCCTGTACCATAAAAATGTCCCGCTATAAAAAAATCCGTTTCTTTTGCATAAGGCATAAAGTTACTTTCATAACCTGTTGCGTCTTTATAAAACTCTTCCGTATTTCCAACTTTACCATCTTTACGTTTACTATATTCCATAACGTCTACTAAACAGTAAACTGGCTCAGTGAACTTAGATGTTAAATATAGAGCATCACTAACTTGCTTTATTTTCAAATGGTCAAGAATTTCTTTGGCTCCTCGTGCCACTTTTCCTGTACCTGATAATAATATTTTAATATTGGGTAGTTTTATTTTATCTAACGTAGCTTTAACTGCATCTAAATCTGTAAGACTTTCTACTTTTGGCAAATCAAATAATCCATCTCTCAGCCCTAATGCTCTAAAACCGTTATAAGTTCCTACCAACCCTGCATAATAACCAAATCCTATTAGGCGAAACCCATGACTACCTATTATAGTTTCGTGATCATACAATTCTATATTTTTCTCCAAAATGGCTTTTAATAGTTTTCTATTATAAGGTTGTTTCTTTATGGTGTGAGAAAAGAAAAAGTATTTTTTATTAGGTATTAAACTTTCAATCGGTACTTCTTTTACACCAATCATTACATCACAATCATCTACACTGCTTACAACTTCAATCCCTTGCTCTTTATATTGTTCATCAGAAAACACACGAATATCACTAGATTCTACTTTAAAAGTTGCTTCTGTAAATTCTTTTTGTGCTTCAACTAACTTTAACGGTGCAAATACCACACGCCTATCTGGTGGATTTTTGCGTTCTTTTATAATAGCAAACTGGATGCTCATTTGGTTATTGGTTTAGTTAGTTAACTGTTCCTTAAATACTAACAACTATTACTGCTAACAGTTAATTAAACAATGGAACAATTTTTGCACGAAAATAAGAGGATTTGTATGGTTATACAAACTTTTTGGTACCTTTGCTGTCCGCGTTAAGGATTGGGGCATTAGTTAAAGCTCTTTTTTGTTTTCTTAAAGAAAATCGACTGCCACAAGCCTGACCTACTTTTGTAGCCAAAAACAAAAGTGATTAACGTCTATTTTTTGATATAATTTTCTTTTATCTCGGCTATCTCCGATTTAGCAGAAGAATATATAAAAACGATAAATTAATTAAGGGGTCGACTGGTTTTGACAGCGAGATTAATTGAACAGTAAGCACGTCGTGTAATGACATTGAAACACGTTAAAGGCTAGATCAAATTTTAAACGGCGAGAATAACTACGCTTTAGCTGCATAATCCGAATTATAGTAGGATTAGCCTAGGTACACAAGGTGTACAAGCTTTATGTCTCCGGAAAGCCTTTGTTAACGGCGTTCCATTTTGAGGCATCGTAAATGTTAACATAGATTGGGTAGTGCTTTGATGCCCTTTTGAAACTAAAAAAGATAAGTTATAAGTGGGTTGTCTTTAACCAGCTTATAATCGAAAAATCAAGAAAAGAATAAACGTGTAGAAAGCTCTTTGGTTACTTGTTTGGACGAGAGTTCGATTCTCTCCGACTCCACTAAAAAACCCAGTAAATCTCGATTTACTGGGTTTGTTTTTTTTAGTTGATAAATTCTTCTATTATTCGTTTAGTATAATTTATTTATATTCAAGCTATATGGAATTATAAAGATTAGAAATATCTAAGGGGTCTTCCATATCTTTTTGTAATTGCATTAAATCTTTAAATAAGGACTTTACTTTGTCTTTATTAGCAGGGTTATCTGCTATATTATTCATTTCTTCTGGGTCTTTATTTAAATCAAATAAAAGGATTTTATCAATTTTCGGGTACACTAATAATTTAAAACCATCTTTTCTAATCATGCGTTGCACATTTAAATAAGCACCATATATTGCCTCATAATTACTTTTATCGGTGTTGCCTTTCGCAATATCTAAAAAGCTTGTAAACTCAACATAATTTGGTTTTTCTACGCCAGCAATTTCTAAGGAAGTAGCCATAATATCTTGCAAATAAACATCTGAATTCACTCTTTTATCTTTTGGTATATCTGGCCCAACAATAACAAGCGGAGGACGGATACTATGATCAAATAAACTCTGCTTCCCTAATAATCCATGCCTTCCCATAGCTAACCCATGATCTGATGTTAAAAAGATATAAGTATTATCCATTTTCCCAGACTTTTTCAAAGCATCAATAATCAAACCTATTTGGGCATCTAAATGTGAGATACTTGCATAGTATTCTTGTTTATGCGTTTTTATTGCAAATGGCGTTCTTGGAAATGGAGCTAAAGCTTCGTCTCTTAAATGATCACCATTTCCTATATCATTTCTAAACGGGTATTCTGGTAAAAAACTTTTAGGGACTGAAATGTTTTTTAACGGATACATCTCTAAATATTCTTTTGGGGCTTGTCTAGGGTCATGAGGCGCATTAAATGCCAAGTACATAAAAAACGGATTTTCATCATCCTTGGCTTTATCTATAAATGCTATTGCGTCATCTTTTAAAACTTCACTCCAATGTTTTTGCCCTTCCCAAAATCCGCCTTTAGATCTATCTGTAGGCGACCAAGATGTATCATTTACACTTTTAGGGCGATTATAACCATTTGGCATTATAGTTTCAGATTTTGCATTCTTTACTTTAGATAAAGAATCGAATTTTGTAACCATTTTAGAATGTTTCCAGGCATCCCTTGGCATCCCAGGTCGAATATGAACTGCATTATCAAATAATTTACCTGCCGCAGCATCTACATGCCATTTACCAGTTATATATGTTTTATACCCTTTATCCCCTAATAATTTAGGCCAACTCTTTTTAAAGCTCCCTGTATCTTTAGCTACCCATTTTTGCCTGAATTCATTCGCTCTCCATACAAATCTTCCCGAAATTATCATGGCTCTAGATGCTGCACAAACAGCTCCACTCCATGACCCCATATTATAAGCATGCGTAAACGTTGTACCTTCATGAACTAACTTATCTAATGAAGGCGTTATAATTTCGTCATTTCCTAATGCCCCTACAGATGTGTAAGTTTGATCGTCTGTAAAAATAAAGACAATATTAGGCTTGGTGGCTTCATTTTTGTTATTCTTTTTAGCGTTACATGAGCAAAACAAAAGCACTAAAAGTAGTGTGTAAAATCTAATCATCTTTTTTTATCATCTTTTAAATAAATAATATCAAATATTGAAAAATTAAGTAATATTTGCTAATACAAATTTACAAGAAAAAAGCAAACACTGTAAATAATAAAACGATTGAATAAATCAATTTAAAGAGTCTTATTATTGTTGTTTTAGACTGTATAAATACCACTTGTAGTAAATATAATTTATACCCCAACTTTATTAAAAATAACAGGTACTATTTTACAAAAAAACATTTGGCTAAATTCTTAGATGCAAATAGGGATAATTTTGATAAAGTTGATATAACAAATATGTAAAGAACACTTTTTTTCAAAATTAGAATATTAATCATAATATATATTAACGAAATTTGAATCTTATAATGATTAAAACCTTAAAAAAAATAAAAAATGGGTGAAATAGTCCTAATTATATGTAAAAATGGTTCACCATTGCAGAATAGATCAATTCAATTAATCTATTAAGTAGTTATTGTATTATTTTAGTATACTTATAAATCTGAAGTGATTTAAACTTTTTGTGTTTAAGCGAAAATTAGTCATTTTTTGAATCATTTGAAGGCTTTTTTAAGTTGCATAGCAGAGCTACGGAAGGCAAAAAAGACAAAAATGAACTAAAAAGGGCAATTTTTTAGTAAGTGGAAAAAGTTTAAATGACTTCTCTATTAATTAATTTTAAATAAACACATATAATGAACAACAATTATGAAGTAAGATATGCTTCTAGTCCAGAAGCAGTAAAACAATATGATACTGAAGCGTTGCGTAATGAATTTTTGGTAGAAAATGTTATGACCAAAGATACTTTAAAATGGGTTTATTCTCATTATGACAGATATATGGTTAGTGGTGTGGTACCTGTTACTAAATCTATTGAACTTGAGTCTATAGATCCTTTAAAATCTGAAAATTTTTTAGATAGAAGAGAACTTGGTATTATAAATATTGGAGATACGGGTACGGTAACTGTAGATGGCAATAGTTATACTCTTGAACATAAAGAAGCATTATATCTTGGGCAAGGAAATAAAAAAGTAGTATTCTCAAGCAAATCTGCAAATAACCCAGCGCAGTTTTATTTAAATTCTACACCAGCCCATAAGGCCTTTCCTAATAAGAAAATTGGAATAAATGATGTTGAAGTTGTTGAATTAGGAGCTCCTGAAACAGCAAATGCTCGTACTTTAAGAAAATATATTGTGAATAGTGTAGTTGATGTTTGCCAATTACAAATGGGCATGACTACTTTAAAAGAAGGAAGCGTCTGGAATACTATGCCAGCTCATGTTCATGACAGAAGAATGGAAGTATATTTCTACATTGAAGTACCAGAAGATCAAGCTGTTTGTCATTTTATGGGACAACCTAACGAAACAAGACATATATGGATGGCTAATAACCAAGCGGTAATTTCTCCACCATGGTCAATTCACTCAGGATCAGGAACTAGTAACTATACCTTTATTTGGGGAATGGCTGGTGAAAATTTAGATTATAGTGATATGGATACTTGCAAAATAAATGAATTAAGATAATCTCAAAACTTTTCATCATGATTATTAAAAAGCTATATATCTTCTGTTTTTCTATACTGACTTTTACTTCTTGTACTAAAGAAAAAGAACGTAAAACGCTTACAATAAAAAACACTTTAGATATTGAAAGGACACTTGAAACTGTTGAATTAACAAAAGAATTCTTGAAAGTTGACGCCTTAACTAATCTAAGTGTAAAAGATATAGATTCTGATGAAATATTGATTTCACAACTTGTAGACACAAATGATGACGGAGTATCTGATGTCCTTTTGTTTCAACCTAAAATCCCTGCTAAGTCTGAAAAAAAATATGAAATAGTAATGCACCCAAATGCATCGAAACCAGCTGCAAAAAACTACTGTTTTTCTCGTTTTGTTCCGGAACGAACTGATGATTATGCCTGGGAAAATGACAAAGTTGCATTTCGAGTTTTTGGCCCGACTGCTCAAAAAATGGTTGAACAAGGTACACCAGGAGGTACATTATCCAGTGGTGTGGATGCATGGCTTAAAAGAGTTGATTATCCAATTATAAATAAATGGTATAAGCAAAATGCAAATGGGCAATCTTATCATAAAGATCATGGTGAAGGACTCGATAATTTTCATGTTGGAATAAGTAGAGGTGTTGGAAGTATTGTTATAAAACAGAAAGATTCATTTTATGCTTCTAAAAACTATACAAAATGGAAAACAATCACAACCGGCCCTATTAGGACTAGTTTTTATCTAGAATATGAAGATTGGGATGCTAATGGAAACGCAATAAAAGAATCTCGAATTATTAGTTTGGATTATGGGAGTAATCTATCAAAATTCGAAATATCCTTAAATGGGGCAAATACAGTTTCCGCTGGCTTAACTTTACATGAAAAAGATGGAGAAATTGTAAGTAATGATGAAAACAACTGGGTGAGTTATTGGCAACCTCATGGTGACTCTGAACTTGGAACTGCTATCGTTTCGACAAAAGAGTATTTTATAAATTCTGAAGAGTATATTACCGATAAAGTAGATTTAAGTCATGCTTTTGCTAACCTAAATGTTTTGAGCAATAATGTTACATACTATACCGGGTTTGGTTGGAAAAAAAGTGGTCAATTTAAAAACAAAGAGGCCTGGGAAAATTATTTGAATCAATTTTCATTAAAAATCAATAATCCTTTAACCGTCAAATTAGATTAATAAAAGTTAATCATCAAAATCTTTCTAATTGACTGATAGTTATCAAATAGTAAAGTACCAGATACTGGTGGGTTGGGATAACCGGAAAACTATTGAAACATCTATAAATAAAAAGATAAAAGTATTAAGTTAGTTTTTGATAGAGATAGCGACTATTTAATGAACCTTGATTGGATTAAATTTGAATAATAAAATAATATAATTCTACTCTAACAGCTAAAAAGGGCAATACTTTGTATTAAGTATTACCCTTTTTTCTTTTTTAATAAAATCAATTTCTAATCATTCCAATGTTTGTCTATGATCTCTTTTAAATGCGGATAATCATGATCTTCTTCATTTAATTCTTGCCTTTTTTCCTGTAATTCGGTTTTCATCTTCTCTATAATTTCCTTGTAATCGGGGTTATTATATTGATTTACTAATTCTCCAGGATCATTCTTTAAATCATAAAATTCCCATGCAGCTGGTGTAATCCCGACTTTATTAGAATTTGCTTCATCATTCCAGTACATAGAAAGTGTACCTTCTTTTTCTAAATTATGATACCTACCGTAAAAGAATATTAATTTATGATCTTTGCTTCTTAACCCAAAATGAGCAGGAATATCGTGATGAACCATTTGCATCCAATAACGATAATAGGTGCTTGTTCTCCAATCTTCTGGGGTATTTCCCTTTAAAATTTCTGTCATGCTTTCTCCTTGCATATAATCAGGTTTTTTACCACCAGCCAATTCTATTAAAGTTGGAGCAAAATCTGTATTATTTACAATTAAATCTGTTTTTGATCCCTTCTTTATCATTTCAGGATAACGAACAATAAAAGGCATGCGAATTGATTCTTCATACATCCATCTCTTATCTTCAAAATCATGTTCCCCTAACATCATTCCCTGATCTGATGTATAAACAATAATGGTGTTTTCCCACAATCCGTTCTTTTTTAAGTAATCAAAAAAACGACCTAAGTTATCATCGACACCCTTTACACATCTTAAATATCGTTTTAAATACTCTTGGTATGCAGCACTGGTAGCTTCTTTTTCTGTAGGTCTATCACTTGTTTTATAAACATCTACATAATTGCGATTAAGATGTCTTTTAGAAATAGAAGATCCTATAATGTTTATTAAGCTATCATTTTTACCACGAGTTGCCTCAGATCCCCAAAACGGTTGGTTATATAAACTTTCTGGTTCTGGAATAAATTCGTTCTCTAAATAATCAGCATATTTTGGATTGAACTTAAACATATCATGTGGCGCTTTAAAATGATACATTAAGAAAAAGGGATTTTCTGTTCCTTTCTTATTTTCAAACCAATCCAGAACCTGATCTGTAATAACATCTGAACTGTGTCCTTTATATTGAACGGTATTGTTTGGCCATTCTCCCTCTCCTTGTACTCTAAAAATCGGGTCAAAATATGTTCCTTGACCGGGTAAAACATTATAATAATCGAACGCAGTTGGTTCAATATGTAAATGCCATTTACCAATCATTGCCGTTTCATAACCTAATTTCTTCATTTCTTGTGGAAGGTACTGCTTCTTGGCATCCAATTCATTCCACAAATCCAAGACTCCATTAGTTTGACTATACTGCCCTGTCATTATAGATGCTCTACTTGGTGTACAGATAGAATTCGTCACAAAACAGTTGTCAAAAATCATGCCTTCACCACCTAGCTTATCTAAATTTGGCGTTGGGTTTAAATTTGCTAAACGACCTCCATACATGCCTGTTGCACCGGCAGCATGATCATCTGTCATAATGTAAATTATATTTGGCTTCTCCTTAGCAGGCTTTTTTTCTAATTTCTTACAGGAAATAAATGGTAATACACAAAATAATGATACCAAGATCTTTATTGAAAATTTAAATTTTATCATGTCTTTTTGGAGTTTTAAATTATTTAAACAGTTTACATAAAATAAATATCAGATTAAGCAAAGCTAAGAATACGATCAAATACCTATCACTTCTATATGATCAATATCTATAACTATTTATTCTCACCTATGCCTAAACTGACATAAAAACCTTTTTCAATAACTTATTAAACAGTTTAGCTCTCGAATTCTTTTTTATTAGCTAATAAAAATATGGTCACAAACTAAAACCAATTCATCTTATTAGTTGAATCTTTTAACGCTCTCATTAACATGTCCTAATTCAGGACGTTTAAATTTTTTCTTTTCACGAATAGTATCCTCCTATATATACAGGTTTAATAAAACGTAACCTATCATAACCTTTAGAAAAAGTTTCAAGACTAATTTCTATTGCTGTCATACCAATACCTACAGCAAACGTTAATGTTCAATGGACAATCCGCTGTTTAAAGGGTAACGTAAACCTTTCGCATCTATGCGATGCGAAAATAGTCGTCCGTATGGCTCGCATGAACAACAAAATCTGTTTCTGTAATCGTTCTCCCTGAAGTTTCTCTTTTACTACCTAACTCGTAGTCCTAATAAAACCTTGATATAATATGCATGTTTAATACTTTTGTGATGATATAATTATCTGCCCATCCATCCACCATCAACAAGTACAACTGCACCGTTCATATAGGCAGCAGCTTCCGATGCTAAAAATACTGTTGGTCCGGCAAAATCTGTTGCTTCCCCCCATCTTCCTGCTGGAATACGAGATAAAATAGATTCAGCCCTTACTGGATCATTTCTTAAAGCTTCTGTGTTATCTGTCGAAATGTAACCAGGAGCAATAGCGTTTACATTAACACCTTTACCTGCCCATTCGTTAGAAAAAGCCATTGTTAATTGCCCAATAGCACCTTTACTAGCAGCATAACCCGGTACAGTTATTCCTCCTTGAAATGTTAGTAACGAAGCAGTAAATATTACTTTTCCGGAACCTCTTGCTATCATTTCTTTACCAAATTCTCTGGTTAAAATAAACTGAGCGTTTTGATTAACCTCAATTACTTTATCCCATAATTCATCTGAATGTTCTGCAGCTGGAGCTCTTAAAATGGTTCCTGCATTGTTTACCAAAATGTCAATAACGGGGTTATCATTTTTAGCTTTTGCTATAAAAGCATATAAAGACTCTCTATCTGAAAAATCGGCTTGATAAGCTTTAAAGGTTCTACCTGTACCTTGTACTGCTTTTTCAACATCGCTACCTTCTAATTCCAATGAAGCTGACACTCCAATAATATTAGCTCCTGCTTCTGCTAAACCTACAGCCATAGCTTTACCAATACCTCTTTTACAACCTGTTACTAAAGCTGTTTTTCCCTCTAGACTAAACTTGTTCAAAATACTCATTCTATTATTTTTTATAATTATTTACTGATTTTTGATTTATAAACTAAAACCATTTTAGGATTTACTTATGGCGAAGTTAAATAAAGTCCTTTAGAATTTTGTCGCATATAGTGTTTTTTACACCCTCAAATAGTTCTAATGACTCTATTTTTAGATCTGAAGCTAATTCATTTTTCCGCAAACGATTTTAAACAGAGATCAACAATTATTCAGCATCAAAAAAACAAATGACAGTCTTTATTTTAATTCGAATGTTTCTGTTCAAAAAGAACCTTATAAAGGAGACGTTATTCCCATTTATAATAATGGGACTATGAATTATTATGTCACAAATGATATTAGTTTTTTCGAATTAGAATCTACTTCTGCAATGAAAGAGCTGCTACCTAATGAAACAATCGAGCATTTTCATAGCGTATATCATTTCTCTGGTACACATAGTGAATTAAACAGTATTATAAGGCACTTTTAAACCTCAACCTCAACCAGTTAAAGTGATTTAATTACATTACAATCAAAATTCTTCATAAACATTGACACCATATTCTATATTGAAATGGTATCAATCTATTTTTGAGTTAAAACATTATTTTAAAATTGATTAGATTTGTTTGGGATCTATGTTCGGCTTATCTACTGTTAACGATTACTTATGTTAATGAATTTTAAAAATATCTTTCTCTTAATTTCTATATGCTTCTTTAGTGAGCTATATGCCCAATACACACCATTTTTTCAAAACTATTCACTAACTGAATTCAATGCAGGCAATCAAAATTGGGGAGTTTCTGTTGCAGAAAACGGGAAATTATATGTTGCAAACGATAAAGGACTCGTAGAGTTTGACGGTTTAAAATGGCGTTTTTTTCAGCTTCCGAATAAAACCATCATACGTTCTGTATTAGCACACAAAGACATTATTTATACAGGGTCTTACGAAGAGTTTGGTTATTGGAAAAAGAATCAAAAGGGAGAATTAATATATACCTCATTGAGTAACGTTCAGGAACAGAAGGAATCTCTAAGTGAAGAATTCTGGCAAATATTGCACCATAACGGAGACATTTTTTTTAGATCCTTTTTGAATCTATACATATACCGAGATAATAAAATCATTAAAATAGAACCTCAATCCACTATAATTTCGTGCAACATAGTCGATGATAATATATACGTATCAACATTAAAAGATGGCATTTTTATATTACAAGATGAAACTTTAGTCCCCTTAATAAATGGTGAGTTAAATAATGTTAAGGTTATTTCAATAACAAAATTCAAAAATAAATTACTTATTACCACCTCTTTAAAAGGTTGCTATTTATATGATGGTAAGGTATTAGAGCCATGGCAACCAGAAATTAATGAAATTATTAAAGAGCAGCAACTTAATAGCTTCTTAGAGTTGGATAATACAAATATGGTTTTTGGTACTATAAAGAATGGAGTATACGTAACTGATAATTCAGGTAAAATACTATTTCATATTAATAAAGAAAATGGCTTATTAAATAATACTGTTTTAAGTCAAGGCTTAGGCAAGAACAATAAATTATGGATTGGTTTAGATAACGGTATTGCATTAATAAATTTAAATTATAGTCATACCTTTTATAATGATAACTCTGGTGAATTAGGAGCTGTCTATGACATCATTAATTATAAAAATACACTATATATAGGTAGTAATACAGGGTTATTTTATTTAGACAATAAAGATAATACCTTAAAATTTATTGAAGGATCTCAAGGTCAGGTATGGGAATTAAAAGAAATAAATGGTGATTTATTTTGTGGACACAATAGTGGTACTTTTTTAGTTCAAAACAAGACGTTAGAAAAAATTTCAAGCTCTACAGGTGGCTGGATCATTAAAAAGGTTCCCGAGTCAAAAAACATGTTTATTCAAGGCACCTATGCAGGTTTAGTTAGATATGATTACCAAAATGGAAATTGGACAGCTAAGCATTTAGGCGGAACCACTATTCCTATTAAATACCTAGTATTCGAAGATCAATACACAGCATGGGTTGCCCATGCTTACAAAGGAGTTCTTAGAGTAAAATTTGATAAAAATTACGATACCATTCAAATTAAAGATTATAAAAACAAAGGCCTTCATTCAGACTTTAACGTAAGAGTACATAACATAAAAAATACCATTTGTTTTAAAACTAATGAAGGATGGCAAAAATATGAGGCTTTAATAGATAGTATAGTCCCTAACGACTTATTAAATGAAACTTTTGGAATTGACACCAATATAATTTCAGAGCCTAATACAGACTTATTAGTTACTAAGAATAAAAAAGACAAAATAAGTTTTGTTTCTTTGATTGATGGTAAAATTGACTTAGAACTACCCAATGAACTTTTTCAAAAAAGCCTTGTTGTAGATGGAGAAAGTGTTTCTCATATAAAAGACTCTATTTATGCCTTAAACCTCTATGATGGTTTTATGCTAATAAATAAAGCTAATCACACAAAAAACAATACACTTCAAACTCCCTTTATAGAACATATAGAAATTGATAAAGATTTAGTTTTTATAAATGATTCTGATGTTTATGAAGCGCCTTTTAATAAAAACATAAGCATAACAATATCCTCCCCGAATTCAAACAATCATTTTTTCGAATATGCTATATCATCTAATTCAGATACCTTGAATTGGTATAAAATGGATAATGAAAAATTAGAATTGTCCAGTTTAAGTAGTGATGATTATAAAATACATTTTCGAACAACCAATATATCTGGAGAATTATCACCTGTAAAAACAATCCAATTACAAATATCTCCGCCGTGGTATAAAAGACGCCTTTTTTATCTAATAACAGCTTTACTTATTAGTCTAGTAGCATATTGGCTACACAAACGAAAAATTAACAAAGAACAAGAAGCATTACATAAAAAGCTAATAAAAGAACAAGAAGAATTACTAAAAGAAAAAGCGATTGAAAACGATAAGAAAATAGTACAACTAAAAAATGACTCATTAAAAAACGAAGTCAAATTAAAAAGCAAACAACTTGCAAATACTGCCATGGCATTGGTTAAAAAGAACGAATCAATGCTCGAGATTAAAAGTGAACTTATAAAAAATAAAAATGGTTTCGAAAATGCCTTAATGTACAAACGCTTATTAAGAAAAATTGATAATTCTATTGGACATGAAGATGAATGGCAATTATTTGAATATAATTTTAATCAGGTACATGAAGAATTTTTCAATCAGTTAAAAAACAAACATCCACAACTTACTCATAAAGATTTAAAGATATGTGCCTACATCAAAATGAATTTGTTGACTAAGGAAATTGCGCCATTAATGAATGTATCAATAAGAGGGTTAGAAACACATAGATATAGATTAAAACGCAAGTTAAATTTAGAAAATGACAAATCTCTAGTCGATTATTTACGTAATTTTAAATAAAACACCTTAGAGATAATACATTTTCACAAAAATTACTACGTCAAAACTACGTCAAAACCCTCTTAAAAGCTCTTAAATCTATTAAGCACTCCCCTCATAACATACGTCAATAAGTGTTTTTAGCTTATAATTATTTATGACGTATTTTATGTGTAATTCATTTTTTGATGTACTTTCTAATAGTTTCTAATTTAGTGGAAACTAACATTCTAAATAAAATTATATGAAAACAAGATTTACTTTATTGTTAATTCTTCTGTTTACAGTTAACGCTTTTTCACAAGACATATTAGTAAGCGGTACAGTAGTTAGTGCCGAGGATAATATGTCCGTACCTGGTGTTAATGTAATAGTAAAAGGAACAACAAGGGGTGTAAGTACAGATTTTGATGGGAATTATTCTATTAATGTAAAAAGTGGAGAAACTTTAGAGTTCAGCTTTATTGGCTTTAAACCACAGTCTGTAACTATTAAAAACCAAGCGACCGTAAATATATCATTAGAACCTGATGTCGCTTCACTTGATGAAATTGTCGTTATAGGTTATGGGGCACAGAAGAAAGCCGATTTAACTGGATCTATTACAACTATTAAATCCGAAGATATTACTAGGACACCTTCTGCTGCTCCAATGCAATCATTACAAGGAAAAGTGGCAGGTCTTCAAGTGGTAAGTAGTGGCGCTCCAGGAACATCACCTACAGTTCGAGTTCGTGGTCTTGGATCCTATACTGGAGATGGAGCCTCTGATCCACTTTACGTTGTAGACGGGGCATTTTTCGACGATATCGACTTTTTGAACAATGAAGATATCAAAACTATTTCTGTACTTAAAGATGCGTCGGCGTCGGCTATATATGGAGTAAGGGCTGCTAATGGTGTTATACTTATTGAGACGCACTCTGGTAAACCTAATCAGAAACCCCAAATTAGTTACAGCGGTTATCAAGGGGTTCAAGTTGCTCATAATGTTGTAAAGCTATCAAATTCTGAACAGTTTGCTACATTGGCTAGAGAATCTGGCTCTGCTGCAGAAGCAAGTTTTATAGAAAATGCGATGCAGCGTTATGGGCGAAGTAGAATAAACCCCAATATCCCTGCTGTAAATACAGATTGGTATGATTTAATTTTACGTCATGCCCTCATACAGAACCACAATTTAGGAGTTACAGGAGGAACAGAAGATATTACCTATTCGATTGGCTTAAGTCAATTTGAACAAGAAGGTATTCTTAGAACAAAAAACGACTATGAACGCTTTAATATCAGAACCAAATTAAATGTTAATGTAAGTGATCGATTAAAAGTAGGCGCTTCAACACTATTGAGCAATGCTACTAGATATCGTCCAGAAGAAACGGCATTTGCCTTAGCCTATTTTGCGGTGCCCACCATGCCTGTTCTTGATCCATCTAAAACCGATGCGTTCCCCAGACCTTATGCAAATGCAAATGATTTGGGGTATAGAGGTACTCAAAACCCCTTTCCTGTGATTGAAAATACCGAAAACAGAAATAAAATACGAAATACATTAATGACTTTTGATTTACAATATGAAGTAATTCCTGATAAACTGGATTTTAAGACAGCTTATTTTCACAATCTTGAAACACTTGAAGTTAGAGAAGTAAGGCTTCCGTTTTCATTCGGTATTGGAAACGCTGACCGGAATACTGCAGAGTTAATTAAAAGAAAAGAAACGCTTTCTGAGCAAACCTGGGACAATACCTTAACCTATACAGATGATTTTGGAAAACACAACTTAACTGTTTTAGCAGGGACGTCGTTTAGAGATCGATCTTTTGAACAACTAGAGATAAAAGGGATAAATTTCCCAAACGGTCCAGGAATAGGTGACGAATCATACTTTTTAGATTTGTCGAAGGATATCGACTTAACTGAAAGAGCAAATCGCGACAGATTCACAGGTGATGATGGGGCTAGACAGTATTTCTTCTCATATTTTGGGCGTATTGCCTATAATTTTGATGATAAGTATTTATTATATGGTACATTTCGTGCAGATGGGACGAATAAATACCAAGAAAAATGGGGGTATTTCCCTACTATTGGTGCAGGTTGGGTAGTTTCTAGTGAACCTTTTATGAAGGATAACGGTGTCTTCGATTTCTTAAAATTAAGAGCCACTTGGGGTGAATTGGGGAATGCCAATGTCGCCTCAAGTTCAGGAAGTATAACTTCTGAAGAGACTATCGCATCTTTTGGGGACACACGATTTCCAGGACTAATTACAAGTAGTGATTTTGAAATTTTAAAATGGGAAGTGACCGAGGAAACAAACTTTGGTTTTACAGCTAGACTATTTGATAATCAATTATCTATCGAGTCCGATTACTTTACCAGAGAAACAAGAGATGCCATAATTCCTGTATCTAGACTTTTAATACCCGGAGAAACCAGACAAAATGTAGGCGTGATTAGAAACTCTGGGATTGAGTTTGTTATAAATTGGAACAAACGAGTTTCAGAAGATTTCAGTTATAGTATTGGAGGAAACTTTTCTACCTTAAAAAATGAAATATTAGATTTAGCTGGGCAAGAAAATTTAACTTCTGGAGGAGATACAGCACAACGATCTGTAGTTGGAGGAGCTATAAATTCTTTCTTCGGACTTGAAGTTGCTGGTGTTTACCAAACTGAAGCTGAAATTCTGGCAGATCCTGCTGCTGTTACAGCTAGAGGAAATGGCTTAACGGTTGAACCCGGAGATTTTAGATTCGTTGATCATAATGGTGATATGGAAATTGATGCACAGGACCGAGTAGATTTAGGTTCTTTTTTACCATCTTATTCTTTTGGTTTTAACTTAGGACTTAATTATAAGGCTTTTGACTTTTCCTTAAATGTTATTGGACAAGGAGGCAATGTGATAGCAAATATTAAACGTTTCTCTATTAGACAATCACCAGACCCTAATATAGATAGAGATTTTGCCGTTAATCGTTGGCGTGGTGAAGGCACATCTAACACGTATCCATCAGCAAGAGGTATACGAAATCCTTGGAGCAATCAATTTCTTAATAGCTTTTTTGTTGAAGATGGTGATTTTGTTCGTTTACAGAATGTTACTTTAGGTTATACATTACCGAAGTCTAAGGGAAAATTCAATCCAGACATCAGATTCTATATAACTGCTGAGCGTCCTTTAACAATTTTTAAATACAATGGCTTTAACCCAGAGGTAGCAAATGGTAGAGATCAACAAACCTATCCCATCCCAGGGGTATATACGTTAGGTGTTAATATTAAAATTTAAAAACAATAGCTATGATATATATAAAAACAAAAAAATGGCCTGTACTTTTAGTATTGTTGAGTATTTTGCTTACAGGTTGTTCGAGTGAATTGAATCAACCAGAACTTAATAACAATTTTGCAGGCGGGGCTGATTTTTCGAAAACCGAAGACATGGTTTTCTCGCTCATTGGTGTTTACAGAGAGGTTTCCTATAGAAATTGGGAAAGACCATTAGTTGTTTCTACTAGAGGAGACGATGTAAATGCTGCTGGTGATCAACAAGGGCTTAAAAATCAAGATCGCTATGTATATGATAATTCTTTTTTCGGTTCACGAACCTTGTGGGAAGGCTATTATGGAACTATTATTACAGCACATACAGCCATGGAGCAAATTAGCAGGTACATGGAGTTAGCTGATGATGAAGGCGTTGCTTTAGGAGAACAATATATAGCCGAAGCAAAAGTACTTAGAGCGATACTTCTTTTACAGCTTTCACAGGTCTATGGTGCGGTATTTATTCCAGAATCATCAGACCTTAATGATTTTGCTAATGTTACATCTGTACCTACTAAAGATGAAGTCATGCAGCATATTTCCGATCAAATGGATGAAGCACTACCATTTCTATTGGATATGCGACCAAATGAACGTACAGATTTACCCGGAGGTGTTACTAAATACACCGCACTAATGATTAAGGCTTCAGCTAATCAAGAATTAAAAAATTATCAAGCGGTTGCAGATGCTACAGGACAAATTATAAGCTCGGGAAAATTTAGCTTATTCGGAGATTATTACGAACTCTTCAAAACTCCAGGAAAATTAAGTGATGAAAACCTTTTTGAAATGCAATTCTCAGATTTTGGAGAAGGAACAGGCGAAAATGTAAGTCATCTTTATGCGCCTTACGGCCCCCAAGGGTGGACACCTTTTGTTGCTGGTGCAAGTGGAGGATGGGGCTTCTTTGAACCAAGTATGAAATATATTAAGTTTATGTTAGACAGGGGAGATAATCAACGTTTGGAAACTTCAGTATTATTTACTGAACAAGGTATTGATAGTATTATAGCAACTACTAATTATACGGCAGTTACCTTACCGAATTTTGTCTCTTCGACAACCAGAGACGGAGATAGACTTAATAACAGTGCAAGGGCTATATTTTCGAGTGGAAAACATTATTTGCCAACGAATCAACTTATCGGAGAGCGTAGAGCTTATGGTAGCAATAAGAATTATATCGTTTATCGCTATGCCGAAACACTTTTAATGTATGCCGAAGCCTTAATTCAAGGAGCTTCTAATACTGCTATGACTGCAGATCAAGCAGTCAACATAGTTAGAGCTAGAGCTGGGCTTACGCCACTTAATGGAGTCACTCTAGATCAAGTAATAGATGAAAAATATGCTGAATTGGCTATGGAATGGGGTAAACGATTTTTTGATATGGTCAGATTAGGCAGAAATGATGAGTTGAGTTATGAAGGTAGAACCTTCACAGCTGATAAAGCTTTTGTAACCTATCATCAAGATCAAATAGACGAGTTTCCTATTCTAGGTGAAATATCTAATTAATACCAAAAAAACAATAGAAAATGAAAAAATGTACAAATAGTATTATTACTCTGTTATTGTTATTACTTGTATTTTCTTGTGATAATGGTATAGATTCAATTACACAAGTTGATCCAGGGGCTGACGCTTCGGCTCCAACAGTTTTAATTAACTTTCCTTTGGAAGGAACTACAATAAAAGTACTCGAAGTTGTAACTTCTATAAATATAGATTTTAAAGTAAATGATGACATTGAAATTGCTTCAGTCTCTGTAAAAATTGACGGAAACGAAATAGCAAATTTTAATGACTTTATAGATTATCGCATCTTCATAAAAGAGTTTACTTACGATAATATAACAACTGGTGATCACATTTTGACTATTACTGCAACAGATATTGACGGCAAAAGTACTTCTGAAACAGTTAATTTTGTTAAAGAACCTCCGTATACTCCTCTTTTTGATGGAGAATCATTATACATGCCTTTTGATGGTGATTTTGTTGACCTCATTAGTATTACTCATGCAAATGAAACTGGCGCTCCTGGCTTTGCAGGCGATGGCAAAATTGGTTTAAACTCACTTGTTCCTGGAACCGATAATTATCTTACGTTTCCAACAGGAAATTTATTAACCAATCAATTTAGTGCATCCTTTTGGTATAAAGTCAATCCAACTCCAGATCGTGCTGGCATTTTAGTAGTTGGTGATGATGAAACTGACAGAAGACAAGGCTTTAGACTCTTTAGAGAAGGAAATAGTACAGAACAAAGAATTAAATTAAATGTTGGAACTGGTACTGGTGAAAGCTGGAACGATGGCGATGTCATAGATGTTACTGCTGAAGAATGGGTACATGTTGCATTTACGATTTCTGATACAGAAAACACCATATACTTAAATGGACAAGCTGTGAGGACTTCCGTGATGTCTTCGCCTGTAGATTGGACAGGTTGCGAACAATTTACTATAGGGGCTGGAGGTGAAACTTTTAGCTATTGGAACCATGTATCAGACAATAGTTCTATAGATGATTTAAGATTCTTTAATAAAGCCTTAACAAGTACCGAGGTACAAGCCATAGCAGACTCAGCTTATGAACCTAAATTTGATGGAGAAACATTCTACATGCCTTTTAACGGAAGTTTAACTGAGCTTAATACAGGAGCAGAAGCCAATGTAGTTGGTACACCAACTTATGCAGGCATTAGTGTAGAAGGTAGCGATTCTTATATGGGAGCAACAGATTCTTATGCAACATTCCCTATAGCTGGTTTATTTGGTGCAGACACGTTTAGTGCGACCTTTTGGTACAAAGTAAATGCAACACCAGATAGAGCTGGGATTTTAGTAGTTGGCGATGATGAAACCGACAGAAAGCAAGGCTTTAGACTCTTTAGAGAAGGCAACGGTACAGAACAAAGAATAAAAGTAAATGTTGGCATAGGTACAGGAGAAAGCTGGAATGATGGCGGAGTAATTGATGTAACAGCAGATGCTTGGGTGCACATTGCATTAACAGTATCTCCCACAGAAAGCAAAATTTATTTAGATGGTGCTGAAACCTTAACATCAACTTTTACTTCTGGATCTAGTATTGATTGGACTGGATGTACCGACCTCGTTATTGGAGCAGGCGGACCAACATTCAGTTATTGGAATCACTTGTCGGATGCTAGTGCTATTGATGCATTAAGAATCTTTGACAAAGCACTTTCTCAATCTGAGATCCAAACCATTATGGCAGATTAATAATTAGTACAATTGAGTGAGTTTGAGTTTATTTTAGTTGAATTTTTAGCTGCATTTTCTTTTAAATGCAGCTAAAATTAATGCACCCTTCTTTTATGAGTTTATTTAGAAAAATTAAACTATTGTCTATATTACTTTTTCTTTTTACATGTTTTAGCTGTAAAAAGAGTAACAAAGACGTTAGTAAAACAATAAAACCTGTTGAAAATAATACCGTTTTATACGATAGTGATGATGATGTATTACTAGACACTATCCAAAAACAAACCTTCAATTATTTTTGGGAAGGTGCCGAACCTAATTCTGGCATGGCTAGAGAACGCCTACACATGGATAACATCTACCCTACCTCACCAAAAAACACAGTAACCATTGGGGGAAGCGGATTTGGTGTTATGGCTATATTAGTAGGTGTAAAAAGAGAATTTATTACCAGAGAGCAAGCTAGAGAACGTTTATATAAAATTGTAAGTTTTTTAGAAACAGCAGATAAATTCCATGGTGTATGGCCCCATTGGCTTAATGGTGAAACAGGAAAGGTATTGCCATTTAGCAAAAAAGATAATGGCGGCGACTTGGTAGAAACCGCATTTTTGATTCAAGGTTTGTTAACAGTATCAGAATACTTTAAAGATGGCAATAAAGAAGAACAAAAACTAGTTGCAAAAATTGATAAACTATGGCGTGGCGTAGAATGGGATTGGTATACTAAAAATGGTGAAGATGTACTCTACTGGCATTGGTCTCCAGAATTTGGTTGGGACATGAATTTTCCCGTTGGTGGTTACAACGAATGCCTAATTATGTATATTCTAGCAGCCTCATCTCCTACACATTCAATAAAAAAATCTGTTTACCATAAAGGTTGGGCCAGAAACGGTAAAATAGTTTCAACTGAAAAATTCTATGACGAAGATTTGATTTTGGACTATTACGAACACGATAAATCACCTGTCGGCCCCATGTTTTGGGCACATTATTCCTATGTTGGTTTAAACCCGTATGGATTATCAGATACATACGCCGACTATTGGAAACTAGTACAAAATCAGGCAAGAATTCACCATAAACACAGCTTAAAAAACCCAAAAAACTATAAAGGGTATGGCGATAGTATTTGGGGTTTAACATCCAGTTATTCTATGAAAGGCTACAAAGGTCATAGACCAAACAACGATTTAGGTGTTATAGCTCCTACGGCTGCCCTGTCTTCATTTCCTTACACACCAAAAGAGAGTATGAAAATGCTAAAAAAGCTATATAAAGATCATGATTCATTAATAGGAAAATATGGGCCATACGATGCCTTCAGTTTTGAACATAATTGGTATACACCTCGATATTTAGCAATAGATCAAGGTCCTATTCCTTTGATGATTGAAAATTATCGCTCTGGAATGTTATGGGAATTGTTTATGGCAAATAAAGATGTTAAATCTGGACTAGACAAATTAGGATTTACGCATTCAAAAAAATGATTAATGATAAAACATTTTCACATACTCTTTCTTAGCTTTATAATGCTTTCGTGCTCTAGTGATAGTGGTCCAGGATATCAAGAACCTTACATTCCAGGTTCAGATGACGAGCCTGAAGTCATTACACCTCTCAATGATGAAGACATGATGAATTTAACTCAGAAAGAAACCTTTAAATATTTTTGGGATTTTGCTAATGTAGATTCTGGAGCAGCAAAAGAAAGATACCACCCCAACACCCCTACTTTAAATCAAAATGTAGTGACATCTGGCGGCACTGGTTTTGGGCTAATGAGTATTATCGTGGCGATAGAACGTAATTTCATTACCAGGGAACAAGGTGTTTCACGATTGAATAAAATCTTGACTTTTTTAGAGAATGCAGATCGTTTTCATGGTGCATGGTCCCACTGGATTGATGGAAGCTCTGGTACTGCTATTCCCTTTAGTACCAAAGATGATGGTGGCGATTTAGTAGAAACAGCATTTTTGGTTCAGGGACTAATTTGTATTAAAGAGTATTTAAAAGATGGAACCGATACTGAAAAATCACTCGCTCAAAAAGCTGATGACTTATGGAAAGGCGTAGAATGGAATTGGTACACACAAAATCAAGACGTCTTGTATTGGCATTGGAGCCCTAATCATGGTTTCGATATAAATTTAAAGCTCTCAGGATACAATGAAGTCTTAATCACTTATGTTTTAGCTGCAGCATCACCAGATTATAGTATCTCAAAATCGGTATATGAAAAAGGTTGGGCAAACAATGGAACGATTGTATCTTCAAGTTCGCAATATGGTTTCCCTTTGGTTTTAAAGCATGCAGGAGGTTCAAATTTAGGAGGCCCGCTATTTTTTAGTCATTATTCCTTTCTCGGATTAAACCCAAAAAACTTAACGGATCAATATGGAAATTATTGGGATCTAGTTGTTAATCACACAAAAATCAATCGACAATATTGCATCACTAACCCCAAAAACTATATAGATTATAGTGAAGACTGTTGGGGTTTAACAGCCAGTTATTCTCGAAATACAGATAATTCCATTGGGTATTCAGCCCATAGCCCATCTAATGATTTAGGTATTGTTTCCCCCACTGCGGCTGTAAGTTCAATTCCGTATACACCCAATGAATCTCTAAAAGTAATGCATTACATGTATCAAAATAAAGAGAAATTATTAGGCGCTGCAGGGTTTTACGATGCGTTTAGCCCACATAATAATTTTTGGGTTGCAGAAGCTTATTTAGCAATAGATCAAGGACCACAAATAGTAATGATTGAAAATCATAGAACGGGGTTACTTTGGAATTTATTCATGAAAAACGAAGATGTAAAAAAAGGGTTAGATAAACTAGGTTTCAACTACTAACACTAAAAACATGATTGAGAAGTTCAAACGATATACATTAATCTTATTTGTCTTAAGCATATCAAATTATATGATGGGACAACATGAAAATTTATATTCTGAAAAATCTTTTATAAGTCAATCAGATACCTTACAATACCGTATCATGTTGCCAAAGGATTTTGATGAATCTAAACAATATCCAGTCGTGTTATTTCTACATGGTGCAGGCGAACGCGGTAACAATAACAAAGCCCAATTGGTACATGGCAGTAAATTATTTGCTTCTGAAAAGAATAGAGTTGATTTCCCTGCCATCGTTATTTTTCCACAATGTCCTAAGAATTCATTTTGGGCAAGTACAAAAGTAGATAGAACTAAGAAACCAATAAAATTTGAATTTCCATTGCATGCAAAACCGACAAAACCCATGGAATTGGTCATGCAATTAATGGATAGCATGCTTTCAAAACCATATGTAAATAAGCACCAACTCTATGTTGGCGGTTTATCTATGGGGGGCATGGGAACTTTTGAAATCATTTACCGAAAACCAGCGTTATTTGCAGCGGCATTTTCTATTTGTGGTGCAGGAAACCCCGAAGCTACGAAAGCATATGCCAAAACCACGCCGTTATGGATATTCCACGGAGCAAATGATGATGTTGTTAACCCCCAATCATCAGTTGATATGGTAACCGGAATTTTAAAAAACGGTGGCAAACCAAATTTCACATTATACGCCAAAGACAATCATAATAGCTGGGATTCTGCTTTTGCTGAACCAGAATTATTGTCTTGGCTATTTTCTAATATCAAACATTAAATAATGAACAGACTAACCAAACCCTATAGTATTAGTTTTATACTATTGCTTTTATTTTTTAGCTGCAATACAACTAAAAAAAGTGAGAGTAAAGTTGAAATAGCCACATCTTTTGATGCTAAAGTGGATTCCTTAATGAGCTTAATGACCCTACAAGAAAAAATTGGTCAAACGGTAATGTATAGTGGTGGTTGGACGGTTACTGGGCCAGTAATAAGCTCACATAACAAAAAATATATAAAAGAAGGGAATGTCGGAGCCATGCTCAATGTGTATTCTGTAAAAGGCACAAGAGATTTACAAAAAATGGCCATTGAAGAAACCCGATTAGGGATTCCTCTGTTATTTGGTTATGATGTTATTCATGGATTTAAAACCATTTTCCCTATAAATTTAGGATTAGCAGCAAGTTGGGATTTAGAAGATATTGAAAAAGGATCCCGTATTGCAGCTGAAGAAGCATCTGCCGTAGGTATTCATTGGACGTTTGCCCCTATGGTTGATATAGGAAGAGATCCGCGTTGGGGGCGTATTTCTGAAGGCGCAGGCGAAGATGTCTATTTGGGAAGCGAAATTGCAAAAGCCTATGTAAAAGGGTTTCAAGGAGACGATTTATCAAAGCACAATACCATTATAGCCTGTGCAAAGCATTTTGTTGGTTATGGCGCCGCTCAAGCTGGTCGCGATTATCATACTGTAAATATGGGAGAAGACGAACTAAGAAATGTGTATCTGCCTCCATTTAAAGCCACAGTCGATGCTGGTGTTGAAACCTTTATGACTGCTTTTAATGAACTTAATGGTGTACCTGCAACAGGTAACAGATTTATCTTTAGAGATGTTCTAAGAGACGAATGGGGCTTTAATGGTTTTGTGGTAACAGATTATACAGCTATTAACGAATTGGTACCTCATGGATTTGCTAAAAACGAAAAAGAAGCAACCAAAATAGCCATGGATGCAGGCATTGATATGGATATGATGAGTGATGCAAATCGCTTATATCTAGAAGAATTAGTAAATGAAGGTCAAGTAGATGTCGCACTTATTAATGATGCATGTCGAAGAATTTTGTTAACCAAATACAAATTAGGGTTATTTGAAGACCCTTATAGATATTGCAATGAGCAACGAGAAAAAGAAGTGATTTACAAACCAGAATTTTTAGAAGCAGCACGAAAGTCTGCAGCCATGTCTTCAGTATTATTAAAAAATGAAGACAAAGCACTTCCGTTAGATAATAACCAAACCATTGCATTAATAGGGCCTTTAGCAAAAGATAAAGAGAACATTATTGGTAATTGGGCTGCGGCAGGTGACAGAAAAGATAAAGCCATAAGTGTATATCAAGGTATTAAAGAATATGTAAACGAAACCAAAATAACTTATGCTAAAGGTTGTGAGATTGAAGGTGACGATGACAGCGGTTTCCGAGCTGCTATTAAAGCTGCAAAAAACGCAGATAAAATACTCATGGTTCTTGGGGAAGATTACGATATGAGTGGTGAAGCAGCCAGTAGAACCAATATTAAACTACCAGGACGCCAAACAGACTTAATAAAAGCCATTAGACAAGCAGTACCCAATAAAAAAATCACTTTAGTCTTAATGAACGGTCGCCCGTTAGATTTATCTGAAGAAGTAGCACTAACAGATGCTATTTTAGAAACCTGGTACCCTGGCACTAGTGGCGGATTAGGTATAGCCGACGTTCTTTTTGGCAGCTATAATCCATCAGGGAAATTACCAGTTACTTTTCCAAGAACGCTAGGGCAAGTACCTATTTATTATAATATGAAAAATACGGGGCGTCCTATTCCTCCTAATAATCCAAAGGAAGATTATAAGTCTAATTACCTGGACGTTCCCAATACACCTTTATTCCCTTTTGGTCATGGTTTAAGCTATACCAATTTCGAATATTCCGATTTTAAATTGTCTGCAAATACCCTAGGGTTTTCAGACACATTAACAGCTTATGCTACGATCACTAATACTGGCGATTACGATGGTTATGAAGTGGTACAATTATATGTTCATGATAAAGTTGGTAGTATTACACGACCAGTGAAAGAACTTAAAGGTTTCAAAAAAGTTTTCCTTAAAAAGGGAGAAAGTCACACAGTGAGTTTTGATTTAACTGTTGAAGATCTAAAATTTTATAATAATGAAATCTTTACCGTTGAACCAGGTGAATTTGAAATAGCTATTGAAGGGAGTTCCGATTTTGATTTTGAGCACATCTTTACTCTAGAATAGTTGGTGTGAGTTCGATACAATTAAATTTATTAATCATTTAATTATAAACTAATTGACTTTAATATTAAGAATTTATTTGTCATTCCTGTAAAGGTTAGCTAATTAAAAACAAAAATGATGAGGTTGCCTATTATTACATTTCAAACGATTTATATTTTTTGTGTTTTAATATGTAGTGTGTTTTCATCTAAAATAGAAGCTCAAAATATCACTATAAACTCAGGGTGGCAATTTTCTTTAGGCAATAAAACATCAAACAATTGGGAAACCATAAACCTCCCACATACATGGAATAAAGACGATGCTTTTGATGATAAAAAAGGATATTACAGAGGTATTGGCTGGTATAAAAAACAACTATTCTTCTCTAAAACAAAACGCAATTTAATCCACTATCTTCACTTTAAAGGAGTCAATCAAGAAACTGATGTTTATGTAAACGGAAATCATGTTGGAAACCACAAAGGAGGCTACACAGCATTCAATTTCAATATTTCTAAATGGATACATTATGATGCTTATAATTTAATAGAAGTTAAAGTAAGTAATAGTCATAATAAAAACATTCCTCCATTAGATGCTGATTTTACATTTTACGGAGGCATTTACCGTGATGTAGAACTCGTTTCAAAACAGCAACAACATATCTCATTATCAGATTTTGCTTCTGAAGGGTTTTATGTAGATTACTATCATGTTTCAGAGGAAAAAGCAGGTGTTGAAGTCAAAGTATTGATTGATAACTTTGAACATTCAAGAACATCAAATGTTATACGTTTATCACTCTCTGATGCTGAAAATAACACCCTTCTAACAGAAAAAAGGAGTTTCAGTGTAAATGCAAATCAAACATCGGTACTAACTATTAAACTCCCTGAGATTAATACTCCTAAACTATGGTCTCCAGAAACTCCTTATTTGTATAAATTGCACGTATCATTATTAGATAAAAATGGTATTGTTTTAGATGAAAAATGGCAAAATATAGGTTTTCGTTGGGTCAGTGTTGATGCTAATAAAGGTTTATTTTTAAACGGAAAGCCTTATAAAATAATTGGAGTCAACAGACATCAAGACTACCAAGGCTACGGTAATGCTGTCCCCATACATCTTCAAAAAAAAGATATCCATTTAATAAAAAACATGGGAGCAAATATTATTCGATTTGCGCATTATCCGCACTCTCAGGATTTACTTAAATTATGTGATGAATTAGGGCTTTTGGTATGGTCTGAAATTCCAATAGTTAATAAGGTTACTAACAGCAAAGCATTCTACGATAGTTGTTTAACGATGCAAGAAGAACATTTAAAACAATATTATAATTATCCATCAGTAGTTATGTTTGGATATATGAATGAGATTTTTTTACGACTGGCTTTCGATAATAAATCAACAACAAAAGAAAAAGAAGATGCCAAAGTTTACACTTACAAATTAGCAAAACAGTTAGAAGATTTCACTAGAAAGCATGCGCCAAACAGACTTACTGTAATGGCTTTGCATTTCAATGAATTATACAACGACACAAAAATAGCAGACCTATCTATGCTGATTGGATGGAATTTATATTTTGGTTGGTATCATGATAAAATTTATGATTTGGGGACGTTTCTTGATGATCAGCATAAGCGATTCCCTAATCGATCTATCATGGTTTCTGAATATGGTCCAGGTGCCGATATTCGTATTGCTACTACAATACCAAAAAAATACGATTATTCTCAACAATATCAATTGCTACTACATAAAGGCTATTATCAACAAGTAGCTGAGCGTAATTTTGTTGCAGGTATGACTGCATGGAACTTTGCAGATTTTGGATCAGAATTTCGTGGTGATGCCATTCCGCATGTCAATCAAAAAGGGTTGGTACAATACAATCGAGAACCAAAAGATATTTATTATTGGTATAAAGCGGTTTTAAATCAACACGAATCTTTCGTTCACATCGCACTAAAGCATCAAAATATGTTGCATTTAGTAAATGAAACATCATACCCTATTTCTATATTTTCTAACCAAAAAGCAGGAAAACTATATATAAACGACGTGTTTTTTAAAGACTTAGAGTTTAAAAATGGGCTAGCTACAGCTTTAGTTTCTTTCACAGAAGGGGAGAATCATATTAAAGTAATAACCAACTCTTCAGAAGACAGCCATACCATTCAGGTAAATTTAATTGGAAATCTAAAAGAAGAAAAAATAGAAAGACTAGGCATTAATGTAGGATCACATTTTAATTTTATCGATTCAGAAAATCAAATAACATTTATAGCAGACAGACCTTATTCAAAAAATCTTTTTGGCTATTTAAATGGCTCCCCTTTTAATTTAAGTAAAGAAAAGCATCAAGGCATTCCTTATGATATAAGAAACACCAATTTAGAACCACTATACCAAACGATGCTTGAAGATTGCACAAAATATAAGATAGATATACCTAACGGATATTATAAAATCACACTCTATTTTGTAGAACCACAATTAAAGAATGATGCAGACATTATTTACAACTTAAAAACATCCAAAAAGGCTATAAACAATAAATCAAAACAACGTATTTTTAATATACTTCTAAACCAGACACTCGTTGAAAGTCACTTTAATATGGCTGAGCAATATCCAGAAAAGTATGGTATTGAAAAATCGGCTAAAATAAATATTAAAAATAATGAAGGGGTAACCATTTCCTTAAAACCTATGGAAGGTAAACCGCTTATAAGTGGTATTTTAATTGAAAATTTAAATTGATAATGGCTCATAAACTTTTAATTTTTCTCTTCTGCATAAGTTCTTTTGTGTTTTCACAAAAAAAAGCGACATATACGTATGCTATAAAAGGTGTTGACACTTTAAAACTAGATGTATATAGCCCTGAAAAAATAAAGGCGAATGACAGCCTTCCTGTTTTACTTTGGATGCATGGTGGAGGTTTTGCTGGAGGCACAAGAGACAACCCTCAAGAACAAAGGCTAGTAAAATATGTTACCACTAAAGGGTATATAGGCATATCAATATCTTATAGGTTATTATTGAAAAACTCAAAAATGGGTTCTGGCTGCGATTGTCCAAAAGTATTCAAACTGGACATATTCAAACAAGCTGCCATTGACTATTTAGATGCTACCAAATTTATAATTGATAATACATCAATATTACAAATAAACCCAGAAAAAATATTTGCTGGTGGCAGCAGTGCTGGTGCTGAAGGTATTTTAAACGCTGTTTATATGAAAGCACATTTTGCAGATGATTTAGAAAAATACAAAAATGTAAAATATGCTGGTGTTATTGCTTTGGCTGGTGCTTTGGTAAATGCAGAATATATTTCTAAAAATAACGCGTTACCAACTGTTTTGTTTCATGGAACCGATGACCCTTTAGTACCATATGCAAGTGCTCCACATTATTATTGCACAGCCGAAAAACCAGGATACCTATTATTAGATGGTTCTGAAACCATTGCTAAGAAATTAGATGATTTGGGAACCTCTTATTATTTCAATAAGGTTATTGGCGGAGGTCATGAATTATGTATGATTCCTTTTGATCAATTGGACACGATCATGCTGTTTTTTGAAAAAACAGTATTTAATTCTGAAATCATTCAAACGAAAAAAATAATAACTAAGAATTAATGAAAAAACTAATAGTCCTCATTTTAATTGCAAGTATTTTTCAATCCTGTAAGAATGAAAAAAAGGAACCCATTGCAGAAGTCTCTAAAAAAAGACCTAATATTATTTTCATCATGGCAGATGATCATGCTAGCCAAGCCATCAGTGCATATAAGCATCCTATTAGTCAATTAGCACCCACACCAAACATTGATAGGATTGCTACAGAAGGGACTATTTTTAGAAATAATTTTTGCACAAACGCTATCTGCGGCCCCAGTCGTGCTGTTATTTTAACAGGGAAACATAGCCATATTAATGGCTTTAGAATGAATGGAAACCGTTTTGATGGTAGTCAACAAACCTATCCAAAACTTTTACAAAAGGCAGGATACAAAACAGCGATGTTTGGAAAATGGCACTTACATGGGGCTCCAGAAGGTTTCGATTATTGGAATATTCTCCAAGATCAAGGTAATTATTACAATCCAGATTTTATATCGCTAAACCAACAAATTAAAAACATAGATACTACCAGAATTATTGGCTATGCAACAGACATTGTTACCGAAGATGCCATACAATATTTAGAAAAAATCAAAGACGATAGCCAACCTTTTATGCTTATGGTTCAACACAAAGCACCGCATAGAAACTGGATGCCCGCTTTACGTCATTTGAATTTATATGACTCCATTCAGTTTCCAATACCAGATACTTATTTTACAAATCATAAAGGGTCTACTGCCTCAAAAGAACAATATCAAACCATATACAGAGACATGTATGAAGGCCATGATTTAAAAATGACCAAGAAAAAAGGAAGTCCAGAATTAGCACACAATCCCTGGAAAACAGATTTTGATCGTATGACACCCGAACAAAGGGCAATCTGGGATAAAGCCTATCAACCAAAAAATGATGCCTTTCACGAAGCAAACTTATCTGGAAAAGACTTGGACATATGGAAGCTTCAAAGATATTTACAAGATTATCTGGCTACTATAGCAGCGGTTGACGAAAGTGTTGGTAAAATCCTGGATTATTTGGAAGCCAATCATTTATCTGAAAATACGATTGTGGTTTACACCACAGATCAAGGGTTTTATCTGGGGGAAAAAGGATGGTTTGATAAACGCTTTATGTATGAAGAATCCCTGGCAATGCCTATGTTAATGAAATATCCAGGCGTTATAAAACCTGGATCTGAAATTACCGCTCTAACACAAAATCTTGATTTTGCAGAAACTTTTCTTGATTTTGCTCAAATTGAAATCCCAGATGATATGCAGGGAAAATCTTTAAAACCTTTGCTTGAAAACACGGTTAAAGACACTCATTTTAGAGATGCTATATACTATCATTATTACGACTTTCCTGCTTTCCATATGGTAAAAAAAATGTATGGAGTAAGAACAAAACGGTATAAACTAATCCATGTATATGATGACGTTGATGAATGGGAGCTTTATGATTTAAAAACAGACCCCAGTGAGATTCATAATTTGATAAATGATGATAATTACAATGATATTGAACAAAACCTCAGAGCAAAATTAAAAGCATTACAAGTTCAATATCATGTCACTAACAAAGAGTTCGAGCGTGCTAATCCCGAACAAATTAAAAGAAATTATAAAGGTTTTGAACGCTTAAGAGGTCAACCCATGAAAGCTTATGAACACTAACTATTAAAAAACATGTACAAATTCACAAGTCTAATTATAACTATATGTCTGCTCTTTTCTTGTTCTGAAAAAACAAATAAAACCACAATAGCTTCACCAGACAAACAAATAAAAGTTCATTTCTTCCTTTCTAAAAAAAACGAACCATCTTATACAGTTCATTTTAAAAATGAAACCATTATTGACTCCTCTAAAATGGGGTTCGAACTAAAAGATGCCTTAGCATTAAATTCAAATTTCAAAATAGTAAACACTCAGGAATCAACAACTGATGAAACTTGGGACATGGTTTGGGGTGAAGATGCACAAGTGCGTAATCATTATAATGAACTTAAGATTGAACTGGAAGAAACTTCAGAGTTAAAAAGACGGTTAAATATCATCTTTAAAGTATACGATGATGGACTTGGTTTTAGATATGAGTTCCCTGAACAAGAGAATTTGACTAACGTAATCATTACAGATGAAAATACCGAGTTCAACCTTACAGAAGACCATAAAACATGGTGGATTCCCGGAGATTGGGATATTTACGAGTATCTATACAATACCACTAAGTTTTCAGAAATAGATGCTTTAAAACATTACGAACCAGGAGCGCATTTAGGACAGACTTATGTTCCCGAAAATGCCGTAAATACCCCCGTAACAATGAAAACAAATTCTGGGGTTTATTTAAGTTTTCATGAAGCAGACTTAACCAATTATGCGGGTATGACCTTAGCAGTTGATACAACAGACTTAAAAATGACAAGTGAATTGGTTGGCAATGATGAAAACATAAAAGTTAAACGTCAGACACCTTTTGAAACACCTTGGCGTACCATTCAAATTTCTGATAGCCCTGGCGGTTTAATAGAATCTAAACTCATTGTAAACCTTAACGAACCAAATACGGTTGATGATATGTCTTATTTTAAACCCACAAAGTATGTTGGCATTTGGTGGGATATGCACATTGGCACAGGAAATTGGGATTACTCTGGTAAATACCATGCTGCCAACACTAAATATGCCAAAGAAATGATTGATTTTGCTTCGGAACATAATATACATGGTATGTTGGTAGAAGGCTGGAATATTGGTTGGGAAAAATGGTGGGATAAAAGCAATAAGAAAGTACATTTCGATTTTGTAACACCTTATCCAGATTATGATTTGGAAGACATAACAAATTATGGGAAATCTAAGGGTGTTGCGTTGATCATGCATCATGAAACTTCCGCAGATATCATTCGTTATGAAACCCAATTAGATACTGCCTTTGCTTTAATGAAAAAACTTAATATCCATTCTGTAAAAACTGGTTATGTGGGTCGTATTATTCCAAAAGGTGAATACCATCACGGACAGTATATGGTAAATCATTATCAAAAAGTGTTAGAAAAAGGCATAGAAACTAATGTCGCAATAAATGCACACGAACCTATTAAAGCTACAGGAAAAAGACGCACCTATCCAGTCGCTATTTCCCGTGAAGGTGTTCGCGGACAAGAATATAACGCCTGGTCTAAAGATGGAGGTAATCCACCAGAGCATCTAACCATTGTGCCTTTTACAAGAATGCTGGGAGGTCCCATAGATTATACACCAGGAATTTTTAACACCACTTTAAAGCCATATAAAACAGACAATCAAATTAATACAACACTAGCCCATCAATTAGCTTTGTATGTTGTTTTATACAGCCCAGTACAAATGGTACCAGACCTAATTAAACATTACAAAGATCATCCAGCTTTTCAGTTTATTAAAGATGTAGGTGTAGATTGGAATACTTCTAAAGTTTTAGATGCCGAAATAGGTGATTTTATTGCTGTTGCACGTCAAGAAAAGGGAACAAAAAACTGGTTTATTGGTTGCATTACAGATGAAAATGCCAGAGTTGTTAAAATAGATTTGAAGTTTTTAGAAGCAGATAAAATCTATGTTGCTACACTATACCAAGACACACAAGATTCACACTACATAAACAATCCAGAAGTTTATAAAATTTCTGAACAAGAAGTAAATCATAAAACAATACTAGAGCTTAATTTGGCACCTGGAGGAGGTTGTGCAATCTCATTAATACCAAAAGAATAAATATTACAATGAAAAAAATAAGTGTCTTAGTACTACTATTTTGCTAATTTGGTATGCTATCGGCTCAAGAAGATATCTAAGTGATTCTAAGGACTGTAAATATCCTTCAGATCATTTACCTGTTTATGTAGAAATACAACTCATCAAAACTAACTAAGATAGAATTATGAACAAAAGACTTTTCTATTGTTAATAGCAGTTGTATCTGCATTGGTTGGATTATTTATAGAACTACCATTGACGTTATTTTATAAGTGGTTAATTTAAAGCTATTTGTCAGAGCCTTTCGACTTCGCTCAAGACAGGCTAAAGTGAAGAATCTTTGTCTAAATTAATTATTTATAATTCATCCCTTTTACAAACATAGGATGACATCCGATAACGTCATTTCATACGCTTGATAAAAAAATTTTCTAAGGTCTCATAGTTTTCAGATTAATAAAAATGTAATCTCAAGATAAATAAACATTTATAAAAAAGCCTCCGATTTCTCGAAAGCTTTTTTATACTATATACTAGCAGTATTAGAGAAAAAATGGTTCTCTAATTTATTTTTCAGGTAATAAAATAAACTCAGCGTAATTATTCATATCAAAATAGGCATTCGCAGCATCTTGAAACATCTTAGAATCTATTTTATTAATACTTGCTTCATACTCTAAAACAGACTCAAAATCTAATCCGTATTTATAAGCTTCTTTTAGTTTAGATATCCAATATCCATTATACTCTAAAGCATCTTTTGCATTGGCCAATTCTGCTTCTTTAATTTTATTTAAATCTTCGGGTGAAGCTCCTTGTTTTTTAATTTTTTCTATTTCTTCAAATACTTTTGCTATTAATTTATCTACATTATCAGGATCGCATGTAAACCTTACATTCATTCTATACCAATCATAAGGTATCTCTGAAGCATATCCTGAGACTTGTACACCGTATACTCCAGCCATTTTTTCACGCATTTCTTGTGTGAGTTTAATTTTAAGCAACTTTCCTAGCAGATTTAATTTTTTCTTCTCTTCTAATGAAAATTCAAAACCTCCAATAAAACGCATATCTACTTTGCTTTTATCATCTACTCCTTTTACTATGGTCTCTTTAACACCTCCTTGGGTATATCTTAAACCAATATCCTTCCAAGAACTTGTTTCGTTTAAATTAGAAGAGAGGCTTCCTAAATATTGCGTTACATATTCTTTCAGGGAATCGATTTGAAAACTTCCAACAAAAATAAATGTAAAACCATTTGCAGATGAAAACCGTTCCTTATAAAAATTATATGCTACATCAAGTTTTAAACCATCTTCAATTTGGCTGTCAGTTAAAGGTATTGCTCTTAAATGATTTTTTGTCATGACCTCACTTATTCTTTTTTCAAAATAACTTCCTGGGCTTTTATCTTGATCTTTATATGTAGACTTTAAGTTTTCTTTAAATGCATTAAAAACGTTTTTATCCTTATTCGGTTTAGTAAAGTATAAATGTGTCATTTGCAACATGCTTTCCAAGTCTTTTGATGAACTACTACCAGAAAATAATTCGCTATAAAAGTTTATACGTGGTGAGATGCTAAGTGTTTTTCCCATATTCAGCTTTTTCAAATCTGTTTTAGAGATTTCATTAACACCGCTAGAACCTATTATATTCCCAGCATTTCTAGCTGAAACATATAACGAATCTGGAGCGATTGAACTTCCTCCAGGCCTAAAACCATTCATAGAAATCAAATCATTTTGAAACTGTGTTGGTTTAGCTATAATTGTAATACCGTTAGCCAGTTCCCAAGTGGTAACATCTACCTTTTTATTATATGTTTCTTTTATAATGTTTCCTGGTTCTGGTTTATGGGACATTAATTCAATATCGCCAAGTTTATCTTTATAAGCTTCGATATCTTTTAAAGTAATCTTTTTAAGTATTTTTTTTATATCATTTTCAGTTGGTAATTTTAAATCTTCTTTTTCTATAGCATTTATAACTACTGCGGCGTTATCTTCTCTTACCCATTGTTTACTTATGTTATTAACGTCTTCAACAGAAATACCAGGTAAAATTTCTTTATAAAATTCATACTTAAATACATCACTAGGAATTGGTACATGGTCTGTAAAATTATCTATGTATTGTTCTACATAATACTTTGTAGATAGCTTTCCTGTTTCTTTTCTACGTATATCAGCATTATTGAGTAAAAGTGCTTTGTAACGTTCTAATTCAGTCGCTGTAAAACCAAATCGCTTGGCTCGTTCGCTTTCTGTTAGTAATGCATCAATCCCCTCGGTAACTTTATCTTCTTTAAGATTGGCTCTTAAAAAATAGCAATCCATATTAGCCAAAAAGTTTCCTATTCCAGCAGTTGCTGATAAAAAAGGGGCATTGGACTTGATTGAAACCTCATTTAATCGTTGCCTTAGCATCCCTGAATACAAACTCCTTAAAAGTACCTGTTTATAATCTTGTAGGGTTTCAACCTCAGTTTCTTGCTTTTTAATATATATAGAAACTTTAACACCCTTAGTTTCTTTATCTGTAATGACCGTAATTTTTGGTTTTTCATTATCAGAAATTTCATAGTACACTCTTTCCTTCGGATTTTTTACTGGTTTTATATTCTTAAAAATTTTCTTAACTTTTATTTCGGTCTGTTCTACATCAAAGTCTCCTACTAAAACTAAAGCCATCAAATCCGGGCGGTACCAATCATTATAAAAGCGTTTCATCACATCATATTTAGAGTTCATGATAACATCTAACGTTCCAATAGGTAGTCTATCCGCATATCTGGAATTATTTGTTATTACAGGAATTGACTTATAATACATACGCATACCAGCTCCACTCCTAGCCCTTAACTCTTCTGCAACAACGCCTCGCTCATTATCAATTTCTTCATGAGAAAATGTAATGCCGTCGGCCCAATCCCGTAACACTTGTAAACTTGTACCTAATGTTTTTTCATCTGTTGGAACAGATAGCTTGTAAACGGTTTCATCAAAACCAGTATGTGCATTTAAATCTGCTCCAAATTCAATACCAAGACTTTGTAAATAATCGATAAGCTCGTTTTTTGGAAACTTTTTAGTCCCATTAAATGCCATGTGTTCTATAAAATGTGCCAATCCTAACTGATCTTCATCTTCTAAAATTGAACCTGCATTAAGAACCAAACGCAACTCTGCTTTATTTTTTGGTTTCGCATTGTGTTTTATATAATAGGTAAGTCCATTACTTAGTTTACCCATTTTAATTGTGGGGTCTATAGGTATGTGATTGCTTAAATCTTCAACTTGTGCTATCAGATTAAAATTCCATAGATATAAAATTGAAGCTATTATTACTGTTACGTTTTTCATGATTGATGTATTCAAAATTGTTATTTTATTAATTTTTATTTACCTAATTTAAAATCGAGATGAAACACTTTATTATTTATTCGATTGTTTTCTAAAACACTATTTATTATGACCTTTTAATTATGATTTGAATGGTTATACTTCTATCCATATATAAGAATACTAAATAAAAAAGAACGTTTATAAATAATATGATTTATGAAAATAAGATAGGGTATTTTCCAGTTATTTTACACTGTTAAGACTATCTTTCTTTTAGTCTAAATATTAAAAACAGGACTTAAAACAATGATTTTAAGCCCCATTTAAGATTAATAAAATTAAGATTTATATAATCTTAACATATCTCACTAAATAAATATTCTCTAATAAAATATTAATTATGCATTACATGAAACAGCACAGCCGTCAGAAATTGCAATCATACAGAGGTGATCACCCTCACACCCATAAATTTCTACAGTACACAAAAAACAAAGCTCAAAACAATCGATAGAAAATTCACTAAGTGAAATATTACCATCTCCATTCTGATCTAGTGATCCAAAGGATGAATTTTTTTTTAAAATGGAAGACATAAAAGTAGCAGACTTGTATTCATCCTCACTGATAAGACCATTGCCATTAGTATCAATATCCATAAACGAAGGAATTACGCATTCCTCAGGAGGTTGAATATTATCCACTTGAGCTCTTATTTTTCTCTTTCCATTGATAAATTCTATCTTAGAAAACCAAGCCCCATCAATTGTTCTTACGTTAACTACTGTATTTTTGTTTTTCTGATTATCTTTAAATGATTCAACTGAATGAACTACTGATTTATAATTCGTTAAATCAGATTCATTAAAATAAACTAATAAAACCTCTGATAAATTTTCATTAGAAGTTTTTAGAGGAATTGAAAAAGCAAATTTACCCTCATTATCTTTAAACTTATATAAGCTAACTTCATCTAAATTAGGGCTTAATGCATCTATTTTATTCATTAAAAGATAATTACTCACTATTTTACTTTTCGAATTAATGACACCTAGACTCTCAATATTTTCTGGTAAAGTTCGTTGGTTTTTTAAAACGCTTACTGTATCGGGTAAAGTTTGTATGTTTTCATTTTTAGTATTCCATGAGATAATAAACCCCATACATAAGACTAATATTATTTTTTTCATAATTCTAAATTTTGATTTCTTAAAAAGTGTTAAAAAAATTATGAGGTATATTACCTTTGCAATATATTCCTCTGATTATTTGTTATATAATTTATCTCATTGGCAGATAGTTTTAAGGTTAAACATGTCGAACTGTTTGTATCTATTAGCTCTTAATCAGAGGTTTATTTATTATCCTTAAAACTAAATATTGTTGGTGCAGAAATACAGCACCATGAGATAAAATATATGTTTTTTCTTATTAAGTTATCAAGATTTAACTTCAAATATCAGATTAGAAATCCTACCCTTTTTAGTATATATATAACTTCTTCTACTCCTATTGTATATGATAGGACATTTAAAATCTTTTTTGAGTTCATCAATCAAACTATATAAACTCCTTTTAGAAATACTTAATTTTTTTGCACATTCTTCCGGACTCCCAGTAGATTCTAATCTAATTAGTTGGTCTAATTGTTCTACTCTGTTTATATACTTATGTAATGACATAATTATAAGATTAAGTTACAAGTCCCAAAAAACGATACTAAATTTCAAGTAAAATAGAGCTCTAAACCTTTGGGGAATTTAAAGCCCTATTGAAGGTAACTAACTCAAACAATTAAAAAAAATTATTCATAACCTGGGTTCTGATCTCCCAATGTTATAGCGCCATTTCCATCTATTTCATCTTCTGGTATAGGTAAAATATATTGATTTGAACTTGTAATAGTTGGTTTCAAGGTCATAGCTTTATCAAAGCGTATGGCTGCAAACCATTCACTACCGTTTTCAAAAGCTAATTCTCTTACTATTTCATTAAAAATATCGTCTTTAAGTTCGTCTATATTTGTAGCAGGAGAGTCACCTATTCCTGCACGGTTTCTAATGCTATTTAAAGGCGCACTAGCTTCTAAAAGTGTAGCACCGCTAAAAGCTAAACCTTCTGCTTTTATTAAATACATTTCTGCTAAACGCATAAAATAAGTAGGCCTAAATGTATCTCTATTATTCGTTTTTAAAACCGTTAACCCGTTAAATGTTTGTGGTGCTCTTGGATCCCCAGACATTACGCCGGGAAACCATGTATTACCTGCTCTACCAAAGTAAAATCGTTTTATATTTCTATCCTCAGTATCAGAGTTCTCATCACGATACGTCATAAAAATCATTTCTGATGAGTTTACCCCGTTAGCAAAAGCTGCTTCAAAACTAGGCTCTAAACTGGTTGTAGCATCATTAATAACTTCATCCGCTAAAGCCGCAGCTTCTGCATACATACCCATAAATAACAAAACCTTTGTTTTTAATGCTTTTGCTGCAGTTTTAGAACCTCTGTAAGATACTGAATACTCTGAGGCATCAGCAATTGCAATATCTAAATCTGATAAAATTTGTGCGTAACTTTCTGCTACCGTACTCCTCGCTTTATCTCTAGTGACAAAGTTTGAAGGTTCTGTACGTAATACAATCCCTAAATTACTGTTTAAATCAAAAAACTGTCCGTAGTATCTTAACACATCAAAAGTTGCCATAGCCCTTAAAAAATGTGCTTCACCAATAATTTCTTTTTTATTTTCTGTCGTGATTTGTGCTTCAGTTAAGTTTCCCGTTAGTGCAATAGAGTTATTAGCTATATCAATAACCTTATAAAAAGTAATCCAAAAATTATTTACTATAGAATTATCAAATTGGAGTTCATTTTCAGCAAATTCTAAACTCGATGAAGTAAGACCTAACCGACTCATAGACCCTATGAGAACACTGGGTATTAGTTCTGTATACATATAATATTCATCACTAGTCCCCAATGTTATTGTACTATATATACCATTTAATAAGGCTCTGGCATCCGTTTCGTTTTTAACTACATTTTCTGCAACCAAATTATTTGGCGGGTCATTTTCCAATACATCTACCAACTCGCATGAATAAATGATAAATAATGTGACTATATAAATTGCTATTTTTTTCATAATTATCTTTTTTAAAATCCTATTCTTACTCCCATAGTAAACACTTTTGCTATGGGGAAACGATTATTATCTTGTCCTGCGCTAATATCATTATTAAACAAATTAGAAGCTTCTGGGTCGGCACCTGGGTAATTTGTAATTGTTAACAAATTCTGAGCTGCCACGAACACAGACATATTATCCAAAAATTTTAATTGCTTTAGTGTTTCTTGTGAAAATGTATAACTAAAATTTAAAGTTTTTAATCTTAAATATGAAGCATCATAAATATAATGTGATGAGGTTCTGTCGTTATTATTAGGATCGAAATACACCAGTCGAGGTATATCTGTATTGCGATTATCTGGAGTCCAAGCATCTAAAACACGACTCACTTTATTTTCACCAATAAACGTACTTGCAAAACTTGTATTTCTACCTAAACGAACAGCATCAATATCGTTACCTACGGAAAAGGTAAAGAATGTAGATAATGCAAATCCCTTATATTGAAATGTGCTATTAAATCCACCAAAAAAATCAGGTTGCGTATCGCCAATAACTTGTCGATCTAAATTGGTAATTCTACCATCTGGCACACCATCTGGTCCTGTTAAGTCTTTAAATCTTAAATCACCAGGAGCGGTCTGTGCATTTTGATATACTCCTGTTGGAGAGGCTGTATTTAAATCATCTATAACTTGTTGGTCTTGGAAAAGACCTTCGGCAACAAATCCGTAAATTAAGCCTATCGGACTTCCTTCTCTCAATCTTCCTCCACCAGGGAACCCTACTAAAAACCCATCTTCATCTCTAAAGTCATCTGAAATCCCTGTAAGTGTATTCTCGTTTTTACTAATATTAAAAGCTATATTCCAATTAAAATTATCGGTTCTAAGGACATCACCTTTCAATTCTAGTTCAATACCTGTGTTTTTAGTATCACCTATATTGGCAATAATTCTATTATACCCAGTGCTACCGGGAGTAATACCTGTAAATAATGCATCTTTTGTTTCTTTAGAATAATACCCTAAGCCACCACTAAGCCTTCCTTTAAAGAACGAAAAATCTAAACCAAAATCAATTTGTTCAGTCGTTTCCCATTTTAAAGTGGTATTACCCAATTGTGATATTACAACAGCAGGATCTAGCCCATAATTCTCAGCTTGAAAAAGTGTTCTCCAAGCATAGTTACCAAAATCTTGTTGGCCAGTAGTTCCAACACTTGCCCTTAATTTTAATTCATCTATAAAAGTAACATCATCCAAAAAGCGTTCATCAGATATTCTCCAAGCAACAGCAGCAGCAGGAAAAAAAGCATACTGATTATCTGTCCCAAATTTTGAGGAACCATCGACCCTTGCTGATAATGTCAACAAATATTTATTATTAAAATCGTAATTGATACGACCAAAGTAAGATGCTAAACCAGAACCTTGTTCAAAAGACGAGGCATCAGTAAATGTAGTTGCACTACTAATATCAGTTAATATATCATTGAAAAAACCTTCGCCCCAGGCTTTTACATTTGAGGTTTTATTTCTTTCAAAAGAGGCTCCTAAAACAACATTGATATTATGCTTATCAATTATCTTATCGTAAGTTAAAGTGTTTTGCAAGAGTGTATTTACAGAACTACTTCTACTTTCCTGAGCATAACCATCACCCAAACCTTGCAATCGACTAAAACCTCCTCCGTTTGTAAAAAGCGGATAAAAAGTTTTTTGATTACCCGTATTATAATTGAGCGAAAAAAGTGTTTTAAAATTAAGGCCTTCTGCCAATTTTAATTGTGTATATAACGATCCTAAAACTAAAAATGTTACATTGTTATTTGTAACTTTTGAAAGTGCCACTGGATTCTGGAAATTGTATTGTGGTGAAAACGAATAATTGCCTTCGTCATCAAAAACAGGAAGATCTGGTCTAAAATCGTACGTTAACTGAGTAAGACCACCATCAGTAGCATCCTGATCTGCAGAGGAAATATTCAATTTAGTACCAAAGCTCCAATTATCATTAATATTAGTATCCAGATTAACAATAAGAGAATACCTGTCAAACCCTGTATTATCATAAACACCATCCTGAGTATTAATACCTAATGACGTATTGTATTTTGTATTTTTTGAACCTCCAAGTACTCTAAAGTAATATTGTGTAGATATTGGTGAACCTGGACTAACTTCATCTTCCCAGTTGGTATCTGCGTTGCCAAAATAAGAACCGTCTAAAACCGCACGAGTAAAAACATCATCTCTTGTACCATTTTCTACTGCGGTAGTCCATACGTCTTTAAATTGTTCTGCATTTAAAACATCTAAGGTTTGTGCATTTTGTGTAATAAGTGAAACATTAGCTTCAAACTTTGTTTTGCTAGAAAATGTACCTTGTTTCGTATTTATAATAATAACACCGTTAGCTGCTCTAGAGCCATAAATTGCAGCTGCAGATGCATCTTTTAAGACGCTTATAGACTCTATATCCTGTGGATTTATATTACCAATTGGCGTACTTAACCCTTCAGTATTTAATCTATTCGTTAAAAAATTATTCTCACCACCACCAACAGGAATATTACTGTTGGGTGCTACAGGAATCCCATCAATAACATATAAGGGTTGATTAGACCCCAATAAAGAGGTATTTCCTCTAATTCTTATTCTTGCAGCTGCACCTGGTTGTCCAGATGAATTTGTTACATACACACCTGCCACTTGTCCCTGTAATGCATTATCTAAATTTATTGTTGGTGTTTGATTTGTTATATTAGCAACATCAACTGTTCCTACAGATCCTGTTAAATTTTGTCGTTTAACTTTTCCATAACCAATAATTACAGTTTCATCTAGACTGGTTACAGATTCTTTTAATATAACATTAATCGTTACTTGACCATTAGCAACAATTTCTTGTGTTTCATAACCCAAAAATGAAAAAATCAATACATTCTCTGGGCTTGGTACTGTTATAGAATAATTACCATCAAAATCGGTAGCTGTTCCTGTGTTTGTACCCTTTATACGTACGGTAGCTCCAGGTACAGCAAGTCCATTTTTATCTGTAACCTTTCCCGATACTTTTTGCTGTTGTCTTTTATCATTTCGTGATGTCTCCTTTATAAGGATGGTGTTGTTTTTAGTAACTATAACATTGACATCACCCAAAGACAAACTCATATTTAATAGTTTATTTAAACGAATTTTACCCTTTTTGAGTTCAATTTTAGGAAAGTCCCTAAAAAGGTCTTCAGGATATATAAACATATAATCGTTTGTTTGGGCTTTTATAATTTTAAAAACCTCATCGACAGTTACAGTGATATCTTTTTCAATTACAATTTTTGAGTTTTGGGACAATACATGTTTAGGAGACAAACTGAATACTGTGGTACATAATAGGAAAATGAGCGTTTTCATAACTATTATTAAGAACCGTTTTTTAAAACAGCTTTTAGTTAATTTAATTTCCATAAATTTGCTTGTTATTAGTTAGTTAATGTTTTAATTAAGTAATACATCAAGGGGGATATACAGTTAATTACTTTCCAAGGTTCAAACTGTTTTCCTCCTTCTTTTTCTAAAAATAAATTCCAATTCCATCTTTTCGATAGACCTCTATTATTAGAAATTTCATGTCGTTTTTTACATAGGCATCATTGTTTTAAGTTAATTAATTTTCATCTTTATTTTAATATGACTTTCTTATTATTGATCTCGTAATTTTTGATGATGTTTATATTTTTAATAGTCGTTAAGATCTCTTCTATATTATAGTGCTTACCAATCCTACCACTAAAACGTTCTCCTTTTAAAGTTTCATTTTCAAATTCAACTTCCATATCGTACCAACGTGATAATACTTTCATAATCTCCTTTAATGATTTACCTTCAAAATCGAAAATGCCGTCTTTCCAGGAAATTATACTATTCACATCTACCATAGAAAGTGTTATATCATTATCAATGGTGTTAACTTTTGATTGTTGATTTGGGATGAGTGTTTCTTCTTTAGTATCTGTACTTACCGCAACTTTACCTTCCACTAATGTTGTATAGATGGTTATCTCATCTTTGTATGCTCGAATATTAAACTCTGTACCTAATACCTTTATTTCCTGTTTATTATTATATACTTTAAAATCTGCACCTTGATGCTCGGTACTCGGAGAAACATCAAAATAAGCTTCGCCATATACTAGTTCAACTTTTCTGGTTTCACCTGCTTTAAAATTTACAGGGTATTTAAGTTGAGATTCTGAATTAAGCCAAACCATAGTACCGTCAGATAAGGTTATTTGAAATTGCCCTCCCCTAGGAATGGTAATATAATTGTAAGCTACTTCGGCTACTTCCTTTAAATTTTCTTCGTCAGTTTTATAAACGATATAATCTCCACTACTAAATATATTATTCGCTTCATATATTTGCCCTTTTTCTAAAGTAATATTCGAGCCATCAGATAAGCTTAGTATGGCCTTATTAGTACCCGTTTTAATATTGTTATTTACAATAATTGGCTCAACAAATTTGGGAGTTCCTTTTTTATCTAGAAATAAGGTTAATGCTAGTATTAAAAGAACAGATGCAGCAGCCATATATTTCCAGTTTAGTCTTTTTACTGGTTCTTTTTTCTCTGCTAACAATGGGTTCTGTAATTGAACAACTATAGTATCCCAGGCCTCTTCTTTATCAATAGTATCATAAAAACCTATGCTTCTTGCCTTTTTATGAAATATTAAATACTCCGAAAATTGCTTTTCATTTTCAACACTTTTATTAATCCAGTTCTGAAGTGTTTTAAATTCTTCTTCATTAATTTCTTGCGAAGTATAAGCAATAAAAAGTTTGAGAATATTTGTATTAATCTTATTCATTTGATGATCTTCTATATTACACATATACTAGAAGACAAAAAATGGGTGACAATAAATTTACTTTTTTTTAACTAAAAGTAACATTATAATAACATCTAATGAATTACGAAGTTGTTTTAAGGCTCTTGAGTAATGCGTTTTTACAGTATTTACAGAAATATTGAATTGTTCCGCTACTTCTTTATATTTCATATTTTCTAAAACAATGGCTTTGAATACTTCCTTACTTTTTTCTGGTAATGACTCAACTTCATCAAACAATTTCTTTTTCCTATCTTCAATAGCTGTCATGTCCAATTTTTCATCTTCAATTAGCTTATTGACCTGATCTTCTATGTCTTCAAAACGATATTTGGTTTGTTTCTTCATAACCTGTAATGTGTTATTTTTTACAGATCGAAATAAATAAGGGCTTATAGCTCCTTCTAATTTCATGTATAGCTCCTCATCCCAAAATTTAATAAACAAATCTTGAACGATGTCTTCTGCTAGTTGAAATGAATCACAATACTTCAATGCATAGATACTCAATGGCATATAATATTCATCAAATAATGTCTTATAGGCTGAAGCATCACCATTTTTAAGGTTTTCAAGGATTTTTAAGTCTTTAGATCCCATCTATATGATTTGAATTGAGAGTATTGTGAATAACCAATATTGTGCTAATATAAATCAATATAATAAATGTAATTGTATTTAACTCAATATGATTGAAATAATGTAAATAAAAAAAGGGTTTCGACATTCTCGAAAATCTTAATTTCACTGGTAAAACTCATATTAATTCTTATCCTAGATTCACGTTATTTTAATATTTTTTTTACTTAAAAAGACTTTTGATGATCCCGCTTCAAATCTATTTTACAAAAATTTTACTTTCTTATAGTGTTGAGTATAAACTTTAGGCGACATAGACATAAGCGCCTTAAACCTTCTATTAAAATTAGAAATATTATTGAAACCGGATTCGTAACAAACTTTAGAAATGTTTTTATTTCTTTCCATTAAAAGCTTACAAGCGTACCCAATTCTAACTTCTGTTAAATATTCTGAAAATGATTTACCATTTACTTTTTTAAAAAGCCTGCTAAATGACGATGGATTCATACAAGCAATTTTGGCAACATCTATAAGTGTTATCTGCTCTTTAAAATGATTAAATATATACTCATAGGCTTTATCTAAGTTTCTATGACTTCCTTTATTAAACGAATTTATAAACCCCTTGCTAGCTAATAACTCATAAGTTTCACAATGAGCTAAATCATTTAAAACATCAATAAAACTCATAATCCTATTAAACCCATCAAGGCTAGAAATCGATTTTATTTTATGTACTAACTCTGGACTAATATTTAGGAATTTAATACCATACATAGATCGCTCTATTAAATCTGAAATTGGTGCCATCTCATTAATACTTAAAAAATGGTCTCCAAGAAAATCTTGTTTAAAATGAATAGCAATCGCTTCTGCCTTAAGTTTAGAAGACGCTTCAAAATACTCGTCATCATTCAACCACATATGTGGCAAATCTTTACCTATAAGCACTAAATCTCCCTCATCGAATTTAAGAATACTATCACCTACAAATCGAGTCCCTTTACTTTTTATAGATAATACTAATTCAAGCTCTCTATGATGGTGCCAAATTTTTAAAAAATATGGATAATTATGGTGCGTAACACTAAATGTATTATTTTTTAAGTCACTTCTATCTATAAAATGAAGTTTCATATACGCTTCTAATTATTGATTTTATTATACAATAATAGCTTAAATATTTTTTTTAATGCAATTAAAGTATCATAAATTGCTTTCTATGAGGTAGATTTAACTTAAAAATCGATCTAATTTTGTGTTCTTAATACAGATTTTATGAAATACATTGTTTGCGAAAAGCCAGGAGAATTTCTTTTAAAAGAAAAAGACGCTCCAGTTAGAAAAGAAAATGAAGCATTATTACAAATAAATAAAGTTGGCATATGTGGAACAGATCTGCATGCATACTCTGGAAATCAAGCCTTTTTCACTTATCCAAGAATTTTGGGACATGAATTGGCTTCTGAAGTTTTAGAAATAGGAGACAATCCTCAAGGAATAAAAGCTGGAGATAAAGTAGTTGTTATGCCTTACGTTAGTTGCGGAGAATGCATCGCATGTAGAAATGGTAAAACAAATTGCTGTACCAACATTACAGTACTGGGAGTACATGGTGATGGTGGCATGCAAGAACAAATAACTGTGCCGACAAATATTTTACTTCCTGCTAACAACCTCACTAATGATGAAATGTCTATTGTAGAACCTTTAGCAATTGGTGCACATGCAGTTAGAAGAGCAGATATTAAAAAAAATGAATTTGTAGTGGTTGTAGGTTGTGGGCCTATAGGAATTGGCATCATGAAATTAGCACAAATTGAAGGAGCAAAAGTCATTGCTTTAGATTTAAACGATGACCGCTTAGCATATGCTAAAGACAAAATTGGTGTTGACTACACTGTTAATGTCGGTAATGACCCTGTAAAGCAAATCTCAGAAATAACTAATGGAGATATGGCAACAGCTGTATTTGATGCATCGGGTCATAAAGGTGCTTTAGAAGCAGGCCCGAACTATATGGCTCATGGGGGACGATTTATATTAGTAGGTTTATCTAAAGGTGAATTAACTTATACCCATCCAGCAGTTCATGCAAAAGAAATGACATTAATGTGCAGTAGAAATGCAACTACAGAAGATTTTGAACACGTAATAAGCATTTTAAATCAATTCCCAACAGACTCTTTTATTACTCACACGGTTCCATTTACAGAAATGATAGAGAATTTTGACAGTTGGTTGAATCCAGAAACTGGCGTTATTAAAGCGACAGTAAATTTTAATTAAACATTATAGATGTCTAAGAATTACGTACAAATAGATCTCAAAGATAATATTATTGTAGCTATTACACCTCTTGAAAAAGGAACGGTAACTACAATTCAAGGTACTGATATTATCTTAAAAGAGACTATAAAACAAAAACATAAGTTCGCCTTAAATGATTTCGCTATAGGTGATGAAATTTTCATGTATGGGGTGTTAATAGGTAAAGCTATAGAACCTATTCAAGCTGGTTGTGCTATTACTATTGATAATGTAAAACATGCCTCTGCTGAATTTCAAGATTCTAAAGAAAAATTTACTTGGTCAGCTCCAGATGCTTCTAAGTTTGAAGGAAGGACATTTAATGGATATCACAGAAAAGATGGTAAGGTAGGAACAGGGAACTATTGGTTAGTAATTCCATTAACGTTTTGTGAAAATAGAAACGTTGATGTTTTAGAAGGAGCGCTTTCTGAAAAATTAGGATACGAAACAAAAAAAGATTTTGCAGTAGATACAGATGCTCTAATCAATCAATATAAGTCAGGAGCTTCTAAAGAAGCTATCTTAAACACCCCGATTATTACTACGAAGGAAGAAATGACTAAAAATCGAATTTTTCCCAATGTAGACGGTATTAAGTTTTTAAAACACGATGGCGGCTGTGGTGGTATTCGTCAGGATTCGGAAACGCTCTGTAAATTATTAGCAGGTTATATTGCAAATCCTAACGTAGCTGGAGCTACTATTTTTAGTTTAGGATGCCAGAATGCACAAATAGAAATGCTTCAAAATGCATTGGATGCCATAAACCCAAACTTAGATAAGCCTGTTCATTATTTAGAACAGCAAAAAAGTGAAAGCGAGCGCCAACTAATTGAAGAAGCCGTTAAACACACATTTTTAGGGTTAATTGAAGCTAATAAAATTACCCGACAACCTGCACCTTTAAATAAATTAGTACTTGGTTTAGAGTGTGGTGGTTCAGATGGGTTCTCAGGAATATCTGCAAATCCAGCTTTAGGTTATGCCTCCGATTTATTAGTTGCACTTGGCGGAAGTCCCGTATTATCAGAATTCCCCGAGTTAAATGGTGTAGAACAAGAGATTATCAATCGCTGTGAAACAGAAGAGGATTCAAAGAAATTTTATGATTTAATGCGAGCCTATTCTGCTGCTGCAGTAGCAGTGGGATCTGGGTTTGAAAATAATCCTTCGCCAGGAAACATAAAAGACGGATTAATTACAGATGCCATGAAATCTGCAGGAGCTGCTAAAAAAGGTGGAACATCTCCAGTAACTCAGGTTTTAGATTATACAGAACAAGTTACAAAACCTGGTTTAAACTTATTATGTACGCCTGGTAATGATGTTGAGTCTACAACTGGTTTAGTAGGTTCTGGATGTAATGTCGTGGTATTTACAACAGGGCTGGGTACACCTACTGGTAACCCCGTAGCACCCGTTCTAAAAATGTCTAGTAATACGCATTTGTTCGAAAGAATGAACGACATTATAGACATCAATGCAGGTACCGTAATTAGTGGAGAAGACACTATTGAATCTATGGGTGAAAAGATATTAGATCACATTATAAAAGTAGCTAGCGGCGAAGTTGCTTCAAAAGCAGTACTTCATGGTAATAATGATTTTATTCCTTGGAAAAGAGGCGTTTCTTTATAAGTTCATAGTTATGAGCACTGAAAACCGAACACTAAAATAGATTAAGCAAAAAAATAATAGCCAAAAGCTAACAAAAATGAACACATTAAATAGAAATACAGCAAAAGCTAATACTTATACAGAACGCATTATCCAATTTGGAGAAGGCAATTTTTTAAGAGCCTTTGCCAATTGGATGATTCATGAAATGAATAAAAAAGTAGCTTTTGATGCGGGAGTTGTAGCCATACAACCTATCGATCAAGGTTTAATTAAAATGCTAAACGATCAAGACGGTTTATATACATTATATTTAAATGGTATTAAAAACGGACAGGCTATTAGTGAACATGACATTATCGATTGTATTCAAAGAGGTATCAACCCTTATGAAAACTACACAGATTATTTAGCAAATGCTGAAAATCCAGACTTACGCTTTGTTATTTCTAATACAACAGAAGCTGGAATTGCTTATAATCCTGATGACACATTAAAAGACACGCCACAATCAAGCTATCCAGGCAAGTTAACAGCGTTACTTTATAAACGATTTCAAGCTTTTGGGGGAGCTTCAGACAAAGGTATGATTGTAATACCTTGTGAACTAATAGACAAAAATGGCGATAATTTAAAAAGAATTATTTTGAAGTATGCGGCCGATTGGAATTTAGGGGATGCATTTGTAGAATGGATACATGAAGACAATATTTTTTGTAACACTTTAGTCGATAGAATTGTTCCTGGATATCCTAAAGATAAAATGGACACTATTACTAAAGAATTAGGATACAAAGACAATTTAGTTGTAGAAGGTGAGCAATTCCACTTATGGGTTATTGAAGGGCCAGCTTCTGTAAAAGAAGAAATCCCTGCTGAAGTTTGCGGTTTAAATATCGTGTTTACAAACAATATGGAACCATACAGAACACGTAAAGTAAGAATCCTAAATGGTGCACATACAACCTTAGTACCAGTTGGTTATTTATACGGTATAGACAAAGTACGTGAATCTTTAGAAGATGATGTGGTTGGTGGCTTTTTAAAAGATGCCATTTTTGAGGAAATCTGTCCAACTTTGGATCTTTCTAAAGAAGAACTGGATCAATTTTCTAATGATGTATTAGATCGTTTTAAAAACCCTTATCTAGAACATGCATTGATTAGTATTTCGTTAAATTCAACATCAAAATACAAAACAAGAGTATTGCCATCGGTGTTAGAATACATTAAAAGAAAAAATGAATTACCTAATAGATTGTTATTCTCCCTAGCTTCTTTAATTGCCTTTTATAGGGGTAATAGAGATGGAGAAGCTATTACTTTAAAGGATGACCAATCTGTCTTGGATTTCTTTGCTTCGCAATGGAAAACAGAAGACATTGCCGGAATTGCAAAAGCAACATTATCCAATACAGATTTCTGGGGAATCGATTTAACAGAATTTGATGGACTTCTAGACACAGTAACAACTCATTTAGAAAACATCATCACAAATGGCATGAAGCAAGCATTAAAGACTTTGTAAAACCTAATAGTCTTTTAATGATAAACTAAAAAAACCACAATAATTAAAATATCAGTATAAAAATGATCATAGACTCTCATCAACATTTTTGGAATTATGAACCTCTAAAACACGAATGGATTGACGACAGTATGTCTGCAATTCGTAAAGATTTTTTACCTGATGATTTGAAAAAAGTATACGCTGAAAATGATATTGATGGTTGTGTAGCAGTACAAGCAGATCAAACTCTAGCTGAAACTGATTTCTTATTAGATCTAGCTTCTAAAAATGATTTCATTAAAGGCGTTGTTGGTTGGATTGATTTAAGATCAGACAACCTAGAAACAGATTTAGAAGCCTATAAAGAACATGAAAGACTAAAAGGTTTTAGACATGTGGTACAAGGTGAAGCAGATTCCAACTTTTTATTACGCCCTAATTTTTTAAGAGGGATTTCAATTTTAGAAAAACATAACTATGTATATGATATTTTGGTGTTTCCTCATCAATTGGGAGCTGTCTTAGAATTTGTAAAACAATTTCCAAATCAAAAGTTCGTGATTGATCACATCGCTAAACCATATATAAAAGATGGTTTTTATGACGGGTGGGCTATTTTAATGAGAGAAATTGGAACATACGACAATGTATATTGTAAATTGTCTGGTATGATCACAGAAGCAGATTTTAATACATGGACACCTACACAAATACATCCGTACATGAATTTAGTTTTGAAAGCTTTTGGTACTAAAAGAACCTTATTCGGATCGGATTGGCCAGTTTGTTTGGTGGCAGGAAATTATAAAAAAGTAAAAGAATTAGTAACAGAATTTATAGCAAAAATGAGTTCTACAGAACAAGCTGCCATTATGGGTGGCAACGCTATTAAATTTTACAATTTGAAATAATAAAAAACATTTAAAAATGGATTTAGGATTAAAAGGAAAAGTAGTTGTTATAACGGGAGCTGCAGGAATTGAGGGTAGTATAGGAGAAACCATTTTACAAAAATTAGCAGACGAAGGTGCTACTCCAGCCGTAATAGATAGAAATGCCAGAGGTTTTGGTTATGTTGAGAAATTACAAAAAAGAGGTATTGATGCTATATTTTGTCAAGCCGATGTTACAAATCCAGATCAAATAAAAAGTGCCATTCAAACTATTTCAGAAAAATATGGCAGAATAGATGTTGTAATTAATAATGTTGGAGTAAACGATGGTGTTGGACTAGATGCTTCTTATGAAGATTTTATGAACTCATTAAAATTAAACATGGTTAGTTATTTTTTAACCGTAAAACATGCCTTACCATTGCTAAAAAAGTCAAAAGGAAATATCCTAAACATTGGCTCTAAAGTAGGCTTAACTGGCCAAGGAGGGACATCTGGCTATGCTGCATCTAAGGGAGGTGTACTAGGATTAACACGTGAATGGGCTGTAGATTTAATCAAAAATCAAATTAGAGTTAATGCTATAATTATAGCAGAAAGCTGGACACCTGCTTACGATAATTGGATAAAAACACTTGAAAATGGTGAAGAAAAATTGAAGTCTATCGTTAAAAAAATTCCTTTACAAAATAGAATGACAACTCCGGGAGAGATTGCAGATACTTGCCTTTTCACAATATCAAATAAATCATCACATACCACCGGTCAGTTTATATTCTGCGATGGTGGGTATGTACATTTAGATCGATCTTTATTAACCGAATAATAAATCATTTGTTATATAATTTAAAACAAAATAATCTGCTTTTGAATTGATTAAAGAATATATTTATCAACAAACTTAAATAATGTTTTATGAGTAAGCTTAAAAATATACCTGTAGTACCTAAAAAGTTATTAATTCCTTTCATTGCCGCAACATCAATTTTTGCACTATGGGGATTTGCAAACGATTTAACAAATCCAATGGTTGCTGCATTTAAAAAAGTTATGGTACTTTCTAACAAGGAAGCTTATAATGTACAATTTGCTTTTTACTTCGGATATGGAGTTATGGCAATTCCAGCAGCTCTATTTATAAGAAAGTTCAGCTACAAATCAGGTATTTTACTCGGTTTAGCATTATATGCAATTGGAGCCGTACTTTTCTATCCTGCAGCCCTCGAAGGAAGTTATACCTATTTTTTAATTTCTCTATTTGTTATTACTTGTGGTCTTGGATTTCTTGAAACTACTTCAAACCCATTAATTTTGTCAATGGGAGATCCATCAACGGCCACGCAACGACTAAATTTGGCTCAATCCTTCAATCCTATTGGCTCTTTAACAGGAATGATGGTAGCAAAATTCGTTGTTTTAGATAGAATTTTATCTGCAGACTATGATGATAGCTCTGAAATTGTAGCTTTAGGGACAGAAAAAGCCGCAGAGATTAAAGCGCATGATTTAGACATTATAAGTACGCCATACATTGCTGTAGGTATATTTGTAGCTGTTGTTTTCTTTATTATATGGAAAACAAAAATACCTTCAATGACTATGGGTGAAAACTTATCAATTAAAGAATCTGTAAATAGAATCTTTAAAAGCAAAACATATTTAGCAGGTGTTATAGCTCAGATGTTTTATGTTGGCGCACAAATTATGTGTTGGACAGCTATTTTTCAATTAGTTGAATATATTAATGAAAGTTCTATAAAAGCAAATCAAATTGATGGCACATTTTGGAATATCGCAGCCATGGTCTTATTTGTATCTACTAGATTTATTGGAACAGCTCTTATGAAAAAAATTAATCCTGCTAAAATGTTAACTATTTTTGCAATTGCTGGTGCTATACTTTGCCTTGGAGTAATGACTACCACTGGGATAACAAGTTTAGTTTGTCTTGTATTAGTTTCTGTATTTATGTCAATTATGTTTCCAACCATCTATGGCTTAGCACTTAAAGATATGGGAGAAGAAGTGAAACTTGCTTCTTCTGGTCTTATAATGGCTATTGTAGGTGGAGCATTTTTACCGAAAATTCAAGCTTCAATTATGGATTTTGGAGATACAGTAAATGATAAAGAAGTGTTTGGTGATGTCGTTACTGGTGGAATGACTGAAATACATTTTTCATTTATATTACCAATGATATGCTTAGTTTTTGTTGCTATTTATGGTCTTTATGCATATAGAGTTACAAAAAATTAATTATTAAAAAACAGTTATATTATAATTATGAGTATTAAAAGATATTGCTATTCGTGCGATTTAAAAGATGATTCTAAGCTTATTGCCGAATACAAAGAGTATCATGCTGCTGGTAATGCATGGCCAGAAATAACGAAAAGTATTAAAGATGCTGGCATAGTTGATATGGAAATTTACTTAACAGGAAATAGAATGTTTATGATTATGGAAGTTGATGACACTTTTGATCCTGTAAAAAAATCTGAAATGGATGCTAACAATCCTAAAGTACAAGAGTGGGAAAATCTTATGTGGGATTACCAACAAGAATTACCTTGGGCTAAAGATGGTGAAAAATGGATTGCACTAGAGAAGGTATTCAAATTAGAAGAATAATTAATAGACAATCTCTTTTTTTAAGCTGATAATAACAAAAAAATAGAGCAACTATAAGTGGCTCTATTTTTTTTCATAGATTTCTTAATTATAGTTTTAAAATTCATAAAACACTAAATTACAGTTATTTATATTTATTATAAAAAGAAAAATAAATTTTATTTTATTAAAACGTATACAAAAACTTTAAAAAGCACTAATACGTAAATAAATTCTTATTATTAAATGATCTTGAACATTATACACCCTTAATTAGACCATTTAAAACACTAACAACACCCTAAAATTCAGCATTTTTACTTGATGAAAATGGTTGAAAAAAACTCATAGCAAATTTAATTTAGTAACCGATCATTTTTTAACTTGTTAACATTTTATAATAGAGCTAATTTCTCTCCTTAGCTCTATTTTTATTTATCTCCTTACTTATTTAAATTTTGACTCATATGTTCTGGTATGACTCCAAATTGTTTCTTAAAACATTTTGAAAAATAAGAAACTGAATTAAAACTGTTTTTTTTAATATATTTACAAACCAGAACAGAACAGGATAGATTATCTATGAAAAACAAATTTATTTTCGATATTGACCTTAACAGTGATACTCCAAAATATCAACAATTAGTTAACACCATAAATGATGCTATTGCTAATAACTCAATGCTTGTTGGCGATATGCTCCCTTCTGTTAATAGCATTTGTAAAAAATATAAACTATCAAGAGATACTGTTTTTAAATCATATAGTATATTAAAAGAGCAAAACGTAATAGACTCTGTACCCAACAAAGGGTATTATGTTGCTAATGTTACAAGAAAAGTACTTTTAGTATTAGACACGTTTAAAGCCTATAAAGAAGTTTTATATCATTCTTTTATAAATAATTTACCAGATAATTTTATTACAGATGTACAATTTCATCATTACAATATTGAAAATTTCAAAACCATATTAAATAATAGCAAAGGAAAATATTACAAATATGTTATTATGGGTTTTGACAATGATGAAGTCTCTTCTGTTTTAAATGGTTTTAGAAATGAAAAGCTACTTTTAATAGATTGGAATATACATTGTAAAGCAGGTAATAATTACGTTTGTCAAGATTTTGGTGAATCATTTTTTAATGTATTAAAAGAGGCGGGTGAATCATTCAAAAAGTATAAAGAAATTCATTTTGTTTATCCGAAATTCACTTACCATCCAATAGAAGCAATCTCTTATTTTAAGAAATATTGTAATAGCTTTCAGTTTAAATATAAAGTAGTCACAAACTTAAAGAATTTTAATGTTGAAAATAACATTGCTTATATAAGTGTCAGTGACCGTTTTTTAGGAACATTTTTAGAACAATGTCGAAGCAAAGATTTAGAACCAGGAGTTGACGTTGGTTTTTTATCATATAATGAAACACCGATGAAAAAATTTATTTATAAAGGCATCTCTGTTATTTCTACCAATTTTAAAGCGTTAGGACAAAAAGCTGCCGAATTTATATATAAAGATGCCCCCATGCAAGTATTTATACCCACTAACCTAATATTAAGAGAATCGTTATAAGTGATGTACTATATAGGATATGATTTAGGGAGTTCTTCTATAAAAGTTGCCATTGTAAATGCAAAAACAGGAGAAAAACTATCAGCACTACACGAACCACAAAATGAAATGGAGATCATTGCCATTCATTCAGACTGGGCAGAACAAGACCCCAACCTATGGTGGGAATATGTATGTATAGCAACAAAAAGAGCCATTAAAGAAGCAAATATAGATGCTTCTTTAATTTCTGGTATTGGAATTTCTTACCAAATGCACGGATTGGTTGTTGTTGATAAACAAGGAACACCTTTGCGTAATTCTATTATTTGGTGTGACAGTAGGGCCATCGAAATAGGGAATCTGGCATTCGATGCTTTAGGACATGATACCTGTACTGAAAAACTATTAAATTCTCCGGGAAACTTTACAGCTTCTAAATTAAAATGGGTTCGTGAAAATGAACCAGAGCTATATTCAAAAATCTACAAGTATATGTTACCTGGAGATTTTATAGCTTATAAATTAACGGGGGTTATAAACACTACAAAAAATGGCTTATCTGAAGGTATTCTATGGGATTATGAAAATGATTCATTAGCTAGTTTCTTATTGGAACATTACGGCATTGATCCTTCATTAACGCCAGATATTGTAGATAATTTTACAAATCAAGGAACGGTTAACGAAAAGGGAGCCTCAGAAACAGGGTTACCTATCGGAATTTCTGTAAACTATAGAGCTGGTGATCAACCAAACAATGCATTATCCCTAAACGTATTCAATCATGGTGAGGTTGCAGCTACCGGAGGAACTTCTGGTGTTGTTTATGCCGTTACTAATACTTTAAAATCAAAAGAAGCTTCAAGAATTAATCATTTTGCACATGTAAACTACACAAAAGAGAACCCTACTCTAGGAAAGTTATTGTGTATTAATGGTTCAGGGATACAATACCGTTGGTTAAAAGATAATTTGGCTTGCAATTCGTATGAGGAAATGAACAATAAAGCGAATGAAGTTCCTGTAGGTTCTGATGGTGTTTGTGTGATTCCTTTTGGAAATGGTGCAGAAAGAATGCTAAACAGTAAAAACATTGGATCACATTATTGCAACTTAAATTTCAATAAACACAATGATGGACATTTATACCGTGCAGCTTTAGAAGGTATTGCTTTTTCTTTTGTTTATGGTATGGATATTTTAAAAAATGATGACGCTACAATCAATGTTATTAGAGCTGGGAATGACAACTTGTTCCGTTCAGAAATATTTTCAAATACTGTCGCTAGTTTAATCGGACATGAGATAGAAATTTATAATACCACAGGTTCTGTAGGTGCTGCAAGAGCAGCTGGTTTAACCGATGGTGATTTTGAAACGTTTGGTGCAAATATTACAAAAAATGATCACGTTATGACTTTTGTGCCTATAAAAAATAATGAAGCTTATGTAAAAGCTTATCAAAATTGGAAAAAAGAATTAGAGATTATATTAAACAATAAATAAAGTATTTTAGAATAATGGCAACTTTAGGCAACAAAGAATACTATAAGGGCATAGGCGAAATTAAATTTGAAGGAAAAGAATCTGATAATCCGTTAGCATTTAAATACTATAACCCAGATCAGGTTGTAGCAGGGAAAACAATGCGTGAGCATTTTAAATTTTCTGTGGCATATTGGCATACATTCTGCGGACAAGGGTCTGATCCTTTTGGATCAGGTACACAAAATTTTGAATGGGATCAAGCTACAGATCCAGTACAGGCAGCAAAAGACAAAGCAGATGCAGCTTTTGAATTTATTACTAAAATGGGATTTGGATACTACTGCTTCCATGACTACGATTTAATTCAAGAAGGTCCAACTTTTGCTGAGTCTGAAAAAAGATTGTTAACGATTACTGATTACTTAAAAGATAAGCAAGCTACTTCTGGGGTTAAGTTACTTTGGGGGACAGCAAACTGTTTTTCCAACCCACGTTATATGAACGGTGCGTCAACAAACCCTGAGTTTGATGTGGTTGCTAGAGCTGGTGGTCAAATTAAATTGGCTTTAGATGCTACGATCGCTTTAGGTGGTGAAAACTATGTATTCTGGGGTGGTCGTGAAGGGTATATGTCTTTATTAAATACAGATATGGGACGTGAATTAGACCATATGGGACGTTTCTTAAATATGTGTAAAGATTATGCCCGTGCACAAGGCTTTAAAGGAAACTTCTTTATTGAACCTAAACCAATGGAGCCTTCTAAACATCAATACGATTTTGATTCAGCCACAGCTATAGGATTCTTAAAAGAATATGGATTAGATAAAGATTTTAAAATCAATATTGAGGTTAATCATGCTACATTGGCACAACATACGTTCCAACACGAATTAGAAGTTGCTGCAAAAGCCGGCATGTTAGGAAGTTTAGATGCGAACCGCGGCGATTACCAAAATGGATGGGATACAGATCAATTCCCTAACAATATCCAAGAAACCACAGAAGCCATGCTTGTATTCTTAAAAGCTGGTGGATTACAAGGTGGTGGTGTTAATTTTGATGCCAAAATAAGAAGAAATTCAACAGACTTGGAAGATGTTTTCCATGCGCATATAGGTGGCGCTGATACATTTGCTAGAGCGTTACTAATTGCAGACAAAATCATAACGTCTTCTCCTTATGAAAAACTAAGAACAGAACGTTATAGTTCTTTTGATTCTGGTAAAGGATTAGAGTTTGAAAAAGGAAATCTGAATTTAGAAGACTTATACAAAATAGCTCAAGAAAATGGTGAGTTATCTTTAAAAAGTGGAAAACAGGAGTTATTTGAAAATATTATTAATCAATATATATAACCAATAAAATCACAAACTATGAAGAATAATTTTTTAGCCGCACAATCGGTACTAGAAAATTTAGACTGGGTCGTGTTAGGAATTTATTTTTTAGCTCTTGTTGCTGTAGCCGTATGGGTCGTGCTACAAAAAAATAAAAATACCGAGGATTATTTTTTAGCAGGACGAAATGTAGGATGGTTTGTCATTGGAGCTTCGATTTTTGCTTCTAATATTGGATCTGAGCATGTTGTAGGTCTAGCTGGAACAGGTTTTGAGTCTGGAACCCCTATGGCACATTACGAACTTCATGCTTGGATTGTATTGTTACTAGGCTGGCTGTTTTTGCCATTTTACATTAGAAGTGGAGCCTTTACCATGCCCGAATTTTTAGAAAAACGTTTCGATTCGCGATCCAGATGGTTTTTATCTTTATTCTCTTTAGTTGCTTATGTACTTACTAAAGTATCTGTAACGATATATGCTGGAGGTATTGTTGTTTCAGAATTATTGGGTATTCCTTTTTGGTACGGTGCTATAGGCATTGTCGTATTTACTGGAATTTACACAGTTGTGGGAGGTATGAAAGCCGTAATATATACAGAAACCTTACAAACCGTTATCTTAATCTTAGGTTCTATAATCATTACCTATTTAGGATTACAGGAAGTTGGTGGATGGGCTCAACTTAGAGAAACAGTTACAGCTGTAAGCCCTGATCATTTTAATATGTGGAGACCAATGAATGATCCAGATTTTCCTTGGACAGGATTATTAATTGGAGGCACCATTGTAGGTATTTGGTATTGGTGTACAGATCAATATATCGTGCAAAGAACATTAGCCGCTAACAATATTAAGATAGGGAGAAGAGGCGCTATTTTTGGTGCGTACTTAAAATTATTACCAATTTTAATCTTTTTAGTACCAGGAATTATTGCGTTTGCATTATCCATACAAAACCCAGAAGTATTTTCGGTTGAAAAAGCAGATAGAGCATTTCCAATGTTAGTAAAAACATTATTACCTGTTGGTTTAAAAGGGCTGGTAGCAGGTGGTTTAATGGCCGCATTAATGAGTTCTCTAGCATCGGTATTTAATTCTTGTTCTACTATATTTACTATTGATATTTACAAAAAATTAAAGCCTGAAAAATCTGAAAAGTCATTACTTAGAACTGGTAAGGTTGCCACTGGGTTTATTGTAATATTAGGTATTATATGGATTCCTATTATGGAAAAAATTGGAGGTGGTGTCATGTATCAGTATCTTCAAAACGTACAATCGTATATAGCGCCACCAGTAACAGCTGTATTTTTACTTGGTATTATATGGAAACGTGTAAACTCTACAGCCGCAATTACAACCTTATTGGCTGGATTAGGCCTATTAGTTATACGACTGAGTTCAGAAATTTACTATCAGCCACAAATAGCAGCTGGAGAAAGTATAGATGGTTTTATTTATAGTTTTGCGACTATCAATTTTGCTCATATGGCAATATTCATGTTTGTTTTCTCTGTCATACTTTGTATTTCGGTAAGCTTAACAACTACAGCACCTGACTATAGCCTTATTAAAGGACTTGCGTTTGGAACACTTACTAACGAACAGAAAGCCTCTAACAAAGATAGTTATGATAAAATAGACGTTGTATTATCTATCATTCTAGTTGTATTGGTAATTGGTGTTTTAAGTTACTTTACAGGATGATAATCATTAAAAACAATTAAGTTAATTAATTTAGCTTTCTCAATAAAAAACCCTTTTGAAGATATCTTCAAAAGGGTTTTTTATTACTTTTATTTAAAAGGTTGGTATTATTTTTTAATTAACCAGCTTTTTGTTTTTCTTTCATTTTTTCTAGCAACATAAGTTCATGCTTAATTTCTTCTTTCCGTTTATTAAATTTTCGGAATTTCTCATCTCTAGCTTCTTGATTTATAACACGCTGTTGACGTCTTAATTCTTCTTTTTGAGCTTCTTTTTTCTTTTCTTTTTTAAGCTTCATTTTTTCCATAGCTACCGATAAATACGAGTAACCATACATACTTAAAAATAATAGCGCAATTATGCCTAATATAACGTAACCGTTTTCCATTTTTTCTATAAATATATAAGACTTTATTAAATAATTAAAACCTTAAAAAGAAGCTATTTAAATTCTAAAACAGCAAGCTTTTACATAAAGATATAAAAAATCATTTCTCACTTAAAAATAAAAAAGGTAAAGTACCCAAAAAGTAGTTGAATGAGCTAATTAGTCAAAAAAACAGAATGGGCTATTATTATAAATTGAATAGCTCTTACTCAGTCTTGATATGAAAGCCCTCTTTTTTCCACCTAAGAATCCCTCCTTCTATATCATAAATCTCAGTAAAACCAGCATCAAATAGCTTCCTACTACTTTTTGCACTACGCCTCCCCGATTTACAATACAAAATGACAGGCTTTGTTTTATCTAATTTTTTAATATTTTCATCAAAATCATCCGAAAAGAAATCGATATTTTGTGCCCCTTCTATATACCCTTCTTTAAACTCTTTAGGTGTTCTAACATCTATAATTTGTAAAGATTTTTCAATTAAAAGTGTTTTTACCTCTTTTGGAGAAACTACTTTAATAACATCTTTAGATAGCGACTCCTTACAACTAGTTGCGCCTATACTAAATATAGTGCATAAAAATATTAATAATCGCTTCATGTAAGCAGTATTAATCTAAATCAACTAAATCACCAGTCCATTCTAAAATGCCACCTTCTAGATTATAAGCATTTTCAAAACCTAGCTCTTCCATGATATTACAAGCTTGACCACTTCTGTTACCAGAGCGGCAATAAACATAATAATTTTTACTTTTATCTAAACCTTCAATTTCTGATATAAACTCTTGCCCTTTGTATATATCTACATGTATGGCATTAGGTATAATACCATCAGCAACTTCAGCATCCGTTCTAACATCTAATACGATTGCGTTATTATCATCAGCTAATTGTGATGCCCATTCTTCTTGTGTTAAATCTTCCATTTTTTTTAATATAATATTGTGTATACAAAATTAGTACATCTAAAATTATAGACGAAAAAAAATCCGAAGTATTACACTTCAGATTTTCATATAAACATAACTTTTATTTTTGAACTCATTTAGGTTTTTTGGATTTAAGCGAAAATTAGAAGTTTTTGCCTATGTTGAAGACTTTTTTGAGTTGCATAGCAGAGCTACGGAAGGAAAAAAAGACAAAAACAGAGCTGAAAACAGCAATCTTTCAGCAAATTGAAAAAGTCTAAATGAGTTCTTTATTAAACTTTAATAGAGCAACCAATTGCTTTGGTTTCTGTTTGTTTAACGTCCTTTCCTTCTAAAAGAGCATCAACCGCATTCTCAACATATCTAGTTTTTACTGCTGAGGCATCTTTATAATTATCATCAATAGCTCCAATATATTTTACAACATTACCACGATCTGTTTTTTGTAGTAAAAACACATGAGGTGTCTTAGTAGCTCCATACTTAGGATATACTTTTTGTCCTGCATCAATTAAATATGGAAACGTAAACCCTTTATTTTTTGCTCGAGTTTTCATGGCTTCCATACTATCTCCCGGTTTAACATCTGTATTATTTGGCATAATGGCAATTACAGGATATCCTTTTGAAGCATATTTTTTGTTTAAGGCTATAAGTCTATCTTCATACATAACAGCATACGGACATGTGTTACAAGTAAATGTTACAATAAAACCTTTTGCATCTTTGTAATCTGATAACGATACCATATTATCATCTACGTTTTTAAGTGAGAAATCTTCAGCAACATCACCTATTTTGTATCCATCACCAATCGTTGTTGTTTCATAAACAGTAAATGCACTTATAAAAAATACGGCACATACCACAGACATTATTTGAACTGCTTTTTTCATCTTTTTAAAAATTTATATTTAATATTTTAATTATAAAGGTTAACTATTAGCCTCTTCATGTCAAATACCATTATTAGGCTTTCATAATGTTTAATTTAAAAAATGCTTAACTTCTGTTTCTAATGCTTCATAAGTAAATGATCCTTCAAAAAACTTATTATTGTCATTTCTATATATTATAGTTGCTGGTATGGCTCCAGACCAATCTTTACTCACTTTTGGTATCCACGTGTCCATATCTACATCATCTAAAGCTATTACTTTAGATTTCAATTTTCTTTCTTTAATAAACGGCTTTAGTTTAGATTCATATAAATGCGGAAAATCCAAACTCACCAAAATAACCTCAACATTCTTATCACTATACTGTCCTCTTAATTTTTCAAAATATGGTAGTTCCTTTACGCAAGGTGCGCACCAAGTAGCCCAAAAGTTAATAACATATATTTTATCATCTTTCCTATTCAGGAATTTTTTAAAACCATTATAGTCGTAAACTTCTAATTCAATGTCATTTAAGCTAACATCATCACTAATTTCTTTCTTAGCGATGACTACACTTTTATCAACAGTTTTATTCTCATGCTTGCAACTTGTTATTATCAATATTGCAATGATTAATAGTTTTAATTTCATAGCATTAAATTTAATTAATACTTCATTGTTTATATTACAGTTTAACAAACTTTTATATAAAAAATGTTTTAAACTATTGTGTATTTATATTTTCATTTCTATATTTGAACCAATTAAAAGTATAAAATGAATATAATTTTAAATAATACTTGGTGGTGGAGCTTCAGAAACTTACGTTCGTGAAGGAAACCTAGTATATTTAAAACTTAAAATATCAAAAAAGGCTTGTCATTCACGACAAGCCTTTTTTAATGAACTCATTTAGATTAATAATAAAATTTCTGCTCTAGTTTTCTCTTTAGTGAAAACGAAAAGCGGAAAAGACATAACATTAGTATGACAACATATAATTTATACACGCATTACAAAAAAATTCTGGCAGATACTATTACTCCAGTAAGCATCTACCTAAAAATCAGAGATAAATACCCTAATAGCATTCTACTTGAGAGTAGTGATTATCATGCAAACGATAATAGTTTTTCGTATATCTGCTTTAATCCAATAGCTTCTATTAAAGTTGAAAATGATGTTATTAGTCAAACGTTTCCTGATGGAAGTTCATTAGAAAAAACAATAACAGATCATATTGATGTTTCAGAAGAAATTCATCAATTCACAAAACGATTTGATGTTAACTCTGATACTGAATTTAAATTCATTAACAATGGTATTTTTGGCTATATAGCGTATGATGCAGTTCGTTATTTTGAAGATGTTGATATTTCTAAAAAAGATGATTCAATACATATTCCTGATGTTTACTATGCTGTTTATCAAAATATCATTGCTATAAATCATCATAAGAATGAAGCCTATATTTTTGCACATTGTCACGACACTGAAAACAATATCGATGAGATAGATCATTTAATCAAAGTAAAAAACTTTGCATCCTACAACTTCTATTCAAAAGGAGATATCACATCTAATTTAACGGACGATGAATATAAAACACATGTCGAGCTAGCAAAAAAACACTGTGCACGAGGCGATGTATTTCAATTGGTATTATCAAAGAGCTTCGCACAAGAGTTTAAAGGTGATGAATTTAATGTATATCGTGCTTTACGAAGTATAAATCCGTCTCCCTACTTATTTTATTTTGATTACGGAAACTTTAAGATTTTTGGTAGTTCGCCAGAAGCACAGCTTATTGTAAGCGATAATAAAGCTGAGATTCACCCTATTGCAGGAACGTTTAAGCGTACAGGAAATGATTCTCAAGATGCCGAATTAGCTAAAAAACTAGTAAAAGACGATAAAGAAAATGCAGAGCATGTTATGCTTGTGGATTTAGCGAGAAATGATTTAAGCAGGCATGGAAGTCATGTTAGTGTAGATACTTATAGAGAAGTTCAGTTTTTCTCCCACGTTATTCATCTAGTAAGTAAAGTTACTGGTCAAAAACACAAAGACACATCAACGATGCAAGTTGTTGCAGATACATTTCCTGCAGGTACTTTAAGTGGTGCTCCAAAACACAGAGCAATGCAACTTATTGAACAATACGAAAAAACAAGCCGTTCTTTTTACGGGGGTGCCATTGGTTTTATGGACTTTGAAGGTAATTTTAATCATGCCATTATGATTAGAACCTTTTTAAGCAAAAACCACAAACTACATTGGCAAGCAGGAGCAGGATTAGTTTCAAAATCTAATTCAGAAAACGAATTACAAGAAGTATATAATAAATTAGGGGCATTAACAAAAGCTATTAAATTAGCTGAAGAAATATAAGAGGAGTTAATTAAGTAATAAAATGTATAAATATAAATCAATCTTGAAATTCCGGCACAGTCGGAAAAGTCAAAATTAAGAAATAATGAGTGAAGGAATGGAGATGCAAAACAAAGCTTTAAGCACGTAATTCCGGAAGCGAATGGTGCTTCAGCAATTTCCTGATTTTTGACATGATTTTTGGCTTGGTTAATCCTGAGCGTAGTCGAAGGGTTTTGTATCAAGACAAAATGAATAAAGAAAAGTTTAACTAAAAATAGATTCCTGCCTTCGCAGGAATGACAAAAAGATGATAAAAGTATTAGTTATAGATAATTACGACAGCTTCACATATAATTTGGTTCATTATTTAGAAGATTTAAATTGTGACGTCACTGTTGTCAGGAACGATAAATTGGCTTTAGATGATGTAGAGCCATTCGATAAGATCGTATTATCACCAGGCCCTGGTATCCCAGATGAAGCAGGCTTGTTGAAACCTATTATTAAAAGGTTTGCACCTACTAAAAGTATTTTAGGAGTTTGCCTAGGGCAACAAGCCATTGGTGAAGTATTCGGAGGGTCACTCATCAATTTAGATGATGTATATCATGGCGTTTCAACAAATGTGACTATTAGTGTTGATGACGAACCTATTTTTAAAGGTTTAGAAAAAAACATAGAAGTTGGTAGATATCACTCTTGGGTAGTTAATCCTGATTTACCAGATAGTTTGGAAGCCACTTCCTTTGATGAAAACGGACAAGTGATGTCTCTTCGTCATAGAGTTTATGATGTAAAAGGTGTGCAATACCATCCTGAATCGGTATTAACTCCTAACGGTAAAAAGATATTAGAAAACTGGCTGAATAGTTAATAACAGTTAATAGTACTCAGTAGCAGTAGGCAGTGCTTACTCAAACGAAACATATATATTAATTAAAACATTTCTCTCCCTTTGGGAGAGATGTCGTAAAACGACAGAGAGGGTTATGAAAAACTTATTAAACAGACTTATAAATCACGAAAGCATCTCAAGTGAAGAAGCTAGACAAGTATTGGTAAACATATCTAACGGTATGTATAACCAGAGTCAAATTGCATCTTTTCTAACCGTTTTTATGATGCGAAGTATTACACTAGAAGAGTTGCGTGGTTTTAGAGATGCCCTTTTAGAATTATGTATTGCTATAGATTTAAAAGATTTTAATGCTATAGATCTCTGCGGAACTGGTGGCGATGGAAAAGACACTTTTAATATCTCAACCCTATCATCATTTGTATCGGCTGGTGCTGGTATAAAAGTAGCAAAACATGGTAATTACGGGGTGTCTTCTGCTTGTGGATCTTCAAACGTCATGGAACATTTAGGTATTAAATTTTCTAATGATGAAGATTTCTTAAAACGCTCCATCGACAAGGCTGGCATCTGTGTTTTACACGCACCTTTATTCCATCCTGCCATGAAAAATGTAGCACCTATTCGTCGCGAATTAGGTGTTAAAACATTTTTCAACATGCTAGGTCCTATGGTAAATCCGTCATTTCCTAAAAATCAAATGGTGGGAGTCTTTAATTTAGAATTGTTGCGTTTATACGGTTATCTATATCAAAATACTGACAAAAATTACAGTATCGTTCATGCATTAGATGGTTACGACGAAATTTCTTTAACTGGAAATACTAAAGTTATTTCTAATAACTCTGAAACCATGTTTTCACCAGAAGATTTAGGAATTTCAGCAATTACTCAAGAATCTATTTTTGGAGGAAACACAGTTGAAGATGCCGCTAGAATATTCATAAATGTGATTCAAGGAAAAGGAACAGAACCACAAAACAATGTCGTTTGTGCCAATGCAGGTTTAGCTATAGCAACAACAAAACAAATTAGTCATAAAGAAGGGTTTGAGCAAGCTAAAGAATCGTTGCTTTCCGGAAAAGCAAAAGCAAGTTTAGATACATTAATAGAAATGAGTAAATGATAGTTAGCAGTATGCAGTCTGCTCACTAAATACTGATTACTGAACACCGAACAGAATACAAAAAATGACCATACTAGATAAAATAGTGAAAGATAAACGTCAGGAAGTTAACCTCCGTAAAGGCCTGATTCCTGTAATGCAATTAGAACAATCTGTTTTGTTTGAAAGAAAAACAGTTTCTCTGGCTAACAACTTAAGACAAAGCGAATCGGGCATTATTGCAGAACATAAAAGACGTTCACCGTCAAAATCAGTCATAAATCAAAGCTTAAACGTTCAAGACGTAGCAAAAGGCTATGAAGATGCAGGAGTTTGCGGTATGTCCGTTTTAACCGATGGGAAATATTTTGGAGGATCTTTAGACGACTTATTGCTTGCTAGAGCTAGTTGTAATTTACCATTACTTCGTAAAGAATTTATAATAGACGAATATCAACTACTAGAGGCGAAAGCATACGGTGCAGATGTTATTTTATTAATAGCTGCTATTTTAAGCAGAGAAGAAATCAAACAATTTTCAGAATTTGCAAAAAGCCTGAACTTAGATGTTTTATTAGAAGTCCATAACGAACAAGAACTTCATAAATCTGTTATGCCTTCATTAGATATGTTAGGTGTGAATAATAGAAATTTAAAAACCTTTGAAGTTAGTTTGGAAACCAGCAAAACATTAAGTGCCCTTATTCCAACTGATTTTGTTAAAGTTTCTGAGAGCGGTATTAGTAATATTGAAGCTATTAAAGAATTAAAACCCTACGGGTATCAAGGTTTTTTAATAGGTGAAAACTTTATGAAAACAGATAATGCTGGTGAAAGTGCCAAACATTTTATAAAAGATTTACAATCATGAAACTGAAAGTTTGTGGAATGAAATATGAAGATAATATAACTCAAGTTGCAAACTTGCTTCCTGATTATCTTGGATTTATATTTTATAAAAAATCGGCACGACATCTAAATGGTAGTATTCCGAAATTGCCTGAGTCTATTAAAAAAGCAGGCGTTTTTGTAGATGAAAGTTTAGAAAACGTCATCGAGCAAATAAATACACATCAACTACATGCAGTTCAATTACACGGAAAAGAAACGCCAGAATACTGTGATGCTTTGCGTCATGCTGAACTAGTTTCGGCATCTCATAAAAAGAACCAGAAACAAGTTCAGGTTGAGATAATCAAAGTATTCTCTATCAAAAACGAATTCAATTTTGAAATTTTAAAACCTTACGAAGACGTTTGTGATTACTTTTTATTCGATACGAAAGGGAAGCTTCCTGGAGGTAATGGCTATACGTTTGATTGGAATGTATTGAATCAATATCCATCAACAAAGCCTTTCTTTTTAAGCGGTGGTATTGGATTAGATCAAGTTGAAGACATTAAAAAATTTAAACGAAGTGACGCTTCAAAATATTGCTATGCCTTAGATGTGAATAGCAAATTCGAAATAGAACCTGGATTAAAGAATATAGAAAAATTAAAAGAATTTAAAAAGCATTTGTCATTCCGTACTTGATACGGAATCCATTATAAATTATAACTAAAGTTAAACAGATCCCCTCCTTCGAGGGAATGACAAAAAATATGAAAAATTACAACGTAAACGAAAAAGGATATTATGGTGAATTTGGGGGTGCTTATATTCCTGAAATGCTATATCCCAATGTAGAAGAGTTACGCCAAAACTATCTTAAAGTCATGGCAGAACCTGAATTTAAAAAAGAATTTGATCAACTTTTAAAAGATTATGTGGGACGTCCTTCCCCACTCTACTTTGCTAAACGCCTTTCAGAAAAATATAATACCAAAATTTATTTAAAACGTGAAGATCTTAACCACACAGGAGCTCATAAAATAAATAATACTATTGGTCAAATACTCATGGCCAAACGTCTGGGTAAACATCGTATTATAGCCGAAACTGGTGCAGGACAACATGGTGTTGCTACAGCTACCGTTTGTGCTCTAATGGGGTTAGAGTGTATTGTTTATATGGGTGAAATCGATATTAAAAGGCAAGCACCAAATGTTGCCAGAATGAAAATGTTAGGAGCTACCGTAATCCCTGCGCTTTCTGGAAGTCGCACTTTAAAAGATGCTACTAACGAAGCCATTAGAGATTGGATCAACAACCCAGTAAACACACATTATATTATAGGTTCTGCAATAGGACCTCATCCTTATCCAGATATGGTTACCAAGTTTCAATCTGTTATTTCAGAAGAAATTAAATGGCAGTTAAAAGAACATGAAGGTCGAGAAAACCCAGATTACGTTGTTGCTTGTATTGGAGGAGGAAGTAATGCTGCTGGCACCTATTACCATTATTTACATGAAGACGATGTTAATATTATTGCTGTAGAAGCTGCTGGTTTAGGAGTAGATTCTGGAGAAAGTGCTGCTACATCTGTTTTAGGAAAAGAAGGTATTATACACGGCTGTAAAACCTTATTAATGCAAACAAACGACGGTCAGATAACTGAGCCTTATTCCATTTCTGCAGGTTTAGATTATCCTGGTGTAGGCCCTATGCATGCACATTTATGCAAAACAGGCCGTGCAGAATTTATGGCAATCACAGACGATGATGCTATGACATCCGGATTAGAATTATGTAAATTAGAAGGTATTATTCCTGCTATAGAAAGCTCTCATGCACTAGCTATTTTCGAACATAAAACATTTGAACCCGACGATGTTATTGTAATGAGTTTATCTGGTAGAGGTGATAAAGATTTGAATACATACATAAATTATTTTAATTTATGATTTTTTGTATTTCCGTGAAGACGGAAATCGCATAAATGAAATGGATATCCATTATGTTTACATACTAACTAATAAAAATCACACGACATTATATGTTGGTAGATCAAAACAATTGAAACAACGTTTAGTACAACATAAAAATAATAATTTAAAAAGTTTTACTGGAAAATATAATGTAAACAAGTTAGTATATTTTGAGACAACCAAATATGTAAATAATTCTATAAAGCGAGAAAGGCAAATAAAAAAATGGAATCGAGAATGGAAAATCAATCTGATAAACAGTTTGAATCCTGACTGGAAGGATCTTTCAGAATATATTTAAATTAAAATTAAAAGATTCCCTCCTACTAGGGAATAAAAAAATTCATTCACACAATGAACAGAATAAATCAAAAACTACAAGAAAATAAGAAGTTACTTTCAATATACTTCACAGCAGGTTATCCGAGTATTAATGATACCGTTTCCATCATACAAAAATTGGAAAAAAATGGTGTTGACATGATCGAAATAGGACTTCCTTTTAGCGACCCTTTAGCAGACGGCCCAACCATTCAAACAAGTTCTACACAGGCTTTAAAAAATGGCATGACAAGCGAGATTCTTTTTGATCAATTAAAAGACATCAGACAATCGGTTACTATTCCTTTAATCATCATGGGGTATTTTAATCCGATGTTTCAATATGGTGTTGAAGCGTTTTGTAAAAAATGTCAGGAAATCGGAATTGATGGTTTAATAATACCTGATTTACCAGTAGATGTGTATCATGAAAAGTACCAGGCTATTTTTGAAAAATATGGCTTAATAAATGTGTTTTTAATAACACCACAAACCAGTGATGAGCGTATTCGTTATATCGATTCCATTTCAGACGGTTTTATTTATATGGTTAGCAGTGCAAGTACAACAGGCGCCAAAGTCGGTTTTGGAGAAGAACAAACCCAATATTTTGAACGCATAGGAAGTATGAATCTTAAAAACCCACAAATTGTTGGTTTTGGCATCAGTAATAATCAAACGTTCACACAAGCCACCCAATATGCAAAAGGAGCTATTATTGGAAGTGCTTTTCTAAAACATGTTACCAACCAAGGAGTAAACAGTATTGACAAATTTGTAAAATCTATATTAAATTAAAAGTTAAATTTTATGAAGTGGTATTTAGACGTTCTCATAAAGAATTATGCTACATTTAGTGGCAGAGCAAGACGTAAAGAGTTTTGGATGTTTTTTTTATTTAACTTAATTATCGTATTTGCAATAGCATTCTTACTTGGTTTTACATCTGACTTTATTGATAATGATTTTCTACCTACCATTTTAGGTATATACTTTCTTGGAATACTGATTCCTTACATTGCTTTAGCTGTAAGGAGGCTGCACGACTCTGGAAAAAGTGGAGGCTATATATTTGTATATTTCATCCCGTTTATAGGAGGCATCTGGTTTTTAATCCTAATGGCTACTGAAGGAGATAAAGGTCCTAACAAATATGGTCCTGATCCAAAAGGTCTAAATTTTGATGAAATTGACGATATTGGAAAACCATTATCAGAGAACTAAACTATGGCTTTAAACATTGTTTTAATAGAACCTGAAATCCCTAATAATACGGGTAATATAGGAAGACTGGCACTAGCATCTGGTTCTCATTTGCATCTGGTAAAACCTTTTGGTTTCAAAATTGATGATACACGATTAAAACGAGCCGGACTTGACTATTGGCAGCATTTATCTGTGACTTACTATGATAACGTAGACGATTTTTTCTTGAAAAATAAGAATCAAAAAATGGTTTTTCTCTCCAGTCACGGAAATAAAAATCATTGGGACATTCCTTTTGAAGAGAACCTGTTTTTAATCTTTGGCAAAGAGTCTGTTGGTTTATCCAAAGCTATCACCGAACCCAATCACGATAAACTTTTTAAAATACCTTTGTATAGCGAGCATGTTAGAAGTTTAAACATTGCAAATGCTGTAAGTATTGTTGTTTATGAAGGATTAAAACAATTACAGTCCCCCTAACTTTAATTTTAAAAAAGTGAAGCAATACGAACTAAGCAATAACCAATTAGTCTTAAAAGTTAAAAAATCACCCATTTTTATAAGGTCAATAATGTTCCTATTTACCTTTCTCTTCTTTATCTCCCCATTAATAGGAATAGCTTCATTTATTTCAGCAGGATATCGATTTCATTTTGGATTTTTAATTTGGATAGGACTATTTGGACTTATGGGTTTTTACTTGTTAAGGGTATCATTATGGAACACTTATGGTTATGAAACGATCTTTTTTAATGAACAAAAACTAACCTATGAGGCTAATTATGGATGGTTTAAGGATGGAAAAAAAGTTATAACAATAAGTTCTTTATCTTTTACAATTAAACAAATTGGTTACGAGGAAGATAAAAAAGGAACTTTAATTATAGAAACGGATGATTCCTGCATAGAATGTGCAACGAAAATGCCTATTCATGAAATTAAAGAACTTATAGAAAAACTAACTAACTAACTAACTAACTAACTAACTAACTAACTAACTAACTATATAGCTGATCTCTTATTTAGCATTGATGGTAGAAAAGTATTAGAAAAACAGATAGACTCATCAAATTACAAAACATAATTAAATGTTTCTAATTTAAAAAATGGTATGTATATTATAGTTTTTTAACGGAAGTTATATTAAGTCAATTAAAATGATAAGTATTTCAAAATAAACCATAAATGAAACCTATTACGAGACGAACTTTTACAAAAAAATCATCATTAGTTTTAGGTGCGATTCCTTTTTTAAGCATTCCTTGCAATGTATTTGCCAACAAAAGTATTAAAGAATCTTTATCGGTAAATATTTTTTCAAAGCATTTACAATTTCTAAATTATAAAGATGCTGGAGAGGTTAGTGCAGAATTAGGATTTCAAGGTTTAGACCTAACCGTAAGACCCAAAGGTCACGTACTTCCTGAATCTGTTACAAAAGATTTACCTAAAGCCATTGAAGACATACGTAAAGGAGGTTCTAATTGTACCATGATGACTACAGCTATTACTGATTCTGCTAATAAGACTGATATAGACATTCTTAAAACAGCCTCTAAGTATGGTATAAAATATTATAGAACTAATTGGTTTAAGTATTCCAATGATAATACTATGGAAGCAGATTTAGAATACTATCAGCAAAACGTAAAAGGACTCAGTAAACTCAATAAAGAGCTTAGTATTATAGGTTGTTATCAAAACCACGCAGGAAAACATTCCATTGGAGCTTCAATATGGGAAATTAAAAAACTTCTTGAGTTTGCAGATCTCGACTATTTTGGAGCTCAATACGATATTCGACACGCTCAAGTAGAAGGGGGTTTATCTTGGGAAAACGGAATAAAACTTATAAAAAAATCTATAAAAACAATCGTATTAAAAGATTTTAAATGGGGGCAAATAAACGGTATCTGGAAACCTATTAATACACCTATTGGAGAAGGGATGGTTGATTTTAAAACATACTTTTCTCTATTAAAAAAATATCAAATAAATGTCCCTGTAAGTCTACATTTAGAATATAATCTAGGCGGAGCTGAAAAGGGTCACAAAAATATAACTATTGATAAGAAAACTGTTTTTAGTGCTATGAAAAAAGACTTAGAAACTATACAAATCCTTTGGAAAGAGGCTTAAATAAACTACTATGTATTGAAAATCCATAGTTTAAAAAAAGAATGGAATTCTTTGTTTAGAGTTGGTTTGTGATTCCGAATGCTATCGAAAACAAAATATATTTTGTTTGAAGATATAAGCGAAGCTTACAAAGAGGAATCTCATTATTTTGGAATTTGTGATGAGATTTCTCTCTGTGTTCGAAATGACAATAGGCACGCAAAAAAGTTTATGGAAACTAAAGTAACTGCAATGAAATTGTAGGGTTTTAACCTTTAACTAGATAATAAAATTTGCAAAATAGCACCGTTTTAACGTGTCCTCTGTTGCTTAAGCATGTTTAAATACAGAGCCTCTACTTTAGTTCTAGCCCAAGGGGTTCGTCGTAAAAATTTCAAACTCGATTTTACTGAAGGGTTATCTGTAAAACATTTAATCTTAATAGTGTACCCCATATATTCCCAACCATAGTGAGCTACCAAATCGTTTATGATTTGTTCTAATTTTATACCATGTAATGGATTGTTAGGTTGTTCCATCCTCAATGTCAGGTCAAACGCAGTCGAGACCTATATTTTAAATTATTCTACTAAACTTTTTATTTTCACAGCTTTTTCAAAATGGTCTAGCTTATGCTCCATAATCCACCAAGTAGCAGCTTCCATAAGCAATTCTGGGTTATCATTTTTATTTGCAAAAAAAGCATAAAAAGAGAGTCCGACATTGGTGCCTTTCTCCTTTATTTTTTTATCACAAACCTCAACAATCTTATCCTTTAAAACTTTACGCATACTGTTTAACGTCTTCTATCATTATTACGTTTATCATTATTTTTTTTAGGACGGCGTCTAGAATTATTACGTCGTTGTCCACCAGCCCTAGAGTTTTCAGAACCAGAATTACTTCTTGATCTATTTCCTCCCCCACCACGCTGTTGTTTTTTTATAGGAGCCGTAGAAGCATTGGGATCGGGTTCAAACCCTTCAATAATCTCTACAGGAAGTTTCATATCTATCAACTTTTCAATATCCCGTAAATATGTTGTCTCATCAGCACTTACTAACGACAAAGCTTCTCCCTTGGCACCCGCTCTACCCGTTCTTCCTATTCTATGTACATAATCTTCAGAGATATTTGGTAATTCGAAATTTATAACATGAGGCAATAAAGGAATATCCAATCCTCTAGCAGCAATATCTGTAGCGACTAAAACGCGAATACTTCCATTTTTAAAACCTGCCAAAGCTTTTGTTCTAGCGCCCTGACTCTTGTTTCCATGTATGGCAGCTGCACTAATATTAGAGCTTATCATTTTTTTACAAAGCTTATTCGCACCGTGTTTAGTCCGCGTAAATACAAGCACTTGTTTCCAATTACCATCAGAGATTAATTTAATAATCAAACCCGTTTTTAAACCTTTAGCAACTCGATAAACTTTCTGACTAATAGCTTCAACAGTAGTATTCTCTGGAGTAGCTTCCACCTGTACCGGGTTCTGCAAAATACCATGAGCCAACTTCTTTATATCTTTTGAAAACGTTGCCGAAAACATTAAGTTTTGTCTTTTGGTTGGCATCATTTTTATAACACGTTCAATATCTCGTAAAAACCCCATGTCTAACATGCGATCTGCTTCGTCTAGAACAAAAATTTCAATTCTCTTTAGAGATAGTAAACCTTGATTTTCTAAATCTAACAAACGTCCAGGTGTAGCTACTAAAACATCAACACCTTGACGAATCCTTGCCGCCTGTGGCTTCTGATTTACACCTCCAAAAATAACGGCACTTCGTAAGTTCAAAAACTCACTATATTCTTTAACATTAGCGTATACTTGTGCAGCTAATTCCCTTGTTGGCGTTAAAATTAAGGCGCGTATCGGTCTGTGCTTATCTTTAGGGTTTTCAGAAAGAAAATGCAAAAGTGGTAATGTAAAACCAGCTGTTTTCCCTGTACCAGTCTGAGCAGAAGCTAAAATATCTTTTCCTTCTAAAATAGGTGGAATTGCTTTTTCCTGTATAGGTGATGGCGTTGTGTATCCTTTTTTGCTAATCGCTTTTAGCAAGGCTTGAGATAAACCTAATGAGTTAAATGACATATAAATTGTTTGGCTAGCCCTATTATTGGGTATGTGAGATGACAATTTATAAATTAAACACCACCTCTTTAATTAAGGCGCAAATGTACAGCTAATTTTCTCCACGACCTTTTAATTATTCATTTTAAAAGAAAACAGCTAACTTCGTCCAACGTATAAAATATTTAAATTTAACATGAAAAAAATTGCATTACAATTAGGATGTTTAATTCTATTAATATCAAGCTGTTCTAACAAACAAAAAACAACCATACCTAGCTATATTGAAGAATCACATTCTTTTGCCCAACCAAACGATGCTGCTATTACGCACTTAGATTTAGATATTAATGTAGATTTTAACAATGAAATAATACATGGAAAAGCATCCTATTTAATTAAAAACAATAATGCTTCACAAATTATTCTTGATTCAAAATTTTTGACCATTGAAAGTGTACAAGCTGATGGTAAAGACACGACATTTTCTTTAGGAGATTTTGATGAACAGCTTGGAAACCCTTTAAAAATTGATATTGATAAGAATACGAAACGTATCACTGTTTTTTATAAAACCACTCATAAAACGGAAGCTTTACAATGGTTAAAACCTCAACAAACAGCAGATAAAGAACATCCCTTTTTATTCACACAAGGACAAGCCATTTTAACACGAACTTGGATTCCCATTCAAGACAGCCCACAAATTAGGATCACTTATAATGCAAAAGTACAAGTACCGACAGATTTAATGGCTGTTATGAGTGCTAAAAACCCGAAAACAAGAACGGCAGATGGTCATTACACTTTTAAAATGGTGCAACCAATCTCTCCTTATTTAATTGCGCTTGCTGTTGGAGATATTGAATATAAAGCTATTAGTAATCGAACTGGAATTTACGCCGAAAAATCTATGGTTGAAAAAGCACATTATGAGTTTTCAGATATGGAAAATATGGTTGCCTCTGCAGAAGCTTTATATGGAAACTATGCTTGGGAACAATTTGATGTGATTGTACTCCCCCCTAGTTTTCCTTTTGGCGGCATGGAAAACCCACGATTAACCTTTGCAACTCCTACAGTAATTGCTGGAGATAAAAGTTTAACATCATTGATTGCTCATGAATTGGCACATTCTTGGTCTGGAAACTTAGTAACCAATGCTACTTGGGATGATTTTTGGCTTAATGAAGGCTTTACAGTATACTTTGAAATGCGTATCATGGAAGCCCTTTACGGAGAAGAAAGAGCTAATATGTTAGCAAGTATTGGAAGACAAGATTTAGAAGAAGAAATAGAAGGTTTTAAAGATTCTCCAAATGACACAAAGCTAAAACTAAACTTAAAAGGCCGTAATCCTGATGATGGTATGAATAGTATTGCGTACGATAAAGGATACCTCTTTTTAAGAACATTAGAAGAAACTGCTGGTCGTGAAAAATTTGATACGTTCTTAAAAAGTTATTTTCAAAAACATGCTTTTTCGACAATTAATACTGAAAAATTCGTTGCTTTTTTAAATGAAAATTTATTAGAAAAACACAGTATAACATTCAATACAGACGAATGGATTTATACAGCTGGTATTCCAGATAATCAATCAATTATTACTTCCGATAAATTTGAAACCGTTGAAAAAACAATTCAGCAGTTTGTTAAGAACAATAAAATAGATAAGGCACTTACTAAAGATTGGACAGTACAAGAATGGGTACATTTTGTTCGAAATTTCCCTAATGATATTAAAACGAAACATCTAGTCATGATTGATGATGCTTTTAACTTGACGAACTCTAACAATTCATACATAGCTATGGTTTGGTATGAACAAGCTATTAATCATGATTATCATGGAAATGATGTAGATACTAAAATTGAAGCGTTTTTAACTCAAGTTGGTAGACGTTGGTATGTTTCTACACTCTATAAAGCCTTTAAAAGAAATGACAAAACAGAGGCTGCTTTAGATATTTATAAGAAAGTAAGATCTAACTATCATTCAGTAACAGCTAATACTATTGATGATATGTTGGGTTATAAGCAAGAGTAAACGATTATCATCCTGAGAGAGGAACGATCGAAGCATCTAAAAAAACGAAACTGCAATATATTTTTTTTTGATGTACTGGTGGTGAGATTCTCTACCTACGGCAGACAAGTTCGCTTCGCTCTGATGACACAAAAATTCAAAATAGAACAAACCCCTTCAAAAAAACTCACGATACTGCATAACCCTGAAATCAAATGTATTGAATTTAGGGTTTTTAGCTTTTAATTGTTTGTATAAAGGAATTCTACTTATTGAAATATTGGCAGCACCAGATCCTGAGGTTAAAGACACCGTTTTTATGATGCGTCTAGGTTCTGTAAATTCTTGCACTGTGCATGGCATGGTAAACTGATGAATTCTAGGAATCTCATTACTTACCAACTCCAGCTTTATTTTGTAATCTCTTATATGCCTTCTAAAAAAATACTCTGGTCCATTTTTACTGTTTCCTCCTGTGAATAATAAAGTATCAATATTTGGATATTGTTTTAAATACCCGACTACGTCCCGAAGTTTTATATTTTGCATCCCTAAATCGGATGCATCGATTTTTTCACGTTCGGCACTTTCAACAATATCGCAAACGCCTATTTTATTTTTAATTAAAAATTGTTTACGTTGGGCAATCGCTTCTTGCGAATTATCGTAGCGCAAGTTTAAATTATGAATTGTATCAATAAATAACCATAACGAGTTATAGTAGCTTCCATAACAAAAATCTACATTCTTTTCTAAAAGTTCTCCAGTTGTAAAACGTGGCGGTGGCAACGTGCCAACAATTAGCTTTTTAGTATCCTTTTGTATAAATGGTTCGTATGGATGCTTGTGTTTAAACATATTTATTCCTGTAAAAGGAGAAATCATTTCGTATTGTATATTAATCAAATTTAATCATTCCACATCAAACCTCACTTTCTTCATCATATTTGGTTATACAGTATATTAAAAGTAATAATATCTGAAAAATTTCAAATTAACTTTATAAGAATATATGTACCTTTAAGTACACAACCGAAAAAACAGTTAAATAAATATGATACCTATAAACGATTTACTACTTTTTGGATTAGCTGTATTAATTATGGTTCTTTCACCTGGTCCCAATATGATTTATCTTATTTCAAGGTCATTATCTCAGGGAAAAAAAGCTGGAATCATCTCACTTTTGGGAATCATGTGCGGGTTTTTATTTCACATACTTATGGTTTCTTTTGGGCTTACAGCCATATTTTTTGCCGTTCCATACGCATTCATAGTTGTTAAGTTTCTTGGTGTAGGGTATTTATTGTATTTAGCTTATAGCACTGTTAAATCAAAAAATAAAATTTTTGATGCAGATCAAAACCTAAAATCAGATAAACCGCTTAAGCTTTTTAATATTGGATTATTGACTAATGTTTTAAATCCAAAAATGGCCATATTTTATCTTTCATTTTTTCCACAATTCATTAAACCAGAATATGGTTCTGTTTTAGTACAAAGCTTTCAGCTTGGAATAGTTCAGATCATTATAAGTTTTGCAATAAACTTTTTGATTGTAATATCTGCAGCTAAAATGGCAACTTGGTTCTCGAAAAAACCAATTTGGTTGAGAATTCAGAAATGGTTTATGGCTTCAGTATTAACAGGACTTGCAGTTAAAATGGCTCTGACAAAAGCGAAATAAAATACGTTCTATAAAACAGGTTTTATAAGCTCAAAATTAGTTGAAAAACTACTATAGCATTTACAGTTAGAATCGCACAATCAACGTAAAGGTTCAAATCTTTCTAATTTTCAATCTATATCTAATGGATTTCACACCGCTTTTCATTTCTATTATTATACTTAATAAGGAAACATTCTGTTAGATTATTTAGTAAAATCTACCATATCCATACAATATAAATTATTTTTCATAGGAATAGAACTACATTTATATGTATATTTAGAAAATAAACACAAGATTTTTTTATTCAATTTTCATAGGTAATAATAAAACCGAAAATGAGAAAATCATGAATACTCACGCTGACAAAGTACAAGAAAATAAAACCCAATCGGTTTCAAATGATCATTCTCAAAAGGAGAATAACAGTGAATCTACACTTCAATTTATAGATAATCGGTCTGATTTTATAGCACAAAGAAAACTGCAAGACCTAGCCAACAATAGTGGACAAGCCATGCAATTAAAAGCTTTTCAAGAAATGGCGAATAATAGCCCTCAGCATAAACAAATAATGCAATTGCAAGCTTCTGCTGATAATTTTTCTATCCAAAAGCAACAATCCATTCAAGAAAAGCCTAATAACACAGGACTACCAGATAACTTAAAATCTGGCATTGAAAAGCTCTCTGGCTACTCAATGGATGATGTAAAAGTACATTACAATTCAGACAAGCCAGCTCAACTACAAGCGCATGCGTATGCACAAGGGTCAAGTATCCATCTGGCTAGTGGTCAAGAAAAACATTTACCTCATGAAGCCTGGCATGTAGTACAACAAAAGCAAGGACGTGTAAAGCCTACCATGCAGATGAAGAGCAAAACCTTTATAAATGATGATGTCAACCTGGAGAAAGAAGCGGATATTATGGGAGAAAAAGCTTTTCAGCTTATTGACAATTATTCTGAAGTAATTACCCAAAAAAAATCACAAAACTTAATAAATAACAAGGAAAAAGCTTATCAACCTGGATATTCTAAGGTGGAAAGTTATATGTACATATCTAATCAAGCCATTCAGCTTTCAAGGATATTTGGTGCGGAAATGGATAATGCAGAAGTCAAAGAAGTTATTAAAGCCGTTCTAGATGCCAGTCCTATTTTAATGGCTATGTGGCAATGGTTAAAATATCACCCTGTATTTGAATTGAATATTATAAAAACCGAAACATTTGCTGCGGTAAATGCTAAATTAAGTGATAGCAAAATCAACCTAAAATTTGATCCAACAAAAACTGTAGGAGATAGTCGAGCCGCATTAATTGGCACAATATCTCATGAGCTAAATTTACATATGTTACCTTGGGCTAGGGTAATGATGTCAAATGAGATTTCTAACAATTCAGATAATATAGCTACTTATGATGCCAGTCAACTTGAGAGAGTAGTAACTGTATTATCGCCAGTAATGCCTGATGTCGAAACAGCAATTTTAAATTATAAAGCAGATTTCACTAATAAAACCACAGATTCGTTTGGTGGCAATCATTCAGATTTAGGACTATGGATACTCCACTTAGAAACGGTTCTTACGATGGCTATGAAAGAGCATAATTACATCGTAGTAGAGGAAGCGATAAATAAAATGCCAATGCCAATGACTCTAACTGGGCAGCCTAAAGATGCTATTGAAAGGGGACCAGCTGTTTATGAAAAATTCATCGCTATTTTAGATCAAGCAGCTTCTTTTTCAGAAAATATACCCTTAGAAAGAAGAGCTTTTTTTGAAAGTAATATAGAAACAATTAAAAAAAGAGCTAAATTGTATGAAACGGAATTAGGTCGAGATAGAGGATAAACAAAACTTACTCGCACCTTATCTTTTTATATTAAACAGCTATAATTATTGGTTTATACAAAAGGCTTAAAGAATAATTAATAAAGCCTATAACAAAAAATAAATATGTTCTATAGAAAATAATTCTGAATTTATTAAATGTTAAATCACATTTAAAAATCACTCAAAAGCTTTTCAACCTCTAATATAGTCGCTCTATAAATACGTTTATTAGGCTTCGTCATATGTTGCGACTCAGTATGCACATCTTCTAAGATTTCTTTCGCCTGTTCTTTTTTATCTCTGCTTAATAAAAACTTAGCATAAATTAAGCGTTCATCGTAAAAGGAATATCGAATATCAATTTGCTTTAAATTTTCTTCAGCTTCTTCTAATTTGCCTAACCTTTCTAAAGCAAGTCCATATAAAAACTGTGTTCTTGATTTTTTAAATTCTGGACGTTCTTTTATTTTTTCTACATGTAAAATAACATTTTCGGAATCTTCAAGATTAAAATATGTTTCTATCAATTGTTTAATAACATAAAAGTCTCTTTGCGAATTATCTTCTAAAGCTTCTAAATAATGAAAAATTGCATTGTTATAATCCTTTATTTCCAAATAAGCATCAGCCAAATTAACTCTGTTTTGATATGATTCTGAGAACTGTAATTGTTTTTCTAAATCCCTTACTTTTTTAGTTGGGTTGATAATATGAGTGATTTCATCTGTTATTTTTTCAGCATCTTGTTTATTATAAACTTGAGTGATTAAATAAACAATGCACCCTACAATTGGAATAAATAATATTATAAAAAACCAATAATAAGAATTTCTATTTTTATAAATATGGTAAAAGCAATAGACTTTAAGTCCAATAATTAAGTAATACCCCATACTATCTAATAAAAACTAAATCTGTTTCAGTAGACATAGGTTCACTAAAATTATAGCCTTCATAATTAAACGCCTTAATATCATCAAGAGTTTCAGCGTTTGTATCAATAACATACCGAGCCATAAAACCACGAGCCTGTTTAGCAAACGTCATAATCATTTTGTATTCACCGTTTTTAAAATCTTTAAAATTAGCAGTAATCACTGGCACTTTTAATGTTTTAATATCTATAGCTTTAAAATACTCATTACTAGCAAGGTTTAAAAATAATTCATCGTCTTCTAATTCTTCGTTTAAAGCATTAGTAATTTGCTTTTTCCAAAACTCATAAAGGTTTTTATTTTTCCCAACAGGAAATTTAGTTCCCATTTCCAAGCGGTAAGGTTGAATTAAATCGGTTGGTTTTAAGACTCCATATAAACCAGAAATAATTCTAACCGTATTTTGTAGCGTAGCAATTTTTTCCTCTGGAATATTATAAGCATTTAAGCCACGATACACATCACCACTAAAAGCATAAACAGCTGGTCTGGCATTATCTGCTGAAAAAGGCAATTGCCATTCTTGATTACGTTGATAATTTAACTGACCTAAAGCGTCAGAAATACGCATGAGTTTCGATAAACTTTTAGCAGATTTCTTTTTAAGTAACTTATTTAAACGTTCAGACTGTTTTAGAAACTGAGCTTCTGTATTTATAGTTGTTGGTAATTGACTTTCAAAATCAAGGGATTTTGCTGGTGACAAGACTAATTTCATTAAAACCGTATTTTAAGATAACTAAATTACAATAATTCTTTTATTTCTCCATTTTCATAACTAAAGTTATAATCACCTTTAATAATAAAATTTGAAGTAAATGCTTCTTCTTGAGTGGGATGCCATGTCTTTATAGTTTTGTTTATTAATATAAACAAACCATTTTCATTTCCTAATGCACAAAAACGTTCTAAGCTTCCATCAAAAACAGGAATACTTTTAATGTTATTTATTGAATTATAAATAGACTCAAGGTTGGTAGCTACTATACCTATTTCACTTATTGATAGTAACAACCTACTACTCTTATTCCTGATGCTTTGCATAAGTTTTCCATTTTTCAATGCATTGTTGCATATCGTTTGGAATTGGTGTGTCAAACCTCATAAACTCACCTGTTTTAGGATGTTTAAACCCTAAGGTCTTGGCATGTAATGCCTGCCGTGGTAATACCTTAAAACAATTCTCTACAAACTGTTTGTATTTAGTAAAGGTGGTTCCTTTTAATATTTTTTCGCCACCATAACGTTCATCATTAAAAAGTGTATGACCAATGTGTTTCATATGTACACGTATTTGGTGTGTACGTCCGGTTTCAAGTTTACAGGATACTAAAGTAACATATCCTAAGCGTTCTAAAACTTTATAATGGGTTACAGCTGGTTTCCCCTTATCGGCTTCATCATCTAAAAAGACCGTGTTTTGCAGTCGGTTTTTAGGATGACGACCAATATTACCTTCAACAGTGCCTTCTTCCTCATCTATATGTCCCCAAACAATAGCGACATACTCACGCTCACTAGTTTTTTTAGCAAATTGCAACGATAAATGAGCCATCGCCTTTTCGGTTTTAGCAACAACCAAAAGTCCACTGGTATCTTTATCTATTCTGTGTACTAATCCTGGTCGTTTACTAGAATTATTAGGTAAGTTATCAAACCTATGAATCAAAGCGTTTATAAGTGTTCCTGAATAATTCCCATGACCTGGATGCACGACCATACCTGCTGGCTTATTAACTACCAAAAGCTCATCATCTTCATAAACTACATCTATAGGAATATCTTCACCTACTAATAAGTTCTCGTGTGGTGGGTGGGTAAATAAGACTCGAATTTTGTCTAAAGGTTTTACTTTATAACTAGACTTTACAGTTTCATCATTAACAAAAATACTTCCGTTTTTTGCTGCTGCCTGAATTTTATTTCTGGTAGCATTTTCTACAAAATTCATTAAATATTTATCTATACGTAAAGGCGTCTGCCCTTTATCAACGGTAAAAGCGTAATGCTCGTAAAGACTATCTTCTTCAGGCAATTGTGGTGTATAATCGTCCATTTACAGTAAAAATCAGATATTAATAAGTAGTCTAATTTTAAGGTCTCTCGCCGTTACCTAAAACTAAATCTATTTTTGAAGTCTTAGCAAGCTTGTCCCCTTCTTTAATGGTTTTTCCTTTATGACGCATTTTAAGAACAAGGTCTTTACCAATATTGTTCTCGTAAATTATTTTACCCACTTGAAACCCTAAGGCTTCTAACATTGGTTTTGCTTGTCTAAAAGTACGCTCTTTTAAGTTTGGAACTTGTATTTTTCTATATCCTGATGGATTAAGTGTTAAATATATTTTCCTATTCTCCTTAACCTTCGTTCCTGCTGGCGGCTCTTGTTCGATAACCGAAAACTTAGGGTAATCTGGATTAAAATTTGCTGAGTCTTGAATTTGCATCACCAACTTATTCTCTTTTAATTCAATATTCGCTACACTTATGGATTTACCTGTTAAATTAGGAACCGTCTCAAAATCACCATGATTTGTTGAAGACTTTAACCATTGAAGCATTATAAAGCATAATACAAATACAGCAACTAGTGCTAATAGAACTTGTTTTAAGAATGTTTTACTGGTAATAAATTTAATTAGACTCATTTATTATTTTTTCGATAAGGCAAATATATAAAAACAGAACTGTTTTTTCTTTTGCAATATATATGATATTTTAGCTTGATGGATATTATCTTAATAATAGATACGTTTTATTATCTGTTTTTAGATGGATTAATTTACTCAAACATCAATGAAAAAAAATATTGCCATAATTATGGGAGGCTTTTCAAGTGAATATAAAATCTCTTTGAAAAGCGGAAATGTTGTTTATGAAACACTGGATACTACAAAATATAATGCATATCGTATTCATGTTTTTAAAGACAAATGGGTTTATGTAGATGCGAACAATGTTGAATTCCCTGTAAATAAAGATAATTTTTCTGTTCGGGTTGCCAATCGTGTAATTACTTTCGATTGTGTATTCAATGCTATTCATGGGTCTCCTGGCGAAGATGGATTTATTCAAGGGTATTTTGAGTTACTTAATATACCTCATACAAGTTGTGACATGTATCAAGCTGCATTAACATTTAATAAACGCGATTGTTTAAGTGTTTTAAAAGCTTATGGTATTAAAACGGCAACATCTTTTTATTTAAACTCAGGAGATACAATTAATGAAGACGATATTATTAAGAAAGTAAATTTACCGTGTTTTGTTAAAGCGAATAAAGCAGGAAGTAGTTTTGGAATTACCAAAGTACATAAAAAGGAAGATTTACAACATGCTATAGATGTTGCTTTTAAAGAAGATGATGAAATTATTATTGAATCCTTTTTAGATGGCATTGAAGTATCTGTTGGAGTTATTACTTATAAAGGAGAAACTAAGGTATTACCTATTACTGAAATTGTGAGTGAAAACGATTTTTTCGATTATGAAGCTAAGTATTTGGGTAAATCTCAAGAGATAACACCTGCAAGATTAAATAAAGAAGAAGAAGATAAAGTAACTTTCCTTGCCAAAAAGATCTATGAAGTTTTAAAAATGAAAGGCTTCTCTCGTACTGAATTTATTTTTAAAGATGGTGAACCGCATTTGTTGGAAATGAATACTATTCCTGGACTAACCAAAGAAAGTATTTTACCGCAACAAGCTGCAGCTGCTGGTATTCCGTTAGTCGAACTATTCGATAATGCTATCACAGAAGCTTTAAAACAATCATAACTAATAACAAATCAAACATTTACCACAACCTCAATTAAACGATAATAAATTTACTACAGGTAAAATAAAATTTGTATTTTTAAGAACATGAAACGAGCCATATTCCCTGGATCTTTTGATCCTATTACATTGGGACATTATGATATTATAAAACGTGGTGTTACTCTTTTTGATGAAGTAATTGTGGCCATAGGCGTAAATGCCGATAAAAAATATATGTTCTCATTAGAAGAGCGTAAACAATTTATTGAAGAAACTTTTGCTGACGAACCAAGAATAAAAGTTGTTACCTATAAAGGGTTAACAGTAGATTTTTGTAAGGAAATTGATGTAGAATTTATTTTACGTGGACTCCGTAATCCAGCAGATTTTGAATTTGAAAAGGCTATTGCTCATACCAACCGAGACTTAGCACCTATTGAAACTGTGTTCCTTTTAACATCGGCAGACACATCATATATTGCATCATCTATTGTTAGAGATGTTATAAGGAATAATGGAGATTACACAAAACTCGTACCTAAAAGCGTAAAAATTAAATGAAACTAATCTGGACAACTAGTTTATTTTTTATAGTTATTTTCAATAGCTACAGTCAAAAAAACTTAAACGACGAGAGTAAAGAAATTATCACTCTTGAAATTAAAGAGATGTTTAAAAACTATCACAATGACATTACAAAAAATGGCTTAGAAAGTGAGTTTAAATATTTAGATGCTTCTTCCGATTTTTTCTGGGTACCTCCTGGGTATAAGGAAACATTAGACTATGATACTGTAAAGAAGATATTAATCGAAAATTCTAAAATCGTTAATTTTATTGAATTTTCTTGGGAAAGCATAAAAATAGTTCCATTAACAAATGAAATAGCGAATTACTCGGGCATTATAAAATGTGTACAAGTTGACACTGATCATAATCCTATGATGTTTAAAATAATTGAATCAGGAACACTAATTAAACGTAAAGATGGCTGGAAATTCTTAAATGGCCAATCCAGAACGTTATAATTAACTAAATTATCATTCTATTTCTATTGGCTTCTTTATAACATAGCAGCAATTCCATTAATGTATAAAAAGGACTAAAACAACTGTTTATTAGTAACAAATTTCACTTATTATATACTAATAAGTAAATAATATGTTCTAACAGGTCATGATCCAAGGTATCAAATACATACTTATTAAATTAAAACTTATTCAGCCTTCTGAAAGAGATATTCAAATATGGGTATCAACAAAACGGGTTAAAAGAATAGAGTATGCATTAGAACATGGCAATTATAAAACTAGAAAATTAGCCGCAGAAGCTCTAGGTGAAACAGGGTATACATCTTCGATTCCAATACTTTTTAAAGCCATTAATGATAATGTACATAATGTATCAATAGCAGCTTTAAATGCTCTTGAAACGATTGGTTGCGATGATGAATTAGAAACTACAATTATTAAAAAAAGGTTTAATTGGGTTAAAAGTAAACGTGAAAAAGACGCTAAGCTCGAAGCCAATAAAGGAAAAAAGTATACCATTTATAGATGGGAACGTGCCAGTAAAAAATCTTTTGATCGTGTGAAAGAACAACTCAAAAGACCTATGCGGTAGTTCTTAGTTCTTAGTTCTTAGTTCTTAGTTCTTAGTTCTTAGTTCTTAGTTCTTAGTTCTTAGTTCTTAGTTCTTAGTTCTTAGTTCTTAGTTCTTAGTTCTTAGCAAAAAAAAACTTTTAACTTTTAACAAGCTTACAACTTATATTCTGAAAGCCCTTTGGTAAAAGCCTCAGGGTTTTCTGCTAAGTGGTAACGCGGATCATCAATATCTTCAATAATAACTTCTCTGAATTTTGGACTAGATTTGTATAATAAGATTTTACAATCTTCGCTTAAATGTTTCAGTTTTACTGTTTTTCCTTCAGCTTCATACTTATTAACTAAATTAAAAATAGCCTCTATCGCAGAATGATCACTTATTCTTGATTCTACAAAGTCAACCTCTACTTCTTGCGGATCATTTTTTATATCAAACTTTTCATTAAAAGCGATAATAGATCCAAAAAATAAAGGCCCCCAAATTTCGTATACCTTAGTACCATCCTCACGCATACGTTTTCTAGCTCTAATACGTTTTGCATTTTCCCATGAAAACACTAAAGCACTTATAATAACACCTGCAATAACAGCAATTGCTAAATCGAAAATAACAGTTAATGTAGATACTGCTATTAAAACTATAACATCTGTAACTGGAATTTTATTTAAGATTCTAAAACTACTCCAGGCAAATGTGCCTATTACAACCATAAACATAACACCAACTAAAGCTGCAATTGGTACCTGCTCAATAAGCCCAGAAGCGAATAAAATAAAAACCAACAGCATTAATGCTGCGACAACACCAGACAATCTACCACGTCCACCACCTTTAATATTAATAAGTGATTGCCCTATCATGGCACAGCCTCCCATACCACCAAATAATCCAGTAATAATGTTAGCACCACCTTGTGCCAAACATTCTCTGTTGGTGTTTCCTCTAGTATCTGTTAATTCATCAACAAGGTTCAATGTCATTAAAGATTCTATTAAACCTATGGCTGCTAATATTAAAGCATAAGGGCCAATAAATTTAATAGTCTGCCAGTTAAATGGCACTTTACTAAATATATCTGTTTGAAATTGCGGTAAGCCACCTTTTAAACCTTCACCACCTCCATCACGAATAAAACTACCAACCGTTGCCACATCAAAATCACCAAAAATAGCAATAGCAGACACCACTAAAATAGCAATTAAAGCTTCTGGTAGTTTTTTAGTTAGTTTAGGCAAACCAAACATAATCCCCATAGTTAAGGCTACAAGACCTAACATAATCCACATTTGAGACCCGTTAAACCAATCGCCATTAACATCCTTGAACATTCCTAATTGTGAAATAAAAATTACAATAGCTAAGCCATTTACAAACCCCATCATAACTGGATGCGGAATCAACCTTACAAATTTTCCAAGTTTTAAAACACCTGCAAGCATTTGTATGCCCCCCATTAAAATAACCGTAGCAAACAAATAATAAAGACCAAGGTTTTCTCCTTCTGCTCCAAAAGCATTTCCCTCTGCAACTAAACTTACCATAACGACAGCTAAAGCTCCTGTAGCACCACTAATCATCCCTGGTCGACCACCAAAAATAGATGTTATTAAACCAATCATAAAAGCAGCATATAACCCAACTAATGGATCCACACCTGCAACAAATGCAAAAGCTACAGCCTCTGGCACTAAAGCCAAAGCTACCGTTATTCCACTTAAAACATCGTTTTTGGCATTCGCTGTACGCTTTCTGATAAATTCTGTCATGGCTTATTTTTTGAAGGTGCAAATTTACACTTAAAATACAGAGAAGCAATAAGTAATCTTCATTTTGATAAGGAATTACACTAAAACGATTGAGTAACACACTAATATACAGCAATCTAATTGTTATTCAGCCACACTAACGCTTTTTCTCTATCTTGAAATACTTGAATATTTTTATAAATATTTCCATTAACATTTAGTAATGTTTCGGTAGACATTAATGCTCCACTGGTACCAATAACAATAGCTAATGCATGGAGTCCTTTTAAATGAGCAATTTTTCTTTGGGCTTGAAATGTATAACTATAAGAATGTTTTTTGTTTACCAATAGCGAAAAAGGGGGTTCTAAATTATCTAACAAAAAGTCATGAAGCTCTACAACTTTTATTTCGTCCATGAGTATGGCTTCTTTAGCAATTACTTCTGCCAAATTGTTTCTTATAATAAAGATAGTACCAAAAGATAATTCATAACTTTTCATATAAAACCCTTTTTTGAGAGATTAATAAAATCATAAACAACTTCAAAAAAAACTGCCACATGGTTAGCATGGAAGATATTACCTACAAGACTAAGTTAGTTATTTTTTTCTAATTTTAGATTTTTTAAAAATATATTTACAAATTAATAACATACCTATTACTACATGAGGCTAGTTTTTATCTTCCTGATTTTATGTATTTCTTGCACAAATTCAAATAAAAAATCGGTACCTAATTTTGAGACACATTTCGAAAAATCGAAAGGATTAGAAACCGCTACGTACCAACAAACCATTCAGTTTCTGCAAAACATTTACAATCTACAATTTAACAGCTTTCAACGTAAAAATTAATGGGTACAATTTATCTTTTGTTACATACATTCCTGATTCCGTTTCCTCTAAATCTGATAAAACATTATAGGGGCTCTCATCATATTCTTTTAAATACTCAATATGCAAGCCAGCTTCAGTTAAAGCAGAAACGACCTCGCCCAAACCATGATTCCACCCATATTCCTTACTAACCATTTTTGATTCTTGATTAGCGTAAGTACCTTCATATTCTTCATAAATCACATCGGCTTGCATATAACCATATTTCATTACTGGCGTATTACCTAGATAATCAAACATCCAAACAATGGGATGAAATTCAGCCATAAAAAATGTCCCTCCCAGTTTTAAGCGTTCAGCAATCATTTGTCCCCAAGGTTTTAAGTCAGGTAACCAACCAATCACGCCATAACTCGTATAAACAATATCAAATGTATCTTTTATAAACTCTGACGTATTTAAAACATTGCAACAAACAAATTCAGCGTCTAAGTTTAGTTCCTCATTTAAACGCTGCGCTAATGCAATACCTTCATCACTTAAATCGACACCAGTACATTTAGCACCTAACCTACTCAAACTTAATGTATCCTGTCCAAAATGGCATTGTAAATGTAAAAGCGATTTACCTTTTACATGCCCCAAAGCATCTAATTCATAAGACATTAAAGAAGATTTACCTTTTTTAAAGTTCTCTAAATCGTACATATCACTTTTTGCATGTACTTTTACTTTATCATTCCAAGTAGCCTTGTTTGTATTAAAATAAATATCGTTAGTTTTCATTGTATAAATTTAATTCTTCAAGATAAAACATCTTGTTGAATGTTCTATATCTTTACCAAAAATTTCGATTATGAAAAAATTTATCCTTATAGCACTTATCATATCTGTAAGCGTTTCTTCTTGTAAGCAAAAACAAGAAAAAGCAATAGAAACTAAACCATTAACTATTGCCGAAAAAATAGCAAATGCGCATGGTTTTGAAAACTGGAAACATGTTACTAGTATCAATTTCACTTTTAATGTAGACAAAGACAGCATCCATTTTGAAAGAACCTGGATCTGGAAACCGAAAACAAATGATGTTATAGCAACAAGTAAAAATGACACAATTAGTTATAATAGAACTAAAATTGATTCAACTCTAACAAAAACAGATAGCGGGTTTATAAACGACAAATTCTGGTTATTGGTCCCATTTCAATTGGTTTGGGATGAGGGCTTAAATATTTCTGTACCAACAAAGGAAATCTCACCAATTAGTAAAACAGAGATAAATAAAATCACATTAACCTATTCTAATAAAGGTGGTTATACGCCTGGCGATGCCTATGACATCTATTATGGAGATGATTTTTTAATTAAAGAATGGATTTTTAGAGAAGGAAATTCTAATGAACCATCTATGATTACTACTTTTGAAAACTATCAAGATTATAATGGTATTAAGATTGCTTTAGATCACAAAAAAGCAGATGCTAATTGGAATCTTAACTTCACTAATATAAAAATTGAAGTTGATTAAAACTGAACTCATTTAGACTTTTAGGATTTAAGCGAAAATTAGAAGTTTTTGGCTGTGTTGTCCCGCAAATGCGGGATTGAGTTACATAGCAGAGTTACGGAAGGAAAAAAAGACAAAAACAGAGTAGAAAACAGGAATTTTTTAGCAAATTGAAAAAGTCTAAATGAGTTCACTGATTATTTGTATCTCAAAAAGTTAAAATGAAATCTAAATAACAAAATTTTGGCAAAATTCTTTATTTCCTCTGTAATGTAAACATCTAAACTACGACTAAATCCGTATATAAAGTATAATATAGAATTTTCCGCATTTGCGCCTATATATATTCAAAGCGCTTCAGTCAATGGTTGAAGTGCTTTTTCTTTTAATTTATTCTTTTTTTAATCTTTAAACTCATTAGCTACATGAGCACCATCACAAAAAGGTTTGTTTGCCGAAGCACCACATCTACAAAAGGCCGTAGTTTTATTTTTAGTTTCTTGATTTCCATCTTTATAAGTTACTTTCAATGTACCGTAAATCAATAACGGCCCATTTTTTAAAACCTCAACTTTTGTCTCAAAAGATTCTTCTGCTTTATCATCTTTATCAACCTCAGCATTCATATAATAACGCAATGCCCCAGAAGGACACTGTTTAACTTGATCTATAATAACATCTGTAGAAGCAGCATCTATTTTAATCCATGGTCGGTCTCTTGGCTGAAAGACTTCAGGTAAACCTTTAGCACAAATTGCCGAATGTATACATTTTTCAGCTTCCCAAACAACTGTAGTTTCTCCGTTTGAATATTCCTTTATTTTACCCATAATGTCTGTTTTTTACTAAAGGTACAAAATAATGGTCTTTTTAAATATTTATGATAACTCGTTTGGTTTAATTATAATCATGCAAATGCCTCTCTATTTCCATAGCCCCTTTTTTTATTATAGATAAATAAGAGGCTATATTCTCAGACTTAAACCTGCTTGATGGCCCTGAAACACTAATACCTGCAACAACTTCTTTATTTTTATTAAATACAGGTATAGCTATACAAATAAGACCTAATTCAAGCTCTTCCATATCTAATGCATATCCTTTTGTTTTTATCTGTTCCAGTTCAACCAATAAATTCTTAGAAGTAATAATGGTATTTGTAGTAAACGCTTCTAGTTTGACATGTTTCAAATAATCTGATATTAAATTTGCAGACGAAAACGCCAAAAGCACTTTCCCTAAAGCCGTACAATATGCTTTTTGATACGACCCTATTTGTGTACTAACCTTCAACCCCTGTTCACTTTCTGCCTTATTTAAATACAATACTTGATTATTTCTCAATATTCCGAAATGTACTGTTTCTTTAATATCCTTAGCTATATTCTCTAAAGGAATTCTAGAAAAGGTTCTTAATGATTTATGTACAGAAACTAAATTTCCCAGTTCGAACAATTTAAGTCCTAAAATATATTTATCATCATCATTCTTTTGTACAATATCCAAAGATTCTAATGTGCTTAATAAACGATAGGTCGTCGTCTTATTATAACCTGTTTTTTTTGCCAACTCACGTACACCCCACTCTTGTTTATTATCTAAATACACCTCTAAAAGCTTAAATGCTTTTATAACAGATAAATTTAAATCTTTATTAACCTCCTCCATATAAGCGTATTAATTAAAATTTATTTTGTTTTGAAAGACAAAATAGTTTTGTTATTCAAAAATAAGTATTATTTTTGAAACAGTGTTTCGTATTGTGAAACATTTTTTCATTAACAGCATCATAATCAACATTAAACCCTAAGCTTTAAAATGCATAAAGCAACCTTAGATTACGCAAAACAACAAGATGAGTTGGACGAGCTTTCTATGTATCGCAATCAATTTCATATTCCTAAAGACAAAAACGGGAATGAACTGATTTATATGACAGGAAACTCGCTTGGGCTTCAACCAAAACAAACAAAAGCATATATAAACCAAGAACTGGAAGATTGGGCTAATTTAGGTGTAGAAGGACATACTGAAGCAAAAAATCCTTGGTTAGCTTATCATGAATTTTTAACAGAAAGCATGGCAAATGTGGTTGGTGCAAAACCTATTGAAGTAGTTACCATGAATACGTTAACAGCTAATCTGCACTTTATGATGGTCTCTTTTTATAAGCCAACAAAAACGCGTTATAAAATAATTATTGAAAGTGATGCTTTTCCATCTGACAAATATGCTGTAGAATCTCAATTACGACATCATGGTTTTGATGAAGCAGACGGACTAATTCTTTGGAAACCAAGAAAAAATGAAGAACTTCTACGTTATGAAGATCTAGAAACTATTCTAGAAAAGCATGGTAACGAAGTGGCATTAATAATGATTGGTGGTGTAAACTATTATACAGGGCAATATTTCAATTTAAAACGCATTACAGAACTTGGACACAAGTATAATTGTATGGTTGGATTTGATTGTGCTCATGGTGCTGGAAATGTAGAACTTAATCTACATGATTCTGGAGCAGATTTTGCCGTTTGGTGTACTTACAAGTATTTAAATTCTGGTCCAGGAAGTCTAGCTGGTTGTTTTATACATGAAAGACACGCATATAACAAAGACTTAAATCGTTTTACAGGTTGGTGGAGTCATAATAAGAAAACTCGTTTTAACATGCGTCATGAATTTGATGTGCTTCCAGGAGCAGAAGGGTGGCAGCTTAGTAACCCTCCTATATTATCAATGGCAGCTATTAAAGCATCTTTAGATATTTTTAATGAAGTAGGCATAAAAAAATTAACAGAAAAATCTAAAAAACTAACAGGTTACTTTGAGTTTTTGCTAAAGCAATTAGGAGAAGATACTATTAAAATAATAACACCTGTCAATTCAAATGAACGTGGTTGTCAACTATCCATACAAGTTTTAAATGCAGACAAAGCATTACACAATAAATTAACAGAAGCAGGAGTAATAAGTGACTGGAGAGAACCCGATGTTATTCGTTGTGCTCCTACGCCACTTTATAATTCATTTCAAGACGTTTATCACATGGTTGATAAATTAAAAGATATTTTAAATAAGAAAAACTGAAATAGAGTAAATCTTGTCTAAAAAGAATAAAACATTAATGATAAAAAAAGTATCCGAATATCGTTTTTTAGACCTATTGGTAACCTCAAACAAATCACTTTTAGGGGTTTTATATTTTTTAAAACGTAAAAAATTTGATTATTTAATAATTACAAAAATTAGGATACTATATATTATTAGAAATAAAGTTATAAAGAATATATCATATAATTATAACTTTAAAGTTAGTTTCAATTCTATGAAAAATAGAATCGAATTTTATAATAGTAAACAAAAAAAAGAATATATTGAGTTACATGATTTCAAAATCACTCTCAATGAAATTCAACAAATAAAAAGCATCTTAAGTTAGTATCGTAACGTAAGGCGAGAATGAAACTATGAAAACAAAACAAAACATACTCATTATAGGTGCTGGGCTTTGTGGTTCTCTTTTAGCTTTACGCTTAGGTCAAAGAGGTTATAATGTATCGGTTTACGAGATGCGTCCAGACTTACGTAAAGTAGATATTAGTGCAGGACGTTCCATAAATTTAGCGTTTTCAGACCGTGGCAATAAAGCCATGGAACTAGTTGGTATTGAAGAGAAAGTAAAAGCCCTTTGTATTCCTATGAACGGGCGTATGATTCATAATAAAGCAGGTGATACTTTTTTATCAAATTATAGCGGACGTAGCCATGAATATATCAATTCCGTTTCTCGCGGCGGACTCAACGCATTGCTTTTAGACGAAGCTGAAAAACACGAAAATGTTTCTATCTATTTCAACAAAAAATGCAAATCAGTAGATTTCACGAAAACAACAGCATTATTTAAAGATTACGAAACAAAATCAGAATTCATAGAAGATGCCGATGTCATTATTGCCACAGATGGCGCAGGCTCTGCATTACGAAAAAGCTACTATTTATCTAAAAAATTCCTATTCAGCTTTTCACAGGACTATTTAACACATGGTTATAAAGAACTAAGTATTCTACCAACCAAAACTGGTGATTATAAAACTTATAAAAATGCATTACACATATGGCCTCGTGGTTCTTTTATGCTCATTGCCCTACCAAATTTAGATGGTAGTTTTACAGTTACCTTATTTTTAGGTTATGATGAAGGCACATACAATTTCAATAATTTAACAACCCCAGAAATGGTATCAGAGTTTTTTCAAAAAGAATTCCCTGATGCTTTAGAACTAATGCCTAATCTCACTGAAGACTTTTTTAATAACCCAACAGCGCCATTAGGGACCGTAAAATGCTCTCCTTGGCATTATAAAGGCAATACACTATTAATGGGTGATTCTGCACATGCCATTGTACCATTTTATGGACAAGGCATGAATGCCTCTTTTGAAGATGTTGTAGAGTTCGATGCTGTTTTAGATCAGAATTTAGAAAACTGGGAAACTGTATTTAAATCCTATGAAGCCACTCGTAAAAAAGATACCGATGCTATTGCAGATTTGGCCATAGATAACTTTCATGAAATGAAAGATCACGTTGCCAATCCTATATTTCAGGAAAAGCGTAAATTAGAAATGGCTTTAGAACAACATTTTCCAGACGCGTATTCATCAAAATACTCTTTGGTTACTTTTAATGAAAACATGGGTTACCATGGAGCCATGACAAGAGGACGCGCACAAGACAAGGCCATTTTAAACATGATCGCAAATAAGGATATCCCGACTGTGCTTGATATGACAAAAGATGAATTAAAGCAGACCTTAAAAAGAATTCAACAAGAAACCAATGATATTCTTGAAGACGATAAAATTGCTGCATTAAAAAAATGATTATGAGTGAAAACAAAAACGTAACACCAAGAGGCGCTTATCCACATACAAAACGTGTTAGTGATTTTATATTTGTATCTGGAACAAGTTCTCGCAGAGCAGATAATACAATTGCTGGGGTCGATATTATTGACGACATGGGCACGAAACATTTAAACATTGAAGTACAAACCCGTGAGGTTTTAAAAAACATAGAAAAGAATTTAGCTAAAGAAGGTGCTACTTTAAAAGATGTGGTTGATGTGACATCTTTTCTAGTAAACATGAATGATTTTTCTGGTTATAATAAAACCTATGCGGAATTCTTTGATGTTGAAACCGGGCCTACACGAACCACTGTTGCAGTACACCAATTACCACATCCTGATTTGGTTGTGGAGATTAAGGTTATGGCTTATAAGAAATTAAAACCTAATCATTGACTAGAACCTTCATTAGATGATAGTCTGTAAAATGTTAGAAAATGATAATTATAAAAATTAATCAAATGTCCCCTCGAGCGCAGTCGAGAGGTTTATAATGAAAACGTATTATGTATATATCATAAAATGTTCTGATGGACTCACTTACACTGGAGTTACAAATAATATTTCAAGACGTTTTGAAGAACATCAAAAGGGCTTGAATAAAAGTTGTTTCACTTTTAAAAGAAGACCTTTAGAATTGATTTTTAATCAAAATTTTAATGATATTAATCAAGCTATCTATTTTGAAAAGAAAATTAAAAATTGGAGTGCAAAGAAAAAGTTAGCTTTAGCTAACGAAAATTTCGATATGTTACAAATTTTAGCTGAATGTAGAAATGCAACACATTCAAATTATAATCCAGAAAACAATTGAGGTCTCGACTGCGCTCGACCAGACAAAATGAATAAAATCAAAAACTACATAAACGGTCAATTTCTTAATCCATCATCAAACGTTTGGATAGACAACTATTGTCCTGCTAATGGTAAAGTTTACGGACAAATACCAAACGCTTCAAAAGCCGATGTAGAAAACGCATATATCGCTGCAAAATCTGCTTTTCCAAGTTGGTCGGAAACCACTCTAGAAGAACGAAGTAGAATTTTAATTAAGATTTCAGAATTACTAGAAGCTAATTTGCAACGCTTTGCAGAAGCTGAAAGTAAAGACAATGGTAAACCTGTTAGTTTAGCAAAAACTATCGATATACCAAGAGCAGCAAGTAACTTCCGTTTTTTTGGGAATGCTATTACACAATTCGCTAGCGAAAGTCATGAAAGTATTGGGCAAGATGCTATAAATTATACATTACATCAACCCATAGGTGTAGTAGGCTGTATTTCTCCATGGAACCTCCCTCTCTATCTCTTTACCTGGAAAATAGCTCCTGCTATTGCTGCAGGAAATTGTGTAGTTGCCAAACCAAGTGAAATAACGCCTATGACAGCTTATTTATTAGGAGAAATTTGTACCGAAGCAGGCTTGCCCAGAGGTGTTTTAAACATTGTTCATGGTTTAGGCTCCACAACAGGCCAAGCCATTATAGAACACCCAGACATTAAAGCCATTTCGTTTACAGGTGGTACGGAAACGGGTGCACATATTGCGAGAGTAGCCGCACCCATGTTTAAGAAATTGTCACTGGAATTGGGTGGTAAGAATCCAAATATCATTTTTGCAGATTGCAATTATAATGATATGTTAGAGACTACGGTGCGTTCATCGTTTGCTAATCAAGGTCAAATTTGTTTATGTGGAAGTCGCATTTTTGTTGAAGCAACTATTTACGAGAAGTTTAAAACTGATTTTGTTAAAAAAGTCAAACAACTTAAAGTTGGACATCCTTCAAAGGAAGATACCAATATAGGTGCTTTAGTTTCTAAACCTCATCTGGAAAAGGTTATGCAATACATTGACATTGCAAAAGAAGAAGACGGAACCATTCTTTATGGAGGCAATAAAGTTACTATTGCTGGTTACGAAGATGGTTATTATATAGAACCTACTATTATTGAAGTAACAACAGACGAATGCAGAGTAAATCAAGAAGAAATTTTTGGTCCTATAGTAACAATCATGCCTTTTAATACTGAAGATCACGTTTTGCAAATGGCTAATAAAGTCAAATATGGCCTATCAGCTACATTATGGACAAATAACTTAAAGCGTACCATGAGAATGAGTAATCAATTACATGCTGGTATTATTTGGGTAAATACATGGATGTTGCGCGACTTACGAACACCTTTTGGAGGCGTTAAAGCTTCTGGTGTTGGAAGAGAAGGTGGTTTTGAAGCATTCCGTTTTTTCACTGAAGCTAAAAACGTATGTATAAAGTATTAGCATTATGATAGCTTTAGAAAACAATATTTATTTTTCGTCTGAAACCAATGATATGGATTTAAACCTTATCTATACATTTATTAAAAACTCTTATTGGGGGGAATCAAGAACCTTAGAAGAACAGAAAAAAGCTATGGAGAATACAATCAATTATGGGCTCTTTCATAATGGAAATCAAATTGCTTATGCCAGAGTCATGACCGATAAAGTGTTTTTTGCTTACCTATTAGATGTTTTTGTTATTGAAGATTACCAAGGTAAAGGGTATTCAAAATTATTAATTGACAAGATTTTAAACTTTCCTGAATTAAAAAACGTTGATAAATGGATGCTTGCAACAAAAGACGCGCATAAACTTTATGAACGATTTGGGTTTAAAACTGTGAAAAGTCCTGAAAAATTAATGGAAAAATTAAGCCAACGTGCTAAAATAATATACGAATAATATGAATTTAAACTTAAATAATAAAAATGCTTTGGTTTGTGGAAGCACACAAGGCATTGGCAAAGCAACAGCAATAGCATTAGCTCAAGAAGGCGTTAATTTAACTCTAGTGGCCAGAAACAGAGATAAACTCAAGGACGTATTAAATGAATTACCAAAACATAGAAATCATAACTTTATTGTAGCCGATTTTTCAGAGCCTAGAGATTTACAAGAAAAAGTAATCAATTTTATAGATAAAAACCATGGATTTCATATTCTTGTTAACAATACTGGTGGGCCTAAAAGTGGCAATATTTTAACAGCTAGTTTAGAAGAATTTGAAAATGCCTTTATACAACATCTTAAATGCAATCATGTGTTAGCTCAAGCTACTATCCCATTTATGAAAGAAGAAGGTTTTGGAAGGATTATAAATATTATTTCTACCTCAGTTAAAGAGCCTATTCCTGGACTTGGCGTTAGCAACACTACCAGAGGAGCAGTTGGTAATTGGAGTAAAACCTTATCTAATGAAGTAGCTGAATTTGGCATTACCGTGAATAATGTATTACCAGGCTTTACTGAAACCGAACGCTTAGAAGAGATTATTCAAATAAAAGCAAAAAGTGTTGGTACTACCGTTGAAGAAATGACTAAGATCATGAAAAGTCACACACCAGCTAAACGTTTTGCAAAACCTGAAGAAACGGCAAATACCGTTACGTTTTTAGCAAGTGAAGCAGCCAGTTATATCAATGGAATTAATATTCCTGTTGATGGTGGGCGAACAAAAAGTTTGTAACTTTATAAAGTAAGAGGTTTATGCATTAAAACGTCGATAACTTTCGAGATATTTAAAACGTAAGTTTTACTCGCAAGTTGGTAAGTCTGATAATAAAAATAATATATAAACAAATGAGCAAATTAGTTTCTCCTTTAAATTTTAAAACTTGGATTGAAGAAAACAGACATCTTTTAAAACCGCCCGTTGGGAATAAATGTGTTTGGAAAGATGGAGATTTTATTGTTATGGTTGTTGGTGGTCCCAACAACAGAAAGGATTACCATTATAATGAAACTCCAGAGTTTTTCTATCAAGTTGAAGGTGATATGGTTTTAAAAATCATAGATGGTAACACACCAAAAGATGTACATATTAAAGAAGGCGACATCTATTTACTGCCTCCAAAAGTACCTCATTCACCTCAACGTTTAGCGAATACAGTTGGTTTAGTTATTGAGTATCCGCGTTCTAAAAAGATGAAAGATGCTCTAGAATGGTACTGCGAAAATTGCAATAATTTACTATATAGAAAGAACTTTAAGCTTGATAATATAGAAACAGATATGCCTAAAATTTTTGACAAATATTACTCCAGCGAAAAAAAATGCACTTGTAAAAAGTGTGGAACAAAAATGGAAGCTCCTAAAAAAGTTTAAGAAAAAAAATATGACACGCAAACTCCGAATCAATGGGCATTCACATTTACTTCCTTATCCTGAGGAGATTCCCCAATTCATGAAAGAAAAAGAAATCTTCTGGGTAGATGACGAACGTAAATACATGCTCCAAAAGGGCTGGAGAAGACCCGTAACAGATTCTAGTTTCTTCTTACATGAAAAACTGGAATGGATGGAACGTAATAAATTAGACCATGCTGTTGTTTTAAACTTATCTCAACTTTATGGTAATGGATTGCGTTTGGAAGAAATGAAAAAAGCGCTCCGTTTTCAAAATGACTTTAATGCTAAAGTACAGCATGATCACCCAGATAAATTTACCTGCGGTTTTGTCGTGCACCCAGGATTTATCCACGGTGCTTTGTACGAAGTAGAGCGTTGCGTTGAGCAACTGGAAATGAAAGTACTGTGTTTACCGACTCATTTTATGGATTCTATCGGACAATGGCGTTCTGTTTTTGACAAAGAAAATGATGCCATCTTTGAGTTGGCTAACAAGTATAAATTAGCCATTGAAATACATCCTTATGACGGAGATAAAATGATTAATCTAGAAAATTCATCATGGCGATTTCATTTAATATGGATGCTGGCGCAATGTGGAGATGCTTATCATTTTTACACATTAAATGGAATGCAAGAACGTTTTCCTAATATAAGAACTTGTTTTGCGCATGGAGGTCAACTAGCACAAATGAATTTGGGAAGACGTATTCAGGGATTTGATGGCAGACCAGATTTATTTAAAGGGAAACACCATCCTAGAAAAGCCGTTGGACATCCTAATATTTATTTTGATACTTTGGTACATGATACCGATTCGTTAAAACTCATGATAGACCGTCAAGGTAGCAATCAAGTTATTATGGGCTTAGATGATCCCTACCCGTTAGGTGAAATGGAAAGTGATGCACAATCTTCTTATCCTGGAAAATTACTAGACTTGGCTATTGAGAAGCATGTAATTAACGAAAAACAATACGACGATATATGGGAAGACAATGTATTACGGTGGCTATTTGGTGATGATGATATTGCGAAACAAAAATTGATAAATAGAATTCTAGCTAATTAAAATTAATTATGCATTTTATACCCGAAGAGTTAGACCATTATATTGTAAAACATTCTGAAAATGAACCTGAATTATTACAACAACTAGGCAGAGAAACCTATCAAAAAATATTACAACCACGAATGCTTAGCGGACACTACCAAGGACGTGTGCTAAGTATGATTTCTAAACTAGTGAATCCAATAAACATATTGGAAATAGGAACTTACACAGGCTATTCAGCGTTATGCCTAGCTGAAGGGATGCATGCTTCTGGAGCTTTACACACCATTGATATAAATGAAGAGTTGGCTGATTTTCAGCGAAAGTATTTTGACAAATCAAATTATGGAAATCAAATTTTTCAACATATAGGAAATGCCTTGGAAATTATTCCAGCTTTAGATGTAACTTTCGATTTAGTTTTTATTGATGCCGATAAAGAAAACTACCCTAATTATTTTAACATCGTTATTGATAAATTAAACCCAGGTGGTATTATTTTATCCGACAACGTACTTTGGAGTGGTAAAATACTTGAAGACTTAAAACCTGATGACACCTCTACAAAAGCGCTCTTAGAATACAATACACTCTTAAAAAACGATGATAGAATTGAAACGGTGGTCCTACCTATTAGAGATGGCTTAACAATTAGTAGAAAAATCAAATAGCAACCTTCCCTTATACAGCTACGAGTGATTTTATAGATTCATTTTTTTCTGAAAATTTTGATTTGCTAAGCTGAATATTTGTTTCAATTATTTGATAAAACTCATAAGTATCAAATGGTTTATAAATAATATCATTGAAACCAATACCATTATCGTAACAATCCTTCTTTATACTATCAACATCAGACGCTGTTAATGCTAGTATAGGAATTTGATTATCAAACTCTCTAATGTGACGAGTGGCCTCTTTTCCATTCATTATGGGCATATTAATATCCATTAAGATAAGATCAAACTTATTAACCTTGGCTATATTTAATGCCTCTAAACCATTACTAACAACAACAGATTCGTAATTAGCCTTTTTTAATAAGTTTTGTGTAACAACTTGGTTTATCTTATTATCTTCTACTATTAAAATCTTATACTTTTTGTTTAAAGATTTTAATTCTACTTCATTTTTCGATTTAAGTTTATTTTTTTCTACTTCAACTTCATCAATGTCAAAAGTGATATTAAAACTGAACATACTACCGACTCCTAATTCACTTTGAAGTTCAATTTTACTATCAAATAACTCAACTAAATTTTTAGTAATAGAAAGTCCTAAACCAGTTCCTTGATAGTTAATATTATTATTCTCATCTAATTGAGAAAAATTATCAAAAACCGTATCGAATTTATGCCTCGGAATACCACAACCATCATCTTCAATTTCAAAACGTATATTAACTTCTTTAGCGTCTGTTTCTAACATTTTTACTCGAAGATCAATACAGCCACTTTCAGTAAATTTTATACTGTTACCTATTAAATTAATTAAAATTTGTGACAACCTTACATTATCACATTTTATAAATTCCGGAAGTCGCTTATCTATTAATACATTAATTCGATTATTAGTTTCCTTCAACCTGAAATCAAAAGAATCGACAATATTTTTTATTAATGTTTTTAAATTAACCGAAGTGTTTTTTAACTCTATTTTTTGTGATTCTATTTTACTTACTTGTAAAATATCATTAATAAGGTTCAACAAATAATCTCCTGAGTATTTTAGTGAATTTATTAGCTTGGCATCACTTTCTCTTAAATCATTATTTTCAAGAAGTAATGATGTAATTCCAACAACTCCATAAAGCGGCGTTCGTAATTCGTGCGTTACATTTGATATAAATTTAGATTTTAACTCTGATGATTTTACAGCTTCGTTTCGGGCAATTTCTAATTGTTCATTCTGGTCTTTTAAAATATTAGTCAGTTTTCTTTTAGAAACGTAACTTCTATAAACTGTAATTAGCGACACCAAAAACAAAAACAATGCTATCGTAATAATAATGTTTAAGTTTTTTACTTTATTAGTAATTTCAATTTGATGTATTCGTTTGGTGTTTGCTATTTGAGCGTCTTTTTTATAATCCTCAATAAGAAATTTTGATTCTGCAATAGACTTACTTTCCGATAACGTCTCATCTGTATATTTATACTTGTAAGTATTATATTTCTGCAATGCAGCATAAGCCTGCTTATCTAAATTTTGTTTATCTAAAGACAAGGCTAGTTTTTCATAGACATTAAGCAGAAGTAAATTATTATGTCTTTTATTACCATCTTCGTTTTTTTCTAAATATAATAATGCTTCATTAAATTTTTTATTAGCACTGTTGAACAATTCTTTAGTAAGAAAATAGATTCCTTGGGTATACTTTAAATATCCGTATGCGTTTGCATCTGCTTGGTAATTGTATAAGCTTTCTTCAGCTCTTAAAAGGTGTATTAAAGCGTCTTCTGTTAAGTTATTATCTAAATAGACTTGACACAAATTAATTTGAATATCAAATAGAAGACTTTGTTGTTTATCTAGATTGTTATGATCCTTAATATTACCTATTGATGCATACTCTAATGCATTCTCAAAATAAGGACTTAACTCTTTAAATGATTTCTTTTGTTTGTAAAGCTTTCCCAGATTTAGATATGAATTAGCTATTAAATAGTTATCATCTATTTCTAATGAAGAATTAAGAGAAGTAATAAATCTTTTCTCGGCAGCATCATACTCATCTATGGAACTATAAATCTGACCTTGAATAAAATTCGCTAATGAACTGCCATAAATATCATTAATAGATTCTGACAATTTTTTAGATTCATTAATAGAAGATAATGCATGAATCACTTCGTTATTATCATAATAACGTAAAGCATTAGAGTTTAAACTATCAATTTGAAACAGTAAATGTTTGTCATCTTGAGAAAAAGCAAGAGTAATAGTACACAGAAAACATACAAGCAAGCTCGTTTTCATTTGGTTTAGTCTTTTAGGTTAGATTTGGATTTACAATATATTTTTATCTACAATAGAAAATAAAAATACTCGTTGAAACCATAATTAAAACGTTAACAGGTAATTTAAAGAGATAAAAACTTACAAATATATTAAAATTTACGTTTTACAGAACCAGTAAAATCCTCTAAATCATCTTTTACCTTGTTAAGTTCTTTCTTAACATCGTCTGTAAGGTTTGTATCAATACCATTTTTTTCTGCAGTTTTAGTAATCTCATGCTTAATATCATTTGTAGCATCTTTTAGGGTACGCATCCCTTTTCCTAAACCACGGGCAATTTCCGGTAGCTTATCTGCTCCGAAAACCATGATAACAATAAATAGTATAAATGCTATTTCTGCACCACTGATAAATAAAAATGTAGCTTGTTGTATCACAACGCAAATATAGTGAGTTGTTTTGTTAGAATAAAAAAAGCCGATTGTAAAAATCGGCTTTTAACTTAAATATTTATTTTATCCTTTAACCTTTTCCTTAAATTGGTCAAAATCACTTTGTTTTACTTCTTTAGGCCATGAGTTATTTGACACATCTACATCTGCTGTTTCTAAATCAGGATCCACGACTATATTTGTAATAGCTTTTTGAGTTTTAAAAACCTTTTTTACTTCATGCTCGTTATACCTCCATATCTGGGCAGGAAATGTTTTTCTTTCTTTAACGCCATCTTCATAGGTTAACTCTAAAATTATTGGCATTACTAACCCTCCTGGTTTTTCAAAAGTAACTTCGTAAAAATATCTTGGTGCTTCGGCTTCTGTTATCTTTGCCTTCTTCTCTTCATCACTTAAACTATTTAAATGATTGTTTAAGGCAGGGAAATCTGAAATGTTCTTTGCATTTTCAGGAATCTTACCTTCTTCGGCTTCTGCAAAATAAACTAGCTTATCTTTATAATTATCAAGGTTTAAATTATTTTGCTTAGCTATTTCTTTAGCTTTTTCTGTTGGTTTATCCGTTAAATAATAACTCTTAACTTCTTTAATACCTACATCAGTATAGTCTGTAGTATAAAACCACCCTCTCCAAAACCAATCTAAATCCATTGCAGATGCATCTTCCATGCTTCTAAAGAAATCCGCAGGCGTTGGGTGCTTAAACATCCATCGTTTTGAATATGTTCTAAAAGCATAATCAAATAATTCTGGCCCCATAATAGTATGTCTTAGCATATATAAACCAGCTGCAGGTTTAGCATAAGCATTAGGTCCAAATTGATGCACATAATCTCCTTGAGACATGATAGGAGAAATATAACTCTGATCTCCTCCCATATATGTTACCATATCTTTAGGTAGGTTTCCTGTTATAAAGTTAGGGTCATAATCTAATTCTGCTAATGTTTCTACAAATGAGTTTAAACCTTCGTCCATCCATGTCCACTGGCGTTCGTCACTATTTACAATCATTGGAAAAAAGTTATGTCCAACTTCATGAGTAATAACACCTATCATACCTCTTTTAAGTCTTTCCGAATATGTTCCATCAGGATTTGGTCTTCCATAGTTAAAACAAATCATAGGGTATTCCATTCCCATTTGAGCATGTACAGAAACAGCTTTATTATATGGATAATCGAAAGTAAGTTTAGAATATTCCTCTAATGTATTGGCTACAACTCGTGTTGAATGCTCTTCCCACAGTGGGTTTCCTTCTTTAGAATATAATGAAATTGCCATTACAGACCTTCCATTTATATCTACTGCCATGGCATCCCATAAAAATTTTCTTGATGTTGCAAAAGCAAAATCCCTTACATTATTAGCTTTAAAATGCCATGTCTTTGTTTTTGTACTTCTTTCTTTTTCAGCTTTTTCGGCCTCTTCCTGTGTTACAATAAAAACAGGGTCTTTATACGATTTTTTAGCTTGCTCAAAACGCTTAAGCTGTAGTTTTGTTAAAACATCTTTTTCATTTTGCAAGACTCCTGTAGCCTCTAATTTGTGATCTGCAGGAACTGTTAACTTAACATCGAAATCTCCAAACTCTAAAGCAAACTCACTACGTCCCCAAAACTGCATATTTTGCCAACCTTCTACATTATTATAAACACAAAGCCTTGGATAAAACTGAGCGATTACATAAGTATTATTTCCATCAGGAAATGCTTCATACCCAGATCGTCCACCTTCTATAATATGGTTATTAACATTATACCACCATTTTATTTGAAATTTAAAGGTATCGCCTGGTGCTAATGGTTTTGGTAAATTAATTCGCATCATGGTTTGATTTATCATAAAAGATAAATCTGAACCATCAGAGTTTTTTACTGCATCAATATTAAAACCACCATCAAAGGTTTTTTTTAAATTTGCTTTCGTGAAACTTACTGGCCCATTAAATGCACCATTAAATTTATCTGAATTTATATCTGGAGTTTTTGAATCTTTAGCTCTCATATTTTGATCAAGCTGTACCCATAAATACTCTAAGTAGTCTTTGGAGTTATTATGGTATGTTATCTTTTCGTTTCCATAAATCTGATTTTTAGATTCATCTAAACGAATATCCATTATATAATCAACTTTCTGTTGCGTATATTCGTGACCAGGCGCACCAGAAGCTGTTCTAGTATTACTTGGTGTCGGCAACACATCTTTCATTTGCCTAAATTTATTCTGATCTGTATGACCTTGAGGCTTTGCTTTTTCTTGATTTTGTGCAAAAATACTTGTTGAAACAAAAACCACAGAAAGGAAATAATACTTAAGTTTTTTCATTGTCAATTTTTATGTTTTTTTTAATAGATCACCTGTTTGAGTAATAATAATTCGTTTATTATTACAAAAAACGCTCGAAAATAATTAATTCGGAAAGGTTTTAACTTAGTTTTAATTAAACTTTAACAATGCACTTTCCTTTTCTGGAGTAAGTATAAAGCTTTTTTGTTTGGAGTTAATTTTTGTTTTTATAATATTCTGCTGCTCTTCAAATAAACCAAACAGCACTTTGTTACTAATTTCAAAAGATTTAATATTTGTTACGCCTTCTATTTCTAAATAGCAACGCATTATATCTTGATCGTATTCTTTACCAATAAAAGTAAGATTAGTTTCTTCGTTATTAATCTTAACTTTTATACTTTCATTTAAATATCTTTTAATATAAACATCAATGGTTTTTGGTTCTTCTTTAGTGGCTAACGTAATAGACTCATCATAGCGATCTCGTAGTAAATTTTCAAAATCGTCAATAAAAATTCTTGTAATTATTTGTACAGATTGTTTCTCTTTTATAAAATCTATTTGAGTAACGCTTAAATAATATTTATGTACACTAGTAAATGCAAAAAGTGGTATAATTAAAAAAAAAAGAAATGGTTTAATAAATGTCATCTATATATTTTTTGCTAAAGTAATTATTTTGATGTTGAACTCATTTAGACTTTTTCAATTTGCTAAAAAATGGCTGTTTTCAGCTCTGTTTTTGTCTTTTTTCCTTCCGTAGCTCTGCTATGCAACTCAAAAAAGTCTCAACATAGGCTAAATCTTCTAATTTTCGCTTAAATCCAAAAAGTCTAAATGAGTTCGTTTCAAAAAGCATTCCAAAAAGGTTTAGTCTTTTTCAGAATTTAAATTTTCTGTATACTGTTTGTATTTACTCTTTAAAAAAATTAATATTTCGAAATCGGTTTTATTTTTGCAGTATTTAACAAAATGTTCATCGTCTGCACAGAAATAAAAGAAGTCCATCCTTAAGTCTTCATCTAATGGATTAGAAGCAAAAAAATCTTTCGACAGCTTGGCTTTTACGGTATTCATTAAAGCTTCTTTTGTTTCAACCTCTACACGATTTTTAAGTATTTTAGTTCTACCAGAAATACCATTTAATATGGGGTTTAAAGGAATGCCTCCAGTTAGTACTCCAAGTAACATTTTTGGTTTAAATTCTCCTGCTTCACTTAAACGACGTTCACTTTGAGTCGCTATTTTACCTTTATAACCTGGTATTCCTACATCATAAAAATTAATAGGTGGATCCCCTTCTACATTAGCAATATCTTTAAGTAAATCTCCTGTTAAAACCTTACCTACTATAACCTCTTCAAGTTCATTTATTTGTTCCTCCAATTTTACTAGGATTGCTCTATTAGAAATATTTTCATTAGAAATAACAACTTCTTTTAATTTATGTTGAATAGATGAAAAGACCAACGAATCGTTTAAGGTAACTTTAATTTTAAACTCACCTTTTTCATTCGTTATGGTAAAAATTTGAGCTGTTTTATTAATGACGTGAATATTCTCAACTCCAGAATTACTTTGAACTTTCCCTAGTATTTCTATAGATTGAGAAATAATTGTTTGAAAAGAAAACAACATAAACACTATTACAATGTCCTTGGCTTTTACCATTTTAGCGTTTTAAAAACAATTCACTTTGCTTTACTAAAAACTCGATAAGATGTATTGTATTATCATTCTTAAAAAGTTTTGGATCAATACCCTTATCTTCTACAAAAGCAATAAAGTCTGCAATATCTTTTAATGGTATATTTAAAGTGTCGCTTAAATATTTATGATCATAAACGTCTAATATTCCTTTTGGCTCTCGTTCTGGTTTTTCTTTTACTTTTGTCTTGTATACGTTTTGTTTGAAAGGTAAATCTTTTTTAAATAATAATTTAAAAATTTTCTCAACGTCTGGAAGGTAATCACGTGCGTCTGGATTTATTATAGCTTTTAAATGATTACTTGCTACCTTATTGTCAAATGCTTTCACATCATTGTATTCAAAAGATCTGTTTATATTTCCCATATTCACACGTATAGGTTCAACGATTTTAACATCGTTTACATCTGCCAACATATTTCCTGTAAGTCCAGATGAAAGTGTAACTGCATCAAGTTGATTAATCCGTTCAACCAATTGTATTTTTAATTGTTTTCTCTTTATAACATCTTCATCAACTGTAATAGAAACTGTTTGAAATTGTAATGCAGAAATTTCAATAACATCAAATAATGCTACCTCAATAATAAATTCCCCCTTTTTATTCGTGATAGTTCCTTTATTTGAAGACGTATTAAAAATAGTAACCACTTCGACATCATTGGTAGCAGAAAGAAGAATACCTTTTATTTGTAATCTATTAATTGATTGACCACTTAAATTAAATGATAAAAAAAGAAGTGCAGATGATATTAATGTTCGCTTCAAGTTGATTAAATTAAAGTATAAAGAACGCTTATCAATTCTTAAATAAATTTAAAAACCGTTCTAAACTTTTGTTAAAACACAACTTAAAACTTATAGGAGTCTATTATTTTTTCTCATGTAAACTTAAAAACTCAAGGCTTTTTTTGTTCAACAATTCAAGAAATTCCATTTCTTTTCCATAGTTAAGCAAGGAAAAATCAAAACCTTTACGCTCAACAAATCTTATAAAGTCCTCAACTCGGTGACTTGGAATATTAAAGTTATCAACTAAAAACTCAGATCCGAAATAGTACTTTATTGATTCTACGGGAACATCGGGAATACCTAATTCCTTTTTATCTGCCACTTCAGACCTAAATAATGGTAACAATAGTTGGTCTACTACATTTACTATATTAAGACCATTTACCATGGCTAGATGCTCTGTCTTTACAATATTTGTGGATTCAGACCTATTATCAGCCCTAAAATCAAAATCATCACTATGCTTAATTCCAAAGTATAAAGCATCTAATTTGGGCTTAAAAACCTCGGTATTATCTATATCTGTATTTAAATTTCCTGATAGCCCCTTTGACGATACAACAATCTCTTCTAGCTTATAAATCTCTTCAATTAAAAAAAGTTTTATCTTTTTAGATTCAATAATTGCCTTATTAACCTTAAAATTAATATTTTGATATTGTAATGCACTTACTTCAATTAAATCATCTAATGCAACACGTAGTTTAAATTCTCCATTTTCATCAGTAATGACTCCCTTATTTGATGATACATTGTAAATAGTAATACCAGAAATATCACTGCTTTCAACTATTATTTTCCCACTAACCTTCACACGGTTAGCGTTTTGAGATATCATATGCATTGTAGAGAGTAATACTAAAAAGAAAATGGCTTTTTTCATGTTATTTTTTTTATTGAAATTAAGGATTTTATTAGACTTTTCAACACTACAACCTATAAAATTTTCTTATAGATCGCATAAATATTAGTTTTATAATATTAGTTTTACTGTGAAAAATATTTATTATGAAAAACATAATTATAGCAAGCACTTCAACAATTCACGGAAGTGATTATTTAGATTACATTTTAGATGATTTAACTATTTTCTTCAATGAGGTTAAAGATATTTTATTTATCCCTTATGCTAGACCTGGAGGTATATCTCACGATGAATATACTAAAATTGTTAATACTGCTTTTTCTAAAATAGACAAAAGAGTAGAAGGTATTCATACTTTCGAGGATCCCATTGATGCTATAAAAAAGGCTAAGGCTATTTTTATTGGAGGTGGTAATACATTTGTTTTAACAAATCAACTTTATAAAAACAATATAATAAATACCTTACAAACAGTTGTAAAAAATGGAACACCCTACTTAGGTACTAGTGCTGGTAGTAATATTTGTGGATTAACTATTAATACAACTAACGACATGCCAATTGTGTACCCGCCAAGTTTTAAAGCTCTAGGTTTTGTTCCTTTTAATATCAACCCACATTATTTAGACCCCGACAAAAACAGTAAGCATATGGGTGAAACCCGAGAAACCAGAGTAAAAGAATTTCATAACTTTAATACACAGCCAGTTATAGGTATAAGGGAAGGTAGCTGGCTACACGTAAAAGACGACTCTATTATCTTGAAAGGGCATTTAACAGCTCGTGTTTTTGAATATAGCAAAGTACCATATGAGGTAGAATCTGGAACAGAGCTAAAGCATTTAAAATAAAAAAGCTTCATATTTCTATGAAGCTTTTAAGAGCGGGAGACCAGGTTCGAACTGGCGACATTCAGCTTGGAAGGCTGACGCTCTACCAACTGAGCTACTCCCGCATTATTGAGCTGCAAATATATACAAACTCTTAAGTCATATGCAAGAAAAAATTATAACTTTTTTAAAAAATGATATCCCAAAATACTAAAGCCCTCATTATAATAAAACTTATGTGAAGCATAATTGCTTACATAGGTATTTAATTCTACAGCTTCATATCCTTTTTCTATAGCATAATTATAAATCCATTCAAAAAATTGTTTTCCTAAACCTTGACCTCTATAAGCTTTATCTATGTATACATGGTCTGGTTCTACGCTCTTTCCAGAATAATGTCGTGTACAAAACCATAAACCTGTAACACCTATTAGCTTATCATCATCGTATATTACTGCACATTCATAATTTTGAGTAATCATCTCAGCAAAACGTTGCTCTAAAATGGCATAAGAAACCTTATTTTCATTTAGTTCTTGTACCAAAGGAATAACAGCATTTATATTTTCTTTTTCTATAATTTTAAATATAAAGGACATCGATTTTTTTTTTTTATAAATGAATGCTTAAAATTAGTTTATATTTTCCATAATCCCTCTAGTGACTTATTATAAAATATAGTGTCTTATAAATAACTAATTTTTTATTTATACTAGTATTAATTTCAAATGAAATCACTTAATGCAGAAAATTTCATATTTTTAATTGCATTAAACTTCAAAAAATGAGAGGAAAAAACCTTAAAGTCCGTTTATTAATAGGTGCTGCTATTGCATTATTTTTTATTTTTAAAAGATGTAGTCAACAAGAAGTGAATCCTTATACAGGGAGAACACAAACCATATCTATGTCTCCGGATAAAGAAATTGCTATTGGATTACAAAGCGCTCCTCAAATGGCACAACAACATGGTGGTCTACATCCAAATAACGAATATCAAGCTTTAGTTGATAATATTGGAAACAAACTAGTAAATAATAGTATTGCTAAAGACACACCTTATCAATACGAGTTTCATTTGCTTGCAGATCCTAACACTATTAATGCTTTTGCGTTACCCGGAGGACAAATTTTTATAACCTATGCTTTATTTTCTAAATTAGACAATAAGGATCAGTTAGCAGGCGTATTAGGTCATGAGATAGGACATGTTCTAGGGCGTCATAGTGCAGAAAGAATAGCCGAAAGCGAATATTGGCAAGGCTTAACAACTGCAGGATCTGTTGGAGCAGATATGGGTGGACTTATTAATGGTATTGGACAAAACACACTACTTACCAATGGTAGAGATGATGAATTAGAAAGTGATGAACTTGGCGTCCTTTTTATGCTTAAAGCTGGTTATAACCCAGAAGAAATGATTGGTGTTATGGAAATTTTAAAAACTGCTGCCGGACCTAATCGGGTTCCTGAATTTCAAAGTACACATCCAGATCCAGATAATAGAATTGAAAAAATTCGAGAAGCTATAGAAAAATACAAAAATCAATAAAATAAAATAGCCTTGAAAATCAAGGCTATTTAAGAGTGACTAACTCAAAATAATTATTTAAGTTTTATAATTATTTTCTCTTTTTTGCTGCTTTAGCTTCCGCTATAGTAGCTTTTATAATTGCTGCTGCATCGGTTGCTCCATGCAATTCAGCATATTGTAATGCGGTCATTTTTTTAGTAGATTTTGCTTTTAAATTGGCTCCTTTTGCTATTAAAAGTTTTAAAATATCCGTTCTGTTAAATTTAGCGGCATACATGACTGGGGTCATTCCATTAGACATTTCATTTATATCTGCACCTCTTTCAATAAGTTTTTGTACAGTTTCTATATCTCCTTTAGCAATTGAAACACAAAATGAGTTCACTTTAAACACATACTCAACATTAGTAGTGTTAACATTTTCGGAAATAGGATTAGCATTAACTGTTACAATAGAAAAACATAATGCAATGGCGGTAATAATGACTGATTTTTTCATGATGAACGATTTAATTTGATTAATGATTGTTTTTTTGATATACTAAAGAGACGATATTATTTCTAATCTGTTACACAAAAAATAATAAATAACACATTTTTAACTTTTTTTTCACAAATAGTTAACTGAATGATTCTTTTTTTAAAAACCTCGAAAAAGCCTTGAAAACTCTAGTATTAAAAAGACTATTTACGTATTCTTTTGTTTAACTTTTTTATCTTTGTTTTTTATCAAAATTTAAAAAAGAATGAACAAAAAAGTTATCTTAATGATACTTGATGGCTGGGGTAATTCTCCAGATCCTAAAGTTTCCGCTATCGATCATGCAAATACATCTTTTATAGACTCTCTTTATAAAAAATACCCGTTTGCTACTTTAAGAACTGATGGATTACATGTTGGATTACCAGAAGGTCAAATGGGAAACAGCGAAGTTGGACACATGAATCTTGGCGCTGGACGTATTGTCTATCAAGACTTGGTGAAAGTCAATTTAGCTGTAAAAGATAAAACATTAAATAACGAAAAAGTATTGGTAGATGCATTCAACTATGCAAAAACTAATGATAAAGATGTTCATTTTTTAGGGTTGTTAAGTGATGGTGGTGTGCATTCACATATCAATCATTTATTTGGATTACTAGATGCTGCTAACGATTTTGGTTTAACCAAAACTTTTGTACATGCATTTACAGATGGCCGTGATGTAGATCCAAAATCTGGCTATGGTTTTCTTTCTGAGTTAGAAAGTCATTTAGAAAAAACAAATGGCAAATTGGCCAGTGTCACTGGTCGTTATTATGCTATGGATAGAGACAAACGTTGGGAACGTGTAAAATTTGCTTATGATGCTTTAGTTAATGGACAAGGTGAGAAATCTACTAATATTACGGAAACCATTCAAAAAAGTTATAAAAATGATATCACCGATGAATTTATTAAACCCATTATTATGGTTGATGAATCTGGGACCCCTCAAGCAAGCATAAAAGAAGGTGATGTTGTTATCTTTTTTAATTTTAGAACAGACCGTGGAAGAGAATTGACAGAAGCGTTATCTCAAAACGATTTCCATGAGCAAAACATGCATAAATTAGATTTGCATTATGTAACACTTACTAATTATGATGAAACTTATAAAAATGTAAATGTTATTTTCAATAAAGATAATTTAACTGAAACACTAGGTGAAGTTTTAGAAAAACACAATAAAAAACAAATACGTATCGCTGAAACAGAAAAATACCCACACGTTACTTTCTTTTTCTCAGGTGGACGCGAGGAGCCTTTTAATGGTGAATCTCGTATTTTAAGAAACTCTCCAAAAGTAGCCACATACGATTTAAAACCAGAAATGAGTGCTTACGAATTACGAGATGCTTTAATTCCTGAGCTTCAAAAAGGAGATGTTGATTTTGTATGTTTAAATTTTGCAAATGGTGATATGGTAGGTCACACAGGCGTTATGGAAGCTGCTATAAAGGCCTGCGAAGCAGTTGATACATGTGTAGAAGATGTTATATCTACTGCTCTAGAAAATGACTATACAACATTACTTATAGCTGATCATGGAAATTGTGAAACCATGATAAATCCTGATGGTACGCCTAATACAGCACACACAACAAACCCGGTTCCTGTTATTTTAATCGATAAGGAATTAAAAACTATTAAAGATGGTATTTTAGGAGATATGGCTCCTACTATTTTAAAGTTAATAGGTATTGAACAACCAGAGTCTATGACACAACATCCTTTAGTTTAAATTAGTGAAAAATAAATTATTGTACTTTTGTTATAAACCCAAGTTTATAACTTAAATGAATTTTAACAATCAACTTATTATAGCAATAGATTTTGATGGTACCATTGTTGAAGATGCGTATCCCAAAATAGGTAAGCCCATATTATTTGCTTTTGAAACTTTAAAAAAGTTACAAGATGATGGGCATAGGCTTATTTTATGGACTTATAGATCTGGAGAAAGGTTAAATGAAGCTGTTAAATTTTGTGAGGATAATGGGATCTCTTTTTATGCTATAAATAATAGTTTTCCTGAAGAAGAATATACCAATGATGTTAGCAGAAAGATTAATGCTGATTTATTTATTGATGATAGAAATATAGGAGGTTTTTTAGGCTGGGGTGAAATATATCAATTACTTACAAATACAAAACCTCCAGAAGTAGAAAAAAAGAAAGGATTGTTTGGTTTTCTAAAATAGTTTTTTCTTAAATTAACTCATAATAAGTCTTATCGATAGACTCTCTATGGTCCGGATGTGCAATCCCCACCAAGGCCTTAACTCTTTCTTGAATGGTCTTACCATATAAGTTAGCGATACCATATTCTGTAACAACATGATGCACATGTGCCCTGGTAGTAACTACGCCTGCTCCCGGTTTTAAAGACGGTACGATTCTACTAACACCTTTTTTTGTAATGGAAGGCAATGCTATGATAGCTTTTCCTCCATCACTTAAGGATGCACCTCTAATATAATCCATTTGACCACCTACTCCCGAATACATTTTAGCTCCAATTGAATCTGCACAAACTTGGCCTGTTAAATCGACCTCAATAGCAGAATTAATAGCGACCATCTTAGGGTTTTGTTTAATAACAGATACATCATTTACATAATCTGAAGCGCGCATTTCAACAAAAGGATTATCATCTACATAATCATACAACCGTTTAGAGCCTATTAAAAATGTAGACAATGTACGTCCTGGATTAACACCTTTAAAGTTTCCATTAATTACATTTTTCAAAATTAGATCAATAACACCATCCGAAAACATTTCAGTATGCAACCCCAAATCTTTATGATTCGTTAAACGTGATAATACAGCATTAGGAATGGCTCCTATCCCCATCTGTAGTGTACTTCTATCTTCTATTAAACTAGCTACATAATCGCCTATTTTATTTTCGATAACTGATGGATTTCCATATAAATGTGTAGGAATAGGTTCATTACATTCAACAAATAAATCTATCTCTGTAATATGAATAATACCATCTCCATGAGTTCTTGGCATTTGCTCATTTACTTGTGCAATGACAGTTTTTGCGTTATCTATGGCAGCCAAACAAGCTTCAACCGAAACACCCAATGAGCAATATCCGTGCTTATCCGGAACAGATACATGAATTAATGCCACATCTAGCGGTATAATATTCCTCTTAAACAATAATGGTAATTCACTTAAAAAAACGGGGGTATAAGATCCGTTTCCAGCAGTTAATGTGTGACGTACATTATTTCCTATAAAAAAAGAATTTACATGAAAACTATCTCTCAGTTCTGGATTGGCATAACCTGTATCTCCTTCTACATGTAAATGACATACTTCAACATTTCTTAATTCCTCATGCCTCTCTGTCATAGCGTTCATTAACAACTGCGGAGCTGCTGCAGCTGCTTGTACATAAACCCTATCATTGCTTTTAATGACTTTAACAGCATCCTCCGCGCTAACAATTTTATACATCTTGTTTAATTTAGTATATAAATTTATTCTTTTTGAACCTCATAAAAAATGTCAAAAGTCATGTTATCGTTAAAATATTAGTACTTAATTTTAAGTATCTTTGCCATTATTTTTTAGACATGATTGTAGTAAAAACAAAAGAAGAAATAGAGTTAATGCGCCAAAGCGCATTAATAGTTTCAAAAACACTTGGCATGCTTGCCAAAGAAGTAAAGGAAGGGGTTTCCACAATGCAACTTGATAAACTTGCTGAAGAATTTATAAGAGATCAAGGCGCTTTACCTGGTTTTTTAGGACTGTATGACTGCCCGTCAACGCTACTTTGTAGTGTAAACGAAGCCGTAGTACATGGCTTACCAACAAACACACCTTTAAAAAATGGAGACATTGTTTCTATTGATTGTGGAGCACTAATGAACGAGTTTTACGGAGATCATGCTTATACTTTTGAAATTGGTGATGTAGATCCTAAAACTAAAAAACTCATACAAGTAACTAAAGAATCTCTATATATTGGTATTAGGGAGTTTAAAGCAAATAATCGCGTTGGTGATGTTGGTTATGCCATACAAAAACATTGCGAAGATCATGGTTATGGCGTTGTTCGCGAATTAGTTGGTCATGGCTTAGGAAAAAAGATGCATGAAGATCCAGAAATGCCAAATTACGGTAAACGTGGTCGTGGTAAGAAATTCATTGAAGGTATGGTAGTTGCCATAGAACCTATGATAAATGGAGGCACTCATAAAGTGAGGCAATTAAAAGACGGTTGGACTATTGTTACTCAAGATGGTAAGCCTAGTGTTCATTTTGAGCATGATGTGGCACTTGTAGATGGAAAACCTGAAATATTATCAACGTTTGCTTACGTACATGAGGCTTTAGGAATTGTGAGCACTGAAGAAGATGAGTTTAGACAAAAGGCTTTAGTCCTTTAATTTTTTTGACACGAATTTCACGAATTTTCACTAATACTTACTCAACATCTTTTTTCTATTTGCCTAATACTATATGTCTGATTTAATTTATAAAGAAAAAGCCTATAAAATCATTGGTATTTGTATGGAAGTACATAATCAATTAGGAAAAGGTTTTAATGAAGTTGTTTATGCAGATGCTTTGGAAATAGAATTAATGGATAATGGAATACCGTATTCCAGAGAAAGGAAATTTGGCATTATTTACAAAGGAAATTTGCTCCCACATAAATATAAAGCTGATTTTATTATAAATGAGAAAATAATATTGGAACTAAAAGCAATTAACTGTTTAACGACTTCTCACATAAAACAGACATTAAACTATCTTGCAGTGTCAAAATTGAAACTTGGTTTATTAATTAACTTTGGAGAAGATAGCTTAAAATACAAACGAATTATATTATAATGATTCGTGAAAATTAGTGAAATTCGTGTCAAACAACTCAGCGAAACAACTTGAAAAAAATTTTTAAATTCATACTAAATTTTATCCCAAGAACTTTACTCATAAGGTTAAGTTACATTATTCGTCCTGTTTTAGGCTTCATTTTAAAAGGTAATACATATACCGACCCTATAGATAATAAGAGCTTTAAAACGTTCTTACCTTATGGTTATGGAAATCAAAGAAACAATGTGCTCTCCCCTTCTACGCTTTCATTAGAACGTCATAGACTGCTATGGTTATATTTAAAAAACGAAACCGATTTCTTTCAACCTGAACCTGTTTTAGGTTCTTCGACAAAAGAATCGAAAAGAATTATTTTAAGAGCTACCGAAACAAGTTCGGCATTAAAGGTATTGCATTTTGCTCCAGAACAAGCATTTTACAAACGCTTTAAAAAGATGAAAAACCTTGATTACATTACAACCGATTTGAATTCCCCTTTAGCTGACGTAAAAGCCGATATTTGTAACCTGCCGTTTGAAGATGATGCGTTCGACATTATTTTTTGCAATCACGTTTTAGAACATATTCCAGACGATACCAAAGCCATGCAAGAATTGTATCGCGTTTTAAAAGTTGGAGGCATGGGGATTTTTCAAATCCCGCAAGATTTAACTAGAGAAAAAACGTTTGAGGATAATACCATAACTGATAAGAAAGAACGCGCCAAAATATTTGGTCAATATGATCATGTTCGTGTTTACGGTCGTGATTTTTTTGATAAGCTTCGTAGTATTGGTTTTAAAGTCGATGAAGTAGATTACACAGCTAACCTTTCAAAAGAAGTTATTGAAAAGTACTGCTTAGCAAAAGGTGAAATTATTCCCGTAGTTTATAAATAAAAATGATTTATTAAATTTATTCTTTTTATGACACAACAAATTATAATTGCTACAGGTGCTTTTTTTGGTATGCTATCTGTGATTTTTGGAGCTTTTGGAGCTCATGCATTAAAGAAAATTTTATCTACCGAACAGCTACATAGTTTTGAAGTTGGTGTAAAATACCAAATGTATCATGCTATTGTTTTATTAGCTATAGGTTTTAATTTCAACAATATAACTCCTACAACCTATTGGTGCTTCACCTTAGGAATTATATTGTTCTCTTTTAGTATTTATGGGTTAGTATTGTCAGATGCTAAAGGGAAAAAGTTTCGGTTTTTAGAACCTATTACTCCAATAGGAGGTTTACTTCTAGTTATTGGCTGGTTACTTTTACTCATTAACGTTTTATAAACACGCTTACTTTATAAGTTACTGTTCTGTAAACCCATTCAAAAACAAAGTTTCCTACTCTTTTTTTATCATTATCAAAATTAACCAATTATAGACCTAAAATTCGTTTTAAAACAAAACTGAAACTAGGCAAAGACACCTAATTCACGTATTTACATTCCAGAATATTTTGTCCAGGTGTAATACCTTCTGTGAATACTTTTTGATAACCACTCCCATTGCATTGTTGTGCAAAAACAGCATAATGATAACTACATCTTCCATCTTTACGTTTCATAACTATAACACCAGAAATACGTCTTCCAAGTTGAGCCCCAGTTAATGAATTTCTATAAATAGACCAATCTGTGTCTGTAAAATAGACTTTAGTTATCGTTTCTTGCCAACCATATTGATTTGCCCAATTTTTTGAAGCCACTAAGGCTTGTGCTTCTAATGAGAGGTTCTGTAAGCCCTTTTTTGGTAAACGTTCATTTTTAATTTTTTCTGTCTGCTTATCGCTATATTTCTTATCGCCATAAACTTTAGCCTTTTTTGTCCAAACCAATAATTTAGTACCTATGTCTTCTTGCTTACTTTTATCTAAATCCAGCTTGCGAATAGTTTGTTGGTCTTTATGAAAATAGTTAAACACATCGTATTCACCCCATGTTTCCTGTCCTAATTCGCCGCTACCTCTAAATTTAGCCCAAATGAATGCTATATTATTTTCAGAAAATATGTATTCCCGTAAGTTACCTCTATCTCCATAAACATCAAATCCTAACAATTTACTGTACTCAGGTAAAAAATAATAGGTTCCAACAGAATACCCAGAAGACACTAACATTTTTATTTGTTTTTCTCCACTTTCAACAAATTCGACTTGAACACTTTTATAATATTCTCCAGCATGTTTTAATTTAGAAACTGCAAAAAACTCACCATTTCCACCTGCAACATTTATATCTTTTGTACCATTTATAATGTCTTCTGAAAATTTAATAGCATAGGCTTCAACTTTATCTTTGGTCATAGCTGTTACTTTATTTTTATCAGTACTAAAAAAATTGTAGTAAGCAAAGGTTCCCCAAACTCCTTCTCCCAAAGCAACCATAGGGCTTTTAGGCATTACCGATATATAACTATTAGCATCATAAGTAATCACATAAATCCCTGATTTTCCATATACAGGTTTACCAACATCATTACTAGCTTTGGCATTATACATATAAGTTGCTGGTATACATTGCTCGCAAGATGCCATTACTAAAATTTTAACACCATTATTTTCTCCTACTTGTAAAAATTGTTTTTTACTGCCATCTCTAGCTGGTACTAATAAATGATATGTTCCATTTATCGCTTTTGTTGGTATTTCTTTTTGTGCATGTATGTTGTTCCTAAAAAACAGTAAGCATAATACTATCAAAATTACTTTCTTCATTTTTTATTTTTATAAAGTAGCCTAAAATTATTTTATTAGAGAACCCTCAATAACTTTAGGCTACTTATATATTTACTGATTAATTAAGGAGTATCATCAACATCTGTAACATAAACAGTTACCTGACGGCTAATAGTAATGGTTCCATCAGAAACTCTTACCGGAAAATTATGGAAGGTATTAGTCTCATAATCTAAACTACTGCCTGCTTTTAAGCTTATTATTCCTAAGGAACTTATTTCAAAATCACGAGATGCAAAAGTATCTCCAAGGGAAAAGATTAAAGTGTCGCGATCTTCATCGCTTGTGGGAATACCTCCTATTGCAAAAGTATCATCTATGTCTTCTGCAACTGTAAATACTGTGGTTCCAATATTTGGAGCATCATTTACATCATTGATATTGATGATGATGTCTGTACTTGTTTGTAAATTGTTATCAGAAGTCACAATTTCTAGCGTATAGCTTGATTTCTGTTCAAAATTTAAGGTGCTATTTACTGCCAAACTAATTTCTCCTGAATTGTTAATTTCAAATGGGAAACTACTTCCTATAATACTAAACACTAAAGAATCTCCATCTGGGTCTGATGCTACTAACGTACCGATTAATACTCCTGAAGCGCTGTTTTCATCTATTGAAAAATTTTGAGGTGCAACCACTGGAGCTTCATTATCATTAATAACATTAATTGTGATAATGCTGTTTGCTTTTAAAGCACCATCAGACACCTCAACAGTTAATGTATGGCTTGTAGATACTTCATAATCTAGGGTTTTACCCAAGATAAGACTTAAATCTCCCGTTGTACTTATTTCAAATAAATTGTCACTATTGGTTGTTATGCTATAATTTAGTGTATCACCATCTGGATCTTGCGCCACAACTTTGCCTAACACATCTGTATCTAATACACCTTCATTAGCATTGAAAGATTGCGTACTCACAGTTGGTGCTACGTTAACTGGTCCATCATCGTTACTACAAGACAGTCCTAATATTGTCATTAATATGATGAAACTTCTTTTAATTGTTTTCATAATAAATAGGTTTTTGGTTTATTTAAGTAATTATTATTTTATGTTTTTAATTAATACAGTTTATGTTATAATTTGAATTAGGCGTTTTTTTCCAGCCACTAAAACCATTTACTGCGCCTTGATCTACTTTTATACAAGTCAAGTTTGCATTACCTTGTAATTGCATTCTCAACATATTACTATTGTTTCCGTTTGCTATATTTATGGTTCCAGTAAGATTATTTGAATGCGCTTTTAAATCTGTTAGTTTTATCAGTTTGCTAATATCTAAGGCTTGCAGATTATTATGTTCTAACAGTAATTGCTCTAATAATATGTTAGTAGAAACATCAATAGTTTGTATTTGATTGACAAACAACCCTAGTCTTTTAAGTTTTGTGTTTTTTTCAAGATTTATTGAAACTATACTATTCTCATTGGCAAAAAAACTTCTTAAATCTGTTAGTTGTTGCATAGCGGTTACCGGCAGGTTGTCTATATTTTTTTTGCCAATATTTACTGCTGAGACTCTGTTATTTTCAACAGTTATTCCATCCCAAGTCGATACATCTATTGTCGAAATATCCCAAGTGAGTGTGTTGTTTGTGTTTGCATTATAAATCTCGATTAAAGCATCCCTATCTTTTTTAAGTTCTGTTCCATTTGACTTGTTTCCGTCATCATCGTTACTACAACTTGTAAATAAAATAAGTGTAAAAATTAAGGTTAAGTGTTTTAAAATTTTCATTGGAGTATATATTAATTGGTTTATTGAATCGTTTTTTCTTGTCCGCAACTTTGATTTGCAGTACTTATTTGTGTGGATTTAGCTGCCGATGAGTTGCCACTAAAACTGTAATATTGATTTTTTTTACAGTTGTATGTACCTTTCCCATTAACAGAAATACGTGATCCGTTACTAGATCCTTCTTCATAAATATAGATGTCTTTTCCTGTTCTATTGGTAATTGTAACTTGACTTTGGGAGGCACTTTGTGCAAAACTTTGATTACGCTCTTTAATACGTCTATACGCATCAGAATTTCTCCAATCTGCCCTTTGTTTATTAATAGCATCGATCGTTAATTTTCGGATACTTTCGGTATTTTCAACAATGGCTGCATTTTTAGGGTTTTTCATCCATTGGGCATACACAGTTTGTTGTTTTTCATAGGCATTGTCTAAATACTTCTTAAGGGTTTCGTGTGGCTGCATCTCTTTCATTTTTTTGGGAGAGCGCATCACTTCTTTCATTTTTTTCAATCCACCCATTTTTTTTGTCTGATGCTCCATGACAGAGACCAGATTATAACTATCCTTACTTTCCCAGTCTTCTATAACGTAAATCCTTCCATCGAGAAAAACAAGACGGTTTCCATCTGTTAATCGGTTAATTCGAGGAGCAAACCCTAATTCGTCTTGCATTTCCTTATTCCCTTCAAAAACCTTTTCAACATAAGTGATAGGGAACGCTTCATTATCTGGTAAAAACATAGTTTCTTTATACTTATCAGGGCGATCTGGATTACCTCCAAAAATCATATAAACTTCCTTATGCGCTCCAGGTTGAATTCTGTAATCTTGAAAATTGGTTAGTTTATATGTCAACTCATCGAGCCCTCCTTCGTATTTACCAGAGCCATCTTGTTGTGTAAGATACCCTATATAATCACCTTTTTTAATCAAACTCAATTGTTCGGTTTGATGTTTAACTTCATTTTGAGCAATTGTCTTTAGCCCTAACAATACAATTAATAGTAATAATTTTGTTTTCATAATATAACGTGGTAATTTTTAGATTGATAAATTTTAAAGTCGGGCTCACAATAATGTACACCCGACTTGCTATTTAATCATTGGGATTTAATTCTTTATAAAGCGCTTTACACCTATTTTCCCTGAATTGGAGTATATTTTTAATAGGTATATGCCTGTAGAGAGCTGGGATACATCTACTTGTTTTTTATAACTCTCTATAATTTTTTGACCTTGTACAGTAAATATGTCTATTCTTTCCAGTCCTTCTTCTAATTGTACTATTAATGTATGTGTAACCGGGTTAGGATATATGGCAATATTTTCTAATGTAGAATCATTTACTCCTAGACTAGAACAATTGGTACTGAAACTTGTTTGAGAATCAATGCTTGACATCCAATTTGTATTGCTATAAGCTACATTATCTACTTGAATACATGTAAGATTAGGGTTATTACCCGCACTAAACCAACCCGATCCCATGTTAGTATTACCACCACTGGAAATATCTAATTGAACTAAATCATTATCATTGGCATTCATTTGATCCAATAAAGGATTTAATGTTAAATTTAGACTTGTTAATGAATTACCATTACAAAACAACTTGGTAATATTAGTAAAAGCCTCAATACCAGTTAAATCTGAAATATTTGTATTTGCAACCGAAATCCATCCTGTATATGCACTTGCCTCACCACACTGTATTTCAGTATCTCCATTGGTGTTTATGGTCATATCTCCTACTAAGTAGCTTTTAAAATTTGCATCTGGAATATTTACTGTACAATTTACAAGCTCCAATTTATGAGTAAAAGCGTCGCGAGAAGTCATAGAAGTTAAGTTTGCAACTCCTGTGTTTGGATCGAAATCTACTGTACCTTCATAATAACCTGTGGTATAAATATTACTATCCTTTACTTCAATAGCTAATGGTACATCATTTAAAACCTCTCCAATCCTTATCGCCCATTCGTAATCTCCTGCTGCATCTAACTTTTGGATAAAAATATCTAAACCTCCAGCTGGAGTCATATTTTCTGTACCTGCACCTGGATCAAAATCGCATGTATCACCAAAACTACCTGCTGTATAAACATTACCCGAATTATCCACAGAAATCCCTCTACCTACATCACTACCAGCTCTACCCATATGTTTTGCCCATACAAAATCTCCAGTAGTGTCCAATTTCACAATAAAAATATCATTTCCTCCTCCAAATGAAGACATATTGAATGTTCCTGTTCCTGGATCAAAATCTGCTGTGGATTTAAAGTAACCTGTGGTATAGACATTCTCTGATCCATCTACATCCATAGCGAAAGAATAGACCTGTCCAGACGAGCTTAAAAAAGCCTTTGCCCAGATAAAATTACCAGAGCTGTCTAATTTTTGAATAAATGCATTTCTACCACCACCAGTACTTAAATTATATACTCCTGTTGTTGGATCTGGATCTGGGTTAAAATCTACTGTTCCATCAAAATAGCCTGTAGTATATACATTACCAGATGTATCTGTTTTTATAGCTGTACCTTCATCATTATTTCCTGCCCCCATATTCACAGCCCAAACAAAATCTCCTGACGCATTTAATTTCTGAATAAAAATGTCTGATGTATTGGGATCTGTTCCATTAGCCGTTAAGTTTGTAGTACTAGTTCCTGGATCAAAATCTACTGTTCCTTTAAAAAATCCTGTGGTATAAACATTTCCTGCGCTATCTGAAGTTATCCCTTTCCCAAAATCTCCAGATGGCCCGCTTATTTGTCTTGCCCAAACAAAATCTCCATCTGTATCTAATTTTAAAATAAATACATTTTGATTTCTTGCGGATGCTGACATATTAAATACACTTGAACCTGGATCAAAATCTACTTGAAAATTGAAGTAACCTGTAACCAATACATTTGCATTATTATCTAACGCTAGAGCTAATGGTTGATCATCACCAGTACCATTTATGTATTTTATCCAAAGTTGAATACCATTAGAATCTTGCTTTCTTATAAAAATGCCTCTATCTGTTCCAGGTCCCGCTTGAGTTGTTCCAACAGTATATACATTATTTAATGCATCTATTTTTATAGACCTTCCTAAGTCTTCATCTAGTGTTGTTGCCCATACATGGTTTTGGGCGTTTGTAGTTCCAAATGTTATTAATACAACTATTAATAAGCCAAGTAATTTTGTTTTCATTATAGGTTAAATTTTTAAGATTATGGTGCAAATCTATATGTAATGAAACCTCTATTCGTGCCATAAATAATACCATTTAAGTCAGAGCAACAACCATTTGAATCAAAAACTGACGATTTGAGTCATTTTTGATTCTTTATATTTTTAAATATTTATTTTTGGCAAAATTTCATGGATATTCTAACCTTACTTTATTCACAAAATCATAGCTATTATTTTTAATTTACATGAAGAGAAATTACTTAGTGTTCGTTTTATTTATTATCTCAATAACAAGTTTAGCACAATCAACAAGCATTTCTGGAATCCTTTTAAACGAAACCAATACACCTATTAATAATGTAACTATTACACTTTTACCTATCGGTAAAACAGTAAGAACAAGCCATAAAGGCACTTTTATTTTTAATAATTTGGAAGAAGGTCATTATACCATTAATATTAATACACCAGATTATATAAGTAAAAACATTGAACTCCTTTTAAAAAACACCAAAAAAAACCTACAAATTAAATTAGAAAAAAAGGTTAACAAATTAAATGAGGTTTTGCTCATAGCCAATTCCAATTTAATAGATTATAAACCTCGTACTATAAGTTTACAGTCTGGTGAATTTTTAAAAGCTTATGATCTTATACAATACGACCAAATTTCTGCCTTTGTTCCCGGAGTACAATCACAAACTATAAGCCCAAACAATCCTAATATTGTTATTCGTGGTATTGGAAACGAAAGCACCGATTCTAGAATCGCTTCACGAGTTTCAATTTTTCAAGATCATGTTCCTATAAGTAGTTTCAGTGGTGCTTCAGTAGCATTATTTGATATTGAAAGTATAGGCGTTTTTAAAGGTCCCCAAGCATCATTATTTAATCGAGCAGTCCAGATAGGAGCAGTTAATATTACTTCGAATAAAGCAAAGAACGAACATTCAGGTACGTTAAAACTAGGCACTGGAAACTACAACTTAGTCACTTTAGATGGCTATGCTAATACCATACTACTTAAAGATAAGATATTTGCTCGTGTATCGGGAATATACAACAAAAGAGACGGGTATGTAGAAAATTTATCTGGTGGACAGCTTAATGGCACAGAAACATTGGCTTTACGAAGTTCGTTTCATTTCCCATTAAAAAAGGACAACTCGCACATAAACATTAGTATAAATTGGCAAAATGATACACCTTCTGGAATTGGGTATAAAAGTGGTGTTTTAGCTCCTAAAGGCGGAGATACACAACCTCATACATTTTCCGATTTGGATCGAGGCACCCACCTAGGTGTAAAAAGAACTATTTTTGGTATAACGGGATTAGCAAATTATGGCCTAAACTCCCATTGGGATGTGGAAATTGACCTCTCTTACCGCAAATTTAATGTTGACGAAGCTTCCGATATTGATGGAACGGTAGCACCAACATTATTTTTTAGAACTGAAGTAGAACAAGAACAAATAAATACAGGAATTAGATTCAATTATGTTAATCAAAAAATAAAGGCCTCGATAGGAGCAAATTATTTTTATGAAAATGGGCAGCAACAACTCACTTTGGAAACCAATGAAAAAAGTGCTGCTATTCTTTTTACAAATCCTAGCCAATTAACCATTAATGGGATTCCAACATTTATTACCCCAGATAACCCCTTGTTTTTTTTATTAGGTCCAGGGTCTTTTAATTTATTGAATGATTTTAATTCTGAAACGAGTTTTAATAGCGCACGTAATAATTCTGGAGACCTTTTTGGTGATTTATTTTATAAACTAGTTCCTAAACTCACATTGAACTTTGGATTACGAGCCATGTGGGAAAATTTTAATTCAGGAGTAGAAATTCAAAATGCTAAAAAAACTGCTATTTTGGGAAGTTTACTTCCCGATAACGCCAGTCCAAATAACTTATTTGTGCCAACTGATGGTTTTTTAAGCGCTTATAAAAATTATATTTCGGCAGTAGGGGAATTAGGTATAACTTATGAATTTAATAATAACACAACTATTTTTGGAACCCTATCACGAGGCCGTAGACCTCATGCTTTATTGATTACAGACAAAGGAATAAATGAGCTATCTGATGAGACCGTACAGTCGTATGAAATTGGAGTTAAAACACTTTGGTTTACCGATAAGCTTCAAGTAGATGCGAGTTTGTACTATTACAAATACAACAATTTTAGAACACCTGTAATACAGTTAAGTGATGATGGAAATTTAAAAACAACTCCCGAAGATAGTGGGCGTGCAACATCTTTAGGTTTTGAAACTTCGGTATCGTATCTGTGGGGTAAAAAATCCCGTATTTTTGCAAATTATGCCTACATAGATGCTTTTATTGACGATAACGATAAAAATGGTAATCCACAGCAATACGCTGGAAATGAGTTTATACTAACTCCCAAACATACATACACTTTAGGAATCAACTTCCAACAAACGCTTATTGATGATGTGGATTATTATATAAGACCAAATTATAGTTATCAATCAAAAGTATTTTTTGAACCTGATAATAAATCTGATATTTCACAAGATAGTTACGGACTATTAAATATAAAGGTAGGTTTTATTTTTTCTAAGAAATATGAGTTAAACTTTTTTGCAACAAACTTATTTAACGAAACATATATTATAGATGGTGGCAATACGGCTTCAGCTTTTCAAATACCTACTTTTGTTGCCGGATTACCTCGTTTCATAGGAACTCAGGTATCAGTAAAATTTTAATCTTTATGAAACCATTATTAATTTGAATTAAATTACCCTAAATAGTGATGCTAATACAATGAAAAAACTAAAAAGCTGGTATTCTTTTTTTACAGACATTGGCCTAACCAATTGTACTAATAAGAATGAACAAAAAAAAATACGCTTACTCAATATTTTTGTAATAATATGGTTTCATATTAGCTCGCTTTTTATAGCACTAGACTTTTGGATAGCCCCAGAAGGTAAAAATGTAGATATTTTAATTCACTGTATTTGTATTACTATACTCTCCTCTATTTTATTTCTAAATAAAAAAGGCTATTCTGCTGTGGGGAAGATTATTTTTATTCTTTTAGCTTACAGTACATTTTACACGCTTTCCTTTGTTGTTACTTTTAGCCAATATACGGTCTGCTATTTTTTACTCTTACCATTAATAGTAATGAGTTTATATAAAAGTAATATACCTTCATACATCATGTTAGCTATATGCATGGTTACTTTTAATTTGAATGATTTGATTAATGGTATTCAAAATGCCACTTCTGCAGTAGATATTCAAATGCTAAAAAGTATGGATATTATGTTTAATGGTAAAATACAGAAAATGAGTGTTTATAGGCTCTTATTAATGTTAAAAGACCCTGTAGTAACTTCTTTGTTTTTTGCGTCATTTTACCTATTCCATTACTTTAAACGTTTGAATGAAAAAAACGAAATGCTTCTTGAAATTGAAAAAGACAAGGTGCTAAATGATAAAATCATACTTGAAAAGCAACAAGAAGAGCTTAAAGAACTTAATGAATTTAAATCTCATTTTTTTGTCAATTTATCCCATGAAATTAGAACTCCATTAACTTTAATTAAAGCCTATGCCTCAAAAATCAATTTTAATCTGCCTAAAAAAGATAATACAGAAAAACTACACATTGTTAATGATCAATTGTTACAAATACAAGCCATAGTGGATAATATTATGGATTTAAGCAAATTGGACGCTAATAAACTAATAATCAATACGAAGCCTGTTTCTCTTCATACTTTTTTAAAAAAACACTACTCAAACTTTAAAGGTGCTTTCGAAAAAAAAGATATTCATTTTACACTAGAATTAAAATGCCCAGATTTGTTTATTGACATTGATTATAAGCTCATGTCTCGGGGCATTAATAATTTACTTAATAATGCCTTAAAATTTACCTCAACAAATGGTAGTGTACAATTATTTGCTAATAACGATATAAATGGCGTTACCATAAGAGTTCAAGACAATGGGATTGGCATTCCCGAAATCCATTTAAACAAAGTGTTTGATCGTTTTTACCAGCACAAAAATCATATCACTAAAAGCCAAGGAACTGGTGTTGGTTTAGCTTTTACAAAAAGTATTATTGAGGAACATGGTTTTAATATTGATGTAACCAGTACTCCAAACATAGCGACTGTTTTTAGTATTACAATTCCTAATGAAGCTACATCTGAGCTCTCAAATAATATTCCTAATAAGAATTATAAATCAATAACACCTCCAATAATAAACAACAAAAAACCTGTAATACTTATTGTAGATGATCATCCACAAATGCGAAAATATATTAAAAGCCTTTTACCCGACTACGAGCTTTTAGAAGCTGAACATGGTAAAGAAGCTATAAAAATTATTGAGGAACATCAAATAGACCTTATATTAACCGATTATATGATGCCCATAATGGATGGTTTGGAGTTGGTTAATCAATTAAAAAAAAGAGCTTCTAAAACTCCTGTTATTGTTATCACAGCACGATCGGACGATCAAGGTAAACTAAACATGTTACGCTTGGGTATTGATGGCTATTTAACTAAGCCTTTTTTAGAAGAAGAGTTGTTGTTTTCTGTAAAAAAATCCTTGAATTCTTACGAAATTATTAAAGAAACAGAGTTGTCACAAACTTATGAAGAAGAAGTCTTTCAGAAAAAATCGAATGTCTTTATAAAACAACTAACCGATATCGTTAATGAAAATTTACACGATAAAACTTTTGGAGTAGATTATTTAGCAGATTTGTTAAATACCTCTAAAAGTTCTTTAAACCGAAAAACAAAACTTGTATTTGGACAATCACCTAATCAAATTATAATGGAAGCCCGCTTACAAAAGGCAAAACAATTACTAGAAGACGATCCATTTATATTAAAAAATCAACTTACTCAAGCCGTAGGAATGTCTAATACTACCTATTTTTATAAGAAGTTTGAAGAACGATTTGGTGTTACTAATAATTAAATATATGAACTCATCTTGACTTTTTGTTTTTAACCGAAAATGAGATGAAATTTGTTCAGATGAGACAATTTTTGAAGTGCATAGCAGCGATACGGACAAGAAAATTAAAGAAATATGGACAAATTTCAATTATTTTTTAGGAAATAGAAAAAGTCAAGATGAGTTCTGTCTTCTAATTCTCTGCAAACCCATTCAAAGCCAACGTTTCCAGTTCTTTTTTATCATTTTCAAAAATCAAAAACACTTTAAGTTCTGGGTGTGATTTTAAAAAAACTTTCACTTTTTCAATCCCCATGGTTTTAAAAGCCGTTGCGTAGGCATCAGCAACCATACAATCCTTAGCAATTACAGAAATGCTTAGCAGATTAGTTTTACTCGGATATCCTGTTTTTGTATCGATAATATGAGCATACCGATTGCCGTCTTTATCTATTTTAAACTTTCTGTACGTTCCCGAAGTTGCCATCGCTTCATTAGTTAAAACAAGCGTTCTGGAAAGCGATTGAGTACCATCAAAGTTAGGATTCTCGACACCAACCGTCCATCCACTGTTTTTTTCAATATTAATCCCTTTAGCATGAAGCTCTCCTCCTATATTTACGATATAATTCTGAGCGCCTTTCTTATCCAAGAATTCTGCAATAATGTCCACGGCATACCCTTTTGCTATGGCATTAAAATCTAAAAAGGTTCCTTTTGGCTTTGTAATAGTATGATCCCTTATGAGAACCTTATTGAAACCAACAGTTAACATCAAACTATCAATTTTTAAACTATCTAAGTTCACTATTTTACCTTCAGGACCAAAATCCCAAGCATTTACAATGGCACCAATGGTAGGATCGAAAGCGCCTTCCGTTTCTTCATAAATTTGTTTTGAAACTTGGTATACTTTTTTAAAATGTGCATCAATTTCAACAACTTCATTTCTATTCAATTTAGAAATATCTGAGTTTGTTTGATACGTAGACATGGACTTATTAACCACATGGAACAAACTATCAAATTGTTTTTCATAATTTACATTAGAACTATATGTTACTTCATAAAATGTTCCAAAAATACTTCCAGAAAGCTTCGTATTTTTTAATTCTTTTTTACAAGAAGTTAATAATAAAAGAATCAATAGTATTGTGATCTGTTTCATTTAGTTAAAATTCGTTTCTAAAACCTGTATACCATTATATTCTAAAAGATATTCTTCATTTAAAAAAATAGGGCCTTTTTTTTCATCCAAATTACCCAATCCAACACCAGCATATAAAACTTTTGCATCTTTTTCACGAGCATGTTTTTTAAAGGATTCCATCCAAACAACATCGTAATTATTAGGATTATCCGGTAATATCACAGCTCTCACAATCACAAAATAATACTGTTTATTTTTATCGATACAAACAAATTGCGGATGCTTTTTTAGTTTACTATTCACGGCTATAAATTCGAAACCACGTTCTTCTAGATCTTCTCCAACATGGTTCATAGCCAAATTATGCAACTCTTGTTCTGTAAGTGGTTTACTCATAAGACAAAATTAATATTTAATATTCAACTAACACCAGATTTAAAAATGTTTAAATTTATAAATTATAAATTAGTATTCTTTATATAATATTCTAGATGAGTAAACACCCTGTCTCTAAAAAAATCGGATTAATACTAGGCCCTATTTTTTTCACTATTTTACAAGCTTTACCTTTTGAGATTGTTTCTGAAAAGGCAGATACAGTAATCGCTACTACTATATGGATGGTATGTTGGTGGATAACCGAAGCCGTTTCTATTTCTGTAACTTCACTTTTACCATTATTATTATTCCCACTATTTAAAGTGATGCCTATGGTAGAGGTAGGTTCTAATTACGGAAGCCCAATAGTCTTCTTGTTTTTTGGTGGTTTTGTGTTAGCCTTAGCTTTAGAGAAAGTAAACCTGCATAAAAGAATCGCTTTAAATATCATAAAAAAGACGGGAACTACACCCAATAAAGTTATTCTTGGTTTTATGATTGCTACTGCTTTTATGAGTATGTGGATAAGTAATACAGCCAGTACTGTAGTTATGTTACCAATAGCTATGTCTGTTATAAAACTATTAATTGATGACTCCGATGGTTTCTCTAAAAATGATCAGAATTTCTCTCTTAGTGTCATGCTAGGGATTGCTTTTTCAGCCAATGCAGGAGGTATCGCAACAGTTATTGGCACACCTCCTAATTCTGTTTTAATAGGCTTATTGGAAAATGAGTATCATATAGAAGTTTCCTTTTTTAAATGGATGCTTATTGGCTTACCTTTTTCAATTATTTTAATTACTATTATTTACTTTATATTGGTTAAATGGATGTTCCCAAATACAGGTCTTGTATTTAACGCTTCAAAAGAAGCTATAAATGTTGAACTGAAAAAACTAGGAAAAACATCACCTAAAGAGAAGCATGTGCTTGTTATTTTTGCAATTGTTGTCTTTCTTTGGATATTTAGAAGCCTTATTAATTCATTAATTCCAGGGCTTGGCATTTCAGATACCATGATTAGTGTTTTTGGAGCTGTAGCTCTTTTTACTATACCTTTTAATTTAAAAACTGGTGACTTTATTTTGGTTTGGAATGATACTCAAAAACTAGCTTGGGGCATTTTAGTCTTATTTGGTGGTGGTTTGGCTTTGGCAAAAGGTATGTCGTCTACTGGTATTGTTGATATGGTGGCTACAGCTATTTCGACCTGTGATATTAGTGTTTTACTCATGGCTTCCTTGTTAATTATACTCATGCTTTTTATGACAGAATTAATGAGTAATGTCGCATTAGTAGCCGTTCTAGCACCTGTAGTAGCAGGTATCGCTATTGGTTTAGAAATTCCATTACTATATTTATTAGTTCCAGTAACCATAGCCAGTAGCTGTGCTTTTATGCTTCCTATGGCTACTCCACCCAATGCGATTGTATTTGCCAGTGGTTTTATAAAAGTTAATCAAATGGCTCGGGTTGGCATAATAATTAATATAATTGCAGTCATGTTACTTATTGTATTATTCAAGCTTATTTTGCCATTAGTCTTTTAATAAAAAAACAATTAAATAGAAACTTTTAACCTATATAACCACAAATCAATCGTACTTTCCTCTCAAAAAATCAAAGCATTAAGTAATCCTAAACATACAGAATAAAAAAATAATAAGATTTTTCTACAAAAAATAAGCATTTTATCGATTATTTGTGCTTTTTATCTGCTTTATTCAAAAATAAATTTATATTTACCCCGTTATTAAAAAAAATGAATTAAGGGACAGTCATTTTGACTTAAATTTATCAACTTAATAACATGCTAACGAACCCAAAATAGAATAAATGTTGAGTTTATTCTTTTAATGAATTTAACCATGTAAAGCTTGAAACCACCAATTTTAAGTTTTACAACAATACTTTTAATTATGAATAAAACAATATTAAAAACCCTAATGCTTTTTTGTTTTATTGTTTCTTGTAAAACAAGTGTAAAAGAAAATGCCAATAATGATGGCTGCGAATTATTTAAAATTGGTAATTATAATTTTTATAATCCAAGAGTTTATGAGCGTCCTGTAATCTTTAAAAAAGGGAGTCATCAATTATTACATTCTGAATACACACCAAAATGGTACCCTGGATATTGTGCCGAAAACTTACCTTCTTACTTTAAAACAAAAGAAGAATTCTTAAAACATGTACATTCTAGTAAATTAGAACGTCTTAGTACTCCTTATTTTGAAAAAGTGTATAATGGAAGTAAAGACAATTTAAAAGGAAAACCAGGATTATACAACGATGACTACCATCTATTGTTTAGAGGTACCGTTGCGGTGAAAAATGTAAAATCAGGAAACGAATATCTTTTAGTAGCTGGAAAAAGTTATATTGATAATGAAGCTGATTACGATAAAAACACCGATTTTTATGAAAGTGATGTAAAAACTATGTTTGCTTTTATTTTAGAAGATGGTGCATATAAATTTGTTGATCCAAACCTTGTATTTGGAACTTTCACAAAAGAACAACATGATAAAGTGTATGACATCTTAAGTGTTAAATCATTAGTATATGCTTCTTGTTTTGAAAATGTAAACACAACAAGAAAGCCTAACTTTGATAGTTCTGCATTACCAGGTTGGGTTTATAACAAATCTGATTTAGAAGATTAATATTTTAATTAAACACTAAATAATAAAAAAAGCTTTACTCTGGTAAAGCTTTTTTTATACCCATAATTCACTGCCCCTAAAGTACAGTTATTTAAATTGAACAAATTTAGAATTCATAAATGTATAGTTTGATACGGGAATGACAGTATCTTTTTTAAGCCTGTACCAAGGTGAGAGCTCAGAATCTTCTAAATTCTTAACCAAATGAACACTTTGAGCTGGAGTATTTCCTTGAAACAATAAATATAGTTTCTCTCCTTTACTATTTATAACTTCATCACAGATCATAACAATATGTCCTGGTGAGCCTCCTTTAATAAGCATATCTCCAATTTTAAGATCTTTTGCATATTCAATTTTTGGCAGTTCATTATACAATGAAAGTGTACCTGAATACATGTAAATCAAATTTAAATATTTATAAAAATTATCTTTAGAATGATTTGCTGAAGCTAATTTGTGAAATGTTACTCGATTGCCATTAATTTTAGGTCTATATCCTTCTGCATATTTTATCCAAGAACAATAATGCCCACTGGTAAAATTAAACCCAATGTCATCTTTTTTATTAGTTACCCATAGATATTCACTTCTCACTCTTATTAAAGCATCCGCACATTGTTGTAATCCGTTTTTAGGCACAGGAATATCTAATATTCCAATGTGACCTTGTTGCCAATAATACTCAGAACCATCATAATTAATAACTTTAGCTCCAAACGATTTTAATTTATAATTACGTAAATAATCTTGAAAAGAACCTTTAGGATATGACACACGTTTATAACCATTAGGAGTATTTACTCTGGATTTAATTGTAAGGCTATCTTTATTTAATAAACCGGGGCTTATTTCCAATTTAGCCACAAAATTTTTAGTACTATTTTCAACAGGCTTTAGCTGAATGATTACAACACTAATCACAGCTAGAATTAAAACAAAAACAAGAAGTCTTTTCATGCTCATTTAACGCTTATCTTTAAGGCTTGGTATCTTACTATTAAAAGTTTATGACTAATTTTAACAGTTTAGTTTTATATTTTTTAGTAATTTAATGTAAAAATCATGCTTATGAAAACTTCAAAACGTTTAGAACAGGCCTTAAAAAAGTTATATACTGCGTTTCATAATAATGAATTAAATCCAGAATGTTGCAAGCAATGTGCCGTTGGAAATATTTTGGACAATACTGATAGCTGGAAATACATTTCGGATACACATGGTTCATTAGAATTGAATTATATCGGCAAAGTACATGAAACACTTGGCAGAAAATTTAATGGCTATAGACCATTGGAATTATTAAAAATTGAAACTATTTTTTTGAAAGCCTGTGGGTATACATTACCTCTCCATTATAAAAATGAAAAACCTAAAAACTCTACTGATAAGGATATTTTATTTAATGGTTTAAATGACGTTGTGACATTTTTATGCCATTTAGATAATATCTCTAATGTTATGGATTATACGAAACTATTTGAATTTGAAAATGAGAAACCGAAATATAAATTGGATTTTTCTAGTTAAATAAAGTTTTGATACAACAAATTATATTGTAAACGAAAAAACCCAACATTGCTGTCGGGTTTTACTTTATTTAAGCTCCGTATTATAAACACGGATTTACAATTCTTAATACATAATAACTTATCTAGCCTCCAAAGTCATCAAACCTGATATGTTCATCTGGAATACCAAAATCTTCTCCCATTTTTTGAACTGCATTGTTCATTAATGGAGGTCCACAGAAATATAATTCTATATCTTCTGGTGATTCGTGTAAACTTAAATAATTATCAATGACACAATTGTGAATAAATCCAACAAAACCATCACCTGGAGCATCAATGTTTTCTTTTACTTTCCAGTTATCTTCTTCCATTGGTTCAGATAAAGCTAAGTAAAATTTAAAATTAGGAAACTCTTTCTCTAACTCATAGAAATGCTCTAAATAGAACAACTCACGTTTAGATCGTCCACCGTACCAATATGTTACTTTTCTTCCAGTTCTTAATGTTTTGAATAAGTGATATAAATGCGAACGCATTGGCGCCATACCAGCACCACCACCAACATAAAGCATTTCACTTTCGGATTCATTAATAAAGAACTCACCGTAAGGTCCTGAAATAGTTACTTTATCACCTGGTTTTTGAGCAAAAATATAAGAAGATGCTACTCCTGGATTAACATCCATCCATCCGTTTTTAGCACGATCCCAAGGCGGTGTAGCAATACGAACATTCAACATAATCTCACGCCCTTCTGCTGGGAAAGAAGCCATAGAATAGGCTCTTTCTACTGTTTCAGAATTCTTCATTACTAGAGGCCAAAGACCAAATTTATCCCATTCAGCTTGAAATTTATCTGGGGTTTCATGCTCTTCTGGATGCGCAGTAATATCAATGTCTGAATATTTAATTTCACACTCAGGTATTTCAATTTGAATATACCCTCCTGCTTTATATCCCATATCTTCAGGAATTTCAACAACAAACTCTTTAATAAAAGATGCTACGTTATAATTACGTACAACTGTTGCTTCCCATTTTTTAATACCAAACACTTCTTCTGGTATGGTAATATTCATGTCTTGCTTTACTTTAACCTGACATGATAACCTAGCACCATCCTTTAACTCTTTACGTGTAAAGTGAGGTGTTTCTGTTGGAAGTGCTTCTCCTCCACCTTCTAATACATGACATTCACATTGAATACATGTACCACCACCACCACATGCAGATGGCAAAAATATTTTTTGAGCACCTAATGTCGATAATAAACTATCTCCAGAAGCTACTTCAATTTCTCTTTCACCGTTGATAGTGATTTTTACTGGACCAGATGGTGACAATTTTTGTTTTACAAATAGTAGTAAAGCTACTAACAACAACGTAATAATTAAAAATGCTGTTACCGTCGCTACTATAGTTCCTAATGTACCTGCTGCTAATATCATATTACTTATTTACTTTTATGTTGTTAGCTATCACTTTATCTTTTTCAGAATCTTCTTTAGACTCTTCAACTTTAACTATTTTATCTTCTTTTGGACTTTCATCGCCTCCAGTTAACATACCTCCAAAACTCATAAAACCAATCGCCATTAAACCTGTGATAATAAATGTAATTCCCAAACCTCTTAATGCTGGTGGTACATTTGAATATCTAATTTTTTCACGAATAGCTGCAATGGCTAAAATCGCTAAAAACCATCCAATACCAGAACCAATACCATAAGTTGTTGCTAATCCTAATGTTGGAATTTCACGAGATTGCATAAATAAAGAACCTCCTAAAATAGCACAGTTTACTGCTATAAGCGGTAAAAAGATTCCTAATGAATTATATAATGATGGTGAAAACTTCTCTACAACAATTTCTACTAATTGCACCATGGTTGCAATCGTTGCAATAAACATGATGAATGATAAGAAACTTAAATCGTAATCTGCATATTCAGCTCCTAACCATGCTAATGCTCCTGGTTGTAAAAGAAATTGATCTAATAACCAGTTTAAAGGCACTGTAATTGCTAATACGAATATTACTGCGGCTCCAAGCCCAACAGCCGTAGAAACCTTTTTAGATACAGCAAGGTAAGAACACATTCCTAAGAATGTGGCAAACACCATGTTGTCTATAAATATTGATTTGAAAAATAATTCTATATGTTCCATACTTTTTCAGTATTCAGTATTCAGTGTGTTCAGTGCTCAGTAACTGCTTACTGGAACTGCCAACTGCATACTAATTTAATCTTCTATTAATGCTTTATTTCTACTACGTTGTACCCAGATAATAATACCAACTACAATTAATGCCATTGGTGCTAATAACATAAATCCGTTATTTTCATAACCAAATGCGTATACACCAGTTTTCTCAATAGGATCTCCTAAAACTTTAATTCCTAATAAAGTTCCAGCTCCTAGTAATTCCCTAAAAAATGCGACTATAATTAAAATAACACCATATCCTAAAGAATTCCCTATTCCATCTAAGAATGAACGCCAAGGGCCATTTCCTAATGCAAATGCTTCAAAGCGTCCCATGATGATACAGTTTGTAATAATCAATCCTACAAAAACAGAAAGTGTTTTACTTAATTCGTATGCAAATGCTTTTAACACTTGATCAACTATAATTACTAAAGCAGCAACTACAATTAGTTGTACAATAATTCTAATTTTTGATGGAATAATATTTCTCATTAAAGAAATAACCACGTTTCCTATTCCTAATACAAACAACACAGAAATAGACATTACGATTGCTGCTTCTAATTCGGCGGTAATTGCTAAAGCTGAACATATTCCTAGTACTTGAATAGTAATAGGGTTATCATCTGCTAATGGATCTTTAATTAATGCTGCGTCTTTTTTTGATAAAAGTCCCATAATTATTTCAATGTTTTAAAATAAGATACATACTGTCTTAACTCAGACTTAATCATTGCCGAAACTCCGTCACCGGTAATAGTTGCGCCTGCTATTGCATCTACCTCGTTATCATTTTTTTCTATATTCTTTGGATCATTGTTTCCTTTAGCAACTGTAATACCTTTAAAACTTCCATTACTCATTAAGCTTTCACCAATGAAATCGTCCATAAAATAACGTTGCTTGATATTAGCACCTAAACCAGCTGTTTCTCCTTTATGATCAAAATAAGCGCCTTGAACAACCATGTTAGCATCCATGGCAACATAAGCCCAAATAGCATCCCAAAGCCCTTTACCTCTAATTGGTGCTATATAAAATGTTTGACCATCTTTAGTACCAACAAATAATGGCAGTCTTCTTTTGTTTCCTGCTTTAGCACTAGTTTGTTCCTTTTTCACATCGATTAAATATGCTTCAGGATCTTCTGTTACATCATCACCTTGTATGACTAATTGCTTAGTAATGTATTTAGAGAACAACTCTGGAGCTTCATCTGTAGAAACGAAAATCGCACTGCTTTCATCGTTTGCATTAACACCCATAGCATACAAAATGTTTTGCTGCTTCTCTAAGCGTTCATTATTATCAATTCTAGGTCTTAAGGCAGAAGCTGTAAATGCTAACAACCCTCCTACTACTATTACCATAGCGATGGCAAAAAGTATTGTATATATATTTGAATCCGTTTTTTTACTCATGACTAAGCTGTTTTTGCTTTTAAACGTTTCATTCTTTGTTTTACATTACCTTGAACCACATAATGGTCAATTGTTGGTGCAAATACGTTCATTAATAGAATCGCTAACATAACACCTTCTGGATATGCAGGGTTGAATACACGGATTAAAATAGAAATAAATCCTACTAAGAAACCGTAAATCCATTTTCCTTTATTCGTTTGGGACGCAGTTACAGGATCTGTAGCCATAAACACCGTACCAAAGGCAAAACCTCCAATTAGTAAATGATGCCACCAAGTCGTGCTCATTAAACCATAGAATTTACTACTTTCTGTAATCCATCCAGAATCAACTACTTGATTAAAGATTAGTCCCATAACTATGGCTCCAAGAGCAGAAGACAACATGATTCTCCAACTTCCTATTTTTGCGAAGACTAAGAATAATCCACCTAACAGGATTAACAAGGTTGATGTTTCACCAATCGAACCTGGAATAAATCCTAAGAACATATCCATGACCTCGTATCCGGCTTCTTTTCCTTGTGCCAAGCTTCCTAATATGGTTTCACCAGAAATGGCATCTAGATTGGCTCCACCTACAATTTCATTTGTTCTTTCCACAGCACCTTCAACCCAAACTTTATCTCCAGACATCCATGTAGGATACGCAAAAAATAAGAATGCACGAATCGTTAATGCTGGGTTAAGAATATTCATTCCTGTTCCTCCAAAAACTTCTTTTCCAATAACAACACCAAATATAACTGCTACGGCTAACATCCAAAGTGGAATATCTACTGGTACAATTAATGGCACTAACATCCCTGTTACTAGGTACCCTTCTTCTACCTCGTGTCCTTTAATGATGGCGAATATAAATTCAATTCCTAAACCAACACCATAAGATACAATTACTAATGGTAGTATTTTCCAGAAACCAATCATAAAGTTAGCCATAGTCCAAAACTCTGAACTAAAGAAACTTCCTGCTGCTGCCTGAGCTTCTCCAACTTGTATATTGTGTTGGTAACCCGCATTAAACATTCCGAAAATTAAACATGGTACCATGGCCATAATTACGGTATTCATGGTACGCTTTAAATCGTCGGCAACTTTTATATGAGTTCCATTATGTGTGGTCTCGTTTGGTAAGTATAAAAACGTGTGGATTGCAGAAAATGCAGGTAACCACTTCTTATCTTTATTCTTTTCCTTAAAATTATGTAAACTTTCTTTTAAACCCATTATCCTATTTCTTTAAGCATTAAGTCTAAACCTTCTCTTATAATTTTTTGATGTGGTTGTTTAGACACACAAACAAATTCTGTTAATGCAAAATCTTCAGGAGCTACTTCATACATTCCTAAAGCTTCCATTTCATCTAAATCTTTATACAAACAAGCTTTTAAAACTTGCATTGGATAGATATCTAAAGGAAATACTTCTTCGTAGGTTCCTGTTGTTACAAAAGCACGATGTTCACCATTTGTATTGGTATTTAAATCATACGCTTTCTTAGGAGTTAACCAAGAAAAAGTAAACGCTCTAGAAGTAGATATTTTATTAAAAATAGGCTTGTTCCATCCAAAAAACTCGTAATCATCACCTTCAGGAATTATAGATATTACATTGCTATAGTAATCTAAATGACCATCTGGCTTAATTTGTTTTCCGCTTAAAACATTACCAGAAATAATACGATCGTGAGAATCTTTAGCAATGCCTTTATCGTAAACAATAGTAGCGACTTCGCTTCCTATTTTGGTAACAAAATATCTTGGCTTTTCTACTGAAGAACCAACTAATGCGACAATACGCTCTGCGTTAAACTTCCCTGTTAATAATAGCTCTCCTATAATAACAAGATCTTGAGGATTAACAGTCCAAACAACCTCTCCTTTATTTACCGGATCTATTTTGTTTATTTGTGTTCCGACATTCCCTGAAGGATGTGGTCCAGAAACATTATGCAATGTAACACCTGTTAAGCCAGCTAATGGAGACGTTCCATTTTTACCTACAGACACATGTACTTTGCCTTCGGTAAGTTTTCCTAAGGCTGTAATTGCTTCTTGTAATTCTGCTTCTTTTCCTTGTAACGTAAAATCTAAATCTGCTGCTAATGGTGCACTAGCATATCCTGATATGAAAATAGCCTTTGGAGCTTTATCTGGATTTGCAATAACATCGTATGGGCGTTGTTTTACGAACGGCCAACAACCAGATGCTAATAAATGCGATTTGATAGCTTCAGAATCTGCAGCATTTACATCAAACTTACCATAATCTTGGTAGGTTTGTTCTTTATCTGCTTGGATTTTAATTGCTAAAATTTTACGTTTTTCACCACGAGAAATTTCTAAAACTTCACCAGAAACTGGAGAAGTAAACTTGATAGTTTCGTTAGACTTATCGAAAAAAACAGGTTCACCTGCTTTTACTTTAGTTCCAACTTTAGAAATTAATTTAGGTATAACGCCGTGGAAGTCCTCAGGTCTTAAAGTATAAAAGTTGCTGACTATTGCCTTTTCAGAGGTTTTTTCAGCTTCACCCTTAAGTTTAATGTCTAGACCTTTTTTAATGCGAATGTCGTTTGACATATTTTTTTTATTGTAATTAGTTGTCTAAAAATCGGTGCAAAAATACAAATTTTAAATACAGTTTTCATAATAAATTGAATAGAATTTTACCCTATTTGGAATAAGTTTTACTTTCTGCATTAAATTTGTTTATATTTACAAAAATTGTCCTACAATGCCGCTAAAATTTATTGCTTTATTATCCATTCTTCTTGTGTCTAATATTGCTTTTAGTCAAGTTGAAGAAGTTGCACCTCCAGATTATATTAAAACAATTAATTTTAAAGGCAATACCCCTGAAACACAATTACCTATTTTAAGGCTTGGGGAATATGTTGTTTTAGAATTTGATGCTTTAAACGGTGATGAAGATGATTATTACTATACAGTTGAACATTTTAATTTTGACTGGACACCGTCTGTTTTGGTAAAATCGGAATACATGGACGGCTTTGACAATCAACGTATTAGAAATTACGAAAATTCATTCAACTCTTATCAAATTTATTCGCATTACACCCTAACTATTCCTAATGCACAAACTAGGCGTTTAAAAGTTTCGGGAAATTACATGCTTTCTATTTTCAATAGCGATGATGAGCTCGTTTTCTCAAGAAAATTTATGATTTACGAAAATAAAGCTACCGTTGGTGTTAGTGTTAAACGATCTCGCGACGTTCAATTTGTTGAAGAAAAACAACGTATAGAAATTGTTATTGATTCTAATAACATGCCATTTAACAACCCCATTCAAAACGTAAGAGTTGTCATTGTTCAAAATAATAATCTAAACACTGCTATTTCAAATATAAAACCACAATATACTGTTGGTAATCAGTTAATTTACAAATATGATGCAGAAACTAGTTTTTGGAGTGGCAACGAGTATTTGTTTTTTGAAAACAAAGATGTTCGTGCAGCAAATACTGGCGTACAAAGTATCGATCTAAAAGATTTATATCACAATTACTTATATACAAACTTCGAGAGAGCAACCAGACCATACACCTATAATCCAGATATTAATGGTAATTATGTCATTCTAAATATTGACGCAGAAAATCCAAGTATCGAAGCAGATTATGTTTGGATGCATTTTTCACTACTTCCTATTGAGTCTTTAAAAAACAAAGACATTCATATATATGGTAATTTTAACAATTACGTTATCGACGACAGTACTAAAATGATTTTTAACGAATCTCACAACGTTTATACAAATGCTATGTTGCTAAAACAAGGCTTTTATAACTATAAGTATGTTGTAGTAAATAAAGATAAAAGTATTGATGAAGGTGCTATTGGCGGAAACTTTTACCAAACAGAAAATGATTATAAAGTTATTGTGTACTATAGAGATTTAGGAGCTCGGTACGATAAAATTATTGGGCTAGGGGCAGGTAATTCAATCAACATTTCAAACTAATAATCGTGCTTTTCAACTAGTTTTTTAACCAAAGACATTAAAAACTACCACTAACCACTTAATATTTACTATTTTAGCGCCCAACAAAAAGTTTGTATACTAGTAGCTAACATGGTTCAACAAATAACAAGAGGCATAAAAATATCGGTAGTGACCACTTTCGAAGGTTCATTTTATAAAAATTATAAAATACAGTATGCCTTTGGATATACCGTGACTATTGAAAACCAAAGTAAAGACTCTGTTCAACTTAATGCACGTCATTGGGAAATTTTAGACGCCTTAAATAATGTTGAAGTCGTTTCTGGTGAAGGTGTTATTGGGAAAAAACCGGTATTAAAACCAGGGGAATCTCATACATATACTTCCGGATGCTTATTAACGTCTCCGTTTGGAGCCATGCAAGGACATTACAGTATGGTAAACTTTACAACTACAAAAAAGTTTCAGGTAACAATCCCTACTTTTAAATTAAGTGCGCCTTTTGCGATAAATTAAATAGATCAATCTAATTTTTCATGTTTTAATAATACACACTGGCATTATGAAGGCGGTACACTGTAACAACCTGTTTTTATTACGTGTTTAAAACTTAAGCTGGAGTAAAGTGGCAAACAGATTATTACGAACTCAAAATACAAATTGAGGTAAACGACAAACAGATTCTCACGTCGTGATTAGGCACTCCTCAGAATGACGTAGAAGTTAAACTTTTCGTTTAAATTTGAAAACACGCCCTCTTTGGTCTACGTGAAAAAACTTACAATTAGAGTAATGCACAAACTCAAATTCTAAATTATAATTAAACGAATCGTCTTCAACAACAAAAACTGCATCAACATCAATATTTCCATAAGGAGAAACTCTCCTAAATCTGTATTCTAATTCTTTTTCAGTTTGATCTAATTCAAACCAAGCACCAGCAGCAATACCAGACAACCATTGCGCTTTTTCATGCAATCCCTTAACAGGTCTAGGTTCTAATGTCCCTACAAAATGAGGTGTATGGTCTTTTAATTTATCTAAAAAACAACGCAAATTTTCACTCGTTTGAGACCCTTTAAATTGTGCAATTTTTCCTGCTTCAGATACTTCAAAAACATAATTTTCAGTATCAGCTAAAAGCACATTTCCAACGGTACTGGGCGTAAACCATTTAGAGTTTTCTAGTTTCTTTTTAATATCTAGATTGGTCACCGAAGCTATTAAACTATCTGTAACAAAACGAGCACAATTGCACGCATTTTTTTTAAAAGCTGCATAATAGATAAACTCACGTTTTTGCATTTTGGTAATATGTGTTCTCGCTTTTTCGTAATCAACCAAATTACAGACAGAAGCCACAAGTTTACCATCGCCATGTGTTAATTTAGGATGCGTTCCTAAAAATTCTAGAATGTCATTTAAGTTTGTAATACTACCGTTTTCAATAGTTGCTTTTATAGGAAAATCCAATTCATGGTCTGTATCTCTTCCTCTTACTCGTCCATTGGGCTCTGATGTAATATAGCGTCCAAAATCATGATATTCTAAAACACCTGTTTTTTTATCAATTAATACTAAAGCCGCATGTCCAGCTCTTAAATAATTCTTTTTACCAACACCAAGAAATCTTAAATAAGGAGAAAACCATTCTTCAGAAACCATAACAATAGTATCTGGATATGCTAATGTTAAAATAATACCTGTATTACCCATTTACAACTTCTGGAAGATTCAATATTTTAGTTGTAATTGCTTTATCACGAAGGTTTTCATATTGCATCGTTACTGTATCTTCTTCTTTTACCACCTGTGTAATACTGGTAGTTTTAACAAAACCTCGATTCATTATAACTCCAAAATCTTCGTTATCCATACCTGCGGTTCTATGAAATTTTGATAAGGAAACGGCATCTAGCACATGATCCTTTTTAAAAGATTCAAACCAACTTAATCGCTCTCGCTTCATAGCTTCATTATACAATGTGGAGGAAGACCAAATTTTTGGCTCATTTGGCAATTGTTTAAAATGCTTGTTTACACCATCCCAAACCAATTCATAGAATTTCAAACTAGTATTCCAATCTATAATTACAATAGTAAATGGTTCTATATCTTGAAAATTATAAATTTCAACTGCATCCTCTATATTATTAGCAATCATTAAGTCTTTGGCTAACACGCCCCGACTCTTCCTGTAGCTTGATTTTCGTTCGTGTATTTTAAATGCACCATTTAATACACAAACTACTCTATTTTTTTCGCTTAAGCCAATCCAGGTACCACCAGCAAGCCTATCTTTAGGATATAATGTTTTAACACCGTTAGTGATATAAAAATCTGGTTCGATAGATATTCTGTTTGGAGCTTCGTCTCTATTAGAAGTTAAAACAAACCCATTATTAGCCTTTGGAATAATTGTTACTGTGCACATAAAATTTGTAGTCTGAATACGGTTAGGCAACTTACAAAAAATAAATAAATTTTAACGCACTTTTAGGAACTGCATTACATAAATTATCATTTAATAATTCGTAAATTTGCACCTCATTTAATGAAAATTCAATAACGAAAAATTAAAAATCATGGGAAAAGGCTTTTTTAACGTTCCAATTGCCGTAAACGAACCTGTAAAATCTTATGCTCCGGGGTCTCCTGAAAGAGTAGCTGTTTTAGGTACTTATAAAGACATGTTTAATAGCAAAATAGACGTTCCATTATATATAAATGGAAAAGACATAGAAACTGGTAATACCAGAACTATGTCTCCTCCGCACGATCATAAGCATATTGTAGGAACCTATCATCTAGCTGAAAAATCGCATATTGATGACGCTATTTCTACAGCATTAGAGGCAAGAAAAAGCTGGTCTCTTATGCCATGGGAACAACGTGCTGGTATTTTCTTAAAAGCTGCCGAATTAATTGCCGGACCTTATAGAGCAAAGATAAACGCTGCAACCATGATTGCGCAATCTAAAACGATTCATCAAGCTGAAATTGATGCTGCCTGTGAGTTTATAGATTTCTTACGTTTTAATGTACAGTTTATGACTGACATTTATATGGAACAACCAGAAAGCACAAGTGATGCCTGGAATAGAGTTGAGTACAGACCTCTTGAAGGGTTTACTTATGCAGTCACGCCTTTTAACTTTACTGCTATTGCTGGAAATTTACCTGCTTGTATGGCGTTAATGGGTAACGTTGTTGTTTGGAAGCCTAGTGATAGTCAAGTATACTCTGCTAAAGTGATTATGGATGTTTTTGAAGAAGCTGGTGTACCTCCAGGCGTTATCAATGTTGTTTTTGGTGATCCTGTCATGATAACCAATACCGTTATGGCTAGTCCGGATTTTTCTGGGTTACACTTTACGGGATCTACCTTTATCTTTAAAGAACTTTGGAAACAAATAGGAAATAATATCCACAACTATAAAACATATCCAAGAATTGTTGGGGAAACAGGTGGTAAAGATTTTATCGTTGCTCATAAATCAGCTAATGCAAAACAAGTAGCTACTGCTATTGTACGCGGTGCTTTTGAGTTTCAAGGACAAAAATGTAGTGCTGCTTCAAGAGTCTACATCCCACAAAGCTTATGGAATGATGTAAAAAACATGGTGATAGAAGATGTAAAATCTTTTAAAATGGGATCTCCTGAAGATATGAGTAACTTTATAACTGCTGTGATCCATGAAGGTTCTTTTGATAAACTAGCAAAATTTATTGATCAAGCGAAAACTGATAGCGATGCCGAAATTATCGTTGGTGGAAATTATGATAAAAGCAAAGGTTATTTTATAGAACCTACAGTTATAGTAACTACAGATCCTAAATACACTACCATGTGTACAGAGTTATTTGGTCCTGTAATTACTATTTATGTATACGAAGATGACGCTTACGCAGAGACTTTAAAACTAGTAGATGAAACCAGTGAGTATGCTTTAACTGGTGCTATATTATCTAAAGATAGATATGCAGTGACTCAAGCTACCGAAGCGTTGCAAAATGCAGCTGGAAACTTCTATATTAATGATAAACCAACTGGAGCTGTTGTTGGTCAACAACCTTTTGGTGGTGCCAGAGCTTCTGGAACGAATGATAAAGCAGGAAGTGCGCAAAACTTATTACGTTGGGTATCTCCTAGAATGATAAAAGAAACGTTTGTGACGCCTACGGATTATAGATACCCGTTTTTAGGGGAGTAAAATTCCTGCGGAGGCAGGAATCTCATAATCGGAAACTTATATAAAAAAGAGGCTATCTAAAAGTTAAGATGGCTTCTTTTTTGCTATGTAAGTTTTTGTAATTTAGACTATTGGTTTTGTCAGAAAAATTATCGTACTTCGTTTAACAATAGATATTAAACAACCTGTACTGAACTTTTTTCAGTATTAAAACGATTTTATATCATGTCGTTGGGTGTGATTACTAATCAGAACGCAAATGTTGAAACTAAATAAAAACCTTAACAAAGGAAAGACTCAACTTATTGGTGGGCTTAAACTACCGTACTCTCTTGATGGCTCTTTACATAGCCGTCCGAAATGGGTGGACGAAAACGACACGGAAAAAGTTGAAAATTTAATCGGATACTTATTTGTAAATTATTTGCGAGAAGTAAAAAAAAGAAAAGTCCTTTACTATTCACTAAATCCAAAAGACGACCATAAAAACCCTGACTTACTAGTCCATTTAGATGGAAAAGTTTTTGGAGTACAAGTTGCCCAATTTGTTTTGCGTGAATACTTATGGAGGTTTGACCAAGCAAAACGAATTTGCGAAAAATTATCTAAACTTATTAGCGATATTTATAAACCGCCTATTAAAGTAAATATTCAAATTTGTACACCTTGGAACAGTGATGAAATACCAAAAACAAAAAAACCTAAAAAAAAATACGGTAAACTATCAAAAGTGATTGCAGATAAAATTTCGGAAAATATTGGAGAATTGACTTCAAAAAATGAGTACCTTAATTTTAATCTTAATAATACAGATTTAAAAAATATTGCAGAAGGTTATAATCTATATCCAGTTCCAAATGGGAAAAAATCAAATTTCTTTGGAGACAACAATATTTATATCGATTACGGATTCGATAATGTTTTGATATTTGATGAGGATATAAAAGAAACTGCAGATAAAGTTTATAATGACAAAAACAATGGGAATTCTGAAATCCTTATAATCTGGGGAGATGAAAGGCAATTTATGAACACTGAAAACCATATAATTAAAGCTTTATACAAAAGATTTCAGAGTACAACCTTTGAATCAGTTTATTTTATGTCATTTGCAAATTTATCGGAAATTCAAGATAGAGTTATAAGCGTGAATAGAATTAATTAATTCATAAGAAGTTCAGAAACAGAAATTTCCAAACCGTCAGCAATTTTCATCAAAGTAAGTAACCGAGGGTTCGTTTTGCCATTCTCAATCATATATAATTGAGTTCTTCCAATCTCACAATCAAAAGCAAATGACTTTTGGTCAATGCCCTTTTCTTCTCTCAATTGTTTGATTTTAGCACCTAATTTTTGAAAATATTTCTTTTCTTTCGTGTTCACTATACCGAATATCTAAAAATTATTTATATATTGTGTTCGGAATAACGAACACAATATATAGTGAGTCGATTTAGAAAATTAAAAGTTTATAAGAAATTTAGAATCCGAACTTGGGATTATACCACTATTCCTGAAATCCGGCTTGAGGGAAGATGGCTAAATAAACTTGGATTTGAAATTGGAAAAGAAATTGAAGTTAAGCAACAAAAGAATAAACTGACCATTACGCTGATTGACAAAAAAGAAAAATAACTATACCCAAAGATGTGTAAAAAAATACTATTTTTATTTTTTAATCGAAAGGTAATTACATATTTACTTTCTGCCTTTGCCTATTATATTTATTGAAACACTTCAACTTAAATTATTCTCACTAAGCTTAAGTCAAAGATTCCTGCCTTCGCAGGAATTTTGTTAAATTTGAAAATAATGCCCCCTTTTTCTAATTTAACAAAGATAATACTAGCAATATAAATGCAAGAAACATTTAGATGGTTTGGAGCAAACGATCCTGTAACATTATCAGACATTAAACAAACAGGTGCTACAGGCATTGTAACAGCCTTACACAATATAGTAAATGGTGAAGTTTGGGAAATAGATGCCATACAAAAAGTTAAAAACAGCATTGAAGCTGCTGGCTTAAAATGGTCTTTTATTGAGAGCATTCCCATTCATGAAAACATCAAATTACGTACTGATGATTACCAATATCGCATTGAAAATTACAAACATAGTTTGAAAAACATTGCCCAATGCGGCATTAAAAATGTCTGCTACAATTTTATGCCTGTATTAGATTGGACACGCACAGACCTATTCTGGAAATTAGATGACGGCAAAACAGCTTTACGATTTGACAAAATAGACATGGCTATTTTCGAAAAGTATTTTATACAGCGAGAAGCTATTGAAAGCGCCTATACAGAAGATATATTAGAAAGAGCTGCTATGCGGTTTTCAAAAATGTCTATTGAAGACAAGAAACAATTAGAAGATACTATTTTAAAAGGTTTGCCTGGGACTGTAGACGACCTAACGATTCCAGTTTTTAAAGAAATGATTGCCCAATATAAAGATATAACGCATGCAGATTTAAAATCGAATCTTTCTTATTTTTTAAATGAAATCATTCCTGTTGCTGAAGAACTAGGTATTAAAATGGCAATACATCCAGACGACCCTCCTTTCGATATTATGGGACTTCCAAGAATTATAAAATCTGAAAAAGATTTAGAAGATTTAGTGAGTTTTATAGACAGCCCTTCAAACGGCATCACTTTTTGCACAGGATCATTAGGTGCAAACCCTGACAATGACCTTCCTAAAATGATTGAAAAATTTAAAAATAGAATTCATTTCCTTCATCTACGCAACGTAAAACGTGAAGATGATGGCAGTTTTTTTGAAGACAATCATTTAGATGGTTCTTCTGATATGTATAAAATTGTAAATACTATTTTAAAAATCGAAAAGGAACTTAATAGGTCTTTGCCTATGCGACCAGATCATGGGCACCAAATGCTTGATGATTTAAAGACCAATACTAGTTATCCAGGTTATTCTGCTATTGGAAGATTAAAAGGTTTAGCAGAATTAAGGGGTTTGGCGCTTGGGATTTCTAAAAGTAATGCTATGCTAAATAAATAGATTCAAAAAAACCATGCTAAATTTGAAAATAATGTCCCCTTTTCTAATTTAGCAAACGTCTTAACTATATAACAATTAAAATATTATAATTATGAAAGAATTTATGATGATTTTCCTAGGAGCCGATTACACTGATCTTGGTTTATCTCCAGAAGAACTTCAAAACAGAATGGGCAAATGGTTTTCGTGGAATGATAAAATGGAAAAAGCCGGTGTCTTACGTGGGGGAAATGCTTTAACACCTACTATTCGTCGTGTTGTCGGTGCTAACAGAACAGTAACAGATCTCACTTCGGCTGAAGTTAAAGAAATTGTTGGTGGTTATTATATTGTTGAAACTGCCGATTTTGATGCCGTTCAAAAAATTGCTGAAGATTATCCTGATTATGATCTTGGCGGTACTGTTGAGATTCGTGAAATCATGGTATTTGATCGTTAATGGAAAAAAAACTTATAGACCATTTATTCCGCTACCATAGCGGAAAAATGGTCTCTGTTTTAACTCGTATTTTTGGACTTTCAAATCTTGAAATCATTGAAGATGCGGTTCAAGACACGTTTATAAAAGCAAGCGTTTCCTGGCGTACTAAACAACCTGACAACCCTGAAGCCTGGTTAACACAAGCGGCTAAAAATAGGATTTTAGACATCTTCAGAAAGCTAAACACCGAAAAAAAACATCTTCCTAATAGTATTCACGGCACTAATGCTATAGCTATAAACGAGCTTTTCTTAGACACCGAAATTGAAGACTCTCAACTTCGTATGATCTTTACAGCTTGTCACCCAAAATTAGATCCCAGAGACCGTATTTCTTTTGCACTAAAAACAGTTTCTGGATTCAGTATTAAAGAAATAGCTTCAGCCTTATTAACTAAAGAAGATAGTGTTAAAAAAAGACTTACTCGTGCTCGTAAATCTATACAGCACTCTCAACTAAAATTTAAAATCCCACAAGGAACATCACTACCTCAACGATTAGAAAGTGTTATGGAAGTGTTATATCTCATTTTCAATGAGGGATTTCATTCTAATAGAAAAGATACGCTTATACGAAAAGAATTGTGTGGAGAAGCCATGCGTTTGTGTAAAATGCTTCTTAAAAACAAGCATACACGAAGTCCTGATGTTTACGCCTTGTTTGCACTCATGTGTTTTCATTCTGCCCGTATTGAAACCAAAACCAATGCTGATGATGAACTTCTTGATTTAAAAACCCAGGACAGAAGCAAGTGGCATGTCCCTTTAATAACATTAGGAAATACCATGATGAATAAAGCTGTTGATACGTCAACATTTTCTTGTTATCATTATGAAGCTGCTATTGCTGCTGAGCATTTACGCGCCCCTCGTTTTGAAGATACTAATTGGGACAAAATACTTCATTGGTATGCATGTCTTCATGCCATTCAACCTATGCCTATCCATTTACTAACAATGGCTGTTGTTTGTCTGCAAAACAAAGACACCGTAACGTCTAAAAAATATCTTGATCAAATTAAGCCAGAAGATTTTGTGCAAAGGGCATACTTATATCATGGCACTTTATCGGATTACTATTACGCTACAAACAATCTTGAAAAAGCCATTAAACATATTGATGATGCTATAAATATAGTCACTAATAAATCTGAAAAAAGTTATTTACAAAAGAAGAAGTCGGATTTATTATTTTCTAAAAATTAATAATCAAATACTTAAAAGATTTTAAAGAACAAACCATGTTATTACGAACGCTATCGGAAACAAAATATATTTTGTTTGAACACATCAAGTGGGGCTTTCGAGGAGCCTGTCGGCCAATGTCATTAAGTTAAAGGAATTTATTTTATTTTGTCACGTTGAGCGCAGTCGAAACGCTATTGAAAGCAAGTAGTTTAAATGTCTTCGACTGTGCTCCTGACCGACACTACCGTCTTAACTTAATAACATTAGCCTGTCGGCAGGTAGGGAATCTCATCATGATGAGATGTCTCGTAACTCATGCTTCGCTACGTCGACATGACAAATAACTGTATTTCATTGGGTTATACAAGGTGTTTTTTAATAAAGTTTACGTCGAACCCCAAGCTATTTTAGTACAACCTTTTTATTGATAGTACCATTTTCTGTACTCAACTTAACAATATATGCTCCTTGATTTGCAATGACAGGCATGGATAGATATTCTTTATTTGTATTCAACTTTAAAGTTTTTATATTCTGACCAAGTATATTATATAATGATACACTTAAAACATCTACTTTATTCTTATTAACTACTTTAATTTCGGAAGTTTTCGAATCGTGATAAATAATCAATTCATGCTGGGCTTCGATATCATCTGTAGCCAACAACTGATTTGAACTATTTTCTTGAAAGACTAATTGGAACCTATCTTTATATTCACCTGCTTCTAAATAAATTTCAAATGCTGTATTATTAATGTTATACACCTCTCCGGTGAGCTTATCTTTTATACAAAGAGAAATCTCCGAGTCTAAATTTTCAACAGTATCTACTTTAATATGAGCCAAACCTGGTTCTTTAACAATTAAACCTAACTGAAATTCCTTTGTTGCATCAAAACTATCAACTCCTTGTATTACAAACTTATTGTTATCAAAATTCCAATACATATCTTCTTCATTAACATCAACCATAAAGGCATCATATCCATAATCAAACCCATCAGATGCATTAATATTGGCACCCAAAACTATTTGCCTGTGATACCCCGAAGGTGAATCATACATTAATCGGATGGTTGGTGCTGTATTTTTATTTACAGAACTAGCTTCTTTGGTTTTTGAGGCCTTTAAAAATACCGAAGTACTACTCAATGCTTCCGTAACAAACACTCGCTGGCTATTCTTAAATATAATATCCCCACCATCTACTGTAGCTATTGGTGCAGCTGGATCATTATCATTATCAAATCCATCAATTTTTGTTGACACAAAGAACCCTTGATTTACGGGAATATACTGTCCTGGAACTTTAGTACCCGTAGACAAGTTATTATTAATTCGTGCATCATTAGAAATAGCCGCAGCTCCTCCTGTTAAATTTCGTGTGGCATAACCACCAACATAAGCTCCCAATGTATGCGAGTTTTCTTCTCCAAAGTGATCCCAGAAATACAAAGCACCATTAATAACAGTTCCTGAAGCATTATTACCACCGTCTGCAACACTTAAGTTATCCAAAATAAATTCGGTGGCATCTATAGCCGATGGATATGGATTCCCTATTAAACGTTCTACATCGTCTGTTCCTGATATCTTATTTAATTCTAAAGTAATATCTCCATTATTAGGCAAACCTTCAAATACATAATTTTGTTGTAATGAAAGTGATACTGCTCCCGATGTTCCTTTCATTGTAAATCCTTCTCCTGATAGCAAGGATGATGTTTCGTCTATCTTTTCCCAAGCATTGTAATCGTTCTCTGGTCCATAAAATTTATATAACCAGTAGTTACTAATAGTTCTTGCTGTACCTGGTGGTGGAATAGTACCGCTTCCATTTGGGGACGAACTATATAAAAGATCTTGATAAATTCCAGAATTAGTTCCATCATTTAAAACACCTGATATAGTATAATTATTATTCGTGCTAGATACTCCTGTACCCCTTGTTGCTGTATTACCTGCAATAGGTCCTACTGAAGATGACCAATAATTATAATTAAACCCATTGGCTGTTCCTTGTTGGTCGCGTTCTATATAACCGCCACTATCTGCATCAATAATACTGCCTTCTGTTTGTACTAATTGAGATTCTCCTACTAAATCGATAACACCATCTAATTCTAAATAGTGAGAAATGGTTAAACCTTGTCCTGAATTTGTTTCATTTTGGGCTTCTCCAGGATCTGCTATGGTTATAGTTCCTGCGGTTTGTATTAAACCTAAAAGAGAAATATCTCTATCTCCTGAAGTAATATCATGAGATGTTTCAACAACATTCCAATCTATAACTGTAGTTCCATCTAAACTTAAAGAATTTGGAATGACCTGATCTGCATTATTACTCCACGTTCCTGGTGTATCCCATGCGCCATTTGCTGCAGAAATATATGGTAATGGTGCACTTTGCGCACCCACAATAGATTTACTTTTATTTAAATATTTTAAACGTAAAAAGAAACGATCGTCTGTTAATCCTTCTATCGTTGAGCCATAAAATGAATTAAAGTCATAATATACTCTTAAATGATCCCATGATATGGATACCACCTCATTACTAGTTGCTGCATGAGGTACTATTTTGCCACTGGTATAATCCGTACCACTAATATCAAATCGTTCTAATTCCTGATTCATCAAGTAACGTACTTGATCTTGAGACAGTGCTAAATCCCACACATACACCTCATCAATATCTCCTAAAAACGGATTGATTACATTGTCTTTATCAATATAAACGGCTCCAATAGCGTAATTATTGAAATTTGGAGATGGGTGTACAACATCTTGTACCGATTTATCTAAAACACCATCTATATACATTAAAACAGTTCCACTATCATATATAAAAGCGGTATGGTGCCATTTCCCATCATCAACATCCATATTAGACGTAAACTTAGGCGTTACAGCATCATCTATAAAAACTTCTATATTACCAGAAGTATTAAGCCTTATTTGCAACTTCTCCCCTTTTGCCATAACGGTTCTGTTACTAGCATTTGCGGCACATTTAATCCAAGCCGAAATTGAGAAAGAATCCACACTTAAATTAAGGCTAAACTCACCAACTAAATAATCCCCCGAAGCAATATTCACCGAGTGATTTTCCACTAAATTAGAAACCTTTCCAAAGGTAAAATACTTGGTTCCATCAAAATCGTACCATGTTTCAAGGTTAGAACCACCATCCGATCTTAAAGGAATAACATCAATAATATCTGTGTCTGTAAAATTCGGATTATCGGCAACAATTAAAGCATATTCTTCCGTTGTTGTTTTTGAAAAACCACTAAACGCTGCTGTTGGAATAGAAATATACACCGTTTCTACATCGCCATTTACATCTTCATTCGTTTCTACAATTTTCCATTTTCTATCTATACGTGTTAAAGACGTCGTAATTCCAGTTGCAATGGTTACAGTATTTGTACTAGATCCAGAAAAAGGATCATTATTATTTCCCCATACCAGAAAATCACCATCTTTTTTAAATTCATTGTTATTAGCACTATTAGTAGAAAAAAGCCCTCCTAAACCAATACATACATCGTTTAATGAATTCAGTGTTTTTGATTGTTTTTGATTTAAATCAGATATAGAATCACGACCAATACCAGCTACATCATAATTATAACCGGCATTAGCTACCATATCCCATACTTTAGTATCAAATGAATTGATGTAATCTTTCTGAACTTCGGTTGCAGTACCTAAAGTAATGCCATACTTTATTGCTAAATACGATTCTATTTTTTGTCTATCGGTATCATTTACACGTTCTGCAAACGTAAAAATCTCCGCAATCCTACCATTTAAACTTCCCTGTACATCAAAATTTCTACCAATCCAATATTCCGTACCCAATATAGGAGGCCCTGGTGCTCCTACATTTGCAAAAGCGATATCATCTACAGAAGAAGTCGTCAATAAATTGGAATTATATAAAATATCCTGTCCTGTTGCAGCTAAATTATTTCTAACATTAATGATACCCGCTCCAGAATATGATGTACTAATTTCTGCTTCACCATTATAACTGCCTCCTCCAGGAATATCTTGATTATATGATAAGGTTTCGTTAGTAAATTCAGTGGAATAATCACCAAATCCAATTCCTGTCATATCTCCCGCACTTCCTGACGATATCCCTGCGAAAATGGTATGTCTTGTTGATGCACTTGTCATAGTGGCATCAGGGATCATAACCACAAAAATATCTTGGCTATAAAAACCATTCGTCGTATTGTATAAATATTGTTCAATAGTGGTTCCGTTATTTTCAAACTGAATAACGGGGTTAAAATTTATATTATCTGCTCCCGTATCTAAATAAGTAGGTTGATTTACTAATACTGGTTGAATAGCATCTTTACCGTTGGTTCCTAAATCTTTCCATTCTGAAACTTTAGAACTTGATTCAACGATACCTCTCGTAGATTTTAACCACAATCTGAAATCGGCTGTAATGCCTCCTGGACCAGGGATATTTTCATTAAACATTTCTGAATCGACAGCAAAAGTAAATGTTGTATTATCACTATTAGCGATACTAATCGTTGCACTTTGAACACCAGTCCCTCCAACTGGAGCCGTAAAGGTGACATCAAAAACAATACCTCCGTAAGGTCCTATATCGTAAGGTATTGGAAATGGTGAAGAGGTCACAAAATCTACATTAGTACTAGAGAGTGAGCTTATATTTAAATCACAACTACCTATATTGGAAATAGCATATCTTCTAGTAATAGCTGCCCCTTCATCTACCACTCCAAAATAAGTACCATTGGCATCAGAGGTTGTAGTATCACCATGATAAATATCGGCATACGGCGTCCCTCCCAAAACAAATATTTCTGGAGCAGAATTTACCTGTAATGTAAATGTAAAATCAGATTGGTCTTTAATTTCAATGGTAACTAGTGTACTCGTTGTTGTACAATTAGGGCTTATATTCTCTATTTCAAAATCTAGTTCCTTTTTAGAACCAGGACAACCTGCTGGTTTAATATTCTTTTTAGGATCACCTGGATCTATGCTAAAATCTGTGGTATTTGATACATCTACACCTTTTATTTTCAGATTACTACAATTTCCTCCTTCTATATTAGTGATTCTAAAATTTAAACTATTTCCTGCATTGATGGTTACCGTTCCTCCATCTGATACTGTAGAACCACCAATAATTTCAACATGTATAACCTGAGCATAACTAATACCACTTAGCAAGCAAAATAACATCACAAGTTTAAGCTTTATCGTAACCAAGTTACAGGGTTGAATATTTTTCATTTCTTAAAATTTAAGATTTGGATTTTATCGATGAAATGACATATTTATACGACAAATGTAAGATTTTGTTATCAAAAAACAAATAAAATCTTACATATTATGATTTTTGTCATTTTTTTTTGTAGTGAAAAATTGTAATCATTTACAAAAACATGCTCTTTTCTTTTAAAATTATATTACATTTATTCTTAAAAAGCGGCATATTATTTGTTGATTAAATTGAATATGAAAAAATATATTATTTTAACATTAAGTCTAATTCCGTTACTCACATATTCTCAAGCCAATAAGTTTTATAGAAAGGCTATAAGAGAAACCGATTTAAACGAAAAAATAAACCTCTTTACCAAAGTTTTAGAATTAGATTCCAAAAACTTAGATGCCTACTTTTATCGAGGCATTGCAAAAAATGATTTAGGAGATTATCATGGTGCCATTGTAGATTATTCAAAGATCATTGTATTAAAACCAGATGCAGACACTTACTATAATAGAGGAAATTCCAGATATAGCTTAAAAGATTTTGTTGGTGCAAAAAATGATTACAGTAAATCCTTTGAATTAGATTCGACCTTTATTGATGCCCTGTACAGTCTTGGCTGTGTAAAATACGACTTAGAAGATTATAAAGGTGCTATAGACGATTTTAGCAAGGTTATAAAAGTGGTACCAGACCAACCTAAAACATATACACTAAGAGCTGCTGCACATAAGGCTATTAAGGAATATAAAAACGCACTAAAAGATTATTCTTTGGCTATTCTAGCCGAACCTAGTGCTCATAATTTCTACAATAGAGGAGTATTCTATATGGAGATTAATTATTACCAAAAAGCTAATGCTGACTTTACTACGTCATTAAGATTTAATAAAAATAACGCTTTTGCTTACTTTTATAGAGGAGCATCACATTTATTATTAGGCAAGCACAATAGTGCTATATCCGATTTTTCCATGGCTTTAAAGTTTGACGCCACAGATTTTGATGCCATCCTTGGTCTATCATTAGCCTATTACAAAATAGGTGATACCCCTAATGCTGAATCGAATTTAAAAAAAGTGAAATCTATATTGTCTCCAGATAATGGTGTTATGACTATCGATTCGTTTGCAAATACGTATTGGTTTCAGAATCAATACTTCTATTTCAATAACAATATGACCTCTTTATTAAAATTATAATAGCTTAACCTCTGTATTTTAATGGTAAGTGTACTACTTTCTTAGTTTCAAAAAAATCTTCAGTATAAAAATCACTTATATTGTATATGGTTGCTGTTTTATAATCTTGAAGTTCTTCACTTAAATCTCCGCCTTTTAAGTATAAAATACCATTTTTTAGCTCGTGATTTTGTTGTTTAGTAATTTTCCCTTTAACCCAATGTACAAAAGTTGGCATAGCTGCCACGGCACGACTAACAATAAAATCGTAAGTATCTTTAATATCCTCTACGCGACTATGTGTTGTTTTTATATTAGTTATTCCTAAACCTTCAACAACTTCATTAACTACTTTTAATTTTTTGGCAATACTATCAACTAAATGAAAAGAACATTCTGGAAATAAAATAGCCAAAGGAACACCTGGAAATCCACCACCAGTACCAACATCCATAATTTTACTACCTGGTTTAAATGTCAGAACTTTTGCTATAGCTAAAGCGTGTAATACATGACGTAAATAAAGCTCATCAATGTCTTTACGAGATACTACATTAATTTTTAAGTTCCAATCCTGATATAGTGTTTCTAACTTTTTAAACTGGGAAATCTGGTCATTTGTTAGATCAGAAAAATATTTTAAAATTAGCTCCATGGATGTTAAATTTTCAACAAAAATATACTTTTTATATGCATATTTTTACAAAAAAACGTTATTACTTAAGTTGGTTTATACTTATCTTTGTGCAGTATATAACAATTGGAATTTATTCCTACCTTATATTTTAAATTGATAGCATGAGTAAACAAGCTTTAACCTTTTCAAGAAATGATTCTGCAAAGTTTTTTAAAACACTTAACAAACGTGTCAACGATTACTTTAAAGACAACAATATAAAACGTACAGGAAACTGGAAATTATATATCAAAGCAATAGTCATGTTTTCATTACTCATTGTGCCAGTAGTATTGATTTTCACAATTGATTTACCAGCTTGGGTACAAGTTATCTTTATGATGATTGTAGGTGTTGGTATGGCAGGTGTTGGCATGAATGTTATGCATGATGCCAATCACGGTTCATTTTCAAGTAAGAAATGGGTTAATAAGTTAATGGGGAGCAGTATTTACATTTTAGCTGGAAATGACTATAACTGGAAAGTACAGCATAACGTTTTACATCATACTTACACAAACATTCAAGGGCATGATGAAGACATTGATGCTGGGAGAATTATACGTTTTTCAAAGCATACAAAATGGCTTAAAATTCATAAATATCAAAAATATTATGCCTTCTTTTTATATGGTTTATTAACTGTAAACTGGGCGATTACAACAGATTTTAAGCAAACATTTGTGTATTTAAAAAGAAAATTATCTTATGGTAAATTTCCCAACCCAGCAACGCAATGGACTAAATTAATAATTGGTAAAATTATATATTATGCTATTTGGGTTGTTTTACCATTGGCTTTAGGCTTTGCTTGGTGGCAAGTTTTAATTGGATTTTTTATTATGCATTATACCGCTGGAATCATTCTAAGTGTTATTTTTCAATTAGCACATGTTATGCCTAATACAGACATGCCTTTACCAGACGAAAATGGTACTATGAAAAATACCTGGGCCATTCATCAATTATTTACGACATCAAATTTCTCACCCAAAAGTTGGATCGTAGAATTTTATACTGGTGGATTAAACAGGCAAGTTGAGCATCACTTATTTGCACAAATTAGTCATATTCATTACAACAGAATAGCGAAGATTGTTAAAGAAACAGCTAATGAATTCAGTTTACCTTACAACGAATATGATACCATTTGGAAAGCTATTTCCGAACACTACAATCAACTAAAAATACTAGGTAAAAAACCTAGTTTAGCCTAAAACTCACATTTTACTACTATACAACGCACATAAAAATGAATTTATTATCAGATAGAATTTTAAACATGTCTACGTCTGCTACTCTAGCTATGGCAGCAAAGGCAAGAGAACTTAGAGGTGAAGGAAAAGATATTATTGGTTTAAGCCTTGGGGAACCAGACTTTAATACACCTGATTTTATTAAAGACGCTGCTATTCAAGCTATAAACGACAATTATAATTCTTACTCTCCTGTTGATGGATATGTAGAATTAAAAGAAGCTATTATCACAAAATTTAAACGTGATAACAACTTAACGTATACCTTACCTCAAATAGTCGTTTCAACAGGTGCAAAACAATGTTTAGCAAATATAGCTGCTGTAATGCTAAACAAAGGTGATGAAGTTCTTTTACCTTGTCCTTATTGGGTAAGTTATTCTGATATTGTTAAGTTGAATGATGGCGTTCCTGTAGAGGTTAAAACGTCTATCGAGACCGATTTTAAAATGACACCTGAGCAACTAGAAGCTGCAATTACACCAAACACCAAAATGATGTGGTTTAGCTCTCCTTGTAACCCAAGTGGATCTGTGTATAGCAAAGAAGAATTAAGAGCTCTAGCTGATGTACTGGCTAAATATCCAAACATATATGTTGTTTCTGATGAAATATATGAGCATATTAACTATGGTGAAGGACATGCAAGTATGGCTGAATTTGATGACATGTACGATCGTACAATCACTGTTAACGGTGTCTCTAAAGCCTTTGCAATGACGGGATGGCGTATTGGGTTTATTGGTGCTCCAGAAAAAATAGCACGTGCTTGCAATAAAATGCAAGGTCAAATTACTAGTGGTGCTAACTGTATTGCTCAACAAGCTGTAATTACTGCTCTTAATGCTTCTCCAAGTAAAGTAAAGTATATGATTGATGAATTTAAAGTTCGTCGTGATTTAGTACTTGGTCTTTTAGGAGATATTGAAGGCTTTAACTCAAATACTCCAGAGGGTGCTTTTTATGTATTTCCTGATGTTTCTTATTACTTTGGTAAAACCTTGCGAGGAAAAACAATAAATAATGCCACTGATTTTTCTTTGTATTTATTAGAAGAAGCTCTGGTTGCTACAGTAACTGGCGATGCCTTTGGTAATCCGAATTGTATTCGTATTTCTTATGCTGCATCTCAAGAACAAATTATTGAAGCTATTAAACGAATAAAAGACGTTGTAAGCTAAAAAAGAAAACAAGTTTATATATCAAAAAGCCACCGATTAAATCGGTGGCTTTTTTAATGCTTTAAATAAAAAAATATTAGGACAAAAGTGAGAAACAGCATCAAAAATAGTATGATTTGTTTTATCCTGTTTATTCTGTTTTCTTTGAGAATATTTTTCTTAATTTCTTTTAATTGTTCTGGGGTAGCTTCTGGGAATTCCGCTAATTTAACATTAGAATAACTCCCTGTTAAAGCTCCTTTTTCTCTTCTTTTCAACAAAAGACTTCTATTATTCTTTAAAGAATTATTAGCAGCCATCATTGATCCTTCTCCTCCCATAATTTCTAAGTATTTAAGATGTTTTTGTATTAAGACTTGCTTAACACATTTAAAATGTTTGCAATAAATTGACTGTTCAATAAAAAAGTCTATCGAATTTCAATTCAAAAAAATATAAAAGATTATTTTGAGGTTAGCTCAAAAGATCATCAGTTAACAATCGTAAAAAAACCACTTTATATATATGTAGCCTTTTTCACGAAAATGTTACACTTTTTAAAAATAGAATCTACTTAGGAAAAGATTGTAATGATAATACCAGTAAAAACAGACACTTTTAGAAGCGTTTCTGTGGCTGAAGTGAATCTATATTTGCTATATTTTAAACGTTGCTTAATCCCAAAAAGAGATTGTGACGTTATATGACCTAAATTCTTTCTCGCTAATTTCTTATAATTAGAATTTAATATGCCTTCTGGCTTGGTGTGTGCAATAAAATTTTTAGGTTCAGGTAATGGTTCTAAATCTTGCTCTGTTAATAATAATTCCATAATACTGTTATTCAATTGGTTATATAAAGACGACGTTTGAAACAAAAAATTGTTACATCATAGCTTATTTACAAGCTATTAAAAATCAATTATAAACACCTGTTAAAACTCGCGAATTACAATTTTAAACAACCTACCTAGAGAATGAAAAATACTACAGAAAAAAGCCACTAAAAAACATTAGTGGCTTTCATAACAACCTTTTGCTTAAATAATGGTAATCAATATAATAGCCCTTATTGCCACTTAATAAGCAAAGTACAAATGAATGTTTTTTATTTATGTATTCATTGCGGTTTTTCCACAAATTTTTATTACATTAATAATACTAGAGAAAACAATCTATATTTTTGACTATTGAACTAAACTCAAATACCCTCTAACATGAATACGATAAGCATTAACCTACTTATTATAGAAGACTCTGCTATTATAGCAAATGCTTATAAAAACATACTAAATGAAATAGAAAATGTTACTTTCAATGTAATATTTGCTAAAAATTGCGATGAAGCGATACATAAGATTCAACGAGTTAAAACGCAAATAGTACTTCTAGATCTTCAACTTCCAATTTCGAAGAACGAACGCTTTATTTGCGGGGAAGACTTAGGACTTTTAATAAGAAAAGAATCTCCAGACACAAAAATATTAGTTTTAACATCTATTACTGATCAAGCAAGAATTCAGAATATTATTAATGAAATTCATCCTGAAGGTTTTATGATTAAATCTGATATTGACGGTATCGATTTAAAAAATGCTATTACACATACTTTAAAAGGAAAAGTATATTACAGTAAAACTATTGAAGGTTATACACGTAAAACATATGCAAACAGAATAACTATTGACGATTTTGATAGACAAATATTGTATCATTTATCAATGGGAGAAAAAACTAAAGATTTATCAAACTTCATCCCATTATCTACCAGAGCTATCGAGGTTAGAAAAACCAAACTAAAAACCTTATTAGATACTAAAAACAAAGAAAACTTCAACTTGGTAAAAGAAGCCAAAAAATTAGGTTTTATTTAATTGACAGTATCTTATTCTTATCTGTTACGCCAAAAGAAGGGTGTAAATAAAATAAGTACCGTAAAGAGCTCTAAACGACCAATAAGCATTAAAAAAGATGCCCACCATTGCGCCAAAGGTGGTAATGCTGAATAATTATTTACGGGTCCAAAATCGCCAAGTGCAGGTCCTACATTGCCCAAACTAGAGGCTGCCAAACCTATTGACGATTTAAAATCTATTTCAAACATTGAGAATACCAAAGCCCCTATAATAAACGATAGCATATAAAGAATAAAAAATGCCAAAATGTTAAATACAATATCTCCAGAAATAGCCCTTTTATTATAACGTACAGGCAAAATCGCATTTGGATGTAATGTCCGTTTAAATTCTAAAAAACCATTTTTTATCAATATTAAATGACGAACTACCTTTACTCCTCCAGATGTACTTCCTGCAGATCCTCCTAAAAACATAAGACCAAAAAACAAAACGACTAGGAGCGGTGTCCACATGGTATAATCTGCAGTTACAAAACCTGTAGTTGTAATAATAGCCAACACTTGAAACAAGGAATGCCTAAAGGCACTTTCTGCCTCTCCCCAAACCATAGGATGTGCAATAGACGATGCAGATATGTCTGCTCTAAAATAAATAATAACGGCTGCTATTATTGTAAAAACAGCTATGAACTTGAAATACAATTTAAATTCTTCATCATGAATTATTTTCTGAACTTTTCCCTTAAAAGCGAAGTAACTTAAAACGAAATTTGTACCAGCCAAAAACATAAATAATATTATAATGTACTGAATAATTGGTTCTCCGTTCCAATAGGACACACTAGCATTTTTAGTTGAAAAACCTCCTGTAGACAAGGTACATAACGAATGATTAATAGCGTCAAAAAAAGACATACCTGCTACACTTAACAATAATGTTTCTGCTGCTGTATAGCCAAAATAAATAAGCCATAAACGCTTGGCTGTATCTGTAATTCTAGGATGTAATTTATCAGCACTAGGCCCTGGTGCTTCTGCCGCAAAAAGCTGCATACCTCCAATTCCTAATAAAGGTAATATAGCAATCGCTAAAACGATAATGCCCATACCTCCTATCCAATGTGTTAAACTACGCCAAAACAAAACCCCTTTAGGAACGGCTTCTATATCATTTAAAATAGACGCTCCTGTTGTGGTAAAACCAGACATAGTCTCAAAAAAAGCGTTGGTAAAACTTGGTATACTTCCAGTTAACACATATGGCAAAGTACCAGAAAGCGCCATAATGATCCAACCAAAAGAAACGACAATATACCCTTCTCGTTTATTCATTTCTTTTTCATGACGTCTTGTAAACACCATTGCTAAAAGACCAACTATTAATGTTAATATACCCGATAAGGATAATTGAAATGTTACGCCGTCTTCATAAAGAAAACTAACAAGAGTAGATACTAGCATAAAACCACCATTAAATAGCAGTAATAATCCTAAAAAATGAAAAATTATTTTATAATTTAACTTCATTCTATAAGCTTATATTAACGAAATAATTTTTCAACACCTTTTATTGATTTAAGTAGACTACAAACCACGACACGATCGCCTTCACGAATTTTAAAATCTCCAAGAGCAATAACACCTAATCCATTTCTAATAACTCCTCCAATAATAGCAGACCTTGGAAAATCAATATCTTTAATATGCTTATTACAAATAGCCGAGGTAGGTTTCACTTCAAACTCAAGTAATTCAGCATTCATATTATTAAGCTTTGTCATGGCAACAACCTCTCCTTTTCTTATATACCTAAAGATATTATTTGCTGCAAGTAACTTTTTATTTATTAGTGTTTCAATACCAACGGAATGAGATAATTCGAAATAGTCCATATTCTCAACCAAAGCAACCGTTTTTTTAACGCCTTTTGATTTTGCAACTAAGCAAGACATAATATTTGTTTCAGAATTACCAGCTACAGCTATAAAAGCATCCATTTCACTAATATTCTCTTCATCAAGCAAATCAACATTGCGCCCATCACTATGAATCACTAAAACATTTGGTAAATCGTCTGCAATTTCAAATGCACGCTCTTTATCTTCTTCAAAAAGTTTTACATTAAATCCTTTATCACTTAAATCTCTTGCCGATTTATAACCAATTTGGCTACCGCCCAAAATCATCACATTTTTTATCTCTTTGTTTGATTTCCCAGTTAGTTTGCAAAGTTCTTCCCCTCCTCCTTCTGAAGTGACAAAAACAACATTATCGCCTCTTTTAAACTCTGTATTCCCTCTGGGGATGATTGTATATTGTGTACCAAAACGTTGAATCGCAATAGGAACAAAATGTATTTCTGGAAAAATTTTGGCAGCCTCCTTAACCGTTTTGCCAACAAATGAGGCCGACCTCGATAATGTTAAACCAACCATAGTAAGTGCACCTCCTTCAAACTCATAAGTATCATTAAAAGACGATTGCTTTAAAGATACTTTTATTTCTGCCGCAGCTAAAGCTTCTGGAGAAATCAACTCATCAATACCAAACTTGGTAAAGCCTACTTCATCTTTATACGTTATAAATTCAGTATTAGAAATTCTGGCAATGGTTCGTTTGGCTCCTAATTGTTTGGCTAACACACATACTGTGATATTAGTTGTTTCAATAGCCGTAACAGCAATAAAGAGATCGCAATTATTTACGCGGGCTTCTTTTAAAATAGAGATTGATGTTGTATCGCCTTTAATAACTTTAATATCCAAATGGGTATCAGCATAAGCTAAACTCTCTTTGTCTATATCTATTAATGTTATTTCTTGAGACTCGTAAGACAGCAATTTTGCTAAATGAAATCCAACTTCACCAGCACCAGCAATGATTATTTTCATTATTCAATTATCATATAAAGTAGAGCAAATATACTATAAAATACATATTGCCACATGAGATATTATAAATATAATATTTGCTATCCTATTGGTTAATGCTTTTCTAAAAGTTTATATTTGCCAAAAAAAACACAACATTGTCAAAAATTAAACCCTACAAAAACAGTGATTTAGGAAAGAAAGAGCAAGTCACCAAGATGTTTGATACTATTTCTGGAGATTACGATGGTTTAAACCGCGTTATTTCTTTTGGCATAGATATTAAATGGCGAAAAAAAGTAGTAAAGATTGTTAAAGAAAGCACCCCAGATACTATTTTAGATATTGCTACAGGTACTGGAGATTTGGCTATTAATCTAGCTGAAACCAATGCCACAAAAATTGTTGGCTTAGATATTAGTAGTGGCATGCTAGAAGTTGGAAAAGAAAAGATTGAGAAAAAATCTTTAGAGTCTAAAATAGAAATGGTTTTAGGCGATAGTGAGAATATGCCTTTTGAAGATAATTCTTTTGATGCTATTACCGTAGCCTTTGGTGTTAGGAATTTTGAAACTCTGGAAAATGGTTTAAAAGAAATCTTTAGAGTCTTAAAACCAAATGGAACGTTTGTAATACTAGAAACATCTATTCCTTCTAAAACACCATATAAACAAGGCTATAAGTTTTATACAAAACACATTTTACCCCTTATAGGAAAACTATTTTCAAAAGACAGAAGTGCTTATAAATATTTATGCGAATCTGCCTCTGTTTTTCCTTATGGTGAAGATTTAAACAATATTTTACGTAAAATTGGGTTTATTAATGTTGAAGATTTTCCACAAACGTTTGGTGTGGCAACAATTTATAAATCATCAAAGTAATAATATGAAGCGGTTTTTTGCATTACTATCATTTTTATTTATCATACAAACATCTAATGCACAACTTTTTAGCAAAGAGAAAGTGACATATGATGCAAACCAAGGAAGAGGGTCTACTGACAACAGATTGTTACGCTGGGGGTACTTTTTAGGAATCAATAGTTATGATTTTAATTTTGACTATAAAGATGATTTACGTGATATTTATGTAAAAAAGAGTCCTGGCTTTAGTGTTGGTTTAATTGGAAACTTACGTGTTAATAGTTTTATTGATTTACGTTTTGAGCCTGGTTTACTAATTACCACAAGAGATTTATACTATAGTCAAACATATTTTACGGGTACAACTTTTAAAAGTTCAGATTTAATTAGACAAGTTAAATCAACCTATGTACACTTGCCATTTTTGGTGAAAATTTCCACCAAACGCATCAACAACTTCAAACCTTTTATTGTTGGTGGGTTTTCAACTGCTTTAAACCTATCTAGTAACCAAGATAACCCAGAAGATAATAGTAATGGGCAATTTAGAACTAAAAAAAATTCCTTGTTTTATGAACTTGGATTTGGTATAGACCTATATTTATACAACTTTAAATTTACGCCTTCTATTCGCGGGCTTTTTGGGATTGGCGACGAACTAGTTAGAGATAAAGACCCTAATAGCCCTTGGACTAGTAATGTTGCTAGTATGAAAACTAGAGGGGTATTTGTTAATTTTACATTTCAGTAAAAAACAGTACTCAGTCGCAATCAACAGTTTTTAGTTGGCAAACTTACTTACAACTTTATATCTTTAAAATAAAAGTGAGTTTTCTAAAATATATCGTAACTACGTTTTTTATATCGAAGAAAGAAATAGTCTATTAATACTTTATCTGTTAACTATAACCGAATACTGAGACAGACTGTAAACTAAAATTACCCTCTCCTAAACTCACTTAACAAAATAGCAGTTGCCGTAGCAACATTTAAACTTTCGGTAGCTTGTAAATCACCAAACCTAGGAATAGAAACCTTTCTCTTTATAAGCGCTTCAATGTCTTCTGAAACACCATTAGCTTCATTCCCCATAACTAAAACCCCATCATCTGGTAAACTTGTATTATAAACGGTCTCGCCCTCCATAAAAGCGCCATAAATTGGTAAACTTGTTTCGTTTAAAAACAATTCTAAGTCCACATAGCTAATGTTCACCCTGGTAATAGACCCCATAGTTGCTTGTATGACTTTTGGGTTGAAACAATCTACCGTTTCTTTACTACAAACCAAATCCTTAATACCAAACCAATCGCAAAGTCTAATAATGGTCCCTAGATTTCCTGGATCTCTAACAGTATCTAATGCTAAAACAAGTCCGTTTTGTACAATTGATTTTTCTTCTGGAATTTTAAAAATTGCTAGCGCTATATTAGGGGTGGTTAAAAAACTTATTCGATTTAATTCTGCCTCAGTAACTAAAATTTCATCTTTGGCATCAATATTGAAAGATTCCGTCGTATATAAGGCATGAAGTATTAATTTAGATTGTAATAGTTCTTTTATTGTTTTAACACCTTCAACAACAAAAAAGCCGTGTTTTAGTCTATATTTTTTCTGCTTTAAACTCGTTATTAATTTTATATGACTTTTAGAGAGCATGTAATCTACATTAACGTAATATTTATTTTATAAAGAAATGAAAAATACCGTTGTTTCAAACTAAAATTGTTTAAATATTTTTTCAAAATAAACACCAAAGACAAAAAAATTAGAATGTTCTATCCAACCTCTGAAAAAAAATAAAAATAAACACTTGAAAAAATGTACTTTTGGGCTCATGACTAACAATATTATATTTCTTTATTTAAAATCAATTTGGAAAACTATAACTTGAATTAATTTCATTTGAAAAAACAGCTCTCGAAAATATTAATCTTCTTGATATTAACAGGATACATTTTGTCTTGTGATAGTGTAAAAAGAGTTGCCGAAAATGAACATTTACTTACTAATACTGCTGTAGTAGTAAATGAAAGAAAAGATAATACAGAGACTATAAACAATTTATTGTATCAAAAGCCTAATAGAAAAATTGCAGGCATTCCGTTACGTTTACACATTTACAATTTAGCTCGTAATAATCGAGATTCCCTGTTCGAAGCATGGTTAGATGCAACTCCTAAACGTAGAGCTCGTTTGACCAAAAAATTATCAAAAAAGCAATTAAATCGATTGAAAAACTCTTCTATGGGATTTAATAATTGGCTGCGTAAAACAGGTGAAGCCCCTGTAATTGTAAATGAAGAAAAAACTAAAAAGTCTGTAAAACGTCTTCAAGATTATTATATAAATAATGGTTGGTTTGATGTTGAAACAACTTATAACACAAAAAAGAGTGAAGACAAGCGTGCAAGTATTAAATATCATGTTGAAACTGGTCATCCTTTCATAATTGATACTATTTCAGAAAAAGTAAAGTCGCCAGTAATAGATTCTTTATACCAAAACATTAAAAGAAACGCCTTAATAAAATCAAACGAGCAATACAAAACCACTAATTTTGAACAAGAGCGTGATAGAATCTCTAATGAATTACGTAATTCTGGTGTATTTCATTTTGATCAGGATTATATCACCTTCGAAATAGATACGGTAGGTACTAATAAAAAAGTGAACGTTGGAATTCAAATTCAAGATAGAGCTATTAGAACACAAGACTCTATAAGACGTGAACCCTTTAAAATATTCAAAATTAAAGATGTAAACATTATTACAGATTACACCTTTGAAAACAGAGGAAAACCGTTTCAAGATTCAATAACGTATAATGGCTATAAACTTTATAGCTATAACAAACTACGTTACAGACCAGAAGCCCTTACAGATGCTATATTTATAAGCCCTGGTGCTGTTTTTAAAGATTTAGATAGAACGCGTACATATAGACATCTAAATGAATTACGCACCTTTAAATACCCTAACATTCAATATATTGAGAACCCCGACAATACCCTTACGGATACTATTAGATTAACGCCTTTAAAAAAGTTTAGTTTAGGATTTAGTGCCGATGCTTCGCAAAGTAATATTCAAACAGTTGGTTTTTCATTAAACCCAAGCTTATTAATTAGAAATATTTTTAGAGGAGCAGAAACACTTGAAGTCTCTGTAATTGGATCCATAGGAGCGTCTAAAGATAAAAATAATATAGACGATCCATTCTTCGATATTAATGAAATGGGGCTTGATTTGAAATTAACAATCCCTAGATTGTTTTCTCCTTTTAACACCGAGAGCATCATTCCTAAGTACATGTCTCCGTCTACACGAATGAGTCTATCTGCAACCAGCCAGACTAATATAGGTTTAGACAAACAAACTTTTAGCGGTACCTTTAATTATAATTGGTATCCTAATAAAAAAGTAAGTAATCGATTAGATTTATTTAATGCGCAGTACGTTAAAAATCTTAATGTAAATAACTATTTTGGGATATATCAAAGTTCTTTAACATCTTTGGAACAGATTGCAAGAGCAGTTAATTATATAGACTCAGGTGACAACTTAGATTTCCCTGAAGAAACAGATGCTTTTTTAGATTATGCTTTAAACCCAGAAACTCCTAGCGAGATTTCAAATGATCAATTAGCAACAATTAATAGTATTGGAGAACGCAAAAACAGGTTGACAGAAGATAATTTAATTCTTTCTTCCAGTTTTAGTTTTATTAATGACGAGCGTACTAATTTATTTGATGATGATTTTTCAATCTTTCGTTTCAAACTAGAATTAGCAGGGAACTTATTAACAAGTACCTCCAAATTATTAGGTTTAAAGAAAAACAGTGATAATCGTTACGAAATTTTTAATGTAGCATATTCTCAATATGTAAAAACCGAATTCGATTATACAAAACATTGGGATTTAGGGAAAAAAAATGTGCTAGCAATGAGAAGCTTTTTAGGCATTGCGATACCTTACGGAAACTCTACCAGTATACCTTTTTCAAAAAGTTTCTTTGCAGGAGGCCCCAACGATAACCGTGCTTGGACTGCTTACAGCTTAGGCCCTGGAAGTTCGGAAACTTTTAATGAGTTTAATGAGGCCAATTTAAAAATAGCTTTAAATGTAGAACAACGCTTCAATATATTTGAAGATTTAAATGGAGCCATTTTTGTTGATGCTGGAAATATCTGGAATGTATTAGATAATGTAGAAGACGACAGTGCTACACTTACAAGTGCTAATTCTTTGAAAGATATTGCTATTGGTTCTGGTTTTGGTTTGCGTTACGATTTTAGCTTTTTTGTTTTTCGTTTCGATATTGGTTTTAAAACATACGATCCTTCTTACAGAGAACAAAACAGGTGGTTTAACGATTATAACTTTTCAAATGCTGTTTATAATATAGGTATTAACTACCCTTTTTAAACCTGATTTTAATTATGAACTCATTTAGACTTTTTGGATTTAAGCGAAAATTAGAAGTTTTTGGCTATGTTGAAGACTTTTTTGAGTTGCATAGCAGAGCTACGGAAGGAAAAAAAGACAAAAACAGAGCTAAAAACAGCCATTTTTTAGCAAATTGAAAAAGTATAAATGAGTTCTGTATATACTATAACGTTTTAGTCCTTTTTAGTGTTTTCAAACAACTAAATCACGTCTATTTATTCAAAAAATGATTACTTTTGACATCAATTAATCACTAATCAAATTATTTAAAATGGGACACAATATTAAACCAGGAGTTGCTACAGGCAATGAAGTACAAGCAATTTTTAAACTTGCAAAAGAAAAAGGATTTGCTTTACCAGCTGTTAATGTAATAGGTTCGGACACAATTAATGGTGTTTTAGAAACTGCAGCAGCTTTAAATGCTCCCGTAATTATACAATTTTCTAATGGTGGCGCTCAATTTAATGCTGGAAAAGGCTTAAGTAACGAAGGTCAAAAATCAGCAATAGCTGGTGCAATAGCTGGTGCAAAACATGTACACACGATGTCTGAAGCATACGGTGTTCCAGTTATTTTACATACAGACCACTGTGCAAAAAAACTATTACCTTGGATTGATGGTTTATTAGATGCTAGTGAAAAGCATTACGCAGAAACTGGAAAATCACTTTTTAGTTCGCATATGATCGACCTTTCTGAAGAACCAATTGAAGAAAATATTGAAATATGTAAAACCTATTTAGAACGCATGAGCAAAATGGGTATGACATTAGAAATAGAACTTGGAATTACTGGTGGTGAAGAAGATGGTGTAGATAACAGTGATGTAGATGATTCTAAATTATACACACAACCAGAAGAAGTAGCTTATGCTTATGAAGAATTAAGTAAAGTGAGTGATCAATTCACTATTGCAGCTGCTTTTGGTAATGTACACGGTGTTTACAAACCAGGGAATGTAAAATTAACTCCAAAAATCTTAAAAAACTCTCAAGAATATATTAGTAAAAAATATAATGTTGAAGAAAATCATATTGATTTTGTTTTCCATGGTGGTTCTGGTTCAACAGTTGAAGAAATTCGTGAAGGTATCAGCTACGGTGTTATAAAAATGAATATTGATACAGATTTACAATATGCTTTCATGAGCGGTATTCGTGATTATATGGGAGATAAATCCGAATACCTAAAGGCTCAAATAGGAAATCCTGACGGAGATGATGTTCCAAATAAAAAATTCTATGACCCACGCGTATGGTTACGTGCTGGTGAAGTTACTTTTGTTGAACGTCTAAAAAAGGCTTTTGAAGATTTAAACAATGTAAACACCTTATAATCATAGGTAAATTTACTACAATAATGTTTACTAAAGACTCTGTATTTTGCAGAGTCTTTTTTACTTATACACCTATAAAACAACTAATTACAGTTATTGAATTAAAAAATCATTAGGGTGTTTCCACAAAATTAAAAAAAGGTTTAATTTTGTGGCCAGGCTTTTGGCTGTCGCTTCCCATTTAAAAATTAAGGGAGCTTTAACAAACGCTTCAAATACAAAATATTAACGATTTCATATTTAACAAAATTAAAGGACGAATAATCCTTAACATGAGTAACGCTTAATTAAGATTAAAAATCTAACAACCGTTAATCTAAAACTGTAAATCACTATGTCTTGGTTTAAAAGAAAAACAAAAGGAATTACAACAACTACAGAAGAGAAAAAAGACACGCCTAAAGGTCTTTGGTATAAATCTCCCACTGGTAAAGTTGTTGATGCAGAAGAATTAGAAAAAAACTTCTACGTAAGTCCAGAAGACGGCTATCATGTACGTATTGGAAGCAAAGAATATTTCGAAATATTATTTGACGATAACAAGTTTAAAGAATTAGATGCTAATTTAGAATCTAAAGATCCACTTAAATTTACTGATACAAAAAAATACCCTGAACGCCTAAAAGCTGCTCAGGATAAAACGAATTTAAAAGACGCTGTTCGAACAGCTGTTGGAAAATCTAAAGGAAAAGATTTAGTAGTTGCTTGTATGGATTTTGCCTTTATCGGTGGATCTATGGGAAGTGTTGTAGGTGAAAAAATTGCACGTGCTGCAGATTATTCATTAAAGAAAAAAATTCCTTTAATGGTAATATCTAAATCTGGTGGTGCTAGAATGATGGAAGCTGCATTATCTTTAATGCAATTGGCTAAAACATCTGTAAAATTAGCTCAATTAGCAGAAGCACAAATTCCATACATTTCTTTATGTACAGACCCAACTACTGGTGGTACAACTGCTTCATTCGCTATGTTGGGAGATATTAACATTAGTGAACCCGGTGCTTTAATTGGATTTGCTGGCCCACGGATTGTAAGAGATACTACAGGTAAAGAATTACCAGAAGGTTTTCAGACTTCAGAATTTTTATTAGAACATGGTTTCTTAGATTTTATAACAGTAAGAAAGGAGTTGAAAAACCAGGTAAATAAATACCTTGATTTAATAACGAATCAGCCTTTAAGAGTATAAAACAAAAGAAGGAAAACAAGCTTTCTCCTCTTTCTATAATTATAGAAAAGCCTTATCAAATAATTTTGATAAGGCTTTTTTTGTTTTAAATAATCTGCTAAGTCTTGTAATAACTAAGATTTCTCTCCTTATCATTAATCACTTTATAGCAATGACACCAAAAAATAACAAACTGGTCATTAAAAACAATTAATACTTCTCTAACCAACCAAAGTGCTTATCGATTAACGCTTGTTTGTTTGTATTAATATGCTCTATCAATTTTTTGGAGATATTAGACATATTCTTTGAGCTTAACCAAACCAAATTCCAAGTAGTAATAATTGGAAGTCCTTTTACTGGAATAATCTGTAATTCGCCAATACTAATAGCATTCTTTATACCGATTAAAGGCATAATAGAGTACCCTAAACCAGAAATAACAGCTTGTTTTAATGCTTCATTAGAGGTTAATTCCATTTTTTTATACGTAGATATTTTTCTAGAATCTATAAATTTTTCCATTGCCAATCGAGTAGCAGACCCTTGTTCTCTATATATAAGTGGTAATTTTTGAAACTCAGTTTTAGATAAATATTTCCCTTTATGCTTATAATCCTTCCCACCTACCATAAACAATTCGTTTTTCATAAGCTCAATTCTATTCATTTTAAGTTTTTTAGGGAGCGTTGAAACCATAGCAAAATCTACTTCATTATTCTCCAAAGCCCTAACAACATTTGCTTTATTAGTAACATCCATAATTAAGTCTACCCCCCTATTTTCATTAATAAAATCTGAGATAAAATATGGCATTACATATTTAGCGGTAGATACAATAGCTATTTTTAATTTTCCGGCAAGTTCACCTTGAAAGGATAATGCTTTGTAATCTATAGCTTTTACCTCTTCCATTATTTTTTTTGCAGCACGTCCTACCTCCTCTCCAAACTCAGTTATATATATTCTCCTCCCAACAACCTCAAAAAGAGGAATTTTAAATTGTTCTTGAAACTTTTTTAGCTGAATTGAGACAGCTGGCTGGGTAAGATAAAGTGCTTCAGAAGCTCTTGTAACACTTTGTAATTCAGATATTTTAAGAAAAACCTCTAACTGGTGCAATGTATAATTCATAAATATAGTTTATATATTGTATAATAAATATAAATAAAAATAAATGAATAAAAAAATTAAACTTTGCATCAAACATAAAAAACAATGAAAGAAAAATTATTAAATAGTATTAAAAGATTACATCAAAAATCAGCCGCTCTTAATGACATCATTATTGCATTAATTTATGCAACTATCGTTTCACTGTCAATAATAAACAACTATTTATTTCTAGAAGAGATATTGCTGTGCGGTTTAATTATTGGAATGACTCTATTAAGTGCAAAAGACAGATACACTAACAAATAACAGTTACAATATAATCTTTTATGGATTTACACTTACTAATAGACAACCTTACTAATCCTGCATTACTTTTTTTCTTTCTAGGTATCATTGCGGTCCAATTAAAGAGTGATCTCAAAATACCAGAAAATTCATCGAAGTTCATATCACTTTATTTATTACTAGCTATAGGCTTTAAAGGAGGGCAGGAATTATCTCATAGCGAGTTTAACATGGAAATTATTTGGTCCTTATTATTTGGTATTTTTTTAGCAGTTGCTGTCCCTGTCTACACATACTTTATACTAAGAAAAAAGTTCAGCATTGAAAATGCTGGTGCAATAGCTGCATCATACGGATCAGTTAGCGCAGTAACTTTTGTGACCGCAATATCTTTTTTAGAAATAGAGCAAATCCCCTTTAGTGGTCACATGGTTGCTGTTATGGCTCTAATGGAAGCCCCTTCTATTATGGTTGGCCTTTTTCTAATTATGATTTTTAAAGGAAGTAAAAGAAAATCCGATGTTCCTTTAAAAACAACACTACGTCATGCTTTATTTAATGGTAGTGTCTTACTTATAATTGGAAGTTTAATGATTGGTTTTTTAGCTAATGATGCTCAAGCTCAAGGGATCAAACCATTTACTACAGATATTTTCAAAGGATTTCTGGCTGTTTTTTTACTAGATATGGGAATTACCAGCGGAAAAAAACTTTCAGAGTTCATTAAAAAAGGCAAATTTGCTCTACTATTCGCCATCATTATACCAATTATAAATGGTTTACTAGTTGCTGTTATGAGTGGTGCATTTATTTCTGATATAGGTAACAGATTATTATTTGCAATTCTTGCGGCTAGCGCTTCATATATTGCAGTACCAGCTGCAATGAAAATAGCAGCACCTAAAGCAAGTCCCAGCCTATATATACCGATGGCACTAGCCATCACATTCCCTTTTAATATAACCTTGGGAATGCCTTTATACTTATACACTATTCAAAGTTTTAATTAAAAATAAATTTAAAAATCACATTATGGAAACAAGCCTAAAAACATCAATTGATTCAAAACTAGAACAAAAAATTAAACTTATTGATGGCAACTTTACCCCATCAGAAGCAGCAGATATAATAAATAACATTCTAGATGTGAAAATAAACTTTCACAAAATACAAAGGCTATCTCGTACTGAAGGAGACATAAATGATGCATGCGAATATGATAGCGGTAGAATCGTTGAACTTATTGATTCAAAACATGATGCAAAATCATTTTTAACCGATGCCAGATTACATGGTAAAAAATTAAAAATAAAAAGTACCGTAACAATAACAGTAGAAGATTGATTAGTAGCAGTTAGTTTTTTTGAGTTTAGTTAGTCTGAAAAGCCCATCAAGTTACTTTTTGATGGGCTTTTTAATTATTCTTGCTTTCCCGTTACCCTAGCTTAGTCGAATCATATAAACCTGTTAAAAACATAATAGTGACTTAATCCTTTTCTTTATAATAGATTATCTTGCAAATCATTAAAAATTACTATATTTGCCGCTCGAAAGAGAAACTTTCGTTTACATAACAATTATTTACAATAATATTAGCATGTATTTAGATCAAAAAGAAAAAGAAGCCATCTTTAAAAAACACGGTAAAGATGCAAAAAACACAGGTTCTGCAGAAGGGCAAATTGCATTATTCACTTACAGAATCAATCACTTAACAGAACATTTAAAAAATAATCGTAAAGATTTTAACACAGAGCGTTCATTAGTGAAATTAGTAGGAAAGCGTCGTGCTTTACTAGATTACTTAACTAAGAAAGATATCTTAAGATATCGTGCCATAGTAAAAGAATTAGGATTAAGAAAATAATTAAAAGAGAGGCTTTTCAGCCTCTTTTTTGTTTTTACGCTATTATACTTATGGACTAAAAAGTCAAGTAATACGTAAATAATATAACTCTAGCGTGAGAGTATAAATCATGTATTTTATGATTAAGCAGATCCTGAAACAATTTCGGGATATATAGTTTTTCATTGGTCAAACACAACACTACAACAACACAACGACCATTGTTTAATTAGAATTAAAAAATTTATGATTCCAAAAGTTTTTAGAGAGGTCATAGACCTAGGTGACGGTAGAGAAATTTCTATCGAAACTGGAAAATTAGCAAAACAAGCGCATGGTAGCGTTGTAGTGCAATCAGGAAATTGTATGCTTTTGTGTACAGTTGTTTCCAATTACAAACAAGCAGACGTTGATTTCTTACCATTAACGGTTGATTATAGAGAAAAATTTGCTGCGGCCGGACGTTATCCAGGAGGTTTCTTTAAAAGAGAAGCAAGACCTAGTGATGGCGAAGTTTTAACAATGCGTCTTGTAGACCGTGTTTTACGTCCGTTGTTCCCTAAAGATTATCACAGTGAGACACAAGTGATGATTCAGTTAATGTCTCATGATGATGATGTTATGCCAGATGCTATGGCTGGATTAGCGGCTTCTGCTGCGATTCAATTATCAGATTTTCCTTTTGAATGTGCCATTTCTGAAGCTAGAGTTGGTCGTGTAAACGGTGAATTTGTTATCAACCCAACTAGAACTCAGTTAGAAGAATCTGACATCGATATGATGATTGGCGCTTCTGCAGACTCAGTAATGATGGTTGAAGGAGAAATGGATGAGATTTCTGAAGAAGAAATGACTGAAGCTATCAAGTTTGCGCATGAAGCAATAAAAGTACAATGTGCTGCTCAAGTTGCATTAGCTGAAGCATTCGGAAAAAAAGAAGTTCGTGAATACGAACCAGAAAGAGAAGATGAAGATTTAGCAAAGAAAATTCATGATATGGCATACGATAAAGTGTATGCTGTTGCAAAAGCAGGTTCTGCTAAACATGAAAGAGGAGCTTCATTTGCTGAGATTAAAGAAGAAATAAAAGCAACCTTCTCTGAAGAAGAACTAGAAGATGTTGGTGGTTTAATTTCTAAATATTATAGCAAAGCTGAAAAAGCAGCAGTTAGAGATTTAACTTTAAACGAAGGTTTACGTTTAGATGGTCGTAAGACTGATGAAATCAGACCTATTTGGTGTGAGATAGATTATTTACCATCTACACATGGTTCTGCAATCTTTACTCGTGGAGAAACTCAAGCATTAGCGACAGTTACTTTAGGAACATCTAGAGAAGCTAACCAAATAGACATGCCTTCTTTTGAAGGTGAAGAACGTTTCTATTTACACTATAACTTCCCTCCTTTTTCAACGGGTGAAGCTAGACCAATTCGTGGCACGTCTCGTCGTGAAGTAGGACACGGTAACTTAGCACAACGTGCTTTAAAAGGAATGGTTCCAGAAGACTGTCCTTATACCGTTCGTGTTGTAAGTGAGGTATTAGAAAGTAACGGTTCGTCTTCTATGGCAACAGTATGTTCTGGTACAATGGCTCTTATGGATGCTGGTGTACAACTTAAAAAACCTGTTTCTGGTATTGCTATGGGATTAATCTCTGATGCAGATTCTGGAAAGTACGCTGTATTATCTGATATTTTAGGTGATGAAGATCACTTAGGTGATATGGATTTTAAAGTTACTGGTACAGCAGATGGAATAACAGCTTGCCAAATGGATATTAAAGTGAAAGGATTATCGTATGAAATCCTTGTGAATGCTTTAAAACAAGCTCGTGAAGGTCGTTTACATATTTTAGGTAAATTGACTGATACGATCTCTGCTCCTGCTCAAGATGTGAAACCACACTCTCCAAAAATGATTACCAGAAGAATTCCTAACGAATTTATTGGTGCTTTAATTGGCCCTGGTGGAAAAGTCATTCAAGAATTACAAAAAGAAACTGGAACAACAATCGTTATTAATGAAGACCCTGTTACTGAAGAAGGTATTGTTGAAGTTTTAGGTGTTGGTAACGAAGGTATTGATGCTGTTTTAGCAAAAATAGATTCTTTATTATTTAAACCAGAAGTGGGTAGCGTTTACGAAGTGAAAGTTATTAAAATGCTTGATTTTGGTGCTGTTGTAGAATATATGGATGCGCCTGGTAATGAAGTATTATTGCACGTAAGTGAATTAGCTTGGGAACGTACAGAAAATGTATCTGACGTTGTAAACATGGGAGACGTTTTTGATGTGAAGTATTTTGGAGTTGATTCCAGAACACGTAAAGAAAAAGTATCTCGTAAAGCTATTTTACCAAAGCCAGAAGGTTATGTAGCAAGACCACCAAGAGAAAGTAATGGTCGTGATAACAGAGGACGTGATAATAGAGGTAGAGACAATCGTGGACGTGATAACCGTCGCGATGACAGAAAACCTAGAGAAGATAAGAAAGAAGATTAATATCTTTTAAATCTATAAGTTCAAACCCTCTCAAATTTAGTTTTGGGAGGGTTTTTTATGTTTCTAAACAGCCTTTTCAAAATTCATAGGCTATTAAGATGGTATAATTAGCGTTGCCGTTAAATCTAATTTTGATGTAGACACGATAAAGCTAAGCTTCTTTACCAAAGACTAGAAAATCCAGATTAATTTTTCAAATTATTTTAGAATTCTTACCTCAATTTGTCGTAACAGATTTAAGTTTTTTTATATCATTCTACAGCTATTTAAAAGCAGTTCTTTTTGAACTTATCTTGACTAAAATTTTAACAACCTACTCCATTTTAGACACTAATCACAATTACTTTCTTAAATAAATATTAAAAAAAGTCTGAAACGATTTTTACTACGTAAAAGGTTTAAAGCTTATAATCAAAATAAAAACTTATGAAAATCAAAAAGATAGTTTCTAAACTATTAAAGCCATTAAAAAATCACATTTTTCATGCGCCTCAATCTACCATTATTAGTAAATATCTATCGTCGCTAAAAAAATCAGACATTTGGGGTCTTTTGGTTTTAACATGTACTTTTTTACTTATGATTGATGCTGTTTATTTAGGCTTTGTTTTAAAGGAAGATTACATACAATTTAATATAGAACGCATGAGTTCTACATTAGGATTTTCATTTATGATAGCCTCTATCTCCTTCTTAGTATTTAAAGGCAGTTTTTTTATTTATAACTTATATCATTATTTTAAATACAAACATATTGCATCTGTATCTAATGACGAATTACCAACCTGTACAGTCATCGTTCCTGCATATAATGAAGGCAAGCAAGTTTGGGACACTTTAATGAGTTTAATAAATAGTGATTACCCTAAAGAGAAGTTGCAATTACTAGCTATTGACGATGGAAGCGTAGATGATACTTGGGAATGGATGCTAGATGCTAAAAAACAATTAGGAGACCGTTTGGAAATTTACCAACAACCTAAAAACAAAGGGAAACGTCATGCTTTATATAGAGGTTTTAATCAAGGAAATGGAGACATTTTTGTTACTGTAGATAGCGATTCTATTGTAAAGTCAGACACACTAAGAAATTTAGTGAGTCCATTCGTTACAAATAAAAAGTGTGGAGCGGTAGCAGGAAACATTCGTGTGCTAAATAAAGAAACATCTTTATTACCTAAAATGTTAGATGTAAGCTTTGTTTTGAGTTTCGAATTTGTACGTTCAGCAGAAAGTAATTTAAATTCTGTTTTATGTACTCCCGGAGCCTTAGCTGCATACAGAAGTGAAGCTGTTTTTGCCTGTCTTCCAGAATGGATCAATCAAACTTTTATGGGACAACTTTCAGATATTGGAGAAGATAGAGCCATGACAAACATGATTTTGAAACAGGGCTATAGCGTCTTATTCCAACGAAATGCTTACGCATATACCAACGTACCAGAAAAATATAGTGGTTTGTATAAAATGTTTATCAGATGGGGAAGAAGTAATGTTCGTGAAAATATTGAAATGTCAAAATACGTATTTAAAAATTTTAGAAAAGGACCAAAAACAGCTCCACGGCTTCTTTTTTTAAGTCAATCATTAAAAATAATAATGGCATATCCTTTCTTATTGTTTATGCTATTTTTTGTGACTACCCATCCCATTTTATTTTTGAGTTCTACATTTTTAAGTATACTAATATTATCAACGTTTTCTGTAATATTCTATGCAAACAGGTATAAAACCAAAGAATCTTTTTGGGCCTACACTTACAGTATTTTATACACATTTGGTTTGTTTTGGATTACACCTTATGCCATAGTAACAGCCAATAAAAGAGGCTGGTTAACGCGTAGTTTACCTGAAAAGAAATAATTTAAAGGCTATAAACTTTCAAACAATCAACTCGAGTTTCCAATAATTTAGATTATATGCTTGATTTGGAAAGCCATCACAAACAGTATTAATTTCAACGTTAGTTTGACATATTAAAACCTAATTTACAGTAATTTCAATGTAGAAATGGTATTACAGTTCATAATCTGTATAACCTCTATCTCCATACAAAGCACTTTCAGCTGGTAAATCATGAGTACATGCGCTGAAAATATCATCTACTATACAATAGCCCCTATAACTTTGTACTGGAGCATTTTTGAGTTGGTGCTTTGTTTTGCAACTCTAAAAAGTCTAAATGAGTTCTATTATTGAGGTGAATCAGGTAATATTTGCGGAGCATCTATATAATAAGGGCCTTTCCAATCAGACGGCAATACGTTTACATTTTGATTAGTTATGGTTTTATAATCTCCTGTACTGGTATTTCCTCTTTCTATAAGATTGCGTCCTCCAAAAACAGTTTCTACCTGGAAGTCAAATTTGAAAACATTATTTTCAACAATAACATCATGTACACCTTCTTCGCTTATTGAATTTTGAGGATCGAATGTAATAGACCACGGGTTTTTTTGAGCAGAACCATCTCCCAATGTATTATTAGCAACTACTATCCAACGACTAGCACTATTCATACTGTCTTTTGCTAAGATTTCGTCCTCCTTTAATAATATACCGCCACTATGTAGTTTAATATTATGATGGGCAGAACCTGCATTATAGAATAAATTATGACCAATAAATGTATTTACTGCATATCTAGGCCTTATATTATGCTGTGCGGGATTTGCTAACTCGGTACCTAACATATTAAACCCATTTGATAATACCCAAGAGTTAAAACTAGTAGTGGGTGCTGTATTTGTTGATTCATACATAAAAATATTTGAAGGGTATCGCATACTTTGTGATTCGTTTGCCGTACCATTCAAGACATAATACTCAACAGTAGTCCCTACATAAAAACTAGTGTTAGTTCCTCTAATAATATAAATATCTTCAGAAGTATTAGGAAGGTTTATAGCTTGTGAATTTAAATCTGAAACGACTACACGAGCGGCCCAATCTGATGTGGATGGTTTACCTCTTTCTATGTTTACCTCGTCTATAATAGGGTCTGCATTTGTTCCATTTTTGCCTATTTGTATATCCTGAACTTTTTTAAGGTTTATTGGACCAAATGAAGTGAAATCTTGACCAGACATTAATAGGTAACGTTTTCCAGATTCCCATACAGGCCAAAAAGTTTGATCTGTTAGTAAAAGAGCGTCTTCTGGAGCTTCAGAAACATGCGAATTTGTACTTATTACAACGGTATTTTCTTCAATATATACTTTATCAGGGTCTGTTACTGTAATTTCAACAAATGCGTCATTAAAATTTCCTTCACTATCCTGAGCTCTTACTTTTACTGTATAAAATCCTGCAGACTCAAAAACATGAGAAGCAATTGGACCTCCGATTTGCGAGTTTTTGGATTTGTTACTATGTTTCCATACGCCACTAGCTTCGTCGTTGAATGTAAAATGATATGCTAATTCCCTAAAGGTATTGACATCTTTATTTTCGTGAGTCGTTTCTATGGCACTAAATTGAATAGCTAAAGGAGCTGGTCCACTAGTTCTACTGGCTTTTAATACTGTTGATATAACACTCTCATTGTCAATGCTTGAGTCAGGGTCGTCTACTTGGGAACCATCATCAGAACTACAGGCAGTCACTATTATAATGCATATTGCAGCAAGCCATACAAATAAATTTTTCATAGTATTTTTATTGATTGGGGGTTTAATTTCAAATATAGTAAAAGTGTAAGATTCACTATACTTTTTTTACTTTATATTCAAAATATGTTTTTTATACAATATTTTGAAAAACAGGTATTGCTTGAATGTGATGATTTTAGCTTCTTCATATTAATTTAATTTTTTTATTTCAGAATTGAGATATAATTCATTAAATCTATTTATGTAATTCATAAAATATATAAATAAAAATATATGAATTATAATATAGATATTTGTTTATCTATAAATAGTACAAAAATAAAAGTTATGAAAACGAATTTTTTTCTTTTAATTGGAGTGTTAGTATTATGCTCTAATTGTGCAGTAATAAAACCTGGTGAAGCTGGGGTAAAACAGACATTAGGTAAATTTTCAAATGAAGTATCAACTCAAGGGACTGTATTTTATAACCCTTTTATAAGCAAAGTGATTAAAGAATCTACACAAACCAAAAATATAAAACTTATTTTGACTTTACCTAGTAAAGAAGGGCTTAGCGTAAATTCTGAAATCTCTATTTTATACCGTTTAGTACAAAACAAGATTCCTTCTGTGTTAGAGAATTTAGGACAAGGGTATGAATCTATAATTACTAGTGTGTTTAGATCAGCCTCTTCCGATGTTTGCGCGCAATTTTACGCTAAGGATATGCATTCTGGAATGCGAGCAAAAATAGAAGAGGAAATTAAAAATAAAATGGAAATAAATCTTAAAAAGCAAGCAGACGGAATAGAACTCATTGCTGTTTTAATGAAACGTATACAATTACCCAAAGGTTTAGCCAATTCTATAGAGCGAAAATTACAGGCAGAACAAGATGCCATGCGAATGGAGTTTGTATTACAGCAAGCAACGCTAGAAGCCGAAAGAAAAGTAATAAATGCCAAAGGAGAACGAGATGCCCAAAAAATACTTTCTGAAGGATTAACACAGGAAATTATTAAAATTAGAAGCATAGAGGCTTTCAATAAATTAGCTGAATCAACTAATAGTAAAATAATTATTACTGATGGAAAAACACCTCTATTGATTAATTCGGATGAGTAAGCGAAATATACATTAAGATATAATATAAACTGTATAAAAAATGTTCGTATTATGAAAGACTTAATAGAAAAAGCTTTAGAATTTGATAAAAGGAAAGTGAGCAAGATGACCACAAGCGATCGAGTTTCAGCATCAAGAGAAGCAAAATCGTTAATACTTAGTATTAATGAGCTCTATAAAAAAAATAAGGATCCATACCTGATGCATATTATGAAACTGCTAACTAAGAAAAAACATAAGATTGAAAGAAGGCTAAAAGGAGGTTTATCGATTACATAAAATAGTATATGGTGGTTATGCCATTTTATATGCCTCTATAATAATCTAAAATTTTCACTCGTAATAAATTACTCGTATTTGATTCAAGTTTAGCTCAGCACTATTCATATTATTTTTACTGGTAATATACTCTACAATGTTTGATACCACCTTTATTGTATTGTACTTCGTTAACACGAAAATATTCTTTAAAAGCGGTTTTTGCAAGTTTCCATGCATATTGACTGTTCAATATTTGTATCTAGCGAAGTGAAAATTGTGCTTTAGAAAAGGATGAAAAGAATCTCTATATAATTTTGTTTTGTCAGTTGATTCAAAATAAGGTTTTAAATTATAATAAACCTTGTTTTGTTGCTTAACTATGCTTTTAAATTAGTTATTTTACACGAACAATTAACATTAAAGTGTATATTATATTTTAATTAAGAGCGTTAAGCTACATATGTTCCAAATTTTAGTAATTCAACAATACAGTTTAGGTAGTCAGATCATTCTCGGTATTTTCTTTGTGGCCATGGGGTATATATTTATAAACTATGGTATGAAAATGATAGAAATGGGCTACGTGCTTAAATACAAACGACCATTATATAATCATTTTTATCTTCGTTTAAGACGTTTAAATAAAAATCAAAAAGCTGTTTTAAGAAATCAATTTTCCTTTTATAAAAAACTCACAACCCAAGAGAAAAAGTATTTTGAACATCGAGTAGCATCCTTTATAAAAGATAAAGATTTTATTGGCAGAGATGGCATCGTAATTAACGATGAAATAAAAGTTTTAATAGCGTCTACCGCTGTAATGCTAACGTTTGGTTTTCGTGATTTTTATATTGGGATTATTTCAAAAATAGTCATATATCCTGGAAACTATTATTCTAATATAAATAAGGCATATCATAAGGGGGAATTTAATCCTAGGTTTAAAACTCTGGTATTATCCTGGGAAGACTTTGTAAAAGGTTTCGATAATGAAAGTGATAATTTGAATTTAGGAATCCATGAGATTACACATGCAATTCATATTAATAGTATGAAGGAACGGGATGTAAGCTCCATTATTTTTAGTGATTCTTTTAAAGAATTATCTGCTTTATTCTCTAAAAACGAATTACTACGTGATGAATTACAAGCGTCTGATTATTTTAGAAAATATGCCTACACAAATCAATTTGAGTTTTTAGCGGTTACTATTGAGAATTTTATAGAAACACCTCAAGAATTTAGATCTCAGTTTCCAGAAATTTATAGTAAAATAAAGCAGATGCTTAATTTTAAAGTTAAGGGGTATTAGTTTTTAGAATATTTATTTCCTCTTGTAATGCTTTAATTTTATCATATAAAGGTTTTGTTACTTCTTCAATTTGCTCTATCGTAAAACGGCGTCGGATATGCTGTCTGCAATTAACATCCCAGGCTTCAACCGTAAAAATGATAGCTCTTTCAGATTTAGCATTATAGTTTTCATCAGATAATGAATTGATTAACTCCTTATCATTTTCAATAATTTCAGCTGTTCCCCAAATTTTGATTCTGGTTTGGTTGGAATAATCCATTAGAAAAATATAAGCTTTATTATTCTCGCTAAGGTTTCCTATTGAAATATATTGCTTATTTCCAGAGAAATCTGCAAAAGCTAACCGTTTATTATCTAATACTTTTAAAAAACCTTTAGGCCCGCCTCTGTGCTGTATATATGGTTGATTGTTATTATTAGAGGTTGCGAAATAAAAAGAATCCATATTTTGTAGTATGTGGAATAAATTCGAATTGATCTCATGTTGCCATCCTCCGGATAGTTCCATACGTTCATAAGATTTTCGTGAGCCATATTTTTCCTGAAGTTCTTTTACTGCTGGTGTAAATGCAATATCGCTGGTATGTTTCATGGTCATAACTGTTATAAAAAAGGTGAAAAAGTCTGATTTTTTGTCTGTTCGAGCGCAGTCGAGAACTAAAATACTTCGTTAAATATGAAGGTTTCGACTACGCTCAACCAGACATTCAATTCTTATGTGTCTTTTTTATTTGGATTATTTTATTTGGTTCTTTTTTAAAAAATTCAGTATGTAATTTGCTATTTCAATACCTTTTTCTTCAAGAGCAAAATGACCTGTGTCCAATAAGTGAGTTTCTAAGTTTTTTAAATCTTTTTTGTATGAATATGCCCCTTCAGCAGGGAATATAATATCATTTTTGCCCCAAACAATGAGTGTTGGTGGTTGATAATCTCTAAGATATTGTTGCCATTCTGGATATAATGTTACATTGGTTCTATAATCATAAAACAAGGCTAATTGTATCTCATTATTTTCTGGTCTTGTAAGATGATGTAAATCTATTGTCCAGTTATCTGGACTAATTTTCGATATATCTTGTACGCCGTGCGTGTATTGCCATTTCAATCCATCAATAGAATGGGAACCTTCAAGGGTTTTGCCGTTTTCAATAGTATAATCATTCCAATACTTTTTAATAGGGTTCCAGAATTCAAGTAAACCTTCTTCATAGGCATTCCCATTTTGAATAATTAACGACTCTATGCGGTTTGGATGTTTAGTGGCAATTCTATAACCAATTGGCGCACCATAATCCATTAAGTATAAACTGTATTTTTCTACATTAAGTTCATTTATAAATGCTTCTACAATTTTTGACATATTATCGAAAGTATAATCGAAATCTTTTATTAAAGGTTGATCGCTTTTTCCAAAACCAGGATAATCAGGAGCTAACACATGATACTGAACAGACAAGTCTGTTATTAAATTACGAAACATATATGATGATGTTGGATAACCATGTAATAATATAATCGTTGGTTTATTAATGTCCCCAGCTTCACGGTAAAAAATATTTAATCCATTTATAGTGACGTTTTTGTGTAATGTTGGATAAGGGGTCTTTTCAATCGCATTACTAATTTTAGCATTTTTTAAGCCATTAAAAGACAATACTCCAAAGGATACAATTGCTAATAGGGTTAAACCCAAAATTGATTTTAAAATTTGTGTTTTCATAATGTTTTATTTAATTGTTATTTAATATGACGCATTTATCGGTATCGTCTTTTAATATTCCAAATATTAATTTTGGGTGTTTTTGCTATGAACTCATCTTGACTTTTTGTTTTTAACCGAACCCGCCTGCCGGATGGGCAGGAATGAGATAAGATTTGTTCAGATGAAGCATTTTTTGCAAGGCATAACAGTGCTAAGCATAAAAAAAAGTAACAAAATATGGGTGAATTTTAGCCATTCTTTAGGAAATAGAAAAAGTCAAGATGAGTTCTATACTTGTAATTTGGTTGCTATTTAATGTTTTCATAATTTTTATAATTTGCGTTCGTTTTCATTTATTTTTATATCATTGGCACTCATATCTCTCACTCTCATTAATCCGTCATTATCAAATTCCCAATGTTCATTACCATGTGTTCTATACCATTGTTGTGTTTTTTCGTTTAGCCATTCATATTCAAAGCGAACAGAAATTCTGTTTTCGGAAAAGCACCATAAATATTTTTTTAATTTATAATGTGATTCTTTTTTCCATTTTCTGCTTAAAAACTGTTCAATGGCATCTCTGCCTTGAAAAAATAAGTTTCTATTACGCCATTTTGAATTTTTAGAGTAGGCTAACGATACTCTATATGGATCTTTGCTATTCCAAGCATCTTCTGCTGCTCGTACTTTGGCTTCTGCTGTTTCTTTGTTAAAAGGTGGTGTTAATTTTTTCATTGTTTCAGCTAACAGAACAGACAGGTCTGTTCTTTTTGTTTATAAAAATATTATCTTGGTGTTTTATTTTAATAAATTAATACATGCATTTTTAGCGGCTATAATAGGCCATTTGTTTTTTTGAATTTGGGATAAAATAATAGCACCTTCAATAAGTATTATAATTTGATCTCCTAAACTTTCTGCTTGTTCTAAGGAATATTCAGGAGCATCTTTTAACAAGCTATGAATATAATGTCTTATTTCATTTTTATGATTTATGGCTTGATCTCTAATTTTATCATGATCACTTGGTAAGTCTGTTATAATATTTTGCCATCCACAGCCTCTAAAATCTACTTCACACAACCAATCTGTTAAAAAATCAAAACAACGAATTACTTTTCCTTTACTAGTGTTTTCTGTTGATAGATAATCAAATAATTTTCCCATCCACATACTATGCCTATCTATTAGGTAAGCGACTGCAATATCTTCTTTAGACCTGAAATGTTGGTACATACTAGCTTTAGCAACTCCAGCTTCAGCAATAATTTGATTAATACCAGTTTGATTATAGCCATTATGATAAAACAGATCTGATGCTGTTTCTATAATACGTTCTTTTACTCCTAATCTTTTCATAATGCAAATATATAATAAAAACAGACAGGTCTGTTCGTTATTAACATAACTTTAACATTTTATTTTCTCGTTTTTAATGTTTGCTACATGATTTTTATCATACTTTATTTTCCTTTTCATGCTTAATTTTAATATGGAATTTAAAACCAAGTGAGATGAAAAGAAGAACTCCAGTTTCAGAAATAATGAGCAAGGATCTTATTGCTTTATATAAAGAAGATACTTTAGAAACAGCTGAAATGCTTTTTAAAAAGAATGGCATTAGACATATTCCTGTTGTTAGTGGTGAATCTATTATTGGTATGTTAAGTTATACTGATTTACTTAGAATTAGTTTTGCAGATGCAACAGATGATGAGAATAGTATTGACACAATAGTTTATAATATGTTTACTATTGAACAGGTCATGACAAAAAACCTAGTAAGTGTTTCTAGCGATACAACTATTAAAGAAGTCGCTGAAATTTTAGCTAATAATGAGTTTCATGCTTTACCAATTGTAGACGATTCACTTTTGGTCGGTATTGTAACTACAACAGATTTAATAAACTATCTGCTAAAGCAATATTAAGAATTAGCTAGCGCTTTAAGATCTTTGATAGTGGTGATTTGGTCACTACTTTTAAAGACATAACTTCCGGCAACTAAAACATCGGCGCCAGCATCTACAAGTGCTTTAGCATTTTTATTAGTCACACCGCCATCAATTTCTATAATTGTTGAAGCACCTTTACGTACAATTAATTCTTTTAACTGCGATACTTTGTTATATGTGTTTTCAATAAAACTCTGCCCTCCAAACCCTGGATTTACACTCATAATACAAACTAAATCAATGTCATTTATAGTGTCTTCTAAAACATTTATATTAGTATGTGGGTTTAGTGCTACACCAGCTTTCATCCCTTCAGCTTTTATAGCTTGTAAAGTTCTATGTAAATGCGTACAAGCTTCGTAATGTACGGTAAGTACATCACTACCTAATTCTGCAAACGTTTTAATATACCTATCAGGATCAACAATCATTAAATGTACATCAATCGTTTTTTTTGCATATTTTGTAATAGCCTGTAAAACAGGCATTCCAAAAGAAATGTTAGGTACAAATACCCCATCCATAATATCAATGTGAAACCAGTCGGCGTCACTGGTATTAACCATTTCTATATCACGTTGAAGGTTTGCAAAATCTGCAGCCAGAATTGATGGAGCAATTAGTTTAGAACTCATGGAATATTTTTGTTTATTCGGCAAAAATAACTGTTTTACTTATTGTTTAGCTATTTTTTGCGCAATAAAATTTTCAACCATGTTAACAACTTTATTAGCTGACTTATTATCTGCTTTTCTTAGCCATTCGAGATATTCGTTAAGTTCACCTAGTTCTTTGCTGTTATCAACTATAGTGAACCCGAAATTATAGTCTTCAAAAATACGTTGTTGTGTATTTATGTCGATAACTTTAAAAAGATTTCTGTGTCTTCTATCTAAACTTATTCTTTTAAAAGTGGCATCAACGCTAACTCGATCACCTTCAAGAACTTGTAGGAAATTAGCGTTAGAGTATATCAATACACCTGTTATGTTATATTTTGAATTATTTTTTTTCGCTTTTGAAAATAAAATTTTGAGAGTATTTAATGATTCTTCCTGACAAGAATCACTAATATAGCATATTGTCTTTAGCATTTAAAAAAAATTGGTTCAATCTAAAATACAAAAAATAATATAATGGAGTGATTGGAGATCAATATTTATATTAAAGGGAATAAAAACGAACCCCCGGTAATCAGCCGAGGGTTCTTTCATCAATCAAAAAACGAACAGTTATGTGTAACTGTTTGTTGTCGTAATTTAGTCGTAAAAAAATTACTAACCTAAATATGTTTTTAATATTTTACTTCTAGAAGTATGCTTGAGTCTTCTAATCGCTTTTTCTTTAATTTGTCTCACACGCTCACGTGTTAAGTCAAATGTTTCACCAATTTCTTCTAAAGTCATTGGATGTTGATTTCCTAAACCAAAGTATAAGCGGATTACGTCTGCTTCACGGGGTGTTAATGTTTCCAAAGCACGCTCAATCTCAGTACGTAAAGACTCATGTAATAATTCTCTATCTGGATTTGGCGATTCACCACTGTTAAGTACATCGTATAAGTTTGAATCTTCACCTTCAACTAAAGGAGCATCCATACTTACGTGGCGACCAGAGTTTTTCATAGATTCTTTAACATCATTAATAGTCATGTCTAGTTCCTTAGCAATTTCCTCTGCACTTGGAGGACGTTCATGACTTTGCTCAAGAAAAGCAAATGTTTTATTAATTTTATTAATAGATCCAATTTTGTTTAATGGTAAACGTACAATACGAGATTGTTCAGCCAATGCTTGCAAAATTGATTGACGAATCCACCAAACAGCGTATGATATAAATTTAAAACCACGTGTTTCATCAAAACGTTGTGCCGCTTTAATTAAACCTAAATTACCTTCATTAATTAAATCTGGTAATGTTAAACCTTGGTTTTGATATTGTTTTGCAACCGATACAACGAAACGTAAATTAGCTTTTGTCAACTTCTCTAAAGCTATCTGATCTCCAGCTTTAATACGTTGTGCTAATTCTACTTCCTCGTCAGCTGTAATTAAATCAACCTTTCCTATTTCCTGTAGATATTTATCTAACGAAGCGGTTTCTCTATTAGTAACCTGCTTCGTAATTTTAAGTTGTCTCATCTAAAGTTATCCTGTGATTTTTAATTGAATATTTGGGCATTCATGTGGTTATACGTATATATGTCGTATAATGTTACAAAAAGTTTCAAATTATTTTTTGTATTCATTTTTTAGACCCGAAAAAATTAAGAAAGTCACATTAATACCTTTGTAGATTACACGAAAAATGAGATATTTACTATTTTTATGAATCATATAAATATTTTTTTTACTACTCTTTATTGAAAATCTAAAAGATATTTAAAGCAGTTCAAACCGCTTAAAATCTCCAGTATTAATAAGGTTTTTGAGGCAAAAAAGAAACAGAACAAACCCTATATTAAGAATTTGTCCCGCTCAGTGACCGCGAAGGGATTCGAACCCCCAACCCTCAGAGCCGAAATCTGATATTCTATCCAGTTGAACTACGCAGCCATTTATTTAATTATAAATTGTCATTTCGACAGAGTGAAGCATGAACGACGAGAAATCTTTAATTTCAATAAAAATAAACCTTATAATTATGAGATTCCTCCTCATACTTCGTTCGGAATGACAACTAATATTTGTTAACTATTAATTTATGCTAATTTTTGTCGTACAATATTAGAAATGGTTTTACCATCAGCTTGCCCTGCTAACTCTTTGCTAACAATTCCCATAACTTTTCCCATATCTTTCATACCCTCTGCTCCTATTTGATCTATAGTCATAACAACTACTTTTTCAATTTCTTCATCGGTTAAAGCTTCTGGTAAAAATTGAGCAATAACATCTGCCTCTGCTAATTCCGGTGAAGCTAAGTCTTCTCTTCCTTGCTCCAAATAAATAGCAGCGCTATCTCTTCGTTGTTTTACTTGTTTTTGAAGTATTTTAAGCTCTTGTTCTTCTGTTAAATCCTCTTTTGCTCCACTTTCAGTTTGTGCCAATAAAATAGCAGATTTTACAGCACGCAAAGCCGTTAAAGCTGTTTGATTTTTAGCTTTCATTGCTTCTTTTAAAGCTGACATAACATCTTGTTGTAAACCCATTATAATTTTATTTAAATGCGAAGATATAAAAAAGTTGGAAGCATGAAGAACGAAGTACCAAGAAAAAAGATTCCCTCGTAGGAGGAAATGACAAAATTTCAATTAATAAAAAAACCCGAAAAGACGAGGTTTCCTTTTCGGGTTCATAACAAAGTTAGGCCAGTGTTCTATTTAATCTACGTTATCGTGTAAAAACGAATTATTGCTTCTTAATTGTATATCGTCATTATCATCTAATCCTATACTGGTTCTAGACATATCTGTTTCTGATGAATGTTTAGCTTCATTTAAATTAACGCCTTGACGCTTATAGGCAGGCTCTTTTTCTATATCATCAATCTTTGCATTATTGAATTTATAATTGAAGTCTTTCATTTTACGCCTGCGCTCTTCTGCACGTTCTTTAAGCAACTCAGAAATTGGTGTATTCATCGGGTCTATTTCTTCTGTAGCTTCCTCATTTAAAGCAGGCTCATTTGTTACCTTTTTTTCAAAAACAACATCATTATCTACTTCTTCTAAAACCTCATTAGATGCTGGGTTCTTTTTATTAATTGAAGACTCAACCTCAACATAATCGTCCAGTGCGTAACGAATATCTCCATTTTCATTAGTTTCTGTAACTGGAATAATTTCTACGTAATCATTGACTGGTATTTTTTTTATGTCCTCATCCATTAATTGATGAGAAATAACATCTTCCTCTTCTTTAATCTCTTTATTATTATCTGATGATGATAGTGGCAAGTCAAAGGTTAAAGTAATTTGTTGTTCTTCTTCAATATAATCTGAAATAATTTCTACATCAGTAATATCTTCAACATCATCAGACATTCTTGTAACTGGCTTAATAATAAAATCCTCATCCTCTTCTTCAATATTAGCCTTTACTTCGTCATATACAACATTGATATTTTTAATAATTTCCGATGTTGGTATTAAATCGATATTTTTAGTTGGTTCTACCGTTTTTTGTTTATTAACGGTTCGTTTTTTTAAATTACTATCTTCATCTTCTACAGTACTCACATCTAAAGTGTGACGAACTACAGGTGGTTCCTTTTTCTTTTCTAACTCAATTATTGGAGCAATAATCGCTGGTTCTTTTTCTTTAGGATTTAGATCCTGTTCTTCGCTAAGCGAGTGTACTACTTTTTTGGTTTCTGTATTAGAAATTTCGTCTTGTTGTTCAATGTTAAATCCTGTTGCAATAATGGTTACTGCTATAGATTCTTCCAATGATTCATCTTCACCAACACCCATGATAATATTGGCACCATGTCCTGCTTCATTTTGAATGTGATCGTTAATCTCTCCTATTTCATCAATAGTAATTTCCTGAGAGCCAGAAACAATTAACAACAATACATTTTTAGCTCCTGTAATTTTATTATCGTTTAATAAAGGAGAATCTAAAGCTTTACGAATGGCATCTTGAGCACGATTTTGACCTGAAGCTAAAGAAGACCCCATAATAGCCGTTCCACTATTACTCAATACTGTTTTAGCATCACGCAAATCAATATTTTGTGTGTAGTGATGTGTAATAACTTCAGCTATACCACGAGCAGCCGTAGATAGCACTTCATCTGCTTTAGAGAATCCAGCTTTAAAACCAAGATTACCATAAACTTCACGAAGTTTGTTATTATTTATTACAATTAAAGAATCTACAACATCTCTTAATTTTTCAATCCCTTTTTGAGATTGTTCAATACGCATTCTACCCTCAAATTGAAATGGCATGGTTACAATACCTACTGTTAAAATGTCTAACTCTCTAGCCATTTTAGCAATAATAGGAGCAGCTCCTGTTCCTGTACCACCGCCCATTCCTGCAGTTATAAATACCATTTTAGTATTAGAGTCTAACATTTGAGAGATATCATCAAAACTCTCAACGGCAGACTGTTCTCCAATATCTGGATTTGCACCTGCACCTAACCCTTCAGTTAAACTAAGACCTAATTGGATTTTGTTTGGAACACCGCTGTTCTGAAGTGCTTGCGCATCGGTATTACATATGTAAAAATCAACACCTTTAATACCTTGTTGGAACATGTGATTAATGGCATTGCTACCACCTCCTCCAACACCAATAACTTTAATAACATTTGACTGGTTTTTAGGCAAATCAAATGCAATGCTTTCGAATTCTTCTTTGCTGCTCATAAATTCTATTTTACTGAGGTTTTATACTTTATTTTTTAATTCTATGGATATTTTCTATATGCTTTTACTAAAATGATCTATTAGACCATTTTAGTACACTCATTTTTACTCTGCGTTATCTAAAAAATCTTTAACGCGTTCGGTTAACTTATCTAAAAAAGAACGACGCTCTTTGACTGGCTGTTCTTTAATGTCTTCAATTGGTTTTTCTTCTTCATTTTCTTCAATAGCAACTTCTTCTTGTTCTATTTTTTTTCTTTCTTGGCGTTTTAATCCGTCTAAAACTAGTCCTACTGCCGTAGCATATAATGGGCTTGTAATATCGTCATCGCTATCTCCAGCTAAATGCTCATTTGGATATCCAATTCTGGTATCCATTCCAGTTATGTACTCTACTAGTTGCTTTAAATGTTTTAACTGGCTACCACCACCTGTTAATACGATACCTGCTATTAGTTTTTTCTTTTGCTCTTCGTGTCCATAATTTTTAATTTCAACATATACTTGTTCAACAATTTCAACAACACGAGCATGTATTATCTTTGAGAGATTTTTTAATGTTATTTCTTTTGGTTCTCTACCTCGTAATCCTGGTATAGATACTATTTCGTTATCTTTATTTTCCCCTGGCCACGCAGAACCAAATTTTATTTTTAATAATTCAGCTTGCTTCTCAATAATGGAGCAACCTTCTTTTATATCTTCAGTAATCACATTACCTCCAAAAGGAATCACAGCTGTGTGACGTATAATTCCATCTCTAAAAATGGCCAAATCTGTTGTTCCTCCTCCTATATCTATAAGTGCTACACCTGCTTCTTTTTCTTCTTGGCTTAAAACCGCATTTGCTGAAGCTAGTGGCTCTAACGTAATGCCTTCTAAATTCAAACCTGCACTTTGCACACAACGGCCAATATTCCTAATAGAAGATACTTGACCTACAACCACATGGAAATTAGCCTCTAAACGGCCTCCGTACATTCCTATTGGTTCCTTGATTTCTGCTTGCCCATCTACTTTATACTCTTGTGGCAACACATGTATAATTTCTTCTCCAGGAAGCATAACCAGTTTATGCACTTGGTTTATTAGTCTATCAATATCTTCGTCATCTATAACATGCTCTGAATTTGGTCTTGTTATATAATCACTGTGTTGTAAACTTCTAATATGTTGCCCAGCTATGCCAACAGTAACACCCTCAATTTTCATTTCTGCAGAAGCTTCTGCTTCTTGAACAGCTTGTTGTATAGATTGAATAGTTTGCGTAATATTATTTACAACACCACGGTGCACTCCTAAACTTTTAGATTTACCTATTCCTAAAATTTCAACTTTACCGTATTCATTTTTACGTCCAATCATGGCCACAATCTTTGTGGTTCCTATGTCTAATCCTACTGCTAAATTATGCTCCATGGTTTATATTTTGGTACATACTACTTGGTTGTCAAACTGCAAATTGACTTTACTATAATTATTAAGTGTTTTCTCTTTCATGTTTTTTTGATAAAATGCCTTTAAATTATTAATCTTTTTATCTAAAAAACTTACGTCACCTAATTGTACTATAAAATTACAATGCCTAAATTTTAAGGATACAACTTTATCTATATTTTGATGAATCTCGATAACATTTTTTTTCAAGAATTCATCATTCATAATTTTACTAGCAATCTTACGAATGCTTTTTAAATTATTCTTCTCAACATAACCAGTAACTAATGGTACTCTTGCTGAATAATTGATAGACAAAGGCATGTAGAAACCTTCGTCATCAACATAATAAGACGCATTTGTACTCACTCGTGCTATTGGTGTTTTTTGTTCTATTTCTGCATTAAGTGTACCATTTACAGAAACATACACTTCTGCCGCTTTGATCATTGGATTAGATTTCAGGGCATTTTCTAGCTCATTCAAATCTAAAGTTTCTTTGGGTACATTTTTAACACCCCCATATTTTTGTATTAACAATTTACTAACAGTTTCATTTGTAACAAATAAGTTATTTTCTCCAATAAATTTTACATGCGGATTTGATACTTTTCTAGCAGCATTTCTTTTTGATGCAAAAGCGAATAAAAAGCCCACTAGCACCAATAAAACAAACATCTTTATGTAATTCCAATTAACCCGCAATACTTAATTCTTTTTTAATACGTTTTACTTGTTCTCCAATATCTCCTGCTCCGATAGTTAATATAATGTCTGCATTGCTGTCTTGTATAGCCAACAATAGCCCTTCTTTACTAACCAATTTCTTATTTTTATTATTTATTTTATTTAGTAACCAAGTTGATGTTACACCTTCAATAGGTAGCTCTCTAGCTGGATAAATATCTAATAATATCAATTCATCAAACTGCGATAAGCTTTTAGCAAAATCGCCTATAAAATCTCGTGTTCTAGTATATAAGTGTGGCTGAAAAACAGCTAAGACTCTTTTGCTAGGATACATTTCCCTAACAGCCTGATGAACAGCATTAATTTCCTCTGGATGATGTGCATAATCATCTATAAAAACTAAATCATCAGTTTTTATATGATATGTAAACCTGCGTTTAACACCTTTGTAAGATGCCAAAGCTTTAGTAAGCTGAACAGAAGAACACCCATATTCCAAAGCCATAGCCAAAGCTACTAGTGCATTTAGCAAATTATGCCTGCCAGGCAAATTAAATTGTATATTTTCGAGTATCGTTTTTGGCGTTTTTACATCAAAAATATATGTGCCGTTTTCTATTTTTATATTTTGAATTGCGTAATCTGAATTATCTTCTATACCATAAGTAGTACCCTGTAAAGGCAATCCATTTCTAACAAATAATTTTCCTTGTGGCTTTAATCTTTTTGAAAAATCTTCAAACGATTTTTTCAATTCTGAAGGGTCTCCATAAATATCTAAATGATCTGCATCCATCGATGTAATACATGCTATATCTGGAGATAGTGTCAAAAAAGAACGATCAAATTCATCTGCTTCAACTACTGAAACATCAGTTCCATTTAGTATTAAATTAGAATTATAGTTTTCACTAATTCCACCCAAAAAAGCAGTTAAAGGCACATTGCATTCGTTCATTATATGTCCTAAAATACTAGTTGTGGTCGTTTTTCCATGAGTACCTGCAACCGCTAAACAAAATGTATTTTCTGTTATTAATCCTAAAATCTGGGAACGTTTTAACACATGATATTTATTCGTATTAAAATAGTTTAATTCTGAATGGCTCTCAGGAATTGCTGGCGTATAAACTACCAGTGTTTTTTCTACATCTAAAAAAGAACCAGGAATATTATCTACTAAATCATTAAAATGAACTTCAATACCCAAAGCCACCAAACCATCTGTTATTTCAGTTTGAGTTTTATCGTACCCTGCAACATGTTTATTATTAGCATAAAAATATCGAGCTAATGCGCTCATCCCGATACCTCCGATACCAATCAAATAAATATTATGTATGTTATTTAAATTCATTTATTATTTATTCAGAAGCTTTTCAACCTCATCTGCTATTTGAGTTGTAGCATGTACTAATGCCATTTTTTTTATGTTACTTCCTAATTTTTTTTGTTTTTCTGGAGATGCTATAAGTTGCGAGAATTTGTTTTCAAAATCCACATCTAAATCTGCTTCTTTAATTAACATCGCCGCATCATTATTTACAATTGCCATCGCATTTTTTGTTTGATGATCTTCTGCCACATTTGGGGATGGTATAAAAATGACCGGCTTACCTACAATACATAATTCTGAAACTGAACTTGCTCCTGCTCTAGATATCACGACATCTGCTGCTGCATAAGCAAAGTCCATATTATTTAAGAATTCATACACTTGTACATTGTTCGTATTATTATAAATTTTGTATTGCTGATAATACAGCTTACCACACTGCCATATAATTTGAATGTTTTGTGCATCTAAAAAATCCAACTTATTCTCAATCAATTCATTTACTCTTCTAGCTCCTAAACTCCCTCCTAAAACCAAGAGTGTATATTTCCCATGTTTTAGATTAAAAAACTCCTTAGCTTCTACTATTTTACTATCTACATCTAATAAGTCTTGACGTACTGGATTTCCTGTTTTTATAATTTTTTCACGAGGAAAGAAACGCTCCAATCCATCATAAGCCACGCATATTTTTTGTGTTTTTTTAGACAATAACTTATTAGTAATTCCTGGATATGAATTCTGTTCTTGTATCAAGCTTGGAATATTACTTGATGCCGCTACATATAGCAATGGACCACTAGCAAATCCTCCTGTCCCAATTGCCACATCTGGTTTAAATGATTTTATTATGCTTCGCGCACTCCAAATACTACTAATTAACTTAAGAGGAAATGCCAAATTTTTCAGACTTAGCTTTCGCTGAATTCCAGAGATCCAAAGTCCTTCAATATCATATCCTGCTTGTGGCACTTTTTCCATTTCCATTCTATCTTTAGCTCCCACAAATAGAAACTCAGCACCTGGAAAACGAGACTTCAACTCATTTGCAATAGCAATAGCAGGATAAATATGTCCTCCTGTTCCTCCTCCAGATAATATGATTTTGTATTTACGATTCACTATGTATGATTTACGAATGTTCTTCTAAAAACGCTCTTTCTCTTATACTTTTTTTTCTTTAATCTTTATTCTTGACCTCTTAAATGGTTTCTGATAAAATTTCCAACGGATTATCTTCATTTAATTCTCGCTCTTTAATCTCTTCTCGTTTTGCGCTCACACTTAGAATAATACCTAAAGCCAAACACGTCATCCATATAGATGTTCCTCCACTACTCACTAATGGCAATGTTTGTCCCGTTACAGGAAATAATTCTACAGCTACAGCCATATTAATTAATGCTTGAAACACTATTGGTAATCCGACACCAAGCACCAAAAGCTTACCGAATATCGTATCGGATTTTTGAGATACTATGACAATTCTAAACAACAACCACATGTAAAGAATCATAATTGTAAAGCCTCCTATTAAGCCATATTCTTCAATAATAATTGCAAAAATGAAATCTGATGATGATTGAGGCAAAGCATGTTTTTGAATGCTTTTACCAGGACCTACACCAAAAACTTTACCAGATGCTATAGCTACTTTTGCTTTTTCTATTTGGTAATCTGCTTCTGTATCTTCGTTATTTGAGTAGTTTTTAATTCTATTTTCCCATGTGGTCACCTTAACATGCAATGGTCCTGTTGTTAATTTAGCGAACATTACAAAAAACACTAATGCCAACAAACCTGAGCCCAAAATAACTCCTAAATAACGGACGGGATATCCGCCTAAAAAAACTAAGAATATGACCATTAAAAACATAATCGCTGCCGTTGAAAAGTTTGATGGCAAGATTAATGCTAATACAAAAAAAACAGGCATCCAAAGTGGCAAAATAGATTTCTTTAATGTAACATCAACATCTTTAATTTTAGACATGTATCTGGCCACATAAACCATAAGCACTACAGAAGCAAAAGTTGATGTTTGAAAAGACATGCCAACTATAGGTATTTTAATCCACCTACTAGCACTAGCGCCTCCCATTACCGTACCTTGCAACATTGTAATAACCAACAAGACTAAAACTATAGGAATCATAACCAAAGACAGTCCCTTAAAATACCTATAAGGAATTTTATGAACGCCATACATAATAGCAAAACCTAAAAACAAATGCATAAAATGCTTTACAAACGAAATGAACGTATTACCGTTATACTTGACATAAGCCAAATCACTTGCAGCACTATAAACAGGTAAAAACGATGCTATAGCCAACAAGGTTACTATGGCCCAAATCAATCGATCTCCTTTTATGTTTTTAAATACTGTTTGCACTCTTCAACTTTGTTTTTCCTACTTAAATGAGATGCTTCAACAAGCTAAGCACGACATAAGCATCATTAATTGTGTTAATTATAGATTTCTAACGGCATTTTTAAATTGGCGACCTCTATCTTCATAATTCTCAAACAAATCAAAACTTGCACATGCTGGAGACAATAAAACACTATCTCCTGCTTCTGTAATTTTATAAGCAATTTTCACTGCTTCACTCATAAACTGTGTTTCTACAATAACATCAACCATACCTTCAAACGTTCTCATTAATTTTTCGTTATCTACTCCCAAACAGATAATGGCCTTCACTTTTTCATTTACAAAAGAGAATAATTCTTCATAATTATTACCTTTATCTTCTCCTCCTACAATCCACACAGTAGGCGTATCCATACTCTCTAGAGCATAATACGTTGCATTTACATTAGTTGCTTTAGAATCGTTTATATATTGAACTTTATTAATTTTTAAAACCTGTTCTAAACGATGCTCAACGCCTTGAAAATTCTCTAAACTTTCCCTTATGGTTTGTTTTCTAATTTTCAATAAATGCGATACTGTAGAAGCAGCCATAGCATTTTTTATGTTGTGTTTTCCCTCTAATGTTAAATTTGTTGTTGGCATAATTATCTGGTTGTTGTTTATTGCTATTTTAATCTTATTATCTTCTAAATACGCACCGTTTTCGATTTTTTTAGTTAACGAAAACGGTAATAATGTTGATTGAACCGGGTTGTTTTTTAGATGATTTTCTATAACGTCATCATCCGCATCATAAATCAAATAATCATCTTTAGTTTGATTCATTGCTATTCTGAATTTTGAAGCGATATACTTCTCAAATTGATAGTCATACCTATCTAAATGATCAGGTGTTATATTAGTAATAATTGCTATATGCGGCTTAAAACTGACGATATCATCTAATTGAAAACTACTAATTTCTAATACGTAATTCTCAAAATCCTCCTCTAAAACCTGCTTAGCGAAACTATCCCCTATGTTACCAGCTAAGCCCACATTTAATTCTTGTTTCAAAATATGATGTGCTAAGGATGCCGTTGTTGTTTTACCATTACTTCCCGTAATTCCAACAATGGTAGCATCAGTAAACTTTGATGCAAATTCAATTTCAGACACTACTAATATCCCTTTATCACGAATTTGCTTAACCAAGGGTGCTTTATCAGGAATACCAGGGCTTTTCATAACAATGTCTGCATTCAGAATGTTCCTTTCAGAATGTTTTCCATCTTCCCATTCAATCTCATTATGTATAAGAACTTGCCTATATGCTTCTTTAATTATTCCTTTGTCTGAAACAAAAACATCATAGCCTTTTTCTTTTCCTAAAAGCGCTGTCCCTACTCCGCTTTCTCCTCCTCCTAAAATGACTAAACGCCCCATCCTAAATCCTTCCCCAAAGGGTAAGGACTTACCACTCTGCTTTTATTAATTGTTTTTATGTAAATTTCTTTTATCACTTTTCTAATTCTATTTCTCTTTATTCACGATTACAAAACCCCTACCTTCCCAGAAATTTTATCGTATTTTCAATGTTACAATTGAAAGAATCGCTAACAGAATACCTACAATCCAAAATCGGGTTACAATCTTACTTTCATGATATCCTGATTTTTGATAGTGATGATGGAGTGGTGACATTTTAAAAATGCGGCGCCCTTCTCCATATTTTTTCTTAGTATATTTAAACCAACTCACTTGCATAATTACCGATAGATTTTCTGCTAAAAAGATTCCACATAGCACTGGAATTAACCATTCTTTGCGAACCGCAATAGCTATAACCGCGATAATACCCCCAATGGTTAAACTTCCTGTGTCTCCCATAAAAACTTGAGCTGGAAATGTATTGTACCATAAAAATCCTATTAACGCTCCTACAAAAGCAGCGATATAAATAGTAATCTCTTCTACTCTTGGTATATACATGATGTTGAGATAATCTGAGAAAATAATATTACCAGAAACCCACGCAAAGATTCCTAAAGTAAGTACTATTATAGCCGAAGTTCCTGCGGCCAATCCATCAATACCATCTGTTAAATTAGCACCGTTTGAAACAGCTGTAATGATAAGAATGACTATCAAAATAAAAATAATCCATGCGTATTTCCCTAAACTCGGACTTATCCATGTTACCAAATCTGCGTAATCAAACTCATTGCCTTTTACAAAAGGAATTGTCGTTTTTGTTGATTTTATCTCTTCATCAAATAATTTTGAAGCTTCCACTTTTGGGTTTTCAGCTAAAAGAATTTGCTGCTCAGCTACTGGAAGTTTTTCTTTCATAGTAACATTTGAATGAAAAAACAAAGTGGCTCCAACTATAATACCAAGTCCCACTTGTCCCAAAATCTTAAACCGCCCTTTTAACCCTTCTTTATCATTCTTGAATTTTTTAATATAATCGTCAATAAAGCCAATAACACCCATCCAAAGCGTTGTTACTATCAACAAAATGATGTAAATATTTTCTAGTTTAGCCAATAACAACACAGGAATCAACGTCGCTAGAATAATAATAACACCTCCCATAGTTGGTGTCCCTGCCTTCTCCTGCTGTCCTGCCAATCCTAAATCTCTAATAGTCTCACCTACTTGTTGTCTTTGCAAAAAACGAATAATCCGTTTTCCATATATTGTTGAAATAAGCAGTGACAAAATCATTGCCAAAGCTGCTCTGAAGGTTAAAAAACCAAAAAGAGATGCTCCTGGTATTTGAAACTGTTTTTCTAAATAATCGAATAGATAATACAACATGTTATTTTTGTATTTGCTTTAAAAATGCTTGCACTATTTTATAATCATCAAAATCGAAACGTTCACCTTTAATTTCTTGATATGTTTCATGCCCCTTACCTGCTATTAAAATAATATCGTTAGGCTTAGCTAATTGACAAGCTGTTTTTATGGCTTGCTTTCTATCTACAATGGTTAATGTTTTTTTGTAATTCTGAGGTTCAACTCCTTTTTCTATATCATTAAGAATTTTTTCTGGAACTTCACTACGCGGATTATCGCTTGTAAAAATGACTTTTGTACTTAAAGCCGAAGCTATGTGTCCCATTTTTGGGCGTTTGGTTTTATCCCTATCTCCTCCACAGCCAACTACTGTAATTAATTCTTCATTCTTAGTTCGAATACTATTAATGGTTTCCAATACATTCTTTAATGCATCTGGTGTGTGCGCATAGTCTACTATGGCTGTAATTTTTTCATCAGAAATTAAATACTGGAATCGTCCACTTACATTATCTAATTCACTTATCAAACGTAATATTTCAACCTTTTCTAAGCCTAATAATTTAGCAGTAGCATAGATAGCTAGCATATTATAAGCATTAAAGCCCCCTATTAATCTAGCCCAAACCTCACTGTCATTTATTTTAAGCAATAAGCCACTAAATTGGTTTTCTAAAATTTGAGCTTTATAATCTGCATATTCTTTTAAAGCATACGTAAGCTTTTTAGCCTTAGTATTTTGCAGCATAACCAGCCCATTTTTATCATCGACATTTACCAATGCAAAAGCTTTCTCTGGAAGTCCATCAAAAAACGCTTTCTTAACATCTCTATATTCCGAAAAGGTGTTATGATAGTCTAAGTGATCGTGAGATAAGTTAGTAAATATGCCCCCTGTAAAATGCAAACCTTCTGTTCTGTGTTGATGAATCCCATGTGAACTCACTTCCATAAAACAAAACTCAACACCTACGCTATTCATTTCCTTTAAATAGCTATTTATAGTTAATGAATCCGGCGTTGTATGTGTTGCTTTATACTCGGTATTATCAACCATAATTTTAACTGTTGATAACAACCCAACTTTGTAACCTGCTTTTTTAAACAACTGATATAGTAAGCTCGCTACCGTTGTTTTTCCATTGGTTCCAGTAACACCAACAAGTTTTAAATTTTCCGATGGGTTCTCGTAATAATTCGCTGCCATAACAGCTAAAGCCCTGCTAGTGTTATCAACTTCTACATAAGTAATACCGTCAATCAAATTTTCTGGCAACTTCTCACACACAACTCCTATCGCTCCATTATTTATAGCAATGTCAATAAAATCATGTCCATCTGCTATATTTCCTCGAATGGCAACAAACAAATCGCTTTTAGTGATTTTCCGAGAATCAAAATCAACAGCACCCACATCAACACTAGTACTACCTACTACAGCATTAATGGTTACCTTGTATAATATATCTTTTAATACCATCATGACGCTTTTAAAACCACTGTTTGATTATTCTTTAATTTCTCGCTTTTATCAACAGATTGCGATTTTATAACACCATTCCCACTAAGCTCAACCTTTATATCCACATCCATATTCTCTAAAAGCGCTAACGCATCCATTGCTGGTAAACCAACAACATTTGGCATTATTGTTCTATAAGTTGTTGCCGTTTTATAAAAGCTTTCATATTCTTTTTCTGCAGAAGCAACCTTAACTTCTAGCAATTCAACCTCATCAATCTTTGGTGTATCTGTATATATTTTTTGCGCTATTCTTTTAAATACGGGTCCCGTAACATCTGCTCCAAAAAAACCAACCTCTGTACTTGGCTTATGAATAACCACTATGCATGAATATTTTGGATTTTCCACAGGGAAATATCCCGAAAAAGAAGAGATATATCTTTTATTTTCTACCCAATCCTTCATCCAATATTCCGTTCTCGCAGTCCCCGTTTTTCCTGCCATTGAGAAATTTTCAGAATATAACTTCTCACCTGTACCTCTAACCACTATATTTTTTAAAATCTCTCGAATTTTACTTAAAGTTTCATCAGAGCAAATCTTTTTCTTAATCACTTCTTTATCAAAAGTTTCAATTTCTTTATCAAATTCTTTTACCGCTTTTAAAAATCTTGGCTTCACAAGTTCTCCGTCGTTAGCTATCGCATTATAAAAGGCCAATGTTTGAAGCGGTGTTAATTCTAAATTGTAACCGTATGCCATTGAAGGAAGCGCATTTCTACTCCATTTCTCACCGCCTGGCTCTGGAATATCGGGCTCTCCTTCACCAATAATTGAAATACCTAAACGCTCGTTTAATCCCCATTCCTTAAGCTTATTTATGAATTTCTTAGGATTATCTGAATAATGCTTATCTATTATAGTAGCCAAACCAATATTAGAAGAAACTTCTAACGCTCGAGCTGCTGAAATTTCCCCGTACCCTCCATAATGAGAATCATTTATATATCTACCATAAAACTTTTTTCTACCTTTTTGAGTATCAACAATTGTAGATGTATCAATAACCTTATCCTCTAAAGCTGCCATCATTGCCATCACCTTAAATGTAGAACCTGGCTCATGACTTTCTCCTACTGCATAATTTAATTTTTCATAATACACGCCTTTACTTGTTCTACCCAAATTTGAAATGGCCCTAACTTCTCCTGTTTTCACCTCCATAACTACCACACAACCATGTTCTGCCTTATACTTATTTAACTGTTTCAAAAGCGCATGATGAGCTATATCTTGAATATTAACATCTATAGTTGTGTAAACATCATACCCATCTTTTGGTTCCACTTGGTTATGATCGGTCATTGGCTTCCACTTACCATTGCCTATTTTTTGTTTTTTTCTTATTCCGTCTGTCCCTCTTAAATATTTCAATCCAAAAGCACCATCAATACCAGGTCTGGTCACATTTCCTTCTTCATCAAAACGCTCGTACCCAATAGTACGTCTCGCAATATTTCCCATAGGAAACTCCCGCTTCGTTTTTTGCTCAACAATTAATCCTCCAGAAATAGCACCACGTTCTAAAAGCGGGAAATTCCTAAATCGAACATAATCTGTATAATTAATATTCTTGACTAATAAGTAATATTGATTCTTATTCAATCTTGCCTTCCTTATCCCTCTCTCATAGTAGCTTGAAGGTTTACCTAAATACCCCGAAAGCGAGTCACATAAAGGCTTTATAAATTCTTCAAAGGTTTTATTTTGAGATGTCACAGCATCTATAGCAATGTTATACTTTGGAATTGATGTTGCCAACAAACTACCATCGTTAGCATACACATTCCCCCTGTTTGCCGGTATAGTAATATCCTGAATATCTCTTTTATCAACCAGAGCACGATATTTGTCTCCTTGTAAATACTGAATGCTTAACAATTTAAACATCACAGCAAGCCCAAAGACGAACATACATCCTGCTATAAAATACAATCGGTTCAATATGCCTTTTTCGTTTACTGCCAAAGACTCGCTTTATTTTTGAGATTTTATTTTTATTTTTTTAGGCGGTATCACCGAAGGTGACAAGCCTTTTTCTTTCATTTTACGAATAACTGCCGATTCCATTTTAAGCCTCATAAGTTTTGAACGTCCATCAACAAAAGCCGAACGCATTTCTTTGACTTCATTTTTTAATCGGGCTATTTCATATACTTTTTTATCAGCGCTATGTGAGCTTGCTATCATTATAATTGCCAAAACAGAAATAAAAATGATAAACCTCCAGTTCTTAAAAGAATCGTCACTTACCAAAAAGGTTCCTTTTAATATGTTATAGATATTTTTTTTCATTTCTCTCTGTCTCTTTGAGACATCTCTCCATAGGAGAGATTTTAATTATTTTTAAAGTTTTTCCGCAATTCGCAACTTTGCACTTCTAGCTCTACTATTCATATTTATTTCTTCTTTTGTAGGCACAATTAAACCGTTTACTTTTTTTAATGGCACTTCAAAATTTCCAAACATATCCCGTTCTGGCTCCCCTTCAAACATCCCATTTCTAATAAAACGTTTAACCAATCTATCTTCCAGAGAGTGATAGGATATAAAACTTAATCGTCCTCCTTTAAATAAGACCTCTGGTGTTTGTTCTAAAAACTCTTTTAAAACTTCAATTTCTTGATTCACTTCTATGCGAATGGCCTGATAAATTTGGGCCAACACTTTGTTTTCATGTCTTGGCGGCAAAAATTTTCTCAATACATTTTTTAACTGCTCGCTTGTTATTATCGGCTCCGTTTTTCTATACTCAACTATTAGTCTTGCCATGGCTGGTGCTGCTCGCAATTCTCCATATTGCAAAAACACTTGCTTTAATTGCTCTTCTTCATATTCATTTACTACATGAAAAGCAGAGAGGTCATTTTGCTGGTTCATCCGCATATCTAAATCTGCTTCAAAGCGTGTAGAAAATCCTCGTTCAGCAACATCAAATTGGTGAGAGGAGACTCCAAAATCAGCCAAAACACCATCCACTTGTTTTACACCATGAAAGCGCAAAAACCGTTTTATATATCTAAAGTTCTCATGAATCAATGTAAAGCGAGGATCATCAATTGTATTCTCCAAAGCATCTTTATCTTGATCAAAAGCAAACAGTTTTCCGTTTTCTCCCAGCCTACTTAATATCTCTTTACTGTGACCACCGCCACCAAATGTCACATCCACATAGACACCATCAGCTTTGATAGCCAAACCATCTACGGTTTCTTTTAACAATACAGGGTTATGATATTCCATTGTCATCATCGTCTTGTCCCATTACTTCTTCAGCTAAATCGGCAAAATCAATAGCAGCATCATCAATAGCTTGTTCATATAAATCTTTATCCCAAATCTCAATAATATTTATAGCCGAGGCCACAACTATATTTTTCGAAATATTTGCAAACACTGTTAAATCTTTTGGGATTAATAAACGCCCATTAATATCAACATCAACTACTTTTGCCCCCGCAGTAAACCTGCGAATAAAATCGTTGTTTTTCTTTTTAAACTTATTAAGCTTATTCATTTTTTGCATTAAAACTTGCCACTCACCCATTGGATACAACTCTAAACATTTTTGAAACACGGAACGACGTAATACAAAACCGTCAGATAAAATAGAAGACAACTGCTTTTTTAAAGCAGCGGGCATCATTAACCTTCCTTTTGCATCAACTTTACAATCGTATGTCCCTGTTATTAAGTCCAAAGCAGTTTGTTGAAATTTTAACGTTTAATTTTCAAATATATTGAAAAATATACCACTTTTTACCACATTATACCACTTTGTTAATAATTTTTCGACTAAATGGAGGCAAAAAACGTTTTTAGCATAAAAAAAGGACGCTTAACTCTTACTATCAAGATGTTAAAGACAAAAATTTAATAACAAATATTTTATCAACATTCCTTACAGAATGTTTTATTTTTGACAAATAATTTAAATGGTTAAAATATGAATGAATTAACTATATTTGTTTTTAATGCAATGACCGACCAATAATGATGTATCGTTTAAAAAAGGAAAAAGAATACAGTTACATTGAAGCTGGAGAAGGCACGCCAATTGTGGTGTTACATGGCCTTATGGGAGGATTAAGTAACTTTAATGCTGTTTCAGATTTTTTTAGCTCAAAAGACTATAAAATCATTATTCCAGAATTACCTATTTACACTATGTCTTTGTTAAAAACCAATGTAAAAAGCTTCGCTAAATATTTACACGATTTTATAGAATTCAAAGGTTTTGACGAAGTTATTTTACTAGGAAATTCGCTAGGTGGACACATAGGCTTATACCACACCAAATTGTATCCAGAAAAAGTAAAAGCGCTTATTATTACGGGTAGCTCTGGACTTTATGAAAGTGCTATGGGTGGTGGTTACACAAAACGTAGCGATTATGAAGTCATTAAAAAGAAAGCGCAAGAGGTTTTTTATGATCCAGAAGTGGCCACTAAAGAGATTGTTGATGAAGTTTATGAAACTGTAAACGATCGCAATAAACTTATAAAGACATTAGCCATTGCTAAAAGTGCCATAAGACATAATATGGCAAAGGATTTACCAAATATGAATATACCTACTTGTATTATCTGGGGTAAAAACGATACCGTTACACCTCCGGAAGTTGCTGAAGAATTTAACGAGCTTCTACCAGATTCTGATTTGTATTGGATAGATAAATGCGGGCATGCTGCTATGATGGAGCATCCAGATGAATTCAACACTATTCTTGATGCATGGCTGAATAAAAGAGGGTTTTAAATTTTTAAGCCTGCTAAATCAAGTTATATTACAAAAAAACTAAGTTCAATTAATAAGGTTCCCGGCTTTATTGAAATAAATTCAGTACTGATCTCGGGAATGATTAAAATATGAAGATTAAATCTGCCGAATTTGTGATGAGCAATTCTGATGTTGCAAAATGCCCAAAAAGCATGATACCTGAATATGCTTTTATTGGTAGAAGTAATGTTGGTAAATCGTCACTAATAAACATGTTGACCAGTAGAAAAAGCTTAGCTAAAACGTCTGGCAGACCCGGAAAAACGCAGTTAATTAACCATTTTTTAATTAATAAAAATTGGCATTTGGTAGATTTACCTGGTTATGGGTATGCACGTGTTTCTAAAAGTTCTAAAAAAGTATTTCAAAAATTTATAACACAATATTTTGGTTTACGCGAGCAACTTGTAAATGCTTTTGTTTTAGTGGATATTAGACATGAACCTCAACCTATAGATTTAGAATTCATGCAATGGCTAGGAGAGAATGGTATTCCATTCTCCATTATTTTCACAAAAGCGGATAAGCTGAAACCAAAGGCAATCGATAATCATGTGGAGGCTTATAAAGCTATTCTTTTAGAGACTTGGGAAGAAACACCAAATTACTTTATAACCTCTTCTTCTAAGGATATTGGTAAAGAGGACGTTTTAGGATATATAGATTCTTTGAATGAAAACATGCGTTTAGATTCTAATAGTTAGAACCTGTTTTTTTCAAAATTACTGTCTACCATTTTATCTAAAACTTCTTTTCTATGGTTTCCACTAACTGGAATAAGGCTTGAATAGTTACAAATTTTGTAAAGTGATCTCAAACATTAAAATATACGATAAAGGGTTCTGAATTGAAAATATATAATAATAACTCTAGAAAAGTATATTGAGTAAAAATACCCTGCCCAATACATGGCCATTTAATTCTTAACATCCAAAGCATCACGTAAGGCATTCCCAATAAGCATAAACGCCATAACCAAACTCATAATACATAGTCCGGGTATAACAGCCAAATAAGGTTTACCGAGTATAATATAATTATAGTGATCTTTAATCATAGCGCCCCAGCTGGCCATAGGTGGTTGCGCTCCGATACCTAAAAAACTAAGTCCGCTTTCTATTAAAATGGCTCCCGCAAAATTAGCTGCTGAAATCACAATAACCGGAGCCATTATGTTAGGTAAAATATGTCTGGTTATAATTCTAAAATCATTAAATCCCAAGGCTCTAGCTGCTGTTACATATTGCATTTCTTTAGCACTAATTATTTGTCCACGTACTACTCTAGCAACTTCAACCCACATAGTAAGCCCTACAGCTATAAACACTTGCCAAAAACCTTTCCCTAAAGCTAGAGTTATAGCAATAACAAGTAACAACGTTGGGATTGACCAAGTAACATTAATAATCCACATAATAACAGCATCAACTTTACCTCCAAAATACCCAGCTACACTACCCATAAAAACACCGATAAGTAACGAAATAAAAACTGCTACAAACCCTATAAAAAAAGAAATCCTAGCACCTATCAATACACGACTTAACAAATCTCTCCCATATTTATCTGTACCAAAAAGAAAAGTCTTTGCTTTTATATATTTACCTACTTCATTATTAGGAAAAACACTTAGCGAAGTTGTTTTCTCAACACCTTCTAGTCCATCTGATGCATACTCTTTATACATTAGCAAGTCTTCTTCTATTAAATATTCTGAAATAGGAACCTCAGTATCTGTATTTTTTTTTCCAAAGAAAACTTTGCCTAACCAACTTTGATTACTTTCTAATTGTGATGGTATCGTTAGCATTTCAATTTTAAAACCTGGTTTTTTAGAATGAATTGATAAGTGCATTTGGTTTGCAAACTGCGAATCATCTGGAGCAAAAACATAAGCAAATACAGATACTAAACCAACAAATACAATAAAGCCAAAACTAAAAACGCCCCAAAAGTTCTTTTTAAACTTTTGGAGCGCTAATTGTTTTAATGAGCTTGATTTATGACTCATAAATAAATTTATTTTCTTACAGTAGATGCCACTTTTTTAATCGGATACGACATTTTTAAATCTTCTAATACATTAAGTGCTTCCTCAATATAAACATCTTGACTTAAACTCTGATGCCAACGTTCACGTTTCTCTTTTAAATCTGTTCCATCTTTAGTGAAAAGCGATTTTTCATAGCTATGCGATTTAAACGTTAAGTTTGTTTGATATTTAGATATAGCCTTAAATTTTTCAGACTCTTCATCATTTAAATCTAGCTTTGCTTTATACTTTTTGTAATTCAATGAATATACTGTTTCATCAATTTTACTCTTCACCCATTTAGCCTTTTCTTCAATAAGCTTTAACTGCTCATTATCGACCATACGTTCTTTACTTCTTTTTACAGTTTCATTGTAATCGAAATAATATTCCCAAGGCGTGTAATTTGCGGCGTCAATTTCATCCCATGGCAATGGATTTTCTTTATCTTTTTCTCCTACATCAATAAAGCTAAAACGTCCAGGTACTTCCACATCACTTTTAACACCTTCTAGCTGTACCGACCCACCATTAATCCTATAATACTTCTGAGTTGTTAAAGCTAAAGCTCCTAAATCCCCACTTGTATTACTTCTTATCATCTTATTTAAATTAATAACATTTTGAACGGTTCCTTTACCATACGTTTGTTTACTCCCTATAATTATGGCACGCTTATAATCTTGCATAGCAGCAGCCATAATTTCGGAAGCCGATGCAGATATTTCATTAACCAAAACAACCAAAGGGCCATCCCAAGAAATAGATTTATCCATATCTTTCAGGACTTCTTTAGCTTCACCTGTAGAACGTACTTGTACAATGGGGCCTTCTTTTATAAACAAACCAGCCATATCTACAACTGCTGGTAATGATCCACCTCCATTATTACGTAAATCTAAAACCAGGCCTTCCATACCTTCCTTTTTCAAACGCTCAATCTCATTTTTCACATCTATAGCAGCATTTACATTTTTATAGTCCTTAAAATCAACATAAAAAGCTGGCAAGTTAATCACTCCAAATTTCTTGTTACCTTTAACAACTACTGAAGATTTAGCATACGTTTCAACCAACTCCACAACATCTCTTACGATATCAATATCTTTAACTGTTCCATCTACTTTTTTTACAGTTAGCGTTACTTTGGTATCCTTAGGCCCTTTAATATATTTAATCGCATCATTAATACGCATTCCAACTATATTTACAGGAAATTCTTCATCTTCCTGCTTTACTTTTAAAATAAGATCTTCAACTTCTAGCTCTTTACTTCTCCAAGCTGGTCCTCCAGAAATAAGCTCTACTACTTTAATATAATCCATTCTTTTTTCCAACCTAGCCCCAATACCTTCTAATTTACCAGACATACGCTGATCAAAATCTTCTTTTCCTTTAGGTGCTAAATAATAAGTGTGCGGATCGAACTCTTCAACAATAGTATTGATATAAATGGCAAACCAATCTTCACGCTGCAAATCATCAATATTATCATTAAAATAAATATCAATAGAATTTAAAGTTGCATCACGAGCTTCTTTTTCAATTTGAGCTTCTGTCTTCATTACATATGATGCATCTTTTTCTTTTGCTAATTCTTCCTCCTCCATCAAATCATCATAATTAGAAAGTGTAGAGAACTTAAGCTGCTTTCTCCAACGCTCCTTCATATCTTTTCTGCTATTTACATACTCACTATTTTCATGATTTGTATCAAAATCTTCATTAATTGTGTAATCAAAAGGTTTGGCTAAAACTTCTTTATAAATTTCTTTTGCTTCTTCTATACGTTCCAACATGCGCTTATTCACAACATTGAAAAATGTAATCTCTGGCTCTCTTGCTTTTAGTTGGTTATCGAGAAAAAACTTATACTTTTCAAAATCCTTATAATCAGATTCATAAAAATAACGCTTCACTGGATCCAGAATTTCAATATAATCTGTAAACAATTCAGCTGAAAAATTGTCATTCATAGCAATAGGATCGAAATGACCTTCCTGCAATACAAATCTTATGATTTGAATTAGTTTTTTATCTTTATCTGGATTGTTGAATTTCTTTGTAGTAAAACTGCAAGATCCAAATGCTAATAATAATAAGAGAGACAATATTTTATAATTCCTTTTCATAATTTTTTTCATCTATTAATATTTAATTACTCTTATAAAGTAATATATATAATTCACTAAAATAAAGAAAAAATTATGCCAACATAGGCAATTGACACTAATTTTTTGTTAAACAGAAGAAATTTACAGTTTACTGGCTAAATTGTGTATTTTAGCGACGCCTTAAAAGTATTATATGACAGAAAAACCACTCATATTAATTACAAACGACGACGGTATTAGTGCTCCAGGGATTAGATCATTAATTTCGATTATGAATTCTATTGGTGAAGTTGTAGTTGTTGCTCCAGACAGTCCACAAAGCGGCATGGGCCATGCTATCACACTAGACTCAACACTTTACGCCGAACGTATTTATATGGATAACGGACCTCAAATTGAATACAGCTGTTCTGGAACACCTGCCGATTGCGTAAAATTAGCTATTAGAGAATTGTTAGACAGAAAACCAGACCTTTGTGTTTCTGGTATTAACCATGGTTCAAACTCATCTATAAACGTTATTTACTCTGGTACTATGAGTGCTGCTATTGAAGCTGGTATTGAGGGAATTCCAGCTATTGGTTTTTCTTTACTTGATTATACCTGGAATGCTAATTTTGAGCCTTCAAAAACATATATAAAAACGATTACCGAACAACTTTTAAATAATAGTCTGCCAGACGGTATTGTGTTAAATGTTAATATCCCTAATATTTTACAAAAAGACATTAAAGGCATTAAAATTTGCAGGCAGGCAAAAGCGAATTGGGTTGAAGAATTTGATAAACGTAAAAATCCACAAGGGAAAGACTACTATTGGCTTTCAGGAAAATTTGTTAATTTAGATGGTGGTGAAGATACAGATGAATGGGCTTTAGAACAAGGATACGTTTCTGTTGTCCCTATTCAATTTGATTTAACTGCTCATCAACATATTAAAAACTTAAAGACTTGGAATTTGAATGATTAAAAAAGATGTTTTTATAGGAATATTTGTTGGTTTAATAGCTAATGCCATTGGTCTATTTTTTTCAGCTACTTTTTTAGGACAAGGAGATGATTTTATAACAGTTATTAAAGCCGCGTCTGCACAAGGCTTTTTAGGCAAGTTAATAAGTTTAGGTGCCATTCTAAATTTAATAGTATTCTTTATTTTTATAAGAAAAAAACAAGATTATAGAGCAAGAGGTGTTTTATTAATTACTGTTTTTATTGCTGTTTTCACATTTATTTTCAAACTTTTTTAAATAGTGAAGTTACATCTGAGTATTTTTACAAATTAATTTTAGACAGATGAAATATTACATTCTAGCAGGAGAAGCATCAGGAGATTTACATGGTTCTAACTTAATGAAAGCATTATTAAAAGAGGATGTTAATGCAGATATTAGGTTTTGGGGAGGCGATCTTATGCAAGCTGCTGGTGGCACTTTAGTAAAACACTATAAAGAGCGTGCATTCATGGGTTTCGTTGAAGTCATTACGAATTTATCTAAAATTTTCAAACTCATCTCGTTTTGTAAAAGTGACATTAAAACCTATAATCCTGACGTTATTGTTTTTATTGATAACTCTGGGTTTAATCTACGGATAGCAAAATGGGCAAAACAGCATAATTTTAGAACTAATTATTATATTTCCCCTCAGGTTTGGGCTTCAAGAGCTGGCAGAGTAAAGGCCATAAAACGGGATATTGATCGCATGTATGTTATTCTTCCTTTTGTAAAACCTTTTTACAAAAAATACAATTATGATGTGACATTTGTTGGGCATCCATTAATTGATGCTATTACAAATCGTGAGCAAATTGACGAATTTGAATTTCGGGAAACTTATAACTTAGGAAATAAACCTATTATTTCATTATTACCAGGAAGTAGAAAACAAGAAATAACGAAAATGCTTTCTGTTATGCTAAGTCTTGTTAGTGATTATCCAGATTATCAATTTGTAATTGCTGGTGCCCCTAGCCAAGATTATAGTTTTTATGAAACTTTTATAAAATCTTACGATGTCAAATTTATTTCTAATAAAACGTATGATTTATTAAGTGTTTCAAATGCAGCTTTAGTAACATCTGGAACTGCTACTTTAGAGACTGCTCTGTTTAAAGTACCTCAGGTAGTATGCTATAAAGGGAGTGCTATTTCTTATCAAATTGCAAAGAGAATTGTCACGTTAAAGTTTATTTCGTTAGTTAATTTAGTTATGGATAAAGAAGTGGTTACTGAACTTATTCAAAACAATCTTAATAAAAAAAGCCTCAAGTTAGAACTAGACAAAATCTTAAACCCTGATATTCGCCACACATTATTTTTAGAATATTATGAGTTAGAAAAAGCTCTAGGCGGAAAAGGTGCCAGTGAAAAAACAGCTAAATTGATTTACGATAATTTAAGCTAAAAAGAGACAGACTACTAGCAAAGCATAATAAAACAGTGCTATTTTGCTAAGATTATTTTGTTTGCGATGAAATAACTTTTGATTGATTTTTTTGTTATTGAAATAAACTTTCTATTTACTTATAAATCAATTCGTAGTATGAATAAAACCACAGTTGACAAAACAGCTCCTAAAAAATAAAATTTATTTGTATCTTATTTTATTATAAATTTACAATTAGCAACCCAAACCTACTTTAATTTATAATGAAAAGAACCATCTTAATTCTTTTAATGATTATTGGCTTCACTAGCTGTAAATCTTCAAAACGTGCTAAAAGCAGGAAAGAAGCTTCTACTACAATCATAAGTAAAAAAAACAGAAAAGAAACTGCTTCCTACAAAGCCAAGACAAAGAAAAAAGGATCTAAAGCTGATAACATTGTAAACTATGCAAAACAGTTTGAAGGTGTTCGTTATAAATGGGGAGGTACTACAAAATATGGAATGGATTGTTCTGGGTTAGTTTTTAAATCTTTTGGAGCTTATAACATAACATTACCTAGAATAGCAAGAGATATTGCTAAAAAAGGGAATAAAATACCTCTAAGGAAAGCACAACAAGGTGATTTACTTTTCTTTAAAACTAGTAAAGAAAGGAGGCATCGTATTAATCATGTTGGTTTGGTTGTAAAATCTAAATCTGGAGACATTAGTTTTATACATGCAAGCACTAGCAAAGGTGTTATTATTTCTAAACTTTCTGAAAACTATTGGAAATCAGCATTTGTAGAAGCACGTAAAATATTGTAAGGTATTTCGTATATTGCAAAAACATGCAATTACTAAATTTTACAATAATTAAGCTTACGATTTGTCTCGTTATAGGAATTTCTGTCGGCTATTTTTTTAGCATTTCTTTACATCGCCTTTTATATATACAGGCCTCATTTTTTGTTGCCTTATCCGTGTTTTACTTCATAGCAAAAAAGAAAATAGACCAAACCAATTGGTTTGGTCTATTTTCTTTTTTAATGATGATTAGCATAGGTGTATTGGCAGTAAATTTTCATAACGAAAAAAGCTTTTCTAATCATTACACTAATCAAATTTCAATAGAAAATGATACTTTAAAAACGATAACATTTAGAATCAGGAGTATTTTGAAACCTGGAAGTTTTCATGACAAATATATTATAGATCTTTTAGAAATTGATGGTCATAAAGCAACAGGAAAATCCCTTTTAAATATTCAAAAAGACTCATCTTTAAAGACTTTAAAAGTCGACGATATATTTATAAGTACAATCGCTTTTACAAGTTTAAACCAGCCATTAAATCCTTATCAATTTAATTACAAAGCCTACTTAGAGAAAAAATACATTTACCACCAGCTATTTGCTTCTAATCAATCACTTTTACAAGTAAGTTCGAGTGCACATACTCTTTTAGGGCTTGCCAACAACATTCGCGAGCATATTAATTCAAAATTAAAATCTCATCATTTTAAACCTGACGAACTTGCCATAATTAACGCTTTAATATTAGGGCAGCGACAAAGTATTAGTAAAACGATTTATTCAAATTATACAAACGCTGGTGCTATACATATTTTGGCTGTATCTGGATTACACATCGGTATTATATTAATTATTCTAAGCTTCGCGCTTAAGCCTATAGAAAACTTCAAACATGGAAAACTTATAAAAACTATTCTATTAGTCATATTTTTATGGTGCTTTGCTTTTATTGCAGGGCTATCAGCTTCAATTACTAGAGCTGTTACGATGTTTAGTATTATAACCATAGCTTCAAGCTTAAAAAGACCTACCAATATTTACAACACACTGGCTATATCTATATTTACAATATTACTTTTTAAACCTATGTTTTTATTCGATATTGGTTTTCAATTAAGTTATTTAGCCGTTTTTGCTATTGTTATTGTTGATCCAATTATCTATAAACGGTGGAAACCAAAATCTAAAATAATAGATTTTTATTGGCATACATTTACGATCACCCTTTCTGCCCAATTAGGTGTTATACCTATAAGTCTATATTATTTTCATCAATTTCCGAGTTTGTTTTTTATATCCAATTTAGTAATCATCCCTTTTTTAGGCTTTATTTTAGGAATCGGAATACTTATCATTCTGTTAGCTAGTTTAAATATGCTTCCAGAATATCTGGCAAATACTTACGGTTACATTATAAGTTTAATGAATGATTTTATTGCATGGGTTTCAAGACAAGAAGTCTTTTTACTGAAAGATATTCCTTTTAATCTTTCATATGTTATCGCTACTTATATTGTTATTATTTGCTTGATAAGAATTTTAAAAAAATGGCACTACTCTAGCCTTAAATATGTATTAATTGCTTTCATAATTTTTCAGAGTGTTGCTATTTATACGAATTATAATAAACCTACAAATGAGTTTATCGTTTTTCACAAAAACAAGCATAGCCTTATAAGCAACACCATACATAATAAAATGTTATTAGCTTATGATTTTGATAGTTTATCCAGTAGTGCAAACAACATCGTAAAAGATTATGCTATTGGTAATCATATTAATAGTATAAAAAAAGACTCTTTACAATCTATTTATCTTCTTAAGAATAAAAGACTTCTGGTTATTGACAGCTTGGGAGTTTACAATATAAAATCATTTGAACCTGATTATTTGTTACTAAGGCAATCACCAAAAATAAATTTGAATAGATTGATTGATTCTATCAAACCAAAATATATTATAGCAGATGGGAGCAATTATAAATCTTATATAAAAACTTGGGAAACCATTTGCAAAAAAAGAGAACTCCCTTTTCACCAAACTAGCAAAAAAGGAGCTTTTATTATTCCATATTAGACAAAAACTGTGTCAGTGTGAACCTAACGTTTACACAGTTACCCCTTAAACTCAGGTTTAAAGGCTTTGTAGTACACATTAAATTTTTCTTGAGTGTCAATTTCTTTATGATCGTCTTTACTAAACATTTTTAGATATAATTCTAATTGAGGTGGTGTTTGATAACCTCTAATTGGAGCAATGACCTCGCCTTTTTCATCTAAAAACACAATTGTTGGATACGCTTGTACTTGAAGGTATCGTGACAACTCGTGCGCAGAATTACGTCTTTTTGCATTTGCTGGATTATAGTTAGGGTTCGAAAATACTTTCCCTTTATAATTAACCTTCTCATTTCCTTCTGCATTAAATTTTACTGCATAATAGTTTTTATTTACATAATCTACTACGTCTTTATTATGGAATGTATTTTTATCCAGCATTTTACAAGGCCCACACCAGCTAGTATAAACATCCATCATAATTTTTTTAGGTGTTTTCTTTTGAAGTCCTATAGCTTCCTCAAAAGTCACCCAATTAATCTTCTGTGCATTTGTAAAAGCTGTTGTAAAAACAGCTAATAATAACAATATCCTTTTCATCTGTTTCATTTTTTATCTATCTAAATGTAATTCACCAATAATCATATTTATTGGTGTCAACTTACAACATAGACATCGCTTTATCGATCCATTTAATTGGGCCTCCAGCTACATATCCTGTACTTCCAAGGCTTCTTAAATTTATTTGTTTTTCAGAATTAATTTCTGGATTAACAAACCAAATTGTAGGATAACCTCTTACTTTAAAAATACTTTGCAGTTGACGATTTTGAGCTTTAATATTAGCATCTTGAGGAGTTCTTTTTGGAAAATCCAATTCTACAAGAACAACATTTTCATTGGCCCATTTTTTAAATTCGTCTGTTTTAAAAACTTCTTTTTGTAAACGTATGCACCAACCGCACCAATCTGATCCTGTAAAAAACATTAACAGCGGTTTTTTTTCTTGCATAGCAAATTCGGATGCTTTGCTCATATCTGTATGCCAAGTTAGTTCTTGAGCATTAACAAATACTATAGTAAAAAAGCTTATTAAAAATATATAAATTGTTTTCCTCATACCTATGTTTGTTGCAAAACGTATACCGAACTTACAAAAAATGCTCCAAATCTGGAGCATTTTGAAATTATTTTAGCTGTTTTTTCGACTAACGAACGCCGTGCATTAGTTTTTTTAATACAGGATTAAGGACTATAGATATGAAACCAACACCTATTGGTATTAATGTGAATATTAAAAAGAATGTCCCTAATGAGTATTGTTCGGAAATTTTATCGATCATACCTCCCATCGTTCCTGCTGCTTTTTGTCCAACGGCAATTGCTAAATACCAAACCCCAAACATAAACCCAATCATTCTAGGCGGTACCAATTTACTTAAATAGGATAAACCTACTGGCGATAAACACAGTTCTCCCATAGTATGAAACAAATAAGCCAAGATTAAAAATATAATACTTACAGAAGCCGTTTTTGCTCCTGAAGGAATATCTGAAGCACCATAAGACAACACAGCAAAACCAATACCTAATAAGATCAAACCTATTCCATATTTCATGGCTGCACTTGGATTATATTTGCTTTCCCACCACCTAGAGAACAATGGAGCTAGCGTAATTATAAAAAACGAATTCAAAATCCCAAACCAAGTGGCCTCGATCTCATTTCCTGGCTCAGAAAACTTATTTACCAATCTAAAAATCACCAAATACCAAATACCAATAAATGCAATAGCAAGAATGATGTTAGACAATCCTATCCTTGAAAATGTTTTTTTAGATAATAAAAAAAGTACCCAAGTAATAATAATAAGAGGTATTGTTGTTAATAAAGCATCAACAATTTTAAAAATTAATGCTGAGTTTCCAACAAGCGTCCTATTGGTATAATCTCTGGCAAATAAAGTCATTGAACCCAACGACTGTTCAAAGAAAGCAAAGAAAAACACTGTAAATACTCCAAAGATTGACACTGCAATAATTCTATCTCTAACTATCGGAATATATCTGGATATTCTAGTTACAAGTAATATTAAAAACAAAACCAATGCTGCTAATACAATAATATTAGAACCATTCATTCCTCCAATTTCAAAAGGCGCTAAACTTTTTCCTCCAATTTTTTCTAAAGGATCATTAAATAAATATAGCAATCCACCTATAGAAGATAAAACAATCAACACCTTATCCAACATAGTGAAAGGGTTTAATTTATCATCTACATTCGTTTTTTGTTCTTCTGCAGGGCTCTCTTCATTTATATTTTGAGGCAACTCAACTTCATAAACTTTTGAAGGTTTTGCTCCGATACTTCCAAACAAACTACCAGCTAACCAAAACTGAAGCATTCCCAAAAACATAAAAATTCCAGCTAAACCAAAGCCCCAAGACCAACCATAATTTTCAGCTAAATAACCACATAACATCATACCAAAGAAGGCACCAGCATTAACCCCCATATAAAAAATAGTATAAGCACCATCTTTTTTAGATTCTTTCCCCTTATACATCTCAGAAATAATAGAGGTGATATTTGGTTTAAAAAAACCTGTTCCAATTACCAATAAAGCTAATCCGATATAAAAGGTCATAGTTGTTTCCAAGGCCATAGCTGCATGACCCAAGGTCATAATTAAGCAGCCAATAACCACAGCAATACGATAACCTGTGATCTTATCAGCAATCCACCCTCCTATAATTGGAGTTAAATATAATAACGACGCATAAGTCCCTATTAAAGCCAAAGCATGCTCCCTTGGCCATTCCCATCCTGGATTATCACTCAAAATAGGAGCGGTTAAAAATAACACCAAAAGTATACGCATCCCATAAAATGAAAAACGTTCCCACATTTCGGTAAAAAATAACACAAACAGTCCAGCTGGGTGTCCAATAACTCTGTCCTCAAATAGGTTTTCAATATCAGTATTCATATAAAAAATCGTTAGTTATAGAAAAAACCCTCTTAAAGAGGGTTTACATATTTTTAATTATCCGCAAGTTCAAAACCTTCAGCTTCTTCATATATAGTTCCTTCATTGTCTTCAGCTCCATGTGTAAGCTTTTCTAATTTTTTGCGGAATACCATAACTAAACTACCAAATAGTACACAAAAAACAGCAATTCCAGTAAATACTGTAAATTCGCCTAAACCTTCAGCAGACTCCCCTAAAAGTCCTGCTAGTTTATTGCCAAAACCAGTCATAGCAAAATAGACACCCATCATTAATGATGCATATTTAACTGGAGCTAGTTTTGTGATATAAGACAATGCTACTGGCGAAATACATAATTCCCCAACGGTATGAAACAAGTACGCTAAAACTAACCAGTACATAGCAGAAGCTCCTGTGCTATTAAATTCTGATGCTGCTGCAGACATAAAGAAGAATCCTGTCCCCATGATAATTAATCCAATTATCATTTTAAATAAAGACGTAGAGATTTTTCCTTTTAATTTTCTATTTGCCCAATATAATGCTACTGATGTCCCTAAAAATATAATAAACATTGCATTTAATGACTGGAACCAGGAAGCTGGTACTTCCCACCCCATTAACATTCTATTAGTATTCTCCTTAGCATATATATTCATTAAACCACCTGCTTGCTCAAAAGCTCCCCAGAATACAATTACTAGTAAAAAAGATATAAATAACACTACCACTCTATCTTTTTCTATGGCTGTTAAAGGCTTTTTCATGGCTTCCTTTTCTTCTAGATTTTCAGAAGCTCCTAAAAAATTCCCAACGTGTTTCAAATGTTTTTGCCCTACAACATATTGTATTAACCCTAAAGCCATACCTATTCCTGCCAATCCAAAACCATAATGCCAACCATGTACTTCTCCGACATAACCAACTATTAAACTTGATAAAAAAGCACCAACATTAATACCTATATAAAAAATGGTAAACCCTTTATCTCTTCTTATATCTCCTTGCTGGTATAAACCTCCAACCATTGTTGAAATATTTGGTTTTAACATCCCTACTCCGGCAATAATTAAACCTAAACCAGTATAAAACGCCCACATTTCTTCTACCGCTAATATACTATGACCAGCAACTAGAAGTAAACCTCCGTAAAGAACAGATTTTTTTTGACCTAAAAACTTGTCTGCAATCCAACCTCCCGGTATAGACATCACATATACTAACATTGTATAAGTACCATAAAGCGATAAGGCATCACCATTAGTCCATCCTAATCCGGCATTTCCTGATTGAGTTTCTGCCACCAAGTACAGCACCAATATTGCTCGCATTCCATAATACGAGAAACGTTCCCACATTTCAGTAAAAAATAGCACATACAATCCTATCGGATGCCCAAATAATTCCTTTTGCTTTATTGTAGTTGAATTTGACATAAATTTATAATTAGTTAGTTTATCCTTTTATCTTTATTTTTTTTACTTCGTTTTCTTTTTGCTTTTCAATTTTATCACCAAGCTTATCATTGATAAAATTTGTCATTTTTTTAAACAGATGTAGTCTGGTGTTACCTCCATAAATACCATGATTTTTATCTGGATATACCGCCCAATCAAATTGCTTATCTGCTTGAATTAATGCTTCTGCTAAACGCATGGTATTTTGTAGATGGACATTATCATCTCCTGACCCATGTACCAATAAAAAATCCCCTTTTAATTTATCTACATGATTTATTGGGGAATTATCATCATAACCACTTGCATTTTCCTGAGGTGTTGTCATATAACGCTCTGTATAAATAGTATCGTAAAAACGCCAGCTACTTACTGGAGCCACAGCAATAGCCATTTTAAACACATCGTTTCCTTTAAACAAACAATTACTACTCATAAAGCCGCCATAACTCCATCCCCAGATTCCTATTCTGGAAGCATCAATATAAGGGCGTTCCCCTAATTGTTTTGCCGCTGCTATTTGATCCTCTACTTCGTATTTACCAAGTTCGTTTTGAGTTACTTTTTTAAACGCAGCGCCTTTTAAACCTGTTCCACGGCCATCAACACATACAATAACATAGCCTTGTTGTGCTAAATGCTGAAACCAATAATCATTCGCACTATTCCAACTATTCGAAACAGACTGAGAGCCTGGTCCCGAATATTGCGTCATAAATAGTGGATATTGTTTTGATTCATCAAAATCTGCTGGTTTAATCATCCACATATTAAGGTCGTTACCATTGACATGAATCGTACTAAATTCTTTCTTTGATGTCTTATAATCTGAAAGCTTTTGAGATAATACATCATTATCCTTTATACTTTTTATTAAATTTCCAGAAGCTGCACTATTTAAAGTATATTCTGGTGGTGTAGTGGCACTTGAAAATGTGTTAATGAAGTAAGAGAAATCAGCACTAAAAGAGGCTTTATTAGTCCCTTCACTTTTTGTTAATCTTGTTTTATTGCGCCCATTTAATTTAATGGAGTATACATCGCGATTGATGGAACCATTTTCAACCGATTGGTAGAAGATTCTATTCGTATTTTTATCATAACCATAATAGTTAGTAACCTCCCAGTTCCCTTTGGTTATTTGATTGATAAGCTTACCATTTTTATCATAGTGATAAATATGATTAAATCCATCTTTTTCACTTGTCCAAATAAAACTATTGTCCTTTAAAAAAGTTAGATTATCTGTAATGTCAATATAGGCAGCATCTCTTTCTTCTAAAACTAAATTTGCTGTATTTGATTTTGAATTTATCATCCATAAATCCAATTCGTTTTGGTGCCTGTTCATATAATGAGCACTCAAAATATCTGAATTGTTAGTCCATTTTATACGTGGAATATAAACATCCTTATAATCTTTATCTACTTTTACTTCTTTTGTTTCATTTGTACTTAGATCATGAATATGTAATGAGACTATAGAATTGGCTTCTCCAGCTTTAGGATATTTAAACACTTGCTGTGTTTGATAAAGTCCTTCACCATAAACATCCATTGAAAACTCTGGCACATTGGCTTCATCAAATCGTATAAATGCTATTTTATCACTTGCGGCATTCCACTCAAAAGCACGTACAAACGAAAACTCTTCCTCATAAACCCAATCTGTTATTCCATTTATAATAACATTCTTTTTGCCATCAAAAGTTATTTGAGTCGTTTCACCAGATTGTAAATCTTTTACATATAAATTGTTATTCTTCGCAAAGGCAACTTTATTTCCGTCTGGTGAAAATGTAGGCTCTTGAATTTTATCTTCAGTAATTAACGTTAAGGATGCGTCATTTACATTATAAACATAGTAGTTCCCCAAGGTAGAGCGACGAAAAATTGAAGTTTCGTTTGTTGCTAAAATCACTTGATTTTCATCATCACTAAAAGTATAATCGGTAAAATATGCTATGCCATCAAGGGAATCTGAATTCACTAATGTTTTAACTTTTTTCAAAGTCTTATAATCGTAAATATCAATAGTTGTAATTCGTGATTGTCTATCGAAGTTTAAAACGGAGTATTCCTGTCCGTTTTTCATAGAGTGTAAAACATCCATTCTTTCAGTTCTATAGGAACCATTCCAAATGGATTCAAGGGAAATTTCTTTCGTTTGTGCTATTAAAAAAAATGTTGTGAAAAAGCAAACACAAAAAGACAATTTTAGGTATTTCATTAAAAAAAATATTTATTTCATAAAATGATGTCAAGTTTACTAAAAATTCTGCAAAAAACCGTCATTATTAACACTTAAATAACCTTGCATAAATCAAGATATTCAATATTCATACCAAGAGTAGTATCTTTGCATTGTAAATTATCATGTTATGAGTAAATCTATTGCCGGCTTTTCTAAACTATCTAAATCTAAAAAAATCGATTGGATCGTTGAGACTTATTTTTCTAATAAAGAAGATGCAAATCGTATTTTAAAACAATATTGGAATACCGATGAAAAGCTACAACAACTTCACGACGAATTTATTGAAAACACTATAACAAATTATTATTTACCACTTGGTGTAGCTCCTAATTTTTTAATAAATGATACGTTGTATACCATCCCTATGGCTATTGAAGAAAGTTCGGTAGTAGCAGCGGCTAGTAAAGCAGCTAAATTTTGGCTGGAACGAGGTGGTTTTAAAACACGTGTTATTTCTACAACTAAAATTGGTCAGGTTCACTTTATTTACAAAGGAGATTTTAATAAATTAAAACAGTTTTTCGACAAAACAAAGCCCAAGCTCATTAAAGACTCTAAAGCTATTACTGCGAACATGGAAAAACGCGGTGGCGGTATTATTGATATTGAGTTACGGGATAAAACTGATGATATAAAAGACTACTATCAGCTTCATGCTTCTTTTGAAACACTTGATGCTATGGGTGCTAATTTTATAAATTCTTGCTTAGAACAGTTTGCAAAGACTTTTAAAAATGACGCATTGAAATTTGATGTATTCTCTGCTCAAGAGAAACAAATTGATATCGTTATGAGCATTTTGTCTAACTATGTTCCAGATTGTTTAGTACGCGCCGAAGTAAGTTGCAAGGTTGAAGATTTAAGTGATAATGATACTATTTCTGGTGAAGACTTTGCTACTAAGTTTATCCAAGCCGTTAATATTGCTGAAGTAGAACCTTATCGCGCTGTGACTCATAACAAAGGGATCATGAATGGTATTGATGCTGTTGTTTTAGCTACTGGAAATGATTTTAGAGCCGTTGAAGCTGGTGTGCATGCGTATGCATCAAGACATGGCAAATACAGTAGCTTAACGCATGCTAAAATTGAAAATGGCATATTCACTTTTTGGATGGAAATTCCATTAGCATTGGGTACAGTTGGAGGCCTTACTGGCTTGCATCCTTTAGTAAAATTAGCATTAGAGTTATTACATAAACCATCGGCTAAAGCCCTTATGCAAATTGTAGCAGTAGCAGGTTTGGCTCAAAATTTCGCTGCGCTTCGTTCGCTTACCACTACAGGTATTCAACAAGGTCATATGAAAATGCATTTAATGAATATTCTTAATCAGTTTGAAGCTAGTAATGACGAAAAGGAAACTATAACAGAGCATTTTAAAACAAATACTGTGACTCATAGTGCGGTTGTTGAAGCTATTAATAAGCTAAGAGTAAAAAATTAAATGAAGTCTTACTACAGTAACGGAAAACTTTTACTTACGGGGGAATATGTTGTTCTAGACGGAGCGCAATCATTAGCTATTCCTACAAAATATGGACAGTCTTTAGATGTTGAAACTATTCTTGAGCCTAAACTTCTTTGGAGGAGTTTGGATGAAAATGGGACTGTTTGGTTTGAAACTATTTTTGAAATCACAAATAATGAGCTTTCTATCGCTAGTAGAGATGACAACAGCCTTTCTAAAAGGCTTATTCAAATTTTAAATGCAGCTAAGCAGCTCAATACAAATTTTTTAAGCACTGGTAAGGGCTTCAAAGTCACAACCAAGTTAGATTTTCCTCGACAATGGGGTTTAGGCACGTCTTCTACATTAATAAACAACATAGCAGCATGGGCAAATATTGATGCTTATAAATTACTAGAAATTACTTTTGGAGGTAGTGGTTACGATATTGCTTGTGCTCAACATAACACACCTGTTATTTATCGATTAGAGCATGCTAAACCGTTCGTTAAACCAATCGATTTTAACCCGCTTTTTAAAGATGATTTATATTTTGTTTATTTAAACAAAAAGCAAAATAGCAGGGATGGGATTAAGCACTATAATACTACCAAAGGCCACTTAAAAAGTGATATTGAAAACATCAACACTATCACCTCACAAATAGTCACCACAAATTCTTTTGAAGACTTTGAATCCTTAATAACTCAACACGAAGACATTATATCTAAGCTTACCAAGCAAAAGGTCATTAAATCACTTCTGTTTGATGATTTTAAGGGCAGTATTAAAAGTCTTGGAGCTTGGGGTGGTGACTTTATTTTAGTAACCTCAAAGAGCAACCCTAGTTCTTATTTCAGTAAAAAAGGTTTTGAGACTGTTATCCCCTATACTGATATGATTTTATAAGTTGTATTTTACTTCAATCAAATTCCACATATAGACAATCACAATAATTGGTCAAGTATGACTGAAGCTATTAACATAACCTGAGCGACATAAGAATAAAATTATTAATCTGAATTTCAAAAAGTTAAAAATTAATGTCAGGTTGAGCCTTTCGACTCAGCTCAAGACAGGCTAAAGTCGAAACCTATTTAAACATCTAGATTTTAATGACCTTTCGACTGCGCTCAAGGCGACATGTAATATTATTAGTGAACTTATCGTTAGAAATATGCTTGTATTAAATCGAAATCACGTTAACATAAGAAATGATTAGATCTTTTTAATCATTAGATAACAAAAAACAAAAAAGGCCTCGTAAAACGAGACCTTTTAAACTTTATCTTCTTAGTTCTTATTGAACTTGAGTTTCAACTCTATTATCTTCAATGTCTGCAGCCTCCTTTAAGGCGTTATACAATTTAGAATTAACGACGTTTATTTTTTGTTGCTCTACTCTATTAGCAGCAGCTTGGTAATTATCAAGTTCTACAGCTGGTGTTACTTTAACTACCTGAATCATATAAACACCATTTTCTCCATCAATTAATTTTGAAGGTTCTCCTTCTTTCAATCCAAAAGCAGCTCCTACTACTAAAGGTTCTCTTCCTGCTCCTGAGATTGTTGGGCTTTTCATATTTATTGCAGATGCAGACCTAACATTTGTGTTTTCAGCAGCTGCTAAATCTTCAAGTGTTTTAGCAGAGACTCTATCTCTAATCATTTTAGCTTTCTTTTCTTTTCTAACTTTAGGCAACACTTTAGCAGTAGCGTCTTCAACAGACATTAATCCTGCTTTATGCTTTGCTACCAACTGTGCTATTACATACCCATTAGGAATATTAAAACGTTTAACAGCTCCAACTTCTGCATCTTCTTCAAAAGCCCAACGTACAATTGGTCTTTGATTTCCAATACCTGGTATATTTTCATCTAAAACTTTAATACCGTTTACTGGACGTACTGTATAGTTAGCTTCTTTTGATAAGGCTTCAAAATCACCTTCCCCAGCTTTAATTTCAAAGTTAGAAGCGTCTCTAAATATTTTTGCAGTTGTAGCTTCAGAAGGTTCTATCTTTCTAGCTATGGTTCCAACTTGTATTGCTTTAACTTTTTCTTTCTGTCCTTCTATCTCTATAATGTGAAATCCGAAAATTGTTTTTACAACGCCTAAATCTCCTGTTTTTCCTTCAAATTCGAAATCATTAAATTCTGAAACCATTGTATTGTAAGGATGCCAATCGTAACGACCTTCTTTTTCCACACTTCCTTTATCAGAAGAAAACTCTTTTACTAATTCTGGAAATTTAGAACGATTTGATTTTATTACTGTTAATAAGCTATCTGCAGTCACCTTAGCTTCAGCCTCCGTTTGTGTCACTTCAGAAGCTGCACTTTGAGATCCCACAAAAGGAATTAAAATGTGTCTTACTTTTACTGAATCTGGAATTTGTTTAACAGCTACAACTTTAGTTATTTTAAAGTGCCCATTATCTTTATATGGACCATATACACCACCTTCTTCAAGATTGTAAATAGTATCTGCAACTGCTGCTGGTAGGCTTGATTTAAATACAAAACGCTTATCAAATTTTATATCTGAATTTACGTTAATATAATCTTCGTTATCTTTTACTTTTGAAAAAGCAACTATAGTATCTTTTCTTCCTGTTTCATCAACAAATCGGCCATTTAAATACACATTAAGATCTGCCTTAATAGCATTTTCATCTTCAACAGATGCTACTTCATTAAACTGAACAAATTTAATATCCCTTGAAGCTTCTACCTCATACTCTTTCTTATTTTTATTGATATAGTTAGAAATATCCGATTTAGAAACTTCAACTAAAGAATCTTTAATAGACGCATAAGATACTTGTACAAACTTAATGTCTACTTTATTTCCTTCTAATTGATGTTCTAATTTACCTTCAGCTAAAGTTCCTGTTAAACCTGCTTTAACTAAATTAAAATAATTTTGTTGCAAACCGTTTGCTGCAACAGATTTTTCATAATTAACCCAACTAATATATGCTTGTTTGGACGTTTCTTTTAAATTAGCAATGTATTCGTTTAATTTATTTTCATCAAAAAGACCTGCTTCATTTAAAAACTCTGGACTTGTAGCCAAAGATGTTTTCAACAAATCTCTCATTTGATCTTTTTCAACAGAAATACCTAATTCATCGTATTGCGTCTGCATGACAGCTCTTCTAACTTCTTGATCCCATACTCTATTCATTACCTGAGTATTTGTTGCATTTGGTCCGGCTTGCCTTTGAGCAGCTTCTACTTTTTGCATGAAATCTTCACGTGTAATATCTTTACCATTTATAGTAGCAACAATATTTTGTGATTTTGAAGCAAGCGCATCACTGTTCTTAAATAAATCTGCTAATACAAAAGAAAATAACGCTAATGCTATTATTATTATTAAAAATAGTGAACGTTGTCTAATCTTATTTAAAACTGCCATTTGTAATTTAAATTTTTAAACCCCATTGTTAGGGTTTAGCTTATTAACTAGTTGTCAATTTAGTTATAATTGACAAAATATCGTGCGCGAAAATACCATTTTCTATTTAATAATAAAAGTAGAAAGGTGCATTAATTGTATTAAACTCCCAGATTTTTACTTTAATAGGAAAGACACTAGAAATGGAACTCAAGTAGATCGCTTTGGACAATTCTTCTTAAATCAATCTTCCTCTAAACGTTTAAGTTCTATCATATCAATTTTAGTATTTGATACTTCTAATATTGTAAATTGAAACGTTTCAATTTTTACTATATCGTTTTGAGCTGGAATTTCTTCGGTATGATTAACAATAAGCCCGCCCAATGTCTCATAGTTTTCGTTTTCTGGTAAATTTAGTTTATAGGCTTCATTAATATAATCAACTTCTAAACGTGCAGAAAATTTATATGTAGTTTTATCTACTACCTCTTCAATTAAGTCTACTGTGTCATGTTCATCTTCAATTTCACCAAATAGCTCTTCTACAATATCTTCAACAGTCATAATTCCTGATGTCCCTCCGTATTCATCTAAAACAACCGCTATACTTTTTCGCTTTTTCGTTAACACCCCTAATACATCTTTTATAAGCACAGTTTCTGGTACAAATTCAACAGGTAACATCATAGACTTTATACTCTTTGGCTTTTTAAACAATTCGAAAGAATGTACATATCCCAAAATATCGTCCATAGTTTCTTTATAGACTAATATTTTAGTGCAACCTGTTTCAGTAAATAATGCATTAAGTGATTTAATAGAATCACTAATTTCTACAGCTATGATTTCGGTACGAGGTACCATAACTTCTCTTGCTTTTACTTCTGAAAACTCAAGAGCGTTTTGAAAAATTTGTATTTCTGTATCGATCTCTTCATGAGCCTCAACAGATTCCATTTGTTCACTAATATAGTTACCTAGTTCTACTTTTGTAAATGCCAATTGTATTTGATCACCTTCCGTTTTAAAAAAATGTTTAAGCACGAAATCTGAGATCCAAATAACAAAATCTGATATAAAAGTGAATATAATATAAAACACATAGGCAGGGATTGCCAAAAATTTAATTAATGTGTTTGAATAAATTTGAAAAAATACTTTCGGTAAAAATTCTGCAGTTATTAAAATAATAATCGTGGATATTACGGTTTGAGACAGTAGACTTAAATCGGTTAACATGTAGTTTATAAAACTATATGATGTTGGTAATATAGTTTGAAACCAATTGACTAACATGTCTCCCATAAAAAACCCATAAATAACCAATGCTATATTATTACCTATAAGCATTGTTGCTATAAATTTTGAAGGTTTGGCTGTAAGTTTTCTTAAAACTTTAGCAAAAATACCTTCTTGTTTTTTTTCAATTTCTATATGAATTTTATTTGAAGATACATAAGCGATCTCCATACCTGAGAAAAAAGCGGAAAGAATTAATGATGCAATTATAATAATGGCATAAATGCTCATTTAGTTTGAGTTATCTTTATTTTGAAACTTTTTGCTGAACTTGTTTCTAAAGAAAAACATAAAAATAGCTAAAGCTCCAAGCAATATTGAAGGATATTCAATGTTTCCTGTATTTATATACTTAGCAATAGCATCGTATATAAATAGTGCTGCAAAAACTAAATAGGCATATTGAAAAATCTTAGAATATTTCATCTGTTAATATTTATTTTTTTTAAGTCAGATGTAATAAACCATTTAGCATTTTGGTTGGTATCAACTTAATTACTATGGTTTATTTCATAGATTATGAATCGTAAATTAATTAAGACAAAGATAGTAAAATCGAAAAAGAAACTATGGAAAGCGTAGGTTAATCGTCTAGTGAAATAATTCCAGTTACCTCAAGCACTTCTGCATTGGTAAATTTTAAATTAGAGTCGAAGCCATTACCCTTTATAATATCTTGTTTCGTTGTAAACGTTACAGGTACATTAGTAAATAACCATTCTCTTTTTTTATCAAAATACAACTGTTCTGTTTTTAATACATTTCCATCATGTGTCGTAATAACAACATTTCCTTGCAAATCTATGAGACCAGTCTTATCATATGAAATTGCATAATCTGAAATAATTGTGCTTTTTTTATTGTCCTCATCATACACATACAATGTAATACCTCCTACAAACTCATTATAAGGAAAATCTCTATTCGAATAATCGAGCATTTTAGCACTTAAAAGGTTGGCTGTTACCCTACCAGAGTCTGTATGTTTTAAATTTATGTTTTCTGCAACTCCAATAGGTTCATTTTCTGAAACACCCATTTTTTGAATCTTATTAAAGTTGTCACTACATGAAAAAAACATAGCCACAGTAATTATTACTGTGACTATGCTTAATATATTATATATATACTTTTTGTTCATTAAATCTTTGGCACTGTAACCGAAGCTCCAATCCAACATGCTATTTTAATTACCTTTCCTGAGCAGGCACAGCTAAAAATCTCAGATTTTTGCGGTGCTTTAGCTAAATAATTGGCAACAGATTTAGCAGAGTTTTTCTTTTGTGTAGGATCTACACGCGCTGCTTTTCTAGCTTCGTCTGCAGCTAACCAATACACTGCTCTTTTATCAAAGTTAGTTTTCCCACAGTTATTTGCGCTGGCAGCATACATCGCTGCTATTGATAAATATGGACGTCCATTAGATGGATTTAACTTTAAAGCTTTTCTGAAATAGTTTCTAGCTTGACCATATCTTTTTTTCTTTTTAAGAATAAGTCCAATCCTGTTAGCTAATTTAGCCTTTTTAAATCTTTCTGTTTCTAAATCAAAAGACTGTTGAAAATACTTAATAGCCTCGTTTTCTTTGTGATTTTTAAATAAAATAGTCCCAACAAAGTATTTTGTATCTGCAGAAGGTGCTGTCTTATCATAAGACTTTACTAATTTCTCATATAAAGGATCATCTGTACACTCTTTATGGTACATTTTACTTACAGCACGTTTCAACCAAACTGCATTGTCTTTATTCTCTTCATAATCTTTCTTATATAAAGGGATTAAATTTTCACAATTAGCTCTTTCTCCCAATTTTTGATCAACTCCAGCAGAAACTTTATCGAAAGCTTCTAAAATTTGTCCATAGTATTTTTTATACCTTTCTTCTTTTTTAGTCAATGCTGTACCAGCATCTTCCTTTTCGATTAATTTATTAAGCTTTAACGAAGCAATTTTTACTTCATCTTCAATTTTCTCTACAACATCATCATATTTATTAAATAAATCTACAGCTGGCTTCTTTTTTGCGTCATATAAATCTACCATTAAAGAAAAATAGGTATATAGACTTTGAGGGTTAGTAAAAGTAGCTTTATCTAATTTATAAGCGGCGTCATAACACTCATAAAGCTCTTCATCTGTTTTATTTAATATTTTTTTGTTGGTGTACATTAATTGACACGCTTTAGCAGCATACTCTCCTTTTTTAGTTTTGCTGGCAAAATGTACGCCTCTTTGCTCCCATAGCTTCAATAAATCATTTATATAATTTATCTTATCTGCATTTACCGTAGCTTTTTTAATTTTATGGTTTAAAATTTTCTCACCATCTATATAAATAGCATTATTAAATTTTGGGCATTTATTTCTTACCGCCATCCATGGCTCATAAGCTGCATCATAATTTTTAGCTTTCACATATTCATGAAAAATAGAAAGCTTAGTCATACATTCTTCATCTTGCTGTGCAAAGCCTGTATTTAAACCAATTAATAATGTAAATAATAATGTAATTTTTGTTTTCATAATTATAATTTTATGCTGTTAGTCATACTTTCTTTTCTGGAACCATCTATCGTTCAAAGATAAACTTATTCGAAAATTAACAAAATCCTCTTCTATCAAAGCATTATTTGTTGTTCCTCGTTTACCAACCTCAAAACCTAAATTTGCATTAGATAAAAAATTGCCAACTGGTAATCCTACTCCAAAAGATATGCCAAACTCATTTATTGATTCATTATCTATGTTTAATCCCGTTTCTTCATAACGGACTCCAGCTCTATAAACGATACGTTTAAAATAGCTATTATAAGAATTATATTGCGGAATAAAAAATCCTCCAAGAGAAACTGTTGAAGCATCCTCATATATTGTAGGAGTACTTGTACTAGTATATAATTCATTTGAGAAATCACTTATTTTCTGAAATGTATACTCTGCACCAACAAACCATTTTCTTGGTTTACCTATCCCAGCTCCAACTGAAAATCTTGATGGTAATATTAAATCTGTTTCTAACAATCCAAGGGCTTCTAAATCAGCTTCAACAATACTATTAAAATCTACAAATTCCTGACCAGTATCAGTATTTGTTCTTATAGCTGAAAACGATCTTAAATTTTTAGACACCAAATTACTTTCTGGTGTATATGTTATTCCGGAAGAAAGTTCTAAATTCTCTGTTATCATCTTTTTATAAGACAGTCCCAAATTAAAACTTAGACCACTTAAATCTGATCTATTATTTTCACGTGATTGAAATTCAAGCTGTGTACCATCTGCATCATACAAAAATTCAACTGTACTATTTTGAATATTTCCAAAGTTATATTGGGCATCAACACCAATACTTAATCCATCCATTATTTGATATCCTAACCCAAAAAACACTCTATTAAGTCCGCCTTCACCTCTAAACTTATTTTCAGTTCTACCTTCTGTGTTTAACGATTCTAATTTATACCCTACCGACGTGTAAGGTAGCAAGCCAAAGCCAAAGCCAAATTTCCCCATTGGTATAGATAAGGCCAGATAATCAAAAGTAGATGAAGATGTGTTATCTGACCCAGAATCACTTTTTAAGCTTATACTAGAATAGCTCCCTCCAACTGTAAATTTTACAGGTCTGGTTTCATTATTAAAAGCAGCCATGTTTTTACCTGCATAGGAAGCGGGGTTTCGTAAATTAATATGTATACTATCGTTATAGATACTTAATCCTCCCATACTTCTATTTTCTACAGTACCTTTAAATTTAAGGCTTCCAATACCATAGAAAGAATAAGGCGAAGCAGTTCCTTCTTGGCCGTAACTGTGAATTGCAAAAGCTGCAATAAAAACTAATACAAGTTTTTTTATCATTCGTTTGAGTTAAATTGTAAAATATAGTTCAATCCCTCTAAAAGAAAATTAGAATTGGCAAATATGCTACTTTTTAATTGTTTTGACAAAAAATTAGCATCGCCTCCTGTTAAAATTACTGTTAAATCTGAGTATTTTAGATTATATACTTCAATATTACCATCTATTTCTTTTAAAAGACCATGTACTACCCCAGAGTGTATTGAGTCGTTCGTCGAATTTCCAATAATACTCTTTGGGGTTTCTGATTCTAACAACGGTAAATTTGCTGTTAAATTATTTAATGATTCATAACGCATGCGAAGCCCAGGGGAGATGGCCCCTCCAAGGTATTCATTTTTTACTGTTACAAAATCATAAGTAACACAGGTTCCTGCATCAATAATAAGAGCATTGCTATTTGGAAACTGTTCAACAGAAGCACAAACCAATGCAATTCTATCTACCCCCAAAGTATTTGGTGTTTTATAAAGGTTTTTAAATGGCAACTTGGTACTAGAATCTAAAATCGTGATATTAAAAGATTCTTTAATGATCTCAATAGTTTCTTTATCCAATCTTCCTACTGAAGAAATAATAGCCTTTTTTATTGATACATATTTATCTTTTAGACTATTTATACCTTCTAAAACAGAACCTAAAGTTACAGTTCCTTTGTATTTTAGTATGCCTGATTCAAAAACAGCAAGTTTTACATAGGAATTACCGACGTCTATTACTAAGTTCATAACTTTATTAAAAGGTGTAAATTTACAAAATGAGCCATAATAAAGCTTTTATTTAACTTTATATTATGTCTAATCAGACATCTAAAATTAAAGCATACGATTTTTTATAATTTTCTTTGTGTAATTACAAAAATGAATATATATTTGCAACCGCTTTGGCGAGGTACCTTAGCTCAGTTGGTAGAGCAAAGGACTGAAAATCCTTGTGTCCCTGGTTCGATTCCTGGAGGTACCACAACAAATAATTCAAACCCTTGATAATCAATTTATTATCAAGGGTTTATTTTTGTAACGTGGTAAAATACATTGGAAAATTAAATATTGTTACAAAAAAAAGAGGATTCTAAAACCTCTTTTCTTCTCTGAACAAATTCATCACCTCACTTTTTAAGTAATACTTTTTCTTTCCAAATGGTCTATATGGTGTTATTAAACCTTGTTTTTCATACTTTATAAGCGATGTAGATGACTTAATTTTTAATAAACCCATTAACTCTTTTGGGTTTAATATCTCATCTTCCATTATTACATAAGAACTTTACTGGCAATTGTTTATTACAATGTAACTATATAGTTATACTTATGACCCAACCGCACAAAAAATCATGCTAAATAGTTACATCACAAATAATAAACAAAATAATTGAGAAAGTCAACACTTAAAAGACCTATTCGGAATAAAAATAACACCAATATTGCTAATCAATTTTTTTACACCTATTAAACACTCTTTAAACTCTAATTAATTTAGTATTGGCCATGATTTTAGACAATAAAACTTGGTTACAAAATATTATCCAAAAAAGGACTAAAATGAAAAACTAATAATTGAAGAAATAAAAACTTTCTATAAAATTATTTACTACTTTTATTTTGTATGAAAAATCGAATGAAAATTAATTTTAAGTATAGCTATTTTAGCTTTGTACTACTATATATCTTAATACAATTATTTTTTGCAATAATCTATTATAAAATTTATATACATGACAACAATAACTTCTTTTTTTTCAAAGAAATACTAAACTCTCAAAGAAATATTAAAATAGAAGAATTCGAAAAAGAAAAGGAAAAGTTCAAACAAGAAAATGTCAGAGCTTATAAGAATTACTTAGCCTTAACCAACGATACAATTTTAAAGGAAAAATACTTAAACACTGAATTACCATATTTGAAAAAAGTAATTAAAAAAATTCCAGATAAGTATTTCACAAAAACATTAATAAACAGAGCCTTTAACAACAATGATACTGTTATTAGTTTCAACTATGACCATTGGAATTTTCAAAAAAAATATGATAATAAAAATAATAATTTTCCTGTTAATTTAGTTCCTCTATACGACATCAAAAATTTTTATATTAATATTAGCAGTTATACCACATCCAAACCTGATAATTTAATTTTCAGTTATAACTACTTTTTAGATAAGAGGTCATATATATTTGATAAGCACAGTAAAAGTTTTTGGAATTTCAAAAAAGACCTATTAAGTAGTTTAGAAAATCAAGACGAATTAATAAATTTTTATTTCAATACGCATACAAAAGACGTAATATCAAAGTACAAAAACCAGATTAAAGAATACAAACAGTTAGCTAGTGCAACTAAGGACGTGTGGGGATTTTCTGATTTTATTTATTTTAGCGTAACTGTTGTTGGTAATGGAGATATTACACCAAATTCTACTTTATGCCGATTAATGGTAGCATTACAAACCATAGCAAATCTAATATTAACAGTTGTTCTAGCTGATTTCATCCTATCAAAAAAAAATACTATTAAAAAGAATTAAAATTATCTAGGAGATTTAATAAAGTTAAATCTTCCAACCTGTAATTTTAGCACCTAATTCATGGCTTGTTACCTCATCGACTAAATTATTTCTGTGGTCATACACTACTCTAACGTGTATTTTTTTACTATTTTGGGTCGCTCCAAAATAATATAACGAATATGTTAGTAGATTTTTTTGAAATACTTCATTTGGTTTTCCTAATAACTTATCAGCTTCATTTGGGTCTTTGGAATTAATCAATACTCCACGTATTTCTGAATATTTAGGTAAATTATCTTTTTTTGTATTAGTATTTTCTTTTCCTATTACTTTAAAGTAAAAATCTTCATCATAATCAATTAAATCTTGCTCAGCACGTGTACCAAATATTAAATTATCACCCTTCTTATTAGTCCTAGTAATAACTTTTGCTGTCTTATCTATTAAATTAATATCGGTTAAGATAAAGGTCTCTTTTCGCCTACCATCATTTGCACTAAATACTAAAGAGTCTTTAGATACTTCATAAAATGTTATATCATGTATCTTTTTATGAATTGTAAAGAACTTCCCTTCAAGTTCACCTTCTTCACTTCTAATAATATTAAATCCAGCTGGCAAACTTCTGTACTCCGGACTTACAACATAAAAATTTAAAAACTTATTTGTTTTATCAAATGAGTCTTCTTGTCCTTTGCAACCCAATATATTCAAAACTAAAATCAGATAAATCATTTTTTTCATTATAAGAGATACTTTTAATTTTCATCAAATATAATAAAATATGCCGAGCATACAATCCCTATTTTACTTGGATGTATACCTAGCTTTCAGCCACTAATTATCTTTATGATGGCACGAACTAGAAAAACACCAATACCCAAAGTGGTAATTGAATTTGGAAAAAAAATAAATACACTTAGAATAGAAAGAAAAATGTCACAGATGGATTTAGGTGCAGCACTTGGAATAGACAGGGAAAATGTGCGTAAATATGAAAAAGGGCTACAAGAACCAAAACTTTCCACTATTATAAAATTTTCTGAAGTATTTGAAGTCTCTTTTAATGACTTATTGAGCTACAAAAACTCAAAACCCTAACTATATTACTTTAGCGATAGATACTTTTTAATAATCTAATTATCAAAAATGCGTGAAAAAAGAGGTGAATGGTATTTACCAAATTCAGAACTTAAAATACCCGGTAAATTATATATTGATGAAGACAATAAGAAAATCATACTCCATCTTTTCACCTCAACTTATTTAAGTGGCAACGCAATAGAGCGTCAAACTTCAGATGAAGACTGGTATAATGAGATAATATTAGGAACAGGAATAAACAGTCTTACAACTTTGTATTCATGTACATTTTACTCCGATTCTCCTGTAAAAAAAGGTTTTCATGAACTAAAATATGAAGTAGAATATATATTTGATAGAGTACATATAAATAGCAATCAAAATCTTTTATTGAATAACATTTCCATAAGTTTCCCCAATATGAGAACCTTTTTTGATGGTTTTAAATCAATCTCTGGTGATGACATTGAAGAACAATATTACAAACTCGATAGAGAAATCTTAATTAATGAAAATTTCAAAATTATTCTTAGCGACTCAAAACAAAAAATAATATCAACTAGAAAAGATTATAAAATAAAACATTCTAAAAGCGTTGACTTCGTATACCAAAAACCTGTAGACTTTAATATTATAAATAAAGACTGCTATACTTTTCTAAGAATGCTTGAATTCTCTTCAAGAAAAAACCTAGCATTTAAAATAAAACACGCTAGATTGGACATGAAAAATGTCTCCCAATATTCAGAAAACATATATATCCAAAACAATGGCAAAATAGAAAAACCAAAATTCGCTACTACTTTTATTTATAGTAAATTGAATTTTAAAGAGGATATATTCTTAGATACAAAAAAATGGCATCAAAACTTTTTACTTTTTAGCGGATGGAGTGAATCAACTGAAGAATTAGATAGAATAATCAAAAAATGGTATTCAAATGAAAAACTAATGCCGGTATATGATTTTTATATTGATTCTAATAATTGGTTTAGAGGAAAAGTAGCTCTATCTAATGTAATGTTCAACAATAAATTCCTAAATCTTATACAAGGACTTGAAGCTTATTATGATTTTATCGACCCATCGTATACGTACACCAATGAAGAATTTACTAAAACCAGACAAGAAGTTCTTAACAAACTCGGTAATCCTGATTTAAAATCTTGGACTGAAGAACATTTGAGCTATCCAAAAAAATCAACATTAACCTATAAACTATCCCATTTATGCAACAAATACAAAAAAATAATATCACGTTTTTTTTTGGAAGATGATTTTATAAAAAAATACCCAAATGAAGCAAAAGAATTTAGACACAAATTATCTCACGGAAGAATTGACAAAACCTATCAAGGCACTAAAATGGACGATTGTTACAAATTTTCTCAACTTCTTTTATGTATATGCCTTTTAGATTCTTTAGATATGAATTTTGACAGAATTATAGACCGAATAGGAACTAATCCAGATTTAAATCACATGATAGGAGATATAAAAAACAGTATTAAAAACAATAGTTAATTCTTTATTACTTTTTATTCAATACCTTTTTTTTTCTGATGTTTTTTCATCCATGCTTCATTTTGTAATTCTGAACAAGTCCTTAATCCTAGATGTTTTTCACAACTTAAATCTGCTATAGTTTTGACGTAATCAACTCCTGTATAGTTCTTAATAGTATCACTGTATTCTGATAAGCCAAAACCTCCTCGGTTAGGAATCAATTCACTCCCAGTCAATAATAGGACTGGATTAGTTGTATCGAACTCCTTAGTCCTGAAATCATTGACCAACTTTCTTAATAATACTTTTTCATCTTCCAAAAACTCTTCTTTCAATGTTGCAACAACTAAAGTTGTACCCTCCATTTGCTCGCCAAAAAACTTTAAACGAAAATAATCCTTTTCACCTATAGACTTAAAAGTTTTACACTCGCAAACAAATGATTCAACCTTATTTTCATATTTGAAGCTCTTAGACAATACAACCAAATCTACTTCAAAATCATTCTTGTCTTTTTTTGCTTCAAAATCAAAAATAAATGATATACCTTCAGTACCATCAGACATATCAAGTTTAAACAATCTAATAGTTAAAAAAACAGATAACAATCCATCTACTTTATTATTACGACTAAAAGGCCCTAGACCTCTGTAAACATATTTCAAACTACTTTTGGGGTCACTTTTAGGTAACTCAAACGTATTTCTACAAACTGAACACTTAAGTTCGTCATTTAAATCTTGTAGTAAATAAAATGTTCTTTGTTCACATACAGAACATTGAATTTTAACCCCAAATTCAATAATTTGCTTTCTTAAAAGTAGTTCAATAACATCTTTAGGCTTTTTAAACTCCGGGTAAGGTTTATGCTGATTTATTTTTCCAACTAATTCTTCGACAGATACAACATTCCCATTTTCAAAAAGTTCAACGATTTTGATTGCATTACTTGTTGAGAACAAATTAGCTCCATGAATTCCTCCTATATTTTTTAAAACCTCATAACCAAGTTTCCCAGATGCTGTTTGCTTTATAGAAATATCTTTATTCACAAAATACTTAGAAAAAAACTTAAATGATTCAGGCAAATAAAAACTCACATTATCATCTTCATGATTTATATATTTAAAAATTCCGTTTTTACTTACTTTCCATTCATTCCTAAAACTAAAATCTCTAGTAATACCAACCCAGTCTTTAGTAGTAATACCAGAAATTACCTCAGCATACTTACCTTCGTCTTCCCAATAACTTAGAGACAAATTACTCTTTAATAGCCCACTATTTGAAAATCTACTTTTGAATGGCAAAGGAGGTAATTTAAAATTTACATAACCAGCTTCTTCACTTTCAATAGTATCATGTTCACTATCAACAAAAATTTGAGGGCAAAAAACTAAATCACCTCTTAGGATTTCATTATAATCATGCCAAAAACGAGGAAACCAATGTTGATGTAGTAAAGAAACTTTTAGCTTTTCATCTGATATAATTGAGTTAACATAATCCATAATAGGTTTTGGTTTAAAACTGCTCGATATTAATACATCGATTATTTTAAACTTAAATCGTTTTTCCCTAATCTCTAAATCTTTTAAAATTTCAATTATAGCCTCTTTATAAGGCACAGTTTTCATTTTAGATACTGGGACTGGAAATAATTTCCAACCTAAAGCTCTTAAATTCCAATAATCAATAACATCTAAAGTATCAGACGGATTAAGAAAGTACAGAACAGTGTTTTTAGAAATTCCCCTATCATACAATAATCTTGTTTTGTAAATATTGATAAACCTTAAAGAAAGATTATTATTTTCAAAAAACTTATTGAAGGTTTTGTAATTAAAATCTATTTTTTCAATAAATGATTCCTTCAATAAATAATTTTGCACATATTTTATGTTAATGCTATTTAAAAATGTACCCTGCCAAGCATTTAGTAAAAGGTCATCCTTATTAATTTCAGGTATTCTGATTTTTAAATTATCAGTTCTATTATATTTAAATTCTTCTTTTATTAAACTGTTTATTACTAAATCTATGCTTATACCTTTTTCTAAACTAAATCGTTCTAAATCTTCTTTAAACTTTGACAAAGAAATCATTTTCACTTCTACTCCAAAAGCAATTAATTCTTCTTTATCTATATCATCATCATAAACAATAATATCTGGGTCATAATTTTTGATAATATTCCCGTAATAAACTTTACGAGATGCACCCATATTATACCTTAATCTATATTTTTCAGAAAACCTTTTGTAATATGGTATTATAGGAGAATAAATACCACACCAGACCGAAAACAAGCACTTAATAGATTCCAATAAATCTTTTCTATTCGGTTTAATAAAAAAGCAAAACTTAATAGGACTTAATTCTTGACGTAGATTAACTTTCATTTGTAATTAAATTTTTAAAACTAAAAAAGTACATGAAATAACTTATAAAATAAAATCTAATATAAACTATCCCAAAGAAGCTATCCTATTCTTAATAAATTCTATTTCTTTTTTTAAGTTCAAGCGTTTTAATTCCTTTTGTATTTCACTCCTTTTATAAGATTCTTTCTCAATAGCTAATTGTTTTCTTTTTAAAGAAATTTTATTTTCTATGTCTTCTATTTCCATATCAAAAAATTATATTCATTTTATTAATCACTTAGAGTGAAATACCTATTTTATATCATAAACATTATATCTAAATGATTTTACTAGCACTTATAACCGTACGTACAAGTGCCAAATGGTACTCAAAAAAATTATAAAAAAATTTCTTTAATCAATCCAAATATCTATATCAACAGCGCCATTGCCTAGTACATGAGAAAGGTTACAGCTGAAAACTCTCATCTTCCAACCTCATCTGTTCTGTAAGGACACCCCTCCTTTCACATTCAAAAAGGATATCTAGCATAGCATTATTTTTCAGATAGTTATACTCTTGCCATAAGTTATAATCAGAAATATCAGCGTTTTCCTCATAATTATATTTAACATAATCTATCATTAACTTTTTTAAAACAGGATTTTTATCAAAACCTGTTACTTCATATTCGTAATTTTCCATTTTCTCTTATTTTTTTAATTTTATTATTTTAAATCCATCTTTCTGGATATATGATTGCCACCCTGAGTGTTTTAATCAATTTTTTTCTATTAGAACAGTTAGTATACAAGTGAATGTGATTTTGACCGTTAGCCTTCTTCTTTTCGATGGTATAGCTTATTTCAATACCCTTTATGGGAAGCAACTCAACCACATACTCCATAATTATTTTTATCTCGCTTTCCTTATAAGTATAATTTGGGTCAACAGTTAAAGCGTAATACTTTTTACCTCTTATCCTAACCGGTTTAAACTTTGTTATAATCATTCTATGTATTTGCCACCTACCATTTGAATCCTTAATTAATAAGTTCTTATACTTACCACTTTCTTTATAATAAATAATTCTATTTCTAATCTGTTTGCCACTTAACTTCATTCTTTTACTAACTTCTGAAACACTATAATATTCTTTTTCCATAATCACTTTTTTATATACCACATCCATTAACAAGATGCCTTATTTCCCATTACCAATAGGTCTTTATTTTAAATAGTGAGAAATACAAAAAAGTTTAACCTTTTTATAACTTTTCCAGAAAATAATATGTAAGAGATTAATTATTAAATAATTACAATGGTTTTTATTTTATAATTATTATTTTTGATTGTTACTTTGTTATATAACAATCTCCCTATTTTCAATTTTCCCTATGTAATTGATTATTACGCAACATCCTATTCATTGTATGATTTACATTGAATATTTTTTGTATCACGTAACCAATTAAATTTTTTAAAATATGGAAAATTACACAGTAGGCAACAACACCCCAATTAAAGTAAAAACTAGTATTTCAACCGAAGGCACGGCATTTACTTTCGTATCACTAGACAATCCAGAAGAGCCAAATAAATATATTCCTGATATTGCTTATAATCTAACATTTAACTCCAGACGTAAACAAATTGCTGGAGGGAAAAATCTAAAAAACAGAGTAATTCGAATAAAAACCATTGTAGATTTTCTTATCAATTTCAACAATGAAGAAACATTCAATTTAGCTGTTGAACAAGCAAAGAATAGTTATAAAGTAGAAATGTTTGGAGGAACTCCTTCTGAAATTGAGGCAAGCTATGATGTTTATCCAAACTTTGAACTTAACGGAATTGAATTTTTTACAGAAATCTCTTTATCTTAAAAAGCACTAATCATGAAAAAATCACTTACTATAATGCTGATAATTTGCTATTTTACAATTTCAGCACAAGAAAACGGAAAAACAGATATAAAAAGTCTCGCACCACCAAATTCACCAGCTTTCATTTTAATGGATATCAGTCCTTCTAGCATAGTTGTTCCTGATAATATACAAGTACTTGCTGTACAAACCTTGTCTGCTTTTTCTAATGAAAATAATACTGATAGTAATTTTGCTATTGAATTTCAACCTTACTGGTATACAAAAAATAGAGAAGTAGATTTTTTTGAGTATAACAATTACAAATCTTCAAAGTCAAAAAAAAATATAACTAATGCGTTCGATTATGACAGGTATGATATATTTGGAGATATTGGAAAGAAGGCTTCTATATCTATTGCTTATACAACAGGTACTTTTGACGTTTTTGAAGACAATCGCTCTTATATTTCCTTAGGAGCCAAGACTAGACTAATAAAAGTTGTTAGGAAAAATGATTTATTAAATTTTAAACAAGCTTATGATGATTACGAGAATATTAAAACAGACCCGTCAATTATGGCGGCAGTTGCTGCTGCTCAAGCAGGGCAATCACTTCAAGCAATAAAAAAAGAACCTCTTTATAAAGATTTACGTGAGAAATTATGGACTGCAATCAACAAAAGACCATTACTAGCAATTGATATAGCTTCAGCTTTTAGTTATTCAGTAGGAGATGAAAATAACATAAGCGATGATAGTTTTGGAAGATTTGGATTATGGTTATCAGCTGATTTTGCATTTCCAATTACCGAAGACAATAAAAATTACATTCACATTTTTGGGGTAGCAAAATATCTACGTGATGGACTTAATATTAATCCACAAACCAATAGTTCTTTTATTACAACCGCCTACGATTATGGAACTAAAATTGAATTAGAATTGAACAAATTCTCATTTGCTTATGAATATTTAACTCGCAATAATGAAAATTCTGAAGATGAGAATCGTTCTATTGGGACTTTTCGTTATTCAATAAATAACTTGTTCGCAATAACTGGAGGCTTTGGAGAAAACTTCTCAAATGAAAGTGGTAACAACATTGCTTTATTTGGAATACAATTCGGCTTAGACTCAGGTGGAACAATTGGAATTCCTAAACTTTAGAATAAACCTTTGACTGTATTTTATCTAAAGAATTTAAAAACGTAAGTGCTTTGTCTACCATACTTGAGTTGTTATAAACTGCCATCATATTACTTACGTTTTTTTTCTTTGGATGAGTTATTGATTCAACAATATTTTGATTAATACCTTTCAATCCTAAGTTAGTCACAAATGACCTTCTACAATCATGTGTAGTAATTAATTTATACTTCGGAATTTTGAGCGTTTCCAATTTACCATCACGAAAACTAATTTTTGTATGTTCTTCCAAAGAATCAATTTTCAATAAAGCGCAAAGTATTTTAAGGTGCTTATTTACACTTTCTTTGAATACAGGAAACTTACCCATATTCTTATTTAAAACATCTTGTACAGGTTTTAAAAGTGGTATAATTACTTCTGTTTTGGTTTTATTTACATAAACTTTTACTCCTTTGAATGATTTTCCATTATTTGAATACAATTTAGGCTTAAGAGTACATAATGTTGTCATATCTTCAATTCGCAACCCCATTAGGGAAGCTAAAATTAAATACTGTTTAGCATTTAATAACTCTGGTTCATGCACTTCTGTATTAATTATCTTTTCTAGTTCGGATTCGTTTATATATATTTCTTTTTCTGCCGGTGGATTTTCTAACATTAAATTAGAATCTTCTAAATCCAAAGTCATATTATAACCGTCCCTTTTCCCTAAACGCAAAACCCTATGAAGCAGCTTAATGTATTTATTTATCGATTTAACATTATACCCAGTCGGGTCTTTTCGTTGTTTTTTAGTTTGATTAGGATTATCGACTTCTATTTCTCCCCTATATATAGAATCTACCACACCAAAAAATTTCCATTGAAATTGTTTATTATTAAAATCTGAAAAGAATACTTCTTTTTTAGTTGCTATTTGGTAGTTCTCAAACATTCTGGACAATGACACATAAGTTTTTATATGATTTGGTGATAATGCATTTTCTTTCCTTGTTTTGCATCTACTCTATCTGCTTTTATTTTATCATACAAATATTCTAAAACTGACTTTTGTTTTATTACTTCTCCTGCCTTTCTTCCTAGTTCAATTTCTAATAAATCTTTAAATTCTTTAGGTGTAGGATTATGTTTTTTTATATAAAAATGATTAGTTACTTCAATAACAGCATTTTCAATTTGCTCTAATTTAGTTCTAATAGACCTATTAACCCTCGAATATTTATCAAATATCTTTTTATCAAAAGAAAACACCTTTTTACTTCCTTTCTCAATTTGTTTTCCAAAGTTCTCAGGCTTTATTCTACATCCAGTGGCTATCTTTATAGGTTTATATTTTTTACGGTCAGAATTAAAGTTTTTAACAGATTTACCATAATCTATTTCGGAATAGCCAATGCTTATATCTAAAAAGATTTTACGTTCACCATTTCTATTTTCATGACTATCCAAATAGAATCTTAAAAAAGGTTGTTTCATAATACATTCGTAAATTACGTTGTAAAATTATGATATTTTTTGATATAAATTGAAACTAAATGAAATAAACAATTTATAAAAAATCTTATAAACCTTGTTTTTAAAGAGGTTTATGATATATATTGGATAGAACTGATATTAAATGAAATTGTGGTGCTAGAGTGCTGGAGGTACCACTTTTAAAATTCATAAACCCTTGATTATCAGTAGATTTTCAAGATTTTTTTTAGTTACTGCTCTAGAAAATGTTCCGGAATGTTATGAGTTCCTACAAAAGGAACCAGTTAGTTTTGATCTCAACCATATCCTAATACCCAATCTTCACCCAAACCCTAGTACTCCCATTGATCTTACTAAACAAATCCTTGAGATAACTAATCATATTAATCCATATAGTCCATTTTTAGAAATTTCGAAAGTTTTGATGTGGAAAGGAGATTCTATTTTGCTAAGTATTTTTTGGAATATTACGATAATTCTGATTACGGTTCTTATAAAAGAACCGTAATCAGAGAACGGTTTGACAATCCTGAACAAACTTTTTGGGACTCCAATTCAAAAAATTTCACCCCTATTTGTTGCATTGGCAAGATTGGGAGGAAGCCCAATAAATATATTATTGAAAGTGTTATTAAAAGCCCCTCCTATCGCAGGTTCAGAAATCCTACCCCTTCCCTATTGCCACCAATAGAATCTCACCAGAGTATTAATCAAGAGATTCGTTTACCTTTTGTTTAGGAGAATGCTAATCCCCCATTAATATCTATATTATTTCCGGTAATGAATGAAGCTTCATCTGATGCCAAATAAGCCACTAAATCTGCTACTTTTCAGGGTTTCCTTCTCTTTTTAAAGGCGTGCTCCCTGCTACTTTAGTTCTTACCTCATTTTTGGTAAAATCATCATGAAATTTTGTTCCAATCAATCCTGGACAAATAGCATTTACTCGAACCCCTTTAGGCCCTAGTTCTTTCGCCATTGACCTGGTAAATGTAGTGACAGCTCCCTTAGAAGAAGCATATAATGAAGATCCGCCACCACGCCATCTCTTGCAGCTTGTGAAGAAATATTGATGATTGAACTTCCTTTCCTCATTAAAGATTCGAAAGCTTGCATAACAAAAACAGTAGATCTAAAATTAACTCCTAAAACTAAATCATAAAAAGACTCGTCTAGTTCTTGCAATGTTTTTCTAGCAAAAAGACCACCAGCATTATTCACTAAAATATCTATTTTATCTCCAAATGCTTCTACTGCCTTTGCTCTTAAATTCTTAATATCATCTAGTTTTGAGACATCTGCTTTAACTGCAATAGCTTCTCCTCCCATAGATTTTATTTCATCTACAGTAATATTGGCTCCAGATTCAGAGTTATAATAATTTACAATCACCTTAACCCCTTCTTTGGCAAGCTTAATAGATATTGCTTTTCCAATATCTCTAGAACCTCCTGTAACAACTGCTACTTTTCCATTTAATGTACTCATATTATTTGGGTCTCTAATAATTATTTCATTAGGAAACTGCTTCAAATTTAAGCCAAAACCAAATATTATATTCCTAAACCTTGACCACCACCAATTTGGATTGTTTCGGCTGTTATAAAAGAAGCATCTTTACTAGTTAAAAAAGATACAACACCAGCAACCTCTTCTGGTTGGCCTAGTCTACCTAGCATTATGTTGTTTTTCCAAGATGCAAAAACCTCTGGTTTAGTTGATTTAATTTGTTTATGAAAATCAGTATCGATTGTACCAGGTGATACTGCATTAACCCGAATACCATATTCGGCTAAATCTTTTGCCAACGCTCTGGTTATTGTATGTACAGCAGCCTTAGATGTTCCGTAAATTCCTGCTCCAGGCCCACCAGCATTCCATCCGGCATTCGATGTATAATTAATTATTGATGCATTATCGCTTTTTTTAAGAAATGGGATGGCTGCTCTTGAAGCAAAAAATGTTGAGTCTAGGTTTAATGCCATTACAAAACGGTAAAACTCAGTAGTCATATCTTCAAACCTAGATCTACCTCCTAAACCTCCTGCATTGTTTACAAGAACATCAATTTTACCATATTTTTCTCCAATTTTATTAATATTTGAAGTTACTGCTTCTTCATTGGTAACATCAAAACCGTAGTATTCTGCATTAATACCTGCAACTTTCAATTCTTTTACTTTGTCAGCTCCAACTTCGTCCTCTATACCATTTAAAACTACAGTATAGCCATCTTGTCCAAGCCGTTTAGCTACTTGAAAACCTATTCCTCCAGTAGCACCAGTTACTACGGCTACTTTAACATTTGAATTACTCATATCTTTAATTTTATTTTTATTACTTGTTTTTATGTTCTTAATGTCTTCTTACTGGTTCAATTTTTTTGCACAATCCCCAAACACTGAAAAGAGCAATTATGGCCAGAGCAGCCCCAATTATGAAAGCTGGTGTATAATTACCCCCGCTAGTTAACCAAGGTACCAAGGAGGTTAATCCTACCGCACCAAGTTTAGCAGCCATGCCAGAAAATCCAGAAAGGGTACCAACAGTCTTTCCACTAAATAAATCGCTTGGTAAGGTTTGAATATTTCCTATTGCTGTTTGAAAACCAAATAATATTACTGCCATTATTAGAACTGCGGTTACAGGAGCACCAGGGTTTGCCATTGCTAATAATGAGGGAAGCATAATTAAACATCCCAAAGTTATTACTAGCTTTCGTGTTTTATTCACAGTCCAACCTGCCTTTAATCTATTTTGAGCCAATAACCCCCCAAACCAAGCACCTAACATTGCTCCTACATAAGGAACCCATCCATAAATACCAATAGATTTAACATCCATACCATATACTTCATTGAGGTAAATAGGAATCCAGAATACAAATAACCACCATATAGGGTCTATGGCCGCAGAGGCTATAATTACACCCCAGCTTTGTCTATGAGATAGTAATTCTTTTGTATTTGGGACATAGGCTTCTTCGGTAGTATCTTCTTTCTCAAAGCCTTCGTTTTTCTGGCCAGTAAGTATATATTGTCTTTCTTCATCAGTTATCCACGGATGAGATTTTGGTGGTGCTTTAACTAAAATTAACCACGGAATTAGCCATAGTAACCCTACTAAACCCACTAGTATAAATATTGCTTGCCAATTGAAATAAATAGTAAGAAATGCAATTAACGGAATAGAAATAATGCCTCCAATTGCAGCTCCTGAGTTAAAAATACCCTGAGCCAAAGCACGCTCTTTAGTTGGAAACCATTCGGCATTCCCTTTGGTCGCTCCAGGCCAGTTACCTGCTTCGGCAACACCAAGAATCCCTCTAAATATTCCAAAGCTCACTACACCCTTAGCCAAAGCATGAAGTGCTGTAGCTACAGACCATACACCAATGGAGAGTACAAAGCCTAAACGTGTGCCAACCCAGTCGAAAATTTTCCCAAAAATCGCTTGACCAAAAGCATAGGAAAAAACGAAAATAACCGAAATAATAGCGTAAATTGATTTATGCTCATCTGCTGACATTTCTGGATAAAGATCATTAGCAATTGCTGGCCACAGAACGCTTAACGATTGTCTATCTATATAATTGATTATAGTAGCTAAGGCAATTAATCCTACTACCCACCATCTTAAACCTTTAATTTTCATACTATTAGTTTTGTGCATAAAGTGTAGGCACAACATTACTGTTATGTTATAGCTTACAAAAACTCTATACTATTTATTTAATGTGAAGAAATACTATATAAGAATTTCTTCCCTCCTAATATTTTAAAAACAACAACCAAAGCCGTGCATCTTATAGTTGCTATTTGTTTATATATAACTCTAGGAATTATAACAATATTGATATAATAAACTAAAGTGATCTTTCATTTTTTGCTTAGCCAAAACAGGATCTTGGGCTTCAATGGCATTATAAATTTCAGTGTGCTCCTTAATACCCTTAACTGCTTGACCCTTATCACAAACATGATATTTTTCGAAATCCATTATTATTTGGGGCGTAATAGTAAGCATGAACATATTCATGGTGGCATTACCGCTAGCTTTTGCTATAGACAGATGAAATAGCAAGTCTTCTTGTACTGCATCTTCTCCTGAGATTGCCTTTTCTCTATATGCATCTAATGCCTCTTTTATATTCTGTAAATCTTCTTTCGTTCTCCTTAATGAAGCTAATCTTACTGTTTTAAGTTCTAATAAGATTCTTGTTTCTACTAACGATTTAAAATCTGGAGATTCTAAACGCAAAATATCATCAATCATACCATTCATGGCAACCACACCAATATTAGCGACAAATGTTCCACTTTGAGGAATTGATTTTAACAAACCGTAAAATTCTAATTTTTGAATTGCATCACGTACATTACTTCGTGTAACACCAAATTTTTCTGAAAGCATTCTTTCTGATGGGAGTTTATCTCCAGGTTCAAGATTTTTATAATTAATCAATTCTTTTATTTTACCAATAATTATATTTTGACCCTCTTGATTTTCGTTTACCGTAAGTACTTCTAATTTCATTCCTTATTGTGTTTTCTATAACTGGTTAACCAAATAATACTGATAAATTTAAAAAAACTATTTGATTATTCTCTCTTTTTTTGAGGTCAAATTTTGCTGGTTATATTTAACCGGCAAAATCCAACTAAAACTAATTTAAAAAATTACTAAACAAACTAATATTACTATTAATGTGATACTTCTAAATCGTAATACTTTACTTTCGTATATGCATTCTCATCCTGAGTAACTAAATAATTTCCTGCTTTAAAGTAGTTTTCAAAAACATGCCACTTTTCAATGTGAATATTATCATAAACTACTGACTCATTATTATTTAAAATCACTTCCATTCTTCCACTTGTCACTTTAACTTCTAAAGTAAACTTATCGAACCCTACATATTCAGAAAAAGTATGTCCATCATCATCTGTCCATGAATCTGTTTTCAATATATCTGTGTCGGACACATTCAAATCTTTCAACTCTTTGGTCTTCACACGAACATAACCATAATTCCAATATATCTTTAACATAGGAGGTGCATTATTATCATTCTCTCCTATTAAGTCTCTTTGTGCATTGGTTAACCTACCGTGAATTTGCATTATAATTACTCTATGGTATTTATCATTAGAATCCTTACTAGCCTCACTTACCTGAAGTGTTCCTTTCATGTTTCCTCCTTCTTCAAAAGTCCAGTTGGCATTATTACTTCCTGGAACCATTTGCTCTCTTAATTCGGTTCTAGAATAAGAGGAATTTGCCGTAGAAGCTCCTGGATAGGTATAAAATACTAATGCACCATTAATCGAATCGTTATACATGAATGGCTTTAGCATTTCATTAGTACCATAATTTAAAATCTCTGGTGGTTCTACTTCAGTAGGATTACCAATAGGCAATGTCACTTTCCAATTACTTAAATCTATATTTGGTAGTTTATAGTTAACGGGATCTTCGATTTCTTCCTCTTGTTCTTCTTCAATTTCAACAATTGGGGCTTCTTGATTAGATTCTCCTTCACAGTTAACATTTATAAATACTAACATACAGAGAAATAAATTCCAGAATAAAATCGATATATACTGCTTTCTAATCATCTTAATGACTTACTTCTAATTCGTAAAACTTAACTTTAGAGTATGCTCCTTCATCCCTTGACTGAAAATAATTACCAGCTTTAAAATAGTTTTCAAAAACACCCCATCTTCGCATATGAATATTTTCATAAACTTTAAACTCGCTACCATTTAATATAACAACCATTTTCCCCTCTGAAACTTTAACTTCTAAAGTAAACTTTCGAAAACCAACTTCTTGCTCAAAGTTGAAACCTTTATCATTATCCCAAGCTTCTTCATGTAGAAGAGCCATATCTGTAGCATTTGGATTCTTGAGTACTTTGGTCTTAACTCGAATCTTACCTTTATCCCAATAAATTTTCAAAATTGGAGGTGCATTGTTATCGTCTGCTCCAATAAGGTCTCTTTGTTCATTGGTAAGCCTTCCATGTATCTGTAATACTATTGTTCTATGATATTTACCATTAGAATCTCTAGTGGTTTCATCCATAGCTAGTTTTGCTTTAAGTTTTCCACCTTGAGCAAACGTCCAATTAACATTATTCTCTCCCGGCACCATTTGTTCTCTCAACTCAGACCTAGTATACTTAGTATTTCTGGTCTTAGAATCTGTTGGCATTGCATGAAATACTATAGCCCCTTTTGTGGAATCTATATACATGTATGGTTTAGCAACCTCTATACTTGCAAAATCTAAAATTTCAGGAGGACTAATCTCAACAGGCTTGCCTTCTTCATTTGCAACAGGAAGCGTAACCTTCCAATGGCTTAAATCTATATTGGGTAATTTTACTTTTTTCTTCTTCTTTTTTTTCTTTTTACTCTTTTTTTCAACCTTAACATCCGATTCTGTAACGCTACTTTCCTTGTTTTGAGAAGTAGCGTTAGCAGATAGAAAGGCTATGAATGCAATTAGCAATATATTTCTTCGGAAGTTTTTCATGATAATAATTTATTCTACTGGATAAACTTTAACATTATCTACAAAAGCATCTACATCAGTTACTGCGTAAATAAATATAGCAACTTCACCTACAGAATTAGATCTAAACTGAAGTTTCATTGTTGTACCCCCCGAACAAGAATTGTCTGAAAATTTCCCTTTTGCCTCAGTACCAACATGCTTTACCAAAGCATTACTAGCAACAGCATCAGCACTATTACTAAAATGACCATTTAAAATTGATGCAACTACACTATTAGTTTCAGCACCTCCTGTTTTTATGGCATATTCGTACTCAAAAATGTAATCCTCATTAGGGCTTAATGTAACTGCCTGATATGCATATCTAGTATCACCAGGCACAGCAGTACCATCAGGGTTCGCACTTTGACTTCCTGACCATTTTGCTCCTCTTGTTTTAGAACCTAAAGTTCCCTCATAGTCTATACAAGAACCATCAGAACTAGTACCAAATGGGTTACTATTCCCTGTGGTTGATATTTTCCATGCATTTCTAATATTAGTATCATCCGAAGATGCACCTCCTTCACGTTCAAAATCACCTTTAAGAATCTCAGGATTAAGAGGACCAGCTGGTCCACCTACAGTAACTTCTTTTGTAATAGAAGTTGGTTTATTTATAAAATTTGTGGTTGTTAACGTTACCATATAGATCCTTTCCATACCATCATCATTATAACTATATGTTGGATTTGCATCAGTTGAGCTACCTATGCCATCTCCAAAATCCCAACTATAGCTGGTAGCGAGTAAAGAAGCATCTGTAAATGTAACATCATAATCACTAGCTACATCATCAAAAGTAAAATCAGGAACTGAAAGTGGTTCTCTATAAAGATAAATGTTATCTACATTAAGAGTTGCCTCATTATTTGCAGTGCCTCCTGTACCTAATTCTAATGTTATTTCATCTATTTGAGTAATTCCTTCAGAAGCAAAATCAATATCTACACCTGTCCACATATCATTTTCTAAAGTTTGCTCAAAAGTTTTACCTCCCATTGTTATTTTTACTTTATCAACACCTATATCATGAACAGAATGAAGGTCTAAATGAATATAATCAGCAGAAGTGCCCGTTCCAAAAACATCTGCAATAATAATAGCAGGGTCAAAAGTAATAGATGCAGAAATAGTACTGTGAAGTCTTGAATATTGAATTACTTTATTTTTTATATCCCCAACTTCTACTTCATTATACTCTGCATCATCACCATCGAAAATAGAACTTGACAATTTGTTTGTATAGGCAGTAAAAGCGCCATCAATTTCAATACCATCACTGAAAATAGCATATACATTTTCATCAAGTATAGTTGGTGATAAAGGTGCCGAAGATAGCGTAGTAAGTTTATGCTCCACTGTTACATTTCTAGTTTGAACAACATCAGTGAAACCCTTATTGGATTTTGCAGTTATCGTTATAGTATAAGTTTCTTCTTCAATATTATTAGGATAATCATAAGTAGCTGTACCGGCATCTTCTGTAATCGTTATAACATCATCTGTACTATTTGGGTCTCCAAAATCTACTACATAAGAAGTCACCCCTAGACCTTGTGGACGCACAGTAACTATAGTTCCGTCTCCATCCTCAATTTTGACAGTTATAGCATGACTTGGAAATGTAATTTCTGTGAGTCCCGTACCTGCGTTGCCTTCATTAGGAGCTACTATTGTGTCATCATCTTCACATGATGAGACTATAAGTCCTGTTAGTAGTAAGGCAAATATTCCTTTTCTTAATAAATTCATAATTTCTACTTGTTTATTATTATTTTATTATGGTTTTGGATACACTTTAACATTATCTACATATGCATCTTGATCTGTAGAAGCAAAAAAGAATATAGCAATCTCACCACTTGCATTAGAGGTAAATTCCTTTTTAACCGTTGTGAAATTAGTATTACCCAAAATCTCATCATTTACTTCTTCCGTTAAAGGCGTGCTAGCTAAAGCATCAGCAACCTCATCAAAGTGACCATCTAAAATTTGTAAAGTAATATGACTACCTGGTGTAGCAGCAGATTTTATTGAATACTCATACTCAACAATATACTTAACCGTACGATCAGGTATAGTTTCTGATACTTTTAATGGCTGGTAAGCAAATCTTCTACTTCCTGGATTAGTAAGATTTGAAGCTGAAGCTGAAAACTTCATGCCACCCGTTTTAGAACCTGTATCAGCACCATCATAATTTAACCATGAACCATCACTAGATGTATTAGGCGTTGTAGAACTAAAACCAGTAGTCCCTATCTGTCCCCAATTCGTATCAAAAGTTTTATTTTCAAAGTCTCCATTAAGCACTATTGGATCAATAGGCACAAATACATCTCTTACTTCTACTATTTGTGTATTAGTTCCTGATGCATCATTTGCATCAAGCGCTGTGAGTGTTACTTCGTAATCGCCTTCACCTGCATCAAATCTTACAAAAGCAACATCTGTTTCTGTTGAAGTAGATTCTGTACCACAAACAATAACACCATTAGCATCTTCTTCACATACTACGCCTTCACCAAAATCCCATAAATATTTTGTAGATTCATTAGATTCATTGGTAAATGAAACTATTCTAAAATTCTCTGGATTTGGAGTATAGCTAAAATTCGCTTCTGGCAAAGTGAGATCGGGTATTGAACCAGTATCGGGTAAATCAAACTCAAAAGCGTCTTCACAGCTTACCACGAAAGTTATAGCTAATAGAGCTAACACTAAACCCATAGTGTTTTTTAAAGCATTCAATTTCTGTTTCATGTTTTCTAATTTTTTATGTTATTAGTAACCAGGGTTTTGATTTAAAAGCCCTTTACTTAAATTAATTTCTCTAGATGGAATTGGTAACAATAGGGCTCTAGCATTATAGCTAGGATAAACTGTTATATCTTCATCGTTATCTTCTGCAGAATGATTTTGCAATACAGTATCCGCAACTCCAAATCTTAACAAATCGAAGAAACGCTGATTTTCAAAAGCTAATTCTACTCTTCTTTCTAGTAACAATTCCTCTTGCGTTATTACTCCATCAGCATCATTAGCTAAACCAGCACGATTTCTAACAGCGTTGAATGAGCTTAGCGCATCTAGAGTATTAGCAGCACCAGTACCTGCCATAATTGCTTCTACATGCATTAACAATACATCGGCATAACGTAATACGATCCAATCATTCCCCGCAAGACGAGCATTAGTACCGTAAGGGAAATCAGGGTTATCAAAATCAGTGCCTTGAGGTAAAAACTTTGCCACTTCGGCCTCTTGTGGTGCAGGCAATCCTGTATCAGGATCAGTTAATGCTGCATCTTCGCCGAAAGCAATATATGAAACTGCTGTTCTATTCCCTCCGTTCTCATTAAAAGCAGCTACCAAATTAGGGTTAACAATGTTTAACCCATCTTGTCTTCCTTGACGTATAAAAGAGGTGAATTCAGATGAGAACCCTTGACTTTCATTTGGTTCTGCAAACTCATATCGAATAACAAACATAACTTCGCTATTCATTTCATTGTAAAACACATCGTTAAAATCAGTTTGCAAATTAAAACTTCCATCCGCTATAATAGCCTCACATAAATCTTTAGCCCCAATATAGTTAGGTGTTGGTTGCGATAAATACACTTTAGCCAAAATGCCTTGTGCTGCCGCTTTTGAAGCTCTAGCTTTATAGCTATTATCTAAATTAGCAATAGCTTCTTGTAAGTCTGCAACAATTTGTGCATACACTACTGATTTAGCCTCTCTGGTAAAAAGCAGGTCATCTTGATTGGACTCTGCCACGGCAGTTACCAATGGCACACCACCTATAGCATCATTATCACTTCCATACAGTCTAACTAAATTAAAATAAGCATAAGCTCTTAAAAATTTAGCTTCAGCTGTATATTTGGCAATGTTTGCTGGATCTGCAGCGTCAATATAACTAATAACACTATTTGCTCTAAAAATAATTTCATACATAGATTGATAATAATCTTCTGATTGTATGTTGTTTGCATCTGTTACATACCTATGAAAATCAGCTCTTGATCCTTCTAGTGTAGCACTTCTTGTATTGTCTGAGCGATGCTCGGTTAAAAGATACTCAAACTGTACTCCTCTATTGAAAGTTGAGTTATTTGTTGAATTTGGTCTATTTTCATTAACCCCTTGTATGGCATCATAAATTCCATAAATTCCGGCCAATACATCTTCGTCTGATTGAAAGAAACCATCAGCAGCAATAGCTGTATCTGGCAGTGGGTTTAAAAACTCATCTGCATCACAAGAAATAAGCATCATTCCTGTTAATGCAACAATTAAATATTTTATATTTTTTAAATATTTCATGATTATTTCTTTTTTTATTAAAAATTAAGGTTCAAACCAACTGAATAAGTACTAAACAAAGGTGTACCAGCTCTTTGAGAGCCATAAGTTATAGGTGTATTATTATTATCAATATATTCTGGATTAAAACCGTGATAATCATCAGAAGTAATATAAATTAAATTCTGACCAGATGCATATAACCGTAATGATGAAAGACCAAATTTTGATACAACATCCTCTGGTAAGTTATAACCAATATTTACATTTCGTAATGAAAAATATCCTGAATTTTGAACAATATCGTCTGTAAAAATCTTTGGTTGAAGGAAAGAGACATCAGGGATTGTTCCATTAGCAACTAACGCTTCTGGAGCCCCATCTAAAGTAGCACCACTAAAATGATAGAAATATTGATCTCCAACGTTTCTTATTTGTCCTCCTTGACTTCCTTGAACCATAAAAGAAAAATCTAAATTTCCAAATTTAAATTCGTTTGTAAAACTCCAAACGATATCTGGATAAGGATCTCCTAAAATGGTCTTATCATCATCTGTAATTAAACCATCTCCATTTAAATCTTTAACAATAATATCCTCAGCCTGCCCATTAATTCGGTTATAAGGCGTATCCCAATATTCAGTTGATATTTCTGTATCTGCAACAAAACCATAAAAAGAAGAAATTGGATTGCCAACCAAGTTTATCCATTGGGTATTTCTATCAAATCCATCTACTCCAAGGTTTCCATTGTCGTTACCAAAATCAATTAACTCATTTTTATTGGTCGATGCTATTAATGTTGTTGACCATCTAAATTTCTCTGTAGAAATATTATTAGTTCTTAATTCAAGTTCCCATCCTCTATTTTCTACTTTTCCTTTATTTACAATTCCAGCACCAAATCCAGTAACATAAGAAACATCTTGATTTAACAATAAGTTATCACTGGTTTTTACATAGTAATCTAATGACCCTGTTATTCTATTGTTTAAAAAGCCAAAATCTACACCAGGGTTAAGTTGCTCTGAAGCTTCCCATTGTAATAATGCATTAGCAATATTTCTTGGAGAAAAACCTGAAACAATAGCACCGCCATCCGTAATGGCATTGGTACTTTGCAAAAGTGCCAAATAAGGCCAAGTATTAGTTAAACCATCTCCTACGTTAAAGTTTTCTGAACCTGTAAGCCCCCAACTAGCTCTAAACTTTAATTTACTTATAACATTACTATCACTTAAGAAATCTTCATTGTGCGCATTCCACCCCACAGATACTGAAGGGAAATTACCCCATTTAGAATCTATACCAAAAACAGAACTACCATCTCGTCTAATTGAAGCATTAAATAAGTATTTATTATCATAAGCATAAGTTAACCTTCCAAAATAACCAATCTTTCTAATTTTAAGATTGATTTCGCCATCTGCTGGTTTGGTAATAGTTGTCGCTCCTTGTAAGTTTTTAAGCAAATCATTAGAATATCCAGAACCATTAACGGTACTAATTTCATCATTCCTCTTTTGAAATGTAGCACCCGCCAATAGATTAATTTCATGATTGCCTATTTGTTTATTATAAGACAAAGTGTTATCTGAAATCAATCTAGATTTAAATCTATTCCTCAACTCGTAAGCTGCTGGGTTTGAATGATGATGTTTAGTACCATCCCATCTTGTTCTTTTCTCATCTTCCAAAGTAACCCCAAAGCTTGTTTTTGCTGTTAATCCCTCAATAATCTCATAACTTAAATAAGCAGAACCTAATAGTTTCGTCTTATACTCATAATGCTCTCTTTCAACATATTGCGCATAAGGGTTTTGGTCTCCTGAAGTACGAGGGGTTCTAGTACTACCGTCTCCATTTATATCCAATTCATCTAAATGATCTTCTCTAAAATAATCTCCTATCCCAACATTTGGATACGCATCTCTATCTATAAACTGAAGCGTTTCTGCTGTATGATAAATTGGTAACCAAGGCGATTGTCTTATAGGATTATGTATAGAGGTAGGTAATCGTCTTTGTTTTGAATAAGAAGGTGTAGCACTCAATCCAAATTTAAGCTTATCGGTTAATTTGGAATCTACTTTCAATTTTCCAGAATACACCTTGTAGTCATCCGTTATTACAACACCTTCATCGTGAAGATATCTTAAAGCCACACTAAATTTTGTGTCTTTAGTTCCGCCTCTTGCAGAAAGAGAATGACTTGTAATATAGCCTCCATTAAAGAAAACATCTTGCCAATCTCTATCAATACCTGTTACCTCTATTAGTTTTAGTGCGTACAAATTACTATTAGAAATGGAACCAGTCTCAGCCAATTCTTTAGCTGCCCAACCAGTAGCATTTCTCTTATAATCATCACTCCCGAAAGCCTGTTTATAACCTGTGTAAGCGTCATAATTAAATTTCACTTTTCCTTCTTTTCCAGTCTTGGTAGTAATTAGAATAACCCCATTAGCCCCTTCACTACCATAAATAGAAGCAGAAGCTGCATCCTTTAAAATCTCGAAAGATTCTACATCATTCATATCTATATTACCTAGAAAGTCAGAATCTACTATTATACCATCAACCACAACGGCTGGACCTGCTGTCCCAGTAATAGACCCTACACCTCTAATAGTAATGGTAGGAGCCCCACCCGCTTCTGCATTGGTGGATTGAATATTTACACCTGATACCTGACCAATAAGGGCATCATCTACCCTTGCTACCGCTATTTGATCTAAAGTCTCGTTGACAACTTTGGATATTGAACCTGTAATTGTTGATTTTTTCTGAGTACCATAACCAACCACCACCACTTCGTCTAGCTGTGCTAAATCTTCAGCTAAGGCAATATTTATAGTTGTTTGATTTCCTACTATTTTAGTCTGGCTTATAAAACCAACATAAGAGAATTGTATAACCTCTCCTTCATTTACTTGAATTTGATAATTCCCGTCAAAATCGGTAGTGGTTCCCTTTGAAGTATTAACCACAATTACATTTACACCAGGAATAGGAATATTATCTGTTGCAGATACAACTGTACCTTTAACAACCGAACCATTCTGTGCAATCAATGTAATACCAAAGAACAATATTACAATTAGAGTTAGCTTGTTTTTAAAATTCATAATGTTTTATTTATGTTTAAATTGTAAAGATTAATTAGTATTGCTTTATACTAATTCGATGATTAAAGATTTTAATCATCTTAATTACTTCACAAAAAACCTGCTCATCTATTATTTTTTTGTAATTTTGAAGAACAAACAAGGTTGTTGTAAAGCAATAGTTTGTGCTAATTTTACTTCCCTCCTAAAAGAAGTAAATTGTTTTAAAAGGATAGGCGTGCACCTATCCTTTTTTTATTTTTAATCATGATATTTGTGATGGTATTTAGAAAAGTTAGACATTTAGTTAGTTAGTTTTTATCTGGAAAACCAAATTGGTTTACCAGATTGGTTTCCCAAATATATATTAATTTTTTGTTAAAACAAAACATTTTGGAATTTTAACAGCGTTATTCCATGAAATCTTCACGTATAGGACTGAAAACATCAATTAAAATACCAGATTTTGTACATTTTGCTCCATGAAGTACATTAGGCGGAATATATACTGAATCGCCATCTTTTACCGTTTGTGTAATGCCTCCAATGGTGAATTCCCATTCTCCATCAATACAATAGGTTACTTGTGAGTGATAATGTTTATGTTCATAACCAATACCTCCCGCTTCAAAATGAACTTTTACTAGCATGATTTTATCATCATACCCCATAATTTTACGTTTTACACCTTCTCCAACAATCTCCCATTCTTGGGCTTCATCTAATAGAAATTCATTACTTGCTCCAAAACTTTTCATTTCTCTTATTTTATAAGTTTATTAATGTATATGAACCTTTCCAAGTATACTCTATATCATCTATAGAAAGGTTATGCTCTTTATTTGAATCATTATTTTCGTTTGAAATAATGAATATATTTTGTTTACTATGGCTCATTTCAATCTGTACCGCGGTATATTCATTTGAATTATAAATCACAGAAACATTTCTTATGTTACTATAAGCGTTAACAGCAAACTCTGATATAGGACTATAAGTTCCATGTGACTCAACCGTAGATACAAACAAAGCATCTTTAAAGTTCTTTTTTCTAAGAATCAAGGTAGGTTCATTTCGTAGATTAAATTCTGGATCATTGGCTCCTATCCTACCAAAAATAATATCATCATTATTTGAGGTTGTTGCGGTATATGTATAGAATTTATTGTTAAGCAACCAATTAAGTTTAATATTGTCGCCACTTGCGGTTGCACTAGCTTCTTTGTATAAATGTTGATAACCATTTGCTTTTCCTAAAACTTGAGGAGTATCCAGCTTTGAATACTCAAAATTGGTTTGCATAATCTGCCCCAAATAATAAAAAGGTAAATCGTATTGATTTGGAGTTTCGGAAGTTACTCGCATTATATCCAACACATAAGGGTTATCATATTCTTCATCCTTAATTATTACTATGGTTCGGTGAAGTTGTGTCTCAGAGTATGCTTTATTTTCCTTCGCGCTAGCTACTTGAAGATCTATATCATCAACACTAAAAATATATTGCTCTGAATGATGTTTGCTACCAATGTCATATTTCCCTTGAAAATGTGATGTTTTATTTTGAACCAAAGTATTATGAGCAATCGTTTGTTTTGCCCAAGTTTTATTTTCCTTTAAATAGTTTCCACCTCCTTTTTGCTCGATATTTACAAAACGTGCCAATCCGTAATCTTGAACAACCTCTTCGCCGTCATCAAATAATGCATACGATAATTTATCAAAGTGCCCATGACTTAAACCATGCGCCGTATATTTAAACACTAATTCTAAATCACCACTTCGTACAATTCCTACTGCACCTTGATCACCGTTTGGTCCATCGGATAACTCGATAGAGTTTTTATTAAAAGGTTGTGTTTTCCCTTCTCTAATTCCTAAAGCTACCGCTAAACCGGCATCATCTAAAGTTACTTTACCTTGCTTTTGGGCAATACTTAACAACTCTGGATTATTACCCCCAAAATGATACGCAATATCTACAGCAGAAACCAATGACCTTGCATAATAAGACATTCCTTTTTGAGCATCATTTAGTAGAAAAAATTCACCATCAGCATCCGATAAATTGATTAATGCAGTAACACTTTTTAAAAGGACACTGTCTTTATGCTGGAATACTTTTAACTCTGGCTTTTTATTTTGAAGTGCTTGAGCAAAAATTAAAAATGGATACGAAGCATAACGTTGGTAATATGGCCCTTCAGTATAATAACCGTCTGGGGAAAATGGTTCATCTAAATTTGCAAAAAAGCCAACTTTACCATCTCTATTTATATAACCACCATCATTATCTTTCATATTGGGGTTAAGATTTACATCTTTTAAACCATATAGAGCACGTTGCAATAAACTATCATCATCCATAGCAAGAGCCATCATCCCCACTGCTACATTACCCCAAGTACTATGATTATGAACGCGATTAAAAAACTGCGGGTTTCCTTTTGAAATAAAATCTGCAAACGGTTTAAATAAATCATTTTCCAACATATTTCGTTCTTCTCCCGTTAGGTAATCATAAATACAATCATAAGCTTGACTTGTATAAACCATCCAGTTAGAATCATTTAAACATTGCCAAAAAAGTTTTCCTCTGGCATACGAGCGTGGTTTTGGATGCACCGGTAATGTTGGATACATTTTTGCATATTCAAACAGCATATCCTTTACATATTTGGCATACCTTTCATCATTTAAAATCTGATATAATACCCCAGCTTTTTGCATCACCAAAAAGTTTCTCTTATGCCTTTCATGTGTATAACCCCCTGAATAATCTTTAGGAATTGGAACCTCGATGCCATTTTCTATTTCGGTATCTATTTCTGCTTTTGTTTCAGTTAACGATTCATCAAAAATGGGTATAGAGCCCAAATTAACCCTAATGTCTTTAACACCCTGTTTGGTAAGTATCAAATTAGGATGCTCTGACGTAGAATTGACATTCGATAATGTAGTAGAATTTATTTGCTCTTTACATGATATAAAGAACAGAGTCAATATTAATAGGGTTACTAAATAACTTTTAAAACTAATCATTCTCTGTTGTGATTTGAATTCCTTCACCTAAAGTTCCTTCCTTAAACCACACTTCGGCATAACTCCCATTTTCATATTGTTTAGCTATGTCTCCATTATAAGTTTCAGATTTAGTGGATTTTCCGTTCGCTTGATTATAAGCCCCTTGTTTAAAAAACTGCTTTTCTCCAGCATAGGCATTTTCACGCTCAACACCAACCTCTCTTTTTGATGCATATGTTGTCAAAACTTGTTGAGGAATATCTTCTTTTTTTGAAAAGTCTGATTTCAATAAGTTCTTTATGAATTTAACAGTCTTATGACCTACACTAGTGAAGGTTAGATACATAACCCCTTCATACACGTTCACCTCATAACTAAATTCTTCACCTAAAGCGATACCATCTTCAGGTTCTTCAGGATAGATGTCCGGACTTGTTCCAACAACTGATCTATCATAACCCCAAACCGCTGTAGAGAAATCAAATCTACCAGAATTATCCCCTTCAGTATTTATTTCATAATTCCAAAAAACAGAGCCTTTTTTATGACCAGGAAACTTTTTGTAAAAAATTTTTAAAGGTTCGTTTTCATGACCTTCATCACTATGAATTTGACCAACTACAACAGAATATGAAGATGCAACTCTAGCATCGCCTGTAGTAGACACATGCTGTACTTTTAAAGTTCCCGTTAACTTGCCTCCTGTTTCTGGTATCCAACGCTTTTTTTCTCCTAGCTCTGTTCTTGTATTACTTGAATTTGGAGACGTAATACCAGAATTAGGTGTTTTATAAACTACCCAATCCGTATCGCCATCATTTTTAACATAGAAAAAATCACTCTTTTCATAATCTATTAAATCTTTAGAGCGTGTGCCATCTCCTAAAAGAATTTGCCATTTGTCCATAAATGGAATAACATCGCTTGGATAAGTTATCTTTTTTATATCTATGTTATCCGATTTCTTTACTTTATCATGACAACTGTTTATTGTCAATATAAATCCAATCAATAAAAACAGTTGGTATATTGATTTAATAATTTTAGTACTCATATTATTATAGTTAATCATTTATGTTTAGTTAGTCAAAATACTTTCAACAAAGAAACTATACCACCTTTTTTCACTACCTCCGTAAAGCTCCAGAGGTATCTCCTTCCATCAGATTTTGCACGTTTTCAAGTGAAACTATATTAACATCCCCCGGAACGGTATGTTTTAAGGCACATGCTGCTGAAGCAAAGTCTAAGGCCTGTTTATCCTCATAGTGCAACAATCCATATATAAGTCCTGCAGCAAAAGCGTCACCAGTTCCAACACGATCAATAATATGGGTAATATTTAGCATATCAGTTTTTATATACTTTTCTCCATTCCATAATTTACCCTGAATCTGATGGTGCGAAGCACTTATAGTTCTTCTGGTTTTTTTAATTACTTTTTTTACATTAGGGTAAACGTCAATTAACCTTTTTGCTAAAAATTGAAATTTATCCTCAGCTTCCCCCAATCCAAACATTTCGCGAATACCATTACTACTTGTAATCACAACATCACAGTTTTCAACCAAATTTGGTATAACTTCTTGCATGGTTTTTCCGTATTTCCACATATTGCTTCTAGAATTAATATCTCCAGAAACAGTTATACCCATTTTGTTAGCCGTTTTAATAGCATCTAAACAACACCTTGCCGCTCCTTCTGAAATAGCAGGTGTAATACCCGTCCAGTGAAACCAATCGGCATCTTTAAGTACGTCTTCCCAATTCACCATTGAAGGTTCAATTAACGAGAAAGAAGACCCTTCTCTCTCATAAATTACCTGACTAGGTCTATGCACAGCACCTTTCTCTAGGAAATACTTACCAATCATATCATCGCCATAAATAACATGTTCAGTACTTAACCAGTGTTTACGTAAAAACTGTGTTGCAGCTTTTCCAAGAGCATTATTAGGAAAACGGGTAACATGAGCAGCTTTCATTCCCAAATAAGCACAAGAAATAGCAACATTTGCTTCACCTCCGCCATAAACAAGTTCAAAAGAAGATGCTTGTGAAAACTTCTCATAGCCTGGTGGCGATAAACGCATCATTACCTCACCAAATGTTATTACTTTTTTAGTCATAATTCTAGTACATCAACTTCAATTTAAGGTGCTCTTCAACCAATATTTTACCCGAGTTAGAAATAGTGTTGTTTACGTGATAATTGTTTTTAGCACCCCACAATAGAGCTACTAGTTTCACAGGGTTATTTTTAAAAGTATTATTAGAAATATCTACATTAACAATGCCTCTGGTATTAATCAATATTCCATTTTGCTCCTTGGCACCACAATTTATAAAAGAGCTATTTGTAAGGATAAGATTCCCACCAATAGTTGATTCATCGTAACCACCACGATAGTAATCGATAACATTTTGTTTTACGTTTGTGAATTGGCAACTATTAATGGTTAAATATTCGGTGTTATAATCACCTTTATCGTTAGTTTCTTCTGATAACTCTAAACCATTTTCGCAGTTAGATATGGAAGTGTTTTTAAAAGTGATACGTTCTGCAAACGATTGTTTGTATACTTTTAGAGCGAAGTCGAAATCGCTTATTTCACAATTTGTAACAGATAACCCAAAGTGAGTATACATATTCTCTTTTAGTGAAGCAAATGCTTGTTGCGTAGTAGTTCCTTTTAAGTAAACATTTTCCAGAGCTAAAAAACCTTTTGGATGCAGTTGGAACAGTGATGAATTTTCTTCACCTGCATAATACAAAACGGTTTTGGTTTTATTTGAAGATTTAATGGTTAGCCTTTTATTAATAACTAAAGGTTTTGTTATTAAATATTTTCCTTGATTTAGAATAATTATATCACCACTATTAGCTTCATCTATTTTAGATTGAAAACTATCTTTAGCAGAAACTTTAATAGTTTTAGGCTCTTTAGCTTCTACCTCATCAGAATACCAACTTGGGCCATACTTCGTTTTGTCTAAAATATTTGGATCTTTAATTGAAACTATTGCACCAATAATGTTGTTATTTTTTCTTGAATTTCCGAATAAGTCATTGGATATTTTTTCAAATTCAAAACCTTGATAAGGCTCAACATCATTAATGCCTGTTGCCCCAAAAACATGGTCTGATACTTTATTCAATCCGAAAACTTTTGGTTCTAATCCTTTATAAGATACAAACTCGACGTTTTTATTATTGATAATGTTACTTTTAAAAGTTACACCATCAGCTTGATCATGTTCCACAATCGGAGATTTATCACCTACCTCATTATAAAGTAGATTATTTGCCACTAATGTTCTTAAAGGTCTTGAAGAACGAATTTCAGAAGGTGGCAAAACATTTTTTTGATCTAAATTTTGTCCAACACCAAATTGCCATGGCGCATCACAATTTATATAGGTGTTATAGGCAACCACAACATCGGTTACTTGATTGTAACGATTTAATGGCGATTTTGGAATGCCATTCATTACTGCCAGAGGGCTTCTAAAACTCTTTCCTTTTAGGTTATAGAAATAATTATTGGTAACCCAATGCCCCGTATTAATGATTCTTATTCCACCAATATTTTCGTTTTTACCATCTCCAATAAAGTAGTTACCATCTATAGTGCAGTAATTTCCATGCCTTGTTACAAGTGAGCCTTCACTTTTATAAAATACATTATTTCTAAATTCGTTAAAATTGGTCTTACTTGAAATAATCTCGACCTCACCATTACATTCCTCAAAAAGATTATTTGCAACCATAGTATAACTAGGAGACATGGAAGAATAACTATCTCCTATTTGAATGGTTTCTCCACTGGCACCTCCCTTTGGAGGACGCGGGCCAAAATGATTGTTAACTATCTGGTGGTAATTATTAATGTGTTCATTACCTTTTAAATCTATACGAATTGTTGGCCCTCGATTAGTTTTCCCTTTAATATAGCAATTCTTCAGTGTGTTGTGCCTACCCCAAAATTGAATCCAACGGTCGGCATCATCACGACTCATTTTATTAAAATCTTCAATAACACAGTTAGTAACCGTACAATGATTACCTATAGTTTTTTTATCAATTTTAAATTCGATTACAGCATCACTTGGTGAGTAACCATTTCTGAAATGCAATCCATCAATTATTAAATATTTCCCTCCGAACTTCACATTAGAAACACCTTCAATAAAAACTTTTCCAGGAGTTTCTGCTTTAATTGTAATAGGATTATTTTCAACTCCTTCAGCTTTAAACTTAATTTGAACGTTCTTCCATATACCATTTTTTAAAAAAATAACATTACCTGGTTTAGCATTATTAATAGAAGCTTCTAATTCTGAAATATTTTCAACAAAAACACCTGACTTAACAGAATCATTATTACAGGAAACAATAAAAACTCCAATAAAAACATGTACAAAGAACTTTTTCATAAAATCAAGGATTAACAATTAACTTTAAGATAATAAAAGAAAGTCTTTATCTCTACAAAGACTTTCTTTTAAAACTAAACAACTATTCAAAAAACTCTAAACTCAACTATTTACTAATATCAATTATGTTTCTTGGAAAAATAAATTGGTTTACCAGATTGGTTTTCCAAATATATGAATGTTTTTTATATAAACAAATTTTGAATAAAAAAACTTAGCTATATGTCTAATAACTTACAGACCATTATTCAAATTAATAACATGTTACTTTCTAAGAAGCATAGTATTAAGGTTTAGAAACAATTTATTAAATGCTATACTATAGTACTTTCTTTCGCATACTGAATATAGTGAAAATACTTACAAGTATATAAATAGGAAGTGAATTCACTTGTTATTTCACCTAAATGATATAATGTTTTACAAGTAAATATGGCTAAAAGAATACGTATAAATAACAACTTAAATCTTTATTGAACATTAAGTTGTAGTGGTATTCTGTCTAAATTATGCTCTCGAATACTCACCAATACATAGACGCACAGAAGTATATTTTACAATTTAAGATTTACTTGAAATGCATATATAAATATACATTGATGCACACAGTTATAAAACTGGAAGTTTCTAGAGATACCACGAAAAAACCCAAAAACTTTAGTTTACGGGATTTTTTGTTTTTAAAAAGTTTATTTGATTATAAACAAGTCCGAAACCCTTCTCTACTCTAGTAATTGAAAATCATCTTGTGCTACAAACATACCCTCTGTCAATTTTACCGCTTTAATCAATTCTGCCGTATTTAGTCTATCAGAAAAAACAAAACAATAGAATTTCTCTTAGTACTACTAGCTTAAGAAAAAGGTATATATCATTAAGATTTCCGAGAGTTTCTTTTTGAAGTATCATTTAAACCCTTAAATCTCTAAAAAAGAAACATGACTAAACCGAAATGAATTACAATTTATCTAATATTATCTACCGGACTTAAACCAAGGGTGTTAAAAAATTGGATACTGGATTCAAGGCGCTTAATAATAATGTTATTTTCTTTTAATTGAGCATCAATTAAACTACGCTCTCGCGAATTGATAAGAAATAAGGAACTCTCACCTAAAAAGAATTTACGTTCTTCTCCTTTTAATAGTACCTGATAATTGGCAACAACATTATTTACAATACCTTCCTGTTTATCCAGAGACGCCATTTCGTTATTGATAGCGCTAATTTTATTTTTAATGGTGAGCATTTGTGATGTTCTTTCATAATTTACATCCTGTAATTTTAATTTTGCTAGTTTTAAATCACCTCGTTCTTTTCGAAGAAAAAGAGGCACACTAAAATTCAAAAATGCCTTATAGTTGGCGGTATTGAAATTCTGCAATGGTTCATAATCTTCAGATAAAAAATTGTATTGTAAATCGAGTTTAGGTAATAATTTATTCATTTTTAAATTCCTATCGATTTTTAATGCTTTTATCTTGTTTTCTAATGATCTTAATTTAGGATGATTATCTAAAGTTAAGGAATCTATTAAGCTTTGTTCTATCATTAATGACATATTTAAGTCATCTACAGAAGGTTTAGAAGGAAAAATAGTCTCTTCAATTTCTAGTGGGATGCCTTGTATCCATAAATAATTACTGGCTTTTAAGGCCGCCTTAATACGTTTAAGCTTGGCTGCTTCAAAACTCAACTGCCTATTCTGTAAAGCTATTTTTGCTTCTACAGAATCTATAGTTGCTAACTGCCCCGTTTCTGCACTACGTTTTACAGCCAAAAAGCGAGTATTAGCATTCTCTAAAAAGTTAGAAAATATACGCTCTTCATTTGCAGCTTCTAGCCATTCTGTATAGGCCATACCTGCTTCAAACAATACATTATTAACTAATAGATCTCTATCTGCTTTTGATTGCTCTCTAAAAAAGCGTGCTTTTTTAAGTGAAGCCATTCTATCATTAATCAACAACCCCTGTGCCAAAGATACGGACACACCTGCACTATATAAACCATCATCAGGCACCGATAAATCCCGGCTCAAAAAAGCGCCTGAATTTTGCTCAAAATTTGCTTTAAACTCCACACCATACCACGTTGGCACTTTAAAAGTAGCGTTTAGTTCATTATAGTATTCTGTATTCTTAAACTTCTTTCGATTAAAATCAACTTCAACCTTCGGATCGAAGCCTCCTTTAGCTTTTAAAAGGTTCGCCTCTCCTGCATTCAAAGTCAAATTTGCTTGCTTTACCAAAGGATGATGCTGTTTTACATACCCCATATACTCTTGAAACGATAAGGAATCTATTAACGTATCCTGAGCCACTATAGAAAGACTGAAAAAAAATATACAACAGTTAAATAAAATTTTCATCTTTTTATTTTTTTGCGGTTTTATCCTTTGTATTGTTTTGACTTGGCATATAATAATTAGGCGGAAATCCATTTAACTTTCTCCACACTTCAAACCAAATTGATACATCCTCTAATAGAGCTATAGTATAGGCACCAGAACCAACACGAACATTTTGAGGCCACTCATTTTCATTCTCATCAGGAGCAATAAGCACCCTAAATTTTCCATTATCGCTAATAAATGTTTCTACAGCCACTACTTTTCCGCCAAAAGTTCCGAATGCCGCATTGGGCCATCCACTAAAGAAGATCGCTGGCCAGCCATCAAATTGAATTCTTACGCGTTCTCCTTTATGTATCAATGGTAAATCTATAGGCTCTACAAAGGTTTCTACTGCCAGATCGTAATTAGCAGGCATGATGCCAACCAAGGCTTCCCCTTCTTTAAATGTTTCTCCAATACCAGCTCGTAACGCCTTATTTACATAACCATCTTGTGGTGCTGTTACATAATAAAATGCATTTCTAAGCTCGTAATTAGATGTTTGATTGTCTAATTTTGAAGTTTGTGCTTCTGCTTCAAACTGGTTTGATTGTGCTGTGAATTTTTCACTGTTTGTTTTAGCAAACTTATTAGCATATTCTGCCGTTACTCTATTAATTTCAATTCTTGCATTCAATACATCATTTTTACTTGACATCAACTTATTTTCCTGCGAAATCAATTTTGCCTGTGTTTCCTGCATTTTTAATCGCTTCTCTTCAACAGCTGTCATAGGCTTTAAACCTTCTTTTTGAAGTGTCATAATCCGTTTCAATTGTGTTTCAGCGATTTTATAATTTGTCTTCGCTGCTTCTAGATCGATACTATCACTTTTAACCTTTAAATAGGATTGTTTTAATTTATTTTCTGCTTGCGAAAGTTTTAGTCTTCTTTCATTAAAAATAGCATCTATTTGATTTCCAAGTGCCTTTACTTTACCTTTATAAGACTGTACCGAATTACTTTTTGCATCACGCTGAAGCTTCGTTCGTTCTACTAGTTTTGGATCTTGATACTCGGTTTTTATTTCTGAAATATGAAGGATGGTGTCTCCCTTCCTAACAAAATCGCCCTCTTTAACATACCATTGTTCAATTCTTCCCGGTATAGGTGATTGTATCGTTTGCGGTCTTTGATCCGGAGTTAATGTGGTAACATACCCATCTCCAGAAACATTTTGAGTCCAAGGTAAAAACAAGACAATCAGCGCAGCAATCGAAAACCCGCCTAACAGCCTATTAAACAGCTTGTAATGTCTTCTTTGAAATACTTTTTTATGAGATTGATAACCTTCTAAAGTTACCTTTTTATTTATTTGGTTATGAGATATATTAAGCATCTGTATTGTCTTTATTTATTAATATGCCTTTTTCCAATTTCATACTTTTGGTACACTTATCTTTCCATGAAGGGTTTCTACTAGAAATAATGAGTGTCCAATCTCTTTCAGGAGAAATCAAATAATTGATAATTCGATTTACTTCTTTCTCTTCAAAATTCTCTAGCGGGTCTTTAAGTATTAATAATTTTGGGTTCTGAATGATCGCTCTTGCCAATAAAATACGTTTAGAAACAGTAAACGGAATTTGCTGCCCCTCAGGATGCATCATCGTCATTAAACCTTTTGGTTGGGTCTTTATAAAATCTAATAACCCTACTTGTTTTAGTATTTCATGCAACCGTTCCTGCGAAACACTGTCTGCTCCAAACGTTATATTATCAAGTATGGTACCCTCAAAAGGAGTTTGATCTGGTAACACTTGTCCTATAAAAGCTCTATAACGATTTGCCCATACCGCTTTTATCGATACATCGTTTATATACAGATCACCTCTTGTTGGCTCTATTAACCCTGAAATTATTTTAAGCAACGTTGTTTTACCAGAACCAGAAGATCCGTCCAAATGAATTCTATCTTTTGAAGATATCGTAAAATTGATTCCTTTTAGTATTTCCTGTCCTTCAGGAGAACTATACTTTAAATCATCTAATTCAATAGTAAGACTACTCTTGTTCTCAAATGGATCGATACCTTCTTGAGGCTCTAATTCTTTATCAACTACCTGACCTATTTTTTCTAAAGAAGTTAATACATCGTAAAAAGACTCCAATCCTGTAATCACTTTTTCAACAGAACTAATTAAAAGCAGAATAATAATTTCGGCAGCAACAAACTGACCGATATTCATTTGTTGATTTAAAACAAGTAGTCCCCCGATAAGTAACAAACCAGAAGTTACTAGGACTTTAAATCCTATCATTTGAATAAATTGTGTCAATAATATTTTGAAATGACTTTCTCTTGCCGACAAATATTGAGCGGTTAAATCGTCATTTCTATTCATAGCCAGGCCACTATTACCTGATAACTTAAAACTGATTAGAGATCTCGCAATCTCCTGTATCCAATGAGCCACCTTGTATTTACTTTTTGATTCCAAAAGACTGGTTTCAAGACCTCTTCTAGCTGTTGATTTAAAAAGAATATAAACTAAAACTATAAGTAATATACCATATATGATAAAGAACGGGTGATAAAATGACAGCAACAATAGCCCAAATACTATTTGTAGTAATGCTGCTGGGAAATCTATTAATATTTTAGATAAGCCTTTTTGAACTGTTAGTGTATCGAAAAACCTATTTGCCAACTCTGGTGGATAAAAATTTCGTAGTTCACTCATCTTTACCTTAGGAAACCTATACGCAAATTCAAAAGATGATCTTGTAAAAATCTTTTGCTGAATGTTTTCAAGAATCCTAATTTGCATTAATTGTAGTACCCCTTGAAAAGCAACACCTAATGTTACCAAGACGACCAATACAATCCACGAAGTAGATACTTGTGCACCTTGGATAAAATTGATTATTGCCTGTATTCCTAATGGCAACGATAAAGCTACTATACCCGCAAAAATGGCATAATAGAAAATTTGTCTTATATCTTTCTTATCAAGCTGTAATAAGCCCGTAAACCTCCTCCAAGGAGTTAATTGTTTTTGTTCCATATGAATAAATGATACTAAAGAGTAACAACGCTTGTTGGTACTGTTTTTAATTGAAATGTAATATTGAATATAATTACGGTACGTATGTAAGTCTAACCCACGTGATTTACATAAAAAAGGAGTTATACCGAGTCTGGGGGTGGGATTAGAACCTCGAAATTAACTATCATGTCATCCCTTTCTTGATAGTAGGTAAAGTTCTCTTCTATACTTAAAGGCCATAGGTTATACACAAATGGTGTATAGAGTTTTTTATAATCCTCTTTCAATTCCTCAGTATTATCTTTCTTTTCTGAATCTTCGGTAGCTTCTTTTTTAGAGGAAACAATTTCAGTATTCGATTCAATTAAATAATTCTGAATAGAGAACTGCGCTACAAAATATAATGACATGATTGTAGCGATCAAGATGTATAAGGACTTATATGTTTGAAACCTTAAACTCATGATATATGTAATGTTTTAAATACCAAATTTGTATAAAACCTGACAATATTGTTCTTCCCTTTCTCAAAATCTGTTAACGATGGTAAATGCTGCGAAAAATATCGTTGTTGATGCGCACCTTCTATAACAGTTGAAATCAGCATATGCGGAAATTCAAAATCAGGATTACACTCAAGAACTAAATCGCTTACACGTTTTACAACACGTTTATAACACTTAAAATAGCCTTTTTCATTTTCAGCATCAACCGATTTGGTATGGTATGCTTTAGAAGATTCGTCAACTATGATCTTATGCAATAAAATTTCATTTATACTCGAGAAATCATTGTCATCTATAACTTCCTGTACAAGTAAATTTATAGCAATTTCTAACTTATCTTTTGGAGATTCTATATTTTGAATTTTATATGCTAACCTGTATTCCAACCAACTCCAGTACCAGTTTATAAGATAAATAAGAAGCATATGTTTACTCTCAAAATAACGATATATGGAACTTTCGTTTGAAGTTATTTCAACACCCAGTTTCTTAAAGGTAAAATCCTCAAACCCTATATCATGAATCATTTCTATACTCTTAGATACGATACGCTTACCAAGATCGGAAGATTTAGGATCCTTTTTATAAAGCCCCGAATTAATATTTATATGTACAGATATAGTGTTCATAATGATGTTTACAAATATAATAGTATTACTATTAAAAAACAATAGTAATACTATTAATTTAATTTATCATGACATAATAATTCCTGATTCACAACATTATCTTTTGATTTACAAGCCTTTATTGTAAAGTTATTTCGCTAATTTCTAACCTAAAATGCTCTTGTTTTTTATTTCCAATAAGAATAGCAACTTGCTCAATCGTTGATTTTGCAAACGATGGTATATTTAATGTTCTTCCTCTAAATGCTGGTTTAAAATCACTTAGTTTTAATTCTATAGTTTCTTTGTTATTAGATGTATCAAAGGTTTGTACATAAGAATAATAATGCCCTCTATCATCTTTTATTCTAAATTGATATGTTTTACCATCTCCTTTAATCTTCAATACAATTTTTGAATATTTTTTTACATCACTAATGCTACAATTATGTTTTATCATTGTAAAACCGCCATTATTTTTAGTAGATACTTCACCTTCAAAAACACCAAAATGATCACCAGAAAGGGTAAGCTTAGAGCCGGATAGCCCACCCATAACACCATCGTTTACAACATACCATGATGTTAGGTCACTATGGGCATTAAAGGCATAGATAGTTTGAGATGTTGTGTTCATAGTACATATATGTATGAAAATTATTACTAAAATACGCATCATTAAACAATTAATCATTTATCTTACAAATATATAAAATGTTTAACAATTTTAATAAAAGATTAAACAAAATAATATTAATCACTATATTTGTAATGCAAATAGACATTTAAACCAAACATGAAAATATTAGTTACTGGTACTACTGGTTATATTGGCAAGCGACTCATTCCTATATTATTAGAACTTGGACATGAATTGGTATGCTGTGTTCGGGATATAAATCGAGCGCCACAAGCACTAAGAAATCATATAAATGTTTCTATTATCGAGGTCGATTTTCTCAAAGAGGATAGCTTGAACAAAATCCCTAAAGATATCGATCTTGGATATTATTTAATACACTCCATGTCTTCTAGTGTTGAGAAATTTGAATCTTTAGAAAAACAATGCGCTATAAATTTTAGAAAATGTTTAGAACAAACCAAAGTAAAGCAAATCATATACTTAAGTGGTATTGTTAACGACAATCAGTTATCTAAGCATTTACAATCCAGATATAAGGTAGAGCAATTATTACAGTCATCCAAATATGCACTTACTACTTTTAGAGCAGGAATCATTGTTGGCAGTGGCAGTGCCTCTTTCGAAATTATACGAGATATTGTAGAAAAACTCCCTGTAATGGTGACTCCTAAATGGGTAAAGACCAGATGCCAACCCATAGCCATTCGAGATGTCCTTTCTTTTTTATCAAAAGCAATTAATCATCCCAAAGTTATGAATAAATCTTTTGATATAGTAGGACCAGACATCTTATCCTATAAACAAATGATGCTACAATTTGGAGCTGTTAGAAAATTAAAAAGATACATTTTAACTGTTCCCGTGATGACACCAAAGCTATCCTCATATTGGTTGTTTTTTATAACGGCAACATCATACAAATTAGCTATTTCTTTAGTAGATAGTATGAAAGTTGAAGTTATTGGAAACCCTAGCAATATTAATCAATTGCTGAATATAACTCCTATAAATTATACACAGGCAGTACAAAAAGCTTTCCAGAAAATAGAACAGAATAGTATTGTATCTAGTTGGAAAGATTCTTTAGTTAGCGGGCGATTTGATAAAAAGCTCTCTCAATATATAGAAGTTCCTCAGTTTGGTTGTTTCAAGGATATCAAAAAAAGAGACATCAATAATGAAACACAAACTACGAAACGTATTTGGGCCATTGGTGGTCAAAATGGTTGGTATTATGGTACGATCCTTTGGAAAATAAGAGGCTACATCGATAAGGTGGCAGGTGGTATTGGCTTACGGCGCGGCAGAAGGCATCCTAGTGAATTAGAGGCTGGAGATGCTTTAGATTTCTGGCGTGTGCTTTATGTTGATATGGAAGAAAAGCGACTCCTATTGTTTGCTGAAATGCGGCTACCTGGTGAAGCATGGTTAGAATTTAAAATTAATAATAATACCCTTACGCAAACGGCTACTTTTAGACCTAAAGGACTATGGGGACGGTTATATTGGTATGTCGTTTTACCCTTTCACGGTTTAATTTTTAACGGTATGATCAATAAAATTGCTGCCTGATCGCAAGCATTAAAATTTAAAAAAAATGAAAAAAATAATGTTATTCTTCATATTCCTCCTCATCAATTTTGGAGCATTGGGTATTGGTACTTTGCTTATGGAAAACGGACCAACTACAGAGTGGTATATGGATCTAAATAAAGCACCGTGGACGCCTCCTGGGTGGGTATTTGGAACTGCATGGAGTACTATTATGATATGCTTTTCTATTTACATGACCTTCTTGTATGATGCCTTAGCATCAAATAAAATAGCGATACTGTTTGCTATACAATTTTTATTGAATATTAATTGGAATTTTGTGTTTTTCAATCAGCATAGTATCACTTTAGGGTTTATAAATTTAATACTGCTCAGCTTATTGGTTTTTTACTTTTTGATTGCGTTTTATAACGTTATCAAACTCAAAAGCCTATTTATTGTGCCCTATGCCGTTTGGCTTTGTGTGGCAACATCTCTGAACCTTTACATCCTTATGTATAATTAAAACAAACGATATGTTTAATTTTTTTAAGAAAAAATCACCCCTTCAAAAGCTTAATGACACGTACAAAAAGCTATTGGATGACGCTCACAAACTCTCTAAAGTTAATAGAAAAATGAGTGACGAAAAATATGCCGAAGCTGACCAAGTATTTAAAGAAATAGAAAAATTAGTCTCTAAATTAAATTAGCTTATGAAACTCTATCAATTACATTCAAAACAAACATTCCCCATTTCAAAGCAAAAAGCATGGGAGTTTCTATCCAATCCGGCAAACCTAAAAGTCATTACTCCGAACCATATGGGGTTTCATATCTTGTCTGGAGCAGATCGGCCTATGTTTCCAGGACAAATTATTCAGTATAAAGTATCGCCTTTTCCTGGATATACGACCAAATGGGTCACGGAAATTACACATGTAAAAGAAGGGGAGTATTTTGTTGACGAACAGCGCTTTGGTCCGTATGCCTTATGGCATCATAAACATTTTATAAAAGACATTGACGGTGGTATAGAAATGGAAGATATTATTGATTATAAAATACCCTTTGGGATATTGGGGCAACTGGCGCATCCTATACTTGTAAAAAAACAACTAAAACAAATTTTTAGTTATAGAGAAAAAATACTAACGGAGCGCTTTGGTAAAATAGAATCCATTCCAAATGAGCTTACCTTAAAATCTTTTTAAATGAAACATATATTAATTATAGGTGGTACGCGAGGTATCGGAGCTTCCATTGTGAGTAAACTACAAGAAGACCACAAGCTATTTATTGCATCGCGTACCAATGACTCTTTGTCGCATCCAAATGTTGTTCATGTCCCATTTGATGCCACTAAAGATGATTTAAACACATCTAATCTGCCAGAAAGTTTAAATGGTTTTATCTATTGTCCTGGTTCTATTAATTTAAAACCATTTAAAATGATGGATTTAGATACTTTTGAATCGGATATGCAAGTCAATTTTTTTAGTCTAGTCAAAGTAGTCAAAGCCATTATACCTCGAATGTCTGACTCGTCAAGCATGGTCTTTTTTAGTACGATTGCTGTAGGAACTGGCATGCCGTTTCATACCAGTGTAGCAGCAGCTAAAGGTGCTGTAGAAGGTTTTGCTAAGTCTATGGCAGCAGAATACGCTCCTAAAATAAGAATAAATGTGATCGCGCCTTCATTAGTAAACACACCGTTGGCGGGTAGATTACTAAACAATGATAAAAAGAAAGAGGCTATGGGAGATCGCCACCCCTTAAAACGTGTTGGAGAAGCTCATGATATCGCACATATTGCCACCTTTTTATTGAGTGAACAAAGTTCCTGGATTACAGGACAAATTATAGGGGTTGATGGTGGACTCTCAACTTTGAATATCAATTAAATGAAAAAACAAACCGTTTCTGTTTTCTGGTTTAGAAGAGATTTAAGGCTTCATGATAATGCTGGTTTATACAAAGCATTGACATCGGGTACGCCTGTGTTGCCTCTTTTTATTTTTGATCCTGATATTCTTGACACACTAGATAAGGATGATGCCCGCGTCACGTTTATTCATGAACAATTAGAAAAAATTAATGACAAACTAAAAACATTCGGACGTTGTTTAGCCATCTATTACGGAAAACCAGAGGCTGTTTATAAACAATTAATGTACGAGTATCACATCACATCCGTTTTTACAAACCGAGATTATGAACCTTATGCTTTACAGCGTGATCAGCACATAGAAACACTTTTAATGTCTGAAGGCATCACATTTACAAGCTTTAAAGATCAGGTTATTTTTGAACGCAATGAGATTGTAAAGCAAGATGGTACGCCTTATAAAGTGTATACACCTTATTCGAAAAAATGGTTGGAAGCATTTAAAAATCAGAGCGTTCAAAACTATCCTTCTGAAAAACATTTAGAAAACCTTGTAAAAAATAATGACTCCATTTTCCCATCGCTACAAGATATGGGGTTTAAAGCCTCTGCAATAAAAATAAATGGTTATACCCTAAATGCAACTTTTATAAACGACTATGAAAGCAAACGAAACTTCCCTGCGCTCAACGGTAGTTCCAAACTTGGCGTTCATTTACGTTTCGGCACCGTAAGTATTCGAGATATTGTGTTGTTAGCTTTTAAACAACCAAATATCACTTTTTTAAAAGAACTCATCTGGCGTGAATTTTTTATGCAGATCTTATGGCATTACCCCGATACGGTAACAAAAGCCTTTAAACCCAAGTATGATTGGATTGTTTGGCGTAACGATGAACAGGAATTTCAGCTGTGGTGTCAAGGAGAAACTGGGTACCCGATTGTTGATGCTGGCATGCGCGAACTCAATACGACTGGTAATATGCATAATCGAGTGCGTATGGTGGTTGCTAGTTTTTTATGCAAACACCTGCTTATCGATTGGCGATGGGGTGAAGCCTATTTTGCTAAAAAGCTATTGGATTATGAGATGTCAAGCAATATTGGTAATTGGCAATGGGTTGCTGGATGTGGTACCGACGCAGCTCCTTATTTTCGTATTTTTAATCCAACTTCTCAAGTACAAAAATTTGACAAAGAGCTGAATTATATCCGAAAATGGGTACCTGAATTTCAAGAGCTTACCTATTCCTTACCATTAGTGGAGCATAAATTAGCTAGGGAACGTTGTTTACAGGTTTACAAGGATGCTTTGGAGTGATTTTATTTTACATAAGAACAATTATAATTCATTTTCAATATTATAATCAGTCATTATATAAAATTGCTTTATAAACTTTAATCTTCTGAGTTTTATTGTAATCGACCTTAGAATAGATAAAAATGAACCTGAACTGAAGTGGATTCGAACCACTCCCTTGGCCATACGGCCACATGCTACACTACATTACCAGCCCAGGTTCTTAAATTATTTTTTGTTTTAGAATTTTCCTTCAGCCATTTATTTTTGAAAGGCAAACTAGACCAATGAACAAATAGAATCACTTTAAAATCTTTGTTTTGTTCAGTATATTTTTTCATTTTGGACAGAAATTGCGAAAATTCTGGTTGGGTTTGATAACGCAACTTCAATCCTGCAAGTAAATTTAATAACTTGAAGCCCTTGTTATTTGATACATGAGCAAGCTTTTCTGTATAATATGATTTTGGTTCAATCAAGCCAAAATTTTTGGATTCAAGAAACTCTATAGCACCTAGATAATCTTTTGCTTTTAATAACTTCGTCACACCTTGTTCACATTTATGGATTTTACTCTGACTACTACTTTTGGACCTACGCCTCCTACGTGGAACTTTCGTACTAGTTGTCAAAAAGACTGTCGTGGTGAAACCTAACGAAATTCCAATGCTCGCTGCTAGTCTTAAAAAATCTTTCCTTTTCACTTCTATTATTTAGTTCTAAAGTTAATACAATATCAAAGATTTTACATTTCTTCTGGAAAACCACCGAGTGCATAAGTATATTATTGCAGTTAATGTTAAAACATTGACTGTTACTATTCCCCAATACCACCAAATGAATTTCAAATCGTTTATAATCCAGTATGATAAATATATTGAGCGTAGTGAGATTATAGCAATAATTCCAAACATGAGAATTGGATAGATATAATTATCAATGCTTGTGATGGATTTCTTTCCAAAAGATTTAGCCAACACAGACGGATGTAGTATATGATTTGGCTTTCGAAGAGGTAAACACCATCTTGGAAAAACTAAAGCTAAGTCTCTATTAATTTTATTAGAGACTTCATTTTGTAAGATCATTAAACCATTGTAGTAATAAAAAAACAATTTTTCCCTACTTCTGAAGAGATAAAAAATGAAAATCAAAATTAAAAAATTGCAGATAAGAGTGCTCAGATAATAGGGTCCTTTTGTTTTTCCAACAAAAGGCAATTCGAAATCAATTTGACTATGAGATAATGAAACATTTTTCTTGATGTCTTGTTGCATATCTCTTAAATAGATAAGTGAATTTCTGATTCTTTGTTCTCTATTTTGCAAATCGATTTTTGTTTCTTCTGAAGAAATTGTATCTATTTTCATCCGAACGACATCAAGAGCATATCTATTGTCTCTTATTTGATCGGATATATTCCCTACTTGGGTTTGATATCCGTTGTACTGATAAACCTCTTTTTTAACATTAGGGAGCATGGTTTCCATACTTATCCATATAAGGACTAGAGCTGAAAGCATGACGATAATCTCAGTTTCGAGTTTGTTAGCTTTAGCAATTGCAGCTTTTATATAGTTCTGTGCCAACTCTTTATCATTCATGCTGAAATTTAGTAAATATGTAACATAGAAACAAATTGTTTAGTTAAAAAACGTATGAAAATCAATCATTTTTTATTACGAAATTTCATGACTTTTTAAAGATATAATTAACAATCCATTCCATACACATTTTTCCTCCGCTCATCTGCCCTTTCAGCAAAAAGCGTATTCCATTACATTTTAAAAGATACATTTGAGAAGAAAAAAACCAAAGAAGATTTGAGGTAAGAACTTCGCTTTTACCAAAGCAAAGTTACATAACGCAGAACATTATAGTACATTTTAAAATGGGTTTATCCAGTGGATGAAGCCATTTATAAAACAGATGGTGCGTTGGTGAAATTATGATGTTTTACGATTAAGATCCATTTATAAAAAAAATGATAGCTATAATTCCATATTATGTAAAATATCCCAGAATGTGTTCGTTTCTATTTGCAATTGCCAATTCAAAGTCATATTATGTAGAACATTATAATACACTTTAAAAACCAATAAACTATTTAAATAAATCATCAACTACCAAACGAAGTTCTCCGTAAGTATATTTAGCATCTATCTTGTGTTTTAAATCTGATAGATTTTCAAATTTTGTTTTGGGAATAATCATTTTAAGTTCTTCGTAGTGGGTTTTAGAAATTAAATCGGTTATTTTTACTTCTCCAGAAGGTATAAAACTAGCCAAATGCCCCATAATGGTATTGACGTTCAAATCGCGTTCTAAAGCGATCATATCAGCAGATTTCCCTGTTTTAAACAAATCTAAAGAGATCTTTTTTGTATCCCCTTTCTTTTTCTTAGGTTTTGGAGCTTCAACAAAATCTATCTCACTGGCTGCAGATGTTTCTATATCGTGCTCGTCGCAATAGGCTCTAATCACTTCCAAAATAGCACTTCCATATTTTTCAACCCGAACCTTCCCCATACCATTAACCTGCAATAATTCTTTTTTATTAGTTGGTAGGGTTTCACACATATCGTATAGAGCTTTTTGTGTAAATACTTGATAATGTATCAAGTCTTCTTGCTTGGCTATATCATTTCGCAACTCACGTAGCAATTCAAATAACTCAATATTTGTAGTCCCATCAATAACTGTTTTTCTAGCCTTTTTAGGTTTTTCTTTAGCAAGAAAAACAGATTTAGCTCGTAATTCTAAAAAAGTATTAACATTAAAACCAGCTGTCAAACCTTCAAAATACAATAACTTAGTTGCCAACAATTCTTCTAAAGTGTCAAACTGCTTGAGAAGATCTTTTTCAATTGTTTTGTTATCTGTAGTAAATCCAAAGGATTTAATAGCTGGGCTTATATGTAATGCAGTCTGATCATTAAAATAGTTGATTGCTTTTATAAAACGTTCTTGAAGTGTTTTGTTCGACTCTGGCTCTTCTTTAGAAGCTTCAGCTAAAATATTTAGTTGCGCTTTAAATCCGTTGGCTACTTTTAGCAAGTCTGTCACACACGATTTCATCGTATTTAAAGGATCTTCAACTTGTCCTTCAATACTCGTTCTATTTTTATAATACATATCAAGTAGTCGTCCTATCGGATATAGAAATTTATAGAAATCGAATAATTCTGCGATTAAATTCAACTGAAACTCCGATTTTGATGCTAGCAAAATACGTTCGTCTGGCTGGTTTTCTTCAGCCATTTTATTAAAAGATAATACGTTACCATCGCTAATAATATGGCTAGAGTTTATTTTGCTATTTAATACCAAACCTTCTAAAGATTTACATCTACTTAGCGCTACATAGGTTTGTCCGTGAGCAAAAGCGCCTTGCGCATCAATAATCGCTTTTTCAAAGGTTAAACCTTGACTTTTATGTATGGTAATTGACCATGCCAACCTTAATGGCATCTGCGTGTAGGCACCTATTTTATTTTCGGTAATGGCTTTGGTTTCTGCATCTACACTATAATTAATATTCTCCCATATTTCTGGCGTGGTTACAATATTAAAATCATCATCTTGACAATGCACTATGACTTCATTGATATCCAGATGAATTACTTTACCGATTTTACCATTAAAATAGCGCTTTTCGGGTGAGCTATCATTTTTAATAAACATGACCTGCGCTCCTACTTTTAAGGTTAATTCTTCTTTGTTAGGATAGGCATACTCAGGAAATTTACCTTCAACTGTAGCACTATAAGTATAATGTTTCGTTTTAAGTTTATCAAGTTCTCTATTATTGGTCTGTTCTGCTTTATTATTATGCGTTGTTAAGGATATATAGCCTTCTTTTTCATCTGGTACAAAATCGGGTTGATAACGTTTGTTTAATTCGTCTGCCGAAGCTTGTGTTAATGTATTGGTTCGAATCTCATTAAGAATATTAATAAACTTAGGATTGTCCTGCCTATAAATATGCTTTAGTTCAATTGTAATGGCTTCACTTTGCATGTACGCTTGGCTACTAAAAAAGAAACCGTTTTTATAAAAAGGTTTCAATAATTCCCACTCATCTTCTTTTATAATAGGAGATAATTGTTGTAAATCACCTATCATTAATAATTGAACTCCTCCGAATACTTTATTTCTATTTTTAAAACGTCTTAAAACCCTATCAATACCGTCCAATAAATCGGCACGTACCATACTAATCTCATCAATAACTAATAAGTCCAGAGATTTAATAATGTTAATCTTTGTCTTGCTGAATTTTCTATTAAAACCAGAAGATGTATTATTCAGGTCTGTATCTGGCAAAAGGGGTCCAAAAGGCATTTGAAAAAAAGAATGTATCGTAACGCCTTTGGCATTGATTGCTGCCACCCCGGTAGGAGCTACAACAACCATACGTTTTAAAGATCTCATTTTTAACTTATGTAAAAACGTCGTTTTTCCAGTACCAGCTTTACCGGTTAAAAAAATATTTCTATCCGTATTATTAACAAAGTTCCAAGCTAAATCAAGTTCTTTATTTTCAGTCATTTTGCTTTTTATAAAACCGAACTAAAGATAAGAAAGCTACTACGAGTTTTAGGCTAAAATGTTTAAATAATTTTGATATATTTTAAAGACATAAAATCGTCCTTATGAAGGAAGTGTGTTAGACTCTACTGAACACGGTCGAACTGAGGTCTTCTTTTAAATTGGATCTTAATTCAAAAAACTTGTTTTAACGTCAGTTCGGCATATTAAAACTGATAATCAAATACTTAAAAGACTCCTAAGAAGAAATCATGTCATTCCCGACACTATCGAAAACAAAATATATTTTGTTTGAAGATATCAAGCAGGGCTTTCGAGGTGCCTGCCGGCAGGGAATCTCATCATAATGAGATGTCTCAAGTTTATCTTGAGCGCAGTCGAAAGGCTCATGCTTCGCGCTGTCGACATTACAAACAGCTGTATTTCAATGGATTATATAAGATGTTTTCAATAAAGTTTACATAGAAACTCACGTTATTTTAATACAAAAAGAGATTTCCACGTCTCCAAAAAGCGCCTTACAATGACCGTATAAGACAAAACGTATAAAAACAAAAAACCCTTCATATTTCTATGAAGGGTTTCTAAAAAAGGCAACGACCTACTCTCCCACGAATGTAGTACCATCGGCGCTAATGGGCTTAACTTCTCTGTTCGGAATGGTAA
>NZ_JAUOEM010000007.1 GCF_030540875.1 Flavivirga amylovorans
AAAGGGAAATAAAGTCTAAATCACATATTGAGACTAGAATCTCTGAGCGCTTGTCATAGTTTACTTTATTTCCTTTCTCTTTCTTAAATTTATAAAAAACAAATCTAAAGGAGCGCAGTCGAAACCTCCTTTATTTAATAAGGTGTTTTTAGTTCTCGACTGCGCTCGAACAGACATTTAATTTTTATTTACCTTTTTAGATGATCTCCTTGCTTTTTTTAACCCTATAACTTTTTATACTCAGGTTGTTCTTTCTTTTTTTCGAGGTCACCATCATCATTACTCAGTACTCTTCCTGGAAATGTTAAAGCGGTACTTGCAAACGTTGTTCCAAAATTAATATGTGCATGATACACTTGACTAACAGCATCTTTTACTTGGTGTTCAGATAATTCCTTTAGCGGATGAATAAATACAGACCATAAAACACCATCTGAAACAGCATATTTAACATCTAAAGCCGTGTGGAAATTTGCAACTAAGGCCGCTTTAATTAGTTCATCACTCAAACTATTTGAATCTGCAATTGGAGACATGATTCGCATTCTATTATGATTCGTATCTGTAATACTTATAAGTGGAGTTTCTTTAACAAAAAATTGCCAGGCTCCAGGATTTCCTTGAATGGAATCACTAACAGATATATAAATTTTACTGAGTTTTTCGTTATTCATATCCTGAGAAAAAATGCAGAATGGAAGGAATAATAAAACGAACGTTAGTGTTTTCATAATATTTATTTTATAAGGGTTATGTCGAAAAAATAAACATATCCAAACAAAAGCAATCCAATTTAGTTTTTGAATGGGTGTCGCTCTTTCCAATCTTGAGTTGGATTCATAAGTCCGAAGATAGCTTTTAAGATCGTATTCATAAACGTATTGGTATGTTTTAAATATACCAACATAGCCTTTGGCTTTGCTCCTATAGAGCTTTTAATTTCCATCGCAGTTCTAGCATATACTATTGATGAAAATTTATTTTCAATCCCAAATTTCACCATATCGTAAAGCATGTTTAGATATAACTGATTTGAATATTGGTGCTCTTTATCATAACCTAGAAAATAAGTTTCTAAGTTTTTACCATTTAAAATTAATGTATAGAACCCTACCAATTTATCCTCTAAATAATAACCAAATACTTTAAAATGCTCATCTAAATTTTGTTTTAAAATATAGAAATGTTTTTCTGGTAGAATAAAGGTGTTAAACTTCGCATTATTAGAAACATTTAAATATAAACTATGTAATTTTTTTGAATAGGCTTCAATAGATTTCAGGTCTAATTCTATACATTGTATGGTTCCTAATTTCTTTTTTGCTCGTTTACATCGATCTCGATACTTTTTATTTAAATCTGCTGTATAATCTTCAATTTTCACCCAGTTAGAGCGTGTAGACATAATCATATTAGGTTGGACAAACACGTCATGCAATTTATGAGCATTAAAAGAATCCTTATTTTTATGAATAGGATCTTCAATAAAAAAATCTTTAAGCATGATCGCTCTTATTTTTTTTCCTTGAGTCTCTCTTATTTTTATTCTTAACGTATCTAATTTTTCAAAAATAACGTTGAAAAAATCTGATTGTGTCATGTCGTTTTCATCAAAAAACAAAGCGTGCTGCCCCGTATGTGTTAGGTTTCCAACAACTAATATATTTCCTTTAAGGATTTTTGAAATGATATTTTGAAAAAACTCTTTTAAACAGGACACTTTTGTTTTTCTAAACATGTCTTTTAGGTACAATTGTACGCGTTGAATAATAGCAACACCAACTAAAAGGTCGTCATTAAAAACGCCAACGTAAAAAAGCTGAATATTATCTGGAGACGCTTCTTCTAAAGCTTTTAAATAACTTGTTTGTAAAAAGATATCATGCTTTACAAATGCATCCCAACCTTCGGGAAGGTTGTTAGCAGAATAATAAATGTGAGATGTTTTATTCAAAAGGAATAATAAAAAAGACTGAAAATTACAGTTTTCAGTCTTTAAATATGTTAAAACTTTACAAAATGATTATTTCCAGCCACAAATAATAGCTCCCATAACGCCTAAGGTTACAATCCAATAACCACTATTAATAAAAATATATTTAGCTCCTTTTCGTTCAAATAAAGCGTTTGTTCCTATAATAGGAAGTGCAATAAAAACACCCGCTATAACACCATGTAAGGCACCATGTTTGAAGGTTCTAAAAGCATCACCATAATCATTCATTAGAGCTTCATAAGATGGTAATGCAACAGAAGGATCACCACCAACTAGACTAAAAACACCCATTTGATGAATTACAATACTAGGAAGTGCTGTAGCTAATAAGAAAGCGAATAAGAGTGCTAAGCCAAAAATCTTAGCCATATTCCCTCCCTTTACTTGTTCGTCTGTCATACCTGCTGCTTGCATCCAAGCATTACCAAACACTTTTGGGTTGTACCAAATAAATCCGACAACTAATGCCGAAACTGCAGCAACAATTATTGCTGGAAAGTTTAAAAATTCCATAATAAATTAGTTATAGTTAGAATATAAATATAAATAAAATTATAACACAATCATCATTTTTAGTGATTTATGGGGTTTTCAAATTATGTTTTAAATGGCCTCAGACTCAGTTACTAACAATGGATTTTTGTCTTCTAGAGCTTTAGTAATAAAATTATTTATAGCGTCATTTTTCACTTGTCCATTTTCTAATAATACACCCAAAGTAAGCACTACTGCGATTCTGGTTCCCACCTTTTTAGCTGCGGTATTAAATAAAGGCTCCAGCTCTTCATATGTTACATTTTTAGCAAGCTCTTGAATCTCAGCTTTTATTTTTTGTTGTTTTATTTCCGGTAAGTTTGTGTACTTTTTTCCTAGTTGTTGAATAATATCAATCGGTTTTCGTTTTGGTTGCTGCGATTTGTTGTTTTGTTGTTTTTGATTAGAATTATTTTGAGCCGGTTTGCTTCGACTATGCTCAGCACGGGTTTGTTTAGCCCAAGAATCACGTAACCCAACAGTCTTGTTAAATATAATTTTTTCTGAAGTAGTATCGTCATCCACATTAAAATACCCCAATCGTTGAAATTGAAACCTGTCTCCTATTTTAGCATCTGTTAAACTTGGCTCAGCAAAAGCTTGAATAATTCTTAAAGAGCTTGGATTTATAAAATCCATAAAGTCTTTATCTTGATGACTATCTGGAGCTTCGTCCATAAATAAACGATCATATTCTCTAACTTCTGTTTTTATGGCGTGCTTAATGGATACCCAGTGCAAGGTTCCCTTTACTTTTTTGGAAGTGTCTTCGGAATAGATACAATGGATTTCTATAATATTCCCATCGGTATCTTTTTTAACACTTTCAGCTTTAATTATATATGCGTTTTTAAGACGAACCTCACCTCCTAATTTCAGTCTAAAAAATTTATTACCAGCTTCTTCTTTAAAATCATCTTTTTCAATATATAGCTCGCGAGAGAAAGGCACCTTTCTAAAACCAGCACGCTCATCTTCTTGATTATTTTCAGCGTCTAACCATTCTTCTTTATCTTCAGGATAGTTAGTAATTACTAACTTTACGGGATCAAGAACAGCCATTACTCGTGGTGCTGTTTTATTCAAATCTTCCCGAATACAGAATTCTAAAAGAGACACATCAATAATATTATCTCGTTTTGCAACACCAACAGTTTCTACAAATTTTCTAATAGCATTTGGCGTATAACCGCGACGGCGTAAACCAGAAATAGTAGGCATACGTGGGTCATCCCACCCGCTTACAACACCATCATTAACTAATTGAAGTAACTTACGCTTACTCATAATTGTGTAGCTCAAGTTTAAACGAGCAAATTCCCGTTGCTTAGGTCTAATAAGCGATGTGTCTACGACCTGATCTAAAAACCAATCGTAAAGCTCTCTGTGAGGCTTAAACTCTAAAGAACATAGTGAATGCGATATTTGTTCTATATAATCGCTTTCTCCATGAGTCCAATCATACATAGGGTATATACACCAATCGTTTGCTGTTCTATGATGATGTTTTTTTAAAATACGATACATAATCGGATCACGCATGAGCATATTTGGGTGCTGCATATCTATTTTAGCGCGAAGTATATGTGAACCTTCCTCAAATTCACCGTTTTTCATACGTTCAAATAAATCTAAATTTTCAGCAACACTCCTATTTCTAAAAGGCCCATCAACACCAGGTTGGGTTGGTGTTCCTTTTTGTTCTGCCATAGCTTCACTAGATTGTGAATCTATATAGGCTTTTCCTTCTTTTATAAGAACAATGGCCCAATCATAAAGTTGTTGAAAGTAGTCTGAAGAAAATAATTCTTTATCCCATTTGTAACCTAACCAGGCAACATCTTCTTTAATAGCATCTACATATTCCTGCTCTTCTTTTGCTGGGTTTGTATCATCAAAACGAAGGTTAACAGGAGCGTTATATTTTTCGCCCAAACCAAAACTAATACCAATGGCTTTTGTATGACCAATATGTAAGTAACCATTGGGTTCTGGAGGAAATCTAAAACGCAACGCGTCTTTTGATATACCATTAGATAAATCTTCTTCTATAATTTGCTCAATAAAATTGAGTGGTTTTCTTTCTTCAGACATTTTTCTGATTTATTTCAACTAAATAAACCCCAAAATTACGGAAATTCGAGTTATTTTAGCCCAATACTAAAAACATTTGGAAATACTATTTGGGATCATATATTTAAGAAGCGTAACAAACTTTTAATTACACAGACTTATAATGTGTATAGTAATAACTTCATAACTATTTAACCCATGCAAAATTTAAAATATGAGTGTCCAAAATGTCATAGTAAAGCTTATAAAATAGGTCAGATGAGAGCAACAGGAGGAACATTTTCTAAGATTTTTGATATACAAAATCAGAAATTTACTTCTGTTACATGCGAACGTTGCACTTATACAGAATTTTACAAAACCAAAACGAGTGCACTAAGCAACGTTTTTGATTTCTTTACAAATTAATGGGTATTATAAAAGTTGAAAATATTAGGGTATTTGCCTATCATGGTTGTCTTAAAGAAGAAACTAAAATAGGAAGTGATTATCGTGTTGATCTGGAGGTTAAAGCTGATTTACAAAATTCGGCAAAGACAGATAGGTTATCTGATACGGTTGATTACGTGTTTTTAAATCGAATTATTAAAGAGGAAATGGAAGTTCCTTCTTATTTGCTTGAAACAGTAGCTAGGCGTATACTTGATAGAATTTTTAATGAAGATAAATTGGTGAAAAAAGCAACGGTTTTAGTAAGTAAATTAAACCCACCTATTGGAGGCGATGTTGAAAGGGTAACGATAAAAATGACCGATAAGCGTAAAAAGTAATTTAAAGTAAGGATAAGTTATATTTTTTTTTACTTTTGTATTCCATTTATAAATGGCGTCGTGGCCGAGTGGCTAGGCAGAGGTCTGCAAAACCTTCTACAGCGGTTCGAATCCGCTCGACGCCTCAAACGAACCTTCAAGTTTCTCTTGAGGGTTTTTTTATGATAAATTTTTAGAAAAAATTAATTAAAGAAAAGCAAAACCTTCTATCCAGATTTATTTTTCGAATCCGCTCGACGCCTCAAAAAAAGCTTTCAGATTATTCTGGAAGCTTTTCTTTTATAGGGGTTATTTGTTCTAACTTTTCTTTATTTTTTTCATATGCTTCAGGAAACAATCCCTGAACAAATAACAAAATTCCAAAACCTAAAATAACCATGGCAATTACTTTTTTGGTTTTAAAAATAAGTCGTGGTGTTAATTTTGCTTTTAATCTTTTGGCTACCAAGATTTTAATTAGATCCGTAACAAAATAAGATATTATCATGGTAACAATAAAAACAATATCGCCGTTTTCTGATGTTGTTAATGTATCTCCCAATACCATGAAACCTAGCCAACCAATTAGAACACCAATATTTATAAAATTAAGTAAGAAGCCTTTTATAAAAAGCTTGCCATAGTCTTTTTGAATTTCAACTTTGTGATATTCTTTAACGATTGCCCTAAAAGATTTTGATGTTTTTATGAAGGAAATGACGCCATAAACAATTAATAAAACACCTCCAAAAACTAAAAAACTCGGATCGTTACTAATTTTCCCCCTTAAGTTATTGGTACTATAAAAAGCGATAACAATAAAAATAATATCGGCAAGAACAACACCTAAATCGAATATTAAAGCACTTCTAAAACCTTTTGTGGCACTTGTTTCTAAAAGCACAAAAAATACAGGACCAATAGTAAAGGCTAGTATTATTCCAAAGGGAATGGCGGTTAAGACATCATCAAACATAACTTAAGTGAAGGTTTATACAAAGTAAAGAAATATTTTGTAACTAATATAAGTATGATAGCCACAAATAACAAAAGGGTGTGATAGTAAAATCACACCCTTTCTTAGCGAATCAAACAAACTAAATACTTATGAAACGGCTATTTCTTAGTTTATACCTATACAGAGGTTTTGTTTTTATTAAAAAGTACAGGAGTTGAATAGAATTTGGGTTTTTCGTATTTATCCCATAATCCCCAAAATGCACCAACATCTCCTTCATCTCCTACTTTCCACGATTCATCAAATGATGAAAAATAAAAAATATCGATATCGTCTTGTTTAGACCATTGTTGGGTATTGATAAAGTACGTTATCGCGTTTATAAATGAAGGTAAAGCACCATTTAAGCCCTCACCTTGGCTAGGCCATCCGGTTTCAGATATAATAACCTTTTTACCATTGGCTGCTTTTACGGCTTGGTTAAACATATCTTTCATATAGATCAATGAATATTCGATATTACACCCTTCCCAGTAAGGATAACAATTGGCCAAAATAACATCGCATGCTTCTGTTATTTTTGGTCGTTGTGTAAATTCGTAGTAAGCATCTACATAGCCAACAGGAGTATCAGGAATTTTATTTTTTACATGGTAAATGAAACCCAAAAGCTCATCTTCTTTTAAATCACCTCTATACATCACTTCGTTTCCAACTGCAGCAATATCTACATAACCCTCTTTTGCAAGTTTTATAAGCCCAGATATTTCTTTTTTGTTTATTTCAGTGTCATCACCTAACCATGCTCCTACTAAGGTTTTAATACCGTACTCTTTAGCAATAACAGGAATTAATTCATTGCCGTCTGTACAGGAGAACGATCGGATCCATTTGGTATAGGGTTTTATAATTTCCATACGGCGCCTAATTTGCTCAACATTTATTTGGTCTCCAGGTGACTGCCCTTCTTCGTAAGGACTAAAGCATAATCCATGCATGCCACTTTTAAGGACTCTCTTAAATGTATTCTGTAACCCTTTTATTGTTTTGTTTTCTAGGTTAAGGCCAGATAGGGCCATAATTTTATCTGATCTGTACGACATAGTTTGTTGATTTTATATTTATAGTTCTCCTCTCCTTCTTACTAACTCTGCTTTAATCTCTCTTGCTCTTTTTTCATTTAGACTATATTTATACATAATCCAAATAGCTATTCCAGCAGTTAAAGAAGGTATTATTATATCTGCAATTCTTAGGCTATGCATGGTTTCAGCACTTTGAGTTTCAGCATCAGAAATGAAGCCTACTAATTTTAAAACCAGACCACCTAAAAACAAAGCGATAGACTGTCCAATTTTAACCATCCACCAATAAATAGCACCGAAAGTTCCTTCTTTACGAGGCATGCCATTTTCTAGCTCATCTAAATCACATACATCAGCGGTCATGCTCATCATTAAAGTAAACAAACCTCCTAAGCCAAAGGCTATAAATGGTATGGGCATAAAAATTAGCCACGGTGACCCTTGACTTGTATCAATACTAAACCAAGACATACCTACACTCTCTAAAAATGGATTTAAAGATTCAAATAAAGACGCTACACCACTATTTAGAGATTGACCAAATGCTGTTTTGTTGAAGTTTTCATTTAGTCCATTATCGAACCCCCACCATTTTAAGATATAGCCAATTATTGAAATGACTGTTGATATAATAAAGGCTTTTCGTTTCCCCCATTTGTTTGCCATTTTAGAAATAATAGGAATCACAATAAAAGCGGTTATAACTGCTGTGATTGTCGAGAACCAGGCTGGCCATGTGCCGGCATTTGCATAACTTCCATTATACATATAAAATACAATAATATATACACTAAAAGCCGCGACCATTTGAAAACCATTAAAGACTAAGAATGTTGCACCACAAAGCTTCATAAATGGTTTGTTTTTTGAGACCTGTTTAATACCATCCCATAAATCTTTAAGGTTTGAGGCTAGTGTTTTAAACGTAATTTCTTTTCTGTTTTCCATATTTGCAGAGTCAATACCTCTACAGAAAATAGCAGGTAGTAAGCCTAAAATAACACAAGCAATACCTACAATTATGGATAGGTGTCTTACTCCTACAGCTTGCGATTCATATATTTGAGGATCGGCAATGATTACCCAAAACCAAGGCACAATCATCCAGGCAATTTGACCCATAGTGTTTGAAAAAGCCATAAGTCTGGTACGCTCATTATAATCTGATGTCATTTCATAACCCAGACCTACTAACGGCGTAGCATACATCGTATTACCAGCTAAAAATAGTATGGATAGTATAAGAAAATACCAGAAATTATACATTTGAGAATTTTCAGGTGACATTTGCCATGATAAAGCAAATAATATTCCGCTTAAAATAGCGCCAATAAATATATAGGGTCTTCGTCGCCCCCATTTTGACTTTGTATTATCAGAGATGAATCCCATAATAGGATCTGAAAGCGCGTCAAAAAGTCTTGGAAGTGCTCCTAATATTCCTGCATAAAGCGGATCCATTCCAAAAGCGGTAAGTAAAAAGAACATAAAGAACCCTAAGGCACCTGGTAATAAATTAAGAACAAAGTGACCAGCTCCAAAAGCGGCTTTTTGCCCTATTGGTACTCTATCTTTCGCTGCAGTTTTTATATTTGACATATCTTAGCTAATTAGTTAGTTAAACTTCATTTAGTTAGAAATTACAATAGTTTGAATGGCTTTAGCGTCTATTGCAAATTCTTTTACTTTTCCATGCATCGACAGGTTAATACTTTTAGGGGTTTCGGTTTCATTAAAAGTCACAACAACGATAGATCCATCAGGGTTTTGAGCTGCTGTAACCATAAGTTCTTCATCTGAGTTTTCAAGTCCGATAATTTTTGCTCCGGGTCTGATATATTTGCTAAAATGAGCCATTGTGTAATAAATAGGAGTGAAGTAAACCTCATCGGCATCTGGATCAACAATTACTGGAGCTACACACCAGTTCTCAAACCAGTTAGGCCCTCCTTGACGGTCTAAGACCATATTCCAATCTACCCAACCATCTACCCAATTGTTCAGGCACCCAATGATATCTCTGGCATATCTATTTACCGGTGCATATTTGGGGTGTAAATGTTTTTCTTCTTCCGATGCCCAATCCCATCCCCAATCGGTTGCTTCTTTGCTCCAATACCAGGCATCGTCTTTCCATTTTGGGACTTCAGAATCTACACAGCCCTCAGTTTCTATTAAGAGTTTCTCAGGAGCTTTATTATGGGCATATTGCAAGGCCTCCGGAAAATAGTCATAAGTACTTTCATACCAGTGTATAGCCGTGCCATCAAAGTATTTTGAGGAGGCTTCATCTCTGTACATTTCATCTACCCATTCTTTTAAACCTGCTCGGTTTTGATCGTAGCCTAAAATAATTTTATCGCCATATCCGTCATGTTCTAATTTTGGCCCTAGGTGAAACTGGACAAAGTCTGTCATCTCTTTGGGAGAAAAATGCATGCTCTCCCAATTATTACCATTTCCATGAGGTTCATTTTCAACCGTAAATCCCCAAATATCAATACCTTCGGCTTTATAGGCATCTAGATATTTAGAAAAGAAGAGTGCCCAGGTGTCGTAATACTCTGGAAGCAATTTACCACCAACCCAACTGTTATTATCTTTCATCCATGGTGCCGCAGACCATGGAGACGCAAATATTTTAAACCCATCTTCAGAGATTGCCGAAGCATCTTTTATCACAGGGATTAGGTCGTCCATATCTTCTTCTATGGTAAAATGTTCTAAGTTTTTATCACCTTCTACTGGTGAATATGAATAATTGGATAATGAAAAATCACAAGAATTCATATGTGTTCGTGTAAGCGAATACCTAGCACCTTCTTTAGCAAAATAAGCTCTTAAAATAGTATCACGATTTTCTTTACTTAACTTGTTTAATAGGTAAGCTGATGACTCTGTAAAAGCTCCTCCAAAGCCTGTAATAGTTTGAAAGGTTTGCTCTGGTTTTAAGCGGATGTTTACTTTAATATCTGACTTTTGAAACTCATTAATTTTAGTCAGTTGATTTCCTTTAGCCGAAGTTTCAAAAACGGCAGCTTGCAATTTGTTTTCTGATTCCGTACAACTCATCATCATGAATAAAAGACAGTAGACATAATATTTTAAATGTTTCATAATCATTTACAATAGATTTTAATGTGTAACACTAAACTCTGCATGCGTTGGAGGCACTAAAACCTCTTGCATTAAAGCTTCTTTATTTCCATTGTAGGTTTTTGTTATTGGGTTGCCGTCTCTGGTTAATCCATCGAATATGCCTTTATCAACCATGTCCCATAAGGCATATTTGGCTTGCCCTTTTAGATTAATGAGACCAAAGTGATTTTCTGAGCCCAATTTATTTGCGGCATCTTTCCATTGCTCATCAAAAGCCTCAAAATAGAAGCAGGAGATGTTTGTTTTATTAGTCCAGTCTCTCATCAATTCATGATAACGCCCAGATTTATATTCGTCTGTAGCTCTAGACCCCTTTTTACTATAGTGTCCATTTGAGAGGGTTGCCCATCCTGTTTCTCCAATATGAATAGGTTTGTTTATTCCTAAACTGTTTACATAGCTTGAAACACTGTCGTATTGTGTTTTGGAAAAATTAAGTGCCCGCTGCATAGCTGATTCAATTTTTTCGTCATCAGACAGGTTAGATTCATCATCAGGAGCTAACCAAAACTCAGGGTTATAATGGGTATTGTGCATTGGGTAGGTATGCATGGAAATATAATCTACGGCTTTAATTAGTTTTTCAAGGTCTTCTGTGTGATAGCTTGCGTCTCCACCACCCCAAGAAGAAAAATCATCTGAGCTGGTTATCCATAAAGACTCTGGAAGCTCTCCAGATGTCTTTAATCCTTGCAGATGGGTTACCCATTTTAAAATGACATTGGGGCGAACAAAGTAGCTTGTTGCCCAATTTACCATAGCTTCGTTTCCTACAGCAATAATCTTTACAATATCTGGGTATGTTTTAGCCAATGCGACTGCTCTTTCAATTTCGGCTGCATTGTTTTCGCTTTCAACGTCATGGTTGGGTGCTTTATCAGTCCATGCGTTCTGGCAATCAATCCAGGCACCTAGCATCACATACATTTCAAAAGTTGGGTCGTCGCTTTTTAATTCTCTTATGGCTTTTAATATGTTTGGAGCTTGTTGCAGTTGTACATTGTAAGTACGTAATATTTTAATTCCCATAGCTGCTAAAATTTTCATGTCTTCTTTTAGCTGAGGTATTGTTGGTTGAATATCTCGGGAGACTTGTCTGTAACCTCCATATGAAATGGCTAAATACTCCGGGTTTCCTAAAATATCTGCTGCAGTTATATGTTTTTCTTCAGTCACTTTTTTTATTGCTTTTTTAGACTTATTTGCACATCCTATTGTGGCAATTAAAATGGTTAGTAATAAGAGTCTTTTTAACTTTGTTTTCATCGGTTTGCTTTTATCTTTTTAGCAATACATTTATTTGAGTTACTTCACCTTTTCTTTGGAAAATTGATTTCGATATTTCTGAGATAAGGCTTAAATTATCAAAGTTCAATTGTCTATTATTATTAAAAAAGACTTGTAAGCTATCTTTATTTGAAAGCTGATATTTGATAGGAACTTGGCAGTAGGTAAAGCAAAGTGTATCTGCTTCCAATAACATTTCCCATTCCATCTTTTTAACATCTGTATAGGTGAAAGTTTTCGGGGTTTTTAAAAATTCTTCTTTACGTAATAAACGTGGGTTAAATGTGATACGGCCATTGTTTACAAAAACACCAAGTTCACCAAACCTGTTTAATACATCTTCTTTAACCTGACCGGTCATTCCTGGTTGTTGAGCACCTTTGGTCGCTGGTGTATGGGAATATGGGTCGGTTGGAAATGCACCATAAAGCTCAGGCGACTTATGTACGCCAATACCAGCGTTTATTTCATAATAATGATCTAAAAGCTTTCCGATGAGTTTTTCGTTTTGACTGGTGTTTATTGCCTGTAAACAATTTTCCTGAACAGCTAATAATAACTTAGATACCATGTGCCAGTAAATAGACCCTAAACCTTCGTAACCAAAAAATGTTCCTGAACGCCCGGTGAATGATTTATGATCGAAAATTTCTTCAAAAATGGTTAGTAGCAGTTTGGTGTCTTTTTCTACAAGAGGTTCGTAACTGTCTTTTGGTAAATTTTCTAGAGCTTCTTTTAAACTGTTAGCGTTATTGAAGTTACCATTAAAATGATACCCACTTAAAACATCTTTTTCAACGATATGACTGTTGCCATCTTCTATTAATTGCTTTAATAAATCTGATTGTTCTACTTTTTCAGACGGAATATTATTTTTCTTATCAAATCGAGGTAATTCTTTGTCTGGGTATAAAACATAACTGTATTGATCGTCTCTAAAGAGCGCACTATTTTTTAAGCAATTTAATAGATCTAAAGCTTCTTTTGGAGACAAATAACCAGAGCTTAAAGCAGCTACTTGTCCTTCTAACATTTCTGGTAAATACGAGATGGATACTTCTTCGTCATTTTCAACCGTCATTAAGTTATAGGCATGGAACATATTATCCTTTCGCTTATTAGCATCAATAGTATGTTGTAAATAGTTTTTTGTTATTGCTATAAAACTTAAAATTGCCGATCGGGTTATAACGGTTTTGTTACTTGTAAACCCTTCTTCATAAATGGTATTTCTATACTTACTTCCTGCTGAACCTAAACCATCCAGAATAGTCTTTCTGTCTTTATTTGATACGTTTCCTGAAAGTGTGTGTTTATTTGTTTCTAATGTTGATACAATCTCATCAAAGAAGATTTTTAATGCTTCAGATATTTCGATTTGTTTTGTTTCGGATTTTTCAATAATGTTTTCGAAGAAATTTAAAAAGCGATATAAATAGTATAGAGTGACCATAGATACGCCATTACCTACTAAGGCATTATTAGCGTCGTTCCATTCTGGCCGTTGTGTGTTTAGCCAAATACCACCTTCGGGAATAAAATTAGACACTTTGGCTAATACCGTAGTGATTAATTTTTCAATTAAATTGACTTTGTAAATGGCATCTTTTTTATCTCTTAGCAATGCACCATCTGCTCCTAATTTTTGTTTAGCTTCATTAATTTTTGCATCTAACTTGTGGTCAAAATCAATAGTGTCTTTTGGATTAATGAGTGTATCCTGATAACTTTTAATTTTATAAGGTACATTGGCATAAACAAAAATATCCTGATCAAAGCGCGCTTCAAGTTTTCCGGGATAATGGTCTTCTATAAATTCTAGAAACTTTAAAAGGTAAATGATCTGATGATCGCCCCAATAGCCAATATAAGACCAAGGGTCGTTCTCTTCAATAACTTCCCAATCGAAGCCATCTTTTGTGACGCGATATGGGTTATAGCCTTCAAATGTGGTAGCATTTAAAAACTTATGAATCATACTCTCTATAAATTCTGGGTATGAATGTGCAAGTGCCTCCCAATTTTGAAAAATATCCCGCCAGTTGCCTTCGTAGTCTAATATTTTAGAACCATCAATTTCGCTATGTGTATTTATCGAAAACTTATTCCAAGGTCTGCTAGGGTCACCGTGTCTTCTACTAAATTTTAATGGCAAGTACTCAAAACTAAGTCGCTTAAAGACATCATCTACGTCTTGTTCTGCAAGATTCTTTAAATAATTAAGTGTGAACGTTTCAGGTAAGTTTTTTAACTGATCTTTCTTTTTATTAAAAAAGGATTTATTAGCCTTGGCTATATATTTTATAAAATCAGTTTTTTCAATAGTATAACCATCATCAAAAATACCACCACGCATAATATTAAATAGTGTGTTTGAAAAATGCCTAGTGTTGATTAAAGGATCTGCGGTTAGTTGTAATCCATCTGAAGCACTTGTTAACTGAATTAAGTTTTTAGTTCCGGCATCAATATCTTTTTGAATAAGACGAGTAATATCTTTTTCGTTTTTAATGATTTTTGAAACCTTAACAATATCTGAAATGGACTGATTAACATTCGCTACAAACATCCAATTTTTTTCTGCTCCTGCATCTAATGTTATTTCGGCTGAGACAAAATAAGCGCCTTTCTCTGCTTTAATGTCAACTTCCTGATGAATGTCTTGACGTTTTCTAAAATTGTCTAATTGTAGTGAGGACAATAAATGAGTAGGATTTTGAAGCCCTGCAGACCATACCGTGTTAGCTTTTAAAGCTTCACTTGGTTCTGCTTTATCAACAATAACAGCACTTAATGCATAAACACCCAAGCCAACTTCTATCTGTAATTCACTCTTTTTGTAGGCATCTACTAAATTACTTCTACCGCTTTGTGTATCGGCGGTTACGCTTGCGGGTAAAATATTTTGTAATCCATCTAAAACATTAACATTAATTTTAAAATCAGAATTATTTATTAACGTTGATTTTTTTACAAATCCAAATTCATTGCTAGTGTTCCAATGGTATCTGTATGTTAAGCCTAAATCAAGGTTATTCTCTTCAAAAACAATTTTATTCCCATATATATTCTTGTACAGGTTTGTTTGGGTCTTGTAAATACCCATCTGGCGAATAGAAAATGGTTCCCATATGTGTGGCTTTCCATTTTTATGTATCTGGAAAATAGCCTTACTTCCAGTAATTTCCGATGATTCGGTTATTTTATCATCTGTATAATAAGGAAATAATGAAAACTCCGCATTCTTTCTTCCAGCAGTTAAGCCCCCGTTGCTTGAAATAAACATCCAGTGATTAGAATCGCTGACTATGCTCATAAAGAAAGAGCGCATCGCATCACTATTAGAAATTTTATAATAGGTTTCATTTTCAAAGCTCACATAGTCCCCTTTTATACTACTCATATGATTTGAAATTTTAGGTTCATCTATAAAAACTGTACTATTCATTTAACTTTTTTAAAGTTTGTTTTAATAAAAAGGCTAGCTAGTGGATCACATTTGTGCTAGCCTTTTTTTATTTACACTATGTTTTTTTATGCTTCTTGAACTAATCTTATTCAAGTCTTATATCATCGAAATAATAGGTTTCTTCTGAATCTGTAAGGGTACCATCTGTACCGTCTGGGTTATCTGGTTTTACAACCAGTTGATTAAGTCCGGTATTATTACCAGGGATGCCCGTAAATACTACCTCTACCTCAGTCCAAGTATTGGCCTGTGTTATGGTTCTATATTGTGGTCCTGGGTTTCCTGAACCTGGAGGTTGAGGATCGCTATTTACTTCAAACTTCATAACCACATTTGCTTTGGTTGAATACACTTTGAATTTAAATGTTTTAGTAGCATCAAAATTACTAGGGAAAGGATTTTGGAAACCACCCCATCTATTCGTTCCGTTGCCTTTAACGACTTTCAATACATTATCTGAAGTGTTTATTCCCCCTATTGCAGGGTTTGCTGAAAGCTCTGTCGTAATACTTCCATCGTTAGCAAAGGTGCTAATGAAAGATTCACAGCTTTCAAAATCTACTGGGAATGCTGTCGCAGCAACTGCCGAACCGGAACATCCACCAGTACCACCAGTTGATCCTGACTTATAGAAATATAGGTTATCCATGAAAACAACAGCTGGGTTCACCCCTTTTTGCGCATCAATTTTGAACTGCAAGATTTTAGTAAAATCAACCCCTGTAAAATCAGTTACAGGAATATCATAACTCTTCCATTCACCTTGTGTTAAATTTGGTAAGCCGACCAATAATTCGTTTGGAGGACTTATTGGCGTTATTTCTAATACCGTAGCGTCTGGTGTCCAAACATCGACATGTAAAAATTCCATATCGGAGAAATCCGTATCACCTGCCAATTGCATCCCTATGAATTTCACATTGCTATATTTTATCGCATCGTTACCTTGAATAGCCACCGTTTCGGAAACTAAATCACCTTGCCAATTGGTATCTAAATTGGTACCCGCTATATCCGTATACGTATCACTAAATACTGATTTTACATTCGCAGCGTCCTGAGTTGGTGTTGGTGCCGCCATTGTTGGTTCTGTAGGCGCAGGTCCTGATTTGTAGAAATACAGGTTGTCCATATAGACTACAGCTGGATTCACACCTTTTTGCGCATCAATTTTGAACTGTAATATTTTAGTAAAATCAACCCCTGTAAAATCAGTTACAGGAATATCATAACTCTTCCATTCACCTTGTGTTAAATTTGGTAAGCCGACCAATAATTCGTTTGGAGGACTTATCGGCGTTATTTCTAACACCGTAGCGTCTGGTGTCCAAACATCGACATGTAAAAATTCCATATCGGAGAAATCCGTATCACCTGCCAATTGCATCCCTATGAATTTCACATTGCTATATTTTATCGCATCATTACCAGCTATAGACACAGTTTCAGAAACTAAATCACCTTGCCAGTTGGTATCTAAATTAGTACCCGCTATATCGGTATATGTATCACTGAATACAGATTTTACATTAGCAGCATCTTGAGTAGGTGTTGGTGCTGCCATGGTTGGTTCTGTAGGAGCGGATCCTCCTGATTTATAGAAATATAGGTTATCCATATAGACTACAGCTGGATTCACACCTTTTTGTGCATCAATTTTGAACTGTAATATTTTAGTAAAATCAACCCCTGTAAAATCAGTTACAGGAATATCATAACTCTTCCATTCACCTTGTGTTAAATTTGGTAAGCCAACTAATAATTCATTTGGAGGGCTTATCGGCGTTATTTCTAATACCGTAGCATCCGGCGTCCAAATATCGACATGTAAAAATTCCATATCAGAGAAATCGGTATCTCCTGCCAATTGCATCCCTATGAATTTCACATTGCTATACTTTATGGCATCATTACCTTGAATTGCCACCGTTTCGGAAACTAAATCGCCTTGCCAATTGGTATCTAAATTAGTACCGGCTATGTCTGTATAGGTATCACTAAATACTGATTTAACATTTGCAGCGTCCTGAGTTGGTGTTGGTGCTGCAGTTGTTGGCTCAGTAGATGTACCACCTCCACCATCACCAAAGGAAATATCATCGAAATAATAAGTTTCTTCAGAATCTGTTAAGGTACCGTCTGTACCATCTGGATTATCTGGTTTTATAACCAACTGATTAAGACCTGTGTTATTACCAGGTATTCCCGTAAATATTACCTCTACTTCAGTCCACGTGTTAGCATCTGTTATAGTCGCGTATTGTGGGCCGGGGTTTCCAGAACCAGCAGGTTGAGGGTTGCTGTTTACCTCAAATTTCATAACAGCATTAGCCTTAGATGAGTATACTTTCACCTTAAGTGTTTTGGTCGCATCAAAATTTTCAGGAAATGCATTTTGAAATCCAGCCCATCTGTTAGTTCCGTTAGCTTTAACTACTTTTAATACATTATCTGAGGTGTTTACACCAGCTTTATCCGGGTTGCCTGAAAGCTCAGTAGTTATACTTCCGTCGTTGGCAAATGAGTCTACAAAAGACTCACAGGCTTCAAAATCTACAGGGAATACAGTTGCTGCAACAGGCGTATCTGTACATGCTCCTCCTGTAGTATCTGTTTCAACTTGCTCTAAATTATCGAAGTAAAAAGTTCCTGAGGCTGTGCCTGGGCCATCTACAAAAATCACGAGCTTAGGATATGTTCCCGAATCGGAGAAGTTAAAAGATAATTCTTCCCAACCTGTACCGCCATGATTAACCGTAACTTCGACAAAATCATTTTCTGAAATTTCAAGTTTAAGTAGTACGCTTATTGGAGCGTCTGACCAAAAATCCATTTTTATGGTTTTTTCTGTAGATAGGTCTATTGAAGTTCCTAACTCGAAAGCAATACCTTCAAAAGTAGCTCCGCTATTGGTTAATGCTCCAACTTTTGAAGCATCCGTATTTGACCCTGAAGGATCGGGATTATCTACTATTGCAAAAGAAGCACCACTAAAAGGGTCACCACCATAATTCACATTGTCCGAATCGAATGAGATAGGAAACACAACAGCTTCTGGAATTGCTATCTCGATGTCGTCTTCAAACGTATCAGATGCTCCTGCAACATTTACAGACTTAAGTGCAATAGTGTAAGTACCATTGGTATAAACTTTTACTGGATTAATGAGAGTAGATGTGTCATCATCTCCAAAATTCCATTCATAGGTATTTGCGTTTTCTGATATATTGATAAAGGTTACGGTTCCCGTATTCATATCAACGGTATAACTAAAACCAGCTTCAACTCTTGGTAATACGGCATCATCATCTTCACATGCATTGAAGGATAATGCCAATATCAAAATGGATATATATTTAAATGTTTTTGTTATAGTTTTCATTGTTTTTTATTTTGAGTTAGTTGCTTCTATTATAAACACGTACATAATCTACAAGCATGGTTTGGGGGAATACGGTTTCTGCGTTTGGAGCACCTGGTAATTCTCCTCCAACAGCTACATTTAATATGATGTAGAAAGGGCCTTGATTAAACACCCATTCTCCGGGAACGTCTTCGGGTGTTATCTGATTATACAATACATCATCTACATAAAAATTAATATAGTCTGGCCCCCATTCTATACCGAATATGTGAAAACCTGTATCGAATCTATCGTTGTCTAATATGTATGATTTACTTATAGATTCACCAGCAGAATACCCAGGGCCATGAACGGTACCAAATATCTTAGAAGGTTCATTTCCTAAATATTCCATGATATCTATTTCACCTATTTGTGGCCATACTTCTGTACCGTTAGAATCGTCTCCCAATAACCAAAATGCAGGCCAGATACCTTGTCCGTAAGGTAACCTGATACGAGCTTCAAAACGCCCATAGGTTTGTTCAAACTTTCCTTTAGTTAAAAGTCTTGCTGAAGTATAAGAAGATTGTTCAAATTGTTCTTGTTTTGCCGTTATAATGAGCACACCATTTTGTACTGTAACATTTTCGGTACGGTCAGTATAATATTGTAACTCATTATTTCCCCAACCGTTTTGTCCTGTTCCTATATCATACCCCCAAATGGTTGAATTAGGCGCTCCATCTGTGTCAAACTCATCTGCCATAACGAGTTCTGTGAACGTTGCTACAGTTTGTGTTTCATTAGTTTCACAGCTAGATATCACAAAAAAGGAAACTATCAAGAGCACTGAAATGAATAGCTCTTTTATTTTATATGTATGTTTTTTAGTCATCTTAATTTCTTTTTAAAAGTTATAGTATCTAGCTTATTCTGTGTAGAAGTATATGTTATCGACAATAATGGATGAAAGTGTAAGTCCAGAGACAAATGTTATTGAACCCATATGAGTTCTATTGGCAATACCACCACTAAAATTATTGCCACCTGTTGGGTTTGTAAAATTGTCCAATGATAGATCGAAACTCATCCATGTTCCACTTGTTAATTCGCTTGAAGGTATACTAAGTCCACCACCATTATCAACAAAAGGTTCTATGACACCGTCACTTCCAGCATTAACTAGTTCCACCGTTAATTGATCACCCGAGTCGATTGATTCTTGGATATATAAATCAAAATGTATTCTATTCTGGCTGGTTAGGTTTACCGTCGGGTTTACAAATTGTGTGGTTACAAAACCAAAATCTTGATCAAAATTATTATATAAGAGAATATTGTCATTCCCTAAACTAGCTACACCTCCTGTGGTGCCCTGACCCTGAAAATTTCCGTTGTAAAAATCAACCGGGATATTTGTATAGGCATCACTAAAAATCGATATGACATTGGATTCTGGTAGTGTTGGTGTTGGAGCTGGTTGTAAACTACCATTGGATGTTACTTTTAACGATCCCTTAGCTTCAACACCCGCCAAAACTGCGGTTATGCTTGCTGTACCTTGACTGTTAACTGTGACCAAGCCATTTTCATCTACACTGGCAACACTTGGCTCTGATGACGTAAACGTGAAATAGGCAGGTGCTGTGTTTACTGTTACATTCCTTCCATTTGTATTAAACGTTTGTGTAAGGCCACTTGCTGCCAAGTCTATTTGACTGCCGTTAAAAGATTGTTGTTCTACATCCTGACCGCTTAAAATAACAGGTTGTGGCTGCGCAACTGTTCCTAGTTTTTCAAACTTAACTTCATCTATCCAAAAAGTATATCCTACTTCACTACCTACTGGACCGATACCTCCTGCTGAGTATCTTAATAAACCACGTTCTTGAATCAACTTGGACGGATCTGGGATAGGAATAGTATATTTTACCCAATTTGTTGTTAAGTCTATATTTGTTCTAGTGGTTACGTATTTGTTCTCACCAAAATCTTCACCAAACCCCACTTCTCCTATCGTAACAGCTTGAGAAGCCTTTGCCCAAAACGTTAAGGCATCAAAACCTGATAAATCTCTACCAGAGCCTTCCCCATCGACTCTAAAGATGGCTCCAGCATAATTTCCATCTGGATCGTTTGCATTTGGCACATCAAAACGCATAGATGCAGTACCTTCATAGCTTACTTCATTATCTACAGTCCAGGCTGTGGCTTTTGATCCGATATAAGGAAAATAAAAATCAGTGCCTAAACCAACAGGAGAGTCCGTAAAAATTTCTGCTGTGTTTGGGAATGTTGCAAATACGGCTTCATCGGACAATTCTCTTTCGCAGCTTACTAAAATTGTAAAAATGAATCCTAAAAGGCAGGTCATTTTTGTATATGTAAATTTTGTATTTTTCATCTTAGTCTTATTTTATTTACCAATATTGATGTGTACATATGTTCTAATCTCCCATTCGCTTCCGTTATCAAATCCTACAGGACTTATAGGAGGTATAGCCGGAAATGTGTTTGGAGGAACAGCAGTTGGTGAATATCTTGGTGAGTTTTGATCTAAGGAACGCCAAGTACCACGGAGACCTATTTTAGTATCTGGAAGAATAAACCAATCTGGCTTACCTATGGATGTAGAAATATCGATCATGTTTTGAACCGGGAAAGTCAAGTTGAAATCACGATGGTAATCAAAAGGTCCCCAATCGTTAACCTTGAAACCATATTCTATTTTCCACTTTTTGTATATCATTTTGATGTCACCTCCAAAGCGTTCTATCGTTCTGTCACTATCACCATTTGCCTGAGCGTTGCCTCCATAAAAATTCCCAATAATACCTAAGTCTGGACTTACTTTAGAAACAACACGAGAACTTAATTCCCAGAGGTCTTGTGCAGGTGCAGCCTGTGGAAAAGCAAAAAATGTACGATTTGCTAAAAACCCAATATGTGCATCTTGTGATGTTGGCTGATGTCTAAATACAAAACCTAAGTTAAAAGCAAATTTTGCATCTTCAGCACGATCGTTGTTCCACTCATAAAACCAGGATCCAGGGGTTGGATCGAAGGTTAAGAGTAGTTCTCCTGCTGTGGTTTCTCTGTTACCTCTTACAGCGAATGGGTCGTCTATAAAGTTTCTTAATCTTCCTGGTGCGATTACATCATTAGGCATAGGATCTACTAGAGGTTTTTGCCAAAGGAAATTTGGTGCTATTTGCCAATTTCCAATGCTGTATGTGAAACCAGAAAGTATATTGGTTTGGTTACCACTTCCAGAGTCTTTAAGTTTCCAGCCCGTAAATGTTCTTGTAGCATCTGCGCCTCCATTGGCGACCAATCCCATATATGCAGCTTGTGCATAGAAATTAAACCGTCCTTTTTCATAGGTTATTTTGGCTTTTCCTCCCCAGTTATCATCTGAGTTTATTTTATCTTGATATACTACGTAGTTACCTGGACCACCTGTTACATCTTGAAATGTACTACCGTTAAGAGGACTTCCTCCCCAAATACCTCCTAAGGAGATACCAAAGGCTCCAAAGTCTCTTTCTAAAACTACGGTAGCACGTTCTGTGGGCCAAGGTGGAATAACACCACTTTGTACCTGATTAGCATTTAAAAATCGTAGTCCATTATCATCAAATTCTAGGCTCGTATCTAAATCTCTATGATAAATACCAGTAATATCCCAATGCTTAAAATGAGTTCTGTATTTTAATAATACCGTTGGATTTGCTCCCCACCATAATTGTGGGCCAAAAGCAGCTTTAAGGCCTTTTAAAGACCCTTTTCCATCAATCTCCATTCCCAGAATCTCACCATTGTAAATATCTAAGTTTGGTCCGTAGTTAGCTTCTGGGTATAAGCCAAAGAAATCGCCTTCGTACCCCCAATGGTAGTGGCCGGTTCTGTAAAACCCTCTTACATCTGCCACTTTAGATTTCCATTCAAACTCAGCATTGTACACTCTCACTCTGTTGTTATCTGTAATAATAACTTCTTCGCCGTTTGTATTGGTAACTGTAACTGGTCTACCTACGTTCTCGTAAAATATCTCATTAATAGGGTTTTGTGCTACATTGCCAAGAATATTGAAGTTAACTTCAGCTCTCATGTTTGAGGTGGGATTCCCTTTAACACCAACATAATAAGATTGCATGTGGTCAAAACCAAGCTGATTAGGAAATGCTTCTTCATTTGGATTTGCAGTCTTTGGGGTTGTTAATAAAGAACCTCCTGTACTGAATGTGGTAAATTCAGCTCGTAAATTGCTTAATCGTATTTTACCTGCACTATTTGCTCCAAGTGCCGCCTTATCACCTCTGGCTCTTAATACCGCATCCATTAACTCTATATTGCTGAAATAATTATCAACAAAATCTAAAGTGACATCCTTAGCATAAGGATCTAAACTGTGTGCTTCCTTTAAAGCATAATATGCAGCACGTGGATATAAGTCATATAAACCTCTTTCGTTAGTTGGTCCTTTTGCACAAATTCCAAACCACTCCTCGTTCATGTTGTTTTGTCCTGGCTCTAAATCGAGGTAATAGCCTCCATTGGCCCAAGAAGCGTTATTATCATGAACATCAAGGTTTTTTGTTTGCCCGAACTTCCACCAGCCATCACTAAATTGAAATGTAAAACCTCCTATAGAGTTTCCTGATTTTCCTAAACCAGCAGCATTTTGATAGATTTCCTTCCAGTTTTCTACCATAAAAAAGGCTTGCATCTTTTGATCCTCTTTATTTGTAATGGCATTGAATGCATCAGAACCAAACTCTGTAAACAAGATAGGTTTATTTAATTCGTTTTTAACGCGTTCAAAGGCATCACCAAACGATTTACCACGATACATGTTTACACCATAAATATCGACGTCTTTACATTCTTCTGCTACGATATCGGCAAACAATAAATCTCCATTACAAATGGCTACCGGGTGCGACGCATCAATGGCCTTCATTTTAAGCACAGCATCGTTCATTAATTTATACATAGGTCTTCCGCGCTTTTCACCTACTTCTCGTTTTTTATCTTCTTCATCCGGAAAGTCCTCTGTTTCGGCTCCAGCCCAGAATAGACCATAATTATTTTCGTTCCCAAGCAGGAATAATAATAGTCCGGGAGTATCTTTATAGGTCTTTGCCATTGTTGTTACCTCAGATAAAAGTAATTTCTGAGTGGCTGGATCTCTGTAGTCTGTAACTGCTACCCATGCGCCATTTATGGTTAAACCATATCGACCAAATGAATGGTTGAGCATGGTGTAGATACCATAATTCTCATAGATATACTTTATCCATTTAGGTTGTACGCCTGTGTATTGTCTTATAACATTTACCCCCATGTTTTTTAACAGACCCATTTCGGCATCTAGTGCTGCTTTAATTACAGCATCAGATTGTTTCCATAAGCTATAGGAGTAATTGGTGCCAATTGGAAAGTAATCCCAATTCATACCATTAATCATGAAATCTTTTCCATTAACAACTAATTTCATGCCTTCATCATTACTTACAACGGATACTTCATCTGACTGTGCAAATGCTGTTACCGTAAATAAGAAGAATACTAATCTTAGAAAATTGTTTTTCATAGTTTCAGTTTAAATTATTTGAGTTAGTCATTTTTTATTCAGAGGCATTTACTGGGGGAGATTTCGTAAATGGCCTGAAAGAGACTTTTTAGCTTTTTTAAAATTACTTTATTTAATTGCGAACTTGTCAAAAAACACCTCTACAAAAAACATACATGATAAAAAAAATGATATTTTTTTATTAAAAACTCAGTATTTATTAGGTTTTTTTAAGATTTTATTTCTAAAAAACGAATTTAAAAAAGTAAGAAAAAAGCTCAATGTTGTGGTGTTGTATAGGTAAAAAAGGTGTGTGTTGTGTTTTTAAATTTCTAGAATATAGTCTGTTAAGCTAGATTCATGCTGTAAATTCATCTTTTTCCTTAATCTGTATCGTTTTACTTCAACGCTTCTTGGCGAGATATTGAGTAGCGGAGCTATTTCTTTTGAGGATAAGTTTAACCTAAGATATGTACATAATCTTAAATCGTTAGAAGTAAGCGAAGGGTGTTCCTGTTTGATCTTTTTTAGAAAATCTTTATCTGCATTATTAAAAGCTTCTTCGAAGACATTCCAGTCATCTGTATTATTTATATTTCTGTCAATTATTTTAATGACATGTTTTACATTTTTAATGTCATTAACATTTTGTAATTCCTTTTTTAAACTATTCAAGAACTCATTCTTTTTAATTAAGCTCATTGTTGAAATACCCAGTTCACGATTTTTATTGTCTATATCTTGTCTTAATTTTTCATTATTAAAACTCATGAGTTGTTGTCTATTTGCAAGCTCCTTTAGTTCTAGTTCCCGTTTGGTTTTTTGTAGTAATGCTTCTCTTTGTTTTCTGTAATAACGTTTGTAAATATGGTGCATCATTAATGAAAACAATAAAACAAAAATGACATATGCTGCTATCATTATATTAGAAAGATACCATGGCCTTTCTATATTGAAACGATAGGAAGCTATATTTTTAGTAAGGGCATTACCGACCCTTGCTCTTACATTAAATGTATAATTGCCAAAAGGTAAATTTTCGAATAATGTATTAGGTTTGGAGGACCAATTACTCCAGTTTGGATACATCCCTTCTAACTGATATTGATACTTTGTATCGAGATATTTATCAAATTCTGCAACACTAAACGAGAACTCTATATTGTTGTCCTTATTTTCAAAATTTCCGTTAATATTTTTATTTACGGTTTCCCAAGTATTGGAGATACTGTGTTTGGTGATCGAATTAATTGAAATCTCATAAGGCATATTAGATATTTTGTCTAGGTCTAAAACAACAAAACCTGTTGAGGTTCCTATTAAATACTTCTGGTTATATAGGAAGGATATGTTTTCGTAACCTGTTAAGCCCCGAGGCAATGATTTGGAAAAAGGGATTCTGTTAACCTTTAGGGCATTACTTAATTTACTCGGAGAGATATAATTAAGATTACTTCTAGAAAAGCTCCATAAAGTATTTGTTTCTTTGTTAAATTCTAGCCTCCCTGAAGTATAATCTTCTTTTGAGAAAAGTGTACTTAAAACAGTATCTTTTAAAAATTTATTAATTTCGGAATGATACTCTAAAACACCTTCTTTATAAATATATAATAGTTTATTATTGTATTTAGTAATACTGGAGTTTAGTTCTTTTCCAAGATCTGGATCTTTTATAATGTTTAGAGCTTTTGTGAAATTTTTGTCTACATCAATTTTAAAAACACCTTTATATTCGTGGCTTACAAAAATTTGATTATTGTAAAGCTCAAAGAATTTACTTGATAGGTCAAAACCGTCTATCTTATTTTTAAATACCCATTTGTTATTGATTTTCTGAAGGATGTACAAACCATCATAATTACCTTGTAATAGTAAGTCTGTTTTGTCAATTGATTTTATATCCCAGGTACCTTGTTGTATACCTTTAATTTTTTCAGCTATGTTGTTATTTATAACAGAGGTCCCTGTGTCGTGTCCACAAAACAATGTATTATCTATTATAGTTAAACTCCAAACAGCTTCTTGAACCCCTTCAACTCCTTTGAAATTTTCTTGTGCCTCCAAAGACTTATAAAATAATCCCTGATTGGTACCTAAATATAAATTACCGTTAAAAACGGAAGTCGTGTATATAGTTCCTATTTTCCCTTTTTCATCGGGATAAATTCTAAATGGAGACTTAATGTTTATACAATTAATACCATTTTCTAAGGCTAACCAGATATTGTTTTCTACGTCTTCAAAAACCCCATGCACGGTATTATTACTTAGTCCATGAAATGTGTTGATATTATAATCAATGGTACCATCTGGAGTTAGATGTAAAATACCATTAGATCTGGTTCCTAATATAAAACTATTGTCTTTTAACTGAATGCTACGAAATACACTAACCTCTGATAGTTTTTTGTTTGCAGAGATATCCCATTTAGAAAGGTTTTCATCATTTAAAATATAAAACCCGTTATTCTCAGTCGCTATTAAAAGGTGCCCATTTTTATTAAAAATATTAACGAGTCTATTTTCTTTAAGAATTATATTATCAGAAACGAGTTTTGATTTGCCGTTCTCTATCTTGTAGATGCCGTCCTTCGTTTTTTGATAGTATATGGTTTTATCAACTTTGAATATTTTGTAAATAATAGTTTCAGAATCGATGATACTATAAGAAGCATCTGTTTTATTGTAAATATAAATTCTCTTTAAAGATTGAAATAATATGTAGTCATCTACACTTATAATGTTCCAGAATTCTTCATCTTCTAAAAAGTCTACTTTTAATTTTTCAGATAGCGATGTATAATATAGCTGCCCCAATTCGTTTCGTTGCCAATATCCAAACTCTCTATTACTGCCTGTATATATTAAATTATCAATAACGTTAACAGATCGAATAATAGTTTCATTAGGGGACACATATAATTGCCAATTTGCTCCATTAAATTCAAGGAGTCCTTTATTATTGGCTACATAAATGTAATTTTCTTTAGATTGAGAAATGGACCAATTTTGAGTTTCGGCACCATAATCTTTTGGTGAAAAAATTTCAATAGGAGGGTGTTCTTGTGCATATAAGAAGTTTGATGCCAAGAAAAATAAATTGAAAAGCAAAAAATAGAATCGTCTCAAAAATATTATTTGTTGTACTACTAAGATAGTAAAAATAAGGCTTGTAAGAGGTGTTGTATGGTTTTTGTATGGGTGATAAAAAATATATTAACAAGAAACCCGCTACAGGAGCGGGTTTTAAGGATTTTATGTTTTGTAAGACAACCTCTACATTTTTTTGTGCTAGTATAGAGGTGTTTTATATTATTATTTCTTTACTAATCGTGTTCTTATAACTTTATTATTGGTAGATAAAACGACTACATAAACTCCAGAACTAAGATTATCTAATACTACTTGAGTATTATGATTTGTTAAGGATTGAGATAGGACTACATTACCAACAAGGTCATAAAAAACTAAACTTGCATTTGTTTTTAAATCAGTAGACAGTGGAACTTCTACATTAAAAACATGTCCAGCAGGATTAGGATATAACTTGAATCCTTCCTCATCTATGGTGTTTTCTTCTACAATACTTTCGGCATTGATAGCTTTCGTATCAGCAACTTTAGATGTTGAAGGCTTAGGAGTAATAATAATTCTGGTAGCAACCCAATTTATATCGGTTCCACCTCCGTCTGAAAACTCTATAGATAGCTTACCATCATTTACGGTAACGTCAAAATTTCTATTAAAAAACGTATTGCCTGGTGTTGTATCTATATTGGTTAGTTTTGTAATGCCTTCGGCTTTCACAATAATATCATCATGTGAATTTGTAGCATCTCCAAAGGTAATTAAGACATTGTACTCGCCATTTAAAACATCTGCTTCGAATGTTCTTGGTTGACTGGAAAAGACAAAATCTCTATTCAAGTTATTAACCCCTCCAGAAGTTCCACGATCTCTTGAATCTAAATTTGATGCATTAGTCCATCCATAGGCTCCTGTGGTAGACTGAGATACTCTATTGTAGCCTGTAAATACTGCAGATGTTGGTGTTCCTAAATCGAATAGAAGTGGAGATTGCGTTTGCGTTTCTATTGGTTTAATAATCATTCTTGTTAGCACCCAATTTGGGTCGCTTCCGCCTCCATCTGAAAATTCTACAGATAACAGACCATCATTTACAGCAACTTCAAAAATTCTATTAAAGAACGTATTACCTGTTGTAGTATTTACATTCGTGAGCTTTGTAACGCCTTCTGCTTTTACAATAATGTTGTTATGAACAGAAGTTGCATCTCCAAATGTGATTAAAACTTCATAACTTCCATTTGGAACTTTAACTTCAAAAGTTCTGGGTGAACTTCCATAAACAAGGTCTCTATTTAAATGATTTACACCTCCGGAAGTCCCACGATCTGTAGCATTTACACCATTGGTATTAGTCCAACCGTATAATCCCCCTGTAGTTTCGTTAGAAACTCTTTGATAACCGCTAAATACAGTTGAAGTTGTTGTTCCGAAATCAAAAAAGAAACTGGTCTCATTAAATACACCGGCACAAGGCGTCATGGAATAAAGTAGTTGACCAGTGTTATAATACAATCTATCATTAATAGTTGCCGGATTATATGGATCGCTTGTATATGATGCTAAGCCTTCAAAATGCTGTTTAACCATTCGACGATAATCGTTTTTGTTTGGAACGGCACATCGATACGAATCTGAATATAATCCGATACTCTCAAAAGGAATGTTAGGAGCATAACTGGGTCTAGGTTCTTTAAACTTAAAGTTCATATCGTTTGGGTTTTCAAAGATACTCAAGTTAATCGCTTGACTTCTTTGAACTGCTGCATTCGTATCTCCTCCTAATTCAACATCTTTGTCATTACTCCAAAACATATTGTCATAATACCTGCATTGATATCCATTCATCTGATTGTTATCTGAATAAGCTTTCATTGAATAATTAAAGAATGGATACCTATCCTTCCAAAACTGTTCAATTCTACTATACCAGTTTGTTTCATTCAATCCGGATTGCCATCCTGAAACCCCAATTTTCTGTAGCATTCTCCCGATATAATTTTCTTTATTTGAAGAAGTCGGTGATTTGCCATTGGTACTATTTATATACTCTATAGAGCTGTTGTACCTTGAAGAACCTCCTTTACCTTGACGAATTCCTCTGTTACCATCCATTATAACATTAAATTGTACAGTATGCCCAGCACCTCCATTCATTTTCAAAACTTCCCATCCTCCTTTATAAGTCACATTTTCTCGCATTTGATCTCCTCCATCAAAATCATCTGAGAAAATAGATGCACGTCCTAATAATGTTGGAATAGACATGATGTGGTGAATAAAATTATGTCTTAGCATATTTCCATAACTCATAATATCTCCTCCAGAATATATGGCACCTCCATCTCCTTCTTCAATACCTACATTGAAAACCTCATTACGTTCTATTATATGGTCTATACCTCCATAAGTAATGGGTTGAATATTTTCATTATGAACCAAGTTATTTTTAAAAATATTTCTAACGCCCTGAATTCCAGCTGCTTTTCCGTTAAAGTCTTTTGAGTAAATTTGAGTAAAATGGCAGTTTTCAATTCTATTGTTACCAGTTACTATGGTTCCATCTGAGGAAAAAGATCCGCCATACAATCTTGTACAGTTAGGAATGTCAAAGAAATCACAACTTTTAGCTGTAGAATTAGATACATCATGTAAAAAGTTAAGAGCCAATATAGGAGCTGAAATGTATCTAAATGTAACGCCTCCTACAAAGAAGTTATCTCCAGATTTGAAATTCAAAGCTGCATCTCCATTAACACCTGCTCCCAATCCCTGAATCGTCATTTTTTCAAAATGGATATAGCTTCCACCATTAACTTCCACCATTTGAGGACCAGCCCATACGCCTATTGTTGACTCATTTGTTATTGTAGACAATGGCCATATGTATAGTTTATTATTAGACTCATCAAAATACCACTCTCCAGGTTCATCTAATTCACATAATAAGTGAGATACAAAAAAGCGATTTGGACCCGGTCTGTTTTTTATACCATAACGCGATCCATCACGTAAGTGGATCTCACCGGAATTACTAACACTATTAATTGCTAATGTTCCTTTAAACCAATCTGCAGAAACGTACCCTCGTATAAAAGCACTTCCTGTTCGATTTAACTCTGCATTCCATTTGGATGCATTAAATGAAAAAGCATTGTCCATCTTAAATTTTGCTCCTAAAGGGTTACTTGCTGTTCCTTTAGCCGATTGTTGCCCTGATGGAGGTGCCGATTCTGTTGAATTATTGATCGTATTGTCATTAATAGCAGAAAAACCAATGTTTGGATATCTTGATGGTGTCATCATTTTATCATCCATGGACATCTGAGCCGTTTGAGATTTTTTTATAACATTAATGACCGTTTGATCGGTTAGTGTCTGCACATATACATTTCCTGGTGCTGTAGCATGTAGTATACCATTATCCCCTGATGGAACCAGCTCAAAAGCGCTATTGTCTATAAGAATGGTACCATCAAAAATAACTTTTTCATTTTGATACCCTGTGTACACTACTGGGCTTCCTGAAGTTCCTGAATCCTGACTCCCAAAAGTAGTTACTGTTGTTACAGGATATCTCCCTGCTCTAAAATTAACGGTAACACCACCAGAAGAAACGCCTATACTACGAATTTTGTCTCGTGCGCCTTTTAAAGTTCTTAAAGGGGAATTTATTGTTCCCGAATTTGAATCGTTTCCTGTAGGAGAAACATAAAGATTTGTCTGCCCGTGCATGTCTGGGGGTAATAAGCTGATAGATAATACCAACAGAAATAATTTTAATGATTGTTTCATAAATTAATTTGTTTGTTATTAGGTTAATCAAATAGCTCCCACAGCGGTTTTAATTTTTATTACTCTTAAATTTACACGTAAAAAAACACTTAATAGGTGAGAGATATTTCTTTTTTGTAGGATGTTTTGTTCAAAATGAGGGTGGCACCTCTTTTTTGGTTTATGAAGTAATCAAAAGTGTGTTATTAAAAATTTAATGAGCTCTTTTTTTTGCTAAAAAAGGAACAAATTAAGGAGTAAGAAATCCAAAAGAATTTCGGCAAGTAATTAATTCTGTATAAGATTAATTGTAGGATATTTTGTTGTGTGTTTGTACTTTATTTGTATCTGTTTTTTGTGCAATGTATTTGAATCCATATGAGTTCATATTATACAATTTGTTAACAAATGTTTTTTAATCAAACCTTAAATTACACCTAAAAGTTTCAGCTGACTCTTTTTGTTTTTCAGAAAATGGATTTCCGTCTAAATAGACATACATTTTATCACTGTAATTTTTTATATCCTTGGGAAAAGAAGAAAGCATATTTCTATTTAATTTGATGATTATCAGGTGTTCCATTTTTGAAAAATAATCAGGAAACTCATTAATATTATTATTATCAAGCCTCAAAGTTTCCAAGTTATTTAGTTCAATAAAAGATTTGGGAAGCTTTTTAATTTCATTATTGTTTAATTCGAGACTTTTTAATTCTTTTAATTTACAAATAGATTCGGGTAGTTCGGTAATTTTATTATTGTCTAATTTTAAGACTGTTAATTTCCTTAAATTCCCGATATAAATACCAATATTTGGAATTTTATTATTTTCTACATTCAGCATATTTAGATTCATGTTGAATTCAATATTTGGGAATTTTTCTATCTTATTATTTGAAAGAGAGAGCCACTCCAGGTTTTTGTTCTTACTTAAGGCTCCTCCAATATCAGTCAATAAATTATTATCTAAAGTTATACCTCGTAAATTGATTAATTTTCCAAGGCTACCAGGAAGTGTCGTTAATTGATTTCCTGATATATTTAAGTACTTTAGACTAGTCATATTACTTATGTCTTCAGGAAGTTTTTTTATTTCATTGAAATTTAGATTTAATACTTCTAAAGATTTTAAATTTTTACAATCCAAAGGAAATTCAGTGAGCTTATTTTTATCAATTGTAAAACTGTTTAACAAACTTAAATTACATAATTGATTAGGTATTTTTATTATATTATTCTCATCTAGAGACAGTTCTTTTAATTTTACAAGGTTACCAATGGAATTTGGAAGTTCTATTAAATTATTTTGGCTTATACTTAGAAATTTTAGGTTGCTTAACTTGCCTATAGAATTAGGGATTTGAGAAATTTTATTTTTACTAATATGAAGATTTGATAACTTTTTAAGTTCTCCTATTTCTTTTGGGAGTTCTCTTAGTTGATTATTTTTAATCCAGAGGTGTGTTAACTTAGTTAAGTTACCGATAGAAGTTGGCAAAATTGTTAAATGGTTTGCTGAAAGATCTAATTCTTTAAGTTTAGTTAATTTCCCAACATTATCAGGAAGTTTTTTTAGGTTATTGGATGAAGCATGTAATATTTCTAGAGCTACCAAATTCCCTAAGCTTTCGGGCAATATTTCAAGATTATTTTTAGAAATAGTCAAAGACTTTAGCCTTTTTAAATTACCTATAGATTCAGGTAACTCTACAAAGTTGTTTTCAGATAGATCTAGAGATTCTAATTGTGTTAGTTCTCCAATAAAATCTGGAAGTTTATCTGCGTTATAATTTGTTAATTGTAACGTCTTTAAGTTTTTTAACGTCTTAATAGAATTTGGTATTTCTGTTTTTTCTTCACCGTATAACTGAAGAGATGTAACGTTTTCTTTATATTTCAAGGCTTCCTCTAGAGAATAAAAACTAGAAGGTATAGGTTCTTTTTTTAAGGAGCCTTTATAATCTACATCAGTAATAATTGTTTCCTGACAAAGTAATAGCGTATTTGGCGTTAAAAGCAAAATTATTACAAAGTATATGTATTTCATTTTATGCAATATTTATTAATGAATAAAGGCTCTTTTGGGCACCTATATCTCTTTAAGGACTTTAAGATAAACATGCTTTATAGTATATAATAGGCACCAAATATGAGTATATATTCTCTGCTTAATAATGAATATATTCAGAAATACGTATTATTAAGCAGAAAATTAAATGAGTTTATAATTTTTGGAAAAGAAGGTTTTTTTTAAACAAATAAGACCTTAATCCATACGTTTTATTCTACCGCCAAGTGCTCTGCTTTCGTCTACACGCTCTGGCTTGCCATAAATGAATATATCACCACCAGCTCTTATTTTTGCATTTACTAAGGTTTTTGCGCGAACATATGCTTTTCCAGCAATTCTTATGGAAACATCTGTAAATTCTGTTTTAAGATCTTCACCATCATAAATACCTCCTGTGTAAATGGATATGTCCTGGTGTTTTGCACTTCCTGTAGTTTCAATAGTAGCGCCTGTAACCGATCTAATGTTAGCATATTTTACATCCAAATTTACTATTATTTTTCCACCTTCTTGTGCGTTTAAATCTATTTCAAATTGTTCAATAGTCTCTTTAGAAGTGACTTTTGCACCTTCGTTAACATCAATAACATCTAATGCTGTATAGTATAATTGCACCTTTGTTTTGTTGCCATCGAAAGCTTCTTCAAGTTTCATTTTGATTTTGAGTGTTCCGTTTTTATTATTTACGAGAACATCTTTATTGTTTTTTCCTGTAATAACGATTCTATCATTATCAGATTTAATGAGTTCTAGATCTATTAGATCATATACTTTTAAATGTGTAAATTCTCCAATTGATTTTTCTATTGGTTTTTGAGCTACAACTATTGTAGAAACTAAAATGGTTAATATTACTATTAGACGTTTCATGTATGAATTTTTTTTATTTAAACGTAAAGTTATCAATAATTATTCCTTTTTTAAAAAATAAAAGAATTTTTGAAACGAACTACTCTTGAGACAGAATCACAGAGCTATTTCGCTTATTTCATTTTATCCTTCGGAGGCAAAAGTCAAAATTCTTGTATTTAGATTCCCATTTTTACTGAAACAAGTTCAGCACAGACACGGGAATGACAATTTCAACGTAAACCATACCTTTGCAGACAGGTAGGTTCGATGCAGATCGTCGGAGAATTTTTTTCGATTAAATAATTTTTACTGCTGTTCCTGTAATGGATACTATAATTAAGCCTGACGTTGGGTTTGCTTCTACGTCAATACTAATGCCAACAACAGCGTTGGCCTTTAAATTTATAGCATTACTCTTAAGTTTTTGAAAGGCTTCTTCTTTACACTCACCAACTTTTTTCTCATAAGATTGATAGTACTTATTCATACTAAAAGAAAAAGTTGCTTTGGGCATACTTACATTTATACCAGTAACAATACCTAAATAGTCTTGTATTGTGTGTCCTTCTATCGAATTTGTTGTCGTTAAAACCATGATTTATTTTATTATTAGTTGAATGGTCTTAATAATTGTTACAAAAAAATAACGTCATTTTTGCCTACTAAATTAAAGTCAAGATGCTTTTTAACCAGATCTGTATTTTTAACTTTTACAAGAACTTCATCTCCAAGTTGATACATTGTTTTGGTGTTTCTGCCAACCATAGCGTACTGGTCTTGGTCGAATGCGTAATGATCATCTTTCATATCTCGAACACTTACCATACCTTCACATTTATTAGAAATAATTTCTACATAAATACCCCAGTCGGTTACACCAGAAATAACGCCTACAAATTCATCATCTTTATGGTCTTGCATAAATTTAATTTGCATGTATTTTATAGAATCTCGTTCTGCTTTAGTGGCTAGATTTTCCATAGCACTAGAATGATTGCATTTATCTTCGTAGGCTTCTTCGCTTACAGATTTACCTCCATCTAAGTAATGTTGTAATAACCGGTGTGCCATCACATCTGGATAGCGACGAATGGGTGATGTAAAATGACTGTAATAATCGAATGCTAAGCCATAATGTCCAATGTTGCGAGTGGTATACTCGGCTTTACTCATACTTCTAATGGCTAAGGTATCAACAAGGTTTTGTTCCTTTTTACCATTAACTTCTTTGAGTAAATTATTAAGTGATGCCGATGTTGTTTTTCTGTCCTTAAAATTAAGTTTGTAACCAAATTTAGATACAATACTTTGTAAGTTAGCTAATTTACTGTCGTCTGGCTCGTCGTGTACACGATAGACAAATGTCTTTTTCGGATCTTTTTTACCAATAAATTCCGATACTTTTCGGTTTGCCAATAGCATAAATTCTTCAATAAGTTTATTGGCGTCCTTACTGGTTTTAAAAAACACACCTACGGGATTACTTTCTTGATCTAAATTGAATTTTACTTCTACTTTATCAAAAGAAATGGCACCAGATCCCATACGTTTTTGTCGCATAATTTTAGCTAGTTCGTCCATTTTTAAAATGGCTTGCGCTATTTCTTTAGGCGTTTGATATTCTTTTCCTGTAAGCGATACTTCTTTTGGTATGGTATTATTAATTTCATTAATGTTGTGGATTCCTGCCTTCGCAGGAATGACAAGCCCTATATTATTTTCTATAATAGCTTGAGCTTCTTCGTAAGCATATCGTGCATCACTATAAGTTACTGTACGCCCAAACCATTCGTTTTTTATCTCACATGTATCATTCATTTGGAATACAGCAGAAAAGGTGTATTTCTCTTCATGTGGACGTAATGAACACGCTTTGTTTGATAACACCTCGGGAAGCATCGGGACTACTCTGTCTACTAGATAAACAGACGTGGCACGTTCATAAGCTTCATCATCTAAAACGGTACCTTCTTGTAAATAATGAGATACATCTGCAATATGAATACCTATCTCATACAATCCATTGTCTAAGATTTCGAAAGACAAGGCATCATCAAAATCCTTTGCGTCTTTAGGATCAATTGTAAAGGTTAAGTCTTTACGCATGTCTCTACGCTTAGAGATTTCTTCGGCCGTAATAGAAGTGTCTAGTTTATTTGCAAAATCTTCTACTTCGTGTGGAAATTCATGAGGTAATCCATACTCGGCTAAAATAGAATGGATTTCTGTATTATGGTCTCCTGGTTTACCAAGTACCTGGATCACTTTACCATAAGGTGAATCGGCTTTTTCTGGCCAGTCTTCAAGTTTTACCAATACTTTATCTCCATCTTCTGCTTTAAAGGTCTTATTAATGGGAACAAAGATATCTTTATGCATCTTTGTACTATCTGCAATTACAAAGGCGTAGTTGTTATGTAATTGAATAACGCCAACATATTCGCTTTTATCGCGTTTTATAATGTTGGTTATCTCGCCTTCTAATTTTCCTCTTTTTCTACGTTTATATACATAGAACTCTACTTCATCACCATTTAATGCTTTATTAATATTGTTGGATGCTATAAAAACATCGTCATCAAATTCGTCACAGATAATATAACCAGAACCTTTAGCAGATAAATCTAAAATACCTGTATGATATTCTGTATTAATAACGGCTTTAAATTTCCCTCGTTCTACTTGTATAATCTCTTGTTTAGCGGCAAGTTTTGCTAAGGTTTTTATAATTTGATTTCTGCTACTGGCATCGTTAACGCCAAGTTTTGCAGCAATTTGTTTATAGTTGAATGATTGGTTTCTATCTTTTTTTAAAATACTTAGAATGGTATTTGTTAGGTTGGAAATTCCTTTTTTCGATTTCCTTTTTTTCTTTCTTGTCATTTATAATTTAATTCATAATCGTTCCCATAAAGTAATAGGAGTTAGTTGTTTTAAACTTAATTGAGTGGTGAAGATTTGTATTAAGTTTTGTGCAAAGTTACATTTAAAATTTTTAATCGTATTTTTTCTACGTTATGCAATAAAAAAGAAAAGGTTTCTAGAGCGTTAAAATAGCTTGTTTTATGAGAAACGTTGAGGATGTTAGGTAGAGTAGTGATAGCTCTTGGGTTAAAATCCGACAGAGATTTATTTTCAGACAAACTTGATAAAAATGTTAAGATACTTATGGAGATATAATCCCATATCTATGACACTTCTGAATGAAGATGAAATTGAAAAATAGAAATAAGGTGAATTAAACTATATGGCATTTATAGAAAATAGCAGAAAAACACAAATTACATAATTGTGTTTTTCTGCTATTTTATTATTGATCGTTATTCGTGTGATTATTATTCAATGATTAATTTCTTGGTAGCGTTACCTTTATCGGTTACAATTTGTAGATAATACATTCCTGAAGATAAGTCAGAGGTATCAATAATGCTTTTTTGAGTGGATTTTATAAACTGGCCTAACCCATTATAAATAGATATTTTTTCTAAGATTAAACCTTTGTTTAATTTAATGGTTGTTTGAAAAGTAGCTGGATTAGGAGATATACGAAACCGGGATAAAACAAAAGAGTTTGAAGATAAAACAGGTCTTAAATTGTAAACACGTACATGACCAGAATTTGTAGCATTTAAATTTTTTGGAGCTCCTATGGCTACTTTAGAACCATTGTTTGATGATAGCGATACGCTAGAACCTGAAAGATCGGCTATATCTTCACCATCAATATTAGCCCCAATCTTTATCCAATCTTTTGATGATACGTTGTATTTAAAAACCCGAACATGACCAGATGCTAGGTTGCTTTGAGGAGAGCCAATGGCTACTATGGTGCCATCTCCAGAAAGCGATACGCTAGTCCCAGATTGATTAGAAGCTGCTTCTCCATCAATATCGGAACCTAATTGTTGCCATGAATTAGATATATATTTAAAGACTCTTACGTGCCCTGATGTAACAAGAAGATCACTATTAGTAGGAGAGCCTATGGCCACTGTTAAACCATCGTCTGAGAGTGATACACTATACCCCGATTGATCTCCACGATCTTCTCCATCAATGTTATCGCCCATTTTTATCCACTCTCCAAATGATGAATTATACTCATAAACGATTACATGCCCACCGTTAAAATCATTGCGAGGAGCTCCAACAGCTATAGCAGCTCCATTACCAGAAAATGACACGCTATACCCTGCTCCATTACCAGCAGTTTCTCCATAAATATCGTCACCCAATTTTTCCCAAGTGCTTGAAGATTCATTATATTCATAAACCTGTACATAGCTTATATTAACAGCACTAAAATTAGTTGCTCCAACAACAACTTTAGAACCGTCATTGGAAAGCGATACACTATGCCCAAATAAATTACCTGCTGCTTTACCTTTAATATCATTTCCTACCTTTTCCCAAGTGTCTAATAATTCATTGTATTTATAAATTTGTACTTGACCAAAATCAATACCACTTACTCCATTATTGTAGGGTGATCCTATAGCTACTATAGAGCCATCATTGGAAAGGGATATACTATAACCGAATTGATCTTCGAGCTCCTGACCTTCAATTTTATCCCCTATCTGTGTCCAACCAGAGGGTGCATTCTCATAAATTTTTACATGACCAGAATTATTCCCATTATCATTGCTTTTAGGAGCGCTAATAGCCATGATAGAACCATCACCCGAAAGTGACACGCTATATCCAAATTGATCGTCATCGGCTTCGCCATCAATATCATTATCTATTTGTATTTGACTTATACTAAGCAAGGGAATAAAGAAAACTAAGAATAGATTTTTTTTCATAATGTTTAAGGGGTTAAAGTGATTATTATTTAATAATTAATTTCTTGGTAGCGTTACCTTTATCGGTTACAATTTGTAGATAATACATTCCTGAAGATAAGTCAGAGGTATCAATAATGTCTTTTTTAGTGGATTTTATAAACTGACCTAAATTATTGTAGATAGATATTTTTTTTAAGATTAAACCTTTGTTTAGTTTAATGGATGTTTGAAAAGTAGCTGGATTAGGAGATATACGAAACCGGGATAAAACGAAAGAATCTGATGATAATATGGCATTTAAATCGAAAACACTTGTAGAGCCACCGTTGTTATTATTTGGTGTGCTAATAGCGACCATAGAACCATCAGCAGAAAGTGAAACACTATGACCAAACTGACGATCTGTAGTTTGACCATTTATATTGCTGCCTATTTGTTTCCAAAGGCCTGATATGTTTTTATAAATACTTACTTGACCAGAGCTATCTGCACCACCATTACCGCCAGGGACTCCAATAGCTACTATAGAACCATCTGAAGAAAGAGAGAGGCTCCAGCCTAATTTATCATCGATTGCACCGCCATCAATGCTATTACCTATTAATGACCAACCGCTCGGTAAATTCTCATAAACTCGCACTTGACCAGAATTAGCAGTATTATCTGTGGCGCCAATAGCTACTATAGAGCCATTGGAAGAAAGTGATACACTAAAACCAGATTTATCATTGCCATATTCTCCATAAATATCATCGCCTAATTGTTCCCAGTTATTAAGTGTGTTTTCATATTTATAGATCCTTACATGTCCTGATTTATCACCATTAATATTATCGTTATCGGGAGCTCCAATAGCAATAACATGACCATTAGAAGATAGTGAAATACTTGTGCCTGATTGATCACCAGCTGCTTGACCGTTAATTTCGTTGCCTATGATACTCCAAGTATTAGATTTATATTCGTAAACTCGTACATGACCCGAACGATTACCATTATCACTATTTGCTATGGCACCAATAGCAACGATATGACCCTCTTTGGAAAGCGATAGACTTGAACCCGACAAGTCATCGGCTGCTTTGCCATAAATATCGTCTCCTAGTTGACTCCAAACATTAGATTTATATTCATAAACTTTTACATAACCCGAATTATTACCATTAGCGTTATTATTATAAGGTGCACCAATAGCAAGTATAGTTCCGTCATAAGAAAGAGATACCCGATATCCGAACCAATTGCCAGCCAAACCATAAATGTCACTACCTATCTGTGTCCATATACCTGATGTGTTTTTATAAATCCGTACAAGGCCTGAAAAAGAATTATACCCTATTGTACCAATGGCCAATGTGGAGCCGTCACCAGAAAGTGACACGCTAAAACCAGATAGATCAAGGCTTGATTCACCATCAATACTACCACCTATTTGTATTTGGCTTAAACTAAAAAAAGGGATAAGGAAAATTAAAAGTAGATTTTGTTTCATGTTATTATTTTATGAGGTTTAATTAATATTGAACGATTGTAAATAATAAAACCCTCTTTATTTTCCTGCTTTTTTAATTGTGCTAAAAACTAATGGTTAGTAACGCTTTTGTTTACATACATTTAAAGCTTTTTGTTGAATGTAAACCACTAAAAAAAGAATAAGTAAAATGGTACTTGTTCTAAACTATTTATGAAGAAATTCTTTATTTGTCAAAAAAAACAATAACTAAACTAAGGTAAGTTTTCTTGTTAATGTTTTTAGGATATTTAGTGTATTGTTAAGAAGGCTTCTTATGAAGCAAGCGTGTAAGCTTAATAGATAAGTCGGTTAAAATAATTTTAGAATTACCATTGCGTTCAATATGGTAAATAGCGTCCTGAAGTTCGTCGCTAATGTCCAAAATATTATTACCATGTATAAAAGGCGCAAAATTTTCTAACTTAAATTTTGGTGTTTTTGGTTCTAAAAAAACTAAGTCGGTAGCATTATAATTTAGTAATAATGCCTGTCTAAAAAAATCTAAGCAGAAATGTAAAAATTGCTTTTGTGTTTCCCGCCCAGTTTTGGCTATATCTTCACTCCATGAAATGAGATCATGTATGGCTGCTTTATTCCCTTTGGCTTTAAAAGCACTTCGAATCCAGAAAATAAACCATTCTTCAAATTGTAAATCTTCAGAATCCTGATAAACTAAATCACAAGCTTTATTGTAATTTCCATTAGATTGATGTGCAATTTTAGTTGCAACAGATATATCTAAACTATAACTTTTAACTAAAGCATCTTTTATTACATCTTCAGCCAAAGGCGGAAAATGTAAAATTTGACAGCGTGACCTAATCGTATTAATTATTTGTTCCTCATCTTCAGCAATAAGAATAAAGATGGTTTTATTTGGAGGCTCTTCAATAAGCTTTAAAAGTTTGTTGGCACAAGCAGTGTTCATTTTTTCTGCCATCCATATAAGCATGACTTTATAACCGCCCTCGTAAGATTTTAAAGTTAAAGATTTTACAATTTCATGGGCTTCGTCTACACCTATTTGTCCTTGCTTATTGTCAACACCAAGTAACTTATACCAATCAAAAAGATTTCCATAAGGTTGTTCTTTTAATAACTGACGCCACTCTTCAAGATAAATACTGGAAACCGGATGACTTTTTGCCTTGTCGCTGGTAGTTACCGGAAAAGCAAAATGCAAATCAGGGTGCGATAAATTTTTAAACTTTAAATTACAAGCTTCATTTCCGGTGGTGTTTTTTCCACCCGTATTCGAACATAAAATATACTGGGCATAAGCCAATGCCATTGGTAGAGTGCCACAGCCTTCATTTCCAACAAATAATTGTGCATGAGGAATTCTACCATTATCAACACTTTGTGTTAAATGATTTTTAATATGATCCTGACCTAAAACATCCTCAAAAAGCATAAAACAAACCTACACATTTTTTATTAGATGTTAAAGCATAGAAACGATAAGTAAAGTGAATAATCTTACTATTTTTATAAATGATTTTTTATACCGTAAGAATACTTATGGGTATTTAACATAATGTTGTAATAAACACAAAATAAATCGACTTATTTTTATATATTCAATGAAGTGTTTTATTCGCTGCATAGCAATCGTTACAGAGTAATAAAAAGACAAAATATGAGGATAAAAGAATATTTTGTAGCCAATTATAAAAAGTTTAAAGCACTTCAATAAACTCAGATTAATTAAAATGACTCAAAACGCTATTCTTTTTATCCCTGATATTTCAGGGTTTACAGAATTTGTACATCATACAAATATTAGTCATAGCAGACATATCGTTTCCGAACTATTAGAATTGTTGATTGATACAAATACAATAGGCTTAGAATTAGCTGAAATTGAAGGTGATGCCTTGTTTATGTATAGGCTTGATAATCAAGTTGATATTTTAGCTATCGAGAAACAGATTGAAGCCATGTATTTAGCGTTTCATACGCATATTAAACGATATGAATATCAGCGGATTTGTCATTGTGGAGCCTGTTCTTCTGCTTATAATTTAAAGATTAAGTTTGTGGTTCATTATGGGGAGATTGAATTTATAGAAGTTAAGGATTATAAAAAACCATATGGAAGCCATGTGATACAAATCCATCGTTTGCTTAAAAATGACGTACCTCTAAAAGAATATGCTATTTTTACTGAAAGTGTTCGAGCTGTGAATGAAGCGAATAAGCTAATTGCAGACTATGATTTTGGTTCTATTACTTTTACATATAATCCGTTATCGCATTTAAAAGAAAAGCTTCCTGAAATTGAACCCATTCCAGATGATGTTCCTAAGCATAAGTTATTCGATGAAACTCAATTGATAAAACTTCCCGCTTTAGAACTTTATGAGGTGATTAGTAATTTTGATTATAGACTGCTTTGGACAAAGGGAGTTGATAAATTAGAATATGATAAAAATAAAGTGAATCGCGCAGGACAAAAACATAAATGTTTAGTAAATAAAAACGAAGAAGTAGAACAAACTACAGTTAAGAAAAAGGTTAGCAAAAACCAATTAGTCTATGGTGAATCTACAACCAATGTCCCTTTTACTAAACGAATGAATAACTATTTTATTCTGGAAGAAATAGACGGCGGTTATACAAAGCTTCGTGTAGAAGTTTTTGCAGATTTTAAACCTTTCGGAATTCTTATGAAATGGCTCATGAAAAAGAATATAAAGAAAATTATCCCAGAAAATATTAATGAGCTCATTCTACTTATAGACTCTGGATTTTCAACAAAAAAGTAAAGAATACCAATTTAACTTTGAAATTGTGCATAAGTAAATTGAATTATTTTCTGCTTAATCAAGGCGAAAAATCTAAGCATAGTCTAAACTACGGTTATATTTTTTAACAAAGAGTAGGCAAAAAAGAAACGATTTATATGTGCTATTTCAAAGTTAAATTGGTATAAAAAATCAATTTATTAATAATCTTCACAAGCTATATCGTTTTCGTGAAAAAACAGGTTTTATAGCTATTTTTAATTAGTTACATTTGTGTGTTAAATAGTTGATAAAACACAAAATAAATATGAATGAAATGTTTATGTTTAGTATTTATATAACCTTGACACAAATATGACATTTAATAATAAAAAATAATAAAAGACGAACCAATGAAAACGCTTAACGATTTTAATTTTGAAAATAAAAAAGCATTAATTCGCGTAGATTTTAATGTGCCTTTAAACGAAAACTTTGAAGTAACAGATGCCACTAGAATTGTATCTGCAAAACCAACCATAGTTAAAATTTTAGAAGATGGCGGAAGCTGTATTTTAATGTCTCATTTAGGACGCCCAAAAGGGTTTCAAGACGAGTTTTCGCTAAGCCATATTGCAGAAAAAGTTGAAGATATTTTAGGTGTTGAAGTAAAATTTGTAAAAGATTGCGTCGGAGCTGAGGTTGAAGCAGCAGCAGCAAGCTTAGAGCCAGGACAGATTTTACTACTAGAAAACCTACGTTATTATAAAGAAGAAACGGCTGGCGATAAAGACTTTGCAGAGCAGTTATCCAAATTAGGAGATATATATGTAAATGATGCCTTTGGTACAGCCCATAGAGCACACGCTTCTACAACTATAGTAGCAGAGTTTTTTCCAGAGAATAAATGTTTTGGAAGTTTATTAGCACAAGAAATAGAAAGTATTGAAAAAGTTATGAAAACTGGAGAGAAGCCAGTATTAGCAATACTGGGAGGCGCAAAAGTATCATCTAAAATCACGATTATAGAAAACATTTTAGATAAAGTAGACCATTTAATTATTGGAGGAGGTATGTCGTTTACCTTTGTTAAGGCACAAGGAGGGAAAATAGGTAACTCAATTTGCGAAGATGATAAAATGCCATTGGCTTTAGACATCTTAAAACAAGCGAAAGAGAAAAATGTACAAGTACATATTCCCGTTGATGTCATTGCTGCCGATGATTTTAGCAATGATGCCAATACGCAAACTTTAGATATAAACGAGATTCCTGATGGTTGGGAAGGTGTTGATGCAGGACCAAAATCGAGAGCGCAATTTCACGATATCGTGATGCAGTCTAAAACTATATTATGGAATGGTCCACTGGGTGTTTTTGAAATGGAAAGCTTTGCTGGCGGAACCATAGAATTAGGAAATTCTATTGCAGAAGCCACTAAAAATGGTGCATTTTCTTTAGTTGGAGGTGGTGATTCTGTTGCAGCTGTAAAACAATTTGGATTCGAAAATAAAGTGAGTTATGTAAGCACAGGAGGTGGTGCCATGCTTGAAAGCTTAGAAGGTAAAACATTACCTGGAATAGCTGCCATTTTAGAATAATATTCAATTAAGCTTTCACATTAGCTTAAAAAATACGATTTTAGCCATAGTATCGTTCAATAATTACCTGAATAGATTTTATGGCTTTTCGTTTTTTTATAGTTATTATACTTTTAAATATTGGAACTTGTTATCCACAAGTTAAAGATTCTGTGTCTTCACAAAAAGAACAAATTAAAGACTCTTTAATTGATGGGAAACCACATACCATTAAACTTATTAAAGCCGTTTTAGATAGTACTTCAATAAAGAAACTTGAAGACAATGAATTTGCTGCGAAATTAGATGAAAAATGGTTCGAAGAATTATATAGTAATACACTATTTGATACCATATATAAATCTGTTACAGAATTAACTTTTGAAGCAGTTGATTACCCCGAACTACATACCGATACGCTTAAAGCACGTTTAAAGGAATTGGATGCCAGAACACCTTTTAATGTGGCATATAATCCAGCATTAGAAAGTGTTATTAAATCATACTTAAAACACAGAAGAAAGTCTATTCAAAAACTAATAACGCTAAGTGGCTTTTATTTTCCTATGTTTGAACAAGAGCTTGATAATCATGATATTCCTTTAGAAATAAAATATTTAGCCATTGTTGAATCTGCACTAAGGCCCAGAGCTAAATCTAGAGTAGGTGCTACTGGCTTGTGGCAGTTTATGTTTAGTACTGGTAAAATGTATGGACTGGATGTAAGCAGTTATGTTGATGAGCGTAGCGACCCTATTAAATCTACAGAGGCAGCAGCTAAATATTTATCGAAACTTTATGAGATTTTTGGTGATTGGGATTTAGCCTTAGCAGCATATAATTCAGGGCCAGGAAATGTTACCAAAGCAATCAGGCGTTCAGGGGGTTATAAAAACTATTGGAATATAAGACATAATTTACCTCGTGAAACCGCAGGATACTTGCCAGCATTTTTAGCTAATATGTATATTTTTGAATATGCAAAAGAACACGGTTTTAAACAGTATAAACCAGAAACGGCACATTTTGAAACAGATACTATTAGGGTAAAACATATGATTACTCTAGATCAGGTTTCAGAAGTGACTGGTACACCAATTGAAGAGCTTCAATTTTTAAACCCATCATATAAATTAGATATTATTCCAATTATTAAAGGAGAAAATTATGTTTTAAGGTTGCCAATTGATGTTATTGGTGATTTCGTGAATAATGAAGAAAAAATTTACGAATTTGCTAAGTCAGAATTTGATAGACGTGAAAAGCCTTTACCTCAATTTTTTAATGCAACCGATAGGGTACGTTATAAAGTTAGATCTGGAGATTTTTTAGGGAAAATTTCTAGAAGATATGGCGTTAGGGTTAGTGATATTAAAAAATGGAATGGTTTAAGAAGTAATAATTTGAAAATAGGACAACGTTTAACTATTTACCCGAGGAAACCATATGTTGCACCACCAACTTCAGCAAAAACAACCACAAAAATTACCCCTATTACTGGCGATGTCATTACCTATGTTGTAGAAAATGGAGATTCATTATGGACTATCTCGCAAAAATTCCCTGGAGTTTCTATCCAAAACATTAAAGATTGGAACGGTATTAGTAGTAATAAATTAAAACCGGGAATGAAACTTAAGATATCAAAAGGTTAAATTCCGATAAAAACGAAAACCATCATGAGGCATATTATTTTTTTAGCATCATTATTATTCTTTTTTTCTTGCGGAGATAAAAAGTCATCAAATGAAAAGTTTCTTTTAGATTCTTCAGGTAGTATAAACAATGTTTCAGTAGTTATTGATAATAAACTATGGAATGGTAATGTTGGAGAAACGATAAGAACAGTACTAGCCAAGCCAATTTATGGCTTACCACAAGACGAACCTACTTTTTCTATTAGTCAAATACCCCCAGCTGTTTTTTCTGATTTTGTAACTAAAAACAGAACCATTTTAAAAGTGGAAATGAATAAGGAAGCTAGTTTTAAGGTTTTAAAAGATGTATATGCGAAACCGCAAAAGGTTATTTTAGTTTCTGGTAAAACAAAACAAGATATTATTGATTTGATCACTCAAAATGAGGAAAAAATAATGGAAACTTTTAGAAATGAAGAGATTGCAGAGAGACGACGTCAAATGAGTAAATCACCTCATAAATTCACTTCAATCAAAGAAAAATTAGGGTTGTCAATTCAATTTCCATCTATTTACGAAGTTGCTAAGGAGACTGATAATTTCTTTTGGTTTAGAAAAGATATTACAACAGGGCATTCACATTTGATGATTTACGAATTGCCTTTTGAAGCTCTTGAAAAGAGCGATAGTACAGTAATTCAGATAATTAAAATTAGAGATTCTATAGGGAAAGCTTATTTTAAAGGACGATTAGACGGAACTGTAAATGCAGATGGAGATACAGTGAGTTCTTTTATGATAACTGAAGATGCTTATGCCCCTTTTCATGGCGAAACAATTTTAGATAATAAACCAACTTTTGAAACCAAAGGTCTTTGGGAATTAACCAATGATTTTATGGGAGGTTCATTTATTAATTATACTATCGAGGATAAAGTAAATAAACGATGGGTTGGTGTTGAAGGGTTTATATTTGCGCCATCGGTTGAAAAGCGTAACTATATGTTAGAGCTTGAGGCTATTATTAAATCTGTTAAAATTGATTAAGCCAAAACAAATAATATTTTAAATAAAAAAGACCTGTACATACAGGTCTTTTTTATTTAAAAAGTAAAAGATTACTCTTTTTTATCTTCTTTTGTTTCTTCTTCTTCTTCTTTACTCGCGTCTTTAAACTCTTTAATACCACTACCTAATCCACGCATCAATTCTGGTATTTTTTTTCCACCAAATAATAACAAAACAGCAAGTACTATTAATGCTATTTGCCAAGGTCCAATCGCTAACGGTAACATATATAAGCTCATAATAATAATTTTATTAATGCAAAGTTAATAATTAATGTTTAATAATATCGTTTTAAGCATAACTTTAGCACAAAGAGAAACAAGTCTTGCAATAATTTTATTTAATTTTGTTTTTAATGGAAGAAAATAAGAAACCTAAAAAGATAAAACGAAAATTATTAGATAAGTATCGATTAGTTATACTTAATGAAAACACATTTGAAGAACGCTTGTCATTTAAGTTAACACGATTAAATGTTTTTGTTTTGAGCTCTTTAATAGCCGTTTTTTTAATAACATTCACGTATTTATTAATTGCCTATACGCCGCTTAGAGAATATATTCCGGGGTATTCGTCAACGGCTTTAAAAAAGCAAGCCACAGAATTAAATTATAAAACAGATTCTTTACAACGGGTTATTGCCATGAATGAACTGTATTATACATCGATAAAAAAAGTATTAAAAGGAGATGTAAGCGCTAGTGATTTTAATAAAGACTCTATTGTAGAAGCAGTGAGGACAGAAGCAAGCGAAGTCGATTTTGCACCTATATTAGAAGACTCAATTTTAAGAGATAAAGTAGATAAAGAAGATAAATACAATTTATTTGAGTCGGCAACATCTTCAACTAATTTTGTGTTGTTTCCACCAGCAAATGGTACTATAAGTGAACCATATAATTTAAAAGAAAAACATTACGCTGTAGATATCGTATTAGCAAAAGACACGCCTATAAAAGCAACTGCCGATGGTATTGTGATTTTTGCAGAATGGACAGTTAGCACAGGGTATGTTATTATTATAGAGCATAGCTATGGATTAATCTCTGTTTATAAGCACAATGCCGCACTAACAAAAATACAAGGTGATTTGGTTAAAGCAGGAGAAGTTATTGCTACTGCAGGAAATACAGGAGAGCTATCAACAGGGCCTCACTTACATTTTGAGTTATGGAATGATGGCTATCCTATTAATCCAACAAATTTTATAGATTTTAAATAATAGATGATATCATTAAAATCAGTTCTTGCAAAACCATTTGCAAAACGTATTTATAAAAGTATTCAAAAATGGGCTAAGAATCCTGTTGAGACACAAGGCAAAGTGTTTCAAAGCTTAATTTCAAAAGCCGCAGGTACTGTGTTCGGAAAAGACCACGACTTCGTAAGCATAAATTCTCATGAAGATTTCGTGAAAAGAGTTCCAATTCGAGATTATGAAGCCCTTAAACCGTATGTGGAAAAAGTAGTCGCTGGAGAAGAAGATATTCTTTGGAAAGGGAAACCCGTTTATTTTGCAAAAACATCAGGAACTACATCAGGGTCTAAATACATCCCCATTACTAAAGAAAGCATGCCAGCCCATGTTGAGGCAGCTCGGAATGCTATTTTAATGTACATTTATGAAACAGGGAACAGTAGGTTTGTAGATGGAAAAATGATTTTCCTTCAAGGAAGTCCAATTCTAAATGAACAAAACGGCATTCAATTGGGAAGACTTTCTGGTATTGTGGCACATTACGTTCCCAAATATCTTCAAAAAAACAGACTTCCTTCATGGGAAACAAATTGTATTGAAGATTGGGAAACAAAAGTAGATGCCATTGTTGAAGAAACATTGCCAGAGAATATGACCATTATTTCTGGTATTCCTTCCTGGGTGCAAATGTATTTTGAAAAACTTCAACAAAAAACAGGTAAAAAAGTTGGAGATATTTTTAAAAATTTCAATCTATTTATTTTTGGAGGTGTTAATTATGAGCCTTATAGAGCTAAGTTTGAAAATTTAATAGGAAGAAGAGTTGATAGCATAGAATTATACCCAGCAAGTGAAGGTTTTTTTGCATTTCAAGATACCCAAAAAGAAAAAGGCATGTTACTTCAATTGAATTCTGGAATCTTTTATGAGTTTGTTAAAGCAGATGAATTCTTTAATGAAAACCCTAAAAGAATTACGATTAAAGATGTTGAAATTGGTGTGAATTATGTGTTGATCATTTCCACCAACGCAGGACTTTGGGCATATAATATTGGAGACACGGTTGAATTTACTTCAATAAAACCGTATAGAGTTATTGTTTCTGGGCGTATAAAACACTTTATTTCGGCTTTTGGTGAGCATGTAATAGGTAAAGAAGTGGAACAAGCGATGCAAGAAGCGCTTCAAGATTCAAATATTAGCGTATCAGAATTTACGGTAGCCCCTCAAATAAACCCCAAAGAAGGGTTGCCATATCATGAATGGTTTATAGAATTTGAAAATGAACCTGAAAATGTTTCTGAATTAGCTAAGAAAATTGATGAATCACTTCAAAAGCAAAACTCGTATTATTTCGATTTAATAGAAGGTAAAGTATTGCAACCCCTTAAAATAGCTAAGGTTGAAAGAGGAGGCTTTCAAGATTACATGAAATCTATTGGAAAGTTGGGGGGACAAAATAAATTACCGAGGTTGTCAAATGATAGAAAAATAGTTGAACGATTTCCTCGTAAGAATTAAACCAAATAATACTATCTTTGGAGCGATAAAAAAGACTAATGAGTAGTAAAAAACATCATTCTAGAACGAGAGCTCAAGAAAGCTCGAATGCCATCGAGAGGATGTATATTACCATGCGTCATTTATTTAATAGAGGATTCTATAAACCTATGGGGATTTCGGGTGAAACTTTACGGCAATCTTTGTTGCTTTTACGTCCGGAGATATATGGCTCCATTGGAGAAGAAAAAGCCGAATTAGAAGGATTGCTTTATGTAATAGATAGACTTCCTGCTGGAATTGAAGAATGTACATTTATTAATTTAACAAGTGATGAAGGCTATGGGAATTCACATTTTAAGCCTATCATTCCGGAAAAAAGACGGCGTAATTGCTATAGAATAGATGTTGAACAAATGAATATCGAGATTACTCGAGGACGATCGGAAATCTACGATATTTTAACACACCTTACCTTTCTTTTTATTGAATCTCATAAAATAAGTAATCGTGTTTTAATTAATGAACAGGGAGCAACGACAAGGGATTGGATAAAACTAGAAAAAGCAGTTTTATCAAAAAAGAAATTAACTCAGGATGAGCGCGAAGTTGCTATCACACATGCAGCTAATATTTTAGGTAGAACTTTTAACGAATTAATAAGTGTTTATGGTGAGTTTGCAACTGCTTCGCAACCAGAAAGGCTACTTCATATTGTATATTGGTTAGGTAAGTTAGCAATAGAAGAACAAATACATAATAATAAAAGAACCGTAACTTTTAGTCCAGTTCTAAGAGAACGAATAGGGCATCATATACACGGAGAGATTTGGGCAGATAACATAAAGGCGACTTTATTAAAAAATGATTTATTAGAAAGACCTATACATATAATAAGTGCCAATATGCATAGCGTTATGAATACGCTTTTTGTGTCTAATGTATTAAAATCAACAAAGCCTAAAAAAGATGTTTTCGAAGTATATGAATCTTTAAGTAAAAAAGAAAATGAAGCACTTCGAAATAAAATAAATAAAGAAGCGTTACAGCGAGGGATGATTTATATTAAAGACGCATCTGGAGCTAACATTGATGTTCAAATTTTTGACACTAGTAAAATAGACATTTCTAAAACAGATATTGACATTAGTGAAAAAGTATTAAAAGAAGATAAACCTGTTATATTAGTAATGGATTATGCTTTCGGAGAACAAGCCTATGAGACTATTGATGAATTGTTGAAGCCATATAAAAATAATGACAAGAACACGCATTTAAATGTGGAATCGGTGTCAATTATGGGTAAAGCAGGAATTTTAGAAGGAGACAAAGGAGATATTATGATACCTTCGGCACATATTTTTGAGGGTACAGCAGATAATTATCCTTTTGAAAATGAACTTAAAAAAGAAGATTTACAAGGTCAAGGAGTTGATATTTATGAAGGATCTATGATTACTGTTTTAGGGACTTCATTACAAAATAAAGATATTTTGAAATTCTTTTATAACTCAACCTGGCAAGTAATAGGATTAGAAATGGAAGGTGCGCATTATCAAAAAGCGATACAAGCAGCTTCAAAAGTAAGAAGTAGTATTAGTTCCGATGTAAAAGTAAGATATGCTTATTATGCGAGTGATAATCCTTTAGAAACAGGGGCAACACTTGCTTCAGGGGGTTTAGGAACTTCGGGAGTAAGACCTACATATTTAATAACAAGAACAATATTGAAACAAATACTTAATTAATAGATATAATTATGAGTAAAGATTTGCCACAACCGCAGCAATCTGAAGAAGTCGATTTAGGGCAGCTTTTTAAGCTAATAGGGAATGCTTTTAACAACTTTTTCCGTTTTATAGGGAGTCTTTTTAATAAGCTTTTTTTAGCATTTGTCTGGTTGGTGTTTTTTGTAAAGAAGCATATTCTAAAACTAGTAATTGCTGGTGTTATAGGTATTGTTTTAGGGATAGTCCTAGAAAAAACATCAGAGCCTGTTTATAAGTCTTCTATTACATTAAAACAGAACTATGATACCGGAGAGAATTTATATAACACGATTGGTTATTATAATGATTTATTAAAGCAAGGAGATTTAAGTGCTTTAGAAAGTGTTTTAGGTATTAGAACAGTAGAAGCGGAGTCTATTTTAAATTTTGAAATAGAATCAGTTATTAGTGAGAATGAAAAACTTCAAGAGTTTGATGCTTATCTTAAAACACTTGATACATCATTAGTGAAAAACGTAGAATATAAAACTTTTTTAAAAAATTCAAAAGACCATAATCATCAATATCAAGAAATAACAATAAAAGCTAAAGAACGGAATAATTTTAAAACGGTTTTTGATAAAATTATAGATAATATTAATTCGAATTCTTATTTTAAACGAGAGCATGAAAAAGATTTAAAAGAACTAAGAGAACAAGCTCTTGCGATTTCTAAATCATTAATTAAATCGGACACTTTATTAGCTGTTTATCAAAAGGCGATTGTGAAATCTGCTGAAAATAATAACGATTTTCAGGCGCAAATCACAATAGAAAGAGGTAATAAAAGTTCAACCAAAGAATTCGATCTTTATACCAAAGATTTGCAATTAAGAAAAGAGTTAGTTGAAATTGAAAGAGAGATAGCCGATAAGGAACATATCATTGAAATCACATCTAGTAAACAAGATAGTGGAACAATAGATAACAGTAAAGATTTTTTGGGTAAATCGGTTAGTCCTAAAATATATTACGTGATTATTTTAATGGGGCTTACTTTTATAACATTACTTTGTTTAAGAGCTGTTAAATTTTTAGAACGTTATAAAGATAAAATATAGTATATGACTATTTTAATAACTGGAGGTGCAGGATTCATTGGTTCTCATGTTGTAAGATTATTTGTAGAGAAATATCCTAATTACAATATCTTTAATTTAGACGCACTTACTTATGCAGGGAATCTTGAAAACCTAAGTGATATTGAAAATAAATCAAATTATTCGTTTGTAAAAGGAGATATTACCAATGGTGATTTCATAAATGAGTTGTTTGAGACACATAAATTTGATGCGGTTATACATTTAGCGGCAGAATCTCATGTTGATAGATCTATTAAAGATCCGCTAGCCTTTGTTAAAACAAATGTTATTGGAACAATGATTCTTTTAAATGCTTTTAAAAATATTTGGAAAGAGAACTATGTTAATAAGTTGTTTTATCATATTAGTACAGACGAGGTCTATGGTACTTTAGGAGAAAAAGGGCTATTTACTGAAACTACCGCATACGATCCAAATTCACCATACTCTGCTTCAAAAGCAAGCTCAGATCATTTTGTAAGAGCTTATGGAGAAACTTATAATATACCTTATGTAATCACGAATTGTTCAAATAATTATGGGGAAAATCAATTTCCCGAAAAGTTAATTCCTCTTTTCATAAATAATATTATAAATAACAAGCCATTACCTGTTTATGGTGATGGAAATTACACGAGGGATTGGCTTTATGTAAAAGATCATGCTGTAGCAATCGATTTAGTTTTTCATAAAGGAAAAAATAAAGAAACATATAATATAGGCGGATTCAATGAGTGGAAAAACATAGATCTGGTTAAACTACTATGTAGACAAATGGATGGCAAATTAAATGTTTCACAAGGAACATCAGAAAAATTGATAACCTATGTAAAAGATCGTCCAGGTCATGATTTAAGATATGCTATAGATGCAAATAAAATTAAAAATGAATTAGGCTGGAAACCATCAGTAACCTTTGAAGAAGGGTTAGATAAGACTATAGATTGGTATCTTAATAATGAAAATTGGTTACATAGTGTTACTAGCGGAGATTATAAGTTGTATAACGAAAAACAATATAATATTAAATGAAGGGAATCATATTGGCAGGAGGCTCAGGAACTCGGCTGCATCCATTAACACTATCAATAAGTAAGCAATTAATGCCTATTTACGATAAGCCAATGATTTATTATCCATTGTCTACGCTGATGTATGCGGGAATAAATGAAATATTAATCATATCAACCCCTAAAGATTTACCATTATTTCAAGATTTATTAGGAGATGGAAAAAAGTATGGTTGTAAGTTTGAATTCGCCGTTCAAGAAGCTCCTAATGGGTTAGCGGAAGCATTTATTATAGGAGAAGGTTTTATAGGGAGTGATAAAGTAGCATTGATTTTAGGCGATAATATTTTTTATGGTACGGGATTAGCCAAACTTTTACAGGCGAACAATAATCCAGATGGAGGAGTTATTTATGCTTATAGAGTTCATGACCCAGAACGTTATGGCGTGGTAGAGTTTAATGAATATGGACAAGCTATATCCATTGAAGAAAAACCTAAACAACCCAAATCTAATTTTGCAGTTCCAGGTATCTATTTTTATGACAATTCTGTGATAAAAATTGCCAAAAATATGAAGCCTAGTTATAGAGGCGAACTTGAAATTACAGACGTTAATAAAGAATATTTAAAACAAGAGAAACTTAATGTTAGTATTTTAGATAGAGGCACTGCATGGTTAGATACTGGTACTTTTCAATCTTTAATGCAAGCATCTCAGTTTGTTGAAGTTATTGAAGAACGACAAGGTTTGAAAATTGGAGCTATTGAGGGTGCAGCATTCGAAATGGGCTATATTAACGAGGAACAATTTAAGGACTTAGCACAACCACTATTAAAAAGTGGTTATGGTAAAAATTTGTTAGGATTACTTAGAAATAAATAATGAGAGTAAAAGAAACTAAACTAAAGGGGTGCTTTGCTCTTGAACCTAAAGTTTTTGAAGATAATAGAGGTTATTTTTTTGAAAGTTTTAATCAGAATAACTTTAACAAATTAATTGGACAAAACATTAGTTTTATTCAAGATAATGAATCCTTTTCTTCAAAAGGCGTACTAAGAGGTTTACATTATCAGAGAGGGGAGTTTGCACAGGCAAAATTAGTTAGAGTTATTAAAGGAAAAGTGCTAGATATAGCTTTAGATATTAGAAAAGACTCTGAAACTTTTGGTCAATATGTGTCTCTAGAGTTATCAGAAGAAAATAAAAATCAATTATTCATTCCCAGAGGTTTTGCTCATGGGTTCATTGTTTTAAGTGACACTGCTATTTTTTCATATAAATGTGATAATTTTTATAATAAGGAAGCGGAAGCTGGAATTATTTTTAATGATAAGAATTTGAATATAGATTGGCAGTTAAATGAATCAGATTTTATTGTTTCAGAAAAAGATTTAATATTACCAAAACTTGAAAAAGCAATATTATGATTAAGGTTTTGGTAACAGGAGCTAATGGGCAATTAGGAAAATGTATCCAAGATGTCGCAAAAGAACATAACGGATTATCATTTGTTTTTACTGATTATCTAGAATTAGATATCTGCAATGAGAAGGCAGTGAATGATTTTTTTCAAGCAAATGAACCATTACATTATTGCATCAATTGCGCAGCTTACACAGCTGTAGATAAGGCAGAAGAAGAAAAGGAAAAGGCTTATAAAATAAATGTATTAGGAGCTAAACATTTAGCATTAGCATGTAAAATGTATAACACTACATTAATTCAGGTCTCAACTGATTTTGTATTTAATGGTTTATCTTCTAAACCTTATATTGAAAAAGACGAAGCTGATCCCATAAGTGTATATGGAGAAACGAAATTGCAAGGAGAATTGGCAATAATAAATATCTTAAAAGAGCATTTTATAATAAGAACCTCATGGCTATATTCAGAACATGGGAATAATTTTATGAAAACCATGTTGTATTTAGCAGAAACGAGAAACAAGTTAAGTATTATAAATGATCAAATTGGAACACCTACCTATGCAAAGGATTTAGCATTAGTAATACTAAACCTTATTTCCAACAAGAGTAACTATTTTGGTCTTTACCATTATAGCAATGAAGGTATGGCAAGTTGGTATGACTTTGCTAAAGCTATCTTTGAAATTACAAAAACGACTATAGAAACGCATCCTGTTAGTACTAGTGAATATTTTACACCCGCTAAGCGTCCAGCTTATAGCGTAATGGATAAGAGTAAAATAAAATCTGTTTTGGAAATTGAGATTTCTAATTGGAGGGACAGTTTAATAAACTGTTTAAAATTAATATAAAGTTAGAATGCTGTGAGAAAATTATTATTTTTGAACTGTATTTTGCTTATAACCAATTGTAAAAATAAAGGTGAAGAAGGAAAAAACAATATAACTGGTTCTATAATGAATGACTATATGACAGTTATTATTAAAGCTAAGGTCATAGAAGATGATAAGTTTCAATTATATTTTTCTGAAAAAATAATCCGTCAATATCACCCAGATGACATCGTAGAGATTAATATAAAAGGACGAGATGACTGTCAAAATATTGTATTTAACTTGCCTAAGGGCATTCACCCAATAAAAATTAGATTAGATGTAGGTGTGAAAAAGATTGAAACCCCCATTTGGATTGAGGAAATTAGTTTTTCTAATGGAGCAAAACATTTTTCTTTTAAAGGAGCTCAGTTGTCAAAATATTTTAGACCTAACAAGTATTTAGAGCAAAAAACATCTTCAAATACTTATGAAAGAAAAGCTATTGAAGGTGTTTATGATCCTTTTTTAATTAGTATTAATGTAGATAATATTGTAAATAATCTTTTTAATGAAAGCTCAAATGAATAACGTTAAACTTTTAGACTGTACACTTAGGGATGGGGGATATTATACAAACTGGGATTTTGATAAAGCATTAGTAACCGAATATTGTAAAGCAATGGAGGCCTTACCTATAAACTATGTAGAAGTAGGATACCGAAGCATTCCATTGGATGGATATTTAGGTGAGTATTTTTATTGCCCTGAGTATGTAATGAAGTTTTTGAAGATGTTAATGCCTTCAAAAAAACTAGTTATTATTCTAGATGAGAAAAATATAAGGGAAGAACATATAGATGCTTTATTAAAACCATGTATTCCATATATTTCAATGGTACGTATGGCTATTGATCCAAAAAATTTTAAGCAAGCAATTACTTTAGCTAAAAAAGTAAAAAAGATGGGATTTGAAGTAGCATTCAATGTAATGTATATGTCTCGTTGGAAAGAGGATACTTCTTTTTTAGATTTGTTGGATGGTATAGATGATGTTATAGATTACTTTTACATGGTAGATTCTTTTGGTGGAGTTTTGCCTAATGATATAATAGAGGTATTATCTTTGGTTAAATCTAAAACTAATGTGCCAATAGGCTTTCATGGACACAATAACTTGGAAATGGCATTAATTAATACTCTTACTGCTATGGATCATGGCTGTAGTTTAGTTGATGCTACAATTACTGGAATGGGTAGAGGTGCGGGCAATTTAAAAACAGAATTATTGTTAACATATTTAGAAAGCATCAATGCTTTTCATGTATCATTTACTGAATTAAGTAGCCTTGTCACAGAATTTGAAAAATTAAAGAAGCATTATGAATGGGGAACGAACTTACCTTATATGGTATCTGGTATTTTATCACAACCTCAAAAAGATGTAATGTCGTGGATTTCAAAGCAAACTTACCCAATCAGTAGCATTATTACTGCCTTACGAAATAAAAGTGGTAGCATCATGGACAATAAAAAATTAGCTAATTTTGACTTTTCTATAACTTGTTTTAAAAATGTTTTAATAATAGGAGGAGGGGAAAGTGCTGTACACCACAAAAATGCGATTAAACAGTTTATAAAATCGTATAAAGATACTTGTGTAATTCACGCAAGCACAAAGAATGCCGGTTATTACAAGGGTCTAGATATTCCACAATTTTTTTGTTTGGTAGGGAGTGAAGGATATAGAATGCAAAAAATATTCAATAGTGACTTAATCAATCAATCCTATACTTGCATTTTGCCTCCATATCCAAGAAAGATGGGGACTTTTATTCCTAAAGAAGTAATAGAAAGTTCATACGAATTAGAAAGCGTTAATTTTACTGACAAATATAAAGACTCGTATTTTGCATTAGCGCTTCAAATATCTTTAGAGTTTAAAGCTGCGAATATATATTTGGCTGGCTATGATGGGTATGGAGAAAATTTAGGCACTAAAGAATTAGAGCTTTCAGTTGAAAATCAATATCTAATAGATAAATTTGAGCAAATGAACTTAAACTTAATTGCCATTACTGATACTAGATATAGTTTAAAAAAGCGATCTATTTACTCTTATCTAAAATAAAGCTTTTAGAATATGAGACATGAATTAATAACTAATTTCAAAAGAAAACTTAATCATAATATATTTGGGATTTTTTTAAAAACATTGGATAGTTCTGTTGTTGAAATTGCTGGTTATGCAGGATTTGATTTTATTATTTTGCATAACGAACACGGGAATGCCTCATATGAAACAATCGAGAGTCATATAAGAGCAGCTGAACTTTCAGGAATAACACCAATTGTGAGAGTGCCTGCGATTCGATTGAGATAGCAATAAAGTGGAAAAAGTTAGGTATCAATTATATATCATATTCTGTAGATTATGGTATTTTAATGGAAGCCCTTAAAAGTAAAATAAAAAAAATTAAACATGAGTAATAAATTCACAGCAATTATCCCTGTAAGAGCAGGCAGTCGTAGACTTAAAAACAAAAATATAGCCCCATTTGGAGGAACAAACTTGTTATTGTATAAAATAATGCAATTAAAAAATGTAAAATCCATAGATAGAATCGTTGTATCTTCAGACTCTGATATGATGTTGGATTTTGCAAAAGAAGTAGGTGTGGAAACCCATAAAAGAGCACCTGAGTACTGCGATGAAAAAACTAAATCTTTTGGAGAAGTAGTTGCTCATATTGCCGAATCGGTTAAAGGGGAAAATATTGTTTGGGCAACTTGCACAAGCCCTTTGGTTTTTCCTAAGATGTACGAAGAAGGGATAGAGCTTTATAAAAAAGAGGTTTTAGAAGAAAACAAGTATGATTCACTTATAAGTGTAGAATCTTTTAAAAGATATTTATGGGATGAAAATGGACCTATGAATTATGAATTAGGTGTTAAGCATGTACCTTCTCAAGAGTTACCTGTTTATTATTTTGTAACAGATGGAATATTAATTGCTCCTAGGGAGAAGATGGTAAAATGGAATTATTTTCATGGGGTTAATCCATATAAAATGGAATTAAACAAGAGGGCATGTGTAGACATTGATGATTTTCTTGACTTAGCTGTTGCTAGAGCTTGGATTGATTTAGATGAGTCAGTAACTCATGATAATGTTTATTTTACAAAATAATGAATACTATACTCTGGGATTTTGATGGCGTTATTCTTGATTCCATGGCAATAAGAGATTGGGGATTTAGAAAGATTTTTAATAGCTTTACTAATGAGGAAGTTGATCGGTTAATAACATTTCATAGCAATAATGGTGGGCTTTCTCGTTATGTGAAAATTAGATATTTTTATGAGGAGATTTTAGGAATGTCTATTACTGAGGAAGAGGTTTTACTATATGCTAATGAGTTTTCGAAACTCATGAGAAAAGAGCTTGTAAATCCAGAAAACTTAATTCAGGATTCGGTAGATTTTATTAAACAAAATTTCAATAAGTATTGTTTTCATATCGTTTCTGGTTCAGATCAAGAAGAATTACGATTTTTATGTAAAGAGCTAGGTATTGATTCATATTTTATCTCTATCCATGGTTCTCCAACTCCCAAAAAACAACTAGTGTCAATGCTTTTAGAAAAACAGAGTTATAACAAAAGCCAAACTTGTCTCATAGGAGATTCAATAAATGATTACGAGGCAGCCGAATTTAACAATATTACTTTTTATGGTTATAATAATTTCGAATTGAAAAAATTAAAGCATAAATACATAGATAATTTTATAAGTTTAGAAGGTATTTAGTTTTGAAAACACAATTTAAATATAGTTTCAGTAATCTAATTAAACTTTTTGAAACACTTACCTTAAATATTGGTCTTGCAAGAATAATCTTAGATTTGTCAACATTTGGAAAGTTACAGCAGTTTTTTGTAATTGTAACTTTTTTGGTCACAGTTTCCTCAGCTTTTCCGACCTCTCTTAACTTTTTTATTGGAAAACATGTCACAAATGTCATGAGAAATACTCTGTTTAAAAGGTTTTTCTTTTCAATGATTGCATTTGCATTTATGTCTAGTATTGTTATAGCTGTCTTAGACAACCAATTTCTCAAATGGTTTCAAAATGATTATTTTACAAAATTCAATAGCTATTTTGTTGTTATTTTGTTTTTTAAAGTCATTAATGCTTTTTTCTCTAATTACTATCTTTTTATAAATAAGCTTAATTTTCTAAATGGTGTAAGTGCTAGCTTTCTATTTCTTTATTTGTTTGGGTTTGTTTACTGTGGGTTTAATAACTTAAACGTAAATTATGTTTTATCATTTTTTATGATATATGAAGTTCTGAAGTTTACACTATTGTTTATACCATTTGTAAAAACATTAAAAAACATTAAAGTAAGTGAAAATCTTATTGTTAATAAGCAAGAGTTCAAATTTATTATACCAACAATGTTCTTGGTTTTGGCAGGCATATTAAATATGCAGATAGATAAATATATGATATCATCTATGGAGTCTCCTGAAGTTTTTGCACTATATCAGGTGGGAGCATTTAATATTCCATTTATAGGTGTAATAACTACCTCTTTTTTTACTATAGCGACTCCCAAAATAGCTCTATTGCTTGATCAAAACAAAATCTTAGAAACTTTAAAATTAACAAATCAAACCATAAAGCAAATAACATTATTATTGTTACCCATAATTGTTTTTTGCTTTTTCTTTTCAACAGAAATTATAGTGCTACTTTTTGGGAATAAGTTTGAGTATTCTGGAGAAATTTTTCGAATATACACATTACGGTTTTTATTGTCAGTTTTTCCTTTTAGTATTTATATGGGGGTTATAGGGCTAAAGAATTTCGCTTCAGTTCATGTTATTGCGAGTGGTATAGTTAACGTGGTTTGTAACTTGATACTCATTCCCAGAATCGGAGTAATGGGGGCTGTTATTGCAACATTGATAGCAAGTTATATTACTGTGCTAATCCCTATAGGTTTTATAAACAAAAGACTGTCAACTAGCTTTTTTACTTATTTTCCAATGGTGTACCTATTAAAAGTATTGATTTACTCGATACTTATTATATTACCATTATATCTAGTTTATAACGGTGGCTATTTTGTACAACATAATTTTTACATAGTTCCTATGGCTATGTTTTACTATGTGGTAACTATATTTGTGATGAAACAATCTTTATTGATCAATTTTATTAAACGAAAATTATGAAGAATATCTTTTATATACATAGTCATATTACATATTTTGTTGCTAAAGGTGTTATAAAGTATTTAGGCTTTAACCCAGATTCTTTGATATATATAATTTCTCGATCGTATCAGAATGATGCATTATCCAAATCAAAGTGTATAGACTTTACCTTAATTCACAATGAATTAGATTCTTTTGGCGTTTTAAATTTTAATAAAAAATTACCACTAATTAAAGATGTTGATAATGTTTTAAAGAATGTATTGAAAGATGAAGAATTTAGGGTTTTTTTGCCACACGTATTTCACCCAATAATGCAAATAATAGGAACCAATACTAATTGTAAAGAATTACATATTATAGAAGAGGGAGTAAATGCTTACTCAAACTATTTTATGCATTTTAAAGAGAAAAGTATTGTTAAGGGTGTCGTTAAGCGAATATTGAATTTATTGCCGTTTGTAGGTAAGGGAAGAATCTTCTTTATAAAAAATTTTGATCTTAGAAAGTTTAAGAAAAGTATAAATCCTATTTTTTACACAGTTACATCAAAAGGGTTTGAAGGTCTGCCTTATGAGATCGTTAGAGTAGAAATGATTTCTGAAAAGGTCGCTCAATACACTTTAAAAAGTAATCACGTTTTGGTTCTGGAAGGCGCTGTTGAACAAGGAAATTTGAACCTAAAGCCGTTTTTAGAAGGGATCAAGGTTATTCTAAACGATATTAAAAGTGATCGAATAGCAGTTAAATTTCATCCAGCTCAAAATTCTAAAAACAAAGACAAAATATTAAGAATTATAGTTGATCAAAATAAAGAAGTAGAGGTTATTCCTGATAATATTGCGTTCGAGCAAATAATTTTGAATAATCCAAACCTTACTGTTTATGGCTTTGCAACATCTCTATTGTTCTATGCAAAAGAGTTTGGATGCAAAGTGAAGTATTACGAACATCAGTTATTAAAAGATAATCTTTTTAAAGAATTTCGTAGCAAGAATGATTTTAATCTAAGCGCATTGTTAAATGAGTCTTAAAATTAATAAAAGCACATTGCTCCTTTTGCTACTATGTCTGTTTATTGGAATGTCTGTAGTAGCAACAAATATAGGATCTAGTTTGAGGTACATTAAATATACTATTCCAATATTTTTCTCTTTATTTTTACTAATAAATTATAAAAAGATTAAAGTTTATAGAGTTCCTATAAAGAACCTTCAACTTTTTTTGGTGCTTATAATTATCAACTTTATTTATTCTCTTTTTACTTTTAACCTTTCTATAAGATTTATAGAAGAATCGGTTTTAATATTAATTCCGATTTTAGCAGTAATAGTATCTACATCTATAATAAAAACACCCATACACAATATATTAGATTATTTATTTGTTGTATACGGTATTGTCTTTTTTGTTGGCAATAGTCAGTTTTTTTTCAACCCAAATATTGTTAACGAGTTTATTGATGCTTTAAGAACCTCTACTATGCCTACTGAATCGTGGATGGCATTTCCATTTGGTTTATTTTCGTTGCATTATATTTTGCAGAGAAGAAAATTAAGAGCATTTATTGCTCTTTTATTCTTTGTACTCGCCTTTAAAAGAATTTCGATTCTTGCGGCTTGTTTAGCGCTTCTAATTTTTTGGTTTTTTTATAAATATCGAAAGAAAACATTTAATCCAAATAGAGCATTTGTTTGGTTTATTGTTTTAAATAGTGCTTTGTTAATTATTATATATAATTTTATTCAAGGTAACTTTGACGCAGCTATAAAAGATATAACGGGTTTAAGCCCAAATCATTTTACACAAGGAAGATTAAGAATTTATACAGATAGTGTTAATCATTTTGATGATAATTTACTTTTCGGCAATTCACTAGGTTCAACAAATCTGTTTTTAAAAGAAAACTTTCCAAATATTCATTTCCTTCATTCAGATATTTTGAAAATAATTTTGGAATTAGGAATTGTATCTTATTTAATATGGCTAATTACTTTCTTTAAAATAAATTTGGTAAGTGCTAAGGCTGTTCCAATATTAATCTTTATGAATATTCTCTTTTTGTCAGATAATGTTTTTATATATTTCGACACATTATTTATTTTTTATTTAATGATTGTATTATATCATAATAATAATTTAGATGAAAGGAGAGAAAGTATTTAATGCTATTGTTGAAGCTTTTTTTATTGGCATGGCAATTACAATTCCATTTTGGATGCTATTCAATAACATTGTTGTTATTTTAGGATTATCAACTAGTATAATTTACTTTTTTAAGTTCAAAAAAGATAAGAGAATCTGGCAGTCTATTTATACAGCGTACATATTTCTTTATGCTTTAATGATAATTGCACTTTTATATACTGCTAATTTGAAAATAGGATTTCAAAAACTTGAGCAACGTTTACTTTTTATAGTTTTACCTTTGATTTGTTTTTCTTTTACTAAATACATAAACAGTAGTTTGATTAAAAAAATATTGAAATGGTTTGTCTATTCTATACTGGTCGCAGTTTTTATTATTTTAATAGTAGCCACAAAGAAAACATTGTATTTTGGATCGTTAAACCCTTTTAATGAAATAAATGGGAATTTCTTCTCATATATAGAATTTACCAATGTACTTGATGAAATACATCCCATATATTTTGGAACTTATGTTTTGTTTTCAATATTTATTCTTGGAAATGATTATTTTGAAAATGATGAGATTATTAAATTGAAACCAGTGTTAAGGCTATTATGTATTCTACTTTTTACCATAATTTCATTTTTGCTTAATTCTTTTCTTTTAACAGCTTTGACCCTAATTGTTCTCGTATACTTTTCAATATTACTTATACGCCTAAAAAAAATTCATTCAATAATGAAGGGGATAGTAGTATTATTGTTTTTGGCATCAATGATTTTCTCTTCTTTTTTTATTTATAACAAGTTTAAGGGGTTAGATTTGAAGAATGATTTAGTGAACAGGGATTTTTCAGGAACTCAATTTACAGCTGTTAAAGCAAGAATGGCGAAGCTATATTGCTCTGTCGATTTAATATTAGATAATTTTTGGATTGGTGTAGCCCCAGGTGATGAGAAAGAGGAATTATTAAGATGCTATCATCGTAATAACTTCAGACATGGTGTTGAAAGGAATTTTAATTCGCATAACCAATACCTTACAGAGTTTATTTATACAGGAGTATTCGGGTTTATTGGTTTAATAGTTTTATTTTTGATCATTTTTAGGAGAGGGCTCTTAGAAGGGAATAATTATTTGATTGCAATTGGAATCATTTTTTTTGTTTTTAGCTTAACTGAGTCAGCATTAGTTAGAAATAAAGGAATTGTTTTTTTTGTTTTTTTTTCATGCTTTTTGTTCCATTTAAAGAAAGAAAAGAGTTTATCAAAGCCTTAAACGTTATATGAATAAGTTATTTGTTGTTTTTCCAATTTCAGGCCCAAACAATGGTGTTAAGATTATATCTAACCATATCATTGAAAAATTAAGAGATAAAGGAGTTAATTTAGAATTAATCGATTTAGCCCAAGCTAGAGAATTTAGTAATTTTGGAAGGTTTGAGTTTTCTAAGGTAATACAATCTTTTAAAATATTATTGAAGATATTGAGTATTCCCAGAAAATCATTTGTATACATTAATTTTACAGCAAAAGGTTTTGCATACTATAGAGATTTATTTTTTATTATTACTAGTAAATTTTTATCACATAAAATTACACTTCATATACATGAAAATGGACATGAAAATAGGAGTTCAACATTTCTAAAGAAACTCTTGAAAAATATCAATGTTGTAGTAATAAATAAAAGGCAATTACGGAATTTGAGTTATTTAAATAATATTTATTTATTAGATAATTCTTTACCAGATTACAATACAAATAACAGCACAGACACTAAACAGCAAAAACTGTTGTTTTTTTCTAATTTATCGATTTTAAAAGGAATTGACTTTCTGTGTGACTTTTGTGATTTAATGTATAAAGAAATGAAAACCCCCTATAAATTAACTATATGTGGAGGTGTTTTAGATGCTTATACGGAGCAAAGGTTGAATTGTCTTTTGAAAAAATATAATTTTATTGAATATTTGGGTGCTATAGAAAGTGTAGAAGAGAAAAAGAAAATCTTTCAAAAACATTCATTACTTTTGTTTACTAGTGAAGAGAATTCTGAAGTGTATCCCTTGGTTTACATAGAAGCTCTTATGTTTGGCTTGGGAATCATTACAACAAAACAGGTCGTTAGTCAAAAAGTCGTAAGAAACGGGAATGGGCTTATAATAAGTGAAATCAATAAAGAAGTGTTTTCTGATATAAATAGTTTGCTGTCTACAAATGTAGATGAGAAATCTAGACAATTATATTTGAAAGGCTATTCTTTTGAAGATTTTATTTCTAATTTATATAAAATAATATTTAGAGAGGATGATAAATTTCGAACAAATTGAAAAAAACAAAGAACAGTTGAGGTTGAATTATTTAACAGCCAACCCATTTCCCTATTTAATAATTGATAACTTCTGTGATGAAGATAAATTAACTCAACTTTATGACGCTATTCCTGATTTAGAGAATAAGAGTAAGGACTATATGTTTGCTAATAATAAGTTTGAGAAGTCAAATTATAAGGTTTTAGGTAATGTGTTCGATGAATTATATGAGGATTTGAAATCTGAAAGGATGAATAGTTTCTTATCTTTTATTTCTTCCGAAAAAGTATTTGTAGATCCAGAAAATCATGGAGGAGGTATACATCAAGGTAAAAAGAATAGCTTCTTAGACATGCATTTAGATTTTAATTATCATCCATTATATAAAAATTGGTTTAGGAATATGAACTTGCTCTTATATATAAATAAAGATTGGAAAGAGGAATATAAAGGGCATCTTGATATAGAGGATTTAAGAACTGGTGATAAAGAGAAATTAGGAGTGCCTTTTAATAGGTTAATTATTCAGCAGACTCGAGGGTATACCTTACATGGATATGCAATGACAAATTTCCCTGAAGGACAATATCGAACTTCAATTGCAACATATGCTTACACAGAACATGTTAATTTAATCGAAAAACCAAGAACAACAGATTGGTTTCCAGATGAAGAATCATCTGCTTTAAAAAAGATTGTGGCAGCAAATTATAACAATCTTGTTCAGGTAAAAAATAAATTGTTTGGAAGTGGTACAGCAAAAAATAAATAAATATTAGCTTTAATGAATTCAACCATATCTGTATTAGTTGTTACTCACAATCATTCAGAGTATATTCATAAACTGATTAATTCTCTAGTTCGCTTTAAAATTACAAATGTTTTTTTTTGTGATGCTTGTTCTTCTGATGGCACTTTAGAAATTTTACAAAAAAGCCCATATAAAGCTAATGTTTTAGCGAAAAAAAAATTAGAAGGCTTTTCTAAAAACAATAACGATTTAATAAGGCACTTTAATATTGATACCAAATATTATTTATTGCTAAATCCAGACACTTTTTTTGACTCAGATTTTATAAGTATATTATATAATAAGATGGAGTTGGATGCCTCTATTGGTATAATTACTCCAGTATTAAAATACCCAGATGGTAGATTGCAAATAACATGGAAAAAGTTTCCAGGTTTCTTTACTGTATTAAAAAAAAGGTTGGGACTATTAAAAGCTATTAATGAAAAGACAATGGCGGGTCCAGATATTGATTGGTGTTTAGGAGCGTGTATGCTAATAAGTAACGTGTTAATGAAAAACAATAACATGTTATTGGATGAAAGATATCGTTTGTATTGTGAGGATATAGATATTTGTTTTGAGGCGCACGATAAGGGACTTAAAGTTATAGGAGATTCAGATACTTCAGTTTTTCATCATTTAAATGAAACTAGTGCAAAAAATATTTTTAGTAAATATAATTTATGGAATATTAGTAGCATTTTTAAGTTTTTGATTAAGTGGAATATTAACTATGTTAAAAAAGTGTGATTTTTATAACGTAACTTATTATGTGCCTGCATTAATTTTAGTGATTTTTTTTGTAAGTGAGTTTATAAGTAAGATTTTAAAATTTAATGGGGGTGACTTTAACCGGGTTTCAGGTTTAGTAAAACTAGTTTTTGAAATTTTAATTTTAGTATATGTTTTTAAAAGGAAAAAGAAAAACTGGAGAATTCTTATAAGTGTTTGTTTAACTTTTTTTGTAGTATATTTTCTTGGTCATTTTTTTCTCTTTCCTCGATTTTCTTTAAATGAGTTTATTGTAAACATTTACTCGTTAAATGGATACTTATTTGTTTTCATACTGTTTTATGCTTTAAAACCTCAGAATTTAGATGATCAAAAAGTTTTATATTTTCAATTAAGATTAGTCGATAAAATTTTAAAACTTATTTTCATAACCAACTCTATTGCGATTCTTTTTGGGTGTGTTTTTTCAATTGATATTTTTCAAACGTACCCTGGTACAAATGGAAGGTTTGGATATAATGGTATGTTTTTACATGCTAGCCATTCAAGCTATGTTTACTGTATTTATATTCTTTACTTTTACAATGAGTATCTTAAAAATAAGATAAAAGAGAATTCACTTTTTTTGATAGTGTCTATAATCATGTCTTTTATTGTTGCTACTAAAACGATTTTCTTGTTCAATTTTCTTTTTTTGTCACATATTTTATACAAAAGATTTTCTTTAAAGATATTTTTAACCATTTTTAGTTTTGTAAGTGGTATTATCTTTATTTCAAGAGTGTTTATAGTAGAAATATTTAAAAGCAAATTTGATATATTGTATCAAATTTATAAAGAAGAAGGGTTAATAACTATGATTTTTTCTACTAGGAATCAATCTATACCAAATGATTTAATTCCTTATATAAGGGAGAAATGGACTTGGGTTAATTTCCTTTTTGGCGGATCGAACTTCCATATAGCACGTACTGAGATAGAAATAATCGATTTGTTTTGGTTTTTTGGTTTATTAGGTGGTGCTATTTACATTTATTTGATTCATGGAATTCTTATAAGAACTTTTACAGAAAATATTGAGCTAAGAATTCCAATGTTATTTTTAGGCTTATGTGCTGTTTTTGCTGGAAGTTTTTTCACTAACGCTCCTGTTATTCCATATTTTGTTGTTTTAGTTTTTCAACTAAAATTTACTTTTAATAGATAGGTGAAATGAGAAAAGTTTTAAACATATTTCTTTAGATTGATCATAAACCAAGTTACTTTCTTATTTTTGTTTTATAGACTTTTTTAATGAAAATAAAAACTATTTGTTGTATTGGAGCAGGCTATGTGGGAGGTCCGACTATGTCTATTATTGCTCAGAAATGTCCACATATTAAAATAACTGTTGTAGATGTTAACGCTTCTCGAATTGCAGCCTGGAACGATAATAATCTTAACAGGCTACCAATATTCGAACCTGAATTGAATGATGTAGTTAAAGAAGTTAGGGGACGAAATCTTTTTTTCTCAACAGACGTAGGTAAAGCTATTGATGAAGCCGATATGATTTTTATTTCTGTAAATACACCTACAAAGACCTATGGAAAAGGGAAAGGAATGGCTGCGGATTTAAAATATATCGAATTGTGTGCTCGTCAAATAGCCAAAGTAGCAAAACAAAACAAAATAGTAGTAGAAAAATCAACCCTTCCAGTAAGAACAGCATCTGCTATTAAAAGTATTTTAGATAATACAGGAAATGGTGTTCAATTTCAAATCTTATCAAACCCTGAGTTTTTAGCAGAAGGAACTGCTGTTCAGAATTTATTAAAACCGGATCGAGTATTAATTGGAGGAGATACTTCTACTAATGAAGGGGAGGTTGCCATTCAAGCTTTAGTAGAGATATATTCAAATTGGGTTCCTAAAAAGCAAATATTAACAACTAATGTATGGTCTTCAGAACTCTCTAAGCTTACTGCAAATGCCTTTTTAGCACAACGTGTTTCATCTATAAATGCGATGTCTGAAATATGTGAAAAAACAGGAGCAGATATAAAGGAAGTTTCAAAAGCTATTGGAATGGACTCTAGAATTGGTTCAAAATTTTTAAATGCTTCAGTAGGCTTTGGTGGATCTTGTTTTCAAAAGGATATATTAAACCTAGTTTATATAGCCAGAAGTTATGGGTTAAATGAAGTTGCTGATTATTGGGAACAAGTTGTTATAATGAATGAACATCAAAAAAATCGTTTTTCTGATAATATTGTAAGCACTTTATATAATACAGTTTCTGGAAAAAAAATAACATTTTTGGGATGGGCATTTAAAAAAGATACAAATGACACTCGTGAATCTGCAGCTATTAAGGTTGCCGATAATTTATTAAATGAACAAGCTAGGATATCTGTTTACGACCCTAAGGTTCCAAAAGAAAAAGTATATACTGATTTAGATTATCTAAATACTCGTTCGTCAAGTGAAAACAAAAGCTTATTGACCGTAAATAAAGACCCTTATGAGGCTTGTAAGAATTCTCATGCGATATCTATTTTAACAGAATGGGATGAGTTTAAAAGTTACGATTGGGAAGGTATTTATAAAAATATGCAAAAGCCTGCTTTTATTTTTGATGGCAGAGGTCTTTTGAATAAAGGAGAGCTAGAAAAAATAGGGTTTATCTATTATAATATAGGAACAGGAAACTAAGTTATTATGAGAAAAGTCCTAATTACAGGAGCTGCTGGATTTTTAGGATCGCATTTATGTGATCGATTTATAAATGAAGGTTATTATGTTATTGGTATGGATAACTTCATTACTGGTGATAAAAAAAACCTTATTCATTTAGATAATCACCAAAATTTTGAATTTATTGAACATGATGTTACTGAGTTTATAAATATTGAAGGCGTTCTCGATTATATATTACATTTTGCTTCACCAGCAAGCCCTATAGATTATCTAAAAATCCCTATTCAAACATTAAAAGTAGGTTCTTTAGGAACCCATAATCTTTTAGGTTTAGCAAAAGTAAAAAAAGCACGAATCCTAATTGCTTCAACATCCGAAGTATATGGAGACCCGTTAGTGCATCCCCAAACAGAAGATTATTATGGAAATGTAAACACTATTGGTCCTCGAGGCGTTTATGATGAGGCAAAACGCTTTCAAGAATCTATAACTATGGCTTATCATAGATTTCATGGTTTAGAAACACGTATAGTTCGCATATTTAACACGTATGGTCCTCGTATGAGACTTAATGATGGACGTGTAATTCCTGCGTTCATGGGACAAGCACTAAGGGGAGAAGATTTAACTATATTTGGTGATGGATCTCAAACTAGATCATTTTGTTACATAGATGATCAAATAGAAGGTATTTTTAGGTTATTGTTTAGTGATTATTCTTACCCTGTTAATATTGGAAATCCTCATGAAATAACCATTAAAGATTTTGCCGAGGAAATCATTAAATTAACCGGGGTGAATCAAAAAATAATATATAAGGAGCTACCGCAAGATGATCCTCTTCAAAGACAACCTGATATTAGTTTAGCAAAAAAAATATTAAATTGGGAACCAAAAATAGAAAGAAGAGAGGGTATGTTAAAAACCTTCAACTATTTTAAGAGCTTATCTGAGGAAGATTTGCATAAGAGAGATCATAAAGATTTTAAAGATCATATAAAGAGATAGTTTGAGTTACAAAAAAGGAAGATATTCAGGGTTTTTGAAACCTATTTCGTATTTAGTCGATTTGGGAATTATAAATGGTGCCGTCTTTTTATTTGAGATAAACTTGATAAATGTCTATGTGTTCAGTGCTTATATTTCATTAATGTGGATAACGATATCTTTTATAAATCATTTTTATGAAGTTCAAAGACACACTCGGATAATTCAAATCATAACACTTTTATTAAGGCAAATAGTGTTTTTTGCAATTATTATTTATGCCTATATAGGGTTTTTTAAACAACCTAATATTAGTAGATTAGGGTTAGCAAATTATTTAATGCTGATTTTTTTATTGATCTCTATATTTAAGGTTTTAACACTTATTTTATTAAAAAAATATAGATCGGTATTAAGTGGTAATACCAGAAATATTATAGTTATTGGTGAGAATGAAAAGACAAGGCAACTAATAAAAACATTCAACAAAAGACTAGACTTTGGATATAAGTTTAAAGGTGATTTTAATGTTAATGAGGGAGATTTTTCTTTAGAAAAATGTTTAAGATACATTATAGATAATGATATTGATGAAATATATTTTTCTGTATCTGCATTGTCCAATAAACAAATTAATCAATTGATTGATTTTGCTGATAATAATTTGAGAGAACTCAAGTTTATTCCAGATAATAAGGATATCTTTTCAAGGAAGCTTAAATATGAATATTATGATTATATACCAATTTTATCCATAAGAGAAATACCATTACAAGAGTCATTAAATAAATTTCTTAAACGATTGTTTGACATCCTATTTTCTTCTTTTATTATTGTGTTTGTATTGTCTTGGTTAACACCAATTTTGGCCATATTGATAAAGCTAGAATCTAAAGGTCCTGTGTTTTTTAAACAATCAAGGAATGGATTTAACTATGAGGAATTTGATTGTTATAAGTTTAGATCTATGAGGCCAAATGAAAAGGCTCATTTGCATCAGGCAACAAAAGGAGATCAACGAATTACAAAAATAGGAGCATTTATTCGTAAGACAAGTATAGATGAGTTACCTCAATTTTTTAATGTCTTGTTTGGAAATATGTCAGTTGTTGGACCTAGACCACATATGGTTAGTCATACTAATATGTATGCACAGAGAATAGATAAATTTATGGTGCGACATTTTGTGAAACCAGGAATTACTGGGCTTGCTCAAATAAGTGGATTTAGGGGAGAAATAGAAGAAGAAAAAGACATTATTAATCGTGTAAAATATGATATTTTTTACATTGAAAACTGGTCTTTATTATTGGATTTAAAGATTATGCTACAAACATTTTTAAATGCCATTAAAGGAGAAGAAAAAGCCTATTAGATTTTTTCAACTAACAAATCTAATTGTTTATTAAAGTCAAAATATTCAATAGCCGTTTTTATTATTCGTTCTCCGTTTTTTAATTCTAAATCCGAAGGTTTAATTCTGGAAATTGTAGCATTCAAATTGTTATAATCACCCACTTTAGCAATCCAGCCTAGATTATATTGTTTAATTATTTTTTCTCCTTCACCGCCACCAAAATAAATCATAGGTAAGCCCAACCTAGCGTATTCAAATATTTTTGAAGGTACAGATCCATGGATTCTATTTAACAATGGGATAATGGTTAAATCATAGCTCATAAGAGCTTCATGTAATTTATCTCTTGAGACCTCACCATGATATATAATATCTAATTCTGGATTATTAGAAATAAGAGATTGAATCTTATCTTGTTCTACACCAGTACCATAAATATGAAATTGAATATAAGTATAATCTAATTCTTGGCACAATTTGTATATTCCTTGTGCTATGCCTAATAAACCAGCATATACAATTTTTAGTTTTCCTGTTCGAGTTACCGTTTTAGAAATTTTTGGAGGTATAAAATCTGGAAAATTGCGATATAAAAAAGTATCCTTTTTAGGAAATAAAGATTTCACATGACTTATAATTTCATTACTCTGTCCTAAAATTAAATCAGCATGTTTATAATTAAAATGTTCAATTTTTTCGAGTAATTTATAACTGAAATTCTTTTTAAAAGCACCCAATTCTAATCCTGCAATGGGCCATAAGTCGCTTACATTTAAAATGAGTTTTCGTTTTTTAGAACGCAAAAAGAAAACAGAAGTAAATGCAACAAGCAATGGGGGAGATTGTATAATAACAGTTTTCGGGATTTTATTCCATGTAAAAAACCAGTATAAACTAAAGCTATAAGACAACATGGCTATTAAGCGTAAAAGCTTATTTTTAGAGTTACTGGCATAAATCCATAAACGATGAACAGTGATATCATTTTTTGTGGAAGAATACTTAAATTTCCCTTTATAACCTTCAAAAATTTTACCTGTTGGGTAATTAGGTAAAGGCGTTATAACAGATACTTTAAAATTATGTTTTTGCAAACCTTCTGCCAAATGAAAAATACGATTTGAAGCTGCTCCCGTCTCTGGAGGAAAATAATTGGTTATGATGAGAATATCTTTCATTATAACTTATAAATACCCTGTAAATGATCAACAATTCTTTTTGAAGCAGATCCATCCCATAACTTAGGAACAGTTCCTTGTTTCCAAGATCCTGAAAACAATAGCTTAAAAGCATTTTCAATTTTTTTAGAATCGTTTCCAACTAATACATTGGTTCCAATGTCACAAGTTTCAGGGCGCTCTGTAGAATCTCTAAGCGTAATACAAGGCACATTCAGAACAGTAGTCTCTTCGGTGATACCTCCTGAATCCGTTAATACAGCAAAAGCATTTTTTACTAAATAATTAAACTCTAAGTAGCCTAGTGGATTTACATAATGAAGGTTATTAAAATTTAAATCTAAACTACTTAGAAGCTTTTTGGTTCTGGGGTGTACTGGGAAAATGATAGGATAATCCTTGGCTAATGTTATAATTTGAGTGATTAATTTTTTTAGAAGCACTTCTTCATCTACATTACTAGGTCTATGTAGTGTCATAACAAGATACTTTTTATTTGATAAGCCCAAATCCTCCCAAAGCATGGGTTTTTTTAATCTAGTTTCATTTTTTAAAAGTGTATCAATCATGACATTGCCAACAAAAAAGATATTCGATTTTGAAATACCGAGTTTTGTCAAATTTTCATTAGCATAGATTGAAGTCGTAAAAAAGTAGTCGGTTAAACTATCTGTTACAATTCTATTAATTTCTTCAGGCATTTTCATATCACCAGAACGAATTCCAGCTTCAATATGTGTTACTTTTGTATTTGCTTTTTTAGCAACGATGGTACAAGCCATAGTTGAGGTTACATCACCAACAACCATAACCAAATCACATGGATTTTGTTCTAATTCCTTTTCAAAACCAATCATAATGGCTGCGGTTTGCTCTGCTTGTGTCCCGCTTTTAACATCGAGATTGTTGTCTGGGAAAGGGATATTTAATTCCTCAAAAAAAGTATCGCTTAAGTTTTTGTCGTAATGTTGTCCAGTGTGTACAAGTCTATAATTAATATGAACACCATCCTTTTTTTTATTCTCAATAGCTTCAATAATAGGAGCAATTTTCATAAAATTAGGTCGGGCACCGGCAACTATAGTAATATTCATTCTTGGGTTTGTATTAATGACGAAAATTGTTTCAATTTACCACTTTTCGAACGTTTTAATGCTGTCTGTCTTTCAAATAAGATAGTAAGTCCACTCTCTAGATAATGTCTCATTTCATTCTTTATCATTTCCTTTTTGTTTGGAGGAATATCACTGTTGCTAACATAGTAAATTTTAAAAGTATCAAGCTTTAATTGTTCAATAACAAACTCTTTAACGCTACCATCCTCTTCAATAATACTTTTCGTAATGTAGTAAAATGTTAACCCAGCTGCTTTTTTACCACTAGGTAACATAGCAATGTCATTTGTTCTCCCTATTAATTTTTCTAAAATAGGTTTTTTCAGAGTGCTTTTTTTTGAAAGCACCCCTATATCGCCTATATCATATCTTATAAATGGTTGCGATTTATTATATAAAGAAGTAATTACTAAGCGTCCTTTTTCACCATTTGATAAGAGATTATTGCTTTCGTCTAAAACTTCAACAAATAATGTTTCATTATTAATAATCCACTCACCGTTTGTATTTTCAAAAGCAATTAAATCTAATTCTGAAGCACCGTATTCGTTAACGATAGGAACTCCGAATTGTTTTTCCATGAGTTTTTTGTCATCTTCAAAAAGCATTTCAGACGTTACTACACAAGCTTTTAAAGTAGGGCAAATAGTTTTAAGTATGATGTTTTTGCGCTGAAGATATTTTGCAAATTGAAGAATAGGACTTGTGTAACCATTCATATAGACAAAAGGCTTCTTTTTAAAATCAATTAACCAATTTTCAAGAGCTTGATCACTTAAATCGAATACATTAAACCGGTACCTATTACTAATAAAATCTTTTAGTTTTTCGGTATAATATCCTTTTTTATCCAGAGGAATACCATAAAATCGTGCTTGTTTTGTGGTGTTAAAATTAAGATTAAACCAGGAAAACCGATCCATTATAACACTCCAAGTTAATACATGGGTAAATTTATCTTTAGAGAAAACAAATGGCTCTCCTGAAGCTCCAGAGGTTTTATCTATATAAATGTTTTTTGTTGAAAAGTCATCAGACAAAAGTGTTTCTAGTGGTTGTTGCAAATCTTTTTTTGTCATAACTGGAACAGAACTCCAATCTAATGGATTCGTGTTTTTTGCAAACGATTTATAAAACGAATTATGTTTTAGATGATAAGCAACGATGTCTTGTTTTTTGGTTTCAACATAAGTTTTAAACTCAGTATCGTTTTTCTTTTGAATCTCTTTCAAAGCGAGTTTAGCTTTTCGTATGGGAAAGCCTTTAAGTTTTAAAGAAAGATTAAATAGATTCAAAATAAATGAGGATAAAATTGTTCTGTAAAGTAAATAAAAAATATTCGTGTATTCGTGGCATTAGTTTTATTTTTGCATTCGAGAAAATACTTTTAGTGCAAAAGCATTGAAAAACAATAAATGGTCATTCCCATGCAAATGGGAATCTAAAAACACAATACAATGAATATCTTAATTCTTGGTTCTGGAGGAAGGGAACACACATTCGCTTGGAAAATTGCACAAAGCACAAAGTGTAAACAACTATTTGTTGCTCCAGGAAACTCTGGGACAGCTCAAATCGCAACGAATGTAAATATTGGAGTGAATGATTTTGATGCGATTAAAGAACTTGTTTTGAATGAAAGTATAGATATGGTTGTTGTTGGCCCTGAAGACCCTTTGGTTAATGGGATTCATGATTATTTTTTGACTGATGAAGCTATTAAACATGTGTCTGTTATAGGGCCTCAAAAAGTAGCAGCAGAATTAGAAGGCAGTAAAGAGTTTGCTAAAGAATTTTTATATAGACATAATATTCCAACGGCAGCGTATGAAAGTTTTACGAAAGAGACCGTAGAAAAAGGGTATGCATTTTTAGAAACTTTAAAAGCACCTTATGTTTTAAAAGCAGATGGACTAGCTGCTGGAAAAGGAGTGGTTATTTTAAATGATTTAGAAGCAGCTAAAGCAGAATTAAAAAGTATGCTGGTTGATGCCAAATTTGGTGAAGCGAGCACTAAAGTGGTTATTGAAGAATTTTTAGATGGAATAGAATTAAGCTGTTTTGTGCTAACGGATGGTACAAACTATCAAATTCTACCAACAGCAAAAGATTATAAACGAATAGGAGAAGGAGATACAGGATTAAACACAGGTGGTATGGGTGCCGTTTCCCCTGTTCCTTTTGCAACAGACGAGTTCCTTAATAAAATTGAAGAACGTATTGTAAAACCTACTATTAACGGTTTTAAGAAAGATAATTTACCTTATGTAGGATTTGTATTTATTGGGCTTATTAAAGTTGGAGACGACCCGAAAGTGATAGAATACAATGTCCGTATGGGGGATCCAGAAACAGAAGTGGTATTGCCTAGACTAAAAAATGACTTTGTTGAAATCCTTCAAGCAATGTCTAATGGTACATTAGATAAAATTAATATAGAAATAGACGAACGAGCAGCAACAACGATTATGTTGGTATCTGGAGGATATCCTGAAGCATATGAAAAAGGAAAAGAAATCTCAGGGATAGAAAATATTCAAGATTCAATACCATTTCATGCTGGTGCTCAGTTGAATGAAGGTAAAATAAAGACTTCTGGGGGGCGTGTTATGGCTATAACATCATATGGAAACACATACCAAGAAGCCATAAAAAAATCTTATCAAAATATAGAAAAGCTACATTTCGATAAGATGAATTATCGTAAGGATATAGGATTCGATTTAAACTAATTACATCATGAATTTATATAAAGAAGAAGAAGATAAACACTTCTTCATTCAAGTAAATTTATAATGAAAGTGGTTTTACAAAAATGAGTGTGAAGAAACACTTTTGTCTTCTTCATTATTATCGTTAAATATTTTAAGTTGCTTCATCCAATAAACCATAGCAACAAAGCCAATAATAAGGAAAATCCAAGAAACGGTATTTGCAGCAAACCAGTTTTCTAGCTCAAGAGCCCGTAAAGCGTCATATGGAGCAAAAAGAACGTTAACAAATAAATCCTGTATAGCGTAAAAGAAATCTTTCATGGGTTATATTTATTGTTTTTAACTAATTTTAGTTAGTATATTTACGTAGCAAAAATACAAAAAGAGTTAATGATAACAAGCATTTTTAGTAAATCTAAATCCATAAACTTCATCATTGTTTTTTTTATTACATTTTTAGCGTTTATAATAGCTAGAGTTGAGTTAATAAACAAACCAATAACATTAGTGGTTGTATTAAAACAAACTATGCTAATTTTAGTCTGCTATGCTTCCATTTTACTTTTAAGCTTTATTGTTAGTAAGAACAATTTAACATTGAAAAATAACTATGAAATCTTATTTTTTAGTTTGTTTTTGTTGTTAATTACACAAACCACTAGTAATACAGAGATCATTCTCTCTAATTTTTTTATTCTTTTAGGACTAAGGCGTATAATGAGTTTGCGATCTCAAAAAAGAGTAAAAAATAAATTGTTTGATGCTGCTTTTTGGATTGCAATTGCATCCCTCTTTTATTTTTGGGCTATTTTGTTTTTTGCTTTAATATTGATTTCTCTGATTTTATATACAGATAATAAATTGAGACACTGGATTATCCCTTTTTTAGGGGTCGTTACTATTTTTGTACTGTCCATAAGTGCTTCCATAATTATATACGATAGTTTTTTCGAAATATTTAATCTCCCACCAAAAGTTAGCTACGATTTTAGTAATTATAACTCAATAAAGTTCTTAGTTGCTATTACATTATTGTTGTCTTTCGGAGTATGGTCATCTATATTTTATTTACAAAACATAAAAAAGAAGAAAAAAGCCTTTAGAGCTTCTTTTAAAATCATTATTGTATCTGCTGTAATTGCTTTTTTTATAGTAATTCAAGCTCCTGAAAAAAACGGAAGTGAATTTCTATTTATTTTTGCGCCAATAGTTATAATTATAACAAATTATGTTGAGGTTATTCAGGAAAAATGGTTTAAGGAAGTCTTTCTTTCTTTACTTATTATAGTTCCATTTATAACCTTATTGTTGTAGCTTTTCTCCAAAAGCTAAATCGCCTGCATCACCAAGTCCAGGAATAATATAACCTTTATCATTTAGTTTGTCGTCAATGGCAGCAATCCACAAATGTGTTTCACTATCAAAATTACTTTCAAGAAAATCAACACCTTCTTGAGCTCCAATAACGCTAATTAAATGGACTTCTTTTGGGACTCCAAATGGTTTTAAGGCTTCAAATGTTGCAAGCATGGATTGCCCTGTTGCAAGCATGGGGTCTGCAAGAATGAGTGTTTTTCCTTCTAAATTTGGGCAAGCCAAATATTCTACAATAATTTCAAAACTTTCGGGATCGTGTTTATGATGTCTGTAAGCCGAAATAAAAGCATTTTCGGCAGTATCAAAATAATTAAGGAGTCCGTTATGCAGAGGGACACCAGCTCTTAAAATAGAGCATAAAACGATATTATTATCTAATAATTCAATATTACAATTCCCTAAAGGAGTCTCAATTTTCGATATACTATAGTTTAAAGATTTACTCATTTCATAACCCAAAATTTCACCTATACGTTCAATATTCCTTCGAAAACGCATACTGTCTTTTTGAATATTAATATTTCTAATTTCAGAAATAAAAGTATTTAATACAGAGTTTTCTTTTGAGATATTGTGAACATTCATGGTGCGTATATTGTTTTTTGAATAGTAAAGTTAATTAAATATAAAGTATCTTTGTACTTTAAATTAAGACAACATGTTTACAGAAAAAGCCAATAAAATATTTCAAGATGTTATTGAAAAATATCACGTAATAAATACAGTAGACCAACCTTTTGAAAATGCATATGATAAGAGTCGTTTATTAGAGCATTTATTATACAGAAAATGTTGGATTGATACGGTACAATGGCATTATGAAGATATTATAAGAGATCCTCAAATAGATCCTGTTGCGGCTTTAACATTGAAGCGACAAATAGATGCTTCAAATCAGGATAGAACGGACATGGTTGAATATATTGATAGCTATTTTCTTGAAAAATATAATGCTGTTATAGCGAAAGCTGATGCGACGATCAATACTGAAAGCCCAGCTTGGGGAGTAGACAGGTTATCTATTTTGGCATTGAAAATTTATCATATGAATGAAGAAGCTACAAGAACAGATGCTTCAGATGCTCATAGAGATGCTTGCCAGAAAAAATTGAATATTTTACTAGAGCAACGTGTCGACTTATCTACAGCTATTGACACCTTACTTAGTGATATTGAAAAAGGGGATAAGTACATGAAGGTTTATAAACAAATGAAGATGTACAATGACGATGAGTTAAACCCAGTATTGAGAGGACAAAAATAAGATTTTGTCATCCTGAACTTGTTTCAGGATCTCATCTTTGTTGAATGAGATGCCAAAACATCCAAAACATATTTTAGTAATTCGTCTTTCGGCAATGGGAGATGTTGCAATGATTGTTCCTGTGTTGCAAGCATTAAACAGGCAGTATCCGAAAGTTAAAATTACAGTGCTTACTCGCGCCTTTTTCACGCCTTTTTTTCGAGACTTAAAAAATGTTACTGTTTTTCCTGCTGATGTTAAAGGAAAACATAAAGGTATTTGGGGACTTTTTAAACTTTCTAAAGTATTAAAAAAGCTAGAGATTGATGTCGTAGCTGATTTACATAATGTTCTACGAAGTAACATTTTAAAGTTTTTTTTTCTTGGAACACCGTTCAGTCAGATTGATAAAGGTAGGGCAGAAAAGAAAGCGTTGGTTTCTGGTAAAATATTTCAGCAATTAAAGACAACGCATCAAAGGTATGCGGATGTGTTTGAAGGTTTAGGCTTTAAGCTAAATTTATCAAATCCAAAATTTCCAAAAAAAGCCATTTTAAAAAAAGAGGTTCAAGAGCTTTTAAAACCAGATTCAAAAAGAATGATAGGAATAGCTCCTTTTGCTGCTCACGAAGCCAAAATGTACCCTCTAAATTTAATGAAGGAGGTTATTGCTGAGCTATCAAAAAAATATACAGTCGTTTTATTTGGAGGAGGTAAAAAAGAGATAGCTATTTTAAATGATTTTGAAAAAAGTTTGGATCATGTAATAAGTGTTGCGGGTAAACTATCACTTAATGAAGAATTAGATGTGATTTCAAACCTAGATGCGATGCTTTCAATGGATTCTGGTAATGCACATATAGCAGCGATGTTAGGGGTGAAAGTTGTAACTATTTGGGGAGTAACTCACCCATTTGCTGGTTTTACACCATTTAATCAACCAGAAAGTTATACTCTATTATCTGACAAAAACCAGTTTCCAGAAATTCCTACGTCTATTTATGGTAATAAGTATCCGGAAAGTTATAAAGAAGCGTCAAGAAGTATTTCTCCAAAAAAGATTATTGAAAAAATCGCTGAAATAGTATAAAAACAAAGTTATTCTCTGTTATTTGTCAAGTTGATTTTTATTCATCTTTTCGTCATTTTTCATTTTTTTAATGTATTCACTCGGTAAAACACCAAATTGTTTTTTAAAGCACTTAGAAAAATAGGAAGCCATATTAAAACCAGTCATATAAATTATCTCTTACAGATACAGATAGGTCACTTGTTTCTAAAAGCTGTAAAGCACGTTTTAAACGAATATTTCTAATAAATTCACCAGAAGACAAACCTGTTAATTCTTTGAATTTTATAAAAACATTAGAGCGACTAAAATTCATCTCCTTAACAAGGAATTTAACATTGAATTCGGTGTTCATCATATACTTTTCTATAATTTCAATAGCTCGTTGTAAAAACGTTTCATCTGCAGATGTTACGGTTACTAAATAACGTATAGCATATTTTTTGTAAAAATTGAAGATTAATATTTGAAATTATTTGTGACAATCCAAGGTTGAAAATTGTGATATAATTTGTGTACTTATATTCTAAAAAAGTGCCTTTTAAACGTCATCAAAGTCTATGACAAGCGTCGGTGTAGTTGGGTGTGCCTGACATGTTAAAATTAAGCCTTCGGCAACTTCATTTTCGGTTAAAATATTGTTTTGTCTCATGGTTGCTTCCCCCTCTTTTATACGTGCTAAACAACTACTGCAAATACCTCCCTGACAAGAATAAGGAGCATCAATATCTTCATCTAAAGCTGCTTCAAGTACAGTTTGTTTTTGAGGCATTTCAAATGAGAATTCTTCGTCATCAACAATAATGGTTGTTTTTGTTTTACCATTTGTTACAAGCTCTTCTTTTATTTCTGCTGGCTTGGCAGCCTTAAAAAGCTCAAAATGTATACGATTTTCGTCAATACCATGGTCTGTCAAAACATCTTTTACAGTATGAATCATGGCTTCTGGTCCACAAAGATAAAAAGCATCAACCTCTACATGTTTGTGTTTATTTTTCATCACATAATTAACGGTGCTTTTTTCAATACGTCCAAAAATTGAATCATCTTCATCTTGCTGGCTAAATACAAACTGAATAGAAAAACGGTCTTTATATGCATGTTGAAGCTCCAAAAGTTCATTGAGAAACATAGTGTCTTTCATTGTTTTGTTGCCATAAACCAAAATAACTTGACTATAAACTTCTTCTTCTAAAGCACACTTAATAATACTTAAAACTGGAGTAATACCACTACCCGCAGCAAATGCAGCAATGTTTTTTGTTTTAGAATCGTTAGGCTCAAAAACAAAGCGCCCTTTTGGTGGGGCAACTTCTAGGGTGTCTCCTATTTTTAATTCATTATTGGCATATGATGAAAAGGTACCATCTTTTACAGCTTTTACAGCAACTTTTAATTCGCCACTTTTAGGGGATATACACAGAGAATAATCCCTTCTTACTTCATTCCCTTTAATTACAGTTTTTAGAGTTATATATTGACCTGCTTTAAAAGTGAATGCGTCCTTTAAATTTTCAGGAATATTAAAAGCAATGCTAATAGATTCGTTAGTTTCTCTTTTTATTTCAGCAACCGTAAGTTTGTGGAATGATGACATATATAAATTTTTGACAAAAGTAATAAAGTTGATTTGCAAATTTTAACTTTGACCGTAACAATTCTGTTAAAAAAGTTACTAACACGTATAAACTAATAATCATAAATTTAAACATTAACCAATAAAATCACTGAAAATGAAAAAAATCTTATTTGTATGCTTGCTTATGTTAACAATAACTGTTAAAGCTCAAGAAAATACTGAATTTAAAAATGTAACAATTGAATTTATAAAACTTACTGGTGCGGGCGCAGCATTTGAAAGTGCTATCGGACAAATTGGTGCGGGAGTTTCAGAAGCCAACAAAGAAGCTTATACTAATGAAGCGAATAAAACTTTAGAGCCACTATATGTTAAAATGGCCGATATTTATATGGCTGAATTTACTATAGATGAGATTAAAGAATTGGTTGCTTTTTATAAAACAGAATTAGGTAAGAAATTATCAGAAAAACAACTAGGTTTAACTCAAAAAGCAATGATGTTTGGACAATCTTGGGGTATGGAAGTACAAGGGATTGCTCAAAAATATAACTAAACCCAATATATGTTTAAGCATTTTATAAATCTAGAGTGGAAATCCGCTTTTAGAGATCCTAATATTGGAAAAAGCATAGGTGTTAAAATATTTATGGGTTTTCTTGGTTTGTGTTTACTTTTAATGTTTCTAGGAACTGGTCTTAGCTTGTATCCTGCATTAAATAAGTTATTTCCAGATGCAGATCCGTTACTGGTTGTAAATAATTTTATTTTCTATTGGATTTTGGGCGATTTAATGTTTCGCTTTTTCTTTCAGAAGTTGCCTGTTATGAGTGTTATGCCTCTGCTAACCCTACCAATTAAACGTCATAAAATTGTTAATTATGTTTTAGGAAAATCAACCCTATCGTTCTTCAATTTTTTACCACTTTTTATTATTATTCCATTTGGAATTACCCTTATTTATAAAGACTATCCTGTCAATTCTGTTTTAGCATGGATGCTAGCATTAATAATTTACACACAAATAAATAACTTTTTAAATTTTATTATAGAAAGTTTTTCATCAAAAACAGATTTAGCCTTTTTACCTTTAACTATTACATCTGGTGTTTTATATACTCTAGAGTATTTTGGCATTATTTCATTTAGCAATATCTTATCAAATGCTTTCAACGCTATTTACAAAAACCCTATTCTAATATGTGTTCTAATAGCAATCTTGATAGTCGTGTACTATATAAACTTTAGAATACTTAGAAAAAAGCTTTTCCTTGATGCATCTCTAAAGAATAAAGTGATTGAGGTAAACACATCTAATCTGGAATGGACTAAAAACTTTGGTGATATAGCGCCATTCATGCAATTAGATTTGAAACTGATTTGGCGCAACAAACGCTCAAAATCTACTGTTTGGATGCTGCTATTAGGATTATGTTATGGGTTGTTCTTTTATCCTCAACCCACTTATATAGACAAGCCTTGGTTCTTTATTTTTATAGGCATTTTTAGCACAGGTATTTTTTTAATGAACTTTGGACAGTTTATACCAGCTTGGGATAGTAGCTATTATAAGATGCTTATGAGTCAGAACATAAAATATGAAAGATATTTAGAATCTAAATTTATGCTCATGGCAATGAGTGTTGTTATTATGTTTGTACTAGGTGTTCCATATGTTTATTTTGGTTGGAAAATTTTACTTGCTCATTTTGCAGCTGCTATTTACAATATTGGCGTTAATACCCATGTAATTATGTACGGGGGTTCGTTTAACCGAAAAAAAATAAATTTAGATCAAAAAGCGGCTTTTAATTATCAAGGGACAGGTGCTGTGCAGTGGCTTATCGGAATTCCTTTAATGATAATCCCTGCAGTAATTTTTGGTATTTTTTATGCCATTTTCAGCTTCGAGATAGGTTGTTTAGTCATGGGTCTTATAGGGGTTATTGGAATAATTTTTCACCAAAAGTTGATGCTTTTTATCACAAAAAAATATTTAGAATCAAAATACAAAATGATTGATGCATTTAATCAAGACAATTAATAAACAGAAATATGATAACAACATCAAATCTTTCAAAAAAATATAAAGACAATAAAGTTTTACTAATTGACGCTTTAGAAATTCCAAAAGGACAGAGTTTTGGACTCGTTGGTAATAATGGAGCAGGTAAGACCACTTATTTTAGTTTGTTATTGGATTTAATACAACCTACAACAGGTCATATAGTAAATAATGAAGTTCAAGTTAATAAAAGTGAAGATTGGAAACCATTTACTTCTGCTTTTATTGATGAAAGCTTTTTAATAGGTTATCTAACTGCCGAAGAATATTTTTATTTTATTGGAGAATTACGAGAACAAAACAAAGCAGATGTTGATAAGCTAGTGGCACAGTTTGAAGACTTTTTTCATGGAGAAATATTAGGACAGAAAAAATATTTACGCGATTTAAGTAAAGGAAATCAGAAAAAAGCAGGAATTGTAGCTGCTTTAATAGGGAATCCAGAAGTTATTATTCTAGATGAGCCTTTTGCAAACTTAGATCCAACTACTCAAATTCGCCTTAAAGAAATTATTAAGGATTTGGCAGAAAAACAGGGTACAACCGTTTTAATATCCAGTCATGATTTAATGCATATTACCGATGTTTGTGAACGTATTGTTGTACTTGAGAAAGGCGAAATCGTAAAAGACTTAAAAACTAGTGAAGCTACATTAAAAGAACTTGAAGTACATTTTACTGGAATGGATGTTCTGTAGGGGGCATTCAGTCTCAGTTTACCGTCTTTGCGCCTCCGCGCCTTAGCAAGAGATTTTTATCCATAAGATATTAATTTCAGTTAGCAGTCTTGGGATACAGTGATCAGTATTAGGTCTCAGTTTAACGTTTTTGCGCCTTAGCGAGAGAACACAGCTAATACTAGAAACTTAGTATCTCTGTGGGCCTGCAAGAAAACACTTATTAATCCCAGACAGTCGCATATAATTCCAAAACTTAGCAAGAGACTTTTAACCCAAAAGTCGTATGATTTTATAGGTTAATCAAAAAAGATGTTTATTTTTACCTGCTTACATAATATTTGTGTGAGTTTACAGTTATTTAGTTAGACTAAAAAATACTAGTATTGAAAAGACCTTCTAAAGCGATATTAATTATTCTATGTGCTAATTTATTGGTTGTAAGTTGCTCCAGAAAAAAGGACAAATTTATAACTCGAAACTTCCATGCTGTTGCTGCAGAGTTTAATACGCTTTATAATGGTTATAACGCTCTAGAAGAAGGAAGGCTAAGCCTTAATGAAGGTTATACAGATAACTATTGGGATGTTCTTCCTATAGAACGTATGCAGATATTTGATGAGGTTGTGCTACCTGGACAATCTAAAAATGAAAGTTTTACCAGAGCAGAAGAAAAGGCTGTAAAAGCTATTCAGAAACACAGTATGAATATTGATGGGAAAGAAAAAAACCCACAAATGGACGAAGCTTATTTACTATTAGGAAAGTCTAGATATTTTGATCAGCGTTTTATACCTGCCTTAGAAGCATTTAATTATATCCTTTACAAATATCCAGCTAGTGATAAGATAAATCAAGCAAAAGTTTGGCGTGAAAAAACAAATATTCGTTTAGATAACGACGATTTAGCGGTTCAAAATTTAAAACGCCTCTTATATCAAGAGGACTTAAGAGGTCAAGACTTAGCAGATGCTACATCCATGCTAGCGCAAGCATATTTAAATACAAAATCTATAGATAGTGCTATAACACAATTAGAAATAGCATCTAATGCAACTAAGAGTAATGATGAACGTGGACGTTATCGCTTTATACAAGGGCAATTGTATAATAAATTAGGTAAAAAGGATAGTGCAAACATAGCATTTGATAAAGTGATTGAATTAAACCGAAAAACACCTAGAATTTATATGATAGGTGCTCATATTGAAAAAATTAAAAATTTCGATTATGAGAATGGTAATAAGTTAGAGTTAACAGAATTACTTACAGAGCTTCAGGAAAATAGAGAAAATAGGCCTTACTTAGATAAAATTTATCATCAAATTGGAGAATACCATTTAAATAATCAATCAGACTCTTTAGCTACGGCTTATTATAATAAATCATTGCGGACTAATTCTAGAGACAAATTATTAAAAGCCAGAAACTACGAGATTCTTGGGGACATGAATTTTGACAAGTCGATTTATAAAGCTGCAGGTGAATATTACGATAGTACATTAGGAACTTTAGTTTTAAACTCAAAGCCGTATCGTGTTATTAAGCGTAAGCGAGATAATTTGGAAGATGTTATTTATTATGAGGCAAAAGCACAGGTTAATGATAGTATTTTAAGACTTGTAAATTTTTCTGAAGCAGATAGGTTAACTTTCTTTGAGTCATTAGTTGAGAAACTAAAAACTAAAGCAAAAGAAGAAGAAGAGAAGAATAAAAGAGAAGAAGCTGCAAAACGCAATACCGGTTTAGAAACAGTTAATAATGCATTTGGAGGTCAAAACCCTCAAAGAGGTACGCCTAATCAAGCAACTGTATTTTATTTTTATAATCCTACTACAGTAGCATATGGAAAAAATGAATTCATAAAAACTTGGGGAGATAGAAATTTAGAAGACGATTGGAGATGGTCTAGCAAAGTAAAATCTGGAAGCATTAATGATGGTGTAGACAATGTTGATATTTTAGCTTCGGCAACAGAAGAAGAATTGTTCGACCCTCAATTTTACATCTCTAAAATTCCTTCTGAAGAAAAAGAAATTGATAGCATATCTAAAGAACGTAACTATGCTTATTATCAATTAGGATTAATTTATAAAGAGAAGTTTAAAGAATACGAATTAGCGAAGAGTAAATTTCAAAATTTACTTGAAAGTAACCCTGAAGAACGATTAATATTACCATCTAAATATAATCTATATAAGATTTATGAAGTTTTAGGCGAAAAAAGTGAAGCAGAAATAGCTAAGAATGAGATTATTTCAAAATATCCAGATTCTAGATATGCTACTATTTTAAGCAATCCAGAATTAGCATCAGGGCGAGATGAAAACAGTCCGGAAAGTTTATACGAAGCACTTTATGAGCAACATCAAAATCAGAAATATGCTGAAGTAATCTCTAAAAGTGAAATGTATGTAAATATGTTTGATGGAAATGCAATGGTGCCAAAATTCGAATTGTTAAAGGCTACAGCCATAGGAAGATTGCACGGATATGACGCTTATAAAAAAGCAGTCAATTACGTGGCTATTACTTATGCAAATACACAAGAGGGTTTACAGGCTCAAAATATTGAAACAAGTATGTTGCCTAAGCTTATAAATAAAGATTTTATTTCTGATGATAATATAACCACTAATTACAAAATTATTTTTAAGTTTGAAAATCCAGAAATGGAAGAAGTTTCTAGCTTTCAAAAAAGCTTGGATGATGTTTTAAAAAATATAAAATATTATGATTTAAAATCTTCTGTTGATGTGTATAATTCTAGTACAGTATTTGTGGTTGTTCATGGACTGAAAAACGCAGAAGTAGCAAAAGCATTTCGTCAATTAATAGTTGAAGAAGATAAAAACAAAATAAAAGAACCCTATTTTGCAATAGCATCTGAAAATTATCAAATTGTTCAAATTCATAAAAATTTGGATGTCTATTTAAATGTAGATAATAATTAAATTAATAGCATTATGTTCTCCGATAATAAAAAAGAAAAACAAATGGTAGAAGGAAAACCAAGTCAAAACATTATATCGCAAGGCACCAAAATGGTTGGTGATTTTAATAGCGAAGGCGATTTTAGAATTGATGGCATTATAGAAGGAAATATTAAAACTTCAGGAAAAGTAGTTGTTGGTAAATCAGGTTTAATTAAAGGAACTTTAAATGGCACTGATGCCTATTTTGAAGGTAAATTTTCCGGAAAATTAGCGCTATCAGGTACATTAACATTAAAAACATCTGCTTTTATTGAAGGTGAGGTTGTTGCAGGGAAACTAGCTGTTGAGCCTGGAGCTACATTTAATGTAACTTGTATTATGAAAGGCACCGTAAAAGAAATGAATAAAGGTGGACAACAACAACAAAGACAAAGACCAGAAACCGAAAAAACAGCTTAAAAATGCTGCTATTCTTACAGGGATAGGCCTGCAAATGGGAATCACTATTTACCTGTTTGTACTTCTAGGTAAGTGGCTCGATACTAATTATAATGACGGTGAAAAACTATATATTATAATTATGACACTTTCTGGGGTTGCTATTTCGTTATATGCTGTTCTCAAGCAAGTCAATAGAATTAATAATTAATGAAGAACCCTTTTATTAATTTTATAATAAAAGCTGTTATTCTTTTAACGGCGGTTTTTTGCATTCATTTAGGCATATTACATGTTTTAAACTTTCCGCTTTTTGAAAATAGAATCATATTATCATATATCGTAAATCTTGTTTTAGTCATTGTTATTTTTGGAGTGCTTTATCTACTTAAAAGAAAATACAAAAGTCAGTTAGGTTTTTTGTTTTTGGCAGGCAGTTTTTTAAAATTTGCTGTCTTTTTCATGGTGTTTTATCCTTTTTATAAGCTAGACAATAACATCGCCAAACTTGAGTTTGCAGCTTTTTTTGTGCCTTATGTTTTTGGTTTAATTTTAGAATCTGCAAGCTTAAGTAAATGGTTAAATAAACTGGATTAGTCAGGATTATTTTTTCATTAAAACAATCCTTTAAAATAAAAAGCAAAATTGTTTTTGTTTTTGATATAAAAACATACCTTTGCAGCGATTTTTAAGCCACTATGATTTAGAGTAATATGCGTAGAAAAATATCTTTAAAACCAATTACATTATTACTGCTTTTAGTAACCTTTGTTTCTTTTGGTAAAGAACAAGGAGGTCACGATGAATCGAAAACCGATAAAGAGGCAGAAAGAAAAGCTTATATTCAACATCACTTACAAGACACCTACGATTTCGGTTTGTTTTCATATACAACAGATAAAGGTGAGCATAAGCATGTAGGCTTTCCATTACCAGTTATTCTTTGGGATAATGGTTTAAAAGTGTTTTCTTCTTCTAAATTCCATCATGGTGAAACAGTTGCTGAGGTAGGTGGGAGCTTTTATAAGCAACATCACGGCAAAATATATAAAGTTGATGGTTTAAACGGAGAGATTGTTTTAGATGATCATCATCATGCCACTAATGAAAAACCTTTAGATTTTTCTATAACTAAAAACGTTACAATGATTATTGTGGTATTTTTAATCATGTTTTTCATGTTTAGTAGAATGGCTAAAGCTTATAAAAAGAATAACGGCATGCCAAAAGGCATGGGGCGTTTATTGGAGCCAATCGTACTTTATATTCGTGATGATATAGCGCGCCCTAATATTGGAGAAAAACATTATAAGAAATATATGAGTTATTTATTGACTGTGTTTTTCTTTGTTTGGATAATAAACTTATTCGGATTAACACCACTTGGTGTTAATGTAACAAATAACATTGCCGTAACCTTCTGTTTAGCAATTATTACTTATTTGATTACGACATTTTCAGGAAAAAAAGATTACTGGAAACATATTTTCTGGATGCCAGGGGTACCAGTTCCAATGAAAATAATTTTAGCACCAATTGAGTTGCTAGGAACTATTATAAAACCATTCTCATTAATGATACGTTTATATGCAAATATAACAGCAGGACATATTGTATTAATGAGTTTAATTGCAATGATGTTTACCTTCCAAAATTGGTTAGGGAGCTCGTTATCATTTTTGTTAGCATTTGTGTTAGGAATTTTAGAGTTGTTAGTAGCAGCACTTCAAGCCTACATCTTCACTATGTTGTCTGCATTATATTTTGGAGCAGCAGTTGAAGAACACGATCATCATGAAGCACATTAAATAATAAGAGTATCGTTCTCACATTGCACTAAGCACAGCCGAAGTGAAAGGTGAGAATTTAATATTGAATGTTTAATTTTTAATTATATATATTATGGAAATTCCAGCTATCGTAGGAGCAGGTTTAGTAGTAATTGGAGCAGGAATCGGAATCGGAAAGATTGGTGGTTCAGCTATGGAAGCAATTGCACGTCAACCTGAAGCTACAGGAAAAATTCAAACGGCTATGCTTATTGCAGCAGCCTTAATTGAAGGTATTGGATTTGCTGCTTTATTTGCAGTATAATTACCAAACAAAAAAGAGAAACAGCTATAACGGTTGGTTATAGCTGTTCTTTTAAAATTAAACAAAAGTTATTTTAGATATATAAATTAATTATGGAAAAATTACTTGAAGAGTTTTCATTAGGATTGTTTTTTTGGCAAGCACTTTTATTTGTATTGCTTGTTTTATTATTAAAGAAATTTGCATGGAAACCAATTTTAGATTCAGTTAATGATAGAGAAGAAGGTATTAAAAATGCATTAGATTCTGCTGAAAAAGCAAAATTAGAAATGGAAAACCTTCAAGCTGATAATCAAAAGTTATTAAAAGAAGCTAGAACAGAAAGAGAAACGATGTTGAAGGAAGCGCGTGATATCAAAAATAAAATGATTGAAGACGCTAAAGGTGAAGCTCAAGATCAAGCTAATAAATTGATTCAGCAAGCGCAAGCCGCTATTGAAAGTGAAAAGAAAGCGGCTATGGCTGAACTTAAAAATCACGTAGCAGGTTTATCTTTAGATATTGCAGAGAAAGTAGTGCGTAATGAATTATCTAACAAAGACAAGCAATTACAATTGGTTGAAACAATGTTAGGTGAAAAATCATTAACAGAAGCATAATGGCAGGAGCAAGAGCAGCAATACGTTACGCAAAGGCGGTATTAAGCTTAGCATCAGATCAAAAAACAGCTGAAGCTGTAAATAACGATATGAAGTTAATTGCTGATACTATTGCAGAAAGTCAAGACTTAAACGATACACTTCAAAGTCCTGTAATCAGTTCTTCAGTAAAAAAAGCCGTTTTATTAGAGGTTTTTAAAAAATCAGATAAAACAACTTTAAGCTTAATAGATACTTTAGTTAATAATAATAGAATTGATATTTTAGGACATGTAGCTTTAAAATACAATCAATTATTTGATCAATCAAAAGGCATTGAACTAGCAACAGTTACAACAGCAGTTGCTTTAACAGCAGATTTAGAGAAAAAAGTCTTAGCAAAAGCGAAAGAACTTACTGGTAAAGACGTTGAAGTAGAAAACATTATAGATGAAAGCATTTTAGGTGGTTTCATTTTACGCATAGGAGATATACAATACAACGCAAGTATTGCAAATCAACTAAACAAATTAAAAAGAGAATTTACATTAAATTAAAAACGTTTTGTCACATTGAGCGCAGTCGAAATGCGTTTAAAAACGAAATTTAAACATAATTAAAGATGGCAGAAGTAAAACCAGCTGAAATATCAGCAATCTTAAAACAACAACTTTCAGGTTTTGAAGCAGGAGCTTCATTGGATGAAGTTGGAACAGTATTAACAGTAGGTGATGGTATTGTACGTGCTTACGGATTGGCTAACGCTCAATACGGTGAGTTAGTAGAATTCGATGGTGGATTAGAAGGTATTGTACTTAACCTTGAAGAAGATAATGTAGGAATTGTATTATTAGGTGCTTCTGTAGGAGTTAGAGAAGGATCTACTGTAAAACGTACTGGACGTATTGCTTCTATTAATGTTGGTGAAGGTATTGTTGGACGTGTTGTAGATACTTTAGGGAACCCTATTGATGGGAAAGGACCTATCACAGGAGATACTTACGAAATGCCTTTAGAGCGTAAAGCTCCTGGTGTTGTTTTCCGTGAGCCAGTAACAGAACCATTACAAACAGGTATTAAATCTATCGATGCAATGATTCCAGTAGGTCGTGGACAACGTGAGCTTGTTATTGGTGACCGTCAAACTGGTAAAACAACAGTTTGTATTGATACCATCTTAAATCAAAAAGAATTTTATGATGCAGGTGAACCTGTATATTGTATATATGTTGCTGTAGGTCAAAAAGCATCTACTGTAGCAGGTATTGCTAAAACGTTAGAAGATAGAGGTGCTCTTGCTTATACTACTATTGTAGCAGCAAACGCATCAGATCCTGCTCCAATGCAAGTATACGCTCCTATGGCAGGTGCTGCTATTGGAGAGTATTTTAGAGATACTGGTCGTCCAGCATTAATTATTTATGACGATTTATCTAAACAAGCAGTAGCATACCGTGAGGTATCTTTATTATTACGTCGTCCACCAGGACGTGAGGCGTATCCAGGTGACGTTTTCTATCTACACTCAAGATTATTAGAGCGTTCAGCAAAAGTTATCAATGATGATAGTATTGCTAAGGATATGAATGACCTTCCTGATTCATTAAAACCATTAGTGAAAGGTGGCGGTTCTTTAACAGCTTTACCAATTATTGAAACACAAGCGGGTGACGTTTCTGCATATATTCCAACAAATGTAATTTCTATTACAGATGGACAGATCTTCTTAGATGGAGATTTATTTAACTCTGGTGTACGTCCAGCAATTAACGTAGGTATTTCTGTATCTCGTGTTGGTGGTAATGCACAGATTAAATCAATGAAAAAAGTATCAGGTACTTTAAAATTAGACCAAGCTCAGTTCCGTGAATTGGAAGCGTTTGCTAAGTTTGGATCAGATTTAGATGCAGTTACTTTAAATGTAATTGAAAAAGGTAAACGTAACGTAGAGATCTTAAAGCAAGCTCAAAACGATCCATTTACTGTTGAAGATCAAGTTGCTATTATTTATGCAGGTTCTAAAAACTTATTAAGAGATGTCCCTGTAGAAAAAGTAAAAGAATTCGAAAGAGATTTTATTGAATTCTTAAAAGCAAAACATGCAGGTGTACTTAGTACATTAAAAGCAGGTAAATTAACTGATGAAGTTACAGATACATTAACAACTGTAGCAAAAGATTTATCAGGAAAGTATAGAGCTTAATCTCCCCAAAAGGGAGAAACTGAAATGGGATTTTAAATTTTAACGAATCAATCCCTCTCCTTTGGAGAGGTTAGGAGAGGAAAAAATGGCAAATTTAAAAGAAATACGTAACAGAATATCATCGGTATCTTCAACAATGCAGATTACCAGTGCCATGAAAATGGTATCTGCTGCTAAGTTAAAGAAAGCACAAGATGCCATTACCGCTATGCGTCCTTATGCAGATAAGTTAACAGAGCTTTTACAAAGCTTAAGTGCGACTTTAGATGCAGATTCTGGAAGTAAATATTCTACACAACGTGAAGTGAAAAACGTATTAATTGTTCCTATTACCTCTAATAGAGGTTTATGTGGGGCTTTTAATTCAAACATTATTAAGCAAACGCAACATTTGATTGATACTGTTTATGCAGATAAAAAAGTGTCTGTTGTAGCAATAGGAAAGAAATCGAATGATGCATTCTCTAAACAAGATAGAGTTATAGCTAATAAGAGTGACGTTTTTGAAGATTTGACTTTTGATAATGTTGCGGAAATTGCCGAATTATTAATGGATAAATTTGTTTCAGGCGAGTTTGATAAAATTGAAATCGTTTATAACAAGTTTAAAAATGCAGCGACTCAAATTATAATGACAGAACAGTTTTTACCAATTGTTCCAGTTGAAGGAGATGCAAATAATAATGCAGATTACATTTTTGAGCCATCTAAAGTAGAGATTGTAGAAGAGTTAATACCTAAATCGTTAAAAACACAGCTTTATAAGGGTGTTAGAGATTCTTTTGCAAGTGAACACGGAGCACGTATGACAGCCATGCATAAAGCGACAGATAACGCAACGGAGTTAAGAGACCAACTTAAGCTAACATATAACAAAGCACGTCAAGCAGCTATTACCAACGAAATATTAGAAATTGTTGGTGGAGCGGAAGCGTTGAACAATTAGACCGAACAGAGTGAGGTCAAATGCTAAAAAAGCGGAAGCGTTGAACAATTAGACCGAACAGAGGTGAGGTCAAATGCTAAAAAAACAGTAACTTTAAATAATTAGACGAAGAGCAACCGAAGTAAAATATTCAAAAAACACTAACCTTTGAATAATTACATTTCTAATGCAGAATTTATTTTCAGTATTTATAATATCAGGCCTCACTTTTGTGAGGCTTTTTTATGGCATCAATTTTGAAATTGTATATTTATAAATATTAAACTTATTATAATGAAATCATTAAAAAATATACCAAGTTCATTACTGTTTTTGCTAATTACAATAGGTTTTTATCAATGTGCCAGCACTCAAAAACTAGAAAATAAACTACCTTTAGAAATAGGAGAAGTCTATTCTCAACATTGGGTTTCAGGAGTTAGAGGTGGCGGTTCAGGTTATAATGTATTCATTCCAATTAAATCAAACCCTAGCAAAATAGTTTTAGACAGTCTTTATTTTAAAGGAAAGCGAGTGAAGTTGGAATCTAAAAGTGCATCCGTTTTTGTAGGACGCTTTAAATCTGAAGCTAATCAGAGGCAAGACATTATCATGAGTAGTGATCCATTGGCTGAATATGGAAATTCAGTCCCAAAAATTTCAAAAAAAATGCCTTTTGAATTGAATGATACAGAATGTATAATTAGCTATCAAAAAGGAAATAAGACATTATACTATAAAATTTCTAATATTACCAAAAAGGCGTCTACAGAGTATCCTATAGCTCCATCAAATAGGTAGTAGCTAATCTTTTGGTTTACATAAGCTAAAAACGTATTTTTAGCAGAATAAAAAATAAATCGTTGAGCGGACTCAAATCATTATTTAAACAAACATTTATTTACGGACTAGCAACTGTGCTTCCTCGAATGTTAAGTTTTTTATTAGTGCCGCTTTATACTTCCGATGGTGTATTATCTTCTGTTGCCGAGTATGGAGAAGTATCGGTTATTTTTTCATATTTCGTACTATTTAATGTTGTTTTAGCATATGGTATGGAAACAGCTTTTTTTAGATTCTTTAATAAAGAAGATGATAAACATAGTGTTATAGGAACCTCAGTAATTTCTTTAATAATATCATCCATTGTTTTTTTTGTAATAGCCTTAATATGCCAAAATCAAATAGCATCGTTAATAAGTATTGATGTAAAATATATTAATCTAGTTATTTGGATTTTATTACTAGATGCTCTTGTTATTATCCCTTTTGCATGGTTAAGAGCCATGCAAAAACCTATGCGTTATGCAATAATTAAAATTTTAAATGTAGTTTTTAACTTAGGGTTAAATATATTTTTCTTAATAGTTTTAAAGAACTTAGCTATTAACGACTCAATATTCGAAAGTATTTATAAATCAAACTTCGAAATCAGCTATATTTTTATTGCTAATTTAATAGCAAGTGCAGTAACTCTAGCATTAATGTTTCCGTTCTATACTAAGACTAAATATATATTTAATTCTAAATTGTGGAAAAGAATGATGCGCTATGCGCTTCCTGTTTTAATTGCAGGTATTGCTTTTTCAATTAACGAAACTTTTGACCGCATTTTATTAGATTATCTACTTCCCGAAAATATTGCTAAAGTCCATATAGGAATGTATTCAGCTTGCTATAAATTAGCATTATTTATGACCTTGTTTGCAACAGCTTATAGACTTGGTATTGAGCCTTTCTTTTTCAGTCATGCTAAAACGGAAAATCCTCAAAAAAACTATGCTAAAATATTGGAGTTTTTCGTGGCTTTTGGAGCCGTTATATTACTTAGTGTTGTTGTTTTTGTTGATGTTTTAAAACCAATAATAGTAAGAAGTGAAGACTATTGGGAAGCTATGTGGGTTGTTCCAATTGTTTTGTTGGCAAATTTCTGTTTAGGGATTTATCATAATTTATCTGTTTGGTATAAGATAACCGATAGGACCAAGTTTGGAGCTTATATTTCAATTATTGGTGCGGTTGTAACACTGGTTATTAATATTCTATTTATCGAGGCCTATAGCTATAAAGCATCAGCTATAGCAACTCTCGTAGCTTATGCAATAATGATGCTATTATCGTATTATTTTGGAAGAAAATATTATCCAATTCCCTACAATCTTAAAAAGATTGGACTTTACTTAGTCCTTTCTATTAGTTTTTCAGGGTTGTCATTCTATCAATTTAGAGAGAATTATATAATGGGAATATCTATGTTAATTGTATTTTTGACAATCATATATTTTTCGGAAATAAATCAAATAAAACAATTATTAAAGCGATAACATGCAAATTAAAATAATAAATAAATCCAATCATGCTTTACCAAATTACGAGACCATAGCGTCTGCAGGAATGGATTTAAGAGCAAATATATCAGAATCAATTACGTTAAAACCTTTGGAGCGTACCATCGTTAAAACGGGATTGTTTATTGAGTTACCCATAGGGTTTGAAGCACAAGTACGCCCACGTAGTGGCTTAGCAGCAAAAAAAGGAATTACCGTTTTAAATGCTCCTGGAACTGTTGATGCCGATTATAGAGGAGAAATAGGGGTTATTTTAGTAAATCTTTCAAATGAAGATTTTACTGTTGAAAACGGTGAGCGTGTAGCGCAATTAGTGATTGCAAAACACGAACGAGCCGAATGGATTGATGTAGAGGAATTGTCTGAAACTTCCAGAGGTGATGGTGGATTTGGTAGTACGGGAGTGAAGTGATTGACAAATTACGATTAACGAAATTTGAAAAGAAAGTAAATAAGTTACGTAGTAGGTTGAGTCTTTCGTCTGCGCTCAAGATAAACTAAAGTCGAAACCTATTTTGAAATAGAAATTTAATTTAAAAGATTCCCTCCTGCGAGGGAATAAAAACAAGATTCAATGAAAATAATAGTACCAATGGCAGGACGAGGTTCTCGTCTACGTCCACATAGTTTAACGGTTCCAAAACCATTAATTCCTGTAGCGGGACAACCTATTGTGTATAGGTTAGTAAAAGATATTGCTAAAGTCTTAAAACAACCTATTGAAGAAATAGCTTTTGTTTTAGGAGACCCAGCATGGTTTGGTGACGATGTGGTTTCGAGCTTAGAAGATTTAGCTAAAAGTTTAGGTGCTAAAGCTTCCATTTATCGTCAAGATCAACCTTTAGGAACAGGTCATGCCATTATGTGTGCAAAACCATCATTGTCTGGCCCTGCAGTTATCGCATATGCAGATACATTAATTAGAGCTGAATTTGATTTAGATGCAACAGCAGATAGTGTGATTTGGACAAAACAGGTAGAGAACCCTGAAGCTTATGGTGTTGTTAAATTAAATAAAAATAGCGAGATTGTTGAGTTAGTTGAAAAACCAGAAAACTTTGTAAGTGATCAGGCAGTCATTGGAATTTACTATTTTAAAGACGTTGCTGTTTTAAAAGGAAAATTACAAGAGATTCTGGATGAAAACGTTATGAATGGAGGAGAATACCAAATTAACGATGGTATTAAACGTATGATGGCAGAAGGAAAAGTATTTAAAACAGGAACCGTTGATGAATGGATGGACTGTGGAAACAAAGCGATAACTATTGAAACAAATCAAAGAATGCTAGGCTTTCTAAAGTCAGATGGAGATGAACAATTAGTATCGACTTCCGCAAAATTAGATAACTCAACCATTATAGAACCTTGCTTTATTGGCGAAAATGTTATTCTCAAAGATAGTACAATAGGGCCTTATGTATCTATAGGTAATAATAGTGTTATTGAGAATTCTAATGTTAAGAATAGTTTAATTCAAACAAATACCACAATTAAAAATGCTAATTTAGATGAAGCTATGATTGGGAATCATGTTAAATATGATGGCAATTATACATCTATAAGTATTGGTGATTATTCAATATTAGAGTAATTTTTTGTCATTCCCTCGTAGGAGGGAATCTCGTTAAATGAGTTTTGGAACACTATTTGAAACTTATTCGTCATGTCGAACAAAGTGAGACATCACATAATAAATTAATAAATGAAATATAAAATCTACATATTATTAGTACTCTTAGGAATCGTATTCTTTCCACAGAACAGCTATGCACAAGTAGATTTTAATAAAAAACCAGATGATGATTTAGGGAATGTAGAGGACACGTTTCAAGAAGCTTTTTATGAAGCCTTAAAGCAGAAAGGGATTGAGAATTACGATAGATCAATTGAGTCCCTTTTAAAGTGTATAGAATTAGATAATTCTGTACCGGTTTTATATTACGAATTAGGAAAGAATTATAATAAGCTTAAAAACTTTGGTGCAGCAGAAGAAGCATTAAAGAAAGCCGTTAGCAAAGAACCAGATAATGAATGGTTTTTAGATGAGTTATATGGGTTTTATGTATCGCAGAATGATTATGATAAAGCTATAAAAACGATCAAGCAACTTGTTAAATATCATCCAGACTACAAAGAAGATTTAGCATCCCTTTATTTTAGATCTAAAAAGTATGATGATGCTTTGAAGTTATTGGATGAATTAGATTCAGAATTTGGAATTTCGGTATCTCGTGATGTCATTCGTAACAAAATTTACGAAGCAACAGGGCGTAAAAAAGATCAAATAAAGAATCTGGAAGAACGAGTAGAAAGTCATCCAGATAAAGAATCTAATTACTTGGCATTAATCTTTCGTTATAGCGAAAACAATGAAAAAGCAAAAGCCTTTGAAACAGCTAAAGAACTGTTAAAGATTAATCCGAATTCACAGCTAGTACATTTGGCTTTGTATAAATTTTATTTAGATGATAACGAGGCCGAAAAGGCGATTAAATCTATGAAAATTGTTGTTAAAAGCAAAGAAATAAAACCAGAAGCAAAACTTAAAGTATTAACAGATTTTGTGAGTTTTGTTGGTAATAACCCGAAGTATGAAGCAGATTTGGTAGAAGCTACAGCTATGGTTGGTAACCATAATAATAGTAAAACACTTATTGAGTTAGGACAATACTATTTAGCTAAAAAAAATAAGGAAAAAGCTTTAGAATACTTTGAGGCAGCATTAAAGTTAGAAGCAAATAACTTTGGTGTTTTACGCAATGTATTATTACTGTATATAGATTTGCAGAAGTATGACCTAGCTAAAGAAAAAAGTAATGAAGTGCTTCAGAAATATCCATCTCAACCTCTATTTTATTTAATAAATGGTGTTGCTTTAAATAAATTAAATCAACCCAAAAAAGCAATTGAGGCTTTAGAGCTAGGTTTAGATTATATTATTGATGATACTAAAATGGAAGCCGATTTTTACAATCAGTTAAGTAAAGCCTATAGTTTATTAAACAATACGGCAAAAGCAAAAACGTTTAGTGATAAAGCAAAACAATTAGAAAGTTCAAATTAATGAAAATACGCTCTCAATTCACTTTAGCTCTTTTAGTCCTATTAGTATTTAATTGTAAATCATCAAAAATAATTGCTGGAGGAGATCCTAATTATAAACTCTCTACAAAACAATTAATAAAGGAAAATGCAAAACAGGTTCCTAGTTTTGAAACACTTAAATCTACACTTAAAATAACCTATATACAAAAAGGAAACTCGCAATCGTATTCAGTAAGTTTTAGAGCCAAAAAAGATGAAGCTTTATGGATTAGTGCCACATTTTCGATAGTAAAAGCATTAGTTACACCAGAAAAAGTAAGTTTCTATAATAAACTAGATAACACTTATTTTGAAGGCGATTACAAATATTTAAGTGATTTATTGGGAACAGAATTAGATTTTCAAAAGGTTCAAAATTTATTGCTAGGAGAGGCTATTTTCGATTTAAAAAATGGAGGCTATAAAGCCTCTGTCGATAATAAATCTTATGTTCTTCAACCTAAAAAACAACGAGAGCTATTCGAGATATTCTTTTTGTTAGACCCATCACATTTTAAAGTGAAGTCCCAGCAAATATCACAACCAAAAGAATTTAGGCATTTACAGATTGATTATTTATCACATCAAGAAGTTGAAAAACAGATTCTTCCAGAAAAGATAAAAGTAATCGCTCTGGAAAGTAATGAAGAAACGATAATAAATTTAGAGTTTAAAAATGTCTCTCTAAATGAAGCATTGCGATTTCCATTTAAAATACCATCTGGATTTAAAGAAATAAAGCTCTAATGCTAAATAAGAAGTCTTCATATACGATCATTTTTTTTCTAGCATTTTTATTAGGCGGGTCTTTTGCTTTTTCACAGAATAATAAACAAAAGCAATTAGAATCTCGACGGCAAGAATTACGTAGAGAAATTCAAAAAATTAATCAATTACGGGCTGAAAATAAGTCGAAAGAAAAATCACAAATATCATTAATTGAAGATTTTAATTATAAGATAAGCGTGCTATCTAATCTTATCAAAGTTACTAATCAGCAAGCTAATTTAATAACCCGTAAAATTAATTCAAATCAAAAGAAAATAAGTACGCTTAGAGAAGAATTAAAGCAGCTTAAACAAGATTATGCTGCCATGATAGTAAAGTCTTATAAAAGTAAAAATAAGCAAAGTAGAATCATGTTTTTGTTATCCTCTAACGATTTTAAACAAGCATATAAACGATTACAGTATATAAAACAATATTCAGATCACCAGAAACAACAAGGAGAAATTATAAAGGCTAAAACATTTGAATTACAAGGTATAAATAGAGATTTACAAGATCAAAAAGAAAACAAAAAGCGATTGATTGCCGATAATAAAGAGATTCAAAAAACTTTAGAAACGGAGCGTAAGGAACATGAAGTGTTAATGAGGTCAATTAAAAAGAACTTATCGTTATATGCCTCTCAAATAAGAAAAAAACAACGAGAAGCTGATAGAATTGATAATGAAATAGATCGTATTATTAAAGCCGCTATTGTTAAATCTAATAGAAAAGCAGGGAAGGTGGCTAGTTCGAAAAGTTTTGCACTTACGGCCGAAGAAAGAGTTTTAGCTTCTAAGTTTATATCGAACAAAGGTAAATTACCATGGCCAGTTGAAAGAGGCGTAGTAAGATTAGGTTATGGTACACAACGACACCCTATAGATAAATCATTAACAATTAAGAGTCACGGTGTGCGTATTGCTACGCAAAAAGGAGCTAAAGTAAGAGCTGTTTTTAGTGGAGAGGTAAGTGAAATACTTAGAATGAAAAACGTAAACCCCATCGTAATGATTCGCCATGGAGATTACTTAACGATCTATAAAAACTTATCTAGCGTTAATGTTAAAAAAGGAGATAAAGTATTAACCAAACAAGTTATTGGCAACGTATTTACAAATCCTTCAAACGGAGAAACCATTTTGAGTTTTACAATTTCTAAAGGTACAAAAACAGAGAATCCAGCTTCTTGGATTTATAAAATGTAATGTTATTCTTTGTTTTTGTTAGTGATTTTTTCATCGTTTCAAGATATTGAGACAGATTAGCTTTCATTTTATCTAATTATCACTAATCTTCAATATGTGAGTTGTACGGAACAGAAGTTTATGAAACAGCAAGCCTAGCACAAAGCAATGCATTTATTTAGTTTTAACATTTCATTTGAATAGGTATAAAGGTGTTTGTATAGCTTGTATGGATCAATAGCGTATTTATGAAGAACAAAGAAAATGGAACTAAAAGAATAAAGAAACCTTGGCCAACTAAAGATGCTATGGAACAGGTTTATGCCATGAAACTATGGGGTGGTAACACATCTGATTTTTATTCAGGTGCTGGATCGCATCATCCTGAGATCTTAAATCCATATATAAATGTTTTAACATCATTTTTAACCTCTTTTAAAAGCCCTCTAGTAGTATGTGATTTAGGTTGTGGGGATTTTAATGTAGGGAAGGAATTGGTAAAGTATACCAAGAAGTATATTGCGGTAGATATAGTAGCAGGTCTTATAGAGCGTAATAAAGAAAAATTTAAAGAAGCACATTTAGAGTTCCACTGTTTGGATATCGCAGTAGATGATTTGCCTTCTGGGGATTGTGCTATACTAAGGCAAGTCCTGCAACATGTATCGAATGCAGAAGTACAAAATGTAGTTAGAAAGCTAACAGGTTTTAAGTATGTTATTTTAACAGAGCATTTACCTAATAGAGATTTTGTACCTAATAAAGACATTATTTCAGGACAGGGAATTAGACTAAAAAAACAAAGTGGTTTAAACGTATTAGCCCCACCATTTAATTTTAAAGTAAAGGAAGAAAAACAATTATTGTCTGTTATTCTAAATGATGATAAAGGGGTTATTGTAACTACGCTTTATAAAGTTTTTTAAATTGACATCTCAAATCTTGACTAACTAACTAATTTTTCGGTTCTCGCAAAATCTTTTCCATCTTCCTGCCTTTCGCCAATTCGTCCACTATTTTGTCTAAATACCTTACTTGTCTTGTTAGAGGAGTTTCAATTTCTTCTATCCGATAACCACAAATAACTCCTTTAATTAAAGAAGCATTTGGATTCAATTTTGAATTTACAAAAAATGTTTCAAAAGTTACTTTTTCGTCAATCAGTTCTTGTAGTTTTTTGTCATCAAAGCCTGTTAGCCAAGTTATTACTTGGTGTAGTTCTTCCTTTGTTCTGCCTTTGCCCTCGACTTTTGTGACATAATGAGGATACACCGATGCAAATGTCATTTTTGCAATTCTAGCATCATGTTCGGGTGTTGTCTTCATACTATTTTAATTTTTTAATAGTCCTTTAATTACTATCGTTTAGTATTGTTATCAAGATGATCATACAAAACAGCACAAACTTTTGATTAAGTATCTAATTTAGAATTAAATGTGCATAGTATTAGAGGCTTTTATATTCAGTGACCTATTTTATAAATGGCTGGCCTTCTCCAGTTTCACATAGTGATTTAAGACTGTCCAAAAATCGACCCCAATGATGATTGCAAAATCCAAAGAATTCACTTTCTTCTGCCCAATTTAGATGAGAAAATTTAAGGAAAGTAGTATCGTCTTTTTCTTTCAGTTCAAAAGATAAATTAGTTCCAATCCATTCCTTATCTCCATCTACACATTCCCAATGAACGTCATTGGGTGAGTTCAGTTTTAAAATTTTCATTTTGTTGAAATATTCGTCACCGAATTTAAAATGATTTACGTGTCCTTCTTGTGGTTTTGCAGTAGTTTCATGTGTCCACCAACCCTTTAAGCCAGCTTCCAATGTTATTGCATCATATACTTGTTTAGCAGATGCCGTAATTGTTAAGTTATGTCTAATATTTGCCACCTGTTTTCAATTTTAATAATTTGGACATAGAATTCATTATTTTTATTGCCACGAATGGTTTGTGTATGTAACATAGCGTGTAAAAAGATACTAATTTTTCAGATCAACACAGAGCCGAATTTTAACTTTTTCTTTTAGATTCATATGGTTTTGTTTCATCCAGCAATATGGCTTCATGTAAAATCTCTTTAATAGTTTCCAATGGAATTTCTTTCAAATTAGAAAACTCAATACTTCTAAGTTGCTTTCTTCCGTTACTTTTTAAAAGCCCCTGATTATTTGATAATTCATTACCTCTCATAAAGGCAAGCTCTATTTTTTCATTCTTTAGAGGTTTTAAATAGCAAATCCAACTCTTCTTGTAATAGCAGGGATTCTTAAAAGTTATTTTGCTTGTCAACGAATAGCCATTTGTCAATATACTATGAAAGAATAACATTATTTCTCTTTGCGTATTGTCAAACTGATAAATCAAATTCTCTACTTCTGTCATTTTTTTGTAATTACTGCCAATTGGTACATTAAGCTAATAAATAAGCAACTAACTTTGGTTTAGCTAAAAATAGTAATTTTTAAACACAACCTGTAACTCGTTTTTAAATCACCAGCCAAAAGCCGTAATTTGATTCTGTTCATTGAATTTTAGGTCAAAGCAAGGAGTTAATTCTTCAATTACTCCTCGTTTTGATTCTAATAGTATGTCATAAGTATCGTCTTCGTATTCTAATGTGTGTACTAACTTGTAATCTGTAAATTCCTTTTGCATCGCACGGAAATAATTTTTAAAACGTTTGTGTTTACCAGTATCAGGAATATGGGCTTTCATAAAGCTTTCTATTGTTTGCTCAGTCTCTATTTTCAATAAGATAGATGCAAATTTGTTTATAACAGTCATGTTTTTATTAGGTTCTTCGCCAGCACTATATTTAGTACTATTCATTTTAGGAACGATAGGTTCATAGTTTTCATCAAAGATTAATTTTTCTATCTCTTTACCAATTCTGCGTGTATCGTACCTAACAAGACTAGTCATGTAAATAATAACGGTATTTTTTTCTTCAGGAAGTCTGATAAAGTTGGAATAATTAACGCCATTAAAACCACTATGAGCAATTTTTTTTGTGTTTCTATCACTTTTTAAAACGACCCATCCATAACCATAAAACTGATTTTTGTTTATCAATACATGAGGTTCTACCAAAAATTTAGTTGATTCTTCGCTAAGAATCTTATGCTCTTTTAAAGTGGTATACCATTTGTACATGTCTGATGGTGTAGATAGAATTCCCCCATTTCCTTTTTGATGATACGATATTTTATTTGAGTTTATTTTCCATTTTTCTATATGTGCCCCTCTATCTTCTCCACATTTGTAAGCATATGCGATGTTGTTTTTATCCCAATTAGGTAATATATAGCCTGTGTTTTCCATCCCAACCTTTTTAAAGAAAACGTCATTTAAGTATACCTCATAATCTTGTTGGGTTATTTGCTCAATAATTATTGTTAATAAAGTGTATCCAACATTAGAATAGTAATATGAACTACCAGGAGCGAAATCTAGAGTTGAATTAAAAACTTTACTTAAAAAATCTTCTTTTTCAATTAAAACAAAATCACCTCCATTAGTAAGGTTTCCTATAATTCCTGAGGTATGGGTTAGTAATTGGTGAATAGTAATATTTTTCTTATCAGCAGGAACATTGTCAAAGAAACCTGCTAAAGAATCTTTTACAGATAATTTACCTTCCTCTTGTAATTTCAGAATTGCTGAAGCAGTAAATTGTTTTGTAATAGAGCCTATGGTGAAAATGGTTTCTTCGTTAGTTTGTGTTTTTTTATTTCGATCACTTAAACCTAGTCCTCCCGAGTATAATACTTCTCCTTCTTGAGCAATTAAGATACTACCAGAAACTCCATTATCTTCACACTCTCTTAAATAATATTCAATTCTTTTTTTTAGAATATTTTCAGTTTGATGAGTCTCTTTGCAAGAAGTAAATAAAGTAATGATTCCCATTAAGGGAATTAGTGTTTTTTTCATTTTCCGATTCTGTTTTAAGATTGATTAAAAAATAAGACGAACATATCGGTTATATGTTACAGTATATATCAAATGTGTTACAACGGCTCGAATAAAAAAGTCGTTTTTAGTGCTTTTTATTTTGTGTTAGTAACCGTTTTGATGCCGAGAATATTTTTTGGTAAATGTTTTAATTTATTCGAAATGAGAATCCAATTAAGAGCCAATATAATATGCCGAAAAACCTAATAGACTAATTTTAAGTGAGTTTTAGCCTCATTTTATTAGGTAGGGTAGGAGTTTCTATGTTTTTTAATTTCTTGTTTTTAATGAAACATTCTTTAATACCCGTTTTATTCCTTTACTTAATTCCAATTTATATCTTTATATTCATTTTCGATCTCAAATGGATCTGGTTCAAGATGAGCATGTTGATCATCATATATTTTACCTGTTATTTTTTCTATTTTGTATGATGATTCTTGAGATTCTGAAAGTACAAGAATGTCATAGTAGTTTTCATATTCGCGAATTGTCATATCGTCTACAAAATTTGATATACCACCTACAGATCCAATTTCATTACTTTTGTCAATTGCTTCAAAAACAAATTGCATATTCCTCTTCATTTCTTTTGTTTCTTTATAGAATGGTATTTTATAGTTTGGAATAGTTGAACCATAATCTGCAGGGTTAGAAACTGCATCTTTACTACTCACTCCTCCTAAAAGCCCTACTAAAACATCACAATAAAAAACTGTTTTTTGGGGTATGTATTTTATTGGATTAAAAAATGATACATAAATTATTTTACCGTTTGTGCATACTTCTATTTTTTTAAAATTCTCCTTGCTTGCTTTTTCATTAGTCTGATATGATCTAGAATTAAGGGACTTTAATGCTAATTCTACTATAGAATCCTTTCCTAAAGCTATGAGTTCTTTTACCTCTTTATCCATTTTTGTATTTTGAGAATAACAAGGAGTATAATTTAGTATTAGATTAAAAATTATTAGTAGTTTAAATATTTTCATTACTTATATTATTATGAGAATTAATGCTAATAGTTATATACCATTTTTTCTTGTTCAAATTTCTATACAATATGATTAACTTATTCTTAGAAGTGATTTAAACTTTTTGTGTTTAAGCGAAAATTAGTCATTTTTTGAATCATTTGAAGGCTTTTTTAAGTTGCATAGCAGAGCTACGGAAGGCAAAAAAGACAAAAATGAACTAAAAAGGGCAATTTTTTAGTAAATGGAAAAAGTTTAAATGACTTCTTAGTAAGAACTTTTAAGCAAAGGTAAGTACAGAATACTATTTACATTACACTGTTTTCCGTGAAAATATTTTTATGGCATACAAATTAGACAGTGATAGGTAATTACTGAGAACGGGAGACCTTGCAAAAAGTCTCTTTTATGAATAAAAATAAGAGAATTAATTCAATTAAATAAGTTATATGTATTTAAAATTTTATGATTCTTTTTACCTCTTACCAGAGTATGAGTAAAATGCCACTGTCGCTTGAGCGTCCCGAACTGGTACTCGGTAATCTGTTGCCTTTGCTTGTAATAGTCCGGACGGCTTTCTACCCGTTTTTGATTTCCCTCCAAGTACTCTTGGTAATAGTTACGTTCAATAAATCGACCATTTTTATTATTGGTGTACTTTTCTTTTAGTCTACATCCCGCTCAGGTCTTGGTTTTGTAGTGCTTAACACGGTGCCCGTTTTTGTTGTACCACTTTAATCTTCTTCTTTAGGCCAAAAAGTGGTCTAATATATTTCCAACGACGAATTAAGAATTCATAAAAAAACCATGAAAAAATAAAAGTGCCTAAAATCATTATTGAAGACTTTACAACTAACGACCAATCTAATTTTATTAGGTAATAGGCAATCACAATCATAATAGTCTGATGTAAAATGTAGAATGGGTAAACTGCTTCGTTGGCATAATTTAATAAATTACTTTTTCTATTTAAGTATGTGGCTGAAAATCCAAATAAAGCGAGTATCCAAGACCATAAGTTAGCAATTTTAAAGAAAGCTTCTGTGTAATGTCTTATATGTGAATCTTGATATTGATGTGTGATAAATAGCATGATACTAAAGCTTAATATTCCTGCTATTAAAAAGTGTTTTCTATACCTTTTAGCAGTACGCCAAAAGGTGTCTTTTATAGAAATTAGGATAAATCCATAGAAAAATAATGTTATGCAATTTATAAAAGTGAACCAGTCGTTTAATAAGGCATGAGTAACTGGAAAGATAGGTTCGATTAAGGTTTCAATGAAATATAATGGAATGATAAAAATGTATAATCCTATAGGCCTAACTGTTATTCTTTTTATCCAAGAAATGAACTTATTATTTGGATGATTTTTTAGGTAGAAGAACAAAGGGATTAATATAATTGAGAAAACCAACAAATAAGGCAAAAACCATAAATGGTGCCAACTAAAATTACCTTCTGGATAAATTCCAATAAATAATTGACTGGGCCAAAAATCAAAATAGTTTCCAGCAAACTGATTTTTATCTAATCGTTCAAAATATATTTGAGGAGAAATAATACAAATCATTCCGAATATTAGGGGTAATCCTAGTCTTTTAATACGTTCCACAGTAAATTGCGCTCCGGTTCTTTTTTGTAAAGCATAATAGGTCCCCATACCAGAAATAACAAATAATATGGGCAGTCGCCATTGATTGAGAAACCACATAGGATAGACTAACCGATCATATATGACATTATTTTTTATATGAAATTCCCAAGGAACAAAAAACATTCCCACATGGTAAAAAATTAGTAATCCAAATACTATTACTCTTAACCAATCTAAATCGTGTCTACGCATCAAATCTATTTTTTTGATCAAACTATTAAAAAAAAGTATTGTTATTTTTTAAATGTGATGACTGACAAACTTTAGTGATGAGAAGCAAGATATTTAATGAGAATTCATCTTTTCATTAAATATTGAAATCATATTTCTTGAAACAGGAATGATGTTAGAACAGTTTTTAAGTAGTAATTTATAGCCTTGTGCATTACCTGAAACAGAATCAATTTGGCTCATATTAACAATGTAAGAACGATGTGTTTTTATATAGTTGGAATAAGAGTCCAAAATATTTTCCAAACTTTTCATTGTTAGTCTTTTTAATATTTTACTTCCGTTGATTAAAAATAATTCAACATAATTACCTTCTGCTTTTGCGTATAAAATATTTTCCGAATCAACATCCAATTCATTTATATATGACGAAATTTCGTTAGCGATAGTAGCAGTTGATTTTGAAATATTAAGGGCATTTGCATTTTTGACATTTTTAGTGTTTAGTCTGTGGTGATTTACAGGTACTAATATAAATGCAAATAAAATCCCAACTAGAAAGGTGTTTCGTAACTCTTCGTAAAAATATTGTAAAGACCAATTATTGGGATTATCGTAGATAATATCTCTAATAAGAAATTGTACAATGCCTACAAAAAGTAAAAACAAAGCGATTAAAATTATTTCTTTTTTTATAGTCCAATTCTCTTTTTCAAATGAAGATATTTTTAAAGAAAAAAATATTAAAACCATAAAAACAGGAGTACATGAATGTATTAAAGTAATCCAAAAGTATCCCATTTTATGTTCAGGTTGATAAACTTCAAAAGGCTCAAAAAAATAACCAAATAAAAGGGTCATAATGAATAATAAGCCTGTTATTATGTATAATTCTTTCCCTTGATAATAAAAAGGGTATGCTTGAGATAAAAAGTTTGAAATTTTTCTTTTCAATTTAAAGTAAGGTGTTTTTTGTATTAAACACAACGGTTCAAATAAAAAGCCGTTTTTAATGCTTTTTATTTTGTGTTAGTCATTGTTGTAACACGTTATTTTACTTCAATTAAATTTTGCTCTATTTTGAGCCTCTTTTTTTCAGTCGAGTATTTAATTCCAGTGTATAATTTCCGCTCTCAATTTTTTTCTCTCCAACGTAGTCAATCGGCAAAATTAGAGCGGTAAACCACTCGTCATATTTGAACATTCGCTTTATAATAACAGTTACTTCAATTCCATTATTCTTCTATATGTAAGGAACTTTTATAAATTCAGAATATTTATTTTTCCAAACATCTTTTATTACGTATTCGTTTCTGCCAATTTCTAACTTCGCCTCCTTAATATAATATTTTCCATTATTGAATATCCTCAAATTAACAGAGTCGGTTTCTACATTATTTTGACAATAACATAATGTCGAAATTAAAGGTAAAATTCCTAAAATGAGTTTTTTCATAATGTGTTACAACTATTGTGTAAACACAATATTTTGTTTATTCCTTTATATTTCTGGATATACGTAATAAAGCTTCGTTTATTTCTATTATAGACAAATCAAATATAAGAAATGACTTTCATAATTAAATGATGTCTTAACTTTAAATTCTAAGAAGTTTGTAATTCTATTATAGCAAGGAAGTAGTTAAAAAAACCATCTATTTAAAATCATCTTTTTCTATTTTGAAATCTAATAATTCTTTAGGGTTAACATTTAAACCCTTAGATATTTTAATTAAAGTACGAAAAGTAATATTTGTTTTTCCTTTTTCAATCTTGCTAAAATCGCTTGGGTCTATATCACATAGTGCATCTACCTCTTCAAGGGTATAGTTTCTACGCTCTCTAAGTTCTTTAACTCTTTTGCCAAAAACGATTAAAAGTTTATTTAATGCATTATCAACGTTCATTACTTCTATTTTGAGTGAAGATCTAACCTTTGTATAACAATATAACTTAGCTTCTTTTCTTTAGTAAATTATATTTGTTCGTGATTGTTGTTTTCAAAAAAGTATAATAGTCCCTTTTGTCCTGAGTAAGTTTATTTTCAAGCTTTAAAGACTCTTCTACAATGGATAATAAATTATCTTTACTTTTTAAAATAAATAAGTTAGAAAAATCAACATCTAATTGTTGACTTATAGAATATATCTTATCCCAACCGCTAACGTTTTCAAATCTTTCTACTCTTCCCACCATTGTTGGATTTGAGCCTAACATTAAAGAAAGGCTGTGTTGAGAAAGTCCTTTCTTTAGTCTAGCTAGTCTAAGAACACATCCTAATTGAATATTTAAAAGATGTAATTCTATTTCTCCATACTTTCCCATAGTGTAAAATTTGAAAAAATAGCCTAGTTAATTCGATACAAATTTGTATTGAATAAATATTTTACTATATTGTACTCAATTATGTAATTTTGCGATTCTTTATATCAAAAATATTGAAGCATTCGCTTTGAATCTCGCGCTAGAAAACTGGTGATTTTATAGGAACGAGGTGATAAGTAAGATGCTCGCGTCTTTGGGCGTGGGCTCGCTTGCTGTTCCTCGGTATACCAGTACCTCTAGTGCAATAAGTTGAGTTCCACGCCTTTTTTGTTTCCAAACATCACAGGTTTTATTAGGGTTTGTCTCATTTATTTAGGCAACTTCAAGTTGTATATTATAATACCTAAATCCACTAAAAATGGAATTAACCTGCCTGTCCGGACAGGTAGGCTCAACTTATAATCTTAAAAGCTTAAGTAAAACGTAAAAATGTAACTTATGGAAAAAACAGAAACGTATACACTGCCAGACAGTTTTATACTGCCACATTATGCCATTATAGCCACATTAATGGTACTACTAGATAAATCTGAGCTAACAATGCCGTTAAAAAACATTGTAAAATAGGGTTAAAGGTTATTGGTATCATTCATGCCGACATGAGCTACAACACAGGAACGAATCTTTTATCAAGAAAAGGATTTGATGGATTCTTTAAGTTATTTCCTGCTATATATTTTAACAATAGAGCATTGATTCCAGCAAATATGATTATCGACAATATAGAATTGTGTGTTAAAGCAAATAAGGTATTATGTGTTGACAAGAAGGAACTAACCCTGTAATTTATTCAAATAAAGCTTTTAATTCTGTAGCCTCATTTGGTTTTATTTTTCCAGCTAATAATAAACTTAATTGTTTACGACGCAATGCCGCATCAAAGCGTTCTTTTTCTAAAGCAGTTTCTGGAGCAATTTCGGGGATTGCTATAGGGCGTCCTGTTTCATCTACCGCCACAAAGGTGTAAATAGCTTCATTAGCTTTTGTTTTATCTCCCGATTCTCTATCTTCTATCCAGACATCAATAAACACCTCCATAGACGTTTTAAAAGCACGAGATACTTTAGCTTGAACAGTGACAACACTCCCTAAAGGAACGGCTCTATTAAAGGCCACATGATTCACAGAAGCGGTTACTACAATACGTCTTGAGTGGCGTCTTGCCGCAATACTTGCAGCGCGATCCATTCTTGCTAGTAATTCCCCTCCAAATAAATTGTTTAAAGGGTTGGTTTCACCAGGCAAAACCATGTCGGTAAGGATCGTTTTAGATTGTTCAGGAGTGTTTGCTTTCATCACATGAATTTAATAATGTGGCAAAGTTAAGTATTAAAGCAGTAAAATATGAGTGAATTTGTAAAAACTAATCTAGTTTTCTAACATCTAACCAAGCATCTATGTTATGCGTGTTCTTTATAGTTCTTAAAGCTTTTAAAGCCTCAAGTCTATCTTCGTAACTTGCATAAACAACTTGGTGTAAACCGTATCTGTTAACACCGATTTTTCTGGCGCTGAAACCTTCTGCTTTAAGTTGTTGAACCTTTTTGTTGCAGTTTTCTTCAAATCTAAATGCGCCAGCAATAATATGGTAGTTACCAGTTTGCTTCGTGACATTTAAATTAATAGCAGGAAACGGATTTAAATTAAATGTTGCTTGTTGTATTTTAGAGTCTAATTGTTGAGCAGCTTCTTCTTGTGCTAATTGATTGTGTTCCTCAACTTTATTCACGTAATAATTAGCGCCACCAAGACCACCAAGTGTTAAGGCTACTAAAGCAATTGCAGCATATTTTAAATAGGACGGTGCCGTTTTACGCTTTTCGGGTGTAATAGCAATAGGAATTACTTTTTCGATTTTTTCAACCTCTTTTTTGTAAACCTCACGAGTTACTTTTGGAGATACAAATTGAGATAGACCAAAAGAATCTGTTAGGTAATTAAGATGGTTTGAAGGTTCAAATACAATTTTACCTTCACTGTTAAAAACAATCTCTCCAATGTTTTTAAAAGTAAGCGTTTCTCCTTGAGTTAGATAATTCTTTAATATATGTACCCGCTTTTCAATTTTTTTACTGGCAACTTCAAAAGGGATTTTTTCCACATCTGCAATATAATGTGCTAATAAACCATCATTTTTTTGAATTTGCTCATTAAATGATACCGTTTTACTAGGCGGATAAAAAGCATTTGTGGTTTCATGAATGGTCGCAGATACGCGTTGTGTTAAAAAAGCACCAAACTCAGGAATGGTAACACATTCATATCTATATAATAAATCGCTTATGTAGGTCTCTAATTGCATAAAACAAAGTTAAAAAATTATGCTTTCATATAAAATTTAGACACAAGTATTTATTAACAGTATAAAAATCCTTTTATTGCAGCTTTAAAATCAATGATATAGCATGACAGAAAATGATTTGTTTTATACTTTGGCGTTGCAACATGTGCCTAATATTGGGGATATAACAGCAAAACGTCTTATTTCACATTGTGGTACTGCTGAAGCTGTTTTAAAGGAAAAGAGGCAAAACCTGCTTAAAATTGGCGGTGTAGGAAGTGTTATTTTAAGTGATTTATTTAAGTCGTATCATTTACAGGCTGCAGAAAAGGAAATAGACTTTATAAAATCGAATAAGATAAAGGTCTCTTATTTTATGGGAGACCATTACCCCCCAAAACTAAAACATTGTATTGATGGCCCTATTTTATTGTTTCAATCTGGGAATATTAATTTAAAACAACAACAGCTTATTAGTATTGTAGGCGCTCGTAAAATTACAACTAGCGGCATGGCATTTTGTGAAGAGTTAGTGGAAACTTTAGCACCGTATAACCCTATTATTATTTCTGGATTTGCTTATGGAACAGATATTACGGCACATAAGGTAGCTATTAAAAACAAGTTACAAACTATTGCTTGTTTAGCGCATGGATTGAACCAAATTTACCCCAAAACACATAAAAAATACATGATTGATATGGAGAAGAATGGTGGCTTTTTTACCGATTTTTGGAGTAGTGATTCATTTGATAGAAATAATTTTTTAAAAAGAAATAGAATTATTGCAGGTTTAAGTGAAGCAACCATCGTTATAGAATCTGCTGAAAAAGGAGGGAGTTTGGTGACTGCAGATATTGCTAATTCTTACAATAGAGATGTTTTTGCTGTTCCGGGAAGAACTACAGATAGCCAGAGTATGGGGTGTAATAATTTAATAAAGCATCAAAAAGCACATATGCTTACCACACCTCTGGATGTACCCTATATTCTCAACTGGGAATTAGAAGAACCCAATAAACCAGCTATACAAAAACAATTGTTTGTAGAATTGGATACTACAGAAAAAACCATTTATTCATATTTAAAAGAAAACGAAAAACAACAACTAGACACGATTGCTATTAATTGTAAGATGCCTATTTTTAAAATAGCAAGCGTATTACTTGCTATGGAACTTAAAGGAGTTATTAGACCGTTACCTGGGAAATTGTTTGAGGTTGTTTAATTCCTGCCTTTCGTCTTCGCTCAAGATAAACTACAGCAGGAATCTTATACCAGAAGTTTTTTTGTTATTGAAATATTGTTGCTTTTATAATTAAAACCTTAAATGACTTATTTATGGGGTATAATCTGATTAATGAGATTCCTGCCTTCGCAGGAATAAGTTAATATCCTACTTTCTCCCTAACCCTATCCAAAACAGCATTAGCAACTATTTTCGCTTTTTCAGCACCTAAATTTAAGGCCTTATCAATTTCACCAAGATTATCCATGTAGTAGTTATAGCGTTCGCGTTGTGTCGCAAATTTTTCAATAATCAATTCAAATAAGGCTTGTTTTGCATGTCCATAACCATAACCACCATTTTCATAATTAGCTTTCATGGTTTCTATTTGCTCATCGTTTGCCAATAAACTATAAATAGCAAAACAATTACAAGTTTTCCAATCTTTAGGATCTTCCAATGGTGTACTATCCGTTTGAATACCCATTATTTGCTTGCGCAGTTTTTTATCAGCTAAAAATATATTGATAATATTATTTCTACTCTTACTCATCTTTTCACCATCGGTTCCAGGAATGAGTTTTGTGTGTTCTTGTATTTTTCCTTCAGGCAATACAAAAGTGTCACCAACTTTAGCATGAAAACGTGAAGCAACATCGCGTGTCATTTCAATATGCTGTAATTGGTCTTTTCCAACAGGAATAATTTCGGCATCATACAACAGAATATCTGCAGCCATAAGCATTGGATACGTAAACAACCCTGAGTTTACATCTTCAAGTCTGTCCGCTTTATCTTTAAAACTATGAGCTAATGTTAAACGTTGGTAAGGAAAGAAGCAACTTAAATACCAAGATAGTTCGGTAACTTGAGGAATATCACTTTGTCTGTAAAATACTGTTTTTTCTATATCTAAACCAAAAGCTAACCAGGTAGCAGCAGTAGAATAGGTGTTAGTCCGTAATGTTTTGGCGTCTTTAATTTGAGTTAAAGTATGCAGATTTGCAATAAATAAAAAAGAATCATTTTCTGGGGTATTAGCCATTTCAATAGCAGGCATAATGGCTCCTAAAATATTTCCTAAATGTGGTGTTCCCGTACTTTGTATACCTGTAAGTATTCTTGCCATAATATTCCCTGCTAGGCAGGAATCTGTTTTTAATTAAATAATGCTGCGAAAATACGTATTTGTTGCACAATAAAAAAAGTGGCTAATGCCACTTTTTAGTATATAATGTATGCTTAAAGCTATTTTTTAAATAAACCAGCAATAAAGAGAATTACCGAGGCACCAATAGCTCCAGTTAAAATATCACCAACCATACCACTCATTAGGGAAATGCCAAGTTTTGTAAAAAGCCAATTTCCAACCATACCGCCAATAATACCAATTACAATGTTAAAGAGAACTCCGAAACCACCACCTTTCATTAGCTTTCCAGCTAACCAACCAGCAATACCTCCAATTAAAAGTGAATAAAGTAAAGACATAATTTTAATTGTTTTAAAGTTAATATGATTTAAATATAATCAATTTATAATAGTATTTTTGAAGCTTATGATAGTTTTCAAATACATTTTCTGGGTATTATATCGTATTTGGTTTTATATACTTGTAGGAGTGCCTATATTTATAATGTTCCCAATACTTTTAATTTCTATTTTAAAAGAATCTTGGTATCCGTTCTTTTTTAAGATTGCCAGAGTTTGGGCAAAGGTGATTTTAATAGGCATGGGGTTTGGATATCGTATTGATCGAGAACAAATACCAGAGAAAGGTAAAAGCTATATGTTTATAGCTAACCATACCTCAATGGCAGATATTATGCTTATGCTGGTTTCGGTTAAAAATCCATTTGTATTTGTTGGAAAGAAAGAACTTGCTAAAATTCCGATTTTCGGTTTCTTTTATAAACGCACGTGTATTTTAGTGGACAGAAGTTCACCTAAAAGCAGACAAGCTGTTTTTTTAAGAGCGCAACGCAGATTAAAATCAGGCTTGAGCATTTGCATTTTCCCTGAAGGAGGTGTGCCAGAAGAGGATATAGATCTAGATGAATTTAAAAATGGTGCTTTTAGGTTAGCAATAAACCATCAAATACCCATTGTACCATTAACTTTTGCCGATAATAAAAAACGATTTCCGTATACGTTTTTTAGTGGTAGCCCAGGGAAAATGCGAGCTAAGATTCATGAATTTTTATCTACAGAAAATTTAAGTATTGATGATACTAAGCTTTTAAATGAAAAGGCCAGAAATATTATCTTAAAGCAATTACAAGTCTTTAATCGAAAAGGATTCTCCTAGGTTTTGTCTTTTTTGGGTTTCCGTTGAAATTGTCATTCCCGTGAAATAGCAAGATTCATGAATTTATTATTATAAAAATTATAACATAATGAATAAAACGGGGATCTAAATACAGAATCTTGGTTTTTGGCCTTTTGATATCAAAACCTATGCTCAACTTGATTGGGTATAAAACCAGCGAAATATCCCTATGGCTCTGCTTTGAAAACAGTTGGTTTAAAGAAATTCTTTATTAAATAAAAAACTGCTCAGGGGAGAGCAGTTTTTTTTCGATAATGATTTTTGAGCTTAATAAAAATCATTATCCAGATCTAACCAAAAACCTAGAATTTAATGGCAAACCCTGTATAAACCCCTATAAAGTAAGGTTTAAAGTCGCCAGATGTATTATTGAATGTGTTAATTTGATATTTGAACATAGGTTCTAAATTCAAGTCTATTTTTTTAGATACTTTATAATTTAAACCTAATCCTAAATTAGCACTATAACTTATTTTATTTATATTATTTGCTTCACCTAAAAATGTTCTTCCACCTTCTTGCGAATCAGAGAATATTCTATTATTGCTTAAAAAGAATGAGCTAAACCCTCCAATAAGATTTACACCTAGTTTTTTATCTGAAAGCGCGTACTCAATTTCTAAAGGAACTTCTATATAACCTAAATCTTGATTAATAGAACTGTTAGATGTTGAAAATGCTTCAGGAATTTCATTTGCATTTAGACTCTCTCCACTAATAAATACGTTATCTGAAGAGGCCTCAGTATTACTAACGTTCGACGTTTTTACAGAATTAACATTTTGAAATGAGCGGCTACTTGAAGATACCCCTACAACTTGAAAAGAAACTATGTTGTTAGTATTATAGCCTAAATTAACTTTGTTAATCCCAGAACGGATACTTAACTTTTTATTAATGGCATAACTAGCAGAAATACCATAACTCATATTAAGTTCACCACTTTTAGAATTACTATTTAATTGAGGGTCTATGGAAGAACCTTTACCAAGCGTGTTAAAGTAAACAGGCGCAGCATTTGGGGAGATACTCCACCTATTTACGTTATCATCTTCTTCAATAATATCTTTAGTTTTATCTATGGCCTCTTCTATAGTAAGACTATTTTTTTTAGAGTCATCACTAATTGCAGTGTCCGTGTTTCTAGCTTCGGTTTTTGCGATAGCATGGTTGTTTTCTGAAGCGTCACCAATGATTTTTTTAGCTTGCTCTTTATCGATTAATGATTCTTTATTTTTTTGAATGCCATTATCATGATTTTTATTTTCAGAATCGATGTTAGAAGCAATGGCGGTAGTGTTTTGTAATGGATTTACATAACGCTTCTCTTTGGGATTATCTGCAATAACAGCATTCTTTTTAGAATCATCAACCATCCCATTGCTGTTGTTTTTTTCTTTAAGATTATTCGCAACAGTATGACTACTTTCTTCTGTGTCTAATAATTTGTTGGCAGCAGCATGCTGTTTTTTATTACTTGAACTGTTAGATAGGCTATTTTCAATTTTGCTATCATTCCCTAGAGTAGCAGGTGTTTCAGCAACTGATGCTTCTTTTGAAGTAATTATTTGATTAGATAAGAGATCTTTTTGAGTAGCAATATTGTCTAGTCCTTCATTTTTATTATCGTCACTACTGTCGGTCTTTGCAATAGCATTATCTTTTTCTATATTATCTAAATTATTAGGATTGTCTTTTTCAGATTCAGAATTTATAGGCAGTGTTGTATCTTCAGTATTTACGATTTTATTGGTTGGTTGAGCGCTGTCAGTATTATCAAAATAAATACCACCAACAGTTAATAATAGTAATAATAATGCTGCAACACCAGCATAACGCCACCAAATAGGGATAACACGACGTTTTTTCTCTTTTTGGTTAAGCTTAGCCTCTATATTTTCCCAAACAGCATCACTAGGTGCGGCTTCAAAATCTTTAAAGCCCTCCTGGAATAATCTGTCAATATGTTTTTTATCACTCATTATAATGATTGTAAACTTTGCATGGTCTTGTAATTCTCAATAGTCTCCTTCAAACTAATTCTGGCACGAGCCAAATTAGATTTAGAGGTTCCTATATTTATATCTAGCATATCTGCTATATCTTTATGTGAATAACCATCTAATACATACAGATTAAAAACTAATCTATATCTGTCTGGTAATTCTTGAATGATTTTCAAAAGATAATCAATGGACACCGTGTCTTCATCAACCTCTAATTCAACATCTTCAATTATATTTTCATTTATAATATCAAAAACCTTTTCGTTTCTGTATCGTTGCAATACTGTATTTATAGTAATGCGTTTTAACCAACCTTCAAAAGAACCTTTATTTTTATACTGTTCAATTTTTTTGAAAATTGTTAAAAATGCATCTTGCAGATTGTCTTCTGCTTCAACACGATTTCGTGAATACTTCAAGCATAAAGAGAATAGTTTACTCGAAAAGAGTTTATATAGTTCTCCTTGGGCTTTAGTATCATTAATTTTACAATTTTCTATGAGTTGGTTTAAACTCAAAATTAAACATGTATTAAATTAAAAACTTAATTTTTTATTCAACTACCGGTACTTCAATTGTTAAAAATTGATCTTCACCATCTGTGTCTTCACCTTGCCAAAATTTAAAAATATAAGAACCGTTACTTGTAACTATAAAGTTGAAAGTAGATTCTACTAGTTCACTTTCTAAGGTCTGGCAATCGTTCCTTTCAAAAAGATAGTTTATCGGCGCAACAGTTCGTTGATTATTTTCTTTTAAGTAATAAAACTCTTTGAACGTGTGACAAGTTGTTGGCCTAAGGTAAGAAACAGTCATTGGGTATGTTTCTCCCAAAGTAAATTCACTAGGGATATCAACACTCTCAACTGGTAAAATTTCAAAACTAAAATTTGGTCCATCATCAACACTACATGAGACAAGTAATAGGACCGTAAAACAAAAAACAAAAAACTTTTTCATAGCAAAAGAACTTAGGGTATTATACATGTTTGCTCTCTGTAGATGCACAATGGGCAAAAAGGTTGCGTATAAAAATAAAAAATCCCGAATTAACGGGATTTTTTTAACTATTCTGTTACTAATTTTCTAACTTTTCCTTCGAGCTCGTCCATGAGCTCGGGGTTATCTTTAATGAGCGCTTTTACAGCATCTCGCCCTTGCCCTAGCTTGGTGTCCTCATAACTAAACCAGGAACCGCTTTTCTTTACGATTTCATGTTCTACAGCTAAATCTAATACTTCACCAACTTTAGAGACGCCTTCTCCATACATGATATCAAATTCAGCCATTTTAAAAGGAGGAGCCACTTTATTTTTAACCACTTTTACTCGGGTTTTGTTACCAGCAACACTACCATCTGTTTCTTTAATTTGAGTTGAACGTCTTATGTCTAACCTAACAGAAGCGTAGAATTTTAAGGCATTACCACCAGTAGTTGTTTCTGGGTTACCAAACATAACACCAATTTTTTCACGCAATTGGTTAATGAATATAACCGTACAGTTGGTTTTACTAATAGAGCCAGTAAGTTTCCTTAAAGCCTGAGACATTAAGCGGGCATGTAAACCCATTTTAGAGTCTCCCATTTCACCTTCAATTTCACTTTTAGGTGTTAATGCTGCCACAGAGTCAACCACCACAATATCAATAGCTCCAGAGCGAATTAAATTATCGGCAATCTCAAGAGCCTGCTCACCATTATCTGGTTGCGATATAATTAAGTTATCAATATCTACTCCAAGTTTTTCAGCATAAAATCTATCAAAAGCATGTTCAGCATCAATAAAGGCAGCAATGCCACCAGCTTTTTGAGCTTCAGCAATAGCATGTAGTGTAAGCGTGGTTTTACCAGAAGATTCCGGACCATAAATCTCTATAACACGTCCGCGCGGATAACCTCCAACGCCTAAAGCAATATCTAAACCTAAAGAGCCAGATGAAATGGCTTCTACATCTTGTACGGCTGCATCGCTCATTTTCATTACAGTTCCTTTGCCGTATGCTTTATCTAATTTATCTAATGTAAGTTTAAGTGCTTTTAATTTAGCTTCTTTTTCGCTGCTCATTTATAATTTTTTTTCTCTAGTTATGCTTGCTAAAATACTACATCTTTTATCATGATACAATAATAGTTTTCAACATAAATTTAGAAGCAAAAAAGCTTATTTATTAACTCTAGAAATAAAAATAAGTAACCTGCACGCAACCTTTTTGCATATTTTACATCTATTAGTAAAGTGGGAAATTTTGCTATGAAGAAGAATTAAATGAAATTTTTCAAACAAACAATTTTAATAAACGCATTAGGTGTTTCAGTTACTGTTATTGTAAATAGTAACTGTAAAGCCGATGGTGGCTAAATTCGTGGGATATTAGTTAGAGAAAATAAATTAATATTTTAACCACGGATTAGTCAAGAAAAAACACTTTGTTAGACATAAGGTGTTTTTTTTATTAAAGAAAACTCCAGTTGTGTGGAGTTTAAACGAGATTTATTTTTTAGAGATAAATATCGGAAAGCTTGCCCTAGAGAATTTACTTTCCCACTTCTGTTTAAAATTGTACTTTTGCGCTTTAAAATAGTCTTTAACCTTATAAATTAGTATAGCATGCAACTGTACAATAAATTAAGCGCGAAAGAAAGAGCCGAATTAATTGATAAAGCAGGAAAAAATCGATTAACGCTTTCTTTTTACCAATACGCCAAAATTGGCAATCCGCAAATTTTTAGAGATCACCTGTTCATTACCTGGAACTCATTAGATGTTCTAGGAAGAATCTATGTCGCTCATGAAGGTATTAATGGTCAACTATCATTACCGGCAGATCGCTTTAATGAATTTAAAACTCATTTAGATACCATTTCATTTTTAAAAGATATTCGATTAAATGTTGCTATAGAGCAAGACAACAAATCGTTTTTAAAGTTAAAAGTAAAGGTGCGTAATAAAATTGTTGCAGATGGTTTAAATGATGATACGTTTGATGTAACCAATAAAGGGGTTCATGTAGGTGCAGAAGCGTTTAATGAGCTTATAGAAGATGAAAAGACGGTTTTGGTAGATATGCGTAACCATTACGAGAGCGAGATTGGACATTTTAAAAATGCCATAACACCAGATGTAGATACTTTTAGAGAATCTTTAGACATTATTGAAGACGATTTAAAACCCCACAAAGAAGATAAAAACCTTGTTATGTATTGCACAGGAGGTATTCGTTGTGAAAAAGCAAGTGCCTACTTTAAACATAAAGGGTTTAAAAACGTATATCAATTAGAAGGAGGTATTATTGAATATACAAGACAGGTAAAAGAAGAAAACCTGGAGAATAAGTTTTTAGGCCAAAATTTTGTTTTTGATGATCGAAGAGCAGAGCGTATTAGTGATGATGTTATAGCTAATTGCCATCAATGTGGGAACCCATTTGATGTACATACTAATTGTGCTAATGCTGCTTGTCATTTATTATTTATTCAATGTGATTCTTGTAAAGAAAACATGGAAAATTGCTGTTCTACAGAATGCATGGAAATAAACAGGTTACCCTATGAAGCGCAAAAAGAACTGCGTAAAGGACAAGGAAATAGTAATGATATTTTCAAAAAAGGAAGGTCTGAATCTTTAAAATTTAAATAGCATGCAGCAAATAGAATTAATGGCTCCGGCTGGAAACTTTGAATCACTTCAGGCTGCTTTAGATAACGGAGCAGACTCAGTATATTTTGGTGTAGAACAGTTAAATATGAGAGCAAGGGCATCTATAAATTTTACTTTGGATGATTTACCCGAAATTTCAAAACGATGTAAAGCAAAAAACGTAAGAACGTATTTAACATTAAATACGATTATTTACGATCATGATTTATCCATTGTAAAAACACTTGTTAAAAAAGCAAAAGAATCGGATATTACGGCTGTAATAGCAATGGATCAAGCTGTAATTACTTGTGCCAGAGAGCTAGATCTAGAAGTACATATCTCAACGCAAATTAACATTACCAACATTGAAACCGTTAAGTTTTATGCACTATTTGCGGATACGATGGTGTTAAGTAGAGAATTAAGCTTACGTCAGGTAAAGAAAATAACCGAAGACATCGAAAAAGAACAAATAAAGGGACCTTCTGGTAAATTAGTTGAAATTGAGGTATTTGGTCATGGCGCACTTTGCATGGCTGTTTCCGGGAAATGTTATATGAGTTTGCATTCCCAAAACTCATCAGCAAATAGAGGCGCTTGTAAACAAAATTGTAGAAAGAAATACACTGTTATCGATCAAGAAACTGGTTTCGAAATGGAGCTAGATAATGAATATATTATGTCTCCCAAAGATTTATGTACTATAGATATTTTAGATCAAGTAGCAGAATCTGGTATTAAAGTATTAAAAATTGAAGGTCGAGGTCGAGCTCCAGAATATGTTGCTAGAGTTATTAAATGTTATAGAGATGCTATTGATAGTCTTGAAAATAAAACCTATGAAAAAGAAAAGGTTGTTTCTTGGATGCAAGAATTAGAGAAAGTTTATAACAGAGGGTTTTGGAACGGGTATTATTTAGGTCAGAAATTGGGTGAATGGAGTAACGGATCTGGATCACATGCTACTCAAAAAAAGGTGTATATCGGTAAAGGCATACACTTCTATACCAAAGCTAAAATAGGTGAGTTTAAAATTGATGCTTACAATGTGTCTCTTGGAGACACTATTTTAGTCACCGGACCTACAACAGGAGCAAAAGAAATGGAAGTTAGTGAGATGTTGGTAAATGATGAAAAATTAACCATGGGATCTAAAGGTGATACGATAACAATACCATTAGAGTTTAGAATAAGACCTTCAGATAAATTATATAAAATTGTTGAAAATAAAGTAGAAGCTTAATGGTTGTTATTACCTTACAACGTAATAAGTGTATTGGTTGCAATTACTGTGTAGAATTAGCGCCTAGTCAATTTCAAATGTCCAAGAAAGATGGCAAAACAGTTCTTTTACATTCAAAAGATAAAAAAGGCTTTTTTACTGTAAAATCTAACGACGACATTATTTTTGATGCGTGTGATAGAGCGTCTAAAGCCTGCCCTGTAAATATAATTAGTGTTAAGAATATTTAAATAAATTTTTAGCTTTTTAAAGTCAACATAATAATCATATCTTTACATTTCAAAAAGAATTATTAATCTTCATTCGTAATAATCTAATTATTAACGAATTCAATATATAACGTATATGGCTTGCGCGAGCTGCTCAACTAAAGACGGTCAACCCAAAGGCTGCAAAAATAATGGGACTTGTGGTACAGACAGTTGTAATAAACTAACTGTTTTCGATTGGTTGGCTAATATGTCGCTCCCAAACGGTGAAAAACCATTCGATTGGGTTGAGGTACGTTATAAAAACGGAAGAAAAGAATACTACAAGAATGCTGAAAACTTAACATTGAGCATTGGAGATATTGTAGCCACACAAGCAAAGGCAGGACATGATATTGGTATGGTTACCCTTGCAGGGGAATTGGTACGCGTTCAAATGAAGCGTAAAAACATATCGGATAATGAAGAAGAAGCCTTAAAAATTTACCGAAAAGCAAGTCAAAAAGATATTGATATTTGGTCTTCTGCACGTGACAAAGAAGAACCGATGAAGGTTAGGGCGCGTCAGTTTGCAATTGATTTGAAATTACAAATGAAAATTTCCGATATCGAATTTCAAGGTGATGCCAGTAAAGCTACTTTTTATTATACAGCCGAAGAACGTGTCGATTTTAGAGAACTTATAAAAGTATTTGCTCGCGAATTTAGAACACGCATAGAAATGAAACAAGTAGGGTTCCGTCAAGAAGCTTCAAGACTTGGTGGTATTGGATCTTGCGGTCGTGAATTATGCTGTTCGACATGGCTAACAGATTTCCGATCAGTAAGTACGTCGGCAGCGAGATACCAACAATTATCATTAAACCCTCAAAAATTAGCAGGGCAATGTGGTAAATTAAAATGCTGTTTAAACTATGAATTAGACACGTATCTTGATGCCTTAAAAAACTTTCCTAAGACAGACACCAAGATATACACAGAAAAAGGGACTGCAGTGTGCCAAAAAACAGACATTTTTAAAGGGCACATGTGGTATGCCTATGAAGGAGAATGGAATCATTGGCATAAAATTACGACTACTCAGGCCAATGAAATTATTAGCTTAAACAAGAAAAACGAAAAAATAGCAAGTCTTGAAGAATTTGCTTCAGAATTGGTAGAAGAAGCTAAGGCTGAGTTTGAAAACGTTGTTGGTCAAGATAGTTTAACACGTTTTGATAGTCCAAAGTCCAATAATAGACGTAAAAATAATAAGAGAAGAAACAATAAAAATAATAGGAGTAATAAAAAGAAAAGAAAACCTCAAAACAGTAAAAATGCAACAAAATAATGTATTCTTATTTCTTTTAATGGTTTCTTTAGTATTTGTGTCCTGCGATTCTAATCGTGTTTTCGATACCTATAAATCGGTACCTAACAAATGGCATAAAGACTCTATAATTAGTTTTAAAGTAACGCCTCCAGATTCTACAAAAGCGTATAATTTGTTTGTTAATTTAAGAAACACGAATGATTATAGATATAATAACTTGTATTTAATTGTTGAAATGGGCTTTCCTCATGGGAAGACTATTAAAGACACATTAGAATATAGAATGGCAGATCCCAGTGGAAAACTCTTAGGCACGGGACTTACCGATGTTAAAGAGAATAAGCTTTGGTATAAGGAACAAGTCATTTTTAAAGAAACTGGGGACTATACCGTTAACATACAACATGCCATGAGAGAAAATGGCAAGGTTAATGGTGTTATAGAACTTGAAGGGATCACAGATATTGGTTTTAGAATTGAAAAATCTCAAAGCGAATAAATAGAATTCCCTATAATTCTAAATGTTCTTAGAATTGCATCTAGTAAATATTTAATATTATAAAGTTTAATGGCAAAAAAAAAGCAAGCAACAACTCAAGATTTCTCAAAATATATACGTTGGTTTTGGATGTTATTTACAGGAGGAGTCCTTCTTGTGATTCTTATTTTCCTATTAGCTTCATGGGGTGCTTTTGGTGAAATGCCAGATCACACTGTATTAGAAAACCCTAAAACGCATTTAGCGACCGAAATCATTTCATCTGATGGGAAAACCTTAGGTAAATTTTATTTAAATGATAACAGAACACCTGTTGGTTATGATGAGCTACCACAAAATTTAATAGATGCATTAGTAGCTACTGAAGATGCACGTTTTCATGAGCATTCAGGAATTGACGCACGAGGGACTATAAGAGCTGCTGTTTTTTTAGGAACAAAAGGAGGCGCTAGTACCATTTCTCAACAACTTGCAAAGCAATTATTTCATAGAAGGGAAAAAGCCAATATTATAGAAAAGCTTTCTCAAAAGATTAGAGAATGGATTATAGCCATTCGTTTAGAACGTCAGTATACCAAAGAAGAAATTATTGCTCAATATTTTAATATTTATGATTTTGGTAACAATGCAGATGGTATTCGTAGTGCAGCAGCGATCTATTTTAATAAAGAGCCAGGTGAATTAGATATGAAAGAATCTGCTATGTTGGTTGGGATGTTTAAAAATTCTTCACTATATAACCCAAGAAGAAATCCTATAGGTGTTAAAAACAGACGTAATGTCGTTTTTCATCAGCTGGAATACTATGATTACATTAGTGAAACAGTAAAAGATTCACTTCAAAAAACGGAATTAGATTTACGATATACACCACAATCTCATCGTGATGGTATTGCGACGTATTTTAGAGGCTATTTAGATGGGTTCATGAAAGATTGGATTAAGAAGAACCCGAAACCAGATGGTACAAATTATAACTTATACAATGATGGTTTAAAAATCTATACCACCATAGATTCACGCATGCAAAGGTATGCTGAGGCTGCGGTACAACAACACATGCCTAGATTGCAAGCTGAGTTTTTTAATCAAAATACACCTAAAAGGAATCCTACAGCACCATTTTTAGAGCTAGATAGAGAGGAAATTAAAGCCTTAATGAAACGCTCAATGAGGCAAGGTGAGCGATGGAGAATATTAAAAAAGGCAGGGAAGTCTGATGCTGAGATTGAGGCGTCATTTGATAAGCCCACTAAAATGACTGTTTTTAAATGGGAAGACGGTAAACCTTCAGAAGTGGACACTATTATGAAACCTATGGACTCTATGCGATATTATAAATCGTTTTTAAAGCCAGGTATGATGTCTATGGATCCATTAACAGGTCATGTAAAAGCTTGGGTAGGCGGTATGAATTACAGACATTTTCAGTACGATATGGTAAAACAAGGAAAACGTCAAATAGGCTCTACATTTAAACCTCTTGTTTATACAGCAGCTATAGATCAATTACATTATTCGCCTTGTGATGAATTTCCAGACACACCTTTTTGTATAGAAAAAGACAAACATGGTAATCCAGAAGAATGGTGTCCTAAGAACTCTGGAGGAGATAATGATTATGGAGGCACCAGGACTTTAAAGAATGCTTTAGCAAATTCTGTAAATACCATAACGGCAAGATTAATTGATAAAGTGGGTCCGCAACCTGTTGTAGATCTAGCAAAAAACTTGGGAATAGAATCAGAAATATTAGCCGTGCCATCGATAGCCTTGGGTACTCCAGATATAAGTGTTTATGAAATGGTGGGTGCTTATGCTGCATTTGCAAATAAAGGCGTCTATACAAAACCTGTCATGGTTACGACGATTGAAGATAAAAACGGAACTATTTTATATCAATTTAAGCCAGTAACACGAGATGTTTTAAATGAAGAAACTGCTTATGTTGCAGTCCAGCTTATGGAAGGTGTTACGCATGGTGGGTCTGGCACAAGATTAAGACACAAATATGCAACTAGCAGACCAGAGTATAAAGAAATAATAACAGGTTATCCTTATGGATTTACTAACCCAATAGCAGGAAAGACGGGAACGACTCAAAACCAAAGTGATGGTTGGTTTATGGGTATGGTGCCTAACCTGGTAACCGGGGTCTGGGTCGGAGCAGAAGACAGAGCTGCTCATTTTAGGTCTATAGTATATGGGCAAGGAGCTTCTATGGCATTACCTATTTGGGGCTTATATATGAAAAGTTGTTATGCAGATGAAACGTTAAATATTTCTAAGGAGGCATTTGAAAAGCCAGCAAACTTATCTATAAATGTAGATTGCTCTAAAGCTTCAGAGACTATTGATGATGATCCTGGTGATGATATTCCTGATGATTTAGGGGGTTTTTAATAGATAAACTCTTATCTTAATATAAATAAAAAACCATTCATATCGGATGGTTTTTTTATTGCTTTTTTAACAAACAAAATCCTATACTAATCGTTTAATTTTATTGATAAATAACTTATTGGGGAATTATTTTATAAATAATTCAATTATACGTAAATTTATACAGTAAAAATTTAATAAAAATGATTAATAAAAAAGTTGCTAATGTACAAGATGCTCTAAAAGGTGTGTCAGATAACATGATACTTATGCTTGGAGGTTTTGGACTAAGTGGTATTCCAGAAAACGCTATTTCTGAATTGGTGAAACTTGGAGTCAAAGGATTAACTTGTATTTCTAATAATGCTGGTGTTGATGATTTTGGGTTAGGTTTACTTCTTCAAAAAAAGCAAATAAAGAAAATGGTTTCATCTTACGTAGGCGAGAATGATGAGTTCGAGCGGCAGATGCTTTCAGGTGAATTAGATGTAGAGCTAATACCTCAAGGAACTTTAGCCGAGCGTTGTCGAGCTGCCCAAGCTGGTTTCCCGGCTGTTTATACACCTGCAGGTTATGGTACTGAAGTAGCAGAAGGAAAAGAAACTCGTCATTTTGATGGAAAGATGTATGTGTTAGAACATGCTTTTAAAGCTGATTTTGCATTTGTAAAAGCATGGAAGGGAGATGCTGCGGGTAACTTAATTTTTAAAGGAACCTCCAGGAACTTCAACCCTAATATGTGTGGCGCTGCAAAAATAACAGTTGCTGAGGTTGAGGAGTTAGTACCTTTAGGAACATTAGACCCCAACCAAATTCATATTCCTGGGATTTTTGTTCAGCGCATTTTTCAAGGAGCTCATTATGAGAAGCGTATTGAGCAACGTACCGTAAGGCAAAGAGATTAAAGTGATTATCATTCCTATGTGTCACACTGAGCGCGCAGTCGAAGTGATGAAGGCTGGCCATTTTAAAATATTAAGTTTCAATTAAAAAGATTCCCGCCTACGCGGGAATGACAAAAAGAAAAAATAGATGTTAGATAAAACCGGAATTGCAAAACGAATAGCTAAAGAAGTAAAAGATGGCTATTATGTAAACTTAGGCATAGGTATACCGACCTTGGTTGCAAATTACGTAAGAAGCGATATAGAAGTGGAATTTCAAAGTGAAAATGGTGTTTTAGGAATGGGACCATTTCCGTTTGAGGGTGAAGAGGATGCCGATGTTATAAATGCAGGAAAGCAAACTATAACAACATTGCCAGGAGCTAGCTTTTTTGATTCGGCTATGAGTTTCTCTATGATACGAGGACAACATGTAGACTTAACCATTTTAGGAGCTATGGAAGTTGCAGAAAATGGCGATATAGCTAATTGGAAGATACCAGGTAAAATGGTAAAAGGTATGGGGGGTGCTATGGACTTAGTTGCTAGCGCCGAAAATATCATAGTTGCTATGATGCATACAAATAAAAGAGGTGAATCTAAATTATTAAAGCAATGCTCATTACCATTAACAGGTGTAGGCTGTGTAAAAAAGATAGTCACTAATATGGCGGTTCTTGAAATAACAGATAATGGATTCAAACTTTTGGAACGTGCTCCAGGGGTTTCAGTAGAAGAGATAAAGAATGCCACCGAGGGTAACTTAATTGTTAACGGAGATATTCCAGAAATGGAACTATAACATAATTATTCTAATACTAAAAATTAAAACCCTCAAGCATTTTGTTTGAGGGTTTTTTTTAATTAAAAAGTTTTTAAAATCGTATAAATTGCGATTCAATCGATATAAATGTTAAAAATAAATGTATTTCATCGATTTTTTATGTTTTTAATCTGATTTATTAAATAAATGTTTCATATTTGTTGTCCCCAGAAACCAAATAAATATTATAGATTTCCCCCAAATCTACCATAAATTGAAAACTTATGAAATTTGCAACAAATCTACCTGAACAACCTACATTAAACGAAAGTAAATTCAAAGAAACCCTTAAAGAGAATTTACGTTTTTTAAAAAGCCTACTATACTTAACAAAGAAGATATTTATGCTATAATCCCTTGGGGATAGCTTCAATTAACTTCTTAGTATATTCTTTTGCTGGTGCATTGTAGATGGCATCAGCATCATCTAATTCTTCAATTTTACCGTTATTCATAACCAGTAATTGATCAGACATATATTTTACAACGGCCAAGTCGTGTGAAATAAAGATGTATGTAAAATCAAAAGTGTCTTTAAGCTCATTTAAAAGATTTAAAACCTGTGCTTGAACAGATATGTCTAATGCCGAAACGGATTCGTCGCATACAATTAATTTGGGTTGTAATGCTATAGTTCGTGCAATCCCAATACGTTGCCTTTGCCCTCCAGAAAATTCATGAGGATACCGTTCAAAATAATCTTCAGATAAACCAACCCGGTTTAAAATATCAATAACCTTTTCTTTTCGTTCGCTATCAGAATTATAAAGGTTGTGAACCTTCATAGGCTCCATGATAGCTTCGCCAACAGGAATTCTGGGGTTTAATGAGGAATATGGATCCTGAAAAATAATTTGAATGTCTTTTCGGAGTTTTTTAATTTCAGAATTTGGCAATTTAGTAATATCAGTTCCCTGATATAATATTTGTCCAGCGGTTGCTTTGTCTAATTGAAGGATGGCATTTCCTAATGTTGATTTACCGCAACCAGACTCTCCTACTAATCCTAATGTTTCACCTTCGTATAATTTGAAACTAACATCGTTTACAGCTTTAAATGATTGTGGTTTAGTAAACCAACCTGATTTAGAGATATATTCTTTTTCAACATTTATAACCTCTAGCAGAGGTGCTTTTTTATATAGTTTTTCATGTTGAAGTTTACGTTGCTCTGTTGTAATAACGTCGTTCGAAGTTGTATTGTTTAAATAGTCATTTATAGTAGGTAATATTTTTAGTCGCGTATCTAATAAGGGGCGCGAGTTAATAAGCGCTTTTGTATAAACATGTTTGGGCGTTTTAAAAATAGTTGAAACATCCCCTTGTTCAACTATATCGCCTTTATACATAACGAGTACTCTATCTGCTATTTCGGAAATTAAAGCCAAATCATGAGTAATAAAAATAACACTCATTTTTGTGTCGACCTGTAATGCTTTTAGTAGTTTGATAATGTCCTTTTGAACAGTAACATCAAGTGCTGTGGTAGGCTCATCTGCAATTAAAATATCGGGTTCGCAAGCAATAGCCATAGCAATCATAACACGTTGTTTCTGTCCGCCAGAAATCTCATGTGGATAAGAATTATAGACCCTCTTAGCATCTGGAAGTTTTACTTTTTCAAATAATAAAACAGTTTCATCTTTTGCTTCTTGCTTAGATAATTTAGTATGTTGTAATAATATTTCTTGAACTTGTTTTCCACAGACCATTGACGGATTTAAAGAACTCATCGGTTCTTGAAAGATCATAGCAATTTTTTTTCCTCGAATGTTTTGAAATGCTTTTGAAGGAAGTGTGGTTAAATCGTACCCATTATAATTAATACTACCTGATGTGATTTTTGAAATCTTTTTAGGAAGTAAACCCAAAATAGCTAAGGAAGATACTGATTTTCCTGAACCAGATTCCCCCACAATACCCAATATTTCGTTTTTATTTAGATGGTATGAAATATGGTGAATCACTTCATTTTTTCCAAAGGAGATTGACAGGTCTTTAATATTTAAAATGGTGTTTTCTTGCATTTATATATGAATAATTTCATCATCAATTAAAAGGTCATCACCACGCAATCTTAAAAATATTTGAGCCACAGCGATGGTGTCCTTTTCGCAATAAACAACAATTCTATCAATGTCATTGTCTTTGTAATACACATCGCACACCTCACTACCATCAATATCATCTTTTGGTGATGGAATACCTAAAACGTTGGTTAGTAATTTTAATGATGTATAACTTTTATAATCTCCAAACTTCCATAGTTCTAAAGTATCTAAATGTGGAACTTCCCATGGTTTTTTCCCAAAAAGGTTTAGTTTGTAAGGTAGTTCAATATTATTAATTATCATGCGACGCGCAATGTAAGGAAAGTCAAATTCTTTACCATTATGTGCACAGAGAAGATGCTTTGTTTCACCAAAATGAGATATTAGTAAGTTTTTAAAATCTTTTAGAATCTTAATTTCATCTCCATAAAAGGATGTTACCCTAAAGGCACGTACATCATTTAAAATATTAAAATATCCGACCGAAATACAAACTATTTTTCCAAATTCGGCCCAAATACCTGCACGATCGTAAAATTCTTCGGCAGTAAATTCGTCTTTGCGTTGGTATTGAGATTTTTTATCCCAAAGGGCTTGCTTATCCTCATCTAAGTCTGAAAAATACTGTGTTTCTGGAACAGTTTCTATGTCTAGAAATAGAATATTTTCTAAATTTAATCTCGAAATCATTTATTTAGCATCTTATAAGCTTCTTCAATGTAAGTATCAATATCCGAAGTGAAGTTTCCCACTACATTATTTGTCCCTTTAGAATGCCCTAGTCTTACAATAATAATATTGTCATTAGGTTCTACAATTACATACTGTCCTAAATGACCACGCATCATGAAGAAGTTTTTATTACCAATAGTTTTTAACCACCAACCATATCCATAGTCTCTACCATCTTTAAATCTTGGTACAAGAGATTTGGCGACAAAAGCAGAATCTAAAATTTGTTTTCCATTCCATTTTCCGTAATCTTTATAGAGTTTTCCAAAACGAGCAAAGTCTTTAGCGTTACTGGCAATACAACAATAGGCTTTTACCAAATCATGCCCTTCACTATCAACTTGCCAAAGTGTTGGATTCTCGCAACCTAGAGGTTTCCAAAAACTTTCAGTTAAATAATCATACATTTTTTTACCAGTTGCTTTTTCAATAACCATAGCCAACATTTGGGTATCACCACTAGAATATTTAAACCTTTGGCCTGGCTCTTCAACCACTTTTAAACCTAGCATAACTTTTTCTAAATCATCGTCAAAATATGCACGTGTTGTAATGGAAAGCGGTGAGTAATAGGCCTCATCCCAATTAGTTCCAGAGGCCATACTTGACAAATCGCCAACAGTCATTTTAGCAGCTAAGCCTTCACTAAATTCTGTTATAAAATCACCAACAGGTTGGTTTAAACTTTTTATATAACCATCTTCAATGGCTTTTCCCATAAGAGCAGATACATAACTTTTTGCCATTGAAAAAGAATTTGACTGCGAATCTTCATTAAAACCGTCGTAATAATTTTCAAACCAAATGCTATCGTTTTTAATAATAACATAGGCTATCGTACCATTTTCACTATTTATGTTGTTTAAACTTTCTGTCTCTTTTACGCTGTTATAATCTTTATGATTAGGCCAAGGTTGAGGTGTTCCGTTTTCAATAGGTTGATTATCAAATTTCTTATAGTCTTCTAAATAAGCAGTTGAATGTCCTGTTAGATATATCGTTCTAACAGCTTTTATTAGATAATCTGTATCTGTTATATACAGAAGGACAATCAGTAACCCAAACAGAGTTACAATCCATTTAAAAAGTTTTTTCAAGAATTTCATAAGTCAATTTTATTTGTAGAAATTAAAGATAAGAAAATTCTACGCGAATAAAACAAGGTTATTTTTGAGTTGCTTTTAGCTTACGTTTTTCTTTATAAAAAGCTTTGTCTGCTACATAAATAGTTTTAATCACTTCAGCAAAAACAATATGTTCATTATTCACTAGATTAGTTGTTTTCACCAAGTCTAACTCACCATTTTCAGCTACTTGATTTTTAATATTTTCTATTTCTTGAGACGAAAAAGAAAATTCCGCATACACATTTTCTTTAGCGGGACGTTTATATTTTATGGTAGCATCTTTATCCCAAACGATATAGTTATCACCTAAAATATTCATAAGTTGAATCATGTAGATAGGATCTGTTGCAGAAAAGAGACTGCCTCCAAAAATAGAACCTACATAGTTTCTATTTTTCATGCTTAATCGGATTGCTATTTTAACATACAATAAATCATTAGAAACCTTAATAATTTTACCTGTTGTACGCCTGTACATAGGCGACCAATTAAATCCATGTTTATAAATTTGGGCATCTGTTAAAAAGCTCTTTAAGATTTTAGTGATGGTTTTGTACATTTTAAAAAAGAGATTGTTGCTTATAAGGGCTCTCATGTTCTAACAACCATTTTTTACGGTGTAAACCACCAGCATAACCAGTTAAACTACCATCACTACCAATAACACGATGGCAAGGAACAATAATCCATAAAGGATTTTTTCCATTAGCGCTTGCAACGGCGCGAATGGCTTTTACATCGCCTAGTTGTTTTGATAATTCTAAATAAGAACATGTTTTTCCATAAGGAATTTGCTCAAGAAGTTCCCAGACCTTTTTTTGAAATTCGGTTCCCTGAGGATTTAATTTTAGATTGAATTGATTGCGTTTCCCTTCAAAATATTCTTTAAGCTGGCGAGCACAATCTTCTAATTCTATCGGGATAATATCGGTTACTTTTTCTTCAGAGTTTAAAACAATAACGGAAGAGATCCCGTTATTATCACCATTTATTTTAGTATAACCTAAAGGTGACTGTATGATGCAAGTTTCCATTTTTTAGAGGTTTATTCATCAAAAATACCTAATTTTTTAGCTCTAGCTTCCCAACTTTTTCGTGCTAGGTGTTGAAGATCTGAAACATTATCGCTTTCGTCCATAATTTCTAAGCCTAAAAGAGTTTCAATAACATCTTCCATAGTTACTAAACCACTTACAGAACCATATTCATCAACAACCAAAGCCATATGATTTCTGCCTTCAACTAATTGTTCGAACAAACTTGGAATAGGTAAATTACGGTTAACAATAATAATATGTCGTTTTAAATCAACTAGTTTTTTATCTCCATGACCTAGTGCCATTTCTTTAAAGACTTCGTCTTTAAGCACTAACCCTTTTATGTCATCTGGTTCTTCTGAATATATAGGAATTCTTGAAAAACGAAGATTCATGTTTTTATTAAAAAAATCTTTGACAGTCGTATCTTGGTCAACCGCCAACATAACAGTTCGAGGAGTCATAACATCTTTTGCTAAAACCTCTTTAAAAGTCAATAAATTTTTAATGATCTTACTTTCATTTTCCTGAAATACACCTTTTTCTTGAGCGATGTCTGTCATAGCATGAAAATCTTCGCGACTTAATACACTGCCATGACCTTTATCTCCGATAAGTTTCGTAGTGAGCTGTAAAAGCCATAGGATACCTGTCCATTTTAAAGGAAACATTAAAACAACTAATGCTTTTGAAGTGAAATTGGCTAAGCCTTTCCAGTAAGTTGCACCGATGGTTTTTGGGATAATTTCTGAAGCAATTAATATTAATAAGGTCATAATAGCAGAGACGACTCCAACGGTATTAATTCCAGCTAATTCTAGCTTATAAGGCAGTTTTTCGGCTTCAATACCAACCATCATTGCTCCCAATGTATGTGCTATAGTATTTAAAGTAAGTATAGCAATTAGCGGCTTGTCTACATCTTTTTTTAAACGCTCTAATGTAAACGCATAGTCTTTGCCTTCTTGCTTTTTCACATTTATAAATGTTGGCGTTACCGTTAATAAAACGGCCTCAAGAATTGAACATAAAAATGAAAAGAAAATGGAAATAGTTGCCCAAAAAATTAATACACTCATTAAAATTGATTTATGGCTAAAATAGTTAAAATTTATTTTGTAACTTGTGTAAGTAAATACTGTTATTTTGTATGGGTTTTTTCTCTTCTTAGTTTATTATTTAGTAGCATAATTAAAAAAACAAATTTATGACAACCAAAAAACCATCCTATAAGTTTGCAGAAGTTACTTGTGCAAAAAAAGAATGTAATGAAACATTCAGTGTCATTATTTCTTCAATTTGTGAAGTTATTGATAAACCAGCTGTAGATATAGAGGTTAATCCCTCAATACATGATAAAACAGCAAGAAAAAACACCTTTGATGACTATTTAGTTATTAAATGCTCTTGCGGGCATAGTCAAAGAGTGTATTTATTATTAAAAGAAAAACATCATAATTTACTTAAAAAGTTAGATGGCTTCTGGCATGCCAAAAACTAGAAAACATCCAACATTTAGAATACTAATTTCTGTCTTAGAATTATTAGTCATTTATTAATGGATGACTTGACTTTAAGCGTTTAAAATTTTAACGACATCTTTTGCAAAATAAGACGCTATAATATCTCCTCCAGCACGTTTAATTGCTGTAACCTGTTCCATCATTACGGCATCATGTTCTAGCCAACCTTTTTCCGCTGCGGCTTTTAGCATAGCATACTCGCCAGAAACTTGATATACTGCAACAGGAACATCAACCTCATTTTTAATGTCTCTCACGATATCTAAATAGCATAGTCCAGGCTTCACCATAACAATATCTGCGCCTTCATCTATGTCCATTTCAGTTTCTCTAATAGCTTCAAAACGATTCGCATAATCCATTTGATAGGTTTTTTTATCTTTTGGAATATTTACTAAATCTACCGGAGCAGAATCTAGTGCGTCACGAAAAGGGCCATAAAATGCTGAGGCATATTTTGCTGAGTAGCTCATAATACCTGTGTTTATAAAACCTTCGTCTTCTAAAGCTTCACGAATAGATAGAATACGACCATCCATCATGTCGCTTGGAGCAACGAAATTAGCTCCAGCTTTTGCATGAGACACACTCATTTCACTTAAAACATCTACAGTTTCATCGTTTAGAACGTGTCCGTTTTCAATAATACCATCATGTCCGTAGGCCGAGTAAGGATCTAATGCTACATCGGTCATAACGACCATCTCCGGGCATATATTTTTTACCGTTTTAATAGCCCGTTGCATCAATCCATTAGGATTTAAAGCTTCTGTGCCTTTATTGTCTTTTAAATTATCTGGAACTTTTACAAAAAGTAATACCGATTTTAAACCTAATTTCCATAATTCTTTTACTTCACCTTCAAGTAAATCCAAACTATAGCGAAAGTAATTTGGCATGGATGGAATTTCATCTTTAATACCTTTCCCTTCTACAACAAACAGAGGTACTAAAAAATCATCAGGAGTAATTATAGTGTCACGAACTAGAGAACGAATAGCTTCACCAGTTCTTAGTCTTCTATTTCTTTTTAATGGATACATAATTTATGGCTATAAAATTCTTGATAATTGTTATTTTTATCAGTTGCAAAGTTAATCATTAAAACCTAGTTTATATTGAATGAGTCGTTGGGTTATTTAGAATTTAATTTTCCCTGGAGAAGTTATCAAGCAAAGCTTTTAAAAAATTTTGATAACCATATATCAGATAACCATTTCCACGTTATAGCACCTCCTGGTTCTGGAAAGACAATTCTAGGGATTGAAATTATAAGACGACTCGGTGAAAAGACATTGGTTCTTGCTCCTACACTTACTATTAGAAACCAATGGGAAGATAGACTACAATCTTTTTTTACTAAAAGTAAAACATTTGAGTCGTACTCCTTTAATGTAAAATCACCTAGTGATATTACATTTGCAACCTATCAATCTTTACATGCTTTTTATAAAACATTTGAAGATAAAAACGACTACTACGCTTTTTTTAAAAAACACAATATCAAGACTCTTGTTTTAGATGAAGCACATCATTTAAAAAATGAATGGTGGAACTGTTTGATTGATTTAAAAAACAACCGCTCTTTTTTTATTGTGGGGTTAACAGCAACACCTCCTTATGATAGTAGCAGAAGCGAAGTGTCAAAATATTTTACACTTTGTGGTGAAATAGATGATGAAATTGCAGTTCCAGATTTGGTGAAAGAGACTGATTTATGTGCGCATCAAGACTTTGTTTATTTTTCAAAACCGGAAGATTTAGAGATTAATTTTATTGTTGAGTATAGACGAAAAATTGCTGATTTTAAAGATAAATTGCTTCACGATGATGTTTTTATTTCTTTTATAAAACAACATCGTTTCTTTAATCAACCAGAAGTTTATTTAGAGGAACTTTATTCTAATGCTGAATATTTTTCAGCTATTCTAATTTTTTTAAATGCATGTGGTATAACCATTGAAAGAACTAAATTAGAGATATTAGGTTTTAATAAAGAAGAGACAATAACATTTCCGACTTTGGAACTGGAATGGTTAGAGGTTTTGTTTCAAAATTTACTGATTCATGATAGGGAGCAATTATTAGAAAATGAATCATATCTTTTAAGCTTAGAAAAAGAATTAAGAAAGATACATGTATTCGAAAAGCGGAAAGTAAATTTTATAGGTGAAGATTTACTTTATAAATCCTTAGCGAGCAGTCCAAGTAAGCTTAAAAGTATTATTAGCATAGTTACTTCAGAGTATAAGAGTTTAGATAATGATTTAAGGTGCGTTGTTTTAACAGATTATATTAGAAAAGAGTTTTTAACTACTGAAGCCAATAAAATAAAGACGATTAATAAAATAGGTGTCATTCCTATTTTTCAGTATTTAAGAACGTATTTTTCAAATAAAGAATCGTTAGCAGTAGTTTCTGGAAGCCTGGTTATTATTCATAAGACTATTTTAAAGGCTTTTAATCTCATTGAGCATTGTGATTATTTTTCATTCACACCATTACAGGTTGATAGCGAGTTTTTATTGGTAGGATCGAAAAAGAAAACAAAAAATTCGATTATAAATATTATAACTAAACTTTTTGAAAACGGAGATATTAAAGTTTTGGTTGGCACAAAATCCTTACTAGGAGAAGGTTGGGATGCGCCATCTATAAACAGTTTAGTTTTAGCATCATTTATTGGTTCGTTTGTGTCTTCAAACCAAATGCGAGGTAGGGCTATTAGAAAAGATCCAGATAAATTAAACAAAACAGGAAATATTTGGCATTTAGCATGTCTTGATAGCACTGTGTCAAATGGAGGTAGAGATGTTGATATATTAAGGCGAAGATTTGAAGCTTTTGTTGGTGTTTCTAATGGTAATCAATCATATATCGAAAACAGTTTTGAACGCTTACAATTTCCTGAGCGAATTTTAGAAGACCATGTTGAAACGTTAAATTTACAAACGTTAAGTCATGCTAAAAACAGAAATAGTATTATAAAAAAATGGGATGAGGCTATTGTAAAAGGGACTCAATTAACAAAAGAAACTAAGATTTATCATTTGGGAGAACTCCCGTATAAAAAACAAAAGCAAATCTATTATTTTGATGTTGTGTGGTTTTTTGTAGTGGAATTATCTTTTACAATTTTGCTATTTTATTTGGAGTTCATTTTAAAAAACATTCATATAGCTTTTAGTCGAGGTGTTACGTATTTTTTATATACTTTTTTGATTGCATTTATAATATCATTTGGTTATAAATTGTACAAAGCAGTAATGCTTTATATAAGGTATGGATATCTAGATAGAAAAATAAAGAAAATTGGGCAGGCAATACTTGATACTTTATTTGAATTAGGGTTTATAATGACTAATAAAAGCTTAGTGAATGTTGAATCCAGACGTATTAATAATGGTGATATTATTTGTGATTTAATAGGTGGTAATCCGTTTGAAAATTCTTTGTTTTCAACAGCTTTAAGCGAAATTTTGGAGCCTATAAAATCTCCAAGGTATTTAATAGTAAAGACAAGTCTTTTTAGAAGACGTTTAAATATCGAGAATTTTTATTCTGTTCCAGAAATTTTTGGAGACAAAAAAACAAATGCATTAATATTCCAAAAACATTGGCGTATAAATTTAGGAAGGAATAAGTTATTTTATACCAGACATCTTGAGGGCAGAAAATTATTATTAAAGGCAAGATTATTTCACGTTTATAATGCCTTTAAAAAAGTATCTAAACAGGTAATTGTCTGGAAATAACTAAGCCCAGCTCTTTGGAGTCTTTAAAACATCTATTAATTTTTCTTCTTCACTTCCAGCTTCAGGTTGATGGTCGTAAATCCATTGTACATGAGGTGGTAAGCTCATTAAAATACTTTCTATACGTCCGTTAGTTTTTAGCCCAAAAAGCGTGCCTTTATCATGTACTAAATTGAATTCTACATAACGACCACGACGAATTTCTTGCCAATTTCGTTGGGCATCTGTATATTCTAATGTTTTTCGTTTTTCAACAATTGGGACATAAGCTTCTAGGAAACTATCGCCAACTTCAGTTACGAAGTCGTACCAGTTTTCCATGGTCATGGTTTCTGAAGCTTTACAATAATCGAAAAACAAACCTCCTATACCTCTGCCCTCATTACGGTGTGTATTATAAAAGTATTCATCGCAACGCGCTTTGTATTTTGGATAAAATTCTGAATTATGATTATCGCAGGCATTTTTACAGGTTTGATGAAAATGTTTGGCATCATCTTCAAACAAGTAGTAAGGGGTTAGGTCTTGTCCGCCACCAAACCAGCTATCAATAATATTCCCTTGCTTATCATACATTTCAAAATAACGCCAGTTAGCATGAACGGTAGGAACCATAGGGTTTTTAGGGTGTAAAACTAAGCTTAGTCCACAAGCAAAAAAATCGACATCGCCTACTTTAAAATAGGCTTGCATCGATTTTGGAAGTTTACCATGAACACCAGAAATATTCACGCCTCCCTTTTCAAAAACATGTCCGTTTTCAATAACACGGGTACGTCCGCCACCACCTTCTGGTCGTTTCCAGATATCTTCTTGAAATGTTGCTTTGCCATCAATAGCTTCAAGTTTTGATGTGATGGTATCTTGTAAGTTTTGTATGTATATATAGAATTTATTTTTGATATCTTTTAATTTTTTGTTTTGTTGCTGCTGATCCAGATCTATCAGGTTTTCATAACCTGATAGATCTGAGTTATGTGTATATTTAAAATTTTTCAAATCGTTGAAAAGATTTAAAATATAAGGCTTTTTTTTTGAAATGATAGTGTAGCTATTCGTAGAGTAATCTTTATATGATGAAAATTTATAATCTTCAAAATTCTTTACAATCTTATGATTTTCAGGGTTTTTATGGACATATAAGATTAAATTTTTTAAATAATTTTCATCTTTAATTTTTATTCTTCTATAAGGTCTTTCAAAAAGTGTTCCTGTTCTGTTTTGTTGTTTATTATACGCTTTGGCATAAGCATTAAAAAGATTTGAAAATGATTGAGTGACCGTGGATTCATCTTCATTAACCTTAATAATTAAATGAAAATGATTGTTCATTAAACAGTATGCAAGAATATCAACTTTTTCTGTTAAATGTTTTTCAATTAATTTCAAGAAATACGACATATTATCTTCAGTTTTGAAAATAATGTCACTGTTTATTCCTCGATTGAAAATGTGATAATAATAGTCTTTTTCCAGTTTTTCTAAATTCATCTATTTCTATGTAGACCTACAAACAAGGTTTTTTATATCATCATGAAAAGTTGCTTTACTATCAATAACTTCTAGTTTTGATATGCTACGGTCTTGTGTAATATTGGTAGGATTTATTTTTAATATCTTTTTTAATTTTAAGTTGTTGTGCTGTTCCAGACCTGTCAGGTTTTCAAAACCTGACAGGTCTAATCATGTTTAGATCATATCTTTATTGCAATATGTTGCTGCTTCAAAATCTCTTATGTTAATCGCTATAAAAGGAATGGTAGAAAATAAGGTTTTTAATTGAGAAACAATTTGTTTGGAAAGGTTTGCTTTCTGCTCTGTCGTTCTGCCTTCCATGATATTTGCAAAAACATGTATAAAATCCTCTTTTTTACCACCTACTAAATAGTGCTCTTTAAAAGGGTTTAAGCGTACTTTAATATCTGCTTCTTCAAATAAACCAGTATCTGTAGCTGCTTTATGAACTTCCTGCATGATGGTATCAGGTTGTTGCATTGTTAAAATATTTTCTGAGCAATCAATTATAAAGTGAGGCATATTAAGTTTCTATTTCTTTATACAGTTCATATAACTCCATATTTAAAAGAGCTTCTCCAGGAGGCGCAAACTCATTTTTAAGTGTTTTAATCCATGTAAAATTGCAATCTTCAGCAACTTTTACGCTAGCTATATTGTCTTTATGAACAATGATTTGAAGAGTCTTTAAGCCTAAGTCAGAAAAAGCGAAATCTGATAAGCAGCTAATAGCTTTTGTGATGACTCCTTGTCCTTTAAAAGGGTAGCCTATGCAATAGGCAAATTCTCCTTGCTTTTTATCCCAATCTAGTTCTTTTATATAGACTAGACCGACTAATTCACCAGATTCATTTTCTTTAATAGTAAATAAGAATTCCTCTTTTGAGTGAAATTGTTTTACTTTTTTGTCTACAAAGAATTTAGATAGATCTGGTGTTAAATTTTGTTCTAATGTTTTAGGAAAATAGCGTTTTAATCGGTCTTCATTGGCAACAATAAAATTACAAATACTCCAAGCATCTTTTAGTTGTATAGGTGCGATATTATATCCATTAAAACTAAGCATTTTGAAGTTTTGTTTTTAATTGAAGTGCTTCTACTGTTTTAGTGGTTGCTGCTGTTACAGAAAGTGGTAATACTAGTATCACACCAATAACAGGAATTAATAAAAACAAGATAAATACAACACCATTACCAATGGCTAATCCTCGGTTTTTTCTAACAAATGCAGTGCTTTGTTGGTATTTAAAGTGGCGCTCTAGGGTATAATCCATATTACCAAAACCAGCATAATAGGCTTGGACTAAAAAGAGTAATATGGTAGAGAATATATTGATAAAAGGTATAAACTTTAAGAGTAGTATGGGAATAGTTAATACTAACTCCATGAGTAAGTTTCTTCCGTTAATTCTTATACCACGCCAAAGCTGTTCTAAAAACGTTGTATTTCTATGTGAATGCGGAGCGTTTCCTGTTAAATGAGCTTCTATTTTTTCGGAAACAGGACTCATAAATGGCGCAGATAATGCCATGATGATGTGTTTAAAAAGGATTAGTCCGATAACAATAATAAAGAGTCCGCCAATAAAAGAACTAATTGTTGCAAAGGTTTCTTTTCCCCAATCCCAAATCCAGATTTTTGAAATGAAAGCTCCTACGTTATCAGATAAGCCATAAGCTGAGGTGAAAATAGCAATGGCTGTTATAAAACTTATAAGCATAGGAATTGCAAAATATTTCCAAAGCTTTAATTTAGATATTAAACTAAAAGCGCCGAAATATGCTTTGATTCCTAATATTATGTTTTTAATCATAAAGCCTCTCCCTAGCCCTCTCCAAAGTAGAGGGAATTAATTACATTAAACTATTAAAATCTATCTAATTTATTAAAAATTTAAATTTATTTAATTATATCGTAGTTTCTCCTCTATTAAGAGGGGCTATACTCTTTTACTGCATCTATGAATGCTTTGGCATGATCTAATGGAATGTTAGGCAAAATACCATGACCTAGATTTACAATGTATTTGTCTTTACCAAATTCATTAATCATTTGGTGTACCATTTTCTTTATTTCAGAAGGAGGCGATAGTAAACGAGACGGGTCGAAATTACCTTGAAGCGTAATATTTCCACCTGATAGGTAACGTGCATTTCTTGGTGAACATGTCCAGTCTACACCTAAAGCAGAGGCATTACTTTTTGCCATATCACCTAGAGCAAACCAGCAGCCTTTACCAAAAGCAATTACCGGAGCGTCGTCTTTTAAAGCTTCAATGATTTGGTTTATATATTGCCAAGAGAATTCTTGATAGTCAACTGGTGATAGCATACCTCCCCATGAATCAAAGACTTGCACGGCATTCACACCTGCTTTTACTTTTTCTTTTAAATAAGCAATGGTAGTATCTGTTATTTTTTGGAGTAATTGATGCGCCGCAATCGGATTCGTAAAACAAAACTCCTTGGCCTTATCAAAAGTTTTGCTTCCTTGGCCTTGTACGCAATAACATAAAATAGTCCATGGTGAACCAGCAAATCCAATTAAAGGAATATCATCGTTGAGTAATTCTTTTGTTGCTTTTATGGCTTGATATACATAGTCTAATTCTACTGTGACGTCTGGAACAATAACATTATCAACGTCTTTTTGAGTGCGTACAGGGTTTGGTAAATATGGGCCAAAATTGGGTTTCATTTGTACCTCTATATTCATAGCTTGAGGAATCACTAAGATATCACTGAATAAAATAGCAGCATCCATTCCATAGCGTCTAATAGGCTGCACTGTAATTTCACTAGCTAATTCTGGCGTTCTGCAACGTGTAAAGAAATCGTATTTCTCACGAATAGCTATGAATTCTGGTAGGTAACGACCAGCTTGACGCATCATCCAAACAGGTGGACGGTTTACGGTTTCTCCTTTTAAAGCTCTTAAAAATAAATCGTTCTTTATACTCATCTTTTTTTGTTATTCCCGTGGAGACGGGAATCTTTTTAATTTAAATTTTTATATAACATCTTCCTGTTTATAGGCACTTCGACTGCGCGCTCAGTGTGACAGACAGGGGTATATTATTACAATCTTTTACCTTTAACTAAGAAAGTAGATTTTATAGAATCTTCTTTCAGATTCACAAAACGCTTCCTTTTATCATCATTTATAAAATTCGCAAAATCCTGATCAGTTGCAAATGAAACAACATGTATTTCATAAGGCAATTCGCCTTCAGAACTTACAAAATTGTCCTGTGTTGGTCTAATCCTATAAATTAATGTTCCGCTATAATCATTTATAATTGGAAGTATTAAAGATTCATATTCATTAAATATAGTTTCTTTTCCTTCTTTTACAAATAATAAAACTGTTAGATAAACCATTAAATATAGTGTTCATTAACTAACTCAATTACACTTTCTACGGTTGGTACTTTAGCAATTCTAATATCTTTAAAATGCTTTTTTGCTTCTTTTGCAGTGGTATCTCCAATACAAAAAGCAATAACATCTGTATCGTTTTCTTGCACAAAACTTTTTACGGTAGATGGGCTGTAAAACATAACGCACTCAACAGAATCGTTTATTTTTATCCCATCATACTTGGTTTGATAGGCTTCTACTTCGGTTACTTTTATATTGTTTTCGGTTAAAATAGTTGGTAAATCATCTAGCCTTAAATCACTGCAAAAGTAAGTTACTTCGCTACCTTCCATATATTCAACTAAATACTCTGCTAGCTTTTTTGCACTTTTTTCGAAATGAGTGACTTTACCGATTCTATTTTCTACTAAACGTTTTGTACGTCTACCAACACAGTATATATTTTTAAACTGTAACTCGGCTGAAGAATAATTAGTAATTAAAGATTCCACTGCATTTTTACTGGTGATGACTACATTCTGAATTTCGTTTTTCAAGAACCTAGGGTGAATTCTATTCAAGCTTATTTTTATAAAATCGCTACTTTTTGAAACCACTTTTTCATGGAATAGAAGTCGTTGGTCTTCTGTAAGTGATTTTGTTGAATAGACGTTTGTTATTTTATTAGCGTGCTTAATGTTATCCATTAAACGCTTACCGCCTCGTTCTATAATAAAATCGGCACAAAACGAAGCCATATCGCTATGTTCTCCCAGTTTTTTTACACGAGTAACATCAATTCTTTTAGTGCCATCTGCACTTAGCAATACGCCTTTAAAATTGATCTCTTCGTTTTTAATATAAGCAAGTGCGCCAATAGGTGCTGTACAGCCACCTTCTAATTTATTTAAAAACTCACGTTCTATTGTGGTGCAAATTTCGGTTTCTTCATGATTTAATTCAGCACAAGCCGTTTTAACAAAATCGTCTTCCTCTAAAGCTGTTATCATAATAGCTCCTTGTGCTGGAGCAGGAATCATCCAATCTAAATTAATGGCTTCCTCAGGTCTTATACCAATACGACCAATGCCAGCAGCAGCAAAAATGGCACCATTCCAATCGGCATTATCTTCTAGTTTTTGTAAACGAGAATTCACATTACCTCGCAGGTCAACAATTTTATGTGTTGGAAATCTGTTTAACCATTGAGCACGTCTGCGTAAACTTCCAGTTGCAATAACGGCTTCTTTGGATCCTAAAAACTCTTCATTGTTTTTAAAAACTAACGTGTCATTTACATTGCCTCGTTTTAAAACGGCTACCTGTACGATGCCTTTAGGTAAAACCGTTGGGACATCTTTTAATGAATGGACCGCAATATCAATGTCATGATTTAACATAGCAATATCTAAGGTTCTAGTAAAAATACCAGTGATCCCCAATTCGTACAAAGGTTTATCCAGAACTAAATCGCCGGTAGATTTTACTGGAACCAATTGTGTTTTATAGCCTGAGTTTTCGAGTTGTTGTTGTACTATTTTGGCTTGCCATAGTGCTAATTCACTATCGCGCGTGCCAATTCTAATGGTTTTAGACATGCGTTGTTGGTTCTAACTGAAACACTTTTTTTATAAGTTCCAGACTCTCATCGGTAGAGATATTGTCATCTTTTAAATGATGAGCAAAGTGGTTGGTGATTTTTTGAATGATGTTGCCGCTAATTAATTCTGCTTGAGCTTCATTAAAATCAGCATTTTTTTTGCGTTGTGTTTCTAGTTCTGCCGCAGCAAAATCTGCAAGTTTATGCTTTAACGCTTTTATGGTTGGAGCAAATTTTCTCGTTTCTAACCATTGATTAAATTCCATTTTCACTTCTTCTATAATAGATTCGGCTATAGGAATATGCTTTTTTCTTTCTTCTAAAGTTTTATCCGTGATTTTGGATAAATGATCTAAGTGAACCAAGGTTACATTATCTAATTCTTCAACGTTAGCATCCACGTTTTTTGGAATTGACAAGTCTAAAATTAAAAGTGGTTTTTTAGATTGAATAATGTGCTTATCGATAGTAGGTCTTTGAGCCCCAGTAGCAACAATTAAAACATCAGAGTTACTAATTTCTTCTTGTAAATTAGCATAATCCTTAACGATCAGGTCAAACTTTCCAGCAATTAATTCAGCTTTGTCTTTTGTTCTGTTAATTAAGGTGATTTGATCGTTTTTAGTATGTTTTACTAGATTTTCACAAGTGTTTCTGCCTATTTTTCCAGTTCCGAAAAGTAGAATATTTTTGTTTGATACGTCTTCTACCGAATTAAAAATATATTGAACAGAAGCAAAAGATACCGAGGTTGCACCAGATGAAATATTCGTTTCGGTCTTTATACGCTTACTGGCTTGAATGACTGCATTTACGAGTCGTTCTGAAAAATGATTAAGTAACCCGTGTTTTTTTGAAGAACGGGCGCTGGATTTCAATTGGCTAATAATTTCAAAATCCCCAAGGATCTGACTATCTAAACCAGAACCTACTCGAAACATATGAGCAATGGCATCTTTATTTTTATATATATATGCTACTTCTTGGAATTCTTCAACGGTACCTCTTGTATTATCACAAAGTAATTGGATTAATTGAAAAGGGTGTTGTGCAAATCCGTAGATTTCAGTTCGATTACAAGTAGATGTGACTACCAAACTTTCAATATCATTTTCTTTAGCTTGATTAAGTAAAGCTTGTTTGCCTTCATCATCCAAACTAAAACGTCCTCTTATGTCTGCATCGGCTTTTTTATAACTTAAACCAATGGCATAAAAGTAATTACTTCTTGATATATTGTACTTTTGCATGCGGATACCTGATAATTCAGAGCAAATGTATATGGATGTTTATTAAAAAAATAACGCTGAAAGAACTTTTAGTATCGTTTGTGGTTTTTTAACGATATTTTTTCTAATAATATGATAAATGTCATATTTTTGTAGATAATTAGGCAGGTTTTGCTTAATTTATTTAGAACCAATCTAAATAAAATTGCTATGAAAGATGAAATAAACACTAGTAAAAGTGTCGCTCAAAGTCCTTTTGATGAAACAAGAGTAGATGATGGTGCTTTGGTTCTTACTTATAAAAACGAATCAAATAAAGTGCAATCTCTTGCTAAAGAAATAGATAGTGATTATATTCAATTTCATTTTTGTGTAAAAGGATCGAGTCGGTTTGTTTTTAATGAAGGGCGGTATATTTTAAATATTCTAGAAGAGAACTCCTTATTATTATATAACCCACAGCGCGATTTACCAATAAATTTGCAAATAGATCCTAATTCCTGGATCGTTTCAATTTTAATATCCATAAAGAATTTTCATGGATTATTTTCTCAAGAAGCAGATTATATTACTTTTTTAAGTGATGATAATAAGGATAAAAAATATTATAAAGATGGTGTCATTTCACCTTCAATGGCAATTGTTTTAAATCAATTAATCAATTACAATCTTAATCAATCTATTAAAAATCTTTATTACAAAGGAAAGGCATACGAGCTTTTGAGTTTGTATTTTAATAGAAGTGAAGATGCTGACGTTGAGCAATGTCCGTTTTTAGTAGATGAAACAAATGTGATTAAAATTAGAAAAGCTAAAGAGATTGTTATTGCTCGTATGGCAGAACCCCCTAGTTTGCAGGAGTTAGCTGATGAAATAGGATTGAATCTTAAAAAGTTAAAAGAAGGCTTTAAACAAATTTATGGCGATTCGGTATTTAGCTTTTTGTTTGATTATAAAATGGAAGTTGCCAGAAAACTATTAGAATCTGGGGATGATAATGTGAATGAGGTAGGACTTAAAGTAGGGTATAGTACGTCTAGCCATTTTATCGCTGCTTTTAAAAAGAAATATGGTACAACGCCTAAAAAATATGTAATGTCATTATCTTCGTAAAAAAGAAATCTATTGATGAAAAAAGGAGTTTTACTGGTCAATCTTGGATCTCCAGATAGTCCAGACCCAAAAGATGTAAAAAAATATTTAGGTGAATTTTTAATGGACGAACGGGTTATAGATGTACCTCTTTGGGCAAGAAATTTACTTGTAAAGGGTATTATTTTAAACACTAGACCAAAAGCATCTGCTGCAGCCTATAAAAAAATATGGTGGGATGAAGGGTCTCCTTTGATTGTATTATCAGAAAGACTTCAAAATAAAATACAAAAAGAGGTGGATGTCCCTGTAGCATTAGCGATGCGTTATGGAAGTATGACTATAAAAAAAGGGCTTCAGGAATTAGTAGATAAAGGGATAGATGAGGTTTTGTTATTTCCGTTGTATCCTCAGTATGCTATGGCGACTACCGAAACCATTACGGTATTAGCAGAAGAATTACGCCAACAATATTTCCCGAATTTAAAAATAGAATCGGTTCTAGCTTTTTATAATAAGCCGGACTATATTGAGGTACTTTCTAATTCAATAAAACGTCATTTAGAAGATAAAAATTACGAGCATGTATTGTTTTCATATCATGGTGTTCCAGAACGACATATTAGAAAGAGTGATGTTACAAAATCGCATTGTAAAATCGATGGCAGCTGTTGTGCTACGCCATCAAAAGCTCATGAGTTTTGTTACAGGCATCAATGCTATGAAGTGACCAGATTGGTTGCCGAAACATTAGAATTTAAAGAAGGTACGTACTCAACCTCTTTTCAATCACGTTTAGGTTTCGATCCTTGGTTACTACCATATACAGATAGAACTATTGAACGCTTGGGAAAACAAGGCATAAAAAACATGGCTATTGTTACACCTGCGTTTGTTAGTGATTGTTTGGAAACCCTTGAAGAGATAGCCATGGAAGGTCAAGAGATTTTTCATGAAATGGGTGGTAAAGATTTTACAACGGTTCCTTGTTTAAATGACGATGACGAATTTGTTAATTTGCTTTCAAAATGGATCACATCATGGTCAAAATCGCTAGTTGACGTTAGTTAGCCTATGGAATATTACTTTTATATAAAATCGTTTCATCTTATTTTTGTGATCACCTGGTTTGCAGGATTGTTTTATATTCCTAGGTTATTTGTTTATCAAATAGAAGCGTTTCATAAGTCATCACCAGAAAAAGAAATACTTGGGAAACAATTGAAATTAATGGCTAAACGCTTGTGGTTTATAATTACATGGCCATCAGCTATTTTAGCTTTGTTTTTTGGATTGTTGCTATTTTATTTAAACCCTACACTTGTTTATCAGGATTGGATGCAAGTAAAATTAGCCTTTGTCGTTCTACTAATTATATATCATCTTAAAACACATCAATATTATAAGCAACTTCAAAATAATGTCGTTAAAAAAACATCAAGTTTCATGCGTATTTGGAATGAAGGCGCAACATTCATCCTTTTTGCTGTGATTTTTTTGGTGATTTTAAAAAGTGCCATCAACTGGATTTGGGGTGTTGTTGGGATTCTTGTTTTAGGAGTTCTTATCATGTTAGGTTTTAAGGTTTATAAAAATATTAGAGATAAGAATCCTGATGCTTAACGTTAACGCTTAAATATCAAATTCCAAAAAGGAATCGTTCCTCTTTTTTTGATTCTGTTTTTTTGAATTTGAAGTGATTTAAACTTTTTGTGTTTAAGCGAAAATTAGTCATTTTTTGAATCATTTGAAGGCTTTTTTAAGTTGCATAGCAGAGCTACGGAAGGCAAAAAAGACAAAAATGAACTAAAAAGGGCAATTTTTTAGTAAATGGAAAAAGTTTAAATCACTTCTTTATTTAAAGGACATATTTGGTTCGATTATTGCTATATTTATTGAACTTTTAAAAGCACTATAATTTTTAATGAAATTAAAAAAACTCTCCTTACGTACTCGTATTTTTATCGCTATGATTTTGCTGGTGCTATTGGCGTCGATATTGATTGCAGCGGTAGCTATTTATCAATATAAGGAACAAAGTGCCGATTACCATAAGGGACGTTTAGAACGTAAAGAACAAAACATTCAAAAACATCATAAAAAAGTTTTAAATGGTAAGCAAAATACCTGGGAGATAAAAACTGAAAATATTCCCTTAATTTTCAAAGAAGAGATTTATAATATTGCCGATATACATAAACTTCAAATTAATTTATATGATTTGGATGGAACTTTATTAGTATCATCTAAAGGAAGTTTAAATATTGCTGCCGACAAATGTATTACTGCTGAAATTTTGAATGCGATTTCACATACAGCAACGCATAGGCATGTCGATAAGCATAAGGAAAATGGACAGACATACCAATCGTCTTATACTTATATTACAGATCAAAAATCTAAACCCATAGCGATATTAAATTTACCTTATTTAGAAAAGGACGATTTTCTTGAAGAAGAGTTAAGCGAGTTTTTACAGCGTATAGGATTAGCCTTTATGTTTGTATTGCTAATGGCTATTAGTATTGCTTTTATACTCTCTAAATACATTACCAAGTCTTTAAAAACAATTAGCGACAAAATTAATGCAACAAGATTAGAAAAGCGTAATGAGAGGATTGATGTAAATGATACGAGCGAGGAAATTTCAACCTTGGTAAACTCGTATAATAGTATGATTGATGAACTTGAAGAAAGTGCCGTACAATTAGCCAAAAGTGAGCGAGAACAGGCTTGGAGAGAAATGGCAAAACAAGTGGCTCATGAAATTAAAAATCCGTTAACGCCTATGCGTTTAACTGTGCAAAATTTCCAGCGTAAATTTGATGCAAACGATGAAAACATTCATTCTAAATTAAACGAGTATAGTAAAACGTTAATTCAGCAAATTGATACGATGAGTTCTATTGCATCAGCATTTTCAAACTTTGCAAAGATGCCTGCGCAACAAAATGAGACGCTTAATGTTGTAAAAATTGTAAAGCTGGCACTGGATATTTTTAATGAGGATTATATTTTCTTTACAGCCGAAGACAAAGAAATTATTGCAAAATTTGATAGAACACAGTTAATTCGAGTGGTTACTAATTTAGTTAAAAACGGGATTCAGGCGATGCCGGAAAATCAAATACCAAAGATTGTTATTAATGTTGCGACAAGTAATAATGATGTTGTTATTACAGTTGCAGATAACGGTTCTGGTGTTTCTGAAGAAAATAAAACTAAAGTTTTTGAGCCTAAGTTCACAACAAAAACAAGTGGTATGGGACTTGGTTTAGCCATGGTGAAAAACATAGTAGAAACCCATAACGGAACCATAACATTCAAATCGGAAAAAGAAAAGGGAACGACGTTTACTGTAACATTTCCTAAAGAATAACATAGTATAAATTTTATAAAAATGAAAAAAATTCTTGTATTAGTCTTTTTGATAACTTCAATAGGGCATTCACAGATTTTAGATCCAGTTAAGTGGTCAACTAGTATAAAAAAAGTGTCTAATTTAGAATACGATTTAATTATAAGTGCAGAGATAGAACCAAACTACCATTTGTATTCGTTAAAAGTGCCTAAAGGAGGACCATTACCAACCGTTTTTATATTTGAAGATAGCGAAGATTATGAGTTAGTTGGAAATATGATAGAAGATAAGGGGCATACTGCTTTCGATTCTATTTTCGAATTAAATATCAAATATTTCGAAAATTCTGCGAATTTTAAACAGCGTATTAAGCTAAAAACCAAAAAAGTTAAGGTTGCAGGCGAAATTGAATTCATGACTTGTAACGATGCGAGTTGTGTACCCGGATATGATGATTTTGAAATTACTATTCAATAAACTAAAATAAAGCTATGAGCTATACTAATATACTATCAGAAAAAAATAACGGAATTACTACGATAACTATTAACCGCCCAAAGAAATTAAATGCGCTTAATAAAGAAACGATTAATGAGCTGCATGAGGCTTTTAAAGAAGCCGATTTAGATAGTAGTACCAAAGTTATTATTGTTACTGGTAGCGGAGAAAAGGCCTTTGTTGCTGGTGCGGATATTAGTGAGTTTGCAGATTACAATATAGAGGAAGGTAAAATGTTAGCAGCCAAAGGGCAGGAACTATTATTTAACTTTATAGAAAATTTATCTACACCTACCATAGCTGCAATTAATGGGTTTGCGCTTGGTGGTGGTCTAGAATTAGCCATGGCCTGTCATTTTAGAGTGGCAAGCGATAATGCCAAAATGGGCTTGCCAGAAGTGTCTCTGGGCGTTATTCCTGGTTATGGTGGAACTCAGCGTTTACCACAACTAATAGGAAAAGGGCGTGCTATGGAGCTTATTATGACTGCTGGAATGATTGATGCTAATAAGGCTTTAAATGATGGTCTGGTAAATCATGTAACGACCTTAGAAGAATTATTGCCTTTATGCGAAAAAATAGCTGGTAAAATATCTCGTAACTCATCCATTGCTATTAGTGCAGCTATAAGAGCCATAAATGCCAATTTTAAAGATGGTGTTAATGGTTTTGATACAGAAATTCAGGAATTTGGTACTTGTTTTGGTAGTGCCGATTTTGCTGAAGGCACGACAGCGTTTTTAGAAAAACGAAAGGCTGATTTTCCTGGGAAGTAAGGTTTTATCTTTAAAAAGAAGTTTTACTTTATTTTTGGAGGTTCGTTTAAGGTGTTCGTGTATGGTTAGTTGCGTTGGCTAGTAACTAAATTAGCAAAAGAAAACTAACCAGAAGAAATTCCGAAGGAATTTCCAAGTAAGCTAAAACTTAGCAATTGACTATACACGTTATTGTACGTTCGTGCTTACTTTTTTAATTCATCTAGTTTTTCTAATAACTTATATATAGTTGAGCTCGGGTTTTTAGATTCGTCTAGGCTTTTCGCTCTTTTTATTGCATCATCGATTTTTGTTGTTAATTTTTCTTTTAGCTTTTTGTCGATAACACCTTTTTTATAAGTCTTATTTCTATTTTTTAATTCTTTACAAAAATATGCACCATCATTATTTGCTTTGTGATTTTTATAATGTAGTAGGAACCATAATTCTATGCATGGATTAGATAAAAGCAATGTGCAATTAGCAATTTTGTTTAATCTGTCAACTATTTCTGGAACATCTAAATCATACATTAAATAATCAATGTCTTTATCATGTGTTGGCTTATCTTTTTTATAATTTTGAATATACTTTTCTGTAATATTGTTTCCGCCAATTTTTGGATGTATTTGAATTGAAGATAATCTGAATAAGGATTTTAGCATATTAATATATGTCTCTTCAGTATCTCCTTCACAAAACACAAATAGTGTTGGATTAATTTTCTTACCCTTTGATTTTCTTCTACTCCTAGCCATTTATTCGCTAATAATTGATTTTAGATTTTCAATTGAATCATCAATGATTGGAATTGAGTCAAATCTTCCTTGTAAATATGCTTTTTCTAAATCCATTGTATCTCTAAAATCACTATAATCATAGAGAGAATAAAGGTCAGAATAACCATCTATTGTTTTATTTACAAACCAAACTTGGTCTTTTCTGAATTTATTTAAGTCTAATAAATTTGTATTATGCGTTGAAAAAATTAATTGAGCGCTATCACTTGCATTAAAGAGTTTGATAATATAATCAACAATTTTTGGATGTAGACTATCTTCAATTTCATCAATTAGCAAAGTTTTGTTGTTTCTTAATATATCAAGAATAGTCAATAACATGAAAAACAATTTTTTCGTACCATCAGATTCTTCCGTCATGAAATCAAATGCAACTTTTGGCGAGTAACGATGATAAGTTTTTAATTCAATACTTTCTAATTCATCATCTTCGAAAAATGCTTCTTGTGTATCTACATTTGCTCTAATTTTTTTACCTTTTTCCTTTATTACTCTATGCTTGAAATCGACAATATCACTATCTGCCATTTGCAATCCTTTTAGTAAATGGTCTTTATAGATTCTGATTAAACCATCTACATTACTAATACTATAACTAGAATGTCTTCTAATAAACATACTATGGAAGAAATGAAATATTTTTTTAGGAATCTCTCTATCCATTTGACTTGCTCTTGATATAAAAAGAGTTTTGTTAGATGTACTTTCGGCAACATCAAATGGTCTTTTTATTACAGATGTTCCAAAAGAGTATTTGTCTCTTTTATTTTCCCCAGCCTTTTCATCACGAGTGAAAATTTTGGCTTTTCTACCATTTGGATAATAATAAAGGCTTTCATTTAAGATTTGATTTCTAGATAGCGAAAAAGAGTACTTATATTCAATTTCTTCATGTACGAAACGAATGAAGAAATTACTTGGCTTATTAGAATATCCTTTGAATTTGAATGGCTTAAAATTAAAAATAGAGTTCTCATTATGTTTGTGAGAATCATAAACCATTGCAATGCAAAAACGAATAGCCTTGATAATATTAGATTTTCCAGATGCGTTGGCTCCGTAAAGAGCGACTGTTTTTAATACTTCAATATCCTCATATTTGAAGATATTATCCTTTAATAATCTTGATTTTTCAGTATTAATATTACCAGCTCTTAAGTCCAATACTACTTCATCACTAATTGAGAAAAAATTACTTAACTTTATTTCTAAAACCATTTTAAGTTTAAAATTTGTAATATTTTTACAAATATAGTACTTTAATTTGATTTGTTTTTCAGTTTAACATGAAATTAGAAGTTTTCGGCATGACGTACAATGTTATCAAGTATATGAATCCGTTTTAATGATTTATATACAACGTTAAACGAAGTTAGCTGATTTTTTTTACAAAATCAAGTATGGTTTATGTCTTTTAATAATCGAATCTCGATATATCGAGTTTGTTAATAACCTCTTTTTACTTTAACATTTTTGAATAGAATTTATAAGTAATTTTAAAGAGCTACTCAAAGCATATTCAACCTTTAATTTTACTGTAATGAACCTAAAATCTGCCATAAAAGGACGTGGTGCTCAGCTCAACGTCCCTAATCGTTTCTTCGAATTGAGTCATGAAATGCGTGACGACTTTCTTGAATTCTGCCGCAAAGAAGGCGAGATAAGCGATAAAAACAAAACGCTATACCTGGAAGTATTTCCTAAAACGATAGTCAATAAAGTTGAGAGTCCAGATGTTGGTATGACGTATTCAATGAATTCGTATCAAGGTTGCGAACATGGCTGTATTTATTGTTATGCACGCAATAGCCATGAATATTGGGGGTATAGTGCTGGTTTAGATTTTGAGCGCCGAATTTTGGTTAAAAAAGATGCTCCAAAACTATTAGAGGCACAATTAAAGAAAAAAAGCTGGAAAGCACACACCATTGTTATGTCTGGAAACACAGATTGTTATCAGCCTGCTGAAAAACAATTTGAAATTACCAGACAATGTTTAGAAGTGTTTTTAAAATATAAACACCCAGTTGGTATTATTACAAAAAACGCCTTAATTCTTAGAGATTTAGATCTTTTAACAGCACTAGCAAAAGATAATTTGGTAGGCGTGAATATATCAATCACCTCATTGTCAGAAGACACAAGACGTATTTTAGAACCGCGAACTGCAACCATAAAAAAACGTTTAGAAACGGTTAAAATTTTAAGTGAAAACGGAATTCCTGTAAATGTGATGTTAGCGCCTATTATTCCGTCTATAAATAGTCATGAAATACTACCTCTGGCAAAAGCAGCATCAGAACACGGCGCGCTGTCAATTGCTCATACTATTGTAAGATTAAATGGTGCTATTGGCGAAATTTTTAAGGATTGGATTTATAAAACGATGCCAGACCGTGCCGATAAGGTATTGCATCAAATAGAAAGCTGTCATGGGGGCAGCTTAAACGATTCTCGATATAAAACAAGAATGCGAGGGGAAGGAAAAATTGCAGAACAAATTAATAACCTTGTTCGACTGGCCAGACGAAAGTATTTTAGTAACAAAATGATGCCTAAACTTAATCTTGATTTGCATGAAGCATTTAAAGATGGGCAATTGAAACTGTTTTAAACTAATCGTCAATATGGTTTATTTCTTTATGAATCATAAATTTTATTAGAATGTTAGTGATAATCCAATAAAAAAAGACATAAATTAAAATAGCAGATAGCCAAAATTTGAATGGGGTTCCATTCATTTTTACGGTTATTATTGATATAATCGTTGTATGTAGGGTACTCCAAATAATATTTAAATAATATTTTTTAATACGGAAATGATGTTTTTTATTTAAGCTATTCACCACAGGTAGAAAAAGGGACTTCATATATTTTGCGATTTATTAAAAATAAATAAAAGAAGTGGGCTCCAAAATACCCACTTCTTTACCAATTTAAACTAAACAAACTAAATAAGAAATTAACGTTTGTGACTTAATTGTTAATGAATTCTGTATACTCTTTGTCGTTAGCATTGAGTATTATTTTATAATTTCCTCCTTTTCTAAGCTTATATATTTTTTTTGCAACTTGAGCACCCTCAATTTTTTCTGTATGCATTAATTGAAAAGCACCGTCGTAACTTCTTGCGTAAACTCTTATTTTTAATGGTTCAAGGTTTGGGGCAAGCTTAGATATATAAACTAAGTCGTTTTTTTTCCTTATATAAGGCTTAAAAATGATAGCCTCTTTAGTTTTGTCGAAAACAACTTTATTGTTTTCTACAGCAAAAGGAATGGTTTCAATTTGAAGATCTTTATCTAACTCGAAAAAATAGTTTCCATCAGGTAATTCAGTCAAGTCAAACCCTTTTGTGTAAGAACCTGTTGATTGAATTAGCTCTTTATATATGATGATACCATTATAGTCTCTTATAGATAAAAGATTTCCTTTCTTCACATTATCAATTGTTAATGCAGTCCCTTTAAGATCTCCTTTAACATTAAAAGAAGAAATTTCAGTAGCGTTACCTATCATTACAGCGAACAACATCATTGTTACTAATAATAGGTTTTTTTCGATTGTTTTAATTACGTTTTTCATAATTTGTATTTTACATCGTTTAACACTACAAAGGTATGTAGGAATAAGAAGATGAAAAACATCAAATTTGATCATTTTATGTGTTATTTTATCTGTTAAATGAATGTTAAATGTATGTAAAGTTAATATAGTATATAATTGTGATAATTGAATATAGGTTTTAAAGATAATATATAGTAATTTTGTTACTTAATTGCTCCGCTATGATTAATAAAAAACCTACTTTAGAGAAACTTAGCCCTAGCTTTGGAAGCTCTATACTCGTTAAACAACATATGGTCAAGGTTGATAAGTATAATGCCTTTTGGCATTTCCATCCAGAACTAGAACTTGTTTATGTAAACAAAGGACAGGGAAAAACACATATAGGCACCCATTTATCTTATTTTAATAATAGTCAACTCATATTAATAGGGTCTAATTTGCCTCACAATGGTTTTACAGACCGATTAACAGCCAATGGTACAGAAACAACCGTTCAGTTTAAATCGAATTTTTTAGGAGATGATTTTGTTAATATACCAGAGATGGCATTAATAACATCATTATTTGACAGAGCGAAAAAGGGAATTCGATTTAATGTAGAAACAAAAAAGATTATTGGGCCAAAAATTGAGAATCTGCTGAATTATGAAGGTTTGGATAGGGTTTTAAAGTTTTTAGAAATATTGAATTATTTAGCAAAAACAGATGACTATATTATTTTAAACGCCGATGGCTTTGCTTTTGAAGCAGAACCACAGGATAGCGGTAAAATTGGTTTGATTTATAAACATGTTAATAGGAATTTTCAAAATCATATTAGTTTAGACGAAATAGCAGATAAAGTAAGCATGACAGTTCCTGCATTTTGTAGATACTTCAAGCGTATTACAGGTAAAACATTTACTAAATTGGTTAACGAATATAGAGTGGTGCATGCAACCAAACTACTAAATGAAAGTGAAATGAGTATTGCTGATGTTTGTTTTGAATGTGGTTTTAATAATTTCTCACATTTTAATAAACAGTTTAATGAAATAACAGGTAAAAGTGCCTCGCAATATAGAAAGGAAATAAAGCATATTATTCAATAATAATCAATGATGGAAGATAATAAAATCAATATAACAATAGAGTATTACAACGTGAAAATTAATGAAATTTTAAATTTTATAAACTCTAATAATAATCTAACTGCAGAACAAATAATATATAACGGAGAACAACTATCTATACTAGAATATAAGATGACCGCATTAGAAGTTGCTAAGGAAAACTAGTCATTATTTTATTTCAAACCAAAATACCTTCTGATTTAAAATTATTTAAAGTTGTTGAATAACACAAATTTTAATTAGAAGACCTTACAAATTACCGTCCCATTCATCATAAAACTGTTTTAGATATAGTTCCATAAAGGTATGTCTATTTAAAGCTATTTGCCTCCCCGTTTCAGTATTCATTTTATCTTTTAAAAGAAGTAATTTTTCGTAAAAATGATTAATCGTTGGTGCTGTTGATGCCTTGTATTCTGCTTTGCTCATGTTTAGGTTGGGCTTAATATCAGGATTATAAAGGGCTCTGTTTTTATAGCCTCCATAGTTAAAACAACGGGCTATGCCAATGGCTCCTATGGCATCCAATCTGTCAGCATCTTGCACGACATCTAATTCTAGCGAACAAAATTTTTGTACTTCATGTCCTCCCTTAAAGGAAATGTTTTCAATGATGTTTGTAACGTGTTCAATGGCAGTGGAATCTACATTGAGTTTAAATAAAAATTCTCGAGCTATTTTTGGACCAATAGTTTCATCTCCATTATGAAATTTGCTATCTGCAATATCGTGTAATAAGGCTCCCAGTGATACAATAAAAGTATCTACAGGCTCACTTTTAGAAATTAACAGCGCATTTTTATAAACACGTTCTATATGGAACCAATCATGCCCTCCTTCTGCACCAGTTAATTGCGCTTTTACAAAGGTTATGGTTTTTTGTATAATTTTTTCTGACGTCATAATAAGTTAAAAATAAAAATTCCTTTCGATAATGAAAGGAATTACTTTATAAATCGAAGTTGCTTTATTCAATGGGGATATGTAAATCGACAATACATTTGTTCTCTATGTGTTCGCGAAAGTCATTATGGTATATTTCAAAAGGAAGCTCTTCAGTTTTTTTATAACCATTTTCATTCATCCAGATAAAGAGACTAACCCAGGACTTCTCGAAATCGTTAGGTGTTATTTCAAAACGACCGACAATGCATTTTCTGCTTTTAATGATTCCAGTATCCATATCTTCTTTTAAAGAAAAAGGGGTATTTGTTAAAACGCAAATACTCATACGAACTTTGTCTGGGTCTGTTATTTTAAAACTATCATGAAAAATTCTTGCCATTTTAGTTTCAGGACTTCTCATTAAACCTTCTGCATTTGCCCATGTTACTAATCTGTTAAATACATCTTCTACACCATGTACTCCAAAATGAGTAATACTGACAAATTTTAGTTCAGGAATTTCTTTAATGTCAATGTTTGCATTCATTTTAATCCAATTTAAGTGATTATTAATGTTGCAAATGTATTTTTCCGAGATTAAATTTTCTTGCCCATTCTTGCTTTCAACGTTACTTATCTTGCTAAATTTATTTGGGTTCTTTTTTCGAAATTCAGAAGGACTTATGCCATAAAACTTTTTAAATGTTCGAGTAAAAGAAGAATTGCTGTTAAAACCATATTGTAGTGAAAGCTCTGTAATACTTACATGTCTTTTATGCAGTAATACAGAAGCTGTTTTTTCAATACGTTTTCTAATAATGTAAGCGCGGAGTGTTTCTCCAATAATGGCTTTAAAAATTCTATGAAAATGAAATGGCGAATAAAGGGCTAAACCAGAAAGAGATTCTAATGACAATTCAGAATCAAGATTATTTTCTATATGTTTTAAAATCAGATTTATCCGACCGATATAATCTTTTTCTATGTCATTCTTAGAAATCAATATTCTTTTCCGAAATGATTTTTTAGCTATTTAATAATTGCAGGCTCAACCCATTTAAATTGAAATGAATTTTCTGGTATCTTAATACGATCAGCTAAACGATACATTCTAGCAGGAAGTCTCATAAGATAATCTCTAGCTTTTTCTGCTTCGTCGGTAAGGTTTGTGATTTTGTCAATTTCCCAGCGAGCAATTAATTTTTCTAGAATGTCTACATAATCATTCGATGTATAAACACCAATACGTTGTGCGGTATTAGAAAACTCATCAAAAGCCGTACTGATTTTATTTCCGGATTCTCTTAAGAAAACAGCAGGCATGGTTATTTTTTGTTTCATCATATAATGAAATGCCATCATCATTTGACTAGGGTCTACTTTAAAAATACGTTCAACAAATTCAGAATACGCATGGTGATGCCTCATTTCGTCTCCTGAAATAATTTTACACATTTTAGCAAGTTGCTTATTGCCTTTTTCTTTTGCAATTTTCGCAACACGATTATGAGAAATATAAGTTGCTAACTCCTGAAAACTCGTATAAACAAAGTTTTTATAAGGATCTCTATCTGTTCCTATGTCAAAACCATCTGCAATAAGGTATTGAGTAGTTTTTTCAATTTCTCGCATATTAACACGTCCAGAAAGGTATAAGTATTTATTAAGGACATCGCCGTGTCGGTTTTCTTCACCTGTCCAATGGCGTACCCATTTAGCCCAAGAGTTTTCTCCATCCACCTGATCTACTCCTTCTACGTCCATTAACCAAGATTCATATGTTGGTAACGCTTCTTCTGTAATCATATCACCTACTAAAACAACCCAGAAGTCATAAGGTAATTCTTTAGAAAGTTCTCTTATTTCACGAACTTCTTCAAAAAAATTATCTCCTTCAGAGTTTGGTAAAAAATCGGTCGGTTGCCAAATTTTTTCAATAGGAATTAAATATTTTTCAATTAAAGATTCGACGTCTTTTTCCAAAAACTTCATCACTTCTAATCTAACATTCTTTAACGACATCTATAATTTTTTAAGGGTGTATATGTTCTTTAATAGTAGTTTCAATATTATTTATAAGCTCTTGCTTATTAGCAAAGGTACTAACTTTTATAGGCTTGTGTACTGTAAAAGTGATATGAGTTCCTAAACCCATAGGGAATTTCCCATAACGAACTGTTTTCCAGGAATTATTTATGGAGATAGGAACGACTATAGCTGATGGTGCTTTTTTAAATAGAATCTCGAGACCTTTTGTTTGAAATGGTTTTGGATGTCCGTCTTTACTTCTTGTTCCTTCAGGGAAAATAACCGCTGTACGTTTATTCTTTTCAATGTATTCACCAAATTTCATAATAGCAGGTAAAGATTGTCTCGGATTTTTCCTGTCGATTAAAGCAGAACCTCCATGGCGCAAATTATATGAAACGCTGGGAATACCTTTGCCTAATTCTATTTTACTAATAAATTTTGGATGATATTTTCTTAAAAAAACAGACAGGGGTGAGATATCGTACATGCTTTGGTGGTTGCAAACAACAATAAGAGGCTGGTTTGTTTCAATATGATGTACATTGTTAAATGTAAATCGAGTCCCTAAAATATGAAGACAACGCATTAAGCAGATGTTCATTAAATCTGCACACTTTTTATGCCCTTTATAGCCAAAAACATTGAAACCTATCCATTGAATAGGATGAAATATGAGCAATGTTATTAAGAAACACAGCGCATAAATAAAGGTTAAAGGGTATGATAACAATTTTTGCATGCGCAAAAATAAGTAAAACTAAGCCTTAATACACAAGGACGCAGGTGTTATTTTCGCAGGTTACACCAGTTGGCCGTATGGTAAGTGCGCAATCTGAAGGTATATTCCATTTTACATTGAAATCGGATTCTTTTTGGTTATAATCTTTAATAGCCGCTTGTAGTTCTTCTACATTAATTGAGGTCGTATATATTAAATAAGACCACGGTCCTCCACAAGGTTTTTTCCCTAAGGCAATGAATTTACATTCGAAATCCTCACTACAGACCGAAGCATTGGCCAGAGTTTCAATATCTGCCTTTAGTAAACTAAGTTGAGCTAATTCACTTTCGTAAGTTGATACGTTATCATCGTTAGAAGAACAGCCAGCTATAACTAACAAAATAAGGTAGGTAAAAACGAATGCAGTTTTTAAATACAGTTTCATAGGTCTTTTTTTATAAGATGGCAATTTGATAAATAGGTTGCGCGTATTATGCACAAAAAAACCACGATAATCGTGGTTTAAATGTTCTTTCTTAAGAATCTATTTTAACAATGCTCGTTATAAGCATCTACTAAATTTTCTGCAATAAGTTCTGCTGGGCGACCTTCAATGTGGTGACGCTCTAGCATGTGTACTAACTCACCGTCTTTAAATAAAGCCATGCATGGAGAACTTGGAGGAAATGGGATCATATAACCACGAGCCTTATCTACAGCTTCTTTATCAACACCTGCAAAAACGGTTACAATGTTAGTAGGACGTTTTGCGTTTTGTAAACTTATTTTTGCTCCTGGGCGTGCATTGGCTGCTGCACAACCACAAACTGAATTTACAACGACCAATGTTGTCCCTTCTTTTGCTAAAGCAGCATCAACAGCTTCAGAAGTATGTAATTCTTCAAAACCGGCACCTGTTAAATCTTCGCGCATTGGTTTTACTAATTCTGCTGGATACATATTTTTAAATTTTAATAATTTTAGACTGCAAAGATACCAATTGTGTAACAAAATTATGAATCAATCAACTAACAAATATTATATTTGGTCATAATTAAAATCTATATACTTACATGAGTGTTTCAAAATGGATAGGTGGTGCTTTAGGTTGGTCTTTTGGAGGTCCAATAGGCGCTATTATTGGAGTGGCAATAGGGAGTTTTGTTGATTCTTTATCTAACGGTAAAGGCAGTCCTTTTTTAGAAGAAGGGCAACAACAAAGCAGAAGGGGTAATTCTAGAAGTCAAACCAGACAGCGTTCGCAAACGCAATCAGGTGATTTTGAAGTGAGTTTACTCATATTAGCATCTATCGTCATAAAAGCTGATGGAAAACAAGACCAAAGAGAATTGGATTTTGTACGTCAGCAATTTACAAATATGTATGGTAAAGAGCGCGCAAATCATGCATTCAAACTATTTAAAAACATTAATAATCAAAATAATATTTCAACTAGACAGGTTTGTTTGCAGATTAAACAAATGATGGATCATCCATCGCGTTTGCAACTCATGCATTTCTTATTTGGTATTGCAAAGGCAGATGGTACGGTAACAGATGATGAAGAGAGGCAAATTTACACGATGGCAGGATACTTGGGTATTAGCTCTCGTGATTACGAGAGTATTAAAGCTATGTTTTATAATAGTAGCGATAATGCCTATAAAATTCTGGAAATAGATAAAAGTGCTAAGGTTGATGACATTAAAAAAGCTTATCGAAAAATGGCTAAAAAATATCATCCAGATAAAGTCATTCACTTAGGTAAAGAGCATCAAGTGGGTGCGGAAGAGAAGTTTAGACAAGTGCAAATGGCTTATGAGCAATTGCAGAAAGAACGCGGGTTTTAAAAAAAGAGTGCTCTTTGCTTAAATACGAAAAGAGGTGTTATTTCGACGATAACAGAAATCACATAACGTAAAATACCACGATTATGCGATGCCTCAATCGTGCCTCATTTCGACATGACAAGTTTCTATAAATTTTAAAATATCGAAATAATTAAGGAGACCTTTTAGCTATTTGACCATTAAGTAATAAACCAGTTTTATGAACGATAAAAAAATCTTAGAACTTTTTAAAGATGGTCAATGTAACTTGCTACTTCAACCTTTCCGTCTTTAAACTCTTAATTGAGTTTAAATCCAGCGTCCCTTTCCTAGGGAAGGCATTGTTTGTATCTTAATTAGTGCAAATTTTCCGATTAGAAACTCTCCTCTTTTTTAAGAAGGAGTGGATTCAGTTTCTCAAAAGAAACTGGAGGCGAGGTGGTTTTTTAGGATTATATATTTAAAGGGTTTTACAGAGTAATTATTTTGAATTATAATGCTCATCAACATAATCAATAGCTTCCTGCTGCGTTAAAACAGCAAACTTTTTATAACGATCGTGTACATCAATAATTTCATCTAAAGCTTTTTCAACAAGGGGTTTATTTTTCCATGTATTAAGATGGGCTACAACCGTTTTTAAGCACCCATTTTTGTAAGCAATTTGTCCTAAAACATGAATTAGAGTGTCTGAGACACGTCTAGTCTCATCAAATTCCAGCGTTTTTAATAAAGGTAAAATATCTTGAGGGTGTGTGCGTCCTCGTAACTCAATACCGTGACAAATCTCTCGTCTAATTTCTTTTTCAGGGTGTTTCAAATAAGTTTTTGCCCAATTTAAAACTGGAATTGGGTTTTTCTCTCCCATTTTCTTTACAGAACCAATAACGGCATTTCTAACGGAATGATGTTCGTCAAATAATCCAGTATCAAAAAAAGATTGCACTTTTTCAAAATGAAATTTACCAATTTCGCCAGCAGCATTTACTACGGTTTGGCGTACTTTTTCAGGGCTTGTAGTAAGCGTAGTCGAAGCATCCAATTTTAGTAGAGCCTGTAATGTAGAAAGTATGGTAGGTTGTAGTTCTGGTTTAGAATAAAAAAGCTTGCCGATAGCTAAATAACCAGTTTTACGAATGTAAGTGTCTTCATCAGAAAAGTGTTTTATAATATTTTCTGTTTCAATTGATGTTAGATCATTAGTAATCTCTTGAGTTATTTTTTCAACCAAGAGGATTCGATCTGCTTTATTTAAGTCATAAAAGCCCATATTAATAGTTTGAAGATAAAAATAAAATAAATAAATTGCATAGGATTTGTAAACCTCATTCATTTAAAGATTATGAAAAATATTTTTGATTTAAACGAAACTAATGCTGCTATCGACAGAATTAATAATCTAGAAACAACAACTCAGCCAAAATGGGGAAAAATGAGTGTAGATCAAATGTTAGCGCATTGTAATGTGACTTATGAACTGGTTTTTGAGAATATTCACCCGAAACCTGGGGGTTTTAAAAAAGCACTATTAAAGTTATTTGTTAAATCTATAGTAGTCAATGAAAAACCATATAAGAAAAATGGTAGAACAGCACCTGAGTTTTTAATTACTGATTCGAAAAACTTTGAGACGGAGAAAGAACGACTGATCAATTACTTAAATAAAACACAAAACTTAGGAGAAACGTATTTTGATAATAGGGAATCGCATTCTTTCGGTAAATTATCTAAACAAGAATGGAATAATATGTTTTACAAACATATAGATCATCATTTAAATCAGTTTGGAGTTTAAATACGAAGCCTTTTAAAGAACTTCCAATTTATAGCCAACGCCATGAACATTTACGATACTTATAGAAGGATCGTCTTTGAATTTTTTTCTAAGTTTCGATATAAAGGTGTCTAAACTTCTATCAACAAAAACACCATGATCTTCCCATATTTCTTTTACAAGGGTTTCTCGTTTTACAACTTGATTTAGATTCGCGCTAAGCATCGCCATGAGCTCACACTCTTTAGCAGATAGTTTTATTTCAACAGCTTCTTTAATTAATTTGCTTTGGTCTTTATAAAACCTATAATCACCAATTTTTGAATAGGAAGTTACTTCTTTTCTATTTGTTTTTGAGTTTCTTTTTTTAAAATAGAAAAAACCAAAAAGAAGTGTGCTAGCTAATAATACTAAAAGAGTAATATAGGTTTTAAGTGTTGGGTTGTTTTCGAGAAATAGTATCTGAATCGTGTAGCAGCCTATAGGTAAATTTCTGCCTTTACATGGAATAATATCACTTTCGGTAGTGCCTTTAATTTGAAAACTATAAAATACGCCTTCATTCTTACAGTTAAAAACTTCAACAATATATTGTTTTGGAAGCTTAGCAGCATTCAAACTATTGGTAATTGCAACTACTAGGCTATCTGGGGTTATAGAGAGCTTCTTTTGAAATGCTAACTCATACCTGTTCCCATCTAATTTAGTAATAGGCAGAATTAATGATGTAGAATCGTTATTCGCAAGCAATAGTGTGTTGCCAGCATCTCGTAAAGCTACTTTTACGGTTTCAGAAAAATGATTCTGAGGGGTATTATCCGTACAGCCTAGTAGTGTAAAGAATAATATAGCTAATAAAGAAATAATGCGTTTTTTCATCATAATATTTAGAACAATCAAATAAATGAAAATTTTCAACTTTTTACACCCGTTTCACACTTCTTTCACATTTTTTTTACAAAAATTCAATGTACTGCTACTAGTTTTACTGAAAAATATAAATCATGCGAAAAATCATTTTACTAGCGACCATTATTTGTTTTACAGGTATCACAAATGCTCAAAGACTTATAGAAATAGACTCCTATACAGGTATTGTAGAATGGATAGGGGCTAGTTGGTTTAAATATAATATTCAAAACCGTACAGAAATAGATACTTCTAAAAGTATTGTAAAATGGACAGGATCTAATCTGTTTAAATATAATAAGCATTTTGGTACTGTAAATTTTATTAACGGACATATTATTAATTCCAACGATGTTATCTTGGGAGGCTATTTCGAAATAAATATGAATTCCATTGTAAATACCGATGGAAAATATAATGAGATGTTAGTATCACATTTAAAGAATAAGGATTTCTTTGATGTAGATAAATATCCTATTGCTAAAATAAAGTTTACCGAAGTTGTTCATAAAAATGTAAATACCATTAAGGTGAAAGCGGATCTGACTATTAAAAATATCACCAATCAGGTTCATTTTAATATAAAGTATAAAGTTGTAGATGGGAGGTATGAAATGAATTCAAAATTTATTATCGACAGAACCAGATGGGGTATTGAATACCAATCAAAAGGTTTGTTTGCCAATATAAAAAACGATATTATTTCTGATGCTATTGAGTTCGAAGTTGTAATTCAATTACCTTTAAAGGATGGCTGCTAATCCTCAAAAACGATTGTAGATCGCTCTTTACCAATTGTTAACTTAATGGTTTTTCCCAAAATCATAGCACGATTGTCTTTTTCATGCCCTGCAGGCATATTAAATACAATAGGAAAATTATAATCGGATAAAGCATCTAAAATAAGCTGTTCGATAGAAGCCCCCCAAAGCGTAGTGTTCTTTCTAAGTTTAGTCATATCACCAACAATAACACCTTTACAGTTTTTAAAATAACCAGCGCGTTTTAAACTTTGTAGCATACGATCTATATGGTATTTATATTCACCAATTTCTTCAATGAACAAAATTTTCCCAGTAGTATCAATACTAGTTTTCGAGCCTAACATGGTGTGTAGCATGGTTAAGTTACCACCAACAACAGGAGCCAATACATGTCCTGTTTTGTTGTATTTAGAACCTTCCAAAGTATAGCTTAGAGACTTTCCAAAAATTGCATCTTTAAATGTTGAAAGTGTTTCTTTAATAGACCCTAAATCGTCTTGTAAACTAGTACACATCATAGCATGAATAGATTGTACGCCTACATTATGAACTTGATTATGCAGTGCCGTAATATCAGAGTAACCAATAAGCCATTTTGGGTTTTGTTTAAATTTGGTATAATCTAATTTATCTAAAATTCTAACCGTTCCATAGCCACCACGAGCACACCATATGGCACTTATTTTAGGATCGTCTAAAGCATTTTGGAAATCTTCACAGCGTTCATCGTCAGTCCCTGCAAAATGATTAGCTTGACTAAAAACATGTTTGCCAACTACGGCATGTAATCCCCAACTTTTTAAAAGTGCTTTAGCTTGTTGCACTTCCTTAGTTCTATTCTTTAAAACGCCTGAAGGTGCCACTATGGCAACCGTATCGCCTGCTTTTAAGTATGGTGGTTGTATCAATGTATTTGTTTTAGTTGACAACGTATTTTGTGCTGCAAGCTGTTTTTCCCCAAAGAAAAAAATAATACAACACAACGCAGTAATTAATGAGATTTTTGACATAATGTAAATGTACATTTTTTTTCTAAATCGTAGTCAAAATGCGTACTTTTGTCCCTTATTTAAAAAAGAAATGAGCGCACCTAAACGATATACGATTACCACAGCACTTCCTTATACAAATGGGCCAATTCATATTGGACATTTAGCAGGAGTTTATGTTCCGGCAGATATTTATGCACGTTATTTACGATTAACAGGAAACGATGTTATACTTATTGGTGGAAGTGATGAGCATGGTGTCCCTATTACAATTAAAGCGAAAAACGAAGGTGTGTCACCACAAGATGTCGTAGATAAATACCATGCCATTATTAAGAAGTCGTTTGAAGATTTTGGAATCACTTTTGATAATTATTCACGTACATCTGCGAAGGTTCATCATAAAACAGCTTCAGAGTTTTTTACAACTTTAAATAATAAAGGGGAGTTTATTGAAGAAGTAACAGAACAATTGTATGATGCAGAAGCTAATCAATTTTTAGCAGACCGATTTGTGATTGGGACATGTCCTAAATGTGGAAATGAAGAAAGTTATGGCGATCAATGTGAAAATTGTGGCACCAGTCATAATGCAACCGATTTAATAAATCCGAAGTCAGCTCTAACAGGAAATACGCCGACTTTAAAACAGACAAAGCACTGGTTTTTACCTTTAGATAAACATGAAGCCTTTTTAAAAGAATGGATTCTTGAAGGACATAAAAAAGATTGGAAATCTAATGTATACGGACAATGTAAATCTTGGATTGATGATGGCTTACGTCCTCGTGCCGTAACCCGAGATTTAGATTGGGGAATTCCTGTGCCAGCAGAAGGTGGAGAAGGAAAAGTACTTTATGTTTGGTTTGATGCTCCAATAGGATATATCTCATCTACTATAGAATGGGCAGAACGCGAAGGGAAAAATTGGGAGCCCTATTGGAAAGATAAGGATACTAAATTGGTTCATTTTATAGGAAAAGATAATATAGTATTTCACTGTATTATTTTTCCAGCCATGTTAAAAGCCGAAGGTTCTTATATTTTACCAGAAAATGTACCTGCTAATGAATTTTTAAATTTAGAAGGTAATAAACTATCAACCTCAAAAAACTGGGCTGTTTGGTTACCAGAGTATTTAGAAGAATTTCCTGGTCAGCAAGATGTTTTACGTTATGCTTTAACGTCCAATGCACCAGAAACAAAGGATAATGATTTTACGTGGAAAGATTTTCAAGCAAGAAATAATAACGAATTAGTAGCTATTTTTGGAAACTTTATTAATCGTGTTGTCGTGTTAACTAACAAGTATTATGATGGTGTGATTCCCGAGCCAAATGCATTATCTCAAATAGATGAAGAAACGTTGGCAGCGGTAAAAGCGTATCCCGATGTAATTTCCAGTTCTCTTGAGCGCTACCGCTTTAGAGAAGCACAACAGGAGCTTATGAATTTGGCACGACTAGGTAATAAATATTTAGCAGATGAAGAACCTTGGAAGGTGATTAAAGTAGATGAAGAACGTACGAAAACAATTATGTACGTTGCGCTGCAAATAGCCTCGGCTTTAGCAACTTTGAGCGAACCATTTTTACCATTCACATCAAAAAAGTTAAAAGATATTCTTTGTCATTCCGCACTTGATGCGGAATCCACTTGGAATGAAGTTAAAACAAAAGAAATTTTAATTCCAGCAGGTCATAAAATAAGAAAAGCGGAATTACTATTCTCTAAAATAGAAGATACTACTATTCAAGCACAGCTTGATAAACTAGAAGCCAGTAAAAAAGCAAACGAGGTAGAAAATGCTGTCGTAGAACCGCAAAAGGATACCATTACGTTTGAAGATTTTACGAAACTAGACATGCGTGTTGGAACCATTTTGGAAGCTGAAAAAATGCCAAAAGCAAAAAAACTTCTCGTTTTAAAAGTAGATACGGGTATTGATGTGCGAACCATTGTTTCTGGTATAGCAGAAAGTTTTACAGCCGAAGAAGTCGTTGGAAAACGGGTCACCGTTTTAGTGAATCTAGCACCAAGAGCATTAAGAGGTGTTGAGAGTGAAGGTATGATTTTAATGACAGAAACACCCGATGGGAAATTGGTCTTTGTAAATCCAGATGATACTGCTGTAACCAATGGGTTGCAGATAAGTTAATCGTTTAGCCCTAAAGTATTTTGTGCAAAACACACATGGTATTGACTTAATTTTATCTTAATATTATTACAGACATTAAAGAATTATTTAACTTTACATAAAAAGAAATATTATGTTATCAAAAACTATAGAAGACGCATTAAATAATCAAATAAGAATAGAGGCAGAATCTTCTCAAATTTATTTAGCTATGGCTTGCTGGGCTGAGGTAAAAGGCTTGGAAGGTGTCTCAAATTTCATGTATGCACAATCTGATGAAGAACGCGAACATATGTTAAAATTAGTAAAGTTTGTTAACGAACGAGGTGGTCATGCAAAAATTTCTCAGTTAGCAGCACCGAATGTAACCTTTAAATCTTTTAAAGAGATGTTTGAGAAGTTATTTGAACATGAAGTGTTTGTATCTCAAAGTATTAATGAATTAGTACATATTAGCCTTCAAGAAAAAGATTATGCAACGCACAACTTTTTACAATGGTATGTAGCAGAACAAATAGAAGAAGAAGCAGTAGCTCGTACTATTCTTGACAAGATTAATATGATTGGTGATGACAAAGGCGGTTTGTATTTATTCGATAGAGATATTGAAAACTTAACCGTGACAACTGCAGCAACCAATGCGCCTCAATAATTTTAACAACAAAACTTATTTAGATTAAATAAAAATAAGTATTTTTGCCAAGTTATCTAAATTTTAGATTCTGTTTTGGGCAAAAAGAAGAAAAAAAAGGCAATTAAAAAATTACAACAAATTGGTATTATTACTACCGATAAAGTAAAAACAAGTTGTTGTAAAAAATTTAAAAAAGGCGAAAATAAACGCTGTAAAAAATGCCCTTGTTTTGATTTGCTTAAAAAAGTGGCTTAGTTTATTTTATAATTAACTTTTTAGTTTCCTGTTTATTATTTTCATTTTTCACCTGTATAAAGTACACACCACTTTTTAGTTGTGAAACATCTATTTTTATAATGATCTTATTGAAAAAATAAGAAGCAACTACATTTTCCTGAACGTCAATAATTTCAATGCTCTTGATTTTATTAGTGCCAATTACAAATAATTCATTATCTGCCGGGTTTGGATGAAACTTAAATATATCGGCCTTTGCATTTCTTGTCTCTACAATATTATTGTTCGTTTTTTCTTGAGAAAAAGACACATTATAAATTTGGAAAATCAAAAGCAAACAAAACAAATTTTTCATATCGTAGATGTTTATTGTTTGTGTTAAGTGGTTTATAATTAACGGAATATCGAAGGGTTAATTATACCTATAATTATTTGAGCCAAAATTTTTAAAACTTCAATACAATTTTTTCGTCTTTTTAGACTCATTATTATCTAAGTGATTGTATAAAACAAGTGACCTATTTAGTTAATTTGTGTCAAACATCATGGGCTGAAAATTTTTTCAGAAAAAACAGATGAAGAACATCTGAAAACAAGATGAGTTCGTAAATACTTTAGACATTTATTAAATTTTAATTCTATGAAAAACACATTTATTTTTTTAATTATAATTAGTTTGATGTCCTGTGGAACATCAAAAACCGTAAGGGTTTCAAAAAAAGTAATTAAAGGTGATTGGTCACTAAGTTCAATAAGCTATGATAAACCTGGAACTTACAAGATAAAATTGTTGAGCGACGTTTCTAAAGAGTGTTTTGAAGGTAGTACCTGGAAATTTGTATCTAACAATAATACGGGAATCTATGCAATCAATAATGGGAACTGTGAAACAGGAGATAGATACTTCAATTTCACTGTTCAAGAAGTTGATGCAGAAACAGGGTTATATCATTTCTTATTAAAACCAACAGATATAAAAGGTAAGTCTGAGACAAACCGAGGATTTAGAATAGAACTTAGCGAACTATCCAATACAGACATGCAATGGCAGCAAACAGTTTCCGTAGATGGTGAGCCGTTTACAATAAACATGAATTTTGTTAAACTACAGTAAAATTTAAATTATAACAATTTCAAAAAATTTAAGAAATGAAGAAATATATTAAGAAGTCAGTAATAACATTTTTAAGCATAATAGTTGTATTTGGTTTTATTAATTGCACAGCAGTAAAAAATGCCAATAATAAACAAAAAGGTGCGGTAATAGGAGCAGCAGGAGGCGCTATTTTAGGTGCTATTATTGGTAATAACGTAGGTAAAGGCGGTAATGGCGAATTAGGAGCTGTTATTGGAGGCGTTATTGGAGGAGGTGCTGGTGTACTTATTGGAAATAAAATGGACAAGCAAGCTCAAAAAATAGAAGAAGAAATCCCTGGAGCAGAAGTTGAACGTGTAGATGATGGTATTGTAATAACGTTTGATGAAGGTAGTGGTGTTTATTTTGATACTAATAAGTATAATATTAATGCAGCTTCTCAAATAACATTAAATAAATTGGTAGGCGTTTTTAAAGAATACCCAGATACTAATATTTTAGTTGTAGGACATACAGATAGCGCAGGTGATGCTAATTATAATATGACTTTGTCTAAAAACAGAGCGTATGCTGTTACTGGTTATTTAAAAAATAAAGGCCTTAGTTCTGGTAGATTTACTACAAATTGGTTTGGAGAAACTCAACCTAAGCATGATAACTCAACTGCTCAAGGAAGAGCAAAGAACAGACGTGTAAATATTGCTATTTTACCTAATGAAAAAATGATTAAAGAAGCTAAAGCACAGGCGAATAACTAAAATTGTAAATAAACTTGCATAAATCTCGTTTTCAATGTTATTTTTGAAAACGAGATTTTTTTGTGCCTTCAATTAATTCGAATTACTAAATGATTGATATTTTAAAGTTTATAACGACCCAGACCCAACTCCCAGAGCAATCTGTAAAAAACACGATTGAATTACTTAATGAGGATTGCACAATCCCTTTTATTTCGCGTTACAGAAAAGAACGAACTGGTAATTTAGATGAGGTTCAAATTGGAGGCATTGTAAAATATAAAGAGCAGTATGAAGCTTTAGAAAAGCGAAAAAAAGCCATTTTAAAAGTGTTAGAAGAACAAGGTGTTCTAACACCAGAATTAAAACAAAAAATAGAATCTACTCAAGATTTAACAACATTAGAAGATATCTATTTGCCATTTAAGAAAAGTAGGAAAACAAAAGCTGAAACTGCTCGTAAAAATGGATTAGAACCTTTAGCAAAAATCATTATGAGTCAAAATGCTAATGATGTAGAATCTATAGCATTTAAATATATAAAAGGCGATATCAATTCGGTTGAAGATGCTTTAGAAGGTGCGAGACATATTATAGCAGAATGGGTGAACGAACGTGCCGATATTAGAAATAATATTCGTCATCAATTAGAGCGTTTTGCTATGATTTCTACAAAGGTGGTAAAAACAAAAGCAGAGGATGAAGCCGCTCAAAAGTTCAGGGATTATTTTGATTGGTCTGAGAGTTTAAACCGAATCCCTTCACATAGACTGTTAGCTATTCTAAGAGCAGAAAATGAAGGTTTTATTCGCGTTAAAATAGAAATTGATAACGATAGAGCTTTAAACAAAATAGAAAGTAGAATGATTCGTAGTCATAATGAATGTGCAGACCAAATAGAATTAGCTATTAAAGATGCCTATAAACGTTTATTATTACCATCATTAAGTAATGAAGCTTTACAAATAGCTAAAGACAAAGCAGACGAATCTGCCATTAATGTATTTACAAAAAACTTAAAACAGTTATTATTAGGGTCGCCACTTGGAGAAAAGCGAGTTTTGGCTATCGATCCGGGTTTTAGAACGGGTTGTAAAGTAGTGTGCTTAGATGCACAAGGACAATTAAAATATAATGAAACTATATATCCACACCCTCCAAAAAGTGATTCTACGGGTGCGATGAAAAAAATAAGTTCGTTGGCAGATGCCTATAAAATTGAAGCCATTGCTATTGGTAACGGAACAGCATCACGAGAAACAGAGGCCTTAATTAGAAAGATTCATTTTAAAAATGACATTCAGGTTTTTGTAGTGAGTGAAGCGGGGGCGAGTATTTATTCGGCATCAAAAATTGCACGCGAGGAATTTCCAGATTACGATGTTACCGTAAGAGGCTCGGTATCTATTGGACGTCGCTTACAAGATCCCTTAGCAGAATTAGTTAAAATTGATGCAAAGTCAATTGGCGTTGGGCAATATCAACATGATGTAGATCAGGGAAAACTTCAAAGATCGTTAGACACAGTTGTAGAACATTGTGTAAACTCTGTTGGAGTAAATATCAATACAGCAAGTAAAAGTTTATTAAGTTATGTGTCTGGTATCGGACCAAAATTAGCAGAGAATATTTTTAATTTTCGTAATGAGAATGGTGTGTTTACATCAAGAAATGATATTAAAAAAGTGCCACGTTTAGGGGGCAAAGCTTTTGAACAAGGGGCTGCTTTTTTAAGAATTAAAGATGCTGAAAATCCATTGGACGATTCTGCGGTACACCCAGAAAGTTATGCCGTAATTACTAGAATGGCTAAAGATTTAGGTAAAAGTATTCAAGACCTTATTGGTAATGCAGATCTACTTAAAAAAATAGATTTAAAACAGTATTGTACAGAATCTGTTGGGTTACTAACACTAGAGGATATTGTTAAAGAGCTTGAAAAACCGGGATTAGATATTCGGGAGCAAGCAAAAGTATTCACGTTTAACCAGAATATAAAAACCATTTCAGATTTAAGAGAAGGTCAATTACTCCCTGGAATTGTAAATAATATTACAAACTTTGGCTGTTTCGTAGATGTAGGTATCAAAGAAAGTGGATTGATTCATGTCTCTAATCTATCAGATTCCTTTGTTAAAGATGTTAATGAGCACGTAAGTTTACACCAGCAAATTATAGTAAAAGTGTTAGAGGTTGATATTCCGCGAAAGCGTATTCAATTAAAATTACATAAGTAATAATTTATACCTCTTTATGGTTTTGAAAACATGTGTTTATTTAATTGTAAATATCTGATTGTTATTAAAATAAATCTTTCAGGTCTTTAAAGGAATTTACCGCAACAATTTGTAATGTTGTTGTTGTATTTCAGACCTATGTAAACATGACACATTTATTTTCAGAATTTTCCACAAATGCTATTCTAAAAGTAGGTAATGAGTTGCTTTTAGAACCGTACAAACAATCTAAGAAATTAGAATTGTACACGTTTATAAGAACCAAAGATTCAATAACAGAAATTATTGTAGATAGCATTCCCTATAAAATTGAACCCAATAGTGTTTTAGCATTAACAAACATTCAATATTTACAATTCATAGAAGGTAAAGATTTGGTTGTATATCAATTTAACAGAGAGTTTTATTGCATTAAGGATCACGATCAAGAAGTTGGTTGTGCCGGTTTGCTCTTTTTTGGAAATGAACACATGCCCCTTATTTGCTTAAATGGAAAAGAAAGAACAAAGTTTGATACACTTCATGAAGTTTTTGTTGATGAGTTAGAAACTAAAGATAATATTCAGGCAGAAATGTTGCGTATGCTTATGGCCAGATTTATAATTAAAAGCACACGTATACTTAAAGCTAAAGATAATATTGAGGAAACACCCATTTCTAAAGATTCAAAAACAGAATTACTTAGAAGTTTTAATCTTCTAGTTGAATCTCATTTTAGAAAAGAACACAGTGTTGGTTTTTATGCAGATAAACTTTTTAAATCTCCAAAAACGTTATCCAATACATTTGCTAAATTAAATACAAGTCCGTTAAAAATAATTCACGAACGTCTTGTTCTTGAATCAAAACGATTATTGGTTTACACCAATAAAACGGCTAAAGAAATTGCTTTCGAAATTGGCTTTGAAGACGCATCGCATTTAAGCAGGTTGTTTAAAAAACACACAGATTTATCTCCTTCAGATTTTAAAAAGCAACTAAAATCTGCTTCTTAGGAAAAATTGACAAATTTTAGGGAAATTCATTCATTTCATTACACCTCGTTGTAATGCATCTTTGTACTGTATAATTTAAACAGCAAACGTTATGAACTTAAAACACATATCCATCTTCAATTTAATTGAAATATTCACACATAATAGAAAAAAGGTGCTAAATACCATAAGCCCTAAAACGCATTGTGAGCAAAAACACATTCACGATTTCTATTGTGACGTGGAAAGACCTTATATAGATACTGATATTTTACCTTAAAAATAGAAAAGGGAAAAATTGACAATCATAAAGGAAGAACTTACATGGTATAACCTTTTATATGATTGCATCTTTGTACCAGAATTAAAAACAACAAAATTTCAGAATAATAAATATTTAAAAAAATTAAAATTATGAGCACATTTAATGTACCAACAAGAGAAGACGTAAGCGAAAACAATCAAGCTATTTTCGATAACTTAAACAAAGCGTTAGGTTTTGTACCAAACTTATATGCTACCTATGCACATAGTGATACAGCGTTAGAAAACTATTTAAACTTTTCAAATGCAAAAACATCATTATCAGCAAAAGAGAAAGAAGTTGTTAATCTAGCAGTAAGTGAAGTGAATGCATGTGTTTACTGTCTGTCGGCACACACCGCTATCGGAAAAATGAATGGTTTTACCGATGAGCAAATCTTAGAATTAAGAGCAGGTCAAGCTTCATTCGACTCTAAATTAAATGCATTAGCACAATTAGCTAAAAACATTACAGAAAACAGAGGAAAGACAGACGAAGCAGTTTTAGAAAACTTTTTTAACGCAGGATATACTAAAGGTAACTTAATTGATACAATCTCTTTAGTAGGAGATAAAACAATTTCTAATTACGTACACCAAACGACACGAGTACCTGTAGATTTTCCAGTGGCACAACCATTAGAAGCGGTAGCAGTATAATAAAAATAATTAATAAATAATCACACTAATAAATTTTAAATATCATGAAAAAAATCATTTCAATTTTAGTAATCGCATTAGCATTTTCAATGAACACGAATGCACAAGATGCCATGAACAATGTAAAAACGGTATCCTTAGAACAAACTAAAGGAGAGTTTACTCAAAAAGGGTTAACATTAAGCGAAGGATCTTATGTGTTTGCAGTATCTAACAATCATGCGGCTAAAGAAGTAGGTTTAGTATTAGTACCTAAAGGTAAAGATGCTAGTAAACCAGAAAACCATATTAAAACAGCCTATGTAACAACAGTTGTTAAAGAAGGTAAGGTTGAAAAAACAAATGTTACTAAATTAACAAAAGGAGAGTATGTTTATTTCTGTCCTTTAAACCCAACACCACAATATACACTTACAGTTAAGTAAGTAGTTTTTGATTAATAGTGAAAAAAGGTTGCCTATTTAGGTAGTAGTGGTCGGAAGAAAAAATCTTCCGACCTTTTTGTTTTTATATTTCTAAACTCACTAGGATTAACCGACTGGTTTTTAGTTTTTTACTTAGGTTTTCACATGTGTTTTTTGTATCT
>NZ_JAUOEM010000008.1 GCF_030540875.1 Flavivirga amylovorans
ATAAGATACAAAAAACACATGTGAAAACCTAAGTAAAAAACTAAAAACCAGTCGGTTAATCCTAGTGAGTTTAGAAATATAAAAACAAAAAGGTCGGAAGATTTTTTCTTCCGACCACTACTATCCTTTCAGACAGCCTTCTCAACTTTAACTTTAACCTTGATTAATAATATTTAAAACCTTACTATGCCTTAACAGGCTTATTTATTTTTGGAAATAGCATTTTAATATTTTGGACTTTTCTTACTCGATTAAGATAAAGTCTAATATCACTGGTACGTGCAATAGATTCTCTTAATTCTTTAGCATCAATTAATACAGTCTCATTTTCTTTTACAGTTTTAACTGCATTATCTTTAACCGTAGTTACTTCCTCTCCATTTACAGATACCGATATTACTTTGTTTTCTTCTATCTTATTAACATCGCTTTGAGCTATCCCGAAAGAGAAAGAAAGTAATAAAGTTAATAGTATGTATGTATTTGTTTTCATTCTGTTTATCATCGTTTGCATATTCCAAATATATGCTCATACCAAATCTCGAACACAAAAAATTAGTCATAAACCAACGTATATTCGATTAGTAGTGGAGCTACAAATTTTTATCGATAAACAGACTAACAGTCTATTTAGCAAGACGAAATACATGAAAAATGCATTTCATCGATTTATTTTTTTCTTTCAAAGGAAAAACAAGCTTTTATTTTTGTCAAATTTTGAATCAATCGACAAAAAGTTTAGGCTACTTCATAATTGATATAATGACTTTTTCGTTCTATTTTTTAAATGATACCTATTATATTTGCTCAAAATTTAAATATCAATGACAGAATTACAACAAATCATAGAAAAGGCTTGGGAGAATAGAGATCTTTTAAAAGAAGAAACAACAACTTCTGCTATAAGAAAGGTTATAGATTTATTAGATAAAGGTGAATTGAGAGTAGCGGAACCAATCGAAGGTGGTTGGCAAGTTAACGAGTGGGTAAAGAAAGGAGTTGTTTTATATTTTCCAATTCAGAAAATGGAAACGATTGAGGCTGGCCCCTTAGAATTTCATGATAAAATTCCATTAAAACGTGGTTACGCAGAAAAAGGAATTCGTGTGGTTCCTCATGCAGTCGCAAGACATGGTGCTTATATTTCTAGTGGTACTATATTAATGCCCAGTTATGTAAACATTGGTGCTTATGTAGATGAAGGTACTATGGTTGATACTTGGGCTACAGTTGGTAGCTGTGCTCAAATAGGTAAAAATGTACATTTATCTGGTGGTGTTGGTATTGGTGGTGTTTTAGAACCTTTACAAGCTGCTCCTGTAATTATAGAGGATAATGCTTTTATTGGGTCTAGGTGTATCGTAGTTGAAGGTGTGCGTGTTGAAACCGAGGCTGTTTTAGGTGCTGGTGTGGTTTTAACAATGAGTACAAAAATTATTGATGTTACTGGAGATGAACCTATTGAATATAAAGGTAGAGTCCCTGCGCGTTCTGTAGTTATACCTGGAAGTTATGCTAAAGAATTCCCTTCTGGTAGTTATAATGTACCTTGTGCTTTAATTATTGGTAAACGTAAAGAGAGTACTAATAAAAAAACGTCGCTAAACGATGCTTTAAGAGAGCATGATGTAGCTGTTTAAATAAGTCGCAGTGTGCAGTAGCAGTATACAGTGCTTACTCATATGCAAAAAAAATCGAAGTTGTAAATTTTGAAAATCTTAATCATACAACAAAAAATGATAGGCGATGTGCTTACAAGCAGTATTCTGTTTGAAGCACTTCGCTTAAAATATCCAAAAGCTCAATTGGATTATTTAATAAATGAGCATACTGTAGCGGTTGTAGAAAACAATCCTAATGTAAATAACTTCCTTTTATTTACTAAAGAGGCTGAACTTAGTAAAGCGAAACTTCTAAAATTTGCTAAATCTGTCGGACATAAAAAATACGATATTGTTATTGATGTCTATTCTAAATTATCCAGTAATTTAATCAGTCTTTTCTCTGGGGCAAAAACTAAAATTTCATACCATAAATTTTATACGACCCTTTTTTACCATTACAATATAAAAAGAGAGAAGACTCATGATGGTAAAGCTGGGTTAGCCATTGTTAATAGAATGCAATTACTAGCTCCTTTAGATATTGAAACATCTTTTATAAAGCCAAAAATATATTTAACTGAAAAAGAACTTTCTAACAGTAAGGCGTTTCTGAAAAATCACCAGATAGATTTTGACAGACCTTTATATATGATAGGTGTATTGGGAAGTGGTGGTAAGAAAACCTATCCTTTTAATTATATGGCAGAAGTTATTGATACTTTAGTTGAAGAAACTTCTGGACAAATATTATTTAATTACATACCAAAACAAGAAACAGAAGCTAGAACTATATTCGATTTATGTAAACCAGACACTCAAAAAAATATTTACTTTGACGTATTTGGAAAGAGTTTAAGAGCGTTTTTAGCCATAACATCCCATTGCGATGCATTAATTGGAAATGAAGGCGGTGCTATTAATATGGCCAAAGCGTTAAACATTAAAACCTTTGCTATATATTCTCCTTGGATAGATAAAGCCACTTGGAATCTTTTTGAAAATGATAATAACGTTAGTGTTCACTTAAAGGATTTTAAGCCAGAGTTATATACCAAAGCCGAAAAGCACTATAAAAAGGAAACTGCTGAGTTATATAAAAAATTCGAACCACAGTTTTTTACAAGTAAGTTAAAGGCATTCTTAAATTAAGTTAATTCAACATAACTTCTTCAAAAAAACAAATCTAAAACTATAATTATCAGCTATTTGTCATTTCGACAGAGTGAGGTATGAACGACGAGAAATCTTATAAAAATGAGATTCCTCTCATTCTTCATTCGGAATGACACCATTCTTCTTTTATAGATTATAACTATTTTGATTACGATATTAATTACGTCAAACTCACGTTATTTACCGTTTCTAAAGCTTTCTTAACGGCCGTTTCTACAAATTGTCCTTTCATTACCTTCTCCTGAACGTTTAAAACATTGTTTTTCATTGTTTTATATGCTTCTTCAGTTAAATTTTCTAGAACAGTATTCAAATCTTTTAAGTTAGAAATGCTTATTCCTAAATTATTTTCAACAATAAAGGAGGCTATAGCTGCTTGATCCCAAACGATTACAGGAAGTCCACACAAAAGATACAAGGATGTTTTATGAGGATTATTATATTTTAAATACGCTCCCAAATCCCCACTACAAGACTTCGTTGAAATACCATCCCATACTAAACCAAAATCAGCTTCAATTTTATAAGCTATTTGATCTGATGGAAAGGCTCCTTGATAAAAAATAACAGATGCTTCTTCGCTTACTTTTCGTTTATTAGGATCGAAACCCATACCATATAACTTTAAATTGTATTTGCTATGCTCCAATATATCAAAATCAAAGATGTATGAATTTTTACCTTCAGCAAAACCTCCAGCATACGCAATGCTGTAAGCATCATTTTTATTAATATCTTTATTTTGAAGTGGTTTTTCTTTAGAAACATAGTCAAATATCCCTAATACTACGATAGGTATCGTCGTATGCTGTTCTAAAAACCATGCTTTCATAGCATCGTTATGTACAATAATAACATCAGAGCATACAATTTTTGATAATTCAGCTTCTATATCCTTAACCCTTCCCTTCAAACATCGTACATCGTGAACTATCGTTATAATTTTACAACGTTTTAATTTCGCGAAAAATAATATCAACTTTCTAAACTTATTATTAGGATATTGTGTACATATTGTAGACTTAAATGGCAATCTTAATAAGGCCATAGAAATACCAAAAAAGTTCTTAATGGTTCCTATAGCAGAGCTAGGTATAGACGATTGTTTAAATCCAAGATTTTTAAACCCTAATGCTTCTAACGAGAATTCACAATCCGTTTTTGCTTTTCCCGCAGCATTGAATAACGATTTATAGTTTCTGGAAATGTAATACATTATATTGAAAAGTTTTTTTGTAGATAATTTATATCCTAGTTTTGCTAAAAATTTATAAAAGTATACAAATGTATGATTATTTAATTGTTGGTGCTGGATTATTTGGATCTGTATTTGCCCATGAGGCAACTAAAAAAGGAAAAAAATGTTTAGTTATAGATAAAAGGGATCATGTAGGTGGTAATGTATACTGTGAAAATGTTGATGGTATTAATGTGCACAAATATGGTGCGCATATATTTCATACCAACGATAAGGATATTTGGGACTATGTAAATCAATTTGCTGAGTTTAATAACTATGTAAACTCACCAGTTTCTATATCTAAAGGTAAGCTCTACAATTTACCTTTTAATATGAATACTTTTTATCAGCTTTGGGGAACGAAGACACCAGAAGAGGCTAAAACAATTATAGAAAGTCAAATTAAGGAATTTGGCTATAAAAACCCTAAGAATTTAGAAGAACAGGCACTATCCTTAATTGGAAAGGATGTTTATGAAACACTTATAAAAGAATATACCGAAAAACAATGGGGTAAAAAAGCTACTGAGCTACCTGCTTTTATCATTAAACGTTTACCTGTACGTTATACATTTAATAATAATTATTTTAATGATGCTTACCAGGGTATTCCTATTGGTGGTTACAATAAAATAATTGATGGTTTATTAAAAGGGATAGATATAAAAACCAACGTCGACTTTTTTAAAGAAAAAGATACATTGAGCAGCTTGGCTAAAAAAATAGTGTTTACTGGGAAAATAGATGAATTCTATAATTATGAATATGGGAACTTAGAATATCGTTCCTTACGATTTGAAAACACAAAATTAGAGACAGAGAACTATCAAGGAAATGCCGTTGTAAATTACAATGATTCTAATGTTCCTTATACACGAATTATAGAGCACAAACATTTTGAATTTGGCAAGCAAAAGCATACCGTGATCACCAAAGAATTCTCTGAACAATGGACTACTGAAAAAGAAGCCTACTACCCTATTAATAATGATGAGAATCAAAAAAAATATCAGGAGTACAAAGCACTTTCATTACAAGAATCTGATGTTATATTTGGAGGTAGGCTTGCAGAATACAAATATTATGACATGCATCAAATAATTGCTTCTGCCTTACAAAAAACTAAAAAAGAGTTTAACGAATCTGTTTAAAAATTATTTATAGCGTATCAAATGATTAAATTATCTGGAGTCATAATTACTTATAATGAAGAAGAGCATTTAGAAAAATGTTTAAAATCGTTAGTGGGGGTTGTAGATGAGATTGTTGTTGTAGATTCTTTTTCTACCGATAAAACCCCTGAAATATGTGCTGCATACCATGTGAATTTTATTCAAAATAAATTTGAAGGGTATATTGAACAAAAAAACTATGCGCTTTCTCATGCAAAATATGATTATATTTTATCCTTAGATGGTGATGAAGCACTATCAGATACGCTTAAAGAATCTATTTTAAAAGCAAAAGAAAACTGGAGCTATGATGGTTATTATAGTAACCGATTAAATAATTATTGTGGCCAATGGATTAAACACTCAGATTGGTATCCAGATAAAAAATTACGATTGTTTAAAAAAGAAAGCGGTGAGTGGAAAGGTATTAACCCGCACGATAGATATACATTAAAAAAAGGTTTAAAAGCAGGGAAACTTAAAGGAGATTTATTGCACTGGATTTATAGGGATTATAGCGAACACAATCTTAAGGTTGAAAACTTTTCAAGTATTGCTGCTCAAGCTTATTTCGACTTGGGAAAAAAATCGTCTCTTTGGAAAATAGTATTCAACCCTAGTTGGGCTTTTTTTAAAGCTTATTTTTTAAGATTAGGGGTTTTAGATGGTTTAAATGGTTTTGTTATTTGTGTACAAACTTTTAACGTTACTTTTTTAAAGTATCTTAAACTTTATAGACTTCATAAAGCGAAACATTAATACTTTATTAATTTTAGATAAACTACCTTTTTCAGATAGTCTATCCAAAATTAATTTAAATACTATTTTAATATCTAAAACTATTATTCCACGTTTTAGAGCTTCTATGTATTTTATGAGTGATCGTACCGCTAGTTTGTATTGACCAATAAGGAGGTCCTCCAATTATACCATAAGAATCAGGTTTTTTTAGCAAAAAAATTTATCACCTATTCTGAAAAACCTCCATATCCAATAGATGACTCTACTATAAATAACTCATGCACAAATTTCAATATAGTATTACTACCGAGGTTATATACATGGAAATCGCATCTTGAAACTTCATTAAAATAATTGTATTTGCTTTGAACTTGTAACTTTTACTTCGCCTTTTTTTTCAATAACCAAGACATGCTTATCGCCAATGAAGCATATGCAGCTCCAATTCTTAATTCTCTTTTATAAGGCGCTGCTTTAGCTTTCATACGTGTCGGTGATTTAGACTCCCAAACAATATTTTCTGGATTTGCTATTTCATATAATTGAAGTGCGACTTCTATTTTAGCTGGTTGTGAAGCCCCCACATTATACCCAGGATACACCCACAATGTTTGAATGTGTAAATTGTATTTCGCACTAGGATTATTTCTTGAAATTGCAATTTTTCTTTTTTTAGGTATTGCATGGTTAAAGTATTCAATAAATAATGGCTCGTATACTGCTTCTCTATCCGCAAACCAAGAACTCTTAAATTTTTCCCCCAATCCAGGCTTACGCTCTTCTCGTATTCGTACCTTATCTTTTATAAAATCTGCCTCTGAGGGATAGCCCTGTACATTCATATTATCATACCCAAAAGTGACCGACAGTCCTTTTTCACCAGCTAGCACAGAAATATCTCCAGAAGCTGTTTTTATTGTCTGACCTAAAACAGGCATCATACAAAAAATAATTAGAATGCTACTAAGTGAGTTTCTCATGTTCTTATATCCAAATTAAGCTAAATAATTAACAAAAAGTTAATGTTTTTTCCAAAATTTCAATTTCTTTTTAAGGCGTCTTTTTCGGTGATACTTATTTTGAAAAGCTTCGGTTTCTTTCCACATTAAATCGAATATCTTGTTATAGTCTTCACCTGTACATTTTGCATATTCGTCACTCATAACTTCTATCATAGATTTATGAATCGTTAATTTGGAAAAATTCTTAACTCTCGTTTCAAAATCAAGTGACTTGAATTCCATGCGGTTTAAATCAACTAAATAGAAATTGTAACCATGATTCGTTTTCTTTATCAAAGTATTACCTGGGGAATGGTCTAAGAAGTGAATTCCTTTTTCATGTAAATCAAAAGTGAATCGAGTAAACGCTCTGAGTATGTTATCGTAATCGGGATAATTAAAATTAGTAGTTAGCTCTCTATACGTTAAATCATCATGTATTTGTTCGCTTATATAATAGCTTTTCTTAAATAAAAATGGCGTTTCAAATTCGTAATAAGCTATAGGTTGTGGCGTTCCAATCTTTAATTCTGTTAGCTTATTTCCATACTCAAAAGAACGTTGTGCTTTACTTTTTCTAAAGAATTTATACGCTATTTGGTTAACAATATTGGGAACTCGAAACGATTTAACATTAACCGTTTTATTACCTAATTCAAATAGTTTTAATGAGTTTCTATCTTGGTTACCGAAATCTTTCCCTTGCGTGTCAAAATTTTTGATAATACTATCAATTTCTGCGCTCAAGTTTTTGAAACTGCTATGAACGTCGCTTTTAATTTGCTTCATTAAAAGATATTTTTTGTTGTTTCCTTATAGAATGAGACAATGGTGCTCCTAAAGAAACTAGGACTAAAAACATTTTTAAATGCTTAAAATTAAATAACCCTTTTATTAAAAATTTTATCATTAAATAGTATCTAATAATCAGGTATTTAAAAAACCCAAAACTCTTCCTCAGCACATAAAGATAAGAAGCCATCTTTTCTATTTTCTTGGTATATCCCAATGAGGTACTTTCTCCTTCATAGTGCACAAAGCTGACTTTTGGATAATGAAATGTTTTGTAACCATTTTTTAACAGCCGTTTACAAATATCCATTTCTTCATAATAAAGAAAAATATTAGTATCAAAACCACCTACTTTAGCAAAAGCTTCACTCCTAAAAAACATAAAACTTCCCTGTACGAAATCAACCTGAATAGGTTGTTCATAATCTGTTCTTCGCTTTGCAGCCTTCGAAGAAAACAATTCAATAAACCATTTCCCAAAAACCTGCTTTCTTATCCCATGAAAATGATCAAAAGACTTTTTCCATTTTAAATCTTTTGATAATTGTTTAGGACCACAAACACCTATTTCTTTATTATTTTCCATGAAATTTAACATTTCAGAAAAACAATCATCTATTAATAGCGTGTCACTATTTAAAAAAGCAATATAGTTTCCTTTTGCAAACTGCACACCAAACATATTTCCACCAGAAAAACCGCTATTAATAACACTTCTAACTAGCTTAACATCAGGGTACTGTTTTAAAGATTCTTTTAAAGCATTATAATCCTCTATTTGAGAACAATTATCAACTACAATTATTTCGTAATTTAAACTAGTCGACGTTTTCTCTTTTACCGATTTTATACAGTCAACAGTTAACTTGCAGGTGTTAAAATTTATTATTACTATTGATATTGCAATCATACAAGAATGAATTCATTAAAAAAAATCAACTTCATTTTACCCTTTCCAACTAAGCGTCCAAATGGAGGTCCAAAAATAATGTATATTTATGCTAACCTGTTGGCAGAAAAAGGATATAATGTACAAATATATCATTCTTTAAATACTTCATATACAAAATATAAAAAACCTTATTTTTTAAGAGCTTTTTTGCATAAAATAAGAAAGACGCATTCTCCAAAATGGTTTAAATTACACCCAGATATTAAATCTTTTAATGTAAAATATATATCGGACGAATATATCCCTGATGCTGATTTTATAATTTCTACTTGGTGGGCTACAGCTCTAGAAGTAGACAAACTAAATCCCTCAAAAGGAAAAAAAATAAACCTAATTCAAGATTATGAAAACTGGAAAGGTCATGAAGATTTATTATTAAAATCATACGCCTTGCCCAATACAACGAACATCGTTATTGCGACCTATTTGTATGATATTGTTTCTCCTAAATCGGTAAAAAAGACATACCTTTTGTATAATGCTATAGACACTAATATTTTTTATAAGGAAAACGAAATAGAACCACGTAAACCGTCAGTTTTGATGATGTATTCCACAGAACCAAGAAAAGGGACTAAACATGGCATTGATGCTTTAATTAAAATTAAAGAAAAGTATCCAGACGTTAGAATTTCTTTTTTCGGGACAGGGAAACGACCAAAAGTACTTCCTCAAAATATAAATTATTATGAGAACCCAAAAAACCTACCAGAACTATACAATTCGTATTCCATATTTTTAACAACTAGTATTCAGGAAGGATTTGCGCTTCCTCCTTTTGAAGCCTTATTTTGTGGTTCTGCCTTAATAGCAACAGATATAGGCGGTCATCAAGGTTATTTAATTAATAACGAAACGGGTCTTGCTATTAAACCTAAAGATACAGATGATACCTTTGCAAAAATTGAGCACTTATTAAATAACGATACTTTAAGAATTAGTTTAGTAGAAAAAGGACATAAACATGTTACTGAAAACTTTTCTTGGGAAAAAAACATACGGGATCTAGAACAGATTTTTTCTGAGATTTAAAATAGGCTCTTAAAAATATCTTTGAAAATCAAAATTACTACATAATAAATTTCATGCAAGTAGAAATAAACAAAGCTATACAGGTTTTAAAACAAGGCGGGATTATACTCTACCCTACAGATACAGTATGGGGCATTGGCTGCGATGCAACTAATGAAGAGGCTGTTAAAAAAATTTATGAACTGAAACAACGTGAAGACAGTAAAGCATTAATATGTTTGGTAGCAGATGATAGAATGCTAACAAAGTTTGTAAATAAAGTACCTGAAGCAGCTATAAATATTATTGACATTTCCGATAAGCCAACCACGATTATCTATGATGATGCTAAAAATTTAGCTACCAATTTAGTTGCCGATGACGGCACGATCGCCATTAGAATTCCAGATGATGAATTTTGCTATCAACTTTCGAGAAAACTCAATACAGCTATCGTTTCTACTTCTGCTAATATAAGTGGGCAACCGACTCCAAAATCGTTTAAAGAAATAGCTCCAGAGGTTTTAAAAGGTGTAGACTATGTTGTAAATTTGCATCGCGAAAAAACTTGCAATAAACCATCTTCAATTATTAAATTGAGTAACAGTGGTATTGTTAAGATAATCCGTGAGTAAAATTAGCCACTAATACACGAATATTTATGTCTAAAGTTATTTTAGAAATGAATTACAAAAAGGCATTACAACATAATATCTTTAAAATTATATCTCAATCTGCTAAAGAATTAAATTTAGACAGTTATGTTATTGGTGGTTTTGTGCGTGATTTTATATTAAAAAGAGGTAGCGCCAAGGATATAGATGTAGTTGCTGTGGGTAGTGGTATTGAGCTAGCAAAACAAGTTGCTAATAACCTACCAACAAAACCCAAAGTACAGGTTTTTAAAACCTATGGTACTGCTATGCTGAGATACGATGATATTGAAATTGAGTTTGTAGGAGCTCGTAAAGAATCTTATAGTGAAGATAGCAGAAATCCTACTGTAGAAAATGGCACATTGGAAGATGACCAAAACCGTCGTGATTTTACAATAAATGCATTGGCTTTAAATTTGAATACCTCTAATTTTGGTGATTTACTAGATCCTTTTAATGGCATTAATGATTTAGAGAAACAAATTATACGTACACCTTTAGCTCCAGATATTACTTATAGTGATGATCCGTTGCGAATGATGCGTGCTATACGTTTTGCTGCTCAACTGAATTTCATGATAGAAAACGAATCTCTACATGCTATTATAAAAAACAGCCATCGCATTGAGATTATAACCAAAGAGCGTATTGTTACAGAATTGAATAAGGTTCTTGAAAGTAAAAAACCGTCTATCGGATTTCTTTTACTGGAAAAAACGGGGTTATTAGATTATATAATGCCAGAGCTTACGGCTTTAAAAGGTATAGATGAAGTTGAAGGACAACGCCATAAAGACAACTTTTATCATACTTTAGAAGTTGTTGACAATATTGCAGAACATACTGACAATCTTTGGTTACGCTGGGCTGCTTTATTACACGATATCGGTAAAGCACCAACAAAAAAGTTTAGTAAAAAAGTAGGCTGGACATTTCATGGGCATGAATTTGAAGGTTCTAAAATGGTCTATCATTTATTTAAAAGGTTAAAAATGCCATTGAATGACAAAATGAAGTTTGTACAGAAAATGGTTTTTATGAGTTCGCGCCCTATTGTATTAGCTCAAGATATTGTAACAGATTCTGCCGTACGTCGCTTAGTTTTTGATGCTGGAGATTATGTTGAGGATTTAATGACACTTTGCGAAGCGGATATTACAACTAAAAACCCTAAAAAGTTTCATAAATATCATAATAACTTTAAAATAGTTCGAGAGAAAATTGTTGAAGTTGAAGCACGTGATCACATTAGAAACTTTCAACCACCAATTTCTGGAGAAGAAATTATGACGGCTTTTAATCTGAAACCATCTCGTGAAATAGGCTTAATAAAAGAGGTTATTAAAGAAGCCATTCTAGAGGGAAATATTCCAAATGAATATGATGCTGCTTATAAATTAATGATAAAGGAAGGTAAACGCTTAGGGCTAAAAATCACTTCTTAAAATGATTAAACTAGTTAAAACCGATTCTGATAATAGCGACTTTGTTTTTTTAGTAAAATTATTAAATGACTATTTAAAAATAACAGATGGAGATGATCATGACTTTTATAATCAATATAACAATATTGATGTATTAAAACATATCATTGTGGCATACGTAGATAACAAACCTGTTGGCTGTGGTGCTTTTAAAAAATATTCCGAAAGTGACGTTGAGATTAAACGCATGTTTACACGTCCAGAAATCAGAGGACAAGGTATTGCTTCTAAAATCTTAAAAGAATTAGAAAACTGGTCTAAAGAATTGAATTTTGAAGCCTGTATATTAGAAACAGGAAAGAGACAAATAGAAGCCGTCCAGTTTTATAAAAAAAATGGTTACATAATAACATCAAATTATGGACAGTATAAAAATGTGACCGATAGTATTTGTTTTAAGAAAGATATAAATTAAACATTATAATAACCCCGAGCCTTTCGTCTTTACTAAAGACAGATTAAAGTAGAGGTTTCGACTACAGTCGGCCAGACAAAAGATGGAAAAAAATAATAAAAAAGTAATTTATTGGCTACTTACAGGATGCTTGTTAATCTTTATTATGGTAGTTGTTGGAGGTATTACAAGGCTAACACATTCAGGTTTATCAATATCTAATTATAAACTCATTTCTGGAACGATTCCACCAATGAACGACACTGAATGGCAAGAAGCTTTTAATCTTTATAAGCAATACCCAGAATATCAAAAATTAAACAATCAATTCACTCTTCAAGATTTTAAAGATATTTATTTCTGGGAATGGTTGCATCGTGTTATTGGCAGATTTATTGGGCTTGTATTTTTTATTCCTTTCATGTACTTTTTAATAAAAAAACAGCTATCAAAATCTACAGTAAAAAAATCTATTATCTTGCTCTGTCTTGGTGCATTTCAAGGTTTCTTAGGTTGGTATATGGTTAAAAGCGGCCTAGTAGATAACCCCGATGTGAGTCATTATCGCTTAGCCGCACATTTAACTACAGCTTTTATAACATTCGCGTATACTTTTTGGGTAGCACTGGATTTAATATTTCCACATAAAAAAGACGTCAACAAAGCATTTAGAAACCTCATCCGATTAAGTCTAACAATTTTACTGCTTCAAATTATATACGGTGCTTTTGTAGCTGGCTTAGATGCTGGTTTTATACATAATCATTGGCCAATGATGAGTGAAGGCAAGTTTATGCATCAAACCGTTTATATAGAACAAAGTCCACTATATAAAAACTTCATTGAAGGAAAAAGTGGAGTTCAATTTGTTCATAGAATCTTAGCTTACATTGTAGTCGTGCTCATTTTATTGATTTGGAAAAAATCAAAAAAATTAAACCTAACTACGTATCAATCAAAAGGAATAAATAGTTTATTAATAATAGTATGCATTCAGTTTTTATTAGGGGTATTTACCATATTATTACAAGTACCCGTTTGGTTAGGCGTAGCGCATCAAATAGGCGCTTTCTTTTTATTAAGTGCCATGACTTTTACTATGCATCGTTTTTCCAAATAATTTAAAAAAAACATACCTTTGCAGCATGATTTATAGATTTAGAGTCATTTTAGATAATGATACCGAAGATGATATTTTTCGCGATTTAGAAATTCGTGAAACTGATACTCTTGAAGATTTGCATAATATCATTACGCAATCCTTTGGATTTGATGGTACAGAAATGGCATCCTTTTATTTAAGTGATGATCAATGGAACCAAGGAGAAGAAATCTCATTGTTCGATTTAAGTGAAGATAACTCAGCACGTTTAATGAACGAAACTGAAATTAGCGGTGTTGTGCATGAAGTACAACCAAAACTAATTTATGTCTATGATTTTTTAAGCATGTGGACTTTTTATGTTGAATTAGCAGAAATTGTTGAAGAAGCTAAAGGAACAGACTATCCTAATTTAATGTTTGTTCAAGGTCAAGTACCGGACGAAGCTCCCGATAAAATATTTGAAGCAGACAAAGATGATGACTTTGATGAATTTGAAGATGGTATTGACGTTGACGATTATGATAATCTAGATTTTGATGAGAACTGGAATTAATTAATCGTCATCAAACGATCTTAAATTCTCCAGTTTTATATTTTCATAATTACGGGTTAAAAACTCTAACGCATATTTAAGTATTTCGCCCATATTTTTACTCCGTTTAAAATTAACATCATGCGTGTAATCAAAAATTGTAGACTTTAATTGGTCAATATTTTCTTCTTTAGAAATAACATCATTCACCATACAATCCAATAACTTTTCTATTCTTACAGAGAAACTTTTTAATCGTTTTACTAAAATAGAACGCTCTTCTGTTTTGTATTGATCTATAGACAATTTCTGGATACTCTCAGAGACTAATTCTACCATTTTTAAATTTTCTTTGAAAAACTGAGGTCTGTAAATATTAAATTTCCCTTCGTAACACTGCTGATCAAAATCTATCGCTCTAATCTTATATACCACATGGTCAAAATCATGAGTAGGAACAATAACATAGTTATACGATCGCATATCACCTAACAACCTAATCATACAACGTTCGTTAAACTTTACAAACTCCTTTGCTATTTGTGCCTTTTCAGATTTACTGCATTTAGGTAGCATGTTTTTTATAAACTCATCGCCCGGTATCCCAGATATATGCTCTTCAATAAGCGTGTTTTTATAAACTAGAAAATTAAGATTATAAGGTGACAACATATGTTCCAATTCCAAGCCATAGATACGGGACGCATCAGTCGTTTTTATATAAAAATAAGTGAAGTTATCGTTTAAAATATTTCTTATTTTTACTCTAAAAGGTTTAGAATTTCCAAATGTGCAGAAATCAATAGCATCGACATTTAAAAAAGGAAGTATGTTTTCGTTACCATCGGAATGCAAAATAGTATATACCTTTTTTAATGAAGAATCAATTTCCTCTCTTTCAAACTCATTATAATAAACTCGAATCCAAAGCGTATCATTATCATCCTTATCATAGACCACAATAGAGCCTTGAAAACGTAACAAATCGTCATAAAAAATGGGGATTTTTGTATTCCTATCATATCTGGTTAGATAATCATGTAATTTAGTAGTTACAGGATACGACGGTTTTCTTTTAGATATCTTTAAATCTTGCATAAATATATAATTATTCAAATTTAAAACTTTTATGTAACAAAATAACCTGAGTATCGTCATACTTTAAGAAATAACCAATGCCTTTTATATATGGCAATAAAAATCTAATAACTTGGAATCCATACTAACAATTAACAACCTCACTAAAAAATTCGGGTATTTAACAGCAGTAAAAGATTTATCGTTTACCATAAACAAAGGCAATGTTTATGGTATTTTAGGGCCAAATGGAAGTGGAAAATCTACAACTTTGGGGATCGTTTTAAATGTTGTAAATAAAACTCAAGGAGGTTTTCATTGGTTCGATGGCAATATATCTACTCATAATGCCCTTAAAAAAGTTGGAGCCATCATTGAGCGTCCAAATTTTTATCCTTATATGACCGCCACTCAAAACTTAAGGCTGGTTTGTAAAATTAAAGGTGTTGCCTATAGCAAAGTAGAAGAAAAACTAGACATTGTGGGGCTTTTAGATCGAAAAGACAGTAAGTTCAGAACCTACTCATTAGGTATGAAACAACGTTTGGCCATAGCATCTGCCCTTTTAAACGATCCAGAAATTCTTATTCTAGATGAGCCAACAAATGGTTTAGACCCACAAGGAATCCATCAAATTAGAGAAATTATAAAACAAATTGCAGCAAAAGGAACGACCATTCTTTTAGCATCACATTTATTGGATGAAGTCGAAAAAGTTTGCTCTCATGTGGTCGTACTGCGTAAAGGTGTTAAACTATATTCTGGCCGGGTAGATGAAATGATTTCCAGTCATGGTTTTTTTGAATTAAAAACAAATAAACAAGACGAGTTAGTAACCTTATTAGAAAATAATGATTCGTTTAAAAACATTAAAGTTGAAGATGATTTAGTAACTGCCTTTTTAAACACGCCTATGGAATCTGAAGATTTTAATAAACACCTATTCGAAAAAGGTATTATTCTCACACATCTTGTACAACGTAAAGAAAGTTTAGAAGAGCAATTTTTACAATTAACAGACAACAACTAAACAACCAAAATAGTGCGCATGTTACGACTTTTAAATTTAGAATTACAAAAACTACTCCTTAACAGAACTAGTAAAATACTCATATTTGTTTCGTTTATTTTACCCTTTTTTGTTATCCTATTATCCTCTTTAAAAATTAATGTATTTGGCTTTTTCACCTTAGAACTAGGTGAATTAGGTATTTTTAATTTTCCTATAATTTGGCATCTAACCACTTTTTTTGCGTCCCAGTTTAAATTCTTTTTTGCTATCGTGGTAGTAAGCATGATTGGTAACGAGTACAGCAATAAGACCATAAAGCAAAACCTTATTGACGGTTTAAGTAAGAAGGAATTTATTCTTTCAAAGTTTTATACTATTATTTTCTTTTCTTTGGTTTCTACTGTACTAATAAGTCTAATCTCTCTTTGCATAGGCCTTTATTATTCAAGTTATACTGAAGCTTCTATAATCTTTAGGGAAGTTGAATTCCTATTAGCTTATTTCGTGAAATTAATCGGTTTTTTTAGTCTTTGTTTATTTTTTGGAATGCTTGTAAAACGCTCTGCTTTTGCTTTAGCTTTTCTTTTTATACTTTACATCTTAGAGTGGATATTATTTGGGGTAATGGCCTGGAAATTAGACACCAGTTTAGCCGAAAAAATACAAAATTTCTTTCCTTTAAAATCGATGTATAAACTGATTGACCAACCCTTTCAAAGAATTGCCATGACAAAATTTCCTGATAAAGTCGATTTATCATACGATTACGGAACACACTGGTATGAAATTGCCATTGTTTTGGGTTGGACAGCACTATTTATCTTTTTATCGTATAGATTATTAAAAAAGCGCGATTTATAATATCTTTGGAAGGACTACTTCCTAAAGATGAGAAAAATTGTATTATTAATAATCGCTGGTTGTTTGGCCTGCGCAAACATTTTTGCCCAGAAACAAGCTGCTAATTGGTATTTTGGTGAAAATGCAGGTCTAATATTCGATTTAGATACTAATTCCATAACCACAGTAAGCGATGGACAGCTAAACACCAGAGAAGGCTGTGCTTCTATTTCTGATAGTTTTGGGAGTTTATTGTTTTATACAGATGGTGTTACCGTATGGAATAAAAACCATGCTATTATGGCTAATGGAAATAATCTATATGGAGATTCATCTAGTACGCAATCTGCTATAATTATCCCAAAACCAGGGGATCCTACAATTTATTATGTTTTTACAGTAGATAATAATTTAGATGGAGAAAATTTCGGATTAAATTATTCAATAGTAGATATATCTTTAAATGGAGGTCTAGGCGAAGTTGTAAGTAAGAATACTAGTCTCTTAACACAATGCTCAGAAAAAATTACAGCCGTTTTAAAAAATTGTAATTCAGAAGATTTATGGGTGCTTACATTAGCTTCCGATACTAGCTCCACAGTTTCTGGGGGTTTTAATACATACCACGCTTTTGAAGTAACTGCTTTAGGTGTAAATCCTGTATCAATAAAATCGACGTTTGATATAAATATATCTGACGCTAGAGGCTATTTAAAATTATCTCCAGATGGAACAAAGGTAGCATCTGCTAATGTACAAGATGGTTTATTCTTATATGATTTTGATTCTGAATTAGGAATCGTTTCAAATCAAATCCAAATTAATATTCGCTCAGCAAGTAGGTTCCCTTACGGTGTGGAATTTTCACCTAATAGTAAATTATTATATGTACATTCTTCTAATGACTATTTTGACGCTGCAGGTGGAAATGACCCAACACAACATACATCTGCATTAAATCAATTTGATCTAACTTCTGCAGATATCAGGCGTTCAATAGTCACATTAGATGATAGACAACTTTATAGAGGTGGCTTGCAATTAGGTCCTAATGGTAAAATATATAGAGCTTTAAGTTCAACATATAATCAAGGGCAGGAGTTTTTAGGCGTTATTGAGAATCCAAATAGAGTCGGTGTTGCTTGTGATTACAAACACTTCGCAGTAGATCTTAGAGGTGTTAGTTCCCAAGGGCTCCCTCCTTTCATCACATCCTTTTTTAATACAGAAATAGATATTATTAGAAATGGATTAAGTACCGTTAACCTTTTACTTTGTGATGGTAAATCTTATGAATTAGAAGCTGACGAAATAGCTGGTGCCACTTACATCTGGACAAAAGATGGTGTTAACTTAACCGAAAGTAGTTTTAACCTTGAAGTAACAGAAACTGGGCATTATGAAGTTTATATAGACCCTAACAATGGAGAATGTGCTCTAGTAGGTCAAGCGTTTGTAAATTATACAACAAACCCAATAGCTAATGATGCAACATTAATTCAATGTGATGAGGATGACTTAGTTGATGGTTTAACTAGCTTTAACTTAAATGAAGCAAATGATTTGTTAACTGGAGGAGACCCTGACTTGTCCACACGCTTCTACTTAAATGCGGCTGATGCATTTTCAAATGATGTAACAAATGCTATTGATGGCAGCAATTTTAGTAATACTGTTAATCAACAAATTATTTATGTTGCTGTAATTAACGATGAAACCAGCTGTTATAGTAATTCTGAATTAACTCTTGATGTAAGTACAACAAATTCTGGAGATACACAGCTTACTGTTTGTGATGATGATGGAACTGAAGATGGTTTCTTTGAGTTTAATTTAAACAATGCTGATAGTGATATTGTTACAGGGCTTCCTTCTGGATTAAATATTTCTTATTTTGAATCCTATACCGATGCCCTTTTAGAGCAAAATAATTTAGACGCTACTTTTACCAACTCAATACCCTATTCGCAAACTATTTATGCCCGTGTTGAAAATGCTAATGACTGCTACGGTATTAGTGAAATTCTACTTACCGTTAATCAATTACCACAAATTGATACAGAAGAATTAACCTATTATTGCCTAAATACATTTCCTCAAACCATTTCTATAAATGCAGATGCTATAAGCGATCCTTCCACCAATTATACATATAATTGGTCCACTGGAGATACCGTATACGAAATACAAGTTAATGAAGCAGGAACCTATAATGTCACTGTGACTAATGATAATGGTTGTTTAAAAAATCGAACCATTATTGTAGAACCATCTAACATTGCTACAATTAATACGATTGAAGTGATTGATATCTCGCAAAACAATATCGTTACAATACTAGTTAGTGGAGAAGGATTGTACGAATACGCGCTTCTAAATCAAGATGGGATACAGACGGCATTTCAAACTAATAATATTTTTGAAAATGTATATCCAGGCATCTATACAGTTATTATTCGTGATTATGAAAATGACTGTGGAGCAATAGAAGATCAAATATCTGTTATTGGATTTCCTAAATTTTTCACTCCTAATAACGATGGCATACATGATACATGGCAAATTCTAGGTATTTCCAATATGTTTCAAGCCAATTCAAAAATTTTAATATATAATCGTTATGGTAAATTAATAAAAGAACTAAACCCTTTAGGTCAAGGCTGGGATGGACTCTTTAATGGAGAAAAACTACCCACAGATGATTATTGGTTTGCAGTTACCCTACAAGATGGAAGAGTCTTTAAAAATCATTTTACACTCAAGCGTTAAGATCATTGAATAACTTTTATTATTCAGTAAATGCTGGCAAAATATAATCTTCCATTATTTCATAAGGAATCGTCATATCTGAATTAAAATTCCCTCCGGTAAAAACAGCCACTAATCCTAGTTCTTTGATAACAAAAATATATTGTCCTCCAAAACCAGCAGCGTAAAAACAATTGTATGTGTTAGCCCCAGAATTAAAATCCCTTAACCACCACTGGTAGCCGTAAGAGCTATTTGAAGACACATCAAACTTTACTGTAGTAGATTTATCAATCCAATCTTTAGAGATAACTTGAGTGTTCTTCCATTTTCCATCATTTAAATATACTTGCCCCAACTTTAACATATCTCTAGGTGTATTTCTAAAATCTAAAGGCTCTCCGATTCCTGGTAATTCACTACTTTCAACTAAATCTGAATAATAGTCTTTAGCAAATACAGCAAAAGTTGTATTAATTGAATTCATCATAATTCTGTTTAACACAAATGATGCTCCTGTGTTATATTCAAAAGTAGTTCCCGGGGTACTCTCTAAGGGTTTGGCAAGAACATACGTGTGTGCCGTTTCAAATGGCGTACCGTAAAATCCTGCTAAATCTGTTCCTTCATTCCATTCTAAACCAGAAGACATTGTTAAAAAATGCTCTAAAAGTATATTCTCTTTTCCTCCTTGGGATAAATAACTTAATTCAGGGAAAAAATCTTTCAATGGTACCTGATCACTGGGAATAAACCCATTATCAATAGCAATTCCAATCATGGCTCCTCTAAAAGATTTATTAACAGATTGTAATTCATGAGCTATGCCTCTATTGTAATCTATTAATTCACCAAAGGAGTTTGTACCAGAGAAGTATTCTTCAAGAATTAAATTGTTATTTACAGATAATAATACCGAATGTATCTCTCTGTAGCCCTTACTCCTAATTTCATCTATCCCTTCATATATTTTATCTACATTTGGTAAAAGCACACTAACATCTGAGGTATTCCAACCATCACTAACATTCTCAGGAATAGCATATTTATACTTAGCAATTGCAGTAACAGAAACAGATGAAGACTGATCGGAACCAGTAAATATTTTTAATACATTACTATAATTCATACCAAGTTTCCAAGATATATTGGCGAGACCTTCTTCATTCGTTGTTATAGAAGCAGTATTGTTTACTTCTCCACTTTCTGAAATAACCTCAACACCTATACCGACTCCAGAAATACCTTCTCCCAATTCATTTTCAATTTTAACTACTATATCTTCTAATAGCGTTGTATTTTGAAGCCCTGTCTGATTATTTCCAGATATCAATGTTATTTTATAATCTGAAATTTCTTCAAATCCTAAATCCCTATTACACCCAACGAAGAAGAGCAATACTAAGCATAAGTTGAATTTTAAACAGAATAATAAAAATCTCCATTTAAAAACATATTTAATATCAGATATATACATAGGCATTTCTTTGCTTAAATTTAACCAAATAATTATTATATAACCAGAATTTTTACATAAACTACACCTAATGACATATATTAAGACTAATTATTTGACATAATTAAATCATCATAGGTAAGTAAAAGTTCGTATTAATTGATGATAACATGTATATCAAATTAGTATGAAAATGTCAGCATTTTTTATGGATGAAACTGACTATTTATCTTTTTATCGTATAGATTATTAAAAAAGCGCGATTTATAATACCTTTGGTAGTCTTGCTACTCTATGATGAAAAAAATTATCACATTCACAATACTTTGTTTTAGTCTACACTCTTATGCTCAAAATGAAGCTTCAAACTGGTATTTTGGCTCTAATGCCGGTATCCGTTTTAACCCCAACGGTACCATTACAGAATTAACAGATGGCCAATTAAATACAGATGAAGGTTGTACTACAATTTCTGATGTTGATGGTAATTTATTGTTTTATACAGATGGGATAACAGTTTGGGACAGGCTACACAGACCTATGCCAAATGCAAACGGTATTGCTGGAAATGGTCTATATGGAGATCCGTCCAGTACACAATCTGCTATCGTAATCCCTAAACCTAAAGACCCTAACATATATTATATTTTCACGGCAGACACTTCTTTAAATGGTGATCCAGATCTCGGATTTCACTATTCTGAAGTTGATATGAGATTAAATGGAACATTTGGAGATGTCATATCAAAAAATATTAATTTACTACTTAATAGTACCGAAAAAATTAGTGCTGTTGTAAAAGATTGTAATACCCAAGCCCTTTGGGTCATTACCCTTTCTTCTTTAAATGGAAATCCTGCTGATACCGTTTTTAACACATTTCATGCCTATGAAGTAACAGATACTGGTATACAAACAACACCGGTTTCTTCCACTTTTAATGATCTCGCTGTAATTGATCAAAGAGGGTACTTAAAATTATCACCAGATGGCACAAAATTGGCATGTGCAAATTCTGTAGATGGTTTATTTCTTTATGATTTTGATGTAGATACCGGTATTGTAAGTAATCAAGAAAAAATAAATATTAATTTTTCCCGTCCAGGAAAAAGACAATCCCCCTATGGTATTGAGTTTTCTCAAAATAATAATATTTTATACGTAACAACTTACTACAATCCTGAAACAAATGAGGAATTAAGGAGCCCAGCTGAACAATATGGTGCTTTGTTACAATACGATTTAACTGCCACGAATATAAACACAACAGAAGTTGTTATAGATAACAGACAAACCTACAGAGGTAGCTTACAATTAGGTCCAGATGGTAGAATTTACAGGGCAATGAGTATTACATATCCTCAAGGCTCTCCATTTTTATCTGTTATAAATAACCCAAATGTTTTGGGTACCGCTTGTAATTATGAACATAATGCCATTCGTTTAAGTCGTAACTCAAGACAAGGCTTACCACCATTTATAACATCTTTCTTTGCACAAAAAATAGATATTATAGGCAATAATTCTACATCTACAAGATTACAATTATGCGAGGGAGACACGTATACATTAAAAGCTGATGATATTGCAGGAGCTACTTATTTATGGACTTTAGATGGTGTTCCTTTATCTGAAACGAATTATTTTTTAGAGGTCAATGCATCAGACCTTTTAGCATCTGGGTCTGGCTTATATAAAGTGTTTATTGATTTAAATACTGGTAAGTGTGATGATACTTATGAAGGTATAGCAACTGTTGGCGTCAATGCGAACCCTATTGCCTATGATGCCGTACTCACACAATGTGATGAAGATGGAATATTAGGAGGCTTTACAAGATTTGACCTGACCCAAGCCTATGATGAACTAACTGGCGGATTACCTGAACTATCCACAAGATTTTTTACAGATAGCAGTATGAGTAATGACGTTCCAAATAGTAACGATTATATCTATGATGCAGACAATCCGAGTCCCGTATATGTAGAGGTTTACAATACAAATACAAACTGTTCAAATACGTCCATATTAACTTTGAATTTAAGTCATGTTAATATTCCTTCTTATGAGCATCCAGTTTGTGATGAGTTAGAATCTGAAGACGGCATTAATACATTCAATTTAGATGATATTACAACAGATATACAAACCACTAATAGTTTTACTTTTCCGATAATTTATTATGAAACCTATGAGTATGCGCTTTTAGAAGAAAACAATATAAAAGATGTGTCTTATACTAATAAGAGTCCATACAATCAAACAATTTATGCGCGTATAGAAAACAACAATGCATGTTTTGGTATTGTGGAGGTAACACTTATTGTCAATAAACTACCAGATATAGATACAGAGGATTTAACTTATTTTTATTGCCTAAACGAATCACCCCAAACCATTCCAATTAACGCACTTATACCAAGTAACGTACAAAATGATTACACGTATAGCTGGTCTACAGGTGAAAATTCTTATGAAATTCAAATAAATGAACCTAAAAACTATGTAGTAACTGCTACAAATACTATTACCGGGTGTTCTAAAAAAAGAACTGTTATCGTGCTTCCTTCTAACGTAGCAATCATTCAAGAGATTAATGTTGTTGACGTCTCTCAAAACAACACGATTACTGTTATGGCATCTGGAGAAGGTGAATATGAATATAGACTACTCGACGAAAATAATACGGTTGTATTTCCATACCAGGAAAGCAATATCTTTGAAAATGTTTCTCCTGGTATTTATACAGTAACGGTCAATGATGTAAAAAATGATTGCGGACCACCTGTTAACGAGAAATTTTCTGTTATAGGATTCCCTAAATTCTTTACTCCTAATAATGATGGCAGACATGACACCTGGCAAGTATATGGAGTTTCAAGCATGTTTCAACCCAACACCAAAATTCGTATTTTTAATAGATATGGTAAGTTAATAAAACAACTAACGCCTCTTGGTGAAGGTTGGGACGGAACTAGTAATGGTGAAAAGCTTCCCGTTGATGATTATTGGTTTGATATTGTACTACAAGATGGAAGGGTTTTTAAGAATCATTTTACTTTGAAATACTAAAAAACACCTTAAAACTAATTAAAATGCATTTCATTGTGTTTTTTTGTCTTTAACTTTAAAAACATCTACTTTCCGCCCAAAATCAGTCCCGATTTAAATAAATATTTTTGCTAGTAAAAACGAAAAAAGAAAGCCTACAAGCTATGAGGTTTATTTACTTTATATTGCTTATTCTTATTTGCGGTAACAGCCTTGTGTTTTCGCAACAAATATCTGTAGACAGTAGTATTGGTTTACAACAACTTATAGAAAACAATCTAGTAGATGGTTGTGTAGATATTTCTAATATAAACTCTCCTGTTAATGGTAATACACATGGTTTACCAAGTTATGGTTATTTTGAACGTGCAAGCTCTAATTTCCCCTTTGAAAATGGTATTATACTTTCAACTGGTAGTGCGGCATCTGCTGGAAATGGTTTAATTACGCCACCACTTAGTGAGAGTTCTACAACTTGGGGGACAGATCCGGATTTAGAAACCGCTTTAGGCATTACCAATACGCTTAATGCAACGTCTATAGAATTTGATATCGTATCCATATCCAATCAAATTCAATTTAACTATTTATTTGCTTCTGAGGATTACGATGGTATCAATCCATGTTTACCAATTTCTGATAGCTTTGTTTTTCTTATTAGAGAATCCACAAGTACTGGTCCTTATCAAAATATTGCCTTAGTACCTGGTACTTCAGACCCTATTAATACAAACAACATACGTCCAAATTTATTGCCAGCTTGTTCACCTCAAAACGAACAATATTTTGAGGGATACAATATAGGCGATACAAATTATATTGGGCGTAGCAATGTGCTTACAGCTTCTACAACAATTACTCCTAATGTTCAATATCATGTTAAAATCATTATAGCTGACCAAAACGATGGTACTTTTGACTCTGCTGTTTTTATTGAAGGCGATAGTTTTACAATTTTAGACTTAGGTGACGATATAGAAACGTGTGCCAGTGCTACACTTTTAGATGCAGATATAGCAAATCCATTAGCTACTTACGCTTGGTATTTAGATAATAATCTAATAAGTGGAGCTAACAACCCTACATATAATGCCATAGTAAGCGGTACTTACAGAGTTGTAGTCACTGTAGACTTAAATGGTACGAGTTGTCCTGAAGAAGATGAAATAAATGTCATATTAAATTCAGAAGAACCTATTACCCCTATTAGTGATTATGAATTATGCGATGATGCAAGTGGTGATGGTACTGAAATATTTGATCTTTCGACAAGAGCCTCTGATTTAGCAGCTAATATTTCTTCTATTTTTTCCAATTACACCTTTTCCTATCATTATTCTGAGGCAGAAGCAAGAGGTAATATCAATGAAATTACTGCCCCCATCTCAAATACAATCAGTCCACAACCGATTTATGTTAGAATTGATGATACAGATAGTAATTGTTTTGCTTACACCTCTTTTAACCTCGTAGTAAATGAACTTCCAAATATAAATACACCTTCTGATGTAGATGTTTGTGATACCGATGATTCTCCAGATGGTATTACGATCATAGAAGTTAGCGATTTAACCCAAAGAGATGATGAAATAACCAATAGTCAAAGTAATCTTATAGTGTCTTATCATCGTAGCTCTGCAGATGCAGATACAGGTGATAACCCCATAACATCACCAATTGCGAATACAAATGCTACAGAAGTTATTTATGTTAGAGTTATGAATTCATTAACAGGGTGTGTTAGTACGACTACATTATCGGTTAATATTACAATAAGTCCAATAATAAATAGAGATACACAATATATAGATGCTTGTGACAGAGACATGGACGGCACTGCTAATTTTAACTTAGAAAGTGTTCTTAGTGATATAATAGGCGGATTAGGAGGCGTAACCCCTACATTTCATGAGAGTCTTGATGATGCAAATGCTGGTGTCAATCCTATTGCAAATACAACAAATTATCAAAATATAAACCTTGAACAACAAACTATTTATGTAAGGATACAAGATGACACAACTGGTTGTGCCTCCATTGTTCCTCTAGAAATTCATACAAATTTACTTTTAACTGGTACAGATTTAGGGGATTTTGCTTTATGTGATACAAATGATATAGAAGGAGATACTCTTGAGTTTAATTTAACTACCCTAGAATCTTTTATCTCTAACGATTTACCAAACCCCGTAACGGTTACCTTTTACGAAACTGAGCCAGATAGAGATAGTAATCTAAACCCTATTACAAAAGGTGTACCATATGAAGCTACAAGCCCTAGAATATTATATCTTACTTTGAATGATGGTAATTGTACAGAAATAGGCGATATAACCCTTCTAGTAAACCCCATATTACAATTTAATCCAGCAAATCCAATCCCGTATTGTGATACAGACGATGATGGTATCGTTACCATAGATCTACATTCATTAGATAATCTTGTAACTAATGATAATACAAATTTTTCAGTTACTTATTTTCCTAGTTTTGCTGATGCAGATGCTAATAACACAACCAATCAATTACCCGATTTTTACACCAATACAAATCCGATAGAAGACATTTACGCTAGAATTGCAAATAATGATAGTGGATGTGCCACAACTAATTTTTTTCAGATTCAGGTTTTTTCAGCACCACCAGCGAATACCCCTTTACCAATTGTTATGTGTGATATTACAGACGGTAATCCAGATGGTATAGTCACTATAAACTTAAATGATATTATAAACAATGTCGTTACAGATCCAACTAATCTTGAAATAGATTTCTTTACGACGTTTGCAGATGCTGACTCTACAACACCAACAAATGCACTTTCTAGCTCAGAAAGAACATCATATGATGCAAGTACAGGTACTCAAATTATTTACGTAAGAGTAGAAAACACTCTAACATCAACAAATTGCTACAACATAGTAGAACAAGAAATTATTGTAAATACAGAGCCCGTTATACCAACGATTACTCCTTTTCAAATTTGTCAAACAGGAGGCGGTAATACAGCTGATTTCTTGTTAGCTGATAAAGATGCTGAAATTTTAGATGGACAGACAGGTAAAGCCGTTTTTTATTTTGAAGATGCAGCTTTTACGATACCAATTGATGAAGACAATATATACCAAAACATAACCAGTCCTCAAACAATTCATGTTCGCGTAGAAAATATAACAGATCCAACCTGTTTTGATACATCTTCTTTTATAATACAAGTCTCTCCAGACCCTGTTTATAATGTTCCTACACCATTTTTAACTTGTGATGATACTAGTAATGACGGTATAGAAGTTTTTGATTTAAATGAAAAAATCATAGAAATTCAAGGGCCTAATCCTCCCGAAGTTTTAAATATCACCTTTCATTTAACCTTTCTAGAAGCCGATAATGGCACCAATCCACTACCATCTACTTATACAAACACTATAAGAAACCAACAAACTTTATTTGTCAGAATCGAGAGTGATGATTCATTATGCCATGTTGTTGAAACTATTAACATAAATATTACTGCAGCTCCAAATATCATTCCTCCTACTACAGCTTTAATACGTTGTGATGAAGATTATGATGGTAGTACAACTTTCGATTTAGAAACATCAGATTTAGAAATTTTAGATCAAAGAGAATTAAACTTAGGGATTTTAAGCATTAATTATTTTGAAAATTTTGAAGACATAAATCAAGATGATGGCTTAGATAATACAAATGAAATCTCCAATCCATCAAGTTTTAACTCAAGCGCTAAAACCGTCTACATCAAAATAGCAAATACTTTAACCGAATGTTTTAGCATTGCTCCACTAGAACTAAGAGTAAACCTCCCACCCCCTATTAATACTATAACAACGATTCCTATATGCGATAATGACACAAATACTTTCGATTTATCTACTGTAGATACTGTGATAGTAGATGATCCAAGTTTGGTCAATATTTCATATCACAACACACAAAATGATGCTGATAATAATATAGCTCCTCTTAGCAATATATTTAATTATACGGCTAGTAATCATACCATATTCATTAGAGTTTCAGATATAACGACAGGCTGCTATATCGCACCATCATTTAATTTACAAATAAATCCAAACCCTATAGCCAACCCAACACCAGATTTAATTACTTGTGATGATGACTTTGACGGTTTTTTTGAATTTGATTTACTCTCTTTAACTGAAAATACTATTTTGGGCGCACAAAATGCTTCAGACTTTAGCATTACGTACTACAATAGTTTAGCTAATGCAGAAGAAGGTATTGATAGTATAGACAATAACTACCTCGCATTTGACGGTGAAACAATATATGCCCGTATTGAGAATAATAACACGGGGTGCTTCGATACCACGGAATTTAATACTCGAATAAAACCTTTACCTGTCATCCCAATAGATGACATTGTTCCTCTATGCATAGATAATTTGCCTTTAGTAATTAGTGCCGATACTGGTAACCCAGATGACACGTATTTATGGTCTACAGGAGCAACAACATCAGAAATATTGTTAGATGATATTGGTGATGTTGGAAATTATTCAGTAACAGTTACCAGAGCTTATATAACTGGAGATTGTGCATACACGCACCCTTTTTCTGTTATAGAATCTGAAGCCGCAACTATAAACTTTACCACAACAGTTGACTTTGCAGACCCAAACAGTATTACAGTAGACATTAATAAAAGTAATATCGGTAATTATGTTTTTATACTAGACGATGGTGAACCACAAACATCTAATATCTTCGAAAATGTCACATTTGGAATGCACACTGTTACAGTGAGAGATTTAAATGGATGTATGGATATTACACAAAATGTTATGGTTTTTGATGTTCCTAAATTTATTACGCCTAATAGCGATGGCTATTACGACACCTGGCATATTATAGGCATCGAGTTATTACCAGGCACCATTGTTCATATTTATAATAGACATGGAAAACTCCTTAAAACTCTACCACATACATCAATAGGTTGGGACGGAACTTATAACGGGGAAAATATGCCTTCTGATGATTATTGGTTTTCTGCCGATGTCATTCAAAATGGTAATACTTTTAATGTAAGTGGCCATTTTGCTTTAAAACGTTAATATTGAACTCATTTAGACTTTTGGATTTAAGCGAAAATTAGAAGTTTTTGCCTATGTTGAAGACTTTTTTGAGTTGCATAGCAGGGCTACGGAAGAAAAAAAAGACAAAAACAGAGCTGAAAACAGCCATTTTTTAGCAAATTGAAAAAGTCTAAATGAGTTCTTTATTAAACAGTCCCTTTTGTTATTAAAGTAGGATAATTTTAACAATTATTTTATGGAATAACCGTTATTTTAATCTTTTCGTCTAAAAAAATTAAACCTTCTTAATTTTACAAAGTCTAAATGAACTAAATACTATATTTTAGTATTTAGTTCATTTTAAACTCCTTATTATTAACAATAAGTTTATGCCGTTATGTACTTTTTATAAAAGATTATTGTTAATACTTATAATAACCATGACCTCTCATGCTTATTCTCAATTAAGCAAAACACATTATATACCACCGTTAACAAGTGCTGAATTCGGAAATGCCAATCCAGAAGATCAATATATCTATTTATCAACCCCCAGTGTTATTGATATTCCTTTTACTATCAAACCAGTAGGTCAACCAGTATCCAGCCACATAACTGGTAATGTATCAAACGCAAACCCCCAACAAATCTCATTAGGTACTGGAAATGGGCAATTATTTATTCCTTCACCACAAACCAGTGTTGTTGTTAATGACAGAGGCTATATTATTGAAGCAGAAAGCACCATTTATGTATCCGTTAGAATGAATGCAGGAGGAGGTGCACAAGCTGGAGCTTTAGTTAGTAAAGGACTTTCTGCTTTAGGGACTACTTTTAGAGTGGGCAGTTATACCAACGAAAATCCTCAAGACAATTATTTAAATTTTGCATCAGTTATGGCAACTGAAGATAATACCCAAGTTACTTTTAGCAATCTTCCCGCTGGTCTTGTTATAAAAAATTATAGTGGGACAACGCCTATAAATACCACTTTAAATAAAGGAGAGAGTTATACAATCGCCACAAATAGTAGCTCCTCAGTTACTAACCGTGATGGATTAATAGGAAGTTTAATAAGTTCTGACAAACCTATCGTAGTAAATTGTGGCTCTACAAATGGTAGTTTTGGTAGCGGCGGCGGAAGAGATTATGGTATTGATCAAATTGTTGATGTTTCAAAAGTAGGCACCGAATATATTTTTGTTAGAGGGGATGGTAGTAATGATTGGGAAAATGTTTTAATTGTAGCACATACAGATAATACAAGTATTAGTGTTAATGGAAATGCACCAATTGCAACTATAAATGCTGGCAGTTACTATGTTATTGAAGGTAATCAATATAATACAAATGGGAATATGTATGTTGAAACTTCCCAACCAGCCTTTGCCTATCAAGGCGTAGGAGGATTAGGAAATAATGGAACATCTAGTGAAGCCAACCAAGGGATGTTTTTTGTCCCTCCCTTAAGTTGCGAAGCTCGGGGAAACTTAGAGAATATTGCTAATATTCAAAATATTGGAAATACTATTTATGCTGGAGGTATTACCATTGTTACAAAAGTCGGAGCAACTGTCACCATTAATAACGCACCCATTTCTGTAGCCTCAAATACAGTTCCTGGAAAACCCGATTATGTTACTTATAAAATAAAAGGCCTTTCTGGAAATATATCCGTACAAAGTTCAGACGAATTATACTGTGCTTATTTTAATTATAATGGTGCAGCAACATCCGGAAGTTTTTATTCCGGGTTTCCTTCAGCACCAGAAATTAATTTTGACACCCAATTCACAACACTAGGAAACTGCATTCCTAATATCACTTTAGAAGCCGCTAATACTCAAAATTTTGACAGTTTTGAATGGTGGTTTGATGATGGTACTGGGTTTCAAAATTTACTTATTAGTACACCTGTATTAACACCAACAGTACCTGGAAAATACAAATTAATTGGAATTATCACCTGTACTTTAGAAAGATTGGAATCAGCAGAAGTTCCTGTAAGTATCTGTCCTGACGATATTGATAATGACGGTATTATTGATAATATTGATATCGATAATGACAATGATGGTATCCTTAATTGCACAGAATCGAGAGGAGATGTCACTATAGACCTATCGACAATTAGCTCATCAGGTTCTAATATTCATCCAATAACTTTTCAAGATAATTCAACTAATACAACAATAGTCACATCAACATTTAATCAAAACAATAGCTCTGGAAGTTCAACAAATACTATGGTAGGCTCCAATATTGGTAGTTTCACGAGTATGGTACAACCAGCAGCTAATGCAGAAAGCACATACACAATAAGCTTTACAGAATCTGTAAATGTAAAATTACAAGAAGATACGGCAATCACACATGTAATAACATCTGGTGAATCTTTTATTGCAAAAATATTACCCGTAAATAAAAATATCACACTTATTGATCCTGATAACCGTTTACTAATCGATTCTAATTTTGATGGTGTTTTTGAAACTGGTGTTACTCAAATTTCAGGATCTGAAATTCACTATAAAATAAATCCTTCACCTACAGGTAATACCCCTTACCAGTTTTTTTCCAATCAAGTTGATGGCTTTTCTTTTATTCATAAATTGTCAAATACAACGACTGCTTCTACGTACAGCGGTACAATATCGCTTACCTGTTTTAAAAAAGATACAGATTTGGATGGTGTAAAAGACGAACTTGACTTAGATAGCGATAATGATGGGCTTCCAGATATTATTGAAAATAGTGGGACACTGGTAACATTATCAAATATAGATACAGATACTAATGGATTAGATGATGTTTTTAATATCAATGCCATTCCTTTAGATTCTGATTCTGATACTATTTTCGATTTTTACGATTTAGACAGTGATAACGATGGCATATACGATTTAATAGAATCTGGACAATTAGGCACACTATCAGATACCAATTTAGACGGTATAGAAGATGGTCCTACTTATGGCATAAATGGATGGGCAGATGCTGCAGAAACAGCTCCTGACAGTAATATTATAGGCTATACCCCTAATGATTTAGATAATGATTCCCTATTTTCTTATATTGATTTAGATAGTGATGATGATACGTGTAGTGATGTTATTGAAGCTGGTTTTTCTGACGCAAATGGAGATGATTTATTGGGCAATAATCTAGTCACAACAAATGCTTTTGGTTTAGTTACAAACGCCAGTGATGGGTATACCATTCCGAACAGTGATTATTTAGACGCTGCACCTATAACTATTTCAATACAACCTAGTAATACTGAAGTTTGCGAATCTTCAAATACAACCATATCGATAGCAACATCGACTATTGATACAATTCAGTGGGAAATTAGCACAGACGGTATCAATTGGAATACCATTATTGATAATACTCTATATAGTGGATCTCAAACTACAACTTTAAATATTACATCAGCTCCCCTATCAATAAATACATATCAGTATCGAGCTTTCTTAAACGTAACTGGTAATAGTTGCGGATTGTATTCAAATAACATTGAATTAACTGTTCGCCCACTACCTATTGTAAACTCTCCAGTAGTATTAGTGCAATGTGATGATGAAGATCCAACAACTCTTGGCTTTAGCCCTTTTAATTTAACTGAAGCAAACAATGAAATTTCCACAAATGCTTCTAATGAAACCTTTACATACTTTTTAACACAGACTGCTGCTATTTCTGGAGACATTACAAGTCCTGATTATATTAATGATCCTACAACATTTATTAATAGGTTCATTAGCTCGGATGCTATTTGGGCACGTATAGAATCATCATTTGGCTGTATACAAACTTCCGAGATTCAACTAAACGTATCAACAACAGTCATTCCCTCAACATTTCTGGTAACCTTTAATCAATGTGATGATTTTCTAGATACCAATGGTATGGATACTATAAATAATGATGATAGAGATGGTATTGCAACATTCGATTTTAGCAGTGTATCTACAATCATTACCAATTCTATACCGCCAGGGCAAAACCCTTTACCTCCTCGCTATTACAGAAATGAAACTGACGCATTAGCAGAGGTTAATGAAATAACAAATATTGCTAATTATAGAAATATAGGGTATCCAGGGTCACAATTTATATATGTGAGAGTCGATAGCGATATAGCTAATGATTGTTTAGCTCTAGGAGCTCATGTATTACTAACTGTAGAAACTTTACCAACTGCTAATAATATACCTCCATTTATAGAATGTGATAATGATACAGATTCCAATAATGGCTTTCTTTTTAACACGACCAATTTGGAAACAGATTTACTAAATGGACAAAGTTTAACAGATGTTTCGGTTTCTTACTTTGATTCATTAGGAAATCAGTTAACAGATTTTAATGGAAATTTAATATCTAGCCCATTTCCAAATACATTTCTATCAACCTCGCAAACCATTACTGCTCTGCTTACCAATAATAATACAGCTGCTCCAGATGGGCCTTGTGATGACGAAACAACCATTGAGTTTAAAATTGACATTCAACCCATAGCAAATCCAATACCTCCACAAATAGTATGTGACGGTGATTTAAATGATATTGATGATGATGGAGTTTACCCCTTTGACACGTCAACATTTAGTAGTACCATTTTAGGAACCCAAACTGGCATGGAAATCTACTTCGATTACATTGATGAAAACGGTAATTTAGTAACAGATAGCACGTCTTTACCAAATCCTTTAATTTCAGAAAATCAAACCATAGTAGTTGAAGTTATTAACCCTCTCAACAGAACTTGTATTGCAACCACAACTTTTGATCTCATAGTAAATCCTTTACCAGAATTCACTATGAACCCAGAAGAAATTGTTTGTACTTCTGATCCGACATTTTCCGTATTATTAGATCCTTTCGAAGCTAGTATTACTGAATCGTTTACCTATGAATGGATTTACGAAGATGGCACCATACTTTCTAACGATCCAACATTATCAGTTTCAACACCAGGAACTTACTCAATTACTTTAACTAAAACAGATGGTACCTTTTGTTCAAAAACTCTAAATGTTGATGTGAAAGCTTCTGAAAAAGCAACCATTACTCAAGACGATGTTACTATTATAGACCTATCTGAAAACAATTCGGTCACTATAGATCCGACCAACCTTGGGCTAGGTAATTATGAATATGCTTTAAGAGAAGAAGGTTCTTCTTTTATAATGTATCAAGAAGAACCTATGTTCAATAATATAAGAGCAGGATTTTATACCATATATGTTCGAGATGCCATTTGTGGGGTTTCTACACTACCTATTTCAGTGATTGGGCATCCAAAATATTTCACGCCTAATGGTGATAATATTAATGATTATTGGAAAATTAAAGGCATAAGTTCTACAGTGCAACCCAATAGTGCTATTTTAATTTATGATAGATATGGAAAACTGTTAAAACAGTTAACTGTTCAATCTAATGGTTGGGACGGCACTTTTAATGGTACGTTATTACCAACTGATGATTACTGGTTTAAAGTTTTTCTACAAGATGGAAGAGAATTTTCAGGGCATTTTACTTTAAAGCGATAGCATTCATATTTTGCTTAATTTTGTAAAATGCAGTTTAAAATTGAATCCGAATTTAGTCCCACAGGCGACCAGCCCCAAGCCATAAAACAACTTGTTGATGGTATTACTTCCAACGAAAAATACCAAACATTACTTGGTGTAACAGGTTCTGGAAAAACCTTTACAATTGCAAATGTTATTGAGGAAGTACAGCGTCCAACTTTAGTTTTAGCACATAACAAAACGTTAGCAGCCCAATTATATTCAGAGTTTAAGCAGTTTTTCCCAAATAATGCTGTCGAGTATTTTGTATCATACTATGATTACTATCAACCAGAAGCCTACATTCCAGTTTCTGGTGTATACATAGAAAAAGACTTATCAATTAACGAAGAAATTGAGAAAATGCGTTTAAGCGCTACATCCGCCCTTCTTTCTGGTCGTCGCGATGTGCTCGTAATTGCATCGGTTTCATGTATTTATGGTATAGGAAACCCTGTTGAATTTCAAAAAAACGTAGTCGCATTAAAACGTGATCAAGTTATTTCCAGAACGAAATTACTACATCAATTAGTACAAAGTTTATATTCCAGAACAGAAGCCGATTTCAAACATGGAAATTTCAGAATAAAAGGCGATACGGTAGATATCTTCCCTAGTTATGCTGATGATGCTTTTAGAATTCACTTTTTTGGAGATGAAATTGAGGATATCGAATCTTTTAATGTTCAAACCAATGAAGTTATTGAGAAATACGATCAGTTAACTATCTACCCAGCGAATATGTTTGTAACTTCTCCTGATGTCTTACAAAATGCCATTAAAGACATTCAAAATGATTTGGTAAAACAACATGATTACTATAAAGAAATTGGTAAGCACTTAGAAGCGAAACGACTAAAAGAACGTACCGAATTTGATTTAGAAATGATCCGTGAATTAGGCTATTGCTCAGGTATTGAAAACTATTCGCGTTATCTTGATGGCAGATTACCAGGCACCAGACCATTCTGTTTATTGGATTATTTTCCAGATGATTATTTAATGGTTGTAGATGAAAGTCATGTAACGATCTCTCAGGTACATGCTATGTACGGTGGTGACAGAAGCAGAAAAGAAAATCTGGTTGAATATGGTTTCAGACTTCCTGCAGCTATGGATAACCGCCCTCTAAAATTTGAAGAATTTGAAGCCATACAAAACCAAGTCATATATGTAAGTGCCACACCTGCAGATTATGAATTACAGAAAACTGATGGTATTTATGTTGAACAAGTTATACGTCCAACAGGTTTATTAGATCCTATTATTGAAGTACGTCCCAGTTTAAATCAAATAGACGATTTAATAGAAGAAATACAACAAAGGATTGAAAAAGATGAACGTATATTGGTAACAACACTTACCAAAAGAATGGCTGAAGAGTTAACTAAATACTTAGATAGAATACAAATACGCTGCCGGTACATCCATAGCGATGTTGATACTTTAGAACGTGTTGAAATTATGCAAGATTTACGTAAAGGATTGTTCGATGTTTTAGTTGGTGTCAACCTTTTAAGAGAAGGTTTAGATTTACCAGAAGTATCTCTTGTTGCCATTTTAGATGCCGATAAAGAAGGTTTTTTACGTTCTACCCGTTCTTTAACACAAACGGTAGGTAGGGCTGCAAGAAATTTAAATGGTAAAGCCATTATGTATGCGGACAAAATAACCAATAGTATGCAAAAAACTATTGATGAAACAAATTACAGACGCGAAAAACAAATTGCATACAATACAAAAAACAATCTTAAACCCAAAGCACTTAACAAAAGCTTGGATAATGCGTTATCTAAAAACTCTGTAAGTACATATAGTTATGAGTTAGAAGCTTTAAAAGCAGCAGAACCTGAAAGTGACTATTTAACAAAACCAGAACTAGAAAAGAAAATCCGTGAAAAACGTAAATTAATGGAAGAAGCTGCAAAAGCTTTAGATTTTATTATTGCAGCAAAATTACGTGACGAAATTAAAAGCTACCAAGATAAACTAGAAAAGCTAAAAGTATAACTTTTAGCTTTTCTATAACCTCTTAATGAGGTCTTCAAATAAAAACACATTATTAATAAGAACTTAGCAGATTATTATTAATTGTATTGTGTTTTAAAAATATCAATCAACACATCTGGTGGTACGATTTTATTTGGAAAACTTTCCATTAAATATAGTACCTTAGTAATGGACTCATGGCTTAGTCCCATACGTAACCCAAAATTATATAATTTAATAGCGCCTACTGAATTATTATTATTATCTTCCTGTTCAATATTCATTAATAATACCAATCTATGAAACTGTACAATACGTTCACTATGAGATTTTAAATGCGTGTATGTAACAGGATGCTCTATTAAATAATCAAAATCTTCTCTTGTTATATCAAGCTGTTTTGCAACACCTAATAAAAAATTATATTCTATTTCTTTTATATCCTTATCATATTTAGCAAATGCTATCATTTCTGATAAAAGACTCAATTTTTCTACTCTATTAACCATTTTTTAGGGGATTAATTATTATACTATAAAGGTACACAGAAGAGTAATTTAATAATCGTCTATATAATGTAACTTATCGAAAACCTATAGGCATTTGGTCGTAACTTTTATTTATTTCATCAATAATTGTATTTTATTCATCTAATAAAATTGCATTTCATCATTTACATAAATTTATTTCCAACTAAAAAATCCGAAATAAAAGCCTAATATACAGGCAGTTAAACACATTAAACTTATCTTTAATACACTCCATTAAAAATTAATATTTAAGGTATCTTTGTAAATGCTAAGAAAACGCGAGAAAGGTATATTCTGACGAATTAATTTAACAATTTAAGTATTAAATAAAGTAGAAATCAATCTTATGACAAATAATGATATTTTAAAAAAATTACGTGTTGCTTTAAAACTTCGCGATGATGATATTGTAAAAATTTTAAGCCTGGTGGATTTCAGAATATCTAAAAGTGAACTAGGCGCTTTTTTTAGAAAAGAAGATCATCCCAAATACATGGAATGTGGTGATCAAATTTTGCGTAATTTTTTAAATGGACTTGTTATCCATTTGCGAGGCCCGATGCCAAAAAAAGATTCAAGTCCAAAAACTACTAAAATACCAAACTTAAAAAGTAAACCTTTAGAAAATAAATCTAAACCACAAAAAAAGAGGAACAATTAATTGTTCCTCTTTTCATTTATATAAAGAAAAGCACTAAGCTAAAACCTGCTGTACTTTATCTGCTGCTTCTTGGAATTCTGTAGCACTCATAACGTCTAAACCAGAATTATCTATTAATTCTTTAGCGATATCTGCGTTAGTACCTTGTAAACGTACTATAATAGGCACATTTATAGTTCCTATGTTTTTATAAGCATCAATCACACCTTGTGCTACACGATCGCAACGTACTATCCCACCAAATATATTTATTAAGATCGCTTTTACCGCTGGATCTTTCAATATGATTTTAAAAGCTGCTTCCACACGAGCTGCATCTGCAGTACCTCCAACATCTAAAAAGTTTGCTGGTTCTCCTCCTGCTTGTTTTATAAGATCCATAGTAGCCATAGCTAATCCTGCCCCATTGACCATACAACCAACATTTCCTTCTAAATCCACATAGTTAAGCCCAAGTTCTCCAGCTTCTACTTCTATAGCACTTTCTTCACGCACATCGCGTAAATCAATATAATTCTTATGTCTGTAAAGTGCATTGTCATCAATAGTCACTTTAGCATCTACAGCCATTATTTTATTATCACTTGTTTTTAAAACAGGATTAATTTCAAATAAAGAAGAATCAGATTTTACATAAGCCGTATATAAAGCAGTAACAAATTTTGTCATTTCTTTAAATGCCAATCCAGATAATCCAAGATTAAAAGCAACACGTCTTGCTTGAAATGGTAACAAACCAACCGCAGGATCTATCTCTTCTGTAAAAATTAATTCTGGAGTTTCTTCCGCAACCGTTTCTATATCCATACCACCTTCTGTAGAATACATGATCATGTTACGTCCAGTAGCTCTATTTAATAATACAGACACATAAAACTCATCCGTTTCACTTTCTCCAGGATAATAAACATCTTCAGCAACTAAAACTTGGTGTACTTTTTTACCCTCAGCAGATGTTTGAGGCGTAATCAAGTTCATTCCAATTATTTGCCCAGCTATATCTTCAACCTCTTGCAAATTTTTAGCTAGCTTAACACCGCCACCTTTTCCACGTCCTCCTGCATGAACCTGAGCTTTAATAACATGCCAACTAGTTCCTGTCTCGTTTGTTAACTGTTTTGCAGCTGCTACTGCTTCATTAGCATTTTGAGCTACTATACCACGTTGTATACGTACTCCAAAACTATTTAATATTTCTTTACCTTGATATTCGTGTAAATTCATAATTCGCGTAATCGTTTAAGAAAGGCAAATGTAAATAATAGCAATTACTTACCCTAATATTTAATTATGAAAACTTACCAACATTAAATATGGTAAAATCCAAATGTTAAATAATTAACATTTTGTTTAATTTGTATAATATTTTAATTAATTATTTTTTATTTATTTGAATAAAATATCTTTGAAAAAAAATTAGAATAATTATGTTAGAAAGTCAATTGCTGAAAATTGCACAAGATTTTGGAAGTCCAGTTTATGTATATGATGCAGAAAAAATTGAAAATCAGTACAAAAGGCTAACTGGTGCCTTTAAAAATGTAAAAAAACTTAAGATTAACTATGCAGTTAAAGCACTATCTAATATATCTATATTAAAACTTTTAAACACATTAGGATCTGGTATAGATACCGTATCTATCCAAGAGGTTCAACTTGGGCTAGCTGCTGGTTTTTTACCAGAACAGATTATTTTCACGCCCAATGGTGTGTCCTTAAACGAAATTGAAGAAGCTGCCAAACTTGGTGTTAAAATTAATATTGACAACCTCTCTATATTAGAACAATTTGGAACGAAGCATCCAAAAACACCCGTGTGCATTCGTATAAATCCACATGTTATGGCTGGTGGTAATAGTAATATTTCAGTTGGACATATCGATTCTAAATTTGGAATTTCTATTCATCAAATACCACACATATTACGTATTGTAGAAAATACACAAATGACTATCAATGGAATTCATATGCATACGGGCAGTGATATCTTAGATATTGAAGTCTTTTTATATGCAAGTGAGATATTATTTGAAACCGCGAAACAATTCAAAAATTTAGATTTTATCGATTTTGGTTCTGGATTTAAAGTCCCTTACAAACAAGGAGATATTGAAACTAACATTGAAGAATTAGGAAAAAAACTATCGGCAAGATTCAACGAATTTTGTAAAAACTATGGTAAAGATTTAACCCTAGCCTTTGAGCCTGGTAAATTTTTAGTGAGTGAATCTGGACATTTTTTAACTAAAGTAAATGCTGTAAAACAAACAACATCAACCGTATTTGCACAAGTAGATTCTGGATTTAATCATCTTATTAGACCAATGCTTTATGGATCTCATCACGATATTGTAAACATTTCGAATCCAAAAGGACGTGAGCGTTTTTATACCGTTGTAGGTTATATTTGTGAAACAGACACCTTTGGCAATAACAGACGTATCAATGAAATTAATGAAGGAGATATGTTATGTTTTAAAAATGCAGGAGCCTATTGTTTCTCCATGGCAAGTAATTACAACTCTAGATACCGTCCTGCAGAAGTTTTATGGTATAAAGGCAAAGCACATCTAATTAGAAAAAGAGAAACTTTTGAGGATATTACTAAAAATCAAGTTGAAGTAGACTTTACTTCAAAAAAGGAAAAAGTTTTAGTTAAATAAAACCTTATCCTTAATAATTCATCATGAACTCATTTAGACTTTTTGGATTTAAGCGAAAATTAGAAGTTTTTGACTATGTTGAAGACTTTTTTGAGTTGCATAGCAGAGCTACGCAAGGAAAAAAAGACAAAACAGAGCTGAAAACAGCCATTTTTTAGCAAATTGAAAAAGTCTAAATGAGTTCTATAATAGCCAACATGTATTGTTGGCTATTTTTTATATGTAATAAATTTTAACATGGATATGTCTTCGATTTATTTTATCTTTCCTACTTACAGCGATAAAAAACAAAAGATTGGCTCAAATAAAAACGACCCGTATTGAATCCATAGACATCTTAAGAGGTGTTGTAATGGTTATCATGGCATTAGATCATGTTAGAGACTTTTTCCATATTGGTGCTTTTACTAGTGATCCTACAAACTTAGACACAACAACTCCTTTTTTATTTTTCACTAGGTTTATAACACATTACTGCGCGCCTGTTTTTGTGTTTTTAGCTGGTACTTCTGCGTTTCTATATAGTACAAAAAAAACGAAACCCGAAGTGTTTAAATTTTTGTTGACCAGAGGTATATGGCTTATTCTCTTAGAAATAGTATTAAATAATTTATTATGGTGGTTTGATTTAACATATAGTTTTATGGTACTACAGGTCATCTGGGCTATTGGTTTGAGTATGATTTTTCTATCGTTTTTAATTTATCTCCCCATAAGAGTTATACTAATCATTGGTATCTTATTAGTAGCTGGTCACAATACTTTAGATGGGATCACTGTACAAGGAACAAGTTTTGATTCTATAGTATGGTATATATTGCATCAACAACAGTTCCTACCTATCAACTCTTCTCGTGTTCTTGTTTTTGCTTATCCCATTATTCCATGGATTGGAGTCATGGCTTTAGGCTTTTGTTTTGGTTCTTTTTATAAGAAAGGTTTTAAGGCTGCTGTTCGTAAAAAATGGCTGGCAATTTTGGGAATTAGTTCTATAGTTTTGTTCTTTGTCTTAAGAGGACTCAACATGTATGGTGATTTAGTGCCTTGGTCTACTCAAGATACTACAACAAAAACTATATTATCTTTTTTTAATGTAACTAAATATCCACCATCCTTAGCTTATGTATTAATAACTATTGGACCTTCTTTATTATTCTTATATGGTGTAGAAACTGTTAAAAATAAAATCTCAGACTTCTTTTTAGTATTTGGACGCGTCCCTCTATTTTACTATTTCCTTCATGTATTTACTATTCATATTTTAGCTATTGCCGGTCTTGTAATTTTCGGAGGGAACTGGAGAGACTTAATATTATCCTCTAATGCTTTTAGTAACCCTAACCTTGCTAATTATGGCTATTCATTATTTGTTGTCTACCTCGTATGGATTGGTGTCATAGCACTCCTTTATTTTCCATCCAAAAAATACATGATATATAAAGCTAACAATAAAGATACATGGTGGTTAAGCTACTTATAGTATGAATAAAAAAGAAGAAGGTTTAAAAAGGAGCGTTGGCGTTTTAGGCTTATCTGCCAATATTATCAATATCATTATAGGCGCTGGTATTTTTGCACTACCCGCTGTTATTGCTGCTAAAATGGGAGCATCTAGTATTCTCTCTTACATGTTTTGCGGTATTTTAATAGCGCTTGTTATGTTATGTTTTGCTGAAGCTGGTAGTAAAGTAACTAATACTGGTGGTCCTTATACTTATATTGAAACAGCTTTTGGGAATTATGCTGGTTTTTTAGGAGGTATTTTTGCTATTATTGGTACTTTGTTCGCAGATGCAGCTGTATCGAATGCTTTAGTAAATATATTAGCTTCTGGATATCCCATTTTTGAAAATGACTGGGTTCGCTTATCATTCCTATTTATAATTTTCTTCGGATTAGCTTATATCAACATTATTGGATTAAAGCAAGGTATAGGCCTTGTTAAATTTAACACGCTTGCCAAATTAATTCCTTTACTTTTACTAATACTCATAGGCTGGAAAGAAGTATCTTTTAGCAATTTGTATATTGATACCATGCCTAGTATAAAAAAACTAGGAGAAACGTCACTTATTTTATTTTTTGCCTTTCAAGGTGCTGAAACGGGTCTCGTTGTAGGTGGTGAAGTTATTAACCCAAAACGTACGGTTCCTAAAGCTATCTTTATTAGTATTTTAACTGTTGTTGGTGTCTATATTTTAATACAAACAGTGTCCCAAGGTGTTTTAGGGAGTGATTTACCTAGTTTTAAAGCTGCGCCTTTAGCAGAAACAGCAAAAGTAGTTTTTGGTCCTTTTGGATACACCTTATTATTTATTGGAGCCGTTGTTTCTATGTTTGGTTTCTTAAGTGGTTCTATACTTAATAACCCAAGAGTTATATACGCCCTATCTAGAGATCAGGTTATCCCATTAAAAGCATTTTCTAAAATTCATAAGTCATTTAAAACACCGTATATCGCAATTATCGTGTATGCTGTTATTGGCTTTACCCTATCCGCTACTGGTAGTTTTGAAAAATTAGCCATTATTGCAAGTAGCGCTATGTTAATTATTTATTTAGGAGTGGCACTATCAGTTATAAAATTGCGTAAATCTCAACAATTCAATGAAGGTGAATTCAAAATCCCAGGAGGTTTTATAATTCCCATATTTTCAATAGGTATTATTTTATACTTTTTGTCTAATTTATCAACAGATGAAATGTTAGCAACAGGTATTTTAATAGTTATTTTAACTATTATTTATGGTATATTTAGAAAACTAACTATTAAGGATTAAAGCCGTCTTTTAAAAGTGACACGGATTTCTATTTTAAACTAAAAAATTAAAACAATTAAGTCGAATTGTGCTAATCATCATATAACAATTTTCAAGTATAATTATTAAAACTACATCTTAATGAATACATCAATCAAAATCAAATCAATTCTATTCTTAACCTTTGCTATGACATTATTTTCATCAATAAAAAGTCATGCTCAGGGCACACGTTTATTATCTCAACCAGCTATAAGCGATTCTCATATTGCTTTTATTTATGCTGAAGATTTATGGGTAGCCAATAAGGATGGTACAAATCCCAAACGACTAACTATTGATAAAGGTATCGAGTCTAACCCTATATTTTCGCCAGATGGCACTCAAATTGCATTTAATGCGCAATATGATGGAAATATAGATGTTTTTATAGTCTCTGTTTCTGGAGGCATCCCGAAAAGATTGACTTGGCACCCATATACCGATCTTGTCCGTGATTTCTCTGCAGACGGCTCTAATGTTATTTTTGCATCTCAACGCCATTCATTTACTAATAGACATTTTAAATTATTTAAAACATCTACTAATGGAGGTACTGTAACTCAATTAGAAATTCCTAATGCATTTTGGGCATCCTATTCGGATGACGAAAAACAACTTGCTTATACCCCTATTTATGATGCTTTTAATCAATGGAAACATTATCGAGGCGGTACAATCTCACGTATTTGGATTTATAATAATAAGTCTCATAAAGTAGAAGAGATTTCAAAACCGACTGGTGGTTGTAATGATAGTAAACCGCAATGGTCTGGAGATCATATTTATTTTAAAAGTGATAGAAATGGTGAATTTAACCTCTACAGCTATCATGTGAAAACAAAATCAATTAGTCAGCTAACTCAATTTAAAAAGTTTCCAGTTATTAATTTATCTGCCAATAAGAATACGATCATATTTGAACAAGCAGGTTACTTGCATGTGTATAATATAGCCTCAGGCTCACAGACCAAACTTAATATTAATATTACTACTGATTTATTAGAATTAAGGCCACGCTACGTTTCTGGCAATAACTACATAAGAAGTGGTCGTATTTCTCCATCAGGTGCCCGTGTAGTAACAGACTTTAGAGGAGACATTATCACTATTCCTGCAAAAAAAGGAGATCCTAAAAATATTACTAATACACAAGGTGTTCATGAAAAATACCCGTCTTGGTCGCCTAATGGAAAACACATTGCTTATTATTCTGATGAATCTGGAGAATATGCATTACACATTCAAAATGTTAGTGATGGACATATTAAAAAGATAGCATTAACTGGTAATGGTTTTTATGCAGATATGCATTGGTCGCCAGACAATAATAAAATAGCGTTTGTAGACAATGGCAGATCCTTATATCTACTTGACATAGCAACTAGTAAAATAAATAAAATAGCTTCTGATTTACTATATACTCCTGGAGTATTTAGAGAATTATTTGGCGATTGGTCTACAGATTCTAATTGGATTGCCTATACCACCATTACAGAAACTAATTTTGAGCAAGCGCATCTTTACTCGCTTTCAGAAAATAAATCTTACACACTATCTGATGGGTTATCTAATGTAACTAGTCCAGTTTTTGATCCTAGCGGAAAATATCTTTATATGATTGCTTCCACCGATGCTGGTCCTGTAGTAAACTGGTTCGATCAATCCAATCAAGATATGGAACTAAGTAATTCTATTTATTTAGTAACACTTCAAAAAGAAACAATATCCCCTTTTGCAAAAGAAAATGATGATGAAGAGATTAAAGAGGATACATCTGAAGCAGACAACGATAAGAAAGATGACGATAAAGAAGACAAGAAGACAGATTTAAAAATTGATTGGGATGGTATACAAAACAGAATTGTACATATTCCTATCACTTCGGGGATATATAGAAACTTGGGCATTGCAAAAGAAGGAGAACTATACTATTTATCAAGAGCACGACACGAACACAAAACTACATTACACAAATATGATTTAAAAGAAAGAAAAGATGAAACCATTATGCCTGCTAATTATTTTGAAATTGCAGCGAAAGGTGACAAAATGTTTTATACTATAGATCGTAAAATAGGCGTTACAGATACTGGCAAAAAACCTAAAGATGGGCTAATAAAAACATCAGATGTGCAGGTTAAAATTGATCCTGTTGCAGAATGGAAAAACATTTTTCATGAAGCCTGGAGAGTTAACAGGGACTACTTCTACGATCCTGGAATGCATGGCGTAGACTGGAATGCTATGAAAGCCAAATATGACGTTTTTCTACCACATATTGCTTGTAGAAGTGACCTATATAGAATGATGAGTTGGATGTTTAGTGAACTAGGTGTAGGACACCACCGCTTCTCTAGTACGGGAGATCGTTTGAACAGCCCAAAAAGGATAAATGGAGGTCTACTAGGTGCTGATTATGAAGTAAAGAATAACCGCTATCGTATTAAAAAAATATATGGTGGTTTAAATTGGAATCCTAACTTACGCTCCCCTTTAACAGAGCCAGGTGTGAATATAAATTCTGGTGATTATATTATTGCAGTAAATGGTAAAAATGTAACATCTAACGATAATCTCTATAGTTTCTTTGAAAACACGGCCAATAAAATTGTAATACTTAAAGTCAGTTCTAATTCAAATGGATCTAATGCTCGTAACGTAAAAGTAACTCCTGTAGATAATGAACGGTCATTGCGAAATAGAGAATGGATTGAAAATAATATTAAAAAAGTTGACAAAGCTACCAATGGACAAGTAGCTTATGTATATGTCCCAAATACGGCAGGAACTGGACATGAATACTTTAAGCGCTACTTCTTCCCCCAAGCCAATAAAAAAGCAATTATTATTGATGAACGTTTTAACGGCGGTGGACAATTAGCAGATTATTACATAGATATTTTAAAGAAGCCTGAACAAGCTTATTGGAACTTCCGTTATGGTAAAGATTTAAAATCGCCAAGTGCTTCTATACAAGGCCCTAAAGTTATGATAACCGATGAAACCGCAGGTTCTGGCGGTGATTATTTACCCTGGATGTTTAGAAAATTTAAATTGGGAACCATAGTTGGCAAACGTACTTGGGGAGGCTTAGTAGGTGTTTTAGGCTATCCGGAATTTATTGATGGCGGTAGTGTTACTGCTCCAAACGTGGCATTTTATACAAAAGACGGATTTAGAGTTGAAAATGAGGGCGTAGCTCCAGATATTGAGATTGAACAATGGCCAGAACAAGTTATAAATGGTAAAGATCCACAACTTGAAAAAGCGATTGAAATTGCTTTAAAAGAACTTAAAGAGAACCCTCCTAAAACTATGGAACGACCAGATTATCCCATAAAAACAAAACATTAGAGGGAATTATAAATTAAAAACAAATAATTTATAAAAAAAGAGGATGTTTAAAAGTCTTTATAATTCTATTTGTCAGGTTGAGCTTGTCGAAACCGATATTGATTATCAGTAATTTACTGGTATTTCGACAAGCTCAATATGACATCAAACTTACTTTTAAACATCCTCTTTTTTTATAATCCTGTCCAATCCAAAATAAGTTGCCAATTAAACAACTACATGTCAGTCCAAGCTTTGTCGAGGTCAATTACCCTTACCGGCTATTTGGATGTTTATAGTCAGTATAATTTTTAGAAAATTCAACTAAGTCTTTCCAATTCTCATTAATTAAGGCTTCTTTTTTTCGTTGCGATCAACCTTTAATTTGTTTTTCAACTTTAATAGCTTCTAATGGATTGTTACATTGTAAATACCATTTAAGTTCAATGGGACGTCTTGAATATGTGTAGCTATTTTTTCTATAGCCTGATTTATGCTGATTAACTCTTCTTTCTAAATCGTTAGTCATTCCTGTATAATAGGTTTTGTCTGAGCAAAGTAATATGTACACGTAATAAAATTTCATTTTAATTTGCGCTTCGACAAGCTCAGCGTGACTAATAAGCTCTAATTTGTCTTTTTATTTAATACAAAATTTATAAGTGCTTTTTGATTTTTTTCACAAAACAATTATTCATTTACCTTCCCAGTAAAAACACTCACCTTAGAATTAAAAGGATTTCCTGAAGCACGACGAAGCATAACGACTTGGCCACAATGCCATAAAGCATCTGCTATAGGACCATTAATGATGTTCCAGAAAGGAAACCTGTCATTGTCGAATTGTGACACGTCATCCATAGCTCTTAATATATCTGAAGCCTCTTTGAAATTCAATAAGGTTTGTTTTCTTTTTTCTTCAAAAGAACGTTTTTCGTCTTGTTTGGTTCTTTTTCCTTCTTTAGAAACTGAGCTTAAAATAAAGTTAGATAATCCTAATATATGATCAATCGTTTCGGCACTGGTACGCCCAGATTCACTAGCCTTATGGACAAGGTCTTCACTCCGTAAGCCTTCTGTAGCCCAATAATAGCGAAACCCTAATCCATCTGCCATTCTGGCAGCCACAGTTCCTGCGGTATAGTTTTCTGGGTGATTTGGTATTTCATAATAAGGTAATTTTTCATCTTCGGATTGTGCCATTACAAATATTGATAATAGTAAGGCAAACATCATAGTAAGTTTTTTCATTTTTATTTTGGTTCTAGTGACATGACATAATCGTAGCTTTCGTCTAAATAACGTGCTACATTATCTAAATCTTCTAACATGCTTTCTGGAATCAATACGTAGCCTTTCATAACCGCTCCGTAAGATTTATATATAGATGAATTGAATTCTTTTATGTATTTTTCTTGGACTTCTTTTGAAAATCTAATTCCTATTTCACAATCTTTATTAAAAAGAGAAAACATATAACCATTAGCAGAAGTATACGGCATTGTTTTTCCTTTGCGATCAAATCTCGAACACTTCTCAACGAGTTGATCATAAACTTTTAGTTTCTCGTCCCACATCATTTATATATTATTTTTTTATTTGTGTCTCATTTACAATAGGGTTAACGCCATATTTATCAAATAAATAAACCAATGCTGTCATCGTTGCAGCTCCCAACTCTAATTCACGCTTATTTACAGCATCAAATGTATCATTGCTAGCATGGTGGTGATCAAAATAACGTTGTGAATCTGGTCTTAACCCTGCTAATACATTGGTCTCAGTTTTAAGAGGTCCAACGTCTGCACCACTACCTCCTTTCTCAAAATAATGGATTAAATACGGTTTAAATAACGGTTGCCAACTTAAAACCTGATTAAAACTAGCATCATTACAATCAAAAGAGAATCCTCGTGGTGTAAAACCACCTGCATCACTCTCTAGAGCAAACACATGGTTTTCTCCTTTTTTCTTAGCTTCTTCCGCATATTTTTTTCCACCTCTTAGCCCATTCTCCTCATTCATGAATAGGACAACTCTTATACTTCTTTTTGGTGTTATTTCCGATTCTTTTAATAAGCGCAGTACATCCATAGATTGTACAACACCAGCACCATCATCATGAGAACCATCACCTAAATCCCAAGAATCTAAATGTCCACCAACAATCATATACTCATTTGGAAATTCACTTCCTGTTATTTGTCCAATAACATTATAAGACAAGACATCTTTTAATTGTTTACAGCTTTGCTTAAAATAAAACTTTATTGATTTGTCAAGTTTTAACATCGTACTTAGCAACTCAGCATCATTAGTACTAATGGCTGCAGATGGAATACGATCTTTAACAGGTAAATCACCATAAGTCATACTACCCGTATGAGGAAAATCATCTAACCTTAAATTCATAGATCTAACAATAACACCAGCAGCTCCATATTTTACAGCTTCTACAGCTCCTTTATAGCGTTGGTTAACACAGCCTCCATAAGCTTCAAACGTATTAATTAAATCAACCTGCATAGGTCGGTTATAAAACACTATTTTACCTTCTATATTATTTTTTCCAAGGGTCTCTAAGTCTTCAAAATTTTTAACCTCTACAACATTTGCTTTTAAGCCAAGTGCCGCAGTCGCAACGGAACCTCCTAATGCACAAATATTAACGGTTGTTTTTTTTCCTTTTTCGGATTCAATAAATGCATGTTCTTTAAAACCACGTATCCATTTAGGAACCATTACTGGTTGCAACCAAACTTTATCTAAACCTAATTTATCGAGTTCTTCTTTCGTATAATTAACAGCTTTTTCAGCGTTTAAAGAGCCTGACAAGCGTCCTCCTATTTGATTTGATAAATGGTTCAACCAATCGTAACTTTTACCATTAGTTAAAGAAGTCTTGTAGATTTTTTTCAGGATTTCAGCATCACTTTGGGTATATACATCCAATGAAAATATGATACTCAAAAGACAGACCAGTAATCTAAATTTATTCATATAACAATTTTTAAAGTTTAAAGATACTACTTATTAAAAGCCCAAAATCTAAAAAAAATCATAAAACAATTGTTATCTCAAGCAATAAATTTACTCGTTGTTTAATTCTTTTCTATACATTTTAAGATTAGCCTTAATATCATCATCAAGTTCAGGCTTTTGTATATCTTTATATGTACTTAAAACATCATACATTATTTTTGCTACCATATAACGTGCAGTTGGTTTATCATCAGCTGGAATAGTATACCAAGGCGCATGAGGCTTAGAGGTTCTATTTATAGCATCTTCATAGCATTCTTGGTATTTTCCCCAAAGTTTGCGTTCTTTTAAATCGCCAGGAGAAAACTTCCAATTTTTCTCTTGCTTATCTAAACGACGTAACAGTCTATTTTTCTGTTCTTCTTTGGAAAGGTTTAAGAAAAATTTAAAGATAATAGTTCCGCTTTCAGCGATATGCTTCTCAAAATTATTAATTTGCTCAAAACGCTTATCCCAAAAGGCATCATCAATATCGTCAACAGCATGTATTGTTGGAATATTTTCGCCTAAAATATAACCGGGATGTACCCTTGTCACTAATACGTTTTCATAATGGGTTCTATTAAAAACACCAAATTTACCACGGGCAGGTAAGGCTATATAATGCCTCCAAATATAATCATGCTTAAGTTCTAATTCTGTTGGTACTTTAAAACTATGAACGACTACCCCTCGCGCATTAAAATCTTTAAAAACTTCTCGTATTAAACTGTCTTTACCAGAAGTATCCATGCCTTGTAAACAAACTAAAACTGAATATTTACCATGCGCATAGATGGTATCTTGAAGTTTACCCAATTTTTTTCTAACACTTTGTAATGCTTTCTCTGCATTATCAATTACAGCTTTAGTTTCAGAATTTTTTAACGATATGGTTGTAGTTACTTTGTAATTGTCCATTTTTAAAATTTTATATGGATTAAATATATAAAATGCAATTGATTATATCATATTAACTATTAATTGTTTCTATTGGAAAGTGTTTAATAAGCTACTTTTAAATTGTTATTTTGATTGATATATTTTTAACAATTATGAAAAAAAGTGTCATAATACAAGCAAGCTCCAGAAGTGAAGGAGACACCAATAAAATAGTAAATTACATAGCAACAAACAATACTATGGATGTTATTGATTTACGAACAAAAAATATTGGTCATTATGACTATGATTATAAAAATGAAGGTGATGATTTTTTAGAGTTAATTACTCATATTATTGAAACCTACGATACTATAATTTTTGCTACGCCTGTTTATTGGTATAGCATGAGTGGGATTTTAAAAGTGTTTTTTGATAGAATTTCAGATTTAATAAGAATACATAAAGATACTGGAAGAAAATTACGTGGTAAAAACATGGCTATAGTTAGTAGTAGCAATTCTGATGACTTAAATGAAGGGTTTACTACGCCATTTGTAGAATCTGCAAACTACTTGGGCATGAATTATTTAGGTGATACTCACGTCTATATTGAAAATGATTCTATCAATAATGAAGTAAAACATAGAATTGATACGTTTGTAAAAACTATAAATAATACGATTTAACTAGGAATCCTATAAAATTCAATTTTTGAAATATTAATCTTACAAAAAAACTCGACAAACAGCAATTAAACACATAAAACGCACATAATATCGATAAAATACATTGTTTTTTATAATGTTTTTAATACATTGCAGCTCCTATTTATCGTATAAAACCAAATGTTATGAAAAATTATTACTTTATATTATTCCTAATCACATCGTTATCTGTTAGCGGACAAGGTAATTGTGACTATGCGAATTCTTATCTAGTAAGTGCCTATTCCCATGTAAAAGATTCTTATGATTCTAATAATATAAATCACTTACAGTATTATGCTAACAGGTCTTTAGAATCCTTTAAACTTGCAAAAAAAGAATTTACTGATTGTAATTGTCAAGCGGCATTAGATCTTACGGATAAATGTATCGAGTTATTGGCAAAGGTAGATACTGCCGAAACTTTTGAAAATGGTCGATTTTTTGTAAAACGTGCTAGAGATTATGGTAAGAACAGTGTTATAGAAATTGATAAATGTTCTGCTGCTGCTCCTACAAATGAGGTTAGTGAAGATCTCACTGTGGCTCAGGGTCAAGACGATGACCTTACTGATTTACAAAACGAGCAATTAAGACTAAAGCAACAACAAGAAGCTTTAAAACTTAAAGAACAGCAAATCAAAATGAAATTAGCTGAACAAAAAGAAAAAGAATTAGAAATAAAGAAGAAAAAAATAATTCTTACTTATGAAAGTGCTATTACATCAAATATTAACATTTACAATGAAACTTTAAACATTTGTGGATGTATTAATTACAAACCTTTTAGAGATAATAAGTCACTGGAAGATATGTCAGAAAAAAGTATAGATGATGTAAAAACACATTACATGACTCGTATTAAATCTATGGCTTCTGAATACGTATCATTAATAAATGATTGCGAGGAATAGACTTTAATAAAAATCAAGCTCAAAAAAAGGGTATCTAAATTTTTAGATACCCTTTTTTTATAAATAATAATTCTATTTACTTAGAAGCAAATAACTTTACATCTTCCTCGCTTACCTCACTACTTCCAAGTATGATTAAGCGTTCTATAACATTGCGCAATTCTCTAATATTTCCTGTCCAATCATAATCCTGAAGTAATTTAATTGCTTTATCCGAAAACGATTTTTTCGCAGTTCCCTGTTCGCTAGCAATCTTTTTTGTAAAGTGATTTATTAATAAAGGAATATCATCTCGCCTATCATTTAAAGCTGGAACTTTAATTAATATAACGGCAAGTCTATGATATAAATCTTCACGGAATCTTCCTTCTGCAATTTCTTTTTTCAAGTCTTTATTAGTCGCAGCAACTACACGAACATTTACTTTTATATCCTTATCACTTCCTACTCGTTGAATACGACTTTCTTGTAAAGCTCTAAGTACTTTTGCTTGCGCAGGCAAACTCATATCTCCAATTTCATCTAAGAAAATAGTTCCCCCATTTGCTGCTTCAAATTTACCTGCTCTGTCTTTAACAGCACTTGTAAAAGCTCCTTTAACGTGACCAAACAACTCACTTTCTATAAGCTCACTAGGTATTGCTGCACAGTTAACCTCTATCATAGAACCTTTAGATCTGTCACTCTTTTGGTGTAACCAGTGTGCGACTAATTCTTTTCCTGTTCCGTTTGGTCCAGTAATCAGGACACGGGCATCTGTTTGTGCTACTTTTTCAATAATACTTTTTATATGAGAAATGGCTTCACTCTCACCAATCATTTCAAAGTTCTTACTGACTTTCTTTTTAAGTAGTTTGTTTTCAACTACTAATTCTTTTTTATCTAAAGCATTACGAACCGTATTTAGTAATCTATTTAAATCTGGTGGTTTCGATATATAATCAAAAGCCCCTAAACGCATCGTATTTACAGCTGTATCTAAATCACCATGCCCAGAAATCATTACAATAGGTGTTTCAGGTTTAATCTTTTTTACAGCTTCTAGAACTTCAACACCATCCATTTTTGGCATTTTAATATCGCAAAGCACTAAATCGAAATCATCATTTTTTATTTTTTCAATTCCTAATAAACCATCTTCAGCTTCTTCTACCTGATACGTATCGTTTTCTTCTGAAAGAATTTTAACTAGCACACGTCTAATCGCTGCTTCATCTTCTATTACTAATATTTTTGGCATTTTCTTTTAGATTAATGGATACAGATGGTCATATTTTCCATCTATATTCAAATTATATTTTAAATCTTTTTCTATGTCTCTTTGTTTTGAGAAATAACATGTACATCTCTTTGCGGAAATGGGATACTTATATTATTCTCTCTGAATATTTTATCGATTGAAAACCTTAAATCACTTTTTGGAATAACAGCCTGAAAGCTATCGTTAATAGTTACTATCAATTTAAAATTGAGTGAACTATCTGCAAAATCTGTAAAAAGAACTAAAGGTTCTGGATACTTAAAAACATCTTTATTCTCTGAAGCTACTTGTAAAAGTAATTTTTTTACAAGCTCCACATCACTACCATAAGCTACGCCAACTTCTACACTTTCTCTTGTAATAGTTCCATTTTGTGTCCAATTATACAAACTATTGGTTAAGTATAAATGGTTAGGAATCACTAATACTTTATTATCAATAGTCACTGCTCTTGTAGTTCGAAGTTTAATTTCTTCAACGCGACCTACTTTACCTTCTAGTTCAATAATATCGCCTACGTGTACAGATTGATCTATCAGTATAAAAATACCTGAAATAATATCCTGAAACAAGGTTTGCAATGCTAGCCCAACACCAATTAACAAACCTGCTGAAGCTGCTAAAATAGCATTCACATTTATGCCAGCTGTACTAAAAGCGATTAATAATACTATCAAATAAATAAACCAACGTGAAAACGAGAATACAGTGGTAAACTTGGCTTTATCTTCTTTCGGTAATTTGCGTGTGATTAATCTTTTAATTAAAGAAAGAACAACATTCGTTAATACAAAAAAGACACAGACCAAAAGTAAAAACCCAACCGTTATTTTAATAGTCTCCGCTTCGTTTGTATAAAGACTAATTCCGGTAAAATCAATAAAATTCTCCCAAATGGAACTTTTTGTTATAGTTTCTTCTATATCTTCCATATTTTGATTCATCTTAATACTTAATCCATTTAATCAATTCCTTATAACTAGGCTTTTTACCATACATTAAAATGCCCACGCGATAAATTTTTGCTGCAAACCAGACTGTAAATATAAATGTGCCTACCAATATCAATAATGATACCAATTGTTGCCACAAAGGCACTCCAAAGGGAATACGCATAAGCATGACCACTGGAGATGTGAATGGTATAAATGAAAATACCGTAGACACGGTTCCGTGTGGATCTTCAATGACTGTAAATATACCAATATAAACTGCCAAAATTAAAGGCATCATTATAGGTAATAAAAACTGTTGCGTATCTGTTTCGTTATCTACTGCCGCACCAATGGCAGCATAAAGCGAACTATATAATAAATAACCACTAATAAAAAACAATATAAACGCTATGATAAGATTCATTAATGGCAAATTTTGTAGAGCCGTTTTAAAGGATTCAAAATAAAAGTTAAAACCACCCTCTTCCGTAGCTAGTTGCATTAATTCTTGCTGTGGCGTCGTTGAATCAAATAGATTGATTCCAATTACTAATGAAACGACAGTCATTAAAAGACCTCCAAAAATCATCCATATAACAAACTGTGTAATTCCTGCCAACGAAGTGCCAATAATTTTACCAAGCATTAACTGCATAGGTTTTACAGATGAAATAATAACTTCTATAATTCTACTTGTTTTTTCCTCAATCACACTACGCATAATCATATTACCGTAAATAATAATAAACATGAATAACAAATATCCGGCAGCAATACCAAAACCAAGTCTTGCAAAACTATCTAGTTTAGATGTTTTCTCACCTTCAAAACTTTCTTGAGCTATATCTATTCTTATTTTAGAAGCATTAATCAAATCAATGTCTATACCTTGCCGCTGTAATTTAATATTTGTTAACGTCTTCTCTAATTTACTTTCTAAACTCGAAATTAATGTAAGCGATGGTGTTTCTTCTGAATAAAATTTAATATGCTTCGAGGTAGATTCCACAGCATCAAGCTTATCCACATGTAACAATCCATAAGAACCCGTTTCTTTTGATATACTTTTAGCATCTTCTAAAGACATGTTCTCTAAAATATGATAGGTTGTTTTTTCTGAATTTTTAAAAATATCCTGTACAAGTCCAGACTCGTCTAAAACAGAAATAGTACGTACTTTATCATTATTTAACTGTGATAAATAAGCAACAATTGCAACAAGTGCTATCATTATTATAGGACTTAAAATAGTCATCACTATAAATGACTTATTTTTAACCTTCGTTAAATACTCACGCTTTATTATAAGAGGTAAATGGTTCATACAAATTAATTATTCTTTACTGTTTGAATAAAAATATCGTTTACACTTGGTATTAATTCAACAAAATGAGATATCTCCCCTTTTGAGGTTAAATAACTTAATAAATCATTGGGTCTATTCGTTTCAGAAAGTTTTATATTTAATTTCAATTCATCTTCTAAGGTTTTAAAATTAGCTTCAGAAACATCAAACTTACTTGCTAATTCCTGCTCTAGAATTTCTTTATTATTTGTCCGAATACCAACTTCGTAAGTATTTATTTTATAGTCTCGCTTTATATCAATTAATTTTCCTTCAAGAATTTTATTCGATTTATGAATTAATGCGATATCATCACAAAGTTCTTCTACAGATTCCATCCTGTGAGTTGAAAAAATAACAGTGGCTCCTTCTTCTCGTAGACGCAAAATTTCATCTTTAATTAAATTGGCATTTATAGGATCGAAGCCTGAAAATGGTTCATCAAAAATCAAAAGCTTAGGTTGATGCAACACAGTAACCACAAACTGTATTTTTTGAGCCATCCCTTTAGATAGTTCCTGGATTTTCTTATTCCACCAATCTCCTATTTCTAAACGGTCAAACCAGTATTTTAGTCGTGTTTTGGCTTCTGCTTTACTCAACCCTTTTAACTGCGCTAAATATAAAGCCTGCTCCCCTACTTTCATAGATTTATAAAGCCCCCGCTCTTCGGGCAAATAACCAATATCTTTAATATGAATGGGATTAAGTAATTCACCATCTAAGCGCACTTTTCCATGATCTGGTATAGTTATTTGATTAATAACTCGAATAAGTGTTGTTTTACCTGCTCCATTTGGTCCTAATAAACCAAATATACTACCTTTTGGAACTATAATCGACACTTTATTAAGTGCTTTAAAGTCTCCGAAATTTTTAGAAACTTCGTTAACTTCTAGTAAGTTGTTCATGCTTATTTTTTAATTAACTTGACTGATGTAAATATATTAAATGTTAAAGACTAACATATCGAATAATACTATAAAAAGACTTTAAATAAAAGGGTTGATTTTATAAAAACAAAACCCACCCTTAAATAGTTTAAGGATGGGAAAAAAATTGCTATGAAAAAGAAAAATTACCACTAAAATAAATTAGTGATAATTCAAATATAGTTATTTTTTACATACTAATAACAAAACTATAAGAGAACTTTCTTTTATAGTTTAAAAAATTTGTGTACATAAACCTGGTCCTTATTACTGAAAAATATCTGTTTTTATTAAGAAAACATATCTTTCACTTTCTCAAAAAATGACTTATCAGAACTTTCTGGTTTTGGATCGAAATGCTCGTCATTTCTCATAGATTCAAAAAATTCTTTTTGGTGTTTATTTAACGTTTTTGGAGTCCATACATTTACGTGAACTAGTAAATCTCCTTTACCATATCCGTTTATACTTGGTATCCCTTTTCCTCGTAAACGTAAAATTTTACCAGACTGTACGCCAGCCTCAACTTTAATACGCACTTTACCAGTTACGGTATCAATTTCTTTAGAGGTTCCTAAAACGGCATCTGGATAACTTACATACAAATCGTAGTGCAAATTATCACCTTCTCGTTGTAATTTATCATGATTTTCTTCTTCAATAACAACTATAAGATCTCCTGAAACGCCATTTCCTGGTGCTTCATTACCTTTACTCGATACTTTAAGCTGCATACCATCTACAACACCAGCTGGTATTTTTATAGAAACTGTTTCTTCGGCTACTTTTAATCCTTGTGAATCTGCATCACTCGGTTTTTTATCGATAGTTTGCCCTGCTCCTCCACATACATTACACGGTGCAGATGTTTGCATTCTACCTAGAATAGTATTAGCAATACGCGTTACTTGACCACTACCATTACATGTTGAACATGTTTTATAGGTTGTTCCTGGTGCTTGAACTTTACGTTTTACTTTTATTTTTTTCTCTACGCCATTAGCAATTTCTTCTAAAGTCAATTTTACACGAATACGGAGATTACTTCCCTTTACACGACGTTGGCCTCCGCCACCGCCAAATCCAGAGAATCCGCCGCCGCCAAAACCGCCGCCAAAAATATCTCCAAATTGACTAAAAATATCATCCATATTCATACCGCCACCGCCAAAGCCGCCGCCATTTTCAAACGCTTGATGTCCAAATTGATCGTAACGTGCTTTTTTATCGCCATCACTCAACACCTCATAAGCTTCGGCTGCTTCTTTAAATTTAGCCTCGGCTCCTTTATCGTCTGGATTCTTATCTGGATGAAACTCTATAGCTTTTTTTCGGTAAGCTTTTTTTATTTCCGCAGAGGTTGCTCCTTTACTAACTCCTAAAACCTCGTAATAATCTCTTTTAGCCATGTCTATATTTTATTGCCCTATAACAACTTTTGGAAAACGAATTACTTTCTCGCCAAGTTTATATCCTTTTTCGATAACATCAATAATTTTTCCTTTTAAATCGTCACTAGGAGCTGGTATTTGAGTAACAGCTTCATGATCGTCTGCATTAAAAGTATCTCCTTTTTCAACTTTAACAACCATTAATCCTTTTTGCTCTAAAGTTTTTACTAACTTTTGGTAGATTAATAAAACACCTTTGCGTAGCTCTTCTGCTTCTTTATCTTCATCTATATGAGTTAGTGCGCGCTCAAAATCATCAAGAATTGGCAATAACGTCTTCATAACATCCTCACTTGCTGTGGAAAATAACTCAATACGTTCTTTAGAAGTACGACGTTTATAATTTTCAAACTCAGCAAATAAACGAAGAAACTTATCCTTCTCTTGTTTTAATTCTTCCTGAAGCTTTTCTTCTACTGTTTGTTCTTCTATAACTTGTTCTTCAACGTCAACAGTTTCACTTTGTACACTGTCTATTTGATCGTTTTCTATATCGTTCGTTTTGTCTTTCTTACTCATTACTGCATTTAAATTTTAACAAATACTAAAATTAGTTGGCAAAAGTACTGCCAATATTATAAAAATGTCATAATGTCATTAAATATTTTTTAATATTAATTAAAGAGGCTTTTTATCCATAATTTACTAGAGAATTATTTTTCTCGAATCACGTTTCTAATGGAATGTATAATTATTATGTGCAACAAAATTGCACAAAGCCTTTAATTGTCCTCTTTATAGATATTTAAGTAAAATAATACAGCATAAATATTATTGCTTGTTAGAAAATAATATAGGTTCAAAGGTAAATTATTTTGTTACATCCCATTAAAAATAAACTATAAGAACAAAGAACTTTTTTAATTAAAGTTGTCATCTTAATTATAAGATTTTATATATATATTCGCTTGCTAAAGATACCACAATAAGAGATCACACATTTACTATGTCCAAAAAAACAGCCCTAATTATACTTCTAATTTTAACGCAAAACATATTTTCCCAAGAAACTTTTAAGAAAGGGTACTTTAAAAATAATAATGGAGAAAAAATTAATTGTTTTATTTTAAACGAAGACTGGAAAAACAATCCGAAAACATTTATTTATAAACATAGTGAAAATTCAAAACCAACCAAAGGTCTTATTCAAAACATTTCAGAGTTTGGTTTTGACAAAACGAAGTTCACAAGGGCTTTTGTGAAAATAGATGCTTCAAGTAATCAAACAAACAAATTAAGCAAAACTAAAAGCCCTGATCTAAGAGATAAAACATTATTTCTAAAATATCTGGTTGAAGGAAAGGCTAATTTATTTGTATATCAGGATAACAATGCTAGACTTTTCTTTTTTAATAATAATGAAAAAATCGAGCAGTTAATCTATAAAAAACATTATACTTCCCAAACCATAACTAAGGAAAACAATCAATATAAACAACAGATTAACAGTAATTTAAAATGCAACACCTTAACAATAGATCACATAAAAAAACTAAAATATAATACAACGAGCTTAATGGAGTATTTTATTAAATATAATGCATGTAATGATCTCAATTATACAAACCCCATACAAGGAGAAAAAAATACCGGGAAATTTAATTTATTTATAAAACCAAGTATTAATTTCACTTCATTATCTACTGAAAATAAAAATAGTGCTCTAGGCAAAATAGACTTTGGCAATAATTTAAATTTTGGGATAGGTTTAGAATCAGAATTTGTCTTACCATTTAATAATGGGAGGTTTGCATTATTATTTGAACCAACATTTCAAAGTTTCAAATCTGAGATTGATGACTATGTTTATGTTAATACTACTTTAGGTCCCAAAACAACGAAAGTATCTATTAATTACAAAGGAATTGATTTACTATTCGGAATTAGGTTCTACTTCCCTATTAGTCGTTCTTCAAAAATATTTGTAAATGCCTTATATAATTTTAATACTATAGATTTGGGTTCTAATTTTGATTACGAAACAACTAGTTTATTAGATTTGGGATTAAGAGGAAAAAACTATTTTGCATTCGATATAGGCTATAAATTTAATAATAAAATAAGCTTAGAAGCTAGATTTTCCTCAAATCAAACAATAATAACAAATAGTTTGTTTGATACGAATTATCCTAGGACATCAATTATTTTTGGATATAATCTATTTTAATAAGTCCTCTAGAGCTAACAACAAGTGATGGTATTTAAAAACAAATCCCTTATTTTCTATTTTCTTAGAACTAACTCTTTGGCTTTCAAATAGCAATGTATGCATCTCTCCCAATACTAACTTTAAAAAGAATTTAGGAATATTAGGCAAAAACAAAGGTCTGTGTATCACATTAGACACCGTTTTTATTAATTCATTGTTTGTGACAGGGTTTGGCGCTACGCCATTATAAATGCCTTTTAAGTTATTTTCCAAAACATATAAAAACATATTTGCTAAATCCTGAACATGAATCCAGGACTGCCATTGTTTACCGCTACCAAAAGCTGCTCCTAATCCAAACTTAATAGGCTTGACCATTTCTTGAAGTGCTCCACCATTCTCAGCCAGAACCAAACCTATTCTTATCTTGGCAACTATGATATCTAATTTAGTAAACGCATCGACTTCTTGTTCCCAAGTCTGTACCACTTCACTTAAAAAAGACTGGCTAAAATCTTCAGAGGTTTCTTCATAATAATTGATTAAGGAGTCTGAATAAATTCCAATAGCACTAGCAGAAACAATCTGTTTTATAGTATGACTCTCTCCTTTTAAAGCATTAATCAATAATTGAGTCGTTATTTTTCTACTAGATAAAATGTCTTCTTTATAAGATGGTGTCCATCGTTTTGATACAGTCGCTCCTGCTAAATGTATAATAGCATCAACATTTTTAAAACAACCTATGTCAATATCTTGACTTTTCGGATTCCAATAAAACCCACGATAATTTTCTTTTTGGGATATTTTTGATTTACGCGTTGTTAAGTAATTAACCGCAATATCTTTTTCTTGACAAAGTGTTACTATCTCCTGCCCTACCAAACCTGTCGCACCTGTTATTAAAACTCGCATTCTCTTTTTTTATAAAGTTACAAAAAGACACCTCTGTTTGCTAACGTTTTATATTAGGTTTAACAGTCTACAATCTGCAGACCAGAAAATTATTAAGTGCACTTTAGATCACGCTTCTTTACAAGCGCGTAACATTTCACGCTTACCAGGCGGTCCTGGTAAACGTTCCACTATAAAACCAACTGCTTGCATAGCACGACGAACACTTCCTTTTGCTGAATAAGTAACCAATACGCCTCCTACTTTTAATGCAATATACATTTTCAAGAATATAGACTCAGTCCATAATTCGGGTTGTACTCTAGCTCCAAAAGCATCAAAATAGATCATATCATACATGTTCTTTTCTGTAATTTCTGAAAAAAAACGGTTTTGCTTCTCTATTGAAAAGTTTTCAGAAATCATATGCTTTTCCTCCCAAGCAACTTTATGCAGCTGTTTAAAAAGAGAGGCTTTACTTTGTGCATTTAATTCAATCGGGTAATTTAATTGATCTATTTCATCCGTTAAAACCGGATAACCTTCAACTCCAAAGTAATTAATATTAATATTTAACTTTTCTGCTTCTAATAAAGTAATAAAAGCATTCAACCCAGTTCCAAAACCAATTTCTAAGATAGATACTTGTTGATTTGTGTTTTTACTTTGTTCTGCATGACAAAAGTGATGTAAGCCATGCTTTATAAATACATGATAGGCTTCTTGTATGGCGCCATGTTTAGAATGGTATTGCTCATCCCAATCTGGTAAGTGAATAGTAGACGAACCATCTCCCGTTATTACAACTTCTCGTTTCAAAATTATTGTTTTAGTAAAACGCCATCTGCTTCAAATGAATACGTCCTTTCTGGTTTTGTAATAGCTTCAATATCTTCAAGAGATTTACCTGCATCTTCAGCATAGTGTCTTAATTCATCAATAGGCACTTCTTTTATATAAGCTTTTCCATTTACAATAACCTCTTTACCTGCTATGTTTTTAGGCACAAAAAAACCATAGTCTTTAAATTTCACCATGACTTCATTACCATCTTCTAAATTTAGAGTCATCCAACACCCTTTTGCCTGACAGACACTATTAACTTTAGCGAACATTTTAGAATTAATGGAATCTCCTACATTCATAGTTTTGTAGTGTGATGCCATAGAGGTAGCTGCAATAGCATCATCTGCAATAATCTCTTTTCCAAAAGATACATATTCTACAGCTTCTTTTTTTGGTGTTTTTTCAGATGATTCATCATTTTTCTTTTTGCAAGAATTTAACATTAAGGCACACACAATTACTAAGATAATCGACTTCATGTTATGAATATTTCAATTTTAAACGATTTATGTAAATATACCGTTTTTTTAAAAACGTTTTTACCTAAATTTGTATCATTAAATAACTAGACTTATGAACTCTATAATCAACAATATCGAGATTATAAAAGCCAAAACTACTAAAATAAATGATGTAGATTTTGACAATTTGAAATTTGGGCATGTATTTTCTGATCACATGTTAGAATGTAAATTTAAAGATGGTGAATGGCAAGCTCCTAAGGTTGTTCCTTACCAAGCTATTAATTTAGATCCATCTGCAAAGATTTTTCATTACGGTCAATCTGTATTTGAAGGAATGAAAGCCTACAAAGATACCAATGAGAATGTCTGGTTATTTCGTCCATTAGAGAACTTTAAACGTTTAAATATTTCGTCAAAACGTTTAGCGATTCCAGAATTGCCAGAAAATTATTTTATGGATGGACTTAAAACGTTATTACAAGTTGATAATGAATGGATTCCTAAAAAGGATGGGAGTTCTCTCTATATAAGACCTTTTGTTTTTGCATCTGGTAACGGTTTTCATGCATCTCCAGCAGATGAATATACATTTATTATAGCTTGTGCACCTTCTGGTTCTTATTTCTCTGGAAAAGTGAGGGTTTTAATTGAAGAAAAATACTCTCGTTCTGCCAATGGTGGGGTTGGTTTTGCAAAAGCTGGTGGAAATTATGCTGGACAATTTTACCCAACACAATTGGCTATAGAAAAAGGCTATCAACAAGTTATATGGACAGACGATAATACTCACGAGTACATTGAAGAAGCTGGTGCTATGAATATTTTTGTTCGTATAAATGATACGCTTATTACTGGTCCAACGAGTGATAGAATTCTAGATGGTATTACACGTAAAAGTATTATTCAATTAGCTAAAGCGGAAGGTATTCCTGTTGAAGTTAGAAAACTATCTGTTCATGAAGTAGTTACTGCTGCAAAAGATGGTTCTCTTAAAGAAATGTTTGGTGCTGGTACAGCTGCCGTTATTTCTCCTATAGCCGGATTTGGTTATAAAGGTGAAGATTTTGACTTACCTGAATTTGAAGATACATACGCTAGTTCTCTGAAGAAGCGTATTACTGATATACAAACCAATAAAGCCAAAGATCCTTTTGGTTGGAGGCTTAAAGTAGAATAAACATAGTATTCATTAAAAAAGAGGCTGTCTAAAAAGTCTATAAATTGTCATTTTGAGCGCAGTCGAAAAATCTCAACACGCTGGTATTCAAAATGTTTAATTTAAAGAGATTCTTCATTTCATTCTGAATGACACTTTTTTAGACAGCCTCTTTTTTTATTTATCTAAAATAGATTCAATATTAGGTTTAAAATAATTAGGTCCTTTTAGAACTTTTCCATCTTCTCTATAAATTGGCTGTCCGTCTTCTCCCAATTTACTCATATTACTTCGTTGTATTTCATCAAACACTTCCTCGATTTTATACTGCATGCCATGCTCTATAATAGTCCCGCATAAAATATAAAGCATATCGCCTAGTGCATCAGCAACTTCAACCAAATCATTATTATTTGCAGCTTCAAAATACTCTTCGTTTTCTTCTTTCATTAAATTGAAACGTAGTGTATTTTTATCTTTTCCTAAATCTGCTTTGGGAGATTCCCTATGCCCTATTTTAAATGCGGTATGAAACGCTTTTACGGCTTCTATTTTGTTTTTCATTATATTAATAGTGTTTTTTTAATTTCCTTGGAGAAGGAAATCTTTAGTGTTTTCTTAAATTTGCATAAAAATAACCATATGTTTAGTAAAGGTCAAATCATTTTTGGAGTTTTATTTTTTATTGCCTTCGCCATTATAATAGGATATACTTACCGAAAAGATTTAAAACTTCATAAGCGCTTTTACGCTGGTAGTATATGGATACTGATTGCTTTTATTGCTTTTATCTTATTAATAGTTGCTATAAAGTTTTTCTTAAAATAAACGCTTTGTCTGATTTTTTAAACACTTTATCGATTATATTGTCTTTTTAAGCGTAATCTTATGCATAATTTTTGCTCAACTAAACTAATATTTCTAGTTATGCACAATGAATTATATATTAACAAATGATAATAAAACTATGAAATTCTTTAAACCATTATTTACATTAATTGCTTTTTCAGTATTATTTTTTTCCTGTTCTTCGGATGATGATAATAATAGTGGAAATGAACAACTAGCAAATGAGCAAAATCAATTAGAAGAAGCTGATGTTCCAATAGCCAATTTAAATTCTGACATTTCTGTCGTAGGAGCAACAAAAAACCAAGGAACGCCTCCAGCACCTAATAGCAATTTAAATTTAGAAATAAGTTCTGATAAAGCTGAAGCTTTTCAAAACTCAGGTTTTAATCTAAAATTTTCTACAACAGAAACAAATATTGCTGGTGCTTACTTATTATTTAAAGATTCAGATAACAATAATGCTTCTGATTATTTTGATATTCCAGTTTCTGAGTTCAATACAAACAAATCTAGTGATACTAAAAACAAGTCTAGAGGGCCATTAAAATCTAGCAAAACTTTAATCGATGGTGAATACGAAATTGATGTAGATTTTGGAGACTCGTTTCCTCCTGGAAAATTTTGTGCAGATTTATGTATTTATGACGAACAAGAAAACATTAGTCAAATCGTTACCGTTTGTGTAGAAGTAGAAGCATGGGGTGGTAATGCAGCTATTGTTGGTGAATGGGTTCTAGAAGAGTCAACTGATGACGATAAATATGAGGTTACTTGTGAAAATCAACAAACAATTGAAGTTGATTATAGTATGATAATTAAAGATGAGGTGATACTTAACATTGAAAGTAACGGTGATTTCTATATAAAAGAATATGAAGAGTATAAAGCCATAAATACTGAAGCCACTGGAGCTGATTGTACTGCTACTTATTTCGATGAAATTAAAAAATACGATGACAAAGAAACTGGTAAATGGGCTTATAATGAAACTGACAAAACTTTGACTTTAGTATCGTTTAAATATGAAGATTTTATTGATCCGAAATATAGTGAAGATTACCCTAATGGAGATCTCATTTTAGAAAGTGGGGAAGTAAAATTTGTTGATGGAAAACTAGTAATTACTGATACTTACACAGAGGCTGGTCAAACTTACACTGATGTGTTTACATTTACAAGAAAATAAACTATATGATTTTCAGTCACCGTAATATACGGTTGACCATTTTTAATATTATTAAAAAAACCAGAGAAGTTGGCTTCTCTGGTTTTTTGTTATATAGTTGTCTCGTCTTGAAATAGCGTTACACAAAACCCAATGCAATGAAAACAAATTATGTAAAACGCACCGAAAAATATAGTAAAGAATAATTTCCCCTTAATAAAGTCTTTCAGCGTTGATGCCTCATTATTTAATCTTAATTTGTTTACAAATTGACTTTAGGCATAATTATTGCCAAAATCGCACTAAAAAACACCATGACATAATTAAATTCTTAGCTTAACAATAGCTTATTTCTAATTTTCAATGAGATTTAATGACTTTAGCCCACCCAATATCAGATGTTTATTGTTTTTAAAGTAAACGACTGTGGTAGGAAAAAGAAGATTTAATCTGTTATATAAATAGTTGCAAGATTTTCACGCAACCTTTTTTATTTTTTTGCATCTAATGTTTAACAAACAAACTCAAACTAATGAAAATACTAATTATAATTAGCATCCTAATAGTTGTTAATTTAATTCTTTTGACTTTTAGTGTTAACAAAAGAACAGATCCTTAATTTATATGGGTCTGTTCTTTTGTTATAAGTTAAATTAACTAGTTAACCTCTGGTAAAAAATTGTAGTTTTTGCTATAATTTAACATTTGGCCAGCAAAGGTTTCTGGTTGTGTCACTTTCACCCCAATTATTTCTCCTTCTTTATTTTTATCTACTACTAATACTGGATTCACAAAACCATTATATGGTGCCGATAAAAATTGCTTGTTACGTTCTAAAACCTCTGCATGTAAATCTTGATTTACTTTAACCCCATAACCTTCAACTAAAGCTTCTACTGCTTCATAATCGCCTTCAGACTTTATACGTTGTGTTTCACGTAATAATGTTCCAAAAAGTTCACGCAACTTATCATAATCATTAATATTGTAATACGTTTTTCCATCACGTACAACTTTTTCTATGACATTGTCTATTTTACCTTTCTCAAACACCCATGCACTTACCCACTGTCTATTTCTCATATGAGCTTCTTCAACATCATCACCTAAATTTAAACGAATTAATTGCATTACTAGACCATTTCTAATATAATCATCATAAGCCGTTTTCCCGACACTTTTCCAATCATCTACTAAACCTAGTTCTTCCAATTTAGCATCATATAAATAATACAATCCAACTAAATCAGCACGGCCTTCCTCTAAAGTTGAAGCATAATTTTTCAACGTTTCCTTGGTTTCTCCTACTCCTGGATTTAACTGTCCCGATGCATGACCTATAACCTCATGCAATGCTGTATGTAGCTTGTCTGCTAGTTGCCCATATTTTTCTGCTAATTTTAATTCTTCATTATCATGAGCAAACTCTTTTAAACGACCTGAACCACCTGCATTATTATAAGCATGTATAATATTTCCTAAAGAAACTGACTTACTTCCTACTTCTTTTCTAATCCAATTAGCGTTAGGTAGATTTACACCAATTGGTGTACTTGGTGATGCATCTCCAGCTTCGCCTGCTACTGTAACAACTTTATAAGAAACACCAATAACACTATCTTTTTTATGCGCTTCCATTAAAGGAGAATTGTCCTCGAACCACTGTGCATTATCCGATAACACTTTCATTTTTTGAGACATATCAAAATCATTAATTTGAATAATGCTTTCATATGAACCTCTATAACCTAGAGGATCATTATACACTTCAATAAAACTATTTATATAATCAATATTCCCAGCTGTAGCAGAAGTCCAGGCTACATTATAGTCATCCCACGTTTGTAAATCTCCCGTTTTATAATAATCAATTAACAAGCCTAGAGCGTTTCCTTGTGCCTCATTTTCAGCAACACTCTTAGCCAATTCTAGCCACTTAATAATTTCGTCTATTGCTGAACCGTATAAACCTCCAGATTTATAAACACGCTCTTTTAATTCGTCGTTTTCTTTTACTAATTGTGAATTCAACCCAAAAGACAACGGTCTATTAGAATTTGGAGATTTTTTTGCTGCATAAAAACGTTCTACATCATTATTAGTAACATCTGTTCCATAAAAATTAACCGCAGAAAGGCCTACATTATCAACACCTTTAGCTTGATTTACTTTTTTAGTATCTACATCATTAAAAATAACATCAAAAGCATCACCTTCTAAAGTAGTATTTGTTTCTGTTAATAACTGCTTTAAATAGTCTGATGAAAACTCTGGTTTTAATTTATCATTCGAATAATGATGGTGGATTCCATTACTAAACCAAACACGTTTTAAATACGTTTCAAAAGCACTCCAATTTGTAGATCCTTTATCTCCTTTATAATTAGAATACACATTTTCCAGCGCTTTTCTTATTTTAAGATTATGCCTATAGTTTTGATCCCATATAATATCTCTCCCTGCCAAACCAGCTTGAGTAAGATAATATACTAAGGTTTGTTCTTTTAAGGTTAAATTTTCCCATCCAGGAATTTGATAGCGGAGTATTTTAATATCTGCAAATTGCTCTACATTATGATCAAAAGCTGAGACTTCTTTAACTTCTGTTTTTTCCGGAGTTTGCTTAGATTTATCATGACCACATGACAAAAATAAAATAGCAATTAGCACTAAATTTAGTATTGATTTTAGTTTCATTATATAAAAATGTTTTTAATTATTGTTCAAAAAGTTGATTGATAGTCACCTGTAAATTATTGATTAATCACAAAAACAATTATTTGTTTAAGGAAAATCTATTTTCGATGTAACAAATATAATAATTTATTAAACGAGGTTTAAAAATGATTATATTTGATTTGTATAATAAACCAAAAAGACAATGAAAACTTTTAAGTACATTTTATTCCTATTACTTATTGCTCTTATAGGTACTGCTATTTACATTGCTGTGCAGCCTAATGAATTTGCTTTTTCTAGAAGTAAAGTTATCAAAGCTCCTGCTTCATTATTATTTAATAAAGTAAATGATTTCAAAAATTGGCCAGATTTTTCGCCATGGATTGAAAAAGAACCAAATGCCACTTTAACTTATGGAGAAACAACATCTGGTATTGAAGGAAACTATGGATGGAATGGAGATATTTTAGGTGAAGGTAGTATGAAAACTTTAGACGTTGAAAAAAATAAGTCTATTGATCAACATATTGTTTTTATAAAACCTTTTGAATCTGAATCTGATATAAATTGGACTTTTGAAAATACTGAAGAAGGTACCAAAGTAACATGGGGAATGAAGGGAAAACAAGATTTCATGACCAAAATGTATACCACTTTTGCAGGATCTATTGAAGAGGCTACTGGTCCAGATTTTGAAAGAGGTTTATTTAAACTGGATAGTATTGTTTCTGCAGATATGAAAAAATACAGCGTAAAAGTAGATGGCATCACCCAACATAGTGGTGGTTATTATCTTTACAACACGACATCTTGTAAAATTTCTGATTTAGAAGCTAAAATGACCGAAATGCTTCCTAAGGTTGGTAATTATGCTATGAAAAATAACATCACAATGGCTGGCGCTCCGTTTACCAGCTATCACAAATGGGATGTAGAGAATAATGCCGTTATGTTTTCATGTTGCGTTCCTACAACTGAAAAAGTGATTTCTTCGGATAGCGATATTCTTACTGGACAGTTAAAACCATTTAAGGCTATTAAAACAACGCTAAAAGGTGATTATGATAATTTAAAAGAAGCATGGGAAACGGCTTCTAAACATATAAAAGAGCATGGTTTAGAAGAGTTACATGATCAACCAGCCCTTGAGGTATACAAAACAGATCCTATGAGCTATCCTAACCCTGCGGATTGGGTTACTGAAATATACATTGCCGTAAAATAGTATATGAAGCATCTTTTATTGGTTTTTTTAGGTGGTGGTTTTGGTAGTGTACTACGTTATATTATTGGAAAATATTTAAATAGCGCAGAAACTGGTATTCCCTATGGCACTTTTGCTGCTAATATTTTAGGAAGTTTACTCATTGGTATCATACTTGGCTTAGCGGCAAAAAATGATTCGCTAACACAAAATCAAACCTTACTTTTAGCTACTGGTTTTTGTGGTGGTTTTACCACCTTTTCAACGTTTGCCTACGAGAACCATGTGTTTTTAAAATCGGGTGACTTTACAAGTTTTGCTTTTTATACTATTGCTAGTTTTATTGTTGGATTTTTGGCTGTGTTCTTGGGGATGTTTTTAGTCAAGTAAAAACCTTGACTTTGTAAAAATTTTCTTCTACCTTCGTTTAACAAATGATAAAGTTCATTAAAACGGAACTTTATCTAAGCATTAGCACCAATTATAGAGGAGGAAACAAAAAGAATTTAACCGAGAATAAGGGATAAACTTCATGGCGAATATATTTAATCAAATCCTACTTTATGAAAAACCATTATTCTCATGGTATAAGGTTTCTACGCCCTTAGAAAATGAAATAAATTTACCAGCCGAATCTTGTTTTGCCTACATTTTAGAAGGTGATGCCCAAGACCTAACAAAATCAGGATTTTTAGCTACAAAGGGGACAGTTATTCTTTCATTATGCGGCAAAACAGTCGGTCGTAGCTTCTCAATAATTAAAACTGGAAATTTAATAAGTGCTATTGTTGTTCATTTTAATAGAGAAGTACTGCAAAAAGTTTTTGATGGCGAAAAGCCAAAATTTTGGAAAGAATTGGATCACCCCTTAAAAAAAGACACCTTTCAAGAAGATGCTACTGCCTTAGTAAAAGCCTATTTTTTGAGTATTGCTAAATTTTTCGACCACAAAAATGCACTCAGCGAAGAAATTTTGGCGGTTAAGTTAAAAGAGATTATTCTACTCCTCCTGCAATCAGAAGAACCTTCAAACTTGAATTTAATTATGAGACGTTTATTTTCTGATAAGATTTTTTCATTTAGGGAAGTCATTGATTCTAATCTGTATGAACCTTTAGACCTTCAACGCTTGGCAGCCATGACAAACAACAGTATGGCCTCTTTCAAAAGAAAATTCAACAAATTGTATGACAGCACACCAGCTAAATACATTACTCAAAAGAAGTTGGAAAAGGCACGAAGCATATTAGCCTTTACTCAAAACTCTATAAAAGAGATTTGCTATGACTGTGGATTCACTAATACCTCCAGTTTTTCGCGAATGTTCAAAAATCAATATGGCTGTTCGCCCACGGGATTTAGAAAGAACCTCAGTGAATAATGATTGAGCCTACAGGTCAAGACTGCATCGTCACTCCTTTATAAATTTGCTTCAAAAAATATGAAACATTTAAAATTAATGCGTGCTATCGTTTTTCGTAACTATGGCGATCCTCAAGAAGTAATGGAACTTGTCGATGATAGAAAAATACCTAAGCCTAATAAGAATGAAGTTTTAGTGAAAATTGAATGTGCCTCCATTAATGCTGCAGATAGGTATATTGTCAGGGCTAATTATTTTATTATTCGAATGGTTTTTGGACTTTTCAGACCTTCTAAGAAAAAAAGGATCTTAGGAATGGACATTGCTGGAACGATTCAACTCATTGGTAAAAATGTTAAGGGTTATCAAGTAGGTGATGCGGTCGTAGCTGATATTCGCAAATCTTTTGGAGGAGGCTATGCAGAGTATGCAATCGTAAATGCACAACACTTAGTTAAAAAGCCAGAAGCAGTTTCTTTTGAAAAAGCCGCAACAGTACCAATATCTGGTCAAGCTGCAATGATGGGAATGATCCTTTGTTCAATTAATCCTGGAGATAAAGTGTTGATCAATGGAGCTTCGGGTGGAGTAGGGTCTTTTGGTGTTCAGATAGCAAAAGCTCAAGGTGCCTATGTAACGGCTATTTGTTCAACCAAAAAGGTAGAAGCTGTAAAGAGTTGGAGAGCAGATGAGGTTGTTGATTACAGAGAAAAGGACTCAATCAAAGCATTAATAGGTAATGAGTTTGATGCTGTTTTTGATACTGCATCTTTCGAATGTCCAAGCCGATACAAACAGATTTTAAAAAAAGATGGTAAATATGTATTAGTCGGTGGTGATTTTTACAATATGCTTAAAGTAAAATTTCTTGGCCGATTTGGTCGTGGAAGTCAGAAATTCATGGCTTTAACTCAAAAGGTTGAGGTTACAACAAATATAAAAACAGTACTTGAAATGATTGCTGATAAAAAGATAAAGCCCGCTATACAAAAAGTTATTTCATTAAAAGACGTACCAGATGCTCTTCATAGTCTTGAGCAGCGTACCGTGGTTGGTAAAATAGTTGTAAATTTAAATAAGGAAGTCTAAACCTATCCATAAGAAAAAAAAGGCTAACACTGTATATGAAATCATAGCCGCCTATCGGCAGGCTACGCTTCATATATTAACCGTTAAACGAACATAATAACGAGAAGCAAGTATAGTATACCTAATACTTACTAAAAGCCTTCACCCCTGCCTCTATTCGAGTTTTTAAATAATTTTTTCTGGGTACTAAAGGACAAGAATATTTATCATTATAAGCACAATATGGGTTATACGCTGTATTAAAATCTATGATAAAAGTGTCTCCTTCTGGAATTCTGGCATCAAGATAACGACCTCCTCCGTAACTTTCAATACCATTAGTTTCATCTAAAAAAGGTAGAAATAAATAATCTTCAAAACCTTCTTTTTTTATCAAACCCTGATTTTGGTAAATGTTTAATGTAAAATTTTCTCCTTTTAAGTTAAACATTAACTCACCGTATTTCACATATTCAGGAAGTCTGGTAGTCGTGGTTTTCATTTTAAAAGGTCTTTCATTTGGGGTTCTTTTAAACTGGGCTTTTACAATATAAGTAGAATCAAATTTAAAGAAATCCAAACCTCTAAAATGCTTTCTATCTTTATCTTTTAATGGTGATGTTGTAGCATCTTTATATTCTGCATTTATTTTTTTTTGAAACTCAGTTTCTCCTAAAAGCGTTTTTTTATCTTGAGCACAGCTGAATATAGTCGTTAAAAATAATACGGTTAAAAGGTAATTTTTTATCATGCTTTTCTATTTATAGATGACTGTAATATGTTTTGGTTTAGTTTTATTTTACTGGTACAAAAGTAATTTTTAAATTTTCTGGATACATGGTAAATTCAAATTGCTCTCTAATAGTTTCTGGCTCAACTTCTAGTTTAAAATCGAAATGCTTACATAATGTTGAAATTAATACAATCATTTCTGTTTTTGCCAAATGCATGCCTGGGCAGTATCTCGCGCCTCCTCCAAAAGCTCTCATAACACTAGGGACATGATTTTTATGCATTGGACATTCACTTTCAATCCACCTTTCCGGGATAAAACTATTAGGGTTAGAGAAATAATCATTATGCGTTTGTGCTACTTTATTCTGCAAAATAATACTAGTGCCTTTAGGTATGGATACATTTTCTACAATAACATCTTCATTGGCCTCTAAATACAATTGGGGTGTTGTTGGTTTTAATCGCATCGCTTCCTGTGCTACTGCATTTGCATATTTTAAATCGTCTACATTTTCATAAATATGTGGTACATCCTCAGAATAAACAAGTATAGCTTCTTCTCTAACCTTAACTACAACCTCAGGATGTTGCGCTAAATAAAACATGCCCCAAGACAGTGTATTAGATGTTGTATCTTCTCCTGCCAATAACATGGTAAACACATTTCCGTAGATCTCTTCATCAGTAAAATTTGCATCTTTATTTTCTACTAATAAGGCTTCTAAAAAATTTGAAGGCTGCTCTTTTAGTGCCGGATTTTCTGTTATGCGTTTTTTAGCATCATTAATAAATTCATAAATTACTTTTTCAATAGATTTTAAAGAATCAATAAGTATTTTATCTTTTTTTCTTTTGAAATACCGCCATATAGGAATTGGAGCCGTAACACGCGTATTGATCATTGGAAAAATAACTTCTAAATGCTTCTGAAAACGATTCGATTTATTATTTATAGTGTCCAACTTATGTCCAAAAGCAATCTCCGTAGTAATATCGATTGTAAATGCCATAAATTCTTTTTGTACATCTACTATAGTTCCTTGTTTAGAATAGTTTTTAAACTTTTTAAGAACCTCGTTTGTTTTATCCAGAATTACAGGATAATATGCTTTTACATTTTTTACACTTAAAGCTTCTGCTGTTGGTTTTCTATGTCGTTTCCAAGCGTCTCCTTCTGCATTAAAAACACCATCGACCCCCATCTCTTTTAAAATCTCATCAATTTTAGAAAAACGTTTAAAACCTTCAGGCCTTAATCTTAGCATTTTATTATTAAAATCTGGATTTGCTGATACCACAAATTCCTTTCCTACAAAATGTATTTTAAATAGTTCTCCACACTCTTCAACCCAACGTTCTAACACTTGATGTTTATTATAAGTATTAAACTGAGGCAAATGTCCTAATACAAGAGTTCCTTTTGGAGATTTTAAATCATTAATTTCAATCAACTCATTATCAAACATATAAACTGTTTTATTTTAATTCTAAAAAGGCTAAGAGTACTATGCTTTTTCGATATTTAAAAAATATTCTCATTTCAAAAATACAACTTAAGAATATTTTATATAGTTTTGTAACTTCAAAATAATTAGAAATGCGTTGTATTGTCACAATTTATAGAAAGCAATGGACCTCTTTAAAGAGAGAAGGTTGGGCTTGTCATATATTGTGGTGATATAAATATAATATATTACAATATGTAAAAGTCCGACTGAGAAGTCGGACTTTTTATTTTTAGTGAAACTTGAAATTTGACTGTTGCGTAGCAACTGAATAAATTTAATTAGTTGAACTAATTCTGACAAAGCTCAGGATCTAAATAAACAAAACTATATGTAAAAACAGAAACTTGAACACTTAGAACTAATGAAAACTTTATTAAACAATTACTTAAACACATTCAAAGGCTTATCAACAGAAGTATGGTGGCTTGCATTAATAACACTTATTAATAGAGCAGGTACCATGGTCATTCCGTTCTTATCATTATACTTAAGGGAGAGTCTTAATTTTACTTTTAATGATATTGGATGGGTTATGAGTGCTTTTGGTTTAGGCTCTGTTATTGGTTCTTGGTTAGGAGGTAAATTAACCGATAAAATCGGCTATTATAAAGTCATGACATTTAGTTTGCTTGCAACTGGTATGCTGTTTATAGCATTGCAATTTCTAAACACTTTCGTATCATTCTGTTTAGGCATATTTTTGGTTATGCTTGTTGCAGATATGTTTCGTCCTGCCATGTTTGTTGCCTTAAGTGCTTATAGTAAGCCAGAAAATAAAATACGATCAGTTACTTTAATTCGTTTGGCTATAAACCTTGGTTTTTCTGCTGGACCTGCTATTGGAGGTCTTATAATTACCTCGCTTAGTTATGGTGGTTTATTTTGGGTAGATGGTATTACATGTATGATGGCTACTTTAGTTTTAATAAATGTTTTGAATCCTAAAAAAGCTAAAATTCTGGATGATGTAAAAACTAAAAACCCGAAATCTGCTTATGGTGATAAAGCATTTTTAATATTTCTCGCTGCTATGGTTCTTTTTGGTATTGTATTCTTACAGTACTTCTCTACCATGCCATTATATTATAAAGATGTACATCATTTAAGTGAATTTGATATAGGCATTATTCTAGGGATGAATGGTTTTATCATTTTTGTATTTGAAATGCCTTTAATAAAATGGTTAGAAAACACCAATTTCACTAAATCTGGGCTCATGCTTTTTGGTGGTGTTCTAACGGGTTTAAGCTTTATTATCTTAAACTTTACAAATTGGGCTGGTGTTTTAATAATAGGTATGTTGTTAATGACATTTGGGGAAATGATAGCGTTTCCTTTTTCAAATGCATTTACTATGGATAGAGCGAAAAAAGGTAATCAAGGAGAATATATGGCCTTGTACAGTATTGCTTTTTCGGTAGCTCATATATTTGGTCATAATGCAGGTATGCGAATGGTAGATGCGCTTGGTTTTGATAATACCTGGTATATTATTACATTACTTGCTGCACTTTGTGTTTTCTTGTTATTTATACTAAGACACTATTTAAATGCAACAAAAAAACGTAAAGAAAAAATAAAAGAAGAAGAAAAAGAAATTTTATGGATTTAAATCAAATTACCATACCGTCTTTAGATGTTGAAAAAGCAACCGCATTTTACAAAACCTTGGGATTGCATCTTATTGTAGATGCCATCCCAAGATATGTACGATTTGAATGCCCTGATGGCAATAGTACATTTTCAATTCATAAGGTAGAGGCTTTACCAAAAGGTAACGGTATTACTATATATTTTGAAGATGATAATCTTGATGATTTAGTTGTTAAACTACAAGATAAAGGTATCATTTTTACACAACTACCAGAAGACAAATCGTATTTATGGAGAGAAGCTCACTTGCAAGACCTTGATGGAAATAATATCATTATATTTCATGCTGGGAAAAACAGAAAAAATCCACCATGGCGTATCAATTAATATTAAACAAGCGTATGAAACATTTGTTTTATATAATGAACTCATTTAGACTTTTTGGATTTAAGCGAAAATTAGAAGTTTTTGGCTATGTTGAAGGCTTTTTTGAGTTGCATAGCAGAGCTACGGAAGGAAAAAAAGACAAAAACAGAGCTGAAAACAGCAATTTTTTAGCAAATTGAAAAAGTCTAAATGAGTTCAACAACCATGCTTCTTTTTATAAGCTGTAATTCTTCTAAAAAAAGGAAAGAAACTACCGATAATCAGATACTGAAGCAAGAACATAAAAAACAGTTTCCTAAACTTGAGCCTACTAGGTATAATGTTGCATTCCTGATTATGAATGGCACTTATAATACAGAACTAACAGCTCCTTTTGATATTTTTCAACACACAATATTTAGAGATAATATCAAAGCTATGAACGTATTTACTGTTGCTAATACCGATGATGCCATCACTACTTTTGAAGGTATGCGAATACGTCCAGATTTTAATTACCTAAAAGATTCAATACCTCAAATCGATATTCTTGTTGTACCTAGTGCAGAACATCATTTGGACTCCGATTTAGAGGATATTACCATGATCAATTTTGTAAAACAGGTAGATAAAAATGCACAATTTATTACCTCGCATTGTGATGGGGCGTTTGTTTTAGCTAAGGCAGGATTACTTGATAACGCCGTTTCTACAACATTTCCAAGCGATATTGACAAAATGAGAACCATGTTTCCTAAACTGGATATTAGAAAAGAGCTACTCTTTGTTCATGACGGAAAATATATTACTTCAGCTGGTGGCGCAAAAAGTTTTGAAGCTGCTTTATATTTATGTGAGCTTCTTTATGGGAAGAAGGTGGCACAAGCTTTAGCAGGTGGTTTGGTGATTGATTGGAACCTAGATAGTATACCTCATTTAATAATTAAGAAATAAACCATGAAACAGTGGCAAAAACTACCCGTATTTCAAAAGGCTATGGAAATACAAAAATTAGTAGATTATATTGTTAAATCGGTTGAAAAAACTGATATTGATTTTGAGCAAGAAATTCAAGTTGAAATGATAGAAAATAATCTTGATTATATGCGAAAAAATTCATTGATCATTCCAGCTAAAATTGCAGGAGCTTCAGGTAAGGATATGCTATATGATATTAAAATGGAAAATGCTGCCATAATTCGTAAAGCTGCACGAGATCTCATTACTGACGCTAGTGCTATAGAAATGCACGGTTTTAAAGACACCGAATATTTAGACTTATTAAGAACTGAAATAGACGCATTTAGAATCTTATTTGCAGAGTGGGTAAAGACCTTCGACCAATGGAATTATATTATAGATCGCTGGGGACTTTTTAATCCTCCAGGGATAAATTATGATGATAAAGATCCTGATGATGATATTCCATATAATCCAGATGATACATTTGGAAATCTGTAATTTCTATTTCAACGATTTGATCTCTTTTTGTTTGACAACATCAGATAGCACTATTTGTGTTTTACTTTCACCATAAACGATAAGTTGATCTATAAATGACTCCATGTGTTTTTGGTTTTTTAAAACCACTTCCATAACAATATTTTCATCCCCAGTAATTCGATAACAATTCACAACTTCATCATAGGTTTTCACCTTTTCTAAAAATGGTTTTAGCTTTCCCATAAAAGCACGTAATGTAATGATCGCTTTTAGTTGATAACCAACTTCCAATGGAGAAACAATTGTTTTATAACCTTCAATAATACCTAGATCTTCCATCTTTTTAATACGCTCTGAAACTGCCGGTGAACTAACGCCAACACGTCGTCCAATTTCAGCATTAGAAAGACGCGCATTCTCTTGTAAACACCTTAAAATCTTCCAATTAAGCTTATCAATATCCATTTAATGAAATTTAACTATAAATAATTAAAATTTAAAGCAAATATACATTTTTACTTTAAAACCTAAAGTTGAAAATGATATCTTGTGATTAATTTTGATAAAAATGCTAAGAGAAAAAGAATATGTCATCTAATACCCCACTAAACCTATCGGAATTACCGATTTACAAAAAAGCTGTAGAGATTTTCACACTTTCTCAAAATATCTCTAAGTATCTTAATCATGATCTATCTACATTGAAAAATGATGGTACTGAAGATTCTAATATTTATTTCTCAGGTGACATTGTGCAACAATCAGTATCATTAGCTCCAGAAATTTTAAATGCAGAATTAGAGCGTTATTCAGAAAGAAAATATAAGCATATTGCTTCACTAAAACGTCTTACTAATATGCTTTATAAAAACTCATACCGTTTGGAACGCTCAAACAGTAACGGTAAAGACTTCTTACCAATTTTACGCAGCGAATTAAAAAAGTTTAAAAAACTACAGCGTACTTGGTTACTAACACTTTAATCAGGTAGTTTTATAAACTTTTGCCCACAAGGTTCTATACACAGATACCAAAGTATTAAGTTGGCTCCTTCTATTTTATAAAACACTTTAGGTTCAACAAAATTAGAATCACAGTCATTAGGTATAATTTCTCCATCACTAAAATCACTTCCAGAAACAGCGGAATAAGTACCTGAACTTTCATCACCAACTTGAGAACTCATAAAACATAAAATACCATTTATTGTTACTGTACCATTGCTAAAAAACTCAATAGTTCTATTACTATCTATTGAATTAAATACACCGCTTCCATCTCCTGGGTCTGAAAGCTGTTCGATTAATTTCCATTTACCAAGTAATTCCGAGTCTTCTTCTTTTGGTTTGCTATCATCAGATGTGCAATTTATTAACACTAAGGAAAGAAAAATTAAAATACCCTTTTTCATTGTTATAGATTTTTAAGGTTTTATCTTTAAGATGATTAATTTTGAAAATGGTTGCGTTAATTAATATAATTTATATGATCATTTAGGATTAAACGACTAGCTCGCTTTTGCTTTGATAAAAAGAGGGTATTAAGTTTATAAGTTTTCTTTAATGAGATCCCTCGACTGAGCGCGGGCAATGTTATTAAGTTAAGAAAATTTATGTCTGTTCGAGCGCAGTCGAGAACTCATCATTCTAACAAACTAAAAGGTTTCGACTGTGCGCTCAACCAGACAATTGAGGCTCTAGAAACTCTTAACTTAATGACATTGTGCGCGCAAGATAAGCGACTCACACATTTTTTGCAAAAAAAGCAAAAAGTGGTTACTTTGTTTATAAGATTCCTTTGATGAGATCCCTCGACTGCGCTCGGGATAAGCGATTCACACACTTTTTGCAAAAAAAAGCAAAAAGTGGTTCGCTGCTTACATATTACGTCTGTACTGTCCTCCTACTTCAAATAATGCACTCGTTATCTCTCCTAAAGAACATACTTTGCATACTTCCATTAATGCTTCAAAAATATTTTGATTATTAATAGCTTTTGTTTGCAATTCTTTTAATAACGCTTTTGTATCATTTGCCTTATGAAGGTTTTCTAAGGTTTTTATTTGAAACTGTTTTTCTTCTTCTGTAGCACGAATAACTTCTTTTGGAAGCACTGTGGGAGATCCTTTAGAACTTAAGAATGTATTCACTCCTACTATCGGGAAATCACCATTATGTTTTAAAGTTTCATAATACAAGCTTTCTTCTTGAATTTTACTACGTTGATACATGGTTTCCATAGCTCCTAAAACACCGCCTCTCTCAGTAATTCTATCAAATTCAAGTAATACTGCTTCTTCTACTAAATCGGTTAATTCTTCAATAATAAAAGATCCTTGAATTGGATTTTCATTTTTAGCTAAGCCCAATTCTTTATTTATAATAAGCTGTATTGCCATAGCACGGCGCACCGATTCTTCGGTCGGTGTCGTAATAGCTTCATCATAAGCATTCGTATGTAACGAGTTACAATTATCATAAATAGCGTACAATGCTTGTAATGTAGTACGAATATCATTAAAGTCTATTTCTTGTGCATGCAAACTACGACCAGATGTTTGAATATGATACTTAAGCATTTGTGCTCTGGTATTAGCATCATATTTATGTTTCATGGCTTTAGCCCAAATTTTTCTGGCAACACGTCCAATAACAGCATATTCTGGATCGATACCATTAGAAAAGAAAAACGATAAGTTTGGTCCAAATTTATTAATGTCCATACCACGACTTAAATAATACTCTACATAAGTAAATCCATTAGAAAGTGTTAAAGCCAACTGCGTAATAGGGTTTGCTCCTGCTTCAGCAATATGGTAGCCAGATATAGATACAGAATAAAAATTACGAACGTTATTTTCAATAAAATATTCCTGAACGTCTCCCATTAATCGTAAAGCAAATTCGGTTGAGAAAATGCAGGTATTTTGAGCCTGATCTTCCTTCAAGATGTCAGCTTGTACTGTTCCCCTTACTTGAGAAATTGTTTTTATTTTAATATCATTATAAACATCTAATGGTAATACTTGATCTCCCGTAACACCCAACAACATGAGTCCTAAACCATCATTCCCTTCTGGTAACTCGTCATTATACTTTGGGCGTTCTTTCCCTTTATATATCCCTTCTATTTTAGCTTCTATTTCTTTTTCTAAGCCTTTTTCTTTAATATAAATTTCGCATTGTTGATCTATAGCTGCATTCATAAAAAAGCCAAGCAACATAGGTGCCGGACCATTAATAGTCATACTTACAGAAGTCATAACATCAGCCAAGTTAAAACCTGAATACAGTTTTTTAGCATCGTCTAAACAGCAAACTGAGACACCGGCATTTCCTATTTTTCCGTAAATATCTGGACGATGATCCGGATCATTTCCATAAAGTGTCACACTATCAAATGCAGTAGATAAGCGCTTTGCTGGCAACCCCTTGCTTACATAATGAAAACGGCGATTTGTTCGCTCTGGCCCTCCTTCTCCTGCAAACATACGTGCTGGATCCTCTCCTGTTCTTTTAAATGGATACAACCCAGAAGTAAAAGGAAATTCTCCTGGAACATTTTCTTGTAAACACCACCGTAGAATATCTCCCCATGCCTGATATTTAGGTAATGCTACTTTTGGAATTTGAGTATGTGATAGGGACTCTGTATGCGTGTCAATCTTAATTTCTTTATCTCTAACTTTAAATGAATAAATTGGGTTTTTATATTTGTTCACTTTGTCATTCCAACCAATAATAACTTCCCAATTATAAGGATCTAAATTAAGTTTTACTCTATCAAACTCCTTTACTAATAAATCTAGAAATGATTTATTACTGTCATTCTGAGCTTGTCGAAGAATCTCTTCATGATTTAATCCAAGCTTTTCCAGAAAAGACCTTTCGATAGTATTTGACTTAACATTTGTAACCGAACAAATTGTTTTATAAATACCATAAAGTTTTTGAGCAACTTCAACTTGGTTGTTTGCTCTTTGATCGTAAGCCCTATTTGTTTCAGCTATTTCAGATAAATAACGGGTTCTTGAAGGTGGTATCACAAAAATCTTCTCACTCATTTCATCAGATATAGCAAATGTAGATTTTAAATCTGCTTCAGCTTTGTCTACCAACTTATCAATAACGGCTTTATAAAGCGTATTCATTCCCGGATCATTGAATTGAGAAGCAATGGTTCCAAAAACGGGTAATTCATCTTGAGGCACATCCCAAAGATTATTATTACGCATATACTGCTTTTTAACATCACGCAATGCATCTAAGGCACCTCGTTTATCAAATTTATTGATAGCAACTAAATCTGCGAAATCAAGCATATCGATTTTTTCTAGCTGTGTTGCAGCTCCAAATTCTGGAGTCATGACATACAACGATACATCAGAATGCTCTATAATTTCAGTATCAGATTGTCCAATACCTGATGTTTCTAAAATAATTAAATCGTATTCAGCGGCTTTTAAAACTTCGACGGCTTCATTTACATATTTAGATAATGCCAAATTAGATTGACGTGTTGCTAAACTACGCATGTATACACGAGGTGAGTTAATGGCATTCATACGAATTCGATCTCCTAACAAAGCACCTCCCGTTTTTCGTTTTGAAGGATCAACCGAAACAATACCTATTGTTTTTTCAGGAAAGTCAATTAAAAACCTTCTAACCAATTCATCTACTAAACTAGATTTACCTGCACCCCCAGTTCCAGTAATACCTAAAACGGGTGTTTTAGAACTCTTATTTTTTAAATGAATTTTATCTAAAGTATCTTTAGCTACTTCTGGAAAATTCTCTGCAGACGATATAATCCTTGCTATTGATTTCGGTAACTTTTCTTCTATTGTATTAATTTCCCCATTTAAAGTATCTCCAATTGCAAAATCTGATTGTTTAACCAAATCGTTAATCATGCCTTGCAATCCCATTTCACGTCCATCATCTGGAGAATAAATACGGGTAATACCATGATCCATCAAATCTTTAATCTCAGAAGGCAGGATTACGCCGCCGCCGCCGCCAAAAATTTTGATATGACCAGCACCTCTTTCTTTTAATAAATCATGCATGTACTTAAAATACTCATTATGACCTCCTTGGTAAGAGGTTAAACAAATGGCATTTACATCTTCTTGGATAGCAGTATTAACAACCTCTTCCACACTTCTATCGTGCCCTAAGTGAACCACTTCAACACCAGTAGCCTGAATAATTCGGCGCATGATATTTATGGATGCATCGTGTCCATCAAATAATGATGCTGCTGTTACTATTCTTACTTTATGTTTGGGTTTATATGGCGCTTGTTGTTTCATTCGTAAAGAATCTTTGTTTTAAGTGTTGCAATTTACGAAATATTCAAAAAAATAAGCTATTCACGTAAGATTATCTAAAATTATTATATGAACTATTTCTTATCTATTTTTTAGATTAATTTTGGTGGCTAATTGATTTTTAGTCATATGAATAAGATTATACTTTTAATCCATTGTAAAGACCGTTCTAACATTATTGCTTCTGTAACAAACTTTATTGCCAAAGAAGGGGGCAACATTGTATATATAGATCAACACGTAGATAGAGAACAGGACATCTTTTTTATGCGTTTAGAAAGCGAATTTGTAATAGATACTTTCACTACAAATGGTTTTAAAGAATCTTTTAAGAACACTTTAGCCAATGAGTTTGAAATGAAATGGCGTATTTATTCTTCGAAGATCAAACCAAAAATGGCCTTATTTATTTCTAAATATGATCATTGCTTATACGATCTTTTAGGGCGCTATAATTCTGGCGAGCTCAACTTAGAAATTCCTTTTATAATAAGTAATCATTTAGATTTAAAACCTATTGCTGATAATTTTAAAATTCCGTTTCATCATATTCCTGTTACTAAAGAGACAAAAAGTGACGCAGAAAACAAACAATTAGAATTATTAGAAAGTCACAATATAGATTTTATAGTTTTAGCTAGGTATATGCAAATTGTTTCAGGTAAACTTATTAGTAAATATCTTAATAAAATAATTAACATTCATCACTCTTTTCTCCCTGCTTTTGTTGGTGCAAAACCATACCATTCAGCATACAAACGTGGTGTTAAAATTATTGGAGCTACAAGTCATTATGTTACCGAAGAACTTGACGCAGGCCCAATAATCGAACAAGATGTAGCGCATGTATCCCATACGCACTCTATTCAAGATTTAATTGCAAAGGGACGTGATTTAGAAAAAATTGTTCTAGCCAACGCTGTTAAATTACATACTGATAGAAAAGTGATGGTTTATAATAATAAAACTGTTATTTTTTCTTAAAAAACAACAGTCTTTTCTAGACAATAAACAACTGATTTTCAATACATTTTATTTCTTTCTGATCTATTAAATTATTTTCCGGTATTCTTTTTTATAAAAATGTGACTTTTCTTTTTTCTTCGTGTCTAATGAACAAGGTTTAAGATAAAAAACCCATTACTGTAAAGTTTAAATGGAACACTAGTGGGATTATTTAGTTTGTGCAAAAGGCACCTTACTCTCAAGGTGTCTTTTCTTTTTAATTTCTTCTAATCAAAATAGACTAAGATGAAAGATTGCGATAACAATTCCAACTAAAACCTTAAGGATTCTTTTTGAATACATCCTAAAAGCATAATTAAGTATAAATTTGAAATGGTTTAACATCTAAAACATATATTTGTTAAACATATAAAACCTAGAAAAAATGATTCGTAAAATTTTAGCAGTCGTGTTAATCTTTAACCTTACTGCATGTGCAGAACTACAACAAGTTGTAAATCAATTACCTCAAGATACTGGTGGAATTATTGGCAATACAGAAATTGCTTCTGGATTGAGACAGGCTTTAGACTTAGGAATAGATAAACAAGTTACTAAATTGACACGAACTGATGGTTTTTTTAAAAATGAATTAGTAAAAATAGTTTTACCTCAAGAATTACGTAAAGTAGACAAAACGCTTAGAGATGTTGGTTTAAGCAAATTAGCCGATGAAGGGTTAAAGGTACTCAACAGAGCTGCAGAAGATGCGGTAAAAGAAGCAACACCCATTTTTGTTGATGCTGTTAAAGGCATCACATTCGCAGATGCTAAAAATATTTTGCTTGGTCAAAATGATGCTGCAACTCGGTATTTAAACAGTAAAACTCAAACAGCTTTATATAATAAATTTAGCCCTGTTATAAAGAACTCTTTTAGTAAAGTTGGAGCAGATAAAATTTGGAGCAATTTAATTAATAAATATAATAATATTCCTTTCACAAATAATGTGAATCCAGATTTAACAGATTATGTTACTGGTGAAGCTTTAAAAGGCGTATTTACTATGATTGCTGTTGAAGAAGCAGAGATTCGAACTAAGCTATCTTCTAGAACAACAGATTTATTGAAAAAAGTTTTTGCATTGCAGGATTAATTTGTTTTTTATCATGGATTTAAATAGAGTTAGTAAACTTTCCAATGAGCAATTAATAAAATTATACAAGAATCCTAACATTGATAATGAAATTAAAGAATCTTTATTAAAAGAGATTAAGCTAAGAGAACTAGAAAACTTAGAATCTGAAATTTCACAAAAAGAAGTTGAATTCACGGAAATCGAAAAATTCAAGCTTTTATTCTTACCTTTCTTATACCGGTATCACCAGAAAATAATGTTTAAAGAATCGTGGTCAAGAAAACGTGACAAACAATTTTGGAATTATATTACAAAAGGAATAATTTTATATACTTTCCTCTTATTAATTGGTTTATTACTTAGGAACCATTAATTAGATTTTTTATACAATCCGTCAAAGACCACACTAATATCTTTACCATTGGCAATGGTTTCCCAATATTGTCTAACAGAACCATCGTCATTTAAAGTCCAGGTAACACGATGAAAATATGAATTACCATCTTTATTATTAGCAACCTCTGTTTTTAAAATCATCTGGTTATCAACTCTATTTCCTTTTAAATGTAAACTTCCTCCTTGGTTATCAATCCAGATTTGTTCCCATTGCTCAGTAACACTATTATAAAAATTATTACTTGTGCCTGTAAAATGTCCTTTGGCACTTGTCCAGTTTTCCCTTAAAATGCAATTATTCTGAATTTTATCGATCTCATTTTTTCCAACAATCTCTCCTTTAGTGTTAGTAACCGTCCATGATCCTAACCAGAAGTCAAATTCGTTATTTTTTTCATTACAGCATTTACAATTTACATCTTGAGCATAACTCGAAAATGAAAAAAGTAACATAAAAAAGACGTTTACATATAATTTCATGGTTCACAATTTTTGTTGATCAACTAAAATTATTGTTTTTTTTATAACCGATAGCCTAATTAACAAATGTTTATAATTATCTGAAGATGAGTCTGATTTAGATAAATAATTCTAATATTCCTTTTAATTTCTGATTAAAAAATGTATATTTATTTACCTTCTATTTCGTGGGGACGCATGAAAAAAATAGACTACATAAAAACGCATCAAAGCAAACTCAATCAACGCTATAAAGAACTTATTGAGCAGGCTTATAATTTTCGTCAAACAGATTCTGCTTTAAGTGATATCTCTGAATACAGAGCTATTAAATTACTTAATAAACTTAACAGATTAAAATATCTATCTAGAGAGCCCTCACATATGATCCCTTCTAAATAAAATTTAGCAATTCCTTAACTTTCTTCTGACATCCAAAAAATATTTTGGCACGTACTTTGTATTAAAAGAAGTTATGAGTACACATTATTGTAGAGTTGGTAAAATAAAACCAAATTTAAATAAGCTAATTAGCTTAAAAGAACTGGAAAATAAGATCGCTAATTTTGTAGAAGACGCAACTAAAGTTGATCGTTCTCAAGATTTAAGCGCAAGTTTTTAAAATATTTAAAAGCTTTTGCTAATCTAGAGCCATACCAGGAAAACATCTCACCATCAGCTAAAATAATAGCTGAGTTGGGATAAAATTCTTGTATGTCACTTTTATGCTTTTCTTTAAATGGGTAAGGCTCACTGGATAAAAGCACGATATCTACATCTTTATTTATAAAGGATTCGTTGAGGTTTACTTCTGGATAACGAACCTCATCCTTAAAAATATTTTCAAACTTATTAAGTTTCAACAAATAGTTGATAAACGTATTACCTGCGGCAACTATCCATGGATCTTTCCATATAAAATAAACGGTTTTTAATAGTGATTTATTTTTAATGAATGTATTAAAATCATCAATCTCCTTTTTAATACTAGTTCTGATAACTAAAGCTTCTTTTGATTTATTAAAAATTTCGCCATATTGGTGAATTAACTCTAAACTATCATCAATTGTAAAAATATCAGAAACATGTACATTACAAATACCCTCACAAGTTTCTACAATAGCCTTAGTATTTTCTTCTTTGTTACAAAGAATAATATCTGGTTGTAAGGCTTTAATTTTATCTAAATGGATTTGCTTTGTGCCTCCAACAACAGCGATATCTGTCCTAATATGATGCGGGTGTACACAGAATTTAGTGACACCAATAAGGGAACTTTCTAAACCTAAATCACATAATAATTCGGTTTGACTTGGTACTAAGGAAATAATACGCTTTGGAGTTTCCTTTAAATGTATGACTCTGCTTAGTTGATCTTCTACTATTTTAGTTTTCAACATTACGCAGAGATTTTATAATTCTTTATAGTAATACCCCAGTGGCTATCCCGCATAACGATTCAATTCAACTTCCATTTCTTGCTGAAGTTCTTGAGCTTTTAAAGCACTCGCTTCAGCAAAATCGGCATCTTTAGATGCATAAATAATCCCGCGAGAGGAATTAATAAGCAAACCAACCTGATTGTTCATTCCATATTTACAAACATCTTGCAAATTACCTCCTTGAGCACCAACGCCTGGTACCAATAAAAAGCTTTCTGGAATAATTTGTCTGATATCTGCTAAAAATTCAGCCTTGGTAGCTCCAACTACATACATCAAATTTTCTGAACGTTTCCATGTTTTTGAAGTCTCCAAAACGTGTTTATATAATTCTTTTCCATCAATCGTTTTTGTTTGAAAATCAAATGCTCCCTGATTGGATGTTAATGCTAGAAGTATGGTATGTTTATTATTAAAAGCTAAAAAAGGTTCTACTGAATCTTTCCCCATATAAGGAGCAACTGTTACAGAATCAAAAGCTAAATCTTCAAAAAAAGCCTTAGCATACATGGTGCTTGTATTACCAATGTCGCCTCGCTTCGCATCAGCAATAGTAAAAATTTCAGGATGCTTTTCGTTTAAATAATTAATGGTTTTTTCTAAAGCTTTCCAACCTTTTATACCATAGGCTTCATAGAATGCCGTATTGGGTTTATATGCTATACATAAATGATGTGTTGCATCTATAATCGCTTTATTAAAAGCAAAAATAGGATCTTCTTCTTTTAAAAGGTGCGATGGTATTTTATTTAAATCAACATCTAATCCTATACATAAAAAGGATTTCTTTTTTTTGATCTGCTGAACGAGTTGGTTTGTTGTCATTCCTCCTTAATCCTCCAAAGGAGGAAACTATTATGTGTTTATTTTTATGTCTGTTTATTATTCCGATGCAAAAATTTCTGACTTTGTGTCTTTACTTTCGAGAAAGAGTCAGACAGTGACTAAATCACATCATCGTTAGCCTTCAACTTCTCAGTGTTTTCAGCTAACATCAATTCATCAATTATTTTTTGAATATCACCGTTTACAATATTACTTAAGTCGTAAAGGGTTAAACCTATTCTATGATCAGTTACACGCCCTTGTGGATAATTATACGTTCTAATCTTAGCACTTCTATCACCAGATGACACCATGCTACCACGCTTTGCAGCATCTTCTTCTTGTTTCTTTGCCAATTCCAAATCGTATAAACGAGAACGTAATACTTTAAAGGCCTTTTCTTTATTTTTATGCTGTGACTTTTGATCCTGACATTGCGCCACTAATCCTGTTGGAATGTGTGTTAAACGTACCGCCGAATAGGTAGTATTTACAGACTGACCTCCTGGACCAGATGAACAGAAAAAATCAATACGTACTTCCTTTGGATTGATTTCCACATCGAACTCTTCTGCTTCGGGGAATACCATAACGGTAGCGGCACTAGTATGCACTCGTCCCTGAGTTTCGGTTTGCGGCACACGCTGTACACGGTGTACACCTGCCTCAAATTTTAAAGTTCCATAAACATCGTCCCCACTTACTTCAAACTGAATTTCTTTAAAGCCGCCATTAGTACCTTCACTAAAATCTACAGTATCTACACGCCATCCTCTTCCTTCGCAGTATTTAGTATACATTCTAAATAAATCGCCAGCAAAAATACTCGCCTCATCTCCCCCAGTACCAGCACGTAACTCAACTACGGCATTTTTAGCATCTTCCGGGTCTTTAGGTATTAAAAGGACTTTAATTTCTTCTTCCAACTTAGGAATTCCTTCTTTTGCTTCATCATACTGCATTTTGGCCATTTCTACCATTTCAGCATCACTTCCATCGGCAATTATCGATTCAGCTTCCTTTAAATTATCCGTAAGTTCTATATATAGTTCTCGCTTATCCATAAGAATTCGCAAGTCTTTATATTCTCTATTAAGTTCTACATAACGTTTTTGATCTGTAATTATATCTGGTTGAATAATTAAATCACTAACCTCATCAAAACGCTGTTTTACTATTTGTAATTTCTCTAACATCTACCTTTTTAATTGGGAATCAAAAATACGATAATTTATGAATTTTAAGCACCAATATACCTGCCTATTAATCATTAGACTAGAATAATATTCAACTTCTACCGTTTCTAATCATATATTATGAATCAATTATTTTCCATATTCATTTTTTACAGGCCTTTTATTTTTTGGTCGTTTGGCTTAAATATCATTTTTTCATTTTTGAAATATGATATCCTTCCCATTCTTATTGCAAAACTATTTTTAGTCATTTTTTTATGGTTTTTTATCAATGAAACCCATGCCAAACGAAAACTAATATTTTACAAAAACTTAGGGATCTCTCCTTTCAAATTATTTGCTCTATTGTATGTTATTGATGTGTTTTTAAGTATTCCATTTCTTTTACTTCTTAAAGAGTTTGTATGATTATAGAGATTGATAATGTTGAACTTTATTTCAATAACCAACCTATTTTAAACGGTATTTATCTAAAAGCTGAAACAGGAAAAATTACGGGCATTTTAGGAAGTAATGGCTGTGGAAAGAGTTGTCTTTTAAATATTGCTTTTGGTAATCTAAAAGCCAAATATAGTTTGATAAGAATTAATAACACCCCTATTTTAAAACGACTATATCTAACAAAATTAGTTAGTTATTTGCCCCAGCATCATTTTATTCCTAATAAAATGATGATTAAGACTGCTTTTAAACTTTTTAAGGTAGACTGGGATGTTTTTGTTAATATATTTGAAACTCTAACCCCTTATAAAAACTTTTATTTCAAAAAATTATCTGGAGGAGAACGTAGGATTATAGAAATTTATCTTACTTTAAAATGTCCAAGAAAAATAGTGTTTTTAGACGAGCCTTTCTCTCATGTAGCTCCTTTATATATTGAAAAAATAAAAGCTCTTATTGAAGAAGAAAAGCAGAAAAAAGCTATCGTCATCACAGATCATATGTACGAACACATTATATCTATTTCTGATGCTATATATCTTTTAAAAAATGGTTGTACAAAACTAATTGACAACGTAAAAGAATTGGAAAATTATAAATATTTAAGTATGAATTCTTTGGATTGAATAAAAAATGACTGCATAAAAACAATATTTGGGTGTCAGTTCGAGCGCAGTCGAGAATTAAAGTTCCTCACTAAATATGAAGGTTTCGACTACGCTCCAGACATCCAATTTTTATTTACCTTTTAAACAATCTTCTTTACTTATTATTAAATAAGATATTACCCGCACTTAGAAGATCCACAATCTTTGCAAGTTAGACAGCCTTCTTGGTAGATTAAATTTCCTGATTTACAAGAATCACACGTCTGTCCTTTAACTTCTGTTCCATCAGCTACATAACGTTTCAATGCACGACCTACACCATTTTTCCAGGTATTAATAGATTCTGTATCTAATTGCAAACTATTAATTAAATCAACAATTTTATCAATTGGCATACCATGGCGAAGTGTACTGGAAATAAGTTTCGCATAGTTCCAAAATTCTGGATTAAACTTATGAGATAAGCCTTCTATAGTCGTTTTGTACCCTCTTTTATTTTCATATTGAAAATCGTAACGAGACGTACCATTTTCATTTCTGTTCTTTATTATCAATCCATTGTTTACCCAACGAGGAATTAAAATACCGTCTTCATCATCTGTTAAACCTGTAAAAATCTCATAAGGTTTCTCGTCTATCAACCCAATAAAAGCAATCCATTTTTCTTTATTATTCTGAAAACGAACAACATCTGCTTCTAATATTTGAGGACGTTTAATTGGAAATGCTGTTAATAAATCTTTAGATTTTTCTTCTTTCTTATCATCATTAGAAATTAATACACCAGATCTAGAGCCATCTCTATAAACGGTGACTCCCTTGCATCCTACTTCCCATGCTTTTAAGTATAATTCTCCAACCAAATCTTCAGAAACATCATTAGGCAAGTTAATGGTTACACTTATGGAATGGTCTACCCATTTTTGAATAGCGCCCTGCATACTCACTTTGCTTAACCAATCCACATCATTTGAAGTCGCTTTATAATACGGTGACTGTTTTATTAAATCATTTAATTCTTTCTGAGAGTAATTTTTAGAAGTATTTATATTATTAGCTTCCATCCATTGTTTAAATCTATGGTGAAAAACAACATATTCTTCCCAAGAGTCACCAACTTCATCAACAAAATCTACACGTACATCTTTGTCGTTTGGATTTACTTTTCTTCTCCGCTTATAAACGGGTAAAAATACAGGTTCTATTCCAGATGTTGTCTGCGTCATTAAACTAGTAGTACCGGTTGGAGCTATAGTTAGTAAAGCAATATTCCTCCTACCATATTCTAGCATTTCATAATACAGCTTGCTGTCTGCTTCTTTTAAACGTTGTATAAACGGATTGTTTTTTTCTCGTTCTGCATCAAAAATATTAAAGGCGCCTCGCTCTTTTGCCAAATGCACCGATGCTCTATAGGCTTCTATAGCGATTGTTTTATGCACTTCTAATGAAAAGGCATTACCTGCTTCACTTCCATATTGAATGCCTAATGCAGCTAACATATCTCCTTCTGCTGTAATACCAATACCTGTTCTACGTCCTTCTTCTGTTTTTCGTTTTATATTAATCCATAAATTACGTTCGGTAGCCTTTACCTCATCTAGTTCGGGATCTTCATCAATTTTCTGTAAAATAGCATCAATTTTTTCTAATTCCAAATCAATGATATCGTCCATGATTCGTTGAGCAGAAACAATATGCTTTTTGAATAAAGAGAAATTAAACTTAGCATGTTCAGTAAAAGGGTTTTCTACATAAGAAAACAAATTAATAGCCAATAACCTACAAGAGTCATAAGGACATAGAGGGATTTCACCACAGGGGTTTGTAGATACTGTTTTATATCCTAAATCGGCATAACAATCTGGAATGGATTCACTTATAATGGTATCCCAAAATAAAATTCCCGGCTCAGCAGATTTCCAGGCATTATGAACAATTTTTTTCCATAAATTGTTCGCTTTTATTGTTTTAGATACTTTAGGTTTTTTACTAAATACAGGATACTTCTGAATATAATCGCTTCCATTTTTAACAGCTTCCATAAAGTCATTATCCATTCTAACCGATACATTGGCACCTGTTACTTTACCTTGTTCTAATTTTGCATCAATAAAGTCTTCAGAATCTGGGTGGTTAATAGAAACCGATAGCATTAATGCACCACGTCTACCATCTTGCGCAACTTCTCTGGTAGAATTGGAATAACGTTCCATAAACGGAACGATACCCGTAGAGGTTAATGCAGAATTTTTAACTGAAGAGCCTTTAGGGCGGATATGAGATAAGTCATGTCCAACACCTCCCCGACGTTTCATAAGCTGAACTTGTTCTTGGTCAATTTTCATAATACCTCCATATGAATCTGATTCCCCAGAATTACCAATTACAAAACAATTAGAAAGTGATGCTATTTGATATGGGTTCCCTATACCAGCCATAGGACTTCCTTGTGGTACTATATATTTAAAATCTTTAATTAAACTGAAAATATCATCTGTAGACAATGGGTTCTTATATTTTTTTTCAACCCTTGCCAATTCTTTAGCAATTCGCAAATGCATATCATTTGGAGTTAGCTCGTAAATATGTCCTTGAGAATCTTTAAGGGCATATTTATTTAACCATACGCGAGCAGCTAAATCATCATTATTAAAATACTTTAATGCTTTATTAAAGGCCTGGTCTTGTGTGTAAGTTTTTGGTGGAGTTTTTGTGACATTGTCATTCATTAGTAAGTTGTATTTTGGATTATTTAATTAGAGTATAAATAAACTAAAAGCGTACAACTTAAAATATGATAAAAATCATAAAGCCAACAAACAATAATAAACAAACTACTATTTATCAGTGTTTTAATTTTTTATTAACATTAAAAAGTTAACAAATTTTTGAAATTAAAAGAAGGTATATTATTTAAAAATCAACGGCAAATCCAACGCCTAAAATTTGTTTCCACTGTATCTTTGCACCAGCTTCATCAAACTCTCCTTCAATCTCTGAAGGCTCTTTCGTTTTTACATCGTCGTCATATTTTAAATGAGAACCGAGCGTGGCTCTTATAAAATTATTTACTTTAAAATTAAAATCGATTCGCCAATCTAAATCTACATTTCCAAAATTATTTATGTAATCGGAATATAAACTCACAACATGCTTCATGTTTATATTATTTGCGACTTCCATCTCATAACTATTAGTCACTAAAATACCTACCTCTTCCCGTAAACGTTCCCCAGGAGTGATCACATTACCATCTGCATCTAACACCGCAGGAGTAACTCCAAAAGATCCTGCATTAGCCAAATCTTCATCAAGTACAAAAGTCGCTTTTAAAGTTATTGGGGAAAAATAAAATGACAATTCTTCAATCTCTTTTCCGTATTCCATACCACCACCAAAGAACAAATATCCTGGTGCCATTAATCTGGAAATCGGGACTTCTTTATTTGGGTATTTATACCCATTGGTAAGCTGTGTTTTAAAATTAAGCCTTGCCGAATAAAACCAGTTTGATGAATTATTAGACTTATAACCAATGTTTGAGGTAATTTCGAACAAATCGTCAGTTTTTCTCAATTCTCTAGACTCTTGCTTATTTACTCCATAACGTATTGATAAGTCATTTCTCCATGAAAAATAAGTATCTCTATAATTTGCTGAAGAATTAAGTCCTATAAGACCTGATATTGAATTACTACCACCTGCATTCCAATTGGTAAATGAAACCTGACTTAAATCTATTGTGGCTTTATTTTTTTGAATCCACTCTGGTCTATCTTCTTTTTTCTTCTTTTTTTCTAAAAAAAGGGAATCTGGCTGCGCAGAGATTAATTGAAAAAAGAAACAAAAAGAGAGTAAGAGGGTGGTTTTCATGGTTTAACTTAATTAATTATACAAATTAAAAGCTACCTATCAATAATCATTCCGTTTTTAACAAAAAAACTAATAATTAAATTCTCCAAATTCAGATTTTATTGTAAGTCTTTTCGTTTTAGAAGCTTTAACGCGGCCAATTATTTTAGCGTCAACGTTAAAAGATTTTGATATAGCGATAATATTTTCAGCAATTTCCGGAGACACATATAACTCCATTCTGTGTCCACAATTAAATACTTGGTACATTTCTTTCCAATCTGTTTTAGATTGTTTTTGAATGAGTTTAAATAGCGGTGGAATTGGAAACATATTATCTTTTATGATATGAAACTCGTCAACAAAATGAAGGATTTTTGTTTGAGCTCCTCCACTACAATGAACCATTCCATGTATTGTTTCGCTGTTAAACTCTGATACTATTTTTTTAATAATCGGCGCGTATGTTCTTGTTGGAGACAATACTAATTTACCAGCATCTATAGGAGCATCTTCAACATGATCTGTTAATTTAACTCCTCCCGAATATACTAGTTCTTCAGGCACTGATGCATCAAAACTTTCTGGATATTTTTCAGCAAGATACTTACTAAAAACATCATGCCGGGCAGACGTTAATCCATTACTTCCCATCCCACCATTATATGATTTCTCGTAAGTTGCTTGACCGAAAGATTCTAAACCGACAATAACATCACCCGCTTTAATATTCGCATTATCAATAACTTCGTCTCGCTTCATTCTTGCTGTTACTGTAGAATCTACAATAATCGTTCTAACCAAATCACCTACATCTGCTGTTTCACCACCTGTAGAATGAATCGTTACTCCAAAGGATTTTAAATCTTCAAGTAATTCTTCGGTACCATTAATAATTGCAGAAAGCACCTCTCCTGGAATTAAATTCTTATTTCTTCCAATAGTTGAAGACAGCATTATATTATCTGTTGCTCCCACACATAACAAATCATCAATATTCATTATTAGAGCATCTTGTGCAATTCCTTTCCAAACTGAAATATCTCCAGTTTCTTTCCAATACATATAAGCCAAGGATGATTTTGTTCCTGCCCCATCTGCATGCATAATCAAACAATAATCATCATCGTTTGTTAAATAATCTGGTACAATTTTACAGAATGCCTTTGGAAACAATCCTTTATCTATATTTTTTATAGCATTATGTACATCTTCTTTTGATGCAGAAACCCCACGCTGTGCGTATCGTTTAGAAACTTCTTGACTCATAATATTTTATTGTGGTGCAAAAGTAAAGGAATATTTTAAAATTAACCATCCTTAACATAAGTATATGGTACTTTTAATTCAATTTGTTTTTTAATGAAATATTCTTATTTTTTATTAGTCTATTCAATAGTCTCCTACCTTGTAAATAATAATTCTCTATATTTTGTTAATGGCCAAATCTCATCATCTACTAATAATTCTAACTTATCACAATGATAACGAACATCGTCAAATAAAGGCTTTACTTGATTGCAATATGCTAATGCCTTCTTTTCAATATCTTCGAATGCGTTAGCTTTTTTGCGTTCATTTATCATCTTCGTAACATTTACATTAATGCCTTCTATATGACTGGAAATCTCTTCAATTAAATTAATCTGTTCTTTGGAAACAGAATTAAATTTCTTATCAAATATCTCTTTTAAACCCCTAACATTTTCAATTAAAATATTCTGGTATTTAACAGCCGTTGGCACAATATGGTTACGTGCAATATCTCCCAATACGCGACTTTCAATTTGAATATGCATAATATAAGCTTCAACTTCTATTTCGTAACGAGCTTCGGTTTCAATTCTACTCATAACATTCATTTCTTCAAATAATGCAATGGTTTGTTTTGAAACTTTAGCTTTCAAAGCTTCAGGAGTTGTTTTATTATTACTTAAACCTCTTTTCTTAGCTTCTTCTTCCCATGCTTTTCCATAACCATTGCCTTCAAACAAAATACTTTTAGTAGATTTAATATATTCTCTCAATACATTAAAAATAGCTTCGTCTTTCTTTAAGTCTTTCTTATCAATTAACTTATCGACTTCAATTTTAAAGTCTTTTAATTGTTTAGCGACTATGGTATTTAAAATAGTCATCGGGTTACCGCAATTTGCTGTAGATCCTACCGCTCTAAACTCAAATTTATTTCCGGTAAACGCAAATGGAGACGTACGGTTTCTATCTGTATTATCAAGTAAAACATCTGGGATTTTACCAACAACATTGAGTTTAAGTTCTGTTTTTTCCTGAGGTGATAATTTTCCTTTAGTCACCCCTTCCAACTCTTCTAAAACTTTGGTTAATTGTTCTCCTATAAATACTGAAATGATAGCTGGCGGTGCCTCATTAGCTCCTAATCTGTGATCATTACTAGCTGATGCAATTGCTGCTCTTAAAAGTGCTTCGTGTTCATGAACCGCCTTAATGGTATTAATAAAGAATGTTAGAAACTGAAGGTTACTCATAGGTGTTTTTCCTGGACCTAATAAATTAACACCAGTATCTGTAGACAACGACCAATTGTTGTGTTTTCCAGAGCCATTAATGCCTTCAAACGGTTTTTCATGTAACAATACTTTAAAATTATGGCGTGCTGCTACACGTCCCATGATATCCATTAGAAGTGAATTATGATCTACTGCCAAATTAGCTTCTTCATAAATTGGTGCCAGTTCAAACTGATTGGGCGCAACTTCATTATGCCTTGTTTTTACAGGAATTCCTAAAAGCATACATTCTGTTTCTAATTCACGCATAAAATTCAATGCCCTATTAGGAATAGAACCAAAATAATGATCATCTAGTTGTTGGCCTTTTGCAGGAGAGTGTCCTAATAAGGTTCTACCTGTTAAGGAAATATCTGGACGGCTTGCTGCCAACATTTTATCTATTAAAAAATATTCTTGCTCCCACCCTAAAGAGGATGATACTTTCTTTACGTTTTTATCAAAATATTTACATATAGCCGTTGCTGCATCATCTACTGCATGTAAAGCTCTTAATAAAGGGGTTTTATAGTCTAAGGCCTCACCCGTGTAAGCTACAAATATGGTTGGAATACATAAGGTTGTACCGTATATAAACGCTGGTGATGTTGGATCCCAAGCGGTATACCCTCTGGCTTCAAATGTATTCCTAATGCCTCCACTTGGAAAGCTAGAAGCATCTGGTTCTTGTTGCACTAACTGGCTACCTCCAAATTTTTCAATAGCCATACCATCCCCTATAGTTTCAAAAAAGGCATCATGTTTTTCTGCTGTAGACCCCGTTAATGGCTGAAACCAGTGCGTATAGTGCGTAACTCCTTTTGATAACGCCCAATCCTTCATTGAAGAGGCTACTTGATCTGCGATACTCCTATCTATTTTTTTACCATATTGAATCGCATTCGTAACACCTTTAAAAGCGTCTTTTGTTAAATATTGACGCATGGTATTCTCGTTAAACACATTCTTTCCAAATAGGTCTGATCTGCGTTCTTTCTCTTCTACTCTAACAGGTTTATATGCAAGGGACTCTTTGATAGCATGAAATCTTAATGTTGGCATTTTCAGAAAATTTACTAAGTTTGATAATGACTATATTTTTATGCAAAAATAAGTAGCAAAAACAATAAAAACATAAAAACACAAAAGTTTATTGTTGACATTTTTACAATTTTCATATAAAATAATATTCTTTTTTTAAAATAAACCTTAAAATAATGGGGTATAAATAAAAATAACCAATACTTATATTAAAATACCCCCTATAAATTTAAAGTATTTATATAATAATTTATATTTGTGGATATTATTAAAATTTCACTCATAAAATATTCATTATGGCAAAAATTAAATTAGAATACCTTTGGTTAGATGGTTATAAGCCAACTCAAAACTTGAGAAGTAAAACTAAGGTAGAAGAGCATGAAAACTTTAAAGGAACATTAGAAGAAATAGGAAACTGGTCTTTTGATGGTTCATCAACACAACAAGCTGAAGGAGGATCTTCAGATTGTTTATTAAAACCTGTTGCGATATACCCAGATCCTGCTCGTATTAATGGATATTTAGTAATGACTGAAGTTTTAAATGCAGATGGAACACCGCATGAATCTAACGGAAGAGCTGGTATTGATGATGGCGATAATGATTTCTGGTTTGGATTTGAGCAAGAATACTTCATCATGGATACGCATACACAACTACCTTTAGGATTCCCAATTGGAGGATATCCTGGACCACAAGGTATGTACTACTGCTCTGTTGGTGGAAAAAACACTCACGGTAGAGATTTTGTAGAAGAGCATGCTAATTTATGTATTGATGCTGGTTTAAACTTTGAAGGTATTAACCAAGAGGTAGCTAGTGGACAATGGGAATTCCAATTATTTGCTAAAGGAGCTAAAAAAGCTGGTGATGAAATTTGGATTGCTAGATATTTACTAGACAGATTAACTGAAAAATACGGATACTATATTGATTATCATCCAAAACCAATAAAAGGCGACTGGAATGGTTCTGGTATGCACGCAAACTTCTCTAATACGACTTTAAGAACTTGTGGTTCTCAAGAAGTTTATGAGAAAATATGTGAAGCATTCAGACCTGTTACCAAAGAACATATTGAAGTATACGGTGAGTTTAACGACCAACGTTTAACTGGTTTACACGAAACAGCTTCTATTAATGATTTCTCTTATGGAATATCTGATAGAGGAGCATCTATTCGTATTCCTATTATTACTGTAGAAAAAGGATGGAAAGGATGGTTAGAAGACAGAAGACCTGCTTCAAACGGAGATCCATACAAAATTGCTGGTAGAATTATTAAGACTGTTAAATCCGCTAACGTCTAATAATAACACTAGTTTTGTTCATAATAAAAAAGGGCTTGCAAAATTTTGCAAGCCCTTTTTTATACGAACTCATTTAGACTTTTTGGATTTAAGCGAAAATTAGAAGTTTTTGCCTATGCTGAAGACTTTTTTGAGTTACATAGCAGAGCTACGGAAGGAAAAAAAACAAAAACAGAGCTGAAAACAGCCATTTTTTAGCAAATTGAAAGTCTAAATGAGTTCTACGTTTAAATATACTTTGTACTCTATCCTCTGGTAAATATTAAAAACATAAAGGCACCATAAGCGAATACTAAAAAGAATCCTTTTGCCCTGCTGATTTGTAATTTTTTCGGCAAAAATATTATTGGTATTAAGATAAAGCTAAAACCCAACATCCAAAAAATATCATGGGACAATATTTGAGGCTCAGTAACCGTAATAGGTTTTATTATAGCTGTTAGACCTAAAACCGACGCTATATTAAAAATATTAGAACCTATTAAATTACCTAAAGAAATAGCCTTTTCTTGCTTTGCTGCAGCTATCACAGATGCTGCTAATTCTGGTACACTGGTACCTATCGCTATTAAAGAAACTCCTATAACCGCTTCACTAACACCTAACGAACGTGCAATGTCTTTTGATCCTTCTACTAACCACTCACTTCCAAAATACAAGGCTGTTGCTCCTATGACTAACCAAAGAATTATTTTAAAATTAGAAACAACTGCTAAAGCATCATCAACATCTTCTACACTTATATCTTTTCTTCCTTTTTTAATCAATGTATATAAAAAGATAATAAGACCTACAAATAAAATCCCGCCTTCTTTAGCTGTGAGAACATTATCATTTTTAAGAAAGTAATAGAGCACTATTGAGAAAACCATCATAACTGGCCAATTAAGCTTATAAAATGACTTATCAACGGCTATAGTCCCTACCATAGCTGTAACACCTAGTACCAATCCGATATTTGCAATATTAGACCCTACAACATTGTTAATTGCTATAGCTGGCGATCCCGATAATGCTGCTTGTACACTCACTAATAGTTCTGGTGCCGAGGTTGCAAAAGATACTACCGTCATACCAATGACCATTTTAGATATACTAAACTTAAATGACAAAGCTACAGATGAACGCACAAGAAACTCACCTCCTATTACTAATAATGTAAAACCAAGGATGACCCAAAGTATACTCATAAAATATTTTTTTGCGAAGATAGTGTAAATGGTAGCGAAAAATTGAAAGTGAAAAGTGAAAAATTTTATTAAAAACTTTAAATATAGTTAAATAACTATTAATTTAGTTGTATAACTATAAAAATAGTTATAGATTTGTTTAGTACTTTGGTTAATAATAAAAATAAGTTGGAAAATCAAACTTAAAAAAGTAACGCCAAAATTAGTAACAAGATTTCCTTATTTGAGGAAAAAATAGCGTAAACAATGGAAAAACTAACAAATAAAGAGGAAGAGATCATGCACATAATATGGAAGCTGGAAAAAGCTTTTGTAAAAGATGTACTCGCTGAAATAAAAAATGACAAACCACATTATAATACACTTTCTACAATCATTAGGAATCTAGAAGATAAAGGCTACGTATCTTATAATGCTTATGGCAAAACTCATCAGTACTACCCCATTGTTAGTAAAGAGGTTTATAAGAAAAAGTATATGAATTTAGCCATAGACCATTATTTTAACAACTCTTATAAAAATATGGTGTCATTTTTTGCCAAGGAAGAAAAAATTAGTGTAAAAGAGCTTAAAGAGATTATTGCACTCATTGAAAAAAAATAACTAACCATGGAATATTTATTAAAAGTTAGTGCCGTTATTACTATTTTTTATATCGTTTACAAAGCTTTTTTGCAGCGCGATACTTTTTTCGAATCGAATAGAGTGTTTCTTTTATCTGGCTTAATAAGTTCGTTTATTATTCCTTTTCTAGTAATTCCAATATATATTGAACAGGTTCCTACTTTTATATCAAATTATAATTTTGGAGATACTCCTGTTGAAAATGTAAAAAAGGCTTTTAATATTTTAGATTACTTGCCTACGGTTTATTTAGTAGGCCTTCTTATCTTTTCTATTCGTTTTATTATACAATTAGCTTCATTATATGTATTAATTTTAAAAGATAAAAATGTAAAACATGGTGATTTTAGATTTGTAAAAGTCAATACAAATGTTTCCCCATTTTCTTTTTTTAACTGGATTGTTTACAATCCAAATCAATTTAATAAAACCGAGTTAGATCAAATTATTGCACACGAAAAAGTACATGTAAAACAATACCATTCTATAGATATATTATTTGCACAACTTTCTTGTATTGCACTCTGGTTCAATCCTTTTGTATGGTTATACAATAAAGATTTAAGACAAAATCTAGAGTTTTTAGCCGACAATTCTGCTATAAACAAAACAAAAAGCAAGAAAGATTATCAATACACTTTACTTAAAACAAGCATGCCATCTCATCAAATGGCCTTAAGTAATAATTTTTATAATTCATTAATCAAAAAACGAATCGTTATGTTACACAAATCAAAATCAAAAAAAATTAATCAGTTCAAATTTGCTATAGTAATTCCAATATTAACCCTGTTTTTAATGAGCTTTAATACAAAAGAAGTTTATATCAACAAAGCTAAAATTTCTGAAGACACTTTAAGTAATGATGTCATCAAAATTGCAATTGCTAAAAAAGACACTGAAACCATCGTTATAACTAAAGATTTTACCGACACTAACTTAGATAACCTCATTAGTAAATTAAAAAAGAAAGATATTACAATTAAATTTAAAGGTGTTAAACGCAATAGCAGTGGGGAAATAATAGCGATAAAGATTAACGTTGAAACCAAACATTCTAATGCTAATTATAATATTAACTCCAATGCTCCTATAAAACCAATAAAAATTACTTTTGATAAAAAGAGGGAAAATATATCTATAGGAAATGTATCGAAAAATCAGAAATATGTCGTTTATAATAAAAAAGGAAAACCCAAAACACATAAATCTCATGATAATGATGAAATCGAAATAGAACATGAAATTGAAATAGTAGATGAAGACGAAGTAGAACATGAAACAGAGCATGAAGTTGAAACAGAACAAATCGTTGAAGAAAATAAAATAATCTTAAGTCATGATGCCTTAAAGAATAAAACAAAAACCACTAACAAAATGGCGATTTATAATAGCGAAGGTAAAAGCCCAATATACATTGTAAATGGTAAAGAAGTTAAAAAATTAGATTTTGAGGAATTAGACCATGATGATATTAAAAATATAAATGTTATAAAAGGAGATGTAGCTATTGAAAAATATGGAGAAAAAGGTAAAAATGGCGTTATAAAAATTATTACTAAAAAAGAATAAAATAATCATAGCAAATGATATGATTTTAAGACACTCGATATTGAGTGTCTTTTTTTATGTTTTATAATTAAAAAAAGATGAAATTGATAAAAAACATCTTTTTTAAAGCAAATTCCCTCTAGACAATTGAAAAAACACTCAAAACACCTCTACAATTGTTAAATATTAAAACAAAAAATACGAATATTAATTACATAATATAACTTTCATATAGGAAGTCACTTAAACATGGTAATCAATTCCATTTTATCACTTACAAATTTATATTTAATTTCATCGATTTTCATTAAAACGTTTGGTAAACATATGGGTAAATATATATCTTCAGTAAACATTGATACAAATAGTCTATTTAATAACCCTTAAAACCTGAAAATATGATCACACTTGCCAAACTTATAATGGATGTAATATTAATTATTATCTCAATTATATAAATTTCACTAAATGTAAAACTTAGTCTAGAATAAGTTTTACTATTTTTATAAAATGCAAAAGCAAGTATTTAAATTTTTAGCGAAGGTTAATAAAATAGTTTTACCAAGTTATTCAAAACAACGATTAGACTTAGCAAAAGCGAATAAGCTACAAATGGCAATTATTGGCTGGAGATGGTTTATTACTAAAAATGCTTTGGATTAATTTAATTTTAAAATTAATCCAATCGGCATAAGGTAACTAGAGGATCTTTTATTCTATTCTTATGGCTCATAAAATTTTAACTTAAAATCTGTGGATATAAAAATTCATTCAAATCTTACATACGTTTATAAAACTTAAAAACTACAAATATTATATTCATATAAAGAAATCATCAGAAACATAATTAATAAAATACAAAACCTTGTAAATCAATTTTTGTGCAAAGTTTTTTATTCAAATAAATTTTTGTGCCGATTATTACGGATCCAGTACACAAAAACACCATCGATATAGCGAAAACATGTTATAAAATACCAAAACTGTAGATTGCATATTTAACACAATATCTACTATACCAAGAACAGCATTAATAGTTTTTTTATCCATGGTAATAGACTTTTTTATTCACGCTACAATCAAAGCTACATTATTAAGCATTTATTGCTTATATTTGTAGCATCATGAAAATAATATCAAAAAACATTCGGCATTTAAGACATTTAAAGGAACTTACTCAAGAAAATCTGGCAGATAACCTACAAGTACCTCGTTCGCGTATTAGCTCTTATGAAGAAGGACGCTCTGCTCCTACTATTGAGATGCTTATTTTAATTTCAGATTATTTTAAATTACCCATTGATATTTTATTACGTAACGACTTAACAAAAGCTACGGATACATCTTTTATTGAAGTTGGTAACCAACGAGTCTTGTTTCCTATTACTGTAGATAACGATAATAATAACTTAATAGAAGTGGTTCCTATAAAAGCATCTGCTGGGTATTTAGCTGGTTATGATGACCCAGAGTATATTGAACATTTAGAGAAAATTAAGCTTCCATTTTTACCCACAGGAAAACATAGAGCCTTTCCTATAAAAGGAGATTCTATGTTACCCATGAAAAGTGGCTCTTATGTTGTTGGCCGTTTTATTGAAGATAGAAATGATATAAAAAGTGGAAAAACCTACATATTGGTAACTCTTAATGATGGTATGGTTTATAAAAGAGTGATAAATAACATAGAGCTTAATAATTCGCTACTCTTAATATCTGATAATAAAATGTATCATGACTTTAGTGTCCCTATGAATGAAGTTCTTGAAATTTGGGAGTTTACTTGTAGTATCAATACTCAGGAATATGATGAACATGAACTAAAAATAAGCAGTATTATTAATATGTTTAACGATTTAGGGGTTGAATTAAAAGCTTTAGAAAAACGGTAATAATGTACACCATAATAGATGTTGAAACGACAGGCGAAGGAAATAAAATCACAGAAATTTCTATTTTTAAATATGATGGCACACAAATTATTGATGAATTTACATCCTTAGTCAACCCCGAAATTTCTATTCCAGTTTATATTACTACTTTAACAGGTATTGATAATGCCATGGTAGCAAATGCTCCAACATTTTCTGAGATTGCAGAAGATATTTTAGCCATTACAGAAGATACTATTTTTGTTGCTCATAGCGTGAATTTTGATTATAACATAATACGCAATGAGTTTAAAAACATTGATCTTGATTTTAGAAGAAAAAAATTATGTACAGTAAGACTCTCTAGAAAACTAATTCCTGGACACAAATCCTATAGCTTAGGAAAAATCTGCAAGGCACTAAATATAGATATAAACGGAAGGCACAGAGCTCGAGGCGATGCCAAAGCTACCGTTATACTTTTCAAAAAATTATTAGATGCCGAAAATGCTGAAAACGTATTCAACGATTTTCTTAAAAAATCATCAAAAGAAGCCACACTACCTCCCCATTTACCAAGCTCTGTTTTTAATGATATTCCCAGCAAAGCAGGTATTTATTATTTTAAGAATAAAAAAGGCAAAGTCATTTATGTTGGAAAGGCAAAAGACTTAAAAAAACGCGTCCTAGGTCATTTTTACAACAAGACCGAAAAGGAACTGAATTTATGTCGAGAAACCGCTGACATCGATTTTGAATTATCTGGTAGTGAGCTTATCGCTCTTCTTATGGAAGATGCCGCTATAAAACAATACTTTCCAGAATATAATCAAGCGTCCAAAAGAAACACAAAAGCTTATGGTATTACTATGTTCGAGGACAGAAACGGCATCATTCATTTAGCTTATAATACTTTAAAAGCAACACCAAACCCATTATTCATATTTTATAATATAACAGATTGCAGACAATTTTTAGAACGCCTCTGTACTCAATTTGAATTATGCCCCAAATACTGTCATTTGCAAGAAGGTGTCTCTCATTGTTCACATTACAAAATTAAAACTTGTCATGGTATTTGTATTGAAAATGAGCCTAGTTACAAATACAATGAACGTGTTTTAAATGGTATAAAGCATACGCTTGAGAAATCTAAAAACTTAGTTATCAAAGAAAAAGGACGCCATTCTGAAGAAGAAGCATTTGTTCTTATCGAAAATAATGTTTATTTAGGTTATGGTTTTATTAATAAATCAGAACAAGTAACCACACGTGAAACTTTAAAAAGTTATTTGATTCCCCAAAAAGATAATATAGATGTACAGAAAATATTGAAGAGAATTTCATTCAATTGATAAGTCATAAATGATTTTTTTAAATAATTATATAACGAAAGAGTAACATAAAATGAATTTTAATGAACTTAACTGAAAACAAAAACTCCACAGTTTAGATAAACTGTGGAGTTTTTAATTAAATAGAACTTATTTTGTGACCTCGACAGGACTTTCAAAGAACATCCTGACAAAGCTCCGCTTTGAAAATAGTACAAACAAAAAAACGCTCAAGCAAGCTTGGCGTTTTTCTTAATTGAACTATTTATTCGTGACCACGGCAGGATTCAAACCTGCAACCTCTTGAGCCGTAATCAAGTGCGCTATTCAGTTGCGCCACGTGGCCTTTTTTGTGGCTGCAAATATAGTATTTTTATTAAAACATCACCAAATTTTTATTCCAAATTTGTAATTCATTACTTTTGAATATGGGAAAGGAATTATTATATCAAAAATTTAATCATATTTTAGATAACACACTTATCAGTGAAATTGAAAAAGTGGGTACTATAAGAACATTTTTAAAAGATGATATTATTATCGATATTAATCAACCATTACAGTATATACCGCTTTTATTAAGTGGAAATATTAAAATACTTCGGGAAGATAATGATGGTAACGAATTACTCATTTACTTTTTAGAAGCAGGAGAAACTTGTACAATGTCATTAACCTGTTGTATGGGGACTTCTAGAAGTAAAATTAGAGCTGTTGCCGAAAAAGATTCAAGTCTTATCATGATTCCCGTTCAAAACATGCAAGTATGGTTTCATAATAATGAAAGTTGGAGAAATTTCATCTTAGAAAGTTACCAAACCCGTTTTGATGAAATGCTAGAAGCTATAGATAATCTTGCTTTTATGAAAATGGATGAACGGCTTTATAAATACCTAGTTAATAAAGTTAAACTTCACACCTCTAAAACTATTATAGCCAAGCATCAAGATATCGCAGAAGATCTGCATACATCTCGTGTTGTTATCTCCAGGCTTTTAAAGCAATTTGAAAACGAAAATAAAATAAAACTTAGCAGGAATAAAATTGAAGTTTTGTAATTATTATTTCTTAAACATAGCTTTCCTCAACAAACCTGTCCAAAACAAACAATCAAATTTAGCCACCAGTAATAAGTAACATTTATTACAAAACTTCCTTTAGTTTAGCTCTACATTTGTAATAAAATTATAGTAAAAATGGAATACATTTTAAATCCTTGGCCATGGTATGTATCTGGTCCATTAATCTCCTTAGTCATGGCATTGTTACTCTATTTCGGTAAGACATTTGGTATGTCTTCCAACCTTAGAACCATGTGTTCAATTATAGGAGCTGGAAAAACAACATCTTTTTTTAAATTTAATTGGAAAGAACAAATATGGAATTTAATTGTTGTTTTGGGAGCCATTATTGGTGGTTTTATAACAACCCACTATCTATCTAATGATAGTTTGACCGATTTAAATCCAGCCACTGTAGTTGAGCTTCAAAATATGGGATTTGAAAATTCTGGAGCTACATTAGTTCCCAATGAAATGTATAGCATTGAAGCACTAACATCTCCTAAAGGATTACTCCTTTTAATTTTAGGTGGTTTATTAGTTGGTTTTGGCACACGCTATGCTGGTGGTTGTACTTCTGGTCATGCTATAACTGGTCTTAGTAGTTTACAAAAGCCATCACTAATAGCCGTCATAGGCTTTTTTATTGGCGGATTAATCATGACTAATTTTATTTTACCCTTAATCTTTTAAATCATGAAATATCTAAAATTTTTATTAGTTGGCATTTTTTTCGGAATTGTTTTAGTAAAATCTGAAGCTGTTTCATGGTATAGAATATATGAAATGTTTAGATTTCAATCATTTCATATGTATGGTATTATAGGTACTGCTATTGCTTCCGGGATCTTATTTCTTCAAATTTCAAAAAGAGGGATTGTAAAGAGTATAAAAGGAGCCGATATTTTTGTTCCCAAAAAAGAAAAAGGAATTACTAGGTATATAATAGGCGGTATTATTTTTGGATTCGGTTGGGCACTTATTGGAGCATGCCCTGGTCCAATGTACATCCTATTAGGCACTGGTGTTTATAGCATGATCGTTGTAATAATCGCAGCCATTTTAGGCACATATATTTATGGAGTTTTAAAAGACAAACTCCCTCACTAAATGGACTCCACACAACTCTTAGGATACATTGGAGCATTAATTGTTGGGTTAGTTTTAGGCTTAATTGGAGGCGGAGGTTCTATACTCACCGTACCATTATTGGTATATCTCCTAGGTTATAATCCAGTTATTGCAACTGCATACTCCCTTTTTGTAGTAGGGACTTCCTCTATGGTTGGTACATATCAAAAACATAAAAAAGGATTAGTCGATTTTAAAACCGGGCTTGCCTTTTCATTCCCATCATTCATTGCTGTTTATTTATCTAGACGCTATTTAGTACCTGGTATTCCAGACACCATTTTTAGTTTTGGTGATTATGCCCTTACTAAAGAAATGGGTATCATGATATTTTTTGCTATCATCATGATATTAGCCTCGTTTTCTATGATAAAAAAGGAAAAAAATAATGGTAGTGCTATCCCCCCCCAACCCTATTATAAAACATTTATTCAAGGTTTGATTATTGGAACTGTAACAGGTCTTATTGGAGCCGGTGGAGGATTTTTATACGTACCTGCATTGGTAGTTTGGGCTAATCTTCCAATGAAAAAAGCTGTAGGAACCTCTTTAATTATTGTAACTATTAATTCTTTAATTGGTTTTATAGGAGATGTTCAAACTTTAGAAATTGAATGGCTATTTCTTCTTTCTTTTACTTTAATTTCTATAGTAGGTATTATTTTAGGTGTATTTATATCAAAATTTATAAGTGGAAAAAAACTCAAAAAAAGTTTTGGCTTTTTTGTTTTAATAATGGCTGTTTATATTATTTATAAAGAGCTTAAGTAGTTGTAATGTGACATAAGTCACAAAGTGATCCATTTAGGATTCGTAATTTTGAAATGTTTTAATTTAAAAGAATTTCTGTTTACACTATAATTAAAAATAGATTATGAAAATAGAACAAATTTATACAGGATGTTTAGCTCAAGGAGCTTATTATATAGAATCTAATGGAGAAGTCGCCATTATTGATCCACTACGGGAAACACAGCAATATGTAGACAAAGCAAAGAAAGAAAATGCAGAAATAAAATATATATTTGAAACTCATTTTCATGCAGATTTTGTTTCTGGTCATGTCGATTTAGCAAAAAAAACTGGTGCTACTATTGTTTTTGGCCCTGGAGCCGAAACAACATATGATGCTTATATAGCAACAGATAATGAGACATTTAAAATCGGAAACATTACTATTAAAGTATTACATACACCTGGTCATACTTTAGAATCGTCAACATTTCTTTTAATCGATGAAAAAGGAAAGAATCATGCTATTTTTAGTGGAGACACCTTGTTTTTAGGAGATGTAGGTCGTCCTGATTTGGCAATAAAATCTGATTTAACAAAAGAAGATTTAGCTGGTATGCTATATGAATCTTTACGAAACAAAATCATGCCACTGGCTGATGATATTATTGTATATCCCGCTCATGGCGCTGGTTCTGCCTGCGGAAAAAGTTTAAGTAAAGAAACGGTTGGTATTTTAGGAGATCAGAAAAAAACGAACTATGCTTTAAGAGCAGATATGACAAAAGAAGAGTTTGTTGAAGAAGTTTTAGACGGTATACCACCACCACCACAATACTTTGCTAAAAATGCGATGATGAATAAATCTGGTTATGATAATTTTGAGACTATTCTACAAAAAGGAGATACAGAACTCGAACCAGAAGCATTTGAAGCTATAGCAAATCAAGAAGATGCATTAGTGCTTGATGTTAGAACTGAAAAAGAATTTGTAGAAGCCCATATTCCAAATTCTATTTTTATTGGAATACATGGCGGATTTGCACCATGGGTTGGTGCTTTAATCACCGATTTAAAGCAACCTATACTACTCGTTGCACCAGATGGAAAAGAGAAAGAGACAGTAACTCGATTATCTCGTGTGGGGTATGACAATACTTTGGGGTATTTAAAAGGCGGCATTAATGCGTGGAAAAGCGCAGGTAAAGACATTGAATCTATTGAGTCTATATCTGCGGATGAATTTTCCAACCGTTTTAAAAATGATTCGATTAATATACTAGATGTTAGAAAAGATGGCGAATACAAATCTGGACATTTAGATAGTGATTCTGTACAGCATTTTGCTTTAGATTACATTAATGAAAATATGAATGCGATTGATAAAACTAAAACCTACCATTTACATTGCGCAGGTGGATATCGTTCGGTTATTGCTGCATCTATTTTAAAAGCCAGAGGGTTTGATGTCATAGACATTGCTGGTGGGTTTGGTGCAATTAAAAACACAGATTTACCAACTACAGTTTTTATTTGCCCATCAACTTTATAAAAATGAACATAACTTTAGAAATACAAAACCTTAAATGTGGTGGTTGTTCTAATACAATTACTAATAAGTTATCGGATATAGAACATGTTAGTGATGTAACAACTAATAATGAAGAAAACACTGTTACTTTTTCTTATGAAAACGAAGAAACATTATTGGAAGCCAAACAATTGTTGTATAAAATAGGCTATCCTATTGTTGGAGAAAGAAATGCATTAACAACAAAAGCTAAATCCTTTGTTAGTTGTGCAATAGGTAGAATGAGTAGTTAATAGAAATATCTTATTAGATAATCTCAGCACTTAACCCTGCTTCAACAAGCATCGAACAGCGTGGCTTTAAATCGTCGTATAGCCCTGTTTTAACTGTACATTTTCCTTTATAATGTACTATCAGTGAACATTGTTCTGCTTGTTCTGCAGTATGGTCGCATGCATGAATAAGCGTTTCTATAACATGATCGAATGTATTAACATCGTCATTGAACAAAACAATTTCATTTTGAGTTGATACTTCTTCTTCAAGTAGTAACGCTTCTGATGTTTTTTCTCTAGTGCTCATTTTTCAATTTTTATACTAATTTAAAAATTTTAAAGAAACCCAATTGTTTCTTTCTGATTTTTCTTCAAATTTTAACAAATGCTTTTCGCATTCATCGATAATCATAGGAATATCATCATTATAAAACCCACTTAAAAATAAAGTGCCATTTTTATTTAAGCAAGATGCGTAAGTCTCCATATCTTGCAATAAAATATTTCGGTTAATATTGGCTATAATAATATCGTACTTTTTGTTTTTTAAAACCGATGCATCTCCTTCAATAACTGTAATATGCTTACAATTATTACGTTCTACATTCTCTATACTGTTTAAATAACACCAATTATCATAATCTACAGCATCAATAGGTTTTGCACCTTTCATTTCTGCCAAAATAGCTAATACTCCTGTACCACACCCCATATCTAAAACAGATTTATTTGTCATATCATTATTTAAAATGTGTTGTATCATCATGTGCGTCGTTTCATGATGCCCCGTACCAAAGCTCATTTTTGGCTCGATAATAATATCAAACTTTGTGTTTGGTTTGTCATGAAATGGTGCACGAACCGAACACATATCATCAACAATAATAGGATTAAAATTCTTTTCCCATTCCTTATTCCAGTTGGTTTGCTCTATGTCATTAAAAGTAAAACTGATTTCAAACTCTTCAGAATTTAAAATTTGCACATCTTCAAGTATCGATTCGTTCCATTCTTCTTTTTGAATATACGCGGTAACCCCTGTTTCTGTTTCAACAAAGCTTTCAAAACCAGAATATCCCAATTCAGCTATAAGTATTTCTACACCTGGTTGTAATGGAGTTACTGTAAACTCGTAACCTATATAAATAATGTTTGACATCGTCGATTTTTTTCAACTGCAAAGATAGATGTAAATACTATAATAATTGTTTTTCTGAAACTATTTAAATTATTCCAATGTTGTTTTTAATATCGAATTACTCATCATTTTTATATAGAAACAACAAAGGGTATTCACTAAATTTATGAATTCAATGAAATACCCTTAAATATAAATTTTTAAGTCTAGCTATTTAATCTAAAATGCGTTTACAATGGCAAAAAAGTCGTCTGCATTAAGTGCAGCTCCTCCAATTAAACCACCATCTACATCTGGTTTAGAAAAAATTTCTTCTGCATTTGCAGGTTTAACACTACCTCCATAAAGAATTGAAACTTCATCAGCTACATTATCCCCGTATTTATCAGCTAATGTCTTTCTTATAAAAGCATGCATATCCTGTGCTTGCTCTGGACTAGCAGTTTCACCTGTACCTATTGCCCAAACAGGCTCATAGGCCAATACGATATTTTGATAAGAGGCTGCATTTAAGTGAAATAATGCATTTTTAATTTGGTTTCCAACAACCGTTTCTTCGTTTCCAGATTTTCTATCGGCCAACTCTTCTCCAAAGCAAAAAATAACGCGCATCCCTTTTGCTAATGCTGCATCTACTTTCTTTGCAAGTAATTCATCTGTTTCATTAAAATACTCACGACGCTCGCTATGTCCTAAAATAACAGTTTCTATTCCGATACTTTTAAGCATACTCGCACTTATTTCACCTGTATAAGCACCATTTTCTGCGAAATGCATATTTTGTGCAATAACTTCTACATTCGTATTTTTTAATACGCTGGAAGCATGGGATAAATTAGTAAATGTTGGTGCTACCATGACCTCTGCATTTGAAGTTTTGGTTTTACTTTTCAACGCATCGATTAATGATTTGGTTTGTGATAAATCATTATTCATCTTCCAGTTTCCTGCTACAATTTGTTTTCTCATTTTAATGTAAACCTTTAAAATAAAGGACTTTATTAATTATTATAAACTTTCTTTAATTCTTATATCATCAGCTTCTACAGCCTCAAATAACTTAATAGTTCCATTGCCATCTACCACCATATAGCGAGGTATCCAATCTAGGTCTATAAAATCGCAAAATACACCATCCCAACCAGATTTTATAAAATAGTGGAGACCTTCAACCTGATATTTTTCAATGCCCTTTTTCCAGGCTTCCTGAGTTTTATCTAAGGACAAAAAGATATAAGTAACATCCTTATGCTCGGCTTGTAATTCTTTTACTATAGGCATTCCTTTTATACAATCACTGCACCACGAAGCCCATACATCGATCACTAATGTTTTTCCCTTATGAGCTTCTAAAATATCTTTAAATGGAATAGAATCGCCTTCTAGAGTAATAAATATATCGTTTAAAGCTGCTTCTGAAAATTGTGTTGGAGATTTTTTACAGCTTAATAAAGTGATTAATAATATAAGTATACAGCCTATTTTTTTCATATATCAATTATTGCAGCTTTACTTTTGGATCTAACCATACATAAATTAAGTCCACAAAAATATTAATAATTATGAAGAGTAACGCTATAATTAGCACTGAACCCATAATGATAGGTAAATCTAATGTATTTAAAGCATTTACGATTTCCTTTCCTAGTCCATTCCAACCAAAAATATATTCTACAAAAACAGCTCCAGCCAACATGGAAGCAAACCAACCAGATATGGCTGTAACAACAGGATTTAAAGCATTCTTAACAGCGTGTTTTTTTATAATTTGGAATTCACTTAACCCTTTTGCTCTTGCCGTTCGAATATAATCTTGATTAAAAACTTCCAATAAGGAGTTTCTCATAAGTTGAATAACTACAGCCAGCGGCCGAATTCCCAATACAACAGCGGGTAAAATTAAGTTTTTCCATTTAATATGCATGGCTTCACCGAAATCGTCTAATTCATATAAGCTTCCTGTCATCTCCAAATTTGTATACTCATGTAGTATATATCCAAAAAACCAGGCAAACAAAATGGCACTAAAAAATGATGGAATACTCATCCCTAAAGTACTAAAAATCTGAATGGTTTTATCTAACCATTTATCTTTGTATAGTGCAGAAACAATACCTAAAAGAACCCCCAAAATCATAGCAATTATTATAGCAGTAACAGCCAGTACAAATGTATTGGGTAATGTTTCAGCAAGAACTTGACTGACTTTTTTACCTTGTTTAGTAAACGATTCCCGTAAATAAGGAAATTTTAAAATAGTGGTCGTATTGCCTACTGAAAATAATTTAGCTCCACTATATTTACCTTCTCTTAAAAAGGTATAATCCGTTTGTTTATTTGAATGAAATGAAATAGGAGACAAATCATTTAAATAATAGAAATACTGAACGCTAATAGGTTTATCGAATCCGTATTTTTGTTTGACGATAGCCAGTTGTTCACTATCTTCATTTTGTCCTAGCATCATTTGAGCTGGATCTCCAGGAAGTACATTAAATAAAAAGAAAATAACAGTAACTACTCCAAATAGTGTGAGTAAAGCATAGATGATTTTATTTAGTAAATAGCTTATCAGTTGTTAGTTGTTAGTTGTTAGTTGTTAGTTGTTAGTTGTTAGTTGTTAGTTGTTAGTTGTTAGTTGTTAGTTGTTAGTTGTTAGTTGTTAGTTGTTAGTTGTTAGTTGTTAGTTGAAATTACGTCTTTATTTTTAAGTTTTATCTCAACAAAGCCACTATAATTAGTATTATTAACCGCATTTATTGAATCTAAAAATTCTTGATTATCTTTTAAAACATAAGCTTCCTCTATATCCTCTTCTTCTAGTTCCAAAGCTTCAAAGTCTCCTTCTTTTAAATGCTCCCCATCAATCATATACAAAACACCATCGTTTTTAACGGGTTCTGGTTTTCTCTCAACCTTTGGCAACTCTAAATCTTCGATGTCATTCCAATGTACTTTTTGTTTGATCGTTCCTTTATCCATTTCCAAAACACCAGGGTTAGAACGTACTACTGTTTTTAAGGCCTTTTCATCGCACAAATAAAATTCAAAATCAATTCCATAAGCTTCCTTAATATGTTGTTTGGCTTCTTCACCAGACGCTGTTAAACCAATAACTTTATAACCGTTTTTAGTAGCTTCTTCAGATAAACTCTTTAATTTTACAGCTCCCTGCCTTTCTATTTTCTCTAAACTATAGGACACTATAACGATAACATTTTCTTCTGCTAAAAACTGTTCAGTGAAATCACCATCATTACTTTCTATTGAAAAATCGTAAATAGGTGGTTGATAACCTTCTTGAATCACTTTTGTATCAACACTAACAAAATCACCTTCAACTGATGGGTAAGACCCATTAGTTGTTACAATCTTCTCTTCTCCACCGACATTAAATTTCCAGCTATATTCTACAATAGGTTTTGCAGCATCTTCAGGAACACTCATTCCTTCTTGAATATTAGCTCCAATTTTATATGCTCTAAAATCTTTAACAGGTAAATGCTCCAATACATGATAGCCAAACCAAAGGCTAAAAATAAAACCTAATAATGCAATCACTGTTGTTAATAGCTTATTAAACAAAGGTTTTATATGTTTAATTCCAAAAAATAAAATCAATATAAAAAACAGTAAAACCAAATCTTTTGTAAAGCTTTCCCATGGTGTTAGTTTTAAAGCATCACCAAAACAGCCACAGTCTTTTACTTTATCGAAATATGCAGAATAGAATGTTAAAAATGTAAAAAACACAATCATTCCTAGCAAACTCCAAATGGTAAATTTCGGTTTATATCCTATAAGTAAAAACACGCCTAGAACAACTTCAAAAATGACTACAAAAACAGAAACCAATAATGCATACGGCTCTAAAAACGTTATATTTAAAACATCTGCACTAAAATACTCTTGTAGTTTATATGAAAACCCTAAGGGGTCGTTTAGTTTTATCAATCCAGAAATGATAAATAAAACACCAACAAATACTCTTGATATGCCTACTAAAATCTTCATTCCTTTTACTTTATGTTTTTATTAAATTATTTTTCTTTTAAATGAATTAGTGCAAAAATCGCATAATTAACCATGTCTTGATAATTAGCATCAATGCCTTCACTTACTAAAGTTTTTCCTGAATTATCTTCAATTTGTTTAACGCGTAGTAATTTTTGTAAAATTAAATCGGTTAAACTACTCACTCGCATATCACGCCATGCTTCTCCATAATCATGATTCTTATCTTGCATAAGTTTTTTTGTAATAGCGACCTGTTTTTCATATAATTCGGTAGCTGCTTCAGTAGATAAATCTGGTTGTTCTACAACGCCTTTTTCTAACTGAATTAATGCCATAATACAGTAGTTTATAATACCAATAAATTCACTAACTTCACCTTCATCCACCTTTCTTACATCATTTTGCTGAAGCCCCCTAATACGCTGTGCTTTAATAAAAATTTGATCGGTAAGTGATGGTAAACGCAATATGCGCCATGCACTACCATAATCCGACATTTTTTTAATAAATAAACTTTTACACGTATCAATTACGGCATCATATTGTTTTGAAGTATCTTGCATGAATTAAAATGTATTTTGCGTAAATTTCGCATAAAAAAGTTTAACCATCAAAGTTTCAGTATTAAAGTTTTAAACTTAGTACAAACACCTTACAAAACGGTATAAATGACAATAAACTGTAAAGGAAAACTCATTGATTTAACATCGCCAAAAGTGATGGGAATTCTTAACATAACACCAGATTCGTTTTACGATGGCGGACAACATAAAAATGACTCTGATATTTTAAAGCATGTTGAATTAATGCTTAATGAAGGAGCTACTTTTATTGATGTTGGGGCATACAGTTCGCGCCCTCATGCAGACCATGTTAGCGAAGCTGATGAATTAAAAAGAATCTTACCTATTGTTCGTTTAGTTTTAAAAGAATTTCCTGAGGTATTGCTTTCTATAGATACCTTTAGAAGTCATGTAGCAAAACAATGTATAGAAGCCGGAGCTGCATTAATTAATGATATTTCCGCAGGAAAATTAGATAATAATATGTTGCAAACTATTGCTGATTTGCGTGTACCATACATTATGATGCACATGAGAGGAACTCCACAGACCATGCAACAACAAACCGATTACGATGACATTATTAAGGACATCCTCTTTTATTTTTCAGAACGTATTGCAACAGCAAGACAATTAGGTATTATTGATATTATTATAGATCCTGGATTTGGATTTGCCAAAACATTAAAACAGAATTATGAGTTACTAAATAAACTTGAGCTTTTTAAAATGACTGAAAAGCCTGTATTAGTTGGTGTTTCCAGAAAATCTATGATTTATAAAACTTTAAACACTTCGGCTAAAGAATCTCTTAATGGTACAAGTGTTTTAAACACGATAGCTTTACAAAAACAAGCTTCAATTTTAAGAGTTCATGATGTTAAAGAAGCTATGGAATGTATAAAATTGGTTGAATCGGTTGTTAGTTAGAAATTATGAAAAGAATTACTCTCATATTTATTATTAGTTTGATGCTTTCCTGTGGAAATGAAAAAGTGGTTCTTTTACCAGAAATCGATCATGCCAATATTACAGAAATACATGATGTCTCTCCCGCATATTTGTTTTATGACATTACTCAAAAAGATAGTGTTGAATTGAACAGAAAAAATCTAATTAGTACGACAAATTGGCTGGTTAATGTTGATAAACGTCTTACTCTTAAACAGGTGATTCCTCACATAAAATTTCTTCAAGACAAAAAAAAGAGTTCAAGCCATAAAAAGAAAGGCGTTAAAAACTACTTTACATGTAACGATACTAGTAAAAAGAATTTAGGGTTTATTGAGTTTACTGATGTGGTTTATCATTTTAATGATAATGGTCATGAAATTGATTCAAATATTAATATGACTCAGTTGTTGGTTCATGATATAAACGATCTAAACATTATCACTAAAGATAATAGACTATTCAATACCGACATAACATCATTGTTAAATATCATTGTGGATTCATTGGATTCTAATTCAAAAGAATACCAAATCCTTCTAGAGCTTGATGAAGATTTAACTTTTCAAGACTATATTTCTGTTAAATCTATTTTAGCTGAAATAGAAAATGAGCATATCAAAATATCAAATCATGAAGGTATTTCTAATTAACCATATTTTCTTAAATTTACAAAAACCCGTTGCTATTGGATATTTTTAAAGACATTTTAGACTTACGACTCATCGATTATGTTGATGTCGTTTTAGTAGCCCTTTTACTTTATTATGTTTACAAACTTGTAAAAGGTACTGTTGCCATTAATATTTTTATAGGTATCATTATTATTTATTTGGTTTGGAAACTTACTGAGTTCCTTGATATGCAACTACTAACCGGTATTTTTGGTGGTTTTATGAAAGTGGGAATTATTGCTTTAATAGTTGTATTCCAACCAGAGATTCGTAAATTCTTATTAATGGTAGGTTCTACCAACTTTAATAGGCGACGCAAATTTTTAAAACAACTTAAATTTTTAAAGACTGAAACCAGTGACGAAACCGATATAGACGCTATCATTTCTGCTTGCAATAAAATGGCTATGTCCAAAACTGGAGCTTTAATCGTTTTTGAGAGAAATAATAATCTGGATTTTTTATCATCTTCGGGAGATGAAATGAATATAAAAGTGACTCAACCTATTATTGAAAGTATCTTTTTTAAAAATAGCCCGTTACATGATGGCGCAATTATAGTTAATAATAATATTGTAAAAGCAACACGCGTTATTTTACCCCTAAATAATGAAAAAAATATTCCACAACGTTTTGGTCTACGTCATAGAGCTGCCATTGGAGTTACTGAAAAAACAGATGCCTTAGCCCTTGCAGTAAGTGAGGAAACAGGACATATTTCTTATTTTAAAGACGGCGAGTTTGTAGTTTATAAGGACACAAAACAACTTAATGCAATGATCAAAGAAGATTTATCTTAATGCCATGTAAAAACTGCAATAAAAACCTGAGTTCTGAAGTCAACTTTTGTGATTCTTGTGGTGCCAAAGTAATAAGGAATAGACTTACTATTAAAAATTTGCTTGAGCATTTTAGTGAAACATATTTTGACTACGACAACAAATTTCTTCAAACTTTTATAACGCTTTTTACGCAGCCACATGCGGTTATTGGAACCTATATTGAAGGCACCCGAAAAAAATATGTTAATGCTGTTAACTACTTTGTCATAGCACTTACACTATCTGGTTTCCAAATATTTTTTATAAACAAGTTTTTTCCTGAATTATTGGATGTCGATTTTCTTTCTCAAGAAGGCGCTGAAAATTTTCAGAAAGAGAATATGAATTTTGTTCAAGAATACAATTCAATTATATACATCCTTATAGTTCCTATATATGCTTTAATTTCTAAAATTGTGTTTTTGGATTTTAAAAAATATAATTATACAGAACATTTAGTTGCTAATATGTATTTAGCAGCTCATTTATCAATTGTTAGTTCTATAATTATTATAATAACCTTTTTTTTAGGCTTTAACTTTGCTATGGTAGGGATTTTAGTAGCACCTATACAAATAGTATTCTCTGCTTACTGCTTTAAACGTCTTTTTAATTTAAACCTTAAGAAAATCTTATTAAGAACCATTTTGTTTTTATTAATTATTGGCGGCTTGTTTATAATACTTATTGCTTTAGTAAGCATAGTGATGTACTATAACGGGACTATGGATGCCATTATAGAAGCTAAAAAAGTAGCCATAGAAGCTGCTAAACAAGCACAACAAACTAAATAACTTCTTCCTGTAAAAATTGTACTTCGTATAAATTTTTATAATAGCCCCCATCTTTTTTAAGCAACTCATCGTGAGACCCTTGCTCTACAATATTACCCGCATCCATGACTATAATTTTATCTGCCTTTTTAACAGTTGCTAATCGGTGCGCAATAACAATTGAGGTCCTGTCTTTAGTAATCTTATCTGTGGCATTCTGAATGAGTTGTTCTGAGTAAGAATCGACTGAAGATGTCGCCTCGTCCAATACCAAAATACTTGGATTCGTTACATAAGCTCTTAAAAATGAAATGAGTTGTCGTTGACCAGAGGATAGCATAACACCTCTTTCTTTTACATTATAATGATACCCATTTGGTAAGCTCATTATAAAATCATGAATTCCGATATTCTTTGCAGCTTCGTGTACTTGTACTTCTGTTATTTCTGGATGGTTTAATGTTATATTGTTTAAAATAGTGTCCGCAAATAAAAATACATCTTGCAATACCACAGCTATTTGAGTACGTAAAGATTCTAAAGTAACTTGTTTGATATCAATATCATCTACATAAATAACGCCATCGTTAATTTCGTAAAAACGATTTAATAAATTAATAATGGTGGATTTTCCCGCTCCAGTAGCACCAACAATGGCGACAGTATCACCTGCATTCACATCAAAAGAAACTCCTTTTAAAACCGTTTCATCTTCCACATAGCTAAAAAATACGTTATCAAATTTTATATGACCTTTAAATCCTTCAGCTACATGCGTACCAGTATCATCAATTTGAGAAGTAGTGTCTATAACCTTAAACACTCTGGTAGCCGCTACCATTCCCATTTGTAATGTATTAAACTTATCAGCTATTTGGCGTAATGGTCTAAATAACATAGGAATATACATAATAAATGCCACCAAAACCCCTTCTGTAACTTTACCTTCGAGCACAACATTTAATCCACCATACCAAGCTATCAAACCAATAGTTACCGATGAGGACAAATCTGCTAAAGGAAAGAAAATGGAGTTATACCAAACCGTTTTAAGCCAACCCTTTTTGTGTCTCTCGTTTATTTTTTTAAAATTCTTATACTCAATAATTTCGCGAGTAAACAATTGTAGAATCTTCATTCCTGTTAAACGCTCTTGAACAAAAGAATTTAAATTGGAGACTTCTGTTCTTACCTCTTCAAAAGCCTTCTTCATATACTTTTGAAAAATACGTGTTGCATATAATAATAAAGGCAACATAATAAATACGATTAGGCTTAGTCGCCAATTCGTGTAAATCATAATTCCGAAAACGGCAGCCATAGTAAGCAAATCCCTAAAAATCATGAATAGTCCTTGTCCAAAAATATCAGCAATACGTTCCATATCTGTTACAGCCCTTGTAATAAGGACTCCTACTGAAGAGTTATCATAATACTTCATTTTAAAACGTAGCAAGTGATCAAATAATTTGATACGTACATCCACCACTAAACTTTGCCCTAACCAAGCAGCAAAATAAATAAAGGCTAACTGAAATACAGTTTGCAAAATTAAAATGGCAAACATGATTACAATATAAAAGAGAAAATCTTTATCGTTCTTTCCCGTGATACTATCATCTATAGCATATTGAGTGACACGAGGTGTAGCTGCACTAAAAACAGCTAATAGGATTACCAAAAGCACCAACCCTAAAAACACAAATTTATAAGGCTTTATATATTGAAAAAGACGTTTAAACAAGGTAACGTCAAATATTTTCTCTTGTTTTTTACTCATGTATCTTTATATCATTAGGATATTCTACTTCTGTTAAATACAATCCATGCGCAGGAACAGAAAAACCGGCTTCACTTCTATTTTTAGACTTTATAATGGTATGTAAATCTTCAACATTAATTTTCCCAAGACCAATATTAATCATCGTACCCACAATGGCACGCACCATATTACGTAAAAATCTATCTGCTTTTATCACAAAATGAAGTTCATTATTTTCTATAATCCACGTCGCTTTCATAATATCACAATAATACGTTTTTACATCGGTATTGCTTTTCGAAAAGCATTGAAAATCTTTATACTGAAATAAAAGTTCTGAAGCTTCATTCATTTTTTCAACATTCAATTCTTGCTTTACATAAAAACTATTATCAAACGAAAACACATCCTTTTTTAGTGCTATCCTATATAAATAGGTTCTACTTTTTGCATTAAAACGTGCATGAGCATCTTCTTTTACTTTAAAAATATTACGGATTGCAATATCTTTTGGTAAATATGAATTCAATTTAAAAATTAAATTTATTTCATTAAAAACGATATGTGTATCAAAATGAGCAAACATTTGAGAAGCATTTACACCAGTATCTGTACGACCAGCTCCCATAATTGAGATCGGTTCTTTTAAAAGCATAGATAATGCTTTTTCAATAACTTCTTGTACTGATATATCTCTGGGTTGATTTTGCCAGCCATGATAAGCAGCACCATTATAAGAAAGTTCTATGAAATACCTCAATCTGATTTAATACTTTTGTTAAATAATTTATGTTATGCAAAGATAGATAGTTTTGTTATTCCTGAGAAGACGGGAACCTTAATTATATATTAAAAGATTTCTAAAACTAATATGATAAAAATATTATTACTTTCTGATACACACAGTTACATTGACAACGATATTTTAAAATATGTAAAACAAGTCGATGAAGTATGGCATGCAGGCGATATTGGAGATTTAAAAGTAACTGATGCTATTAAAAAGCTAAAACCCCTACGTGCTGTTTTTGGTAATATTGATGATAATAAAGTGAGGGTGGAATTCCCAGAAAATAATCGTTTTATGTGTGAAGATGTTGATGTTTGGATAACACATATTGGGGGATATCCAAATGCTTATAATATGAGAGTTAGAGATGAGATAAAACAAAACCCTCCTAAACTTTTTATTTGTGGGCATTCGCATATTTTAAAAGTGATGCCAGACAAGAAGCTACATTTGTTACACATGAATCCTGGCGCTGTTGGTAAACATGGATTTCACAAAACACGTACCATGCTACGGTTTACTATTGATGGTAGTAAAATTGATAGCCTAGAAGTCATTGAATTTAATAAACGTTAAAGCCCTTCCTACATCCTTCCCAAAAGGAAGGACTACCTCACTGTTCCGACATATAATGTTTCACTTACATTTTACATATTTATATATAGAGTTGAGTGTTTCCCTCCTTTGGAGGGATTAAGGGAAGCTTATTAAAAAACCCAAAGCTTTCACTTTGGGTTTTAACGCACTAATACTACTAAGATGTTAGGTTTATCGTAATCGATCTACAGATTTTACAAGATCTTCATCCTTTTTGATGGCCTTATTGGCTAATGCCAAAAACACGATAGAAACAACAGGAAGAAACATCCCAATACCTTTCTCAGAAACCGCCGTCTCTCCAGATATGTTTAGAGATTGATATACAAAAAATCCTAGTAAAATAAAGTTTAATATGATGTTAAGTCGTCCCAAAACAAACTGAGACTTCCTATTTTTATACATAAAAATAGCTATTAAAGATAAGATAGCAGAACCTAAAAATAATCCAAAATAAAGGAATTCATCTTTAGCAAACACACTAATACCATCATTTGTAATCCATAAATGAAATACAAAAATTAAACCAGCAGAAACTCCTGCTGCTATTAAAAGATAGATGGTTTGAATGCGCTGTAACATATTGTTTTAAAAAACTAGAAGGCAAAAATAATGGTTTCTTTTATAAAAATACCCTTAAATCTTAAAATAAAGTTGTATCATTGCAGTAATAATTCTCAACAACCGCTATTACAAGTGGTTAAATTCTTCAGAATAAGAAATCATTTTTCAGAATTACTCAAAGTTTATATTCAAAAAAAATATCACATATCATATTCAATTAAGCATAAATGTTTGAAATTTCACAATTAAAAGAAAAAAAACTCTCTGATTTACAAGAGATTGCAAAAAAATTGAGCGTCCCCAAATATCGTTCTTTAAAAAAATTAGATCTAGTTTACCAAATACTAGATCAACAAGCTGCCGATCCAAAGGCAGTTAAAGCTGTAGTTGCACCAACCGAAACAACAGAAAACAAAACAGAAAGTAAGCCCAAACCAGCAAGAAAACCTAGACAGCGTGTTCAAAAGCCTACTAAAAGTGCACCTGTTAAGAATGTAGAAAACGCTCCGGTTGACAAAAAAGAGGAAATCCCTACCCCTAAAGCTGTTGAAGCTATTGAAAAAGCTAACACTCCTCCCTCTCATCCTGTCAATAAACAGAATAAGGAAGAGCAAAAACAGGACAACAAGCCTAAACAAAAAAATCAAAACGATAATCAGCAAAAACCTCACCAGAGGCGTGATAATAATCAACAAAAAAACCAACATAGAAACCAAAAGAATGGTAATGTTGACTCTGGTAATAAAGATGGTAGAAACCGTTACAGAGAACCAGATTTTGAATTTGATGCTATTATAGAAAGTGAAGGTGTTTTAGATATTATGCAAGATGGATATGGGTTCTTACGCTCTTCTGATTATAATTACCTATCATCACCAGATGATATTTATGTTTCGCAATCACAAATTAGATTATTCGGTTTAAAAACTGGAGATACCGTTCTTGGTCATGTAAGACCTCCAAAAGAGGGTGAAAAATATTTCCCATTAATTAAAGTAAGTAAAATTAATGGTCAAAATCCTAATGTCGTTAGAGATAGAGTCTCTTTTGAGCATTTAACCCCATTATTTCCACAAGAAAAATTCAATTTGGCTGAAAAGCAAAGTACTATTTCTACTAGAATAATGGACTTGTTCTCTCCGATAGGAAAAGGACAACGTGGTATGATAGTATCACAACCAAAAACTGGTAAAACAATGTTATTAAAGGATGTTGCAAATGCTATAGCAGCAAACCATCCTGAAGTATATCAAATGATTTTACTAATTGATGAGCGTCCAGAAGAGGTAACAGATATGCAACGTAATGTACGTGGTGAAGTTATTGCTTCAACGTTCGATAAAGAAGCTCATGAACACGTAAAGATTGCAAACATCGTACTAGAAAAAGCTAAAAGATTAGTTGAATGTGGTCATGATGTTGTCATCCTTTTAGATTCTATTACACGTTTAGCAAGAGCATACAATACCGTACAACCAGCATCTGGAAAAATACTAAGTGGTGGTGTAGATGCAAATGCACTTCACAAACCAAAACGTTTCTTTGGTGCTGCCAGAAATATAGAAAATGGTGGTTCGTTAACCATTATTGCTACTGCATTAACTGAAACTGGTTCTAAAATGGACGAAGTCATCTTTGAAGAATTTAAAGGAACTGGTAACATGGAATTACAATTAGATAGAAAAATTTCTAATCGTAGAATTTTCCCTGCTATCGATCTTACTTCATCTAGTACGCGTCGTGATGATATATTACTGGATGCAAACACCATTCAACGCATGTGGGTAATGCGTAAGTATCTTGCAGACATGAACCCTGTTGAAGCCATGGAATTCATTAACGATCGTTTCAAACAAACAAGAAACAACGAAGAGTTTTTAATATCTATGAATGGATAAACTCGCTAATAAATAAACTAACATTGAAAAGCCTTAATATAACTGTTAAGGCTTTTTATTTAGATTTAATACTTCTCCTAATAGAATAAGTATTTCATTTACAGAAATTTTCTATTAAACTATTAAAAAAGTGAGAGCAATACCTCCCAATGTATGTTTATTGATAATGAACTCATTTAGACTTTTTCAATTTGCTAAAAAATGGCTGTTTTCAGCTCTGTTTTTGTCTTTTTTTCCTTCCGTAGCTCTGCTATGCAACTCAAAAAAGTCTTCAACATAGGCAAAAACTTCTAATTTTCGCTTAAATCCAAAAAGTCTAAATAAGTTCAATACTTTTTAAGAAAATCTTCTAGATTGCTTTATAGTTCTTTTCTTTTTTTAGTATGTTAGCTTCTACAAATATAAAATGTCTTTACTCAAAACCCTTAGCCTCAAATCAAATTAAAAATGGTTTTAGACAAATTGAATAAGACTAACTAACCTACGATCATGACTGAAAATAAAAGACTAAAAATTGGAGAAGGAAAAATTAGTGGTTATATCTCCATTTTCTTGGCGATAATATGCTTTGGAGCCACATTCTGTGCATACTTTCCTGATTATTTAACGACTGCAGATTTTCGTGAATTATATAAACCAAACTATATTAAATGGGCATTCTTTATAATCCTAACATTGTCCTTTGGGTTTGCTTTAACTAGTTTTATCTTAAGTAAAAAAACGAAGCTAGGCTTTTTTGCTATATTAATAATAGCTGCCGCCATTTTCATGGCTTCCACATTACCTGAATACAAAGAAATAGACTCTAAATCTTTCACAATCGGAATGGATTGGCTTTTGCTAGATATACTAATCTCCGCATTTATTTTTATTCCTATGGAATTGTTTTTACCAAAAAGGTTAGAGCAAACTAAATTTCATCAGGAATGGAGAACAGATTTAGTTTACTTTATTATTAGTCATTTACTAATTCAAGTTACTGGAGTTCTTATACAATTGCCTGCTGTAGTTGCATTTTCAGGTATAGGGTTAACAGGCTTTCAAACATGGGTGCAAGGTATTTGGTTTATTCCTCAATTGTTCCTAGCACTATTTGTATCAGATTTGTTTCAATGGACTGGTCATTACTTTTTTCATAAAATACCATACTTATGGCGTTTTCATTCGGTACACCATTCTACAAAAGATATTGATTGGCTAGCTGGATCCAGAACTCATTTTGTTGATCTAATAGCTGTTCGGGCTGTTTCATTTTTACCCTTATATGTATTTGGTTTTAGTTCATCAGTTTTCACAACGTATATTGTCATTGTTTCTATTCAAGCTGTATTAGCTCATGCTAATACCCGTATAAATTTTGGGTTTCTGCGCTATGTGTTTGTAACGCCTCAATACCATCATTGGCATCATTCTGCCGACCCAAAAGCATACGATAAAAATTTTGCAATTCATTTTCCTTTTATTGATATGATCTTCGGCACCTATTATCCTATGGGAAAAACCTGGCCTGAGAGTACAGGACTTGGAGATGTGAAATTTCCCAAAGGGTTTATTAGACAATTTGTTTTTCCTTTTACAAAAAATCCATCAAATGATAACTCGATTAAAAACCCAAGTGAACGATAATTAAACCATACAACTTTGTCAATTTTCATGTCAAAATTCATGTTTTATTATCATATAAAAACCTCTTACGTTTTTAAGAAATAGGATTCTCTTTGCTGGGAACCATAATTTAAAAATTTATGGTAAATTGAATTGCAAATCTGGCAAAAGAACGAAATATGAAAACCGTGTATTTTTTTCTACTGAAAAAGAAGCATTAAAAAATAATTTTCGTCCTTATGGACATGGCATGAGAGAGGCTTATAAAAAATGGAAAAATGAAATTGTTTGATGTAGAAACTGATGCCACAAAAAACCTACTTCCCAAGGACGGCATTGTGAATTATTATGGCAAGTTATTAAAAGATGATGTAGCAGATTATTTTTTTAAAACGCTGCTACATACTATTGAATGGCGAAATGACGAAGCCATTATCTATAGTAAAAAAATAATTACCAAACGAAAAGTAGCCTGGTATGGTGAAAAACCTTTTGAATATACCTACTCTAAAACCACCAAACTAGCATTGCATTGGACAAAAGAATTATTAGAATTAAAAACAAAAGTTGAGCATAAAACTGGAGAAACGTTTAATTCTTGCTTGTTAAACCTATATCACAATGGTCATGAAGGCATGGCTTGGCATAGTGATGGAGAAAAAGATTTAAAAAAGAATGGCGCTATAGCTTCTTTAAGTTTTGGAGCAGAACGAAAATTTGCTTTTAAACATAAAGAAACTAAAGAAAAAATTAGCTTAGAGTTAGAGCATGGAAGCGTATTAGTCATGAAAGGCGCCACACAGACGCATTGGCTACATAGATTACCTCCAACTAAATTAATACATACTCCCAGAATAAATCTAACTTTTAGAACTATTGAAGAAAATTAGAAATAACCATTAACAAAATGCAACATTAAAAAGCCTTAACATATAACTGTTAAAGCTTTTTTTTATCATGTCATATCGAAACGTATCAATTAATAATTCGTTAAAAGATCTCTATATTCTTTTAAATCAGATATATTTATTTTGTTATTAAGGTTCTTCATAAGAGATATTAAATACTTAAGACTTTCTACTGGAGAAGACTCTACATGTTCCTCAATATGCTCCTCTTCATCTGTAGGTTCATCATCTAGGATAGGTATAAGAAATGTGTTGTTGTTTTCTATATGCTCATAAGTAAGTCTAAGTACCTTTACTACTAAAGGGATTTGCTCCTCTAAAGCATATGCTCTTAATTGTTTTATGTCGTCGATTAGTGTCTCTGTATCGATACCTGTCTTATCTAGATTACCCAGAATTTTATCGATTAATTCAATTGCTTTTTTATTTTCCAAAGGATTAATGTTATTTTGAATAATTAACTTGTTAGAACTGCAAATTTATATTTTTAGAAATCAAATATGACTATCTTTCTAAGATTTTGTTTCTCTAAATCGAACAGTTTTAATGTTTCTTCATCATTAAAACTTTATTAGGGAATCGAATCATAAAAAAAAGCTTCTCATTTCTGAGAAGCTTCAAATATTTTAAACTTTAAATCTTAATTAAAGTGCAGCAACATGTTTAGCTAAACCAGATTTAAGGTTTGCAGCTTTGTTAGCATGAATAACATTTTTCTTAGCTAATTTATCTAACATAGAAACTATTGAAGGAAATAAAGCTTCAGCTTCTTTCTTATCAGTTAACTCACGTAACTTCTTAATAGCATTACGAGTCGTCTTATGTTGATACTTGTTTAATAAACGCTTAGATTCGTTACTTCTAATTCTTTTTAATGCTGACTTATGATTTGCCATTTGTTTTTTCTTATTATTAAAATATGTAGCCCGTAGGGGAATCGAACCCCTCTTACCAGGATGAAAACCTGGCGTCCTAGCCGATAGACGAACGGGCCATTTTGCCTTTTGAGTGCGCAAAGATAAACATAAAATTTAAACTTGCAAGTCTTTCAATTAACAAACAATGTCTCCATTGCGGATGCAAAAATACAACTATTTTTAAATGTCACAATAGCTAGCTAATTTTTTTTTAAAAAAAATTAAATTAATACGCTTTTGCAAACAATACTCTACCCTTAGAAGGGTTTCCAGAATAGACACAAACACCTTCTACCTCCTTCATATCTAAAGGAATACAACGAATAGTTGCCTTGGTTATTTCTTTAATTTTATCTTCAGTCTCATTTGTACCATCCCAATGCGCAGAAATAAATCCTGTTTTTGTTTCTAAAACATCTTTAAATTCATCAAAAGTATCTACTTCTGTAATGTGTGTATTTCTAAAATCCAAAGCTTTATTAAATAGCGTTTCTTGAATTTCTTTTAATAAATTGTCTATGGTATCACTTAAGGCTTCTAAATTAACTGTTTGTTTGGTTAATGTATCTCTACGAGCAATTTCTACAGTACCATTCTCTAAATCTTTAGGTCCGATAGCAATTCGTAAAGGAACTCCTTGCAGTTCATGCTGTGCAAATTTTGCTCCAGGTCTATGCGTTGTTCTATTATCAAATTTAACAGATATATTTTTTCCTCTCAAATTGCTCAAAATACCGTTTGCAACTTCAGTAATGGCATTTAAATCTTCTTCACTTTTATAAATAGGGACAATAACAACTTGATTTGGTGCTAAACTAGGAGGTAAAACCAATCCGTTATCATCGCTATGAGTCATAATCAAAGCGCCCATTAATCGAGTAGAAACGCCCCATGAAGTTGCCCAAACATAATCTTGTTTACCTTCTTTATTAGCATACTTAACATCAAAAGCTTTAGCAAAATTCTGACCAAGAAAATGAGACGTACCAGCTTGTAATGCTTTTCCATCCTGCATTAGTGCTTCAATACAATATGTTTCTTCCGCTCCAGCAAAACGCTCGCTCTCAGTTTTCACACCTTGTATTACAGGTATAGCCATAAAGTTTTCAACAAAGGTTGCATAAACATTATTCATTAATTTAGCCTCTGTTAAGGCTTCTGCTTTTGTTTCGTGTGCTGTGTGCCCTTCCTGCCATAAAAACTCAGCAGTACGTAAAAAAAGACGTGTTCGCATTTCCCAGCGTACTACATTAGCCCATTGGTTTATTAAAAGCGGTAAATCTCTATAAGATTGAATCCAACCTCTATATGTATTCCAAATAATAGCCTCACTAGTTGGCCGTACAATGAGCTCTTCTTCTAATTTTGCTTCTGGATCTACACGTAATTTCCCTTTTTTATCAGGATCATTTTGTAATCTGTAATGAGTTACAATGGCACATTCTTTAGCAAACCCTTCTGCATTTTTTTCTTCTGCTTCAAATAAACTTTTAGGCACAAATAATGGAAAATATGCGTTTTGATGACCTGTTTCTTTAAACATTTTATCTAATTCCGCTTGCATTTTTTCCCAAATTGCATAACCGTAGGGTTTAATAACCATACATCCTCTAACTGCCGAATTCTCAGCTAGATCAGCTTTTACAACCAATTCGTTATACCATTTCGAATAATCTTCTGCTCTACTAGTAAGTTTTTTACTCATATCAATTTTTTGGCACAAATATTGTGACTCTGTTAAATAAAAGAATAGTTAAGCAAAACTAACTATTTTTGTTATGTTCAACAATAAAATTCTAGAGATATGCAATTTAACAACTACCTGAAAGAGAAAGTGTCATTTGTAGCCATTCTTGGTTTGCTATTCATTTTAGCCTCATGCGGTTCTTATCAATATGTTGGTGTTGATGATGATGGTATTTACGGTAATGTACAAAGACAAGTTATTGTTGAAAAACCTTCTCAAAATAATCAAACGGTTGCCCAAGTTCCTAATAGTACTAACAACAATTATTATAAAAATTATTTTAGAGATAAATCTTTAGAATCAGAAAACATCTTTTCTAATGATGCTATTTTCACTGATATCGATTCTTACGAAGGAAACAATTATGTTGAAAATGATACCATAGCCAATAATTATCAAGGCTATGCAGGCTGGGGACAAGATAGTAATAATGTTACTATAAACTATATAGATAACGGCTGGAATAACAACTGGGGCTGGAATGCTGGTTTTGGTTGGGGTTGGAACAATTGGGGATGGAACAACTGGGATTGGAATAGATGGAATAATTGGGGATGGAATGGCTGGAACGGAGGCTTTTATGATCCTTTTTGGTGTCCTCCTTTTTATGGTGGTGGATTTTACGGTGGTGGATTTTATGGCAATAACTGGGCTTATAACAGATATAATAGAGGAAGAAATTATTCATATAACTCAAGCAGAAGAGGTAGTTATTATGCCAATAACTCAAGAAGATTAAATACAAGTAACGTTAGCTCGTCTGCCAGACGTAGTAGTTATACTAATAATCAAAACAGAAATACAACAACTTCAAGATATAATACATCAAGAAGAAGTAGTACTGGTACAATAGCCAGATCAAACAACACAAGAAATTACAGTTCTAACGGGACTCGTAGATATACAAGTAACTCTCAAAGAAGAACTGTTGCTTCCAGAACACCATCAGCAAATTCGGTAAGAAGATCATCATCTTCAACGGTAAGAAGAAATTCAAGTACTGTTTATAGTCCTTCTAATAGCGCTAGAAGATCATCTAATAATTCAAGGTCTTATTCTCCTTCAAGAAGTAGAAGTTCATCTAGTGGTTATTCGCCAAGCAGAAGCTCTAGATCCAGTTCTGGTTCAATGTCCAGATCATCATCTAGCAGCCGTAGTTCAGGTAGTAGAAGTTCTGGATCTTCAGGAGGAGCGAGACGTCGTTAAAATTTTTAAAAGAAAAAATACAACTATATGAAAAAGTTACATTTACTATTCATAGGTGTTCTATCTATGTCCACAGTTTACGCTCAAGATATTAGTGATGCTATAAGATTTTCTCAAGATGAAATACAAGGGTCGGCTCGTTTTAGAGCTTTGAGTGGTGCCTTTGGTGCTTTAGGTGGCGATATGAGTGCTGTTAGTTTAAACCCAGCTGGCTCTGCTGTTTTTAGTAGAAGCCATGCTTCTTTTTCCTTATCAAATAAAGATACTGAAAACAAGACCCAATATTTTAATGGGATGAATAATTCTAGTGACTCCAATTTTGATATTAATCAAGGTGGCGCTGCTTTTGTATTTGCCTCTAATACTAATTCATCATGGCGGAAATTCACAATTGCTGTTGCTTACGAAAGAACGAATGACTACGACTCTAATTGGAGAGCTAGTGGTGTAAATACTGATAATGATCCTAATTTTAATAATTCCATAGCTAGCTACTTTTATGATTTTGCCAATGGTTTGGAAAAATTCGTATTCACTCCTAGTGGACAAGAATTAGTAAATTATTTCAATATAAATAATTCTCAAGCACAGAATGACCCAGAATTATACTTTGATAACAATCCTCAACTATATAATGATTTAGCTTATGAATTTCTTGGCAATGTAGAAGGCTTTAGCACTCAACAAGCATTTTTAGGTTTTCAAGGATATTTATTTAGCCCTGATTCCGACGCTGATAACAATACTGATTATACCTCGAATATAGCTCCTGGAAGCTTTGATCATGATTATATATATACATCAACAGGATATAATGGTAAAATAACATTTAATATGGCTACTCAATATGAGGATAATTTATATTTAGGATTAAATTTAAATTCTCATTTTATTAACTACGATCGTTCTACTCTATTATTTGAAGATAATTCAAACCCAGGATCAATTGTTAACAGCGTAGAATTTGAAAATGGTATATCGACTAGAGGTAGTGGTTTCTCTTTTCAATTAGGAGGCATACTAAAATTAACAAACGAGTTTAGAGTTGGTCTTACCTACGATTCTCCAACTTGGTATACCATAGAGGAAGAAACAACTCAATATTTGGCGACTGTAAGAGATGAAGGAAGTGGCTTAGAAACACAAGTTATAAACCCAAATGTAATAAATATTCATCCACAATATAGATTGCAAACACCTGCAAAATTAGCAGGAAGCTTAGCATACGTTTTTGGAAAACTAGGACTAATCAGTTTTGATTATTCTCGTAAAGATTATAGTCAAACAAAATTCAGACCAACATCAGATGCCTTTTTTGCAGATCAAAATAATGTTATGAATAATATCCTAACAGATGCTGCTACTTATAGGCTTGGTGGAGAATACAAACACAAACAGCTTAGTTTTAGAGGAGGTTACCGTTTCGAAGAGAGCCCATACATAGATGGTGTTATTGTTGGTGACTTAACTGGGTATTCTTTGGGAATCGGTTACAATTTTGGTAATACCAAATTAGACATCACTTACGATCGGTCTGAACGTTCATTTGTAAACAGTTTTTATAACTTAAGATTTGACACACCAGCATCTGCTACTGTAGACCGAACAAATTCTAATATAACCCTGTCTTTAAGTTTCAATATTTAAAAACAGACCTAAATAAAATTCATTATTAAAAAGTCTGATCTGTAAAAGTTCAGACTTTTTTAATTTAAATGTAATTTATACCCCAAATTATAGACAAACCCTCTTATATAATTGTTTGTTAATACAAAACATAACAAAAGTGTTTTACTTATATTTGCAGACTAAAAACATCACTTTTTAGCTAATGAAAATTGAAAACGATATAGAAAAATTTGAATCTTTAGGAGATGATCATATTGGAACGTCTTCTAACACACCATTACGAAATGATGCCTTTAAACTTTCTAATGAAGAAAAAATAGACATTATTAAAGATGATGTACGCCACATTATGGAAACCTTAGGTCTCGATTTAACAGACGATAGCTTAAGCGGTACACCTAACCGTGTTGCTAAAATGTTTGTTAAGGAAATTTTTGGAGGATTAAATCCAAAGAAAAAACCAAGCGCTTCCACATTTGAAAACAAGTATAAATATGGTGAAATGTTGGTTGAAAAAAACATTACTGTGTATTCAACCTGCGAGCACCACTTATTACCTATAGTTGGAAAAGCTCATATTGCTTACATATCTAACGGAACAGTGGTTGGATTATCTAAAATGAATCGTATTGTGGATTATTTTGCAAAACGTCCGCAAGTACAGGAACGTCTTACCATACAAGTGGTTAAAGAACTTCAGGAAGTTTTAAACACGCAAGATGTTGCCTGTGTTATAGATGCCAAACATTTATGTGTAAACTCAAGAGGTATTAGGGACATAGAAAGCAGTACAGTAACTTCAGAATTTGGGGGTAAATTTAAAGAAGAAGCAACTCGTAGAGAATTTTTAGATTATATAAAATTAGATACAAAGTTTTAATTTATTTTTTAACCATAACCAAATCACCTTAATTAAACATGCAACTTTTTCAGCATCAACAAATAAAGTTATACAATTCACTTACAGGTAAAAAAGAAACGTTCAAACCTATTAACGAAGGTTATGTAGGTATGTACGTTTGCGGCCCCACTGTTTATAGCAATGTACACTTAGGCAATGTTAGGACTTTTATGTCTTTTGATATGGTATTTAGGTATCTAAAGCATTTAGGTTATAAAGTGCGTTATGTTAGAAACATTACGGATGCTGGCCATTTAGAGAATGATGCTGATGTTGGGGAAGATAAAATCACTAAAAAAGCACGTTTAGAACAAATTGAACCAATGGAAGTTGTGCAACGCTATACGGTTGATTTTCACAATATTCTTAATACGCTTAATTTTTTACCACCTAGTATAGAACCTACTGCAACGGGTCATATTATTGAACAAATCGAATTAATAACAAATATTATCGATAACGGATTTGCATATGAAGTCAATGGCTCTGTTTATTTTGATGTTCACAAATTCAATGAAACAAATGATTATGGAAAATTAAGCAAGCGTAAGCTTGAAGATTTAATTCATAATACGCGCGAATTAGATGGTCAAAGTGATAAAAAGAATCCACAAGACTTTGCACTTTGGAAAAAAGCTGAACCGCAACACATTATGCGCTGGCCTTCTCCCTGGAGTGATGGTTTTCCAGGATGGCATTTAGAATGTACTGCTATGAGTACCAAATACCTTGGAGAACAATTTGATATTCATGGTGGCGGTATGGATTTAAAATTCCCGCATCACGAATGTGAAATTGCTCAAAATGAAGCCGCTAAAGGAAAGTCTCCCGTTAACTATTGGATGCATGCCAATATGTTAGAGCTTAATGGGCAACGTATGTCTAAAACTACAGGAAATACAGTGAATCCTGATGAGTTATTGTCTGGAAATAACAAATTCTTTAATAAGGCTTACGCACCCAGCGTAATTCGCTTTTTTAATGCACAATCATCTTACCGAAGTGTTTTAGATTTAACAGATGATGGGTTGTTAGCAAGTGAAAAAGGATTTTATAGATTGATGGATGCTGTTAATCTTTTAGATGATTTAAAAGCTTCTGAAACATCTTCCTTAGATGTTAATGCATGGAAACAAAAATGTTATGATGCGATGAATGATGATTTTAATTCGCCAATTTTAATTGCTCATTTATTTGAAGCTGTGAAATACATAAATCAAATTAAAGAAGGATCTGAAACTTTATCTACAGAAGATTTAAATACATTAAAGACTACCATCAATAATTTTGTTTTTGATGTTTTAGGTCTTGTAAATGCTACTAAAAGTGATTCTGGAACGGATAAATTATCTGGAGCCGTAGATATATTAATTAAATTAAGACAAGAAGCTAGAGCAAATAAAGATTTTGCTTTGTCTGATAAAATTCGTGATGAACTAGCAGAGGTTGGTATTCAACTTAAAGACGGTAAAGATGGCACTACGTTTTCGACTAATTGAAAACTTTTGTCATTCCTGCCTTCGCAGGAATTCACTAGCGAATCAGAACTCAAATTAAAAAGATTCCCTCCTTCGAGGGAATGACAAATACTATGTTGAAAAGACTACTAATCGTACCGTTTTTGTTTTTGATAAAAGTGTATCAAACACTTATATCACCACTAACACCTGCTACCTGTAGATTTCACCCCACCTGCTCACACTACACTAAAGAAGCTTTACAAAAACATGGTCTATTTAAAGGCGGATGGCTTGCTATAAAACGTATTTTTAGTTGTCATCCTTGGGGTGGCAAGGGGTATGATCCTGTGCCTGAAAAGAGTGATGACTAAAAATTTTCTAATGCGCCTGCCCTCCTGTTCACTAAAAACATACATGTATATTTTTTAACATTCCATCATCTTCGGAAGTTTTTGGAATGTCCTCTAGTTTATTAAATGTAATTTTATTTTATAAAAAGTTTCGTATACCTTCGTTAATCTATAGTAGAGCAAAGCCAAGAAAACATTGCAAATATGAATGATTCTCGACAAAAAGTTATAAGATACTTAGAAAAAATACAAAAGGATTGCCTTAAAAGTAGATTTGGAAGTGATTATATAAATCAATTTGAAAATTTATCATTGCAATCTCAGAAAAATAACATATTTGAAAAATATGCAGCTTCTCAGCCTTCTATCCCACAGTCAGAAATTGAAGGGTTAAAAAAAAGATTAGAATTATTGAATCAATCTGTTGTTTTGAATACAAATTATGAATTCTCTCTCACTTATACAATTTTAAAAAGCCTATATGAAAAAATAGAATTTACAGCTAATAAACTCTCATTATTAACCCCGACAAAACCATTTATCGGAACAGCTTTATCAAAAGAATATAATGCTTTTGCTGGAAAAGTTCCAGATACAAATGAATATCTGATTGTATTTGAAGGGGAACTTTTTATATTATGTAATTTACTATCTAAAATTGTAGCTTTATCTATACCTGATTTTAAAATGTCAGATGAAGGCGCTTCATTTAGTCTTAAGAAGGCCCGTATTGTAAATCATATTAAAACAAATCCTGATTTGCAAGAAAAATTTGCGGATCTAGTTCATAATGCGATTTTTTTAGGGCAACCTAATCAGACAAAACAATATTTTTTAAACGAGCCATTTGGTAAACTTCAATATGAATTATTCAATTCTCTAGAATTATTCGTTGTAGGTCATGAATATGGTCATATATATTGTGGGCATTTAAGCGAATCTAATATCAAAAAAAGAGCAATTAATCATAAAGATATCGACATAGTTTCTCCAGATTGGGATATGGAATATGAAGCTGATTTTATAGGTTTAAAACTATTACTTAATTCGTTGGAAGAAGATAGTTTACTCCCTTTTAGTTATTTAGGTCCAGAATTGTTTTTTACCTTCCTTGATTTGAATGACAGAATAAATAATTTACAAAATGGCGGAATAGAAAAACGTTCCTATGATTGTGAAACTCACCCTCCACCATTCGAAAGACGAGATAGGATTCGTAGAATACTTAAGAGTTCATTACCAAGTGACCTTCTAGAGAGCTATATATTTATAAGCGAGTTTCTAGAAAATGTAATGGATACATTATGGGATGATTACAAAGATAGATTTATAAAGGAATCAAAATGAGATTTGTAAATAAAAACAGTCACTAATACACACTCATAATTAATGTTGTATAGTAATAAAATCAGAGCTATAACCTAAACCTATATTAAGTTCAGTATAACTGGATAGAAGCAACTCAAATTGGCAACTATTCATAGTGCAACACTTCAAACGAAACATTCAGTTTTATATGATTTTATTTAACCGGTATCTCCTTCAAAATCTCCAAAACAAATTTCCAATATTTTTGAACAGATGAAATCTGAGCACGTTCATCTGGAGAATGTGCTCCTTTTATATTAGGACCAAAACTAATCATATCCATATCTGGATAATTTGTTCCTAAAATACCACATTCTAACCCCGCATGACATGCAGCTACATGTGGTTTTTCCCCATTTAAATCTTCATATAATTTTGTCATTACTTTTAAGATAGCCGAATCCATATTAGGAGTCCATCCTGGATAATCACCAGAAAATGTGACTTCACAGCCTGTTAACTCAAAAGTTGCACGTAATGTATTTGCCAAATCCATTTTAGAACTTTCAACAGACGAACGTGTTAAACAACCTATATGAATAGTTTCATCTTTAACCACTACTCTAGCTATATTATTTGATGTTTCTACCAATTCGGGAATATCAGCACTCATTCTGTAAACACCATTATAAGCAGTATATAAAGCTCTGGTCAAGCCTTCTTGAACTCCTAAATCCATGATTTTCGTTGGTGTTTCTGCCTTAGATATAGTAATTTCCAAATCTGGTTCCATGGTTTTTAATTCCTTTTTAATCGTATTAGAAATCAAAGCCATTTCTAATAAAAAAGCATCTTCATGCACAGCATCTATAGCAACAATGGCATTACTCTCTCGAGGGATTGCATTTCGTAAACTACCACCATCAATTTCAGAAATTCGTAATCCGTAGTTTTCAAAACCATCAAATAATATACGGTTCATGAGTTTATTTGCATTCCCTAAACCTTCGTGAATTTGCATTCCCGAATGCCCGCCTTGTAATCCTTTAACCGCAATTTTATAGCCAATTTTAAATTCAGGGGTTCCTTCTTCGTTATATGTTCTCTTTGCCGTAACATCAATACCTCCTGCACAACCTACACCTATTTCATCATCTTCTTCTGTATCTAAATTTAAAAGAATACCTCCAGAAAGCAAGCCTCCTTTTAAGCCCATAGCTCCAGTCATACCAGTTTCTTCATCAACAGTAAATAGCGCTTCAATAGGTGGATGCGGAATATCTTTACTCTCTAGAATGGCCATGATAGTAGCAACTCCTAAACCATTATCGGCTCCTAAAGTTGTTCCTTTTGCACGTACCCAATCACCTTCAACATACATATCAATCCCTTGGGTATCAAAATCAAAATTAGTATCGCCGTTTTTCTGGTGTACCATATCCAAATGCGATTGCATCACAATGGTTGTTCTATTTTCCATGCCTGGAGTTGCTGGCTTCTTTATAATAACATTTCCAACTTCATCTTCAATGGTTTCTAAACTTAGGTTTTTACCAAAATCTTTCATAAACGCAATAACACGTTCTTCTTTTTTTGATGCTCTTGGTACTGCATTTAAATCTGCAAATTTATTCCATAGTTGTTGTGGTTGAAGTTGTCTTATTTCAGTGCTCATTTCTGTATTCTTCCCTTTTGTATTATAGTTTACAAAGATACGAATTGAGACCTATAAATATGACTTTGTTTAATTCAGATGTTTTACGAAAGCTTAATTTATTTGATATATCCTTTTTTTAAGGATCTATTGAGTAAACCCATAACTACATATAAAGCAGGAGAGATTAATAATTCTTGAATAGCTTGAGCAAACGCTCTTATACTAATACTTATTTCATAAATAAACCAAATATATAAACCTAATAATGTAATAATGCACAACCCGGAAATATGAACGAAATGCCACAAAGACAACATCCATGTGTCTTTCAGTTTTCCAAGATGAAATGTTCCAACAAAATAAACGGCTATTGTAACTGAAAATTTAATAACATGACTTGTTTTTCTTGATAGAAATGTAGTGTTTTTGTTTTCAACAAAGAAAAAATGATAACAAGAATAAATAATTATAATAAATATAAGTCCTAATATAAAACGAAACTTATCCGACTTGTAGGGATTCATTTTTGAAATGTATTTTGCGGCAATAGAGCATCCATATTAAAAATGTAGCAGTATACACCGTAGCTTTAAATAAATAATGATGGGCAAACTCGAAATAAACATAAAAATATTCTCGCAAATAAATTAGTCCTACACATCTGAGAATATTTATAACATCAAGTATTATTAAACCAAGAATGATATAAAGTATTTTACGCCAAAATTTAGAAGGCATACATATAATAAATCCCACATATAAAGCCAATAATGATAATCCATTACAAACATTAGCTATATTTAAAACTTTATTGTCATAATGATATATTGCCGAAACTTTTTCTTCTAGCAGTTCTCCTTCATAGGTAGTAGTCCAACTTTCATTTTTAGCAACAAACCCATCCATTGAAGTGAAATTATTTAAAAATTGTGCTGAGGATTCTCCAATATGAGTAGTCAATGGACCATCTAAAAATTGTGAATCAAATAAAAAAACACTATAAATAATTTCCCAAGCAATGAAAAGCAATAAGGCTTTTCCTAAGAAAAGCCTTATTGGTAAAGGAATTTTATTTTTTAATAAATTAAAGTTTATCATTTTTATTTTTAAGCAATTTTCTAACTCCAAAAGCAGCACCTCCTAATAATAAGATACCAAGACCTCCATCTAATGGAACAGAATCAGTATGTCCTCTCTTTTTACGACATTTACCTCTACAACTAGATGATCCACATCTACGACATCTTTTTTTCTTTTTATTCTTTTTTTGCCACCAATTACCAGAAATTGCAATCATATTAGAAAAAACGGGGTTCATACTAGCAGGAATTGTACTCATACTAGTAGAACTTGCATTCATGTTAGTAGAAAATGTTAAAGCTAAGAGTATTAGAAATGTACTAATAGTTTTAAACAGGGTATTAGTCTTAATTTTCATAGTGTTAAATTTAAAAAGATTGATAATAGCTATTCAAATATATTTTTATTTTTATTTCTCTAAAAACTTCTTAACCTTTTTTCGATGAATTATAGTTTTTTTCACACAAACTACTTAAAACACTAATTATTAATGCAATATTGGAGTTATTATAATAAGATATTAATTAAAAATTTGGTTTCTAACTTTTATAGAGCTTGTAGTTTTAAAAGAACAAACTAATTATTTTTTTAGGTACTTTTGATATATGTTGAAAAAGAAAAAGACCTTATTAGCATTGTCGCTAATTCCACAATATTTATTAATTACATGGCTATCTAAGTATCCTGAATTTGTAGAGCGGTTTTATAGTAATGGTATGTATCCATTTATTTCTAAAATATTCAGATATACTTTAGGCTGGCTACCTTTTTCATTTGGAGATTTGGTTTATACACTTTCCATAATTTATATGGTTAGGTGGTTTTATAAAAACAGGAAGCAGTTAAGAAAAAACACAAAACAATGGCTTGTTGATGTATTTTCGGCCATAGCAATTATGTACTTTGTATTTCATTTCTTTTGGGGCTTTAACTATTACCGATTACCATTGCATAAGAGTTTAGATATTGCTAATGACTATACTACAGAACAATTAATTTCTGTGACTGAAAAATTGATTAAAAAATCGAATACGCTTCATTTAAAAATTGTTAAAAATGACACGATTAAAGTCGAGCTACCTTATAATAAAAGTGACGTACTAAAAATGACTCCTGCGGGATACGAAAATTTAAAACAGGTATTCCCTTATTTGGAATATACTCCTAAAAGTGTAAAAAAGTCATTGTACAGTTATCCTCTAACTTATATGGGTTTTAGTGGCTATTTGAATCCATTTACTAATGAAGCCCAGGTTAATGGATTAATTCCTATCTACAAAGTCCCTACAACGGCTTCTCATGAAATTGCCCACCAACTAGGTTACGCTGCCGAAAATGAAGCTAACTTTATAGGGTGCATGGCAGCTATAAGCCATGACAATGTATATTTTAGATATACAGGCTTTACTTTTGGTTTACGTTTTTGCTTGAATGAAATTTATAGACGTGATCCATGTATCTATGAAGACATGGTTGCAGATGTCAATAAAGGTATTTTAAAAAACTATATGGAAATTCGTAAGTTTTGGGATTCCCATGAAAATCCCTCTGAGCCTATATTTAAACTATTTTATGGTAACTTTTTAAAAGCTAACAATCAAAATAAGGGTATGAAAAGCTACAGCTATGTAGTTGCTCTATTAGTTAATTATTTCGAAACTGAAAACCTGTAATTATTCTACAAGCGTTGCACCTTCTGGAATCTTAAAAAGGTCTATATTTGGCTTTTCGGTAGAGAGTTTAATATTAGTAAACTTCATATCTTTCTTCTTCGTAGTAGGCACATTATTTTCATAATGATACCAGGTTAAAGTCTCCGGTAATAACAGCCCGTCTATTGTTTGCCAATCACTATAGTTTATATATCTAAAATCCTTACTTTTTTCTTTTGAAAAATAAGTAACCGTATAACTTAACCATGTCATTTGATTGGTCTCAGAATCATAATACAAAACATATTCATCTTCTGAAGACTCCCCTATTCCACTTTCATAAGAAATCTTAATCCCTGGATATGATTTACCTTCAAACACTAAAGGTTCTACTTCTTTATAGTTAATACCATCATCAGCCAAAATAAATGGCATGGCATAAAAGTAAAACATCAAATTATAATAAAACTTGGCATTTCCTTTATAAGCTAGCGAGTCTTCTTGTTTTAACCAAACGTTATCCCCATCAAAACCAATTTTAAAGGTTTCAGTTTCAATTAGTGATCTTCTATTTTTTAAAGCTGTTGTTGTCTTTTCATTACCTTCTGGACGTTCTATTTCAAACACCAATCCTTGCATTTTATTCCATGCATCCAACCCTCCATGGGCTTCAAACACTTTTGATATACTTTCTGGATAAATACTTGTAGTAACATTCAAACTCTCTTTAGAATAGTTTATGGTGTCTTTAGTATCTGTATTATTTTTACAGGAAGCAAATAAAACTAAGATTGCTAAAAGTAGTATGTTTTTCATTTTATATATTATGAATTGATTGATTCTTTTTGTCGACTGTAAAAGTACTACATTACAAAAAAGCTTCAGATTTAGTTTTTAGATATAGAAGATTTAGTACAGGGGGGTCTTTGAAAATAAAATGATTAAAATATATAGTAATACTTGTTTCATATTTATAGTAAATTTGCTAAAACAAAACTATTAAATAAATTGCCTACCACGTTAATAACTAGTACTCAAAATCAATTTATTCGACAACTTACTCAATTAAAGGATAAGTCACGAGAACGTAGAAAAACAGAATTGTTTTTAATAGAAGGAGAACGTGAAATTTCACTCGCCATAAAAGGTCATTATGAGATTGAAACTATCTTGTTTTATCCAGAATTATTTTCGGAAGAAAAACTAAGCGAATTATCTACCAAACAAATAAGTGTTATTGAAATCTCAAAAGAGGTATATCAAAAATTAGCCTATCGAGATACAACTGAAGGTGTTCTAGCTCTTACTAAAAGTAAAAGTCATAGCATAACCAATTTAAAATTCAACACAAAAAACCCTTTAATTCTAGTAGCTGAAGCTCCTGAAAAGCCAGGGAATATTGGCGCAATTTTAAGAACAGCGGATGCAGCGAATGTAGATGCTGTAATAATAGCCAATCCAAAAACAGATTTATACAACCCAAATATTATCCGTTCCAGTGTGGGCTGTGTGTTTACCAATCAAATTGCAACTGGGAATACTTCAGAAATTATTGCCTTTTTAAAAGAGAAAAATATAAATATTTACTGTGCTGCGTTACAGGCTTCTACCAACTATTATACACAAGATTTTTCCAAATCAACAGCCATTGTTGTTGGTACAGAAGCAACCGGACTAAGTAATGAATGGCTAGAAAGTTCGACTCAAAATATTATTATCCCTATGCAAGGAGAAATAGACTCTATGAATGTGTCTGTTGCTGCTGGAATTCTTATTTTTGAGGCGAAAAGACAACGAAATTTTATATAATGATGTTATTACGAGGAGAGAAACGACGTGGTAATCTTTCAAATTAAACCTAAACAGATTGCCACAATTTTTGCAACATCTCGCAATGACCAACTTAATTATTTATGACATCAACAACTTTATTTTATATCATTATCGCTATACTGATTATTAACTTTTTAGTTGATAAAATATTAGATGCTTTAAATGCTAAACATTTTAATGATAAACTTCCAGAAGATTTACTGGATGTTTATGATGATACCGAATATAAAAAATCTCAAAACTATAAAGCAACTAATTATAAATTTGGAATTCTAACATCAACATTTTCTATTCTTTTAACGCTAGGTTTTTTATTTTTCGACGGTTTTGAATTTGTAGATAATATAGCTAGAGGTTATAGCGATAACCCCATTTTTATAGCGCTAATTTTCTTTGGGATTATTATGATTGGTAGTGATATAGTATCTACACCATTCACTTACTACAGCACCTTTGTTATAGAAGAAAAATTTGGATTTAATAAAACGACTGTTAAGACATTCATTCTTGATAAAATAAAAGGATGGTTAATGATGGCCATTGTTGGTGGTGGTATTTTAGCACTTATTATTTGGTTTTATCAAGTTATTGGAAATCATTTTTGGCTTTACGCTTGGGGATTAGTAGCTGTATTCACTTTATTTATGAATATGTTTTACTCAAAACTTATTGTGCCTTTATTTAATAAACAAACGCCTTTAGAATCAGGAAGTTTACGAGAGAAAATTTCTGAATATGCGCAAACAGTTGGTTTTAAACTTGATAAAATATTTGTAATTGATGGCTCAAAACGTAGTACAAAAGCAAATGCCTATTTTTCTGGGTTCGGAAGTGAAAAACGAGTAACACTTTATGATACTTTAATTAATGATTTAGATGATGAAGAAATTGTTGCTGTTTTGGCCCATGAGGTTGGTCATTATAAAAAGAAACATATTATTTTTAATTTATTCGCTTCTATTTTACTAACAGGTTTAACGCTTTTTATTTTATCTCTTTTCATTTCCAATCCGTTATTATCAAATGCTTTGGGTGTAGAGATTCCGAGTTTTCATATCGGGCTTATTGCTTTTGGATTATTATACTCTCCTATTTCTGAAATTACAGGTTTAATTATGAATGTATTTTCTCGAAAATTTGAATATCAAGCAGATGACTATGCTAAAAACACATACAAAGGAGAACCTTTAATTACATCGCTTAAAAAACTTTCTAAAAATAGTTTGAGTAACTTAACACCGCACCCCGCGTATGTATTCATGCATTACTCGCATCCTACATTATTGGAGCGGATTGGTAATTTGAGGAAGTAGAATTTATTATTAGCCGTTTTAGATATTTCTTATGAAAATTCCAAAGAAAAAAGCCCTAGTTACAAGAGAAAAAGCAAAAGGTATTTTAGGATACTTAACTGAATCCTATAGAGATTATCTTGCCTCCAGAATTCTATTTAATAATAATGAATTAATTCAAGCTTGTTGTCTTGCAAATACTTCCATTGAAAAAATTTTTAAAGCTTTATTAATACAATTTGAAGGAAAAACAGTTAAATATAATCACGACTTAAATAAACTCCTACCAGATATTGAAAAATATGATTTAGAAATATTCAATAGTTTAAATATTGATTTTCTCAAATCTATCTCATATATATATAAAACTAGATACATTGGTTCTGAAAAAACTGGGTATAATATTGTTATACTTAGAAATAAATTTATGGCTGAGTTGGATTATACTTATTCAATTTTAGAACCAAAAATAAGAGTAGGACTTCAGTCTCTGACTGATAAAATCATCACTCCTTACGAAGCTGATAAAATGAGAAAACTTCCAGCTCTAATTAAAAACAACTATATTTTATTAGATGATAACAAAACGAACCTAATCGAACATACAACAGAATTTGTTCTGGAATTGAGAATATATAAGAATTCTGTATTTGAAGCAACTTACTCAACTAACAAATCAAAAGATGATGGAATATTTAATTTTGAATCTTTAAAGCCTTCTGATGATATGGGATTAAGTTTCAAAGTATGTTTTCCCTCTCCAGATTTTAATGACATATATATTATTCATGACAATCGATTACTAATTGGACCTAATACTATAAAGAATAAAAATAATTCCGAGTGAATGTATGTTTTAAATCTTTAAAATCATTTTCAAAACTTTATAACATTTAATTTGATATAAACTTGAATAAAACAGATTGCCATAGTCGTACTTCCTTCGAAATGATATTTTAAAAAAATTGATTAGTGAAAGCGTGTTTAAACTCCCAAAAAACAAAAGTCTAAAAACTTCAATTAACAAGATTTCTGCCTTACTGAAACAAGTTCAGCACTGGTCACAGGAATAGCAAATAAAAAAAGCTTATATTTGCCGCTTGAAACTCAAAAGTGAGTTAAATTCCTCAGAGTGAGGGTGTGTTATTAGAAGTTTAAGGTTAAGTATGTCGATTCGCTTCTTTATGTAACACTACATAATATAATCGAATACTTATACAAGAATGAGCACATTCCAAGAATTAGGTCTTAATGACGACCTATTACACGCAATTACAGATTTAGGGTTTATTAAACCGAGTGAAGTCCAAGAGAAAGCAATTCCTATTTTATTAGAATCTGAAACCGATCTAGTGGCATTAGCCCAAACAGGAACAGGCAAAACAGCTGCTTTTGGGTTTCCTATGCTTGAAAAAATTGATGTTAACAGCAGAACAACCCAAGGTTTAATTTTATCACCTACTAGAGAACTTTGTTTACAGATTGCCAATGAAATGAAACAATACGGGAAGTACTGTAAAGGTCTTAACGTGGTTGCTATTTATGGTGGATCTAGTATTACAGATCAAGCCAGAGAGGTAAAAAGAGGCGCGCAAATTATTGTGGCGACCCCTGGACGTATGAAGGATATGATTAGCAGACGCATGGTTGATATTTCTAAAATACAATATTCTGTTTTAGATGAAGCCGATGAGATGCTGAATATGGGTTTTAAAGAAGATATTACTGATATCCTGTCACATACCCCAGAAGAAAAAAATACATGGTTGTTTTCTGCAACGATGCCAAGAGAAGTAGCGACTATTGCTAAAAAATTCATGAATGCTCCACAGGAAATTACTGTTGGAAATAAAAATGAAAGTACAAGCAATGTATCACACGAATATTATTTAGTCAATGCCAGAGATCGTTACCAAGCTTTAAAACGATTATCGGATGCCAACCCAGATATTTTTTCGGTAGTATTTTGTAGAACGAAACGTGATACCCAGAAAGTAGCAGAACAACTTATTGAAGACGGGTATAGTGCAGGTGCTTTACATGGCGATTTAAGTCAAAACCAACGTGACTTAGTCATGAAATCGTTTAGAAATAAACAAATACAAACACTAGTAGCTACAGATGTAGCTGCGCGTGGTATTGATGTTGACGATATTACCCATGTTATAAATTACCAATTACCAGACGAAATTGAAACGTATACACACCGTTCTGGACGTACTGGACGTGCAGGTAAAACAGGCGTTTCTATGGTGATTGTTTCTAAAAGTGAGGTACGTAAAATAAAAAGTATTGAACGTATTATTAAACGTCAATTCGAGAAAAAGGATATTCCGGATGGATCTGAGATTTGCGAAGTACAATTGATGTCTCTTGCTAATAAAATACATAACACTGAAGTTAATCATGAAATTGATAAGCATTTATCAAGTATTAACGAATTGTTTGAAGACACAGATAAGGATGAATTGATTAAAAAGTTCTTCTCTGTTGAGTTTACACGTTTCTATAATTATTATCAAAAATCTAAAAACCTAAATGTTTCTGATGATGGTGGTCGTGGTCGTGATCGAGACGGTGGACGTGATTTTGGAGGCAAGTCTAATTCTACACGCTACTTTATAAATGTTGGTAGTAAAGACAGTTTTGACTGGATGAAGTTAAAAGACTTCTTAAAAGAGCAGTTACAACTTGGAAGAGACGATGTGTTTAAGGTTGAAGTAAAAGACAGCTTCTCCTTTTTTAATACTGAAAACGAATTAAAAGACAAAGTATTAGCATTCTTTACAGACTTTAAACATGAAGGACGTTTTGTAAATGTTGAAGTATCTGAAAACCGTGGCGGTGGAAGACGTAACGACAGAAATAGAGGGAGAAGACGTGATGATAGAAAAGGCGGAGGAAGACGTGATGAAAGAAGGTCTGATTCAAGAAACAGAGGTGATAGACGTCGTTCAGAAGGATCTTCTAAACCAAGACATTCTGATTCTGGTAATTCAAGTACTTTTAAACCTAGACGTTCGAGAAGATAAACTAACACTCTAACATAAACTGTGCGGGTAAAAAAGCTTGGGTGATCGCCTAGTAGTGGTCGGAAGAAAAAATCTTCCGACCTTTTTGTTTTTATATTTCTAAACTCACTAGGATTAACCGACTGGTTTTTAGTTTTTTACTTAGGTTTTCACATGTGTTTTTTGTATCTTAT
>NZ_JAUOEM010000009.1 GCF_030540875.1 Flavivirga amylovorans
TAGCCAACCGGTAGTCGTCAATTCAATTCTGGCAATAGAGGGTAATGCAGGGGGCACCGTAGATTTTACGTTTACTCCGGATGGTGGTGATAATTTGGAAGTGGAAGCAACGCTAGCTGGCGGTTTTAAGGATGTTGATTTAAATTGGACTAATGTGACTTCCTTTACGGTAACAAAGACAGGTGGTGGCTTTGCATTTGATAATTTATCGGTATATCCTATCAATCCTGAGATTATTTTTGATTGGGATACTAATGCCGTTGACACAGGAACGAGTATAACCGAGGAGATAGGAGGTTTAACCACTACCGTAACAAGTGATACAGCAGGTTCCTCATGGTTATTGACACCCTTTGGGTCTTTTGGAGGGTCATCAGGAGATGTTATTTTTAATTCGGCTGCATCAGTAACTACAGTGACATTTACATTTAGCCAACCCGTAGTCGTCAATTCAATTCTGGCAATAGAGGGTAATGCAGGGGGCACCGTAGATTTTACGTTTACTCCGGATGGTGGTGATAATTTGGAAGTGGAAGCAACGCTAGCTGGCGGCTTTAAGGATGTTGATTTAAATTGGACTAATGTGACTTCCTTTACAGTAACAAAGACAGGTGGTGGCTTTGCATTTGATAATTTATCGGTATATCCTATTCCAACATTATCGGTTACAGATAATTATAGATTTCAAAAAGCTGTAGTATATCCAAACCCAGTAGAAAACATACTTTACATTAAAAATATTTCAGGTTTAAAATCTATTGATGTTTATAATAACTTAGGGCAAAAGGTTTTCCAAAGCAATACCGAAAGTATAGATGTTGGGCATCTGTCAAAGGGTATGTATTTTTTACAGATACACACCGATCAAGGCACAGAGACTAAAAGGGTTATTAAAAAGTAATTACTAATATAAATATATACAGGAGGAAAAAAGTTGACACTGTGAGACGTAACAAACTGGATTTCCCCCTTAAGAATGTATTAATCAATTAAAATAATCAGCTAATTACATGAAAATTGGATTAACCAAAGTCTTTTTCTGTCTAAGAAAAGAATTCATAAAGCTCATTATGCGAACCTTTATATTTTTGTTTTGCACCACATTGTTTGGTTTTTCACCAAGATATGCAGTATCCCAAAACGATAGGATTGTCATAGATACAGATCAAGTGGTATCTGTTGACAAGGTTTTTAAGATAGTGAAGGCACAAACCAATTATTCATTTGTTTATTATGAAAATTTATTTAAGGACTATCCGAAGGTAGCGCTCAAAAAAGGGGCGATCCGTCTTAATAAGTTATTAACTCACAGCCTTTCATCGGGCAGAGTCCATGTTATCTTTACAGCTAATAATACCATTCTTATAAAAGAGCGTACAAGCAAAACCAAAGCGCAGCAGCTCTCTGTTTCTGGTATTGTAATGGGGCCATCAGGTCTTCCAGTCCCAGGGGCAACGGTTTTAATAAAAGGGACCCAAAAAGGAGCAGTCACCGATTTAGACGGCCGGTACGCTATCACAGTCCCAGACCCTGCCAGTGTACTGATTTTTTCCTCATTAGGTTTTGAAACACAGGAAAAAGTGGTAGGTAATCAAACCACAATAAATGTGAGTCTTAAAGAGAGTATAAGTGCATTACAAGAAGTAACTATTCGTGCGGGCTATTATAATACGTCCCAAAGAGAAGTAACAGGAAGTATTAGTAAGATCGATTCAAAAATCATAGAAAAGCAACCTGTCAACAATCCTTTGGCAGCCATGCAGGGGCATATGCCGGGAGTTAATATTTCGCAGAGATCTGGAACACCAGGAGGGGGCTTTAATATAGAGATTAGGGGGAAGAACTTTATAGGCAGTAATACGGAGCCTTTTTATATCATAGATGGGGTACCCTTTAGCACGGAGGCAATAGGACAAGAATTGTCGGAGGCTGCGGTCTCTTTGAATAATGTCCTCCCCTTAAATGCGATAAACCCCTCGGATATTGAAAGTATCGAGGTTTTAAAGGATGCCGATGCTACGGCTATTTATGGTTCTCGAGGTGCCAATGGCGTGGTACTGATTACCACTAAAAGAGGCAAGTCAGGAAAGACCCGTGTGAGTGTGAATGTAAGTCGTACAGTTGGTAAGGTCAGTAGTTTTGTAGATTTAATGAATACGGAGCAATATTTAGAGATGCGACTAGAAGCGCTATCTAATGAGGGTTATACTTTAGAAACGGCCCCTGATGATTTTAAAGCTCGAGCGCACGATCTATACAGATGGGATCCAGATCGGTATACAGACTGGCAGGAGGAGCTTTTAGGTGGTACGTCCTATAGACATAATGTCCAATTGTCCTTTTCAGGGGGCAGCGAACAGACGCAGTTTTTAATTAGTGGGGGTTACCAAAATGAGACCACGGTATTTCCAGGAGACTCAAACTATGGTAAGGCCTCGTTAAATAGTAGGATCAACCACCAATCGGCAGATAGCCGCTTCCAGATAAGTCTTTCGACAAATTATACCGCTGATGACAACCAACTCCCAGCTGATGATTTAACAGATCTGGCCTATTCACTGGTACCCAATGCACCGGCGCTCTATGATGAGAACGGGGATCTAAATTGGGAAAACGATACCTGGGCAAACCCACTGGCCCGTTTAGAGGATCAGTTTCGGGCGCAGAACCGTACCCTTATCATGAACTCGGTGATTTCCTATCGACCAGTTCCAGACTTGGTGATTAAAACCAATTTGGGTTATACGAGCTATAACACGGAACAATATCTTACACAGCCACATACGCGTTACACCCCCTCTCGCAATTTGACAAGTAAAGAGTCATTACTTGTAACCAATAATGCGACACGTCAATCCTGGATTGTGGAGCCGCAGGTTCATTGGCAAAAGGCATGGGGCAAAGCGAGTCTTAATATCTTGTTGGGAGCGACCTTCCAGCAGCAGCAATCACAGGATATTGAAGTTGCAGGGGTCAGTTTTCCCAGTAACAGCCAGATTTTGGATCTGTCAGCAGCAAATTTTGTAGGTGTTGGATTAGATGCCGAATCGGAGTATAATTACCAGGCGTTTTTTGGGCGGCTTAATTTTAAATGGGCCGATAAATATATCATTAACCTGACAGGTCGTAGGGATGGTTCCTCCCGTTTTGGACCAGGCAGGCAATTTGGTAATTTTGGAGCTGTTGGTATGGCATGGCTGTTTACAGAGGAAGGCTTTTTGGAAGGACAATCTGTTTTAAGTTTCGGAAAGCTTCGTAGCAGTTATGGTATTACGGGTAGCGATGGGATACCAAATTACGGATTTTATGATACCTATGAATCTTCAGGCCGTGACTACGACGGCTCTGTTTTAGAGCCTACCGGACTGTTCAATCCGATCTTTGGCTGGGAATCAAACAAGAAGTTTGAAGCCGCCTTGGAGCTTGGTTTTTTTCAGGACCGTATCTTTGTCACGGCTGCATGGTACCGTAACCGGTCTTCCAATCAACTGGTGGGGATTCCCCTGCCCAGAACGACGGGCTTTTCCAGTATTAATGCGAACTTTGATGCTACTGTGGAGAACACTGGTTTAGAAGTCGACTTTCGTTCTGTAAACATCCAAAACAAGGGTTTTAAGTGGACCACGACCTTTAATATCTCGGTACCCAAAAATAAGCTGGTAAAGTTTGATGGCCTGGAAGCATCCACTTTTAGAGATCGTTATATAGTGGGGGAGCCTTTGAGTATAGTTAAACTGTATCATAATCTTGGAGTAGACCCAGAGACGGGCGTATACCAGTTTGAAGATTATAATAGCGATGGAAGTATAAATATTGATGATCGTCAATGGATTGTACAGACGGCTCCTAAGTTTTATGGCGGCTTGGGCAATACTATAAAGTACAAGAACTGGACCTTGAATGCCTTTTTGAATTTCAAGAAGCAAAGTGCATCGGATCTTACTTTTAATGCACGATCCCCTGGAAGTTTAACAAATCAACATGTCTCGGTATTAAACCGCTGGCAGGGAGTTGGAGACCAGGCCGGGATACAGCGTTATACCACATCATTGGCCGATTTTAATGCGAGATTAGCTTTTAGTAATGATGTTGGTAGTAGCAGGCGTTATACAGACGCCTCCTTTATCAGGCTTAGAAGTGTCTCCTTGAGCTATGACCTGCCTAAGGATCTTGTCTCTGGCTTTAATGCTAGTATCTATCTTCAAGGGCAGAATCTTTTCTTTCTTTATTCTAATTCTAGAAATGCTGATGCAGAACAGGTATTGGAAGGTAGTAGGATGCCTTTATTGCGGCAATTGACCTTGGGTCTGCAATTGGGTTTTTAAATTAAAAAAACATAAAAAACAATAATTATAAACCTATGAAAAAATCACATACAAATTTAAGGTTATATCCCTTGGTTTTTATACTAGCATCTAAGACGTCTAAGTTATTGTGTCTATTTATATTATTTCTATTTTCAATAATGTCCTGCAGTGATTTTGTAGAAGTAGATCTTCCAAAGAACAGATTAACAAGTGAGGCCGTTTTCTTGGAGTCAGCGACCGCAGAAGCAGCCCTTAAAGGTATTTATGCCAAAATACGAGATATCGGATTGCTATATGGTCGAACGGGGTTGAGTACCCGAATGGGAGTGTATACAGATGAATTGGATAATTATACTTCCGAGCAGAGCTTGGAAGATTTTCAAAACCATAACCTGCTTGCAACGAACTCAGATGTTGAAACATGGTGGAACAACACCTACAATCAAATTTATATCGCCAATGATGTTATTCAAGGGGTCAGCAATTCTACGGCCTTGACCATGGAAGATAAAGACCAGTTCAAGGGAGAGGCCTTATTTATTAGGGCGTACCTACATCTATTAATTGTAGAGCTTTTTGGGGATGTTCCCTATATTGACACTAAAAATTATATAGAGAACACGAATGTATCACGTATGCCCAGAGCTTTGGTTTATGATAGCATCATAGAGGACCTTCGCCTTGCTGCAAGCTTATTGCCTGGGGAGGGTGAGGCTAATCCCAGTGGGGACCCCATCCGTCCCATCCGTCCATACAAGGAAGCCGCTAACAGTGTGTTGGCGCGAGCTTACTTATATATAGGGAACTGGGAGTTGGCTGAGTTGGCATCTACTAGTGTCATTAATAAATTTGGAGCCTTGGAACCTGATTTAAACAAGGTGTTTCTCAAGGAAGCTTCAGGAATCATATGGCAATTTAAGCCAAACTTAGAAGGCGGGAATACTATCGAGGCCCAGCAATTTATACTCGATAACTTACCGTCCCGAACTTTTGCTCTAAACGATGCTTTGTTCGATGGATTTGAAGTTGGAGATCAACGAAAGTCCGATTGGACAAAAACGGTGTTTAATAATAGAGGCGACACCTTACATCACGCCTATAAGTATAAACAAAGAAATGCAGGAACTTCTGTGGAGTATTCGGTACAGCTTCGTTTGGCAGAGCAATATTTAATACGGGCAGAGGCCAGGGCAGAGCTCGAAAAAATACCTGAAGCACAATCTGATTTAAATGCGATTAGAAACAGGGCAGGATTACCAAACACGACAGCAACAACCATGGAAGAACTGTTAGAAGCCATTCTTCAGGAGCGGCGTGTAGAGTTATTTACAGAACACGGGCACCGTTGGTTCGACTTAAAGCGAGCAGGAAAAGCTGCGGAAGTACTGGCAACAATCAAACCTAATTGGAAAGACACCGATATGTTATTGCCTATTCCTGAGGCAGAGCTATTGCTTAATCCAAATTTATTACCACAGAATGATGGGTATTAAATAAGTTTTTATGAAGGTAATAATCTCATTAAGAGGCAGCCCCTAAAAGAAGTTACAAACATAAAGGGAACCCTCTTTTCTTTTAGAAAAGATTGTAATGGAGATTTATACTAAACTAAAGACCAGAATAAAGATGAAAAAAATAATCAAAATAGCAATTCTAACATTTTGTATAATAAGTACAGGAGGTTATGCTCAAAAGACAACAAGTCATTTAAGACCATATGATGAAGTCATAACATCCGAAACTATTACAAAAAAAGGGTTTTTATCGGTTCATCTACTTAAAAATAAGTTCTATTTGGAAATTCCATCAGCCATGCTAAACAAAGAGCTGTTGTTTGTAAGACATGGTCGATACGGTAATTCTAAACAAATAAAATGGATAAAAAAAGAAAACAAAATTCATTTGATCATCCCTGAGATTCAGTCAAAAGCAGGAAATACCATTCCACTTATCAAGGGTAAATTCATTGAAAAAATGACAGTAGCTACGTTTCCTATACTGGCGATAGGAGATAAGGGTTTAAGTGACGTTATAGATATTACTTCTTTGTTTTTAAAAACGCCTAAAGAATTACATGGGGGTGTTATGGTTATATTTGATGATCTGGCATTTATCAATAAAGTGTTAGCGTTTGATGCTGTTATAGAAGTTAAAACAAGCAAAACAACCATGTCAGATAAAGGTTCAATAACAGCCGATGTTGATTATAGTTTGGTACTGCTTCCAGAACCAATGATGCCACGTTTATATGATTGTCGGATGGGTTTTCATCATGATAAACAAGTTCCTGCTACTCTAGATAACAAGGTGTCCAGAGCCTCTATTGTGAGATGGCGCTTAGAGAAAAAGGATCCAGACAAAGAATTAAGTGATCCTATAAAACCCATAACTTTCTATTTTGATCCGGTCATGCCCGATAAATGGAAACCCTATGTAAAAATGGGAGTAGAAGAATGGTTACCAGCATTTGAGGCGGCAGGTTTTAAAAATGCGATTGTGGTCAAGGAGCCTCCAGTAAATGATGAGAACTGGGCTATAAATAGTATGAGATACTCTTATATTCGTTGGGTAAACCATTCCAAATATAGAGGGCATGAAGGAGAAGGAGGTACGACTGCAAGTAAAATTATAGACGAAAGAACAGGTGAGATTCTTAAGGGTGATGTATTGATAGGAGAGATTAATTTTTTGGTAGATCGATATTTTACAAGATGTAGTCCATTGGATAAACGAGCACAAGAGTATCCATTTCCAGATGATTTAATGGGGGAGCTAATTCAATCTTTAACTGCTCATGAAGCAGGCCATATTTTTGGGTTAATGGACGGTAATTATGGCGAATATACTTATCCCTTCGAAAGAATGCGTGATAAAAAATGGTTACAAGAGATGGGACATACACCAAGTGCTATGAGTTATGCTAGAGATAATTTTATAGTACAGCCAGAGGATAGTATTCCACCTTCGCTTTTAATTCAAAAAGTAGGACCTACTGATCTTTATAGTATTCGTTGGGGCTACACACCTTTTAAAGAGGCCAAGACACCCGATGCCGAATTGCCTTATTTAGAAAAAATTGTAAGAGAACAGGATTCAATTCCATGGTACAAGTATATAGGAAACACCGGAATAGATTATGGACCCGGAGTTTTAAATGAGATAGTAGAGAGTGATAATCCCGTAAAAGCGACTGCATTGGGCATCCAAAATTTAAAACGCGTGATCCAATTAATTCCTTCTGCGACGAGAAATGAACCAGAGAGTGAGATAAAACGACGTTTTTATAGAAAAACACTTCAACTCTGGATAGACCAAATGGAATCGGTAGTCTCTCTGGTAGGAGGGTATACGGCGCAATATAAATCAGCAGGTCAAGAAGGGTCGGTTTATACTCCGGTGCGAGCAAACCGTCAAAGAGAAGCCGTCGCCTTTTTGAATACATATGCTTTCCATCCACCATTATGGATGGCACCTCCAAATCTGATAAGAAGATTTAGTTCAGAATCTTTTGAAAACGTAGTTATAAATAGTCGCCTGGCTATAATATCAAGAAGGCAATTAAAGATTCTTTTCGGTTTATTAGACACAGGACGTTTAAAAAGGGTAGAAGAAACAAGTCTAACAATGGAAAATGGGTACTCAATTACAGATCTTTTACAAGATTTATATAAAGGCTTGTGGAGCGAGTTGGAATCCAGAGACATAAAAATTAACCCCTATCGCCAGGAACTTCAGATAGCATATATTATAAGATTAAAGGCAGCTATAAATAGTGTAAATTCACATTACCCTAGCAATTTTTTGAACCTAGCGGTAAATAAATATAGTTATAGTAATTATACAAGGGCAGGCATGTTAAGTGCGTTAAATACTCTTAAGAATACCATTGAGAAAGCCATACAAAACACTAATGATATAGTGACTAAGGAACATCTTGAATTATGTTTATTAGAGATAAAGAGTAAGTAAAGTGAAATTTAATGATAATAAAATCTTGAAGAATTTGAGTTTTAATTCTAATATCTTATCCTATTTAGAGGTCAACTAATTTTATTGAGACATTCAAAACAAGATATCATCAACCTGTGATTAAAAATTGTACTGCAAATTATAAGGAAAAATAAAAATAATTATAAATATGGATACATCAAAAAAAGGGCTAGTATTTTTTTATGTAATAGTAATAATACCCCTTTCATTATTTTTAAGTTGTGGAAATATACAAGCACAAGGCATTAATTTTGAAACAGGAGATTGGGTATCTGTTCTAAAAAAGGCTAAAAATACTAACAAATTAATTTTTATTGATGTTTATACCACTTGGTGTAAACCTTGTAAGCAAATGGCTAAAAATATTTTCACAAATAAAGAAGTAGGTGATTATTTTAATACTCATTTTATATCTTATAAATTGGATGCTGAAAAAGGAAAAGGTATTAACTTAAGTAAAAAGTACGCTGTAGATAGTTATCCCAATCTGCTATTTGTAGATGGTAATGGAAAACTTGTTATAAGAAGAAAAGGTTCAATGGGTGTAAAAGAAATACTAGAATTTGGTAATAAAGCGATGCTCTCTAAAAGCGAAGTAACCAATATGAGATCGACTTACAATGCTGGAGATAGATCTCCTAAGTTCATTATTAAGTACCTCGCTTTTTTAAAGGAAAGAGACCTTCCAACAGAAGAAATAATGATTAGTTATTTAGCAAGGTTTGAGAAAAAGCAATGGCTATCTAAAGACAACCTGAAGTTAATCCAAGCATATATACAAAGCCCTTATAATGAGGTTATTGAGTATTTAGGAAAATGTCGGGCAGAATTTGCAAATTCGACTCTTGGAAGTTATTGGATTCCAGTTATTCTTGACTCAGTTTATAAACAGTATTTAAAACAAATTATAGAAGAAAGAAAAGAACAAAAGGACGTTGATACATTGTTATCACATGCTAGTTTAATGTTAAGTCCAAAGGAAGTAGCTTATTACGATTTTATTTCTAAAAGACTCATAACAAAAAGAGATCAAGATTGGGATAGCTATATAAAATATACTATTGCTTATGTAAATACCCATGCTCTGGATCAACCTACGGCGCTAAATAATTTTGCATGGGGGTTTTATAAAAATAACGCCATTACAGACTATAAAGTCTTGAATGAGGCATTAGGATGGGTAAATAGAGCATTACAAAATAAAGAGAATTACAGTTTTTTGGATACTAAAGCGGCTTTGCTTTATAAATTACATAGAAAAGAAGATGCACTTATGGCAGCCAATAATGCTGTGAAACTTGCAGAGGAAAATGCTAGGGATGCATCGGAAACATTAAGGCTAATTGAGAAGATAAAAGAACTATGATTTGAACATAGAAAATTTCATGTCTTTTTTTGTGAAAAAAGACAAAGCTATAAAACGAATTATCAATCTTAATAAAATTATTATGAAACCCATTTTCAATCTATTACTATTAGTAGTCACTTTAATAATGCTGTCATGCAGCGAAGATGATATTTTTACAAGAGCTACCACTATTAAAGTGGTTAATTTAATCAATGGAGCGGATAATGTGATCGTAAAGATAGAGAATAATCTGATTAACTATGCTACTACTAAAGCGAAGGTAAGTTTTGATGATTATAGAAATTTTTCTTTTGAAGCAAGTATTAACAGACAATTAGAGATCGTTAAGCAAAGTGATACCTTAAATCCTATTTATTCCGAATCCCTTCATTTAAAAGGCATTCACTCTCTATATCTTTATGGTGCTTTAGAAAACGAAGAATGGCTTCTAATTGAAGATAAACCTAAACAAATTACAGATAGCCTTGTTGGGATTCGTTTTATAAACCTGTCCAAAACTTCGGGGTTAGTGAACATCAATATTACAGGTGAGACCGCTACAGTTGTTTCTGGGTTAAATCAGGAAGTGGAGACAGATTATATCGAATTTCCTGCTAAAGAAGTAGATGGGAGCTATATTTTTGAGTTTAAGGATGGCTCAGGTAATATGCTAAATTCCATTACAGTAGATCCTTTGCAGAAATTCAATGTGTCTAGTAAGAAGAATTTAACATTGGTTATGTATGATTTTGGAACCTCCCAAAAAGTTGCCCGAGTAAATAGTTATTGAACAATACTAAGAGACAATACAATAAAAGGTAAGTATGATAATAAATTTGTTAAAAGTAGAGAAAAACTGTTTTATGAAAATAAGAGCTATGATTTTATGTGTAAGTATAAAAAATGAATCAACAGAAATAGATAGGAATTGAAAGTAAGGTTTAGTGCTACTGGTATTTGAACTAACAATGGAGTCAAAGTGATTAATTGTGGTTTTATCCTCAGGTAGGAATACGCTGAAACAGTTAACTTATAAGCGTACCAATAAAGCTGCTGAGAAAATAATTAAACAAGAAAACTATACGATTAACATATAATGATAAAGGCCAAAAAGGAATAGGAATGAATGGTTTTAATATTAATTAGGTTAGAGTTGTTTATGACTCTACGATCCTTTCCTTTTTTATTGAGTGGACCATTTGGCGAGATGACTGAATCCGAAATAATGCGATTGATAAGTGTGTTAAAAATAATCAGCTTTCCTAGAAAATACTGGAAATAATAATAAAGGGTAATGCCAAAAGAATAGGCAGGTATTAAAAAATGAAACCGTTTGAAAAGTAAGTAATATTGAGTCCTTCAAAATGTTTTAACTTTTTGATAACCAATACCGATTTCGATAAAGTCTGTACTGAGCAAAGTTGAAGCATTTATGAGACAAAGTAAATTCAGATGGTGCAATGATATAGAAGAAAAAAAGTTAAAATTATCATAGTCAGTCTTGAGTAAAGTCGAAAGGTTGAAGATAAACTTCAAGAGAAATTTAAATACAGAATTTCTAATTAGGTCAAAGCATCCCTTTGTGGCTTTGTTTGGAGGTCAGTTAAGTGCTTTTAACGGTAAATGAAAGGCTTATTCATTAAATCTAGAAAGGTATCTTACCTCTAGATAAATAGTTCCTTTAAGCAATAGTGGCTTGTTGAAAAAGATATAAATCAAAAAATAGTTGAATTTCAAGTAGCACTGAATAAAAGGATTTATAGATGTAGGGACTATGAAACCACTTGTCTGAGAGTAAGAACAAGCACTTAGGATGAGGAAGATTAGTTGTTTTTGATGTTTATTTTTAGATATACAAGTTTAAGTATATTATTTTGAATATTGATGAGTAGCTTTTCAAAACAGGATTTAGATTAATAAAAAAAGGTGGCCAAAGTTGGCCACCTTTTCCTTAATAAAATTTAGTATCATGGCTTCCATAATGTCTTAGTACATTTAGTAACGCCTTGAACGGTTTGTAATCCAAAAACTTGTATTGGAGTACCTAATCCAATAGTACATTCTTGACCATTATCGATATCGCTACACATGATTGATTCGTCACAGATATCTTGTCCTTGCTGATTTACGCTTGGAATATAAGCTTGTTCAAGAGCAAAGTCGTCATTAGTAGTAAAAGCAAGAGAAGCTGTGATAGCTAACATAAGAGCAAAAGCTGGTAAAACGATTTTAAAAAAATTAGATTTCATAATATAGATATTTAAAAATTAATGACCTACTCTATTTTACAGGTTTTCGGTCTTAGCCCTGACTGCAGTATTTTTATTTAATTTGAGAATATGTTATTTTTTGGTCTATGGTCTCTTTTAAGAGGGGTTCTAGCTTATTAAAGCGATAGGTGCTTAGTTGATAAATAACAATATGATTGCCGATCATTGCAATAAGTTTATCATTAAGCACTTGAAATGTTTTTAATTTGTCTTTCCCTATGTTATAGACATAAAAACTAAACTCATAGGTGTTTTCTTCAATGTTGTAGACATCAATAATAGAGGCCTGTTCCCACATGTCAATGGGTTCGTACCGGCCTATCAATTTGGAGTTTACAAAAAGGTAGGAGCCATACGTAGCACTGAATTTGTTTACTAATAGTGCAGGAGCTGCCATTTTTAGTTGATTTTTGGAAGCTATAGTCCCCACTTTTATTTGGGCACGGCTTATGGTGTCTATGGTTTTTCCCAGGCGTTTCAATTCCAGATTTTTATCTGCGACAATATATTGGTTGCGATAGAAGTAGGTATATACCAGTTTTTGTAACTGCCTATTATATAGAAGAGAACCATCAGTATCAAAAACACCATCTATTTGTTTTTGTAACAATTCGTAGGAGAGATCTACTTTAAGGGAGTCCACAAGGTTTATTTTGCCAAGGACACTTTCCTTAGTTTTATTACTTGTAGCCTTAATGATAAAATTAGTAGAATCTATAGGCTCTATTTTTGAAAAATAAGCGGGTCCGTCCATGATAGAACTAGCTGTCCAATCGGTAGTATTGCCTCTATATATATAAGGTATCACACCGTCAGTGAGAAAAAAATAAGGGGGAACAACCCGTAGCCTTATAGCGTGAAAGGGCAGACTGTCCTGATCCACAGATAAAGAGATCTCCTTTTTGTTTTGAAGCGCAGTGTCCAGTACTGTTAGACGTAGAGGTGCAGTTGTATTTCCCAGATAAATCTGTCCATTGTCAGCACCTGCGATATAATAAGAATTGTATTTAAGATCTAACTTTTTGGCTTGTATAGCAGGATGTCCCGAAAGACGTCGTGTAAAACTATTGTCACGATGTATTTTTTTTTCTGAAGAAATAAATAATAAGGCAATAAACCCGATACTTCCAAGAGTGCATATTAAAAGAGGTATATAAGTTTTATTATATTTCATAAGGAGGCATATTTTGGGGTGCTGTAATTTTTTTGTCCGTTCATTATTTGGATTCCTATAAAAGCGAGTATAACAAAGGCGATATTAAAGATTAGATGTTCTGTCCATCCTAATTTTTCAAGAACACCTCCACAGGAACAAGGAATAGACTTACTGAAATTCAAAATAATGAATATATAGACGGTGAACATGACCATAAGGGAAAAGGAGGCATAAAGTCCCAATAGTCTGAATCGAGGAATGATTAACATCACTGCGATGATAATTTCAAGATAAGGTACAGTCCATGCTACCAAACCAGCATATGCTGTCAATACGGGGGACTGTCCAATCTGAATTATAAATTCGTCAAAGACCAGCAACTTGTTCATTGCAGCATATACAAACAAGAGTATATATAGGAAACAAATAAATTCTAAAAAAGCGTTTTTATATTTACCACTAATTTTCATAAAAAATGAATTGTTTATTGACAATACAAAGGTGCGAGATAAAATTTATTTATAATGGATAAATACTTGTCTTAAAGGGATTTATAAGAGCCTTGGTTTTGCGATACTTTGATCTCCCAATAAACTCAAGGCAGACTAGATTCAATATAAATTATAAACAGAAAATAAAGAAATTTTAGTGTCATGTTGAAAATGTTACGATTGAGGCATCACATCATATTTTAGCATTAATATTTTTATGTTTTGCTTAATTTGATTCCTTTTTACTGATATTTTGCTACATCAGAATGTTAGAAAAGATTAAACTTTGAGTACTATTTTTATATAAACCTTAATATGGATATTTTTAATAAAAAGAACTCCATTTCAGAAAGAAACGAACGGAACAAAGAATCTAGAATGCTTAAGTAATTATAAACCAAAAACAGATGTCTATTTGAGTCTTTCATTTTGTTTAGGATAGACTAAATTGATGGGCCATCTTGAACAACTAGTTATTAAACGAGTTACATAGAAAATGCTGCTTTTTATGAGTTAAAGGGAACTAAACCAATCAAGAATTTTTGTAAAAAAACAAGAATATAATTTACTATAATTATATTTTTTTTAAAATTATACCACCCACTTTTATTTTTTAGTTGTGTTTTCAATAGAACTCATCTTGCCTCTCTCATATTCGAAGTACAAATGATGCTCTCACCCCAATTTTATCCTTGCTACTCTCTTAAGAGGAGCAAAAGGTAAGGGCAAACTGTTGCAGACAAACAGGTATGATTGTTTTAATTATAAACCCAAAAGTTGGGTTTGTGACCTTAAGATTTTTAATATAAAAACGCTAACTATTGAGTCGTTGTATTTTGTAAAAAATCAAAATTTACAAATATATAGAAAGGATCGTTTCCAAAAAGGTATTAAATAATTAAGAACTAAAATTAAATAACTAACAATTAAATAATCCTAAATTATGAAAAAAATTGCAATTTTATTTACGGTGTTAACATTGGTTATAAACTCAGTTAGTGGTCAGACTATTTTTGATTGGGATACTAATGCCGTTGACACAGGAACGAGTATAACCGAGGAGCTAGGAGGTTTAACCACTACCGTAACAAGTGATACAGCAGGTTCTTCATGGTTATTGACACCCTTTGGGTCTTTTGGAGGGTCATCAGGAGATGTTATTTTTAATTCGGCTGCTTCAGTGACTACAGTGACATTTACATTTAGCCAACCGGTAGTCGTCAATTCAATTCTGGCAATAGAGGGTAATGCAGGTGACACCGTAGATTTTACGTTTACTCCGGATGGTGGTGATAATTTGGAAGTGGAAGCAACGCTAGCTGGCGGTTTTAAGGATGTTGATTTAAATTGGACTAATGTGACTTCCTTTACGGTAACAAAGACAGGTGGTGGCTTTGCATTTGATAATTTATCGGTATATCCTATCGATCCTCCTACTATTTTTGATTGGGATACTAATGCCGTTGACACTGGAACGAGTATAACCGAGGAGATAGGAGGTTTAACCACTACCGTAACAACTGATACAGCAGGTTCTTCATGGTTATTGACACCCTTTGGGTCTTTTGGAGGGTCATCAGGAGATGTTATTTTTAATTCGGCTGCATCAGTAACTACAGTGACATTTACATTTAGCCAACCCGTAGTCGTCAATTCAATTCTGGCAATAGAGGGTAATGCAGGGGGCACCGTAGATTTTACGTTTACTCCGGATGGTGGTGATAATTTGGAAGTGGAAGCAACGCTAGCTGGCGGCTTTAAGGATGTTGATTTAAATTGGATCGATGTGACTTCCTTTACGGTAACAAAGACAGGTGGTGGCTTTGCATTTGATAATTTATCGGTATATCCTATTTCAACATTATCGGTTACAGATAATTATAGATTTCAAAAAGCTGTAGTATATCCAAACCCAGTAGAAAACATACTTTACATTAAAAATATTTCAGGTTTAAAATCTATTGATGTTTATAATAACTTAGGGCAAAAGGTTTTCCAAAGCAATACCGAAAGTATAGATGTTGGGCATCTGTCAAAGGGTATGTATTTTTTACAGATACACACCGATCAAGGCACAGAGACTAAAAGGGTTATTAAAAAGTAATTGCTAATATAAATAATAATAGAAGAAAGTAAAAAAGGATTCATTTAGAGAAGTGTATTGAAAACCAATTTGTAATAATGTTTGAAGCGGTTGGTTACTTAGCATTTTCTTAGATACTTTTAGTAAGTCTTTGTTTTTTTAAACTTTTTGTTCAAGCAAAAAGATGGTTAGAATCATTAAGAATAAAAAAGGTATAAGAATAAATTTACCCTAACGGCTAGAGTAAAAATTAAACAAATTTAAAAACAAAAAGGAGGAAAAAAGTTGACACTGTGAGACGTAACAAACTGGATTTCCCCCTTAAGAATGTATTAATCAATTAAAATAATCAACTAATTACATGTAAATTTATGAAAATTAGATTAACTCAAGTCTTTTTCTGTCTAAGAAAAGACCCCATAAAACTCATTATGCGAACTTTTATATTTTTGTTTTGCACCACATTGTTTGGTTTTTCACCAAGACATGCAGTATCCCAAAACGATAGGATTGTCATAGATACAGATCAAGTGGTATCTGTTGACAAGGTTTTTAAGATAGTGAAGGCACAAACCAATTATTCATTTGTTTATTATGAAAATTTATTTAAGGACTATCCCAAGGTCGCGCTCAAAAAAGGGGCGATCCGTCTTAATAAGTTATTAACTCACAGCCTTTCATCGGGCAGAGTCCATGTTATCTTTACAGCTAATAATACCATTCTTATAAAAGAGCGTACAAGCAAAACCAAAGCGCAGCAGCTCTCTGTTTCTGGTATTGTAATGGGACCATCAGGCCTTCCAGTCTCAGGGGCAACGGTTTTAATAAAAGGGACCCGAAAAGGAGCAGTTACCGATTTAGACGGCCGGTACGTTATCACAGTACCAGACCCTGCCAGTGTACTGATTTTTTCCTCATTAGGTTTTGAAACACAGGAAAAAGTGGTAGGTAATCAAACCACAATAAATGTGAATCTTAAAGAAAATATAAGTGCTTTAGATGCGGTAACCATTCGTGCGGGCTATTATAATACGTCCCAAAGAGAAGTAACAGGAAGTATTAGTAAGATCGATTCAAAAATCATAGAAAAGCAACCTGTCAACAATCCTTTGGCAGCCATGCAGGGGCATATGCCAGGAGTTAACATTTCGCAAAGATCTGGAACACCAGGAGGGGGCTTTAATATAGAGATTCGAGGGAAGAACTTTATAGGCAGTAATACGGAGCCTTTTTATATCATAGATGGGGTACCCTTTAGCACGGAGGCAATAGGACAAAACTTGTCTAACCCTGCGATCTCTTTGGGTAATGTCCTCCCCTTAAATGCGATAAACCCCTCGGATATTGAAAGTATCGAGGTTTTAAAGGATGCCGATGCTACGGCTATTTACGGTTCTCGAGGAGCCAATGGCGTGGTACTGATTACCACTAAAAGAGGCAAGTCAGGAAAGACCCGTGTGAATGCGAATGTAAGTAGCACAGTTGGTAAGGTCAGTAGTTTTGTAGATTTAATGAATACGGAGCAATATTTAGAGATGCGACTAGAAGCGCTATCTAATGAGGGTTATACTTTAGAAACGGCCCCTGATGATTTTAAAGCTCGAGCGCACGATTTATACAGATGGGATCCAGACCGGTATACAGACTGGCAGGAGGAGCTTTTAGGTGGTACGTCCTATAGACATAATGTCCAATTGTCCTTTTCAGGGGGCAGCGAACAGACACAGTTTTTAATTAGTGGGGGTTACCAAAATGAGACCACGGTATTTCCAGGAGACTCAAACTATGGTAAGGTCTCATTAAATAGTAGGATCAACCACCAATCGGCAGATGGCCGCTTCCAGATAAGTCTTTCGACAAATTATACCGCTGATGACAACCAACTTCCAGGTCAAGATTTAACAGATCTGGCCTATTCACTGGTACCCAATGCACCGGCGCTCTATGATGAGAACGGGGATCTAAATTGGGAAAACTTTACCTGGGCAAACCCACTGGCCCGTTTAGAGGATCAGTTTCGGGCGCAGAACCGTACCCTTATCATGAACTCGGTGATTTCCTATCGACCAGTTCCAGACCTGGTGATTAAAACCAATCTGGGTTATACGAGCTATAGCACAGAACAATATCTTACACAGCCACATACGCGCTTCGCCCCTGCTCCTAATAATACAAGTGAAAGATCAATACTTGTAAGCAATAATGCGACACGTCAATCCTGGATTGTGGAGCCGCAGGTTCATTGGCAAAAGGCATGGGGCAAAGCGAGTTTTAATATCTTGTTGGGAGCGACCTTCCAGCAGCAGCAATCACAGGACCTCGCACTAGGGGCGTCCAATTTCCCGAGTAACAGTCAAATTTTGGATCTGTCAGCTGCAAATTTAGTAAACGTTCGATTAGATGCCGAATCGGAGTATAATTACCAGGCGTTCTTTGGGCGGCTTAATTTTAAATGGGCCGATAAATATATCATTAACCTGACAGGTCGTAGGGATGGTTCCTCCCGTTTTGGACCAGGCAGGCAATTCGGTAATTTTGGAGCTGTTGGTATGGCATGGCTGTTTACAGAGGAAGGCTTTTTGGAAGGACAATCTGTTTTAAGTTTCGGAAAGCTTCGTAGCAGTTATGGTATTACGGGTAGCGATGGGATACCAAATTACGGATTTTATGATACCTATGAATCTTCAGGCCGTGACTACGACGGCTCTGTTTTAGAGCCTACCGGACTGTTCAATCCGATCTTTGGCTGGGAATCAAACAAGAAGTTTGAAGCCGCCTTGGAGCTTGGTTTTTTTCAGGACCGTATCTTTGTCACGGCTGCATGGTACCGTAACCGGTCTTCCAATCAACTGGTGGGGATTCCCCTGCCCAGAACGACGGGCTTTTCCAGTATTAATGCGAACTTTGATGCTACTGTGGAGAACACTGGTTTAGAAGTCGACTTTCGTTCTGTAAACATCCAAAACAAGGGTTTTAAGTGGACCACGACCTTTAATATCTCGGTACCCAAAAATAAGCTGGTAAAGTTTGATGGCCTGGAAGCATCCACTTTTAGAGATCGTTATATAGTGGGGGAGCCTTTGAGTATAGTTAAACTGTATCATAATCTTGGAGTAGACCCAGAGACGGGGATATACCAGTTTGAAGATTATAATAATGATGGAGAAATAGATAGAAAAGATCGTCAATGGATTGTACAGACGGCTCCTAAGTTTTATGGCGGCTTGGGCAATACTATAAAGTACAAGAACTGGACCTTGAATGCCTTTTTGAATTTCAAGAAGCAAAGTGCATCGGATCTTACTTTTAATGCACGATCCCCTGGAAGTTTAACAAATCAACATGTCTCGGTATTAAACCGCTGGCAGGGAGTTGGAGACCAGGCCGGGATACAGCGTTATATCACATCATTGGCCGATTTTAATGCGAGATTAGCTTTTAGTAATGATTTTGATAGTAGCAGGCGTTATACAGACGCCTCCTTTATCAGGCTTAGAAGTGTCTCCTTGAGCTATGACCTGCCTAAGGATCTTGTCTCTGGCTTTAATGCTAGTATCTATCTTCAAGGGCAGAATCTTTTCTTTCTTTATTCTAATTCTAGAAATGCTGATGCAGAACAGGTATTGGAAGGTACAAGGATGCCTTTATTGCGGCAATTGACCTTGGGTCTGCAATTGGGTTTTTAAATTAAAAAAACATAAAAAACAATAATTATAAACCTATGAAAAAATCACATACAAATTTAAGGTTATATCCCTTGGTTTTTATACTAGCATCTAAGACGTCTAAGTTATTGTGTCTATTTATATTATTTATATTTTCAATAATGTCCTGCAGCGATTTCGTAGAAGTGGATCTTCCAAAGAACAAATTAACAAGTGAGGCCGTTTTCTTGGAGTCAGCGACCGCAGAAGCAGCCCTTAAAGGTATTTATGCCAAAATACGAGATATCGGATTGCTATATGGTCGAACGGGGTTGAGTACCCGAATGGGAGTGTATACAGATGAGTTGGATAATTACACTTCCGAGCAGAGCTTGGAAGATTTTCAAAACCATAACCTGCTTGCAACGAACTCAGATGTTGAAACATGGTGGAACAACACCTACAATCAAATTTATATAGCCAATGATGTTATTCAAGGGGTCAGCAATTCTACGGCCTTGACCATGGAAGATAAAGACCAGTTCAAGGGAGAGGCCTTATTTATTAGGGCGTACCTACATCTATTAATTGTAGAGCTTTTTGGGGATGTTCCCTATATTGACACTAAAAATTATATAGAGAACACGAATGTATCACGTATGCCCAGAGCTTTGGTTTATGATAGCATCATAGAGGACCTTCGCCTTGCTGCAAGCTTATTACCTGAGGAGGGTGAGGCTAATCCCAGTGGGGACCCCATCCGTCCCATCCGTCCATACAAGGAAGCCGCTAACAGTGTGTTGGCACGAGCTTACTTATATATAGGGAACTGGGAGCTGGCTGAGTTGGCATCTACTAGTGTCATTAATAAATTTGGAGCCTTGGAACCCGATTTAAACAAGGTGTTTCTCAAGGAATCTTCAGGAATCATATGGCAATTTAAGCCAAACTTAGAAGGCGGGAATACTATCGAGGCCCAGCAATTTATACTCGATAACTTACCGTCCCGAACTTTTGCTCTAAATGATGCTTTGTTCGATGGATTTGAAGTTGGAGATCAACGAAAGTCCGATTGGACAAAAACGGTGTTTAATAATAGAGGTGACACCTTACATCACGCCTATAAGTATAAACAAAGAAATGCAGGAACTTCTGTGGAGTATCCGGTACAGCTTCGTTTGGCAGAGCAATATTTAATACGGGCAGAGGCCAGGGCAGAGCTCGAAAAAATACCTGAAGCACAATCTGATTTAAATGCGATTAGAAACAGGGCAGGATTACCAAACACGACAGCAACAACCATGGAAGAACTGTTAGAAGCCATTCTTCAGGAGCGGCGTGTAGAGTTATTTACAGAACACGGGCACCGTTGGTTCGACTTAAAGCGAACAGGAAAAGCTGCGGAAGTACTGACAGCAATCAAACCTAATTGGAAAGACACCGATATGTTATTGCCTATTCCTGAGGCAGAGCTATTGCTTAATCCAAATTTATTACCACAGAATGATGGGTATTAAATAAGTTTTTATGAAGGTAATAATCTCATTAAGAGGCAGCCCCTAAAAGAAGTTACAAACATAAAGGGAACCCTCTTTTCTTTTAGAAAAGGTTGTAATAGAGATTTATACTAAAATATTGTGGCTTCCATTTCCAGTTAGAGTGTGGGTTGAAAGTAATCAGCTTTACGTGAAGGACAGAAAAGAAAAATAAGAGTAATGTCAAAAATATGAATAGGGTGTTAAAAAATAAGGTCTAAAAAGCCATTGTAATTTACTTTATTATATTGATTTTTGTTATCAAACGGGTTAAGGTGTTTTTAGAAGCTCAATACAACATATGTTTTACTTTTTAAGAAGCCTCTTTTTAAGTGAATCTACCTAACGGTTTATCGAGCAAAGGCATGATAGTCAGGTAATATGGGTCGTAGTGACCAAATAAATTCAGATGGTATAATGGTATTGGAGAGAAAAGATCAAAATTGATATGTAAATAGAAATAACTCTAGTTGTTTTTTGAGATTGTTACTCTAGAGACAACGTTTTCAAATAATGTAATGGACACGGTTATTATAGTTTGGTTGCCAATAACGTTTTAATTAATAAACTATACTTTTAATCGAAAAGAATACCAAAAGTTCTGTTAAAATTCATTCCTTACCTTCTCATAACTTCTTTATGAGCAGCGAAGTTGAAAGGCTTTAAAGGTCAAGCTATGTTGAAAGACTCCAGATACACTTAGTCACGTCACTCACGTTAAATTAGTAAAATAAATTTTCGTTGTGTTAGATAAAAACTACGTGTAAAACTATGTAAGAGTATATACCTAATAAGTATGTATGGTACTAAATACTATAAAACCTCACTATGAAGCCTTTAAAGTGTATAAAACCATAGACAAGTTTAAGTACACTATTTTGAATATTAATGAGTAGTTTTTCAAAACAGGATTTTGATTAATAAAAAAGGTGACCAAAATTAGTCACCTTTTCCTTGATAAAACTATTATTATTGTACTCTATACAATACCTTAGAACAACTAGTTTGACTAAGAGTTTGTTTTCCAAAAACTTGTATTGGAGTACCTAATCCAACAGTACATACTTGAGCATTTTCTTCTGCATCACATATAATTGACTCGTCACATGCTGTTATCGTTCCTTGTTGGTCTAAGGTTTGAATAAATCCTTGTTCTAGAGTTACATCAGCGTCATTAGCAGGAGTAAAAGCAAGAGAAGCTGTGATAGCTAACATAAGAGCAAAAGCTGGCAAAACGATTTTAAAAAAATTAGATTTCATAATATAGATATTTAAAAATTAATGACCTACTCTATTTTACAGGTTTTCGGTCTTATCCCTGACTGCAGTATTTTTATTTAATTTGAGAATATGTTATTTTTTGGTCTATGGTCTCTTTCAAGGCAGGTTCTAGCTTATTAAAGCGATATGTGCTTAGTTGATAAATAACAATATGATTGCCGATCATTGCAATAAGTTTATCATTAAGCACTTGAAATGTTTTTAATTTGTCTTTCCCTATGTTATAGACATAAAAACTGAACTCATAGGTGTTTTCTTCAATGTTGTAGACATCAATAATAGAGGCCTGTTCCCACATGTCAATAGGTTCGTACCGGCCTATCAATTTGGAGTTTACAAAAAGGTAGGAGCCATACGTAGCACTGTATTTGTTTACTAATAGGGCAGGAGCTGCCATTTTCAGTTGATTTTTGGAAGCTATAGTCCCCACTTTTATTTGGGCACGGCTTATTGTGTCTATGGTTTTTCCCAGGCGTTTCAATTCCAGATTTTTATCTGCGACGATATATTGGTTGCGATAGAAGTAGGTATACACCAATTTTTGTAACTGCCTATTATATAGAAGGGAACCATCAGTATCAAAAACACCATCTATTTGTTTTTGTAACAATTCGTAGGAGAGATCCACCTTAAGGGAGTCCACAAGATTTATTTTGCCAAGGACACTTTCCTTTGTTTTATTGCTTGTAGCCTTAATGATAAAATTAGTAGAATCTATAGGCTCTATTTTTGAAAAATAAGCGGGTCCGTCCATGATAGAACTAGCTATCCAATCGGTAGTATTGCCTCTATATATGTAGGGTATCACACCGTCAGTGAGAAAGAAATAAGGGGGAACAACCCGTAGCCTTATAGCGTGAAAGGGTAGACTGTCCTGATCCACAGATAAGGAGATCTCCTTTTTGTTTTGAAGCGCAGTGTCCAGTACTGTTAGACGTAGAGGTGCAGTTGTATTTCCCAGGTAAATCTGTCCATTGTCAGCTCCGGCGATATAATAGGAATTGTATTTAAGATCTAACTTTTTGGCTTGTATAGCAGGATGTCCCGAAAGACGTCGTGTAAAACTATTGTCACGATGTATTTTTTTTTCTGAAGAAATAAATAATAAGGCAATAAACCCGATACTTCCAAGAGTGCATATTAAAAGAGGTATATAAGTTTTATTATATTTCATAAGGAGGCATATTTTGGGGTGCTGTAATTTTTTTGTCCGTTCATTATTTGGATTCCTATAAAAGCGAGTATAACAAAGGCGATATTAAAGATTAGATGTTCTGTCCACCCTAATTTTTCAAGAACACCTCCACAGGAACAAGGAATAGACTTACTGAAATTCAAAATAATGAATATATAGGCGGTGAACATGACCATAAGGGAAAAGGAGGCATAAAGTCCCAATAGTCTGAATCGAGGAACGATTAACATCACTGCGATGATAATTTCAAGATAAGGTACAGTCCATGCTACCAAACCAGCATATGCTGTCAATACGGGGGACTGTCCAATCTGAATTATAAATTCGTCAAAGACCAGCAACTTGTTCATTGCAGCATATACAAACAAGAGTATATATAGGAAACAAATAAATTCTAAAAAAGCGTTTTTATATTTACCACTAATTTTCATAAAAGATGAATTGTTTATTGACAATACAAAGGTGCGAGATAAAATTTATTTATAATGGATAAATACTTGTCCTAAAAGGATTTGTTAAATTTTAATTACTAAATAATTTGCTTAGAAAATGGTAATAGCATTATAAAAATGTGGAAATAGCTTTAATTACAGTGATTCACGAACTTGAGGAGATCACCTAAAACTATCTAAAATAGTTTTAGGTGATCTCCTTTAGTATTCGGAATGCTATTGTTGTGGGCATCTAAACAATAGCTTTGTACAGTTAGTTGGAGAAGGTGGACTATATTTTCCAAAAACTTGTATTGGATCAATTATTCCAACAGTACATATTATTTCACTTGGGGTATTACTGCACTGGATTGACTCGTCGCAACCTTTTAACTCTCCATGTTGATCTAAACGTTGTATATAGCCTGGTACTGTATTAACCTCATTGTTAGTAGACGTAAATGCAAGAGAAGAAGTGATAGCCAATACCAATGCAAGAACAGGTAACACGGTTTTAAAAAAAAATGTTTTCATAATATAGATATTTAAAAATTAATGACCTACTCTATTTTACAGGTTTTCGGTCTTAACCCTGATTGCAGTTATGATTTAAAAGTTTAAACCTTGGGTGCTATGGTGAAGAGAGCGTAAAGATTGCCTGATCAGTATTTTAATTTCACATTCTTCCTGAAGAATGTGCGAGACTCCCCTTCCTCTTTGCTAAAAAGTACAGGCATACATTAATCTTTGATTTCCTTTTCCTTAATAAAAAGTATTGTTAAGGTCTATACAATACTCTTGTACAACTAGTTGCAGAAGAATATTGTAATCCAAAAACTTGACTTGGAGTACCTACTCCAACAGTGCATTCTTGGTCACTTCCAGTAGAACATATGATTGACTCATCACATCCTACTATGAATCCTGTTTCATCTAAGACTTGGATGTACCCTTGAACTAGAGAAGTATCATTAGCAGGGGTAAAAGCAAGTGAAGCTGTGACAGCTAACATAAGAGCAAAAGCAGGTGGAACGATTTTAAAAAAAAATGTTTTCATGATAATAAATATTTAAAAATTAAAGACCTACTCTTTTATACAGGTTTTCAGCCTTAACCCTGGATGTAGTTTGGTTTACTGGAATACCAGTTTATTTTTTATGTCTAGGTGTTATGTTAGAAGACCGTATAGAGACTTAAACAATATTATTTACAAGGGTTCTATTCTCAAAGACAGCTGTCTTTAGTTTTTATATTGCAAAGAAGAATGCTGTATGGAATTAAAATTGAATAATTTGATTAATACTACAGAAAAACACTAACATTATTATAGATTTATGATAATCAATAACCAGTTATATAATAATTACATAAAAATACATGATAAAATTTATTTTTAATGGATTAATACTTGTCTGAGAAGGATAAGTTCTCCTCTGAGAAGTAAGATTTTAAATAAAAGAAGATCCAACCTATTGGTATTAAACTTTATAAATAAAGAACATTTTTTGTAAGTATCATGTCGAAAGAGGTATGATTGAGATATCACATAAGGTATTGAGCATATGTTTCATAAATTATGTGATTTCTCATTGCATTCGAAATGACACGGAATATAAAATTATATTTAAGTAATCATGTCGAAGTGAGGCGCGATTGAGACATCTCATCTCATAGATTTATGCTATTATGATTCTATAATTTCTCATGGAGTTTATCTTGAGCTTGGATTACACTAAACTTGCCGAGGGGTCGAAAGATTAAAAATAACATAACAAGTAAAACAAAACCTAGATATTCAAAATTAATAGTTGGTTTTTTAGATTCTTGTTAACTACAAAAAGTCTCTATTCTTGATTCTAAGAACAAAGCAGTCTTAACTTTTCAATACCATATTAGCTTAAAAAGAAAAACCAGAGCACATTCGTTTATGAAAAGAATTCTAAAAATTTAAGAAAAGATTTTGCTTTGGCTTTCTTTTGGGGCTTCTATATGATAAAGCCTTAACAACGTCCATAGATTACTATATACTATTATAACGTAATAAGAGGTAAATTGTCAAGTTTGGATAAGGACTCATTTGATTTTATCTGTTTTACTAGGTCATCTCTTTTAATACCAAAGGCACTAGATAGGTAATGAAGCTGTGTTTTTTCTCCTGTGGAGTCCTTTGGTGTTGTAAAAAAACAATGCCAGTGTTCACCACAATCAATAATTCTGGCAACCGATTTAAAATCTTTTTTCGAAAATTCAGAGATATATTGACTTAAGGTGTATCCAAATTCATGATATGCAGTAAAAATAAAAGACGTTAAAGTTTCCAGAGGAAGAAAGAACCCATCAAGTAGTTTTTCCTGATCTTTTTTCTTGTCAGTTTTTAAAAGCTGCATTAAATTTTCAGGAACTTTTATTTTTTGGAAGTCACTTTTTAGCTTTAACCATTGTATATGGGCACTTTTAAGTATTTCGTTACTCGTTGTAGTCAATTCTTTTTCACCAGTCATTTCCTCTTTAGAAACCCCATTTAAAATCATTTGTTTTGCAATAATATCATTTTCGTATTGTTTAATAGGGTTTTTCATTTCGAATTCCTCGTCATCAAATACGATATGTTTCTTGCTAGTCTTTTTATGTGTTAAAATACGGTATTTCATTTCTTATTTAGATTGAGGATAACTACTTACAAAATTCGTAAATAAAACTTAATTCAAAAGGATAAAAAATTGTCTTAAAGGGATTTGTTAGTGAGACTCGATTTTGAGAAGACCATAGGACGAATTCAAAATCGTAAGTCGAACTAATCCCGCCTACAGCGGGATCCCAAAAACTCAAATAGCTTGTGCTGAACTCGTTTCAGTATTTCAGTATTTCAATTTCAGTATCTAATGAGGACTGAAGTTTATATTCTTTATTATAATCTATTAATAAGGGCATTAAAACTGGGTAGCTTAATTTGAAAAGTAATTCAGGACAACCGTAAATTAGTACTACCCAGCTTAGGGGGATTATATATAAGTTAATTTAAATTTTCGTTTACAAATGTAGATAACGGTAGTTAACTTACTAGGAGTAAAAGTTACCTTAGAGGGATTAATTCTGTCTGAATCTAAAACAAGACGTATAACTTATTCATTCAATCAGTTTGAGAATGTCTCTTGCTTGAATCTCCCTGTCATGTCGACGGTAGGAGAAATCTCAGCCTTATGGGATTTCTCGTCATTCGTTCCTCATTCTGTCGAAATGACAAACGTGTGAATTTTGAGGTACGATAAAAATGTATCGAGACCTAATAAAAGTAATAATTATGATGAATTCTCGATACATTCCAATGAAAAATTGGAACACTCAAACTGACCTGTCATTATTTAATTATGAATTAAAATTGTACCTCGTAGTTATGTCGACATGATGTACGATTAAGACAAAAAGAAGTTCCTGTGTCATGCTGAGCTAGTCGAAGCGAAAATTGAAGTTAAAATGAAACTTTATTATGTATATATATTAATCTGTTTATTCAATTAGTTTGAGAATGTGATTTTTACTTGAACCTCCCTGTCATGTCGACGATAGGAGACATCTCATCCTTATGGGATGTCTCGTTATTCGTTCCTCATTCTGTAGAAATGACAAGGGTGTGAATTTTGAGGAACGATAAAAATATATCGAGACCTAATAAAAGTAATAATTATGATGAATTCTCGATACATTCCAATGAAAAATTGGAACACTCGAACTGACCTGTCATTATTTAATTGTGAATTAAAATTGTACCTCGTAGTTATGTCGACATGATGTACGATTAAGACAAAAAGAAGTTCCTGTGTCACGCTGAGCTTGTCGAAGCGAAAATTGAAGTTAAAATGAAACTTTATTATGTATATATATTAATCTGTTTATTCAATTAGTTTGAGAATGTGATTTTTACTTGAACCTCCCTGTCATGTCGACGATAGGGGACATCTCATCCTTATGGGGTGTCTCGTCATTCGTTCCTCATTCTGTCGAAATGACATACGTGTGAATTTTGAAGAAAAATAAAAATGTATCGAGACCTAATAAAAAGTAATGATTCTGATGAGTTCTCGATACATTCAATGAAAAATTGGAACACTCAAACTGACCTGTCATTATTTAATTATGAATTAAAATTGTACCTCGTAGTTATGTCAACATGATGTACGATTAAGACAAAAAGAAGTTCCTGTGTCATGCTGAGCTAGTCGAAGCGAAAATTGAAGTTAAAATGAAACTTTATTATGTATATATATTAATCTGTTTATTCAATTAGTTTGAGAATGTGATTTTTACTTGAACCTCCCTGTCATGTCGACGATAGGAGACATCTCATCCTAATGGGATTTCTCGTCATTCGTTCCTCATTCTGTCGAAATGACAAACGTGTGAATTTTGAGGAACGATAAAAATGTATCGAGACCTAATAAAAAGTAATGATTCTGATGAGTTCTCGATACATTCCAACGAAAAATAGGAATACTCGAACTGACCTACCATTATTTAATTGTGAATTAAAATTGTATCTTGTAGTCATGCAGACATGAGATACGATTAAGGCATGACATTTAAGTAAGTCTATTAAAAATATAAATAACTTTGAAATGTTAAGACTAACCTAAAGAAAACATCAGATTTTCTGTTTAATTTCAGTTACGCTCAACCCCCAGAATCCCTATAAAAAAGTTGATCGGGCGCAACCGAAATTAGATATCAGACTGAACAAAGATCGATGATAAGATTTAACTGAAAAGGATTAAAACTTGTCCTTAAAGGATGTCTTATAAGTCTGGTTTATAAATAGATATGTTCATGTTTTAATTTGTCCAACTTTGGAGATATGACTGCGTTAACAGCAAAAAAATATCGTAGTATATTATTTATAAAATGGGGCTTGGTTCGTGTATCTATTGAGTCTATTTTTCTTTTTTGTTTCGGCTACGCGCAATCGGAAGAAATCCAGTAAATGGTTGATTGGGCGCAACCGAAGTCAAAAAGACAAAAATTACTAACCACTACAAATATCGAGGATAAGATTTAACTTAAAAGGATGAAAAATTATCCGAAAAGGATGTCTTTTTGTTTGGTTTATATTGTAGGTATTTAACATCAACTAAAGTTGGGATATTATTAATAACTAAGGTTAAATAATGTCTTCGACTACGCTCCTTTAGACTGACATAGAAGGATAGGTATATGCTTAGTTGACAAGATTGATTAAAAGAAAAAGATACTTTCTTTTTTTTGTTTCGGCTACGCACAATCGGAAGAAATCCAATAGATGGTTGATTGGGCGCAACCGAAGTCAAAAAGACAAAAATTACTAACCATCACAAATATCGAGGATAGAGTTTAATTTTAATGGATTAAAACTTAACTGAAAAGGATTTAACGATATCGTGTTGGTTTTATAGAAAAGAGTAAGGCTATCCAAAAAAGGCATAGTAATTTTAACTTGTTAGGTCGAGTGTTTTAAAATGTATCGAAACCTAATTAAAAGTAACAATTCTGATGAGTTCTCGATACATTCCGATGAAAAAATCGGAATACTCGAACTGACACTGAATGTGAAATTGTGTTTTGTTGTCATGTCGACGATAGGAGATATCACATTAAAGAAAATATAGTTATTAATTATGTGATTTCTCCATTCCGAATAGTTATTGAAAATGTTCAAAGTAATTTGAAATAATATCAAGTTGTCAGGTCGAGTGTTTTTTGAGGAACGATAAAAATGTATCGAGACCTAATTAAAAGTAATGATTATGATGAGTTCTCGATACATTCCGATGAAAAAATCGGAATACTGAACTGACACTGAATGTGAAATTGTGTTTTGTTGTCATGTCGACGATAGGAGATATCACATTAGAGAAAATATAGTTATTAATTATGTGATTTCTCCATTCCGAATAGTTATTGAAAATGTTCAAAGTAATTTGAAATAATATCAAGTTGTCAGGTCGAGTGTTTTTTGAGGAACGATAAAAATGTATCGAGACCTAATTAAAAGTAACGATTATGATGAGTTCTCGGTATATTCCGATGAAAAAATTGGAATACTCGAATTGACAAGTAGATATGTTGTTTTATACTTGTTTAAAATATACGTCAACAGTAGCTTGTCGAAAAAAACGTTGATTATTAAATAGTTGAAATATTTCGACAGGCCCCAATATGACATTCGTTTTACTTTTCTGGAAGGCTTCAAGTTTAGTTTAAGAACCTTGTTATAATAAGTATATATTTTTAAAAAATTTGTTTGTCAGAGCAAAGCGAACCTGCCTGCCGCACAATGTCATTAAGTTAAAGGAATTTATTTTATTTTGTCACGTTGAGCGCAGTCGAAATGCTATTGAAAGCAAGTAGTTTAAATGTCTTCGATAAGCTATGCTTGCTACTTTCATAACAAAACATGTTTTGTTATTCAGTAATGCTCAAAATGACACCACAGTCTTAACTTAATGACATTGGCCTGCCGCAGGCAGGGAATCTCATAACACTTCTTAGATCTATTGAAAAATCAATGTTTTACATCGTTTCTGTATTTGTAGAATTACTGATAAAGCGAAAAACGTTTTTTAGATTCTTCAGTCGTTCCTTCTTCTGACAAAGCAATTTACTAAATAGGAGATCTTTTAAAAATTATTAAACTTCCAATTAAAACTAAACATAAAGTATTGTTTAAGAACCGTGCTTTGAGAATCTTGAATGTAGTTTTGGGTCGCAATACGCCTGGCGTTTGTGTTTTGATTTAATAAGTCATAAATTTTTAAAGATAAAGTTCCCTGATCTTTAAACATAGTATAAGCCAGAGTTGTATTCCAAAACCAGGCACTTTTTTGAAAGCCTTCTCCAACATTAGGATTATAATTAAAATTTATATCGTGCCGCCATTCGAAATTTTTGGGAACGAATGTTGTTATTTGTAATCCAGCCGAATGATTAATAAACTCCTGGTTTTCAAAATCATCTAAATCAAAGGTGGTTTTGTTAAATGATAGTCTGTAGTTGGGGACAATCATCATAACGTTATCCCATGCAAAAGTAATGCCTAGATGTGGTGTTAAAGCCGTATTGTTTGAAGCATATTGTACGTCATTATTAAAGTTAACAGATTTGTTTATACTTGCAGAGAGCCCCACATTATATTTAAATGTTTTTAAACTATCTATTTTTATTGTCTTGTTGTAACTGCTACTGGCACTTAAAGTATAGCCACCATCTACATTAGAATAACTGGTGTTTCGAACAAAATTTTCGTCTATAGTTGTTTTAGTGACTATTTGGTTATTACTTAAATTGGCATAGATATAGCTAAAGAAACCGTTGCGTTTTTGAAAGTTGAATGTATTATACCCAAAATAAAAACTATGCGTGTTTGTGGGTTTTAGATTTGGATTACCTGTCACCGTATTTAGGGGGTTAGATATATCTTGAAAGGGTTGTAGTTGTGACAGTTGTGGTGGGACGTTGTCTAGGCCATAGCTAGCGTATGCATAAGATTTTGGATTGAATTGATACTGAAAATTCGATCGTAATTCGATGGTTTCAAAGTTACGAGCTAAACTTAACTGAGGTCTTAAAAGGTCATTATTCTGTAAGCTCCTAAATACGTATCCTGCTTCAGAACTAACAGACCATTTTTCTTTTTTATAAGCAAGTCTTAAAGCTGGTGTGCTCCTTTTGTTCGTATATTTAAAATCGGTGCTCAGTTCTTCATCAAATTGAGTGAAATCTTGTGTGTTTGGATCAAAGGCGAAAGTACTTTTAATGTTTTGCTGTTTGTCATGCCTGTAATTAAATTTAAGGTCTAAAAACAATGCTTTTGATAGTAAAGGCCATCTGAAAGTAGTACTTGTATTAATACTTTTTGATTTTTGATCCCCATCTGTAAATTGATCCCTATTAATAGTTTCTGGATTATCTCCAAAAATGGCAATTTCAGTGTTTAAAAAGTCATCTGATTCTATAACATTATAGGTGTTTGAGATATTAAATCTTAAATAAGCTCCTTTTTTACCAAAACGCTTTGTAATACTTAAATGATTACTAAAATTTTTATTTAAAGCTTCTGAAAATGAAGATGTACTGGATTGATTTGTTAACGTGTTTTCTTCATCTCTGGATGCTTCACTTCCCGAAGTTTCGGTATTATTTTTAGAAACATTAAATGATGGATTAATATGAATTAAAAGTGTGGAATCTAACTCGATATTAAATCCTAGATTAACATTGTGATTATCACTTTCACTATATGATTTTGTGTTAGAATTGGAATTGTATCTCGAATCTGGGAGAATATTTACACGTTGCACAGTGTTCTCGTTTTCAGTACTACTATTAGAGAAAAAATAATTGGAAGAGATATCGCTCTTGTCTTTTAATTTGTCAACGTAATTAGCGCCATAATTTTGTGATACTGTAATGCCCTGACCGTTTGTAAGTCCACCTCCAAAGCTAAAACCAGGTGAATTAATGTTATTTCCTCCAGCAAGAAGACTAATACGCTGATCGTTATTAAAAAGGTTAAGCATCCCAGCAAATTTATAACGCTTATCTGTTCCGATGCCAGTTGCTACTTGCCCAAAAACACCATCGTTGTTTTCTTTTTTAATAACGAGGTTAATTGTTTTTTTCTCTCTATCTCCTTCGTCTCCAGCAAAAGCTTCAGCCTTTGTTTTTGTATCTGTAATCTGGATGTTCTCAATAATTTCCTTACTTAAATGTCTGGTCGTAATAGTGGGGTCGTTGCTAAAAAAAGGTTTTCCGTTTACCAAAATGTTATCTACTTCTTTACCATTTATGGTTATTTTCCCTGCTTCATTAACATCAACTCCTGGTAACTGTTTTAATAAATCTTCAACATTAGCGTCTTTTTTTGTTTTAAAAGATGAAGCATTAAATTTTAGGGTGTCTTTTTTTATAACAACTGGAGGACTGACTTTTATAAAAACTTCCTCTAAAGCATTAAGATCAGTTTTTAAGCTAATGGTTTTTAAATCGGTAATTTCTTGGTCTAAATGAATTGTTTGATAATGGGTTTGATACCCTACATACGAGACATAAAAGTTTAAATGAGTATCGGTTGTTTTACCTTCTAAAGAAAATATACCATTTTTATCTGAAATAGTGTAGGTAACTAGTGAGCTGTCCTTAACACGTTCTAAATAAATGGTAGCAGCTTCTAAAGGTATTTTGTCTGTTTCAGAAATGAGTGTTCCAGAAATTTTAAACGGTTTTGTCTGTGCGAAAGATGCCGTCAGGTAAAGTATTGTAAATACAAAAAAACAATATTTCACACGTTTAAGTTTATTAACTGGCAATGAATTAATTTAGTAATATGGAATTTGTAGGAGCAAGTAACTCCCACGCTAGACTTTTTAAAAGCTAATAAAAATGAGTGCCTCTTTATACAAACTTGTGATGAATAGCCTTGTTTTTTGATATGAAAGTTGATTTTTGAGCCCATGCTATAAGTCTTTATAGAGGCTGTCGTTTTGTTAGTAATTAATGAAATGGTTATCAATGGGCGCTATGGATTTATTGTTTAGTACTAGAAATTTTGTTCTTTTCAAATCCAGTTACGCTCAACATCTAAAATCCCAATAAAGTTGACTGGGCGCAACCGAAGTTGAAAAGACAACTAACTAACTAACAACTATATGGCAAATATCGATGATAGAATTTAACTCAAATGGATTAAAACTTATCTGAAAGGGATGTAATATTACAGGCAGTTGTCAGTTACAGTAAACGGGAGGTTGTATGTTCTTTCAAACTTAGAATTTGGTATTTGATTGAAGCTTAGATTCTAAGCTTTAGTTTATACTGCGCATAGTCGAAGTACTCAGACTAACATTTCAGCCTTAACTTAATGACGTTGAGCTAGAAGTCCAAAACTTGATACTTTGTGCTAGATGTTGGTATATTTAATATTTGGAACTTGATGTTTGGTTTTTTAAACTTAGGAGCTATCATTAGATTGTACTGAATCATCTTTAGATCGTTTTCTCAAATCTCTGGGAGTATATCCATATTTTTCTGTAAAAGCTTTAGAAAAGTGAGGAGCGCTTTTAAAACCAGTTACATGCGCGACTTCTTTTATTGATGTATCCGTATGTTGAATTAATACACTAGCTTTTCTTAATCTTTCGTTTGTTAAAAAACGGAATACAGTTTGTCCGTATAATTGCTTAAAACCATACTTTAATTTAAACTCATTGGTTCCAAAAGTGTGTGCTAATTCTATTAATGGAGACAGTGGTTTTTCTAAATTGCTTATGATGTGATCATATACGTTTCGTATTTTTTTAATATCAGAAATACTTAGACTTAACTGTTTACCTTTACCGGATATATGGTTTGTTTTACTTTGCTCCTTACCAAAACGTACTGTTTTTCGTAATTCATTTTCTCTTTCCGTACTATTTTTAATAATTTCTATAGACGTAATTACGATTCTTTCTGATTGATTAGCTTTATCAATAAATTTACTAACCAGACAATTTGTTGTTAAAATTAACTTTTGTTTGGTTATAAAGGAAAGCAAAATAAATTCCTCTTGAGTGTTTAAATTAATTTGTGTGAGTTTATATTTTAAGGCATACCAAGCTAATTTAGAGTCTTGGGTTAAGAATGTAGAAAACGTTTTGTCTTGTAATTCATGATCATCAAAAAGCAACATTTGTTTTATGCGAGCATTAAAAGTGATAATAGTGTCCTCCATATCTAATATAAAGAACATTTGGACTAAATGTTTGTAAGTTTCATTTAGGTTTACGTAACCTTGATGAAGAAAAGAAGCTTTTATTTCCTCAAAGGTCATGTTAATTAGTGCGGTAAGTGCTTCAATATCATCATCCAAATCAGATCTTTCAATCTTGTAAGCAAAATTTCCGCTAGCAAACTCCATAAGCATTCTATGGATTTGTTTTATCCTTTCTTTATTCGTAGCATCATCAGGCATGAATACTGTTTTTTGAATTAAAGAATAACAAGTTACAAAAAGGAATGTTAATAAAACGTTATGTTATTTAGCTATAAATAATCATCGTTATTAGATCGTTTTCTTAAATCTCTTGGAGTGTACCCGTATTTTTCCTTGAAAGCTTTAGAAAAATGAGGCGCACTTATAAACCCTGTTACATGGGCAACTTCTTTTATGGATGTATCCGTATGTTGGATTAATACACTAGCTTTTCGGAGCCTTTCATTTATTAAAAAACGAAATACTGTTTGTCCGTATAATTGTTTAAAACCATACTTTAATTTAAACTCATTGGTTCCAAAAGTGTGTGCCAATTCTATTAGTGGAGAAAGAGGTTTGTCTAAATTGTTTATGATGTGATCATGTATTTTTCGGATTTTTCTAATATCAGCGAAACTTAAATTTAATTGTTTACTTTTAGTTACATTGGAGGAAAGACTGGCAATTTTATTTTGATTCTTGCCAGAGCTTACCGTTTTTCGTAACTCGGTTTCTCTTTCTGTACTGTTTTTAATAATTTCTATAGATGTGATGACGACTCTTTCCGATTGATTGACCTTATCTATAAATTTACTAACCAGACAATTTGTTGTTAAAATTAACTTTTGTTTAGTTCTAAAGGACAGCAAAATGAATTCCTCTTGAGCATCGATATTAATTTTAGCTAGCTTAGATTTTAAACCATTCCAGGCTAATTTGGAATCATCAGTTAGAAACGTAGAAAACGTTTTATCTTGTAATTCATGATCATCAAAAAGCAACATTTGTTTAATACGAGAATTGAAGGCAATAATTGAGTCTTTGGTGTCTAAAACAAAAACATTTGAACCAGGTGTTTGTACGTTTCATTAAGATTTGCATAACCTTGATGAAGAAAAGAAGCTTTTATTTCTTCAAAGGTCATGTTAACTAGTGCGGTAAGTGCTTCAATATCATCATCCAAGTCAGATCTTTCAATCTTGTATGCAAAATTTCCACTGGCAAACTCCAAAAGCATCGTATGGATTTGCTTTATTCTTTCTTTATTAGTGTCATCATCGTTCATAAATGTTACTTTATAGGTTATGTTTAATGTTCAAGGGATTTATCCTTTTCAAATTTAATTGAACAGTTGGGGTCTAAAGTTCTATAGGGTTCATAGTTAATCGGTGTGGTGGTATAGTTATTAAGAAACTCTAATGCATTCTCTTTTTCAGTAAACGTTTCAATCTTAAAGACAGGATTATTGGCTTTAATAAAAAATTCTGGCAAGGTATTGTCTAATGGACTATTGACTAATAATGCAACAGCAGTAATTGGTACAGAACTCTCCATAGCAAAGTAGTTTCTCGTATTTTTATTTGTGTTTTTAAGACCTCTTACATCACTAAGGATTAAAAAAGATTTACCTTGTTGCAATGTCAGGCGGTTTTCTACAATCTTTATGGCTGCAGATTCGTTTAATGAGACACTATTTTTGTATACGGTATATAGAATACCTTTTTCAATCCAAAATTTAGCATACTCGTTTTCTATCACGCGGTTAGCCATACTATTTACATTGATAGGGGGTAAAATTAAATTTAAATAGATGCATTGTTTTATATTATTAGAGGGGTTTAATATGTTATAAACAGTAAAAGCTAAAAATTATTTTACTTGAAAAAATAGAGAAATCAAAACTTATAAAGGGTTATAGTTATTTAGAAATTTTAAAGCATCCTCTTGTTCGGTAAATACCTGAGTTGTAATTGAGGGATTACTAGTTTTTATATAAAAACCAGATATAGTACTAGATAATGGGGTATTAACTAATAAAGCAACCGCTTTAATTAAAGTAGATCCTTCCAACGCTAGATAATTTCTTGCGCTTTTATTGATTTTTTTAATACCTCTCATATCACAAAGGATTAAAAAAGCCTTGCCTTGTTGCAGTAGAAGTCGATCTTCTACAACTTTTATCGCGACCGATTGATCTATAGAGATTCCATCTTTGTAAACAAAATAAAGAATGTCTTTTTCTATCCAAAACTTCGCGTACTCATTTTCTAAATGGTCTATCAAAGTGTTTTATAATTTAGGGGTTTCAAAAATTTTATACATAACTAATCTAAACGCATAAATTGCAATTATATTTGTATAAGGGAGAGATTTATCTTAATATAAAGCGAAACAAATTATGACAAAATAGATTATAACAAAACAAATATAATTACAATTATTTTAACGTAGCTGGGGTAAAACCGTACTTTTTAATCCTTAGATGTCTTTTTTAGTTAATTATGTATTATGTTTTAATTCTCTGCTTTTAAAAAAAACAAAAAAAAATGAATCTCCTGTTAATCGTCTGTTTGTTAGGTTTTTTGGTTGTTTTTTTGATTGTATAAATTAGTCTCAACACATTTTTTTACTTTAACAAAACTTGTCTTAAAGGGATAAAAACTTATCTGTAAGGGATTTTTTATTAAATCATTAGAGTTATTGTGAAATTAGGTTCTTAATTTTAATAAATATCTAGGTGTTAGTATTGTTTGGATTTATAGCCTATACGGGTTAAGTACTATAGATCGTATCTGTCCCCATATATATTACTTTAATCACATAATAAACTTTAAAATGGCAAAAATTAAGCACAATAATTTTCTTGACACCGTTAATGAAGTATTCACAGATGCAAAAGAACAAGGTGTCTTGCATTTGTATGCAGAAGGCGATAGTTTTACAGGTAGAAAGATACGGATAAAACAAAAAGATCTTTTTCATTTCGGAACAACAGGATATTTAGGGTTGGAACAGGATGAGCGTTTAAAAAAAGCAGCTATGGACGCTGTTTATAAATACGGAACACAGTTTCCACTTTCTAAAAGCTATATTTCAAACCCATTATATGCTGGGCTAGAGGAGAAAATCACCCAATTGTACGATGCGCCAATTATTATTACAAAGAACAGTACGCTTGGGCATCTTGGTGTTATTCCTAGTGCTGTTGAAGATGGTGATGCTATTATTTTAGATCATCAGGTGCATTGGAGCGTGCAAAGTGCAGCAAATGTACTTAAAACGCGTAGTGTGCCCATTGAGATGATTAGGCATAGCAACCTTGATATGTTAGAAGACAAAATCAAAAAATTATCTTCTAAGTACAAAAAGATATGGTACATGGCCGATGGTGTTTATTCTATGTACGGAGATGTGGCGCCTTTAGATGAACTTATGGAGTTATGTAACAAATACCCGCAACTACACTTGTATTTAGATGATGTTCATGGAATGAGTTGGGCAGGTAAAAATGGAACAGGATATGTTCTTAGTAAATTAGATGAATTACCAGATAATGTGTTATTGTTTGGAACACTTAGTAAAACTTTTGGAGCCAGTGGTGCTGTTGCAGTATGTACTCATAAAAAAAGATATCATAAAATTAAAACTTTTGGAGGCCCTTTAACCTTTTCAGCTCAATTAGAACCAGCGTCAGTTGCAGCAGCAATAGCATCTGCCGATATTCATCTTTCCCCCGAAATTTATATGCTTCAAAATGAACTATTGGAACGCATAACGCTATTCAATACCTTATTATCAAAAACAGACCTGCCTTTAGTTGAAGAAAACAATTCTCCTGTATTCTATATTGGTACAGGTATGCCGGTTACTGGATATAATTTTGTGAATAGGTTAATGAAAGAGGGATTTTTTGTGAATTTAGGAATATTTCCAGCAGTCCCTGTAAAGAATACAGGTATAAGAGTTACTATTTCTAGACATAATCAAGCAGAAGAAATTAAAAGCTTAGTAGATGCCATGGTTTACCATTATCCGAAAGCCTTAGAAGATACACATACAACTTCAGATAAAGTAAGAAGAGCTTTTAAGTTGCCTACTTTAGACGAAACGCCTAAAAAGAAAGTTCATGAAGAATTCCGTGTCGTGTATGAAAAGACCATACAAGATGTCGATATGGGTGAATGGAACAAACTGATGGGAGGAAAAGGAGTTTTTGATTGGGATGGTTTACTTTTTCTTGAAAATGTTTTTACTAAAAACAAGCTTTCCGAAAATAATTGGGACTTTCACTATATCATTATTAGAGATGAAAACAACACTCCTATACTAGCTACATTTTTTACATACGCGCTTTGGAAAGAAGATATGTTAGCTCCGGTTTCTGTATCGCTTAAGTTGGAAGAAACACGAAAGAACGATCCTTATTATCTCACCTCACAGGTATTGGGAATGGGGTCGCCATTTACTGAAGGGGAGCATATATACTTAGATAAATCACATCCAGATTGGAAGTTGGCAATGAAGCAAATGCTGGATAAAATTGAAGAACTGGAGCTGAAATTTAACTCAAATTGGGTCGTACTGAGAGATTTTGAAAACGATGATGAGCTAAGTCAATTATTCCATCAACAAGGTTTTATTAAAACAGTGATGCCAGACTCATGCCAAATACTTGATCTTCATTGGAAAACCATAGATGAGTATCCAGAGTCATTATCCACACGTTCTAGAAAACACTTTAAAAAAGATATCCAGCCTTATGAAAAACACTTTAAGGTATCATATAGTGAAGCATCCAGTGAAAAACTGATAGATCAATTTTATGAATTATATACTAATGTGAATAAGCATAATCTTGCTTTAAACATGTTTCCTTTACCGAGAAAGTTATTTACAATGATGTCCCAGCATCCTAATTGGGAGTTTATAGCAATTTATTTAAAAGAGGAGTTTAATGAAGGGAAATCGCATATCCCAGTGGGCGTTATGTTTTGTTATAAGAATTTAGGAGTGACATACACACCCGCATTTATTGGTATGGATTATAATTATACCGAAAAACATCAGGTTTATAGACAGTTATTGTATCAAACAATTAAACGAGCTACAAGACTTGGGTTTAAAAAGATAGATTTTGGTATGACTGCATCCTTTGAAAAGAAAAAAGTAGGGGCTACTATTATTCCTAAAGTAGCCTATATACAGGCAAAAGATAACTATTCAATGGAGCTAATGGGAGTTATGGAGAATAATTAGTTTAGATATAAAAACTCCTAGTGAATTTGTTTATTGTTACCAACTTAATCACTTGTACCCCAGAAGCGTTATTTATAAAATCAAAAAGAAATCGAATAGGCAAAACCTTCAATTATAGATTGAAGGTTTTTTTATTGAAAATTAGTAAAACTTCTACTTTTGGTGGAATTACGCCCCCATTGGTTTCACCGATTTTTATAATTTTGGTTTACGCCAAAATAGAGGAAATTAACACATTGTGTTTATAGTTGTACATATCATATAGTTTGGACGCCTAAGTATAGGTTTCGTGTTTTAGAGGGAAAAATCAAAGAAATAGTAGTATCAAGAATAGAACAAATATGTAGTTGGTATGATGTTTTGATAGAAGAAATTTTAATTCAACCGGATCACATCCACTTAGTTTGTTCAATTCCTTCGAAGTATTCTGTTTCTAAGATAGTAGGAGTTGTCAATGGAAAGACAGCCGTTCAAATATTTTCAAAGAAGTGCTATTTAAAAGAGAAACCATATTGGGCAATCATTTTTGGGCTCGAGGATATTTACGTGGCTTCTAAATTGCTATAGAAAATGTTCAAACATTACCAAGCGATTATTTTGGAGGTAAGACAGTTGGTACATTGGTAGTGTTTTCTGGAATTGCTGCAAAGTTAGCAGCAGCAGTTTAAACGAATTTCTATAATAGAAATTATGAATTTTTAATGTTAGAAGAATCTCTAACAATTAACTCGGCATCCAGTATTATTTTATTCAATTGCTGTTTAACAACCGATTTTTTTGCATGCTCTAAAAACGTTTTAGCGGCCTGTTTTCCTATCTCTGCACTATGTTGATTTATACTCGTAATACTGGGAGTAACCATTGCAGTAAAAGGTTCATTACCAAACCCAACTAAAGCAATATCTTCAGGTATTTTGATACCCTGTTCGTTTAATATTTGTAGGGCACCCAAAGCGGCATAATCCCCAGCAACATAAACAGCATCCGGTTTGTTTTTTAAAGCCAACAGTTGAGACATTTTTTCTCTTCCATCCTCAATCGTAAGATTACTTTCAATTAATAGTTCATCTTCTAAAGAAAGATTATGCTTTTTTAGAGCGTCAATATAACCTCTAATCCTATTATTAAAAATTCGTGTACGCTTATAACCACCAATATGAGCAATTCGTTTACAACCTTGCTGTACTAAATGCTCAACAATCATGTGGCTACTATCGTAATCATTAATACCAATATAATCTACGTTTAAATCATTTTCCCCACGGTCAAATAAAATCAGTGGAATCCCTTTAGATTTAATTTTTTCATAGTAATCTAAGTTAATAGTCTCATTAGCCATAGAAGCTATAATGCCATCAACCTGTGTAAATAAAAGAGTATCGATATTACGGCACTCTTTTTTATAAGATTCGTTAGACTGCGTAATAATAATGTTATAACCTTCTTTATCTAATTCTTCCTCAATATTTTGAATTACAGAAGAAAAGAAGTTACTATTTGTTCTAGGGACAATAACACCAACTAAATGACTTTTCCCTTTGCGTAATGCACTGGCAAGATGATTTGGTTGGTAATTTAAATTTTTAGCAACTTGTTTTACAGCTTTTTTTGTCTTTTCACTTATACGAGAGTCATCATGCAAAGCCTTGGAAACAGCAGCTGGAGAAATATTTAATACGTTAGCAATATCTTTTATGGTTGTTTTCTTTTTGATATTCAAATTTTTTATATATTTGCTTAAACGTTTAAGCAAATATACTGCGTTAGTTTTTATAATCAAAATTATATAATTTTTATGACTTTGATTATATTTTAGCATATATGCTTAAACGTTTAAGCAAAATAATAAATTAACCTAAATAAGGATTTAAGTAATGGGTAAAGTAGTAACATTTGGAGAGATCATGTTAAGATTAGCTCCTCAAGGATTTTTAAGATTTTCACAAGCTAATAATTTTGATGCTATTTATGGTGGAGGTGAATCAAACGTAGCGGTTTCATTAGCTAATTATGGTGTCTCAGTAGATTTCGTAACACGTTTACCAAAAAATGACATTGGTGAATGTGCAATGATGGAAATGCGTAAAAGAGGCGTAGGTGTCGATAAGATTGTTTATGGAGGAGATCGTTTAGGGATTTATTTTCTAGAAACGGGAGCCGTTTCAAGAGGAAGTAAAGTTGTTTATGATAGGGCACATTCTGCGATTGCTGAAATTGAATCAGGAATGATTGATTGGGATGAAGTATTTGATGGTGCAGAATGGTTCCACTGGACTGGTATTACACCAGCAATTTCTCAAGGTGCTGCAGATGTTTGTTTAGAAGCTGTAAAAGCAGCTAGCGCAAAAGGAATTACTATCTCTACAGACTTAAATTACCGTGCTAAATTATGGAAATACTGTGATGAAGCGCACAGAGAAGCCGTTATGACCGAGTTAACATCATACTGTGATGTTGTTTTAGGAAATGAAGAAGATGCAGAAATGCACTTTGGTATTAAACCAGAAGGTATTTCGGTTCAAACGCAAGGACATGATGTAAAAGCGGAAGCATTCCTATCTGTTTGTCAGCAAATGATGGAAAAATTTCCAAGAGCTAAAAAAGTAATTACAACGTTAAGAGGTTCAATATCTGCATCCCACAATACTTGGGCAGGTGTTTTATATGATGGTAAGCAAATGTACGAAACACGTCAATACCAAATCACAGATATTGTTGATAGAGTAGGTGGCGGAGATTCATTTATGGGAGGCCTAATCTACGGATTATTAAAATACCCAGAAGATGACCAAAATGCTTTAGATTTTGCCGTAGCAGCATCATGTCTAAAACATACAATAAAAGGAGATGCTAACTTAGTTACTGTTAGTGAAGTAGAAAAATTAATGGGCGGTGACGCTTCAGGAAGAGTTGCTAGATAGTAAAATATCTCAATAAATCAACAAATTAAAGATATATGGCACAATTTACAAGAATAGAAGTTGCAGAAGTTATGAAAAGCTCAGGATTAGTTCCTTTGTTTTATAATAGTGATATAGAAGCTAGTAAAAAAGTATTAAAAGCTTGTTACGATGGTGGTGCTAGATTACTAGAGTTTACAGCTCGTGGTGATTTTGCTCATGAAGTTTTTGGTGAGCTAATAAAATATGCAATTAAAGAATTACCAGGTATGGTAATGGGTGTTGGTTCTGTAACCGATGCTGCTGCTGCTTCTAGGTATATGGCTTTAGGAGCTAACTTTATTGTAACACCAGTTTTAAGAGAAGATATCGCTATTGCTTGTAATAGAAGAAAAGTTTTATGGTCTCCTGGTTGTGGAACTTTAACAGAAATAGCAAGAGCAGAAGAATTAGGCTGTGAGATTGTTAAATTATTCCCTGGAGATATTTACGGACCACAATTTGTAAAAGGGATTAAAGGGCCTCAACCTTGGACAAGTATTATGCCTACTGGGGGGGTGTCTCCAACAAAAGAAAACCTTGAAGCTTGGTTTAATGCAGGAGTTACTTGTGTTGGAATGGGATCTAAGTTAATGGCGAAAGATGCCAATGGGCAGTTTGATTATGCTAAGATTGAAGAGAAAGTAAGGTTTTCTATTGAACTTATTAAAGAGGTTAGATAATCAATTAAAAGAATATCATTAACCCTACATGGTTAAAAACCTTCCTGTATTCAGGAAGGTTTTTCTTTTTTTTATGCGTGTAAATTTGTTACTTTTGGCATCAATTGAAAAATAACATAATAAAACTTAGCATTTATAGTCGAAATTATAAATGTAATAACTAGTAACTAAAAAAATAAAATTAAAAAGATGAAGACAATAAAATTTTTAAGTGTAGCAATGATTGCTTTACTTGTAGTGTCATGTAATAAGAGCGGTGTTACAAATAAACCATTAACAACACAAATAGACTCTGTTAGTTATGCCATTGGAATGGATGTAGCTAGAAACGTAAAAACTAGTTTTACTGAGTTTGACAATGATTTATTTGTTCAAGGATATGTGAATGCATCAGATTCTTCTAATATTTTAATTAAACAAGAAGAAGTTCAGAAAATTATTCAAACCTATATGCAAAAAGCACAGCAAGAAAAAGCTAAAAAGGCGCAAGAAGAAGCGCTTAAAAAAGCTGAAGAGCAGTATGGAGGAAATAAAATAGAAGGTGAGAAATTTTTAACTGAAAATCTATCTAAAGAAGGTGTAGAATCTACAGAAAGTGGATTGCAATATATTGTTTTAAAACAAGGTACAGGAGAAGTTCCTACAGTAACGTCAAAAGTTAAAGTTCATTATCATGGAACTAGAATTGATGGAACTGTATTTGATAGTTCTGTAGATAGAGGAAAACCAACAGAATTTGGAGTTAATCAAGTAATTCCAGGATGGACAGAAGGACTTCAACTTATGAAAGTTGGTTCAAAATATAAATTTTTCATTCCACAAGATTTAGCATATGGTGCTTTTCCACGTCAAGGTGGTGCTATTAAGCCATTTGATGCCTTAGTATTTGAAGTAGAATTATTAGAAATAGTTAAGTAATTTAAAACTATTTAACACTGAACTCATTTAGACTTTTTCAATTTGCTAAAAAATGGCTGTTTTCAGCTCTGTTTTCGTCTTTTTTTCCTTCCGTAGCTCTGCTATGCAACTCAAAAAAGTCTTCAACATAGGCAAAAACTTCTAATTTTCGCTTAAATCCTAAAAGTCTAAATGAGTTCACTATAAAACAAAAAACAGGAAGCACGTGCTTCCTGTTTTTTGTTTTATAAGTATTGATGCTGTGATAAAGTACAAACATCGTAACTTTGCATCAGTAAAAAATAGAGAACATATGAGTCACAAAGCAGGTTTTGTAAATATTATTGGTAATCCTAATGTAGGTAAGTCTACATTGATGAATGCCTTTGTGGGAGAAAAGTTATCTATTATAACATCTAAAGCGCAAACGACACGTCATAGAATTTTAGGTATCGTAAATGGAGATGATTTTCAAGTACTGTTTAGTGATACGCCAGGAATTATAAAGCCAGCTTATGAATTGCAAGAATCAATGATGGGTTTTGTGAAATCGGCTTTTGAAGACGCAGATGTATTAATTTATATGGTTGAAATTGGAGAGCAAGCATTAAAAGATGAAGCATTCTTTAAAAAAATTACAAGCTCTAAAATTCCTGTATTATTACTTTTAAATAAAATTGATAGATCAGATCAAGAACAATTAGAAACACAAGTACAGCTTTGGGCAGAAAAAGTACCTAATGCTGAGATTATACCAATTTCTGCGCTTGAAGGTTTTCAAGTAAAAGAAGTATTTGATAGAATTATAGACTTACTTCCGGAATCGCCACCATTTTATCCCAAAGATCAGTTAACAGATAAACCAGAACGTTTCTTTATAAATGAGAGTATAAGAGAAAAAATACTACTTCATTATAAAAAGGAAATCCCTTATGCTGTTGAAGTCGATACCGAAGAGTTTTTAGAAGAAGAGAAAATAATCAGAATTCGTTCTGTTATCATGGTAGAACGAGAAACTCAAAAAGGCATTATTATCGGTCATAAAGGAAGTGCTTTAAAGCGTGTAGGCGTAGAAGCTAGAAAAGATTTAGAAAAGTTCTTCGGTAAGCAAATCCACCTAGAGTTGTATGTTAAAGTGAATAAAAACTGGAGAAGCAATCAAAATCAATTGAAACGTTTTGGTTACAATCAATAGAAAACCTTAATACTTTCTTCTTAATAGGGTAACGTTAATTTTAAATATATGTATCATCTTTGAGACTTTAAAAGTAGCCAAATATGAAACTTTATAGCAAACCGTTTAGTATTTATGCTTAGTACTCTGCAATGCAACAAAGCCAAAATATAGGAGTATTTATTATTGGCTTCTGATGAAGTTGGTAGTTGGTTTCTTAGAAAATATTCAATAATGTTTAGTTAGTTTAGCTTATTGAGTTTTAGTTAGTTGATTAAGCACTTTGATTTTTAAAATTTAGGTGCTTTTTCAATTTTAATAACATCGTTCATAAAATTATGCAATGCTCGCATTTCATTTTTACTCGAAGCCTTCCCTATACTACCAGCAAAGTATAAAACAACCCATATAAGTACCATTAAGAACATTAGGCTAACTTGTATTGCATAACTTTTATCTAAAGATGAATTAGTATAAGCCCATATTCCAGAGGCTATAAATAAACCTGCAACTAGAAAATGAAAAAATATAAACATGGTCCAAACCGTAGGATTTGGTCCGAATAGTCCATGAAGTAAACTTGAATTGCTGTCAATTTCATCAATTTCTAGATGGAGTTGAGGCGACCAAAAATGCTGTTTTTCTTTTGGGAATTTAATAAATACATGATTGTCTAGTCGTGTTACAATAAAATCAGATTGGCTGGATTTTAGAGCTTCAAAATCTTTTAAAATAGATTGGTTGCTTTTATTAAGTTCTATTTTAAAACGAGGTCTTAAAACAATATCATTTGTTGCTGGCATGTTATCAGTATTTTAAGTACAGTAAATTACTGTTTTTTTCTATAAAACATAAATAGAACTCATTTAGACTTTTTCAATTTGCTAAAAAATGGCTGTTTTCAGCTCTGTTTTTGTCTTTTTTTCCTTCCATAGCTCTGTTATACAATTCAAAAAAGCCTTCAACATAGTCAAAAACTTCTAATTTTCGCTTAAATCCAAAAAGTCTAAATGAGTTCTTAGTTTTAATCTTTATAAAAACACTTTGAGTAGACTATATTTCCTATTTTTGCAAAATATTTCAAACGAGGAATATAAATAAATCAGCCTTAGGCTGTTGCATATCATTTATAGATTATGAGCAATATAGTAGCTATAGTAGGAAGACCAAATGTAGGGAAATCAACTTTTTTTAATCGTTTAATACAGCGAAGAGAAGCTATAGTTGATGCAGTGAGTGGCGTTACAAGAGACCGTCATTACGGTAAAAGTGATTGGAACGGAAAGGAGTTTTCTCTTATAGATACTGGGGGCTATGTGTTAGGTAGTGATGATGTTTTTGAAGCTGAAATTGATAAGCAAGTCGAATTAGCTATAGATGAAGCAGATGCTATTATTTTTATGGTAGATGTTGAAAATGGCGTTACAGGTATGGACGAAGACGTTGCTAATTTGCTTAGAAAAGTTAGCAAACCAGTGTTTTTGGTAGTTAATAAAGTTGATAATGCTAAACGTTCTGAAGATGCCGTAGAGTTTTATTCATTAGGATTAGGAGAATATTATAATATTGCAAGTATCAACGGAAGTGGTACAGGTGATTTATTAGACGCTTTAGTTGAAGCCTTACCAGAAAAGGAAGAAGTAGAAGAAGAGGAACTACCACGCTTTGCAGTTGTTGGTCGTCCCAATGCAGGAAAATCGTCATTTATTAATGCATTAATAGGGGAAGATAGGTATATAGTAACTGATATAGCAGGAACCACAAGAGATTCTATTGATACAAAATATAATCGTTTTGGTTTTGAGTTTAATTTAGTTGACACAGCGGGAATACGTAGAAAAGCCAAAGTAAAAGAAGACTTAGAATTTTACTCAGTCATGCGTAGTGTTAGAGCTATTGAGCATGCAGATGTGTGTCTTTTAGTATTAGACGCCACACGTGGTTTTGATGGACAGGTACAGAATATATTTTGGTTAGCAGAGCGTAACCGAAAAGGCATTGTTATTTTAGTTAACAAATGGGATTTGGTAGAGAAAGACCATAAGTCAATGAAAGCGTATGAAAAGGCTATTAGAAAGCAAATAGAGCCTTTTACGGACGTGCCAGTTATATTTATTTCAACAGTATCCAAGCAACGTATTTTTAAAGCGATAGAAACAGCTGTTGAGGTTTATAAAAATCGTTCCAAAAAAATAAAAACGAGCCAGCTTAATGATGTATTGCTTCCTATTATAGAAAACTATCCACCGCCAGCTTATAAAGCAAAATTTGTAAAGATTAAATACATTATGCAATTGCCAACACCACAACCGCAGTTTGCTTTTTTCTGTAATTTACCACAATATGTAAAAGATGCTTATAAACGTTTCTTAGAAAATAAACTTCGCGAACACTTTGACTTTAATGGTGTGCCTATTAGTGTTTATATGCGTAAGAAATAGCCTTTTAAGACTTTTTATGAAAAATAAAAGCATATTTCTAGTTAATTATAGTAAATCACTCATTTTTTGAGACAAAATGCTGTAATTGGTATAGAGTACTTTTATATTTATTGGAAATTTGTAACATTCTACTTAAAGCTTATACTTACCAATAAGTAAAGCATGTTCTTTTTATAAAAAGGATAAAAAATAACATCAGTTTAGAGTATTTTATAATTTGATTAAGAACCTTCATACGGTTTATGTTTTACATTCGTTATAACAAAAGCTATTAATAATCAAATCAATTTATTGACAATCAACATGAAAAAAAGCCTGATCATCACTTTCCTATTAGGATTCGTATGTATTAACACATTTGCACAAAAAGTAATTGAAAATCCAGAATACGGGTTTAGTTCTGTTCCTGGAACTATCGTAAAAGTAGAATTATTAGATACATCAACTGTATTGCATTTCCATCTTAAAATGCGTCATGGTAGCCGTTTCTTTATTCCTAAGCAATCTTACATACAAGATTTAAATGGAGGAGATAAGTTATTTATAACCAAGACTGAGGGGACGAAGCTTGGAAAATGGAATGTAGTCCCAGAATCTGGTGAAAATAGCTACAGTTTACATTTTCCAAAATTAAATAAGAACGTTAAAGCAATTGATTTTGGTGAAGCTAATGAAGGAGGAGATTGGAAAGTTTATGATATTGTAATTAATGAAGATAAAAGTATTTTAAGGCTGCCAAAAGCACTTAGAGGAAATTGGATGTTAACCGATGGAAGCAATCAATGGCACTACGGTTTATATTCAAAAAGAGCTGTCATAGACAAGACTATATGGAAGTATAAGTCTATAGAAGTGAAAGGGAAAAAATACACCATAGTTTTAGAAAAAGGGAGTACTATAAAAACAGTGTATGCCAAACTTCTTAAAAATGATAAAGTTGGATTTGGTGAAAGCCGAAAAAAATCACAAAGTTATAGTTTAAAGAAAGTAAATAACCCTAATTACAAATTAGCTAATAATGTTGAATATACAGAACCTATATTTAATTTAGATTCAACAACATATTCTGGATTTGTAAAAGGTTTTACAACTAGAGCAGAGCAAAAAACTGGGACGATACATATTAATAACGCCTTTTCTGGGCATCAAGATTCTTATTTAATCAAAATTGCTGACGATGGTAGTTTTTCTGTAAAGTTCCCAATTACTCATCCTCAGTCTGCATTTGTAAGAATGCCGAATGGTGCCTATTCCGTTTTTGTAGAACCAGGTAAGGAAACGTTTCATTGTATAGATGGAAAAGAATCATTTTTCATGGGAGATTGTGCTCAAGTGAATTCAGATTTACAAGCTTTGGAGTTTATAAAGTATTTTAATTCTCGAAAAACAAGAGAAAATATTGGGATTACTTCTCCTGAAGATTATAAAAAAGTATGCTTAGATGTAAGAGATAAAGAGTTAAATACGCTAAAAGAATATGCTAATAATCATTTTGTAAGTGCTAAAGCATTTCAAATTAAAAACATACAGATAGAATTAACGGCTTATCAAAATGCTTTAGGTTATGGAATGTCTAGACGAAGTTTAAAGCGTCAAAATGAAAAGGCGAAATCAGATAAAAAGAAAAAACCTTTTAAAGATTTTAAGGTTCATGAAGACTATTATGATTTTATCCCAAAAGATATTATAAATAACAAACTAGCACTATTATCCAATGACTATTATTTTTTCGTAAACAGATTAATATATGCAGACCTTTTTAAAGTAAATCAATCTTCTAGAGCGACTTTTACAGAATTTGCTGATTGGTTACAAAAAAACAATAGAGAACTTACAGTAGAAGAATTAGAGATGGTTGAAATGAGTAAGCAAATACAAACATCTGAAATTTTGAAGAAAGAAGAGGCTTTTAGAAAAGTTCATGGTAAATCTGAACAAGCATTTTATAAAAAGCACAAAGAAGACATGAAAGCTTATAGGGACTATTTAAAAGAAAATGATTTAAAGCCAAAACATGGTCATTTTCTTGTAAATATGGCAGAGTATATTAAAAGTAAAGGCGAAAAACTATCTAATGAAGAAATGAAGATGGTAGAAGCTGTTAAAATCATGAAGACTAAAGAAGAATTTGAAAAAGAACGCATTTTTTATGAAACGTATGGAGAAGTAACCAAACGGTTTTACAAAAAGTATGGAAAGAGTTTTTCTGATGTGAGTAGATATAAATACTACTCTGATAGAGATAATAAGATTAAAGCCTATTTCGGTAAATCTGATGCGTTTTTATATGATGTAATAAGATTTCAAAGAGCAAGCAAAAGATTGGAAGATTATAAAGTCTATACAGATAATGAGTTAGTAAGAGTTCAGAGCGAAATAAAAGATCCCTTTTTGGCAAACTATCTGTCTGTGGAAAATGAGCGGACAAAAGCCAACATTGAAACAAACAAAACTAAAGGAGGGTATACTGTAAATGAAGTCAATAAAACAGAAGGGGATGAATTGTTTGATTCTATGATAGAAAAGTTTAAAGGAAAAGTAGTGTATGTGGATTTTTGGGCAACATGGTGTAGACCTTGTAAATCTGGTATTAAGAGAATTGCACCACTTAAAGAAACTATGAAAAATGATGATGTGGTTTTTTTATATATAACAAATCAAACGTCTCCAGAAGACACGTGGAAAAATGCTATTGCAAATATTAAAGGAGAACATTATAGGGTATCTACAGATGAATGGAATTACTTAACTGAGAAATTTAATATTTCAGGAATTCCACATTATGTATTGGTAAATAAGAAAGGTAGAGTTGTAAACCCTAAGATGGGGCATAGCTCGAATGCTAAACTCAAAACAATTTTTAATACTGAAATACAGAAATAATTTAAATTGATATTATATAAAAGTCTCAATTATTAATAGGTTGAGACTTTTTGTATTATATAATGCTCTCTTACCGTTCGCCAGAAATAAGCCTCTCACAACCATCGTGAAAACGGAACTTCTGTTTTATGTAATTACCATTACATGTAAAAGTCCTTATAAACGTTTCTTAGAAAACAAACTTCGCGAACACTTTGATTTTAAAGGAGTTCCCATTAGTGTGTGTATGAGAAAGAAATAACATTTCTTTATGAATGATTTATATTTTTTTTAAGAAAGTTTATACAATTACTAATTTATCTTCGTTTAAGTTTTTTCCTAAGTAAGGAGTAATGCATGTAAGGAAAAGATATCAGTTAGTCATCAATCTAGTTTATCAATCAAATGGAAAAAAACTTTTTCTATCTAGTTTTCTTATGTGTAACATTATCCTTTTCTCAATCTAAAACGTTTAAAATTTCTGGAACCTTAATTTCAGATGACGAAAATCTCCCATTAGAGTCTGCAACTGTTTATATAGAGCGTATAAAAGATAGTGCTTTAGTTAATTATACAATAACCGATAAAAAAGGTCTTTTTACCCTAGAAGATAAAACTGTAGATATGCAGTTAAACCTATTAATATCCTATGTTGGTTATGAAACCTATTCAAAAACGATAAAAATAGATAGGCCTGAAATTAATTTAGGTAAAATTATCATGCAGATTGACGCTAACGCTCTGGATGAGATTGTTATAAAATCTAGAGCACCAATTACTATTAAAAAAGACACGCTTGAATTTAATGTAAAATCTTTTAAAACTAAAAAAGACGCTAATGTTGAAGATCTGTTAAAAGTGTTACCAGGTATTGAAGTAGATGAAGAAGGAGTGATAACTGTAAATGGCAGACCTGTAAACAGGATTCTCGTAAACGGTAAACCTTTTTTTGGAAATGACCCTACAATAACTACTAGAAATTTAACAAAAGATGTTATTGAAAAAATACAAGTAGTAGATACAAAAACAAAGTCGCAAGCATTTTCTGGAGAAGAAGGAGATGATGAAAATAAAACGATTAACCTTACTATAAAAGAAGAAAATAACAAAGGTGTTTTTGGTAGAGCCTCGGCAGGTACAGGAACAGATGAAAGATATGAGTTTGCGGGTATGTTTAATCGTTTTGACAATGATCAGCGATTTAGTGTGCTGGTTGGAGGAAATAATATAAATTCTCCAGGGTTTAGTTTTGGGGAAATACGAAAAATGTTTGGAGGGGGTAATTCCATGAACTTTAACGGAGGAGGAGCTTTTCAAATAGGGGGGCGTTCTTTTGGAGGAGGTCAAGGGATTACAACATCTAATAATGTAGGGGCTAATTTTGCCGATAAATTTGGTGAGAAAGTAGATTTGAGCACAGATTACTTTTATTCAGGGAGTAGCTCAGAAAATGTTACATCTACGCAACGAGAAAATATATTACCAGACTCCAGGTTTTTTACTAATTCAGAGTCTAGGTCTTTTAGCGATAATGACAATCATAGTGCTAATATGGAATTTGATATGAAAATTGATTCTACATTTTTAATCAACATAGAACCTTCATTTAGGCATACAAGAAGTAAAACTGTTTTTTCTAGAGATGAAGATTCCAGAGATGAATTAAATGCACTAATCAATGAGTCAAATACAGAATCGGTTGTGGAAACTGTTGGTAAGAATTTCACTAATGATATTCAAGTTACCAAGCGTTTTGGTTCAAATGGAGCTTACTTGAGGCTAAATATAGATAACGAAATTAGTAGTAGAGAGAGCGATGATTTTTTATTTTCTAAGACTGATATTTATGGAGATAATCCTGATGAAATTATAAGGGATCAATTTACAAGAGGGAATAATAAGGTTAATGATTTAAGAACAAGTATAAATTATAATATCCCTTTAATCGCAAAAGAACTATTTTTAAATTTTGGATACGGGTATAGTCGAAATAAGCAAGAAGATAAACAAAGCACACTAGATAAAGATGTTAACGGAGATTATACAGTTTTTAATACGGAATTAAGTACAGATTTTGAATATATAAATGAAATACTTACACCAGAATTTTCAATTAGATATAGAAATAAAAAATGGTCAGCTAGATTTAATACAAGTTATCTGTTTAGAAACTTAGAAAATAAAGATTTATTAAGACCTGAATTTACTATTAAACGTAAATTCGAAGCCGTAGAATTACGTTCTAACTTTCGTTATAGGTTTAGTCCAAAATCGTCAATACGTATTGGTTATGGATTGAATAATAGCCCACCACAATTAAGGCAATTACAAGCCTTTCAAAATGTTTCTAACCCATTAAACACCATAGTAGGTAATCCTAATTTGGAACCAACAAATAATCATAGAGTTGATTTAAGTTACAATGCGTTCGATTTTCAAAAAGGAACAGGATTTTACTCATATTTTAATGTTAGTTTTATAAATAATCAAGTGGTTTCCAATACAACTATTGATGAGAATTTTGTTAGAGAAACAACCTATTCGAATGTAAATGGAAATTATAGAATTAACGGAAATTTAAATTATAATAAAAGTGTTAAACTAGATTCACTAAGGACTTTAAGATTGGCCATTGGAATAAACGGAAATAAAAATAGAAACATAAATTATAATAATGGGGTACAATATGCTAGTCATATAACGGGTTTATCTCCTAGTGTTAATTTTATGTTCACATGGAAAGATGTTATGGAGTTTATGCCACGATATCAAATTAATTTTACTAAAAACACTTTCGACATTACTTCCTTTGAAGATAGAGAGTTTTTGTTTCATTCGCTGCATTTAAGCACAGCAACCTTTTTGCCTAAACATTTTGAATGGCGAAACGAAATGCAATATAATTATAATCCTAATATTGCTGAAGGTTTTCAAAAAAGTTCTTGGTTCTGGAATGCTACTTTAGCTTATTCTTTTATGAAAGATAAATCTACCATAACATTTAAAGCTTACGATTTATTGAACCAAAACACGAATGCAAGGCGAACTGCAAATCAGAATTTTATTCAAGATTCTCAAAGTACAGTGCTACAACAATATTTTATGTTAAGCTTTAGTTGGAAGTTTAATAGTCTGGGGCAAAAGGGAGAAATAAGAGAAGGTGGTTTTCATGTGTTTTAGTTTTCTGTTTTTTAAATCAGAAATTAATGCGCTGTTTATTAGGCACTTACAGATGTAATCTTTTATTGTTTTTTCAGTACTATTCCCTATTATGATATCCGTTTTTCTATCGTTTTTTGAAATGATAATACTCTTTTCATAATTACCAACTACCCCCAGCACCACCACCAGAAAAACCACCACCACCGAAGCCGCCTCCAAAGCCACCGCCGCCGAATCCACCTCCTGAGCTTCCGCCCCAACCACTAGATGAACCTCGGTTGTAGCTGCCACGTCCCATATTGCTGAGTATAATAGCCTCTAGAATATTACTGCCTTTAGATCTATTACCTCTATTTCCACCTCCGCCACCACGTTTGTTTTTAGAAATAGAAATAAGTATGATTATAAAAATAAATATAAGAATGAAAATGAATCCAACAGGGAAGCCACTCTCAGATGATTTTTTGCGCGTTCCTTTATATTCACCATTTAAAACTTGAAATATGGCATCAGCTCCTTTATTTAACCCGCTGTAATAATCTCCACGTTTAAATTCTGGAATTATAATGTTTCTAATAAGCTCACCTGTAATACCTGCTGTTAATTTATGCTCGACACCATACCCAGGGGAAATCCAGATTTTCCGATCATCTTTAGCTAATAAAACGAATACTCCATTATCTTCTTCAGCTTGTCCAATACCCCATTCATGCCCCCATCTTGGTGCTAATAAACCGATATTCTCCCCTTTAGTTGTGCTTATTATTGCAATGACTATTTGAGTAGAAGTAGTATCTGAATATTTAATAAGTTTTTGTTCTAAACTCTTTTTTTGTGAGGTAGAAAGTAAGTTAGCATAATCGTAAATGCTTGTTTGAAATTCAGGCTTTTCAGGAATGTTAAATTGAGCATGGGAACTAACAAATGAGAAAAGTGTTATTATTAAAACGGAGATAATACCTTTCGCTTTAAATGATTGGATATTGGGGTTTGAATATTGCATACTTAAAACTTAGCCTTTAGAAATTTCATTAGACAATTCATCAACATCTCCATGTTTCCATGGAAAATAAGTTTCTAACTGTTTTCCAGCTTTTAATACACCTTCAGAGATCCCTTTTTTAAAGTTGCCCTTTTTAAAATGTGATTGCATTAGGTCTTTTGTACTATCCCAAAAATTATCAGGAACAACATCATTAATACCTTTATCTCCATATATAACAAATGCTTTGTCTTCGACTGCAACATAAATTAAAACACCATTTTGATCTTTAGTATTGTCCATTTTGAGGTAATGGAAGACTTCCATGGCACGATTAAAAATATCATCATTTGATGTTTTTTCAATGTGAACTCTAATTTCCCCAGAAGTATTCTGTTCAGCTATTCTAATAGCTTCAACGATTTCCTGTTCTTCTTCTTTAGAAAGAAAATCTTCTATTTTAGACATGAACTTTTAATTAAAATCGAACTTTACATCAACAGGTTTATCTGCTCCCACTTCTGCATCGAAATACGGTTTTTCATCAAAATTCAAAATACCAGCAAGTATTGAATTTGGGAAGCTATTTACGTGTACATTATACGGCTTTATCTTTTCATTATAGCGCGTTCTTGCTGTTTGAATAGTATTTTCCGTACTGGTTAACTCATCTTGCAATTTTAAAAAGTTTTGATTTGCTTTTAATTCTGGGTAGCGCTCTACAGTTACCAATAAACTTTTTAAAGCACCACTTAAACCTCCTTGAACTTGGTTGTATTTTGCTAATTGTTCTGGTGTAACATTAGATGGGTCAATGTTTATAGAGGTTGCTTTAGCACGAGCTTCAATCACTGCAGTTAAAGTGCTCTTTTCAAAATCAGCAGCACCTTTTACAGTATTAACTAGATTGCCAATAAGATCATTTCTACGTTGATAAGATGTCTGAACATTTCCCCAAGCTTCTTTTACATTTTCATTAAGATTAACTGCTGTATTGTTAAAACCTTTTCCCCAAGAATATAGACCAAATACAAGAACTCCTATAATGATCCATGGTAAAAATTTCTTCATAATAAATTAGTTTAATATAATTTGTTAATGGTTATTTATGAGACACACAATTTTTAAAAACGTTACATAATTAAATGTATTTTTAATTCTAGACGGTCACTTTAAAGATGTTGCTTTATTTTTATGAGTTGATTTTTAACATCTTCAAGCTTGCTTATAATTTCAAAATTAGTAAGGGTTTCTTTTTTGCCTTCCTTTAAATGAATTTTGGCACCTTCAAGAGTAAAACCACGTTCTTTAACCAGATGATAAATAAGTTTTAGGTTTTTTATGTCTTCAGGGGTAAACTTGCGATTGCCTTTAGCATTCTTTTTTGGTCTAAGAGCATCAAATTCTTTTTCCCAAAAACGAATCAATGAGGTATTAACATTAAATGCTTTGGCGACTTCGCCAATACCATAATATCGTTTTTCAGGTAAGTCTATATGCATTAATCCAGAGATTGATTTTCTAAAGAAGCATGCTCCAATAGTTTGTTAAATTCTTCAGCTGTTAAACTACCGTAGTAGAAGTTTATAGGGTTAATACGTGAACCATCTTTAAAAATTTCATAGTGTAAGTGAGGTGCTTCAGAGCGCCCAGTACTACCAACAAAACCAATAATATCACCACGTTTAACTTTTTGATTTTTTCTCACATTATATTTATACAAATGAGCATATAAACTTACGTAGCCAAAACCATGATCAATTCTTATATGCTTACCGTAACCACTAGATCCTGAATCTGCACGTACAACTTTTCCATCGCCACTAGCATAAATAGGCGTGCCTCTTGGTGCAGTAAAATCCATGCCCCAGTGCATTTTTCTAGCTTTAGTGAAAGGATCGGATCTCATACCGTAACCAGAAGCCATTCTTGTTAAGTCTTCATTACTAACAGGTTGTATTGCTGGAATAGCTGCCAAAATCTTTTCTTTTTCTTCTGCTAAAATAGCAATTTCATCAAGAGATTTAGATTGTACTACAATTTGCTTTTGTAATATATCTATACGCTTATTACTTTCTATAATTAATTTAGAATTATCAAAACCTTCTAGAGTCTTATATCTATTTATACCTCCAAATCCAGCTTTACGTTGTGCTTCAGGTATTGGATTGGCTTCAAAGTAAACACGATAAATATTATTATCCCTATCTTCTATATTAGCCAAAACAGTTTCTGCTTCAGACATTTTTTTATTAAGCAATTCAAATTGTAGCTCCATATTATGTAGCTCTCTTTTCATTGCTTTCTCTTTAGGAGATTCCAGATATTGACTTGCTATAAAAACAAAGATAAAAGCAAAAAAAGCACAGCCTAATATAAAAAAGGAAGCATACTTAAAAGTGGTTCTTTTTTTTCGCTCTATTTTTCGGTAGGAAAGCGATTCTGAATCGTAATAATATTTTACCTTACTCATTTCTTAAATTATACTATTTTTGCAACTAAATTGAGGTCATAGCAATTCCCTCATTTAATATGCAAACGAGCAAACCTACAAAAAAATTATCATAACCATTTGTGATTATTTTCATTGTATGTTTAGTTGATCTTAAATTTAGAATTAATCGAAAGTAAATATAAAAATTGTTTTTTATTAAAAGACACTTAATGAAAACAAGATTTTTAACAAAAATATATGAAGTCACAAGATATACGGTCAAAATTTTTAAGTTTTTTTGAGGAAAAGAAACACAGTATAGTCCCATCTGCACCTATGGTTTTAAAAGATGATCCTACCTTAATGTTTGTAAATTCGGGAATGGCTCCTTTTAAAGAATATTTTTTGGGCAATGCGGAACCAAAGAATAATCGTATTTCTGATTCTCAAAAATGTTTACGTGTTTCAGGTAAGCATAACGATTTAGAAGAGGTTGGTTATGATACTTATCATCACACACTTTTTGAAATGCTTGGAAACTGGAGTTTTGGAGACTATTTTAAAAAAGAAGCCATTGCATGGGCTTGGGAATTATTAACAGAAGTTTATGGTATCGATAAAGATATCTTATATGTTACTGTTTTTGAAGGAAGTGATGATGCAGATGATCTTCCTATGGATACAGAAGCGTATGATTTTTGGAAACAATACACCTCTGAAGATCGCATATTAAAAGGTAATAAAAAGGATAATTTTTGGGAAATGGGTGAGCAGGGACCTTGTGGCCCTTGTAGTGAAATACATGTTGATATTCGTTCTGCAGAAGAAAAAGCAAAAGTATCTGGTAAAGATTTAGTAAATAAAGACCATCCACAAGTTGTAGAAATTTGGAATTTGGTTTTCATGCAATATAACAGGAAAGCAAACGGTAGTTTAGAGAACCTTCCGGACAAACATATTGATACAGGAATGGGATTCGAACGTTTGTGTATGGTATTACAAGGCGTGCAATCTAATTACGATACAGATGTTTTTACTCCCTTAATTAGGGAAATAGAAACGATTACAAAAAAGAAGTATGGTAAGCTTGATAAGTCTGATGTGGCTATACGTGTTATAGCCGATCATGTTAGAGCTGTAGCATTTTCTATAGCAGACGGGCAACTACCAAGTAATACTGGAGCGGGTTATGTTATTCGTAGAATTTTACGACGTGCAGTACGTTATGGTTTTACTTTTTTAGATAAAAAAGAAGCATTTATTTATAGGTTAGTTGATGTTTTGAGTAAGAAAATGGGAAATGCTTTTCCTGAATTGAAAGCTCAAAAACAACTTATTGAAAATGTTATTAAAGAAGAAGAACAATCTTTTTTAAGAACATTAGATCAAGGGTTGGTATTGCTAAATAGAATTGTTGAAGAAACAAAAGGAGATACTGTATCTGGTGAAAAAGCTTTCGAATTATATGATACCTATGGCTTTCCAATAGATTTAACAGCGCTTATCTTAAGCGAAAAAGGGTTTAAGCTTGATGAAAAAGGGTTTAATGCAGAACTTCAAAAACAGAAGAACCGTTCGCGTGCAGCTAGTGAAATGTCAACGGATGATTGGACTGTCTTATTTGATGACGCAGAGGAAGAGTTTGTAGGTTATGATACACTTGAAGCGAATGTTAAATTAACCCGATATAGAAAAGTAGTTTCAAAAAAGGATGGTGAGATGTATCAATTGGTGTTTAATGTTACACCATTCTATCCAGAAGGGGGTGGCCAGGTAGGAGATAAAGGGTACTTAGAAGATGCACATGGTGACGTTATCTATATATTAGATACTAAGAAAGAAAACAATGTGATTATTCATTTTGCTAAAAACTTACCAAAGCATATTGAAGAAACGTTTAAAGCCGTTGTAGATTCAAAGCAGCGCTATAGAACTGAATGTAATCATACCGCAACACATTTGTTACATCAGGCTTTAAGAGAAGTTTTAGGTGACCATGTAGAGCAAAAAGGAAGTGCTGTACACTCAAAGTACTTACGGTTCGATTTTTCTCATTTTTCAAAGCTAACTATTGAAGAATTACGCGATGTTGAAAACTTTGTAAATGCTAGAATAGCAGGAAAATTACCTTTAATAGAAAAACGTAATATACCCAAAGAAGAGGCTATTGCAGATGGAGCTATGAGTTTGTTTGGTGAGAAGTATGGCGATACCGTTCGTGCTATTCGTTTTGGTCAATCTATAGAGCTTTGTGGAGGAACACATGTGAAGAATACATCAGATATTTGGCATTTTAAAATAGTATCGGAAGGAGCTGTAGCAGCTGGAATCCGTCGTATTGAAGCGATCACTAATGATGCTGTTAAGGATTTTTATTTTGAAAATAATCGTGCTTATTTTGAAATGAAAGATTTGCTTAATAATGCCAAAGAACCAGTAAAAGCATTACAAAATTTACAGGAAGAAAATACGAATCTTAAAAAGCAAATAGAATCACTTCTAAAAGATAAAGCTAAAAGTATAAAAGGCGAATTAAAAAGTGAATTGCAAGATATTAATGGTATTCAGTTTTTAGCAAAGAAACTAGATTTAGATGCAGGCGGAATAAAAGATGTTGCTTTTGAATTAGGAAGTCAGTTTGATAATTTATTCCTGTTATTTGGTGCTGAGCAAAACGGAAAGGCATTATTGTCTTGTTATATTTCAAAAGAACTAGTTGCGAGTAAAGAATTAAATGCTGGACAAGTCGTTAGAGAACTCGGGAAGTTTATTCAAGGCGGCGGTGGCGGACAACCGTTTTTCGCCACTGCAGGAGGTAAGAATCCGGCTGGGATTGATGAGGCTTTAGAGGATGCGAAGAGGTATGTGATTTAATCTCGCAAAGGCGTGAAGACGCAGAGTTTAGGGGCTTTATAGTAATTGGTTTATACTTGATTATGTGATTTCTCCTTTTGTCGAAATGGCTCGGAATACAAATAGAATCTCGTTGTCATGTCGAAATTAGGCACGATTGAGACATCACGTAGTCATTAATAAAGGCTAAGGGTTATTTGAGCTGATCTCGCAAAGGCGCGAAGACGCAAAGTTTAGGGGTTTTTATAGTAATTGGGTTGTACTTGGTTATGTGATTTCTCCTTTAGTCGAAATGTCTCGGAATACAAATAGAATCTCGTTGTCATGTCGAAATGAGGCGCGATAGAGACACCACGTAGTCATTAATAAAGGCTAAGGGTTATTTGGGTTAATCTCGCAAAGGGACCAAGTCGCAAAGTTATATGGATATATAATGAATATCTATGATTAGATTTAAATGTTAATCCGCAAAAAAAACAAATTAAGTAACTTTTAAAACTTAGCGATTTTGTATTATTGTAAGAAAATAAAACTTTATTGAATTATTCTAACAATAAAAGATACAGAGTTATATGGTTGATAAAGAACAGCTTTTTGAAAATTATTTAGCAACAAAAATAGTTGATTGTTGTTATCATATTCATGTTAATTTAGGTCCAGGTTTGCTGGAGTCTGTTTATGAAGAGATTTTGTTTTCTGAATTAACTGAAAAAGGCTTTAAAGTAGAGCGCCAAAAACAATTACCGGTTATTTGGAAAAGCAAAACATTAGATTTGGGATTTAGAACCGATTTAATTGTTGAAAATAAAGTGATTATTGAAATCAAATCAGTACAAGAAATTCATCCTGTCCACCCTAAACAATTATTGACGTATTTAAAGTTGAGCGGATTAAAACTGGGATTACTGATTAATTTTAATAGTCCTTTAATAAAAACAGGAATAACCAGAATAGTTAATGGCTTATAATTTAGTAAACTTTGTGTTTCCGTGTCTTTGCAAGAAAAAGAGAACTTTAGGACTTTATTAGGAAATAAATGAAACTACAAACAAAAATACCATTGCAAAAGCAGTCTGAAAAACTAATAGACTATCATTCCAATATATTATTAATTGGTTCATGTTTTGTAGAAAATATAGGAGAAAAACTAGATTACTTCAAATTTCGAAATACTCAAAACCCGTTTGGTATTTTATTTCATCCCAAGGCTATTGAAAGTTTAATCTCTGATGCTATAAACGAAAAAATATATTCTCAAGAAGACATCTTTTTTCATAATGAACAATGGCATTGCTTCAATGCGCATTCAAAATTTAGTAATACCTCTAAAGAGCTACTATTAAACGACTTAAATAAAAATATTAAGTTAACAAATCAACAAATTAAAGAATCAACACATATTGTAATTACCTTGGGAACGGCTTGGGTATATCGTTTTGTTGATACTAAAGAAATAGTTGCGAATTGTCATAAAGTTCCTCAAAAACAATTTACAAAGGAGTTGCTTTCTGTTGGTGAAATTTCTAAATCAATAGAAACCATAGTGAGTTTAATTAGAAGTGTTAATTCCAAAGCTTCAATTATTTTTACAGTATCTCCAGTACGTCATATAAAAGACGGATTTATTGAAAACACACAGAGTAAAGCGCATTTAATAACTGGAATACACCAGTTCTTAGGTCAAAAATCATCAATTGTTAATCGTCAATCATTTTATTTTCCTTCTTATGAAATCATGATGGACGAACTCCGCGATTATCGTTTTTATAAAGAAGATATGATTCATCCCAATACAACAGCTGTTAATTATATTTGGAATTGTTTTCAAGAGGTTTGGATGTCTTTAAAAGCAGATAAAACCATGAAAGATATTGATGTTATTCAAAAAGGATTACAACACAAACCATTTAATCCAAACTCTGAAGCACATCAAAGGTTTCTTCAAAATATAGAAGCTAAAAAAGCTCAAATTAAAACGCAGTTTTCATACATTGTATTTTAAAATGTATATAATTCAAAAGAGATTTTAAAGAAAAAACGACATGTGTTTATGGTTTTGAAAGCTAAATCTGTGTTGATATTTGTTGACTAGGATGCCCAAAATTGTATTATTACTTTTAATCTTTTTTAATAACGGTTTATCGAAAAATTATGAATTCTAAATCTAATAATTGTAGATTTAAAATGCTATTAATCAGTTCGTATAAAAAACATCAATTGTAATAATCAGTAAAATGATTAGCAGTTGGTGTTTTTTTTATACTGTTTCTTTGCTCTAAGAGATCAGTCCTTGAATTTAATATTAGTTTAACTTTCTTTTAATGTTGCTTCTAAGCAAGTTCACTATTTTTGACTTGTTAATTTAAATTCCATAAAATGCATTGGTTAGACTTCTTATGTCGAAGGAAACTAATGTTTTTTTGTTTTATAAAATAAACTTCAAGAATACAATAGAATTATTTTTAAATTAGTGCATGCGTAAAATTCTATTTGGTATTGTAATTACTTTGATTATCCTGTTCTCCTTTAAATACTGTGGAGATAAGCAGAATGAGAAAGTAGTACTTCAGGAAAGTTCAGCTCTAATTCAAAAACAAATTAAAAATGTTGGAAAGTTAGTAGTGACCGAAGGTCATTTTAGTGAGGTCTTTAATTATAAGAACTCTAAAGATATTTTTGGAGATTATTTTACATCAGAAAAAAAGGCACTGATTGTTGTTAATGCTGAAGTCACAATAGCTTATGATTTAAGTAAAATTGAATTTGAAATAGATGAAGCTAATAAAACATTAACGATTATAAATATTCCAAAGGAAGAAGTGAAAATTAGTCCAGATTTAGAATATTATGATATACAGTCCGATTTCTTAAACCCTTTTGAGGCTAAAGACTATAATGATATTAAGAAAATTGTTAAAGCATCGTTGAACAAAAAAATAGAAGCTTCCGATTTAAAAACAAATGCCAAGAATAGGTTAATAAGTGAACTTTCAAAATTTTATATCCTAACAAATTCTTTAGGTTGGACTTTAGAATATAACAAAAACCCAGTATCTACAATAGATGCTTTACAAGATTTAAAATTATAATTATTGGTAATGAATAAATCTACTTTACAAAAAATTCATAATCTTATAAAACCCTACATACACAGAACTCCAGTTTTAACATCAAAGTTATTAAATGATATATGTGAAGCGGAAGTGTTTTTTAAATGTGAAAACTTTCAAAAAATGGGAGCATTTAAAATGAGGGGAGGGGTAAATGCTATTTTGAATTTAACAGAAGAACAAAAAAGTAAAGGAGTTGTTACGCATTCTTCTGGAAACTTTGCACAAGCATTATCTTTGGCAGCTAAAACACTTAATGTGAAAGCATACATAGTTATGCCTAAGAATGCTCCACAAGTTAAAAAGGATGCTGTTAAAGCTTACGGAGGTGTAATTATTGAATGTGATTCCAGTACGAAAGCCAGAGAAACTGAAGCAGCAAGAATTCAAAAAGAAAAAGGAGTCACCTTTATTCATCCTTCTAATCAAGATCATGTTATTTATGGTCAGGGAACGGCCGCTATAGAGTTGTTGGAAGATTATCATGATTTAGAGTATATATTCACACCAGTAGGAGGAGGTGGTTTATTGGCAGGAACTATTCTAGCGGCAAATCATTTTTCGAATGGATGTAAAGTCATTGCTGGCGAGCCTAAGGAAGTTGATGATGCTTATAGATCATTGATTTCTGGAAATATTGAAAAAAATGAAACATCTAACACCATAGCAGATGGTTTACGAACTCATTTAGGGGATAGAAATTTTCCAATTATAAAAGAGCATGTTGAAAAAATAATACGAGTTGAGGAAGACGACATTATTAAAGCAATGAAATTAATTTGGGAACGAATGAAGATTATCGTTGAACCATCGGCTGCAGTTGCTTTTGCTGCTGTTTTAAAAGAAAAAACAGATATTAAGAATAAGAAAATTGGAGTTATATTATCTGGAGGCAATGTAGATTTATCTAACTTATCTTTTAAATGATAGAAATCTATTACAGGTTTTCTTAAGAGAAATAAAAATTTACATTAATAAACACTCTTTTTACATTTTTATAAAATAAAAGAGAATTACGAATTGTATTTTTGTTTTAATAATAATTAAATATGGACGAATCATACGTAAAGTTAAGAGTTGAAAAAAATGTTGGATATATAGAATTTTTCCATCCTAATAGAAACTCTATGCCCAGTGATGTTTTAGCATTGTTATCAAAAACTATTACAGAAACTGGGAATAATAAAGATGTAAATGTTATTGTATTAAAAAGTGGAGGCAATAGAACCTTTTGTGCTGGAGCCAGTTTTAATGAAGTCATATCCATAGAAAATGAAGAAACAGGAGCACTTTTTTTTTCAGGGTTTGCAAATGTGATAAATGCGATTCGTAAATGTCCAAAATTAATTATTGGTCGTGTTCAAGGAAAAACGGTAGGAGGCGGTGTTGGCTTGGCAGCTGCGACAGATTATTGTTTGGCTACAAAATATGCGTCTATTAGGTTAAGTGAGCTAAGTATTGGTATTGGCCCTTTTGTAATAGAACCTGTTGTTACTAGAAAAATAGGATTAACTGCCATGTCTCAAATGACCATAGATGCTGAAACGTTTTTCTCAGCAGAATTTGCTAAAGAAAAAGGATTGTATGCAGATGTTTTTGAAACAGTGGAAGAACTTGATGAAGCTGTTGAAAGCTTGGCTACTAAAATAGCATCCTATAATCCTGAAGCTTTAAAAGAAATGAAAACCGTTTTTTGGAAAGGTACCGGCCACTGGGATACTTTATTAACCGAACGTGCCGAAATAAGTGGTAAACTAGTGTTGAGTAAATTTACAAAAAAGACCTTGAAGCGGTTTCGGTAACCTTGAGTTAAACATTTACTGTTTGCCTAACAATCTCTAAGCCATCATCAATTAAATGACCAACTTCTGGTCTGTTTTGTTTTATGGTTTCTAAATGATTTAAAATACTTTCACAAAGGTTAGATTCGTTACCTATAGCTGCTAATTCGTAGAGTTCTACTGGTAATAACCAATCATTAGGATGTTTTTCGATTAATTGTTCCAGCACTTTAGTTCTGGAAATGGTTTTATTTTTATGATCTCTGTAATCTCTAACTTGCTGATAAAGTGCTTCTAATTGTATGTGTTGATCAGATTTTTTTATTTGAATTGTTTTGGTGGAAGGAACATGTGTAATTAAATCAAAGCTATTTAAATCTGCAATGCCAGAGAATGCAGAAACAATTTCTTTTCCTATGGCCATATCATAAATACCCCATTCTGGTTGAAACAATACTGTGTCATTATGCGTAACGGTACAATTTTTTAAGCTAATGAGTATTATTTTTCCTTGAAGGTTGCGCTTACCGGTAATAATTTCACCAGATACTTTTATGCCGCCTTCAAACTCTAAAACAATGCTTTGTTCTTCATAAATAGCATAAGCACTTAAGTCGCGCGGACTCATGTCTTCAATAGCCAAATTGATTCCTTTAAGTTTGCCTATGGGAGATCCAAAACCTTTATTGTGAGTTCTAGTACCGTGTCCTACCAATTCTTTTTCTCTATAAGCTAAAGCTGTTTCTCCAGTAGTTTGAATATAAATGGGATGTCCGTTATTTTCAATTGCATTAGTAAATATTCCAGAAATTTGTATTCCAGTACTTAATTCTACAGTCCCTAAAGCTTTAGAGTCTATTAATTTAGTTACTCCAGAAAGCCCGCCTTTACGAACAGCCATCGTATTTGCAAATTCCTCTAAAATAAGGCTTAAATGTGCAAAATCAGGTGTGACAAAAAGCTGAGGTTGTGGTTTGGTAATATCAAAATCTTTATAAGTAGCATCAATGTTATAAGGTGACTTTTCTACTTCATCTGTCATACACCAAGCACTTTCACCAATAGAGGATAATAAACCTGCACCATATATTTTTGGGTTTTCTAGAGAGCCAATTAAGCCATATTCAACGGTCCACCAATGTAGATTTCTAATAAGTGCCATCTCACTTGGTTTGCCCATGTTTTGCTGTAAATCTTCTACTTTCTTTTCTGCAGTAGCAATGTCGCTTTCGTTAGAGTTTGGAGCCTCCTTTATAATAGATAAATGCCTCACGGCTTCGTATAATTCATAATCTTTTGCAGAAGAAATCGCTTTACAACCAATTTCTCCAAAACGCCTTAAATATTCTGCATATTCAGGATTCGCTATAATAGGAGCATGCCCAGCGCCTTCATGAATAATATCGGGAGCTGGTGTATATTCTATATGCTCTAATTGCCTAATATCACTAGCGATAACTAATACATTGTATGCTTGAAATTCCATGAATGCATTTGGTGGGATAAAACCATCAACAGCAACTGCCGCCCAACCAATGTCTTTTAAAATCCTATTCATGCCATACATATTAGGGATACTATCAATGGAAATACCTGTCTGGTTTAAGCCTTCCAAGTAAGATTTATGTGCAACAGTACTTAGGAAGTCAACATTTTTACGCATTACATAGCGCCAAACTGCTTGATTTATAGCAGAATAGTCCTCATAGTTTTGAGGTTTTATAAACTGCATTAAATGCTTGGGCAAACGATTTAAAATAGGATTAGTTTCAATAGCGTTAGACATAATTGATTTAGAATAAGGTTTTGTTAAGTAAAAATACGAAATCTATAAATAATTGCTTGTTTTTATGTGTTTTTAACAATGTTAATCTAAAGGCATATTTTAGTACTTTTAGGTTTTTAAATCTGAAAACTATGTACACAAGACGCATATTTCCTGTAATGGGAATTTTGAAATGGACGCGAAGGCACATTTTTTTATTTATATTTCTAGCTTTAATACCTGTACTTTTATTTGATGTATTGGGATTAAAATGGTTACATGTACCATGGTTACCGCTTGGGGTATTAGGAACTGCCGTCGCATTTATTGTGAGTTTTAAAAATAATGCGTCTTATGACAGGCTTTGGGAAGCTAGAAAAATATGGGGAGGTATTGTTAATGCATCACGTTCCTGGACTATTATGGTAAAGGATTTTATAAATAATAATCATACCCTAGAAGATAGAACAGAAGACGAAATGTATTCTATTAAACGAGAGTTGGTACATAGACATATAGCTTGGCTAACAGCGTTGAGATATCAGCTTAGAGAGGACAAACCATGGGAAATGCATCTTAAAGCGGGGAAATCTAATAAAGAATTTAGAGCTTCAAAGTATAGAGTTTGTGAAGATGTAGAAGATCTTGATGGCGCTATTAAGCCATATATTTCAGAAGCAGAATATAAAGAAGTTTTTGCAAAAGGAAATCAGGCATCCCAATTATTAGGAATTCAATCCAGACGCCTAAAAGAATTAATGAACCAGGGTTTAATAGAGGATTTTAGACATATGGAAATGACCAATATGTTGGTCGAATTTTATTCACTTCAAGGTAAAAGTGAGCGTATTAAAAACTTTCCATACCCAAGACAATTTGCAACACTTAATTATTTATTTGTATGGATTTTTATTTTATTAATTCCCTATGGAATTATGGAAGAATTTGAAAGTTTTGGCGATAAAATTTTAGGGTTGCTAAGTAGGCATGAAGAACGAGACTCTTTAATGCATGTAGCTCAAGAAACTATTGCAAGGCATTTTGTATGGTTTTCTGTACCTTTTAGTGCTTTAATTTCATGGGTATTTCATACTATGGAATCTATTGGTGAGAATACAGAGAACCCTTTCGAAGGGGGGCCTAATGATGTGCCTATTACAGATTTAAGCCGTGGTATAGAGATAGACATAAGACAACTTATTGATGATACTAATATACCAGATCCGTATGTTTGGCCAAATAATATAGTGATGTAATAAAAACAGCGACTCAATTGAGTCGCTGTTTTACTTTTTATTGCTGAGCTATTGGAGGATATTTCGTCATAATTTCTGTAACAAACTCTTTAATACGAGCTTCTTTTTTCTCCATATTTCTGCTTAAATAACCAGTTCCCATGCCCTGCCAAACTAATTCTTTTTTATTAGAATCGATAAGGTCTATATATAAAACACCTTGTGTACTAGTCGATACGCTAGGCTGATTCCAGCCCCAGCCCCAACCTGGTCCAAAACCTGCACCCCAAGGACCAAAGCCTCCCCAGCCCCAGCCTCCAAAACCCCAAGAGTTATTGTAAACGTCTACACGTTGTTGGGATTTTGTAAAAAGGCTTACTAGTAAATCGGGACTTTCAGATTTTATAAAGCCTTTAGTTAGCATTTCAGCTTCAATAGCACGAAGAATTCTTCGTTTATCCAAATCGCTAATTTCAGCTTTGTCAATACCTGTTTTAAAAAATGCAAAAGTTTTGTATTCTCCAAAATTAGCATTCTTATCATAATCTGCTGCAACGCGCACAGAGCTGCACGAAGTAATCACAATAAGCAATACTAAAAGTGGTAAAAAGTTTAATAGTTTTTTCATAGCCTTTTTGTTTTAGTTTTACAATACACAATGAGCCTTAAAATCAATGATTTTAAGTGTTTTTTTATTTGTAATAGTATCAATAATCATACCAAGCCTTTGGTATATTGCGTTATAGCCGTATTTGCTAGCCTTTGTTTTTATCATACCCGTAAGGGCAATGTCTGCATCCGCTCTCACAACAATAGCCTCTTCTTAAATGGTATTGTTGTGTAAAACAGCGATAACCTTCTGGTGTTAAGTAGTAATCACCTTCCTCAATGGGGATTATTTTTTTCATCTAAATAATATCATTATGAGTGCTAAAAATAACTTGACTCATTTGATTTATAGCAAAGATAATGTAATTTGGATTGATTTTTGAATACGGTAAGTATATGATATTAATTTTGAAATATTTGGTGCCGAACGGATATACCGGGTTGACTATTTTTCCTTTTGTGTTTTTAAAATCGAAAGCTTTGAAAAATCATGTTGTTTTAATCAATCATGAAAGAATTCATTTGAAACAACAATCTGAAATGTTGGTGATTCCCTTTTATTTGATTTATATGATCGAATTTTTAATACGATTATTTCAATATAAAAATTGGAATTTAGCGTATAGAAATATTTCTTTTGAACGTGAAGCTTATGCTAATGAATTTAATCTAGTTTATCTCAAACATCGACCATTTTGGGGATTTTTAAATTATATTCGCAGCAATGATATTTAAGCTTGGACATAGTATAAATCAGCAAGTAAATTTACTTGATAATAAAGAGATCGAGTTGTTTATAAAAAGAGAAGATGAAATTCATCCTTTTGTGTCTGGAAATAAATATAGAAAGCTTAAATACAATCTTCATGAAGCCAAGAAAAAGGGTTTTAAAACGCTTCTTACTTTTGGAGGTGCTTTTTCTAATCATATAGCAGCAGTAGCTTCAGCTGGACATTTATTAGGTTTTAAAACAATTGGTGTTATTAGAGGTGAGGAGTTGGAAAATAAAATTTCTGATAATGACACCTTAAGTTTTGCTAAGCAAAATGGCATGGCGTTTAAGTTTGTTTCTAGAGAGTTATATAGAGATAAAACATCCCAGGCTTTTTTGGACAAATTAAAAGATGCATTCAACGATTTTTACTTAATTCCAGAAGGCGGTACAAATACTTTAGCTGTTAAAGGTTGCGAAGAAATATTAACCAAAGAAGATGAAACTTTTGATTATATATGTTGTGCGGTTGGAACAGGCGGAACGATTTCCGGACTTATAAATTGTTCAAAACTCGGTCAACAAGTTTTAGGTTTTCCAGCCTTAAAAGGTGATTTTTTACGACAAGATATTAGTAAATTTGTAACTAAAACGAATTGGGATCTTGTAACCGACTATCATTTTGGCGGTTATGCCAAAATAAATGAAGAACTCGTATCGTTTATAAATCAGTTTAAAAACAGATATGCCATCCCGTTAGACCCTGTTTATACAGGTAAAATGATGTTTGGGATTTTTGATTTAATTAATAAGGGTTATTTTAAAAAAGGTTCAAAAATTTTAGCAATCCATACAGGTGGCTTGCAGGGTATTAAAGGAATGAATAGTGTATTAAAAAATAAAAACTTAGCAATAATTGAATAAAAAAATAAGTAAAATAGCGTTAGTATTATGTTTAGGGTGTTTTCTTTTTAGTTGCCGTTCTAAAAAATCAATCATTACAAAAAGACCAAATACTAAGGTAATAATAGGTGATAACGGTGAAAAGGAAATAAAAAAAACTCCTGAGAATTCGACTAAAGTGTATGCGAATGCAACCGAGAGGTATATTGACGTTTATAAAGACATTGCGAAACAGGAAATGAGTTTATATGATATTCCTGCGAGTATTACTTTGGCTCAAGGAATTCTGGAGTCAGGTTCTGGTAATGGGCGTCTTTCTGTAAAAGCTAATAATCATTTTGGCATTAAATGTCATGGCTGGACAGGCGCAAAAATTTATCATGATGATGATAAGGCGCAAGAATGTTTCAGGAAATATAAAGATCCAAAATATTCATTTAGAGACCATTCGATTTTTCTTCAGAAAAAGCGTTATGCAAAATTATTCAAACTTAAAAAAGATAATTATAAAGGTTGGGCTAAGGAATTAAGAGCAGCAGGCTATGCTACTGATAAAAGATATCCTGAAAAATTAATTAGTATTATCGAACGCTACGAATTATATAAGTTCGATAAAGAAGTATTAGGGAGTTCGTACGAAGAATTTGAAATGCCAACGACTTCAGAGACAGAACCTATTAGATATATCGTTTCAAAAGGAGATACTTTATATTCTATTTCAAGAAAATATAATGTTACAGTTAAAGAACTTCAAAAATTAAACAAGTTAAATGGTACAGGTTTAAACATTGGACAAGTATTAGTTGTAAAACAATAAAGAATCAATCAAAAATTTATGAACTATAAAAGAAGCAGCTCTCTATTTGCAGAAGCAGAAAAGGTTATTCCAGGTGGTGTAAATTCACCAGTAAGAGCATTTAAAGCAGTGGGAGGTACTCCTATTTTTGTAAAAGAAGCAAAAGGAGCTTATTTGTATGATGAAGATGATAACCGATTAATAGATTATATTAATTCTTGGGGCCCAATGATATTGGGACATGCTTATGAGCCTGTTGTTAATGCTGTAGTAGAAAAAGCAAAAAAAGGAACATCGTTTGGAATGCCAACAGAAATAGAAACTAAAATTGCAGAGTTGGCAGTTTCAATGGTACCAAATATAGACAAGATACGATTTGTGAATTCGGGAACGGAAGCTTGTATGAGTGCGGTACGTTTGGCTCGTGGCTTTACGGGCAGGGACAAAATTATAAAATTTGCAGGTTGCTATCACGGACATAGTGATTCGTTTTTAATACAAGCGGGTAGTGGCGCTATTACATTTGGAACACCTAATAGTCCTGGAGTTACAGAAGGCACCGCTAAAGATACCTTATTGGCTGGTTATAATGACATTGAAAACGTAACGCAATTACTTGATGCAAATAAAGAAGAGGTAGCTTGTATTATTATAGAGCCAGTTGCTGGAAACATGGGATGTATTCCGCCAACGGCAGGATTTTTAAAAGCCTTAAGAAATTTGTGTGACACTCATAATGTTTTGCTGATTTTTGATGAGGTTATGACGGGGTTTCGTTTAGCAAAAGGAGGCGCGCAAGAATTGTTTAATATTGATGCAGATATTGTTTGCTTCGGAAAAGTGATTGGAGGCGGTTTACCTGTTGGAGCTTTTGCTGCCAGAAATGAGATTATGAATTATCTAGCACCTTTAGGACCCGTCTATCAGGCTGGGACTTTAAGTGGTAATCCTCTAGCTATGGCTGCGGGTTTAGCGATGCTAAATGAATTGAATAATGATGCTGGGGTTTTTAATCGTTTAGCTGAAAAAACGGCATATTTACATAAAGGTATTGCTGAAGTTTTAAATGCTAATAATATTGTTCATACTATAAACAGAATTGGTTCTATGATTTCGGTTCATTTTGATGATTCTGAAGTTGTAGATTTTGAAACCTCTGCAAAAGGAAATAATGATACGTTTAGGGCATTTTTTCATGGTATGCTAAATGAAGGTGTTTATATCGCGCCAAGTGCTTTTGAAACATGGTTTGTTACCGATGCTTTAAGCTATGAAGATTTAGATTTTACTATTAGAGCTGTAAATACGGTTGCAAAAACATTGTAAAAAAAAGAAAGCTACCTAGAAAGTTAAATAAAATTCAACTTTCTAGATAGTCTTCTTTCAATCAAATCAAAATCAACAAACTAAATTTATTTTTTCTTATTCATGCTCTTTTTTTTATGGTTTCTTTTGCTAGCCGTTTTTAGTTGCGCTTTTTCCCATTTAGCATACTGTTCTTTATTTAGTATCTTTTTCATTTTAGCTTTCATAGCTATTTGGTGGTCTAATTTGGCATTTTCCATTTTTAAACGCTCTTCTTTAGTAGGTCTTTGAGCAGTTCCGTTTGCTCTTCTAGCCTTGTGCTCCTCCATCATTGTTTTACGTAAAGTAGTGTTTTCCAGATTTATTTTTTGAACCTTAGTTTGTTGTGATTCATTTAAATCTAAAAACAAAGTCATTTTTTTTGTTTTCAAAGTAGCCATTTCTTCAGCAGAAAGATTGTTCATTTTTTGTGATCTTTCTGGTCGGTCTCTTTTGTCTGTCTGTGCTATGGCTTGAATAGATATCAAAGCTATAGCAATTACTATTAATTTTCTCATTTTAAGTCTTTTATGTTATTTGTAAGTTGGACTTTTGTTTTTTTAAAAGGTTTAAATTGTTTTTTGATTTTAACCAAATATTAACAATGTCATTCCTGCGAAGGCAGTAAAGACAGAAAAGAATGAGAAGGATACATTTTAATTATTTAAAAACAGGAATTTTTAGAGAAAGACCAGTTTGAAAGTCTGGGGCATTGTTAACCAAAAAATCTTCCTTGAAGTATATGGATAGTTTATAATTGGGACGGCCATGTGTGTAGATAAAAGACCAGTTAGAATGTGCCTTGTATAAAGTTGCTATGCCATGATGCCAGCCGCCATTTACTTCTTGCCAGTTACCTACAAGTCTGTAGTAGTCGCTTTCTTCAACTTTGTTGTAACGAGACTGAATTTGATAGTTTATTCCAAAAGCATTAAAATGACCTTTTTTTGTGTATTTGGCTATTTCGATATTTCCTTCAGCAGTAGCCAAAAAAGGGTTGTTTCCTAAATCGATAACTTCTTTAAAGTCGATGAGGTTTTTGTGTAAAACATTCCCTCCAAACCCTATATTAAGTTCGTAACTATTTTTAAACGTTATTTTCTTAATAGCATTTAATGAAATGCCAAAGTCTAAAGATGAATTAAATTTAGTAGTATTAATACCTAAGTGACTTCCAAAATTGATAAATATATTTTGGGCTTTATTTATTGAAAACGTTGGGTAATAATAATGATCTAATTCAATACCTCCAATAAAAAAATCATTATTATTAAGTTGAAGAATATTTCCGTTTCTGTCAACATATCTAAAATTAACTTGATTTAAACCATAAAAACGTCTGCCAAAAGGATCTTCTCCTCCATGTATATTGCTATGAAACCATTCAATAGTTTCATCTCCGGTAAATAATGAAAAGGGGTGCTTTCCTTTTGTTATTAAATATGAGCGTAGCGTAACGCCTAATTCATGCTTTTTGGCTAGCGGGATATTTATACTTAATCGAAATTCCTTAATAACAGCATCTATAACAATGTTTAAGTATTCTGCGGGAGTAATTTCCTGATCTATAAAAGTAAAATTCCTGTCATACCAAAGGAGTTTACTTTGTTGTTCTCTAACTGCTGGGTCTTTTGGGATGAATGCTTCAACAAAGGGATGGAAATTGTTTCCACTTATAGAGTTTATAGTGAGTCTTGGTTTTTTGGGAGGAGCGAGCTTAAAATTTGAGTTAATCCTCGAGCTAAAAATACCAAAATGATGTGTGGTTAAAAGGCTTGGGTTATCAATGCCGTTTTTTATTGATAAGCTATCTTTTTGTTGGGCAACAATAAAATGGTTGTAAATACAAAAAACAATAAAAAACCCCTTTTTTAGCATCGGGTAAAAATAATTAAAGTATAAGTAATGAATTGTTATGAGTTTGTTAATTCTTGTTGGGATTTGTTTATTAAATCTAAAGTGGTTGTGTATAAGTCTTGATTATTCATCTTACCTTTCAACCAACTATAAAAACTTATTACAAAAATATCTTCTTTATGTATGTCTATCCAGTCGAAAGATTGTTGTACAGTATTCCTAAATTTAGCTGAGGTGACCATTTCTGGGGTTTTATAATACGATTCAACAAAACCTAAATATGTGATAACTCTTTGTTGATTAATACCTTTTAAATAGCTGTAATAGTGTCTTTTGAAGCTAAGAAGTCGAGATTCTACCAAATCAATATTCTTAAGGTCTATATGAAGTAAAATCTCTATAAGATTCTTCTTTATAACCCATTCTTTTCCAGCTTTTTCAGTATACCACTGGTCTGTGTGATAAAATTTAGAAAATAGCGTAAATGCTTTTTTTAAATCATTTTTCTGAAAATAAAACATAATAAGGCTCAAATAAATATCTAATAATGATTCTGTATCTGGATGTTTACTGGATGTAAGGGGCTCTAAAACGGCAATAGCATCTTTTTGTTTGTTAGAGTAATTATAATTTAGGGCTGTTAGTAAATTATATTTTAATCTATAAGTATTATAATATTTTTTCTGCTTTAAAAGCATGTGCTTGTGCATGAGTTTCAAATAGTGAAAAGACGTGTCAAATTTTTTGTTTCTAAATAGTGTATTAGCTATCAGGTATATAATTTCAATATGATAAAAGAGCTGCTTCTCTTTGTTTTTATGGGTGATTATAATATTGTAGGTATTTATTAAAAAAGGTTCTATTTGTAAATAGTCTTTGGTAACGAAAGCCGAAATACTTGCAATTGTTGCTAATTGATATAAGGATTTAAAGGACATGGATTCGTTGATACTAATATTATGCTCTTGCAAAGTTTGATTTAAAACCGTTTGAAAATCAACAATGCCTCCTTTATAGCTAATATTATTTAAGGTTTGTTTAATTTTTGCATAAACAATGTTAAGTTGATCTTCTAATTGATGGTTCTTTTGATTTGCTTCAAATTTTGTAATAAGTTCGGTAATTGAAATGGAAGGATTTGTATATGCATATTGAATTTTGGTATGATAAATTTCATTGAGTAGAGGGAATAAATAATGTTCTATAGCGAGTACTTCTGCTTTGTCTAAAACCTTATATGCTACTCGATATTGCTTATGCTGTAGGAATGACTTGGAGGCTAAGATGTATTTAATGATTTGCATGTCTATTGAGTTTTCTTCCTGTAGACTATTATTTGCGATAAAATCAATGATGGATTGATATAGGCGTTTCCTTAAAGCATGATAAGCATCTTTTTTTAGATTTCCGTAGAGCTTCAGGCAGATTTCGTTGGAACTCAACTCATTATTTAATAAATAATTAAAAAGTTGAATGTTTTTAGCGTCACTACGTTTATTTTTTTTGTCTAGATATGCTATGAATCTCTGTTGATCTTCAGAAGAAAAAGTAGAAATTATATCATTTAAATTAGTCATTAAATCGTCAGTTTATATTAGTTGTATATTAATAAATATGGTTAAATATAATGCATTGTTTTAAATTATATCGTCAGTTTTATGGAAATATTGTATTTCGATTTCCAGACAAGTGTTGCAATTTTGCCTTGTAATCAAATCATTAAAACAATAATTATGAATTATCAAACATCAGTTTCAGTTGAAGAAAAATCAAAAGAAACAAAAACTAAAAAAGAGAAGAAGGTTTACGATCAAAAGCCAACACCAGCTTTTATAGGAGCATCTTGGTTTGCTTTATTAATAGGCATGACGTCATATTGTATTGGTTTATGGAATGCAGAGATGTTATTAAATGAAAAAGGGTATTATTTTACAATTCTTCTTTTTGGATTGTTTTCAGTTATATCTGTACAAAAAGCTGTGAGAGATAAACTAGAAGACATTCCAGTTACAGAAATTTATTATGGTATTAGTTGGTTCACAACCATTACTTCTATTGTGCTATTAGTTATAGGGCTTTGGAATGCTGATTTGCTTTTAAGTGAAAAAGGATTTTATGGCATGTCGTTTCTTTTAAGTCTATTTTCTGCCATTGCTGTACAAAAGAACACCAGAGATGTGCAGTTTATTAATAGAAGTCCTGAACAAGAAAAATAGATAAATATGTTAGTTAGTCAAAACAGAAATTTTAAAGGGTTGTTTTGATGGTTGGTTAGTTTTAGATAACCCAAGGCCTCGCAGTTAGATGCTGCGAGGTTTTAAAAACTTTTTTAAAATGATTAATACTTTAAAAAAAGAATTTCAAAACATATTAAAAGTAAAGCTTAATTCAGGTCGTTTTTTATTTTCTTTAGCATTAATGCTAGAGTTGATTTTTGGAATATTTATACTAAGCTTAGCATTAGGATGGCAGAGTCGTATAGTACCTTCTATTGGATCTTTTATAGCTTCCAATGTTACTTTATTTAGCATACTTACAATCGACTTGATTCTACTATTATATGTTTTTTATAATAGAGTAAGAAGCAAAATGATTATAGACTATTGTAAATCGTATCTATTATTAGGTTTTGCAATAGTTATATTGTCTTTAATTGTAGCTCTTTGGTTTTTGAATTTTAATTAGAAGAAAACTAAAAAATGAAACATAATCTCACTAAAGATTTAATAGAGTTTTCAGAAACTAAATTGAAAAGACCTGTTTCTAATAAGACGAGGTTGTTGGAAATATTAGGAGTTGTTTTAACAGCGATAGGGAAATTTATTTTTATGGATTATCTCAATTGGAGGCTACCTTTTGTTGTTATTGCAATAATATTATGGTTCTTCTATATTTCTTTTAGATATAAAAAGGAAAAGGGGGTTATTAAGTATTGGGGATTTAGAACCGATAATTTTAAGAAGGCTTTAAAATTAATGGTACCTTTTAGCATCGTTTCCCTTATATTAATTATAGGTATAGGATATTTTCAAAATACTATTAACCTAACATGGCACATATTACCGCTTTTAATTACATACCCTATTTGGGGGAGTGTACAGCAGTTTTTAATTATTGGTTTAGTTGCTGGGAATTTAAACGATCTAAATAGTAAAAAGCTAAATAAAAGTTTAATAATAGTTATAACTGCTTTTTTGTTTTCTATAGTACATTTTCCATCCATGTGGCTTATGATAGGAACATTTATTCTGGCATTGTTTTATGGATATGTATATTTAAAAGTGAAAAACATATATGCGATGGGAATATTTCATGGGTGGTTAGGTGCATTATTTTATTATACGGTAGTTAACCAAGACCCTTTTCAAGACGTATTTTTAATATTTTTAAATTAAAAAAAATGAATTCAAAAATTCAAAAAGATATAAAAGAGCTAGTTGCAGAACAAGTAATTTCCGAAGACGTTGGTTCAAAAATAGCGTCCTATTATCAATCAAAGCAGAGTGATTCACCAAATAGATTGTTTACCGTTTTTGCGGTATTAGGATCTACGTTGGTGGGGCTTGGTATTATATTAATATTGGCTCATAATTGGGATGATTTTTCACGAAGTATAAAAACTATTTTTGCCTTTATACCATTAGTTATTGGACAGATAATAGTTGGATATTCAATTTTAAAAAATAAAAGTGCTACTTGGAAAGAAGCTTCTGGAGTATTTCTATTTTTCGCAGTAGGAGCAAGTATTGCTTTAGTCAGTCAGATTTACAATATTTCTGGAGATTTGAGTGATTATTTGCTAACATGGATTTTGCTATGCTTACCATTGATTTATCTTTTAAGATCGAATGCATTAGTCCTTTTACAAATTATTTTTATAACGAGCTATGCATGTAGTCTCGGGTATTTCTCAGGAAATAAAACACCTTGGTTGTATTTAATACTATTAGCATCATTATTGCCACATTACTATAAGCTATTAAAACATAAAAAGTTACATAATATAACCTCAGTTTTAAATTGGCTTTTCCCTTTAAGCGTAATAATTGTGATAGGTGCTTTTGTTAGAGGCGATGGCCATTTTGGTTTTTTAATTTATGTGATTTTATTTGGATTATTCTATAACATAGGGAAAACACCATGCTTTAATGAGCAAAAAATAAGGCGAAATGGTTATTTGGTTTTGGGTTCTTTAGGAACTGTTTATATGTTGCTTTTGACCAGTTTTAAATGGCTATGGGAAGATGTTTTTATAGATAAATTAAATTTTAATTCACAAGCGTTTTATATAGCGTTAATACTTTTGTGTTCGGTGCTTGTGTTGGTGATGTATTCATATTCAAAAAAATGGATTCGCGATTTTAACCTGTTTCAATATGCTTTTATATTTTTTACGCTTTTTTTTATGATTAGCTTAGTTACTATCACAACGACTGTAATACTAATAAACTTGCTGGTTTTAATATTAGGAATTATGGCTGTGAAAATTGGAGCAGATACATTTCATTTTGGCGTCTTAAATTATGGTTTATTGATAATTACTGCGCTTGTTACATGTCGTTTTTTTGACACAAACATGAGTTTTGTAATTAGAGGGGTATTGTTTGTGGGTGTTGGTGCTGGTTTCTTTTTAACCAATTATGTTATGTTGAAAAAACAAAAAAGTTTAAAAAAATAGCTATGAAGTTCTTGAAGAAACTATTTAAATACATGTTGTATTTATTAATAATTCCTGGGGTTTATGTTATTGTATCATTGCTATTAACTTCAATTACAGTCAATAAAATAGCGGATAATGTACATGCTGTAAATACAATATATCTCAATACTAATGGAGTCCATTTAGATGTGGTTATTCCAAAAGATCAAATAGATAAAAAATTAATGGAAGGATTAAATGTCGAAGATGAGGCTAAATACCTGGCTTTTGGTTGGGGCGATGAAAACTTTTATCTAAACACCCCAACATGGGGAGATTTAACCTTTAAGAATGCGTTTGGTGCTTTGTTTCTTAAAAGTAACTCTTTGATTCATTTAACGAGGTATTCTCAGAATCGTTCAGATTGGGTTGCTTTAAATGTTACTAGAGCCCAATTAACGACTTTAAATCATTATTTATTGAGCTCTTTTAAACTAGACAGTAATGGTGAAAAGGTTATTTTAAAAGGCAAAGGTTATTCTACAAATGATGATTTTTATAGTGCAAAAGGCAGCTATTCATGTTTCAAAACATGTAACTCCTGGGTTAATTCAGCATTTAAAACTAGCGGATTAAAAAGCTGTTATTGGACTCCGTTCGATTTTGGGTTAATTAATAAATATGAAGACTAAAAAGATGAAAATAAAAACAATACACATATTCATAATATTTATAATTGTAGTATTAGCACAATTATTTATTCCTTTTCAAATGATTTTTAATCAGGAAACAATTTTGGAAAAAGGAAAAGCTTATAAGTTTAAAACACAACCAGTTGATCCAACAGATCCTTTTAAAGGTAAATATATAACTCTTAATTATGAGATAAACAGATATAAAACGAATGATTCTTTATGGGAACGAAATGAAGCCATCTATGTTTACTTAACAAAGGATAGTCTGGGCTTTGCTAAAATAGCAGCTATTAATAAGGAGGTCCTGTTAAACAATGGTAACGATTATATAAAAGCTAAAGCAAGATGGTATTCAAAGTATTCAAAGGAACTAAGTATAGAGCTTCCTTTTAATCGCTATTATATGGAAGAAACTAAAGCGTATAATGCTGAGGTAGCAGTTAGAAATAGGCAACGCGATTCTTTGCCAAATAACACGTATGCGTTAGTTTATGTTAAAGATGGAGAAGCTGTTTTAGATGATGTCATAATTGATGACATGTCTATTAAGGATTACGTAGAAAAAGGGATCTCTGAATAATTAGCTCTATTTATTGTATCTTAGTATAATAACGTTTTTTTGCTATGCCTTATTGGTTGTACATTACGATACTTGTTTTGATTGCTTATGTTGCAATAAGTATTGCTTTGTACTACCTACAGGATTATATGTTGTTTAAACCAGAAAAACTTCCTGAGGATTTTGAATTTAATTATGAAAATCAAGCATTTAAAGAGTATAATTTAGAAACAAGGGATGGCGCGATAATTAACGGCGTTCGGTTTTTTCCGAAAGGAGAAAGTAAGGGGGTTGTGCTCTATTTAAAAGGAAACTCTAAAAGTATTAAAGGCTGGGGGAAATTTGCTGTAGATTTTACCAGACATGGTTATAACGTTTTAATGGTGGATTATCGAGGTTTTGGAAAAAGCACAGGGAGACGCTCACAGAAAGCTATCAAACGAGATTTGCAAAAGGTTTATGATAAGATAAAAGAGCTTACGACCGAGGATAGAATTATACTTTACGGGAGATCTTTAGGTTCTGGATTTGCTGCTAAACTAGCTTCGATGAATCAGCCCAAAATGCTTATTATGGATGCGCCTTATTATAGCCTAACAAAAGTAACAGCTCGTTACGCACCTTTTATGCCTTTGTCTATTTTAATAAAATACCCATTACCAACTTATAAATGGTTAAAATATGTGCAATGTCCGATACATATTATCCATGGTACTAACGATAAACTTATTCCATATAAAACGAGTGTGAAATTATCTAAAGTGAATCCAAAACTTACTAAATTACATTCGGTAATTGGCGGTGGACATAAAAATTTAAATAACTTTGAATCGTATCATAAAATGATTCATGAAATTTTAAATAGAGTTCCCGAAGAAATAGATTTATCAACTACAAGTATACATGTCAAACATACGTCAAAGAAAAGTAATACGGAGGTTTAAAAGGGTAGGTGTTTTTTTAATAGGCTTATATATTCTGGTTGGAGCCTTAATATATTTTACACAGGAAAAAATGCTGTTTTATAAAATGGAGTTGCCTCAAGATTACACGTATACGTTTTCATATCCTTTTGAAGAATTATTTTTTAAAACTGAAAAAGATGCGATCATTAATGCGGTTCATTTTAAAGTAAAAACCCCTAAAGGAGTCGTTTTATACTTCCATGGAAATGGTAGCAATTTACCTCGTTTGGAGAAAATTTCAGGATATTTTATAGAAAAGGGGTATGAGGTTTTAATTATGGATTACAGGGGGTATGGGAAAAGTACTGGTGTATTAAACGAAGAAGCGTTTTACAATGATGCTCAATATTGTTATAATTATTTAAAAAAGCATTATGATGAATCGGATATTATACTCTATGGGCGTTCTATTGGAACAGGTATAGCTACTTTTTTGGCCTCAGAAAATAGCCCGCAACAACTTATCTTAGAAGCTCCTTACCATAGTGTTGAAGATGTTGCGAACCGTAGGTTTCCTATATATCCGACAAAAGGGATGTTAAAATACAAGTTTCCTAGTTTTAAGTATATCTCCAATGTGAAATGTCCGATTTCAATATTTCATGGAACCGACGATTTTGTTATCTCTTTTAAATCGGGTAAAAGACTTTTTAATGCCGCTCCTAAAGCGTTAGCAACATTTATAGGAATTGAAGGAGGAAGACATACTAATTTAAATCGTTTTAAAGCCTATCACAATCAAATGGCAAAATTATTACCTTAATCAACTTCAAGTGTTGTTAAATGGTATACAGGAATTCCGGTATCAGTTATCCCTTCAATCTTAATGGCGTAATTGCTTCGAGTATCGCTAGTAAAGAAAGAAACTTCAGATTTACTAGTGTCTCTGGTAAGTTTTATTTTGGGCTCCCAATGCAAAGTGGTTCTAATATCTTGTTTAATAGCCTCATCAAAACCATTTAAATGATCTGGAGCATAAAACTCCCGGGCTGTATAAAACCCTAAAGCTTTAAAATCTATAATGCCTGGTTTACGTTTAACATTTATATTTCTAATGCCAGCTCCGGTTCTGGAATATATTGCGATAACACCATTTCCACTATTGCTAAAAAAGAAAGCATCTGCTCCTTTTAATACATCTATAAACTCAATCTGACCACTATTCATATAGGAAATATCACCTATTTCAACAGGTATTCCGTCTAAAAAAATACGAGGAGTTCCTCCATTTCTTATGGAGATTGAACCATTATAAGCTAAGACTCCGGGAATCATAGCTAATAAGTCAAAAATAGTTAGTGATTCACTATTGGGATAATCATTTAAATCTATCCTGTTTGACGGAAACCCATAACTGGTTCTCTCGTTTAATAGTGTATTTCTTTTTTCTCGTTCCGATTTTCGTTGTGCTGTAATAATGACTTCATCAAGCACTCTGGCGGATTCTTCAAATTCAGATTCTATTTTTGTAATGGATTGAGATTGCTTTATAAAATTGATTATTTTCTGCTTGTCATTTACATTTGGTCTTAAAAGTGTATTTCGTGAAACTTTTGGGCTATTATTAAAATCGTCATCTAGAAGGATATTAACAAAGCGGTTTTTTTTATTGTCATCCGATTTAAAATCTTTAACACGTGCTTCAATAAGTATGGGAATGGAATCATTAAAAACAAAAGGCCCATATTTGAATGCCCCGTTAGCATTAGATTGTTTTTTGTCTTGATAAAGATCACTCCCCATAAAAGTAAGTCTGGTAGCAGCAGAAAACGACTGCTTGGTTCCTTTTAAAGCTATTGTACGTCCTGAAATATAAATTCCTGTTTCTGGTTTAAAGTGTGCTTTTTCTGCTGCGGTATTATACAAAATAGTATTCCAGGTAAAACGTCTCCAACCATGCGTAAGCATAACCAAATCTAATAAATAATGTCTTTTTATGTCATTTTCTTTTTCAAAGAAATAACCAGGATTTTCAATGTTCCCTCTTAAATCGGAATTCAATAAAAGATATGTTTTAATATTTTCACTCTTAGAATTTTGTCCAACAGCATCTAAGTCACTTACAGACATTGATAAATTTCCGAGAGCCTGATTGCCATTTTTATCTACTAAGTCAATTTGGATACTAACTTTATCTCTGGTTTTATAAACTGTCTTGTTTTTACTAACATTAATATTTATATTATTTGCAGGGTTATTTATGTATACCAAACGTTCACAAACAGGTTTTCCGTTATTATCAAATAAAGTAAAATTAACCACACCATTTTGTAAATTGTTTGTGTTTAATTTTATAGAATAGGTGTTTTTATTTTCAGTTTCTAGTTTTTCAAAAAAGAGTTTGCCTCTTTGATGTGCCACCAAAAAGGAATTTTTTAACCCTAAATCTACATTGGCGGTGGCTTTTAGAATAATTTGATGACCATTATTTACAATGCTTAAATGATATCCTTGTGGAAGCGCTTTTGGTAATGGGTATTTTATTTCCTGATTGTTAATAATTACGCTCGCATAATAACTTTTGTTCGCTTCAGGTATCATGGTTACATAGCCTAAACCGAACTCAAAAGTTTCAAATGGGCAAATTGTAGTACCATCAGAATCTTTAATAGTGCCTTTAACAATTATATGCCTATTTTGTTTGTCTTTAACTTTAAGTGCTACTTTAGAAATTAATCCGTTAATTAAATAACCACTTTCTGGATAAAAGTTAATTTCAGGTTTTTCAATTAACTCTTTTTCTAATAAAGGTTTTTTGTTTTTATCTAAGCTGACTACTATGTCGTTTAAACTATCGTTTACTACTAAATTCAAAATAGGAATCTGTTTCTGAAAAAAGTAATCGGTATCTTTATTTCGCATATAATTGGTATACGCTCTAAGCATATAATTTCCCGGAGTCCATTCTTTTCTTATTTTGAAGTCACCTGGAACACTAATATCATTTGTATACAGTTGCTTTTTAGAAACAATACTATCATTTTCATTAATTAACTCTACATAAATAACACGACTTTTATCCGATCTTTTATGATCAATGCCATTAACTAAATAAGCCGTATACCAAATATCTTCTCCTGTAGCATAGTAAGGTTTGTCTGTTTGTACATATATTTTTTCGGGATAATAGTTCGTGTAATCTTCTAGTTTTTCAATTAAAAGCTTTCTGAAATTATTAAATGACGAGAAAGATAAAAGCATGATAATTACAAACAATAAGGCGATTTTTTTAATCATATTTTATAGGAGAAAATAAAAAAGGTTGCTTAAAATGACCAAAATAAGGTTTAAATTGCTAATAATGTGTTAAGAAATAGTGAATATTAGGCTTGATTGGGTCGTTATTAGCTTGGATAGAAGCCATGCTTATTTCTTAAAAAATTAACATCTCTTTCTCTGTTTCTTAAATAAAACATAAAAGATAAATTTACAGTGTTAAATGTTTCTAAATCTATATAAGGACCTCAGGAAAAGGTTGCAATTTTGCAATGTAAATACAACATTATTTGATGTGTTAGTAATGTGAATGTTTACAAATTTAAAGAAACCTAAAGTTTAGTTTTAAACATAGTTAGTTTGTTAGTTGTTAGTTAGTAAAAAAGCCAGTAATTATAAAATTGCTGGCTTTTTTTATGCGATGATCTGTTAAGTTGTCTCAACAAACAAACCATCATCTGTTTTTTCAACTTTAGCTAAACTATTTTTTGTTAATTCCTTAATGGTTTTATCCCATTTTTTGTTTGATAATCCAGATTGAGCTTTTAAGTCATTTAAGCCTAATTTTTCAGCTTTCTTTAAAACCTCTAAAACAGCTTTTGCTTCATCACTAATTGCTATGGCCTTTTTCTCAGGTCTCATTTGTGGGAAGAATAAAACCTCTTGTATCGATTGGTTATTGGTTAAAAACATAATCAACCTATCCATGCCGATACCCATACCAGATGTAGGAGGCATACCATACTCTAAGGCGCGTAAAAAGTCATGATCAATAAACTCTGTTGCTTCATCATCTCCTTTGGCAGCTAATTTAAGTTGATGTTCAAAGCGTTCACGCTGATCAATAGGATCATTAAGTTCAGAATAAGCATTCGCAATTTCTTTACCGCAAACCATTAATTCAAAACGTTCCGTTAGTTCTGGGTTTTCTCTATGTTCTTTACATAATGGACTCATCTCTTTCGGATAGTCTGTTATGTAGGTAGGCTGTATATAGTTTCCTTCGCATTTTTCACCAAAAATTTCATCAATCAATTTGCCTTTTCCCATTGTATCATCCACTTCAATGCCTAAGTCTTTAGCTGCTTGTTTAATCTCATCTTCAGTTTTACCAGTAATATCAAACCCTGTAAAATGCTTAATAGAATCTGCCATTGTCACACGGGCATATGGTGCTTTAAAGTCTATTTCATGATCTCCAAAAGTGGCTTTCGTTGTTCCGTTTACGGCGATAGCGCAATGCTCTAATAAACGCTCGCAAAAGTCCATCATCCAGTTGTAGTCTTTGTAAGCTACATAGATTTCCACAGCCGTAAATTCTGGATTATGTGTTCTGTCCATGCCCTCGTTTCTAAAATTTTTAGAAAACTCGTATACACCATCAAAACCACCAACAATCAATCGTTTTAGGTATAACTCATTAGCTATTCGCATATATAACGGAATATCTAAAGCATTATGATGCGTAATAAAAGGGCGTGCCGCTGCACCACCAGGAATTGGTTGTAATACAGGTGTTTCAACTTCAAAATAACCAAAGTCATTAAAAAACTGACGCATAGCGTTAAACAATTTGGTACGCTTTACAAAAACATCTTTTACATGCGAGTTTACTACCAAATCGGCATAACGCTGTCTGTAACGCTGTTCGGGATCTGTGAAAGCATCATATACTACACCATCTTTTTCCTTAGGTAATGGTAACGGTTTTAAGGCTTTGCTTAGTAAAGTGAAATCTTTCACTTTAACTGTTTTTTCTCCTACTTGAGTTGTAAATAATTCGCCTTCAATACCTATAAAATCACCAAAATCTATAAGCTTTTTAAAAACCTCGTTGTATTTCTCTTTGTCTTCTCCAAGACAGATTTCATCACGATTAAAATACACTTGTATTTTTCCTTCGGCATCCTGTAATTGTGCAAAGCTTGCTTTTCCTTGTACCTTTATCATCATTAATCTACCAGCAATAACAACCTGTTTACCATTTTCAAACTGATCTTTTACCTGTTTGGAGGTATGGTTTACTGGATATAAATCTGCAGGGTATGGATTAATACCTAATGCACGTAACTTTGTTAACTTTTCTCTTCTTACAAGCTCTTGCTCTGATAATTGCGACATATTTTAAATACTGAGTGAATTTTAAAGGCACAAAGATAATCATTTGATTTGCGTTTTACGATTATTGATTTACGATTTTTTTAGCATCGCTATGGTTAGGTTATCTATTAAAACGTCTCTGTCTAGCAGAGGATAAAAGGGTTTTCTTTGAGATGAATAACGTAAATTGTAACAAAATAGAAACGACAACGTCAAATAATTAAATCATCAATCTGTACTGAACCTATTTCAGTATTATAAATAAATCAAAGTATGAGTATCTGGAGAGTTTTACTGTCTATTATTTGCCCACCTTTAGCCATTATCGATAAGGGCTGTGGTTCCATTTTTATTGTTTTTTTATTATGGCTTTGTGGCTGGGTACCTGGTGTTATTGCGGCGCTTGTTATTCTTAATAATCCAAATAGATAAAAGTGTATCTTTGCTTCCTGAATTATAACCCAAAATTTAATCAACATGAACAGATTGTACACCCTTATCGTAATTGTCATTTCTATTGGTTTTACTAGCTGCCAATTTTCTGAAAATATTTATATAAATGAAGATGGTACAGGAAGAATGGAATTTTCTTTTGACGGAACTCAGCTTATGCAAATGGCAGGAGATAAAATGGGAGAAACCCAAGAAGAAGCAATAGATTCAACCTTTAGTTTTAAAGAGTTGTTCGATTTAAAGCGAGATAGTATTTCTAAATTACCAGAGGAAAAGCAATTAAAATTAAAAAATTTAGAACCTTTTAACATGCATATGGTAATGAACCCAAAAACTTCAGAAATGAAGTTTGATATGTTTACAGATTTTAAAGAAGTAAGTGAACTTCAGGATATGTTTAAAGCAATGAATAGCTTTAGTGATTTAGAGCAAGGAAAGAAAGGTAAGCAATCTAATAGTCCTGCTAATCCGTTCTCGTCCCCTGAACTTGGTAAAAGTACGACGTTAGAGTATGATTTTGATGGAAAAACATTTAAGCGTGTTGCCAAAATAATTGACAAAGAAGCTTATAAAAAAGCAGCAGATAGTTTAGGAGAGATGGCGGTTATGTTTGGATCTTCTATGTATAAATTAAACTATCACTTTCCTAAGCCAATTAAATCTGTATCAAACGAAAAGGCCATGTTTAGTGCAGATAAAAAAAGCTTTACAGTTGAGTTTGGTTTTATGGAATATTTATCAAACCCTGAAGCTTTGAATATAGATGTTGTATTAGAAGATTAGTATTTTGAATAGACAAATTGAGCTGCAAGACTTAGGTTTTAAAGATTACAAACAAACTTGGGATTACCAGGAGACGTTATTTAAAGCCATAGTAGATACCAAAATTAAAAACAGGCGAGAGGAAGCAGCTTTACAAACAAAGAATCACTTTTTGTTTGTAGAGCATCCGCATGTTTACACCTTGGGTAAAAGTGGCGATTTGTCTAATCTGCTTTTAAATGAAGAACAACTCACCGAAAAAGGAGCGACTTTTTATAAAATTAACCGTGGTGGCGATATTACCTATCACGGTCCGGGGCAAGTTGTAGGATATCCCATTCTAGACTTAGAAAACTTTTTTACAGACATACATAAATACCTTCGTTTTTTAGAGGAAATGATTATCTTAACTCTTGATGAATATGGTTTAAAAGCGGAGCGTAGTAAAGGAGAAACAGGTGTCTGGTTAGATGTGGATACACCATTTGCTCGCAAAATTTGTGCTATGGGTGTTCGAGCCAGTCGTTGGGTGACCATGCATGGTTTTGCACTAAATGTAAATGCCAATTTAGGGTATTTCGATAATATTATACCTTGTGGTATTCGTGGTAAAGCTGTAACCTCTCTAAATGTGGAGCTTGGTGTAAAAGAAGTCCCTATGGCTGAGGTAAAAGAAAAACTTCTAAATCATTTTACAAACCTTTTTGAGGCTGAGTTTCTTTAGTCACAAATAAAGTTTTCAGGTTTCCATATTATAACGGATTTATCTAAAAGACTATGTTTAAAAGTATCGTCGCCTATATAGCCTAATATCTTTCCCTCACAATTATAAACTGAAAGGACACTATTACAAAGTGCACAGCAATTACCAAAAATAAATATAGTATTAAACCTATAATGTGCTTGAGAAACATATGCTTCTCCAGTTTGAGCTAAACTAGATTGTTCTAATTCTTCAATGGCTTCCTTTAACCACCCTAACTCTTCGATGGGGTTTGAAACATTGCAAGTATTATTAAAATCGTCATCACTTTTACATGAAAAAAAAGTGAATAATAAAAGTATGACGAATAAAAGAGATTTCTTCATAATGAGTCACATTATATTAAGTGTCTAATAGATGAAGAAAAATCTGAATGGTTGCGTAAGCGTAAAGCTTTTTTAAATATTGTGGTAGTGAATCCAAGATTTTAACCTTCCGACTAATCAATAATTTTTAAATAACAATCCGGTTAATCCTCTGAATTAAAAAACACTTTATAATAATGCATTTTTTTCTCATTATCATAACCGCGTTCTAAATATTCTGTGGACGCATCAGGGGCATCAATATCTAGTTTTATTTGTATGTTGGTGTCTAATTTAATATCGGTTTTAATCTTTTTCTTTTCTTTATTGACCACGCGTTCCGCAACATCAAATTGATTTCTGATAACTAAATTTTGCTCACCCTCATACTCTTTTTTATAATCTTCAAACTGTCTTATTTGTTTTTCACCTTCAAAAATATCTTCCTTAAAACGTTCTACATTTACAACTTCATTTTCCTTAAAGAAATCAATAGTCTTTGCTAAAAAAGTATTATGCTCTTGAGCTCCGTAGCTGGTTTTTAAAACTTCTGTTGAGAATTCTTTACAAAGCTCAATATATTGTTGGGTGTGATTATTGGAATCATCAGCATATTTTATATTTAAAAACTGATTGATCCAATACTGCGCATCATAACTATTATTATCTACACTTAAAATAATGTTACCTTCCGTATCACTTTGGTTTAAAATTAAGCAACCTTTATCCACCTTTTTAGAACTGATCCCTTTTTGTACCAAGACATCATAAGTCTTATTTTCTAAATAGGTTTGAAAGAAATTAACTTTACTCTCTATCTTAAAAACACCAATAGCATTGGTCGTCATGTCTTGATATTCAATACCTTCAAACATGACCACTAAAACATCACCAGTTTTTATATTGGACGAAGTAGATTGCTCGAATAAATGAGTTACTATATGCTTAGAAACATCTATAAAAGCTTCTTCATCTTTAAATAGTTGTGTACAATAGCTATTTATCTCGTTTAAAGCAATGCTGGCATGATGATTAAACCTATAACTTTGTACAACGTTACCAAAAGGACGGAGTAAAAAAGGGAGCATTAAATCGTAACTAGCTTCGTCAAAATCGACCGTATTCTCAGAAAAAGCATTTTTAGTGTCGTTAAACTTGTTTCCAACTTTATGAATAATGAATTTTGAAATTGAGGCGTTTTTTCTTGAAATCATGTGTTGTTTATTAAGTATGCAATACTATTAAAATAATTAGAATTAATCGAAAAAAAGAACGCCAAAGCATTTGCTTTGACGTTCAAGACCTGGGGACTTCAGATTTGGTTACCGTTATATTTTAAATTCATCAAATTAGGGATACACCCATTGATGGAATTTTTATTGTTAGTTAATTCTTAAATATTCATTTTTACTTAATATCCATTTAAGAAGTATCATAAAAATTTTTGAAATTTTTATTGTAAATAATTGATTAATAGCTGCCTTAAAGATAAAAATTAGTTTTTCATATACAAAAATTTTATAAGGTTTATGCTTATATATGAACTAATAATTAAATACTTTAAGAATTTAACTACAAGCTAGTTGATTTGGTATAAAATGATAGAACTGTTTTCTCCTTTACTCACAAATTCAAGATTTTTATCTTTATCAATATTATCTAATGTTATTAAGGAGTTTCCATATACAGGAAAATTAGGTAGTAATTTAGCTTGACTATCATAAAGGTAAATTTTATGTGCTTGTTTATCAGTAACAGCCACATAAATTTTGTCGTTAATATAAAATAGGCGAGGGATTGAATACTCACCATAATCAAGCTCTATAGTCTTACTTTTTATAGATAATTTATTTTCGTCTAACACGACTAGCGTTTTACTTGTCGTTGCTAATTGATGCTTATCGGATAAATTTAAATTTTTAATAGCCACATTACCTCTTGTGTCTACAGTTACTAAATCTCCGTTCGCGGTGGTGGTTGCAAAGTTGTTTTTGTATAGATAAATAGGCTTATTAGAATATGTGCTAGATGTTTTTGGAGTGACTCTAGTTTTTCCAGTTCTATCTAAAATATAAAGTTTGCTTTTAGTTTTAAATGAAATATAATCTTTTGTACCAATTCTAAAATGTTTAGGTTGACAAATTATAGTATTGTTTGCAGATCTAAATGTAAATCCATTTACAGTTTGTCCTTTAGCATTATACATCAAAACAGTGCTGCCTTGAGTTACTAGTAACCTGTAATCTTTATTTTTATCATAATCGAAAACAGATAGGGGTTGGGTAATTTCACCGTTAAATTTCATTGGAAAGGAGGCTACATCCTTACCATTTCTATCAATAACATAAACCGCGTTTGAAGTCGCAAAAGCAAGTTGTAACCTTCCATTTTTATAAGTGTCAATTTGCTCAATAGATCCTAATATTGCACCCTGTATTTGTTTTCTCCAAAGAATTTTTCCTTTGTTAGAAATTAAATAAAGGTTATTGTTTACATCCTGTACAACGATTTCTTTTTGTTTGGTAATATGATTTTTTACAAAATGAGGATTGGTTAATATGTCTGCGTTTAATTTAATATTTAGTTCTTCAGACACAGAATTTAATGATGCTCTAGATTTACTCTTTTTTATAATACCATTTACATGTGCGAAATTTGTTTCATAAATAAATTGTAATGCAGATGTGTTGTAATTATTCAGCTTATAATTTGTCCCCCCTTCAAGATTCTTGTTTAAAATAGTCTTTAAAACAGCAGCATTTACCACATGAATTAATGATGAAGCATCACTTAAGTGGTTTTTTATATCTTTAAAATAAGTTCTATTATTTAGGGTTGTTTTATTTTGATAATTAGCAATAATGTTTTGTAGCATATCGGTACTATCTGCAAACACGAAAAAATGATCTAGTATACAGTATTTATTAGCGTTTTTGTATGATATTAAAGGAGTAAATGTCTCAGTGAATAAGCGTGGAGTGCTAAAGCTAAAAATATCAATACCTCTATAAGAATCAATCTTGTTTTCTTCGCTTAAAAGAGCGTCTTTGGTAGCAATAACATCCATAGAGTTTAATGCTATAGCATGATTTTTACCTTGATAAATTATTCCAATTTCAATAACATCATTAAAAAGTGTCGTCTTATTGGTTATTGAATCTTTATTATTAAACTTTGCTAAATTAGTCTCAAATATTTTAAAGTCGTTAAAAGTAAAACTCATAAAACCATCACTATTAGAAGGGGTGATCGTATGAGTTTGATTTTCTTGAGGTATAGTATTCTTGAAAATATTGATTAAACTTTTAGACGAATCCAAGGCTCTTGTGATGCCATTAAAAATAATGTCATCCTGATTTATACTAACATCTACAGCTGTATAATTAGTGAATGTTTTTAAAGAAATCGAATCTTCAATAAAAAATGATTTTAAAAACGTATTGTTAGGCTTTAGAATAGCAGAGACCGTTTTGTCATTACTGGTTATGTTATATATTTTCTCTAGTTCTAGATCTATTACAGTATTATTAAATGAAGTATCAACAATACTTTTTGAAGAAGACGCGAAAAAGACACTGTCTATAACGGTACTATAAAATATGCTATTATTTAAAGTGGATTTTGTTATTGTTTTGTTTTTATATGTAAGTGTTTCCTCAATATAGTTTGGCAATGAATCAGTTTCAAATAATTGATGATGGTGTTTTGTTATAATTGAATATTGCAAACTATCTTTTAAATCTTTCGAAAAACAAACTAATATATTACCATTAGGTTTTAAATAAGTTAAGTTATTTAATGTTTTTTCTAAATTTTTGTATGAATCTGTTTTAGAAATTTTTTGTAAAAAATCACTATTGTTAATGCTGCTTTTTAGGCCTTCAAAATTCGAAGCCTTTAGTACTATAGATGTGTTTTCTGGCACAAAGGCGATAAGTTCGGAGCGACTTTTCTTTGTATTTGAGCAGTTATAAAACAATATAAAAAGGAGGGAAAAACAAAAAACTCTCATAAAATGAATTAATTTTTACAAACCTACATATTTTTCATTTTATAGGACATATAAATACGGTAAGTAACTCATTGAATGTCTAATTTTAATTGTTCGGGCAGTAGCCTAAACGACTTTCGGTGATATTTTGTAATACCATACTTTTTTATAGCAGCTCGGTGTTCCTTGGTAGGATATCCTTTATTCTGTCTCCAATTATACATTGGATATTCTTCATGAATAGTATTCATGTACAGATCACGATGTGTTTTTGCTAAAACGGATGCTGCAGCTATACTTAAATATTTTCCATCTCCTTTTATAATGGTTTCAAAAGGAATATCGTTATAAGGTTTGAATTTATTGCCATCAACGATTATAAATTCTGGTATTTTTGCTAGTAGATCTATAGATTTATGCATAGCTAAAATAGAAGCATTCAAAATATTTATACTATCAATTTCTTCTTGAAATACATGTGCAACACCAAAAGTTAAAGCTTGCGTTTCTATAATTGGTTTTAAAATGTCTCTTTTGCTTTCACTAAGCTGTTTAGAATCATTTAGTATGGAGTTTTCAAATTTCTTAGGCAAGATAACGGCTGCAGCAGTAACCGGACCAGCTAAACAACCGCGTCCAGCTTCATCTGTACCACATTCTAAAGAATAATTGGAATGATTTATTAATAACATTTGAATGGAAATATTGTCAAATTTATAATTTTACGTAATAATTATTATGCATGCCTAATAAATTTATTCGTTTTTACATGAAATTAACAACAAGTATTATTAAATACTCTTTTTTTTGATATTATTTTGATAATAATTCATTAAATGTATTAATGTAATAAATATTTTATAATGTTAAAAACATGAGCTAATGATGATTTGTAGCTTTTTTTATTAGTTTTTTTGTTTTTTTAATATAATATTAAGATGTTTGCAGCCGACTAACTCAAAATAAATATTCTAAGCTCATCTTTTAATTAGGATGACTAAAATATTTAAAAGAAAGCCAGCAGTTATTGCTGGCTTTCTTTATTTTAAATATTTTTTATTAAATTGTTTAAAGTTGAGCGTTAAAAATCTTCAAATAAATTAAACTTGGTTGTATTGGTTAAATATTTAAACTTGTTTAAAATAAAGTGTTTAATAATTTATCTTAACCTTTTTAGTTGAAAAAGGAAAAAAATGTATCGACTAATATATGGATTAGACTAATCTGAAACATATCCATATTGTTATAACTAATGAGTATAGAAAGCGAAACGACACAAAAAGAATTTGAAAGAATTTGGATTGAATTTGTAAATGGAGATAAAACAGCCTTTACATCTATCTACAATTCAAATGTAGACGCCTTGTTTTCATATGGTATGAAACTAAATTCAAATAAGAATTTTGTGAAAGATTGTATTCAAGATGTTTTTTTAGATATTTATGAGCATAGACAGCAAATTTCTATGCCTAGAAATGCTAAGTTTTATTTATTCAAAGCGCTCAAACGTACCATGTTTCGCGAGTTAAAAAAAGAAAGAAAGAAAAGTAGTTTGCCAGAAGTTGAAAACCTGTCTTTTTTTACAGAGTATAATATAGAGACTAAAACTATTAACAAGGAGGTTAAAAAACATCAAAAAGAACTCGTTGCAAAGATAACTAAAGAACTAACTCCTAAGCAGCAAGAAATTCTATATTTAAGATTTACTAAAGGATTCAATTATATTGAGATTTCTGAAATAACAGATATTAATCATGACTCTGTACGTAAACAGGTTTATAGGGCTATAAAAAAACTACGAAAAACCCTTGACTTAAATAACATGACACATATAAGTGTTTATTCTCTTTTAGTAGCGATTAATTGAAAAGAGTTCCTTTGAATTAATGGTATTGAGTTAACAAACTTTTATTATTCTGCATTAAAAATTGTTGGTTTTAGTAAATCATTGCTCTAAACATTCATTCTTGTAAAGGATCATGCACAAAAGTTGTGTGTGATCCGTATTCTGTATTTTACTTTCTCTTAATAAGCCTTATATTATTTATAAATACCTCCAAGGGTTCTTTATTAAACAGATTGCTTCGTCCTATCGTCCTCGCAAAGACGGTGTCTTGCTGTTTACGATTAAAAGCACTCTGGTATTATCCTTCTTCTTGCGTTCTACAAGGCTTTAAGATAATCGTTAAGAACAGACCAAAGAGGCTAGCCCAGACCCTTGGTAAGAATAAAGAACAAAATTTTGAAAACCAGGAGCATAGCATTGGGTAGAGCGATGGAGCGACGCAAAATTTTGGGCTTGGTTCTTCTTGAGCGACAGCAAAAGAAGAAATTCCTACGAAGGGGTGTCCTTTCTTTTGTTACTTTTCTTTGGACGAGCAAAGAAAAGTAAATCATTAAACAGTATAATTAATTTAAAATGCGAAATTTTGAATTAATTATAAACACAACAATTAATCTTGATCCCTTGTAAATTACTAATGAACTCATTTAGACTTTTTGGATTTAAGCGAAAATTAGAAATTTTAGCCTATGTTGAAGACTTTTTTGAGTTGCATAGCAGAGATACGAAAGGAAAAAAAGGCAAAAACAGAGCTGAAAACAGCAATTTTTTAGCAAATTGAAAAAGTCTAAATGAGTTCAATATCTAACATTGTATTTCAAGCAAGGTTTAGTGTGTTTTATAAGTTTTTATTTAATAATTTAAATAAAAAACTCCCATAATCACTGTGTTTTTTTATAATCGTTGAAGTTTTTTTAAAAAAACATGTAGAAAAGTGTCCACAAAAACGTGACTTCTTCCCCTATAAAAAATAAAAGTAAAATTATGGAGCTTTATTCTAAATATATAGAAGATGATTCTTTTTTAAGCTGGGTATATAATCCAACACCAGAAACAACTGGTTTTTGGCAAGATTATATCCTTAAAAACCCAAAAGAAAAAGAAATAATTTATGCCTTAAAAGAAATTTTAGGAAACATAAAACCTGAAGACGTTAAACTTTCAGAAAAAGAAAAGGAAGAAATATTTATTAAACTTCTAACTAAAATTGATAGCAAAAAGAAACCAAGCAAGGTGTTTAACCTATATAAAAGAGCATATAAATATGTAGCAATATTAATATTAGCAATAATAGGAGTCAATGTTTTTATAAATAAAGGTTTTAAAAACTCCAATGATTTCAATTTTGATCCCATAAGTGAAATATCTTTAGACTCTGTAGTGAATGCAAATACACAATTAATTTTTGGATCTGCGGAACCGTTATTACTAGATGAAAAAAAATCTCTAATTGAATATACTAGACAAGGCAATATTATCATAAATGAGAAAGACACAATAAGTGTTGATACAGAAAATGAAGGTAAAATACTACTTTTTAATAAATTAATTGTACCTTTTGGGAAACGAAGTAAAGTAATATTGTCAGACGGTTCTATAGTTCATCTTAATGCTGGTACAAAATTCATATTCCCTAAAAAATTTAAATCTAATGATAGGACGGTTTTTCTTTCGGGAGAAGCATTTTTTGAAGTTGCATCAAATAAAGAGAAACCTTTTATTGTAAAAACTATTGAAGATAAAGTATCAGTAGAAGTACTTGGTACAAAATTTAATGTATCTGCTTATCCAATAGACTCAGATATTTTAACGGTTTTAACAGAAGGTAAGGTCGTTGTTTCAGAGAAAAATATATTTAGAACGCAAAAAACAATTTTAAAACCAGGTCAATTAGCTACGTGGAATAAAAATAATGAAAGTATTGATGTAGAAGATGTTAATACAGATAACTATACATTATGGACCTCAGGGCTTTTATATTTTGAAAGCGAATCTATAATAAATATTGTTAGAAAAATTGAACGTTTTTATAATGTAAAAATAGTTTTTGAAAACTTACCAGATGCAAAAAATATAAATGTAAGCGGGAAGTTAGACCTAAACGATAAAATTGAGCAAACACTTGAAAATTTAACGATTACAACAGAATTTAAATTCGAAATAATAAATGATAAAAAATATGTATTGAAGTAAAAAAAATCAGAGAATGCGCCAACATCCTCTGACTAAAATAAACTGCTATAAGAGAGCAGCTAATGTTTAATTAAAAACTAATTCAAATTTATGAAAAATAACCAACGTTTCTATGATTTCTTCTTGGATTTTAGAAATAAAACTCTATTCGTAATGAAGAGTCTAACAGTCTTTTTAGTGCTATTTTCATTGTATTCTTTTTCAAATTCATATTCTCAAAGCAAAAAATTGAGAATAGAAATAAAAGAGGCCACATTAATGAGTATGATTGAATCTATAGAAAATCAAAGCGAATTCGTATTTATTTACAATGATGAAGTATTACCTGAACTAAAAAAAGCTTTAGGTAGTATTAAAATTAAAAACAAATCTATTTATAAAGTTTTAGATAGAGTTATAAATAGCAAAAGGCTTAGTTACTCAGTAAATGAGCGCCAAGTAATTTTAAATAAAAAGGAAGAAATTCTTAAGCTTATTTCACAGCGTCAAATTTCGGGAACAGTTACTTCCGCAACTGATGATATGCCATTACCAGGTGTTAATATAATTATAGAAGGAACAGCCAGAGGAGCTCAAACAGATTTTAATGGTATTTATTCTATTAATGCTAGCGAAGGAGACATTCTTAAGGTTAGTTTCGTAGGGATGCAAACTAAATATGTTACAGTAGGTTCAAATGATGTTATTGATATTGTTTTGGAAGAGAACCCAGAAGATTTGGACGAGGTGGTAATCACTGGGTATCAAAATGTAGATAGAGAACTATTTACAGGAGCATCACAAACTATTAAAGCAGCTGATATTAAACTAGATGCAGTCCCAGATTTAACAAGAAGTTTAGAAGGTAGAGCTGCTGGTGTGAGTGTTCAAAACGTAACAGGAACTTTTGGTGCAGCACCTAGAATTACCATAAGGGGGTCATCTTCTATTTTAGGAGACACAAAACCTATTTGGGTTGTAGATGGCGCGATACAAGAAGAAATTGTTGATATATCATTCCAAGACTTGGTTGCTGGTGATCTTAATAGTTTATTAAGTTCTGCTTTAGCAGGATTAAATGCTAATGATATACAGAGTTTTGAGATCTTAAGAGATGCTTCTGCAAGTGCTCAATATGGTGCAAGAGCCTTAAATGGAGTTGTGGTGATCACTACAAAGTCTGGTAAGAGAAATCAAAAACCAGCTTTTAATTATACTTCAGAATATGCTGTTAGAGCCATTCCTAATTACAATGAGTATAACCTTTTGGATTCGCAAGAAACAGTTTCAATTTACAGACAATTAGCTAGCGAGCAAGTAGGGCAGATAACAAATACAGACGTTATAAATGGAAGAAGTGGAGGCATATATAATTTAATGTATAGAGCTATAGATGCTTACAACGAAACGTCTGGGCAGTTTGGATTAGAAAACACGCCAGAATCTAGAGCTCGTTTTTTACAACAATACGAATTGGCAAATACAAATTGGTTCAAAGAGTTGTTTAGGCCAACACCTACCCAAACACATACGATGAGTTTTTCTGCAGGTGGCGAAAAAAGTACTACGTATGCTTCCATAGGTTATTTTACAGATCCAGGTTGGACTATAGCTAATAGAGTAAGAAGGCTAACAGGTAATTTAAGGAACACGTTCTATTTAGGAGATGATGACAACTTAAAAGTAACTACGCAGTTAAATGCTTCTATAAGAAATCAAAATGCACCAGGGACCTTAGATAGAGAATCAGATAACTTTTTTGGTTCATTCAATAGAGAATTTGATACAAATCCGTTTAATTATGCTCTTAATACAAGTAGAGCAATACGTCCAAGAGATAATAATGGTGATTTAGAATTTGTTCGAAACAATTGGGCGCCATTCAATATTTTACAAGAAATAGAAAATAATTCTGTTGAATTAAATGTTAACGATGTTCGTTTTCAAGCGCAATTAGATTACAAGATAAATGATCATCTTGAATATTCCTTTTTAGGAACAGCGCGTTATGCAAATTCAACAAGTGATCATTCTACTACAGAGTTTTCAAATGCAGCTGAGGCTTACAGAGCAAATGAAAATACATTAGTAAGAGATGCAAACACATTTTTGTTTCAAGATCCAGAACTTCCAAATTCAAGTCCAAGAGTCGTGTTGCCAGTTGGTGGCATTTTAAGAAGTAATAGAAATACAATTACTACATATACTTTTAGGAATACTTTAGAATATAAGAGGAGGTTTAAAGATGATATACATGGATTGACACTTTATGGAGGTCAGGAATATAGGCATACAGATCGATCTGCTGGATTTAATACGGGTTATGGTTACCAATTCTCAAGAGGAGGGACCGTTTTTACAGACCCGGATATCATAAGAAAAGTAGTTCTAGAAGGAGATGATTATTTTGGTTTTCAAGAAACTAGAAACAGGGAGATTACGTTTTTTGCCAATGCAACTTACGATTATGACAAGAAATATGTTTTGAATCTTTCAGGGAATTATGAAGGATCTAATAGAGCTGGTAAATCTGACGGTACTAGATGGTTACCAACATATACCGTTTCTGGAAGATGGAACGTGCATAGGGAAAATTTTATAGATAACTCAGGCATTATTAATAATTTAGTACTAAGAGGCTCTTATGGTTTATCTGCTTTAATTGCTAATACAGCTTCTAACAATGAAGCTATATTTAGAAATCAAGTTACCGATAGAGGTCTTATATCAGATAGAGAAAATGCCATTGATATAATAGATCTACAAAACTCAGAACTAACCTGGGAAAAGCAAATAGAATATAACTTAGGACTAGATATTGGTTTATTCAATAACAGAATAGCTATGAATGTTGATGCTTATTTGAGAGATGGTAAAGATTTAATAGATTTTATAACAACTTCTGGAATTGGTGGAGAATCCATAAAATTAGGAAATTTCTCTTCTTTAGAAACTAAAGGGATAGAATTTCAGCTTAATACGGTAAATGTATCAAACGATGAATTTAAATGGAATTCCGGTTTTAATATATCAGTACTTGATCAGGAAATCACAGAATTACAGCAAGAGCCCAATGTATTTGATTTAATTACAGGAGGACAGTTTGGTAATGCAGTAGGTTTTGCTCCTAATTCATTATTTTCATATAATTTTGAAGGATTAGACAGTGATGGATACCCTACATTTACTTTGCCAGATGGTGGTATAGATTTTCAGTCAACCGATGATCCTCTGTCTTATCTTAAATATGAAGGGCCAACCTTACCTAGTGTTACTGGTGGTTTTGCTAATAATTTCAAATACAAAAATTGGGATTTTAGTTTCTTTATTTCGTTTTCCGCAGGTAATAAAATTAGATTAGATCCAGCATACTCATCTACTTATTCCGATTTATCAGTCTTTCCTACTGAATTTCTCAATAGATGGTTAACCCCTGGAGATGAAAATATCACTACTATACCAGCGATTCCATCAAGACAACTTATACAAAGACGTGGGGTAACGGATTCTAGACAGATATATAATGCATACAATTACTCTACAGAACGTATAGCTGATGGAGATTTTATTAGAATGAAAAATATTACCCTTGGATATTCATTGGATAATAACGTTGTGCAAAAGTTAGGGATGAGTCGCTTAAGGTTAAGTTTACAAACTACAAATCCATTTCTGTTTTATTCTGATAAAAAATTGGCCGGACAGGATCCAGAATTTATAAGGTCTGGTGGTGTTGCATTCCCAATTACTAGATTATATACGTTTACAGTTAATGTTGGATTTTAATAAGAAGAATTATGAAAAAATATAATTTAATAAAAATATCTGTCATTACGTTAGTTTTAGCTTTAGTATCATGTGATGACATATTAGACGAATCTCCAGACAATAGAACTGAGATAGATTCTTTAGAAAAAATAAGCGAGCTTTTAGTTAATGCTTACCCACAAGCTTTATATACGCCTTTTTTAGAACCAATGTCCGACAACGCGGATGATAAAAGTTTCTCTGCTGATCAAACCCGCTTAAATGATTTGATGTATGAATGGAGCAATTTTTTTGATGATGATGAAGACACCCCAACCTTTTATTGGAATGAGGCTTATGAAGCTATATCTCAAGCAAACCAGGCTTTAGCTTCTCTAGATGAATTGGGACAAGTAGATGTTGTACAAAGAGGAGAAGCACTTATAGCTAGAGCCTACGCACACTTTATGCTAGTAAATATTTTTGCTAAAGCCTACAATCCTTCAACAGCTTCAACAGATTTAGGAATTCCATATATAACAGAACCAGAAATTACATTGCTACCTCAATATGAAAGAAATACCCTGCAAGAAGTTTATGATAGTATTGAGGCTGATTTAGTAGAAGGACTCAAGTATACTGGGAACGATAATGATTATCAGGATGCTAGAATAGCAAAATTTCACTTTACTTCTAAAGCAGCTAATGCATTTGCTTCTCGCTTCTATCTAGTTATTGGAGAATGGCAAAAGGTAATAGATCACAGTAATAAAGTTTTGTCTGGATCAGGTATAAATGACCTTAGAGACTATGCGAATGAATACAGAGGGGCAGGTTTAAGTTATAGCGAAAGAGCTTTTAGATTTTCTTCAACTATAGAACCTGCAAATCTTTTAATTACAGTAGGTTCCTCAGTGTATAATAGAAATCACTTTTCTTTACGTTTTCAATTAAGTGGTGATCTGGCCAGAGAACTTTTTTTCAATGGTAATGCTGCTGGATTGGCATGGTCAGAACAAGTGTTTGGTCAAGATTTGTTTTTCAACGTTCCGAAATATGATGAATATTTCAGAACAACAAACCAAGCAGCTGGGATAGGGCTTCCTTTTGTGCAAACGCCAATTTTAACAACAGATGAAACGCTGTTTAATAGGGCAGAAGCTTATGCGATGCTTGGAGAATTTCAACTAGCAGCTGATGATTTAAATACATTATTGTCCGTAAAGTCTGAGGGATATACCAGTGCAGCAGTATTATCTACTGATGATATTACAGCGAATTTTGGAGCTGACTCAAATTTTTACACACCATTTTATCAAATACCAGCAGATGCATTACCCTTTGTAAATGTCATTTTAGAAACTAAACGATCCGTATTTTATAATGAAGGCTTACGTTGGTTCGATGTAAAAAGGCACGATATAGTAGTTGAACACGAAAGACAAGTGACACCAAGTGTTACAGAAACATTAACTCTGCCTAAAGGTGATAATAGAAGGGCATTACAAATCCCAACAGAGGCTCAATCTAGAGGTATTTTACCCAACCCAAGATAGTCTTGTTAAACTTTTAAAATGATTAAAATGAAAAACATAAAAAATATAATATGGGCAAATCTTGTATTAGTTGCTTTGCTAATAAGTTCATGTAGCGACTCTTCTGATAGAATACAAGAAAGCCAAATAGATGCAAGTACACCAATTCTATCAGATTTAGATATATGGTTAAGGTCTAATTTTGTTTCGCCTTATAATATTGAAATATCATATTTATGGGGAGCAAGTAATACGGATATTGCTAGATTTTTATATCCTGTGCGAGAAGATAATGTGCAACGATGGTCTGAAACAATAAAAAGAGCTTGGATTGACCCTTATAACGAATTAGGGGGTAAAGATTTTATAGCAAAAATTACGCCACGCCAAATAGTATATTCAGGAGGGTTTAATTTTAATCCAAACAGTCCAACAATAACATTAGGTATTGCTGAAGCTGGGACTAGAATTACATTTTTTAATTTAGACTTTTTGGATTACTCTGATGAGAATAGTATTAGAAGACCTTTACAAACGTTGCATCATGAATATGCACATATTTTAAACCAAAAATTTCCTTTTACTGATGATTTTGGTTTAATTACACCTGCTGATTATACTGCTCAGTGGTTTAATTTGTCTGCACAAAATGCATTAGATATGGGTTTTATAACACCTTATGCATCAAGTCAAGAGGGTGAAGATTTTGTTGAAATTATAGCGACTATGCTGACAAATTCTAGAGTAAATTTTGAAGCAATTATTGATAACGCTAGCCCATCTGGACAGGCGATTATAAGAGAAAAGTTAGGAATAGTGCTAGCGTATTTTCAAGAGAATTTTGGTATAGACCTTTATGAATTACAGGAATTATCGTATCAAGCACTTTTAGATAGTTTAGACTAAAAAAAATAAAAATGAAAAAAATAATTAATTACATATTCAGTTTGTTAACGCTAACACTAGTTTTAAACTCCTGTGAAGTAGATAGAACTGAAGAAATATTTGACGATTCACCAACGGTGAGAATAGAAAAAGAAATAAGTGAATTAAGAACGTTATTGTTATCACAAACACAAGGTTTTTCGGGTGTTTACTTTCCAAATGATGATGTTGTTGGAGGAATTAACTTTCACATGAATTTTACTGAGAACCTTAGAGTTAAAATAACATCAGATTTCAAAAACACTACGGATCTTACAGACACTAGATACGATATTGTTACAGGAACTACTTCGGCAGAATTAGTGTTTACAACTGGCTCGAGACATATAACAGATTTAGTCCAAGATGGAGCGGCAGGATTTAATACTTTTTTTGGGAGTAATTCATTTCAATATGCAGGTGAGGAAAATGGTGTCATTACTTTTAAAGATATACGTAGCGATGGTGTTTTTGTCATTTCTCCTTCAGGTTTTACAAATTTTGATATAGAAAGTGTTGCTAGTGCAGATATCACTTATGCTAATAGACAGGCTTTTACAGATGTTGATTGTGCAACTGCATCCGTGTACGATAACCTTGTGATGGAAATAAATAGCGGAGGAGAAACCATTAATTATATTTTGAACTACGATCCAAATAATATTTTCTTTGATGCAGAAACTACAAATGCAGATGGTGTTAGTTCAAGGCAAAGTCTTGGAGCAGCTTTTACGTTAATTGGAGGAGAGCAAGCAATATCAATTAGCCCTGCATTAGAGGTTGGAGATAATAGCTTCAAAGATTTTATCTTAGACTCCAGTATACCTGAAGTTCAATATGTAGCAACTGCAAATGGCGCTACTGCAAGAATATTTCAAACGTCGCTGTCTGCTCCTACAGGAGAAGATATTTTAGAGTTACCTGGTTTAACATATTTTTACGATACAGCAGACGGAACAAATGCATTATTAAGTCCTTGTTTTCAAGAACAGGTCTTAGATCAAATTAATACTAATTTAGATAATCGATTTGGTCCAGGAACATTAAGATTTGCTTTTTTTGCAGTTTTCTTAGATTTTGATGGTAACTGTACTAATTTAGCTGTGTGGTTGCAAGATGGTGGCGGTAATAATTTTAGAGCAAATTATTGTCATTTAGCTAATATTCAAGATAATACATTGTTTTTAGACTATCAAGGACCATTTGCAGGCCCTAACGACGCATTTTTTGAAGCAGACGTACAACCTTTAATAGACTTTTTCGGTGGTGCTCAAGGATTACTTTACACTAATGAAGGGTCATTCAGAGGAAGTATAAATAGTTATACTAATGCTGCAGGAGCTTTTACTAGTTTGGATAACCAATCGCTTAGAGCTTATGGATTGTTTTTTTAATAAAATTATTTGATAATACAAGTATCAAGAAATAACTAGTAATAATCAAACCCTGCACTTACAAGAAGTAAGTGTAGGGTTTTTTTGTTCGAAAAATATGGTAAAATTAAAATATAATTTTCCCATTTTTCCACGTTATCATATTTTGTATTTACATTTGCAGCGTTTATATATAATTATGAAGAAACTATTTTTTGCCCTTTTTTTAATTTGCTTTTTTAATCAATTGGATGCTCAAGTGACTCCTCCTAATTCAAAAATAAAGTCGCCAAAAGCAATAGGTTCTAAAGAGTTAGATTCAATTAGAGGAAGTCAAAAAAAAATAGCCCCTAAAGACTTTAAAAAAGCGAAAGCCAAAATTCAAGATTACTTAATAATATCTCATGAAAATGATACGACTTTTGTAGATACGACCTTAACAATTCAAAAAGAATATAAGTTTAATTACTTAAGGAGGGATAATTTTGGTTTAATACCATTTTCAAATCTAGGACAAACATATAATAGTTTAACACACGATTTTCAAAATACGAGCACAATGCCAAGTTTTGGTGCACGTGCTAGGCATTTTAATTACATGGAGATAAAAAATATTAATTATTACCGTGTACCTACTCCGCTAACAGAACTATTTTATAAAAGTGCTTTCGAACAAGGTCAATTAGCAGATTCATTCTTTACAGTAAATACATCACCACAATTCAATTTTTCAATAGCGTATAAAGGATTGCGATCTATAGGGAAATATCAACACATATTAACAAGTACAGGGAATTTCAGGTTTACAGCAAACTATAAAACTAAAAATAATCGTTATAATGTTAGAGGTCATATGGTGACACAAGATTTGCTCAACCAAGAAAATGGAGGACTTAAAGACGAAGACCTTATAAAATTTGAAGAAGGAGATGAAGAATTTCTGGACCGTTCTATATTTGGACCAAACTTTGAAAATGCTGAAAGTATATTAAGAGGTAAGCGCTTTCATTTAGAGCATAATTATAAAATTATTAGAAGCAAAGACTCATTATCTAAAAACAAACTAAGCATAGGTCATGTAATTTCGTTTGAAGATAAATACTATCAATATGATCAATCTAGTTCAAATACCTTTTTTGGGGATTCATTTAAGACTACAGGTATTAAAGACCGAGCAACTTTAGAAAATTTTTATAATCAAATACAATTAAATTATAGTAATAATATTATTGGTGATTTGCAATTTAATATAACTAACAATAATTATAATTATGGATATGATAAGCTGGTGGTATTAAATGGAAACACAATAACCAACAGATTAAAAGGAGATATTTATTCTGCCGGGGGGAAATATCATAAACGATACAAAGGTTTCGATTTAGATGGCGAGTTAGGTATAAATATTTCTGGTGACTTCGATGGTAATTTTATAAAAGGAAAAGCAACTTTCAAACTCAACGATGATATATCGGCTACAGCATCGATACAGCATAGCTCAAAGGCACCAAACTATAATACATTATTATATCAAAGTGATTATATAAATTATAATTGGAGAAACAATTTTAATAATATAGAAACAGAACAGTTAGCATTTCAATTAAAATCTAAGAAAATAGCAAATATCTCAGCCGATTATTCTACAATTAGTGATTACGTTTATTTTAAAAAGGATGAAACAAGTAATCAGGTACAAGCATTTCAAAATAGCAATACAATAAATTATTTAAGAGTTAAATTAGAAAGGGAGATAAAAGTAGGTAAGTTGGCCTTAAATAATACCATATTATATCAGAACGTAAAAGATAAAGACAGCACCTTAAATGTCCCAGAATTTACGTTGCGTAGTACTCTGTACTTCTCTAGTCATTTATTTAAAAAGGCCATGTTCTTACAAACTGGAGTGACCCTTAATTATTTTACTAAGTATTACATGAATGCTTATAATCCGTTATTAGCCGAATTTTATGTGCAAACCGAAAGAGAGTATGGTGAGTTTCCACGTTTAGATTTCTTTATAAATGCAAAAATTAGACAAACCAGAATCTATTTAAAAGCAGAACACTTTAATTCATCCTTCACTGGTTATGATTTTTATTCAGCACCAAACTATCCGTATAGAGATTTTACAATTCGCTTTGGTGTCGTTTGGAATTTCTTTTTATAAAATTTAGATATTTTAACGATTTCCTTTCTAAGGTAAGGAGACTTTTTCATTACTCACTTTATGAGGAGGCTTAACAATGCCTTAATTTTTAGTACGATTTAAGAATACACAGGTATAATTTCATTCCCGGAAGTAGTCATTTTAATAAGAGTAATTAAAAGGATAAGATTATAGAGATGTATTAGTCAAATAAGGGGTCAAAAAGAGTAGGTATAATAATAAGGACATGTTATAAGAATGAGCATGTTCCATCTGATGTGTAAAAAACGAAAACAGGGGCATAAAAAAGGCGGTTATAAAGTCTTGTAGTTCAGGGTATAAAAAAGAATACAGAAAGAATATCAAAAAAAGGCTAGGATATGTCATTGTGAGTAGTATCTTTGCACCCGCTTAGCGGCTAATACAGTAAGAATTGGGAGTTAAGCGACGTTCATTAAAGGCAAAGAAAAACAAATTAAAAAAAGTTTAGAAAAGGCTTTTAGAGAAGAAAAAAGGTTGTATGTTTGCAGCCGCTAAAACGGGCAGTGGCCCTGAGGCAAAAAGTTCATAAAAACATTGAGGTTTGGAGTAGGGAAAAAGGCTTAAAATTTTTTTTCAAAAAAAGATCAAAAAAGGCATTGTGGGAACAAAAAAGGTTGTATGTTTGCAGCCGCTAAAACGGGCAGTAGTCCTGAGGCAAAAAGTTCATAAGTCCATTGGTATTTTAAGAAGAAAAAAGAGTTCGATATTTTCCGAAAAAAAAATCAAAAAGTATTGTGAGAATAAAAAAAGGGTTTTATATTTGCACCCGCTAAACGAGGAAACGAGATTAGAGAAGACAAAAAAAGTTCATAAACATATTGAATTGACAGCGTAAGATTTCAACTGGAAACGGTTGGAATCGAACAAAGAGAATAGACCATTTTGAGTACTAGAAATCCCTATTGGTCGTTAAAAGCTGTCTGTTGTATCTATAATATAACGGACACACAAAAATTAACGATGAAGAGTTTGATCCTGGCTCAGGATGAACGCTAGCGGCAGGCCTAACACATGCAAGTCGAGGGGTAACATTGGTGCTTGCACCAGATGACGACCGGCGCACGGGTGCGTAACGCGTATACAATCTACCTTATACTGGGGGATAGCCTTTAGAAATGAAGATTAATACCCCATGGTTTGCAGACATGGCATCATGCCCGCAATAAAGGTCACGGTATAAGATGAGTATGCGTTCTATTAGTTAGTTGGTGTGGTAACGGCACACCAAGACAGCGATAGATAGGGGCCCTGAGAGGGGGATCCCC